>NZ_CP199678.1:0-4800000 GCF_057597225.1 Paenibacillus sp. NN59 | reverse complement strand
TGATATATCCTGGAAAAAAATTAATTAGTAGGTTTAAAGAATTATCTAATCCTTTATTGACATCTATTCATGAAAATATGGTAGAAATAGAGTTTCTATCCTCTATTCGCGACTCCCTCCTCCCCAAACTCATGTCTGGAGAAATTCGCGTACCAATAGATGAACAAGAGCAAGTAAGCAACAATTAGCTTGATAAACTCATATCGTTACAGAACAGCTTAGGAGGTGCGGCATGTATTATGTAACATCATATACAGAGAGTGACCTGGAACAAGCGGCGATTGAATGGTTTCAGGAATTGGATTACAACTGGGCCTATGGCCCGGAGATTTCGCCAGAAGGCGAATATCCGGAGCGGTACCTGTACAGTGACGTGATCTTAAGCGAACGGCTGCGTGAGGCACTAACCCGGATTAATCCGGGTGTGCCGCGCGAAGCCATCGAAGAGGCGATTCGGATTGTGGAAATTCCGCAAAACCCCAGCTTACTTGTAAACAACCGAGCCTTTCAGCGGATGATTACCGATGGAATTGATGCCGAGTATCGAACGGCTAACGGGGAGAGCAAGGTAGCCAAAGTTTGGTTGTTTGCCACCGAGCCGGAACGCGCGGGAGAAAATGATTTTCTCATCGTCAATCAATATACGGTAATTGAGAATGGTGAGAAACGCCCGGATTTGATCGTGTTTGTGAACGGTATCCCGCTTGCTGTGATTGAACTAAAAAGTGCCTCAAACGAGGAAGTAGGCATCAGTGAAGCATACAACCAGATTCAGAACTACAAGAGCAGTATACCTACTCTATTTACATATAACTCGTTTATGGTCATTAGCGACGGAGTGAACGCCCGCGCGGGTACCTTGACGGCGGATGCCGAACGCTTCATGATGTGGCGCACGATTGAGGGAAGCGATGTTGCACCTTCCTCCATGCCGCAGCTGGAGGTACTGATTAAAGGCATGTTTGATAAACAACGTCTGATGGACTTGATCAAGCATTTTGTATTATTTCAGACGGATGGCGAGAAAGTAACTAAAATTTTGGCAGGATATCATCAATTTCATGCAACGAATAAAGCGATATCCAGCACAGAGCGGGCAGCGGATGAAGAGGGAGATCGCAAGATTGGTGTCATCTGGCACACTCAGGGCTCAGGTAAAAGCTTATCTATGGTCTTCTATGCTGGTAAATTGGTTTTGACAATGGATAATCCAACGATTGTAGTTGTGACTGACCGTAACGATCTGGATGAACAGCTATACGCAACGTTCAGCAGGTCACAGGATTTATTGCGTCAGACCCCGAAGCAAGCTGCAGATCGTCAGCATTTACGCGAGCTTCTTGCTGTTGAATCCGGGGGAATCATCTTTACGACTGTTCATAAGTTCAGCACTGAAGGTGACGAAGATACGTATCCGGAGTTAACTCCGCGTAAAAACGTCATCGTTATAGCCGATGAAGCTCATCGCAGTCAGTACGGTTTTCAGGCGGAGATGGTGGCGAATAACAAAACGGGCGAGGCGGATGTAAAATACGGTTATGCCAAATATATGAGGGATGCTTTGCCTAATGCGTCATATATCGGATTCACTGGAACGCCGGTTGAATTGAGTGACAAAAATACGCCAGCGGTGTTCGGGGATTATATCGATATTTATGATATGACACGTGCGGTGGAAGATGGAACGACGGTCAAAATTTATTACGAAAGCCGAGTAGCACGTCTGAATTTGCCTGAAGCGGAGCGTCCGGTGGTTGATGGAGCGTATGAGGAGATCACCGAGTTCCAGGAAGTAACACAAAAGGAACGACTAAAGTCCAAGTGGGCCCGGCTTGAGGCGCTTGCAGGATCGGAGAACCGAGTCAAAGCTATTGCCAGAGATATGGTTGACCATTACGAGCAACGGCAGCAAGGCATGTTTGGAAAAGCGATGTTCGTTGTCATGTCCCGCCGAATTGCTATTGATCTATATAAAGCCATTGTTGAATTACGACCGGATTGGCACAGTGATGATGATAGTCAGGGCAAGATCAAAATTGTCATGACGGGAACATCCAGCGATCCCGAAGCATGGCAGCCATTTATTGGCACCAAGTGGCGTAGAGAATACTTTGCCAAACGAATGAAGGACTTGAATGATCCACTTCAAATCGTGATTGTTCGTGATATGTGGCTTACGGGTTTTGATGTTCCTTCTATGAGCACGATGTACATCGACAAACCGATGAAGGGACACAACCTGATGCAGGCCATTGCACGTGTTAACCGTGTGTTCCGGGATAAGCCCGGTGGTCTGATTGTTGATTACATTGGCATTGCTGATATGTTGAAGTCTGCCTTGCAGCAATATACGGATCAGGATCGTCAAACGGCAGGGATTAATACGGATCAGGCCATCGACTACATGCTGGAACGGTTAGATCTGATTCACGACCTGCTGCATGGTCATGATTATAGCAAGTTTAACTCGTCCCGTGCCTCTGAACGAATGAGAGCTATTGTAGAAACCGTAGATTATGTGCTTGGTCTCGGCGAAGAAGGTAAACGTGATTTTATGAACTGGGTCACGGAGATGTCCAAAGCCTATGCTTTGTGCTCGACTACGCCTCAGGCTGAGTCCGTTAATGTGGAGGTCGGATTCATGAAGGCGGTTAAATCAGGAATCATGAAGCTGATTACGGCCGATAATCGTAAAAAAACGACGGCTGAGCTGGATACGGAATTGAATCAACTGATCTCAAAGTCCATCATTTCTGAAGAAGTGGTTGATATTCTGGAAGCCGCAGGGCTTCAGAAGCCCAATATTGCCATTCTATCTGATGATTTTCTGGATAGCGTTCGTGGTTTAAAGCAAAAAAATCTGGCAGTTGAGTTATTACGTAGACTTTTGCAAGGAAAGGTTAAAACGTTCGAGAAGGTGAGCATAGTTCAGGCACGCAAGTTCTCGGATATGCTGGAAGAGTCTATTCGTAAATACAACAATCGGACTATTGAGACAACACAAATTATTGAAGAATTAATTCAAATGGCCAAGGATATAAATCGTGAGGTACAGCGTGGGGAAGAACTAGGTATGATTGCCGAGGAATTAGCATTCTATGATGCACTGGCTTCCAACCATTCTGCGAAGGAATTAATGGGTGATCTTATGCTCAAACAGATTGCCCATGAACTGACACAAGCGATTAAAAATAACATTACTGTGGACTGGACGCTAAGACAAAATGTGCGTGCTCAGATGAAAGTGACGGTCAAACGATTACTTAAGAAATATGGCTATCCGCCTGATCTTGAGCAACTTGCCATTGATATGGTTCTGAAGCAGGCTGAAGCGATGAGCAGTCAAGCCGCATCAGAGTATCGTTACTAGGAGGGATTCAATTTTATGACGCAATCCAGCTTTTGCTTTTTGAATGAGCTTAGCGCAGAACTAGCATCCTTGGCACAAGAGGCAGAGAATAGTATCTGGCTGAATCCCAGAGGAACACTCACGCAAGGAAGACTATATGCGGAGCTTTTGGCGACAACGGTCAGCGTTCAGGAAAAGGTTGAGCCTGTTTATTCAATAAAACAGATTGAACGCTTGCATAAGCTAGCACGTGAAGGGTTAATCTCTGAATCGATTCGTGATAAGTTCGAGTGGCTCCGTAAAAATGGAAATACGGCTGCGCATGACAGTCGGGAAATTCATGTGGATACGGCTCTGACAGCACATCGTCATATCTTCGAACTTGCGATATGGTATGTTGAATTGTACGGTTCGGTGGCAATTGAATTGCCACCTTACCAGATGCCGATTAAGCCAGTTGAGTCGATTACTCATCCGATCGAAGCTCCTCCTGTATTGAATTCGGAAATGATGCAGAAGGTGATTGCGGATCAGTTGGAAGCCAAACTGCTCCCTACGCTAGATGAGAAATTTCGCAGTATTGAAGAAGTGCTTGTGCAGCTATCGGAGAAACAGTTGGCAGTGACGGCGGAAAAGGCTGCCTCCATGGTTACACATACTAAGGAAAGGGCTACGGATAGTCACTCTGCTCTGGAAGAATTTTCAGATATCCTGATTCAAAATGAAGGCAAACTGGAAATGGCAGTTGTACTTGGGCAGGAAAACCTTAATTTAGTGGATAAGAGATCCTTTGGCGGAGCGTTATGGGTTGTCGGTGGCTGGGAGCTGAAAGAGATACTTGGCCGATGGAATGCACAAGGTATTTATTTTCGATTTGCCCGAAATGGTAGTAATTCAACAAGGCGTAAACCCGCCTGGTTTATGATGGGGAAGAATCCATCTGCTGAACGCTGGGTTACTTGGTTAAGTAACGAAGAACAGCCGAGTATTGGCTCTGAGAATGAAATAACTGTATTGCAGAATACGGATATTAATGTAGAAGAGGTTGGGGAAGTTGTGGAAACGACTTCCCAGTTGTCTGAATTTATTTCTGGAGTGACGGTTCAGGCGCCATCCCCAGTGATTCAAACCACAGAAGAAGTATCCATATCTGAACCAGAGCAGTATGGCTCAGTCAAGGTTCCAAAGAGGCTAGTTCATCAAAAGATACAAGGCTTCGCTTCATCAAGGCTTGCTGATCTGTCTACGACTTATGGTATTGAGATGTTCGGTGGATGGACGGAGGAGAAGTTACTTGAATTATATGATCAACAATCTAAACTACTGCATGATGTCATGGTTCAATTATGGTTTTTTGGTTTTCAGTTCGAGGACAAGCTTGGGAGATTCTTGAAGCTGCAGCATGAGCCCCAAGGAGAAACGCTTGGTATATTGAAGGCAGGAATTAAGCTTGATGCAATCCTTCCGCCACATGCATGTCGAATGTTACAACGATTTGGGATCATTCAATCTGACCAGCTAAGTGGAATACCTGTTTATTCGTTAAAATGGTTGTTAAAAGAAGGGCATAAAGAAATTGTTTCTGTGCTGCGTAATGTTGAACAGGATGAAGATGTAGAGGATAAATTGAACGAGGTATATGCTAAGAACTTCGAAAATGAGGGAGAGAAGATTTTCCGGCTAAATGGAATGGAACTTTTGCTCCCTGCGGATCTGAGAAGCAAACCAATCAGAGATTTACCATTTCAGGGATGTGCGGCCTTAATTCGTGGTATTCAAGAACAGTGGAATATAGAAACCTTAGAGGAACTCCCCGAGGTCCTATCTGTTTTACCATCCAAAATTAAAGGTGTAGGTTCCACTGCTGTTCAAAAGTTCTATGATCAATTACGCGGTCTTATCCAAAGAGGCGCTGTTCAAAACCCACCAGAAACGGAACAAGGCAGCAACGTACTTGAAAAAAATAAACTAGATGATCGTGTGAATAATACAGGATTCATTCAGTGGAAGATGGAGCAATATGTCGTTGATGAAGCGTTAATGCATACCGGATTAGAGGAGAAATTGTACAAGGGGCTGTCCAATCTGATCTCTGAGCTGCATCAATCAGGTATTCATACAATAGGAATGTTACCTGCCAGTTTTGAAAGATTGTTAACCTTGCCTCAGGTAGGCGTTACGATGGTGGATAAATTTTATCGTCAATTGTGCTCCAAACTTGATGAAATCAGACAACAGCAATTAATGGATGAACAATGGAAATTGCTTAGTCAGGAGGAACGCTTAGATCAAGCTATACAGAGAACGATAAACATTTGGCAGCCTTGGATCAATGGCGAGGACTTAAGTCGGGGAAAAGACAGAAATCGCGAAGTTATGCGTTATCGTTGGCTGAATAAAAATGGAAAAAGAAAGCCAACCCTTGAAGAAGTAGGACAGCATTTCGGGTTTACACGAGAGTGGACTCGACAGATCATCAAGGCCCAGCATACAAGTTTAATGAAAGACATGACTCTTATTGAACGTGAATTACGATTAGCAATTACCAACGGTAAGGGGTTCTACTATTTTAATATAGATACGTCCTCCTTTGAGATTGATCTGATTGTTGAATCGTTAGAGATCAGCGGTATCAATCATTTCAATGGATGGTGGACGACGCATTCAATAGAGAAGACAGATACCCTTAAGGAACAGTTAGTTAGATTGCTTAAACAAAATTACAAGGGAATGCTGATTGAAGCTGCTGATGAAGAGGAACTTCTAAAACGAATGATTATTGACGATTATGTGCCGGTACAATTGATGAAAATATGGACAGAAGATACTATTTATTCCGTAAAGGATCAACACTTTATGTTATCGAACAGCACCAAGGCGGATAAAGTAGAAATGTTGTTGCGGATGTATCCTGAAGGGATTGAAATTTATAAGAAAGCAGAAGAATTGTTAGAGATAGCTGCAAATCTGTGGCCCGGTGATTTTGAAAAAAAGCGGGATATCGTTTCTGTAGTTAGTCGCGATGATTACGCAGATATAGCTTATTTGTGGGGAAGAGGAGTTTACATACACCATAGCTATGTTCATCCCAATATTCCTCTCATTCAGAGGACTTCCGCTGAAGTCGAAAACCTTCTGTCGACAAGAAGCCCTATTGCTGTAGGACATTTATTTTATAAGTTTGAACCTGAACTACTTAATGCTCAGGTGCCTAACGAATATGCCTTATATACGCTCTTGCGCAAATATGGCTCTTCCACACTGCAGCTTCGAAAATTTCCGCATATTTGGCATGAGGATGATGGATTTCAGCTCAGTAATGCGGAAATGATTAAAACTTATATCAGAGAACATAACACCGCGGTTTCCAGAGAGCAGCTGAGGGAAGAGTTTGTTGTTGGACGCGGCTGGAAAAGCTTCACTCTGGATTTCAATTTTGCGACGGATAGTGATTTTATTCGTGCTGATCTTGGGATGATTGGTTTAAAGGAGTTCTATCCGTTGAATACTTCTGAGTATATACCATTGAGCAATAGATTAAATGAATTGTTAACACTAGCTCCTGTCGTTCATATTAAACGTCTGTACGAAGAAATGTTGGATTATTGCAAGATGCATGGAATTGAGTCTACGTATACGTTGTATGATTTATTACAGACAGAAGAAGCTGAGATAACCAACTTCAATTTTGTAAGATATCCTCTTGTTGCTGTTGCAGATCAAGAGTCTGACAATCTTACGCTTCAAATTCTCACAGAACAGTATATTTTGGATCAAGGTGGAATTGTGTCCAGAAGTCAGGTGTGGGATTGGTTAACTGGAGAGTTAGGGGCGACGGAGAACACGCTGGATATCGTGCTTAACAACTCGAGTGACGTGTTCTATTACACACGTGGCAAGCATGGTGAATACGTGCATAAAGATAATTTGGGTTGGAAACAAGAGCATGAAGATGAACTAGTGAGCTGGGTTTATAGAACAATTCAAAAGTCTGCGGGTGATTTTAAGCCTTTTATCTTACCTCAGATGCTTTTAATCCAAGAGCAATTACCTCTATTAGCCAGACAATTACCTTGGAGTGAAGATCTCTTAATTGATGTTCTGAAAAAAAGTAAACAGTTTCTGTTCATTGGTTCATATGACGTTATCATTTTAGCTAGAGAGTTCGCAGCAATACAGAACGAAATAGATTTTATTACTCACATCATCATGCATTTTTTCCAAGGAAGCGTATCAGAGAAAGAAATCTATAGAAAGCTTGCAGAGCTGAGATATTCAAAAGATGGAAAGTTGTTATACGAATCTTTGAGTGCACTCGAAGCTGGAGCAGCTCCCTTTGAATTGCGTGACGGAGTGTTCAAGATGAAGTAGAAACATAGGAAATAAGAGATTCTGACGAAAGGAATATTTCGTCAGAATTTTCTTGTTTTGGTCTAATCTCGAATACCATATGTAATGGGATGACTACCATCTGTTATTTTTATTGAAAAAATTTACAAAAATATATATGTAAGCGTTATTTCAAAGTGTATAATACAAGTTAAATTGAGAGGAGGAATGAAATGAAGACGAAGGTGTTTAAAAAAATGAGTTCAACCCTGCTGGCAACGATGCTGGTGATGACGACGCTTCCTTTTCAGCAGGCTGCTTTTGCGCAAGAACAGCAGATTGAACAGGGAGCAAGTTCTGGGGCTGCGGCGGTTTCTGGGCAGAACCTCAAGGTGCTTCAAACCGATTTTGAGGATGGGACACTTCAAGGCTGGCTTCAGCGTGTTGGCAGCGAAAGTTTGACCGTTTCAGAGCAGGCAGCGCATCAAGGTACTCGGAGTATGCTTGTCTCGAACCGTCAGCGCTCCTTTCATGGGCCGATGCTTAAAATGAAAGGTCTGTTGAAGCCGAATTCTACTTATAACATTTCATTCTATGTCAGGCTTACGGAGAAACCAGCTTCAGATCAGACGATTCAGCTAACGGCCTACAAGAAGAATGGGGCAGAGAGCTGGAACATGCTGGACAAGGTCACGATTCCCAAAGACGACTGGCAGCAATGGCATAAGGTTACGGCCACGTACCAATACAGCGATAATCCCGAGGACTTGAATTTCTTTATTGAAACACCTTATGTTTCCGACGACACGGTAGATACATTGTCATTTTATGTGGATGATTTCACAATTGAGGAAGCCGCACCACTCGCTATTGAGACCGATATTCCTTCCTTGCAAGATCTGTACCAGACTGAATTTCCGATTGGAGCCGCGGTGTATCGCTGGCAGCTTGAAGGAGCTTACGGTCAATTGTTAACCAAACACTTTAACAGTTTGACCGCAACGTATGAGATGAAACCGAAGTTTGTGTCCCCTTCCAAAGGCGTGTATGACTTCCAAGCCTCGGATGAATATGTGGACTTTGCACAGAAAAATCAAATGGGTTTACGTGGACATGCCTTGCTCTGGCATATTGATGCCGCAGAGTGGATGTTCAAGGATGACCAGGGCAACCCTGCGAGCAGGGAGCTGCTACTCAGTCGGGTTCAGAATTACGTAGATACGGTCATGAAACGATATAAAGGCAAAATTTACGCCTGGGACGTTGTGAATGAAGCGATTGCAGATAGTAACGGGGATGCAAACGGAATGCGCAAAAGCCCGTTCTACGAGCTGATTGGTCCGGATTATGTTGAGAAAACGTTTGAGTTTGCACGTGCCGCCGACCCGGATGCGAAATTATACTACAACGAGTATTTCACCGAAATTCCTGAAAAAAGAGAGCATATGTATCAACTGGTGAAAAAGTTGAAAGAAAAAGGGCTGATTGATGGCGTGGGTCTGCAATCCCACTATAATCTTGAATCTCCGCCGATTGACGAGATTGAGAAAACAATCAATCTGTTTGCCGGTCTTGGACTGGATATCCAAATCACAGAACTGGATGTCGATAGCGGAATTCCTTATGGTGAGACATTACCTCAGGATGTTGCAGTGAAGCAGGCTTACCGATATAAAGAGCTGTTTGACCTGTATCAAAAACATAGCGATGTCATCTCATCGGTGACCTTATGGGGATTACAGGATGAGAAATCGTATAACAATCAAGCCTTTTTATTCGATAGTGCTCTGCAATCCAAACCGGCCTATTGGGGGTTGGCAGATGAATCAAGCCTGCCTATTTTGACGAACAGGGCTGTTACGTTGTCTGGTACACCAAATACGAAGGCAGCCAAACAAGATCCACTCTGGAACAAGGCTGTTTCCACAGCTTTGAAAGGCAATTCGGGTTCAGCGGCGTTCCGTACGTTGTGGGATAAAAATAATTTGTATGTTCTGGTTGACGTAAAGGATACGACCAAACATGCCAAAGATAAAGTGGAGCTGTTCGTTGATCTGAACAATGGCAAAACTCCTGTGTATGAGGCAGATGATCGACATATCACCATAAGCCGTGAAGGCAAAGTGACAGGAGCTAAGCCAAATACGTATCGCGTTCGTGAAGCGGCGGACGGTTATCAGGTTGAATTATCCATACCATTGACTAATGCACAAGGGGCACTTGCACGTGAAGTTGGCCTGGATGTACGGGTGACCGATGGTGGAAACAACAGTTCAGGAGGACAGCAGGTTCTGTACTGGAATGACCGCACACTATCCCAGGATCAAGACACCAGCAAATATGGCGTTATTCAGTTTGCGAGTATGCCTAAGTCTGCGAAAGCCTTGCAAGGAACAGTAACGATAGATGGTGAGAAGGATGCAAAATGGAATAAGGTTATGCCATTCCATATTACACCACTGAATCAGAGCGGAGGTGCATCCGCTGAGGCACGTGCGATGTGGTCTGGTCAGAATTTATATCTGTTTATCGATGTCACTGATCCACAAATTATAACCAACGCTCCTGATCCATGGGATCAGGATTCGGTTGAGATTTTCCTGGATGAAAATCATCAGCGTACACCGTTCTATCAATACGATGATGCCCAGTTCCGGATCAGTGCAGATAATGTAGGTACGTTTGCTGGCAGTGCCTCTCCGGGAAGGCTCCAAAGTGCTGTGAAGAAAACGTCCAAGGGGTATCAGGTGGAGGCTAAGATCAGATTACAGTCCCTCGTGCCGAAGGAAGGCCAAGTCATGGGATTTGAACTTCAAATTAATGACAACCAAGGAAACAATAACAAAAGTACGGCTAAATGGAATGATCTCACCAATGACAGCTGGAAGAACACTTCCCAGTATGGCATTCTGACGTTTTCAAAATAAACCAATGAATGATGATAAATAAGTAGGCAAGAAGATTGGCTTATTCATTCAATCATGTATTAATCATCTAATTATCAGAAAAACTCCCAAACACGGCGAGGCGTCTCGCTAAGTTTGGGTGTTCTGTTTATTCGGTAATGTCGTTATTATTGGATCAGATCTACAGCGCCCTGCGGTACAAAAGCTTCTACACCGTTATACACGATCACACCTTCAAGAGCTGTCTTTTTGCCATTCACGAGTGCAATGTTTTTGTAGATTTGCAACTCCAGTTTGGTGTTGTCTTTTGTTACGAGAATCTTCGGATTTTTGACATCCGTCAGATCCAGTTTGGTTGTGGCCCCTTTGGCTGTAAACGCCTGTTTGGCAGGTACGAACAGTTGCTTGCTTACACTGTCCAGATCCAGATTGAGGACACGTGCCATGTATTTGGCTACATCTGTATTATCAATGACACCAAATGGACGATCATTATTTGGAGCATACGTGTACAGTACAACGTCTCCGCCCGTGTGTCCGCCAGTTGTCCAGCCGATACCGGCACGTTTGCTGATCATTGGGCCTACGACATAGTTCAGGCTACCTGGCTCGGCGGCTTTAATTGCAGCAACCTCTTCGGAAGTCAGATCGGAAATGCCATAGTATTGTTTCATGACTGCTTTGATGTTGGTGCGTTTCGCATCCAGTTTCGCTTCTACACCTTCACCTGTCAATTTAGCCTTTTTCAAAGGTCCGATAAAAGTGGACAACGGCTCTTTGTCATACGTGCCTGTTGTAGATGCATTACCAATCGTAAGTCCACCGTTCTGATGGTCAGATACGGCTACAACAGCAGTTTGTCCATCGGCTTTGGCGAAGTCCATCGCTACTTTTACAGCATCATCAAAAGCGAGCACGTCACTGATAATCCCAATCGGATCATTGGCATGAGCAGCCCAGTCTACCTTACTGCCTTCGACCATCAGGAAGAAACCGTCCTCGTTTTTGGAGAGAACTTCAATTGCTTTGGATGTCATCTGCGCCAGACTTGGTTGCTTGGCTGGATCACGATCCATGTTGTATGACATGCCTGCAGGAGAGAACATACCCCACAATTTGTTGGAAGTTGATGCTTTCATCGCCGCAGGTGTAGTTACATAATCGTAGCCGAGTGCTTTGATGGAGGCAACGAGATTGTTACCGTCTTTGCGTCCAGCTGGTTCCAGATACTTACTGCCGCCGCCCAGTACAACATCGATGCCGTTGAAGACTTGTTGTTTGCTGAGTGCATCGTAGTTTTTACGGTCAGGATAATGGGCAGAGAAGTCTGCCGGTGTTGCATGCATAATTTCGGAGGTAGCTACAATACCCGTTGCTTTACCCGCAAGTTTGGAAGCTTCTAATACGGAAGCCACTGGTTTCCTTTCGTCGCCTTTTGCAATCGGTTTTTGTCCAGGCATGGTAGCCTTGTCCGGCAAAACACCGACAAAACCGGTATGAGATTTATGTCCTGTCGCAAAGGCTGTTCCTGCAGGAGCCGAGTCCGCAATCGGCGCATCCGCGGAGTGTGTACGAACCATGCCGCTTGCCATGGAATCAATGGTCAGGGATGAACCTTTATACCAACGAGCCAGTGCAGTAGCATCATTAGCCATTCCGTCAGGAATAAGAATGATTACATTTTTGATAGGTGATGCAGAAGTTGTTGAAGTACCGTCTTCCGCAGCCCAAGCTGCACTACTGCCTCCCAGCGTAGCTGTAACAATGGTGGTGACCGCGAGCATCATTTTGGCTGCACGGGTATTGAAGCGATTTAACATGAACATCCTCCTAATAAATATGTATAGTTAGTCCCAGAACCCAGTGTATAGGGCAATTGCTAAACGAGCGTTAGCTTTAGGTTAATTAATTGTAAAAATTACGATTATAAGTCAAAGCTTACATAATAGACAAACTGGACAAAACGTTGAGCACTCTAGTATGGTAAGGATGAAATCGGACATGCAGGAACCAAAGTCCAATGATCATTTTGAGGTGGTTCAACATGAAAGAATGGTCAGAAGCCATTCGGTGGTGGAATAACAATCAAGTGAAACTGATCGATATCCGCCATAACGTATTGCATTCAGAACAAGAGTTATCGACAACCATTTTACCGGCTCCGGCTTTTTTGATCCTAAGTAAAGGCGAAGCAGACATTCAATTCGGGATAAACCGATTTACATCGGATCAGACACTCATTCTGCATGGTGAAAAAGGTACGTCATTGCGGATTCGTTGTATGAAGCAACCGTTAGATTATTATTTACTGCTATATAAACCGCAATCAGCCCCGTTACCTCTTGAATCATCGGAAGATGGAAGTATACGAGGCGTGAATGCGTTTCAGGGAGGAGAACCCTATTATTTTGCAGCATCATACCCATTAACGCTTCTTACGATTGTGGAAAAAATGGCGGAGTCTTGGACTTCTAGTGATGAACTGGATCGGTTACAGGTGACAGGATTGTTCTATCAACTGGTGTATGAGCACTTTCGCCAGTGGAAGATGGCGCGTCAGCGGCAGGTCGAATCGCTGGAGCTGGCGGAGCAGATCGAAGCCTACATTCAGGAGCACTACGCTCATTCTATCTCCATGGAAAATATGGCTACGCATTTTCATTACAGCACGCATTATCTGGCCAGGGTATTCAAACGCAAGTACGGATGCAGTCCCATGGACTATGTCATTCAGACTCGAATCAAGCGAGCGAAACGTTTGCTGACCGAGACGGAAGCACAGATCCGGGAGGTGGCTGAAAGTGTTGGTTACAAGGATTTGTACTACTTTAGCCGTATTTTCAAACGTATAACAGGTGAGACGCCAGCACAGTATAAAATGCACAGTCATCGAATCAAAGGTTCAAATCGTACGAATAAGAAGTCTGAATCGTTCATTGATGACAGGATCATCGATAGTTATATTGGTAATAACGATAATCATTATCAATACAACACATGGAGCGTGGACGAGTTGAACCTTCGTTTTAAGCCAACATTGGCGGTTAGTTTATTATTTAGTTTATCGCTGCTGCTCGCAGCATGCGGGGCGGGAACTGAACAGTCACAGCCTGCAACGAGTGCAGAACCGGTACAGGAATCTACTCGAACGTATACAGATGCTACAGGAAGAAAGGTTGAGATTCCGGCGCAGCCTTCCAAACCAGTTATCATAACCTATGGCGGATATCTGTTACCTCTCGGAATGAAGCCAGCAGGTGCAAACACGGAAACACTGGAGCAATATCCAGAAGAACTCGCAGGTGTTCCGGACATCGGCTCAGGCAACGGTAACGTTGAAATGATATCAGGTCTGGAACCAGACGTGATCATTGTACCGGACTACACAAGCAAGGAAATTGTAGATACGTATGCCAAAATTGCACCAACCATTACGGTGGCCTGGGGCGGCGATCCTGATGTCATTAATACGCTGAGAACGATGGGCGATATTATGGATCGTAAGGATGAAGCCGAGCAATGGATTGCAAAGTTTGAAGCGAAACTGAAGAGCATTCGCAGTGAACTGAACATTAATATTAAACCGGGCACAACAGCCATGTCGTTTGTGATCTACAATAAAGAGGTATTGCTTGGCGGCGAGGGCGGTACGTTGGGCAAGCTGATCTATGAGGATTTTGGATTCTCCATGCCTGAGCAGTATAAAATCTATTCAGATGGCGGCACAGTGTTGTCCTTGGAAAAACTGGCAGACAAGCCTGCAGATTACTTCTTCACTCAGATGGAAGATGAAGAGATGGATCAGATGATGGAACTGTTTGAGGAACCGGTATATCAGAGTATTCCTGCGATCAAACATAATCGAATTATCAACGTGTCCAGGAACTACTGGAACTATGGGCCGTATCTGGCGGATAAGGGTCTGGACAGTTTGATTGAACAAGTGAAAAAGCTCCAATAGCTGTAATTGCTGTACTAGCAATAACTGAGAGGTTAGCTAATACTGCCTGATCGTAACAGAATACCATGCACGTAACACCATGAATGTATCCATCCGGATTTGTTCATGGTTTTTTTTATAGCATGAGCCGAGAACTGTAAGCAGTGATACTTTTTTAAAAAGATATTGCTAGCGCTTTCATTCTGTGCTAATATCACGGTAATAACAGGATTGTAACCGATCTCAGGGCAAGACCTGTTCCAGTTCATTCGCTTCGTTCGGAAAGATCAGACGATTGATTGCGTTTTTACTATAGTAAACTAATTCAATAACACACCTCATTATTCTCAGGGTTGTTACGTATTGCAGGCAAAACCTGAATTGAGGGCAGTAGACGATGTGATCCAACGTCTGTGTGCCTTTGATTCAGGTTTTTTTTATATATGATCCGCCTGAATGTCATAACCGAAGGGTTGCAACAGTTCATGTCAGCAGAAAGGAGGGCCGATCTTCCGTTCTTCCAAGACCAAGAAATAGAATGATCCAAACCTTGGAATACTGTACCGAGCGGTGCAATCTTCCGAAACTATTTTTCCATCATACACGACTAGACAGCGAGGAGAATAACCAATGAAAAAAATGAAACGTTCTATTGCAGTAGCAGCGATTCTGAGCATGTGTGTATCGGGTCTACCCGCTTATGCAGCAGGGAATACAGCTCCATCCTTGTCCCCGGCTATGGACAAACTGGTAAAAGCCGAGCTTATTCGCGGGAATGGGCAAGGCGTGAACGCGGCTTACCTGAGTAAACATGCCACACGTATTCAAGCCGCGGTGCTTTACTTGCGTTTATCAGGTCTGGAAAAAGAGGCTCTGGCCTATCAAGGAACCGAAACGTATACGGATGCCGCTCAGGCAGGCAAGGTGTTGCAACCCGTCGTTGGATACTTGAAGCAGCATCCTTATTTAGCTGGTGTGGTCACGGATACGGAACATTTTGCGCCTAATGCTCCACTGACAGCAGAGGAATATGCAGATTTGCTACTCAAGGCTCTTGGTTATGAAGCAGGCACGGATTACACTTCAGGAGAAGCTTCCGCATTCGCGGCAAGCCATGGTATCAAATCCCTTCAAGGAAAAGGAACGACACAACTGACCAACCGTTTAATGGCTGAAGCCACGGCACAGGTTTTGCAGGCTCAGCTCAAAAATGGTACAGGTACGCTCGAACAACTCTGGTCCAAACATAAACAGGCGGGAGCGTTTAAACCTCAAACGCTGCAACAAACAAAATACGGTGCCATTGATGGTAAAGCCTATGATCAATACGGCACGCTTGGCTGGCTTGGCGTTCCATATGCGGCGCCTCCGGTAGGCGAACTACGCTGGAAAGCACCACAAGAACCGAAGGCTTGGACAGGCACAAGAGAAGCCAAAGAGTTCGCGGCAAACAGCTTGCAAATTTCCGGTAAAACTACAGTGGGTAGTGAGGATTCCTTATATTTGAACATCTGGCGTCCGAATACAACTAGCACAAAACTTCCGGTCATGGTATTCCTGCACGGCGGCGGTAATATGACTGGATCAGGCAAGGACTTCCAGGGAGAACAGCTTGCACGCAATACAAACAGTATCATTATCTCGGTGAACTACCGTTTGGGAGCACTAGGTTTCTTCCAGAATGCTGCGCTGAAAACAGGCAATGCTCTGGATGATTCCGGCAACTATGGTTTGCTTGATGCATTCCGTGCATTAGAGTGGGTTCAGGATAACATTGCAGGTTTTGGTGGGGACACCGGAAATGTGACACTCGCGGGTCAATCTGCCGGGGCAAGGGATGTTCTGGCAACACTGATCTCTCCGCTTAGCAAGGGATTGTATCAAAAGGCGATTGCATTCAGCGGTGGTTTGACGACAGCTTCACCTGAAGAAGGACAACAGAAATCCGAGGATGCGATCGTGAAGCTGCTTGTACAAGAAGGCAAAGCTGCAAATGAAGGCGAAGCCAAAGCTTGGATCAGCAAGCAAACACCTGCGCAGCTGGAAACATACCTACGTGCATTGCCTGCGGATAAACTAGTGACGGTATTTGGCGCAACGGCCATCCGTATGCAGCCATTCCCGCATTTATTCCGTGATGGTACGGTCATTCCAAAAGAAGGTTTTGATGCGATCAACAGTGGCAAATATACGAAAGTGCCTGTATTGCTCGGTAGCTTGGAAACGGAATTCTCTGCTTTTGCCTTCGGTGATCCGAACTTTGCTCCATCGATCAATGATGGTACATTGTTTACGGATCAGACGAAAGCAGCTCAATATGCGGCTGCAATCAAATATGGCAGCGAGGCATACGCAGGCTTTAATGCGGAGCGAGTTGCTGAAAAGTTAACCAGTGCGGCGAGTCAGCCGCCAGTATATGCATATCGTTTTGCATGGGGAACCCAGCCTGGCGTCATCTCTGAACGTTTGCGTACCTTGTTAGGGGCTCCGCATGGTGCCGATATGGACTTCTATACAGGAAAAGCAGCAGGTATTGCGGCTTACTTCCCTGAAGGTTATTTCAGTGATGCCAACAAGCCTGGACGTGAGCAACTGTCTGCTGCGATGGCAGCTTACCTGAAGCAGTTCCTGTATACGGGCAAGCCAGGTACGGGCGGAACGTCTGAACTTGCTAAATGGACGCCATGGACGAAAAACGCCAAAGCACCGATCATGCGCCTGGATGCGAATAACACAACTGCCGAGATCGGCATGTCCTCCCAGTACAATCAAGGCAAAGAAGCTGTGAACGCGAAGATGAAGCAAGAGCTGTCTGAAGAGACATACGAACTGTTGAACGAAAAAGTGCTTGCAGGCCGTTTCTTCTGGGAGTAAATGAAAAACCACAAAAATTAAGTTAAGAAAAATGACAGCAATTAACTTAAAATGAGAAGGAAGGACAGGGGATCCATGCTCCTGTCCTTTTTATATTGCCTTAAGAATTGATTACTAACTCTGACTTTATGTTCTCTAGCATGCTACCCTTGACTTTCCCCTGCACGGGAGACTGTATACTCACGTTAAGCTAATGGATTGGAGATGATACATTGTTCAAAATCAGTACGTTTGCCAAGCTCAGCAAGCTTTCTTTAAAAACGCTGCGCTATTACGACCAGATCGGTATCCTCAAGCCGCGTAAAGTAGACGAGGACACGGGTTACCGATATTATTCCGCAGATCAGTTGCTCGAACTTAACCGGATTCTGATCTACAAGGAATTGGGCTTTACACTGCCGCAGATCACGCAGCTAGTGAAGGAAGACATCTCGCATGAACAGATTCAGGGCATGCTGAGACTGAAGCGAAGTGAGATTCAGCAAATGATTGATATGGAACAAGCCAGGCTTGTCCGCATTGAGGAACGCATCCAGCTTATGGAAAGCGAAGGACTATGGGAGACAGGCCAGGAGATCCGAATTAAAGCCGAGGCTGCTCAGACCTTCCTGTTCTTTACTGCAAACGGGGGAGAAGAGCGTATTCCGGAACTGCTGGGTCATCTGGATTCACTGCTAACCAAAGACCTGCGCCAATGGATTCAGGGACCACAGGTTGTGTTGTGGCGAGAGGTGGATGGAAAAGAGGATGAATTCGAGTACGAAGTAGGTTACTTCTTAACGGGTCAGCCTCCTGCAGTTGCTGAGCCGTTTCAGATCAGGAATCTACCGCCGGAACCGATGGTCGCCTCTATGGCGTTTCATTCGCATTCGACATTTGATGGGGCAGCCTGTGTGCATTTAGCACGGTGGATCGAGAAAAACAACTACCAGATCAAAGAGAATGAGCCGGGCAGAGAATACTATTTGCCCTTATCTCCTGAACAGGATGCACAGTACATCGAGATTCAGATTCCTATCACATGCAGGTAACGATATAAGTTGAACTAACTTATATCGAAGGCTTAAGTGAAAATGAACATATAGTAGATGGAGTGAGAAGGATTGAAAAATAAAGGCACGATTTATATTCTGGCATTGGCTGTGTTTCTAATCGGCACCATTGAATACATTATTACCGGAATTATTGAGATGATGCCCGCCGATCTTGGCGTATCTACGGCGGAAGCGGGCTTGCTTGTCACGGTATTTGCTCTTGCAGCAGCTATTGTTGCACCTATTTTGATCGCCGTAACCATTAATGCTGACCGAAGGAAACTATTGCTCCTAACCTTTGGGGTATTTATTGCCAGCAATGGCATCATGATGTTGGATCTCTCGTATGAGGCGATGATCTGGATACGCGTCATTCAGGGAGCAAGCGGTGGCATGACCACAGTCGTTGCGATGGCGGCAGCGACAAGGCTTGTGGAGAATGAAAAGCGAGGTAATGCGATTGGAATTATTCTGATGGGATTAAGCAGCTCGCTTGTGCTTGGTGTGCCGATCGGTACATTTTTCAGTGAATGGTTTGGCTGGAGGATGTTATTTATCGTCATTGGTCTGCTCAGTATTGTTCCATTTCTGATTATCTATCGAAAGGTACCTTCCATCCGAGAACAAGAGAAGGTAACCGTGAGCATGCAGCTCTCGTTGTTGAAAAATAAATCGATTATAATCGCATTGATGATGTCACTGTTATATGTGGGCGGCTACGCAACTTTGTTCACGTATATCACGCCGTTTTTGCAAACGACTTCGTCCCTTACCATGACCGAAATTAGCCTGATCTTGTTTTTGGCAGGGATCTGTAGTTTTATGGGTTCCAAATTGGGCGGACAACTGGCGGATGCCAGAGGATCGAAGTTCACCATTTTTCTTGGGTTAGTGTTGCAAGGTCTGACGCTTCTATTATTTGCTGTAACGGGTACACATCTGATCTTGCTGATCCTGGTGCTGATGATATTTATGTTGGCTACATGGAGCATCTCTCCTGCTCAGCAATTATACCTGGTGACGTTAGCCCCTCGTAGTCCGGACATTGCGCTAAGTTTGAATACGTCATTTATCCAATTTGGCTTTGCACTGGGTTCCGGGTTGGGCGGGATTGTGATCAGCCGTTCATCGGTTCTGGCATTGAATTGGGCAGGCTTTGTTGCGGTAGGTTTAGCCGTTTTATTAGCAGTACTACAGTTTGGGGGAGCAAGCAAGAGGAAAAGATTAGCGACTTCTGGACAGGAGATCAATACGCAGTGAGTTGCGGTGAAGTATCAAAAATTGGTCAGACAAAGTCAGAAGGTCAGATTTGGTCAAAATAAATGATACAACGATCTATGTTAATGTATTTAACCGAAATCGCAGATTATTGCCTTAAATCGCATTTTATCGGCTTTGAACCATCGTAGCATCATGAATACAATAATAGATGTAAGCAACAACAAACCCAACCACATTTAAGGAGATGATGTTCATGTTTGATCTGATTCCATTTCGCAGAAGAAATGATGACCCGTTCGGACAGATGCTGAAATCCTTCCATGACATGGTTGACACTTCATTCCTCTCTTCGTTTGGAAGTAGTATGCAACCATTCCGTACCGACATTCGCGAGGAAAACGGCAAATATCTGGTCGAAGCCGAATTGCCTGGCTTTGCCAAAGAAGACATCGATATTCAGGTGCAAGGCAATGAACTCGTCATTCGCGCCAAACGTAATGAACTGGTTGAGCAAAAGGACGACGATAATCGAATGATTCGTCAAGAACGTCGTGCCGGGGAATTTGTCCGCCGTTTCTATGTGGATCATATTGATGAAGAGAATATCAAGGCACGGCTGGAAAATGGAGTGCTGAAGCTGGATATTCCGAAACGTCCAGATGATGAACAGACACGCAGACGTATTCAGATTGACTGATGAAGGCATAAGCATAGTCATTCATAGGAATGCAAGATAGGATTTAAGACGTAAAATGAAATGCAAAAGGACTTAACATCAGAGAACTGATGTTAAGTCCTTTTTTATGTAATACATGTTTCATGTTCCGCAGGCAGGCAGGAACGAATTCCCTTGAGACGATTGGTGGAGCAAGTACATGAAAGGAGTCTGTTCCTGAACAGGAATGCTGGTTTTATTTTTCAGCAGCGGCTTGCATAAGCGCATAAATTTTACGCGTCGTATTAACGTTTCTAACCGTCATGTACGAATAAATCTTCGAGCTTGCAAGTTTATTCATGCCGCTCCGTGTTGCTTCCTCTCGACCAACTGAATACAGGAGCGCACCAGGTACATAAATAAGCTCGCCTACACCGGGTTTCAGAGGCAGCTTCTCCAGAATATCGACATCGTTAATTGCCTCCCACAAAAAGAAAACATCACTTTTGGCCTGATCATCATTGGTCCAACCGGAAGGCAGTGCCTGCATGACAGATGTGATCTCATCCATGTCACGCACGAGAACTTTAATCTGTAAGCCAAAATCCGCAGCAATGGCCTGTTCCAAAATGGCAGATAATTCGGCATGGGCATCGCTTCGTGCCTGATCATCGGCAAAGATGATATTGCCAGAATTGATGTAAGTCACTACCTCTTGCATACCAGCCTGTTCAAACGTTTCTTTCAGCTGTTTCATCCCGATTTTGTTATTGCCGCCCACATTAATACCCCGTAGCAAAGCAACGTAGATCATGTATACATCCCCCAACCACTTGAAAATTTTTAAAAATGAAAAACGCTACTGACATACTGTTGGCAAGAGAGGGTCTTTATAATCAAGATACATATCAAGCAAGCGAGGTTATGTATAAGATCTTAGCAATCTTTGATTAACCCAATATAAAGGAGGACGTTATTATATGTCAGTCATTGGACCCGATTTCATTTCACTTCAGGTGACCAATCTTGAAAGCTCGGCAACGTTTTATCAAAATCATCTTGGTCTGGTCCGTTCACAAGCTGGACCGCCTCATGCAGTCGTTTTTGAAACAAAGCCCATCGCGTTTGCTCTTCGTGATCTTATGCCAGGAGTAAAACTCGGTGCAGACACGCAGCCTGGGCTTGGTGTCGCTCTGTGGCTGCATGCCCCTGATGCACAAGCCATCCACGACAAGCTTCTCGCAGCAGGTGTAGAGATTACATCTGAACCACTCGATGGACCCTTCGGGCGCACCTTCACATTTGCTGACCCCGATGGTTATTTAATCACTCTTCACAGTAAAGCCTGATATACGACTCCCCAAGTGGAACACAGCTAAATTGTAAAGCTGTTACTGTAAGGGGAGTTTTTTTAGTTCCTTATTGTTTATAAAACCATCCCAATTCTCTTCCTCATTCTCATATGCTTCATAAAGATAGATACTCGATAAGGTGTTTTGTATGTACTTCTCCGAGCAGTTCCCTTAATTTTGGCTGAACCTGGACAAGATATTCAGGTTTGGTTTCGTAAGTTTCTTCGTCCTTCACTTCTCCTGAAAATGAACACGCGCTTTCAATCAGGATGGCAAGCGCGGTAAAAAAGTCGGCTAGGGAATCCGCAACTCGTTGTGGTTCTCCACCCTCAAATGCAGCATAGACAGGAGAAGAGGGAGCTTGTGCGTCAACGATAATAGGATCATCATTCACATTGGCGATCACAACATGATGTGGCGGCCAGGAATCGGATTCTTCGTAAGGTTCCTGCATACCGATCCAGCGAAATCCCAGCTGCTGGCGATGCAGATGCTCGGGAGCGACGAAAAAGAGCAGAGCGGCATCGCCGATTTCGACAGCTGCGCTTTTCATTTTCAATGTTCCTTCGGCTTGAGCGTCTACCATCTCGTAGTGACTGTAGAGGTACTCAAGCTCCGGCGAAAGGGAAATACGCTTGTCCACTTCTGGCTGAACTGGAAGCACCCGAGGGCGAAGATCGTGATTTTGAAAAAGCCCGTAGGTTTCATTATATAAGTCTTGTTGTTCTACGAAACGGGTTAAGGCCGCATTCAGTGATTGCATGATATGCCTTCCTCCTAATCAGTTTGTTATGACTCATGTAATAGTTACGAAGAGGGACTGCTTTAGCTTTGGATGCCAGACCAGAACACATTCCAGGTAATAGCCATCGCTTGCTCGTATGATTGCCTTGTCTCGTACACGAGCTGTATATCAAGACCGTCCATCAGAGTGACAAAAGCTAGCGTTGCTTCTTCCGGGCTCAGACGAATCCCCTCATGACTTGCGAACAAAGCGGTTACTTCTTTTTTTAAGGTGCCGAGATATGTCCGGTATTGAGCCAAAACAAAATCATTCACTTCTAGCGGCGCCATAAAGGACAGAATGTACATAAAGGCTACATTGGGCTGAGTAAGGAAGCGATTTTTATGTTCGAGCAAAAAGGCATATAATCTCTGCTCCAGCGTATCTCCTGCAGTGGAAATTCCCAAGAAATCTTGTACAAACTGTTGCTCCTCTTGCACAACTTCCTCATATACTTCCAGCAACAAGTCCTTTTTGGAAGAATAATGATAAGCCAGTGATTGTTTGCGGATACCGGCTTCTTCGGCAATCTGTGCCATCTTGGTCCCTTCATAACCAAAACGATTAAAATGCTGAATCGCAATCTCTTTAATTCGTTTTTTACTCAATGTGTACCCCCAGTGATCGGTCTTCGAACTGCTTCTGCTTTAGAGCGTATACCGAATATAACAAGATGTATATCACTAAAACAGCGATAGAGATAGTATACACTACCGTGTAGGAGAATGCAGATGCCACCAGACCCAGAACCAAAGAGCCGCCGCCGATGCCGAGGTCAAAAAAATTAAAGAATGAAGCCATCGCATTCTCATGCTCATGTTCTTCCACGAGATTGACACACCATGTTTGGATGGCGGGGAAAATGGCACCAAACCCAAAACCGTACAGTGCGCCAGCAATCAGAAAATGGATCTGGTTCTGTGAGAGGATCAGAACGAGGAGTCCGGCGATCGCGAAAAGTGCCGAAGGAAGAAGTACAGACCCTGGACCTAGGCGATCAAACATAGTTCCTGAGAATAGTCTGACGACAAAGCTGGCAATCGCCACAATAAAGAAAAACCAGGCAATATTGCTGAACCCCTTCTCCGCAGCAAACAAAGCGACAAAAGACATGATCGAACCGGCCGCAACGCCAACCATCAGGATGAGCAATGAAGGAAATAATACCTTTTTCTCAATAAGTTTGACGGAAGTGGCAAGATGAACGGAAGATTTGTCCTCAGACTCCCTCCGAGAGTTTCTGGATACAAAAACGGTCATCAGAAGTGCCAATAACAAGATACACATTCCGCCCAAGAACAGGCTCTGGTAGTTGTATTGAAGGAGCAGGCTTGTTCCAATCAATGGACCAACAGATATAGCGACGGTTTCTCCAACTCCGAAATATCCCATGCCTTCCCCACGTCGGCTTTTCGGAATGTTTTCTGTAGCAATTGTTGCAAAATAAGTCGTTGCCAGACCAAAACCGAATCCGTGGATTACACGTAGTACAAGAATTATTCCTATACCTGACGAGAGGTAGTATGCGCCAGTAGCTAATGCACAGATGGCGATGCCAATAATCAAGAGGTGCTTTTTGTCCATCTTTGTTGCCAAAACGGAAGTGAAAGGTCGAACTAATATGGCTGAAAACATAAAAATGCCGGTTACAAGCCCGATCTTTGAAGCATTTCCTCCCAAGCTGGAAACGAATAAAGGTAAGGTGGGGAGCAACATTTCAAAGGCCATAAACAAAAGTGCATTGGCCAGCATGATAAAGATAAACGATTTTCCCCAAATTTTCTGCGGTGATATGTCTGATGTTAGGGTGTTCATGATATTCCTCCAAAATATGTTCTAATATCGCGCGATATGATTGTTGATTTTATCTGACGATAGTCAGGTTGTAAAGGTGTTTTTTCAATTTGAAACAACTATTTCATGTTTAACAGAGTAAAAATATTAACATTTTTAACCCTAATTCCAACATTTTCCGATATAATACTCTGATAAATTAAAATTATAATCTCTCTGAGAGGTGAGTGAGATGACGGTTGATGTCCTTGTACGCAACAATGTAAATGTACTTGGTACAGGCAGTCAGACGATTATGTTTGCGCACGGCTTTGGGTGTGATCAGGATATGTGGCGACATATTGTGCCTGCTTTTTTTGAACAGTACCGGGTTGTTCTCTTTGATTATGTAGGCTCCGGGGAGTCCCAAATTAACTATTATGATGCGCTTAAATATAATGATCTTCATGGCTATGCCCAGGATGTACTTGAGATTATGGAAGTGCTGGAACTTCGGGATGTCATCTTTGTCGGGCATTCCGTCAGCAGTATGATTGGTATGCTTGCCTCCATTCAGGCACCACATTTCTTCAAAAATATCGTTATGCTGGGGCCTTCTCCGCGTTATTTGAATGATCTGCCCCATTATTATGGTGGATTTGAGCGGCGGGATATAGATGAACTGCTGGAGATGATGCAATTAAACTTTATCGGCTGGGCAAGTTATCTGGCCCCCATTGTGATGCAGAACCCGGAACGCAAGCATTTAACGGAAGAGTTGGAAAAGAGCTTTTGCTCCCGTGATCCGCACATCGCCCGGCAATTTGCCGAAGTTACATTCCTGTCTGATTGCCGGATCGAACTGGATCTGGTGTCGGTGCCTACCTTGATTCTGCAGTGCTCAGATGATAGTATCGCTCCTGTAGAAGTGGGAGATTATTTGCATTCCCATCTGAAGAACAGCAGGCTCACTCAGATGAATGCCAGAGGACATTACCCTCATCTGAGTGAACCCGGCGAGACGATTCGATTAATTAAAGATTATCTGGCTAGTGCATAACGTATAGAGGAAAGGCTGTTTTTATGGACATTCAATTAGATACTGCACCTTGTGGATATTTTTCAATATCGGATTCGGGCGTCATTATGTCGGTAAATCAAACGTTGCTGGACATGATTGGGCTTGAACGGGATGAATTGATGGGCAAACATATTGAATCCGTGATGTCCGTCACCAATAAAGTGTTTTTTCATACGTATTTCTATCCGTATATTCAGTTGTATGGTCATGTGGACGAGATGTACTTTTCCTTTCGCAATCGCGAGCAGGAAGACGTCCCGGTGTTGCTCAACGGGGTGCGTCAGATGCGGGACGGGCAACATATAGTGGACTGCGTAGTCGTCATTATGCGTAAACGGATTGAGCATGAAAAGGACATTTTAAATACCAAGACCAAGCTGCAGGAGTTATATCAGGCAACACAAGAGGCGAACCAAGAGCTGGAGCGTCTGCATGAAGAATACAAAATCAAAGAGCAGGCGCTGATTAAAGTCAATGAACAATTGGAATTGATGGCGTCTACGGACTTGCTGACAGGTCTCAAAAACCGTCGGTTTTTCCAGGAAAAAATGGCTCATCATCTATCTCTTTATCATGAGGAACAGCGTGAATTCTCCCTGCTTGTGATGGATATTGACCACTTCAAAAGCATTAACGACACCTACGGACATCCTATCGGTGATCTGGTACTGGGTAACTTGGCTACTCTATTACTATCCATTTCGCGTGAGGTCGATGTGGTGGCACGTTACGGTGGTGAGGAGTTTGTGATCATTCTGGCAAATTGCGGAGAGGAACAAGCCATCAGCATCGCAGAACGATACCGGTCACAAGTAGCTTCTGCGGATTGGGGGGAATATCACGTTACGGTGAGCATTGGCGCGGCAACGATCTCGGCAGCAGATACGGAGCTGTCTGTGTTTCAAAAGGCAGATGATGCACTCTATGCATCCAAGACGGGCGGGCGAAATAGGGTAACCCATGCCGCTAGTTTGGTCCGGCGTTAAGCCGGGCTAAGCATCATAAAAACGGATCAGCAGGCAGAGAATCTTTGCTTACTTGATCCGTTTGTTTATTAGTATAGACGATGGTTAGAAAAGGAAGACAACGTCTATCTCGGGGCCAGATAGCCGTAAGCTTTGGCTGGAGAGCCTGTTTGCAGGCGATAATCTCCCTTTGAGCTGTTCACAAACGCTGGATTGACGTAGCGTGAGTGTGTGTCATTGCCTGTTCCTTGTTGGTACGCTGTAACACCGGAATAGCTTTTATTTTTCCAAACCCAAAGGGCCTCCTGCGCCTCGCCGTTAACGTAATAAAGGTTGTGGTCGAACACATTGCCTGTATTGCTTGTGTACTCGTTGTAGATCAACACGTCTGAGCTGCCAGCGACAACAATATTACGGGTGAAGGTGTTATTTTGGGTATGTGACTGGATCAGGAGCTGTCCGTTGCCTGCGTTTAACGTATCATTGTCTGCGAGTGTATTGTACATGATCTGGCTGTTTTCCGTTGCGCCCCGCTCTTCGTCATAACCTCCTATAGCAATACCGGTTAGTCGATTGGCATAGATCAGGTTATCACGAACGGTGATGTTGCTGGTGGAACGACCGGCGTGCTCCGAAGCTATCTCGATTCCGATATCATTCCGGTATACTTTGTTGGAATCGATGATATGATGGGTGCCGCCGTCTACATAGATCGCTCCGGCCGAATTACTTTTATTCGGAAGTGGAAGCCCGTAAGATGGATTGCGGGTTGATGTGATGTTGTAGATGGTGTTGCCGCGAACGATGCCGTTTCTCGCCCGATCATACGTGTCATCCTCTGAAATGCCCTCATATCCAATCAGATCAATACCGATGTTGTCCGTATCATGGATGGTATTGTTTATAATGGCGAAGGTGTCAACATTGCCGTTAACCGCAAGTGATTCGCTGGAACCTAACACGAGGTCATATAATTCGTTATCTTTAATGATGATATCGCGTAGGGCCTGTGGATGCTCTGTGCCATAGATGGCGATTCCGTGTGCATCTCTGCCTTGCAGTTCATCGCCTTTTGGCGTTGCCCGGCTAGCTATGGCATGAATTTGGTTGCCGAGAAGCTGCACGTTCTCCCCTGCTCCATGTACGTAAATGCCGACAGGGACTTGTCCCGTCTGAGTGGTGGAGAAGCCACGAATCTCCAGATTTGAGATCGTAACATGGCTGACATTGTCCAGTTCGACCATGCCTTCGACGCCGCGTACAGATAATTTCTTGCCATCGAGAATTGCTTTCTCTCCAGGATAACTGGAGATTAACGTAGGTTTGCCTGAAGAAAGCCCGCTACGGGTTATTTTGACTTTCTGGGGGTAGACGCCTTGGCGCAGATAGATCGTACTACCGGGAGAAGCATGATCCGCTGCATACTGAATCGTCTTCCATGGAGAATGGACGGTTCCGGGATTCTTATCGTTTCCCTGTGGTGAAATATAATAGATGGTCTGATCATTCGTTTCGGTTCGGACATCTGGTTGTTGAGGAATAGAGAAGGCTCGATCCTGGCAGCCCGAAGATGTGAACAACGTGAGGATTAGAGCAGGGAGCAGGATGAAACGAAACAAGGATATTCCTCCTTTAATTACAATCTGAAAGCTAATTATATCAGATTTGAATGGTAGAATAAGCCATGATATGCTTGGAAAAGTCATGAAATGGAGAGGAGTTGTGGAATGATGAATAATCTGTCTGCTGATGAATTAATGGATCAGGAAAATCACGCCTGGCCGGAGCTCAAAGCGCTTATGGATCAGGGGGAGAATACATATACCTATGTTCCGGCAAAGCCGGAGATGGGCAAGAATACGCTGCACCAGCTCCAAGTGAGCACGCGTTCCTATCTGGGGGCTGTCGCCTATGAGACGGAGGGCATGGTGGTGGATTATGGATGGATTACGTTGCTGGGCGCAGGCGGTGAGAGTGTATATGGCAGTCTGGCCAGCTGGAATGGCTTGAGTGCTGAACCTGCTGTAGAGGCATTGCCGGGCATGATGGTCGTGGCCTATGATGTGGCTGGAGGTTTTTTTGCTCTGGATACCGGGAAGTTCGATGGCTCGGGACAGATTTATTATTTTGCACCGGATGCCTTGGAGTGGGAATCAACAGAGCTCTCGTTCTCCGAGTTTATGACTTGGCTGGCTGAGGGTGATCTGCAATTATTTTACGAAACGTTTCGCTGGAAAGGCTGGCAGGAAGATATGGCGCAACTGAACAAAGGCCAAGTGTTTGCTTATTTTCCTCCGCTCTGGACGAAGGAAGGTAGCGGAAAGAAAAGCAGCAAAACGCCAGTTGATATTGCTGAAGCTTGGAAAGCGGCACTTGAAGCGAAAAACTGATCAAGCTTAGAGAGGGCGAATAGGGATGAATGACCAGAATGATCGTGCAAGTGTGACGCGTATTCAGTCTCATTATGGTATTGTTTTTCCACAGGACTATCTGGACTTTATTCAACTACACGGCGATGCTTCCTTTGATCTGATACAGGGCACAGAGACGGAAGATTGGGACATTCGTTTTCATGTACTGGATGATCAGTTTATTGCCAATAATGCTGCGTTGGTGGATGAAGTCAATCCTGATCCGCGGCGAATTATTCCGATTGCGTGGAGTGTCAGCAGCGGCAACAACTATTTGCTCGATTATCGTGAGAACGAAGAGGTGCCCTCCGTGCTGGTGATGGAACATGAACTGGCGATGGTTCGTGAAGATGCGGAGAGTGAAGCCGAGACGATGGAAGAGGCACAGCAGCTGATGGAGGAAAATGTGAAGCCGCTTGCTGCTCATTTCCAGTCATTTGCGGCCCTTCTCCAGTTACGGTCATCACAAGCGTAGGGTTTGTATTGGAGAAAGCAAAAGAAGCAAAAGGCTCGCAAACAGGTGCGAGCCTTTTTTACATAAGTTGAACTTGTAATTTTAGCGGTACACTCCGACGACAGGAGCACGCTACATTAGCGACCCGAGGGTACAGAGGTTAAATCACGATTCGAAACTGAAGTAGCTTTACTATGCCATAACGTCAGTCCAAGCGAAATGAGACATACGACCAGCAGGCAGCCGTATACTACATGATAAGCTTCTTGTAGCGTTACTCCGGGTATGGCGTGCAGAAGCAAACCACACACGGCGACAGACACCGAACCACCAAAGAACTGGATCAGCTGCAACAAGCCCATGCCAGAACCAATCTGGTTTCTAGGCAGTACACGTGAAGCTTCGTTATTCAGGGAGGCCATGGAGGCTGATAGTGCTGGCGAGAAGAACACGTAACCGCCTGTAATGATCAGGGCAGACTGGTCAAGTCCAAGCATAAACAACACCAGAACTGCCGCCAGCATACACTGCCCGATCAGCATAAACCGCATATTGCCATACCGATCTATCCAGCGCCCGACATAACGGGTAAAAAATGCCGAGATGATCGCTCCGGGGGCAATGAGCAAACCTATGGCAAGGGCAGAACGATGATACAGGTCCGCAAGCACTAACGGCATAAGGAACAGATTTCCGAGATTAACCACGAGTACGCAGAACCCAATGATAATAAGCCTGGTGAAACCCGGTGTCCGAAATACCTGTGGGTTCACAAAAGGCAACCTTGCTTTGCGAATATAAAGAATATGAGTAGCCAGAGAGACTATGCCGATGACAAGCCATATCCATGACCGCTGTGTGATGGCTACCAGCAAGGTGGTTGCATTAACAATGGTGAGTAGTGCGCCTGTAAGGTCAAATGGCTGTTCTTTGTTCACGGTCTCCCGTGGTAAAAAATAGAGCAATACCGGCAGGGCCAGTAGCACCAGCACCGTAATCGCAAACAATCCGTTCCAGCCCATGTACTCGCTGATCAGTCCGCCAACAATGGGGCCAAGACCAAAAGCCATTGCGCTACCTGATGAGATGAGAGCCAGAGCTGCACCGCGTCGTTCCACCGGAATGTATCGGCTTGCAATGACCAGACCGAGTCCAGCCATAACTCCGGCCCCTGCAGATTGCAGAATACGCGTCGTGAGCAACAAGGCAAAGTTATGTGCGAACAAACCAAGCACGGACGAGCAACCGAGAATCAAGAGCCCAACGGTGACCAGCTTACGTACCGGAATTCGGTCAGACAAGCGGCTGTAAATTACGGTAGACAAGGCATATCCGATAGAATAACTGGAGATAACCCAGGAGCCCAGGTCAGAAGTGATCTGAAGATCACGGATAATGACAGGCAACGAAACATTAAACATGGTTGTGTTCATGACCACGATGAACAGACAACATGTCCAGAGTGGCATTACAATTTTTTCTTTCACGTAACCATTCCTGTCTTGTATGAAGTTATTGTATGATATGAACAGACTTTGACATTAGTATTACATATGATGGAGACAAAACAATATTCTATTTTACACCTCCAATGTTAATATGGCAATAGTGTCATATTTATTCGAGTGACTACATAACAGGCGTAATCAGGTTTAAGAACAATTAGGATGAAGGAGATTAGTATTATGAAGCCAGAATTATTAGAGTCCCACAGTGTGTTCCCAACCCTTGATATGAGGAAAACGGCTGCATTTTATGAAGAAAAATTAAAATTTCGTGTCGTTGAATACTTGGATGTCGCAGAGCCGCATGTCTGTCTGTACCGTGATTCTACCGAGATTATTTTAACCCAAAGTAATGGACAAAAGGTGATTCCGAATCGAGAATTGTATGGCTACGGATATGATGCCTATTTCATTACGAAACAGCAGGAAGAACTCGAACAAGAGTTGATCGATGCGGGTGTAACGATTGTTCGTTCCTTCCATCATTCTGATTATAATAACAAAGAATTTGTGATCGAGGATATTGATGGACGATGGATTGCCTTTGGCATCAAGCAGGGGTTGTAGAAGGTACTGGAATAGAAGCAAGAAGCAAGACCCGAGAAGCACCAAACAATCTATCTATGGTATGAAAAAATAACCCGGATAAACAAACAGGCGCCCTTCAAAAAAGGGGCGCCTGTTTGTTTATCCAATCTATAAAAGCTTACAACGGTGTACAACGATACATCGTGTATCAACTAAGCCGCCGTGGTTTGTTTGCCGCGATTGCGAATCCATTTGATGACATCCATCAGGATAACCGCGCCGAGCGCAAGCCCACCTGCGATCAGGAGCTCATCCCAGCCGAAGGTGTCAGGAATGGCAAAGATGCTGCGAACACCCGGAATCAGTGTAATGCCATAGAGGCAGAGACAGACCACAATCGAACCAAGCACGAGCTTGTTGGTCAGGAAGCCAACCTGGAAGATGGTCTGGGTGTTGGAACGTGCCGCGAAGGTTTGCAGACTGCGCGCCAGGATCAGTGTAGTAAACGCCATCGCAACACTCATCTCTTCCGAGATACCGAGACCGATATATTGCGACACAATTACGGCAACGCCGATGAGCAACCCGCGGGTGATAACAGCCTGCAACGTTCCGCCTGCAAAAATGCCCTCGTTAATGTCACGCGGCTCGCGTCGCATCACATCCGGTTCAGCCTTCTCCGTGCCGAGCGCAATAGCCGGCAAGGAGTCGTTGACCAGGTTGATAAACAGCAGCTGTAGCGCTGTGAATGGATTGACCCAGCCGACAACCAGTGCGAAGAGGATGGCGATAATGGCGCCGAGGTTTCCGGCGAACAGATAGGCGATAGCCTTTTTAATATTATCAAATACCATCCGTCCAACGCTGACCGCATTCACAATGGATACAAAATTATCGTCAGTCAGGATCATCGCCGCCGCATCTTTGGCGACATCCGTTCCACTTCCCATGGCTACGCCGATATCGGCCTGTTTCAGTGCAGGAGCATCGTTGACGCCATCTCCGGTCATGGCTGCAACTTTACCTTTGCGCTGCCATGCACGCACGATCCGAATTTTATTTTCGGGGGATACCCGTGCATAGACGGAGATATGCTCCAGCTGCCCATCCAGCTCTTCATCCGTCATCTTATCCAGCTCGGCACCGGTGATCGCGAGATCATCTTTGTTTGCCAGTCCGATATCAATACCAATAGCCTGAGCTGTAGTTTTGTGGTCACCCGTGATCATAATGGTGCGAATGCCTGCTTTTTTCGACTCCTCAATCGAGCCATAAACCGCTTCACGCGGTGGATCAATCATGGCTGTCAGGCCGACTAATGTCAGATCGGATTCGTCTTCGGGAGTGACCTCTTTTTTGTCATTGAAACGTTTGTAAGCGTAGGCTAGCACCCGGAAAGCGCGTTTGGAGAAGGCCTCATTTTTTTCTTCGAATTGAGTACGAATCTCAGGAGTCAACGGTTGTACTTCACCATGGATAAATACATGACTGCAGCGACTGAACAACACATCCGGGCCACCTTTGGTCAGCAAAGCAGTCTGTCCCTCAAAGGTATGCACCGTGCTCATGAGCTTGCGGTCCGAGTCAAACGGAAGCTCGGCTTCCCGTGGAAACTGATCCCGGATTTCGTTGTAATCCTTGTTCACGCTGTTGCTAAACGCAATGAGTGCAACTTCGGTGGGATCACCAAGCTCCTTGCCCTCCTGGTTGATGTTCGAATCATTGCAAAGTACGGCAATATGTAACAACCGACGTTCTTCTTCCGACCATTCGGCAGGATCATCGGGAAACTCGTCTTTTGTACCATGGGGAATGTAATAATCCACAACGGTCATTTTATTCTGAGTGAGTGTACCGGTTTTATCCGTGCAAATAATGCTGGCCGATCCCAACGCTTCCACCGCGGGCAATCTGCGAATAATCGCATGTTGCTTGGCCATCTTGCTGGTACCAAGAGAGAGTACAATGGTGACGATGGACGAGAGAGCTTCAGGTATGGCGGCCACAGCGACGGCTACAGCAAACATCAGCGCATTGATCAGTGATGGTCCTATATTTTCGGTGCCTTCTGTCAGCCACACCCGTCCTGCTTCAATGGCAAAAATAAGAATCGACAGACCCAGGATGAAAAAGCCTAGTTTTTTGCTGAATGATTCCAGTTTGCGTTGCAGTGGTGTTTCCTTCGCCTCCGCATTTTCAATCAATTCAGCGATTTTACCGATTTCGGTTTTTAGTGCCGTACCTGTAATGACAATCGTGCCGCGACCATATACAACTAGCGATCCACTGAATGCCATATTGCGCCGATCCCCAATTCCAGCCTCTTCCGGAATCACATCCGCATGTTTTTCTGCAGCTTCGGATTCACCAGTCAGCATGCCTTCGTTGATTTTGAGACTGCCGGATTCCAGAATACGCCCGTCTGCCGGTACGTAATCCCCTGCATCTAATAGAACGATATCACCTGGAACCAGTTCCCGTGCAGGAAGCGTCTGCTTCTGACCATCTCGAATGACCTTGGCCTCGGGGGCTGACATCTGGCGAAGGGCATCTAGTGAGCTTTCCGCTTTCTTGGTCTGCACCACGCTAATGATAGCGTTAAGCAGAATGACGAGAAAGATGATCAAGGATTCGATCAGATGCCCAAGCACAACTTGTACAGCAGCTGCGATGAGTAGCACGATGACCATCGGATCTTTAAAATTTTCAAGGAACAGTTTCCAGATCGGTGTTGCATCTTTTCCTTTTAACTCGTTATATCCTACGGATTCTAATCTTTTCGTTGCTTCGGATGTGGAAAGACCTCTCTCGGAACTTTGTACCTCCTGCAATACTTCGTCTGCACTGCGCCTGTAATGTTGCAATCGACCAGCTCCTCGGCATGTGATTTATATGTGTATTACCCGGATGGACAAAATCTAGAATCGCCAAGGGATGTTGTTTTTCAACATTTTATATGTAGTTTGACGATAAACTTGGGCGACATTAGTTGTCTATGTCATTATTCATATTTCCAGTGATACTTATGCGTAGAGACAGCATCACTGGAATGAAAGTTTTGATTTTAGATCGGACCTTGATGCCAGATCGATCTCGTTTCAAAGTGTGTCGTCATACTGGTAATTGGATGGATGATAGTCTGATATAAGTTTCAAAAGGGATAATATGGGTGTTAGTTTGAAAAACTGTGTGTAATATCACAATTGTCTGCCTCCAGCTCTGTTACGCTATTTCATAACAAGGAGTTCATTTGGTTTGGAGGGAATTAATATGTTTTGTTATCAATGTGAACAGACACCGAGTGGTGGATGTAAAGTAATTGGGGTATGTGGTAAAAACGAAACGATTGCCAGCTTGCAGGATACGATGATCTTTGCACTGAAAGGGATTGCGGCTTACGCAACACACGCACGGCAGCTTGGTTATACCGATCCTGAGGTGGATCGGATCACACACGAAGCTTTATATATGACGCTTACGAACTCAAACTTTAATCAGCAGGAACATTTAGAGATGGCGATGAAAGTCGGTAATGCTGCTATTCGAATCATGGATGTATTGGATCGTGCGCATACCGATCGATTTGGTATTCCACAGCCAATCACGGTGAGTCAAAATCAGATTGAAGGTCATTGTATCGTCGTGACGGGTCACAATCTGTACGCCCTCGAAGAATTACTGCGTCAGACAGAAGGCAAAGGCATCAACATCTACACGCATTCCGAAATGCTGCCTGCGCATGGTTATCCGGCATTAAAGAAATATGCTCATCTTAAAGGGAATATCGGTAAAGCCTGGTACGATCAACGCAGACTGTTTGAGGAATTCCCGGGTGCGATTCTGGCAACAACCAACTGCGTTATGCCGATCAAAGGCACATATGCCGATCGATTCTTCTCTTATGAAGTAGCTGGTCTCGAAGGAGTAACGAAAATTGAAGGCGAGAATTTCTCACCTCTTATTGAGCGAGCGTTGTCACTGCCAGTAGCGAACATCCAATCCGAGCAAGTATTAACGACAGGTTATCATCATGAGACCGTGATTGGACTTGCACCCGAGATTATCCAGGCCGTCAAAGACGGACATATCCGTCGTTTCTTTGTCATTGCAGGCTGTGACGCACCGGGTAAGGGCGGTAACTATTACCGTGAACTCGCTACGTCGCTACCGAATGATACGGTAATTCTCACTACCTCTTGCGGCAAGTTCCGTTTCAATGATGTGGATTACGGTACGGTGGGAGACACGGGCATTCCGCGCTATATCGACTTGGGTCAATGCAACAACTCCGGTTCAACTGTGAAAATCGCAATGGCTTTGGCCGACGCTTTTGGCTGCACGGTGAACGAGCTTCCTGTAAGCATCGTGCTGTCATGGTTTGAGCAAAAAGCGGTAGCAATTCTGCTTGGCCTGTTCAGCCTTGGCATTCAGGATATCCGGATCGGGCCTAAACCGCCTGAATTTATTTCAGAAGGTGTACTGGATGTGCTCGTAGACATGTTTGGTCTGAAACTGATCACAACAGCAGAAGAAGATATGAACGCAATGCTGGCTTTGTCTTAATTAAACCTAGCTATATGAGTTAGATTGGATAAAAGAGTCGTGCTTCCTGCACGGCTTTTTTTGACGTTGTGAACCAATTCCGGCATAGGATTGCACAGCGATTGCGATTCAGGTAGGATGAGTTCAAACGTTGGATGTGTGTATGGGGAGTATGACGAATAGAATAGTTGGATCAGGAATGGGCCTGCATGCGTGTAGCCTTTTTTCAGGAGTATGATCGTGAAAGGATAAGGATATGCCTCAGAATATGGAATGGATTGCTCAGTGGAGGTCAACCAAGGCATTAAACAATACATGGATATCCACCGGGGAGCGGCATTACTTTGCCAGTCACAGCCTGATATTTATTCTGGATGGCAAAGCGACATGGAGTATTAACGGCCAACGTGTTCACGCCTCCTTTGGAGAATTAATTGCGCTTGAAGAGAAATCGGTTCTGGAGGTCATTGACGGAGGAGATATGGATCTGGCAGGATGGCATGTTCAGTTCGATACTTACGCTGTATTTGAGGAAGGAAGAGAAGTAGAGAAGTACGATTGGCATGTACCCTCGGGGGAAGCCTATCAGAAAGTGCAACTTCCAGGGGGAAGTCTGGCTAGCATTATTCAGCATATGAGTGAAGAAAACACGGGTGAGGGGAGGGTGCCATGGGTTGGAAATCAGCACTTGTTATATGAACTGTTGAATAATCTCTATCAGCAAAAGCGGGATAACGAACTGAGACCGGAAGATGGTATACTCCGTTCCATCGATTATATGCGGGAGCATTATGATCAGGTGATTACGAGGGGACAGTTGGCGCAGATCGCAGGCATTACGCCGTGGCACTATTCCCGCAAATTCAGTGAGCAATATGGTAAGTCGCCCCTGGATTATCTGGCTCATTATCGGATCTATCGTGCTCAGGAAGAACTGTTATTAACTTCAGCCACCTCACAGGATATTGCTAAAAAGTCCGGGTTTGAGGATGCTCATTATTTCAGTCGTCGCTTCAAACAACTAACAGGGGAATCACCGAAACAATATAGACAACATTTGAAGCATCGTAGAATAGTAGTGCTTTCCCCAATCTGTGCAGAGATGATGATTCATCTGGGTGTTATTCCATATGCCGTTATGGTCACTGAGATCCTGTTGTCTCCACATCAACGTGAGCAATTTATCGTGCATGGGGTGAGACTGCTTGAGGTTACGCAATATGATATGGATCTGGAACTTGTAAGGCAAGTCCAACCAGAGATTATTGTGAGCAATAGTATGACAGAAGAGATTAAAAGAAAACTGCGCACAATTGCACCACTTTTGACAGGACTTCATCAGAACATAGAGCCTTTGCTCTATCAATTGGCAGCTTGGTTCCATAAGGAAGAAGAAGCCCAAGGAATTCAGTTACAATTGAAACAACAACTTAGCGTAGCACAACAGAAGTTGCAACCCATCATTCAATCCGCCTCGACAGTTATGCTGCTAAGGGTAGAAGCTTTTGGTTACCGTTATTTGGGTGGGCACTCATACGGAATATCACAGTTGATATATAATCAGCTCGGATTAGCAATTCCGCAAGCACTGGAACAAGGTACAGCCTGGTTCAATCCTTGCTCACTTGACTTGTTGGTAAAGGCCAATCCGGATTATCTGTTTGTTGAGAAACGAATGATGCAACATTTCAGTGCGGACGAGAATATGAGAAAACTGGTGGAGAGTTCTCAATGGAATGAACTGAAAGCGGTAAAAAACAAGCGGGTATTCTACATCGATACTCATCTATGGGTCGACGGTCATGGCATCACGGGCCAAAATTTGATTCTAAATCAGATGATCAGCAATCTGGTAGATACCGTATCAGAATGAGCACAATAATCCATCTGAATACGCACGATAAGCTATGGATGCAACACTTCTTATTTGATAGTATTTGATAATAATTATCATTATCAATAAATATAAGGGGCGAAGCATAATGTTACGAAGTTTTAGAGGATTCGGTATCATGCTGGTGGTGATCTGCATTTTGCTGGCGGCATGTTCCAGCGGAACCAAAGAGGAGACAACAGCGGGTATATCAGGAACTCAGAGTGAGGAAGCAACAAGTACAACAAAAGTTGAACCGAATAACAGTGAAACCAAAGTGGTGAAGGATCAGTTTGGAGAGGTGACCATCCCTGCCCATCCTCAAAATCTGGTTGTGTTTGATTCGATCTATGCCGAGTATTTAATTGAGATGGGAGTTACACCACAGATCGTATTGTACACGCCAGAAGTCGAAGCGGAATATCGACCCGCCTATTTTAAAGAACACGGTGTTCAGACGATAGAAGTAGAACAATATCAATACAATTATGAGCAGTTGCTTGCATTATCTCCGGATATGATTCTTACAGCCGGCGAGGGTATGGAACAGGGCGTATACGACGAATTATCCAAAATCGCTCCGACTGTGGCACTGGATGCCAATAGTGAAATGGAGCGGGCGATGCCCAAATTAGCGGCCATCTTCGACAAGACTGAGGAATCTGCTAAGGTACTGGCCGAATTTGAAGAGAAGGCTGCACAGGCCAAAGATAAGATTGCAACTGCTCTGGGGGACAAGACGGTATTAGTTCTGCGTGTGGAGCACAATCGTTACCGTTTCATGGGTCCCAAAGGGGGAAGCAGCAGTGTCTTTTTCTATGAAACCCTCGGTTTAAACAGCCCGGAGGCCATTAAAGACTCTACAGATTGGTTCAGTCAGTTCTCTCTGGAATTTTTGCCTGAGTTGAATCCGGATTATATCTTCTTGGAAGACAGAACCCTCGTAGGTTATGACACGAAGAAATCCATGGAAGATCTGAAAGCAAGCCAGGTGTGGGCGAATCTGAAGGCAGTAAAGAATGATCATGTTTTCCCACTGAAAACCAGTGAATTTGTATCCGGTGTGGGCCCGATAGGTTCGGTTAAATTAATGGACTATGTTGTTGGAAAGTTGGTGCCTTAATGAATACAGAGAAGCAACTGGACATTTATGATATTACGATCGTAGGCGGTGGGCCTGCTGGAATGTACTCTGCATTCTACAGCGGAATGAGAGCCATGCGTACTAAAATCATTGAAGCCAAACAGGAACTCGGCGGATTTATGCGTACCTATCCAGAGAAGTTAATCTGGGATGTGGGGGGAATCGAGCCTGTACGTTGTGAGAAATTGATTGAATCTTTGGAGGTACAAGCGAGAACATTCGACCCCACTATTGTATTCGGCCAACAGATTGATCAGATGCATCGGCGTGAAGATGGTGTATTCGTGCTGACAACCAAGACGGGAGAGCAACATTACACACGCACCATCCTTTTATGTGCAGGTCGGGGAATGACACAGGTTCAAAAGCTGGACATTGAGGGTGCGAACCGTTATGAACTAACCAATCTGCATTACACGGTTACAGACGTTTCCCGTTTTATCGGCAAACGGGTTCTGATCTCGGGAGGTGGCGATTCTGCCATTGATTGGGCCAATGAAATAGCCAAAATTGCGAATGAAGTGGTTGTGGTACACCGGCGGCATGAGTTCACTGCACATGAAACGCCAGTCGCCCAGATGAAAGCTCATGCTCAGGTCTTTACGCCCTATGGGATATCTCATTTATACGGTGCGGGTGACCGGATAAACCGTGTTGAACTCAAACATATGGAGACTGGGGAATTGAAACAGCTGGGCATGGATGAAGTTATCGTGAGTCATGGGTATGATCGCGACTTCGGCAATCTTGTAAAGTGGGGACTCGAACGTGAAGATTATGGGGTGAGCGTTGATGCGCGCATGCGTACCAGCATTCCAGGTGTGTTTGGAGCCGGTGATTTTATCACTTATGGAAGCAAAGTGCGACTGATCGCAGGAGCCTTTAACGATGCAGTGCTTGCAGTTAACAGTGCCAAGATGTATCTGGAACCTGCAGCATCCGATATGGCGGGTGTGTCTTCTCATAATGCCCGGTTCTTTGAGAAAAACAAAGCTATTACCAACAGATAGACAGTCCTATGTGTCTGTCAGGAATAGGAGAGAGTGCGAGGTTCATAGGATGAAAGTCAATATCCTTGCCAGCCACCCGAGAAGTTCTTGGTGTGGCTGGCAAGGTTTTTTTGTTATATTTCAAGTTATATTGGCAAGTTAAATGCGGGATTGCAAGATTAGGCGAATCGCCTGTTTTATTGATTGGAATCAAGGAAAGGGAAATATTTTTCTGTCATTATGGAATTATAAATCATCCATGGGGGGGCGCAACGATGTTGGAATATACATTTGAGGATATGAGAAAGATGAATCGTGAAAAGCTGGGAAATATGGTGCCGCTGGAACTGTTCCGTACGATTCGGTTAATTGGATTAAATCAGGGTTTGCCGATGGGCGGCAAAGGTACCACACTTACCATTGGACGTAAAATTGGAGAGAATCTGCCTGTACATACGGTCGAGGAATTATTGCAAATGTTTGAAAAACTGCGGATTGGTATTCCTCGGGTAATAGAAAGAAATGAGCATAAGATCATTGTTGCCGTGGATGACTGTTTCTGTAAAGGACTGCCTACACTTGAAGATGAGAAAATGGTATGTGATCTGGAGGGGGCAATTCTCGAAGGGGCACTGACTAAGATGATGAAACGAAGAGTGACAGTAAAAGAAACCAAGTGTAACGTAAGCGGTCATGAACATTGCGAATACGAGATCAAGCTGTAATTACATGATATAATTATTTCAAGATGGCTCAATCAAAGAACCAAAAATGTGAATATATGGTGAAATGATCTATTGAATTCGTCCGGGATATCTCCTTTTCTTATATAATTAAAGCAATAAGAAAGGGGGTGCCAAATGAAAAAATCGTTATGGATTATTGCCAGTGTGGCACTTGTAATCGTACTCGGAACATACTTGATCGCCAATACGGCAGGCCAAAAGAAGACCGAACAGGCGGATGCACCGGATATCCGAAAGCTGGTTGAAGATATCAGTACAGGCCGAGAAACACCGCAGTCTGCTTCAATCAGTGCGACAACGTTAACCGTGACAGATTCAGGAAACCAGGAAACGTCCTACGATTTGCCCGAAGATGAGTTTTTCCTCTCCATTGCTCCTTATGTAGAGCAGACGCATCCTTGTGAGATTCATAGTTTAACGGGTTGCCAAGGAGAGATGGCAAATGAACCATTCCGTGTGACGATACATGATTCCGAAGGCAACACCTTGATGAAAGATGAAGTGTTGAAGTCCGGTGCCAATGGATTTATGGATTTGTGGGTACCACGTGATAGAACGTATTCAATCCGTATTGTTCACGGCGGAAAGGTGGCTGAAACACAATTATCTACATACAAAACGGATCAGACCTGCATTACGACAATGCAGTTAATCTAAGCTGAGGTTCAACCCTAACAAGTATCAAGCCAAGAATAGGCAGATCAACATAAGAACTAAGGTTATAAAGATACGATAAAGACAAGGAAAGGCTGGCCTACATGGCATGTCTTTCCTTTTTTTGATGTCATTAAAGAATGTGAAAATTATGAGGCAACGTTGACAAAAAAGAATAGCATGGGTGATAATGATAATTGTTATCATATAAATACATACAAACATAGAGGAGATTAGAGATATGAAAAAAGGGTTACATGCACTATTCATCATGATGGCATTTGTTTTAGTTCTGACGGGATGTGGTAAAAATGCCACAACAACAGAACCAACTAAAAATACGGTTTCGGGCGGTGCTCCTGCTGAAGAGTCTGCTGGACCGGTTACTGTCCAAGATAATCGTGGGGAATTTACATTGGACAAGCCGGCTAAACGTGTCGTGACATTGGAATGGACATATACGGAGGATGTTGTTGCTCTAGGAGTTCAGCCTGTCGGTAATGCAGATAATGCCAACTATAAAGTGTACGTAACGGACCAAGCTGCTCTGGATGACAGTGTTACGGATATCGGAACACGTAGCGAGCCGAATATGGAGGCTATTGCAGCACTCAAGCCGGATCTCATCATCGCCAACGCAGACAACAATTCGAATGTGTATGAACAGTTGAAAGCTATTGCTCCAACACTGGAGTTTGATCCATATAACGGTGATGGTTATAACTATGACAAGATGACGACCATTTTTAATACAATTGCAACTGCTTTGGGCAAAGAAGATAAAGCAAAAGAAGTGCTCAGCAACTTGGATCAGCATTATGCAGAAGCCAAAGAAAAGCTGGCAGCTGCCGGGAAAGAAAACTTCCACTTTGCACTAACACAGGCATTCACGTATCAAAATGCAGCTTCCCTGCGCATGTTCAGTGACAACTCGGTTGTAGTGGGTACGTTGAACAAAATCGGCATGGTGAATGACTGGCAGCCGGATAAACTTGAAAATTACGGTTTCTCTACAGTCGGGATTGAATCTTTATCGACAGTGCAAGATAGCAATTTTATCTATATTACACAGCCAGACGATGATGTATTTGGTACAGCGATGAAAGATAATTCCGTTTGGAAAGGTCTGAACTTTGTGAAGGAAAAGCGCATCTATCAACTGGGAAGTACGACATGGACATTTGGCGGCCCGATTTCTTCCAAGGTATTGGTAGACGGCGTGGTTGAGGCGATTACCAAATGAGTCTGACTCAACAAGGAACGAAGCCAGCCACGAACTGGCGAATGATAAGCATCTATGGGGGCGGTCTAACCGCCCTTATCGTGCTTTTTTTTGTAAGTCTGTGTTATGGTGAGGCAGCAATTTCGTTGCATGACGTTTGGGGCGCGCTTACAAACAGACAAGACACACTCGAACATAACATGGTATGGGATCTGCGTATGCCGCGCACCGTAATTGGTATTCTTGCAGGAGGTGCACTGGCTGTTGCCGGTGCATTGCTACAGACGATCACTCGTAACCCGCTTGCGGCTTCGGATACACTCGGGATTAATGCCGGAGCGTATTTTGTTGTAGTGCTTGGGGTTATTCTATTTCCAAATATACTCAGCCAGTCCCCGTTTCTTTTTGCCGCCATGGGAGGTCTGCTTGCAGCATTCGCAGCTTATTTTATGGGCGGTGGACGTACGTCAACGCCGGTACGACTAGCGTTATCGGGTATGATCGTGTCCATGGTGCTAGGTTCATTTACAAGTGCCTTGCATATTTTTTTCTCAATGGAAACTCAGGGCTTATTCCTATGGGGTTCAGGGACCCTAGTCCAGAATGATTGGACAGGTGTGAACTATGTCTGGCCTTGGGTTACGGGAGTAACGCTGCTTGCGCTTATTCTGTCCAAACAGTGGGATATGTTGGAGTTGGATGAATCAACCGCCTCTTCTTTGGGTCAGAGAGTTGGACTTGCTCGAACAGGTGGGCTGATCATTGCCGTTATTCTGGCTGCCGTAATCGTCAGTGTAATTGGGCCTATCGGCTTTGTAGGTCTGGTTGCTCCACATTTGGTTCGTCTGAGTGGAGTTCGCTCCAATCGGCTTTTAATTCCGGGTGTATTCATCTGGGGGGCAGCGTTGCTGGTGGGGGCAGATGTCATTGCCAAGATGATACATAACTCCAGTATGGAATTGCCAACCGGTGCTGTGATGGCGATCATTGGTGCACCTTGGCTGATCTGGCTGGTGCTGACTCGCATGAAAACAGGAAATGGTGCTGGCATGACGACATCGATGAGTACGGGTGGGCGAGTACGGCGTTTTGCCTTTACACCTATCGCTATTCTGTTTTCTTCCATTACGATTATATTGCTGCTGCTCAGTACGATGTTCGGTGGAATGCGTATTCCATTAGCCGACCTGCTACCGAGTTTATTTCAATCGGATGGGTTATTCTCTGGAATTGTACAGCTTCGAATCCCTCGTACCTTGGTGGCTGCAGGAGCAGGGGCGGCTCTCGCCATCAGCGGGGTGTTGATCCAGATGGCTGTACGTAATCCACTCGCTGATGCATCGATTGTAGGTGTATCTTCCGGTGCGGGACTTGGTGCCATGATGGTGTTCATTCTATGGCCTGGACTGCCAATGTATGTGTTGCCTCTTGCAGCCATTGCAGGTGCCGCTATTGCCGCTGCGGTTGTATTCTCGCTTTCTTGGAAAAAAGGATTGAATCCTTCCGCCGTTGTATTGCTGGGCATTGCCATGTCGGCCATTGCTGGCGCAGGTATACAGATTCTGATCGTACGCGGTGCCGTTTACGGTAGCAGTGGTTATATCTGGCTGACAGGCAGCACGTATGCCCGTACATGGGACCAGGTCAAAGTAATCGGTATATTCCTGCTCATTCTGGTGCCAGTGGCCTGGTGGCTTGCTCGCAAGTTTGAACTGCTTGTCTTTGACGACAATAGCGCTTCCGGACTTGGGATGAATGTACGTCGTACTCGCTTACTGGCAATGACTGTAGGAGTACTGCTCGCGGCTGGTGCGGTCGCTTGTGTTGGAACAGTTGGATTTATCGGCCTGATTGCACCACATATGGTTCGGCTGCTGACAGGACATAAACTGAGACAGTCGATGTTTCTGTCCGCGCTGGCTGGAGCCGTGATGCTGGTGCTCGCAGATACGATTGGCAGAACGGTGATGGCGCCAACGGAAATACCGTCAGGCATTCTCATTGCGATCATCGGTACACCTTACTTCCTGTATCTGATGTACCGTTCGAACTGGCGCAAAGCAGTGAAGTGAAGGTAGAAGTAAAAAAGCACCAAACCCGAATCAGAAGGGTTTGGTGCTTTTACTTTTGTTTCAAAAAAATCGGTATCACATGCCGCACTACATCCTAAAAACTACAATCTACCTGCTTAACTTTTCAGGAATCAACATACCGCTCGCTTCTACGTAGTGAAGAGCTAGTTGCAGTTGATCCATATCCTGAACGAGAGCAAGTCTGACGTATCCTTCACCTGAAGGACCAAAGGCACTGCCTGGTGTAACAATGACACCTGCCCGTGTGACGAGATCGGTGGCAAATTGCTCTGAGGTGTCATAATGTGCAGGGATTCGTGTCCAGATGAACATTGTAGCTTCGGGTTTGCTGATCGACCATCCTAATTTGGCAAAACCTTCGCAGAGCATGTCCCGTCGTTCTTCATAGATGGATCTTACTCGCGCTACATCACTTTGGTCACCTGAAATGGCCGCTATTGCTGCCTTCTGAATCGGGATAAACATGCCGTAATCCATATTGGATTTCAGCTTTTTAAGCATGGAAACAACTGCCGAATTCCCCATACAAAAACCGATTCGTGCTCCCGCTAGCCCATACGTTTTGGACAGGGAGTTGAATTCAATGCCTACATCCATGGCACCGGGAAAGGTCAGAAAACTACCGCATGTTTGTTGGTCAAACACAAGCTCGCTATACGCGTTATCATGTAATACGATAATATCGTATTTCTTGGCAAAAGCGATCAAATCCTCATAAAAAGAATCTGGAGCCATCGCAGTTGTTGGATTGTTCGGGTAGGATACAAGCATAAATTTAGCTCGTTCAGCCACGGATTCCGGGATGTCCTGCAATTGGATAACATAGTTGTGTTCCTCTTTTTGCGGCATATAATATAGCTCAGCCCCAGCCAGAAGGGGGCCATCTGCAAACACCGGATAACAGGGATCAGGTACAAGAACCAGATCACCTTCATCGACAATCGAGAGAGAGATGTGCGCAAGTCCTTCCTGCGAGCCGAGTAGCGAGCAGATTTCTGTCGCCGGGTTCAACTCGACTTGATATCGCTGCCTGTACCAGTCACTTGCCGCCTGAAGAAGTTCCTTCTGGTCGTTTACAGCATAGATGTAATTGGCCGGATCAGCGGCGGCTTCACCGAGTGCTTTCATAATGTGCGGAGCCGGCGGGATATTGGGTGTTCCGACGCTAAGATCGATGACAGGTTGCCCGTTGTCCAGCCGGCGGCGCTTTATGTCCAGCAATTTGGTGAAGATGCCTTCACTAAAGTGATCCATTCGTTTTGCAAATCTCATGATAAGTCCATCAGCCTCCAGTGCTCTTCGTACGCATGTATTTAATAATAAATGGATCGCGTACAAAAGAGAAGAGCAGGAGGGGAGTACAGCTTATTCCACTTTAAAATGACTCAATTCTTCCTGCAGTTTAGCAGATAGTTGATTCAACTGATTGGACAGATCGGCCACTTGTTGAATACTTTCCAGTTGTTCCTGTGTGCTTGCGCTAACTTCTTCCGTGGAGGCAGAGTTCTCTTCAGTAGTGGAGGAGATAATCTCCAGCGCCTGAAAAATCTCATCTTTGTGCTGATGCACACTAGAGGTGCTGTTCGTGATCTGTGCCATACGCAGCTTCAGTTCTTCCAAATCTTTATTGATGTTGTAGAACACCTGCTTGGTATCTTCTACAGACTTGGTATTCTCTTCGGCAATTTTCATTCCTCGCATCGTGTGTTCTACAGACAAGGATGTTTTCTCTTCAATGACACTTACTTTTTTGTTAATCTCCTCTGTAGCTTGAGCCGTTTGTTCTGCCAGTTTGCGAACTTCTTCTGCAACGACAGCGAATCCTCGGCCATGTTCCCCGGCGCGTGCAGCTTCAATAGAAGCATTAAGCGCAAGCAAATTGGTCTGAGAAGCAATTTGTTTTACCGTATCTACAAAACTGGAAATCTCATTCCGGCTCTGATCGATCTCTTGAATAATGGAAGAGATGGATTGAGTGGAACTGTGGTTCTCCGCAGACCATTTGGACAGTTGCTCCACAACCGCAAGTCCTTGGCCGCTTTGATCAACAGAGGTTTGCACCATAGACCCCATCGCTTGTGCATCAGCGGCAATTTCATCAATTTGGCTTGATAATGAGCCTGTTTTACGTAAAATGTTCTCCGTTTCAATCGACTGATAATTGGTTGCATTCGCGATCTCATTGATCGCCGTAGATGTATCGTTCATGGTTACAGCAGTTCTGGAGGATATCGACTGCAAGTCATTGGATGAATGATTCAGCACTTGAGCAGAATTGCCAACAATCTTCAACATGTCTTGAATCTTCTTCACCATGGAGTTCAGGCCAGTCGCAATTTGCCCAATCTCATTATTGGATTTGATCTCCAGTTCAACGGTTAAATCACCTTGCTCAATCTGTTTGATCTTACTAAGTAGCTGCGGGATGGTGCGCAATAGACGACGAAGCGTAATATAACTGATAATGACCAAAAGAATTGCAGCTGCAGCAAAACCGCCAAGGGTAATCCAGGTGAATGTTCTGAGTTCTGCTAAAACTTCTTTCTCCGTAATCGTCAGACCTACGGACCATCCCGTGTCTTTACTGGTTGCATACCCGACGTAACGACGTTCCCCATTGTCGTTGATCAGCTGTATACCGGATTCACCAGCGATCATTTTTTTACCGACTTCTCCCATATCACCTGTAGTGTTCTTGATATTTTCCTTCAGAACTTTACTCTCGTCCGGATGATACAGAATATCCCCACTCTTGGATAACAATATGGAATACCCGGTGCTACCCAGAGAGTAACTCTCCATAATACTCGGGATGTTACTAAACAGAATATCTGCTGCGGCAAAACCGATCATGTTGTTGTTATCATCCTTGATTGGATAAAAAATACCCATGAGTACTTTGCCTGCCGAAATGTCAATGTACGGATCAGAAAAATAAAGTCCATCGGCGTCTTTCACCGGTTGGTAGTAAGGACGTGCCTGGATATCGAAATCCGGTGCTGAAACGACCCCGTCATTTTGTATCCAGAAGCCTTTACCATCCATACCGCCAATCCAAGCATCGTTGAAAGAGGGCTCTGCCTCTACAATCTTGGCCAGTGTGTCCCTTGTTTCTGCAGCATAAGTAGAAGTGGCTGCTTCTGCGGCTGATTTCGTTGTTTCTATGTATTGCCTGAATAATTTATTAGTGGACATTTGTTTAACGAGTGAGCCTTTTTCCTTGAAAAGGGCATCGAACTCACTGACAATCGCTTGTGTTTTGGTCTGGAGCATGGATTCCTGCTGTTGAACCAGAATGTTCCGTGTACTTGTGAACATGAATGTTCCGAGTACAGCGAATACGACAACAATAATGATGAGTAGCACAAGAGCCAGTGTGTTCGCCATACTGGATGTACGAGCTCCTGTTTTCCCCCGCCTTTTTAAAGTCTTTAACATATTCCATCTCCCCAGATTCTTAATAAGAAGTTCCCAACTCCTGAGTTATATGTCGGCATATAATATAGATTTATGTATATTTTTGTCGAATGAAAAAAAATTTAATGAAAAGCCAGAACATCGTTGGGTGGTTCGTTTAAGGAAGGTTGTTTATAATGGAATGAAAAAAAAATGAACCAGGCGGTGCAGCATTTGCGCCGCAGGGCAACGGTTCATTTTCGTGTTGGCGTGGATACGTATGAGGATTTGACCGAATTGGATATGAACGTTTTTGCAGCCAGGCATGATCTGATTCTTCATATTTCGAATGCGGATCCTAAAGCGGAGTTTCCATCGAGCTTTCTTGGGCGATTAGCGCAGTTGAAACATGTATCCGCTTTACAGCTGGACTGTGCACAGGTGCAGGATCTGACAATACTCGGCTCGGTGCGGAAACCGATGAGTATCCAGGGACTAGAGCAGATGCACGGACTTGAGTATCTGCATGTATCCTTGCCGAAGCTGGAACAATGTTGTGATTTCTCGCAGATGCCCCGGCTCAGACAGCTTGAACTGGTTTACATGAAATCGCTTCAAGATATCGAGTGTTTATGGACAGCCCGTGCACTGGAAGTCTTGGAGCTGAAAGAGATCAATACAGCCATCAAAGCCGCTTCATTTGTTAGACTAGCAGAGCTTGAGCGGCTTCGGCAGGTGGATTTCCGCTTTATTGACTTTAATAAAGGGCGCATTGCAGCCATACGGGAACAGCTGATCCAACAGGGGAAGTCACATATTATCTATGAACATATTCCTGAAAAACAAAGAGTACAATCGATGGCGATCGAACATTTATCTCAATATTTAACGTGAAGAAACGCGAATATAATACAATAGATCAATCCTGTTTACTACGTATTGATATCCGTAAGGGCAGGAACGTTAATCTCTTTCACACAGGCTGCATTGGACAGGCTGACGATACACCGGACGATCGAAACCATGTCTTGAAGCGGAATGCGCGTTCCGCCATACTCGGATAGTGCGCGTTCCATTCCTTCTTCATAGGGGATCTCTGCTGCCAGTTCTCCCGGATTAATGCAGGTTACGGCGATGTGATCCCGCCGGGTATGTTCTCTCAATGCTTCTGTAATTCCACGGATCGCAAATTTGGAGGCAACAAAAGAAACCTGAGTATTCCCCGCATTGCTTAGGCCTGCTGTAGAGCCGATGAGAATGATCTTGCCTGCGGCAGACTTGCGAAGCTGAGGCAGTAGAGCTTGGATGCATACAATGGTAGACGTTATATTCACATGGATCAGCTCTTGAATATCAGAAGGCTCATCCTGATCAAAGGTGTAGTGTTCCTCAAATCCTTCCTTTTCCCAAATACCTACGTTATAAATAAGCACATCCAACGTTTCGTTGCGTAGCTGCTCTGCAATCTGTTTGGCAGCCTGAAGCTCCGAGAGATCGGCCTGAATCCATACGCGCTGTACACCGTCCTCCAGTTGCAGACTTTCTGGTTTGCTGCGGGATACAACCCACACTTTATCTCCTGCCTGCGGCACCCCGCGGACAAATGCGTCTCCCAATCCTTTACTAGCGCCAAATACAATATATTTTTTCATAAGTAAAAACCTCCTGATGGCACAGATGGGATTCATTACTCCAGCGTCCTGTTTGCTATGGCAAAGGCGTTACTTCAAATGAGTGGGGTATAAGAGGAATCCAACCTACATCAAAATTAATAATTATAATGATATTTTACTATATAAGAGGGATATGGGAGATGAAGGTTACATGAGAGATGCTTCATTCGTAGAGCTCCGTTTGTTCATCAGATAACAAAAAAATGTCTTCTCCTCGTTGCTGCCTGAGCGCAATATTATCTCTTCCCCAGGTACACATCACATCCACAATTGTATTTGCTGTCACACCATATTCCGTAAGACTGTACTCCACCTTGGGCGGCATTTGCTGATACACATGTCTTGTGACAAGACCATCGCGTTCTAGTTCGCGTAATTGTTGAATCAGTACTTTTTGAGAAATGCCGGGCATGCTGCGCTCTAATTCTCCTGTTCTTTTGACACCGGACATTAATAAACAGATGATGATGGCTTTCCACTTGCCGCCAATGATTTCGAGTGTGGCTTCAATGCCCAAACGATATTCCTTCATTCATATCACCTCGTTGTATTTATACGTATTTACAGGGATAACTATTTATTTTCTCACAGTTACAAAACAGAAGTCCATACACACCTTGAGGTAAGTATCTTACTTCATTGTGTGTATTTTCTTTTGGGGTGACGGGGTGGATAATGATCCGTAATCAAGGAAAGAAATCAAATTGTTTTGGAGAGAGGAAGGCATGCAATGAAAACACTGGTTATTCTGGCACATCCGAATATGACAACTTCAAGAGTGAATCGCCGCTGGAAAATGGAGCTGGAGCAGCACCCAGATGAGGTGAATATCCACGAATTATATCAAGCTTATCCTGACTGGAACATCGACATTGCTCACGAACAGGAGCTACTGGAGGCACATGATCATATTATCTTGCAGTTTCCGTTCTATTGGTACAGTTACCCGCCGCTACTCAAAAAATGGCTGGATGAAGTATTCACGCATGGATGGGCTTATGGATCAAAGGGCAATCGATTGCATGGAAAGCAGATGGGACTGGCAATGACAATCGGGGATCAGCGGGAGAATTACGGAAAAGGACAGCCGGTAGGTTTTAGTGTAGAAGAACTGATTGCACCGTTCAAGGCAAGCATGAATCATGTGGGCGTTACGGCACTGCCGCATTATGCTGTCTTTGGTGCCTCGTTCCAGGCAAGTGATGAAGAGATTAACCAAAGTGCTGAAGCGTATATTCAATATATTAAAGCGTTCAAGTGAGATGTTTCCGTAAAAATAATGAAAATGACCTGGCTCCGCACATAGCGGAATTCCAGGCCACAGTTGTACTTCAAGTGTACTTCGATTCGCAGTACTGATTCTAAAAATCAGCAGTACGTTCATCACGCTTACTCCACACGGAAGAAGTCAAAATCAGCGTAGCCTCCGGTAGATTTGGTTGCGTAGTTAAACAATGCAAAGCGATAACCCATAAAGTGTGGCAACGTATAGGACATCTGTAGCGTATTGCCAATGGTTGTCCAGTTCGTTCCATTCAGACTATAAGCAAAATAGGCTTTATCTGTCTGATTGGTGAAGTCACAGATGACCCGCAGATAAATTTTATTCTGGTTCAGGGGCACACTTGCCACCTCTGTCATCGTGCCGGAACTGGCATTTGTCATTACGATTGACTTGGTATTGCCTGTCATCTTGACGCCTACAAAGCCATATTTGGCCTGAAAAGCGGCTAGGCCGGCATAATCGCCATCCTTCATACCTGCCGTTTCCAAGGCGGTAATGCCTGTACTTTTCGGCCCAAACGTGCGTTGTGTCAACGTATTGCGAGCCTCCAATATATTTTTGCTGAGTTTGCCTGTGGTCAGCCGCATGAAACCTGGACGCTGGCTCAAGGACCATTTTGACGGGTCAGGATTATGATTCCACTGCCAGAACTTCGAGAGAGTAGATGTACCCGAAGGCGCATTAAACTCATCTGAACCGAAGATTTTAGCGGCTGGCTGTCCTTCCACAGGCATGTTCATTGTCAATGGAACTTTGCCATTCACCCCGAATACGGGCCAGTTATCCGACCAGGTTACCGGTACCAGATATGGAATGCGTCCAACGGCTCCTCGGTCGCGAAACAGGAAACCATACCATGCACCAGAAGCGGTATCCACAATACCTCCTTGCGCGATGCCCGAATCTCTGAGCACCACTTTGCCAGTATACGGCCCTGTCAATGAGTTCGCACGATAGGCGAGCTGGATTCGTCCATCACCGGAAGGCCAAGCAATCAGGAAGACGTAATACATGCCATTAATCTTCTGAATGTGTGCGCCTTCTGCTTTTACAATCATATTGGAGCCAGCGATATGACTAGCATTCGGTATCAACACCTGATTCAGACCGCCGGATTTCACAGCTTTGGCATCAGGTGTTAACTCAACGATGCTGATGTTATCACTGCCGTGGACAAGAAACGTACGGTTTCCGTCAAAGAGCAGGGAGGGATCATGGTAATAACTGTTCAACGTGTAAGGCGTCCATGGTCCAGTTTCGATGTTACTAGTCTGATAGATGTACGTTCTTCCTGTGGAAAGGGAACCGAATGCGACGTAGTAGGTGCCATTGTTGTAGCGAAGGCTACTGGCCCAAGATCCGCGCCCGTATTCGTTCTGACCGTTATTCAGGTTCTGTACATCACCGTTGCCAAGTGTGTCATATACATAGTTCACAATGCTCCAGTTGACCAGATCGGTTGACTTCATGACAGGAACGCCCGGGTTCATATGCATGGTGGTACTGGTCATATAAAAGGTATTGCCCACGCGGATGACATCGCTGTCCGGCACATCTGCATAAATGACCGGATTGTTAAACGTTGCCGCAGAGGCAGACTGCGGGGTCAATGGCAATGATGTTAACAGCAGAGGAAGTGTGAGCAGGAGCAACCCGATTTTTTTCCACATAACTAAACCTCCTGGAATGTCAAAATCGACAGATCATTATGAATGATTACGAAATTTCAAGATAATCGATGTAAGCATCCCAGGTACCATTATCCGTGGTCACAACCAGTTTGATTTCCTGATTCCCTGTGGCATGTGTGATGTTCGGCAAAGTTTGTACCGTTGGCTGTGTTCCGGTAAAAAAGAACGAACCAGCGGTTACCCCGCCAATAACGAGATCAACACGGGCTGTACTATTGTTGTTGGAAGCCCCGCGAAGAGAGAACTGATGTGTAGGGTTAGCAAAGAATTGATTGTAAGACGCAGAATCATTGTTAGCATAGAGCGCCACACCGTTAAAAGGAGAACTAATCAACCCGGCATATTGACCGGCAAGGGTCATGCTTTCCGCTTCAACGCGAGTCACGTTTGGATTTGGATTAGGGTTTGGATTGGGGTTACCACCGGAACCGGAAGTAAACTGCCAGTAATCCAGATTGAACAGATTTCCGTTGCCTGGGCCTGTAAATACCAGATACAGATGATGACGTCCTGTTGTGTTGGTGATATTGGTTTCGAGCTCACGCCAGTTCTGCATGCCACCTGTTGAAGTAACGTTAAGCGTGCCGATCAGAGTACCTGTCGGGCTGCCAAGGCGGAGTTCAATGTTACCATTTCCGGTAGAAGCTACGTTGGCCTTGAATTTCGATGCACCTGTTGAACCAAAATCCACATTACTAACAGCGACCCAGTCCCCATTATTGATATTCGTCACATTTTGATTGGCGGTTGGTCCACCGCTTGCTTGAGTCGGCTGTGTATTGATGCCAGCTTGCCAAGCAATGGTCTCGGCTTCCACTCTGTTATACGGATTAAGGTTAGCTGTCTGAGGCACACCGGTCATGTTCCCCTGCACTTCCTGAATCGATCCGTCTGCGTTATGTGTCAGTCTGTTGATGTGGGTAGAACGGTATCCTTTGCCATCACCGAGGAAGGCTTTACTCACGGTTTGTGCATGATATGCGACATACCATTGGTTATTAAACTGGAACACGGCATGGTGGTTGTTACCGCCTACACCGAAGAATGCCCCCGGATTTTTGAGGAAATGTCCTTTGTATGTGAAAGGCCCCATCGGGCTGTCACTTACCATATATCCGATTTCACCTTTTGGGTAGGCTGCCGGATGGTTTCCAGCAAAGTTGATGCAATATGAATAGTAATATTTGCCGTTGTACTTATGAATACCTGAATCTTCGAACAGATAAGGTGCATCAATGGTCGTGGCACTACCAACTACACTGGTCATATCGGCGCCAAGACGAATGACACGTGCTGTTTTTGGATTTGCAATGGAAGCTGCATTATTTTCGTTCGGAATACCGCCGCCTGCATACAGATAAGCGGAGCCGTCGTCATCAACAAGTACAGCCGGGTCAAAGAGCCAAGTTACACCCGACATGCCAGGCGTTCCATGTGTGACAAGTGCACGTCCGAGTGGATCAGACCAAGGGCCGATTGGAGAATCAGCAGTCAGAACACCGATACCTGCACCCGAGTTGGCGAAATACAGGAAAAACTTATCTTTGCCCGCGATGGTTTTCTTGGCCATCGCTGGTGCCCAAGACTGGCTTGCCCATCTGGCAATGCCTTGTCCATTGTTGGCATTGTTTGCACCGGCTACCGGAATGTAGCCGTGGTCGGTCCAGTTCACCATGTCAGCCGAGGAGATCACGCTGATTCTGCCGATGGTGCCGTAGTTGTTTTCGCGAACAGATCCGTCGTTGTTGTAGAGGTAGGTATCCCCTGTCATATATACGTAGACCCGATTGTTGTGAACGAGTACGTAAGGATCAGCTCCCAATTTGTGATCGACGAGCGGATTGGCATTTACAGGCGTTTTGGCAACAGCATTATTTGCTGCATAGCTTGACTCGGCAGGTAGAGTGGAAAAAATCAAAATTAGTGACATCAGCAGAGCTAATGGTTTACGGATCTTCATACGTTCGCCTCCATTGAATTAGTATGGAATAGTGTTATTGAGTGTTACGCTGAATGGTTGAACAGAGCTGTTTGATGAGGGAGCTACAGTGAGAAGAAAAAGAAGAATGATGAGTAAATGTTCTTTATCACACCTCCTTTCAAAGAAGAGATCGATTGAATCGTACATGTTTGTGATCTATGGCTTAAGCCATACAACCTGTACAGAGAATAGCTATCTACTGTAGCAAGTTGACAGCGGTAACCCAGGAATAGGGTGGGGGAAGTATGAACTTGTGTGTGAAAAAGTATATAATTGTCCTGTTGTGCAATGTAATCGCTTTCAATAGAATGGTTTTAAAAAGAAAAAAACAGAGTTGTGACTCGTTTTATGTAATTATTTTTCATTTTTGTTTAAAAATGTTTTTTTGTATTTGACGATATCATATCACATTTCTGCCACAATACAATCATTTTCTATCAAAATTTGTAAGAAAAAGTTGGGTGGAGGTTTATTCATTTGTAAGAGTGACATCAATAAGATGTATCCAATGGTGGCCGTAGCTCCATCATTTCATGAGGAACGGTCATTTTTGGGTTGAAATAAACACGGATTATACATATTTGCAAGCTCTGTATGGATGAAGTTTTAGGTGTTAATGGCACTTATGGCTTGATAATGGTGAACTGTCCCCTGTCTATGGTCCACACCGCTGATCTAGTGAATGAATATGACTAATATGTGATCCATGATGTCAAGTAATGCTAGAGTAAGAGGTTCACAAAAGGTGGGATGGGAAAATGGCTATATTATCAACTGGACCGATCGAAAATAATGCCGTTTCCGGGGTCAGACCGACACAACAGGTAACGATCAGATTGGTGAGTCGGGCTGCTGTAGATGCGGTAAGTGTATCCGTTCAGGGTTATGTGCTGAGTACAACAAGAACGCTGTATGTAAGTGAAGTAATCAGTATTGCACCTAATGAAGCAGTGACCCGAAATTATTTTGCAAATCTAGATGCTTTTGAATTTGTGTTTGGATTAAGCGATGCACGAGTGGGAGACGTCGGAATTTCAGTGTGGGGCAAAGATGCGTCAGGTCAACTGGTGGATGCACACCGGGTAGTGGAGCACGAACAAACAGTTAAAGATCTGTAGAAAATACTTTTTTCGAAAGAAGGGAATGTAGCGATGAGCTTTTTATCGACAGGGCCGATCGAAAATAACGCTGTTAGTGGTGTTAGACCAACTCAATCCGTAACGGTTAGAATTGATAACCGCAGTGAAGTTACATCCTCAACTGTACAGATACAAGGGTATTATATGAGTAGCGGATTGAGAGTTTTGTATGTCAGTGAATCTTTGGACATCGCACCAAATCAAGTGATAACGAACAACTATTTTGCCAATCTGGATGCCTTTGAATTCACGTTTACTACTACAGCGACGGTTAATGATCCTCTTCAAGTCTCCGTATGGGGAAAAAGCAGCACAGGCTCTTTGGTAACAGCACATCGTTTAGTTTCTTCTGAGTTGCTGGGAGAAACTCCAAGTATGACAGGAGTCACAGGCGCAACCGGTGCTACGGGCGCGACGGGTGTGACTGGAGCTCAGGGAGTAACCGGGGCGACAGGTCCGACTGGTGCAACGGGGGTAACCGGGGCGACGGGGCCAGCAGGAGCAACCGGGGGAGCTACGGGAGCAACAGGAACAACGGGTGAGACCGGAGCGACAGGTCTGGCGGGAGTAACGGGTGCGACTGGAGCCACGGGTCTGGCAGGAGTGACGGGTGCGACTGGAGCAACAGGTCTGGCAGGAGTGACGGGTGCGACTGGAGCGACAGGTCTGACAGGAGTGACGGGTGCGACTGGAGCAACAGGTCTAGCAGGTGTAACGGGTGCGACCGGAGCAACGGGTCTGGCGGGAGTGACTGGTGCGACCGGAGCAACGGGTCTGGCAGGAGTGACTGGCGCAACCGGAGCAACAGGTCTGGCAGGAGTGACGGGTGCGACAGGAGCAACAGGTCTGGCAGGAGTGACGGGTGCGACTGGAGCCACGGGTCTGGTGGGAGTAACGGGTGTGACCGGAGCGACAGGTTCTGGAGCGATTATCCCTTATGCATCTGGGTTACCAGCTTCGTTGACTACGGTGCTGGGCGGACTTTTGAATACCTCCAGCTTGGTTGGCTTTGGTAATAATGCGTCTGGAGTGACGATTAATGGAGGAATCATTGATCTCACAGGAGCTGCCGGAACCTTGCTGAACTTTGCTTTCTCTGCTCCGCGTGCAGGGACGATAACTTCATTGGCTGCTTATTTCAGTACGACAGCTGGACTTAGCTTGGTTGGATCTACAATAACGATAACTGCACAATTATTCCGTTCAACTACACCGAACAATACATTTACGGCTGTACCGGGAGCCCTTGTAACTTTGGCACCAGCACTGACAGGCGTGTTGTCATTAGGCACGATCGCCAACGGTTTGACTACAGGGTTGAGTATCCCGGTAGCCGCCGGTGACCGTCTGCTTATGGTCTTCTCTGCATCAGTAACCGCCGGAGTTGATGTGGCTTCAACGATTGCAGGATATGCAAGCGGTGGCCTTACCATCACTTAATGAAATCTTTTACAGTACAATTTATCAATTCTAGAACACACAAAAAGAACCTTTCGCCATATGGTGATAGGTTCTTTCATCTGAGTTTACTTATAATTATGCTCACTTCATTTACATGCAGGGTCTGTAGTTATTTCATAACGGAGAGCATGCCAGAATGTAGAGTAAAAGGATTGTTCTATTTTTAAATTCAACTTACAATAGATAATGTAGAAAAATACATAATTTAGGGAGAAAAGAATGAGAAGAAAATGGTTGGTAGCGTTATTAAGTGTGATCATGTTGTTAGGTGTAGTACCTGTATATGGGGCTGAGGATTCCGCTAAAACTTTAGTATGGGAAGGTTATGAAGATGACGGAGATTTGATGGGCATCAACGTTACAACATTCACAGGTAATAGAAGCAAAACAGAGTCTATATTCCCTAAGCGAGTTTCAGATGTAAAATGGGTTGGAGAGTGGATCTATTTTCTGATTGAAAATGAGCAAGACCCTTGGAATCGTCAGATGGCTAAAATTAAGAAAGATGGATCGGCATTAACCTCACTTAACAAAGAGGATAATTTTGCAAGGTTTACTGCTGTAGGAGATACGATTTATTTTGTTAAAGATGAAAGGACTGCGGAAACGCCAGATGCGTTGTCTTTCGGCTCAATGAAAACAGATGGTTCAAACGAACAAACGATATTGTCTAAATCTCCTTTTTATAATTTTAAAATAAACAACGGACATATCTATTATACAAACAGGGATAATGACAAGTTTTATCGTATGAATTTAGATGGTACAGGGTTGAAGAGCTTATCTTCTAAAGGTGTGGAGTTATACGAATTTTATGGGAATGTTATGTTTTTTTTGGAGATCGTAGATGGAGGTTATAGCTACAAAGGTCATTTTTCCGATTTAAATGCAAATATAAAAAAAACATTTGCCTCTAAAGAGTATATTGATCCCGTAGCATATATAAATAATAAGTTTTATTATCGAAGTTTTTCAGTAGACAAGAATGGCAAAAATAAGAGTGACTTGTATATTTATAATCGTTATACAGGCAAGAAGAGCAAGCTACGTTCTTTAGACTCAAATGATCGATTTATAGGTTTAGTAGGCGACGGTCTTGCATTCCTATCTTTTGATAAAGGTACTGTTTATAAGCTTGGATATGATGGTAAAATCAAAAAGTAATGATTAGCCTGACGATGGGCATTCTATCATATATCACAAAAGGAAACAGGGATCTCTTGCCGATCGTGGCTTGAGGTCCCTGTACTTTTTTACATCTTTAGTTATAAGATGTGCTGAATTTGAATCTTTTAAAGTTTAGTCATTGGTTCAGCGTATCAACGGTACACTCTCAATTCAGCAATAGACCACCACCACTCGGGAGTATCCGCAGTCAAAGCAATTTTGACATATCGTGCCTGGTGGGTCGTAAACATCACGGAGATTACAGGATCAGTTCCCAAAGCTTCGGAAACTAAATTCCATTGCTCTCCATCCGTTGAAGTGAAGACTTTATAACCTCGGGCATAGTCATTGGTGCTGCTACCTGAGTCCATAGTTAACCGGCTGAAATTCTGGATGCTTCCCAGATCAATCTGAATCCATTGGTCTGGTTGTTGTGCAGATGCAGAGGTCCAGCGTGAGTTCAGATCATCATCCAGCAGTGCGCTAACGTCTTCGGACGTAGAAGCCGTAACTGTCCAAGACGTCCGATCCAGTTCAGTAGGCAACAAATGATCCTGTTCCCCGGGTGTCCATGGCGTCTGATCAGCGGTATAAACTGCGATTTCAGCTACAGACCACCAGTGGGAATCCGTTCCGGTCTGAACTATTTTGATATAGCGAGCCTCATGGGGAGCAAAAGCAATAGAAAGCACGGCATTTTTCCCTTCACCAGCTACCACAGCTTTACCCCAATCCGTGCCATCCAGAGAGGTGTATACTTCGTAACCACGAGCATAATCGTCACTGCTGTGAGCACTATCCAGTACAATCCGATTCACAATCTGTGAGTCACCCAGATCGAGCTGAATCCACTCGCCGCCTGTTTGTGTCTGGCCAGAAGTCCAGCGTGTTTGATCCGTACCATCCAGTATCGCCGTTGCAGCCTCCTCATTGGAAGACGCTGTAACGGACCATGCATCTGGCAGGAGACGTTTTTGTTTTCCTGTTCCATAGTGCTGAACGAACAACTCAGAGATCGACCACCATTGGTCGGATTCACCCGTCTGCATGATTTTCACATAACGAGCCTGTTGCTCAGGGAAGGTGATGGAGAGACGTCCTGACGCTCCTTCGCCTCCAGCAATGGATGTTCCCCAGTTTTGCCCGTCATCGGAAACGAAAATGCGATATTGCCGTGGATAGTCATCCTTGGCGTTCCCAGAGTCCAACTCGACTGCATCAAAAGCACTTGTTTGCCCAAGATCAATCGTGATCCATTGTCCCTCCGCTTGCTTTCGCCCGTTCGTCCATAATGTCTCTTTTTTTCCATCCAGCATATGAGCCGTGATATCGGTTCCTTTTGTGGAGGAAGCGGTCACGATCCAGGTTGACCGATCGGGCAATGGAGCTGGAGCTGGATTTGGATGTTCAGGTGCTTGGACCAATTTACCAAATCGGGCGAGCTTAAGTTCCGAGATGGACCACCAACTGTCTGCGGGAGCAGTCAAAACAATTTTGATGTAACGCATAGTCTGCATCCCCAAATCAACGGACAAGCTCGGCGATGTTTCTGTTCCCTGTGCAATCGGCTTGCTCCAGTTCTCATTGTCTTTCGAAACGTAAACTTCATACCCGCGGGCATAATCACCCCAGTTATTGCCGGAGTTCATAAAGAGAGTATCCAACATCTGCTCACTGCCCAGATCAATATGGAGCCAGTCTCCAGGCTGTTGCGTTTGTCCAGATGACCAGCGGGTAGCCAAATCTCCATCAATCATGCGTTCCACTGCTTCCGAACTGGAAGAGGCGGTAATCGTCCATGTGCTACGATCCAGATAAGTGACGCCTTGCGAAGCATCCGGCTGCTTGACTACCGTATGCTCCAACGGATTGACCTTTACTTGAGCCTTCGCATAGACGGTAGCTGAACCCAAAGCTCCGCTGGCATTATAAAATCGAACTGTTTTGGCGGTATCGGACGGATTCCAGATTTGCGCTGTGTAGACGCCGTCCTTTTCGTAGACGGTTACTGCCGGAGAATCAGCCCAAATATCCATTGTACGTGTTCCCGTGGATGCCATACTGTGCATGAACCAGTATGCGTTAAAGACTTCGTTTTGCTGCATGTCTTTCGTATTCCACTTTGCAAGAGCAGCCTCCGGGTCCCCGATGGATTGGAAAGGCCAGATGATGTGTTGCCATGTGCGCTCTTGCTGACCACCCAGATCCTTGATCAGACCGTTGTAAAGTGCGGCGGTATTCTTCGGATCACGGCCATAATAGGTCATCCACTCCGCCGGCGGCAGCCAGTGAATGCCGTAAATATGCTCTGCATCATTGGAGAAGTATGTGCCATAGAGGTAGGCACTGCCGTATACATGCCCTACAGTAGCGTGTTTGTATCCTTCCAGCCAGTTGTCTCCATCATAGTTGAACCAATATTGCTCGGCTGCTTTTTCTTCGGTGACGAAGCCCCATATGCCTGTATCGCGATAGGCTTTATTGCCTGTGACCTCGCCCCACATATATTGCCCGACCCAGCTAAACAGAGCTTCGCCAGCCGCTTCCTGATTGTTTCCGCTGCGATTGTCGGCATAACCGCCTGCCCAGGAATGGCCTGAATAAGGATCAAAATTACGCATCCATGGGAATTGATTGTCTGTTCGCGAAGGATTGGCGTAATCTCGGATCAGCAACTCAACCATATCTCCATAATCCTCTACAAATGTCGGATCATACATAGCCAGTACCGCAGAGGCAAAGACGTAATAGCCATACGTAAAATGATGATCCGTCAGCCCGGTGTTGACGCCGAACCCGCTTCCGTAAGGGAAGATCGTTCCCCATTGCTCCGAGTAATAAAAATAATAGGAGTGCAGACGTTCATCCGGTGAGTAAGTGTACCAGTCTGTCAAAATGTTTCTTAACAGGGACAGGTAGTGGTCCCGACGTTCGTGATCCCCAAGCTGGTCGCTAATGAGCACACCCAGCGCAAGCGGATGAAGCTTTTTCCCCTGCCAGTAGGGATCTTCGCTCATTAAATTGCCTGACGTATCTGCATCAAGCTGATCCAGATAGCTGATTAATTGCGCGCGTGAGTATGTCGGATCATCCGGCTCCACGAATTGCGGAATAATGCCGTAGAAACGATCCTGTGTCGTAAAGCTGTTGCCTTCGCTTACTTTCATCATCCCGCGAATGGAAGGATAAGTGAGCTCCGTAAGTGGAGTTGTTGCAATTTTCCACTGGTGCGGGAACAAAGCCATTAATGTGCTGGTGGAAAAGTTGGCACGCTTCGTTTGTGTAACGGAGCTGAAGGTCGTTGTAACTTGGGAAGTGCTCTCGCTGTAGTTGTAATCAACCTTCGTATCCGTCACAAAAGCATAGGCATGCTGATAATAGTATGCTAATTCTGATGCAGACGGCAGGGTAGCCAGCGACAAATAATTTTCGTTTGATCCCAGCTTGATCTTAAGTGTATTGCCAAGCTTTATAAGTGTGGTACCCTCTGGTGCATAAAGGCCGTAGTTTCTTGTAAAGGTTTGGGGCGAAGGAGCCCTGTCTTGATTGGTGACTTCTATACCGATATGATCTCCAGTCCATGATTCCCCGTCCTTGAGCATAATCTCACGGTTTTGATCATCAAAAAGACGTGTGATGTTCGGTGAACGGAGCAGGATCGTGTCCGGGTTCTCGAACGTGTTGTACAGGAAAGGGGAGCCTTTGACAAAAGTTGTACTGACCTTCGCCGTGTCGTCATCACTCATGATGATGTTAGCGGAGTAATCCCCGTACCCTGCTACCTTGGTATTAACCTTAGCTGGGTTTATATTGCTTGTAGTCAGGATAAGGTCTGCTTCACCATCCGCATCCATCGAGTTGCCGTCAGCAGAAAGGTATCCCGCACCAGGATTCAAAACATGAAGCCCCTGCTTGGTGTATCGATTTTTGAACGGAAGTGTAACGAGACTATTTCCATCACCTAAATCCGAAACAAGAATTGACTGCCACCAGTCATTAGATGGAATCGGAGTAGTGATGTCAGTTGTGCGATTTTTCGGGTTTTTCGGTTGTAGCATCGTGATGTCATTAATGGCATAACTGCCGGCCCCAACCTGTACTGAGCTCATCTCCGGGATAGCCGGAATGGTGTAGACCGGTTGTTCATCACCTTGAATATACTCATATACATCAAAGGCATAGAGCGAATAGCCATTGGTTGTACCTCGGCCAAGTCCTGCGAACTTTACATATCTGGCTTCTGCATATACAGGAATGTCATCTCGTCCACCATTACTGTGTAACTCCCGAAACAACGTAGTCCATTGCTTTGCGTCATTGGATACCTGAATGTCATAAGCGCGTCCAAACGCATTTTCCCATTGTAGCGAAATTCCTCCGATTTCATGACGCTCGCCAAGGTCCACAACAATCCATTCCTGATCCTTGTAGATGGAAGACCAGCGTGTACCCGGGTCACCGTCTGTCACATTGCGCGCTTCGTAATTGCGCTTTTCCATCTTGGCCTTATCTTCGGCGGAGCGGCTAGGTTCGTCAATCTCTTCCGATGAAGCTATGACCGTTTTACCAAGGGCAAGGTTGGTAGCAACCGGTTTCGGAGGTGGATTTGCTCCGCCCGTTCCATACACATTGAACGCGTACAGAGATACACCGTAGGCTTGCTGTGCTCGTTCATGACTGAACAAACGTACGTATCGTGCATTGGCGGAAACCTCAACTTCCGTCATACCGCCTTGACCCTTCGTTGTGGAGTATACTTGCGTCCAGTTCACCTCGTCATCGGACACTTCAAGGTCGAAGGCGGAAGCATAAGCATTTTCCCACTCAATCGAGATGTTCGAGATGGAAGCCACTGCACCCAAGTCAACATAGATCCACTGAGGGTCTTGCTGCCAAACACTTTCCCACCGGGTATTTTTGTTGCCATCCACGGCATGATCGGCTGTATTTCCGCCAAGGGATGAGGAACTATACACCGGTCTGTTCAGGGATAAGAGATATGACCCTTCTGCTGCAGCGTTTGCTGCCTTGCTTGGCCATAGCGGCACACTGCTGATCAACAATAGCATAGATAACAGCAGGTTCACGCAGATACTGCGTTTGTTTCGTTTGTGACTCGTTCGTCCCTTCACATCTTCGTCTCCTTTGTTAGCTCTTGTCTTTCCATTAGACAGAACTTTCTCTTTTTCCTAACAACCTGTTATATGTATGATTCTGTTCTCCCGTGCCGCATTCCTGAGATCGATTTCAGGTTGCAATCATGGGATATGCGGATGTTCATTTGTTGTATATCGATCATTTGGAGTGGATTATAAAGTTTTTTTAATCGTTTTCGGAGAAAAAGAGACATATGTCCTACAGGAGGCAAGCGTGGTGTGTAACTATGAAATGCCGAATTAGGATTACGGTCGGATAGCAATATAATGTTTTCTTTTTACTTTTATCTAAGCGAGATACTATCCTTCCTCAGGCACCTCTGATCGAGGTAAGTTGTTACAGGCAAGTCAAAAAGCTCGCTATTCGCGAGCTTCATGAATTTCTATAGGGAAGATTGAACCCCCGATACATAAGTTATTGCTCTAGCATAGAAATGATTGCTTGTTGCACAAGCTCAGGTTGTTCAAGGTACACATAGTGTCCTGAGTTTGGCGCAGTGACATGAGTAGCCTGATTAGACAAGGATGCTAAATCTTGTTGCATTTCAGCCCATTTGATTTCCATTTCTGGTCCCATGCCATGTTCTGTTGCAGAAATTACGGTTAATGGTAAATTCCGCATTGCATCCTTGGCACGCAGTTTTTCGATATATTTAAAGCTCTTGGTTACTTCTGCATAATCCCCCTCCGCAGTAAACTGTGACTGGTACATCTCTATAAATTCGGGCGGCAAGGTTGCCAGAACAGCTTCCTCTTGCTTTTCGTGAGAGGCATCGATCAGCACAGCTCCTGCAACTTCATTGGTATAACGATCAGCAAATCCTCTCACATTTAATCTGCCAATGCTGTGTCCCACCAATACATATGGACCTGGAATATTAGCTTTTCGAAGTAGCTTATGTAACTCTTTAACTTGTTGTTTTGTTGTTTTATCTTTGGTAGTATCGTCACTAAGTCCGAGCCCAGCACGATCATAAGAAACCGTTAACGTTTTTTGGGATATCTCGGATTGGATACCAGACCAGACGGATGAATCGTCACCGTATCCGCTAATGAAAACAACGGTAGGGAGAGACGTTTTCACTCCTTGAATATTCGCATATAAGGCAACCCCTGTACTTACTTCATAGAGCCCGCTAGAGCCAACTTGATTCGTTTTCCCTTCTGCAAGTGGAGCTGCCATCAGAAAAACCAGACAAAAACTTAGAGTTAAAGATAGCCAACGTTTCATCATACATACCCTCCTAATATGGGAATAATTAAGATATTCATTCATATCAGAGTATATTTTTCTAAGGTAAAAATGTAAATAATTATGTTAATTATATAAATTTTAGTAAAATATTGTTTAATTTAAAATTGAGCCTTGGAGGGATATGATGAAGTATACTTACCTTGTTTTATTGTTAATAACGATGTGGCTTACTAGTGCATGTGAACAGTCTGATCGTAGCAAGGACAAAGGGGGACATGGAGATTCTGCTTCTCTGATAGGGAGGGGCACGACCAACAATCCAAGTTTATCTACTTTGGATACGGAGAAGGCTTATGAACTCTGTGCAGAGGTTTTATCTGGATATTACAAAGCCATATGGAACGGTCTGGAATTTGACGTTAGTAGATATATTGATAACCCGAACCTCAAACTATATACGGAAAAGAAGATCAGATCACAATATAATCTGTTTCGCAAGAACAATTTAACTTATAACCAAGTGAGAGAGGTCAAGATGGAAGCTGAAAAAGTGGATTATATTGAAGGAGAGCAGAGTTTTTATTATCTAAAAATGAATGCACGTATTATAAAGGATGTAGGTGAATATGCGGAGTCTACTGAATTCTTGGTACAAGATCTGAAAGGAAAGGTAGTTATTGTGGACTGGTATACATCTGGAAAGGATAGTTACGATTCTATTATGCGTGGGAAGAGTCAGGTGATTAATAATCCTGCCATCTGGGAGAATAGTGAACGGGTGGATAAATTGAAATAGTGGATCAGGTATTGTAGAGCCGTTATACTTGTTACTTACTACACTCTGGCTTCAAAGCCCGAAGTCTGTGTTAATGTCCTTCAGGCTGTTGGTAGAGTATCGACAAGTGTTAGTGTCTCCGAATGCAGGCTCTATTGTTTCATCTGCTTGGCCCTGCAGCATGTTGCACGGTCAGTGATTCGGCGTCAATGGTCACCGTAAGATCGAAAAAGCGGTCACTGTGCCCCTCTCTCCAGTCCTCCGGTACATCTTCGGAATAAAACCAGAAGCGAAGCAGTCGCCGCTCAGGGTTTTGCAGGAGTTCAACAGCGCAGTCAATTGAGCATATGGACAGATCAAGGATAAGCGGCGGTGACCATCGCTGCACTGCTTCAGTCCATTCTGATACTAGTTGCTTAGCAACTTCTACAGCAAGGAGTAAATGAAGTGCATACTCCGAACCAGTCAGTTTTTCCGCAATGGTCTCCTGGTGCTTGACGTTCGTAGCTTCCAGAAGTGCTGGAACATCCTTGCGGTCGATATTAAAGATGCTACTTGGAAATTGCAAATTCGAATGTATTCCATGATATGACTCCGTCATCGTTGTTCACCTCTTCTTGATGGATTGAGGAGGTACCCCTCAATAAGTTTAGCAGGTCTAAATCCTATTTTAGCACGTTTAATAGATAACAAAATTAGGGGCGATTTTTATTATTTAAATGAAGTCTATAGAATGAATTTGATAGATCACGACGTGTACCCCAACCAATATAGTGCCTAAAAAGCCGATGAATAAATACGGGCACCCACCGCATTCCCCTCATAACTGATATCTGAAGAATGTTCATCAAGTTTAGGAAACATATTTAAGTTTTACACGCCTTTTATATGTTAGATATATTAACATTTGTTTATGATTTAATAAGTTTTTCTCGGGTTATAGCCCTTTTTTGTTACTTTTGTTAACAAGAAAATATTGTTTTAAATAGATTTATATGTTATCTTTTATACGTGTCATATAATATTACATAATGTTGCATAACCTAGGGGGGACGTGATGTTTATTAACCGAACGATTAGGAAAATTGGTGTTTCAGTAGGGATTGTGGGTATGTTTACATTTGCTCTACCTTCAGTGGGATTTAGTATGCCGTTGCAACCAACAACATTTGATAAGGTAGAAGGTGATTATTATGTAACGTCTGCGATTGAAAACGTTCGCTGGGGATCACTGCCTAATCGAGATAGCTCTCCGATTCTCACAGTACCATCAGGAAGTGCTGTAACATTTGATACGGTATCGCATGAGGGACTGATTGAAGATCAGGGGAGAAATCCAGTGGAGTACTTCGGCAAATTCGGTATCTCCCCCGATGGCGTGTTGGATGATGCTAAGGCAATTGCGGCTTCTCCAATTAAGCATGATTATGTAAAAGACGGACCTCATATCATCACTGGGCCAGTAGCCGTTGAGGGAGCAATGCCAGGAGATGTTCTTAAAGTAGAAGTCCTTTCGTTGCAAACTCGAGTTCCCTATGGTGTCATTTCTAATCGTCATGGTAAAGGTGCCCTTCCTGACGAGTTTCCAGAAAATACAGGCCCACAAGAGGGGGCTAGCGCAACAAAACCTGAACTATATAATAATGTATCTATATTTACACCTATTGAAGAGATCAACGGTAATTGGTATGGTTTGTTACCAACAAAAGCTGGGAAAAATGTACGTTTCCCCATTAACCCGTTTCTAGGTGTTATGGGGGTTGCACCGAATACCAGCGAAGTAGTGAGTTCGATCCCGCCTATTGAAACGGGAGGGAATATGGATATTAATGAGTTAGGTGTCGGTGCAACTATTTATTATCCGATTCAAGTCAAAGGCGGTTTATTTTATACTGGAGATCCACACTTTGCTCAAGGAGATGGGGAAGTAGCGTTAACTGCATTGGAAGCTTCCTTAAGGGGGACAGTTCGGTTAACGGTGTTAAAGAAAGGTGATCCATCGATCCCGCATCGTGGAGAATTCACGCAACCCTTTGCTGAAACAGAGGATTATTGGATTCCCATTGGACTTGATCCTGATTTGGATGAAGCAATGAAAGAATCAGTACGTGAATCGATTCAATTCTTATCCGATAAGCTTGATATGGATAGAAGTGTAGCTTATGCGTACCTATCGGCGGCAACGGATTATGAAGTATCCCAGGTCGTAGACCGAACGAAAGGGGTTCATGGGCTCATTCGAAAGAGCGATTTCCTTGAATATGTTGACGTTGCAATGAATGTAGGGGGTACGACCATCAAACCGGTTGTTCATAACGATGAATTTTACGTACCGATTCGAACCATTTCGGAGCTATTAGGTGGCGCAGTTGAATGGGATAATAAGACGCGTACAACGAAAATTAAATTAGGCACGAAAGATATAAGTGCCCAAATTGGTTCGGATGTGTATTCAATTAACGATAAACTAGTGTTCAATAGTAAAGTGCCAAAGCTTTTAAATGGCGAAACCGTAGTTCCGGTTTCTGTTATCAATGAAATACTAGGTGCTTATGTAAACTGGACGACGATCGACAAGACGTTAACAGCAAACGTATCGTTAAGTAAAAAGCAATAATCGATTTCATTGTTCAATCGTGGTGGACGGATGTCCATCGCGTTTTTTCTTTTAACGTGAATCAAAAAAAGGGACTAACTGGGAGTTTGTTAACTCTCAGATTAGTCCAGAAAGCCTTTTCTAAGAATATCATCAAAATATTTATTCTTCCCATAACCCGCTTGCGATTGCAATCGAAGATATGTCTACATCAATTCAGACATTCCGACCTAGACCACTGAATCTTATACACTAAGTCCACCGTCCACAGGCAAAACGACTCCAGTAATAAAAGATGAATAATCACTAAGCAACCAAGCGGCTGCATTAGCAATCTCAATAGGTTCAGCAGGACGCCTCAGAGGTGTCTTCGCACGAATCTGTTCAATGATATCGGGGTTGATAGAAACCCACTGCTGAATCATATCCGTCATTGTGGTCCCCGGAGCAATTGCATTGACACGGATACCCGCTGGACCATATTCGACTGCAGCTGTTTGAGTCAGACTGTTTACCGCTCGTTTAGATGCCCCGTAAGCTCCCAAGCCCGGATTTCCCTTCAGACTACCCACGCTGCTGGTGTTAACAATAGAACCTGACCCTGAAGTCTCCATCATAATTTTAATCTGGGCTTTCATGCACATCCAGACTGCTTTATAATTTACGGACTGGATCAGGTCGAAGTCTTCTTCTCTTTCATCCACCAGCGATGATACCGTGACTCCAATACCTGCGTTATTAAAAGCGGCATCAAGACGGCCATATCGTTCCACTGTAGCTTTAACAACTTGTTCAACATTGCGTGAATCGGACAGATCGGCTGTGAAATATGCAGCATCTCCACCCGATGTCACAATTTCATCCCTGACTTTACGCAACTCAGACTCTGTCCTCGCGACGAGCATCACAGAAGCCCCTTGCTGTACAAACAGTCTTGCTGCCTCAGCTCCAATGCCTCGCCCCGCACCTGTAATCATTACTACCTTGTTTGCCAACATTTGTCCTGCAATGGTTGTCATATTCATTCTCCTTGCCTGGAATTGTTGATCTCATCAACTGCCTTCAGTATAATTTGACTACTAAACGGTCACGAGAACCTGCTTAATGGTAGGTTTGTGAGTGATAGGATAAGGGGGAGGTTTACTTGAACGACAGTGAGCGCCGTTTAGCGCTAGGTAATTTCTTAAGAGATTTACGCGCCTCCGTTTCTCCCCTTGATGTTGGCCTTTTGCCTGGCAATCGTCGTCGCACACGAGGCTTGCGGCGAGAGGAGGTCGCCGGGATCGCGAATATAGGGCTCTCATGGTACACGCGCCTTGAACAAGGTCGTGATATTCGTCCGTCGGTAGGTGTACTGGAAAGCTTGGCTTCAGCACTCCAGCTGACACCCAATGAGCGAAGACATCTCTTTTTGCTTGCTGGAGAATCACTGCCTCCTCAATCAACGATCATTGAAGAGAAACTGAGCCCATCCATTCAGGACATGCTGAATGAATTGCATCCTAATCCGGCCTATGTCATCGGGAAAAAGTGGGATTTTTTAGCTTGGAATGAAGCGGCAGCTGCTGTATTTATGATTCATAGGGTGTCACCCCCGCATGATTATAATTTGATGTGGCGCCAATTTACGGATTCTATTTGGAAAGAAGGATCGGAGGATTGGGAGAGTGTCTCACGAAGAATGATTGCTGAGTTCAGAACGGCAAGAGCACGGTATCTGAATGATGATTCATTCGACAAGTTAATTGAAGATCTGAAGAGGACAAGCGATGATTTTACAAGAATGTGGCAGTATCATGAAGTGCCAGGCTCCCTTGACGGCTACAAGAAGCTTTTGCACCCCACGTTTGGAGTTATTGAATTCGAGCATGTCACCCTTCAATTTCCCAATGAACCAGATCATCGAATGATGATTTATATGCCTCATCCGGCAACCAAATCTCGTTTAAAGCATTACTTCACGGGCGCGAGTGGGCCACCGTAAAAGTTGAAAATCACTAGCCATCCCGTGCAACGATGCTTTTACCACTCCTGTATTCCCGGCTCGCGCTCAGGAACGGAAAATACACCGCCCCAGACATCGGCCTGCAAGGCGGTGTATTTGTCATTGAGAAACTGTAGACTTGTCCTCCGAACTACTCTTCCCCCGTCGCTACTGTATTTCCCTCATAACTAATCCAGTCGCTCCAGCTCCCGGAATACAGCTTCACATTCGAGAATCCCGCTTCCTCCAGCGCAATCACGTTCGGGCAGGCGGATACGCCAGAGCCGCAGTACACGATAATGGCATCATCTTTCCCCAGCTTCACGAACCGCTCCTCTAATGCCTCAACACCAGACCAGCGACCATCCGTACCAAGCACTTCTTTCCAAAAATAATTCACTGCCCCCGGAATATGTCCGGCCTTCGCATCGATCGGTTCCTCCAGCCCTGCATAACGGCGGGCATCACGGGAGTCAACCAGCACGGCGCTACCGCTTGCCGAAGCTTGTTGCGCATCCGTAACGCTTGCGAGCATCTGTGGTTGCAGGTTCACGTCAAACGAAGATGGAATCTGTACCGGGATGTCCGTTGTCACCGGGAACTTGGCATTCTGCCAAGCCGAGAAACCTTCGTCCATGACATAAACTTGTTCATGTCCCAAGTAACGAAGCAGCCACCATAAACGTGATGCGTTCATGCCGCCTTGATCATCATAGGCAATGATGCGACTATTGGAGCCGATGCCTGCTTTAGCGAGGCGGCTTGCGAGTGCAGCCGGATCAGGGAGTGGATGGCGTCCGCCGTGCTCAGTGACCGGAGCGGAAAGGTCCTTTTCCAGATCAAGATAGACAGCCCCCGGAATATGTCCGGCTTCATAAGCTTCACGTCCGGCATCGGGTTGACCGAGCAGGAAACGGCAATCTACGATAGCAACATCGGATTCGTACATTCTGGCGAGCAGCCAGCGCATGGATACTATATTTTTCATAACAACACACCGCCTTCATATGTAATGAATTTTTTTACACCGTCTTCGGTTCAACAGGAACTGGAGCGGCGATGGGCGCATCAGCTGGAATGGCCTGGGGTTTGGTTTTGCCGTACCGAATGAAGATCCACACCCCGAACAGGATCACGACACCTGCCGACATTTGAAGTGTACTCAATGCTTCGCCCAGCAGTACCCAGGCCAGCAAGGAGGAGAATACAGGCTCTCCGAGAACGCCCATAGATACCGTGGTCGCGTTCATATATTGCAACAACCAGTTGAAGAGGTAATGTCCAAAGATGGTAGGCACGATAGCCAGTAACAGGAAGATTCCCCACTCCGAAGCCGCGTAACCGCCGAACGGATGCCCCATGAACAGATTGTACACCGCGAACGTACAGGCAGCGACAAGAAACACCCAGAAATTATACGAGAATGCACTGAGACCTGTTCGCAAAAATTGTCCCAGCAACATATGCACAGCCACTGCCATCGTGCCAAGTAATGATAAAATATCTCCCTGTAGCGCGGTCCCTGCCACCTGAAAATCTCCTGCACCGATAATGATCGACCCCAACAGCGCGATACCCATGCCAATGAGCATCATGCGGTTGATTTTGGCTTTGAACAGCCACACCGATCCGGCCAGAATCAGAATCGGCTCGAGAGCAAGGATGACGGTGGAACTGGCGACACTGGTTAATCTCAGTGATCCCATCCAGAGCAGGAAGTGTAGCGCAAGCATCACACCGGAAGCGAGTAACAAAACCCACTGACGAACATTCAGACGAAGCATCTCATGCCTGTGTGGCCAAACGAAAGGCAGCATGAGCACATTAGTTAAAAACAGGCGATACATGGCAATGACCGCAACATCTGAGTCAGACCAGCGTACAAAAATAGAAGAGAAAGAAATGGCAATAATGCCGACAAAAAATAACAAATAGATGGATCTGCCGGCACGGTTCATGCTTGTCATAGGTGTAGCTCCTTCTTGTAAATAGATAACCTAAATCACCTCATTATACAGGAGAAGGTCAGTGCAGGGAAGACATCAGCAGGTAAAGATACTTCACCACGCAGCAGATATCTTGATATATATAAATGTTGTATGGACGCTGAAAAAATTGGAAGCAGCATCTCGGCCATGAAACACGTTTTACTTTTAACAACGAATAAATTCAGTTGCACATCCGTGGTTAGAGAAACATGGAAAAGAGATAAGTAGATTGTAACCGAGCTTGTAACTATTCTGTCATTCACAGCGACGGTTTTTCTATTAATCTTCTATATAGAGACGTGAATCGATATAATATTCCATTCATCGGGAAAAAAAGACAGTTGGGAAGTGGCTAGGTCGTGAGAGTACAACAAGAAACAACGCGAGACTATGGAAATGCGATTCGCAGTGTCAGTCGAAAACAAACTCATAAAAAAAGGAAAATCCGCTACGGCAGATTGAGCGTGGCGATCATGCTCTTGCTTGTGTTTGTTGCGGGCTTGACATATGTGTTTATCGGTATGACCCATTGGATGAAAACGGTAATGGCACCACCGCCAATTGCTGTTATTGAGCAACCCGCAAAGCTGGGGATGATTCAGGTTACACCGGAGTCGAAAGAGGAGCCGGCACGATTTATGGGTCAGGTTCGAAAAGTGGTGTACATAACATTTGACGATGGACCAAGTCAATATACAGATCAATTGCTGGATATTTTAAAGCAACATGAAGCGAAAGCGACGTTTTTCATGATTGGACGGCAGTTAAATGAGCATCCGGATGCGGTGAAACGTTTGCTGAAGGAAGGTAGTTATCCTGGTTTACACAGCATGACACATAACTATAAGAAACTCTATAAGAGCGGAAGTTCGGCGAACTTTGTGAATGAGTTCAAAAAGGAACAGAAAATGGTCGAGAAACTGATCGGATACACACCGCATCTCATCCGTGCTCCTTACGGTAGCAGTCCGCAGATTGGTGAAGCATTCAGGGGAGACATTGCAGCGGCAGGTTTCAAAATGTGGGACTGGACGACAGATTCCCTGGATTGGAATCTTCCCGGTCAGCCGGATAAAATTGTAGCCCGAGTGAGCAATAGTGTGCACAGGGATAAGGAAGTTATTTTGATGCATGAACGGGAACAGACTGTGCAGGCGCTGCCGCGCATTATGAAGCTGCTGGAAGATCGGGGCTACGAATTTGAAGTGTATGATCCGAGCGCACACTGGGTTGCCAATTTTAGCGGGGATACACGTCTGTAGACGTTATGGCAAGAGAGGGAGAACACATGTTAATTACGAGCAAAAAAATTACGCTAGCAGCATGCAGTCTATTGCTGATGCTTTTACTTAGCGGGTGTGGAGAGCCGCAGGAGCCTGCGGCCAATCAGGTGAATCGTTTGGTGCAGAGCGGTCAGGAGATCGACAAAAGTCTGAAGGATTTGACACGGTATGAAGCAGAGGATATGGAACTATACAAGAGTATTTTGAGCAATGGAAAGAAAAAGAACAGCAATATCGAAGCGCTGCTGGATCAAGCAGAGGCTGATATTCAGCAACGTCGAGCGTTGCTTGAACAGACGGGGAAGGTTATGCAGGAGACAGGAGAGAAGATTGAAGCACTACGCGGTTCTCTCAAGGAGCTTACCATTGAGAAGGAAGAGACGCTTGCTCACGCAGGTAAAGTGCTGGATCAATATGAGGCAAGAGCCAAAACCTATGAGCTATTTGTAGTTTCATATGAACATAGCCTGAATGCTGAAGAACAACTGTACGGGCTTATGCGAGCAAGTGCTAAGCCGAATCTTGTTAAAATTAAACGTGCCATCCGCACACGTAATGAAGAATACGCCAAGCTTGCGGAAGTACGTAAACAATTCAACTTGCAGACGCAAGCTTTCAACGCGGCGCATGCGCAATTGGTTAAGCTTGATCAGGCGGGCTAGGCTGGAGAGTTGGCCTTTGAATACCGTTTATGCGTGATTGAGCTGTCTGATTCCCGTGTAAGTAAATATTATACGAAGCTATATAAATGGAACAAACAGTCTTTGCACAAAACAGCGATTGCAAGATCCCGCCGCTATCCGGAGTGATCGTGTGAAGCATCGTTGGTTCAATGGATGTAGCAACATGGACAAGCAGCATTGCGTTTAAGCTAACGGAGGTGTTCATATGCGAAAAAGGAATAGGGTAAAGGTCAGCACTACATTAGTGGTTCTACTTATGGGATTCTCACTCGTGGCTTGTGGGAGCAGTGCACCTGCACTTCAACCATCTGTGAACAATACAAAGGAAACGTCACCAGCGCCGGAACAGAAGCCGGAGGAAAGTGATGTCATTGAAGCAGAGGGCATTCTGACGGGTTGGGCTGACCCACACACGGTTGAGATTCGTGTAAAGGATAAAGCGATGTCTTTCCAGGTGGGGGAGGATATGCAGAAATTACTGGACGATATCGATGATGAGGATTCGGTTCGTTTCAAATATGTAGAAAAAGCAGTGGATGCATCAACCAAACAACTGGTACTCACCGGGATTACCAAAATTGCATCTGAGGATGGCGATAAAACGGGTACTGGGGCAGGAAATATCGTTACATCTGATCGCGCCAAAACGTCAGAACTGGAAGTGACGGTGGAAGGGATCACGGAGAAGCGGCCAGTAACTCTGGCACAGACCAAAGGGTATTCGCTATATATCTTTGAGCCGATGGCTTTTGATGCAAAAGACCATGAGTTAACGATGAAGATTGATCCTAGATACAAGGTAGAGATCGAAAAGTTGCCTTCGGACTTTAATCTGGATTATTTGAAGATGGACGCGAAGGAAGAGTTGTCCGAGGTGGGGGAAGTCAAAGAATTAACTCCTGAACAGCTTAGTAATGGGCCGATGAAAGATGCAAGACTGTTTATGATGTCTCAGAATGGGAAGAAAACGCAATATTTCATCGTCAAGGAACTGGACGGGAATGGATTCATTTTCCACATTGATGCGCCGGTTGGTGAACCTTCCGAAGGTTTCCTGCCTATGGTGTATGCATCAGTGAACTCGATTATGAATGAATAAAGCGATAACCGTGGGCAGCGTGTCTCCTGAAAAGAGGGGATACGCTGTTTTGTTGAGCCGGAAGGAACAAGAGCAAGCACACGTTCCTCCCGGCTGTTTGCCTTGTTCATGATGTTGCTGTTGGTCAACGGAGATGGTCGATCCACAGGCTGAACTCAAGTTCAGGTAAGTACCTTCGGTACCTTATGCTCTTGAAGCTCTTCATAACAGGTGATAATGTGCTGGTGAAGGACATGTTCTTCGGGAATGTCCATGCGTTCGCGGATAAAAGGAGAGAGTCCATCTTCATGAATAAAATGTTGCAGCTTCATGGCTTCCTCATCGCGTTTGTCATCAAACAGCATTGCGGCCGCCATCGCAGAGGTTAAGTGAGGAATAGCGATTCCGAATTCACTGGCCTGCATCGCTGGGCGAACAAGCCGATCATGAGGTGAAAGCTTGCGAAGTGGAGAACGTGCAACCCGGGTCACTTGGTCGGTGAGATTGGGGTTAGCGAACCGTCCCAATATAGTATCGATATATTTTTGGTGTGTTTCCGCGTTGAAACCGTGTTTACGGATCAGCATGGCTCCCGTCTCTTCCATGACATGACGCACCTTGGCGCGAAGGGCCGTATTGCTCATGACCTGCCGGATGGTCTTCAAGCCTGCGAGATAACCGAAGTATGCGGCGACACAATGACCCGTGTTGACCGTAAACATTTTGCGCTCAATATAAGGTTCCAGTGAATCAACATAGTGAACGCCTTCGATTTCTTTAAACCCATCCAGCAGGGCCGGGCGGTGAACAACCCATTCATAAAAAGGTTCAACCGTGACCTGCAGCGGGTCTTCGTGGTTCTGAGCCGGAACAATCCGGTCCACAGCTGCATTGGGGAATGAAATATAACGTTCGGCTTTGGCCCGGGTGGGCTCATCCAGAAAAGGATAGATACGCTTTTTCAGCCGGGTGCTACCGCCGATCGCATTTTCACAAGCGATAATGTGCAGAGGATTGTAATTATTAGCTTTCATGCGCAGATAGATGCCTTTTGCAATCGGTTCGGCGATATCCCCGAGGGCAGATACACCTACCGCTGTCGTAATGAGATCAGCGGATGCAATCTCTTCCGCGACACGATGTTGCTCGTTTACGTTAATCGCGGTTACGTTATTCACAATGGTTGTGTCCTGTTCGTTATTGGCAAGGGTGATCGGATACTCTTGCCTCTTCTGAAGCAATGATATTTTCTTTGGGTTACGTGCGACAAAGCAGACCTCATAGTCGGAAGCGGACAACATATGACCAATAAACCCACGGCCTATATTGCCCGCACCAAAATGTACAGCTTTCATGTGTGAACTCCCCCTTTAAGATTGGATGACGAAATTCGTGCAGACCTTAGGCGGTGGTGACGAGTGGCTTCGAGATCAAATCGTTAAATGGCAGGTCGGTCAGGCAGGATAGTCGCTGGTGAGGCATATCGAATGCCAACGTTCCGGTGATGGTATTCGAGATGACAACGCAATGCATACCAGCAGAAGATGCTGCACGCGCGCCGTTAGGTGAATCCTCAATGGCTACGGCCTCGTCTGCAGTTACTCCAAGGGCTTCGAGTGCTTGATTGTACAGTTCCGGATCAGGCTTTACATTGGCAACATCATCTGCCGTGCGGATCACTTCGAAATAGTCTTTTAATTTCAGTTGCTCCAGGTGTTGCTCTACCCATTCACGTTTGGAGCTGGAAGCTACAGCGAGCTTTATACCGGCTTTGCTTGCTTGTTCCAAATATTCCTGTATACCTGGGCGAACCTTTTCTTTGTTCATCAATGCAGCATGCTGCAATTGGACCGATTCCCTGAACGCATCCCGATCAATCGGAAGGTTCAAATCTGTGATGAGGTACTCATACGGATTGAAGGTTTTGAGACTGGTACCAATGCACTTGGAATACATCTCCAGTGTTAGATCAACACCATGTTCTTTGTACGCATCCCGAAATGCGATATACCAAGCTGTCTCTGTGTCAATAATCGTTCCGTCGAAGTCAAAAATCAGTGCCTTAATCATCAATTTGTTCCTCCTGTTTTCAGAATTTGTTTTTGGGTTGGAAAATGAAACACTAACTTTCGTGAATTCTCTGCAAATTAATTCCCGTACATTCATTAACTCGCGGAATGTTAGTTAACGCAAAAAGCGGGATAGGGATATTAATTTGGGAAAAAATATGCGTTGAATCTAATAAAACCGTACCACAGGACAAAGAATAGGGTCAAGTGTGTCATGAATGTTTACATTGAAAATTTTCACATGTGTGACTTACTTTCAGAAAATGTGAAACCTTGCAAACCGTTAAGCCCTTTGCATGTAAGCGGTGTAATGGATGAACGGTTTTTTCAACACGAAAAAAATAAAAAAAATTGTTGAAAATGAATCGTATTGGGCCATTCAACAGCTTTCGACACGTTTATAATAGAAGAAATGAATCGGCAACTTTAGTTTAATTTGCTTTACGCCAGATCAGCGCATGTGGGACAATAAGGCCACGAGTTGCCTGTTGGATAAGTGATGTGAAGGAGGAAGAGAACATGCTGCAAAGAGATCGTTTTGAGGGCGGTTTGATCGGGCTCGCAGTAGGAGATGCGCTAGGAACAACTGTTGAATTCAGTAGTCCGGGTACTTTTGAACCTGTCACAGATATGATAGGCGGCGGAGTGTTTGGATTAAAAGCTGGAGAATGGACGGACGATACCTCTATGGCTCTGTGTCTGGCGGAAAGTCTGGTGCGTCAGGAAAATTTCGATCCCGCTGATCAGATGCGCCGCTATACGAATTGGTATAAGATCGGTTATATGAGCAGTACCGGAGATTGTTTTGATATTGGTGGAGCTACGCGAAGCGCGCTGGAACGATTTGCTCGAACCGGTGAAGCCTATAGTGGATCAACTGACCCCATGACTGCCGGGAATGGCTCCATCATGAGGCTTGCTCCAGTTGCCATGGCTTATGCGCTTCAACCGTCGGAGGCGGTTCGTTACGCAGGGCTGAGTTCGCGGACAACACATGCAGCGACGGAAAGTGTAGAGGCCTGCGAAGTGCTGGCAGCCATTCTTGTGGCGGGATTCCATGGAGCAGACAAGGCCGCAATGTTATCTCCAGAGACGATGAAGCGCTGGCGGACGGAGAAAGGGAGTTCTTTTTCGCCTGCCATCGAAGAAGTGGTTATGGGGTCATACGAGCGTAAAGAACCGCCCGAAATCCAAGGCAGTGGGTATGTGGTTCGTTCTCTGGAAGCAGCGCTTTGGGCGTTCAACAAGTCATCCAGTTTTTCGGATGGGGTGTTGCTTGCCGTTAATCTGGGAGATGATGCAGATACAACCGGCGCTGTCTATGGACAGATTGCGGGTGCGTATTACGGGCGAAGCGGGATTCCATCCCATTGGCAGGACAAGCTGGCAATGAGAGATACGTTTGCTCAATTAAATGAGGCTTTATGGTTAAAAGCATCGGGCAATGCCGCGCAGAGAAAATCATAGAACATGGAGAGAAAGAGCTTAGCGTAAAACAATAGATATATGAAGGACAGGAGAAGAGAAAACATCATGAGTAAGACAGAACAATCATTAGAACCTGTTGCGGGTGAACGGGAGGAATCCACGAGTACATCACAGACCACAACATCCGGTAAAAGAAAACCGTTTCCTTTGTCGCTGCTGTGCTTGACGATTGGGGCATTCGCCATTGGCATGACTGAATTTATCATTATGGGTTTGCTGCCTAATGTGGCAACGGATTTGAACGTTAGCATTCCACAGGCGGGACAACTAATTACGGGATATGCACTCGGCGTAGCCGTAGGCGCTCCCATTCTAACCGTTTTCACGCACAAGATTCCGCAGAAAAAACTATTGGTGCTGCTGATGTGCATTTTCATAATAGGTAACGCCTTGTCTGTCATTGCGCCTACGTATGGGCTGCTCATCTCGGCACGTATCCTGACGGCATTTGCTCACGGCACGTTCCTTGGCGTAGGTTCAATCATGGCTACCAAGCTTGTAACACCAGATCGGAGAGCTGGTGCGGTGTCGGTAGTGCTTGCGGGACTGACCATCGCCAATATTATCGGTGTTCCGTTTGGTACATTTATCGGTCAACAGCTTGGCTGGCGTTCCTCTTTTGGGGCGATTACCATTCTGGGCATTGTTTCACTGCTTGGTATTATTCGTTTTATCCCGGTTATTCCGCAAGGTACACCAGCTAACCTGGGACAGCAGTTCCGTAACCTGATCCGCCCACAGGTATTGCTTGTGCTTCTAATCGGAGCAATGGGCTGCGGAAGTCTGTTTGCAGTTTTCACTTACATTACGCCGATGCTGGTTGATATTAGTGGTTTTGCAGAGCAAAGTGTAACCTGGATTCTGGTGCTGTTTGGCTTCGGTGTTACGCTCGGGAATATGGTTGGTGGTCGTCTGGCGGACTGGAAGCTTATGCCTTCACTGATTGTGAACTTCGGTATTCTTGCTGTACTACTCGCTGCATTAACGCTGACACTACACAATCCGGTGTTGGCGGTAATCACGATCTTCTTCTGGGGTGTCGCAGCCTTTGGCATTATGCCGGGGCTTCAGCTTCGCATTATGAATATGACGCGTGAAGCTCCGCTGCTGGCGACGACATCCAGCCACTCTGCATTTAATCTGGGGAATGCGGCGGGGGCTTATCTCGGCGGATTCGCCATTACACATACAGGACTGATCTCAGTGCCGATCTACGCCGCAGTAATTGCAGCACTTGGCTTGCTTGGATTGTTACTCAGCTTGTTTAAGCAGGATAAGGAAACTTCACCGGAAGGTGCAGATGGCGTTCATCCCGTATCGTTGCATTAAATTACAAATTATAGACTAATGATAATGAAGAAAACCTCAGCCTCTTGTTATAAACAAGAAAACTGAGGTTTTTTCTGTTGTATTTTAATAGATTTCAAGCTCGTTAATTCGAACATAGGTTGACTGATGTGAAGGTCCCCTGTTAGCGACGACACGGACCTTGGAGGTGTTAACTGCTGCAAATGTATGTGATCGTGTCGTCTCCTGGTTGCCTGTGACTTGAACCAGGTTTACCCAGTTTGAACCATTCCAGTATTGCAGGTCGTAGTTGGCAAGGACATAACCCTTGGTTGTATATAGATCGATCCGCTGAATGGAACTGGATGCAGGCAGATCAAGAGTGACATATTGCGGTAATGAGGAATTACGATTATTTGCCCAGCTATAACTTTCCCCAAGTGCCGTGTTACGGTCGCCGTCATTGATTCGGGCTGTTGAGTACCCCGGATAGGTGGAGGATGCGGTTATGGTGGCATTTCTCGCCAGGTTCTGCCCGGTTCCCGGATTGATAGGATTTTTCACCAGTCTTACGAGATTCCAGCGTAGCTCAAAGAGTTTGAAGGATTTATTAAATACAGCGCCTTCCCCCTTCACGAGCGCATCAATGGTAAGGGACATGGTGCTTGGAACACTGTTGCTACTTGTCCACTTTCCTGTGGCCTCAATGCCTGCGAACACACTGACCTCTAATATTTTCTTGCCTGCAATTTTCAAACTCACTTCAGCTTTGGCTCCTGCCCAAGCCGTAACTTGTCCTTCAATTTTATGTGTGACGGTAAGATAACGGCTCACATTGCTGTAAGGCTTGATTTGTACAGGGATATAAGCCCGTGTTTTACCTTTTACGCCTAGAGTGACGGTATACCCCTGATCCACTTGGAATTCAAATGTGACATTGCCATCAATACCGATGACAAGGAATACCCCAACGGATACGGAGCCCAGGCTGCCTGCACCGATATTGAAGCCCATAATCGGCACTTTAACTTCTTTTTTGAATTTGGCGTCGCCTTTAATGTAGACGTTCGCTTTCTCACCTGCTGTGAATTTAAGATCGTATTTTCCCCAGAAACCGTATTTTCCCGTTACCTTGGGTGCGATCAATGTAAGTTTGCCGCCCGCTTCAACGTAAACTTTGTTGCCGTTTGCATTTTGTTGATTTACAAGTACTTTTTTGAAATCACAGACAAACTCATTTCCGGATTTTTTACAAGTGGCAAAATCACCTGCTCCAGCGGTGCGAATAAGCTCATTCATATCTATGGCATTTGCATCAGTGATGTCTGCGGAATTTGTTTGATTCAAATCAACGGAAGCATCTTCACTCTGATGGATCGTAGTTTCGTCACCCTGTTGAATCAAGGTTTCGTTACTTAGACCCATAGGATCTATAGTTGTGAAGGCTTGCTCGGCAGGTTTTTCTGGATTTGAGAGATTAGCATCTTGCTGGAGCGTGTTGTCGATGTTGAAATGTTTTATTTCTTGATCCGCATTGATCTGCTCATCGGATATAGACAAAGCGCCAAGCCGTTCATTGCTTTCCAGCACCATGTCCAGATCAGGCATGACGATATTTCGCTCTTCCAAAGAAACTTCTTGCTCAGGAATATCATAGTAATCAAACAGTTCATCTACACCAGGTGTGGTGTAATCCACCAGTAATCCATCTTTACTTTTGCTGGTGCTAGCCACTTTAATTGCCCTGGCGGAAGACTCATCCAGAAAAATCTGACCAGGGGAAAGCAGGTTTCCAATCTGAGCAGCTTCTCGGGAATTCAGTTCGATTGAACCTTTATCTTCCACCGTTTCGAAGACGGAATTAACGACGGGTAGTTTTTGCACGATGGAAGATGGCATAGGTTGTGTCGGTTTTAATTGATAATCCACCTGCTCAAACTGGCCGGAGGATGTAATCGGATTACTGACCCCCAGGCCGTCTTCCGAAATGGTAAACGTAATGCGGAAATAAGCTTCCGCAATCGGGGCATCCACATTTGTTTTCCCTGCCCAGATCCAACGTGCACTTGTCTCTTCCGGCATGCCTTGGATTTGTTTCCATGGATCACTGCCATAACGTCCAAAATCTGAAGCGCGCGCCCAGGATTTATCATCGAATCTTGGTTGTTCCCAACCCTCAACGTATCGTTCAGATACTTTCCAGTTGAAGTCAGTAACCAGATTTTCATCTTCATAACTGAGATCTGCCAGCAGTCCGGCATACGAACCCCAGTCCTTGGCTTGAACCGCAATAACATTGGTGCCAGGTTGAATGGGGACAGGGAACGTATAGGCTTTGGTCCAGTCATCCCCTTTACCTGCTTGTTTACCGTTAACAAAAAGCGAGAATTCATTGTCGGCTGTTATGTATAGTTTTCCCTCGTTGTTAGAAGCAGAGTAGGCATTGGTAGGCCAAAGACCGACAAGTAAAGGCAGCAATAACGTGAAAACCAAAAATGAGGCCCATGTCTTTTGAATAGATGAGCGAAGTTTGTTCACAATCATTTCCCTCCCAAGAAATAGTTGATTTGCAGAACAATCAATCATGCCGCCTGACTTGGTGAATTAAATGCCTGTAGACAAGAAAAAACGAGAAAATATTGTAATTTGGTATAGACACCTCCTTGTTTGAGATTATAATAAGGTAAAATATTTAATTTAACAACAGTATTTTACATTTTTTATAGTGGGATTTCATAGTAAAGTGAAATGTGAATTCTTTGTTTTTATATAAAAGTAGAATGATTGTAGATAAGAAGTGTCGAATATAGTTGCAAAAAATGGATAAATAAGTTTAAATATACTATATAAGTAATTTAGAGAGAGGATTCAAGTCAAATCTACAAATTTCAACGTATTCTATCCTCAGTGAGTGTGACGGAAGGGAGGTGGTGGATTTATTTGTAAGGGCTTTCATGACAGAAGTGTTGCTTGTGATTAACCCAATTGAGAGGAGAAAAGTGAATGAAGAAACGTGTTTCTATCCTTTTAAGTCTTTCTATGGTTGTTGCTATGCTTGCTCCAACGATGGCGTCTGCCACGGAATCTAGCGAAATTTCTGCTCAGAACACTGCATATGAATCCACCAATGCTTCCACCAATGAGGTTAACAATACTCTAAATTCTACGCCGGTTGTACCGGCACCAGCGGGGTATGATGGCTATCGGAATAACATTCCGCATGGGAATATGAACCTCATTACCTACTATTCTACGACAGTTGGCAATGCACGGAAAGCGATGGTGTACACGCCGCCTGGATATTCACCTAATAAAAAGTATAGCGTGCTGTACCTGCTGCATGGGATTGGCGGGGATGAGCACGAGTGGGCTAACGCGATGAAACCGAAGAACATTCTGGACAACCTGTATTCGGAAGGAAAACTGTCGCAGATGATCGTGGTTATGCCGAATGGCCGTGCGATGAAGGATGATCGCCCGGTAGGTGATATTTACGCACCGGATAAAGTTGCCGCCTTTGAACGGTTCGAGCAAGATCTGCTCAAGGATCTCATCCCGCATATTGAGAGAACTTATCCCGTGTATAAGGATAAAAACAATCGTGCACTTGCTGGCCTGTCCATGGGTGGCGGACAATCTCTCAACTTTGGATTGAAGAATCTGGATACGTTCGCTTATGTAGGTGCCTTCTCGGCAGCTCCGAATACGAAGCCTGTGAACCAGTTGATCACGAATCCTGGACAGGCGGCCAGCAAACTGAAATTGCTCTGGATTTCCTGTGGAGGAAGTGATGGCCTGTTGTGGGTGAGCCAGAACTTTAAAAATGGTCTCAGCAGTATGAACGTTCCACACATTTGGTATCAGGATGTGGGTGGACATGAGCCAAAAGTTTGGAATAGTGGCCTGTATCAGTTCTCGCAACGCATTTTTAAATAGTACACCAGCTTCCATCCAAAAGTAATCATCTGAACGTTCCATCCACACTATTCTCTAAGAAGAGGGTAGCGTTTAAGAGGGAGTATTGGGATGAGCATCAGCCTCAGGCTTGTATTATACAGCGCCTGAGGCTTTATGTATTTTTCTCGGTGAAGCAGATTCAAATCAGAAGGGTAAATAGTATAGTATAAGATGAGGCGTACATAGGTATTTTCGTGAAAGTGAGGGACTGGTTGACGATGTTTTATTATAAAGGGGCATTTCGGGAAACGGATAACGTTATCTATTTTAAAAGCGAAGTTCCGCTGGTACAGCATGATGTGATTTTGTTTGGGGAGAGAACATACTTTATTGAAAGTGTGGAGAAAGAGTTTTTGTTGCTGGAGAGAGTGGGTTCAATTGTTACGGTGAGTGTGTAACGTGTTTATTTTGATGCGGATTTATTGGTACGTGCACTTCTAGGCCTCTGCCCACATACAATAGATTGACCCTGTTCCCTTATGTGCTCAGGCCAGATCGTTGTAAAACTGCAGGAGGTGTCATCTGTGCCCGGATTGTTTACCGCAATAGCTCTGTTCATCAAAGAATTAACGTTACTCGTTTCATATGTCAAAAACAATGCGTTTCCTCAGCCGCTCGCTGAGGATGACGAAGCCAAGCACCTGCGCCTCATGGCTGAAGGCAATGCCCACTCGCGCAATCTGCTCATTGAACACAATCTGCGTCTTGTGGCGCATATCGTCAAGAAGTTTGACAATACCGGAGAAGATCAGGAAGACCTGATTTCCATTGGAACGATTGGATTGATCAAAGCGATCGAAAGCTTTCAGCAAGGCAAAGGCACAAAGCTGGCGACATTTGCAGCGAGATGTATTGAAAACGAAATCTTAATGCACTTAAGATCTCTGAAGAAAACACGTAAAGACGTATCCCTGCATGACCCCATTGGTACGGATAAAGAAGGAAATGAAATTACACTTATTGATATCCTCGGCACCGAAGCCGATGATGTGGTAGATCGTGTGCAGCTTAAAATTGAAAAAAGCAAAATTTATCGCAATCTCGACATTTTGGATGATCGGGAGAAAGAAGTGGTCATTGGCCGCTTTGGCCTGGAAGCTGGGGGAGAAGAGCGCACGCAGCGCGAGATTGCCAAGGAGCTTGGCATTTCACGCAGTTATGTTTCGCGGATCGAGAAGCGGGCGTTGATGAAACTGTATCATGAATTTTATAAGCAAAAATAATGAAAAAAAACAAACTGAAATAGAGATAAAAAAACAGACTCCTAAGGGATCAAGAAAAGCTTACTTTTGATCTCTTTGGAGTCTTATGTCATTTAGTATTCATTAGTGATGTTGTTTCGAAGTATGGCAGCTCCAGCAGTTGGAACCCACTGGACGTCTATTCCGAGTTCTTCTGCTACAAACCGAAGAGAAACGTATGTCCTACTATTCTTCATATAGGGTGCTGCATCAAGTTCTTTATTTTGTAATGTATTGCTTGTCTCACTTGTTAGGACTTTCTTCGAATTAAGGAAAAGTTGTATAGAACGGTTTCCCTTTTCTAAATGTATAGATTTACCGTCCGAAGAGATGGTTGTATTAAAGCGCAGAGCCTCGGCTATTTGACGGAGAGGAACCATAATTCGTCCTGATTTTATCTCAGGGGAAGTATCAAACTTGATCTGCTTATTCTCTAAAACAATGTTAATTCCAGAGGTTTTATTCATATTTGTGGGTAGTGTATAGGGTGAAATCTTTTTAATGATATTATTGCCTGTATCTGCAACGTAGATGATTCCCTCAGATGTAATGGCTACATCTTGTGGGGAATTAAAGAGTGCTACTCGCTCGGGACCATCTTGGTCACCCGATTCACCTGTCTGACTGCCCGATACTGTAGTCACATTTCCATTTTTGATATACCTTATTACATTATTTAGAGAATCAGCAACAAGAAGGCCTCCTGTTTTGTCTAAGACAATTCCTCTGGGCGTGTGAAAGGCGGCCATTTGTGATGACCCATCCGTGTAACCTCCAGAAGCATATAATTCATGTTTATCATAGATTGAATTATCTTTTACATGTAACTGACCAGCTACAGTTGTGACATTATTAGTCGAAAAATCAATATAACGAATGAGCTGGTTACCAGAGTCACTGACATATAAATTTCCCTTTTCATCTAAAGCAAGGCCGGTGGGTTCGTTAAATAAAGCTTGTTGGATCGAACCATTTTTGTAATCACCAGCCGGTGATACAAACCCAGGGTGAATCTCGACAACACGTTTTGATGCTGCGGTTAACGTAGTAGTGGTGCCGTCTGGCATAATTTTGCGGATAGTATGGTTCAAGGTATCAGAAACGTAGATTAATCCCTCTTTCGTAACAGCAATTCCCTGTGGATGATTAAATAGAGCCTCTTTTCCCTTTCCGTCTGTAGCACCAATTCGGCCATTTCCTGCAACTGTAGTCACTTCACCCGTGAAGGATATTTTCCGGATTGCATTGTTTGCGGTATCTGCAACATACAAGCTCTTGTCTGTGCTGTAAGCTAGAGCAGCAGGAGATTGGAACATGGCGTTTAATTTATTCCCGTTAAGAAGGGTTCCAATAGGCTGGCCTCCCGTATCAACGAGTAAAGAGGATGAAGGGCCTGCGTAAGTATTGGTATTACCATTGCTGAGTTTAAAGATTCTGTGGTTCCCCGTGTCTGAAACGAAAAGCTGATTCTTTTCCCCAATAGCTAATCCTGTCGGTTGTCTGAAGGAAGAATTTAAGGCTGGCCCTTCCTGTTCTCCATACATCCCGTTACCAGCAATTCTTGAGACGGTTGCAATCATATTCCCTTTATCATTATATAATGGGGCAGCATTGGCAGCTGAACCGATACTCGAGCTAAAGATAATGATTATAGCACTGAGCGAGAGAAATGTTTTGTGTAGTAAGGTCATAAGAACTCCTTGTGCTGTATTTTTATTTTGGGAATATCTGTATCTTACTTGGTGAAGTGAAATGCAGGTGGCAAATCAGCATTTGAATCATTTAATTCTAAGATAGTTCTGCCTGTATGGTCCACGATCTTCACATAGAATAGCTTAAATGTTCCATCCCCACTTATGGAGAAAGGAATAGTAGCTAAGATCCCGTCCGAAATCGCAATGTTTGATGTAGTGCCGAATTGGGTTGCAGCATATATCGTTTCTTTTTTTTGAGTTAGGCCGTTATCTGAATTTCCAACATAGGTTTTGGTAATGTCTACACTATTTGAAGGATTGAAGTAGGAATCATTCAAAAAACGGTTCGCTGGATTAGTTACATCTACACCAGTATCACTAATAAAGTGAAATTCCGTGCCAAAGATAGCACTGGACCCCGTGAAATCCTTTAAACGAATAGACAATTCGAATCCTTTTGCTGTTGGCGTCTGCACCAACGTGACTTTGGGTGTATTCGGTTTCCCAGCTGAATTGCCAGGAGAATCAGGAGCTGTTACAACCGGTGCAGGATCAGAATCGGAATGATTCAGTCCTAATTGTTGTTTGTTTTTTTCAAAGGTTTTAAGTTCCTCTGGCGATAATTGAGCTGTGTAAGTCTTTTCAGCACGACCTTGAATTTGATCTAATATCGATTTATTTACTGAATCAATCTTTTGTTTGTTATCTAAAATGGTTTCCAAAGAAGAATCTAACCTAGCCTTGGCTTCTTCTTTTAAGACCTGTTGCTGCTTTTGTATTTCTTTTTGTAATGATTCTAATCGTAATCTTTCTGTCTCCTTATTTTGAAAACCTTCTGGATTGATACCTCCCATCGCATGAAGAGGTTTGACGTTCTGTAAGCTTATTTTTCTTTCGATATCTATAATCTGTTGGTTGACCGTATTAAGAATTACGTTCATTTCATTATTATTTATCTTGTTAAGTCGAACAGATTCAGAAGCGATATTCGATATTAGTCTATTGATGTTATCTAAGTAGTTAGAGAGAGCTTTTTTGTTATTGATTGTCATGTCAGCTTGAATTCCATCTCGTTGAATCAAGGGAGAGATATTTTTATTCATATCATCGTTAAGCTGCTTCTCAAGCTTTGTATTCTCTGTGATGATAGCAGGAGTACTGAATAGCATCGCTTTTAGAATGAAAGGGTCCGCTTGTTGTGTTAGCTTTGCGACATCAGCTACAGTTATAGCATCCTGCATATTTTTCGGTGGAGCAACAGAATTAAAGCTGATCTGCTGCGCGGGTGCGACCAGAAAGGATGCCTTGGAAGCATGGATATCACTTGTAGATCCAGCAACAAGGCCAGAGGCAACGAATACCGTTAATGTACCATCTGATTGGACCATAACGTGAAAATTGGTTCCTCGTACACGTAATTTGGAACCAGGGGTTTCAATGTAATCCGTATCGGAATCGGCCAAGTGGGATACGGAACTCCAGATTGAACCTGTCCATAATTTAATGGAAAACTCATTTCCTAAAGTGTTGTGTTTTAATTTAGAGATGACAGCGTTAGAGTTTTTCCCTAAAGATCTTTCTGACTCTGGATTGCTTACCTTAAACGTTACTGCGCCAGTATTTCCAGTAATTATTCGATCACCTTGATAGAGTTTCATATTTGAAAAAGCAGGTATTTGTTTTAGTCCTCCAGCTCGCGTTATCGTTACTTCTCCTTGAACCGTTGTGATAAGCGCACTCTCGATTACTCGCGTTGCTGCCGAAACATTCAAAGAGCTTAAGATAAACGTTAATAAGGCGAGGAAGAGCGTTAAAGTTCCAATCCGTTTTAACAAAGTAACATCACTCTTTCTTTAATTTGATCATCCTTACGATTTGTTTGATACAAGTTGAACCTGTTCATTGATGAATGTTAATTTTCTTTCTACAACCTCTAAATTCGGGAATTTCTCTTTTAAGGCTTGTAATATAGTCACTGCTTCGCCAAAATGACCATTCAAAACAAGGATATCGGAGCGTAGTAACTCGGATCTCCACAAATAAATGTCTTGATCAGGAGCAATGGTTCCGCGATAAGAGTGAAAGCCAGTGGTAGCCTTATTCACATGTGAGTAGGCTCCTTCTAGCAATTTTTGAGCTTTGGAGACCGTTATATTTGCTAATAAGAAATGTGCATCAGGATAATCTGGGTGTATGGAAAGGGCTTGAGAATAACATTTTTCAGCAGCTTCAAGGTTGTCTTGAGTAGTATAGATTTTACCCATTAACACATGAATTTCTGCGATTCTTCCAAAATGTGAATTCATTTGCCCTAGTTCAATGGCCTTTGTGAAATAAAATAATGAAGCTTGTTTATCATTCGTGTTCATTGTTTCACGTCCAAGGAAGTACCACCAACCTGGGTTGCTCGGCTCTTCCTTTGTCATTTTTCTTAATAGCTCGATATTACGTGCTATCTTGTTTTTTTTAGATTTAATCTCGGGTTCATAGCCGTCATGATGTAGGCGAATCCCGACAGGTTTATGAATAATGTTGGAAGTGAAAATCCCTTCCTTTTCTGTAGCGATCTGCTCATGAATTCTGCCACTAAAATGAATACCTTTATTGGTTTGAAAAAGGCGTGGAACGGAATATTCTGATAAACATTTATTTCCTACATAATTCATAATGGCAGGCTGGAGGGCTGGAACATAGGTTTTCATAGAGCTATAAATTCCTGCTGCCAGTCGAATGAGTTCTTGATCTTCCTCATGTAGCCACTCGTCTGCATCCAGCCAGAACACCCATTCTGAACGAACATGGCTTAATGCTTCATTACGTAATTCCGCAAAGTTGTCGTTCCATTGCACATGATACACTTGGACTTGCGGATATTTTTGCAGAATCGATAAGGTTTGATCGGTTGACCCCGAATCGATAACAATGACCTCATCAACCGCGTTCAGAATGCTTTGAATACACCGTTCTATGCTTCGTTCTTCATCCTTGACAATAAGAGCAGCTGAAACAGTGACTTTTGGTGTACTTAGAAGTAATTGTATTTCCTTACTCACTATTTCATTGCAGGGTACTTTTTGTAACTCTTCGCGCATGAAGGGCATCCACTGCCCTTTAGGATCAAGAAACAAGGCCCGATTGAACAGGAGTTGGGCCGTTCTTCCCTTACCTTGTTTCATCAGTGATTCTCCAAGTAAAAGCCAGCCCTGACCATCTAATGGGAATTCCTGAACGTGTTTTTTAGCCGCTAGTTCAGCTGAATGATGTAATTGTTTTAATATTAAGTCTGATATGTGATTGTGTCTGGGATCCATAACAATTCCTTCCGTCTAAAGTTTTTCTATTTTAATTGCTTTTCGGTTCAATGTGCACAGTGTTGTTAATCTTAAAATGATTGCTGTCAGTAGCTCTAATATTTAGTTTCACTGAGGAATTAATGATGCCTGATACAGAAAGCATGTTGCCATCTACCCAGGCGCTAATTGAACTACTACTGCTAATTCCATCAATAACAAACGTTAACGGATCGTTGTCCCGATCCCGGAAAAAGGCGTTGAGATCGACCTGCGTCTGTGAACCGGTCGCGTCCACCATGGCATGCGAGACAGGTTCAGGGGCAAACTGGAGTCTGCTGGTCAGATCCACATACAATCCCCCCGGATCGGTCGCCCGCACGGTGAAGGAGGTCGGCAGGGTCGGCACACCGCCAAAAGCAAGTTGCTGCCCCCAGTTTAGACTGAGACTGAGCCCACTCAGATCATCCGGCTGTTGGACAATCGCGTAGGAAAGCGAGTCTTGGTTAGGATCTTGGAAAAAGTCTGCAATATTCCAAACATTCGGATAGAATCTATTTTTATTCGGGTCAAACGTCAGGACAGGGGAACTGACGGTGAGAGGCGCAACATTTTCCCCTTGAATTTCCACTACATTATAAGCCGACCAACCTTGCGGATCGGTGGCAGTGACTCCCATGCGAACCGGTGCAAGGATGGTGCCGCTATACGTTAGCAGGCCGTCCTTGATGGAAACATTCGCAGCATAGCTGGTGCCAGACAGTTCAAACGTTAACGGATCGTTATCCCGATCCCGGAAAAAGGCGTTGAGATCGACCTGCGTCTGTGAACCGGTCGCCTCCACCATGGCATGCGAGACAGGTTCAGGGGCAAACTGGAGTCTGCTGGTCAGATCTACATACAATCCCCCCGGATCGGTCGCCCGCACGGTGAAGGAGGTCGGCAGGGTCGGCACACCGCCAAAAGCAAGTTGCTGCCCCCAGTTTAAGCTGAGACTGAGCCCGCTCAGATCATCCGGCTGTTGGACAATCGCGTAGGAAAGCGAATCCTGGTTAGGATCTTGGAAAAAGTCTGCAATATTCCAAACATTCGGATAGAATCTATTTTTATTCGGGTCAAACGTCAGGACAGGGGAACTGACGGTGAGAGGCGCAACATTTTCCCCTTGAATTTCCACTACATTATAAGCCGACCATCCCTGCGGATCGGTGGCAGTGACTCCCATGCGAACCGGTGCAAGGATGGTGCCGCTATAAGTCAACAGGCCCCCCTCAATCCGCACATTCGCCGCATGACTGGTTCCGTTTAATTCAAACGTTAACGGATCGTTATCCCGATCCCGGAAGAAGGCATTTAAGTCCACTTGTGTCCGTGTCCCAGTCGCATCCACTATCGCATGGGAGACGGGTTCAGGCGCAAACTGGAGTGTACTGGTCAAATCGGCATACAATCCCCGAGGGTCGGTCGCCCGCACGGTGAAGGAAGTTGGCAGGGTTGGCACACCGCCAAAACCCAGCTGCTGTCCCCATTTCAAGCTAAGGCTCAATCCGCTCAAATCATCCGGCTGTTGGACAATGGCGTAGGAAAGCGAATCCTGATTCGGATCTTGGAAAAAGTCCGATACATTCCAGAACCCGGGGTAGAATCTATTTATTTTCGGGTCAAACGTTAACATAGGGGAACTGACGGTGAGAGGCGCCAGATTGTCCCCTTGAATTTCCACTACGTTATAAGCCGACCAACCTTGCGGATCGGTGGCAGTGACTCCCATGCGGACGGGTGCAAGGATGGTGCCGCTATAAGTCAACAGGCCCCCCTCAATCCGCACATTCGCCGCATGACTGGTCCCGTTTAATTCAAACGTTAACGGATCGTTGTCCCGATCCCGGAAGAAGGCATTTAAGTCCACTTGTGTCCGTGTCCCAGTCGCATCCACTATCGCATGGGAGACGGGTTCAGGTGCAAACTGGAGTGTACTGGTCAAATCGGCATACAATCCCCGAGGGTCGGTCGCCCGCACGGTGAAGGAAGTTGGCAGGGTCGGCACGCCGCCGAAAGCCAACTGTTGTCCACCGTTTAAGCTGAGACTGAGCCCGCTCAAATCATCCGGCTGTTGGACAATGGCATAGGAAAGCGAATCCTGATTCGGATCGCGGAAAAAGTCCGATACATTCCAGAACCCGGGGTAGAATCTATTTATTTTCGGATCAAAGGTCAGCACAGGTGAACTGACGGTGAGAGGCGCCAGATTGTCCCCTTGAATTTCCACTACATTATAAGCCGACCATCCCTGCGGATCGGTGGCAGTGACTCCCATGCGAACGGGTGCAAGGATGGTGCCGCTATAAGTCAACAGGCCCCCCTCAATCCGCACATTCGCCGCATGACTGGTTCCGTTTAATTCAAACGTTAACGGATCGTTATCCCGATCCCGGAAAAAGGCGTTGAGATCCACTTGAGTCCGTGAGCCGGTCGCGTCCACTATCGCATGGGAGACGGGTTCAGGTGCAAACTGGAGTGTACTGGTCAAATCGGCATACAATCCCCGAGGGTCGGTCGCCCGCACGGTGAAGGAAGTTGGCAGGGTCGGCACCCCGCCGAAAGCCAACTGTTGTCCCCCGTTTAAGCTGAGACTGAGCCCGCTCAAATCATCCGGCTGTTGGACAATTGCGTAGGAAAGCGAATCCTGATTCGGATCGCGGAAAAAGTCCGATACATTCCAGAAACCTGGGTAGAACAAATTCGAATTCGGATCAAAGGTCAGGACAGGTGAGCTGACAATCAGAGGCGCAAGGTTTGAATCGGGGGTGCTCGGATTGGAGAAAGCACGGGAGTTGATCCCCATTAACATATTTTTAACATCACTTGCGACAGCAGAAGATGGGGAGATGTTTAGGAAATTTACAATATCCCCTATATCCAAAACCCCATCATTTCCAGTATTTAAGTTATTGACTATAAAGGATTGAACGAAGGTATTATCTATATTAGAAACGATTAAATTAAAGAAGGGGCTTCCTTTTTTTAAAGGTTCTAAACTTAAAGAGTTCCCGGATTCAGTTGAAACTTTAATTATGTTATCACTATTGTTATGAGAAACTATGTAGTTGTTTCTATGGTCCATCTTAAGTTCTACTTTATTGTTAGCGATCGAATGTAAATTCTCCTTGGGTTCCGGATGAGGAGAAGCTCTCATAATTTGAACAAATGGAGATACTTGAGAAGTTAATATCATTGCTAAAGATAGGGCAGCTGTTGTTTTTTTTCTTATATTTCTCTTATTATGTCGTTTTTTCATTATAGACCTCCAAAATCAAAAAATTCATCTTGTATATATCGACATTAGTTGCTATTTTGATTAGAATTTTTGGCTTGTAAATAAAAAGGTTTAATAGAAACTATTAATAACTTTGTATGTTTTTTAAATTATTTATGACTAATTGCCATAAATATATTTAAAGAAGTATAGGTATCGCCTGCAGAATAATATATATTAGATGGTATATTATTTTTTCATCACAGAGAGCATGCGCAGAAAGAGAGTGGTGGTGTACCATGCAGGAAGAAACGTTGACAAGAGGACTCAAGAACAGGCATGTGCAGTTGATGGCGATTGGAGGGGCGATCGGAACAGGATTATTTCTTGGAGCGGGCAAAACGATTCAACTCACCGGCCCATCGATCCTATTCGCATATATCATTACAGGTATCGTATTATTCCTTATTATGAGAGCGCTTGGAGAGTTATTGCTGAGCAATCTGCAGTATCACTCCTTTGTGGATTTCGTGCGTGATTACCTGGGAAATATGGCGGCGTTTATTACGGGCTGGACCTATTGGTTCTGCTGGATATCTATCGCGATGGCAGATATTACTGCTGTTGGTCTGTACACACAATTTTGGTTTCCGAACGTACCTCAATGGATGCCGGGACTGATTGCCTTGGTCATTTTGCTGGGCATGAATCTGGCTACGGTCAAGCTGTTTGGAGAGATGGAGTTTTGGTTTGCCTTGATTAAAGTTATCGCTATTCTGGCACTGATCGTGGTCGGTTTGTATATGATCTTTACAGGTTTTACAACAGATCAGGGTGCTGCAAGCTTCACGAACCTCTGGAGCCACGGGGGCTGGTTTCCGAATGGGATGCATGGTTTCATCATATCATTTCAGATGGTCGTGTTTGCGTTTGTAGGCATGGAACTGGTGGGGCTGACCGCAGGGGAAACGGAAAATCCGGAGAAAGTCATTCCGAGAGCTATTAACCAGATTCCCATTCGAGTGTTGCTTTTCTACGTGGGAGCCTTGCTGATTATTATGAGTATCTATCCGTGGAGTGCGATTGTGCCAACCGAAAGTCCGTTTGTACAGGTATTTGCGGCGGTAGGGATTGCGGCGGCAGCCGGAGTGGTTAATTTTGTCGTGCTGACGTCTGCCGCATCGGCATGTAATAGCGCTATTTTCAGTACAAGCCGTATGGTATATTCTATGGCCAAAGACCAAAATGCCCCTGATTCATTTGCACGTGTAAACAAAAGAAAGGTTCCAGCCAATGCGCTTTTTTTCTCCACCATTGTGATCTTTATTGCGATTGTGCTGAACTACATCATGCCCGAAGGGGTTTTCACACTGATTACCAGTGTGTCAACGGTGTGTTTTATATTTGTCTGGGGAATCATGGTGATTTGCCATCTGCGATATAAGCGTACTGAACCCGAACTGGCACGTCAAAGTCGGTTCAGACTGCCGCTATATCCATTTTCCAATGTGTTAATTCTGGCGTTCTTGGCTTTTGTGATCGTTGTGTTGGCGCTCGCAGAGGATACAAGGGTGGCGTTGTTTGTAACACCCGTATGGTTCCTGATCGTTTCAGTTATTTATATGATCAAGAAAAGAGCGAAACAGTAAGGGGAAATGTTCATTCTAATTGAAGCAGAACACCCGTTGGGGAGTAAGGAACTAAGGAACTAAGTAAATAAGTATTAAGAATTAAGGGAATAAGGAAAGAAAATAGAGAAAAGAGAGAATAGAGAAGAGCAATCTCCAAGGAGGTTGCTCTTTTCTTTCAGCCCGTTTTTTTACCCGAATAATTGGAATCAAGCCACTCCAGAATCACATCTACAGCTTCCTTATATCGCTGACCCACAAGTAGACCTGTATGTGTTGTACCCCAAAGCCCAACATAACTGGCTCCTAGTTGCTTCGCGGTTAATCGGCCTCTTTGTTCCTCGTCCTCAGACAACACAGCTTTGATCACCAGACCGGGACAAGTAATCAGGCTTCCATCAATGGATATCCCTTTTGCCCCGCAGAGTGCGGAGAAGGTTCGAAATGCTTTTGCCGATTCCATTTGCAGATAGTGTCGTTGAAAAGCGATATCCTCTGCGGTTTCATCGATCGTTTCGTTCTCCTCGCGCAGAGGTGCTGGCATAATTATTCCTGGTTCTATTCGATCCGCCAGGGGGTAAGGGAGAGCATCATGGACTTCTCTGCTGATACTGGTGTCAATGATTATTAAACCTGCCAAGTCAGCGGTTTCCGCAACCTTTTGGCTAAGTATGCCGCCCATGCTGAAGCCCACCAATATAGGAGGTTCATCAAGCAGAGATAATACCTCACGAATGTCTTCCAAATAATCCTCCACCGTAATTCGAGTCATGTCCATCACCCGGCTTCTATAATGGCTTCTGAGATTCATTGCATAACAAGTCCATCCATGCTCTACAAAGTGGGGGATATACTTACTCCACATCCAGCTACCTGTGTATGCCCCGTGAACCAATAACAGCGGAGGATGCGTGCTTATCGATGTTGTGCCTGATCCTTGATTTCGATTTCCCCTGTAAACTTCAACGTGAAGTTCATGTTTACCCATTCGCTCTACCTCATGTACAGGTAAAAATTGTGTGTAATCAATCATAATAAATCCTCCCTGATAATTAGTTTTATATCAAACTATTAATTCAAAAAAAATTAAAAGTTATCGTGTATTTTGATCAGAATGCGAAGCAGTTCATTTTTCTCATCATCTGTAACGTCCGTATAGAAGGTGTCCAGCAATCGCTGTGAAATATTCTCAAAGATCGGTTGTAATGCTTCGCCCTTGGCAGTTAACGCCACATGAACAATACGGGAATCGCCTGTATCTCGTTCTTTGGCAACGTATCCGGTTCTCACCAATTTGTCCACAAGTGCGGTTACTGTCGATTTATCTTTGCGAATATTCTTGGCAATCTCCGCCATGGTCATGCGCCGATGGTTGTAAAGTGCGTAGATGATATCTCCATGTGAAGTAGCCAGATCGTGAATGCCCTGTGCTGTCATCTCGCTCAAAATAAAACGACTTGTTTTCTCTTTAATTTTGGATATAAGTGAAACAGCATCTCTTGTTTTCATACTTGTAATATAATTGGATATCAAACTAATGTCAAGTGACTCATATAAGTGGAAAAAACTCTTGTTTGAGTCATAGAAAAACGGGTTACCAGGGTGGGCGATGAAAAGCGCTAATGTTTATAGTAAAAAGTGTATCTATTGGAGTTTGGGACTAACAGGGTGAGTGTGATCTCCGCTCTTGACCTCTTCGAAAATGTCCGTTGAATTCGTACTCGTCTCTGTGGGCCTTTGTTTACTGAACTTGTGTTGTAGATCCGTATCAGGTTTAGTTGTAATGGTGTAATTACGCAAAATCTCTTCCAGATCGCCAACGGTCACTGGGCGAGCGTGTCGCTTCAGGACATACCCGAGTTGCCCGTTGGGTTCGACCGTTGCTGTCTGCAAATCATCTATACTTTTTATTCCTGCCTGTCTTAAATGCATCTCTAGCTGATCCATCGTATAACGCATTCGTTTCAGATTCGGAATGATGACTTTACCATCTTCCACAACAACCTTGGAGCGTCCGCTCATGATACGTTCAAAAAAATTATATTTCATCTGTAGCTGCTCTACGATGAGCAAGGTTGCAATAAACACGGCTGCTGAGCCAATGGCTTTCCCTAATTCGTGGTTGGCAATCGGCTGCACAATCGTGGTTCCAATGGAGATCATAATAACGGTTGTTGCAACACTCATCTGTGAGATCGATTTGCGACCTGCGATTCGCAGCAGGATCATGCCAATGAGAACAAGTAAGACGGATTTCCAGATCCAATCCATGCACAGCATCCTTTCTCTTCCGGTGTGTGTACTCTGCTTATTAGAATGTTCTGGAATGAGAGGGAGTATACTTAATTCATCCGTTCTGGTTATACCTCTGTTCTGGCGCTGAGGCGAATAACGAACTTTCATTTTAATCACCTCTTCGTTTACAATAGGGTATTGATGCAGTAAACAAAGGAGCGGTTACGCATGGCAAAACAGAAATATTACGTGGTATGGGAAGGGAAGCAGCCCGGTGTATATGATACTTGGGCGGCATGCAAAGCACAGACAGATCAATATGCCGGAGCCAAATATAAATCATATGAATCCAAGGCAGCTGCCGAAGCAGCGTATCGTGCTGGCTGGAAAGGGAACTGGGGTTCAAGTGCAGGTGGCGCTTCCAAGTCGAAGTCAGGCAGCAGCGGCAGAAGTGCCGGGATGGAGACATCCGAGGAAGTGGACTATGATAGCATCTCTGTTGACGTAGGCACACGAGGCAACCCAGGGCCAGTAGAATATAAAGGTGTGGATACCCGCACAGGTGAGGTGCTATTTTCCGTCGGCCCGATCTCGAAAGGCACCAACAATTTGGGAGAATTTCTGGCGATTGTGCATGCGCTGGCTTATCTCAAAAAAGAAGGTAGTAATAAAACGGTCTACACCGATTCGGTGAACGCGATGAAATGGCTGAAACAAAAAAAAGTTGCGACAACACTCCCACGTGACAACTCAACGGAAGAAATCTGGTTGATGATTGACCGGGCAGAGCAGTGGCTTCGCACGAATACGTACACGAATAAAGTGCTCAAATGGCAGACGAAACAGTGGGGCGAGATCAAGGCGGATTATGGCCGAAAGTGACACTTCTACTCGAGTTAAAAAAAGATAAGCATGTCTATTAGAAACGATATTTACAATTTCCAATTTCCATTCTATAATCATCAGCATATGATAAGTCGCACATATGGAGGAGCCTGTCATTTTAACAGGCCCTCTTTATCTTTTTGGGCCGGGATTCCGGCTATTGATCACTGGAACAGGTGAGATGAGTACACATTGCAGGAGGCAGACATGAGTTCCATTTATAGAAGTGAAGAAGGCAAGAGCAGTATTCTGGAAGAATACGAAATTTATTTGAGTGAGCTGGGCGAAGGATTTACAAGAGAGTATGTGGAGACACGTTTTGGGAAAACACATGTGTTGCTGACTGGGCCGGAAGATGGCAAGCCGTTATTTATTCTTCAGGGTGGCAATTGTGTGAATCCAATGACTCTGTCCTGGTTCTCTTCCTTATTTCAATCCTATCGGATTATTGCGCCGGATACGATCGGCCATCCCGGGTACAGCGAGGAAACGAGCATTTCGGCTCGTTTTGACAGCTTGGCGATGTGGGTATCCGATCTGCTGGATCATTACAACATTGAACAAAGTGCGTTCATTGGTCCTTCATTTGGCGGCGGCATCATTCTGAGATTGGCTACTTATATTCCGGAGCGTATTGCATGCTCGGTGCTGGTAGCTCCCGCGGGTCTTGCGGTCAACTCCAGAATGAAAACCGCTCATGATATTACACTTCCACTCGTTAAGTATCGTATGACTTCTTCGCCAGCTTCTTTGCAAAAGATTACGGATAACCTGTCATGCCATTGTATGAAGGAAGCAGATAAAAACTTGATCGGCAAAATATTCAAATATGTCAGTCTGGAGCAGGATTTACCCAAACTCGCAGAGAGAGAAGAACTTGAAAATTATACCTCGCCTACACTACTTCTGGTGGGTGAGAAGGATGTCTTTTTCCCAGGAGATAAGTGCATTGACCGTGCTCAGAAAATTATTCCGAATGTACAGGCGATTAAATATGATACAGGCCACTTCCCTTCTCAGGATGTACTAAGAGAGATGAATGAGGAGATTCAGCAATTTTTAAATAAGCATTATTAAAGGCGATTAACATAGGAACATGGGGCAGTTCGCATTTTTACGAACAGATTAACGAAACTGCCCCTTTTGTCGATACTATGTATAGAAGAGTGCTTGCATCTTCGATATAGAAAACGGAAGCTTGAACGAAAATGCACTTTCCGCGAGAAAAATGTTTCAAACGGTGGTGTATGGTTTATAAAGATGGTTAGCGATGATTCGACTGTCTGATTGGATTTATTTCCGATGCGTTCCAGGCTCGAATTCGTCGTTATGTGGCAAGTCTTCCGATCGACAAGCTTGAAAAGAGGTTTGGGATGAGAAAAAATAACTGGAATATGGCTTTGCAACGCAATGTCATTTTGAATGATACATATCAGGTAAGACAGGTATTGACTAGTAGTGAATTAGCGATTGTGTATGTTGGGCGGAATCGGCATACAGGTGCCAAAGTCGCTATAAAGGAATTTTTCCCCCATCGGATTGCTGCACGTCAGTCAGACAAGCGCAGTGTATTTTGTGCATCCCGAGGATACGGCGGACAATTCCATGAACTGTTATCTGTATTTCTTCAGGAGGGTGAGTTGTTGTCATCTCTTAATCATCCTCACATCATTACATATGTGGATCATTTTGAGGCCAATGATACGGGATATCTGGTCACAGAATATTGCGCGGGCATGATCTTGACCGATTATTTACAGGAGCGTAACCATGCGCTGCAACCCGAGTTTATTACCGATACGCTACTGCCGCTCGTGGATACGCTGGATTACATTCATAAACAAGGCATTCTCCACCGGGATGTCAAACCTTCCAATGTCATGGTGATGGAGGATGGCACGCCCAAATTGCTGGACTTTGGTGCGGCTGTGCGCTGGCCGATGCAGACCGGAGCAAAACAGGCAATTTTTACCTCTAAAGGGTATTCGCCGCTTGAATTTTATTCCGAGAAAGCGGTTCAGGGACCCATGTCAGATATCTATAGTTTGTCTGCCTTGCTTCATTACTGGACTTGTGGTCAGCCGCCTATGGATGTGAAGCAACGTTTGTTCCAAGATGAATTGCCTTCCGTCCGCAAGCACAATGAATATGTCAATCCGTGGCTTGCCCGGGTCATTCATTGGGGACTTATGGTGCGTTCGGAGAAGCGTTGTACCTCTCTGTTTTGGGTGAGAAGATCACTTCGCATTCAGGCCTTGGTGTGGAAGGTTCGCAAACCAGGTATGGTGGAGTGGATGCATGAGGAAAACGAGCATACTCAAGTCTATGAGCCAGAGCCGAAGAACCAACATGAGACGGCATGACCGTAGTGAGTCTCAATGAAAGTGGAGTAAGACTGTGTTGCGTATAGCTGTGGTGTTTAAAGGAGACCAAATCGACTCTATCTGCAGAGAAGATTTGGTTTTTTTACTATTTTGGGTTTTACTATAATAAAGGTAGAGTTAATCTAGTATAAGCACGTTGGAGGAAAGAAGGTTGTGAACGAATGGAGTTTGAATTTCATGTTACCCTGAGTGACCTGAGCCCGCAAGAAAAGCAAACTTTTATCCGTATCTGTGAAGAAGAGAACGTAAAACCGGTCCTGATCGAACTCGATCAGGGAGAGCACATCCATCAACCCATGATTACGGGCATTGTCCATAGCGAGGATTTTCAGGATGTACAGCGTATCATTGAAGAGATTTCAATAACATTTAGGAATAACGGGTTCACTGTGGTACGTACAAAAGTAGAGATACCGGCTAAGGAGGAACGGTTTTTCAAGCAACCGATGGTGCCTCATTCCAGACCTTATTTTGAGTGGCATGGTAAGGTTCAAGTCGAAGATGTGAATAGGCTGAAGCGTATATGTGCGGGTACAGGTGGCCATATCTCCCGTAATTCGCTCCATAAGAATGGCAGTATAAGGTTTGTAACTGTGCGTGAGTATGAGCATGCAGATCACTTTTATCGTAGCGTCGAGGAAATTCATAACATTTTGCAAAGCAATCAAATTGAACTAATCAAGCAACAATATGAGCTGTGTATATATGATAGTCGGGAAGAGTTGGATCGGGGCTGGATCTGATTGAACCAGCTTGATGTGTTTAAGATAAGATTGGAGGAACAGTTGTGACGAGAAACGGGAATGAAATACCCATACATCGCTTCAATGAAGACGAGAGATTAATTATTGTTTTGGAAGCGCTATTGAAACGGGCTACGCTAGTCCATTCATCCTTTATTTTGAAAGGTAGCCTGTTAACGAGACAGTACTTGGAGAATCCAAGTCTGCGCTATGCTGAGGATATCGACTTTTTGTATAAAGGTACGATTGAACATGCGGATCAGGCCAAGCAGATTTTTACGGATTGGATGATTCAGGTGACCAAACTTGATCTGAATGATGGAGTCCATTTTCGCAGCTTTCGGGAGAATGCATTCTGGCGTGAAATTGATTACGCAATGGATGATGACTTTCCAACGGTGAATACCGATATCGCCTATGCGATCCAGAGTGAGTCCAGTGAAGGGAATCGGTACGAAGATGAGCTTTTTCTTGATATTTCATTTAATCTGAAGCTGGATGCAGAGCCTGTGGAGTTAAACTACCGACCGTTAAGAGGTGAGCCTTTTGTAGTTCCCTACACGGTTCCGTTGTCCACTCAAGTCGCTTGGAAGTTGCATCAGACGATTGTGAGACCGAGGTTCAAGGATCTATATGATCTGCAGTATCTTGTATCTCACCCGTCCTATGACAAGCAGGCTGCAGAAGATACGCTGCAGACACTCGTCAATGAATGTAGCATGACGGCTAGTATTACGAGTGAAGATATGAAGAAAATATTAGTCGAAGATTTGCATCCACTGTATCAAGGTTTGGAAAACGATTATCTATTGAAGCAGCTTGCAGGGGATCGGGTACCTGAAATTTATTTCATGGAAGTTGCTACTCGCTTGCGAAAAGCGCTGAATCGTGCGGGTATCCATCAAGAGGCTTTCAAACATCTGCCGTCCCCGATATGGAATAAAGGATAGAACGGAGAGTATGGATATGAATGATTTTATGAACAAGGATGATAAGAATGATGTTATTTTGGGCGCAGCAGCCCATGAACTGGAGCAGATGGTAGAACAGGTCTGCGAACTGATTGGCACACCACTCGCAGAAACGACAGAACTGCAACGTCAAGTGCTCGCCGCTTTTGGTTTTGGTGCGGTGTACAGCATTACTCATCGTGATCGGCTGGCCGAACCCCAGGCTCATGCGCTGAGCATTCGGATGTTGATCAAACCGTTTAATTACAGTGAACAACAGGCAGTTGATTTTGCTGACGATCTGATTCGTGTTGCATCCAAGGAAGAGGTTCATCCAGTGATGAATACGATTATTCATCGCGGTATTAATGGACATATCCAGTTTACGCAGGAGGATCACGAAGCTCTTGCTCGTAACATTCAGGAGATTATGGCGGCAGTTCAGCAACAAGGATAGATGTGGGAAGGTGAGAGACATGGACTACATGAAACTGAGCAAAGAGCTTTCCTATGCATTGAGACATGCGCCATGGGAATACGAGCTTGAGCTGGATGAAAAGGGATGGGTAGAGATTTCACAACTGCTCGTCGCTTTGCACGAAAGCCCAGGGTGGCGTAATGTAACAGAAGATGACCTGAAACATATAATTGCAGTTTCGGAGAAAAAAAGGCACGAGATCAATGCTGGACGAATTCGTGCACTTTATGGTCATTCTACTCCGCAAAAAATATCCAAAATAGCTACACAGCCTCCCGAATGGTTGTATCACGGTACACCCGTACGTGCTGTGTCTTCCATCATGGAGCACGGTTTGCAGCCACGGCAACGGCAGTATGTGCATCTATCGGCTGATATGGATACGGCACGTCAAGTTGGACAAAGGCGAGATGATCAGCCTGTTATTCTACGCGTTAAGGCAGGGCAGGCCGCACGTGAGGGTATTCTTTTTTACCATGGCAACGAGAGTATTTGGCTGGCTGATGTAATTCCATCGCGTTATATTGAGCAAGGTTAATCGATTAGTTAGGTTAAAGAATGTGTAAGTTTTGTTCGAAGAGCTCCATAATAATGTATACGAAAAGGGCTGTTCCCCGTCATCATGTGACGTATGGAACAACCCTTTTTCTATATCCTGTATGTTACCGTGAAGGGGACATGACGAATTTAATTACCCAAAATAGCTTTAAAACCTTCGCTTAACGGTTGAGCTGGACGCCCAAGCAATGTTTCCAATGCATCGCTCTCTACAGCCAGTGCGCCTTGGCGAATCGCGCTTTGCATTTCAACCAGCATGGATACAACAAAATCAGGCAAACCTGCACCTTTCATGATGTCCGCATAAGCCGCATCGTCGACATTTTGTACGTTGATTTCCTGCCCCAACACTTCACCAGCAATGGCAGCAAGCTCAGCTTGTGTGCGCAGTTTACCAGACAATTCATAGACCTTGTTCTCATGTCCTTCGCCTGCAAGTACAGCAGCAGCAGCTTCAGCATAATCACGTCGAGTAGCCCAGCCGACCTGACTGTCATTCGTGGCATGTACCCAAGGAGCACCATGTGTTACGGCTTGTACACTGCCAGCTTCATTTTCAAGGTACCAATTGTTACGCAGGAACGTATAAGGGATGCCAGACTCACGAATCGTTTGTTCTGTCTTGCGGTGTACCTCAGCAAGAGAGAGCGGGTTATGCTCGGCGTTGACCACACTTGTATAAGCGATATAACCGACGCCTGCTTTTTTGGCAGCTTGAACAGCAGTCTGGTGCTGACGGATACGTGTCTCGTTATCACCGTCTGTGGAGATCAGTAGCAGGCGGTCTACACCGGCAAAAGTTTTCTCCAATGTTTCCGGTTGATCAAAATCCCCATGACGAACGTCTACACCCTGCGAGCGCAATGCTTCTGCTTTTTCTGGTGAACGAACACTAACAGCCAAGTCTGTTGCAGCTTTTGTCTTCAACAACGCGTCAACAACCAGTGAACCAAGTTTACCCGTAGCGCCTGTGACTAACAATTTCATTGTGTTTCCTCCTAAAATGTGGTTTGCAACATTTGCATCGTTAGCAGCTTCATTGTCATTGTTGAACAATCGTGTATGTACAGCGTACCTATGGAGTATTAAGGCAATACCACCTCCAAGGAGTGGCTGTGGATGTGTGAAACGAAAGTGTTTATCTATGTAACTATAATAGTTACATAATAAAGTGTTGTCAAATTTAATATCTATAAATACGACTAAAGTAGTCTGAATATATGGGTAAAGGAATCAACCATTGGTTATTAAATTTTTTCGACTATGGAATAAATGAGAGGTGGTTCTTTTGGAGTGTTAAAAAAGAAACATATATTGGTTGAATATATGTAAAAATGGTATATAAGACCCAAAAATTTCAAGTTATATAGAACTAAGTACGATAGATTCATTGCGTATAAGAGAAGGAAAATGGTAAAACCTTCGACAAAATAGAAAATTATGTACGAATTGACAAATGTAAAAGCGATTATATAATGTGGGTATCTACAAATTAATCCATTTAGTTACAAATGATTCCAAAATAACAAATTGGCAGGAGTGAAACAGCGATGTGGTTTTTGGTTTTATGGTTATTTGGGCTTATTTCAGGAACGATTCATCTTTGGATGCTCGGTTTCCCTGGCGAAATGAGCGAGATTAGCAGAGTGTTATTGCTTCATCAGTTTGTGGTTACATTTGGACTTGTAGGTGTTATTGGTTACGTGGTTAACATTGCTAGAGCAGAACAGACAGCCAAAATGCTAGGTTGGCCAGGAGGACCGTTTCAGGTCAAATATGGATTCTCGCAAGTCGGACTTGGCGTTATGGGTATTATGGCGATCTGGTTTCAAGGGAACTTCTGGGTGGGTGTATTGGTTACGATGTACATATATGGTTTGAGTGGTCTGTGGTCACATACTTATGTCATGATCAAGAATCGTAAGGCAGATGGGGACAGTATCGGCAATTTGATAATGGATGTTGTCTATCAAACGTTTATCACCGTTCTTTCCATATGGGCTGGCGGCATCTGGGTAATGAGCTAGACAGAGACTGGATTTATGACAACACAGCTTGAATCTCAATTAATGAATGAGGTGTGGTCGTGATGGTACGTAAAACCGTGGAACTCTCCGAAACACAAAAGGGAATCTATTTCGATTGCCAAGTGAATGATCCATCTTCTTATAACATCTCCGCTTCGATACAAATCGAAAGGCTTCAACTTGAAGCCTTTCGACGTTCCATCGAGTTGCTCATGCATGAACAAGTCGTGCTCCGCACGCACATTGAGATACAGCAGGACAGACCAGTTCTGGCGATCCACGATGATATGGAGTACTCACTGATTTTGCGGGATCTGAGTCAAGCTCATCAGGATGGCAAGGAACAGCAACTGGAGGGATACATTGAAGAATGTATTCAGGCTCCCTTCATATTGGAGCAAGGCCCTTTATTTCGAATCATGCTTGTACATATGGACGAGAACACACATGTTCTTACTTTATGTATCCACCATTTAATCTGTGACGGTATGTCTCTGGAAATTTTTAAAAATAAACTTCTCCATGCGTACACCTGCATCCTGCAGGATCTACCTTTGGACATAAAGCAGGATCAGGGCTTTATCTCTTATATCGAATCAGAGAATACGAAAATACAAGAGAACAAGTATAACCGTGAGCGTGAGTTCTGGTTATCCAAAATGAACGGTGCAGAGCCCCTGGCACTGCAGCATGACTATCCGGCTGGCGGTTCGCAGACCGGTGTGGGACATGAGCTACGTTTTGATATTCCAGAGGCGTTGATGGCGGATATTACAGAGATGTCAAAGGAGCATGAGGTTACGGTATTTATGTTTTTCATGGGGGCATTCAGTATTCTCTTGAATAAATATGCAGGCAAAGAGGATATCACGTTTGCTTCTCCGTATTCCCATCGTCCGGATATCGAATTGGAAGAAACGATTGGCTGTTTTGTACATATGTTGCCGATGCGGTTCCAGATTGACCTAGAATCTAAATTTGGTTCTCTCCTTGAGCAAGTCACTGCAGCCTGGATCGATACGTATAAACACATTGGATATCCTAATAATCTAATCGTCAGAGACAGTATGTTGCAGGTGCAACCAGGCTCACCATCTGTATTTGATATCTCCTTTGTGTATGACTCATATGAGGAGGATTTGCCAGGAAGCCAGCTTGTGGAACAGGATAAGGTTACTTTCCCAGGTGATCTGATGGTTGTATTGAACGGCACACCTCAAGGCACACAGCTGAAGCTGCAATATAAACCGAATGTGTTTCGAACAGACTCCATTGAACGAATGGGTCAGCGCTTCTTATTCCTCATGCAACAGCTGGTAACTGCACCAGAGAAGAGCATTGGTGAATACAGCCTGCTGATGCAGGAAGAGCAGGAGCAATTGCTGCATCAATTTAACCAAACTTCATATTTTCCCTACACTCCGCAGCATATCATCGATGTTTTTCATACAAAAGTAACAAAGCACCCAGAACGAGTCGCTCTACTCGAAGGAAAAGAAAAACAAACCTACGCACAAGTTAATGCAAAGGCCAATCAATTGGCAAAACAGATCATCGCACGGAAAAAGACCGAAAACGAGGCAGTCGGCGTACAAATGCTACGTTCTTCCGATCTGGTCATCGCCTTGCTGGCTGTTCTGAAGGCTGGATGTGCTTTTGTTCCCCTAGACCCTTCCTATCCGGTATCCAGAAAAGCCTACATTTTATCCGATGCGAATATATCCACCGTTATTGCCATCCGGCCAGAAGCAGAGGATGACTCGCTTCCGGCTCACTATATCTACACAGAAGATGGGATGGTATACACGGGAGACAGTTCCAATCTCGAAGAGCCTCTAGATCCTTACAGTCTCGCCTACATTATGTACACGTCAGGATCAACGGGCAAACCTAAAGGGGTCATGATTGAAAACCATAGTGTGGTCAATACATTGCTTGATTTGGAACGTCGTTTTCCAGTACAAGCGAGTGATGTGTATATGTTAAAAACAGCGTATACCTTTGATGTATCCTGTACAGAATTGTTTGGTTGGTTTATGGGTGAGGGAGCATTAAGTATTCTGCCGCCAGGCGAGGAGAAGAACCCGGACCAGATATTGACTACAGTAGCTGAACATCAGGTGACTCATATCAACTTTGTGCCGACACTATTCCGTCTTTTTCTCGAGACGATGGAACTTCGTTCTGATCTCTCAGGACTGGACACGCTGAAATGGGTATTTGTGGGCGGAGAGGCCGTCACACCCGATATCATTAAAAAATTCAACCAACTGAATATCCGGGCAAGCCTGGATAATGTATACGGTCCTACGGAATGTACGATATGGGTCTCCCATTATCCATTGAGTGCCTATGAAGGGCATGGAAACATACCCATTGGTTCCCCATTGAACGAGTCCAGATGGTATGTCGTTGGAAGCCGGGATGAATTACAGCCTTTGGGCATTCCGGGGGAACTATGTCTGAGCGGTGTAGGTCTTGCACGCGGATATTTGAACCTGGAAGAAATGACAAGAGATAAATTTGTTCCTAACCCTTTCTTTGACGAAGAGAAGGACCCTGAGTATTTCAGAATGATGTACCGCACTGGGGATATGGTTCGCTCCCTGCCAAGCGGAACGATTGAATACCTGGGGCGCATTGATTTTCAGGTCAAAATTCAGGGTGCAAGGTTAGAGACAGGTGAGATCGAAAATACTCTTTCATCCTACCCGGGAGTCATTCAAACCGTCGTTGTGATGAAATCCTCCGAGACAGGGTCCGGTTTACTGTATGCCTATTATTTATCGGAGCAGGAATTGCCTGTGGCTGATCTGAGAGACCATTTGTCCAAATCTCTGCCAGCTTATATGATTCCATCTGTTTTTGTACATAAATCGGAGTTCCCACTCAATAGTAGCGGGAAAATTGACCGCAATGCACTAATTGCAGATACCACGCATATTCACACTTCAAGCACGGCTTACGTTGCTCCAGCCACGGAATTAGAGCGGCAGATTGCAGCGGTATGGGCAGAAGTGCTCGGTGTCGAGAAAGTCGGGAGAGATGATCATTTCTTTGAACTTGGTGGCAATTCATTTTCCGTTATTCAGGCTCATAATCGTTTAAAGCATCGTACTGATGTGGATTTCCCAGTGCCCCGCTTTTTTGAGCGTCCTACACTGCGGCAGTTTGCAGCATTGGGACAGAAACAGGAGACAGCACGGATACCGATGTTGCGAGAAGAACGTTTTGTACGGAAAGCGGGTATTCTGCGTGATGATATTGCCATTGTAGGGATGTCCGTGAATGTACCCGGAGCAGAGGATATTCATGAATTCTGGCGTAATCTGATGGCACAAGAGGAGAGCATTCATTTTTACAGTGATGAGGAACTGAGGACACTCGGTGTAGACGAGGCATTGCTGCGTTCTCCTCGTTATGTCAAAGCCAAAGGGCGAGTCAACGGGATTGAGGAGTTTGATGCTGGCTTTTTCGACTATACACCTGGCGAAGTTAAAATGATGTCCCCTCAGTTCAGACTAATGTATCAGGGAATATGGGAAGCATTTGAGGATGCTGGGTGCAGACCTGATGAAGCAGGAAAAGTCGGCGTTTTCCTCGGTGGATCGGATGACTTTGAGTGGTATCGACAAGTGCTGTTCGGGGATGCGGGATACAGCAGCAAATATGAAGCATTTACACTCAGTACCAATCATTTTTTGGCTACTCGCATGGCCTACAAGTTGAACCTTAGAGGTCCTGCTTATACAGCTCTTACGGGATGTTCAACGTCTTTGGTCACTCCACATCTGGCATGCCAGTCTTTAATCGTTGGAGAATGTGATGTCGCTGTGGCTGGTGGAATTACAGTAGAGCTGCCGAATGAAGGTGGCTACGTGTACGAAGATGGCATGATGTTTGCCTCGGATGGCCATTGCCGTCCATTTGATGCAGCTGCAAGCGGCACGGTGTTCTCGAATGGGATGGGGATCGTGGTGTTGAAGCGGTTAAGTGATGCATTGCGAGATACAGATCATATTTACGGTGTCATTAAAGGTTCAGCCATTAATAATGACGGTCAGGAGAAGCTTAGCTTCCTTGCACCAAGTGTAAGCGGTCAGGCAGAGGTCATTCAGGATGCGTATCAGGCAGCCGGAGTTGATCCCGAAACGGTTAGTTACATTGAGGCGCATGGCACAGGCACACTTCTGGGTGATCCGATTGAAGTTGAATCGTTGACACGTGCTTTTGCCTCCGAGAAAAAGCAGTTCTGTTATCTTGGCTCAGTAAAAGGCAACGTGGGACATATGGATACAGCGGCTGGCGTTGTTGGTTTGATTAAGGTTGCACTTAGTCTTGATCAAGGATATATCCCGGGTACCGCGAATTATGAACAACCGAATCCGAAGATTGATTTTGCAAACACGCCCTTCAAGGTCAACTCGCAGGGGGTGGACTGGAAACCAGGTGAAGCTGGTGTTCTGCGTGCAGGGATTAATTCATTTGGTGTAGGAGGCACGAATGCTCACATGGTGTTGGAGGAGGCTCCAAAGATGGACAAGTGCAGTCCGGATGATGATGTCAATGTATTGCTTTTTTCAGCCAAAACAGAGTACTCGCTGAGCCGCACTGCTGAACAAATTATGGAGCATCTCGTGCAGCATCCAGAGCTATCCATTTCGGATGCAGCGTGGACATTGCAGACCGGTCGAACGGATTTTGCTTATCGTAAGGCACTGGTTCTGGATAAAAGCTGGAAAGATGATCCCGAGCAATTCATGCGTCAGCTGGAGAAGGCAAAAATGGTTCATTCGCCGCAAGATCGGCGCCCGATTTATTTTATGTTCCCTGGGCAGGGCAGTCAGTATCAGGGCATGGGTGCAGCATTGTACAAATCGACAGAACAGTCAGGCATTGCACCACTGTTCAAGAAGCATGTACAGCAGATTGTGGATCTGCTTCCTGAAGAAGAGCGAGAAGAGATTCTGTCTGTTGTATACGGTAATCAGCATCCAGAGCGAATTAACCAGACGGAGTACAGCCAATTTGCGCTATTCATGACCAGTTATGCCATGGCTCAATCCTTGATTGATCTGGGCATCAGGCCAGATAGCATGATCGGACATAGCATCGGAGAACTGACAGCAGCTGTGGTTGCAGGTGTATTTGATCTTGCAGATGCTGTACAGATCGTAAGGCTACGGGGACGTTTGATGCAGCAACAACAGCCAGGTGTCATGCTCGTCATCATGGAGGACTCTCCGTTGGTAAAATCCCAATTGGAAGAAGGTACGTGGCTGGCTCTAGTCAACACAACAGGTTCCAGTGTCATTGGCGGGACGGCAGAGGCGATTGACCGAATGGAAGATAAGGCCGGAAGACTCGGCTGGAAATGCGTTCGTGTAAAAACCTCTCATGCCTTCCATACGCCAATGATGAAGGATGCAGCGATGGAGTTCAAACACAGTCTGTCGACTTATTCGCTACACAGCCCGCGGATTCCATTGCTTTCGAATACGAGCGGAACATGGGCTTTGCCGGATGAGATCGTAAGTCCAGACTACTGGGCAAGGCATATTTTAGAGCCGGTGTTGTTTGAAGCAAACTTGGCTGAAATGTTAAAGGAAGAACAAGCTGTATTCATTGAGGTTGGGGCAGGACGGACATTAAGCTCGTTTGTGAGACAGCACATTAAGTCCAAGGAAACACAAACCGTATTGAATATGTTGCGTCACGTTAGAGAAACAGAACCGGACGTGCTATATACAAACCGCAGAATCGCCGAGTTATGGTGCGAGGGCCTTCAGCCGGACTGGAAAGTACTCAAGGGACAGAACGTGCGCCGCAAATGCTCCTTGCCAACCTATCATTTTGATAAGCAGCATTATCCAATTGGCCAGTCGCTTATTGGTGGTTCGACGTTGGAAGGAACAAGCAGTAGTCGACATACACCTCAGTCGAGTGAACAATATAGCAACACGTCCCTTTCCGTTGCGGGAGGTTATGCAGGTAGTCTGGAGGCCATGAAACGGGTTGTTCTGGAGGCGTATGAAACGATTTTTGGCATAAATGACCTGGAAGAGCATGTTAATTTCTTCGCCGTTGGTGGAGACTCGCTCAAAGCAGTCAGTTTGTCCGCATCGATTCGGTCTTCCATCGGGATTCAGGCAGAGGTTGCGGATGTGTTTAACCATGCTACACCAGCCCAACTGGCGGAACATCTCTTTGCAATGGTTGAGCCGCAAGTACAGAAGCAGAACATGATTGAGGCTGCGCCGATAATGGATGCCTATCCAATCTCATCTGCGCAGATGCGTATGTTCACTCAATCCATGCTGGATCCAAATAGCACGGCGTATAATTTGCCGTCGGCTACCCTGATCGAAGGAGATTTGGATCATGCCAGAGTAGAGGCTGCACTGGAAAAGCTGGTGCAATGTCATGAAGCGCTTCGAACGACGTTTGCAATACGCGGAGATCAGGTGGTGCAGATGGTTCATGCATCCGTTCCTTTAGATTTCAGCTTTACCGAGCAGTATTTAGCCGATGAACAAGAGACTTCTGCTTTGATTCAGACGCTGATTCGTCCTTTTGAGCTTCATCAGGCTCCACTCATGCGAGTGAACCTGATTAGAACAGGAGCGCGCAAGCATCTGTTGTTCTTTGATATCCATCATATTATTGCGGACGGTACTTCCGTTGAGTTGATTACACGCGACTTCAATGCACTGTACTTTGGGGAGGAACGCACTGTCCGGTTACATTACAAAGATTATGCGGTCTGGCAACAGGAGCGTCTTACTTCTCAGGCATATCAGCCGCATCAAACATACTGGCTGGAACGGTTGAGTCCAACACCGCCTGTACTGCAGCTTCCACTTGATCATGATCGTCCATTACAGCGAGAGATGAAAGGTGAACGAGTTCATTTCACGTTGAGCCACTCGTTAACGGAGCGATTGCACAAGCTGGCTTCATCCACGGAAGTTTCCATGTATATGGTGATGTTGAGTGTATGGAATCTTCTGTTAGCGAGTCGAACAGGTCAGCAGGACATCGTAGTCGGGACCCCCGTAGCGGGTAGGTTACAGGAAGAATGGAAAGAAACAGTCGGAATGTTTGTGAATATGATTGCCATGCGGAATTATCCAGCATCAGATCGGACCTATACCGCTTTTTTACAAGAGCTGAAACAGCATACACTCGATGCTTTTGCACATCAGGAGTATCCATTTAATGAGCTTGTAACGCAGCTTGGACTTAAGCGGGAACTGAACCGTAATGCCATCTTTGATGTGTGTTTTGATTATCAGAACATGGAACTGCATGATCTTGAACTTCATGGACTTCAATTCAGTTCTATTCCTGTGGAGACCGGAGTCTCAACTTATGACCTGTTGTTAACATGTCAGGAGAACAGGGAGCAGCAAGTCATTGAAGGGTACATTGAATATGCGTTAGACCTGTTCCGAGGTGAAACGGTTGAACATATGATTCAGGAATTCATTGAACTATGTGAGCAGGTTGTGCAACAACCGGACGCACCTCTAGGTAAGCTGTATGAACGAGTCCAGCGTGCTTCGGGAGCTGAGGTTCATCGGTTGGCAGGCCCCATTTTACATTATGATCATACCCTGAGCTTGCATCGTTTGTTTGAACTACAGGCAGAGCGTACACCAGACCAGACTGCACTTATTGTTTCTTCAGGCAAGGAACTTACCTACCTTGAGCTTAATGAGCGAGCGAATGCGTTGGCTTGGAAGCTGATCAATCGAGGGGTACGCAGAGATGAACCCGTAGGCATATTAACTGGCCGGGATGAAACTCTCATTATTATGTTGATCGCAGTACTCAAAGCGGGTGCAGCTTACCTGCCTATAGATCCAGCATTTCCACCGCAGCGTATTCTGGACATGATGCAAGATAGCAAGATGAAGTTGCTACTGTGCACTGCTAATGAGGCCAATGTCGTGGCTTTTGAAGGCGAACGCATCGTTTATGAGCCTGATTTTGCTGACGAACGTTCAACTATTAATCCGAATGTGGACGTTCTATCTTCTGACTTGTCTTGTGTCATCTTCACCTCTGGATCCACCGGAAGGCCTAAAGGGGTAATGATTGCTCACGATGCGATGGTCAATTTTGTGGAAGACATCAGGCATCGAAACATTTTTGAATATGAAACAGATCGAATGATTAGTGTAACAACGGTATCTTTTGATATTTTCGGATTTGAAGTGTGGGCACCATTGTGTACAGGGCATTCTCTATATTTGGCAGACGAGCAGGAACAGCTTGATCCCGTTCTTGCCGCGCGCCAGATAAGGCAGCATGGCGTAACGCATATTCTCAGCACGGTATCCCGGATTAAAGCGTTTGTTGAAAATTCGGAATTTGCGAAGGTACTTTCTCATCTTCGGTGTGTTCTTACCGGAGGAGAAAGTGTTCCGGCAGGACTTCTGATTGATATTAAAAAATATTCGTCTGCCCGTGTCTTTAATATGTATGGCCCTACCGAAACGACGATTTGGTCAACGACCAAAGAGTTGCAACAATCTGGACTCATCACGATTGGCAAACCTATTGCTAATACGGAGCTTTATATCGTGGATGAAGAGGGTGAATTATTGCCTCCCGGAAATTATGGGGAACTCTGCATTGCAGGCCGTGGGGTGTCCAGAGGTTACCTGAATAATCTGACCGAAACGACTGCCAAGTTCATTGACAATGCAAAGGTTCTGGGTGGACGTATGTACCGGACAGGTGACTTGGCTCGTGTGTTGCAGGACGGGGAGGTCGAACTAGCAGGACGTTTGGATCAGCAAGTGAAGATCAGAGGATACAGGATCGAATTAAACGAGATCGAGCAAATGGCTATGAGCTATGAACGTTTGAGAGAAGCCGTCGTGAAGGTCGAAGGAAACCAGCCTGAGCAGTCGCAACTGGTGCTCTACTACAGCTTGAAGCCGGACATAAGTGTATCGAATATGGAAGAGCAGGACACTTTGCTCAGGTCTTGGCTGAAACAGAGGTTGCCACAGTATATGATGCCTTCACGCATCATTCGTCTAGACAAGCTGCCAGTTCTGCCGAATGGCAAATTGAATCGGAATGCCCTTCAATGGACTGACTTTGGAGCGATTGAGGCGATCGAAGCTAATGAGAAGCCAGCTCCATCTTTAATGGCTGGTTCTTCTTCTCCAGTGGGAAGAGAACAGGCTCGCAAAGAGCTGGAACAGATGCTGGTTGAAACATGGAAAGAGATGTTGAACCGGGATCATGTCGGAGTACAAGAGCACTTTTTTGATATTGGCGGTAACTCGCTAGGTCTGATCTTGATTAATAACCGGTTAAACGCTTATCTTGGGAAAAATATTCCGCTTGTGCAGTTGTTTGAACACTCTTCCATTACTTCGCTCGTTGATCATCTGATGTCTGAACAGATGTTAACTTCGGTGGATGTCCCTGTTCAGAATAAACATGAGCAAGAACATGTATCCGGGGAATCCATCGCGAGTACCAGCACTGCGGTCAAACCTGATCCTTCAATGATGCAAGAAAGAGTGATAAACATCAAAACAGATGCGGATGTGAACAGCAGGAACAGAAGCACTTCCCCATCGGATATCGCTGTTATAGGTATGGCCGGTCGTTTTCCAGGATCAAAAAATATCGAGGAGTTCTGGGATAATCTGATGGCAGGTAAGGACGGCATTACCCGACTGACTGAAGAAGAATTGGCAGCAGCAGGGGTGCGGCCTGAAGAGTATAAACATCCTGAATATGTTCGAGCCAAAGGCGTTTTGCAAGATACCGAGTTTTTTGATTCCGGATTTTTCGAATACCCGTATCAGGAGTCCGAAATGATGGACCCGCAGATTAGACTGCTTCATCAGTGTTCCTGGGAAGCGCTTGAACATGCGGGCTGTGATCCATACCGGTACTCAGGTTCCATCGGTTTATTTGCCGGAAGCGGATTGAGTTTACCATGGATGGTTCAATTCCTGGGTCGTTCAGGTGATCTACTGCAAGCTTTTGAAGCGATGACGCTGAATGAGAAGGATTATATTACGACACGTATATCTCACAAGCTGAATCTAAGAGGGCCAAGTATGGCTGTGCAGACGGCATGCTCGACCTCGCTCGTCGCGATTCATCAGGCAGCAGAATCACTGATCCGGGGAGAATGTGACGTGGCTCTCGCAGGGGGAGTGTCTATCTCTTATCCGCTCAAAGAAGGGTATCGCTGGCATGAAGGCATGATCTATTCCAAAGATGGGTATTGCCGAGCATTTGACGAACAGGCATCAGGTACCGTTTCGGGGAACGGGTGCGGCATGGTTGTGCTGAAGCCGCTTCATGATGCTTTGCGCGATGGGGATCAGGTCTTTGCGGTGATCAAAGGCTCAGCGATTAACAATGATGGATTGGATAAAATCGGATATACTGCGCCAAGTGTTACCGGACAGGTGAAGGTCATTCAAACCGCACTTGACCGCTCGGGAGTGTCTCCACAGGAAATCAATTATGTGGAGGCACATGGGACAGGCACCAAGCTCGGTGATCCCATCGAGATCGAAGCACTTAGACAGTCCTGGGGAACGGATAAACGTAATTATTGCGCCCTCGGTTCGGTCAAAGCAAACATCGGTCATCTGGACGCTGCAGCTGGTGTTGCCGGATTTATCAAAACCGTTCTAACGTTGCATCACCGAACAGTTCCGCCGCAGATTTATATGGAAAGAAGCAATCCTATGCTGGAACTGGAACGCAGTCCTTTCTACATTAATCAGGAGCCGCAACATTTCAAAGATCAGCAGCAGGTTCTGCGCGCAGCGGTAAGTTCCTTCGGGATCGGCGGCACGAATGCTCACGTGATTTTGGAGCAACCGCCCGTACGAGAGAGTCAAAGTGTGTATCAGCCTGTACACTTACTCCCGTTCTCGGCCAAGAGCGAATCCGCTCTGGATCGAACGTATCATTCGGTTTTACAAGCACTCGAAAAAATGCCGGAACAGATGCCGAGCGCTGCTTGGACATTGCAAGAGGGAAGAAGTCGATTTAACTATCGTAAAGCTCTTGTCGTTGTGGATGGCTACGTCCCTTCGCAAGATCAGGTGGAGGAACATGAAGCACAAGCGAGTGTGAACCAGGGGGATAAGCCTAAAGTAATGTTCTACATCCGTGGGGATGTTTTATGGGAACCACACGTGATTCGGGAACTTTATGCTTCCAGGTATCGCAGTCTAGTGTCTGAACGATTCAAGCAACACTTTGAAGAAGTACTGAGCTTTTTTGAATCCAAGGAACAGTATGCACTTCGTCAAAGTATAGGCAGGCCAATTCGGGATTCAGACCTGAAATTTATGTATTGCTTTGTGGTGCAGTACGCTCTGTTTGCAACGTTGATTGAGTCAGGGGTTAAACCGGATGGAATGTGTGGAGAAGGTGTCGGTGAACTGGTCGGACAGGTCATTAGCAATACGCTTGAGTTGGCTCATGCAGTGCGTCTCTTATATAGCCGTGAAGATTCGCAGATACAAGAGGGTGCCTTCTCTGAGGCAATGAGTACGATCGACACATCAAAGAATTCTTTACTGTCTGCGGAAAAGATACTTTGGGTATCAGCCTGTCCGCTACAGAACGGAGAGCTTGTAGACAACGATATATTGAAGGATGCGCAGGTTATCTCTCTTACCGGAGATCGTTCCAGCTCGCTTGAAGCCGATATCTATTTCATGAAAACACTGGGATATTGCTGGTGCAGAGGCATCGAACTGAATTGGGCACATATTAACGGACATAGCTCTGGGCAAAAGATATCTCTCCCGACTTATTCGTTCGATCCAATCGTTCATAAGCATGATGTTCCGCTGTACCTGCTTACGGGTGTGCCTCAAACTGCGGCTTCTCTGACTTCATTACCAGAACAGGCGAACACGGGTAAGAGTAGAGTCCGTTTGAATGTGGATGAAGTATATGACACCACTGCTCAGCTCTGGCAAGAGTTGCTTGGTTGTGAATCAGTGAACTCCGAGGATGATTTCTTCCAGCTTGGTGGACATTCTCTCAAAGCTATCACTCTGGCATCCCGAGTCAAGGAAACATTCGGAGTTGCTATGGGACTAGAGGATGTGTTCGATCATTCTGTCCTTGCCCGTATGGTGGCATGGATTGATCAGCAACAAGACAATGGGTTGGATTATTCGGGATCAGGAGACAGCATTTTCCCAGCAGCATACAAAGACCGATACAAGACGACTTCTGCGCAACGAAGAATGTTCGTGGTACATGAATGGATGCAAGGCGAGAGCACAGCCTACAATCTTGCAAGTTCGTACCGGTTGAAGGGAGCGCTCGATACGGCACAATTTACAGCGGTGATGGATGCTCTCGTACAGCGGCATGAGGCGTTCCGTACGCGCTTTGAAATGCTTGAAGGTGAACTATACCAGGTCATTGAGGATAAGGTTTCAAGTGTAGTGGAGTTGCTGGAACTTGAAAAAGAAGAGCCGGAGCAGCAGTTTATGCAATGGCTGCAACCATTTGATCTGACCCAGGCACCACTGGTTCGTGTAAAACTTGCCCGCCTGTCCGATGACGAACATATTCTGTTCATAGATATGCATCATATTATCTCTGATCAGAGTTCCATCGCGATTCTTATGCAAGAATTTGCCCGGTTATATAGTGGGGAATCTTTAGAACCATTATCGATTCAGTACAAGGACTATGCTGAATGGATTGATCAATCTACATCAGACGGGCATGCTGCCGAAGATGAGGCGTTTTGGCTTGAAGAATTCAAGGATGTGCCTGCGTCTGTCGAATTGCTTACAGATTACCCGAGACGTGGAGAACTTTCTAACCAGGGCGGCCGAATTAGCAGTGAGTTTGGAGAACAGTTAAGTGAACAGATTAATGATTTTTGTGCAAAACAGGGATTGACTCCCTACATGTTATTCATGGCGGCTTTAAATGTGTTGATCTCCAAATACACGGGACAGCATGATCTGGTCGTTGGCACAGCTGTAGCCGGAAGAGAGAAGCCAGAACTGAATAACGTCATGGGAATGTTTGTAAACATGCTCGCCATTCGTACTATGTTAGACAAGGATCAGCCTGTTGAGCTTTATCTGAACGAAGTTCGTAGCAAGCTGTTAACCTGTTATGAACATCAGCAATATCCATATGAAGCGTTGGTTGAGAAGCTTGATCTGATGGGTGATGGGAGCCGTAATCCACTTTTCGATATTGTTCTTAATTACATTAATATGGGTACGGATGAGCTTGAAGCAGGGACATTACAAGTTGAGTCCTGGATGGATGGAAAGGTGCATGCCAAGTTTGATCAGACCTGGACGGTCGTTGAACACCACCAACAGTATACGCTTGAACTGGAATATCGTTCTGAATTGTTCCATGCACGATCCATGGAAATGATGATGGACAAGTTCCGGTATATCTTAACTCAGATGGTCACAGGAGAGGTAGAGCGGGTTCGTCAGATCAAGCTTACTGTGCCTGAAGAGGATGAATGGCTGTTGTTCGGTGTCAACGACAACCACATGGACTATCCGCGGGAAGCAACAATTCCCGAACTATTTGAGGAACAAGTTCAATTACATCCACAGAAGACAGCCTTGGTGTGGGGTAACGAGGAGTGGAGTTATGCTGATGTGTACGCACAGGTTCAGAAGCTTGCATCTCGAATACTCGGACAAGACGTGGCATCAGGCTCAAGTATTGCTTTGATCCTGGACCGCGGACCGATCCAGATGATCAGTATCCTTGCTACACTAACAATAGGTTGTCAATATGTACCAATTGATCCGGCATCACCGCCGGCTCGCATTGAGTTCATTTTACAAGATTGCAATGCGTCTATACTTTTGAGCGAAGAATCGTATGCCTCGGCATGGAAATCAGCGGTTCCACGTGTCATGATCCCGTCCGCAGAACTGGAATCGTTTGTTTCAGGAGAGTCTGTAGAGCCTATAGTCCAGCAGATAAAGACTGTTGCAGTCGATCCGGCATATATCATCTATACGTCAGGCTCGACCGGAACGCCAAAAGGCACGGTCATGAGTCACCGCAATGTCATTAAAGTGATGAAGCAAAGCAATTTTGTGACAGTAGTGCCTGGGGATCGGGTATTACAAGTTTCCAATTATGCGTTTGACGGTTCGATCTTTGATATTTTTGCTTCCTTAATTAATGGGGCTACTCTGGTACTTATTCCAAAAGAGATCATTCTCGATATGGCTCGTCTGGCGGAAGTCATTCGTCAGCAGCAAATATCTGTATTTTTCATTACAACCTCGTTGTTTAATATGCTGGTGGATTGGGATGCAGCATGCCTGAAACAGGTTCGCAGAGTGATGTTTGGGGGCGAAGCGGCATCCGTGAGCCACGCAAATAAAGCAATGGCATGTGTCGGACCAGGCGTACTGTTAAATGGATACGGACCAACGGAAGCGACCTTCTTTGCCTCCTATTATTTACTGGAGCAAACAGAGCCGTATACCGACTCTCTGCCTATAGGTTATCCATTGTCCAATACAGCTCTATATGTTCTGGACGAGGATATGAATCCTGTTCCTGCCAATGTGCCAGGCGAGTTATATATTAGCGGGGATGCGGTAGGTATTGGATATTTGAACCGGGAAGAGCTGACCTTAAAACATTTTATAGCTGATCCTTTCCGCAAAGGCGAACGGATGTACCGGACAGGAGATATCGTCAAGCGTCTACATGATGGCCATTTGATCTTTATTGAACGATCTGATTTTCAAGTGAAAATCAGGGGGTTCCGAATTGAGTTATCAGAGATCCACAATTGTCTGGAGCAACTTCCGGGAGTCAGGGATGCTTTTGTGATGACAGCTACAGATGAATCTGGAAGTTTATATGTCACTGCATTTTATACATGTGAATCCAACATCTCACGAACGGTTGATGATGTTCGAGCAGAGTTGCACAAGCGACTGCCTGAATACATGGTACCTGCACAGATCTGGCGAATGGATCATCTGCCTATTAATGCTAACGGCAAGGTGGATCGGAAGGTTTTAGCCGATCTGGCAGAAGCGCAGTGCGTTCCTAGAGCGACTGATTCTGTCCTGACGGAGATAGAGCAAAAAATCCTTGCAGCCATGAGAAAGGTGCTGAGTAATCCGAACTTTGGCGTAACCGATCATTTCTTCCAAAATGGTGGACATTCGCTTAAAGGTATCGCACTCACGCAAATTTTGTCAAAAGAAGGAATTGCCATCAGTGTGAGCGAATTATTCCAATATCCTACAGTTAGAGCGTTAGCGAATTCGCTGGAAATGCTGAATTCTCCACCCAGTTTATTCGAAGAAAGCCTGCAAATTCAGTCCCCTATCGAAATTCCCCAAGACATTACACTTCATGAGAAACAATTAGACAGCCTGGTATCACATGTCTTGAATAATTGTAATCAGGTTTCAAGTTTCATGGCGGGAACACCTGTTATTGGTCGCTTCCCACTATCTCCAATTCAAAGAGCACATGCTTCTACAACTGCACGAGCAAGCGGTTTTACAACCATATTGGAGGGTAATTTAAATGAATTTACTGTGAAAAGACTGATTCTCGGGGTGATTGCCCGTCATCAGTTGCTACACAGCATTATATATGAGGAAGACACGTTACAGTGGCATCAGTGTGATTTGTCCGAAGCAGCAGATATGTTGCAACAACTCATTCCATATCTTGATGTTCGTCACTACGCTCTTGCTACGCTGGAAAAAATGGAGCACAAACTAATTCAGTCGCTATTACACAAGTCGCATACACTCGATGGATTGCCATGGCGTCTGTGTATTCTGCGAACAGGAGCTAGTAAGCACAAACTGATTTGGAGTTTCGATCACCTTGCCTTTGATGGCATGAGCGCCGAGATCATTAAGCAGCAACTTGAGTCGGCAATTGCCCGTAATCAGCAATCTGGAATGATCGCTGCAGAAGGTTCATTGGAGATACGCAAATATGAGGATTATGTAAACATGCTGTCTCGAGGGCCTGTTAACATCACTGAGCATGAACTCGAGGAGCGGTATTCCATTCAGGCTTGGCAACATTGCAATAGTAGCGTTATGAATCAACTGTTAATCACCACAGGCGAGTCAGCGCCTTCAGCGATGACGGTTGAAATACCGCGTACAGATATTACAGACCAAGATCTTAATGAGTCCTGGTGGAACTATTTTAAATCCTTTGCTGGCATTATCGCTTCTTATCTGAATGCGAAAGAGTTGCCTGTTGCGCTTGTGCATTATGGCCGAGAGTATGGACAAGAAACGTATTATGATCACGTAGGTGAATTCCTCGATCTGATTCCGATTCTTGTGCATGCTGATTTTGCTCAGGAAGATTTGGTGGAACGCTTGGACTTCACGAAACGACACAGCATTAACTTTATGGCGCTGACAGATGAATCGGTCATGACGTCTCCGTATTCCAAAATTCAAAGACAATTGGCTACAGCCTACAGACAGACGGGTCAGGAGCCAAGGAAACTTATTTTGTTCAACTTCCAGGGCTTTATCTCCAGCGAGGAGACCATCCCAGAGTTCGAACAGATCGATGACTCCGGGTCTAATCCGAGCCTCGCATACATGGAATGGGTCATTCGATACGATGAAAATTCTGTGTACGTGCACCTGGGGTGTCATACAGGTCTGGATACGGAGCGCTTGAAACAGCAGATTGAGGAGCAACTCGGCAGTTACGTGAATGTAAAAGTGAAAGTTCATAATGAGGCAGCGGAGGTGCAACATGTCCAGTAAGTCCATACAACGAGGGCCGGAGTTGATTGTGCCGGAGCATTATGCAACAGTTGCTGAACTTCTTATGTATATCGCTGACAAACATCCGGATAAGGGAATCACTTATATCAGTTCATCCGGCGAAGAACAGTTTGAATCGTATCCTGAGCTGCTGAAGCAAGGACGTCTGTATCTCCAAGGCCTGCTTGAGAGCGGGTTAACTAAGGGACAAGTCGTTATATTGGAGATTGATCATTCACAGCAGTTTTATCGTACATTTTGGGCTTGTATTCTGGGCGGCATTATTGTCGCCCCGGTCAGTCCTCCTGCCTCCTGGGAGCCGGGTTCAGCTGGTCTGGAGAAATTCACGAAAATATGGGGAATCCTCGGGAAACCTGTGGTAGTCGTAGAAGAAGCATTTTTGCCAAAATACGAACAGCTTACTGAGAGTCCAATTTTTGAGGGATTGAACTGCATTAGCGTCAGCAAGCTTCAGACAAGTTATACACTTGCTGAAATAAGTCTGACTGCTCCTGAAGAGGTCGTATTTCTACAGTTTTCGTCAGGAAGTACAGGTATCCCTAAGGGAGTACAGTTAACGAATCGGAATATTATTGCAAACAGTATTGCATGCAAGACCTTCCTTGGTGCTGAAGAAGGAGATAACGTGTTTACTTGGCTGCCTCATACGCATGACATGGGAATGTTCGGGCAACACCTAACGACTGTACTAAGCGCTGCTAATTTAATGGTTATGTCTCCGTATACCTTTGTACGATCCCCTTACTTGTTCCTACGCAAAATTATGGAACATCAAGGGAAGTGGTTCTGCTGCACAAACTTTGGTTTTGAATGGATGGTTCAAAAGATCCCGGATTCCAAACTGGCTTCGCTTGATTTGTCTTCGCTGCGCATGGCCCTAAACGGTGCCGAGCCCATATCGACCAAAGTTATTGAACGATTTGCTCAAAAATTCAGTTCCTGTGGTTACCGCACGGATATGATGTTTCCTGCTTACGGCATGGCTGAGGCAACTGTGGGTGTGTGTACCTGGAGGTTGAAAGAGGAGCCGCGCATCGAACAAATATCACGTAAAGCGCTTGTGCAACAAGGAAAAGCGATTCCGGTGGATGCCGCTGTTCATGACCCGGCAGATCTGATTGAGTTTGTGCATGAAGGTTATCCCATGACGGGAATCCAGATTCGAATAGCCGATGAGTACGGAGAAGTTGTCGATGAGCGCACGGTGGGTGAAATCCAGATTCGCGGGGAATCCGTAACCTCCGGATATTACAATCTGCCAGAAGTCAATCGAGAGCTATTCGTGGACGGATGGCTGAAGACGGGGGATCTCGGTTTTATGGCGGAAGGTTCCCTTGTTGTAAGTGGACGAATCAAGGATATCGTTTTCATCCGTGGTCAAAATCATTACGCACATGATTTGGAAGAAATTTTATATCAAAATGGCAGTATTCCAAGAGGCAATCTGACGGTTGTGGGACATTTCAATAACATTTCCCAAACGGAAGAACTGCTTGTATTTGTAAAATATAAATCGAACACTCCGCAGTTTCTGGAAATAAGGCAGGACTTAATAGATCGGATGAGGGCTGGTCTAGGAATAGAGATTACTCATGTTCTTCCAATTAAGGTTATTCCGAAAACGACTAGCGGCAAAGTTCAGCGTTTTATGCTGAGAAACGAGTATGAGGGCGGTGCATTTAACAAGGATATCGAGGCCATTGAAGCTATGCTTCTTCAAAACCAATCACAGTCCATTGCGGAGAGCGTTCATCCGTTAACCTTGGAGCAGACTGTGCGTGGGGCTTGGGCTGAGGTTCTACAGTTACCTGTGGGGAAAGTAGCGACGGATATTTCGTTTCTGGCACTAGGGGGAAATTCCATTCTTGCCTACCAATTGCTTGACAAGCTGTCTGCACACATGGGACGTGAACTGGGACAGGAAGTACTCGTCTTTGGCAGAACGGTACAGGAAATGGTCGAGTATCTTCAGGAACTTCCCGAAGAGAACAGGTCACTCGAAAATGAAATACGCCCGGATAATCAGTTGAACGTACACCGAGCGATTGCAATAACAGGGTTGTCCCTTCGGCTTCCTGATGCAGATACACAAGAGGAGTTCTGGAGCAATCTTGTTCAAGGATTGGACAGTGTGGATCAGGTGAGTCCGGAACGAGCTGTACGCTCCAAACGGCCGGATTGGACAGATTGGATTGGAGAAATAAAGAACCCGGATACTTTTGACCACGAATTTTTTGAAATGCCGACGGAACAGGCTTCATTTATGGATCCGCAGCACCGCAAATTGCTGGAGGTTGCCTATGAGGCGCTCGAGGATGCAGGCATGATCGTGGATCAGGAGGAAAAACGTGATGTCGGTGTATATGTTGGTATTAACCCCAGCTCCTACTTTGATCTCGTTGTAGATTACATGAATCGTAGCAAGGGATTCGAGGTGCACTCTCATGCGATGGTTGGCAATATGTCCAATATCGCAGCGGCATCGATCTCACACTTATACAATTTCACGGGCCCGGCGCTGGCCATTGATACCGCTTGTTCTTCCTTTCTCGTAGCCTTGACGCAAGCAGTGGCAGCGATTCAGGACAAACGTATCTCTGGCGCAGTTGTAGGCGGAGCAAGCATTTTGGCAACACCTCATGTGCACCAGTTATCACGTAATGCGGGAATATGCTCTTCTACACAACATACCAAGGTGTTTGATCAGGGAGCTGATGGTTCGGTTATTGGTGAGGGTGCAGTAGTTGTATACCTGGAGCCGCTAACAGAGGCAGTTCGCGCGAATAAACATATCTATGGCGTGATCCGTGGCACAGCGGTGAATAACGATGGGTACTCTTTAGGTATTATGGCACCTAATCCTCAGGGGCAATATGAAGTGCTACGAGCTGCATATAACGATGCCAATCTGAATCCAAAAGAAATCTCGTATATCGAGGCGCATGGATCAGGAACAAGAATTGGAGATCCCATTGAAGTGAATGCGTTACTCCGTCTGTTTCAGGAGAAAGGATACGGCGAAGGCACCTCTATCGGTCTAGGCTCCGTCAAAACCAATATAGGACATTTATTCGCAGCATCCAGTGGAGCTAGTCTGGCCAAAGTTTTGCTTAGTATGCAGCACAAGGAACTTCCTCCAAGTCTGCATATGAATAACCCTAATCCAGCTCTTCGCCTGGATCAGTCTCCTTTTTATATCGTTAATGAGCATAAAGATTGGACGGTAACCGAAGGGAAGACGCGTAAAGCTGGTATTAGTTCATTTGGTCTTGGCGGCACGAATGCTCATATTGTGCTGGAGGAGTGGAATGCACGGGCAGTTTGGAGACAGGACACGGAACGGGATCAATTGTTAACCTTCTCTGCCAAGTCAGAGCAGGCGTTGCAGAAGCTGATTGATAGTACGAAAAAGTATCTGGAAGAACATCCGGATCTCCGACTAACGGACGTGTGCTTCACACGGAACAGGTATCGAAAGCATTACCGTTATCGTGCCGCTGTCGCAGTAAAAGAGACCGGGGAGTGGAGTCAGGAAAGCTTGCAATTTGGCTTCAAAAAGAGAAGCCGAGCCGCCCGTGTCAACATCGTTGTTGGAGGAAATAAGTTGGAATTGGCTGATCAGGAGTATTGGGCGAACCTACTCGAATCCCTCATGCGTATCGTACCTTCCATCCAGGAGGTTCGTGGCATTGACGGTGGAGAACAAATGCTGTCCCAGCTCAAGCTGAACGATAAGGCGGATTCCACCCAGGCTCCAGATAAGCCGACAATCACGCTGAATCGCAGCAAAATAACATTCGGAAGTATTCAGGATGCAAACTGCCCGATGGCGAGTGCAGATATTGTTGTAATGCTGGCTACTTGTGATGGGGTCGAACCTGCGGGAGGTACAGGCAAAGAGAGTTATATCCACTTGTCCGGAGCGACAACGCTTACTATGGAAACACAATTAGCCTTGTTGCTGGGACAGCTCTACGTGCGTGGTGCTTCACTGGATTGGGAACAGTTGCATCCCGATGGAACGGGCCAGATCGTGCATTTACCAGCGCATCCATTCGAGCCACATGTACATTGGGTAGGGGCGAATCAGGGAACGGAGGTCTTGATATGACAAGAGAAGAGATTGAAGGGTTTATTAAAGGGGAAATCGCTGCCGCACTGAAACAGGAACCTGATGAGATTGATGAAGAAACGAATTTCTTGAAAATAGGGGTTTCTTCCGTCCAGGCACTCAAAATTATAAATCGTACACGTAAACATCTGCAGGTGGATATTAGTCCTGTTGCGTTGTTTGAATACAAGACGATTGCAGAATTCGCTTCATATCTTCATGAATCGCTTCTTCAAGGGGAGGCAGTCGAATGATTGAACTGGATTCGAAACAGGAGCAAGAGATTCTCCATGAAGCCGAGTTATTTGCTACCCGTGAGATTCGTCCTTATGCCTGGCAAATTCAGGAGCAGCAGTCTATCCCCCGCTCGTTAATTCGTGCTATGGCCGAAAGAGGGTATTTAGCTGCATCTATTCCACATGAGTATGGGGGAATGGGTCTTGGTCCCAAAGCATACGGACTGTTAACGGAAGTATTTGGTAAAGCACTTCCGGCGGTTCGAAGCTTATTGACGGTACATACTTCACTGGTGAGCGAAACTTTGGTACGTTTCGGATCGCCAGATCAAAAGTCGTCCTGGCTACCCAAGTTGGTCCGTGGGGAATGGATCGGAGCGTTTGGACTGACAGAGCCCGAGATCGGGTCGGATGCCAAAAACGTAAAGACAACTTGGCGGGAAGAAGCGGACTGTTATGTACTTAATGGAAAGAAAAAGTGGATTACCTTTGGAGACGTAGCGGATGTGTTCATTATTGTTGCCTCCCAAGAAGGGAGGAGTACAGCATTCTGGGTTGAACGTCAGTTTGACGGTGTGCAGACGCAAGCCATCGAGGGTGTAATGGTTGGTGGCGAGACAGGAATCGCTGAAATTGATCTTCATGAAGTTCGTGTGCCCAAAAGCCATCTGATTGGGCGTATGCACGAAGGCTTTGAGTACATCGTAAGCGGTGCGCTTGATCAGGGCAGATATAGCATCGCTTGGGCAGGACTCGCTATAGCGCAGGAGGCTTTGGACTCCATGGTGACCTATTCACGCAAGCGAAAGCAATTTGACCAAAAACTCAGTCATTTCCAGCTCATCCGCGGCATGATTGGTGATGCAGTAACGAAAGTCCATGCAGCAAGAGCGCTATGTTTGCGGGCAGCCGAGCTTAGAGAAGCCAAGGACCCGCAGGCTGTCATGGAAACAACGATTGCTAAATATTTTACATCCAAAATTGCAGTAGAAGTGGCAAATGATGCGCTCCAGGTTCATGGAGCCAATGGAATTAGCAGTGAGTATCCGGTATCCAGACTGTACAAGGAGGCTAAAATCCTGGAGATTATTGAAGGCTCCTCCCAGATGCAGCAGGAGATGATCTCACACTATGGGCTGAAAACCTATTACAAGCGTGGCGGTGGGCTATGACGATCTGCGCATTATTTCCAGGGCAAGGTAGCCAATATATCGGGATGTGCAGTGATCTCTTAGAGAGAGAAACGGAAGTCCGGTTGATTTTTGCCGAAGCGAGTGAGGTTATCGGGTTTGATCTCAGAGATTTGATTCTGGCCGGCTCACTGGAGCAACTGACACAATCCGAATATGCTCAGCCCGCTGTACTTACAGCAAGTTATGCGTTGTTTGATTCCTTCGTTCGCCGGACTGGAATTAATCCAGATTATGCGATTGGTCACAGCCTGGGTGAGATCTCTGCTTTGGTGGCTGCTGGTGCATTAAAGTTTGCAGATGCAGTCCGCTTTTCGGCTTCACGGGGGGCATTGATGCATCGTGCAATACAGGAACAGAAGGGCAGAGCAGGAATTGTCGTTGATATGAGTCAAGCAGAACTCGAAAACATCGTTGCCAATATTCGAGAGGTTCATTACGTGACTATCTCGGGGTATAACTCACCTAACCAATTCGTTGTTGCAGGTGAGGTGGGAGGTTTGCGTTTGCTGGATGATCTCGTGGATCAAGCTGGAGGGGAATTCATTCCCTTCCGCATGATGCCTATGAAAGCAGATGCGCCATATCATAGCGAACTGATGCAATTTATCCAGCCTGAGATGGACGCAATGGTATCTAAGCTTTCCTTTACCGAGCCTGCATTTGCGATATGTTCCACAGTGAATGGAGAGTTCATCCAAGCAGCAGAGGATATCCCAAGGTTACTGACAGCTCAGCTGTTGCAGCCGATTCACTGGATTCAGGCTTTAGCGCAAATTCGGCGGTTGGGTGCGAGCATTTGGATGGATGTCGGGCCAGGCCAGAGTGTGAGAAATATGATTGCCGAGTACGACACTTCAATCACTGCCTATTCGTTGGATGATTCGCAGGATCAGTCGAAGCTCCTGGCAATGTATGCGGCAGGGATTCAAACATACCGGGGAGGAGAAGCGCGATGATTACTACAAATATGATGGCGTATAACCAGCGAGTGAAACAACACCTTCCTGGCGGTGTGCACTATAATTTCCATCTTCCCTGGGAGGAGACACCGCTACACTTTGCCCATGCATCCCGAAGCAGGGTAACCGATATGAACGGCCGTGAGTATCTGGATCTCTATGCCCGCTTTGGTGCACTTATTGTAGGGCACGGTAACGAGGAATATAACGAATGCCTGAAGGATACGATTGATCGTGTTCTGTCGGTAAGCCATTGTGATCTGGACGCTGAGGCATTGGAGTTAATCCACCAATATGTACCTTCGGCTGAGATGATTCGGTTTGGGTTATCGGGTACAGAAATTGTGCAAAATGCACTGCGCCTTGCCCGCGCCTGGACAGGCAAAAATCGCTTTGTTCGTTTTGAAGGTCATTATCATGGCAATTCAGATAACATTATGGGCGGTAAAACGCCCAGAACAGGTTTGCCTGTACCTTCGGACTATCCTGGTGACATGAAGGGAACACAGGGAAGGGCGAGGGATGTCATGGAATCCCAATCCTATCTGCTACCTTGGAACGATGCTGCCCGTTTGGAAGAATTGTTTGTTGAACATGGTGATGACATTGCAGCAGTAATCATGGAGCCGGTTTGTGTTAACGGAGGCGGAGTCATGCCAGCTCCAGGTTATCTGCAAAGAGTGAGACAACTATGTGATCATCATCAGGTTGTACTTATTTTTGATGAGATCATTACAGGGTTTCGTATGGGACTTGGCGGGGCTCAGGAGATGTTTGGTGTTACGCCCGACCTGACTACGCTGGGAAAAGCGATTGCTGGCGGCGGTGTTCCCGTGTCTGCTCTAGTTGGCCGAGCCGATATCATGAAGCTGCTGGTGGACAAAAAAGTAATTCATGCGGGAACGTTTAACGGTTATCCGTTAGGTACAGCCGCGGTGAAAGCAACGCTCGAAATGTTGGGCCGCAATGGAGGAGAAGCCATGAATCGTATGAATCTTCACGCCGAGATGATTCATGACATTCTCACAAGGGAAGCAGCGAAGGTGGGGCTCCCCCTTGTTGTTCAAGGCCCAGCGGGATGCGCTTCCTATCATTGTTGCACCGAAGAACTTAGCAGTACGGCCGATTATACATTTGAATTGATGTCCTTTGATATTTTGTTGAATGGCAAGCTCGCGGAACACGGTATTCTTGTATCGACACTCTCTCGCATGTATCCGAACATTATGCTGGACATGAAAGATGTGGCCTGGTTCAGCGAGCGTGTCCCTGCGGCGATTGCGGAGATGAAAGAGCTCTACGATGAACTTGTCTAATACCGCCAGATCAATAGGAAGTGAGGTTAGGTATGCATAATCAGCTCATTGCAATCATTGGCGCAGGCGTTATGGGATGTGCTACAGCACTGGATGTTGCCAGAGCGGGGTATCGGGTCATTTTGCAGGATCATTCAGAGTCCGTGATCCTTCAGGCACCTGATGTCATACGTCGTGAATACCGTTCAGCCTGTTTCTTGAAACAAGGATACGGTGAGGTCCCGCTCGATATCATCATGGATCGAATTTCGTTCCAAATACAGGACGAAGGTGTGGAAGAGGCTAACGTCATTATTGAAAATGTGACCGAAAATATAGAGTCCAAAAAGGAAGTTTATGCGCGTTTGAGTCAAAAGGCCCGTCCAGATGCTCTTTACGCGTTGAATACAAGCTGTATTTCAGTAACCAAGCTGGCCTCCTTTTTACCTGATCCAAGACGCGCCATAGGTGTACATCTGATGAATCCGGTTCCGGTTAAATCGATGGTGGAGGTGATCAAAGGGCATCATACAACACCTGAGACAGAGCAAGAGATGGTAGCGTTTCTGGAGTCTCTCGGCAAAAATCCGGTCGTCATCGAGGATCTGCCGGGTTTTGTATCGAACCGACTCTCGCATTTGTTAATGAATGAAGCAGCCTTTATTGTGCAGGATGGTATCGCTACAGCTGAGCAGGTCGATGCCATTATGAAAAAGGGGTTTAGTTATCAGATGGGCCCGCTGGAAACAGCAGATCTGATCGGTCTCGATACCGTTGTGCATTCGCTTAAAGTGCTGTACGACAGTTATCAGGACCCCAAATTCCGCTGTTGTCCGCTATTGCAGAAAATGGTGGATGCTGGACACTGGGGACGCAAGACGGGGCAAGGGTTCTATGCCTATTAACGAAAGGGAGGCATGACCATGGAGAGGTTGAAGGATATCAAATGTGTCGTATGGGATCTGGATCACACGATCTGGGATGGAGTCTTACTTGAATCCGGAGATGTGAAGCTAAGGGCGCGCATAAAGGAGGTGATTGAACAATTAGACCGCCGCGGAATACTGCACTCCATTGCCAGTAAAAATGACGCAGAGCTGGCTTGGGCCAAACTTACCGAATTGGGCATTGCCGAGTATTTTTTATACCCCGAGATTCATTGGGATGCGAAGTCCATATCCATTCAGCGTATTCAGCAGAACATCAATATCGGAATGGATGCCATCTTGTTTGTGGACGACCAGCCTTTTGAACTGGAGGAAGTGAAAAGTGTACATGCGGATGTTCAGGTTCTTCATGCAGATCACTATGAGACGATGCTGAATGATCCGAGACTGATGCCTCGCTTTATTACAGCAGACTCTTCCCGCAGAAGACAGATGTATCAGGCAGATACACTTCGAAAGCAGGCGGAAGAACAGTATGAAGGTCCTTCGGAGAAGTTTCTGGCTTCACTTGGTATGAAGTTTACGATCTATGAAGCGACAGAGGATGATCTTCAGCGAGCGGAAGAACTCACGGTTCGTACCAATCAGTTGAATGCTACAGGGATCACTTACAGTTATGAGGAACTACATCAGTTGATGACTTCACAGGATTACTTGCTATTGGTGTGTGAACTTGAAGACAAGTACGGAACATATGGAAAGATCGGGCTCGCGCTTATTCATAAGCAGCCGGATATATGGAGACTGAACATGTTGCTGATGTCATGCCGCGTCATGTCAAGGGGGGCAGGAAGTGTATTGCTCACTTATATTATGCGTGAAGCGAGGCAACAGGGTAAGCAGATGCTTGCTGATTTCAGAGAAACCGGGAGAAACCGGATGATGAATATCAGCTATCGTTTTGCTGGTTTTACACAGCTGTCTGCAGATCCTGACGGAAAGATCGTCTTTTCGCATGATCTGAAGCAGGTTGTGGAGTTTCCGGACTATATTGAAGTTTGTGTGCCTGAAAGACAACATCAATAACAAGGGGGAAGAGCAGTGGATTATCGTCAGGAAATTCGAGAGTTTATTGGAAACAATCTTACCATGGAACATGAGGACGCTCAAATTAGCGACAACGACAACTATTTTGAAATGAGATTTGTCAACTCACTCTTTGCGATGCGTTTAGTGGATTTTGTAGAGCGCAGATTCCAGATTGAGATCGGAAATGATGATCTGGACTTGGCCAATTTCAGTACCATTAACCGTTTGCATGATCTCATTGAGAGAAAGCTTGCTGCCAAGGAGGTGGCACGATGATAACAGCCAATCAGTCATCTGTTCGTCCAGTGTCTAGCCCGGCAGCCAGTCCTTCCAATAAGTATATGTACCTGTTTCTGGCGATGTCCTTCGGTACTTGTTATGGTATTGCCAGCTTGTTCATGTTCTTTCCTGATTTTATTGTACCAATCACTGGTGAACTGCATCTGATGCATCCGTTAGCTATCGTTGCTCTGTACTCTCCTTCCATTGCCGGATTGATTACATGTTATTTAATGGGTGGCAAAGACGCGCTGAAAGGCATGTTCTTGAAGCTGGTTCCGCGAAAAAAAGATCTGTTCTGGATTCCTGTAATTATCGGTATTTCCATCGTATTTGCTTCATCGATGCATTTTGGCTCCCTGCTATTCGGCATACCGGTCCCCGATCTGACATATAGTGTACCGGAAATGATCTGGCTTGGCATTTTGAACTTGTTCAAGGAGACGGGGCTCATCGGCGGTTTATTTGGCTGGATTGGATTCTTACTTCCCTTCTTGCAAGGCAAGTTGAAAAACAATGTAACAAGTGGTCTGATTACAGGATTCCTGTTTGGACTATGGGTGCTTCCGGGTTATCTGATTTCATCTTTTGGCACCTCAACCACATACATATACTACGTGGTGCAGCTTATGGCGTTTATCGTATTTCAGAGCTACATCTTCAATGCTACCAGAGGTACGCTGTTATTTTACCTTTTGGCTTTCTGGCTTGTTGCTACAGGAAGTCAGATCGATCTGTATTACTTCAATCCGCAAGTACAGATCATGCAATTTTTCTTTTTCGTAACCTCGGCAATTATCATTCATATCGTCTTTAAACGCAAAAAAGTTGACACAACGCTCCAGACATTTCCTGCATATGTTCTAGACGCGAAATAAAGCAATTAACGGTGGTGATGGAGTGATGGCACAGACTTATCTTGAACGACTGCAGAAGGGCAGGGGGAACAGGCAGGTGATCTGTTTTCCTTATCTGGGTGGACACTCTCGGAGTTTTTATCCTTTAATATCTCACCTTCCGGATACGGAAATATGGGCATTTACACCTCCCGGTCACGGGATGAATTCGGAAGAGCCTCTGGAACATATGCAACAACTTGTAGAGCTCTATACGAACGAACTGTTGCCTATAATTAAATCTGGTGCAACGTTGTTTGGGCACAGCTTGGGCGGAATTACAGCTTATTATGTTGCTCAGCGGTTACAACAGGAGCTTCCAGATGTAGCTGAGACATTGCGTCTTGTGTTATCCGCCTGCAATACGCCTGCTGAATGTGGATTGAACCGTTATGATCAGATGTCTGATGAGCATCTGATTGATCACCTTTTTTCCTATGACGGTCTACCGAAAGAGCTCATCCACGAAAAAGAACTTTTGCAGTATTTCATGCCTGTAATTCGGGCAGATTTTCGCATGCTGGAATCCGCAGCGACACTTGAATGTCAGCCTCTTTCACTGCCAGTGCTGTTTCTGTGGGGAGAACGGGACAATGCCGTTCCCCTTCAGTCAGCGCTCAAATGGGAACGATATTTTGATGTACCGATGAAGCTTCAGACCATTCGAGAGGGGACACATATGTTCATCATGCACCACCCTTCAACAGTGGCGCATTATCTGACAAGCTTTATGACTCCAGAAGTAGAACGACTGAACATAGTAGATAGATGAGAGGAGCCATGTTAGTTTATGCTGCTGAGAATGCTGAGAAACGACTTAATGAGGAAAAAAGGAATTACGGCTGCGCTGTTTATTTTTGTCCTGCTCGCTGCTTTGCTGGTATCTTCCGGTTCTCGAATGATCATGGAACTGACGAGTTCCATTCAGTATTTGTTCTCTGAATCGAAGACACCTCATTTTGTGCAAATGCACTCTGGAGATCTGGATCAGGCCAAAGTGAACACATGGGCTGAAGGAAATGCAATGGTTGAGCAACATCAGATTGTCGAGATGGTTAACATCAATGGAGCCAACCTTTATCTTGGTGCAGAGTCCGAGAAAAATACCGTCATGGATATTGACTTTGTTACACAAAATCAGCAATTCGACTATTTACTGAATCTGAATAGCGAGATTATCCAAGTTCGTGATGGCGAGATTGCTGTACCTGTGTATTATTTACAGCAAAATAAATTAAATATCGGTGACCAGGTTCGGATCAATAATGGGGCTTTTGAGCGTTCATACACCATTGTTGATTTTGTGCGTGATGCACAGATGAATCCATCTGTTGTGCACTCGAAGCGTTTTATCGTAAGCCCGAGTGATATAGAGCAATTGAAGCAAGGGGTCGGAGAGATGGAATATCTCATTGAGTTCCGACTGCATGATCCTTCCAAAACAAGCGAGTTCACCCAAGCCTATCAAAATGCAGGGCTTCCTAACGCTGGCCCGGTGGTGACCTATGGTTTGTTCCAGATTCTCAATGGGATGACAGACGGAATTATTGCAGCCGTTATTATTTTGGTCAGCCTGGTGCTGATTCTGATTGCGATGCTGTGTATTCGTTTTACCATGCTTGCCACTATTGAGGAAGATTACCGCGAGATCAGCGTCATGAAAGCTATTGGTATCTCAGAGAGAGATATCAAGCGGCTCTATTTGGTCAAATATGTGTTTATGGCGGGTTTGGCTTCCATCTTGGGTTACATCGCTTCCCTCGGAGTGAACCAGCTTTTTGTATCTAATATTATGCTGTATATGGGGAAAGCACCGGCTACATTACTGCATTTCGCCGTGCCTCTGCTCGCAGCAGGTTTGATATTCACCATGGTTGTGCTATTCTGCCGCGCTGTGCTTCGTCGTTTTCGTTCGATCTCTGCTGTGGAGGCCCTTCGCACTGGAAGTTTGGGAGATACACAGATCGTTCGCAATCGTTTAAACCTGTCACGTAATCGCTGGTCTTCCGTACCTGTTTTCCTTGGGTTAAAAGACGTGATGCAGCGTGTCAAAATGTTCCGTTTGTTATTATTCGTATTCATCGTCAGCTCATTTATTATGATCGTACCGCTTAACTTTTTGAACACACTTCAGGCTCCAAGCTTCATATCTTATATGGGTGTAGGGCAAAGTGATATTCGAATTGATCTTAAGCATACGAATGATGTAGAGCAGCGTTATGCTCGTCTGGTGAATCAAATTGAAAACGATGCGGATGTTCAAAAATATTCACCTCTCGTAACAAGCCAGTTCAAGATTCGTAATGCAGAAGGTAGCTACGATAATCTGAGCGTGGAGAGCGGAGACTTCAGTATATTTCCTTTGTCTTATCTAAGTGGAAATGCCCCAGCAACAGATCGTGAGATTGCTCTCTCGGATGCAAACAGCAATGATCTCAAACTTAAAACGGGGGATCAGCTGACCTTGCAAGTGGGCGGTCAAGACCAAGTGATGACGGTCAGCGGCATTTATCAGGATGTGACGAATGGCGGAAAAACAGCAAAGGCGCTTTTGCCATACAACAAAGATAGTGTGCTCTGGTATGTAGTCAGCTTGGATCTGAAAGACCGCGGTGTGATGGCTGCCAAAATTGCAACATACGAGAAAGATTTCTCGCCAGCGCGTGTAACGGATCTTCAAGGATACTTGAATCAAACGCTTGGTGGTACGATTCAGCAATTAAAGCTGGTGACAACACTTGCACTGGCCATCGGAGTATTCATTTCTATTTTGATTACCTCACTGTTCCTGCAGATGATGGTTGCCAAAGATAACAACGATATTGCTGTATTGCGAAGCATCGGCTTTGCGTTATCCAAGATCAAATTAAAGTATGTTGTGATGTCATTGGTCATCCTCATTGTAGGTGTAGCCGCAGGCACAATCTTATCCAATACACTGGGTCCAATGCTGGTGAGTGGCATTATGTCCTCTTTTGGTGCTTCAAAGATTGTATTTGTAATTGATCCGGTGCAGGCGTATGTACTCTGTCCATTGCTGCTGGCAGGAACGATCATTATTACAGCCTGGATCAGCATTCAGTCGATTCGGGAAACTAGCATTTCGAAAATGATAGTGGAATAGGGAGGCATAACGAAGATGACAACAATACTAGAAGCTAGAGATGTGAATAAATCCGTAGCGATTGGCGAGAATGAAGAACAGCGCATTCTGAAAGATATTAATCTGCAACTCAAAAAAGGAGAGTTTGTCTCCATTATGGGCCCGTCCGGTTCGGGTAAATCGACCCTGCTCTATAACATCAGTGGCATGGATCAGATCAGTGCAGGCAGTGTGTTTTTCAACGGTAAACAAATATCGGCTTTCCCGGAGAAAGATTTGGCGAGTCTACGCTTGACCAAAATGGGTTTTATTTTCCAGAACATTCATCTGCTCAAAAATTTAAATCTGCTCGACAACATCATCCTTTCTGCTTATCTGGCCAAAAACAGCAACCGGGACACGATTAATAACCGTGCAATGTCATTAATGAAAAAAATGGGAATCGACGAACTGGCTGAGCATAACATTACCCAAGCTTCAGGGGGACAACTGCAACGGATTGCGATATGCCGGGCTTTGATCAACAATCCGGATATTTTGTTCGGAGATGAACCTACTGGAGCGCTGAATTCAAAATCAACACATGAGATCATGGACATTCTTGGTGATATTAATGCCACAGGAACAACGATTTTGCTCGTGACCCATGATGTTAAAGTTGCAGCCCGCTCGGAACGAGTACTGTTTATGATGGACGGCAATCTGGTTGCAGACAAAAACATCGGAAAGTATGACCGGGACAAACAGGATTTGAAGGCGAGAGAAAGTCGGTTAGGACAATGGTTGACGGAAATGGGGTTCTAAACTTAGAGCTTCATGACTAGAATAGACCGACAGTCGGTCGAGAGGTAATGGAGGACAGAATATGAGATTGATGAAAAATCCGGAGGAACGCAGAAATGAAATTTTGGATGCAGCCGAAATTCTGTTCGTGACCAAAGGGTATACCAAAGCAACGATTATGGATATCCTTCAGGCTTGTGATATTGCCAAAGGCACATTCTATTACTACTTCCAGTCCAAAGAGGAGGTTATGCATGCCATCGTTATGCGTTTTATTATGAGCGGCGAAGCTGCGGCGAGGCGTGTCGTGGCAGATCCCGAGCTCAGCGCGCATGATAAAATTTTCCGCATCATTATGACCCAGAATCAGCCTGATGATCGCAAGCTTGGCGTGATCGAGCAACTGCACAGCGTGCAAAATGTAGAAATGCATCAAAAAAGTCTGGTTGAAACGGTTCTCCGTCTCAGTCCCATTCTGGCAGAAGTCGTGGAACAGGGCATTCAGGAGGGGGTATTTCATACCCCTGCTCCTCAGGAGAGCATTGAGTTTTTACTTGTTTCCTCGCAGTTTTTGCTGGATCAGGGCATTTTTCATTGGCAGGAAGAAGAGTTTCAGAAGAAGGTTAGAGCTTTCAGTCAGATTATGGAACGGGTTCTGGGTGCTGAACATGGAAGTTTTGCCTATGTAACGGAATTATATTTCCCACATCAAGCTTAACAAGTAAAGGAGTCGTAACCATGGAACAAACTGCTCACAAATCATTTGGTAAATTTCTGATTGTCTGGTTTGGTCAATTGATCTCGATGATTGGTATCGGACTGACAGCGTTCTCTCTGGGGGTATATGCCTTCGAAAAAACAAATACCGCAACCAGCGTTGCGCTGATTACGCTATTTACGTTTTTGCCCAACATCTTGCTTCGCCCGATCGGAGGGGTGATGGCTGACCGATTTGACCGCCGTACGATGATGATTATTGGTGACCTTGGATCTGCGGCTGGTCTGGTCTTTATTCTGTCGATCATGCTCACGGGTGATATCCAGTTATGGCATATCTATGTGGGTGTGGCGTTCAGCTCGGTGTTCTCGGCGCTGCAAAGTCCGGCATATAAAGCGTCAGCAACTGACTTGCTGGATAAGGATCAGTTCTCCAAGGGCAGTGGCCTAGTGCAACTTGCTGAATCTTCCAAGTTTTTGTTTTCACCGATTATCGCAGGTATTCTGCTTAGCGTGACAACGATTGAAGTTATTATGATCATTAACATTGCGACGTTCCTGGTTGCCATTCTGGCCGTACTCGTTATTCGCAAGAGCATGAAGGTGGAGCGAGAGGAAAAGGACGATCGCAACTGGATGACCGATATTCAGGAAGGCTGGAGAGAGGTTGTCACAAACAAAGGTGTGTTGCTACTCGTTATTATCATTTCTCTGGTTACCTTCTATCTCGGGTTCCTAGAAACACTCATTGGCCCAATGTTGCTCTCATTCACCGATGCCAAAACACTCGGAACGTTTCAGTCCGTTAGTGCGATCGGTATGCTGATCAGCAGCTTGTGCATCGGTATTTTCACCATGACGAAGAAATATGCGAGTGTGCTGGTTGCAGGTTTGGTCATGTGTGGTCTGGCGTTCTCCTTACTGGGTGTATCGACGAACATTTACTTTATTATCTTTGCGGGTTTTCTGTTCCTGTCCTCCCTACCATTTGTTAATATGAGTGCAGATGTGTTGGTGCGGAACAATATTGCCAATGAAAAGCAAGGCAGAGTGTGGGGGATTATCGGTATCCTGTCCCAGCTTGGTTTCATTATCGCGTACAGTTTGGCTGGATTTCTGGCGGACCATGTGTTTAACCCACTGCTAGTGGAGGGGGGAGCGCTGGCATCCTCCGTGGGTCAGATCATTGGAACCGGACCTGGCAGAGGCATAGCGTTGCTGTTTATCATTGCGGGCCTGTTCGTTATTCTGATTGCGATTATCACGTCACGTTTGAAAATGATCAAATCACTGGAGCAGAGCAGTGATATCGCTTCACCTCCCGATGTGGGCGGTCTTGCGCATGATTAATACATTTATAGTGTTGTAGGAAGCAAGATAGCCCTCCGTCTGATCCGTGTATACCGTTCTTAACCTTAAACGGCGTACAGTTGGTTCAGACGAGGGCTTTTTTATATAAAAGCTACAATCCGGTCTAACCTTTCACTGCACCGGAAGTCAGACCTCCTACAATATACTTTTGCCCGATGAGGAATACGATCAGAACTGGCAGCGAGGTGAGTACGATATCGGCGCTGACTAGATTCCATTTGGCGCTGAATTGTCCGAAAAAATTGTAAACCGCCAGCGTCATTGGCCACATCTCTACGGTGTTCAGCATATAGAGCGGCGCAGTGAACTCATTCCAGACACTCAGAAAATTCAGAACAAATACGGTAACCAGCACCGAGGTTAACAAAGGTACAATGATTCGAAGAAACAGCTTGATTCCATTGCAACCATCCATAATTGCAGCTTCATCCAGCTCTTTCGGAATGTTGCCCACAAACGCATACGTGATGAACAGGGAGATGGGAATGCCCATGGCGGTATAGAGCAGAATCATGCCTGCGTGGGAGTTGATCATCCCGAGTGATTTCATCACTTCCATGAGCGGAATATAGTTTAGTGGCAGTGTGATGCCCAGAATCAGAAAAAAGTATAAAAACTTGCTCAGTTTCGAATGATTGCGGGATAACGTGAACGCAGAGAATGCCACGACAAACACCAGCAGCAGAGATGACACGCCCGAGTGCAGCAGACTGTTAAAAAAGGAACCTCCCAAGTGTCCTTGCTCATAGACGATTTTATAATTTTCAAACATAAATTTCTCGGGAAGCGTAAGCCTCAGTACCTTGGCTTCGGCGTCTGACTTGAATGAATTCAATAGGATAACGGCAAATGGAATCAGTACAACCAGACTTAATAGCCAAGCGAGTACATTTAACGTCAGAGAGATAATCTTTTTTCGAAACCGCATATCAGTATTCCACCTTTCGATTCATCAAACGAATGATGAAGAAAGAGATGATCGCCATGATGACAAAGAGAATGGTAGATAGCGCGCTCCCGAGCCCCCAGTATCCTTTGGCAAAAGATGAATAAACGGCCGTATTGATCACATCCGTAGCATTGCCCGGGCCCCCGTTTGTCAGAACGTATACCGCATCAAAGACACGCAGGCCATACGTAATATTGAGCACGGTGGCAATGGTGATGGTAGGCAGCAGCATAGGTATGGTAATACGGAACAGCTTTTGAATAAAGCCCGCACCATCGATGGATGCAGCTTCATAATAATCCCGTGGAATGGCGAGCAGTCCCGCGATAAAAAGCACCATGATATACCCCATGCCTTTCCACGTATCGACAGCCATAATCGATGGCATCGCCCAAGTGAGAGAGCCCAGCCAGTTCTGGGCGAGTGCATCCAAACCGATGGAACGCAGTGTAACATTAACGAACCCGTTGTTCGGATCAAGCAGGCTTTTGAACACCAGACCTACAATCAGGAAGGAGAGGACTTGGGGCGAAAAGATAATCATCCGATGCCAATTGGCAGCTTTTACACCGCTGACCAGCAGCAGGGCAAGGAACAAGCCCAGAACGGTTTTGGCGAAGGAGGTAACCACCGTAAACAGCACTGTATTTTTAATGAAAAGCAGATAGGTCGGATCACCTGCCAGAATCGTGCGGAAATGCTCCAAACCAATAAAGTTTTTCTCCGAACTGTAGCTGTTCCAATCGGTGAAAGAATAATAGGTACCCAGCAGGGCAGGAGCAACGATGAACAACACATATAGTAAAATCGCTCCGGATGAGAAATACCAAGGGTAGATTTTGTTCGTATTCATAACCCGTAACACCAATCCTTCCTGCCAAACGGGAAGAAGCACCCCAGCGTTTGACCAATGGAGTAACTCCATTCCAGTTGTGCATTTGTTTCCGAAATAACCTTCGGCTGTTACTGCCACTTCTCATCCTTCAGCACTTTGGCTTGTTCGGCGCGGCGTTTATCAATATTTTGCAGAATCTGATCAGGGGTCATCGCTCCCGCAAACATGCCTGACAAGTCTTTACCGATATCCATCCACTGTGGATCGATATATTTTACGGCAGCCTGCATGACGGTGCCCTTCTCATGATTTTTCTCATAATCAATGTAGTCCTGTGTCAGCTTCGGTTCGATCTCGGGCCAGCAGATCGTCAGATTTCCTTCGCCTCCATCAAACACCTGTTGCAGATGATCATGCTCGGTAATCCAGCGGAAAAACTTCAACACTTCTTCGGGATGTTTGCTGTTTTTGTTCCCAAACATGGCCGCTGAACCGCCGGGGTTCACACCAATCGTCTGATTGTCTCCCCAAGGCATCACGAAGAATCCCATATTATCTTTCATCGCCGGATAGGCTTCAGAGACTTCTTTTTCCGTGCCTGGAACACGCAGCAGCATTGCAGCTTTTTCCTGTCCAAATGCTTCAATGCCCGCTTCTACTGTATTGGATAAGAAGTCTTTGCCGAAATAGCCAAGATCAGCAAATTCTTTCAATTGCTCGATAACGGTCTTCAATTGGGTCAAGTCTGCGATCTTCATCTCATTATTGTTCAGCTTTTCATAGGTTCCTGCGGCCTTCTGCTCATAGTTTGGCCCGGTCTCGAACAACGGCAGCACCTGATACCAACCGCTTGCTGGAGCTTGATAGAATGGAATAATATCTTTATCCTTAATTTTCTGGCTAATCGCTTTGAATTCAGCATAGGTCGTAGGAGGCTCAATACCTAGGTCAGCAAAGATACGTTTGTTATAGTACACATACCAGATTTTCGTAGGGGCAAAAGAAACCCCATATACCTTGTCATTATGACTGACGGTAGGCAAGATCTCTTCTGACATCCGTCCCGTAAACTCCTCATTGGTCAGATCAATTGCATTTTCTTCTGGTCTGACATTGGCTGGCATACTCAGCGGGTCTACATCTACATTAAAAATATCAGGAGCCTCACCGGAAGCCAGTTTTACCTTGATCAGATCACGCCACTGCGCGTCAGGAACCACCTGAAAATCAATTTTGACCCCGGTTTCCTGCTCGTATTCCTTCGCCATCGTCTGCATAATCCCCGTTCGTGGAATACCGGATTGGCTTGTGCCGAAGGTCAGTGTGACCTTGCCTGTGCCTTCCGCGTTTTTGTTCGAGTTGCAGCCAGCAAGCAGCAGGACAGAGAGAAGCAGCATACTTGTCATTGAAAAAAGAAATCGTTTTCTCATTTTGAACCTCCCTAAAATTCAATCATTTATGCACTTGCCCAAACGCTTTATGTAAGCGTATTCTTATGTGGATAACTTTACTTTGAATAACGAGTAGGCTCAATAGACAAAAGCGTTCTTCGAGGTGGACATTTTCGAAGTCATCGAAGATACGCAGATATTGATAATGAAGACGGGGGTATGGAATTGCGGTATCGATTCAGAACATTACAACAGAGTTTGTTTGCGTATTATTCAGCGGTATTTATTACGTTTTCCCTTATTGTGGCTGGCCTGTTATATGTGTATCTCACCAGTGATATTCGTCATCGAAGTGAAGAGCAGCAAAAACAATTGGGGTTGTCCATTGTTAGTCATCTGGATCAGGAAGTTGTGAAAATGAACAATTTCTCCATGAACATCGTATATTCCAATCTGGTCAAGGAGCATTTCAGTCATTACTTGGCTCCGGCAGAGGGGGTTGAACGAACGATGACAAGTGACCCCTCGCTGTATAAGGACACGACTACACTCATTGATGTCATTATGGCGATTATTAGCAGCTCCAATACGGCCAAACAGGCTAACATTTACGATGTGAATGGAAAGATGCTGGGGGCGGGAGTATTCAACGGACAGCTTCCGGTAGATCTGAAGCAGCGCCCCTGGTATAAGGAAACCTGGGAACGGAGCGGCTGGCGTGTCATTCGTCTGTTACAAGGTGGTGCATTGCCCATGCCCACCGGGGAAGGGAGAACGGATCAACCTTATATCTCGCTTACACGGGTTTACAAGGATGGCAATTACGTCAGTCAGGGTGTCGTTGAAATTTTGCAGCTTGCCGAAGACCTATTCCAGTATTTGCACGAACTGCAAGCAGGTAATAAGGAACTTCGAGTTTATGTGCTGGATGAGCAGGATACCTTGTTGTACCCGCTTCCTTCAGCCACGTTAGATGCTGATTCCTCTTCAGCTTCAGCTGGCTATTCGGAAGATATGAAACTGATTCAACATCGTACATCTCCGCCTGAAACAATGCAGGAAGTCACCCATTCGCCTACGGGGTCAAGGCAGATGATGACGTATATGACATCGCAGGAAACCGGATGGACTGTTGTTGTCATGCAGTCCAAGCAGTCCCTTTTCGCCAATCTGAACCGGATGGCATTGTTCTTTGCAGGTGCTACGCTAGCTACCCTGTTGATTATTTTGATGTTTTCGTATCTGATCTCGAAAAGGGTTACTTTGCCGCTTCATCGGTTGCAGCGCATTATCCAGAAAACAGGTGAAAACGACCTGATGTCAGGTCAGGAGGCTGGTCAGTTGTTATTCAAGCTGGACCATCCTGCGTCCATCCGGGAATTGGCAGAGCTGAATGATACCTTCATCCGGTTGAATCAGCAGCTTGTGCAGTCTTTTCAGGACCAGATGGCCATCAAATCCCGGGAAACAGAGGCGAGGTTGCTGGCATTGCAGTCACAGATGAACCCGCATTTTCTATACAACAACATTACCAATATAAGCATCATGGCGGAGGAGGGCATGAATAAACAGATCGTGGTGTTCTGCGATCATATCGCTTCTATGCTTCGTTATATCTCTACTTCTGGCAAAAACGGCGTCCCGTTATCTCACGAACTTGAGTATTGTGAACGGTATCTTGAATGTATGAAAATTCGCTTTGAGGATGATTTGCACTACGATTTCTCGATCCCTGATGAGATGAAAAATATCCGGGTTCCGATGCTGATCATTCAGCCTTTGCTCGAAAATACGATGAAATACGGTTTGAGTGATACACTGCCATGGAAATTGCATATCACAGGTGAATTGCATATCGATCAGGAGAGCTGGCAGATTCACGTTGAAGATAATGGCCCAGGCATGGAGCCTGAAACGCTCGCACAACTTGTGCATTATATCGATGAATCTCAGGAATGGGATCAAATGCCTCAGCTTGAGATTAACGGGATGGGGCTCAAAAATATCTGGGCTCGCTTGAAGTTATGGTATGGTCCGGCAGCCAGGATGTGTATCGAAAATAAATCTACCGGCGGTGTCAGCATTCGTATAAGAGGTTCCATTCGAAAGGAGTAGGGTCGAACGTATGAATATGATGATGAAATACAGAACCATAATTGTAGAGGATGAGGCTTTAATTCGTCGTAATGTGTCACGAAAGTTCAAAGAGCTGAATACACGGTTTGAAGTCATCGGGGAGGCGAGAAATGGTCAGGAGGCGTTGCAACTTATCGAACAGAGTGTACCTGATCTGGTCATTACCGACATTCAGATGCCCGTGATGAACGGGCTTGAACTAGCAAAATATCTTTATTTTGCTTACCCGCATGTTAAAATTGTTATCCTTAGCGGGTATCATGAGTTCGAATATGCACGGCAGGCGATCCATTATAAAGTCGAAGATTATTTACTTAAACCGTTGTCGGAAGAACAGCTTCGTGCGCTGCTGGATGCGATGGAGCTGAAGCTGGGAAGCGCTGTGGATTCACTGTCACATGTAAGTGTCGTGCTGGAGGATCAGGTGAAAACGGAAGATATTGCAGCGTCAGTTAAGCTCTATCTCAAACAAAACTACATGCATGAGATTACATTGCAGGATATGGCAGCACAGATGCATTTCAGCGTAGACTATCTGGGGAAATGTTTTAAAAAGGTAACAGGGGAGACACCATTGAAATACCTGACGGGTCTGAGACTAAACGAGGCAAAACGTCTGCTTGCAGCGTATGAGCATTTGGATATCAAGACCATTGGCGGAGCGGTAGGGTATGCGGATTCACATTATTTTAGCAGGATTTTCAAAAACAAAACGGGCCTGTATCCGAGCGAGTATCGGCAACAGTGGCAGGTACAAAAAAAAGCTCTGTCCATGGATCAAGGCAATCCGGATGGGCTGAGCTGATTATTGGGATAATGCTTCTTCCGTAATTTTGCGGATATCAAACGGGGAGCGGTTACCTTCTTCGATAATATCGGGCAGGATGTGATTCAGGAAATAACGAACACAGTGGAGGTCGATATTTTTGATCTTGATCAATGCGTAGCGGTACATGACAATGAATTCTTTTTCCGTATTGCCGCGTTGTAGCTCTGCAAATGCTTCATATACTTGATCCATTTTATCAGCTACTTCAAGGATAAGCCCTTCAACGGAGTTGTCTTTACCTTCGCGCAGTTGTCTGCGGAAAATATCTTGAAACTCAGGTGGGATATTCTCATTAATAAAATGGGATACCATGCCTTCTTCCACCTGTTGCAACATGGAACGAAGCTCCAGCGAGTAGTGTTTGACCGGTGTTTTGATATCACCAATGAAAATTTCGCCATAATCATGGCTACTGGTGATCTCGTATAGCTTCTTCCAATCGATACTTACACCTTGCTGTTCTTCGATATCGGCGAGTGTTTTGGCGTATTGTACGACTTTCCAGGAGTGAGCGGATACACAATGTTCTTCGAATTTGAATTTGCCAGGGGTACGAATGATACGTTCAAGATCGTTCAGTGATCGGAAGTACGTATGGATTCCCATAAATGTGATCATCCTTTGCTAGTTTGGGTGGTCGATACACCGACTATACTGTGGTTATGTTAACCGAAGATTAACGATCTTTACACCCTATGTAAATTTGTAAAAGGAAGATCAAAAAGCCATGTGGGATGCTGAATCAGATTCAGTATCTCACATGGCTTTGAGTATATGTGAAAGGAAGGATATCTTGTATTCATGAAACTATTGATAGTAGTACTATCAGGAACATAATCTGCAGGAGGTGTATTATGCTTTTTTGCGTACCGGTGAAGTGTACCAGTAGGCCATACCAACAAACAAGGCGCCGCCGATGATGTTACCAAGTGTGACCGGAATCATATTGTGGAACCAACCAGCCAGCGAGATCGTATCCGGGTGGTTAGGCAACAGCCACGCCAGGGACAGGAGGGTCATGTTGGCTACACTGTGCTCATAACCGCTTGCGATAAAGGCATACAGACACCACCAGATGAGAACCAGTTTGGCGATATCTTCTTTGGAGCGGGCAGACATCCAGATGGCTAGACATACGAGCCAGTTACAGAGAATGCCGCGGAAGAAAAGCTCAGTTACTGGAGCACTCATTTTTTTGGCAGAAACAACGAACAGAAGATGCTCCGGGGTGGCTGCTTTGAACAGACCGCTCCCTACAATCAGCAGGCTGAGCAGGACGGCACCGATCAAGTTGCCGAGAAAAACAAGTCCCCAGTTTTTTAGCGTATCATTCACTGTGGTTCGTCCGGCGAGTGTGCTCATCGTAAAAAACATGTTGTTCCCTGTGAACAGTTCTGACCCGGCAAAGATCACCAGCGTCAGGGCGAGTCCGAAGGACATGCCCATCAGCATCGTTTGCAGTGGTGAGTGTGCGGCAAGCAGCGGAGCCCCGATACTAAAAATCAGGATAATGCCGAGCCCCACATATGCGCCTGCCATTAAGGCAGCGACCATGTAACGTGGCAAACTTGCATTCATCTGATCTCTCTTTTTGACGGCAGCTTCAATAATTCCTTCAACACTTGGTGTATACATCACGGTTTCCCCCATTAGTCAACATCAATCGCAATCCCCATTGTTACGGTAGAGCAGAGGTTATACAGCAATCCAGACCTGGTCATTCTCTACCTTGACCGGATACATCTGAACTTGACCGTTGTCTGGTGCTTGCACCTGACCTGTTGTCAAATCAATTTTCCAGTCGTACAGCGGATCATAGAGATAGTGTCCAGAGACAATGCCTTCCGCCAGCGGCCCACCCTTAGGGTGGGGGTTATGGTTGTCAGCAGCAAAGATGGTGCCATCCGAAGCACGGAATACCGCAAGCTGCAGATCTTCGATCTCGACAACTCTGCCAATGCGTGGCAGGAATTCATCTATAGCTCCAGCCGGGAAATACGTGCCTGTTTGTTTGGTTGTCATCGTAAACCACTCCTTTTGTATCAATTTGTTTCTCTACTTGAATCTCATATAATCTACTTTGGTTTACGGGCGAGCCGTAACTTCAATGCTATGGAACATTTTGCTTTGGCCTTCTTCATCACGAATCGCTTTTTGCCATGGTTCTTCCACCTGTGCAAGGGCAAACTCGATCCGTTCCATCAACGCTTTACGTTCCTCAACGTTATCCACAACAACCGAGCGGATGTGCTCCAGACCCATACGTTCTACCCATTCGGAAGTACGCTCCAAATAGTTACCTGTCTCGCGGTAGTACTGCATGATAGCTCCGCACAATTCGATCAGTTCATCATCGGTTTTGACTTTGCACAGCGAGTCAGCAAGCCTTGCTTTGATTCCGCCGTTACCACCGATGAAGATTTCCCAGCCGCCGTCATTGCCGACGATCCCGATATCCTTCGTGCATGCTTCTGCACAGTTCCGAGGACAGCCGTTCACGGCATATTTGAATTTGGCTGGCAGATCGAGACGTTCAAATTTACGTTCGATTCTCGCACCCATGGCCATCGAATCCTGTGTACCGAAGCGGCAGAATTGGGAGCCAACACATGTTTTAACCGTACGAAGCGATTTCGCGTAAGCGTAACCCGAAGGCATATCCAGCTCAGCCCATACTTTAGTCAAATCTTCTTTTTTGACGCCGATGAGATCAAGACGCTGACCGCCTGTCACTTTAACCGCTTTGATATCATATTTAACCGAAACGTCAGCGATCTTTTTCAGATCGGCTGGTGTCGTTACCCCGCCGTACATCCGAGGTACAACGGTGTATGTTCCGTCTTTTTGAATGTTGGCGTTCATACGTTCGTTAACAAACCGGGATTCTTTTTCATCCTCGTGTGTGTCCGGATAGATCATGCCCAGATAGTAGTTGATGGCCGGACGACATTTCGAGCAACCCTCAGGCTGGCTCCAGCCAAGTACATTCATGACTTCCTTGCTCGTTTGCAAGCCTTTTTCCCGGATTTCAGCTACAATCTCATCCCGTCCGAGAGTTGTACAGCTGCAGATTCCCTGTTTGCCACCGGCAGTGAAATTATCTCCAAGCACGTATTGTAAAATCTGTTCAACCACTGGTTTGCATCCTCCGCAAGAGCGGGTTGCACCTGTGCAGGCTTTAATCTCGTCAACTGTAGTTAGACCCTGGTTGGTAATGACATCCACGATGGCGCCTTTGGTTACGCCGTTACATCCACATACGATTTCATCCACCGGCATCGTTTCAACAGACGTTGTTTTTTTATGACCGCCGCAACCTGTACCCATAAGGGAACTGTACAATTCATCTGTCATTTCAGTCTGGTTTTTGATCAGTTTCTGCAGTTCAGTGGAATCCGTAATGTCACCAAAGAGTACAGCACCTACCATTTTGTTGTCACGAAGCAGGATTTTTTTGTACGTTCGTTTCCAGTCGTCTTTTTGCGAAATTACGTTATGTTCCGGGCTATCAATGAATTCGCCAGTAGAGAAGACGTCTACACCCGAAATTTTCAATTTGGTGGATACAACCGAGCCTTCATACGGAGCTGTTTCGACTCCGCAAATATGTTTCGCAAGAATCATTCCTTGTTCAAACAGTGGCGCCACAAGTCCGTAACACACACCGCGATGTTCATTACATTCTCCGACAGAGTAAACGTCTTTCAGTGAAGTCTGCATGTAGTCATCCACAATGATACCTCGGTTGACTTCGATCCCACTCTCCCGAGCTACCGCTATATTCGGTTTAATACCAACCGCCATGACCACAAAATCAACATTCAGCACAGATTCGTCGGCAAAACGTATACCTTCAACCCGTTCACCACCCAGTAGTTCGGAAGTTTGGGCGCCCATTTTGAACTTGATTCCCTGACGTTCCAGTTCAGCTTTCAACATGGCAGAAGCCTGAGGATCGAGCTGGCGTTCCATCAGATCATCCATAAGATGCACAACAGTAACGTCCATACCGAGTTGCACAAGTCCTTTGGCAGCTTCCAGGCCTAGCAGTCCGCCCCCGATGACAGCTGCTTTTTTGTATGCTTTTGCAGCTTCCAGCATGATATTGCAATCGGCGATATCGCGGAAACCAACGACACCCTGCTTGTCATGTCCGGGTACAGGGAGGATGAAAGAATTCGACCCTGTTGCAATGATAATTTTGTCATACGGAGCACGGTGTCCATCTTCGGTTACTACTTCACGAGTCTCGGCATCAATGCGGGCAACCGTGGTTCCTGTGTGAAGCGTAATGCCGTAGTCCTCGTACCAGTGGAGATCATTAAGGACAATGTCATCCAGCGTTTTACTACCTTCAAGTACGTAGGACAACATAATACGATTGTAGTTAGGATAAGGTTCTGTACCAAAAACCGTAATATCAAAGCGTGAAGTTAATTTTAGAATTTGTTCCACCGTGCTGATTCCGGCCATACCATTACCGATGACGACTAATTTTTCTTTATTTCCGTTCATGTGTGTAGCCCTCCCTTGGATAAACCTGTACATTTACCAACATTTTTAATGGCTTATATTTGAATTATACATCGACTGACTCAATCATAATGTGATTTATTTCACTAATTACGATAGATCATTCATATTAAAATAAGTGTGATGACCGTCACGAAAACAAAAATATTTTTAGAAATGAGAAATACGAACTATTGTTCTTATTTTTGGTTCGAGGTATGATCATAGTGGGGTCGGTTACGTTCCCTATTTTCTCGAAAGGACGTTTTTGCATCATGATGGGAAGATCCCACCTGATTATCGGTACAGGCGTTTCACTTTCAGTGTTGCAACTCCTTGGAATGCAGGTTACTGCTCCGGCTGTAACCGTTGCACTAATAGGATCGTTGTTGCCAGATATTGATGAGCCTAATTCATTGCTGGTATCGAAAGCATTGCCGAGCAGTTTGATTCGACTGTTGCAGACGATTCTTTTGCCTGCGGCTGTGTTTGTGTATTTTTACGTTCCGGCCAAACCGTGGAATCTGCTACTTGCTGTATTCATTGGGCTTGTGTCGTTCCTGCCTTCGCGATCACTGCGTAAAGTATTGATGTTTGCCATTGGACTGGGCTTGGTCTTTTATGGTCATGCTTTTGCTCCGTGGAATCTGATTGCAGGCAGCCTGCTTATGCTGTGCACAACACTTACACACAGGGGCTTAACCCATACCTTGTATGGAACAGCTGTTTGGGCGGGGTTACTGTACAGTACAACGCAGCAGCAAGGCCCAGAAATTTGGGTCGCTGGAGGTTCCGCTTATGCTCTTCATCTGCTTGCCGATTCCTTGACGAATCGGGGGATTCGTCCATTGCCGCCATTAAAACTGCGTATACGGGCAAATCTGATGAGTACGGGAACCAAACATGGAGCAGCTGTAGAAAATGTCTGCGTAATCCTGACACTGATTTTGGCATGGTTTGCATTCTCGCCTTTATTTCTGTAGTACAACCACAAACGCCAGCCCATTATTTATGGACTGGCGTTCTGAAATCAAGAGCTTAACTTGAGTAGTCGCTATGTTGACACGTCACGAAATCGCTGTTGTTTGATTACACATCAAGAACAAGCAAGTTAGACTTTAGTAGGTGTACCGCTAAGTGTATCGATATCTGTAGAACCAAAGGCTAGTAAAACAACAAGAATAAGTACAATTAGCATTTCGGCAAAACCGACTCCATCAAACTCAGACATCACAGCCACCTCTTTTCATGCTTGCATTTAGGAATTTATACGCTGCTGAAAAGCCTGAATGACATCGTTCAGGGTCATATCTCGGCCCGTTTCATCCAAAAATTGTACTAGTTTATCTGAATTAGAGGGTTCAATCTTTTGGAGTGTTTTATACTGGCCCACTAATTCTACAACTAATGTGGCTTCTCTAAACAGCGTGACCGCATCCACTCTTAATTTCCCGCTAACCAATAACGCGGCAACAATCAATTCAAGTTTTTTACCTTTTAAATTGCCACTCAGAAGGGTATTTGCGGCATTAGTTTTTCTGGAACCTTTATTTGATTTTCCGTTCCTTCCCATTGCCATACAAAGTTCCCCCGCTGTTTGATGTGTTGGTTCTTCATCTTTAGTTAACTAACCTTCCATTATCATATCTTATGTATCTCGTGCTCAACATGTTCAAACGATCCATATATTTATGTGACCATTAAAAAAAGAGATACCCCAAAAAAGATTCAATGAGGTATCCCTATAGTTTAAAGCTTTAAATCGTTGAATTATGCCTATATCAAGCGTTATTAATAATGGTTTCCATCGTTGTACGATCGAGACCTTTCACGAGCTTCACAATTAATTCTTTAGCCGCATCGTAATCATCGGTATGAATAATGGAAGAAGAGGTGTGAATATATCGGCCGCAGATGCCAATTACGGTGGAAGGTACACCAATACCGCTCAAGTGAACCTGACCTGCGTCCGTACCGCCCGGCGAGATGAAGTATTGCGTCTTAATCTTATTGGAAGCGGCAGTGTCCTTAACATACTCCACCATTCCACGATGCGTGAACATTCCTGGGTCGAAGATACGGAGCAATGCGCCCTGACCGATATGACCAAAGGACTGTTTGTCACCCGTCATGTCGTTCGCCGCACTACAGTCTAGAGCAAAGAAAATGTCCGGCTGAATGAGATTGGCAGCTGTACGTGCTCCGCGAAGTCCCAATTCTTCCTGAACCGTTGCACCGGAATAGAGAATATTCGGTAGCTTCTCTTTATGCAGTTCTTCCATCAGTTCAAGCGCTAGACCGACACCATAACGGTTATCCCAAGCTTTGGCCATTATTTTCTTAGGGTTTGCCATCGGTGTGAATTCACAGATCGGTACGATCTGCATTCCCGGATGAATCCCCCACGATTCTGCCTCCGCACGATCATCTGCGCCAATATCCAGATACATTGAATTCAAGTCTACCGGCTTGCTGCGCTGGGATTCATCCAGCAAGTGGGTAGGTGTAGAGCCGACAACGCCTGTAATCCTGCGCTCAGGAGTAATAATCTGAAGACGCTGTGAAAGCACAGCTTGACTCCACCATCCACCGAGCGGACGGAATTTGATCATACCTGTTTCCGTTATGCCTGTTGTCATGAAGCCGACTTCATCAAAATGTCCGGCCACCATGACTTTAGGGCCGGATTCATCTCCGCGTAGAACACCAAAGAGACTTCCCAGGCGATCTTGTACAAATTCATCGGTATATGCGGACAATTGCTCTTTCATCCAGCCGCGCAGTTCACGTTCGAAGCCGGAGGCGGAAGGGAACTCCGTTAATGTGCGAAACATGTCCAACGTTTTTTCATTCATGTGTTAACAACTCCTCTGTTGATATGTATATCAGGTCACAGTAAAACGGTTGCTGGCCTGGTGTCCTTTTTTTCGTACAAAGGACTCGTTATTAACCACTGGTCACATTATAGTATGAACCTTGCACAAGTGAATGTCCATGTTTATGTTACGTTTTTAAGGCATGATTTTGCGTGTTTAGTCTGGATTTTCCGTTTTTCTGTCCGCTGTTGTCTCAATCTTAGAGTTGCCTTCATGCATATGATTATAAAAGGGAGCCATATTCTTTGTAATCAGGCTGTCCTGTTAAACGACGTTTTAAGTGTAGGAAGGAGCCGGGATACAAGATGAAGCCTCCTGAAGAAGGAAATGAGAAGGTGCTGTTCATTGTACTCTTTATTTTACTCGTCATCATTCTTCTTTATTTATAGACCAAACAGGTTGTGAACTACAATTAAGCGGCGTGATTTATATAACTTCCCCATCTCTTTCATTTTGGAAACATCTGCTGTTTCTCGCCGGATACATAACCTTCCCCATAATAACAAACAATGTATAGAAGTGCTCCACAATCGCCATTCAGCTATAACTGCAAACCATTCACATAAAGGAGGTCCTGTGCTTGCCAGAACAATATGCAACTGGAAAGAAGAAAACTTCATCGCTGTCGATGGATGAGAAGGAATATAAAAAAGTCGCCAAAAAACATGAACCTTCACGTCCAATTTTCAAAAATTGTATCAAAGCTTTTCTGGTGGGGGGAACCGTCTGTTTGATTGGACAAGCGATCCAGGAAGCGTTTATGGCTGGGTTGGACATGACATCTAAGGAGGCTTCCAGTCCTACTGTCGCGGTCATGATCCTGATCTCCGTGATTCTGACCTGTCTTGGTGTGTACGACAAAATTGCGCAGTGGGCGGGAGCGGGTACAGGTGTCCCAGTCACAGGATTTGCCAATTCCATGTGCTCGGCTGCCTTGGAGCATCGTGCGGAGGGCCTGGTGCTCGGTGTTGGAGCAAATATGTTCAAGCTTGCAGGTTCCGTCATTGTTTTTGGGGTCGTAGCGGCTTTTATTATTGGCATCGTGTATGCCTTTTTGGGCTTCGGAGGTGGACATCTATGAAAAGGCTGGGCCGCCAGACCTGGGAGTATGAACATCAGCCGCGAATTATAGGCAGAGCTACCGTTGTAGGCCCAGATGAAGGTAAGGGGCCGTTATCTTCTGATTTTGATTACATTTATGATAACCTTGAGATCGGTGAGAAAACGTGGGAAAAAGCAGAGCGTAAACTGCTGGAACAAGCCTCTCAGCTCGCATTGGTGAACGCCAATATTACGAAGGAAGAACTGCATTATTTTGTCGGCGGGGATCTGATGAACCAGATTATCAGCAGTTCATTTTCGGCAAGGCAATTGGGTGCACCCTATCTTGGTGTATTTGGAGCCTGCTCAACCTCAATGGAGACGTTAGCACTTGCGTCCATGATTGTCGATTCCGGTGCCGGCGATTATGTACTCGCTGGAACGGTGAGTCATAACTGTACGGTGGAAAAGCAGTTTCGATATCCGACGGAGTATGGTTCCCAGAAACCGCCGTATGCACAGTACACCGTCACGGGTTCTGGCTGTGGTGTCGTTTCCCGCACAGGACAAGGCCCATATGTAGCAAAAGCCACGATTGGCCGGATTATGGATCTCGGTATCAAAGATCCTTTTAATATGGGTGCAGCGATGGCACCGGCAGCCGCCGATACGATTATTTCTCATTTTAGAGATACCGGGCTGGAGCCAGGATACTATGATCTCATCGTTACAGGTGATCTGGCTTCCGTCGGTTTGCCTATAACGAAGGAACTTTTGCATAAAGAAGGGATTCCGATGGAGCAGACTGTTTTTAACGATTGCGGACTCATGATCTATGATCGGGAAAATCAGCCTCAAGTCGTTGCCGGAGGAAGCGGCTGCGGGTGTTCTGCTACAGTTACTTATGGTCACATCCTGAACCGGTTGCATAAAGGGGATCTGAAGCGTGTGCTTGTAGTTGCAACAGGAGCGCTCCTGTCTCCACTCTCATACCAGCAGGGTGAAAGTATTCCTTGTATAGCACATGCTGTCGCAATTGAACAGGAGGGGTAAGAGATATGCAATTTCTATGGGCTTTTATCGTAGGTGGTCTGATCTGTGTAATTGGACAGCTGTTGATGGATGGTGCGAAGCTAACACCCGCGCATACAATGAGTACACTGGTGGTGGCTGGCGCGGTAGCAGATGCCTTTGGTTTGTACGACCCTCTGGTGAAATTCGCTGGTGCAGGGGCATCGGTTCCGATTACAAGTTTTGGAAATTCTTTGGTGCATGGAGCTTTAACTGAACTGGAAAAAGAGGGATGGATTGGCGTGATTACCGGTATTTTTGACCTCACCGCGGCAGGGATATCGTCGGCGATTATCTTTTCTTTTCTCGCGGCACTGGTTGTTCGTCCAAAAGGTTAAATTTAAAATATATACTGTGATAAGCAAAGGCTTCGGATCTATATGATCCGTGGCTTTTTTTTGTCGTACCGATGCGGTAAATGCGGTGAAGCTGACGACTGGAAACAAATTGTGAGTTCCTTCGAGTGTACTCGTGACGTTGGATCATGTACAATAAAAGGAAATCTGTATGCTTTTTTAGGAGGTTAGACCACATGCCTGTGCGCAAAGAGTCGATCCAAATCATCTCTGCAGTTCGTTCAAATCTGGAGTCCTGCATTATGGGGAAGTCCTTTGAAATTCAACTTTTACTTACAGCTTTGCTAGCAGGTGGACACGTTCTGATTGAAGACGTACCGGGAACGGGCAAAACACAGCTGATCAAAGCACTATCGAAATCCATGCGCGGGGAATACCGGCGTATTCAATGTAATCCTGATATCCTGCCAAGTGATATTACAGGAGTTTCTGTTTTCCATCCGAAGGATGAGCGTTTTTATTTCCGACCGGGTCCGGTTATGACCAATATTTTGCTCGCAGACGAGATTAACCGTGCAACGACGAAAACGCAATCTGCATTGCTTGAGGTCATGGAAGAGCGCAGTGTAACCGTAGACGGTGACACGTACGATCTCCCGCATCCTTTTATGCTCTGTGCTACACAGAATCCGATTGACTTTGAGGGGACGTATACGTTACCCGAAGCACAACTCGACCGCTTTATGTTAAAAATCAGTCTCGGTTATCCCGACAAGGATATTGAAAAGACGTTGCTGAAGCAACATCAGTCGGGCCAACCGGTAGATCGGCTTGAATCCGTGACTCACATGGATCAGATCTCGGCTATCCAGCAAGAGATTAAAGAAGTGTTCATCGGAGATCCTGTGATGGACTATCTGCTGGATGTTGTTCGCCACACGCGCACACACCCTTCTGTTTTATTAGGAGCTAGCCCAAGGGCTGCGATTTCCTTCATGATGGCCGTAAAAGCTTTTGCCTTCTTGCAAGAAAGAGACTACGTGCTACCGGATGATGTGAAAACGATGGCTCCGTATGTCATCTCTCATCGTATTGTACTTCGTCCCGAATCCAGATTGGACAGCATGAGCTCAGAGGCCGTTCTGAACGCTGTATTACAGCAGGTTCGTGTGCCTGTATCGATGGGGCAATAGTTGATGAGACCGCTTTTGACTACAGTCAATCGAGGCTTACGCCACCCTCGCGTATGGGGCATCGCCGTGGTGTGGATGTGCTGCGTTGCGTACGTTTTATTTCAAGGAGGAAAGACCTCACTTATGCTTTTGTCCATGGTGACGCTACTTTGCCTGTATCTTGCGATTGCTGGATTCAGCGGTGTGAAACGGGCTCAGGGCGTACGGAGGCTCTCTTCCGGACAGGATCATGAAGAACTGCTTCATGCCGGTGATCAGGTCCGCGTGAAGCTGAACTTGACCATTCCGGGATTTCTTCCGCTTCCTTATGTGGTCGTGCGTGAGATGTTACATCGACATAATGGGGAATCATGGTCATTTAAGGAAAGTCTGATCCCGAGTATGCGGGGAACGGGTGAACTTTCCTTTCAAACTCCGCCGCTTGAGCGGGGGAAATATGTTTTCTCGGAAACGGAATGTGCTAGCGAGGATATTTTTGGATTGATCGAACATCGTGGAACATTCAAGGCCAGCGGTGAATTTCGTGTTTTACCTCGTACGGTATTTATTCCTTATTGGCAGCTTTATGATCGCAAGTCACGCTTGTCTGGACCACAAACAGCCTTGACACGTTCACGCAGGGAAACAACCCAGATCAACGGTGTGCGTGACTACGTTTACGGGGACCGTCTTTCTCGCATTCACTGGAATGCCACAGCCAAAACAGGCAACTGGAAATCTAAAGAATTTGAACATGAGTCTGTGCCTAAAACCATCCTGGTACTCGATGCGCTCGCCGGAAGTTATCCGCACGGTGAAGCATTCGAACTGGCCGTTTCTACTACAGCTTCTCTGCTAGACTATGGCAGTAGGGAGCGCATGGGCATGGGGTTGTTAACCTTGGCTGATAAGTCATCCTTCATGCCTCCAAGTGAAAGTCTGATTGAACGGCAGAAGATGATGCATCATCTCGTGGATATCCAGGATAACGGAAAAGATGCTACCTTGTTGCCTGGAGTTGAGAAAATAGCGCGTCAGTTCCCACAGGGAGCTTATTTTGTTGTCGTTTCTCCACAAAAAGATGAAAAGATAATTGAGCTACTTCGTTGGGCAGATACACGTGGCATGACTCCATGTCACATTTTGATTGATTCCAATGAATCCCGCCAAAGTAAGGAATGGAATGCCATGTTGCGTGGCAGGGGCACGAGATCATTCACCGTTGCTCATCTGCAGGAGCTTCCAACGGTTATGGGGGGAGGTTCGGTATGAATGCCATAAGAAATGAAAGTTTGGGATTAAAAAGATCCTGGTATCATGCGGCATCTTTGCTATGGATATTTCTCATTGCGCTGCAATGGATATCGTTCACCCAGGAGTCATGGTATACCGAGACAACTTCGCTGGTGCTGTGGACTCTGGCGGCTGTAAGTATTCTGGAGGTCATTCTTCCCTTTAGAATGCTGTATCGAACGATAATCAAGGCGGTTGTTCTCTTATATATTTTGCATAAAACGTTGATTGATTACATGGTTTACATCCCTTATGGAACGCTGACAGAGCGTGTGGAGCAATTTATCTTGCACATGCCTCCGTATGTCTGGTTTTCCTTGTGTGCATGGGTGATGTTGGAGGTTGCACTTCGCCTTGTAAACTCAACCCGCCGTATCCTGGTGTTTCTGGGAGTTAATATCATATCTCTAGGCATATTGGATTCATTTACTCAAATTCCGCTCTGGGTTGAGATCGCTTGGGTAATGTTTGCAGGTATGGGGTGGCTCGTATGTCAGCACTTCCGTAATTATCAGCTGCAGTACCCTCAGGGCTGGAAACGAATGATTCGGTATCCTTATAAAATACTGGCGAATATTGCTATCATTTTCTCATTAATTATTGTTGCCAGTGTGAACATGCCGGAAATTCCGCCAACCTTGACCGATCCGTACACCGCTTGGCGGAATTACACGGGAACATCCGCAAATCAATCCGGGAATGGAGTACTGGATATTCCTACAGCGACGGAGTCAGGATACAGCCGCGAGGACAGTCAGCTTGGCGGAGGATTTAACTTTGATTACACCCCAGTCATGTCAATCACGACCAGTGACCGAAGCTACTGGCGAGGGGAAACGCGTTCTGAATATACGGGTACGGGCTGGGATGAGCCTGGACGTGCTTCTATGGAGAATGTGTCAGCCAGTCAAACGCTGGAAAATGAAGAGGCTGGTAAAGTAAAAACGAAAAAAGTCACGCAGAAAGTAACGATGTTGAATGACACGGTATATCCCATTTTGTTTGGTGCGTATTCCATATCACAAGTGAGCTTGGTGAATGGTGAAGAAAGAGCGGATCGTATGCTTTGGAATACAGAGCGGGCGGAGTTGCACGTGGTCACATCGCGTCAGCAACCGCAATATCCCAAAAACTATACGGTTGTATCCGAAGTGCCGATTATCGTGGAAGACGAGCTTCGTACCAAATCAGCAGATGCCCTGTATACCAGCAATCCGGCAGAGGACAAGTATTTACAATTACCTTCCCGATTCCCCGAAAGGGTAAAGGATCTCGCAGCCGAGGTTACTGCGTCTGCAAAAACACCGTATGAAAAAGTAGCATTACTGCAAGACTATTTACAACAAAACTTCAACTACACCAACAATCCGGATCTGTCCCGGAAAGTGAGCAATGATTTTGTTGAAGGTTTCTTGTTTGATATTCGTGAAGGATATTGTGATTACTTTTCCACCGCGCTTGTGATGATGGCAAGGGCCGAAGGTATCCCAGCCAGATGGGTAAAAGGTTATGCACCTGGACAGATGTCCCTGAACTCGGACATGCAGGCTCCACGTCAGCCGGGTGCACCCATTGAAACGACCTACACGGTTACGAATGCGGATGCTCATTCGTGGGCAGAGGTATATTTTGGCGAATACGGATGGATTCCGGTTGAAGCAACCCCGGGATTTGATATGCCATTGCTAACCGAATCACCTGAAGTCCAGCCGGCTGATCAGCCAGAAGATCAACCAGAGGAAGAACCGGTTCAAGAAGAAAAACAAGCCCCAACGCCTGAGCAGACTTCAAACATGATTCCAACCTTTGTGATCTGGATTGCCGCTGCTGTTATTGTACTGTGGGTAGCCTATATGTTCTGGCGCAACCGCCTTTCGTTGCGATTCTTGTTACTTCGCCTGCGGACCGGCAGACCGTTGACACCTGAACAGAAGGTGCTGGCTGAAACAGAACGCTGGATTCGTTATGCGAGAAGACGAGGTCTAACGCGCAGTGGTGACGAAACGCTTCGTGAGTCAGTAACTCGCTGGAGTCAGCTTAGACCATCTGCCCAAACGACTTTTGAAGAGCTATTAATGAAGTTTGAACAGACCCGCTACAGTCCGGCAACGGTAACCGCCGATGATTGGAAGGTTGTCTATCAGGCAGCTTTGAAGCTGCGGAAGGAACTGAAAGCGGAACGGGCATAGAACATGCCCGTCCCGTTTTTCCTTTTTTTAACGTGATAAAGGGTGTTTTCATTTTCAGGAAAGACAGATTTGTGATATAGTGTGTCGTATGAAACTGAGGTGACTTCTTTGTTTAAAATGTTAATGCCCAAGCTGCGTGTAGACACAGTTTTTGATATTGATTTGGATGAACTGTACGCTCAAGGGTATCGTGGAATCATAACTGACCTGGATAATACGCTTGTTGGAGCCAAAGCACCTGATGCTACACCAGAATTGATCGAATGGTTCGCGCGTGTAAAAGAGGTGGGATTCAAGCTGATGATTGTGTCCAATAACAATCTGAATCGGGTGTCCCTGTTTGCGACTCCGCTGGATATCCAGTTTGTGCATAGTGCACGCAAACCATCGAATGTACCGTTTCGTAAAGCAATGAAGATGATGGAGCTTGCTCCCGAAAAAACGATTGTTGTAGGGGATCAGATGCTTACCGACGTTTATGGAGGGAACAGACTTGGACTCTATACGGTTCTGGTGCTGCCCATTTCCATCGGAGATGAGGGCTTTATGACTCGCTTTAATCGGAGAGTAGAACGGATTGCCCTGTCGAATTTGCGTAAGAAAGGCTTATGGCTTGAGGAGGAAAAGAAGAAATGACAGAACCGCATAACGGCAATATTGCCGTAAGATGCAGTGGATGCGGCGTGAATTTACAAACGGAAAATCCGGATTTGCCCGGATATCTTCCAGAAAAAGCACTTGACCGTGAACCGGTCATCTGCCAGCGCTGTTTCCGTATCAAAAATTATAATGAGTCATCATCTGTAACGGTGGATCAGGACGAGTTCCTGGCTCTGCTCAGCAAAATCGGGGATAAGGATGCACTCGTCATTCATATCGTTGATTTGTTTGATTTTGACGGCAGTATTATCTCTGGCTTGCAACGCTTTGTTGGAAACAATCCGGTACTGCTTGCCGTGAACAAAACGGACTTGTTGCCTAAAGTTACCAACTGGAACAAAGTTCGGAACTGGGTGCAAAAGCAAGCCAAAGAACAAGGCCTGCGGACAGTAGATGTTGTGCTCTGCAGTGCGAAGCAAAACCAAGGCTTTGACCGTCTGCTTGAGCTTGTTGGCACGTACCGTGGAGATCGGGATGTGTACGTTGTCGGTGGAACCAATGTCGGTAAATCGACACTGATTAACCGTTTGATCCGAGACTACAGCGATCTGGAACAGGAACTGACGACCTCGCGTTATCCGGGAACGACACTGGATATGGTGAACATTCCGCTAGACGATGGAAAATATATTATTGATACGCCGGGAATTGTGTATCCTTGGCGCTTCAGTGAAATTGTATCCCGTAAGGATCTGGCTGCAATTATGCCTGAGAAACCGCTTAAACCTGCGGTATATCAATTGAATTCCGGTCAGACACTGTTCTTCGGTGGGATGGCCAGGTTTGATTTTATTGAAGGGGATCGCCAATCGTTCACTTGTTTTATCAGCACTGCGCTAGATATTCATCGGACAAAATTGGAACGGGCAGATGATCTGTACCGTGATCACCTCGGAGAATTGCTTTCTCCGCCAACCCGTGAGAATGCCGCTGAGATGCCGGAATGGACGAGACATGAATTCCGGATTAAACGTGGCAGTCAGTCGGACATATTCATCTCTGGTCTGGGCTGGATCAAGGTTAACGGAGATAAGGGTGCTTTAGTGGCTGTCCATGTTCCAAAAGGCATTCGGGTGCAGATTCGTCCTTCCCTGATCTAGTTTGGATGGCGGGACCTAATTCCAACAACGGATCAGATCGGAGGCGTATCGATGTCAGCAGAAAATAAGTTCAATTCTTCACTTCCCGTACTGCTGGGTGTAATGGGTGACCCGATTGCTCATTCCAAATCTCCGGCCATGCATAATGCTGCTTTGCAAGCAGCAGGTGTGCACGGAATGTACATGCCGCTGCATGTGCAGCCTGATCAGCTCGAAGCTGCTATTCGTGGCATTGTTGCCTTGGGTTATCGTGGTGTTAATGTCACGATTCCGCATAAGGAGCAGGTGATGCAATACCTCGATGTGATCGATGACAGTGCTCGCTTAATTGGAGCAGTCAATACGATCGTGAACGAAAATGGCAAGCTGACAGGGTACAATACCGACGGAATCGGATATGTGCGCTCGTTGAAAGAAGAGGCTGTTCCTCAGCTTGAAGGGAAAAGGATCGCTGTTCTTGGCGCAGGCGGCGCGGCAAGAGGTGTTATCTATGCGCTTGCTCTGGAAAAGCCCGAACAGATCAGCATCCTGAACCGCACAGCTGACAGAGCACTTACTCTTGCTACGGATCTGCGAAGCCATGGTCTGGGAGACATCTCCGGCAACGGGATGCAGGATGCTCAAGCTGTTCTTGCCACGGCAGATATCGTTATTAATACAACAGCAGCGGGCATGCATCCACATGTGGATGATGTTCCAGTTGATCCTGCATGGATTCGCGAAGGGGCAGCTGTTAGCGATCTGATATACAACCCGCTCGAAACCCGTCTGCTCCGTGAGTCCCGTTTGCGCGGATGCACCGTGCATGGCGGACTCGGAATGTTTGTTTATCAAGGGGCCGTTGCATTTGAACACTGGCTTGGCATTCCCGCCCCTGTTGACACGATGAGACGAGCAGTACTGGATAGTTTTGAAAAATAATAATTGAACGGCCAGGCTCTGAATCAGTCTAGGGCTACATGCAGGGCCTGCTCAACATAAGGAGTATGAAGTATTCATGTTAACTGGTAAACAAAAGCGCTTTTTGCGGTCACAAGCACATCATCTGACCCCTGTGTTTCAAATTGGTAAAGGGGGCACGAATGAGCATTTGTTCCGTCACATCGAAGAGGCCATTGAGAAGCGCGAACTGATGAAAGTTCAAGTGCTCAACAATAACCTTGACGATAAAAATGAAATTGCTGCAGAGGTAGCTCGTGAAACAGGCAGTGAGCTCGTACAAGTGATTGGGAGCACCATTATCCTCTACAAAGAATCACGTGACAATAAACAAATCGAACTTCCAAGATAAGGAGCGTGGCGCGGGTGAAGATCGGCATCATGGGCGGTACGTTTGATCCGATCCACATGGGGCATCTGCTGGCAGCAGAAGCGGCAAGGGATTCGCATGCTCTGGATGAAATCTGGTTTATGCCGTCTCATGTCCCGCCTCACAAACCCAGTGCAGGTGCGACGGGGCAACAGCGCCTGGAAATGACTGAGTTGGCTGTGAAGCAAGCTACTCAGTATGAGGTACTAGGTATCGAAATGGAGCTTGGCGGCGTATCTTATACGATTGACACCATGCGTGAATTGTGGCGCCGTTTCCCTGAGCATGAGTTTTATTTTATCATTGGGGCGGATATGGTGAATTACCTTCCCAAATGGGAAGAGATTGAAGAATTGGCGTCCAAAATGACCTTCATCGGTGTTGGACGTCCGGGCTTCCAGCTACATCTGGATGATTTACCGGATGCATTGCAGGGACGGGTTCTGCTGGCCGAGATGCCTCTTGTTGATATTTCATCTACGGCGATACGCAGACGACTGGCGAAGGGGCATTCGGTGCGGTTTATGATCCCGGATGCAGTTCATCAATACATTGTAAGGAGCGGTTTATATGGCACTAAGCCGTGAGGGGTTAATCGAGGCTGTCTCTGCACAGATGCCGGCCAAGCGCTGGAAACATACGCAGGGTGTCATGGAATCAGCCGTTGTCTTGGCTGAAAAGTATGGTGCTGATCCGGTAAAAGCGGATATAGCGGCGATTTTACATGACGTGGCCAAATATTGGCCAGTAGCCGAGATGGAAGCCGTTATTCGTGATAACGGATTAAATATTGAACTTTTACATCATGATAAGCAGCTTTGGCATTCGGAAGTGGGTGCCTTTGTAGCTGAACGGGATTATGGTGTGTCCGATTCAGAGATTATTAACGCCATTCGGTGGCATACTTCTGGTAGGGTAGGGATGAGCCTGCTGGACAAAGTGGTATGCCTTGCCGATTATATTGAGCCGGGACGTGATTTCCCGGGTGTAGAGTACATTCGTGAGCAGGCACAGCGCAGTCTGGAGGAAGGTTTGATTGCCGGTTTTGATTCGACGATCAGCCTATTGCTTTCCCAGCGCCGTGTTATCTACCCGCTTACGGTGCTCTCACGTAATGACTTGATTGCACAATTATAGATTATGGAGGTTGGTTCATGACAGTATCATCGAAAGAACTTATGAACATGGTGGTTACCGCCGCTGACGATAAAAAGGCATCAAACATTGTAGCACTTGACCTGAATAATATTTCACTGGTTGCCGATTATTTTGTGATCTGCCACGGTAACTCCGATACCCAGGTACAGGCGATTGCTACAGAGATTCGTAAACAGGCTCACGCAGCTGGTGCGACAATTAAAGGCATTGAAGGCATGGACTCTGCACGCTGGGTGCTGATGGATCTTGGCGATGTCGTGGTTCACGTATTCCACCGCGATGAGCGTGAATATTACAATATCGAGCGTCTCTGGTCTGATGCCAAAGTGGTGGAAACGGTATGAGTTTGATTGCAGGAACAGTCGTCTCGCTACCGGTTTCACGTGAAGTGTCTCCATTTGGCTATTTTTTGACGACAGGATCGGAAGATGTATTGCTTCACTACACCGAGCTGACTCGGGATATCAAGATTGGTGAAACGCTGGAGGTTTTTGTATTCTTTGATACAGAAGACCGCCTTGCTGTTACGATGAAAAAACCTTACCTCACGCTGGGTGAGATGGCTAAACTGGTCGTAGCTGATGTGCATCCGCGCCTTGGCTGCTTCCTGGAAATGGGTCTTGGTCGCCAGTTGTTGCTTCCAATCCGTGAGTTGCCTGAACTTGAAGAACTGCGTCCCCAAGTTGGGGATGAGGTGTTCGTGATCATGGAGCATGATAAGCAAGGACGTCTGCGTGCCAAATTGGCCGGAGAACGTGAACTTGCTCCGCTTGCCTTCCACGCGCCAACCACATGGTTGAATGAGTGGGTGGAAGCTCTGGTGTACAAGCCGCTTCAGATGGGTACATTTGTACTTGTTGATGGTGGTGTGCTTGGTTTTGGAGCGATTGGCATGATCCATTCTTCGGAGCGCAGTCATATGCTTCGTTTGGGTGAAAAGGTGAAATGTCGGGTTACGCTGGTGCGTGAAGACGGTCGTGTAAATTTGGCGATGACACAACGCAAAGAAGTTGGGCGTAACGAAGACGCAGACAAGCTGCTTGCTTTTATGAAAGAGCGCCCTATGGGCGGCATGCCTTATTCCGATGCGACACCGCCAGATATTATCAAGCAACGTTTTGGCATTAGTAAATCCGCGTTCAAACGTGCTCTCGGTAAGCTGATGAAAGATGGATTGGTGGTACAAAAGGAAAACTGGACGTACTTGTCTGATTCTGCGCCAAAATCACAGCAGGAAGAGAAGTAGACACAGATAAGGTATAGCCGAGTACGGCATGGATGTTTTGAGTTAGAGCATTCATTTTGGTTGAAATATTGCATGTATCATGGAGCCGATGCTTTATGCATCGGTTTAAGTAAGGCAGGGCCAGACTGGGTAAACACCGGAAGCCCTGCTTTTTAGTTTGAATTTTGATCCGATCCGATGAGGAAAATGAAATTGAAAGTGCGGTGCCGACATGTCTTACCGGAAATTTGCCTACGTTTACGATGAATTAATGGAAGATATGCCTTATCCGGACTGGATAAGGTTTGCAAGAACAGCTTGGGAACAACATGGCATGCCCAAAAGTGTGGCTGAGCTTGGCTGCGGAACGGGGTCCATTACGATCCCGCTGGTGAACTCTGGCTTTGAAGTGACGGGTATTGATCTCTCCGCAGATATGTTATCTGTTGCGCGTAGCAAAATGGAAGCGACACCTCAGGGACACCGTCTGTACAGGGAAGGCAGTGTACGCTGGGTACAGCAGGATATGCGGGAGTGGAGAGTGCCTGAACCTGTAGACTCGGTCATTTCGTTCTGCGATTGCATGAATTATTTGCTGGAATCTGAAGATGTCATTCGAACATTCGAGCGGACGTATGAAATGTTGAAGCCAGGAGGTACATTTCTGTTTGATGTACACCATCCAAATACATTGATTCGGTATGATGAGGAACAGCCTTTTGTGTTAGACGAACGCTCGGTCTCATATATCTGGACGTGCGATTTTGATCAGGAGCGGTGTGAGATAGAGCATCATCTGAGCATTTTTTCTAGATTGGATGAGGGCAACAGAGATACCTATCAGCGATTCGAAGAAGTTCATACGCAACGCGCTTATGATCCGGACTGGATGAAGCTTGAATTAAGCAAAGCGGGTTTCCGGGATGTGAAGGTGTATGCAGACTTTGAGTGGAAAGAAGCTGGAGATCACGCACAGCGTCTGTTCTACGTGGCTGTAAAATGATTGTTTAAAGAGAAAATTATAATGAGCGACGCTAAACTAATTTATATGCATATGAATATGAAACTGTCCTTGTGCAACGTGTAAGTATGTTGCTCGAGGCAGTTTTTTTGAACATATATGATAAAAAGTATTGCCGCTTGAAGCAAAGAGAGACATAATGAATGAAAAAAGGAAAGCGTTTTCTTAACATGCAAACTATATTCCAATCACAGGGAGAGTTGTAGAGATGGAAAGTACATATAAAACGAGATTGTCCAAAGAACAGCTGGATCAGATCATTAAGCATCACCTTGCTGTAACGATTCAAGATTACGAGGAAATGATCGATGGCTGGGCAAACCATGCTTATAAAATTTTGCTTGACGATGGACGAAAAGTTGTTCTAAAAATCGCACCTGCGGCTACGACCAATCTGATGCGTTGTGAACAGGATTTAATGACGGCTGAAGTGGAAGCACTCCAGCTTGTTGCTGAGCTTAAGGATGTTCCTGTGCCTCTGGTACTCGCATATGATGCTTCACTACTCATGGCTCCCGCGCAGTATTTCATTATGGAGTTTATGCCCGGGGTTCCATACAACCAGGTGAAAGAAGATTTTACTGCCGAAGATCAGGAAGTGGTTGAACAGCAGTTAGGCTGGTACAACCAGCGAATTAACGAGATTAAGGGAGAGCGGTTTGGTTATTTTTCCGGAAAGGACAGACAACGCGCGACGTGGAGAGAAGCTTTCTTGATGCTCATGCATGATATGCTTGCAGATGGTAAAGAGGCAGGAGTTGATATCGGCATCGATTACAATGAGCTGAGACGGTTGATTGATGAGAAATCAGATGCACTGGATGAAGTGACAGAACCTTCCCTGATTAGCTGGGATCTGTGGGATGGCAATGTGCTGGTCCAGGATAAGCAAATTACGGCCATTATTGATTTTGAACGCTCATTATGGGGCGATCCGCTCATGGAGCATTATTTCAGTCATTTTAACTATACTCCGGGTTTTCTCAAAGGATATGGACGTGAGGTTGAGACAGAGAACGAGCGGAAGCGCAGAAGTTTATATGATTTGTATTTTGATCTTGCGCTCCGAATTGAATGTGATTACCGTAAGTATGATAACAAGGAGCATATTGAATCTACGATCCGTAATATGCAGGAAGGCATTGAACGGTTTAGAAAAATGTGAGAATGCCAGTTGACATGTGAAGGGCAATAAAGTCTGACTTGTGAGAAAGAGATTGTGACATGTCATATTGACTTTGAGCTTGCATTTTTATATAATGCTTCCTATATTGTATACATATTTCGATGATAAGGATCAGTAGTGGGTGCTGTACATGACAGAGAGTCGGCGGTTGGTGCAAGCCGATTGACAGTATTTTGCGAACTCGCCTTGGAGAAATGCGGTGATTACAAAGTTCTATGCCTTGGGTGCAGGACTGGAAATCCGCATCGGTTAACCGCCGTTACAGGTCTAAAGGGAGTGGATGACGAAGCACGTTCGTCCGCTAACTAGGGTGGTACCACGGGAATTCAACCTCTCGTCCCTAGCGCTGCAAACGCTACGGGATGCTGAGGTTTTTTTGTTGTTATAAAGCGCGTATAACCTGAAGGAGGAATTATAGATGAGTGAGAATCATCAGCCGAAGCACGGCTATCAGCCGCAAGTGATGGAGAAAAGTTGGCAGCAATATTGGGATGACAACAAAACGTTTAAAACAGGTGAGGACCCGTCCAAACCGAAGTTTTATGCACTGGATATGTTCCCATATCCGTCCGGTTCAGGACTTCACGTAGGTCACCCGGAAGGATATACTGCAACGGATATCGTATCCCGTTACAAACGGATGCGTGGATACAATGTGCTGCACCCAATGGGCTGGGACGCTTTTGGTCTGCCAGCAGAGCAGCACGCACTGGATACGGGGGAGCACCCGCGTCATATCACATTCCGCAACATTGACAATTTCCGTCGTCAGATCAAATCTCTCGGATTCTCATATGACTGGGATCGTGAGATCAGTACAACAGACCCTGAGTATTACAAATGGACACAGTGGATCTTTATTCAGCTGTACAATAAAGGGTTGGCCTATGTCGATGAAGTGCCGGTGAACTGGTGTGAAGCATTGGGCACGGTTCTGGCGAACGAAGAGGTTATTGACGGTAAGAGTGAACGTGGCGGACACCCGGTTGTACGTAAACCGATGCGTCAATGGGTACTGAAAATTACGGAATACGCAGAGCGTTTGCTGGAAGATCTGGAAGAGCTGGACTGGTCGGAAAGCATCAAGGATATGCAACGTAACTGGATCGGCAAATCGACCGGGGCTGAAGTGGTTTTTGCCATCGAAGGCCGTGAAGAAGTGATCAAAGTATTCACAACCCGTGCAGATACATTGTTCGGTGCAAGCTTTGCCGTTCTGGCTCCAGAGCACGAATTGGTTGACGCGATTACATCCGAAGAACAGCGTGAGGCAGTAAAAGCTTATCAGGAGCAGGCTGCGCGTAAGAGTGATCTGGAACGTACGGACTTGGCAAAAGACAAAACAGGTGTGTTCACTGGTGCATACGCGATTAATCCGGTTAACGGAGCGAAGCTGCCGATCTGGATTGCTGACTATGTACTTGCTGGCTATGGTACAGGAGCTGTTATGGCTGTTCCGGGCCACGATGCACGTGACTGGGAATTCGCGAAGCAGTTTGACCTGAATATCATTGAAGTCATTGCCGGCGGAGATGTTACAAAAGAGGCGTATACAGGTGACGGCGCACATGTGAACTCCGATTTCCTGAACGGTTTGAACAATGAAGAAGCTGCGGCGAAAATGATCGCTTGGCTCGAAGAGAACGGCAAAGGACAAGGAAAAACAACGTACCGTCTGCGCGACTGGCTGTTCAGCCGTCAACGTTATTGGGGAGAGCCGATTCCGATTCTGCATCTGGAGGACGGGACGATGAAGACTGTGCCAGAAGATCAATTGCCACTGTTGCTGCCTGACATTGACCAGATCAAACCTTCAGGTACAGGGGAATCCCCGCTGGCAAACGTGACCGATTGGGTAAATACGGTTGATCCGGAAACGGGCATGAAAGCTCGCCGTGAAACTAACACGATGCCACAATGGGCGGGAAGCTGCTGGTATTACCTGCGGTTTATCGATCCGCACAATGACAAGGAACTGATCTCACAAGAGAAACAACAGCAATGGTTGCCAGTTGACCTGTACATCGGTGGGGCAGAACATGCTGTACTACACTTGTTGTATGCTCGTTTCTGGCACAAAGTGCTGTATGATCTGGGTGTTGTACACACGAAAGAGCCGTTCCATAAGCTGGTTAACCAAGGTATGATTCTGGGAACCAACAATGAGAAAATGAGTAAATCTCGCGGTAATGTCATCAACCCGGATGAGATTGTTAACGAATTCGGTGCAGATACACTGCGTCTCTATGAGATGTTTATGGGTCCTCTGGAAGCGACTAAACCTTGGAACGCAAACGGGGTAGAGGGAATGTATCGTTTCCTGTCACGCGTATGGCGACTGTTCATTAACGAAGATACTGGTGCGATTAATGAGAAAATTACAGCTGACGGTGGAACCGACGAGTTCAAACGCACGGCACACAAAACGATTAAAAAAGTGACGGAAGATCTGGAACATCTGCGCTTCAACACGGCGATCAGCCAATTGATGATCTTCATCAATGACGCGTACAAAGCAGAGACGCTGCCTCGCGAAGCGATGGAGAATTTCGTTCAATTGCTGTCACCTCTGGCGCCGCATATGGCAGAGGAACTGTGGAATCGTCTTGGACACGAGGGTGGAATCTCTTACGTGGCTTGGCCTGCATACGATGAGTCCATGACTGTGGATGCAGAAGTGGAAATCGTAGTTCAAGTGAACGGCAAAATTGTAACTCGTGCGACGATCGCGAAGGATCTGGATGCACAGGGAATGCAGGACTACACGATGGAGCTTGCACCTGTGAAACAGGCGCTGGAAGGCAAGACTATTCGCAAAGTCATTGCCGTTCCAGGCAAACTGGTTAATATTGTTGCCGGTTAATCTCGCTGGCACGGAATACCTCATCCAGTTTGACTAAATCTTCATCGTATTTTTCATGTGTTGTATGGATCAGACTATCAAAAACACCATCGAGGTTGTTTCTCAGCAGCGCAAGTGCCTGAGCGGTTATTCCGCCAGGTACGGCGACACGGGCTTGAAGTTCTTGTGGAGTATAACCTCCCTCAGTGAGCAGTTTGCCTGTACCTAGAAGCATCTCACCGGCAAGGGCGCAGGCGTCGGCACGTTTGATACCTGTCAAGCGCACAGCACTTTCAATCCATTGCTCCAAAAAGAAGGATATGAATGCAGGGCCACAGCTGGAGAAGTCAGATGTGATTCGAGTGCAGGCTTCATCCACTTGATAAGGTTTGCCGATATGACTCATTAGGCCTTCGAGCAGTGAGCGATCTTCTGCCGTCATACGTTCACCATGGATGAATAGGCTTGCTCCGCTGCCGACCTGATGTGTAACACTGGGGATAACCTTGGAGACTTTGCAAGGAAGCGAAGATTCCAGATGGCGCAGCTGCACGGGGCTGGTGATCGAGACAATTATGTGATTGGAATTCACAACAGGCAGGATATCATCAATGACATGTCTGAATTCCAGCGGTTTCACGCACAGGAAGATGATGTTGCTGCGAATGACTGTTTCCCGATTGCTCTGTGATTCATGCAGCCCTGGATAACGGAGGGAAAGCTGACGTACTTTGGATGGGGTTCGATTGCTTGCTGCAATCTGACGGGGTTCGAGTGCACCGGATTGGATCAGGGCATAGATCAACAGACTGCCCATGCTGCCGGTTCCGATAAATCCAACCTTCATTGGTTTAGCCCTCCTTTCATGCTTTACGGTAATGGCGCAGTTTCTTCCCTCTATTGTATGCATCAGGGTCTGGTTCACATGACATGAAATTATGTAACTTAGATAAGCGAAATCATGAAACGGTTCGGAAGCACCGCCCGTGTTCGAAATGATCTCTATTTTGAATATGAGGGAGTGTGCGGAAGATGAGACGGAACAAAGCGTTGTCCATTGCTGCAGCAGTGGTTGGATGTGTACTAATATTATGGTCGGGCAAAAGTGAACAGCCACCTAGCGGCTGGGAACCGATGCAGCTCGGCTCCAATCAGCCGACAAGTGAGCAGAATTCTTCTGCGATACAGTCGGCTGCTTTGGTTCCCGAGAATGTAGCTGATGCTGCGCCTAAAGGTGGGGTGAGCGGTAGGCAATTGGACGACGCAGCTCCAGCACAGGAGTCGAAGGTTCGGGAGCCTAATGTTGCTCCTGCTGTGTCAGGCAATTCACCAGCTCAACCACAGGCTCAGGTGAATGAAAGCCGTTCATCTGTATCTGAAGCAGAAGCAACATCTAAACCAGCTGACGAAACAACCAGTGAGACGGCAGATCACGGTAAGATCGATGTGAATACGGCACCTGTCAACAAACTCACGGAGCTTCCGGGGATTGGACAGAAGAAAGCTCAGGCCATTGTGGATTATCGCAATGCGCATGGTCCTTTTGCCAAAGTTAGCGATCTTACCAAGGTGAAGGGCATAGGCATGAAGATGCTGGAGAAGATGGCTCCCTATGTACAGATTCGTTAAAAGTTCAGCATAATAGTAATAGGTTCAAGGCGAGAGGAGAAAACTGCATGAGTGCAACAGAGCTTCGCAAGGACTGGGATACGTATTTTATGGACATTGCTTATATGGTATCGACACGTTCCCGTTGTCCGCGCCGGCACGTAGGAGCTGTGCTGGTTCAAGGGAAAAAGTTGCTGGGTACTGCCTATAACGGAGCACCGATGGGAGTGGCGGATTGCTCTGAGGCAGGCTGCATGATATCGGAAGAATATGAACTTGTAGTCACGGACGGACAGGAAGAAATGGTTAAAAAGCAACGCTGTATTCGTACCATCCATGCGGAGCAGAATTTGCTTTTATTCACGGATCGGATTGACCGCGAAGGTTCCTCTGTATATGTAACCGATGAGCCTTGCTGGACATGTGCCAACATGCTGGCGAACAGTGGTGTTACGGAGATTGTATTTCATCGCTCATATCCCAAAGATACGAGTAAAGTAAAAAATATGATGCATCAGAAAGGCATTTCGTTCCGTAGACTGGAGAATTACCAGCCTCCACGGGAGACGATGATGACCGTAAGCAATTAGCAAGAACTTATATAGAACAGGTTAAATGATTCAGATCATGTCAGAACAGATGACACCTGGGATATCTTTTATTTTCAATATTAATTAGTTTCATACGTATGGGGAAGAACCTCCGGCTAGCCTGAATGGGCTTCGGGGGTTTTTGTGTATTTATTGCCTTGGAGATGAGCAGAAGGGAGAGGGACGGAATGAAAGGCAGACCATTGCTTCGCTTTACAATTTTTTGGTTGTGCGGTAGTGGCATGGCGTGTTTATTGACGGAGGGATGGACTTTATTTTGGGGAGTAGTCGGGGCGATGGCATGTCTTCCACTCTTACTTCGTTTCATGAATATTCGTGGGTGGTCGATTCTTCTTTTAGTTATTGCTTTTGCAGGTGGTTTAATACAGTGGGAGTGGAATGATTTTCGTAATTATAGTACATTGCCAGCATATTTACATCGATCTACTGACGTAATTGATGGGTTAGATGTTCAAGTTGAAGGGGAACTTGTATCGGATGTGCAGGTTGACGGGGATCGGGCAGGTTTTGAGATGCAGGTTTCTTCTCTTAGGCTGTATGAAGAGACAGATAAGGAAGTCAAGAATCAAGATTCTTCGCCAGATCCTTCCTTGCAATCACTAAAGTCACAAGCGACTTCGGACAAAATGAATGAAAGAGTCATTGTACAAGTCCGATTAATGGAAGAGCAGGAACAGCATACAGCAGCATCTTGGAAGCGAGGGGATAAGCTGAAACTGTCAGGCTCGATAGTTCTTCCTGGTGAAGCCAGGAATTTTGGGGGATTTGACTATCGTAGCTATCTAAGGACGCAGTATATCCATTGGATGGTCAAAGTGAAGGGGGCCAGTTCGGTTCATGCTTCGTCTCCTGAAGGGCTGGGGAAAATAAACATTCTACGGTGGACAGATTCGGCAAGACTACTGCTCGGTTCGGCGGTGGACCGGTTGTTTCCTGAACCGCATGCCGGTTACATGAAAGGTCTGATCATCGGAATGGCGAAGGATATTGATCCAGGTACGTACGGTCAATTCTCACAGCTCGGATTAACTCATATCCTCGCCATCTCGGGTACACATGTTGCAGTGTATGTGGCTTCATTGCTCATGCTTTTATCATGGCTGAGATTAACAAGAGAGACAGCTCTAACGATTGTGCTGGTTCTCGTGCCAGCATATGTACTGCTCTCGGGCGGTTCTCCATCGGTCATTCGGGCAGGTATGATGTCGATGATCGGTCTGTATATGGCGAAACGCGGATTGGCCAGAGATGGTATTCAGATCATCAGTGCAGCGGCTTTGCTCATGCTCTGGTGGAATCCTTATTTTTTATTAAATGTGAGTTTTCAACTCTCTTTTCTGGTGACGGCGGGACTGATGATTTATATGCCGCTTATTAACAGGTTGTTCAGCAAATGGCCCAAATCGCTGGCAGCGACAGCTTCGGTTACGGTAACAGCGCAGCTGATTTCTTTCCCAGTGACGATTTTGTACTTCAATCAGTTCTCGTTGCTGTCTTTTGCAGCCAATTTTTTGCTGGTGTCTTTGATTAGTGCTGTAGTGCTTCCCTTAGGTACCGTTGCGATGATTCTATCATTTGTGTGGCTTCCGCTTGCGAAACTTCTGGCATGGATTGCGATTCAGTTGAATCAACTTACCTTTCTCAGTGTGGAATGGATGAACAGTTTGCCAGGTTTTGTGATGATCTGGCCTACACCTTCCTTATTATGGATTGCAACCTATTATGTGATTTTATATGTGTTGCTTTATTTGCTCTATCAGCGGAGCGGCGGTGAGATACCCCAAAATATTCATGTTGCAGAAGAGGATACAGCGCCACTTGATATGTCTTCACGAGGTGCTACACAAAGGGGCTCTACACTAGCATTAGGCTTCAATTCTTCACGGTCTGCTGACACTCAATCACTTTACACAGCGAAAGCGAACAATCGCTTGCAACTTTCAGCGCCCGATCCCTTGCCTACTCCAAGAGCAACATCAGATCATGGTTCACTCTCTACTCTTGGCGCAAGTATCGCCTGGCCTGAGTATGCAAGTGCATTTACATCTAGAGGTGCAGCCTTCTATAGCGAAGTACGCATGAGCCAAGCGAAGCGATGGTTATGTGGTGTGCTTGCCGTCAGTTTTGTAGCAGGATTATGGTGGGCATATCAGACGCCACGTCCTGCGGGAACAGGTGTAGTTCAATTTCTGGACATTGGTCAGGGAGACAGTACATTGATAACAACACCAGAAGGCAAACATATCCTTGTAGATGGCGGAGGCACGGTTAACTTTGGGGGGAGCGAACACTCGTGGAAAACAAGGCGTGATCCGTATGAGGTGGGAGCTAAAGTTGTTGTTCCTTTATTAAAAAAGAGAGGCATTCACCAGCTTGATGCTGTCATTGTGACTCATGCGGATCAGGATCATGCCGGTGGCCTTCAGGCTGTACTGGAGCAAATTCCAGTGAAACGCTTCATCTTTAACGGAACGACGAGTGGAAAGGAGAAATTCGATCAGTTGCTGGACACAGCGGTGCAACGCCAAATCCCACTATTCGCTACACATCAGGGCATGACCTATAAGCCCGATTCAGAAACGGCTTTATATTTTATCTCACCAGAGCGGAGTGGACCTAATCCAACAGGAGATCTGCCTGTTCTTGAGAATCAGAACGGTGGGTCGGTTGTTTTTTTGCTGGAGATGGCGGGTACGTCTATGCTATTCACCGGAGATATGGAAGCGGCAACGGAACAGGATGTGCTGTATGACATTCAGGATGGTTCGCTGGCGACCTCTTTTCAGCAGGACGTTCAAAAATCGGGGAGAACTGTTGCGGACAGCGAGACGAATATAGTTGTGCCTGAATGGATGGGGAGTCTAGCGGACAATGGCAGAGATCATCGTTCTTCAACGGTGGTTACCGTACCGCGATTACAATCACATCGATCTATAGATGTACTCAAGGTCGCCCACCATGGTAGCAAAACATCATCCTCAGAAGCATGGCTTCAGTACTGGAATGCCAAATCTGCACTGATCTCTGCAGGGGTTAACAATACCTATGGTCATCCCAACCCAGACGTAATGAAACGTTTGGAAGCAGTAGGTTCCCGGATTTATCGGACGGACCAGATGGGTGAGGTACAGATGAGCGTGAAAGATGGAGAGATAAGTGTGCGGTATAAGCTGGCTCCGAGATAAGAGTGGAATCATAAAGTCTGAAGGATACCTTGAAGGATATTTGGTTATTTTTGCCGAATAGTATTAGGCTTGGCTTAGGAGGGGCTGAAAATAAAGATGAATTGTTTTGAGATACATAAGGAGAAGGGGAAACTACGGAATGGAATTATTAAAAAAGTTAGAATGTAGTATTAATAATATGATTAAAAAACACAAAAAAGGATTGAAGAGAAAGATTGCAACATTTTGGATTGGAATGGCGATTTTCAGTCTTATGGCTGGACTACCCTCTTCATTCGCCTTGTCTGATTCCGGTCGTACCATTACTTCAATTCTTGATCGGAATGACTATTTGCTGGATGACGGCACAATCTGGTCTAAAAACAATATTAACGGAGCATGGACACAAAATCGTAATCTGATTGGCATTTCAAAATTAGATAGTTATTCTATATATGGATGGACTGCAGATGATCAGGTTATTAGGTGGGATAAGGATAATCCAGATAAACCTGTAACGAAACAATTTAAAGGAATTAAGAAGGTATATGGAAATGGATTAGTACTTCTTGAGAATGGGGATCTATATTCGTTCCGTGAGCAGAATAAAGTTTTGGAATCGATTATTGATGTGAGTTTTTATCAGGACTATTCTGGAAAATATTCTTCCTATGGTGCCTTGTCTTCTTCGGGAGATATATACTACGATAATTACAACAAACCACAGAAGGCTGACAATGTAACCAACGGTAAGGCGATTGCTATGAATAGTTCTTATGCAGCGGTGCTGAAAGATGATGGTTCTGTAGTTGTCGTGACTACGTTGTATAAGGAAAAGCAGGTTACCGTTACGAACGATGTACAATCAATGATTTGGTGGGGAGGAACACACAAACTACTCACAGTGAAAAAGGATGGAACAGTTTGGAGTTATAAACGATCTTCCCAATATAAAGAAGAGCAATTATCGGGGTTAAGTAATGTGTCTCGTATGGTGTATTCTTTTGATTTTGATGAATTATATGCACAGTTAAAGGATGGAACATGGGTTTCATATAAAGATGGCAAAGTGATGTCATTATCGGCTCCGGAACTAAGTCAAGTGACGCTGACTGCATCTACGAACGAAGCTAATATCGGGGATACAGTCACACTTACTGTTCAGGAGAATTATAGCAACGGGTTCAAAACGAAACGTACCCCTTTACCCGAGGAAGTTACAATAGAGCAACCACAGATTGCACAATTGCAAAAGGATGGTAAGTTAAAAGCAACGGGGATAGGAACGACGAACATAACAGTAAAGTTAGGTGATAAGTCTTCCAATCTTCAACTTACAGTTAATACCGAGCAGAGTTTGACAGGGGCTGAACTTTTAAACGGAGATGTCTATTTGCCTGTACAAGCTGTCTTTAAAACACTGGGGGCCAAAATCGATGTTCAAGGCGATCAATTTAAGGTTCAGATGGGCGACAGTCTCATCACATTAACAAAGGGAAGCCCGGTAGCGGAGTTTAATGACAAAGCAGTTACAATGAAAGGCAAGGTACAGACAATCAACGGGCAGACTGTATTTCCTGCGGAGTTGTTAAAACAGGTTGCAGGTATACAGGTGAATTGGGATGCTACGTTGAAACAGGCCAAAGTGTTCGTTGGAAATTCTGTTATTGTAGTAGAATCGAAAGACACACTTGCTTTGATTAAGAAACAAGAGCTTGGCAATCTAAGTCGGTTTATTGGTAAGTCTTATTGGATTAACAATACTACCTATTTGGGACAGCGTTTTAGTAAAGTAACTATCACAGATATTCAAATTGAAAAAGGGAATTACGGTAATCGAAGCTACTCTATCGTTTTCCGTAATGCCAAGAGCAAAACAGTCATTGCTTTTGCAGGCGTTTCCCCTTCTAGGGTTACCGAGATGTTAGCGAATTCCGATCAATTTTTCTCCTACGATCCCTATAAGAAATTTAATTGGTCTTCGGCTACATGGAAGAAAATAATCGCGGGTGAAGTAGCCGTAGGGATGAACACCACACAAGTACGTCTGGCATGGGGAGCTCCAAACAATATTACGTATGATACAATTTCAAAAGGGAAGATTGAGGTTTGGGTATACTCAAGCACCTCGGGGATCAGAGCTTTGGGTTTCCTTAATGGAAAGCTCATGAACGTCTATTAATTTTCGAATCATCATACAGCTCAACTTTTGTTAATTACTATAAACACAAGAAAAAGCCCTGTTCTCCATAACTCTCTTCAAAAGAGAATTAAGAGAAAGGGCTTTTTTCATATTCGTTCTGATTACTGAATATAAATGGGAATATTGAATTATTCCACGCCGTCCTTGAAATGTTTATCCCAATGTTTATCACCTTTGTGCAAAATGTCTTCAACGGTTTTTTCGAGTGTCGCCAGTAGTTGTGCTCTGACATCCAGTACCGTTTCTCTGTACAAGCGTTCTTCCGATCCGACGATTTTATCGCCGTATAACGCCTGCGCAGCTACATATTTCCGATGTTCCTCAACCAGGGTGTCGATTGATTCCAAAGCGTGCTCCACAAAGTGGGAAATGCTTTGATATTCCTTTGGCATTTGTTCTTTTAATTGTTGAATTTTCGCTAGAGCTGGCATGCTCATCACCTCGTCTTATGAATGTAAATTTACAATACACCATTTTCATGAAAAATGCATTAAAAAAAGCTTAAATTTGGACAAATTTCGACTTTTTTTATTTTTAGGCCTTTAAAAGTACTTAACCATAATGTATGCCGTTGCATTTATTTTGAGTCGTGTAAGTACTGGAATTCGTGATGTCAGACGTTTGATGACTACGTTTGCATTTTCTGTTATTCTAAGATAAGATTCGGCGGCCCTTATACATATGCCGTTATTTTGTGATGGAAAATTAAAATATACTTAACTTTGCAACAATTTTATCGATGATTACGTCAGTAAGGTTGCAGGGAGAGGGGGATCCTTTGTGGTAGAGCCGGAACTCATCAGAGCCGCTCAATCGGGCGATCGCGACGCTCTAATTACCCTATTGCGGGAGATTGAACAGCACGTCTATCGGACCGCATATTACATTCTAAATAATGAACAGGACGCCTTGGATGCTGCGCAGGAAGCGTTGATCCGCATTTACACCAAGATTAATTCTTATGAAGAAAAAGCCCAGTTCAAAACCTGGGTGCAACGCATCGTAACGAATATCTGCATTGACAAGTTCAGAAGAACCAAGCCATCGGTGTCCATAGATGAGCATGAAATGGTTTTTCAGGATAAGCAGGATGTAGAATTTGAAGTGATGTCTACTTATGTAGCCAAGGACATTCAAGATGCGATCAACAAGTTGCCAGAGCATCATCGGACCGTCATTGTTCTAAGATATTTGCAAGATTTATCCTATAACGAAATTGCGGATTGTCTCGATCTTCCGCTAAATACGGTAAAGTCTTACTTATTTAGAGCCAGACAACAGTTACAAAATCTACTACAGGAGTATCAGAAAGGTGGTGTGACAGGATGAAATGCGAAGAGGTGGTGGAATGGATGCACCGGTATCTGGATCATGATCTGGGCGAGGCGGAAACGACGCAGATGCTACAGCATGTGGCCAAGTGTCCGGAGTGCGCCGAAAATTTTAGTATGCTCAGAGCTCTATCCAGGGAACTGGAAGATTTGCCGCAAGTAAGCCCGAAGTTCAGTCTGGTTGATGCGATTATGCCTCAATTGGATGCGATTGACGAAGCGCGAAAAGAACAAAGCAGTACCGTGCAAGAAATGAGTCCTGTCCCTGCGGCATTTGAGAGTCTAAAGCGCTCAAGTTCTAGTGAGCAGAAAGCGAAAACCAAATGGCTTAATTCGATGGTGGGACGGATGTCTGTGGGTGCAGCGGCCGCGGCTGTTGTATTGGGATTTGCCATCTGGGGATATCAGCCAGAGCAGATTGAGAATGCAGATTCGATGCTTATGAGCTCGGGGGCACCGCAAGATAGCTACAGTGAAGAGCAGTCTGCACAGAGGATGTATCTGAAAAGCGATCAAGGAGACATAAGGAACCAAGCAGAAGGCAGTGCGATTGCGCCTGACTCGTCAAATGATCCGGTGACGGAAGGTTCAATGCAACCGAATGCGGATCAACCTGACGAGAGCAACGGAACAGAACTTAAAACTCCAGAAGCTCCAGGTGATCAAGAGTCAGTAAAACCTTCCGCAGAAGGGCCGTCATCTCAAGACAAAGGCAAGCAAGAGGTAAATTCAAGTCCTTCTTCTGACTCTGGTAATACTCAGAAGAGCATGGATTCAGGTCAGGGAACGGAGCAGAAAAAGCCGGATACAAGTGAAGGTAGTGCCTCCACTCCTAATGACAAGGATGGAAGAAGTGCGTCCGAATCAAACGATGAGCTCGACGAGACATTTTCGGCTCAAACGATCATTCCAAACCAGGATACCCCGGCTCAAGGCAGTGAAACTGACAATGCAGGAACTGGAACGGAATCGGGTGCCACTGGAGGTCAGCAGGGACTAATGGCTCCTGAACAGGGAATCGCTGCACCGACAGGGACAAAAGAATGGAAATCACCGGATGGTTCTTATGTTGTTATGCTACTCGGTGACCAGTTAAGTATTTATGCGAAATCTGCGAATGATCCGGATGTTCTGAATCTGATTGAGCAACGGAGTGTAGAAGGTACGTTAAAGTCGGGAAGTTGGTCCAAAGACAGCCAGCAGTTCAATTATGAAATGGACAAAGACGGAGCGACTACAAAGGATACCTTCAAAGTCAGTACCTCATCTAATGTATCACCTGCGAAATAGCTCCATTATAAGGTTTCTGCAGGGCAATTAGAGAGAACCTTTTCTAATGAACAAGCATATACTGGATCTAACTAAAGAACGTCCTATCTCTGATCCAACAACTGACGTCGTATGACCGCACGCCAGCTATTTCTAGAATGGCTGTGCCTGCGTTTATATAGATGCAGAACAGTGGGCCTTTATCCATACATGGATGAAGGTCCCTTTGTTGTCTTGTGTATTTTCTGGTAGGATAAAAGGGATAAGGAGGCACGGTGGATGGATGTAAAAAGCGCAACAAAGGCAATACGCAGCGGAGAAACTGCGCCAATCTATGTGCTGTATGGAACGGAGAAGTACCAGATACAGCAGTTCACAGAGATGTTAAAAACGCATGTTATTGAAGAGGAGCATCAGGATTTTGCGGTTATTCCCTATGATCTCTCCGAAACACCGATCGAGGTTGTTGTGGAAGAAGCAGAGACGGTTCCCTTTCTCGTTCCGCGCAAATTGATTATTGTAAGGGACACCAGTTTGTTTACCGCGGGAAAGGAATCCAAAATAGAGCATCAGGTGGATCGCTTGATTACATATATGGATAATCCCGCTGATTACAGCACGATCGTTTTTTTGGCGCAAGGAGATAAGTTGGATGAGCGGAAGAAACTAGTAAAAGCAGCCAAGAAACAAGCGGTTGTGTTGGCCTTTGCACCGCTAAGTGGAGAAGAATTGGTCCAATGGATTGTGAAACTCGCGAAACAGAGAGAGGTAACCTTTGAAGCTGGGGCAGCAGATACGCTAATCAGTTATGCTGGAACGGGACTGCAAGGGTTATCTGCCGAAGTGGATAAGCTTTGTTTGTTTGCAGGAAACGGAGGAACGATTCGCCGCGCAGATATCGAGTCACTGGTGGCTCGTAGCACGGAGCAGAACGTATTTGCACTTGTGGAGGAACTGGCTAATCTGAGGTTAGAAAAAGCACTTGCACTCTTTTATGAACTTTTGAAGCAACGTGAAGAACCGATCAAGATTGCAGCGCTGATTGCGCGGCAGTTCCGTATTATGATTCAGGTCAAGGAACTTGGGCAACAAAGTTACTCACAGCAGCAGATCGCCAGTCAACTTGGCTTGCATCCGTACGCTATCAAAATTGCCGGGGAACAGGCTCGGAAATTCGATGCTGACCGGTTGCGAAAGATTTTGAGTCACTTGAGTGAGCTGGATTATCAGATGAAAACAGGAGCCGTGGATAAGGTTCTTGGCCTGGAGTTATTTTTGTTAAGACTTGGAGCATAGCCGTAGGCAAAAACAAAAAAACAACCTGAGAGTTCTCCATCTGTTGATATTTCAACAGATGATCAGAGATGTTCAGGTTGTTTTTTTATGGTATGTTCTTTTACTTGGCGGAACAGATGCTAAAAAATCCTGAAAGCCCATGCTGTTCAGGATTTTTCCATTGGTTCGTATAAGTAACGCTTCTTACGCTTGTGCGGAAAGAGCGTTCAGTTTTTTCGCCAAGCGAGACTTTTTGCGTGCAGCTGCATTTTTGTGAACCAGACCTTTAGTTACAGCCTTGTCCAGCTTTTTGGAAGCAGCTTGAATCGCAGCTTTAGCAGTGTCAACTTCGTTGCTTACCAGAGCAGCATCAGCAGCTTTAACAGCTGTGCGGAGTGCAGACTTCTGAGAAGCGTTGAGTGCGCGGCGCTTGTCGCTCGTTTTTACGCGTTTAACAGCGGATTTGATGTTTGGCATTACATTCACCTCCTGTAAGGCATTCGCATGAATACAAACGTTTCACAACTTAAAATATTCTATCACGCTAGCATGTAAATTGCAACAGATTTTGCATCGTTGTTTGGTATGTTGCATAAAGCCCGCCTTTTTCCCACACAATATACTCAAATGGAATAAGGGAGGCAGGGACACAGATGACACTGGATTTACAAAATTATACCGTACGTACCGATTTGGCCATTGACTCCAAAGAAATGGCACAAGGCAGTCAGAAACAGACGATCCCCGGATTACGTGAGGATGTAGATAAGAAAGAGGGCATTACGATTACACGGATTGATGTGTTGAATGATGAAGCAGCGAAAGCCATAGGGCGTGTAAAAGGCCATTATGTCACACTTGAGGTGCCCTCCCTTCGCAACGGAGATACTGAACTGCAGGAACGGGTAGCCGCCGAATTCACACGAGAAATGGAAGCGTTTATGACCAAGGCGGGCATCGGCAAGGATTCCAAGGTACTGATCGTAGGTCTCGGCAACCTGAATGTAACTCCAGATTCTCTTGGTCCGTTGGTTGTAGAGAATTTGATGGTTACCCGGCAGTATTTTGAATTGGTACCAGATCAGGTGGCGCCTGGATATCGTGAGGTCAGTGCTATTGCTCCGGGTGTGCTTGGTACAACGGGAATCGAGTCAAGTGACATTGTGCAGGGCATTGTTGAGCGTACCCGTCCTGATGCCATTATCGCCATTGATGCGCTCGCTTCCCGCTCACTTGAACGAGTGAATACAACGATTCAGGTGGCTGATATCGGGATTCATCCTGGTTCTGGTATTGGTAACAAACGTCGTGGATTAACGAAGGAAATTCTGGGTGTTCCCTGCATTGCCATCGGTGTGCCAACGGTATGTTATGCTTCGACCATCGTGAACAACGTCATCGAAATGATGCGTTCTCACTTTCGTCAGGAAACTGATCAGACAAAACAAATCATGGGTATGCTCGATGACATCGGTGAAGAGGATCGTTTGAGTCTGGTAAAAGAAGTGCTTGAACCGCTCGGACATGACCTGATCGTAACTCCGAAAGAAATTGATGAGTTCATTGAAGGCATAGCGAATGTCATTGCAACCGGACTTAATGCGGCTCTTCACGAAGCAGTAAACCCTGATAACGTTGCGGCTTACACACACTAGAGCAAATCCCCTAATATGGAACGGAGAAGAAGGTCCGAATCTATCGGACTTTCTTTTTTTTGTCCACTTTATCTTTCTACTTCCTGTTCTATCAAATCGAATACTCTCATAGAGTTGAAGTATAAGAGTTGTTCTGCAAGGGAAGGAGACATAAGAATGAACAAGATATTGGCATGGAACATTGGTAAGTGGAAAAAAAGATGTCTGCATGTGCTGGCCATGGGCCGTACACTGTTGCTGCTTATGATCATATCTGCCCTCTTTTTTGTTGCACTCGGGCTCGGAGGCATGGCGGAAAAAAGGTTGAATAGTTCCCCGGTTTCTTCCATGAAGGGATTTGCAGGTTCAGTCTCAAGCCGCTTTTTTGTGGACATGTTGGGTATGGAAGTGCCTCATCTTACTCAGAAGGAACAGAACACTGCAATTTCCGGTGAAAATCTAACTTCTTTTGTGTTTCAATTGCTCACGAATGTGAATCCTCAAGATCCCAAAAGTTTAATCGCACGTGAAATGCCAGGCATGGGTGCAAATCAGCCCGTTCTGCTTAGACCAGGCTCTGGCAATACCAAGGCAGAAGCACCTGAAGATTATCAGCCAGGTCCAGGCCTGACAGAAACAGCCTCATCAGGTGAAGGTAAGCCAGGAAGTGAACTGCATGTTCCCCCGGGTAAGGATGATCCAGACGTTTCCAGTGAGGATGATCCGGGAAAGGGTACAGTCGATGAAGATCCACCAGCAAAAGGGAATGGGCAAGACAAGGGGAACCCGGCCATTACGAGAAAATCCGTCCTTATCTATCACTCGCATCCGCGTGAAGGATATAATCCACTGCTAGGCACGGATAGCGATAATCCATCTTCCGGTAAAGCGACAGGTAATGTTTTTCAAGTGGGAACCTATCTATCGGATAGCTTGGAGAAGCTGGGCGTCGGAGTAGAGCATGCGAAGGAAGATTATCAAACGAAAATCAAAGATTACAATTGGAACTTTTCCTATAAATATTCCAGACAGACTGTCAAAGCGGCGCTTGCTCAGAATGACGATCTGACCTATCTAATTGATATTCACCGCGATTCCCAGCGACATAAAAAAACGACAACCACCATCGGTGATCAGAGTTATGCCAAGGTATATTTTATTATCGGACATGAGAATCCAAATTGGCGTAAAAATGAAGCCTTTGCTGCGAAAATCCACAAAAAGCTGGAAGCGAAGTATCCGGGGGTATCCCGAGGGGTGTGGGGGAAGAATGGCGGAGGAGGCAACAATGGAGAATATAACCAAACGCTTTCCCCGAACAGCATTCTCATCGAAATCGGTGGCATTGACAATACGGCAGCTGAGCTGAAACGAACGTCCAAAATTCTGGCGGATATGATCGCGGAAGTATACTGGGACGAGCAGAACGTAGATAAAGCAAGCGCAAAACCGGTATCCAAGGGCGGATAAATTATAGAAGAAGGGAGATCTGAGGGATGTCCAGATTTGGCAAAAAAATGCTGTCTGTCAGTGTGCTTATGTTGCTTGGTGTATTGCTTGGCATGCAGCTGGCAGGCAGTGGTTTTCAGCATAACAACCCTGTGGAAAGTGTCCCCGTAGTGGCGACCACAGAAACCGCACCTGAGAAAAATACAACTGTATCCACTGAGCCTGTGCAGACCGAGGTTAAAAAGCCGTTTGTTCCTGTCCAGACCCCGAGCCAGGTGCTTGGGGCAGACCAGCACAAGGCCCCGGTGGATGTGCTGGCGGAAAAAACGGCTGGATTGCTGCAAAACTTGTCAAACAGCGGCATCAAGTGGGTGGTCTCTCTTTTTGGCGGAGTAGATGAATAGAAGCGGGCGGATTAAAGGAAAACTAAACCTCCGGGGCACTCTTCAAGTAACTTTATTATAAAAGTAAAATCATCATGGGATTGATGCACCTTGAAGCAACTGTTATAATGAAGTGATTGACACTAGGCTGTTTCTGGGGGTAAGGAATGACTGACATTCGGGAAAGACAACGTAAAATTCGTAACTTTTCAATTATTGCACATATAGATCACGGTAAATCAACACTTGCGGACCGGATCTTGGAGTACACAGGTGCGCTGACATCACGTGAAATGCAGGAGCAAGTACTGGATCAGATGGATCTGGAACGCGAACGCGGAATCACCATTAAACTGCAAGCAGTTGCCCTGAATTACAAAGCGGACGACGGTGAAGAGTATCTACTGAATCTCATTGATACGCCTGGACACGTAGACTTTACGTACGAGGTATCACGTAGTCTTGCTGCATGCGAAGGGGCGTTGCTTGTCGTTGACGCGGCTCAAGGGATCGAAGCGCAGACGCTGGCTAACGTATATCTTGCGCTCGACAACAATCTGGAGATTTTGCCGGTTATCAACAAAATTGACTTGCCAAGTGCTGACCCGGAACGGGTGAAGCAGGAAGTTGAAGATGTTATCGGACTGGATACCAGCAACGCTGTATTGGCTTCGGCCAAAGCCGGCATCGGGATCAAAGAGATTTTGGAGCAAGTGGTACAGAGTGTGCCCGCACCTGTAGGTGATCCGGATCAACCGCTTAAAGCGCTGATTTTTGACTCGCACTATGACCCTTACAAAGGGGTTATCGTGTATGTGCGTGTTATTGACGGTAAAATCAAGGCGGGTTCCAAAATCAAAATGATGGCAACAAACAAATCGTTTGAAGTCATCGAAGTAGGAGCGTTCAAGCCACGCATGACCATTGTGGACGAGCTGAACGTCGGGGATGTAGGATTTATCGTTGCGGGTATCCGTCACGTCGGCGATACTCAAGTCGGGGACACGGTTACTGACGCGAAAAATCCGACACTTGAACCACTGCCCGGTTATCGTAAAATCAATCCAATGGTATATTGCGGTCTGTATCCGATTGAGACATCGGACTATGTGGATCTGCGTGAGGCATTGGAGAAGCTGCAGTTGAACGACGCATCGCTCAGCTTTGAGCCGGAGACTTCCAGCGCGCTGGGCTTTGGATTCCGTTGTGGATTCCTGGGATTGTTGCACATGGACGTTATTCAGGAACGGATTGAGCGCGAGTTCAACATTCCGTTGATCACGACAGCACCGAGCGTAATTTACCACGTAACGCTGACTAACGGCGAGCAGATTCAAATTGATAATCCATCCAACTACCCTGAGGTAGGACGGATTGATTACGTTGAAGAGCCTTATGTGAAGGCTTCAATCATTGTACCGAATGATTACGTGGGAACCATTATGGAATTGTGCCAAAATAAACGTGGCGAATTTATCAATATGGAATATATGGACACAACACGGGTTACGATTACCTATGAGATCCCGTTGTCCGAGATTGTATATGACTTCTTCGACCAGTTGAAATCAAGCACCAAAGGTTATGCTTCGTTTGACTATGAGCTGTCCGGTTACCGCCAGTCGAATCTGGTGAAAATGGACATCCTGCTTAACGGCGAACAAGTCGATGCTTTGTCCTTTATCGTTCACAGAGATCGTGCATACAATCGCGGCCGTATCATCTGTGAGAAACTGCGCGAACTGATTCCGCGGCAAATGTTTGAAGTACCGATTCAGGCGTCTGTGGGCACCAAGGTTGTGGCTCGTGAAACAGTTAAAGCGATGCGTAAAAACGTACTTGCCAAGTGTTACGGCGGTGACATCTCGCGGAAACGGAAACTGCTGGAGAAGCAAAAGGAAGGTAAGAAGCGGATGAAGCAGGTTGGTAACGTTGAGGTGCCACAAGAGGCATTTATGGCGGTACTGAAAATTGATGATTAAAATGCAATCTCTGGGTACATCAAGACTTTGCGTATTGAAATTGAATTACCATTTTAGCTGAAAGGGAAGCCAACTGGCTTTCCTTTTTTCAAATCAAGGGGGACTTACCGTGACACTTGCAGCACACAACCAGAAAACAGGTGCGCCCCAAGCGGTGTACCTTCACATTCCATTTTGTACAAATAAATGTTTTTACTGTGACTTTAATTCTTATGTTCTGAAAGATCAGCCCGTGATGCAATACTTGGAGGCGCTGGAACGGGAGATGGAACATACCGTCAAGGCGAATCCGCCAGGCGAAATTAAAACGATCTTTGTCGGCGGCGGAACGCCAACCGCATTGAAACCGGACGAGATGGCTTATTTCCTGCGTTCGGTCAAAACCTACTTCCCGAATTGGGCAGACGATATTGAATTTTCGATGGAAGCCAACCCGGGAACGACCGATGCGGAGAAGCTTGCGGCGATGAAAGAGGGCGGTGTTAACCGTGTCAGCTTTGGCGTACAGGCTTTTCAGAATGATCTACTGACGGGCATTGGCCGGATTCATAATACAGATGATGTATATCGCAGTTTAGAGAACGCACGTAAGGCGGGACTGGATAACCTGTCGATTGACCTGATGTTTGGATTGCCAAACCAGACGGTGGAGATGTTGAATGAAAGTATCGATAAAGCGCTGGAACTGGATCTGAAACACTATTCGATCTATAGCCTGAAGGTAGAAGAAAATACACTTTTCCATACCCTGTACCAAAAAAATCAATTACCTCTTCCACACGAAGATGATGAGTTGCAGATGTATCTTCTATTAATGAAGCGCATGAAAGAAGCAGGTTATGAACAGTATGAGATCAGTAACTTTGCCAAACCTGGCTTCGAGAGCCGTCATAATATCACCTATTGGCGCAATGAGGATTATTACGGACTTGGTGCAGGTGCACATGGTTACGTGGGCCGTGAACGCCATATGAACATTAAAGGGATTAATCCTTATGTGGAAGCCTCACGTGCGGGACTGCCTCGTTTGGATCATTTCGAGATTGGCCGTGCGGAAGCGATGGAGGATTACTTAATGGTAGGACTCCGTATGTTGGAGGGCGCTTCATCTTCAAGATTCCATAATCAGTTCGGGGAATCCATGGAGGATGTATTTGCGAAACCGCTGGGCAAAATGTTGCATGCAGGATTGCTTGAGCGGACAGCAGACGGCTTTAAACTGAGTGAACAAGGTATTCTGTTCGGCAATGACGTTTTTGCGGAGTTTATCGGCTCTATATCGCTAAATTCGTAGCTTGAAATTCTATACGCTCTGTTGTATATTTATTCATATTGTTTTACAGGGCGTGTTAATTTAAACAACTACGAAGCTAGCTTTCCTCGGAAAGCGTCGTTATAGGAGGAGAGCTGGATGTCGGTTATATGCAGGAAAGCTGTACCGGAAGATGTTGAACCACTGTTTGAAATGATTAAGGGATATGCAGAGCGTGGGATCATGCTTCCGCGTTCACGGGAAGTACTGGATCGACAGCTGGAGCATTTTGTTGTGGCTGAGGTGGATGGGGTTGTCGTAGGCTGCGGCTCATTATGTCGTCTGGGCAATGACCTGGTGGAAGTAAGATCACTGGGCATTTCAGAGGGGTATAAAGGGCTTGGCATCGGGTCCCGTCTACTTGACCGGCTTGTAGAAGAGGCGGAGAGACAACAGATTCCAAAGGTGATGGCTCTCACGTATGAAGTTTCCTTTTTTCTGAAAAATGGTTTTGCTGTTGTGGAAAAAGAAATCTTCCCTGAGAAAGTATGGACGGACTGTGTTCATTGCAGCAAGCAGGATTGCTGTGACGAGATTGCGGTTCTAAAAGAACTGAATGTGTCAGCGTAGTTATACGTTTATATGAATAAAAAGATAAAGATCACAACCCAAGAAACCTAAGGTTTCAAAGGGCTTGTGGTCTTTTTTTGGTGCTCGTTTTTTTCATATACTTTTCACACACTTATTCCATTATTCTCACACATCCTCTTGTTAAGATGAACTTACATAAGCGATCTGCAAAAAACTTCACAGTGGAACAGTTGAAGAACACGGATAAAAACAAGGTTTTCAACGTACGAAGCAGGGAGTATTGCAGATAGCTCAATCTTAAGAATGAGGTGACCGATCATGAAAAAATGGACAAAACATGTAGCAGCTTTGGTAACAGCGATGAGTGTAATTGGTGGAGCAGGTAGTGCTTTTGCCGCAACGCCTGTTGTGAATTCCGTAAAACCGTCTGAAACACAAAAAGCTGGAGCATCGGCTAGCTCAACGAGCAAATCTACAACAACAAAATCAACAACCACTCCAGCAGCCAAATCTACTGTAGCGCCGACAAAAACGACAGGAGCTAAAGCGGACCCTTCCAAAACAACAGCTACAACCAAGAAGGAAACAACAACTCACAAAGCGAGCGAAGTAACGCATAAAGCCAAAAAGACTGCTCATAAAGCAAAAGTGGCGAAGCATAAAGCGAAAAAAGCTGTGCACAAATCAAAAGTGACTCACAAAGCAAAAAGGGCTTCTCATAAAACAACAGCAATGCATCACAAGGGCAGAAAAACTGCTCATAAAGCAAAAACAGTAACACACAAAGCAAAAACAACGACACATAAAGCCAAAGCTGCGGCTCATAACGCCAAACAGGCTTCACACAAAGCTTCAGCAACAGCAAAGGCTACTGCGCATCAAGCAAAACAAACGGCACACAAAGCGAAAAAAGCCGCTCACAAAATCGCAGCGCACAAAGCAACTTCGCCAAAAACTGGAGTGAAAACAACAACTCCAAAAACAGCAACACATAAAACAGTTACCGTGACAACTCATAAAGCTGCAACATCTGCTACGAAAGCACCAGCCAAAACAAATGTTACAAACAAAAACGAGGCAGCAAAATCAAGCTCATCCCATAAATAAGAAGTTGTGCTCTGATGCTCTCACTGTACCAGATCCAGTCCATAATTTAACGCATCAGTGACATTATGATATACGGCGTACACAGGCGGAGCTCTCTTAGGGGGGAACTCCGTCTTTTTCATGTTGAATCGGGTGTTTGTAACGTTATATTTAGGCCATTCATGGAAGTTTGGAATCTGAGTACAGACTCTGTTACATTAGTAGTAATATATTTAATAAAAAACATATCAGAAGTGTTATATTCATGCCGAGGTGAACGCCGATGCCGCATATTTTTGTAGTGGATGATGATCCGTATATTTTGCAACTTATTGCAGGTTATTTGAAGAAGGAACAATATGAAGTGACCTCCTTTGCACACGGCAGAGAGCTGGTCGGGGAAGTGCGCTTGAGAAAGCCGGACTGTTTGATTCTCGACATTATGATGCCAGGGGTTGATGGGCTTACACTCTTGACGGAACTGAGAACCTTCACTGAAATTCCCATTATTATGGTCTCGGCTCGAGGAGAGGAAATTGATCGTTTAAATGGGCTTGAACTGGGATGTAACGATTTTCTGAGCAAACCTTTCAATCCTCGTGAGCTGGTTGCGAGGGTAAAAGGTATGCTTCGTTTGATACACAGCAGTCGTTTATCACAAGGGATTGAACTAAAAGAAACGGAGCGGCATCAGCCTAAGGAAGGGTCGTATTTTAGTATAGGCAACGTGCAGATTTCAGAAGAATTCCGACGTGTCAATGTTAGTGGAGAAGAATTGGGGCTAACCGGAAGGGAATACGAGCTTTTGTTATTTCTATCCCAACACCTGGATCGTCCATTCAGCCGTGAACAGTTGATCCAGCAGGTCTGGAATTATGATTTTTACGGTGAAGTGCGTGTAGTGGATGATCTCGTGAAACGGATTCGTAAAAAGCTTGCACAGGTTCAAGCTACACTGACCATTGATACCGTGTGGGGGTTCGGCTATAAAGCAGCTGTACATACACGATGAAGACAATACGCAGCAAAATGCTGCTCGCCTTGTTTGCAAGTATGCTGGTTACTGTGGCGTTTACGGTACTGTTTTTTATACACCTCTTTGATGATATTTTGCTCAATCAGGTCAAAGAGCAATTAAATGGACAAACGAAGAAGGCTGTCAAGATCATTCGTGTAGATGATCTGGAGGATCTGGACAATGACAGTTTTCGTTTTTTTATTAAAGATATTCTCTTTTATGCGGACTATTTTGTAATTGATGGGCAGGATAAAATTGTCGCCTCAAGCAGTGCGGGGCGTGTGGGGATGAAATTGGAAGGATTTCCAGGTACACACGAAGGGTATATGATTTTAAATGGAAAAAAGGTCCTATACAGTGAGGCTGAGTTGTCACATAAACAGTTTCGAGTGATCTTGTATTCTCCGCTATCGTCACTCAGGGCAATGTACATTCCGTTGTTTCGAACAACCCTTCTGTCGATTGCCGCAAGTTTTGTTGTCATTCTGTTGATAGGATTATTCGCCGTGTGGCGAACGGTACAGCCGCTCAATCGGTTGAAAGAGGCTGTTAACAAGTATGAGCCAAACATGCCTGACAGAGATCAATTCCTACAGGCTGACCATACAGAAATCGGCGAATTGATCCAGACCTTTCAATTAATGAGTAACAGAATTGATGACCATCACCGGCATCAGCTGGAGTTTTTGCAAAATGTATCCCATGAACTTAAGACACCATTGATGTCCATTCAAGGTTACGTGTATGCCATTCAGGATCAGGTCGTATCCACGGATCAGGGACTTGATATTATTGCTACCCAGTCGCAACGCCTCATTGACATGGTTGGAAAACTGATTCAGCTCTCCAGACTGGAAACTGTGGATGAGGAATGGCCTGTGGCAGTCATTGACCTGAAAAACATGGCCGAAGAAGCAGTGTATCTGCTTATGCCAACTGCGCTTCAGCGAGGAATACATTTGACAGCGGAAGCCAATTCGTTCATCGTGGAAACAGCAGGTGAGCAATTGTTTCAGATTTTGCTAAACTTGTTGCAAAATGCTGTGCGCCATACCGAAACGCAAGTGAAATTAACATTGGAACTCTCTGCTGATGATCACGCGGACTGGATTTTTCATGTCGATGATGATGGGCCAGGCTTGAATGAGCATGATGGACAGCATATTTTCCGTCGTTTTTACACAGGAAATAATGGTGTGACAGGATTGGGGCTAACCATTAGCAAGCAACTGGCAACGCGTCTCCATGCAGATTTGGTGTATAGTGACTCACCGCTAGGTGGGGCACGTTTCAGTCTGAGACATTATCCTGCGGAGCGAGAAATCCAGCATCAAGGTGCATAATATACGTTATAAGTGAAGGTTATTGGCCTATACTATAAATAGATGATCCCATTCCGCAAACTGACTTGACAATGATCATGTCAGTTTGGTATTTTTGTATTACCGATTAGCACTCATCTAACTTGAGTGCTAACGACATGGGACAGTACAGTCAGAAGGAGGGAATACTCACCATGTTAACAGAGCGTCAACGAATGATTCTGAACGCTATAGTGGATGACTATATCCGTTCAGCTGAGCCCGTAGGGTCCCGAAGCATCTCCAAAAGAGGAGATGTTGGATACAGTCCGGCAACGATTCGTAATGAAATGGCCGACCTTGAAGAGATGGGTTTTCTCGAACAGCCGCATACTTCGGCTGGACGCATTCCTTCTCATAAGGGTTATCGATATTATGTCGACCATTTGGTTCCCTGGAATCAGGTGGAGCCACAGGAACTGGATGATCTAAAGTCATTTTTTGCAGAGAAGCTGAATGTTATGGAACAGGTTATTCAGCATGCTTCCAACATTTTGTCTCATATGACCAATTATACTTCGATTCTGCTTGGACCTGAGGTTTTCCACACCTCACTGCGTCACTTCCAGTTGCTCCCGCTGAATGAGAATGAAGCTGTAGCGATTATTGTGACGAACACCGGTCAGGTGGAAAACAAGACAGTTCAGATCCCACCCGAGATTTCGGTTGCTGAGATGGAGAATGTGGTTCGTCTGTTAAACAGCAAATTGGTAGGCGTACCAATCTACAAGCTGAAGTCACGTCTTTATACCGAGCTGGGCCAAGAGATGGAGCGTCACATTACACGTTATGAGGAAGTTATGCAGGTACTTAATAGCGCGTTTGACAATGAGCATGACAATCGTCTATTCCTCAGCGGCGCTACCAATATGTTGACACAACCTGAGTTCAGAGATGTAGAAAAGGTTAAGGACATTCTAGACTTGTTAGATGAGACACCAACATTAATGAAATTGATGATGCCAGTGCCCGGCGGGTCTGGGATTCAGGTGCGAATTGGCACAGAGAATGATCATGAGGCCTTTGCGAACTGTAGCTTGATTACAGCGTCATATTCGTTGGACGGCGAGGCACTTGGCTCCATTGGAATTCTGGGACCAACCCGCATGGATTATGCACGTGTCATCCATATTCTAAATACATTATCCCGTGATCTTACAACGATGCTGACGACTCGCTTCAAATAAGCAACGGGAATTACGATTCATCGATTCATTCTTATAAGGAGGTGAACATCTTGAAAGAGGAGCAATCATTCACAGAAGAGCAAGAAGTAACAGCCGCTGAGCAGGAACCGGTCAATGAGGCTGCAGCTGCAGAAGCACAGGCTGAGGAGATAACGGATCAGGAGCAAAATGAATTGTCACGTTTGAAAGCAGAGGCTGAGGAAACACAGCAACGTTTTGTACGTGCGCAAGCTGATTTTGATAACTTCCGTCGTCGCACCCAGAAGGAAAAAGAAGAGCTTGCCAAATACGCTTCGATGAAGCTGGTCACCGAACTGGTTCCAGTTATGGATAATTTCGAGCGCGCTATGGCTACTGTACCGGAAGGTACGGAGACTGAATCTTTTGCCAAAGGATTTCAAATGATCTTGCGTCAATTGGAAACCGTGCTGACGAACGAAGGACTGACTCCAATGGAAACCGTTGGACAACCGTTTAATCCTGAATTCCACCAAGCGATTATGCAAGTGGAGAGCGATGAGCATGAAGAAGGCATCGTTGTGGAAGAAGTTCAAAAAGGCTACATGCTGAAAGATAAAGTGCTTCGTCCGGCTATGGTTAAGGTTAGTTCTTAATCTAAGTGTAATAAATGGCGAAGTTTAATATACAGGTTTTATACACATAGAGCAGTTAACTGACTAACACAATAAGGCTGACAAGTGCCTATTCATTTTAAATTGTCGAGGAGGAAATTTTCGGATGAGCAAAGTAATTGGTATTGACTTAGGAACAACCAACTCATGCGTAGCCGTTATGGAAGGCGGCGAGGCTGTAGTTATTCCAAACCCGGAGGGTGCGCGTACTACTCCTTCCGTTGTAGGTTTCAAAAAAGATGGAGAGCGTGTCGTTGGTGAAACAGCGAAACGTCAAGCGATCACGAACCCGGATCGTACGATCATTTCCATTAAGCGTCACATGGGTACATCCCACAAAGAAACGATCGATAGCAAAGATTATTCTCCACAAGAGATCTCTGCAATCATCCTGCAAAAATTGAAAGCTGATGCAGAAGCATACTTAGGCCAAACGGTAACTCAAGCGGTTATTACCGTTCCAGCTTATTTCAATGACAGTCAGCGTCAAGCGACGAAAGATGCAGGTAAAATCGCAGGTCTGGAAGTACTTCGTATCGTCAATGAGCCAACAGCAGCAGCTTTGGCTTACGGTATGGAAAAATCCGAAGATCAAACGATTCTCGTGTATGACTTGGGTGGCGGTACGTTCGACGTATCCATCTTGGAACTGGGCGATGGTTTCTTCGAAGTTAAAGCGACTAGTGGCGACAACCAACTGGGCGGTGACGACTTCGACCAAGTAATTATCGACTATCTCGTAAATGAATTCAAAAAAGATCAAGGTATTGATCTGAGCAAAGATAAAGCAGCGGTACAACGTTTGAAAGATGCAGCAGAAAAAGCGAAAAAAGAGCTTTCCGGCGTATTGACTACAACGATTTCCCTGCCGTTCATCACGGTTGCTGATGGCGTTCCTCAGCACTTGGAATTAAACCTGAGCCGTGCGAAATTCGAAGAGCTTTCTGCTGGTCTGGTTGAACGTACGCTTGAACCAACTCGCCGTGCATTGAGCGATGCGGGCATGACACCTAACGATATCGATAAAATCGTATTGGTTGGTGGTTCCACTCGTATTCCTGCTGTACAGGAAGCGATCAAAAAACTGACAGGTAAAGAGCCGCACAAAGGTGTTAACCCGGACGAAGTTGTTGCCTTGGGTGCAGCTGTACAAGCGGGCGTACTGACAGGTGACGTGAAAGACGTAGTATTGCTGGACGTAACTCCACTGTCCCTGGGTATTGAAACTGCAGGTGGCGTATTTACGAAAATGATCGAGCGTAACACGACGATCCCTACAAGCAAATCTCAAGTGTTCTCCACTTATGCAGATAATCAACCTAGCGTTGAGATTCACGTCCTGCAAGGTGAGCGCGAGATGGCAGCTGGCAACAAAACGCTTGGTCGCTTCATGTTGGGAGATATCCCTCCAGCACCACGGGGTGTACCGCAAATCGAAGTTAGCTTCGATATCGATGCTAACGGTATCGTTAACGTGTCTGCAACAGACAAAGGTACAAACAAAACACAAAAAATTACAATCACTTCTTCCAGCGGTCTGAGCGATGCTGAAGTTGAGCAAATGATGAAAGATGCTGAACTTCATGCTGAGGAAGACAGAAAACGTAAAGAGCTTGTAGAAGCGAAAAACAGTGCAGACCAATTGATCTACTCTGTAGACAAAACGATTAAAGATCTTGGTGAAAAAGCAGATGCAGGCGAAGTAGAAAAAGCAAATGCTGCCAAAGAAAAATTGCAAGGCGTACTGGCTTCCGACAATCTGGAAGACATCAAAGCCGCTACAGAAGAACTGACTGAGATTGTTCAACAGTTGTCTGTTAAATTGTATGAGCAAGCTCAAGCTGATGCACAAGCGACTCAGGGTGCTGAAGAGCAACAAGGTTCTGCTAAACGTGACAACGTCGTAGACGCTGATTACGAAGTTGTAGACGAAGATAAAAAATAATTAATTCGCGATAGCCTGCGAGTTAAAACATCGGTGACGTTCGGATTAAAGGGAAAGTCATAGCCGGGGCTCCCGTGCTTTGACTTTCCTTTTGTCACGATGTGCGATAAGGTGAATGTTATGGGGGTGGAAGAGTGGCTGAAAAACGTGATTATTATGAGGTACTCGGACTAAGCAAAAATGCAAGCGACGAGGAAATCAAAAAGGCTTACCGCAAGCTCGCCCGTCAGTATCACCCTGACGTAAACAAGGCAGCAGATGCAGAGGCCAAATTTAAAGAAGTAAAAGAAGCTTATGATGTCGTAAGTGACAGCCAGAAGCGTGCTCAGTACGACCAGTATGGTCACATCGATCCGAACCAAGGTGGTTTTGGCGGTGGAGACTTTGGTGGCGGCGGATTTGGCGACATCTTTGATATGTTCTTTGGCGGTGGTGGCGGGCGCCGTGACCCGAATGCTCCGCAACGGGGGAACGATCTGCAATACACCATGACCATTGAGTTCAAGGAAGCTGTATTTGGCAAGGAAACGGATATTACGATTCCGCGTACGGAAGGCTGTGACACTTGTCACGGTTCAGGTGCCAAACCAGGAACGAAGCCGGAAACATGTACGGTCTGCAAGGGTAGTGGACAACAGGAAGTCGTTCAGAATACACCATTTGGTCGTATGGTCAATCGCCGCGCTTGTTCGAACTGTAGCGGTACTGGACAGATTATCAAAGAAAAATGTACAACGTGTAGCGGTAGCGGCAAAGTTCGCAAACAGCGCAAAATCAATGTTCGCATTCCAGCTGGTGTGGATGACGGTGCACAGTTACGTATGACAGGTGAGGGTGAAGGCGGTCTGCGCGGTGGTCCTGCAGGCGACCTGTACATTGTTATTCGTGTGAAGTCTCATGACTTCTTTGAGCGCGAAGGCGATGACATCTACTGTGAAATTCCGTTGACGTTTGCTCAAGCCGCGCTCGGAGACGAGATTGAAATCCCGACACTGACCGAAAAAGTGAAGCTGAAAATTCCGGCGGGTACACAAACCGGAACGTATTTCCGTCTCAAAGGTAAAGGCGTGCCACGCCTGCGCGGTATGGGACAAGGAGATCAGCATGTGAAGGTTGTTGTGGTTACACCAAGTAAGCTGAATGACGAACAGAAAGATCTGCTTCGTCAAATTGCTGCACTGGATGGAGAACAAACTCATGAGCATGAGCAATCGTTCTTTGATCGAGTAAAACGCGCCTTTCGCGGCGACTGATTCATATATGAAGTAGTTATGAGGACACCATCGATGATCTTTGATGATCGATGGTGTCTTTTTGTATGTAAATTAGTTTGCTTCGAAGTGTTCCCAAGTGTTCCCACATGTCAGAAATTCGGTATATTCTGGACTCGGTTGCGGAAAGATAGCATGGCGGGAACGATCTGTGAAATAGATACAGATTGACAGAATTACAGGAAGCAGGTGAAGCGAATGACGGAGAAAAATATTTTGGCCTATTTTCATAGCCCTGAGCAGGCACAGGGAGCGGTCAAAAAATTGGAGGCGCTGCGAGTGGAAGACTTGTCTATTAATCGTTTTAGCCGTTATGCGGGTGTTGGGCCAAGCGGAGCCTCCTATAAACCAGGTGTCTCCGGCAGTTACTCATCATGGATACCTGATGCGATGCAAATGAGTGGTAGCTCAGGCATTATGGCTGCGGCAGACCCTGCTGCAAGCGGAATGAGTGATGGCGGACAAGGCGGCCCTACAGGCAGGGACATCCTATTAACTGTCGTTGTAGATGAAGAGGTACATCACCGAGCAATGTCGATTATTGAACAAGCCGGTGGAATGATCTGATTTTGAAAAGGAGGAAGAACAACATGGCTAATCGACAACGACCAGGTGAAATTTTAACAAAAACGGAAAAGATGAAGCGTCTGCAGTCTGCGAAAAATGAGGATGTGGAGTTCAGCGCAGAATTGGCCGATCACGAGGATATCGAAGCTTTGCGCCGCAGTGAGGCAGCGGATCGTCGTCAAGGAAGAGAAATCAATGACTGAAGATCGCTCTGCGGTCACACTAGAGGCTGTATTCACGAGTTGGTCTGAAGCTGAATCTGCTCGCAGAGCTCTGGAGTTGCTGCATCCGAACCAGTTACGTATCGAGAGTCTGCGTGAGCATGAAGGAACAGGTGGCTCAACTGATATTAAGAAAGAAGAGCATTCACCAACAGCGGTTGTTGGCGGCTTCAGCGGCGAGCTAAATGTACTCGCTCTAATCAGTGATGAGACCGAGATGTTATCGGGAGGACAGGTGTATGAACATACACCAGAAGATGCAACGCGAAGTGTGAAGCAGGGCATTTTGCTGACGGTATCCGTTTCTCACGATTCTTTACCGCAAGCTGCAGAGATGATCACACAGAACGGCGGACGTTTTTATTAGTTGTGTTCAAGAGAAAGATCGACAGCACCGAAAAATGGGACAGGATATTCGAGCGGTTTCACTGCGGATATCCTGTTTTGTTTTCTTTTACGAGTATGCTTTGTGCTTCGGCTCGCAAGTGTAGTACAATAGTTGGGATGTTTGAATAATGAGGAGGCAAAACCACGTATGTTATGGCATGAACTAACAATACATACCACAGAAGAAGCTGTGGAGATGATTTCGAATTTTTTGCATGAAGCGGGTGCTGGAGGGGTGTCGATTGAAGAGTCCGGTACTTTAAATAAAAAACGGGATACGACGTATGGCGAGTTATATGACGTTCCTTTGAATGATATTCCCGAAGGTTTTGCGGTCATCAAAGGTTATTTCTCCGAAGGTACAGACATGACTGCCTTGCAGGCAGAAGTAAATTCGAGAATTGAAGAATTGCCCGACTTTGGAATTAATGTCGGAGAGATTCGTTACGAAACACGTACGGTGGATGAAAATGACTGGGCAACGGCTTGGAAACAATACTTCAAACCGGTGCGCATATCCGAGCGTCTGACGATCAAGCCAACGTGGGAGGAATATACACCGGAGAGCCCAGATGAAAAAATTATTGAACTTGATCCAGGAATGGCTTTTGGTACCGGGACGCATCCAACGACAACGCTCTGTTTACGTACACTGGAAAAGGTCATTCAGGGTGGCGAGGAAATGATTGATGTGGGTACAGGTTCCGGTATCTTGGCCATCGGCGCGGTACATCTAGGTGCTAAGCATGTGCTGGCACTTGATCTTGATCCGGTTGCGGTAACAAGTGCGATGGAAAACGTGGAGCTGAACAAGATGCAGCAGCAGATCACGGTCAAAGAAAGTGATCTATTGTCTGTGCTTGGAAGTCAAGACCCCGCTCTAGGTGTCAAGCTGCCAGTCAAAATTATTGTGGCCAACATCTTGGCTGAAATTATTTTGCTATTCGTTGATGATGTGTATAATGCACTGGAGTCTGGTGGGATCTATATCGTTTCGGGCATTTGGAAGAACAAGGAGCAGGTTGTACATGATGCACTGGTGGCATCAGGATTTGAAGTTCGTGCGATCGAGCGTGAAGAGGACTGGCTAGCCTTTGAAGCCAGAAAGAGGTAGTCTATGGACTTCTTAGATCGGATTTTCCGCCTTCCGCTGGATCAATTGCCGTTTTTCCTGGTGACCATTTTGATTGCATTTACGATTCATGAATTTTCGCATGCGTATTTTGCTAATAAATTCGGTGATCCAACAGCCAAGTTGCTTGGAAGGGTCACCTTGAATCCGGTGGCGCACTTTGACCTGCTTGGGGTGCTTTTGCTTGTGATTGCAGGTTTTGGATGGGCACGTCCTGTACCTGTAAACCGTGCGAACTTTGACAAACCGAGACTCATGGGAACGATTGTTTCTGTAGTAGGTCCACTCAGCAATCTGCTACTGGCTATTATTGGGGCAGTAATCTATGGAATATTGTTTGGATCAGGCGTGCTGGGGAACATTGAAAATGAGCGGGTAGTCACAGCTGTGATGACATTTTTGCCGATGTTCAGTGTTACGAACTTTTTCCTGTTTATGTTTAATCTCATCCCGTTACCACCACTGGACGGTTATCGTATTCTTGAAGATGTGTTGCCGCCTTCAATCAGTCGCAAGCTGCAAGGTGTGGAACAATGGTCCATCATTGTCTTTCTATTGATCTTAATTATTCCGCCATTACAGGCAGTCACAATTCAACCCCTATATTTGTTTGCTAATGACATGTACCGGGATTTAGTTGGTCTCGTTATTGAATTATATCTTTAATATAAGCTCATAAATGGTCAGTAATCGAACCGTAGTGCTGGTCATAAGCACATAAAAGTTGTATGATCATCTGTGGCGATTGGATTCTTGCCTGCTTCCAGCAGGAAGAATTCCAGTCATAACAGGAAAGAATGGGTGGACAACATATGCAGCGATATTTTGTATCTGCAGAGCAGTTCAGTGAACATGCAGTGGTGATAACAGGCGATGATGCCCGTCATATCGGCAAAGTCATGCGTGGCAAACCCGGAGACAAGCTGATTGTCAGCGACGGAAGCTCCAAAGAAGCATTGGTCGCCATCGATAGTATTGAGGCAGGGGAAGTAAAAGCGACTATCCTGGAACCGCTGGTTATGGATCGCGAAGCAAGGTTGAATGTAACGGTAGCACAAAGCTTGCCCAAAGGGGACAAGATGGAGACGGTCATTCAGAGATGTACGGAGATCGGCGCCGTATCCTTTGTGCCTTTTCTATCCGAACGTACGATTGTGCAATACGACGCTAAGAAAGAAGGCAAACGTCTGGAGCGTTGGCGGAAAATCGCCAAGGAAGCTGCTGAACAGAGCCATCGTAACCGCATTCCAACCGTTGAGCAGCCGCTTTCCTGGAAAGGGCTGTTATCTTCTTTTGGGGACTACGATCTTGTATGTTATTGTTATGAAAAAGAGGACGGCAAACATCTTAGAGATGTTCTGAAGCCGTTTGTGGGAGAGCTTGCTCCTGATGCAGGGGCAAATGTGTTGATTGTTGTTGGACCTGAGGGTGGATTTTCCGAGAAGGAAACGGCTCAGGCCGATGAGGCAGGTGCGATATCTGTTGGACTGGGCAAGCGCATTTTGCGAGCCGAGACGGCTGGTATGGCTGCACTAACTTGTGTTTTATATGAATCTGGAGAAATGGGGGGAATGTAATTATGCCATCCGTGGCGTTTTACACCTTGGGCTGCAAAGTTAACTTTTATGATACAGAGGCGATTTGGCAATTGTTCAAAAACGAGGGCTACGAACAGGTAGACTTCGACGAACAGACAGCCGATGTCTATTTGATTAATACGTGTACCGTAACGAATACAGGTGATAAAAAGAGTCGTCAAATTATCCGCCGTGCCATCCGTCGCAATCCGGATGCGATTGTAGCGGTAACCGGATGTTATGCACAGACATCTCCTGCCGAGATTCTGGATATCCCTGGCGTGGACCTGGTCATCGGAACCCAGGATCGGGATAAAATTTTGCCATATGTAAATGAAATTCAGGAATCCCGTCAGCCCGTCAATGCGGTCCGTAACATTATGAAAACACGTGTATTTGAAGAAATGGATGTACCGGATTTCGCGGATCGTACGCGTGCGTTCCTCAAAATTCAGGATGGTTGCAATAACTTCTGTACCTTCTGCATCATTCCGTGGTCCCGTGGATTGTCCCGTAGCCGTGAGGCAAACAGCATTGTTCAGCAGGCACATCAGCTCGTACAAGCGGGTTACAAAGAGATTGTCCTGACGGGTATTCATACAGGTGGGTATGGAGATGACATGGATAACTATGATCTGACCGACTTGCTGTGGGATCTAGACAAAGTGGAAGGTCTGGAACGTATCCGGATCAGTTCGATTGAAGCAAGCCAGATTGATGACCGGATGCTGGATGTTATTAAACGTTCGGATAAATTGGTCCGTCATTTCCACATTCCGCTACAAGCAGGAGATGACACGGTTCTGAAACGTATGCGCCGCAAATATACAACCGAAGAATTCTATAACAAAATGTTGCGTATACGTGAGGCTATGCCGGATGTTGCGATCACGACCGATGTTATCGTTGGTTTCCCTGGCGAAACAGATGAGATGTATCGTAACGGTTACGAGTTGATGCGTAAAATCGGTTTCTCGGAAATGCACGTATTCCCATACTCCAAACGTACAGGTACTCCGGCAGCGCGCATGGAGGACCAAGTGGATGACGAAATCAAAAATGCACGTGTGCATGAGCTGATTGAACTGTCTGAGCAGATGCAACTGGAGTATGCTGAGAAATTCGTTGGGCAAGTGCTCGAGGTTATTCCTGAAGGTGAAGCAAAAGGCCGCGAAGGCAGTGGCAAGTTGCACGGATACAGTGACAACTACATTCAACTGGTGTTCGATGGAACGCCGGATATGGTAGGCAAGGTTTGCCGCGTGAAGTTGACTGAAGCCGGTGCCAATGAAAGCCAAGGTACGCTGGTTCGTGTACTGGAAGAGAATGTGAAACCCGCCGCGATGTAATTCAGGCGCTATGTACAAGGATTTCATTTCCTTGGGGAAAATACCCGAGGAGATGAGGTCCTTCTTTGCCAAGAAAAGAAATTGAAGTCAGATGGGGGAAAACATTATGAACAAAAAAGAAATTTCAGCAGGCGGCGTTGTATACAGAACAGCTGAGGATGGCCAGATTCAAATCCAGCTCATCGTAGACCGTTATGGTAAAACGACACTTGCCAAGGGCAAAATGGAAGATGGAGAAACGATCGAACAGACGGCGCTCCGAGAAATTTTGGAAGAAACGGGTATGGTGGGCTGCATTGTGGAGCCTATTAATATTATTGCCTATACGTACGAGCATGCCGAGTTTGGTCCAGTGGACAAAGAAGTGCACTATTACCTCGTGGCAGCAGAAAGTGGTGACTTGCAGCCTCAGATCGAAGAGATTAAAGGTGTGGATTGGTATGCTCCGGAAGAGGCATGGTCCAAACAGCGGCAGAATGGATACGATAATAACGATGACATTTTGCGCATTGGCTTGAACAAACTGGGCATTAACGTATAAAACAGCACGACATTACGTTTGAATGATGGTCTACTGACCTACACATTCTGTCGCCAATAATGCGGATATCGTGAGGACTTATTAAGCGACAGGTTTCTTTGCCGACGGGGCAAGCACAGGTGTTTTTTTGTGCCAGATGGGCAAGTAACAGAACGGTAAAGCCAGCAATGAGCTGATGATGTTAAAAAGGGTCTGGGCATGCGCAATCTGTGCCCCGTGGTCCGCTGACAGCCAGGCTGACGCTGCATGCAGCTGGCCAATCAGCGGCATAAACAGCAGTGCTCCCGCAATGTTGAGTACAACATGGGAGGCTGCTACAAATTGGCCTGCGGAAGCTCCGCCCGCGGCTGCAATAACAGCGGTGATACAGGTCCCGACGTTAGACCCGATCACAATGGCGATGCCGATCTCTACAGGCAGTACGCCTGTCGCTGCTAGTGTAATCGCCATGCTAATAACTGCGGCACTGCTGTGAATCAGCGCAGTCAGGCACGCACCGGCAAGAAAACCCCACCATAGGCTATCGGTCGAACGCTCCAGAAACCATTGGAATACACCCATGCTCCGAAGTGGAACGGCGATGGATTGCATGACTTGAATGCCCGTCATGACGAGAGCAAAACCTGCTGCTGCAAGAAAGTTGAATTGGATCGTCGCTAAAGTACGGCGAGTACGTTCAGGAGCAATCTGGTTGCGTTCACCAAGGATAACAAAAACAGCCCAGCCTGTTAGAGATATAAGCAACAAAGGCAGTGCGGCACGTCCGATCTGAAGACCGACAAGCTCTGTCGTTAAGCAAGTTCCAATGTTGGTTCCCAAGATAATGCCGAGTGTGCGTCCGTAGGTAATTAAGCGCGCATTAGCTAGTCCTATGGTGAGTACCGTTACGGCAGTGCTGCTCTGTAGTAGAGCGGTCGCGCCTGCACTGAATGCCATGCCCTTCCATGGGGCAGAAGTGGCTCGGTTTAACCAGCCTGCCAGCATCGGTCCCGCCATGCGCTGTAGCGCTGTCTCCATCAGCTTCATACCGCCAAAAAAGATTATAAGTCCATATAACAGAGGCAGAATTACTTCTCTGAACATTCCGAATCATTCCTCCCGTCCCATTCCTTATCACTTATCCTATGAGGAAGCAGAGACAAGCATGACAAGCACAAGAGGAATTGAAACTGCCATCCCCCATACAAAAGATACGGTGATTCGGCAAACGTAGCGGAGGGGACGAAATTGAATTCGAAGAAGCGAAGCGCTCGCCTGAGAGCTTTCTGAAAGAAAGCTACATCGGAAGCATAGGCTTGACATCGGATTTTCCCTTTGGAGAAGGGAATCAGAAAAATCCGAGGACAACAGCGATCCTAGAATCAATTCGTTCCTGGAGCGTCTCGTTGCCGCCCAAACCTATCTTTTCAACTAACTTACGAAAGAAGTGGATCAATCTTGCCATCCGTAACACTGGAACGAAGCCGCAAAAAGCGGCTGGAACATGCGCATCCCTGGATTTTTAATAATGAAATTGCATCCGTAGACGGCAACCCGGAACCGGGCGATATCGTCAATGTACTGAATCATCAAGGTCGCTACTTGGCGACAGGGTATTACAATCCGGCTTCCCAGATTACCGTTCGTGTAGTCTCGTACCAGCCTTTGGAGTTTGAACAGATGGATACCGCCTTTTTTGCGGCTCGTTTCCATGACTGTCTGCGTCACCGGGAACGCTTCATTCAGGATGGCGAAGCCTACCGTCTTGTTTATGGTGAAGCTGATTTCCTACCTGGATTGATCGTTGATCGTTTTGGTAGCATTTTAGTTGTGCAGATTCTTACACTGGGTATGGATCGTTGTCGTGAAGCCATTGTGCAGGCTCTTATTGAAGTGATGCAGCCGGAAGGTATCTTTGAGCGCAGTGATGTATCGATCCGTGAACTCGAAGGCCTGGAGCAGATCAAAGGACCACTCTATGGGGAATGCCCGCGTCATGTGACTGTGACTGAAAATGGGCTACTTATCAAGGTGGATATCGTGGAAGGACAGAAAACAGGTTACTTCTTCGACCAGCGTGAAAACCGGGCTGCCATTGAACCATTGATGAAAGGCTGGGGGTACAAAAGCGGCATCACCGTGCAACAGGTCGAGCATGAAGGAACAGAACAGCTGTTGCCTGTGAACAAGGGTGGCAAGGTGGTTACTTTTCCGTATTGGGACGGTGCCACCGTGCTTGAATGTTTCTCTCATACCGGCAGCTTTACGCTGAATGCGTGCAAATATGGAGCGAAAAAAGTAACCTGCCTCGATATTTCCGAGCATGCGATCGAGAGTGCGCGAACGAATGTGGAGCTAAATGGATTCACAGATCGGGTCGAATTCGTGGTAGCCGACGCCTTTCAATATCTGCGTGAGCAAGTCAAAGGACTTGATGAGCGCAATGCGCGAGCACGAGCATCTGAGCAAAAGGTAGATACTTCCAAAGCGTTGTCCAGTGCTGGAAAAACGTTTGATGTCGTTATCCTTGATCCACCTGCCTTTGCTAAAACAAAATCAGCTGTCAAAGGGGCATGCCGCGGCTACAAGGATATCAACTTGCAGGGTATGAAACTGGTCAACGAGGGTGGATATTTGGTAACCGCAAGCTGTTCCTTCCACATGCGTTCTGACCTCTTCCTGGAAACGATTGCGGATGCAGCTGAAGATGCAGGTAAGGTATTACGTTTAATCGACTGGAAAGCAGCCGGTAAGGATCACCCGCAAATTTTGGGCGTAGATGAAGGTCATTACCTGAAATTCGCTATTTTTGAAGTGAGAAGCAAAAAAAATTAAGAATACTCTATTTATAGAATGACACATGTACCCTGTGAGATAGACACTTTAAAAAGTCCATCTTATAGGGTATTTTATTTATGAGGAAGAGCTTGCTCTTGGCGAACAGCTTATATTATTGATTGAAAAGGATACAGTGTTCAGTCTTCATCCCGACTCATTTATATCTAGGTTGGCAACCGCAGGATTTAGTTTGAAAAAAGGAGGAGGTCTGCTCGCTATGTTTACGGGTATGTTATTTGAAACGCGTAATGATAGACGTGGCAGGCGTACATTGACATGCGTAATCTAAAAGAGGGAATTCGAAAACAGTTTTATACTGAATTAGGGAAATTCATTGCACCAGAGGGGTATGTGGAATATAGAGAGCCTGATTCTAGCCCGACGGACTATGCGTTCAAGAAAAATGTCAAGCCGGGCATTGTTTGGAGCTTACATAGTCATCTGACTCATTCAAAACCTCCGTATGCTGTGTTTACAGTCATGGCCTGCCGTTATGAAGCTGCCACTGAACGTTTACGTACTTTTCTTGAAAAGCATCAAATAACGTTGATCTCAAATGCTCCAGTCGGCTTCGGCAATAGTGTTGAAAGGTATACACAGCAAAAACATTCTGTTCTTGTTTCCTCTGAAAATATACAAGAAGCTGCTCAGCAAACAGCAGACAGGTTCAAGGAAGCTGAAAGCAAGTATTTGCTGCCGCGCATAGATCAAGCTGTTGCTGTTGATGAATATTTGACCAAACGACCGCATCACTGGCCTACGGGTGATCTTTTTAACTGCTGTGTAACGATTTTAAGCTACGGGTTGCTTACCAATGATCGGGCATTAGTGCAAAAGGGGATCGAACGTACATTTGAGATTTTGAATAAGCCTGGATATAGCCAGAGAAACCGGGATTTTTTCGAGGCCTTACAGAAGGCTGTAGAGCATGAATTCATTTAACGAAATTGTAAACTTGAAAACAACTACTTGGCGTATCTGTCACCGAGTTTGGTAATAAACGTCAATCCATAGGGAGCTGCTGGCTGTAATGAACAGGCGGCGGCTTTTTTTAATAGCCATATTGTGTTCTTATTAGGTGGATCATGGCAAACGTATGTTCCGAAGCGGAGAAGGTATGGTATACTGGAAATTAAAATCTTGTACGTGCAGTTTGGAGGATGACACATGTCCGTACGCTTTGTTATTGGCCGGGCAGGCAGTGGTAAGAGCACACTGATTACCCGAGAAATCACATCTCTGCTTAGGCAGGAGCCCCAAGGAAAACCGTTGATTTTACTCGTTCCCGAACAAAGCTCGTTCCGGACAGAGCAGGCGCTGGTATCTTCGGGAGATATCAAAGGTACGATGCGTGCCGAAGTTCTTGGATTTCGTCGTCTGGCTTATCGCGTCATGCAGGAGGCTGGCGGTTCTGCTCGCGTTCCGATCGGAGCCGAGGGCAAAAAGATGCTTTTATATAAAGTCATTCAGCGTAGGAAAGAAGAACTGAGACTGTTTGCTGCTTCGGGAAGCCAGCTTGGCTTTATCGGGGAATTGACTAATTTATATAGTGAGTTTAAACGTTATGAAGTTCATGCTTCGGCACTCGAAGAAGGGCTTGCAACATGGAGCATCGCATCGGCTTCACCTATTTTGGAAGATAAGCTCCATGATTTGAATCTGATCTACCATGATTATGAGAAGGAATTGGCGGATTTATATATAGATGATGAAGATACACTGAATGAACTGACAGGTCGTTTGCCAGAAAGTACATGGTTGCAGGGGGCCGAGGTATGGATTGACGGATTCCATGGATTTACTCCGCAGGAGATGAGTGTAATAGGACAGCTCATGTTACAAGCTTCGTCTGTAACGATTTCCCTGACGCTTGATCGCACGTACGAACAAGGTGTGCTCCCTGGGGAACTTGAATTATTTTATCCAACGGCAAGTGCATATGTGCGTCTCAAAGGAATGGCTGAACATTTGGGTGTGTCTGCCGATACAACTGTTCTCCATGATGAAGTCTTGCCGAGATTCAAGGAGCGGCCAGGGCTTGCCCATCTGGAGGCCGGTTTTGATCGGCGTATTCGCTGGAGAAGTCAGGGTGAGGATTCAGGTATACGCTTGATGGCTGCGGAGAATCGCCGGGCAGAGCTGGAGGGTGCACTACGTGAGATGCGTCGCCTAACCCAAGAAGAAGGAGCAAGATATCGGGATATGGCGGTATTGGTTCGCGGATTGGAGACCTATGCTGATATTGCGGAACCGTTATTCAGGGATTATGATGTTCCGGTCTTTCTGGACCGAAGACGAAGTGAGTTACATCATCCGTTATCCGAATTTATTCGTGCTGCATTAGATATCGTCCGCCGTAACTGGCGTTATGAGGATGTTTTTCGCTGTGTCAAGACGGATCTGCTGCTTCCGCTCGATGGTTCCATCACGCGTGAGGATATGGATCAGCTGGAGAACTATGTGCTTGCTTGCGGTATTCATGGATATCGGTGGAACGATGGAAAGCCGTGGAAATATGTGCCGAGTCTCTCACTGGAGGATAATGCACAGGAAGAACGAAGCCGAGGACGAGATGCGGTGTTATCGCTGATGGAAAGCTGCAGAACCTTGATTACGTCGGCACTCGGCACGTTTGAGAAACGAATGAAAAAAGCAAAAACGGCTACTGCTCAGTGTGAGGCATTATTCAGACTGTTAGAGGATGCAGATATTGCGCATAAGCTGGATCAGATGTCTGCTGAAGCCAAGGCACAGGGAGACCCGGAGCGTTCCAGAGAGCATCGTCAAATGTGGGGGGCCGTGTTGGATCTTCTTGACCAGATGGTCGATATGATGGGCAATGAACGCCTGGACATCACTTTGTTTGCGGGCATGATGGAGACGGGACTGACTGAGCTCAAGCTGGGGCTTGTTCCCCCGGCCCTTGACCAGGTGCTGTTTGGTTCGATGGATCGTACTCGTCTGCGTGATATGAAATATGTATTTATTCTTGGGGCGGTTGATGGGGAATTGCCAGCGATCCCTCAGGACAACGGAGTACTAACGGAGCAGGAAAGATTGTTGCTGACAGAGAGAGGTATGGGTCTGGGACCTGGTGCAACGAGACTGATGCTGGATGAACGTTTTCTCATCTATACCGCTCTGACCGCTGCCAGCAAGCAGTTATGGCTGAGCTATCCTGTCGCAGATGATGAGGGTAAGTCATTACTCCCTTCCGAGATTGTGCGCCATGTACGCAAAATGTTTGGATTGCAAGAGCAGCCTTTGCTTGCTCAGCCGCCCGTCTCGGATCTGGAATCCGTGCACCTCTCTTACGCGATTCATCCAGAACAAAGCCTCTCCATGCTGATTGGACAATTGCGCAGATGGCGTAGAGGAGAAGACATTCCTGAAATATGGTGGGCCGTCTACAATTGGCATGTGAACCGGGAAGCGAGTCGTCCTCAGCTGGAGCGGTTGCTGGGTTCTGTCTTTTATCGTAACCGTGCGCGGCGACTGGATACTTCGACCAGCCGCAGGCTGTACGGTACGGAGGTGAGAACGAGTGTTTCACGGATGGAGCGGTTTGTAGCCTGTCCATTCTCTCATTTTGCATCACATGGACTGAAGCTGAAGGATCGGCAATTATATCGCCTCCAAGCTCCGGATATCGGGCAACTATTCCATGCTGCACTGAGTCAACTGGCGATGCGCCTGCGTGAGGAAAATCGGAGCTGGGGCAGTCTGACACCCGAACAATGTCGCCAGGAAGCCGAGCAGACGGTGGAGCAGATCGCTCCGCAACTCCAAGGAGAAATTTTGCTTAGCACAAAGCGTTATGGGTATATCTTCCGCAAATTAAAAGATATCGTCAGCCGGGCATCCGTTATTTTGGGCGAACAGTCCAGACGCGGTAGTTTTGAACCGATTGGATTGGAGCTGGATTTTGGTCCAGGGAAACCTTTGCCGCCGTTGCGTTTTGAACTGGAGAATGGGTGTGTACTGGAGATTGTCGGCCGGATCGATCGCGTGGATGTCGCTGAAGGAGAGAACGGTCTGTTGTTAAGAGTAATTGACTACAAATCAAGTCAGACCGATCTCAAGCTTCATGAAGTCTACTACGGGCTATCGTTGCAAATGCTCACCTATCTGGAGGTGTTGCTTAGCGCTGCTGAAGAGTGGTTAGGAGAAACGGCGATGCCAGGAGGCACCCTCTATTTCCATGTGCATAATCCACTATTGCAATCCGCAAACGGCATGACATCGGAACAGGCAGAACAAGAACTTCTGAAACGTTTTAAAATGAAGGGTTTGCTGCTCGCTGACCGTGATGCTGTTGCTCAAATGGATAATACCCTTGATAAAGGACATTCCGCCATTATTCCGGTGGCATTAAAAGCAGATGGCAGCTTTTATAGCAGTGCTGCTGTCGCGACGCCAGAACAATGGGATACGCTGCTTGCTGCTGTTCGCGGCAATATTCGTGAGATTGGAACTCGTATTACAGATGGAGATACAGCCATTGAACCGTATCGGATACAGCAGGAGATCGCCTGTACGTTCTGTTCATACAAATCACTCTGTCAGTTTGATGAAAATATTGAGGGGAACGACTATAAACTGCTGTCCAAACCGGGCAAACAGCAAGTTTGGGATATGTTGTCTCACAGCAAGGAAGGGGAAACGTTATGATGCATATGCCTAAACCGGAAGGCAGCTTCTGGAGTGATGATCAGTGGAGCGCCATTGCTGAACATGGAGAAGATATTCTGGTCGCCGCGGCTGCAGGATCGGGAAAAACGGCTGTTCTGGTGGAGCGGATTATTCGCAAAATCGCAGACCCTTCCCAAGGATTCAGCGTGGACCGCTTGCTGGTAGCCACGTTCACGAAGGCGGCGGCGGCCGAGATGAAACAGCGTATTCGCGAAGCGCTGGAGCGTGCGCTTGAGGAGCAACCGGAGGAGGAGCATTTGCGCAGGCAGTTGTCGTTGCTTGGACGAGCATCCATTACAACGCTGCACTCCTTTTGTATGGAAGTCATTCGCAGGTATTATCAGCAGATTCCGCTAAATCCGGCTTTTCGAATTCTGAATGAAAATGAGGCTGAGATGCTTCGTCAGGAATTGCTGGAGGAGTTGTTTGAAGAAAAGTATGGCGAAGAAGACGAGGGCAGTACGTTTCGCGAATTGGTGGACTGGTTCAGTGGAGAGCGAAATGATGATGCAATGCACCGGCTAGTACAGCGTTTATACGATTTCTCGCGAAGCCATTCCTGGCCAGATCACTGGCTGATGGAGATGGCTGAAGCTTTTCAGGTGGAAAGTGTAGAGGCACTGGGGCAATCGGCATGGGTACAGAGCATTTTACGGGATGCGGCTCTCGCTTTGAGCGGGGCGGCGGGTTTGTTGCGGCAAGGGGTTCAGATTTCGTTGCAACCGGAGGGTCCTGCACCTTATGCGGAGACACTCAAAGAGGATTTGGCGATGGTTGAAGAGCTTTTATCCGCTGTTGAGGTCATGCCTTGGGATAGGTTGCCTGAGGTGTTCCAGCCAGCTGCATTTGGCAAATTGAAGCCTTGTAAAAAAGATCAGACCGACCCTGGGCTACAGGAACAGGTGAAGGAGTTGCGGGAAACAGCCAAAAAGGCTGTTGCTGATCTGAAAGGTTCACTTTTTGGAAGGAGTGCCTTCTCCTTCTGGAAGGAGCTGGAACAAGCTGCACCGCTGATGCAGGAGCTTTCCCGTCTGGTTAGCACCTTTGGCGAGCGTTATCTTCAGGCGAAGCAGGAACGCGGACAAGTGGATTTCAACGATCTGGAGCACTATTGTCTGCACATTTTGCGCCATGAGGATTCCACACCTGGACATTCGATGCCTTCGGATGCGGCGATGGAATATCGTGCACGTTTTGATGAAGTACTGCTGGATGAATACCAGGATACCAACACGGTTCAAGAGGATATCGTTAGGCTGATCTCCAGAGAGAATCCAGGTAACCGATTTATGGTCGGTGATGTTAAGCAGAGCATTTACCGTTTTCGCTTGGCTGAACCCGGCCTGTTCATGAACAAGTATCGTAACTATACTCCAAGTATTCATGTGGATACGGAGAACAACGGAGAGAATGGTACAAGAACAGGGATAGCAACGGGAACGGGGAAACGAATCGACCTTGCCCGCAATTTCCGTAGTCGTGCTGAGGTGGTGCATTCCGTCAACGTCATATTCAGACAGTTGATGAATGAAGGGGTCGCTGAGATCGCTTATGATGAACGGGCTCAGCTGGCTTACGGGGCTTCCTTTCCAACAGATACACTTGGAAGTGAGGCCTACACACCTGAGCTTGTGTTAATTGATCGCCAAGGCAGCGGAATCGATGTATCGGAAGGTACGGAAGACGGTGTGGATGCAACCGCAGTTGCAGAACTGGAGAGTGCCGAACTCGAAACGGCTCAATTGGAAGCGCGCGCCATCGCAGGGCGTATCCGAGAGATGGTCGGAGAGACAGACAAGCCTGCGCTGAGTGTGTATGACAAGGCTTTGCAAACGATGCGTCCGGCACGTTATGGAGACATTGTTATTTTGTTGCGTTCCACGCTGATGTGGGCACCGCTGATGATTGAGGAATTCAGACAGCAGGGTATCCCTGCAGGTGGAGAGCAGAGCAAGGGATATTTTCAAGCTACGGAAGTGGAAGTGATGTTATCTCTGTTGCAGCTTGTGGACAATCCAAGACAGGATATTCCTCTGGCCTCCGTACTTCGTTCTCCCATGGTTGGGTTAGATGAAGAAGAGCTTGCTCAGATTCGTCTGGGGGATAAAAGACAGTCCTTCTATGATGCCGTTGTCTCTGCTACAGGAGAGTGGAGAAGTGCCTCCGATATGACTGGTCAACGTTCTCAGCCTGGACAGGGTTCGAATGTGGACGATTTGGTTCAGATGCAGTGGCCAGAAGGCTGGTCAGAAATCGAACAGGCTCAGCGCCAATCAGCCGTTACTGCGGAGATGAATGTTGATTCGGGAGTTGATCTGCACACGGAAGCGAGTGAACAAGAGGCAGGCTTTACGGATGGAAAAGAAGGAAAAGAACTCGCGCACTCGCAGTTGCAACAGAAACTCATTCATTTCATGCGTCAGTTGGAACAGTGGAGACTCGAGGCAAGACAAGGCAGTTTAAGTGAGCTAATCTGGCGTATTTATCGGGAAACCGGATATTTGGATTGGGTTGGCGGACTTCCTGGTGGTCAGCAGCGCCAAAGTAATCTGAAGGCTCTGTATGATCGGGCGCGTCAGTATGAGGAAGCAACTGCAAACCGCGGGCTGTTCCGGTTCCTGACATATGTCTCAAGACTGCGGGAAAATGGCGGAGACCTGGGCACCGTAGCCAGCGGTTCAGGGGAACAGGATAATGCGGTCCGAATTATGACGATCCATCGAAGCAAAGGGTTGGAGTTTCCGATTGTGTTTGTTGGCGGTATCTCCAAAATGTTTAATCAACAAGATCTGCATGCACCGTTTCTGATGCACAAGGAACTTGGCTTTGGGCCGAGGTTTGTGGATCGTGACAACAGGGTGGCTTATCCTACATTAGCCAATCTGGCTATTCGTCGCCGTGCTCAGTTTGAACTGCTGGCGGAAGAAATGCGAGTGCTGTATGTGGCTTTAACCCGTCCAAAAGAAAAGATGGTACTGGTAGGCACCGTGAAGGACGCTGCCAAAAAGGCACAAACCTGGTCACAGGTTAAAGACAGTCCAGAGCTTGCGCTACCCGATTATCTGCTTGCTGCGGGACGAAATTATCTGGATTGGATCGGGCCAGCGCTGATCAGACACCGGGACGCCGCGGTGTTGCGTGAGCTTGCAGGTGATCGTGATTCTTATGCGGCTTGCCTTGCGAGTGATGAATCACGCTGGAGCATATCCGTGGTTGCTGCGGATCGGGTATCTCTCCAGCAACACGCCGACCTTTTGGAGAGTGAAGAAGATGAATTAACTGAATTGCGGAGAGAACGATTGGATGCTCTGCATGCGGCGAAACCCGTCAGATTAAACCCATCGACAGAAGTGATCGATCATACAGAGGGCGTACAGGCCAATCCGGTTTCAGAGATTGAATCGGTAACGGCAGATCAGAAGACGGATGAACGGACAGAATTAAAAGCGAACAGTGAAGAGGTTCTGGAAGTTAATGTTCAAAATGCACTTGTGCGTGAGATAGATAAGCGGCTTTCCTGGACCTATCCATATGAATCAGCTTCACAAGTGGCGGCGAGCACTTCAGTAACCGAAATCAAGAGTCTGTTATCGACGCAGGAGGATACTTCATACCCCGTTATGGAAGAGCTGCAGGAGCAAGCTTGGACTGGAGGCAGTGATAGTAAGTGGAATGGAAGCAATGATAGTAAGACGAGTCCAGCGACACAAGCTTCGTTCAAATTACACTTGCGTCGTCCCAAATTCATGGGAGAGCGGCAACTGACAGGAACAGAACGGGGAACGGTGTACCACACGCTCATGCAGCATCTCCCTGTAGACGGATCTGTTGTGGATGAAGCGATTGTTGATGAGACGATTTCGCGCCTGCTGGCAATTCAAATATTGCTTCCTTATCAAGCAGAGGCGATTGAACGAAGTGAATTGATTGCTTTTTTTGATACACAACCAGGAATGGAGATGTTGCGTGCGGCGTGGATTCGAAGGGAAATCCCGTTCACGTATGGTCTCCCGGCAGATCAATCTCCTGAGGAATGGATTCGTGGGTTACGGCCAAACGAGGAGCAGGAGATACACAGTGAAAACGATAGAGTACAGGCTGTGCTGCAGGATGAAACGGTGCTCGTCAGGGGGATTATTGACTGTCTCTATGAGGTTGACGGTGAACTTGTTCTGCTAGATTACAAGACGGATCGAGTGCTTGAACATCGCGGAGGAGTGGAACCTTTGGTTGAAAACTATCGTTTCCAGCTACGGCTGTATAAACGGGCAATTGAAGATATATTGGGTCGCCAAGTCGACCACATGTGGCTTTATTTTTTCGATGGCGGTCATGCGGTTAAATTATAAAAGGTTTAGAGAGTTTTTGTGTTTTGAATACCTCTTGTTCAATGAGCGACGGGCGAGAGATGTAATGATAGAAGATGTAGTGGAAAGAGGTGGAGCGGACGATGCGTATCTTGCATACGGGAGACTGGCATCTGGGGAAAACACTGGAGGGACGAAGCCGGCTTCGTGAACAGGAGGATTTCGTCGATGAACTCGTCAAAATAGCCGACGATCAGCAGGCTGATGCCATATTGATGGCTGGGGATGTGTACGATTCGGTAAATCCGCCTGCGTCGGCGGAACAGCTGTTTTATGAAGCGGCGGCACGTTTGACTGAAAACGGCAGGCCACTTGTTGTCATTGCAGGCAACCACGATCAACCCGAACGTGTAGCCTCGGTAACTCCGCTTGTGAACAGACAAGGAATTACGTTAGTAGGCACACCGGTGTCAGAGGCTGTGACTATTCATACTCGTCGAACCGGGGAGACAGCACATATTGCGGCTTTGCCCTATCCATCAGAAGCGAGATTAAATGAGCTGTTAACTACAGATGGTGACGAAAATGTACTACGTCAAGCATACAGCCGCAGAGTAGGGATGTTAATGCAACGATTGGCTTCTTCCTTTCGTCCGGATACAGTGAATCTTGCTATGAGTCATATATATGTACTAGGCGGAGTAGAAAGCGATTCTGAACGGCCTATTCAGGTGGGGGGAGCGTACACTGTAGATCCTTCTTCCCTGTCTATAGGGGCTCAATACACGGCTCTGGGACATCTCCATCGTGCGCAAGCCGTCAAAGGGGACGGTGTGATTCGGTATAGTGGTTCTCCCCTGGCGTACAGCTTCTCGGAAGCAGGGCAGAGCAAATCCGTTACAATGGTTGATCTTACGCCAGGCGGAGTTGCACAAGTAGAAGAAGTATTGCTTACCTCAGGCAACCCGCTTGTTCGTTGGAAGGCGAGAGGTGGTCTGGCAGAAGTGTACCGTTGGCTGGATGAGGGGCGTGACTCACAGGCATACATTGATATGGAGGTCTGGTTGGAGGATGCAATGTCTCTAAAAGAGATTCAGCAGTTGCGTAAAGCTCATGAGGGCATTATCCATATTCGTCCAGTATATCCGGAGATGGAGGCCGCAGGGTTCATAGAACAGCGTTCAGAACTGCCTGTTCATGAACTTTTTCGCAAGTTTTACCAGCGCCAAACGGGTGGAGCCCTACCAGAAGACAGTCTGGTACAGCTTTTCCTGGAGCTGGTCGATGAAGATGAGCCAGGCGTACGTGAGGAGGTCGAAGGCCGATGAGACCGATTTTATTGAAAGTCGCCGGGCTACAAAGTTATCGTGAGATGCAGGAGATTGATTTTACGGTACTGACCGAAACAGGTTTGTTTGGTATTTTCGGGCCTACCGGTAGCGGAAAATCTTCTTTGCTTGATGCGATCACCCTTGCCATGTATGGCAAGGTGGAACGGGCAGTCAATGGTACACAAGGCATTATGAACCATGCTGAAGATTCGCTATCGGTTGCTTTTACATTTGAGCTTGCTTCGGCAGCGGGAACTCGTAGATTTCGGGTCGAACGGCGTTTTAAGCGTAACAATGAAGTGTCCGTTAGTAATACGGTCAGCAAGTTTATTGAAACGATTGATGGGGAAGATCAAGTGCTTGCTGATAAGCTGGCAGAAGTCAATCGGTGCGTTGAAGACGTCATTGGTCTGAAAATGGATGATTTTACGAGAGCCGTAGTATTACCGCAAGGGAAATTTGCCGAGTTCCTTTCCCTGAAAGGCAGTGAGCGGAGGCAGATGCTGCAACGTCTCTTTCATCTGGAGAAGTATGGGGATCAACTCGCCATTAAATTAAGTCGGCGGGTCAAAGATAATGATATGGCTCATCAATCCCTTGCTGCGGAGCAGCAGGGACTTGGCAATGCCAGTAAAGAAATGCTTGAAGAAACAAAACATTTGCTTAAGGCAGCGGTTCAGCACGCCGAATCCTCACGGAAAGAGCTGGATTCGGCGGTGAAGGAAGCAGAACAATTCGGCCGGATTCGTGAGCTGAGTAAGGAACAACAAGTGCGATTGCAAGAACAGCAACAACTCCATGCCAAGGCGGAACAGATTGAAGCCGATGAGGAGCGTTTGAAACGGTCGGGAGCAGCCGAGAAGATGCTACCTGCGCTTCAGTCAGCTCGGGACGCGTCAGAAGCCCACCAGCAGCGACAGTTGGAGGCAGAAACTGCTGGAAAACAGGCGGCGGAGCATGAACGTTTGGCTGTGCAGGAAGCTGAAAAGGCAGAAGAGGCAAGGCAACAGCTTGGAGCAGAAGAGCCCAAACTGCTCCTGCGTCTGGATCAATTGGAACAGGCCAAAGAGCTGCAACGGGAACGTGATGTTTTGCAGGCGGATTGTTCACGGCTTGCGCAGTTGATGGAGAAAGGGCAGGCCGAACAGGCAACGCTGAGACAACAGCTGGATAAAGAGCAGGAACTGCAAATGCGTGGACGCAAACGGCGTGAGGAATTGCAGGAGAGTCTCAAACCGAATGAAGTGAAGTCTGATGAGCGCAGACGGCTACAAACAGCACTTGAGCTGAAACATCGGATCGATACAGCATTCGAGCAGGTGAAACAGCATAACGCGGACATGCAGACCTATCAAAAGTCTGCAGAACAAGGGGCTGCCAAACTGGAGGCGGCGGCTGCGGAAGAGGGACGCCTGACCGAACAGCGCCAGCAATTGGTGGAACAGGCGTCAGCAGGTCTTGAGGCCTTGCTTGCCTGTGAGCAGGATATTAACAGTGAACAGCGCTTGCTGGGCCGTGCGGAGGAGCAACTACGCCGTTCGATGCGTGAGCAGGAGATGCACCGGCTGTCCGCTGCCTTGCGCGCCGAATTGCGGGACGGCGAGCCATGCCCGGTGTGCGGCTCCGCACACCACCCTCTCCCGGCTGCGCCGCCGGGAGAGGGTCCGCACGCAGACGATGCGGACCTGGAACTGCTGCGCAGCCTGCACGCGGAGCTGCAGGAGCTGCGCTTTGGGCTGCGCCAGCAGCTGCACGAACGTCGCAGCCTGCTGACGCAGCTTGGCGCCGCGGCCGGCGATGCCACGGCCGCAGCCGAGGCCGCGCCTGCGGCAGCGGAGCCCGAGCCTGCCGGATCGCCCGAGGATGGGCGATCTCCGGCGGGCTGGGCAGCGCGTGCCGCTGCGCTGCGCGAAGCCGCGCAGGCGCTGGCTGCCGCAGCAGCGCCGCTGCAGAGCGAAGCCGCAGCGTTGCAGCAGGCGGCTTCAGGCGCGCAGCAGCGCCGCATGGAAGCGGCAGCTGCGCAGGAGGCCGGCCGTGCCGGGCTCGCTCAGGCGGAGCGCAAGCTGGCCGAGAGCGAAGCCGCGGCGGCTGCATTGCAGGGCCGCTGGGCCGCGGAACTGCCTGACATCGCACAGGAGGAGGCCGCAGGCCTCTATCAAGCGATGCAGGAGCGCGATGCACGCGCCGAAGACATCAAGGAACGTCTAGCCAAAAGCGTGACGTTCCTTGAGGAGAAAGAGCAGCTTGTCCAGTCATTGCAACAGAAGCTGGTGGAACTCGACAAGCAGCTGATCCAGTGGCAGACCGAATGGCAAGGCGGCAGCAAACAACTGGCCGAGAAAGAAGAGCGTTTGCGCCAGTGGGTAGGAGAGCAACGGGTAGAAGATCTGATCCGCGAGACACAGGCTCGTCTGGATGGACTGCGCAAGACTGCTGAGCTAGCTGCACAGCGATTCAAACAAGCGGATGCACAGAAGCAGGAATCGGTGAAACGTGACGTAATGGCTGGGCAGGCCGCCGCATCAGCTGCAGAACATCTGGAGCTGGCACAGGAGCGCTGGCGGCTGCTCTTGGAGCAATCCGCGTTCGAGACAGATATCGCTGTCACTCAGGCGGCGCTGGCTGCCGAGGAAGCAGAACGGCTACAGAAAGAAATTCAGCATCATCGTGAACGAGAACGTGAACTTGCTTCTCAGTTACGTGAACTGGAGCGGAAACTGGATGGTGCGGTTGTGACGGAGGAACAGTGGATCGCTTGCACAGAACGTTTGAAACAAGCCAGATATGAGGATGAAACTGCCTTGCAAGTGAAAGCACGTGCCGAAAGGGATCTGGAGGATGTACAGCAACGTCATGTTCGCTGGACGGAGCTGGAGACGAAACGGCTGGAGATCAGTCACCAGGGCGAGTTGCTTAGCAAGTTGCAGACCGCGTTCCGGGGGAATACATTTGTGGAGTACATTGCCGAAGAGCAGTTGATGCAGGTAAGTCATGCGGCTTCACAGCGTCTGCGCTTCCTTACCAAGCAGAGGTATTCCCTAGAAGTGGATTCGGGCGGCGGCTTTGTGATCTGTGACGATGCCAACGGTGGTGTGAAACGTCCGGTATCAACCTTGTCTGGTGGAGAAACGTTCCTGACCTCGTTGTCGCTGGCGCTGGCACTATCCGCCCAGATTCAGTTGCGTGGGCAGTATCCGCTACAATTTTTCTTCCTGGATGAAGGGTTTGGCACATTGGACCCGGAACTGCTGGATACGGTCATTACTTCACTGGAAAAATTGCATGACGATCGATTGGCTGTGGGCATCATCAGTCACGTTCCTGAACTGCGTGCGCGTTTGCAACGCAAACTGGTCGTGATTCCGGCTGGTGATGCGGGGACAGGCTCCAGGGTTGTAATGGAAAACTTATGAGTCCAGGAAGTTAATAAATAATTCATTTGTGATAATATTTCTTTTTTTGATATCTCACGATAACAAGTGAGTTTCATCACAGATACAGGTTCAACCTGCTGTTATACTACAGCTAAGCCGACAAACTTGTTTTAAGCCCCTCGCCCTGACATCTGTTCAGGAAGACTCCTGAATAGATGTCCGCGCAGCCGGACTTCTTCGGAAGGCCGCTCACGAGGGGCTTCTTTTTTTCGCTCTTTTTCAAATCGTCTTTAACACAGTGTCAATCCGCCCAGAGTTGAATAGGATGAAGGGTGAAGAAGAGCTGAACTGGGAGGCGATTAGGCATGGATAAAAGTACGGCAAAGAAACTGTGTAAGGATCATATCCATCGTTATGTATGTATTCAGATGAATGATGGTTCACATTATGATGGTATTGTAGAGAACGTGGATGATGAGATGATTTATTTGGCTGTTCCGGTTGGCAATGAAGTCATGGCAGGCCATGCAAACGGAGCTCCAAATATGATGCCGATGGTTCAGTATCCGGCGACAACTGCTCGTGGATTTTATCCTGGATACGGGTACCCTGCTCCTTACCCTTATTATGGATATGGCCGCAGACGCTTCAACAGGCTGGTTCTGCCTTTATTTGCCCTGACGGCGTTAACCTTACTGCCGTACTATTAAAATGGTTTAAATTCCTTTTTAATCCGTATCAAAGAAATCATAATACAATCACGGTCATACCTCGGCAATGGGATACCCCTGCCTTCAGGTGTGGCTTTTTCTTTTACAGATGATTACAGAGAGGAAAGAAGTTATCTGCCAGGCATTGGACGTACGATTTTACTTTTAGTATGATATAGGAGTATACATAATTCGAACTCATAGGAAGGAGGGATTGTACGATGGATTGCTTATTTTGCAAAATTGTAGAGGGCACCATTCCCTCCAACAAAGTACTGGAAAACGATCATGTAGTCGTATTTCACGATATTCATCCTGCGGCACCGACCCATGTGTTGATTGTTCCGAAGAAACATATCGCTTCCATGAATGATGTAACCGCAGAGGATCTGCCCTTGATCGGAGAAATCCATATGGCTGCACAGGAGGCTGCCAATCGGCTCGGCATACAGCAATCGGGATACCGCCTGATTAACAATTGCGGCCAAGATGGCGAGCAGACAGTGCACCATTTGCACTACCATTTGCTGGGCGGAACCAGACTTGGGGCGCTCACAAGTTTGTCTGATTCACACCAATAAGATCGCGATATGATGCACTCAGGTTGCAATATTGGTTTTTGCACTTGATAAATTGCTGTAGCTCAGCTAATATTAAGGGATCACGTTAAGGTTGACACTTTTATTGCCTTTCGCCTATAATGAAAGATGATGAACCGTGTTATTGCTCTTGGACGGTCTGGTCGGAGGGAGGGAAAACTGGTGTCTGAAACTAAAGTTCGCAAAAACGAGACTATTGATGCTGCACTTCGCCGTTTTAAACGTTCCATCGCTAAAGATGGCGTCTTGGCTGAGGTGAAGAAACGTAAGCATTATGAGAAGCCAAGCGTAAAGCGCAAGAAAAAGTCCGAGGCTGCTCGTAAGAGAAAGTTTTAGGAGGATTTTAACTACATGAATCTTAGCGAACGATTGAACGAAGATATGAAGCAAGCGATGAAGAGTAAGGACAAGTTCAGACTCTCCACCATTCGGTTGATTCGTTCGACGATCAAGAATCTTGAAATAGATTTGAAAAGAGATTTGGATGACAACGAAGTGCTTGATATCCTGAGTCGTGAAATCAAACAGCGCAAAGATGCCCTCCAAGAATTTGGCAAAGCAGGTCGCGAAGAACTCGCGGCAAATGCCGAAGCGGAAATTGAAATACTTATCCAGTATCTTCCTGCACAGCTTACCGAAGAAGAAATTAAAGTTATTGTACAGCAGACCATCCAGGAAACCGGTGCTTCTTCGAAAGCCGAGATGGGGAAAGTGATGGCGGCCCTTATGCCGAAAGTTAAAGGCAAAGCGGACGGCAAACTGGTTAATCAAGCAGTTCAACAATTTCTGCAATAAAGCAAATTCAATAAACACCTCCTGACTTGTCAGGGGGTGTTTTTTCATGCTCTCATCGAATGTGCATAAAAATTATAAATATTGGTTATAAAACATGATTTTGGATATATATTTCTTGCATTTGCTGGAGTATTCAAATATAATTTTAAGTTTTTGAAACGTAATGTTGCATTGTACGTAATAAATACCATAAGCTGGACAGTATAACATTATTGGAAAAGGGGGGACTGATGTGAGGGGAAAGCGCCGGAAGAAGCTTACGGGGTCAATGATGCTCTTGATGCTGCTGACGCTTTTACTTCCTGTCTGGATTGGAATGCCGTCAGCGCATGCAGCTGAGAAAAGCGGCGCCGTATACGTAATTCCGGTGGATAAACCAATCGAGCAGGGATTAGGCAAATTCATGGAGCGCGGATTCAAGGAAGCAGAAGAAATGAATGCAGGCTTGATTGTTCTTGATATCAACACGCCGGGAGGCCGTGTGGATACAGCAGAAGCGCTAGGTACAATGATTAAAGATGCTCCTATTGAAACGTTGGCATTTGTCCGGGGTGATGCTGCGTCCGCAGGAAGTTTTCTTGCGCTGAATGCGGATAAGATCGTAATGTCACCAGGTAGCATGATTGGTGCTGCGGCCATGGTAGACAGCACAGGCAAACATGTTGACGATCCCAAGCTGGTTGCATTCTGGAAGAGCAAAATGCAAGGAGCGGCAGAGAAGAGTGGCCGTGATGGCGAGATCGCAGCTGGCATGACTGACGTCAATATGGTTGTAGAGATGCCGGAGATCAATAAAACCAAACAAAAAGGTGAAATTATTGCTCTCTCTGCTGAGGAAGCGCTGAAAGTGGGTTATGCAGACCATATCAGCAACACGCCTGAGGAAGCAGCAGCATGGCTTGGATATAGTCAAGGAGATGTGTTCAAATTGGAACGCTCTGCTGCAGAGAATATTTCCACCTTTTTGACCAATCCAATCGTGATGACCATACTTCTATTCCTTGGTATTGCTGGTGTCATCATTGAATTGATTGTGCCTGGATTTGGCGTTCCGGGAATTGTAGGGATTGTATGTTTTGTGCTTTATTTCTCTGGCAATTATATTGCGGGGTTTGCCGGAGCGGAAACATGGGTATTATTTACGGTCGGGCTGATTATGATGATTCTGGAGATGTTTATTCCCAGCATGGGGATTCTCGGTATTCTGGGTTCAATCGCGCTCGTGGCCGGTGTAGTTCGGGCGGCGTACGACACAAGTGATGCGTTTATCTCTCTTGGAATTGCCTTTGGAGCCGCACTTGTCGTTGTAGCGATTATCGCTGTTGTGTTCAAAGACAGAGGCATATGGAACCGGTTTATACTAAGTGACCGTTTATCTGCCGATCAAGGGTATTCCTCTGCTACGGAGCGTAAGGAATTGATCGGAATGCAGGGAATCAGCCTTACACCACTTCGCCCATCAGGAACAGCGATGTTTGATGGTGAGCGAATTGATGTGGTCACAGATGGTGGATTTATTCCTGTAGATACGCCAATTATTGTGATCAAAGCAGAAGGAACCCGGATCGTTGTTCAACAGGCTCTACCGGTGTAATCCCGTGGTTGCCGGAGTGATGACACCTCTTCGGCGGCCTACATAACCATGTTGCCAAGCTGCGAGCAACGTGGTGAAGTGATGTTTCAGCAGCGGATTAATCAGCGTCAGTTCTGATGCTCTCTTTTACAAAAAACATATTGCAAACGGAGGAATTTAATCTATGGATCCCATGATCACGATTTTGCTCATCGCGGTGCTGGCTATTATCGTACTGAGCGTATTTTTCAGCTTTTTCCCGGTTATGCTCTGGATCTCGGCTATTGCATCCGGCGTACGTGTAGGTATTATTACACTGGTAGCGATGAGATTGAGACGTGTAACACCAAGCCGGATCGTTAACCCGTTGATCAAAGCAACGAAAGCGGGCCTTCAATTAACAATGAATCAGTTGGAGAGTCACTTCCTCGCTGGGGGTAATGTTGACCGTGTTGTTAATGCGCTTATTGCTGCGCAACGTGCTAACATTCCACTCGAATTCGAACGTGCTGCAGCCATTGACCTTGCGGGGCGTGACGTATTACAAGCTGTTCAAATGAGTGTTAACCCGCGTGTTATTGAAACTCCGGTTGTATCTGCTGTCGCAAAAGACGGTATTGAAGTCAACGTAAGAGCGAGAATTACAGTGCGAGCAAACATTGATCGCCTTGTCGGTGGTGCTGGGGAAGAAACCATTATTGCACGTGTAGGTGAAGGTATCGTAAGTACAAACGGTTCATCAAACTCTCATAAAGAGGTTCTCGAGAATCCGGATCTTATTTCACGGACTGTTTTATCCAAAGGACTGGATTCTGGAACTGCGTTTGAAATCTTGTCTATTGACATCGCGGACGTAGACGTAGGTAAAAACATTGGTGCCTTCTTGCAAACAGAGCAAGCTGAAGCAGATAAACGGATTGCACAAGCAAAAGCGGAAGAGCGTCGTGCGATGGCCGTAGCGCAAGAGCAAGAGATGAAAGCGCGCGTTGTTGAGATGAGAGCACGTGTTGTTGAATCTGAATCCCAAGTACCACTTGCGATGGCTGAAGCGCTCCGCAACGGTAAAATTGGTGTCATGGATTACATGAATCTTAAAAATATTGAAGCGGATACTCAAATGCGCAACACGTTGGGAAAACCAGCTGAAAGTTCGAATTCCAGCGATCAAGGTGATTCCAAAAACGGAAGATAGGCGGTGAATGCATATGAGCCTATTCGAATGGATCTTTAACAATCTATATGTTGTAGCAGTTATTGCTTTTGCCCTCTTTTCAGTCCTTGGAAAGCTTGGGAAGTCAGCAAACCCCAATCAGAAGCGTCCCGGTAACGGAATGCCGACATTTGGCGGTGGTGATGACGTCAATCGTCGTTCAGGAGATGCTACTCCACAGCAGTCATCTGCATCGGATGACCGTCGTTATGAAGAGCAGTATGATCAGCGCTATGACGAGGAACGTTATGACGACCAAAGGTATGACGAAAGATATGATCCGTCGCGAACAGAGCCTACTACGTCATCTCGTCAAGCGTCTGGTGACATGGGTGAGCACGCTTTGGAAAATATGCGGAGCTCGGTAGATGAGCAGATGAGATTGATGGAAGAGCAACAACGTGCGGTACAGAAAAGATTGAATCGAATTTCGTCAGCAAGTGCTCCAGTTGTATCAAGTTCAAGTCTGGAAGATACAGATAATATAAATACAGGTACATCCCGTATCCGACCGGAAGATATCAAGACAGGGGTGTTATGGGCAGAGGTACTCGGTCCTCCCCGTTCGAAGCAGCCTTTCGGTACAAGAGGTAAGCTGTAGACGGTGCTAACTCATGCAAATATGGAAGAAGAAACGAAGCCTTTTCTGGGAGCATAAAGCCTCCAGAAAAGGCTTTTTTCGTATGCCTTTATTTTCAGCAAAATATGTACGTAACCTCTCACCAATTCTTCATAATTTCCTGAATTTGCGCATAAGTTGAACTGTAGAGGAAGGGGGAAGACCTTCGAATGACCCGGATCAGCCGCAAGCTGCGCAGATGGACCAGTGAGGTGCTGGATCTGCCGCAGGATGTGCTTTATGATATGCCACGGTTAACCCTGATCGGCAGTAAGCAACTGTATATAGAAAATCATCGCGGTGTCATCCATTTCACGCCGGATCGCATCGTACTGGCTCTTTCACAAGGTCAATTGGAGATTAGAGGTAACGCTTTGGTCATACGTAACATTTTGCCAGATGAAGTAGCTATAGAAGGTACGATTCTGGATATTCATATGAATGGAGTGGAGGGGAACGGATGAAGCAGCCTAGTCTGTATAAATTGCGTGGAGCCGTGCGGATCAAAGTTACAGGCGGAGATATCGAGACATTGATTAATACGATAACGGAGCAGAGACTGAGTGTATGGGATCTACGTGCACAGGATGGACGCCAGGCGGAGATGAGCATTTTGCTTCCGCATTTTTTCAGACTGCGTCCTATTGTAAAAGGGACAGGCTGCAGAGTGAAAATTATGCACCGTAGCGGTTTTCCTTTTTTTCTGGCTCGTCTGTTTCGCAGAAAGTTTTTTGTAGGGGGCATGCTGTTCTTTGTAGCGGCATTATTTGCGCTATCGTCTATGATCTGGAATGTAGAAGTGAAAGGGAATGTAACGATTCCGACAGACGAAGTGCTGGCCGCGGCTAAAAAAGAAGGCATCTACCCCTTTCAATGGGGGTTTCGAATGAAAAGTCAGGACAAGCTCTCCAGACAGCTGGCGCTGGCATTGCCCGATGTGACCTGGATTGGCGTAACGAAAGAGGGGACAAGGGTTACGATTCAGGTCGTTGAGTCAGCACAGCCTAAGCGCGAGCCTCTACTGAATCCAAGACATCTCATCAGTAAATCAGATGCGGTGGTCACTCAGATCTATGCTGAACAGGGACGTCCCGTAGTACAGAAGAACGCGCGTGTAAAGAAAGGACAAGTGCTGATCTCAGGCATTCTGGGTGATGAGGAAAATACAAAAACGATTGTTGCCAAAGGCGAAGTCCGGGGTATGGTCTGGCGGGAATATGATATACAGGTTCCCTTGATTCAGAAACATCAGACGATGACCGGAGAAAGCAAAGAGCGGTTTTACGTGGTGCTGGGAGATTGGGCAATTCAATTATGGGGGTACGGAAAAACTCCTTTTAGTTCATATGACACGGATACGTATCACAAACCTCTGACCTGGCGTTCATTTACCTTGCCGATGGGATGGATGACGGAAAAGGATATGGAAACGAATTTCCATCAGGAAGAGCAAGGTGTGGATTGGGCTAAAACGAAGGGATTGGAAGGGGCAAGAAATGATATTTTAGCCAAAAACGGTAAAGGCACAAAAATTTTAAGTGAAAAAATTTTGCATGAGAAGAAAGAGAATGGTAAAGTTTATATGAAAGTATTATTTGAAGTGGAAGAAAGCATCGCGGAAGAACTTCCGTTAGTCCATAGTCAAGGAGAATGAGGATATTTGTCAGAGCAAACACGCAGTATACAAATCTCGCTCCAAAGTGCGGGAGAGGGGCAATCTCTGTTTGGACCCCAAGATATTTTTCTGAAACTGATTGAATCCGAGATTCCAGCCCAGATCGCTTCACGCGAAGCAGAGATTAATATCTTTGGTACTGTGCAACAGGTGGAATCACTTGAACAACTATTTGATGTATTACTGCAATTGATTCGCAATGGGTATGTGTTGACTGAAAGAGATGTCCAATATGCGATAGAGCTTGCTAAAGATTTGCGTGCGGATCAGCTGCTGGATCTGTTTAAAGGTGAAATTACGACGACATACCGTGGTAAACCAATTCGTGTAAAAACGATTGGACAGAAACATTACGTAACCACGATTAAAAAACGGGATATTGTATTCGGGATTGGTCCTGCCGGAACCGGTAAAACGTATCTGGCTGTTGTGCTGGCTGTAGCCGCTCTCAAAGAGGGTAGTGCCAAACGCATTGTGCTTACACGGCCTGCGGTCGAAGCGGGCGAAAGTCTGGGTTTCCTGCCAGGGGATCTGCAGGAGAAAGTAGATCCGTACCTAAGACCTCTGTATGACGCTCTATACGACGTTATGGGACAAGAACAGACGGCTAAGGCTCTAGAACGCGGATTAATTGAAATCGCTCCCTTGGCCTATATGCGTGGGCGTACGCTCGATGATTCCTTTATCATTCTGGATGAGGCACAGAACACAACGCCTGAACAGATGAAAATGTTTTTAACCCGTCTTGGGTTTGGTTCCAAGATGGTCATCACCGGAGATGTGACACAGATTGATTTACCGCGTGGCAAAAAATCAGGACTTGTGGAAGCGAGTACGATCCTGGGTGAAGTTCAGGAAATTGGATTCGTGCATTTCGCCGAACAGGATGTCGTGCGTCACTCCCTCGTCCAGAAAATCATTGTGGCTTACAACCACGCCGCAGAAAATCAAGCATAGAAAGGGATTGTCTAAAGTGACCTCGAAAGAAATGTCAAAAGGCAAATCTTTTCAAAATAGAGCGACAGGATGGAAGTATAGCGTGTGGGCGCGCTATCTTCTCTTTTTGTTTTTAGTGATCCTCTTTTACGTGAGTCTTTCTTCCAAACTGTTACCTGAGCGCTACGACATTCAGGAAGGCACTCGCAGTGAGGTAGACATTGTTGCGCCAATGCAGATTCCGAATAACAAGGCTACACTGAAAGCACAGGAAGAAGCGGCCGAACGTGTGCAGCCAATATATCAGATCGTGCAGATGCGTAACGAAAACCTGATGACAACGCTACTGGATCGCATTGACCGTTTGAATCAGGACGACCAGATCTCAAGCCAGGATAAGATTGATATCTATCGGGATGAGATCCCGCAACGTCAGAAAGACTTTGTGTCTAACTATATTAATAACAATCGGAAAACAGGTACATACTCCGACACTTTACTGGAAGAGATCCGAAACGTCGTACAGGAACAAAGTTACCGTATTCCTGAAGAAACGTATATCAAAATCTCACGTCTGACTTCAGATGATATTCAGGAAATGAAACCTGTTGCACGAGACATTGTGGCGAGATTGATGACAGATCAGGTTAGTGAGGCTACAACTGCACGGGCGAAAGTGGCGGAGATGGTCAGCGCAAGCTCGCTTAGCAAACGTACGCAGCGTGAAGTGGTACAAGAACTTACGCGGCTGGTGGTAACGGCTAACCGTTTTTATGATGAAGAGGGTACCAAGGAAGCGAAGGTCCAAGCTCGTGAGAATACACCGACGGTGTTTATCAAGCAAGGGGACGCGCTTGTATCTAAAGGGGAGATGATTACCCCGGAAATGTATGCGCTGCTTAATGAAAATGATTTGCTGAAAAACGAAGTCAACTACTGGCCGCAGCTGGGATTGCTTTTGTTCTCCTGTATGCTGTCGGCAGCGATTTTAATGTTTATTCAGCAAGGCAGTGGAACACATTTCAAATATAATAATGCCCAACTGCTTATGCTTGTTCTCATCTTTATTATTTCAATTGTTGTCATGCATGTGACAGCCTTAATTCAGACCAATGAACGACCATTTATTGGGTTTCTAGCACCGGTGGCTGTCGGAGCGATGCTGATCGCGCTATTACTGGATACATCCCTTGCATTTGTGTGCTCGATTCTTATCGGTATGCTGTCCAGCATTATTTTGAATACACACCAGGGTCAGCTTTTTGACTTTGAACTTGGCTTCTTTGCAGTTGTCGTTTCGTTTGTGGCGATTTTTGCAACGCACCGAGCGAGCCAGCGGTCAACCATCTTAAAAGGGGCTATCATGGTCTGTCTGTTCGGATCTCTGGCTGTCTTTACATTGGCTTTAATTGACACAGGGGACTGGAACAGAACAACAACGCTGTACGGCATCGGATACGCATTTGCAGGCGGGGTACTGACAGCTATTCTGGTTATCGGGCTGATGCCGTTTTTTGAAACGTCGTTTGGCATTCTATCCGCACTTAAACTGGTTGAGCTTTCGAATCCGAATCATCCATTACTTCGCAAGCTGCTTACAGAGACACCGGGTACGTATCACCATAGCGTTATGGTTGGCAATCTATCCGAAGCGGCTGCCGAGGCTATAGGTGCAAATGGATTGCTCTGTCGCGTAGGGTCGTATTATCATGATATCGGGAAGACCAAGCGGCCTATCTATTTTATTGAGAACCAAAACAACATGGAGAATCCGCATGATTCGATTGATCCCAAACTAAGTAAGTCCATTATCGTAGCGCATGCGCGGGATGGCGTTGAGATGCAGAAGGACTATAAGCTACCGAAGCCGATACGGGATATTGCCGAACAACATCACGGTACTACATTCCTCCATTACTTCTACCACAAGGCGCTACGTCAGGCGGAAGAAGCGGGGATTGAACCGGATTTCACGGAAGAAGATTTTCGTTATCCGGGACCGAAGGCACAATCGAAGGAGTCTGCTATTGTAGGGATTGCCGACAGTGTTGAAGCGGCCGTTCGTTCGTTACGCAAGCCTACGGTGGAGCAGGTAGAGTCTATGATTGAAAAAATTATCAAAAGTCGCCTGGATGATCATCAGTTTAACGATTGTGACCTTACGATGCGTGAGCTGGATATCGTGGCCAAAACATTAAAGGAAACGGTCATGGGCATTTTCCACTCCAGAATCGAGTATCCGGAAGAGATCAAGAAACCTAAACCGACGGCACCTGAAGCCGGTTAATCAATATTACGAGCAGACAGGAGTTATGAAAGAATGAGTCTTAACCTAGCATGGAATAATGAACAACAGGATAAAGAAATTACAGAACCGATGATCGCGATGCTGGAGCAATTGTTGACTCTCGCAGGTGAAGCTGAAGGAATCACGGAAGGAGAAGTTGCGCTCACGTTTGTTGATGATGAGCAGATTCACGAACTGAACCGTGATTATCGTGGTATCGACCGTCCTACAGACGTATTGTCTTTTGCGATGAACGAATCGGTGGATGAAGAGCTCGACATTATTTACGAGCTTGATGAGGACGAGGAAATGGAAGAAATGCCAGATGTCCTTGGAGACATCATCATTTCTGTTCCGCGGACGATATTGCAGAGTGAGGAGTATGGACACTCTTTTGAGCGTGAGCTTGGATTCCTGTTTGTTCATGGCTTCTTGCACCTGCTTGGTTATGACCATCAAGATGAAGCAAGTGAGGCAGAGATGATGGGGAAACAGGAAGCTGTTCTTGCTCAAGCCGGGTTGACACGATAATGAAGAGGCGCTCCTGGGGTCTTGTATTTCTCAACGCTCTGGAAGGAATTGCTTACGGCTTGCGTACGCAGCGGAATGTTAGAGTTCACACAGGAGTAGCTATTTTGATGTGCGCAGCCGGATTTTTTTTCCACATCTCCAGAACGGACTGGATGTTTGTGTTGACAGCTGTATTTATGGTGCTGGTGACTGAATTGATGAACACAGCCGTAGAAGCCGCGGTTGATTTGGCCCAGCCTGATATTCATCCGCTCGCAAAAGCGGCAAAAGACACCGCGGCTGGAGCAGTTTTACTGGCTGCGGTGTTCGCTGTGATCATAGGATGTATTGTTTTTCTCAAACCAGCGCTTGCTTGGTTGAGAGTTTTGTTGGGATAACAACCATCAAAAGGTCATTCTGTCATCGGAGTGACTTAGTGTAATCAAAGGTTCCAATGTTCTAATTGCACACCACCAATAAAAGTGTGCCTCTGTTTTTAGTTGGTTTCCCAGAGATTACACGATAACGGAGAGGACAGAAAAAACCTGAAGAAGCGGAGCGTTCGCCTTTATCCTCGGATTTTCACTTTGGAAAAAGTGATCGAAGAAATCCGAGGATAACAGCGATCGGAAGGTTATTCTGTCATCGGAGTGCCCCAGTGTAATCTTAAGGTTTGAATGTTTTAATTGCACACCACCAATAAAGTGTGCCTCTGCTTTTAAGTTGGTTTCCCAGAGATTACACGAGAACGGAGAGGACAGAAAAAACCAGGAGAAGCGAAGCGCTCGCCTTTATCATCGGATTTTCACTTTGGAAAAAGTGATTGAAGAAATCCGAGGATAACAGCGATCGGAAGGTTATTCTGTCATCGGAGTGCCCCAGTGTAATCCCCAAAGGTTCGAATCAACTTAACTCAAAGAGCACACCTTTATACACACCCTAAGGGAGAGAAAAAATAAATGGATAATGGTTTGTTAATGCAGGAAGCAATAAAGGCACGTACAAAGGCGTACACGCCATATTCCCATTTTGGGGTAGGCGCAGCTTTGCTGGATAGCGACGGACATGTGCATCATGGTTGCAACATTGAAAATGCGGCATATACACCGGGTAATTGTGCTGAGCGCACCGCGATGTTCAGTGCTATTGCCGGAGGGCACAAGCCGCGCAGTTTCAAAGCGATGGCTATCGTTGGAGATACCGAAGGACCAATTGCTCCATGTGGCGTATGTCGTCAAGTGATGTATGAATTGTGTGAGCCGGATATGAAAGTCATTTTGGGTAATTTAAAAGGTGACTTGTTAGAAACAACAGTTGCTGAATTGCTACCATGGGCGTTTGGTCCCTCAGATCTGAACTCTGCCAAAAAATAAAATTCCAGGCCTAGGCGCCTGAGGAGGAACATATGAAAAAACAAGCATTTAAATCCGGATTCGTTGCAATTATTGGACGTCCTAACGTGGGTAAGTCTACTTTAATGAATCAGGTGATTGGCCAGAAAATTGCAATTATGTCTGACAAGCCGCAAACCACGCGTAACAAAATTCATGGGGTTTACACATCCGAAGAACAACAAATCGTATTCCTGGACACGCCGGGTATTCACAAACGTCAATCCAAGCTCGGGGATTACATGAATGAAACAGCTTTGAACACACTTGGTGAGGTTGAAGCTGCCTTATTCCTGATTGATGCATCTGAAGGTATGGGGGGCGGAGATCGATACATTGCGGAACAACTGAGAAATGTGCGGACACCTGTCATTTTGGTCATGAATAAAATTGACAAAATTGCACCGGAGGCGTTGCTGCCACTGATTGAGGAATATCGCAAACTGCATGATTTTGCAGAAATTGTGCCTGTCTCAGCTATGCTTGGTAGCAATGTGAGCACGCTACTGGAGCAAATCGGTAAGTATTTGCCGGAAGGGCCTCAGTACTACCCTGAAGACCAAGTGACGGATCATCCTGAGCAGTTTGTCTGTGCAGAGCTTATTCGTGAGAAAATTTTGCAAATGACACGTGAAGAAGTGCCTCACTCCATTGCCGTGACGATAGAAGATATGAAAGTTCAGGATAATGGTGTCGTTTATATATCCGCAGTTATCTTTGTAGAACGTGATTCCCAAAAAGGGATCATTATCGGCAAGCAAGGGGCGTTGCTTAAAGAAGTAGGTAAGCGTGCTCGTCAAGATATCCAAAATCTGCTGGGCTCCAGAATTTTTATGGATCTGTGGGTTAAAGTGAAAAAAGACTGGAGAAATCAAGACCGCGTTTTGCGTGACCTTGGTTTCGGCCGAGAGTAGTTGTTACTACGAAATGTGATCTCGGGGCAAAATGTTTATCCATTAATTGCAACACATAGTTTTCCTTGCAGGACTCCATCCTATCGGGTATAACCAGACGTCATTTCCGAAGAGAGGATGAATTTCCGATGCGGGATTTTTCATGGAAGGTATTTTCAATGACAGGGGATGTAGAATCCTATTTGTTATATACCGAGACGTGTAACTCGTCAGGACAGGAGTCAGATACTGCAAGGGAAGTGAGTGAAGATGAAGAAGCGAAAGAATAAAGAGCTGATTCAGGAATGGTTAGGTGACGAGGCATGTTATACAGAGTGGAAGGCATTGTCATCCGCAGCATGGACTATGGTGAGGGAAATAAGATTGTAACGCTTTGCACTGAAAGCGGTGGAAAAGCAGGTGTACTCGTTCGGGGTGCCAAAAAGCCCAAAAGTCGGCATGCTGCACTAGTGCAGCCCTTTACTTATGGTCAATACGTTTATTTTCGCAATACTGGTCTCGGTACACTGAATGCTGGAGAAATTATCGAATCCAATCATGAGCTCAGAGAAGATTTGGTGAAGGCTGCTTATGCTTCTTATGGATGTGAACTGCTCGATCGAGTGCTTCAGGATGAAGAAACGGGAGCGTTTTGGTTCAAGCAACTAAAAGCCTGTTTACAGGCTTTGAAAGAAGATAAAGATCCGTTGGTCATTATAAGTCTGTATGAGATGAAAATATTACAGGCAGCTGGTTACGGACCACAGCTGGATGAGTGTATCTCGTGCAACCAAGAGCGGCCGGATGAGCAGTTATTTATCAGCCCCAGACTTGGCGGTGTCTTATGCAGGGCATGTAAACATTTTGATCCGCCAGCGATGTCCGTTAGTCCAAAGACCTTAAAGTTGCTTCGGTTGTTTGTACAGCTGGATCTACAGCGGTTGGGAAATATATCGGTAAGTGACTCTACCCGTAATGAAATTAAAAAAATAATGCGTGCCTTCATGGATCACCAGCTAGGTTTGCATCTCAAGTCCCGTTCTTTCCTGGATCAAATGGAAAAGTACGGGATTTGAACTGTGGTCACACATGAAAATAGTTATTGACTTCATCTTTAAATTTATATATTATGAAATATAAATTCTCTTTTTGGAGACATGCATTGAACGAGAAAGTAGGAAACTCGATTTAGAATATGATTGATACACGTATGAGCGTGAGATAATTTGCTTGTGCATCAATGATAAGCGAGTCAGGGACGGTGAGAGCCTGATTGAATCGGTTTGTGAACAGGGCACTCGGGAGCATGAATGGACACGGAAAAGTGGGCCGGATCAGACAAGGATTTGTTTGACTCAGGCCAAGTAGGGTGGAACCGCGGGAATAGCTCTCGTCCCTACGTCTGTACATCAGGCGTAGTGGGCGAGGGCTATTTATTATTGCCTGCACACCTCCTATGCTTGCTAACAAACTACCCGAAAAGGAGCATGATTATGAATTTTCAGCAGATGATCTTGACGCTGCAACAATTCTGGGCCGAGCATAACTGTATTATCGTTCAGCCATATGATACGGAAAAAGGGGCAGGCACGATGAACCCGATGACCTTTTTACGTTCACTTGGACCAGAGCCTTGGAAAGTGGCTTATGTTGAGCCTTCCCGCCGTCCATCCGATGGACGTTATGGCGAGAACCCTAACCGGTTGTATCAGCATCACCAGTTCCAGGTCATTATCAAGCCTTCTCCGGATAATATCCAGGAAATCTACTTGGAAAGTTTGAATCGTCTGGGAATTGATCCGCTCAAGCATGATATCCGGTTTGTTGAAGACAACTGGGAGAACCCTTCGCTTGGTTGTGCAGGTCTTGGTTGGGAAGTGTGGCTTGACGGGATGGAGATTACGCAATTTACGTATTTCCAGCAGGTCGGTGGAATCGAAACGAATCCAGTAGCAGTGGAGATCACGTATGGTATGGAGCGTCTTGCTTCTTACATACAGGAAAAAGAAAATGTATTTGATCTTGAATGGGTCGAAGGTATTGCCTATGGCGACGTATTCCGTCAACCTGAATATGAGCATTCCAAGTATACATTTGAAATCTCTGACGTAAAAATGCTATTTACCCTTTTTAATATGTATGAAGAAGAAGCGAACAAAGCGATGGCACAGCACTTGGTATTCCCGGCATATGACTATGTGTTGAAGTGTTCCCATACGTTCAACTTGCTCGATGCGCGCGGGGCGATCAGTGTTACAGAACGCACAGGTTACATTACCCGTGTCCGCAACCTTGCTCGTCAAGTGGCAGCAACATATGTGGAAGAGCGTGAGAAGCTGGGCTTCCCGCTGATCAAGAAAGGGGGAGCCGAGAATGTCTAAGGATCTGTTGTTTGAGATTGGCCTGGAAGAAGTGCCTGCTCGTTTTATGCGCGCAGCTATCGCACAACTTCAGGAACGCATTGTGAAATGGCTTGATTCATCCCGTATTGCCTATGGTGAAGTGCAGGCTTACGCGACACCACGCCGTCTAGCCATTCTGATTCAGAACGTAGCCGACAAACAGGAAGATGTGGAAGAAGAGGTAAAAGGGCCTTCCCGCAAAATAGCGCTGGATGACAGCGGTAACTGGAGCAAAGCAGCACTCGGATTTGCACGCAGTCAAGGTGTTGAGCCTGATCAATTTACCTTCAAAGAACTGAACGGTGTTGAATACATTTATGCAACGAAAAGTAGCAAAGGTGTAGAGACAGCATCCGTTATTGGCGAAGGTTTGTTATCCGTATTACACGCAATGACTTTCCCGAAATTTATGCGCTGGGCGTCCTACGATTTCAAATTTGTTCGTCCTATTCGCTGGATTGTTGCATTGTTTGGCACGGAAGTGATTGATCTTGAAGTAACGGGTGTAAAAGCGGGTAACGTAACGCGTGGGCATCGTTTCCTGGGCAATGAAGCTGTGGTATCTGAGCCTTCGGTGTACGTAGATGTGCTTCGTGCTCAGCATGTCATTGCAGATATTTCTGAACGTGAGCAGATGATTGTATCCCAGATTGAGGCGCTGGCTGCCGAGAAAAACTGGAATATTGCAATCAAAGAAGATTTGCTTGAAGAGGTACTATTCCTTGTCGAAACACCAACCGTACTGTTTGGTACATTTGATTCCTCGTTCTTGAACATTCCGCAGGAAGTTTTGATTACTTCAATGCGTGAGCACCAACGTTACTTCCCTGTGTTCAATCAGGAAGGTCAGCTGTTGCCTTACTTTGTTACGGTTCGTAACGGGGGCGCTGATTCCCTTGATGTTATCGCCAAAGGAAACGAGAAGGTGCTGCGTGCCCGTCTGTCAGATGCAAAATTCTTTTACGAGGAAGACCAGAAGCTGGAGATTAAGGACGCATTGTCCAAACTTGAAAGCATCGTATTCCAAGAAGAACTTGGCACAGTGGGAGATAAGGTTCGCCGCATTCGCAAAATTGCTGACAGCCTGGCTACGAAATTGCAAGTATCTGGTGATGTGGCTGAATCGGTTAGCCGGTCCGCAGATATCTGCAAGTTCGATCTGGTTACGCTGATGGTTGGCGAATTCCCTGAGTTGCAAGGTGTGATGGGTGAGGATTACGCTCATAAAGCTGGTGAAAAAGAAGAAGTTGCTAAGGCTGTATTCGAGCATTATCAACCTCGTTTTGCTGGTGATCAATCTCCTGCATCTCTTGTGGGTGCGATTGTTAGTGCGGCAGATAAAATGGATACAATTGTAGGATGTTTTTCTATTAATATTATTCCTACAGGTTCTCAGGATCCGTACGCACTTCGACGCCAGGCAGCAGGTATTGTACAAATTTTGCTGGATCATCAACTTCCGCTGACCTTGTCTGATGTCTTCGGCGCAGCACTTGAAGTTCACGCTCAGATGAATCTGTTGAAACGTGCAGATGCAGAGGTGCGTAAAGATTTACAGGACTTCTTCGCATTGCGTGTGAAAAAATTGCTGTCGGAAACGGTTCGTTATGACGTTGTTGATGCAGTGATTGCTTCCGGATTCGATGATATTAGTGCAATCGTTCCTAAAGGTGAAGCGTTGATGAAAGCCGTACTGGAAGCGGAAGAATTCAAAACAACACTGGAATCGTTCAACCGTGTAGGAAACTTGGCTAGCAAAGCATCGAACGCTTCGGTACATCCTGAACTGTTTGTAGAAGATGGAGAGCGTCAGCTATTTGATGCCTGGAATCAAACGAACGAAACCTATCGCGATGCATTGTCCAAACATAACGCTTCAGAAGCTTTGGCTATCGCTTCAGCATGGAAGGAAGCCATCACGGTGTTCTTTGACTCTGTTATGGTCATGGCCGAAGATGAAGCGGTACGTGCGAATCGACTGGCTCTTCTTGCTGCCATAGATCAAGATTTGAAAGGCTTTGCTGATTTCTCCAAACTGGTTGGATAAGTACTGCAGTTCAATGATTATCTTTGTACAATTCAGCAAAACATAAATACAGTATTAAAGAACGAAATATGAGGGTATAAATATACGGAACGGGTTGCTCAATGATTTGGACAACCGCTCCGTATTTTTAGCCTCTGTTTTTTCTCCATTAGACTCAGAAGGATTTTCAATGACTGAGGTCGTATATTACAATATGCAGATATTTTATGAAACCGGGTGGTATAGGTTTGAGTGAATTGAATATACGTCACATCGTAGTTGATGGAGATGCTTGCCCGGTCAAGACGGAGATCGCTAACACTGCACGTCTCTTTCAGGTTCCTGTATTACTTGTTTCTTCCTTTGATCATTTGTTGCAAGGGGGGGAAGGTGTACGAACCGTGCAAGTGGATCGTAGTGATCAGAGCGCAGATCTGTACATCGCGAATCATATTAAGCCATATGATGTGGTTATTACGCAGGATTATGGACTCGCGGCGCTGGCTCTTGGCAAACGTTGTTATGTTTTATCTTTTAGAGGCCGAGAATTTAACGATCGAGATATTGATTTTATGCTCGATTCCCGCCATACTGCGGCCAAAGCTAGGCGCAGAGGGCATTATGGGAAAGGCCCAAAACCCTTTACAGAGCAGGATCGAGAAATTTTTCAACATAAACTGACAAAACTTTTGAAAGATTTGCAGGAGAATGTGTAAGTTTATCGAATTATATTTACGTGTTAGAAGAGATGAAGGTGGCCGAGATGAGTACCGGACAAGGCGGAATACCCGAAAGTATTATTGAATCGGTATTGCAACAGCATGATATCGTCGATACGGTAAGCCGATTTGTGCATCTGACCAAGCAGGGGAAATATATGAAAGGCCTCTGCCCTTTTCATTCCGAGAAGACGCCTTCGTTCACCGTTACACCTGAGAAACAGATTTTCTATTGCTACGGTTGCGGCACGGGCGGAAATGCCATCAAATTTAGGATGGAAATCGAAGGGTTATCCTTTCCCGAGGCTGTCAAAACGATGGCAGAAGAAAGTCATATCTCCATGGGTGACTGGCAGGGTCGTGAATCTGCTCATGTAAATCCGGAGACGGCACGTCTGCTGGAAGCTTATGAGCTTACCTCGAAGCTGTATCATTTTCTGTTGAAAAATACAGAGCATGGCAAAGTGGCCATGGAATATTTACGCTCGCGAGGTATTGGTGACAAATTGATTGATCAGTTCCAGATTGGTTATGCGCCAAATCGTTGGGACACGCTCGTACAATTTCTGGAGAAGCGCACTTATCCACTCGATGAGATGGAACGAGGCGGACTTCTGTCAGAACGAAGTGAAGGTCACGGATATGTGGACAAGTTCAGAGATCGAATCATGTTTCCGATCCATGGTAGAAGTGGCAAGCCGATTGCATTTGCAGGGCGAATCTTGGGGGATGGACAGCCGAAATATTTGAACTCGCCAGAAACCAGGTTGTTCAACAAAGGCCGTGTTCTCTACAATCTGCACCAAGCTAAAAATGCAATACGGAAACAGAGACAGGTCATTTTGTTTGAAGGCTACGGTGATGTGATCTCCGCGTGGGATCAGGACGTTCAGAATGGTGTCGCAGCCATGGGAACGGCGCTTACGGAGAATCAGGCTTTAATGATCAAGGGCATGTGTGATGAGGTTATCCTCTGTTATGACGGCGACCGAGCCGGACAGGCTGCCGCAGTGAAAAACTTCCCCATTTTGGAGGAGGCTGGATTGCAGGTTAAGGTGGCACTCATTCCTGAGGGACTTGATCCAGATGATTTTATTCGCAAGCACGGCGGTGAACGATTCCGTAACCAGATTGTTGATGGCGCCGTAACAACTACAAAATTTAAGCTTATAAACCTCAAGAAAAACCATATACTGCTAGAAGGCGGCGGACAAATCGCTTATTCCAAAGAAGCAGTGAAATTGATTGCTCCCTTGTCCTCACCAACAGAGCGTGAAGTGTATCTTCGTGAACTTGCTGCTGAAGTCGATGTATCTTTCGAAACATTGAAGCAAGAATGTAACGAGGAACGGGAAGCGATGAAAAATAACGAGGATTATGGGGATAATAACCCGAAAAGGTGGAATAATGGTAGGCAACAAAATAGGCAGGTGCCTACACCCAATCTGTTGCCGGCATACCATGCTGCTGAGCGCAAACTGATTGCCTGGATGTTACAGGATGATGAAGCGGCTCAGTATGTAAATGAACATCTTGGCGAAGCTTTTAACTTGGATGATCATGCAGCAATTGCTGCTTATCTATATGCCTATTATGCACAGGGCAAACCGCCGGATACAAGTCGTTTTATGTCTTCGTTGCATGATGATCGTCTGGAAAAGACGGTCAGCTCAATCTCGATGATGGATGGCCCGGGTGAATGGAGCGTCCAAGTGCTCGATGATTGCATCAGGGAAGTGTTGAAGTATCCGCGCAAAAAACAGTACGATTTAAAAAAGGAAGAAATGATTGCTGCAGAGCGGGCAGGTGATTCTGTACGCGCGGCACAAATTGCACTTGAGATGATTGCCCTAGAGAGACAGTGAACGTCTGGATGACTTGGATGTTTCTAGGGAGGAGGGAGTCGAGTTATGGCGAATGATCAGCATACTGAACTAGAAACAGAATTGACACTGGATCAGGTTAAAGATCAATTGATTGAATCAGGTAAGAAAAGAGCTTCACTCAACTATAAGGAAATTATTGAGAAACTTTCTCCGTTTGAGCAGGATGCAGAACAAATGGATGAGTTTTACGAACAACTCAGTGACCTCGGTATTGATGTTGTTAACGAAAATGATGAAGAGGTAACCCTTCGTCCTAGCGAGGATTCCGAAAATGGCGGCAGAGATGGCGACGATGAGTTCCACTTTGACGATGATCTGAGCTTGCCACCTGGAATCAAAATTAATGACCCTGTACGGATGTACCTGAAGGAGATCGGACGTGTACCTTTGTTGTCAGCTGATGACGAGGTGCAACTCGCAAAACGGATCGAAAACGGGGATGAAGAAGCGAAGCGCCGTCTGGCTGAAGCGAACCTTCGTCTCGTTGTAAGTATTGCGAAACGTTATGTAGGACGCGGAATGCTGTTCCTTGATCTGATTCAGGAAGGTAACATGGGTCTGATTAAAGCGGTAGAGAAGTTTGACCATAAAAAGGGTTACAAGTTCAGTACGTATGCGACATGGTGGATTCGTCAGGCGATTACACGTGCAATTGCTGACCAAGCACGTACGATCCGTATCCCTGTGCACATGGTAGAAACCATTAATAAGCTGATTCGGGTATCCCGTCAACTATTGCAAGAACTTGGACGCGAACCGACTCCTGAAGAAATCGCTGCGGAGATGGATCTAAGCGTAGAAAAAGTGCGTGAGATTACAAAAATTGCTCAAGAACCGGTTTCCTTGGAAACACCAATTGGTGAAGAAGACGATTCCCATCTGGGTGATTTCATCGAGGATCAGGAAGCATTGGCTCCAGCAGATGCTGCTGCCTATGAGCTTTTGAAAGAGCAACTTGAAGATGTTCTGGACACATTGACGGAGCGTGAAGAAAATGTTCTTCGTCTGCGCTTTGGTCTGGACGATGGACGTACGAGAACACTTGAAGAAGTTGGTAAAGTTTTTGGTGTTACTCGTGAGCGTATTCGTCAGATTGAAGCCAAGGCTCTTCGTAAATTGCGTCACCCGAGTCGAAGCAAACGACTTAAGGATTTCCTCGAATAATTAAACTGTAGGAGACTTTCTGCGAGACGCTTTGGCGGCGGCGGGGTCTCCTTTCGTTTTAATTTGAACGGTTAGATTTCTTTCTTTTGGAAATTCATCCTTGAAATGTTTGATTGGATTTTATTTTATCGCTTTTCTTTACGCAATGCAAATCAATAAATTAAATGAATGGTGTAGGTGCCCCATGAAACTTTCGAATCGATTACAACAAATACATGACCAAATTCCTGAAGGTAGTCGGCTGGCGGATATTGGATCAGACCATGCTTTACTACCCGTCGCTGCAATCCGTAGTGGAAAAGCGGTGAGTGCAATAGCTGGGGAAGTCAATCCGGGTCCTTATGATGCGGCTTCTAAACAGGTCAGTGATGCCGGACTTCAATCGCAAATCACGGTACGTCGTGGAGATGGTCTCGATGTCATTACTGCTGGAGAAGTCGATGTAATTACCATTGCTGGCATGGGCGGCGCACTGATCGCTTCCATTCTAGACCGGGGAATCTCCAAACTTGAAGGTGTACAGCTTCTGATTCTGCAACCCAATGTAGGCGAAGATATTTTGCGACGCTGGCTACTTCAGCATCATTGGGTTGTCGTGGCCGAGCAGCTTATTGAAGAGGATGGCAAGATTTATGAAATTATTACCGCAATGCCGCAAGCAAGCAGCCCAATCACGAATGAAGAGGTATATCGTGCTCGCCCGTTACAGGGTGACGTGGAGTTAACCGAAGATTTGCTATTGCGTATGGGGCCGTACTTGGTGGACCGTGCAACAGACGTATTTTTTGCCAAATGGGAAAGTGAGATACTCAAATTACAGAGCGTGTTGAAGTCCATCTCCAAGTCCGATCAGGATTCTTCCAGGGACAAAGCAGCAGAGGTGGAACAACTTATCACGAGTTTGAAGGAGGTATTGGCATGTTTGCCAAAGGTCAAACCGTAATTCAATTTATGGAGCAACTTGCTCCTAAACATCTGGCAGTACCCGACGACCGTATTGGCTTGCAGCTGGGAAGTCTGCAAAAGGACATTACCCATGTGCTTGTAGCGCTGGATGTCACGAATGAGGTTGTGGATGAAGCGATTCGGATCGGGGCCAATCTGATTATTGCCCATCATGCGATTATTTTCCGTCCCGTAAAATCACTCAGCACGGATACGCCTATGGGCAAATTGTATGAAAAGCTGATCAAGCATGATATTGCGGTTTACATCAGTCACACGAATCTCGACGTGGCTGAAGGTGGTATCAATGACTGGATGGCTGAGGCGCTTGGCATTGAGAGCAAGGAAGCACTCGAGGATGTGCACACAGATCAGTTGTACAAGCTGGCGGTATTTGTGCCTAGGACGCATCATGAGCAGGTACTGCAGGCGATTTTGGGAGCTGGAGCAGGTAGTATCGGTCAATATAATAAATGCAGTTTTAGCACCGAAGGAACAGGCACATTTGTACCTAGTGAAGGGACTCAGCCTTTTATCGGATCACAGGGACAGATGGAACGTGTGGAAGAAATGCGGATTGAAACGGTTGTACCTCAAAGTTTGCGGGGCAAGGTCATTCAGGCGATGTTACAAGCGCATCCCTATGAAGAAGTGGCCTATGACCTTTATGAAATGGATTTAAAAGGGCGTACACTTGGCCTAGGACGTCTTGGACCTCTTCGGGAATCTAAAACACTTGGCGAGCTGGTAGAGGTCGTGAAAGCCCAATTAAATGTGCCTCATGTGCGCGTTGTCGGTGATTTGAACAAAAGAATCAAGAAAGCGGCCGTGCTAGGCGGCTCGGGTAGCCGTTATGTGCTCACTGCACGTTTCAAGGGTGCGGATGTCATTGTAACCGGAGATATTGATTACCACACGGCACATGACGCGTTAATGGCAGGGATGTGCATTATTGATCCGGGTCATAACACGGAGAAGATCATGAAACCGAAAACAGCAGATTGGCTTCGTGGCCGACTAGCGGATCAGCGATACGAGACACAGGTCACTGCATCCGAGGTGGATACTGAAGTATTTCGTTTCTTGTAAAAGAGAGCATGTAGCCTGATTTCCATTAATATTTAGCTTGTGTGGGGCAGCAAATGCCTGTATACTATGTAATGTTGTTCGGAAAGCTTGACAGACAATCGCTGGTGGCCTTTGTTGCCACGAGAGGAAAGTCCGGGCTCCACAGGGCAGGATGCTGGATAACGTCCAGTCAGCGCGAGTTGAAGGATAGTGCCACAGAAATGGACCGCCGATGGCCGGGTTTCCCGGCACAGGCAAGGATGGAACCGAGGTGTAAGAGACCCCGAGGAACGCTGGTGACTTCGTTCCTGGTAAACCCCATCTGGAGCAAGACCTAATGGGACACGGTCGCCTCTTTGGAGGAGACAGCCTTAGCCCGAGGTGTGTCTAGGTTGGTCGCTTGAGCTGTGTAGCAATGCATGGCCTAGATAGATGATTGTCGCTTCTGGTGGGAGGGTAGTTCCCGTTTGAACCACGAAGAGCACAGAACCCGGCTTACGGTAAGCTTTCCTAACTGCAACAACAACTTTTAAAATGAAATGTTCCTGTTCACGACGGGACAGGTTATATAAAATAAGGCAGCAGATTCGGATTAACGAATTTGCCGCCTTATTTTTTTGTCTTTAAGAAAACCGCCTATCCCATATATGGAATAAGCGGTCAACGGTTATGGTGATCAATTACAGATGATTACAGTTTTCATGCTTTACCGATCAGTTACATGGTAACGACATGGTCTGATTGATTGGAAGCATGCCAGCGCTGAATCGCGCGATCCATTCGCTCCACGGCCTCAGGAAGAAGTTCAGGGTCAGTATGAGTAAAGTTGATACGCATCCGGTTAAGCTCTGGCGTGCCGGCATAGAAGGAATCTCCAGGCACGATGCACACTTTTTCCTGAATGCCATAAGTAAATAGATTGCTGGCGAGCATACCTTCAGGTAATTGTAGCCATAGGAACATTCCGCCTTGTGGGGAGTTCCATGTAATGCCATTCCAGGATTTAGAAGCCATGAGTGTGGTTAGCTTTTTCATGCGCTCTTCATAGTCCTGAGAGATGTGGCGAATGTGGCCATCCAAATCAAAGGTCTCAAGCAAGGCATGGAGTGCCCGCTGATCAATGCTACTCGAATGCAAATCTGCGCCTTGTTTGGCCCGAGCAGCGATTTTGACAATGTCGGGAGCAGCCAGAATCCAGCCTGTACGAAGACCTGGGGCTACTGTTTTGGAAAAGGTGCTGGTGTAAATCACGTTAGATGGTCCTTCATAGGAAGCGGCATCGAGTGCAGCGAGAGCGGGTACGTCCAGCTGTTCCGGGTTAAAGCGGATTTCGCCGTAAGGGTCATCTTCCAGAATAAGTACACCATATTTACGGCACAAATCTACGGCTTGTTGTCTTCTTTCCCGTGACCAGACTTTTCCTGTCGGATTGGAGAACGTTGGGTTAATGTAGACGAGTTTAGGACGATGCAACTGAAGCTGTTCCTCGAGTGATTCAGGCAACATGCCGTGATCATCACAAGCGACTCCATAAGATACTCCTTGATAGGATTGAATGACTTGCAAGGCAGCTAGATAAGTGGGTGATTCCACGAGCACGCGATCACCGGGATCTAAAAGAATTCGGCAGATGAGATCAATTGATTGCTGTGATCCAGTAGTCAAAAGCATATGATCAGGTGAGGCCGCAAGTCCTTTCGATTCCAGACGCTCGGCGATTTTGACACGAAGAGGACGGTAACCTTCCGTTTCAGCATATTGAAGAGCGGCTGATCCGCTCATAAATACTTTTTCATACGCCAGGCGTATAGCTTCCAGTGGAAATGAAGTCTGTGCTGGCAATCCACCAGCAAGTGATATCATTCCAGGTGCCTGAGCAGCCTGCAACATGTCGCGAACGACAGAGGACGGGGTGTTTTGTGCCATTTTAGACCAAGGTGTACTCATATTATTCTCATCTCCTGTTATTCACTGTTATACTGATATTATAAACTATATTAGACGTAGCGCACTATAACAGTAAAACAACGATCATAACAGTTAGGGGGATGAGCAGACATGCATATTGAGCTTAAAAGGGGAAGCAGTACCAAATTATATATGCAGATTGCTCTGACCATTGCAGATCGTATCCGCTCAGGTTTGATTGAACCGGGAACGAGGTTGCCATCTGTTCGTAAGATGACCGCTGATTTAGGCGTTAGTTTGGTAACTGTAACTAAAGCATATGCGGAACTGGAGGCTATACAACTCGTTCGTTGCTCTCAGGGAAAAGGCTGTTATGTAAGGGGAACAGAGCCTTCGGATCAAATGTCCAGAGAAGCAGTTGCCCATAGCAAAATGAGCACCAGCGACTCCGGTGTTTCGTTGAACTGGCAGATGACACTGGTAGATTATTTACCCAGAGCACAACTGTGGAGACATTTTGACGCATCCCCTCAAGTCCGATATGAACTGCATATGTCAGCGATTCAGCCTGAGTTATTACCTACGCGTGATATTATCAATAGCGCCTATCACTTGTCCTCAGATCATGCAGAGCGCATGGCGGCCTATGGATCATTTCAGGGGGATTGGGAACTAAGACAGACATTTGCAAGACATTTTGCTTCTCGCGGACTGCAAGTTACGCCCGAAAGAATGTTAATTACAAGCGGAGCACAGCAGGGGATTGATCTGGTAGCTCGTACATTTATCGGTCCTGGAGATGTCGTATATATGGAGGCACCAACGTATACAGGGGCTATAGATGTGTTCACGAGTCGAGGAGCCAAAATCATTACCGTTCCTATGGACAATGAAGGTATGCGTATCGATCTGCTTACCCGCTTGTGTGATACATATCCGCCCAAGCTAATCTATACGATCCCTACATATCACAATCCGACAGGTGTGACGATGAGTACTCAGAGACGGGCCCAATTGCTAAATATCGCACAAAGTTATCACTGCCTCATTCTGGAAGATGACCCGTTTGCAGATTTATACTTTCGTGAGCCGCCACCGGCTTCGATTAAGTCCATGGATAGTGCGGGGCATGTGGTTTACATTAAAAGTTTCAGCAAAGTACTCTCCCCCGGTTGCCGTGTAGCTTGTGCTATAGCCGATGGAAGTGTGCTTACCCGGCTTGTGGCCGCGAAGTCTACGGCCGATCTTGGGAGTCCGTTATTAACTCAAAAAGCACTTCAAGCTTATATTCAGGAACAGTATGACACTTACGTTTATCAGCTCCGAGAAGAACTCTACTCGCGCTTGTGTGTTGCCTCAGAGGTGCTCGAGCAGTATGCAACGAACGAGATGCAGTGGCGTCTTCCTGAGGGAGGGCTTAATTTATGGCTCGAATTGCAGGGGAATATGGACATGCATGAACTGCATCGGCAGTCCCTCGCTGCTGGCGTTTCTTTTTTGCCTGGTTCAGCCTGTTATGTTGCGGAAAGTGACACAACGAGTTTACGAATATGTTTCACTGTGACGAGTAGTGAAGCGCTGAAGCAAGGGCTTCGAATTCTGTGTACTGTCATTGAGAGGGTCTCATCACAACATGCTGGGGCAACGGCGGACAGGCTACCGCTCATTTAATTTTTAAGAATATGGACATCCATCCATACCACATCGGGTTCACTGCAATAGGTTATAGTATCACTTGAAAGGGAGTTGGTTTGAAATGATGAACCATTGTTGTCCAGAGGTTTCACCGATTGTATGTGACCCGATTCAGGTTGTTCAGGATTATTACATTCCACAGATCGTACCTGTAATCCACCCGATTGAAGTTGTGAAGCAACACCACTGTGTTCCAATACCTCATCATATGTATCCCGTTGTTATCAGAGAAGAAGGTCCAATGTATGTATCCAGCCATAAGAAAAAATCACTGAAAAAATCTAGCAAAGCCCGCTCGACTTCTCGCAAACGCTAATCGCAGTTAACGCCCCGGGAAAAAGAATCAAACCAAAGAGCAGCATACGCCCCGGGGCGCAGCTGCTTTTGTTTTTGGTATAATTCGACCAGAAAAACGTACACAGTCCACTCTGATGTCCGAATAACCTGGAGAATAGCGCTTATCCCAGAAGTTAAGGTTATTCAATAAGATATTATTGGATATATTTTTTCATCGTGTTATCCATCTGCTGTCTGACATGCTGAGGCCAGAACTGTAACGGAGCACTGCTTCCCGATGCGGCTTGTAACGCTTTGTATACATCAATCTGACCATAACCGTAGTACTTATCATGGCCGGGTTCCCCTAGATCAATTACACTTTGCCGCATCAGATCCATAACCTCCGTATTGGTCAGATCCGGGTTCAACGAGCGAATTAATCCTGCAAGTGCTGCGACGTGCGGACTAGCCATGGATGTGCCTGACAGAGCAGCGTACTGATTGTCCGGGTACGTACTGGCAATACTTGATCCGGGAGCCATGACATCCACATAGTCTCCATAATTGGAGTAGGAGGCTTTATTCATATCCGGGTCTGTAGCAGAGACAGCAAAAACTTCGGGATAAGCAGCAGGGTATCCCGGACGCTCGGTATTATCGTTGCCGGTTGCAGCGATAAGTACGATATCCCGGTCAAAAGCGTATTTAATAGCATCATGGAGAAATTGAGCGTCTGCATAGTTACCAAGACTCATATTAATGACTTTGGCGCCATGATCGGCTGCCCAAATGATGCCCTCAGCGACCGCATACGTTGTACCTGATCCCGAGTTGTCCAGTACTTTGACAGGAAGCACCTTATTGTACCAGCTCATACCAGCTACACCTTCGTTATTGTTTACAATCGCTCCGATGATACCGGCAACATGGGTACCATGACCGACATCATCGAGCGGTTTGTTGCCCGGATTCACGACATTATATCCCTCGAGCAATTTTCCTTTGAGATCCGGGTGATTCACATCAACACCTGTATCTACCACGGCTACGATAACATCTTTGTTGCCCTTCGTAATATTCCACCCGCGATTTGTCTCAATGGCAGGCAGATTCCACTGATAATCCGAGAACAGTACATCGTTAGGGATGGGTACATCCGGTTGTTCAGCGGCCGTTTCATTGGTTAAGTACATATAGTGGGGTTCCATATACTGCGGATTCCATTTACTTCCGAAATAATCTCGCAATTGTTTATAATTCATCGTTTCAGACCGAAAAACATACGTATAACCGAGCTTGCGAGCAGACTGCGTCTTCACGTCAGAACGAATGATGCGCATATCTCGTTCACCCGGATCTTGCCGGAAACGAATGACGATTTCATTTTCGTAAAAATGGCTTGCATTGGCGTTGTCATGCCCGGTTTTTACCGTGATTTCGTTTAATGTGTCGGGATGAACCGATTCGATTTTGAATTTCCCTTCACGTGGATAAGGAATCATCCGCAAATTTTTACGCTGATGCTCTTCCACGGCATTTAATACACTTTGACTAAACAGAGCGATGATGGCTCGTTTGCCATCCTTGGAGGGTTGTCCCATGACAAAGTATTTTTCTTTTCCAAGTGGAAACGAAGAGGACTCGAAGCTTTGACGCTTGTGTACCGCTTTTTTTGCCAAATTCATTGCATGAGATAATTTTTGTTGCTCCAGTTTACTGCCTTCTTTGAACGCACGATCAAATCGTTTACTCGATGAGTCATCCATATTCATTAATTGAATAGACCGCATGTGCCCGTGTGAATCTTGAAGATCTTTCATATAACGGGTCACCTGTGCATCTGTCATCGTGTTCGTTTTATCCAGTATGATCCCGAGGTGCTGTTTGGCATCTACACGGGTCAGCAGATCGGTGGCTTTGATATCCTGAACTTTCAGACGCTGCTTGCTTGCATGTTCCTTCTGAGGATTCTCCTGCATAGCGCTTGGCTTGGGTACGGTACGGTTTGATGTTGGAAGCAGTAAGGTCAGCGCTAAGGCGCCCGCACCTGCTGCGAGAGCCCAGTTGATCCACCTTGGTCTGGACATAAGACAGAACCTCCTCGTTCATTTTGGACAATGGCTTATACGGCGTGCTTGAACGCATCGTCGTTGTCACGGATGTAGTTATCGTTAGGAGAAGCACATATTTTTATACAAAAGAGTTTCGAGTCATTGCATGTTCCGAAGCATATATCATGACAGGAATGGAAAGCACGATTAAGGGATACCGCTCGTCAACTTTTTATGGTAGGATTATATCTGAGTATTCAAAAGGTCAGGAAACAAACATGGTTTGGCCTACCTAGATGTAAAAATGTAAGGACTTATTTAAGGGGGAGCTACCTTTATGTCAGCAGCCAATGTACAAAAAACATGTGAGTCAACCAGAGAAAAGTTAAAACCGGCGATCGATCGGATCGAAAAGTTTTTGAATGAAAATGCTTTGCCTGAACTGGATCAGAACCAGACGGAGGAGTCAACCGCCTTCTACAAAGGTTTCCTTTCAGATCTCCGTCATTTGCTCGTTTTTTCTGAAGTTTCTTACGAAAAACTTGGCGTTGTGCTGCGTCGTGCCAACTTTGATGTCGAATTTGCCGAAAAGGCTCTTTATAATACGTATCACCAAAGTGTGAACAGCTTTTTCTATCCGAAAAATGAGTGCTACTCTGAGGACGGAAGATATGCTTATACAGGTCAGGATGCCATCCGTTTCCGTGATAAGCCGATTCGGGCTGTACGCGACGTCATTTTGGAAATTTCCAAGACTTATGAAGAACTTCGTGACGACTTGGCCTATTACGAGAGTGATTATCTGACCCAGCGTCGTATGCAAAGCCAACGTAACCACGCCTAATATTTCGTAACAGACAGACCGCCCTTGTGGCGGTTTTTTTTTGTTTGGATGTAAGGATGGAACGTTCGTTTCGAAGTGAATGACTTTAGATAAATACGTATCCTGATACATGTTATCATCTGGCATTTCGGCGAAGAATATCGGATTTGGCGCGTGGGAACATTAGATGTCGAGGTGATAAAAAATGAGCCATGACAAACCAATTGTCAAATGCAGCGTTTCCAACTGTCATTTCTGGGGAGAAAACAACTTTTGCCAGGCCGATGCCATCATGATTGACATTGACCAGCACGCTACCCGTCGTCTGCATGAGGAATTTGCCGGAGAGACTTTTGACTCCGATCATCATGATCATGCGCGTACCTCTTCAGCAACATGCTGTCACACATTCAGACCCAAGTAAGCAGTCATCCAATCCATTAACGGAGGTGCTTTCACGTGAAGAATGATGATTTCAATGACGAACATTTGGATCGTTACAACACAGAATCGCAGAGTCAACAACAGCGCCAGCGTGTGGATTATCCAAGAAAAGCATATCGTGAGGAATACGGTGCGGAGATTACGCCGCGAGCAACCGTGCGAACCAGGGAGAGCGACCGTGTGCATTCAGATGCAGTACCGCAGAAACATGAGGCTGATCGTGTAATGGAATCAACAGGCCGTGTTGCAGGGTATATGGGTCTTGCTTTTGGTATCGCATCGTTGTTCATGTGGTCCATTGTATTGGGTCCCGCTGCGGCTGTACTTGGTTATTATGCTTATGTGAATGGACGTAAGACAGCAGGAGCCTGGTCCATCGGACTAGGAATCGTCGCTACACTGAGTTACTTTTTTATGATTCCTTTTGCACGATAAAAAAAGCGACATTCGTTCATGGGATGGGAGAGGTATCCTCGGATCTCAGGACAATAGAAAAGCCTTCTGTATTCACTTCCTTATGGTGAATCAGAAGGTTTTTTCACATTTACGCATATTTTTAACGTCTAATCAGCTATTTTTTATGAAAATGATGGAACCTGTCTGTAAAACCATGTAGAATAAAGTCATCTAGCTTGAATGAAACGGGAGTGGAGTTAACTCATGCAAATTGATCCACGCAATTCGCGGCAATTATTGGAGTTGCAATTGTCCAATATTAATAATCAAACGAACGGATCAGCTGTGCCAACTGGTTCGACGACTGACTTTTCAAATATGATGGATGGATTGTTAAATGCGGATAATCGTAGTCTGAGCGATGCGGAAAATCAAACTTCGACCTCTAAGCGATCCAATGACGGTTTGTTGTGGTTGCAGCTTGGCAGTACCTATAGTCCGGATATGAATATAACGGGTTCTTCCCAAGCAGGTAATCTGGATTCATTGCTTGCCTTGAGTAATACAGGACAAGCTGATTCCGGCAAATCCGTGCCTACGGATTTCGAATCACTGATCTCACAGGCCAGTGCGAAGTACGGGGTCCCTGAATCTTTAATCAAAGCGGTCATCGATACAGAATCCGGTTTTAATCCGAATGTTGTCTCTTCGGCAGGTGCGAAGGGGCTGATGCAATTAATGGATGGTACGGCAGCCGGACTTGGTGTGAGTGACTCCTTCGACCCGGGTCAAAATATCGATGCAGGCACCAAATATTTATCCCTTCAGCTTCAGCGTTTTGGCGGGCAGGAGAAAATGGCTTTGGCAGCCTATAATGCTGGTCCAGGTCGGTTGTCCAGACTGGGCGTTACCAATGATAATGAACTGATGAGCATGCTCCATTTGTTGCCTGTGGAAACGCAAAATTATATTACCAAAGTGGAACGGGCTCGTTCCAAATATTCGATCTAAAAAGGACATCTTCTGAGCATGTCCCAAACAAAGAGATCCAGCTTAAAAGGCAGGCCTTCATTGCCTACTTTCAGTTGGTCTTTTTTTGTGTTGTACGAAGATCGTGGTACAATGCTCACTATAAGTTAATGAACGAACGAATAAGGAAGGTGCACCTTGTTTTGAAATATTTTGATTATGCTGCAACGACTCCTCCATATCCCGATGTGGTTCGCACGATGGCGGAAATTATGGAAACACAGTTCGGAAATGCGTCGTCGATTCATGGATACGGTGAACGTGCAGATCAATTACTACGCCGAGCGCGGACAGGCTGTGCAGCCACAATCGGTGTAAAAGCAGATGAAATCATATTTACATCCGGAGCAACGGAGAGTAATAACCTCGCGATTAAGGGGGCTGCACTTCGGTATCGTTCACGGGGAAAACATATTATAACTACGGCAACGGAGCACGCGTCTGTGTATGAGAGTGTGTTGCAGTTACAGCAATGGGGATGGGATGTAACCTTTATCCCTGTAGATTCAAGAGGTGTCGTTACTGCTGAGCAGGTACTAAAAGCTGTTCGTTCGGACACCGTGCTTGTTAGTCTGATGCATGTGAACAATGAGACGGGTGCGATTCATCCGGTAGAAGAGATTGGTAATCTGCTCAAAAAAAACGCGCCACGGGTCCTTTTTCATGTAGATGGCGTACAAGGTTTCGGAAAAGTGCACGTTGCACCAGCCAAATGGAAAGCGGATCTGTACAGTTTGTCCGCTCATAAAATCCGTGGGCCGAAAGGTGCCGGGCTCCTCTATGTGAGAAGTGGCGTAGAGCTTATACCACTGCTATCCGGTGGCTCACAGGAGCATGGGCTCAGGGCAGGCACAGAGAATACGGCTCTGATTGTGGGTATGGCCAAGGCAATGCGGATCGCAACAGAAAGGCAGATTGATTTTTCGAGTCGAATTCGCATACTTCGAGACCGGGTGATGAAGACGATTGCTGCTATCCCGGAGCTCGAGCTCAACAGTACGCATGACGGAGCGCCACATATTGTACATTTTTCCTATCCTGCTATGAAAGCAGAAGTAGCCTTGCATACCCTAGAGCAACTTGGCTGTACGGTGTCTACCCAGTCGGCATGCTCCTCGCGTTCGGCTGAGCCAAGCCGGGTGCTGCTTGCCATGGGAAGAGATGTTGCCTGTGCCGCTGGGGGATTGCGAATTAGTTTCGGTGACGAACATACAGAAGAGGATGCAGCCATGCTGGAAAAGGCACTGCATCAGATGGTGGCACAATTACGGCCACTCGAAAGGCGGATGTAAATTAAATGTTGAATTATGATATGCTACTTCTCCGTTTTGGAGAGTTTATGTTAAAAGGAAAAAATCGTGCGCGATTTGAGAAAACGATCATCACTCAAGTCAAGGCACTGCTTAAGCCTTATCCAGGGGCAAGTCTGCGTAAAGAATACGGACGAGTCTACGTGGATCTTGGTGGTGAATCCCACACACAGCTTATTCCCGTGCTCAAACGTGTATTTGGTGTAGCGTCTATCAGTCCTGTGAAAGTAACACCTTCCGAGATTGACGAAATTGTTCAAACTGCGGTTGCGTTTATGGATGAACGAGCTGAAGAATTCGGTGAAGTCACGACCTTCAAGGTAAACGCGCGTCGAGTGTGGAAGGCCTTCCCGCATTCTTCTCATGAAACAAATCATCTCGTCGGTTCACCGATTCTGCGCAAATTTCAGCAGTTGAAGGTCGATGTGCGTGACCCTGATATCGAGTTACGTGTAGAAATCCGGGAACAAGGCACTTATATTTTCAGTGAAGTCATTCCTGCCGCAGGCGGATTCCCGCTTGGAACAAATGGCAAGGCAATGGTCCTCTTGTCTGGAGGGATAGACAGTCCCGTAGCTGCATGGTCTTCCATGCGCCGGGGACTCGAAGTCGAGTGTGTGCATTTTTATAGTTATCCTTTTACCAGTCAGCGGGCCAAAGAAAAAGTGATTGATCTTGCCCGTGCGCTTGCAGATCACGCGGGTTCGATCAAATTACACCTGGTTCCATTTACAGAGATTCAGACCGCATTCACCCAGTTGGGTCAAGATAATCTGATTATTACCTTAATGCGGCGTTCCATGCTACGAATTGCCACCAAGCTGGCAGAACGTGAACGTGCTCTCGCGCTGATTACTGGTGATAGTCTGGGTCAGGTGGCAAGCCAAACCCTTCCGAGCATGAATGTCATCGGCCGCGCTACGGACCTGCCTCTGCTGAGACCGCTGGTCATGATGGACAAGCAGGAAATTATTTCACTTTCCAAACAGATTGGAACGTATGATATCTCGATTCTGCCTTATGAAGATTGCTGTACATTGTTTGTTCCAAAATCACCATCCACCAATCCGAATCTGCGGATTGTGGATAAAATCGAAGCAACGATGAGCCATCTGCCGGAATGGCTGGATCAAGCGGTAGAACATACAGAAACGATAACTTTGTATGCCGGGGAAGCTTCAGTATTGACGGGGCAGCCAGAGAACAGTGAAATGAAGGATGACTGGTTTTAAATGTGGTGGTTATTTGGGGCATGCCAAATTAGAGGTAGACATAACAAATGAAATGTAAATAGAACACAAAAAGAACAGGACTAACCAGGGTGAGAAGGGGGGAGTCCTGTTCTTTTTGTGAGACGTTATTTCGTAAATGAATTGCTTGTATTGCCTCTATTTCCTTGGCTCGTCTATGAATAGGAACGTTGCTGTTTAGCTTGGGCTTTCTTACTTGTAGTTCGTTTACGGTAACCAAGAAAAACAACACCTCCAATCACTACAGCGATGAACAGGATGCGGATTGCCGGATGCTCCGTGAAAAAAGGCATAATCCGTTTCTCTTCAGTAATCATATTTGCAGCAGTATAACCTAGTACCATAGCGCCAACATAGATAATCCAGGGAAAGTGGTTCATCAGTTTGATGAACAAGGTGCTACCCCAAACGATAATCGGGACACTGATCAGCAATCCGAGGATAACAAGTACCAGATGTTGTTGCGCAGCCCCCGCTACGGCAATCACATTGTCTAGTCCCATGGCTGCATCCGCAATGATGATTGTACGAACAGCGGCCCAGAGGGAAGTATCGGCTTGAATGTCATTGTGCTCATCTCCCTGATCTGCCAGCAGTTTATAGGCAATCCAGACCAGGAGTAGGCCTCCTGCGAGTAAGAGCCAAGGCACTTTGAGCAACCATAATACAACGACGGTGGCTGCAATCCGAATGAGAAGTGCACCGCCTGTGCCGAACAGGATCGCCTTTTTTTGCACGGAAGGATGGAGATTTCTAGCTGCAAGACCAATGACGATGGCATTATCGCCAGCCAGGATCAGATCAATAAAGACAACATTCAACAAAGACAGCCAGAATGTTGGACTAAGTAGCTCCATGTGATATGTCACTCCTTATATATTCTTCAAACACTAAGAATAGCATGTACATCTTTCACATACAAGTTAGAGTGGGGGGATGAGGAGATGGATACGCTATGGCTGTTAACACAAATTTTAATGATCAATCTGGTATTGAGTGGCGATAACGCGGTTGTCATTGCAATGGCGAGCAAAGATTTACCTCCAGCTCAACGTAAAAAAGCAGTATGGTGGGGAGCACTTGGTGCAGTACTTCTACGTTGCATACTTACTTTCGCGGCTGTACTGTTGCTGGGGATTCCTTTTATTCAGGCGGCAGGCGGGTTGTTATTGTTCTGGATTGCGCTGAAGCTGCTGCTTCAAAACGATGAAGAGGTACATATCCGTAACGCATCCACAACCTGGAAAGCGATTCAGACAATATTAGTTGCTGATTTTGTGATGAGTCTGGATAATGTATTAGCGATTGCTGCATTGGCGGATGGAGACCTCGCTCTAATTGTTATCGGGATTGCTATTAGTATTCCTATTGTAGTATGGGGTAGTGGTGTCATTGTGGGACTGCTCAAACGCTTTCCGATTCTGGTGTATGCGGGATCAGGAATACTTGCGTTTACCGCAGGAGAAATGTTGATGAGAGACCCGAAGCTAGGGGAGTGGCTGGGCGGAATGGCAGCACAGGCTCATGCAATGTTGCCAGCAGCTTTAGCTTGTCTGGTTATAGCGGCGGGAGGGGCACATAGATTCGTTCGCCGAAATACTTAGATGACAACATGAGTTAGAATAAGCTTTTTGTTTGAGAGGTGTCCCATAAGGGATACCTTTTCTGTTTTTTAATATGCCTGAGGCGTTCCGCCAAGAAGAGTCGGCGTTTTTTTTCGCATGTGAACGATAAAGGATAGAGCAATGAAGAGGGGAAGTAATCTTCGTATCGTAAGTTTATCTGATATTATATATGGTGTCTCTAAGGGGAATACAGATTAAGGTTGGAGGCATAATGTATATTTCGCTTAAGTTAGGACGACTCATTTTCGACATCAGTATAGTTTTTTGTGGAAACATCAGATACACTGTTAACATCAGGTTATAGCTTGTTTTTACAATTCAAAATGTGTTTAGTACTGGGAGAGTCAGCATAGTTCGGAATTACATAATTAACGAAAACAGAGGTGATTATAATGAAGAATGAAAGAGCGATCGGATTATTTATTGTAGTTGCTGGTCTTGTCATTTTGCTCGGTAAATTAGGAGTGTTTGGGTTTATTGGTCGAAATTTCTGGCCTCTGTTGCTATTGCTGCCAGGTATTGCTCTTTATGCATTGTTTTATGCCCGAATTGCGCCGTCCTGGTCGTTAATGCCTGCGGGAGTTCTCACGGTGTATGGTGTACTGTTCAGCATAACGAACATATGGGGAGCCGGGCTAATGAGAAATTTGTGGCCAATCCTATTGCTTGGAATAGCTGTCGGCTTGCTTGGATATGGTGCAGTTGAGCGGCGAAGACCCGAATTTGTCTATCCTGCTGCCCTAATTATCGGAGCGGTATCCATCGTATTGTTGGCGTTTACGCTGTTACAGACAGGGATCATTTATGTACTTGCTGTTCTGCTTATTTTGGGTGGAGTCTGGTTGCTTGCTGGGCGAGGGCGTATAGGCCGAGGCAGGGGATGGTAAACATCTCCGGTCTTAACCAATGGAGTTTTCGAGCGAAATATCTTGATTTTTACCTATGATAAACTATAATATAAGGGATATAGACATGCGTCGGGTTATCACCGACGCTTATTTTGTGAGTAACCTGCGATTTTGCGGGAAGTTTAGTAGATAAGAATTGAAATTGGAAAGGATATGGATACAAACCATGCATTCAAGAGAACACATTCGCAATATTGCGATTATTGCCCACGTCGACCACGGGAAAACAACACTCGTCGACAAGTTGCTCCAGCAATCCGGTACATTCCGTGACCACGAGACTGTACAGGAGCGCGCAATGGACTCCAACGATTTGGAGCGTGAACGCGGTATTACGATTTTGGCCAAAAACACGGCTATAACGTATAAAGATTACCTGATTAACATTGTAGATACACCTGGACACGCCGACTTCGGTGGTGAAGTAGAACGTATCATGAAAATGGTTGACGGCGTATTGCTCGTTGTTGACGCTTATGAGGGCTGCATGCCACAAACGAAGTTCGTACTTCGTAAAGCACTGGAGCACAACCTGACTCCAATCGTAATTGTAAACAAAATTGACCGTCCAGCGGCTCGTCCGGCTGAGGTTATTGATGAAGTACTTGACCTGTTCATCGAACTGGGTGCCAACGATCAACAACTTGAATTCCCTGTTGTATATGCTTCCGCATTGAACGGAACATCCAGCATGGAAGACGATCCTGCCAAACAAGATGACAACATGATGGCGATCTACGATACCATCGTAAGTCATATCCCTCATCCAACAGAGAACGTTGAAGAGCCACTGCAATTCCTCGTTACGCTGATGGACTACAATGAATACCTTGGACGTATCGCTATCGGTCGTGTAAACCGCGGTGTGATCCGTCAAGGCCAATCCGTTACTGTTATTATGCGTGATGGCAAAAGCAAAACAGCTCGTATCGAGAAACTGTTCGGTTTCCAAGGTCTGAAACGTGTAGAGACAGAGGAAGCTGGCGCAGGTGACATCGTGGCGATCGCAGGTATTAAGGATATCAACATCGGTGAAACGATTGCTGATCCGAACAACCCTGAAGCTTTGCCGGTTCTGAAAATTGATGAGCCAACACTGCAAATGACATTCCTCGTAAACAACAGTCCATTCGCAGGCCGCGAAGGTAAATGGGTTACTTCCCGTAAACTGCGCGAGCGTTTGTTGAAAGAATTGGAAACTGACGTATCTCTTCGTGTAGAAGAAACAGAGAGCCCGGATGCATTTATCGTTTCCGGACGTGGTGAACTTCACCTTGGTATCCTGATTGAAAATATGCGTCGTGAAGGATATGAGCTCCAAGTATCCAAACCAGAAGTTATCATCAAAGAAGTTGACGGTAAGAAAATGGAGCCTGTTGAGCGCTTGTTGATTGACATCCCTGAAGAAAGCATGGGTTCCGTCATGGAGAGCCTGGGCGCACGTAAAGCAGAGATGGTTAACATGATCAACAATGGTAGCGGTCAAGTCCGTCTGGAGTTCCTGATTCCTGCACGTGGTCTGATTGGTTATAGCACGAACTTCCTCACATTGACTCGTGGTTATGGCGTAATGAACCATGCATTTGACAGCTACGCTCCAGTCGTATCCGGTCAAGTGGGTGGACGTCACCAAGGTGTACTGATCTCAACGGAAACGGGTACATCTACATTCTACGGAATGATGGGTGTTGAGGATCGTGGTACGCTCTTCCTTGAGCCTGGAACAGAAATTTACGAAGGTATGATTGTTGGTGAGCATACACGTGACAATGATATCGTTGTTAACATCTGTAAAGAAAAACAACTGACTAACGTTCGTTCTTCCGGTAAAGATGATACGGTTAAAATTAAAACGCCAATTATCTTCTCGTTGGAACAAGCGCTTGAATATTTGAACGATGATGAGTACTGTGAAATCACGCCGAAATCCATTCGTCTTCGTAAGAAGCTTTTGAACAAATCCGAGCGTGAGCGTGCAGAAAAACAACGCAAAATGGCTCAAAATAACGCGTAATACCCACTACTCTAAGAGATACAAAAGTCAATGTTTGAAGGGACATTATTGCACGATGGAACGATTCCTGTCTCTCGCCACGGTAGTGGAGGGAGAGGAATCGATTCTGCAGAAGCGAAGCGTTCGCCTTTGTCCCCGAATTTCAACACTTGATAGAGTGTTCACAGAAATTCGGGGACAACAGCGATCAAAAGAACGATCCGATCTCGGAACGGTCGAACGAGCGACGAAGAATCTCATTGTGCAGCAGTAAAGTCCCGCCAATGGTTGAGTTTTGTACAGCATGATCATGAAAGGAGATGCCTTAACATGCAAGCATGGTTTGCATCACACCCGATCATCGCCTATATCGTCATCTTTGTACTGATTACTTACGTGTATAACAAGGTCTTTCGGGTACGTCAGAAATTGCCAATCGGTAAGGAAATTGTGTTGTATATCTTGATGGCGATGGGTACGTTCATGCTTCTTATTTTTCAGATCGATAAGTTGCCCATCATTCAATGTTTGTTGGTAGCTGTAGGTCTGATGTTGTTAGTGCGCGTGCGTTATTTCGTTGAAGGTCGTCAAAAGAAAAAAGCGGAAGCTTCCGCTCGAAACTCATAATGCTGTCTATGCATAAACACATCCGTTTTCCCTTGGGAAAGCGGTTGTGTTTTATGTAGACCAAACAGATGTGATAAAGGTGTTGAGAACATGACTTCAAATTCAAACGGACTGCCTCCACGAAGACAACCTTCGAATGCATCCGGTAATTCAGGCAACAAGAGCGGTAAGGGTAAGGCGCCGAAGAAGAAACGTATGCGCGCATTCTTCAGGGTGTTCCTCAGCCTGCTTGTGATCGGTATTCTGGTCGGTGGGGGATATATGTACTGGCTATACAACCAAGTTGCGAATACGGGAATAGATAAACCCGTTCCTCCAGGCATGTCGGCTACAACCAAACCGCTTACGATGTTGCTGCTTGGTACAGATAATCGTCCCGAAACAGGTACGTTTTTATCAGATGTTGTGATGGTTGCTGCACTTAATCCGAATACAAAGACTGCCACCGTGGTATCTTTACCGCGTGACACGCGTATTCAGCTGGACGGATATAAGTCGAACAAACTGAACGCCTATTATCCGCGGTTTAAAACACAAGAAAAAACATCTGGCAAGAAGGCAGAAGACCAGATGAAGGATATGATGGGTAAGTACCTCGGTGTGGATATTAACTATACAACTGTTCTTAATTTTCAGGCTTTTCGTGATGCGATAAACGCTGTCGGTGGAGTAGATGTTACGGTGGATAAAAACATGTGTTACCGAGATACGGCTGACAATACAGATATTAATCTGAAGGCAGGAGCTCAGCACTTGGACGGAAAAGAAGCACTTGATTTTGTTCGCTATCGTAAGTCCAACTGTAAGCCAAAGACGGCGGAGTCCAATGATTTTGATCGGAATAAACGTCAGAGCCAGGTAATGAATGCCATGCTGGATCAGATGAAGTCGCTTGGCGGAATCACCAAGATTGGCAAAGTGATCAGTGCGGTAGATAAAAATATGACCACGGATGTGGAATCCGAACAAATGAAAAACTTTATAGCAACCTATTGGAACATTTCCACCGCAGATGTACACTTTACTCCGGTTACAGGGGAGTGGAGAAGTCCTTATGTATATATCAATGAGACAGAATTGGCCAATGCCAAACAGGCACTGCAAGATACACTTTCAGGTAAAGTCACAGCGTCATCTCCAAAAGAATAGCAATCGTTTTGGGGATTGGAAGCTCGGTTCGCGGTGTGATATAATAACATCAACCAAGATGAGAATTGCATAAAGAAGGTTAGGGGGCTGGTTGAATGTCCGAAGCCGTCACACAGTTAACAGAATCGCTTTTACAGCAATTTAAAGACGAGACCTTTGTGCTTCTTAACACCGTGGATGTGGAATCTGGAGGTCCGACTTCTACAGCAATCTCCTGGATTTATGCTGAAAATGCATCAACTTTTCGTTTGGCGATTGATCATCGTTCCCGTCTGGTAAATAACATGAAACACAATCCGCTGGTTACAATTACTGTTTTTGGCGAAGAAATGGTGTATGCAGTCAATGGACGTGCTTCCGTGCAACAAGATCCATTGCAAGACGTACCCTTTAATATGTGCTGTTTCGACATTCGAATTGAAGCGGTGAGGAATGCGTTGTTTTATGGCGCTCAACTGTCCTCTGTGCCTCAATTTGTCAAAATATACGACCAACGTGCTGCTGAGAAGCTCGATGAGCAAGTCTTTGCGGCCATGAAAAAAGCCTAGTGAGAGATCACTGGGCTTTTTGTTGTCTTTTTTCCGATGTGTGTTGTTGCATGTACTGATCCTGGGCAGGTTCATCCGGGTTTTGACGAACTTTGACGTCTTTCGGAAGCTGTGGAATGATACGGCCTACCATATCGGCAAGTTCTGAAGCAAAACCGGAAATGGGATGGCCCTTACGAATATGCTCACCAATTTCTTTGATACGCTCCGTGACATCAGCATCGGCGGTTACGATGGAATCTACACCTTCCGGATCTTTGCGCAAAGCTTCTGCAACGGCATACTTAATGGTGCCAACGCGTGCCCGTTCGAGATCACCATCAACATCAATGCCGACAACTGCTGTGTTGCCGAGTATAACGCAGTTAGCATCCTGTACACCCTCAACTTGCTTGGCGAGTGCTTTGAGGTGACTCACTCGTTTTTTATTTGTCATTCGGCCCATTTCTGTATCATCCGCACCATTGAGATCATGTACCTCGCCCGTATTTTCGTTGAAGTGATCTAAGCGTGAAGGATTCATTCGATCTTCTTGCTGTGTTGTTATGTTTCCTCCGTAACTTCTAGGATGCATCTCATGCGGTTCCTGTGAAGCGTTACGTGTAGAAGTATTACAGCCGGTAAGAACAAAGATTAGAAGCAGCGTGCATATCCCCATTTTCATAAATGTTCATCCTTTCTTGGAGTTTTTCAGAATGGTTGACAATTATTTTGCCCTAGTCGAATACATTTATGTATGGGAGCATGATTGTCCATGCCGCTGCTGAAGATCACACGATCAAGATGAACTCGGGAATGAGGGGAAACGGAAGGCTCGTAAGAGCAACTTCGTCATTCCCGAGAACACGTTCCAGCCCATGCCTTTAACGACGCCGCTTTGGAGGGGATTGAATGAAAAAGATTTTTGTATTGGATACCAACGTGCTTCTGCATGACCCCAATGCCATATTTGCCTTTGAAGAACATGAGGTAATCATTCCCGCGGTTGTACTGGAGGAGATTGACTCCAAAAAAAGAAATGCCGATGAGATCGGCCGTAATGCACGCAACGTGTCCAGACTGCTGGATGGACTCAGGGAACTGGGTCACTTGCACAGTGGCGTACCTCTTGCGAATGGAGGCAATCTAAAAGTTGAGCTTAATCACCGCAGTTTTGTGAGAGTTCAGGAAATGTTCGGGGAAGTGTCCAATGACAATCGAATCTTGGCCGTCGCGCTGAATTATCAGATTGAAGAGAATGAAAAAGAAGTGGTGGAGCGACAAGTTGTTCTTGTCAGTAAAGACGTTCTGGTACGGATCAAGGCGGACGTACTTGGACTGAACACACAGGATTACTTATCGGATCGGACTGCTGGGCTTAGCGAGTTGTACCCTGGATATACAGCGCTGAAAGTTCACCCGTCTGTCATTGATGAGTTTTACACATATCGTTTCTTGCCGATCAAACCGTTGCAATTGTCCTATTCTCTCTACCCGAATGAATTTGTCATTCTGAAAGATGAGATGGGTACGAACAAATCCGCTTTGCTTAAAGTGAATACTGAAGGTACAAAACTGGAGCCATTGTTCCTCAGTAATGATAATGTCTGGGGGATCAGCGCCCGAAATGCACAACAACGGATGGCGCTGGAGCTTCTGCTGAACGACGATATTCCGCTTGTGACGATAACGGGTAAAGCTGGCACGGGTAAAACACTGCTCGCCTTGGCAGCAGGATTGCTGAAAGTAGAGGATGATCACAAATACAAAAAGCTGCTGATCGCGCGTCCTGTAGTACCTATGGGCAAGGACATCGGGTATTTGCCAGGGGAAAAGGAAGAGAAGCTTCGTCCGTGGATGCAGCCGATCTATGATAATCTTGAATTTTTATTTGATACGAAAAAGGCCGGAGATATAGATAAAATACTGATGGGTCTCGGCAGTATCCAAGTTGAAGCACTGACGTATATCCGCGGAAGATCGATTCCCGGCCAATTCATCATTATTGATGAAGCTCAGAACTTGTCTCGTCATGAAGTAAAAACGATCGTATCCCGGGTGGGGGAAGGTAGTAAAATTATTTTGATGGGTGACCCTGAGCAGATTGACCACCCTTACCTGGATTCCGCAAGTAACGGATTGACCTACATTGTCGAACGTTTTAAACAAGAGGGAATCAGTGGGCATATTATGCTTGAAAAAGGAGAACGTTCCAAGCTGGCACAGCTTGCGGCAGACTTGTTATAACAAGAATTTGATTGTAGATAGCTGGATTTATTTCCCGGAAAATGTTTTAAAGCAAGCCGACTTTTAAAGTCGGCTTTTTTTGCTGAAAAAATTAAAATCAAATGTTATACAGAACTGGATATGCTCTTAATATGCAAAATACAAGAAAAGTGTTTTTTGGCAGGGTAGGACAAGAGCACTACATATTTGTTACAATAATGGTTGCGAGAAAATATAAAACAAGTTATTTCAAGGGGGAGAGTGAATGAAGCGTAGACATCAGGTTGTTTTATTTGCAGTTTTACTGCTTTCGCTAACCATCCTTTCACCTAGCTTTGATTTTAGAGGTTCGCAGCATAATCAGGGACGAAATCAAGAGAAAGATACATACACGGGTGTTTCATCCCGTAATGAGGATACAAGTGCCCCTCTCGATGTATTGGTATCTATGTCAGAAGAGGAGTTTGCGTCTTTTCAAAAAGTGGCTAAAGAAGTAGCGGCTTCTATTTATGTTGAGGTTAATCTCCGCAATGTGGAACCGAAGGAGTATAAAGAGGTGCTGGATCGGGAGTTTTCTTTGGGAGAGAACGGAGATATTATTTTATTGGATAGTGACCAAGTACAACATTATGCCAGAAAAGGATATTTGCTTCCTTTGAATGCGACAACGCTTTCCAAAGCTCTTGGTGATTCAGCTGCTGAGTTGCGAGGAATGACAGAGTGGAATGGATATCAATGGGCAATGCCCTTTGATGTAGATCCTTATGTGATGGGAATAATACCCTCATACTTGAATGAGGCTGGATTGCAGGGCTTTCCACAGAATAGGGAGCAATGGTCCAAATTGATCAAGGAATCTCAAACAAAGAGCGCACCTTTGATTTCGTTAAATATAGATGATATTTACGAAGCAAGTGCGTGGTTGAGTTATTTGCCGCCAGGAATGAGTCCCGACCAGATACTAACCATGCAACTTACCTCTATGACAAATGAATTTCAACAGGGGGTAAGCTTACTCGGCGAGCTTCAACCCCATATTGTGACTATGTCAGTAGATCCAGTATTATCTGCTTCGGATTATAAGGTGCAAACTCCGATGTTTGTATCTACACTATCTCGTATTTTACATGCAGATGAGGTTGCCAAAGGTCGGGGGACGTTTAGTTCACCTGTCTCTTTGCAGGCTTTGCGGGCGGTAGAATCCAGAAGTCTGGTCATTACAGCAGGAACTACGGAAGCCGATGCAGCAAGTCGGTGGATTGAAGGCATGGCTTCGGCAGTAACGCAGAAAAAGTGGTATAAACAAACCAAACGTTTGCCTGCAAGACAACAAGAGAGTGAGAAGGAAGTTGGGGAGGTTAGAAGTCGGTACAGTATGGTTCTAAATCAACCCTGGTTTGGCAAAGAGTCTCCGGTACAATGGATTGAAAACAAAACGATGATCGAACGTTTTCAAAAACGGGTTCAACAGGTTCTCGAAGGGGAGATCAGTGCTGCCCAGTATGTGAGCAGCATCAGAAAAACGGTTAACCCCTAGAATGAAATTGCTAATTTCACTTCCAAAACCCCTTCATCTGTAGAAACATCCGTAGCTTTGACAAAGGACAGAATTTTTTGCGGATAAAAACCGAGATCAAACTCTTTCTCCAACATGTTGCGTGTTGTGTCAGGCAGTTCAAGCTGATTGAACACCAGCTTATCCACATGAAAACGAATTGAATTTTGCGGTTCGTTCTCGACCGTATAGTGACCTTCAATGCTTAATTGCAACTGATCACGCTTACCCGAAGCTGTAATTTTATTCGAATCAAATGTGAACGCAAAATCGTTAAAAATTTCATTTTGTGAACGCAGAAACGTATTTAGTTCGTCCTGAGCAATACGAATGGTATAGGTTGTTCCTGTGGTGGATATCGCTCCGTTTTGTTTTTGTACAAAATCAGGCAAGTTTTGCATGGCTGACGCCAATGCCTTGAAATAACGTTTTACCTCGTAAATGCCCACGTTCTCCCAATACAGCGTTAATTCATTCATTAATTTTTGAATAGCTGCCGCGTCACCGCTGGCGGTTATTTGCTTATCCACTTCTTTTTGCAGCAGGGCCACCCTTGTTCGCTGGTTTTCCAGATTGGTTTTCATCTGGGTAAGCTCCATAGAGGTTTGGCGGATTCGATCAGACGTATGTTGCAATTCATTATAGCGAGTCTGATACTTGTCCAAAACAGCTTGATCTTTACCAATGATGATTTGATAGTAGTCATATAGAACAAACAAATCCTTAAATGATCTTGCTCCAAGCACTGTCATGAGCAGGCTATCGCGCTCTCCTGTGTAATAGGATCTTACGACAGCTCCGGCCCGTTCTTGCTGGATATGTATTTCCTTTTCCTGTTGTAGCAGTTGGGCAGATAATGTCTCATGTTGCTTGGCTAATTGCGTCTGCTGTTCACTAATACGTTTAATTTCATGATCAATCTCTACAATAGATAATGTTTTTTGAAGAATGGCTTGCGTGTCTTCGGGCGAAGTCTCTCCATAAACGTATGATGAGGCGGATTGCACAAACAATATGATAATGAACAAGATGGCGATTAGGCCATATCGATGCTTCACAATCATTCTCCTTTCTTTCATCCTTGTAAAATCATGCAGATGAGAACTCTTCCAAACAATATATGAAATCCATACGAAAAATATCCTTAGTGGTTACATACCATTATATCTTCATATGTAATCTGACAACAAAAAAACAATCCGACAAGAGCCGGATTGTTTTGATGCTGCTGGCGGATTAGAGCGGCAGTCCCATTTGAAATACAGTCCAGTAGCTGAACCCTGTGAACGTTACGATCATATAACCCCAGAAGAGCAATATATACGTACGTTCTGTAAACTTCAAGTATCCCAAAAGGACAAAAAACGCAGTCTGCAGGAAGAAAAGCAAAGCCATTTCAACTAAGTCTCCTGCAAAAGCCATCAGGCCAATCGCAAGCGTGAAGAACCCGAGTACCCGAAACATGCGTGCCACGGTAAATCCTCCTCTCTTATGTACGTTCATAGATTGTCTACATAATATTATACCGACAAAGGAAAAACGTGTAAACAAATTTGGGTATGAAAGCGAATTCTTTTTTTATTAGCTTAGGATTAAAGTGTTCAGAATTATACCGATCACGTATGAGGGAACCTGAATGTGGAAATACATTTTAGTATGAAATCAATTCTATGAACTCTATGAGAGGCATAAGATTGAGTAAAGCAACTTTTATACCTAATTCACATAACGGGTTACCGGTTATGGGGACGGTTATTTCAGGATGGTGTTAGGAGGGTATTATAGCATGACTGCAGTGAGACAGGATGCTTGGAGCACAGAGGATGATTTGATTTTGGCAGAGGTTACATTGCGTCATATTCGGGAAGGCAGTACGCAGCTAGCCGCTTTTGAAGAAGTGGGAGAAAAAATAGGCAGAACTTCGGCCGCCTGTGGGTTCCGTTGGAACAGCTGTGTGCGTAAGAAGTATGAATCAGCGATCAGCAATGCTAAAGCACAAAGGCAGAAGCGGAGCTATCTTAGAAAACAGCCGGCAATGCTTGGTCCACAGGTTGCTGCACTGGCAACATTAGACGCCGAGGAAGGTCTCTTTAAGACGGAAGGTGTGTCAGATGAAACCCTATCTATGGATGCGGTCATCCGTTTCCTAAGGCAGTGGAAAGGAACTGCACAGGAGAGCAATCGTCAGCTTAAAATGCTTGAGAAGGAATTGCGTGAGAAGGAAGACGAATTGCTTGAATTACGTTGTGAGAACGACCGACTTTCCAAAGAAGTTAATGAGGTTCAAACCGATTATCGTGTCGTGAACGATGATTACAAAGCATTGATCCAGATTATGGATCGTGCACGCAGGCTTGCTTTTTTATCCGAAGAAGAAGAAGAACTCAAGACAAGGTTCAAAATGGATGCTAACGGAAATCTGGAACGAATCGAGTAGCGATATTCAAAATTAAAGTAACCTTGTAATATTTGCCCGCCAAACCTCCGTAATCATACGGCTGGTATGACGGGTTTTTAGTTGTGTGCATTTTGTACTATTATAGAAGAAGATTTTTCGGTTTGATTCAAAAGGTACAGGAAATGACCAGAACAGGGGGATCAGATGATTATAGATGTAGTAGGAGCAGGTTCGCTAGGACTTCTATATGGAGGGAAGTTGCAAGCATCGGGTGAAAGAGTACGTTTTTGGACTAGAACATCAGTGCAGGCCGATCAGCTTAAACGAGACGGAATTAGGATTACCGAGAAGGATGCGGAAATTCACATCAGGCCGTACGAGATTCAAGCTTACCCGATATCCCAACTGGCGAATCATTGGAACAAGACACCTGGAGACTGGATGCTGCTTACTGTGAAGCAAACTCATATTAATGATTTTATTGAACAGGCAGCAACGTTAACGTTAGAGATACGGCAGCCATTCAAGATTGCTTGTTATCAAAATGGTCTTGGTCATCTGGAGAAGCTACAGGCTGCTTTGCCGAGTGCATTGCTGTGCAGTGCGATTACAACCGAAGGGGCTAAACGTACCAAGGGTGAGGTGAACCGGGCAGGTTACGGAAAAACACATTTGGGCCTGAGTATGAGTTTGGCGAAAATGAACGTGGGAATAATAGATGAACAACAAATATTTACTTTAGCCAGGGTTGTGCAACAGGCAGGATTTGACTGTACAGTGTCGAATGAAATCGATAAGCTGATATACAGAAAACTGCTCATTAATGCGGTTATCAACCCGCTTACGGCAATATGGAGAATCCCCAATGGTGAATTGCTTCACATGAAGGAACGAGTTAGCATTATGCACCAGTTGTATGATGAGGCAATGACCGTGTATGGAGCTATGAACGTACAATTGGAAGGCGATTTATGGGATCAAATTCAGGGGGTATGCCGCGACACTGCTTCGAATACGTCCTCCATGCTGGCAGATGTACTACATAAACGCATAACAGAGGTTGAATCAATTAACGGATCAATTATCAGAATGGCAAAGGAGTTCAATCTGAAGGTACCTACACATGAAATGCTTTTTCATTTGATTCAAGGGATGCAATCAGAAGGGGTGAGTTAATGGGGTTTTTCATCGTATTGAGTTTATTGCCCTTTTTTCCTTTTTTACTCGTGTATTGGGGCATGATGGTATGGAAGAAAGATAAGGCGATTGCATTGCGAGCAGCTATGGACGTCACTACATTTTTCCTTATTTTCTCCGTGTCTGCGTTATTCAACTTAACATTTGATTCGAATTTTGGTTTTTATCTGACATTAATACTCATACTAATAGCGCTTGGTTTTATCGGAGGTGCGCAAAATCGACTAAAAGGAAAGGTCGATGGGGGAAGAATGTTCCGGGCCGTATGGCGCATATCGTTTGTGATGATGAGTTTTGGATATGTTTTGTTTACTTTATTTGGATTATTTAGATACATTATGAATCAGATGTGAGGTTACATAACGCAAAATCCCGAAAAAATGTGGCGATTTTGTCGAAAACTGAAAAAAACATTACTTTCTGAAAAAGTAATGTAGATTTTTTTGACCGGTGGTTGTATAATCTATAAACATAAACCACATCAATTTAGGGGGAAAAGTTAGATGAAAAGGAAAAGTCTATTAGTCCTTTTGACGCTGATCTTGGCGTTCGGTACCGTACTTGCAGCGTGCGGATCGAAAAATGAAGGCACAGGTACCACACCAGATAACAATTCTGCAAGCGGAGAAAAGGGTCTTGCCAAAGATCAAGTTCTGAAAATTAACTTGTCAGCTGAACCTCCTACGTTTGACCCGGCTCAAGCCAAAGACAGCCAAACTAACACAGTTTTGAAATTCTTGTATGAAGGTCTTGTACGCATCGATGAAAACGGCAAAGAAGCTGCTGGTGTTGCTAAAGACTGGAAAATTTCTGAAGATGGTTTGAAATACGTGTTCAACCTGAACCCAGATGCAAAATGGAGCAACGGTGATCCTGTAACGGCTGAAGATTTCGTTCGTTCTTGGGAACGTGCTTTGAAACCGGAAACAGCTTCTCCTTACGCATACCAATTGTACTACATTAAGGGTGCTGAAGGCTTTAACATGAGCAAAGATGCAAACTTCAAAGGTACTAAAATCACTGATTTCTCCCAAGTAGGTGTGAAAGCTACGGATGAGCACACACTTGAAGTAACTTTGGAAAACCCAACTCCTTACTTCTTGGGTCTGACAGCATTCTATACGTACTATCCAGTACACAAATCTGCTGACACTAACGATAAATTCTTCTCTGACTTCAAAAACATGATCGTTAACGGACCATTTGTAATGGATCAATACGCTAAAGGTCAAAAAATTGTTGTGAAGAAAAACGATGGTTACCATGCAGCATCCGACATTAAATTGTCTGAAATTGATATGTCTTTGACAAACAGCAGTGCTTCCGAACTGCAAGCTTACAAATCAGGACAATTGGACTACACAGGTGCACCTAACGGTGAGATCCCTTCTGACCAAATTCCTTCTTTGAAAGCTGAACTGCCAAACGAGTTTAAAGCTACTGGTATTGCAAGTACTTATTACTACCAGTTTAACGTAAATGAAGCACCGTTTAACAACGCTAAAATTCGTAAAGCATTTGCAATGTCCATTGAGCGTCAACTGATTGTTGATAAAGTAACACAAGGTGGACAAATTCCAGCATTCGGTTTTGTACCTCCTGGTATCCGTGGTGAAAAAGAAGAATTCCGTACGGAGCACAAAGATGATTACTTTACTGAAAATGTAGATGAAGCTAAAAAGTTGCTTGCTGAAGGTATGCAAGAAGAAGGTTATACTACTCTGCCTGCAGTCACTTTGATCTACAACACAAGTGACGGTCACGCGAAAATCGCTTTGGCCATTGCTGATATGTGGAAAAAGAATCTTGGTGTTGATGTGAAAACAGAAAACCAAGAGTGGAAAGTCTTTCTGGATAACCGTCAGAAACAAAACTTCCAAATCGCTCGTGCGGGCTGGTCTGCGGACTACAACGATCCGTTCAACTTCTTGGAAATGTGGAAAACTGGAAACACAAACAACGACTCTAAGTTCAGCAATGCACAGTATGATAAAGACCTCGAAGATACTGTGAAAACAACAGATGTAGCTAAACGTATGGCTGCTTTTGCTGATGCAGAAAAAGTTCTGATTCAAGATGAAATGGGCGTAATGCCAGTTTACTACTACACTAACGTATCTTTGACTAAGCCTTACCTGAAAGGTGTACAACTTGATTTCAGTGGAGCAATTGACTTCACTCGTGCATATCTGGAAGAGAAGTAAGTTTGTTCTGAAGTCTAATATGATTGCTTCGGGATATATATGTGGAATTCCATATATATCCCGATTTTTTTGTATGTGCGTTGATTTTCCTTATAATTCTTGAAATTTCCGATAAATGGATTGGACTTTATTGCGGTCTGATTCTACAATCGATTTGTATACAAAATATTGTTTGTGGAGGTGTGCAAGGGTTGGTTAAGTACGTTTTGAAAAAACTGCTATTTATGCTGCTATCGCTTTTCATACTCGCATCGATGACTTTCTTCCTGATGAAAGCCATTCCTGGTGACCCTTTTACATCGGAGAAAAGAGTATCACCTGAGATTCGGGCCCTTCTTGAAGAGAAATATGGTCTGGACAAGCCGATGTATGTACAATACTTCAAATACATTGGTGATATTGTACAAGGCGACTTTGGGGTTTCGATGAACTACCTCAACCAAGGTGTCACAGACATGATTACGAAAACATTCACAGCATCCTTGAAAATTGGTATTTTTGCGATCGTTATTTCCATTATTGTAGGGGTTCTGCTGGGACTTCTTGCAGCAGTGTATCATCGCAAACTAATTGATGATGTAACGATGGTTCTTGCTGTTATCGGGATTGCTGTACCAAGCTTCTTGCTCGCATCCTTATTGCAGTATGTGTTTGCATTCAAACTCGGATGGTTCAACGTTATGGGCTTTGATGGTCCGCTTGACTATGTGCTTCCGGTTGCCGCTCTATCTGCATCACCAATTGCCTTTATCGCACGTCTAACGCGTTCAAGCATGCTGGAAGTTCTACATGCAGACTACATTAAAACCGCGAAAGCTAAAGGTTTGAAATGGCCTGCCATCATGTTTAAGCACGTTGTACGGAACGGTATTTTGCCAGTTGTTACGTATGTAGGTCCAATGACCGCTAACGTTATCACAGGTTCTGTTGTTATTGAGCAAATCTTTAACATTGGCGGAATCGGTAAAGTGTTTGTGGAGAGTATCACAAACCGTGACTACACCATGATTATGGGGATTACTATTTTCTACGGTATTCTCTTGATGTTTGCACGTTTCCTTACAGATATCGCTTACGTATTGGTAGATCCTAGAATTAAGCTGGAAAGCCGGAAGGGGGCATAACGTTGTCTGGCACGAATAATAACAATAATGGAACGGCGAACACTGACCTGAACAGTCAGGCAGCGGTGAAGCCGCAAGAAAGTATTTCCCTTTTTAGAGACGCAATGTACAGACTGGCAACGAATAAAGCTGCAATGATTAGCCTTAGTGTGCTGGTGCTTGTTGTACTGTTTGCTATATTTGGACCAACTTCTTTGTTTACGAAGTACAATTATTATTCTAATGACTTGCTTAATTCGAATGCTGCTCCCAGTGCGGAACACTGGTTCGGCACGGATGATCTGGGTCGTGATGTATGGGTAAGAACATGGGTCGGTGCACGTGTTTCCTTGACTGTAGGTCTTGCTGCGGCCCTGATTGACCTTGTGATCGGGGTTATCTACGGTGCGATCATGGGTTACTATGGCGGACGAGTTGACGGAATTATGAATAAGTTTTCCGAGATTTTGTACTCTTTGCCTTACATGCTTGTAGTTATCCTGTTGCTGGTTGTTTTGGAGCCAAGTCTTACAACGATTATTATTGCGCTTACCATTACAGGCTGGATTAGTATGTCATGGATTGTACGTGGTGAGATTATGCAACTGAAAAATAGAGACTTTATCCTTGCTGCAAGATCGATGGGTGCAAGTACTGGACGTCAATTGTTCCGCCACTTGTTGCCAAATGCGGTTGGACCGATTATCGTTACATTGACATTGTCTATTCCAAATGCGATCTTTGCAGAAGCGTTCTTGAGCTTCCTCGGTCTGGGTGTATCTGCACCAAGATCTTCCCTTGGATCCATGATTAACGATGCACTTACAGGCTGGACACTGTATCCATGGCGGATGTGGTTCCCGGCTGGTTTGATGGTTATTACAATGCTTGCATTTAATTTGCTCGGTGATGGACTGCGGGACGCACTTGATCCGAAATTACGTAAATAGAAAGAGGAGGTGGGATTATGGAGCCGATTTTAACAGTCAAAGACTTAAGTGTATCGTTTTCGACGCGCTCGGGTGAATTTGATGCCGTTAAAAATGTGAGTTTCGAAATTGGCAAAGGAGAAACACTGGGGATCGTAGGTGAATCCGGTAGTGGTAAGAGTGTTACCGCCCAGACGATCATGAAATTGATCCCTTCCCCGCCTTCGAAGGTTAAGAGCGGAGATATTACGTTTCACGGGCAAGATTTGCTGAATAAGACAGATAAACAAATGGAAGCCATTCGTGGTGAAGATATTGGTATGATCTTCCAGGATCCAATGACTTCCTTGAATCCTACGATTAAAATTGGTAAACAGATTACCGAAGTATTGCGTAAACACCAAAACATGTCCAAGCAAGCAGCGAACAAAGCTGCTCTTGAGATGCTTGAACTTGTAGGAATTAAAAATGCAGCGATTCGTATGAATCATTATCCGCACCAATTCTCTGGTGGTATGCGTCAGCGTGCGATGATTGCAATTGCACTTGCTTGTCGTCCATCTTTGCTGATAGCAGATGAGCCGACAACGGCACTCGACGTTACCATTCAGGCACAAATTCTGGATGTCATGAAAGACATGCAGAAAAAGCTTGGTACATCCATTATGCTGATTACGCATGATCTTGGCGTTGTAGCCGGCATGTGTGACCGTGTGGTTGTCATGAAGGAAGGCGAAGTTGTAGAAACAGGGACAACAGCTGAGATTTTCAGTAACCCACAACATCCTTATACGATTAAATTGTTGAACGCTCTCCCGCGTCTGGACGAGCCGAAAAAAGAAAAGCCAACTCCGGCTGGTATTGTCAAAGGAAGTAACAAACCTTTGGTTCAAGTGAAAAATCTGAAACAATACTTTAACCTTGGCAAAGGTAACATCCTTAAAGCTGTAAACGATGTGAGCTTCGACATCTTTGAAGGAGAAACACTTGGTGTTGTAGGTGAGTCAGGTTGCGGGAAATCGACGACTGGACGCACCATTCTGCGCCTTTATGAGCCAACTGGCGGAAGTGTGAACTTCAATGGTACGGATATTTACAAATTGTCCCCACGCAAGATGAAAGAAATGCGTAAAGACATGCAGATGATTTTCCAGGATCCGTATGCCTCACTGAACCCGCGTTTTAACGTTATGGATATTATCGGAGAGTCTTTGGATATTCACGGGCTGGCAACAAGCTCTAAAGAGCGTAAGAGACGTGTAGAAGAGTTGTTGGACCTCGTAGGTCTTAATCCAAGTCATGCTTTGCGTTATCCGCATGAATTTTCCGGTGGACAAAGACAGCGGATCGGGATTGCGCGTGCTCTTGCTGTTGATCCGAAATTTATCATCTGTGATGAGCCGCTTTCTGCGCTGGATGTATCCATTCAAGCTCAGGTCGTTAAATTGCTTGAGGAGTTGCAGCAACGTCTCGGATTGACGTATCTCTTTATCGCGCATGACTTGTCCATGGTTAAACATATCAGTGACCGTGTTGCGGTTATGTATATGGGTAAAGTGGTAGAATTGGCCGAGAGTGAAGAACTGTACGCGAATCCAATTCACCCATACACCAAAACATTGCTTTCTGCGATCCCTGTTCCGGATCCGGAAGTAGAAGCAAATAAACGCCGCATTTTATTGCCAGATGAACAATCTGGACCAATCCAGAATGCTTCGGGCGGTCCTAAAAATGATCCGTATAATTTGGAAAATGCTCAATTGATTGAGGTTTCCAAAGGACACTGGGTTTCAGAACCTTACGTATAATAGTTTCGAAAAACGAATATGCTATTATATACATCATAACCGCCGATTTAAATCGGCGGTTTTTTTCATATATTTGTGACTTTGTTTTGACGAAGAGCTACTGAATTCGGTACAATCAAGGAAGGCTCTTTAGAAGCAGAATAGGAGGCAGACCTCATGAAAGGGATCACCGAGGCGCTCCGCAGCGGATCAAAGCTTGCAGAGGATTATCTCTGTACGACAGATGCTGCGCGAAGCCTTTATGAATATGACATTCGCTGGGAAAACGGCCTCCACGCGCGTGCTGAATGGCTGAAACAATCGGAGCATACACGTGTTGACCGTCATGAACTGGCGGCGTATTTACGTTTATATAATAAGCGAGTAAATGATCATGACAAGGTTCATGCTTCGATTACCCGCCTAGTTGAAGAAGATGCACTCGTCGTTACAGGTGGACAACAGAGTGGCTTGTTCACCGGACCATTGTTTGTGATATACAAAGCAGCCAGTGTGGTCGCCGCTGCGCGTGAAGCTGAACAGCAATTGAAACGTCCTGTAGTTCCAGTGTTCTGGATTGCGGGAGAAGACCATGACTGGGATGAGGTAAATCATACGTATTTGCCTGATAAGCAAGGACAGATTCACAAAGTTAAACTGCAAGGGCATTTTAAAGGTAAGGATTCGGTAAGTTATGTGGAAGTAAAGTGGGATCAGTGGGAAACGGTGTTGAATCAAGTGGAACAATTATTGCCTGATACCATGCATAAGCCTGGATTAATAAAGCTGATTACGGAAATCCATCAGTCAAGTACAAATCTAAGTGATGCGTTTGCCCGAATGATATCGGCCTTGTTTGCAAAGACTGGACTGGTACTCATGGATGCTGCCGATCCTGAATTGCGTAAGTTAGAAAAGCCCATATTCGAGCGGTTGATCCGGAAGAATGATTCGTTGCGGGAAGCCTATTTACAAGGAGCATCGCTTGTAGAACAAGCGGGTTATTCGACATCAGCAGAAGTGGCGGAAGATGGGGCCAACCTCTTTTATATTCATGAAGGCACCCGTTTGCTTTTGATGCTGAAAGATAACTTGTATCAGGATCGTAAGGGGTTAGTTTCCTTTACAGAAGAACGTTTGTTACAAGAATTGGAAGATCACCCTGAGCGTTTTAGTAACAACGTACTCACCCGTCCTTTGATGCAAGATTCATTGTTGCCTGTCGCTGCAGTTATTTTAGGGCATGGAGAAATTGCATATTGGGGTCTTACACGTGAGGCGTTCCGTACTTTTGGGCTACAAATGCCGATATTACTGCCTCGTCTATCCTTCACGATTATGGAGGAAGTGCAACACAAATATATGAAACAATACGGACTTTCTTTCCAGGATGTACAGAACCAACTGGAAGAAAAGAAAGCACAATGGCTAACGCAGCAGGAAACCTTCCAAGTTGATGAACAATTCACGCAGATCCGTGAGCAGTTTATGACGCTCTATCGTCCGCTATTGGATCAGGTTGCAGAAGTGCATCCCGGATTGAACCGGATTGGTGAAGCGAATTTAGCCAAAATGAATGAACAGATTCAGTATCTGGAACGTCAGACTCGCAAGGCAATTGAGGATAAACATCAAGTGAGTTTGAGGCATTGGAACGGTATTCAGAATGCTCTATTCCCAATGGGCAAACCCCAGGAACGAGTACATAATGCACTCTTTTACCTGAATCGTTATGGAACGGACTGGATTGAGGAATTGATTAAAGCATCTGCTGAATTCCGGGGCGAACACAAGGTTATATCCTTGTAAGTATCTATTTAGACTATATTGATCTTTATAATAGAAGAAACACATTTGAGGAGGAGATAAAGTGACCACATCTTCATTACAAAACAGCATCGTCAAAGATATGGGACTTGCTGCTGAGGGCCATTTGAAAATTGATTGGGTTGAGGCGCATATGCCGGTTTTAAACCGGATTCGTCGTCAATTTGAACAGGATTTGCCTTTTAAAGGTCTAAAGGTAGCGATTTGTCTTCACCTGGAAGCTAAAACCGCATATCTGGCAAAAGTCATTCAGGCTGGCGGTGCTGAAGTGACGATCACACATAGTAACCCATTGTCTACTCAAGATGATGTATGTGCGGCTTTGGTAGAAGACGGTGTGACTGTTTATGCGAAATATAACCCTGAGCCGGCTGAATTCAAAGCACTGCAACTCCGTGCTCTTGAAGTGAAGCCTGATCTCATTATTGATGATGGTGGGGATTTTGCAACCATTATTGCTTCCGAACGTCCTGATCTTGCAGCTACGATTCGCGGGGGCGCAGAAGAAACGACAACAGGCATTATTCGTTTGAAGGCACTGGCGAAAGAAGGACAACTGAAATTCCCGATGGTTGCGGTAAATGACGCATATTGCAAGTATTTGTTTGATAACCGCTATGGCACTGGGCAATCCGCTTTTGACGGTATTATTCGGACAACGAACCTGGTGGTTGCAGGTAAAAATGTTGTCGTAGCTGGGTATGGCTGGTGTGGTAAAGGTGTGGCTATGCGTGCAAAAGGTTTGGGTGCCAATGTCATTGTAACTGAAATCGACCCGATCAAAGCCGTGGAAGCACATATGGATGGTTTCCGGGTTATGACGATGCTGGAAGCAGCAAAGTTGGGTGATTTCTTTATTGCTGTGACAGGCAACAAGGACGTTATTACAGGTGAACATTACGATGTTATGAAAGACGGAGCTATTCTGAGTAATGCAGGTCACTTCGATGTTGAGGTTAACAAACCGGAGCTTGCCAAACGTTCTGAGTCTATTCGTACCGTTCGTCGCAACATTGAGGAGTACCGTTTCAAAGATGGTCGTAAAATGTATCTGCTCGCGGAGGGACGCTTGGTAAATCTGGGAGCTGCTGACGGACATCCGGCCGAGATCATGGACACTACGTTTGCACTGCAGGCACTAGGTTTGCGTTATGTGAGCGAAAACTATGAATCTCTTGGTAAAAACGTAGTGAACGTTCCTTACGAAATTGACCAGCAAGTGGCGAGTTACAAGCTGGAGAGCCTGAATATTGCCATTGATTCTTTGTCCGCTGAGCAAGAAAAGTACCTCGATAGTTGGAAATTTTAAAGGGTTATCCAATAATTACAAACGGATAAACTGTTTCAAAAGTAGTAGAATGGTGTATTGACGATATGGCTCATGTACGGGTGCACATACGATCACCCGTAACCGGGAAACGTCTTTGGTCCTGAATGACAGGATCGAAGGCGTTTTTTTCGGTGAAATCAAATAAAAAAACAGAAAAGTCAAGAAGGGTTTTGATTTTTTTAATCGAATCTATTATGCTTAGGTGGTGGAAAGTGGGGCAAAGTGGGGGAAATGGGTGGGGGAGTGAGTGCGGCAATGTTTATGGGCGAGTTTCAACATAGCATTGATGATAAAGGTCGGGTCATTATTCCGGCTAAATTCCGCGAATCTCTCGGATCCACTTTCGTTGTCACACGAGGTTTGGACCAGTGTCTTTTCGTGTACCCCATGGAGGAGTGGGGGGTCATGGAACAGAAACTGAAAGCACTGCCGCTGATGAAATCCGACGCACGTGCGTTTACCCGGTTTTTTTTCTCAGGTGCCACTGAATGTGAACTGGATAAACAGGGCAGGGTAAATCTGCCGGGTAACCTGAGAGAGTATGCCAAATTGGACAAGGATTGCGTTGTTCTTGGTGTGTCGAACCGGGTGGAGATTTGGAGCAAAGGCATATGGGAAAGTTATTTTAATCAATCCGAAGAAGCATTCAACGACATTGCCGAAAAGCTGGTCGATTTCAATTTTGACTTATAAAGTAAGGAGGGGTGCAGGTTGTTTCACCATATAACCGTACTCAAAGAAGAGGCAACCGAGGGATTAAACATCAAGCAGGACGGTATATACGTGGACTGCACTTTAGGAGGGGCGGGACACAGTTCCGTGATTGCATCCAAGCTAGGTCCGGGGGGACGTCTGATCGCACTTGATCAGGATGACTGGGCTTTGGACAATGCACGCGAGAAGCTCGCTGCTTATGAAAACCAGGTTACATTGGTGAAAACCAATTTTAGAGATTTGGAGCAGGTTCTCAAAGACCTTGATGTTCCTATGAAGGACGGTATACCACAGGTCGACGGAATTCTGTATGACCTTGGGGTGTCGTCACCACAGTTTGACGAAGGAGAACGCGGATTCAGTTACAATCACGATGCACCGCTTGATATGCGTATGGACCAGGACGCACTTCTGACAGCCAAAGAGATAGTGAACGAATGGCCGGAAGAAGAGATTGCGCGAATTCTGTATCGCTATGGTGAAGAGAAATTTTCCAAACGGATTGCTCGTGTTATTGTGGGTCGACGTAGCCAGTCCGAGATCGAAACGACAGGTGAACTTGTGGAATTGATCAAAGAGGGTATTCCTGCAGCAGCCCGCCGTACAGGTGGACATCCTGCGAAGCGAAGTTTTCAGGCGCTGCGTATTGCTGTAAATGATGAACTGGGGGCTTTTGAAGAAGGACTGCATCAGGCTGTTCGTTGTTTAGCGCCAGGGGGGCGCGTATCTGTTATCACCTTCCACTCCCTTGAGGACCGGATATGTAAACAGATCTTCAGCAGCTATCTTGAAAAATGTACATGTCCACCTGACTTTCCGTTATGTGTATGCGGTGGTAAAGGGACTTTACGTCTCGTGAACCGAAAACCGTTGATTCCATCAGAAGCGGAACTGACCGAGAACTCTCGTGCGCGATCAGCCAAGCTGCGTGTAGCTGAGAAATTGTAGAACAAAAGAGGAGGAGGAGCCTTCAAATGGCATATACACGTGGCAATCTAGCGGTCAAAGAAAAAGCCCAGGAACGTGTAACGCAGCAAAGGTACAAGGAAACTACTAAAGTTGTGACACGTCGCACAGGTCTGCCAGGCCGCGAAAAGTTTTTATACCTGATCACACTCTTAGCCGTCATTATTGTGGGTGGTGCCCTGATGTCTCGTTACGCTCATATTTATGAACTGAACAAGCAGGCTCAGTCGACCATTGTAAAAATTAAAGAGGCTGAGAAGACCATTGCCGATTTACAGGTGGAGAGAGAAACATTGAATAATCAGGTTGTCGAGAATGCAAAAAGACTGGGTTACGTGGAAGCTTCCGATAAGGATGTTATTTTTGTACCACGCTCAACAACGAATACATCGACAGGTACTGAATCATCCTCGAATGCAACCAGTGGCAAGTAAAGAGGTGTTTCGATGGTAAAAAGAATAAAAATGCGCACGTTGTTAATAGGGGGATTCATTACCCTCTTTTTTCTTGTACTCGTAACCCGTATATTTTTCATTCAGGTGGTTAATGGTGACAAATGGCAGGAGCGTGCGGCGGGTCTTATCGAAAGGGAACAGACGATCAAGGCTGCTCGCGGAACGATTACGGATCGAAACGGGAATGTGCTTGCTACGGATTCGCCGGCTTACACGGTTTCGGTTAACCCGCTTTTGATTAATCAACTAGGTATTGAGGATGAAGTGACGAAGAAGCTATCGGCACTGCTCAAGAAAAACGAGAGTGAGATGCGAGCTCTTGTTACAGCGAAAAAAAGTGATGGTGATTTTTTTCAACAACGCGAAGTACGCAGTGAAGGATACAAAATTAGTCCTGCACTTGCGGAAAAGGTCAATGAGTTGCGCGAAGAGCTTCAGGAGCAACACAAGGCAAAAAATGCGATCGTCATGACGCAGGAGTCCAAACGTTTTTATCCGGAAGAGTCGCTGGCCTCTCATGTGCTAGGTTATATGAGTCGTGACGGTAAAGCTGTCAATGGGCTTGAAGTCTCGTATGATGACGTGCTGACAGGCACAGATGGTTTCCTGAATTACCAGAAGGATGCCAAAGGCATCAAACTTCCGGATTCACAGGATAATTATTTGCCTCCGAAAAACGGTAAAAACCTGAAGCTGACGATTGATGATACGATCCAGTTTTACATTGAAAGTGCAATGAAAGAGACAATTGCGAAATATAACCCGCTGAGTATGACCGTCATTGCGGCTGATCCAAACACGATGGAGATTCTGGGGATGGCCAACTGGCCGACCTTTAATCCGAATACGTATGCGAGCACACCGGATCAGAAAAATTTTATCAACCATGCAACGCAGTCGATCTATGAACCAGGTTCCACGTTCAAAATTGTGACACTTGCGGGAGCCGTGGAGGAAAAACTGTTTGATCCGAATGCAACGTTTGAATCCAAGCGCATATACATCGGTGGTTTCCCGATTAGTGATAACGGACATACGTACGGAAGAATCTCTTACCTTGAAGGTGTCAAACGCTCCAGTAACATCGCTTTTGTTAATCTGGGGTACAACATGCTCGGGGGAGAGCGGCTGCGTCACTATATCGATCAGTTCGGTTTTGGTAAAAAGACGGGCATTGACCTGCCAAGTGAAGCGGCTTCGCCAATCAAACCCTTGGTATACAAATCAGAGATTGCTACCGCTGCATATGGTCACGGTCTCGTACAAGTGACGCCGATCCAGCAGTTATCAGCCATCTCGGCCATTGCAAACGGCGGTAAGTTGCTCCAGCCCCATCTCGTGAAGGAGATCATTAATCCGAATGATGGCACAACGGAAGCAATCAAACCCAAAGTGATTCGACAGGTCATCTCTAAAGAATCGGCCAAGCTTGTTGGCGGGTATCTGGAGCAGGTCGTAGCAGATCAGACGATCGGTACAGGACGTAATGCCTATATTGAAGGATACCGGGTTGCAGGCAAAACAGGGACAGCGCGAAAAGTTATCAACGGTCAGTATAGCAAAAACAAAGACGTCGTTTCGTTTATTGGATTTGCACCAGTCAACAATCCGAAGATTGCGATGTTGATTGTGATTGACCAGCCAGATGGCACAAACATTGGCGGAGGAACTGCAGCGGCTCCAGTGTTCAAGAAGGTTGTGAGCCAGACGTTGCAATATATGGGTATACCGAAAGATACAGCCAAAACGACAGACAAAAAGTCAAAAGAAGCTCCTGTTGTACAGGCTAAGGCTCCAGACTTGAGTGGTAAAACGGCCAAACAGGCCAGAAGCCAGCTTCTCAACTCCGGAATTGCTTATGTCACGCTTGGTCAGGGTGAAAATGTGATTCGCCAGTATCCACAAGCAGGTGCTTCGATGAATCCAGGACAACGAGTCTACCTACTGACGGAAGAGAGCAGTAAAATGAAGATTCCAGATCTGACGGGTGAATCGCTTCGTGATGCGTTGGAGGTTCTCTCACTGATGAAGGTAGGCGTAACAGTCAAGGGTGAGGGATATGTCGTGAAACAGAAGGAGCAGGTATCGGGTGAGCAACGAACGGTACAGTTAACCTTACAGACAGCGAAGGCAGCGGTAACCGGTATAGCTGATGAAGCTCCAGATTCTTCTGATCCGAATGCGAAAAACCAGGACAAGAATACGAAAACAGCTGATGAGGGGAAAGCGGATGGGGATGATCCGCCGGGAAGTGCCTCAAATCAGAGTCAGTCTGACAAGCAAAAGGGTCAAGACGAAACATCTGGTAAACCAGCCACTGAAGGGGCTTCCCTGCCATAGACTGTATAGACAGCTTGTTCTAACCCCCGGTTGTCCTGAATATTCATGAATGAGACAGTTCATGATTTTGGGACGAGTGGGGGGATCTTTTCGTGAAGGGAACAAGTGTGAATCTGCGCCGCAGGTTGCTGTGGAGTTTGTTAATTCTGGTTATGTTATTTTCGGCCTTGGTCATCAGGCTTGCTTATGTTCAGTTGGGGAAAGGGCCGGAACTATCGGCCAAAGCGGAAGAATCCTGGCGTCGTAATATTCCGTACACAGCTAAAAGGGGAGAGATTCTGGATCGAAACGGGACATCTTTAGCCTACAATGTGACAACCCCAACAATCATGGCGATCCCGGCTCAAGTTAAAGAAGCGGAGACCACAGCCAGGGCGCTGGCACCGCTACTAGGTATGACAGAAGAGAAAGTACTGGCAACCATCAAGAAACGAGAATTGATTGTAAGACTACAACCCGGTGGCCGCAAAATTACGATGGAGAAAGCTCAGCGCATCCGTGATTTGAAGCTCCCGGGTATCGTTGTTGCCGAGGATAACAAACGTTTCTATCCGTATGATGATCTGGCTGCTCATATTCTCGGATTTACAGGGATTGATAATCAGGGACTGACTGGTGTTGAAAAAAGATATGACGACAAGCTGAATGGTTTAAATGGCAGTGTATCCTACTTGTCCGATGCGGCCGGAAGGCTCATGCCGGGCTCATCTGAGAAGTATGTGGAACCGAAGGACGGGCTCAACCTCAAGCTGACCATTGATAAATCCATTCAATCGATTATGGAACGGGAATTGGATCAGGCGATGGTTAAGTTTCAGGCTAATTCCGCTTTGGCTATTGCAATGAATCCCAAAACAGGCGAAATTCTAGGGATGTCTAGCAGACCGGGCTACGAGCCGGCAGATTATCAGCAATATCCTTCAGAAATTTATAACCGGAACTTGCCCATCTGGATGACGTATGAACCAGGTTCAACTTTCAAAATTATTACACTGGCTGCTGCGTTGCAAGAAAAAAAGGTAAATCTGCAAAAGGATCAATTTTTTGATCCCGGATTTGTAGAAGTCGGCGGAGCACGCTTGCGCTGTTGGAAGAAAGGTGGACATGGAAGCCAGACTTTCCTTCAGGTGGTGGAGAACTCCTGCAACCCCGGATTTGTTGCTTTGGGGCAGAAGCTTGGTAAGGAATCGTTGTTCTCCTACATTAAAAATTTCGGTTTTGGTGCCAAAACCGGGATTGATCTTAGCGGAGAAGCAAGTGGTATTCTTTTCAAATTAGCAAACGTAGGTCCTGTTGAACTTGCAACGACCGCCTTTGGGCAAGGTGTATCCGTAACTCCTATTCAACAAGTAGCAGCGGTATCGGCTGCCATCAATGGTGGGAAGCTCTATAAACCTTACGTTACGAAAGCCTGGGTACATCCAGAAACCGGAGAGGTACTGGAAGAAGTACAGCCTGAACTCGTTCGTCAAGTCATCTCGGAGGATACGTCCAAACAAGTACGAGAAGCACTAGAAAGTGTCGTGGCCAAAGGAACAGGACGTCCAGCTTTTATCGATGGCTACCGGGTTGGAGGTAAAACAGGTACAGCCCAGAAAGTTATTAATGGTCGTTATTCGTCGAGTGAACACATCGTTTCGTTTATTGGATTTGCTCCGGCTGATGATCCGCAGATCGTGGTGTACACCGCTGTAGACAATCCGAAGGGGATTCAGTTTGGCGGTGTTGTTGCAGCCCCAATCGTACAAAACATTCTGGAAGATTCGCTGCATTATATGAAAGTGCCTGTGCGTAAGGACCAGCTCGCGAAAGAGTACAAATATGGTGAAACCAAAATTGTGACGGTTCCTGATCTTACTGGGGCTACAGTGGAAGATTTGTACGAGGATCTCAACATGAATTTTATGCTCGCGAAGTCGGGCAGTGGCAAATACGTAATTAATCAGGCCCCTAAACCAGGAGCAAGAGTAGAGCAAGGCTCAACGATACGTATCTATATGGGTAACGTCCTGAAAGATGATGGGCATGATCATTCGAAGCACGAATAAAGTTCTCAAATGGAGCTTTAAGTAAGGATGCAATGTAGGCTTAAGCGGAGTTTCCTACTCCGACCGCAACAAAATTCAGGGGATCGCGTTTCATTATTTGGTGGTCTGGTCGATATTAATACTATAGGAATCTGTGGATACAGAAGTATATTTGGAAAAGTGAGGTTATTCATGTGCTTTTAAAACAGTTTGAATCCAAGTTGATTACCGCCCGTCTCGTGGGCGACCCCCATACAGAATGTCACAACCTTCAGACAGATTCCCGGCAAGTCAAACCGGGGGATCTGTTTATCTGTCTTCCGGGACATACGGTCGATGGACATGATTATGCAGATAAAGCAGTGCAGGCCGGAGCGTCTGCTCTCGTTGTGGAGCGGCAGCTTGACTTGCCTGTACCACAATTGATTGTAAGAGACAGTCGCTTTGCTATGGCTGTTTTGTCGGACTTCTTTTTCGAATCACCGAGTCACAAGATGAAAATGATCGGAGTAACGGGAACGAACGGCAAAACAACAACGACTTATTTGATTGAAAAAATTATGAGCGACTACGGTCAGAAAACCGGGCTGATCGGAACCATCCAGATGCGTTATGATGGACGCACTTACCCGATGTCGGGAACAACACCTGAAGCTCTGGATTTGCAACGTAGTTTGCATGATATGGTTCAGGCTGGTACGGAATGCTGTGTGATGGAAGTTTCTTCTCATGCATTGGAGCAAGGGCGGGTGAAAGGCACGGATTTCCGTACAGCAGTATTTACAAACCTGTCGCAGGATCATCTCGATTACCATCATTCCATGGAGGAATATCGCGGAGCTAAGGGGTTGTTTTTTGCTCGCCTGGGTAACGGTTATGCAGAAGATGCTTCCGAGCGGAAGTATGCAGTGATCAATGCGGATGATCCGGCTGCGGATTATTATATCTCTGTAACGGCTGCTGAGGTTATTACATACGGCATGGGAGAACAGGCGGATGTTCGTGCATCTGCAATTTCAATCACAGCTCAGGGGACGACCTTCCATGTAGATACCTTTGCGGGTAGCACAGACATTGAACTGCGTATGGTAGGCAAGTTCAACGTGTACAATGCAATGGCGGCCATCTCGGCAACGCTGGTGGAAGGTGTGCCACTGGAAGAGATCAAGCGTAGTCTGGAGACCGTACCGGGTGTGGATGGCAGGGTGGAAGCTGTCAATGAAGGTCAGGCATTCGCGGTCATCGTTGATTATGCCCATACACCTGATGGACTTGAGAATGTATTGCGTACAGTCAATGAGTTTGCGGAGGGCCGTGTCATCTGCGTATTTGGGTGCGGCGGTGACCGGGATCGCACAAAACGCCCATTGATGGGTAAAATTGCTGCGAAGTACAGTGACTTTGTATTAGTGACTTCTGACAACCCGCGGACGGAAGATCCCGATCTGATTCTAAAAGACATTGAGCAAGGTTTGCTGGAAGAGTCCGTTCCGTCTGAGCGTTACACAATGATCGTGGACCGGCGTCAGGCCATTCATGAAGCTATTGAAATGGCAAGCCCGGCCGATGTAGTATTGATTGCGGGCAAGGGTCACGAGACTTATCAAATTATCGGAACAACCAAGACCGATTTCGATGACCGGATCATAGCTAAAGAAGCGATAAGGGGCAAATCCAATTGATAAAACGAACATTGGCGCAAATCGCCGACATGTGTGGTGGCACACTAAGTGATGCCGCAGTTCATAGTGAAGTTATCGCCGAAGGGGTATTTACCGATTCACGTAAACCGGTGGCAGGCAGTTTGTTTATCCCTTTGGTAGGTGAACGTTTTGATGGGCATGAGTTTGTGCAAGCTTGTCTGGAGCAAGATGCTGCGGGGGCGTTGTGGCAAAAAAATCATGGTGCTCCGCCGCAGGGAGCTGTTATTTTGGTGGACGATACCCTGACTGCATTACAGGCACTTGCATCGGCTTATCTTTGTGAGAACAAGGCATCTGTTGTTGGCATTACAGGCAGTAACGGGAAAACAACAACCAAGGATATTGTAAACGCGCTTCTCTCTACCACATTCAAGGTGCATAAAACGCAGGGGAATTTCAACAATCATATCGGTCTGCCACTAACGGTATTGAGTATGACACCGGATACGGAGATCATTATTTTGGAGATGGGCATGAGCGGTCGCGGTGAAATCTATGACCTTTCTGTCATTGCTCAGCCGGATGTAGCAATCATCACGAATATTGGCGAATCCCATTTGCTTCAGCTTGGCTCAAGACTTGAAATTGCTAGAGCCAAGGCTGAAATTGCTGCTGGTATGAAACCTGGCGGGTTACTCATATACAACGGAGACGAGCCTTTAATCGCGCAGGTGCTTGAAGAGTCTGCAACGAAGCAACCTGAAGGCATGCAGCGGTTTAGGTTTGGATTACAAACGGATAATAACGATTATCCAACTGGGCTTATGAATGCACAGCACGGGATGGTGTTTACAACCAAGCAGTCTGGCGACAAAGCTTATAACCTTCCCTTGCTGGGTACGCACAATGTAATTAACTGTCTGGCTGCCATGGCCGTAGCACGTCATTTTGGGGTGACTGAGGAAAATATGGCAAAAGGCTTGTCGCAGCTAAAATTGACAGGGATGCGTATTGAGGTCACCCAGGCGGTCAGCGGACTTACTCTCCTGAATGATGCATATAATGCAAGCCCGACTTCCATGAAGGCTGCTATAGATGTGTTGGAAGGGTTAAAAGGATATCGGATGAAAGTGGCTGTACTGGGAGATATGCTGGAGTTAGGTTCGGAGGAGCAGCAGCTTCATCATGAGATCGGGATGTATATTACTCCTGATAAATTGGATAAAGTGCTGGTATACGGTCCATTATCCTTGCATATTGCTGAGGGAGCAAAAAAGCATATGGTAGCTGAAGCTGTGCATGCTTTTGATAATAAAGAAGAATTGACCCGTTATCTGTTGGAGAATCTTCATCCGAAAGATGCAGTTTTGTTTAAAGCCTCGCGAGGCATGAAACTGGAGGATGTAGTTCAAACACTGCAGACGGCACCATTACAGAATCGAGTAGACTAGAGGGGTGAACCCATGGATTTTCAGGTATTACTGTTAACAATCGGCGTTTCATTTATTTTGGCGGTGATTGCCGCGCCGCTACTTATTCCGCTTCTGCGGCGGATGAAGTTCGGACAGCAGGTCAGGGAAGACGGGCCTCAGAGCCATTTGAAAAAAAGCGGAACACCAACGATGGGCGGAGTTGTTATTTTACTTGCGTTCACGCTGGCGTTTCTTAAATTCTCAGCGGTCAAAAACACAGACTTTTATGTGTTGCTTGTCGCTACGCTTGGATTTGGTCTCATTGGTTTTTTGGATGACTATATCAAAATTGTATTCAAGCGTTCGCTTGGATTGACAGCCAGACAAAAAATGCTGGGGCAGCTGTTCTTCAGTGCCCTCATGTGTTATTTACTTATTCAAAATGGACACAGCACCGCGATTTCTATCCCGGGAACTTCGGTTTCGTTTGACTGGACAGGATGGTTTTATTATCCGTTTGTTGTCTTTATGATGCTGGCCATTACCAATGCGGTTAATTTTACGGATGGCCTGGATGGTCTTCTCTCCGGTGTCAGTGCGATTGCTTTTGGCGCGTTTGCTATTGTGGCCATGCAGGCAACGTCGATGCCGGCGGCGGTGTGCGCAGCTGCCATGATTGGGGCTGTTCTCGGATTCCTGGTTTACAATGCACATCCGGCCAAGGTGTTTATGGGCGATACGGGTTCGCTCGGAATCGGCGGTGCAATCGGCGCGATTGCAATCGTTACGAAGACAGAACTTCTGTTTCTGGTTATCGGCGGTATTTTCGTAATTGAGGTCCTTTCCGTTGTGATCCAAGTTGTATCCTTCAAAACCCGCGGTAAACGTGTATTTAAAATGAGCCCGATCCACCATCACTTCGAGCTTAGTGGCTGGTCAGAATGGCGGGTTGTCATTACCTTTTGGGCGGTAGGTGCTATTTTGGCCGCTCTTGGACTTTATCTCAACAAGGGGTTGTAAATTATGAATCATCCAGAAACATATCGCGGACAACAAGTCGTCGTGCTTGGGCTTGCGAAGAGCGGCGTACAAGTTGCCAAGGTGCTGTATCGTGCCGGGGCTAACGTTATCGTAAATGATAAAAAAGACAGGGAACAGTGTCCCGAAGCTTCCGAATTGGAGGCTTTGGGAATTTCTGTTGTATGCGGGGGCCATCCGGATGATCTCATTCATAGTGATGTGAAGCTGGTCGTCAAAAACCCCGGCATTCCTTATCAGGCTGCTCCTGTGCAGCAAGCTCTTGAATTAGGTATTGAGGTGGTAACCGAGGTGGAGGTTGCATATCACCTTTGCGGGGCACCTATGATCGGTATCACCGGTTCTAACGGAAAAACAACGACCACAACTTGGGTAGGAAATATGCTGGAACAAGCGGGCTTGAATCCCATTGTTGCTGGTAACATTGGAACCCCTCTCTGTGAAGCTGCAGAGCAGGCTACCGCTGATAACTGGATGGTCGTCGAACTAAGTAGCTTCCAGCTCAAAGGCACGGTAGAGTTTCGTCCGCGTATTGCTGCGCTTCTTAACGTGGCAGAGACCCATCTGGATTATCATGGCGGTATGGAAGATTACGTGGCTTCCAAAGCAAAGCTGTTTGCCAATCAGAAACCAGATGACGTCGCTGTTCTCAATTGGGATGATGCGGTATGTCGTGAACTCATTCCTTACATCAAGGCGAGGGTGATTCCTTTCTCACTAACGGAAAACCTGGAAACAGGCGTGTATGCAGATCCGCCTTATGTCGACGGAGAAGAGGATGATGTGAAACGTCAGGTGATCTATGCGGATGGTGCAGGCAATCGAGCAGTGATTATCGATGTGCAGGACATTGGCATACCTGGACGTTTTAATGTAGGCAATGCGCTTGCTGCAGTAGCTATTGCAATCGCAGCGGGTGCTGACCCGTCACAGCTGGCTGATCCGCTAGCTGATTTCAGAGGTGTTGAACATCGACTGGAGTATGTGCTCAAGCATAATGGCTCAGTTTATTACAACAACTCAAAAGCTACCAATTCAAAAGCAACGGTCATGGCACTGAATTCCTTTAAGGAACCTGTTGTATTGATTGCAGGCGGACTAGATCGCGGTTCAGATATGATGGAGCTGTTGCCGGTATTGGAGGAACGTGTCAAAGCGTTGGTGGTTCTTGGTGAAAACCGTGCTAAAATTGCTAAAGTCGCAGAACTGGCGGGACTAAAGCATATTAAGGTCGTCGATAATGAGGAGGACGCTGCCCGTACGTTGACGGTTGCTGTTCAGGAAGCAGCAAGTCTTGCCGAACCAGGGGATGTTGTTTTGTTATCCCCTGCGTGTGCAAGCTGGGACATGTTTGCCTCCTATGAAGAACGGGGACGCATTTTTAAAGAGGCGGCGCATAACTTGTAAGTAGGGGGGTGGAAAAGCCCCTACTTCCATGCAAGGGGTGGCCTCCTGATGAAACAGACGCGACCGGCGCCGGATATTTGGCTCCTGATTTGTATTTTGGCTCTGCTTGCCATCGGCATCATTATGGTGTACAGCGCAGGTTCAGTACTTGCGTTCCGAAACTATGGCGACTCATTTTATTTTGTGAAAAGGCAGATTTTATTCGCCGTGCTTGGGCTGGTAGCCATGTTTGTGACAGCGAATGTGGATTATAGGGTATGGAGAAAGTATGCCAAGCCGATTTTAATTATCTGTTTTATTATGCTCATTGCCGTATTAATTCCGGGAATCGGAGTCGTTCGCGGCGGTGCACGTAGCTGGCTGGGGATTGGCTCTTTCGGTATCCAGCCCTCCGAATTCATGAAACTGGGCATGATCTTGTTTTTGGCTCATTGGCTGAGCAAAGATCCTGGTAAAATTAAAACTTTTACAACGGGGCTGTTGCCTCCGCTTGGGCTAATGGGGCTTGCTTTTGGCATAATTATGTTACAGCCCGATTTAGGTACAGGCACCGTGATGATGGGGGCATCCATGCTTATCATTTTCACAACCGGAGCACGAATGAAACATCTCGCTCTGCTTGCTCTGGGTGGAGTTGCAGGATTCGCGGCACTTGTTGCAGCGGCACCTTATCGGTTGCAACGAATTACAGCTTTTCTGGATCCATGGTCAGATCCGCTTGGTGCAGGTTATCAGATCATTCAATCGCTCTATGCGATTGGTCCAGGTGGACTGGCTGGTCTCGGGCTGGGGATGAGTAGACAGAAGTACAGTTACGTGCCTGAACCGCAGACGGACTTTATATTTAGTATTTTGGCGGAAGAACTCGGTTTCATTGGTGGAATGATTGTATTATTATTGTTTCTGGTGCTGGTGTGGAGAGGAATGCGTGTAGCGATGACGGTTCCAGATTCCTTTGGCAGCCTGCTAGCTGTGGGGATTATCGGTATGGTTGCTGTGCAGGTCATTATTAATATCGGCGTGGTGATTGGACTTATGCCTGTCACAGGAATTACACTGCCGCTGATCAGTTATGGAGGTTCATCACTGACACTCATGCTCACCGCACTGGGCATATTATTGAATTTATCCCGTTATGCGAGGTGACTTATACGATGCGAGTCGTTCTTAGTGGTGGCGGCACGGGTGGGCATATCTATCCGGCCGTAGCCATAGCAAGACAATGTGAGGCGGAAAATGCCGACTCGACGTTTTTATACATTGGCGGTACACGAGGACTTGAAAGTAAGCTGGTTCCTCAGGAAGATATACCTTTTAAATCGATTGACATCACCGGTTTTCGGCGTAAGTTATCCTTTGAAAATGTGAAAACGATCATGCGATTCGTTCAAGGGGTAAGGAGATCTAAAAAAATGCTGAAGGAATTCAAGCCGGACGTTGTCATCGGTACGGGCGGATATGTCTGTGGTCCCGTTGTATATGCGGCGGCAAAGCTGGGAATTCCAAGCGTGATTCATGAACAGAATGCGATTCCAGGTCTGACGAACAAGTTTCTCATGCGTTATGTAGATACAGTTGCTGTCAGTTTTGAAGGTTCTGAAAAATCATTCTCTGGTGCAAAAAAGGTTATCTATACTGGGAACCCGCGGGCAACAACAGTAGCCCAGGCCAGTCGGGATCGTGGATTCGCCACATTAGGTGTTCCGATGGACAGCCGTGTTGTGCTAGTCGTTGGGGGTAGCCGGGGGGCTAAAGCGATTAATCAGGCGATGATTGAAATGGCACCGATGCTGGAACAGCTGGATGATGTACATGTTGTTTACGTTACAGGCGAGACCTATTTTGATGAAACCCGTGAAGCGATCCGTAGTTCTTTGGGAACGATGCCTAATCATCTGCATGTACTTCCTTATGTACATAACATGCCCGAAGTACTCGCTTGTACCTCTTTGATTGTGAACCGTGCAGGAGCCTCGTTCCTTGCGGAGATTACATCTCTTGGTATTCCGTCGATTCTGATTCCATCACCAAACGTAACCAACAATCATCAGGAGGCTAACGCGCGTACCCTTGAAAAAGGAGGAGCCTCACTCACAATGCTGGAGAGAGAGCTTACAGGCAAAGGCCTGTATGAAGCAATTGCAGGCATTATGAATGACGAATCAGGACGTAAGCAGATGGCAGAGGCTTCTCGAAAATTAGGGAAACCAGATGCGGCCAAAGTGCTTGTAAACGAAATTAAGCGTCTTGTTGCAAAACGATAATAGGTGTTTGGACGCATTCATGGGCGATTGTCACACACCAGACGGGACTGACATAAGATACGGTATAAATCGTGACAATCGTTCCATGATACCGCAGTACAGCATCATATCGGCAGAGGTGCAACTAGGGTGAAGACCGTGAATTCCCGACATGGTATTGCTGGAAATGACTGGTCGAACCGAGGGATGGATTGCGGAGCCTCATGGATCGGATGTGTCACGGATAATTCAATTCGCTGAGATTGACTGGGAACAATGGATATCCATTTTATTGTTCAATCAGGCCAAGCGACAGCAGAGGACGTCATCACCCTTATACAGTCTATTCAGAGCACTATATCATCTCATGGCGGTATCCACCGGGTACCGTATGTTATCGCAGTGGGTGAGCGTAAACCCCGGAGGTGATACATTGGACAAATTGGTGATTGAAGGTGGGAGACCCCTATCAGGATCCATACGCATCCATGGAGCAAAAAATGCCGCTTTACCGATTATGGCCGCAAGTTTGCTCGCAGACGGAGAAATTACGCTGCACAACGTTCCACACTTGCTGGACATCGAAGTAATGCTGTATATCCTGGAACGACTTGGATGCACATGTCGGCATGAGCAGGGAACAGTGACGATCAATACGTCGCTTGTCCGGTCACATGATGTGCCAGAGGATCTTATGAAGCAAATGCGGTCTTCCATTTTTCTGATGGGGCCATTGCTTGCGAGGTTTGGGAGAGTATCTGTATATCAGCCGGGTGGCTGTGCGATCGGAGAACGTAAAATTGATCTTCACCTCCGGGGGCTGGAAGCACTCGGAGCACAGATTGAAGAGCAAGATCAGCAAATTATCTGTCATGGAGCTAATCTGTCAGGTGCGGATATTCATCTTGATTTTCCGAGTGTTGGAGCCACTGAAAACATCATGATGGCTGCTGTGCTTGCAGAAGGCACAACGACAATTTTCAACGCAGCGAGAGAGCCTGAAATTCAGGATTTGCAGCATTTTCTGAATGCGATGGGGGCACGAATTATGGGTGCCGGCACGGATACAATCACGATAAATGGTGTTGAGAAGTTGCAACCTTGCACCTATGAAATCATACCTGACCGGATTGTCGCTGGAACCGTTATGATTGCTGCTGCTGCAACCCGAGGCAATGTTACGCTTACACACTGCAATCCTGCACATCTTACTTCGCTTATACATGTGTTAAAGCGCACTGGTGTTCAAATCACAGTATGCAATGATATAATGACTGTGAGTTGTATGACCCGCCCAAAATCAGTGGATCGTATTGTGACTTCCCCGTATCCATCGTTTCCAACAGATCTTCAATCACAGATCATGGTGCTACTCAGTTTGGCAGATGGATTCAGCGTGATGAAGGAAACCGTGTTCGAAGGAAGATTTAAACATGTGGATGAACTGAATGTCATGGGAGCGGATATTTCGGTTGACCTGAATGCAGCTTTTATCCGTGGAGTTCCAAGACTATATGGGGCTACTGTAGAGGCGACAGATCTTCGTGCGGGTGCAGCTTTAGTTATTGCAGGTCTGGCGGCTCAAGGTAAAACCATTGTGGAGCAAGTACATCACATTGACAGGGGATATGATCAGATCGAAAAGTTATTCCAGAGTCTTGGAGCCTCAGTGGAGAGACAGTCGACTGTTTCGAAACAGTTGGATTTTGCCAATTAACGTCCTTGGCGTCCCCTTCTTGGAAGAGGAGGGGGCCTGAGGCTTTGTGGAGCGTTATTATGCCTAAAAGTCAAATTCCGGTTCTCAAGGAGAATCGCCCAAAAGGAAACACAAGCCGTAAGATTGTAATTATCCTATTATTATTATTTATTGCATTGCTGGCTGTATTATTCTTTCGTTCTTCGGTAAGTCGCATATCAGCGATCGAAATTACGGGTAATGTATACACGGCCACTGCGGATTTACTTGAAAAGAGTGGTTTGAGGGAAGGCGATCAGTTTTTTGGAACAAGTGCTACTGAAATCATAGAACGTCTTAAAACGATTAAAGCTGTCTCAACAGTTACTGTGGACAAGCAATTTCCGGGTACGATTCATATCAAGGTTCAGGAGTTTCCTACAGTCGCTTACGAACTGGACACAACCGGGGCGCTTAAAGCCATATTGTCTAATGGGACAAGCCTGAATGTTCCGCCAACGATCGGTGTTGCTGTAGAGAAGCCGATTCTGACACAATGGAAACCGAATGATCCGCTCAAGGCAAAGCTGAGTGAGGCGCTGGCTCAAATTCCAAATGAACTGACAACGGACATATCCGAAATTATTCCGAATCCGACACCCTCTTTTCCGGATCAGATTCGCATGTACACCAAATCACAGTTTGAAGTGATTACAACGATATCGCTGTTAACGGATAAAGTGGAGTATTTGAATCAGGTGATCGAGACCGAACGACCTGGTAAAATTACGATGCTTGAGGCGGATACGTATGTCCCGTTTGTACCGGATAATCCTGAGGATGACGCTGAGCCGGGAGCAGGGCAATGATGCATGTTGCTGATTGGCGGTTTATTGCGTAAAAGTGTAGACAGGATCGGGCTTTAGCACCGGTTGATGTGTGAAACTTGTTCTTTCTGAGATGAAGAAAAAATGGTACACTTAAACTTACGGCACATGAGTTGCCTCCTTCTTTTTTCTTCAAAGTTTTATGTTTCACATCCAGAACTTGGCACCCAAAAAAATTGTAGAAAAAAGAGGGAAAGCCTAAGCTGTGTTGAATATGTTTTAATGTGTGTTTAAACCCGAACGTATTTTACTATTGGAGTCAGGAGGTGCCACAGACTTGAGCAACAATGACATCATTGTTAGTTTGGACATCGGTACATCCAAAATTCGCGCTATTATTGGGGAAATTAATAATGGAACCTTTAATATTATTGGAGTTGGATCTGCCGACTCGGAAGGAATTCGCAAAGGTGTAATCGTAGATATCGATCAGACGGTGCAGTCGATTCGCAATGCAGTCGATCATGCAGAACGTATGGTAGGTATTCAAATATCCGAAGTATATGTTGGAATCTCAGGCAATCACATCGGACTGATGAGCAGTCACGGTGTGGTGGCAGTATCGAACGAAGATCGTGAGATCGGAGAAGAAGACATGGAGCGGGTGTTGAAAGCAGCCGAAGTCATTGCGGTTCCGCCCGAACGGGAAATTATTGATGTTGTCGCCAAGCAATATGTTGTAGACGGCTTGGAAGGCATACAAGACCCGCGTGGTATGATTGGTGTTCGCCTGGAAGTTGAAGCAACCATCATTACGGGTGCTAAAACCGCGATACATAATCTGTTGCGCTGCGTGGAAAAAGCGGGATTAAAAGTGAGCGACCTGGTCCTCATGTCACTCGGAGCAGGTCAACTGGCCCTGTCCAAGGATGAGAAAACGATGGGCTCTGTGCTCGTGGATATCGGAGCAGGAGCAACAACCATTGCTATCTTTGAAGAGGATAGCCTGGTTGCGACTTCAACACTGCCAATCGGCGGGGAATTTGTAACCAATGATATTGCTTATGGTTTGCGTACTTTGACCGATCAAGCGGAGAAAGTTAAGCTGAAATATGGTTGTGCCTGGCTTGATGATGCTGCCGCAGATGTGATGTTCAAAGTGACGCGCATCGGTAGCAACGTGGACAAGGAGTTTTCCCAGGAAGATCTGGCGGCTATTATTGAGCCTAGGGTTCAGGAGATATTCCAGATGATCGGCACAGAGGTCAAACGCCTTGGTTACAACGAGCTTCCTGGCGGTTATATACTAACGGGAGGTACGGTCTCCATGCCTGGTGTTCTGCAAGTGGCACAGCATGAACTTGTTGCTTCGGTGCGTGTCGCCGTTCCGGATTACATTGGTGTGCGTGACCCTGGATATACAAGCGGCGTTGGTATTTTACACAATGTTATTCGCAGTTTGCGTATCAGGCCCTCGAGCAGCAATGGCGGTAACAACAACACTAACAGCAAGAAACCGACGAACCGTCCGAAGCCAAATACGGCACAGGAATCGGAGCAAAAACCCGGTCTGTTCGAACGACTGAAGAATATGTTCAGTGAATTTATATAACAGGTTGGATCCATTTCATACATTCTTGAAGCCGTCTGAATGCGCTGGTACTAAAATAAACGCTTTCGTTCGTCGATATATGAAATTGATTCGGTTCAAATCAAAAATTGGACGGGCCATCCATGCACATTGAGGGGGAGATGGAATAATATGTTGGAATTTGATTTTGAGATGGAGAGCTTGGCTCAGATTAAAGTCATCGGGGTAGGAGGCGGCGGAAGCAACGCTGTAAACCGAATGATTGAAAATGGTGTACAAGGTGTTGAATTTATTACGGTGAACACGGATGCTCAGGCATTGCACCTGGCAAAATCCGAGCATAAATTGCAAATCGGTGATAAATTAACTCGTGGTCTTGGTGCAGGTGCCAATCCGGATGTAGGTAAAAAAGCAGCGGAAGAGTCCCGCGACCTGATCATGAACACGTTGAAAGGTGCAGACATGGTCTTTGTTACAGCCGGTATGGGCGGTGGTACAGGTACAGGTGCAGCTCCTGTGATCGCTGAAATTGCCAAAGAGTGTGGCGCCCTTACTGTAGGTGTGGTGACACGTCCCTTCACTTTTGAAGGCCGCAAGCGTTCAAGCCATGCAGAACAAGGCATTGAAGCACTTAAGGAAAAAGTGGATACACTGATCGTCATCCCGAATGACCGTTTGCTTGAGATCGTAGATAAAAAGACGCCGATGCTGGAAGCATTCCGCCAAGCAGATAACGTATTGCGTCAAGCGGTACAGGGTATCTCCGATCTGATCGCAGTACCTGGTTTGATCAACCTTGACTTTGCAGATGTCAAAACGATCATGCACGAGCGTGGATCTGCGCTTATGGGGATCGGTGAAGCGACTGGAGAGAACCGTGCAGCCGAAGCGGCACGCAAAGCCATCATGAGTCCTTTGCTTGAAACTTCCATTGAAGGCGCACGCGGCGTAATCATGAACATCACAGGTGGCGTGAATCTGTCCCTGTATGAAGTGAACGAAGCGGCAGAGATCGTAACGTCGGCTTCCGATCCGGAAGTGAATATGATCTTTGGTGCGATTATTGACGAAGATCTGAAAGAGGAGATCAAGGTTACGGTCATCGCCACTGGATTTGAGGATAAACCTTCTGCTCCGCCAGTACGTAAACCTGCTACAGCATCAGAGCCGGCAGAGACACGTTCACCGAATCTTCGTCCATTCGGAAATCAGCCAAGCAATGATCAGTTGGACATTCCGACATTTTTACGTAATCGTTCCCGCAACAATAACAACGAATAATCAGGTAGTATTATACTTGGAAAACCCGGTGCTGCTTTTGCAGTTGCCGGGTTTTTTGCTGTTTTTTTATATAGTTTAACATACAGGAATGAACAAATTCTGAACAACTCGGCTGCGTCATTCCGACAAAAATAGTTGAAGACAAGCTCCCACATTTAGACAGACTTTGAACAGGAGGCTACGTATACTTGGGAATATGCTCATGAATATCGAGACGATGAAGCATTTAGGTTTATTCAATCCGAAGCATTTAGGTTGATTCAATCTGAAGCGTTCAGGGCGATTCAATCTAAAAGCATGTGAGATTCGTTGTAACCTTTCGTTTCGATAGGTTGGAAGCAGGCAGGTGAAGAGCGTGGTTGTGTATGTCGATCTGATCTTTCTAACAAATCTATGCATGGATGGAGCGCTCATTGGACTGACGGCCTGGATGCGCCAAACGAAGCTGGTCTGGTGGAGATGGCTGCTATCGGCTATCGTTGGGGCGTTATACGTCGTGATGATGTTTGTACCACAGTTTGATTTCCTGTTCACGTTTTTGATCAAGTTTGGTTTTTCTCTTGTGATGTTGAGTATCGCGTTTGGATATAAGGGACTGCAAGCTTTTCTGAGGACGCTGGGTACATTTTACGTTATTAATTTTGTTGCGGCTGGAGGCATCCTGGGTGTGCATTATATGCTTCAGAATTCAGGAGAACTGTTCAATGGCATCTGGTTCACAGCATCTGGGGGTATGTCGTTTGATCTGAAGATTGCATTCTGGTTCACTTTCATTGTATTCTTCGCGGTGCTCATTTTATTCAAAATTGTGCAAGGAGCCAAACGTAAATCAGATCGCATGACCACTTACCTTGGTCAAGTCGAGGTTTGCATCGATGAGGTTGTTGTGTCTTGTACAGGCCTTTTGGATACAGGGAATCAGCTCACAGACCCTTTATCACGGATGCCGGTGATGGTTATGGAGGTTTCATTGTGGCAAACGATGCTGCCTGATTCATGGAACAGTAGACTGAAACACGAATCACCGGAAAATCTCATCATGGAACTAGATCAGAAACATTTTCGCTGGCAGGATCGTCTGCGATTGGTTCCTTATCGGGGGATTAATAAAGGAACAGCATTTATGATGGCGGTCAAGCCCGATCGGGTTAAGGTGACAATGGACGGAACAGATTATGTGACGACAAAAGTTCTGATTGGACTGGATGGGGGCGTTTTGTCCTCGGATGGGAAATATCAGGCCGTGATTCATCCTGAACTGGTGCAAGAAGCTGCTTCTGCGCAGTCTAAGGCTCAATCCGCAGAACCCACAGAAAAGCCGCTGAATGTGGTATAGGAGGAACCTACATGCTTGTGAAATGGAAATTGGTTGCCCAGCTACAATATTATCGTCTGTTATTCCTGTTTGGGCTGAAAAGTGAAGAGATCTATTACATTGGTGGAAGTGAGGCACTTCCACCTCCATTGACACGGGAAGAAGAGGAGTACTTGCTACAGAAATTATCTTCAGGGGATTCAGCGATCCGAGCCATGTTAATTGAGCGTAACCTGCGTTTGGTGGTATACATTGCACGTAAGTTCGAGAACACAGGTATTAACATCGAGGATCTGGTATCTATAGGTGCAATTGGACTAATCAAAGCTGTAAATACATTCGATCCGGAAAAGAAGATAAAGCTCGCAACTTACGCTTCGCGCTGTATCGAAAATGAAATTTTGATGTATCTGCGGCGTAACAGTAAAATTCGTACTGAAGTTTCTTTTGATGAACCACTGAACATTGACTGGGATGGAAATGAGCTTTTATTATCCGATGTACTTGGTACAGAAAACGATACAATCTATCGAAATATTGAGGAACAAGTAGATCGAAAGTTACTGCATAAGGCGCTGGAAAAACTGACCGATCGCGAGCGAATGATTATGGAGCTTCGTTTTGGCTTGACGGATGGTGAGGAAAAGACGCAGAAAGATGTGGCAGATCTGCTTGGAATCTCCCAATCCTATATCTCCAGACTTGAAAAAAGAATCATTAAGAGGCTGCGAAAAGAGTTCAACAAAATGGTCTGATCCAGTGGGGAAAGAAGAATGGGTATTACTGGCAAGGGTTCCAACGACGAATAAAAAAGCCTGCCCCGGAGATAATGTACATTAATGTTTCTCCTTGGGAGGTAAATCACGATGACCCGAAACAAAGTCGAGATTTGTGGCGTGGACACCGCAAAGTTGCCTGTTCTCACCAATATTGAAATGCGGGAATTATTTCATTCCCTTCAGCAGCACCATGATCGCTCAGCAAGAGAGAAATTGGTGAATGGCAATCTGCGTCTGGTACTCAGTGTCATTCAGCGTTTTAACAATCGGGGGGAGTTTGTCGATGATCTGTTCCAGGTTGGATGTATCGGCCTGATGAAAGCCATTGATAATTTTGATTTATCCCAGAATGTCAAATTTTCGACCTATGCAGTACCGATGATTATCGGTGAGATTCGCAGGTATCTGCGTGACAATAATCCGATTCGGGTATCCCGTTCCCTACGGGATATTGCCTATAAGGCGCTTCAGGTTCGTGACAGCTTGACGAATAAAAATTCACGCGAACCGACGATATTTGAAATTTCGGAGGCACTGAATGTGCCGAAGGAAGATGTTGTTTTTGCACTGGATGCCATTCAAGATCCGGTATCGCTGTTTGAGCCGATTTATCACGATGGGGGAGACCCGATCTACGTGATGGATCAGATCAGTGATGACAAAAACAAGGATGTGTCCTGGATTGAGGAGATTGCATTGCGGGAAGCGATGCACCGTCTCGGTCAACGGGAAAAGATGATTTTGTCGATGCGCTTTTTCGAAGGGAAAACCCAGATGGAAGTTGCAGATGAAATCGGGATATCTCAGGCTCAGGTTTCACGTCTGGAGAAATCAGCTATACAGCAGATGCAGAAACATGTAAAGTCGTAGGATGACATTAGACAAGAAAGGCGATCAGTCGGAGAATCATTCCATTGATCGTCTTTTTTGCGCAAAAGGAAGGGAAGCCCCCTAGTCCAGTGTAATCTTGCCCGAGTTGGCTGTTGTAACAAACAAGCGAAAAACAGGACATTTTTCGCCTACAGAACATATATTGGTATAGAGGCATGCTGAACGGACAGATGAGCTGTAAACAGGGGGCGGGTAGAATGAGAGTGAACACGAATGAGGCAACGTCACGAGGTATGAAAATCTCCGATTTTCAAACAAAGGATGTCATAAATATTACGGATGGCAAACGTCTTGGCCAGATCAGTGACCTGGAACTGGATCTTAAACAGGGGCGAATCGAAGCCATTGTTGTTCCAGGATATAGCCGTTTTATGGGGTTGTTTGGAGGAGGGACAGATCTGATTATACCTTGGAGAAATATCGTTAAGATCGGCTCGGATGTCATTTTGGTTAAAATGGATGAGGTGAAAGAACAAGCTTATGATGAGCGTGAGCGAGAAGCAAGATTATATGATGAGCAGCAACAGGGCCGCACGGAGCGTACCGAACGATTGGAACGGCTGGATCGGAGTCAACGGAGAACGATATAAATGAGACAGAATGCACCCGCATTTGGTAAACTGGAAGTTGTGAGGTGATGAAGAATGGAACCCTTTGTATTGAACAAAAATGTCATGAAGGATATAGAAGAGAAAACGTATCATGGTGATCAAGATCCGCTGTTATTATATATTGAACCTTGGAAACGGTTGTTTGAGCGGTTAACGGCGGGATTTACAACCAGACATGGCGGCGTTGGTCAAGAACCGTACGCTACCCTTAATTGTGCGTATCACGTTGGAGATGATGCGGAGGCAGTGCTCCGTAATCGCCGTCTTCTGACGGAGAAGCTTGCTTTTCCGCTGGAGGCATGGACTTGTGGAGAACAGGTGCATGGTAAAGCGGTGGCTGTCATTACAGCTAAAGACAAAGGCAGAGGACTGCTGGATCGTCAATCGGCATTGCAGGATACGGACGGACTGGTTACCAATGTGCCTGGTGTACTGCTGACTTCGTTTTATGCTGACTGCGTTCCCTTATATTTCTATGATCCGGTGAATCAGGCTGTAGGTCTTGCTCATGCAGGATGGAAAGGGACTGTGGCGGGTATTGCCGTCTCTATGGTGGAAACGATGGAGCGGGAGTATGGAAGCCGGAGAGAGGACATTCGTGTGGCTATTGGTCCCTCCATTGGGGATTGCTGTTATGAAGTGGATGAGGCTGTTATGCGGCATGTTCGGGTTTGGCTGGATGAACCTCAGGGTAATGATGAATACAAGTATTCTGCTTCAAAGCGCATATATACACCTGTTGCGAACGGAAAAACGATGTTAAACTTGAAAGAATGTAATCGACACATTATGATGAAAGCAGGAATATTGCCGGATCATATCGAATGTACAACATGGTGTACAAGTTGTCATCCCGAACTATTTTTTTCCTATCGTAAGGAAAATGGGGTAACGGGGAGAATGGCAAGCTGGATTGGGCTGGAAGAGAGGTGACCCTCTGTGTCATTGGAGGAGCGTATACAACAAGTGAATCAGAAGATTGAAGATGCGTGTAAGCGCAGTAACCGCCCTTTTGAGGATGTGAATGTGATTGCGGTCACGAAATATGTCTCATTGCAAACGACGGGTGCTGTGCTGGATCATGGTCTTGAGCATATTGGAGAAAATCGCTGGCAGGATGCACAGGCGAAATGGGAAGCCTTTGGTCAGAAAGGCACGTGGCATTTTATTGGTCATTTGCAGACGAACAAGGTGAAAGACGTCATCGGCAAGTTTGCGTACATCCATTCACTGGATCGATTGTCACTTGCCAAAGAGCTGGATAAAAAAGCTGCTTCACTTGGAATTAAGGTGAACGCGTTTATGCAGGTGAACATTTCAGGTGAAGAGAGCAAGTATGGTCTGCAACCTGAACAGGCAAGTTCTTTTCTGAAGGATATTCAATCGTTCAACAACCTTAAGGTCATTGGTCTGATGACAATGGCGCCTCATGAGGAAGATCCAGAGTTGACGCGTCCTGTATTTCGAGGTTTGCGTGAGCTGAGAGATGATTTGAATGGACAAGCATTGACAGCTGAGCCCATTACCGAGTTGTCTATGGGCATGTCCAACGATTTCGAAGTGGCCATTGAAGAAGGAGCAACCTGGGTGCGGCTTGGATCAATTCTCGTAGGAAAAGAGGAGGGAACACGATGGGCGTAATGAATAAGTTTATGAATTTCCTGGGACTTCAGGAAGAGGAAGAGATTGTAGAGCGGGAGCGTCTTGCTGCACAGGAAGAACACGAACCTGAACAGCAGGAAAATGAAACCTCTGCACTTGATAAACGTAGAAACCAAAGGGGTAATAATGTGGTTAGCATTCATTCCCAGAAAAATGTAAAAGTTGTCCTTTATGAGCCTCGTTCTTATGACGAAGCACAAGAGATTGCCGACCATCTGCGGTCGCATCGTACCGTTGTTGTGAATCTGCAACGAATCCGTCAGGATCAGGCTTTACGTGTTATTGATTTTCTAAGCGGTACGGTATATGCATTAGGCGGCGGTATATCTAAAATTGGCGGCAACATTTTTCTCTGTACGCCAGATACGGTTGAAATTCAGGGAACCATTACGGAGATACTGGCTGACAGCGAGCAAGATTATAACAGAATGAGGTGAGCCTTTTTTGTATCAGATGATTGAAGGTATATTGGGTACGCTATACCAGATTTATTTTTACATGGTTATTGTCTACATATTGATGTCATGGCTTCCCAATGCACGGGAGAGCTTCATCGGTGAATTGTTAGGCAAATTTGTAGAGCCTTACTTAAGTCCTTTCCGCCGGTTTATTCCGCCTCTGTTCGGTGTGCTGGATATTTCCCCGATCGTCGCGTTGCTTGTTCTTCGACTGGCGCTGGTTGGGTTACTCTCTATAGTTCAGTATTTGACATTTTAAGTTAGGGTGACATAGATGAGCGGTGATATGTACGAACATTTTAGCCATGATGAGCGGGACTTTGTAGATAAAGCCAACGATTGGGTTGAACGGGCGAGCAAGGTTCATGATATGAAGCTCACCGATTTCCTTGATCCAAGACAGGTGTTTATTCTGCAATCCTTGGTCAATCGTAGCCAAGACGTTCAGGTTCGTTTCGATGGCGGATATGAAGCTGCTGAACGTAAGCGTGCATTGATTGCTCCTGATTATCGTTATCTGGATGAAGAAGATATGGGGATGCAGGTCCTCAGCATTACGTCTGACGATCAGAAAATCTCGGAACTGGAGCATGGGGACTATATGGGTTCCCTGCTCGGTCTCGGGATGAAACGAGGCAAGATTGGAGATATTCAAGTGCTGGAGGATGGCTGCCATACTGTAGTGGCAGCAGAGACCGGCGCTTTTTTATCGCTTCAATTGAATCAGGTGCATCGGTTGCACGTATTTACAGAACTACTGCCATTGAATCAGATGAAATGGTCTGCGACGAAATTGGACACTATAGATATTACCGTTGCCTCGATGCGACTGGATGGTATCTGTGCAGATGTGCACCGATTAAGCCGTAGCAAAATACTGATTCCAATTAAAGCAGGACGCTGTAAAGTGAACTGGAAAGTGGTGGAAGACCCCTCAAAGCCGCTTAAGGCAGGAGATGTGGTATCCATTCAAGGATTTGGTCGTTTTAAGGTGCTTGAACAGGAAGGAATGACCAAAAAGGGACGTTGCCGGGTAAAGATCGGTAAATTTGCTTGATGTTATTGCAGGATAATCCGAATTCTTGTCGAAATGTTAAACGTAAAGGTAAAAAAATATCCGGTGTTTCCGATATACATTAAAGTACAAGATGTGGATCTCTGCAGATCGTGAGAGCAGATTCTGCTATTCCGTAAAAAGTTACCAGTTCAGGTTTCTTTCTTACGGCCCCTTGGGTGGAACCCATATGCTGCAAACCTTCTCTATAGTGAGAAGGAATTTTTACAGGAGGTGGACAGCATGCCATTAACGCCGCTGGACATACATAACAAGGAATTCTCCCGACGCTTGCGTGGGTATGACGAGGATGAAGTCAATGAATTCCTGGATCAAGTCATCAAAGATTACGAAGGCGTCATTCGCGAGAACAAGGAGCTGAGCAATCAGTTGCTGTCCGTTCAGGAGAAGCTGGATCATTTTGCTACCATCGAGGAGACTCTTAGCAAAACGATCATCATTGCGCAGGAAGCTGCTGACGATGTGAAGAATAACGCAAAGAAGGAAGCTCAGTTAATTGTGAAGGAAGCAGAGAAAAATGCAGACCGAATCGTTAACGAAGCGCTTGGCAAGTCCCGTAAGATTGCTTTGGAAGTGGAAGAACTGAAGAAGCAGGCATCCATCTATCGTGCGCGTTTCCGTACGCTCGTTGAAGCTCAGCTTGAATTGCTGACACAGGATGGCTGGGAAGCACTGGAGAGCCGTGAGCAGGAAGTGCGTGACCGTGAGCGGGAGATGAAAGAGATTTATTAGTCTGCTGCCCGGTTGACTTTTGCGGGTAAAGAAGCTATAACTATATTCATATTGAATAGTGATTCCATGACGGGCTCAGTACGTTATGATCTCATCCCTCAGAGAGTTGGTGTCTGGTGCAAACCAACGGATGAGTTATAGCCGAATATCCTCCCGGAGAAGTGACGCTGAAGCGGTGAATGCATTGCCGTGTGTAAGCTGAACCGTAAGCCGTACGTTATAACGGTACCCTGCAGTAGTTTAGCGGGGCTTAAGCGCTGTTGATGACAGAGCATACTCGGGGTAACCTGAATGTGGTTTGTGATGAACAGAATTAGGGTGGTAACGCGAGATGAACCTCGTCCCTTTCCAGGGATGAGGTTTTTTTGTGTTCTAAAACGGTGAGCGGAATCTATGAGCTACGATGGTGTATGTTTAATGTTTTACAATCGATTCATCTTAACAACAGAAAGGAAGTCGAACAGCATGCAACGAGTTGATGTCAAAGAAAAAGCACGTGCAAGAGAACTGCGTGTGTTAGATAAATGGAAAACGGAGAATACGTTTAAACGCTCCATTGAGAACCGGGAGGGCAAGCCGAACTTCGTATTTTATGAAGGCCCACCTACAGCCAATGGTAAACCACATATCGGTCACGTGCTTGGTCGTGTAATTAAAGACTTTGTTGGACGTTACAATACGATGAAGGGTTACCGCGTTGTGCGTAAAGCGGGATGGGATACACACGGCTTACCTGTAGAGCTTGGAGTTCAGAAAAAATTGGGTATCTCCCACAAGTGGGAAATCGAAGATTATGGCGTGGAGAAATTTATCAACGAATGTAAAGCAAGTGTTTTTGAATACGAGCAGCAATGGCGTGATTTGACGGAAGGGATCGGATACTGGACGGATATGAACAATCCGTACATCACTCTCGACAACAACTACATCGAAAGTGTGTGGAACATCCTAGCGACGATCCATGAGAAAGGTTTGTTGTACCGCGGTCACCGCGTAAGTCCATACTGCCCTTCTTGCCAAACAACATTGAGTTCGCATGAAGTTGCACAAGGATACAAGGACGTTAAAGATTTGAGTGCGACGGCAAAATTCAAGCTGGATGACAGTGGCGAATTCGTATTGGCCTGGACGACGACCCCTTGGACATTGCCTTCTCACGTTGCACTTGCTGTAAACCCGGCAATGGACTACTCTCGTGTACGTCAAAATGATGAAGTGTATATCATGGCGACGAACTTGGTGGAGAAAGTTATGAAAGATAGCAAAGGCGATTATGAGATCATTGGTGCACTGAAAGGTGCAGACTTGGTAGGTAAAACGTACAGCCCGCCATTTAACTACGTAGAGGCCGAGAAAACCAACATCATTCTGGGGGCAGGATTTGTTACAGACGCAAGTGGTACGGGTATTGTTCACATGGCTCCTGCACATGGTGAAGATGACTACCGTGTCTGCCGTGAGAATGGCATCAGTTTTGTGAACATGGTTGACCTGGAAGGCAAGTTTGTAGCACAAGTTACTGATTTTGCAGGTCGTTTCGTGAAGGACTGCGACATCGACATTGTGAGATACTTGTCTGAGCATGGCCGTCTGTTCAGCAAAGAGAAATATGAGCACAGCTACCCGTTCTGCTGGCGGTGTGATACTCCACTTCTCTACTATGCTATGGACAGCTGGTTTATCCAAACAACAGCAATCAAGGATCAGTTGATTGCAAACAATAGTGAAGTGGAATGGTATCCGGGTCATGTGCGTGAAGGACGATTTGGGAAGTTCCTTGAGGATCTCGTGGACTGGAATATCAGCCGTGACCGTTACTGGGGAACACCGCTTAACATCTGGGTGTGTGAAGAGACAGGCGAACAGTTTGCTCCTCATAGCATTGCTGAGTTACGTGCGCGTGCGGTAGGCGATGTGCCGGAAAACCTCGAGTTGCATAAGCCGTATGTAGATGAAGTGAAGGTGCTCAGCTCTTGCGGCAAATACGAAATGAAGCGTACACCTGAAGTCATCGATGTATGGTTCGACAGCGGCTCCATGCCGTTTGCGCAGCAACATTATCCTTTTGAAAATAAAGAAGTGTTTGAGCAGCAATATCCTGCAGATATGATCTGTGAAGGGATTGACCAAACGCGCGGCTGGTTCTACAGCCTGCTCGCGGTATCTACACTTTTGACAGGCAAAGCGCCTTATAAAGCTGTTATGGCAACAGGACACGTACTGGACGAAAATGGCCAAAAGATGTCCAAATCCAAAGGTAATGTTATCGATCCTTGGGAAGTTATCGAGGAGTACGGTACGGACGCATTCCGCTGGGCGTTGTTGTCTGACAGTGCACCGTGGAACAGCAAACGTTTCTCCAAAGGCATCGTAGGAGAAGCGAAGTCCAAAATGGTGGATACGCTGGTGAACACTCATGCATTCCTGACGCTGTACGCAACGATCGATGGATTCGATCCACAGGAGCATCCATTCCAAGTGTCTGCTCACAAATTAGATCGCTGGATTCTGTCCAGATTGAACAGCCTGATCCTTGTGGTAGAAAAAGCATTGTCCGTGAACGACTACCTGAACTCTTCCAAAGCGATCGAAGCCTTTGTAGATGAGCTCAGTAACTGGTATATCCGCCGTTCCCGTGATCGCTTCTGGGGAAGTGGTTTGACAGAGGATAAACTGGATGCGTATCGTACCCTTACCGAAGTGCTCGTGACTACAGCGAAGCTGGTTGCGCCATTCACTCCAATGCTGGCTGAGGATATTTACCTCAACCTGACAACGGGCGAAAGTGTGCATATGGATGACTATCCTGTAGCGAATGAAGCATTAATCGATGCGGCTTTGGAGCAAGATATGGAAACAGCTCGCCGCGTTGTTGAGCTTGCTCGTAACGTTCGTAACGAGACTGGTATCAAAACGCGTCAGCCATTGTCCGAGTTGATCGTATCCCTTGACAAAGGCTTTGATCTGGCAAGTTATGAAGAGATCATCAAGGAAGAGATCAACGTCAAAGGAATTCGTACAGAGCATAACGATGCCGAGTTTGTTGATTTTACACTCAAGCTGAACCTTAAAGTCGCGGGTAAAAAATACGGCAAAAACGTAGGTTTCCTGCAAAACTTGTTCAAAGGCATGACGGCAGATGAGACCCGTAAAGTGGTAGCGGAAGGTGCATTTAACGTCGTTTCTCCGGAAGGCGAGGAACTACAGGTGACGGATGAGGAGTTGCTGGTTGAGAAACAGGCTAAATCGGGCTTTGCTTCTGCATCCGGTTATGGTTTGACGGTAGCCCTCAACACAGAGATCACAACGGCGCTGGAGCAAGAAGGCTGGGTTCGTGAAGTGGTTCGTGCGGTACAGGATACTCGTAAACGTCTGGATCTGCCAATCGAGAAAAGAGTGCGCCTGACGCTGGATGTGGATGCCGATCTTCAAGCAGCTATTGAAGCATTTGACGATGTTCTGCGTGAAAATGTACTGGTGACTGACGTGACATTTGGTAAGGTGGATGGCATGGAGCAAGTAGAAGCCGGAGGCAAAGGCATCGGAATCTTTATTGAAGCGTAGTGAACAAGAATAAGTAAGATTAAAATAAATGAGCCACAGCTAAGGGGCAATTCCTGAAGCTGGGCTCATTTGTTTTTGTTTGTTTTTCCACAGATCGGGCAATGATTAAATTGTGCAGTTCTTTTTAAAAAAGTAACAGTTCGTTTGATCTATATTGATGCAAGGATTGGAGCGAAACATGAGCAAACAGGATAAGTCAGCTGAGTCCAGTGCAACAGAAACAGCGGAAATAGCTAAGGTGGACACACCGCATGATAAAATTGAAGAATTACATACGTTAACCAACCGTCTTGCGAGTGAGCTGGAGCGTTCACGTATTGCCCAATATACGGAATTGCTAAATCGGCCGTGGAAGCTAATTGGGCTGAATCTCTTGTCCGGTGCAGCCAGAGGTGTAGGAATTGCCATCGGATTTACTTTTTTCGCGGCCACCATTATCTATGTGTTACAGGTTCTTGGTGCATTAAACCTCCCTATCGTCGGAGATTATATTGCTGATATTGTACGAATCGTACAAAGGCAGCTTGATATGAACACGTATTGAAAAATAAGGCCTGTAGATGGCTCACCTGTAAACTCAATACGTGTCATCATCATCTGAGTCGGGTTCAAGTAATCCTAAGCCCTCACCCTTCTCCAGGTATTGTCGGTACTGACGATTACGTACAATCGAAACATCGTGACCGTAAATATCCGTTGCGACAAAGCTTTCGTAAGCCTCCACAAAGCCGTCCAGCTCTTCCGTAGCTTCAATAGCCATCACATCATAGCTGTCGATATTACCGTTTTCCGCCATTGCCGGGGAATTCGAGTTGCCCCAACTCTCCACGATCTGCCAAGCGTCTTCGCCGTCAAAACCATTCTGATCATCCCGCTCGTCCAGACTGGTACGTCCAAATGATGGGGCGAGGAACTCTTCTTCCACAGGCCGATTCTCGGAAACGATGGTTTCCGGTTGATGCTTTTTACAGTACTTTGTGTATGGAACGGCCTCCATACGCTCATAAGGGATCGGTTGCTGGCAGACAGCGCATGTACCGTAATGACCTTCTTCAATCGAGTGCAAGGCGGAATCAATACGTTCGAGTTGAAATTCATCATGCTCCAGCAAGGAGATGTCTTTTTCTCGTTCATATACCTCTGTGGCAAGATCACCAGGATGATTATCAATCGGTGACAGTTCACCTGTTTGTAGTTTTAATGAGTCTCCAAGGCCGTAGTGTTCGTTCTCTGACAACCGGTGTTCGATATCCCGTTTATCTGACAATAGCTGGGAACGCAATGATTGCATTTGCTCGGTTGTAAAATGTGACATGGCTTTCCCCTTTCTATTCCATTTGGAATCCGGTTTTTTCTCCATTCTAGGATGTGCCTTTTGGAGCAGGATTACAGAAGGCAAATGTTATCGGTTTTTCCAATCCGCCTAAGCCAATATTGCTTCGCAAGGTTGCCACGTCATGGACGATCTCTGAATAGCTGTGCTACAATAAATAAGTCTGGCGAATGCTTGGTATCGCTGGAAAAGACAAGAACGGAGTGACAACAAACGTGGTGTATTATATCCTTGCTTTTATCGTATTTCTAGTGGATCAGGGAACAAAGTATCTGATTGCTACCCGGATGGAGCTTAGAGAAGAAATTCCGGTCATTGGTAATTTTTTTGTCATCACTTCCCATCGAAATTCAGGTGCAGCGTTTGGTATCCTGCAGGATCAACGCTGGTTCTTTATTGTGGTGACCATTATTGTGGTTGTCGCCTTGATTTGGTATTTGCAAAAAGTAAAAGATACCCCGCACAAATTGCTACCAGTAGCGCTTAGCCTAGTGCTTGGAGGAGCGATTGGTAACTTCCTTGACCGTGCGTTGACGGGGGAAGTTGTAGACTTTGTGCAGCTTAATTTTGGGAGTTACACGTTTCCGATTTTCAACATTGCTGACTCGGCCATCTGTATCGGGGTAGCTTTGATTATTGTGGAGACATTATTGGAAGGACGTCGTGAAAAAGCGGCCGCGAAGATTGAAGGGAATGAGCATCATGAGTAATTTGAATGAGGAACAACGCAATAACGATGAGCAATTTAATGGCGAGGAACGTATGGAATGGATCGTTGCCGCTGAACATAAGAAGGAACGTGTGGATAAATATATTACAGATGCTGTAGATAACGTGTCTCGCTCGCAAGTGCAACTATGGATTGCAGATGGGGCAGTTACAGTCAATGGTACTCTGGTGAAGTCCAATGCGAAGCTGTCAGAAGGAGATCAGATCGTATTACAGATTCCCGAGCCTGCTGCGGTGGAGATTATTGCGGAAGATATCCCGCTTGAAGTGGTTTATGAAGACAGTGATCTGATTGTCATTAACAAACAACGTGGACTGGTCGTACATCCTGCACCGGGACATACATCAGGAACACTTGTGAACGCTCTAATGTACCATTGCAAGGATCTTTCCGGTATTAACGGAGAACTGCGTCCAGGGATCGTACATCGGATTGACAAGGATACGTCAGGCTTGATTATGGCGGCCAAAAACGACCGGGCGCATGCTTCACTAGCTGCCCAGTTGAAGGAGCACAGTGTGAACAGGCGTTATATTGCACTCGTTCATGGGCATCTCAGTCATGATCAAGGTACCATCGATGCACCGATCGGAAGGGACACGAATGATCGTAAAATGTACACAGTCACCGAACGTAACAGCAAACATGCAGTGACTCATTTTACAGTGACGGAGCGCATCAACGATTATACCTTGCTCGAGTTAAAGCTCGAAACAGGGCGTACCCATCAGATCCGGGTGCATATGAAATTTATCGGTCATCCTCTTGTTGGTGATCCGACGTACGGGCGGAACAAAGGTATCAAAATGAATGGACAGGCTCTGCATGCGGCAACACTTGGTTTTGTGCATCCTTCCACAGGAGAATACATGGAATTCAGTGCACCGATTCCGCAGGATATGGAAGATGTACTCGCTTCGCTGAGAAGCCGCTGACCTTTGAAGAAAGTACAAATGTTCGGATATTTTGTCCATGGTGTTGAATGCTCAAATGCTTCATATTAAAACATGAGAAATTTGCGTCAAAATGAGGAGATGAACACATTATGAGTATCGATAAATATCAGGAAACGTATATCCAAACTAATTTTGCCGACCGTATCGGCGGCTCCAACTATGGTAAAGACACGAACATCTATAAATTCGAAAAAATCAAACGTGCGAAAGCTTCGGCCAAAAAAGACTTTCCCGATGTCGAACTGATTGACCTTGGGGTTGGTGAACCCGACGAGATGGCTGACGCAGGCATCGTTGCTGCACTTGCTGCAGAAGCGGCTAAACCAGAGAACCGCGGGTACGCCGATAATGGTATTCCTGAATTCAAAACAGCCGCAGCTGCTTACCTGAAAAACGTATTTAACGTGGATGGTATTGATGCGGATACAGAAATCGTACATTCCATCGGTTCCAAACCGGCTTTGGCAATGTTACCTTCTTGCTTCATTAATCCAGGTGATGTAACGATTATGACTGTGCCTGGTTATCCTGTAATGGGCACACACACGAAATATTTGGGTGGAGAAGTATTCAATATTCAATTGACCAAAGAGAACAACTTCTTGCCTGATCTGACAGCTATTCCTGAAGATATCGCTAAACGTGCAAAATTGCTTTATCTGAACTATCCAAATAACCCGACTGGTGCTAGTGCAACAGTGGAGTTCTTTACAGAGGTCGTTGAATGGGCGAAAAAATACAATGTCGTTGTTGTGCACGATGCTCCATATGCAGCATTGACGTATGATGGCAAAAAGCCTTTCAGTTTCCTTTCTGTACCAGGAGCCAAAGATGTAGGTGTAGAACTGCACTCTCTCTCCAAATCTTACAACATGACAGGTTGGAGAATTGGCTTCGTAGCCGGTAATCCTCTCGTTGTCAAAGCATTCAGTGATGTGAAGGACAACAACGATTCCGGTCAATTCATCGCGATTCAGAAGGCAGCGGCTTACGGATTGAATCATCCTGAAATTACGGAGAAAATTGCAGAAAAGTATTCCCGCCGTCACGATATGCTGGTTGCAGCACTCAACGAGCTGGGCTTCCAAGCAGAGAAACCAAAAGGTTCTTTCTTCCTTTATGTTGAAGCACCAAAAGGTGTGGTCGGTGGACGTCGCTTCGAGTCAGGAGAAGACTTCTCCCAATTCCTGATTCGTGAGAAGCTGATTTCATCCGTGCCTTGGGATGATGCAGGTAACTTTGTTCGTTTCTCCGTTACATTCATTGCGAGTGGCGAAGAAGAAGAGAAACGTGTTATTGCTGAAATCAAACGTCGTCTGAGTGACGTAGAGTTTGAATTTTAATTCAAACATGCGTTAATATAGACTATAAAGAGTAAAAAGAGACCGGAAACGGTCTCTTTTTTATGTCAAAATATATCCTTTATCCTCTTTACAAAAATAACCAAGCAACTTATGATTAAGTCTTTACGTTATTTGTATAGACTAATCCGTTAGAATTGTTGTTGAAGGGAGTTATTGCTATTGTTTTCATCACGGCAAGATACCGCGTCTTCTGCTGTAGGTAATGCTGGAACCGTTTCTGGTTTATTTAAATTGCTAAGGCCTAAACAGTGGACAAAAAATTTGCTGTTATTTGCAGCATTGTTATTTTCATTTGAGGAAATCCGAACGGAGACCATTGTTTCAACAGTGATTGGCTTTCTGTTATTTAGCCTTGTTGCAGGATGTGTGTATATACTGAACGACTATGTAGATCGGGAACGGGATAGGCAACATCCGACTAAGCAATTCCGTCCAATCGCTTCAGGGCAGGTTAATCCTACACATGCAATAGTATTCGGAATGGCTCTCCTTGTGTTTTCCTTGGGAGCTGCTTTTGTGATGAATCCGTTGTTCGGTGTATTGTGCATTGTGTATTTCCTACTGAACGTATCTTATTCTTTTGTACTGAAACATCTCGTTATTCTGGATATGATGACCATTGCGGCAGGTTTTGTGCTTCGTGCAATTGCTGGTGGTGTATTGATTCATGTGCCGTTCACCCCTTGGTTTCTGATTTGCACGATGTTGTTATCGCTGTTCCTTGCGATTGGTAAACGGAGAAATGAACTTACATTGCTCGAAGGCAACACAGGATCACATCGTAAAGTGCTGGATAATTACTCGATAACGTTACTGGATCAGTTCAACACGATCGTCACGACAGCAACCATCATCAGTTATTCACTGTTCACCTTTACGTCAGATCGCACTATTCATCTGATGTGGACCATTCCACTGGTGATTTATGGCATGTTCCGGTATTTGTATCTGATCCATATGAAAAATCAGGGCGGATCACCGGACCGGGTTTTATTTGAGGACAAGCCTATCCTGATTACGGTTATTTTGTATGTAGTGAGTGTGATTACGATTTTTGCCATTTTCGAATGATCATAGAGAGATTTAGTATAGAGGGGGATCAGGGTGAAACGAACGAAGGTTGCGATCTTTGATATCGATAAAACGATTATACGCAGTGACTCCATGTTTCAATTTGTATTTTATAGTGTGCGACGTTATCCTTGGCAAGTATGGCGTCTGCCTGTCATTGCATTTCATACCTTCCTATTCAAAGCGGGTATTATGACGGTTGAACGAGTTAAACGTTCCTATTTTCAAGAAATCAAACGTATGTCTGAAAAAGACCTGGAGCATTTTTTCGATACCCACCTCCGAACTTCCATATTTACGGAGGCGAGTGTAGAGATGCAACATCGGAAGGAAGCTGGATATCACGTGTTGCTCGTAACGGCTTCTCCGCATGCGTATATGAAGTATTTCAAAAATTTCCCTTGGGTCGATCATGTGATCGGAACCGAACTTGTTCGACATGAGAATGGTTATACCTGCATCATTGAAGGTGCCAATTGTAAGGGAGAAGAAAAGGTACGCCGGATTCAAGCTTATTTGGCCGAGAAAAACATGGAAATTGATTATGAGCAATCCTGCTCCTACTCCGATTCTTTATCTGATCTTCCCGTCATGCAGCTTGTGCGTCAGCGGTATTTTGTAAATAAACGTGTTCCTGAGATGGAGGCGTTGACGTGGGGGAAATAGGTTCACGTCACACCGGCAAATGGTTGATGCTGGCTTCTGCTTTCCTGACGGCGACAGGGCAATTGTTCTGGAAGTGGGGATTGACGGAGTGGATCTACATGGGTGTGGGTTTTCTATGTTACGGCATGGGAGCCATTTTGATGATTAAGGCATTCGCGCGCGAAAAGCTCTCGGTAGCCTATCCGCTCATGTGTGCCAGTTATGTTTTTGCTTTAATCTATGGATATTTCTTGCTTGGTGAAGAAATTACGGTACAAAAGCTTGCGGCTGTTGTGCTCCTGGGAATCGGGGTGACGTTAACCAGTGTGGATCGATAGTTGGATGATTGCTGTGTTAATCGTGATGACCCTATGCGGAGCGATGGGCGGGGCTGGGTTGAAATTTTACGCAACGAGTCGTAAACGACTACATGTGCTGATCGGACTTGGTTTTTATGGAACGGGTGCACTGCTTAACATTGTGTTACTGAAGTTTCTGCCTTTAACCGTGGTGTTGCCTGCGAACGCTTTAACCTACGTCTGGACCCTTATTATTGCAAGGTGGGCTTTTAAGGAGACGGTAGGACCAATGAGATGGATCGGCGTTATCTGTATAATGGGCGGGCTATGCTTGCTGGTACTCTAGACCGGATTTTATATTTCTAATCTTTATCATTAACTATTGGATGTGAACGCATGAAATTTCTAGATTACATATTTTATGACCGTAGAGTGACTTGGACTGCTTTTGTTTTGTTCGCCGGTTTTGCTCTTTTTTATGGTTTGATGAATGGTTCTTATATTATGTATATCAGTCAAAACGCAGAGATGCTGGGAAAATATACACCGTTTAATACAGCGGTATTTCCACTTAACCTGTTTAATTTTGATCCTTCGATGTATTACGGAGATAACAGTTCTTCGGTTATTCACCCCTTAATATCTTATTTGGCGGTTACGCTCGGAGCTATTTCCAAGCTGCTGGGGGGCAATTGGTTTTTTCTGATTTTACAATCCCTTGTGAATGCAGGTTCAGTTGTTCTGGTTTTTATTTTTCTTAGCCAAAATGAAAAGAAATCTACACATACACCGTTGTTGTTCGCGTTGCTGTTTGGGTTCAGCTCGTATTTAATGTTTACGGCCTTTATCCCGGACTCGTATCCGTATGTGCAGTTTGTTATTCTTCTGTCTGTTCTGTACTTGCAGTATTCGCGGGCACAGCAGGACGTCCGTTATGTCCCGAATGCACTACTTGCGACAATTAACTTTGGATTAACTTCGACTAATATCGTACCGTTTGCCGGAGCTGTCTTCTTTAATATGCAGGCATGGCGTAGTAAGGCAGGTTGGAAAAAATATATCGGCATTATGTCACTCGCCGTACTGATGATTCTGGTGTTAACAGCCATTCAGTATGTTGCATTTGGCGGCCGAAGCTGGATAAGCAACTGGTTGTTAGGTATTCAAAATGGGGGCACCAGTTATGCGACACCTTTCCAGTGGGCGGCACATTATAAAGCGTTGGTATTGCTGACCATCAATCCGATGTTATCTCCCCAAGTATACTTGCTTGATCCGGGTATGGTCGCATTTGTCACAGACCTTACCCGCTCTAATCCGCTTTATGTTCAAATTACGGGTATATTTCTTTTGTTCCTTGCGCTAGCAGGTTTCATTCGTGGTATACGCGAGCGTAGTGTGTGGACGTTAATGCCGTACATTATATTTGCTTTCCTGCTTCACCTTGTTGTAGGATTCGGGCTGGCTGTGTATCAGTATGATATGTACCTGTATGCCGGACATTATTTGTTTGCTTTTTATCTGCTTGGTGGTATGTTTATCAGCAGTCTGCGCTCCGGGTTGGGTAAAAAAGTACTGATTGGACTGCTCGTAGCATCCTTGCTCGTCACGGTTGGCAACAACATCTATCGTCATTTCGAAACCCTGTCGACGATTAAACAATCTTATGAACAGCTGGAACAGCAACGTTCAGCACAGCGATGAGCAGATCGGGAAAGAATTGAAAGAACAGCGTGGCACAGCACATGATGATATCCTGTGTAGTAATACAAAAAGAAAAAGGCTTCTTGAACTTACGTTCAAGAGGCCTTTTTTGCGAAACTCAGGTACTGCTAAATACACAAATCAAGCAATGATTTTCGTTTTTTTCGCATTTTCAGCAGAACGTTTCGTTAAGCTGCTTAATGGTCGTTTTAACAAGAGAGCAAGAATAAGACTAAGCGCTATGAACAGACATAACCACAGGATGTCCTTTATGGCTGTTGACCATAGAATACCACCGACAGCTTCACGTAGCAGACTGATAGCATAAGTGAACGGCATGAACGGATTTAACGCTTGAAAAAAGGGCGAAGTCATGCTGATCGGGAAAGTACCACCCGAACTGGAGAACTGAAACACCATGAAGATAATAGCGATGCCTTTGCCAATATTACCGAATACAGATAAAAGCGTATATGTGATCGTGACAAACACTGCACTCACTAGCATGGCAAATACAATAAACAACCATTGATCTGCGACATACGTTCCCAGAATCCAGATGTCTCCCGCTGTAACGCATATCGCCTGCAATAAACCAACGGTTAGGAAAGTAGCTAGGCGACCGAGATACAGTTCATATCCGCGGTATGCGCCCTCCGGGTTTTCTGCTTCCGCACGCAACAGGGATATTAACAATGTTGAACCTACCCATAGTGATAATACGGCATAGAATGGTGACATGGCTGAACCGTAATTCGGAATGGGGTACAGGTGTTGTTCCTTAATCTGTACTGGACTCGCGAGGAATGCACTTTCCTCCTCAATATCCCCCCGCAACAATTTGGCGAGCTCGGCAAATTGATTATTGCCCTCGACTTCTCTTAATTTCTCGGCAGCCTTGCGGATTGCACTTTCCAACTCTGGCAAGTCCTTACGAACAAGAGTAGCTACGCGATGTACTCCTTGTTGCACATCGGGCAGTTGATGCTGCACAAAGCTGGACGCTTTGCTAATTTGCTTCTCAGCCTGAGGCAGATCATTACGAACAAAATCGGCAGCCGCATTTAATTTATCCTCCAGCTTGGGCAGATCACGTTGAATAAGGGAAGACACCACATTCCAAGCACGGATAAAGGATTCACTCTTAGTGCCAACGGTTTGTGAAATCTCATGCACCTTAGCCTGAATGTCGGGTAGATCACCCTGAATTTTTTCCAGCTCCGTTTGACCAAATTGAATGCCCTCCTTCGCTGTAGCGAGAATTGCTGCAATGTCGGGAAGACGCTCCTTTGCTGCTTGCAACGTATTAGCTGACGTAGAGAGAACAGACTTTAGCTGATCGGTTGCATCCGTAAGCGCAGGAACAATCTGGCTATCAAAGGTGCTTAGGAAGCGATCGATCCCGGTGTTAATGTTTCTATTCATTTCATTTAATCGGGCAACAACATCTGCGGGAGGGATTGTATTCTCGCGCAAGGCTGTACTGATGATTCCGGCCAGTTTTATTTGTTGCTGAAGTTGTTCGAATATCGTTTGTAATTGCTGTATCCTTGTTGCCAGTGGATGAGAGGGCAATAGAGCATCGATTTTGCCTAACAGATCAGACATACTATCCATGATTTTTACTGCAGTGCCTAGACGAGAAGTAAGACGGTCGATGTCATCAGCGCTTGGCAACTTACTCCAATCGGTTCCTTTTAATTGTTCAAACATATCGCCAGCTACGTTTGTTATTTGCTGCACGAACATCAGATTTTGCCGAATCGTTGGCGTAATCGATTGGAAGGCTTCCTGACTGGAACTTGCAAATTGATTTAATCCATTAGCAAACTGCACTGCGTTATCAGAAATTTCGGACACCTTATCCAAATCCTGCTCAGCATCAGAAACGATAGCAAGAGCTTGATTGGTCTTATCCAGGGCGGTTTGAATTACTCCAGAAACTTGTCCGAAGTTGGCATCAACCTCTTGAATGCGGGCGACGGCTTGCTCTATTTCCGGTATTCGATCTTGTAAGGCTACCACCTCTGAAGCAGCCGCTTTAATCTGAGGCCAATATTGCTGTACTTTTAGTACATATCCAGCAGCTTCATTAATTTCAGGCAGTCTTTTCTCTAATTCAACAATTTTTTGAGCCTGTTTTACAATCTCCGGCATGGCTTGGTCAACTTCGAGCACTTTCTGACCAGCTGTCTGGATTTCAGGCAGATTTTTCTCCAGCAAAAAGATGCCACTTTCCATTTTGCGTAGCGTTGGCAACTGTGCATTAATCTCTACGCCAGCTTCCTTCAGCTTGGTAAGCACTGCTTCACTGACGGCTTCAGTAAAATTCTCATTAATCTGCGTTGTAATGGCGGATACACCCGAACCGGTTATTTTGGGAGCGATGGCATTGACTTTTTCATTGACTGTGTATATGACTTCCGGTCGATCCAGTTTTCCATCCACAATGCCCGTGATCCGTGATGAAAAATCAGCAGGAATGAGCAGGCTGGCATAATACTCACCGGTCTGAACACCTCGGTTAGCTTCGGCTTGATTCACAAATGTCCATCCCAGCTTGTGGTTGTGACTTAAACTATACATTAACTCATCGCCAATATTAATGGCAGTACCCGTAACCGTGGCACCCTTGTCTTCACTAGTTACGGCGATTTTGATGCCTTGTGTATTACTGTACGGGTCCCAAACGGATTTGACATTTACCCAGTCGTATACACCTGGCAGTAATATGATTGCGACGATCAGAAATACACCTGTGGGTACTTTGAAAATATGTAGCCAGTCTGTCTTGTAAATTTGCCATATGTGACGCATGGTGTCCTCCTTCAAAATAATGAAGGGAGCTATAACAGTGGAGGGATAAGGTCACCTTCCTTACGTTGTTACTCCCTAAGCTATATGTATATCGGAAAAAAGGCGGATTTATTAAATGAACGTGTGTATAAACTTCCCCAATTGAAAGGAGACTGATTCATCAACTTCATAGATTCAGGAGAAGTGTTTGAAAATAGGGGACAGGTGGTGTTATTTGGATTAGAAACAGGTTGTAATTGTCTATGGATAAATATGCAGGTTTGTTGTATAATTATAAATGACGAATGACATGTGATGTGACATGGATGTTTTGTCGCCTAAATGCTGATTCTAATAAGACGAAGCAGAGGATTTGCACCTGCGAGGTGAGGTGTTGACAGAGGGTTGTCTTTCTGTCATAATTCATGAAGACAAACGGGCATATTGAGATAGAACTCTGTGAGGTTCCTCATATGCACGACATGAATAGCACCTTTAAATCAGTCCCGTGAGACTGGCAAGGTAACGTGAACGATTCATCATTTATTTGCTGCGGCAGATATAATGATGCATCCCGAGAGTAAACTTTCTTCAGCGACGTCTGAAGTTCGGAGACTCCTTGCCAATAAACACGGCAAGGAGTCTTTTTTGTTCTCCTCGTCACGGGGCCATGGTTTCGAAGGAAAATCCTGAGGAGGCTGAACGCATGAGCACAGAGACACATGTCATTATGGATGAAACGGCGATTCGCCGCGCATTGACAAGGATTGCCCATGAAATATTGGAGAAGAACAAAGGCATCGACGATTGCGTGCTGGTTGGAATCCGCACCCGCGGAGTGTATCTGGCCGAACGAATCGCCGCCAAGATCGAAGAGATTGAAGGCGCCAAAGTTCCCTGGGGAGAACTTGATGTAACCCTCTATCGTGATGACCGACTGGATGATAACCAGGCGAATCGCAAGGAACTGTTGATTATGACACCTGAATCACTTTCCATTCATAACAAAAAAGTGATTTTGTTCGATGATGTGCTATATACCGGACGCACAATACGAGCTGCGATGGATGCGCTGATGGACTGTGGAAGACCACAGAACATACAGCTGGCAGTACTTGCAGACCGTGGACACCGGGAACTACCGATCAGACCTGATTTTATTGGCAAAAACGTGCCGACATCCAAATCAGAAGAGATCGAGGTTGCACTCATGGAGACAGACGGACAGGATGAGGTCAAAATCATACAGAACCGAGGGGAGCAGGCATGATGATTACACAGACAGCGCTGAAAGACCGAAGCTTGCTTGGATTAAAAGACATTAGCCGTGACGAGATCGAGTCGATTCTGAATCGTGCAGCCCACTGGGAAGCACAGAAGGAAAAACTCGTTCCGGTCCTTGAGTCCCGCTTTGTAGCGAACATGTTCTTCGAGAACAGTACCCGCACCCGATTTTCATTTGAAATGGCAGAGAAGCGACTGGGAGCTCAAGTGTTGAACTTCACAGCAGCTGCGTCAAGTGTAGAAAAGGGCGAGTCGATCTACGACACGGTTCGAACACTTGAATCCATGGGGATCGATGCAGGGGTCATTCGCTTGAAACCGGCCGGTGTCTTGCAACAACTGGCTCAGAAGGTCAGTGTGCCGCTAGTGAATGCGGGAGATGGTAATAATGAGCATCCGACGCAGGCGCTCCTTGATCTCTACACGATGCGGAAGGCATTTGGTGAGCTGAAAGGTTTACGTGTCTCAATCATCGGAGATATCATGCATAGCCGGGTAGCACGCTCTAACTTGTGGGCACTGCAAAAGTTTGGTGCAGATGTACGTTTCTGCGCACCGCAAACAATGCAGGCGCCAGAGCTTGCAGAGCACGCACCTTATGTAGGTCTTGAAGAAGCGCTGAATGCTGATGTAGTCATGATGCTCAGGGTTCAACTGGAACGTCATCAACATGGCCTGATCACTTCAGCTGAGGATTATCGCGAACACTACGGATTGACGGAAGAACGGGCATCACGCCTGAAGCCAAGTACGATTATTATGCACCCTGCTCCTGTGAACCGTAACGTTGAAGTGGATGATGCGGTTGTAGAGAGCGAAGCTTCACGAATTTTCCCACAGATGGCAAACGGAGTTCCGATCCGCATGGCGGTTATGGAACGTGCGATGAAGCTGTAACAGGGCCTAGCATAGAGTCATAGGCTGGCGAGACGATGTTCTTGCACACCAATGAAGAGAGAGTAGACGATAAAACATTCATCTAGCGGATCTACCCTGCTGGACAGAACCGAAGCGGAGGGCAATTATGGTACAGGTGATAAAAAACGCAAACGTCTTGAATCAACAAGGGGAACTTGAACGGAAAACCATTCTTATAGAAGAAGGTAAAATTAAAACGATCGCTGGCCCGGAAGATGAAATCGTACGGAACGCCGAGAAGTCAGCAGAGCAGGTAACCGATGCATCAGGCAAGCTGGTGATCCCTGGATTAATCGATATGCACGTGCATCTACGCGAGCCTGGATTCGAACATAAAGAGACGATCGAAACAGGAGCTCTCTCCGCTGCACAAGGCGGGTTTACAACCATTGCCTGCATGCCAAATACAAGACCGGTAACCGACACACCTGAGGTTGTAGAACTGGTACTGAACAAAGCTAAGGAAGCAGATCTGGTTAAAGTGTTGCCCTATGCGGCGATTACCAAAAACGAACTAGGCCGTGAATTGACCGACTTTGCCGCATTAAAAGAAGCGGGTGCGATTGGCTTCACGGACGACGGCGTAGGTGTACAGAATGCGCAAATGATGAAGGATGCTATGAGCCTCGCAGCCAGCATGGATATGCCCGTGATTGCCCATTGTGAGGATGATTCTCTGGTAGTTGGCGGGTATGTCACTGAAGGTGAATTCTCCAAACGCCATGGCATCAAAGGCATCCCGAACGAGTCCGAAGCCATTCACGTAGGCCGCGACATCCTGCTAGCAGAAGCAACAGGGGTACACTACCATGTGTGCCATGTCAGTACAGAACAATCGGTTCGTCTGATTCGTCTGGCGAAATCGATCGGCATCAAGGTGACTGCCGAGGTATGTCCGCACCACCTCGTTCTATCCGATGAAGACATCCCAGGCATGGATGCCAATTGGAAAATGAACCCACCGCTACGCTCGCCACGTGATGTGCAGGCTTGTATCGAAGGTTTGCAGGATGGAACCCTCGACATGATCGTGACTGACCATGCACCGCATAGCGAAGAAGAGAAAGCCAAAGGCATGGAGCTCGCGCCATTTGGTATCGTTGGATTCGAAACGGCCTTCCCGTTACTCTACACGAAGTTTGTTGAAACAGGATTATGGACGTTAGACTTCCTGGTAAAACGTATGACGGCTGATCCGGCTCGCGTATTCAGACTGGATACGGGCAAGCTGGAAGCAGGAGCACCTGCCGACCTGACGATGATTGATCTGAATCAGGAAAAGGCTGTTGACCCGGCAACGTTCGCAACAAAAGGCAGAAACACACCGTTCACAGGCTGGAAGCTGAAAGGCTGGCCGGTACAAACATGGGTGGATGGGAAAAGTGTATGGAATAACACGTTAGAGCAATAAAACAGCAACATGCTGACGTAACACATCGTTAAAAAGATACAATGGCACTCATAACAACTATTTTTTAACGAACTAAAAGCTTGATCAGTAAACACTTTTTATGAACAAACTCAAGGCAAGTCAAGCCTTGAGTCAAAATAGACGCAACAAAGAAAAGTTGAATCCTGCTTTTGAACATAGACGCGGGACGTAACTGCGGAGTGGGCAGAAAGAACCCGAAGAAGCGAAGCGCCCGCCTTTATCAACGAATTACTCCATTTGAAAAATGGAATTAAAGTAATTCGGGGATAACAGCGATCGCAGGGTTTTCTGACCATGAAGCTACAGCTAACGTACATCACTTATGTTCAACTCCAAGAATTCAACTTGGATAAACACAGAGGGAGTGAAATGGGATGCAGGGACAGGCAAGATTATTGTTGGAAGACGGCACGCTGTTCACCGGAAAAGCATTTGGTGCGGAAGGTGAAACGACAGGAGAGGTCGTTTTTAATACGGGAATTACAGGCTATCAAGAGGTACTTTCAGATCCTTCATACTGTGGCCAGATCGTAACGATGACGTATCCATTGATCGGTAACTACGGAATTACCCGAGATGACTTTGAGTCGATTCGTCCTTACGTGCACGGTTTCGTGGTACGACGCCATGAGCCAACGCCGAGCAACTGGCGTGCAGAGTACAGCGTGGATAATCTGCTGAAAGAATACGGCATCGTAGGGATCAGCGAGATTGATACACGGATGTTGACTCGCCGGATTCGTCACCACGGTACAATGAAGGGAATTCTCACAACAGGATCGAAACCTGTCGAAGAACTGCTGGAGATGATGGGGGACACTACGATTGAGCAATTGCGTAATCAGGTGCCTATGACGTCTACAGAGCATGTGTACAACAGTCCGGGAACAGCAGAACGTATCGTTCTGGTCGACTACGGCGCAAAAACAGGGATTTTGCGTGAACTCAGCAAACGTAACTGTGATGTTGTTGTCGTGCCTCATGACGTAACGGCTGACGAGATTCGTCGCCTGAACCCGGATGGCATTCAATTGTCCAACGGCCCTGGGGACCCGAAAGACGTACCTCATGCCGTGAACATGATCAGCGAGTTGCTCGGTGAATATCCGATCTTCGGTATCTGCCTGGGTCACCAGTTGTTCGCCCTGGCAGCAGGCGCAGACACGGAAAAACTCAAGTTTGGACACCGCGGAGGCAATCACCCGGTTAAAGAACTGGAGAGTGGACGTTGCTTCATCACATCCCAAAACCACGGTTACACGGTAAACGAAGAGTCTGTGAAGAGCACAGATCTTGAAGTTACACATATCAACAATAATGACAAGACCATCGAAGGTCTGAAACATAAAAAATATCCTGCCTTCTCCGTACAATATCACCCGGAGGCAGCGCCAGGACCTTATGATAACAGCTACCTGTTTGATCGTTTCATCGAGATGATTCGTGAGCACAAGATCACTAACCCGCAAAAGCCGCGTCAAGCCGTATTGGCAGCCGCAGTGAAAGGAGCGCAATAACATGCCGATTAACAAAGATCTCAAAAAAATCCTGGTGATTGGTTCCGGTCCAATCGTCATCGGTCAAGCAGCCGAGTTCGACTATGCCGGTACGCAAGCTTGCCAGGCTCTGAAAGAAGAAGGCGTGGAAGTTGTACTCATTAACAGTAACCCTGCAACAATCATGACGGACACCAATATGGCTGACAAAGTGTACATTGAGCCAATTACGCTGGATTTTGTAACCCAAATCATTCGTCAGGAACGTCCGGACGGCTTGTTGCCAACACTGGGCGGCCAAACAGGTCTGAACATGGCTGTTGAACTCGCACGTGCGGGTGTGCTTGAACGTGAAAACGTGAAATTGCTCGGAACACAACTGACGTCCATCGAGAAAGCGGAAGACCGCGATCTGTTCCGTGATCTGATGCGCGAACTAGAACAACCCGTACCAGAAAGTGTCATCGTTACAACGCTGGAAGAATCGCTGGAATTTGCTGGTGAGATCGGTTATCCAATCATCGTACGTCCGGCCTATACCCTTGGCGGAACAGGCGGCGGAATCTGTGCAAACGAAGAAGAACTGCGCGAAACCGTAGCAGCCGGAATTCGTTACAGCCCGATTGGTCAATGTCTGGTAGAGAAGAGCATCGCCGGTATGAAAGAAGTCGAGTACGAGGTTATGCGTGACAAAAACGATAACTGCATCGTAGTTTGCAACATGGAAAACTTTGACCCGGTAGGCGTTCATACAGGTGACAGTATCGTTGTGGCTCCAAGCCAAACGTTGTCTGACCGTGAATACCAAATGCTGCGTTCCGCTTCCCTGAAAATCATCCGTGCCCTGAATATTGAGGGAGGATGTAACGTTCAGTTCGCGCTCGATCCGCACAGCTTCCAATATTACGTAATCGAGGTTAACCCGCGTGTAAGCCGTTCATCGGCGCTGGCTTCCAAAGCAACAGGTTATCCGATTGCGAAAATGGCTGCCAAAATCGCAATGGGTTATACGCTGGATGAGATCATTAACCCGGTTACAGGTCAAACGTACGCTTGCTTTGAGCCAACACTTGACTATATCGTAAGTAAAATTCCACGCTGGCCGTTCGACAAGTTCACATCGGCGAACCGGAAACTGGGTACACAGATGAAAGCAACAGGCGAAGTGATGGCGATTGGACGTACGTTTGAAGAGTCCATTCACAAAGCGGTTCGTTCCCTGGAGATCGGTGTACACCGTCTGTACCTGAAAGGTGCAGAAACACTGGATGAAACGACGCTGAACGAACGTCTGATGAAAGCAGACGATGAGCGCATGTTCCTGATCGCGGAAGCATTCCGTAGAGGTTATACGCTGCAACAACTGCAGGATCTGACCAAGATCGACTGGTGGTTCCTGGATAAAATCGAAGGGCTCATTAAGTTCGAAGACCGTGTTCGCGCAGAATCCGAATTGACTTCCGAAACGCTCTATCAAGCGAAACGTCTTGGTTTTACGGACCGTGCTATCGCTGAATTGCGTGCCGAAGGTCAACCTGGAGGTACATTGACGACTGAAGCAGAAGTCAGAGCACGTCGTGAAGAGGAGAACCTTCGTCCGGTTTACAAAATGGTAGATACCTGTGCGGCTGAGTTCGAAGCGACAACACCTTATTACTATTCGACATATGAGACAGAAAATGAAGTGTTGCCTTCGGACAAGAAAAAAGTGGTGGTGCTTGGTTCCGGCCCGATCCGGATCGGTCAAGGTATTGAGTTCGACTACTCCACAGTACATGCAGTATGGGCTTTGCAGAAAGCAGGATACGAGGCGGTTATTATCAATAATAACCCGGAGACTGTATCCACAGACTTTAACACTTCTGACCGCTTGTACTTCGAACCGCTGTTCTTCGAGGATGTCATGAACGTCATTGAACAAGAGCAACCGGTAGGCGTTATCGTGCAGTTCGGTGGGCAAACGGCAATCAACCTGGCAGCACCGCTGCGCAATGCAGGAGTAACGATCCTCGGAACGGATCTGGAAAGCATTGATGAAGCAGAGGATCGTAAGAAGTTCGAACGCCTGCTCTCCCGTCTGGAGATTGCACAGCCAAAAGGTAAAACGGTCACTTCCGTAGACGATGCTGTGGAAACAGCTCAATCACTTGGATACCCTGTACTCGTTCGTCCTTCGTATGTCCTGGGCGGTCGTGCAATGGAGATTGTATACTCCGATGCGGAACTCTTGACTTACATGGAGCAAGCGGTAAAAATCAATCCAGAGCATCCGGTTCTGATCGACCGTTACATGCTGGGTAAAGAGGTGGAAGTAGACGCCATCTGTGACGGTGAAACGGTACTGGTTCCAGGCATCATGGAGCATATCGAACGCGCAGGGGTACACTCCGGTGACTCGATTGCGGTATACCCACCGCAGCATCTGTCGGCAGATCTGAAAGAAAAAATTGTAGAGATCACGATCAAAATTGCCAAGGAACTGAAAACCATCGGTCTGGTTAACATTCAGTTTGTTATCCACGAGGGTCAGGTTTATGTTATCGAGGTTAACCCGCGTTCTTCCCGGACGGTTCCTTTCCTGAGTAAAGTAACCAACATTCCAATGGCGAACCTGGCAACACAAGCGATCTTGGGTGTGAAACTGAAAGACCTGGGTTATGTAGATGGTCTGTGGCCGGAAGCGGATCACGTATCGGTAAAAGTACCTGTGTTCTCCTTCGCGAAGTTGCGCCGTGTTGAACCGACTCTCGGACCTGAGATGAAATCAACAGGTGAGGTTATGGGACGTGACCCGAACTATGCGAAAGCTCTGTTCAAAGGTCTGATCGGTGCGGGAATGAAAATTCCAGCAACTGGAGCCATTGTGGTCACTGTCGCAGACAAAGACAAGGACGAAGCAGTACCTTTGCTCGAAGGTTTCTACAGACTGGGATACAAAATCATGGCAACTGGCGGAACGGCAGCTGCGCTTCAAGCGGCTAACATTCCAGTAACCGTTGTGAACAAATTGAGCGAAGGCTCACCTAACATTCTCGATATGATCCGCAGTGGTGAAGCGAACTTTGTGTTCAATACCTTGACTAAAGGTAAAACGCCACAACGTGACGGATTCCGTATCCGCCGTGAAGCGGTTGAGAATGGTGTGGTATGTATGACTTCCCTGGATACCATTCGTGCGTTGCTGATTATGCTACAAACGATCAACTTCTCCTCGGAGGCTATGCCAGCCTTTGTATAATGAATAGTCACTTGATGAAGGACATCAGTCAGCCTGCGGGCTGGCGGGATGTCCTTTATATCGGGCAAAAACGGAAAAAATGAGCACGCGGAAGGGGCGCTGGGATATGAATCACCCGAATTTCAATGAAATGGCTGGACGTCTGATGGTTGCACTCGATTATCCGGGGGCAGATGAGGCACAGAAACTGGTACAGGCTCTTGAGGGTATTCCTTGTTATCTCAAGGTTGGCATGCAGTTGTTCTATGCAGCGGGTCCGGACTTTATTCGGGAATTGAAAGCGAGAGGGTACTCCGTGTTTCTTGACGTGAAAATGCATGATATTCCAAACACCGTGCGTGGCGGAGCCGAAAGCATCACACGTCTTGGAGTGGACATGTTTAATGTACATGCGGCGGGTGGGGCCAGCATGATGCGTGCAGCACGTGAAGGCGCGGAAGCTGCCCTTGCTGCAGATCCTTCGCTGAAAAGACCTGAGATTATCGCTGTGACACAATTGACCAGCACCAGTCTGGAAACGATGAATAACGAGATCGGTATCCCTGGGAGTGTAGAGCAAGCGGTAGTTCGTTATGCCGGGCTGGCTCAGGAGGCCGGGCTGGATGGTGTGGTGGCTTCTCCGCTCGAAGTGCCAGCAATCCGGGTAGCATGTGGCAGTAATTTTCGCACGGTAACCCCCGGTATTCGTCCTGCAGGCAGTGGTCTTGGCGACCAGACACGTGTCCTGACACCAGGTGAAGCTATTAGCAGAGGCAGTCATTACATCGTTGTGGGCAGACCCATTACCGGTGCACCAAACCCGCGTGAAGCGGCAGAGACCATTTTGAAGGAGATGTTGAACGTATGATCGAACTTAGCCAAATTCCAAACCATATCGCTTCTCAGTTGCTAAAAATAAAGGCGGTGGCACTGCGTCCACAGCAACCATTCACATGGACATCCGGCATCAAATCACCAATTTATTGTGATAATCGTCTGACGATGTCTTATCCTGAGATTCGTAACGATATTGCCGAAGCTTTTGCCGCAATCATTCGTGATCAATATCCAGATGCTGAAGTGATTGCAGGTACAGCGACCGCGGGCATTCCACACGCTGCATGGGTAGCTCAGAAGCTGAATCTGCCGATGGCCTATATTCGAGATAAAGCGAAAGGTCACGGCAAGGAAAATCTGATTGAAGGTTTAATCAGCGAAGGACAGAAAGTAGTCGTGATCGAGGATTTGATTTCAACCGGAGGAAGTTCGATTAAAGCGGCAGAAGCTGTACGCGTAGCAGGAGCGACACCACTCGCAGTTCTTGCGATTTTCAGCTATCAGCTGGATAAAGGTGTGAAAGCGTTCGAGGAAGCCGGCATACCTCTACAAACGCTGTCCAATTATACAGCGCTGATGGATGTTGCGTTGGCTCAAGGAACCATTCAAGAGAGCGATTTTGCACTGCTTCAATCGTGGCGTGAAGATCCTTCTTCATTTGGTAAATAATATCATCCCATCAACAATAAACTGTTGCTCAGCAAACGGTATCAAAATTGTAATGATTCCCGTAATGACGGCAAAACTATCGAATAATCAAGAGGCATCCCGTAACTTGGGGTGCTTTTTTGTTATGTTCATCAAAATATTAACTTTTTCACACTGACGATGTAAAAAGCTTGTAACTTTTAGTGGAGAGCAGTCGTTTATAATTCAGTGTAGCATGGAACAGATTTCTAGATTTAGGGCGCATGAAGGAAATGCGCGGCATAACAAGAGAGGATGAGCGTGATTGCTGGCATGAAAAAGTTATTTTCAAGGAAAAGAACTGCCAAGAGCCAATCGGGTGATAAACGCGAACAGGAACAACCTAAGCTGGAGAAAAGGGCTACATCGGAAGAACCTTCGTACATAACGGAGCCCGAGCCTCTAAGCGCGGAAGCGCTCACGTCAGATGAGGTATCTGCTATGGAGGAGTCAGCAACGGCTATAGCCATAGAGGAAAAACCGCAGAAGACCAAAGCGAAGCCGAGAAAGGAACTGTTGCCTCCGTATGATGGACCCGTGTTGGAGGTACGCAACGTTCATCGTAGCTTTCAGACAGGCAGTCGTATCATTCATGTGCTCAAAGGCATTGATATGGAAGTAAAGCCGCAGCAGCTTGTTATGCTGAAAGGACGGTCTGGCTCAGGTAAAACAACATTGCTGAACATGCTCGGCGGACTTGACCAGCCTTCTAGTGGAGAGATTCTATTCTCCGGACAGCCTCTTCAGGATTGGGGAGATCAACGGCGAACCGCTTTGCGGCGCAGAGAGATTGGATTTATTTTTCAAGCGTATGCACTCATGCCTTTATTATCTGCTTGGGAAAATGTAGAGCTGTCGCTCCGTATGGCGGATGTACCGCGGTCGGAATGGAAAGACAGAGTAGGTCACTGTCTGGATCTAGTTGGACTGAGCAAACGTGTCAAGCACCGGCCTTTTGAGATGTCCGGGGGGGAACAGCAGCGGGTGGCCATCGCTAAAGCGATTGCACACAGGCCTCGGTTGCTGCTTGCGGATGAACCAACGGCGGAGCTGGATTCCAAAATGGGTGCACAGGTTATGGCTGTGTTCCGCAATATCATTGAAGTAGAACAAGTAACGATATGTATGACTACACACGATCCTACAATTTTGGAGGTTGCGGACCATGTTTATGAAATGGCGGACGGCAGATTTCTCACGTAAAGGTGCCGTTCCGAAGAGGGGGAAACGCACAGCGCTTATTGTACTTGGTGCAATACTCGCTGCAACGATGTCAGGCTGTTCATTGCTACCATCTGAGTCGGAGGAAGAGGTGCTCCCACCAATAACACCGCCAACGATCTCCAAAAAACCGGAATATGAAGTCCGTACGGAGACGCTGGAGAAAAAGGTGAGCGGTAGTGGCAAGATGATGAGTCAGCGTGAAGAAAAAGTATATTTTACGCTGGATGGCATGCACATTAAGGAATTGAATGTAAAAACGGGGGATAAAGTGAAGAAAGGACAGGTTCTCGCTGTCCTTGACGTAACAAGTGTGGAAAAGGAAATTCGCGGCAAGCGGCTTCAGATTCGCAAATCGGAAGTACAGATGAAGGAAACGCTGCGCAAGAAGGACGAGATGGACCCGGTGGAGTTTGAAGAAGCGACCATTGCTTTTGAAGAACTTCGTCAGGAGCTTGCTGATCTGGAAGAAAAGCTGGGACAATCCACGTTGACGGCTCCCTTTGGAGGTACCGTGATTGCGGTTCAAGTGGAGAAGGGCGCATCGGTCAAAGCGTATGATCCTATTGCGACCATTGCGGATACGTCCAACCTGGTTGTGGCGGCTACATTTGCCAAGGAGGATCTAGAGAAATTTACGTCTGGCATGAAGGCTGAAGTTGACATCAACGGTGCTGGCAAAGTGGCCGGCAAGATCAAAGCAATGCCTACGGCTGAAGCTTCAAGTAACAATAATAGCAATGGATCAGGTCAGGGCCAAGGAGGCTCACCTCCGGCGAAGGAAACGCTGGATCAATATGTCCTTGTTACTCTGGCGAAGATGCCTAAAAATGTAGAACGCGGTACGCCTTTAACGGTTTCGATCGTAACTCAGCGCACCGAGAACGCGATTGTCATTCCTGTATCTGCTTTGCGCTCCATCGGTTCCAGAACCTATGTACAGGTGATCGAGAATGATGGAAGCAAGCGTGAAGTGGACGTTGAGGTTGGACAGCAGACATCAACCGATGTCGAGATTCTGAAAGGTCTGACGGTTGGTCAGAAAGTTGTGGGACGCTAATGGGGCTGCCATTGCTTCGGCTGCTGTTCCGCAAAATGTGGAACACACGCTGGATGACTTTCAGCACATTAATCGGCTTGATTGTGGCGGTAGCGTTCACCGTCAGTATTCCAATGTATGCCGATGGTGCGTTGAAACGGGTTGTCGCGCAGACGCTGCAGGATAACAGTGAAGGTTTACCAGCAGGATCGCTGTTGATGAGTTACCAAGCACCCGGCGGTGCAAAGACCGATACCAGAGGACTGGATGAGGTGAATCGCTACATTCGCGAGGATGTTCCTCGCGACATTGGATTTCCATTTCATACGTATGTGAATTCGAGATCCATTCGCAGTACAGAGGTCAGTCCTGAAGATCCGACCAAAGTGGATGCAAGCCGTGTGCGGAGTATGACACTGGGTACGATGAGTGGACTGGATGATCAGGTGAATTACTCGGCGGGTGTCAAACCTGGGAATCAGGTCAAGGACGACATCATCGAAGCTGTGATGCTGGAAGAAGGGATGTACCGGAATGATCTTCATGTGGGGGATATTCTGGAATACCCGATCTACAGCGGTCTGAATATTACGTTGCGTGTGAAAATTACGGGTTCCTTCAAGGCCGACAATCCGAATAGTCCGTATTGGGTTCAAGGCTTCGACGGTATGATGAATGGACTTTATGTGAATGAATCGGTTTTTAATGACGTATTACTCAAAGAAAAGGGTATTCCACTACAGAATTCACGCTGGTACTATGCATTTGATCTTAAAGAGGTTCAAACCAGCCAGTTATCTGGCCTCAGCTCTGTGCTGGAACGGCTGGATATTGATCTCTATCAGCGGCTGAAAGATACCAAGGTTGATATTACCTTCGGCGATCTGCTCAAACAATTCCGTAGCCAGAGTCTGCAGCTGCAGACGATGCTGTTTACACTTGCTGCACCGATGATTGCGATGGTCTTTTATTTCATCGCAATGAATGCCAGACAATCCCTGCAAAAGCAGGAAAGTGACATCGCTGTGCTACGTAGCCGTGGAGCCTCGGCTCGTCAGATCTTCTCGCTCTATCTGCTTGAAGGCATCTTCCTGGGCGCGATTGCACTGGTTGTTGGGCCGCTACTCGGATGGTTCATGGCGAAGAGTATCGGCTCGGCAAGTGGATTCTTATCCTTTGTAGATCGAAAATCCATTCCGATTGGCGTATCCAAAGAAGCGATTCTGCTTGGCGTGGCAGCGGTACTGGTTGCTATTATTGCATCACTGATTCCGGCAATTACGTACGCACGGGCAACGATTGTATCCGCTAAAAGGCGCCAGGCACGTACCGATCGTGCGCCGCTGTGGCAACGATGGTTCCTCGATGTGGGGCTGCTCGGTCTAGCGGGATACGGATACTATCTGTTTTATGAACGTCAGATGCTGACGTTCCAGACGGGGATGACGACAGATCAGTTACAGGTGCAGCCGTTTCTGTTCTTTGTACCTGCACTAGCGATCTTTGCGCTTGGCCTGTTTTTCCTGCGTTTGTTCCCATGGATTTTGAAACTGATACAGTTGATCGGACGCAAGTTATTACCAGTTCCAATGTATCTGACGTTGACACAGTTATCCCGTTCATCTTCATCCTATTATCCGCTCATGATTCTATTAGTGCTGACGCTCGGCCTTGGAGTGTATAACTCGGCCGCAGCGCGAACCATTGATTTGAATTCAACAGAACGTACGCTTTACCGTTATGGCTCGGATGTTATTATACAAACGGTATGGGAAGGAACTCCCGAGGTGAAGCCAGGAGGTTCTGGACAAGGCGGCGGATCAGGCGGCGGTCAGCAAGGTGGAGGCAACGGAGGGGCCGGTGGTGGCGCTGGTGGAGGAAATGGCGGTGGTGGAGCTCCAGGAGGTGGCGGCGGTGGCGGTGGCGGTTCATCGCAACCAACCAAAATCATATACTCCGAGCCCCCATTTGAAGTGTTCCGCCAATTAAACGGTGTGGAGCATGCTGCACGGGTACTGCAAACGAAGGGCAACATTATTGTCTCAGGGAAATCCGGCGGACAAGGGATGCTCGTTGGTATCGATAATGTAGACTTTGCCAAAGTAGCTTGGTTCCGTAACGATCTATTCCCTGCACATCCTTACAAATATCTTGATTTGCTTGGTAAATATGAAGGGGCTGTACTGATCTCTTCGAAATTTGCTGACAAGTTCAAGCTCAAAACGGGAGACATGGTCTCCATGGGGATACAAGGTCAAGCGATAGAATTTGTAGTTTTTGGCATTATTCCATACTGGCCTTCACAATACCCGGATCAGATGCCATTCTTCGTGGCTAATCTGGATTATATTTATGATCAGGTTCCGCTAATGCCCTACGAGGTATGGTTAAAAATGAAACCGGATGCCAAGGTAGCTCCATTAATGGAGAAACTCGCGGCAGAAGGCATTGAGCTATCCTCTGTCCGTGATGTGCGGACTGAACTGGTCACTCAGGGAAAACATCCATCCAGGGGCGGGGTATTCGGCATTCTGAGTCTGGGATTCCTTGTATCGGTGATCATCTCGTTAATCGGTTACGTGCTCTATTGGTTCTTCAACCTCTCGGGACGCGTGGTACAGTTTGGTGTCCTGAGGGCTATGGGTCTATCCAGAGCACAGCTTAGCGGTATGTTATTGCTGGAGCAGGTGTTCACCGCTGGGCTTTCGATCTTGCTGGGGATTAGTATCGGTCAGGTTTCAAGCAGGCTCTTCCTGCCATTCTTGCAAACGACCGATAATGTGTCTGCGCAAGTTCCGCCATTCCGCATCGTCTTTGAACAGCAGGATATGTTGCAACTGTACGGCGTAACCGTAGTTATGCTGATTATCGGAGCATCGATGTTGCTCTGGCAGATTCGCAGGCTCAGAGTTCATCAGGCGGTCAAAATGGGAGAGGAGAGGTAAACGTGATCCAATGCGAAGGACTTGTCAAAATTTTTAAATCCAGCGATGTGGAAGTCGTTGCCCTTCAAGGTCTCAATCTGACCGTCAATCAAGGCGAAATGATGGCGATTATTGGCAACAGCGGTAGTGGTAAATCAACGCTGCTTAACATCCTTGGCGGCCTGGACCGCCCTACCGCTGGCACGGCGGTGGTTGGGGACTGGGATCTGCTTAAAATGACGGATGCTCAACTCGTGGAATACAAACGTCACACGGTTGGATTCATCTGGCAAAATAACGGTCGTAATCTGCTGCCCTATCTCACCGCACTGGAAAATGTGGAAACACCGATGATTTTGGGTGGCAAACGTGATCGTAAGTACGCTATGCAGTTACTTGAATGGGTTGGTCTGAAGGATCGTATGCATAACAAACTGCATCAACTGTCGGGCGGGGAGCAACAGCGTGTAGCGATTGCGATCTCCTTGTCCAATCGGCCAAAAATTTTGCTGGCAGATGAGCCTACAGGTTCCGTCGATTCCGAGACGTGTGATACAATCATGAACATTTTTCGCAAAATGAATAAGGAACTTGGCGTCACCATTGTCATTGTTACCCATGACTTGACGCTTGCTGGCAAGGTTGATCGGATCGTTGCGATTCGGGATGGCCTGACCAGTACTGAATTTGTGAAACGTAATCCGAATCTGGATGACGATCAGGGGCTGTCTGAAGCAGGCGCGCCTGACGTTCATGAAGCTTTTGTCATTATTGATCGTGCGGGGCGGCTTCAGGTGCCAAAAGAGTATCTGGAAGCCTTGTCCATTGATAGCCGAGCGACATTGGAGTTTGACGGTGAACGTATTGTTATTACACCGCCAAGATAATTTAAGAGGGGGAACTGGGAGATGAAAAACAGGTTGTGGGGAAAACGTGTGCTGGCCATCATGGCAACAGCAACACTGGCATTGCCACTTATCGCAGGATGTACAGCGAGTGAGAATACAGATAATGAACAGCGTGTGCTGCGTGTAGCGACACTCTGGGGAGGACAGGATGACAGCTATTTCCGTCAGCAATTTACGGATGCTTTCGAACTCACACACAAAAATGTCACGGTAGAAATCGTGCCTGCGGTTGATCAGGGCAGTATGTATGGCTTTGGGAATTCCGAACAAGCAAACGAAATGCCAGATACCATGGAGAGTTTGAAGAAAATTATGACAGGAGATAATCCGGTGGATGTCGTTGTAGCAGATACGGCTACGATCAAGTCGTTGATTCAGGAGAACATGGTTAAGCAACTTGATCCGTTAATGCAGGAAGACAAATTTGACACCAGCGACATTGTGCCAAGTGTGCTTGAAGGGATCAAAGATCTGGGTGACCAGAACATCTATGCGCTGACACCAACCTTCTCTTCTTCTGCTCTGTTTTATAACAAGGGAATGTTTGAAAAAGCGGGTGTTGAACCACCAACGGACAACATGACGTGGGACGATATCTTTAATCTGGCGACTCGCCTTACTAAAGGCGAAGGTAAAGATCATGTCTTCGGAATGTCGTTCAGCACATATAACGGCGGCTCTCCGTACTACTCTATGCAACAGTATTATAATTCGCTGCAGTTGAAAGTCTTTGACGACAAGGCAGAAAAGATGACCGTAGATTCTCCGCAATGGGAGAAAGTGTGGAGTACGGTCAGCAAGCTGGCGATTGATAAAGTCATCCCGAAAGGTGACGAGCCACAAGATCAGCAAACAGAAGGACGCTACAATCCTGTTCAGGGCGACTTGTTCCTTAGTGGCAAAACAGCAATGGCGATCGGGGATTACAATTACATCAATCAATTAATTGATGCGAATAAAAATGCAGATAAAATGAAAGATTTTACGAAAATAGATTGGGATGTAGTTACACCTCCCGTTCATCCAGAAGCTCCTGAGGTCGGAGGCAACATCTATCTTAGCAGTTTGATGGCAATCAACAGCTCCGCTCAGAACCCGGATGATGCCTGGGAACTGATCAAGTATATGAATAGCGAGGATTGGGCTAAGATCAAGGCACGTAGCAGCTATGAATTGGTATCCCGGAAAAGCTTCATTAAACCAAAAGACGGACTTGATTACAATATTCAGGCGTTCTACACGTTGAAGCCGGTGCCGCCAACCAACACGAATCTGGATAAAATGTATCAGAAAATGCCTGGACTGTGGCAGGTAAGTGACAAAGGTATGGAGTACTTTAATCAAGTGTTAGAAAATAAAAAGACACCAAAAGAAGCACTGGGTGAATGGGCAGCCAAAGGGAATGAGATGCTTGCGAAGTTGAAAAAAGATCCTAAAGCAACATTCCAATAAGTTATGCACCAGTAACATCCAAGTAACCTTCGTCTATTACAAAAAAATAATGGCCGCTGGAGATTTTATCATCTCTGGCGGCTATTTTTAGGAATTTGGGGTATTCTACAATTAACAGCAGTATATGAACCCTTTGGAAAGGACGAGCAGGATGAAATGGATATATTTCAGCAAGCTGTATGCAACGAAATTTCAAGCAGGTTGCCTAGCAAAAAGACTGGAGCAGGATGGCTGGATTTACGGACACAATGAGCCTGAAGAAGTTGAAGTGTATCGTTCACGTAAAGGTCGGTATGGTGTGCGATTTATTCCCTGAGATTACCCCTTGACTTATGATGGAGTAATAGTGTATATTAATTAAGTCGCTGTTTATTAATTTTAACGACGCGGGGTGGAGCAGCCCGGTAGCTCGTCGGGCTCATAACCCGAAGGCCGCAGGTTCAAATCCTGCCCCCGCAATATAGCTTTACTGGATGGTTTACAGCGACCATCTACACTGTTATATATTATTTGTTCAGGGCCCTTAGCTCAGTTGGTTAGAGCGGTCGGCTCATAACCGATTGGTCACAGGTTCGAGTCCTGTAGGGCCCATATTTTAGAACCCTTGCGATGCAAGGGTTTTTTTCTGTTTTCATAGACTTCTATTTTCATAGATGGGAACGACGTATAGTTTAGCTAAGGAATAAAAACGGTACGATTCTATTTTTTTATTGGCTTCTATACGACTTTTTTTCAATGATGGGATGGATGTCCATGCCAGATGATCATTCTCGCATATACTATCTCAATTCCACCTATAGGAGGTAGATTTCATGACTCAGTTAATTGATGCAAGAACCTCGCAAAATGCGAGTTTGGCTAACTCCATCGCTATTCCGATTCTCGTCATTAACACACCACAGTTGTTTGGACAGATTGGATTGGTGACAACAGCCACAATCGGAGCGAACCCTCGGGTTCAATTCAAAGGAACCGTGACTCTGCAGCTTCCTTTGGCACTCGTTGGTGTAACGATCACGGTAGTTCGGGGAACCGTCTCCACAGATCCTGTCATTTATTCTGCAACGTCCACGTTTAACTTGAGCGTTCTGGCACCACAAGTTATTACATTCTCTGCGGACGATTACAACCCACCAATTACACCACAATTAACGTATACGGCTTTTATCAGCACGAACTTGCTGGGTACCGTTCGTGTAGGTCCAGAGAACTTCGACGGTGTCTTGTACTCTGACTAATGGTTACTCGCTTGTAAGAAATATAAATGCGAATCCAATCTTTTTTGATTTGCTACGAAGTTTATGGATTTCAATTTTATTTGGCGTTGTGCCTGTTTCCATACGGAGCAGGCTTTTTTTGTAGAGAGGGCAGAAAGGAATGACGCTCTGTATTCGGGGAAGAATAAATAGAGTATAGAAAGTAAAATAAGAAGGATATGATATAATTGTTTTTCTTCATAGAATTAGATGACGTGGTCCTAATAAATAGATAGAAAGCGAGTTTGATATAAGTGATGATGAAGAACGAAGGCCGGTATGTGCGGTTTAGTGAAGCGCCGGTTTGGGATTGGCAGAGAGCTTATTATGAACAGATGGGATTGGAAGCTTGGGAGAATCACCAGGTGCCACAGTATATTACGAGCAATCCATTCATTGCAACAGCCTATGCTGAAATGATTTTCAGCTTTTTACAGGATCTGACGTTCAAAGGTGAACAGCATGAGATGGTTACCATCGTTGAACTTGGTGCAGGAGCAGGAAGACTGGCTCACCAGGTGCTCAACAAGCTGTGTGCTTTGAAGGAAATTGCGGGTATGGAGCTACCGCCTTTCCGTTATGTGATGACAGACCTGGCTATGGAGAATGTGATTGCCTGGAAAGAGCATCCTTCGATGCAAACATACATAGAGCAGGGAGTACTGGATTTTGCACGTTTTGATGCGGTGCACGATACAGCGTTGAATCTGGTTATGTCCGAAAAAACAATAAGGCAAGGGGATCTACAACAACCGCTGCTACTCATTGCCAATTACTTCTTTGATAGCATTCCGCAGGACTTGATTTACATTGGGGAGGGGCAAGTGTTTGAGTGTGATCTACTTGTAGAACTTCCACAGCATGTAGCAGAACAGAACCCTGCCGAGATCCTGGAAAATATGACACTGAAATATAACTATCGTCCCGCACCCGAGTATATGGAAGAGACTTACCCATACGCCGAGCTGATTTCGCTGTACCGTGCTGAGCTAGAAGATTCGCATATTCTGCTTCCCTCCACAGGACTAGGATGTCTCGAACGATTAAGCAAGCTTTCCCGGTCAGGTTATGTGTTAATTACGGCGGATAAAGGGGATCATCGGCTGGATTACTGGAAATATGCAGAGCCGCCTGAATTCGCGTTTCATGGCAGTTTCTCGCTCTCAGCTAATTATCATGCGATAAAGGCTGTAATGGAACAGCAGGGTGCTTCTACGTATTTTACGGCACATCATTATAAGGATCTGAACGTTGGCATGATTTTAATGCTGGAAGATTCAATTAGCTATGTGAATACAAGGCTGGCTTACCATCGTTTTGTTGAACGCTTTGGCCCAGATGATTTCTTTAGTCTAAAAGAATGGGCAGACCTTAAGGTGGAACAGATGGAGCTAAAGCAACTTCTGGCTTTCTGGAGATTGGGCGGGAACGACACCGAGTTTCTGATGGTTGCGTTCCCTCGGTTCAAAGATCTTTTGGCGGACGCGAGCGATGAGGAGATGTTTGACCTTCACTCTGGCATCAGACGAATGTGGTCCTCCTATTATCCAATGGACCATCGGAGTCAGGTTGCTTTCGTATCAGGTCAGTTACTATTGGAGATGTTTATGTATGAAGAGGCTAAAATGTTCCTGGAGGAATTGCTGACTGGTGACCTTGACGCACTGACTGCTGAATCTGATGCACAACACATAACGGTATTGTATGATCTGGCTGTGTGTTGTTATGAGTTGGAACTGGAACAGGAGGCACTTGTCTACGCTCGCCGTGTAATTCAAATAGATCCGAACCATGAAGAGGCGGCGGCACTTCTGGACGGTTTGGAATGAATCCCATTTCACAACCAGCTATATTAGTTGAATTCAAGTGAAACCATTATCCATTTTTTTACGTATTCCTAAAAGGAATTAATTCCAAGTTTAAGTAATGATTAGAGGGGAGAGAGAGCAATGAAAAAAGGCCTATTCTTAGTGTTTTATTCGTTTTTATGGATTCTGGGGGCATTTAGTATTCTTGGTGGAAATAGCACCAGTATGACTGATCTCGTATTACTTAAGAAAGATATAGAACGAGACTCTAGTTATGATGGACAAGCCATTTTTGATCAAATCGAAGGAATTAAAGGTTAGTTACATAAGACGATTTGGACTATAGGCCAAGTCGTACCTGAACCGATGAGGTGATTCTGCTTTTGTTCTAGATTCAACGTACAGGCCCGGCAGAAAAGCCCTTATCATTGAAGATGATACACTCCCAAGGATTGGGCCATGAGACTTGGACATTCGCCCGGTCACTGGAGGGAAATACGCATATGTTATGGCATACCTTGAAATTCAAAGGAGGCCAATCAAATGAGTCATGTTGGATACGGTTGTGGCAATGTTGGTGGATTTGGCGGAGCGTGGACTTCGACTAGCGCAATTCTCGTTCTCTTCATTTTGCTCGTCATCATCACCAAATCTTTCTGGCTGTAAGATAACGGTCAGACGCGCGTGCATCAGCTCCACCAAGACTTTGGTGGGGCTTTGCTCTTGTTTTACAGTCCAATATGACATGAATGACATTTGACAACTGAAAACAATGTGCTTAAAATCACATAAGGAGACTACTAACAGAGATTGAAGGGATAGCAATGCCGTTTATACGATTTAAAGGATTTACGGGTTCAGAGCTGGAGGAAGTTGTGCCTCAAATTACCGAACAAATGGCCTTAATCACTCATATTCCGCAGGAACGAATGAAAGCAGAACGTCATGATGTACAAGCTTTGACACCTTCCCCGGCATCCATAGAGATTTTGATGTTTCAGCGTGATCAGGAGATACATGATCGAATTGCAGCATCCATGCAGTCTATTCTAGAGAAGGCTGAACTGCCGGATGTGCATATTTTTTTCAATATATTATCCCCTAATTTGTATTATAAGAAAGGCAAACCGCTAACAGATTACCGATTGGATTAGACAGCGGGTGAGATGTGAGAAGTTCAGGATCCATTTCGGAAAAAGAAAACGAATAAGCTGCTCGAAAGAGAAGCAGCCTGGTAACCCTAAGACGAGCAGTTTTGACCATGCTCGTCTTTTTTATTTATGCAAGGGGCGTCTGATGTCCAGACTTATGGAAGTATTGGAGCGTTTATGAGTTAAGTGATGAACGGTCACGGTAAGAGCGAGTGCAACGAGTGAAAGGGCCACAGCCGCCCAAAGCACCTGTGCTCGCCCTAAATATAGGATCGCGATGATCGTCATGACGAGTCCAATACCAGCCACTGTATAGTTTGAAAATGAGAGCAGGCTACTCGCCTTAGCTATATCTTCGCCTCTCATCAGTCTTGACTGGAGTTTCTTCAGAACCAAGGCTTCCCAGCAGTTGACTATAGCGAGAAGTGCAGCCCCCAGAAACATAACTGCAATATGTAATCTCAGGTAGGGAAGAGAGGACGCGATGCCGATGAGCAACAATGTTTTGGTCACAGGAATACCGATCAGGAGTCTTGAAAATATACAGTGTTTCATCAACTTATGGAATGTGAATTTTGCTACCGCATAAGCTAGCAAGTAAACGCACAGGAGTAGCAGTGCAAATCCAATCGATTCCGTTTGTTTGTAGATTAGGCAGGTCAAGGTTGTGATTGAGATCACTTGTATAAGTGAGAGCAGTGTTCTGGCCGCCCAGAACGGATAAAATGCGATGTTCATACCAATGTGTCCTTTCTGCAACGATACATCTATATCATTTATCTTACGGCGCACACTGTAGTAACACCACAAACAAAGTTATCATATTCCCGTCAGTGCATACGAAAAACCAGCTGCGCAGGAGGCAACTGGTCTTTTTACAAATGTATTGTTGTATTACGCCATAGCAAGAGTAAAAGCAGTAAGCAGCATAAACAGACTAGACATTCGCACCATCGTCATGTAAGATTTGCTGGGTTCCGTCTCACCTTGCGCAATCCAGCCATAACGAAGATACCAGCCAAATTTGGGGAAACACAGATTGATGATACACAACATCATAAATATAAAAAAGAGAGTTTTCATCGTCGATCTTCCTTCCTCGTCGGGCTATTAACGACCCCGCCTTTAAGGTCTGCGCCTGGAAAAAATGTAGACAATCAACGCCGGACGATGATGAATAAACTTTATCTATGTGTTTTTGAGTGTAGGCAAGTTATTGTAAATGGATAAAGATTGATATGATTAAGAACTATTACCCAAGAACTACATTGTTTGAATAACTGTGGTACAATAAAATAGATTGTTTAATATCAACACATACCATCTGGAGTTAAGGATGTGAGATGGGGGAGACACAGGCATGAGTTTATATAATCAACTTCCCTTGCAATGGGAATTTATTATCTCGAAATTAAAATCCTCCGTTACCGTAGTTGACGCTACCTCGCCTGAGCTTCCGCTCATGTATGTTAACGAACATTTTACCCGTCTGACCGGATATACGCACGATGAGTCGATCGGGCGGAATTGCCGATTTCTACAGGGTACAGATACAGATCCCGAAACCGTTTCAAGCATTCGGGAAGCAATAAGTAAAAAACAATCCATTAAGGTTGAAATTTTAAACTATACCAAAAGTGGTCAGAAATTCTGGAATGAGCTGAACATCGATCCCATTTTCAATGAATCTGGTGAGTGTATTTATTTTGTTGGTATTCAATATGACATCACTGAACGGAAATATGCGGAGCAGCAGCTGAAGACGGCAGCTTCTATGGCTGAGAAAACAAGCAGAGGGCAGCTGGAATTCATCGGCAAGTTGAATCATGAGCTTCGTACACCGTTAAACGGCATCATGGGCATGATCGAGCTTGCGGGAATGGGCAAGGTTACCGAAGAGCAAAAAGAATACCTGGATCTGGCACGTCAGTCCGGGGAGGCGCTCCTGAACATCGTAAACAACAGTCTGGATATGGCGAAGCTTGGCAGAGGCAAAATGGGAGTGGAGCATATTGAATTCCAGCCATTGAAGCTGATTCAGCAAATCGTGAAGACACATGAGCTGGCGGCCATGAATAAACAAATTCGTTTAGTTTGCCATGCTGATCTGAATGTTCCTGATGTGCTTTGGGGCGATCCACTGCGATTAAGGCAGGTATTGGATAATTTGCTGAGCAATGCCATCAAGTTTACGGAGCAAGGGGAAGTGCAGCTTCTCGTGGATGTCAAGCAGCAATCGCATGAGATGACCACGTTGGCTTTCTCTGTACGGGATACAGGGATCGGCATTCCGTCTCATCAGATGGACCAACTGTTTGATGCCTTTACGCAATCGGATATTTCACATGCAAGAAGGTTCGGAGGCAGCGGGCTTGGATTAACAATCTGCAAAGAACTATTAGAATTAATGAACGGTAGTATTACTGTAGATAGTGCTGAAGGAAAAGGAACAGAGTTTCAGGTGACAGTGCCTTTTCTAAGTACACAGAGTATTTTTAACGCAGGATAAGATATGCAGTGAGCGGCCGGATGGATCCGGCTGTTTTTTTTATGTTGAATTTTGTTGTGGAATAGATTGTTTTACGAACTGGCGTTCTGTTATAATGCTATGGATGTTAGTGTTACATGGGGGAGGCGCATCATGAGTAAGAGACGTAGCAGAAGAAGCAAGAGAGGAAGCCGGGGATTCAAAAGTAAAATACTGACCTTAGTCGGCATGGTTGTGATTGCTCTATATGCCTTGGCAGGAGGAGAGTGGCCGCTGGATATTCCTTCTCCGTTCAAAACAACCGACAAGAGTGTAGATCATACGATTACTTTTCCGGCAGAGCGGTATCCCGAAACAGCAAACCATATCCGAAAGGCGATTCAAGCGGGGCATTCCGATGTCTGTACAATTGACCGGAAAGGTGCTGAAGGAAACAGGGAACTGTCACTGAAAGGTGTACCGGTCAAAAAAGGCAAGGATCGGGATGAGTGGCCTATGGCGATGTGTGCGGAGGGTGGTAAAGATGCAGATATCCAGTACATTACGCCAAAGGATAATCGCGGTGCAGGCTCATGGGTAGGCAATCAACTAAGTACATATCCGGATGGTACGCGTGTTAAATTTGTAGTGAAGTAATCCGCATCATTAGTTACCATAAGAAAAACCAGACGTTGGAGGCGTCTGGTTTTTAAATATAAGTTGGCTGTAGTAGAAACACCGAGGTTCTCACCTACAGTGTATCTTTATCTATTAGTGTCTGTCTAAGTTCTCTGTAAGGAGAGCAAATGAATTGAATGTGCTTGCGCACAAGTGCCTAAACGAGTTGCATCGTGCCCAGATGGTGAGAACGAAGGGTTAACAGGCGAGTGACTTGTTCGACTTCATCAAACGGAATCCACACATTTCCCTGTACAGTTCGTAAGGAGAGAATAGAGCTGTCTGCTGAGCGCTCTGGAAAACCGGTTACGGTCTGTCCGCTTGTATTCCGAACCATGATCTGTTGATTGCGGCGAATGGCAATTTCTACCTCTTTTTTCATAAGTCATTGCTCCTGATTTATAAGATGTTCATCGATATGTCGATATTTTCAATGGTTAATTTGTCTTCTTTATCTAGTCTATCAGAACTAGGTATAGATTTCCAGTAGAGAAATGATTAAGCTGATGTAGGTGAATTGACTTAGCAAGTGAAGATACGTTACTAAACATAAACTACAGGGTTATATAAGGTATCAGGAAGAGGAGGGGAACCGCATGACGAAACTGTTTGTTGGGCTTGCTCATTCGGAGCACGAAGCAATTATTATGTTGAATGCCTTAAAGAAGGAAGGCATCCAAGATCAATATTTGGGGGCTGTAGGCAAGGAACAGCTGGATTTGGAGATGATCAGTGAGAGGACAGGGTTACCCAAACCGCTAAAAGGTGCTGGAACGGACGGAGCGTTTGGAGCGTTGAAGGGCATATTAGCAGGGCTCGGAAAACGAATGGATCAGACCGCATCCATCGGGAAGGCAGTGCGAAGATTAGCGGGCAATGAGATCGGAAGTGAGACGGATGATCTGGTCCTAACGCTGACAGAAGCAGGCATTCCGGAAGTTGACGCACGTCATTACGAGGACTGGCTATTGCAAGGTCATATGCTAATTTTTGTAGAGTGTAGTGAGGAGCAGGTGGAGCGTGTGAAGCCTATTTTGCTTTTTTAGTTTAATTTAATGCTGATTTTAGGTTCCTTTAATGTTGGAGAGGTATTCTTATCTCACACCTCCCTTAATATAGATGGTTTACCGGAAGTCCGGGACCGCAACTCGGACTTTCTAGGCACTGTGAGCTGGCGCTTGCAGTGCCTGTTTCATTTTTTTAGGAAAAAGGGTTGCATTATTAATTTATTCATGGTAAGATATTTCTTGTCGCCAAGAAAATATTACATACGCCGGGGTGGCGGAATTGGCAGACGCACAGGACTTAAAATCCTGCGGTAGGTGACTACCGTACCGGTTCGATCCCGGTCCTCGGCATCTTACAGAAAAGGAAACTCCTTGATACATAAGGGGTTTCTTTTTTATGTTTTCAAAAGAAAGACGACTCAGCTTCTTGGTAACGTGAAACAGTATCGCTATGTTAAAGGGGCGAATATGCGTCGGAACTAGAGACAGTTAAGGCAGAGAATCGTTTTTTGAAGCAACAAATTGACGTACTAAAAAAGCACAAGGTTTTGGAAAGGGGTGTCTCCTCAAAACATCGTCGAATGGATCGAGTCCATCCGTGGAGAGGTCAGTGTGAGCCAGGATGTGCATGGATTGGATTTTCTCGTGCCACCTACTGTCGCTGGAAGCAGCCTATGGGAATCATTGCAAAGATCACATCATCGTAAAAATCATTCGAGAACTCTGTATCACGGCATTGCTTCGGAGAGAGCATCAGATGAATCACAAACGTGTGCAGCGGGAAGGGTTACAGTGCCTTGTCAGAATGAAGAAACGTAGACCTACGGGGCAACCGGCCTACATCGCAGAACACGTGTTAAAGCGTCAATTCAAAGCCGAGACTCCCATGCAATAACTTGTAACCGATATCACGTATTTTTCTTTTGGTAGAAAAATGTTATACCTATCGAGTATTTTGGACTTGTTTAACGGCGAGATTGTGACCTACAGTATAGCTGACAAGCAAGATACTGCATTTATGCTGGACATTCTCAGCCAGTTACCGAATTTACTAGGCACAGTGCTTCATAGCGACCAGGGCAGTGTGTATACTTCACAAGCATATCAAGAAGCTGTAAAGGGAAGAGGCATTAGCACGTCCCGCAAGGGTACGCCCGCTGATAATGCCCCCATTGAATCGTTTCATTCCACGCTAAAGTCTGAAACATTCTATCTCGAACCGTTAACCATTATAATGACGGCTATCGTAGTACAAGTCGTTCGAGACTACATGAGTTACTATAACTCAATTCGCATTCAAACAAAACTAAATAACCAGTCGCCGGTTCATTTCCGACAACTGGTTATTAGAACTTGAAAGGTGTTTTATACACATGTGGACAAAGGTTTAGAAATATAAACCATTTATTTTTGAGCTAATTTCTTTGTATTCTAAACCACGGTAAAACTATTTATTCAATAGTTTAGGCTTAATCATTTTTACGATATCTAATACGGTTTTAAAGTTTTCCATCATTAAATCATCGTCTTCAAAGCTGATGTCGAAATGTTCCTCTAGCTTAACTACCAATCTAATTATTTTAACAGAATCAACCCCGTGTTTACTTAATTCATCGGTGGGTCTAATCTCATTAACTGCAATCAACTCTAAAAAACTTCCGATTAAACTAACAATTTCCTTTTCTGAATACGTACTCATCTAGTTACAGGCTCCGTTTCGTAAAGTTTAGTATGAGCATTTCTACGGTATTCTGCTGGAGTACATGAAAAGTATTTTTTAAATATACTTGAGAACTGGGAATTGGATATGTACCCGATAACAGTCGTAAGTTCTTTTATATTCATTGATGATTCTTTTAATAGTGTACAAGCTCTTTGCATCCGTACTTGTTGCAGATACTTCATTGGGGATACGTCAAATATTTTTGAAAAACTATTGCTTAAGTATACTGGATTACATTCGATTAAATCCGCTAGTATTTGAAGGGTTAACGGTTCTGCAAAGTGCTTACGGATATACCGATGAACCACAATTAGTCTTTTGTCAATTTTTTTTTGAGATTCTTGTTGTGTTGCAGGAGTCTCAAAATGACAAGTATGTGGGTTTTGAAGTTTTGATATCAATAGGTATTCAATCTCTTTTTCAATTTCGTTGAACAGATGTTTAATGACTTGGGAGTGGCTCAAATCCGTGAATATTCTCTTTAAAACAATCTGTATTTTTGAGGGTAAATGAATAATTAATGGTGAATCTTCCGTTAAAGGAATGGAATGACTAAAGGAAATTTTATGAATTTCAACAGGAGAGTTATTGGTATTCTTTAGAGTGAAGTTTTGATCAATGAGGATGCATCCACCACTTAATTCCCTTTCGATCCCATTTTTAGAAATAATAGTTGTTTGAGAAGTGGTGATAAGAAGTATACTTTGGTTAGTTGTAGATAATGAGAAATCGACTCCAGGCAGGATATATTCAATGCCATAAGAAGAAAGTGTAATATGTTCCATATGAATAGCCTCCTTTTATTGTAATTTATACAATATAAATTTTTTAATAGATTAAGAAAATTATATTATTAATTAACCATGATTTAAAATACCATATTTTAAAGTCTGTATCCAATTTTACATAAAACGAAAATAAATATTTTATTTAAAAAAAGTTGGATTATAATATTTTTACAGAGGTTTTATTGTGTTATTTCCTGGTAAAGAACTATTTTCCATATCATCTAGCCCTGCTAGAGAACAAAAAGCATGGTTGGTGCTTATATTATGAACATACATAAGGAGTGGTCTTGTTGTTACTTCCCTTATCTCATCCACAGAAAAGAGTATGGGTTATTGAAAATCTTTATCCTAAAAGTTCCTTGTATAACATAGGTGGCGCTTTTTATTTTACTCAAGTTATGGATCTTGTTTTACTTGAGGAAAGTATTGAGCAAATCATTTTTAATAATGCCAATATGCGAATTCGTTTGAAAGAACACTCTGGGGAGATATTTCAATATGTTGATGAGTCTGAGCATAAGGTACCTCTTTTGGATTTTATGAAAATGGATATTGAATCTAGAGAGTGGTTCAGAAACCATTTTAACAAGCCTTTTGAAATGTTAGAACATCCCCTTTTTGATTTTATGGTGTTTATTGATCGAAATGGCCAAATGGGTTGTTATTTTAAGGCACATCATATAATATGCGACGGTTGGTCCATCAAGCTAGTTGCTGAGAAGGTCGTTGAAACGTATCAGAGTAAGATTTTTGGGAAAGAAATCAAATATGAGCAATTGGATTATTCGTATTACTTAGATAAAGAAAGAAAATATGAGAACTCATCAAGGTTTCTTAAAGATAAAGAATTTTGGTTAGAGCGTTTTTCAGATTTGTCACATATTACATATTCTAAAAGCAGTGACAGGACTGAAGCAAAGAGGCTGACATCCATAATAATTCCAGAACGTTCTCAACGTATAAGAAACTACACACAGGAGTATTCAATTACAATTGCTGCTTTTTTTACATCGGTTATGTTCATATATTTATCAAAAATGAATAAAAGTGATGAGATAGTAGTAGGAACACCCATTTTCAATCGCTTTGGACATAAAGAAAAAGCTACTTTTGGTATGTTTACAAGCACGATGCCTCTTAAAATAAATGTGAGTCAAGAGTTAACGAACATGGAATTTATGCTTCAAGTTAATAAAGAACTATCACAATATTATTCACATCAAAAGTATCCTTATGATACTTTGGTCGATGATATCATGTTAAAGAAGCAGGGATTAGACCAACTATTTCAATACTGCATCAATTATAGTAACGCTGCACTCCCCGAGCGTTGCCATGATATAGATATAGAAACTTTGGATTTTTTCTCAGGGCACCAAATTTATTCATTGCAAGTTTTTGTTAAAGATTGGTACGAGGATGGAAGCATTCGACTTGATTTTGAATATAAAATTAGAGATTATACTGCTTTTCAAATACAACAGTTAGAGCAAACGTTCAATTACTTGATAGATCAAATTACACTTGAGCCAGATAAAATCGTCAAGGATGTCAGATTAGTAGAACCGAAATATGAAGATAAAATACTGTACGAATGGAATAGAACAGAAGATATAACTGAAAAAAGCAGCAGTATAGTAGAATTATTTTATAGACAAGCAGCACTTGAGCCTGACCAAATTGCTTTGGAAAAGGATGGAGAGTTTTGGACATATGATGAGCTGAATCAAAGATCGAATGCCTTGGCCCGTTTATTGCAACGTAAAGGATTAGGGCCAGAGGATATTATAGCTATAAATGCTGTTCATTCTCTAGAAGCCATTATGGCCATGTGGGCGGTGCTAAAAGCTGGAGCGGCCTTTTTGCCAATAGATCCAGGGCTACCCTCGGAAAGAATAAAGTTCATGATTAAAGATAGTAATGTTAACGCTATTATTACTAATTTAGACAATATTTCGATTTATGAGAATGAAATTGAAATTATTAAAATTAGTTCAGAAGATTTCTTTACTAAAGACATTGAAAATTTAGAATGCTTACCAGAAAAAAGTCAACTTGCTTATATTATTTATACATCAGGCTCAACGGGATCTCCCAAAGGAGTCATGATTGAACATGGCGGATTACTAAATTATATTTCTTGGGCATGTTCAACTTATGTAAAAGGTCGTGAGGTCTTCCCGGTATATTCGTCCTTCTCATTTGATCTAACCCTGACATCCATATTTACACCTTTGGTTTGTGGAAGCAAGGCTATGATATACCCTGAGTCATCTGATGAATTCGTGCTCGATAAAATTCTCACTGAGAACTATTCAACAGTAATTAAACTAACTCCGTCACATCTAAAGTTGATGATTGAAAATAAGATCTCAAACAGCTCCGTGAATACTTTGATTGTTGGCGGAGAAGATTTAAAGGCTCAGCTTGCACAGGATGCATTGGAACACTATAAGGGAATGATTCAGATATTCAATGAATATGGACCTACCGAAACAGTGGTAGGATGCATGATTCATTTGTATAAGGAAGACGAAGTTAATCATCCCTCTGGTTCTGTAAGTATAGGTAGACCTATACAAAATATGAAAGTCTATGTTTTAGATGAGAATTTACATACAGTTCCATTTATGTCCAAAGGAGAGCTGTATATATCTGGTGCTGGAGTGGCCAGAGGATATCTTAATCGTAGAGATATGACTCAGGAGAAGTTTGTGGAAAATCCCTTCATACATGATAGTCTTATGTATAAAACGGGAGACATAGCATATCTCGATGAAAAAGGAAACATGTTTTATGTAGGCAGAGCTGACGACCAGATCAAGATCAATGGATATCGAATTGAAACTTTAGAAATTGAAAATGTACTTTGCAAGCTCGCTGGAGTGCGAGACTCTGTAGTTGTAAAATACTCAGCTCCTAATGGGATGGATATGTTAATTGCTTACGTGGAACTATCGGAGGAGATTTCTGTAATGCAAATGAAGAAATCCCTTTCACTCCTGTTGCCAAATTATATGGTTCCTTCTCATTTTGAAATTTTAGACCAATTTCCAGTTACTTTGAATGGGAAAATAGACCGCTTAAAATTGCCGGAACCTGTGTTTCTGATACCGGAAGAAGAAAACTTTAACTCATTTACAGTGAACGAAGTTCTTTTGGCTGTAAAAGAAGTGCTCAGAGTAGAGGAAATTTCTTTAAATGACAATTTCTTTTTTATAGGTGGAGATTCAATTAAAGCAATACAGATTTCCTCAATATTAAAATTGCAGGGAATAGAACTTAAAGCAAGGGATATACTGCTTTTTCCTATTATTAGAGAGTTTTCTGGCATGGTTACAAAGAATCAACCTACGACAAGAATCGAAGATCCTATTTTTTCCGAAGGCTATATACCAAACTCTCCAATCATTAACTGGTTTTTGAAAAGGAATTTGAAAAATAAAAATCATTATTTGCAATCAGTTCATTTAAAACTTAAACGGGAAATTACTTATGAACAGTTATGTCTTGCAATGTCTTATTTAATAGATTCTCATGACTCTTTAAGAATTACTTTTGATGAAAAAAGATTGTTATTAAAGTATCAAGACAAATCAGTACGTTCTACGATCAAGTATGTTGATTTGAGAGAAAAGAACATGAGCGAAATCGCTGAGGAAATCTATCAAGTTGACAAGCAAGTAAAAAAGAATATTTCCATGAGCGGAACATCGCTATTTTATCCAATATATTATGATACTTCTGATGGCGCGCTGATTTCCTTGATTGCTCACCATTTAATTATGGATGGTGTTTCTTGGAGGATTATTTTAGAGGATTTAAATCTGTTCCTTAGCGGTATAATTCAACATCAAATTCACGAAGCTTCAAAAAGTAGTTCTTATAAACTATGGATAACTGAATTGTTAAAATATGCTCAAAGTGCCTCTTTACATGCAGATAAAAAGTACTGGGCAAATGTAGTATCAGAAATCCACTATGTAAAGATAAGCGAACAAAAGAAATATAATACTTTAACCCCTTCATCTTTAGTGCTTGAACAACAAATAATTGAGGCAGATGTAACGGGACGTATTCTAACGAAGGTTAACGAGGGTATGAAGACAGAGTCAAAGGAGCTTGTTGTAGCAGCGATTGTATTGACGCTTGTAGAGATGTCGCAAGAAAAATATGTATCGTTATTGTTAGAAGGGCATGGTAGAGAACAGTTCGACGAGACATTTGATATTTCTCATACTGTTGGCTGGTTCACGAGTATTTATCCAGCAAGTTTCTCAATTGAATCAGATGTTCTGGAAGAACAGGTTGTTTCAGTATCTAAACAATTAAGAACAATTCCTCTCAATGGTATAGGATATGGTATGCAATATTATTTACAAAATTTGAGTGGAGTGGATGAAAATAAGTTAATCAGGCTGAATTATTTGGGGGAAATGGATAATGGATTAGAAAACACGTTCTTTTCAATCTCAAATATGAACTATAGTCCTGACGTCTGTCCCTCCAACGACTTGAATTGTCTAATGGACATAAACATTTATATAGAAAAAAGGCGGTTTGTTGTAAATCTAACATATAATCGAGAACTTTTTTCCAAGGAGACAATAGATCAATTTTTTAGAGTTTTTAATTGTAAGTTAACCGAAATTTCCCAAATTGGTGTAACAGCAAGTAGTGAAGATATTGTAGATCTCACAGAACATAAGTTGAATCAAGAAGATATGGATATATTATTCTCCTAATTTTATGAGAGAGGTTTATTATGAAAAGTCGATCTAAAAGTTGGATGTTAACACTAGTGTTCTTTTTTCTCTTAAATAGTGTAGGGTTTGCTAGTTCCAGTCCAAGAAATCTCGAAGATGCAATCAATTCTTATATTACAGAAGAATTGAAAGAATCAAATATTCCAGGAATATCAATAGCAGTTGTTCACGATCAATTTGAATACAGCAGAGGATATGGAGTTAGAGACAATGGTAACCAAGACCTTCCAATTGATAAACAGACATTTTTTGAATTGGGTTCCAATTCTAAAGCCTTTACTGGCATTGCATTGTTGCAATTAGCTAAACAAGGAAAGCTTAACTTAAATGAAAACATTAAATCGTATCTGCCGTGGTTCCAAGCCCACTTGCAAGCTGTGGAAAAAGATATCAAAATCCAGCAGCTGCTCTATCATTCAAGTGGAATAGCTAACAATTCAATTACTCAAATCCCTGTTAGCACTGGTCCGGATGCTTTAAAAGAGACGGTAAGGAGTGTGATTCCGATAGAATTAGTCCACAATCCGGGAGAAAACTATGAGTATGCAACATTAAATTACGATATCATCGGATTGATTGTTCAAGAGGTTTCAGGAATGAGTTATGAAGACTATATGATTGAAAATGTATTCAAACCTTTAGGTTTGTACAACACCTTTCCGTTAGCCAAGATTCCAAAAGCAGAAAATCAATCTCCAGGTCATAAACTAGGGCTCTTCGGCACAATCTTATATAACGGACCAACATATCGCGGGAACACACCGGCTGGATATATTGTTTCTAATGCTGAGGATATGATCCGATGGATGAAAATTCAACTTGATCTGATATCAATTTCTGAATTTAAGGGAATTATTGAGCAATCTCATATTCCGGATAAATCAATTGTACAATTCAAAGGTGATCCTTATTATGCAAGTGGATGGGAAGTTTACAGTTTTGAAGGTGAGCAACTTGAACATTCTGGAGCAAATCCCGGTTTTTCATCCTACGTATTGATTAACAAGGGTAAGAAATTAGGGGTTACGGTAATGGCAAATATGAATACGGAAGCAGCTTTTTCTATGGCAATGGGTATCGAACAGTTGTTATTAGGAAACAGCCCTGAACCGTCAAGAACTGGTATGTTCACGATATTACACAAGATAATGCAAGGGATTATTTTAATTAGCACGTGCTCTGTAGTTATTGTAAGTTTTCTTTTAGTTAGAATGTACAATCAGAAACAAAGAGTGTTCCAAGTTCCTTCGCCTGCGGGTTGGATTAAACTATTACTAATTATAACTAGTTTTGCGTTGATTGTATTTGCGACTTATTTCTTACCAAAAATCTATCAAGGCTATTCATGGACATTTCTGTGGGTCTGGGCACCATCAAGTTTGACTATTGGAGCCATCGCATTGGTTGTTGCTCTAAGCGTTTTAATGATTTATCTTTCGTTTTCCATACTCTTTCCCTCAGAAAAGCATATGAAATCTAGGATATGACGAAAAATACTAGGAGGAATTTACAAATGATTAAAATAAAAGACTCAATTACAAGCGAAATAGCTGAATCTATATGTACTTTTAGCCCCATAGAAAACGGGATCAAACTGAATCAATGGCTATCAACAAATAAATTAAAGCTTGAAGAATTATTATTAAAGAAAGGTAGCATTTTGCTTCGGGGATACGATAAATCAAGTATAGCTGAGTTTGGAAAAGTCACGAGCATATTTAGTTCAGAATTGCTTAAGTACAGTGAAAGATCAACTCCAAGAACGGAAGTTCAAGACAATATTTATACTTCAACTGAATACCCAAAAGACCAATGTATTCCTATGCACAATGAAAGCTCTTATTCCAAAGTTTGGCCTATGAAAATATGGTTTTCATGTCAACTAAACGCTGAGCAGGGTGGTGAAACCCCGATTGCTGACAGTAGAGAAATGTTTCGAACACTAGATTCAACATTAAAGAAAGAATTTATTGATAAAAAGGTGATGTATGTAAGAAATTATGACGGTGTCCTCGATCTGTCGTGGCAAAATGTTTTTCAAACAGAAGACCCCAAGCAGGTTGAGAGATATTGTACAAACAATGAAATCGAATATGAATGGATTTCGAAGGATCATTTGCGTACACGAACCATAAGAGAAGCAGTGGCTGTCCATCCTGTTACCAAGGAAACAGTTTGGTTTAATCAAGCAAATTTGTTTCATGTCTCTAGCCTTCCTATAGAAGCAAGAGAATGGCTTATCGAGGAAAGAGGGTACGAAAATCTTCCGCGAAATACTTACTTCGGTGACGGTAGTATCATACCTGACTCTATAATTGATGAAATACAAGATCGGTATAAAGAGTTAAGCAAAGCGTTTCCTTGGGAAGAGGGGGATGTCTTAATGCTGGATAATATGTTAATGGCCCATGGCAGAAATACATATAAAGGAAATAGGAAAATCGTGGTCGCGATGGCTCAGCCACATGGAAACAGCAGATAAACAAATAAAACATGAGAAAGGAGATCTGTTATGGTCAACAAATATGTTTTGTCACATGACGAGGTAAAAGAAATTATGGAATTGATTGGGAGTATATCGTCTAACTATGATTTAGAAACAGATCGCTACTTAATTGATGCTTCTTTTTTAGGACATGGCTTGCCTAGCAGCTTAAAGAGAAAATTGGTCGAGTTCAAGTATTTAGAAGACAAAGCTCACTTAGTCATTTCAGGTTTTCCAGTAGATGAAGATGGTATTGGCTTTACTCCTACTCATTGGATGGAAAGACCCGACTCGATACTTACTAAAAAAGAAGAGATCTTTTTTTCATTATGCGGTTCACTTTTAGGCGACCTCTTTGGTTGGAGCACTCAGCAGAAGGGGTTCTATATTCACAACATACTCCCTGTTAAAGGAGATGAGAACGAACAACTGGGTTCGGGAAGTAACAGCCTGCTTTGGTGGCACACCGAGGAAGCTTTCCATGATTATCGAGCTGACTATCTGGGATTGCTCTGTCTGCGTAACCCTGATGCAATTGCTACAACATATGCTTCCATAGACATGGTTCATTTAGATACACGATATAAAGATATTTTGTTTGAACCTAGGTTTTATATTTTACCTGACGAGTCACACCTCAGTAAAAATAATACTGGACATAGTAATTTAGAGATATTTGAACAGTTAGAGTCCGTATATTCCCAAAAGAAAAATTTGTCTGTGCTATTTGGTGATTATGAATCGCCATATATACGACTTGATCCTTTCTTTATGGGGGTAGTAGATGAAGAGGATGATGAAGCCAAAAAAGCCTTAGAACATATTGTAAGTCAAATAGACAAAGCTATTATCGATATTTCGCTACAGCCAGGAGAAGTCCTTTTTGTTGATAATTTCCGTGCTGTTCATGGCAGAAAGCCATTCACAGCCAAATATGAGGGGAAAGACCGCTGGCTAAAACGTATTAATATAACTCGGGATATCCGCAAATCTAGAGATAGTAGAAATAGTGCCGATTCAAGGCTAATTCAGCCTAGGGTGAGGGTCAACTCAGGTACATCGACATGAATATGACAATTGCTAAGCAAAATGTAGAAGCCGTCACTGATTTGTCTCCTTTGCAGGAGGGGATGCTCTTTGAACATATGATTAACCAAGAGCAACATCATGTGGTCTACCATTATCACATTCAAGCAAACTTAAATGAGGAATTATTGAAGCAAGCGCTAGATAATACAACATGTAACAACGAAACATTACGGACTATTTTCCGGTGGGAAAACATCGAAAGGCCTGTTCGAATTATTTTAAAGGAACATAAAGTACCTTTTCATTTTGTTGACTTAGTTTCAAGCAAATCTAAAAGCGAACAAACATATGATATATCTGACCAGCTAGAGTTGTTACGTAGTAAAATTGATCTGCAGAATCATCCCTTTCATGTAGGGTTATTAAAAGTCCAGAAGAGTGAATGGCATATCATCATTGCATTTCATCACATGTTGATGGATGGATGGTCTAATATGATTTTTATGGAACGTTGGTTAAAAAGCTATCAAAACTTAATTTTTTCCAAAGATATCAAAAGTAATCATGAAGTCATTAAATATAGCCAATTTATAAATTTTTTAAGAAATACAAACACAGAGGCTGAGAAGAAATACTGGGAACGTTTCTTAAGTGGGTATACAAAATCATCTTTATTTAAAAAGTATAATTCAAGTTCCACTTCATTTTTAAGTCATAAACTCCTCGTCGGAGAAAGTGATACAAAGCTACTAGTGAATGCAATTAATACCCATAAATCCACGTTGGCCATGGCAGTTTACACGGCATGGGGGATATTGTTGCAAAACTATAGTCAGAGTGAAGATGTATTATTCGGTATTGCTGTGTCAGGTAGGAGTATAGCACTAGAAAAAATTGAAGAAGCAATGGGACTGTTCATTAATACAATTCCATTTAGATTTAATTTTGATGACCAAAAGACCATAGAAGAAGTAATCAAGCAATGTGGTACCCGGTTTCATGAGATCGTTGAGTTTGAGCATACGCCGCTAACTAAAATACATGAATATGCAGGTTTAGGGAAGATAGACCGTCTATTCGATACACTGGTTGTGATTGAAAACTATCCAATGGATATTGCAAGACTGGAAAAGAATTATAATATTTCAGTCATAAATTATGAAGTGCATGAGACAACACCATATGATATGACTCTAACAGTGACCCCGATGGAAAATAATTTGGAGTTTACTTTTAGCTATAATTCTGGAATCTTCGATAAAGACTTTATCGAAGAATTCTCACGTCAATTTGTATGTATGTTAAATCGAATAGTTAGTAATCCAACAGTTAAGTTGGAAGAGATTTCACTCTTGCCCATTGAGGAAATTTCCAAAGTGTACTATTCCTTAGAAAGACCTTTTCAAATTATTGATGAGGGTCAAGAAGCTACAATTGATATGATTTTTGATAAAATGGCTCTTAAGTTCCATGATGAAGTGGCAGTGGTATTTAGAGATGATTTTATCACTTATGGAGACCTCCAGAAGAAGGTAGACTCGTTTTCCAACTATCTGACCACCCACTTGAAGGTTCAACAGGATGATAAAATTGGAATTTGTCTACCTCGTTCATTGGAATTAATTATAGCAATCCTAGGTGTTTTGAAGTCAGGTGCTGCATATATACCAATAGATCCGGAATTACCTGAAGAGCGCATTCGTTATTTAATAGAAGATAGCGACATGATCGCACTGATTGTTGAAGAAATTCCGGAAGATTATAAGCTTTCATTAAAATTAATTGCTTTGACGGGGTGGGATTTCGAGAAAGCGCACTCTAAGATTCCGATGAGAAATCATGATGCGAATTCACTCGCCTATGTGATTTATACTTCGGGTTCGACAGGTCAACCCAAAGGAGTAATGATTGAACATCGAAACGTCGTTCATTTCTTTAATAGTCTAAACGAGCATATAAAACCTTCATCAAAAGAGGCGCTGCTATCCATTACAACGGTTTCTTTTGATATATCCATTTTGGAATTGCTCTGGACCCTGTGTAATGGTATTCAAGTTGTATTACAAGCAGAAAATCAGGAACAATTAGATGCTCATCGCGGATACTTACAATCGTCAGATGAACTCAGTTTCAGTTTATATTTTTTCGGAAATGATAGTCGAGAGAACGGTACTAATGAGATTTATAATTTGCTTCTTGATTCTGCGATTTTCGCGGACGAAAATGGTTTTGAAGCAGTGTGGACTCCGGAGCGCCATTTTCATGAATTCGGCGGAATCTATCCTAATCCTGCAGTTACAGGTGCTGCTCTATCTTCAATAACAAAAAATGTTAAGATTCGGGCTGGAAGCGTGGTATCGCCTTTACATGATAGCTTACGCATAGCTGAAGATTGGGCTATGATTGATAATCTTTCGCACGGACGTGCTGGAGTATCCTTCGCATCCGGCTGGCATGTACAAGATTTTAGTTTGGCACCAGATCGTTTTCATGAAAAAGAAGATATCATGTATAAACAGATCGAAGAAGTACAAACGTTGTGGAAGGGAGGAGAGGTGGAAAGAAGAAATGGAATGGGTCTAACAACATCACTACGTTCATATCCAAAACCTATTCAAAATATACCAATCTGGGTAACGTCAGCTGGTAATCCTGAGACGTTTGAGAAAGCAGGTAAAATTGGTGCAAACGTACTTACACATTTATTAGGGCAAGATCTGGAAACATTAAAAAGCAATATTTCAATTTATAGAAAGGCTTTGAATGATAGTGGTTATCCTTCAACTCACGGTAAAGTAACTTTAATGATCCATACCTACTTGGGTGAAAATATTGATGAGGTTAGAGATGTTGTAAAAGGTCCATTCTGTAACTATTTGCGTTCAAGTGCCGGACTGATTCAAAGATTTATCGATCAGATAAATGAAGAAATTGACATAGAATCAGAAGATGATATTTTTGAACTTGCTTTCGAGAGATATTGGAATACATCTGCTATGTTTGGGACCATAGAAACTTGTCAAGTCATGGTGAATGAATTGTATGAAGTTGGAATTAACGAAATTGCCAGCTTAATAGATTTTGGAATTGATTCTGTCCGAGTCAAGGAGAGTCTGGAAAGATTAAATCAATTGAAGATTATTATTACTCAGAGAAAAGAGATTTTTCGGCAACATGAACAACAGATTAGACCTGTTACTATGTTTCAAACTACACCATCTCGTCTGAAACATATCTTAGATGAAGCAGCTTCTAATCATTTTTTGAAATCTTTAAAGACAATTATTGTCGGTGGGGAATCTTTTCCCGTGGAATTATTTCATCAGCTTCGCAAACGTACCGATGCTAGGATTATCAACGCATATGGACCAACGGAGACAACGATTTGGTCTGCACTTTTCGATGTTGACAGTCATGAAGTAGGGCCAATACCAATTGGGAAACCATTAATCGGGGAATGCATCTATGTGGTAGATAAAAAGCTCCGACCTTTACCGCCGTATGTCCCAGGAGAAATTGTAATTGCAGGTTTTGGTGTTGCTAGAGGATATTTGAACAAAGAGAATATGACTAAGGAAAAGTTTATTCCTTTATCTAGTTCTATTCCTGGCGAAGGGGATTTTTTTAGAACGGGTGATCTGGGTGTACTTAAAACTGACAGAACAATCGAATTTATGGGAAGAAAAGATAATCAGGTGAAAATTTCTGGTCACCGTATTGAGTTGGAAGAGATAGAGACAGCTATTCGTGGAATTGAAGGGGTAGTGCGAACCGTAGTCTTTGATTATAAGTCTCTTGAGCATGAAAGTGAGATGTTGTGTGCTCTTGTTGTTGTTGAAGGAGATTTAGAAAAAGAAATTATACGTGAAGCATTAATAAAGCAGTTACCACGTTATATGGTGCCACAAAAAATAATCATTGTTGATAATATTCCTTTGAATGCCAGTGGGAAAATTGATCGAAATAAAGCTAAACGTATTGATTTGAGTCTCTTCAAACAGGAAGAAAAAAATATTCCGCCAAGGAATAACGAAGAGAAAGAGATTGTTGAAATATGGCATCAGGTGCTCGGCCAAACACAAATCGGTATTTCGGATGATTTCTTCAGCCTCGGAGGAGATTCTATTAAAGCCATGCGAGTAATTGCGCTTCTGAAGAAAAAGGGATTTAACTATGATGTTAAAGATATTTTTGAGCGCCCTACCATCAAATCTCTCGTTGAACATGTGAGTAAGGACAAACCGGTATCCATTCCGACTCAGGACAAGAGTAACTTACAACAGCGGAAGCGAAGAAGTCACTATCAATATACCCAACTGAATAGTCAGCAACAACAACAAGTAGAAAAGGTTTTAATAAAAAAACAAAATTTGGGAGAGCCTCATAATGAGTGATGTACAAAGGATAGATATGATTCCCCCTATACAGGCAGGACTAATGTACCATCTTATCAATGATCAGCAGCAAGAAGGGGCATATGTAGAACAGTTCGTTATTGATATTAATGGCATATTCCATTATGAAAAATTTGTTGCGTCCTTACGTGAAATTTCTCAATATCATGAGATTTTACGCACTTATTTTGAATATGAAGATGTAGATCAACCGGTTAGAGTGGTTAAACAAGAAGGTTTGATAACGGTGAATTACAGCGATGCATCATCGATGGAGACGTGTGATCAGGAACAATTCCTACAAACTCATATCGAAAAAGATCGTCTAAATCCTTTTTCTGTTTCAGCAGAATCGATTTTGCGTTTTTCTGTAGTTACCATAAACGATCAATCATTCAAATTAATCTGTAGTTACCATCATGCTCTGATCGATGGATATTCCTTTCAAATCTTATTGAAGGATATATTAATGAACTATGAGAGTCATATACAGTCTGATAGGGATCAAAGAGTATTAATTGGCACATCCGATGAAGGTTACATCAAGTGGTTAAATCATCAAAATTGGAAGGATGCATCTGATTATTGGTATTCTTACATGTCTGGTTATGATGCTAATCATTCAATCCCGACGCTGCGTTATCAAAACTGTCTTCCCAAGTATAAAGAATTGGAAATAACAGTTGAGTCTTCATTGTTTCGTGCCTTATTCAATATAGCATTAGAACATCGTGTCACAATAAATGTGATCTTTCAAGCGATATGGTCCATGATGCTACAGAGGTATACTAATTCAGAGGATGTTGTATACGGATTAGTAACGTCCCTTAGAGATCCTAGTATAGATGATATTGAACATGCTTTAGGTGTGTTTGTAAATACAATTCCTATGAGGGTGAGAACGGATTCAAATACTACCTTCTCTGCAATTATTAAAAATATGCAAGAGGACATGCTTAGATCAAGGCAATATGGATATTATCCTTTACACCAAATTCAGGCGGATAGTGAAATTGCTCAGGAATTAATCAATCATATTCTGATTTTTAATAATCATGGTGACAGTGTTAAAACTGAGATAAGTTACCTGCAAAATTTAAATAATCAACTATCCGAGCTACAGGTAATCAACATTGCTTTTTCTTCGAGGTCCCACTATCCCTTAGAGATTGTGGTAGATGTCTATGATAATAAAGCTAGTATGTTGTTGAGCTACGATAGCAATATCTATGATGAGCAATTAGTGGATTTGTTTAAAGGGCATTTCTTTAAGTTAGCGGAGTTAATTACAGAGAAGAAAGTATTGCTACTGAGCGATTTTGATTTATTGACGCCTGGAGAGAGGCAAGAATTGCTACCGGAAACTAAATTTATCTTGCCAGAATATTCATCTGTTTTTCAGATGTTTGAAAAACAGGCAGTTACCCATCCTCATAGAACAGCTATTGTTAGTTGCAATCGGGAATTGAATTATCAGGAGTTATTAAACGAATCGATGCGTTTATCTAATGTGCTCCTTAATAGTGGCTTGGATCAAGGTTCAGCTATCGGCTTGTTATTTGATCGCAACGATTTTTTTGTAGTTAGTGTACTGGCAGTTTTGAGATCTGGATTTCATTATGTGCCTTTAGACCCTGAAGCGCCTCAGGATCGGAATCTTTATATTATAGAGGATAGTGATATTCAACTGATTCTTTCAGAATCACAGATTTTCTCGATACAAGGATCAGAAATTAGAAATCATCATCATCTTTTAATAGACAAGGTGAATTCCTGCAATATAGAGCTAAGTGCTTCTCCGACAGCTCCAATTGTGGACTCTAGTCAAAAAGCATATATCATTTATACGTCGGGTACTACCGGAAAACCGAAAGGGGTCGAAATACAGCATAGGAGCATTATAAATTTAGTTATAGGGCTGACCAAGGAGATATATGCCCCTTTTGATGAGCGATTGAACGTTGCACAACTTGCGCCTTTCTTCTTTGATCAATCTATTGAAGAAATATTCGGATCTATATTACTAGGGCACACGTTAGTAATAGCAACTAATGAAGAACGGTTGGAGTACGAAAAGTTACTTCAATTTCTTGACAACCATACAATTGAGCTTATGAATGGAAGTCCAAGTTATATTAGGTCACTTCTGGTTGAAGAGAGAACCCCACACTCTTTACGCCGATTATTAATTGGAGGAGAGACCGTTCCCTATCAATTGCTAATGGATTTGTTCCATTCACCAGGTTATAAGAATCTAGAAGTTTTTAATGTATATGGTCCAACGGAATGTTGTGTAGATGCGACCTATTACAAAGTGAATCTTGATGAAATCCAGCGTTGGAAAACGACACCAATTGGTAGACCGATGATAAATAAGAATGTTTATATACTTGATAAATATGACCGTTTGCAACCTGTGGGGATTCCTGGAGAGCTAGTGATAGGTGGGGAAGGTTTAGCTGTAGGATATACGGGATTATCGCAGATGACCTATGAAAAATTCAAACTAAGCCCCTTTAATGATAATGAGATGGTCTATCGAACAGGTGATCAAGCGAAATGGTTAGCAAGTGGACAAATCGATTTTTTAGGACGAACTGATAGGCTAGCAAAGCTCCATGGTTATCGTATTGAATTGGAAGAAATTGAAAAATGTTTATTGAACCATGAGGACGTGCAAGAGGCAATAGTGTTATTGAAAGAGACGGAGTCTCGAAAATATTTATGTAGTTTTATTGTGTCAACAGAAGGACGGGAATTGTCGGAATACCATTTAAAATTATGGGCATCTGAAATTTTACCTCACTACATGACACCAACCAAGTTTGTTTTTCTGAGTGAACTTCCTCTGTCGGATCGAGGAAAGGTTGATATTCGTCTTTTGGAGCAGATGGATATTGAAACTGAGATTGACCATGTTCCACTCACCCCGATGGTATCAACCATTATTAAGATATGGGAGGATATCTTTAAAATTGAGGATATTCAGCCGAGAGATCATTTCTTTGAATTGGGTGGACATTCATTATATGCGACAATGTTTATTTCCAAAATAAAGAGAAATTTAGGAGTTAACGTTTCGATAAAGGATTTGTTTATATATCCTACACCTTTCGATTTTGCAGGGTTAATTGAGCAAAAACAGACTCAAGATACGTATGATGCTGTTGTGATTGAACAAAAGCAAGAATTAACTCAACAATACTATCCGTTAACCCCAGCACAAACACGTATGTTTCTGATGTGTCAAATGAATAAAGAAAGTACTAAATATAATATTTCAGGCAGATACAGAATCAATCGCAAAATGGTTTTGGATAAACTTCGCTCTTGTTTTAATACATTGTTGACGAATCATGAAATTTTGAGAACAAAATTTACGCTAGTTGATGGAGCCATTATACCAACTGTACTGCATACATTTGATATTGAGTTACAAGAATGGGATTGTCCTCCTGAAACTAGTCAGTGGATCAGACCATTCGATTTGGATATAGCCCCGTTACTAAGAGTTTCCGTATTGGAAGTAGATGCACATAGCTTTGATTTATATATAGACATGCATCATATTGTAACGGACGGAATTTCTAATGTGCATTTAATGAGCCAGTTTATTCAATTGTATAACGATGAACAGGTTAAGCATGGTGTGGCCTCTTATCAGCAGTACGCTTATTGGTTTGAGAACTATTTAAATTCAACAAAACTCCAGGAAGATCAGGATTATTGGGCTAAAAAAATGGCCGGGGAATTAACGGAAGATAGCTTGCTTGTTGACTATTCAAGAATGGTGGAGCAGGAGGGCAAGTCAGAAACCGTTTGGATAGAAATCGAGGCTAATATGACTAATGCGTTAAGAAAATTGGCATTAGATCAAGAGACAACCTTATTTAGCGTACTTCTGGCAACATATAATGTGCTGTTATATAAATACAACAGTCAGGAAGAAGTAATTCTAGGAACGGCAGTGTCGGGGAGGACGCAACACGGTTTTGAAGACAGTATTGGTTTATTTGTCAATACGATTGTATTGCGAAATTATCCTTCCGGGGAGAAAATATTTTCGCATTTTCTGAACGAAGTGTCGCAATCTTTGATGGAAGATTTAGATCATCAAGATTATCCATTCGATCATTTAATAGACCAGCTTTCAATTCGAAGAGATCGAGCAAGAAATCCTATATTCGACATCATGTTTATAATGCAAAACAGGACACGCAACGATCAACATATTAGTGATCAAGATTATATTATTGAATATCCAATTGCAAGCAGCGAAGCTAAATTCGACCTGCTTATTGAGGCATATGAATACAACGATACTATTAAAGTTAAACTTGAGTTCAACAGCAGTCTGTATGAGAGAAATACGATTGAAAGACATGGTTCTTATCTCTTGAGTTTACTATCTAACATTATAGCTAAGCCTCAAGAACAATTAGCCAATCTTTCATTTATGGAACCTAATGAATTCAAGCATTTACTTAACTCATTTGATCGTTCAATGATACAGTATCCGAATAATCAGACTATTCATAACGTATTTGAGGAACAAGTGACACGGACTCCAGAAAATATTGCAGTTAGTTATCAGGGGGAAACTTTAACTTATCTACAATTGAATGAACGCAGCAACCAATTGGCCAACTATTTGATAAGAAAAGGCGTAGATTCAGGACAATTTATTGGGATTTATTTAGAAAAATCAATTGATGCGATTATCAGTATACTCGCTGTGCTCAAGGCTGGAGCTGCTTATATCCCAATTAACAAAGAGTATCCAAATGAATTGATTATGCACATTTTGAAGGATAGTTGTGTTGAACTTGTCATTGCAGATCGACCTTCTCCTATGTGGAATGAAATGTTGAAGTCAGGTCAAGTTTTATTTGTGAGTGATCTGTTTAGTATCTGTCTCACTGAAGAAAAAGGAAATCTTGAGATTGAGGTTTCGGCCGATCAGATTGCTTATATAATCTATACATCAGGAACGACCGGCAAACCTAAAGGGGTTATGATTGAACATGCTAATGTGGTCAGACTCTTTGTGAACGCTGAACCTTTCTTCCCATTCCATGAACAAGAAGTTTGGACCATGTATCATGCATTGAGCTTTGATTACTCCGTATGGGAGATGTACGGTGCTCTACTTAAAGGGGCAAAATTGATCATTGTGCCTGATTCAGTTGTATATAATAGCCAGATGTTTTTCGAAATGCTAGTAAAAGAAAAGGTGACAGTGCTCAATCAAACACCTGCAGCTTTGTATGTTTTAATAAACGCTATATCGGATCGAGGAAGTGATCTGTCATTAAAATACATCATTTCTTCAGCAGAGGCCTTACATCCAAGAAGATTGCTCGATTTTCACAAAGCGTATCCTCACATCAGGATTATGAACATCTATGGCATTACAGAAACCACAGTGTTCACTACGTACAAGAATCTCAAATCAGAAGATATTGAGTCAGATAATCGTAGTATCGGTAAGCCAATTTCTACGTTAAGTTTATATTTGCTAAACAAAGATAAGCAGCTATGCCCCCGAGGTGGGATTGGTGAGTTATATGTAGGAGGAGCGGGCGTTGCTAGAGGTTATCTCAACCGGGATAGACTAAATGAAGAAAGATTTGTAGAGAATCCATTCATTCCGGGAAAAAAGATGTATCGGTCTGGGGATTTGATGCGTGTGCTGCCTAATGATGAACTTGAGTATATTGGTAGAATTGATCATCAGGTGAAAATTAGAGGATATCGGATTGAATTAGCAGACATTGAGAAGAATGTCATGACTTATCCTCAGATCTATGAGGCTATGGTGTTATCTATTGGAGTATACCCGAACAATTATTTGTGTGCTTTTTATGTTGCTGAGCAATCGTTGCCTAAAAATGAGTTGAAGAACTATCTAATGCTGAAGCTTCCTGCATATAGTGTCCCGTTTAAGTATGTGTACTTAAATGAATTCCCAATTACTTTAAATGGGAAGATAGACCGTAAAAGACTCATTGAGCTTGCTGAGGATAGTCAAGAAGATCAAAAAAATCTCCCAAGAGACGAGTCGGAGCTTAAAATCGCATCACACTGGTCTAATTTATTAGGTAAGGATGAAATCGGAATTGAGGAAGATTTCTTTGAACTGGGTGGTAACTCGTTACAAGCCATTCAATTAGCTGATTCCCTACAAAAAGAATTCGAAAAGAACTTGACCATAAAAGACATATTTGAGAATCCGACCATCTCTTTACAAACAAAGGTCGTGCTTGAGGCTGCATCATTGCACAACACAAACGTAATATCAAAATATGATAAATCAGGGACATACTATCCTCTATCCTCGGCACAAAAGAGAATATTTTTGTTGAGTCAGAACCCTGACATTGGTATGTCTTATAACATTGTGACCAAGTTTGATTTGTTCGGTCAATTCGACCGTTCTCTATTAAAAACAGCGTTAGAGACAATTGTTCAAAGACACTCCGTTCTACGTTATGGGTTTGGATATGAAAGAGGAATACCTGTTCAATTTATTAGCAAGGCAGAGCCTGAAATTTTTTGGTTTGAAACTGGAGAGAAACGACGAGAGCAAATCATGGATGAGTTTCTTCAACCTTATGATGTTACAAGTGGTGAAATACTCTTCTCCACAGCGGTAATTCGTATTGAAGAGGAGCATCATGTCCTGATTCTGAACATGCATCATCTAATAAGTGATGGAGTATCAATGAACATTTTTGAGCAGGAATTAAAGGCCTTGCTTAACGGGGAAAAGTTACCTTCTTTAGAAAGTGATTATCAAGATTATGTGCTTTGGCAATTAGAGCAATACCAGGGGCAGGTCAAGGCAAACGATGAGAAATTTTGGTGTGATTCGTTTAAAGGTTATGTACCAGAAACGAATGTGCCGTTACAAAAAAACATTCAGAACTTTAAAGGAGAACTTATTTCTTTTGAAATACCAGAAGGGAATTTTGAGAAGTTACGAATGATCGCCATTCGTGAGAAAACTACCTTGTTTAATGTTTTGATGACATTATATAAAAGTGCATTGTATTTATTGTGGAATCAACAAGATATTGTTGTAGGGACTCCAGTCTCGGGCAGAACCAATCAACAATTTGCCGGAACAATGGGCATGTTTGTTAATACGCTGGCGATACGCAGTAAAGCTGACGGGGCCATGACCTTTAAAGAATATCTGGACCAGATAAAAGAAACAATGCAGCAAGCTCTAGAGCATCAAGCATATCCCTTAGATGAATTAATTGAAACTCTTGGAACACCGACGACCGCTGGACACTCGCCCTTATTTCGATTTATGTTTGCCTATGAAATCGCGATACCAACAGAGTTTAAGATCAACGAATTAAAGGTAGTAACCGATGAAAATATCTCGGATGGTTCAGCTATGATAGATCTTTCCTTTGTAATATTGGAAGACGCTACACATGGGAGAATCCAAATTGAATATAATACATCTCAGTTTAGAAGAGAAACGGTTCAATTCCTTTTTGAAACCTTCAATCAAATTACTGAAATTGTACTACATGATTATCATATAAGATTAGATGAGATATATACTCCAAACTTTAGTGATAATGGATCAGTATGGAACGATCAACAGTTTGAATTTAATTTCTAATATATAGCTTATTTGAAGGTTCAAAACCAATTTCTGTCGGCAACAACACCTGTTGCTGGCAGAAATAAAAGTGGATGATAGTGAGGGATTAAAATGTTAAATACTAAAAAAAATCTAGAATCAGCAGAGCAATATTGGGGAAAGATATTAGAAAACGAAAAATTTATTCCAACTAATCTGTTGGTTTGTCAGCCGCCGAAGAGCAGCTCTTCCTTAAAAGAATCAGAGAATGCTCACATCCATATCGATCAAGAAATGGTAGAGCAATTATATAGCAGATGTAGCGGAAACGAGTCATTATTATATGCTTATCTTCTATCCATGTGGAGTGTCTTGTTAAGTCAATATACAAGGAGTAAACAGGTTGTTATCGGCGTTCCAAATTTGAAAGATAATCAAAAAAATCCCCAGGCAAACTTGACGCTCCCATTTTTCTTAGAAATGAAAGCAGATATAACGTTTAAAAACATACTTAGGGACACAAAAAACAGCCTAGACAATTTATATAGTCATCCATTAATTCCTCTATCTTTAATAAATATGAATATCGGTGAATTTCATCATATTGTAATTGGTTTTGAATCCCTCCATGGCCTAAATTATGTTGGAGAGATGTCTGGAAGTAATTTTGTTATTAATATGAGCCATACATCTAGCGGAATTCATGTAACTGCTCATAATCAATTACAACTAAACGAGGATTTCGTGAATTCTCTGTTAAAACATTATATACAACTTTTACGTAATTCTCTTGATTACGCTATCGATACCAAGCTGCAGGAATTTTCTACATTATCAATTGATGAGTATTTAATGATTACTGATGCCTTTAATGAAAGAAAAGTAGTAGAAGTGCCTGAATCACCGCTACATATACATTTTCAAAAATCTGTTCGATCGTTTTCTAAACGTCAAGCCATAAAAGACTTAAATGAAACGCTATCATATGAGGAACTAAACGATCGATCAGATTATATTGCCCGCGGATTGTTAAATAAGGGACTTAAAACCGGAGAAGTTGTTGCTTTTATATGTGAACGTTCGGTTAATACTATCGCTGGTCTCCTTGGTATTCTTAAAGCAGGTGGCGTGTTCTTACCCATTGATCCCTCTTTGCCATCAGAACGAGTTAATTATATGTTGAAGGATAGTCAAGCCCAAATCTTGCTGATTTCTTCTAGATTTGCTTTAGAGGTAGATTCACTATTGCAGAACATCCTAATTATAGAGGATGTTGTCTCTCTCAACGATAAACAGGATATTGACTATCCTTTGGTTTCCAAAGATCATGCGGCATGCATTATTTATACTTCTGGGACAACTGGTCATCCCAAAGGTGTATTGTTTAACCATAATATTTTGTTACATCACACGAGTGCATTTTCAAAATATGTCGCATCAGGTGAAAAGCCAAGAAATATTGGTTTGATTGCCCCTTATTATTTTGATGTTTTCCTGGAAGATGTTTTTTATGGGTTATTTAACGGTCATACTATTTTTATTATTCAAGAAGATGCTCAGTTAGATGCTAAGTTATTGATGGAGGTATTATGTGATCATCAGATTCATTACATGAATGCCACACCCACTCAAATTCGTATTTTACTAAGCAATTCCCGAAATGAATTCTCTAATTCTAGTATTGAATTATTCCTAATTGGCGGTGAGCCTCTTAAGGAAACCTTAATAAATGACATTAAAGTTGCGTTTGCACATGCTATTCCTCAGATCATTAATTGCTATGGACCAACGGAATGTTGCGTTGATGTAACTACTTATCGTGTAGATTCGGAACAGCATTTCTATCCATACTCCATACCGATCGGCAAACCTATGAAAAACGTAGGTGCTTACATTACAGGTTTAAATAATGAAGTTCTCCCAATTGGTGTAATTGGAGAGTTATGCTTTAGTGGAGATGTTCTAACCAAAGGCTATATTGGAAAACCAGATGAAAGTTCTAAGGTTTTTTCTCCTTCTCCGTTTATTCCGGGTGAGACATTTTATAGAACAGGTGACTTAGCGATGTGGCTCCCTGATGGCAACATCGAATTTGTTAAACGTATAGATTCCCAAATAAAAGTACGAGGTCACCGAGTAGAACTTTCTGAAATTGAAATTGCACTTCAACAACATAAGCATGTAAAAGAAGCTATAGTTCTGTTCGAAAATGAAGAGTTAGAAGCTTTTGTTGTAATGGATAGTGAAGGAGATTTGAAAGAGTTAAAACGCTTTTTGAGAGAAAAACTTCCATCATATATGCAACCTTCAAAATTTGCACTTTTAGAGGTTTTGCCTACAAATGCTAACGGGAAGATAGATAAGAAGGCTTTGAAACATTACAATGGTTTTGCTTCTCTAGATAACTCTCATTCAGGAGAAATGAACACAGAAACAGAGAAGGTATTGAGCAAAATTTGGATTGAAATATTGAATGTAAATGTTATTGATAGAGAAGATAATTTCTTTGACTTGGGCGGGCACTCTCTTAAGGCTGCTGTGCTTACTGCTGAGATTTACAGTGCATTTCAGAAAAACATTTCAATAAAGCAATTGTTCTCGAGTCCAGAGCTCTATCGTTTAGCTGAATTGATTGACTTGACTGACAATACGACCAACATTCAGATTTCTCCTGCTCCAGCGGCTGCCTTTTATCCATTGTCATTAGCACAGGAACGGCTATTCACCTTACACTCATTGAATCCTGAAAGTACAGCCTATAATATGCCAGGATTAATAGAAGTAAAAGGCCATTTAGATAAAAATAGATTAGAGTACACTTTAGGTGAGTTAATTAAACGACATGAGATACTTCGTACAGTCTTTGAAATACATGATCATATACCGATGCAACGGATCGTTGATGATATTAACTTAAAACTGGAGTGGCGTAAGCTTCAGTATGATCAGGTGCAAGCTTTTAAAACTGAGTTTGCAAAACCTTTTGATTTGGGAGTTGCTCCTTTATTCAGGGTATGTGTAGTTGAGTGTACAGAAGATTTATTTTATGTATTATTCGATGTACACCATATTATAGCGGACGGACAATCATTTGAGATCCTGACTAAAGAAATCTTTAATATTTATAATGGTGCTCAGCTTGAGGAAAGCGTCATCCAATACAAGGATTATGCTTACTGGGAAAAGGAGTTTACTAAGACTTTAAGCTTCGGGAAAATGAAAGACTTTTGGATAGATTACATGAGTAGTGAGATACCTGAGTTAAATCTACCCATAGATTTTGAACGAGAGCGGTCACAGACATTCAATGGTTCTACGATTTATAAAGAAGTGAGAAGAAAAACCGTCGATCATTTGAAAAAAATATCCAAAAAATGTGAAACTACGATGTTTATGAACCTCCTTACTGCATACTATGTGTTTTTGAACAAATATACAGGTAACCAAGACTTTGTCGTAGGTACAACTGCATCTACACGTAATGACAAAGATTTAAGCACGGTTATGGGGCCACTCATCAATGCATTGGCAATTCGGCAGGATGTAAATCCTGAAATCACCTTTTTGGAATTATTGAGTAGAGTTAAATCCAATGTTCTAAATGTCTATGAAAATAAAAACTATCCATTTAATCAATTGGTTGAAAATATTCAAAACAATAGAGATAAGAGTAGGAACCCATTATTTGATACTATGCTAATTATGCATCAGTATGAAGAAAACTTGGTGAACAAACTTGAGGGGTTGTCCGTAAGATCATTGCCTATGGAAAATCCAATTGCAAAAATGGATCTTTCTTTAGAGTTTTCAGAGCTTGACGGAAAAATAATCGTTTGCTTTGAATATAATACCGATTTATTTCTTGAGAATACAGTGGAAAGGTTAGCAAATCATTTTATTAACCTTTTGGATATGATTTCTGAGAGTCCAGATGAACGTCTAGAATCGTATACCGTATTATCAGATGAAGAGATGAACTGGCAAATTTATGAATTAAACAATAACGAAACAGAGTTATCTTTTAATCAACCTGTCCATAGTCTTATCAGAGAAAAGGCTGTTTTGTACCCCGACCAGATAGCAATTCGGGAGGGGAACAAAGTATTGACATATCGACAGTTAATACAAAGAGCAGATATTATTTCCCAAGATTTGATTTTAAATGGAATTGGAAAAGGGAAAATTGTAGCTCTGATGATGGAAAGATCAGCATCATTTGTTGCGAGTGTTCTAGGGGTGATTCAAACCGGAGCCGCCTATGTTCCTATCGACCCTATGTACCCACAAGAACGAGTTGAGTATATTCTTGACGACAGTAATTGTTTTGCAGTGATTACGGATAAGCAGTATGAACAACTACGAAGTAAGAGCATATATAACATGAACGTAGAATCAGTATTTCTTGACAATGTTATGTCTGATTTGCACGGTGCTGCATCGCTTCCTGAAATTAGTATTGCAGATCCTGCCTATGTTATATACACATCAGGTTCTACAGGAAAGCCTAAAGGGGTTGTTATAAGTCATAAATCTTTATTAAATTACTCAACTTGGGCTGCCAAGGTATACGTGGGAGATGAGCAACTTACCTTCCCATTGTATACTTCAATTGCTTTTGACTTGACAGTGACATCTATTTTCACACCACTTATCACAGGGAATTGTATTGTTGTTTATAGTGACCCTCCAGAAAAATCTTTAGAAAGAATCATTGAAGATAACTTGGTGGATATTATCAAGTTAACCCCATCTCATTTACGATTGTTAAAAGAAATGAACCTTGATCATAGCCGAATCAGACGTTTTATTGTTGGAGGAGAGGCATTAGAGACTCATGTTGCTCGAAAACTAGAGGAAAAATATAGAAATACAAAAATTGAAATTTTTAATGAATACGGACCTACCGAAGCAACTGTAGGTTGTATGATTTATCAGCTTGATTCCTTGTATGAAGGACCTTTTGTACCGATTGGTATTCCTGCCGAAAATATGAAAATTTACGTGTTAGATAAATCTATGAATCCCTGCCCCCCATCGGTTATTGGGGAATTGTACATTTCTGGTGTGGGTGTAGGGATTGGTTATCTCGGTAAGACAGAACTCACTCGTGATCGATTTATCCAAAATCCTTTTGTAATTGATGAGTTAATGTATAAAACAGGAGACTTGGCAAAACTGCTACCAGATGGAAACTTTATGTATATGGGCAGGCTTGATGATCAGGTGAAAGTAAGAGGGCATCGGATTGAACTGGGCGAAGTTGAGTATCATCTTAATCAAAACATATACATCAAAGAGTCAGCAGCTTTTGTTGAACTTGATGCTATAGGTGGATTCGAATTAAAAGCATGTGTGGTACTGGAGGATTCAGATGATAGTCGATTTATGAAAAAAATCACAGAAGAACTTAGAACCCGTCTTCCTCTTTACATGGTGCCCGATCGAGTCTTCGTAGTGGAGGAGATTCCCTATACAATGAACGGGAAAGTGGATAAAAAATCCATAGTTGAAATCATTGAGGCTAATAGTCACGTGATAGACACTCCACTTGTGAAGGAGGATACTACTTTAACTGATCCTGTGGAGTCAGAAATATCTGATATGTGGGTCCAATTGCTCGGTATCCCTTCTATTAATGTAAAGGATGATTTTTTTGAATTAGGAGGACACTCTCTTAAAGCTATAATGTTTCTTTCCAGATTAAAAAAGAAGTTTGAAGTTGAGATTAGCTTGGAATCTTTCTTTGCGAATTCAACGGTTGAAAAATTGTCAGATCTGATAGGTAAACAAAAAAAATGGATGATTCCCGAACTAAAGCCTGCTGAAATTAGAGATTATTATCCTTTAACTTCAGCTCAAATGAGATTGTATTTTCTTCAACAACTAAACAACGGTACGGCTTATAACATAGTAGAAGGTTTTATTATTAAGGGTGTGTTGGATAAAGAGAGATTCAAGAATGCTATAAATTACATGATTGAGCGTCATGAGATATTAAGAACGAGCTTCGAATTGCTAGAGGAAGCAGGTGTGGTACAGGTTGTTCATGATCCGAATCAAGTTCAACCTATCCTTAAATGGCATAAATCAGACCAAGATACACTGGACTCATCTCATGTGTTTGATTTGTCAAAAGCTCCCCTATTCAGTTCTCAGGTCATAGAGACGGATCAGCACCAGTTTATGGTTAAATTTGAATTTCACCATATTATTTTTGATGGTATATCCATTCAACCTTTTATTCAGGATTTCGTTGATTTGTATAATGAAGTGAAAGTACTGAAACCATTAGAAATTCAATACAAGGATTATGCTTTGTGGCAGCAGGAATATATGCAGACAGAACCTTATGAGCAACAAGAAAAGTATTGGTTAGAGCGGTTATCCGGAGATTTACCGGTGCTGGCGTTACCAACTGATTTCTCGAGACCTCTTGTCAAAAGCTTTAATGGACAACTGCTTAGATTTGAGGCAAATCCAAAGCTGTCGTCTCGTTTTTTGAAACTGTGTCAAGACACAGGTATTACATTATACATGGGTTTAATTGGTTTATTTGGAATGACTCTTTATCGATATACTCAGCAAAATGACATACTGATTGGTACACCAGTTGCTGGAAGACAGCAAGAGGAATTAGAGGATCTTATTGGGATGTTCGTAAATACAATGGTTCTCCGTATGAAACCTGTAGGTACGACTTCTTTCCGTGATTTAGCCTTAGAAATCAAAAATGATGTTATTAAGATGTTAGAGTATCAGGATGTGCCATTTGAGCAACTGGTTGAAAAACTAAATATTGAGAGAGATACTTCGCGTAATCCTATTTTTGATGTCATGTTTGCTTTACAAAATTATGATGAAGCGAGAGTAGAAACTGAAGATCATGTAGAGATATTGCCCTATAATGTAAAATCGGAGAATTCCAAGTTTGATCTTACATTGTTCGCTTGGGAAGAGAACGAGCACATTTCATTTGCGCTGGAGTATAGCACAGAACTTTTTGAAATGCAGACTATGGATCGATTATCTAAGCATCTATTAAATTTAATGTCCGAGATTACAGCTTATCCAGACCGATCTATAGGGACGTTAAACATGCTCAATGAAGATGAATTAAAGCAAATAAAAACTGAATTTAATTCTAAATCTGATGAAATCGAGCCTAAACCCTTGCACTATTGGTTCGAACAACAAGTTGCTAAAACGCCAGAGGCAATTTCGGTAATACATGGAGAAAACAAGATTAGTTATTTAGAGTTAGATCGACGTGCTAATGCTTTGGCTCATGCACTAGATTCAAAAGGAAGCGTACGTGGCTCTATAGTCGGTGTAATGATGGATCGATCTCCAGAAATGATAATAGGAATTCTAGGGATTCTTAAATCAGGTGCTGCATATTTACCATTAGATCCTGAATATCCTGTTCATCGTTTGCAATATATGTTGGCTGATAGTAAAGTTTCGATTCTGATTGTTGATAATAAAACAGTTGATTTGGAGATCCCGGGCTTCAACGGAGAACGGTTAAACGTTCAATCAATTGACTATAATGAGCCACTTAATAAGTTTACATGTAATGTGGAGATAAATTCTTTGGCGTATATCATATATACCTCAGGGTCAACCGGTAACCCTAAAGGGGTAAAAATAACTCACTCTGCTATTTTTAATACAATACACTGGAGAATTAACTATTACTCCTTTGGACTTGGGGATAACACGCTTCAATTACCATCCTTATCATTTGATAGTTCAGTAGAAGATATTTTCTCTGCTCTATTAGCTGGTGGAACACTTACGTTAATCTCATCCAAAGAACGATTAGACACTAAAGCTTTAAGTAGGATAATAGAGGAACAGAAAATTACACATTTTTTAATAGTACCTAGTTTGTATGCTGCGATTCTGGCGACTAAACCTAATTTTGCGAGTCTTAAATCTGTCACTGTGGCGGGCGAAGAAATGCATGTTCAGCTTGCTCAAGATCATTTTAATTTGTTACCTAATGTAAGATTAATCAATGAATACGGTCCGTCAGAATGTAGTGTATGCACAACTGCTTACGAAGTTAAAGCTGATGATCGAGAAGTGTGTATAGGCAAACCAATAAATAATATGGAGGTTTATATCCTTGATAACAATGGATCTATTCTTCCAATTGGAGTTCCTGGAGAGTTATATATAGCGGGAAAGGGTTTGTCACAGGGTTATCTAAACAACGATGAGAATACTCGCCTACGATTTGTCGATGTTCCAAATATTACAAATAAAATATTCTATCGATCAGGTGACCTGGGGAGATGGCGTTCAGATGGAACGATCGAGTATTTAGGGCGGATAGACAACCAGGTGAAAATTAGGGGGCATCGCGTTGAACTTGAGGAGATTGAACGGTGTGTCTTGAATCTAAGGAATACAGTTCAAGCTTCGGTAGTCAAGAAGAGAGTAAATGACATGGATCGTCTTATGTTATATGTAGTTATAGAAGCAAATGAATCTATTAACGAACAACAATTAAGAAGCGAACTTGCTAAAGTACTTCCCGGATTCATGTTGCCTGACTACATTGTGTTCTTAAGTGAGCTCCCACTTACGTCTAACGGGAAGGTGGATAGATTAAAACTGACTTTGTTAGAAGATACTGAACGTGTTAATGATAGAACACTAGAAAAGGAAGAATTAAACGAAATTGAATGGGCACTGCTCGAAGAATGGAAAAAAGTTATAGGCCAAGTTCATATAAGCAAATATGATAACTTTTTTGAAGTTGGTGGTAATTCGCTACTCTTAATCCAACTCCATGCGAATTTAAATAAGAAATACTCAGGCAAATTGAGCATTACAGACTATTTCTCTTATCCAACAATTTCTGATTTGGCCCATTACCTGGAATCTGACAATAATGTAGAAGGTTATTCAGAGAGCAGACAGAGTAAAATGCGTTTTGGGGAATCTCATCTGGATACAACTCTGTCCGGTGGTGCAGTATTTAAACTTTCCTTGGATTATGACAGGTCTTCAGAATTTAAGAAAGTTGCTAAAAGTATGCGTTCCAAATCCCAGGATGTTGCTATTTCTATATTAATCTATACATTGAATCAGTACACAAAATTAGACAATATACTGATTGACTTAGCGGTTTCCGAAAAAACTTATATGAGTCTAGATGTTAACATGACTAACTTTGAGGATCTTGAACAACTTGTATTCCATATTACTGAGCAACAATCTCAATTAGAGGTATTTAACCATACTCCTTTACTTCCATATCTTGATGGTGAAATCAATATATTGTTTAATCGTCATTCAACGAGTTCATTAGCCAGCAAATATGACATTGTACTGCAGTATCAAGAATCTGAGAATGATGTTCTCATCCAGGTAATTGGTAGCCCCAGAATTAGAGAGCAAACGATAAAAGAGATAACAGAGTTGTATGTAACTATCTTGTTCGCTATGTGCGATCAGTTCACTGCTACATCGTTTTGAGGAGGATTATATATGTTGAATAATTTAAGTGATGATATAAAGAGAATTGTAATAACATCCACCTTTGAAACCGATCCGATTGTATCTTATATCAGTTGGTGGGCCGAAAGGATGCTTCCTTTCAAACTGGAAGTAACTCTTCATAAAGGACGGATGCTGAAAGATCTTTTGTTTCCAAGAAGTCAGTTCATGAATTCATTCGATTATCGTGTCGTTTTTAACCGTTTTGAGGATTGGATTCGTGACGATGATCACTTGTTGGAACCTCACAAATATGAAAAGTTAGAATTCGCTTTGAGCGAAATGTTAAATACTATTGAGACGGCCTCCAAAAGGGAGGCTCTCATGGTAGCCATTTTCCCTATTTCTACAGAAGCTGGACTAAGTAATACATTACTTAGCTATCTACAAGAGTTGAACCAACGCTGGAAGGAAGCGTTACAACAGATACCTACCGTGCACATCATAGATTTCGAGTCTGCACAGAATCTTTATGGTATTGAGAGAACGTTTGATTATGTTAAAGAAAATTTAGCACACATGCCTTTTTCTCAAGAATTTGATGCTGTTATGGGTGCTTATTTAGTAAGGCAAGTACATGCGCTCATTAATCAAACATTTAAAGTTATCGTTTTGGATTGTGACAATACCTTATGGGAAGGCATTTGTGGTGAGGATCAGGCCAGCGTGGTCATAGATAAGCCATTTAAAATCTTGCAACAGATCATGCAAGAAAAAATGGGAGAAGGTTTTCTTCTATCTATTGTTAGTAAAAATAACGAGAGCGATGTATGGAATGTATTTGAAACTTACAAAGACATGGTATTAAATAAAGAGGATTTTGTGAGTTGGAGAATTAATTGGAAAAGTAAAGCAGAAAATATTCGAGAGATAGCACAAGAACTTAATCTGGGATTGGACAGTTTCATTTTTTTGGATGATAGTCCTCATGAATGTTTGGAAGTGATGAATCAATTACCTGAGGTTCTAACGTTAAAGATTCCAAAGGATAAAAAACATATTCCATCATTTCTATCTCACATTTGGGCTTTGGATAAAGCCCTTATAACGGATGAAGATCGAAAGCGAACTTTCATGCAGAAAACTACTACGATCCGTAAAACATTGGAAGCTAAATCACCTGAAGAATATTTGAAAGAATTGCAACTCAGAGTTTTTATTGATAAAGCAACGGTTAACATGCTGCCGAGATTGTCACAATTAACTCAGCGTACTAACCAATTTAACTCCAGCATTATTCGAAGAACAGAAAATGAGCTGAATGAAATATTAAAAAGTGAGAATTATGTTTGCTGGGCCATTGAAGTTGTAGATCGTTTTGGCTCTTATGGCCTGACTGGCCTAATCATTAATCAAATTCTGAATAAAACTTTGGTAGTGGATACATTTTTGCTTAGTTGTCGTGTTCTTGGAAGAGGAGTTGAAGCCTCCGTATTCTCTACATTAAAGAGCTTTTGCGAGATGCAAGGATTGTCTGAAATTAAAGTTATAATCCACAACGGAGAAAAAAATACGGCTATAAAAGAGTTTTTAAGAGAAAATAAATGGATTGAAAATGATACTGAGGTAATGGATCAATCGCTATTCAGTATTTCAATTGCAAATATTCCAAGTGAAGTAGCGCATATCGACCTTTTCTATGGACAAGGTTTGACTGGCGAAGCCATAGAGACAACAGATTCAACAAGATCAAAGAAACAAATTCTTTTGGAGGACAACGGTGGATGGGAGACATTTGTTGAAAATGAGCAAAAATTAATTCATGTCGCGCATTTCACACCACTTCAACATAGTCGCCCGGAAGAGTTGAAGCTGTTGCCGCTCGGTTCTAACGTGACATTAACTTTGATTGATAAGGAATTGTCTAGTATTGAAAATTTAGTAAATGAAGGCATTAGAACTGTATGGGGGAAGCAGGTAACTTCATTAAATGAAGATACATTTGACTGGAGTACTGAACCAATTTGGCTCAAATATGCGTTTGTCTCAGAAATATTTGAGAAAGTCGATATGATTATACCAACTGAAGAGTTGGACCAGTTTACAACTCGTACAAGTATTGTTAATTACCTCGAAGAGTTGCTGAAGGGGATGGACAAAACTTATGTCTAGAACAATGGTACTCTTTCCCGGACAAGGAACACAGTATGTGGGTATGGGGAAAGCATTGTATGAAAACTATCCGATGATTAAGCGAACATTTGATGAAGCTGAAGACATTCTAAATTTCTCAGTTAAAAAGCTGTGCTTTGAAGGCACGTCAGAACATTTGAATCAAACGATTAATGCTCAGGTTGCCATTGTTGTATTGAGTGTCGCTGCTTATCGACAGTTTGCTAATATGCATGAAATAAAACCCGATTTGATGGCAGGACACAGTCTGGGGGAGTATTCCGCACTTGCTTGTGCGGGAGCAGCATCTTTTGAAGATATTTTAAAAACTGTATTTTACCGAGCGCAAATAATGGATGAAATCTCTAAATCCACAAATGGAGCTATGTTAGCTGTATCGTTTCAAGCAGAACATATCGATCTGATTGAAAGAGAATGCATAGAATCACGTTCAAAGGGGGGGCAAATATGGATTGGAGCATATAATGCCAGTGACCAGTTAGTATTGACGGGTGATAAAAGAGATGTGTTGTTGATGGGGGAAAAATTGGTGGGAATAGGCTGCAAAACAGCCCTGCTGCATGTATCTGGCGCATTTCATAGTCCTATTATGGCGGAAGCAGAAGAGAAACTCAAATCAAGGTTAACCTCAATAAAATGGGGTCTTCCCTTTCATAAAATCTTAGCTAATGTAACTGGAAAGGAGTACACAGATAGCAAACTCATTCCTGAATATCTTGCTTCACAAATAACAAAACCCGTCCTTTGGTCTAAATCAATTCAACATGCCTTACAAAGTGATGTAACTCAAATTATTAGCGTGCCACCAAAAAATATTTTTCATAGAATGATACCTCAAAGCGAAAAACACGTACAATTTTTTACTATATCCCGTGTGGAAGATTTCAACAATTATCAGCGTGTTAATCTAAAAGAACTGATCGCGAGATTATTATCCGTAATAGTTAGTACGCGAAACTACAATACTGACATCAATGAATACAATTTAAAGGTGATTCCTGCTTATAGAGAGTTAGAGGAAATGTATCACAATGAGGCGGGTACCGACAATTCAAATTCAGATTATGTTTTTTATGTTCTCGAGCTATTTCTAAATATTCTGAAATTCAAAAGTATACCTTTGGATAATCGAAGAGTAATCCTTCAATCTATTAATCAGGCTTTTAATCTAAATTATGAATGGGACAACTAAACATGTTATCTAGGAAAGGGAAAAAACGATGATGAAATTGAAGGATTTATCTTTAGGGTACAGTAGCAACAAGGCTTCTATCGTTCAGAATGTACAAAAAGTAGATAACAGGGATATTGCCATTATTGGAATGGCAGGTTATTTTCCAGGTAGTGAGACATTAGATGAGTTTTGGACAAACCTCTGCGATGGCAAAGATCTAATTGTGGAATTACCGGAAGATAGAAAAATGGATTTGGATCGTTATCTAGACTTTAAAAACGTCCCAAATCCCGGATATGTTAAAGCAGGATATGTGAAAAATGTCGATACATTCGATTTTCACTTCTTTGGATTATCTCCTGCCGAAGCAAAAGCAATGGATCCAAACCAAAGGCTCTTTTTAGAGGTTGCATGGAAGGCTATTGAAGATGCTGGATACGGGGGCACCAGATTAGTTGGTAGTGAAACTGGAGTATATGTCGGTTTTAGCGGAAACGCTGGTGGGCTGTATCAAAATTATGTTCAAGATATTAGCCCTGAGTTGGAAAATGTAGCAGGGGGGCTAAATGCTATTATAGGAAGCAGAATTTCCTATTTATTAGATTTGAAGGGTCCAAGTATGCTAATTGATTCTTCATGCTCCTCTTCGTTAGTAGCAATACATACAGCTTGTAAAGCTATTCGTAATGGGGATTGCGAGGCAGCCATATGTGGTGGAGTAAATCTCAATCTTTTGCCAACAGAGAGTGGAAACAAGATTGGAATTGAATCTAGTACATCTAAGGTTCGCGCTTTTGCAGAAGGGGCTGATGGAACAGTTAGTGGAGAAGGAGCCGCTGCAATTATGTTGAAATCACTTCATGCGGCTCAGAGTGAGGGAGACCATATTTACGCTATCATCAAAGGTAGTGCAATTAATCAGGATGGTAAATCTGCTGGTATTACTACGCCTAATGTTGCGGCTCAGGAAGAAGTATTGCTTAAAGCCTGGAAAGATGCCAGAATCGAACCGAGTACGATCTCTTATATAGAAGCACATGGAACGGGTACCAAAATAGGAGATCCTATTGAAGTAGAAGCTCTAACCAGAGCAATGAGGAAATTCACAGATCAAAAGCAATTCTGTGGTATCGGATCTTTAAAATCGAATATTGGGCATTTGGATGCAGCAGCAGGAATTGCTGGAGTGATCAAGAGTGTATTGTCACTAAAACACAAAGTAATCCCTCCATCTCTACATTTTGATTGTCCGAATAAACTCATTGATTTTATCAACTCGCCTTTCTATGTCAACCAAGCATTATCTCAATGGAGTGATAATGACGTTGTTAGACGATGTGGGGTGAGTGCGTTTGGTATGAGTGGAACTAATTGCCATCTGGTTTTAGAGGCGTACGATACTAAGACACTACAGACAGCCGATACGAGCCACTTAAACGAAAATTCAATTAATGTATTAGCTATTTCTGCACGAAACTCTGAGGTGCTTTACGTACTTCTCAAAACATATAAATCATTTTTGTCTTTAAATCCAGATGTTGACTTGAAAGGGATGTGCTATACAATTAATACAGGTAGGGGACATTATTCGGAGCGAATATTAGTCTTTTTTACCGATTATGAAGACCTCCTACGCAAATTAGATTTATGTCTTGTAGTTCCGTTTGATCGTTTTGTTCTACCTACTAAATTAGGTCTTTACGAACCTTTCAGAGACTTGTTTAACCAATATCTACAGGGAGAACAAGTTGATTTAAGAGATGTTTATAATGCTCCAGTAAATAAGATTTCACTTCCTTCGTATCCGTTTGAAAGAATTCGTTGTTGGTTGGAGATCGACAAGAATAAATGTGTTGATGAAACTTATTCTAATGGAACATCCATCAAAACAGTTCAGCAGACAGTGAATCAAGTCTGGAAGGAAGTGTTAGGTTACAACGAAATAAATGAAGATGCTAATTTCTATGAATTAGGAGGAGACTCCATTTATGCTCTGAAAATTGTTAATAAGCTACGTGATCATCTTCAGGTTGATCTTGAGATCAGTAAATTATTTGTTCATCCTACGATTTCAGAGTTTACAAACTATGTGGAAACAAAATCAGACCCAATGCGTCAGATAAAATCCTATGATCCGGTGGTAAAAAATAAGGGATTTATACCGCTTACATTTGCACAGAGAGGTATATTTTATGCTCTTCAAAGATCGAAATTAAATACAAGTTACAATATGCCTGGATCTCTAGATATATTTGGAGAGATTGACCTAGAAAGATTAGAAGATTCACTTCATACACTTGTTAAATTACATCAGCATTTGCAAGCGTCATTTCATTTTGTAAAACAAGAGCCCATGCAGAAAATAGAAGAATATGAGTTTGAAATTGAGCATCTTCATCTTGGAAATAATGATATTGAATCACTATATCGGGACTTTGTAAGACCTTTTGATATATCTACTGAAATTTTAATCAGAGTAGGTATAGTTCATTGTAGTAGTGACCATTATTGTGTCTTTTTTGATGTGCATCATCTTGTTTCAGATGGTGTATCTATGAATATTTTAATGGAAGATTTTGTCAGTCTCTATCTTGGAAAAAACCTTGAAGTTGTTAGTCACAGTTATCAAGATTATATATTCTGGCAACAAAGCAAGGAAGGCCTCCAAATTTTTGATGAACAGGAACGATTCTGGCTTGAGCATTTGAAGGGAAAACTTCCTGTTCTAGATATGCCAATGGATTATAGTCGTCCTGACATACGAGAAGGAACGGGAGATGAGGTCGGTATTGATCTAGACTCAGCTCTAACTAGTCAAGTAAGAGAGAAGGCAATGGCAGAAGGAGTAACCACATTCACTTTTCTGTTTGCGGTATATGCGCTGCTCTTGCATAAATTTTCAGGTCAAGAAGACATTATAATAGGTACCCCCACCTCAGGCAGATCACGATCAGAGTGGGAAAGGGTTGTGGGCATGTTTGTAAATACACTTGCATTGCGTGTGAAGCCGAAACAAGATCAAACATTTAAAGAGTTTTTACATTCTGTGCGTGAAATAATCCATAATGCTTTGAATTACCAGAGCTATCCTTTCGAACTGATCGCTCAAAAAGCAGAATATTCTCACGATATAAACAGAAATCCAGTGTTTGATACAATGTTCATTATGCAGAATAACAAATCAAACATTATGAATATTGATAACTTATCTTTCGTCAGTAAGCAGTTTTCTAATGATACAGCAAAATTTGATTTTAAGATGGAAGTCTATGAGTCTCCTGAGAAATTAGGGATTGTTTTAGATTACAGTACTGAACTGTACCGGGAATCAACGATCCAGTTATGGTTAAATAACTATCTTCACTTAATTAAAGAGATATGCTCAAATTCGAATGTAAGATTAAGAGACATCTTCTTAATTGAAAGCTCAAGAAACGATAAAGCTTTTCTTGATTTTAATGATGATTTAAATTGACGGGATACTTAAGTCAGAATATAAATTATTGACTTTTATATGTTAATGACGGTTTCTATCACGTTTTGAATTAAAAATAATTATTAATTCAGCTACCTATTTCGAAACCGTCATTAGCTTACGATGCAGAAGTCGATATTCTTCCGGTTGTACAATACATATAGTTAATTCATTTATTAACTGTGGAGGTAATATGTGCGGAATTTGCGGTGTGTTCAATCTAAAATTGAAAGATAATGTCGTTGCTGTTGCTACATTGGAAAAGATGATTCAATTACTCCACCATAGAGGACCAGACGATCGTTCCCAATATATAACGAAACGATTAGCGTTGGGTTTTACAAGACTTAGTTTACTTGATCTTGAGCATGGTCAGCAGCCTTTTTTTAACGAAGAAGGTACAGTTGTGGCTGTGTGTAATGGAGAGATTTACAACTATGAAAATTTAAAACAAACGCTGCTAACCCATGGGCATGTAATTAATACAAATTGTGACATGGAAATTATACCTCATCTGTATGAACAATATGGGATGAACTTTATAAACTATTTGAATGGTCAATTCGCCATTGCGTTATACGATTCAAAACGTGAGGAAATGTTTCTTATACGTGACCAAACGGGAATATGTCCGTTATTCTATACAATTAAAAACGACGACGTCATATTTGCATCGGAAATCAAGTCAATCTTGCAACACCCCTCAGTTAAAAAAAAGGTGAATCTTATTGCTCTAGATCAACTATTTACATTCCCTAGCATAGTTGCTCCAAACACCTTATTTGAAGATATTTTTAGTCTTGAGAGTGGGCATTACTTGAAAATTTCTGGTGGTGTAGCGGAGAAAGTTCAGTACTGGGATCTTATATATCCAAAGCTAAATGAAGTGGGGAAATCAGTAAAACAAGAGCATGATTATTTAGAAGAATTAGAAGATGTTTTTTCAGAAGCTGTAAATATTAGGTTGAATGCTGATTCTCCGGTAGGTTTGTACGTGAGTGGAGGTTTAGACTCCTCTATGATCGCTCTTAAGGCATCAGAGTTCTCTACAGACTCAAGGAAAACATTCTCTATTACTTTTCGAGACAAAAAATTAAATGAAGCCAAATATCAGAAACTGATCGCAAAAACGATAAACTCCAAACACTATGAATATGAATTTGATATAAACGACATCACAGAACAATTGCGAGATGTGGTATGGCATTCGGAGACCGCTTTAAAAGAGAGTTACAATACGGCTTCTTATATGCTTTCTAAACTTGTAAATCGTGAAGGAATTAAAGCAATACTTACTGGTGAAGGTGCTGACGAGTTGTTTGCAGGGTATGTGGGTTACCGTTTTGATCAGTTTAATGCTCAAAAAGGTACTAAAGCGGTTGCAAAAGAAGAACTTGCCATTCGAGAAAATTTATGGGGGGATCCCAGTTTTTTTTATGAACAAAATTACAGTGAACTTCAATATTTAAAATTAAAACTCTATAGTGAAAAGATATCAGTTGATTTTTCGTTGATAAATTGTCTAAATCATCCTGTCATTTGTAAGAACAAGATCACAGATATTCATTTATTACATAAACGTTCGTACATTGATTTTAAATTAAGACTTCCTGAACATTTGCTAGCCGGTCATGGCGATCGAATGGCCTACGCGAATTCAGTTGAAGCTCGTTATCCGTTTTTAGATGCGAAGCTAATCGAATTCACTTCGAGAATACTACCACCAAATCTAAAACTGAAAGGTTTTAACGAGAAGTATGCATTAAAAAAAATTGCTGATCAATTCGTTCCTGAAGAAATAATTAAACGTCCCAAATTTGCTTTCGTAGCTCCTGGCAGTCCCGAATTGATTCAAGAGGGGAATGAATATTTACTAAGCCTTCTTTCTTATGAGAGGATAAAAAAACAAGGTTATTTTAACCCTGATTTTGTGCATGAATTATTGGCTCAATATAGTCAAAATGGTTTCAAACTAAATGTTCCCTATGAGAGAGATTTACTAATTATTATTATTACTTTTTGTGTGTTTTTAGATGTCTTTGATATGCCGGACTTATAAATTAAAAACTGGGGGTATAAAGTGGTGGATGAGAGAACAATCCAGGCAAAAATATCAGAAAGTTTTAGCTTATATCAGAATCAATGTGCAATAGAGTACCAAACTCGGCATATTTCATATTCCGAGTTACAGTCAAAATCTAATCAGATTACCCATTGGCTGAGAAATGAAAATATAGAGACGGGAAGCTTTGTTGGTGTTTCTGTCCATGACCGTTTTATTCTAATCGCAGCGATGATTGGTATTTGGAATGCTGGTTGTGTTTTTGTGCCCCTAGATGCCGATTATCCGAATAAAAGATTAGAATCCATGATAGAAGCAGCGGAACTGAAAGTAATTATCGTGGAGCATATTGAATCGCGGTTTGCCATGATCCAGGAACGCGGCGTTAGGCTGCTTGAGGCAACAAATTCTAATCTAGAAATATTAGCTAACACTGAAATTTTACATTCTCTCGAATATGATGAGGATGATGCGGTGTATATATACTTTTCATCAGGAACTAGTGGACTGCCTAATGCAATAGTCGGTCGAAATAAAGGGTTGCTGCACTACACAGATTGGGAAATCAACGAATTTGATTTAATGGGTGGAAAGAAAGTTAGCCAACTGACTTCTCCAAGTCACGATCCCTTTCTAAGAGATATCCTGGTACCTCTACTATCAGGAGGAACCATTTGCATACCTGAATCCAAGTCTGTTCTCTTATACGCGGAAAAACTAATGACATGGATAGAAGAAAGTGAAGTTCAAGTAATTCACTGTACCCCAAGTTTATTCAAAAATATGAATATGTTTAAACAAGATCGAGAATATTTCAAATCTCTTGAATATATATTTCTAGCTGGAGAAGAGATTAGTCCTAAAAAATTAAAAAATTGGTATGAGACAATGGGTACTCACGTCCAACTAATTAATCTTTATGGACCTACCGAGACTACACTGGCCAAATTATTTTACAAAATAAAACCACAGGATGTACATCGTGCAAGAATGCCCATTGGCCTACCAATGTCCGGAGCACGTGCAGTTATTGTGAACGAAGAATTACAGGTTTGTACTGATGGTACTAAAGGAGAAATCATTATTCGTACTCCTTACCGCAGTCTAGGATATTTTAATAATGAAAATTTAAACCGAATAAGATTCATTCAAAATCCATTCTCTGAACTTGAAGGAGACTGGGTATATAGAACTGGAGATATGGGTAGATTGCTGCCAGATGGAAATATTGAATTTATGGGACGAAAAGACAGACAAGTCAAGATTCGAGGACATCGTGTTGAACTAAATGAAATTGAGCACACTATTATGGCTACGGGACTAGTAAAAGATGTAGCTGTGATCGCAAAGGACATGCCTTCAGGAGATCTAATGATAGTTGCCTATGTCATTCCCAATTTTAGATCACCAGATGAAACTTCGTATTCCTTTGAAAAATATAAAAAAAGTATTGAAAATATTTTGTTGGAGCCAATGATTCCCTCATATTTCTTTGAGCTTTTGGAATTTCCTCTCAATGAAAATGGAAAGATTGAATACTCCGCACTTCCTGCACCTGATTTGGTAGAATATGATCCACCGATTAGTCAATATGAGAAAGAGATTGCCCTAATTTGGGAGGAAATCCTTGAAATTGAATTAGTTGGACGGAATCATGCTTTTTTACAGCTTGGTGGGAACTCTATCAATATAATGAACATGATTGCTAAGATATATGAAAAATATGAGGTGGATTTGACGTTAGAAGTCATATTTGAAAACTCGCAACTCTCTGAAATTGCCCGCTACGTGGAGATAAAATACAATGAGATGAAATTAGAGATGGCGGAACAGGAGGAACTAGATGACAGTAAAAGTTATTCAGGGAATTAAACCATTTAACCATTTTTTTTATAAAAGCTGTTTTTATAATGCCTTGTTTCCCGTATTAGAATGGATGAATAGAAGCATATATCCACATATTACAAATGATATTATTTTATATAATCAAAACATCCAAACGCCTGGCATGTTAGAGATGGTATATCATAACTTCCGTGATCCTGAACAAATTTTCGTTGAAGAAAACTATAAAATCAATACATGCCACAGAAAAGACGACATAGTTAATGAGCTTATTCAGGCCATTAATCTTAACAATCCAGTTATCATTTGGCTAGACTGCTATTTTGAAAATATTCGCTCAGACATGTACCTCAATGAACATTGGGCTCATACGATATTAATCATCGGTTACAATGATGCTACTCAACAGTTTGCTATAATGGAGCATTTGAACAAAGACAGTCTAAACTATGAGTTGAAATGGCTTTCGTTTGATAGTCTTAAACAGGCTTACAATGGCTTTTTCGATTTAAAGCATTCTGAAGAAAACCCTATTTCTTATTACGAATTTTTTTATCAATCTGAAGATGAAAATTACAGTTGGGTTGGAAGATTTGAGGATAATATAATTAATCACCAACATTTATATGAAAAAGGTATTATTCAATTAGAACAATATTCAAGATGGCTTAAGGATGTATGTCGGGATCCGGATCATCTGGTTCAATTTATAGAACCCATATTTTCAAGTCTAAATCAAATTGTTACAGCTAAACAGGTTGAATGTGCAAGATATTTTTATTTTGATCAAAACCAAGAACGATTACAACTGATAGGCAATTTATTAGAAGAGTGGAAAAGTATTCGTATTATTTGGGGGAAATACTATTTTTCTTCGGTTTATTCATATGATCGGATTTCTATTTCTATTGATGGAATATATAGAATACTGGAAATGGAAAAAAAGTTGGTCTGCATTAATGAAAGGAAGCCAATTTTATGAGCAATCAATCCACGCCTGTGTTATTTTGTATTCCCTATGCCGGCGGAAATGCTTCGATATATTATAAATGGAGGAAAAGTTTAGAAGGGGTTGTACATATAATTCCATTGGAAATGAGAGGGCATGGTCGCCGCTTAAATGAGGCATTGTATGATAACTTTGATGATGGTGTTGAAGATTTGCTTCAGCAAATTCAAGATGCCAATATTGAGACGTCCTACAGCATTTTTGGACACAGCTTAGGTGGTATGTTAGCTTACGAAGTATCAAGAAGACTTGAGGGGAAAAAGGAGAATATTCCCCAACATGTTATTATCTCGGGGTGTTTACCTCCTAACTTGTTTGGTACCAGTAGACAAAAGAAAGTACAAGAAATAAATGATTCTAGTCTATTAGAGACCATTAGGAATTTAGGAGGCACACCGGAAATTATTTTACAAGATCAGGAATTGCTGAGTATCTTCTTACCTGTTATTAGAAATGACTTTCGATTAGTCGAAGAGTATGCTTTTCAGGAAACACCTTCAATGGGGCTGCCCTTGTCTATTTATGTTGGGGACGCAGACACACCCTGTGACCTAGATTCAATACGCGGGTGGTATGATTTTACAGAATCAACTCAAAAAAATATAAAAATATTTCATGGTGGTCATTTTTTTATTCATGAGGATGAAGAAAAAGTCATTCAACAAATATTAACCGAAATGAAAATTCAATAAGACAGGAGTACTATAAATATGACTAATGAAATTGAAAAGCAATTTATTGATATGTTGCATAAAGAACTACCTGGGATTGAAATAGAAATTTCAATGGAAACGAATTTAATTCAAGCTGGAGTTAACTCTATTAGCTTTATCAAACTTGTAATTCTAATAGAAAATGAATTTAATATTTCATTTGATGAAGAGAGATTAGACATTAGTTATTTTCCGACGATCAAAGATATTGTAGATTATATCGAATCCGAATTAAACAAAAATAATTCCTTAGAGAAAAAAAATGGATAAGACTGTCTCATATTCAGCTGCTAAAACTTTCTCGAGGCTAATTAAGCATTCTAAATCTTATATTATATTATATATTTGTTTATTACTAATAATTGTGTGCTTAGCTTTTATAAACTTAGGTTATCTTGAATCGATTCGAAGAATAATTTCGGGTGCTACCTCAAAGTCTCTTCAAGCCGTGTATATTGGTGCTTTTTTAGCAATAGCTACTACTCTAGTTCAAATAGTTCTTGGTCTTTTACAGGACAGAGTTATGATTAAAGTGAAAAATGAATCTATAAGCGGAATGCAACGTGACGTTCTTAACGAGATTTACAGAAAGAAGCAAGAGTCCTTAGAGGACTATCATAGCAGTGATCTATTAGGTAGATTGCTTAGCTCTGTCACCAATGCACAAACAGGAGTCAACGAAAAGTTTCTTGTTTTATTTCAAAATCTACTACAGATACTTTTCAGCTTGGCATATTTCAGCTGGCTAAATTTCCCCTTAACCATCGGATTGATTAGCTTCACATTAGCTTATCCGATGATGACTTACCCTATATCGCGGTTTTTGCGTAATCATTATGACCGTCAAGGGGACGAAGTTGCAAAAAGAGATGTTATACTTCAAGAATCCGTACAAGGTGTTGAGGAAGTAAGAACATTCCAATTGCAAAAACATTTACGATTATTGCTATCGGACAGACTTCATCAGGTTCTACAGCGTACTTTTAAAATCTCTATATTAGAGAGAAGCATCGATTCACTGAATAGGTTTGCTACTTTTGGTGGAATGATTTTCACGCTAGGTTTCGGCGGTTATCAGGTGTTCAATGGAGACTTGGCTGTGGCGAGTTTGGCTACATTTGTTGTTACAAGTGGACAACTTATAAATCCACTGTTATCTATTTCTAGTTTATGGACTGATACGATTCAATCTCTAACACAAGCACAGAGAGTTTTTACAATCATAGATTTACCTGATGAGAAAAACAATGGATTAAAAGGGAGAGTTAGCTCTGATAATGTAAATGCTTACAACCTTACGTTTGAAAACCTAAAGTACAGTTACTCAAATGGAAACAAAGGTTTGAAAAATTTCAATTTAAAAATCAACTCAGGTCAAACGGTTGCGATCGTTGGTCCAAGTGGTTCAGGTAAGTCAACTTTAATGAAATTACTACTTCGATTCTATGACCCTGAGCAAGGTAAAATCCTATACGGTGATGTACCTATTAATGATATCGATATTCATGAATGGAGAAGCTGTATCGGTTATGTTTCTCAGGATGCGGTCATTTTCACTGGTTCCATTAGAGATAATATTTGTTTCGGATTAAATAATGCTTCATCAGAGGAAATAGAATTTGCGGCGAGATTGGCTCATTTACATGACAGGATTGTTGCTCTACCCGAAGGTTATAATACGGTTATTGGAGAGCGTGGTGTTAGTTTGTCTGGAGGAGAGATTCAGCGACTTTCTTTAGCTCGTGTCTATTTGAGAAGACCCGCAATTTTTTTGTTAGACGAACCAACTTCAGCTTTGGACATTGAAAATGAGAAAAAATTCAAAGAGTCGATAGATTACATTGCAAAAGAATGCACAACATTTATTGTTGCTCACAATCTAGAAACGATCAGACATGCAGACATTATTGTTTATCTCAAAGACGGTGTTATTGAAGAAATCGGCAGTCACGAAGAATTGATAAACAAGCAAGGCGAATATTACCGATTGTTACAAAACGAATACATGTAGGAAGGGGATTAGCATAACGTATGGATGAGATTATCAGTACAAAAAAAACATTATCTCTTTTATGGGGTTATTTGAAAAAATATTGGATGATTTTAGCTTTTCTCCCTTTCTTAATGCTAGTAGATGTTTCGTTTGAGATAGGTGTAGCTAAAATTCAGGGATTATTCATTGATACCGCGACCACAGGTACGAAAGAGGAACTTTTCTCCTTAATCAAACTAGTCATTTCTTTACTATTAGCAGGCATTCTATTTTTATCAATACATCGCCATATCATCGTTAAGTTACTCGGTTACGTTCATCGTGATCTGACGTTGAGGTTATTCGATGTACTTAACAATATGCCATATCAAAAAATAAAGATGTTTCACTCTGGAGAACTAGTTTCCAGAGTGAAGGAAGATGTTGAGCATAGTTCAAAAATTATAGAATCGTTAATTGAGTTCGCCACTGTCTTGTTACTTATCATCTTCTCTTTCATTTACTTAATTCGAATAGATGTGGTATTAGCATTGTTAGGTGCTTTTGGATCCCCTGTTCTTTTTATGATTGGTCGTATTTTCGATCGAAAGATACGCAATCAATCAAGCCTTGTACAGGAGAAAGAACTGAAACTACGTGAAACATCACAAGAATTTATTCAAGGCTTGGCGGTTGTTAAAATATATGGGGCCAAGAATCTTTATGTAGATCAATTTGAGAGACAGAGGGGTGAACTAAACCGATCACAAACTAAACTTGCCATGGTCAATTCTATGAGTCGAACTTTTACAGAAGGTAGCTTTCAATTAATCTATATTGTTGCCCTAATTTTCATTGCAATTGCTGCTTCAAGAGATTCATTAACTCCAGGTACAATTGTTACATTTAGTGTGCTTTTTGAGTTGGTTGTTTGGCCAGTTCTTGGAATGTCAAATCAGTATAGTCAGGTGCAAGAAGGGGTAGGGGCTTTCCGGCGAATCAACGAATTTCTAAAAACTAACCGTAATGCGGATAGCGAAACGATAATTTCTAAAGAACAAGGATTATTAGATAAAGATACAGTGCTTTCTTTGGAAAATGTATCGTTTCAGCCAGAAAGTAGTCATGAAGCAATTTTGAAAAATGTGAATTTTAAATTAAAAAAAGATGAGACAGTTATCGTTATAGGAGCAAGTGGTTCTGGCAAATCTTCACTCGCTAAGGTGTGTAGTGGTCTCTATGTACCTACATCTGGAAGAGTAGTCATTAGAGAAGAGACAGATTCTACTCAGAATGCTGTGTATGTAAGTCAATCAGCTTATCTTTTTTCGGGAAGCATACGTGAAAATATGGAGCTGAATTTACAAGGAATTACCGACCACGATATAAGTAAAGCTTCAACTTTAGCGGGGCTAGAAACATACATTGAACAGTTGCCTGAATCTTTTAATACTCTTATTAGTGAACAAGGATCCAATTTTTCAGGTGGGCAAAAGCAGAGGTTAGCATTATCTAGAGCGTTTATACGTACTGAGAGTGATTTTATTATTATGGACGAACCTACATCTGCGTTAGACAAAGGAAACGAACAAAAAATAGTGGAATCCATGAAAAACTTCTTAAAAAATAAAGCTGCAATCCTCATTACCCATCGCCTGAGTCTTCTGCCTCTAGCAGATCGAATTATCGTTATGAACGAAGGCGGGATCGCTGAAGTAGGAACACATTCAGAGTTAATGAATAAAAAGGGGTTTTATTGGAAAATTAAAAATGCTGGAATTGAGGAAATTTAAGTGAAACGAATAGAATTAGCTATTAAGCCTTACAATGAGTTATGGATTAATTGTGTTTCCAATAATATGTTAAGCATCCTAAGTGCACACAACGAAGTGTGGACATATCTTCCTTGCTTCTCTCAGGCTTATTATGCAAAGAGATTGTTAATACCAGAAAAATCGGGTCAGGATGTAATTCAAGAGTACTTAAATGAAGGATGGCTCACATTACAGGTACTTTACAATCTACCAGAACTTGATCAATTTTTTCATGTGGAGCACTTATGGCCAAACTCAGAGGACGAGGCTGAAAATTTAATCAAACAAAAATTAAGCGAAGGTTGTTATGTATCACTAGAGTTGGATCGGTTTTACTTTTCTGGTGGTATTGAGTACAAGAAAAAAACTTTAATACATCCTACTCTAATCTATGGATACGATGAAGCCAAGCAGTCTTTTTTGTTATTGGAGGATTGTGTGCAACTGGGGCATCTAGAAGAATACAATCTTTCTTACACAGACTTTAATTTGGCTTTTCAAAATATGAACAATGGTACAAATGAAGAGAACGTTATTTTGCACATTTTAAAATTAAAGCCATTTGAAGAATCAAAAACATTATTCAAGGATCTGAAAAAGTTAACAGTAGATAACCTAAACGTATATTTATCAAATGTTCGTAAAGATTATGACGAAATATATTATGATGAATATGGCATTGGCGCCATCCAATGTTATGCAGAAAATGTTGATGAAATCGTATTTGCGGCGAAGGATAAAGAACATTTATATCATATATGCAAAATGCCATTTAATTTACAAAAAAGGAATTTTCTTTTGGTGGAATTATTATACGAATATAATGTCATTGATCAACAAGAAAAAGATATGTTACAAAAAAAGTATCAAGACCTTAGTAATAGTTGGCAGGCTTACAAAAATAAAGTATTGTATTACGTAGAATCCTCAAGGCCTGTCACTTATAATACTGATTTCAAGGAAAGATTAAATAAATTATATGCTACTGAGCGGGAAACAGCGGAGCTTTTCCTTGCCTGCTTGAAGAAATAGGAATGGTTTGTGAGACACAACTCCACCAATTATTGAACTTGAAAGAAAAACAGGGTACTAACGTAATATCTAGAAATATTAAAAAAGGTTAAAGAAAGCAGCTCAACTTGAGCTGCTTTCTTTAACCTTGATCTGTATCTTCAAAGTTTGAAAAGTGGAAAGGGATCAATAGACCTATAAGATTTGTTTATTTTAGAGGTGCTTATCACATCCAACAATTTCATTTGCACAACACATTTCATAAACACAACCCCCACATAATACATATCAGAAAGTGGATTCGGGCGTCTATTTATGAAGAGAGGTCACAATGGTGTATACTATCGATAGGCATATATTACCTTTCCCATCAACCAACACAACAATCTATGGACGGAGGACTCAAGTTTATGTTGAAACAGCTTAAGCCATATAAGGTATTACAGGAGCGTAGAATCGAAGAACTGAAATCCGATGCGTACCTGCTGGAACATCAAAAATCGGGTGCTCATATCATACTGTTGTCCAATAGTGATGATAACAAGGTGTTCAACATCGGTTTTCGCACACCTCCTGAAGATGATACAGGGGTAGCTCATATTCTGGAACACTCCGTGCTATGTGGCTCGAAAAAGTTCCCGGCTAAAGATTCTTTTGTGGAGCTGCTCAAAGGTTCACTCAATACATTCCTCAACGCGATGACGTATCCTGACAAAACCGTCTACCCCGTTGCGAGTCGCAACGATCATGACTTCCATAACTTGATGGATGTGTATCTGGATGCGGTATTAAATACGAATATTTATGAGAATGAAAAAATATTTTTGCAGGAAGGTTGGAATTACAACCTGACTTCACCAGAAGACGAACTGACATACAACGGCGTAGTGTATAACGAGATGAAGGGTGCCTTTTCTTCGCCAGAACGGTTGGTTCGACGAGAGGTGCTGAATTCTCTTTTCCCGGATACAACATACTCCTGTGAATCTGGGGGCTTCCCGGAGGCGATTCTGGATCTCACTTATGAAGGATTGCTTGATTTCCACAAACGGTACTATCATCCGTCCAACAGTTACATCTATCTATACGGGGATATGGATATGGAAGAAAAGCTGCAGTGGCTGGATGAAAATTACTTAGGCAACTATGATCGGATCGAGATTGACTCCGAGATTAAACTGCAATCTGCTTTCCCGAAACGGGTGGATACGGTGAAGTCCTACTCTGCGGGAAGTACGGAATCCGAAGTAGACAATAGCTTTTTGACCTATAATGCGGTGATTGGCACAAGTTTGGATAAGGAATTGAACATTGCGTTTCAGATTTTGTTATACGCACTGCTCAATGCACCGGGAGCTGTTCTGAAGCAAGCCTTGCTGGATAAAGGCATCGCGAAGGATGTCTACGGCTCTTATGATGATAGCTTGTATCAACCCGTGTTCACGGTGGGACTGAAGAAGAGCAACTTGTCCAGCAAGGACGAATTTCTCGGGACAATCAAGGAAGTGCTGGAGCGCGTTGTAAAAGAAGGCTTTGATCCGAAAGCATTGCTTGCCGGCATTAATTCTTATGAGTTCAACCACCGGGAAGCGGACTTTGGCCGGATGCCGAAAGGACTGATCTACGGACTCTCCTCCCTCCAAAGCTGGCTGTATGATAAGGAAGCGCCTTTCACGTATTTTGAAGCGAATGATGTATTTGCAGAACTTCGGTCCAAAATGAAAGACGGTTATTTTGAACAACTGATTGAGAAGTATTTATTACAAAACACACATACATCATTTGTTGCGCTCACACCGGACAAAGGCTTGAACGCACGCAAGGAAGAGGCACTGAAGGAGCGGTTGAAGTCGGTGCAGGCTGGACTTCGTCCAGAAGAGGTGCAGGATATGATTAAGCGCACCGAGGCGCTTGCCGAGTACCAGAACACCCCTTCCACCAAAGAACAGCAGCAAGTCATCCCGACGTTGTCTATTGAGGACATTGATACGAAGGCGTCTAAACTGTACCAAACGCTGAACAACGTGGATGGCACAACGATTTTGCATCATAACTTGTATACGAACGGTATTGGTTATCTGAGAATGTTGTTTGATATCAAGGAAGTACCGCGCCGCTTGTTGCCTTATGTGGGATTGCTCAAAAACGTCCTTGGTTACGTGGACACTCAAAACTACTTGTTTAACGAGTTATCGAATGAAATTCATATCCATTCTGGAGGCATCAACAGCGGGGTTGGTTCTTATGCGAATGCGCATCAGCTTCATGATTTCAAAGCAACCTATGAGTTCAATGCGAAAGTACTGTATGACAAACTGGGATTTGCTTTTGATATGATCAAGGAGATCGTGTTTACGTCCCGTTTTGACAACTCGAAGCGACTTTTCGAGATTATTTCTCAGGTCAAAGGTAATTTGCAACGCAGTCTGATCAACAGTGGTCATTCCGCAGGAGTTGCCAGATCGTCCTCGAAACATTCAGCCGTTGCTGATTTCCGGGAGGCGGTTAGCGGGATTGCTTATTATCAGTGGCTTGAGGATCTACAGGCGAACTTTGATGCGAAAAAAGAACAGCTGTCTTCCAGCCTGCAAGAGCTGATGGGTTACATTTTCAGACCGGAGAACCTGCTTGTCAGTTACACGGCAGACGATAAAGGATACGAAGGTCTGGAAGAGCAGGTGTCCGCACTGAAAGCCAAGCTGTTCACACATGATGTGGCGAAGGAAGCTTTTACCTTTACGCCTGCAACACATAACGAAGGTTTCCGTTCTCCTTCCGAGGTTCAATATGTCGTTCAAACCGGGAACTATGCTGAAAAGGGCTACGCCTATACGGGCTCATTACGTGTGTTACAGGGTATATTGTCACTGGACTATCTGTGGAACAATATCCGTGCCAAAGGTGGCGCTTACGGCTGTATGTCCGGGTTCAGACGGAATGGTGACAGTTTCCTGGCTTCCTACCGTGATCCGAATCTGGATAAAACCTACAAAGTATACGAGGAGATTCCGCAGTATTTGAACGATTTCCGTGCCGACGAACGGGAGATGACTCGTTATATCATTGGTGCGATCCAGGATCTGGATACGCCAAGAACGCCTTACAGTGAAGGGGCATTCTCGCTGGAATGTTATCTGTCCAATGTGACGGAAGCTGATCTGCAGCAGGAGCGCAATGAGGTGCTTGGTACGAAAGAGAGCGATATTATCGGGTTTGCCGGATTTGTCTCTGCCATTCTGGAGCAACAGCATCGGTGTGTTATTGGAAATGAGCACAAGATTGAAGAGCAGAAGCAACAGTTCGATGAAACGTTGGATCTGATCAAACATTAAGGAGCGGTAACCAGGGTTGCGGCTGTGAAAAGAAAGATTCAATCAATATCTTTAGAAAAAACATCTGTAGATAACAAGAAGAGACACTTGCAAGGGCTGGTAAGTGAAACAGCTTGGGCAAGTGTCTTTTTTATCTTATTCGGGTCCCTGTTTAAGTTACCGCAAGCATGTTGTAAATTTTAAGTGTGCGCAGATCCTCTTTGGAGATTTTCAGTTCATTGTATAGCTCGGGTGTTTCCGGCAACGGTGTTCGGGAGAAAAGCATTTTCAGTGCAATGGGCATAAACGGCCTGAATGAAACACCAGCCATAAGTCCCCATTTTTTCTCCGACTCCTGGAAGGATGCCAAAATATTAATATACAGATTCTCCAGTGGTGTAGCCTGATTTTTCAAAATGAGTGTAGTCAACGTATCATAATGCTCGGTGTGACCCCAGTACATATTTTCACATTCCTGATAATTGTCAAAATCCTTCACATTCATATACATCACCGTACGGTAACGATTGGCGTCCGATTGAGCCATCATGTCGATCACGCAGCGAATGAGACTGTTGTTCCTGCCGTCGTAGAAGTACGAATAGAAGCGGGTGGAGTTTTTGAAAAAGCTGGATTGGACCGTGTTCATCAGCGGAGACGCATGCCTCGGTTCTTGGTAGAGCAACTGCTCAACCTGAATGTTCAGCGCATCTGCAATCTGGTGTAGTGTGACGAGATCCAGCGTAATATCACCGCTCTCATATTTGGAAAGAGTACCTTTGCTCTTGAAAATCTGGTCTGCCAGTTGTTGTACGGTGAGCCCGCGCCATTTGCGGAAGTTTCGTATTTTTTTGCCCACTTCCTGGTTGATATTGTTCATTGGGGTGCTCCTTATCGAGTTGGATGATCAGAAGTGTTTCCTGAGAATAGACAAATAAGCTGAAAGTCTTTCTTAAACGCCAAAGCCTATCAGAAATATATCACTTTTTCAGTGAAAAGCCTATTCTAAAGAAACATCATAATTGATTTGTTTCTTCTAAGTAGATTCCCTTGCATTTGATGCAACTCCCGCGGCATGGAACAATAGGGTTAGAAGTGATGAACCGAAGAACGGATAGATCCAACATCCATAAATGATGAAACGAAAAGACAGAGGAGTTAACCCCATGACCAAGATGAGCAATACGAACAAGATAGACAATTCTTATAATTTTGATGAGATCATTGACCGCACCGGAACCAACGCCATGAATACGGATGGTTTCCGCCAATATATTTTCAACGCAACGAGTGAGATGGAATTTCCGTTTAAGGATGAGGAGTTCATCCGCATGTGGATTGCCGATATGGAGTTTGCCACACCTCCCGAGATTTTGGATGCCGTGAGAGAACGCCTGGATCGCCGCATTATGGGGTATTCGCAAGTTTTTGACCCGAGTTACTACGAAGCGGTAGCAAGCTGGATGAAACGATATTATGACTGGTCTTTCCCGAAGGAGCATCTGGAGACATCGAATGGCATTATTCCCGCGCTCTATGAACTGGTGGAGTATATCTGCCAGCCGGACGAAAAGGTATTGATCCTGACACCGTCCTATGGATTTTTCAAATCGGCAGCAGACCATAACCAGCTTGAGCTGGTGTGCTCGGACATGTTAAATGAAGAAGGGCATTATACGATTGACTTTGACGATTTTGAAGCGAAAGCCAGAGACGAGAAAGTTCGGGTATGCATTTTCTGTAATCCGCATAATCCATCTGGACGCATCTGGGGCACGGAGGAACTGAAGCGAGTAGGCGAAATCTGTTTGAATAATGAGCTATGGATCATATCAGATGAGATTCATTGTGATCTGCTTCGTACGGGAAAAACACATACCCCACTCGCCAAACTGTTCCCGGATACAGACCGAATTATAACTTGTATGTCTCCCAGCAAAACGTTCAACATGGCGGGTCTGATGTTCTCCAACGTTATCATTCCGAACAAGGCACTAAGGGAGATCTGGCAGGCACGTCATTATGGCTTCAAAAATCCGCTAAGCATTGCGGCAACTCAAGCAGCTTATGAACATGGCGATGAATGGCTGAGACAGTTAAAGCTTTACCTGGATGATAACTTTGCGTATGTTGATGACTTTTTAAAAACACATCTGCCGCTTGCCGTTTTTCACATTCCTGAGGCAACGTACCTTGCCTGGATTGATATTACGCCATATGCACCGAAGAATGTCAGCCTGCCTCTGTTCTTTGCGGAGCAAGCAGGCGTATTACTGGAGGATGGGGTAATGTTTGTGGCAAACGGCGAAGGTTGTATCCGGTTGAACCTGGCTTGCCCTCGCTCTGTCCTGAAGGAAGGTTTGGGTCGAATTAGTCGGGTGCTGGTGGACCAACAGACGGAACAAAAACAGGTGAAACAGGTGCCCGTACACGTATAACATCGGTAGGTTTTACGATGAACACGGGTATATACAGATCAATAGGAAAGGGGCGGAGCAGAACGTATTCTGTTTCGTCCCTTTTTGAGTGTTTCTTTTATTTATCTGAACGGTTTCCTTTCTCTTCGTCGTACACTTCTGGTCTGTCGACTACGGTTATGTTAAAATGATGGATAGTCTATGAGTCGCGGGACATGTGACTCTTGCAGGGAAGAGCCCTTCCAAACGGGCTACACGGATATGTATTCATCATGGGAAAGGAGCCTATATATTATGTTTGGAAATGATTGGGACGAGGTGTTGCAGCAGGAGACGGAAGCGGAGTATTTTGACAAGATTCGTTATGCACTTGCTGCTGAATATAAAACACAGACTGTCTACCCGCCCAAGGAAGATTTGTTCTCTGCCTTGAAGTTGACCCCGTATCATCGGGTGAAAGCCGTTATTATTGGTCAAGATCCTTATCACGGGGCAGGGCAGGCGCATGGATTAAGTTTCTCGGTCAGACCGGGGGTGCGCGTACCGCCTTCACTGAAAAATATATATAAGGAACTTCAGGCTGATCTGGGTGTGCCTGTTCCAAAGCATGGTTCACTTATTCACTGGGCAGAGCAGGGTGTATTGCTGCTAAATGCGGTTCTGACAGTTCGGGAGAGTCAGCCCAATTCTCATCAGGCCTTGGGTTGGCAAACGTTCACGGATGCCGTCATTCGTGAGCTTAATGAACGTAATGAGCCTATGGTGTACATGCTTTGGGGAAGTCATGCTCAGAAGAAGGGTGCTTTTATTAATAGAGACAAACATCTGGTGCTGGAATCAACACATCCGAGCCCTTTAGCTGCACATCGCGGCTTTCTTGGCAGTCGGCCTTTTTCCAAAGCCAATGAATTTCTCGTCTCCAAAGGTATTAAACCGATCGATTGGACAATACCTGAAAACTAGATATGTTGAACAAATCATTTACACAAGGAACGGAGAGGACAGAAAAAACCTGAAAAAGCGAAGCGTTCGCCTTTATCACCGGATTTTCCCCTTTGGAAAAGGGAATCAAAAAATCTGGGGATAACAGCGATTGGAAGGTTCTTCTGTCATTGGAGTGTCTGTGTAAATATCTTTGGTTCAACGGATATAGATAGATTGGAGGCGAGCACATTGCGACATTGGATTGGACGAAAAGTAGCAGTATACCGGGCAACAGGAATTCGCGAGCCTCTGAAGGGAACGCTGGTAGAGTGGGATGAAGAAACGGAATGTGTTCGAATTGGACCGAAACGGATTAAAGTATCGTTTGACAATATTGCAATGATCAAACCACTTCCTGACGAAAGCCTGCCTCTGAAGAAAGCACGTTCTGAAGTGCACAAGATCGGATATGTGATGAAAAAAGCAGTGCAGTTTGAAAATGCGATTTATTTCAAGTCACAGATTATGATTTGGCGGCGTGCCAAAATTGTAGCGTTATCCACTAGGATTGTAAGACATGACGAAGATCAGGTCGAGCTTGAAGACGGCCGTCTGCTTCGCAAGGACAAGCACATGTTTGTGGTACGTTCGCGGCGCGGCATACGGTAGTCTGGTTTAAATTTAATATGTATTTCATACTGCGATCATACAGCATTAATGTTTCGATCTTATAGTAGGTAGTAACAACCCCTTCTAAATGAATGTGTATGGATTTGGGAACCCGGCCGGCTGCAAACGGCCGGGTATTTTTTTCTCTTTTTTTAGCGGGAGGCGTATGAAAGCAACATGGAGAAGCAAAGAAATAAACGATTTCAAACTTCATATAACGTTTTGCATGAGTTCTGTTAACGTGCTGTAACATAGCAATGACACTTATACTGTATACTAAGGAGATAGATCTCAAAAAGGAGTGAAACCACTTGAAACGGATATGTGTTTTTGCAGGGTCTAACCCGGGAAATCATCCTGATTATATTAAGCACGCTTCCCTTTTGGGGGAACAGATTGCGGGCAGCGGATATGCCCTGGTCTATGGCGGGTCTTGTATGGGTTTGATGGGGGCAGTCGCGGATGCGGCTCTCGAGGCAGGCGGAGAAGTGATTGGGGTTATGCCTACGGGGTTATTCCGGGGTGAGGTGGTTCACGGCGGGCTTACTCAACTGATTGAAGTGGGTACGATGCATGAACGGAAGTCGACGATGGCACAGTTATCCGATGGATTTATCGCACTTCCGGGTGGGATGGGCACGTTTGAAGAATTGTTCGAGGTACTGTGCTGGGCACAGATCGGCATTCATCGCAAACCTGTTGGCCTTTTGAATGTCAACGGTTATTATGAACCACTTATGAAAATGGTGGAGCACAGTGTGCACGAAGGCTTCTCCAACACATCACATCTCAGTTTGTGGAGTCTTGAGTCTGATCCGGCTGAGCTGCTTGCTCGGATGGCTGCCTACATCCCTAAGGAATTGACTCAGAAATGGTCTGAACTCAGCGGAAAGTAAACACCCAATGAAATGGAGTTGTTAACCTGATGCTTCAAGAGAAAAACTTCCTCATTTGCCCAAGCAAATAACGCTTGCGGACATAGTCTATAGTGTACTTTGATGAAGAGGGGAGTGTCACTCATGAGCGATCTCAAAGGAGCAGGTTACGGCTACTGTGGAGGTTTCGGTGGTGGTGTATGGACATCAACAGGCGCAATCCTGGTGTTGTTTATCCTGCTGGTTATCATCTCCCGCACGTTCGTACTGTAATTCAGACCATTCTTATAACAGATGCATGCTGACTCATGGCATCATTCGAAGAAAATGGCCTTTCCAAAGAGACGCCGGCGGCTACCGGCGTTTCAGGGGAACGGTTTTTTTGCTTGCGCCTAAAAAAAGACCTCCATCCCATCGTAATGAGATAGAGCTATCTATTGAAACTATACGACGATTTCCGTAGTATCGCTGGGCAGAATGAGTGTTTTCCAGGCAATGTATAGTCCAATAGCTGAAGCGATCAGTGCAAGGATGGCCGCAACAAAGGCCAGTTTATCAAGTTTATTTTGTTTGGGTTCGATGACGCCGGACTGATTACTTGTTCTGTCAGGTAAAGAGAGTCCTCGAACAGAAGCTCGCGGAATCGTTTGTCGTGATCCGGGAGGTCTTGACGTGCTGATTTTCGATCCGGGTTCTGATCTATTCTTCGCTGAATGTTGTGATGAGCACTTTTGGGCAGAGCAAGATCTGGAAGAGATCGAGTGCTTCCTTGTTCGTGATTTCAACGGTTTCAAAGGGCAACCTCCTTACAGCGGAGTGCAGTTGTCTACGACTGATATTATATTATGTTGGTTTTTAGATTGAGTTCGCAAAAATGAGTGAATCCCCAGCCCTTTAAATGTTAGACCCGTGCTGAATGAACAAGCCAGTATACAATTATACGCTCTCTTAATACGTGTATGACAAATGGTGTATATAGTGAAAGTTCATAGAATCCACTTTGAACGCAGGAGGGTCTGAATTGAATAACATGGAAATTATTGCCCACCGAGGTGCATCTGCGGTATGCCCGGAAAACACGATGATTGCGTTTGAGCGAGCGCTAGAGCTGGGTGCAACGGGGATTGAGACGGATGTGCAGATGTCAGCCGATGGCCGGTTGGTGTTAATTCATGATGAAACTTTACAACGGACGGCGGGAATCGAGGGCTGGGTTAAAGATTTCACTTATGATACATTGCGCACTCTGGATGCAGGCTCCTGGTTTCATGCGGATTTTGCCGGAGAGCCTATTCCTTCACTGGAAATGTTGTTTAACCTGGTGCAAGGCAAGAGAATTCTGCTTAATGTAGAGTTGAAAAATGGCATCGTGCCATACAAGGGGATGGAAGAGAAGGTCATTCAGGTTATTCGGGAGTGGAACATGGAGCAACAGGTTGTTCTATCCAGCTTTAATCATGCCTCGCTTGTGAAGTGTAAGCGCATCGCGCCGGACATTCGTACTGCGCTTTTATACATGGAGAAGTTGTATCGTCCTTATGATTATGCGGCTAAACTGGAGGCCACGGGTCTTCATCCGTACAAGCTGGCTGTGGCTAAAGAGGAAGTAACTGCTGCTCTTGCGCAAGGTATAGTCACCTATCCGTTTACCGTGAATGATCCCGGCGATATGGAGTTGATGATGGATATGGGAGTACAAGGCATCATCACCGATCTTCCGGATGTACTTGCTTCATTGATGACCGCTCGGACTCGCTCAGCGAATATTGGAATCAAATAAAGGATATGTAAGGTTATCGTATGTAAAGTTATCGTATGAGTGCCACACAGGAGCAATGAAGCTCTGTGTGGCCTTTTTTATGCATATTCATGCGAAAATATTCATATCTGCAAGAAAGTTGTCCTTTTTGTCCATTGCCAGACTGGAAGGATTCCCTTACAATGTTCTATGGGAATGAGAATCAATATCAATAGAAGCGGTATTTTTGGAGAGGTGATTGTTATGTACATAAGATTAATAAGCGTCACTCATAACACAGGTGGACAAGTATGAACTTGAACAGTTCTTCCACGCAATCAAATGAGGAGTCACCTACAGCGAAAATCCATACACGTCCATGGGCAGCCACTCTCATTCTAACAGGCGGTATTCTGCTGCTTGCTCTGGGCATGGCGTTGTCTATTTCATTTGGTGCTGCTGATATTCAACTCGGCGTGGTCTGGCAGGCGGTATTTAACTTTAACCCTGACTTGACACCCCATCAGATCATATGGGAGATTCGGTTGCCTCGTATTCTTGGCGGAGCGATGGTGGGTGCTTGCTTTGCTGTTGCCGGAGCGATTATGCAAGGCATGACCCGGAATCCGCTCGCCGATTCGGGACTGCTTGGTCTGAACGCTGGCGCCGGCTTTGCACTGGCGATCTGTTTTGCCTTTTTCCCGGGCCTGCCGTACATGTACATTATTATGTACTCATTCCTGGGAGCAGGACTTGGTGTACTACTTGTGTATGGTTTCGGTGCAGCATCCAGATCAGGTCTGACGCCGCTGCGTCTCGTGCTGGCTGGAGCCGCGGTATCGGCTATGTTGTCTGCGCTGAGTGAGGGGATTGCGCTCTACTTCAGAATCGGACAAGATTTGGCGTTCTGGACCGCCGGAGGGGTAGCCGGAACGAAGTGGTCTCAGCTTGAAGTGATGTTTCCTTGGGTACTCGCTGCACTGATCGTGGGCATGATCATCTCTCGTTCAATTACGTTACTCAGTCTTGGCGAGGAGATTGCGGTTGGATTGGGACAGCGTACCGGTGTGATCAAGCTGGTCGGTCTGATTGTAGTACTAATCCTGGCGGGTACTGCAGTATCTGTCGTGGGTGCAGTCGGATTTGTCGGTCTGATCATCCCCCACCTTACCCGGAAGCTGGTTGGGGTCGATTATCGCTGGATTATTCCTTGTTCTGCCGTGATGGGCAGTCTGTTGCTTGTATTTTCGGATCTGGCAGCACGTATGATTAACCCGCCTTACGAAACGCCGATTGGCGCATTGGTAGCCCTCATCGGGGTGCCGTTCTTCCTGTATCTGGCGCGGAAAGAAAGGAGGACGCTGTAAGATGGGTTCCTCAACTATGGTTGGTGCAGAGCGCAAAAAGAAAACAAAAGGGATCGTTGTTCTTATTGTGCTTGGTCTTTTGATTATTACAGCTTTTATTATCAGTATGAATACCGGCTTTACCAAGCTTTCACCGCTGGAGGTTTTACGGACGTTGTTTGGCAGCGGTACACCGAAACAGGAGCTGATCCTGTTTGAATTCAGACTGCCTCGTATTGTGATTGCTGTTCTAATCGGGGCGGGTCTGGCGTTGTCGGGCTGTATCCTGCAAGGGGTATCGCGAAACGCACTCGCCGATCCTGGGATTCTAGGTATTAATGCTGGAGCGGGGCTTATGGTCATGCTGTTTGTTTCTTTTTTTCCAACGACGACAGCAGCTCCGATCTTTCTGCTTCCGATCCTTGCGCTGATTGGCGCAAGCTTTGCGGCATTTCTAATCTATATCCTTTCCTACAAAAAAGGGGAGGGCATTTTGCCAACCCGTATGTTGCTCACGGGAATCGGGATCGCAGCCGGTATCAGTTCAGCTATGATCGTGTTAACGTTGCGACTTAGTCCCGAGAAATATCAATTTGTGGCCACTTGGCTCGCAGGAAGCATTTGGGGCTCGAATTGGAAGTTTGTTTGGGCACTGTTGCCATTTATCCTGGTGCTCGTACCGCTGGTACTGGCGAAGGCACGTGTACTGAACGTATTGAATCTTGGGGATCAGACAGCAAGTGGTCTCGGTGCTCCTGTAGAGCGTGAACGTATGATTTTGCTTGCTGCAGCAGCTGTTTTGGCAGGAGCCTGTGTGTCTGTAAGCGGCGGTATCGGTTTTGTTGGCCTAATTGGGCCTCATCTGGCGCGTCGTCTCGTTGGGCCAAAACATCAGTTTTTGCTACCTGCATCTGCACTGGTTGGGTCATTGCTCGTTTTGGTCGCGGATACGCTGGGACGTGTCATTTTGCAACCTTCGGAGATTCCAGCCGGGATTCTCGTTGCAATTCTGGGTGCACCATACTTCCTGTATCTTTTAAGCAGGACGAAATAGAAGGTAATCATCATCATGTTGACGGAGGATTGCCGTAAGGGGGAACTAGGTTTATGCTTCGTCGTTTTTTTGCCTATTATAGGCCGTACAAAAAACTGTTCATTCTGGACTTCACCTGTGCAATTCTGGTTGCGTTGCTGGAGCTGGCTTTTCCGCTAGCTGTGAACCGGGTTGTAGATGATCTGCTGCCAGGTGGACGCTGGGATTGGATTCTATGGGCGTGTCTAGGACTGCTGGGCATTTACTTGCTGAACTCATTCCTGAATTACGTTGTAACCTATTGGGGACATAAGCTGGGGATCAATATCGAGACGGAAATGCGTAAAAGTCTGTTCAATCACGTACAGAAGTTATCCTTCCGTTATTTTGATAATACGAAGACCGGACATCTGGTATCCCGCATGACGAATGATTTGATGGATATCGGAGAGATTGCCCACCATGGTCCGGAGGATGTATTTATTGCCGTGATGACATTGGTCGGTGCCTTCAGTATCATGATGAGCATTAACGGAAATCTGGCGATTCTCACGTTTATCATTGTGCCGCTGATTATCTATCTATCTTTGTATTTCGGGAACAAAATGTCCAAAGCCTTCAGCCGAATGTTCGGGGATATTGCCGATTTCAATGCTCGTGTTGAAAATAACATTACGGGTATTCGCGTGGTTCAGGCTTTTGCCAATGAAGAGTATGAAAAAGCACAATTCGCGGTAAACAACGGTCGTTTCCGTCAAACCAAGCTGGTTGCGTACAAAATTATGGCGTGGAACTCTTCCATCAGTTATGTGCTGATGAAGCTGGTATCGTTGTTTGTGCTCGTATGCGGAACGTGGTTTGTCATTAACGGCAGCATGACCTATGGTGAGTTTATTGCCTTTATTATGTTGTCCAATGTATTCCTGACACCCATTCAGAAGATCAATTCGGTTATTGAGACTTATCCTAAAGGCATTGCAGGTTTCAAACGGTATACGGACCTGCTTGATATGGAACCAGAGGTCAAAGACCATGCTAATGCCGTTGCGGTATCCCATTTGCGCGGAGATATCCGTTACGAGCAAGTAACTTTTGGTTATTCGGATCAAGAGCCTGTACTTCAAGGTATCGATCTAAGTGTTCGTGCCGGTGAAACGGTCGCTCTGGTTGGTCCGTCGGGTGCGGGGAAAACAACGCTTTGCAGTTTACTGCCACGATTCTATGATGTGCTGGAAGGGCGCATCACGATTGATGGTCAGGACATTCAGCACATGACACTGGATTCCTTGCGCAGTCAGATCGGGATCGTGCAGCAAGATGTGTTCCTCTTCGATGGGACGATTCGGGAAAATATTGCGTACGGCAAACTGGATGCATCAGAAGAGGAAATCTGGATGGCGGCTCGTCGTGCCCAGATGGAATCCTTGATTCTGTCCATGCCAGAAGGGCTTGATACACTGATTGGTGAACGCGGCGTGAAGCTGTCCGGGGGGCAGAAGCAACGGTTATCCATTGCTCGCATGTTTCTGAAGAATCCACCGATTCTCATTCTGGATGAAGCAACGTCTGCGCTCGATACCGAGACGGAAGCCGCGATTCAACAATCACTGGCGGAACTGTCGGAAGGGCGTACCACACTGGTCATTGCCCACAGGCTGGCGACGATCAAAAACGCAGACCGCATCGTGGTCGTGGCCGAGAAAGGCATTACGGAGCAGGGACGTCATGAGGAACTGCTTGCTTCGGGCGGCATCTACAGTCGCCTGCACTATGCGCAGTTTGGTGCATAGGCAGAGTCCGTTGCTACTGATCTAAAGTTTAAGCAAAAACGCTAAGAAGTTTCGATTGAAGTGGCGTGGAAGTTTAACTTAATCAGGTTGGTGTTTAGAGTAATGAACAACGTATCGGATCAGGACGGTATACAGGTATAAGAGTTATGTTTGTAACGAAATGTAGGATTTTAACAAGGTGAATATGTAAAATGTTGGGAATACGTAGTACACGGGAGTATATAAGTTAACCATCGCCATGACTTGGAAGGAGTCAGGGCGGTGGTCTTTTTTTTAGAGGGGGAAAAGTACGATCACACACCACCGAAATGGGTAATGATAGGCAAAGCTATCGTTGGAGTGTAGGATAGGTTTAACAGGTACATGATTAGGGACTTTCAGGCATAGCATCTGGAGAAAATGGAGCATTGGGAGGCAATTGACATGTCAGATCTGACTAAAATACTACTTACCTGTCTCGGTTTTCTTTTAATTTTATCGTTGTTATTGCTGGGGATTCGTAAACTGATGGGAAATGACAAAGGTACCGCCCCTCGTATCTTGGCTGGCTGGTTTATGGGACTTTTTATCATCGGCGCCGTGCCACTTATGTTTGCATTGTATACCTACATCACCGATGAACGTTTGGATGCCAACATCGGGTTAGGGCTTGCTATGCTGTTTGCCTGGGCATATTGTGCGCTGTTGTTGTGTGGTGTGTTAGGCGTATGGGGAAGGTATTGGTGGCGTGGGAAAAGGAAGTGATGGATAGATTATTATTTCAAGGGTTATCCAACTTAAATGTGCAATGATTTATTGTTAGAAGATAACAAGATGATGCATATATCATATGGGACGATATCAAAATTAGTTTTTTACATCTGAGATGGATGTAATTGTAACTCGTCTAATAACCGATCCTTTACCAGAAATTATCTGTGTAAAGGATATTTTTATTTTGAAACCATTGTCTAAAATAACTCTATTTTATATATAACACATATCATATGAATAATTATTATATGCGTTGCATTAAAATATTGGATTGATAGAAAACCAATCATAATTGGACAATTATACATATATAAGATTTTATATATTAAATCAGGATTTTGTTCGACAAAAATAGACAATAAAATACAAAATAAGCCTATTTATTATTGTAGATGAATAAACGATAATGATAAAGCTATTTGAGAACTATTAAATGAAAAGGAGTAAAGGTGATCGGTGTGTGAAGCGAAGTTAATTCTTAGATAGAGAACTTAAAATAAAACATAAGGGTGAAAAATTAGAAAAATGAAAAGTAGAACATTAACAGTCTTATTAATTTTATTAAGCCTATTCTTTGGGATAATAATCCCTGAAAGAGTTGAGGCAAAAGAAGAAAACGAGAAAAAAGAAGTCGTAAATCAAATTAATCAAATTTATTTCGGGCAGATGAGCTATTATGTTCTAGGAAGAGACGGTTCATTGTGGTCAGGAGGATATAATAGCTTTGGTCGACTGGGATGGGCAGCGGGAAACAATACTGATAATAAAGGTGAGTTAAGGAGAGTACGTTCCGCTAAAAATATAATCGATTTTTCAGCAGATGCCTTTAAAATAAATGGGCTAAATAACCAAGGTGAAATATGGGAATGGTTTAAATATGATCCAATAAAAGTGATTAAATATATTAAAAATGTCAGAACCCTTGTCTCAGGGAACCTTTTCGTTGTCGCACTTACTGAAGACGGAAAAGTTTGGACATGGGGGCAAAACACATACGGAGAATTAGGCTTAGGTGATACTTCTAATCGTCTTCAACCAACATTAGTTCCAGGTCTAGATAACGTAGTTGAGATAGCAAGTAATGCTTTATCAAAAACAGTATTAGCACTTAAAAGTGATGGAACCGTGTGGGGCTGGGGGTACACTAATGATTATCAGCTCGGTAAAAGTGGGGAGTATTCAACAATTCCTACACAAATTAATTTACCAGTAAGAGTAAAACACATTTATCAAAGTAGTAGTACTGCCAGACCATATAGTGCAGCAATTGATGAGAATAACTCTGTTTGGTGGTGGGGGAAAGATTATCCTTCTGAAGCTAAGTCTCCTATATATGGTGAACCAGTATTGGACGAAAATATAAGGGATGTAAAACAGCTTGCTTTAGGGGCAAAACATGTTGTTGCTTTAAAAAACGATGGTACGGTACTTGCATGGGGAACGAACTCTGCAGGACAACTTGGAAATGGAACAAAAATTGATAGTTTATCTCCTGTACCAGTTCCTGGATTAAAGGATATTCATAGGGTTAGTGCTGGGGATGATATGAGTGGGGCTGTGAGTAATTCTTCTGATGTTTATATTTGGGGAAGTTTTATTAGTATGGGTTCAATAACTAGCCCTAAACTCATAACTATTGACGATCAGCCTAGTGAAGTGTTACCAGTTGAAAAGCCTCTCAGTCTAAAGCTGAAGGTTATAAGTGTCAATTCAGTACAGTTATCGTGGGAACATGAACGTCAAAATGATTGGGATAGGTATGATATTTATCAGAACAATCAAATGATTCAAACGACAAAAGATAAGACTATAACCATAGGGAATCTAGACCCTAATAAAGAATACAATTTTTATGTCACAACAAAAGGCATATTAGGTCAAGAATCCGAAGCAAGTAACACGGTAAAAAAGAGAGGGATTGAAAAGTATACTTACGTCTATAATTCTTCAGGCCAGCTTACGAGCATTATCTATGAATCCGGCAAGAGAATAAGTTATGAATACGACAAAAATGGGAATTTGAAAAAAACAACGGTAGTCAATCCATAGACGATTAGCACATTGTAGCTACTACTTATTGAACGGAGCGAAACTTAGTTGAAACATTCTAAAATGAAGAAGTTTATGAATATTATTCTTATCTTATCAGTCGTGCTAGGTCTTTTTGGCAACTGGATACCAGCGACTACATACGCGGAGGAAGAACAGAGTCAGACTACGGATCTGGTTCAAGTGATGATCAGCGAATTCGGTACGACGGAAGGTTTTATTCAAGGTTACCTGGACCAGGGATATAACTTGAATCAAATCCTCTCAGCTTTTTTCAAAATGAGAGATAGTCAAATGGGATTTGAAGAAGCACTGAATACCCTTTATCCGAAAGAAATCAATGAATCTCAAAGCGTAACCAGTGATGTCTATGCAGAAGGTTCGCTTAACAACGAATTGTCAATTGTCAGTGTTGAGGCTGACCAGTCCAGTATCATGCAACGATATGATACGTTTGCTGTAACCGAAGAGGTTTATGGAGGCACCGATCCTACTCAAACGAAGACAGAGGATGAGGAGGCCGACAAAGAGAAATCTGAAGCGGTCGAACAGCCTGTAACAAATCCAGAGAGTAGTGCTCCTGAAACAAGCCAGCCTGCTGGGGAGGAACCTGCTCAAGAGAAGGACCAACAGTCAGAATCAACGACAGCCCCGGAATCCGTTACGGGAAATCAAGAGAATAACAATGCACCAGCAGATGAAGCGACACATAGTACAGCTTCAGATGTTATCCAGCCTTTGGCTGCGTCGACCAGTGTGCCTGATCCGGGTAAACATATTTCCGAGAAAGCACCGGTATTTAACAAGAATTCATTTAACGAGGCGCCCTATTCCGTAGGTGAAAATGGAGAAGCTATCTCCAATTTGAGTGGTTCCTTAATCCTGGAGCATGTGGATGCAACGCTGCCAGGACGGGGTGGTATGGGATTCTCCTTACAACGGCAGTATAACTCATCCGAAGCGCAGTTCTATGATAAGGAAGTAGGCTTTAACACATACGAGTATCCTGTCTACAAATATTTTGTGACGTATAGTGCTATTCGTAAAAAGAAAATCCCGAAATACCATGTGAAATATAGCGAAAACATGTGGTATCAGATGGACAACGATGGCGATGGTGTGATCGATCTCGAAACCGAAATTCAGGAGAGAAAAACGAAACTTCTAGGTACGTATGCTACTGAGGCGGAGGCCAAACAAGCGGCCAAGCAGCCCATCGTATACCCCGTACCCGCGGAGTCGCGTACAGAGCAAACAACCCGATATTCAACAAATGCCAGCAGTTTTGCTTCAAGTGTGAGTTACAACAATGGTGTTTTTAGCGGAACACTCAATAAACAGGGGAGCCCTTCTGTAGTTTCGGGAGAGTATAAACCTGCTCGAACGATTACGGCCCCTACTCAAACCTGCGTGAATTCCATTCCTGGTAAATATGATGCCAAAGGGAACTGGGTACAAACCGGGTCAGAGAGCCCATGTCCGCAAACCAAAACAGCTACGGTTCAAGGCCAGACCATTACGCTGACGCGGTCATCTGTAACCAATACGAAAGCTTGTCCATCACCGAATAAATCGGTGGCCAATTTTGTATGTACCAAGTCATGGGAAGCGAAATATGACGGTTCTGTATCCATACCATCGTCAGACACACGCAATTACTCCCAACTTTATTCAGGTACAGTTATCAAACCCGCGACCACATCAGGCAGAAAATTCGATTCTTGGGTGCTTCTGGGTGGCGGAGGCAAGCAACGTAAAGCCTACAATGTGAATGAGCTCCCGTGGGTAGAAACCGAGATTACGGAGGGAGCAGCAGAATCAACTACGCAGGCTACAGATGGTACAGACTACTGGTCCGATGCGAGCAGTATCAAGACTGAGATTAACAATCATGCCAATGTACAGTTCCAGAACGGAATCAATGATGGCTATAACTATTATATTGCTTCCCAGCCTAATGCCGAGATTCGGGCATATCAAGTGGGCAATAACACAGATGTCACCTACTATAACAAAACGATTCCCGCCGCTGCGGACAAACGAGCACCACTGGGTAAGGGGTGGTCATGGAAACTGCCTTACACCGAAACGGAGAATAACAAAACGTTTATGGTGCTGGCCGATGGCGGTCGCTACGAAATTGCAGGGAATACGCTAAAAGGGTACGACTGGGAAGGCATCACAGTTAGTCCGGATACGACGGTTACTGTAAATGGAGAAACGTCTTCACTGGTGATGACTTCTGCAGATGGATTAATCAAGCAATATTTTTCCGCGAATGGACGTCTGCTCCAGATCTCTGACGGACAGAAAAATACGGTTCAATTTTTCTATGAAAATAATTCGGTGTATAACAGCAAACTGTTAACCCAAGTGAAGGATGCTATAGGTAATACGATTCGTATCAGTTATACATCGTCAGCTGTAACGATTGTGCAGGGGAACCGTACAGTCACATATAATAAACAGACAAAAAACGGTATGGAACTGCTTGATTCGGTCATTGATCCGCTAGGACGAAAAACGACGTATTCTTACAAACTGGCGGATGCCAAGTTTAACTTGCCTGGCTTTAGTCCGGAACGTGCGGCACTCAACCCGTATGCGCTTCTGACATCAGTTCAGCATAATACGGGTGCCAAAACGTTCTATGATTATGAAAACGGGCCGGTTAAGCGTTATCTTGGTGAAGAGTCCTTCAATGATGCCTACCGTGTCTTGTCTCGTAAAGATCAGATTACGTATGAAAATGGATCAACTGAGGATTTCAACCGTCAGACGTATAGCTATACGTCCGATCTGGGAGCTACATTCTCACAGGATACAACATTTGCTGTCTCGGTGAGTAATGGGTTAACCAATACGCAATACAATTACCGTAAAGATTTTATTACCAATGACACACCAGCCCAGTTTTATCTGGATCGGACCCTGGTTAGTGCAGAGGGGAAAACCCAGACGACAACCAACACCTACGGTAAGACGGTCAAAGGACGTAGTTATGCTGCATCAACTCCGACGGTAACGACCGTAACAGATAACCAGGCCAAGGATGTTTTAACAACCACCTTACAGTTGGATGATTACGGCAATATCACGTCGGTAACGGATGCAACGGGACGCACCACGAGCAGTACGTATGATGACACTAGACACTGGTTAACCAGTATCAACGAAATGGTGGATGCGACCAACAAGAAATATACGGTTCTTTCAAGGGATAGCTTCGGTAACATTAAGCAAATTGTGAACCGTAAAGACAGTGCCGGCGGCGAACTGTTGACACAGGCAGATTACACCTATGATGCCTATGGCAACCTGTTAAACCAGCGCATTTCGGACGGCAAACAAGAACGAAATGCCACACTTGAATATGATGGTCGTTATCAAAATGCGTTTCCAACACGTCTAAGCATGTTGGTGACCGATGTGGATGGTCAAACAACGCCGGTCAGCACATCGTCTGAATATGACATGACCACCGGTGACTTGATCTCTTCTACAGATGCAGAGCAACGTACAACCAAGTATCGCATGGATGCGATAGGGCGTACCATTGAGGTAACGCAAACGGATGGAACAAAGCTCCGTGCGGAATACGATGATATCAACAATACGATCAAAGTGACGGACGAGTCAGGGCAGCAACGGTTACAGAAATGGAATTCACTGGGTCAGGCTATCGAGAATGGTTACTTCTCAGGAAACGGCTACGTAGTCTCTCAACGTACCGGATATGATCCGTATAGTCGGGCTGCCTGGACAGACGATGCCCTGGGCAACCGTACTCGTAATACGTACGATAACTGGAACCGTGTGGTCATGACCACCGGAGCCGATGGTACGTCCATATCCATGAAATACGATGATGTAGCTCGAACAGCAACAAGTACGGATGCCGAAGGCTATATGCAGATTGCAACTTATGATAAGTGGGGCAAAGGCATCAAAACGGAAGAGAAAACGCAGCTGGATCAGGTCCTCCGAGTATTGGAGAAAAACAAATACGATAACATCAGCGGTCAAACGCTGGAGCAAACCGATGGTAATGGCAATGTGACTGCGTTCAGTTATGATGTCGTGGGCCAGCTCCGTCAAGTGACCAGCGCCAATGGAGAACAGACACAATACACCTACGACTTGGCAGCGAATCTAACTAAGGTAATTGATCCAGCAGGTAACGTGAAAGAAAATACGTATGATCAGCTGAATCGCCGCCTTCAGACGAAAGACAAGTCAGGCAATACCACGAAAAGCTACTATACACCTGGTGGTAACTTGACAGAATATGTGGATCGCAATGGAAATACATTCACATATGAGTATGATCTGCGTGGTAACTTGCTCCGCAAAGTGAGCTCGGACGAAACGATCAGCTATACTGTTGATGCCTTAGGGAAACGTACGAGTATGACGGATCGCACCGGTACGACGGGTTATCAATATGACCCAGCAACTGAGCAATTGACAAAAATGATCTATCCAGATGGACTGACCACTGAATTCACTTACGATCTCAATGGTAACCGTACCGATATGAAAGGGCCATTTGGCAACAACGTCTATTATACGTATGATGCAATGAACCGAATGACCTCGGTCGGTACAGCGAAGGACACAACGGATGCGCAGTACACGTATTATCTGAATGGACTATTTAAATCATCTCAATTACAAAATGGTGTAAATGACCGCCAAACATATAATGGTCTGGATCTGGTAGGTCTGGAACATGTGCGAGATCAAGCTATACTTGGTGTGTACAACTACAGTTATGATAACAACAAAAACATAACGAAGCGTGTACAGCAAGGCGTACAGGACGACTTTACGTATGACCAACTCGATCGGATGGTCACGTCAAGTGGCAATAACGAGCAGTACACCTATGATAAACAAGGCAACCGCCTGACCATGCAGTCGGATAAGGAAGTCAACGCGGTAACTAGTGAGTATCAGTACGATAACCGTAATCGTCTGACTCAAGTGACCACAGATACGGCCAAAGTGGGATATCAGTACAACGGTGATAACCAGCTTGTCGAGCGTACAGAGAATGGTATCACTACGCGTTACTATTATGATGATGGCGCTCAGATTATTGCAGAAGCCGAAGTACGGAACGGTACGCCAGAACTCAAAGCGAACTATATTCGCGGTGCCAAGCTGGAAGCGATCGTCTATGCAGATGGCAGCAAAGCATATGTGCAAACCAACGGACACGGAGATATTACCGAGCTACGAGGTATCAATGGCGCATTACTGAACAAGTATCAGTATGATGTGTGGGGCAATCTGGAGTCAAAAGAGGAGAAGGTTCATAATCCCTTCTTGTACTCTGGCGAATTATGGGATGATACGTCGCATTTGCAGTATTTGCGAGCGAGATGGTACGATCCGAATACAGGCAGATTTATTAATGAGGATACGTTTGAGGGCGAATTGGATGACCCGCTAAGTTTGAATTTGTATGCGTATGTGAAGAATAATCCGCTTATATATGTTGATCCAAGTGGACATATGGCAGAGCCTTCCTACGCTACAGAGCTCAGATATCTGCTGAAGGAAGCTAGAATCAATATTTCGTTATTTAACCTGCATAAGAATACCATTCGAGATCGATATGACTTTAATTCGTTTTTAAGCAGAAATCAATTTAATTACTTGTATGACATGGCATTGGGCAAGAGCTCTTATTCTAAATCTTCGGGTAGTATTAGCTGGGCAACTGAACAGTTAGTAGATGAATTGATTAAAGGGAAAGCAGCAGAATATCTTGCAATACTTGCAATGGGAAATGTTACAGGTGCGGCTTCCAAGAGCAGCGGGAAAACTGCATCAGGTAAAACAAATGCTCCTCCATCAAAAGGTTGTAACTGCTTTGTTGCAGGGACCAAGGTTCAAACAGACGATGGAGAGAAAAATATTGAAGATATTGAAGTCGGAGATAAAGTTCTCGCCAAGGATGAGACAAATCCCGGTGGAGAGTTGGCTTACAAGGAAGTTACCGCTTTATTCCGTAACCAACGTGATGATATTATTAAATTGCATGTAGGAGATCAAGTCATCGAGACGACCAATAATCACCCGTTTTTTGTTGAAGGTAAGGGATGGGTCTTTGCTGATGAACTTCAAACAGGAGACAAGCTCCAAAAAGCTGACGGAAGTAACCTGACGATTGACAAAGTGGATTTTGTTAAACTTGAGGAAAAAGTTACGGTTTACAACTTTACGGTTGCGGATTTTCACACGTATTATGTAACAGATTTGGGCGTTTGGGTTCATAATACAAATTGCAATTTTGTAATGCAGGTTGACATATCAAGAATAAAAGGCTGGACTAAAAATTTCGGTTCAATGAGTAGCTTTATGAAAAACAACGGGTATACTGTAGGAACAAAAATACCGACATTTGATATGAACAAGAGTATTGTTTATGACAAAAACAGAAATGCAATTGGTGAGGTGCATTATAATCAACCGCAGTATGTGGGTAATAATACGAGTAACGCACAGACAGGTTATTACTATCCGACTCATTATCAAAAATATAAACCTGGTACAAAAAAGTTAATGAATGAACATATTTATTTCCAACCATAGGAGTGTATTTGAATCAATGAATTATGAAGCGATATATTATATAAACATTGACACAATGAGCAGTGTTGAAATTGCAAAATTGTTGTCCTTATTTCCAGAAGAGAATGATATTATATTATTTGCTACAATTGAGGATAATCTTAAGTATGAATCCGAAGAGACTAGAGATTATTTGCAATCGCTGCTTTATTATAGCGGTGATGATTGGATATTCCCTCACTTAAAACCTGCTTTTTTAGAAAAAAAGCAGATACTTTGGCATAAAACCATAACTATTGAAGCTGTTGAAAAGGCAATAAGTCTGGATAACTTCTTTAGAAGTATCGCATTAGAGGCTGGTGATTCGATTGAAAATTCAAAGTATGTGTTTTATGTTATCGAAACAGATGATTCACAATTGTTATGTATTTCTGTGAAATCAAAGGAAGATTTCCATGCCCGTGTTTATCCTAAAATAACTAATATTAATAAAAAGTTGAAAATATTAAATCAAATATAATTGCTATAATACTAATTTCAGACCTTGAGGTATTGATCCTCAGGGTCTTTCTTTTAACCCCACCCAGTGCCGAATGAATCGGGCTAACTAAGCTTAACGATGTGAGCGGAGATCGGGTTTACTTTTACAGCGAAACTCTTAGGAAATTACATGGGTACAACATACTTATTTTACATCATAAAATTTAACATAGATTCGTTATAATAAAGCCCTCAGACCTTCGCTGCATTGAAGCAGTTGGGTTCGAGGGCTTTAACCGGCTCCTTAATCCGCAATATTCCCCGCCATCTTCAGACGACGTGCAATTTCCTTGAAGTCCTCGTGTGAGATCCCTGGCGCAAACTCTTCTTCCACCGCCGGAGCTTCCGGAATTGGGAAGCCTTGAGGGATGCCCTGAATGACTTCCAGAGGTTGTCCATCTTCGGGATGTGTGCCTTTCCAGATCTGGTCGATGGCATTGAAGTCTTTGTCGCTGTAAGTGTACAGCTTGGTGTGAACGCCTTTTTCTTCGTATTTACGAGCCTCGTTAAAGGCTTTGTTATCCAGAGAAGGGATCGGGATCAGTTTGGTGACATTGACACCTGTCGCAATTTCAATCGCTTTAGCATACGCCACCACGTGCACACCGCCGCGTACGAGCAGGAAACCGACAACTTCGCGAGCTGCGGGATGATCGGTCATTTCGTATACTTTCATCTTGTGCGTACGGGCTCCACATTCGAGGAAGAAATTATGCAACAAATCCTCTACCAGATTGCCGCTGTTGAAGACATTGGCACCTGTCCACGGATTGCCCATCGAGTCAAATGGCATTGCGCCTTGTGCGCCTGCCAGAAAATGATACGAAAGCCTTGCATCTTTGACGGAACCGAGTGGTGTCTGATCAGGTTCTTTATATTCGGTTGATCCTCGGAGACAGTGGTTAATCCCATGGGATACCAGTTCAACATGTCCTAATTCTTCGGCCGTAATACTCATGACGAGGTCGTAGAATGGTTTTAGTTTTTCTTTGGAGCGAAAATTAAAGGATTGGTAGAGGTAGTTGTTCAGTGTGGACATTTCTCCAAATTTACCACCAAGCAATTCCTGTATAGCTGCTGCTGCATTGGGATCAGGCTTTTCGACGTTGGGAATTTCAATCAAAATTTCATCCAGACGTTTGAACATGCAGATATAACCTCCTCGAATATGGGGTGAAAATGGACTCGGGCGACGTTGGATTAAGCTTGGTCAGTCAAAGCCCATTACACGGTCTATGGATTTTTTAAACAAATAAACTATGAAATGGGTCTAAAGGGGCATGTACTATCTGCTACGAATGTTTGAAGAACGTGGTGAATAGTTCACCGTTTGGTATTTCCATTTTCACAATTATTATGTACAATCAGACAAGTTGTTTTAAGTTGCGCCGATCTTTGGTAATGGATTCGAAGTAGAAAGGAAGGAATACAGGCATATGAAATCTAGAGCGTTCCATATCATATCTTTAATGATGGGTTTAATGATAATGTTAACTTACATAAACAGTGTTACATGTGGCGGCAAGCAGTGCAGGGAATGATGTTCAGGTGGATGAACAGACAAGGCAAATGCTTATGGAGAAGTATGGTTTAGAGCCTACAGAAGAGTCCCAGGCAGAGCAGCATTTTCTTTCCGGGGATTGGGGGATGAGCTTCAGTAATACTTCCGAGGTAGATCCATTGGTTAAACTGATGCCAGTTGTTCCATTTTGGCTGTTGCCAGCAGTCTGGATTTTGCGAATCTGGGTGTAAAATGTAATCCGAACGGGAACGATATCAGCAAACACATTCTCCCAAGGAGTGAAATGCATGAGAGTGCTTATGATAACGATATTAACGCTTGTTCTAGGTTTCGCTGGCATCTCAACGACCATTTCGGCAGCAAGCAGCAACATTCCGGATTATGCGAAATGGGGCATCATCGCCGTGAAGGAAACCCAAACGAAGTACAATGTCGACATTCTGGATTACAAACATATCGGCCGTTCGTCGCTTAGCGCAAATCAGTCCAGAGAACAGTTCAAGCTGTGGGTTCGAGCCAAAGACGGCAAGCAATTTGCTGTTTATGTTAATGTGGATTTTAATCCGAATACGCAACAGTTAAAAACAGTGCAATTTTCTGAATCAGATCGTCACTAATATTCGATCTTCACCTGAAGAACCAGACTTCCGTCTTGCCCGGAGTACGTCTGGTTTTTTATTTTTTCGAAATTCCTTTTTTTTTTGTTATTGAATAAAGAACTTATGTTCGCATATAATAATGAATACAAACAAATGTTCTTATTGGAGGGATGATCATGCTAGGGAAGTATGTTGGCCAGATGGTGGAGCTTGTGTACATGGATCGTGCGGGACAGATTACGCAACGGCAGATTCGAATTAACAGCATGCGAGGCGGAGTAATTCGGGCATCTGATGGCATGGAAGGGGTACCCCGGACTTTTCTGGAGCAAAATATTCTGGCATGGCGCCCTGTAACGGATCGGAATCGGAAGGGAGAACTGAAGTATGCTGAACGACTTTGAACGTAAAATACTTCGTATTATTGTCAACTATGCAGGTCAGCAACGTCGAATTCCACGTATGGATGAACTGGAAACCAAGACAGGGCGCAACCCGGCGCACATTCGGGAGTCACTACAGGCGCTTGAACAGAACGGATATATCTCCTGGCCTCAACCATCTACGCTGGAAAATATACAGATTTTGCAGGCCTGGGAGCAGGAACCCAAGCCCGTACGAAAAGCACAGCCTGCCGGCAATGCAGTAAAATATTTTACGGATTACTGATTCGTTTGAGGGGCGAATAGTACGCCTAGGTGTAACAGACTTCAGCAGAAGTTACAGCAAAAACGCCAATCCGTAAGGATTGGCGCTGTATGGTGAATACATTTATCAGAAATTCGGAAGCTGGTCAAGGTTGTTGGTCGGGTCGCCGTCGGCATCGCCGCGAATATACATTTCTCCATCCTTGCCTTTGAATACATTCACACCAGCGATTGTTCCAGCCTTCACTTCGTTCAGAGCTTGCTGATAATCCAGAATACGGCCTGTCGATGTCTGGAAGGCGGTCAAGTCACCGTCACCATTCTTTTGTACTGCTGTGAACGTTTCGCGTGTTGTTTGATCCATCATGTCACACTCTCCTTCTATGACCAAATGGGAATAGGTTTACCCTGTTAGCCTGTCCGAATTGGAGAGAAGTATGCATTCTTTACAACATTCCACATTTCGAGAATAGCTGTGTAATGTATGTAGTGCCTGTGTTGTGGAGTTGTTCTGCTGGACTACAGGCTTTTTCTCATACGGACATGTAGGATATCGGCATCGTAAAAAGGTTCTTCCGAAATCACTTCATAACCGAGTTTATCGTAAAATTTCTGCGCCTGACACTGGGCATCCAGGAGCGAATAGGTTAATCCAAGCTCACGAGCAAGCTCCTCCATCGCTAACAGGAGCACACGTCCATACCCGAACGAGCGGTAGGACTCCAGTACAGCAATTCGCTGCATTTTGGCCGTATCTTTGCTGTAATAGATGAGACGCCCTGTGGCAACAGCCTGACCATCGGTATGAAGCAATACATGATGCACATCAGGACTGATAACATCGTATTCATCTATTTCGAGTTCTTCGGGCACTTGTTGCTCAATGACAAAAACCTGACGGCGAATCCCAAGAGCTTGCTTCAATTCTTCTTCTGTCGTGACATAACTAATTTCTGCTGCCAAATTCGATTCCTTCTTTCTGCTCCATGCGCACAAGTTCAGACTGCATTATACAAAAAAATGCTTTTCCTGTATAGTTAAGTTTGGTACATATTGGGACTTTGGAGGAGGAGGAGAGTCATGGGAATGGCGGCTATTATGACCATTACATTGCTTATGTCGGCGGGAATGATCGCTTTGTTATATTATGTGACCAAGAAGGCATACTCACGCAAATGGGATGAAGAAGAGTGAGTACTTCTGATAAAGGCTCTAGATCTCATTCTGCTATTTAAGGCAAAAACTCACTGTTTCCCTGAGGGGAGTATACCTCTTGATTTATGGATTTGGAGTAGACGTCCATCCAGACAGGCAGCGATTCATTTTGTTCATTCGGTTGGTGCAATTGCTGAAATTGTACCGTATGCTCGTCCCGTTCCAGCCTGCAACCAGTCAAGGTACAGGAGAGAATGAGCAAAACGGCAACATGAGTAGCAGTTAGCTTCCAGTATTTATTATGGTGTTTATAGTTATGGTTTGGATTAAGCGATTGATCAGTATTTTTATTCATCATCACTATACATTCTCCTATTGCAGAATATTGTAAGCTTTCCATTATTGTGCTCCAATATGGATGATTTAAAACCAATTTAATGATTGACAATGAACACGTTTACTTGGTATGATACTGTTACTTCATTGAACGAAACCTAATATACATGATCTGTTAGCTCAGCTGGGAGAGCACTATCTTGACAGGGTAGGGGTCAGTGGTTCGAGCCCACTACAGATCATACTTAAGAAGCCTTGCTACGCAAGGCTTTTTTTCTTTTTTCTGAACCAATATGGATGGTTAAATCGGCTTTTGGGAGAGAATTCGGTGCGGGAATGGGGACATGCTATGCTTTTTTAAACAAAATTTAAACCAAACCTAAATTCAATGTAAGGTTGATCTCTTATTGTTGTAGTAAGCAAACAACATAGAACAGAGGAGAGAGAAAATGCACGCTTCCAAAACCCAATCTACTAACAAAAACGTGATGAAAAAGGCCATATTAAGCACAATGGTACTGGCGCTCACAACATCCTCATTTATCCACACTACGTATGCCACCTCTTCGAAGGGGGAGAGCTTGGCTGCGAGTTCTGAGACAACGCAGAAAGCGTTCCAGATGCAACAAGCTTTTCGCATGCGCTCACAACAAGCCATGTCTCAAGATCAATCCCCGATTCAGTACCAGATCAAAGCACGTCTGGACGAAAAAGACATGACAATACAGGGTAGCCAGACGGTGACCCACCTGAATACGAGCAAAGATACCCTTCAAGAGTTGGTCATGCATACCTATGCAGATTCGAATCGATCCAAAGCAACACAAACAATTATGTATACAGACCAGAATGAGCAAATAGCCAAAGAACACCCGGAGAAGAAAGCGTCAGATTTTTTGGGCGGGATGGATATTGTGGAAGTGACGCAGCAAGGAGAGAAGCTTCTTTTTGATAAGAAAGATCAGGCATTACATGTACAATTGAAGGCACCTCTACAACCGGGTCAGTCAATTACTTTCCAAGTGGATTATCGGATCGACATTCCTTATGGTATGCAACGAATATCGTATTACAAGGATCAGGTCAACGGAGCACATTGGTTTCCTGTGATGTCTGTGTATGACGAGACTACACATCAATGGAATAAGACACCGTACAGCACTTCATTCGAGAGTGATTACTATACCTCATCCGATTTCGATGTTGAGTTCAATGTGCCTGAGTCATATCAGGTGGTCATGCCGGGAGATATCACTTCCAAAAACAGTGCTGAACAAGGACGGAAAGTGGTTACAGCGCGCGCAGCGAACACCAGAGAATTTGCTTTTTTTGCTGGCGCCAACTTAAAGGTAGAACGTGAGACGCGTAATGGTCTAACCGTGGAATATTTTTATTCGGGTGATGATCCTGCCAAGAAAGCTGCAGTGGATAAATATATCGATTATGCATTTAAAGTCATTGCGTTTTACAGTGAGAAATATGGTAAATACCCGTATCCCGAATTTCGTGTCATCGAGACTTATGTGGATGGCTTTGGCGTAGAATATTCAAGATTAATACAGATGCCGGAGCGTGCTGCGGGGTTATCGCCTGAAGATGATACCACGTTTGTACATGAGATTGCACATCAGTGGTTTCATGCTTTGATAGGGAACAACTCCGAAACGGAATCCTTTCTGGATGAAGGTTTTGCCGAATTCTCCACGGTGTATTTTTTAGAAAAGCAGGGCAATAAGCTGGGAGGTTTCAGATCCATTCAGCTAGATCCTTCACCTATTGATCTGCCAATCGCGTCAACGAATGAACAAGTAGGAGAAATGGCTGATTATGTATTTTACCAAAAGGGTCGTCAGGCCATTTATCAATTATACCGCTCTGTTGGTGAACAAAAATTTGATGCGTTCATGAAGGAGTATTTTAATCGCTTTGTCTATCAAAACGCTACAATCGATGGATTACTTGGTACTATTGAGGATGTTCTTGGTAAAGAACAGCGTCAGGACATGGAAAAAGCTTTAATGGAGCCAGGATTTGAGCTTAAGCAGGAATATCAAATGTCGGAGAAGGAACTTGCAGCATATATGCATGATGCCTATCAGCCGCAGTATGAAGCAGTAGTGAATAACATTCCAAATCTGCCTTACGAAGTAATGATTCGTTTAATGGAAAAGTCCTTTCGAGGGGAGCCATTAACCATTGTACTTGGAGATCAGGTGAGCAAAGAAGCAGCAAAACAACAGGAACAAGCGACCAGCAAGTTAACTCAGATTTTTGATGTATTTGGCATGAAGTACGATGTAGTTCGGGATCGAAAACAGTTGAAGCAGAAGCTGAAACGTGAGATTGGAAGCAGTAACCTCATTCTTGTTGGTGATGCAAAGTCGAATGGTATGGTTCAAGCTTTGAAAAACAACATTAATGTTCGGGCAAAGGGTATCGGTTTGGACTGGAAAGAGGCTATGAACGCATCTGGACACTCCGGAGCATATGTTATTAAACATCCATACAATCAAAATCGTCTTATGATTCATTACTATTGGAACGGCGACCATCTCAGTACCAAGGCATCAGCGTCCTTTATGGAGAAGATTCTGGAATCTCTAACGCTCTCTAATGACATTTACCAATCCTATGAGCTGGATGGCAACGGTAAATTGAAAGACAGCAAAAAAGTCGAATGAAGCATTTAGCCGCCATAAAGTAGAAGCAAAAAAAGAAATGTTTATAAAGAGTCGCCTAGAAGGTGGCTCTTTTTGCTTGTTCAGTTCCATTTAAGGTTTCTCTTTTAAACTTCTCTGTAGCAGGAATATAAAAGGAACTAAAGGTGGGAAATGGCATGATAAATAACAAATGGCGAAATGTTATGACAACTACAGTGATTGCTTCGTTGTTATTAGCGGCTTGTAGCAATGAGAGTGGAGCTCTGCAATCAACAACAACGACTACAACTACAGAGAACCAATCCACAGAAGATCAGACAAAAACGGTGGATTACGCACAAAACTTTAATAAAACGGAAGTGATGTCTTTTTCCATTGATGTAGATGAGGATGCCTGGCAGGAAATGCTGGACACGGCAACAGAGGAAAACTATATCAAGGCCAATGTAACGATCAATGGAACAACCATAGAAAATGTAGGTATACGAGCCAAAGGAAACTCCAGTTTGAGGCAAGTGGCACAGGACGATTCAACCGATCGGTATAGTTTCAAAATCAAGTTTGACAAATACGTCAAAGGTCAGACCTGGAATGGTCTTGATAAAATGGTCGTGAATAATATGATTTCCGACGCCAGTTATATGAAAGAGTATCTCAGCTATGACATCATGAGTTATATCGGAGTTGATGCACCGCTGTTTTCTTTTGCCAACATTAACGTAAACGGAAAGGCGTGGGGCTTATATTTGGCTGTTGAAGACATAGACAGCGGATATCTGGCACGTGCGAAGAATGGTGAAGGAGAGATCTACAAACCCAATAACGATGGCAATATGGGAGCGGGCGGAATGGGAAACCCGATGGGAATGGGGAACCCGCCAGCAGAAGGGGAAGCCTTCGGGATGGGAGACCGTCAGCCTCCTGAAGGCATGGAGCCACCAAGCGATCAAGGTGAAGGAACAGGCGATGCCAAATCTCAGACTGCCAACACTCGCGGAGAGGGTGGTCGGGGGTTCGGCAGAGGCGGTGGAATGAATGGTGGCACGAACGGCGTATCCTTAGTGTACACGGATGATAAAGTGTCCAGTTATTCTGGCATTTTTGATAATGCAAGGACCAAAACGACGGAAGAAGATGAACAACGTGTGATTGAAGCACTCAAAAACTTGAATGCGGGCACCGATCTTGAGAAATATGTAGATGTGGATGCTGTGCTCAAATATTTTGCAGCTCATAATGTGGTGGTTAACATGGATAGTTACACATCCAATATGGGGCATAACTATTATTTATATGAGAATAACGGCAAGATCAGTATGTTGCCTTGGGACTACAATATGGCTTTTGGTGGATTCCAGGCAGGTTCCGTATCCGATGTGGTCAATCTTGCCATTGATACACCGTTATCGGGCGTAACGATGGAAGAACGGCCGATTCTAAGCAAGTTACTGGAGGTTCCTGAGTACAAAGCGAAGTATCATGAATACTTGCAACAAATCGTGGACGGTTATTTTGCCAACGGAAAATTTGAGCAAACGGTAGAGACGTTAAACAATCTGATTACGGATTACGTAAAAAATGATGCGACTGCGTTCGTGACATATGACAAGTATAAAGAAGCTGTTGCTGAATTGACTAAATTAGGAACATTGCGTGCCGAGAGCATTCAAGGACAGCTTGATGGAACGATCCCTTCCACTACAGAAGGGCAAAAAGCGAGTGCGGATAAGCTGATCGATGCATCTTCCGTTGACCTAAACAAATTGGGAGATGGTCTCAAAGGAAACGGCATGAGGGGTGGATTCGGAGGCCCAGGGTTCAATCGTAATTCCGGAAATCAAAATCAACAGAGTGAAAAAACGGAGCAATCTGAAACATCAAAATCGGATACATCCCAATAAACTCAGATGTCATTCCGTTTTCCATTGCTAGGTATTTGAGATTACACGAATGTTTGTGCTTTGGTTTTGCCTTAAAACAATATAGAGAGCTACCTTACAAGGTCGCTCTTTTTTTATTTAAAAAAACTATTTACAAAGCAAATTAAATTGTGTACAATCAATTTGTAAACAAGTTAAAAGAAAACATGTTCAAAACATATAACAAAAACTTAAATCGGAAGAGGAGAATTTTAATATGAAAACTCTATATGAAACGACAGTTATTAATACAGGTGGACGCCAAGGGATCGTACAATCCCCGGATAACGTATTCATGATGGATGTAGCCACACCCCCTGAACTTGGAGGTCAAGTCACAACAGCGACTAACCCGGAGCAATTGTTTGCAGCAGGATACAGTGCATGTTTTAACTCTGCGTTGGAATTTCAATTGAAAAAGCACAATGTAACGATTGAACGCAGCACAGTATCTGCAACTGTTGCTTTGGTAGCGGACCCGGCAGATGGTGGTGTAAAGCTGGATGTGGAGCTTGAAGTAAAAATTCTCGGTCTGGATGAAGAAACGGCTCAAAAATTTGTGAAACTTGCTCATGAATATTGCCCTTATTCCAAAGCGATCAAAGGTAATGTTAATGTTAAAGTAGAGCAGGCGTAAGCAGACGGGTTTCGTAACGTTTCCTTTAGAATAAAATAAATGCAATAGACAAAAACCTCCGAAGACTCGGAGGTTTTTTGCCTTAGCAGCGTCATGAGGAGAAATCACAGCAACTCATCTCTGGTGGAGGAAGAAGTATTTGGTGGGAGATCAGCAATTGGCTGATTCTCGGTGGTATTTTGTTCGTTATCTTTTTAGTATTTAAATACGTTTTCTAAGGAAGGCACACAATTGGGCGTTTCCCCATATGATGCACTATTCATTCAGCATTATGGGAAATGGGGAATCCGTGATGGCAAAGGCAAAAGGAAAGAAAGCTCCCGCGTTAAAAAGTGACAAGATGCGTGTATCCATGAAGCTGGTCACATCCGATGTATGTGAACGCTGCAAGACACCTTGCTTGCGCGGGACGGAATATGCTGCACGAATGAGAGAAGGCGGGGCGGTTGGCAAAGGGGTTCCCTGTATCCTCACTCGCCACGTATCTTCATGATACTTCGTCTAATGACGTAGATATAATATGCGACGCCATAGGTTATCCTGAAAAAAGGATAGCCTTTTTTTGTGTTTACCAGAGCGTGGTAAATATTTTGGATAAAAAATGAAAAATGATGAAAAACAGCGCAACTTTGTGGAGCCGTTCGCAGTATAAATCTACAAACAAGCTAACAGCAAGGGAGGGTATATTGACGGGATGAAATGGAAAAGAGTGCTGCTGTGTGTCATGGTATTCTCCTTGCTGGGCGGGTCTTTATTATTTGCGGACTCTGTGAACGAGAAGATTCGTGTGCTCATTAACGGCAAGGAAGCGTCTGACGGTGGTTATTTGATTGATGGGACGACTTATGTACCTGTTAGAGAGGCTGGAGGCATTACTCGGTGGGACAATAGTAACAAGCGAGTAACGGTGATCAAGCCGAACGTACATATTTTTCTGTTCAAGGGAGACACTGTGTTTGGGAACGTCAATGTGGGCAAATTGAAATTTAATGTGTTCTCACAGGTGGATAGTCTCACAACCGATGTGGCTGCCGTGAAAGTTACCATAACGGACCCGAGCGGTCAGGTTAAGGATATTCAGGCACAAGATCTCGCTACGCAGAAGGACAATTTCTGGTTCCGAACGTATGATTTCACTTATGATTTTAGTCGTGCTGGCAAATATCAAGTCGGTTTTCATATTAAAGAAAATGCAAATAGCAACTATGTTCTGGTCGCCGAAAAAATCATTACAGCCTTGAATGATTAAAGGCGAATAGACGCTATGCTTCTAAATTGACCTAGCTCTGTGAACATGTTACGATATGCAAGGTTACACATTTTCTATTAATGAAGCGAGGTATTACAATGAGCGATCACAAACACGAGCATGGAGATAATTGCGGTTGCGGTCACGACCATGATCACGATCATGAACACGAAGAGATCCTTCTCACATTGACTGATGAGAACGGACAAGACGTGGAAATGGTTTTGGTAGAAACATTTGACGTGCAAGATCACGTTTATGCACTTCTGCTGGAACGCAACAATCCTGAAGCTGACGGCATCATCCTGCGTATGGAAGAAGAAGACGAGGAAATGGTGCTCTACAATATTGAAGATGAAGCAGAGTGGAACCGTGTTGAAGCGGCATACAACGAACTGGTTGCTTCCCAAGAATAGTCAATCTTTTGGAATATAACATGAAGGCTCCTTGAATTTCAGGGGGTCTTTTGTTGTTGCTTTGGATTGTGAGGCTGGTGCGGAGACGGAGAGTCACCAAAAATGAAAATCAAAAAGGACCAGGTGGTAGACCCAGTCCTTTTCTGTTCAAGCCGTCTCAGACCTGAATGCCATTCTAGAAAATGGCGTCAGCTTCCACGATGACTTTGACGTTCGTAACGCTACGGTCTTCGGGTCCTTTAACGGGCAGTCCAACCTCAACATGATCAATGATATAATCGATGTTTTCTTGCGTAATGACCTCGCCCGGAAGCAGGATCGGAATACCTGGCGGGTACACATAAATGAACTCCGAGATAATGCGTCCAGCGGATTCCTTGAAAGGAATGACCTCAGTATCTCCGTAAAAAGCATCACGCGGGGTCAACATCAGCTGAGGGATGTCTGGAACTTTGACAACCAGTTCATGCGCCGGATTGACCTGATAATAAGTACGGGACAAATCCTGTAGCGCATTAAGCAAGATATTCACGCTGCCATCTGTATCACCTGGCGTGATAAGGCACAGAATATTGTACATGTCGCTAAGCTCTACTTCGATATTATAATGCTCACGCAGCCAGTTCTCGGTTTCGTAGCCTGTAATGCCGAGATGGCGCACATGAATCGTGACTTTTGTTGGGTCATAATTGAAAGTGGCTTCTGTGCCTAACAGCTCTTTTCCGAAACAGTACAAGCCATCAATATCATTGATTGTACGCCTTGCAAACTCAGCAAGATCAATCGCCTTTTGCGCAATCTCATGACCATGGAGCGCCAGGTTGCGTCTGGAGGTGTCCAGCGATGCAAGCAATACGTATGACGTGGATGTGGATGTCAGCAGGCTGAGAATGGTCTGTACACGTTGTGGGTTGACATACCCGTTCTTGGTATTCAGATTCAGCACAGAGCTCTGTGTCATCGAACCACCAAGCTTGTGCACACTTGTAGCAGCCATATCGGCTCCAGCAGCCATTGCAGACAGTGGCAGATCCTCATGGAAATGAATGAGCACCCCGTGTGCTTCGTCCACCAGAACGGGTACTTGATAGCTGTGAGCCAGCTCTACGATGGACTTCAGGTCCGTACATACACCGTAATAGGTTGGATTAATGACTAACAGAGCTTTGGCATCCGGGTGACGCTCAAGCGCACGACGGATCGATTGAATGGTTACACCGTGATCGATACCAAGGTTAACATCCTGTGCAGGAGAAACAAATACAGGTTTGGCTCCTGAGAAAATAATGGCAGACAGGACAGATTTGTGTACGTTGCGGGGCACGATAATTTTGTCCCCAGGTCCGCATACCGATAGAATCATCGTCATAATCGCACTGCTTGTACCCTGTACACTAAAATAGGTATAATCGGCTCCAAAGGCATCTGCGGCAAGCATCTGTGCTTCCCGAATGACAGCTGTGGGTTGATGCAGGTCATCGAGTGGTGCGATATTGATTAAATCTATGGAGAAGGCGTTATCGCCTATAAATTCACGGAATTCGGTATCCGCTCCCAATCCTTTTTTATGTCCCGGAATATGAAACTGTACGGGATTGAGTGCCGCGTGATCTTTCAAAGCGGTAAACAGCGGCGTACGGTGGTGATTCATCAGTGCTGTCACAACCCTTCCTAAGTAAAATGGTAAACAAAGATGAGTATAGCAAAATAAGCACTGAATGCAAGCGGTATGAACGACAAATTTTTGAATTGGTGAGATTTGCTTGTCATGCCCCCGGTTACACTATGTGTAGAGGAACGGTAAATGAACCTTGAAAGGGGAAAAAGAATGCAAACCGACATCAAACCAGCCAAGATCTTAAGATCGCCTTTTTTTATCGCGATGTGGCTGACACTTTTTCTAGTGGAGATCATCAAGGGGGCACTGCTGGTCGCCGTTCTCCCCGTATATATGGATAATATTCTGGGGTTGTCTGCTGGCGTCATCGGCGTAGCATTTGCTCTTCAATATCTGGGGGATAATCTGTTCAGAGCCCCTTCAGGCTGGGCAGCAGAACGAATCGGTTTCCGCGCCACGATGGTAACGGCTCTGATCTGTACTTTGATTGCCGTGATCATGATTCTTTTTCTCAAAAGTGCAGTTGGACTATCTATGGCTTGTCTCATTCTCGGAATCGGCACGTCACCCCTGTGGCCCTGCGCAATGACGGGAGTAACGGCAATGTCAGGCCCACAGAACAAAAATGGAACAGCGATGGGTGCGCTGGAAATGGCGGCTTTGGGAGGCACGGGGCTCGGGCCTGTTGGCATGAACTGGCTACTGGAGCGGACCGATCATGATTACCGTACAATCTTCCTCGTTCTGATGGGATGTGCGATTCTGGTCATTCTGGTCGCTATGATTCTTCCGGGCCGCGTTGTGGCTCAGGGGGAACAAGCAACAGGAGCAGGAGATGCTAGAGAAGACCGAATGTCTGCAAATCAGAAATATCCAGCCAAGCCGAATCTTCTTACTCCGTTTATTCGGTTACAACAGAGCGTAAAGCGTACATTACACCGGGTGCGTAGCACGCTCAACGTTAATCCGCTGGTCTATCCTGCGCTATTTATGCAGTCGTTTGTGATTGGCCTGCTCAGCCCTGTCATTACGCTGTATACACGAACAGATCTGAATATCTCACCCAATCTGTATAGCCTGCTGCTCATTGCAGGAGGAGGGATTACCGTCATCGCACTGCTTCCTGTTGGGAAAATGGTGGACAAGTTCGGCACGAAGCCGTTCCTGAATATCGGGTTTTTGATGGCGGCAGCAAGTTTGTTTGTTTTCTCGACAGTGACAGCCATTCCCGTTGTTTTTGGCATTGTCATGCTTGTTGGCGTAAGTTATGCGATGATTCTTCCGGCTTGGAATGCATTTGTTGCCACACTGATTCCGGAAGGGGAACGCGGGGCAATTTGGGGGTTCTTCCTTACTTTGCAAGGTTCGGGTATGGTTTTTGGTCCGATTGTGTCTGGGTTGTTGTGGGATCACATCAGTCATCCGGCTCCGTTTATCGCAAGCGCTCTTGTAATGGCCGGACTTTTCGTCGTTCACTTTGTGTTGGCACGCAAGCCTTACCGTACTGCACCTGCTGGATAGATGAAGTAGAGAAAAAAGGAGATCCATAACCTGATTAGGGTTGAGGATCTTCTTTTTTGATGTGTTGTGATTCCTGGGAGTCGTCAATTAGTGCAAATGAAGTGAGTTATGTCGACTGTACAACATAATGATCATGATTTTGTCACTTGTACTCCGTAATACAATGAATTACCGGGGGCTTGCCCCTGTGCACCTGCGGAAAGCTTCAATTCGGATTCGTATTCCGTGAAAAATAGTCAAATAACCAAGTACCCTTACATAAAATGAAGTATAAAATAGGGTAAGCCGATGTAACACAAGCGCTTGAAACATGAGGCCGGAGCAGATCCGGTACAGATGGAGGGAGTGCCGTGAACAAGAGTTATGAAGTTGAATATTGCAATCTGGAGCTGCGGTTCAACCGTCGGCATATCCAAAATCTAATCAAAGACCTAATTCGTGAGGGGTATTCACTATATTGGAGCGAGGACGAATCCTTCTTTATCCTGTCAGTCCGCACCGGACGTAAGCTGGTAAAGCTCCGTTTTCAACAAACACGCAGTGGGAACTATAAAATGACAGGAGATTATCTGATCAAGGATGCCAAGCTCGCAGAGTGGTTGGAGAAACTGATTGGCGATACACGCGGGCATGCTGTGGTGAAACGCTTCAAGGATCAGCAGATGACGGTGGAGAATATTCTGTTTGGTGAAGTCATTCGTCTGGTGGAAGTGTCGGGATTTAAGCAACGGGTTATTTTTCAAAAAGAACCTGCGCCTACGGCGGAAGAGATGGAAGAAATGTTCCTCTCGCGCGAAGGCGAAGAACGGCTGATGCTGCTGCGTATGGAGATCGACGATGAACTGGAGCGCCTGTATAATGCTGTACAGATCGATAATACAGAGAAGGCCAATGCCTGCCGTGAAGCACTGCAGCGATTGTCCGAGCATCTGCTGATGCTGGAAGGATGAGACCAAGCGTGTTTGAGCATCGTTTTTGTTGAAAGGGGCTGTTCCCAAAGGTCATTAACGGACTAGGGGCAGCCCCTTGATATGTAGAGGGAATGTTAGTTTTGGATTCTGAATCTCTGGACTTGTACTTTTCCGCTCGTCTACGGACGCTGAGGATCAATAATGGAATAGTCCGAACTGTCTACATGAGCATCAAATTCCTCAATCCCTTGTTCCAGAATTAGATCTGCTTCATCTGGGGTGATCGGAATGACCCACAACAGAGGGACTGTCTCCTGACCAATATGAATAAGTTCGAGAGCTTCGTTTTCTCCCCGCAATTCGTCGATTAGTAAGGCAGTTGCATTCCATTCTGTGGGTGCTAGCGTACTTGATTTCATCACACGCGGGATATCCGAATCTGGAGCATTTTCGATATGATGCGTAATGATATCTGCCAAGTAGGTGTTGACACGTTCTACACTTACACCGCCTAAATCGGAAGGTAGCGCAAGCATCCACTCTGCGGAGACTTGTTCCCCTGAAGGTCGGGTAGCTTGAGATAAACCTACAGTGACGAACCGGGAAATCTCGGACTGCAACGTTGCTGGAAAATAGTAAATCTCCACATGAATGCTTCGCTCTGTTTTGGAAAGTATGATTCTGCTCTCAGGCATGCCCCATTCATTTATATACAACCCCAAAAGATAAGTTCTTCGGATATCTAGTGAAAACCGTTCTTCGTTTGAAAGCTGCTCATAGCTCATTCACAAGTTCCTCCGCTCTGATGGTGATTCATTACTCTTACTATAATAACGTATTTTATGAAAATACGATGAACACCTTTGCTGATTACAGCGATTTCCCGCTATCCGGCTCGGGTGGAGGGTTCACTTTCATACATAAAACCGTTAAAATGGGTGTATTGTTGAGATTTTTTTCAATAAAATTAATTGGAGTAAAGGATGGAGGACCAGATGACAAAACAACAAATCGGCGTAATCGGCCTGGCAGTCATGGGTAAAAATTTGGCCTTTAATATTGAAAGCAGAGGATTTTCAGTATCGGTATTCAACCGTTCCCCAGAGAAGACACATGACCTGCTGAAAGAAGCCGAGGGCAGAAACCTGACAGGTACATTCTCCATTGAAGAATTCGTAGCCTCCCTGGAATCCCCGCGCAAAATTCTGATCATGGTACAAGCAGGTAAAGCTACAGATGCTACTATCGAGCAATTGCTTCCTCATTTGGATCAAGGAGATATCATCATCGACGGCGGAAATGCCTATTTCCCTGACACGGTTCGCCGCAGTAAAGAACTGGAAGACAAAGGCATTCGCTTTATCGGTACAGGCGTATCCGGCGGTGAAGAGGGTGCACTGAAAGGACCTTCCATTATGCCAGGCGGACAAGAAAGTGCTTATAAACTGGTGGAACCGATCCTGACGGCGATCTCGGCCAAAGTCGGTGACGACCCATGTTGTACATATATCGGACCTGACGGTGCGGGACACTACGTTAAAATGGTGCATAACGGTATCGAATACGGTGACATGCAGTTGATTGGTGAAGCATACCACTTGCTGAAATCCGTACTTAACGTTTCCGTAGAAGAACTGCACGAAATTTTCACAGAGTGGAACCAAGGCGAACTCGACAGCTACCTGATCGAGATCACTGCGGACATCTTTTCCAAATACGATCCGGAAACGGGCAATCCGATGGTTGATGTCATTTTGGATGCCGCTGGACAAAAAGGAACAGGCAAATGGACAAGCCAGAGCGCGCTGGATCTCGGCGTACCATTGTCCATGATTACGGAATCCGTATTCTCCCGTTTCTTGTCGGCGATGAAAGACGAGCGTATCGCTGCAAGCAAAATCCTGAACGGACCTAAGGCCGAAGCATTCTCTGGTGACAAAAAAGCATTCATCGAGAACGTGCGCAAAGCGCTGTTCGCAAGTAAAATCGTATCCTACGCTCAAGGTTTCGCACAGATGCGAGCCGCATCCGACGAATATGGCTGGGATCTGAAATACGGCAACATCGCGATGATCTTCCGCGGCGGTTGCATTATCCGTTCGCAGTTCCTGCAAAACATCAAGGAAGCATACGATAAAGATGCAGCCCTGAAAAACCTGCTCCTTGATCCATACTTCCAAAACATCGTGGAATCCTATCAGGATGCATGGCGTGAAGTGGTAGCCGTTGCGGTGAAACAAGGTATTCCGGTACCAGGCTTCTCCAGCGCGTTGTCTTACTACGACAGCTACCGTACAGAACGTTTGCCGGCAAACTTGCTGCAAGCACAACGTGACTACTTCGGCGCACACACATTCAAACGTGTCGACAAAGAAGGAAGCTTCCATCACAACTGGATGGAGTAGTATTCGAATCATAGCATGTAAAGAGGGACTTGGAGGATCGGTTTAAACCGACAACCACCAGGTTCCTCTTTTTTCATACGATAAGAGAAACTAAAAGTCTGTTGAGTAACATTAATGAATGAATGAAGATCATTGGGAGAGGAGGGACAGTATGTACGGTCGTGGCTCGAAAGGAAGCTTGGTACAGGCATGGCCTTCCCCCGTTCGCAGGGCTGTGTTATGATAGGACAAAAGTGCTCACGAAATGCTTGAATTAAAGGAGTGTACACCTTGAGCAAGTCTAAAAATATTATTCTCATTGGCATGATGGGAACGGGCAAATCAACTGTTGCTGATATGCTTTCTCATGAGTTGGGATACCGGTTAATCGATGTGGATGCCGCGGTTGAACAGGAGGAAGGCTGTACCATCCCGGAATTGTTTTCGGGCAAGGGAGAAGCGTACTTTCGTGACGTAGAGAACCGGGTGTTGTGCACGGTCCTTGAAAACGAAGGACAGGTCATTGCAACTGGAGGCGGGGTCGTACTTCGTCCGGACAACTGTGAATCGATGTCAGCGAATGGCTGGGTTGTTGCCCTAACCGCAGACCCTGAGGTCATTGTGGAACGTGTGAGCGGGTGTGATAACCGTCCACTACTTGCAGGTAATGCCGAGGAACGCATTCGCACGATAATGGAAGAACGCAAAGATGCATATCGTTTTGCGGATTACACGGTGGATACTACTGCGTTGTCTGCGGCCGAAGTGACTCATTTAATTTTAGCGCATTACCGCGTCTAAGCTTGTTATCATCGAAGTTGAACGAGAGAGAGGAAGATTGAAAAACGGGCCATGTGGGCCCGTTTTGGGAAAAGCAGAGTGTGTGCTCCATTGGAAATTAACACTTTGAAAGGTTCGCCAGCGATAACAATGGCCCTAACTTTTTAATCTTCTTGTTGCCACTCCAGCATACCGCCGACCATATTGGTACAGCCGTCGTATCCAAGCTGTTGCAGATATTCACAAGCTCGTTCACTGCGATAACCGCTACGGCAGATGATCACGATCTCACCGGACTTATCAATCTCCGACAAGCGATCTGGAATCTGTCCCAGTGGAATATGTTTGGCACCGGCAATCATGCCTTGCGCGACCTCTTCGTCCTCGCGGACGTCTATCATCTGTAGCTTCTCCCCCGCTTGTAAACGGCGACGTAGCTCGGATGGTTGAATTTCTGCGATTTGTGTCATATTCAGGTCCTCTTTTCTATATGGACTTAACGCCTATAATGATACCCAAGGGAACCAGGGGATGTCAATTTGGCCTTACAGAGACTCACTAAAACCATTTATGCAGCTTCACCACTACAATCAATAAAAGGAGAATATCATCCATGGACGTTATTGTTAACCCTACCCCTAATTTGAACGGGGAAATCGGAGCTTTGTCCTCCAAAAACTACACCACCCGTTACCTGTTGGCCGCTGCGCTGGCGGAAGGAACAAGCACGATTCATTTTCCGGCACATAGTGAGGACAGCGATGCGATGCGCAGATGTATTCGCGATCTGGGCGCTGTGCTGGAAGAAGACGACAGCAAAATCGTCATTCAAGGTTTCGGAAGCCACCCCCGTGATGTACGTGAATTAAACGTAGGCAATGCCGGGGCAGTACTTCGTTTCCTGATGGGGGTTACCGCACTATGCCCTGAGGTAACTTTTGTAAATACATACCCTGATTCACTGGGTAAACGGCCGCATGATGATTTGATTGATGCACTTGGTCAAATGGGGGTACAGGTAGAGCATCAGCAAGGGCGACTGCCGATTACAATTAAAGGCGGTCAGGCCAAAGGCGGACATATTCGCGTGTCTGGTTCTGTAAGCTCTCAGTATTTGAGCGCCTTGCTGTTTGTTACTCCGTTGCTTGCTGAAGACAGCACAATTGAGGTTCTGAATGATTTGAAATCCAAAGTGGTCATCGGTCAGACGCTGGAGGTTCTTGAACAAGCAGGGATCATCATCCACGCAAGCGATGATTACATGTCCTTCCGTGTACCTGGCGGACAGGCATACAAGCCAACAACGTATACTGTGCAAGGGGATTACCCTGGCTCGGCTGCCGTACTTGCTGCCGCAGCAGTTACACAGTCTGATGTGAAAATTCTCAGGCTGATGGAGCAGAGCAAGCAAGGGGAACGTGCCATCGTCGATGTGTTGCGTATGATGGAAGTGCCGCTCACTCATGAGAATGATGTGGTTCATGTTCAAGGAAATGGCCGATTGAAGGCGGTTGAATTCGACGGAGATGCGGCTACGGACGCCGTATTGGCTATGGTAGCGGCAGCAGTATTTGCGGAAGGGACGTCACGGTTTTATAATGTAGAGAACCTGCGTTACAAGGAATGTGACCGAATTACGGATTATTTAAATGAACTCCGCAAGGCCGGAGCGAACGTCGAAGAGCGTCAGGCTGAGATTATCGTACACGGGCGTCCGGAAGGTGTCGAGGGCGGCGTAGAGATTAATGCTCACTATGACCACCGTGTCATTATGGCGCTTACTGTCGTGGGTCTGCGAGCAAAGCAACCTATCCGTATTCGGGATGCACACCATGTAGCCAAGTCATATCCGCAATATTTTGATCATTTGCAGGCGCTTGGCGCCTCGGTTCAGTGGGTAAAAGAGTAAATTAACACGTTAAGCAGAAAAGGATGGTGCTTGAACATGGAATTTAACAACCCTACTCGAGAAGAAATTGGACACATTTTGCGCAATGCAGGCAACATCGCTGTTGTCGGCTTATCGGACAAATCAGATCGTACCTCGTATATGGTCGCGGAAGCGATGCAGAGCAGAGGATACCGCATTATCCCTGTTAATCCGCAAGCACAGGGAGAGATTCTTGGCGAGAAGGTGTATGCCACACTCGCAGATATCCCCGAGCCTGTAGATATTGTTAATGTTTTTCGGCGTGAGGAGTTCTGCGCGGAAGTCGCTCGTGAAGCTGCTGCGATCAAGGCCAATGTATTATGGCTTCAACTCGGCATTCATAACGATGAGGCTGTCCAGATTGCGGCAGAGAACGGCATGACTGTAGTCACCAATCGTTGTATCAAGGTAGAAGATTCCATCGTTCTGCGCGGCGCTGGCCGCGGCTAAGAGGCGATGCTGTCGTCATGAATTCGTTCTTGGCATCGCATATCCAATTCAGGATTGTAATGAACATCCCGCGTCTTTTCTAAGACACGGGATTTTTCCTGTTAAACATGATGCTTTTGCTTTGACAAAATGCTGTGTAAAGCTTACCATCTAGGATAGAAAGGAGAGGTCGCCATGAATTGGCTCGGATCCTTGCAGCAGCTCGGAAGAGCGGTTATGTTGCCTACAATGGTCCTGCCCGCTGCTGCCATTTTGCTCAGTGTGGGTAGTCTGCCCTGGAACGCCTGGGGAATGGGAGTTGTTGGTGAAGTGTCTACCGTGGCCGGACACGGTATTTTTTATTTTTTGCCGTATTTGTTCGCTGTCGGTGTGGCGCTGGGGCTCTCCAACCAGGCCGGTCAAGCTGGACTTGCAGCGTTGGCTGGTATCGTTATCTATGATCAGGTTACCCGAAATTTCGGGGATGGTACGGTGCAACCTGCATCATTAATTGGAATTATACTCGGTGCATTTGCCGGTGGAATGCATAATCGGTTCAAAAGTATCAAACTGCCCGAAATCTTGCAATTTTTCGGCGGATCAAGGTTTGTTTTGCTTATCGTCGGACTCTGTTCGGCTCTTTTTTCCTGCTTTATGTTATGGCTTGCTCCGGTTCTGCAACATGGTCTGAATTCCATTGCAACATGGGAATACAGTCTTGGCGGTTTCGGATTGTTCATCTATGGTGTGTTATACAGGGTGCTGGTTGCTTTTGGGCTTCATCATCTGCTGAATAACGTATTCTGGTTCCAGCTAGGAACCTATGAAACGCCGAGTGGCAATATTGTGCAAGGGGATTTGCCACGTTTCTTTGCTGGTGATCCGTCAGCTGGATTTTTTATGGCTGGACTTTTCCCGATTATGATGTTTGCTATCCCTGCGATTGCATTTGCCATTATTCAAGAGGCCAGGGAAGATTTAAAACCAAAAATCAGAAAAACGTTTCTGACTTCTGCATTGGTTTGTTTTTTAACAGGGGTGTCCGAGCAGATTGAGTTTGCTTTTCTTTTCGCGGCGCCGTATCTGTTTATCGTACATGCAGTGATGTCCGGGGTGGCCATGTGGCTAAGTTATTGGCTAGATATAAGGCATGGTTTCTCATACTCGGCTGGCGTTATTGATTACATACTCAATTTCCATCTGTCTGAGAATGCTTGGAAGCTCATTCCGATTGGCATACTATATGGGCTGGTCTATTATTTTCTGTTCCGCTGGGCGATTCGTACGTTCAAAATTCCGACACCAGGGCGAGAAGAAGGGTCTATGCTGGAAGATTGGGTTGGAAATATCCCTTATCAAGCTCCGTTGATTCTCGAAGCATTGGGCGGGAAAAGCAACATCGTGCAGGTGGAGGCATGTATTACACGCCTGCGTCTGACGGTTCACGATGATCGGTTGATCGATACGGGAGCAATGAAGAATCTGGGTTCTGCTGGACTGATCAAGCTCGGCGGTGGTAACGTGCAGGTTGTATTCGGCACCTATTCCGAATTGATTCGGGAAGAGATTGCGAAGTTGCTGGAACGGGATTTGCAGCAGGTACTGTTCGCAGCACCTGTGCAGGGGAAAATGCTTCCGATTGAGGAAGTGCCAGATCAGATTTTTGCAGCCAAGCTCGTTGGAGACGGTGTTGCTTTTGTACCGGAGCGAGGAGAACTGGTGTCGCCTGTCTTTGGAACGATCATGCATTTGTATCCGACGATGCATGCCCTAGGCATTTCTACACGAGAGGGACTGGAGGTTCTGCTTCATATCGGGATCGACACCTCACAGCTGAAAGGGCATTTTGAAGCGTTTGTACAAGAAGGGGATACCGTTGAGCCTGGACAACTGCTGATCAAGTTTGATCTAGCCGTATTACGTGAACAAGCTGCGTCACTCACGACTCCGATGGTCATTACGAATCCGGATCGTGTAAAATCGTGGAGTTTTGCTCCATTCAAGCAAGTGAAGAAAGGTCAGGCATCCGTCATGTCCGTGGTGCTCTATGACAGGAACGTTGGAGGGGTAGAATGAAGATACAAGGCATCAATGGAGCTGCAGGCATCGCCATCGGCAAAGCATTTGTCCTGCCCAGCTGGGAATGGGATCTACCCGACCAGAAGATGGATTCGGTGGATCTTGCCCAGGAATTCGAACGGCTGTACGAGGGGATACGGACATCGAAGGATGAGATCGAATATATCAAAAATGAATTTAAAGAAGTTGTAGGACCTGAGGAATCCAGCATCTTTGATGCGCATCTGGCGATTTTGGAAGATCCGGTTTTCATGAATGAAATACGTGGCATTATTGAGCGTCAGTATAAGGCTGCAGAGGTGGCGGTAAAAGAGGCGATAGACCACTTTGTCACCATGTTTGACCTTCTGGAAGATGAATATATGAAGGAGCGGGCGATCGATATCAAGGATGTCGGTAACCGCCTGCTTAAACATCTTCTGGGTGCACCTGAAATTACGTTACCTTCAGATACACAACCTTACATTCTCGTTGCTAAAGAGCTGTCACCGTCTCAATTGGCGCATTTAAATCCAAGCTATGTTTTGGGTATTGTTACGCTTATTGGAGGTAAAACGTCTCACTCGGCCATTATGGCACGTGCACTCGGGATTCCTCTCGTTTCCGGATTGGAAGCGAGTCTTGGCATGCCGGTCGAAACAGGGGACATGCTTGTCGTTGACGGTGATAATGGGTTGGTATTCACAGACCCGGATCGCAAAACCATTGAACGTTACACGATGCTTCGCAACAAGGAGATGCAGAAAAAAGAACAGTTGCAGGTGCTTGCCACCGTAGATGCGGTGACCAAGGATGGATCTGTGCTGAAGCTTGCTTCCAACATCAGCTCCGTGAAGGAGCTTGATCTGGCTTTGAAACACGGAGCCAAAGGTGTAGGTTTGTTCCGCACTGAATTCCTGTATATGGATCGTTCGACCTTCCCTGGAGAGCAGGAACAGTATGAGGTGTACCGGCTTGTTGCCGAGAAAACAGCTGGACAGGCGGTTGTGATTCGCACACTCGACATTGGGGGCGACAAAGAGCTCGATTATTTTGAATTACCAGAAGAAGATAATCCGTTTCTGGGCTATCGAGCCATTCGAATCAGTTTGGATCGTAAGGATCTGTTCAAAACGCAGCTGACGGCCATTCTACGCGCAAGCGCAGCGGGCAATGTGAAAATTATGTATCCCATGATCTCATCGGTTGAGGAGTTGCAACAAGCCAACGAAATCCTTCGGGAAGCGATGGCTGATCTGGATGAACGGGGCTTGGCCTACGATGCAAATATTCAGGTAGGCATCATGATTGAGGTCCCTGCTGCCGTGATGATTGCAGATCTTCTTGCGGAAGAAGCAGATTTCTTCAGTATCGGAACAAATGATCTGGTACAGTATGTGCTAGCAGTAGACCGAATGAATGAACAGATTGCTCATATGTATCATCCGTATCATCCGGCTGTGCTGCGTATGCTACGAGCGACCGTAGACGCAGCACATACGGCTGGGATTGACGTTAGTGTGTGTGGTGAGATGGCAGGGGACGAACGCTCCATTCCGCTATGGCTGGAACTCGGGATTCGTCATCTCAGCATGTCTCCGCAATCCTTGCTGCGCGTGAAGCATAGAGTTTTGAATACTACGGCTGCTGATGCGAAGGAGGAGGCACGCAAGTGTTTTACCCTCAGAACGAGCAGTGAAATTGAACAGCGTTTGCAGATATTTAATGATGCGAGCGGCAGTCCTGACGATCAGAGCGGATCAAACGCCTCTTAAAGTAAACTGACTGCACGCATTAGCAGACGAGCAATACCTTTAAATTAATATATTCACTTTTGTACCACTTTTTCCAAAAGATATAAAAACCGCCATGCATAGGATTGCATAGCGGTTTTTTCTTTATTTTCGTTTTACCTTGCTGTTATTTGGCTATTTTTGCAGCGAGTGCATCACAGAAAGCTTTTCCATAAGGAGGGAGATCCGGTGGACGACGAGCGGAGATGATATGCCCATCCACGACAACGGCTTCATCTTTCCATATCGCACCTGCATTCTCCATGTCGTCCCGAATGCCTGGCGTTGAGGTTACGGTGACTCCGTTCAAAATTTTGGCAGAGATGAGTACCCAGCCTGCATGGCAGATTTGCCCGATCGGCTTGTGGTCTGCATGCATCTCTTTTACAAGCTCCAGCACTTTGGGGTAGCGCCGTAGTTTATCTGGAGCCCATCCTCCCGGCACCAGTATTCCATCATAATCGGAACTGCTGAGCTCATCGAAACTGTATTCAGCGGTAGCAGGAACACCATATTTGCCGACGTATGTTTTTCCTTTTTGCTCGCCAGCCAGATGCACTTCGGCACCTTCTTCACGGACGCGGTATACCGGGTACCACAGCTCCAGATCTTCAAATTCTTCATCAACCAGTGCGATGACTTTTTGACCTGATAATCTCATATATGAACTCTCCTTCGATAATGAATTTGGCAGATCGCGTCTTATATTGTACCAGATTTGCTAATTGGCTTCCTAATTTAAGTATGTTTAAGTACAAGTTCTCATCTGGATAGAACGATTTCAAACCAACCCGAGCCTTCATTCGACAACCTTCATCTGGTGACAGTGGTAATTTGTGCAACCTTTAGTTTACAGCAGGATTTAGGCGGAAATAGGTCGAATGGTACATACATAGAGAGTAAAGAGCGAATGAGGTGATGGTTGTGCGCAAGTCGTGCAGATGTGGACATGTAATGGAATTGGAATTAAGAACGGTCGTATACGCCAAGAAGGTAGAAATTCGTAATGTACCTGTTTTTGCGTGTGCAGACTGTGTATCATACGAGGTGTTGCAGCCGGTGAAACCGGATTTGACAGAATGTATTAGCAAACTGGGTGAACAGCCCGTGAAGCAGGATGTCTCTTTTGGGGAACAGAATGAACTGGCTGACCTGCTCCACGAACAGCTTCTGGCCTGGCCGGAGGCCACGGATCAAGAGATGGAATACCGAATGAAAGAGGCGGTAGAGGCACGAATCAATCTATTGCTCGATATTATGAGCTACGCACACAAAGCGGAAGACAAGGCGTGGATTGAGGATACGGAGCGCAGACTGGCACAGTTGTCGGGTTTTGTATGGCAGGCGCATTTCTCAAATGCCGTCTAGTTTTGACGTGTAGAATGTTTGTTTTCATGAAAATTGGATTTTTTGCTCACTTTTTGTTAAGATATCGAAGAGTGAAAACGCTCAACAAGGCGTTATTGCTGATTAAGGGGGATGTATAACGAATGGCTGACATGACTAAAATGACAAGTATTGAACAGCTAAACTCCGCTGTGCAGGCGACGGAGGATCAACCCTTGCTTCTGTTCAAGCATAGTACCCGCTGTCCAATCAGCGCACATGCTTATCAGGAGATGAATGATTATCTGCATAACTCTCCGAATGAAAGCGTGAAATATGGCATCATCTATGTGGTGGAAGATCGTCCGGTATCTAACGAAGCAGCTGAGAGACTGGGTGTTAAGCACGAATCTCCCCAAGTTATTCTGGTCAAAAAGGGAAATCCAGTATGGCATACTTCCCATTCAGAGATTACCAGTAAGATGCTTGCTAACACTTTAAGTGAGTCCTAGAGCCTATTTTAATTGATTAATGCAATAATTTGTCGTAATATAAATCTTAATGAAAATGGAATGAAAATTTACTGGTAATGGAGCGAAGTACTGTGACGGTAACCATTTATGATGTGGCACGTGAAGCTGGAGTGTCTATGGCAACGGTATCACGGGTAGTCAACAATAACCCTAATGTCAAACCGCAAACGCGGAAAAAAGTATACGAAGCAATTGAACGACTCGGATATCGTCCGAATGCGGTAGCCCGTGGTCTGGCGAGCAAAAAGACAACGACAGTTGGAGTCGTTATTCCGGACATTTCGAACTCCACCTTTGCGGAGATTGCCCGCGGAATCGAAGATATTGCGAATATGTACCACTACAATATCATTCTGTGTAATGCGGACAAAAAGAAAGAAAAAGAAATTCGTGTTATCAACACCCTGCTGGAGAAACAAGTGGATGGACTGCTCTTCATGGGCGGTACGGTAACGGATGAACACATTCAAGCGTTCCAGTCTGCAGCAGTTCCAATCGTATTGTGCGCAACAAGTGATGAGAAGGGCACATTCCCTTCTGTTGATATTGATCATGAAGCAGCTGCGTTTGATGCTGTCAACACACTCATTCGCCACGGTCACAAAGAGATCGCGATGATCAGTGGAACGTTGCAGGATCCGGCTAACGGGTTTGCACGTTTCCAAGGGTATAAGAAGGCACTGGAAGCAGCGGGTATTGAATATCAAGAGGATCTGGTACGCATCGGTAACTATCGTTATGAATCCGGTGTGGAAGCGATGAAATACTTCCTTGGACTCAAGAAAAAACCGACTGCGATCTTTGCTGCAACAGATGAAATGGCGATTGGTGCAATTCACAGTATTCAGGACGATGGCTTGAAAGTACCGGATGACTTCTCCATCATTAGTGTGGATAACATTCGTATGGCTTCCATGGTGCGTCCACAGTTAACAACTGTTGCACAGCCGATGTATGATCTGGGCGCGGTAGCGATGCGTTTGCTGACCAAACTGATGAAGAAAGAAAATGTGGAAAATCCAAGAGTGATTTTGCCGCATGAAACCATTCTTCGTCTGTCTGTAAGTCACGCGGGTTAATTGACTAGTTTATTAAGTAAGCGAAAGGGAGATTCAATTCTCTCTACATAGATATTGATTGTGCAGGAGCTCCGGAAACGGAGCTTTTGTGCTTAAAACGGCTTGGGTAATGACATGATCTCACATACAGAACGGGAACAGGGAGGATACAACAGTGCGTGAAACGATAGGAATTATGGGTGCTATGGATGAGGAAGTGGAACTTCTGCTTCAGGGCATGAAACAACTTGAAACGGTGAAGCAGACAGGGATTACGTATGTCGCCGGTGAGTGGCTTGGCAAGCAGATTGTGGTATGCAAGTCAGGCGTAGGGAAAGTAAATGCGGCGGTAACTACGCAGATTCTGATTGATCGTTTTCAGGTGAATCGAGTGATTTTTACAGGTGTAGCAGGAGCAGTTCATCCCGAATTGAACATTGGCGACATGGTTATTTCTTCAGTGTGTGTGCAGCACGACATGGACGTAACGCCACTAGGATTCGAACGTGGAGTGATACCGTACCAGGAGACATCGGCATTCCCGGCAGAGCCTGCGTTAATCTCGCTTGCTGAAGAAGCGTGCAAGGCGCAGGGCGCTCAATATCGGATTGGCAAGGTGTTGTCGGGTGATCAGTTTATTGCCAGCAAGGAAACCGTAAACATGCTCTATAGAGAGATGGACGGAGCTTGTGCAGAGATGGAAGGGGCTGCGGTGGCTCAAGTATGTCACATGAACCATGTACCCTTCGTTGTGCTACGCAGCATGTCTGACAAGGCAGACGGTTCTGCACATGTGAATTTTGCCGAGTTCACGGTGCAGTCTTCTCAGCGTTCCCATCGTATTGTTGAGCACATGCTTGAACATATGTGATTTGAGAAACGTGACTTACCCGCAATGAGACACGAATAAATCGAAATGAGACACCAATAAACCGCCTCACAGATGCATTTTCCGTTTACGATGGAGAATGATCTGTAAGGCGGTTCTTTTATGTATTCAATTCGCGATTCGTACCTTTTATCTTTTTCTTTAATACATAAACCGATGACGAAAGCGGACACGGTCAAACTGTTCCTCCGAGGTCATGGGTACTTGACTGCCGATCCGAACCATAAGGCAATTCGCAGGATGGGAGCAGATTTCAGGATCATCTGTCGCGTACCAGGTCATATCAATGTTTTGCATAAGCCGCTCCATCATTTTGCGATAATCCCATACCGATAGTCCGCTGCCTTTCAAGTCCCAGTGCCAGTAATACTCTGTCGTGAAAATAATATAGTTCTCCATATACGTATCTTGCATCGCAGTAAGGAGCATTTCACGGCCTACACCAAGAGAGCGATACTCGTCTGCGACTTCGATGGCTCCAAGCTCGATTAGGTCTGTCATATTGCCCTCGGACCAGCGTTCACACTCATCTGCGTAGTGAAAAGTAACGTATCCGATGATGATATTATTCTCATGGGCAATTATAATTCGCCCTTCGGGTAAGGCGGCAATCTCGGCAATGGCTTCTTGTTGCTCTGTTGGGCGCCGAAAGGCATCCAGATCGGAGTGAAACGTCAATTCCATAATCTGTTCTGCGGGCACGGGCCCCTCAACCGTAATTTGGTGGTTGGACTTGAAAATGGAACGTATATGATGCTTCTTGATATGCTCCATGGTTCATACCCCTCTCTCCCCCTACTTATAGCAAAAAACCAAAAAAATGAAAAGCCGTAGACGATGTTTGATCCAATTTGCTATAATTGCGTTGACAAAAAATGTTCACAATTCAACACCGTTTGAGTGCATCGGTTGGGTCAGGCAAGTACATGACGAGAAGTTCTCTCTACTAATGTAAGCGCTAACTGGAAGTTCAGTCAACACAAAGGCAATACGAATGAACCCTGAAGGGAATCGAAATGTCGAGTTGAAGGAGGCTGGCAAGCATGAGTCAAGCACATAATGAGATGCTGCAAACGGTGGTGTCTGAATCGAATCTGGGTGATTATACGGAAGCAAGAAGCCGGTTCGATTGGGAAACGGTAGAAAGGCACTTTACGTGGCACGCCAGCGGCAAAGTGAATATGGCACATGAGGCGATTGATCGCCATGTCCTGGAAGGCAGAGGTGGGAAGACGGCCTTGCTCTACAGCGATGCTTCTCGTGAGGAAGCTTACACTTTCGCAGATCTGAGCGAGCAGTCGAGTCGTTTTGGTAATGTGTTGCGTAAATATGGCGTAGCTAAAGGAGATCGTGTTTTTATTTTCATGCCACGAAGTCCTGAGCTGTATTTCAGTTTGCTGGGAATTTTGAAAGTGGGCGCTGTAGCGGGTCCTTTATTCGAGGCCTTTATGGAAACGGCGGTGAAGGATCGGTTGGAGGACAGTGGTGCTGTTGCGCTCGTGACCACGCCTGAGCTTCTGGGACGGATCAAACGCTCCGAATTACCAGAGCTGAAACATATTTTTATTGTCGGCGGTGGCCCGCAGTCTGAGGAAGGTCTTATTGATTTTGATGCAGAGATGTCTGCGGCTTCAGATGATATGGAAGTAGAATGGCTGACGCGCGAGGATGGACTGTTGATTCATTACACCTCGGGTTCAACAGGGAAACCGAAGGGTGTGTACCATGTTCAGAATGCGATGATTCAGCATTATTATACGGGTAAAGTTGTACTTGACCTGCGAGAAGATGATATATATTGGTGCACTGCCGATCCAGGTTGGGTAACAGGCACGTCGTATGGCATTTTCGCCCCTTGGCTTAACGGGGTAACAAATGTGATTCGTGGGGGACGTTTTAGTCCGCAGGACTGGTATAGCACAATCGAGAAAAACAAAGTAAGTGTATGGTACAGTGCCCCTACGGCGTTCCGTATGCTTATGGGCGCAGGGGACGAGACGATTGCCCAACATGATTTAAGTAGCTTGCGTCATGTCATGTCGGTAGGGGAACCGCTGAATCCGGAGGTCGTACGTTGGGGCTGGAAAGCGTACGGTCAACGAATTCATGATACATGGTGGATGACCGAGACGGGAGCACAGTTAATCTGTAACTACCCGGGTATGCCGATTAAACCAGGTTCCATGGGACGTCCTTTACCGGGTGTTGAAGCAGCTATTATCGATGATCGTGGACAAGAGCTCCCTCCATACAGTATGGGGAATCTGGCGATCCGCACACCTTGGCCGTCGATGATGGCAAAAATCTGGAATAATCCAGCGAAGTATGAGGAGTACTTCAGACTGACAGGCTGGTATGTATCCGGGGATTCAGCGTACATGGACGAAGACGGATACTTCTGGTTCCAGGGACGCATCGACGATGTCATCAACTCTTCAGGTGAGCGCATTGGACCATTTGAAGTGGAAAGTAAACTGGTAGAGCACCCAGCGGTTGCTGAGGCTGGCGTGATCGGTAAACCGGATGTGACACGCGGAGAGATCATTAAAGCGTTTGTCGCGCTTCGTGAGGGGTATGAGGCGACGCCGGAACTGAAGGAAGAAATCTATCGGTTTGTAAAAGAGGGCCTGTCCGCTCACGCTGCACCGCGTGAGATCGAATTCAAAGAAAGACTGCCGAAGACTCGTTCAGGCAAGATTATGCGCCGTGTGTTGAAGGCATGGGAACTTGATCTGCCAACAGGTGACTTATCCACCATTGAGGACTGAGTATCATGTAGAGTCAAAAAGGACATGAACATAAAAAAAGCCGCATGTCAGTGTATTCACACTGGACATGCGGCTTTTTCATTCGTTTACGATATTGGTTTGTCAACGGGTTTGTCACCCGTATTAAGGCTGATAGTGTATCGCTTCCGAGGATGCGGACTCTCCTACACTGTTGCTGGCAGATACTTTGAACCAGCCCCCCGTTGATGAAGGTACACCATAAACCATACTGGTACCTGAAGTGGTGCCAATTTTGGTGAAGGGTTCTGAACCTGTCTCGCTATAGAAGACAGCGTAGCTCTGCACGCCGTCCGTTTCCGAGTTCGGTGCCCACTGAATACGAAGTCCTTGGGAGAGCGCTGATACGCTCACTTGGCCTGGTGTGCTTGGAGCCGCCGTTGGTGCATTGTTGTTACTGACTGTTTCTCCAGGGGTTACCACCGTACCAGGTACCTCAATAGGCTCTTTGACTTCTGTATCAGGCGCACCAGCGCCTGCACTGCTCACCGTCGCACTTGGAGCAGATTCCTTGCCAGCAACGTCTACGGCAGTAACATAGAATGCGAAGTTGCCACTAGCTGTTGCGTAAGCTGAGAATGATCTGGACTCGCCTGTCAGTACAACCTGGCCTTGATTCTGGAATCCGGCACCACCGACTGAACGATAGAGGCGATACCCAACAACATCACTTTCAGGTGTAGCATTGAATGTGATGGATGCCCGTTCTCCCGAGATGGAGATGCGGACATTGCCAGGTGCATCTGGAGCTTTGCCGTTATCCTTGCGTGGATCAACCTCAGTTGGCAGATCAGCACCGGCATCCTCAGGCAGATAATATGCAAGCGACTCATGACGACTCATCCGTTTAAATGCATTTTGCAATTCTTTGATGAGATCGGAGATCGGTTTCTTACGCTTGACAACCGTTTTTTCCTTCAACATATCCGCAGGTGTTTCATCACGTGGAATGTAATTTACACCGTTGTAGGTAATATATTTCGCTTTAGCGACAGCATCATCACGGTCCTTCGGAATAAATTTGCTATTGAAAATGTCAGTAACAAATTTATCGGTCAGGGATGTTGGTAGCTTGCCACTGTATGCTGAGACCGTTCTGGTTTCAATACCAGAAGGTTTTTTGAATGAATTAGTAACAAACAGATCCTTCTGTGTTTCGACGACTTCATTCATAATTTTGGCCCAAAGCTGCTGAGCACGTTTGCGTTGTGATTTGTTTTCGAGTGTATTAATCGGCTGTTTATAACCAACCCACACACCGAGCGTAACATCTGGTGTATATCCCTCAAACCAGACATCGGCGTAGTTCTGGGTTGAACCTGTTTTACCGACAATAGGCACACTTGATCTGTACTTGTAGTTTTCCCGTACTTTATCGGCTGTACCTTCTGTTATAACGGTACGTAACATGTCCGTCATAAGATAGGCCGTCTGTTCCGAAAATGCCTGTACAGGCTCGCTTTCGTGTTTGTATACAATATTGCCTTTGGAATCCACAATTTTGCTGATCATATAAGAATCGTTGTAGACCCCTTTGTTAGCAATTGCACCGTAGGCATTTGTTAGTTCTTCCACAGTTACACCATATTGAAGTCCGCCGAGAACACCGGTCTGGGCCTGGTAATCCTGCTTCTGGATCGTTGTAATGCCAAGCTTTTTCGCAAAAGTCCAGGCTTTATCGATGCCAACTTCCTCATTAAAAAGCTTCAGAGCCGGAATGTTCAATGAGTAGTTCAATGCTCTACGAGCGGTTACCAAACCTTGGTAACGGTTGTTCGCATTCTTGGCGATATGGTATCCGCTAGGGCCGTCTTTCAAGATAATTGGCGCATCGTCAATGACGGAGGCCGGTTGAATAAGACCTTCCTCCAGAGCTGGCAGATAAGCCGCAATAGGTTTCATCGTAGAACCGGGCTGACGAATCATTTGAGTCGCATAGTTCATCTGTTCATCCTGGAAGCTTCGGCCTTCAATCATACCGAGGATTGCTCCTGTTTTATGATTGATCAGCATCGCTGCAGTCTGCTCTTTTCCCTTAACAGGATCATCTGCTGAGAAGTTGCTGTTATCCTCGGCAATCGTACGCATCGTTTTGTAGATGTTCTTGTTAATTGTTGTATAGATGCGATATCCGCCTGTGCGAAGCTGTGACTGAGCCTCTTCCAGAAGGGCACTGTTTTCCTTTTGCGATGCCTCGGCGTCGGTACTTTTGCCTGTTGCCTTAGTTTTGTCGGCATTCAGCTGCTGCATGATAATCTGTGCTGCTTGACGTTCCGTTTCCATCATAAGGTATGGATAAGTGTTATAGGCTTTAATGGTTTTCGGAGCAAGCGAGCTTTTGATATCAAAGGCAAGTGCATTGTTGTATTCCGATTGCGTGATTTTGCCAAGTTCCAGCATGCGGCGCAGAACCAGTTTTTGACGATTGATGGCGCGATCAAATTTATCCTCTACAAAATCGCCTTTACCGTTAAAGGCGGAGTAGGAAGAGGGAGACTGAGGTAATCCAACCAAATAAGCGGCCTGAGCTATATTTATTTTTTCGAGATCATTGATATTAAACAATCCCTTGGCGGCTGCTTTGATTCCGTAAACGTTGTATCCACTGGAACCATTGCCGAAAGGCACCTTGTTCAGGTAAGCGGTCATAATCTCGTCTTTGGTCAGAAAACGTTCCAGTCGAAGGGAAAGCAAAATTTCCTTTACTTTACGATCTTCCGTACGGTCCAAATTCAGAAATACACGTCTAGCCAATTGCTGCGTAAGCGTACTGCCACCCGTTTGTACTGATTCTTTCAGCACTTTTTGTTTCACGGCACGCAGTGTTCCGCTCATGTCTACACCTTTATGTTCGTAAAAATGATTGTCTTCAATCGAGATCACGGCATCAATAACTTTTTTGGGGATCTGGTCAAAGGTGACCGGACGTCTGTCTTCTTCCGTGCGAAGTTGACCAATCGGACTGCCGTCAGAAAAGTAAGCAAAGCCTGTGATGGAGTTTTCGCTGACTTTTTGTTCAATCAGGGCCCTTGACCGGACAGGTTCGTCTTTGACGATCGAACTGACGTAACCCATTAAAGCACCGCCAACGAATAGTATGCCCATAAATCCAAGGACAACCATCCACATAACGAAGCTACCTAGTTTGCGTGCAAAGCTACGCTTGCGTACAGGCGGATCTTCAGGCTTTTTCTTAGTAACATCAACCATTCAGTGTCTTCCTCCTTTTAACAGCACTAATTATAGCATAAAAAGACCCGTTTGCATGCCTGAGAAATACAAGTAATGGTCGAAATTTGCCAATCTGGAATGGATTATGATATATAGCATGTGATATCGAACAGCATTTCATGAGTTGCAAAAGTAAGGAAAAAGGCTGGAACTGCATGTAAGCAGGCCAGCCTTGAAGTCTATATAGAAAAGAGTGTTTGAAGAAAAATATAGTATCTTATGCTCATTAGGTTCTGAAACGCTGGATAAGTTCCAACAGTTCTTGTGTGAGGTGTGCCAAAGAAGCGGATGCAGCAGTGATTTCCTCCATAGATGCAAGCTGTTTCTCCGAAGCTGAGGCAACCTGGCTTGCGTGCGCTGCTGTTTCAAGACCAATCGTTTTAAGTTGCTCAAGTGATGAATCGACCTGTCGGGACTCATCTGACATCTGTTTGGCAATGGTGGAGACTTGTGCAATTTGTTGATTCACGTCGGCGATCTGTGATGAGATGGATGAGAATAGCTCACCACTCTCGTTCATTACATCGGCAATGTGAGTCACCTCGGTGCTTCCTTTTTCCATATTTTCAACGATAGCCGAAATCTCTTGTTGAACGGATTGGATCAACGCGGCAATGTCAGCAGCCGATTGTCTGGATTGCTCGGCTAAATTGCGAATCTCTGCAGCTACAACGCCAAAGCCACGTCCGTGTTCCCCCGCTCGCGAAGCTTCAATAGAAGCGTTGAGGGCGAGAAGATTCGTTTGTCGGCTTACTTCGGTAATCATACCCGTTATATGACCAATCTCTTCCGAGCGCTTTTTAAATTGCTCCAGTGCAGTCATGGAGGATTGGACAGAAGTGTTTGCACTCTCCACCATATGGATAGCTGCCTGCATTTTGTCTGTTCCGTATGAAGTTCGTTCCGTCACTGATTTTGATGTACTACTTACTTCGGCAGCAGCCTCAGCTATTCTTCCGATGCCCGTGGATATTTCGTTCATCGAGCGGGAGGAATGAAGTAACTCCTGAACTTGCTTCTCCGCTTTGTTTGCAACTTCCATTCCGGTAAGTGCCATCTGTTCGGCGGCTTTGCTTGTATCCTCTGCCCCGGCGGTTAATTGTTGCGAAGTTGAACCGACCGATAAGGCATGTTCAGATATAACAGAGATCGTATGGCGTAATGTATTCATCATGTTATTCATGTGAATGGCCATGACTCCAAATTCATCCTTCGATTTAACAGGCAACTTTTGTGTCAGATCACCATGCGCGAGTTGTCCTGCGACAACATTTACACGGTTCAATTGCTTTACTATGGATATGATGGTGTACGCGACCACACTTGCCAGTAGAAGTACCGCCAATATAGCGATGAGTACAGACCATTTCAAGCTATCGTAAAAAGGCTGGAGTATCACGCTTTTGGGTAATGCAGATACTAGATGCCAGCTAGAATCGGAGCCTTGAAGCTTGGCAGGTTCGGCAATAAATAATTCTGGTTTGCCATTGTCAACCGCAGTGTAGAACCCTGTATCATTCGACTGGATCCGCTGAATAAGTGCTTGGGTACTGGAAGAGAGCTCGGCATTCTCTTTGGTCAGTTCCGGTCTTGAGCCGTGCGCAGCAATGTGCCCTTCACTTGTAATCAGCATGGCATAGCCTTGGTCTGGATTCAGAGATGCAATATTTTGCTGGAAACCTTCAATCGTAAAATCGGCCCCAACGATGCCAAGAAAGGTATTGTTCTCATCAAGTAAAGGCAGAACGATGGATACGAGCAAGGTCTCTTTACCAGCAACTTTGTACGTAGTGGGCTCGGACCAATAGATGGTTTTGGTCGCCTTCGGCTGTTGATAGTATTTACTGGTTTCACTGTTTCCCTCATAAGTAGTGAGCGGTTCAAAATGCAAGGAGCTTCCATCCCGGATAACGTAAGGGATAAAACGGCCTGTTTCATCATCGTATTTATCCTTATTCACATGTTCTGCATCTTTGCCGTCAAAGGCATTGGGCTCCCATCCGGTATAAAAACCAAAAACCTTTTCGTCCTTTTTCAAGTATTCTTCCAAAAGCCTTACGATATCTTGACGGCTCAGCGTCCCATTTTTTGAAGCGTCCAGCAGGGTTGTACTCAAACTGTCGAGCGTATTTTTTACCTGGTTGATGTAAGTCATGAATTCGCTAGTAGCTGCACTTGCTGAGTGTTCGGCTACAGCTTCACCATATTGTATGCTTTTGTCGTATATGGCTTTGGTGTTAAAGGCAATTAATGCGCCGATCGAGCAGAGGAGCACTAATCCGAGCAGTAATCCTAGCTTTACCGCAAGCTTGGTATTTCGAAAAAATGACATGTGTAGCCCCCTAAGTTATCTTTCTATTTTGTGCGTGTTTCGATAAACATATTATCGTTATGTAGAGGCTAGTAATGAAGAGGGTCTGGGGAAGGAGTGAAAAAAAACAACAAAAAAGCAACTGCCGAGGAAATCTCGAACAGTTGCTTTTTTGTTGTGATGCAACGATTAACGGTTGTAGAACTCGACGATTTGTTTTTCATCGATGTCTTGGGACAATTCAGCACGCTCAGGCAAGCGGATGAATTTACCTTCTACAGCTGCTTCGTTGTATTCAACGTATGCTGGAAGATGCGAACGGTTTTCCAAAGCTTCCTTAACGGAAGTCAGACCGCGGCTTCTTTCACGCAAGCCGATTACATCGCCAGTGCTTACTTGGTAAGAAGCGATATCGACTTTTTTGCCGTTTACAGTTACGTGACCGTGTGCTACCAATTGACGCGCTCCAGCGCGGGAGTTAGCAAAGCCAAGACGGTAAACGAGGTTGTCAAGGCGGCACTCAAGCAAGAACATGAAGTTCTCACCGGCAATACCTTGCATTTTTTGCGCTTTGGAGAACAATGTGCGGAATTGTTTTTCACCCAAACCGTACATGTGGCGCAATTTTTGTTTTTCTTGCAACTGCATACCGTAGTTGCTCATTTTTCTGCGTTGGTTAGCTCCGTGCTGACCTGGAGGGAAAGGGCGTTTCAATTCTTTGCCTGTTCCGCTCAGGGAAATGCCGAGGCGACGGCTTAATTTAAATTTAGGACCAGTGTAACGTGCCATGTTTAAAGTAGCTCCTTTTTAGTTAAAGTTCATATAGGGCTCTGTTTGCGCTCCAATTTGTTGATGCGGGCTTGGCCTCGCATAGAACGATCAGGAAAGTTCAGCCGCTGTCCTGAAAGCAACAAAAAGAATGAGGGTGACACAACCGGTAATGCCCAAATTTAAAGACCGTATTAGTAGTCTTCATCAACAATTTATTCTACATTCTGAGAGGAGTAAAGTCAAGCAATACATAAAGCCAGAAAAACGTCTAAATTTGTCGATAGGTCATTAGGCCTAAAATAATGGGACGATTTTCTGAAATATGAGTGCAAAAAAGCTTCAAACAGAGTAAAATAGATGGTATCTTAACTTTAAACAATCTTATGTATCAAGGTTTTCGCTAATATTTTGCAGATTTGCGATAATTGATGCAGATTAATGCATCCCCCAGGATGCAAAAACGGTGCAAAGGAGCGCCTGACATGTTGGAACATCTAAGAAGTTTACCTACCAGTCTGAAGTTGCGAAGCGCGGGCGATTCCACATCGTTTACAGTGCTTCCATCTCATGATGACCATGCGTTGTGGATGCAAAAAATGGATATCACACCTTTTGACTTCTCATATTTAAGCAGTTTGTTAGGACAAGCCTTCAAAGATTGGACAAGCCAGACAGATTCTGTGCCAGGTGGGCCAATTGCTGCATACAGTGTTTGGAATACGGAAGGAGAGTGCATAGGAGAGGACTCCGGTCAGATTACCGATTCGGATATCAATGTACGTTCGATGGTTTTGGAGTGTGCTGAAAAGGAACAGACGTTATCTAGACGCGGAATTAGTAAACATGGGGAGTATCTGCTGATTGCCGAGCCTCTGTTTTCAAGAATCAATAAAGATATATTTGCTGTGTTTGTTGCGCTGGTCTTTGAATCCCACCGATCCGAAACGTCAGAAGCTGTGGTTCGATCTGAGGCATTGCATTACCGCACCTGCTTTTACCGAAGATTTGAATACATATTTATGACGGACTTGTTGCACTCACATGAACAAACCGCTCGGGAGGAACACCGAAGATCCATTCTTTTTCAGATCGTACAGCGTATGCATGACAAAATGGATGTCGGGGCGATATTGGACGAAGTATTTGTCAGTATGGACTACCTCTATCCTTCCACACACATTATGCTCTATATGTCTCAGGACCAGAGAAGCTTTAATCCACGAATTAAACCACTCCTTATTCAGGAGCGTGGAGAAGATATCTGTGTTCGCTCATTTATGGAGGGCAGACTGATTGTCTCCCGGTCCGATGAGTTGGACAAACGAATCATTGAGGTGGGGTTGCCGCTCAAAGGCAAGCAGGGCATATACGGAGTATTTCATATCGAAATGAACGAGGAATTGATGGAAGACTCCGATTTGCAACTGATTGCGATGATGGCGGATACAGCAGGGACAGCGTTCGAAAATGCAAAACTTCATGAGCAATCCCATATGTTGATTCAGGAACTTCGTGTAATCAATGATCTGACGCAGCGTCTTAACAAAAGCTTGCAATTGATGGAAATCTATCAGTTTTCCGAGCAAGAATTTAAAAATATCTTTCAGGCCGACTATTGCTGCATTTTGCAATTGAATGACAGTACGAACAGGTTTGAGGTGATGGCGACCAATGTAAAAGAGATTCGGCAGAGAACGTATCCTATGGATTCTGGTATTGCCGGTTACATGTATCAGACTGAAGAGCCATTAATCATATCTGACTATACGCAGTTTGATAAGGTAACTTCCAGTTTCATGGAATTAACAGGCGCGATGTCTCTGATTGCAGCACCAATTCGCGTGGATGGACAGGTGAAGAGTGCTATTCTGCTTGCCCATGTGCGGGAACATTTTTTCTCCTATGAGAACTACAGGTTACTACAAATGTTATCGATTCATCTGGGCCTTGCTTTAACCAATGCCACCCTGCATGCTGAGGTGCGCCGGTTGGCCAATCTGGACATGTTGACCGGACTGTACGTAAGGCATTACCTGGATAATATTATTCACGAACGTCAGGTTCATGATTACTGCGGCTCATTGGTTGTCGTTGATATCGATCAGTTCAAACAGGTGAATGATACTTTTGGTCACCAGACAGGGGATCAAGTATTAAAACAAGTCAGTGACATTGTTACAAGTTCGGTTCGAGCCGAGGATATTTGCGCAAGGTGGGGCGGTGAAGAACTGGCTATCTACATGCCTCAGATCGGAATTCAACAAGCGCTTGTGTATGCGGAACGAATCCGTACCCGAGTTGAGGCCGAGACGAGGCCGTCTGTCACGGTGTCAAGTGGCATTGCTGAATGGAACTGGATGGATGAAAAAGTAAGTGTAGAGTCCCTGTTTTACCGTGCAGATATGGCGCTGTACAGTGCAAAGAACGGTGGCCGGAATCGAATTGTCATAGAGGAACAGGAAGGTATACGATAAGAGAGAAACATTCCGGTTGCGGAGTCGTTTCTCTCTTTTTTTTGTTTTTTATGGAACCGGTATGTGGATCAAAGTCCATCTGGTTCGTCTGGTCGCATAGTAAGGAAGTATAAGCACATATTGTGAGGGCAATCTATGGAGAAAATGACTGAAAGGTGGAATAGACATGTTGAACCGCCAGTCTACGTTTTCTTTATCGCTAATCCTTTGCTTTGTGCTGGCCATTGTCCCGGGGTGTGGGATGCTCCAGCATGATCGGACGCCGGAAGAAATATTTTCTCTGGCATTATCCGGCATAGCGGGGAAAGAGACGTTGACGTTTGAAGGGCAGGCTGGATTGAGACGAGAAAACAGTGGAATGTTTGAAAATCAATTTAAATTTGAAGGTAAGCTGGAAGACCATGACCGGCTGACGTTGCAGACCCGATTGCCAGGTGCCGTGACTGCAGCGGATTCAGGAGTAAGTTTGAATGCGGTGAAAAATAATGGTCAACCGAGCGGATTCAGTGCCTCTTTTCAACGTAAAAAAGGACAATGGAATGCTTTAACAGCGCAGCATGAACCATTACGTGGCTCCTTATCCCGTTTTAACCCCATTGCGCAATTAGAAAAGATCGATAGTATGAAGAAAACGATTCAGTCCGAATATGGTTCGGGGCGCCAAACACGCATATTGCGGATTGAGCTTGCGCCAGAGGACGCCAAAACCTGGGCTACAGACCAACTGACAGATGAGATGAATTCCATTCGGGCAGAGTACATGCACAAAGCGAGTCAAGTGAAAGGTGCGAGTAAGCAGAAACTTGAGCAGGAATTGCAAAAGGTATGGCAGCAGGGTGAGGACACGATGCAGAAGTTGATTCAAAAGGCTGAGGTGCATACGGTCTATCATCTGACGGTTGATCGCAAAACCAGCTTACCAATGCGCCTTTCCTCTGAGAGTCAGGTGAAATACACGGATAACAGTAGCCGAAGCAATGTAGAAGCACTGGTAACCGATGTGAACTTTAAATCATATCAATAAATAAAACCTGTGACTGCCTGCTGACGGGATGTCTGGTGCGTGCTACAATAGTAACGTAATTTACCGTTGTTCAATTCATTGAATGGCAGATGACAGGAGGATTTATCGAATGAAGGACCCTAGAATTCAGAAGCTTGCAGCGAACCTCGTAGGTTATTCTGTTGATGTACAGCCTGGCGAAAATGTATTGGTTGAGATGATTGGATCAGAACGTGATTTGATCAATGCCATTATTGAAGAAGTGGGCAAAAAAGGCGGTAACGTTTTTGTACAGTTGACAGATCGAACCGTTCAGCGTGTGATGTTGCAAAATGCTACGGAAGAGATGATGAAAACGTGGGCAGAGATTGATTTGAACCGTATGAAACAAATGGATTGTTATATCGGTATTCGTGCGGGAGAGAACGTGAATGATCTGTCCGATGTGCCGGAAGAAAAAATGAAACTGTACAACTCCCTGTATTCCCATCCGGTACATAGCGAACAGCGTGTCAAACATACAAAATGGGTGGTGCTTCGTTACCCTAACGCAAGCATGGCGCAACTCGCGAACACCAGCACGGAAGCATTTGAAGATTTCTATTTTGACGTATGTAACCTGGATTATGCAAAAATGGACAAAGCCCAAGACTCACTTGCAAGCCTCATGAAACGTACAGATAAAGTGCGGATTACGGGGCCAGGCACGGATCTGAGCTTCTCCATCAAAGATATCGGTGCAGAGAAGTGTTCCGGACAAAAAAATATTCCGGATGGTGAAGTATACAGCGCACCCGTACGCAACTCCGTTAATGGAACAATTAGTTATAATACACCGACGCTGTATAACGGAATTACGTTTGAGAATATCAAGTTTACATTCAAAGACGGTAAAATCGTAGAAGCATCCAGCAATGATACGAAACGCCTGAATGAAATTCTGGACTCAGATGAAGGTGCGCGTCATATCGGTGAGTTTGCGATTGGTTTCAACCCGCACATTTTGCACCCGATGAAAGATATTTTGTTTGATGAAAAAATTGCAGGTAGCCTGCACTTTACGCCAGGTCAGGCATATGAAGAAACAGATAACGGAAACCGCTCGTCCATTCACTGGGATCTCGTATTGATTCAGCGTCCAGACTACGGCGGTGGCGAAATCTATTTCGATGATGTGCTGATTCGTAAAGATGGCATCTTTGCCATTCCTGAGCTGGAATGTTTGAATCCGGACCAGTTGAAATAGGAACTGTATTTTGCAGTTGCTAGGAAAGCGGATTCACGGTATCATGTAGTGGTAATTAATAGATGATACCAAAAGTGAAAAGACGGAGGGATTCCTATGTCGAGTAATAACGCGGCTGTAGTGGAAATTGCTCAAACAGCAGGCAAGTTTACTTCTTCAATCGTGCTTCATTCAGAGAACAAGTATATTGACGTAAAAAGTATTCTTGGGTTGTTTACAACGCTGATTAGCACGCACAGTTATGAACTGCACGTTCATGGCCCGGATGCAGATGAAGCGAAGGCAGCAATGTCTGAAGTATTTGCAAAGCATGGGCTGAATGTAAACATCGCATCTGAATAACATCATTAAGAACACCTCTGCCTTCGGGCAGGGGTGTTTTTAATCATAGCAGAACACAATGTCCGTTAGAGTGAATTAGACAAAGCGAGAAAAGGCTGTAACAGAGCTCACAACTCGTGCGGTTATTTTGGTCAGGTTCTTGTATTAGCTCTTCATTTCGTCTAATATTAGAGGTAGAACGTCTTTACGCGATTTTGGGACATAGGGGGGAAATGATGCATGACTTCATCTGATCTGCAGGACCAGCTGAACCTGAAAGCAATCAATCTTCTTCAAGAAGATGCAGATAAAATACAGAAGCTTATTGAAGTACAGATGGAGAATCTGGCTACCCGCTACTGCCCTCTCTATGAGGAAGTATTGGATACACAGATGTATGGGTTCTCCAAGGAAGTTGATTTTGCTGTCCGTGCAGGGCTCCTTCCGGAAGGTACAGGTAAGCAGATGGTTAGCGCGCTTGAGCGGAACTTGGCGATTTTATATGAAGCTTTGAACAAAAAGAATGAGCAATAGCCTGCAATTGCGCGGGTCAGAATAGAAGGCATGCACATTCCGTTGCATGCTTTTTTTGTATGTGTTGATGTATATGTCTAGTGTTGCAGTAGGCGTAAAAAGACAGCCGGGGAAGTAGTCCCTCGGCTGTCTCTTGATGTACGCAGGAGTGGTATAACGTTAATCAACAGTTCTGTTATACCAGGAAGAATGAGACACCTAGAATGACATACACAACAAGCAGAAGCAGACCTTCATACCAGTTGGTGGAGCCATCCTGTGTGATCGATTTGGCAATAAAAACAGACACACCGATGGCGACCAGTTCAATGGTGGTAAACACGATATCCATCGTACGACCCGTAAAATAGCTTACAAAGATCAGCACTGGAGCTACAAATAGTGCGATTTGCAAACTGCTGCCTACGGCAATTTCAACAGCGGCACCGATTTTATTTTTCATCGCAAGCATGATGGCCGCACTGTGTTCGGCTGCATTACCGATAATGGCCACGAGGAACGCACCAACGAACAGCTCACTTAGTCCAAACTCTGAAGTAAATACCTCAAGTGTGCCAACCAGCCATTCACTGACAAAGGCGACCATAACGGTAGCGATCACGAGATAGAGGATCGACTTTTTCTTCGACCATGCAGGAGCATGCTCATGAGGCAATTCTTCGTCCTGGTCATCCGTTACATCGGCAAGATAGCTTTTATGCGTGACCATAGAGAAGATAAGCCACGCAATATAAGCCAGGATAAGCAAGCCAGCCACAATGAGACTGAGTGTGTTCGTATCCCGCTGTGTGATAGAGTGGGTGTTCAGGAATACGGCCGGGACGAACAGGGCAATGATGGCAACGATCATCAGGGAGCCGTTGAGGCCCGCAAGCGAAACGTTGTAATTCTGTGTTTTATACTTTAGTCCGCCGGCAAAAATGCTGAGTCCCAGCACGAGTAGCAGGTTACCGATAATGGACCCGGTCAGACTGGCTTTGACCATGTCGAACAAGCCCTCTTTTACGAGGAAAATCGCAATAATGAGTTCGGCTGCATTGCCAAAGGTTGCATTTAGGAATCCTCCTAATCGTTGACCGGCATAGTGGGCTACACTTTCGGTCGCTTTACCTAAAAAACCGGCCACGAAAATAACCGAAATGGCAGATATCACGAACTGCAGAATCGAATCCCATTTCAAGAAGTGGGCGATGGCACTGAGCGCAAAAAATGCAATCAGCAAAAAGGATGAAATCCGGTTTCTCACAAAAAACACCTCGGTTATATACATATTTTGTTTTGAAATTCACGTTATGTAACTATGCGATTAATTTCATATTTCAATATAACCAAAGGGGGGCAGGTTGTAAACGCATCTTTTACAGTTAAATTTGCTTTTTAGGGTGGAAAGGATTTAAAATACGAGTAACGAAGTGAAGGAGGATGTGGCATGGCAGAACAACTTCAAATGGAGAGCGGAAACATCCGGATTGCCGATGACGTGGTTGCGAAAATTGCTGGAATGGCTGCAATGGAAACGCCTGGAATCGCCGCAATGTCTGGAGGTTTGTCAGAGGGCTGGGCGAAGCGTCTCAGTGGTAAAAACGTACAGAAAGGCGTAGGCGTGGAAGTCGGTCAGCTGGAAGCAGCCATTGATCTGCGTATCATCGTCCTGTATGAAACTCCGATTCATGAAGTTTCCCGTATGCTCCAGCAGAATGTAAGAGAAGCGGTAGAAACGATGACCGGACTACGTGTAGTCGAAGTGAATGTGAAGGTTGAAGGTGTCTCTTTCAAAGGCGACGACCTGTAAATCTTTAGACTCCACGTAAGGTATGAACAAATCTATGTTTTGTTCCTTATCTTTATACAAAAAAACACAAAAAAGACTTTGCATCCATCAGATGCAAAGTCTTTTTTCATTCCGTTAGCGAACTCGGCGAATCGAATCCCGTGAACGAAGTGCCGGGGAGGTGCGTGTCTGCACCGTTACCGATTTCGTTTTTTGTTCCTTAATTGCTTCTAGGTTATTGGTCCGTGAAATACTTAGCACAATACCCATCGCCACCATCATGACAAAGAGTGAAGTCCCCCCATAACTGATAAACGGAAGTGTAACTCCCGTTACAGGTATCGTTTGAGTTACCCCGCCAATGTTGATGAAGGCCTGGATCGCAATAAGCCCCATGATACCTATACCCACCAGCGTTCCGAAAGGATCAGGACAACGTAGGGAGACGATAATGCCTCTCCAGATAAAGTACAGATAAATGAGCAGGAACAATGCACTCCCGATGAAACCGAGCTCTTCTCCGATGACGGAAAAAATAAAGTCATTATAGGCATTTGGCAAATAATGCAACTTCATGGTGCCTTGTCCAATACCCGAACCTGTAATACCGCCGTCCCCGATGGCAACCAGAGAACGGTAGAGGTTGAGACTTCCGCCATTGATATCAGACTCTGGATTAAGGAAGGCTTGAATACGTCCAATTTTGTAGTTTTGCTCTGCTGTCACTGTTGTTGTGCTGTCCAGCGCAGGAGTGTCCGGAGACATGGAGGAAAAGAGGGCACTGGCTCCAAAGGCAAGTGCACCACCAAGCGCAACTAATAAAATAGAACCCAGGATGTGCTTCATGTTAGCTCCACCAGCGTAAATGACAAGACCGCAGGTAGATACCAGAATGAAACAGGTACCAAAGTCAGGTTGCAACATAATCAATCCTGCAATAAATCCGACGATGAACAGGACAGGGAAATATCCGGTCTTGAAATCACGGAAACGTTCACCTTTTTTGGTGATGAGTGCTGACAAATATAAAATAATTGCAATTTTGGCGAACTCTGCAGGCTGCAAACTGAATCCAAACACGCGAATCCAGCTTCTTGCACCATTTAACACGGCACCGGATACCAAGACAACTAAGAGTAGTGCGGTGGTGAACAGGAAAAACGGTGCATAGAGCTTTTTGTACTTGTTAAAGCGGATATTCATGGCAAAAAACATGCCAACCAGACCGATCATCGCCCACATAAGTTGTTTTTTCGTGAAGTAAAGGGCATCGTTGTTAAAACTTTCGCTTGCGATTGCGATGCTGGAACTGGAGCTGAATACCATCACCAGTCCAAAGCCCACCAACAATAAAGTGAGGATTAGCAGTTGAAAATCCGGCGTGCCTCTCTTCGTTCTCGTCTGGGCCGTTTGTTGTTTCATAATCTGGCCCGCCTAAGCTTCGAGCAGTTCTTTGAGCTGCTGCAATTTTTGGGTGGCCAGCTTCACGACTGGCTGCGGAACGGAAGAGTCGTAATCAAGTCCATGCGGGAAAGTAGCTTTGCCCAGATAAACGGCTTCAACGGCCAGAACCGTATCGGGTTTCTCCAGTTTGCCTTCTACCGCGCGCGTATTAATGCGTACAAAGTATTCTGAGTTGGTTTGTTCATCTTCGATTTTGTAGTCATATGTAGCACGGTAATATTCCCATTGCCACCGGACGAATCCGACTTTCTCGGCGCTCTCATCCAGGTATGCCAAGTCGCTTTTCAAGCCATCCAAGCCTGTATTCTCAAAAATCATAAGCGTTTGATCCTCCTCATAAGCTTCCGAGTATAATTCTCGTGTGTTTCTCTAGTTCATGATAGTATGTTTCCCCTTCCCGTGCAAGCTTTCCGAAGGCCTTTCGTATCGGTTTTCTTTCAATTCTGCTACAATATACTGCAACAGGTTTGAAGAGGAAGGTTTGGGGCTATGAACAAGCCCTGCTGATGATCGAAAGGATGGGGTTACATGACAAATCAAATATGGTGGGAAGATCTGCAGATCCATATGGTGGAATGGCGGCGTCACCTTCATCGCAATCCTGAAGTTTCCTTTCATGAGGAGAAAACATCCTCTTTTGTGGCAGATATGCTGGAGAGCTTTGGCATTGAGGTGAAACGTCATATAGGTGGCCATGGGGTGATTGGAATACTTCGCGGGGACAGGTCAGGGCCTGTAGTCATGCTTCGCGCTGACATGGATGCATTGCCGATGCAGGACGAGAAGGATGTGGAATATGCTTCACAGCAACCTGGAGCGATGCATGCTTGCGGCCACGATGGTCATATTTCAATGCTTCTGGGAACCGCGCTTTATTTCAGTCGTCATAAGCAGGAAGTGCAGGGCGAGATTCGGTTTCTGTTCCAGCCAGCGGAAGAGTTGTTGCCGGGTGGTGCAGTTCAGGTCATTGCAGACGGAGCCCTGGAAGGGGTGGATGTTATCTATGGCATTCATCTATGGACACCGCTTCCCGTTGGCATTGTTGCAAGCACAGCAGGACCGATGATGGCTGCGGCAGATGACTTTTACATTGATATCAAAGGAAAAGGCGGTCACGGCGGCATGCCGCAAGCTACCGTTGATAGTGTCGTTGCGGGCTCTGCGCTTGTGATGCAGCTTCAGACTATCGTTAGCCGGTCCGTTGATCCGTTGCGCCCGGCAGTACTAACGATTGGCACGATGCAGGCGGGATCTGCGCAGAATGTGATTGCGGAGCAGTGCAAGCTCAGCGGCACGGTGCGAACGTTTGATGACGAGACACGGATGAATATGAAAGAGCGTGTGCTATCTATGGTGGCACAAACTGGGGCTGCTTATGGTGCGGAAACACAGGTGAAATACATCATGGGGTATCCGCCGGTGGTTAATGATGCGCAGGAGACTGAACGTTTCTTTAATGAAGCAACGGCGATATTTGGCCCAGACCGGGTGCAGAACTCTCCGATGCTGATGCCTGCAGAGGACTTTGCGTATTATTTGCAAAAGTTGCCGGGGTGCTTCATGTTTGTCGGTGCGGGTAATCCGGAGAAAAATGCAATGTACCCTCATCATCATCCGATGTTTGATTTTGACGAGGACGCCATGCAGACGGGCGTGAAACTGTTTGTGGCAATGGCGAAAGGCTACGCAACCGAATGCTGAGAACTATAGTTGGGCATCCTGAACATACCAAGGGTATGGACAGGGTGCTTTTTTTGTTGTGTATGAAATGAAGTTTTCGGTCGGAGTATACGAGTTAGATCTTTGTTCGAATGATATAGATTAGGAATGGATGTGGGAAAGATGGAGATGTTCAATCCGCAGGGAGCTTGCATTGTACAGCGTGATTTCACGGTATTGCTCGAAGTGGGGCATCCCGAGTTTGAAACAGCCAGAGCCGAGCTCAGTATGTACGCGGAACTCGTAAAGACACCTGCGACGTTTCATACCTACCGGATCACCCCGTTGTCGCTGTGGAATGCGGCAGCACTAGGCTGGAATTCTGAATGGGTGATCAAGAGTCTTGAGAACGTGTCACGCTGGAATGTACCTGCGGCACTCGCTCAGGATGTGTGCAGAATAATGGAGCAATACGGCAAATTAAAGTTACATGCCGAGCCGGACCATGCCAAAATGCGCCTGACTAGTGAAGACGAGCAATTGTTGGATGATTTGAGCGACATCAAATCGATATCTGCTTTCCGTATGGAACGAACGAGCGTGAACGAGCTTGTGTTATCGGGAGAAAAGCGTGGTTTATTGAAGAGGGAACTGACACGTCTTGGTTACCCTGTGTTGGATTATGCAGGTTATCGGAAAGGGAGCGATCTTTCATTTGGCTGGCGGCCTAATATTACTGAATCAACGACTAGTATGTCTAGTAGATGCGGTGAGGGAAAAAGAGCTACATTTGCGCTAAGACCTTATCAACAGATGGCAGTGGATGCTTTTCAAGACGGTGAAGGTATCGGGGGGAGCGGACTTCTCGTACTGCCCTGCGGAGCAGGCAAAACGATTATTGGCATGGCTGTGCTGGAACGTTTGCAATGTGAATGTCTTATTTTAACCTCCAACACTACATCTGTCCGGCAGTGGATAAAGGAGATTCAGGATAAAACAACGATAACTGCTGAACAGATTGGAGAGTATTCGGGCCAGAAAAAACAGGTGAAACCGGTGACGGTGGCCACATATCAAATTTTGACGCATCGAAAATCCAAAGACGCAGAGTTCACTCACATTCATCTTTTACAAGAGAGAAAGTGGGGGCTGATCATCTATGATGAAGTGCATTTGTTGCCTGCTCCGGTGTTTCGGGCTACTGCGGACATTCAGGCCACTCGTCGTCTGGGTTTGACCGCCACGCTTGTTCGTGAAGATGGATGTGAACAGGATGTATTCTCGTTGATCGGCCCCAAATTATATGATATGCCATGGAAAGAGCTGGAGCAGCAAGGTTGGATTGCAGAAGTGAAGTGTCAGGAAGTGAGGGTACCCTTGTCCCCTGAATTAAGATCAACTTATGTGCAGGCCGAGGGTAAGCATCAATTTCGTCTGGCAGCTGAAAATCCGGCAAAATTAAAGGTTGTAAAGCGTTTACTGGAACGACATCAAAATCTACCGACACTTGTCATTGGGCAGTACCTTGATCAGCTTGAGATGATTGCCCGGGAAATTGATGCACCTCTAATCTCTGGATCGATGTCACAACAGGAACGGATTCACTGGTTTTCTGCTTTTAGAAAGGGGGAAATTCGTACGATTGTTGTATCCAAGGTTGCCAATTTTGCGGTTGACTTGCCGGATGCTGCCGTAGCCCTCGAAATCTCTGGTAGCTTTGGTTCCAGGCAGGAAGAAGCCCAGCGGCTTGGACGGATTCTGCGCCCCAAAGCAGGTGAGAACAAAGCTTATTTCTATGCACTGGTTTCCGAAAATAGCAAGGAACAGGAATTTGCGTTAAATCGCCAGATGTTTTTGGTAGAGCAGGGTTACGAATATGCGATTGTGCATGAGCAGGACAAGGTTCATTAACATGTTGCAGAAGGGAAGGGAAATGCTGATGTCTGATCTGGAATTTGAAGTGGAGAAATCGATGCAATCGAGAAAGTTGGCTGATCTGGCACAGTGGTCTGCACTTACGTCAGCGGAGCAACGGGTGCTTGGTGCTCTTTTTCACAAATATGCGGGTCAAACGTTCTCTTCTCTTCTGCCTTCGGAGGTTTGGGCTAAGGAAGGGTTAAGTGGAGCTGAAGCGAAGCTTGCTTTTGCCATGTTACGCCGTAAACAATGGATTAAATCCGTACATAAAAGCTGGGGAGAATGCTCTTTTCATATCCCTGAATGTCATCTGGCAACATTGACCTTGTCGTATACAAGTCGCGTGGACCGCATTGTTGAACCGATGGTCGGTTCTGTCAGGCGTGTCATTAAGGAAGGAAAACCGCATATCGCAGGGGAATTACTTCATCTTCTTGCTTGGATTGATAGAGAAGGTCTGCCTGTCACTGGAAAAGGTACAATACATAAGAGAACGGTACAAAAGTTAAGCACATTAACGATCATGTCTCCAGAGGATTTCGAACCGTTGGAGATTGCGTATGATCATAAGGCATTATACCCGGTGCATGTAGTTATTTTGCTGGATTTACTGCTCTGCTTAAACTTGGTGCAACAAACAGATCGGGGTTTCGAAATCAGGCAAGATAAATTGCAACAGTGGATCAAGTTATCCTGGTTCGAGATGCATGGTGAAGTGTTTAGAGTATGCATGGAGCGATATGGGACGTCCGGATCAGAAATGCAACATTCTCGCTATCAGCTCGCGGTACTTACGCCTGGAGTGAATCAATGGTTCCGTGTACTGTGCGGAGGAGGTAATTCAGGGTTTCAAGGCTGGTTGCAAGCTTTAGCTGGCTGGGGGTTTGGTGAAGTCGGTGAGAATGAGAATGGGGAGGCTGCATTTCGCTGGTTGATCGATCCAGCCGAATTCTTGAATAGGGGAGTAGACTGTGGTGCTTATCATGCAGATAGGCTACACAAGCAGGGGGAGATACACTACGGCAAATTTTATGTGCAGCCCGACTTTGAAGTTATGGTGCCGCCCGATGTGCCAGCTGAAGTCTGCTGGAGACTCGAACAATACTGTGAACGGATCACACGCGACCAGATGTCAATCTATCGTTTAACCAAGGCCCGGGTGGAAACCGCTGCTGCGAGTGGAGTGAAGTGGGAAGGCATCGCTGATTTTTTACAGAGACATGGACAAGGGGAGTTGCCCGGCCAAGTATTTGTTACGTTGAAGGACTGGGCAACAGTCGGAGAGAATGTTCAAGATAAGCAAGATATGCTGATATTTGCTACGAATCCGGATCACCCTGAACAGCGGAACTCCCTTTTCTTTTACAACGGTGAGACTCAAGGCTTATTGCAATTCCCATTGATGCCTGGTATGACGGTGGACTACGATGAGGATGGGTCTGACTATGATGCGATTGAAAAATCGGCATGGAACGAGAGGAAGGCTGATGTACCTGAGACTTGGCACAGGGAATGGAGAAAGTATCACCTGTCGACTGAGCGCCAAATTGCAATGCAAGCCATCGAATGGCAAGTGAAACTAGGAATTCAAAAGGGGAAGGATGCGTTTGTTCTTATTCCGCATCAGGTGAAAGAGCAAGAGCGATGGATACTGGAAGGATGGTGCATCCTTGATCCGCACGAAACTGCATCGCGTACGGAATGGCGAACATTTACCCCGGAAGACTGGGATGCAATGCGTCTTATTCTACCGGATGATGTCTAGTTTAGTGGAAAAACTCTTCTTAACCTTTCATGGATATGCTATGATGAAGAAGTCTACGTTAAGTAGAACTTTATATATAGATAGGATGAATAATTCATGAGCGTAGCGGAAATAAACACGGTCGATATGGCCCAAGTGTTAACGGGCGCATATGAACTGGGCGACATGATTAACCAATCTGCCGAAGTATCGGATTATTTATATTGGAAGCAGCAAGTCGAAACAAGTTCTGAGATTCAAGAGGGCATCCGCAGATTAAATGCCAAGAAAGAGCTTTTTGAAGAAACACAGCGTTTTGGCCATTTTCATCCTGACTTTCATGCAGCGAAGGATCAGGTGAAAGCGATCGAGAAGGAACTGGAATCTTTTGAAGCTGTAGCTCGTTTCAAACAGGCTGAGCAAGCTTTGGATGAGATGCTGTTTCAGATGTCCGAAACCATTGCTTTTGCTGTATCGAGCACGATTAAGGTGCCAAGCAACGATCCTAATCCTAAAGGCGGCTGTGGTAGCGGCGGCAAATGTGGATGCAGTTAAACCCGAAGACCGTTACATTATAGTTTTTTAGAATTTGAACAGACCGGGCCTTTCGAGGGCCGGTCTCCATTTATAGAAGGGCGGGGAACGATGGTGTTTGCGGAAAGAACAGGATTTATTATTTGGGTCAGTGATTTGAAAGCGGCCCGCAATCTCGAAAAATATGGTACCGTGCATTATATCTCCCGCCGTATGCATTATGTTGTCATGTATGTTAATGCAGAACGGGCTGACGATACGATGAAAAACGTAAAGCGGCTTTCCTATGTGCGCAAAATCGAGCGCTCCTATCGAAACGAGATTAAAACCGAGTATGCTAGCAAAACGGCGGACAAAACGAGTTTTTACGGAGTATAGCAGGAAACATAGGAGGGACCCACTGGGTCGCTCTTTTCTAAAATAAGCATAAATAGATTTTTGCGAAAAAAAGTTACACTTACGCCTTGTTGTTACGGGACTAATGTTGTAATATATTGGGTAATAAATAGATAGAAAGTCCTATCTGGTGGAGAGTGATTCCCATGCGTGATAAGGTGATGCAACGTTGGAGCACCTACGAGCCGTTTTTTGTGGCTCTCGGAGACAAGAAAGTGGCTGACATCGTCATTACCCATCATGCAAAGATGCGGTATGCAGACCGTATTGAGCCTGCACGTAGTGATGATGACCATATTGCGGCTTGGTTATGGGAGTGTCTGAAGCAGGACAGGGTAACGCCATATTACCGCAATGAGCAGGATGTTTATCTGATTGACGATGATCTGGTGGTGGTTGCTGAGTTTTCCGAGCTTGAAGGAGAATATGACATTACAGGCAATCCGCTACACAAAATGATTGTAGTGACGTTTTTGGGACGTATGTCGGAGACGATTGAACTAAGAGATCTGAAGTCATATTATTCTTGGCTGAGGCATTCCAGAAGAATGACGCTGGTCAAAAATAGCCGGAAGCATAGATGATGAAACAGATTTGAGATTGCAATCATAAAAATTTATGGATGAGAAGTGAAGAATCATTTGTACCAACGCATGCAGACAAGCTGCATGCTTTTTTTTGTTGCCAGACTGGAAATCGGATACAATATAGTAAGTGTAATAGAAGAGGGGCGAAGATATGAATTTTCATCAGTTGCACATTTTTTATACGGTAGCGGAAAAGGGGAGTTTTTCCGCAGCTGCGCAGGCGTTACATATGACACAACCGGCCGTGACGATGCAGATCCAATCGCTGGAGGATTATTTTGGGACTAAACTGCTGCATCGTTCCACCAAAAAAATAGAATTGTCGGAGGCAGGAAGGACGTTACTGCCTCACGCCAAGCGAAGTGTGGAACTTGTCCGTCAGACAGATGAAGCGATGTCTGCTTTTACGCAGAAATTGCAGGGAAGATTACAGCTTGGAGCAAGTCTGACCATTGGTGAATACGTGTTGCCACGTATGCTTGGGCCCTTTGCCAAGCAGTATCCCGATATCTCGATTGTGATGAAAGTGATGAATACCACCCAGATCATGGATGAGATTTTGAAGCACCAGTTGAATTTTGGATTAATCGAAGCACCGGTAAATCATCCGGATATGATCGTCGAACCTGTGATGCAGGACGAACTGAAACTGATTGTACCAGCAGGACATGATCTGGCAGGACGGGGAAAAGTAAACTTGGAAGAGGTAATGAACTACCCTTTTGTGCTACGTGAGGAAGGTTCAGGTACTCGCCAAGTGATGGAAGGTCAACTGCAAAAGAAAAAAATAGATCCGAGTGACATGAATGTGGTTATGGAGCTTGGGAGTACAGGTGCGGTCAAATCGGCTGTAGAGGCTGGCGTGGGCATTACGATGTTGTCTCCTTCGTCCGTGCAGCATGAGCTGGCACTGGGGCTTGTACATATTGTGGATATTCGCGGGCTTGAATTCAAACGGCAGTTTTATGCCATTCACCTTAAGTCATCTTTGTTGCCTTTGTCGGCTGTTGCCTTTCTAGGGTATTTGCGACAACAGGAGCTCGAGCAGGGAGAACGGGTTTAAGGATGAAAGGGCTGTAAAATTTCAATCAGAAAGGGATGGGAGCCAATGGATCAGCATCAAGGACGCTGTGATCTTCATACGCATAGTCAGGCTTCAGATGGGATGCAACCACCGGCTGATAATGTGAAGCTTGCAAAACAGAGAGGACTGGCTGCGGTAGCCTTAACGGATCATGATACGGTAGCAGGTGTAGCAGAAGCGAAGCAAGCGGGAAAAGAGTACGGTATCGATGTTATAGCTGGAGTCGAAATCAGCACACGGGCTGGTGGTAAAGATATTCATGTGCTCGGTTATTACGTGAATACGGAGGATGAGTTATTTCTGCAACGGTTGCGCGGATTGAGAGAAGCGCGGGAGGAACGGAATCATCTGATTATTGGCAAGCTCCAGCAACTAGGATTGGATATAAGCTGGCAGGAAGTACTGGATGGACTCGGACGACCGTTAGCGCCAGATGAGAGTATCGGTAGACCTCATATGGCTGATGTATTGGTGAAAAAGGGATACGCTACCGACATGCGAGATGCATTTGATCGATATCTTGCTGAAGGCAAGCCTGGCTTCGTATCTGTACCGCGAGTTACGCCTAAGGATGCCTGTGAGTGGATTAGAGCAGCAGGAGGTGCTGCGGTAATTGCGCATCCGGGTCTCTATAGCGATGATGACTTAGTACGCCGTATTATCACAGAATCCCTTCCGGATGGCATTGAAGTCTTTCATTCAGACCATGGCCCGGAAGAGGAACACAGATATGCTGAAATGGCCAGAGAATATGATCTTATTGTGACAGGTGGTTCAGATTACCATGGCGAACGACAAGGCGTTGTTTTTCATGGAGATCTGGGTAGCAAGACGGTACCTTTTGATGTGCTCGAAAGACTGCAGGCGGCTGCACACAGCAAGAGATAACCTCATTAGGATGTGTTTATCCTTGAATTGAATAGTTAACCCAATCGCCATGTTTAGCTCCAAGCCGATCGAATAATTGTTGCGCACGCTCGTTAGTCACGGCTGTAATCCATGACATATATGCACATCCATGTTCATGCGTATATTGCTGACAGCGTGCGAATAAATTGGCTTCGGTTTCTCCTTCTCTGAATGCTTCCGTGACAAAAAGGTCATTCATAATCGTTACACGTTCTGCTTTCATCGTACTGTACGTGAAAAACAATGTAGCGAATCCGATCAACTTTCCGTCCTCTTCTGCTACAAATTGAGCGCCGATCTGCTGCTCCAGCAGGTTGTTAATCAAAAGTTCGATTGCTTGGTCACCTGGCCATGGATTATTGTAGAAACCTACGACGTAGTCATGCATCAATGCTATCAGTGGTTTCAGATCATCCGAGCGAGTTTCTCTAATATGAATCGGCATAGAACACATCCTTCTTTTATGTATTCATTGAGTTAATACGGCGTTATTATACGTAATTAGAATTAAGAAATGGAGTGACACGTGTTACTCTTCTAAACATATACGATAACCAAAGAATCCCCTCGGCCTTAGCTGGCAGGGTTTTTTTGGTTATCGTTACATCTCATCCTATAAGATAAGTGGCAGCTTATCCATTTTTTATCGTGGATGGTAAGCTTTTAATTAATTCATCGTTTGGTGTTACAAACAGAGTTTTCTGATGGTCGTATATGACAAATCCGGGTTTTGCACCACTTGGTTTGCGAACGTGACGGATATACGTGTAATCCACAGGGACACTGCTTGATTCCTTCGCTTGGCTGAAATAAGCGGCGAGTTGAGCGGCTTCCTCCAGCGTAGCTTCACCAAAATCAGTACTGCGAATAACGACATGGGAACCCGGAATGTCCTTAGTGTGCAGCCAAGTATCATTAGCTGATGCCAGACGATTGGTCACATACTCGTTCTGTAGATTGTTTTTGCCGACCAGAATGTCAATTCCCTCTGATGAAGTGAACTGATGCACAGTTGGACGATCATTTTTCTTCTTTTTCTTGCCTTTTTTGTTCCGATCACGCAGATAACCTTGCTGTACAAGTTCGTCTCGAATTTCTTCGATATCGTTCATGGAGGCGATGGAGAGCTGCTGAAGCAGATTATCCAGATAGGCGATTTCATCCTTGGTTTTACCAAGTTGCTCGTGAATTACAGCCAGACTGTTTTTATATTTGTTATAACGTTTGAAGTAACGCTGAGCATTATCAGAAGGTGTGAGCAGTGGATCAAGCTGAATCGTAATGTTGCCCTGATCTTCATCGTAGAAGTTAATCAGCTCTACACTCTTATCACCCTTGTTGACCAAGTGCAGGGATGCGAATAACAACTCGCCCCATAGTCTGTACTTGTCCGCATCGTCGGCTTCAAGCAAGTCTTTGTTAAGATTATCGAGCTTTTTAATGTTTTTGCTACGCTCATTCTGCAGGAACCGGAGCAGATCGCTTACTCTTTGTTTAACGGTATCTCGCTCAGCCTTGTCCCCGTAGTAATCCTCCATACATTTGCTCATCGTATCGTACGTTTTTTCCTGATCCTGAATGCTCTCTAGTCGAATAGCGGAAAAGATCATTTTGCCTTTGGCGTTCAGCCCTGTTACAGGAGTGTACTGATGTTCTTTGACAGATTCGATGACTGATTCAAAAGCAGTCCAAAGAGCTCCTGCCTCCATACGGTCTGAATCGGAACCTGTTCGCGTTGCAATCTCACCTGCAATCAGCGGACTCATCCCACTAAAAGCATTGACGAGCCAGCGTGAGGCGTCTGCTTTTGTTTCTATAGCCGTTTTAGTTGTGTCCGTTTGTGATCCAGCTTCATTTTCGTCTGCATCTACATTTGCTGCAGTAGCAATCTTCTGCTCAAACTCGTTTTGGGATACCTCTAACGGATTGCTTTTATGTTGCTCTGGCGGTGCAGTATAGGAAAAACCAGGCATAACCACACGATAACTACTGATGGATGGTGTGACATGGTGAATCCCGTCCAATATCGCATCCGTCGCAGGATCAAGCAAAATGATGTTACTGTGACGTCCCATCAGTTCAATGATGATACGTTTGGCCGAAACATCGCCAAGCTCGTCCCGCTGACGTACATCAATATGAATGATCCGTTCCATTCCAATCTGACGGATATTCTCAATGATAGCCCCTTCGCAGTGTTTCCGCATCAGCATGCAAAACATCGGTGCCTCTGTCGGATTCAAAAATGTTTTCTCTGTAAAATGTACACGCGGATATGTCGGGCTCGCCGACACAAGCAGTTTGCTGTTACCGCGCTGAGCGCGCAGGGTAAGCACCACATCATGGCCGTTAGGCTGATGAATTTTGCTAATACGTCCTCCGATACAGCCTTGCAGCTCATGTACGATGGCTCGGGTTACAATACCGTCAAGTGCCATATTGTCCACTTCCTCTCTATCTGGCATTCGAATGAATTCATACAGAATGCTTCATCTATAACGGCTCACAGGCAACCGCAGCATATGTAATAACATTTTTATACGATGGCTGACTGCATTTTTCCAAATAACGGAGTTGAGCAGTAATCTACGCAGACCTTTATTTTAGCTTATTCTGCCCATGAGGGAAAGGATTCAGCTTCCGGGTGCTATTCACGGACCTGTCCGAATACATATAGAGCAGGTAGTTTGTCCGGCATAGTGTACAGCCTGCCCTAGCAGCATGCCGGTGAAACATGTGAGCTTGCATTGCAGATGAAATAGGATTGGGAGGGAATTTTGGAGCATGGAACATACCAAGTGGCACCAACTAAACGACGAAGAGCTTCGTGAAACTCTCGGCGTGAGCCCGCAGGAAGGGTTGACGGACGAAGCGGCAGCAGAGAAACGGAAGATTGCTGGTTCAAATGAACTGAGTGAAGGACAGCGAATATCCCCGATCACCCTGTTGCTGAATCAGTTTAAGGACTTCATGGTGTTAGTTCTCATGGGAGCGACGCTTGTATCCGGTTTACTTGGAGAATATCTGGATGCAGTAACGATTGTGGCAATTATTGTACTAAATGCTATTTTGGGATTTGTACAGGAGTTCCGGGCGGAACGTTCTCTTCGGGCACTGAAGCAGTTGTCGGCTCCTGCCGCCAAAGTACTCAGGTCGGGACAGGAGGTACATCTTGCGGCCAAACAATTGGTACCGGGAGATGTTATCATGGTGGAAAGTGGTGACCGCATTCCTGCGGATGTGCGCTGGCTGGAAACCAACAGCCTCGATGTAGAGGAGTCGGCACTCACCGGAGAATCCGTGCCTGTCAGCAAACATTGCAGACCTATAGCTAGTGACGATGTTCCTTTAGGGGATCAAAAAAACATCGGTTTTATGGGTACTATGGTCACACGCGGTACAGCCAAGGGAGTTGTCATTCGGACGGGGATGGACACCGAGATGGGGAAAATCGCGGATTTGATTCAAAATACGGAGGAGCAGGAGACTCCGCTACAGCACAGACTCGAGCAGTTAGGCAAAATTCTGATCTTTGTTGCACTTGGATTAACGGTGATGGTCGTAGTCGCAGGTATCCTTCATGGACAACCCGCAGTAGGCATGTTCCTGGCAGGTGTCAGTCTCGCCGTGGCAGCCATACCGGAAGGATTGCCGGCTATCGTTACGATTGCGCTGGCGTTAGGTGTCCAGCGGATGATCAAACGTAAGGCCATCGTACGTAAGCTGCCATCTGTAGAAACGTTAGGTTGCGCGTCGGTGATCTGCTCGGATAAGACAGGTACACTGACACAGAACAAAATGACGGTAACGAACGTGTGGCTTGAAGGGCGCAGCATTAAGGTGACTGGAGACGGTTATGCACCAGAAGGTCATATGTTGGAAAATGATCGAATACTCGACCTGAAAAATGACCAGTCCTTACGAAGAATGCTACAGATCAGTGCACTTTGTAACAATGCCAGTATTGTCGAGACGATTGTAAACGATCCAGCCAGCAAGAAAAAGAGTAAAGAGTCCAAAAAAGAGAGCAAGAAAGGCCGGAAGAACGGCCAGCAGGAGGAAGAGCAAGTTAGTGCTAACCAAGTGCTCTGGGAGTTAAAAGGGGACCCGACAGAGGGTGCACTTGTAGCCATGGCTTCTAAAATGGGTCTTACTCCTGCAGGACTCAAGGAATTATACGATCGAGAGCAGGAATTCCCGTTCGACTCCGAGCGAAAACGGATGTCTGTTATGATCAAACATCAAGGTGGGCGTATGGTGTATACCAAAGGAGCGCCTGATGTACTGATTGAGCATTGCAGTTACATTTTGTGGGAAGGCAAGGTAGTTCCGTTCACCGGCACACTGCGCCAGAAAGTGATGGCTGCCAACGAAAGTATGGCGGGTAACGCTCTGCGAGTTCTTGGTATGGCCTATCGTGAAGTCAAGCCGAAGGAACATGTGGCTGACGAGCATGCAGCTGAAAGCCAGCTTGTATTTGTTGGGCTTGCTGGCATGATCGATCCACCTCGCCGTGAAGTTCGTGAGGCCATTGCGACATGCCGCAAAGCGGGCATCCGGACAGTGATGATCACGGGAGATCATGGAACAACAGCGGAAGCGATCGCTCATCAGCTGGGTATTCTCCCGCGCGGAGGAGCATCGTTAAGCGGGCAGCAACTGGCAGGCATGACGGATGAACAATTGGATAAAACGGTCAATGATATCTATGTGTTCTCCAGAGTTTCGCCTGAGCACAAATTGCGTATCGTCAAATCGTTGCAGCGCAAAGGACACGTTGTCGCGATGACTGGGGACGGCGTCAACGATGCACCTGCGATCAAGGCCGCGGATATCGGGATTGCCATGGGCATCACGGGAACGGATGTGACAAAGGAAGCTTCATCTCTCATTTTGAGTGATGATAATTTCTCCACCATTGTGGCGGCTATTGAAGAAGGGCGTAACATCTATGAGAACATTCGCAAGTTTATCCGTTATTTGCTGGCTTCGAATGTCGGCGAGATTTTAACGATGTTCTTTGCCATGATGATGGGCTTGCCGTTGCCACTCGTGCCAATCCAGATTCTATGGGTAAACCTGGTGACCGATGGTTTGCCAGCGATGGCGCTCGGGGTGGATCAGGCGGAAAAAGATTTGATGGAGCACAAACCTCGCGGCGCAAAGGAAAATATTTTTGCACGCAGGCTGGGCTGGAAAATCATTAGCCGCGGTGTATTAATCGGATTATGCACGCTCGGTGCCTTCTGGTTGACACTTCAGGCTGCACCGGATCATCCTGGTCAGCTGCTCAAGGCTCAGTCTGTAGCTTTTGCTACATTGGTGCTTGCCCAGTTGATTCATGTGTTTGACTGCCGTAGTTCACGTTCGATCTTCCACCGCAATCCGTTGCAGAATAAATATCTCGTTCTGGCAGTTATCTCATCGGTTGTGCTGATGCTGGTGGTAATGTATGTGGAGCCGTTGCAACCCATCTTCAAAACGGTACCTCTCGGTCTGCGCGAATGGGCTATCTGTATCGTAGCCGCAGGCATTCCAACATTCCTTATGGGGGCTGGCAGTGTCTGGGGTGGTCGCCGGAATCGTCGCCGCATGGGCGGTCCTGGACGCTTCGTACCGAAAAGTACAAAGTTTTCAGCATAAAATCAATAGCTTTTAATATCTCGTTTCGATATGCTATCCTCAAAATGATTCAAAGCGAAAGCTTTGATATTTTGCAGGATAGCTTTTTTTGTATGCTTTGTGCGCATGATATGAAGATTAGCTATGAATAAACTATAAAGCTTTGGCGGAAGACTGCCAAAAGGAGTGGGCAAGATATGGAATTTACGAAAATGCACGGACTAGGCAACGACTTTATCGTTGTATTTGGTGAAAAACAGCTTCCAGCAGATGCGGCTGAACTTGCGGTAAAATGGTGCAATCGGTTCTTCGGTATCGGAGCAGATGGTCTGGTTTATATACTGCCTTCGGAAAAGGCGGATTTTCAGATGCGCATCATGAACTCGGACGGTTCTGAAGCGGAGCAATGCGGCAACGCGATCCGTTGTGTGTCCAAGTATGTATATGACCATGGGCATGTTGATCGCGAGCAAATTACGATTGAAACGATTGGTGCAGGGGTTCAACCTGTAACTCTTAACATCCGGGATGGCAAGGTAGAGACCGTACGGGTAGACATGGGCGAGCCGATTCTGGATGGTCTTCAAGTACCTACCACAGTGGATGCGAATCCGGTGGTCAATCACAACATTGAAGCGAATGGACATGCATTCAAATTCACAGCGGTGTCTATGGGCAACCCTCACGCGGTCATCTATGTTGATGATGCAGTGAATTTTGATCTGACAACATGGGGGCCATTGCTTGAGGTTCACCCGATGTTCCCGAAAAAAATTAATGTTGAATTCGCAACGGTACGCGACCGCGGATATGTAGACATGCGTGTATGGGAGCGTGGCGCTGGTCCGACACTGGCTTGCGGAACAGGCGCTTGTGCAACGCTGGTATCCTCTGTACTGAATGGTCATACAGATCGTACTGCTGTAATTAGCCTTAAAGGCGGGGATCTGAACATTGAGTGGAACGAGGCGGATAACCACGTCTATATGACGGGACCAGCCGAAGTTGTTTTCAAAGGATTTACTTCATAGTTTCTTGAAAAAAGTAGAAGGTTACACGGAAGAGGCCTGCAGGGCCTCTTTTTTTATCCGAATTAGACAAGATGTTACATGCTGTCCGGTCATCAAGGACGAATTCAGCACATATTTCGCAGGAATGTCCACTGGAGTCGGACATACAGTAAATACCTGTGTTTTTCTTCGTTTTTAAGCATTTTTTGTGTTACATTAGTATGAAAACGATCACAGTCAGGCGGGGGGAAACGGGATGAAGGCAGATTTACGTACAGCGATGAAGCAACGTGTCCTTGTTGGGGATGGGGCCATGGGGACATTTCTATATCAAATGGGATTTCCGGTAGGGATATCTTATGAAGAGTTGAACTTAATTTCACCTGAAGTTGTGGCTGATGTGCATCGTCGTTATCGTGATGCAGGCACGGATATATTCGAGACCAATACGTACTCGGCTAACTTTGACAAGTTGTCTAAATTTGGGCTAGAGTCCAAAGTGGAGGATGTGAACCGTGCGGGCGTACGCATCGCGAAAGAAGTGGCAGGGGCAGAGGGCTACGTTCTGGGTGCAGTAGGTTCGATTCGCGGCGGCAAACGGACAAATGTGTCTACTAGTGAATTGAAACGCTTCTATCAACAGCAGATTTTTGCGTTACTAGACGAAGGCGTAGATGGCATCTTGCTTGAAACGTTCTATGATATCGAAGAGATGGATATCGCTCTTTTGCAGGCCCGCAAGCTGAGCGACCTGCCTGTGATTGGACAATTCGCGGTAGAGGATGTAGGCCATACGCTGGACGGTTACACGATGCCTGAAGCATTTCGTATCATGCGCGAACAGGGGGCTGACGTCATCGGTTTCAATTGCAGGTCTGGTCCGAACGGGATCATGCGTGCGATGGAAACCGTTTCAGGACGTATCGGTGTTCCGATGTCCGTATATCCGAATGCGGGTGCGGCGGACTATGTGGATGGTCAGTTCCGTTACGGTGCAACACCAGAGTACTTTGGTCAGACTGCAATACAGTTTGCGGATCTTGGTGCACGTATTATCGGCGGTTGCTGCGGTACAACGCCTGATCACATCACTGCGATTAAAGAAGCGCTTGCGGATTACGTACCTCAGCCGATTGCTGAACCTGATCCTGCCGAGATTACGTCACGCATTGTACTTCATGAGAATGTGGATGAACGCGCAGGGCGAGGGGGCCAGCCAACCATTGTTGATCTGGTCAAACAACGCCACACGGTCATTGTAGAGCTTGATCCCCCGCGTGATCTGGATATTGCCAAGTTTATGAAGGGTGCCGAAACACTGAAAGCGGCAGGAGCGGATGCCCTTACGCTTGCTGACAACTCCCTTGCTGTAACACGTATGAGTAATATGGCACTCGGACATCTGGTGCAGGATCGCACAGGACTTCGTGCACTTGTGCATATTGCCTGCCGTGACCGTAACTTGATCGGAACTCAATCCCATATGATGGGATTTGATGCACTCGGCATTAACCATGTGCTTGCCGTTACGGGCGACCCTGCAAGGTTTGGTGACTTGCCTGGTTCAAGCTCCGTGTACGATTTGACATCGTTTGAAATCATAAGAATGATTAAACAACTGAATGATGGTGTAGCCTTTTCGGGTAAACCGTTGAAACAGAAAGCCGGCTTTGTTATTGGAGCGGCCTTCAACCCGAACGTGAAACATCTGGACAAAGCGGTACAAAGGCTTGAGAAGAAAATTGCCTCCGGGGCAGACTATATTATGACTCAGCCGGTGTATGATCCGGAATTGATCGTGGCGATGCGTGAGGCAACCAAACATCTGGACATTCCTATTTTTGTCGGTATTATGCCACTCGCAAGCGGCCGAAACGCAGAGTATCTGCACAATGAGGTTCCAGGTATCCAGCTTTCCGATGAAGTGCGTTCACGGATGGCAGGACTGGAAGGTGAAGAGGGGCGTGCCATGGGAGTGACGATTGCAAAAGAGCTACTTGATGTAGCTACAGAGCACTTCAAGGGCATCTATCTGATGACTCCGTTTATGTTCTATGGCATGACGGCAGAACTGACTCAATACGTCTGGGAGAAATCGGAGCATCAATGTCCTACTTGTTTCAACCCTAATAATCAATTACAATAGTAAAACGGATGTGATGCCGATGTCATTCAGTATGACCGGATACGGTCAATCCGCCTTTCATTTTGGCGGCTACAAGGTACAATTGGAGATCAAATCAGTCAATCATCGTTATTGCGAAGTGATGATGCGTCTGCCTAGAGAGTGGACGTATTATGAAGATGGTTTGAGAAAGATCGTACAGGGCCGCTTGAAGCGTGGGCGGATTGATGTTTATGTAATGAAAGAAAAAGAGGAAGACCAGGCTCTCCCCGCTGTTCTGAATGAGCAGGCGGTCAGGGCCTATCTGCAGGCTGCAGAGCGGCTTGAGTCTCAATTTGGAATGCAGGGCAAGCCAAGTATTGTGGATATGCTAGGTTTGCCGGATGTCATGGTTCAATCGGATGGGACAAGCCCCATCCAAGAGGAACAAAAAGACGAGTGGGAGCAGGTTCTGCAGGCTGGGCTGAACGAAGCTCTGTCCAGTTTGGAGCAGATGCGCGCTCGTGAAGGTCTTCATCTGGCCAATGATCTGGAACGGCGGATTACCCGTCTGGAGTCACTACACACCGAGATGCTTGCACTTGCACCCACTGTGGTGAGCGATTACCGCAACAAGTTGAGACAGCGTCTTACGGAGTTGCAGGAGGACGGCTCTTTCCCTTTTGATGAGCATAAATTGGGTATGGAAATCGCAGTCTTTGCTGATCGTTCCAACATTGAAGAGGAACTTACGCGTTTACTCAGCCACTTTGGACAATGTAGAGAATTGTTGAAGAGCGAGGAATCGGTAGGCCGCAAGTTGGACTTCCTGATTCAGGAGATGAATCGCGAGGTTAATACGATTGGATCAAAAGCCAACCACTTGGCTCTGGTGAACCGTGTTGTCGAGATGAAAGCGGAGCTGGAGAAGATTCGTGAGCAAGCGGCGAACATCGAATGAACGGCTAAATTTCGGCAAAAGAGTCGCATGTATAGGGGGAAGAACCTGATTATGGCAATCAAACTCATTAACATTGGATTCGGTAACATCGTATCGGCGAACCGGATTATATCCATCGTGAGTCCGGAATCGGCGCCGATCAAGAGAATTATACAAGAGGCTAGAGATCGTCACATGCTGATTGATGCAACGTATGGAAGACGTACACGTGCCGTAATTATTACGGATAGTGATCATGTTATTCTGTCTGCAGTTCAGCCTGAAACGGTCGCCCATCGTCTTTCCTCGAAAGATGATGATAACGACGAATAAAATGGAGTGTAATATGTCTAAGGGATTACTGATAGTGTTGTCCGGCCCATCTGGGGTCGGGAAGGGTACAGTATGCAGTGCGTTGCGCCAGCGGGTGCCGAATCTGACTTATTCGGTTTCAGCAACCACTCGTCAGCCACGTTTGGGTGAAGAGCATGGAGTGAACTATTTTTTCCACTCTCATGATGAGTTTTTGAGAATGATTGCCGAGGATCAACTGCTGGAACATGCAGAGTATGTGGGCAATTATTACGGCACTCCGCGTAATTTTGTGGAGAAAACGATCAACGAAGGCCGAGATATTATTCTGGAGATTGAGGTTCAGGGTGCACTTAAAGTGAAGGAGAAATTCCCTGAAGGAATTTTTGTTTTCCTGCTTCCTCCTTCTTTGGATGAGTTGAAGGATCGTATTCAAGGACGGGGCACGGAAAGTCAAGCGACGATTGATCACCGGATGTCTGTAGCAGTCGATGAGATCAATCTGCTCGAGCACTATGACTATGCCGTGGTTAATGATGAGATTGATTCGGCTTGCAAACGAATAGAAAGCATCATTATCGCCGAACATTGTAAGATCAATAAATAATCCCTTTTGCCGCCGCGTACAGCGATATTCATGGGGCAGTTGTCATATCATGTTAAGGTTGAGGTTCATTCTGGACTGCTGCTTCTACGTGAGGACACGCAACATCAGGTTCTGTCCGGCGGCAACTTGTGATTATACTAAAGCAAAGAGGTGTTTTGTTAATATGCTGTATCCTTCAATTGATGAAATGATGAACAAAGTTGACAGCAAGTATTCCCTGGTTGTTGCTGCTTCCCGCCGTGCGAGACAGCTTCGTGAAGGCGAAAAAACAGAGCTGAGAAACGCAAAGTCCCATAAACAGGTTGGCGTTGCTTTGGAAGAGATTTATGGTGATCACCTTGTTGTGATTAAAGGGCAGGACGAAGAAGAAGAGTAAGCCCCAGGGCTGCTCTTCAACTGCATACGGCGATAGCCGAAATCATTTTGACAACCGAAAGGTTGTTATTTTTTTACGAATAAGCCTTGATCATATCGATGAACTAGTATTGAACTTGTATTGATGTCTTAACATTATCGGGGGATATTGAACATGTTGAACGGTAAAAAAATCGTGCTTGGCGTAACAGGGGGCATTGCAGCTTATAAAGCAGCAACATTATGCAGCAAACTGGTGCAAAAGGGAGCGGATGTTCACGTCATCATGACCGCTTCGGCGACACAGTTTATTACCGAATTAACGCTGCAAACGTTGACCCGAAACGCAGTATATACAGATACATTCGATGAACGTGAGCCAGCGGTGGTCTCTCATATTAATCTCGCAGACATGGCTGATTTGGTGCTGGTCGCTCCGGCAACAGCGAATGTCATTGCCAAGATGGCACACGGGATGGCTGACGATATGCTAACTACGACCCTGCTTGCTACTACTGCACCAGTGATGATTGCTCCTGCCATGAATGTGCACATGTATGATCATCCGGCGGTGCAACACAATATGAATCTGCTGGCTGAACGGGGCACATTAATGATTGAACCGGGTGAAGGACTTCTGGCTTGCGGATATGTAGGCAAGGGGCGCCTGGAAGAACCGGAGACCATTGTGGATGTGGTAGAGCGTTTTTTTGCACAGAGTGGTGCGGAGGAAGAGATTCAGGAGTCTTTACAAAGTCGGATGTTAGTGCAGGATGCGCTCTTAAATGGTAAAAAGGTCGTAGTTACCGCTGGTGGTACGATCGAACGCATTGATCCGGTTCGTTATATTACAAATGATTCATCCGGGAAAATGGGATTTGCGATCGCCGCTGCAGCGCGTGATCTTGGGGCTGATGTGAAGCTTGTTATGGGGAATACACAGGCACAGCCGCCAGAAAATGTAGAGATCATACCTGTACAGTCTGCCGAGGACATGTATGAGGCAGTATCCCGTGAGTGGGATGGTGCGGATATCGTCATTAAGGCAGCCGCTGTCGCGGATTATCGCCCGAAAGAAGTTTACATGGAAAAAATCAAGAAAAAAGGCGACACGTTGTCGCTCGAACTTGTGAAAAATATAGATATTTTGGAGACGCTGGGTAAACGGAAAACCCATCAGTATTTGATTGGTTTTGCTGCCGAGACCCAGTCACTCGAGATGTATGCACGTGAGAAACTGGAACGGAAAAATTGTGATCTGATCGTAGCCAATGATGTCACCCGTTCGGGAGCAGGATTTGGAACAGACACCAATGCGGTGCATATTTATGACCGTGATGGGTTGGTAGAGGAGCTTGAGCTGATGTCCAAGGAAGAAGTGGCACATCGTTTGCTCCGAATTGCGGCGGAGCGCATTGCCGGGAGGAATTAGAAGATGGAGATTGCCAAGGTCATTGTCGATGTGCCTGTGAAGCAGACCGACCGGCCTTTTGATTATCTGGTGCCCGACTCCATGAAGGAATGGATTGAGGTGGGGAGCAGGGTAGGTGTACCTTTTGGACATCGCACCGTGCAAGGGTTCGTCGTTGATCTGGTTCCCCGTACGGGAGAAGAATCATTTAAGCTAAAACCTATTCAGGAGCTACTGGATATCGTGCCGCCACTATCGAAGGATCTGGTGGAACTGGCGGAATGGATGAGCGAGCGATATGCGAGCAATCGGATTTTGTCCTTGCAAGTGATGGTGCCAACCGCGCTGAAAGGAAAAGCGGAGCGCTACATTTCACTAGGAGATGCACTAGATGGACATGTTGGAGGTGAATCTTCTAACGAGGACGTTCTGTTTATGTGGGGAGAGGAATCGACAACCGAAAAGGTACAGCAGGATATTATCCGTTTTGTCAAAAGCCGGGGGCAGGTTCCGCTGCAACAATTAAGCCGAAAATACCCCAACCATGCAGCCTTGATCAAAAAGCTGTTGCTCGGCGGTGTGCTTTTGGAAAGTCAGGCGATTAAGGATAAGCTGAATAAAAAAACGATGAAGTCCGTGAATCTGGCTGTGGATATCGCTGTCGCGGAAGAAGCGTTGTCTTCGTTCCCGTCAAAAGCACAACGGCAGAAGGAAATTCTTTCTTTTTTGCTGGAGATGAAGGATTTGCTGCCCATGCCTTTGAAGGAAGTATTGTCTACGCTTCAAGTTTCGGCAGCAACGATTAAGGGGCTTGAGGAAAAAGGCTTGGTTGTAACAGAGGACGTGGAAGTATTCCGCGATCCGTATCAGGGAAGACGTTTTAAACCGACAGAACCACTGAAATTGACAGACGAGCAACAAGGCGTATACAGCAGTATCAACGGTCGGTTGCAGGAACAGCGTCATGGTGTATTTCTTTTGCATGGTGTTACCGGAAGTGGTAAAACGGAAGTATATCTGCAGACGATTCAACAGTGCATCAATCAGGACAGACAGGCCATCGTGCTGGTGCCCGAGATTGCTCTTACTCCACAGATGGTGGAGCGCTTCAAAGGACGTTTTGGTGATCAGGTTGCGGTCATGCACAGTCGTCTTTCCGGCGGTGAACGTTATGATGAATGGCGTAAAATCCGGGAGGGTCAGGTGAAAGTTGCGATTGGTGCCCGCTCTGCGGTATTTGCTCCATTCAGCCGTCTGGGACTGATTATTATGGATGAAGAACATGAGACTTCCTATAAACAGGAAGAAACGCCGAAATACCATGCGCGTGATGTAGCTGTCAAAAGAGCACAACAACATCAGGCCGTGGTGGTTCTGGGTTCGGCTACCCCTTCGTTGGAAAGTTATTATGCTGCGCGTTCGCAAAGCAATGATGATTTTGCTCCTCTCTTGCTTGAAATGCCTACAAGGGCGCTTGGCAACAATCTGCCGGCTGTAAGAATCATCGATATGCGTGAAGAACTGAAGGATGGCAATCGTTCCATGTTCAGCAGAGCGTTACACAAAGGGTTGGAAGAGCGCTTGGAGCGCGGAGAACAGACGGTTCTGCTGCTGAATCGGCGCGGATATTCAACCTTTGTGATGTGTCGGAGCTGTGGCTATGTGGCGGGCTGTCCTGAATGTGACATCTCTTTGACATATCATCAGCGTTCCAACAATTTACGCTGCCACTATTGCGGGTATGCAGAAGCGGCGCCCGAAACGTGCCCGGATTGTGGAAGTGAGCATATTCGCTACTTTGGTACAGGAACGCAACGGGTTGAAGAGGAACTGGCCAAGCTGTTTCCAGGGATACGGGTAATCCGTATGGATGTGGATACAACAACGGAGAAAGGCGCGCATGAGAAGCTGTTAAAACAGTTTCGGGAGAAAAAAGCCGATGTGTTACTTGGAACCCAGATGGTTGCCAAGGGGCTCGATTTCCCTGATGTGACTCTCGTTGGAGTCATCACCGCGGATTCAGCTCTTAACTTGCCTGATTTCCGTGCTGCCGAGAAAACCTTCCAACTGCTGACACAAGTGGCAGGCCGAGCGGGTCGTCATCAATTACCGGGTGAAGTATTTGTACAGTCTTACACGCCAGAACACTACTCCATTGGACATGCAAGCCAGCATGACTATGTATCCTTTGTGAAGGAGGAATTGCTACATCGGAGAAATTTACAGTATCCGCCATACTGTCGTCTGATTCTGGTAACCTTCTCCCATGAACAACTTCCTGTACTGATTCGATTGGCTGAAAACTATACCCGATTGCTGAAAGAAAAGGCGAATGCTGCTGGATGGCTGGGCAGTCTGGACCGTTTCAGTAACGAAGCCTTTGATGTGCTTGGGCCTGTAGCTTCTCCAATTCCAAGGATCAAGAATAGATACCGATTCCAATGTATGATAAAATGGCGTGGGGATGTGGATGCCATCGGTCTGGCTCTGGCAACGGCCCGGCACATGGACGATGATGTTCAGGCCCAGAAGCTGCTCATTAGCCTTGATGTAGATCCGCAGATGTTAATGTAGACATTTTATAGCATTTTGATGCGAAAATGTGGATGTGAACAAGCGGTATAAACATAGATTAAATGAACAACGAAATAGAGATTATTGACTAGAAACTATGATGAGAATTGGGAAGGTGCTTACAACATGTCGATTCGTATTATCGTTAAAGAACCAGATGAGGTGCTTCACAAAAGAGCCAAGGAAGTTACCAAAGTTACACCTAATGTGCAAAAGTTGCTTGATGATATGGCAGACACGATGTACGACGCAGAAGGGGTAGGTCTTGCAGCTCCGCAAGTCGGTATTTTGAAACGTTTGATTGTGATTGATGCAGGAGATGAGCAAGGGCTGATCAAAATGATTAACCCGGAGATCATTTCCAGTGAAGGAGAACAGTTCGGACCTGAAGGATGTCTGAGTATTCCTGGAATTAACGGTGATGTTCGTCGTTTTGAGACAGTGACCGTTAAAGGCCTCGATCGTGAAGGTAAAGAGTTGATTATTACAGGAAGCGGTTTGCTATCCCGTGCGTTTCAGCACGAAATTGACCATTTGGACGGTGTGCTCTTCACAGATATCGCTGAAAAAGTATATGAAATTACCCCAGAGCAAACTGGACCGCGTCGCAATTAAGGAGTGATCGATTTGAATATTGTCTTTATGGGAACACCTGAATTTGCCGTTCCTTCTCTGGATATGTTGATGGCGGAAGGATACCATGTGGTAGGCGTGGTAACACAGCCGGATAAACCGCAGGGAAGAAAAAAAGTGCTTACACCTACACCGGTTAAGGCCGCAGCTGAACGCCACGGTCTGCCGGTGTTTCAGCCTGTCAAACTTCGTGATCCGGAAGCGGTAGCCCGCCTTGCGGAATGGAAACCGGATTTGATCGTCACTGCCGCATTTGGACAGATTCTTCCCAAAGCGGTGTTGGATATGCCGGTTCGCGGCTGTGTGAACGTGCATGGATCTCTTCTGCCTAAATATCGCGGAGGCGCTCCGATACAACGTTCTATCATTAACGGAGAATCCGTCACAGGGGTCACGTTGATGTATATGGCAGAAGGTCTGGATACCGGGGATATGATCTCTCGTGTGGAAGTACCAATCACGGATGAAGATACATCCGGCACGATGTTTGCCAAATTAAGTGAGGCCGGCTCCAAGTTGCTCCAAGCGGAGATGCCACGTCTGATCGCAGGCGAAACGACAGCTGTTCCACAGAATGATGAGGAAGCTTCCTATGCTCGTAATCTGACACGGGAAGACGAGAAGATGGACTGGAATCGTACATCCCGTGAATTGTTCAATCAGATTCGTGGTCTTGTCCCTTTTTCCGGTGCATTCACGATGTGGGATGAACAGGTATTTAAAGTTTGGGCAGCATGCAATCCAGATCAGGTGGCGAATGAAGCCTCATCTGTTTCCAGTGCTGGACAAGCCGAGCCTGGAACCGTGTTGCAATTGAACAAATCAGGCATAGAAATCAAGACAGGCAATGGTTCTTTGTGGCTGACAGAAGTACAACCCGCTGGCAAAAAAGTAATGCAAGCCGCTGACTTTGCTCGCGGTGGAACATTGAAACCTGGTATGGTGCTGCGATGAGTACTTCAAGATCAGGACATTCTTCAGGAAAAGAACGCAAAGGAGCAGGCAACGGAAACGCAGGAGGCCCCGCGAATCTTCGTCAGACTAGCAAAGGTTCTTCTGCCAAGGGAAGCCAGACTCATGATCGTTCGCAGAAACCGAAGACATCTGCTCGTGCACTCGCTGTCAAGGTACTGAGTGCGGTGGAGCAGGACGGAGCATACAGCAATCTGGAACTGAACCGCCGCCTCAAAGAAGCAGATCTTAGTTCTGCAGATGCAGGACTCGCTACGGAACTGGTGTATGGAACGATTGCAAGGCGAAACACGCTGGATTATTATCTGGAGCGTTTTGTTGCCAAAGGAACAACAAAGTTACAGCCTTGGGTGCGTAGTTTGCTTCGGATCAGTGCGTATCAATTGATCTACCTGGATCGAATTCCGGAACATGCCGTCGTCAGCGAAGCAGTGAACCTGGCTAAGAAACTTGGTCATCAGGGAATCTCTGGTATGGTTAACGGTGTGCTGCGGAATATGATTCGAAACAAGGAGCAGTTGCATGTTCCCTCACATCTGCCGGTTGCTGAACGGATCTCGCTGGAGCATTCTCACCCGCTGTGGATGGTGGAGCGGTGGATTGCTCAATATGGGGAAGAGACAACTGAGGCCATCTGTCGTGCGAATAATGAACCTCCAGCAGTGAGTATACGTGTGAATACGACGATGACAACACGGGACAAGCTGATGGAGGAGATGGTAAGCTCTGGGGCTGTGGTTGAAGCTTCGCATCTTAGCCCAGATGGCATTCTGGTTCGAAGCGGCGGCAATATGGCTCTAACGTCCTGGTACCGGGATGGGCTTTTCTCGGTTCAGGACGAAAGTTCTATGCTGGTCGCTGAAGCCGTAGCGCCGGAAGAGGGACAAAACGTGCTGGATTGTTGTGCAGCGCCTGGCGGCAAGACAGCTCATATAGCAGAGAAAATGCGGGACCGTGGACGTATCATAGCTAACGATGTTCATGCACATAAACGCGAGCTTATTTTGGATCAGGCTGAACGTCTTGGATTAAGCTGCATTGATGCGGTAACCGGGGATGCGCTTGATCTAGACAAGCGATATGCCGAGTCTTCGTTTGACCGGATTTTGCTGGATGCACCTTGCTCAGGTCTAGGGGTCATTCGTCGCAAGCCGGATGTGAAGTGGACTAAATCCTCATCCGACATCGAAGACATCTCCAGTCTGCAACGAGAACTTCTGGATTGTGTTGCGCCATTGCTCAAACCGGGTGGCATTTTGGTATACAGCACGTGTACCATTGAATCGGCAGAGAACGAGGATATGGTAGCGGACTTTTTGGATCGTCACCCAGAGTATAAGGCTATCGAAACATCCGCATGGTCACAGCCAGGAAGCAGGGAATGGAAGGCTGTGAATGGTGGTGTTCAGATTTTGCCACAATACGCTCACAGTGACGGTTTCTACATCGCAAGGTTGACAAGAACGGTCAATTAAACGTTTAATAGAGCACTAAAGGAAGGCCGCCGAGGAAAACCCTCGGCGGATTTCTTTGTGAGAGGCCACTTGGTGATTACTAACTCGTTTATAAAACGATGTCAGGATGCGATGGTAACAGTGAAATGTTATAATGCATGAAGAACGGGTCTCCAGGGTATACATGGATGTAAAGTGCCGTTTGTGATAGAATAGGACGAATGCAGTAAAACGATGGAAAGCAAAAGAAGTGCAAATGAAAAGAAAAAAGGAATAGGTGTTGAAAACAAAATGAAACCTTTTATATACGATTTTTCCCTGGAGCAACTGCAGCAATGGGCTGTGGAGAACGGGGAACCAGCGTTTCGCGGCGGTCAGATCTTTGACTGGATTTATGTGAAACGTGTTAATGATTTTAGTGAAATGACAAATCTCTCCAAGACGCTACGCGAGAAGCTCGCAGAGCAGTTTGAATTCGTAACTCTTAAGGAAATTACGAAGTTCGAGTCCAAGGATGGCACGGTGAAATTCCTATTTGGTCTACATGATGATCATGCGATTGAAACGGTTATTATGAAACATAACTACGGGAACAGCATCTGTGTAACAACACAGGTTGGTTGCCGGATTGGTTGTACGTTCTGTGCATCCACGCTCGGGGGACTGAAACGTAACCTGACAGCCGGGGAGATCGTTGCTCAGGTTGTACAGGCTCAGAAAATTCTGGATGAGCGCGGTGAACGTGTCAGCAGCATCGTGATCATGGGTTCGGGTGAACCATTTGAAAACTATGAAGCAACGATGACGTTTTTACGGATTATGATTCACGAAAAAGGTCTGAACATTGGTCAGCGTCATATCACTGTCTCTACAAGTGGAATCGTGCCGAACATCTACAAGTTTGCAGATGAAGAGACGCAAATCAATCTGGCTATTTCGATTCACGCACCAAATGATGCCTTGCGTTCGAAACTGATGCCGGTGAACCGTCGTTTCCCATTTGATGATGTGATGGAGTCTCTCCGTTATTATCTGGCCAAGACAGGCCGAAGAATTACGTTTGAGTACGCATTGATCGGCGGTGTAAACGATCAGCCGGAGCATGCGGCAGAACTGGCAAGTGTGCTCAAAAACATGTTATGCCATGTCAACCTGATCCCGGTTAACCATGTGCCTGAGCGCAAATATGTTAGAACATCAAGAAGTGATATTTTTAACTTCCAGAGAATTCTCTCGGAACAGGGAGTTAATGTAACGATTCGCCGTGAACAGGGACATGATATTGCTGCCGCTTGCGGCCAGCTTCGTGCAAAGCATATGGAGTTGAGGTGAGAGCGTTTTGATCAAAACAGTTCATGTGAGCCATATCGGACGAGTACGTTCGGTGAATGAAGATTCAGCCTGGATTCGGAATCTGGATACAGGATATATTCTGGGAATCGTTGCAGACGGCATGGGTGGACATCTTGCTGGTGATACGGCAAGCCGCCTTGCAGTGGAGACGTTGGTACAGGATCTGGCAACACTTGAGCCAGGTTTGTCCCATGCCTCCCTGTCAGCTGCGCTTAGCGATGCGATTCTTCATGCGAATGAAGTCATATTCCGCACAGCATCCACGGACGATAAGTATCATAATATGGGGACGACAGTTGTCGCCGCTCTGTTAAATGATGCGGAAGGTGTGATTGGACATATCGGGGACAGCCGTGCATACAAAATTGCAGGTAAGGAAGTATTCCAGCTGACCGAAGACCACACACTGGTGAATGAATTGTACAAAAATGGTCAGATTAGCAAGGAGGACGTATCTCACCATCCACGTCGCAATGTGCTTACCCGTGCACTTGGCACAGATGCTGAAGTGAAGGTGGATATGGACGCTGTTCGATTGGAAGAGGGGGAAGTACTGCTTCTCTGCAGTGACGGACTCAGTAACCTGGTCAGCAATGAGCAGATTATTCAGGTTGCAGGCAATCTTGACCTTCCACTGGAAGATCGTGCAGATCGACTGCTACAGCTGGCATTGCTTGCTGGAGGAGACGATAATATCACTGTCGCTTTATTTGAGCCTCAGCAGCAAGACGCCCCACAAGTGGAAACGGGGTGTGAGTCATGATTGGGCATCAGCTAGGCGGACGCTATGAAGTCATTGAGCGTGTCGGTGGTGGCGGCATGGCTCTGGTTTACAAAGCCCAGGATTTGCTCTTAAACCGAAATGTGGCAATTAAAGTGCTTAGACAACAGTTTGTTCATGATGAAGAGTTTATTCGCCGTTTCCGGAGAGAGGCACAATCAGCTGCATCGCTCTCACATCCGAATGTCGTCAGCATCTATGATGTGGGTCAGGAAGATGACGTTCATTATATTGTTATGGAGTACGTTGAAGGCAAAAATCTAAATGAAATTATTAAGGAACGGGCGCCTTTGCAGGTCGACGAAGCGGTACACATTGCTTCTCAGATCGCGGATGCACTGGATCACGCCCATCATAATCAGATTATTCACCGGGACATTAAACCGCATAACATATTAATTGGCCGGAATGGCCGGGTAAAAGTAACAGATTTCGGGATCGCGCGTGCTGTTACCTCTACAACGATCACACAGACTGGCTCTGTCGTGGGCTCAGTGCATTATTTCTCACCAGAGCATGCCAAGGGTATTGTGACTGGGGAGAAGTCGGACTTATATTCTCTTGGAATTGTACTTTATCAAATGCTTACAGGACAGCTTCCATTTCTCGGGGAAAGTCCGATTAGTGTAGCCTTGAAACATTTGCAGGAAGAGTTTGATGAACCACGCAAATTCAATCCGCTCATTCCGCAAAGTGTGGAAAATGTCATTCTGAAATCCATGCGTAAAAATCCGCAGGAGCGATATCAATCTGCGAAAGAAATGCAGCATGATCTGGAAACATGTCTCATGCCAGAGCGCCGCAATGAGTCCAAGGTTGATTTTCCGGATGAGGATGACATTGATCAGACGCGCGTAATGCCAGCCATCAAACCGGAACCGCGTGGAATGAAGTCTACTGGAGCAGTACCTGTAATGGAAACAGATCAGGAACAAAACGCAGGTAAACCGAAGCAGAAAAACTGGAAAAAACCAACGCTTATCATATCCTTGACGGTTCTTATTCTGATCGCCATGGTCGGAGTGGTATGGTATGTCAAAGGTATGCTTGTCGTACCTGAGGTAACGGTGCCTAACGTAGTCAATCAGACAGAAGAAAAAGCCCGCCAACTACTGGAGGAACAGGGTTTGGTGGTGAGCAATGAAGTCATTCGACAATACAAAGAAAATGTAGACCCAGGCATTGTCTTTGACCAGAGCAGGAATGAAGGCGATGTGGTCAAAAAAGGTACTGAGGTTCAGCTAAGTGTTGGCGCGGAAAAAGAATTGGTGAAAATGATTGATGTTAAGCTGGAGCCTTATGCTGAAGCGGTCAAAAAGTTGACTGCGCTTGGTCTTAAGGAAGACCAAATCAAGCGTAAGGACGATTTCTCCAATGAAGTGCCTTCAGGTTCCGTCATTGCCCAGACGCCTGGTGTAAATGAAGAATTTGATCCTGAAGCTGTTGAGATTGAGTTAACCGTAAGCAAGGGAACTGAAACGGTCAAAATGCCTGATCTGAAAAATCATACGCGCAGTGAAGCGGAACAAATGTTGAAAGAAAAGGGACTGGTGCTCGGACAGGTACAGGAAGAGTCCAGTTATACGGTAGAACAGGGTAAAGTAACCCAACAATGGCCTGTGGAAGCTGGGACGGATGTTAGCCCTGGCGACAAAATTACGATCTTTATCAGCACAGGGTACCCTCCTGAGGCACTGCAGTATCCTTTTAATATCAACGTATCACCAAAAGAAGTGGGGAAAAATAGTAAAATTCGCATCACCTATGAAGATGCACGCGGCAAAAATCAGGAGTGGGGCACACGCACGATCAATTCCGCTCAAGTCCTGACGATACCGCTTGTGCTCGCACCGAATGAAAATGGCGCTGTATCCGTTTATCGTGATGGTAAATTCCTGGATACGTATGTTGTGTCTTACAGTGAAGCGAAGAACGGTACAGTGAATGTACCTTCCATCGACCCTGAACAGAACACGCAAGCACCGCCAGCCAATACCCCTGATCCAGGGAATGGCGACAATGAAGGCAGCGTAGATAATGGTCAGGAAAAAGAACCTGACTCCACCCCGGCTGATGGAGAAGGGGATAATCAGGAAGGCGACACTTCAGCAATGAAGACAGATAAAGGCCCAGGAAAGCATAAAGACGATAAGAAAAAAGGAGTTATCAACGCATCAGGCCGTCCATAAGGACGGCTTATGCTGACGTAAGGAAAGAATATTACTCATCTGAAGGAGGGCGACGGAGCTGTGCCAGAAGGTATCATCGTTAAAGCATTAAGTGGTTACTACTATGTCATGCCGGTAGAAGACAACGGGGCTCCTTCGGTTGAAGGTTCCGCCGTTCAATGCAGAGCCAGGGGGATTTTTCGCAAAAGAGGCACTTCTCCGCTTGTTGGTGACCGTGTAAGCTACATGCTCACGGAGAATGGGGAAGGAACCGTCGATGAGATTCACAAGCGAGAGACCGAGTTAATTCGTCCGCCTGTAGCAAACGTCAGCTTGGCTGTTTTGCTATTTTCGGTCAAAGAGCCCGATATGAACCTGAATCTCCTGGATAAGTTCCTCGTGCATATTGAGCAAGCTGGACTTGATGCCCTTATCGTGCTGACGAAACAGGATTTGATTGATCCAGAAGCTGAGGATCGGAATATCGTGGCTGAAGTGAAGACAATGTACGAGCAGATAGGGTATGAGGTTATTTCGACCAGTTCAAGGACTGGAGAAGGCAGTGAGCTGCTTAGAGAACGCCTTGCGGGCAAGATCAGCGTGTTTTCCGGTCAGTCTGGTGTTGGCAAATCATCGATGCTGAACGCATTGATGCCAGGACTCACCCTAGAGACGAGTGCAATCAGCATGCGTCTTGGGCGCGGTAAACATACGACCAGACATGTGGAACTCATTCCACTCGATAATGGCGGATTTGTTGCGGATACACCGGGATTCAGCCAGTTGGACTTTCTGGAGATTGGTGTGGAGGAATTATCCACATGTTTCCGAGAGTTTGCCCAGTTTGCTGATCAGTGTAAGTTCCGTGGTTGTACACATACGCATGAACCAGGTTGTAAAGTGCTGACAGCCAAGGAGGAAGGTCTGGTCTCCGAAAGTCGATATCAGCATTATGTTCAGTTCCTGACAGAAATGAAAGATAAGAAGCGGAGGTATTAATATGATTAAAATTGCCCCATCAATATTATCGGCTGACTTCGCCAAATTAGGTGCAGAGGTTGCCGAAGCACAAGCAGCAGGCGGAGATTGGATTCATGTTGACGTTATGGACGGGCACTTCGTTCCTAATATTACACTCGGTCCTGCTATTGTTAAGGCCATTGCACCTCATACAACATTGCCGCTTGACGTTCATCTAATGATTGAGAATCCGGAACGGTACGTGGAAGAGTTCGCTAAAGCCGGCGCAGCGGTGATTACAGTTCATGCTGAGGCGTGCGTGCATCTGCACCGTGTCATTCATCTCATTAAAGAGCAGGGAATTATGGCAGGCGTTGCTCTTAATCCTGGTACTCCAGCAAGTGCAATTCAGGAAGTACTGGACGATGTAGATATGGTTCTTGTCATGACGGTGAATCCTGGTTTTGGCGGACAAGCATTTATTTCCGGTACGATGAACAAAATCAAGCAGATTCGTACATGGCTGAACGAAAGAGGACGTCATGACGTACATATCGAGGTAGACGGTGGTATTGCTGCAGATACAGCTCCACTCGTTGTGGAAGCTGGTGCTGATGTTCTGGTCGCTGGCAGTGCCGTATTCGGACGTGAAGACCGCGCTGCTGCCATTGCCGAGATTCGTAGCAGTTACGAGGGTTAATTCATGACTTTTAAAGAGACATTGCTGACAATGGCGGGAAGCATGATTACGGGCTTGGTGCTTGCACTGTTTTCAGTTCTCCATGCTCCATTTAATGCGCTCACGTCATTAATTGGGGTTGCCGTAGTTATCATGTATTTCCGAAAGTTTGACCGGAAGGGACATCGGATTACTTTTGTCATTTTCAGCATACTGTATTATCTCATGAGTGTTTTTATGATCGCTGTTTATCAGTACATCCCTACTCAAACGTAAATGGGCTGATCTCAGGCTTGTCATTGTGGAATAGGGACAGCAGGTTCCGCATAAATATGGTTACATGAGCAGGTTTCTCATGTAGCCTTTTTTGTCGTGTTTGGGTGAAAAAGGCCTGAAGCATAGGATACGGCGGATGCATGAGCATGATGGGGAGGGTGAAGTATGAAATTTTACACATTCAAACTGCCGAAGTTTTTGGGAGGGTTTGTAAAGGCGATCCTGAATACGTTTCAAAAGAACTGATCTGATTAACAGCACAGTTAGTCGAATACCGCCGTTTTGGCTCCACGCTCATCTGGAGAACCAGATCTGTATGATGTGCCATGCGGCGGCCATTCCTGTGTGTTGGACATGTGCTTTTTGGAACACCAAAAAAGCACCTGCAAGGAACAAGGTGCTTTTTGCTTACCCGATTTATAGTAGCTTTGCGTGATTATACGCGAGTCACTTTACCGGCTTTCAGTGCACGGGTGCTTACGTATACACGTTTTGGTTTGCCGTTCACGAGAATACGAACCTTCTGAACGTTTACGCCCCAAGAACGACGGTTACGGTTGTTAGCGTGGGATACGTGGTTACCGGTGCCCGGTTTCTTACCTGTCACATAACATTTGCGAGACATAGATTACACCTCCTATCCTAAAATAACCAGTGCCTTTGGGAGAGACAAACGTCATTCCATAAGGACTTAATTGTTCTTACCTGATCCTAAAGGTCAGGCTTCAGTAGCTAATGGGTTGTTCAAGCCGGCATGGCCGGATCATTTCCATTACTTAACCTGCATAAAACAATACTTAAATATAATATCATAATCAAAAAAGCTTCGTCAACTGATCCAAAAACTTTATTTATTTCTCTTGTCTAATATAGTACAATGTTGAATAGTCCATAATACAGCCATGAATAGGCTGTTGCCGCGGGAAGCCGGAGAAAAAAACGTACGTAGAGGTTGGAGGTTTGCTTTTTTGGCAACGCTGTGAGATGCGGCATTCCATCATTGGCACCAGTCTCCATGCGGCATTCATGTCGGCTTCTGATACCGGTGCATATCCCTATGCCCGCATAACGGGTTGCAGAGAATGCAGGATATTGGTAGCCCGGCCGCCCAGACCGTTTATCCGGCTGACATGTTGTATTATATGCCTGTGCCGGACAAGGTATGGACGAAGAATAACGCAGCCGCGTTAGCGCATGAACAGACCAAATTGATTCTTGGTGCAAGTTGTTCGTGTATCAAGCTAGGAAGGGGAATTCTCACTTGAGTATACGTTCTTTAAATGGAACAGATTTCACCGCAATGGTTCTCGCCGGAGCGGAACAACTAGGGCAGCACGCAGAACATGTCAATTCCCTGAATGTTTTCCCTGTGCCGGATGGTGACACGGGAACAAATATGAATTTGACAATGACTGCTGGTGTTGCAGAGATCAAAAGAAAGAGCTCTGCTTCCATCGGAGAAGCTGCCGCAATACTGTCGAAGGGCTTGCTTATGGGCGCGCGCGGAAATTCAGGGGTTATTTTATCCCAATTGTTCCGTGGATTCAGCCGTTCAGCAGCTCCTTATGAAGAATTGAATACGATTCAATTCGCAGCCGCCCTGCAAAATGGTGTTGACGCAGCATACAAAGCTGTAGTTAAACCTGTGGAGGGAACCATTCTTACCGTAGCTAAAGAAGCGGCTAAACATGCCAGCTACTACGCAAGACGGACGAATGATATCACTGAATTAATGAATGAAGTTCTATTAAAAGCAAAAGAAGCGCTGGCTATGACTCCAGAGTTGCTGCCTGTTTTAAAGCAGGTTGGTGTAGTGGATTCGGGTGGTCAGGGTCTTGTATATATTTATGAAGGTTTTATGGACGTGCTATTGAAAACAGACGGTAGTTCACGTGCCTCACTGCAAAAAGAATCTGCTTCTTCAGTAGCAACACCGGTGAAAACGCCTGCAATCGAGCCAGTTGCAACGAAGGCGGCACAAGTAATTACGCCCGAGATGCCTTTGTCAGCTCAGGCAAGATTGGAAACAGAAGATATTGAATTCCTGTACGACATGGAGTTTTTCATCAATCGTGAGCTTGGTGAGAATGCAGGAGCAACATTTGATGAAGAGTTGTTCCGTAAATCGTTGTCAATAAATGGAGATTCGATCATCATCATTGCAGACGATGAAGTGATTAAGGTGCATGTGCATTCCAAGACACCTGGTGATGTATTAAATCTGGCTTTGAAGTATGGAGAGATTACACAGATTCATATTCTCAATATGCGTGAACAGCACCGGGACCTGCTGAGCGCAGGCATGGATATTGCAGCTTCACCTGATCTCTTTGCTGACATTCCGCATGAGAAGACAAGCACATTGGAAGAAGCGGTGCTTCCGGCTGATGAAATGGCACCATATGGCTTTATTGCGGTTTCTTCCGGTGACGGCATTGCGGAAATTTTCAAAAGTCTGGGTGTAGATGTGGTGATGTCTGGTGGTCAGACGATGAACCCAAGCACAGAAGACTTTGTAAAAGCCGTTCGTTCGATTGCGGCGGATCAAATCTTTATTTTACCGAACAACTCCAACATCGTTCTTGCAGCTGAACAAGCTCGTGAATTGCTGGAGGATGAGCGTCGGATTACCGTTATCCCGAGCAAGACGATTCCACAAGGGATGGCAGCGGCATTTGCTTTCCAAGAGGATGAGTCTGCGGAAACGAATCGTGAACAGATGCTGGAGGCCATTAGCCGCGTGCAGTCCGGACAAGTGACACATGCCGTTCGGGATACACAATATGATGAACTGGATATCAAAGCCGGAAATTATATCGGGATCTATAACTCCAAAATTGTTGCGACAGATGAGAGCATGCTTCATGCTTGTGAAGGTCTGCTTGGGCAGATGATGGAGAGCGGAGATGAAGTGGTTACGGTTCTTGAGGGGGAAGAGGCTGACGCTGAGATTACTTCTTCTCTTGTTGCATGGCTGGAAGAGCAGTATCCTGACGCGGAAGTCGAGGTACATCAGGGAGGACAGCCCGTGTACTATTATCTGTTCTCTGTAGAGTCCTAATTGCGGTTGTTTCACAAGCCAATCACTATCGATTTTAGACGCTGGACGAATGACTTGTTAAACATGCATGATAGCACTTGATGTGAAGAGGAGGAGAGCCTGTGAGCCACAAGGTTGCGATTGTAACGGACAGTACGGCGGATATTCCTGAGGAACTGGTTCGTAAATACGGTATACATGTGGTTCCCTTGCGCGTGTTGTTTGGGGAAGAAAACTATGCGGATGGAGTGGAACTGACTTCGGAGCAGTTTTACGATAAGTTAAGGCAGAGCGCAGTCCTGCCTACGACTTCACAGCCTTCTCCTACCGATTTTATGGATGTGTACCAGCGTTTGCTGGACGAAAACCCGGACCGACCTATCGTATCTATACACTTGTCTTCGGGCATGAGTGGTACGTATCAATCGGCGATGCTCGGCAAGTCTCTACTGGAACGGGAAGCGGATCTAACAATCATTGATTCAAAATCGGCTTCCTACGGGTATGGTCTAATGGTTGTGCATGCTGCCGAGCTTGCTGAACAAGGCAAGTCTGTTGCTGAGATTGCAGTTGCTGTGGAGGCAATGCAACAATCCCGTAAACTGTTTTTTCTGGTGGATACGCTGGAGTATCTGCAGAAAGGCGGACGGATTGGCAAAGCCTCAGCGATCTTGGGAACGCTGTTAAATATCAAACCGATCCTGTCTATCGATGAAGAAGGCGTAATCTACGCCGTAGAGAAAGTCAGAGGTCATAAAAAGGCTATGGCACGTATTATTGAACTGTTCCAGAGGGATCTGGCTGGAAAGCGAGTCAATCTGGCGGTAGGTCATACGGCCGACCCCGCGTCAGCAGAGGCTTGTGCGGAACAGTTACGAGGTCATTTTACATTGAATGAAGTGATCTATACGAATATCGGGGCCGTTATTGGCAGTCATGTGGGGCCCGGTGTTATTGCTATCTTTATGTGGCCTGTTCCGGAATGAGGGATTAGATATGAACTTGGAAGAAATATCAGTCAAGCAAATTAACGGCGTGAGTGCTCTCAAAGAGGGAGAGCTTCACGCCTTTGGCATCTCTAGTGTGAAAGACTTGCTGGAGTATTATCCGTTTCGTTATGAAGATTATCGTCTGCGTTCGCTTAGTGAGGTAAAAGACGGAGACAAAATTACGGTACAAGGTCAGGTTATGGGTGTTCCAGTGTTGCAACGTTATGGTAAAAAGTCCCGTCTGACTTGCAAGATTATGACGGAAGAGTGGATGATTACGGCAACGTGGTTTAACCGCCATTTTCTCAAGGACCAGCTTACGCCCAACCGGGAAATTGTGCTTACAGGGAAATGGGAACAAAAGCGTATGCAGCTTACCGTATCTGATTCGGAATTCCCGGATAAAGGCGATGGACGTTCAGGCACACTGCAACCGGTATATTCCGTCACGGGCAAGGTCACGCAGCAATGGATGCGCAAGACGATTAACCAGGGGCTGACTCAGTACGGTGAGATGATTCCGGAGATTTTACCGCAGGCATTGATTAAAAAATATAATCTGATGCCACGCAAGCAGGCAATAGCCGGTATTCACCGTCCGCAAGATAATCAGGAAGGTCAGCGAGCCAGACAGCGCATGGTCTATGAGGAGTTATTTTTGTTCCAACTTAAAATGCAGGCGTTTCGTGCGTTAAATCGAAACCGAATGGATGGCATGGTACATACAACGGACAATACGACGATTCGAGAGTTTGTACGTAGTTTGCCGTTTGAGTTGACAGATGCGCAAAAGAAGGTGGAACTTGAAATATTGCATGATATGCGTTCACCCTATGCGATGAATCGGTTGCTGCAAGGCGATGTAGGTTCTGGTAAAACGGTGATCGCAGCCATTGCACTTTATACGACGGTGCGCTCCGGCTTTCAGGGGGCACTTATGGTGCCAACTGAGATTCTGGCGGAACAGCATATGCGATCCTTGCAGAAGCTGTTTGAGCCTTTTGGTGTGACGGTGGGTCTGTTAACGGGCAGTGTAAACGGACGCAAACGGAAAGATCTGATCGCCTCCTTGCAGATGGGAATGCTGGATATTGTGGTGGGCACACACGCCCTGATTCAGGAAGATGTCTTTTTCCGGGAGCTGGGCCTTGTGGTGACGGACGAGCAGCATCGCTTCGGGGTGAATCAGCGCAGCGTTTTGAGACGTAAAGGGTATAATCCGGATGTATTAACGATGACCGCAACACCTATTCCGCGGACGCTTGCGATTACGGCATTTGGCGATATTGAGGTGTCGACGATATCGGAGCGGCCGAAGGGGCGAATTCCGATCTCCACGTACTGGGTGAAGCACGACATGATGGAGCGAGTGCTCGGTTTTATTTCGAGAGAGGTAGATCAGGGACGTCAGGCTTATCTGATTTGCCCACTGATCGAGGAATCGGAAAAGCTGGATGTGCAAAATGCGATTGACCTGCATGTACAGATGCAGCAGAATTTCCCTAAATACAAAGTAGGGCTGCTCCACGGGCGCATGACAGCTGCGGAAAAAGAAGAAATGATGCGAGAGTTCTATAGCAATGACATTCAGCTTCTGGTATCTACCACGGTGGTAGAAGTCGGAGTCGATGTACCCAATGCCACACTGATGGTCATTATGGACGCAGACCGTTTTGGTTTGTCCCAGCTGCATCAGCTGCGGGGGCGTGTTGGACGTGGTGCCCATGCATCCTATTGTGTGCTTATTGCTGATCCGAAGACAGAGGTCGGGCAGGAACGCATGAAGGTCATGACCGAAACCGAGGATGGATTCGAGGTGTCACGGCGTGATTTGGATCTCCGGGGGCCAGGTGATTTCTTTGGCACCAAACAGAGTGGGCTGCCTGAATTCCGACTGGCCGATATGGTAGCAGACTTCGCCGTACTGGAGCAGGCGCGGGATGATGTATCCGCACTGATTGCGGATGCTACGTTCTGGACTTCAGTTGACTATACACCTCTACGTGATTTTCTTCAGCAACAGCAGGTGTTCAAGGGTGATCTGATCGATTAAGCGCTGGATGTGTTTTAAGGCATGTTTTGTAAAAAGTGACAATTTAACAAGCCCTCCCGACATATGAATAAGAAGTGAGTTCATTTTTTGGGAGGTGCTGTACGTTTTGGGTTACCAACAATATGGAATTAGTCCGCAGCTGGTGGAGCGGATCAAACTTAAGATGAAAAATCCTGCGGTTAAAGAGCGGATTAAAAAGCTGATCGATGGCGTAACGAAGGCCGATCTGCAGGATAAAGCGAAGGTGCGCAGGCTCATTAAATCGTCGGCAGTCATTATGAATGAGAACTTCTCGCCTGCACAGGAAGAGCAATTTGTCACTTTTGTCATCGCGCAGAAGATTGATCCAAACAATACGTTTCATTTGATCAAGTTGTGGGGTATGTTCAGGTAAAGTTGAATGTGATGTTATCCTGCAAAGAAAGATGAGTGTTTACACGTGGCACTACGAGGACAGAATACCCTTCTGATCGCTGTTATCCCCGGATTTTTTGTGAATTACCCTCTATAAAGGTATAATCCGGTGATAAAGGCGAACGCTCCGCTTCTTTAGGCTATTTCTGTCCTCTCCGTTAAACTGTAAACGAACGTTCTTTTGAAAGGCACATTACATTCAAGAGAGATTGGTAATGTAAAGAAGGGTGTTTCATCAGTCATATATGACTTGATGAAATGCCTTTTTGGATTTTTAGAGAGGATAATTTCTGTTTTCCTCACTTGGAAGGGAAGACCGCGGTATACGAGTAGTGTAGACATAATCTCACAGTACGAGATGCGAGATGTATGACGGTTATCGGGCTCTGTTATTTTTTTGATAGATGTGGAGGAAGTTAGATTGGAAATGTTTAAGATGCTGAGAGGGCACCAGGGAGCTTGGTTTTTCTAACGATCACCGGAGACGCTATTTAGGGTATATCACACCTTTTTATTTTCTAACGATCACAGGAGAGCTTATTTTAGGAATTTGATATGAAAATGGACATTTTTACTCTCTTTTCAGCGAAATAAGCTCTCTGGTGATCGTTACAATTCCAGGCAGCTCTGTATTGCTCAAATAAGCTCATCTGAGATCGTTAGCATTTGAGGTGGTGTGTTGAAGAGGAAAGAATGAATGAGGGGTACTGTAACGGGGGAGCTTGGTGATGTAGTAGGGTAAAGTTAATCACATCTGAACTTGCTTTTAGCTATTTCGCTGCGCTACCCAGACATAGTTGAACAATGTTATTCAGATGTTCGGTTGACCTCTTTGGCCTTGTTGGATACGGGAGCACGGTCCGGGACCATAGTTGCAAACCACATTGCGATTAAAATGGCGATGAATACTCCATTATGGGGAAGCTCTGCGAGTATGTAATCTTGTACGAATAGCACCAGAATTGAAATACATAAAACGATCTGGAGTACTCGTCCTGTGGATCGTTCAACATTGGCGGATCGTCCGGAGACCCATTTTAAGATATAGAATATAAGACTAAATAACAGAAGCGAACCAAGGAGTAGAATGGCAAGCATATATGAGCACCTTTCTGTAGAGAAGTTGTGGATAGAAGTTTCATTATGAGGCGAATATTAGTTTCCTGATTATACCACATTCCTTTTCTTTTTTTGATATTTACAGGATATCCTTTGCTTTCCTCCAAGGGGGAGGGTAAACTGTTGCATACGAGTAGTACAGATACAATATCGCAGTGCGGATGAATGAGGGTGGTCTGGTGTTGTATTTGATGTTATATTTGGTGATTTTTATTGTTATTTTTTCAGATAGATGTGGAGGAAGATGGGTTGGAAATGTTTACGATGTTGCTGGGGCTGTTTGAGCGGGCGGCGCTGCTGATTATATTTTTGTTTTTTCTGTCGCGGGTGCCGCGGTTCAGGCAGATTTTGCAAAAGGGCAAGTTAAGATGGCAGGAGTATGCTGCGGTAACTATGTTATTTTGTGCGTTTGCCATCTTTGGTACATATACAGGCATCAACGTTGAAGGCTCACTTGTTAATGTGCGGATTATTGCGATTTTATCAGGTGGAATTTTGTTTGGAGCACCGGTGGGCATTATTACGGGACTCGTGTCCGGGGTGCATCGTTACCTCATCGATATGGATGGCATAACCGCGATTCCGTGCCTGATCACAAGTATACTTGCGGGGTTGGTGTCTGGTTACATTCACAAATACACCCCAAAATCCAAACGCTGGATGATCGGTATTGGGGCAGGCATGATCATTGAAGCGCTCACGATGCTGCTGATTCTCCTATACTCGTATCCTGACCCGCTTGGAGCAGATATCGTTTCGAAGATTGCACTGCCGATGATTCTGGGTGAGGTGAACATTGGGCTGATCGTACTTCTGGTGCAGAGTGTGGAGGGGGAAAAGGAGTTAATTGCAGGCCGTCAGGCCAAGCTGGCATTGGAGATTGCGAATAAAACACTGCCTTATTTCCGCTCCATTGATGAGGATTCCCTGCGCAAAATATGTAAAATCATTCAGGAAGATATCCAGGCCGACGCGGTAGCGATCACCGATACACGGAATGTTTTGGCTTATGTTGGTTTTGGCGAGGAACGGTATCATATTGGCAATGAGATTATTAGTGAAATGACCAAGAAGACGATTTCCAGCGGGGAAATTACGATCAGTAACGATGTAACAGATGAGAAAACCCCGGATATCCACTCGTTGCTGATCATTCCCCTGAAAGAACGGGGCGATGTGACGGGCGCGCTTAAAATCTATTATCGTAAAGCCTACAAAATTACGTATCCACTGCAAACGATGGCTGTGGGACTTTCTCAGATTATCTCCACACAGATGGAGGTTTCGCGGGTAGAGGAGATTAAGGCTGCGGCGAACAAAGCGGAATTACGCGCATTACAGACAACGATTCATCCTCATTTTTTGTTCAATGCGCTGAACGCTATCGCTTCGTCCATACGCACCAAGCCGGATCGTGCGCGGGAACTTATTGTTAACCTCTCGGGTTACATGCGTTACAACTTGGAGCTGTCGGATGAGTTAATTGATATTCATAAAGAGCTGGAGCAAGTCCGTAATTATGTGGAGATTGAAAAAGCGCGTTTTGGCAGCAGACTCACGGTTATCTACGAGATTGATGAAGTGGCAGTGCATATTCCAAGCCTGGTCATTCAGCCTCTCGTAGAAAACGCGATTATACATGGGATTCTGAAGGTTAAAGGCCCTGGAACCGTGCGGATTCAGGTACAGGATCATTCTGATTTTGTGCGTATTAGCGTGAGTGATACCGGGGCAGGCATCAGTGGGGATATTATTGAAAAAGTCTACCATGATCGCATGCCGGGCAACCAAATCGGGCTATATAATGTGCATCGGCGTGTGAAGTTGATTTATGGACAAGGCCTAACGATTAGAAGGTTAGAGCAAGGGACCGAGATTTTATTTGATGTACCCAAAGGAGATGTCATATCAAGGTGATGATGAAGCGATGAAAGCGTTAGATGAAGGCATGTTGAATGGGGTAGACAAAAGAAGGATGAGAGCCTTAGTTGTGGAGGATGAAATTCCGGCAAGTGAAGAATTGAGTTATCTCATTCACGAACATAGCCAGATTGATGTTGTGGATTGTCTGGAAGATGGCCTGGATGTGCTTAAATTTTTGCAGGAGCAGGAAGTGGATGTACTATTTCTCGATATTAACATTCCTTCGCTGGACGGTATGATGCTGGCACATCATATTGGCAAGTTTGCACGTAAACCTTACATCGTATTTACGACAGCCTATAAGGAGCATGCGGCTGAGGCTTTTGAACTGGAAGCCTTTGATTATATTTTGAAGCCTTATGACGAGAAGCGGATCGCAGCCATGTTGCACAAGTTGGAGCTGACCTTCAAACGCGATCAGGAGCAAACGGAGAACATCGATAGCCTAATGCAGGGGGAGAACCGGGCATATCGGCGCGCAGAGGAACATTCGTCAGCAAATGATCATGGGGCTCAGCGAGGACATGACACAAGAGAAGATCAGGTTCGCTCTGGCGTACGGCAGGCACATCAAGGACTGGAGCAGCGACCGATATCTACTAATTCTCCATCACAGGCGGCGGATCATCTGACAGGAACACGGGTCAATTTGCTGCGCAATGACAATATCATTGTCACCGATTCGGCGGACATCTATTATGCGGAGGCTCAGGAGAAGGTCACTAAGGTGTATACCAAAAATGGAGAGTTCACGATGCCGGTCAGCATTTCCGATTTTCACAGTCGCTTGCCGCAGGATGCCTTCTTCCGTTGCCATCGTTCCTACCTCGTGAATCTTGTCCAAATTCGTGAGATCGTGCCTTGGTTTAACAATACGTATCTGCTTCGTTTGCGCGATCTGGAAGCCGAAGTGCCCGTCAGTCGTGGCAAAGTCAAAGAATTCAGGCAACTCATGCGCATATAACGGCATTTCATTCCGTATTTGATGCAACTCATGCTCAGAACGGCTCGATGAATCCCCTTTCATATATGATGGTCTTGTGAACGCATTCAAGTATGTTTGAATGGTACAGAGAATGTTCAACATGTCACAGACATCGGCAAAGGGGAGATTACGATGAAAGCAGCTATTTCATCCGCTTCATCAGCATTGAATTCAACCACGACATCATCTTTATCCATGAACCGCTGGCTTATTGTACTGGGTACAATTATTGTACAAATGGGACTCGGCACCATTTACACTTGGAGTTTATTTAATCAACCGCTGTCTGATCGTTTCGGATGGGACGTCAGCTCGGTCGCGATAACTTTTTCGATAACGAGTTTTGCTTTGGCATTTGCTACCTTGTTTGCGGGCCGATTGCAAGAGCGCTGGGGGCTTCGGCGTTTGATCCGTGTAGCCGGGGTGGTACTCGGGCTTGGACTTATTCTAAGTTCTCAGGTGAGCTCGTTAACGCTGCTGTATCTGCTGGCTGGGTTTGTGGTTGGTTTTGCGGACGGCACAGCATATATCACTTCTCTATCCAATCTGATCAAGTGGTTCCCTGAACGTAAAGGTCTGATCTCGGGTATTTCGGTAGGTGCTTTTGGTACCGGTAGTCTATTGTTCAAATATGTGAACTCCGCCCTGATTAGTGCGGTTGGCCCAGCGCAAGCCTTTATGTACTGGGGGATAATCGTTCTTGTACTGGTTGTTGCCGGATCATTCCTGATCCGTGAAGCGGTGGTTCGTGAACAGTCTCCGGTGAATGCCAAAGAGGGCGCGGTCAGTGAACCTTCAGAAGTCCATCATGAATATACAGTTAAAGAAATGCTTCGCACAAAAGAGGCGTATATGCTTTTCGGTATTTTCTTCACAGCATGTATGAGCGGTCTGTACCTGATCGGCATTGTCAAAGATATTGGCGTACAGCTCGCAGGTCTTAACGTGGCAACGGCAGCGAATGCGGTGGCCATGGTCGCTATTTTTAACACAGCGGGTCGTATAATTCTGGGAGCCTTGTCGGATAAAGTAGGACGGATGAAAGTCATCGCCGGAGCGTTGCTCGTAACAGCCGTGGCTGTTATGACGCTGAGTCTGGTGCCGCTGAACTTTGGAATCTTCTTCGCTTGTGTGGCAGCGATTGCCTTCTGCTTTGGGGGTAACATTACCGTGTTCCCAGCTATTGTGGCCGATTACTTCGGGTTGAAAAACCAGAGCAAAAACTACGGCGTCATTTATCAAGGGTTCGGATTCGGTGCTCTGGCCGGATCATTTATCAGCGCGTTGCTGGGTGGTTTCCATCTTACCTTTATCGTCATTGCGGTACTCTGTGCGGTATCACTGCTGATGGCACTGATCATCACACCTCCAGGTACAAGCCTGCGGGCACGTGATTCCCATAATAAACAGATGCAGTTCAACCCGTCATCGCGGGCAAGCTAAGTTGTAGTTATATCGTTGTACAGATCCATATATACGTATCACAACATCACAGAGACCTAGTGATTGGACACGGCATTGGGCTAAGAACGAATACCAAAAGTTAGATTAGATTAATGGCAAGCGGTCTCAGATGAGGCCGTTTTTACCTTTTTCAAAAGCTTCACAAATCCCAAAAGCCTTGTTGCCAAGTGCAAGAGCGACATAACCACGCTGACGTACATCCCAAGATGTGCATTGCTACCTTTGCTTCTGTTATACTTTAGGTGAATCAAAGCAAAACTGTACTCGATGACGCGCTATAAAATGATATATACGGTATGCGACACGATGACATTGAAATGATCTATCCTGAGGAGGCATATTCATGAACTTTGTAAAATACACAGAACCGGACTTTGAACATTATTATGCACTCGTTTCCAATGAGGACGTCATGAAGCAGATTACCGAGCGGGCGATCCCGGAGCCGGAAGCGAGAACACAGTTCGATTCCATGCTAGATTATAACCTTCGTTCTTTATGCGGGCACTATCGAGTGACCACGCAGGATGATGCGGGTGTGGCCTACGCCAAATTGATTCTGGATGAAGATAACCCAAGCCGGGCAGAGATGGGGTATATGATTCTACCGGAGCATTGGGGCAAAGGTCAGGGTACAGCTATCGCGTCCCGCCTGATTATTCAGGCTCAGGCTGCAGGCATTGAGGTTCTATATGCCGTTATTGATCCTTCCAATGCGGCATCCCGTCAGATTTTGCTTAGACAGAACTTTGAATCAACATGGGTGGGAGATTACGACGGTTTGCCTGGGGAGATTCTGGAGTTGAATCTGCGTCCTAACAGATAAAGACGTTAGATACACATGAAAGTATATGCTTAAACATGCTGCAGCCGCTTATAAAGCGGCTTTTTTCTGTGCAATCTATATTAGATAGAGAATGGCCCTAAATTACATGTAAAAGGAGAGCATATGATAAAGTCATTGGAATGGATTACGCATCCTCCGTTTAACCCTATTCATGATAAGCTTTATTCTCCCTTTGAGTTGCTTAAGGGTTTTAATGTGGATGATGCACGGAGTCTATTAGTCACGCCAGATTTCCGGTGTTTAACATATTTTCATCAACAAGGAGGTACAACCGTCTCAGATCCTTATGCTGCGATGATGGAGGCTGTACATGATACATCCGTTGTACGTGAAATGAACGGATTTCTGGCAACGGAGTTACAGGCAGGCCGTCGTCCTGTTGCAATCATGGGAGGACATCGGGAGAAACGTGGAAGCGAAACCTATCGTAAAGTAGCACGAATTGCCCAGAAGCTATCAGAATCTGGCTTTATTGTCGTTAGCGGTGGTGGACCTGGTTGTATGGAAGCAACACATCTTGGTGCTCTTCACGCTGGACGGTCTGCAGACTGCCTTGAATCTGCAATAAATCGTTTGGCAGAGGAACCGTTCGCTGAATTCCCGCAAAACATGAGCGATATTATCGGTAAAGATGGACAGACCTTTAATGAAGAACTGTTAAGCAAACTCCATAAATGGATGCTTCCCACATGGGAAATAGCAAATGGACTCAAGGATCAACTCAGCCCACTCAATTGCAGTTTGGCACTGCCGACCTGGCATTATGGCCACGAGCCTTTTACTCCGTTTGCTACCCACGTTGCGAAATACTTCCTCAACAGCATACGGGAAGATGTACTTCTTACACTCGCTTCATGCGGTATCATTTTTTCGGAGGGGCGCGGAGGCACAATCCAGGAGGTGTTCCAGGACGCCGCTCAAGTCTATTACCGTGAGAATGACGCGTATAATAAGGCTCCAATTACTTCAATGCTGTTTCTTGACAGCCAGTTCTGGACAAATTCAGAGACCCCTGATAAAAGGCTGCACATGCCAGTGATGGGTTTGCTTTATCAACTTTTTGTCGGTACGAAAAATATGACAGAAGAGGAATTCAAACGTTATATTCGCGTTGTCGATGATGCTGATGAAGCCGTAAACATCATTATTGAAAATGCACAATCCGCGAGTCAGGTCGTGCACAAACTTGCCAGAATTGGCATTAGCAATATTGATTCGGAGCTTATGGCTGAAAGAGCGGAAGATTTTGTTATCCAGCGAGGGAACAAGACTGAAATATGATTCATGGAATTAGGAAAAATGAAGGAACAGTCCCCATCGTAATCCATGAACGACCTGATTCAGAGAATAGAACAAAGTCCCCAAAAAAGCTGTTACTCTAGCAGCTTTTTTGTTTTCCCGGTAGAAATTCGTGTAACTTCACGTACCACAGGGTAATGCATAGGATAGAATATGGAGTATAAGGTGTCTTGCCTGAGTACAGCGCTCCGTTGTATTGCAGGACTAGTATCTCGTGTAAGATACTTCTATAGATAAACGTGGAGGAGATGACATATGAGTGATTCAACGATGGAACGACTGAATGCTCTGTTGCCCGAGTGGCTGGAGACCAGCCGCCTGCATACGGGACAGGGGAAAGTAGCTTCCTATATTCCGGAACTGGTCAAAGCATCTCAGGACGATCTGGGAATACATATCATGGACGCGGAAGGTAACCATGTGTCTGCCGGCGATTGCGGAGTTCCTTTTACGATGCAAAGTATCTCCAAAGTGTTCACCCTCATTCTGGCCCTGATGGATCACGGGGAAGAGGCGGTCTTCTTTAATGTAGGAAAAGAACCAACGGGTGATGATTACGACTCCATGATCAAGCTGGAACTGGTTGAACCAGGTATTCCGTTTAATCCTCTCATTAATGCGGGTGCGATCACCGTATCCTCTCTTGTTGGTGGGGACTGTAAGGAAGAGAAGTCCCGCCGTATTCTCGAATTTTTCCGCAAGTTAGCGAATAATGAACGATTGGGTTATAACGAAGACGTTTTTCGCTCCGAATCGGAAAGTGGCCATCTGAACCGCTCTCTCGCCTATTTCCTCAAACATAACGGTGTGATCAAAGATGATGTGGAAGATGTGCTGGCTGTTTATTTCCGTCATTGTTCTATTGAAGTCACCTGTGCTGATCTAGCTCGCATGGCGCTTGTTCTCGCTCATGATGGAACCGATCCGATTACCGGCGAAGAACTCATTCCCCGTCGTTATGTGCAGATCGCCAAGACCTTTATGACTACCTGCGGGATGTACAATGCTTCTGGTGAATTTGCCATCGAGGTTGGTTTGCCCGCCAAAAGCGGTGTTTCTGGTGGAATACTGACGCTTGTTCCGGGACAATTCGGCATCGGTGTGGTTGGCCCGGCACTTAATCGCAAAGGCAACAGCCTCGCTGGCGTTCATCTGCTTGAGCGTCTGTCCAAGGAGTTCGACTGGAGTTTCTTCTAATATTAAAAAAGCAACGTAATAGTTACCCTTATATGCAGTGGATGAATCAGATTTCGAACATTGTGCTTCTTTTGAACGAGGCGGATGTACGGATATCGTTTGTCGGCTGCTTTTTTATTACCATAGAATATCGTAGGGATACGGTCCTGCACAACGTGAAGCTGCTACATCTATCAATGGGTTCCCACTATGTCTATATGTGAACAAATGCTCATTTTGCTACATCACTCACATGTTTATTCATCCATCCATTCACCTGCTGGGGTCACACCTGTAATGAGATTCATCTGAAGATCCCGATTCCCGTCATCGGTTAGCAGTCTGAGTGTACGGGCGGGGCGATCCAATCGGAGCACACGTCCGGTATAAGAAATGTCATCATGCTCGTGGAACAGCGTGATCGTAACGCGGTCGCCAAGTACCATGGAGTTGCTCAGCAAACGGGACATTTCATCTGCGGCCTGGGCATCCAGGGAGGGACGCGTGCGGGGGGCAAGCTGCTCCTGATGAAGAATATAGGCTTCCCGATGTTCGGGAAGCATCATGCGTGAGGATTCAAAAAGTCCGTTTTGTTGCAATTTTTTACTCATCTATAGTGACCTCCAATTTTATGAGAACGATCTTGCGCCTGAGCGGATGAGCACAGGGATGAGGCACGCATGATGGCGGTATCTCCGAACTTGCGCTTGATATCATCCGTGGCTCGCTCCAGTTCTCTCTTGCGTTCGCGGTCGTCAAACCAGGACAGTTGTACTTCTGAATCGGGTACAAGTCCGCTCAGCGACACATGGATGCGTCTTATGGGTAATCCGTCCCAATGGCGCAGAAACAGAGCTGCCGCCGCATCATATACTTCATCTGTGATGTTGGTCGGTTCATTCACCTTCATCTGACGGGAAAAACCGGTTGGCCGGTCGTAATCCTGTCCGCGACACCCGACCGAAACGACATGCCCCATGAGTGATTTGTCCCGGGAACGTCGGCTGACTAGTTCCGCGAGCTCCAGCAACACAACCTTAATCTCTTCCCAAGTCTCGTAATCCCGTGGTAGCGTCATCTGATGTCCGATCCCCTGCTGCTGGTGTGTGTATGTTCCGGGTTTTACCGGAGAATCATCTATACCACGGGCGATACGCCATAACACTTCACCATTTACACCCCACCGCTCCTTGAGCCGGGATAGCGGTGTATTCGCCAAATCACCAATCGTATGAACGCCCATTTTGTAGAGATGCTGTGCCATGCGTGAACCAACCATGAACATATCGCGTACAGGTTTTTCCCAGATCGTGGAGGGCATATCCTTCCTTGGCAGCGTATAGATGCCTCCTGGGACTTTTTTGGCATACAGGTCACAGGCCATTTTGCTGACGACTTTGGTATCGCTGATGCCGATGCGAATGTAAACGCCAGTTTCATCCATCACTTTGGACTGAATGCTGCGTGCAATTGTTTCGGGACTGCCGAACAGATCGAGGCTTCCCGTGACATCGAGAAATTGCTCGTCAATGCTGTAGGGTTCCACCAGATCGGTATAGGACTGAAGAATACGTGTAATATGAAGGGATACGCGGATGTATTCGGCCATTCTTGGGCGAATAACGACAACATCTGGACATTTGGCAAGCGCCTCTCCCAGTCGTTCTGCGGTTGTAATACCGTAGGACTTGGCGAGAGGACACGCCGCCAGAATGATACCTGAGCGCCTCGCCGGGTCACCAGCTACAACGAGGGGGCGATCCTTGTACTCGGGATGTGCAGACTTCTCCACACTGGCGTAAAATGACTGGCAGTCTGCCAGCATGATGACACGTCTGTCTTGGCGGGGCATGATGTTTCCTCTCCTTATCTGCAATTCTTGATGTTGCTCCTGTCGTCTGATCCTTGCAGAGAGCTGTTCATTTACAGTTTATTTACAGTATGGAACAAGTGTTCTTGTTTTATAAGCATAAAGGACAATTCAAAATGCGGCAACCGGAATTATTTTGCAAATTGGACACAATTATACGATCGACAGATCAGAGGTCTGAAATAGGAAATAAGATGTGTCTTTTTACATTTAATGTGAGATATCTGTGACCTACGGGTGATGACTGGTAGTTCATTTTGATTTTTGTAAAAGTGTCGTTCATGGACAGAGTCCTAGATAGGGGGACTGATGTCCTTTTTTCATTTTCAGTACTTTTCAGAAAACCTTGATAGGACGCGGATTTTCAGTGATGCGTTATCAGACTATAGTATCAATTTTGTAATCTTTATGGTTAATACTGTAAAAAACGCGAAACTTTAAAATGTTACTCGCGTTTAATGGGGTATATGTTTTTCGGGGGAAGAGTGCCTGTATCCGCGTTGCACATAACAATATTACGTGAAGATGTGCAGGATAAGCAGGGCATTCATCTGTGCTTTTCGGCAGATCACGAATGTAAAAAGACCGCAAACGGAATTGTTGCCTTGGAGTGCTGGCGGGTGGCTCAACGGGCTGAGTATGGGCAGAACGTTCCATATCATGTTTGCTTCCATCAGCCTAGTTACAATGCAGAGGCTTAGCGCTATAGTGAGAACTACACCGCTGACATCTCTACCAAGCGGACATCCGAAGCGGAATGATCGTATGTTTCCTGCATGGGTTTGTGCAGTGCATGAACCTGATCTATGGGGAAGCAGGATGCATACTAGAGAGGTGAGCAATCAGAAGTCATGAGCAGACAACGACGAAGACGCTGGTTACTGACAGCTTTGACAGGCGCATTGGTGGTGACTGGCGGAATACTTGCCGGATGGCATTACATGCAGCCAAAGCTTGTTACGTATACAGCGGAGAACGGCACGGAAATGAAATTCAAGACCGATGGAGACCGGTTCATGCAATACGGGCCGGATGGAACGTGGAAGGAAATGTTCGTTAAAGGGGTGAACCTGGGGGCGACTTCGCCGGGACATTACCCGGGAGAGTTCCCGCTCACCGAGGAGGATTACCTGCGCTGGTTCGAGCAGATTCAGGATTTGGGCGCGAATGTGATCAGGGTCTATACCGTCCACCAGCCGATTTTTTACTCCGCACTGGTCGATTATAATCGTGGCCGGGAGCAACCGTTATATTTTATACAGGGCATATGGTCACCTGAGGAGGAATTGATTGAGAAGCAGGATGCCTATGCCGATCATATTGAACAGAGGTTCAAGCAGGAAATAGAAAAGGCCGTATCTGCCGTGTACGGTGATGCAGACATTCCTGCCAAGAACGGAGAGTCCAGCGGCAAGTACAGAACCAATGCCGGAAAATACTTGATGGCTTGGCATGTAGGTACCGAGTGGGACCCGGGGATGGTGGACAACACCAATAAGGTGCATGCGGATGTGCCGCAGTACAAAGGGGTTCACTTTTCCGGTAGTGCAGAAGCATCACCGTTTGAAAATTGGTTAGCAGAGTTGCTGGACTACACGGCGGTTCAGGAGAAAAAGTATGGATGGGAACATCCGATGACGTTTACCAACTGGGTTACAACCGATGTGCTGGATCATCCAGGCGAGCCGCTCTATGAAGAGGATCTCGTCAGTGTGGATGCACGGCATATTAAGCCGGAAGCATGGGATGGAGGTTATTTTGCTGCCTACCACGTGTACCCGTATTACCCGGATCTGTTCCACATTGATAAGACACTGCAAACCATCAAGGATGAAAAGGGCGAGTACAACACGTACAAAAGCTATCTGCAAAAGCTAAAAGCCGAGTTTTCCGATATGCCTGTAATGATTACAGAGTATGGTGTGCCGTCCTCACTTGGTATTTCTCATCTGGGCATGGGTGGTCGAAATCAAGGCGGGCATAACGAGGTACAGCAGGGAGACATCGATGCTTCGCTTACGCAGGATATCTATGATGAAGGCTATGCAGGAGCGATTCTGTTCATGTGGCAGGATGAGTGGTTCAAAAAGACCTGGAACACGATGCCGCTGGAAATTCCGGCAGATCGCCGGGCGTACTGGCTAAACGTGTTAACCAACGAAAAGATGTTTGGTTTGCTGGCCATGGACCCAGGGAAACAGGAACAGCTGACCATTGATGGCAAGCTGGATGACTGGGATAAGCTGAAAGATGAAGAAGTTACGGTCTGGCAGGGACAGGTGAATGGTATTCAGGAGATGAAAGTGACCCATGATGAAGCTTATCTGTATGTGGGCTTGACGCTGGATCAGCCATTTGACCCGGAGAAAACTGTACTTCGCATTGGAACAGATACCCTTACCGGCGGCAGTCAACCAAGCAACATGTTGCCAGGCAAAACTCTAAGTGATGGACTGGAAACGGTCATTACACTAGGCAAGGATAACGAGTCCCAGGTACAGATTGCGAAGGACTATGATTTCAATCAGCGTCTGTATGGCAAGGACGGATATAACATGATCCCAGACGAGCAATTGAAGTCAGCTGATCCGTTCCATCCGTGGGAACTGGCTGTCAGTCTGAAGATGACCCCGCCAGATACACGTTCAGCGCATCCATTCATGGCGGAGAACGTGGGAACGTTAAAGAGAGGTACGACAGCTTCAGGACAGGCAGACAGCGATTCGTTAACAGCTTGGCAGTATAACGGCAATCAGGTGGAAATGCGAATTCCTTGGATGCTGCTTGGTTTCGGTGATCCGAGCTCCTTGCAGGCCATCGAATACGGACCACTGAAAAACGGTCGGGAGTTTTCTACAACTAGCGTTGAAGGTATCACGCTGGTTCCATGGCTGACGGATCGTTCCACGAAACAGGTATCCTGGCCTGGGGGCGAGCAATCAACGCTGGATTTGAAAACTTTACCCGTCTACAGCTGGAAACCTTGGGAGCAGGTCGAATATAGCGAAAGACTTAAGTTAAGCTATGAGAAAATGCGGCAGAGCTATGAAAAAATGCCTAGTTTTCAGATCGAATAAATCAGCATAGAACATCATAAGCGAGTATAAAAGGAGGACTTTTTCACATGTTCCAGAGTTTAGCTTTGGCCTATTGGTTTTTGATCGCCTGCATTGCACTTGTGATTGTAGGCGTCATCGTTCTGTTTGCCATGAAAATGTCCCACAACGGCAAACGACGCAAAACCGCTTTGTATGAAATGAAGCAACGAGACTACTTCACGTATCTGCAGACCGCATTGACGGAGAACAGCCCACTCAAGCTGCCGCCAGGCAAGCTTGCTCCACTAGAAAGACGGGTTATTCAGGACAAGCTGATTGAATGGATTGACCAGTTCAAGGGAGAGTATCGTGACAAGCTGATCGAACTGTGCCGCGAGGCCGGATTCGTCGAACACGATCTGAAAGAGCTGGGCCGTCTGCGTTACGGACGTCAGATTGATGCAGCATATCGTCTCGGAGGCATGCGCTGTCCCGAAGCAGTTCCAGGTTTAATGGAGCTTCTCAAGGATGAGAAGCCGGGTCCGATGGCTATCATGATTGGACGTTCGATTGCGAGATGTACAACCCGGCATGGCGAGTTGAAAGACATGCTTACACTGCTTTTAACGAAAGGAAAATCGATTCATCATCTGGCAGCGGACATCTTATTGGAAGCAAACCTGGATACGAGTCGTGTGTTGATCGAATTGCTTGAGGATCGCAACCCTGATTTTGTCAAAGTAGGACTTGTGGCGATGTGGGGACAAGCGGTGCCGGAAGTAATGCCTGCACTCCACAGACTCGTCGGAGCAGAGCATGAGGATGTTCGTGCCGAAGCAGTGAAGCTGTATCTCAGTGCAAGTCCAGCACTTAAGGATGAGACGATTCTGAAGCTGATCCAGGACACCGATCCGGAAGTTCGGGCGGAAGTGGTACAGGCACTTGGTTTGAAGCATGCATCAGGCAGCATCCCGTTGCTGCGCAAGGCACTTCGCGATGAAGACTGGAGAGTTCGCTATAACAGCGCGGAAAGTTTGAGTAAGCTGGGCGAACCGGGATTCGAAGCTTTGTGTCAGGCAGCAGTGCAAGGAACGGGTGCAGAGCGCGAGATTGCCATGCAGCAGATCGAGAGCACGATGCAGCATTCGGGAACCGACCACAAGGCGGTAGAGCAGATGATTGCACATAACAAAAAAAGACTGCTGTACGAACGTTATTTTGGCCCGGTGCGCGGCGAAAACCGTACAACCAAGAAACGCACAGGCGTTGCAACAGTAGGAGGGGATTACACTGCTTAGAGATTTATTGCTAATCTACGGTATGGTCGCCATCTATTATGTGGTGTTTGTTAATACGCTTTATTTTTCCATACTGGCCTTATCATTTCGTAACATCTGGACGATCTTCCGGAGGTCACATTACTCCAAGTACAACACGTTATCCGGCTCGGAACTGGTTCCTTCGGTATCCCTGCTGGTGCCAGCGTACAACGAGGAACTGACGATTATTGAAAATGTAAACTGCCTCATGACACTGAACTATCCAACGTATGAAGTCATTGTCATTAATGATGGTTCGAACGACTCCACTTTGAAGGTGTTGCTGGAAGAATACCGGCTGAAGCCGGTGCCGAATACGCAAATTCGCGGAAAAATCTCCTGTCAGAAGATTCGCGGCATCTATCATAACCCGGACTTCCCGGATCTGTATGTCATCGACAAGGAGAATGGCGGTAAGGCCGACTCCCTCAACGCAGGGATTAATTTGTCCCATTATCCGCTGATCTCTTCCATCGATGCCGATTCACTTCTGGAGAAAGATGCTTTGATCCGCATGGCACGCATGTATATGGAGAATCCGGAAGAGACTGTCGCGATTGGTGGGGATGTCCGGATTGCCAACGGCTGCAAAATCGAAAACGGTGCGGTTCAGGACGTATCCTTGCCGCGTAAGATTTGGCCGATGTTCCAATCTATTGAGTATTTGAAAGCTTTCCTCGGCGGACGAATTGGCTGGAGTCACATGAACGGTCTGATCATCGTCTCTGGCGCATTCGGCATGTTCCGTAAGGATGCTGTTATCGCCGTAGGTGGATACCGCGACGGTTATCCAGGTGAGGACATGAACATTATTATCAAGCTTCACCGCTATATGCTGGAAAATAAACTCAAATACCGCGTCGCTTTCTGTCCTGAAGCGGTGTGCTGGACACAAGCGCCGGATTCGTACCGCATTTTGTCTAGCCAACGCAAACGCTGGGGCCGCGGGAATCTGAAAAACATGCTGGAAAATCGCGGCATGCTGTTTAATCCGAAATATAAGGTTATGGGGTTAATCACCATGCCATATAACGTTATTTTCGAAGCACTGAATCCGTATTTCCGCATTACCGGACTGATCGCTCTGGCTGGATATGTGCTTCTGGACATGACCCAGTGGCCGATCCTCGTTTTGTTTGGCTTGCTGAACTTTGTGAGTGGATATCTGCTGAGTGTAGGGGCGTTGATTCTGGAGGAAATTGCGTTTAAACGGTATAACAAGCTGTCCGATCTGGTCAAAATGCTGGTCTACTCCGCCCTGAAATTTGTGGGATATCATCAACTCGGCGTGCTGTGGAGATTGCAGGGACACATTCAGTTTTTGCAAAACAACAATTCCTGGGGCACGATGACACGCCAAAGCTGGTCTGAGGAATCCAAGGACGCGAGCAAAGCGGCTTAAGTAATACAGTAACAATAGTATAGAAGGGTGGAAAAGAACATGCCAAATACGGCGACATTGCAGCGTGAGGCTGCCGTTAATGTGTACCGCAATGTAGAACAGGGATTGAAGGAAACGGGTGCCGAAGCTTGTGGTTTAATGTTCATTCACTGTGCAGGTCAGGTTCAGCCGGAGCAGCAGGTCAGGACACATCTGGAGCAGGCGGGATATACGTCGTTCCAGGTATGGCAGGATAGTCATACACAGGCAATTGCTGTGCTGCTTCCAGGGCTTACGCTCGATGAAGTTCATTATGAAGGACTTCGTATCAAGCATGAGTTGCAAGAGAGTGCTCCTGGTGCTGATCCGCAGATCACACTGGCCAGTTTCCCGCCGGAGGAGCGCCCTTCAAAGGCAACGATTCAGCATATGGCCGAATCTTCGAAGCTTGTGGATTCATCGGAAATTCATATCTATACGCTGGAACATACGGCGGATGCCCCCGAACGGATTCTGATCGTGGATAATGATCCGACGGTTCGAGAATTTTTGCAGCTGCGTTTGAAAATGCAGGGATATGAAACCTATGAAGCAGTGGATGGACTCGCTGCACTCGACCTGATCGAGAAAGTGACCCCTGACCTCGTGCTGACCGAGCTGAATCTGTATGGCATCGATGGGCTTCCATTCATTCACCATATCCAGAAGCTGGAGATGGAGCAACCGCCTAAAATCGTCGTATTGACCGAACAGCGGGTGGAGCAGACGATCAGCCAATGTTTCAGTAGCGGTGTAGACGATTATATGACCAAGCCTTTCTCTCCTGTGGAGCTGGACGCCCGGATCAGACGTTGCCTGCACTAGAAGATAAGTAGATTAGAGTCACAACGATTACAGTTACAACCACATCTATATGATTTGGACTAGTTTATTTACACATTAACGGAGAGGACAGAAAAAAACTGAAAAAGCGAAGCGGTCGCCTTTATCACCGGATTTTCCCTTTAACAAAAGGGAATCAAAAAATCTGGGGATAACAGCGATGGGAAGTTTATTCTGTCATCGGAGTGTCCGTGTAATTAGTTCAGATCATATAAACAATCAAATATATTGCGCGGAGGGAATATCATGGAGAATCAACAATTTCACACTTTACTGAACGCGATCGAAAATAAAGAAGCGGTACTGGGCGTTGTCGGCCTCGGTTACGTCGGCCTTCCCCTTGCGGTGGAGATGGTCAACCAAGGATTTACCGTCATTGGTATCGACCTGGATGCTTCCAAAGTCGACAGCATCTACAATGGAGATTCCTATATTCACGATATTTCGTCCGACGAATTGAAAAAAGTAATGCAAAGCGGTCGCTTTCAGCCAACAACAGACTACAGCATGTTGCGTGTCATTGACGCACTGAGTATTTGCGTACCGACACCGCTCAGCGAAAACCAGGACCCGGATACCTCTTATATCGAGACGGTTGTGGATCAGATTAAACTGCATATGAAACCAGGTATGCTGATCACACTGGAAAGTACGACGTATCCAGGTACAACGGAAGAGTTGATCCAGCAGGAGCTGGACAAAATCGGACATGAGGCGGGCAAAGACTATTTCCTGTGCTTCTCACCTGAGCGAGTGGACCCATCCAACGGTCGTTTCACCACATTTAATACACCGAAGGTCATCGGCGGTACAACGGAAGCTTGTCTGAAACTAGGCACTGCGCTGTACAGCAAATATGTAGAGACTGTAGTTCCGGTATCTTCACCTAAAGTAGCGGAAATGTCCAAATTGCTGGAAAACACATTTCGCAGTGTCAACATTGCCTTTGTCAATGAAATGGCGATGATGTGTGATCGCATGGGCATCGATATTTGGGAGGTTATTGACGCGGCTGCGACGAAACCGTTTGGCTTTATGCCATTCTATCCAGGTCCGGGTATTGGCGGACACTGCATCCCGCTCGACCCGATGTATCTGTCGTGGAAGGCCAAAGGATTCCGTTTTTATAGCAAATTTATTGAACTGGCGCAATCCACCAATGACAATATGCCGTACTATGTACTGAATAAAACGTCAACAATCCTGAATGAATACGCGAAGTCTGTTCGTAAATCGAACATTCTCCTGCTCGGCATGTCGTACAAACCGAACATTGCCGATCTGCGTGAATCACCGGGACTGGAAGTATACGAGCTGTTCAAGGAAAGCGGCGCAAACGTTAACTATTACGACCCGCATGCAGAATCATTCAAAGACAAACATGGCGAAACCGTGCACAGCCAAGCCTTTAACCTGGAGCAGTTCAAAACGTATGATTGCATCGTACTGATCACCAACCACAGCGACTTGCCTTATTATGATATTGCGGAACTGGGTGTACCTATTCTGGATACACGTAATGCATTCCGCACGTACAATCACTCACATATTTACAAGATCGGTCACTCGGTACAACATCCTGTGTTTGCACCAAGTGAAGCGGTTCTCGTCTGAGGAGACCGATGAGAATACAGGGCAAGTTGGCAGGTAAGGCGAAATGGGCTATTGTGGCTGTGGTGTTCTGCCTGCTGCTCCTGTCCTGGCTGTTCAAATGGTTTTCGCATGAGGAACACAAGGCAACCTGGCTGTGGGATACGTCGATCATTATGAAGCAGACACCTGAGATTATCGCGTTCTCCAAGGAACAGGGCGTGGATACCATTTTCCTGCAAGTTCAGGATGAGGTGCCTGATGCGGCTTATCGCAAGTTCATTGCGGCTGCGACCAATGCCGAGATCGAAGTGCACGCGCTGAACGGTCATGCCGACTGGGCTTATCGCGAGAAACGCGCAGAAGGACTTGCTTTTATTGAACGCGTGCGGGCATACAATTCTTCTTCTGCGAAGAATGAACGCTTTGAAGGCATTCAGCTCGATGTCGAGCCATACCAGTTAAAACGCTGGGAGAACGAGCAGAGCAGTGTCATTGCCGAGTGGCAGAACAATATGGAGGTCTGGACGGAAGCCGGAAAGGAAGCAGGACTATATATGAGTGCAGCGATTCCATTCTGGCTGGATGCCCGGCAGTCTGCTGGAGGCAAGGAGACGTTCAGTCGCTGGGTCATCTCCCGTTTCGATGCGGTAGCTATTATGGCTTATCGGGATAGCGGGCAGCAGATGTACGATCTGTCCAAGGAAGAGCTGGCTGAAGCGGATGATCTGGGCAAGAAAGTCTGGATTGGAGCAGAACTCGCGGATACACACGAGGGAGATCACTTGACCTTTTTCCGCAAGCCCATCAGCAATATGGACGAAGAGATGCAGAAGGTGTTTGAACTCGGTGCCTCGCATTCATCGTTTGCAGGTGTGGCTGTGCATCATTATGAGGCGTGGTATGCGAAGCAAAACGGCATTCCGCTGGCGCGAAAGACCGAGGAGAAGAAAGAAGAATCACAACATCAGAAACAATAACACAAGCTTTAACGTTTAATTGATAATCCCTTCTGGGCAAAGCAGCAGGTATTCGTTCCTGCTGTGTGTAGCTCAGAAGGGATTTTAATATTATTTAGAGAATGTGAAAGTGTAGAAATGGAGGTTTCTCTATGTCGAAAAGAGTGAAAGTTAGTTTGATTGCTACTTTAGCGTTAGTTGTGGTGATATCAGGTTGGGTGTACTTCAGTTTATTTGGTAATCCGATCAAAATGAATGATGCTGAAGAGAAAGTGAGGGCTTATTTAATTCAACAAAAGCGATATTCTTCTGAGGAAATGATAGATATAACGGGTAATTATTCCTTCACAAGCTCAGAGGCTCCATATGGTGCTTCCGTAACATTCGCTGATCAGCCTAATGATAAGTATCATTACGGTCTTTTTAAGGACGGGCACATTGAGCAGTACAGTTATACGAGCGATGATCCTATACATCTGGAGTCTCGGATTAGATAAAGTCGTCCCAACTGGTGCGCTCGTTCTCCGTTTTGGTAACGTTCTATCTTTGTGAATTAGGTGCAACGTAAGTTACTCCTTACTCACTTGTACCTTTTTTGTCTGCGAGTCATAAGAAACGTGAATATCGTAGACCGAAACGACATCTTTTAGCGGAAAATAAATGCGATTTTGGATCAGAAGAACAGGGCTATTCATCCGAAATGACTCACCATCGTGCTGGAACGTTTCACTTCCAACCTTGAACTGTAATTCTGGGGTAGGAATTGCAAAGTCTTTATTGAGGACCTTAAACGTTTTGGTTTCGGATTGAAAGGATAACGCTTTGGAATTAATCTGGAACGGAAGGCAGTTCACGAATCCGTCGAGATCGACGTAGGTGTGCCCTTTAACAATCAGACCTGTAAATGATTTTTCACCCAGCACATCGGATTTGATGTTTACCGTTGAGCCGGAAGCGGAGAGAGAAGCCGCATTTACGGATGAACTGAAGCCAGTCATAGCAAGAGTTAGCACAGTCACCACTAAAAACTTGGAAATACGCATGATAACCACTCCTTTGATATATTCCTTTGGTATATTCATTAGAATTAACGTAAGAACCGGTACATAAGTTACATATGTTGGGAGTAAGTTTTTAGGAAGTGAAAGATGAGATTTTTTCGTACTGAATAAGGCAAATCCCGATCACTCGCATAGTGAAGGGGCTTGCCTTATTCAGGTTATTTTTGCGCTTGAGAACAGGAAAGTGTTCCGTTAGCGCGCCGGTTCTCTTAACCAACTAATCTAATCACTCTACTGTTCCGTTGTCGTTGTTCGGTAGCGGTTGGGAGGCAGACCAACTTGCTTTTTGAAGGCTTTGGAGAACGAAAATAAGTCCGGGTAACCCACGGAATGAGCCACCTCCGTTAAACTCAGCGTGGTCTGCACAAGCAGGAGTTTGGCTTGCTTCATTTTGAGTTGCTGGATATATTGCACAGGGGACAAGCCGTAGGCTTTACGAAACTGTTTGGCAAAATGGGTTCGATCCACCCCTGCATGGGCAGACACACCCTCCACCGAAATGCCGCCTGCAAAATGAAGTTCAATGTACTCTTTCCCTTTTTGAAGCCAGGGGGTGGCTACATCCGGTTGCAAGTCTTTGTTCGCCGGAGAGCGTGCAATGCGGTCGAAAAGGCTGAGAAACCGGATCAGTCGCCCCAAATCACTGGCACTGTCCCGCGGTTTACGAACGTCCTCCATAAATGAACGCATGTTGCTAGCTGTTTCGGGCGTGAGTACACCTGAACGGTACGGACTCTCAGAACTTAAGCCAATTCGGGAGAGCAGTTCAGCGGCATATGCTCCGTCAAAGGCAATAAATATTTTTTGAAGGGGATGGTCGGGATCTGTCCAGTACTCATGCGTCACATGTGGAAACAGACAGAAGGCATCTTTCGCTCGCAAGGGATACTGCTGTCCGTTCTGAATAAATGTACCTTCCCCCTCCAACACAAATAACAAGTAGTGATAAGGCGTAGTTCGAGGACCTATATGATAATTGCTTTTGGCAATGTTATGGCCAATGCGTAACGGCCATGCACCGCTGGCCTTCTCAAATTCAGACGGAGTGAAAAATAGAATATCCAAAAACTCGTGGTGGTCCTCCTTCATGCGCTCAAGCTCGGTCACCAGGAACACCTCTTTATTGTATAAGTATCGTCGATATCATCTAAAAGATTCATTTATAACCCATTATACAGGTGGGTTTTATATAAATTCAAGATCAGGTAAACCTGAATTTGAAAAATGACCACAAAATGACAAAAATAAATTGCCGCGAAATGACATTGATCACAGACAAATCAATTGATATGATGTCCATACCTATTAAACCAAGTTAATTAATCGGCATTTGTGATTATTATGGTTGCTAAATTGATTTACAAAATGACACGACAACGGAGGGTGCAGAAAAGACCTGAAGAAGCGAAGCGTGCGCCTTTGTCACCGGATTTCCCCCATAAAAGGGGAATGAGAAGAAATCTGGGGACAAGAGTGCTCGAAAGGTTTTCTGTAACCGAAGTGTTTGAGTGGAACTTTATAAAGCAATTATCCATAGAAGGGACTGACGTGAATGAGCGAACAGGAAGAGATGAAATTTGGATGGTTTTTACCCACCGCTGGAGATGGGAAGTATGTAGGTGTAGAGCCGGAACGTGAAGCAAGTCTGGATTATCTGGTGCAGGTGGCACAGACGGCGGAAACGGCCGGATTCGAATTTGTACTCATTCCGACAGGGGGAGCCTGTCTGGACGCATGGGTGGTCGGCTCGGCGGTAATGAGTCACACCAAGACATTGCGTCCCCTTGTAGCGATTCGCCCGGGTCTGGTGACACCCGTACTCGCGGCTCGTATGGGTGCTGCACTGGATCAGCTCTCTGGCGGTCGTGCCATGATTAACGTAGTTACAGGCAGTTCGGTTCGAGATCTGGAAGAACTCGGTGATCCGCTGGCACATGCGCATGATGAACGGTATGTTCGCGCAAGCGAGTATATGGAAGTCATGAAGCGTTCGTGGACGCAGTCGACAGGCTTGAATCTGACGGAATTCGCCGGAAGTGGCGCACAATCAGGTGCAGATGCATCCAGCGAACCAAATCCTGAATTCAACGGTCAATATTACAACTTCAAAGGCCCGGTAGGCATGCCGGAGACGGTACAGAAGCCATACCCTCCATTCTATCTTGGAGGAAGTTCACCGATTGCCAAGCGAGTGGCCGTTGAACATGCAGATACCTTCCTGATGTGGGGCGAGCCGCATGACTGGATTCAGGAACAGATTGAAGAGATCGAAGTCATTCGAGAGCAGGTAAAAGAGGAGACGGGTCAAGATCGTCAGCTCCGTTACGGTATGCGTGCTCAGGTGCTCATTCGGGATACGGAAGAAGAGGCATGGGCAGCGGCATGGGATATTATCAGCAAAGTACCACCGGAAGCGATTGAAAAGGCCAAAGCCGCATTCGCCGAAACGGATGCCACCAATCAGCGCAGACAGAATGAGCTCCGGGAACTGTCCGAGAAGCAACAGTTTGTCGTTGGGCCGAACCTGTGGACTGGTTTGTCGGTGGTGCGTTCCGGTGGAGCCATCCTCATCGTGGGTACAGCGGAGCAGGTGGCAGAACGTTTGATGGAATACGGAGACTTGGGCGTGACGACATTTATTCTATCCGGTTATCCGCATCTGGAAGAAGCCGAAATCTTCGGCAAGACCGTGATGCCCATCATCCGCGAGAAATGGAAAACAAGACAGAAACAACATTCTATTACTGCTAACTTAGGAGGTCGTCTTTCATGAAAAAAACGAAAAAAATGATCCTGCCGCTTGTCAGTATGCTGGTGATGTCCATCCTGCTGTCCGCTTGCGGCGGTGGAAATAATGCGGCATCCGGAGAGAACGGCTCCTCAGGTTCAGGTAAAGTAACCATCAGCTTCATGCACTGGCGCGGCGAAGATTCTGAAGCATTTAACAAGACGATCGACGCGTTTGAAAAAGAAAACCCGAACATCCATGTGGAGATGCAGACGCTCCCATCGGATCAGTACCAATCCACTGTGCAATCCAAAATCAGCGACGGCTCCACAGGGGATGTGTTTGCATCTTTCCCTGGTGCTCAGTTCCAAGCGTTCAGCAAAGCCGGACTGTTTACGGATCTGACGGGATCATCCTTCCTGTCGGCTTACAATCCGAAACTGATTGAAGCTGGACAGCATGATGGCAAACAATATGCGATTCCGTACCAACTTGTATATAACGATCCAATCTATAACGTTAAACTGTTTGAAAAGTACGGCCTGACCCCACCGAAAGATTGGGAAGGGTTCCTGGCGCTGTGCCAAAAACTGAAAGACAATGGCATTATTCCGATTGCCTTTGCCGGAGCGGACATTGGTCCGGGTCAATTCATGAATACGATGGTGATGAACAATGCACCGAGTGACGACATTTTTACCAAAGTTGAAGCGGGCGAAGCCAAACTGACAGATGAGTTCTGGGTGAAAACGTTGACGCAAATCAAGGAACTGAACGATAAAGGATACTTCCAGCAGGATGCACTGGGTACGAAAGACCCGGCAGCAGGTGCACTATTTATTCAGGAAAAAGCAGCGATGCTTGCAAGTGGATCGTATCAACTTGCTCAGAACAAACAACAAAACCCGAATCTCGAGCAAAAGTTGCTCGCACCGATTACGGTAAGTGCCGACCAGGCGAAATATGAGGGAGTGCATACGACCACATTCATGCTTGCGGTAAACAGTAAATCGAAACACCCGGAAGAAGCGAAGAAATTCCTTGAATTCCTGAGCAAACCGGATGTAGCTGGGGCATACGCCAACCAGACAGGACAAAATGTAACGGTGAATGACGTGAAGTATGATACAGCAGAGCTTCAAGTTGCAGGAGAATGGGCGAACAAAAAGACCGTGTTCCAGCCACGGTTTACCATTCTGAATGGAGACAACCAGAAGGCGGTAACCAACTCCATTCAGGCCGTGTTAAGCGGTACTTCTCCAGAAGAAGCCGCACAGCAAGCACAAGCGATCATTGATCAGCATATCGGGAAATAAACGATGAAAAACCGTATTCAGCTATCCCTGTTTCTGTTACCCGGATTGCTGCTGTACGTTGGATTGTTCGTATTTCCTACATTGACGGGGCTGTTCTACTCCTTTACGGATTGGGACGGGGTATCCCCGTCGTATGCATTTGTAGGGCTGGATAATTACAAGGACAGTCTCAGCAGCATCGTATTTCGCAAAGCCTTCGGCAATAACGTGGAGTTTATGTTAACCGTTGTCATCGCACAAACTTTTATTTCACTCGTTCTAGCCCTGCTTCTGGTACGCAATACCAAGACAAAAGTGGTACTTCGGGCGCTGTATTTCCTGCCGGCGATTCTGTCGTCGGTATCGGTTGGTCTGATCTGGGCCTTCATGTATGACCCGTCCATTGGACTGATCAATTACGGATTAAACGAGGCGGGCATGAGCAGTATTGCTCGTAACTGGATCGGTGATCCGAAGATTGCGATCTTCTCTATCGCTGCGGTGCAGGTCTGGGCTCATGCAGGGCAGATGATGATTGTGTTCATCGCAGGTCTGCAAGGCATTCCGGCAGAACTGTATGAAGCGGCACGTATGGACGGCGGGAGCAAATGGCAGGTATTCCGCACCGTGACCTGGCCGCTGCTGGCTCCTTCGGCAACGATTGTGGTAGCCTATACGACCATCCAGTCGTTCAAGGCCTTTGATCTTATTTTCACGATGACGGATGGAGGCCCAAACTACGCCACTGAAATTTTGACCACATATATTTATCATACGGCTTTTGGCAGCTATTCGTTTGGTCTGGCTTCTGCCGGTTCGATGATCTTCCTGGTGTTGCTCGCGTTGCTGACGCTATTACAGTTCAAGGCGCTCCGTGCCGACCGGGTGAGCTATTAACGGATAAACGATGGCTTCTTTTCGTCAGCGTTATCGGCGAGATATGGCAAGTCAAAATGTATACAAGAGTATGTGAAAGAGCCATTGTAGAGAATCGAGAGCTGTGTTCGAAAAATACGAGCTAGTTGATGCTAATGTTGAATGCAGAGAGTAGTTATAAGTGTAGGTTAAGAAGATGAGGAAGGGGGGAATTTGTATGGTTTTAAAATGGTTCAATCGGCTGATCCTATTCGTGTACGCGCTACTGATTCTTGTACCATTGTACTTTGTATTTGTATCTTCGTTCAAAACAAGCAGTAATTTCTTCACCAGTCCATTCAGCTGGCCGGAGCCGTTTACGTGGGATAATGTGACGGGTTTGTTCCGTAATCAGCCGATGTGGCAATACTTCGGGAACAGTATGATTGTGACGCTCGGCACAGTTGCGATTGAACTGTTGCTAAGTAGCATGATTGCGTACGCCATTGTACGCTGGGGCGGCAACGTAGGCAAAATAGTGTTTGCACTCTTTGTTGCTGGCCTAATCGTACCGTCCCAGGTCAGCATGTTGCCGATCTATTCCCTCACACGTACGCTCGGATGGTCGGACAGTCTGACGGGCTTGATTATCGTGTCGGCGGCCATGCTGATGCCCGTTTCTGTGTTCATGCTGACGGGTTTTATGCGTATGTTGAATTCGGAAATTTTGGAAGCAGGTAGTATGGATGGCGCAAACGAGTGGAGACTCTTCACCCGAATTGCTCTGCCACTGGCAGCACCTTCACTGGCGGCAACGGCAACGTTCCTGCTGGTGATGGTCTGGAATGACTTGCTCATTCCAATGCTTATGCTTACCAGCAAGTCCAAGCTGACCTTGCCACTTGCCCTGATGCAATTCCGCGGGGAGTACGTGACGAATTATCCGATGATGCTGACTGGTGTTCTAGTGACAGCGATCCCGATGATTGTGCTGTTCTTGCTACTTCAGCGTTATTTCGTCGCAGGTCTGACCGCTGGTTCCCTTAAAGGTTGAGGGGCGAGAAGAAGACTGAGAGATCCTTTACAAAATCGAGTTCGTTTTATATTCGTTGTAAATTGGCGTCACGTCGTATTTTGCATTGATTTCTGGTTCATTCTGCATAATAATGGTTTAGTGTCAGGATGACTACATAGAGATCAAGGGAGCTATAATCTGATGAGTAAATTGGAAGTGTTGCGGAATCCCAAGCAGCGCAAGCTGCTGTTCAGTGCCGGCATGAGCTGGCTGTTTGATGCGATGGAGGTCGGCATGATCTCCTTTATCGTAGCTGCACTCGCGAAGGAGTGGAGTCTTAGTCCCGGACAAGTCGGGGTGCTGACAAGTATCAACTCTATCGGGATGGCACTGGGTGCCCTGCTTGCAGGTGCACTTGCAGACCGTTTTGGACGAAAAGCGATTCTGATGTGGACGTTGCTGATCTTTACGATTGCAAGCGGTCTATCAGCACTCGCTACTGGTTTTGCAGTCTTGTGTGCACTACGTCTCGTTGCAGGGATCGGTCTTGGCGGCGAGCTGCCCGTAGCATCTACGCTGGTATCGGAATCGATGCCTACAGCGGAACGTGGACGTGCCGTTGTATTATTGGAAAGCTTCTGGGCAGGGGGCTGGATTGTATCGGCGCTGATTGCCAACTTTGTCATTCCAGAGTACGGATGGAGAATTGCATTTGCTATTGGAGCTCTTCCGGCGTTCTACGCGCTGTATTTACGCCGTGCCATCCAAGATCCTCCGCGGTACAAGAATCACACGAAATTGCATAAAATCACGTTCCGCGAGAAGGTTGCCACGGTGTGGTCCGCACCGCATCGCCGCACCACATTAATGCTATGGATTTTGTGGTTTACCGTTATTTTCTCGTATTATGGCATGTTCTTGTGGTTGCCTTCGGTTGTGATGGCGAAAGGCTTTACGTTGGTCAAAAGTTTCCAGTATGTGTTGATCATGACGATCGCACAGTTGCCAGGTTACTTCACTGCTGCGTATTTCATTGAACGTTTTGGCCGCAAATTCGTACTTGTCGTGTACCTTACTTTGACTGCGTTCAGTGCGATTGCCTTTGGACTGGCTACAACCGAAGCGACCATTTTGGCCGCCGGAATCTGCTTATCGTTCTTCAACCTGGGAGCTTGGGGCGGACTGTACGCATACAGCCCTGAATTGTATCCGACTTCGGTTCGTTCCACAGGCGTTGGACTAGCTACATCGGTAGGCCGGATCGGGGGCGTACTTGCACCATTTATGGTAGGTATGCTTGTTCAGAAGGCAGTTCCAATCAGCCTGATTTTCACCATTTTCTTCGTGACAATTCTCATTGGAGCAGCTGCTGTGCTGTTCTGGGGTCGGGAAACGAAAGGGCAGGAACTCGCCGAGTAATGTTCAGAAAATTTTAGCGCAACTTTTGTGCGGGTCTGTTTGCCTACGAAAATGGTGGATGGACAAGCGGTACAAGGTTGATATAAGAAGAGGTGTGGCCCTGATACGACCATGGGCTCATGCCTCTTTTTGATCTGCACAGGACTCATTTTTTCATGCTCCATCGGTCCGATAGACGGGCAATTTTTGATATCCTATAATGACACTCGGGATGTCCATCCGAGAGGATTCAGGGGGAAGCGTATAACTGGATTCAGAAAAATGGAGGGTTAAGGAAATGACGAATAAGAAGAATACAATGAGCGAAATGCATATGACGAGTGAACAGAATAGCGTGTACGAAATGGTGCGAGTTGATGAAGAGGCAGGGATGAATATCATATATGGGTATTCTGATCCGAATGATCTGCGCACGAGTGCAGACGATATGGAACCTATTACCGTGAGTCGTAAAGTCACCCATCGCAGGGGGAGAAAGACGAACAAAAGAGCAGGCCGAGTCAGTATGCTTCTTGGCGCCTGTGCAATGACACTTGGACTTACCGTTGCCGCGCCTTCGGCTGGAGCACAGAAGCTGGAGCAGGGCATTCGCAGTGAACACGTGGTACAACTGCAAGAGCAATTAAGTGAGCTCGGATATTTTGACGCTGGAGTAACAGGTTATTACGGTTCGATCACTCAGAGTGCAGTTCGCGATTTCCAGCAAGCGCAGGGATTAAGTGCCGATGGTGTAGCAGGTCCGGTGACGCTGAACAGGCTGAACCAAAAGGTCAAAGCCGAAGGAGAAACACTGCGTCAACTAGCGAAGCTGATCCATGGGGAAGCACGCGGGGAATCTTTTGAAGGACAGGTCGCTGTAGGGGCAGTTGTCTTAAACCGGGTGCAATCGGGGGAGTTTCCGTCATCCATCTCCGAAGTCATTTTCCAAAAAGGTCAGTTCACAGCGGTAGACGATGGTCAATTTAATCTGAAGCCAACCGCAACCTCGTTCAAGGCTGCCCGTCAAGCTCTCAATGGTGCCGACCCAACGCATGGCGCGCTATTTTATTACAATCCGAAAATTGCCACGTCTGAGTGGAGTAAGAGCAGACCGACACTGCTGACCATTGGGCAGCATGATTTTACGAGATAAGTGTAAGTTGAGATATCTAATGTAACACTACTAAAAATAATAGTAATAATGAACCCCGGCTGTACGCTGCTGAATGCAGATGTGCTACCGGGGTTTATTTTATATTTAGGCTATGCAGGACATGCATATAAGTGGTACTGGAAATCCATGGAACCAAATATAAATTTACAAAGTATATATAATGAAGGGTATAATTAGTTGCTAATTATAAATTGTGCTTTGGGTTACATCCATAAGAAGGGAGGACAAATATGCCATTTATTGGGGGAATTATTATAATTTTTATCCTAGCATTTATTCTATGGTCATTAATGTTCCCGCTATTCAATAAAATAGGTAGTAGAATTCTGAAGAAATACAATAAATTCAAACAAGAGGAGAATGGTGATGAAAAATTCAAAGACGTTTAGGGTAGGAGCGATCGCGGTTGCCTTTGTTATTATCTTGGGAGTCGTACTGATGACTTTCTTTTTAACACGAATTCCGAATGGATATGTCGGGGTTGTCTATTCACCCAATGGAGGCGTAAAGGATAGTACATTGAGTCAAGGCTGGAAGCTCGTTGGAGCGTTTGATAAAGTGACCAAATATCCGATCCGGATTCAAACGGTTGAATACAGAGACATTCAGATTGCTACTTCTGATGGAAAGAACATCACCATCGATTTTGCTTATAACTACCAAGTCGAACCAAGTAAGGTATCTTCTATCTTTAATACATTTGGGCCAATTAGCATTCAAGAAATCGAGGATACATATCTCAAAACACGTTTCCGTGACGCAGCCCGTAAAGGTATCTCCAAGTTTACAGTCATTGATGTTTATGGCGAAAAGTCATCTGAAGCAGGCGTAGACGTGCAACAACGTTTCTCTGATGATGTTAAGGAGTTAGGCTTTATTGTATCTAACGTTACTGTAGGTGTTCCTCAACCTGATGCCAAGACTCAGGAAGCAATCGATAAGCGTGTCGAAGCTTCTCAAGAACTGGAACGTAAAACGACTGAACTGGAGATCGCCAAGAAAGAAGCAGATCGCAAGCGCGTGGAAGCGCAAGGTAATGCAGACAAACTGTTGATCGAAGCAGAAGGTCAGGCTAAAGCCAATAAAGAGCTGCAACAATCCTTATCCAGTCAACTCGTTGAATATGAAACCATCAAGAAATGGGATGGAGCTCTTCCATATGTGAGTGGATCAAATACACCAATGATTCAATTGCCGACGACCAAAACAGAGCAAAATAGCAGCACGGGTAGCGTGTCTCCCTAGTTAGCGGTATGAAATGCATACCTTGCTTTTTCGACAATTGAAGATGTTGAATTCTAATGAACAAGCCGATCCAATATGGGGCGGACTTGTTCATTTTTGAGTCTTTTCATAGGTATATAAGTCGTGTTCATCACACAGCTTATATTGTTATAATGTAAATGGTAGGTGAGTAAAATGAAGTACTTAAAAGGAGCAGTAATTTTTATAATATTAGCGGGCGTAGTTTCAATTATATGGTATGGTTCCTATGAAAATGATATGAAGAAACTAGAAGACGGCTTAAGAACGTATTTAACTGTTGAGAAAGGATTAAATGAAAACGATATTATAAGCATCACAGCTCGTCGTAGTAAAATGCCGAAGTACCCTGTTGTAGTGAAATTAAAAGATGATCCACAGGAGCATGTCTACACCTATAGAGGAGAGCAATGGGTGCAATTAACACCTGACCCACATTCGTGAAAAATTTTATTTTATGAATTCTGATAAACAAGTGAGTCCATTAGTGGAATAGCTTGTTTACTTGAGTTTTTCTTAAGAGGTCCTGTAAGAGTTAATATAGCCTCACGATTGGATTCATCTGCCTAATCCTGTACAATGAATAACGACATAACAACGGTAGATTAAGGATGGATTAGAACGATGAGGATTATTATATCACCAGCCAAGAAGATGAAGGTCGACACCGATCTGATGGCTAGCGCGCAAATGCCGCAATTTATTAATGAGTCTGAACAACTCCTGAGTCTGCTTCAGACGTTATCCTATGATGAGCTCAAAGCGCTCTGGAAGTGCAACGACGCTATCGCGGAACTGAACATGGAGCGGATTCGGAGCATGAATGTAAAAGAAAATCTTACACCAGCAATCTATTCGTATGAAGGCATTCAGTATCAATATATGGCGCCGGGTGTTTTTCAGCAGGAAGAGCTGGCGTATCTGGAGCAACATTTGCGCATATTATCCGGGTTGTATGGCATGCTGCGTCCTTTGGACGGGGTTACCCCGTATCGGTTGGAGATGCAGGGCAAGTTGCAAGGGCCGGAATTCAAATCCCTTTATCAGTTCTGGGGCAGCAAGCTGGCTGATCAGCTTCAATCCGAAAGCAACTGCATTCTGAATCTGGCTTCCAAAGAGTACAGCAAGAACATCACGCCTTTTTTGAAGGAGGAAACCCGGTTTGTCACTTGTGTATTCGGACAAATGGTTGGTGGGAAACTTGTGGAGAAGGCAACCCGCGCGAAAATGGCCAGAGGTGAGATGGTACGTTATATGGCAGAGCGGAAAATAACAGATGTGGAAGATATCAAAGGATTTGATCGGTTAGCGTTTGTTTTCTCGGAAGAGCTGTCGGATGAGAGTACTTATGGGTTTGTTTATTCGGAAGAAAAGTAGTAGTGAACCTAATTTAATATGTAAGAGAGTAATAAACTGTTTTATTCTATCCAAGAGTCGCCATTTGGCGGCTTTTTTTGTTTTATTTACACCCTTAAAAGGAAAATAGTCCCTAAAATCAAGGACTAAATAACTATTACCTAAATTAAGGAAAATGACGATACTTATAATTCGACCATCTTTATCTCTTTTAAGGGATGAATTGGAAGATGAATATAAAGGAGGAAAAGAAATTTCATGAATTTACGAAAAGGCTTTATTATTTTTCTAGTTTTCTGGCTTGCTATTGGAACCATGCTTCCAACCAGCGGTTATGCACTTTCAGATCCATCAGCTTCAATAATAACGTCCGAAATCACGGGTGATGATGTTAACCGTTCTACGGAGGATGCAGTGCTGTTAGGGCAGGCGGATGTAGAGGGTTGGGATCCAGATTTCTATGAAGAACCTGAGGATGTAAATGAAGGTGAAGAACATATGAAGGAATCAGACCCGTTTACGGTGACGGATGATACATACGGAGAGCACATGTTCACTACCCAAGCAGCGGCTTTGGCGAACGAAACACTAGTCATGAATCCGGGAGAATCATATACATTCACCAATACCGGGACCGTTGCCAGGAGTTTAAGTATCAATGCATCAACCTCAAGAGGCAGTGCATATGATTATGCCAATTATAGACCGGACGGAAGTATTTCAGGTGATAATTTAGATTTTACTGGAAGTATAACGGTAAATTCAGGCTACACGATCGTCATTACATCAAGCGGGGAAAATCCTTTCACCGTTACGGTTCGACCGGAGTTTTCCTATGGTGTGTCCACAAACCCTGCGATGCACCGAGTTACTTTATCCAAAGGAGAAAGTTACCGCTTCTTCAATGAAGGATCACAGTCAAGAGTTTTAAGTGCGGGTACTTCCACAACCCAGGATAAGAAGATAGATTACGCTGTTTACAAAGAAGATGGTAGTCTTGTAAGTTCAAATTTTCAAACTACAGGCAAGCCTTCTGTTGCTGGAGGAAATGAAGTTATTATTACAGGTGCAGGTTCACAGCCTGTTAGTGTTGGTTTTCCCTATGAAGTATACACGGGTGACTGGAGTGACGAGCCGGCGTATACACGAGTAACTTTGAATCAAGGAGAGAGTTATCAGTTTACGAATATTAGTTCCAAATCGGATGCGCTTCAGAGTGATGGAACCTCTAAAGATAAACATGATTACGTTGTTTATCTTCCCGATGGTACAGAAAGTACGACCGGGACCAATTCAACCACCAAGCCGACGATCGCTGCGGGCAGAACAGCTGTGGTGACACTGGTAACCTCGACACCTGTGACTTACGGTGTGCCATACAGAACTTTCGATGTTCAGAGAGCTGGCGGAGATGCGATAACAAGAGTTATTGTGTACCCTGGAGAATCTGTTATTTTCCGGAATAATGGATCATTAGCCAACCCAATTAAAAACAATGCGAGCAGCGCCAACGGAGCTGTGTTTGATTACACCTTGTATACCTCGGAAAATGTTGTGCATTCTGACGGCTTTAACAAAAATATTAATCCAATCATTCGATCCCAAGGTTACGCCGTTGTATCCGTTGTAGGACAAGTTCCGATTGAATTTAGTTACACGGATGATTTTTCCTTTGAATACAGCCTGGAACCTTCCCATCACCGTGTAACGTTGAACCAAGGGGAAAGCGTGACATTCTGGAACTATGGTAAAAGTCAGGAATATCTCGATAGTGATGCTTCATCAAGTAACAAATCTCGTTTATTTGATTATGTAACTTATTACCCCGATGGTACGGAGCGCAGCACCAAAAAATCAACCTCAACAGCTCCGGTTGTTTTTTATGGGAACAAAGCCGTAGTTACAGGTGTATCCGAACAGCCTGTAACGATGGGTGCCATCTATACCATTTTTGATGTGGAGGATCGGCCTAACGAAGCCTTGAGTAAGATTACTGTTGAACCGGGACAATCCGTGAAATTTCATAACGGCGGTTCACTTTGGAATCCAATCCGGAGTAATGCAAAGTCGGTGGCCTCACTCTATGACATTGTTGTATATAAATCAGACGGCAAAGCATATAGTGACAAATTCAATAACAATGGTAGTCTCGCTAATATTCCATCTGGCGGAGAAGCCATTGTTACCGTCGTAGGAAGCACACCTGTGTTATTTGAATACACAGATGATTTTTCTGTAGTAGATAGCCAGGAACCCGCTTATTTGCGTGCAACGTTAAACAAAGGAGAGAGTTATGCCTTTACAAATATAAGTTCAGATTCCAAGAGGGTCAGGACTGATGCTTCTAGTAATCAACAGAGAGTCTTTGATTATATCATCTATAATGCAGATGGAACGGAATCTTCTAAGAGAACAGCCGTTGCTTTTGATCCCCTTGTCTCGGGTAGCAAAAAAGTTGTCGTTACGAATATCTCTGAGCAAGCGATAACGTATGGAGGGATTTATCGTATTTTCCGTGGACAAGACGATGAAGTCCCTTCACCTGAAACGGAAATTACGGTGAAGCAGGGACAGAGTGCAGTATTTACTAATCCGGGTTCAACAACGGCTCTAATAAATCGGGTAGGAACAAACAACTCCATAGTTGATTTTGTAGTTTACGAAGGCACTAATAAATTCTTGTATCTAACTGCAGGTTCGGACTTGGATACTTGGGAAATACCTGCTGGCGGAACACTCGTTATGACTGCAATATCTTCTCAGCCAGTAACGATTCAATATAGCGTGCCTGTGACAGCTAGTCCCAGTCAGGAGCCTGCACTCCTTAAACGGAATTTGGAGCCAAACACTACGGCAGTGTTCTCTAACACATCTTCTTTCTCATCCGTGCTTTTTACATCTCAAGTAGAAGGATTGGTCTACGATTACGTAATCCGTAATCAGAACCAAGTCGTTGTTAAGGAAGGGGAAAATGCAGTAGGACCGCAACATGTACCTGGAAGATCGGATATTCAGGTGCATAATGTGTCAGACCAAACGTTGAAATTCGTAGCTCCATACCGCAATTTTACGGTCAAACAAGTGGAAGTAGAGTTTATGACTTTGTATGAGAACACAGAGACAGAGCTTCCCAAAGTGCAACAGGGGAATGTCTACTATCGATTCAGCCCTTACAACTCGGCCAAATATCGTATCGCGATAAAAGAATCAGAGGATTTTTCCATTGAGCCGCGGATTGAATTGTATGAGGACAAGGAACTCAGCATACCTCTAGTTGCTTCAGTAGATCAGGAGCAGGTGTATGGCGAGCAATATACGGTGCTTGAATGGGATCTGCAGGGTGGGAAAACATATTATCTCAAACTGAGTGAGAAGAATGGAAAAACGATAAAAGGAAGTATAAAAGCGGCTACTATGCGAATCCGCAATGATAACAGCTATGAATACGGTTATGCGAATCAGCTACTAAAAGTCGTGCTGTACACAGGAGATCAGATTGTATTTGAGTATGACCGTAACGGTAATTTAACGAAAAGAACAAAGAAAATTTTCCCATTTAATTAATGATTGTTAATACTTGGTTGAGGTGATGAAGTGTTTAAGAAAATAACATTGATATGGTTATGTGCGATATTAGTTTTTAGTGGGCTTGGCTCTTTTGCGTATGAAGGGCAGGCTGCGGCGGCATCGTCGTCAGAAGGAAGAGATTCTCTTCCTTCAGCTACCTATATTACAATTCATAGTTTGCAAGAGCAGTTTGGTATTCAAGAGGAATGGATCAGAGCGAAACTGGATCAAGGTTACTCCTTGTATCAGTTGTATAAGGCGTTACAGACAGATCGCTCAGGCGGTGCGGCTGCTGAGAACTGGCTTCAAACCCAGGAAATCAGCGAACCGCATACAATGGAGGGGCTACGCCCTTCCTCATCCACAACGTCGGATTCATCTCAGCTCAAACCATTTTCAATCCTTGCAGCTGATGATGAAGTTCCAGGTACAGGAACAACCGTGGATCAAACAGGGCTTGATCATGTCGATCTTCGGGATGAAGCATCCCGGTATATGACGTCTTATGGAGCTGAGTCCATCTCAACCGCTACAGGAGAGATGACGATTCAAAGTGCCGATCTGTCACTTCCGGGTTTGATTCCCTTCGATCTGACGCGTATTTATGATACAGCTAGAGCCAATGGACAACTTGGGGTGGAGTATGACGAAGCGACTCAAACGTATTCCAATGCGGTAACACCGCGTAAAGAAACAGCTGCCGGCCTTGGGCAAGGCTGGCGTTGGGATCTACCTTTTATGGAACAACGTGGTGAGAACCAGTACATTTATGTTCCAGGTGTGGGCTATTATCGTTTAAACGCAAATTTGGAACTAGAAGGTTATGCATGGAATGATATTTCATTTAAAAAAGATGCAACTGTAACGGTGGATGGGGTAGCCAGCAGTTATCGTTTATCCATCCGGAACGGGTACGAGTATTTGTTTACACAAACAGGGGAATTGTTGCAGATTACGGATGCCTACCGGAACACGGTCAATATTAAATATACGACTTCAAATGGTAACCGTGTTATCTCCCGGATCGAAAATAGCGAAGGTCAAGCGCTGACGTTTACGTATAGCGATCTGAAAATGATTGTTCAGCTTGCTGGAACGGATCGGAAAGTGACCTATACGCAGCGTGAGGACGGAAATATTCGTATTCTGAGAGAGTTTACGGATGCGCTGGATCGAACAACGACCTATACGTACTATTATCCGGAATCCAAATTCAACTTTTTACCGGAGCTTCAACAAAATCAGAGTGCACATGGTGTGACGCATACAGCGTTGCTGTCGCGTATTACGAGCCCATCCTCAGCGATAACAGATTATGCCTACATACCGGCTTTGAAGCAGGTTGGAACATCTTCTGTACATTTTGTATACAAAGTAAGAGAGCGCAAAAGTCATTTTAGTTCAACAGATGCCGAAGGTAATCTGGACAAAGTTAATTTCGAATACTCTGGAGAGGATCTGGAGTCATACGGTAAATCCGCTTCATGGACGACCAAAGTGAAATCAGGAAATACAGTGGATACATGGAAGTTCTCCAAATCATTCGGTGCAGCTCAACAGCCGGATTTAATCCGGGTGGACAAGCATGAATTAAGTGCAGATGGCGTCGTCTATAACACGGAGTACAAGTACGATAGCCAAAATAAACGGAATCTGCCTACAGAACAATCCGAATGGACTAGTGAGAACGGTCGCACAGGAGATAAACTGACCACTACGGTGACGTATGATCCGAATGGAATGGTTACTTCCGAGAAGCAAAGTACGGGACAAGAATCCACTTACGCCTATGAAACCGGGAAGTCTCCGTACTTTTGGATCCAACCGATTCGTACAACGACTAAGATTAATGACAGGTTAGAAAGATACACCGAAACGACTTATAATGGACAAGGATCTGTATTACGAAGTGTAACCAAAAACGGATACGGAGGACAGGTATTATCTGACTCCGAAATCAAACTCGATGCAAAAGGCAGAGTTGTCACGACAACGGATAAAGGTGGTTATCTGGCTAAAGACCGCGTGGTGACGTTGAGTTATGATGCGAATGCGGGACATTTAGTTCAATCGAAATCTACCATTGTGAATGATATTGCAGGGAAAGCAACTCCTTACGTCGATTCATATGAATATAATGGTGCTAGTGAACTGAAAAAAGTAACCGATGCTTCCGGTGAAGAAGAAACGTATCAGTATGACCAGGCCGGACGGGTTCTTCAAGTCACCCATGCGGATGGCACAAAATCAGTCACTGCATATGATGATGTGAGAAATATCATTACCAACACCGCCCCGGACGGTATGGTTGCCAAAGAGCGGTATAATCCGTTAGGTCTTCTGGCAGAAGAACAGACGGCAGAGGCTACCTATAAGTATGCCTACGATCAAGAAGGAAATGTCACAGCGGTTGAAGATGCTGAAGGAAATGTAACCCGATTTGTCGTAGATGCGTTGGGCCGAACAACCAAGACTCAATACCCGGATACGACCACGGCTAAGACAGCGTATAACGCTGTAGATCGTACGGTAACGTATGAAGATGCTGCTGGTAACAAAACCCGAGAAAAAAGAGATGTATTGGGTCGCGTGACAGTGATGGAAGAATATCAGAACGGTGCATACGTTCCATTGCAGCAGAAGGAGTATGATCTGGATGGCAATGTGACGGCATCTATTGATGGTAACGGCGAACGAACAACGTATACGTATGATGCTACTGGTCAGATTGCAACGGCTACCACACCGAAGCAAGAGACAAGCCGTTATTTCTACAGCTATCAAGGTCAGACGACTCAGGTCGTATCAGCGAATGGTCAGACGGTAACCAAACAGTATGATGAACTGGGCAGGCTGATTAAACAGACACCCCCTATTCAGGATGGCTCTGCAACCAGCTACTACTATGATAAACGAAGCAATCTGATCAAAAAGCAGGATCGCCTTGGAAAAGTCACCGAATACACGTACAACAGTGACGACATGCTCACAAACATGAAGGCACCAGATACGAGCGTATCGTATACGTATGATGCTGTTGGGCGCAGAACATCCATGACCGACGACCATGGCAAAACGACGTACAGCTATCAGCAATCAGATGGAATATTGGACGGATTAACATTTCCAGATGGAACACAGTTGAGTTATGAAAATAATACACAGCAACGTCTGGGATACACGATGACAGATGTAAAGGGACAAGCCCTTCGTATTCACGGCGAGCTTGACGCGATGAATCGGGTCACTTCCATGGATATTACCTCGGGTACAGGAGGAGCCTCTGCTCTTGCTTCATCGGGAACAACACCGGTAGATCGTATGACGTTCAGTTACAAACCGAATAGCTTACTGGAAAAACTATCATTTGGTAAAGGGCTCAGTACGAGCTACCAATTTAACGGATATGACCTTTCAGGGGTTACGATCTCTCAAGGGACTTCCGCAGTTCAACAGTTTAGCTATGAGTACGACGGTAACAAAAACATGACGACCCGTACCCAAAACGGAAAAACGGATCAATACACTTATGATGAATTGAGCCGGATTCAGACTGAAACGGGCACGCAAAAAGAAACGTACACCTATGACCAGAACGGTAACCGATACAGTACCGGAAGCGGAAAAATATACGGTCTGAAGGATGCACAGTATACGTATGACAGTCAGAATCGTATGGTTAAAGCGACCGGAGAAGGTAAAACCGTAACCTATAGCTATAACGGTGATGGATTGTTGTACGAACGTACCGAAGGCGAGCAAACCATTCGGTATTACTATGACGAAGAAGCCAAACTGATGGCTGAGGCTGTAGTAACATCAGGAAAATCAGAGCTTACTTACGTTTATATCTATGACTTGTATGGGCAGCTATGGGCTCGTCAGGACAAAAAGACGGGCAAACTGGAGTACTACCAGTTGAACGGACATGGAGATGTCGTTGGTCTTGTGGACGATGCAGGCGAAGTTCTAAACAGTTACACGTACGACATCTGGGGCGGACCGTTAACCAAAGAAGAAACGGTACCGAATGTACTTCGATACGCAGGAGAATACTGGGATGACACCGTAGGTCTGCAATACTTGAGAGCTCGCTGGTACGACCCAGGCATGGCCCGTTTCATCGGTGAAGATACGTATGAAGGTGAACTGAATGATCCGCTGAGTCTGAATCTGTATTCTTATGTGAATAACAATCCGTTGAAATATGTGGATCCGAGTGGGCATATGGCAGAGCCTTACTATGCAACAGAGCTCAGATATTTGCTTAAGGAAGCTAGAGGAAAAGCTAGTTCACAGTATAGCCTGTATAAAAGTACAATACGAGATCGTTATGACTTTAATTCTTTTCTATATAAAAATCGGTTTAATTACTTGTATGATATGGCATTGGGTAAGAGTTCCTATTCTAAGTCTGCAGGTAATGTCAGCTGGGCAACTGAACAGTTAGTAAGTGAGTTGATCAAAGGGAAATCAGCAGAATATCTTGCAATACTTGCCATGGGGAATGTTTCAGGTGCGGCTTCTAAGGGCATTGGGAAAACTGCAGGTAAAACGAAAGCCCCTGCATCAAAAGGTTGTAATTGCTTTGTTGCTGGGACTAAAGTTCAAACAGACGAAGGGGAGAAACCTATCGAGGATATTGAGGTAGGGGATAAGGTTCTTGCTAAGTCTGATGAGACTGGAGAAGTAGCATATAAAGAGGTCGTGGGACTGTTCCAAAAGCAGGCTGATCAAATCTTTAAGGTTCACATCGGTGATGAAATAATAGAAGCCACGGCAGAACATCCATTCTGGCTTGACGGTAAAGGATGGACTTTCGTTAAAGACCTGAAAGTTGGCGACTTGCTTGTTTCGAGCGATGGTACTAAACTGGCTATAGATAAGATTGAGAAAGAGCCACGTGAAGCAACGGTTTATAACTTTGAAGTTAGAGACTTTAATTCTTACTTTGTTTCTAACCTTGGGATATGGGTTCATAATTGCGAGGTTAACATATCTAAACCCGCGGCAAGAACTGCAAAGAAGTTATCACCAGAAGCTAAGAAAGGTTACGAAGCCGCAATAAAAGGTCTAGAGTCAGGAGATCTAAGGGGATTGAATGCCCACGCTCTCACAGGTAAAAGAAAGGGACAATGGGCGGTAGATATCAAGGGTTCTGGTAGTGGTCGTGGAGATGCTAGAGTAATCTACACGAAAGACTCCAATGGAAAAATTAATGTGGTTGAAGTGATAACATCGCACAATGATTACTAATAGGATGAGGTGGAGGCGATTCAATGAAGCTTAGACATGTTATGTTAGAGGTATATTGCGAAGGTAATAATTCTAGCCCTCCATTCTGTTGTAAGGATGGAATTGGGAATCCTGGGTATCATTGTATATCTGAGAATTGTCCTAACGTAAGTTATACTTATGCTCCTTATGAGTTGGCTTACACAGGAGAATTTGGAGTAGTCCCCGACTCAAAGGCTTGGATTGGATTTGGGGGAGACATGTATCCAACTTCCAATGATGAAAAAAAGGAAGCTGAGTCTAAAGAGTTATGGGAACGCATATGCAGGCAGAAAATTCAAGAAGCTTATGTGGATTACATGAAACAAAAGGTGAAATTTGATTAAATATTAAAATTAACACTGCAGATCTTGGGGGGCAATAATCCTCAAGGTCTTTCTTTATTAGCCTATACCCCAGTGCTGAATGAATCGTATGGCACGTCTCTAAAGAACTTTACCCTTACTAGCCCCGTATCAAAATTCCGTCAAAACTGTGTACGCACAGTTACATGCTTGAATGTTATGACCTATTTAGGAGGTTAGCCGGATAAATATCCTAAATAAAATGAGCGGTGAAAACGGATGAGTACAATCATAGTAACACCTGAGCAGTTACATCACTTATCAAGTCAGGTGGATCATGCGAGGCAGCAATTGGAGCATATCCAAGATAATCTCTCCATTCAGATCATGTTTCTTCAAGCCATGTGGATGGGTGTGACACAGGAGCGCTTTTATGATGATTTTGCTAGGTCGCGTCCAGTTCTGCAGAAAGCACTGGAGAGTATGGTGTATACTTCGAAAGTGCTAAAGGATATCGTTCAGCGCAAAGATACTGTTGTTTTTATAGGATAGATCGGATATTAGTCATGTTAATGTTTGATGAATTTACACAGTACAGAATGAATCCATCATTCAATCAATAACATAAGACCGTATAAAGACTTCTTTAATGGGTTCGAACAGGAGGAAAATGTTAAATGGTGGCGATGAGATGATGAAACGTCTTGTGTTATCTAAAGAGAACATTGGTGGTAAAAAAACTATGGTTAGAAGAAGATGTTGTTGGGGTTTTAGGAGGTTTTTTTCCGAAAGCTCCAATATGGATTAATGTATCTTTTATAGAAATGGAAGGAGATACCGCGATTTTCAAGTTGGAAACCAGTTTGCGTTTTAGAAAACCGACTTTATTAAGGAATGCTGAAACAGGTCAAGCTCCTTTTAAAGCCATTGTATAAGGTATGTGAAGATTATTTTTTTATCTCTTTACGGAAATTTAAGTGGGAGTTACTTAATAAGTAATGAGTCAATCATTTAACGAATAACTGTAGGTTGATCATGATCAGATACCATCGTGATTGATCTGTTCTTTTGTTATTTTCGTTTCTCCCGGTTTATCAAAAGAATCGCAAATTTATGTATCTAAACCGATAGTCACGGTGGAGAGTAGCTTTACGAAGTTAAATCAGGAAGTTAGCCGGATGAAATTGCCATTAAACTTCTGCTAACATAGATATATTCTACATAAAATAAGCGGTGAAAACGGATGAGTACAATCAAAGTAACACCTGAGCAGTTACATCACGTATCCAGTCAGGTGGATCAGGCGAGGCAGCAATTGGAGCATATCCAAGATCATCTCTCCAGGCAGATGATGTTCCTTCAAGCCATGTGGATGGGTGTGACACAGGAGCGTTTTTATGATGATTTTGCAAGGTCACGACCTGTACTGCAAAAGGCATTGGAAAGCATGGTGTATACTTCGAAAGAGTTGAAGGATATTGCGACACGGTTTGAGAATGCAGATGCGGAGAAAGGCAGTCTGGGCGGTGTTATTGGTGCTGTTGGTGCGGCAGCAATGATGAAGAGCTCAGTACGTGATGCGGGTTCGGAGGACAAAGGCTACCGGATGGCACAAGTGAATATCTATGGTAGGCTGATGTGGATGCCTGTAAACGAAAATGGTGTTCCCGATCAGGCGTCTCTGCAAGCTTATGAGAAGGATCAGGGGCATTTGGATATTAACCGGATGCAAGCAACAGGTCATGTGGAAGAGCCGGGGGAAGATATTAATGCGTTGCAGATTAAAGCTTTTGAAAACCGAATTCACCCCTTCACGGGCGAGCCTGTGTCTGATAAGTATGCTCAGATGATGCTGACTTCTCTGAAATTCAGCCAAATCGTTGTGGCTTTTCAGATGGTTCGCGGAAGTATACCGGGTCGCAAAGGGCCGTTTCGCTTACCTGCTTCTGATCCGGCTGTGGCAAAGATTAAAAAGAATTTGGAAGCGGCTGAAGCGAGGAAAGGTAGTAATATTAAAGGGGCGGGTAAACCTGATTTTATAATAGACCCTGTTGAGATGAAAAGGTATATCACAGCGCCTGAAGATGGATTTCAAGCATTCCTTGAGCGGAAGTACATTGACATTAGGAAATCAGGGCTTGATGACATCGCAACTGTTGCTAAAAATACAGGATTAACAGAAGAACAGATATTAAAAATGAAAAGGCACTTATTCTTAGATACTAAACAGTTATCTGTTCGTGGTAAGCCCTACGAAGAATTATATTTTCAAGCTGATCCTGATATTTCATATGCATGGCAAAAGGCACAAAAGGGAGAACTTAATAATGCAGAAAAGGGTTGGTTTAGGGACCTAGCAAATCATGAGATTAAAGAAAAAGAATATATGGATGGTGGTATGCCATTAAGAGATAAATCAACATGGAATGCAAAAAAAGATACATTTGATGTTGTTCCAGAGAAAAATGCACATGATAAAGCAGATGTAACAGACCCCAATCCCCCACCTTTTCCTGGTTATGATGCTTCTAAGGATTTTAATAAACATTTTGATAAAGATATCGAATACTAATGAGGTGAACGAAATGTATCTTGAGAGTGCGAAATTAAAAATAAATAATATACATTGGGATAAGGTAGGAACAATTGTGACTGATGAAGATTCTAAATTAGGTTATGAGTTTTTAAGAAGATTAGCTGTTTTTTTTAAAGAGGAACAGCTAAAACCCCTACCACCAGCTTTTACGAATATAGCAAAATTGCTGGGTGACGTTGAGGATGAAATAGAGATTTCAATGTATTGTAGTCCAGAAGCAGTAAAGTTTTTAAACAAAAATTTGTATGTACAAAGAATATTTGAGTATTATTTACAGCTGGCTAAGTATGCAGACAAATCACCAATTGCCCATAAATACTTGAATATTTATGAACTTTTAATAAAAGTTTTTGAAAGAGGTGGCTCATTTTCTATTAAACCGCTTGCATTAGATATAACAAATGTTGCTCATTTCCCTTTGAATGAATGGTATACTAGGTTTTTGGAAAAAGAACCGATTGACATTAAAGACCTTTAATCTTGGAATAACGAAAAATTCAAATAATAGAAGCATATTTAAATTTACCACGTATAAGTTCCAAGGAATGATTTAAAACATTTCAACGCTCAGCAATATAGCGGCAAGTTGTGGGGAGTCTATAGCACACATATGGCTGATTAATCAACGCATTAATTAAGAAAATTTATCAACCGTCCTGATTGGTATAAGACGTATTCAGAGTTGTATTATCAATCATAGGTTAAAGACAGCCCTAAAGACCAACCTTTAGGGTTCCTTTGTTGTGAAGCTAACCGATGCTGTATCAGTTATTCAAGAAATTGTAGGAGTTCAACATGGTAGATTCAAAGATTAGGAAGGAGTACTTACTGTGTTAAAATAAAAAATATAAAGCATTTAGATGCAGGATTTTATACGGAATCTACTTATACCCCATCTGTACAAACATATAATATATTGACAGAACATATGTCAGATGATTGTATTCCAATTCAAATTGAATGTGGCGGAGGTATTTGGTTGTATAATGAAGGGGCTCTTGGTTGAACATGAAAGCAATGGATGAAGCGTGAATAGAAGTTGGAATATTGGACCTTACATAAGGAGTGAGAAAATGGAAGGGAAAGATATTATTAATATGTTTGCTTTGCATAAAAAGTGGGTTGAAGCAATTGGTGATGAAGGTGAGCAGTTAAAGTTAGATGAAGTTGATTTAAGAGTATTTGACTTATCTGATGTATTACTCGAACAATCCTATTTAATAGATTGCACTTTTGATGATCTCAAACTGGAAAATGTTGATTTTCATTCATCATTATTAGCCTCATCAACTTTTATCAATGCATCTTTAGATCAATGTGATTTTTATAAATCAGATCTCAGGTATACGGATTTTTCCAACTGCATCATTAAAAATAGTAGATTTAGTAAAGGTGATTGTTGGGAAGCAGCATTTAATAACGCATGCTTAGTTGATTGTAATCTGATTAATGTGTCTTTTGATCTAACGGATTTTAGAAATGCAAGACTAGAAAATGTAGATATAAGTGTATCGACATTTAAAGATACGTTGTTAAACGGAGTAACACTAAAGAGTATTAAAGGGATAGAAGAAGCGTTTTTTCGAAGTATAAATATTGGCACACCGGAAAAACCAGTGTTGTTAGAAAAAGAAGAAGCTAGGAAATGGTTTTTAGAAAAGTGTGAACCCTAATATTTGTTTCACTACATCAAACAGGTTGATCTTAGTTGGGTACTACAATGATTGACCTGCTTGGGTTATCTTCGTTTTCTGCCTGCCAGGTTTGTAGATAACAAAGAAGGGGATGCTGCAATACAACATTACAGTGAGAACAAATCTGCTAACTTCTCTGAGAATACAATTCTCTGGCGTGTGGACCTAGAGGACTTTAAAAAAATAGTTGAGGAAGGTCTTATAATGAAAATTAATGATTCAGTTTTCGGCGAGCTTGAACATGATTATGTATGGACTAAGGACATGACTATTCAATTTTTTGAGAATGAAAACAAAATATCACTCATGATTGATGGAGATGAGGACGGTATATTTGATGAAGAACAGTACCTGGCATATCAGGCATTAATGAAAAATTGGAATGATTTGCAGCAAAATTTCTTACAAAAACTCTTAGAATATTATCAACAAAAGCGATATGAACTGGGTTATGATATTGCTTTTCATGAGAACTATCCCTTAGTTGAAACAACGGACCAAATTCTGGAGATGATTGAGTTAGATGGAATTGTGGTTCCCTATGGAGATATCAGGGAAGGCCGAGATATTGGAGTACTATTTAATTGCTCATGGGACAAGGAAAATGGAGTGGGACTTCGTTTATTGGATGAAGAAGTGATTGAGGTAGGTTACCAGGATATTGTAATTTAATTTTGCTCAAGCTTGCAAACAACTACAAAATATCAGGTCGTCCGTGGAACATAATCAGGAGGGGATTACAATCTCATGGGCACTTCAGCTGTTATTTTAACGCAGAAAGATAAATATTCTCCAGAACAGCTCCTGGCTGATACGATTGTTGCGGCTTTTCATTCGGACGCTGCTCTTTATTTCTATAACAACAAAACGTATACCAATGAAGGAGAATTTTTATATACAACGCTTAACATTAACCGTAAGTCACCTACAGATGACAATGAAGCTTCATTGATTTTCCATATTCACAGCATAAGTAGCCCGAGTACTGAATTTTATGCTCACGAAGATTTAGGTTTAGATCTTAGCGAAACCTTATGTCAGGTCGGTCATATTGAAGATATCTATGGTAATCAGGAGTTAATACTTCATTTTATTTATGAATATCTCAAACTGAATCCTGATGATTATTTCTGGATAACAGACAATGATTGGCTATACAGCTTGGAGGATATACAAAAACTGAAATCTTTACCGTATGACCGGATTGGTGTTATAAAAATCCCAAAGGACTAATTTCTAAGTGATGACAAAGGGAACATAAAGAATATTGATCCTGCATTCCGATTAATGGAAAAGATAGATGATGTATAAATTATTGACAACAAAAACTGAAATAGATCAATTAGTCGAATATTATTTCTGGATTATTGATTTTCCGAGAGGTTTAACATACTTCGGAGATCATGAGAGACATGGTTATGGTTCAGGTCCACTGGAAGTATAACTTTCATCCTATCACATGCCAGAAGAGGAAGAGTATATTGGTGATCAGAAAGTGTGTTTTATTGGAGAACCGCCAGCATATGATGAAGATGTAATGGCAGTCATGGAATATGATGATTTTATAACTATTTAGTCACTTACAGTGAGAAGGAGCACCCAGAAGCTAAACAGGATATTTGTATTTTTCTAGATATCGTAAAAAAGATTGGATATACATTCTTAGCTAATTAGTGAACATACATTAATGTAAAGAACAACGAATGTCTATATTTGGAGCGAATTGGTATAATCGGGAAGAGCATCGGGTGGATTTGACGGATTGTTATGAATAGTATTCTTTCCATAAAAAAAACAACCCTTAAGTGAATCTGATTAAGGGTTGTTTTTTTTTCATAATCATCATTTCTGTGACAAGAAATGACAACAATCGACGATCCTCTTCGGTTATACTGAACAATAGGTCTAAAGATTTAAAGTGGGTTACAAGACTTATATCTTTCTACTATATCTGCAATATAATAGGTGAGGGTCGAATATGAGTGCAATAGAATTTATTCAGAAAAATCAAAATAGGAACCTTGTTTTGTTTATTCATGGGTTTACTGGAAGTAATGAAACGTGGATTAATGATCTTGGACAAGAATTCCCCAGAATGCTGCTTGAAGATCGTCAAATAGCAGATAATTATGATTTTGCTTATATTAGTTATTATACAACACTAGTTGATATGTATGGTTTTAAGGTGAAAACCAGTTTTTTTAAGAGAATGTTTAACCATGAAACTGAAATTGCCAGGAAGAACTTGGGGATTAATCAATTAGGAGATTTTATTCAATCAGTGATTAAGTTCAACTGCGATTATTATGAGAATATAATCATTATTGCACATAGTATGGGAGGACTTGTTACTAAATCGTTTATTTTAAATGAATTGAATAAAGATGTACCTTCGAATAAAGTGAAATTGTTTATTTCATTAGCTGTACCTCATAATGGTACTGAATGGGGTAAACTAGGTGAAAAATTATTTAATAATGTGCAGGCAATTGATCTAAAACCACTAAGTCCAGTTCTTTCGAAAATTAATCAAAATTGGATTCATTGCAAATCATTACCGCAAACGATTTGTTTTTATGGACAATATGATGAAATAGTTGATGAGGGTAGCGCGATACTTTTTCAAGCTGAGAAACCAGAAACGGTGCCGTGTGATGACAATCATAACACTATCACTCGTCCAAAAGATAAAAGAAGGCATGTTTATGTAGCCATTCAATCAATTCTCCGTAAATTTGCAGAAGAAATTTCATTAGGAGAACCGTTTCAAGTTAGGCCTTTTGTCGATCAAGGAGAACTAGACGATGAGATATTTGTTTTAAGGCTTCTCATTGCAGACGTACATAATATTCATATTAATAGTGCAAAACAAACTTTCTTTAATGCAGAATACATGAGGAAAGTTTTGGTGAATCAAGGAGAACATGCAATAGCTACGCTAGCAGATTTATATTCAAGAATAGAAACCTTCTATTCTATTGCATTCGGCAAGTTAATGAGTGGTGATTTAAATGATAGTAATCATTTAGTAACATTTGTCCATGAACAGCTTAGCAAAGAAACAGATTTTTTAAAAAGTACGATTCCTTTACTTGGAGGCTTTCAGAAAATGGGGATGCTTCATCAGCTAATGAATATGATGGAAAAAGATTTATGGTGGGCTCAAAAGCAAAACATTCAATCTATAGAACAATTTAGAAAGGCTAGAGGTATATGAAGACACTACCATTTATTGTTCCGGAGAATGAGTCGAACGTAAGGTTAGCAAGATTGTTGATCCTCATTCAATTTTTAGGTGTAAGTAAAAGAGGGAAATTGCTTTTGAGTATAGAAAAATTATCCACATATGATTATTTAGTAAGAAATCCCGTTTTACTACAAAAAATTCTTGAGACTGTAGATCAAGGGAAATTGATGGATTTACAGGAGAAAGAAGCTGATTCAATTGAATCTCTCTTTCCTAATAGAGCTTCTTTATATGACTATAGTACTATAAAAAAAATAACATACTCTTTAATCTATAATGAATACATTTCTGTTGAACATAGTAAAGAAGGACATATCTTTTATTTTGCTACTGAACTTGGTAGAGAGTTTGTTGAGCAATTGGAGTCAACATATTTTAATAGAATTAAAGAACTTAGCAAGGTTCTTATCCCATTACAGAAATTCTCTGCCTCTCAATTACAAAAAATATTAAAATCAATTAATTACGGAGTGGTAATATAATGAAAAAAAATAAGTCTCCTCGATTAATATTAAAAAAACTCATACTTGTAGGTAGAGAAAAAAATTACATTGTTCCATTTACTTTAGGATTAAATATTATATATGGAGACTCAGATACGGGTAAATCTAGTATTCTTAATATGGTAGATTACCTTCTTGGTTCAAGCGAGGTTTTCTTATATGATGAAATGGAAATTCACGGGAAATATGGATTGTTGGAGCTGGAGTTAAATGATGATATATATACAATTAAAAGGGATATTTTTAATCCAAAGTCTCATATAGAGGTTTACCATTCGAATATTGATAAAATGGAAAGTGTTTTTCCAAAAGAATATGGCTCAAGTTTTGTAAAGGAAGGTCCAGATGGTTACTTTTCAGATTTTATGCTAGAAGCTTTGAACATCTCATTAGTTAAACTAAAACAAGCTCCTTCCAAAGCAGATTCGAAAATGTCTTCATTAAGTTTTCGTGACATTTTTAAATTTTGTTTTTTAGATCAAGATGATGTGGGGAATAAAGATATATTGGACCAAAAAAACCCTGTTGTTTTCGTGAAAAATAAAGAGACTTTTAAATTTTTGCATAATCTATTGGACAGTCAAATTACTGAATTACAAGAGGATATTGCGGAAAAGACTAGAGTTAAAAATGGAATTATCCAACAATTCACTATTATATCATCTTTTCTGAGAGAAGCGCGTCTTGAAACTACTGAATCCTTAGAGGGGAAATCAGAAAAATTAACTGAGGAATTGAAGATTCTCGATAATGAAATTCTACAGCTAACAAATAATATGAAATCAAATTCGGATCATGATAATGAACTTAGGGAGATTATTGTTACTAAACAGAGTCATCTCGATAGTCTAACATTAAATAAAATGTATAAAGAAACACAACTTGATCAAAATTTACGTTTAAAGAGGGATTATCAACAAGACATAGATAAATTATTGGCTTCTGTTGAGGTGATAAAGAAGCTCCCAAATCATGAAGGTCATCATGTCAATTGTCCTGTTTGTGACAATGAACTGCAGGCATCTAAATTCAATGAACTATTTAGTCAGTATGATTCTAGTTCTATAGAATTGGAAGTAAAGAGTTTGAAAAATCGTTTCAAAGAAATTTCCCTATTGATTGATAGAGATAGGGGAAGTATCTTGGATTTAATTGAAGAAACAACTTCACTTAGTGCTGAAATAAAAAAAGTAAAAGATATGTTAGATTTAAAAACCAATGAATTTGTTTCACCATTTATGTCTCAACGAGATTTGCTTAACACAAGGAGAGGTGAGATTAACGAGGAAATCAAACGTACTGATTATTTGCTTAAACTTCGAAATCAGCTGAACGAATTAACTAAAAGAACGGATGTATTAACCGAACAGATTTCACAATCGAACAGCAGAATGATAGGCCTTGTTGAAGGGGCACCATCTGTCGATGGTGTTTTAGCAAATATTGCGGATTGGTTAAATGAATTCTTAACTTTTATACCAATACGCAACCCTTATGGAATAAAAATTAGTGATAAAACATTTTTGCCAGTCGTTAGAGATAGAGACTACTCAAAACTAACCTCTGGTGGTTTGAGAACCTTAGTATCTATAGGCTATTTGTTTAGCTTGTTGAGGAACAGTTTGGATACAGATACTAATTTTCCAAGTCTACTTATGATTGATACTGTAGGTAAATATATTGGAAAAACTAAAGCTAAGTACTTGGAAAATACTAATCAATCAGAAGATACATTAGAAGGTATTAACGATCCTAAAAAGTATAAAAATATTTATAGTTATTTGAGTTCTTTAAGTGATGAGTTGGTTGAAAACTATGATTTTCAAGTGATTGTAGTAGATAATGACCTTCCTGAGTCAATGGAATCTCAATTAGATAAATATATTGTTAAGAAATTTAGTGTAGACGAAAGAGAAGGCTTTGAAATTGGGTTTATAAATAATGCGACTCCTAGAGTTTAGTGACTAAAAATAAAATTGTCATTTATCTTGGTCTATACCGAAAACAGTAATTGTAACAACTTAAAAGAATGTTGTCTAATATAAAGCTTTAACTATTGTTGAATCTTTCTCTATAGTTAAAGACTCATTTGTTAGGGTAACTCGATTTTTGGAGTTACCTTTATTCATTCCTTACAATATTATTCATCCCTGTTGGATAAACTCACACTAAATCCATGCGGAAATAAAGGATGCTCAAACAACAAAAAATTACCTAATAAAATTATCTGAGGAAATGACCATGGTAACACGCACATCACTCGGTGAACTTGTTGTGTGTTGATGGTTATGGAGTGATGTTTAAAGGGTGAATTAATATGTTAAGAAGTCAGATCGCTAGGAATTAGTAAAATTACTGATTGGAGGTAGAAAAATATGGGGTACTCTTATAGCAGCATGGTAAATGGATTAAAAACATTTTATGGTTCTATGCGTCAACTTAATGTAGAGATAGGAACTTTCGAACATAAATACAATAATGTTATATCTGATACAATATTTGACACTAGGGATTCAGGTGGGTGGAAATTAACATTCATTAAAAGGGCAAGTGGCAGTGTTCTGTGCGTATCAATTCAAAAAGGATACCGTTTTTCAATTAACGGAAATACAGAATACAATGATTTTATTAATTATTTTGGAATTGGTAATGGTAAAGGGCAATTCAGTATTAAAGAATTTGTTAATAATTTGGATGAACAAGTTCCTAATGAATATATACTATCAGATGAAAAAAGAAGAGCAATAATAAATTACAATAAGTTAGATAATGAGAGTGATGGAATCTATCCAATAGGTATAAAAAACTGGGAAGTTATTCATGCTAAGAACCCTAAATTACCGAAAGATAAATTTCATAGAAGTCCTAAAAACTTATTAAAAACTAAAGAACTATACCCAGACATATATAATGCAACTAAAGATATGGATATAACAATTATGTATGGGACAGATTCTGGAGAAAATACTGAAAAAATAAAGACTGGTAAGCTTGATTATAACAGTTAATGTTATTGACCCACATTTACATTTGCCATCGATGAGATATTTGAATCAGTTCTGTATTATCATAATATTTAATTTAACTGAGGTTTAAGCATTTTAACGGTTTGCTTAGCCTCAGTTCAAAATAAAAAAATTTAACTTAAATCGAAGGATAGGGCCTTCTTATATCCGTCCGGTTCAAAAGATAATCTGTACTTGTCTGATGATAGTCAGCTAGCTTTATCAATATAGCCGTTGGAATATCCAACTCACCACGTTCATAGTTGCTATAGACACGTTGACTACAACCGAGATAGGCGGCCATTTGTGTTTGGGATAAGTCTTTATCTTCACGCAAATTGCGTATACGAGCATACATGTTCATCACCTCACCAACATCATACTTTAGCGTGTTATCCGCTATTGATTTTTAGCGGAAAATCCGCTAAAGTATAGTGAGAATAGTTGGTAAAAAGACTAGGTGGGGATAATATGTCAAACCTGATCGAAGATTTGTTTCACGGCAACATGCGACTGGACGAGTCGATTCATCCTGAGCAAGGAGAGTATCAGGAGATTAATCGCCAGATATCGGACATGATGCAAAACTACAAAACAAAGCTCCCAGATACAGAATACGATGCCTTGGAGCAACTGATTGACTTGATCGGACAGTCCACATCCATGTACGTGGAAGCGGCGTTTGAGCAGGGCTTTCGTACAGGCGTCAGACTGATGATTGAGGTTTTAGCCAAACCGTGAGCACCTATCTACTTTTTGAGCCACTAGACAATACACAGCAATTCAAAAATCCCCTTCTCCATTACCACCGACTAGGCTGGCATGGGGGAGGGGACTTTGCTTTATGAATTATTTTTTATTTCGCCAAACTACCACCTACCGCGCTCCAATATTTTTCCCCGCTGGCGTTCCCGACCCAATCAGATCACTACCACCTGCGAGCTTCAGGAAGTTACCCAATACAGGGGTGCCGTCTGCGGCACGGGTTACGGAAGGTACGAGGGAGACAAAGTCGGCTGCGCTGGCGAGCAGGCCTTTGTCGTTGACGCTTTTTTTGTTTTTCCACCAGACGTTGGTGCTGCTGACATCGGTTCCGCTGGTTTTGTCGCTGGCGCCGCCCTGGAAGGACAGGTTGTTAATGAAGATGTGCGTACCTTTGTCAAAGGCAAAGTTGCTTTGTCCGTTGTTCCAGGAGGTGTTGTTAGTCATCTGTATCGAACCCGGATTGCTGTTATAGGTAAAGCCATGCTTTTTGTTATTAAACGCAATATTGTTCTCGACAATGTGATTCACGGCAATTTTCTCGCCGCCTAGCTTAAATCCGTTACCGTCACTGTTCGAAGTGGACGTTCCGTCAGCAGTTGCGCCGTTGCCGTATGCGATACTGTTGCGAATCGTCACTGCACCGATGGCACCTGTATCTGTTTTACTATAGAGATCCCAGCCATCGTCCACGTTATAGGCGGCAATGCAGCCATCGAATACGTTCCCTGGACCGACCGTTAGCTTGGCAGCAAATCCGTCTGCATCCTCGCCGTCATCCGGGTCGTAGTTGTTATGGGAGTATGAACGAATGACTTCGTTATAGGAAGGCCATTCACTCTTGGCAGCCGTTGATGCGTAACGTCCGATCTGAATGCCGGTGTCACGGTTATGGTGGGCTTCGATCTGTTCCAGACGGTTGTAGCTGCCACCAATGAAGATACCGTTATCTCCAGCACCTTTGACCTCAAGTCCTTTTACAAACCAGTAGTCCCCGAACATTTGCAATCCCCGATTCGTGGAAGCAAAGGCTTGAGCCGAGAAATCAAAGACGGGTTTTTCCGATCCGTAGGCGACCAGATTTTTGCGTTGTGAAGCGGTACCGCTGTTACCGCGTTCAATCGTAATCGTTTGCGAGAAGCTGTAGGTTCCGCCTCGCAAATAGATCGTTTTGCCAGGGGCGATCTGGGTCAGAGCGTTAGCGAGTGACGTTGGACTATTGATCGTTCCCGGATTGCTGGCAGAGCCGTTAGGAGACACGTACAAATCACCCGCAGCCAGTGTAATATTGGAACTGTTCACCACTGACTCTGACGCTGAGGTATTAGGTAACCCGCCTTCCAACATTTCTGCGGCACCGACCGAACCACCGCTTAATAGTAATAGAGGGAACGCAGCACTAAGACAGATGTTGGTCATTTTGGATTTCAGGGAACGCTGGGATCGTGCAGATGCATGAGTGGATGTGGAAGGGAATAATTTCATGATGCAAGCCTCCTTGGGTAATTGGAATAAAATATCGAGCTGGCGGGTAACCGTGTCTGGACTGAACAAAGCAGAACAGAGCAGAGCTGACTTCAATGAGAGCAGAATATGATACGTCACTTGCTTCGTCCTACCCGGCCTACTGCCTAAAAGGTATCCACCCGGACACAGCTTCATGGTAAATGTTGTAAACGTTATCATCAATAATCATTTGATCAGGTTGCGTTCAAGACTGGCAGGACAGGCATAAGCGCTCCGAATCCCATCCAATCACCAATGGAAATGTAATCCGATCATTGGCTGATCGCCTTTTTTTAACGAACCATCGTCCGAAATGAACGTGAATATGCCTGTTTTTCCCGAGCTGATCATACGAGACTTATCCCGAATCTACCGTTTTGAACTTCATTTTTCTCCAATATCAACAGCTTTCTCCAAACAAAAAGCCCCATAAGCGGCTGCCAACACTGGCACCCAGACTCACGGGGCGATAATTCATCTAACTTTTTATGCAATAATACTCATCTAATTATGGACAATACTCGTCCAGCTCATCTAGCGCCTATTAATATCCATCCGTCTCGCGACTACGTTTTGCAGCCTGCTCAACGCTCGAATCATACTTCGGCTGCACTGTTTCACTATCGTCTGTGGATACAGCAGCCAGTCCCTCTGCCACACGTCGCCCGTAATCCGCATCCGCCTGGGTAAAATAAGAAATCATGCGCTCCCGGATATCCGGTTTGCATTGAGCCAATGCGCCGACCATGTTGCTGATTAACTCATCCCGCTCCCAATCCTCGAACGCCCGGTACGTATTCCCGGCTTGCCCAAAATCATTCGTACGCTCAATTTTCTCCCGCACCAGATGGCCTTCCACCAGCGGTTCATGCTCCTTGCCGCGCGGTTGAGCTTCCGTTAATCCCCCGAGCGAAGAAGGCTCGTAATTCACATGTGGATTTTGACCCGGTGCCCGGTCCACTTTGTACTGCATTTGCCCGCCGCTTTGATTAGTAGCTACCCGGTTCTTCGGCGCATTCACGGGCAATTGCAGATAGTTTGAACCCACCCGGTGACGCTGGGTATCTGAATAGGAGAAGGTACGTCCCTGCAGCAGCTTGTCATCCGAGAAATCAAGCCCATCCACCAGCACACCCGTCCCGAATGCAGCTTGTTCCACTTCATTAAAATAATCCTCGGGATTGCGATTCAGCGTCATTTTGCCTACAGGCAGAAACGGAAACTGATCCTGCGGCCACAGCTTGGTCGGGTCCAGCGGGTCAAAGTCCAGCTCCGGATGTTCGCCATCCTCCATCACCTGAACGCACAGCTCCCATTCGGGAAAGTCACCCTGTTCAATGGCATGATACAGATCGAGTGTGGCGTGATTGAAATTCTGGCCTTGAATTTCACTAGCGTCCTTCTGCAGCAGGTTGCGAATGCCTTGTTTCAACGGTTCCCAGTGGTATTTGATGAGCACACCTTTGCCGTCCTGGTTCACCCATTTGTATGTATTTACGCCTGACCCCTGCATCTGCCGATAATTCGCCGGAATGCCCCACGGTGAGAAGAGAAAGGTCACCATATGTGTCGCTTCGGGACTGAGGGAGACAAAATCGAAAAACCGCTCCATATCCTGTGCGTTGGTCAGCGGGTCGGGTTTGAACGCATGCACCATATCCGGGAATTTCAGCGGGTCACGGATGAAAAAGATTTTCAGATTGTTGCCGACCAGATCCCAGTTGCCGTCTTCGGTATAAAATTTAACCGCAAATCCGCGCGGGTCCCGTAGCGTCTCCGGGGAATGCCCGCCATGGATGACGGTCGAGAAGCGTACGAACACGGGCGTTTGTTTGCCTTTTTCTTGAAACAGACGTGCTCTTGTATACTTCGATACGGGTTCATTGCCGGCCGTTCCATATGCTTCAAATACGCCATGAGCGCCAGCCCCACGGGCATGCACGACCCGTTCCGGGATACGCTCGCGGTCGAAGTGTGTAATTTTTTCGAGAAAGTGATAGTTCTCCAGTGTGGTCGGTCCGCGGTTGCCCACGGTTCGTACGTTCTGATTGTCGGTAATCGGATGGCCCTGCCGATCCGTCAACGTTTCGTTGGATGGGTCTGAGGAATGCCCGGATGGTGAAGAATGTTTATCCATGGAGCGGTATACCACCTTTCCTAAAGTTGGATTCCTGTATATATTTTCCCTGAGGTCAAGATCTATACATAGCCGTATTCCGGCTTCTCCGCTAAGCAGGTGAAAAAAAACTTGTCACCTACCTCATCACATGCGATAATTAACTTTTGCCCTGCGGCCTTTTTTGAACGGAAAATGAATGAAAGAGGACCGCGTCTAAGAATGGAGGCTGACCCAGGATTGTCTACACAACGTTACCCTTTTGCATATGATCCGGCTGAACCTTTTGTATCCCGTCTGGGAGAGTGGGTGGCCGATGTGTTTTATGATATTTTGCCAGAGTCCGGCTTCGAGGTACGGGACGAACAGATTTTTATGGCGTACCAGCTCGAACGGGCCTATGGAGATAAAAAGACGATTATGGCCGAGGCCGGCGTAGGAACAGGTAAAACACTCGTTTATCTGCTCTACGCGGTTTGTTATGCACGTTATACGGGCAAACCGGCGGTGATCGCCTGTGCCGATGAGTCTTTGATTGAACAGCTGGTGAAGCCGGGTGGAGATATTGCGAAGCTCGCTGAACATCTGGATCTGCAAGTGGATGCACGTCTGGGCAAGTCGCCAGATCAGTACGTCTGTCTGAACAAACTGAGTGCAGTCCGATTCGCCGATGAGGATGCGCCAGTGATTGAAGAGGTGTACGAGAGCCTGCCGGAATTCGTGAATACGCCGGGAACACTTCAGGCCTTTCATCCGTATGGTGACCGCAAACAGTACCCGCATCTGAACGACCGCCAGTGGAACAAGATTAACTGGGATCCGTTTCAGGATTGTTTCGTGTGTCCAAAAAGACAACGCTGCGGCCTGACGCTGTCGCGTGATCATTACCGTCGTTCCAAAGACATCATCATCTGTTCCCATGATTACTATATGGAGCATGTGTGGACCTATGAAGCGCGCAAACGCGAAGGACAACTGCCTTTATTGCCGGATCACAGCTCGGTAGTATTTGATGAAGGCCATTTGCTGGAAGAAGCGGCATTGAACGCCCTGAGTTACAAGTTGAAACACCGCATTTTCGAAGAACTGGTTACACGTCTGCTTGAAGGCGAGATTCGTGAATCTCTTGCGGAGCGAGTAGATGAGGCGATTGAAAGCAGTGAGCGTTTGTTCCGTCTGCTCGATACGTATACGGTGGCCATTCCCGGCTCGGAACGGAAAGAAGTTCGGGTGGAAGCACCATTGCTACGTGAGATTGAACGTTTGACGAATGTATTGGATGCGATTGGCGAAGAGCTGGTATTCGAGAGTGGATTATTCTCGCTGGACGGGTACCAGATGCGTGTCGTGGAAGAACATCTGGATATGATCCAGACAGCGTTGTCTCTGTTCCGCAAGGCGGATGGTTACATCTGTTGGGCGGAAGAGAGCGAGGATGAGACTACGTTATCCATTATGCCTCGTACCGTGAAGGAAATCTTGAACGAGCGTGTGTTCAACACCGGTATTCCAATTGTCTTTTCATCGGCTACGCTGTCCGTGGACAACTCATTCCGGTATGTGGCAGATAGTCTGGGGATTGAGGATTTTGTATCGTTCTCGGTGGCTTCTCCGTACGACTACGCAGATAAAATGCAGATGAAAATTGCCGAACAAGCTGTTCCCGGTCATGCAGAGAACGAAAACCGTTTACGTGATGCGGCTGCTTTGCTCCAGGAGAGCGGTGGTCGTGCACTGATTCTGTTCCGTACGATGGAGGAGTTGCTTGCGTTCAAGCGGGATATCGTGCATGTGCCAGAGGCGCAGGGCTTGCGCTTTATGTATGAAGGAGATCGAGAGATCAGTGATCTGATTGCGGCGTTCCAGCAGGATGAGGAAAGTGTGCTGTGCTCCGTCAATCTGTGGGAAGGTCTGGACGTTCCAGGACCATCGCTATCCAACGTGATGATCTGGTCGCTTCCGTATCCACCGCAGGACCCCGTGTTCAATGCCAAACGGAATGCATCGGCTTCGCCATATGAAGAGATCGATCTGCCGTATATGTTGCTGCGGGTGAAGCAGGGCCTTGGACGTTTGATTCGGACAAGCAGTGACTCCGGTTCGGCCGCGATTCTGGATGAGTCGATCTATACCCAGAAGGAAGCCAAAGACCGCATTGCCGCTCTACTTCCCGAAGGTGTGGAATGGACAACCTTGGCACATTAATCGATGTAGATCACATATAGATTTCATACGAAAATAAAAATAAGCTCCTGTTCCCTTGGGATGATTCATCCTTTGGCGAGCAGGGGCCTATTTATTTTGACTATCTATTCGGTTATCAATTTGGTTGTCGATTTTGTTATGCGCTATGCACATAGAGCTTGTTGTTTAGAGATTGTTGTGTAATGAATCGTTGCCTTCGGCCTTGTTAAAAAATACCCATGCTCAGATACCGTTCCCCGGTATCCGGCGCAATGCAGAGCACCCGGTGCCCCGTCCCCAATTCCTTCGCGATGCGAAGGGCGGCCCACACCGAAGCGCCAGAGGAAGGGCCGAGCAACAGCCCTTCCCGGGCAGCAAGCTGCCGCATCGTATCCAGTGCGTCCTCATCGGACACCTGGATGATGGCATCCCATACGTCGGTATTCAAGATGTCCGGGATGAAGCCCGGACTTGTACCGACGAGCTTGTGCGGTCCAGGCTCGCCGCCGGACAGCACCGGGGAACCTTGCGGCTCCACCGCATAGATGCGGAGGTCGGGAAGCTGCTTGCGCAGCTCTTCGCCCGTTCCGGTGATCGTGCCGCCGGTTCCGGCTGTTGCGATGAAGGCGTCTAGCCTGCCATCCATCTGCTCTATAATCTCGGGCGCTGTCGTGATCCGGTGAATATCCGGATTCGCCTGATTCTCGAACTGCTGCGGAATGAAGCTACCCGGCAGATCGGCGTGAAGCTCTTTCGCTTTGCGAATAGCTCCAGGCATCCGCTCCGCAGCGGGCGTAAGTACAACCTCTGCGCCATATGCCTTCAAAATGTTGATGCGTTCCTTGGACATGTTGTCAGGCATGATCAGAATCGCTTTGTATCCTTTGGCCGCAGCATTCATCGCAAGGCCAATTCCGGTATTGCCGCTCGTCGGTTCGATAATGGTTGCCCCAGGCTGCAACAATCCATCTCGTTCAGCCTGAGCGATCAGGTTGTAGGCGGCACGATCCTTGACGCTGCCGCTTGGATTGAAATACTCCAGCTTGACGAACACGTCAGCAGAGTCACTGCCTGTGAGCCTGCTGAGTCGAACCGCAGGGGTCTGGCCGATCAGTTCGGTCACATCTGCGGCTACGAGCGGATGTGGATTTGTATTATTTTTCATAAATGAAGGTGAATGCGAATTTGAACTTCTATCCATAAAGTACAGCTCCTTGATTGAAAAGACGTTTTAAGCTATATCCGTTTCCCATATTGGAATGGTTGGATATGTCTCTCCATCTTAATGACAGAGCACGCAATGGTCAACCTGTTCAGCAGTCACTTGCCTGGAATATGGAGTCTCGGCAGAGCCTTGCATCTTTCATCTGCTGGCTTGGGAACCAATCGCGCCTCCATACCTCGGAAACCAATCATACTCAAGTTTGGGTCAGATCCATCTGAAGATGGCGACTTAGCTCTTTTTTGACCTCATTACGTGCAAATGTCCAGAGCATATAGAACCGCTGCATGTATCCCCTGCACAAATAAACGGTTTCGATGCCATCCTTTCCCCGCGTTTCCTCCAGAACTTTCACTCCACGGGTTCTCATCTGCTTGCGTAGTCCCAGCATCTCCTTAAGTACCTCATTCTGAATACGGGTCAGCGACAGAATATAGACCTCGGGCATTTTCAGAAGCAGCGTATCCAGTGTTCGAATATCCCGTTCCAGTACATCCAGCAAAAGGGTGCGTACGACCATACCTTTGATCAGGCGGTGATCTTCATCGGAAGGGGTGGGGGCGGAAGTAGAAGAGGATGTCATGGCAATTCACTTCCTTAGCCTATAATTGGAATTTAATGTTTACAGAACATGTGTTCCTATATTATAATCAATATATGCAAAATATAACCGTTATACAACCGAGAAATAATGGAAATGAGTTTGTTCTCCATTCTTAATCGTTTATATAGAAACCCAAGTTGTAGTAAGGCGAACGCATCATTCATCTCAATGAAGTCTAATTGCCAAGTAAGAGCACATGATTTGCGCTACAACATCTATGATGTGTTAATTGAGAAGTTTGTGGTTTTCAGATGGGTGAATACTTGCTAAGAACGGACAAGCTGACTCCAAAATTTAGGTATAATTTATGGGTTTTGCAGGAAACCTAAGGTCAGAAGCAACATCAACTTGGTCAAACATATATTCAGAGCTAACGTTCCTTATATGCGAATATTGTAATTGGAAATAACAAAGAAAGAACACATTGAGGAATTGACAAAACGAGCATCAAAAAAGCCCTGCCTTGGGGGGGCGGGGCCTTGAGTAAATGCTGCCGATACAGCGGCAGTCTAAATGTTAGATGTGTAATGGAATAAAATAGAAGCATCTTCAACAGTAAATAAACAACTAAAACTAAAGTCTGCAGCAGGTTGTTACCCCATTTTAAGCAAGATATTGAGGTTTCTCGTAATATGCTTCTTTTTCTAAAATGACTTTGTAAGGCCGCTCCTTGCCCTTCAGTGATGGGCCGATGGTAACGAGCGGTACAGCCGGTTTGTGGAAACGATCCTCTTCCTTGGGTTCCGGAACCGGTCGTGATGAATCAGGCGCAGAACTAAGGCGAACTTTCTTCTCGCTGCCCCAGCGCTTGCTTATTTTTTTCATTTCCGGTCTCATTCCGGTTCGCCTCCTAACAGATCGTTGATGGCGTTAAACAGTTGACGATTTTGCAAGTCAATGTGCTGAAACACCGCCTCATCCGCTTCAATATGACCTATAATGTGAACGGTAATTACATACCTCTTGGCTACAGGATAGCACAGCAGATACTCTTTCTCAAGGTAATCGTCGTACAGATTTACTTTGATTTTGTTTTCTTGATATGAATCGACAACAAGAATGCGTTTGGGATCGTCCGGCTGTTTGTCATCATTGGCGGACAAGTCGTATTTTCTGCCGGGTTCTCCAACATTACCACATAATTGCTCAATGTAACCATTACCATCTGTACGATAGATCGCAGTGCCGCGTACAGTGAATGGCGGATGTGAAACAAAGGCACTTCGCAGTGCGTCACTCATGCGTTCGAGCATCTGGGCATCTGCTTTGCGTGTACGCAGCAATTCCCTAAAGAAACGTAGCAGTTTGAATAATTGCAGTCTTGCCTGATCTTCGGAGCGCTTATGATTCTCGATGATACGCTCAGCTTCGGGATCACTCCAGCGTCCTTGTTCTTCAATGCTGTCTGCGATCTTGGAGCAGGCTACAGATACGGCGGGAGCCCATTTTCCGTCAGAACGAATCTCATATACCAGCGGATTCAATCCCAGCAGATCGGTGGGCATCCGCAATCCTTCGACTTTGGCAGCATCCTTGATGTCCGTAATATCTTCAGGAAGAATGAAAAAAATACGCTTTCGTCCCAGACGGCCCATAAATAGACCCATTTCAAGCATTGTATTATCCCGAACCGATGCGTAGTACTTCCCGCGAATTTTGGATATGTCATCCGGATGGAAGATAAAAATGGCAAAGTCCGTTGTGCGTACCTCAGCTTCCAGATCGTCCATGGTATAACTGCTTGGATTAAATACCCCCGAGTACCACGGGGTGACTTCGGCTGAAAAGCGCAAGTTTTCGTGTACAGCGGCTGCAATCGGCTTCGCTTCCAGCGAGCAGCCAATAAAGACTCTCGGCTTTAACGTTTTCATCACTCCGCCTCGCTTAAACGGTAATGGGATTCAATTGTTATATTATACCATAAACAGCAGAGTAAGTCTGGAAACGTTTGAATTGTATTGGCAATACCGTTCGCTATAGTGTATGTGCATAAGGAAAAGGATTCCTTTGCTAACGACCAGAAAATAAAAAAAAGCCCTTAATTGTCACAGTTAGGTGACTGCACTGTTATATTTGAAAGCTTCGGTCATAGAATAAAGGAGCAGGTAGCACCATTCGTTAGCTTTGCTGATACGGGTGTGCCTGTATGACGGCTGGAGCAGCCCAGAGGCTATTTTATGCGTGTTTTTGCTGGGTTGCTTGTTTAGACCCGGTCACATTGGTGTTATATAATAGAAGTACAAGCAAGTTAGCTTTGGTGTTTAAATTGAATGAAATAAAATGCTGTGAGTTGAATCTCCCTTTTACACGTTAACGAAGAATGCAGAACCCATCAGTAGAAGCGCTCGCGTTTATCACAGGATTTTTCCTTTTGAAAAAAGGAATCAAAAAAATCCGGGGATAACAGCGATCAAAAGAGGGTACTGCAATCGAAGTGGTAAGTGTAAAGCGACCTGTTCAACCTTCTGCATCATTTATTTTTCAATTTAACCAAGCACAGCTAACCACAAAACACAGAAAGGATCAGGATACCATGAGTCCCCGAAGGACAATCTCCCCAAGGACAATCTGGAAACGTTACGATCTCTCATACACATAGCGCCCCTTGTAGAGTAAACCAACCGGTTCAACAAAACGGCTGACTCTGCGAAAGAGGGGATTGGGATGAATATTCGAAGGACGTACACGATGATTTCTTCCAGGCTTACCTTTTGCAGGGTACGGTCGGTCTAAAAAACCAACTACAAACTGCGAGGGAACCTGTATGAAGAGAACATCGTTAACCGTACAACACGTTAAGACAGAAGCGATCAAGTTTGCAATTATGTTACTTGGTACATTTATTTTGGCATTTGCTTATTATCACATTAACTTTCAGAATCATTTATCGGAGGGCGGATTTGTCGGTCTGGCCCTGCTCGGAAAATATGCAACGGGTTTATCGCCGGCGATCGGCATGTTGCTACTCGACATTCCTGTCATGATCCTGGCCTGGTTCATCAAGGGCTGGAAATTCATGATCCAAGCACTGCTTGGTGTGGGTGCATTTTCCCTATTCTACGACGGCTTTGAGCGTTACTCCACACTGGTGATGAATTTTAACGGAAACCTGTGGATTCCTGCAGTACTGTCCGGTGTATTGACCGGGGTTGGTGCGGGAATTGTACTTCGTTTTGGTGGAGCGACAGGTGGAGACGATATTCTCGCTGTGCTCGTCAGCCGCTGGAAGGGATGGAAACTGGGAACGGTTTTCTTTGTCAGTGATGCGTTCGTTTTAGGATTGTCACTCTTCTTTCTTCCGGTAAAAGAAACTTTATATACAATTCTGGCTGTATGGATTGCCAGCAAAATGATTACGTATGTGGTCGGCATTCCGGCTCGCGGTACAGTGGTTACAACATCTGCTGTAAAATTACCGATTCCATCGGTTGCCGCCAAAGCGGTCAATGCAGCTACAACACGGACTTCCGTGGCACAAGGCGTAACGAATTGAGCAGGCATTTCAGAATAACCCATAGCTTATATGGCATAAAAAGTATTCGAGCTTTATCAAGCTTTGACTGGTTTGAAGCAAGCTCTGATTTAGAGAGGAATCCCTTTTGTCTGCAGACTCTGCAACAAGAGGGATTTTTTGTTATGCGTTAGGAATGCTTTTAAATAAATGTCCTTGGACATTAGTGTAATAGATGCACATTAGGATTTAAGAGAACGAGCAATTTGTCCATCCTGATTATGAATAATGGCTCGAATATGATGTTTGGTGCTCCATGCTTTAGCGGCATCAACAGCCTCCACTTTGGTAGCGTAGGTGGAATGGTAATCGGATGTGCCTTCTTGTTTAATGGCCCAGCCCGATTCGGTCGGTACAACATGAATGTTGTTATGGCTCTTGGATGAGGAGACAGGTTCGGAGTGGCGCCGATTCCGAGAAGAAGATTCTGAAGAAGAAGACTCGTCAGGTTTTTTTGATGATGTACGAGAAGACGAATCGGAGCCTGACGCCGTATGATCAGGGTGATTCTCATCCCACTCCTCCGCTTTGGCCGTTGCGATGGCAATTGCCCGTCCTTCTTCATAACCGTCATCAAGCAGAGCGTTGGCAATGTCGATGGCTTTATGCCGAATGCGTGGCTTCAGATTTTTCATGGATACCGGGTAGTCGCTTTTATTCCATGGCATACGTTATCCCTCCTTAAATAGTATGGGTTAGTAGTATATTACCCCCAGGCATATCAGATAAACGCCAAACGGTTTCTCATTCCTTTTCTATACTTCGGGGGAGATAAGGCGTATAATACGTTGGTGATAAAAATTGGATAAAATCAAACATTAGAACCAATATAAAGGAGAACGTACATATGTTCAGTCTAAGTCTCGCTCTTCCAATGATATTCACCATGCTGATCCATGCAACAGATAGCTTATCTTATGCACTTCGTCTTGGCGGTTTGCGTACGCGCCGGATTGCTCTTGCGATATCACTCGCAGGCATTTTGCTACTCGTGTCTCGTACGTCCAATATGGCACAAGGCCCCATGATCGGTAGTCTGGTGGACTCCGCCACCCATGGAGCCAACCCGCACTTTGCAGCACAACTGCATTGGTTGATGGGGGCAGCAACGTTAGGAACAGCATTAGCCATACTCTGTTTCCCGACAATGGTCAAACTCTCATCGCGAATGGTTGTACATTTTGAAGCGGCAGGTTCCATTCCTGGCATGGTCCGGCAACTTCTGAAGCGGAGTAAGCTTCGTAATGCAACGTATTACATCACTCCGCCATCTTGGGAAATGGCCAAACGTTTGGTACAACACGGCATGCCAAGACGGTTAATGTTGCTCAATGTAGCCGTAACTGCCATCTATACTACAGGTGTTTTGTCCAGTTTATACGCAGCGTATCTATACCCGGATCAGGCTGTGGCTGCATCTCAGTCGACAGGATTGATTAACGGTATGGCAACCATTTTGCTTACAATTCTGGTCGACCCGCGGATTTCACTCCTGAGTGACCGATCTTTGCGTGGTGAAATCCGGCTGAATCGCATGAATCAAATTTATGGCTGTATGCTGATCTCTCGTCTTTTTGGTACACTGGTGGCGCAGTTACTGTTGATTCCTCTGGCCTACTGGATTGGCTGGATCGTAAGTATGATGTGATCATTTTTTCACAGTGCTACGAATCAATGAGAAGGGATGCCTTACTTCTATCGATTGACAGAAATTAGGGTGCGTGCTACTATTAGACCGAATAGTCGGTTTTTTGTAGGGAGGGTATATTTATCGAAGTCAAACGGAGAAAAGACGTTGCTCAGATAAAAAAAGATATTGTACGTAATACCAAAGAGCTTTTTGCCCAGAAGGGGTATGGAGCCACTTCGATGGAAGACATATGTACGATTAACAATCGAAGCAAAGGTAGCATTTATTATCATTTCAAAAGCAAAGAAGAGCTATTTATGTACCTGATCAAGCTGAACAACGAAGACTGGATGGACGAATGGCTTGAGAAGGAACCTCAATATAAGACCGCTACAGAGAAGTTGTACGGACTCGCTGATCATTATGTCGATGACATGGCGAATCCGCTGAATCATGCGATTAATGAATTTGTCTCTGGTCAGGTGGTTAGCCAAGAGATGATGGATGAGATGCTTGCTCTGATTCGGATTCCGTATGCGACCTACGAGCGTATTTTATCGGAAGGTATTGAAGCTGGAGAGTTTAAAAAGGGTAACCCGCAAGACATGATGCATATTATTTACGGCCTGCTTAGTGGATTAAGTACACTTTATTTCGAAAAAGATGTGCAAGAAATCCGGCGCCTGTACCATATCGGGATCAGTAGTTTACTGACAGGCATCCAGCAACGTTAATGAGAACAAACTGATGAAATATCAGTTTTTCTTTTTAAATAATAATAAACCGGACAGTCGGTTTAAAAAGGGAGATGGAATATGAATACGTTATTCAGAAACAGAGCTTTTCTTATCATCACCGGATCAGATTTGTTGCAAAACCTTGCGATATGGATACGCAATATGGCAATCCTCTATTACATTATGGATCAGACGCAAGGAAACCCGGTGGCAATCTCCCTCATTACTGTTCTGGAATATGCTCCAATCTTTATATTTTCCATCATAGGCGGTGCGCTTGCAGATCGGTGGAATCCCAAACGAACGATGATTATCGGAGACATTCTAAGTGCTTTATCGATTGTTATCATCATGGGTATTCTTAGCTCTGGTTACTGGCAGGTTCTTTATGCAGCAACCCTCGTTTCCTCCATCGTCAGCCAGTTCTCTCAACCCTCATCTGTCAAAATAGTTAGACGGAATGTCAAAAAGGAGAATGTACAGTCAGCAATCGCCGTAACGCAAAGTGCAAACTCCCTTTTCCTCTTTTTGGGGCCAATCGTAGGTACTTTTATATATACTGCTATGGGCATTCAAACATCCATGACGGTGTTGCTCATCTTATTTGTCGCTTCTGCTATTTTGCTAACGTTTCTGCCCAAGGATCAAGCCAAGCGGGAAACCGGTAATTCTCTCTTCGCTGATATTAAAGAAGGATGGAATTATGTCACTCAGTCTCGTTCACTTCGCATGTTGGGTCTGGTTTTTGGCTGTGTTGGCCTATCCGCAGGCCTGATCAATCCACTAGCCATTTTCCTGGTTACGGAACGATTGGGATTGGAACAAACCGCACTACAGTTTCTGTCGGGAGCATCCGGGCTTGGTTTGCTCATTGGCGGGGGGATCGCTGCGGCTGTCAGCAACAAGTTGAATCAAACGAAAACATTAATGATCGGGCTGTTGTGTCTGGCTGTTACAATGTTAGGTGAGGTGCTATCCAGTTGGCTCTGGTTAACGATGGGTCTGACGTTCCTGAGCTCCATAAGTCTTGCTTTTATTAACATCATTATCTCTTCCTATATGGTCAGCCGGATTGATGAGCACGTCATTGGCAGGGTGAATGGAACCATTATGCCCTTATTTATGGGAACGATGCTGATTGGTTCCTCACTCGCGGGTGTGATCATGAATCAGACTTCTTTGATTTTCGTGTATGTGATATCGGTCATCATCATGCTCCTGAGCATAATTCCGGGTTTAAGAGTTCAGTTTAATGATCAGAATATTTTGAATAATGGTGAACTAAAAAGGTGATCGCACACTGTGGCTTGAAGGTTTCGAAGCCGATATGTTAATTCAAATAAAAAAAAAGAGCAAAGGGATCAACCCAATGCTCTTTTGGCTTAGTAAGAGGGTACTTTTGCTACATTTATTGCTTCTGCCCAGACTTATTCGAATAAAACGTGGTATTCGCCGTAGCCTTCTTTTTGCAGATCCTCTTTAGGTATAAAACGAAGTGCCGCGGAGTTGATGCAATAACGCAATCCGCCTGCTTCCGTAGGGCCATCCGGGAATACGTGCCCCAGGTGGGAATCCCCTTCACGGCTGCGAACTTCGGTACGGATCATGAAGTGGCTGAGATCTGTTTTTTCCTTCACGTTGTAGTCTCGGAGTGGACGAGTGAAGCTTGGCCAGCCGCAACCCGAATCGTATTTGTCGGTAGAACTGAACAGCGGCTCACCCGATACGATATCCACATAGATGCCGTCCCCGTGATGATCCCAGAATTCGTTGTGGAACGCGGGTTCTGTGGCATTGTTCTGTGTTACCTCATATTGAAGCGGAGTCAGACGCTCTTTCAATCCGCTTTTGTCCACACTACCCGACCAGTTGCGCTCAATGAAGTCCTGACGGCCTGAGCCTTTGCTGTACCGTTTGTAATGAGCAGGGTTTTTGCGGTGATAGTTCTGATGATGTTCTTCTGCTTCATAGAACGGTTTGGCAGGCAGGATTGGGGTGAAGATCGGTTTGTCGAAACGTCCGCTCTGTTCCAGTGCGGCTTTGGAAGCTTCAGCAATCTGGCGTTGCTCCTCACTGTGGTAAAAGATAGCCGTCTGATAAGATGATCCGCGGTCATGGAACTGTCCACCGGCATCTGTTGGATCAATCTGCTGCCAGAAGAGCTCAACCAGTTTCTCATATGGGAAAATGGATGGATCAAACGTGATCTGCACCGCCTCCACATGACCTGTTGTTTCCGAGCATACTTCCTCATACGTAGGATTTTCGGTATGTCCACCTGTATAGCCTGAAACGATCTTATGAATACCAGGCAGTTCTTCAAACGGGGATACCATACACCAGAAGCATCCGCCTGCAAATGTTGCTTTTTCCAATGACTGTTGTTCCATGCTATATTCACTCCATTTCTGATGAAAGAATCGGGCGCTTGCAGTTGAACAGGGCTATGCTATATGGCATGCGTTTGCCCCAAAACATTCGCTCCCGTTCAAAGAAAGGCTCGAACTATCATCGTTATATTTGAATTTCTAAATATGAATATTAGGCTTACTCTTCTATTATATCCCGAATGGTCAAGTCAACCAAGCGGGATCGCGCAAGTAGGCATGAATCAGACTGGAAAAATTGTATCAGTAGAGCCTCAAGCCTTTTTACGTGACCGATAGCGGAACAACATGAAAATCATAGCCATAACAATCATATATCCCGCCAGTACTCCCAAACTCAGCCAGATCGATGAACCGGCCTGTGCCCCTGCGTAGGCAAATACAAAGATTGCAGGCATTTTGCCAATCGCTGTCGCTGCCAAGAACACCCAGAAGGGAGTATACGTAATGCCGGCATAGATGTTAACAGCCATCTGGGGAACCACGGGCAGTAAACGCATCGTCATCACGCCCATGAACGGATGTGCCTCCATCCAGGCTGTAAACCGATTCAATCCACGGATACGTTCAAGATAACCCCGAGCCTGTTCCCGAAAAATAGTTCTTGCACCAGCATAGACGAGGATTGCCGCAAGCGTTGTGCCGAGCCAGCATATCCATGCAGCCATGGTTATACCGTAGCTGTACCCAAAAGCAATAATAACAAATTTGTAGGGAATAACAGGTACAAGGGCAAACAGTGTTGCCAAAGAAAGTAACAGCGGAATGGACTGATGATCCTCGGCCCATGCCAGCAGTTCATATCTGTAAATAAACGTGACTCCGGCAAGTAAAACATAAACGAGGAGCCATAACCATTTTCGCAAAAGCCAAACGCTCCTTTCAATTCAGATCCTTGGAGACTCAGAGTCTCATCCGGTTCTGCTATCCTTTATAAGTTTACCACGACAGGCCATCTCGTGAACAATGTAGACAGCTATTACTTCGGATCACTGGCAAGTTAGAGGCGGAGAGGTTACACTATAGGACGGAGAAAGTCATAGGCCGGATTACAAATGAAGGCTGACGAATGAATATAGCTGAAGGTGGAATGCTCATCATGGAAACGATCAAGCGCACCCGAATTGCAATCATCGGACTCGGGGGAATCGCACGTAAAGTATATTTGCCACTGCTCACGGCCCATCCGCAAGTAGAGATTTTTGGCATTATGAACCGGTCACTTGAACCAGTAAAGGAGATTGGTCAGGCGCATCGCATTGAGCGGGGCACAACCGATCTGAAAGAGCTGCTGTCCTGGGATTTGGATGCGGTATTTGTACATACGGCAACAGAATCTCATTTCGAAATTGTGATGGCATGTCTGGAGAAGGGACTGGCCGTGTATGTAGACAAGCCATTGTCCTATACCTTGCGGGAGTCTGAAGAGATGACTGCATTCGCAGAAGCACAGGGCTTGCTACTTGCTGTTGGATTTAACCGCAGATTCGCACCGATGTATCTAAAGGCAAAAGAATGGATGCAGGGCGGAAAGGGGTACGAAACACTCACTTTGACCAAACATCGGACAGGTCTACAAGATCGCCCAGCCGCTGAGACCATCTATGATGATCTTATTCATATGCTCGATCTGATGTTATGGTACGCAGATAACGATGTACAGCTTGTACATCAGTGGCTTCGCCGAGATGATCAAGATCGGTTGCTACACGCTGCTGGAACAGCCAAGCAAGGTAAAACGGCACTCGCCCGGTTCGAAATGATTCGTGCCGCAGGCGCTGATCTAGAAAAGGTAGAAATGCACGGCGGAGGAAGATCGGTAGAAGTCGTGAATATGGATACAGCTTACTATGCAGAACAAGGGGAACTGGATACAAAAGAGACATTTGGAAGCTGGGATACCGTGCTGGCACGCAGAGGTTTTGCCGGTGCTGTAGATCATTTCCTTGCCTGTCTGGATACACCCGATGACTGCCAGATCAGTGCGAGTTATGTTATGGACAGTCATGAGCTGGCTGAGAAGCTGATCACCGGATAAGTAAATACAGTGTACAGTTGAATGAGGTAAAGTAAAGGAGTGCTAACAAAGCATGGATGAGTATCAAAAGGAACGCAACAAACAGATTGAGGAAGCCGTCATTGAGTCTTATAAGCAGGAAGAAGAAATGATGATCCTGGTCTTTGCTCAGTGGTGTGTAAATAACGAGCTGGACCCGGAAGAGATGTACCGACAAGCGTATCCCGAGCAACAGAGCAATGAGCGTTTGCAACAGGTACAGAAGCTGATTGTATCCAAGGAGGAAGCTGGAGATATTCCAGACGATACGGTTCTTGGTGTACTCTCCATGTTTGGCAACGAAGACCTCGCTATGGTTGTGTCCGAGGCCATCGCCGCGCGCAAATAAATTTATAAGACGTATACTACTGTATCACCAAAATGGTAACCAATTTGACGTTCAACAGCGTTTAACGACATCATTACATCTGTTCCCGGTGAATCAGGCGGAATTCTTTTGGTGACATGCCAAACCGGGAACGGAATACACGATGGAAATATGTATAATTGTTAAAACCGGATGATTCAGAGACTTGTTCGAGGGTCATCGGACTAAAAATAATCCGTTCTCTGGCCATATTAAGACGCACATCTAGCGTATATTGCATAATGCTTTTGCCAAACGTTTCTTTAAAAAGATGCACCCCTCGTGAGACGCTGATGCCCAGATGCGTTGCCACATCCTCCAGTTTGAATAGAGAAGAAGCATTTTCCTCGATATAATTTTTAATTTCATAAGCAACATAATTGGTTTTTGTATGGGTTGGATGCTCGGATAACAATCGATCCACTTCCAGACATAATATACGCATGTAATAACTCGAAATCTCGGGGTAAGGATTGGAAAGGCGACGTTGCTCCAGAATCAACTGTCTGAATAAAGTTAATAAGCTTTCGGACAATTCCACCTTGATTCGAGTCGGCCGTTTATGGTGCTTCCACCACTCATCCACCCAGGAACCGTTGAAGAAAATATGATAGTCCCCACTCTCCACAAGCCGTTCTCCCATAGGATTGTACTCATTGTCTATTCTCAGTTCATAAGGCTCATCCGGGTCAAAAAGAAGCAAGTCTCCTGCGTCAACCCTGGACATGGAGCCATCAATGCGAGCACGGCAGCGTCCATCTGTTTGAAGCCGCATCAAGTAATTTTTTACCCCGTCCAGTTGAACCATGCTATAGGGTTTACGGTGGAATGAAAAGCCAGCTGTAAGAACTTGGCAGGAAAAGTCTGTTGGCATAGGTATACTCCTTGTGTGAATTAGAAAATTATGACCAGATAGTTCATGTTTCAATCATATTATTCATTTTAATTGAAGCGCAAACAGAATACCATAGACTTAGAGTTGAGCAACATAAGCAAACTATGGTTTCAACAAGCATTTTAAGCAAATGAACATGGTTCTTACATGCGTAAGGAGATGAACATCATCGTGGAAAAAATGAAAGCAGGCATCATCGGCTGCGGTAATATCAGTGCGATTTACTTAGAAAATCTTAAAACAAATCCTTATATCGAGGTTGTTGCGGTCGCTGACCTGATCCGTGAGCGTGCTCAGGAACGGGGAGATGAATTTAATATCGCAAACGTTTACAATGTAGATGAGTTGTTACAAAATGACGAGATTGAGCTTGTGCTGAACCTGACGATTCCGGGCAGTCATGCGATGACTGATCTGGCTGCTCTGGAAGCAGGCAAGCATGTGTATGCCGAAAAACCGCTGGCCATTTCACTGGAAGATGGGCGCAAAGTAGTCGAGCTTGCCGAGGAAAAGGGACTGTACGTTGGCTCTGCGCCGGATACGTTTCTTGGATCAGGCATCCAAACTGCTCGCAAAGCCATTGAAGAAGGTTTGATTGGCAAGCCGATTGCGGCTACTTCCTTCTTTATGGGCGGGGGACCGGAGGCATGGCACCCTGATCCTGAGTTTTTTTACATGGCAGGGGGCGGGCCAATGTTTGACATGGGGCCATATTATTTGACGGCTCTCGTTACGCTCCTTGGCCCGATTCGCCGGATCAGCGCGTCCGCAGGTATTCAGATTGCTGATCGCAAGGTTGGTTCAGGTCCCAAAGAGGGAACTACGCTTCGTGTCGAAACACCAACCCACTTGGCTGGAACGATCGATTTTGCGGATGGAGCCATCGTAACGATGATTACAAGCTTTGATATCCGAGGAGCTTCTGATCTGCCACGTATCGAAATCTATGGTACCGCTGGCACGCTTAGTGTACCTGACCCTAACTTCTTTAATGGAGAAGTCAAGCTTCGCCGTTATGGTCAAGACACATGGGAGACGGTTCAGCCGGCCTTCGAAAGTGGCCACAACGAGAGGGGCATTGGACTAACCGAGATGGTGGAGTCCATTCGTGCCGGACGCGAGCATAAAGCAAGTGGTAAACTGGCATATCATGTGCTTGAGGCCATGCATGCATTTCAGCGTTCTTCTCTTGAAGGCAAGCACATTCATCTGGAGAGCACCTATGACAGCGTTGTAACAACCAATGCCAGTCCATCCGAAAATGAAACAGTTGAATCTCATTAATGGATAATGGAGCTTCGAGTTTGAAGATCCATGAGTGACAACGTTGAATTTTCGGGATAGAATCATGCTTGTTTTTCCACAATAACTAAACAAGCATGAGAACGGAGCAAAAATGCAACAGCGACAGGTTTGATAAACTATATCGTTTGAACATTTTATTTACACTGCAACGGAGAGGACGGAAAAAACCTGGAAAAGCGAAGCTGAAAGCTTTCTGAAAGAAAGCTGCATCGGAAGCATAAACTTCGCCTTTATCACCGGATTTTTCCCTATCAAAGGGAATCAAAAAAATCTGGGGATAACAGCGATTGGAAGGTCATTCTGTCATCGGAGTGCTCCGTGTAAAGATTTGGTTCAACATATATAGGAGAGCAAACACAGCAATCATACACTATCTAAATCAGGGAGGAATTGCACTTGAAACTCGGCGTATTTTTGGTATTATTCGGTGGACGTAAATTGGAGGATGCCCTTGATTATGTAGCTTCCAAGGGACTTAAAGCAGTAGAGATCGGAACAGGTGGACACCCGGGGAACGCTCATTGTAAGCCAGATGAATTGTTAAGCAATCCTACAGCACTTAAAAACTTCAAAAATGCTGTGGAATCACGCGGTCTGACGATCAGCGCTCTGAGTTGCCACGGCAACCCGTTGCATCCGCAAAAAGACATTGCAAAAGGCTTCCATGATGATTTCGTAAAATCGGTAGAGCTGGCTGAAAAGCTGGAAGTGCCTGTTGTGAATACATTCTCCGGTTGTCCGGGAGACCATGAGGATGCCAAGTATCCAAACTGGCCTGTGGCGCCGTGGCCTAATGATTTTCAAGAAATTTTGAAATGGCAATGGGAAAACAAAGTGATCCCTTACTGGACGGAGTGGGGTAAATTCGCTGCGGATCGTAACGTAAAAGTAGGTTTGGAGCTACACGGTGGATTCTCCGTGCACACACCTGCAACGTTGCTAAGACTGCGTGAAGCCGCAGGCGAAGTCATTGGTGCGAACCTTGACCCAAGCCATATGTGGTGGCAAGGCATTGATCCGGTTCAAGCGATTCACATTTTAGGTCGTGAAAATGCAATTCATCACTTCCATGCCAAAGATACAACAATTGATCCGGTGAACGTGAATAAACACGGGGTAACAGATATGCAGGATTACACGAACATGTTGGATCGTGCTTGGCAGTTCCGCTCCGTGGGTTATGGACATGATAACAAAACGTGGGCGGACATTATGAGTGCCCTGCGTCTGGTTGGATATGATTATGTGGTAAGTATTGAACATGAAGACGGTCTGATGTCGGTTGAAGAAGGATTCTCTAAAGCCGTGCAAAATCTCCAGCAAGTATTGATCGAGGAACCGCTGGGCGATATGTGGTGGGTTTAGAGCTATACTAGGGGGAAATTGAATATGATTAACGTCACCATTTGGAATGAGTTTGTCCATGAGAAAATACATGATGAAGTAAAAGAAGTATATCCGGACGGTCTGCACCGTGCACTTGCTGACGGACTTGGCGGCGAGGGATTTGCGATTCGTACAGCTACATTGGATCAGCCTGAACACGGTTTGAGTGATGAGGTACTGGATTCCACAGATGTGCTTATATGGTGGGGACATATGGCACATGATCGCGTTAGCGACGAGATTGTAAAGAAGGTAGTGCAACGTGTATTGAACGGTATGGGTATGATTGTGCTCCATTCGGGTCATTTCTCGAAGCCTTTCAAAGCGTTAATGGGCACAAGCTGTGATCTTAAGTGGCGTGTAGCAGATGAGCAGGAGATCGTATGGTGTGTCAATCCGTCTCACCCGATTGCAGAAGGCATCGACGCCAAGATCGTATTGGAAAAAGAAGAGATGTATGGTGAATTCTTCGATATTCCAGTACCGGATGAGCTGGTGTTCGTGAGCAACTTCCAGGGCGGAGAGGTATTCCGCAGCGGATGCACGTTCCGTCGCGGCGAAGGTAAAATCTTTTATTTCCGGCCCGGACATGAAACGTACCCCACGTATTACAATCCGGAAATCTTGAAAGTGATCAGCAACGCTATAAAATGGGCTTACCCTGCCCGCAGCTCGAAGCCGCAATACGGCAAGAGCGAACCCGTAAGACCAATTGGTGGCGTGCTGGTCTAAGCCGCAGAAGCTTTAGCTTTACTCATGGATATTCATCATTAAAATTGATTAGGTAATACGGTAATACCGGGAACCCTTCTCCAGGTCGTCTGACTGTGGTAGAAGGGTTCTTTTTGGGTAATATAAGGATATCAGTTGTTAAACGATATTTCCCATGGTTACCTGCCATAACGTGTTGTATACTGAAGGTATACTGTATCGACAGTATTGAGTTTTGTTTTTTTAATGTAAAGTTTTTTGCGGCAGACGTTTTCTTTAAAGCTCAAATGTGTTATTATGAAATATACTAACAAAACGTAAGTTGAGTGATCTCTAAAGAGGTGATAAAAGTGGAAGATCAAGATATGCGGATGTGTCCGCGCTTTGAGACGGCGTTTTCTTTTTTGGGCAAGCGCTGGAATGGGTTGATTATTCAAACGTTAATGAGTGGTTCAAAGCGATTCAAAGACATCTCCAATCTGATACCATCCATGAGCGACAAGATGTTGTCTGAACGGATGAAAGACCTGGAGAGCGAAGGTATTCTGGTGCGTCATGTGTACCCGGAAACGCCAGTGCGAATTGAGTATGAGTTGACCGAGAAGGGCAAGGCGTTACAGCCTGTAATGAGTCAAATTCAAGACTGGGCCGAGCACTGGGTGGAATAACCAGCTGATGCTGTGTGCAGAAAGTACAGAAACTCTTGATTTCCAGTGAAATCAAGAGTTTTTTGTCTTCTGTGACAGCTTACATGGGACTTTTTCGCTTATCCGTTGCACATGTTGTCATCAGATGTAGTATAATCTATAGAAAATGGCCGCAGACGGCCGGAGCGAAGGAGGCCACTTGTCATGAGAGAAGAAAGCTTATCCCGTGAAATACGCTACGGCAAACAAGATATTGCAGAACTTGAGAGCGCATCCATTCAGGTTCATCTGATTTATCAGAAAACGGCAGAACTGTTCAAACGCTCGGTTGATTCACCTTCGGGGAGTAATAATCCTGTCCACACAGACGTGGATTGGATGAACAGCGCTGGCTCAGGATCGTCTCCGGCGGTGCTGCAAAAATGGATCCAAGCGCCTAGTGGCTGGAAATGTATCGGCTGTGAACTGCGGTTACCAGATCGTGTGTCTCATGCAAAACAACAAACTTACAACGACCGGCTCTGTCTGAAGGCCGGAAACGGGAAATTGGTTCAGATCGAAATGCTCATTCAGGCCGTTGTCTGGTCACAATACGAAAAAATCCGTATGTTTGCACCTTGGCTTGGTGATGAGCCGTTCTACACTGCGGAAGAACTGGAAGTTATTGCACGATATATTGTTCCGACGTATTTCTCGGATCGCCCATTGCATGAGCAGGGCAAAGTGTTCAAAATTCATCAGCCCTACGGTCATATTCCGTTGTATCAGGAATACGTAGATGCTCCGTCCTGCTGCGTACAGGTAGACGGTGCATTACTTGAAGGTCGTTTGCTTACTGGTGTTTTTGTATCCGATACTCAGACGTTTGGCCTTAATCCCTATGTGAAGGACGGCGACGGAGGTCGTACCTACATGCAGGCTTTTGTTCAATAGTGGTCGGGTCAAACGTATGGCTAATGCAGTATAAGGAGGGTCTGCTTGCAGGCTCTCCCTTTTTTGATGGTAGGTGCTTAGACAGGGAAAGGACAAAAGTAACGGCTTTGACACTGTTTTTTATCAAAGAATGTGCCATAATAAAGGGTATGGACAACAGGGTGAATGATTTTACGCAGGGTGGTGTTACCTACATGATGAAGAAAATTCCCGGTTACATAGGTCTATGTATGCTTGTTCTCGTCATTTTGACGGGGTGTACCAGAGAGACACAGCCTTCCGAACAGCCGGTTGTCTCAGAGAAAGATTCAGCCAATACGATTACGGTTGCCATTGATGGCAGTACTTTTTTACCTGATGCGACGAAGTCCATCAAACGAGATTTCAGTGAAGGCTTGACGCTCAAAAAAGCTTTGCTGAACAGCGGGCTGGTTGATTTTACGGCAGACGGAAAACGGATCCAGTCTGTGGGTGAGGTTTCTCTTGATTCGTCTCTGAGTTGGGCAGTGAAGCTGAACGGTAAGGATATTGCTCCAGAAAAGTGGGATACCGAGCTTCATGCTAAGGATGAAGTCATTATATACGTCAAAGCTGCTGACAGCGGGGGAGAAGGTGTCGCATATCAGACAACCCTGCTTAAAGTGAGCGGTGGTAGCGTGGAACCAAATCTGAATCGGCAGTATGCCGGTATTTATGTGCAAGAATGCACTGTTCGTGACGTATTAAAATCCAGTGGGGTTGTGCGTCTGTCGGAGAATAACAAGTTTGTTGTTGCTGTTGAGAATGTTATGCCTCGGACGAATCAGCGCTGGGTAATCAAGGTCAATGACAAAGAGTTAATGGAGAATGGATTGGATATGAAATTAAATCCACGGGATGCGGTGAAGCTTGAACTTGTCAACGCATCCTGAGCACATACAAGTAAATACGAAAAGCCCAATGTTGATAATAATCAAATTTGGGCTTTTTACTATATGATGAACTCTTTAAACAGTCGTGATAGCAAGTGAAAGGTCCGCTACCTGAGGTCAAGCTATTCATTTAACATGACGTCAAATGCGGCAAATTTCATTCGGGCACAATTCGCAGTGGCAAATGCCCTGCAACATTTTCAGGTCTTTGATCACAATCATACCATTGTCATATTCAATGGCATCTTTTTTGCGAAGATCACTGAGCATACGGTTTACACTTTCACGGGTAGCGCCAATCATATTGGATAGGTCCGTGTGGGTAATTTTTTTATGAATCATCACATGATCTCCGTGCGCCTCTCCATACGAATTGGATAGCCTGATCAAGGTAGAACAGAGTGCCCCAGGTTTACCGTACAACATTAGATCTCGGAACTTTGTTTGGGTCAAACGATGATGAATGCCCATCCACTTCATGAAATCAATCGCAAAGTCACAATGCTGACAGATCAACATTTCCAGGTCCTTGTGTTCCAGCACACCAATCTCGCTGTCCTCCAGTACTTCCGCCGAGAAGCTGTGTCTGGAGCCAAAAAACGGATCAGCCTGACCAATCATATCGCCTGTCTGGTACATGTACATGATCAGTTCCTTGCCCTCGTCGGTGGATTTCGTGATCTGTGCACGTCCCCGTTTCATATAATAAAGTTTGTCAGAGACGTCACCTTCCCAGTACAGATGTGTTCCTTCCGGGTAAGTTCGGTCTTTCATCGTTACAAGCAGATGATTAAAATTCACTTCCGAGAAACAGTTGGTGTTTCCGCGTTTTTCCAGTACGTTTGTTAGTTCTCCCATACGTTGATCTCCCCTTTATCTCCCCGGTCTGGCGAGTGCAGCTACATGTTGCCCCCGAGGTTCGCCGCAAACTGTGCCATCCTGATCTGGGCATCTCGGCCGTGTGGAGGTACGGTACAAATTGCGGTGGTTCAATTTTTAAGTTCAGTATATACCTAATCTTACCGTTTGAGGGGCATGGAAAGCATTTAAAAATGGCGAAATTTCAAACATTGTGATTAAATTCACTTTTCGAGGGGAAGGATGAGGCTGTTGGTCTACTATTTCTAATAGAAGGTGAATTCTCATCGGAAAGATGCCGTTAAAAACTTAACTAAAATTTGTCATACTTTGTGAAAAAAATCACATAATATATCTTTTCCCCATGGTACGATGTGCATGTAAAGAAGAGAGACAAACCAATACGAACCTTTAGGAGGATGAGGGAGATGGCTGTAAAAAATGAAGTCGCCCCAACAAAAGAACCGACAGCAGGTCAGTATATTCAAACGTTAATTGATAAAGCGAACAAAGCACATGCAGCATTCATGTCCATGGATCAGGAGCAAATAGACCGGATTGTGCAGGCAATGGCGCTTGCGGGACTGGATAAACATATGATGCTCGCCAAAATGGCCGTGGAAGAAACCGGACGTGGTGTATATGAAGATAAAATTATTAAAAATATATTCGCAACAGAGTATGTTTATAACAGCATTAAATATGAAAAAACAGTAGGCGTTATCGAAGACAATGAATATGACAGCTTCCAGAAAATTGCGGAGCCGGTTGGTATTATCATGGGGATCACACCGGTAACCAACCCGACATCAACAACGATGTTTAAAGCACTGATTGCCATCAAAACACGTAACCCGATCATCTTTGGTTTCCACCCTTCCGCACAGAACTGTAGCCGCGAGGCCGCGAAAATTTTGCTTGAAGCTGCTGTGAAAAACGGTGCTCCAGCCGACTGTATCCAATGGATTGATGATCCATCCATGGATCGTACGAACGCATTGATGAATCACAATGATGTGGCTCTCATCTTGGCGACAGGCGGATCAGCGATGGTACGGGCAGCGTACAGCTGTGGTAAACCGGCACTGGGCGTAGGACCAGGCAACGTGCCTTGCTTTATCGAGAAAAGTGCAGATATCAACCAGGCGGTAACGGATTTGATTCTGTCGAAGTCTTTTGACAATGGTATGATCTGTGCGTCCGAACAAGCGGTCATTATTGAAGAACCCATCTTCGATCAAGTGAAAAAGAAAATGATTACGAACGGCTGTTACTTTGTGAACAAAGAAGAGGCAGCCAAATTGACAGCAGGTGCAATCAACGCAGAGAAATGTGCGGTTAACCCGACCATCGTAGGTCAGTCCGCTGTGAACATTGCCAAAATGTGCGGTATTGAAGTACCGGCAGGTACTAAAATTCTGGTAGCCGAGATTGAAGGTGTAGGCACCAAATTCCCATTGTCCGCCGAGAAACTGAGTCCGGTGCTGGCGTGTTACAAAGTTAAATCTGCAAAAGATGGTATTGAGCGTGCGGCAGAAGTGGTTGCTTTTGGTGGTATGGGTCACTCCTCTGTCATTCATTCGAACAATGAAGAAGTGATCAATCAATTTGCGGATCGCCTGCAAACCGGACGGATTATCGTGAACTCCCCTTCAACACATGGCGCAATCGGAGATATCTATAATACCAACATGCCATCGTTGACACTGGGTTGTGGATCGTACGGACGTAACTCGACATCTTCCAACGTAACTGCTGTGAACCTAATCAATGTGAAAAGGGTGGCTCGCCGTACCGTGAATATGCAATGGTTCAAAGTGCCGAACAAAGTCTACTTCGAAAAAGGGGCAACTCAATACCTTGCCAAAATGCCGGACATTACTCGCGTAGCGATTATTACAGATGCCATGATGGTCAAACTCGGATATGTGGAAAAAGTAGAGCATTATCTGCGTCAACGTCAGACACCGGTAGCGATTGAAGTCTTCTCAGAAGTTGAGCCAGATCCATCAACAACAACAGTAGACCGCGGTACAGCCATGATGGAACGCTTCCAGCCAGACTGTATTATCGCACTCGGTGGCGGGTCACCGATGGATGCTGCCAAAGCGATGTGGTTGTTCTATGAATATCCGGATACAGAGTTCAACAACCTGAAACAAAAATTCATGGATATCCGTAAACGGATTTACAAATACCCAAGACTCGGATCGAAAGCGAAATTCGTAGCCATCCCGACAACATCGGGTACAGGTTCGGAAGTCACATCGTTTGCGGTAATTACGGATAAAGAGCATGGCAACACCAAATATCCGCTCGCTGACTATGAATTGACACCAGATGTGGCGATTGTTGACCCTGAGTTCGTATACAGTTTGCCAAAAACGGCAGTAGCCGACACCGGTATGGACGTATTGACACATGCGATTGAAGCGTACGTATCCGTTATGGCGAATGACTACACAGACGGTCTGGCAATCAAAGCCATCCAACTGGTGTTCCAATACCTGGAGCAATCGTCACTGCAAGGTGACAAACTGGCACGCGAGAAAATGCATAATGCTTCCACGATTGCCGGTATGGCTTTTGCCAACGCGTTCCTGGGCATTAACCACAGCTTGGCGCATAAATGGGGCGGTCAATATCACACCGCACACGGACGCACCAATGCCATCCTATTACCACACGTTATTCGTTACAATGCGAAAAAACCGACGAAATTTGCATCGTTCCCGAAATATTCGCACTTTGTGGCAGATGAGCGGTACGCCGAAATCGCACGTATTCTCGGATTACCAGCACGCACAACCGAAGAAGGCGTGAACAGCTTGATCAAAGCCATCCGTGATCTGAACAAAAAACTGGGCATCGAGGAATCGTTCCAGGAGATCGGCTTTGACGCGAAAGACTTCGAATCGCGTGTAGACTACTTGGCAGATCGCGCCTTCGAAGACCAATGTACAACAGCGAATCCAAAACTGCCGCTGGTCACTGAACTTGCCGATGTGTACCGCAACGCTTTCTATGGCAAATTTGAATAACAAGCAACATAAATTACAACTTAGTACTTCAAGTTAAGGCAAGTGATTCAGGGGTTCTCCACATTGGGGAGCCCCGATTGCCGTATAGTTGCATAGCCGAAGGAAAGAGCGGAGAGATAGGAAAGGAGGTGGGAAAAAGGAAAGTGAGCAAGGGAGAAAACGGATAGATCGTTGTAGGAGGTGAGGCAAAGAGGGCAGAGAAACGAGAAACGAAGCCCTTATTTATCGGACAGGTCTTGTACAAGGTCGAAGCGGACCGTCCGTTTTTCAGGAGCATTGTGGTCTCATGCATGAATGAGGTCACACGAGAACGTACCAGTAGAGTTGTAGCAAAGTGATACCCGCGTAAGCAGTAGAAAAAGGATGGGCAGAAAAACGGAGAAGCGAAGCGTCCGTTTTTCAGGAACCTCCTACAAGACCTTGGTTGCTCCGAGCATAGCGGAGCAATGGTTCCCCAAAATGCTAGGAACAAAGGGGAGGGGGCTGTTTGCACAGAAGAGGTTCACACGATAACGGAGCGGGCAGGACAGACGGAAGAAGCGAAGCGTTCGCATTTATCACCGGATTTTCACTTTGGAAAAGTGAATCGAAAAAATCCGGAGATAACAGCGATCTGAAGTTGTTCTGCCCGCGGAGTGGTCAAGTGGGAACAACCGTGGCGCAGTGCAATAAGACAACATCCAGAGTTTGTGATAAAAATCACAGATGGTGTGACTTGCTCGACGTATACTGAAAATATAAGAAAAACATTCATTCCGCGGTTCCGGTTCCCCAGTAGAGAGAACGTGTTCCGGATCATGTGAAACAATTCACATAAATCGCGGCTTTGGACACATGATGATACGTCTATTGCAACAATATAATGTGTCCAGAAATCCAAAAAAGCGGAGGGATTACGATGTCGGTGATCGAAAAAGATGTTAAACAACAAACAGGCTGGAGAAACTTTACCAAAGGAACATGGACCAAGACGGTTAATGTGAATGATTTTCTGGAACATAACCTTTCCCCATATTATGGCGATGAGGCGTTCCTTGCAGGTGCAACCCAGAATACCAAAGAATTGTGGGATATTGTATCCGACCTGACCAAAAAAGAACGGGATAACGGTGGGGTGCTTGACGTTGATGTGAATACGCCTGCAACAATTACTTCCCACCAACCGGGATATTTGGATCAAAGCAAAGAGCAGATTGTCGGAGTTCAAACAGACGCTCCGTTCAAACGTTCCATTCAGCCATTCGGCGGAATTCGCATGATGATTGATGCTTGTGAAGCATACGGGTTCGAAATGCCACAAGGTGTCATTGATATATTTACAAATATTCGTAAAACGCATAACCAAGGTGTATTCGATGCTTACACTTCCGAGATGCGTGCAGCACGTAAAGCGGGTATTATCACAGGTTTGCCGGATGCTTACGGTCGTGGCCGGATCATCGGTGACTATCGCCGGGTAGCTTTGTACGGAGTTGACTTCCTGATTCGTAACAAAAAAGGTGAGCTCAATGCACTTGAAGTTGATGTTATTGATGAAGATGTCATTCGTTTGCGCGAAGAGTTATCCGAACAGATTCGTGCACTGCAAGAACTGAAACAACTGGGCGAGATGCATGGCTTCGATATTTCATTACCAGCAACAACGGCTAAAGAAGCATTCCAATGGTTGTACTTCGGCTACCTTGCAGCGATCAAAGAACAGAACGGTGCTGCAATGTCCCTGGGACGTGTATCTTCATTCCTGGATATCTACATTGAACGTGATTTGCAAGAAGGTATCCTGACAGAAGAACAGGCTCAAGAACTGGTTGACCACTTTGTCATGAAACTGCGGATTGTTAAATTCCTGCGCACGCCGGATTACAACGAATTGTTCAGTGGTGACCCAACATGGGTAACAGAGTCTATCGGCGGGATGTCCGTCAACGGCGAAACACGTGTAACCAAAAACAGCTTCCGTTTCCTGCACACACTGCACAACCTGGGACCTGCTCCGGAGCCGAACTTGACTGTTCTGTGGTCCACGAAGTTACCTGAAGCTTTCAAAGATTATTGCAGTAAAGTATCGATCGAAACCAGCTCCATCCAGTATGAAAATGATGATCTGATGCGTCCAATCTATGGCGATGATTATGGTATCGCCTGCTGTGTATCTGCAATGAAGATCGGTAAACAAATGCAGTTCTTCGGCGCACGTGCCAACTTGGCGAAAGCATTACTGTATGCGATCAACGGTGGACGTGACGAAAAATCGGGAGCACAGGTTGGTCCGGAGTATCCTGCCATTACATGTGAGGTACTGGATTATAATGAAGTGATGAAACGCTTCAAACCGATGATGGAGTGGCTCGCTAAACTGTACATGAACACTCTTAACGTCATCCACTACATGCATGATAAATACAGCTACGAGCGGATTGAAATGGCGCTCCATGACCGTGACATTCTACGTACGATGGCTTGTGGTATCGCGGGACTGTCGGTAGCAGCGGACTCACTCAGTGCCATCAAATATGCCAAAGTTAAACCGATTCGCAACGAACAAGGCATTGCCGTTGATTTTGAAATTGAAGGTGAATTCCCTTGTTACGGCAACAACGATGACAGTGTAGATAGCATTGCTGTAGAGCTGGTAGAAAGCTTCATGAGCATGATTCGCAAGCACAAAGCCTATCGTAACGCAATGCCAACGCAATCTGTACTGACCATCACTTCCAACGTGGTGTATGGTAAGAAAACAGGAACAACACCAGATGGACGTAAAGCAGGCGAACCATTTGCACCAGGGGCGAACCCAATGCATGGACGGGATAAAAAAGGTGCACTGGCATCGCTCGGTTCTGTAGCAAAACTGCCTTATGAACACAGCCTTGATGGTATTTCCAACACCTTCTCCATTGTGCCAAAAGCACTGGGTAAAGAAGATGCTACACGCAAATCCAATCTGACTGCGATGATGGATGGATATTTTGGTCAAAATGCGCATCACTTGAACGTAAACGTATTTGATCGTCAGCAACTGATTGATGCAATGGATCACCCGGAACAATATCCGCAATTAACTGTACGGGTGTCCGGTTACGCAGTTAACTTTATTAAACTGACACGTGAGCAACAACTGGATGTTATCAACCGTACGTTCCACGGTTCGATGTAAGTTACTTTTCCAGTAGTCCAGTCAAGTATTCTGATTCAACATAAAAATGAACGCATAGCGGATGCGAAAAGAAAGGAAGAGGCAACATGGTTAACGGACATATTCATTCACTCGAAACTTTCGGGACGGTTGACGGCCCAGGTATCCGCTTCGTGCTTTTTATGCAAGGATGCCTGCTCAAATGTCAGTATTGTCACAATCCTGACACGTGGGCACTGGATGGTGGAAAAGAGATGACATTAGAGGAGGTGCTGGCTGAAATACAGCCGTACCTGTCCTACTATCGTAGCTCTGGCGGTGGACTTACCATATCTGGCGGAGAACCTACCCTGCAAGCTCACTTTGTCGCAGAAATATTCAAGGAAGTCAAACGTCGCTGGGGGCTTCATACGACACTGGATAGTAACGGGTTTAATGAACCGGATCGTATTCATGATCTGCTTGACCATACCGACCTTGTATTACTCGACCTGAAACATATCGATGACGAGAAACACATCAAACTGACAGGTAAATCCAATGAACGTACGCTGAAGACAGCAAGATGGTTATCCGATCATGGTCGAAAAATGTGGATCAGACATGTATACGTGCCTGGTATTCATGATCAGGAAGAGGATTTGTTAAATCTCGGGCGTTTCATTGGTACGCTAAATGGAGTAGAGAAGTTCGAAATTCTTCCTTATCATCAAATGGGAATTTACAAATGGGAAGCACTGGGTAAAGTTTATCCGCTGGATGGCGTACCTTCTCCAACCGAAGAAGAAGTTGAACGGGCATATCGCCTGATTGAGCAAGGTCGTGCAGAAACAGCCAGCGTCATTTGTTCAGGAAAGTAAGCGGTAAGCGAACATCTATTCACAAGCAACCTTTACGAATATTATTTCGTAGAGGTTGTTTTTTTACTTTTTTACTCTCAACGGTTAAAGCAAATGCTTCTGCACTGGAGCTAGGTAAATCTTTAGATTAACCCATACAGCTTGTTTATTTTAACAGATAACTATTTTCATAGTTTTTCACTTCTATTAAAAGTTTACAATTCTTATTCATTATTTTTAGCAACTTTTCCCGTTTCTGAGCGTCTAATCATATGACTTTTAGAGGGGATATTAATAAATGGGAGCAGAAGGAGCCAAAGACAAAGAATGAATTTGAAGAAGAAGTTGTCCATAATCACCGCTTTTGCTGTTTTTCAGGCGTTTGCAGTTATTCCAACGAATGCACAAGCAGCAGAATCAAGCGAAGCTACGCCAGTGAATACCGCAAAAGTGAAATCCGTTGAGGTTGTAAAGAAAGAACAGCGAATCGCTGAGTCCGAAGTAAAATCAGGAGCAACGACTGATCCTGCTAACAATCCATCAAACAACTCACAACCTGCCAACAATGAAAGCGCCATAGAACCCAATCAGGGAACAACAGATCCTTCTGGAACAGAAGCTGCACCGGTAAATCCGGCAACAGGAGCAAACGGGGAACAAGGAACAGGTGAAGAAACAAACACACCAACACCTGCTGAAGTAGAGCAACCAACGACTGGTGGAACAGCTGCGACTGTGCGATCTGCCGGAGACCTGACACTTTATATGAATAGCAACAAGATGGTTCAGGATGGGAAAACGTATCTGGCTGGACAGCCAATGGCAGTAAAAAATGGTGTCTCCTATGTAGCCATTCGTGCTCTGGTTGATCGGGTAGGTTACGACGTAAAATATGATAACCAAACCAAAGAAACGATCATTCTAAGCGGTACGGACGAACTTCGTTTCAAAACAAACAGCAAAGTGTATACCGTTAACGGAGAATCCAGAACGATGAAAGGCCCCGCTTATCAAGAAAAAAACACGTTCATGATTCCATTGACGTCTATCACACAAGCGCTGAATATCACATATACCGTGAATCAGCCTGCGAAGACGGTAGTATTGAAGCTTAACACTAAGCCTGTAGCCAGCTTTACGGTACAAAAGGAAATTTTTGCAGGAGATCAAGTGATCTACACGACTAAAAACAGTTCGCCGAACGGCCTTCCGATTGTGGATGAGCAGTGGACTGGACGTCAAGATTCCTTTGATCAGCCAGGCGTTTATACGGTGACTTATACGGTTCAAGATTCCAGTGGCCAGTGGAGTAACCCTTATACGCTTACGATCAAAGTGGAGCGTCCGAATCTTCCCCCAGTAGCGATGTTTACAACGGACAAGGAAGAATACAAAATGGGTGAAAAAATTTCCTACACTGATCAAAGTACAGATGATGAGGATGCGATCGTCAAAAGAGACTGGAGCAACAATGCACTCGCATTTTTCCTTCCGGGACCGAAGACGGTATCACTTACGGTTACAGATCAGCACGGTTTGAGCAACACCTATACGAAAGAGATTATGATCACAAGCGAGACGCTTTATAATCAGTCTGATTTCAACAAATTGTTCGTACCAGTAGGTGACAAATTTACATTCAACGGCGGAGAAGTTCCTGGCATGGAAAAAGTTCCGTTTACGTACACGGATGAACCAAGCCTGCTTATTCGTAGTAACAGCCCTGAGACCGTTAACCAGGAAGGCATTGTCTACAAGGAATCTTCCTTTGGACAGACGCGTTTCATGATTCACCATGTCAATAATACGGGCAAAAGAGTAAAAATGTATGTGATTGCAACCAATAACAATCCATACACAGCTGTATTCGATCAGCAAAATATGGGCTTTGCAGGACCGACGCCATTTGCTACCGTTGCGGGTAAATTGTCCATCGATAAATGGTTCAAATCCATGCAAACGGGGGCAGATTCGAAGAGAGTATACATCCAGCCAGGAGAAAGTAAATTGATTCTGACGGAATTGAACAATATTTCGATGAAAGAAGGGCAGGTCATCTCCCTTTATTCCGACGCTTTCAGTGATTATACTCTTGACTACAACATTGTAATGATCGAAGAAAATAAAGATCCGATGGCCGTGTTGTCCTCATTGCCAGTTCTGGACCGTGACGGCGTTCATAACCGTGGGACTTATCCAAACGCAACACGAATCATTACGTACGATCAGGAAGTTGGCACGAAGCCTTCCCGTTTGCCACTCGGGGATAATGCAAGTGATCCGAATCTCGACGGCACAGACCCGATGGCCTTCACAAGCGCTTCTAACGCTGGTAACTTCGGTGTACTGTACAAAATCACCCTGAACAATGTTGCTCCGCGTACACTGATTTCGTTTAATCCTCGCGGAGGCAAGTATTACGGTTCAGCACTTGTGAATGGACAGCTGGTGCAGTTGTCGAATAACAGCCAGTCTCTAAGTGCGCCGAATGAACAAAATGTGCTGTATCGCACAGGTTCTTACGGTGAGAGTGTTACCATTGTTTTCTCTGCTGCCCCTGGTAGCAACTTGCCGGTAAACATTCTGTTTACCCCACTTCCAGCTGAGAAGTAATATTCTAGTGAATCAAACCGTACGGTTTGGAGTGAAAGCTTATATTTTATATACCCGTTCACCCCAAAAGTCACCTGTATGACCTATATTCTGAACCGTCAACCGAAGGACTCCATACTTATGGGGTCCTTTGTCTTTAGTTTAAGTTTTTAGTTTAAGCAAAACCCCTATACTTGCGTGTAGGGTTCCGTTGACTCTGTTCTTCATTTCATGCATTATTAGAGGTATACAAAAAGAGCAGAAGCAACGGTTTTTGCCAAAAGATTTTGTCGCATGATGAAAATGCAAAAGGTTTGTATGACAGGAGGTGCTTTAAATCATGCTGTCGACGGAAGAAATTATATCAACTATGTCCTCACAGGGACTTCGTATAACTGATCAGCGCAAGACACTTGCACGGTTATTTGCCGAGTCTCCGGGGTATCTTACACCCAAGGACGTCTACGAATATATGGGTAAGACATACAGCGGATTAAGCTTTGACACGGTGTACCGAAACTTGCGTGTAATGCAGGAACTAGGCGTGCTGGAGCAAGTTATATTTGAAGATGGAGTGAAATTCAGAGCACATTGTAGCGAAGGCCACCATCATCATCATATGATCTGCCTGAAGTGTCAGAAGACCTACCCGATCGTTTTTTGTCCGATGCAACTTGCTGATGCTCCCGAGCAATTTCAGGTCGTGGATCACAAGTTTGAAGTATTCGGATACTGCAAGGATTGTGCTGAACATGCTCCAGCGAAGAAGTCATCTACACATCAGCATGCACACAGCCACGGGAAGAATTGAAGATGAAACTTTCGCGTAGAATCGTGCAAGCTCCAATCCGGGTATACCGCAATTATATCTCTCCACTAAAACCGCCGACCTGCCGATTTTATCCTACGTGTTCGGCGTATGCGATGGAAGCAATTGAAGTGCATGGTGCACTCAAAGGTTCCCTTCTAGCGGCGAAACGGATTGCCAAATGTCATCCGTTTCATCCGGGCGGTGTAGATTTGGTTCCGCCTAAGGTGGAGAAAAATGTAGTGATATCCGAACCGTAATGTGCAAAAGAGCCTGATGTTCATTTTTGCTGATCAAAGTGTTATAGAGCAGGTAGCTGGAACCTAGAAGCTTGGTTCTATTCGGTGGTATACTTGACAACAAGGTCAGCATTTCAGTATATTTTTTGTATATGATTTTCCAGTGAAGGGATAAGTACAGACACACCCCCAGTGCAGAGAGCCGGAGAAGCTGAGAACCGGTCTGGGAGGAGGATGGAAGATGGTCCCGGAGGAACCTCTTTCGAGCGTGCAATCAGCGACTTGTCGCTATTGTCGTAAGCCTGAGGCGTGATCCAGCGTTAATGGGCGGTCGAAGGACCGGAAGAGCCTGCGTTTTGCGAAAAATGCGGGGAAATTGGGTGGTAACACGTGAGAGATACTCTCGTCCCATACAGGGCGGGAGTTTTTTTGTGTTCATTTTCGGATCAGGAAGATGGTTCCATTCGAGCGATTGGTATGTATTCGTTAGAACAATTGAAGGAGGAGAAGTCATTCATGACGGATCAAAAAACATTTTATTTAACAACGCCGATTTATTATCCAAGCGACAAGCTACATATTGGGCATGCGTACACAACAGTAGCAGGTGATGCAATGTCTCGTTACAAACGTTTGCGTGGATACGAGGTGCGTTATCTGACAGGTACCGATGAGCATGGCCAGAAGATTGAGCGCAAGGCCCAGGAGAAAGGATTGTCTCCACAGGCTTTTATCGATGAGATTGTCGTAGGCATCAAGGAACTGTGGAACAAGCTGGACATCTCCAATGATGACTTCATTCGCACAACCGAGGAGCGTCACAAAACCGTCGTACAAGATATCTTTGATCGTTTGCTGAAGCAGGGTGATATCTACAAGGGTGAGTACGAAGGTTGGTATAGCATCCCGGATGAAACTTATTACACTGAAACACAGCTGGTGGATGTTGAAAAAAATGAGAAAGGCGAGATTATCTCGGCTAAAAGTCCGGATAGCGGACACCCGGTTGAACTCGTCAAAGAAGAATCTTACTTCTTCCGTATGAGTAAATACGCAGATCGTTTGTTGAAATATTACGAAGAGAATCCTGGTTTTATCCAACCGGAATCCCGCAAAAACGAGATGATCAACAACTTTATCAAGCCGGGTCTTGAGGATTTGGCGGTATCCCGTACCACATTTGAGTGGGGTGTCAAAGTTAAAGGCGATCCGAAACACGTCGTTTACGTATGGATTGACGCGTTGTCCAACTACATTACAGCACTGGGCTACGGCTCTTCGGATGCTTCATTGTACGACAAGTTCTGGCCAGCGGATGTTCATCTGGTAGGTAAAGAAATTGTTCGTTTCCATACGATTTATTGGCCAATTATGCTCATGGCGCTGGATCTGCCATTACCGAAAAAGGTATTTGCACATGGCTGGCTGTTGATGAAAGATGGCAAAATGTCCAAATCCAAAGGAAATGTAGTGGATCCGGTAACCCTGATCGATCGTTACGGCCTGGATTCGCTTCGTTACTATTTGCTGCGTGAAGTACCGTTTGGTTCCGATGGTACATTTACACCGGAAAGCTTCGTAGAGCGTGTAAACTCCGATCTGGCGAACGATCTGGGCAACCTGCTGAACCGTACCGTAGCGATGGTCGACAAATACTTTGAAGGCAAAGCGCCTGCGTTTGCTTCCAATGTAACGGAATTTGATGCTTCGCTGGAAGAAGCAGGACATGCAACGGTGGAAAAAGTAGAGCAAGCGATGGAAAATTTGCAGTTTTCTGTGGCGCTTACAGCGATCAGTCAATTTGTTAGCCGTAGCAACAAATATATCGACGAAACACAACCATGGGCTCTTGCTCGTGATGAAGCGAAACGGGATGAGCTGGCATCCGTAATGTCCCATCTGATTGAAAGCTTGCGTATTGCCTCCATTCTTCTACAGCCGTTCCTGACTCGTGCGCCGCACAAAATATGGGAACAACTGGGCATCCAAGAAGGTGAACTGACAGCTTGGGATTCAGCGAAACAATGGGGCATCGTGCCTGCTGGCAACGCATTGCACAAAGGCGAGCCGATCTTCCCGCGTTTGGATGCGGAACAGGAAATTGCTTATATCTCTGAAGCGATGACAGGTGGACAAAAAGCAGCACAGTCCGATGCAAGCCAGGCAGAAGCAGAAGCCGCTACTCCAGCTTCAGCAGACCCGGTAACAGCACCTGAAGGCAAGGAAGAGATCGGCATTGATGATTTTGCCAAAGTTGAGCTACGTGTGGCACAAGTCATCGCTTGTGAGCCTGTTAAAAAAGCAGATAAATTGCTTAAGCTGCAACTGGATCTTGGTTATGAGCAACGTCAGGTTGTATCTGGTATCGCAAAGTTTTATTCGCCAGAAGAGATGGTTGGACGTAAAGTCATCTGTGTGACCAATCTCAAACCAGTAAAACTGCGTGGAGAGCTGTCTCAAGGCATGATCCTGGCAGCTTCTCATGGGGATCAGTTGACCCTTGCTACCGTACCGGACAGCATGCCTAATGGCGCGCAAGTGAAATAAAAAGTTTTTAAGTATAAGACAAGCAACCTAGGGTGTTCAATCGTACAGAGATTGTCACAAGTTTGAACCAAGGGTGGTCCGAAGTGATTCGGACCGCTTTTTTATGCTGAAAAAAGAGCTGATAACTGAAGAACAAGCATATATTGTTATGAACTCCGTACTTCGGGAAAGAATGAATAGGACATGAGCCTTGACAATTAGGAGCAGGTTACCTATAATTCTTTCAGTAATATTTACGATTAAGTGATGCGGAGTGAATTATATATGACATTTATTCAAAAGAAGAGACAGGCACGATTAAATCGATCCAGCAAACTTGGCAAACGGAGTATAATGAAGCTACTTTGGAGCGGTCTGCTCATACTTAGTTTGCTTGTATTGTCTGCATGTGGGCAAAACAACGAGAATACAGCCAAAATTGTTGAAGGCAAAGTTAATGTGGTGACCACATTTTATCCGGTATATGCGTTTACTGCAGCAATTGGCGGAGAGGATGCCAATGTTATTAACTTGCTGCCTACGGGAGTAGAGCCGCACGATTGGACACCGAAGAGCCAGGATATTGTGAATACGTCCAAGGCACAGCTTTTCTTATACAACGGTGCGGGTCTGGAAGGATGGGTGCCGAACTTTTTGAAATCACTGAACAGTGATACAAAAGTGAAATCCGTGGCTGTCAGCGAAGGTGTCAAGTTGTTAACAGCAGAAGGAGACGATGGTCACGGACATGGTGAAGAGCATGAGGATGAACATGCCGATGACCATGCAGACGAGAGTGGCAATGAGGAACAAGTAGCCGACCATCATATCGATCCTCATACATGGGTTAGCCCCAAATCCGCAATGATCATGGCGGAAAATATCAAGAACAGTTTAGTAGAAGTTGACCCTACACATAAAGCAGGTTACGAGCAACGTTATAAGGAGCTTCATACCAAACTTGAAGCACTGGATCAGCGTTTCACGAATGAATTAGCATCCGTAGCAAAGAAGGAAATTGTAGTGTCACACCAAGCGTTCGGTTATCTTGCACGTGATTATGGTTTGAAGCAACATGCCATCATGGGACTGTCCCCGGATGCAGAACCAACTGGACAGGATATTGTAAAACTGGCTAAACTGGTTAAAGATGAAGGCATCAAGTACATTTTCTTTGAAGAGCTTGTATCCGACAAATTAGCCAAAACACTTGCCAGCGAAGCAGGGGTAGAAACGATGGTGTTGAACCCGGTGGAGGGTCTGACGCAGGAACAGGTGAAGAACAAAGATGATTATTTCACCTTGATGGAGAAAAATTTGCAAAATCTGCTGATCGCATTAAAATAAGAAGAATGAAGGTAAACATCCAGAAGTCTTTGCTGTTCCATCGGCGAAGACTTTTGGAATGTTAAGCACGATATTTACGTATTTTTATTTATTATGAAGGGCGGCTTTGCCATGCAGCAAATCATGCCATTATGTCATGATCCGATTATCCAGATCGAGAATTTGTCTTTTTCCTACGGGGATCAGCGCGTGATTCAAGATCTCAATTTTATGGTTCAACAACGTGACTTTGTAGGTATTATCGGTTCAAACGGAGCAGGGAAAACAACGTTGCTTCGTATGCTGGTAGGACTACTTCCTCCTGCGCAGGGGGATATCAAGTTGTTTGGAGAGTCGATTCGTAAATTCAAGGATTGGAACCGGATCGGGTACGTGCCACAAAAAAATGCATTTAATCCGTTGTTCCCGGCTACCGTTCGTGAGGTTGTTATGTCCGGGCTGTATAACAACAAAAACATGTTCCGCCGCATCTCTCGTCAAGGTCAGCAACAATGCATCGATGCAATGAAGGTTATGAGAATCGAGGATATCGCAAACAAACGTATTGGACAACTGTCCGGCGGTCAGCAGCAACGTGTTTTTTTGGCCCGTGCGTTAATTAATCACCCGGATCTATTGATTCTCGATGAACCTACCGTGGGGATTGATGCAGAGTCACAAGCCAGTTTTTTCGAACTGATTACCCATATGCATGAACATCATCGGATGACGTTTCTCATGGTGTCACATGATATGGATCGCATGGAGAGTTATCTTGGCGCGGAAGCGGCGCTCACGAATGGCAAAATTCATTTCCATGTGCGTCATTCGCATGAGATCGAGGATTGTGCAGAAACCAACCTGCAGCATACTACCGCGCAGGTACGCTAGCTATGTATGTGGGCCATTAGATGATAGGCCGAAGGAGTCGTGTTAGTTTTGGAAATATTATGGAGTGATTTTTTTCAGCGTGCACTTGCAGGTGGTTTGCTTATCGGTATCACTGCTCCGCTGATTGGACTTTTTCTTGTACTGCGCAGACTCTCGATGATCGGAGACACCTTGTCACACGTAACGATCGCAGGTGTGGCGCTTGGTTTTCTGATTGAGGTATACCCGATCGGCGTTGGTTTGATCTTTGCGGTACTCGCATCGTTTGCTATTGAAAAGTTGCGTAAAGCTTACAAGAGCTATGCTGAGTTGTCTATTGCGATCATTATGTCTGGAGGCGTAGCGCTGGCTTCACTGTTTTTTACACTGGGGAAAGGGTACAATGCGGACGTGATGAGCTATTTGTTTGGTAGCATCTACACATTGGACGTGGCGGATCTGAAGCTGGTGGGTATCGTGACGCTAATCGTTGTTATTGTAGTGGGCTTCCTACATAAAGAGTTTTTCCTGCTCAGCTTTGAGGAGGACGCAGCTGCAGTGACCGGATTGCCAGTCAAAATGCTGAATATGTTAATTACAGTGATGACAGCATTGGTAATCAGTACGGCGATCAAGATCGTGGGTGCTCTCCTTGTATCCGCCTTGTTGACCATTCCTGTCGCCGTCAGCCTGCTCATGGCTCGAAGCTTCAAATCAGCCATCATTCTGTCGGTGGTCATTGGAGAGATTGCGGTTGTGATTGGACTAGTTACAGCGGGGATCTGGAACCTGGCACCTGGAGCAACCATTGTACTGCTGCTCATTGGTATGCTGATCCTAACGATGATTGCCAAAAAAGGGTTCCGAGCCTGAGTTCTGACTACTACACTTATCGTTTAAAAACAAGTACTTAAGAGCAAGTGAGCCCCAGGAAGGGAGACATTGCTTCATGCCTGATGTTAATGTATGGCTGGCTTTTGTTGCTGGCCTCGCTTCTTTTATATCACCGTGTTGTCTTCCGCTATATCCTTCGTATCTCTCATACATCACGGGAATGACTGTGCAACAGTTAAAAGAGGATCGGAATCAGCGAGAGGTGCGCTTGAAGACGTTAACGCATACACTGGCGTTTATTCTCGGATTCTCTGCAGTATTTTATTCGCTGGGTCTGGGTGCAGGATTATTTGGACAATTTTTCAATGATAACCGGGATTTGATTCGTCAACTGTCCGCGATTTTAATTATGTTGATGGGACTGTTTTTGTTAGGTATCTTCAAGCCGCAATTTTTAATGAAGGAACGCAAACTGGATATGAAATGGAAGCCGGCGGGGTATTTAGGTTCCTTTGTTTTTGGGATTGGTTTTTCGGCAGGCTGGTCGCCTTGCATCGGACCGATTCTGACGGCGATTATCGCCATGGCAGCGAGCGAACCTTCAACTTGGCTGACACTGATTACAGGTTATACGGTAGGCTTTGCTTTACCCTTTTTTGTTCTAGCGTTCTTTATCGGTTCAACACGCTGGATTTTGCGTTATTCAAACCTCATGATGAAGATTGGCGGAGCTTTAATGCTCTTAATGGGTATTTTGCTATTCACGGATCAGATGACCCAAATAACAATCTGGCTGCAGCAAATTACACCCGATTGGATGATCAACTTAACATGAAGCATTTTTCTTCTTCAGCAGAATAAATAATTGAAAGCAGGCTGCAGGAACCAGAACTTCTCTGGAACATGCAACCTGCTTTTTGATCTGATGATATACGAGTTGAATTAGGTAAAATAGTCAATGTTGGCTAAAGGAAAGTGTTCGAAAATGCGTTCTGTAATGAATTCGCGCAGGGCATCTTGCTGGTCATCTTTATACACATATTTGTACTGACCCCAGCGACCCCATTTCATTTTCCGTTTCTCAATATCCATCTCCAGCTTGGTTTTTGGATATCTTTTCTCAATGGTTGCTTTAGCCGTTTTGGTGAAACGGTGCTGAATCATTTCAAACGTCAGTTCTTTGGTAGCCTCTTCAGGCAAGGTATCTGCCAGCTTTTGCAGTAGCTCAGCATAACCTTCTTGCCAGCCATCGTACCAAATAATCGGAGCAATAATGAAACCGAGTGGATATCCGGCATGGGCTATTTTGCCTGCAGCTTCAATTCGCTCTTCAAAGCGGGAAGTTGCGGGTTCAAAGTTTTTGATAACATAATCCGAGTTCACGCTGAACCGGATACGCGTATGGCCATTATGCTTGATGTTAAGTAGCGGATCGACGTGATGATATTTGGTCACAAAGCGTAAACGCCCGTATTCTTCATCAGCCATAAAACGAATAAGGTCGCTCAGGTTTTCCGTGATATGTTCCAGACCGACGGGGTCGGAGGTACAGGCTGCTTCGAAACGGGTAATTTCGGGTTTGCGTTCCTCGATGTAACCTTTGGCAGCTTCAATGATTTCTTCCGTGTTTACGTACACGCGAACGTATGGTTTTGCACCTAATGTGGTTTGAAGATAACAATAATGGCAATGCCCCATACAACCTGTCGAGATAGGGATCGCATACTCTGCTGATGGTTTGGACTGGTCAAATTTCAAGGTTTTACGTACCCCTACAACCAGAGTTCGCTTGGCCATCCGGTATTTTTCTTGCTCTGTCTCACCGGGGAGGTTGGTGATTCGATTGTGTGAAGTGGTCATCTGATAAGGAATTTTTTGGGAGGTTACCCATTCCATAATCCGTTTTCCTTTTTCATATTCAAGCGCACCTGGTTCAAAATACACCAAATCGGGAATAAAGGGTTTAGTACCCTTTACTTTTCTAACAGGGGGCTGGGCCACGCTTGTGCTCACAGAATCACTCCTTTCAATACGAAACTGGACTTAGTTTGCCTCAAATGAAGAGAAGTCACGCCTGCCAATCCTTGTGTAAGGCGGATCGGAATCGGGTAGGACTTGCCAATGCGCATTGATAACATGTATCATTAGAAGATAGGGACCAGGTACGTAGAACCGGTCAGAGAGAAGAGAGGGAAGCAGATGCCAACGCCCAGTATGGAAGATTATTTGGAGCGTATATACAAATTGATTGATGAAAAGGGCTATGCTCGTGTGTCTGATATAGCTGAAGGACTAGAAGTACATCCTTCATCCGTGACGAAGATGATCCAAAAGCTAGACAAAGACGAGTACCTGATCTATGAGAAGTACCGGGGGCTGGTACTAACGCCAAAAGGGAAAAAAATGGGCAAACGGTTGATGGAGCGCCATCATCTGCTTGAGCAGTTTCTAACGACGATCGGTGTTCAGGAAGAGAACATATATAACGACGTAGAAGGTATTGAACATCACTTAAGCTGGGACTCCATTACATGTATTGAGTCTCTCGTGGAATATTTCCGTCAGGATGAGAGCCGTCTGCAAGACCTAAAAAACATTCAGGAAATCATGAGTAACACGGACTCTTGAGCCTTGAATTCATAAGTTGATAAATAAAGGATGCTTCTTGCCAATGGAATGGCGAGGAGCATTTTTAATTTCAATATTTTAATTCCAACCAACATTTGGTCAATTGCGCAACTAAACCCGTCTGCCAAGCGTCTATTAAACTAGTAGAATTTACCGCAAATTTAATGATGTTGGAGGATTGTATTGATGAAATTGCGTAAAGGATTGTTGCTACTGCTCATTTTTGTTCTTGGATTACAGTCAGTCGGTATGACCGCTCAGGCAGCAAGTTCAAAACAGATTACTATTTTTCTGGATGGTCAGCGTCTGGAATCAGATGTGTCACCCTATATCATGCCCAAGGTGAACGTAACGATGGTGCCGTTACGGGTCATCAGTGAAGGACTGGGGGCTTCTGTGTTATGGTCCCAGGCAACCCGGACGGTGACGATTCAGAAATCGGATTCAACGATTACGATGACGAGTGGACGTCAGCAAGCGACAGTGGACAATGCCGTGGTTGATCTGGATGCTTCCGTGCAACTCAAACAAGGTCGCGTGATGGTTCCAATTCGTTTTGTAAGTGAAAATTTGGGGATTCAAGTGAACTGGAATCAGGCGGCTCAAACCATTGATCTGTACACCGGGGCAGAACCAACGCCAACACCGGAACCAACTCCTGCAGAACCGGGAGGAAGTGTAACCCCACCAGCAACGAATGAGATGCGCGGAGCCTGGATATCTACAGTTAATGGGGACTGGCCATCTTCTGGCGCGAAAGGCAATGTAGATAAACAGAAGCAGGAGTACACAAGTCAACTGGATCAGTTAAAAGACATGGGGATCAATGCTGTATTTGTACAAGTTAGAGCAAATGCAGACGCCATTTATCCATCCAGTCTGGTGCCTTGGAATAGTGTTCTGACAGGAACCCAGGGGAAAGATCCAGGTTATGACCCACTGGCTTTTATGATTGAGGAAGCGCACAAACGCGGGCTTGAATTTCATGCCTGGTTCAATCCGTTTCGGGCAACGAACTCAGCAACAACAGCCAATCTGGCGACTAACCATGTATCCAAGCTACATCCGGACTGGATTGTAAATGCATCGGGTAAACTATATATTAACCCAGGTGTTCCAGAAGCACGGCAGCATATTATGGATACCATTATGGAAGTGGTGAATAACTATAACGTGGATGGAGTGCATCTGGACGATTACTTCTATCCTTCCAATGTGACCTTTAATGATGATGTTGCTTACAAAATGTATAACACGTCAGGTTCAACAGACCGTGCAGCATGGCGCCGTGACAACATTAATCAGTTTGTACAGCAACTTGGACAACGTATTCATCAAGCAAAAGCTAATGTAGAGTATGGGATCAGTCCATTTGGTGTATGGCGTAACAAAGTAAATGATCTGACTGGCTCAGATACCAAAGCAGGCGTAACTGCTTATGACAGCATGAATGCAGATGTTCGGACATGGATCAAACAAGGGTGGATCGACTACGTTGCACCACAGGTATACTGGAGCATGACGCTAAGTGCAGCAAGATACGATAAGGTCGTAGATTGGTGGGTTAATGAGGTAGCCAATACCAATGTAAAATTGTACATTGGCCATTCTCCTTATAAACTTGGAACGCCAGAGATTGGGTGGCAGACATCACAAGAAATCATTGATCAATTGACATATAATCAGAAGTATCCATCTATTGGCGGAGACATTTATTTCAGTTCCCAATATCTTACGAAAAACCCGCTCGGTTTGATTGAACGACTGAAAGCTTACTATGGATTGTAGGGTCTAGTCTAACGTTAATTTTTCTTTGTTAATGATCACGGATTCTTCAACTCATAGTTATATGACCAACCCCTGTTCTCATACAGTGGCAGTAGAAGTATGGCTGCCTGGAGAACGGGGGTTTTTTGTTGTGTTAATTAATGGCGTTTTTGAAGGTGGAGGCGTAAAAGGAGTTTCCCTTGCAGGAGCTGTACAGGGAGCACAGGACTGCGGAGTGCAATTCAACCGAGTTGCTGGCACGTCATCCGGTTCGATTGTTGCTGCCCTACTGGCTGCGGGTTACCGGGCCGAGGAGATGAAAGAAATCATTGAGAGTACGCCGTTTGCTTCGCTTCTGCAACGGTCGCCTATATTTAATACACGCTGGATTGGTCCAGCAACAAGATTGTTTTTGAAAAAAGGTTTATATTCAGGTGAAGCACTGGAGTCATGGATACGCAAAATGCTGGCGCAAAAAGGAATCCGAACCTTCGCTGATTTGCCACCTGGAAAGTTGCTCATTACCGCATCGGATATTTCTAACGGAAACATTCTCGTCTTGCCCGACGATATTCGGCGCTTTGGGATTGAACCTTCGAAGCTTGAGGTTGCTAAAGCTGTACGTATGAGTTGTAGCATTCCGTATTTTTTCGATCCTGTCATTATTCGGAAATCACCGATGATGTCCAAGGGGCTACCTTTCCAAGATCAGTTTGTGTATGTCGTGGACGGAGGGCTACTGAGTAACTTCCCACTGTGGTTGTTCGATGGAGAACGCTCTGAATCAGGGGGAGAGATCATTCCAGTAGTCGGTTTTAAAATGGTAGGTAAGACAGAAGTAGAACCTGCACGAATTAAAGGGCCTTTGACCATGTTGCAAGCGCTTGTCGAGACCATGTTAACAGCTCACGATGAGCGTTACATTGAGCAGATTAACCGATTCCGTACGGTCAAAATTCCTACACTTGGTATTAAACCGACACAATTTAATCTCTCCGTTCAAGACAGTACGAACTTATATCGTTCAGGTGTGGCCTCTGGTCTGGAGTTTTTCACCACATGGAATACGAAGATGTACAACGAGCAATTGGAAAAGCAGCGAAAAGAAATGCGGAAGAAACAGGCGGATTCGCCACCGCTGGTTCCCATATAGAAACGTGAAAAAAGCAATTCTCCGGATGATGGAGAATTGCTTTTTTGGGTTTTATTTTACTGTGAGAAGAAAACAGAGACATCACAAGATTGACAAATCAGTGATATTTGGGAACGTCCTCTTCGTTGCTTTTGCCTTTCTGGCCCTGAATGACCTGAAAAGGATAGTCCTTGCGTTTCTTGGACGAACTGCTCTTTCTTGCATTGACATTATTTTGTGCGTTCACTTTAGCCATCGTTTTTGCCGAAGGTTTGATCTTTGGTGTTTTGGCTTTTCGTGACCAACGGGCAGGCGGGAATTTGTACAGCAGGAACACAACTCCGAACACAATCAGAGGGATGAGAATACTGGACAACGAAGCTCTAGTCATAAAACTGATAACCCCAAGAGCAGCCAGTACAATGAATGCCCAAAATACAATAGCCTGCTTATTCATTTCATTCACCCTTTCACAGGATCAAGTGTTGCTACAGGAACTTCCGTTGCGGTCGAAACGTTGGCAAGTTTGGCGTCCAGTTCAAGCATGCGATTGAAAGACGCAATGGATACTTCCACTTGAGCGTTCGTAGGTTCTTTGGTCGTAAGCAATTGCAACCACAGGCCAGGGTATCCCAGATAACGTAACACAGGAATATCACGAAGCGAATTCGTAATCTTGAGTAGCTCGAACGAAATACCTAGTACGACTGGCAACAAGAGCAAACGCTGTCCCATCCGTTCCCATAAATTATCGTATGTGAATACGGAGTATAAGAAAATACCGATGATGACAGTCAACATGATAAAGCTACTACCACAGCGGTAATGTAGCCTGCTGTACTTCTGAACATTTTCCGGTGTAAGTTCTTCGCCAGCTTCGTATGCGCTTATGACTTTGTGCTCTGCCCCGTGGTATTGAAACAGGCGTTTAATCATTGGTGTCTGTGAGATTAGCCACAGATAAGCGAGTAACAGGATCAGTTTGATGACACCTTCCAATACATTATGCAGAAATTGATTGTCGAATACATTTTTAAATAAGAAGTCCTCGATCACGACAGGAAGCAGCGTCAGTACAATTTTGCCGAAAAGGAAGGAAAGTATGGCTACCGCAGTCACACCGATTATCATGCTAAGGCTCCAGCCAGTTCCTTGTTTCTCTTGTTGTTTGGCTTTTTCTTCAGGTTCTAGCTCATCATCAGCATAAGCGTCAGCAGAGTAATTAAGATGTTTGCTACCTTTGACACTTGAATCTATAATGCTGACAATTCCGCGTAATAAAGGAATCCGCCGCAATTTCATGACCCAGGTCTTGTCTTGCTTGGGAACTTCCAGATACGTAATTTCGCCGTCTTTTCTACGAACGGCCGTAACATTGACGTGTTTACCGCCAAACATTACGCCCTCGATGACAGCTTGCCCCCCGTAGCTGACAGGCTTGGATTGTTGAGGCAAATTATTCACCTTCCTATTCTGTTCTAAGCCTTTACAATCAAAGGCAGTTTAATATCCTTATTGTATCGAATTTTGAGAGCAATTTCTAGTTTACGAGAGAAAAGGCAAGTGCTGCTGTTAAGATTGTCCTGTTTTGAACATACTACGCCCTAGAACTGTGAGAAAATATCTAGCACGCCTGCGAGATCATCTTGCGAAGAAGGGGACGTTTTATGATGACAGATCATACTCATGAGGACGTATTAACGAATCATAATCACGAAGGTAAAACGGATCAGCGCACAAATCGGCAACGACCGCGAGAACGTGACGAAAACGTGACGAAAAGGCGCTCCGTGCCAAGGCAGGGAGATGCGCACTATTTCACAAATCCGTTTTCCTTTGCGCTGGAACTGGGGTTCTTTGCCGGGCTAATCTGGGGAGGAATCCACTGGCTATTTCATTTTCTGCATTTTACCGTTGTACCCGTGGGTTTTCTGGCGGAGCCTTTTTTCAAGCATAAATATATTTATACGCCGGCAGGTCACTTGACAGGTTGGTTGTGTTTTATCGTGTTTTCCATCTTTGCGTCACTGTTATATACCTTTACCATCCGCAAATTAAAAGGGCCGTTTCCCGGTATGGTGTATGGGATCGTCTGGTGGGTGATCCTCTTTATCCTGCTTGGGCCTAAACTCGGAATGATGAAACCGTTAAATCAATTGACATGGGATTCAATTTTCACGGAAATTTGTTTCTTCCTTCTTTGGGGGCTGTTCATAGGTTACACCGTAGCGATGGAGTACACCGACGAAAGGAAACGGGAGCCAGAGCACGCAGGAGCCTAGACGCAAAAAAGCTTCTCAATCCGGTAACGGCTGTGTTAAAATAGCAGATGGTTATTTGCAGAGAGGGTGGAGCAGCGATGAAACGAATTATTGTGATCAATGGCCCGAACCTGAACATGCTTGGTGTTCGTGAACCAGGTATCTATGGAACGCTTAGTCTGAAGGATATTGAAGACAAAATTCGCAGACAGGCTGAAGAATTGGGCGTCTCCATCGCTTTTTATCAATCCAACCATGAAGGAGACATTATTGACCGCATTCATGCCGCAATGGGTGAGGCAGACGGGATCATGCTGAATGCCGGGGCTTTTACTCATTACAGTTATGCGATACGGGATGCAATCAATGCCGTGAAAGTTCCTACCGTGGAGGTTCATCTATCCAACATTCATGCACGCGAAGCGTTCAGACATCATTCAGTGCTAGCAGCAGAAACGATCGGGCAGATTGCCGGATTTGGCGAAGTAAGCTATGAACTGGGATTGCTGGCTCTCGTGCGTCATCTGGACAAACAAACCTGAGCCGGGAACCCGGGAATGTGAGAGAAAGAAGGGTTACCGATGGAAAACAAACGAGTACACAAGTTACGTGAGGCCATGGCCGAGCGTGAACTCAAAGCAATGCTGATTACGAATCCGATTAACCGCCGTTATATGACGGGATTTACGGGTTCGGCAGGATATGTGCTTATTACTGAACAGGAAGCTTATTTGCTTACTGATTTCCGTTATATGGCACAGGCATCCACGCAAGCGCAAGGCTTCAACGTGGTGGAGCACGGTGTAAAACCGATGGATTCTGTACGTGATTTGCTGGTTGCAGCGAACATCAACGAAGTTGGCTTCGAACAGGATTCGGTTACATTTGGTACGCACGCTTCTTATGCGGAATCGTTGCAATCGGTTAAACTTACAGCAGTATCCGGCATTGTTGAGCAGCTTCGGATGTTCAAGGATGCTGACGAAATTGCAGTGATGCAGCGTGCTGCAGATTTGGCAGATGCCACATTCAGCCACGTTTTGCAATTTGCGAAACCGGGTATGACTGAACGTGAAGTGGATCTTGAAATGGAGTTCTTCATGCGTAAGCATGGGGCGACCAGCTCCTCCTTTGACACCATTGTCGCTTCAGGCGAACGTTCTGCTATGCCTCACGGTGTTGCAAGTAGCAAAGTAATTGGACAGGACGAACTGATTACGTTTGACTTTGGTGCGTTGCTGGACGGATACTGTTCAGATCTGACACGTACGATTGCAACAGGTAATCCTGTAAGTGAACTGCGCAAGATTTACGACATCGTACTGGAAGCACAATTACATACGCTGGAGAACCTGAAACCAGGTATGACCGGACGGGAAGCGGATGCACTTGCTCGGGATATCATTGCAGGCTATGGATATGGAGAACAGTTTGGACACAGCACGGGCCATGGTCTGGGTATGGAGGTTCATGAAGCTCCGCGTCTGTCCAAGCTTAGCGATGATGTGTTGAAACCGGGAATGGTGGTTACAGTTGAGCCGGGAATTTATATTGATGGACTTGGCGGCGTACGAATTGAGGATGACGTTGTGATTACCGAGTCAGGTATTCATATTCTTACGAAATCGGACAAAAAGTTCACCGTTATTGGCTAACATACCCAAACACTTTTTACTTATATCAGGAGGGATCTTTTGTGATTTCAGTTAACGATTTTAAAACAGGTTTGACCGTGCAAGTAGACAACGATATCTATACCGTGCTTGATTTCCAACACGTAAAACCAGGTAAAGGCGCAGCTTTTGTACGTTCCAAGTTAAAAAACCTTCGTAATGGTAATACGGTTGAAAAAACATTTCGTGCAGGTGAAACGATTGGCCGTGCAATTATCGAAAACCGTGGAGTATCTTACCTGTATGCAAGTGGTTCTGAGCATACGTTTATGGACAATGAAACATACGATCAATTCACACTGACTAGTGATCAACTGGAGTGGGAACTGAACTTCCTTAAAGAAAACATGAACGTGAAGATCGTTAGTTACCAAGGTGAAATCCTGGGTATCGACTTGCCTACAAGCGTTGAGCTGAAAGTTATTGAAACAGAGCCAAGCGTTAAAGGTAACACAGCACAAGGCGCTACGAAGAACGCAAAAGTGGAAACAGGTCTGAATGTACAAGTTCCTTTGTTCATCAATGAAGGCGACGTGCTTCTGATTGATACACGTGAAGGTAAATACTCTTCCCGTGCGTAACTTTCACTTGCTGTAAGCTTTAATGCAAGAATGAAAACCCTTTGCCATGAATATGGCAGAGGGTTTTTTTGAAAAAAGATTAGCCTATCAGACGCTTTCGTAATATACTGGGTTAAAGTCATTTCTCGTAGAGAATAATGACGAAAGATATCAATTGATGCATACTGCACAAGGTAGGGAGTGGATTTGCGTTGTCATTGTACGTCATGAAATTTGGGGGCAGCTCGGTCGGAGATACAGAACGCATGAAGCGTGTAGCCGGACGTGTTGTAGAAAAAGCGGATGAAGGACATCAATGTGTCGTCGTGGTTTCGGCCATGGGAGATACTACAGATGATTTGATTGATCAGGCGAAGCTGCTAAACAGTGATTTGCCTGCTCGTGAAATGGATATGTTGTTGACAACAGGGGAACAAATTTCGATCTCCTTATTATCCATGGCCATTCAGGCACTTGGACGCAAGGCCGTATCCTTTACAGGATGGCAAGCCGGTTTCCGAACAGAACCGGTTCACGGTAAAGCTCGGATTCAGGATATCCGTCCTGAACGTGTCAAATCTGCGCTTGCTGAAGGCAATATCGTTATTGTCGCTGGTTTCCAAGGCATGACGGAAGACGGCGAGATCACTACACTGGGCCGCGGCGGTTCGGATACAACAGCTGTTGCGCTCGCAGCAGCAATTCAAGCGGACGCTTGCGAGATCTATACGGATGTGGACGGAATTTATTCCACAGATCCGAGGATCGTCAAGGTAGCGCGCAAACTGAAAGAAATATCCTACGACGAAATGCTGGAGCTTGCGAATCTGGGAGCGGCGGTATTGCATCCACGTGCTGTTGAGTACGCGAAGCATTCCGGTGTACCTTTGATTGTAAGATCAAGCTTTAACCATAATGAAGGAACGGTTGTGAAGGAGGAAGCGGCAATGGAACAAGGAGTAGTGGTAAGTGGAATCGCGTATGACAAAAACGTAGCTCGCATCAGTATTTTGGGTGTTCCGGATGTCCCGGGCGTCCTTGCCGAAGTATTTGGCGAACTGGCTAGTGAGCAACTGGACGTCGATATTATCGTGCAGAGCGGGGTACAGGACGGCAAAGCGGACTTCTCCTTCTCGGTTGCACTGTCTGATCGTGAGAAAGCACTTCGTGTCATTGAAGGTCTGCACAGCCGGTTGCCTTACCGTGAAGTTACCTCCGAAGAGAACCTGGTTAAAATCTCGATTGTTGGTGCAGGTATGGTGAGCCATCCAGGTGTAGCTGCTAAAATGTTCAAAGTGATCTCAGGTGAAGGCGTAAGCATCAAAATGGTCAGCACTTCCGAGATCAAGGTCTCCTGCGTTATCGATGGAGAGAAGCTTCATGACGTGATTAAAGCTCTGCACACGGCTTACGATCTGGATACGGCTGAGCAAGCCGTAATCGGTGGACCGCAAGTTCGTAGATAAGATTGCAAATGATGCGTAAAATAAACGTATAATTAGGAAGAGGTGTACCGTTGCCACTAGGCAGCGGTACACCTCTTTTAGCTGTGACTATAGTCGTCTGCACATGTTGCCTCCTCTTACTTTACGGTAAGGTTTTAGCTCGTTCCCTTCCCTCATCTCTGGTACACAATCCAGCAGATTCAATTGTGAACAATAGGTAACATCATGCATTTTCCCTAGTTTATCCAGTCTGCGTGCACTGGATGATGTGCGAACCAGATCTGTAATCTGGTCATGACACTGAGACACAGCCTGATGCAGAATAATACCAAGATCGTTCAGTTGCAGTGGCGAACGGGTCTGACGATACAACTCTTCAATAATACATCCGGCACATAGGCCGTCCTCCAGAGCAAACTCATCCTGCTCTCCGGCACATAATAACAAAATATCCCGTTGTAATTCCAGTAGAGCGGAAGCAACCGCTCTAACATTTAAGAATGCTCCCGCAAGTATATGTCTGGCTCTGGATGCTTTAATCAGAGCTCTTGTACCATCTGTTGTGGTGAGAATAATGACTTTTTCCGCAATGTCACCACTCATATATTCATAGGGAGAATTACCCGCATCGAATCCGGTTATTTGTTTGTCAAAACGTTCCCCGCCCCGAATACTGTTTCCTACCAACATCTGTTTGGCTTGCGGAACAGTCTCCGTAGCAATAACCCCCGCAGCATGATGAGCAAGCGCGGTCACAATTGTGCTTGTTGTTCGCAAAACGTCAATGACGACCACACTTCGCCCTTCAATATCTATCGTTCGTACTTCATTTACATTACCTACAACGTCGACACGCACACCCCACAACTCCTTTTTGTTCCTCGGGATCGAGCATTGGTTTATCAGTGGAACAGTCCATCTGTTTGCAAGCACTATATGCATGAATGTCTAGACAGGTGCCTAGAACAAGAGATGTCTATGAGTTTTGGCTCTCATTCATCGTCCTTGAAGAATTGATAGATTTCAGCGTCATAAAATGAATGTACAGGCATAAACTTGAGATATGAACAAGCATCAGAGATGAAATTAATCAAGTTGGAGGAGCCTACTCATGAAAGTGAAATGGAGGGATCTTTTTCCGGAACCCATCCGAACCATTCTGGGCAGAATGCCGCCCGCCTTATTGGAACAAGTAGAGGAAATCCGTATTCGAGAAGGCAGGCCGCTGGAAATTAATGCAGGAAACAATTATCACTTCCTCACCCCAGAAGGTGTACCAACGGGAAAACCAGAGGAAGCATATGTTCCTCTGAAAGAAGTAACGCACAGACTGCTTGATCTCATAAGCAACCATTCGCTCTATACCTTGGAAGAAGAATTACGAAAAGGATTCATCACCATCCCGGGAGGGCATCGAATCGGACTTGCTGGCCGGACGGTGCTCAGTGGAGGGCGTGTAGAATATTTACGGGATATCAACGGATTTAACGTCCGTGTTGCCCGGGAAGTGCAGGGCGTGGCTGACCCGATTCTTCCATACCTGCTAGATATGAGGAACGGACAGGTGATGCATACCCTGATACTATCTCCACCGCAGCAAGGCAAAACAACGTTGCTGCGAGATTTGGCAAGGCAGATCAGTAACGGCACGAAACTGACAGCCGGTGGTGAACTGAGGCAGGGGATACGCCCCCGACTAAAAGTGGGCATTGTAGATGAACGTTCTGAGATAGCGGGAAGCTATAAAGGTGTGCCTAGCTTCGACGTAGGGCCGCGCACAGACGTAATGGATGGATGCCCCAAGGCTGAAGGCATGATGATGATGCTTCGTTCCATGTCACCTGACGTTCTGATTGTGGACGAGATTGGTCGGCCGGAGGATGCGGAGGCAGTTATGGAGGCTCTGCATGCAGGAGTTTCTGTCATTGCCACGGCTCACGCAAGGGATCTGTCTGAACTATCTGCAAGGCCTGCCTTGAAAACACTGATTGCCGAGCAGATGTTTCAGCGTTATGTACAGCTGCAGCGGACGAGCAGAGGCATGAGCTTTCGACTGTCCGATGGCAAGATGAGAGGACTGCAACAGACCGGGTCAGGAGGTGAAGCCTTTGCTTAATATGCTTGGTGCCTTGCTGATTCTGCTAGCAAGTACTCTCGCTGGTTTTCACAAGGCGAGGCAATATGCATTAAGGCCAAGGCAGCTACGTGAGTTGATTGCGGCCCTACAGCGGCTGATGACAGAGATTAATTACGGCTTAACGCCGCTGCCTGATGCGATGAACAAGATGGGGGCCCAGACCAAAGAGCCGGTGAGAACTCTTTTTTTACACGCCTCCACACAGATGGAACCCCCACATGGCCTTACAGCCAGGGAGAGTCTGCAAGCCGGTGTCGAGGAGGCATGGGGGAAATCAGCGATGAAATCAGACGAGCGGGAGGTCATGCTACAGTTGAGTTACAGTCTTGGCACCAGTGATCGTCAAGATCAGACCAAACATATTTCGTTAGCCATTCAGCAACTTATGCATGAGGAATCCCGCGCACAGGCCGATCAAGTGAAGTACGAACGAATGAGCCGCAGCCTGGGGATGCTTGTCGGAGCGTTAATCGTCATACTGATCTTCTGAAATAGCCGGGATAGCGAGGTGCCAAGGTCATGAATTTAGAAGTGAACGCAATCTTTCAAATTGCGGGCATTGGAATCATTATAGCGATGATTCATACCGTATTGAAACAAATGGGAAAGGAAGATATGGCTCACTGGGTGACCGTAATCGGATTTGTCGTTGTACTGTTCATGGTTGTTCGAATGCTGGACAGCCTGCTACAAGAGATTAAATCCATATTTCTTTTTCAATGAAATCGGTCATGAAGCCGGATGGTGGTGACCCGTGGAGATTATTCAAGTTGTTGGTCTGGCACTCATTGCAACCGTATTGATTTTAGTCATTAAGGAACAAAAGCCGATGTTTGCCTTTCTGATTGCGGCAGCCACTGGTGTAGTGATCTTTATGCTGTTGATTGGCAAAATTGGCACAGTCATTGAAGTGCTGAAGCGACTTGCTGAAAATTCCGGTATGGAGAGCATCTATCTGAAAACGGTATTGAAGATTATCGGCATTGCTTACATTGCTGAATTCGGTGCACAGATTGTCAGAGATGCAGGGCAAGAGAGCATCGCCTCCAAGATTGAACTCGCTGGCAAAGTGCTGATTCTTGTACTCGCGATTCCGATCATTAGCATCATTATCGAAACCGTGATGAAACTGATGCCAGTGTAGAAAGGGCGGGCGGATAACTGATGAAATTGATGCATAACAAGCCGCGCTGGCGCCTCATCATTGTGCTGATGATATGTTTCATGTTCGGTGTAATTGGACAGGTTGTAGCCACCACACCTTCAAACGAGTGGATAAAGCAGCAGGCTGATGAGCTTCCGAAGGATCAGGTCGAGAAATATTGGGATCAACTGATGAAACAGTACGGTGGTTTTTTTCCAGAAGGCAAAACACCATCGTTCATGGACATGTTAATTCCCGGGAATGAAGGATTCAGTCTGAAATCGGTATTTTCGGCAATTGGCACGTTTATGTTACATGAAATTTTATATAACGGCAAACTTTTGGTCACGATCGTGATGTTGACAGTGCTGAGCATGATTTTGGAGACACTTCAGACTGCTTTTGAGAAGAACAATATTAGTAAAATTGCATATGCCATCTGTTATCTGGTCATCATTATCATCGCAATCAACAGCTTTAGCGTAGCGATTGGTTATGCAAAAGAGGCTATATCCAGCATGATCAACTTTATGATGGCGATGGTTCCACTTCTGTTCACACTGCTCGCTTCGATGGGTAATGTCGTTACCGTTTCGGTGACGCACCCGCTAATTATTTTCATGATTCATCTCGTAAGTACGCTGATCCATCTGCTGGTGTTCCCACTTCTCTTCTTCTCGGCTGTGCTGCATCTGGTGAGCTCGCTTTCGGATAAATACAAATTGACACAAATGGCTGACCTGTTGCGAAACATCAGTGTAGCCTTGCTGGGCATTCTGCTGACGATGTTTCTGGGGGTTATTTCGGTACAGGGAGCTTCGGGGTCGGTTGCGGATGGTGTCAGTTTGAAGGCAGCCAAATATATTGCAGGAAACTTTGTACCCGTTGTAGGGAGGACATTTGCAGATGCAACGGATACCGTGATCACGGCATCGTTGCTTGTCAAAAATGCAATCGGACTGACAGGTGTCATTATTATCTTGTTCCTCTGTGCGTTTCCGGCCATTAAAATTCTGGCGCTGGCCTTGATCTACAACGTGACCGGAGCGATCATGCAACCTTTGGGAGAGACGCCGATCGTAGATTGCTTGCAAGCGATTGGTAAAAGCATGATTTATGTGTTCGCGGCACTGGCCGCCGTTGGACTCATGTTTTTCCTGGCAATTACGATTCTGCTGACCGCAGGGAATCTGACAGTGATGATGCGTTAACTACCTGTCTGCAGGGAAAGGGGCTGGAGAGGATGGGGTGGCTGAGCAATTGGCTGCAGGATCTGATCATGATCGTTTTACTGGCAACGTTTGTAGATATGCTACTCCCGAATCGTTCCATGGAACGGTATGTCAAGCTTGTGCTGAGCCTTCTCATCCTACTGACCTTGTTATCCCCCATCACGAAACTGTTGAAAAGTGATCCGGTAGGGGAACTAAAACGCGCCATGACCGCAATGGATGCACCTCCTGACGGGCAAGCCACACTGGAGCAGATTCTGGCTCAAGGGAAGCGAATGCAGGCGAGTGAACAACAACAGTCCCTAAAGTGGACGGCGAAGGAACTCGCTAACGTTATGAAAGGTCAGATTGAAGAGACAACTGGAGCAAAGGTTCAGTCGGTTGAGGTACAACTGGCGATGAAGAAATCAAATTCGGATACCCAAGCAACCACTTCTGTTGAACTGCCTGTCATTCAGCATGTGGAGGTGCAACTAGCAAGTGGAAAGGGTGATTCAAAAACGGATGGGGATGCGGCCGAACCTGTGAGTAGCAACCCGATGACAGAAACCAAAGATTCGTTAGAACATGATGAAAATTATTCGAGTACTCAACCTGTGCAGATTGATCCAGTTGAAATTAAGAATATACAGATTGAGTCAAACGGGCAGCGATCCGAGCAACCAAAGAGAGATCAGGTAGCTTCTAATCAAGCATCCGAACCCTCCGTTACCCGGAATGATAGTGAAGATTCAAACGTTAAGCAAACTAGTGTTTCACGGTCTGAACACGCAGTACAAATTATCACATTGCTCAAGGAGAAGTGGGAAGTTGATGCGAGCCAGGTGCGAGTGACGGAGAGAGAAAATGCAGAAGTGCTCTGAAAAGGAGGCGGTCCGATGAAACACTGGTTCAAAAAGCTGGAAAGCTGGATGGGTGGCGGTGAAGGTGGTGCGAAGCGCAGTCAAACCTTACGGTGGTTAATCATTTTGGGACTGATCGGTGTGGGCATCATGCTCTTTAATTCCTTTGTCAACGTCAAAAAGATCGATTCTGAAAACATCGGTCGTGAACCACCAGAACAAGCTACTTCCATGTCGACGATGCAACATGGTTTGCTGGAAGAAAACCCTTTTCAGGCGATCGAAATGGCATTTGAAGACAAGATCAAAGGCGTGTTGGAAAACATCGTTGGTGTAGGTACCGTCGATGTGATGGTTACCGTGGATTCTACGGAAGAACTCGTGGTGCAGCGGAACGTCAAAGATTCACAGCAGCTTACCGAAGAGACGGATGCCAATGGCGGTAAACGGCATATGACGCAATATACCCGTGACGGTGAGATCATTACGTATGAATTATCAGGGGATCAGACACCCATTGTCACGAAAAAGCTGAAACCGCAAATCCGCGGAGTGCTGGTGGTGGCAAAAGGTGCAGAGAACAAGGTTGTGAAAGACCTCATTACAGATGCCGTTGAAAAAGGTTTGAACGTAGCGGCTTACCGGATCTCGGTTGTTCCGCGCAAACAGGATTAAAGCTTTGAATGACGATAAGAAGAGATGTGTTGTCAGAATCAACCCTATTTTTGAGGAGGAACTTCTAAATGAATAACAAACGTCAAACAATATGGCTCGTTTCCATGCTGAGTCTAATGGTTATCTTGTCCGCCTATTATCTCTTTACTGAAGATTCCGGGCCCGTTAATCCCCCTGTGGCTGACAGTCAGCAAGTAGATGCGATGAAACAAGGCGAGGCAAAGGAAACTGCCGGTATTCTTGATCCAACAGAAGGTCTGGTGATCAACGAGGTCGTGAACAGCGGAGAGATTAAGGGTGATTCCGGTGCGGCGAGCCCGGCCGAAAACACAACTGGCGCAGAAGGTAAGGAAGCGGGAAGCGCAGAAAAAACACCTGCTACTGAACCGGGCAGCAAAGAAGGAGAAACGGATCAAAAGTCAGAAAGTAGTGCGGAAAAAGGAGCGGCGACTACCCCGGAAACTGAAGGGAAAACAGAGGGGACTGCTGCTAAAACGGATGAAGAAGTGCTAAAAGAGATGGAACAGCAAAATACGGCTGTGTCGGCAAGCAGTCAGTTCCAGAATTACCAGTGGCAGCGTGAAGAGAGTAACAACCGTAAGTACGAGGAATTGATGACCATTGCAGGAGATCTTAGTAAAACACCGGAAGAAAATGCAAAAGCAACAGAACAGCTCCGGGTACTTGAAGATAAAGAAGCCAAAATTACAGGCATTGAAGAGACACTTTCCCAGCAATTCGCAAATGCAGTCGTTCAAGAAGAGGCTGACAAGTATAAAGTGGTGGTTCTGAGTGACAAACTTGACGTTAAACAGGCGGTTTCTATTGTTGATCTGGTTATGAAAGAATTGTCTGTATCACAGAACAAAATCAGCGTGCAATATGTCACAGAACAGTAATCGGAAATGTGATAAGGAAGCCCCGGGAGCCTGTTCGACTCTCGGGCTCTTTCCATTTTTAATGATTATGATATAATACTAAAAGCCATATGACCGTCCTCGTGAGACTGGCATGATGCCGAAGGAGTGAATAATGGAAATGTTTAAATTGAGCGAAATTAAAGAACTGATCAAATTGGTTGATGAAAGTTCTGTTCAGGAATTGGAAATTGAAAATGAAGGATCACGTTTGTCGATTCGCAAACCAGGTAAAACGGAGTTCGTACAGGCTGCTGCCGTACAACCGCAAGTGATTGCTGCTCCTCAGGTGCAACCTGCTGCTACCGCAGTGGTTAGCGAGGCTGCCCCGCAAGCCGATACAACAAGTCATTTACATAAAATTGTATCTCCGATGGTAGGTACATTTTACAGAGCTTCCTCACCGGAAGCTGGTTCTTTTGTGAGTGTGGGTGATAAAGTTGTTGAGAAAACAACGGTATGCATCATCGAAGCCATGAAACTGATGAACGAGCTTGATGCGGACATCAAGGGAGAAATCGTTGAAGTGCTGGTTGAAAATGGACAGCTTGTCGAATACGGACAGCCTCTGTTCCTGGTAAAACCGGAATAACGGTTTACAGGTTTATAGCAACCGCATGAGCTTCGAAGGAGGACAAAGACGAAATGAAATTCCATAAAATATTGATTGCCAATCGTGGTGAGATTGCTGTGCGCATTATTCGTGCCTGCCGCGAGCTTGGCATTTCGACAGTGGCTGTTTACTCGGAAGCGGACAAAGATTCCTTGCATGTCCGTCTTGCAGACGAGGCCTACTGTATCGGACCAACACTGTCTAAAGACAGTTATCTTAACTTTACTAACCTGATGAGTGTAGCTACTTTGACGGAATGTGACGCCATCCACCCTGGATACGGTTTCTTGGCCGAGAATGCTGATTTTGCGGAAATCTGTGATTCCTGCAACATTACATTCATTGGTCCTTCACCGGAAGCTATTACCAAGATGGGTGACAAGGCTGTAGCGAAACAGACGATGAAGGATGCAGGCGTACCTGTTATTCCTGGATCAGACGGCCTTGTAGAAACTACCGAAGAAGCGATTATGATTGGACGTGATATCGGGTATCCTGTCATTATCAAAGCTACCGCTGGTGGTGGGGGTAAAGGGATTCGGATCGCTGAAAACGAAGAGCAATTGGTAAAACAAATCACGGCTGCGCAGCAGGAAGCTCAGAAAGCATTCGGGAACGCCGGTGTGTATCTGGAGAAATTCCTGACAGGCATGAAGCACGTTGAAATTCAGATTATGGCTGACAAACACGGCAATGCCGTGCATCTTGGCGAGCGTGATTGTTCGGTTCAGCGCCGTCGTCAGAAGCTTGTTGAGGAAGCACCGTGTCCTGTGATCAACGAGGAAGTCCGTACGCTCATGGGAGAAGCTGCTGTGCGAGCTGCACTTGCGGTGAATTACTCAGGAGCCGGTACACTGGAATTCCTTCTAAGTCCAAACGGGGAGTTCTACTTTATGGAGATGAATACTCGTATTCAGGTTGAACATCCGGTTACCGAGATGGTAACGGGTGTCGATCTGATCCGTGAAATGATCTCTGTTGCCGAAGGTAATCCGTTATCTTTCCGTCAGGAAGATATGGTTATTAACGGATGGTCCATTGAATGCCGAATCAACGCTGAAGATCCTGACCGTAACTTTATGCCTGCACCAGGCAAGATTGGTTTTTACCTTGCACCGGGTGGCCCTGGAGTTCGGGTGGACAGCGCAGCGTACCCTGGTTACACAATCTCACCATTCTATGACTCCATGATTGCAAAATTGATCGTTTGGGGCGCAACTCGTGATGAAGCGATCGCCAAAATGAAGCGTGCTTTGGCAGAATTCGCGATTGAAGGCATCTCAACAACGATTCCTTTCCATCAGAAACTTCTGGAGCATCCAACGTTTATTCGCGGAGATTTTGATATTAAATTTCTCGAGGAAAACGAGATTTAACATTCATATTGGACTTGTTTGTCATAATCTAGCCCAAATGATATAGTATGTAATAATAAGAGCGCATGTCTCCTGCATCGGATAAGCCCGCCTTCTAGCGGATGGTTGCAGGAGCTCCGGTAAAGCCGGACCGGAAGGGTTCTGAGTGTTGTGAAAATGAACCGGCACCCTGACGGATGGCCGCAAACTTATCTCGCGAAAGGTGTGTTGAACATTTATGAGTACACTACCGACAGAATTTGAACGCACGGATATCGGTGAAATCCAGATCGCACCTGAAGTTATCGAAGTGATTGCTGGACTTGCAACTGTGGAAGTTAAAGGAGTAGCTGGGATGAGCGGTGGATTCGCAGGTGGATTCGCGGAATTGCTCGGCCGCAAAAACCTTTCAAAAGGAGTTAAGGTTGAAGTAGGTCAACGCGAAGCAGCCGTAGATGTTTCCGTTATTATTGAATATGGATACCGTTTGCCGCAGGTTGCTACTGAAATCCAACAAAACGTGAAGCGCTCCATTGAAAACATGACAGGATTGAACGTAAATGAAGTGAATGTTCACATTCATGACGTTCAGTTCAAGAGTGCTGAAAAGGTGGAAGAGATCGACCTGAACACGCAACGTGTAAAATAATAAGACAGATTTCCCCCGGCACTTCTGTCGGGGGTTATCCCGTCTTGGACGGGTCTTTCGTTATGCACTTGAGACGGACAAGGTGATCAACGTTAAGCTTTTCAGCAGTTAAGCAATGTGAGTGAGCAAGGGAGGCTGTGCAGTTCGTGGCTAAAATACTGGATCGGCTTCTGTTGTTTATATACAGCATAAGCGTAGGAGCAATCTCGGCAGCGGTAATCTTACTGATTAGCGGTGTGCTGCCATACGAATTGAATTACCAGCAGGAACAAAATGTTATTGTTGCGTCAATTGTCGCGGCAGCGATTTTGTTTGTCCTGAGTTTACGTTTTTTCTACATCTCGATTCGCCGCGAGCGTGGCTCGTTACCTTCTGTGGATCAACGTACCGAGTTCGGGGATGTTCAGATTTCAATGGAGACAATTGAAAATCTCTGTTTGAAGGCTACTTCCCGTTTTCGTGGAGTACGTGACGTCAAAGCGCGCATCCGTGTGGTGGAGTCAGGACTGGAGATTAAGATTCGGGCTGTTGTGGATGGGGAGACACCTATTCCGGCGCTGACTACGGATCTGCAAAAGGCGATACATGATCATGTTCAAGAGATTACAGGAATTCCTGTTTCTTTTGTAACCGTATATATCGCTAATGTGACCCAGTCGCCTAACTACAAGAGTCGCGTGGAATGAGGTGAGTTTCACTGATGTTGTGGAAAGAGATTTGGGATAGCTACAAGGGACGTATTCTTGGCGTTGCCTTTGGTATTTTATTAGGATTTCTTTATGTATGGATCGGTTTTTGGGATATGTTGTTCTTTGCACTTTTGGTGTTCATCGGGTATACATTTGGCAGACGAAGCGATGAGAAGCTAGGCTCGTTCATCCCTTGGGGAGAGTTACGACAATGGCTTGGAGATCGCTGGCGTCCGTTCAAATAAACCTATCAGAACCCTGCAATATGTTTCTTCCGAAAATAGAACTGTAGTTTGAGTTGCCCGATTTTTGGAGGAAACGTGTTGCAGGTTTTTTTGTGAAAAGAGAACGCAATATCAGAGAGGAGCCATGGGTATCCTGTATAGGGTAATGAAGTGGTTTCTTGAATTTTAAAATAAGCATGATGACGCTCGGGATTGAGCGCTGCAGGAGGCAGGACATGAAAAGACGTTTGGCAAGGGAAATTGCAGTACAGAGTCTGTATCAGATGGAAATGAATGAAGTAAGCGCGTCTGAAGCGGTAAATATGCTGATTAATGAAGCGGCTGAGGAAAATGAAACGGAAGTTGAAATCCGTGATGAAGAAAAGATGCGTAGCTACGTTACCGAAATGGTGCAAGGTGCGTGGGGGCATAAGGAAGCGATTGATGGTTTGCTTGTGGACTATTTGAAAGGCTGGCAGCTGAGCCGTTTGTCACGTGTAGACCGCCAAATTTTGCGCTTGTCCACCTATGAGATGGTATTCCGTGATGATGTACCAGCCAAAGTTTCTGTCAACGAAGCGATTGAACTGTCGAAGTATTTTGGTACAGATGAATCAGGCAAGTTCGTCAATGGTGTTCTTGGCCGCATGATTCAGGAAGTAGATAGCATCAAGCAAAAATTATCCTAAGGGAACATTCTGATGGAGTAGATTAGACAAGCCAGCTTTTCTGTAAGGATGTATCTAGATCGTTTTATCTAATATATGTTCATATAAGGGAGAGAGTACAATGACAGCATCTATTATTAACGGTAAAGAAGTATCCCAAGAGCTCCGCGCAAGCATGACCGCAGAAGTAAAACAACTAAGCGAACAGGGAGTAGTACCGGGTCTGGCTGTTGTGCTCGTGGGGGAAGATCCGGCTTCTCAAGTTTATGTGCGTAATAAGGAAAAAGCATGTCATGACCTCGGTTTTTACTCTGAAGTACATCGGTTGGATGCAAGTACATCGCAAGCGGATTTGCTAGCTCTCGTGGACAAGCTGAACAATCAGAAGTCCATCAATGGTATTCTTGTGCAGCTTCCACTGCCGAGCCACATTGAAGAGAAAGCGGTAATCGATGCGATTGCTGTAGATAAAGACGTAGATGGATTCCACCCAGTGAATGTGGGGAATTTGGTTATCGGTGATGACAGCTTGCTCCCATGTACACCTGCCGGTGTCATTGAATTAATTAAACGCACGGGTCTGGAAATGTCCGGTAAACACGCTGTCGTTATCGGTCGTAGTAACATTGTAGGTAAACCGGTGTCCTTGTTATTGCAACGTGAAAATGCAACCGTAACGATGTGTCATTCCCGTACGGCTAATATGAAAGAAATTACACGTCAAGCGGATATTTTGGTCGTAGCGATCGGTCGTGCCAATTTTGTGGATGCCGATTATGTTAAACCAGGCGCTGTTGTGATCGATGTCGGCATGAATCGTTTGGATAACGGAAAACTCGCGGGGGATGTAGATTTTGAAAGTGTAAAAGAAGTCTCTGGCCCAATTACACCTGTTCCCGGCGGCGTGGGTCCAATGACGATCACCATGCTGATGCAGAACACTCTGATCGCGGCAAAACGCGCTCACGGATTGGCCTAGGTAACTGTCTGTGGCAGAGCAAAAAATTTACTCTATCAAAGACCTGAACCGATATATCCGGATGAAACTGGAATCGGATCAGGTTCTGTCGGACGTCTGGCTGCGCGGAGAGATATCCAATTTCACGCATCACTCCAGCGGCCACATGTATTTTACATTAAAGGACAAGGACAGTCGGATTAAATCCATCATGTTTGCATCGCATAATCAGCGTTTACCCTTTGTACCGAAGGAGGGTGCAAGGGTTATTGCGCGTGGTAACGTTTCGGTATATGAACGCGACGGGCAGTATCAATTTTATGCGACACATATGCAGCCAGATGGTATAGGCAGTCTATATCTGGCTTATGAGCAGCTGAAAAAGAAACTGGAGGACGAAGGATTGTTCTCTCCTGCTCGCAAAAGACCCATCCCAAGTTATCCACAAACGATTGGTGTTGTAACATCTCCTACAGGAGCGGCTGTTCGTGACATTATAATCACACTGCAACGAAGGTATCCATCGGCTAAAGTTGTATTGTACCCGGTGCTTGTTCAAGGCAAAGGGGCTGCACCATCCATCGTCAAGGCAATAAACAACTTTAACCATATGGCTGAAGCAGATGTGCTTATTGTAGGACGGGGCGGTGGATCACTCGAAGAACTGTGGGCTTTTAATGAAGAAATTGTAGCTCGAGCCATTGCAGCTTCAACCATTCCAGTGATCTCTGCGGTTGGGCATGAAACGGACTTTACGATTGCAGACTTTGCTTCCGATTTACGTGCTGCGACACCAACAGCGGCAGCGGAACTTGCTGTGCCGAATCGTGCAGAGCTGATGGAACAGATTGCACGAAGACAGCGCCAGTTACAAAACAGTCTGAAGCAACGTGCCGTATATCATCGTGAACGCCTAACTCGTCTTCAGCGCTCCCCGGTGCTGGTGCATCCGCGCAGAACGTTGATGCAGCATACAGAACGTCTGGATATGTTACATCAACGCTTGCAACGAAGTGTGGATACACGAATGAAATGGACGGGAGAAAAACAAGAACGGTTGCGGACAGCTTTACAGCGGTTTAATCCTCGGGAACAAGTGAATACAGCACGCCGGGATAATGCAGCTGCTCGTAAGCAACTTGAACTTGCGATGAGATCAATTACACGTAGCAAGCAACAACAGTGGAAGTCACTGGTAAGGCATCTCGATGCACTCAGTCCGCTGAAGGTAATGTCACGTGGTTATAGTCTTGTCTACGATGAGCAGGAACAGCAATTGATTAAATCCATAAATGATGTACAGCCGGGCGACTCGGTGAAGATCAAATTAGCGGACGGACAGCTGGACTGTCAGGTCTGGGGAATGAAGGAGGACAACAACATCCATGGCGAATGAACCGGAACTGAATTTTGAAGAGGCAATGGCGGCATTAGAAGACATCGTAGGTCAGCTGGAGCATGGGGATGTTCCTCTGGAGCAAGCGATTGATTTGTTTCAGCGCGGAATGAAACTTTCCCAGTTATGCGGTTTGAAGCTGGAACAAGTGGAACGTAAGATCGAGATGATCGTAGAAGAAGATGGGGAGCTTCGCAAGAAGCCTTTTGGCACGGCTGACGAGGAGAGCGGTGAGATCAATGAGTAACCGTCTTTCATTCGAAGCGTACCTTCAGGAAGTAACTGGAGATGTTACGGAAGCGCTGAAACACACCCTTCCCGAGCATTGGGATGTACCTCGTTCGCTCACGGAATCGATGCAGTATTCATTAATGGCTGGAGGGAAACGCCTTCGTCCACTTCTGGTCGTTGCTGCGGCGGAAGCCTTCGGCGCGGAGCGTACAGCTGCGATGCCGGTAGCCTGCGCCGTGGAGATGGTTCATACGTATTCGTTGATCCACGACGACTTGCCTGCGATGGATAATGATGATTATCGTAGGGGAAAATTAACGAATCACAAAGTATATGGCGAAGCGACAGCCATTCTTGCGGGAGATGCACTGCTGACCCACGCTTTCTACAGCATTGTTCAGACAGGACGTCAAAGCGGAGTGAATGCTGATGCTCTGTTAGCTATTGTCCAGGATTTAGCTGAACTTGCAGGAGCCAGAGGCATGGTTGGTGGCCAGGTTGCTGATATGGAAGGCGAGCAAGGGTTGACCGATTTGTCTCAGCTTCAATACATTCATCTGCATAAAACAGGTGATTTGATTGTCTTCTCCCTCCTTGCAGGTGCTCGCATCGGCGGGGCTACAGAAGGACAGTTGGAGGCGCTGAGTGTATTTGGGCGGGATTTAGGACTTGCATTCCAGATTCAGGATGACATTTTAGACCTGACGGGTGACGAGCAAAAGATGGGAAAAAAAACGCAAAGTGACGTGAATCAGCAGAAGGTAACTTATCCGTACTTTATCGGAATGGAAGCTTCCGTTGCAGAAGTGAAATCCCTCACACAATCCGCTAAAGATGCACTTGAACGAGCGCAATTGCCGGATGCTTCAAGGTTAATGGAGATTGCCGATTATCTGATGAGCCGTGACCATTAACATTTAACTTAGGCAGCTGATTCAATGTGAAACGAACAGTGTAATGATAGTAATGGCTTCTTTATGCCAATAAACGAAAGCTTCTTTCATGATTGGAGAATACATAATTATAGAGCTTCGGATATGAATCGTAAGCGAACGACTCTTGATCGGCTGAAGCGGGCTGTAAATTATGATTCTTGTTCATTTATGGTATAATGATTCAATGTTATTCCATCCATTACACTCAATAAATGATACACATCTAAATAAACAACAACATTCTAGGAAAGCGGGGAGATTCTCGTGCTGCTTCCACAAATTAAACAACCCAGTGATCTAAAGGTGATGTCCCAGGATGATCTTGTCCTTTTGTCGGCAGAGATCCGCCAGTTTCTGATTGAGAAGCTGTCTGCTACAGGCGGGCATCTTGCACCGAACTTAGGAGTGGTTGAGCTCACCGTGGCCCTGCACTACTGCTACAACAGTCCAACGGATAAAATGATTTTTGATGTGGGGCACCAGGCTTATGTGCATAAAGTTTTGACGGGGCGGATGGATCGCTTTGATACGTTGCGTCAACAGAACGGATTATGCGGATTTGTCAAACGGAACGAAAGTGAACACGATGTATGGGAAGCCGGACACAGTAGTACTTCATTGTCTGCTGCCATGGGTATGGCTATGGCTCGTGATCTGAAAGGTGAGGATAACCAGGTTATCGCCATCATTGGAGACGGAGCGCTTACAGGCGGTATGGCGTTTGAAGCACTGAACCATATCGGACATGAACAACGTAAGCTGATGGTTATTCTCAATGATAATGAGATGTCTATCGCACCCAATGTGGGAGCCATGCATAAATACTTGAGTAAAATTCGTTCAGATCGTCATTACTTGAAAGCTAAAGATGATGTGGAAGGTATTCTCAAAAAAATTCCGGCCATTGGTGATCGTCTGGCGAAATCGGCGAGCTGGATTAAGGATAGTGTCAAATATATGATGGTTCCTGGTGTTCTTTTTGAAGAACTGGGTTTCACGTATTTGGGCCCGATTGACGGGCATGACATCCCGCAACTGATTGAGGCTTTCAAACAGGCTGACAATGTGGATGGTCCTGTAATGGTCCATGTGCTTACAACCAAAGGCAAAGGTTATCAGCCTGCCGAGGCAGATTCGCATAAGTGGCACGGAATTTCGCCATATAAAATTGAATCAGGTCAAGTGCTCAAAGCCGTTGGAAAACCGATGTACACCGAAGTATTCGGTCAGACGCTCGTTGAACTAGCGAAAGAGGATAAACGTATCGTTGCGGTTACACCTGCAATGCCTACAGGTTCAGGTCTAATTCCTTTCAGCAAAGAGTTTCCGGATCGCATGATTGATGTGGGGATCGCAGAACAGCATGCAGCTACGATGTGTGCGGCACTGGCCATGGAAGGGTTAAAACCGGTTTATGCGGTATACTCTACGTTCATGCAACGTGCATATGATCAGATCGTTCACGACATCTGTCGTCACAATGCAAATGTTATATTTGCAATTGACCGCGCTGGATTTGTTGGACCTGACGGTGAGACACATCAGGGAGTATACGATGTTGCGTTTATGCGTCACATTCCGAATATCGTACTTATGATGCCAAAAGATGAGAATGAACTGCGCCATATGATGAAAACGGCGCTAGATTATAACGAAGGTCCGATTGCATATCGTTACCCGCGTAACAATGTTGTCGGCGTACCAATGGACGATGTGTTAGTTCCGATTCCAATTGGTTCCTGGGAACAGCTACGTCCAGGTGAAGGATACGCGATTATCGCCTCGGGTTCCATGGTTCAGCTGGCTGAAGAAGTAGCAGATACGGTGAAACGGGAAGGGATAAATACTGGAGTTATCAATGCTCGTTTCCTCAAACCATTGGATGAACAGATGCTTCGTGATCTGGCTGTCCGTGGAACAAAGCTGATTGTGCTCGAAGAAACCTCGCAGGCAGGCAGCATGGGAAGTGCGGTGTTGGAATTCTATGCTGAACAAGGTATACATGATGTACATGTGCATCTGATGGGCATTCCTGATCGATTTATCGAACATGGCAGCATCAAGGAACAACGTGAAGAGGTTGGTCTCACGGTGGAGAATGTAAGTGCCGAATTGCGTAAAATGGCCGTTCAATCTTCATACGGAATGTCCAAAACACGTTTCCCTTCCTAACATTAGAATGATTAGCGGATAGGAGAAAGACATGTCACTCCCGAAAGAACGAATCGATGTGCTGCTGGTGGAACAGGGCTACTACGAAAGCCGTGAGAAGGCAAAGGCAGCGATTATGGCTGGACTTGTGTATGCCAATAATGAACCGATTGAAAAAGCAGGCATGAAAATTCCAAGGGATGCTCAGCTGAAGGTAAAAGGTTCGGTGCATCCCTATGTAGGCAGAGGTGGACTAAAGCTTGAAAAAGCGATTCGTCATTTCAACCTGAATATGAATGATCTTGTCATGTTGGATATCGGTTCATCCACTGGTGGTTTTACGGATTGTGCTCTTCAACATGGCGCATCCCATGTATACGCCATTGATGTGGGGTATAATCAACTGGACTGGTCACTGCGTAATGATGAGCGGGTCACCGTGATGGAACGTACGAATTTCCGTTACGTCACTCCTGAAGATCTGAGTGGACCTGTGCCAAACTTTGCAAGCATTGACGTATCCTTTATTTCCTTACGAATTATACTTCCGCCGCTTTTGGCTCTGTTGCAACGGCCTGCGGATATTGTGGCTCTAATTAAACCACAGTTTGAGGCGGGACGAGATAAAGTGGGTAAATCAGGTGTTGTCCGAGACCCGAAGGTACACAAGGATGTATTGCAGACCATGCTTCATTTTGCCAGTCAACTTGGATTAAACCTGAAAGGCCTGACCTTCTCACCGATTACGGGTGGGGAGGGGAATATCGAATTTCTCGCACACTGGCGTCTGGAAGAACCAGAGGCCACACAACCAGAGAACGACGAGGCTTCACTTGATGCACTTGCAGAGCAGGTCGCCAAAGAAGCCGCTCATACTTTTACGGGAAACTCATCATAGGATGGGTTTCTTTTCGCTGGAAAGATATTTTGGGACAAAGGAAAACGGGTGTTCGATCTCGAATATATCACTGAGGTGAGCGGTAATGGAGGGTCAATATGACACAATCGTTATTGGTGTGTTTGCTGTCTGTTTAATCGTATGGTTGTTTCTCGGACTGCGTAGCTGGCTGAATCGTCCGATTCCGGTAAGCTTTGCCGAGTTGAGACTTAATGAAAACATTCAAGATTCTCCTGCTCTGACTTTACTTGAGGCAAATGGATACGACGTGATTGGCGGGAAAATGAAAGTACCTTTAGCCTTTGAGGCCGATAATTCCGTTTTATACAGCAGGTTGTTTATTGATTATGTTGCTGAGCGGCAGGATGCAAGGTATCTAGTCAAAACTTCCCGTCGCAGGCAACCGCTTGAACGAAGCGGACCTGCTATAAGGGATCGCTTTCTTCCCTATTTATTATTGTACCCTGGATGTGAAGGATTGCTTTATGTAGATCTGGATGATTCCGATATAATGGTAATCAGGCTTATGGATTATCAAGAAGACGTGTATGATGGAGAGGATCTGGATTAATATATAATAAGTTTGAAATATGGCATGATACAGCATTGCATTAAAGGTCAAGACTGCATCTTTGCAATACATTTTTAATTGGAGGCATGTATGAAAGGACAACGACATATCAAGATTCGTGAAATTATTAGTCAAAATGAAATAGAGACCCAGGATGATCTGGTTGAAGCATTGCGACAAGCGGGTTTTCAAGTGACACAGGCAACGGTATCGCGGGACATCAAAGAGCTTCTTTTAATCAAAATTCCAATGGATGATGGACGATATAAATATTCATTGCCAACCGATCAGCGCTATAATCCGATTCAAAAGCTCAAGCGCGCGCTCGTGGATAATTTCCTGCACATTGATCACACCAACAATCTTGTAGTGATGAAATGTTTGCCGGGAACAGCGAACTCCATTGCAGCATTGCTTGACAATATCGAGTGGACTGAAGTGATGGGCACGATCTGTGGAGATGATACAATCCTTATTATTTGCCGTACAGAAGACAACAGCGTCACTGTCATTGAGCGCATAATGGGATATATTGCTTAAATCAGCCGGAGGTGTTTTTGCAGATGTTAGTTACATTATCAATTCGCAATCTCGCCGTGGTGGAAGAAGTCGATGTGGTCTTTCATCCGGGATTTCATGTGTTGTCTGGGGAAACCGGTGCAGGTAAATCCATTATCATCGATGCTCTCGGCTTGATCGCGGGAGGACGGAGTTCAGCAGATCTGATTCGGTACGGATGTGACAAAGCAGAGATGGAAGCGCTGTTTGAGATGGAGCCTAGTCATCCGGTGTGGAATACGCTGGAGCAGCTGGGTATTCACTGTGAGCCCGAGGAACATCTGGTGATTCGGCGTGAATTAAACACGCAGGGTAAAAGTACATCACGGATTAACGGACAGCTTGTGAATTTGACAATGCTACGCGAAGTGGGCGAGAAGCTGATCAACATTCACGGTCAACATGAGCATCAGAGTCTGCTTCGTGCAGAAAGTCATCTCGGGTTGCTGGATACGTATGGCTCCGATATAATCGGACCCGTCAAAGCTAAATACCAGGAGCGCTACAGCAAATTTATTGCAGCTGAGAAGGAATTGCGGGCGCTACAAGAGTCAAGCCAGAGGGCTTACCAACTGCTTGATATGTACCGTTTTCAACTGGAAGAAATCGCTGCGGCTGGTCTTACCCAAGGGGAAGATGAATTACTTGGCGAAGAACGGGTCAAACTATCCCATAGCGAGAAAATGATGGACAGTGTTTCGGGTGCATACGATTTACTGAGTGGACAACGCGGATTAGAAGCGATAAGCATAGCTTTATCCCAAATTGAAGATATCTCTGGATATGACAGCAAAAGATTGCAGCCGATTGTGGAGCAACTGCAGTCGGCTTTTTACCAATTGGAAGACGTCACCTTTCAACTGCGGGATTATCGGGAACGAATCGAATTTAATCCCGGCAGACTGGAGGAAGTTGAGCAACGATTAAATCTAATCTCTGGACTAAGACGCAAATATGGAGATAGTGTAGAACTCATTTTGAATTATTATGAACAGATCAGTCATGAGACCGACCAGCTAGAGAACAAAGATGAGCGCTTGGAGAAGCTTCGTACGGAGCGTGACAAACTGCTTGTGCTTGTGATGGAATCGGCTGAGGAGCTAAGCAAAGTGCGTAAACAATGTGCGGAGGAACTGGCTGCTCAGGTAGAAAGTGAGCTCAAGGATCTGCAGATGGAACGAACGTCACTACGTGTTCAGATCGTGCCTGCTGAAGATCCAAAGGGCATTGAATGGAATGGACGCCGTATTAGGTTCAGCCGCCAAGGTGCCGACAATGCGGAATTTCTGATCTCTCCTAACCCGGGTGAGCCTCTTCGGCCACTAGGTAAAATCGCTTCAGGCGGAGAATTATCCAGAATCATGTTAGCGATGAAGAGCATATTTGCTCGTCATGACCGCATTCCGGTATTGATTTTTGACGAGGTGGATACAGGGGTCAGCGGCCGGGCAGCACAATCCATTGCGGAGAAGCTTCATCGTCTGTCTTCGACGTGTCAAGTATTCTCAATAACACACTTGCCACAAGTAGCTTGTATGGCGGATCATCAGTATTTGATCGAGAAACATGTTTACGACGGACGCACGATGACTCAAGTGGAATCGCTGTCCGAGGAAGGCCGAGTGAAAGAATTGGCACGTATGCTCGGTGGTGTGGAAATTACAGAAAAAACATTGCATCATGCGCAAGAAATGCTGAATTTGGCGGAAGCCAAAAAAGGGTGAAACGGACGGCTGGCGTAATGTTTGACAGTAATAAAAGCCTGGGGGCGGGGTTATCTTATAGGTACGCAATTGGCGACCACCTTTCGTCAAGCGAAAGAAGCAAAGGGAGTGTGACAGCCATTGAATTCCCCCCTCAGGAAAAAATTGCTAGGTCTTTTATTTGCCTTCTTTCTATGTGTACTTAGCCAGGTTGTACAGCCGATGCAGAGTTATGCTTCTCTGCCTGATGAAGTGCAGGTCTTTGCGGGCAGGCAAGCAGACGTCAGGCTTGCAGTACCAGCCGCTTCAAGCGCTGTCGTAGATCGGCCGGATATCGTTGGACTGGATCATCAGTCTGCGCTCAAGGTTACTCGTCAGGAACCTTTACATCTTCATCCTCAGCAGACGGGACATGCTAAACTAACCTTGAAGCTATGGGGGAAAATTCCCGTTAAAACGGTTAATGTAAACGTAATTCCTGATCTGCGTGTTGTTCCAGGGGGTCAAACGATTGGCGTCAAAGTTAAATCTGCAGGTATCCTGGTTGTTGGGCATCATCTCGTTCGTTCTAATCCGGATGAACAAAAATCACCAGGTGAAGCGGCCGGGATCAAATTAGGTGACTTGATTACACATATGGATGGCAAACGTCTGGATGGTGTATCGGGTGTATCCGAGGCCGTAGAACTTGCTGGTAAACGTAATCAAGGTATTGATGTTGTGCTAAAACGGGGGAATGAAACCATTAAAACCAAGTTAACCCCGGCGTATGATGCAGAAGATAAAGCATGGAGACTGGGATTGTACATTCGAGACTCGGCAGCTGGTGTAGGTACGCTTACCTTCTATGCACCTGATCAAGGCGTTTATGGGGCGTTAGGTCATGTCATCACGGACATGAATACTCAAACCTCCATCGTTGTAGGCAGTGGACAAATTGTACAATCTAATGTTACATCCATCTCGAAAAGTGAAACTGGTGATCCTGGTGAGAAAAGAGCCCATTTTCTTAAAGAAAGCAAAATTTTAGGAAACATCGAGCGTAATACGGCTTTTGGTATCTTCGGTAAGATGTCTCAGAATCCGGAACATAGCTTGTATTCGCAAGGAATACCTGTCGCTTTTTCACATGAAGTGAAGGAGGGACCGGCTGAAATTTTGACTGTGGTCGATGGGCAACAGGTCGAGCGATTCACCATCGATATTGTGCATGTTGCCGATCAATCGGAGCCAGCGACAAAAGGGTTGGTATTGCGTATTACAGACCCTAAACTGATCGATAAGACGGGTGGCATCGTTCAAGGAATGAGTGGTAGCCCGATCGTTCAAGATGGCAAGCTTATTGGTGCAGTGACTCATGTCTTTGTGAATGATCCGAAATCGGGTTATGGATGCTTCATTGAATGGATGCTTCAAGATGCTGGTGTAATGATGAAAAAAGGTCAAGCGAAAAACCTTAAGGCTGGTTAAACAGCTTTAAGGTTTTTTTGTCGAAAGTAAACATATTATATCGTATGCTGAAATAAAATATTTATTATAAAGGATCAAGAAAAAAAAATAAAGAAAAATAATTTTCGACAGAAGGAATTTCACTTGGCGTGTCGAAAATTTAACGTGTAAGGAAATGTACGAAATTGTAAAATACGAGGTTTTAAATAAAAGGAGGATACCGTTTTGCAAAAAATTGAGGTATTGCTGGCCGATGATAACCGTGAATTTACGAATTTGCTCGCCGAATATATATCCGAACAGGAAGATATGGAAGTGACCGGTATTGCATACAACGGTGAAGAAGTACTGCAATTACTGGAACAAACTCGGGATGTACCGGATGTGTTAATTCTGGATATTATCATGCCTCATCTGGATGGACTCGGCGTGTTGGAACGCCTGCGCGGCTTAAACCTGTCTCCGCAGCCCAAAGTAATTATGCTCACTGCATTCGGCCAGGAAAACATCACACAGCGTGCTGTGCAACTCGGAGCTTCCTATTATATTCTCAAGCCATTTGACATGGAAGTACTGGCGAATCGGGTGCGTCAGCTTGTAGGCACGCAAACGACAATGTCTACAAGCAGCGGTTCTTCTTCCTCCATGTATATCAATAAATCTAATGTTGTACCGATGGGCAAACACAAAAATCTGGATGCCAGCATCACGTCAATCATACATGAAATCGGAGTTCCTGCGCATATTAAAGGATATCAGTATTTGCGGGAAGCCATTACGATGGTATACAACAATATCGAAATTTTGGGCGCCATCACCAAAACGTTGTACCCGGCGATTGCCGAAAAGTTCAAAACGACGCCGTCTCGCGTCGAACGTGCCATCCGTCACGCCATTGAAGTGGCATGGACACGCGGCAACATCGACAGCATCAGCCACCTGTTTGGCTACACAATCAATATCAGCAAGTCGAAACCGACGAACTCCGAGTTCATCGCGATGGTCGCTGACAAGCTGAGAATTGAGCATAAGGTTAGCTGAACTGATGAGCTGTAAGATTTTGAGGGTATTAAGGACTATTACAGTTTAGTTGCGGCTATAAAAAATAAGGACGTTTTGAGCCGATAATATCGAATAAATAAGACAACAAAAACCACTTGTTTATGGGATTTCTACAATCACATAAACAAGTGGTATTTCTTATCGACAAATTTATGCTTCATATCAGTTCGAAAAATCTTTTCCGCAAGACATCGGCTTCCTTTGTTTGGCGTATGATTTACGAAATCTGGAGAAGGTCAAGCCAAATCAAGTCTATTCTTATTTCAAAAAAAAGAGAAAATCCTCAACGTAAATTAAATAAAACTGACACCGTAAGATTAACGACGTCAGTTCGAGACATAAATGTTTTACAATGTTTTGAATTGAGATATTAAAATCAGAATTCACTGAGATGTTCTTTTCTTTTTATCCTTGTATCCATGATGTAACAGCAATGGATGATGGCTTTGGTTCAAGGTATGTTGCTCCACCCAAAAGTGTATCGCCGAAGAGCCCTTTTTGATAAACTTGACCATACGTTGATTTATAAATTGGATAGCCAACTCCTATACCTGTTTTACCTCCGGGGACATTCATAGGAACCATTACGGATGTGGATACGCCAATTTGTTCATTAAGGCTACGACCAAACTCAGCCGCAACAAACTCTTTAACTCCGAGGCTGAGAGAAGTTTGTACCTCTACTGATACACTTTCGTTTGCACTTATCGAAATTTCTACACCATTGCATGACTGAGTTTTCGGTTTATTGCAAAAGTATTTGCCTCTCGCAATTTCAGTCCAACCATCAACACTTTGGGTTGGACTTTTTACAAGTTTGAAACCCCAAATGTTCTGTGGACTAATAGAGTCATCTTGCTCTTTTACAAGATCGCGAGGGTTATCAAATTCATTGTTTACTATTTGGATCGAAACCAACTTTGCGCTTTCGGAAGGCTTTTCAAGTCCGTATTTCTCAATAAGTTCTTCCTGATTATTTTCTGTAGCGTAAACAGTGGTGTTTTCTTTAATTGGTTCCCCATTTAGGTAAACATAGCCAGAAATTTTACCAGAATTTACGGGGATCAACTCTTTTTCGGAAGCACTAGCGAGACTGTAAAAAGTAGCAGATAAAGCCAAGACTGAAGCGAGGACCAGAGATAATTTCTTCTTCAATTTTTTATTCCTCCTTTTAATATTATGTACTAATAATATCCAATTAGAATGATATATTCAAGATATATTTGTAAATATAATTAAACATTTGGAAGTAATGGGAGTCAACCTATTAAGTTTTATTAAAATTGACTACCGTTAAGTTATATAGAAGTTTTTAAACTCCTATCCAGCTATTGCCGAAAAAATTCAAAATGATGCAGTCCACATCAAACTTGCTATCCGTCACGCCATTGAACTGGCTTGGACGCACGGCAACATCGACAGCATTAGCCACCTGTTTGGCTACACGATCAACATCAGCAAGTCGAAACCGACGAACTCCGAGTTTATCGCAATGGTTGCTGACAAGCCGAGAATTGAGCATAAGGTTAGCTGAAAGGATTTGGAGGAGTCAAAAAGCGGCTTAAAATATCCCGTTATGGATATTTTAAGCCGCTAAAATTCTAAACTTATAGCGATTTGCAATTAATAGCTAATTTAAACTGTTAGTATGTCATCGCTCTGCTTTTTTTCTGTTTCTTCGTGAGATTTCTGTTCAATCAGTCCTATGAAAAATTTATCATAATCTTCAGAACTTGTGACTTTTTTGAAGCCCTCTGTCAGGTTTAACACTTCATCACGATTTATTATTTGTTTGAATATACCCTCTACTAAAGTTCTAGCTTCACTATAATTGTTTTCTTCTTCATCTTGTCCACCTAAAATTTGATAAATTACCTTCGTTTTTTGATCATTTGAGACATCACCAATTCCTATAGCCTTTTCAAAGTGAGTTATTGAACAAAAAATTCTAATTTTATCATTATACTTAAAATCATATATTTTTTTACAATTAGTCAATTGAGCTTTAAGAGTAGCTGAGGAATGCTTATCATGGTTATCTACATCATGTAGCACATCGTAAGATGAATTAAATTGATTGAGAACTTTCATTATAGTAACAATGGTAGCCTTACCTCTAGCACGGATTATATGAATATTAGTATTATTCTCTTTAGCAAGATGCTTGAAGGCAATATATTCAGTATCACCTTCCACTATTACTACTCGATCAGCGAAAAAGAATTCATTGACATAAGAATCTACATAATTTAGGATTTTCATGTTTGCTATATCATTATCGTCAAATTGTTCACTTTCAGACTGATACAACTGGATAGCCTCTTTTTCTCCAACTCTAAAAACTTGAATAGAGGTGTGTCTTTCCGATAAATCTATAAGTATTGGTGAATGAGTTGAGATCATTAATGGCATTTTTTTGCCTATTAGATAGAGCGAACGACTTAATGCTCGAACTGCTTCGGGATGTAAAAATGCTTCCGGCTCATCTATAAGCAATAATTTATTATCATTTTCGCCGAGAAGTTTTTTCTCTATCATATTTTGGATGAGGTATATTAGGCTCATTCTTTGAAGTCCAGTACCTTGGTTAGCTAAAGGCATTTTGGATTGTTTACTGCTATCAATATTAACACTTGAATTTGTTGACTTTAATAAGTCTGATGATGAAAATCCTTCACTTTCGCCGCCTATTACATTTAGCGACAGATGATCATTAGAGAATAGCATTCTTAGATTACTGGAAACATCGTTACTCACTTGTGATAGTATGCTGTCAGTGTTTTGTTTTATTTTTTTCAAGAATGCAGGGTATGCTCTTTTCAGGCTTGAATACTCTTGAGCTAATGTATAGGCCTCATTATCTTCTTCTGCATCTCCATCAAAATTTTCTAGTTTGAGGAGATCATTTTTAATTATTTCAGAGTATATATTTTGAATAAGATCATTTATGTCATCAGGTAACATAGAAGGAGTTATGTAAAAAGGCTTATTATTTAAGATTTCCTCCAGTTTATCGAACAAATCGTGTGTTTTTTTAATTTCTTTGCCTTTCTCATCACAAAAACTTGGGGCACTTTCTTCTTTGTACTTCTTTTTAATAGTTATCTGTTCTTCATCAGATTCAAATACAGCTTCAAGCGTTATATCTGTTTTGCGTACTGAGAAACAGTCATTCGGGATAGTTTTTGCTTTAGTCTCCTTTTGAAAAAAACAGTTGATTGCTTCTAAAATAGTTGACTTTCCTGTGTTATTTCTTCCAGTTAGAATAACAATAGAGTCTTTCGAGAAATCAATTGAAAATTTTTCTTTGAAAACCTTGTAGTTAGTCACACTGAATTTAACCAATCTCATATTATTCCTCCTCCATATGTTATAAGTATATTACAAATTTCACATATAAAAGTATATGTGAACACTTTATTCCATAATAATACAATAATAAGTAGGAATTTGGTATTGTTTTTTTGTGATATGGATTGAAATCTAAACTGAATTAAGGACTTTTGTCTTGGGTTATTTGTGCTAAATGTTTTGCGGAAACACGATAAATGTCCGGATTTTGTGGTGTATTTCTATATTTAATTTAATAGACATTACAAACTAACAATGCTACATCCTTGTTATTCAGGGATATGGAAACAACGAGAGCATCAGCAAGTCGAAACCGACGAACTCCGAGTTCATCGCGATGGTCGCTGACAAGCTGAGAATTGAGCATAAGGTTAGCTGAAAGGATAAGGAGTAAAAATAATGTACACCCCTTCGTTCAATCGCTCCTGGCGAGTATCGAAGGGGTGTGTTTTATTTTGGACACGGAATGTGCTGTATTGTCACTCAGCATATTGAACAACACGAAAAAGTGTAAATGTGACTTATTACCTAAAAAGTTTACAGATTTAAGCAAAGCATTGGTGTTTTTCGAAAAAATTTACCTGAAGTTAACGCTTTTTTAGGTAAAAAGTGGTACGATGTGACCACGGATAGATCAAAAGTGACATGGTTGATGATATGGCGAGGGGTTGATTTATGTGTTTACTCAAATAGGTGAAATTGCTGAACCGATTCCAGTCGTACTGCCAGAAACCAAGTGTGATGCCTTATATCAACTGTTTAAATCCAATCCAAATTTGGAGGGTGTAGCGGTTGAAGGGAAAAAAGGAATTTCATTGATGATGCGAACACGTTTTTTTCAACAGATCGGCTCACAATATGGTTACAATCTCTACATGGGGCGTCCTGTGAAGCTGCTTATGAACGTAAACGCACTGGTCGTAGATTATTCGGAACAAATTACAGATGTCAGCGTGGCGGCGATGAAGCGTGAAGAAGCGGATCTGTATGATTTGGTTCTGGTCACATCTGGAGGTCGATTCCATGGGGCGGTGAGTATTCGGCGATTATTGCTAGAGGTTGCGGATGTTCGAGCGGAAATGGCGATTTTTATGAATCCGTTAACAGGGCTTCCCGGCAATCGAATCATAGATGATCGATTAGTTCAGGTACTTAAACAGGATCAGTTCAGTGTTCTATACATTGATCTGGATCAGTTCAAATCGTATAACGATAGCTATGGTTTCAAATTGGGGGACGAGCTTATCCAAGCAACGGCCACTTTACTCCGTGAGCATTTTGGGGTAGCAGAGGCTTTTCTTGGACATATCGGCGGGGATGATTTTATCGCAATCCTGAACCACCATCAGTATAAGCGGGTCTGTGAAGAAGTCATTTCCCAGTTTGAAGAGTTGAAGAAAAATTTTTACAATGAACAGGACTGGAACAATCAGTATGTGATGGGTGAAGGCCGCTCGGGATTGAATCGACCCATTCCTTTAGTATCGGTATCCATCGCAGTTGTAACCAATCTATATCAACGATATGAAAATATTAATCAGATTATTGATGAAGCTACACGTGTGAAAAAAAGCTGCAAATCCATCAATGGCAGCATCATTTGTTCGAATGACATGGAGGGGGAGGCTGTGCGGGCCTAGTTGTACCTAAACTTAGATACTACATAGGTTAATGTTAACGGTTTAGAGGAGAAGTAATCATATTGAAATTGAAGCTTAAATCCGTGCAAATCAAATGAGCCTGAGTCACTGTCAATGGTGAATGACAAAAAAACGCCGAGATTTGGAGAATACGTCCCAAAAAACAGCGTTGTCTAATTAGATCTTTATAAATAATTCACAGTCACATGTGTTAAGTAATAAAAGATCGTTTCGTGATAGAAAGGGAATATTAAACTGGCTGAGAATATGTATAATTGCATTCAGTCTAGATCCGTATAAGGCCAAACGTATTCTTTCTCCGTTAGATACGAATGTCCACAGAAGAATAAGCCGAAGCAGCAGATTCACTTGCTTTGTTTGGTACAGAGCTGCTTACGCGTCCCTGTTCTGATTTTTCCTCATCGGGAGCACTGTCTTCCAACTTAGGTACCGCCGATTTTCCTCGGTCAATCTCTTGGGATTCTTCTTTGCGCGAACCTACAGATGAGGGAAACTGTCCCGAATCGTGACTTCCAGGCTTATGAATATCGTCTGCCAACTCACCGAGCTTATGATTCGCTTTTCTTATGTTGGACTCTAGATCCTGCATTACTTCTCTTTTTTTCTGAAAAACCGTGCGTTCCGCGTTTTCAAGCATCTGCGTTTTGCCAATATCGCTGTGTGTGTCGTTCTCCAACACAATCCGGTCAAACCGGGTTTCCCCCTCAATCGTATGAATTGAACTTTGCATTTTGTCCCGTAAACCAACCAGCTTTCCCATCTGATCATACGTCTGACTATGCTTGATAAGATGATTCATTGACGGAGTCTGTTGTGGCTCTTCGGCTTCGATTGTGGTTGCTTCGTCTGATTCATCTGTTGTAACTTGTTCTTCTCTTCCATCTCTTCTGCTTTGATCTGCGCGATGTGACTATCAATCTGCGCAATGGAACCGGTTAAGGATTTTATGCGTTCTGCCTTAGTTTTGATATCAAGCTCATCATTGGATTTAACAACGTGGATTTGTTCATTTAATTTTACTTTCTGCTGCATCAACCCTTGAATTTCTTTATCTCGGTTTGAGGTCGGGCTGGCCGGTGGTGTGAAGCTGCTTTTGGTTGCAGGTGAAATTGAATTCATTTTACCTTCTCCCTCTTTAGTATGGTAACGGTCTTTTATCCATATATCGGTTGATGAGGGAGAAGAATGAAGGTTCTACCTGCTCACTAAAAATATACTTTATGTAAAGTATTGCGAACTTTATCAGGATAATTGATAATGGTTATCAATGAGTGTGTGGTTTTTAGCGGTTATTGTTTCAGGAGAAACGGAGATTGGAGAGAAATAATGCAATTAAATGAACAGATGCAATATTGGAATTATGCGGCCGTGAAGGTGCTGGATATACGCCGCATCGTCTTAAAGAACGAAATACAACATGGATCATATACACTGCCTGCTGCTTGTTTTATATATTCAATTCGAGGGTCAGCCGACATTCAATTGAATGGACATAAGTATAGATCAGAACCATTTTTTTTAATTCATGGAGCCAAAGGATCATTATTGAATATACAGGCCCATAAAGATTTCGAATATATTATGTTGTATTACAGAGCATTTCGAGCATTTCCAAATTATCGTAAAAGGTGGTTACAAGGACAGGTTCTAGGTGCTCCGTTTTCCTTACAATATGGATTTACACCGAGGAGTCCATTGAACTTGTTAAGGTATCTTAATGAGATGGAGAAAGTATGGACGCAACCAACCAATTTGGACCTGCTGTATACGAAGAGTCTGTTTTATCAATTCATTCATGAACTGATGGTTCAGCTAGCTGCACAAGAGGTTCAAACCGAAGTTGTTGATCCGGTAAAACAGACGCTTGAATACATTCATCAGCATTATAGAGAACAGGTCACACTTGATTTTCTAGCAGAACAATTCAATTTTAGCTCGCGTCATTTATCTATGCGATTCAAACGAAAGACGGGTTACAGTCCCATCGATTACTTAATTCAGACGCGAATCGGCAAGGCTCAGGATTTACTTGTACGTTCAGATGCAAAGCTTGGTGATATCGCTGCAGAGGTTGGTTATTCAGATGTATATTATTTTAGCCGAATCTTCAAGAAACATGTGGGCATGTCTCCAACCCTGTATCAAAAGAAGATGAAGGAATTGGGCCGAATAGAAGATCGTCCATTGCACGTATCCGAATCGTCCATTGGCTGGGCATTGAAGTCAAGATATATTGATTATGATAATCATTATCGATATATAAACGGAGGGTCCACACCAATGAAAAGAAAAAATTCAAGTTCCAGCATGATCATGATTGCAATATTAAGTCTAACGATGCTCCTTACGGCCTGTTCTTCAGGTACCGCCAATACACTTTCAGCTGGAGAAGGAACGGGTGCTAATTCGACTAACAGTAGTTCATCAGTAACATCAGAGACGGGAAGTCAAGTAAACAAAGATAAAGAAACACGCACGGTCTCGACCATAAAAGGTGATGTTATCGTTCCGGCTAATCCGAAAAGAGTTGTTGTGCTGTATCTTCAAGGTGATGTTGTTGCACTTGGAGTCAAGCCAATCGCTACATCAGATGTATACGACGGGGCTGCTTACAAGAGTGAGCTTGAAGGTGTAAATTCACTCGGTACCTGGTTCGAACCGAACCCTGAAGCTGTCATTGACCTTGATCCAGACCTGATTATTGTTCCGTCGGAAGAAACATATAACACGTTGAAAAATATCGCACCTACGGTGTATATTCCGTACGAGAAAATGACAACGGAAGAACGGCTTCACAGCATAGCCAGCATTTTTGGCAAAGAGAAGGAAGCTGAAGTCTTGATTAACAACCTTAACAGCAAAGTGGAAGAGAGTAAAAAAACTCTTGCAGACGCTGGTATATTGGATAAAACCATTTCCATTATTGAAGGCGGACTAAAAGGTATGGTCGTTGTGGAGAGCAAGCAATTTGGTCGGGGTTCTCAGGCAGTCTATGAGTATTTGGAGATGAAAGCTCCTAAAGTAGTACAAGACAAAATCGATGTCGTATCAGACGAAGATGGCTCTACAATCTCAATGGAAGTTCTTCCAGAATACATAGGTGACTATGTGTTCCGCTCTGTGTATGAAGGGGCAGATGTTCTAACGGATAATCCGATATGGCGTAACATTAAGGCGGTCAAAGAAGGTCGGTTGATCGAGATTGATTTTGATTTCTTTTATTATTCAGACATCTATTCCATCAATAAACAACTCGATTTTGTTGTAGATAAACTTTTGTCTGCTCCAAGAGCACAATAAATGAAGAGGAAATCGTGCACATAAAGTTACGCAGGAGGCAAAAATGATATTGGGATTGTAATTTGAACCCATTTCCATTAGACTTAAACGATAATGAGAATCAATATCATATAATTAATTACCATAGTCGAGTGGATGGAGGTCCTGTAGAGATGAATCAAGAATTAGAGCTTTATGATGTGACGATTATCGGAGGCGGCCCGGCAGGCATGTACTCTGCTTTTTATAGCGGTATGCGAGATATGAAAACGAAATTAATTGAGGCACGCGACAGATTGGGAGGACGGATGCTGTTTTATCCGGAAAAGATGATCTGGGATGTTGGAGGGGTAACACCCATCCTGTGTGAAGATCTGATTAAACAGTTGGAGCAGCAGGCGCGCACATTTGAACCGACACTCGTGTTTGAACAACAGATTGAAGGATTTGAACGTAAAGCGGATGGCACCATTCTGCTAACTTCTGCTACAGGTGAGCAACACTGGACACGCACTGTCATTTTGGCAATAGGATACGGAATATACAAAATGGCGAAACTGGAGCTTGAAGGGGCAGACCGCTATGAAGTATCCAATCTACATTATACGGTGCAAGAGCTCGAGCCTTTCCGCGGTAAACGAGTGTTAATCTCGGGTGGGGGAGATTCCGCTGTGGATTGGGCGAATGAGCTAGAGAGCTTGGCTCAGCAGGTAACGGTCGTACATCGACGTGATCACTTCGGAGGACTGGAGCGGAACGTGTCGCGTATGAAAGAATCCTCAGTTGACGTGCGCACACCCTACGCAATTGAGAAGTTACACAGCATAAGCGGGGATATGATTGAACAGGTAACCGTTACACATATGGAAAGCGGAGAGACGGAGATGCTTGAAGTGGATGCTGTGATTGTCAATCATGGCATGAAGAGTGATTTTGGTCCCATTCGTGATTGGGGATTAGACTTGGGTGAATGGCATGTGAGCACGACCGAAAGATTGCAAACGAACATACCTGGTGTTTTTGCCGCGGGTGATTTCGTCGATTATGGAAGCAAATTGTATCTGATCGCGGGTACATTTACAGATGCAGCTCTAGCTGTTAACAGTGCGAAGTTATATATGGATCCGGAAGCCGAAAAAGTAGCTTATGTCTCTTCTCATAACAGTCGCTTCAAAGAAAAAAACAAAGCGCTTGGTGTTGTAGAGTAGTTAATATTAAGTCGAAACAAGACTTGAACTTAAAATAACTTCGGAAATTTTTCCGAGGTTATTTTTTTGTATCATGTGCGTATGAAGTAGTTAGAATTGCACAAGATATAACAGTCTTTGAACAGGTTTTGGATTGAAGATCAGCTCTAAACCGTCTATAATCAAAATCTACAAGAGGCTTGCGCGAATAATAACAGGTTTTCACGTCTTGCATGCTAGCTTAGGGACTCAAAACCGGATTACATTTCGACAAGGGTGGAGTACAACAATGAAAAAAGGCTCATCATCCGGACAACAAAATACGACTTTCATTCAAAGATTGCTTCAACGCGTGAATATGAAACGAGTGAAATGGTCCGAGGTTTATCTTGCTACAGCCGGAGCACTGCATCATTTATTGGTCGAGGGCCGACGTAAACGTGCCGCTGTAAAAAGGCAACAGCAGGATATGCCTCTAAGTGAATTAAAATTGTTGAAGCTTGAGCCAGGGGACATCGTCTATACGCCAAGCTCGGAATCAACTTATTATGCCGGGCATATGGGCATTATTGGTCTGGACGGAAAGGTGTATCATGTGCATCCTTACGGGCCGGTTTTTGCGGATACATTGGACTGGTATCTCACTCGCTTTTATGAAGGGGATCGCTTTATTGTATTCCGTTCCAAGCTCCATCAGGTGGGTATGCGGGCAGCAGAATGGGTTCAAGAACACTACAAGCAGGTGAAGTTCTACCGCTTGCAAACGAACCTTCTAAGTGTCGAGCGAAATTATTGTTCCAAATTCATATATCAGGCTTATAAGTTTACATCCGGACTGGATCTGTGGGGACGAAAGTTCGCTAAACTGAAACAGGGGTTCATCTATCCTTTTCGCATAGAGCGTTCATCGGATCTCGACGTACTGGGCACATTTTATAAATAAAACGATGACTGAAAAAACCGATTAGGCCGCTGTTTCTCGGGTGCAGAGAATACAGGTGTCTACGGTTTTTTTTAATATGTACTGAGATTAAAACAGGAAAAACACCCGAAACGTCGAATAAAATATGAGATCGGCACGCACAACTTGGAATCGTATACATAACAGGTGGCGCGATTTTGCAGGCCAAGGAAAAAACGACGACAAGGCTAGCGCATAAGAAAGAGTGAAGCGAATATGAATTGGCTAGGTTTTTTACGGAGGTTTCGGCGGCAGCAAAACGTAGTGAAGCTATCGGACTACACTCCAAAAAAGGAAAGGAGGAACTACTGTTCCATTTGCAGGAAACCTGTGAAAAGGGTCGTGTATTATGCCGCTCCACAGGGAAATGTTACAGGTGTATGCAGTTCTTGTAAGACAATAGCAGATGAGAGAGGTATGTTTCCCATTTAATAAGAAGAAATGCGCTCAGGAAACAATATTTTTTTGATTTATGCGCGTTTTTGTAGTACATTAGCAAATGTATTCGAAGGAGGATTCTAATGTACTCAGGAAGACAAGACGATACTTTATACATCATGACCTACACCTTAAATAGCGGTATCAAGGGTACGGTTCCACTGTCTAATAAGCAGATTGTTGAATGGCTCGATTGTTATAGAAATGAGAGACGCTTCGTAACGGAGATCGGCAAAGAATTTTTTGGGTTAAATGCAGGTTTGGTCGCAGACTTTAAGGTTCAAAATCATTTATCCGATTATCAGCAGACGATCATGCCAACACAGCAGCAGGATAACCTGGAACGTCTGTCCAGTGCTTATAAATCCACCGAGCTATTGATGAAAATTGATTGTAAATGCGGCACGGCCTACGTCACAGAATCTCCTTATAAACGTACCAAATGGTATTGCACGAAATGTAAAGAGATTGTATTCCTGGATGCCAAAAAAGGAATGGTAGAAACGTCACGTGGCGACGCATATTACATGACCAACAAATATTTTGTTTCCCGTGACTAGCGGGAAGTGATTTGGAGAGCATCGCACACAGCGGTGCTTTTTTGTGCCTGTTCTGTTGCAGACAATAAAAAAAAGCCCAATTGGGCTTTGGTTCTGAGTGTATCTTAGGACGGGCATTCCACTTTATGAGGAGGAATAAAGCAGCAACGACAGCGGGGCTCATAAGCCTCCGAATCGCCGATCATGACAACTGGACCCAATGTAACAGGTTCTCCGTTGACAATTCGCTGTGTAAAGGCAGCATCCGGGCTGCCGCATACCGCGCAGAATGCAGAAAGTTTCTCAATATCATCAGCCATGGCAAGCAGGCCACCGATATATCCGAATTCTTTTCCGCGATAATCCATGTTCAGTCCATCCACAATCACATGTTTGCCACAGTAAGCTAGTTCGGAAACGAGTTCCATGATGGCGCTGCTGAAAAACTGAACTTCATCAAAGGCAACAACATCGGCATCTATGGTTTGATTCAGAATGGTCTCAACGGATTCCGGCGTTAATTGCCGGGGAATGGAATGGGCAGGAAGTCTGTAGCCGATCCGGCTTACGATCTCGTCCTGAGCGAATCGATCATCCTCGGCTGGTTTGTAGGCAACGACCTTTTTACGGCCAAATTGAATAAGTTTCTGACAACGGCGAATAAGTTCACCAGATTTTTCACTGAACATGGGTCCAGTAATTACGGTAATACGTCCAGTTTGCACGGTGCTGCTACCCCTCTCGCATACGGAATTCAAAAAAAGCGACCATTACAGATTACCACATCTTCTTTGGAAAGAGCCAGAACTAATATAAATCGGTTTGTGTTACTATATGGATGGTTACGATGTTGGTTCCGAAAGCTTGCGCCACTAGAGTTATCTGAAAAGAGGTGTTACCAATGAACGAAGCATTAACCTCACTGAAGCAACGATATGAGGAGCTGAATAAACAAGGCAAGCTGGATGAAGCTGCGCAGGCATTATTTACGGAACTACTGACAGAAGCAGAACGGCTACAAGCCAGCAATCTGACATTGCGCAGAACGATTCTGAAATCATCTTCGAAAGAGTCACGCATGTCCACTAAACTTCGAGATGCCTTGTATGAATGAAGCATCTCTAATCATGCGCAGAAAACAAAAAAGCCCGGAATCATGAAGTGCTTCCGGGTGTTTCCATCTGTTCTGACTGTTTTTTGGAGCGAAAACGTGGTCCTACATAATTGCGTTTGCGGTCGCGAAACAGAATCCAGCCGCCGAGAAAACTCATGCCTGCCGCAAAAAGCACGAGCCCACCCAAGAAGGAAAGCCACTGGAATCCGGGAGCGATCAGGTCGTTTCCGTGCTCCGCGTAATATAGAAATAAGGCATCTTTCATCATGAGGAAGCCCTTCATGGCCATTAAGCCTGGGATAACGAGTATAACAATTGCGAGAAAGCGCGCAAAGACTATTTTTGTATTCATGAGCATTATACCCTTTCTGCCAGTGTAGACATAAAATAAAGGTTACGCTTACAGGGAATCCCTGCTTATATCATAGCTTGGAATGTACAGACTGTCCATGCGAGAATGGGTTAAATTTTGAGTTGACCGCGCAAGGAGAGTACAATGATATATAGAGGGTAGGAAGTAAATTAGGTATTACAGGTCATTTTATTATTATTTATTTTCAAAAAAATGAGCATATAGAGGAGAACATAGAGATGCCAATACCATGTGATGTTGCTGTATTAGGTGGAGGAACGGGCGGATATGTTGCGGCGATCCGTGCTGCCCAGCTAGGCAAAAAGGTCGTTATTATAGAAAAGGACAAGCTAGGTGGAACTTGCCTGCATCGTGGATGTATCCCAAGCAAGGCGCTGCTAAAAAGTGCCGAGATGTACGCTGAGATTCAGGATAGCGAGAGCTACGGCATCGAGACAACAGGAACAACGCTTGTGTTCCCGAAGGTCCAGGCGCGTAAAGATGCGATTGTGGAGCAACTTCATCAGGGCGTTCAATATTTGATGAAAAAAAATAAAATCGAAGTCGTGCACGCCAAAGGACGTGTGATCGGGCCGTCGATCTTCTCACCACAGAGCGGGGCTGTAGCGGTGGAGTATGAGGACGGCGAGATGGACACGGTTGTTCCAACGAACCTGATTATTGCTACGGGCTCACGTCCACGCGTGCTACCGGGTCTTGAACCGGATGGACGATACATCATGAGCAGTGATGAAGCGCTCCGCATGGACGAATTGCCAGCTTCAATCCTCATTGTGGGCGGTGGTGTAATCGGTCTGGAATGGGCCTCTATGCTGAATGACTTTGGCGTGAGTGTTACGGTGGTTGAGACAGCGGCTCATGTGCTTCCTGCAGAAGATGAGGATATAGCAAAAGAAATGCAACGTTTACTTGGTAAACGAGGCGTGCGTTTCTTGACTGGCGCTAAGCTGATGACCGACAGTTACCACACCGATGATCAGAACGTGAACATTGACGTGCAGCTTGCGGGAGATAAGGTAGAAGCTCTGACGGCTGAAAAAATGCTGGTGTCTGTTGGGCGTCAAGCTAATGTTGAAAATATTGGACTTGAGAATACCGATATCAAAGTGGAACGAGGTTTTATTGCGGTTAACAAACACCTGCAGACTGGAGAAGGCCATATCTATGCGATTGGTGATTGTATCGGCGGGTTACAGCTTGCTCATGCCGCAAGTCACGAAGGCATCCTTGCAGTCAATCATCTTGCTGGTGAGAGCGTGCATCCGGTTGAAGCACATCGGATTCCGCGCTGCGTGTATACACGCCCGGAAGCTGCCAGCATTGGATTCACCGAGAAAGAAGCTAAGGAACGCGGATACGAGATCAAAACCGGCAAGTTCCCATTCCAGGCCATCGGCAAGTCTTTGATTCACGGAAGTCGCGATGGATTCGTGAAGGTTATTGCGGATGCCAAAACGAATGATATTTTAGGGGTACATATGATTGGCACCCATGTTACGGAATTGATCGCTGAGGCTGCATTGGCACAAATGCTGGATGCAACGCCATGGGAAGTCGGACAGACCATACATCCGCATCCTTCATTGTCGGAAATTATGGGCGAAGCGATGTTAGCCGTGGATGGAAAAGCGATTGGAATGTAAGTCAGACAACCCTGGGTGAGAAAGGTACTTTCCTTTTTTGGGCAAAAGGGATTATAATAAGGTTAAGCCAAGTCTTAGTACCAGGTTATAAGATCGGGTAGTAGGACTTGCAAAAGGCTTTGATTAAAAGGAGGTACCTCATATGAGTTCACAAGGTACTGCAGATGCGGTTCATCGACATCAACAACTGGGACTTACTGATGGAGAAGTTTTAGATATGTACAAATACATGCTGCTTGCACGCAAGTTTGACGAACGTTGCTTGCTCTTGCAGCGGGCGGGCAAAATTAACTTTCACGTATCCGGTGTAGGCCAGGAGGCAGCGCAAGTCGGGGCGGCTTTTGGTTTGGACCGTGATCATGATTACTTTTTGCCTTATTACCGGGATTACGGTTTCGTTATGGCCGTAGGTATGACACCGCGTGAGCTGATGCTGTCTGCCTTTGCCAAGGCCGAAGATCCAAACAGTGGCGGCCGGCAGATGCCAGGCCACTTTGGTCATAAGAAACTGCGTATCGTTACTGGGTCCAGCCCGGTGACTACACAAGTTCCTCATGCGGTCGGATTTGCTCTTGCTGCCAAAATGCAGAAGCAAGAGTTTGTTTCTTTTGTTACCTTTGGGGAAGGTTCAAGCAACCAGGGGGATTTTCACGAAGGCGCAAACTTTGCAGGTGTGCATAAGCTGCCTGTCATCATTATGTGTGAGAACAATCAATATGCAATTTCGGTTCCTATTCACAAACAGCTCAGCGGCAAAATCTCTGATCGTGCATTGGGGTATGGTTTCCCGGGACTTCGCGTAGATGGCAACGATGCACTCGAAGTGTACGCGGCTGTGAAGGAAGCGCGTCAGCGTGCTATCGCCGGTGAAGGTCCGACACTGATTGAAGCGATGATGTATCGTTTGTCTCCACACTCGACTTCGGATAATGATTTGGCCTACCGGACGAAGGAAGAAGTTGAGGAGAACTGGAAGAAAGACGGCGTACTTCGGATGAAAAATTATTTGATTGAATGCGGCATCTGGGACGAAGCCCGGGATGCGGATCTGGCTTCCCAGCTTGCGCTGGAAATGAAAGAAGCAACTGAATATGCAGACAATGCGCCATATCCCAAACCTGAGGACACGCTGACGCATGTCTATGCAGACAGCGAAGAAGGGGGACGGTAATCATGGCTATGATGGAATATATTGATGCAATCCGTCTCGCAATGAAAGAAGAGATGGAACGGGACGAGAATGTTTTTGTTCTTGGCGAGGACGTCGGTGTAAAAGGTGGCGTGTTCACCACAACCAAAGGGTTGCAGGATCAATTTGGCGAGATGCGTGTCATGGATACGCCACTATCTGAATCGGCGATTGCCGGTGTGGCTATCGGTGCAGCAATGTACGGCATGAAGCCGATTGCGGAAATGCAATATTCGGACTTTATGTTGCCGGCAACAAATCAGATTATTAGTGAGGCGGCCAAAATCCGCTATCGCTCCAACAATGATTGGAGCTGTCCAATTGTGATTCGAGCGCCAATCGGTGGCGGGATCTTCGGCGGCTTGTACCACTCCCAATGTCCGGAATCCATCTTCTTTGGTACACCGGGACTTAAAATCATTGCTCCTTACTCGGCGTATGACGCGAAAGGTTTGCTGAAAGCGGCTGTCCGCGACCCGGACCCGGTACTCTTTTTCGAAAATAAAAAATGTTACAAGCTGATCAAGGAAGATGTGCCTGAAGATGATTACATCGTTCCAATCGGTAAGGCCAATGTGCTTCGTGAAGGTGCCGATATTACAGTTATCGGGTACAGTCAGCCATTGCATTTTGTTATGCAGGCCGCTGAGGAGCTGGAACGGGAAGAAGGTATCACGGCACACGTACTGGATCTGCGTACGCTGCAACCTCTCGACCGTGAAGCGATTATCGATTCTGCCCGGTTGACAGGCAAGGTGCTGATCGTGCACGAAGATAACAAAACCGGTGGTGTAGGCGCAGAAGTGGCGGCGATCATCAGTGAGGAATGTCTGTTTGATCTGGACGCCCCTATTCAGCGTTTGTGCGGTCCAGATGTACCAGCTATGCCAATCAGTCCTACGCTGGAGAAATTTTATATGCTGAGCAAGGATAAAGCCAAAACAGCCATGCGTGAACTTGCAGCGTATTAATCGATAAAGATAGAAAAAAGTTTGGAGTGATAAATCAATGGCTGAACGTATGAAATGGATCGAGGTCATTATGCCGCAGCTCGCGGAATCTCTGGTCTCGGCTACCATAGCCAAATGGTTGAAAAAACCGGGTGACCGTGTGGAGCAGTACGAGCCGATCTGCGAAGTCATTACGGATAAAGTGAATGCCGAGATACCGTCTACGGTGGATGGCATTATGGGTGATCTATTGGTGGAAGAAGGAACGACCATTGCGGTGGGTGAGGCCATCTGCCGTATGCAAGTCGTTGCTACGGATGAAGATACGGCGGAACAAGTTACACCTGTCGCGAGCGAGCAGCAACAATCGCAGCAAGCTCAGGTTCAGCGTAATGCAAGTCAATCTGCAACTACGGGTACACACGCAGCTGCGTTTGATCCGAATCAGCCGATGCGCCATCGCTATTCTCCTGCGGTGCAGTCCTTGGCAGCAGAACATGGATTGAATCTGCAGCATGTTCAGGGAACAGGGGCAGGCGGCCGGATTACACGTAAAGATGTGCTTTCTTATGTTGCACAGGGCGGCCAGGCAAACACAGAATCAGCGTCCGTACAAACATCTAATGTTGGTACTCAGGCTGCACAGGCTTCATCGTCTTCTCCGTTCAGTGGAATCAGAGATACCGGTGCAACTACGTCATCGATATCTATGAACGGTGTAACTGGACAGACAGTTCCTGCATCCGATGCAGGCGTTCCTGTGCGTCATTCCGGAATCCACCTGACCGAAAGTCCGAAAATTCCACAGATTGAAGTGGAAGGCGGCGGACAAGGAAGATCAGAATATTTTATCGATGTTACCCCTGTGCGTAATGCCATAGCGCGTAACATGCGTCAAAGTGTATCTGAAATCCCTCATGCGTGGACCATGATTGAAGTGGATGTAACCAACCTCGTCATGTTGCGCAACAAATTGAAGGATGAGTTCAAACGGAAAGAGGGCATTAACCTGACCTATCTTTCGTTTATGATGAAGGGTGTCGTCAATGCGATTAAAGATTACCCGATTATGAACTCAGTATGGGCTGTTGATAAAATTATTGTGAAGCGGGATATTAACTTGTCCATGGCTGTAGGTACAGAGGATTCGGTGCTTACACCGGTCATCAAACAGGCTGACCAGCGTAATATCGCGGGTCTCGCTCGCGAGATTGATGATCTGGCTCGCAAGACCCGTGAAGGTACGCTGAAGCTGGATCATATGCAAGGCGGTACATTTACAGTGAACAATACAGGTTCATTTGGTTCGATCTTGTCCCAGCCTATTATCAACTATCCACAGGCCGCTATTCTTACCTTTGAATCCATTGTGAAGAAACCGGTGGTCATTAATGATATGATCGCGGTGCGGTCCATGGCTAACTTGTGTCTTTCTCTGGATCATCGGATTCTGGATGGGGTCATCTGTGGCCGGTTCCTGCAGCGTGTTAAGGAGAACCTGGAAGGCTACAACATGGAAACGAAAGTGTATTAAGTTTATATTATAGAAAGACGGGAAAGTGTATGTGCCTCGGGCCGTGCACTTTTCTGGCTGTCTAGAGACGAATATATCTTCATATATTAAACCATGGGCAGAAGGATGTGAGGAAACATGGGTAAACCGCTGAATGTGGCATACATACCGATGCTGGATTATGAGGCGGCATGGAATCTTCAGAAATCAATTGTGCAGCAACTGGACGAAGGCGAAGGCCCTGAACAGATGTTGCTTCTACAGCATCCACCAACCTATACCATTGGTTCACAGAACCATCCGGAGCATCTGCTTTGGAGTGAGGAAGAGTTGAAAGCACAGGGCATCTCCTTGTTTCAAATTGATCGCGGCGGTGATATTACTTATCATGGACCGGGTCAATTGGTAGGTTACCCTTTGTTAGTACTTGGTCGGGATGAGGAGCTGGATCTGCATGCTTACTTGCGTAAGCTGGAGCAGGTGATGATCGATTATCTCGCTGATCAGGGCGTTGAATCCGAGCGCAAAGAAGGATATACGGGCGTATGGATCGGTGATCTGAAGATTGCGGCCATCGGCATTAAGTTTAATCGGTGTAAGCATCGACGTGGATTTGTGACGAGTCACGGGTTTGCTTTTAACATTACCTCAGGCATTCAACATGCTGGGTTTCAGGGTATCATTCCATGCGGAATTGAACAGTATGGTGTGACTTCTTTGGAGGATATCACGGGGAATTCATACACGGTTGAGCAGGTAGCCCGGGATATTGTACCTTATTTTCAGCGTATATTCCCATATGATCTGATATGGAGTACAGAAAAAGAAGCCCTCCAGCGTCTGTAGACAGCGCGTTAGAAGAGCTTCAGATCAGGGTGACTACCCGAACAGCAACGGTTCCAGTGCGATGAAAAGAGTGGAGCCAACCATAGCTGCCAGCATGAGATAGATCACAATTTTGAACCATTTCTTATTTTGCATGAAGAGAGAACTCCTTTCAGAACTTTTGAACAAGCCATAGTACCTGTATTGTACCGTATCTACGATAGGGAGGAAAGTCTAATGATTAATGAACAGCGTGTGATTCAGCATTTTATGGATCTGGTGCAGATTGATAGCGAAACAAAAAATGAGCAGAATATATCCAAGGTGTTAAAAGAACAATTCGCGGGTCTTGGTCTTCATGTCTATGAGGACGATACAATGAACGAGACAGGGCATGGAGCGGGCAATCTGGTCGTTACACTGGAAGCTGAAGGTGTGGCAGGTGTAGAAGGTGTAGAGCCGATGCTCTTCACATGTCACATGGACACCGTAACCCCCGGACAGGGAATCAAACCGGAGCTTGGTGAGGACGGATGGATTCGCAGTGATGGCACAACAATTCTGGGAGCGGATGACAAGGCGGGCATTGCAGCTCTGTTTGAAGCCATTCGTGTTATTCAGGAGAACAACATTCCGCATGGCAAAATTCAGTTTGTGATTACGGTCGGAGAGGAGTCGGGTCTTGTCGGTGCACGAGCAATGAATCCGAAAGATATCGATGCTTCCTTTGGTTATGCGCTGGATTCTAACGGAGCGGTGGGTACGATCTGTGTGGCTGCTCCAGCAAGAGCAGAGATTGAGATGAAAATCTATGGTAAGTCGGCGCATGCCGGAGTGAATCCGGAAGATGGAATCAGTGCCATTCAGGTTGCAGCCAAAGCGATTGCGGCTATGAAGCTTGGACGCATTGACGACGAAACGACAGCGAATATTGGTAAGTTCCAAGGTGGCTCTGCACTGAACGTGGTATGTGACTTTGTTCAGATCGATGCGGAGGCTCGCAGTATTGTGCAAGAGAAAATCGAACAGCAAATTGCCCAAATGCGTGAAGCATTGGAGACGACATGTCGCAAATATGGCGCAACCGCAGAGTTCCGCAGTGAGATTAAATATCCTGCATTTGGCTTCCATGACGACCATGAGGTAGTGCAACTTGCCCAGCGTGCGATTCGAAGCCTGGGTCTGGAAACAAGCACGTTTGCTTCTGGCGGTGGCAGTGATGCGAACATTTTTAACGGGTTCGGCATTCCGACGGCGAATCTGGCTGTAGGGTATGAAGATATCCACACGACCAAAGAACGCATTCGCGCAGCAGACATTGTGAAACTGTCCCAGGTCGTTATCGCGATTGTGCAGGAAACGGCAAAAGGCAAATAAGTGATTGGGATATTTGATAGTCCATGAGATGATGTAATTGGAGCGTTGGTTGAAAAAAGAAATGAAAGTCCGAATTCGGTGCAGACCGGGTTCGGACTTTTTGAACAATGGTGAAGCTTTAGCCTTTGCGTCGCGCAAGCATGTCGCTGAGTTTGGTATCAGGGCCCCATTCACGCATCCACTGTCTAAGGATAAGCTGTACTTGTCTGGCTTGTCCGACCACATGCGCAGACTGAGGTGTGAGATAACTTTTCATTTTGGTGAATCCCCCTTGGTTCTCGCTGTACGCATTAGACTTGTACACACGATTAAATTCTTATAGGCTCACCATATGCCTGAAATCACAGTTATATACTACATCTCAGTTCAATTGAACGAGTTTTTTACACATTTAAAAGGAGCTGAAGTACACATGAAATCCAAAACATCTGCTGCATCCATCTATGCGCCTCAACCTGCGAATCCAAAGCTTGACGAAGTGACGGTATCCACCAAGCCGATCTTTGAAGGCAAAGTGATTTCACTTCAGGTAGATACAGTAAAGCTACCAAACGGACAGACGGCGACCCGAGAGATTATCAAACACCCAGGAGCGGTAGCGGTACTGGCATTGAGGGGAGATCGCATGTTGGTCGTGGATCAATATCGTCAGGCGATGGGACGTACCGAAGTGGAAATTCCTGCGGGCAAGCTTGATCCGGGTGAAGAGCCGGAGGTGGCAGCAGCGCGTGAACTGAAGGAAGAAACGGGATATGAAGCCAAGTCGCTCCGTCATCTGCGGTCTTTCTACACCTCACCAGGCTTCGCGGATGAGATCATTCACCTGTATATCGCCGAAGAGCTGGAAGCTGGAGAGATGGCTCTGGACGAAGATGAGTTTCTTGAAGTATCGGAGATCACGCTAGAGGAAGCGTACAAGCTGATGGACGAAAATCGAATCAGTGATGCCAAAACGATGATGGCTGTGTATGCCTGGGATATTTACAAAACGACAGGACGGTTTTAATCATGCAAAATCAAAAGGGAACGCTACCGCTGTGGGAGCCGTGTTATGCGGATCTGCATATCCACATCGGACGCACGTCCCGTGGTGAGGCAGTTAAAATCAGCGGCAGCCGTGACTTAACCTTTGAGAATATAGCCAGGGAGGCCTCCACTCGTAAAGGAATTCATTTGCTTGGGGTCATTGATTGCCATTCTCCGGTTGTGCAGAGGGATATTGAGGATCTGCTGGAGAACGGTACGATGTCTGAGGTTGAGGGCGGCGGTATTGCGTATCAGGACACCACCATTCTGCTCGGAACCGAAATCGAGCTTCGCGAGCCTGAGATGCGTGAGTTCCACATGCTCGCCTACTTCCGGGATCTGGGTACCATGAAGTCTTTTACAACCTGGATGGCACGTTATATGAAAAATGTAAATCTCAGCTCCCAGCGGGTATATGTACCTGCTCTTGAGATGCAAGCGGAGATCAAGGCACGCGGCGGGTTGATTGTACCCGCTCACGTGTTTACACCGCACAAGGGCATTTATGGTAGCACAGCGCCACGTATGGGAGATGTGCTGGACACGAGCCTTGTGGATGCGGTTGAACTGGGTCTAAGCTCTGATTCCTCTATGGCGAGTTACATTCGGGAACTGGATCAGGTTCCGTTTCTAACGAATTCGGATGCACATTCGCTAGGTAAAATCGGGCGGGAATACAATGAGTTACAGATTGCATCGCCTTCGTTTGACGAATTCCGTATGGCATTGCTAGGGAAAGAGGGAAGAAGGATTGCGGCCAATTATGGTTTGAATCCAAGACTCGGTAAGTATCACCGAACCTATTGTGCAGCATGTGGTAGCGTCATGGATGAAAAGGATCTGTCTGCTGAACGTTGTCCTCTTTGTGGTAGCCCCAAGCTGGTTCAAGGGGTGCTGGATCGTATTCTGGCTATTGCTGACCGTGAGCAACCGGAGCTTCCTGCTGATAGGCCACCATACTATTATCAGGTTCCGCTTGAGTTCATTCCAGGGCTTGGTAAAGCCAAGTTGCGTCAACTGCTGGATCGTTTTGGAACAGAGATGGCTGTCCTGCATCATACAGATGAAACTCAACTAGCCGAGGTCGTTGGTCCGGTGCTCGCCGAATTGATCGTAGCGGCTCGTAATGGTGGACTGACATTGTCCTCTGGCGGTGGGGGCACATATGGTAAGGTCGCAACCAAAGAGCAGACATCTCAGAAAATGTAGAACGAGCATGATGTGTAGAGCGGGTTGTTATAATTCGGACAAGAAGTCATACAGATGAGCCCAGGTTCATAAGCTGAATCATAAGGATGATTAAGTCTAACGTTTGATATGTCTTATATCTCCTTGCAGCAGGATAACCGGAAAGGGGACTCGTACCTGTATGCGTTCTTCTTATTTTACGTTCAAAGGGCAAACCTCGTTATATGTATTCGTCGCTGTCTTGTTTCTGGTCGGTGTCATCTTTGGCGCATTGATGGTCAATGCTCTTTCCTTGGAACAGCGCCAGGATCTCGAAGCCTATTTGGGCAATTTTTTCATGACGGTGCAACATAGTTCGCAAGGGACAGAGCACACCGCTTATTGGGATATTGCCATGCTTCATCTAAAATGGGTCGGTTTAATCTTTATTCTCGGTTTGTCTGTTGTAGGTTTACCAGGCATACTGGTTCTGGATTTTTTAAAAGGGGTGCTGATCGGTTTTACCGTAGGTTACCTCGTTGGACAGTATTCGTGGAAAGGGCTGCTGTTTGCACTTGTATCCGTAGCGCCGCATAATCTGTTCGTCATCCCAATCCTGCTGATCTGCAGTGTGGCTGCGATGACGTTCTCGTTATATATCATACGTAATCGCGTTTTGATGCAACGCGCACCAGGCCGCCAAAGACCGTTTGCTTCCTATGTTATTTTGACGGTGGTTATGGCGGTATTGCTGCTTGGGGTGGCCTCTTTTGAAACCTGGATAACCCCCGCAATGATGCGCTGGGTCACGCCGATGCTACTTCCTGTCTAGCTTGTACTACATGTCCTAAAATGTTGACTTTGATATTGAACTCCCCCTATAATGAAAAGAGTGGGTTAAGTTGCAGTGTGCAATGATTTCCTAGGGGGAGGGAGAAAATGGAAGCACGGATCGATAAAATTAAGCAGCAACTACAGTCCCAAGGTTATAAATTAACGCCCCAGCGGGAAGCCACCGTAAGAGTACTTTTAGAGAATGAAGAAGATCATCTGAGTGCAGAGGATGTATTCATGCTCGTTAAAGAAAAGGCTCCCGAAATCGGTCTGGCAACCGTGTACCGTACCCTCGAACTATTGAGTGAGTTGCATGTTGTAGAGAAAATCAACTTCGGCGACGGTGTAGCGCGTTATGATCTGCGCGGAGATACATCCAAGCATCACCATCATCACTTAATCTGCGTGCAATGCGGAAGTATGGATGAAATACGTGAGGACTGGCTTGGACCGCTTGAAGAACGACTGGAGCGGGAATTTAACTTTTCGGTAGTAGATCACCGACTGGACTTTCATGGAATTTGTTATCGTTGCAAAGCTAAAAATGAACAAAAGCCCAAAGATGAAGAATAACATAGCCTATCTTCAAGCTCTCACCGGCGGTTTTGACGGGGGAGCTTTTTTGGTCACGAACCTGGCTTATGCTTCACTCGTCAAGGCATATTCCCGGACATTTGGACATACCCTGTTTCAAGAACGATACTGGACTTGAAATACGGGAGGGGACAGTTCCAATGATTATATCTGTGCGGAGAGGGCTCCGTTTTATACGATTTATAGTGTTTTTTGCTGCGCTGGTGTATCTTTTCTACCACGTACTCGATCTGTTTAACGGCTGGATTTCACCTGTGGATCAGTATCAGATGCCAACGGGCAATGCGGTTAAGGTATTTCAGGAAACGGATTGGCCAGGCACGGGAGAAGCACGTCCTACGATGGCGGAGCGCCTTCGTCTCTTCTATTGGTACGGTGAGTAGCTGCAGGCGTGGAGAGTAGCTCCGACAGTCAAGGATGCAAATACGGAAGCAGCCTGCCGTTTGGCATTGCTGTCAGATGAGGAGTGTTGTACATGAATCAGACCATACACGCCTATGCTTTATACCTGGAAGAAGATAAAGGGATGTCGAGCAGTACGCTGGAATCCTATCTTCGAGATGTGGACAAGTTCGTTGAATTTGTGAAAAAGGAATATGGAATCCGCGAGGCGAGTGAGGTTAGACGAACACATGTTGTGTTATTTGTGGGTCAGCTCAAACAGGACGGCCGTGCGAATGCAACGATTGCTCGCAGCATCGTGTCTTTGCGATCGTATTTCCATTTTCTGATGCGGCGTGGCGAGATTGTACAGGACCCTACGTTTGATGTGGAAGCACCCAAGGCCGACAAGACACCTCCCCAAGTTCTTACGATTCCGGAGATCGAACTGTTGCTTGCTTCTCCAGATGTCAGCTCACCCCAAGGCGTTCGAGATCGAGCCATGCTGGAGTTGTTATACGCTACGGGCATTCGGGTATCGGAACTGATTGCGCTGGATGTACGGGATGTACAGCCTGGTATGCGCTTCATTCGTTGCGGCGGAGCGGGTAAAGAGCGCATTCTTCCGATTGGTGCACCGGCTGCCCACTGGGCGAGCGTATATATAGACGAGTTCCGTGAACAATTGCTTAAAGCAGGAACGGACGAGCAGGCATTATTTGTGAATGTATCCGGCAGACGATTAACCCGTCAGGGATTCTGGAAGTTGCTGAAAAAATCTGCTGTGGACGCGGGGATCTCGGGTGAGATTACACCGCACACACTTCGCCATTCATTTGCGGCTCATCTCATTGCAAACGGAGCTGACACTCGTGCGGTTCAGGACATGCTTGGTCATGTCGAACAGCCCGGACAGCAATACAGTCAGCATGGGCGCAAGACGATGAAAGAAATTTATGAGACCCATCATCCACGTGCAAAATAAAGCTTAACGCATGGTTTGCACCTTTAGCGTTTTAAGTTAACTTATATTTGAAACCAACCAACGCCGTTATACATACGCGGGTTGCATGTTAATTTCTGATTTCTTACGCCAACACAGGCGTAGACATGACAACCTTGCTGAATCTTAAACGGTTCGTTACTACTCAAGGAGGAACAACATCTTATGACAACACTAAACCAACAGATGATTGCAGAGGCGGCAGCCTACATTCAAAGCAAAAGCTCCATCAAACCGGAAGTCGGTTTGATTCTCGGGTCAGGGCTCGGCGTTCTGGCTGAACTAATTGAGGATGGCGTTAACATTGCGTACCAGGATATTCCGCATTTTCCGGTGTCCACTGTAGAAGGACACGAAGGCGAACTGTTGCTTGGTACGATTCAAGGCCGTCCGGTTGTGATGATGAAAGGCCGCTTTCATATGTACGAAGGATACGGCCCGGAATTAACGGCATTCCCGGTACGTGTCATGAAAGAGCTGGGCGTGAGCAGTCTGCTAGTAACGAATGCAGCTGGTGGCGTAAATACTTCTTATCAAGCAGGCGACTTGATGCTCATCTCCGATCATTTGAATATGACTGGCAAAAACCCGCTAATTGGTCCGAATGATGCTGCGCTTGGCGTACGCTTCCCGGATTTATCCGAAGCCTACAGCCGTCGTTTGCGTGCACTTGCTAAAGATACAGCGGCAACTCAAGGTTTTAATGTGCAGGAAGGTGTGTATGCAGGTCTGCTTGGCCCTAATTACGAAACTCCAGCAGAGATCAGAATGCTTCGTACCCTCGGTGCCGATGCAGTAGGCATGTCCACCGTTTCCGAAGTGATCGTAGCGCGTCATGCGGGCATTGAAGTGCTCGGCATTTCTTGCATCAGTAACATGGCAGCGGGGATCTTGGATCAACCTTTGTCTCATGATGAGGTAATGGAAACGACGGAGCGTGTACGTGAAGCTTTCTTGGCGCTCGTGCTGGCGGTTATTCCTAAGATGTAATGTTGAACCGAAGATGAACAAAAGCGATCTTTAGTTTGAAGGACCTAATAAGGAACAATTCATTGAATGATGTTTGCTCAATGAGCTGTTCCTTTTTTTATAATATGAAAGATGAGAATGATGATATTCACTTTAGATGGAGAGCAATGATTGAATGCTTGGTTCAATGTCAAATGGTTCCGTCGTTGTCTCAAATCTTCCTCGCACCTGACCGTTCTGATCGATCAAAAATTTAGTGAAGTTCCACTTGATCCCATCACCCTTGTAGATATCAGGGAATTTTTCGTTTAGAAAATGGTCCATCCATTCTCCGCTAGCCGTTTCGGTGTCAAAGCCTAGAAATGGTGCTTGTTCGGTTAAAAATTGAAAGATCGGATGAGCGTTCAGCCCCCTGACTTCAATTTTTTCAAATAACGGGAACGTTAACTTCAATCGATTTTCACAATGAGCTTTCACTTCCGAATTGTCCCCTGGCTCTTTTTCATTAAACTGATTACACGGAAACGCTAGAATCTCGAAACCGTAACGCTGGTACTTTTCGTACAACTGTTGAAGGGTCTCAAATTGACGAGCGTAGCTACACTTACTGGCCGTGTTTACAACAAGCAGTATCTTTCCTCGGTATATAGCTAGATCAGCTAGCCTGCCATCTATGAAATGGACTTTTTTATTATATAAAGACATTGGAATCATCCTCCTAAGTTATTTCAATTGTGACATATACATCATAATCTGATATCACTCATAGGGGAAATATATATAAATGATAAATAACATAGGTAAATCCTATAAATGAAAAACCTGAAAAAGCGGAGCTGAAAGCTTTCTGAAAGAAAGCTACATCGGAAGCATAGGCTTCGCCTTTATCACCGGATTTTCCCCTTTGGAAAAGGGAATCCAAAAAATCTGGGGATAACCGCTACTCTCCAAGTTATTCTGTCATCGGAGTGGACCGTGTAAAATTTTTAGTTCAACTTATATAGTAAAAAAAAGTTAGGGAAAACCTGCTGAGATTGGAATAATTTACTTCAAACCCGCCGACAATGGATAGCAGTACATGCGAGGACTTACCACCGCGCTATTCATTTGAGGAGGGAACCTAGTGAAAAAAAGAATAATGGCATCGTTCATGACCCTTTGTATGCTGCTACCCGTAATGGCATCTTCTGCTTTGGCTGAGGAAACACCCAAGGCTGCTGGCGGGGCGGATTTGGCTCCATCAGCACGTTCAGCCATTCTGATGGATGCAGATACGGGAACTGTTATTTATGAGAAAAACAGTCATGATCAGCTGCCTCCGGCGAGCATAACGAAAATTATGACCATGTTGCTTACCATGGAAGCGATTAGTTCAGGAAAACTGAAGTTAACGGATAAGGTAAGAACGAGTGAATATGCGGCGTCTATGGGGGGCTCACAGATCTTTCTGGAGCCTGGGGAAGAGATGAGCGTGGATGATATGTTAAAAGGTATTGCCATGGCCTCCGGCAATGATGCATCTGTAGCCATGGCCGAGAAGCTTGCTGGTTCGGAAGAGGCTTTTGTACAGATGATGAACGAGCGTGCGCAGGAGCTGGGCATGAAGGATACACGTTTTGCCAATGCGAATGGGCTGCCGGTGGATAATCATTATTCCTCTGCGCACGATATCGCGGTGATGAGCCGCGAACTGCTAAAACATCAGGGGATTACGAAGTACACGGGTGCATATCAGGACTACTTGCGTAAAGATTCCGAAAAGCCGTTCTGGCTCGTGAATACCAACAAACTGGTGCGTTTCTATCAGGGTGCAGACGGCTTGAAAACGGGGTACACGTCCGAAGCGAAATTCTGTCTGTCGGCTACAGCTTCTAAAGATGGGCTGCGTGTCGTTGCGGTAGTCCTTGGCGAGCCGAATACGAAAACACGGAACAGTGAAGTATCTTCCATGTTTGATTATGCATTTGCTCAATACACGATGAAGGCGCTGTACAAAGCAGGTGATCTGCTGGGCAGTCTGAAGATTGAAAAAGGTGATGTCGCGGAGATGCCGCTGAATGCTGCACAAAACTACAGCGTTCTGATGCGCAAAGGAGCCAAGTCGACAGATATCCGGCATGAGCTGATTGTAGCCAAAGAAGTGAAGGCTCCGATTAAGGCGGGTCAGAGTGTAGGTAAACTCGTCGTATATCAAGGCAACGAGGTAATTAAAGAGTTTGATATTCAGGCTCCGCAAGACGTGGGTAAGGCAGGCTGGTGGAAGCTGTTTAAACGCACAACCTCGAACTTGTTCAATTAGTTGCAGGAAACGCCATTCTCCCTGGGGCTGGAACGGTTTTTGTAGTTAAATAGGAGTTTTCTTCTAGTTTTGTCGGGGGGCAGGAAAAGCCTTTGGCAACGTAGAAAACCTTGTTCTAAGACAGGGAGGAGAGTGGGCAAACGTGAATTTGAATGTGGACATGGAGCATCACCGCGGGATTTTGATTGTGCGATTATCCGGGGAGCTGGATCACCATACAGCTGACATGGTACGTATGCAGATGGATGAAGCGATACAGCGCAGACAATGTGAACATCTGGTGCTGAGTTTGAAAGACCTCGAATTTATGGACAGTTCAGGCCTAGGTGTTATTTTGGGAAGATACAAGTTGATCAAAAATAAAGGCGGCAAAATGGTCGTCTGTGATGTAAATCCGCCGGTATACCGTTTGCTGGAAATGTCGGGATTGTTCAAGATCATGCCGATTTACGAAAATGAGGGCACTGCTCTCTCAGGTCTGGAGGTCGTCTCATGAATGAAGGAACAGGGGCAAATTTCATGAATCTGCAATTTGCGGCCAAGTCGGAGAACGAATCGTTTGCACGGGTTACCGTTGCGGCTTTTATCTCTCAGCTTGATCCCACGATGGACGAGCTTAGTGATCTCAAAACGGTTGTTTCGGAAGCGGTGACCAATAGCATCATCCACGGATACAATAACAATCCCGAAGGTGTTGTGACGATTCAGGCCGAGATTCGTGACGATATGATCACGATCATTGTAGAGGACCGCGGTGAAGGCATCGAGGATCTTGAACTGGCCAAACAGCCGCTGTATACGTCCAAACCCGAACTTGAGCGGTCGGGCATGGGATTTACGATCATGGAAAATTTTATGGATGAATTCGAAGTCAGCAGTGAGCCCGGCAGAGGCACCTCCATCAAGATGAAAAAAAGGATTGAATCCAAGAAAGCATTGTATAATTAGGGGTTGGTGTTCTTATGGATGCTGAAGTGAAACCATCTTCACAGACCTATTTGGACGATGCCGAGGTCAAACGGCTGATTGCGCTCAGTCAGTCGGGTGACCATGAATCACGGGATACGCTGGTGAACTGCAACATCAGACTCGTCTGGTCCGTCGTGCAGCGTTTTATGAACAGGGGATATGAACCGGAGGATCTGTTCCAGATTGGTTGTATCGGCCTGCTCAAGTCAGTGGACAAGTTCGATCTCAGTTACGACGTGAAGTTCTCGACGTATGCGGTACCGATGATTATTGGTGAGATTCAGCGTTTCCTGCGGGATGACGGAACCTTGAAGGTCAGTCGTTCGCTGAAAGAGATGGCCAATAAAGTACGCAAAAAGAGGGACGAACTCTCGAAACATCTGGATCGATTGCCCACAATTAAGGAAGTTGCCGCTGAACTCGGGGTTACCCCGGAGGAAGTGGTATTCGCACAGGAGGCTAACAAACCGCCAACCTCCATTCATGAGACGGTATTCGAGAATGATGGTGATCCGATTACACTGATGGATCAGATCGCGGATGAGTCTCAGGAGAAGTGGTTCGACAAGCTAGCGCTGAATGAAGCAATCGGCGGCCTGAGTGAACGGGAGCGACTTATCGTATACCTTCGGTATTACAGGGATCAGACTCAATCCGAAGTGGCAAGCAGGCTGGGTATATCCCAAGTGCAGGTCTCAAGGTTGGAGAAAAAAATACTGCAATCTATTCGCGATCAAATCGCGCAGTGATTCAGGATTGATTCAGGGCTGATTCCATCCACCGGTATGGATATGGATTCATCATAATACGACAACTAACAACCTCAATTCGCGTTATTTAGCGATGAGGTTATTTGTCGTTTTAATATTTTATGCGGACACGGAGGACGAACGTTTGAACTGTAAAATGACAATTAAAAGGATAATACAGCCAGTACCTAACCATTGATAGATACCGAAGGGTTCATTCAGCCAAAGAACTGTGGTACCCACTGCCGCCAAAGGTTCGGCGCTCCCTAACAAGCTGGTCTCCTGAGGCGTGAGGTATTTCAGGCTGGCAATGTAGAACCAGAATGCGAGTAACGTTCCAATCAATATGGAAAACAACAAATAACTATAGGTATCTGGTGTCAGCAATGTCTGGTGGATCTTCCATGGCGCATGAACAAAGCTCATACCCACTCCACCAATCACCATGGCCCAGCCAACGACCACGAGAGAATCAAATTCGTTAAGCAATCTGACCGCATACAATGTATAAAATGCAGCAGATACACCAGACAACAATCCCCAGATCACTGCTGGCTGCGAGACGGATAACTGATTCAGAGAGCCATTTGTAAGCAGAAGAAAACATCCCACAAGCGCAAGAGTAGCGCAGATTATAAGTTTGGATGTAAGTGGAGATTGTTTACGTAGTACCATATATACCATGATCATGACAGGAGAAAGATATTGCAAAAGTGTGGCGACAGCCGCATTGCCGTGATCAATGGAAGCCATGTAAGTGTACTGTACAGCCAACATGCCGACCAAGCCAAAGATAATAAATGGCAGGGCTGTTTGTTTCGATTTCCAAACTTCAAGAATCTGTGAACGGCTAGGTGTAAATAATTGCAGGAAAAGGAGAAGGATGCCGGCACATACCAATCGCACGGTTACATACCAATTAAGATCGATATGGTGCATGTGAAATAGATTCTGAGCCACCGTTCCTCCGACACCCCAACAAGTAGCTCCTGTCAAAACCAGAAGTATACCTTTGAACTTGGGTGTTGACACTATTGATTTCATGTTTATCCGCCTCGCCTTAAATATAAGAATAGTGATATAGTAAGACAGAATTGATTTGATTAATATCAAAAATTACACAAAAATATAACAATATTGAGATGAGAATGATGAGAAAAATAAAATTTGACATCAATCCACAGCTAAAGGAAATGACAGAACATCGTACTGATGATCTGTCTATCGCTTGTTACAAGACAACTATATCCGAGCATGTACAAGGGTATATTCCATTGCACTGGCATGATGAATTGCAGTTTGTAGCTGTCGTTCAAGGTAAGGTGTTATTTCATATTAATGAACAGCAAGTAGCGGTCTCACAAGGGAATGGACTGTTTATCAACAGCGGGATGATGCACATGGCAGAGAATTTTAGTGCGGAGGAGCAGGGTATGTATCTTTGTTTGAATGTGGCTCCGCAATCACTGGTATCTGCTGAGCTTTACATGAAATACGTACATCCATATGTAACTGCAACGAATTTACCATTTCTAATGATTGAGAAATCTAACTCATGGGGAGAGCAGGTACTTGGAAACATCTCGGCTGTGAGACAGGAGATTGAAAAGCAGGCTCCTTACTATGAATTGAACGTTGCAGCAGCTGTGCTGGAAATCTGGAAAGGCCTAATCAAGAATGGTTACTTTCTGGAACATAACGAAACAGAGATGATCCGAAGTCGGCGTATAAAGCAGATGCTGATGTGGATTCATCAAAACTATACTGAACCGCTCAGGCTGGAGGATATCGCAAAGGTAGGTCAGTTAAGTCGTGCAGAGACATGCAGAACCTTTAAGCAAATACTGCGTACGACTCCGATGCAATATGTGCTGGATTATCGAATTCGAAAAAGTACAGAGTTGCTACGTTTCTCACAGCGCAGTGTCACCGAAATCGCTTACGAGGTTGGGTTCAACAGTACCAGCTACTTCATCGAACAGTTCCGAAAAATGATGAAAAGAACGCCTTTACAGTATCGAAGGGAGGAGCAGAAGGGGAGGCAAGAAAGAGATACGTAGTTAATGGTTAGGGTTCATGAATTGTCAGACAGGAGCATCATCTAATGAATCAAACAAGTATAATCCTGGCCAAGCATACTTAGAAGAGGGCGAGCTGAACTATATCGGCTTGCCTTTTTAATTTCTTCCTAAGCCGACCCCATCTAGAGCGCCCGATACCGAACCATCCCGGAGCGTCCAGTGCCCCTCCATACTCTTTTCATCCACGACCAGACTTCCAGCTTTTATCCCCCTGCCCACCCCCGCAAGATTCTTACATTTCGTTTGGAAAAAAGAGGGGGGGGCAAGCCAGCGGAGGGAAGGAATCGGTAAAAGGAGCGAAGCGAGCGCGTTTATCACGGGATTTCCTCCTTGAAAAGGAGAGAACGAGAAATCCAGGGATAACCAGCGCCTGATACCGATCCATCCCGGAGCGTTCAGTGCCCCCCTTCACACTCAGTACCCTTCGTCGAATATGCTACAAGTTCTCCCCCCTGCCCACCCCCGCAAGTTTCTTTCCTTTGGTTTGGAACAAGAGGGAGGCAAGCCAGCGGAGGGAAGGAATCGGTAAAAGGAGCGAAGCGAGCGCGTTTATCACGGGATTTCCTCCTTGAAAAGGAAAAAACGAGAAATCCGGGGATAACCAGCGCCCGATACCGATCCATCCCGGAGCGTCCAGTGCCGCTCCATACTCTTTTCATCCACGACCAGACTTCCAGCTTTTATCCCCCTGCGCACCCCCGCAAGATTCTTACATTTCGTTTGGAACAAGAGGGAGGCAAGCCAGCGGAGGGAAGGAATCGGTAAAAGGAGCGAAGCGAGCGCGTTTATCCCGGGATTTCCTCCTTGAAAAGGAGAGAACCAGAAATCTGGGGATAACCAGCGCCCGATACCGATCCATCCCGGAGCGTCCAGTGCCCCCTCCACACTCTTTTCCAACTTAAATGTAATAAATTTGCACATTCTTCAAATACTAACCTAAATTACGCAGTAAAGGAGTGCTGTGGATGTCCCAGACACCCACTCCCACGGTCTACGTCCGCATGCGCAGCCGGATTCGCATTCAGAGAGGGCGAGCGGTCAAACTGCGGGATATTGCCCACGTCCTGGCCTCATCCGAGGAACAGGAAAACAGGCTACTGGAACTTGAACTGCTGCAGCCCGGACCGGAGGACGGCAACCTGATCCTTATTGACATCTTGCAGATTATTCCCCGGATTCGGCAGCTTCTGCCGGATGTGAATGTGGAGCTGATGGGGTCCGGGCATACGTTAGTTGAAGTAATGGCAGGTAGTGGTAAGGCTTCGAAATCCTTGTTTATTCTGGTATGGTTGCTGCTGTTCTTCGGTTCAGCACTGACCATTATGAATTTTCACGCAGACGTGAATATGCAGGAAGTACAGATTCGCATCGTAGAGATGCTGACAGGACACCGGGATGAGCATCCGTACTTATTTCAGCTGGCCTATTCCCTTGGAATCGGCTTCGGCATGGCGGTATTTTTCAACCATCTATTTAAGAAAAAGTGGAATGAAGAGCCAACACCGCTCGAAGTGGAAATGTTCCTTTACCAGCAAAATGTAGACCAATTTGTCGTCATCGAAGAAACCGAACGTATGCATAAGCAGAATCAAAGGGAGCTGAAAGGCGATGAGCGTGCTTAACGGAGCGATCAGCATTGTGCTTGGCATTGCCGGGGGAATCGCTGTGGGGAGTGGTGTTATTGCGCTTATTCTTGTACTCGACATGATTCCGAGACTGGCTCAAGTCACACAGTCCTATGACAAAACGCATTGGTACGAGGGTGCTCTCATTGGAGGTTCGCTACTGGGCACGGTAGCCGATTTCTGGCATTGGAAAATGCATGGTGTTATTTTGCTCAGCCCGATTGTTGGGCTGTTCTGCGGCGTTTTTATTGGTCTGCTGGCTGCCGCTCTGACAGAAGTATTAAACGTGCTACCCGTTCTGGCTAAAAGGTTGGGTATGAGATCATACTTGTTTGGACTGTTGCTCGCGATGATTTTGGGGAAAATGACAGGTTCCTTGTTTGACTTTTTTATATACCAACGGTAAAGCAACGTGACAGGTTAAAGGAGGATGGACATGGACGAACATACGGATCAAACGAGTCATGAACAAAGTGACGGTATAACGGAAGACATGTTGCACAAGTCTGCTTACGAGATCCGGCAGGAAGAAGAAAAGAAGGCGTACCAGAAAAAAAAGCAAAACGAGATGTCCGACAGTATTGAAGAATCTGTTCATTATTGGCAACATAACGATAACATCTCCCCGCGCATGAGTGATAACAAAAACACGTTAAAACAAGTGATCGGTCTTGGCGAGTCGTTTGATGTGGATATGAGGGAAATGGTACTTGGCGGCAAACATGTGGGATTACTGTTACTCACGGGTTTTGCCAAAGATGAGATTTTGCTCGAAGTATTGAAAAGATTAACCTATCTGACGCCGGATCAAGTATCAGAGCATGCACTCAAGTCCTATTTCGAATGTTATATTCCTCATATACAGGTAGAACGAGTGGAGAAGATGAGTGCTGTCATTAGCAAGGTGCTCATGGGCATGAGTGCCATGTTTGTCGAGGGAGACCGGTCTGTGCTTATTATGGACACTCGGAGTTATCCGGTTCGATCGCCCGAAGAGCCTTCGCTTGAACGCGTGGTTCGTGGTTCACGGGATGGTTTTACCGAGACATTACTGACCAATGTAGCGCTGGTGCGCCGTAGAATACGGGACCCCGGACTAAAGTTTGAACTTATGCAGGTAGGACGGAGAACCCAAACCGATGTATGTGTAGTTTATATTGACGATATAGTGGATAAGGTGCAGGTGGATTCGGTAAAGGAAAAAATACAACGAATCGATATCGACGGTATTCCGGCTGCCGATAAACAGTTGGAGGAAGCGATCATCAACAAAGGATGGAATCCATTTCCCCTTGTTCGTTATTCGGAACGCCCTGACGTTACAGCATCCCACTTGCTGGAAGGACGAGTCGTTATTTTTGTAGATACATCCCCCAGCGTAATGATCTTGCCGACAACCTTTTTTGATCTATGCGAACATGCGGAGGAGAACAGGCAGACGGCTCTAATGGGAACCTATCTGCGCTGGGTACGTTTTGCAGGCATCCTGATCTCTCTGTTTCTACTGCCGCTATGGATGCTGATGGTCATCGAACCTTCGCTCAAACCGATCGGTTTCGATTTCATCGGCCCACAGGAAAATGTGAAATTACCGATTATTTTGCAATTTCTACTCATCGAGCTGGGTGTAGACTTATTACGGATGGCTGCGGTTCATACGCCTACGCCGCTGGCTTCCGCCATGGGTCTAATTGCGGCAATACTGGTCGGAGATATCGCGGTGAAAACGGGCTATTTTGTCAATGAGGTTGTGCTCTATATGGCGATTGCGGCAATCGGAATGTTTGCTACACCGAGTTACGAGTTAGGACTCGCCAATCGACTGGTCCGGCTGCTACTGCTCATTGCAGTTGCGATATTTAAAGTACCAGGTTTGGTCGTTGGAACGACTTTGCTTGTTGTGGCGTTGACCATTCACCGTTCATATAACTCGTCGTATCTTTGGCCATTTATACCTTTTAATGCAAAGGCATTTGGCAACTTTTTGTTCAGGGTTCCATTGCTTGTCAGCAAGAAACGTCCATCGTTCAACAAAACGCGTGACAACACCAAGATGTCCGAAGATCCCGACGGTGAATTGCGAAAAGGTAAAAAACACAAATGATGTGCCGAAAAATCCATTCATCTCCCGGCTTAATTTGATATACTGGTGTAAAATCAATGGAATAGTAACTGTTCCAGTATACAAAAAGTGAGGAATGCAAACGATGTATTTACACGGTACAAGTAGAATAAATGAGCAAGGCCACCTGGAGATTGGTGGAGTAGACGTTACGGATATGAAAGAGCAATTTGGAACACCGCTCTATGTTGTGGACGAGCAATTGGTTCGCGAGCGCTGCAGAGAGTACATGGAAGCATTCCGCGCTTCAGGTTTGGGCTTCCAAGTTGCATATGCAAGCAAAGCATTTTGTGTTATGGCAATGTGTGCTCTGGCAGCAGAGGAAGGTCTTTCTCTGGACGTTGTCTCTGACGGCGAACTGTTCACTGCATTGCAAGCCGGGTTCCCGGCAGAACGCATTCATTTCCACGGCAATAACAAAACGATCGAAGAGATCGAAATGGCGCTTGACGCTGAAATTGGATGCTTCGTGGTTGACAACTTTAACGAGTTGCATCTGCTCCAAGCTTTCGCAGCGGACAAAAACCGTAAAGTTAACATCCTCCTGCGTGTAACGCCAGGTGTTGAGGCGCATACGCATGAATATATTTCGACAGGACAAACGGACTCCAAGTTCGGTTTCGATATCGGCAACGGTACAGCATTCGAAGCTATTGAACTCGCGTCCAAACAGTCCAACTTGGTATTGCTTGGTGTGCATTCTCACATCGGTTCCCAGATCTTTGAGGTTGAAGGATTCCAGATGGCGGTTCAACGTGTTGCTGAATTTGCAGCAAGTGTATACGAGCGCCTGAATGTGGCATTCAAAGTTGTAAACCTGGGCGGCGGATTCGGAATCCGTTATATTGACGGTGATACACCGCTTGAAGTGGCTCAGTATGTGAAGGCCATTACCGATGCGGTAAAAAATCATTTTGCGCAAATCGGCTATGCAGTGCCTGAAATTTGGGTTGAGCCAGGCCGTAGCATCGTAGGTGAAGCAGGCACAACGCTGTACACCGTTGGAACGAGCAAAGACATCCCCGGCGTGCGTAAATACGTAGCAGTAGATGGCGGGATGACGGATAACCCGCGCCCTGCATTGTATGAGTCCAAATATGAGGCCGTACTGGCAAATCGTGCAAACGAAGCGGCAACAGAAACGGTATCTGTAGCGGGTAAATGCTGCGAGAGCGGTGACATGTTGATATGGGATCTGGATCTGCCAAAAGTGGAGAGCGGTGATCTGCTTGCCGTAGCTTGCACAGGGGCATATAACTACTCCATGGCAAGCAACTACAACCGGATTCGTCGTCCGGCGGTTGTGTTTGTCAAAGACGGTCAAGGCGATGTGGTTGTACGCCGTGAGTCATATCAGGACATTATCCAAAACGACCTCGTGCCAGCGCGTATTGGCAAACAGCCGGTTACTCGTTAATTCAAGTTCCTATAGCGCTAGATGAGGACGGAATGGGCTTGCTCCTTCCGTCCTTTGTCATGGACATTGTAGCTATTTGGCTCGCTTGAAGGCTTGTATTTGAGAGTAGAAAATCAAAAATATAGCTCTTTCTTTTGCGATTCGGCCCTTTTCGGTGTACACTAAGAAAAGTGCTGTAATGCTTGACCACAAGTTTGGTATTGCATCACAATTACTTTTGCTCAAAATTGAAAGGAGTCATTTACATATGGCGAAACAAGCGAAAATTAAATTGGAAAACGGCGGAGAAGTTCTGATTGACCTGTTCGATCAAGAAGCGCCAAACACCGTAGCAAACTTTGAAAAATTAGCAAACTCCGGTTTCTATAACGGACTCGTTTTCCACCGTGTAATCCCGGGCTTCGTAGCTCAAGGTGGATGCCCTAGCGGTTCCGGTACTGGCGGTCCTGGTTACACAATCAACTGTGAGATCAACCCGAACAAACATGAGCGTGGAACACTTGCGATGGCACATGCTGGCCGCAACACAGGCGGAAGCCAGTTCTACATCTGCTACCAACCACAGCCACATTTGGATGGACAACATACTGTATTTGGTAAAGTAAGCAAAGGTATGGAGTTTGTTGATGCATTCGAAGGCCGCGACAAAATGGAAACTGTTGAAGTTGTAGAAGTTTAATTTCAACTGAATCTGCTCGGCGGCGTCAAGTTAACCCCTGGTACATTCCTATTACGGAAGTACCAGGGGTTTTGTGCATTGTACAACTTTTTTGCGTGATTGCCTTGCAAAGTGTTATTAAAATAAGCTTAAAGGAACTGGCGGGACGAGTTGATTGTAGGTTATTCTAGCTAGGTACAGACTGTTGAAACCGAATACATGAGGTTTGACAGCGCACTATACTGAGTTTGCATGTTTTCAGAACTACTGTGAAAGGATGTTGTTACTTTGACTTTAGATGTTGTACAGCAACTGAAATTACTTCAACATATTTATAGTGAGAGCACGATTTGGGACGAGGAGTTACGTGCTTCAAGACACAATGTACCAGAGGACGTATCGGCGGAACAATTACAGGCACTAGAGGCTACTGGACATGAGCCTAATCACTTTGAAAGACCGCAGCATGAGGATACGATCCGAGAACTGAGAACATTGGCTGAGCGTTGGATACTTCAGGAGGCTGCTCAGGCTTTTGTGGCTTCTCTATGGTCAGCACCAATGATCTGGCGTTCACTTCTTACAGGAAAACTGATTGCAACCAGCATACCTGACCATGAATATAGTCCATATCCTTCCAGTCGTAAGTGCCAGATCTGTGGTTTGGATGTGAATGACGGAGTAGATACTTCGCTTCAGTGGTACTGGCGAATGACCAACGGTACACCGCTTGATGGAGATATCTTTGGACATGTACTCGCTCTGAGAGAGATGGCTGCTTCGCAGGAGCCTCCTGTTCCTAATGAGTATGATCGCTGGACGTTACGCGCGGTGTTAACGGTATTGCGCAATTTGCCGCCCAAGACTCGGTACAGCAAGGCAGCGGATGCGCTCAAAAAAGAACAACTCCTGCCTACGAAAAAAGTATATGTTTACCGCGAACTGCTTGAAACGCTGGCGCTGATCGGCATTCTGGACACGCCAGAACAGCCAGGAATGATTACAGCCTTCACCTCATATGCAGAACGCGACAAGAGACCTAATACCCGCGTTGAGGTACAAGCTCCCTTGGCATGGTGGGATTCATCTGTAGGAATCAACGAGCACAATTTGAACCTGATCTTTGGTGAATTCGATTGCAGTGATGTATCGCTTGAGAACAAGCCTGAACCGAATCCACTGGCGAGTGAGACCGTTATTGGTGCATTTGAAAGCAGACGAGGTGTAGGTACCAAGGCGAAGGTGCCGAAAAAATCTCCGGATGCCGGTACAGGTGAAGTGCAGCCTGGAGACGTATATGCAGTGAAAGTACTTAGTGGTTCTTGGGTTACTGTATATTGTCATGAAGTGAAGGACAAACGTACCATTGTTGAATATCTGGATGGCGTGTTCCCCGATATGCCGGGAAAAGAAGACCTTATTCTGACCGTTCGTCCAAGGCCGGATGAGCGCTGGCAGTGTTCGGCCATTGGAATCGACTCGACCAGTTGGGTTAGAAGAGTAGCCCGCGATATGCCAGCTCCTAATGCTTCCCAGCCCAAACCTGAGAGTGTTCCGTTCCATGCTGCAAAGGATTTGAGGCACATGGCAAGCTGGTGTTTTCCAGACCTTTAGAATTTATTTTCCAATATTGATGAAGTCCGTGTCTAGTATGAGATGCGGATTTTGTAATATAAATGCTTATTAAAAGTTAGTATGTGACAAAAAGAAACAAAAATGAATTGATTTTTTGACATTAAAGTGCTAACATCCAATTAATAACGAAAGCGATCCTTCAGGGCAGGGTGTAATTCCCTACCGGCGGTGATGCGTGTTGGGGATTTATTTTCCACCGATATGGCAAAGTCCGTGACCTGTCTGCTTATAGCAGATGGCTGATCTGGTGTAATTCCAGAACCGACAGTATAGTCTGGATGGGAGAAGGAGTGGGTGTAAGCCGGTGTGGTTGCACTCCGCAGGAGTGATGTCGCATAGCATTCAGCTCGTTTGGATGATATGTGTGGAAGGCTTGTTTATAATGAGTTTTCTGGTACATAATACCGTATATAGAAACTCTTCACCTGATTTTTTTGTATATCATTCTATAGCTCGAATGGGTATGCAATAAGGTATGTGTTTATTTTCACTTACCTGTTAACTGGTTTTGGTGAAGTGTCGGTATTGGTGTGTTTCATCTCTCCTGCAGATGACAGTAGTCTTCCATCATCCCTACCTGAACAGATTGTTCGGTGGGGATTTTTTAGTTCGAGATTATAACCGTGGGGTGAACGGATATGGAAATGATCAATGATGAATTTTATATGGCGTTAGCACTGGATATGGCAGAACGGGCACAAGGACAGACTGGAATTAATCCTGTCGTGGGATGTGTCGTTGTTAAAGAAGGACGTGTTGTTGGTCTAGGAAGCCATCTGAAACGAGGCACAGGCCATGCAGAGGTGCATGCGCTGAATATGGCTGGAAGCGACGCGGAGGGTAGTACCGTTTACGTAACGCTTGAACCTTGCAGTCATTATGGCAAAACGCCACCCTGTAGCGAACGTTTGATCCATGAGAAGGTTAAACGGGTGGTGGTTTGTTGTGAAGATCCGAATCCGCAGGTTTCTGGTACAGGCATTAGTATGTTGCGTCAACAAGGCATCGAAGTTGAAGTGGGTGTTTTGCGCGAACGCGGAAGACGTATGAATGAAAAGTTTATCAAGTTTATTACAACAGGTCTTCCTTTCGTTACCCTCAAAACAGCTTCTACGCTGGATGGAAAAATTGCTACGCGTAGCGGGGACAGCAAATGGATCTCCAACGAACTGGCGCGTGAGATCGTGCATGCGCTTCGTCATCGTCATCAAGGCATTATGGTTGGCGTGGATACGGTAATCGCCGATAATCCGGAGCTGACTACCCGCTTGCAGGTAGAAGGCATCAGTCCGGTACGGATCGTTGTGGATTCCAAGCTGAGGTTGCCTGTAGGCTCCAAAATGGTCAAGGATGGACTTGCGCCAACTTGGGTGCTTACAACCGATGAGGCTAGCCAGGAAGCGGCTGAGCGACTCGAAGCTTACGGTGTTGAAATTATTCGCTGTGGGCCTGGACCACGCGTAGATTTGCTACATGGGCTGAGCAAACTGGGAGAGCGGGATATTGGCTCGATTCTGCTAGAAGGCGGCGGTACACTAAATGGTGCAATGCTGGAAGCACGGCTCGTAGATCGTTTACTGATGTTTATCGCTCCCAAGATTGTGGGTGGATATGATACTCCGGGAAGTTTCCGTTTTGAAGGCGTAGAGCGCATGAGTCAGGCAATCCAATTGCATCAGCTGGAAATTGAGCAAGTTGGAGATAATATTAGCATTGGCGGTATTCCGATTTGGCCAGAATAGGAGGAAGATAGCATGTTTACGGGTTTGGTGGAAGAAGTCGGTCAGATCCGGCGCATTGGCCGTAAAGGTGAGGCCCTAGTTCTGAACATCGCTGCTTCTGTCATTATGGACGATCTAAAAATTGGTGACAGTGTTGCGGTTAACGGGGTTTGTCTTACCGCGACTACGCTGGAAGGCGGAGGTTTTACCGCAGACGTCATGCCGGAAACGTATCGACACACCAATCTCAATCAGCTTCAGTCCGGCAGTAAGGTTAATCTGGAGCGGGCCATGTTGTCCGGTGGACGATTCGGCGGTCATATCGTGCAGGGACATGTGGATGGGACTGGGGTTATCGGTAGTATTACTCGGGATCAGAATGCAGTTGTTTTTGAGATCAGACCGGGTGACCATGAACTTTTCAAATTTCTAATTCCAAAAGGTTCGGTCACTTTGGATGGGATTAGCTTGACAGTGGTACAGACGACTCAAAGTTCCTTCACGGTTTCGATTATTCCCCATACGATTGGGGAAACGGTTTTGAATGTCAAAAAGACAGGAGATACCGTCAACATTGAATGTGATATTTTGGGGAAATATGTAGATCATCTGTTGCAATACGGCAAGAGCCATGCGGAAACGAGAACAGGCAAGCCAAGCAGTCTTAGTGAAGAGTTTCTCTCCAATCACGGGTTTGCATAAACATAGGAAAGACAGGGATAAAACATAGAACTGGAAACAGGAGGTGCAGCTGATGTCAGAACAATCCGAGCCATCCATTCTGGACTCAATTGAGGCAGCTATTTATGATTTGATGCGGGGTAAACCCGTAATTGTGGTCGATGACGAAGATCGGGAAAATGAAGGGGATTTTATTGCTTTGGCTGAAAAAGCAACCCCTGAGGTCATCAATTTCATGATTACCGAAGGTCGAGGACTCGTCTGTGTTCCCATTACGCAGCAGCGGGCAGATGAATTAAATTTGAAACCGATGGTTCAGCAGAATACAGATTTCCATGGGACAGCTTTTACGGTCTCTGTGGATCACAAAGATACAACGACGGGAATCTCGGCGCATGAGCGTTCCATTACCGTTAAAGGTTTGATTGATCCGAATGCGAAAAGCAGTGATTTTCGCAAGCCGGGTCACATGTTTCCGCTCATTGCCAAAGACGGCGGTGTGTTGCGTCGTGCCGGACACACGGAAGCGGCAGTTGATCTGGCGATCATGTGCGGCTCTTACCCCGCAGGTGTCATCTGTGAGGTGATCAAGGAGGATGGTACGATGGCCAGACTTCCTGACCTGCAGGAGATTGCACGTAAGCATGATCTGAAACTGATTAGTATCCAGGACATGATTCGTTACCGGAATGAGAAGGAGAAGCTGGTGCAACGTGAAGTTTCCGTGCGTATGCCGACGGACTTTGGCGAATTCCAGGCAGTGGCGTATACGAATGCAGTGGATAATAAAGAACATGTTGCCTTGGTCAAAGGGGATATTGACGGTTCCAAACCTGTATTGGTTCGTGTTCACTCCGAATGTTTGACTGGCGACGTGTTCCACTCTCACCGTTGTGACTGTGGCCCGCAGTTTGATGCGGCGCTGAAGCAGATTCATGATGAAGGTAATGGCGTACTGCTCTATATGAGACAAGAAGGCCGTGGGATCGGTTTAATCAACAAACTCAAGGCTTACAAGCTGCAAGAAGAAGGTCTGGATACAGTGGATGCCAATCTGAAGCTTGGTTTTGCTGCTGATCTGCGCGATTATGGGATTGGTGCACAAATTTTGAAGGATCTTAATGTTCGTCAGATTCGATTATTAACGAATAATCCACGGAAAATTAAAGGCTTGGAAGGATATGGTCTGGAAGTGGTAGAGCGTGTACCGATTCAGATGCAGGAGAATGAAGATAATACAGCTTACCTTCACACCAAGCAAGCCAAATTGGGCCATATGCTCAAGTTTGATGATATCGAGCAGAATGAACAGTGATTTCAGCTACTCACGATATTTTTCTGATATGTAAATATTGGAGATTTCACATGTTCAATTGCAGCACCTATAACATTATATATCGACAGGGAGATGACGATAATGCCTAACTATTTTGAAGGACATTTGGTATCGGAAGGTTTAAAATATGGCGTGGTAGTTGGACGTTTTAATGAATTTATTACGAGCAAGTTGCTTAGCGGGGCGCTGGATGCGTTCAAACGTCACGGTGTGCAAGATAATGAAGTAGATGTAGCTTGGGTACCGGGAGCTTTCGAAATCCCGCTTATCGCTCAGAAAATGGCCGAAAGCGGCAAATACGATGCAGTCATCACACTCGGAACGGTTATCCGTGGGTCAACAACACATTATGATTATGTCTGCAACGAGATGGCTAAAGGGGTAGCGGCAATTAATCTGAAAACAGGGGTGCCGACCATCTTTGGATTGGTTACTACGGAGAACATTGAACAGGCGATTGAGCGTGCAGGAACGAAAGCCGGCAATAAAGGTTGGGATGCTGCTACAGCTGCAATTGAAATGGCGAACTTGACGAAACAGCTAAAATAGTGCTTATTTAATAGTAGTGCCCTGCTTTGCGCAGACGAAATCGGGATACCGGTTTCGGACGGCTGGCAGGGTTTTGTATTTTTCTGGCGGGAGGATTCGTCTAGTGACGGTAGTTACATACAAACTGGAGACTTTTGAAGGGCCTTTGGATCTGTTGTTGCATCTGATTGATAAGGCTGAGATCGACATCCAGGATATTCCCATCAGCGATATTACCGATCAGTACATGGCGTATCTGCATTCCATGCAGGAGCTGGAACTGGATATAACAAGTGAATTTCTGGTGATGGCAGCTACGCTGCTGTCCATCAAGAGCAAACTTTTACTGCCCAAACCGCCGGTAATCGAGGATTTCAAGGATTATGATTATATGGAAGATGAGGATTATGATCCGCGTGCCGAACTGATTGCACGCCTTATCGAATATCGCAAATATAAAGGAATAGCGCGGCATCTGCATGAACGGGAATGGGAACGCAGTCTTATTTTTTCTAAAGAGCCCGAAGATTTGCGACCTTATATGCCTATGGAGGAACAAACGAATCCGGTGCAAGGTCTGCATACTTCTGATCTCATCGCGGCGTTTCAGAAAGCACTTCGAAAGGCTGAGAAGCGTACAACGGTCACCCGGATCAAAAGGGACGAAATTTCGGTCAAGGATCGCATACGTGAAGTTATTGGTGCCTTGGAGCATTTAGGTCCTGGGGGGCGGTTGTTATTTTCCAAGCTTATGGATGATCAGATATATCGCCATGAGATCGTGGTTACGTTTCTAGCAGTGCTGGAGCTGATGAAGATGAAGCAGATTGTTTGTTACCAGGAACGGTTGTTTGAGGATATCGTTATGGAGTGGAGAGGGGAAACAACGAATCATGGATTTTCCGAAATTGAAGTCGATTATTGAGGGCCTTTTGTTTTTGTCCGGAGAAGAAGGTCTAAGTGTCAAACAGATTGCTGAAATTGTGGACCAGCGGGTAGAACTGGTTACGGATGCCATTGAGGACATGATCGTCGATTTTGCAAGGCAAGGGCGAGGTGTGCAGATTCTGAAGATTGCAGGTGTCGTGCAACTCGGAACATTGCCGGAACATGCGGCCTATTTTGAGAAGCTTGCTTACTCTCCTGCACGTACATCGTTATCCCAAGCGGCGCTTGAAACTTTGGCCATTGTAGCTTATCGTCAGCCCATTACACGGGTAGAGATTGAGGAGATTCGTGGCGTGAAATCGGAGCGTGCCATCCATACACTCGTGAACAAGGATCTCATTGTTGAAGTGGGGAGAGCGGAAGCGATTGGACGCCCGATATTGTACGGAACAACGAAGTCATTCCTTGATTATTTCGGACTAGCTTCGATTAAAGATCTTCCCGAACCGGGTTTGTTTGAAGATTCGGAAAACTTGGAGGAAGAAACGCAGTTGTTATTCAACAAGTTGGACATGAATCAGCCGGATGTCTCGGATACTGACGTACAAAGCGTGTTTGATTTTGAAGAGGAAGCAGCATTCCCGGAAGAAGATATCGCTGTAGATCCAGAGGATGATTCTTCGGGTTCCTCCTCCTAATAAATGCTAATAGTTAAAGCCATATAAGGACAATGTGGAGATCGATCCACGTTGTCTTTTTGTATTTTCTCCAGAACAGCGGTGAAGTTGTCTGGAAAGATGTATACGATATCGAGCATTTCGATGGTGATTTCGGCAAAAATTGGGGAATTTCATGGCATTCGTGAATTTTTTCCAGCAAGGAATGCCATACTAGACATGATAAGAATCGAGGGCTTGGAGGTAAGGCCTGTGTGGATCTGGCTTGGAGGAATCGGTTTGTTCATCGCACTGCTGATTGCCGCAGTCCTCATCTCAAATGTTCATGTTCATGTTATATTTCGCAAACATAAGAGCGATGACTACGCAAATATCAATGTTCGACTGCTGTATGGCTTCGTGCGGATGAATTACGAAATTCCGAGCATTGTTTTCCGAAATATGAAAGAAGGCTTCTTGCTTAAAACAGAACAGTCCATGAACCATTCCCGAGGAGAAGTTTTGGGTAGCGAGCAGGTGAACAAACGAAAAGTAAAAAACTGGGTAAAAGAAGTCAAGGTGATGCTTCGAGCAACAGAGGCTCTGAAAGTATGGGTCAGACAGACGCTCAGACGAGTATATATAACGAATCTGTTCTGGTCTACTGCGGTTGGTGTAGGTGATGCTGCTTACACAGCAATGCTAACAGGTTGGTTATGGAGTATTAAGTCCATGATTGTTGGCTTCTTAACGTACCAAATGCGTTTCAAAACGGTGCCTGACCTTGAGGTTCTTCCGGTATGGTCCGACGAGATGGAATTTCGAACAGAACTGGATTTCAAACTGCGAATCCGCATGACGGCCATCTTAATTGCTGGAATGAGACTGCTTACCCGCGTGCTGCAGGTCGAGGGTGGCTGGCGAATGTGGATTAAACTCCTTCGGGAGCAACGCCGCAAATCAAAGCAAAAGAAGAAGCATAGGCACATTGCGGAAAAGGAAGCTCGTTAAAGCAGAACTTAACTAGCCTGAGATTGAATCCACTGTATTGGTGTTAAGGTTCTGCGACGAGAACATGCGATAACGATTCCCTGTATTGATTACATAAGTCCTGCAAGTTTGGGGATGATATGGTTAGATCAAAAACCTATATAAGTTGATTAATCATTGACACAACTTGTTTGTGTTAATCTGCTTAAGCTCAACGGATATAGTTTATTATTGAAACTGGAGGGAAGTCACATGTCAGATCATCCAATTCAAGGATTAATGGAAACTGCAATGGAAAATATCAAGGGCATGGTGGATGTCAATACAATCGTTGGCGATCCTGTAGAAACACCGGATGGTACGGTCATTCTGCCGATTAGTAAAGTTGGATTTGGCTTCGCGGCAGGCGGAAGTGATTTTAATGTAAGTGATGGAAAAGGTAACAACGCATCAAGCACAACGGAACATGCTCATTCCGCAAAGGTTGCTTCCCCATTTGGCGGTGGTAGTGGTGGGGGTGTATCCATCCGTCCAATCGCTTTTCTGGTTGTTGGCAAGCAAGGTGTGCACATCGTGCCGCTTGACAATTCGACGCACTTGTTTGAAAAATTGATTGATTCAACACCTTATGTACTCGATCGCATTCAGGAAATGTTCCGCCACCGTAATCATGGCACAACAGAACATGATGTGCGGGTGACAACGGATCATACAACGTATAGCTGAGTCATATGATTAATTCGTAATCCCTCTGGCACTTTAAGGTGCAAGGGGGATTTTTGCTGTTTTTTCCTGTGCGGGACATACTCCGGGTTGTCCAGACATAGGATAGTACAAGATTCCAAGCGACCCGGAGGAATGTGGATGCGAAAATTAATGAAGGTTATTGTAGGTACGCTCTTGCCTGTACTGTTACTTTCAACTATGGGTGCATCGTCAGTTCAGGCGACCATTGCTGGACCGTCTACTCATGCGCAAAGTGCAGCGCTCATCGATGTGACATCAGGGCGAATTCTGTATAGTAAAGATGGGGACAAAGAGTCGCGCATCGCAAGTTTGACTAAAATCATGACTGCCATCGTTGCGATTGAAGAAGGTAAGTTAGATGCAAAGGTCAAGGTTACACCATCTTCTTTTGCCAAAGAAGGATCTTCGCTATACCTTAAACTGGGCGAGGAGATGACACTAGAAAATATGTTATACGGTCTTATGCTTCGCTCAGGTAATGATGCGGCTTCGGCAATTGCTGAGCATGTCGGCGGTTCGGAAGAAGGTTTTGTTTTGCTTATGAATAAAAAGGCAGAGCAGATCGGTTTGACTCGTTCTCATTTTATGAACCCACATGGTCTGGATGCCGAAGGTCATTACTCTACCGCAAACGATCTGGCGAGGTTAACGGCTTACGCGCTCCATAACCCGGTATTCAAACGCATCGTGGCAACAGAAAATAAATCCGCCCCCAATCCGAATGAAAGCTGGGAGTACTCCTGGCATAACAAAAACAAAATGCTTCGCTTGTATGAAGGTGCGGATGGGGTGAAAACTGGATACACCAAAAAGGCATTCAGATGCCTGGTCAGCTCAGCGACTCGTGACGGGCAACAGCTGGCCGCGGTGACACTTAACGATGGCGATGACTGGAACGATCATGCGAAGATGCTGGATTTCGGCTTTGAACATTTCCCACTAATCGAGATTGCCAAACAGGAACAGCCTGTTCAGAACATGGAACTCGTAACAGGGCGTGGTTTTAAATACCCGCTCGCCAAAGGAGAACAGGAAGACATAACCAAGACATTGGTTCTGCTGGATAAACGTACACAGGACGCTGTGACAGAGAATAAACAATCAACAGATCCTTCGTTTGGACTAGCCGGGCGAATTGAAATGCAGTTGAAAGGCGAACCAATCGGCTCGATACCTGTGTATTACAAAGGTAGCTATATTCCGCCAGAGCCACCCATCGCAGATGCTACTATAGGTGGAATAGGAGAGGTCACGACTTGGGTTTCCGCCTGGAAGGCAGTGCTAAGTCGACTGTTATCACCTTGATTTTGATTTAAGGATAGAAAGATCGCTCTTGTGCTTGCTGTTACTGGGAGGAATGATTCCAATGATCAATCTGATCTGGTTAATGATGATCTTGATCGGCTTTGTTTTTGCGGCAGTGAACGGGAAGATTGAAGTGGTCACCCAGGCAGCATTTGATGGTGCGGCAACCGGTGTGACGGTATGTTTCGGTCTGATCAGTGTACTCGTATTCTGGATGGGAATGATGAAAATGGCCGAAGATGCCGGCCTTCTTGGACGGATTGCAAAACTTCTTGGCCCGGTGGTCGGATTTCTATTTCCCGATGTACCCAAAAACCACCCGGCTATGGGTTACATCTTATCCAACATGAGTGCAAATTTGCTTGGACTAGGGAATGCGGCTACGCCCATGGGAATTAAGGCGATGCAACAATTGCAGGAACTGAATCCTGACAAGCAGACTGCATCCCCTGCTATGTGTACACTGCTGGCGCTGAATACCGCGAGTATTACGATTATTCCAACAACGCTGATAGCGATCAGGTTGAACTATCATTCTGCGAACGCCACGGAGATTGTAGGCACAACTTTAATGGCTACCATTATAGCTACGCTTGCTGCCATTATGGCTGATCGCTGGTATCGAAATAGAACTCTCCGCAGATCGCCGCGTATATCCAAGAGCGGTAATCCCGGCATGAAAGGATGAGCTACCTTGTTAACCTTCATTAACTGGATATCTGTCTGGGCCATTCCGGTTATTATCGCGTTTGTTCCATTATATGCGTTTACCAAAAAGGTCCCGGTCTATGAATCCTTTGTTGATGGGGCCAAGGACGGCTTCTCGACTGCAATCAGCATCATCCCACATCTGGTGGGAATGATGGTTGCCATTAGTGTTTTTCGTGCCTCGGGAGCACTGGATTTTGTGATTCAGTTCTTCACTCCTCTCGTCTCGTGGATGGGTGTGCCTGGAGAAGTCCTTCCGCTAGGGATATTACGACCATTAACAGGGACAGGCTCGCTTGCATTTACAACGGATTTGATCAAAACGTATGGCCCTGACTCCATGATTGGCCGGATGGCCTCTACCATTCAAGGCAGTACGGATACGACGTTATATGTGCTAACTGTGTATTTCGGAGCAGTTGGTATTCGGAACGGACGGTACGCGCTTAAGGTTGGATTGTTTTCGGATGTCGTTGGATTCATAGCTGCACTTGCCATTTGTTTGATCGTTTTTGGTTAAACTATTACTCCTTTCCTACCGATATACTAGTTATGCTAGAATAATAACGGAGGAGAGTGAGACATGCAGAAGAGTTGGAAACGAATGCTCCGTTACGTGTTGACAAGTATGCTCGCTATAACGATGCTTGCAGGTTCGACAGGGTTAGCAGGTGCTCAAGCTGAACAGACGATTCATTTTACAGGTTATTTTGACAAATCATTACGTGCTCAAATGGCGACTACGGCCGATTCTTTTCCGGTTGTTAATGTGCGTTTGGTTAAAGCAAATGAACCGGATATGGTTTATTATGACGTGGGAACTTCGATTCTAATATCGAAAGATGAAGTATTAACCAATTACCATGTTGTTCAGGAATTCGCTGAGCTGTCTGGCGGAGATAAAGGGACGTTGACGGTTGCGAGCCCAGGTGCGCTCAATCAGGCGGTTAAAGCTAAAATTGTTAAAACTGATCCTGTAACGGATATGGCTTTACTCAAGCTGGACAAACCGATTGACGCTGAACCGGTGAAGTTTGCTGATGCGAGGGACAATCAGGTTGTTTATACCATTGGATTTCCTAAAAACCCATCGGGAGATCTTGTCATATTAGATGATGATTTTCCTTCGACATACAACACGATAGCGAAGAGTCGGGTATTTAGTGCTCTGGCGAGTGAAGTACCGGGAAAAGTAGGCATTGGAAGCATCGTCAAAGCAATGGCTCAAGGCAATTCAGGTGGACCAGTGCTTGATCAGAATAAACAGGTCATTGGCATGATGACGTTTGTATATGGTGGACGGACGTATTTTATTTCTTCAAAGACATTGCAGACATTTGTGAAAGAAGCAGCTGTTCCAGCGAAAAAGCCGGTTGTGGTGGCAGGCAAAGTTGCGAATTAGAAATGAACTACGAATTAAATAGATGATAAGGGTTTACCTTTGCGTGGTCTGAACGAAATCAGCCGTGGCGAGGGTAAGCTTTTTTTGTATATCGAGACTATAAAATATCTGTTCTACAACGCACAAATTAGCGATAAAGCTCGAACGTTCACAAAAACATTGGATAATCCTTGTGATTTCCCGGTTGGATGGGTATCATTAGTGTGAGGTGACATGACAAACATGGAAAGATTACAAAAAATTATCGCGCAGGCAGGCATTGCATCCCGCCGCAAGAGTGAGGAACTGATCCTGTCCGGCAAAGTGGAAGTTAACGGGGAGGTCGTAACCGAACTGGGTACGAAAGCAAACCCCGAAGAGGATATCATTACGGTCAATGGAAAACCGATCCGCAGTGAGAAAAAAGTGTATTTGATGCTGAATAAACCTAAAGGGGTTATTACAAGCGCATCAGACCCGGAAGGCCGGAAAATCGTATCGGATTATCTGAAAGGCGTTAAGGAACGTGTTTATCCGGTAGGACGTCTTGATTATGATACCGAAGGGCTGCTTATTCTGACCAATGATGGCGAATTTGCGCACTTGCTGACGCATCCTAAACATCACGTACCCAAAACGTATCTGGCAACAGTTAAAGGGGTACCACATGGTACGGAACTGGAAAAGCTCAAAAATGGAATTATGCTTGAAGACGGTATGACAGCGCCAGCAGAGGTCGAGTACAAAGATGTGGACACAGCAAACAATGAAGCTGTTATTTCGATTACGATTTATGAGGGACGAAACCGTCAGGTAAGACGTATGTTTGAGGCAATCAATCATCCGGTAACACGTCTGAAGCGGATTTCGTTTGGAGGCATTTTGCTGCAAAATCTGAAAAGAGGGCTGACACGTAATCTGACCAAAGAGGAAGTTAACAATCTGATTACGCTCGCAAAATCGGAACCCGCCAAAAAAATGAAAAAAAGGTAATGTGAGGACACATAATTTTCATAAAACCGCCGCAGATTTGTGACGAAATTCGCTATAATTGTTCATAGAGTGTTCACAGTTTCTATAACAAGAAGGCAAATCAATAATATCGTCACTTTAAAGGGGAGCAGCACATGGGAAAATCAAGAAGAACGGTGCAAATCGTTATTTTGTGCTTGATCCTGGTGTTGGGTGGATACGCGATTACAACATCGGTATCCGGCTCGAACGGCAAGCCAAAGGAAGGGGATCGAGCCCCTTCTTTTGAACTGCTGGGCCTGGATGGTCAAGTTCATACGTCTGATGAGTATCAAGGAAAAGCGATGGTTATCAATTTTTGGGGCACATGGTGTGAGCCTTGTGTGAAAGAGATGCCTGCTCTTCAAGCGCAGGCTGACAAATGGAAAGATAAAGGTGTGCAATTTGTTGGAATCAACGTTGGAGAAGATCAGATGACGGTAGATAATTTTGTACGGCAGGTGGGTGTTACATTTCCGATTATGTTAGACCGGGATAAAAACTCCGTTCGAGACTATGGGATCTCTCCGATGCCAACAACGTTTTTCGTATCTGAAACGGGAAAAATCTCCACGATTCATATCGGGCAATTGGATTTGGACACACTTGACGCTCAAATCTCACAGCTGGCGAAGCAGCCCTGACAGGAGGTCTACTTGTGTTCCAAAATACGAAATGTGAGTGTGGTCACCAGAATCCGGTAGGAACCGTATTGTGCGAGGCGTGTGGTAAGCCGCTTCTGGAGGAAACCGCTCAATCGAATGACGTGTTAGAGATGCGTTATGATGGGATGGCCCGGCGTTCACAGCGAAGTAATCCCAATATTATTGATCGCATATGGAATTTCTTTTCATCTGTCAAAATTGCAGTTTATATGATTGTGCTCACGCTCGTTGGTTCCATGCTAGGTACGATCTACCCGCAAGAAAGTACATTTCTGAATATTGATCCTTCGGTTTATTACAAAGAAACCTATGGTCAGTTAGGCCATATTTATTATCTTCTCGGACTGTCTCATACATATGAATCCTGGTGGTTTATTCTACTGCTGGTAATGATCGGAGCATCGCTTGTGATCTGTAGTCTGGATCGTGTGCTTCCACTGTACAAAGCGCTGAACAAGCAGCGGATACGGAAACATCTGCAATTCCTGACGCGGCAGCGACTTGTGTATCAAGGTTCTATTGAAGAGGCACCTGAAGAGTGGATTAAGAAAGCGGTTACGCCGCTTCGTAAGAAAGGATATCGTGTTCACACACAAGGGGATGCTTTGCTTGCGGAGAAGCAACGTTTTAGCCGTTGGGGTCCTTATGTGATTCATATCGGACTTATTATTTTTCTGCTCGCTGTACTCGCTCGCGGACTTCCAGGTCTTAATCTGGACGAACATGTTGCTTTTCCCGAAGGGGAAATTAAAAAAATTCCAAACACGTCCATGTATCTGAAAAATGAGAAGTTTAATGTGGAGTTTTATAGTGACGACGAGGTTCCTGAGCAGTTCAAAAATTTGAATAAAACAGTTCCCAAGTTGTTTGAAACCAAGGTTGTTTTGTACGAATGCACAGCCGATTGTTCGGATCTCTCCAAAAAACCTCAGCTTGTAGAGGTTGCAAGACATGACGTACGGGTGAACCAGCCACTGAATTACCAAGGTCTTAAGGCATACCAGTTTGACTACGATCTAACCCCGACGATTCGCTCGGTGACACCGGATCTGGTCAATGTGAAAACGGGCGAAGTATACGGTTCTTTGAAGATTGACATGATGGACACGCAACGCACCTTTGAGGCAGGACCATATACATTGACGGTGAAAGAAAAATTTATGGATTTTGCTCTGGATGATAAGGGAGAACCAAAATCAAAATCACCTTCACCCAATGCACCTGCATTTCTTTTTCATATTGAAGGTCCGGATCTACCAGAGAAGGGGATTCAATACTTATATTTTGCCAAACAAATTGACAAGCAACGTTTTCAACAGGATGCAATCAACCGCCAGCTTGTAGGAGGGGAACTTCCATTACAACTGGAGGTCGACAGTATGGACAAGGTAGATCTTATTCAATCGGTAAGCTACCTGAATATACGTGTGGACAAAGCGATGCCTTTTGTATGGGTAGGGGCAGGCATTGTAATGCTGGGTCTTGTCATGGGCTTTTACTGGCATCATAGACGCATTTGGATTCGGTTCGATGATGAGCGAATTACGCTTGGCGGGCATACCAACAAAAACTGGTTTGGCTTCAGACGAGAAGTTGCTGGCATTTTGAAACAGATGAATCTGGAAGTGGATGAGAAGTCGTTGGATAACGGGGGGAACCAAGCATGAATATACTGGATTTCAGCAGCGACGCATTTATCGTATCTTTTTTTCTGTATTGTGCTGCGTTTTTATTATATGCAGTGGCCGTCATGGGCAAGAAATGGAGTAACCGCGATCCGATCGATCATTTGAATCGTTGGGGTAAACGGGCGTTTATCGCATCTACGGTTGCGTTGACAGCACATTTTGTTTTCTTTATCACCCGCTGGATTGGTGCAGGCCATATTCCGGTAAGTAATATGTACGAATTCATGTCCTTTTTATCCATGATGATTATGGTAGCGTTTATCGTTGTGTACGCAATTTACCGCAAATCTCTGCTGGGCTTGTTTGCACTTCCGCTCACGATTATCATTATGGCATATGCAGCCGTATTTCCGCAGGAAGTTCAGCCATTGATTCCCGCATTACAATCAATTTGGTTGAAGATCCACGTTACGCTGGCTGCTTTGGGTGAAGCGTTTTTTGCAGTAGGTTTTGCTGCGGGATTTATGTATCTGCTTCGTACCGTTGATTTTAGTGGAAAAGACAAATCTTCTCGTCGTCAGCGCGGCTGGGTGGAGTTTACGCTCATTACCATCGTTGTGGTGATCGGATTTATTGGAACCGTGTTTGCCTTCCGTGCATCCGGTTATGAGGCCGTTTTTGTACAGAAAACAGTCACCATTGACACAAAGGGAGAAGAAAATAGTACAATAGAGAAAGTGATTTATCGCATGCCTCCTATTTTTGCTCCATATAATAGTGAAGTGGAGAGCTTGAAACCGTTCCTTGGAATGAAGGAGCCGTTGCTTGAGACGCCTTCATGGATGAATGGCGTGAATGCAGGACGTAAGCTGAATACAGTCATCTGGTCAATCATTACGGGTCTGATTTTATATGGAATCATTCGTTTAATTGTACGCAGACCGCTTGGACAAGCGTTACAGCCGATGATGAACGGAATTGACGCGGATGACCTTGATGAGATCAGTTATCGCGCTATTGCGATTGGATTCCCTATTTTTACGCTGGGAGCTCTGATCTTTGCTATGATCTGGGCACAAATTGCCTGGAGTCGTTTCTGGGGCTGGGACCCTAAAGAAGTGTGGGCACTGATCACTTGGCTGTATTATAGTGTGTATTTGCACTTGCGTTTATCCAAAGGATGGCAGGGACAGAAGTCCGCTTGGCTTGCTGTGCTCGGTTTCCTGGTTGTTATGTTTACACTGGTTGGTGTAAATCTGATCATTGCAGGATTGCATTCCTATGCTGGAGCAGACTAGTAAAGTCAGTTAAAAGTAGTGGCAAAACAACGGTAATTCATGATATACCCGTTCCAGTAAAACGGGTATTCAAATATTGTTCGCAAGATCGAACATAATAGAAGTGATGAGGAGTTATTGTAAAGGGGCTTGAGTGGGCATGTCAGAACATGAGAATCGTATTTTGGTTGTGGATGATGAAGAAAGAATCCGCAGGCTACTTAAAATGTATCTTGAAAAAGAAGGTTACGAAATTGATGAAGCAGAGGATGGCGAAACAGCGCTTCGTAAAGCAACGGCCGGAGATTACGGCCTGATTTTGCTGGATGTTATGCTACCAGGTATGGATGGTGTTGAGGTATGCACTCGGCTTCGTCAGGTCAAATCTACCCCTGTATTAATGCTTACCGCAAAAGGGGAAGAGATTAACCGTGTACAAGGTTTTGAAGTAGGGGCAGATGATTATGTGGTAAAGCCATTCAGCCCGCGTGAAGTGATTTATCGGGTGAAGGCTATTCTGCGCCGCTCTTCTGCAACAGCGTATCTTTCGAAGGAGAGCAATTCAAGCAACAATATTGTATTTCCACATCTTGTTATTGAGCATGATGCACACCGCGTGACTGCGGGTGGTGAAGAGATCAGTTTGACACCTAAAGAATATGAGTTGTTGCATTACCTTGCAACATCGCCAGATAAGGTTTTCTCCAGAGAAGAATTGCTTAAGGATGTATGGAACTACGAATTTTTCGGTGATCTTCGTACCGTAGATACCCATGTGAAGCGTCTTCGCGAGAAGCTGAACAAGGTATCACCTGAATCGGCAGCGATGATAACAACCGTGTGGGGTGTCGGTTATAAACTGGAAGTACCGAAATAACTTTGCTTTCTGGAGATCACTGGTTGGAAAGTTATGGATCACAATTATATGCCTTGTGGGCTGTGTGCTGATTGCGCTAGGGCTCTTTCTGTTACCCTATATCGATACCAACTTTGCTGAGTCAGAATCAAGGGACATCAAAAGGCTGTTTACTTATATTTGCATTGTTGGATTCAGTCTAACAACGTTTTTTGCATTATTTCTGTTCACCAAAATTACACAGCCTATGCAACAATTAATTCAGGCAGCTAATGCCATCCGTAAAGGGAACTATGGCACGAGACTTTCTCTCCGTACCAATGATGAAATAGGTGAACTTGCAAATACATTTAATCACATGGCTGTTCAACTGGAAGATACCATTCGAAATTTGAATCATGAGAAGGAACATTTGGCGAGCGTGCTGCGAAGCATGACGGATGCCGTGATTACTTTTGATGGTGAAGGCAAGGTCATTTTGACGAATCCGCTTGGTGAGAAAATTATGCAGGCCTGGTATGCTCTAGACTGGGCTCAGGAGGATGAGGGTTTGGATGGTCATCCTTCTGCAAACCCGTCCCGTGATGTTCCCGAACCGCTTGTAACCTTATTCAGACTGGTGATGGAGCAAGGTGGGGACCAGAGTTCCAATGTTCATGTGCAACAAGGAGTATGGTCTGTTCAAATGGCCCCTTTGTATGCAGATAGTGTGGTACGGGGTGCGGTGGCTGTCTTGAGAGATGTTACCGAAGAAGTGAAGATGGAGAAGATGCGCCGGGACTTCGTTGCTAATGTATCTCATGAAATTCGTACACCGTTATCAATGATGCAGGGATACAGCGAGGCTTTACTTGACGGGATGGCAACATCGCCCGAAGAGAGTGAAGAACTGATTCAGGTCATTCACGATGAGTCACTGCGGATGGGTAGACTGGTCAAGGATTTACTTGATCTGGCCCGTATGGATGCAGGGCATACTGACATGAACATGAAGGAAGTTGAACTCGGTGAACTTCTCGAACGTATTTATCGCAAATTTATGGTGCGTTCGAAGGAACAGGGGATTCAACTTCAATTCGAATGCAAACAGCAGATGATCTCACTTCAACAAGCAGATGAAGACAGGCTGGAGCAAGTATTCACGAATTTACTGGATAATGCATTCAGACATACACCTGTTGGTAAAAGTGTGAAAATTTCTGCTGAGCTTGTTACTAACTTGCGTGCTCCTTTTGCCAGAGTGAGTGTAAAAGATCAGGGTGTGGGTATTCCTACATCAGACCTGCCTTTTATTTTTGAACGTTTTTATAAAGCGGATAAAGCTCGCGTTCGGGGAGAAAGTGTGGGAACCGGGCTTGGCTTGGCGATCGTAAAAAACATCGTAGATGCTCATCAGGGCACGATTCATGTCAATAGTGTGCTTGGTGAAGGAACGGAGTTTATATTACAATTTCCGGTAGAATCTTCGAAATAGGTTGATTTTAAACAAAATGTGCCGAAACACCCTCTGATAGAGGGTGTTTTTTTGTTGAAGTATTCCGTTTAATCTTGTTCAACGTGGAACAAGGTCGTATCCTTTTTTGTCCGCAAAAAAATGTCCAAGATAATTTTTGAACACCTCCTTCATAAGATTGAAAAATAAGATGTCTAAGGAGGATTGATTAAAGTATGTCCGATGGACGTAAAAGAGTAAATATTAAAGCGTTTTTGGAAGGGAGATCATTCCGGGCAGGTTCGCCGTTTATACCCATAACAGCTAGTGAACTTGAGCAATATGAGTCGATTCTTCGTTCTCTTGCTGTAACCATTCCCAGTGCAATTAGTCAGCCGAGTGCATCAAATATACTTGCGTTGCAGAACGGATTACGTCAGTTACTTACTTTTGTTAATGAATCTGAGTTCCGAGCTGGGGTAAAAGCGGAGCTTCAAGCTGTATTAGAACTGACCATTGCTTCTTCTGAAGTCATTCCTGTTGCTTTAATTAATCTCGCAGGGAATTTGCAAAATCTGTTGGATGACTTGTTAAGTTTAACATTGCTTTTGGAGGTACCTCCCGAAGTAAAAGATCGGTTAGTCGGATTAATTCGTTCCATATCTATCTCGTTAAGCAGAGCCACAACGACTTTCGGTACGGGGGGGATTACAGGTGCTGCAGGTCCTCCCGGTGTTCCAGGCGTACCAGGGGTCCCTGGAGTTCCTGGATTGAGAGGAGCTACTGGTCCAACAGGTGCAGCAGGGCCAACTGGTTCTGTGGGTGCTGCGGGTGCTGTCGGCCCTATAGGCCCGCAGGGTCCACAAGGACCACAAGGAGCGACAGGAATTCCAGGTGTAGGGTTAAACAATATTACAACGTTTAATCCTGCAGCTGGATCAACTTATGCGCAAGGCCAGGTAGTTAGTTATGATGGAAGTCTTTTTGTGGCTAACGTAAATGGCCCGGTGGGTTTACCTGGAAGTTCACCTGATTACACGCTCTTGCTTGCCGCCGGTTCTACAGGTGCAACTGGGGTTACAGGTGTAGGACTTTCTGGAGCTATTCCTTTTGATGCTGCTCTTGCGCCGGGATATGCTGCAGGTCAAGTGGTTACTTATAATGGCAGTACTTATATTGCCAGTGTAGCAGGTCCGACAGGGACACCGGGTACATCTTCGGACTATACATTGATCGCTGCATCAGGAGTGACAGGAGCTACTGGGGTGGGCCTTAACGGTGCTATCACCTTTGACCCAGCTCAAGCGCCAACGTATTCATCAGGCCAAGTGGTGACGTTCAATGGTAGTACGTATATTACCAATGTCGCTTCACCGACAGGCACGCCTGGAAGTTCACCTGATTATGCATTAATCGCTGGTGCAGGACCGACGGGGGCTACCGGCGCTACAGGTGTGGGGCTCACTGGGATTGTACCATTCGATCCTGCTCAAGCGCCAACATATCCAGCAGATCAGATTGTAACGTCTAATGGTAGCACATATATTACGAATGTCGCCGCGCCAACGGGTACACCTGGAAGTTCACCAGACTATTCGTTGCTTGCTGGAGCAGGCTCAACCGGAGCAACAGGTATAGGTTTAGAGGGAGTTATACCATTTGATCCGGCTGTTGCGCCAACATATTCATCAGGCCAAGTGGTGACGTTCAATGGTAGTACGTATATCACCAACGTGGCTTCACCAACGGGTACACCTGGAAGTTCACCAGAATATACATTACTTGCTGGAGCAGGACCAACAGGAGCTACAGGATCGAGAGGAATTACTGGTGCAACTGGAGCGACGGGTGTAGGATTAAGTGGAATCGTCGCGTTTGACCCAGCAGTAGCCCCAACGTATCCAGCCGGTCAAGTGGTGACGTTCAATGGTAGCACGTACGTCACCAATGTGGCCTCGCCAACGGGCACGCCAGGCACCTCGCCAGACTATACGTTACTAGCAAGTGCAGGGGCTACTGGTGTAACGGGTGTAACTGGGGAAACAGGAATAACAGGTGCGACCGGTATTGCTGGACTGACGGGAACCACGGGAGTAACGGGAGCGACGGGTGAAACCGGGGTGACTGGCACAACGGGTACAGCAGGAGAGACTGGAGCAACTGGTGCAAGCATTACAGGTGCAACAGGAGCCACGGGTGTAGGGTTAAGTGGCATTGTGGCATTTGACCCAGCAGTAGCGCCAACGTATCCAGCCGGTCAAGTGGTGACGTTTGAGGGCAGCACGTATATCACGAATGTGGCTTCGCCCACAGGCACGCCGGGCACCTCGCCAGACTATACGTTACTAGCAAGTGCAGGAGTCACAGGAGGCACTGGTGTAACTGGTGCGACCGGTATTGCCGGAGAGACTGGAGCAACCGGCGCAAGCATTACGGGCGCAACGGGGGCCACGGGTGTAGGATTAAGCGGAATCGTGGCGTTTGATCCAGCAGTAGCCCCGACGTATCCAGCCGGTCAAGTGGTGACATTCAATGGCAGTACGTATATCACGAATGTGGCTTCCCCAACGGGCACGCCGGGCACCTCGCCGGATTATACCTTGATTGCAAGTGCCGGGACGACAGGTGTAACTGGGGGAACGGGCATAACTGGCGCGACCGGTATTGCTGGAGAGACCGGAGCAACTGGCGCAAGCATTACGGGTGCAACGGGGGCCACCGGCGTAGGGTTAAGTGGCATTGTGGCATTTGACCCAGCAGTAGCTCCGACGTATCCAGCCGGTCAAGTGGTGACGTTTAACGGTAGTACGTACATCACGAATGTGGCTTCGCCCACAGGCACGCCGGGCACCTCGCCAGACTATACGTTACTAGCAAGTGCAGGAGTCACAGGAGGCACTGGTGTAACTGGTGCGACCGGTATTGCCGGAGAGACTGGAGCAACCGGCGCAAGCATTACGGGTGCAACGGGGGCCACCGGCGTAGGGTTAAGTGGCATTGTGGCATTTGACCCAGCAGTAGCGCCGACGTATCCAGCCGGTCAAGTGGTGACGTTCAATGGCAGTACGTATATCACGAATGTGGCTTCCCCAACGGGCACGCCGGGTACCTCGCCGGATTATACGTTATTAGCAATTGCTGGGGCGACAGGTGTAACTGGGGAAACAGGAATAACGGGTGCGACCGGTATTGCTGGATTGACCGGAGCAACCGGCGCAAGCATTACGGGTGCAACGGGGGCCACGGGTGTAGGATTAAGCGGAATCGTGGCGTTTGATCCAGCAGTAGCGCCGACGTATCCAGCCGGTCAAGTGGTGACGTTCAATGGCAGCACGTATATCACGAATGTGGCCTCGCCAACGGGCACGCCGGGCACCTCGCCGGATTATACCTTGATTGCAAGTGCCGGGTTGACCGGTGTAACTGGGGGAACGGGAATAACGGGCGCGACCGGTATTGCTGGAGTGACCGGAGCAACTGGCGCAAGCATTACGGGTGCAACGGGGGCCACCGGCGTAGGGCTAAGTGGCATTGTGGCGTTTGATCCAGCAGTAGCCCCGACGTATCCAGCCGGTCAAGTGGTGACGTTTAACGGTAGTACGTACATCACGAATGTGGCTTCCCCAACGGGCACGCCGGGCACCTCGCCGGATTATACCTTGATTGCAAGTGCCGGGTTGACCGGTGTAACTGGGGGAACGGGAATAACGGGCGCGACCGGTATTGCTGGAGTGACTGGAGCTACGGGAGCAACGGGCATAGAAGGAGTCACTGGAGCAACTGGTGCAAGTATTACGGGTACAACGGGGGCCACGGGTGTAGGATTAAGCGGAATCGTGGCGTTTGATCCAGCAGTAGCGCCGACGTATCCAGCCGGTCAAGTGGTGACGTTCAATGGCAGCACGTACATCACGAATGTGGCCTCGCCAACGGGCACGCCGGGCACCTCGCCGGATTACACCTTGATTGCAAGTGCAGGGGCGACAGGTGTAACTGGGGAAACAGGAATAACGGGTGCCACGGGTACCGCCGGAGTGACCGGAGCCACCGGCGAAAGCATTACGGGTGCAACAGGAGCCACAGGAGTAGCGGGAACGACGGGTGAAACCGGGGTGACTGGTGCAACGGGTATCGCCGGAGTGACCGGAGCCACCGGCGAAAGCATTACGGGTGCAACAGGAGCCACAGGAGTAGCGGGAACGACGGGTGAAACCGGGGTGACTGGTGCAACGGGTATCGTCGGAGTGACTGGAGCAACCGGCGCAAGCATTACGGGTGCAACAGGAGCCACAGGAGTAACGGGAACGACGGGTGAAACCGGGGTGACCGGAGCGACGGGTATAGCCGGAATAACCGGGGCCACCGGTGCAAGCATTACGGGTGCAACAGGAGCCACAGGAGTAGCGGGAACGACGGGTGAAACCGGGGTGACCGGAGCGACGGGTATAGCCGGAATAACCGGGGCCACCGGTGCAAGCATTACGGGTGCAACAGGAGCCACGGGAGTAACGGGAACGACGGGTGAAACCGGGGTGACTGGTGCAACGGGTATAGCCGGAGTAACCGGCGCCACCGGTGCAAGCATTACGGGTGCAACAGGAGCCACGGGAGTAACGGGAACGACGGGTGAAACCGGGGTGACTGGTGCAACGGGTATAGCCGGAGTAACCGGCGCCACCGGCGCAAGTATTACAGGTGCAACAGGAGCGACGGGTGTGACTGGAGCCACCGGAGTAACAGGAACTTCGGTAACTGCTAACTCAGCATTTGCTGAGAACATTAACGGTACAATTGTTGTTATTTTGGGCGGTACTCTTATAGCATTACCAAGCAACCAGAATTTTGGCACGGGTATAACTGTCAACGGTACAAGTGATACCTTTACACTGGCTAATGCCGGTCGCTATTTTATCTCTTATCGAATCAATCTGACTGCTGCGTTGGCAATACAATCTCGCGTGTTGCTTAACGGGACAGCTATTTCGGCGAGCGTGGTATCGCCAACACTCTCACTTAATCAATTACAGTCGGAGTTTATTGTTACTGTAACAGCGGGATCTTCAATCCAGCTCCAATTGTTTGGTCTCGCCGGCGCAGCCGTCCTCTCGCCTCCAGGTGCAACATTGACCATTATTCAATTAAGTTAAATCCGAATATGCATTTGTACAAAAAAAGACGAGATCCTTAGTGGGTCTCGTCGTCTTTTTCAAAGTATTGATGATGCCGTTAACCGAGCACAATCTCAACAGCTGTATTTAATTCAGGCAGAGATGTAAGCTGAACCAACACATCTTTTGGCACTTCTTTATCAACGGTGAGAATCATGATCGCAGCACCACCGATAATTTTACGTCCAACCTGCATGGATGCGATGTTTACGTCATTTTGACCAAGCAAAGTACCTACACGTCCAATGATACCCGGTTTATCGTTGTGCGAGATCAAAATTTGATGGCTTTCCGGTGCAATATCTACAGGGAATTTATCAAGACGAACAATCCGTTCGCCGTATCCTGCAAGAAGCGTACCTGCCACGCGGCGTTCTTCAGCATCTTGTGTTGTTACGAGTGTTACGGTAATTAGGTTTGTGAATCCCTTTGTAGCAGAGGTTTGGCTCACAACAACATTCAGATCACGAATTTTGGCCAAGTGCATGGAGTTGACAATATTGGCTTCTCCGCCCAGATGTCTTGCCAGAATTCCTTTCACTATATAACGTGTGAGCGGTGATGTATCCACTTCTGACAGATCACCCGCGTAGTCAATCCGAATCTCTTGTACTGCATTTTGAGTGATTTGTGCTGCAAAACTACCTAGCGTTTCACCCAATTTAAAGTATGGTTGCAGTTTGTTCATAACGGTAGGTGCGACAGCTGGCATATTAACCGCATTTTTAAATGGTTCATTGCGAAGTATGTGAAGAACTTGTTCAGATACGTCAATCGCTACGTTCTCCTGAGCCTCTACGGTTGATGCACCCAAGTGAGGTGTAACGATAATGCTTGGATGATTCAGGAATGGATGATCTGCTGCAGGTGGTTCACTTTCAAATACGTCGAATGCTGCTCCAGCAACAATTCCTTCATCAATCGCTTCTACAAGCGCCATTTCGTCAACTACACCGCCGCGTGCACAGTTAATAATACGCATGCCTTTTTTCATGACTTCGAACTGCGGACGGGAAATCATATGACGTGTTTCTGGGGTGAGTGGAGTGTGTACAGTCATAAAATCCGCATTACGGATAATATCATCAACACTTGCCAGCTTGACTTGCAGTTTCTCGGCACGCTCCTCTGTGAGGAACGGGTCATAAGCGAGAATGTCCATTCCGAATGCTTTTGCACGTTTGGCTACTTCGCTACCGATTCTTCCCATACCGAGTACACCGAGTGTTTTATTTCTTAACTCCACACCGAGGAACGTTTTACGATCCCATGTACCTTGAATCGTTTTGGCATATGCCTGCGGAATGTGTCGTGCCAGTGCCATCATCATGGCAAAAGTGTGCTCACAAGTCGTAATGGTATTACCGTCAGGTGCATTAATGACAATGATACCGCGTTGTGTAGCAGGTTCCAGTTCAATATTATCTACGCCAACTCCTGCGCGTCCAATCACTTTAAGATTGGTGCCAGCCGTCATAATACGTTCAGTAACACGGGTCTGGCTACGAACGAGTAGGGCATCATAATCTCCGATAATGGCAACAAGCTCATCTTCACTAAGTCCGGTTTTCTTCTCGACAACGACATCACTTGCATCGACCAGCTGCTGAATTCCCAGATCACTGATTGGATCTGACACTAACACTTTGTACATGGTTTCTTCCTCCTTAGGTTTGTATATCTATAATCGTCAAGGTTTGTTCTCCGGCAGGAGACGTTCCTTAAAACCAAAGTGATTCTTCCCTCCAACAACGCGGTGTCGTAGCAGAGGAGTAGGGTAAACTAACAGGGTGATTCCACAGGATTCTTTTATCAAAAACAATCAAAAAAACTCTCAATCCACATACTGCTTGCGCAATAAGGGACGAGAGTTGTCGTGGTACCACCCTAATTCACCGCCGTTTCGCAACGACAGTCTTAGCGGTCAATGAAGACCGAAGAGGATAACGGGTCTAAACCGATTGCACCTACTCCAATTTCAATGCAATAACTCAGGAGCGCTCAAGATCATCTGCCTGCCACCGATTTACACCAACCATCGGCTCTCTGAAAGACAAAGCAACGTCTTTTTTCCATCATCGTGTTTGACGTAACTAATTTTTCATAATGTATCATGGCTTACATGAGCATGTCAATAGGCTTAAATGTTTTAATTCTTAAGGTTGGAGGCCGTGATTTCCGGACCTTCAGAGAGTGTAATCTATCTACTTAGAATTATTTTTATTGAGATTTAAATGCTTTAAACATACTGTTTCGTGAAAGAAAGTTCACTGCATTAATGAAGTAACGTTTTGATGTGATCAACCGGGACTTGGGACAGGTCTTGAACCGGATTGGTTTTTTGGCTATCATTTAGTATACTATCGGATTGGTCAATGAAATTTTTATCAAATAACTTAAGAGGACAGACGCATGCAATGAAAAAAAAGAAATTTCCGAAGTTTAAAATTCAGAAGGCCGAGCCGCAGCAATTAACAGAACGTCTGCTCTTGATCAACCTTTACTTTACCCAAGGGCTAACTTTAATCGTAGGGATCGTATGGATTTTGTTGCAGAAAAGGGATCTATTCGAAGTTCTGGCCTTGCCTGATCATCTTCAGTTTTTATGGTGGGGTCTTGGGCTCGCTGCGATTATGCTAGTCATGGATTTGGTACTGTCCTATGTCATACCTCAGGAAAGTATGGATGATGGTGGCATTAACGAGCTGTTGTTTCGCGGACGTCCAATCTGGCATATTGTATGTATAGCAGCCTTGGTGGCTGTATGTGAGGAGTTGCTTTTCCGCGGCGCAATTCAACATGCAATTGGTCCATACTGGACAAGTATCTTATTTGCAGTTATTCATATTCGCTATCTGCGCCACTGGATTCCTACAGGATGGGTGTTTGTGTCGAGCTATGGATTGGGCTATATTTATTTGCAATCAGGCACATTATGGGCACCGATTCTGTGTCATTTTATCATTGACCTAGTATCTGGATTAGCGATACGTTTTCGGAGGGGATCATGAGTCAGCCATTAAGCAGGGTGAAAACATATGGCAGCCAACGTCAGCGTCGCTCGGACAATAAAGAGAAAACCGGGCGGAACTCAGCTTCACAGACAAGTTTCGTTGCTGAAACGGCAGTTGCTACCGAAACAGTGGGGCTTCCACCAATTACTTCAATTTCTTTACCAAGATCACAACGTGGGTCGAGTGCATCCGCACTGGAAAGTCCGGTATTACCGGAACGAGCGCCTAGTCGCTCTAAGAAAACGGCAAACCAGAAGGAAAGCTCAGTTTCCGAAGCGGGTTCTTTACCCACTCGAACTGAACTTCATCCTTCACGACGTTTGAGATTGAGCAAAAGATTTGTCAATTCACTTATTTTTATTTTCATAATGTTAACCGTTGGTCTGGTATGGTGGGGGATTAAGGGAGCTCCTCCTTTGAACACCTTCCTCCCATTACCGTGGTAATATTAGTCAGTTTATCCTTTCTCACATTAGTGGTAGCTTTATTACTTCTTTTTCATATGTGGCGAGAGGCTCATACAACTGTGATTACAGAGGACGAAGTCGAACTTGTGCATCTACCAGCCTCTTTCAACGGAGCGAGGATTATTTTTTTATCAGATACCCATTCACGATTGTTGAAAACAAAAGAAGTTGAGCAGTTGAAGGGGAAAGCCGATTGGGTACTCATCGGGGGCGATATAGCTGAAGAGGGAATATCCTGGTCGATTGTCAGACAAAATATGAAGCTTTTGTCGAGTTTGGCTCCAACCTATACCGTTTATGGAAATCATGACAAAAAAGCAGGCGTGACTCATTTATCTAGACTTTTGGATGATTCGAGCGTGCAGCTCCTTCAAGATCAGGATGTATACTTGCAAAAAGGAACGGAACACGTCCGATTGGTCGGATTAGATTATCGTTCGAAACAGGCAGAGAAATTGTTGCGAAATACGAAGGATGGCTGCTCCACAATCGTATTAGTTCACGATCCTTTGGAAGTATTGCGGTTAGACATTGATGTAGATCTGATACTGAGTGGACATACCCATGGAGGACAAATCGTTGTTCCATTGTTAGGACCTGTATTGCTAAGTAAGGCTTATCGGGCTGTAAAGAGCGGCTGGTTTTCCTTGAAACGTAGCGATGAAGATATTCGTTCAGGAAAATTGCTTGTAAGCCGGGGATTTGGTACAAACCATCTTCCCTTCAGGTTAGGTTGTCCCGCAGAGATACATCTCATCACTTTACGTGTTCCTGCAACAAATAGCCCTGATCAATAAGATCAGGGCTGTTTGTCGCACATTACATTTTTCTCGCAGTGGTGCAGTAGCCCTAGCATTGGCATCTATTTTCGGGACTGCAATTCGATCGCGCGTGGATCAACAAAGGAATAACCCTTCTTCTCAAGCGACGTTAACAACTCGTCCAGAGCATCGACCGTCCAAGGTAATTCATGCATCAGAATATTACTTCCAGGGTGAAGCTGATCCAGGACATTCTGGATCACTTTGTCAGGTCTGTTTTTAGTGCTCTTATCCCAGTCCAGTGAGCCGTTGGACCATGTCATATACAACATTCCCTCTTCTTTGACGGCATCTTTCAATGCATCATTTCCGGAGCCAAAAGGGGGTCTGAAAAACTGAGGTTTTTCCCCGGTGATGTCTTTCACAATTTGTTGAACGTCGGTGACCTGTTTCTTAGCTTCTGAACTTGACATTTTCTTCAAATCTTCATGATCCCAAGCGTGGTTACCGATGATCTGTTTTCGGTCATGAATCATTTTCAACAACTTCGGCTGACGTTTGACACGGTCTCCATTTACAAAGAATATGGCTTTGGCGTGATGTTTATCCAAAGTATCCATAAGTGAATTAATCATCTTTTCGTCCTTTGGTCCGTCGTCAAAGGTTAACAAGACCACTTTAGCAGGGCTGGATTCATCATTAGGTTTAATAACATAACTCGAATTCATATGATACGTCTTTTTAACGAGCACTTCCCTTGAGGTTCCGTCCGTGGATGGAATTTTTGGCTTAGTACCAGTTATATTTGTGTCTGTTTTAGGATGAATTTCAGTATCTGTCTCGTTATTTTCAATCTGGGATTCTGCGCTTGGGTTTTCTTCGGTTTTTTTCTCCGTAAGAATGACAGCAGTATCGTCTTTCATATCCTTGGCATCAGATGCAGATTGATTTTGTGCACTGCATGCAGATAGCAATATGCTGGTTATGAGTAACAGCGAGGTGGCGCGTTTCAACATTTTCTCAGCTCACTTTCCTGTATTTATGCGGAATGAGATTGTCTTCTACAGCAAACACTACTTTTGATTTTAACACTTAAAGGAGGTTGGTGTAATGAAGGCGTCATCCTTTTTCTGGGGTATAGTCGTTGGTGTTGCAGCCAGTTCTTGGTTAGCTAAGGGCAGAATGCCCATGTTGTCTTCAGGTTCATCTCGAAACATGGTTGACCAGGCCAGACATAAAATGATGGAAATGACTTTTCCAGGCATGGATAGCTTCAGTAGCAAACCGGATCATCATGGTGAACCGCACAAGTCGGCATCAAAAACCAGCAGAGTGATCTCACCAAAAGAAAAAGAAGAAAACATGAATATGCTTAAAGATTTTATTCGGACGAACCCGGATGTTAAACATGAAGTAGAGCAGATTTTAAGTCAAACCAATACATCAGTACCGGGTTTGTAACCCGTAACATCCATTAAGAATCATCCACAGTCTTGATTTGATGTGGATTGATTCTTTTTTTTGTTGATTTTACTGCGTGCATTTATAGGTATAAAATGATAACATAACTACATAGATTTATTTTCAGCACATATTGTTTTGTGCTTCATAATCTGTTATAAGACTTGCTTATAAAGGGGAGATCCTGTATGAAAATAGAACGACTAAGTCACGATAAGATACGGATTTTCCTGACCTTTGACGATCTGAGCGAGCGCGGAATACAAAAAGAAGATATGTGGCAGGAATTACCGAAGGTACATGAACTGTTCACTGAAATGATGGACCAGGCTTATTCTGAACTTGGCTTTGATGCTACAGGTCCGCTGGCTGTTGAAGTATTCGCACTTCCCGCTCAAGGGATGGTTGTCATTGTTACTCGTGGAAAATATGATCCGCAACAATATGGTTCAGGTCATGAAGATGATCTTCCTGAAGAAGTATATGAAATGGAAGTTACACTGGAGCAAAGTGACTCCATCGTATACGCATTTAAGGATTTTGAGGTGCTGATTGAAGCTGCCCATATGTTACGTCAACATGTTACGGATGCGGGGAAACTGTATTCTTATAAAAATAAATGGTTCTTACATTTTGAACCGGATGATGTAGACACCGCCAAACATGCCGCATTGATTGCTTTGCTGGCTGAATTTGGAGAAGGTTCTTCGGTCACTCCAGCTGTTATGGAGGAGTATGGAAAGGTCGTTATTCCTGAACAAGCGATTGATGTCATCTGCACACACTTCAAACGTCAGGATTAAACATCGTTATCATCGCGTCACTATTCAGGGGAGGGAATTTCGGTGCTTTTGTTATCGCTTCTAGCTGCAGCAGTTGCTCCGGGTCTCGCCTTGTTAACATACTTTTATCTTAAAGACCGGTATGATTATGAACCACTTCACATGGTTCTGAGAGTATTTCTCATGGGGATTCTGATCGTTCTGCCCGTGATGATTATTCAGCGAGGCATGATGTTGTGGCTTGGAGATAGTCCCCTTCTCGAATCCATCGTAATCTCGGGCGGAGTTGAGGAGTTTGTTAAATGGTTTGTGATCTACCACATTATCTATAATCACACCGAATTTGACGAGCCATATGACGGAATTTTATATTCCGTTGCGGTATCATTGGGCTTCGCTACAGTGGAAAATGTGCTGTACGCATTTGCAGGCAATGCCTCCGTATCAGGTATGTTTCTAAGGGCCCTCCTGCCTGTATCAGGTCATGCGATGTTTGCCGTTATTATGGGATATTACATGGGCAAAGCCAAATTCATTGATGATACGAAGAAGAAACGGTGGTATCTCAGTCTGTCTCTGATTCTTCCGTTTTTCTGGCACGCATTGTATGATGTTATTATGAATATGATGGTGAATCACTGGCTGTGGTTCATCGCGCCTCTGATGGCGGGTCTGTGGTATGGAGCAATAGGCAAGATTACACGGGCTAACAACCGTTCTCCTTTTCGCTTCGTGAAACGAGAGGGATGAGATTAAATTATAAAAATACGGACACACTGGTGGACATAAAGCGTTTAAAACGCAGACCCTGGTGTGTCTTTTTTGTGTTCTAGAAAACAAGGGTACGACGATATGAAACGGGGATATCCAATGACAAGAATCAAGATTAAAATTAGATGCAAACAATGTGGTGAACGTTTCACGTTAAGAGGCAAGAAAGAACGTGGGCGCATTGATACTGGGTTTAAACAGTGCCTTTGTGATAACAAGGATCAATTTGACATTGAAGAAGAGGGCATGGCGACGAGCTATATGTTGCACTAGTCGGCTATATGTTCGATTAAAGTGAAGTCAACAAGCCTTACTCAAAAAAGTCTTAGCTTCATTCGTTAAAGGCAAATTTCGTTCCGGCTGGAAATCGCATGCATAAGAGGACTTTCTTCGACCCACAATAAAGGCAGTGATCAAGGCGTGTCTTGAAATCCACTGAAGTGCATCTTTTACCACCTTTTCGCTCCCTGCTGCGTCACTTTCCCTTGACGTGCCCCGGCACGCCTGCGGTAAACTTCCTGGCTTGGAACGAAAATTCGGCAAAATCTGCTTCCTCCATTGTTTTCAGACACACCCTAGAAGAAAGGAGAATCTACCGTGTATAAACGATTAAGTTCAGTCATGTTTCCGATATTTGCAGTTCTCCTGATCGGCGCACTCGTGTGGGGTTATCAGGAGAATCAGGAGAAGAATGCGATACTGATCAAGGCGGAAAATCAATATCAGCGTGCATTTCACGACCTATCATTCCATATGGATAAATTACATTCGGAGATTGGGAACACGCTTGCTGTACATTCAAGTTCACAGGGGATGCATCGCAAAGGGTTGATGAATGTGTGGAGGCTTACTAGCGAAGCTCAGAATGAAATTAATCAACTGCCGCTCGGCATGCTTCCCTTCAATGAGACTGAGGAGTTCCTCTCGCGTATCTCGAAATTTGCGTATCAGGCATCCATGCGTGACCTGACAAATGAGCCACTCAGTAAGAAGGAAATGGGTAATTTAAAGACACTGTATCAAAATTCTTCGGAGATTAAAAATAGTCTGAAGGAAGTTCAACAGAAAGTATTAGCTGATCGTTTGCGCTGGATGGATGCTGAAACCGTTATGGCAACTCAGGAGCAGACAAACGATAATTCCATCGTGGACGGTTTCCGGACCGTAAATAAAAAAGTAAAAGACTACCCGGAGCTGGATTGGGGCCCTTCCGTCTCTAATATGTTTACCAAACGCTCTGTGAAGAAGCTTGGCGGAATGCCTGTTTCCAGAGAGCAGATCCAGGAGAAGGCCGCCAAATTCTCGAATGTGGAAAGTGGTAAGATTCAGGTTCAGGAGAACGGCAAAGGGACGGACTGGGAATCATATACCGCCACCATCCAGCATGCCAGAAACGGGAAACTGATGATGGATTTCACACGCAACGGTGGGAAGCTTATCTCGTACAGTGACACCAGAACGGTTGGAGCTAAAAAAGTGTCCCGTCAAGAGGCAATGAAACAAGCGGATCAGTTTCTTGTCAATAAAGGATATAAGGATATGAAAGCTGTCAACTACGATGAGTTCGGTAATTTGGCGAACCTCACGTATGTGCACAAGCAAGGAGATACGTTGATTTATCCAGAAAAAATGTCTGTACGTGTAGGTCTGGATACGGGGGAAGTCACCGGTTTTCAGGCAAGCGACTATGTATATGAGCATAACGACAAACGTCAGATTCCAAAAGCAAAGCTTACGGCTGATCAGGCTCGCAAAAAACTGAATTCAGATTTCAAAGAAAATTATGTTCGCAAATCGTTGATCGAGAATGAATACAGCAAAGAAGTGCTTTGTTATGAATTCGGGGGACGAATCAACGGTTCGCGTTACCGAATTTACATTAATGCCGATACAGGAATGGAAGAGGCGGTTGAAGAGATTAAGCCAGTGAATGCAACCTCCTAAAAGCGTTTAGCAGAATGTGTATTCTCAAAATTAATCATGCGAAAACAGACCATTTCAATGGTCTGTTTTTTCTTGTTCCATGTGAGAAAGGTCATGGTATAATAGTCCTTGCAGAGACAAAGATAAATACATAAGTGGCGGTGAACCGATTGTTTCCTAAAATAAATGAAGTGTTGTATATCCAGATCGCATCGGCTGACGAAAAAGAGGAACATAAGGAATACAAATCGCGTATCGCAGATACCGATGATGACAGTTTTTTGATTGAAGTTCCGATGCAGCAGGGGAACAGTCGTTTAAAAAGACTCTTTTTCGGAGAAGAATTGTCCATATCGTATATGAACGAGAGTGGAGTCCGCCATTATTTTAATACTTACGTAACAGGGTTCGAGGAAGATGTCGTTCGTCTGGTCCGCATTCGAAAACCGCTTCCTGATGAGATTTCCAAAATTCAGCGCCGTAGCTTCCTTCGCGTTCACGCCAGTCTTGAATTGGCGATTCAATGTGAAGACCTTACACGTGCGGTCGTGCTGACTGAAGACATCGGAGGCGGAGGATTGTCCGTATACATCGAGCCTGATGTCAAAGTGCAGGAAGAACAAAAGTTGAAATGCTGGCTATTGGTTCCTTATCGCAATGGGTCAATTGACCATGTTCAATTCGAAGCCGAGGTAGTTCGCATTAAAAAGCTGGAATCGGGCCGTGAGTTAGGTATGCTAAAATTTTCACAGATTACGGATTCAGAACGTCAGAAGGTCATCAAATTTTGTTTTGAACGGCAACTGGATTATCGTATGAAGTAGACGTGTGCAGGCATAAAACAGTATTGTACTGGGCAACGTAAGGCAAAAACGGAGAATGTTGCTATGAAGAAACGCTCTGATGCATGGAGAATTGAACATATTTATTGTATGATGTCAAAACGGTTGGAACGAAGAGCGTTGCTATTCATTGGCTTGCTCCTGATCCTCGTTATTCTCTGTCAATTGTTACTGCTTGTCCCGGATTTGAAGAAAATAATGACAACGATTGACCGGTTAGAAGGTACCCCGGTTCATATGCAAAGTAACAGCAAAGACCGGAATGGCTGATTTGTCTGTTTTTGCATCCATGTGTAGAGTGTGGTATAATTTTCACGATGCAGGCAATGCCTGTTTTTTTATTGAGGTTTATCGTTTGAGGAGGAATGCCCCGTTGGCTAGCCAGAACACATCAGAAGACGGGAAGATGAACGTTGCAATTGACGGACCTGCTGGTGCCGGAAAAAGCACGGTGGCCCGCTTGGTTGCAGAGGAACTCGGATACATTTATGTCGATACAGGCGCAATGTACCGTGCAGTATCCTTGCATATGCTTCGGAAAGATATATCTCCGGAAGATATGACTCAGGTACTTCAGGAAGCTCAAGATTTGGTTATTGATTTACAACCGGATCGGGGTGGACAGAAAGTGTTCTGTAATGGCGAGGATGTTACCTCGGAAATCCGCTCCCGTGAAGTAACGGGAATCGTGTCTCGATATGCGCAAATCGAGGGGCTGCGTACACAATTAGTGGATACTCAGCGGCAAATGGCTTTGCGCAAGGGCGTCGTCATGGATGGGCGCGATATCGGAACGACTGTATTGCCCGATGCGGAAGTGAAAATTTTTATGACTGCCAGTGTGCAGGAGCGCGCACTTCGCCGCTTCAAAGAACTGGAACCATCCGATGGGCTGACGTTGGAGCAACTAGAGCGAGATATTGCAACCCGTGATAAACTGGATGAGAACAGGGAAGTCTCCCCGCTTCGTTGTGCAGAGGACGCGATTGTCCTGGATACAACGAAGATGAATATCCATGAAGTGGTTGACAAAATCGTATCTTATTGCACAATGGTCAGAGGAGAGAGCGGTCTATGATTTACACCTTTTGCAAGACTGTACTGCGGATCATGTATACCATTCTTTTTCGCCTGGAGGCAGTTGGACGGGAAAATATCCCGAAAGACGGCGGTGTACTTTTATGCTCCAATCATATCAGTAACTTTGATCCGCCAACCGTTGGCATCAAAATTCGCCGTCAAGTGAGATTTATGGCTAAAAGCGAATTGTTTGATGTTCCGGTGCTAGGGCCGATTATCAAGGCTGTCGGTGCCTTCCCTGTAAAGCGAGGAGGCGTCAGCAAAGAATCCATCAAAACCTCACTCAATATTTTGCGTGGTGGTGAAGTGCTTGGCATTTTCCCAGCGGGAAGCCGTCACAATGATGGTGGAATTGGTAAAAAAGGAGCAGCGAGTTTTGCTCTCCGCAGCGGTGCTACTGTAATCCCTACTGCTATTATCGGCAACTACAAGCTTTTTCATAAGATGAAAGTAGTATATGGCGCACCGGTCAATTTGGACGAGTTCAAGGAAGACACTTCCGGAGATGCTTTGGAAAGAGCTACCGAGAAAATCATGTCCAAAATTAACGAAATGGTGAAAACAGGCGAGCCTAGTAAGTAAGGCAGGTCTACTGTGAGTGCATGTTTCCATATTTTTGAGGAATGCTATGTGAAGTGCATTTGCATGAAAGTGTTTTGAACTCTGCCAAGGCAGGTTTGAATATAATGGGGTTTTTGAATTGAGGAGGGTATTTGACATGTCGGAAGAAATGAAAAATCAAGAAGCAACCCAAGATGAGTTGGATCAATTCGTTTCCTTGAAAAAAGGAGATACTGTAAAAGGAACCATCGTCAAATTGGAAGATAACCAAGCTTATGTAAGTATTGGATATAAATATGACGGTGTTATTCCAATTCGTGAACTGTCTTCGCTTCACGTAGACAGCGCGTCTGAAGCAGTAGAAGTTGGACAAGAAGTTGAAGCTAAAGTTCTTAGCATCGACGACGAGAAAGAAAAACTCGTTCTGTCCAAACGTGCGATCGACAGCGAGAACGCTTGGGAGCAATTGCAAAAGCATTTTGAAGACCAAGACGTGTTCGAAGTTGTTGTAGGTGATGTAGTTAAAGGCGGTTTGGTTGCAGACGTGGGCGTTCGTGGATTTATCCCGGCTTCCATGGTTGAGCGTCATTTCGTTGAAGACTTCAGCGACTACAAAGGTCGCACACTGCGTGTTAAAGTGAAAGAGATCGATCGTGAGAACAACAAAGTGATCCTTTCCCAAAAAGACGTTCTGGAGCAAGAATTCGAAGCAAACAAAGTTCAAGTAATGGCTGGTTTGCAAGAAGGTCAAGTCATTGAAGGTACAGTTCAACGCTTGACTCAATTCGGTGCTTTCGTTGATGTAGGCGGAGTTGACGGTTTGGTACACGTATCCGAGCTGGCTTGGACTCACGTTGACAAACCATCCGATGTATTGTCCGAAGGCGACAAAGTAAATGTTAAAGTGCTGAAAGTTGATCCTGAAAAAGGTAAAATCAGCCTGAGCATGAAAGCTGTTCAACCAGGTCCTTGGGAAACAGCTGGTGACAAATTCAACACAAGTGATATCGTAACAGGTGTTGTAAAACGTCTGGTTGATTTCGGTGCATTTGTTGAAATCGCTCCTGGTGTTGAGGGTCTTGTGCATATCTCACAAATTTCCCATAAACACATCGGTACTCCACATGAAGTGCTGAAAGAGGGCCAAGAAGTTCAAGTGAAAATCTTGGACATGAACCCTGCTGAACAACGTGTAAGCTTGAGCATCAAAGAAACAGAAGAAGCTCCTGCTCAACCACAAAAATCAGAGCGCCCAGCAAGAAACAACGCTCCACGTGAAGAAATCAACAATCCGAACGTTTCCTTGAACAATCAAGGTATGAGCACTACGCTCGGCGAACTGTTTGGTGACAAACTCAGCAAATTCAAATAAGTTATACATGCATGGTTCTAAGTTATATACTGCATATTTTGCTGAACAATAAAAGCAAGATCGGCGAGCCCCAGCGGGTTCGCCGATTGTTGTTATTGCGAGAATATCGTTTCGGTTCGTTACGAAACGTTAGCCAAGCCATAGCTTTTTTGCTATGATGAGTAACGTAAGTATGGACAGGAGGAGTGGAATGTATGGCAAGACCAGTTGTGGCAATTGTCGGCCGACCAAACGTGGGTAAATCCACCATTTTCAATCGGATTATCGGCGACAGACTGGCCATTGTGGAAGATAAGCCGGGCATTACCCGTGACCGGATTTATGGAATCGGTGAATGGAACGGAAAAGCATTTAGTATTATTGATACGGGTGGTATCGAAATTGACGGCGAAGACGTCATTATGAAATCCATTCGCATGCAGGCGGAGCTTGCGATTGAAGAAGCAGATGTAATTGTGTTTATGTGTGATGCCAAGGCGGGTATTACGCAATCGGACGAAGAAGTTGCTGAGATGCTTTATCGCTCAGGTAAACCGATCGTGGTAGCCGTGAACAAAGTGGATAACATTGGGCGCAGTGAGCTGATTTATGAGTTTTATGGCTTCGGTTTTGGTGATCCGATCGGGGTATCTGGCAGTCACGGTACGGGAATTGGTGACTTGCTTGATGCGATTGTGGAGAAATTGCCTGAACTTGAGGAAGAGACATACGATGAGGATGTAATTCGTGTAGCTCTGATCGGCCGACCTAATGTGGGTAAATCTTCACTTGTGAACGCCATCCTGGGTGAGGAACGTGTTATTGTGAGTGATGTAGCCGGTACAACACGTGATGCAATTGACACTCCTTTTGAAAAAGACGGGCAACGTTACGTGCTGATTGATACGGCGGGTATGCGGAAGCGCGGTAAAGTATATGAAACGACGGAGAAGTACAGCGTAATGCGTGCGATGCGTGCTATTGAGCGTGCGGACGTTGTTCTGATTGTTATCAACGGTCAAGAAGGCATTATTGAACAGGACAAGCACATTGCCGGTTATGCGTATGAAGCGGGTAAAGCTTCATTGTTCGTGGTAAACAAGTGGGATGTTGTAGAGAAAACGGATAAAACGATGAAGGAATTCGAGACGAAGATTCGGGATCATTTCCTCTTTATGACCTATGCTCCGGTTGTCTTTTTGTCCGCACTGACAAAACAACGCTTACAAAAATTGTTGCCAGTGGTACAGCGTGTAGCAGAACAGCATTCTTTGCGTGTTCAGACACATCTGCTTAATGATGTGGTATCGGATGCTGTAGCCATTAATCCACCGCCAACCGATAAAGGGCGGAGAATGAGAATTAACTATGTGACTCAGGTTGCGGTCAAACCGCCGACTATGGTTATCTTTGTTAACGACCCTGAATTGATGCACTTCTCGTACGAGCGTTACCTGGAGAATAAAATCCGTGCAGCGTTTGATTTTGAAGGCACGCCAATTCGCATATTTACTCGGAGGAAGTCCGACGAAGGTTAGGGGAGAAGTTTGTGATTTTATCCATCGCAGCTATTGTACTGAGCTACCTGCTTGGTTCGATCAGTTTTAGTGTTCTTCTTGCAAAAGCAATACGGGGGATTGATATACGTCAACACGGAAGCGGTAATGCCGGGGCAACGAATACGCTGCGTATTCTGGGTAAAGGGCCGGCTATCGCAGTTCTGCTACTTGATGTAATCAAAGGTATTGCTGCAGTATGGATTGGCATATGGTTAAGTAACGGGTCTCCATGGATTGCTGCATTCAGCGGTATTGCTGCCATCGCAGGTCATAACTGGCCCCTTTATTTCAATTTTCGCGGAGGCAAAGGCATTGCTACTGCGATTGGAGTACTGGTAAGCTTGGCTTTCCTGCCTGCGCTTTATGCCGGGATCATCGCCATCCTGTCCATCGTTCTGACACGTTATGTTTCGCTCGGCTCTTTAATTTTTGTAGCACTGACTCCTGTTTTCATCTTGATCCTGCCTGGGTATTCAATGAGTATCTTTTGGGGCAGTCTGATTATTTGTCTGTTTGCATTCTGGAGACATCGTACGAATATTGCGAAGCTCGCCAAAGGACAGGAAAATAAATTGGGATCAAAGAACCCTGGAGGGGGGAAACGCGTTGTCTAAAAAAGTTGCCGTACTGGTCGCAGGCAGTTGGGGAACTGCCTTGGCCAGTGTCCTCGCCGCGAACGAACTGGATGTGGTGATGTGGACACGTAGCGAAGAACAAGCAACGGAGATTAATACCCAGCACACGAATACACGTTATCTACCGGGTGCAGAGCTGTCTCCTCGCATTCGCGCAACCAGCGATATGGAAGCTGCGGTTGCAGATGCGGCGGCTGTGTTAATTGTAGCGCCTTCGTCTGCGATGCGTGCGGTTACACATCAGTTTAAACCTTTCTATACACCCGATATGCTGATTATTCATGCAACGAAGGGCTTTGAAACGGAAAGTTTGAAACGGATGTCTACCGTGATCTCTGAAGAGCTTGAATGTGAAGAAGGACAGATTGTTGTATTGTCTGGTCCAAGTCATGCTGAGGAAGTGGTGAAGCGCTGTCCAACCACCGTGGTTGTAGCTTCATTGGATAAAACATCTGCGGAGGCAGTTCAGGGATTGTTTATGAATGCCTATTTTCGTGTGTACACAAACCGGGATATGCTTGGAGTTGAACTAGCGGGGGCTTTCAAAAATATCATCGCGCTCGGGGCAGGCATGTCGGATGGTCTGCAGTTTGGTGATAATGCCAAGGCGGCGTTGTTAACCCGCGGACTTGCCGAGATTACTCGAATCGGTGTTGAGATGGGAGCTAATCCATTAACGTTTTCTGGACTAGCGGGAATCGGTGACCTCGTTGTTACAGCTACAAGTCAGCACAGTCGGAACTGGAGAGCCGGATCTATGCTGGGGCAGGGACAGAAGCTGGATGATGTGTTGCAGTCCATGGGCATGGTGGTTGAAGGTATTCGAACTACTCAGGCCGCCTATTTTATATCCCAAAAATACGGTGTTCAGATGCCAATTGCGGATCAATTGTACCATGTGTTATTTCAGAATCGGCAGCCACGTGATGCCGTTGAAGCCTTGATGGGACGTGATCCGAAAACGGAGATGGAAGTAATGAAGCTGGAAACTTGGGAGCAATGGCATTCCTGAGTTGATGGTTTAAATATCGTTACGATGGCCTAGTTTAAAATGATGCAGCTTAATCACCTTTTCCCCGGCACACTCATATTATACACATGAGTATTGCCGGAGGAGGGGAGACGAATGGGTAACAACATTTCGAAAGAAGCGCTGAAAGCCATCAACAAAAAGACAGGCAAAACGATCACTGAAGGAGCTGTCAAAAAGCTGGCAAGCACAGTGAAACCAACAACGATGCAGAATGAGGCTCAGTTGCGCCAGTTGATTAAACAAGTATCCGCCATGGCGAAAATACCGGTATCTGAGGATACGGTTCAGGATATTGTGAGTGCAGTCAAGAAAAGTGGGCTGAATCCAAGCAATATGGAATCGTTAATGAAGATGATGATAAAAAAATAATCGTTCGTTGCCTGCTCACGCAGGAATCGGGCATTACGAAAGCAAGCCAGCAGATGCTGGCTTGCTTTTTTGTCTTTTTATAGGAAAAATACGTTCGATTTCATGTTATAATGATTGCAATTGTCACAATTTCGTGATGAATATCGGATTGAAGGGGAGACTGCTGGTTTATGAGCGCAATGGACAAGATGTGGCTGTCATTAGTTGCTATCCTCATTATGGGGTTATCTGTATTTTTGATTACATTTGCTCGTGCCAAAACAAAAGGATTCGTGCGGGGGATTCTTTCGATTATTGCCTTTTTAATTATGCTCATCGGATTTTTTGGTGGAATCGCTTCTCTGACCTAAATTCCCTCATGGGAGAGAGAACATCCGCATAAGCGCATCATAAGAACGGACACAATGAAAATACGGATGGGAGGAGTGTGTAGCTATGGTACCGCATGAAATGGGGAATTGGACTGCGCGATATCCGGAATTACACCAGGCTTTACTGGATACGGCAAAAGCATGGGATCGTCAGCCTTATACCTGGTTACTAGGTGGTAGTTGCGGTTTACTGCTTCAAGGGGTCGAGTTGCAACAAGCACCTCGAGATATAGATGTGTATGCTGATATTGCTGATGCCAAAAAGCTGCATATCTGTGCTCCCGGGAACAAGCTTGATGAGCCTGCAATAGACAAAACGGGGCCTTATGCTTCCCTGCTGAGTCATTACCAGGTGGGCGCATGCTCACTGGAACTGGTAGGCGGTTTTGAAGTATGGGCGCGCGAAAGTTGGTATCGTATCCAGATCGAACATGTGCTAGCTCTTTATGCTTCCGAGACTCAGGTGGACGCATACCGGTTGCGACTAATGCCGCTTGCGCATGAATTGCTTTTTAATCTGCTTCGCGGACGTGAAGATCGGTATGTCCCCATCGCAGCGCGAATTCGTCTAGAGCCTGAGGTTCATCGACCTGCGATGATTGCGTTAAGTCAACATAACATATGGGGATCTCGTTTCAGATCAGAAGTGGAAGAACTGATCGGGTTTTCTTGGTCGGATCAAGCTGGGGAGGAACGATGATGCAAGAGATGATTACATTTTTACCGATGAACAAATCCATCAAAGTTCATCCCGGCACAACCCTTTTACAAGCTGCGCGTCGGGCTGGTGTTCGAATATCAACCCGGTGCGATGGCAAAGCGGCATGTCTGATGTGCAAAGTTAACGTGGCGCCGGAGGAGCGGCATGCACTGCTTCCACCTACGGATGCGGAGAGACGGAAGCTCGGACTAATGCTTGACGATGGAACAAGACTCTCGTGTCAGGCGAAAGTATGCGGACAACTGACCGTGCAGGTTCCCGAAGATCCGCTGAAAGCCGCCATAAGGAAACAGCTTGAGCGTCAGCAGCAAGATGATGACTGGTTCGCATAATAACAAGAAGTGAAAATCGAATGTCAAGCTATGTTTTGAATGTTTAAGGAGGGTGCGAATGAATAAAAAGAAGAATAAAACTGCGGAAGGAAGACATCCCTTGGATTTGTTACAGCAGATGAAGTGTCTGTCTTTACTTCTTCTGCTCATGCTGACAATGAGTGGTTGCTTGTATCCTTCTCAGAGTAATTCTGATCCCAAAACAGCTTATCGCGAAAGTGTAAATCGTATTCAGAGTGCGATTGAAGCGTTTCAAAAGGACGAGGGCATACTGCCAATTCTGAACGCGGACGCGGATACGCCGAAGTATGAAAAGTTTAGAGTAGACCTGTCTAAATTGAAGCAGCTGGGTTATCTTGATGATATACCTGGAACGGCCTTTGAGAATGGTGGTAGCGCTTACTTTTTGATACAAAATGAGGAAGTGAAACCGACAGTGAAAGTGATGGATCTCCAGACGGTGCAGAAAGTAAATGATGTGCAACGCATGGTGGATCAGTACAAATCTGTACATAATCAACAACTGCCTGCGGGTGAAAAGTTATATCCTGGCTTCCATGCGGTGGATATGAACTTAGCGGCACAGCCGGGATCTCCTTCAATTACGCTAAAAAGTGTATATTCGGGTCAGGAACTGCCTTTTATGATGAATGAACAGGGTACAGTGTTTGTGGATTATGCTTTTGATATTATGCAGGCATTGGAAAAAACAGATGGTTCATCCGATGATGAGCATGCTGTCTCTGATGACCCGGATTTACGTAATCATTTGCTTACACACTCCTATTTCGTACCTGTAAAATCTGTTCCATATACGCTGGAGAATAATACACCTGTCGCACAGATCGTTCAAAACCAAAGTAAGTAAGTGAAGAACAGACGTATACTATTAAATAAAAGTACAATTTCAAGGCTCTACAGAATCCCGAAAGAGATATGCCGCGTTCCGTGGTGTGTCTCTTTTTTGTGAAAAGAATAGGGTTCAAGATGTGAGAGGTGTCATAAACAGAGAGGGGTTCTCATAAAGTAGATTGAAATAAAGACGCGCAGTCCGGGATCGGAGGATGCTCTTCATGTCACCATCATGAGATAAAAAAACAAAAAAACACGTCATATTGCCGCATACAGGTACATAAGATGATACTAGTCCAATTGCATGTACGAGTTAACGCCGCTCTCGCCGGTTTCATCAGAATGCAACGTTCGGCGGCGGACGACTTCCGGGCACTCACAAAGGCGGCTCTACCGTTGCAGGGATTTCAGTCTTCTGATTGAAAAAACGAAGCGGATGCTCTTTAGCATTTTTCCTTCGGAGTAATTTAAGGAGGGGATTTCATTGGAGAAAGTGGACATTTTTAAGGACATAGCTGAGCGGACCGGAGGGGATATTTATCTCGGGGTTGTCGGCGCAGTCCGGACGGGGAAATCAACATTTATTAAACGATTCATGGAAACGATCGTATTGCCTAACATCGCAAGCGAGGCTGATCGCGCCCGTGCAGTGGATGAACTTCCACAAAGTGCAGCAGGTAAAACGATCATGACAACCGAGCCCAAATTTGTACCGAATAATGCAGTTCAGATCAAAGTGGCTGAAGGACTGGATGTCAATGTACGTTTGGTGGATTGTGTGGGTTACGCCGTGGAAGGCGCAAAGGGATACGAGGATGAAAATGGTCCGCGTATGATCTCCACACCTTGGTTCGAGGAGCCGATTCCATTCCAGGAAGCAGCAGAGATTGGTACCCGAAAAGTCATACAGGAGCACTCCACACTTGGTGTGGTGGTCACAACAGACGGAACCATTGCCGAAATCGCTCGCAGTTCTTATGTGGAATCAGAAGAACGAGTGATTGCAGAGTTGAAAGAAGTGGGTAAACCGTTCGTTCTGGTCATCAACTCCACCCGGCCTCGTAGTGAAGAAGCGTTGCAACTTCGGAGCGAGCTGGCTGCCAAGTACGATATTCCGGTCATGACGCTAAGTGCTGCGACGATGACGGAAGATGATGTCACTGGTGTACTCCGTGAAGTATTATATGAGTTCCCTGTGCATGAAGTGAATGTGAACCTCCCGAGCTGGGTTATGGTGCTGAATGACACACACTGGCTTCGTAACAACTATGAGAATTCGGTACGGGATACGGTAAAAGATATTCGCAGGTTGCGCGACGTGGATCGGGTCGTGTCACAATTCATGGAATATGAATTTATCGACCGTGCGGGTCTTAGTGGTATGAATATGGGGCAAGGTGTAGCAGAGATAGATCTCTACGCGCCGGATGAGTTATATGACCAGATTCTCGTGGAAGTTGTGGGGATTGAAATCAGGGGCAAGGATCATCTGTTGCAACTGATGCAGGAGTTCTCCCATGCGAAGAGAGAATATGACCGCTTCGCAGAGGCGCTAGAAATGGTCAAAACAACAGGTTATGGTATTGCTGCTCCTTCACTTGCCGAGATGGCGCTGGATGAACCGGAACTGATTCGTCAGGGCACGAAATTCGGCGTTCGCCTGAAAGCGACGGCACCGTCCATCCACATGATTCGGGTCGATGTGGAGTCGGAGTTCGCACCGATTATCGGTACGGAGAAACAGAGCGAGGAACTGGTGAGATATCTGATGCAGGATTTCGAGAACGATCCGATCAAGGTATGGGATTCAGATATGTTTGGTCGCTCTTTACACTCCATTGTGCGTGAAGGCATTCAGGGTAAAATCGCGATGATGCCGGATAATGCAAGATATAAACTGCAAGAGACACTGGGTAGAATCATTAACGAAGGATCAGGCGGATTGATCGCCATCATACTTTAATTGTTCAAAAGACCGTGAGGCTTGATCTCATGGTCTTTTTCTTTGGGTTTATTTCTTGAATATGGATGAAATGGATGTGAAAATAATTTATTTTTGAAAAATGTAGTAAGTTTCAGCTTTAAATCACTAAAACATATTTACATACTGGGGATTAGTCGTTATATTAATAAACAACTATTGTGATTGAAGTCACAGCGAGCGAAACAGGGGGAGAACGAGATGAAGAAAAGAAATTTCAAATGGGTTGGGTTAAGCGTTTTACTCGTATTGGTACTGGCGTTGTCAGCTTGCGGAATTAAAAAAGAACCAGCGGCCTCTTCTGCATCAGGATCAGCAGGTGAAACACCGAAGACGGAAGCCGTTACAGGACCTTTAAGCGGTAAACGGGTTGCGTTAATTATGGAATTTAATACAGGGACATTTTCACAGCAGTATGTACAAGGAGTGAAAGAGGAAATCGCCAAATTCGGAGGTGAACTCACCACCTTTGTTGCAGATAACGATAAAGCCAAAATGGTATCGTTGCTTGACAGTGCAATCAACCAGAAATTTGATCTCATTTTGACAGACCACGGTGACTCGCTCCTGGAACCAGGGGTGAAAAAAGCGGTTGAGCAAAAGATTCCAGTCGTTGTATTTGATGCAGCGATCAGTGTGCCGGGCGCTACGGTGTTGTCACAAGATGACCAGAAGATGGCTGAACTAACACTGGAACAGATGAAAAAGGATATCAATGGTAAAGGTAACATCGTGAAAGTCTGGGTGGCCGGTTTTGCTCCAATGGAACGTCGCCAGATTGCTTACGGAGCATTCCTGAAGGCTAATCCAGAAATCAAAGAAATTGCGACATTTGGTTCTGCACAGAACCCCGCGCTGGATACGCAAGCCAAAATGGAGGCCATCCTGAAACAATATCCAAAAGGTGAAATTACAGCGGTTTGGGCCGCGTGGGACGAGTTTGCAAAAGGTGCGGCGCGTGCCATTCAGCAAGCAGGGCGTGATGAGATTAAGGTGTATGGAATTGACATGAGTGACGAAGATCTGCAAATGATTCAGGACCCGAAAAATCCTTGGGTTGCTTCCGCTGCTGTAGATCCAACAGACATTGGACGTGTACAAGTTCGATATGCATACCAGAAGTTGCATGGGGACCAAACTGAAGATGCGGTTGTTCTTAATCCGGTGTACGTACAACGCGAGGCTTTGCCTGATAAACAAATCTCCACATCTGAGCTGTCTGAGTACGTAAAAGGCTGGGGAGGCAGTACTCAAGGGATCAAGGACTGGATGAGCGAGTACGGGATCACTGCGAAGTAAGCAGCGATAGAAGCGCGCCGCGAGGCGCGCTTTTTTTCAGGCGATGACAGGCAATACAGCTGATTGGAGGCAACATCATGAAGGACCCGATATCACTGGATATGGAGCATATCCATAAGCATTTTTCAGGCATACCTGCGCTGAGGGACGTACATTTTTCTGTAAAAGGTGGAGAGATCCATGCCCTTCTTGGAGCGAACGGGGCGGGCAAAAGTACTTTGATGAAAATACTGTCAGGCGCGTACCAACTGGATGAGGGAACGATCCGTCTAAATGGCTATAAACTGGGCCTCCATTCTCCGAGAGAAGCCAAGGCAAGTGGAATTCACTGTGTATATCAGGAAGTGGATGCTGCACTTGTGCCGCAGCTGACTGCTTCCGAGAATATTATGCTAGATCAGTTGGCATCATCGGCTGGAGGATGGTGGAAAAGTCCAAGAACGTTGCAACAACGTGCCAAGGAAGCATTGAAACAGCTCGGGGCAGATCATATCTCGATTCACCGTAAAGTGGCCGAGCTGACCCTGGCCGAGAAACAGATGATTTTGCTTGCGCGTATCCTGATTCAGGATGCCAAGGTTATTATTTTCGACGAGCCAACTGCACCTCTGAGTCAAGAGGAGACTGATGCCTTCTTTCGCATTGTACACCTGCTGAAGGAACGCGGAGTAGCCTGCATTTTCATCACTCATCGTCTTGCCGAAGTAACGAGTCACTGTGACCGGGTTACTGTGATGAGGGACGGTCGTCATGTGTTTACCGGTGAAACAAATGGACTGACGATCAACGATCTGGTTACGCAAATGTTAGGCAAACCGTTCGAAGAAGAGTTTCCCAAGACCGAAGCACCTGTGGGAGAGCTGCTGCTGCAAGCCCGAGGTCTTCGGCGGGGGTTGAAGGTGAAAGGGGTGGACCTTGAGGTTCGCCGCGGAGAAGTGCTGGCTGTGGTTGGGCTCGTGGGTGCTGGAAAAACGGAATGCTCTCGTCTGCTGATTGGTGCTGATCGATTGCAGGCAGGTGAGATAAGATTACTCGGACGGAATATCCGTCTGTCTCAACCCGCGGATGCAGCGGCTCTAGGCATTGTATCTGTTCCGGAGGAACGACGTAAACAAGGCATTCTTATTCAGGAGAACGTGGAACGTAATCTGAGCCTGCCCTTGCTTTCCAAGCTTAGTCGACTGGGCTTTGTTAACCGCAAACGTGAGCGTCATCATGCAGATTCACTAGTGGAACAACTCGGCATCAAGACTTCTTCCGTGAAACAGGAAGTGAAGTATTTAAGTGGCGGTAATCAGCAAAAGGTAGCCATAGGAAAATGGTTGCGTACGGATGCAGATGTATTTATTTTTGACGAACCAACAAAAGGTGTGGATATCGGGGCGAAAAGTGACATTTTCCGCATTATCAATGAATTGGCGTTGGCTGGTAAAGCGGTGATCTATTTCACTTGTGAATTGGATGAAGGAATGGGGATCGGAGACCGTATTGCGGTCATGTGTGAAGGGGTTATCGTAAAAGAGTTCCAGCGTGGCGAGACGAACCAAGAACAGCTGCTTTACTATGCAAGCGGTGGACAAGAGGTGGAAGCATGAAGGATAAATCACTCGATTTTGCGTTCCGGTATGGGGCGATTATAGTCATTATAGGCGTTATTGCTTTTTTCGGCATAAAACTGCCCTATTTCTTCACGTATAGCAATTTGACGGATATTTTGGGTTCGATCTCGATCGTAACCTTTGTGGCGATTGGTGTAACATTATCTCTCATTGTAGATGGATTTGATCTCTCTGTGGGAGCGACCGTCTCGCTGACAACCGTTGTTACTGCGTCATTAATGATCTGGTATCAACAGCCTCTTGCTGTCGTTATTATCGTACCTCTCGTTATCGGGGCTATCATTGGTCTGCTGAACGCGCTGTTGATTGTAAAACTGCGTATTCCTGATCTGCTTGCAACGCTTGCTACAATGTACATTATCGGAGGTATCCACAAAACCTATGCGCAGGGATATACAATTTACAACCATATGCAGTTCCCGGATGGAAGTAAGGCTGCTGGAGAGATGGACCCGACGTTTCTGTTGATTGGGCAAGGGAAATGGCTGGGGATGCCGATTTCTGTTATCCTGCTGCTTATTGCTGTAATCGGTGTTCATATCTTTTTGACATACACCAAATATGGTAGGCAAATGTATATCACAGGCGGAAATGAGGAGGCGGCAAGGCTCTCTGGGATCAAGGTGAAAAAGGTTCGAACACTTGCTTATGTGGCAGCTGGAATCTTCGCGGCTATTGGAGGAATCATCTATGCGTCCAAAGTGGGATCAGGACAGATTGATGCCGGATCTCCATTGTTAATGGAATCCGTAGCTGCTGTATTTGTTGGTTTTTCTGTTTTTGGCGCCGGGAAGCCGAATGTAATCGGAACCTTTATCGGTTCCGTTCTGATTGGTGTCCTGGTCAATGGATTGACGATGATGAATGTCCAGTATTTTACACATGATATTGTCAAAGGCGGAGTGCTTGTGCTGGCTCTGGCAGTTACATTTTACGTTTTAAACCGTAGCCGCACTTGAAATTGTGTGCTGTCTGTATTAGTATAAAATTTGTTCGGCGTCAGAAACACGCGAGGTTTCAGGCGGCTTTTACCAGAAATGACTGTGGGCCGCAGGCGGAGATGAATGTTCATCGCTCAAAATGGTCAACGTTTTTTTGTGAATGAACGTATATTTCCTTATAAAACGGAAACACAGTATAACATTCAGGACATTGATTCAGGAGGTGAAAAACAAATGAACAAATCAGACTTGATTACACACGTATCCGAGGCTACTGAATTGTCCAAAAAGGATGTAACGAAAGCGGTTGATGCCGTATTCGAAGCGATCTCTGAGGCTCTTCAAAACGGAGACAAAGTACAATTGGTTGGTTTTGGGAACTTCGAAGTTCGCGAGCGCTCTGCACGTAAAGGACGCAACCCGCAAACAGGTGAAGAAATCGAAATTCCTGCGAGCAAAATTCCTGCGTTCAAACCAGGTAAAGCGCTCAAAGACGGAATTAAATAAGATTTCTACATATTCCATATGTCAACGAAAAAAGACCGTGACTTGTTCACGGCCTTTTCTTTTGCCTATAAACAGGAAATTTTCGTAATCTGTTACTCAACCTCTTTACTTTTTTCCGAAAGTTCCGGTTGCTCACTGTAAGCGATTAGAATCAGATCTTTGCCCGTAACGGCAGACAGATGATGCTCAATCTCCTGTAACTGGTGTACATGCTCATCCTTGAGCACAGCGGGGGTGTACTTCATGCAAACTCTCCTTTCCTGGCTGATCGTTATAGTATGACCCGGGAATTATGGTTTCTTGCGGTATATTCCCTCCAGGACTTGTTGACAAATGAAACAATCTTGATCATCATTAACGCTATGAAATCAGAAAAGGGGACGTGCGGGATGGATCACTCTACGGGCAATGACTTTATCGTAATTAAAGCAGAAGAAAACGGTGTACAGGTGATTGGCTTGACCCGGGGGCAGGACACACGATTTCACCACACGGAGAAGCTGGACAAAGGCGAAGTGATGATTGCCCAATTTACAACACATACTTCAGCCATTAAAATCCGGGGAAAAGCTACGCTAATTACGAAGCATGGAGAGATTGAATCGGAATAGTCTTGAAAGAGTTTGACTAGGTACATTAAAAAGGTTGAATGAGATGAAAATTGCAGGCATAGCCTGCTTTTTTTGATTGTACAATGAGGTATGAGCCTTTACCGGACAGACTACACTAACAGGTAAAGGCAGGGAGGCGCTTATGAAACCGGGAATGATTGTGACTGCGTCCATGCTGTCAACGATTGCGGCAGTCATCGTGCTCGTGGTTTTCCAAAGCTTACATACACGTACATGGGGCGGGGACCGGGCAGAGCCTGTAACCGCTTCTCATCAAACGATTCAGTTGACCAATGATAATCTGGTTGATGTACTGAGTTCACTTCATATGTCTACGCCGATTGCTAGAGTGGAGTGGAAACAGTCTATTTTGACACTTGACCTCAAAGTCAAAGGAACGGATACGAGTTATACTGAAATTTATGAAAATATGGCGGCAGTCGTGGATCTGAGTTTTCGCAGTGTAGACAACGTGGAGCAGGTGCTCCTTCGCGTCATGGCCGAGGATGAATGGGTGCATAGACGTCATCTGCTACTTGCGGCAGATATCAGGCGAGGAGAATGGCCTATGTATGCCATTGACATGCTTCGCACGTGGAAAAGCGCGGCATTTTCGGAGGATTTAAAAGACTGGTTCAATCTGATGCAGACGGAACTGTGGAAGAAGCAGTTCGAAATGACCAGTTAGGGGTAATCAAATAGCAGGATTCAGTGCGTGCCGAATAAACATATGCTATAATATATAAGATTGTAGTGCAGAAATGGTTTGACAAAGCAAAGCCTCGGAGGATGAGAATGAATTCATATCGTGTACCCCAACTTGCAAAGAAATATACGGATTACGACATGATTCGACAACATACGGAAATCCCGTCATTTCCGGATAGCCGGGCGCGTCTGTTACAGGTATTTGTGGGCCGAACAGACGAAAAGGGTCATCAGGAACTTTACGCTCTTGCGACCTCGCTTGTTCAGTTGGCTATGGATACGCATGATCGAATCGATACGATTTCCGGTGATCGGGTAGAACAGGAGATGCGTTCACGCCAATTAAATGTTCTCGCTGGAGATTATCTGAGTAGCCGTTTCTATCAGTTGCTTGCTCATGCAGGCAAAATAGAAATGATCGGTAAGCTTAGCGGTGCTGTTTCCGAAGTAAACGCACGTAAGATGACGCTGTATGAACGGATGAAAAAACTTCTCGTTTCGGCTGATGAATATTTGCGTGAAACGGTACAGCTGAGAATGCAGCTGTTTCTTTCATTTACAGACATGATGCCTGTTGAGGATAAGCCGTTATGGAACAGCTTGCTGATGGAGTTCAGCACTTGCGAAACCATCATAGAAGAAATGGATCGGATGCGTGACGAGAAGCGTATGCTTCATAGCTATGCGTTCTGGTATGTGTACGAGAACGGCAATGACGAGGAACGCGGTCATTTGACTCAAATGGAGCTCGAACCACGTATGTGGAGCTCTATGGTGCTGAAACACAGCATAAGCGAGGTGTTGCTGGACAAGCTTCGCGAGTGCACACACCGCATTCAGCTTTTGCTGCAAGATGAGGAAGGTCTTCAAGATATGCATGAGTTCGAGGCAATTCTTGAGCCTTACCTGTCCTATGTGCAGCCTTCACATGCGGCAGTAAGGGAAGATTGAGGGGGAGACAGACGAATGGGTAGCGGAGAGACCAAACCGAAAGAAGAATTTGTCCATTCGGTTTTTCAGAGTATAGCCGGCAAGTATGACGTCATGAATGATATTCTGAGTTTCCGCAGGCATAAAGCTTGGCGTAAATTCACGATGAAGAAGATGAATATGTCCAAGGGAGATACGGGACTGGATTTGTGTTGCGGCACATGCGACTGGACGCTCGCTATGGCACAGGCAAGTGAAACGGGGCACATGCACGGGCTGGATTTCAGTAGCAACATGCTGGAAGTGGGCCAGACGAAAATTGATGCGGTGAACCGTTCAAAACAGATTACGCTCGTTCAAGGGAACGCCATGTCTTTGCCCTTTGAAGACAATACGTTCGATTATGTTACGATTGGATTCGGTTTACGTAACGTGCCTGATCTAAGACAGGTTTTGTCTGAAATGAAACGTGTTGTAAAACCCGGCGGTATGGTGGTTTGTCTGGAATTGTCCAAACCAACGTGGCAGCCGTTTAAAGGCATTTATTATTTTTATTTTGAGCATATGCTGCCAAATATGGCGAAACTGTTTGCCAAACGTTATGAGCAGTATAAATGGCTGCCGGACTCTCTGGCGCTTTTCCCGGGTAGAAAGGAACTGGCAGACATTTTTGTTGAAACTGGATTGCAACAGGTGCAGGCCTACCCTCTAACCGGAGGCATCGCGGCACTGCATATTGGAACCAAGGAGAATCAGAATGTTTAGGAAAATTCGCATCTTTTTAGAAATGATCAAGATTGAACATACGCTTTTTGCTTTACCTTTTGCTTTTATGGGCGCTATCTTGGGATCGATGGTTGTTAACAACACGTTCCCGAGCTGGATGCAGATTATGTGGGTATTACTTGCCATGGTTGGTGCAAGGAGTGCCGCATTTGGTTTGAACCGGATTATTGACCAGGCGATTGACGCAAAAAATCCACGTACGGCGATGAGAGCTATTCCAGCAGGCTTGCTGAAGAATGGCGAGGTTATTATTTTTATCATCATCTCGTTTATTTTATTATTCTGGGCATCATCCAATCTTAATGTATTATCCATGCAGTTGTTGCCGATTGCAGTCTTCATGTTAGTGCTATATTCGTACACCAAACGGTTCACATGGCTTTGTCACGTCGTACTGGGGATGACCATTGGCCTTGCTCCTTTGGGAGGATGGGTGGCTGTGACAGGTACTATGGATTGGACAGCGATTGTTCTGTACGTTACGATTGTATTCTGGACTGCCGGTTTTGACATTATTTATGCATGTCAGGATCTGGAGTTTGATCAGGGAGAAGGTTTGCATTCCATTCCGTCCCGCTTCGGACTTGTGAAATCATTGCAGATTGCCAAGTTCTTTCATGTCATTACGGCGATTGGTTTCCTTGCCTTGTTACTAATGACCGATCTGAGCTGGTGGTATGGCGCAGGTATGCTGATTACGTATGGTATCCTGCTTTATGAGCACTATATTGTGTCACCTAATGATATGAGCCGTGTACAAACGGCATTCTTTACGATGAATAGTGTACTGAGCCTAGTCGTATTTACGTTTACATTCATTGATCTGGCGGTGAAATAATGATGCAGCAACCGGAGAATAAACGACTTGTCGTCGGAATCACCGGAGCGAGTGGCAGCATATATGGTATCCGATTGATTGAAACGTTGCTTGACCTGGGATATGCCGTTCATTTGGTTATTTCCAATGCTGGCTGGCGTGTACTAAAGGAAGAAATGGACTGGGATGTGACGAACCGGGAGAGCCTGCTCCAAGAAAAATTCGGTCATCGCGGTGGATCGTTAATCTATCATCCCGTTAGTGATATCGGGGCTTCGATTGCCAGCGGTTCTTATCTGGCGGAAGGCATGATTATCATGCCTTGCTCCATGGGCACTCTTTCATCGATTGCAAACGGATCTTCAGACAATCTGATGTCACGCGCGGCAGATGTTATGATGAAAGAAGGCAGGATGTTAACTCTTGTGCCTCGTGAGACGCCTTTGCATGCCATTCACTTGGAAAACATGCTGAAGCTTTCACGTCTTGGTGTGCGAATGATCCCGGCGATGCCTGCCTTTTATTACAAACCTCAGAGCATGGAGGATTTAATTTTATTTTTAGTAGGTAAAGTGCTGGATAGCTTGCGCATCCCGCATCAACTGTTTACTAGATGGGGAGAACCGGATGAACGGGGATAATGTAGCCGGGTCGCGCTTTTCTGAATAACCGGATCAGAAAAGTGCGACACATGGACATGATCCCCTGACTCCCGGGGTATCGGTGAGTGCTGATGGCCAGATAAATGTGTCCACAGTCTTGACCCATGCTCCGGCAACTTCTGTACTTTTGGTTGATTCAGATTTGGTCGCAGCGTTTAAATCCCGAATGTCGGTGCTGGCATTCGAATAGGCATCATGATGGACGCTGTAGAAGAACACAAGCAGGAACGGCGAGCCTGAGGCGACGTTTTTGCCTGTAGGCTCGGGCTTGCTGGAAGGGAAGGTAAGCATGGATTTTTGGATTGACAATACGCTGACACGGGTGAACGAATGAAACTATTGGACATTTTCGGATTGTTAAAAAAGGACATGGATTACGTTGAAAAAGAGTTGTATCGTAGCGTAAAAGGCGAACAAAAGTTACTGAGTGAAACTTCGCTTCATCTGCTTAAGGCAGGTGGAAAACGACTGCGGCCTGTTTTTGTGCTTTTAGGTGGCAAATTTGGTACATACGATATCGAGCGTTTGAAGCTCGTAGCCGTTCCACTGGAACTTATTCATTCTGCTTCCCTCGTTCATGATGATGTCATCGATAATGCGGAGACTCGCCGGGGCAAACCCACCGTCAAGTCTAAATGGGACAATCGGATTGCGATGTATACAGGAGACTATATCTATGGCAAAGCGCTAGAGATGACGGCAGGACTTTCTGATCCGGCTATTCACCGCATCCTTGCCAAAGCTATGGTACAGATGTCCATTGGTGAGATGGAACAGATTCGGGACTTTTTTAATACAGGTCAGAGTGTGCGTAACTATCTGCTACGTATTCGTCGCAAAACTGCACTTCTGATTGCAGTGAGCTGTCAGCTTGGAGCGCTCGCTACTCGTGCACCTGAGCACATTTCATCTCTGTTGTATACCTATGGATACAATGTGGGTATGGCTTTTCAGATTCAGGATGATGTTCTGGACCTGGTGGGTACGGAGAAACAACTTGGCAAGCCTCCGGGAAGTGATATGAAACAAGGTAACATCACGCTCCCTGTGCTGTATGCTTTGGAAGAAGAACAGTTACGTGAGCCGTTGCTCAAGGAAATTTCGCGTGTTCATCATGAAGAAGGACGTGCAAGTGCATCGGATGCAATTGGAATGATTCGCCAAAGTCAAGGAATTGCTAAAGCAGAAGCCCTTGCTGACCGATATATGAAGAAAGCGCTCGATGCTCTCGATCAGCTGCCTAATATCAAGACCACTAAAAATCTGCGAGACATTGCTCACTTTGTCGTTAAACGTACACATTAAGCTTGCTTGTGTTGTTTAATGCTCTACACGGATGTGAAAATCCTCATTGGGAGGATTTGGACTTGTATGTTACAATCAAAGGGATTGCGTTTACATAGTGATTAACTTTGAACCGTGAGTGAGGAGTGAACTGGTAATGGATCGTACCTTTTTGATGGTGAAACCGGATGGTGTGCAGCGTGGTTTGATCGGCCGTATTATCAGCCGTCTGGAAGACAAGGGATTTAAGCTGGTAGCAGGAAAACTGGTGCAGATGTCGGAAGAACAGGCGAGGCGCCATTATGCTGAACATGAGGGCAAGCCGTTCTTTGATGATCTGGTTCGTTTTATCACTTCTGGCCCTGTATTTGCCATGGTGTGGGAGGGCGACGATATTGTGACACTTGCACGTATTGTCATTGGTAAAACGAATGTGAAGGAAGCAGCTCCAGGGACAATCCGTGGAGATTTCGCTAGCCATACACCACATAATCTCATTCACGGGGCAGATTCGCCGGAAAGTGCTACTCGTGAAGCTGCTAATTTCTTTAGTTCTGACGAGCTGGTAACCTATGAGAAGAGCATCGCAGGCTGGTTGTAATTATTAGCCAAAGGGTGATGTACGATGCTGGAGCAAGAACAACTAGACCCGGATTATGCCGGATTCATTCGTAAAATTAAAGAGAGCACAGGCATTGATCTTGCTCAGTACAAAGAAGGCCAGATGAAAAGAAGGCTGACCACACTACGTAACAAAAACGGGTTTAATACATTTTCTATCTTTTTTGATGCGATGCAGAAGGAGAAGTCGTTATTTTACGAATTTCTGGATCGCATGACCATTAACGTATCGGAATTTTGGCGCAACCCGAATCGCTGGGAAGTGTTACGTGATGAGATTCTGCCTGAGCTCGTGGGTTCCAAACGCAAGGTCAAGGTATGGAGCGCTGCTTGTTCGACTGGTGAGGAGCCATACACGATTGCCATGATTTTGGATACGCTAGGCATCTTGAAAGAAAGTTCCATTACGGCAAGTGACCTGGATGAAGGTGCACTCGCTAAGGCTAAGGAAGGCCGTTATATGGAACGTTCGCTGAAGGACGTGCCTCCAGAAACGGCGAGTCGATATTTCAAGCAAGACGGTATGATGTATCGTATTGATGAGAAATTAAAAAGCTCGATCAACTTCAAGAAGCAGAATTTGCTGGTTGACCGTTTTGATGATGGATACGATCTGATCGTATGCCGGAATGTCATGATTTATTTTACAGAGGAAGCGAAAAACCTGCTGTATCACAAATTCGCAGCCAGTCTGCGTCCAGGTGGGATGTTGTTCGTAGGCAGCACAGAGCAGATTTTCTCCCCTGGACAATACGGGCTGGAGACGGCAGAGACGTTTTTCTATCGGAAAAAATAAATCAGTGTATAGATCAACCGCCTGAGGTGCATGAAGATGTGCTCAGGCGGTTGTTTGCATAAGAAAAAGAGGCTTTCTTGTCAAAGCTGGTCAGCTATACTATAATAAGCAAAGAAATTATGGGATTTTAGCAATGTGAAGTTTAACAGTTTAAAGGGGGAACGTATTATGAGTTTACGTTATTTAACCGCAGGGGAAACGCACGGACCCCAATTGACCGCAATTATTGAAGGACTGCCAAGTAATTTGAATATTGATTTTGAAGAATTGAACTTCCAGCTTCATCGCCGCCAGAAAGGGTATGGCCGCGGACGCCGGATGCAGATTGAGAAAGACCAAGCTAATTTTGTTGGCGGAATTCGTCATGGATATACGACAGGTGCTCCAGTAGCGCTCGTTGTTCAGAATAATGACTGGAAGCATTGGCAGAATATTATGAACATTGAGCCGATTGAAGGTACTGATGAAGAAAAACGCCGTGTTCATCGCCCACGCCCTGGGCATGCCGACCTTAACGGTGGGTTGAAGTACAATCTCAAAGACTTGCGTAACGTTCTGGAACGCTCCAGTGCGCGTGAGACAACTGTACGTGTAGCATGTGGTGCGATTGCACGACAGTTTCTGGCTGAATTCGGTATTAAAGTGGCTGGAAGGGTTATTCGTATCGGGGAGATTGAAGCACCATACCAGGAGCTTCCGATTGATGAACTGATCGCCGTGACAGAAGCATCTTCAGTTCGTGTGACAGATGCGGAGACAGAGAAGAAAATGGAAGCCTATATCGATCAGATCAAGCAAGAAGGAGATTCCATCGGTGGAATCGTGGAATGTATCGTTGAAGGCGTTCCTGTCGGTCTGGGAAGCTATGTACAATATGATCGCAAGTTGGATGCTCGTATCGCTCAAGGTGTAATGTCGATCAATGCGTTCAAAGGTGTGGAGATCGGTATCGGCTTCGAAGCGGGTACGATTCGCGGCTCTCAGGTACATGATGAGATTCTGTATACGGAGGATCGTGGTTACCACCGTGCAACGAATCGTCTGGGCGGGTTTGAAGGCGGTATGACCAACGGTATGCCGGTTGTGGTACGCGGAGTAATGAAACCTATCCCAACGTTGTACAAGCCGTTGCAAAGTGTAGATATCGATACGAAAGAAGCTTTTTCGGCTCAGGTTGAACGTTCCGATGCTTGTGCAGTTCCAGCGGCTAGCGTCGTTATGGAACATATCGTTGCTTGGGAAATTGCCAAGGCATTCCTGGAGAAATTCGGCGGGGATTCCATGGAGGAGATTCGGGCAAACGTTGCCAGCTACCAAGCACAATTGGAGAATTACTAATATGCGTCAGTTGACAGTACAGCTTGAAGAGCGCTCATATCCTATATTGATTGGCAGCGGCCTGCTGGCTCAAGCTCCGCAATATTTTGAACAATATGGATTGACTAAAAAAAGTCCGCTTCTGATCATTACAGATGATCATGTAGCCCCGATATACTTGCATGGATTAGAGCAAACGTTGCGTGCGGCGGGTTATTCCGTCGTCTCCGCAGTCGTGCCGTCTGGTGAGACTTCGAAATCACTTGCGGTATATCAGGATATGATGACGGTAGCGATTGAAGGCAAACTGGACCGCAGTTCGGCGATTCTCGCTCTTGGGGGAGGCGTTGTGGGCGATCTGGCTGGTTTTGTCGCAGCTACATATATGCGCGGGGTTAAGTTTGTGCAGATCCCAACAACCATTCTGGCTCATGACAGTAGCGTCGGCGGTAAAGTGGCGGTCAATCATCCTCTTGCGAAAAATATGATTGGTGCTTTCCATCAGCCGGAGCTTGTACTGTATGATGTTGACACACTGCAATCGTTGCCGCCAAGAGATGTATCGGCCGGTTTATCCGAGATGCTGAAGCATGGACTGATCCGTGATGAGGCATTTGCTCATTGGTGCGAAGAAAACGCCGAGGCACTGCTTGCGCTTGACCCGGATACACTCGGATATGGTCTGGAACGTGGATGCAGCATCAAAGCCGAGATTGTTTCCAATGATGAACGTGAGAATGGAGAACGTGCACTTCTGAATCTAGGTCATACGATTGGACATGCGATTGAAGCGATTGCTGGATACGGTGAATTTCTGCACGGAGAAGCCATTTCTATCGGTATGGCTGGATCGGCACTACTGGGTGAGAAACTCGGAGCACCAGCAGGGCTGTATGAAGATACTGTTCGTATGTTGCGTTCTCTTCGTCTTCCAGTGACGCTACCTGCACATTTAAGTACGGATGCTTTGATGGAAGCGATGATGCATGATAAGAAATTCCGTGAGGGCCATATGGTCTTTATCGTTCCTGATCGGATTGGATCTGCCAGAATCGTGAAGGATGTGCCGGTTACGGTTGTTCGTGAAGTCATTGAACTGCTTAGGAAGGGAGAATAACAGCATGGTTACACGGGGAATTCGCGGGGCGACCACGGTCACCCAGAACAGTGAAGATGAGATTTTGCAAGAAACAGCAGTGTTGCTTCAGGAAATTGTTGACCGGAACAAGATTGTACCGGAAGATATATGCAGCGTATGGATTACGATGACCGGTGATCTGGATGCGGCTTTTCCAGCAAAAGTGATTCGTCAGTTGGATGGATGGGAGCTTGTGCCTTTGATGTGTGCACTAGAGGTTCCTGTAAAAGGCGCTTTGGCGAAATGTATTCGTTTTATGGTACATGTGAACACAACCAAAGCACAAAATGAAATTCATCACGTGTACCTTAACGGTGCACAGGCATTACGTCCCGATCTGGCAGGGCGTTAAGTTTCTTCCATGATCATGGTTGTCAAACCAGTGAATATGATGTATAGTGAGAAACAGTTGAGTAGAGTTTAGATTGAGCTGAGAGCAGCTGAGTTGAGCCTAGTATATAGCAGAGTCCAGTGTTTGGTAGCCGATGCATCCGAAATCGGTCAACGCATACACGGTACGTCTTGCTAAGGGAGAAGTACAGGAGAAGAGAGTAGACGTGTCAGAGGACATCGTTTATTCCCATATATCTAACGAACATTTCACATTATCTATCATTGAGGAATTGAATTGATTTCTCAAGAGATGAAGATGATGCAAACGAAATGTTACGAAGTATATGTTATCTTATAATATCTGAAACATGGATGAACATGGATCAGTTGCCTGTCACTCGCCCTTCGCAAAAGTATAGGGACTTGTTATTTATGGAGCAACATGCTTGAATACAGCTTATAACCAAACCTCTACCTGATGGTAGAGGTTTTTTGTCGTCATAACTTTCTTCTACCTAAATCTGAAAGGACGTGATCTGATGATAACGCCAAACGTTAATCAAGTATTGAAAATGTCAAATGAATATAATCTGATTCCGGTTGTTAAACGGATTTTGGCTGATATGGAGACACCGATTCGTATCTTCCGCCGTTATGCGGACAATGACCGTGCGTTTTTGCTTGAAAGTGTAGAGGGTGGCATTCAATGGGCTAGATATTCCTTCATCGGTACGGATCCGTTTTTGATGATTTCGGGGAAGAAAGGCCGAATTGTGGTTGAAGAGGCAGGAAAGACTCGTGAACTGCCGGGCAAACCGATTGAAGAACTGAAAGCTTTGCTACGCAAATATCGGAGTCCGAAGATGGATGATCTTCCTCCTTTTACTGGTGGAGCCATTGGATTTTTTGGATATGACCTGTTGCAATATTATGAGAAGCTTCCAGCTCATGCGCTGGATGATCTGAATATGGATGACATACGCTTTATGTTTTGTGATCAAATTGTTGTGTTTGACCATGTGAAGCAGCACATGTTGCTCGTTGGCAATGTACATGTCAAAGATGGGGCAACGGATGAAGAGATTCGTCAGGCGTATGCAGCCACTTCCGAGAAGCTTGAACAAGCGGCAGAGCGTTTGCAGCAGCAAGGACCAGGTGAAAACCTGAACCCGCGTTCGATTCCGGGAGATGTGGAGCTTGGGGACATTCGTTCCAATCTGACAAAAGAACAATTTATCGGCAATGTGGAGCAAGCCAAAGAGTATATCCGTGCAGGAGACATTTTCCAGGTGGTGCTGTCTCAACGTTTTCACATTGATACGGAAATTTCCCCGTTACATGTATATCGCGTACTGCGGACGCTGAACCCATCACCTTATATGTATTATTTGAAAATGGACGATGAGATTATCGTAGGGACCTCACCTGAGGCGCTGGTCAAGGTTGACGGCAATCGCGTAGAAACACGTCCTATCGCAGGCACACGTCCACGAGGAGCGACAGAGGCAGAAGATCGCGCACTTGCGGCAGATTTGCTACAAGATGAGAAGGAGCGCGCAGAGCATCTGATGCTGGTGGATCTGGGAAGAAATGATCTGGGGCGTGTATCCACTTTTGGCAGTGTGAAGTGTGATATGTTCATGGAGATCGAGCGTTACTCTCACGTTATGCATATGGTATCGAACGTTACAGGTGAGTTAAGAGAAGATAAAGACTTCTTCGATGCGTTCCTCTCCTGTCTGCCAGCCGGGACCGTATCTGGTGCGCCGAAGCTGCGTGCGATGGAGATTATTGCAGAATTGGAAAAGGAGGCACGGGGTGCCTATGCAGGAGCGATCGGTTACCTTGGATTCTCCGGAAATATGGATGCATGTATTACCATTCGTACGATCATTTTCAAAAAAGGAAAAGCATATGTACAGGCCGGAGCCGGAATTGTATGGGACTCTGTGCCTGAGAAGGAATATGAAGAGACTGTAAACAAAGCCAAAGCATTGTTAAAGGCCATTCGTACGGCTGAAGCGATGTTTCCGGCAAAAGCTGCAGATCCCAAATTAAGTCTGGCTAACGCTGATTATTTTGTTACACCAACTTCGGCAACAAACTGAGAGAGGAGAGACTGGAAATGAACTTGAATCCAATCATGAATGACAGTCAGGTGCTACCTGAAACAGTGATTTCCCGGGAAGAAGGAATGAAACAAGGACTCGCTAAAATTCTCGAAGGCCGTCACTTGGAGCAGGACGAGGCACGTGAACTGATGTATTCCATCATGCGAGGTGAAGCTACTCCGGCTCAAATCGGAGGGTTGCTGATGGCTCTTCGTATGAAGGGGGAAACGGTGGATGAAATCACTGGTTTTGCTCAGGCGATGCGCGGACAAGGTGGACGTATACTGACAGATGGTAGAGGGCTGCTGGATACATGCGGTACAGGCGGATCGGGTATTCATAAATTCAATATCTCTACAGCATCGGCCATTATTGCTTCGGCAGTTTCAGTTCGAGTAGCCAAACACGGCAATCGTTCAGCTTCTGGCAAAGCAGGCAGTGCGGATGTGTTGGAAGCGCTCGGCGTTAATATTCATCTGAATGGAGAGCAGGCCAGACAATGTCTGGATGAGATCGGAATCTGTTTCTGTTTTGCTCAGGTATACCATCCATCCATGCGTCATGCGGCGGCTCCGAGAAAAGAGCTGGGTGTGCGCACGATTTTCAATATGCTTGGACCATTAACCAATCCAGCCGGTGCAGATCGTCAATTGCTCGGTTTGTATGATCGTTCCCGTACGCCGATGATTGCAGAAGTGCTTAACCGCCTCGGTTTGAAAAGAGCGCTAGTTGTTGCCAGCCATGATGGTCTGGACGAAATCAGTATCTCTGCACCTACACAGGTATCGGAGTTGCGGAACGGGGTAGTGCACACGTATGACATTGACCCACGCGATATGGGGCTGTCTTTGCATCCGCTCGAAGCAGTGCTTGGAGGAGATGCGGCGCAGAATGCCGAAATTATACATCGGATCTTCCAGGGTGAACGCAGTGCTTACCGGGATGTTGTGTTGCTGAATGCAGGGGCATGTATTTATGTATCCGGCCTTGCGGACAGCATTGCAGATGGCGTTAAAATCGCTGCAGAGGCAGTGGACTCGGGTAAAGCGGCCAGTAAGCTTGGACAGTTAATTCATACAACGGAGGCGTACAATCATGTATCTTGATCGAATCGTTGCGACAAAACATAAAGAAGTGCAGGCTCTTGCACAGACGTTTAACATGGATGAAGCTATGAAAAAGATTGAACAATTACCGGCTGCACGCGGGTTTGAACAGGCACTGTCAAGCAGACGCAATCGTAAGCTGGGGCTTATTGCCGAAGTGAAGAAGGCCTCGCCATCCAAAGGGTTAATTCGCCCGGATTTTCATCCGGTAGAGATTGCTTCTGCCTATGAACGTGCGGGTGCTGATTGTATCTCAGTTTTGACGGATGTTTCCTATTTTCAGGGTAGTAACGAGTATTTGCAGACTATTCATCAGGCTGTGAATATTCCGCTCTTGCGCAAGGACTTTATGATCGATGAGTCACAGATTGCAGAAGCTAGACTTCTGGGAGCAGACGCGATCTTGCTGATTGCCAGCATTCTCACGCCGGTGCAGATTCGTCAATTTCTAACGTTTGCGAAAAGTCTTGGACTAGATGCTTTGATTGAAGTTCATGACCGGGCAGAACTGGAAACGGTATTAGAGATTCCTGAAGCGACACTTGTTGGTATCAATAACCGAAATTTGAAAACGTTCGAAACCAGTCTGAATACCACGCTCGATCTGATGGGACTGATTCCACCAGGTGTGACGCTCATTAGCGAAAGCGGGATTGACGGTGCGGAATCGACGAAACCTCTGATTGAAGCTGGCGTGCACGGTATTCTCGTTGGAGAGCATCTGATGCGTAAAGACGATGTGGAAGCTGCTGTTTACGATCTGATGGGACCAAAATAATGAATAACCCGATATATGACGATACAGGTGCAGGTTCCCGTAAAGAAGAGAACTTGATGCCAGCGGCCGTAAAAATATGTGGACTTCAGGACGTTGAAGTGCTAAAATCGATGATAAACTTGCCTGTGGACTATATTGGTGTCGTATTTGCCAAGTCCCGACGACAGATTACTCCTGAGAAGGCAGCGGAGTTGAGATCGGTATTGTTTGAATGGTCTTTACATGAACGACCGAAACTTGCTGGTGTATTTGTGAATCCGACGATGCAAGAACTGAAACATGTGATGGAAACAGTGTCTTTGGATGTGATCCAGTTGCATGGCCAGGAAAGTGCGGAATTCTGTCAACAAGTGAAAGAGCTCTGGGATGCAGAGGTGTTCAAGGTCGTTTCTTTTCCAAAAGACGAAACAGAACAGGATGCGGATTATGTTGCTGTGCAACGGTTAAATGATTACGTGGGATTCGTTGATGCGATCTTGCTGGATACTTTTGATCCATTGTATGGTGGCGGTTCTGGCAAAACATTTGCTTGGGAACGTATTCCTGTATACGCAGAATGGGCTACTGAACGTGGTATTGCCATGTTTGTTGCAGGCGGACTTCAGACGGACAATGTACAACATTTAATTCAAACGTACAGACCTTATGGCGTAGACGTATCAAGTGGCGTGGAGACGGAAGGTCTGAAAGATATATCCAAAATTACAGCATTTGTAGAAAGGGTGAAGCAGGCATGACACACCAATTGCCGGATGAACATGGGCGTTTCGGTCTTTTCGGAGGCCGTTTTGTACCCGAGACACTAATGAACGCTCTGATTGAACTAGAAGAAGCATACAGCCGCTTCTCTGAGGATGAAGAGTTTAACAAGGAATTGAATTATCTGCTCAGTGAATATTCCGGACGAGAAACACCTTTGTATCACGCGGAGCAATTATCACGTCATCTGGGTGGTCCCAAAATTTATTTGAAACGTGAAGATCTGAATCACACAGGTGCACATAAAATCAACAATGCGATTGGACAAGGGCTTCTTGCTAAACGGATGGGAAAAAAGAAAGTCATTGCTGAGACCGGCGCAGGCCAGCACGGGGTTGCGACGGCAACCGTGGCGGCATTGCTTGGACTGGAGTGCAAAGTATTCATGGGTGAAGAAGATACCCAGCGCCAGCAACTAAACGTATTCCGCATGAAATTGCTCGGAGCAGAAGTCATTCCGGTAACGTCCGGCACACGTACATTGAAAGATGCTGGTAACGAAGCGCTTCGTTATTGGGTCAGTAATGTAGAAGATACTTTCTACGTGCTGGGATCTGTTGTCGGACCTCACCCGTATCCAATGATGGTGCGTAACTTCCAGCGTGTGATCGGAGACGAGACACGTCGTCAGATTCAGGAGATTGAAGGACGCCTTCCGGATGTTATTGTAGCGGCTGTTGGCGGCGGAAGTAACGCCATCGGAATGTTCTACCCTTTTATCGGAGATCAGGATGTTAAATTGGTCGGTGTTGAAGCAGCAGGCAAAGGTGTGGATACCGAGTACCATGCGGCAACGATGAGCAAAGGCACACATGGTGTATTCCAGGGCTCGATGAGTTATCTGTTACAAGATGAGTATGGGCAAGTGCAACCTGCACACTCCATCTCAGCAGGTCTGGATTATCCAGGGGTTGGACCAGAACACTCCTATCTTAAAGATATTGAACGGGCTAAATATGTTCCGATCACGGATCAGGAAGCCTTGGATGCTTTGCAGTTGTTAAGTCGTACGGAAGGCATTATTCCTGCGCTCGAGTCGGCCCATGCGGTTGCCCAGGTCGTGAAGCTGGCGCCGGAACTGACCGCTGATGATATCATTGTGATCTGTCTGTCTGGGCGCGGGGATAAAGACGTAGAATCCATTATGAAGTATACGGGAGGTAACTTGTAATGAATCTGATGGACCAAACCTTCCAGCAATTAAAAGAACAAAATCGCACGGCACTTATTCCGTTTCTTACCGTTGGTGATCCAGATGTGAACACCACTATTGATATTATCAAGGAGCTTGAACAAGCAGGAGCAGACATTTTGGAGCTTGGTGTTCCATATTCCGATCCACTCGCAGACGGCCCTGTGATCCAGCGTGCTTCCGAGCGTGCATTGAAAAGCCAAATCACGATTCGTACGGTGATGGAGACGGCGGCTAAAGCTCGTGAAGCCGGTGTGAAATTACCCTTTGTTCTGTTTACGTATTACAATCCGGTGCTGCAAACGGGTCTGGATATTTTCTTTGACGAGTTGATCAAACATGATATCAGCGGCATGATTATTCCGGATTTACCGATCGAAGAGGCTGAGGATATGCGTCGCCGTGCTGATCAGGCCGGTGTTCATCTAGTCCCGCTTGTAGCCCCTACGTCCAATGCTCGTATTGAGCGAATTGTCACTGGCGCGCGCGGATTTATCTATTGTGTCTCATCTCTTGGTGTAACTGGAGAGCGTGCATCCTTTTTTAACGGTGTAGATAGTTTTATTGAAACGGTAAAAGGTCTGACAGACCTTCCCGTTGCCGTAGGCTTCGGTATCTCGAGTCATGAGCAAGTAGCCCATTTCTCCCGCATCTGTGATGGTGTCGTTGTAGGGAGTGCTATTGTGCGTCAAGTGGAAGAGGCAATCCCGCTACTTGAAAATCCGGATACTCGTGAGGCAGGACTGTTGCAAATTCGCAACTTTGTGGCACAATTAAAAGGATAATCACATAAGTTGAACTTTTTATTTTGCACTTTATTCTAAGTTTGAACAACAGGAGGCGGTCGAGTTGAAACCGAAATCCCAGATTGTCAATCTGCCTGTGTATAAACCGGGCAAACCGATTGAAGAAGTAAAACGTGAACTGGGGCTGGAGCACGTCATCAAGCTGGCCTCCAACGAGAACCCCTATGGCAGTTCTCCCGCTGTACTTGAGGCAATGACGAGAGAATTGGCTAATGTAAGTATTTATCCCGACGGAAGTGCTGCAGAACTGACAGCGGTGCTTGCCAAGCATTTGGAAGTAGAGCGAGACAATTTGATTTTTGGCTGTGGATCAGATGAGATTATTGCGCTGATCACGCGGGCGTTCTTTCTTCCCGGAGATGAGACCATTATGGCGGACCAGACCTTCTCCGTGTATAAAAACAATGCGGACATCGAAGGTGCAGTAACGATAGAGGTCCCTTTAAAAAATGGAACTCACGACTTGCCAGCAATGCTGGCGCAAATCAACGATAAGACCAAAGCTGTCTGGGTGTGCAATCCGAATAACCCTACAGGTACGATCATTTCCGAGCAAGAGCTGATTGGCTTTATGGACCGGGTACCGTCGAATGTAATGGTTGTGCTGGACGAGGCTTATTATGAATTTGTAACGGATGAAGCTTATCCGCAAAGCATTTCATTGATCGATCGTTACCCCAACCTGGTTGTTCTGCGGACCTTCTCCAAAATTTATGGCTTGGCATCACTCCGCATAGGCTACGGAATTGCGCGTCCAGAGATTATTGACCTGATTAACCGTGTCCGGGAACCGTTTAACACCTCTCGTTTTGGGCAGGTTGCTGCAATGGCTGGACTTCAGGATCAGGCTTTTGTTCAGGAGTGTTCCAAACGGAATGCTGAAGATCGGGAATGGCTGCAAAATGAATTTTCACGACTGGGTTTGCCTTATTTCCCAAGTCAAGGTAATTTCATTTTGGTTGACGTCAACATGCCATCCGTCGAAGCATTTCAGTCTTTGTTGAAACAAGGTATTATCGTTCGCTCGGGCTTTCACGTCTATCCAACTTACATTCGTGTGTCTGTGGGAACAGCGGAGCAAAATCGTGCTTTTATAGCGGCGCTGGAGAACACACTGGCGGAGAATGTGGCAGCACGCCCTTAATACTGGCGATGAAAGAGTGAGGACCCATGACCATAAAAATTGCAATGATTGGTGTCGGACTCATCGGCGGTTCACTTGCGCTTTGCTTTAAAGGCAAGCCGGGGGTTACCGTCATGGGTTACGCACATTTGGAAGAGTTAAAAGACAAGTACATAGCGAGCGGAGTAGTGGATGCTGCGACGCTCTCTCTGGAAGAAGCGGTGCAGGATGCCGACTTCATTTTTTTGTGTGTGCCTGTTGGTTTGCTTGAATCGTATTTTGAGCAACTGTCCAGACTGCCGCTGAAAAAAGGTTGCATCATTACCGATGTTGGGAGTACGAAAGCTTCCATTGCAGCTTGTGCGGAACAGATCCGGTTAAAAGAGGCTTACTTTATCGGAGGACACCCGATGGCAGGATCGGAACGGGCGGGTGTAGACGCAGCGTCAGCTGTATTATTTGAGAACGCCTATTACGTTCTCACCCCTTCCATGCATGTGCCTGAGGAGGCGTATGGCCGCTTATCCGAGCTTTTAGCGTATACTCGTGCTCAGATTGTTCGGGTAGAGCCTCTGTTGCATGATGATATTGTAGGTGCGATCAGTCACCTGCCCCATGTTATTGCTGTTGCTTTGGTGAATCAGGTACGTGAATATAACGAATCTAATCCGCTGTATAAAATGCTGGCAGCAGGTGGTTTTCGGGATATTACGAGGATTGCGTCCAGTGATGCGATTGTCTGGAGGGATATTCTGCTGAGTAACCGTGACGTGCTGCTGGAGTTGCTTAAGGACTGGAATAGTCAAATGTCGTCTTTTACAACGATGTTAGAGCAAAAGAACGGGGAAGGCATTGAGGATGCATTTCGTCAGGCGCGGGAATTCCGCAGTGTATTGCCTGAGAGACGCAAGGGCATGATCTCTCCTTTATTCGATCTGTATACAGATGTGCAGGATGCTCCGGGTATGATCGGTAAAATAGCAACAGAGCTCGGGACAAATGATATCAACTTGAGTAACCTTGAGATTATTGAAAATCGGGTGGACGTGCCGGGGATTATGCGTTTGTCATTCCGTCAGGAAGAGGATATGGAACGAGCGAAGACTCTGCTGGCATCACTAGGTTATCAGGTGTGGATTTAGGTTGACAAAAGAGGGCGAGAGCTCTCTTTTTTTTGTAACCAGTGGGAGAATTATGTTTTTAGACAAAAAAAAGACCGCTTACATAAGCGGCCATTGCTCACGTGGAGCAATACAGTTATTGGATAGGAGTGGAGAGAAACCATACTGTACTTTTATTATATGTATACGTTTTCATTTTGTCAACACTTTGGACAAATTTATTTGTATAAACTTAGATTTCGAGGAAAAACAGTACAATCAAGGCTTTTAATCTTAGCAAAACCATTCGTGAGGTACGAAAAAAAATGTTGATAGAATGCGCCAAAAAAAATTCCGAAAAAAATATCTCATTTTTGTAACCTTTTTAGAAATGGTCACGTCTATATATGCAAGGCTTTCCAAAATGCTGTATTAGGAAGTCATGACAACGAAATTAATGGCATATAAATGTTAAGTCGGACAAAAGTGGATAGCAATGGATTTGCCAGGATGATGCAGACCGTTGTACAATGTTACTGTTATGTAGAAACGTTGGGGAAATTGCCATTACATAGGGGAATTTGGCGGAAGGGCCGAAAACGGTGCTGGACGCTTTTTTTATGCGGTTGAACCGCAACTTTTTTACGCCTGTTCGGTAATACATGGATAGAGTCGAACGGGGAGAAGCACATGGATGGGCGAGGAGGGGTCGCACTCAAATGACGGATTCCCAGTTGATTCGAGAGATCAAGGAAGGTAACGTTGAGTTATATTCCGAGCTGATGAGTCGTTATCAGCGTAAAATACTGGCTTTCGTATATCATATGTTGAAAAGTTCCAATATGGAGCTGCTTGCGGAAGATCTCTGTTCTGAGACATTCTACAAGGCGTTCCGCAGTTTACACTCTTTCCGTGAGGTGGATGCTTCATTCTCCACTTGGCTGTATACCATTGCTAGAAATACGGTATTGAGTGAGCTTCGTAAGCAGCGTAGTGGGAATGTTCCGCTTGAAGAGAGCGGCGTAGTTCCTGTTGCTCCTATGGAGAACGCTCCTGAGCATGCTGTACTGCGTAGCGAGCGGGTGATGCTGGTTAGAGATGCGATTAACAATCTACCAGAGAAGCAACGTTCTGCGATTATACTCCGTGAGTATGATCAGCTCGACTATCAGGAAATTGCAGGTATTTTGGGGCAGAGCGTTAGTTCTGTTAAATCGCTGTTATTCAGGGCAAGATCAAGCGTAAAAACACAGTTGGAGCCTTATTTCTTCGAGCCGATGTACGAGCCATATGAAGGGATGAAGAACCGATGAATTGCAATGAAGCCCAGGAACTGTTTGCATTGGTCTGGGACTTACCGGAATCTCATCCTCAGCGAATTGCTTTTCAAGCACATCTCGCTGGTTGTGAAGATTGTTCGGAGCAGTTTGAAGTCTGGGAGGAAGCCCAGATGTTGCTGCACAGCATCCCGGTTCCAGTGACAGAGCAACAGGCAGAGAGGGTCAACCGAAACGTAATGGACCGGATTTACGCGGAGTCTCCATGGCTATTACCAGAAGAGGCAAAGGTTAATCGATTCTCTGCGGCAATCCGTAAACATATGTCTTTGTGGATTGCGGCGTTCCTGGCTATTTTTTTATGCAGCTTTCTGTACATGGCGATGTTCAAGCCGGAGGTTTCAGAAGCTGAGAAGTCCAATGTAATTACAACAGGCATCCTTGAGACTGGGGTTGCTGGAAGTACATCTTCATCTTCGGGATTATATAAGTATGACATCCCTGGAGCGAATAAAGGGAGTATCATTGAACCTTTTGTTGTAAGTATGGGACCTGCGTATCCTCAATACTGGATGGCATTGTCTCTGCTTGCCATAGGAATGGCTTTGTTTTCACTTGGACGTATGCATCGATCAACAACTAAACGTAAACAAGGTGTGGGTGCGTAGGTTTCTAACCTGGCGTTCGCTGTGTGGAGAAATGAGGGATGAATGTGCGGATCGGACTTGTTCGTCATGGTCTGACAGATTGGAATGCGGCTGGCCGCATACAGGGGCAGACGGATATTCCTTTGAATGAGGAAGGACGTAAGCAGGCTGAATGCCTTGGTAGACGTCTGCAGTCTGAGGGCTACCAGTGGGATTTTATTGTGACGAGTGGTTTATCAAGGGCGCAGGAAACGGGAAAGATTCTTTCACGGATGCTGGATGTACCTATGCTTGAACCGGACGCACGATTGAAAGAACGAGCATTTGGTCAGGTTGAGGGCCTTACTTCGGATGAACGGGTTGCGCGTTGGGGGAAATCCTGGGATACACTTGATCTGGGGCAAGAGCACATCGAGGATATTCAAGTACGTGCGCTGGCTTTTTTGGACGATTTATGGTCTGCTCACTCGAAAGAAAATGTACTGATTGTAACGCATGGTGCTTTTCTTGCTAACCTGTTAACGGCGTTATATCAGGATAAATACACCGAACGCATTGGCAATCTGTCGCTGACCATTCTGGAGAAAGAACATGAAGATGACTGGACTCCACTCTTATATAATTGCACACAACATCTGTCTATGGATACCGCCAAACAATCTGAGTGATAAGCTCAGGTTGTTTTTTTTATACCATCTACATTTAAGAGATTATACAGGACTGCGGATAAACTCTACTGTTTCTCTTCTGATTGATTGTTTTGAGGCATAAGATGAGATAAAACAAAAAAAATGGCAAGAAGAGGTTTAGATTGTGGAGAATCCGTCAACCATGTTTACAAAACCACACTGTTGAAGGCCAGATCAGCAACCTAAAGCAGTGAACGGGTGAGGCGATGGATCCATGAATCTAGCAGACATGCTGACTTTTGCTGATATTGGCCAGCTTAATCGAATAGCAGACTACTATCAATGTGAATGCAAGCCTAATTCCAAACATGAACTCATCCAGAGCATCCTCACAACATTGGGTAGTAAACCTTTCTTTGAGCAACAGATACGTCAATTGAACCAGGCCGATCAACGGTTTCTGAACAACCTGTTATTTGACCCCCGCCAATTTTATGGTATGGAGGAGCTCATCGCCATAGCCCGTCAATCGATGGACAAAAAGGAGAGTGAGGCAGGCTCGAGTCCGCGTGATCTCATTGTTCGCTTTACCAAAAGCGGCTGGCTGTTCAATGGGACTACACAACAGACCAGATATCTCTATCAAGTGCCTAAAGATTTGAAACTGAGGTTCAGAGATGTATTATCTACCCATTTACGAGCAGGTATAGTCAAAACAACAGAACCGGCCATGTATCGAGAAGAATATCATCTGATGGCAGAAGATCTGAAGTTGTTCCTGAAATTTGTGCAACGACATGAGATCGCTGTGAATGCCGAAGGCATGATGTATCGACGCTCACAGCAGCAACTTATGGAGCATCTGCACATCTCTGAGGAACTGGTAGGCAAAGCCGGTTGGCGCTTCGGATATGGTCGTTCGTTCAAGGATTATCCGGATCGATTCGCATTGGTGTATGATTATGCGTTTCATCACCGATTGATTCGTGAAGAGCAGGGGTGTCTTAGGCTGACAGGGTCTGGTGAAGAGAAGCTGGGGGCCGAGAAAACAGCCGAAATGATACAGCTGTTTCGGTTTTGGTTAAGACTTTATAAAGGTGCTGTTCCAAATCTGTCCTCGATTGTGTACTGGACAGGCGAATGTGCCGAGAATTGGTCTACAAGGGAATCTCTTTTTCAGCAAATTGGCCCGTTTATCCAGCCGTTTTACTATGACACCGCTGAAGATATCTATGATAAGCGGATCATTAAAATGATGATGCATCTAGGCTTGATTCGTGCAGGTGAGCACGAACAAGGAAGAGTTGTGCAGATGACGGCTTGGGGATTAAAGCTCGCATCATCTTGCCGCTCCATCTCTGCTGATGTTGCACCTATTGTGTTTGACAAGTGAAGGACAAGTTGCTACAATCACTCCCAAATTAAGGAGTGATACGAATGATAATTCCATACAAAGGTATAAAGCCAGTGCTACACCCTTCCATATATATGGCGGAGGGTTCAAAATTAATAGGTGATCTGCAAATGGACGAAGATTCTACCGTTTGGTTCAATGCAGTTCTGCGGGCCGATTTGGCACCTATTATTATTGGAAAGCGATGCAATATTCAAGATAATGCTGTAGGACATGTAAACACCGACCAACCTCTTATTCTGGGAGATGATGTCTCCGTAGGACATGCTGCAATCATTCATGGTTGTACCATCGGAACAGGGGCATTGATCGGTATGGGAGCCATTGTACTCAATGGTGGCGAAATCGGTGAGTACTCACTGATTGGAGCCGGTTCTGTAGTAACTGAAAATAGTAAAATTCCGCCCTATACTCTCGCTTTGGGGACACCTGCCAAAGTGATTCGTGAATTGACTGAAGCTGATCTGCAGCGGATGTCGAGAACTTCACTGGGTTATGTAATCAAAGGAAGAGAATATAGGAGCTCTTAAATCCGTTTTGGAGGTGCATCCTATTGGATAAAATGAAAGTTACGTATGAAGTCATGTTGGGGCTGGCGGCTGAGATGGTTTGGGACGAGGCGCTTCGCAAACAGAAGAGTGAAAAGCTTTATTTGGAAATCGACAAAGCGTTAGCTACCGGAGACGAAGTAGCTTTCCGGAGTCTGACGGATGAACTGAGGACGATCAATTAACGGATCAATATAGAACCATTTAAATGAATAGTGGATAAAAAGGAATGCGCAACCGCGCATTCCTTTTTTTAATATTTTTTTATATAAACCTAAAAATTGAATGAATATCTGGCTTTATAACATATGCTCATATATAATATGGGAATAAAATGGATAGGAAGGGGATATAGGGAATTGAAATTCAGTGAGATGAATCAAGACAGCTGGGCTGAACTGCAACTCTATCTGGATACCTGCCTTGTTCCGTTCACGGCTATGAGCGGCAAACAGTCACCGGTTGAAGCGACTGAAGCGCTGGAACGGCTGAGAGATTTTCTAGATACGGTGGAGATTCCTTTTAAAGGGAGAATTATGACGTACCCAGCCTATCATTACGCAAGTTCGCAAATGTCAATGACATTAAATACTTTGTCGACTGAACTCAAAGCTTCTGGATTTAAGTATGTGGTAATTATGTCAGCAGATGGATCATTTGTGGAGATGGACATTCCAGCCGCGGATTTACTTTTGAGTCAAAAGGATCTAGCAGGGCAACTCGAAGAAGGGACAATTGCCCGACATGTCGGGGAATGCATTCGAGACCTATGGAAAAGGTGACATCTTGATGACAAATGTGACAAATTTCCAACAGTTTTTTAACAACGCTTACAATTGAACCTTAAAAATGTGTGACAAATTCTTGACGGTGTTCTAGGGCTACTATATGATTATGTATGTTCTAGTAAGTCGTGGAATTTATGATAATGAAAACGATTGAGAGAGTTGGCTGAAAAAGGGGGTTGGAGACAGTATGAGCAGTGAGCATGACCAGCACGAAGCCTCGATGAAACCGCCAAGCAAATTGGAAATGTCGCGCAGGCAGTTTTTGACGTATACGCTTGGTGGAGCTACAGCCTACATGGCCGCCGGTGCAATTCTTCCTATGGTCCGTTTTGCGGTGGACCCGATTTTGCAACACAAGGGAGAAGGAACCTCTGTCAAAGTGGCTGAGATCAGCAAAATTACAAATGAACCTCAAGAATTTACGTTCGAACTGAAACAACAGGATGGCTGGTATTTGAGTAATGCTTCGTTGGTGGCCTGGATTCGCAAGGACGAGCAAGGGAAAATTTATGCGCTTTCACCCATCTGTAAGCATTTGGGATGTACAGTGGGATGGAACAGTGACAAAAACTACCCGAATGAGTACCATTGCCCATGTCACGGCGCGCACTATGACAAGGAAGGGAAGAATCTTGCCGTAGCCCCGAAACCATTGGATGAATATGTGGTTAAGGAGGAACAAGGCTGGGTTTATCTGGGCGAGATTGTTCCGAACACCCGAGTGAAATAGGAGGCGTGAACGCAGATGTTTAAAAATGTCTATGACTGGATTGACGAGCGTCTTGACATCACGCCAATATGGCGGGACGTTGCGGATCATGAAGTGCCAGAGCATGTAAACCCGGCGCATCACTTTTCCGCATTCGTATACTGTTTTGGCGGATTAACGTTCTTTATTACAGTTATTCAGATTCTGTCAGGTATGTTCCTGACGATGTACTACGTTCCAGATATTATTAACGCGTATGCAAGTGTTGAGTATTTGCAGACGAAAGTAGCTTTTGGTCAGATTGTACGCGGTATGCACCATTGGGGGGCCAGTTTGGTTATCGTCATGATGTTCCTACATACGATGCGTGTATTCTTTACAGGCTCATACAAGGCTCCGCGTGAAATGAACTGGGTTGTCGGCATGTTGATTTTCTTCGTCATGCTCGGTCTCGGTCTGACAGGATATTTGTTGCCTTGGGATAACAAAGCGTATTTTGCAACAAAAGTAACGCTGGAGATTGCCAACACCGTACCTTGGCTTGGACCAATTATCAAAGAATTCCTGCAAGGAGGAACCATCGTTGGTGCACAGACATTGACACGATTCTTCGCATTGCACGTCTTCTTCCTCCCTGCGGTGCTTCTGGTGCTTCTGGTCGGACACTTTATCATGATCCGCAGACAGGGCATTTCGGGACCACTATAAACCAAAGAAGGGAGGAAACGTAATGGCTCACGGGCACAAGGGCAATGATGAGGAAAAAGTTATCTTTGTCGGTGATTCACGCGTCCGCAAAGGGTCGGGGTTCATTACTCCACCTGATTACACGGCATATCCCGGCAAATCGGAAGCATTTATTCCTAACTTCTTGCTCAAAGAGTGGATGGTCGGGGTTGTTGTTCTGGTCGGCATTCTCGTGTTGACCATCTCGGAACCTGCACCTCTCGGTTATCCGGCTAATCCAAGTGCATCGGTTATCCCGATGCCAGACTGGTACTTTCTTTTCCTGTATCAGTATTTGAAATATCCTTATGCATCTGGAGATTATGTCCTGCTGGGTGTACTGGGTGTCAGCGGTGTCGCATTCGGAGCTCTGCTGCTGGCTCCTTTCCTGGATACGGGGAAAGAGCGTCGTTTCTACAAACGTCCAATTGCCTCAGCTTTAATGTTACTGTCCGTTATCTCGGTATTCTATCTGACAAACGTAGCGTGGACACACTACAAGCACGAGCTTGAAGCGTCAGGACAGAAGCCGGAGCATATTCAGCGGGAGGAAGAGGCTCTGGAGAAACATGAACAGGGCTTGCCTACTTCTAATGCACCGGGACAGCAGCAGGAGGAAGTCGCGATTGTTGACAAGGACGATTCTGCGATGGAAACGTACAAAAAGGCTGGATGTATTGGCTGTCACGCAACCGATATGAAAGGCCAAGGCAACGCACCTTCTCTTCGTGGCGTCGGTGACAAGCACAGTCAAGAAGAGATTGTGACGATTATTAAAGAGGGCTACAATGGAATGCCTCCAATGTATGACCAAGCTATAGCCCAGGGTGTTACCGATGACGAAATCACTCATCTAGCCGAATGGCTTGCGAAACAGAAGGCAGAACAGTAAAATCGAATTAATGAAAAAACCTGATCGTTATGCGGTCAGGTTTTTTTGAAGTCTATTTTGATAATATCTGAAATTCGGTAATCGAGATGAAGTGTCAAGAATGAGTGAAGGAAGAAGGTGCAGTGGTCGTGGCTTTATCGTTTTTTTGGAGCAGGGAGTTTTTAACCAATCGGTATTTCCTGTGGCTTTTGTTCTGGTGTAATGCGCTTGGTACGGTTTACGGGTATATCTGGTATGGTGAACAAATGAAATGGACTCTTGCCCACCAGCCAGTATGGCAGATCGTATTTGTGCCAGATAGCCCAACAGCAAGCTTGTTTTTTACATTAGCGCTGTTGTGGGTACTGTATCCTGTAAAGTCGGCAGTCCTGCAACGAATTGGACATATTATCCAGGCACTCGCTGTAGTTACCTCTGTTAAATATGGCGTATGGGCTGTATCTATCATTTTTGCTGGCTGGTCTCAAGGAGGAGCACAGCACTGGCAGGACTGGATGCTGATCGCTTCCCATAGTGCCATGGCAATTGAAGCACTGATATATGTACGCTTCTTCGGCTTCCGCTGGTTGTCATTGATTGTGGCAGGTCTCTGGACATTGTTGAATGATACGATGGATTATACATACGATATTTACCCGTGGTTGCCTGCAACGCTGTACCAACATGTACAGGCTGTTCGTAATTTTACAGTCACGTTGACCATCGCGAGCATTCTTGCGGCTTGGCTTGCGTTAAAGCAGGCCAAAAGAGCCTGAGTATACCAGCTTAGCTTGTTCTAACCAGCCATCCCTCGCCATACATTGATGATGGGAGGGATGTCCATGAAGAGAACATTCAGGAGTCTAGCGGGATGGTTGACGGTATCACTCATGGCTCTGCTGCTTTGGACCAATGCTTCGTACAGGGTATCCGCGCAAAGTGGTGAATTCAAACCAAATGTGAATCAGGAAGTTTCCTCAACTTATACCATTGCACAATTGAATGAAGAGGCTACTGTACTATATCGCAAGGTGCTTGAAAATAACATGGAGGAAGTACGTGCCAGCGTTACTCGTATCGGGAATAGTCTGGCGCATGTCTCGTTTGAGGGTCAAACCTCTGTTGAGGGAATTCATGCGTTGTCCGAAACGGTGGTAGAAGTCAAGGAGGCTACAGCTAAATTCAAAGGGGATAGACATTTGCTTCAGCAAGCTTCAGCCAAACTCAGACTTGCTACGGACAGTCTGGCCAATCCGGCTAAACCGCTCTGGCTCCAATATTATAAAATTGTGAAGAATGATCTCGATGCGTTATCACTGGCAGCTAATCAGAACAACAGTGCAACGATTCTGACTAATCGCTTTAGTGTTCTTGAAGAGCACTATGAAACGATCCGTCCAGCGGCGATCATTCGGCTTGAGCCGTATCAGATCGCTCAAATGGATGCTTGGTTATCCCATCTCAAAGGACTGACACATGCAAAGCAGTCTGATCGATCACAGCTCCGTAGCATGACCGAACATGGAGAGGAGTTAGTCAATCAACTGTTTGGACGTGAAAAGGATGAGAGTGCCTTTGTGCCCTATGTACAAGGGCCAGACCGCCGGGCAGCAGGGCTAATAATTAGTTCTGTCATTGTTGCTACGCTGAGTTATGCGGGGTACCGTAAGTATCGTGCCGAGCAACAGGATATTTTTACATATCGCCGCTAGTCATTTTTCCCTATTTATCATGATAGATGTATCATAAAATGAACAACGAAAACCTCTTACCACAAAGACAGCCGATAGACTGACGTCTTGCTGTGGGAAGAGGTTTCTTTTTTTGCATATTTACTATCGTAAAAATAAAGTCTCAGCTTTCTTTAAAACCTTCCCCATGCACATCGTGTACATCACTGATAATGACAAATGCCCTGGGATCAATGGAACGTACAATCGTTTGTAACCTGCGAAATTCTTGCCTGGAAATAACACAGTAGGCCATATGCTTTGCTTGTTTCGAGTAAGCGCCGATGGCTGGAATGAGCGTAACGCCGCGATCCATATCTTTGGTGATTTGATCGGCAATCTCGGGAGCATAATCGCTGATGATCATAAATGCACGGGCTGAATAGGCACCTTCCTGAATGAAATCGATAACCTTCGATGCAATAAACACAGCGACGAGTGTATACAGAATTTTTTCCTTGGGAATGTAAATGAGGGAAAGGCCAATGATCACAAAGTCGATACCTAACAGCACTCGTCCCATACTCCACCCATATTTTCGATTCAGGATACGCGCGATAATGTCGGAACCACCTGTCGTACCGCCCCAGCGGAACACGATGCCAAGCCCGGCTCCCAAGGTAACCCCTGCATATAATGCGGCCAAGAGAAGATCATTCTCGGTATGTAACGGTTCAATCCAGCCTTGATGAATCATTTTCTCAAACAGCCACAGAAATAAGGTCAACGCCCCAATCCCGACTCCGGTATAAATCATCTGTCTGCTACCGAGCACTTTAAGCCCAATCAGAAATAACGGAACATTTAAAATAAGAGTGGTAAGGGACGGGGAAACCCCGAAGGCATAGTTAATCAGCACGGTAACCCCGGTAAGTCCGCCCTCCATCAACTGATTGGGGATAATAAAATAAAGAAGCCCAAAGGCGTATAAAGCTGTACCCAACAGTATTGGGAGTACAAGTTTTAGTTGAATCCACGTTTTGGTAGTGCTCATAAGATCCCTCTCTGTACTTGAATTAGAATGAGGAAGTCATCATTCCCATCTTAGTATACCTGTTTCTATAGTCTTTAAAAATGATTATGCCGGACATTAATCATGATTTGTACCGTAGGATGGTGGAAGTAAACATCAATAACTGATATTATTAGGAACAAACACGACATCAGAATAGAAGGAGAACCTGCTCTCATGGAGAAAAGTATGGCAGAAATGCAGCGTGAGGTTGACCTCTATATTTCTCAATTCAAAGAGGGATATTTCAGTCCTCTGGCCATGCTGGCCCGGATGTCTGAAGAGGTTGGAGAGCTTGCCCGTGAAGTGAATCACGAGTTCGGAGAGAAACCGAAGAAAGCTTCCGAAGCTGCCAATTCAATTGAACTTGAGCTTGGTGATATTTTATTTATCACTATCTGCTTTGCAAACTCGCTCGGTATTGATCTGGCTGAAGCGCATGACAAAGTTATGCATAAATTTAATACCCGCGACGCAAATCGGTGGACTCCAAAAAACACCGATTAGGCGTAGATTACATATGCTGTACCATCACCCGCACGGGGAGGGTCAGCTTGATGATGAAACCGGAAGATTATATGCAGCAGGCTTACCGCTGTATATTGCAAAATGATTTTGAGCAAGCCATTCGCTGGTTCGAAGCGGCTATTCATGCTCACCCGGAGCATGCCGAGTTATATTATCGCTGTTCCATAACGCACGCCCGAAGCAAACATTTGCTTCCTGCACTTGAATATGCCCGCAAGGCGGTGGAACTATCCGAAGGTGCCGAAGAATATGTGCTTCATCTGCAGACACTTGAAGCGAAGCAACTTACAGTTAGAGCCAAATTACTGCTTGAGCAGGCTGGAACAGAATCAAGCAAGCCATATGTCGAGGCTTCCCAACTTCTTAAAGAAGCGATTAGGCTGGATCCACTGTCTGTGGAGGCACATGTGATGCTGGCTCTTGCTCACAGCGATCTGAACGAATACGAAAGTGCCCTTCAGGTGTTACAGGATGCAATTGTGCTTGATCCGCAGAACGGGCAGTTGTATCAGATGTTACAACAAACGAAGCAACGGTTGAAATCGATGCAGTAATTGATATTCACAGTCGAGTGTTATAATAAATACAGACTGGATGAGATGCATGGGTTAACACGACTAGATGAACTAACATAGTGAAGGAGATGCAGCCAAGATGAGTGAAGTGATAAGAGTTGCCGTGATCGGAGCGGCTGGACGAATGGGTCGTGAAGTTGTGAAACTGGTACTGCAAGACCCGGATTTGGAACTTGCTGCCGCTGTCAATCGCTCCGGAGCAGGCACGGATGCAGGAACGCTGGTAGGACTGCCAGAGTGTGGCGTATTGGTAACCGATGATATCGAGATGGCTTTTGCTGAAACCAAACCACAGGTCATGGTTGACTTTACAGTGCCTCAATTTGCTTTTGCTCATACAGAGATTGCTATCCGCCATGGCGTAAGACCCGTCATGGGTGTTACCGGCTTTACGCCGGAGCAGATTGAACAGTTGGACAAGCAATGCCAGGAGAAAGGTATTGGCGGACTGATCGCGCCTAACTTCTCGATTGGAGCCATTCTTATGATGCGTTTTGCAGCACAGGCAGCCAAACATATGCCTAACGTAGAGATCATTGAATACCATGGCGATCAGAAGCTGGATGCACCATCAGGAACAGCGATCAAAACAGCTGAATTGATTGCAGCCAATCGTGAAGAAATTCGTCAAGGCAATCCGAACGAAGAAGAAACGATTGAGGGTGCACGTGGTGGATATTATAACGGATTCCGCATTCACAGCGTGCGTTTGCCAGGTGTATTCGCACAGCAGGAAGTTGTATTTGGCGATTACGGACAGTCGCTGAAAATTCGTCATGATTCATATGAGCGTGCTGGTTATATGCCGGGAGTCAAGATCGGTGTACAAAAGGTGATGGAATATACAGGACTCGTTTACGGCTTTGACCACTTTATCGACTAAAGGAGATTGAAGATTGTCATGTTGAAAATCGCATTTATTGCCCACGATCGTAAAAAAGAAGAAATGGTAAACTTCGTTACGGCCTATGAGCCTGTGTTTACAGACCATCAATTATATTCAACAGGTACGACAGGTCTTCGTATTATGGAAGGTACATCCCTGCAGATTCATCGTTTTGAATCAGGGCCGCTTGGGGGAGACCAACAGATCGGAGCGTTGGTTGCACAAAACGAGATGGATCTGATCATTTTCCTTCGTGATCCATTAATGGCACAGCCCCATGAGCCGGACATTAATGCACTGCTTCGCCTGTGCGATGTTCAGGGCATTCCACTGGCTACCAATATTGCAACAGCCGAGATCCTTGTTAAAGCTCTTGACCGTGGTGATTTTGCTTGGAGGGAACTCGTACATAAGTACAAGCCGGACGCTGGATTGAATACGGGTGACTCTCAATGAGTCTAGATATTCTTATCTTCGGTGCACATGCGGACGATGCCGAGATTGGCATGGCTGGAACGATTGCGAAACATACGGCTGCCGGGTTAAAGGTAGGCGTATGTGACCTGACTCGTGCCGAGATGTCCTCCAATGGCACCGTGGAGCGCAGAACCGAGGAAGCGGAGCAAGCCTCACGCGTCCTCGGTCTTTCGTGTCGAACAAATCTCGAATTACCTGACCGGGGGCTGTATGTTACACCAGAACATGTAGAAGCGGTTACCGCTGAGATTCGCAGACATGCACCTCGAATTGTTTTTGCACCTTACTGGGAGGATCGGCATCCCGATCATATTATGTGTAGCAAACTCGTGCAAGAAGCGGTATTTAACGCGAAGCTTCGAAATTATATGCCGGACATGCCAGCTGTACAAGTGAAGGAAACTTATTTTTACTTTATCAACGATATCGGTCCTACGGATTTGATTGTGGATATTACGGAACACTATGAACAAAAGGAAGCCTCGCTTCGCTGTTATCGATCTCAGTTCGAGCAGGGTGCAGGTATCGTATCTACACCGCTGAATCAAGGTTATATCGAACGAGTGAGGGCACGTGATTCCTTACTTGGACAACGTAGCTTAATCCCGTTTGCAGAAGGATTTGCAACGATAACGCCTTATGTAGTGAAACAGTTTGGCGTCTAAACGGCGCTACCTCTGTATATAGATAGAACCATATATTCACACTTGAACGGAGAGGACAGAAAATACCTGAAAAAGCGAAGCGCTCGCCTAAAAGCTTCCTGAAAGAGATCTACTTTGTAAGCATAGGCTTATCACCGGATTTTCCCCTTTTAGTAAAAGGGAATCCAAAAAATCTGGGGATAACAGCGATTGGCAGGTAATTCTGTCATCGGAGTGGACGTGTGAATTATAATAGGTCTAGTTATATAAACAGACCATAAACAAATCATGACATCAATTAATTTCCGTTGCATGATATCAACCTGCAATATGCGGGAGATCAAAGGAGCGTCCAACCCGATGGATCAAAAGCTAAAAATCGGAATCACCTGTTATCCGTCCCTCGGAGGATCCGGGGTTGTCGCAACGGAACTCGGCAAATTGCTGGCCGAACAGGGACATCAGGTTCATTTTATTGCGAACAGCATTCCGTTCAGATTAGGAAAGTTTCAGAAGAATATCTTTTATCATGAAGTAGAGGTTAACGATTATTACGTGTTTCGGTATCCTCCGTATGACCTGTCTTTAGCAACCAAGATGGCTCAGGTGGCAAAGGCTCAACAGCTAGACTTGCTACATGTGCATTATGCTGTACCGCATGCGGTATGTGCATTTCTAGCCAAACAGATGGTCGGAGACAATCTGAAAGTGGTTACAACCCTGCATGGGACGGATATTACGGTACTTGCTCAGGATGAATCGTTGAAAGATCTGATCCGTCTTGCGATCAATGAAAGTGATGCGGTAACAGCTGTTTCTCAGGATTTGATTCGGGAGACGGTTGAACTACTGGATATTCAGCGTCCGATTGACCTGACCTATAATTTTATTGATAAACGTGTTTATTATCCAAGAGATGCAGCGAGTCTGCGACGTGATTATGCTGCCCCTCATGAAAAAATACTGATGCACATCTCGAACTTTCGTCCAGTCAAGCGAACACAAGACGTAGTGGAAGTATTCCGTCAAGTTCAGGAGCAGGTTCCCGCGAAGTTGTTGTTTGTGGGTGAAGGCCCAGACTTGCCCAAAATTCAGTGTAAAATTAAAGAACTGGGCTTGAGTGAAAAGGTTCATTTCCTGGGCAGACAGGATGATGTGGCTCAGGTGATATCAATGGCCGACATTTTAATGCTTCCATCCGAGAAAGAGAGCTTTGGTCTGGTAGCACTTGAAGCGATGGCATGTGGTGTGCCTACGATTGGTTCGCAGGCTGGCGGTATTCCGGAACTAGTACTGCATGGGAAGACAGGATTCCTCTCTCCGATCGGGGATACCCAATCTATGGCTGAGAATGCGATTCGTCTTCTAACGAATGAGCGTTTGGCTGCCGATATCAGGGAGGCTTGCCTTCATCGTGCACATCATGATTTCTGCAATGACTCCATTCGGCAGGAATATGAAAAGATATATTATCGTGTGCTTGGAAGAGAAATCCCCAGTCTCAATCCCGTTTGCGGTTAAGTGTGGGAAACCACAACTGGCAAGAGAAGAGGTGATATGTGGTGGTTCAATGGACACAAGCAGATGATGAAATGGCAAAACAAAGTGAGAATGTCCTTACTCGATTAAATGAACATGGCTTCGAGGCTTATTGGGTTGGCGGCTGTGTTCGGGATGAAATATTGGGGCGTGCCGTGGACGACATGGACATTACGACCTCTGCTTCTCCCGAGCAAGTTATGGCTCTCTTTGATGATTGTATTCCTACGGGATTACAGCATGGAACTGTGACGGTCCGCTCTGGCGGTTATTACTTTGAAGTGACGACCTTTCGGACAGAGTCGGAATATCAGGATAATCGCAGGCCTGCAGCAGTGCAGTTTGTTCAGGATATCAAGGAAGATTTAGAGCGGCGTGATTTCACCATGAATGCTCTTGCAATGGACGTGAAGGGAGCTATAGTGGATCCTTTTGGCGGACAAGTTGATATTAAACAAGAGCTTGTGCGTTGTGTAGGCCTGGCGGTTGAGCGTTTTGGTGAGGATGCTCTGCGTATGTTGCGCTGCGTTCGGTTCGCTTCCGTCTTTAATTTCAGGATTGCGTACAATACTTGGAAGGGACTCGTTGATCAACGCGAACTGCTCCGGCATATTGCGATGGAACGGGTTCGTACCGAGATGGTAAAAATGATGGCAGGTCCTCATCCGCTCAAGGGATTGGAATTGTTATTTCGCAGCAGAGCGCTAGAGTATGTCAAAGCACCAGTGGATTCTTCCAGGTTCAATAAAGATTTGTTAACTGGCTTGCAACATTTGGCAGGAGAACATGTGTTGCTCCGATGGTCATGTGTGTTGCTGGCTGGTGGATACAACCGGGGAGAAGCAGACAAGTTATTGCGGCTGTGGACATTTTCCAATGAACAACGTGTTCGAATTACGGGTGTGCTTCAGATGGAGCAACTGGTGACTGATTTTGTGGAGCATTGCGAAGATGATCAAGGGCTGCGGGAAAACTGGATTGTGTCCGTACTCCATTGTGGTGCTCAGGCGGCTAACGACTGGCTGCTCTTGCAAGAGCAATTGCCGAAACAGTGGCGTGAAGGTTCTGAACAGACACATGATCGACTCGTTAAAGTTCAAACTCTCGCGGCAGACTGGAGCCGATCCATGCCAGTCCACGCAATAAAAGAACTCGAAATCACCGGTGAACAGGTGTTGCAATTAGTGGAGCGCAAAGGTGGACCTTGGCTCGGACAACTCATGAAACATCTGCTCAGGGAAACGGCGATTGGAAATATAAAGAATCAGTATGAAACACTAAGTGCTGAAGTGAAACGGGTGGCTGCGAATGACCAAGCATGAGGACTTATTACATATGTTACTTCATGCTGACGGACAGTTTGTGTCGGGCGAGGAGATTAGCCGGCATCTGTCCATCAGCCGAACCGCCGTATGGAAACATGTCAATAAATTACGGGAGATGGGTTATGAGTTTGAAGCCGTTTCCCGTAAAGGGTACCGTCTGGTCACGAGACCCGAAAGCATTGATGAGACAGCTCTCCAACTTGCTCTGAAGACGACGACATTTGGCCGTAAAGCGATCATGCTGTCCTCAACGTCATCTACACAGGCTGATGTTCTTAAGCTGGCAGAAGAGGGCGAGAGTGAGGGGGCGGTGGTTTTCGCTGAAGAACAGACTGGCGGCAGGGGGCGTTTCGGCCGCAAGTGGTTCTCCCCTCCTGGAAAAGGGATCTGGATGAGCGTGCTGCTACGCCCCGAATTACCGTTGCAACATACGCCCCAGCTTACCCTTATGACTGGTGTAGCTGTATGTCGAGCGATTCGAGCTTATACTGGTGCAGAGGCTGGCATCAAATGGCCGAATGACTTGTTGATTAATGACCGTAAGATATGTGGCATTTTACTTGAATCTGCGGTGGAAGATCATCAGGTTCGATATTGCATTGCGGGCATTGGCGTAGATGTAAATTTCGATTCTCAGGATTATCCGGAAGACTTGCAACAGATTGCCACCTCGATTCAGATTGAAACAGGGCAAGCTATTGATCGGACGGGGCTGGCAGCCGCTATTTTAACGGAAATGGAACATCTTTATTTTTTATATCAAAAAGAGGGATTTGGAGTTATATCTTCACTATGGGAAGCGTTGTCCGTTTCGTTAAATCGAAAGGTGACTGTTACCAATCCTCACGGTGTGATTGAGGGAACAGCTGTAGGGCTGGACTCTTCGGGAGCACTGGTAGTTGAGAAGCAGGATGGGGTACGCGAACTGATCATATCTGGCGAAGTGACTTGGAAAAGCTGATATTTTGTCGAAAACTCTTGAATGATCTCGAACATAAGACGTGAACTTTGAGCAGAACTTTGGTATACTGTTTTCGTGAGGCGGTATCGGGCTGTAAAGACCGAGCTGCACTCCGATGAGCATTAACCTTAGTTCTGCTTGATGCGTTTTACGTAGACAAGTAGGACAGCAATAGCAAGGAAAAAATGGAATAAGAACAAATGTGTTGTTGGATTCTGCTCTGAGCCGAAGAGGACCGAGACAGAAGGGACGATCGCAAGTGACTCTTTTTTGACTTTTCGGGACTTTTTAGTGGAAAACTAAAAGGTTTTTTTGTTGCGTTTAATTGAAAAGGTGAGAGGGGTACAAGACAAATGGCAAACAAACAAGCATTAAACATTGTGAAGATGAAAAAATACAAGCAAGACGGCATCCCGCTTAGCATGATTACAGCTTATGACTATCCAACTGCTCTGCTCGCCGAAGAAGCCGGCATTGACATGATTTTAGTGGGCGACTCTCTAGGTAATGTTGTCCTTGGTTATAACTCAACTTTGCCAGTCACGATTGATGATATGGTCTACCACACTCGGTCGGTTGTGCGTGGAGCGGAACACACGTTTATCGTTACAGATATGCCTTTTATGACGTATCACGGTAGCGTTGATGAAACATTGAGAGGTGTTCGCCGGTTGATGCAGGAAGGTCATGCTCATGCGGTCAAAATGGAAGGCGGCATTGAGATTGCAGAGACAGTCAAGGCTGTTGTGCAAGCAGGTGTGCCTGTGCTCGGACATATTGGATTGACACCACAATCGGTGAATCAGATCGGTGGTTACCGGATTCAGGGCAAGGATGCAGCAGATGCCAGACGTCTGATGGATGAAGCCAAAGCGCTTGAAGCCGCAGGGGCTTTCGGCATCGTGCTCGAGCTCGTGACGGAAGAAGTGGCCGAGGCAATCTCGAAGGAATTGTCGATCCCGACCATTGGCATTGGTGCAGGGCGGGGATGTGACGGTCAAGTGCTCGTTTTTCATGATGTGGTTCAATATGCTTCACCATACACGCCTAAACGATTTGTCAAAACCTATGGTGATGTAGGAAGTGTGATTCGCAGCAGTATTGAAACGTATGTAAAAGAAGTGAAAGATCGCTCCTTCCCGGCCGAAGAGCATGTTTTCAGTGCAGCGGATGGCGTGCTGGATGGATTGTATGGACAACGTAAAGAAAAGGTGGAAATTCGCTGATGAAAGTCATACGCACGATCACAGAGTTAAGACGGGAACTAAGCTTGATGCGAAAAAAGCAAGCGATCCATTCCGAAGAAACGATCGTTGGACTGGTGCCCACCATGGGATACCTTCATCAAGGCCATGCCAGTCTGATGAAAGCAGCGAGAGAACAGAGCCACATCGTTGTTCTAAGCATCTTTGTTAATCCGATACAGTTTGGCCCGAATGAAGACTTTGAAAGTTATCCGCGGGATGAACAGCGCGATCTTGAAACGGCTCGTGCTGAAGGGGTAGATATCGTATTTATTCCCTCGGTGGAAGAGATGTATCCCCAGCCGACGCAAACGACGATTGCAGTATCCGGGATTACAGAGCGCTTATGTGGCGCATCCCGGCCAGGACATTTTAACGGAGTGACTACCGTAGTATCGAAGCTGTTTAACATCGTGCAACCGCAGAAAGCCTTTTTTGGGATGAAGGATGCACAGCAGGTGGCCGTTATTGAGCAAATGGTACATGATCTGAATATGCCAGTGGACATTATCCCTTGTCCTATTGTTCGTGAGCAGGACGGTTTGGCGCTCAGCTCCCGTAATGTCTATTTGAGCGCAGAGCTACGTCAGGAAGCTTTGGTCTTGTCTCAGGCACTGCGAGCCGCACAGGAGTCGGTGGAGATTGGAACAGCCGTTACAGCGAAAGACATTCGTCGTCTGCTTCATGAACATATTGGCAAATCTGCGCATGCTGTCATTGATTATGCCGAGATTCAGGCTTTTCCAAGTCTGGAGCCTCTTGCAGACCAAGAGGAATTGAATGCATATGATGATCTGCTAATTGCACTAGCCGTGAAATTTGGGAAAACAAGATTGATTGATAATATACGTATTCAAAAAATGGAGGTGCTGTCCCATGTTTAGAACTCTAATGAAATCCAAGATTCACCGTGCTACGGTAACGGAAGCCAACTTGAACTATGTGGGTAGCATTACCATTGATGAAGACCTTATGGAAACTTCGGATTTAATGGAAAATGAAAAAGTGCAAATTGTGAACAATAACAACGGAGCAAGGCTGGAGACTTATGTAATTCCAGGACCTCGCGGCAGTGGCGTCATCTGTCTGAACGGTGCTGCCGCTCGTCTTGTACAGCCTGGAGATACAGTCATTATCATTTCTTATGCCATGATGTCACAGGAAGAAGCGAATACGCATAAACCTACTGTGGTGTTTGTGGACAGTCAGAACAAACCGGTTCAGACGATGAAGAAAGAAGTTCACGCCACGATCTTGTAATCGACTGGGAAGGGGAATGAAATCGGCCCATCCAGCAAAAAATGAGTACAGGTCACTGCACTAATTCATTTTCCAAGGGTGGGGATGCATCGATGTTCCAGCATGTTTTCGCCGAAATGAACGACATGTTAGATGAAATTATCAAGAGCTATCCTTCCGCTGAAGGTCTGAACAAACAGGAGCTGCAACAAAAATGGAATTTGCTCAAACGAATGAGTGACGGGATGCTGGATGAATGGCTAATGTTTGAAGAAAAGATGAGTCAGATTCGGGAAAGGGAGCTGGACAAACCGGCTTCACTTGAGCCGGAGCAGGAAGCAGTGACAGCTTTGCCTGAACTTCATCTTGAATGCTTCAGCCGCGGCCAAGGATATTTTAAGCTACAAATGTATCCGCAGGCTATTGATCAATTCTTACGGGTTGTGAACGATTACCCGGATAGTGCCTTAGCCCGTTTTTATCTGGCACTCGCACACTTAAGTCTGGAGCAGATTTATGAGTCTGAAACCCATTTACAGCAAATTATGCTACTTAAGGGATCAGCAAGACTCAAAGGCCTTGTATGTAATGCTCTGGGCTGTATCCAAGCGAAGCTCTCCAATCCAGAAGCAGCATGCTCCCTGTTCGCACAGGCCCTTCAGTATGACCCGACGTTGACCGAACCTCTGTACAACATGGAAGTTTGCAGGCTGAACAGAGGTAAACTGCAATTCGCAAACCAGCTAGGGTGTGTCTGAAAATCTGCACTTGCACTTCAGTCTGTTTCAAGACATGCCCAAATTGCCCTGAATTGAAAAAGACATGTGGCAACAAAAGAACGGTGTTTCCTCCTTTGACATAGCGGCGGAAACACCGCTTTTTTGTCAGTTAATTTTCAAATGTCCTTTTTTTTGCTATGCTGTAACATAGACTGGAATGGAAGGGATCGTATATTGCAATGAAATTTGCCGTTTTGGATTTCGAAACAACCGGCACGCAGTCCGACGGTGAGATCATACAGGCCGGACTTGCCATCATAGACCATGACTTCAGCATAACTCAAATATATAGTTCTTATGTAAATCCGGGTGTTCCAATTCCGCCATTCATCACTGGGTTGACCGGAATTACAGAAGAAGATGTCGCGGATGCTCCATCTCTTGAAGAGATGATGATGGAGATGGTACCGCTTCTTGACGATGTGGTTCTGGTGGGCCATAACGTAGCATTCGATTTTCATTTTTTACAGAATGCACTTGATCGATGTGGATATTTACCGTTTACAGGTCGTATTCTGGATACGATTGATTTCTTGAAAATAACTTTTCCGTCGCTGGGTTCATACCAGCTTGGTTATGTATCAGCCGAATTTGGATTTGAACATGACCGGCCTCATCAGGCTGACAGTGATGCACTGGCAACAGCTCATGTTTTGCTCAAATGTCTCGATGAACTTAGAGAGCTGCCGTTAATTACAATTCAGCGGCTTAGCGACCTGTTTGCACCAGAAGACAGTGATCTGGGATGGTTTTTCGACGGACTACGTGCGGAGAAGGAAGCAGAACCGATTCAGGACCTGGATGGGCATACCTATTACCGTCAGCTGGCGCTTAACGTTAGTGACTGGACGGAAATTGGAGCTCCTCGGGATGAAAGAGAAGCGAATCCGCTGGACGGTGTGACCTTTGATCAGTTTATGGATCAGGTGCGCGCCAACCTCAAAGAGACACTGGATCATTATGAAGAGCGTGAAGCACAGACACAGATGTTTGGCAGCGTACGGCAGGCACTGGATGAAGAGAAACATCTTTTGCTGGAAGCCGGAACGGGAACAGGGAAATCCCTGGGATATTTGTTACCTGCTATTTATGAAAGTGTAAAACAAGAACAGAAGGTGATGGTAAGCACTCACACCATTAACTTGCAAGAACAACTGCGCGAACGGGATATTCCGATGCTGACGCAGGTAGTTCCTTTTCCGTTCAAAGCTTCCGTGTTCAAGGGGAGAGGCCATTATCTCTGTCTACGCAAATTCGAGCACAAAATCAACAAACGTGAATTTGCTACGCCGAAAGAGGACTACTTCACGGCAGCACAGATGATTGTGTGGCTCACACAAACCGAAACGGGTGACGATGAAGAATTGAACCTCAGTGCACGCGGAGGAGATTTCTGGGAAACGGTGCAGAGCGAGTCCGAGTCTTGTCTCGGTAGATCCTGTCCGTGGTTCCGCAAGTGCTTCTATCATCGTGCGAAACATGAGGCGGGACTTTCTGATATTGTGATTACCAATCACTCCAAACTGTTTACAGACGTGAAGGCTGCTCATCAGCTGTTGCCAGCTTATGAAAGTCTGGTCATTGATGAAGCGCACCATCTTGAAGATGTAGCGGGTAAACATTTGGGGCTTCACATGAAGTATTTTACGCTCGTACACACACTGACCCGTTTGTTCAAAGATAGTCGTAATGGTCAGCTTCCCATGCTTCGCTCTCAGTTGTCAGGGCACGAGAACGGTGTACAGTGGGGTTCAATGGTGGATCAGATGTTTCCTCTCGCCGTGGAAGTGAAGGAAATGTGGGATCGTCTGAGCGATGCTCTGTTTGGTCTTTTGCCTGAACGGAGTGATGCTTCTCCAGGGGAGACCGGACAGTTCTCGCTGCGGCTTAAAGCGTCTCAGAAGCCTGCCAAGTGGCAGGAGTTGCAGGATTTGGAGAACCAGATCTATGTGACATTGGGTGATTTGGTTCGTAAGGGTGACAAACTGTTGCTCGAAGTAAAAGAAGATCAGGATGATTATCAGTCCGACAGTCTGATCACTGATATCACCGGGCTCTTGAAAGATCTGACGACGATGAAGGAGAATTTAAGATTCTTCATGCGTATGGATGATGCCAAGACCGTGTACTGGATGGAGGCCAGCGGACAGTTCCGTAGCAAGTCACTCCAGCTATACGCTGTTCCGGTGGATGTGAGCGCACAATTGAAAGAGATGTTTTTCGATAAAAAGAAAAGCGTTGTTCTTACATCGGCTACGCTGTCGGTGGATAAGTCATTCCAGTTCATGATTGAGCAACTGGGTTTGCAGGAAGCTGCCGACAATAATCGGCTTCTGACCTCGGTGCTACCTTCCCCATTCAATTATCGGGAACAAGCTTTGTTAGTAATCCCGCGGGATTTCCCGAGTCTGAAGGGGAGCGTAGGGGACGCGCACTTTGTACAGATGCTGGTGCACTCTCTTGCTGAGACGGCGATTGCAACTCAAGGACGTATGATGGTGCTGTTTACCTCTTATAAAATGCTTCGACAAGTCTATGAATCACTGAAAGAGGCTTTGTCCGGGAATGACATCTCGCTACTGGGGCAAGGTGTTGACAGCGGGAATCGTTCGAAGTTGACCCGACGCTTCCAAGATGCCAAAGCAGCAGTCCTGCTGGGTACGAGTAGCTTCTGGGAGGGCGTGGATATTCCGGGTGAAGCGCTGACCTGTCTTGCGATTGTGAGACTGCCTTTCCAGCCGCCTAACCATCCGCTTCTGGAAGCGAAGAGTGAACTGTTGCAAGAGCAGAAGAAAAATCCATTTATGAAGCTTTCTGTGCCGCAGGCCGTCATTCGCTTCAAGCAGGGGTTCGGCAGGCTTGTTCGGACAGGCAAAGATCGCGGAATCGTCATTGTGTATGATACGCGTGTAATTGAAGCTTATTACGGCAAGTACTTCCTGTATTCGCTACCGGGACCAAAGATGGAGCATATGCTGACAGAACAGATGGTTCCCCGTATTGCTGAATGGTTAGATCGACCTGCAGAAACTCAAAAATAATTACGATGTAAAGCTATAACATTGCATTGGACTTCACCATGGCGTTAAACTTTGAAGAAGACTTCACAAAGTTCGAACAGGGCAGCGCTTTAATGAACTTATATTCCTAATAATTCGGGCATTCTGTATGAGGACATCATGCATGGATATTGCATGTATACAGAATGCTCATCTTTTCAATATTTATTTAATCGTGGCGATGGTAAGGGGGAGCAAGGATGAAATCGGATAAAATATCAGAAGCGGTAGTACGGCGTCTGCCTGTATATTTGCGTTATTTAAACGAGTTGGTTCAGCGTGAGGTGACAACGGTTTCCTCGCAGGAGCTAGGACAGCGACTGGATTTGAATCCAGCTCAAATCCGTAAAGATTTAGCTTATTTCGGTGATTTTGGTCGTAAAGGAATCGGGTATGATGTGTCTTACCTGATCGAGAAGATTCGTCACATTTTGAAAATTGATCAGCAAATTAATGTGGCTCTGGTAGGGGCCGGTAATCTCGGACATGCCTTATCGAATTATAATGCTTATTTGAAGGACAATATGAAAATTGTCGCTATTTTTGATGCGTTTGGGCCAAAGATTGGCAGTAAAATTAATAGCCTGACGGTCAAACCTATGGAAGAACTTACAGAAGCGGTTCAGAAAGATAACATTCGTATCGGGATCATCACGGTGCCGGACACGGAAGCTCAGAATGTTGCCGATCAACTGATTCAATCGGGCATTGAGGCGATTCTGAATTTTGCGCCAACGATTCTAAAAACGCCTTCACATGTGCGGATTCATCATGCAGACTTTACAACGGATTTGCTCAGTTTGGCTTATTATTTGGAGAACGGGAAGGAAGATGAGCTTGATGACAACAACGAATAAATGGGTAATCCAAAATGGTAAATTTGCTGTAAAAGAAGGTGCCAATTGGACTGTGATTCAAGGGTATATGGTCGTTGAAAATGACAAGATTGTGCATATTGGTGAGACGCTGCCGGATGGTGACGAGAACCTGCCTAAAGTGGATGGAAAAGGACTGCTCTTCCTGCCGGGTCTGATCAATACGCATGGTCATGCGGCAATGTCTCTGCTTCGAGGTCATGGTGATGACCTGGCATTACAAGTGTGGTTACAAGAAAAAATGTGGCCAATGGAAGCCAAAATGACTTCTGAGGACGTGTATTGGGGAGCATCCCTTTCGGTGCTTGAGATGTTAAAAGGCGGAACAACAGCTTTCCTGGACATGTATGACCACATGGATCAGGTAGCAAAAGTGGTTGAACAGTCAGGAGCTAGAGCTGCGCTGGCTCGCGGTGTCATTGGACTGTGTTCGGAAGAAGAGCAGATGAGAAAGCTGGAAGAGTCCGCAGCATTTGCTCGTGAATGGAATGGACAGGCGGATGGACGCATCACAACCGTAATCTCTCCGCACGCGCCTTACACATGCCCTCCAGATTACATAGAGAAGCTTGTTCAAGTTGCGCATGATCTAAACCTGCCTCTCCATACGCACATGTCAGAGACGCTTCGTGAAGTGGAGCAGAATGTATCAGATTATGGCATGCGTCCAGTGGCACATTTGGAGAAGCATGGCTTTTTCTCACGTCCTTCACTCGTAGCGCATGCTGTGCATCTCAACGATGAAGAGATCGAGATCTTGGCACGTCATGATGTCGCTGTATCCCATAATCCGGGTAGTAATTTGAAGCTTGCATCGGGTGTAGCTCGTGTTCCCGCTTTGTTGAAAGCAGGAGTTACTGTATCTTTGGGAACAGACGGACCGGCAAGTAACAACAATCTCGATATGTTTGAGGAAATGAGACTTGCAGCTTTAATTCATAAAGGAGTATCCGGTGATCCTACCGCCGTACCTGCCGGGGAAGCGTTGCTTCTTGGAACAGCTTACGGTGCGAAGTCCATCTTCCTGAACGATACTGGAGCTTTGCAAGTTGGTAAAAAGGCTGATTTTATTGCACTCAACATTGAACAGGCTCACTTCTATCCACACACGGATTTGATTTCACATGCCATCTACTCGGCTTCGGCGAAAGATGTGGAACATGTATGGGTGGATGGCAAACAAGTCGTAAAACATGGTGAATGTTTAACACTGGATGAAGAGCGCATTTTGCGGGAATCCCAGTTGGCCTTTGATCAATTGCTTGCGCGTTAAGAGGCAACTCCAATGCGCATTTTTAGGGAAAGGAAGTTCAACTCTTGAAGAAAAAAAAGAAGTGGATATGGATATCGCTGCTCATTCTCGTTCTGATCTTGATTGGACTTCAGCGATATTACGTCTATGTCACGCAGGATCAGCGGCAGGAAGAAGCATTGGCGATTGAATCGGCACAGAACCAGCTGGGCATTACAGCACCTGATGAACTGCGGAAGTACGTGTGGGGCGAAAAGACTGGCGCTGACAACATTTACTGGACGATGACAGCTAAAAACAAAGATAATCAGGACATTATGGTTTGGGTTAAGTTTGATAATAATAATCAGCCTGTACAAGGCGCGGCAGGTGTGCACAGTGAGTTATTGCAGAACGGGATGTCCGAAACGCAGATTCGCAACCGTTTCAGCTCAGACGTTCCAGGCGGTGAGATCAAACGGATCATGCCAGGTGTTGTGAACAATATCTATGTGTGGCAAGTGTACTATAACGATGATACGCATAACTATTATCGCTTTTACCGATTTAGCAACGGAGAGCAAGTCGATCTGGTATATACGTTACCGAACAGCTGACTTCATACTTCTTCTTCCATTATGATGATGAATAAAACGGTCAATTCATAGATAGTTGCACATAACAATAAGCCAAAAAACCGGCAGAAGGGATACCGACTGAACCGGTTTTTTGGCATTCCAACCATTGAACATCAAATGAAATAGTTAAAATTATTAATTTATTCATATTTTCGCCTTCGAAATTGTATATACGATGTGATATACTCAGATATGTACTGAAGTTAACGAACAACGCAAACAAATCTGCAATAAACGTTGCAGACATGATGTACAGCTAAATATACAAGCCTGTAGATTAAGGACGGGCTCATTTTGGGAGGGGTAATTCATTTGAAGCTGAAAGTATTGCCTATTGTTCTAACCGCCGTAGTTTCTGCCGTCCTGTTGTTTGGAGGTTGGTTCATATACCGTCAAGTAGCCGTACAGAGTCCGATTGAAAAGATGGTTACTCAGTACGAAGGTGTTAATAGTGTTCAGTTAACTATTAACCGCAATGATGTACAAATGAAACTTGATTTAAAGCCGAATGTAGATTTAGGTAGACTGGTGCAATATATTCATAGAGAAGGACAGAACCTGATCGGCTCCCGAGTGCTCAAACTGGATGTCGTAGACCACTCCAATGAGGCGCTTGAAAACTGGTGGGGAGATGCCATGTTTACCGTAGCCCAGGCGATGGAGAACAAACAATACGCCGAGATTACTCCGACGTTGTCCAAGATGGCTACAGGAGGAATTCAAGTCAATACGGCGATGGATGACAACAATGTTTATGTAAGTCTGCGAGACGGAGAAGCCAGCAAGTTTATTATACTGCCGCGTGTACCCGGTCAGATAGGAGTGTGGCCTAATGCCTAAATGGACAAAAGAAGCAGCCATAGGAATTGTCCCCGTTGTTATCATTTTTCTTGCTTTTATCGGTGTGAATATTGTTCCGATTCTGATCGCAGCATTGTTGGTTGGTGGGTTGTTATTCATGATGCAGATGCGCGGCGGGATTACGGTAGGTGCTGGACAAGAGCGTAAACGGAAGAAAAAAGGACCTTCAAAACTGACGTTCGAAGAAATTGGAGGTCAGGACAGTGCCAAGCAGGAATTAAGAGAGGCACTTGACTTTCTGATCCGTCATGAAGAAATACAGAAGTTTGGGATAAGGCCGATGAAAGGCATTTTGCTGACGGGCCCTCCGGGAACTGGGAAAACGTTGATGGCTAAAGCCGCGGCTCACTACACGGATTCGGTGTTCGTAGCTGCATCAGGCAGTGAGTTTGTTGAAATGTATGTCGGTGTAGGTGCCAGCAGAATCCGGGATTTGTTTAAGGATGCCAGAACACGGGCAGCGAAGGAAAACAAGGAAAATGCGATCATTTTTATTGATGAGATTGATGTGATCGGTGGTAAACGTGAAGGTGGACAGCAACGTGAGTATGATCAGACCTTAAATCAGTTGCTGACGGAGATGGATGGCATATACACTTCCGAGACGCCTAGGATATTGCTGATTGCAGCTACCAACCGTAAAGAGATGCTCGATAGTGCACTGACACGTCCAGGGCGCTTTGACCGTCATATTCAGGTGGATTTACCAGATAAAAAAGGTAGAAAACACATCTTGGAGCTACATGCAGTGAACAAACCACTTACACAGGGCGTGAGCCTGGATAAAACAGCGGAAGAGTCTTACGGTTTCTCAGGCGCACAGCTCGAAAGTGTCATGAATGAAGCTGCGATCTATGCGATGCGTGAGGGCTTGCTTACCATCGAACAGCGTCATTTATCTCTTGCGATTGACAAAGTGATGATGGGTGAGAAAACCGATCGCGAGTCGAGCGTTGAGGAAAAGAAAAGAGTGGCCATTCATGAACTTGGACATGCCATTATGGCTGAGCTTGTGCGTCCTGGGAGCGTAAGCCAGGTAGCCCTTAGTCCGCGTGGACAGGCACTTGGGTACGTGCGTCATAACCCGCAACAGGAGCAGTTTCTGTATACGAAGCGTTTTCTGGAGGAGCAGATCATGATTGCACTGGGTGGTGCAGCCGCCGAAGAAATGTACTATGGTGGTCGTTCTACAGGTTCACGCAATGACTTTGAACAAGCGACGAATGTTGTACAGACGATGATGGCTTCCGGTTTGACGTCACTCGGGATTGTAAATATGGATATGGTCACTACCGAAGAACTGATGAGAGAAAATAAAGTTATTTTACAGGAACTGATGGAGCAGACGAAACGCCGGCTTGAAGAGCAACGGTCAATTTTCGACAATTCGCTCGACATTCTGATGCGTGAGGAAGTTTTGTCAGGAGAACAATTTCGTTGTCAATTTCGTGACAGTGCACGTTTACCAGCATAATTTCTTTATGCTGGTTATTTTTTTTTACATTTCAGTCGTGCTAAGATATTATTAGTTGTTGGGTCGAAATTTGTAATTTTCGGCGAACAGGGTACAATAGAGAAATAGAGAACCGAAAGGATGGAGCAGAACCATGTTTTTCAAAAAAATAGGAGTTGTCGGCGGCGGTACGATGGGGCAAGGAATTTCCCAGATGCTCGCAGCCAAAGGACTTGATGTGCTTCTAGTGGAGCATACGACTAAGAAGCTTGATCATGCATATGACATGATTGAAACAAATTTGGATAAACAGCTCGAGAAATGGGCGATTACCAAAGCGGAGAAGAAATTGATTCTCTCCCGTATTACGAAAGTAGCGCACTTGGCTGAACTGGGCTCTTGCGATATGGTTATTGAGACGATCTCGGAAGATCTGGAAGCTAAAAAAGCAGTCTTTAATCAATTGGATCAGGTATGTCCAAGCAATGTGATTTTGGCAAGTAACACGTCCACGCTGAGTTTGACCGAGCTTGCAAGCTCGACCAAGTACCCGGAGCGTGTTATTGGTATGCACTTTATTCACCCGGTATCCCGGGTTGATCTTGTTGAGATTATTCGTGGTCTGAAAACATCCGATACAACATTCGAAGAAACTCGCCGCTTTGTTGAAGAAGTCGTAGACAAAAAAGGCGTTATGATCTACGAATCCCCTGGATTTGTAACCTCCCGTCTGATCTGCTTGCTGATCAACGAAGCGCTTCATGTCCTGCAAGAAGGTGTAGCTTCTGCTGAGGACATCGATGATGCAATGCGTATCGGTTATAATTTCCAACATGGACCGCTTGAAATGGCTGACCGTTTCGGACTGGATTCCGTTGAGGCAGCCCTCGAAAGAATGTTCCGTGAATTCGGAGAACTGAAATATCGTCCTTCGATTGTCCTGAAAAAAATGGTGCGTGCAGGTCATCTGGGCGTGAAAACAGGAGAAGGATTCTTCAAGTACGACAAGGATGGTGACCGTCTGTGAATATACTCGTAATTAACGCGGGGAGTTCCTCGCTCAAATATCAATTGTACAACATGGAAGATGAATCGGTACTTGCAAAAGGTCTGGTAGAGCGGATCGGGATGGATTCTTCCATTCTGACACATAAACCGACTGGCCGTGAGGAAGTTACGGAAGTTAGTGAGATTCTGGAACATACGACTGCGATTCGTAAAGTCATTGATTTGTTGACACACAAGGAACACGGCGTGGTTGCTTCTGTTAGTGAAATTCAGGCTGTAGGTCACCGTGTAGTACACGGCGGTGAAGCGTTTAAAGAATCTTCACTGGTAGACGACGCTGCAAAAACCGAAATCCGTCGTTTGTTTGACTTAGCTCCGCTTCATAACCCGGCAGCAATGATGGGTATCCGTGCGGCGGAATTGAATATGCCAGGTGTGCCTCAGGTAATGGTGTTTGATACAGCGTTCCACCAAACGATGCCTGAACATGCTTATCTATATGCTATTCCACGTGTACTTTACAAAAAATACAAAGTACGTCGTTACGGCGCCCATGGTACCTCCCATGATTACGTAAGCAAAGCGGCAGCCGAGTATCTCGGTCGTCCGGTGGAAGACTTGAAAATCATCACTTGTCACGTAGGTAACGGTGGTAGTGTAACTGCTGTTAAAGGCGGCGTATCAGTGGATACATCGATGGGTATGACTCCACTTGAAGGTCTGATGATGGGAACTCGTAGTGGTGACCTTGATCCAGCGATTGTGCCTTATGTTATGAACAAGGAAGAACTTAGCGTAAGCGAAGTTAGCTCCATGTTGAACAAACACAGCGGACTTCTGGCGATTTCCGGAATCAGCAGTGATATGCGTGAAATTACAGAAGGCATGGAAAAAGGCGAGCCTAATTCGACGCTGGCTTTTGAAATGTATGAGTATCGTTTGCGTAAATATATCGGTTCTTATGCTGCGGCGATGAACGGTGTAGACGTGATCGTATTTACAGCAGGTGTGGGTGAAAACTCCGTTGTTCTTCGTCAGAAAGTATGTGAGCAATTGACATACCTCGGCGTTGAACTGGATGAAGCATTAAATGCGATCCGTTCCGGCGAGCCACGCCGCATTACAACTGAAAATTCAAAAGTGGACGTTCTTGTCGTACCTACGAACGAAGAATTGGTCATCGCACGAGATACACACCGAATCGTATTGAATTCTAAGTAATCTAACTGTAAAGTAAATACAGGATGACAATGAAGTGCAGAGGGCAGGTGCGAACCTGTCCGCTGCATTTTCAAATTTATGGAATCAAGGGGAGATATGGGCATGGATACGAATTGTGTAATTCGTAATGTGAACGAGCACGTGGGTGAGACAGTTACCATCGGCGCTTGGATTAATAACAAACGCTCCAGCGGTAAAATTCAGTTTTTGCAACTCCGTGATGGAACTGGATATATTCAAGGTGTAGTGGTTAAGAGTGAAGTCAGTGAAGACATCTGGAATGATGCCAAAAGCCTGACTCAGGAGAGCTCAGTCTACGTGACAGGTATTATCCGTGAAGAGCCACGGAGCGCGTCCGGGTATGAGATGACCGTTACTGGCGTGAAAATCATTCATTTGACAGAAAACTATCCTATTACACCGAAAGAGCATGGTGTGGATTTCTTGATGGATCATCGTCATCTATGGCTTCGTTCCACCAAGCAACGTGCCGTAATGGTGATTCGTGCAGAGATTATTCGTGCTGTTCAGCAGTTTTTTGATGGTAACGGATTCACGCAGGTGGACCCGCCGATCTTGACGCCTTCATCTGCTGAAGGGACAACGAATCTGTTCCATATCAAATACTTTGATGAGGATGCGTATCTGACACAAAGTGGACAATTGTACATGGAAGCCGCAGCGATGGCGCTTGGTAAAGTATATTCCTTCGGTCCGACCTTCCGTGCAGAGAAATCCAAAACCCGCCGTCACCTGATTGAGTTCTGGATGATTGAGCCGGAGATGGCATTTGTCGATCACGAGGAAAGCTTGCGCGTACAAGAGAAATTCATCGCACATGTTGTTCAATCCGTGGTGAAAAATTGCCGAGCTGAGCTCGAGTCTATCGGACGTGACGTCTCCAAACTGGAAGGCATTACAGCTCCGTTTCCCCGTATTACGTATGACGAAGCGATTGAGTTCCTGAATGGACAAGGCTTTGACATTCCTTGGGGCGAAGATTTCGGTGCACCACATGAAACAGCGATTGCGGAAAAATACAATACTCCTGTATTTATTACGCATTACCCAGCTGGAATCAAAGCATTTTACATGAAACCAGATCCAAATCGCCCTGAAGTTGTTCTGTGTGCAGATATGATTGCGCCGGAAGGTTATGGCGAGATCATTGGTGGATCACAGCGTATCGATGATCCAGAACTGATGCAACAGCGTTTTGAAGAGCACAACCTTTCGGATGAAGCGTACCAATGGTACCTGGATCTGCGTAAATACGGATCGGTTCCTCACTCCGGTTTCGGTCTGGGATTGGAGCGCACGGTAGCTTGGATCTGTGGACTTGACCATGTTCGTGAGACTATCGCATTCCCTCGTATGCTCTATCGTCTGTACCCTTAATGCTTAACGGAAAAGAGTATATGGAAGACGCGTCCTCCAAAGCCTGGTTAAGCGGTGCAGCTTACGGTATGGCTTCAGGTACTGCTCAACTACCGTATGCCTTACTACGTTTTTATCATCAGCTTGGATTGTCCGATACTGAGGTTCTGCTTCTCATTCAATTACTGGGCTTCCGTCAGGCGGAATTCAATGAGTTTCCAACCCTTGAAGAGCTTGCTACACGAATGGGACTTGCTCCTGAAGGCATTGCCAGAATGTTGCAGCGTCTGATGAGGGATGGATACATTACGATAGATGAGCATCGGGACGAAGAACGGGATATTCAGTATGAACGTTATGACCTGCACGGCTTGTATGCCAAGCTTGCGATGTGTACAGCGGAAGATGCAGCTCATGCCCGGTCAGAACAACAAAAAGCCAATACTTCACGTCCAGATTCGAACAGTGTTCAAAAAGAAGAGGAAGAGCGAAATATGTTCTCTATTTTTGAAAAAGAATTTGGTCGTCCTCTCTCGCCAATGGAGTGTGAAACGATATCCAGCTGGCTGGATCAGGATCGCTATCAGGAAGAGCTTATTCTGATGGCTTTGAAGGAAGCGGTATTTGCAGGAAAAGTGCATTTCAGGTACATCGACCGAATTTTGCTGGAGTGGAGCAGGAATCGTGTTAAAAATGTGCAGGATGCCAAAGCGTACACGCAACGTTTCCGCAATGGCGGACGTTAAATTAAATAAACAGGCCAGAATTCATTCTGTGCCTGTTTTTTGATATTATTTTGCTCCATAATATACTTCTTATTAGCTATATCTAAATCTATATCACGTTTTTTCGAGGGGATTTTAATAGTTTAACTGGTCTTTCAGTCGGAGCAAGAAATATAACTTCAATACCCCAAGGAATACTAATTATAAAAAGTTAATAAAAATTGCAGGGGTCAGTTGACCAGTCGTCGTCTATAGAATTGGAGAGGAGGGGAGAGTTATTGACGAAGCGCTCGTAATTGAACAAATCCGTCAAGGGGATGCATCTCAAATGCGTGTTCTGATCGACAAATACAGTCAGCATGTCTATCATGTGGCGTATTCTGTCTTACGTAACGATCAGGATGCACAGGATGCCGCTCAGGAGGCGTTCATTCAGATTTATAAATCTCTCCCCGACTACCGATCCGAAGGGTTCAAGACGTGGATCACACGGATTGCTTTTCACAAGGCTATTGATGCCAAACGCAAGCTGGGCAGAAGGAGTGCTGAAGATCTGGGCGGAGATGAAATGGTAGTTAATCTGCCTGGACGGGATGAAGACGTTCTAGCCCGTGTCATTCGTGAAGAACGGCAGGAGAAACTTCGTGAGCGGATTAATCAGCTGCCTGCCCAGCACCGGGATATTATTACCGCTTATTATCTGAGCGAGAAAAATTATGAGCAAATTGCCCATGAGGCTCAGGTTGCTGTAAAAACGGTTGAATCAAGGTTATACCGAGCTAGACAGTGGATTCGAAATCATTGGAAGGAGGAAGAGTGGCGTGAGTAAAAAAGAAATGTATACCATCCAGCAATGGACGGATTATATCGAAGGCCGAATCAGCGGCAAACAGGCGATTCTGATGGAGCAGTTTCTTTTGAATGAACCAGACGCAATGCAAGATTATCTTGAAGCTTTAGATATGGAGCGAAACTGCCCTGCATTACCGAATTCAGCGGATTTTACCGACTCCGTCATGAAGCGAATTGAGAGTATGGCGCCCGATGGCAAGACACGACATTCTAGAGGTGAACGAAACCGCCGATGGTTTGAACATAGAGTATTTCACTACGCTGTAGCAGCCTGTTTAACATTGATTTTTCTCTCTTCCGGACTGTTTGACAAGGTGGCTCCTTATCATAAATTCCAAGAAGGTGACACTTCAGGCTCATTTACCGAGAAATGGACTGAGGCAGCTACCTCATGGCTGGATAATTTCAAACCCAAACCTTGATTGGTTTCACATGGCCTGAATAGAAAGGATGACGACTGTGCATTCAGATCGTAATAAATTACTTGCATTTTTATTAAATCTGTTCCCTGGGCTTGGGTTCCTCTATTGGCGGCGAACGGCTCGAGCTGTAGTTTACCCGTTATTATTTTTTGGAACGGGCATTGGTTTTGTCATGCTGACCTATTTGGTCGGTGATAAGGATCTACTAGTCTTTGGATTATTAGGTGTGATCTTTATCTGGTGTCTCAGTATGCTAGACATGATTATTGTGTTGCTCTCTGCACCTTCCGTCCGAGAAATGTATTACAACGGACAAGGTATGCATTATGGTCATCCTGAACATCATCAAGGTTCAACCTATCCAGAGGGTTATGTTAGAGAACAAGGACCAATGGGGGCTATAAATCAGAATGACATGCATCGCCAGGGTGCTGAGGATGAGCATGAATATGGCGGATTTCCTGGTGGGGCAACCTATACGGGACCTCACCCCATGTACCGTAAGGGAAGTGAAGGGGAGCGTTTTTTCACCATTTTGCTTTCATTTGTGCCTGGTCTTGGACATTTACATCTTGGATTGCTTCACCGGGGCTTATCCTTTTTGATCGCATTTTTTGGTTCATTCGCCATGATGGTGTTCGTATCCGCCATTACAAACGAATCTATATTTTTGATGTTTTTGCTCATTCTGCCTGTAATCTGGGTGTACTGCATGTTCGATGCGGTCCAGCATGTACATCGCAAGCAGGCTGGTGAAGTGTTACAGGATCGAACGTTATTTGAAGAGCTCGAGACAGGCAGAATTATGGGCAAGCGCAGCAAATTGCTGGCTACACTGCTCTCCGCTTTTCCGGGTGCGGGGCATATGTATCTCGGATTGCAAAAAAGAGGTCTGCAACTTATGTTTTTGTTCCTTGGTAGCATCTACATTCTGGACCTGCTTCGTTTATCTGTGTTCCTGTTTATGATTCCACTGATCTGGTTCTATAGCTTCTTTGACGGACTTCAATGCTCAAGTCGGTATGGACGTGAACCGCTTAATGATCAGCCGGTCTTCAAAGACTGGGTTAAACATCAGCGTTTTATCGGGATGGGAATCGCGGCTCTCGGTTTGTACTATTTGACGATCCGCCTGATTATTCCGCAATTAAACGAGATGTTTCCGAATGTGTTCCTGACGTATGAGATTCGTTCGTATTTGAACACAGTTATCGTTTCCTTTTTGCTCATCTTTGGTGGGTTAAAGTTGTTATTTGGAAAACAGCGTGAGTCTACTGCTGAGGCATCGATGGCCAATGCAAACCACACGAAGGATGATGAATTGGAAAGTCTCTTTTTATTCAAGGATCGAGATAAACGATGATTCGTTTACAAGAAACAGTATAAAAAGCAAAACACACCAGGACTGATCTCAAGCCGCTGGTGTGTTTTTTTAATAATCTATTTTTGTGCGCCTTTCAGCAAAAGCTGACGGTACATCACTTCGAACAAAAATTCAAAAGCTTCCAGATGACGTTTCGCCTCAAAAGCATCCTTACCCCACGCATAAATCCCGTGGTTACGCAGCAGAATTCCAGGAACATTAGCGTCTAGTGCACCCGGTACCAATTCAGCGATGGAAGGAATATGTGCGAAGTTGGGCAGAACAGGAACACGAATGGCTGCATTTTCTTCCCAAATGTTAAAGGCTTTGATCAATTCAATACCTTGAATCGGCACATGACCATCTTCACCGAAAAATTCGCTGATGAGGTTGTTAAACACCGTATGCACATGGAATACCGCGCCACAACCGGTTAAACGATAGATTTCACAGTGAATCAACGTTTCGGCGCTCGGCTTCAACGTAGTCGCTTCGATCGCTTTGCCTTCCTTATCAACAAAAAGGAAATCTTCCGGCGTACGCAGGGACTTGTCTTTGCCTGAGGCCGTCACCGCAAAATAAAATTGTTCCGGGTCGAAATCACCCACCCGCATCGACAGGTTGCCACTTGTACCTGGAAACCAGTTTCGGCTTGCGAACAATGCTTTGACATCCGCCAGTTCTTCCAGAACCTGACGTTTATGTTCCAGTGTAATCTTTTCAAAACCCATCTTTACAGCACTCCTTGTAATTGCTTCTGCTTCATATCTTCGATGATGTCATAAAAGGTCGTAAAAGGCACATGATCTACACCAAGTTCCACACATTTATCCGTCAGAATGGAGCGGGAGTAGACCAGATCAGCGATTTTAGCTCCTTCGAAGTCTGTTAGACTGTCTCCGATCAGAATCCGGTTATACTGTTCTTCCGGAAACGTACGAATTACGGTCGTTTTACACATCCCGCAACCGTTGTTGCAAGGGGGCTGACAGGGATGCGGCCATTCAATGCGAATGTGTTCACCGGAGAAATCTGCACCGTTACAGTATACATGATCCTGCGGAATGTCGAAGGGGGCGAGTAAGGGCTCAATGAAGAAGTCCATGCCACCGCTGGTCACATTAAATTCGATGTCCTCACTGCGAACATACTCCAGAAATGCTTGGAATCCTTCACGAATGCCTGCTTGTCCAAGAACAAATTCAACAATTTCATCTTTTCGCGAGGAAGGCAGGAGAGCAAACATGGCTCCCACCCCTTCGCGAAGAGATATTTTTTGTTCAATCGTGTCTTTCATGATGGCATCGATACCTTCTGGTTTGAAGTGTTTCATAATGGCGACAATGTTGTCTGAGAGCGTAATGGTTCCATCAAAATCACAGAAAATTGCTGTTTTCTTATCTGATCTCATCGTTCTCCACCCCACAGATCAAGTGCGCTTTTCAGCTCGGGGTGCTCGGAAGCATACTCGGCCAGTGGAATGGAGCGCCCAGCGGCTTCAATGGCTTGCAAGAACGCACGTCCACCTGCTTCGGTTCCCATGGGATGTCCGTGAATTCCTCCGCCGGCATTGACGATCACATCCTTGCCGAAGTCTCTCAGAATCATCGGAACAAGCCCTGGATGAATTCCTGCTGAAGGCACGGGCATACTTGTTCTTACAGGTAGATCAGATGTGAGCAATTGCTCAGTGATCGCCATATTTTCTTCCTTCGGCATCGTAACCGAACCGTAAGGTGAAGGGAAGAGCACGAGATCAGCACCGGCGAGACGCATCAACTGTCCCAATACAACAGACGCAGAAATACCGTAATGCGGTGATGGATACAAAGCACCGGCAAGTGCCGGGTGAGCCATGATTGGCACGTTAATGTCAGGATCACTGCTTAGTTCATGCAACACATCATAACCATAGGAGAGCACATTGAAGAGTAACGCATTCGCACCTGCACTGATCGCACGTTCAGCTTGTTGTTTCAAACGGGAGGTAGGTCCCGTCAAATTGGTGGCGTACAGAAGTTTTTTGCCTGTTTCTTGGCGAGCCTGTTCGGCAGCCTTCATGCAGACCTCAACTCTTTTTTCAATCGGTGTAAGCTTGTTCTCAAACAGGATTTCATCGTCTTTGATCAGATCAACGCCCCCAAGAGCCTGACGGATAAACTGCTCCCGCAGTTCTTCGGCATTCAGTCCAATAACCGATTTGAAAATACTCATCAGCAAAGGACGATCATGAACTCCAAGCAGATCCCGCACACCGCTCAGTCCAAACTTCGGTCCCGGGAAAGCGCGCAAGAAGTTATCTGAAAATCCGAGATGATTCAGCTTGATGCGTCCGTCCATCGAGATTTTGCCAAAAACGGTGACAAGCAAAGCCGGGATATCTTGACTAAAGTTAATATCCGGGTATCCAATGGTGATATCTGCATAACGTTCTCCAGGTGCTAATCCTTCCGCTTCGTGTACCTCGACCTTGATCACTTCACCCAGATGTTTTTGCATGGCTTCCCGCTGCGCCTGAGGTAGCTCCGTCCAACTGCCCACGGTCATACCTATGGCAATCGATTGAGCTTTTTTGTGAAAATCGGCATGATCATCATGCAGACGATATGTGGCAGTACACATGTTATTCATGTTTTAAATCTCCTTCCAACGCAGCTCCCATCTCGCGAGAACGTTCTGCACAGCGGCTCACGGCCGCAATGACATTTTCAAAGAAGTCTCCTTCATCCAACGTTTTCAGAGCTGCCTGTGTTGCACCTCCAGGCGAGGTTACATCACTGCGCAGTTTCATCGGTTCCATGCCCGTCTGTTGCACCATGCGTGCTGCACCAAGCACCGTCTGAACGGTTAGATCACGAGACTGTTGACCAGACAATCCGCCGCGGATTCCGGCTGCAATCATGGCTTCCATTAGGTAGTATACATAAGCAGGTCCGCTGCCGGAAATACCCGTAAGCACTTCGAGTTTGTCTTCTGGCACAATCGTTACGATGCCTACAGCTTCGAAAAGGGACATGACTGTACTACGCTGTTCATCGGTAATCTCCGCAGAGAAAGCAAGTCCAGTGGCACCAAGTCCAATGGTGCTGGAGGTGTTAGGCATCGTTCTTGCAATCGGCTGTTTGCGGCCAAGCAGGCTCTGCATCGTACGGATCGATAGTCCAGCTATAACGGATACGATTAGCTGGTTTGGAGACAACAGGGGTCCCAGTTCACGAAGCGCCGCCGCGGCATCTTTGGGTTTCATACACAGCACAATCACAGGGGAAGAGGAAAGGATATCCATTGATTTTGAGGCTGTTCCGGTATGCACGGCATAACGGGTGCTCAGTTCCTCCTGACGTTTCAAGTTGCTGCGATTCAGCATCGTAATATCCTGAGGACGAACGACAAGGCGGGAAATGAGCCCACGCACGATGGCTTCAGCCATCGCACCTGCTCCGTGGAAAGTAATCTTTTGTTGTAGTAGTGTCTGTTGCTCTTGGCTCATGTATATCGTTCCTCCTATATAACTGGTTGCTTAAAAATTATTGACGAATCTGACCATTGCCTGTAATCCGGTATTTACTTGACGTTAGTGCAGGCAGTCCCATTGGGCCCCGTGCATGCAACTTCTGTGTACTGATTCCAATCTCGGCACCGTATCCGAATTCGAATCCGTCGGTGAAACGAGTGGAAGCATTATGATAGACAGCCGCCGCATCGACTTCTTGCATAAACCGTTCTGCATGCGCGGCATCACGGGTCACAATGCATTCGGAATGCTTCGTTCCATAGTGTGCAATATGCTGCAAAGCTTCATCCAGATTTTCAACAACTCGGATGTTCAAAATATAATCGTTATACTCTGTTGCGTAATCTTCCTCTGTGGCCTGGGCCGCTGTCGGAACAAGGCGACGCACCGTTTCACAACCTTTTAGAACGACACTTGCTTCACGGAAGCGCTCAGCCAGAGTTGGGAGATGCTTTTCTGCATAGTTCGCATGTAGTAGCAAGGTTTCCATAGAGTTACATACCGATGGGCGCTGTGCTTTGGCATTGATAGCAATATCGGTTGCCATGGCTTCGTCCGCTGATTCATCCACATAGGTATGACAGATGCCAGCACCCGTCTCAATGACCGGTACGGTTGCGTTCGCTACGACAGTGCGAATCAGTGAAGCACCACCACGTGGGATGATAACGTCCAGCAGTCCGTTCAGCTTGAGCATTTCGTCAACGGAAGCACGGTCTGCGTCTTCTACCAACTGAAGTGCATCTGCAGGCATTGCCGTAGTTGCCAGCGCTTGATGTAGCGCCTCAACAATTTTTCGATTGGAGGAGAGAGCAGAAGAGCCGCCGCGCAGAAGTACAGCATTGCCTGTTTTGAGACAAAGGCCTGCAGCGTCAACCGTCACGTTAGGACGAGCTTCATAAATAATGCCAATCAGGCCAATCGGAACTCTTGATTTTTCGATGTGCAGGCCATTCGGACGTGTAAAAGTTTCCAGCACTTCGCCCACAGGATCGGGTAATTCCGCGATCTGACGTAAGCCTTCAGCGATGCCTGTGATGCGCTCTTTATTCAGTGCCAGACGATCCAGCATGGATTCAGGAGTGCCTTGTTCTCTGCCGCGATCCAGATCTTCCACATTTGCAGTAATGATGGCATCCGCCGAAGCAATCAAGGCGTCAGCCATAGTGCGCAGTGCGGCGTTCTTCTGTTCCGTACTCAGCCGATTTAATTCGGTGACGACAGCTTTGGCTTTACTTGCTTTTTCTCTAACTTCACTCATCTTAAATCCTCCTCTAGTTCAGCTATTATTTCAAGGTAATCCATTCATCGCGATGAATCACTTCAAGTCTATGGATGCTGTTCAGCTGTTTCATGACCTCGCCGCTTGGCAGTCCCGCAATCTGACGAAGCTGATCATCATCGTAATTGACGATGCCACGTCCGAGTAGCGACTCATCGGGGCCAAGTACTTCGACCACATCGCCCGCATGGAATGTTCCCAGAACTCGCTTTACGCCTACGGGAAGCAGACTGTGCCCACCGTGAACGAGCGCTTCCTCAGCACCATGATCAACAACAACTGTCCCAAGCGGAGTGGACATGAAGCCAAGCCATTGTTTTTTGCGAGAGAGTGAGGCCAGCTTGGTCTCAAAATAAGTTCCTTTTCCGATTCCATCCAAAGCGAGTTGCATGTCCCCAGGTTCTTTCACACTGCCTACAAAAACAGGAACACCTCCGCGTGTGGCGACTTTGGCCGCATCCACCTTGGAGCGCATACCGCCTGTGCCTACAGCTGATCCCGAACCGCCGGCATATGCATATATCTCGGCTGTGATTTCAGGAATACGGTCATATCGTTTCGCGGCAGGGTCTTTACGTGGATCAGCGGTGTACAACCCATTCGTATCTGTGACGATAATAAGATGCTGTGCCCTCACCAGATTGGCTACCAGCGCAGATAACAAATCGTTATCACCGAATTTTAGTTCGTCGACAGATACAGTATCATTTTCGTTAAAAATCGGAATGACCCCTTGCTTGAGCAGTTCCTCTACGGTCATACCGGCATTTCCCATGCGTTTACGGCTGTGGAAGTCGGTGCGGGTCAGTAATATTTGCGCTGTAGTAACGCGGTGCGCCGCAAAAGCCTGTTGATATGCCTGCATCAGCAAAGCCTGCCCAACCGCCGCAGCCGCTTGTTTCTCATGTAGTTGTTTGGGACGCTGAGGGTAACCGATCTCCCGGAATCCGGCAGCAACGGCACCAGAAGTGACGAGCAGAACTTCGTGGCCCTGAGCAACAAGAGAGGCCATTTCATCTGCGAAAAAGGATATCGCCTGGCGATCCAATCCGCCTTCTTCGGTGGTTAATGAGCTGCTTCCGATTTTAACGACAATACGTGAAGTCATGATTTCACTTCCTTAAACATAATTAATCAGTGATTGCGAAGCAGTCTGCTCAGGTACAAAAAAAACTCCCGTCCTTTGGTTAAAAAGGACGAAAGTTCGTTACTTCCGCGGTACCACCTTTATTGATGATCATGATCAGATCATCCGGCTCATGCCCTGTAACAGAAGGCACTGTCCTGTACACAACAGGCCGCTCAGGGGTAGGTTTCGGAGAGAAGCCGCGGTAAATTCTTGCAGCCAGATGGAATTTACTCTCTGTGCGCAACTGATTCTCTCTTACTGGTCCCGTCATCACGTTTCGTTTACTATTTCTTATAACATACCATGGAAAGTTGGCATATGCAAAGAGATTGTAGCCATGTGTTCAGCTTTCACTTATTTGAAAAGATGAAGCTTCCCAATTCGCTCCGCCGCTTCACGCAGTCGTTGCTCATCACTCAGAAGACCTATGCGTACGTAACCTTCTCCGTGGGAGCCAAAACCGATACCAGGCGCGACAGCAACCTTGGCTTCTCGTAGCAGAATTTCAGCCAAACCAGAGGAGGTATATCCTTCCGGCACAGGCAACCATCCAAAGAATGAACCTTCCGGCTTGGACGCTTGCCAACCGATCGCGGAAAGCGCCTCGTAAAATGCATCACGACGAGATTCATATCGTGCGACCAGTGAAGTGACACAGTCCTGCGGGCCTGTCAGAGCTTCCGCAGCGGCAGCTTGGATACCGCCAAACAGGCTGACATAGATATGATCCTGTAGCAGATTGATTTTAGAGATGATCTCCGCATTCCCCAGTGCAAATCCGACACGCCATCCTGCCATATTATATGTTTTGGAGAGGGTGTAGAACTCGATGCCTACCTCTTTGGCTCCTGGAGCTTGCAAGAAACTGACAGGACGACGCCCGTCATATCCAATTGCACCATAAGCAAAATCACTGGCAACGACAATCTGATTCTGAATCGCAAATTCAACAGTGTCCTCGTAAAAGGATAGCGGAGCGGTGGCCGAGGTTGGGTTGTTGGGATAGTTCAGGAACATAAGCTTGGCCTTCTGCCGATCATCAGCGGAGATTGCTTCATAATCGGGTAGAAATGCATTGGATTTCAATAGAGGCATAAAGCCCATACGCGCCTGCGCGAGAGCAACGCCTGACCAATAGTCAGGATACCCTGGATCGGGAACGAGACATACATCCCCGGGTTTCAATAAGACTTGAGGTAATTGAACCAGTCCGGTTTTGCCACCAAATAGAATAGCGACCTCGGTCTCGGGATCAAGATCAACGTTGTAATCTTCTTTGTAACGTTTGGCAACGGCTTCCTTCAGGAAGGCATACCCGCGGAACGGAGAATATTTATGATAAAGCGGATTTTCAGCCGATTGCTGTAAAGATTGAACAATATGTGGTGGAGTAGGGGTGTCAGGATTACCTTGCCCCAGATTAATGACATCATGACCGCTCGCAATCTCGCGGTTCACATTTTGAACAAGGGTCGCAAAAAATTGCGTTGGCAACTGTGACATGACATTTGCAGAGGGGATTGGAAAGGCTGAAAGAGAAAATCTATGTTCTGAATTCGTCATCGTATATATCACTCCATGATGTTCATATATGGCAAAACGTTCTCATTAATTTATCACGTCAATCCCGAGCTGTATAGAGGGAGATAGATGTGAGGAAGAACATTTTTGTACAAAAGGGAAATGCAAAATTCAAGTTTATCCATTGAGATCAGAAAATCCATGAGTTAAGATATTTTACGATAATGATAATCAATATCATTTGAGAAAATTTGAGAGCACATCAAACAGGGGGAAAAATAGAGATGCAAAGCAAGTTCCATAACAAGTTCCGAAATACGGCCCTTTTATTGACAGTCACAGCGTTGTCTGTACTTTTATTCGCATGTTCAAACGAGGCATCGACATCTGCACCAGCTTCAGAGAATCCAGGTAATATATCGGTTAATCAGGCAAGTAAAGACACGGAAACCGAAAAACAAACTTCTGCAGATGAGGATAACGTCGGACAGACAAGACAGTTCAAGGATTGGACAGGTCATACCGTGACTGTGCCTGTTACTCCTCAACGTGTAATCTATCATGGCGAAGTTACAGGGGATCTGGTCGCACTGGGCGTTATCCCGGTGGGCATACTTCGGCAGGAAGGCATGGTGTTTGACGAGCAGGTCGCGGATTCGGAAGATGTAGGATTTCCGTTTAGTGTAGAGAGGGCCGTTGGACTGAACCCGGATCTGATTATTTTTTCGAATAGTGATGAGGCACAGTATGATCAGATTTCAAAAGTCGCACCTACAGTAACCTTTGATTCATTCGCAACATTGGAGGAGCGCATGCGAACGTTAGGCGACCTGTTAAACAAAAAAAAGGAGGCAGAGGACTGGATTACAGCGCATCAAACCGCAACAGAGCAAATGTGGAAAAAGCTTCATGATCATGGCCTAAAAGAAGGAGAGACAGCATCGGTGTTTACGATGTATCCGGGGAATCGTCTTTTTGTGATGGCTGGAGCCGGGTTACCTCAGTTGTTATATGGCAAGAATGGGATGGAACCAACACCTGAAATCCAGAAGTTATTGAATGAGGGAATGGGATTTGCGGAGATTTCTACGGAAAAAATGACAGAAATTGCTGGTGATCGGATATTTATCCTCGAACCAGTAACGGAAGATGCCAAGCAGTCCACCAAGGAATTGATGGACAGCGCAGTATGGAAAAACCTGCCCGCCGTTAAAGCTGGCAAGGTGTATCATTTTGATATTGTCAAAGCTTCGGGTGATGCGATGTCCAGAGAATGGTTATTGAAGGAGCTGCCCGAGCAGATGATTCAATGATAAAGTTCAAGGGAATCCGACAATCGAATCACCACCAAATGAAATCTTAAAATTCCCAAAAGCGATCAACTTTGGTTGAGCGCTTTTTTGATACGAATTATCTGTAAGGAGCTCATTACAAAATGATCTAGATATAAGATTAGTACTAGACTATAATGACTCCATAGAGTTTTTAATGATAATAATTCTCAGTAATGCTAGGAGATAAATGAACATGAAAACGTTGGATGTGAATCAAGATAAGTTATTTTTTTCGACATTCATGTTTCGGCTGGAGCATCTGGAGCGACGAATTGAACGATCTAATCAAATCATGCTGGAGGTGCAGTGTGATAAACATACATTTTTAATCTGTGAAGAAGGAGAAGGGCACTTGTACATCGGCCAGGAATACTGGCCTTTTACTGCGGGTTGTATCTATCCGATTTCTCCTGGCGAGGCATACCAGCTGGAACACAGGAATTCAAACCATTTGACTTATACGGTTATGGCATATGATGCTTTTCAGGTTTTTTCCGGCCTTCTCAAGTTGTATTCACCGCCTTTATTTAAGCAACGCGCTCAGTTCAACGATGCTACATATGAGTCTGTGAGCAGAGTGTTAGTCGAATTGTTTGCATCCCGAAATTATAAAAATGATGCGGAGTATTGCAATCTAAATGTGGGGTTTCAGCGATGGATGAAACGGATCATAACTCGTTATACCACAAAAGGTACTGATACAAATTCGGAGTCCAGGTTAACCCGGACTATTCAGTATATTGATGAGTGTTACAGAGATGAGATCACGGTCCATAAGCTTGCGAATATGGCTGGTGTTCGTCCTAAACTATACACGACAATGTTCAAGCAACGTACTGGTCAGAAACCGCTTGATTACATCAATCATGTTCGAATTCAGCATGCCAAAGATTGGTTACGCAAGACAGATGAGCCTTTACGTGATATCGCGAGCCGTGTCGGATTCAAAGATGAATATTATTTTAACAGACGTTTTCGCCAGATTACCGGACTATCTCCTCGTCAGTATGACAGATCTATTCAACAACAGACCTTGGTTCAGGATTGGTTAGGACACGATGTACGAATTCCCGCTAATCCAGAGCGAGTGATCTATTATGGAGATACTGCGGGGGATTTGCGAGTATTAGGTATCCATTTAATTGAGGATGAGGAGTATAATGCAGGCACTCCGATCAATGTTGAAAAGACGATTCGTTTGAAGCCGGATCTGATCATTATAGATAGTGAAGATGAGCATCAGTATGAGCAATTAACGCGTATTGCGCCTACGCTGGCTTACAATTCGCATGCGCCTCTTCATGAACGTTTGACGAGAGTAGGGGACTGGTTTGGCAGGCAGAAACAAGCCAAGCGATGGCTGAGTTCGTATGAAGAACGTACATTGCAGATGTGGGAGAAGATTAGCAAAATAATTCATCTGGGAGAAACAGCCTCAGTACTCACATACCACCGGGGAGCTCGCTTGTTTGTGATGGGAAATATCGGACTTGCGCCATTATTATATCACCCATTTGGTTTCAGGCCTGTTCATAAGGTTCAGGAAGCTCTTGCAGCAGGCAGAGCATACAAAGAGATTTCGGCTGATGCGGTTCAAGAATATGCTGGAGATTATCTGTTCCTCATGCTACCTCAGGAGCCAGATGCACGGCAGGCGACAGAGAAACTGATACAGAGTCCAGAGTGGAGAGCTCTTACGGCTGTAAGACAAGGGCGTGTGTATCCTTTGGAGGAATTGGCCTGGAATTCAGGTGATGCACAGATATGTGACCAGTTGCTGGAGAGGTTACCTGAACTGTTAGGTAGTCATCTGAGTTAATACGGTTGCGAATTTTCTAGGGATCAAGCTATGATATCAAGTATTACAGTTCGGAGGAGTGTTGGGTCATGACTGAACAAGGGGAAATGCGGGTTGTTTTGATTCAAGGGGATATTAAACTGGGAGATCCGGAAGCTAACCATCAACATATGCAGAGGTTGCTTGAACGCGCAGTGGAGCAATATCCAGATGCAAAGCTGGCCGTGCTTCCCGAAATGTGGAACACTGGATATGCTTTGCCGCAAATTCATGAGCTTGCTGACCCGGAAGGGAAGACGTCAAGAGAATGGCTGTCTGCTTTTGCGAAAAAACATCAAATCTCCATCGTGGGCGGTTCTATAGCCGAGAAGCGTGACGGACAGATCTACAATACGATGTATGCCTATAGTGAGGAAGGAACAGAAGTATCACGTTATGATAAACTTCATTTGTTTCGTCTGATGGATGAAGAAAAATACTTGGAGCCGGGTGCACGGCCTGAAATGTTTGAACTCGGCAACGGTCTGACGGCGGGGGCATCGATCTGTTATGATATTCGGTTTCCAGAATTAGCTCGAACCCTCGCTCTGAATGGTGCACGTGCATTAATTGTGCCTGCTGAATGGCCTAATCCTCGTCTGCATCACTGGCGCACATTATTGACTGCTCGGGCTATTGAGAACCAGATGTATGTTATTGCGTGTAACCGCGTCGGCAAAGGGGGAGACACTGAATTTTTTGGACACTCCTTGATCATCGACCCTTGGGGAGAGATCGTAGCTGAAGGCGGTGAAGGCGAAGAGATTGTATCTGGAGTCATCCGTCCTGGTTTGGTTGACGAAGTTCGCGGACGTATCCCGGTGTTTGAGGATCGCAGACCAAGCATTTATTTTAGCGGGAAATAGTTTTTCTCTAAAAAAATGGCATATGCTGTTTATCGCTCCAGGAGGCGGGTAATAATAACTATCCCGTCACCAAGGAGGATGATCAATCAATGGACAACCATGTGAAAGATACGCTCAGGAGACTGGAACAAGGCAACAGAAGGGTAGATCACTTAAGAGCATTCTTAGAGAATGGGACAGGAGGCTTGTCACCCCCTGAGAATTCGCAGGAAGAAGGCCGTGCCATGGATCAACAGAACAGGCTGACAAGTGATCGTAATCTGCGAAGGTAAAGGATAGAATCATGCTTGCGCAGAATGACTGAAGGTTACGTATCAAGATGATGTGAGACATGCTAGATAAGCTATGATATATATGCAATTATTTGAGACAAGACAAGTTAAGTGGTATGACAGTGACAGTGAAATGAAGGTTGATGCGTGAATTGCCTTAATTTTATGTATTAACAAGCAACATTGTGCTGTAACAAAACATGCTACATTTTTTGTGGATCAGTTGTTCAGCTGGTCTGTAAACGAAAAAAGCTGTCCCGTAGTCATTAGACTATGTGGACGGCTTTTTTGGTAAGAGCTTATAAGTGTTCTCGTCAACGTGATTACACAATGCAAATCATAAATCCACGAACTTGTTACAGCAACGGTTTAATCTGTTTTGGAAAGCTCGGCAACGGTTTGCCGAAATGTCTGTATAAAAGCTTCGGCTGCCTTGGATAGGACGCGCCCTTGACGATAAGCGACGACAAGCGTACGACTTGGCGTTGGATCGGCAAGTGGGACATATACAGGCACGAACTCACTGCGGGGTGCACGGGCGATAAAACGGGGAACCAGAGTGATGCCCATGCCTGTTGCCACCAGAGATTGCAATGTTTCAATGTTGGTGCTCTCAAAAACCACCTGCGGGTCAAAACCGGCCTGTTCGCAGAGATCAAACGTCAGCTTGCGGAAGCCCTGTCCTTTTTTTAATACAACGAAGGGTTCATCCCGAAGCTCATCAATCCGCACAGGCTGCAGATGGCCCGGGGTTCCCCGATGAGCCAAAGGGTGGTTCGGCGGTACAGCCAGATCTATACGTTCCTCGCCAATCTTGACATAAGACAAACTGGACTCCTGCAAAGGTAGAGAGAGCAGGCTGAGGTCAGCTTTGCCGCTGGCTGTTAACTTTTCGAGTGTAATCCCGGAATCTTCTAACAAAGTTACTTCGATGTCGGGGTACGCTTGTTGAAAGGCTGGGAGCACATGCGGAAGCAGATGAGAACCGGTAATCGGCATACTGCCTACAACAACCTTTCCTTTGCGAAGCTGCGAGATATCCGACATTTCCTGACGCAACAGCTCAATGGCATCCACAATCTTTTGGGCCTGTTCAACAAAAGTAACTCCCGCGTGTGTCAGCTCAACAGTGCTGGTATTCCGTTGAAAAAGCAATACGCCAAGTTCCTTCTCAAGTTTGGACAGTTGCTGACTGAGTGAAGGCTGGGCAATATGTAATTTTTCTGCGGCTCGTGAGAAGTTCCGTTCAGCAGCAATCTGTAGTGTATATTGAAGTTGTCTGAATTCCATAATGATACGTCATTCCTTTCATCGATGTCGTTATTATAACATTAATGAGCACGGGTTCGTTATTCTTATCAGGGAAGCATGGCCCGGACAAGAATTCAAAAAGAGAAATTAAAGCATTGACAGGGCCAAGACATGCACGTAGTATAAGTTATACATGATAATGATAATTGTTATCAATTAAAACCTCTGTATTCTACAGTGGTTCATTGCTGTTTGTCTTATTATAGGTTAAACCTATCACATCTATAGATATTATATCTTGGAACAATGAAGGACGGGGTGATATATTTAGGTCATTCAAGAGCTTCACTTTTAGACAAAGATGCACGAAGCTCTTCCAAGGACCGAACTTATGATGAGGTGAAAATGATGAGTAAAAAAACGATGTTTGAGAAAATTTGGGAAAATCACGTAATTCATCAGGAAGAAGGAAAACCAAGCATCCTGTATATCGACTTGCACCTGGTGCATGAAGTAACATCTCCGCAAGCATTTGAAGGACTTCGTCTGAGCGGTCGTAAAGTTCGCCGTCCAGAACTGACATTTGCAACGATGGATCACAACGTGCCAACGAAGGATCGTTTCAACATTACAGATCCGATCTCCAAACAGCAAATTGACACACTGTCTCAGAACTGCCGTGATTTCGGCGTGAAGTTGTACGATCTGGACACGATTGACCAAGGTGTAGTACACGTTATGGGACCTGAGCTGGGCCTGACTCATCCAGGTAAAACGATTGTATGCGGCGACAGCCACACATCTACTCACGGGGCATTTGGTGCACTTGCATTTGGTATCGGAACAAGTGAAGTGGAACACGTTATGGCAACACAATGTTTGCAGCAAGCAAAAGCAAAAACGATGGAAGTTCGTTTTGTCGGCAAACGTAACCCGGGTGTTACGGCGAAAGACATGATCCTTGCGGTCATTGCCAAGTACGGCACAGACTTTGCAACAGGTTATGTTATCGAGTATACAGGGGAATCCATCCGTGAACTGAGCATGGAAGAGCGTATGACTGTATGTAACATGTCCATTGAAGGTGGAGCAAGAGCAGGACTGATCGCTCCGGATGAAACAACGTTTGAATATCTGCGTGGACGCGAGTATGTTCCTACAGGTGCTAAGTTTGATGAAGCTGTTGCAGCATGGAAAGAGCTTGTGACGGATGAAGGTGCTGAGTTTGACCATGTCGTTGAAATTGATGTGGAATCACTGATCCCACAAGTAACCTGGGGTACTAGCCCAGGCATGGGAACCGATATTTCGTCCAAAGTTCCTGTACCAGCAGAACTGCCTACAGAAAATGAGCGTAAAGCGGCTGAAAAAGCGCTTGAATATATGGGACTTACACCTGGAACACCGATTGCAGAGATTCCGATTGATTATGTATTTATCGGTTCTTGTACGAATGGACGGATTGAAGATCTGCGTGCAGCGGCAAAAGTGGCCAAAGGTCACACCGTTTCCAGTAATGTAACTGCTATTGTTGTACCAGGCTCCGGACGTGTTAAAATCCAGGCGGAAGAAGAAGGTTTGGACAAAATTTTCACTGAAGCTGGTTTTGAATGGCGTGACGCAGGATGCAGTATGTGCCTTGCGATGAATCCGGACGTACTGAAGCCGGGACAACGTTGTGCATCTACTTCCAACCGTAACTTTGAAGGGCGTCAAGGACGCGGAGGACGGACGCATCTGGTGTCACCAGCAATGGCGGCAGCGGCAGCGGTTAAAGGTCATTTTGTAGACGTACGTGACTGGAATTTCAAAACAGAAGCAGCGATCTAAGCGATAATCGCCAGAAGGGAGAACGGAACATATGGAAGCATTTCAAACACTGCAAGGCATCGTGGCACCGGTAGACCGGGTCAATGTAGATACAGACGCAATTATCCCGAAACAATTTTTGAAGCGGATTGAACGCACCGGATTTGGACAGTTTTTGTTCTACGAATGGCGTTTTGATGAAGAGGGAAACAACAATCCTTCCTTCGAAATGAACAAGCCTCGTTATGAAGGAGCATCAATTCTAATTTCTCGTGCTAATTTTGGTTGCGGGTCTTCCCGTGAGCATGCACCATGGGCAATTATGGATTATGGATTCCGTTGTGTCATTGCACCATCTTTTGCGGATATCTTCTATAACAACTGTTTCAAAAACGGAATTTTGCCGATTAAACTGTCCGAAGAGCAGGTAGAAGACTTGTTCCAGCGTACAGCAAAGCATGAAAATTATGAGATGAATGTGAATCTGGAAAACAAAACGATTACAGACGCACACGGATTGCATATCGATTTTGATCTGGACGAACACCGTCGTCAATTCCTGTTGCAAGGACTGGATGACATCGGTCTGACACTTCAACATGATGATGCGATTACTGCCTATGAAGAGCGCCATGCGGCTAAACTTTTTGGCTGAATAGAGTGATTAAACACCAAGCCTCCATCTGGACAAGGAATGTTCACGTTCCTTTGCTCAAGATGGAGGCTTCTTTAATTTGTTATTTTCCGACTAAATATGACAACGTTGTAACCGGATCACTAGACATTATCTGATAGACTGGATAGTAGATTATGGAAGGGTACATAGCGTAATACAGGTAGTGAATCAGGCCTCAAATCTACATAACTTAACTAGAATGGTGGATGACGAATGAAGAAATGGTCGGCAGCAGTCATTTTTTTTCTGTTCCTTTGTCTTTTCCCAGTGATGGCTCATGCAGACCGTGCGCCTTCGATCGTGCTTGATGGAGTCACCATTGACCAAAAAGTAGGAGCACCCGCAGAGAATATTGGGAAAACGGTCATGGTTCCGATTCGGATTGTATCCGAAAACCTGGGTTATGACGTGAAATGGGAACAGGCAACGCAAACGGTGCACGTTCAGCGAGGCAAAAGCTCCATCGAGATGACGGCTGGCAAAGATGCAGCTACGATTAATGGAAATGTCGTCAATCTGGATGCACCTCCCTTGATTAAACAGGGTACAACACTAGTACCTTTGCGTTTTGTAGGTGAGGGCATGGGACTACAGGTAGGATGGGACAATGGTACTAAAACGGTTAGCCTGTTTAGTATTCCACCTGTAGTAGATACGGAGCCTGACAGTGATCCGGTGGTGACTCCTGCCCCGGTTGGTTTGACGGAACTGCAAAGCATAAGTTACAGCGGAGACCGTTTAATCGTTGCGACAAATGGAAACATCAGCCCTAAAGTGTCTAGTATTAGCGGGCCTGAGCGGATTATTGTAGATCTGCCGAATACAACCTTTTCACAGACATTTGTACAGGGACAGGCTTCGAATCCGGACGGAAGTGGGCAAATCGATGTCATGGACTCATCTCTTGTTTCTAAAGTCCGATTTGCCATGTTCAGCCAGTCGCCATCGACGGTGCGAGTGGTTTTGGATCTAAATCAAAGTACAACAGCAAACTGGTCACTTGGAGAGAATAACGTGTTGCTCGTTGATCTCTCAGCTACGAATGGAACATCGGGTAGTCAGCCAGCCTTACCGGAGAATAACGGTAAAACAGTGATTGTTATTGACCCTGGACATGGTGGACGTCAGTCTGGCGCAGTCAGTGTATCAGGTGCTTACGAAAAAGATTTTAATCTAGCGGTAGGACTTAAAGTGAAGGCGCTTCTGGAACAGCATGCCAACATTCAGACCGTGATTACACGTCAGGATGATACAGAACTTTCCTTGCAACAACGTGTGGATATAGCGAAGCTGAACCAGGCGAATCTGTTTGTGTCCATTCATGGAAACAAATTCACAACTCCGGTTCCAAACGGGATAGAAACATTGTACACACGAAAAGAAAGTAAAAGTTTAGCGGAAATCCTTCACAAGCACGTATTACCTGTTACAGGACTTAAAGATCGCGGCGTAAAAGTGGCGAGTCTGCACGTGACTCGGGAAACATCGATGCCGGCTGTACTCCTTGAATTAGGTTTTTTGAGCAATCCAACCGATGAAGCTCTGATGCTTACAGAGTCATATCAGGATCAGTGTGCTCAAGCGATTGTCGACGGAATTTTAGATTATTTGAGTTTGTAGAATGGGATTTTTCGTAAATATGCAGAGTAGGGAAGTCCGTTGTTTCAAGATGCATAATTGATAAATTAGGAAAAAATAAGACATTAAAATGTAAAAAAAGCTTGATCTGACAACGTTTTTTTTCTGTTATGTTGGAATATATTCGCAACTTTTGAGATTGGGAGACGTCTAATAGGTGTCTGGTAATGCCCAAGTGCGCAGTGAAAGTTGCAAGCCTACAACATGCGGCAAAAAAATATGAGATTGGTAGGGGTGAAGGATGAAGAAGTTCGGTTTTTTGGTACTGTTATTTGTCTTTGGGCTCGTTTTCCCGGGCTATAGTCATGCAGCAGCAGACACGAAAATTATCCTAGACGGGAATGAGATCGTACAGCCTTCGGATGCGAAAGCGGATAACATCAATGGTAAGGTGATGGTTCCGATTCGTACGGTTTCCGAAAGTTTGGGATACTCTGTCGATTGGAAACAACAGTCGCAAACGGTGACGATTAGCAAAGACAACACTGCCATGCAGATGATTGTTGGACAGAAGACGGCAACAGTGAACGGCAGTAACGTAGACCTGGATGCCCCGCCCCTCGTAAAAAATGGTACGACTTTAGTACCACTCCGTTTCATCGGAGAGCAAATGGGTCTTAAGGTGGGTTGGAACAACACCACGAAGACGGTAACATTAGTTACCCAGAATGCAGGTTCCGGAAACGGGACAACCACTCCCCCGAACTCTGGTAACGATGGCGGAGGATCGAGTCAGGAAGGTCTTGTACAAGTGAACGGCATTAGCTTTAGCGACAACCGTTTCATGATTGCTACAAGTGGAAGCACAAAGCCGAACGTATTTACGATGAACGGCCCGGATCGAATTGTAATTGATCTGCCAAATACGGCTTTTGCGGATTCGTTTAGTCAAGGTCAGGCGCTGGATAGCAATCAAAATGGTCAACTCGTTGTTAACGGTTATCCAGATGTGTCTCAAATTCGTTATTCCTTATATAGCAACAGTCCTTCTACCATTCGGTTTGTTATTGATCTGACAGGCGCCAAAGGGTACAGTGTGCAGAACGATTCAGGATTGCTCATCATTGATCTAAACAATCAAGGTAGCACACCTGCTCCGCCCGTTGGTGGGAATGGCAAGAAAGTTGTAGTCATCGATGCGGGGCACGGAGATCAAGACCCTGGAGCGATTGGTGTTACAGGCAAAAGAGAAAAAGATTTCAATCTTGCCATGGCATTAAAAGTGGAGGCACTTCTGAAAAAAGAGCCTCAGATCGATGTCGTATTAACACGTAGTGATGATACATTTCTCGCACTGAAAGAACGTGTGAAGGTTGCACAGAACATAAATGCAGATATCTTCATCTCCATTCATGCGAATAGCGGCCCTGTCGCGGCAACGGGGGTAGAAACTTTTTATTCCCGCTCGGTTAGTAAGGAACTGGCTAATATTATGCACAAGTATCTCGTGAAGTCTTCCGGTTTAAAAGACCGGGGAGTAAAAATGGCCAGTCTCCACGTAACCCGTGAAACAACGATGCCTGCGGTGCTGTTAGAGGGAGGATTCCTTAGCAACAAGAGTGATGAAGCTGTATTGTTTACGGAAAATTTCCAGAACAATGTAGCCAAAGGTATTGTTGCTGGGATCAAGGAGTATTTGGGAATTTAATAAGGGACAACCCTTATGCTGAGGAGGATGAGTTAGAATGAACAAAAAAATATGGATCGCAGCTTTGCTGGTAACGGTTATGGCCGTAGCTGCTGGATGTGGTAGTAAACCGACAGCTGCTCCAAACCAGACACAAGGTGCGGGATCAGAGACACAAACAGGGAACGGCGCTACAGAAGTGGACGGTCAGGTCATTACCGACCCTACTACGGCTGGTTCCGAGGATAACACAACACCATCTAACTCAGCGAACGGAAGCTCGGAGGGAACAACGTCTTCTGGTGGAGCTTCTTCTGGTGAAGTATCTACGGACAAACCTTCAACATCCGATAGCAAGGAGAAGAAGTCTATCGAAGTGTTTTATACCGATCCGGAGGAGCTGGAACTTCACAAAGCGTCAGCCGAAATTACGTTTGCATCGGAAGATGACAAATATAAAGAGGCTTTTGCTTCTTTGCAGCAAAGCAAAGATGAGAAGCTCGTTCCGCTATGGTCCAAGGATATTGAGCTGAAATCAGTTCAATTCAAGGATGGAGCACTGACACTGGATATTCATATGCCGGATACGGCACGTCTTGGTGCTGGTGGTGAATCGTTTGCCATCGATGCGTTGAAACAAACGTTCTTCCAGTTCGATGAGGTAAAATCACTTGATCTGCTGGTAGATGGTAAATCAACTGAAAGTTTGATGGGACATGTGGATCTTGAACATCCAATGACAAGATCCAATTAAGTTTTGCTTCAAGTGCGTTACCGTAGACTCACGGATTGAGGTCGTTTTTATATGAGAGAGGGGAATCATAGGTGACTTTTAAATATAACCATCCATCACACTCTAAAAAAGTAGTATCAGCCGTGCTTGCAGGCATGATGGCCCTTAGCGCGGGTGGAGCTGCTATGGCAGCAGACACAACAGAAACGGGACAGGGCCAAAATGCGGCAGTACAAAGTACGGCTGCACCAACAGGTTTGTTTAGTGATATCAAGGCTGGATACTGGGCTGAGAAACATGTATACAAGCTGGCGTATCAAGGTATTCTTCTCGGCAATAACGGCCTGTTTCGTCCAGGGGACGCGGTAACGCAACAAGAAGCGATAACGATGGCCATCCGTTTTATGAATACGGAATCGCAGTTGAACACGAGCACGGCTGCGGCATTACCGACAAATATGCAAGTAGGAAACTACTTTAAGCCATATGTTGCGCTTGCACTTCAATTGGGACTCGTGGATAAAACGGAAGAAGCATCATCTGATGTCTCCAAAACAACATGGGGACAAAAGCCGGCAACTCGTGAATGGATTACTAAACTATTAATCCGCTCGTTGAACAAAGATGCTGAAGCGAAAGCACAGAATAATCAGTCCACTGGATTTGCTGACAACGCAAATATTTCAGACAGTGCGAAAGGGTATGTAAATCTGGCTGTTAGTTTGGATCTGGCCAAAGGTTTGGAAAACAACAAGTTCAATCCGACAGGCTCTGTAACTCGTGCTCAGCTTGCGACATTTTTTAGTCGTGGTGAATCATTGACGGATACGAAGTATCCGAATACTTCTACGGGTTATGTTACCGGATTGAAAGACGGGCAGATCACGCTACTAGTTGACGGTAAAACGGTTAACTATGCAGTGAACAGCAATACCCCGTACTTTACCAAAGATAGTGAAACACGCGCATCTGCATCGGATGTGAAACTATATACGAAAGTTCTTATCGTTGGTTCGGCAGGTGCAGCTTCCTATGTGGAGGTTGTTGATGCCAAGCAACAAATGGAGAGCGTAGAAGGTACGTTTGCGCGTGCATTGTCCGGGAACAAAATCGGTCTCTTTGTAGGCGAAAACTATGAAACATATACTTATGATGAGAATACTGCATTCATGGATCAGAACGGAAAAGCAATTAAATTGTCTGATATTACAGTGGACAGCATCATTGAAGTACAGCGCGAGACGTTCTCTGCTGACAAAAAAACAGTGGTCATCCGGGTTAAATCCGGTATCGTTAACAAGAGTGATAGCGGTGTAGTTGCGGAAGTGGTTACTTCCGGAAAAACGATCAAGCTCGTGAATGCTGCGGGGGCAACAGAGCAGTATACGTATACAGATAATCTAATTATACGTTATCAAAACCGCATTTTGTCTTTGGCTGATTTGAAGGCAGGCAGCACTGTGAAATACACTGTCAAAGACAGTGTTCTGCAGACAATTGAGCTGAATCAGGGCGTAGAACAATCCGTTCGTGGAACATTAGTTGAGATCGGCGGCAACCAATCCACATTGACGTATAAACGTGATGGAGGTTCACTTGAAGCAAAATTGCTGAGCGAGAAACCGGAAGTGATTATCAATGGTATTCAAGATGCAACGCTCAATGACCTGATTACAGATGCGAACAATGGTGACAAAGTTGAATTAACATTAAACAGTGATGACCAGGTAACGCGCATTCAGGTGATTGGCCGGCAAATGGAGCCTCTGAACGGGGCTACAGTTGTATCCTATAACAGTAAGACCAAAGTGCTTACTGTACTGGATGTAAATAAAAAACCTTATGTATTCACACTGGATGAAAAAACAAAAATGGACTATAACTCAGTCAAACCGACACTGGCAGGTCTGGAGTCCTTGCTCAATGACGGACGCAAACTGGATCTGACTTATGTGGGAACTCGTGCATTGTCTGTGAAGGTAATTTACAAATACGAAGGCACAATTAGTAATATTGATACAACAAACCGAAAAATCAGCTTGTTATCTGGCAACCAGACGATTACAGTTCCTTATACGACAGCACCAGCGGTTGAAATGTATAACAAATCAACGGCTAGTCTGTCTGATTTGAAGGTAGGGGATAATGTTGCGGTTACCCTTGGAACAAATCAGGATGTAGCGCAGAAGATTGCATTGAAAACAGTTGCTCAATTCGAAGTGGTCTCCATGGAATCCAGCGGTCGTGTTCGGGTAAAATCAGATCTGCTTACAAGTCAGTTTTATGTGGATCAAGCGGTATTGACTGGCGAAAGTGGTCAATCCATTACACCTTCCCAGTTGACTGCAGGCAATTTGATTAATGTAACGTTTGAAGGAGTTACACCGAAGGCTGTTCAAGTGGTTAAACGTACGCTGGCTGAGGTTACTGCAGTGGATGCAACTTCGGTTACATTGAAACAGTTTAATGGTGCGACAGATAAAGTATCTGTGAGTGGACCTGTTAAAGTTGTTAAAGCCGGTTCGATATTAACATCTTTGACTAACCTCACGGTTGGCGACCGTGTGGAAATGACTAAAGATACAGATAATTCCACGCGTTTCAGAGTGCTTACTGTCATGAGTAAACAGTTCTGGTCTTATGATGGAGTGGGTAACCAGATTTTGGTTAAACGCGAAACAACATCAGACATGAACTACCGTTTTGCACTGGGATCTAATGTATTTGTTCACCAGGGTGACAATACTTTAAGCGTGCAATCTCTCAGAGATAATGATAATATTGTATTGTATCTCCTGAACAACGTCGTGATGGAGATTCAAAAACAGTAATCGTTTCTTTTTCGAGGATCAAAAGAATGACCGTCTTGATACGGGATCTTTCCCGCATCAAGACGTTTTTTTTGCAAGCTTTTTGGATCCCCGCCAAGCTACTTGGCTGAAGCTTGAAGTAAGGCTCTACAGTGTGGAGCAGACTTGTGGGAGGTAGCCCTTCATGAATGCAGCGACGGTAAGACATATACTCGAAACCATGGAAGCCATGTTTCCTGATGCACATTGCGAGTTAAATCACAGCAATGCATTTGAACTAACGGTAGCGGTCCTTTTATCTGCGCAGTGCACAGACGAAACGGTGAACAAGGTCACTGCAGATTTGTTTCAAAAGTACAAAAGCCCGGCCGATTATCTAATGGTTCCTCTTGAAGAGCTGGAGCAGGATATTCGCCGAATTGGATTGTACCGAAACAAGGCCAAGCATATCCAGAACATGTGCCGAATTTTAATAGAGCAGTATGGCGGCGATGTACCGCAGGAACATGATCAGCTTGTCACCCTGCCAGGTGTCGGACGTAAAACCGCGAATGTTGTCGTTTCAAATGCGTTTGGAGTACCGGCGATCGCTGTAGATACTCATGTTGAACGTGTGTCGAAGAGACTGGGGCTCGCGGGTTGGGATGACTCCGTACTTGAAGTCGAGAAGAAACTGATGAAGCGCGTACCTCGGGATGAGTGGACAATAACTCATCACCGGTTTATATTTTTTGGACGCTACCATTGCAAGGCTCAAACTCCCCAATGCCATATCTGTCCGCTCTTAGACATATGCAGGGAAGGGAAAAAACGTATGAAAACGTCCCAGATCAGGAAAGATAAGGAACGTGTCACCACCCGAAAACGAAAATTAAATTCATAAGCAGAAAAGGATGAATAACGATGAAATGCATTTCCGTGTACACTGACAATTTTGAAGCCTTCTCCGATATTTTTGAACAAATCGTTGAACAGGAAATGGCGGAGAATGAAGAAAAAGAAGTTGAAGGCATTACTGTGAGTCACTCTGGTGACGTGCCTGAGCATTATCTGGAGCGTATGTCTACAAAGCCTGAGGTTGTGGTAATGAGAGACAAAGGCCGTGGCATTACCATTTTGCAACATGGTCAAGTTTTTGAAATCCTGTTGCCTACAATGGAAAACGCAGTATCTTAAGTTTTTGTTAACCTATGATCAGGAACCTGGTTGCATTGACATTGCCGAGAAGCGATCGTTAATGTAGCTGCTAGGCATGTCATGCAGCCAGTTACTTGATGATAAACATCCCTAATTAGTGTGGGAGTTAAAAAGTATGACCTGTATAAAACCGACATGTCGGTTTTATTTTTTTATAGATACATAGTAACGGATTAACGTACCAAACAAACGTAAACGTGGAAATTAGCGTGATGAGTTGGTTCGAAAGAATTTTTTGACATCATCGGGCGTGGCAAATCATCTCAAATTGAACTTATATTGATCTGGAATCCATCTACATGCAGATTCAAGTGAAATCGTTCAAATTCAAACATGATGATGTTAAACTATATGAAGATAAATCAGAGATTGACGTCGAAACGGATGTCAAATTAGAGGAGCCAGGAGGAAGGCCAGTCATGTCCAGAACAGATTACCCAGCAGAAATGGCCACACCTTTGTTACCGCTACGTGAAGCAATGAAGCAGTCAGGGGACCATACCGCTGTAGAGGCACTAACGGATTTAATCAGCAAGGCTGAAACGAAACATCTGACGATTGCGTTCTGTGGACATTTCTCGGCAGGCAAGTCGAGTTTGATCAACAGCTTGTGTGGCAAGCGAGTACTGCCATCAAGTCCGGTGCCAACCAGTGCCAATGTCGTCGCAATACGCAACGGCAAGCCGAGAGCACTTATTTATACTTCACCGAACGTAAGCGCTGACAATAAAGCAGGAACATTGGAAGTTTCACCAGAGGAGCTGGAGACGTATTGTAAAAATGGAGGGGCGTACAGTTCCATAGAAGTATGGGATCATATTCCGCTACTACAGGACGATGCTGTATTGCTGGACACGCCAGGTGTGGATTCGACGGATCGCGGACATAGCCTGGCTACGCATTCGGCACTACATCTGGCTGATGTTGTGTTCTATGTGATGGATTACAATCATGTTCAGTCGGAGACAAATCTTTCTTTTGCCAAAAGTTTGTCCGACTGGGGGAAGCCACTATTTTTGATTGTGAATCAGATCGACAAACATCGGGAACGGGAGCTTTCGTTTGATCAATATGTGGATGGGGTAGAGGCGATTTTTGCCGCATGGGAAGTCCGTTATGACGGTCTGTTATTCACTTCCTTGCGTGACCAGCAGCATCGATATAATCAGTGGGGTCAATTACCGGAACTGATTACTGAGTTGATGACCAAGAAAGAAGAGCTGATCTCTCACAGTTTAGCCAGTTCAGCCAGTCATATCACGGAGCAACATCTGAGACGGGAAGCCGGGAAGAGAGAAGATGAAGAAACTGCACTGCTTGAACAAGTAGGAGGACAAGAAGGTATCGAACGTTTGGAGCGTGAGATTGCTCTACTGGATGAACAAGTCGCAGAGCTTCGAGCCAAACCGTCGCAAGTCCGTGAGAAATTCAGGGCTGAGGTGGATTCTTTGCTTGCTAACGCAAACCTGACCCCAGCGGATATCCGAACTTCGGCTGGTCATTATTTGGAGAGCCGCAAGCCGGGATTCCGGGTAGGTCTGCTCTTTTCAGGAGGCAAAACGGAACAGGAGAAACAGCGCCGGGCTTCGGAACTGGTGAGACTGCTTCAGGATCAGACTTCCAGTCAAGTGGAGGTTCATATTCGGACGATGCTCAGACAGCTAGGGGAAGCTTATCAGGTCTGGGATGCCGCGTGGGAGCAGGCACTTAACATAGAGTTGCCTGTAATTAATGAAGAATTGCTTGAACTGAAACGAAGTGCGAGTGCAGAACTATCGCCTGAGTATGTCATGCAATTCAGCAAAGATGTCCGGGGCGAGATTGAGGCCCGGTACCGTAAGTCGGCCATGCTGCTGGCCGACCGCATCCTGGAAGCGCTGGCTGCGCAGGGCGAAGCCGCGCTCCAGGCGCTGGACGCCAGCCGCGCAGCGCTGCTGGCGCAATCCGCGGCGGCGGCGCGCTACACGGCGCTCCAGCGCGCCGCCGCCGAAGAGGCAGCAGGGCTGCGCAGCCTGCTGCCTCCTGCGGGCCCCCTCCCCTCCGGGCTATTGCCGGAGGTGAAGGGCCCGCACGTGCCCGCGCCTGAACCGGGCGAAGCTCCCGGTTCGCAGGCGGGCACGTCCGCGTCTGTGGCGGCGCAGCCACAGACGCAGGCCCCTGCGCCGCCGCGCGCAGCAGCGGCGCAGGGCGCACCGGCGGCGGCTGGCGCGGAACGCCGCCGGCGCTTGGACGCAGCAGCGGCACGGCTGGAAGCCGCTGCTGCGCTGGTGGAGCCGTACCCCGCCATGGGGTCGGCGGTACGGGATTTGCGTGCACGCGCGGCTTCGCTTGCGGGTGGCACGTTCACACTCGCGCTGTTCGGTGCGTTCAGCGCGGGCAAATCCTCCTTCGCCAACGCATTGCTGGGCGAAGCGGTCCTCCCGGTATCGCCGCATCCAACGACAGCGGCGATCAACCGTATTATGGCTCCGGCCGGTGGCATGGAGCATGGTACTGCCCGGGTCCGCATGAAGACCCGGGAGGCCTTCCAGGAGGACCTCGCCTATTCCTTCCGTCTGCTTGGTCTTGGAGAGCCGGGCACGGAATGGCAAAAGACGGTGCAATCACTCACGCCTCAGGATGTACACCCAGCAGGGCGTCCGCATTACAGCTTCTTACAGGCTGCTGCGGCTGGCTGGGAGGAAACAGCGGATCAACTTGGGCAAGATGTGCTGGTGGACTTGAACGGATATCGCCATTTTGTAGCCAATGAGAAGAAATCCTGTTTTGTAGATTCCATTGATCTGTATTACAGCTGTGAAGTGACGGAACAGGGCATAGTGCTTGTGGATACACCTGGAGCTGATTCAGTCAATGCCCGGCATACAGGCGTAACGTTTAATTATATGAAAAATGCAGATGCCTTGATTTTTGTAACTTATTATAATCACGCCTTCTCCCAGGGAGATCGGCAGTTCCTGAATCAACTTGGGCGAGTGAAAGATAGCTCCGCGATGGATCAGATGTTCTTTGTCGTCAATGCGAGTGATTTATCTTCCTCGGAAGAAGAATTGGAACAGGTGCTCGATCATGTAGGGACAGAACTGCGAAAAAACGGGATTCGTTCACCACGTCTTTTCCCGGTATCCAGCATGCTTGCGATGGAAGGTAAAATGGATGGAAACGTTGATCGATTGCAACAATCGGGCTTTATGCGTTTCGAAGAAGAGTTTAATCAATTTGCAGGCAAGGAACTGGCTGATCTCGCAGTCGGTGGAGCCTCCGAAGAGCTGGCGCGTGTCATTCAGCGGTTAAAGCAACGTGCAGAGGATGCGGCACAGGGGGAAGAAACACTGCGTCAGCGGCGAGATGAACTGGGCACGATCTCGGAGCAGTCACGCTTGCGGATTGAGCGATTAGCGCAGCGATCAATGAAGGATGAACTGTCACAGGAAACGAATGAATTGCTTTTCCATGTCAGACAGCGTTTAGCCTTCCGACTGGGTCAGTTTATGGCAGAAGCGTTTCATCCATCCGTATTACGTGAAGATCAGGGCAACTTGAAAACGGCGTTCGCAGCTTGCGGCCGGGAGCTGTTGCGTATGATCGGCATTGAGCTTGAGCAAGAATTGCTCGCCACAACACTGCGATTGGAGCAGACTGGTCATGCTTGGGTTGGCAAGCAAGTAACTGAATGTATTAATGAAGTGAAGCAGCTGACAGGCGGTATCGACTTGTCCTTAACCTTGGATGAAAAGTGGAGTACTCCTGTGCTGGATGAAATCCGGCTAGAAGAACCGTCGGGCTGGAAAAACTATTGGAGTTACTTCCGGAATCCGAAGCAGTTCTTTGAAGGAGACGGGCGTCAGCGTCTTCAGGAGGCACTTGAGCCGGTGCTCAAACAGATGATGATTGAAGTGCTTCCAGCCTCAGAACAGAAGCTGGTGCAATTTTATGATACACAGATTCATCAATCGGTACAGCATCACTCTCGTCAGCTCACCGAAAGGCTGGAAGAAGCCGTTACGGGCATACAGGATACCCTTGCAAGTGGAATCCAGGCTGAGCAATGGGTGGCCTTGTCCGAACAGCTTGAACAAATGCAGGAATAGATGGTCATGGGGATTGCATCACCGTGTGAAACTTCTGACAAGTGATACGCTATATTGCCACAAGGTTGGTTGATCACATCTGCAAATATTTTGGAAACGTTTGTAAAATAATTGATTTCTTCCATAACCCAGTGAAAATGTTGCAAAAAAGCGTCAAAAAAGGCTCCCGCCGCAAAGGCATATAGGGAGCCTTTTTTTGGCATGAACAACCTGAAATATAGAGAATATTCAAACATTTGATTGAAAGTCGGCTATTGGCATCCGTTAATGCGATAATTAGCTGAAAGTCGCCTGAATATGGTCTATTATTCGCTTTGCCGCGAATGAGGGACGGTGATAAACTTCATAAATGTTCATATCATTTCAAGCAACATTAGAGGAGGAGACACATGGATGTTCTCAGGCAACTGCAAACCTATTTTTGGGAGAAGCGAACGTATTTATTGGTATCGATCTTGTTTCTCGCCTTAGCGACCGCACTAGGATTAGTCTATCCGAACCTGCTTCGAATTTTGATCGATGACGTTATTGTGCCACGTAATTTTGAAGACGTTCCCATGCTTGCCCTGACGGTGTTAGGTGTTGTTATTTTGAAAGCTGGCATGCAATTTTTACACGGTTTCTTTGGTGGACGTCTAGGCAATTATTTAGCTTATCGGCTGCGTAATGCCTGTTATGAAAAACTTCAATTTTTATCCTTCCGTTATTATGATACGGCCAAAACAGGTGATCTGATGTCCCGCCTCACGGGAGATTTGGAGGCCATCCGTAACTTTATCGGATTTGGTTTCGCCCAGATTCTTAACATGGTTCTAATGGTCGTATTCGGCGCAATAATGATGATGACGATGAGTTGGAAATTAACACTGTTGACGCTCGTCTGCATCCCTCTGCTTGCCTTCGTTGCGCTTCGATTCGAATCCAGAATTCATCCGGCATTTCAGGAAATGCGATTGGCATTAAGCTCGCTGACTACAGCGGTGCAAGAAAACATTACAGGTGTAAGAACGGTTAAATCGTTTGCACGTGAGCCTTATGAAGTGGAGAAGTTCTCCACACGAAATGAACGCTACAAAACGAATCAGATCCATGCCGCCACGTTGTGGAGCCGCTATTTTCCGATTATGGAGATTCTGGCATCGGTGAGTGTTGTACTACTGCTTGTGATCGGTGGCAGAATGGTAATCCAGCAAACCCTGACCTTGGGTCAACTTGTTGCCTTCTTCAGTTTGATCTGGTACATAATTGGTCCAATGTGGGGCCTCGGCTTTCACATTAACAACTACACTCAGTCCAAAGCTTCAGGTGAACGGGTGCTTGAGTTGCTGAACACCCCTGTGGATGTGCAAGAGACCGAAGACCCGGTTATTGTGGAGACAGATCAGGTGAAAGGTCATGTGACCTTTGAATCGGTAACGTTTGCTTATGGTAACAAAATGCCTGCTGTAACCGATATTAATTTTGATGCTCCGCCTGGTTCTGTAATCGGTTTCCTCGGAGGAACAGGATCAGGGAAATCTACGATTATCCAGCTTTTGATGCGTGCCTATAACGTGAACTCCGGTTCGATCAAACTCGATGGCAGAAACATTAAAGATATGGGCATTCGTAGCTTGCGAAGTCAGATTGCTTCCGTGTTCCAGGAGACGTTCCTGTTCTCCTCTAGCATACGTAACAACATCTCCTACGGGTTGAAAAATGTGACGATGGAAGAGATTATCCGCGCCGCCAAGCTGGCGAAGGCTCATGACTTTATCATGGAGTTTCCCGAAGGATATGATACGGTCGTCGGTGAACGCGGTATGGGACTCTCCGGAGGACAGAAGCAGCGGATTGCTATTGCGCGGGCTTTGCTGAAAAATCCGAAGATTCTTGTCCTTGATGATGCCACAAGTGCCGTGGACATGGAAACCGAACATGAGATTCAGTCGGGCTTTCAAGAGGTTATGCGCGGCAGAACGACATTTATCATTGCCCATCGGATCTCTTCGCTGCGACATGCAGATGAGATTCTGGTGCTGGACGAAGGACGCGTGGTACAACGCGGCAAACATACGGAGTTAATTCAAGTACCTGGACCGTACCAGGATGTCTATAACATTCAATATGCAGACTACATTGCCCGCGGGAAGCGGGAGGCTGGGGAGCAGGTGAACTCATGAGTGCCGAAACAATAACAGACAGGCGAGAGGTTAAGGAAACCTCGAATAAAAAAATGAATGAACGATTTGTCTATCAGGATGATGAAGTGATCGAAAAACCGTTTAACTGGCAAGAGTTTGCACGATTGTTTGCTTACATGAAACCGTATGCGAGGCAGCTCCTGCCGTTTGTGATTCTAATGATGATTCTTGGAACGGTTACGAAATTAGCCGTACCTTTTCTAATCAGTCTTGCAATCGATAGAGCTATTGCACCGCAGACCGGAGTACCTAGCATGACACTGCTGTATATTATCGCAGGTTCAATCTTGCTACTGTATCTCATCCAGTGGGCAGCTAACACATACCGTATTAAACTGACGAATATTATTGGGCAGCGGGTGATTTACGATCTTCGCTCAGACTTGTTCAAACATATTCAGAAGCTGTCCTTTAACTTTTTTGATAAAAGACCCGCAGGTTCCGTGCTTGTACGTGTAACGAATGACATCAATTCTTTACAGGATCTGTTCACGAATGGTGCGGTTAACGTCATGATCGACTGCGTGCAGCTGCTTGGTATCATCGTCATTCTCCTGTTGATTAACTGGAAACTCGGTCTGGCTGTGATTATTACGGTGCCGATTATGTTCATTATATCTACAAAATTACGGGTGCTGATTCGCCGGGCGTGGCAGGATGTGCGTATGAAGAACTCTCGGATTAACTCTCACCTGAATGAATCCATTCAAGGAATCCGGGTTACGCAGGCGTACACTCAAGAAAAAGAAAATATGAAATACTTCGACAACATGAATATGTCCAGCAAAAAGTCGTGGGACAAAGCATCAGCAATGAACCAGGGATTTGGTCCTTTGATTGAAATTACAGGTGGTTTCGGGACGTTAATTCTGTTCTGGTACGGCGCACATCTCATTCAAAATGAAATGTTGACCGTGGGTTTGCTCGTGGCTTTTGCCAACTATGTCGGCAACTTCTGGGACCCGATTAACCGTTTGGGACAGATGTACAATCAGTTGCTGGTTGCCATGGCATCTTCTGAACGAATTTTCGAGTTTATGGATGAAGAGCCGAATATCGCTGACAAACCAGGTGCCAAGCCGCTTCCTTCTATTAAAGGGAATATCGTATTCGACAATGTCGTATTTGAGTACGAAAAGGGAAGACAGGCGCTGAAAGGCATTAGCTTCAAGGCGGCGGCAGGGCAATCCATCGCACTTGTCGGTCATACAGGCTCGGGTAAAAGTACAATCATCAATCTGATTAGCCGTTTCTATGACATCACGGGCGGCCGCCTGACCATCGATGGACATGACGTGCGTGATGTGACGGTGGAAAGCCTGCGTAGTCAGATCAGCATTGTGCTGCAGGATACATTTATTTTCTCAGGTACCATTCGGGATAATATTCGTTTTGGACGGCTGGATGCGACGAACGAAGAGGTGGAAGAAGCGGCGAAGGCCGTTAACGCGCACGAGTTTATCATGAAGCTTCCGGGTGGATATGATACCGAAGTGGAAGAGAGAGGTAATGTGTTGTCGATGGGACAACGGCAATTGTTATCTTTTGCCCGGGCATTGCTCGCTGATCCGCGCATCTTGATTCTGGATGAAGCTACAGCCAGCATTGACACGGAAACGGAGTTGAAAATTCAGGAAGCCCTCAAAGTATTACTTCAGGGGCGAACGTCCTTTATGGTGGCTCACCGCCTCTCCACCATTCGTAATGCCGATCATATTATTGTGCTGGATCATGGGGAGATCAAGGAAGAGGGCAACCATGAACAGCTTATCCAGAAACAAGGAGTTTACAACGGTCTGATTGAAGCACAGTATCGGTTTTTGTAATAAACATAGCGAGTAACGCAGGTTTACAGACACTTCAGCTTATTTTGTTTGGGTGACCCTTTCATCGGACGGTCCTGATGAGAACACTGAGACAAAGGCTGAAGTGTTTTTTTGAATATAATCATTGGGCATTCCTGGATCAACTTGAGTGCAAGATGAATCGTTTTTATTGTTCAAAAATGAATAACGAAATTATGTTATATTTTAAATAATTGAGGGAAGCACAATAGAGATATGTGGAGGAAAATATGCAGATGAAAGCCACCGATGAGGCTAATTTATATACATCTTTTGATCAGCTGGATCTGCTGCATTTCAAGTTGGTTGAATTGGAGTCAGCAGTTACAAGTCATTCTGAATCAAACTGGCGTCTCGGAAAACACTTCCTGGATCGTTATCTGTTACTATTTATTACTGATGGTGAAGGATGGCTTACGGTGGACGGTCAGTTTATTGAACTTCGGAGCGGAGCAGTATATCTAGGTCTGCCTGGACAACTGATTGAAGCAGAGCTTAGGGGAAAAGAAGCAGGAGGACTCTATCAGATCAGATTTAACGTTTTTTTAGGCGAACAGTCAAATTCAAACGTAGTATCCGCTTTGGGGATGATGAAGCAAGTGTGTACGCAGACGAATGGTCGTGTGATTCAATGTAGCTCACCGGTTGCCGTGAATTTGTTATGTCAGGAAATCGAGCAGCTGATCCGTGGGGAAGACAGGCTGCAGCATTTTTTAGGTCAGATTCGTTTTCAGGAGCTATTGTATAAGATTTTTAATGATATGGTTTATGTACAGTCCCACCAACCAGCATTACCTATTGAACAAGTTAGACATTATATCGAACAGCAGTATATGAAAAAAATAACAATCCAGGATTTGGCTGAGGTTGCACGAATGAGTTCTCGTCATTTCATGCGGTTGTTTAAGAAAATGTATGGCTGTAGCGCAATGGATTATTTGACAATATACCGGATCAAACAGGCTCAGATCATGATGAGGAATGATCATAGTCCAAGGCTAAAGGAAATTGCAGCTTGCGTAGGGTTTCAAGACGAGATGTACTTCCGCCGAAAATTCAAGCAAATTACAGGTCTCCCGCCAGCAGCTTTTATACAAAATAGCAAGCAACGTATTGCTGCGGTTCACTCGCTTGGCATTGGAACATTACTGGCCCTCCAGATTATTCCTGCCGCTGCTCAAGCTAGTCATCCTTGGACAGCGTATTACAGACGAAAATACCAAACAGATAAGGTAATACCTCTGATCGATAATGAGCATGGCTGTTTGCAGCAATTAGAAGCGATTCGTCCTGATTATATTGTCGCTGTTCGTGAGGAAATGTCTGAGAGTATGATGCAGCGTTTAAGTTCAATCGCACCTGTTTGTGTGTTAACTCAGTCGGAAGGAGATTGGCGGGATCATCTGAGAACGGTAGCTGAATTTATGAATCGGTTTGAGGCGGCTGAGGTGTGGCTCGAAAGATATGAACAAAAGGCTGACGTAATTAGATCACAGCTATCCAAGCAGGTGCGTCAAGACCGGTTAATCGTGCTTCGTGTGCATGGTACGGAAATACAGGTTATGAATCCGCAAACCATCGCTTCGGTGTTTTATAACGATATGCAGTTAAGGGCGCCAGAGGGTATGGAGTATATTTGGCATAAGCCGCATTTTAATATCGGTGATCTAGCGGAATTAACCATTGATAGGGCATTGCTTATTGTGAGTGAAGACGAGGAATCAAGACAGACGTGGGCAAAAATTCAACAGTCAGAGGTATGGATGGCGACAAAAGCGGCTCAAAATGACTGCATCGATATGTTGATCCCTAGTGTTCTGCTGGATTATACGGCCTTTACCCATGAATTGATGCTGGATGAAGTGTTAAAGTTGTGGCGACATCGTCCATAAGATAAAGTCTGAATCGTCAATATCTTGGAACGCCGTTATTTAATATACTACTCCTATGTCTAATTGATAATGATAATTATTATTGATTGGTGCTTATCATATCTTTTCATATATAGGAGGTACATAAGAAGTGAAGTCAAAATGGTGGGTTCTTATAGGTGTCTTGTTAATGGTGTTATTACTGGGTGCATGTGGGATGGCTGCTGGGCCAGACACTTCTGCTTCTGGAGAGAGCGAAAAAAGCTCATCCAGCGCCGCAACGAATACAACGAATGACAAAGGTGAAGTGAAAGTCGTTCAGACCGAGATGGGCGAAATCACGATTCCCAAGTCTCCTAAGCGTGTGGTTGGGTTATCTGTTGTATACCCGGAGCTGTTATATTCACTCGGTATTGTTCCGGTAGCTGTTCAAAATTATCATGAGGACTTCCCTAAGTATTTGCAGGAGCCTTTCAAAAATACAATGAAGATGGGGATTGCGAAAACACCCAATTTTGAAGCGATCCTGGAGGCGAATCCGGACTTGATCATAGCACCTGCATGGTGGTCGAAGAAGGATTATGATCAGCTTTCAAGTATTGCACCGACGGTGCTTCTGCCAGAGCGTGAAGAATGGCCTGAAGAACTACAGGATATCGCTGCGGTTTTTGGCAAGGAAACAGAGGCCAAACAGGTTTTGGAAGATCTTAAGCAACATGAAAAAGAAGGAGCAGACAAGCTGCACAGCCTCATCGGTGATGAAACGGTGTTATATGCGCGAGTGATGGAGAAAGAGATTGTTTTGAATGGTCCCAATCTTTCTCGGGGTGCTTTTGTCCACAAACGGTTGGGTTTAAAACCTGTGAGCAATTTTCCAAAAGATGAAACCGGACTGTCCATTTCGATGGAAGTATTGCCAGAATACGATGCAGATCACCTGATTATCCAGCTTGATGATGAGGAAAATCCGGAAATTCAGAAGAAATATAATGACATGATGAGTACATCCATCTGGAAAAACCTGAAGGCTGTTAAAAACAATCATGTGTATCTCGTAGGCGGCAAAGAGTGGTTCAATCTTGGAATGGCACCGATGTCAGATAATTATGCAATCGATGATCTTGTAGCTGCTTTTGAAGAGAAAAACAAATAAACATCTGGAAATGGCTTCGATACCTTGTGGTTAATATGAGCGGTGAACATAAGATAGGAGGTGTTAAGTCATGCATGATCAGGATATTTTTGATGTAACGATTATTGGCGGTGGTCCAGCAGGAATGTATGCGGCTTTTTATGCAGGCATGCGTGAAATGAAAGTGAAGCTGATTGAAGGAAAGGATCAGTTAGGTGGTTTTCTGCACACGTATTCTGATAAAACGATATGGGATGTGGGCGGATTACCCCCAATGAAATGTGCCAAGCTGATCGACTGGCTTGTTCAGCAAGCGGGTACTTTCGAACCGAATCTGGTGTTCGGCCAGAGTGTTGATGCAATAACCCGGCGGGACGATGGAGTAATTGCATTACACACACTTACAGGTGAGGTGCATTATACGAGGAGTGTCATTGTTGCCATTGGTCGGGGGATCGCCGAGGTGCAGAAACTTGAACTGGACAGTGCACATCATTATGAACGGAGTAACTTGCATTATACGGTACAGAATCTGAACTATTTTGCTGAAAAAAAAGTATTAATCTCGGGCGGTGGCAATAGCGCCGTGGATTGGGCTCTTGAACTTGCGGACTTGGCTGACACGGTAACCGTAGTTCATAGACAGGATGCGTTCCGTGCAATGGAGCATAATGTGAAACAGATGAAAAGCAGGACGAAAGTGCTCACACCCTTTAAGATTGATCGCTTGTATGGCAATGGAGAATGTATACACCAAGTTGCCATATCCAATGTGGCTACAGGTGAAAACATAAAACTAGAAGTCGATGAGATCATCGTAAGCCATGGTTATACGAGTCAAGCAAGCAATCTTGCCCGCTGCGGTCTGGATATGGATGAAGGGATGATTGCCATGAACCAACGGGGTGAAACCAATATACCTGGTATTTTTACAGCAGGAGACTGTGCGATACGCGAAGGCAAAGTGCGTTTGATCGCAGGAGCTTTTAATGATGCGATTGTTGCGGTCAACAGTGCCAAAACATACGTTGAACCAACGGCAGCTGGAATGGCCTACGTTTCGTCCCATAATGAACTGTTTCGGGAGAAAAATCGTGATTTGGAGAAAAGTGACTTATTAAAAGGATAAATTATAAAAAAGGAAAAATTAGGTTGTATGCTTCTTTAATTTTTATATCCTTAAAAATGGGAGGAATGGAAAGAGTATCGAATCCAAGAATGTAATTTGTAAAATTTGATCGAAAAAACACAAAAAATCTTGTAAAATTCACAAGAAAAATAGGGAGTACTCTTGCAATCTTTAACCAAAACCCCGAAAATAGAGAGACAGATATAGAAGATTTCTCTTTGGGAGGATTGGAAAGAACATGTGGGGTGCTCCTTTTTCGGCTCAAGCCAAAAAAATGCTGCTGCTAGGCAGCGGAGAATTGGGTAAAGAGGTCGTGATTGAGGCTGCACGTCTCGGTGTGGAAACAATCGCTGTTGATCGTTATGAGAACGCACCGGCCATGCAGGTCGCACATCGATCTTACTGCATCGACATGTTAGATGGCGAGGCATTGAAACAATTGATCCGTAAGGAACAACCGCATTACATCGTACCTGAGATTGAAGCCATTGCTACTGAAGCATTGCTGGAACTTGAGGAAGAAGGCTTTTGTGTCGTGCCAACGGCCCGTGCCGCTCGTTTGACTATGGATCGTGAAGGCATTCGTCGTCTGGCGGCCGAACAATTGAATCTCCCTACAGCCGCTTATCTCTTTGCGGATAGTTTAGAACAGTTGCAAGAGGCTGTTCGTGAACTAGGTACACCTTGTGTTATCAAACCATTGATGAGTTCATCTGGTAAAGGCCAGAGTGTATGCCGTATACCGGATGATGCAGCAAACTGCTGGGACATAGCTCTTTCGGGAGCGAGAGGCAAGTCTGTTCGTGTTATCGTGGAAAGCTTTGTGAAGTTTGAGAGTGAAATTACGCTACTTACCGTCAGATCGGCATCAGGCACTGTATTTTGTCCGCCGATCGGTCATATTCAAAAAGATGGGGATTATGTCGAATCATGGCAACCTCATGCGATGACATCGGAGCAATGGAAGCAAGCTTGTCACATCGCAAAAACGGTTACGGATGAGCTCGGCGGGTACGGCCTTTTTGGCGTTGAACTCTTTCTCACAGCTGATGGAGTGGTATTTAGTGAAATCTCGCCACGTCCACATGATACAGGTATGGTCACGATGGTTACACAGGATAATTCAGAGTTCGCGCTTCACGTGCGTGCCATTCTTGGATTTCCCGTCACAGAAGTACATTTGCTGACACCAGGAGCCTCAGCCACGCTGAAGGCCGATGTCGAAACATCTGATTTCACCATAGGTGGAATTGAAGATGCACTTGCATTACCTCGTACTCAGGTTCGTGTGTTTGGCAAACCTGAAACGAAACAAGGACGCCGAATGGCTGTAGCCCTTAGTGCTGGAACAGATGTGGAAGAAGCTCGTAAAACAGCGGTTCAAGCCGCAAATATGCTGAAAGTGGAGGTAAATCATGTCCAATAATGTGGAGGCCCCTGTACTGATGATCCGAGAGTGTGAACTGCGAGATGCTGAAGCGGTAACAGGATTGATGCGAGAGGTCAGCTATCCGACAACCACCAATGTAATGAAAGAACGCATTGAAGGTTTGGAGAGCAATCCGAACGCGTGCATGCTCGTTGCCGAAGTGGATGAACAGATTATTGGTGTGATTGGCTTGCAATGTGTTCAAAGTCATGCCTATCCGGAACCTGCTGCCCAGATTACTTCGTTGATCGTAGGTCAGGAACATCGCGGTAGCGGAATTGGTCGCCGTTTAATGGCTCGTGCTGAAGACTGGGGCAAAAAGCAAGGTGGTAAGCAATTGTTTGTCACTGGGGCGAATCGTGAAGTAACTTCAACGACGTATTCCTTCTATGAGCATATTGGCTTCCAGAAAAAAGGCTATCGTTTCAGTAAAGTTCTTTTATAATAGATGAAACGGCATTCAGCAAGTGAAAACTTGACTGAGTGCCTTTTTTTTATATGGTGTGTACATCATTTTATTGAAAAGACACACTAGGAACTCCGTTATTTGTGACTTATAAGGCCGAGCGTAGAGCCTATATATATAAACTGTCCAAGGTTGCTTTGAAACAATCAATAATGACAAAAAAGTCATTTTTCCAGTATTTACGGGTTCACAATCTCCTAATGAATTGATATACTCCTAGAGTAGACATTACAAAGTTGTAATAATTAATTCTAAGGAGATGAATGAATTTGAAGAAGAACTGGATGAAAAAAGTTGTGACAGGCAGTCTGACAGCTGCACTCGCCGTAGGGATTATGCTTCCTGCCTCCGCGTCTGCTGCAGATTCAACATATAAAGCAACGACGGTTACAACGTATAAAGTGGTCAATGCGGATAGCTTGAAAGCTTATATTGAGCAATGGCTGAAACAAAACGGATACAAAGTCTCGGAAGGTCAAACAGCTGAGCAACCAACAACGCAGCCTGTAACCAAGCCTGAACAACCAAGCACACCTGCGAAACCAGTACAAGAAGAAAAACCAGCTACGACCACACCAGCTAAAGATCCTTCAAGCACAGGTAATAACGGTGGCACACAAAGCACACAATCCGATTTTGCTACACAAGTGGTGAAACTTGTGAACGCTGAACGTGCCAAAGCAGGTCTTGGTGCATTGACATCCGACGCTCTTTTGGACAAGGTCGCTATGGCAAAAGTAAAAGATATGAGCAACAACAACTATTTTGATCATCAGTCTCCAACGTACGGTTCTCCGTTTGACATGATGAAACAATTCGGAGTAACGTACAGCTACGCTGGTGAAAATATCGCTAAAGGTCAAAAAACACCTCAGGAAGTTGTAACAGCCTGGATGAACAGTGCGGGTCACCGTGCAAACATCCTGAGCAAAAACTTTACGCAAATTGGTGTAGGCTACTATAACGGATATTGGGCTCAAGAGTTTATCGGTAAATAAGAGTTGGAAATGAATAATATATAACTTATTTTATAATAAAAGAAGTCATATGTGCACATAGCCGAAAAGCTGTGTGTACTATGGCTTTTTTCCATTTTTTGAGTTGTGGAAATGGCTGCTTTCCGAATATAACAGCAAAATTTGCAAATTAACGACAGAAGACTTATGTTATTTAGAATAAGCAATATCTTGATGTGAAAGCCATTATAAATTATTTGTAACTGACTGGAGATGTGATGGATGAAAAAGAACAAAAATCTTGATTCAGCGCCTTGGATCTGGAGAAGTGTAAGCACGATATCCATAGTAGCAACACTGCTATTGATATTTGGATTTGCTTACGCCATAAAAGATGTTATTTTTCCGCAAGGGGATTCAACGTTAAATGAGGGACAGAAGGCTGCGGCTCCAGCTAAAGATGCTCAAAATGGGGGCAATAAAGCGATTGTAGAAGACGGCAAAATCCGAATGGCTGTCATTGGCGATTCCCTTGCAAGAGGAACGGGGGATGATGAAGGACTTGGATTTGTTAGACGGGCGGCTAATCTGCTCAAAGATGAGGGTCATGATGTACAGGTACTTAACAATCTGGGTGTAAACGGTCTGCGAACAGATGCGTTGTTAAAAAAGCTGGATGAACAAGGGGTTCAATATGTTTTGCAACAATCCAACTTTATTTTACTCTCTATCGGTGCGAATGACCTGTTTCAAGGTGGACAGGTTCTTCAAGGTGAAGACCCGCCAACAGCCGAGAAACTGGCTGCCGCCTTGCCGGAGACATCCAAACGTCTACAGGAAATTTTGAAGAAAGTGAAAGAAATCAATCCGAATGCTCAGATTGCATATATCGGATTATATAATCCGTTTGGTAATGTGAAGGAACTGGAGAAGCCGGGCAATGCTGTTGTTGCAGCCTGGAATGACGCGGCGATGTCCATCTTGAACAATGAAGATAACATGACACTTGTGCCAACCTTTGATCTGTTTGAGAATCATCTGGACGAGTATCTTTCATCTGATCACTTCCATCCGAATGGACAAGGTTATCAGCAGATGGCCGTTCGCATTGCACAGGAATATAAAGGGAATAAACCGGCAGAAGGGAGCGCGAAATAAATGGCAGAGAAGCAGTATGATTCCGTCTTGTCCGTACAACACCTGAAGAAAAAAATTGGACGGAAATGGATTATCAAAGACGTCACTTTTGATGTCAAACCTGGTGAAATTTTCGGTTTTTTGGGGCCGAATGGTGCGGGGAAAACGACAACGATTCGTATGCTGGTTGATCTGATTAAACCTACAGAAGGAAAAATTTCGGTCTGTGGTTACGACGTGAATCGTGATCCCGAACGAGCGCTCAAATATGTCGGTTCCATCGTGGAAAATCCTGAGGTATATACATATTTGACCGGGTGGGAAAACCTGGAGCACTTTGCCCGGATGCAACCAGGCGTTGATCATGACCGTATTCAGGAAGTGGTCAATATTGTGCGTCTGGATCAACGTATTCATGATAAAGTTAGAACCTACTCACTAGGTATGCGCCAGCGGCTCGGAATTGCCCAGGCATTACTTGGAAGACCACGGTTGCTGATTCTGGATGAACCAACGAATGGACTTGATCCCAAAGGGATTAAAGAGTTACGTGAATTTATCAAACAGCTCGCCAGTGAGGGGATGGCAGTGTTCGTCAGCAGTCACTTGTTAAGTGAAATTCAACTTCTCTGTGATCGGGTAGCCATAATCAGTACCGGCCGTGTGCTCGCAGTTGGTGGTGTGAATGAACTGATCGAAGACCATTCCAAGGTGGCGATATGGCATCTTACACCTTTTGATGCAGGCCGTCAGCTTTTACTTGATAAGGGGATTACGCTGGTTAGCCGCCCCGGTGATGTCATGGATGATACGATTGTTGCAGGGCTCGGTGCGAATGCTGTTGTTGCCGAGATGCATGAAGAACGTATACCGGAGCTGGTACAGCAGATGGTTGAAGCAGGCATTCAGGTTGAGGGCGTACAACGGATTCAGCCTACACTTGAGCAACTATTCTTAAAAATGACAGAAGGTGAATCCATTGAATAATATCATGCCGCTCATTCGTAATGAGACCATTAAAATGGTCAAGAAGAAACGCCTTTATATTATTTTTATCGTTCTGGCCATCCTTGTTCCGATGTTCACGTATGCACAGATGAAATCGGCTCAGAATAATCAAGACAAGTTCGGTGGTGACTGGAGGCTTGAATTACAACAAGCGATTACGGATAATCAGAACTCACTAGGCAGTGATCGGGTTCCCGAGGAATACAAAAAGTATAGAACCGTCTATATCCAGCAGATGCAATACTATCTGGAAAATAACATTAATCCCAAAGAACCAGGCGGTGTGACGTTTACAAGGGAATTTATGAACAATGCCGTTGGATTGTTTATCCCGCTTTTGATTATGGCAATTGCTTCAGACCTGGTGTCAGGAGAACGGACAACAGGCACGATCAAAATGTTGCTGACTCGCCCCGTTAGACGGTGGAAAGTGCTTCTAAGCAAACTGATCACATTGATCATGTTTGTTTCGATCATCGTCGTTTCTGCTTATGTGATCTGTTACGGGATATCCGGGGCCGTTTTTGGTTACAAAGGTTTCGGCATGCCTGTCTTCACTGGATTCAAAGTGGTTGGCACCGAAGTGGATATGTCTGCCGTACATGCGGTAAGTCAATGGCAGTACATGCTGATGCAAGCAGGTTTGATCTGGTTTGTAAGTATCATCGTGGCGATGCTGGCGTTTATGGTATCGGTTCTTGTTCGCAGTACAGCGGCAAGTATCGTAATTATGATGGCTGCGCTGATCGCTGGAACGATTCTAACCAACATGGCAGCTTCGTGGGAAACAGCGAAGTATTTGTTTATGGTGAACCTGGAACTGCCTGATTATTTGTCTGGCGGATTGCCACCAATTGAAGGCATGAACCTTGGATTTTCCCTTATTGTGCTTAGTGTTTGGGGCGTTGCATCACTCATTGTATCATTCCTTGTCTTTACGAAACGGGATATCTTGAATTAAAATGGACAAGGATAAGAAAACATCTGTTTGCATTTCAGGCATTTTTGTAGTTTCAAGTTAAGAAGGGGGAGCATGAATGGTCGAGCAAATCGATATGTCGGCAGGTTCGACAGGCGGAGGACAGGGCGCCTCGGGCTACGACGCGGACGACATTCAAGTACTTGAAGGACTGGTAGCGGTTCGGAAAAGGCCGGGGATGTACATCGGCAGCACCAGTACTTCAGGTCTACATCATTTGGTATGGGAGATCGTAGACAACGCTGTCGATGAGCACCTAGCCAAATTCTGCTCCAAAATCGATATCACGCTGCATAAGGACGGTTCTATTACAGTTCAGGATAACGGAAGGGGAATTCCGACAGGTATACATAAAACAGGGATTCCCACTCCCCAGGTCGTGTTTACGATTTTGCACGCAGGCGGTAAGTTCGGTGGATCAGGATATAAAAAATCAGGTGGTCTGCACGGTGTAGGGGCTTCGGTCACCAACGCATTGTCAGAGTGGCTTGAAGTCGAAATTTTCCGTGATGGTAAGATCCATCGTCAACGTTTTGAATATTGGCAGGACAAAAAAGGCGTCGAACATGTAGGAGAACCCGTGACTGGTCTTGAAGTATTGGGTAATACCAATCGCACAGGCACCAAAGTTACGTTTAAACCGGATATTCGCGTTTTTCAGAATGGAATTCAGTTGAATTATGATACACTGGCAGAACGCCTTCAGGAGATTGCTTTCCTGAACTCGGGTCTCAAAATTGTGCTTAAGGACGAACGTTCAGGCAACCAGGATGAATATATGTACGAGGGCGGCGCGAGCCAGTTTGTTGAGTTTTTGAACGAAAATAAAGATGTACTTCATGACGTTATACACTTCTACGCAGATAAGGACGATATCGAGGTAGAAGTGGCAATCCAGTATAATGCGGGTTATACAGAAACACTTGCTTCCTTTGTCAATTCGATCCCGACCCGTGGTGGAGGAACGCATGAGACCGGATTCAGGGCAGCCTATACCCGTGTAATGAACGACTACGCTCGGCGTACCAGCATGATCAAGGAAAAAGATAAAAATCTGGAAGGTAATGATCTGCGTGAAGGCATGATGGCGGTAATTAGCGTCAAAATGTCTGAAGTGGAATTTGTCGGTCAGACCAAAGATCAGCTCGGAAGTGCTTCTGCTCGAAGTGCAGTTGATTCAGTGGTCTCCGAAAATATTCAACGTTTTCTGGAAGAGAACCCGCAGGTCGCACAGACCTTGATTCGCAAAGCAGTGCAGGCGTCCAAAGCGAGAGAAGCCGCGCGGAAAGCCCGTGACGAGATGCGAACAGGGAAAAAGCGCAGTGAAAGTTCTAACTTGAATGGCAAGCTGACGCCTGCGCAATCGAAAGATTTTACACGCAATGAATTGTTTATTGTGGAAGGTGACTCTGCAGGTGGTTCAGCCAAGCAAGGACGGGATTCCAAAATACAGGCGATTCTGCCGTTAAAGGGAAAACCGTTGAATCCGGAAAAATCAAAGCTTGCGGATATTTTGAAAAATGAAGAGTATCGTGCAATTACAGCAGCAATAGGCGCAGGAATCGGAACGGAGTTTGCCGTAGAGGACAGCAATTATTCCAAAATCATTATCATGACGGATGCAGATACGGATGGCGCACATATCCAGGTGTTGCTACTTACGTTCTTTTACCGTTACATGAAACCGTTAATTGATGCAGGGAAAGTATATATTGCGCAACCGCCTTTATATAAACTCACTCGTAAATCCGGCAAAATGGCAACGGTAAGATATGCCTGGACGGACGAAGAACTTGCGAATTATATGAAAGAGTTCGGAAATAATGTCGAATTACAGCGTTATAAAGGACTTGGTGAGATGAACCCGGATCAACTGTGGGAAACAACGATGAACCCGGAGACACGCGCTATGTTGAAAGTGGAGATTGTGGATGCAGCCAAAGCAGAGCGTCGTGTATCTACATTGATGGGTGACAAAGTGGATCCACGCAAACGCTGGATTGTAGAGAATGTCGACTTTACAGAGTACGAAGAATAGAAGGTGCTTGGAATGAGTCTATCAGAACAATTTATGCCGGCCTTTCTTGAAGAGGTCGTTGGTGACCGTTTTGGTCGCTACTCCAAATATATTATTCAGGATCGAGCGATTCCCGATGTGCGGGATGGATTAAAGCCAGTACAGCGGCGTATTCTTTACGCCATGTACGACTCGGGCAATACACCGGAGAAGCCATATCGTAAATCTGCCAAAACGGTAGGAGACGTTATGGGTAATTATCACCCTCATGGTGACTCCTCGATCTATGAAGGTATGGTACGAATGGCACAGCCATGGAAAATGGGCCATATGCTTGTAGACGGACACGGTAACTGGGGCTCACAAGACGATGATCCGGCTGCAGCTATGCGTTATACAGAGGCTCGTTTGTCATCTATTGCAATGGAGATGCTTCGTGATATTGAGAAACGCACCGTGTTGTTTAAAGATAACTTTGATAATACAGCCAAGGAACCGGTTGTGTTACCTTCCCGTTATCCCAACCTGCTGGTCAATGGGGTAAGCGGAATTTCTTCCGGTTTTGCAACCGAGATTCCACCGCATAATTTGCGTGAAACGATTGATGCTTGTATTGCTGTCATGGAGAAACCGTCCATTGAACTGGACGAAATCATGATGTTCATCAAGGGACCTGATTTTCCAACAGGCGGCTTAATTATGGGCGGCGACGGTATTCTGGATGCATATCGGACAGGTAAAGGACGAATCTACATACGTTCCAAAACCGAGATCGAAAATATGCGTGGCGGCAAGCAACAGATCGTTATTACGGAGATTCCTTATCAGGTGGTTAAATCCCGTCTTGTTACGGCGATGGAAAATATCCGCCTGGAGAAAAAGGTTGAAGGTATCGCAGAAGTTCGGGATGAAAGTGGACGCGAAGGATTACGGATTGTTGTTGAGCTGAAAAAAGATGCGGATGCACAAGGGATTTTGGCTTATTTGCTGAAAAAAACCGACCTGCAAGTCACATACAACTTCAATATGGTCGCGATTGTGAACAAAGCGCCGCAGCAACTTGGTCTAAAAGCGATTCTGGAAGCTTATATTGCTCACCAACGCGAAGTAGTAACTTTCCGAACCAAGTATGAGCTGGAGAAAGCGGAAGACCGTGCTCATGTCCTGGAGGGGCTGGTGAAAGCCCTTAACATTTTGGATGAAGTAATCGCAGCGATTAAAGCTTCGAAGAATCGTCAAGATGCTCAAAACAATCTGATCTGGATGTTTGGGTTCACGGAACGTCAAGCGGATTCTATTCTCACCTTGCAATTGTATCGTTTGACGAATCTGGAGATTAATTCGTTGCAAAAAGAGCTGGATGATCTCATGAAGAAAATTTCACAGCTACGCTCGATTCTCGATAGTGATCGGAAGCTGATCGGGGTCATTCGTAAAGAACTGCTGGAGATCAAAGAGAAGTACGGAATTGAGCGCCGCTCCGCCATTCAGGGTGAAGTAGAGGAACTTAAGGTTAATCTCGAAGTATTGGTCAACGCAGAAGATGTATTTGTGACATTGTCCAAAGAAGGATATGTCAAACGTTCGAGCATGCAGTCCTTCACACGTTCTGGCGGTGAGCGAAGTGCTAGCGGTGTAAAAGAAGGAGATTATATCTCCCAGGTGCTTGAAGTAAATACATTGGAGAATTTGCTTGTCTTCACACAAAAAGGGCAATATTTCCTCCTGCCTGTGCATCAGGTGCCGGAGTTTAAGTGGAAAGATCCGGGTACCGCCATTGTTAATGTAATTCCTCTGGCGAAGGATGATCGGATCACCAGTGTACTGGCGATCAAATCGTTCGAGGAACCAGATCACAGTCTGGTATTTGTAACCCGCAAGGGACAGGTCAAACGAACTGAACTTAAGGAATACATTACAAAGCGCTCGGGTGCCGTAGCGGCATGCAAGGTTGCTAAGGATGATGAAGTGCTGTCCGTACATCTAAGTACGGGCGGGAAAGATATCATGCTGATTACCAAAGAAGCGATGGCGATTCGTTTCCGTGAAGATGAAGTGAATCCGATGGGACGTGTCTCTGGTGGTGTTCGTGGTATTCAATTGAAAGATACGGATGAAGTAGTCTCTGTGTTATGGGTAGAGGGAGATGAGGGAGAGGTAGCTGTATTGAGTGACCTCGGTTATGGTAAACGATCCTTGCTTCTGGACTATGCCCCGCAGAGCCGTGGTGGTAAAGGCGTGGTTACCTTTGAATTCAAGGAAGGTAAACGTGTTAAACCGAATGGTAGCCGTATTGCAGGTGCATTCTACTGTAAAGAGCAACGTCAGTTGACGGTGATGACCAAAGAGGGACAAGCCCATACGGTCTCATCCGAGAGCGTTCCACTCACAGAACGTAAACACATCGGTAAATTACTTGTTCCTGTAGACAAACAGGACGAAATTACCGAGCTTATTCAGGATTTTAATGAGAATCAACCGGGGACAACCTCCTAAAAAAGATAAAAGACTCTCTGCCGACAGTGCTGATTCTGTCGGGTGAAGAGTCTTTTTTTGTTGTTCTTGGGCGGATGAGAAGTGCATCATCAAGCGAAGTTTAACAACCTTCGTCGATTACAGTCGATCGCTGGGAAATTGAAAAAATGCAGCAGGAATGCGGCTTTGAAGCGCGAAAACTTAAGCAAATGAAATGATTATCCGTTGCAGGAGGAGTGATGTTCGATGTATAATTCCGATTTTGCTAAATGCTGGTCCAGATTAACCAAAGATTATAAACTGCATATGGATCAGGAATTAGCCCCTTCGTTAACAGAGGCACAGCTTGCGGTACTTGAGGTGCTCGAAGATCATGCAAAGATGAAACCATCTGATTTGATTCCATTTCTTGCGACAACACCTGCTGCAGTAACGATGTTATTGGATCGAATGGAGAAAAATGGCCTCATATGCAGAGTTCGTGATGATCAGGACAGGCGGATTGTGTGGGTTTCATTATCCGATAAGGGCAGAATGGAAACCACGCGTGGTATCACGATCCGCAATGAGTTTATGAATTCCGTACTGAGCAACATCTCGATGCACAATCAACAATTGCTTGTATATCTGCTTGGGAAAATGACTGCACCCAAAACGAATGCGCAAGAGCCTGCCTTAACGAGTTCAGGTTAAACGAGCAAAATCTGATCGTGAAATGAGTGTAGTAAATAATCTGATGATGTTAAAAAACAAAACGAATAATGCAATGATCATAAATAAGCATACTTCTGGTCATTAGGGCCAGGTGTATGCTTTTGTCTTTTTATTTTGTTGAGTATGGTTTGTAAAGAATACACATTGACAACTAAATCATTATATCGTAATATTGCGTTATAACGTTTGAGGAGGAATCATTTTGGAGTTGCCTGCGTTCGATCGGAATCAATTAAAACAGTTTGACGAGCCAGCAGAGTTTCTTAAAGCGCTGTCTCATCCCGTACGTTTATGTATCGTCCGTGGTTTGATGCGCAAAAAAAAATGTAATGTTTCATATATGCAGGAATGTCTGGATCTCCCGCAGTCGACGGTGTCGCAGCATCTGCAAAAGCTTCGCAGTGCGGGTATCGTTGCCACGGAGCGAAATGGCCTTGAAGTCAATTACGTACTGGCTGATTCTCGTGTGGAGCAGTTAGTCATGATTTTATTTGAAAAGGATGGTTGCGAAGATGAATAAACGTAAAAAAGTGTTAATCGTGGGGGGCGTAGCAGGCGGTGCATCTGCTGCTGCACGCCTCCGTCGTCTAGACGAACATGCCGAGATTATTATGTTTGAAAAAGGCCCATATATCTCATTTGCCAATTGCGGATTGCCTTATTACATTGGAGGTACGATTGAAGAACGGGGGCGATTGCTCGTACAGACACCGAAGGGGATGGAGGATCGTTTCAATATCGATGTTCGTACACAAAGCGAGGTTATCGCTGTTGATCCAAGTAAACGAACCGTGCAGGTACGTAGTGCCGAGCGTGGTTTATACGAGGAAAACTATGATGAATTAATTTTGTCACCTGGTGCTCGTCCACTTGTGCCCGATCTGCCCGGCAAAGAGAATTCATTGATATATACCGTGAGGAACATTCCTGATATTGATCGAATCAAAGAACAGATAAGTTCTGATAACAACAGTACTTCGATTGTCATTGGCGGTGGGTTTATCGGTGTAGAGATGGCTGAAAATTTGAAGGAAGCTGGACTGGATGTAACTTTGATTGAGGGGAATGATCAGCTGTTAACCCCGTTTGATCCGGAATTGGCAGCTATGCTAGCTCAAGAGATGGAGCAAAATGGAGTAAAGCTTTTATTTTCACAGCGGGTTCAAGGCTTCCGTACGTTAGATCAAGGTATTGGTGTGGAATTGTCCGATGGCAAGATATTATCTGCAGATATGGTCATTCTGGCCATTGGGGTTATACCCGACACCTCATTTTTGCAGGACAGTGGTCTAGCTCTTGGTTCACGCGGACACATCATAGTTAATGACAAAATGGAGAGCAGTGTTCCGCATATTTATGCCGTGGGCGATGCCATCGAAGTGAAGGATTACATTCATGGCACGCAGACAGCAATTCCCCTTGCCGGTCCTGCCAACAAACAGGGACGGATCGTAGCGGATCAGATTGCCGGTCTTCCCACCACCTATAAAGGCACTCAGGGTACATCGATTATCAAAGTGTTTGGTTTGACAGGGGCATCTACGGGCACTAATGAAAAAACGCTGAAACGAATGCAAAAAGACTATCGAAGTGTTATCGTACACCCTGCATCTCATGCTTCCTATTATCCTGGTTCTAGTGCAGTTACGTTGAAATTACTCTTTGCTCCGGATGGGAAGATTCTAGGTGCACAAGCTGTGGGCTACGAAGGTGTGGACAAACGAATTGATGATATTGCAGTGGCGATTCACTTCGGGGGAAATGTACGAGATCTTACGGAACTGGAACTCAGTTATGCACCGCCATACTCTTCTGCAAAAGACCCGGTTAATATGGTCGGATATGCTGCCGAGAACATCTTGGACGAACGAGTGCATTCCTACACGTATGATCAACTTGCAGAACGTGACCCTGCCCAGTCCGTATTAGTGGATGTTCGGAGTGATCTGGAACACCGTAACGGTAACATTCCCGGGTCTCTATCCATTCCGGTGGATGAGCTTCGTCAGCGGCTTGGAGAGCTGGATGTAACCAAAGAAATCTGGGTTTATTGTCAGGTTGGACTTCGTGGTTATACCGCTACACAAATTCTACGTCAGCATGGCTATCAGGTGAAGAATTTAAGCGGGGGTTACAAGACGTATCGTCAGGCACAATTCAAACCTGCAGGCGTAGAACCCCAAAAAGAGCAAGGGAGAATTTTGATGAATGGGAATGCAAATGAAAACAAAGGATCAGGAGAAGATGCATCTAGGGAGCTCCATATTGATAATGAACTGAATGTATGTGGTTTGAGTTGCCCTGGCCCGCTAATCGAGGTTAAACAAAAAATGGATCAGTTGGCAGACGGACAGACCCTACGGGTCAAAGCTTCAGATCCAGGATTTTATGAGGATGTGAAGGCTTGGGCAACCATGTCGGGGTCTGACGTACTCAAGCTGGAGCGGGATAAGGGCGGGGTAATCGAGGCCGTTCTGGCCAAGAATACTTCGCCTGTCACAAGCGGTTCAATGCAACTTGAAAAAGCAAGTACAATGGTCGTATTCAGTGGTGAACTCGATAAGGCCATCGCCTCCTTCATTATTGCTAATGGAGCAGCAGCCAGTGGGCGGAAAGTTACGATGTTTTTCACCTTCTGGGGCTTAAACATGATTCGTAAACAAGAGATGCAGCAGGCACCTGTCAAAACAGGCATGGCCCGTATGTTTGATCTGATGTTGCCGAGCAACAGTCTGAAGCTGGGACTCTCCAAGATGAATATGTTTGGTGCAGGACCGAAAATGATTCGAGGGTTAATGAAAAAAAATAACGTAGCTTCGCTGGAACAACTCATGCAATCGGCTATCGCTCAAGGGGTTGAGATCGTAGCTTGTCAGATGTCGATGGATCTGATGGGCATACAACGTGAGGAATTGATCGATCAGGCTGTCATTGGCGGTGTGGGTTATTATCTCGGACAAGCGGATCATGCAAATCATAATTTGTTTATCTAGAGCGTGTATATTAACCAAAAGCTAAAACTGATCTTATGTTCAAACTTATTAACCGTATCAAACCTCTATTTCACCTAAAGTGGAATGGAGGTTTTTTTTATTTTACATGATGACAAGAACATCAACATCGAAGGTCTACACTACGGTGCATAATCTTATCACTCAGGGAAAAGCTACAACCAAACTGATTAGCTGCTATTGGGCTTGCTTATATAATGTATATATCAAATATAATATGTCTTAATATTATTTTCTTAAAATCATATGTAAAGAGTTGACTATGTAAATATTTTTGTTATAATAAGTAATTGTTCCCCTGATATTTCGTGTACGAAATATTATATTCCATAAGTAAAAGGGTGAAACAATGACGGATACGTACGAGGTATTTTACATTATCAACTCATTTCGACAAGTGAATCAGATGCTTTTCCGGGCATTCTGGAATGAAAACAAGGAGATCGAGCTCACTTCGATCCAGTTTATGGTGTTATCCATCCTTAAGGAGCGACCTGCAATTGGCATTAACGAGATTGCTGATCTGTGCCATATGGGTAGTAGTTCGATGAGCGCTGTAGTAGAACGTCTCGTGAAAGGCGAGTACATCGTACGGACACGATCTGATGCAGATCGCCGTTCTGTGGTACTACAGATTACAGCCAAAGGGGAAAAGGCTCAACAGGAGACACAACAGCTCTGGATGGAGCGTGTATCACCTATACTGGATATTTCGAAGGAAGATCTAGAGCACCTGCTTCGCATTCATAGTCTGATGATTGAAAAGTTACAAGGAAGAGAGATGAACAACTTATGAGCACAACAACTGCTACAGCTCCGTCCTCTGCGATGGACAACATCAAGAAAGGCCCCATTGTAGCGGCCTTGTTAATTGGTGCCTTTGTGGCATTTTTGAACCAGACCCTGATGAACGTGGCTCTTCCTAAAATTATGGAGGATCTCGGCATCGGGCCGAACAAAGCCCAGTGGCTTACGACGGGTTACATGCTTGTCAACGGGGTGTTAATCCCGGTTACGGCATACTTGATTGCCAAATTTTCAACACGGCAAATTTTTATAACAGCTATGACCTTATTTACGATCGGTACGCTAGTCTGCGGACTAAGTCCGAACTTCTCGATTCTTATGGTGGGTCGTGTTATTCAAGCCGCGGGTGCCGGTATTCTGATGCCGCTGATGACCGTGGTATTTCTGACGATTTTCCCGATTGAGAAGCGTGGGCAGGCGATGGGAACGATGGGGATAGCCATGATTCTCGCACCAGCAATTGGTCCTACGTTGTCCGGTTATATCGTTGAGCACTATTCCTGGAGATTGTTATTCTACATCATTCTGCCATTCTCCGTGATCGCAACAGCGATTGGTATTGCATTTGTCAAAAACGTAACACGTCAGTCCAAGCCGAAACTGGACTCTGTTGGCGTAATTCTATCCACACTCGGATTCGGTAGCTTGCTGTATGGTTTCAGTGATGCGGGTACAGACGGATGGGGAAGTGCTGTTGTCATCAGCTGCCTCGTAGTTGGTGTCATTTCCCTGATTCTGTTTGTTATTCGTCAGTTGACGACCGATCATCCGCTTTTGGAGTTCCGTATTTTCAAATACAACATGTATACCTTAACAACCATTATTAATATGCTTGTTACGATGGCTATGTTTGCAGGCATGATCTTGCTCCCAATCTTTCTGCAAAATATCCGTGGGTTCTCACCGATTGAATCCGGCTTGCTCATGATGCCAGGTGCCATCCTAATGGGAATTATGTCTCCGATTACAGGTCGCATCTTCGATAAAGTCGGTGCACGCTGGCTCTCCGTTACGGGTCTGGCTATTACAGCGGTTACCACATGGGGACTCAGCCGTTTGGCCATTGACACCACGTATGGATATATGATGTTTATCTACACTGCTCGTATGTTTGGTATGTCGATGCTGATGATGCCGATTCAGACGGCTGGTCTGAATCAGTTGCCTCAACGACTTAATGCTCATGGTACAGCGATGTCGAACACACTGCGTACAGTGGCAGGTGCGATTGGTACAGCGATTCTCGTAACGATCATGAGTAGCAAGCTCAAGTCGCATCTGGCGGAAACGATGGCTACGGGTACAATTGACCCGAACAACAAAACAGCGGTGCTGGCTGCTACAGCAGATGCAACCATCTATGGTGTCAACTATGCCTTTACGGTAGCCACCTTTATGACAATTGCAGCGCTGATTATGGCTTTCTTCATTCAGAAAACCAAACCAGCTACCGAACCGGTAAACGCAGAGAAAGAAAAAGCCAAAAAAGTAGCAACAGCTTAAAATTAGACTTGAAATCTATAACGAATAAACAAAAAAAGAGAACTCTCAGGCTGCCAGTAGGACACATCTTCTACGGCAACGAGAGCTCTCTTTTTTTGTTTTACAGATGACATATCACTAAGCAAACGAAAGAATATACTGTCATTCATTTTCATCTTTAATTGAAGTCACATCATGCAGTAACCAATCTGGATCAGGTTCATAACCGAAACGTTGGAGATCGATGCTCCCATCCAGCTGGAATTCCACACCTTCACTGACAAGCTCGGTTTCCTGCATCATGCGTGATGCTTCATCGGTTATGGCAATTTGTCCTTTCGCATTGACGACCCGATGCCAGGGTAAGCGTTCCTTCCGGCTCATAGAGTGCAGAATACGAACGACCTGTCTTGCCGCCCTTGGGCTTCCAGCGCAGGCTGCAATCTGTCCATACGTCATTACCTTTCCTTCAGGGATCGCAGCAATAATGGCGACAACCTGCTGTGTGAACGGGGTCATGAATATCGGCTCCTGTCTTAGAAGATTAAATATTGAACGCAGATAGAAGGAGTTGTTATATGATTTTTCGATTAAAAAAGTGTCGCCCGGATGTAGCATCCGAACGACACGTTACAGGTGCAGAAAGCTACTGCTTCTAGTTGATCCAATCTGCTTATATGCAGTTTATATCTTCAATGTGAAAGCTTTTTCGTATATATCCATAGGCCATTCAGCCCAAGGAAATTCTCGCGCAGGCAGGGACTGTAGCACAACTTCCTCTTTGGTGACAGGATGGGGGAGTGCAGCAATGACAGACCATAACGCGATCTGTTGCCCCGGTTTGTTTATTTTGGCGCCATATTTCTGATCTCCGAATAGTGGACAGCCGGCTTCTTTCATCTGCACACGTATCTGATGGGAGCGACCTGTATGAAGCTCGATATGCACAAGGCTGTAACGATCGGTTTCTCCGACGACCTCGTAGTCTAGAACCGCATCTTTACCGCCAGGCGTACCTTTGGGTACAGCGGTTACGGTGTTTGTTTTGCTGTCTTTTAGCAGGGTGTGCTTCAACGTGCCCTGACGTGCTGGCAACTTGCCATGAACAACAGCTGCATAGATTTTACGGAAATGACGTCCACGCACGGTTTCGGACAATCGGGAAGCTGCTTTGGAGGTTTTGGCAAAGATCATGGCACCTCCAACCGGGCGATCCAGGCGATGCACCAGTCCCAGATATACATTGCCAGGTTTATTATAACGTTCTTTCAGATCCTGTTTGAGTAAAGTGAGCAGATCCGGATCACCGGAAGCATCTTCCTGCGTCGGGACATTCACCGGTTTTGTGATGCCTAACAGATGATTATCCTCATACAGAATCTCGATATCTCCAGTTTTTTGCACATCATGAGACATAATCAGGACTCCCAGCGGCCCAAAATACCGCAAGGCAGATCGAGACCGCTGCGTGTAATCGGCAATCCGATTTCTCCGGCAGTAATCTCTCCACCATACTTGGCAGACATCGTCATCGTCAGCATGTTTCGTAATACCGTTGAAGAGATACCTGTGGTATAAGAGTTCACTAGCATAAACAACGGATTATCCGAAAGAATCGTCATACAGGATTTCAGGAAAGGATAGAGGTTTTCCTCCAGTTTCCATGTTTCACCGTTCGGGCCACGTCCATAAGAAGGAGGGTCCATAATAATCGCATCGTATTTGTTACCACGGCGCTGTTCGCGCTGTACAAATTTGAACACATCATCGGTGATGAAACGAACAGGTCGATCAGCAAGTCCGGACAATTGCACATTTTCTTTCGCCCATTGGACCATACCTTTCGCTGCATCACAGTGTACAACAGAAGCGCCAGCGTACGCGGCTGCTACGGTTGCTCCGCCAGTGTAGGCAAATAGATTCAAGACAGAGATGGGGCGTCCTGCATTCGAAATTTTATCCATCATCCAGCTCCAGTTGGCAGCTTGCTCCGGGAACAAGCCGGTGTGTTTGAAGCTTGTCGGTTTAATATGGAATTTCAGGTTTTCATATCCGATCGTCCAGCGTTCAGGAATGGGCTTTTTCATATCCCAGTTTCCGCCGCCAGAAGAGCTGCGGTGATAGTGACCGTGAGCTTGGCGCCATTCATGGGTTTCTTGTTCAAGTGGCCAGATGATCTGTGGGTCAGGTCTGCGCAAGATGACATCTCCCCAGCGTTCGAGCTTCTCGCCGCCTCCTGTATCAATTACTTCATAGTCTTTCCAGTTCTTAGCTACGTACATAGTGGTTTATCCATCCTTCAAAATTCATTTGGATACTATTGTACAACAAAAAAGGGGCTGTACGCCAGTTAGCCTCAGGGGATTAAGGCAATGTGCAGACGACGAATTTCGACATATCATAAAATGAAGATCTGAATAAAATTAATTTGACAATGATAATCATTATCACTTATGATTTTGATATTGCAATATGCAATCGACGCGAAACGTAATTTAAGGAAATTCAATCCATATAACGAAACCAAAGTGAGGGACAATAGATGGCTAAATGGTTAGTGGCGTACGCCAGTATGACAGGCAACACAGAAGAGATTGCGGAACTCATTGTGGAAGGCATTACAGCAAGTGGTCATGAAGCTGACTTGAAATCCGTAACCGACTTTAATGCCGCAGAAGTTTTGAATTATGAGGGCTTTATGATTGGTGTGTACACATGGGGAGATGGTGAACTGCCGGATGAATTTCTGGACTTCTATGAAGAACTGGATGAGCTTGATTTGCATGGAAAGAGAGCGGCTGTCTTCGGAAGCGGAGATACGTCCTATGAACAATTTTGCGGAGCAGTTGATCTAACAGCGGAGAAGCTGAAGGAACGTGGGGCGGAAGTATCACCAGAGATGTTGAAAATTGAATACAGTCCGCTGGAGCAGGAAAAAGAATCATGCCGGGATTTCGGCAGACGTTTTGTTACTGCTGGTGCGGAGATATCCTGATCGAAATGTTACAGCGTGATGCCTATACAGCAAAGGCTCAGGGGAGCGATGGGCTCCCTGAACGTTTGCTTGAGGACTATAAGCTGGAAGAGATGTTGCGTAGCCCGCACCGGTTTATCCGCCCTGAACCTTCGGCTGAGCAACGTCCAGCGCTACAATGGAGACATCGTGTGCAATATGCGGTGAGCCATGCCATTAATCATTTTTACAGTGTGGACCCTGACGTACGCAAAGAAATTCCGATTCAATATGTACTCGAAAAATGGTGGCCTAGAAAAGCGGACGGTTTTGATTCCGTTCTACATTACTGGGATGTAAAGCACAAAATGATTGATGAACTGTCCCTGGCCATTGCAGCGAATGATGACTTGAAGCGGCCTGCGATCTTGTTTGAACAATGGAAAACAGAAGTACCTTCTTTACAGATGTCTTTATCCGTCATCTTTCAGGCGGCTTGGCAGCCGGAAGGCTGGGATGCACTGCTTGTTCAGAAATATATGGTGGTCCATGATGCCAACGTTGTGGAAGCCTTTCAACATATGGTCAGTGTGTTTTGCTGGGAAGCATTTGGCAAGTTGCCAGGTATGATTGAAATTTACTGTCTGCTGGAAGGGCGGAAGATCAGGTACATACCAGGTCGCCAATCATTACAGCGTTCGATGGATTATATCCGTCTTGTTCGGGATAGCATTCCCAAAGCCGAGAAGCAAGAATCAGAGCACTTTACCTCAAAGGATAAGATCCGTGTGCATGAAGAAGTGGACCGTTGGAGAACGGAAGGGACGAAGCCACAAAAAACATGGTTGATGTGACACTCGAAGCTGTTGATAACACTTATTTCGGAGGAGGGAGTACAGGTGACGACGTTATTCAGGCAAGATATCGGTAATGGAAAAAGAAGAGCAGGAACATGTGAGTTCAGCTCCATGCCTGTACCTCAAGCTGTCATAAGAAAGTTGCTGGATGAAGCTGATCCATCATTATATGTTATGAGTTCAGCGCCCTGGCGTTTTATGCTGTTTTCCGGTGAAGGGCGACAGCTCTATATGGAAGCTGTCAGACAGAGCTATCCGCCTCATCTTGCAGATTCTCACGGGAGCTGGGCTGCGTATCAATACACCGAAGCGATCCCAGCTCATTTGGTGGTGGTTGCCCCCGGCAATTCTCCAGAGGATCATGTTTTGCCTGCGAAGGCATGGAGCAAACGATTCTCTATTCTGGCTGCTGAACAGGGGGTACACGCCGTCTGGAAGATGAATGATTATCAGCAACATCCCGTATTCATGAACTTGATGGGACTTACATCGAGCGAAAGGGTGCTCGGCGTATTTCACATCGGTTACGGTGAGCAGTGTGGATTACCCAGTGTGGCAACAGGTAGACCAGCTTCAGAACTCATGACGGTATATGACCATTTGGTGTGAAGGGCAACGAGCCTGACAGCTGCGTTGCCGGGGTGCGCTTACGGATATTTGATTCAGTGAATGTTACCGTGCAAGGTTTCCGAGGAACTGACGAACACGTTCTCGCTGAGAATGATCTTGAGAACTGGCTTTATATAAGCGATTTGAAACGGTAATGTTGTTACCAAAGAAAAATCGTTCAAACTGAGTCTGTCTGCCTCCAAATGAACCTGCACCAAGTTCCCAGATCAGGCGAAACAGTGCGTTTCGTTCTTTGGATTCCATGTCGGAGCCTTTGAGGTAGACGTTTAAAGAGTCAGCTGTTCCGGACTGGAAATCCTCTTCCTGAGGAACCATGATCATGCCGCTGGAACTGAGCAACTGCAATATCTCGATCATTTCAGGATACAGTTTCGGATAGAGAAGATTGGCAGCCATAAGCGGTTTAGGCGCTGGCAGGATATATCCTCGTCCGTCCGGTATTGCGCCTGCCTCAGCAGCTAGAGCAAGTGCTTTTAAGGATTCAAGACCTGCGAGAGCACGTGCAGTTTTTTCTAAAACATGCGCCTCGTTCGACAGATCAAGCGTATCGGTTAATAGTTGAATGGTGCCGAGCATAAATTCGGTTTTGGCAATATAACGACATAACACCTGATGCCCCGCATGGATATGGAAGTTACTGCCGCTGAAAAGAGTCGAAGACATCTGCTCATGACCTGCAAAAAAAATGCGGTTATGCGGCACAAGCACGTGGTCAAAGATGACGATATTGTCCATCTCCTCATATCTGGAGCTTAAGGGGTAATTGTAGTTGGATTCAGCTGCATACGTATCTCGGCAGATCAGAGTGATGCCAGGCAGATCATTAGGAACTGCAAACGAAAAAGCAAATGGATTTTCATCATCAAAAGGTGCAGGAGAAGGTGATGGATAGACAAAAATTTCATCTGAAGTAGCAGCCTGTGTGGCCATCATAAATGCACCGTTTATAATGAGTCCTTCATCAGTCCGATCAACAACCTTGGCAGCGATGGCATCTTCAGTAGCATCCATCTGTCCTGAAATTTTACTGGCATGTGGCTGAATAAAGGCATGGGATAGTGTGATGTCATGATCACGACAATAGGCGTAGTAATTTCTCAGATTTTCAGCATATTGTGGGGAGAGATCGTTCAACAAGTCGGCAGCGGTAAAAAACGCCATCATCGCTGTGTTCATGTAATCGGGTGAGCGTCCCAGAAAACCGTGATGAGTCTGAGCCCATATCGTCATCGCTTCACGGCGTTTGCGGAGATCGTTGACGCTGGTTGGAGGCAGGAAGGACATTCCTACAGGCTTTCCATCGGTAGGAGAAGGATACGTCATAAGTTCTGTAAGGTGAGGGTCATACTGCAGGTCGTACATATTCATTTGAGTTTTCATCAAACCGGAGAAGGCGATGTGCTCGGAGCGTTTAGCAGTAAGCAGTTCTCCTTTATACCAGCAGGGTACGGTCTGGGCGTTAATTCGTTCACAATACTGCATGCCGGTTTTAGCGGGCATAGTTCTTCACCTCTTGGTCATGGTTCATGAGCACATTTATTTCTATCCTATACTACGTGAAGCTGTTGTCTAATGTGCTACGGACCATGGGGTGAAAAATTTGCATCGAGGGCTTGATAATAATTATCATTCTTGCTACAATAAACAAAGAAAAAGGAACCCGAGTGGGCTCCTTGGAATGAAACAGATCTTTTTATTTAACTTCAAACGTTTTGCAGTCTGTTTCAGCAGACTCGCTTGCTTCTTTGGAAGCGTGGCTCACGATGTAGATGGAAGAAGCATTACATTTGTTTTCTTGAGCCCAGTGACGACAGGAGTTTACTTCACACAATACGTCTTTTGCCATGATTGTTAACCTCACTTTTAGTTGGATTTACATTCGTTGGTATAAAGATCCGGATTCGCAAGTTGCCGCTTGAGAATCTGGAACAATTTTCACGCTCTCATGAATTTGGAGGGCTTTTTTGTGTTATACACAACGATGCACTTTCAGAATAGCAAATTTTGCTTTCCCATGCAACTGAATGGCGGCTCAGGAGACATACGGATGCAGATCAGGAGTCTAATCTTTGCAAAGAGGCATCTGTATGTTATTATTTAATAGTAAAAATTACGATTAATTAGCAAGCAGTCCCGCAACAACAAAATCTTTAACAATAAATAACGACGATACGAATGACTATCTTTTTTGAAGGAGCTACATATACACATGAGTAAATTGAATCACGCAAACCGCATCCCTCGTGCAAAAGGAATCGATATGGCGGCATTCTTCACGCCGAAGGAATGTAAACGAAAAGCACAACATATTGTCTTCTCGGCGGAAAATGAACGCATTGTCGAAGAGTTCATTACGATTCTTGGCATGAAAGAAAAGTTCAGGGAACATGATGTATCCATCCCTAATAAAATGGTCATGTTTGGCCCTCCCGGCACAGGGAAAACGTTAACCGCGTCATATCTGGCTCAGAGATTGGAACTGCCTCTTGTACTGGTCAGGCTGGATGCCCTTATTCACAGCCACTTGGGAGAAACGGGAAGTAACGTACGCAAGTTGTTTGAATATGCTCGCCTTAATCCTTGCGTATTGTTTCTTGATGAATTTGATGCCATTGGCCGGACAAGGGAAAGTAACGACGAGGTAAAAGAGATGGCCAGGGTGGTGAATACCCTTTTGCAATGTTTGGATGAATTCGAAGGGGACAGCATTCTGGTTGCTGCCACGAATCTGGAGACACAGCTTGATCATGCGATCTGGCGCCGATTTGATACCAAGATGACGTACGCGATGCCAGATGAAGATAGCCGCAGACTGTACATTAGCAAACTGGTTGGAACGTTTGAACAGGAGCACAAGCTGGAGGATTATATTTGTGAACGTCTGGCTGGCTGCAGCTATGCGGATGTGGAGCAGATTGTGTTAAAAGCAAAGCGTAAAGCTATTATTGGAAGCCGTGCTCTGCACAGGCAGTTGATCTCTGATGCGTACGAGGAATACAGACCCCGAGTGCTACAAGGGTAGAGGTGAAGTCAGTACCTCGGCGAATAATGAAAGCCCGGCTTCCTTTTTGTAAGGAATACCGGGCCTTTTTATTACAATGCTGATTTGGCTTTGACAGGTGAACGATAGGTTTTCTCTGGAATAGATGTTTCCTGCTGAGCAATCCAGCGTGGCAAGCTTAATCTAAACGTACTTCCATCTGGACTGCTGGAAACGAGGGTTAACGTACCACCTTGCTCCTGTGCAAGAAGACGGCTGTATGTTAAACCGAGACCCAAGCCACGATTACGGCGTTTTTTCAACTCTCCCCGATAGAATCGTTCGAATATGTTACGCTGATCCTCTATGGAAATTCCCGTGCCGTTGTCCTGCACATCGACATGTAACATGTCTTCCTCTACGCTTAAATGCATCTGGAAGAGGGCTTGTTGGCCAGGTATTGTGGCATGCAGTCCATTGTTAAGCAAATTTACAATAATCTGCTGGATCCGGAGCGCATCACCCATCACGTATAGTGCGTCTGACGGCGCATGAAGCTGAACTTCTGGCATATGTTCCTCATAGGCAATTTTCCATTGGTAAATGATCTCGCCTACAAGCAACTTCAGGTCGGTACGTTCCTTCCGAACAGCAACACTTCCAGCGGTCATGGCATTATAATCCAGTAGATCCGCAATCATTCGTTCCATGCGTTCTGATTCTTTCAGAGCAATATCCAGAAACTCTTTGCCTTCCTGCGGACTGACGACATCGTCGCGAACAGCCATCACCAATCCTTTGATCGAGGTGACAGGCGTTTTGAGCTCATGACTAACGCCTGCGAGAGAGAGTGCACGCCATTCTTCGAGTTGACGCAGACGGGTTGCCATGTCCCCAAAAGAACCTACAAGTTCGTTCATTTCCCGTTCACGTGTTTTAATATCTAGGTTTACATCATAATTTCCACCGCGGATCTGTTCTGCCGCGTAAGCGACCTGACGAATCGGTCTAGATAGTTTGCTCGACAGGAGATAAATCGTGAACCAGCCGCAGAGAATAAGGCCTCCAAAAATCAATGCGACGAGCCAGACCGTTTCAGGACCGAAGGTGATAGATTGTTTGGATTGCATGACCCATACTTTGCCAATCGTTTGATTCCCGTCAGCAATATCTACCGTTACACCAGCATACTTGCTGTTACGCGGTTCAAGAAAATCATCGGACAGTCGGTAATAAACATCCTCTTGTTGCATTTTTGGCTGGGAGAAAATCAGTTTGTTGTTATTGTCGAGCACCATGACGCAAAAATAGTTATCGGTATTAAACAGCTTCTCCCGGCTGCTTACGATCGTATTCAGATCAGGTGGTACCTGAAGCTTATGATCTTTCACGGTTACTCGATCAGCGATCTCCCATCCGAGTAGCTCAGCCGTTTTCAAACTTTTCTCAATCGATGTTGTTCTTATCCAGTACAGCGCACCCGCAGCAATTACGGAGAAGCCGATACATAAAATCAGAAAGTAACGTAGTGTCCAATGTGACAAAATAGATGTTGTTCGTTTGGGTTTGGTTGATGATGTTAGTTGGCGATCCAAAATTGATACCCCATTCCTCGCAACGTCCGGATTTCTCCTGTGTCTGTTGTCCAGTGAGAGAGTGCCTGACGCAGTCGTTTGATCGATAGATCCACAGCACGATCACTGCCTTCATAATCGAGTCCCCAGACTTGTTCAATCAGATGATCTCTAGTGAATGTGCGGTTGGGATACTCGGACAGAAAAATAAGAAGAGACAAGTCACGTGGTGTGAGTGCGACCTCCGCACCGTTCAGTAGCACTTGCTTAGCCGCAAGGTCAATGACCAGATTGCCAAAAGAACGCTTGTCCTGCCCTCCGGAAGTCCAGTGCGGGTTCCGCCGCAGTACAGCGTTCACGCGTGCAACCACTTCTTCAGGTACAAACGGTTTGCTCATATAATCGTCAGCACCGGCATTCAAACCGTTAAGCCGATCTGTAATATCGTCCAGTGCAGTTAACATAATGACGGGACAAGCACTCTTTTCCCGAATAATTCGTAACAGATCCCATCCATCCATTCCGGGTAGCATAACATCGAGTAATACGATAGAAGGATTTTCGGAATCAAAAAGGGTTAAAGCAGTCTTGCCATCCGCTGCATGATGAACTTCAAATTCAGCTTTTCTCAGATAAGCAGCTAGAACGCGTGCGATTGCTTGCTCATCCTCTACGATGAGTACAGATTTCAAACAGGGTGTTCTCCTTTCACAGACAAGCTTGTGTACTGATTTTACATGAGGCGGGACATAAAGCCAATCCTGTTTTCACATTTTGAAAAAAAATGAAAAAGAATTTCATCTTGACTTCTTCCTGACACATTGGACTGTTACTATCCATATCAAGAGGTAACGAAACCATACTGTACTGGAGGAATAATAGAGATGAGTAAAAAGGCCAAAACGTGGATTATTACAGGGGTAGCAGCAGTAGCCATCATTGGTGGGGGCGGTTATTACTTTGCAAATAGTTACTTGGGTAACAATGTTGAGATTGAACAGGTACTTCCGGCAAACGCGGCTGCATCCACTACAGCTGCAGATAGCGGCACGGGCAAAGCAGTGGAAAATAAAAAGGTTGGAGCAGACCAGCTGAACGGAGACTGGAATATCAGTCAGGGGTCGAAAGTATATTTCTCAGTAACCACTTCACAAGAAACCGTAAATTTTGTGGACGAGCAGGTTAGCGGGAAATGGACGATTAATGTGAATGACCCGGCCCAGTCGAAAGCAGAAGGAACAATCGAGGTAAACGGCATTGATTCTGGTAATGGACAGCGCGACGAGCATGTGAAAAGTGCAGACTTCTTCGATATGGCTAAACATCCGCAAGCAACATTCAAAGCGACTTCATTTGAAGGTCTGCCTTCGGAATGGACAGAAGGACAGACGGCTGATTTGAAAATGAAAGGCACACTTAACGTAAGAGGCATTGAAAAGGAAGTTACGTTTGACGCTAAAGCGGCTTATCAAAATAATGAAGTGCTGTTGTCAGGCACAACAATGGTTACATTCGAAGATTTTGGTATGAAAAATCCACACTCGGTTGTGCTTTCTACTGAAAATGATATCCAGGTTCGTCTTGAATTGAAGCTGGCGAAATAATAGATGGATTTAAACTATTCTATTGAAATATTCTAGTAAAGAATTCTATTGAACGATTTTAATATAGTAAGCCACTAAATCTGTTGTGTTCCGCCTCCGGGCGGGCAAACAGATTTTTTGCTTTTGATATTTTTGTTGGGAAAAAGAATACACCTGTTCATCTCCCTGAGGCTGGAAAATAAGGATTACGCTAGGCTGGATTATGGTTAGAAAAGTCGACATTGTTAAAAAAACTGCTGTTTCCTTTGCATAATGCCGTGTTGCTAAGGATCATGAAGCGCTTACAATGGGGAGGATTCATGACATTCATTGATCCAAGCACAAACAAACACAAGAAGGGGAGATCAAGGGTGAACAAAAGGTACATAAGCGGCTGTCTTGTTTTGTTGTTGTTATTCTGTGATCTGGGTCTGATTGCCAGGCCCGCAGAGGCGGCAAAAAATAATATCGCGCTGAACAAAACGGTAACGGTGAGTTCGGATGAAAAAAGATGGGGAGGCGATAAAACGCATCTGGTAGATGGGGATGCGAGCACCTATTGGAGTACAGAAACGGGAGTAACTGCTGAAAAACCGGAGTGGGTCATCATAGATCTGGGTGAAACGTACAATCTATCCGGAGCGGAAATAACATGGAGAGACAGTACGGTAGTGAAGTATACGGTTGAAACGTCTGCTGACCAGCAGCATTGGTCTACCGTTACGGATCAAAGTGATAATGCAGATGCGAAACAGATTGCTGATCTGACATTTCAACAAAATAATGTACGATACATTAAGCTCAACATAGCCTTTTATAAAGAGGGCGGAGCTTGGCCACAAATATTGGAGTTTAAAGTGTGGGGAGAATCGGAGGGCATGGAACCGGCTAATATTACCCATTTTGATTCCGTTCAAGTGAGCACACTTCCACGAAGTGCGCCGATTCTGCCTGCGGAAGTCAAGGCCAACTATAAGAATGATAAGTCGGGTCTCGTTCCTGTCACATGGGACAGCGTTGATCCAACGAAATATGAAAAAACAGGTTCATTCTCTGTCACGGGTACCGTATATGGTACGAATCTTAAACCCGAAGCAACAGTTGCTGTACAAGGTTATCGTTCCGATTATGTGAGGGGCGTCGATATTTCCACACTCACGGCTATCGAGGATAAAGGTGGAAAATACCTGGATATCAACGGCACCGAGCGGGACTTGCTTGATATTCTCAAAGATCGAGGTGTCAATTATGTACGTCTGCGGTTGTGGAATGACCCACAAAAATCAGGCGGCTATAACGATAAAGCTGACGTCATCACCATGGCCGTACGCGCGAAGCAAAAAGGGTTAAAGGTGCTGCTGGATTTCCATTACTCCGATGAGTGGGCACACCCGGGTCAACAGCTCAGACCGAAAGCGTGGGAAAAGTTAAGTTTCGAAGAGCTTAAGCAAGCGGTGTATGATTATACGGTTGAAGTCGTTGGGGATCTGAAGAAGGCAGGAGCCATGCCGGATATGGTGCAGATTGGTAACGAGATCAACAGTGGTCTCCTCAATGGACTAAGCAGCGATGTGAATTTTGAGGGAAATGCAGCTTTGCTGAAGCAGGGAATCAACGGGGTTCGCGCAGTTGAAGGAAACGTTAATGCAGCTGATCGGGCGAAGATCATGATTCATCTGGCTGAAGGTGGCAAGGCAGAGACATTCAAATGGTATTTTGAGGAGTTGAAAAAACAAGGACTGGGCTCCGATTATGACATCATTGGACTATCCTATTATCCGTTCTGGCACGGGACATTTGCCGATGTGCAGAAAACGATGAACGAAGTTTCAGCAGCCTTTGGGAAAGATGTCATTATAGCTGAAACGTCTTATCCGTTCACTTATAAAAACGGGGACGCGCATGGAAATATTATCGGTTCGGATCAAGCGCTCTTTCATGGTGGAGCCACATTCCCGGCAACAGTGCAAGGTCAATACGATGCCATCGCTGGCATCATGGATTTGATTGCCAATGTACCGAATAATCGCGGTGCAGGTTTCTTTTACTGGGAGCCGGCATGGATTCCGGCAGATGTAGGCTGGATTGCATCCGAAGGCGATGCGTGGGAGAACCAGGGCATGTTTGATTACGATGAGTATCCAGCGAATGGCGGGCATTCTTATGAAGGAAGAGCGTTATGGTCACTCGATGTGTACAAAAGAGGAATGGAACAGATGCCGACAGATCGGCAGCAGCTCGCAGCGGCACTGACACGAGCAAACTCGCTTGTAGAAAGTGATTTTACACCAGAAAGCTGGGGCAGTCTGGCTCCTGCAATTGTTGAAGCTAAAGGGGTATACGCCAAAGCGTATACGTCAGGTGGTGTGAGTCAAGAGGAAACCGATGCTGCATCAGCATCTTTGGAAAATGTGATGTTACAGCTTGGCGTGATTACACCAGAACTGGAGCCACTTCAAGCGGCAATTGCAGAAGCAGAGAAGATTCAACGGAATAACTGGTCGGATGCAACATGGAGCGTATTCAGTAAAGCACTGGAACATGCAAAATCCGTTGTGGCTAACTCACGAGCTACTCAGACTGATGCAAATAAAGCGGTAGAGCGTCTCGAAGCAGCCATTAAGGGCTTGTCTGACGTGGATAAAACAGAACTGCACCAGTACATTCAGCTCATGCAGCTGGAAAATGAATCTTCATATACACACCGCAGCTGGTCAGTTCTACAGCAAGCTTTACAGGCTGCTATTCAGGTGAGAGACCAAGCAGATGCGATGCAATCTCAGGTAAATGCAGCACTGGATACATTAAAACAAGCTTTTACAAATCTGGTTAAACTAGAAGCCTTGACCACGTGTAAAACCGCTACTGCATATAGTAGTGCTGGAAATGGAGGCGGTAAAGACAACGCCCCGTCAGGTGCAATTGATGATAATCCAAATACGTCATGGGGAACGGATCAGGGCCCGGGTAACGATACTTGGTGGAAGGTGGACTTGGGACAGGTTGCCAATCTTCGGAAAATTGAAATGTCGATGTGGAGCGGTGGGATCAAATACAGAATAGATGTCTCCGATGATAATGAGCATTTCAAGACCGTAGTGGATACAACCAGTGATGTTGTCGTATCGACATCCCCAAGTCATGTTCTCCCCGAGGGAACAGATGGGCGTTATATTCGTGTAACCATTACAGCTGGTCCGACATGGGTTGGATTCATGGAATTTGAGGCATATGGCACAATTCCGGGTGACAGGACCGTATTGAAATCAACCGTTGCATCTGCGGAAGCATTGAAACAAACGGATTACACGGCCTCAAGCTGGAGTGTGTTCAGTAAAGCGTTGGGGCAAGCGCAGCAGTTGGTTCTGGATGCGGAAGCTACAGAAGAAGAGCTCACCAGTGCGGAACAACTTCTGAAGGAAGCCATGGCACAATTGGCACGTCAGACGACAAATCCGGGCACAGGACAGCCATCTCAGCCTAGTAATCCGTCCGGGTCATCGGCACCTTCAACAAGTACGGACAACCCATCAACTACTCCTCAGCCAACACCTGGTAGCGAAACTGCGAGCGGTTCTATTATTGTAAAAGGAACAGCAACTGGAGATGGCACATATGCGGTGCGTCCAAGTACAGCGGAGCTTGCTCAGGCCTTGAAATCAATGGACACAGGTAAACGTACATTGAAGCTGGTGGCCGATGTACCAGACAGTTCCAAAACAGTGAAGTTCCAAGTACCAGCAGGTCAGCTCTCTTCATGGGTTCGTTCAGAGGAAGTGCAGTCTATTGAGGTGGTTGCAGGCAAAACGACAGTTCGGATCCCGCTTCGGTCCCTGCCCCTCACGATTGCCGAGAACACAGGTACGTTTGACGTTATCGTTGCGGAAGGCTCAGCTGCGCAAGTGAACGATACCCAGCGAGCCAATATGGGCAATCATCCTGTAGTTGATGTGCAGATGCTGCTCAATAACAAGTCAATCCAGTGGGCTGACAAGACGGTTGAAGTGCTTTTGTCCGATGTGCAACCTGTCAAAACAGATCATACGGTCATGGTTGTCAACTCCATCTCAACAAACGGTGAACTCCATCCTGTGACGTATACGAAGTATGAGCAGACCACAGCTACGATGGCATTCAAGCCGTCTAAGCCTGGAAGTTACGTTATAACCAATATTGAAGTGCCGTTAACCGACTTGCAGCAACACGCCTGGGCAATTCAAGAGGTTCAACATCTCTATAGCAAAGGCATCATCGCGGGAATGAGTGACACACGTTTTGAACCGCAGGGTGAACTCACCCGTGCCCAATTTTTACAGATGCTCGTTAAAGGGATTGGCAAAACAAATCTCACTGATTCTTCGGTTACCCAACTACCGACAGACGTCAAGTCAGATCAATGGTATGCGGATGCGGTTCGCGCAGGTCTTGCAATGAACATTATTCAGGGCAGAGCGGACGGAACATTCGGTGCGAATGATCTCATTTCCCGGCAGGATATGGGTGTTATGCTACATCGAGCGATGGAAGCAGCAGAACGTAATAACAACTCTGCTACTGTAAACACGGGTCAGATGAAGTTCAGAGATCAAGCAGATATTGCCGATTATGCCAAAGACGCCGTGGCATTCATGTCGCATCTCGGTGTGCTAAACGGCTTGCCTGATAACACATTTGCTCCCAAGCAAACCGCTAATCGTGCGCAAGGTGCCGTTGCAGTAGCGAGATTGATGGAACAGCTGTATTAGAAACGGTAACTTGATTTAATGGAAAGTAAATAACATGTAGACAAGAAAGAGGTCGAATCCAAGATTCGGTCTCTTTTTTCGTGCGGAATTTGTTAATGTCGTATTGACAATATCGAGATCGTTTGTTATCATTTCGATAATATCAAAACGACATTAATAAGAAATGAGGAATGAGCCATGTTTGGATTCCGATTTGTAAAGTTTCAGCCGAGTGAATATGTTATGAAAGTGAAGAACGGCAAGGTACAGCGCCAAGGCGTGGGCTTATCTTTTTATTATTATGAGCCGACGACTTCGGTGGTTGTATTGCCTGTTTCTTCGGTGGATGTGCCGTTTATGTTTGAAGAGATTACAGCGGATTATCAGACGGTTACCGTACAGGGACAGCTTAGCTATCGCATTATGGATTACAGCAAGATTACACAGAGCCTGAATTACACGTACAATTTGCGCAAAAATCAATATATGTCTGACGATCCTCACAAGCTGGATCAGCGGGTGATTACCATAGCAAAAGTGCTCACGAAGAAATATTTGGAGCAGTTGCCGTTAAAAGAAGCGATTCAATCCAGCGAACGGCTTGCCAGCAACATGAAACGAGAGGTCGCACAACATGAAGAGTTGGAAAAGCTGGGCGTAGAGCTGATGAATCTATCCATTCTGGCTATTTTGCCAAACAAGGAAACGATGCGTGCGTTGGAGGCACAGGCGAGGGAAGAAATTTTAAGACAGGCAGATGAGGCTTTATATGTACGGCGCAATGCTTCCATTGAGCAGGAACGCCGTGTGAAAGAAAATGAACTGAATACCGAGATAGCGGTGGAGACGAAGAAACAACAGATTAGGGAAACCCAATTACAGGCCGAACGCTCGGTGAAACAGAAGCAGAACGAGATGGAACAGGAGCAGCTCCAGTTTAATACCGCGATGGAAGAGCGCAAGCAACAGTTAATCGAGCTCACCATTGCGAATCAGAATGCGGAAGCGGATGCCAAAGCGTATGAGATTGCAGCAGTCATGAATTCGCTTCAGCATGTACAGCCGAACGTATTACAGGCCATGGCCAATATGGGCATGAATTCGGATAAACTGATTGCACTTGCGTTCCAGGAACTGGCCGAGAATGCTGGCAAAATCGGGCAGCTGAATATCTCACCAGATCTGCTACAGGGTCTGATGGCACCAGCAGAAGGAAGAGGTAAGGGAGGGGCAACACGATGATTGTTGGATGGGGGAAACAAACCAATCTATCCGCTTCCAGAACACGGTTTATACGATCCAGTCGAGTTAGTCAAAACGTGTCAGATAATCAAGTCAATCTGGTGAGTCGGGCAAGTGAGACAAGTGAGACAAGTGAGACAAATGAAACAAGTGAGACAAGTTCAAAAATTCAAAAAAACCAAAAAAATCAATAATGGTTTTCCTTAAGTCAAAGGGAAAGCGGGAGGTGGAATCACAGATGGTTAAGATAAATGAACCCATGAGTGAGCATAAATTAATTTTGGTTAAGCGCAGAACCCGGCTGGAGGAAATGATTGTACGTTACAACACTGTACAGCAGGCTCAGTTTTACATTGAACGTCTTGGTGCTGACTTTAGCGATTACGTCGAGGAAGATCGCCGTTATAAGCAATCGATACAGCTTGCTCAGCAACAACTGAGTCAACTTGGACGTGTTCAGATGATTGACCGGGAGCATGTGCCAAACTTTATTTTTGGAGAGCAAGATATTGTAGTAGTGGTCGGACAGGATGGTCTGGTTGCCAATACGTTGAAGTATGTTACCGAGCAGCCGCTTATCGGTGTTAATCCAGATCCGATGCGGTGGGACGGGGTGCTGTTGCCTTTTACAGTGGAGGATTTAAGCTTCATTGTTCCAGACGTGATACGTAGACAGCGCTCGCTTAAGGAAGTCACCCTTGCCAAAGTTGAGCTGAATGACGGGCAGGTGCTGTACGGTGTCAATGATCTCTTTATTGGTCGGAAGACACATGTATCTGCCCGTTATGAAGTGCGTTTGGGAGCCTCCACTGAAAATCAATCATCCAGCGGTATTATTGTATCTACAGGCATGGGATCAACCGGATGGTTTAAGAGTGTGCTGGCTGGTGCTTCAGGTATTGTCCGTTCAGCGGCTTGGCAACATGTGAGCAGGGGGGAGCACCAGCAATTGACTAGTGATGAAAGATCAGTTGATTTAAGAGGAACGGCTTCTGAGGGAGGATTGAACAAGAACGAGTTTTCGTGGGATTCCCCTTATTTATATTTTACGGTACGTGAACCGTTCCCGAGTCGAACCACGGCGGCAAATCTCGTGTTTGGACAGATTCATGCGAAGCAACCCCTTCACATTGTTTCACAAATGCCGGAGGATGGAGTTATTTTCAGTGACGGGGTGGAGCAGGATTTTCTGGAATTTAACTCGGGTGTGCACGCAACGATTGGTTTGGCGGAAAAGAGAGGACAATTGGTAATATGAATGAGTTTCTTCTATTATAGTATGGATATATATTATATTGGTATTTGTTCTTGTATTTACTGATATATAAAACAAGTGATATTTTAGAATGTAAATCCTAAATTCACGCCTGCATTTTCTTGATTTGAATCAAGGAGTTGCAGGTTTTTTTGCGATAAGATGAATACATAACCAGAACAAATACAGGAGGATGATGATCATGAGTATCACGTCATTACAAGAAGTTAAAGCATACAGTACGGAACGTTTCACGAAACGGGTGTTGTTTCAACAAGGAGGCGGTGTAACCTTCATGCTTCATTTTCTGCCAGGACAACAGCTTCCCGTTCACAAACATCCCGGTGCAGACCTCACGTTGCTTGTTGTTGAAGGCAAGGGCACACTGATTCTGGACGGAATAGAGCATGAGATTCAGGCAGAAGATGTGGTATCCTGCGGAGGAGAGACGGAATTCGCGTTCCATAACACAAGTGATGCGGAAGTTCGTTTGTTCGTGGTATTGAATAAAGTGCCGGAAGCTTCTTACGCCAAGGATATCTAATATCCGATAGAGCCGGATGAATAATAGGGAATGGGGACTCCGCGAGGAGTTCTTTTTCTTTGGTGAAGTGCCTCTCCTTTCCGTGTGAAAAGGAACACATACAAAAACGTACCTTGGCCTGACTGGATCAGAGCTTGGGTACGTTTTTTCGGGTATTGATGTTCATCAGACAGAGTTGTTTGGACATATATCCTTGTGCCGACATCCTTAATTATAAACACCTGTTTAAAAATATCCGAGCATTTCTTTGGCTTCTCTGGACATCAGCTGCGGAGACCATTGCGGTTCCCATACCACCTGTACGTCAATATCGGTTTTGTCGGTATTTTCTTGTAAAACCCATTTCACCGCACCAACGATGGTGTCATGCAGCGGACATCCTGGCGTAGTCAGCGTCATTCGCACCTGAATGCGCTCAGGTTCTTCCTTTACTTCATACACAAGGCCGAGGTCAACGATGTTGACACCAAGCTCCGGGTCATATACTTCTTTTAAATACTCGAGTAAATGTGAGGTTTGTTCCATCTTTTCCACGCTCCAATCCATCTTGTTAACGTCTGAATACCAAGGCTATATTTGAAATATACACGATAGAGATCATAGACAGTAATGTTCCGCCAACCATCATCACTTCCGCCAAATTAATCAGAATACCGCTGACTAAGAGCAGACTGGCTGCGACCATCGCAAGTATTCCATGATTGATCCTTTTTTCACTTAACATGCCAGCCATGAGTGGAGTGCCAGGACGTCCGGCAAGCTTGCCGTATTTGTGGGTCCACCATAGAAAAGGCACGATTTTGGAAGCATACCCGAGGATCGTCAGAGATACCCAGCCTCCAAGGTATACCCAGCCAGTCAGAAGCACAACGCGTGAATCAAGGAGTAGCTCTACATCTTGCGCACTATAGATTAACAGAGCCATGGAATATACGAGCAAGGCACGGCCTACATAGACCGTCCAGCGGATTCCGGGGCCAGGGTTGCTTTTATGCCGTTTCTCCTGAATTTGCTCCAGATGATACACATAACAGATTAATGCTCCTGTCAAAAGCAAAAGCGCAAACCAGAGCAAGCCACCTTGGATACCTGTCAGGAATGCGATCACTCCTGTAATAACAGCAGCATTCCACAGGACCAGAACCATCTTTTGCAATCGGATAGAGAAATCATGGGACAAATAAAACATCGGCAGCATTTTGTAACTGAACCCGGTAATTAACATGCCAAACCATCCAAGGGTTCCCATCCAGATATGTGCGCCAAACAATCGTTGATGCAGACCATTCCAGTCGCCAAAAGCAAAATTCAGTCCCATCAGCATGCCAGATAATCCGGTAAGTACAAGATACAGACAGGCACATGCTGCACTGATCGTTACAGGGTTCCATATGGAAGCACGGTAGAGGGTGATACCCATGTTCAAGCCAAATAACAAAATGCCGGATAGTGCAAGCGTTGCTGAACCTGCAATCCAGATTACATCTGTGCGAATAAAACCAATCAACATGCCTGTAGCACCGACGGTGAACAAGAAATAGTGACAGTAACCAAGCACTGTACTATATATATTCGTTTGTAAAATGACATGTATCAACTGATAAACGGCACCCATCGCCAGCATGGTGGCCCATCCGAGTACGAACAAATGCGCATGAAACCAGCCTTCGGGTCCCCTTAATTCATCACCTAGCCAGCCTGTCAATGAGAGCAAGGAAAAGGCGTGATACATTACAAATCCAACGATGCCCGTGATGATAAAAAGAAACGGCAACCTGGACATGGCTTTCGCCCCCTTACCCTTTTTCAATTCTGACTTTGGCTGTACCATCCGCCTGGTCCTCAACGGTGTAGAGGCAACCGAGCTGATTCAGTTCCTCGATCAAAAAAACGGGTACGCGGTCATTATGAATAAGTACAACTTCTCCCGGTTTGCAACGTTCAAGTGCAGCTAATGTGCGCATCATTGGCTGGGGCGGCTCCAGTCCGCGATTGTCCAGTACAATGGTTGGCTCTTTCAGTTCCTGTGTTATGGGCTCATCTGACAAGACCTCGGATGTCGAAGGTTCAGCTATTGCTGGAGGTTGCCCTTCACAGGAATTCATGGCATCCCCTGAACCCGAATCCTCAATCGACGATGAAGTTAATTCAGTTCGAGCCAAAGTATTGGATTGAACCGCCGCAGAAATCTTCTCTGCAGCGGTTTTATTTTTTTTATGCACAAATGTGGTCACCCAATGATTGGATTCCAGACGCTCCGATGTACTGGAGTATCCTTTCATTTTCAGAATGCCAAGCAATGGAGTCGGCTTGAACGGCGCATGCAGGACCAATACATCTTCGTGTTTCAGTTCTTTAACGGTATCCATAATGAGCTGAAAAGGCTCCAGTTTTTTGCTCAGATGAGGGCGTACGTCCAGTTCAACAATATTAACGTCGGTTTCAAGCATGAACGTTCACATCCGTTTCGGTGCTGACTGCCGTAGCTGCTTGCGTCTGCTGAACCAGCTTGATCGAAGATTCATATAAAGCGGCCATGCCTCCGTACAGGGCATAGAAGAATGAATCAGGTGCATCCAGGGAGAAGGAGAGATAGGTTTTGGGGTCCATCTCAAGCACACGTTCAAACAGTCTCGCACTGTCATAGGCATAGAAGCAGAAATGAGTGAATTCGAACACGGGCATTTTCTCGTAAATCGTAATGATCTCCTGTGCATAGGCTGCCTGCTCACGCTGAGCGATCTGAATCATGGATACAGCATCTTCGAGTCCCAGCGTCAGACGCAGTGTAGTCTCGTTAATGATTTCAACATGCGCCATTCCCGTTCAACTCCAATCTATCGTTTAGTGATTTTGACCTGAAACGTTATAGGACCTTGTTCGATATACTCCCAGTCAAAGCCGTCAGGATGTGTCGATTGAAACTGGAAGCGGAGCGGTTTTGGATCGTGATCGTTAACGAGTAACATCGCTTCCTCAGGCTGAAGAGCTTCAAACGTTTCAAAGATAATTTTATGTTTCAAATGAGGTGGATACTCTGTGGCATTAATGGTTGCAGCGTATGTGTTCATGGGTCATTCCTCCAAATTGGGATTAGTGTGGTGTTGCAACTTGATTATAGAAAAGCAGACAGCGAGGCTGTGTGAGCCTGCTCACACCTTTATTTTTGTCATAATCTCGCCTTATTTGGACTGAAATCCTGTTCGGAAAAGGCTTGCGGAGCTTTCATAAATGTGCAACTGTGCGTTATGTTTCAGTTCTTGTGATATTTTGCACAGTTAGCAAAGCCAGACATCATTATGCTTAGCCCATGATTGACAATACATGTGAGGAAGCGAGTGTTCTCCTTTAGCGATGTCATGACAGCACCCGAGAGAAAGGAGGTACGTGTATGGAATCAAAACTAATAGACCCTTTTGGACGTGTGCACGATTACTTGCGTATATCCGTTACGGATCGTTGCAATCTGCGGTGTGTGTATTGCATGCCGGAAGAAGGAATGCAGTTTGAACCGACAGAACGCATTTTGTCCTATGAAGAAATTACATCGATTGTCCAGGCACTTGCTCCGCTAGGCATACGGAAACTGCGATTGACTGGCGGAGAACCTCTCGTTCGCAAGGGGCTGGATCAACTGGTTGCGATGTTATCCGCTATTCCAGGGATTGAAGACATTGCATTGACAACCAATGGCATATTTTTGGCAGCTCATGCCGAGATGCTGAAAGCGGCAGGTCTGACACGCGTGAACATTAGTCTGGATTCGCTCAAGCCGGAGCGATTTGCGCGTATTACACGGGGCGGTAAGGTACATCGCGTGCTGGAGGGCATCAAAGCCAGTCAAAAGGCTGGATTCAAGCCCATCAAGCTAAACGTTGTACTGATGAAGGGTGTAAATGACGATGAGGTGGAGGATTTTCTACGCATGACGCTGGAAGCTCCAATTGATATTCGTTTTATTGAATACATGCCCATCGGAGACAGTGGAACCGGTTGGAAGTCGAGTTATTTGCCGCTTGAACATGTACTGAAGACTTGCGGAACCAAGTGGAACTACGAAAGTTGCGGTGATGTGTATGGCAATGGCCCAGCAGATAGTTACCGGATCGTTGGAGCCGCTGGAACATTCGGGCTGATTCATCCGGTCAGCAGCCATTTCTGCGGTAGCTGTAACAGGCTCCGGTTAACGGCCGACGGTAACATTAAGCCTTGTCTGTACTGGTCGGATGAGTACAATGTTCGCCCGCTCGTTGGTGACGACAAAGCGGTGCAGGATTTATTTTACAAGGCGCTCGGCTCCAAACCCGAAACTCATGACATGGTAAAAGCCTTAAAAGGGCAAGAGATTAACGGAACACCTACGCTGCGGCATATGTCGCAGATTGGAGGATAGGAAGACCAGCATCAACAGGTCACAATTGTGGGAGGACAACAATGAGCAGCAAAAGCATGCCCTGGATGGGCAAACTGAAGTATTTTGCCAAACGTGAAAAAAACGCGGAAGGCTGGAGTGAGATGTCCCCGGTAAACCGGGACTGGGAAGATGTGTATCGCCGTCGTTGGCAGCATGATAAAGTGGTGCGTTCCACACACGGCGTGAACTGCACGGGTTCGTGCAGCTGGCAGATTTATGTGAAAGATGGCATCGTGACATGGGAAACACAGGCGACGGACTATCCATCAACCGGACCGGATATGCCTGATTTTGAACCGCGTGGATGTCCGCGTGGAGCAAGCTTCTCATGGTATCTATATAGTCCATTACGTGTGAAACATCCTTACGTGCGTGGTGCGCTCCTTGAAATGTGGCGTGAGGCCCTGAAGACTCATGGCGATCCCGTTCGAGCTTGGTCAAGCATTGCGAATGATCCGGTCAAAGTGAAGAGATACAAATCGGTACGCGGTAAAGGTGGACTGGTTCGTGCATCATGGGGCGAAGTAACACAGATTATTGCTGCTTCCATGATTCATACGATCAAAGATTACGGCCCTGACCGTATCATTGGTTTCTCGCCGATTCCAGCGATGTCCATGGTCAGTTACGCTGCTGGATCCCGTTTCTTGTCTCTGGTAGGTTCACCATTGCTCAGTTTCTATGACTGGTATGCGGATCTGCCCCCGGCATCCCCGCAAATCTGGGGAGATCAGACAGACGTGCCGGAGAGTAGCGACTGGTACAACTCAGGATACATTTTGGTCTGGGGTTCCAACTTGCCAATGACCCGTACACCGGATGCCCACTTCCTCGCTGAAGCCCGTTACAAAGGGACAAAAGTAGTATCCATCAGTCCGGATTATGCCGAATATGTGAAGTTTGCAGACACATGGATGTCCGTAAAACAAGGTACAGATGGAGCTCTTGCCATGGCAATGGGGCACATCATCCTGAAAGAATTTTATCTGGATCATCCTACGGAGTACTTCATGTCCTATGCGAAGCAATATACAGACTTCCCGAATTTGTTGATTGTCGAAGAGAAGGATGGCGTGAACACTGCAGGACGATTCCTGCTTGGGGAAGACCTGGGCATCCAGGGCAACAACATGGCATGGAAGACCCTTGTATATGACGAAAATACGGCATCCTATGCGATTCCAAAAGGCAGTATGGGCTTCCGCTGGGGTGAAGAAGGTACATGGAATCTCAAAATGGAGCAGGTGGATACCGGCGAGCCGATTGATCCAAGACTTTCCATGCTCGGTGTGCACCATGATCTCGTAACCGTGCAACTGCCTTACTTCGATGACGAAGGAAGTCACGTAATGGAACGTCAAATCCCGGTTCGCCGCATCTGGGTTGATGATCGCTGGATTACGGTTACTTCGGTTTATGATCTCGTGCTGGCGAAGTATGGGGTTGATCGTGAAATGACGCGTTCAGCAGACTCTACTGAAATCGTTGCAGGAGTCGTTATGGAAGCGGAAGAGGATAAACCATTTACACCTGCTTGGCAGGAAAAAATCACCCGGGTTGACCGGGATACCGTCGTTCAGATCGCACGTGAGTTTGCACAAAATGCCGTGGATACACAAGGTCGCTCTATGATTATTATGGGTGCCGGCATCAACCACTGGTACAACTCTGACGTAATCTATCGTGCCATTATCAACCTGCTGCTGATGACAGGCTGTCAGGGGGTTAACGGTGGTGGTTGGGCTCACTATGTAGGTCAGGAGAAACTACGTCCGGCGGAAGGCTGGCAGACGATTGCGTTTGCGCGTGACTGGAGTGGACCTGCGCGTCTGCAAAATGGTACCTCCTTCTTCTATTTTGCAACAGATCAATGGAGATATGAGGAGACTAAGGTCGGAGAGCTGACCTCGGCACTTGAGGGTGATCCGCGCTTCGAGCACGTTGCTGACTATAATGTTATGGCTGCACGCATGGGCTGGCTTCCGTCTTATCCGCAATTTAACCGGAACTCTATTGATTTGCATCAGGATGCACTGGATGCGGGAGCAAAAACGAATGAAGAGATCGGAGCTTACGTGGCATCCGAACTGCAAAATAAAAATCTGAAATTCTCCATTGAACAGCCTGATGACCCGGCGAACTTCCCGCGTGTGCTGTTTGTCTGGAGAGCAAACCTGATCTCAAGCTCAGGTAAGGGACATGAGTATTTCCTCAAGCATTTGCTCGGTGCCACGAACGGATTGCTGAATGATGATGATCTGGGACTTCGTCCAGAGCATGTGGAGTGGGTGGAACATGCTCCGGAAGGCAAGCTGGATCTTATGGTCAATATGGACTTCCGGATGGCGGGTACAGCAATGTATTCCGATATCGTACTTCCAGCAGCCACATGGTATGAAAAAAGCGACCTGAGCAGTACGGATATGCACCCGTTCGTGCATCCATTCAACCCGGCAGTAGCCACACAGTGGGAATCCCGTTCCGACTGGGATACGTTCAAGGAGATTGCACGTGTGTTCTCCGACATGGCTGCACAGCAGTTCGACGGACCGCAGAAGGAGATTTTGACTACACCGTTGCTGCATGATTCACCGGATGAACTCGCGCAGCCGTACGGTGAGATCAAAGACTGGAGTGCTGGAGAATGTGAAGCTATTCCGGGCAAAACGATGCCGCATATTCATGTGGTAGAACGTGACTATGCTGCGGTTTACAACAAAATGATCAGTCTCGGACCTAATGTGAAGGATAAACCGATTGGTACGAAGGGGATCTCATGGTCTGCAACCGAGGAGTATGAGAAGTTGAAAGGCATTCTCGGTGTTAACCGAAAAGATGGTATTGGACAAGGATGTCCAGATCTGAGTACAGATCGCAACGTTGCTGAAGCAATTCTGACGCTCTCTACCACCACAAACGGCAAGATGGCTGTACGTGCGTGGGAGTCACTTGAGAAGAAGACGGCACTGCACTTGAAGGATCTGGCAGAAGAGCGCTCGGAGGAGTGTTTCACATTTGATGAGATTACTTCAAAACCGAAAACAGTCATTACATCACCTGCATTCAGCGGATCGGAAAAAGGCGGACGGCGGTATTCACCGTTTACAACCAACGTAGAGCGTCTGATTCCATGGCGGACATTGACGGGCAGACAACAGTTTTATATCGACCATGCGATGCTGCGTGAGTTCGGTGAGACGCTGGCGACCTTCAAACCGATTCTGAAACATACACCGTTCCATCCAAACAGCAAACGTCCGATCGAGGGCGGCAAAGAAATCGTATTGAACTACATGACACCGCATAACAAGTGGTCCATTCACAGTATGTACTATGATGCACAGCCGATGTTGACATTGTTCCGTGGTGGCCCAACGATCTGGATGAATCATGAAGATGCTGAGGACGCCGGCCTGGTGGATAATGACTGGATCGAATGTTTCAACCGTAACGGGGTCGTTGTGGCAAGAGCAGTTGTTACGCACCGGATTCCACGCGGAGTAGCCTTTATGTATCACGCTCAGGACCGTCACATTAACGTTCCGGGTACGAAAATATCACAGACACGCGGTGGTACGCATAACAGTCCGACTCGTATTCATGTGAAACCAACGCATATGATCGGTGGTTATGCCCAGTTAAGTTATGGTTTCAACTATTATGGCCCTACAGGCAACCAGCGTGACCTGAACGTCATCATTAGAAAACTGCAGGAGGTGGATTGGCTTGAAGATTAAAGCACAAGTCAGTATGGTCATGAACCTGGACAAATGTATCGGATGCCATACATGCAGCGTTACATGCAAAAACACCTGGACGAATCGTCCAGGTGCAGAGTACATGTATTTTAACAATGTCGAAACGAAACCGGGTGTCGGTTATCCGAAACAATGGGAGGATCAGGAGCGTTATCGCGGCGGCTGGGAGATGAAAAATGGCAAGCTGGAGCTGAAATCCGGTACACGTGCCAGACGTTTGCTTAACATTTTCCACAACCCGGATCAACCAACGATTGACGACTACTACGAGCCTTGGACTTATGATTACGAAAAACTGACCAACAGTCCGGAGAAAAAACACCAGCCGGTCGCAAGACCGAAATCCCAAATCACGGGAGAGTACATGAACCTCGAATGGGGTCCAAACTGGGAAGATGACCTCGCCGGTGCTCATATAACGGGGATGGAAGACCCGAACATGAAAGGTGTCGAGGAATCGATCAAAATGGATTTTGAACAGGTATTTATGATGTACCTGCCGCGAATCTGTGAACACTGTCTGAACCCGTCTTGCGTGTCCTCTTGTCCATCAGGTGCCATGTACAAACGGGAAGAGGACGGTATCGTACTGGTTGACCAGAATGCTTGTCGTGCATGGAGATTCTGTGTATCCAGTTGTCCTTACAAAAAAGTATATTTCAACTGGCAGACGAACAAAGCCGAAAAATGTACACTATGCTTCCCGCGGATTGAAGCGGGTCTGCCAACGATCTGCTCCGAAACTTGTGTCGGACGTATCCGTTACATCGGTCTGATGCTCTATGATGCAGACCGCATTGAAGCGGCAGCATCGGTTGAGAATGAAAAGGATCTGTATGAGTCACAAATGGATGTTTTCCTTGATCCGAATGATCCTGAAGTCATCCGTGAAGCACGGGCAGCAGGCATTCCAGAGGACTGGATTATAGCAGCGCAGCAGTCCCCGATCTACAAAATGGTGATTGACTGGAAGATCGCACTTCCACTGCACCCTGAATACCGCACGATGCCAATGGTATGGTATATTCCGCCGTTAAGCCCGATCACGAACCGGGTAGAAGGCCAAGGAAGCTCGCTCGAAGCAAACGATATTTTCCCGGCGATTGATAACATGCGTATTCCGGTTGAATATCTGGCGAACCTGCTTACTGCTGGAGATACAGGACGTATTCGTGAAGTACTGCGCAAAATGGCTGTAATGCGTATTCATATGCGTAACCAGCAAACCGGCAAAACAAGTGAGTCCGACCTGTTAGATATGGTAGGCATGAGTGCGCAGGAAGTTGAAGATATGTATCGTCTGCTCGCTATCGCGAAATACGATGATCGTTTTGTGATCCCACCAGCTCACCGTGAGGAAGTGGCGGATCTCTTCAGTGAACAAGGCAGCTGCGGTCTTGACTTTGCAGGCGGCCCGGGTTCTTGCGGCGTATTCTCATAGGAGAGGAGACAACAACGATGACAATTGATATCGATCCAGAACCAATCGTTAAGCCGGTGTATGACACGGAAACAAGACGAATGGTCTGCAAACTGATCTCCTATCTGCTGCAATATCCGGATACCGAGTGGAGAGAGGGATTACAAGGCGTACAGGGAGCTGTTCTTTCCATCTCTGATGAAGAAGTGAAGCAGACCGTGTTAACCTTCATCAGTAGTGCTCAGGCTCTAGATGCCATACGGTGGCAAGACGCGTATGTTCGTTCTTTTGACTTTGATAAAAAATCGAATCTCTATCTGACGTATGCTTTGCATGGCGATGAGAGGGATCGCGGGCCAGCACTGATTGATTTGAAACGCAGATATGAAGCGGCTGGTTTCTATATGGAAGCTACCGAACTCCCGGATTACTTGCCCATGGTGCTTGAATTCATTGCCGAGGCTCTGGAGCAGGATGCCATTGGAGTTCTGGACAGTTGCCATAAAGCACTGGTATCGATGACCGAAAGTATTGCAGGACAAAACAGTCCATACGGGCCGCTCCTTACGCTGATGTTACAGGTGATGCCCGAGCCGTCTGTTTCGGACGTACCTGAACCAAGCAAAGAAGAACAGAAACAACCGCTTGGCGGTCTGAACGAGATCGTTGAGCTGATGAGGAGGGGCAGTCGGTGAGTACACTGGAATTCATGTTATGGGGTGCTCTCCCGTATATGGTCATCGTGTTTTGTATCACAGCGACCATCTGGAGATATGTAACCAATCCGTTTAGTTGGACATCCAAATCAAGTGAGATGCTGGAGAAACGTATGCTGCGATGGGGAAGTTTACTCTTCCACATCGGCATTTTCGCCGTCATCTGCGGACATATTGCCGGTTTGCTAGTACCGATCGAATTTTACCACTGGATTGGTCTGAGTGACGAAGCCTATCATATGGGCGCTGTGTTCGGCGGATTACCGGCAGGAATTATTGCATTTGCCGGTTTGGTTATTCTGTTGGTACGCCGTTATACGGCTCGTAGAGTGCGCGCAACAAGCAGCGTTGGGGATTGGCTGGCCCTCGCCATGTTGATTATTGTTATCGTAACTGGCATTCTGGCAACATCCGCTAATGCGGTAAACCACAGTGGGTTTGATTATCGTACAACGATTAATCCATGGCTGCGTGGACTTCTGGTCTTCCAACCTGATCCGGCTCTAATGCAAACTGTGCCCATGAACTTCAAAGTTCATATCTTGCTTACATTTGTGCTGTACTGTGTGTTCCCATTCACACGTCTCGTCCACATGCTGAGTATGCCTCTCGGATATCTCAGACGTAGCTACGTGCTGTATCGCAGAAGAGACGGGGCAGTGTATCCGAATCAGAATCAAGAACAACATAAGGAAAGGGCGATGTAAATGCAACAAAAAGGTAAAGTTCAACTGCCCTTGCAAACCGCAAGTCTGATTCTCGGTTTCATGGTATGGGTGATTCTGTCATCACTCATGCCTTTCATTAAAGAAGACATTGTACTTACGTCATCACAGCTGGCTTGGGCAACGGCTATTCCGGTATTGATCGGTTCGATTGCCCGTATTCCGATTGGGTATTGGACGAACCGATACGGGGCACGTAACATTTTCATGATCAGCTTTGTATTGTTACTAGCTCCAGTATGGTGGGTAAGCCGCGCAACATCTTTCAGTGATCTGGTCATTGGGGGATTTTTCCTCGGGATCGGTGGAGCTGTGTTCTCTGTTGGAGTAACCTCATTACCGAAGTATTATCCCAAAGAGCGTCACGGTTTTGTTAACGGAATCTATGGTATTGGTAACCTGGGTACGGCGCTTTCGGCGTTTGGAGCTCCTTTGGTTGCTGCTCAGGTGGGTTGGTCCAAAACCGTATTATTTTACAGTATTCTTTTAATTGGTATGGCGGCACTCAACTTTGCTTTGGGAGACAAAAAAGAAACACGTGTCACCCTTCCTCTGATGCAGCAGCTAAAAGACGTATCACGCAATAATAAACTGTGGCTCTTGTGTCTTTTTTATTTCCTAACGTTTGGTTCATTCGTGGCGTTCACCGTCTACTTGCCGAACTTCCTGGTAACCAATTTCCAGATGGATAAGGTTGATGCCGGACTTCGCACCGCAGGATTCATCCTGGTCGCAACAATTATGCGTCCGGTTGGCGGATGGCTGGGTGATAAATTTAATCCGTTCAAAATATTAATGTTTGTATTTGGCGGATTGACAGTAGCGGCGATTGTGTTATCCTTCGCGCCATCCTTCTATATCTATACAGTAGGCTGTCTGACAGTTGCGCTTTGCGCGGGGACAGGTAACGGTACGATTTTCAAATTGGTGCCAATGTATTTCGTCAAACAAGCAGGAATCGCGAATGGTATGATCTCAGCTATGGGTGGTTTGGGTGGTTTCTTCCCTCCATTGATGCTGACACTGTTGTACAGTATGACAGGGCATTATGCGATTGGATTCATGGCGTTATCCCAGATTGCACTGGTAAGTCTCGTGCTTGTCATCTGGATGTTCTATCAGGAGAAACTTCAACTGTCTGCCAGCATTTTGGAGAATACAATTGAAGCGATTCTGGTGACAGATACGAACAGTGTTATTCGTTCTGTGAATCCAGCCTTCACGGCAGTTACAGGTTATACAGCTGAAGAAGCGGTAGGACAGAAGCCAAGCATGCTGAAATCAGGCAAGCAGGATAAAAAGTTCTATGATCAGTTGTGGCAGGAACTGCGTGATAAAGGATACTGGCAGGGAGAGATCTGGAACCGGAAGAAAAACGGTGAGGTCTATCAGGAATGGCTTAGTATTACAGCGATTCGTAATGAAGCTGGGGAAGTCAAATATTACGCCGGTATGTTCAGTGACATGAGTAAACCCGATCTTACGATTGCCTGAGCAAATCACATAAACGGAACAGGTTTTGAAAAAGTGATCCAACATACAGCAAGAGACCTTAACTTGATTTACAGTAGTTAAGGTCTCTTTTTGCACAAGTGGCAGTCTCCACACTCGGATAGAAGTAAGAAGAAAGAAAAAAGAATAAGCAAAATGCATGCAGCGGCTTATCGTTATGCTCAGGCGTCTCGTTGTTCCTTTAAAGCCTGCAGGTTATGAATGATGATGCGACTACGATCAACCTCAAGCAATTCATCTTTCGCAAGCTGGTTCAGCAGTCGATTGGCTGTCTCCCTTGTCGTTCCTATGGAATTAGCGAATTCCTGGTGGGTCATGGGCAGATTGATGACAATTTTATCTGCTTGTTGCTGACCATGTTGCTCTGCCAGCATGAGAAGAAAGGAGAGTACACGATTACGCACATCCTGACCGGAAAGCACTTGTAACTTATCTTGTAATTCGCGTATTTTATCGCCAAGTACACGCATAATTTTGATGGCAATGGAAGGTGTGCTGAGCATGAGCCGTTCAAAATGACGGACAGGAATCGCTAGCAGACTTGTCGGAGTAATCGCAACAGCGGTAGCGGGGTATGGATGCGCATTGAAAAATCCGGTATGTGGGAACATATCTCCTGTTTTGAGAAAGGAGACAATCTGTTCATGTCCGTTTTCGTCTGTTTTGTACGCTTTGACAATGCCGGTACGGATGAAGAAGACCGCTTCTTTTTCACTGCCTTCACTAAAGATCACTGTTTTTTTGCTGATGCTGCGGGATATGGCGATTTCTTCGACTTGTTTCAACTCTTCAGGGCTGAGATCCTGAAATATTGGGAATTGCTGCAGAAATTCAGCTGCGTTTTCTTTATTTACCCGAGTCATACGAGTTCATCCTCTCTAAAGCTCTAATTTTGTAATGGTAAATCGGATAGGAGGTTATGATTGAATTGAAAATCAATGCAAGTACGAACCTAAAACCAATCGTTATCCCTCATGAGCACGGTGGGTGGGCGATGGTTAGTGTGCCTTTCCTCGTCGGTGTGGCGGCAAGTAGTCCCCAGTGGCTTCATGTACCTCTGTTCATAGCCTGGCTTGGCCTATATCTGACCGCATATCCTTTGCTGCAATCGCTCAAACGAAACGCGAATCGGCATCGCTTGTACACATGGGCCGCCATATACGGCACGGTAGCTTTGGTCTGTCTCATACCGGCCGTCGTTGGGCAATCCTCGCTGTTATGGTTTGGCCCTATGCTCGTAGGCCTACTCCTGGTTAACATCTGGCATGTGAGACATAAGGCAGAAAGGTCACTGACCAATGACCTTTGTGCGATGTTAGTGTTCTCCCTTGGCGGAGCAGCAGCTTATTTAATTGGCAGTGGTGAATGGGATTATGGCATGTTGATCGTTGTATTATTTTCCTTTTTACATTTTACAGGAAGTACGTTCTTTGTGAAATCTGTCTTTCGGGAACGCAACAATCCTCGCTGGATCAGGTTGTCACGACTTGTGCATGTTACACTGCTATTCATTCCGGCTATCGTTGGGTATCCATGGATGGGGCTGGCCTTCGTCTATTCTGCTGCGAGAGCGTTCCGATATGCAGGTCAAACTCTACGTCCTATGAAGGTGGGCATCATTGAGATCATTGGAGCGGTGCAGTTTCTGCTCTGGTTTATCCTGCTATAAATCACATCATGTTATCATAACGTGATTTAAGTCCACATCAGGTGACATAGGTCACATCGTCATCGGATTGACATGGAATGATGCTGAACGTTTACTAACCATGAAGACATGCCCAGGGACAAGAACATATTCCCATTGAAGTCGCTATTCAAAAAAACATTAGAGGACTGATCGCTGTAAACGATCCGTCCTCTAACGTTTTATGCCTACCACGACATATTGCCAAAGGTTGACGCCGGAATTAGCAATAAAGCATATATCCGTTTTTGCAGCCAACATCGACCAAAAAATGTTCACCAAGTAAGTAAAACGCGAGCAATAGGTGTTTAATTCCAGTATAATCGGATAGGGGGAATTGTACATTTTTTTGGGGGAAGATCTTAAGTATGAGTATAGGAAAGAACAAGCGGATCTAGTACAATTACACTAGATATTGTAAGCGCTTGCTTTGATTTCAGAGGGAGGTACGCTGCATTCAATGAATTACCGTAATCCCGTAATCGCCGGATATTTGAGCGCTATTTCCGGACCGAGCAGGAAGTCCTACACGCTGGACGATGAGGGGCCTCCCATGTTCGCGTGCCTCAGCAGTACCATCTCATGATGGAGACAGTCTTAGTTCTGAACTTCACGCCTCGGGCAACGGTATAAAGAACGCTAGTCCTACTTATTTATGAAGGATTCTATTATTCCAATACCAAAGGAGATGCCTTATGAACCAACAACATTTACCTAAGCCCCACCAGCCGCTTGTAACCCACATCTTCACTGCGGACCCGTCCGCCCATGTCTACGAGGGCAAAATCTATATCTATCCTTCCCATGACCTCGATCATGACGAGCCGAGCAACGATAACGGTGACCAGTATAAAATGGAAGACTATCATGTGCTCTCGATGGACAACTTCGATTCCCCGGTCGTCGATCACGGCGAAGCGTTGCATCTGAGAGATATTCCGTGGGCTTCCAAGCAGCTCTGGGCTCCGGATGCTGCTTATAAGAACAATACCTATTACCTGTTCTTCCCGGCACGTGATCATGACGACATCTTCCGTCTGGGTGTGGCAACATCAGAGTCTCCGGCAGGGCCGTTCACGCCGCAGCCGAATTACATGGAAGGCAGCTTCAGTATCGATCCGGCCGTACTGGTGGATGATGACAATCAGTCATACATCTATTTCGGCGGACTCTGGGGCGGCCAGCTGGAAAAATGGCAGACCGGAAGCTTCGTACCAGATGCAGAAGGACCGGCTCCTGACCAGCCGGCGCTTGGACCACAAGTTGCCCTGCTCAGCGACGACATGCTGTCCTTCCAGGATAAACCTGTCGAGATATCCATTGTGGATGAAGATGGGAATCCAATTCTGGCTGGGGATGAGGAACGGAGATATTTTGAAGGCCCATGGATGCATAAATATAACGGCTATTACTACCTGTCCTACTCTACAGGAAGCACGCATAAGCTCGTATATGCGATCGGCAAGAACCCGATGGGGCCGTTCACATTCAAGGGTGAGATTCTCTCTCCAGTTATCGGCTGGACAACCCACCATTCCATTGTGCAAGTCGAAGACAAGTGGTATCTGTTCTATCACGACAGCTCCCTGTCGGAAGGCGTCAACCATAAGCGCTGCGTTAAATATTCCGAGTTGAAATACAACGAAGACGGAACGATCCAGAAGATCAATCCTTATCCGGATGCCGAGTAAGCTGGCGGGTTAGCGGAAACAGATCAGATTACAAGATACGGCATGACATGAGGCAGCTCCTGACGGGGCTGCTTACTTTAGCATACAGCGCAGTCTGAAAATAGAATCTATTGAAACAGGTGATTGTTTTTAATCTGTCACGCCGGGTTAATGGGAGATAAAACGATCTGGAAAAAGGGAGGGCCTACCCGAATGTGGACTGCATTGATGTGGGGCGGCATCTCCGCCTCAGCGGTTGTAATTGGTGCTCTTGCCGCATTATTCATGAAGATTCCGAAAAGGGTTATCGGTTGGATTATGGCTTTTGGAACAGGCACGCTGATTGGTGCAGCAACGTTTGAGCTTCTTGGAGATGCATTGAATGATGGAGGCATGTTGCCAACTGCTGTCGGTTTTACCGCAGGAGCTGTGGTGTATACCTTGTTTGATTGGCTCATCTCGGCCAAAGGCGGGTCCGATCGGAAACGTTCCAGCAAAAAAGATTCAAGCCAGCAAAGTGGACTCGGCATATTTGCAGGCACAGTGATGGATGCCATTCCCGAATCGATCATGCTGGGTGCCAGTTTGCTAGCAGGTAAAGGTGTCAGTGTGGTGCTGGTGGTATCGATCTTTGTCAGCAATATTCCTGAAGGGTTGTCCAGTACGGCAGGACTGAAAAATAGCAAATATAGCAAAGGCAAAATTCTACTGATGTGGCTTGGTGTATTGCTGATCTCTGCTCTTGCCGCAATGGGCGGGTATCTATTTCTGGAACAGCTTCCGAAAGAGATCGGAGCAGCGATTGGCGCTTTTGCCGGAGGGGGTATCATAGCTATGCTTTGTTCAACGATGATGCCTGAGGCTTTTGAAGAAGGAGGGCCTGTGGTAGGATTGATCGCATCGATGGGACTGCTGGTGTCCTTGCTGCTGGATATTTAGTTTGGGTGTACTCTGAAACATCATATAAAACTCTTATCGCATCAAACCGAAGTCTGAATCTATCAAAGCAAAAGAGTATCCTAATCAGTTCAATTCTGAATGGGATACTCTTTTCTTATAGATTGATGATGAAGTTTCAACTTTATATTGAAATTAATGACCCGAGCAGCTTCCACCGCAACCACAGGCTTCTTTACCTAGTTCTTTGGCTTCTGGTAGCCGATTCAATTCAACGGATTTTGTAAAATAGTTGCTGATCTGCTGATGCAATTGGCTGAACTCACGCTGTGCATAGATAAATCTGCGAATCAGCGGATGATCGTAAAGCGCACGTTCTTCCTCTTCGTAGATTTTAATCTCGGATTCGAGCAACTCAATATTTTGACGTTCTTTCTCTTCAAGGGCCTGATGTTTCTCCATGAAGCGTTCATACTGCTCTGTCGCTTGTTCATCTGCGGCAAATTGGTCGATCATCTCACGCATCTCTTTGTAGCCTTCATCCTGTAACAATAGGGAGCATAGCTCCTGCATTTTATGCATAATGAGTTGTTTGTCCAATTTAACAACGGTAGTCGTCATAAGGTTAGCCTCCTGAAAATTCTTTTCTTGTTATTCACTTTATACTGTAAATCAGACGTTCACTGTGACGATACTCACAACCTGGGTTAAATAGTTTACATATGCAAGCAGACGAATCGATCAGGAGATCATATCTTTCAACTCCTGTAGCTGCAGAATCCGAATCTCATTGCCGTTTACTTGAAGCAGCATTTGATGTTGCATCATGTTTAATTTCCGGCTTAACGTCTCTGGAGTAATTCCTAAGAGCAAGGCTATATCCTTTTTGAAAACAGGCAGTCGGATCTCAGGGTTGGCATGATTCCGGGTATGGAAATCGAGAAGAAGCTTTGCAATTTTTTGCTCCGTCGTCATAGCGCTGAGAGAGCTGTTCCACTCGTCGGTCTCATTGAGCAGACGGGTGATGGCAAGCAGGAAATGGTAAGCAAGTTTGGGATCATGCTCAAGTAATTGGTCGAAATCCTCTTTGCGGATAGAACATATCGACGAGGTCTCAAGAACCTCCGCATTCGATTGATGGGGTGTCTGATGTAGTAATGAATTCTGTCCGAAAAAATCACCGGAGAACAGGAAGCGAATAATATGTTCTTTGCCATTCTCATTATACTTGGAGAGCTTTACACTGCCCTGATGTATCACAAAGAGGGTGTCTGAACGTTCACCTTCTTGCACGATATATTCTCCTTTATGATATTTTTGGGTATGGAGAAGCGAGGTCAGCAATGTAGCGTCCGCAGGGTCCAGATGCTGAAAAAGCGAAACTTTGGTGAAACAGGCATCGTTTTTTCCATGGGTACAGATCATTTCTTAGTCACCTCTTTGTATATTTAATGAGCCATGGTCTTACCACCGTGATTTTTACCATCTTTCGTGACACGGAGCACGGCAGAAGCACCTTTGTCTACATGTTTGAATTGGTGGGTTACGATGGGATAGTCACCTTCCTCAGTGACGGTAAACTCGACAACCGCTCCTCCGCTGGCAGGTAGCATAACGGTCTGAATACCATACTCGATGTTTCTTGGATTGCCGTCCTTGTATACACGATCCATAATCGTCCCTACGACATGGAAGGAAGAGACTTCATTTGGACCAGCGTTACTAACATAAATGCGAACGGTATCTCCTACTTTGGCAAGTAGCGGATGTTCTTTCAGAGTATAGGTATTGCCATTAAAAACAACATACTCGGGTTCCCCGTTAACAAAAGAATTGTAATCGTGCTCTTTGTACCATTCGCTCTGCACAAGGGTATACGAACGATCAACGAGGTGATCCGAAGGATATCCTGCTTTGGGCTCAACAATGATCATGCCGTACATGCCATTGGCAATGTGAGCTAGGGTTGGTTTGCTACCGCAGTGATACATAAATACGCCGGGATTGGAGGCCGGATAAGTGAAAGTACCTTCTTCCCCCGGCATGACATCAATGAATTTACTGCTCGGAGAAGCATGAACGGCATGCATGTCCATCGAGTGATTCATGCGCGTATCTTTATTTTTCAACGTAAAAACGATCGTGTCGCCCTCCTTCACACGCAGGACTGGGCCAGGTGACGTTCCATTAAACGTCCAGGCGTTATAGATGACTCCTTTTGAAATTTCAATATCTGTCACTTGAGAGGTCATTTCGATATATACGGTTTGGCCATCTCTGCGAATAACCGGATCAACGGGCGGCTGGCTGGGTGCAGTACTTGAAAAGGCTTCTTCATTTTGGGTCTGCTGAATTGGACTTGTCGAACTGCAATGAGAGAGTGCAGCAGTAAAGATGGTCAGGATCAGCGTGTATTTATAAATGTTGGGAAACGAGAGCATAGATTCACAACCTTTCAATTAGCAAGTGATGATTTTCACAAAAACGAACTTGTGCAAGTAATATTTCAGGAATCTCCTAAGTCCAGATTACGATATCGATGGGATCATCGGTGTGATGAAGCACACATTTGTGTAGGACCAAGGGCGTTATTTTTAGACAATGCGCCAGCATTTGTTGTGCTTGGGTTAAGAGTTTCATATAATTTTATTAACGGCTCATTTGGAACAATGTGGGATAAACGACTGTTTCAGCGTAAGGTTCAATGAAAGGAGAGGGTGAATGTGAAACGTTTCGAAGACGAAGGGGCATACAAATACAGCTTTTATTCTGTGCTTTACCGGGGAGAGCGAGTTGAAGTCAAATGTCCAGAATGCGGCGGGTACGCTTACATAGAACGCTCTAATGGAAAAGTGCAGTGGAGATGTAGTCAGTGCTACGCTCATGCAGTCAAAGAAGCTGACTACGAGTATGCAGCTAAGGGATATTGTACAGTATGTGAGCGGTGGTTTACGGTGCTGGTAACAGATGAGAAGATGACACCTCATCCGCTAGTCCATATTACATGTCCACACTGCGGGGCGAACAATCGAGCTACACTGCACAAAAGGCAGGTCAGTCGAGGTTATTACAACGAAATTCAAAAGGGCAGGGACCCGCTTTTTGGTCTGGAACTCTATTTTCTGGACCACATTCGAGGCAAACAGATCTGGGCGGTCAATCGGAAACATCTCAATTATCTTCTGCAGTATGTATCGGCTGATTTACGTGTGAAATATGGAGGCAGATCTCAGAAGACTGCATCACACAGTATCCCTGTCTACATCAAGGAGGCCAAGAACAGGGAAGCTGTAACCCGCGTGTTAACGAAGATGCAGCATAACTTCAGATAAATGATTATCATCAGGAACAGGGGAAAAAAGATGAATAAGCGAATTAAATTTAGTGTTTTTCTGTTTGTGTTTGCCATGATGTGCATACCTGCTTATTTTATTATGGAGACGTATGGTGTATTTCAAAAAGAAAAGGTGTTATCAGGCTACGCCGTTGCTGTGGATGTCGAAGGTAAATCTTATCAGACATGGCCGCTGATCAACGGATATACAGCAATGGACAAACGAGGAGACGACCGCCAGCTGTATTACCGTATTGACACGAGCGGTCTACAGTATTTGTTTCAATTGGCTTATAAGGAGTACGAAGTTCAACCGGGTGGAAACAACCCGTATTTAGCAGGTCAAATCGATTACTCGCAGAGCGATCATGTGTATGTGCAAAGCGAAAACAAATATACCAATGCAAATGACTTTGTTACGGTAATCACGCTGCTGGACCGTGAGGGAAAGATAATCTATACCTACGAACAAACGGGTAAAGGGGACGATAAGCTGGTGAAGTCTATCATTCATCAAGGCATGAGCCGGTCTAGCAATCGCGGCACGGAAGCCGCACGTGATCCTTACCTGAATATTACGGCGTTGTTTCGTGAAAAGCTGGGCATTGATGTAAAATTGACCGTGGATGATGAGCATAAGGTTGTCACAATTCGAATGAACAAAGTGGAGGCAAAATGATGAATATGTATGGTGTAGAGCATGGGCCTGTATATCTGCAAGGGCTGACAAAGAGCGTGGCGGCAGAAAAAACACATGAAGTGGAATGGCAAGGAAAATTACAAACCGGCGATGGACATGATCAGTTTCATATTTTTTATTATGGTGACCTGGATGAAGATGATCTGATTATGTGGCATGATATGACACCATTGTTGATTTATGCAGAACACTCGGTTACTGGAGAACGCTATCTGCTTATTGATGCAGCGAAGCATGGTTACGATGCGATGGTGTGTGAGACGTATCCCGAGGAAGAATTGAACAACAGGCCGCTTCGTCCTTATCTTGACGTTGAGGGTGAGGATACATTTGAAGTATTTCTGACGGCATATTACAACGTGCCATGGGATGAAGAGTTTGGCGAGGATGTGGAGGCAGATGGGACGTATGAGCTGATTACAGGTGAACGTGTGCATTTCAATGAAGTAAAGCGTAATGGTTATGATGCTTTTGCCATCCGCATTCGTAATCGCAAAGGCGTAGAGACTGAAATCGTACAGGAAGAGTTGGCCTAATGTGTTTTGTCTATCCATCATCTTATGAATTTGATGATTCTAATGTTAGGAGCTGATGCTGAATGTATATCGTGTCTCACATGTTAAAGCCTGTTTCTCATCAGGAGTTGCAACAAGTGGAGCAAGGACACGCCGTTCGTCTGCCTTTGGCTTATCAGCGCTGGCTGCAACAATACGGAGAAGGAACTTATTCAGGCTGGATGAACATTCAGCGGCCGGATCCTGAAGTTTTAAAACCATTTGCAGCATATGATCTTTGGGAGCATACGGAAGCAACGGTCATCAGCCAGTCCCAATTGCAAGAGTGCATTAGCATTGGAAGTTCAGTAGACGGCGATTTCCTGGTTATTCATGCAGATGTGGAAGGTCTAATTTGGCTCCCGCGGCATGATGAACAGATTACGGTGTGGCCATCGAACGAGGCGTCTTTCGCTGATATTCTTGATCGTATCTACTGCGGATATTACAACAGGGACGAGCCGTTCAGACCAGCGTATTTCGAACCGTGGAACGAGGAGAAGCAACATATTTTTTATCATTTTACGGGAAAAGAGAACGGAACATCAATGAAAGAACTGGTAGATCTGTGCGAGTCGCACTTTTCATGGGATCTGGTCATTGATAATGAATATACATGCAAGCTATTCAGCGCCATGATTGGCGGGTATGTTCGTTTTAATATGGCGAGTGAGCGCGAAATAGGTTTATTTTATGAAAAAAATAATCATGCAACGGAGGCGCAAGAAGCGCAGCAGCAGGTGCAGGCGATACAACAGTTATTGCAGGCACATCATTGCACTGCATTGGAATAGAGAGCAGCAGAGGGCGAGGGGATTTTATGGATTGGCTGGATACAGAAATTGCAGAACAGTGGCGTAAGGAAGGCAAGCGGTATGCCAGGGATGTAAATGCATTTGTACATAAAATGCTTCAGGGAGAGCATCCGGATGAATCTGAACTGGCAGATGATGCCCGGCATTCGCTCAGTTCCAAAGTGATGAAAATGGTGAAACAGGCTAATCTTCAAGGTGAGGTGGAGCGTCTTCGAGAAGAATTACCTGCGGCGACGTGGCCGCTGAGCAATCATTTTCAGGATTCTATGCAGGCCGTGCAAGTTGTAGGTTACTTGAATGAGGATACGATGCTCTGTAATACAGGAGTATTGTCGAATAACGGGCAGGTATATACGATGGATCAGCAGGGATGGTGGTGTAGTCCGGATTACACCATGGCAGGCTGTTCAGCGGGCGGCGCTTACGTAGCTCTGGCGAGTCATGAAGGTATTCGCGTCATTCGTGAACCAGACCGCAAGCTGGAAGGAGAGCAAGTCGCATACTACCCGTGGGACAAGATCAAAGATCGAATCAAAGCTCAATTGCCTGAAATTGAATCCCTGGCAGATACGATACATCCCGAGAACACGATTGAAAAGCTGATCCCCATGGATCAAGGACAGGCGCTGCTGCTTCAATCCCGTTACGGCATCTATCTGATAGAGCAGGAACAGGTGATTATTCTTCATCCCGATGTGTCAGAGATTAAGGAGTACGAATACGAGGACACTCAACTTTCTATGGGACATGCCGCAGTATCTTCGGAGGAGCGCTGGATTGCCTGGGGAAGCCAGATGAGTAGCCATACGGTGCTGGATCGGGAAAATAACAAGACGTATCAGGTGGAGCCGGAGTCGAGTTATCCGCACTGTGCGGCATTCAGTCAGGACAATCAAGTTGTCTGGTTTAATGCCTGCCATTTCTACAATGGAGTAACGATTCAAGTTCCGCTAGACAGCATTGCTGATCGTAAACAGGATGAAGAGTGGCCTATTATTGAAGAGAATGCTCGTGTTTATACCATGATTGAGATGGAGGCAGGCATGGTGATTGGTGATGCATACGGTTATTTGTATTGCACCAACCGCGAAGGCCAAGAGCTATGGCGCCATTTTGTGGGCTCAACGATCTGTTCTCTGGCTGTGTCACCTGAGCAGTCTCAGCTTGCTGTGGGAACATATGGCGGTATGTTGCACATCCTTGATCTGGGTTCGGAACGGATGGACGAATACGGAATTGGCACAGGTACGTTGCGTGAACGGGAGCGTTACGTATTATGGCGTGAACAGGAGCCGCTGCGCTGGTAGCATAGACTGGCAGGCCTTGAATGAATGAATTTGATTTTGCTAAAGGATGATGAGGGTGGAACGTAAAGAGGCTATAGTGTTGTTAAAATATCACGCCTTTGCTCACGATGATGTGAATCATCCGAAAATGGAACATGGCTTTCTCGGTAGCTTACGTCCGTTTCGCGGTCAATTGATTGAAGAGAACTTCCATGAATTAATGCGCATATTACGCACGCTCGCTCCAGATCTTTCGCATGCAGCACTGGATCGGGAAGTAATCGCTTGCCTATGGAGCATTACTCATCTGGCGAGGACTTGGGCTGTAGAACCGGAAGGTATGCTTCGCAGTAATCATCTCATCTCAGATGAGCAGGTTGCAGTGATGGAGGAATGGCTTAATCTGTTCTCGTATGCAGTTATGATCCTGATTGAAGGCGGCGATGAACAAGAGGCGTTCTGGGGATATGAACAATATGTGTTGGACCGAAGTGTGCAGAAAGGTGAAGGTGACGGGATATGAAGTCTGGAGTGGATACGGTTATCAATGATCTGCGGATAGAATTGAACCATCTGTTAGACCGGAAAATACAAGATGAAGAGATCCGGTCATTGTATGACACGTATCTTCAATTGTCAGGTGTATCCGAGGCAGAACTGGATCAGTTCGAGAAACTGTATGAGGTTCGCCTACCCTCTGATTTCCGTGCTTTTTACCGCCATACGGATGGCAGTGGTTATGGTCTGCATATGTTGTACCCGGGGGATGTAGAGCAGGGGTCTTGTCAACCGTTCTATCTAATGTCACTTGAGGAGATTGTCGAGACCAAACAATATTTCTGTGATGTGGACGAGAAGCTGGAGGAGCATTACGGTGATGAAGAGATTTGCCAGTTAGATCCTGAGATCAAACCGTATTTGTTCCATAAATCATGGATTCCTTTTGCCACAATGGCTGGAGGTTCGCTCTACTTGATGTTTGATTTTGATCCAGCAGAGGCGGGGACATACGGACAGATTATTATGTATGTGCATGATCCAGACTTTGTTTATTACGTTACATCATCGTTTGCGGAGCTTCTCCGGATGTCTATCCGCAATTTGAATCTAATGGATGGGATTGAATACTAGAACCCTGAATGTTCGTTGTAAACTACGATGGATATAAAAAGATGAAATAACCAAAAGGCAGGAGCAATTTGAATAGCTCCTGCCTTTTGGCTAAAACGTAAAGCCTTCAGGCTCTACCACTGGAAAAAACGGTGACCATGAAATCCGCCGGGACCTCCGGGCCCACCCGGTCCGCCATGGCCCCCGTGTCCTCCTGGACCGCCGCCGTGAGGGCCTCCCGGATATCCCGGATAATGTCCTGGATAACCACCATGCCACGATGGTCCAAATCCCCCAATAGGAAAAGGAAGAGGAAATGGCACTACCGGTGGATAAGGATAGGGGTATGGATAAGGGTAAGGGGGTGGCGGTGGCGGATAATAAGGATAAGGATAGCCTACAGATTGCTGGGTTGATGATGCACCTGGAACATATGACATATCACAAGCCTCCAATGTCTGGATTGATGATATCAGCCTATGCGGATTCTTCACTCGCTGACACAGCAACTTAGCCCAGTAGAAATGGGCTCACCGATCTGGGCGCTAGGCATACGCTGAGGTATAGGGTACCACCTAAACCGAGAGCGAAGGGCAGGCGTTTTATTTTGGCAACCTCGTACATGGATTTCACTTTACCGACTACGCAGTTTACGTATGATCTGAGCAACAATCCGCTTTTCAAGAAAGATGAGCATAATTACATTAATGCACTTTCGGTTAAACAGCTCAATACGTTGGGCGACAGCTCTTTATTGGATATTTTTCTGAGTGCAGGCAATGTCGTCGAACCTCACATTCATCAGAACGCAGCCGAGCTTGTTTATTGCATCAGCGGTGCGGCGGTTGTTTCCCTCATTAACCCGTTCACGAATGAACTGCTTCATTTCCCCATTACACCAGGGCAGACCGCTAACGTACCGCAAGGATGGTGGCACTATGAAGTGGCGACGGCAGATCACACACATCTGCTCGCGATCTTTGATGCTCCTGTGCCTGAAGCGATCTTCGGCTCTGATATTTTGCGACTGACTCCTGCGAAAGTGCTGGCACACACCTATTGTCTGGATGACCATAAAGTGCAGGAAGTATTGGCCCCCATTCAAAAAACGGTAATTATCGGCCCGCCAAAAGGTTGTAAAACGCAGATCGCGCCTGTATCCAACCACATGCCTAATGTGGGACCGAATCTTCAACCAAACATCCAACCAGTTAATATCCCACCTAGTATCAAACCGAATATTGAACCAAAGATCGAACCAAAGATCGAACATATTGCCCAACCGAGTATGCAACCGAACTTACAGCCTAATATTCAACCCAACATCGAGCCGAATGTACAGCCTAATATGCAACCAAATATGCAACCAAATATGCCTCCTTATGTGAATCGTCTTCCACATTGGGGTACTTGGGTAGATCCGCGTATTATCCACGAACCAGGATGCCCATACTATAGCGAAATCCCGGTGCAATTGAACTCAGATAATAAGGCGTAAATTGAATCATATTCCTCTATTTACTCTTCTTGTACGAATCTATTTCGTATTTTGTTCTCATTACCGTGAGCTTTATGATAAGCAGATCTGGCATGATTACGATAATCTTTATTATGAAGCATCATAACGATAAGGGCGTTCAATTCAGAGCGCCTTTTTTGTTTTTTTAATCTTTTTTCTCGCGAGATGTCACAAACTTCATACGTTATTTGTCTTCAGTATGTAGACCAAATGAGAGCAGATGATGGAGGAGAATGAATATGAATTTACGTATGAATTACAGAGCGGCGAACCCTGGTGCTTTCAAAGCTATGATGGCGTTGGAGCAATATGTATCCGGGCAATTTGAAGATAAGGTGTTATATGAGTTGTTGAAAATTCGTGTCTCTCAGATCAATGGCTGTGCCTTTTGTATAGATATGCATGCTAAAGACTTGATGAAGCTGGGCGATTATGGGGATCATATTCTTTTGCTCAGTGTGTGGCATGAAGTGCCTATATTTACGGAGAAACAACGTGTTATGCTTGAGATGGCCGAGGTTGTGACGCAAATATCGGAGCATGGGGTTCCACTTGAGCTATATAATAAAATTCGTGAGCACTTCAGCGAAACGGAAATCGTTAATTTGATTATGGCGATTAATTCAATCAACAGTTGGAACCGGATTGCCATTACGACAGGCATGTACCCAGGATGTTTTAACTAACATGATAAACGAGAAAAATAAACGATAAACGAACCAAGCCAGAGGAGGCGATCCTATGCAGTCCAATCTTAATTCTGATTCTAATCAACATAAGTATACGCCGGAACCGTCTTCTCTGGATGTTGGTGCATTGTATAAACAGTATAAGAATTATGCCTTCGCGATCGCATATCGAATGCTGGGCAGTGTGACTGAGGCGGAAGATATCGTTCAGGACTGCTTCGCAGAACTTCAAAAGTTGAGGAATCAGCTTATTCACCAACCCAAGTCTTACATTGGAAAACTTATCGTGAACCGCTGTTTGAATCTGTTGAACTCTGCTCGCAACCAGAGGGAGCATTATGTCGGGGAATGGCTTCCCGAGCCGCTTGGTGTTCATGAATTAGTTAATACGCCAGAGGAAGCGATACAGCAAAAAGAAATGATTTCGTACGCCTATCTGGTTATGCTTGAACGTCTGTCACCCGTGGAACGGGCTGTTTTTGTGCTACGCGAAGCGTTTGAGCATGACTATTCGGAGATTGCGGGATGGCTGGGGAAAACAGAAAGCAACTGTCGACAGATTTACAGTCGTGCCAGACGAAATTTACCTGAACAACTTCCAGTGATAGAGCAAGCGAGCGCCAATTGGAAAACTAAAAAAGAAGTGCTTAGCCGTTTCACCACGGCATTTCTAGCACATGACGTTTCAGCTATGCTGGAGCTGTTGACAGATCAGCCTGTGTTCACAGCGGATGGCGGTGGCGTAGCACGCACGATTATGCGAACAATGCATGTGCATAAAGGTGTGCTCGCCATCCTTACCTCTCCTAGAGTGCTACGTTCGTTAAGAGAAAGAATGTGGAAGCCTGCATTCATTAATGGCGAGCCTCAGCTCGCTTTAATGAAAGATGGGCAGGTCACTGAAGTGTTATGTTTGGAAATGGATGCTTCAGGGAAGCGAATCCATGGCGTGTATCTCATTGTCAATCCAAACAAACTGGCAACTGTGCAATTATGAACTAATAATAGTAATGAAATGTTTAACTGTAACTACTTATTTAAGCGACATGATCCTTTTAAAAAGGACCGTCGCTTTTTTTGTTTTATATACCGTCTAATCTACTTTAGTTTCTCTATCATAAATTTGATTCTAGAGTTATACATGGTATGATCTAATAGATTTGAAAAATAGTAAATATATGCCATGAATGAAGTAGATTTTGAATTCAACACAAGTGAGGTTGTACGTATTGAGAAAACTAAATTATGTGCACATGTTTGTTTTTCTTAGTGCAGTTACGGTTGTCACGCTGGGGTTGTATTACATAGCGGCCGACTGGCTGAATCAGCGGTATTTCCGTTTCCTAATCTGGAATTTGTTTTTGGGCTGGATTCCATTTGTATTCTCATCCCTAACCTATGGTTTGGGCCGTCTGAAATGGAAAGGAGCCATATGGATCGCGATACCGAGTGCGATGATGTGGCTGTTGTTTTTCCCCAACTCTTCGTATATCGTTACGGATTTGCTTCACCTGACGTCAAGGAGTTCAAGGTATTTCTCTGGAAGCCTTGCCGAGTTTCACTATTGGTATGATCTGATGGTTGTGCTGATGTTTGTGTGGACAGGACTGCTGATCGGCTTCCTATCAATGTATCAGATTCAGGAAGTCATCTATAATCGGTTAGGACGTGCGGCGTCATGGATATTTGTAATGGGTGGAACAGCTCTTGGCAGTTATGGTGTTCTGCTTGGACGGGTTTATCGGTTAAACAGCTGGGATGCATTGACTAATCGCGAGTTGTTAATCAGGCTGATGAACGAAAGTGTTAGTCGGCCCTCCTTGGCGTTTTGTATGTTCTTTGGAACGTTTCTTTTTACTATCTATCTCACGTTATATTATTTGCTGAATGCGAGAGGGTCTGGACCAGATCAACGAAGTTTACAAACCAATGATAAGAAAGCGTAGGTGCTTCGATATGCTGGATGCAGCAAAAGTCAGGGAAAAAGTCAAAGAGGTTATGGAACAAAAAGATTTTTCGGGTGTTGTGCTGTGCAAACAGGAGGGAGAGACCCTTTTTCAGATGGTGCGAGGGTATGCGAACCGCAGTGATGAACTTCTGAATGATGTGAATACACGTTTTGGTATTGCTTCGGGCTGTAAGGTTTTCACAGCTGTAAGTATAGGTCAGTTGATTGAGCAAGGACATTTTACGTTAGATTCCAAATTAAAGGATGTCCTAAACCTTACGTTTCCGGCGTGGGATTCAGAGATTACAGTGCACCAGTTGCTGACCCATACTTCTGGCGTACCGGATTATTTTGATGAGGACGAGATGGATGATTTTTCAGCGTTGTGGAGAGACAGGCCCGTGTATGTGATGCGACAGCTCAGTGATTTTCTGGCTATGTTTCAACATCTGCCAATGAAGTCTGCTCCTGGTGAGAAATTTCATTATAACAATGCGGCATTTATCGTACTCGGACTCATTGTGGAGCAATACACTGGCTTGGCCTTTACAACATATGTGGAGGAACATATTTTCAAACGTGCGGGTATGCAAGATTCAGGTTATTTCCTGACAGATCAGCTTCCGCGTAACACAGCTATTGGATATATCGATGCTGACGACGGGACATGGACTAGTAATATTTTTTCGATCCCTGTTCAAGGTGGAGCAGATGGCGGAGCCTATGTAACCGCACCAGATATGATTCGTTTCTGGGATGCTCTGCTGGGGTATACGTTGCTCGGTGAGGAGATGACACGGTATTTGTTGACACCCTACGCGCACGATGAGGACGAGGAATTTTATGGTTTGGGGATATGGCTGGAGTTACGTGAAAAAGAAATATTTAAGGCTCATGTCATGGGTTTTGACCCAGGTGTTTCGTTTATGTCTGGCGTGTATCCCAAGCATGGGATTCAACTTGTGGTTATTTCAAATCAGGAGTCAGGGCCTTATCCTATAACGTTGGCTGTAGAGGAAGCAATGGTGTAAAGGGAGAGTTGAGGTTGGAAAATATCGGATCGTAGACAATTGCCCTGAAACGGACAGAAGGGAGAACGCCGTAGCAGGTTAATTCCTAATGTCTGAGTACCCTTGCCCTTCCACTTAACGATCACGCAATCCAGGCAAGGGTATATGTTTGAAATATCTCTCTTCGAATCATTGTAAATTTATTCGGAAAAGGTAGCTAGCTTCCACAATTCAGGCACAATGAATCTGGGGAATACGTCGATGGGTGGCTTTTCCTTCTTGCGTTTGTCATTAGTCAGCACGGTCACAAGTTCCAACTCGGGAACAACATATACATACTGACCTCCAAATCCTCTGGCGTAGTAATAATCTAGTGATTTGAGACGCTCTGAATGCGTAGGTCGGTGTTGGGGGAGCGAGTTATCGTCAAGATGTTGATCTGCATATTGATCCACCCACCAGTGCCATCCGTAACTGCCATGGTTTGGTGGAGGGACCGTGATGAAGGGTTGCGTTGAGCGTTTGACGAGTTGGCTGGAAATAAGCTGTTTTCCTTCCCAATTCCCTTCCTGAAGGTAGAGTTGTCCGAATCTGAGCAAGTCGGTTGGTAGCAATCTCAGGCCAAATCCACCCGTGTGTACACCTTGGGGATCTTGCTCCCATTCATAATCTTGAATGCCAAGTGGGCCAAATAAATAACGCTCGGCATACGCTGCTACACTCATGCCTACATGTTGCATTAATATTGAAGATAGAATCTGGGAAACTCCCGAATTGTATTCCATATGTGTGCCGGGTTCATGTCGCAAACGTTGTTCTAAAGCAAAGTTGATCCAATGATCCGTACGTGTCATCCGTGGAAACGAATTTTGTCCGCCGAACTCGTCCCAGTTAAATCCGGCTGTCATTGTAAGCAGTTGCTCTAGGGTAATTGCTGGTTTACGTGGATCAGGATCAGAAGTAAGCTGCGGGAAAAAGGTAGATATGGGCGTGCCTGCCTCGGGCAGTAGCCCTTGATCCATGGCGATACAGATGAGCGCAGAGATGATGCTCTTGGTACATGAATTGATTTTGGCGATATCTGTCTCAGCCTGTGTGTTCCGAAAATGCTTGTAAACGATCTCCCCGCGTACACTGACCAGACAGCTTCTGAGATCCAGCGGTGGAATGATCTGTTGCAATGTATGATGAAGGTTTAGGGAATTCATAGTGTCCTTTCTGTGTTCGTTATGTATTTAGTATGTAGATTCCGAAGGGTTGCCCACTATGTTAGCATATTCATTTGGGTAGCTCAACAAACATCAATTTCATTATTTCATTGCAGAGGAGGCCAAACTTATGTACAAAATCGGTAATCAAGGCACGTTCAAAACGTTACCTGATCCAGCCCTCGCAATCTACCAAGGAGATGTTGCCCGTGTTGAAGCATATATACAGCAAGGTATGGATTTGGAAGAAAAAATAGCAATAAGCTCAAACATTACGCTTCGTCCGCTTGATCTGGCATTGATCTGTAATCAGTCGAAGGTGGTCAGACTTCTTGTGGAGCGAGGAGCCAAGATCAATGCCAAAGATCATCCAGCCATTTTATATGCGGCGCGCTACGGTGGAGCAGATGTGATCCGTTATTTAGTTGAGCAAGGAGCCAAATTGAATGGAGTAAGCCGGTTGAAATCAAGTGCATACGATGAGGCATACTACGGGAACAAAAAGAATATTACGGTGTTGAACGACCTTGGGTTGGACATCCGCAAATATGGCGGCAAAACGTTACGAAAAGCAGTATCGGATCATGATATGAAAACGGTTCAATACCTGCTGAATGAGGGTGTGGACATCAACTACAACGAGCCGGATATGGTTTATCCGTACAAAGCGACACCGCTCACCGTAGCTGCACGGCAGAACAGTATGCGAATGGTCAAATATTTGGTGGAACAAGGTGCGGATGTGACGTTGCAGGAGAAGGATGGGGAGCGGGCCTACACGATTGCGGTCAGTCAGAAAAATAATGAAATGGCTGAATACTTGAAATCACACGAGCCTGAGGAGTTCCATAATCTGAGCAATAAACTGCATGCATTAAAACCTTACAAGCTTCCGGAAACGTTAATCCGTTTTCTGACCGAAGGTTCACGCCGAATAGACATGCCAAGCTGTCCCGCTGGCGTTGGTTATATTGAATTCTTTTCGTTGACAGATACGGTGGAGATGAAGATGGGCAGGCAGAAGCTATTGCGTTTATCCTCTGATCTGGATCAGTACTCTCATATGCTCATCGTCTGGAATCCAAGCAAAAAGATGATAGGTTATGCCGATATTGAACATCAGGAACAGGGCACATTATGCACGTTTGAACAATTTTTGGACGAACCTGAGGTTTACATTGAACGGCTTTTGAATTAGAAACAGTGGTGTCTTGATTTGTGAAACCTCTTGCATAACGCGGTTGCGATTGCAAGAGGTTTTTGAGTTTTCTCAAAGTGGTGCCTAAATAGGAAAAATATCTCATGAAATATGAACTATACTAGTGCGTAAGAAGGTTAGAAATGGTAAAATAGCAATGCCTAAACATGAAAAAACACGATAATTGACGAATATTAATATATCTTATGATTGTGTTGGTTGGGATCATAGATGTTGAAATCTAGTATTTTAAGCTAAAGTGAGGAATAGAATATGGCTATTATTGATGTAATCAAGTATGACGGTTCGCCCGACGTGTTTGCCTGGAAACATCCGGAGACTGAATTGGGAACTTGGACTCAGTTAATTGTAAATCAATCTCAACAGGCTATACTCTTTAAGGATGGAAGGGCCCTTGATCTGTTCGGGCCAGGCAGGCACACGTTAAGTACAGCGAACATCCCGATACTAAACCGACTTATTAACCTTCCATTCGGAGGAAAGTCTCCTTTTGCTGCAGAAGTCTGGTATGTGAATCAAGTAAGTGCTATGGACGTCAAGTGGGGAACTGCGAATCCGATTCAGGTTCAGGACCCGAAATATAATATTATTGTGCCTGTTAGAGCTTTTGGACAAATGGGCATGAAAATCTCAGATTCACGAAAATTTTTAGTTAAACTTGTAGGAACACTGCCAGAGTTTAATCAGCTCAATATGGTGAACTACTTCCGTGGATTAATTACGATGAATATCAATTCGATGCTATCTTCCTATTTAATACATAGAAAAGTAAGTGTGTTAGAAATTAATGCCTATATCGCTGAAATATCACGACACTTTGCGGACAACATCGCTTCTACATTTGACGAGTTTGGAATTGAACTTATCAATCTATACATTCATAATGTCAATTTGCCCGAAGAAGACCCATCGGTCATTCGATTACGGGAAGCACTCGCGCGCAAAGCGGAAATGGATATCATTGGATACACCTATCAGCAGGAACGCTCATTCGACACGCTTGAAGGTGCAGCCAAGAATGAAGGAAGCATGCAGTCTGATATTATGGGCGCAGGTCTTGGTATGGGCATGGGCGTTGGCTTGGGAGGTTCGTTTAGTAGCGGAATGTCTGAAATGTCCAAAGTCATGTCTACAACAACAGAAACGCCTGCCGTACGCTTGTGCGGGCATTGTCAACATCCGAATCAGGAACAGAGCTCTTTTTGCAGTAAATGCGGCAAATCATTAGCTGAAAAATCTGCAACGACGGACTGTAATAATTGTGGTCACACGATGGAGAAAGGAACTAAGTTTTGTCCGAACTGCGGTGACAAATATTATGCTTGTCCTTCATGTGGGGCTGATAATGCGGAGAATGCGTCTGAATGCGTGAAGTGTCACGAGCCGATGCCAAGGCCATGTCCTAATTGCAACCACATGAATGGGCCTCACACTAAATTTTGTGGAAACTGTGGTACAGGTTTAACGTTGAAGTGTAATCAATGTCAACATGAAGTACAACCTGGTCAGAAATTCTGTCTCGATTGCGGAAATAATCTGCAAGAAGGGGGGCAGGCTTAGTGATGGTGAAACGGAGCAACATTTTTATTCTAGATGTAATCTATCTTGTCTGTTTAATTTTAAATTCGATCATCTCATTTACGATGTTTAGCAACGATATTCTATCATTTCCATTCTGGATCAATCTTGCCGCATCGTACGTTGCGATGACGACTTTGTGGATTTATGCGCGTCATGTGATGCAAAATATGGATCGCTTTAAACGTTTTGTCCCAGGTTACACAGCTATAGGCATTGTATTAATCATTTATCTGGGGTGTGTCATTTTTTATGCGTTATTCGTAGGTTTCGCAGATTATGCACTGCGCTGGTTTGTTTTGTTACATGTAATCACTGCGGCTCTTGCTTTCATTTTGTGCGCTATTTTAATGATCTATATTCGATCAGGAAGTGAGCATGAAGCCAACGAGCAATTGAATATTAACGACTGGAAATCAATTGAGAACGCCATGTATCAGTTGCTTGATATGATGGATAGACATCCAATGTTGAATGTGGAAAAGGACAGGAAGTCAGTAGAAGCCATCATTGAGCTGGTTAAATATAGCGATCCAATCGCTCCAGCTGCCGTGCAGTATAATGATCGTCAGATTCTTATAGATATTGAATTGTTGAGAGAAGAACTGTCTACTCAGTATGAGGCAGGAGAAGTAGTAAATAGTGAACGTGTGGCTATGCAATTATCCCGATTGATGTCTCGTCTAAAAGAAAGAAATCAACAGATTCTTTCGCTCAAATCTTAACCATGTTTTAGGGGGAGAAGCAAGTGAAGAGGTTTTTTGGAATTATTTTAATCATCATCTCGTTTATAACCATTCTATTCTCATTAATGATGATGGCGGATGAAGCTGGTCTAGCCTTGTTTAGTTTAATCGTACTTTTTATTCCTGGTGTTATTGTATTGGTTACGGGAATAAAAATGTGTGGTCGACCTAAGTCTCGTTCTAAATCGGCTCGTAATGATCAACATCCGACTAGTGTTAAAGAACATTATAAGGATGTGTACCTTGATAAAAACCATACCCAGCAAAAAGAGCCGGTTTCGATAAATTGCTCTGGATGTGGAGCTAAGGTAGAGGTATATCCTAATTCTTCGGCAAATTGTGAGTATTGTGGGACAACGGTAAGAACTTCGTAGTTTCACTGACTTGCTTGAAGCTTAAGAATGAAGACTTGTGATAGATTATTTGAGTGCTTACAGAGTGTTCTTTGGAGGAATTATCATGATCAGAGCGTTTTTTGGACTGATATTTTTGATCTATGCAATTGGTATGCCTATTGCCTTTTTTAATGCAGGTAATCACAAACAAATCAAGAGTGAGCCTTTTATCTTTATGTGTCTCCTTGTATTAGAATTTATTTTTATATTTTCAGCGATTAAATTACTCCAAAGAAAAAAGGTTCCTCAAAAACAATTTTATGGAGGGGACTATGGGAGAGATTCAGATCCGGCACTAGAAAATACTTATCGGCCCCAAGAAATTGGAAATGGTTACTCAAGTTACAATAGTAATACGGTGCATTATACAAATAACCAGTCATATAGCTACACAGAGATAAATATAAACAGCGACAAGTATGCTAAAGACGAAGAAGGAAAGGTTGAAGAGAAGGTTGAAGAAGCACCAAGGCAAGTTTCAGTGACCTGCTCGGGGTGCGGGGCGAAGGTAAAGGTGTATCGGAAACAGTTCACGGATTGTGAGTACTGTGGAACAACGGTTGAAGCTTCATAAATCAGTAGAATAAATATAAAGAGAACCACAGCTTTGTCCCTTTGAATAGGGGATAGGCTGTGGTCTTCTTTTTATAATCTGCTCTAAAAGTCTCTAGTCCGATCGAAGACTTCGTATAACTGCTCCCGATCAATCTTGAAGGAACCTGACTGGGTTGTTTTCAACTGATCCTCTAGTTGATCGATCAAATCTGCAAGCGCCGTAGCAATCTCTTCACGCTCAATCGTCTCAATCCATTCCGATATGCCATCCATTTGATTAAACGTCTGTGTATACTCCTGAGTGAAAGAAATGAGCTGATCGGAGAGTGTGTCTTCATAATCATTTCTCTGGCTCAATTCACGAATCCGCTTCAGAGATTGTTTATACAACTGCGCGGCTTTTTTGGCATGTACTGCCTTGATCTGTTCCCTTCCGTCCCAATCCCGAAATGGATTGTTCAGATTTTCAGCGAGCCATTCCGGTTTACGAGGCTGAGTGATATCGAGATCGATTCGGGTTTCGGCAACTTTTTTATATCGGGTTTTGATCGACTTGGCTGCTTCTGCCGGGAGACTGCTCATCCAAAGCGTATGTAATTCAGGAAGTTGCTCGGGACTTGGAAATTGATCTCCCTCAAAACCAAATAGATCATTCGTGCTGAACATTTGCAAGGACTTTAAATGTTGAATGGAATGAATACCGGATACTGTGCCGGGTTTACCCCACAAGCGTAATTCGGAAAGTTCAGGATATGCTTGAACGACAGATTCAATATCAAGCTCCTTGATTTTGTACAATTGAAGGCTACTTAGACGAGAAAGACCGCGAATTTCCGGAAAAATTTCCGCTATACTTAAGGTCAGCCGATGTCCGTCTCCAGTAGTATCAATAAGAAGACCTGGACTGATCTCGCCAGTGAGACTTAGGAAATCCATCATGTCATTTAGTATAATCTTTTCCATCCCGCTAGCATCCACAACAAGCCGGGTCAAATGCGTTTGACTGAAATTCAGTATACGTTGCCCGTGGTTCTGTACATGAAGTTCATAAACGAAGGGATTCTCCTTCAGAAAAGGAATGATAGCCTCGTGGTACCCATTCATCTCGATATGAGTCAGACACGGAAGTGCCTCAAGTTCAGCTACATCGTCAGCTGAAGTTGGAATAAAGTTACGAATCGTGCTGGTGTTACGTCGCATTTTAATCCCGCGGGCGGTGATGTCACTGTGGTCATGAGCTGCCTGCTTAAAAAGAGTTCTGCGGCTTTCATTGATGAGTTCCCATTGCCGCTGACGATACAGGCTTTCTCCGGCCGGCCAACCCGAACTGTAACTTCGTGATTCTTCGGTAATTAGGGGAGGTCGGTTGCCGACTAAAATATAGGATACAGGAACATCCGCTTTTACATAGTTATGCTCTAAGGTACCATTCCAAAAAAAGAAATTGCAGATCAGTGGTTTCATCACGTCAAGCTCGGATTCCGTTGGGAGCTGATCTCCAGACCAGTTCAATTGCAGAATCGCGGCTAGTTGACGTGGTTTTTTATCTTCTGTTTCTTTCAAAGCAGTGATCTGACAGGCCGTATATTGTTGCATTTGCTCATTAAAGCTGCAGTATATATCCCCGATAGATGGAAACATAATAAACTCCTCTCAACATATAAAGAGTACATTGGAAAAAAATGAAGCCCAATTCGTTATCAGAATTATATCATCTAAGCCTCACAAACTTCCAATTCAAGGCAAGCACAGCCCACGTTCTTCTTATCCGCAGCACGCACAGTTTGACTTAGTTATACGCCAGAGCTTGAGTGCAGTATTATCTCATGATGTCCCAGCATACAGTACAACAACGAGATGTTTGCCCAAGGAGGAGAATATAACCGATGATCAATCCGATCTTGAAATCCCCCAATGTTCCGCTTGCTGCTGATTCCAATGCTGTGGTGAATTACCGGAGAGATTCAAGCAACTACGTCACTCAGTTATTTGGAGAGCAGTTGCCAACGATTGAGAATGGTTTTTTTAATGTCTATCTGAGTAAAGGGATTATTGTGCAACCCCACTGGCACCCCAATGTAACCGAGATGGTCGTGGTAATCAGCGGTGAGATTACAGCTTCCGTGTTCAATCCGTTCACACGTGAACGGATAACGTATCGTTTGAAGCCGGGGCAAGTGGTTGTTTTTCCAAAAGGCTGGTTTCATTGGTTTGTTGCGGAGACCGATGGCGTATATGTGCTGACCATATTTGATCAACCGACACCGGATATTGTATTTGGGGCAGATTTTCTTGCGGCTACACCGCCGGAGGTTGCTCACCGTGCATATTGTCTGGATGAAGAAGCTTATGCCAAAGCGGTTGCGTCCATCCAGAATGATGCCATTCTTGGCCCTAATATTGGTTGTGGAACAGACGTTTCGGATACCTCCGTTCAAGCTTCCAAGGCTTCTAAGGCGCCAAGGGAATAACGTTAATAACCGAAATCATCCGGGCTGTTTAACCTGTCTTAATTGAATATTATTCCCTAACCTGCAACTGCGTATATTCGGTTGCAGGTTTTTACATTTACATAAGTTGACGCCATTCACCCTCTCTCTGTTACTATAGGAGTAACAACAATGAAAATGGAGGATTCTTCTATGACTATTGCTAAAAATGAATGGCTGGAAACAGCATTAAGTTATGCACCAGTAATCATGTTTGATCAGAATGAGCCTTTTTATCCGGATTTCGTTGGCGTGTCCGTGCTTGAGCATTCTGGGCCGTCTCCTTCTTTTCGTAGAGAGCTGCAGTTTCCTTCTGAAGCAGTAAAGTATGTTATCGAATATGCGATATGGTGGGATTACGAGATCGGACATCTCTATGAGCTGGAGCATGTATGGGTGTATGTGGGACATGATGGAGAAGTCGTGGATTGCGAAGCCAGCTTTCATGGGAGAGTATTAAGAGGGCTGTTAAAAGATAGAGTTAATCTGGTTGGTCATCATGTTTGCCTTTACTCCCAGCCGGGGAAACACGCCTTTTCACCATTGCCGATTGTATTTGAATTGTTGCCCAATCTGTATAGTGTAGCAGGCGCCCAGGCAGGATGTGATGGCTTGCTTGTAAATGAAATGTTTGAACCGTTTTTCCAAACCAGTGAACAGATCGATGCCCGTGTCAAAAAATATCTGCAAACCAAAGCATTTGTACCCTCGATGCAGTTTGAAGAGTATTTGTTGAAACCGGAGATGTTTATGACATGGGACAAGCTGTTTGAACTTATTCCACAGCGAATTAAAAATCGTCTAGCAGAGCTAGAGCAGATTTATTAATATGAATGATAGTGGATGGATTTGAGTTTATTGTTCAGAAATTGCTAAAAAATTGCATATGAATCTAGAAAACAATCAAACTCCTGTATAGTGAATTTGATTGTTTTTTTAGTTCAATTGAATCATGTATTTTAATTTTATTATTAGTCTTAAGTCGTATTTATTAGATGTTTTGAACAGGTGAGTAGAACTATCTCGATATAGTTATCATATGAATTAGTCCAAAGAACTATGAACTAACATATAGGTCCAAGTAAAAAAGATAACATTGATCGTCCATCATCAAAAAAAGAGATATGTACAAAAATGTATATATAAATTTCGTTAATATGAATGTTTATTCTATTAAATTTAGATTAATAGTATTTAATAATATAAACACAAGAGTCTTATTTATCATAAAAATTTTACATAAAAACGAAAGTTTGCAAAAATAAAATTTATCTATTCAGTTTTCTAATATTTCTGTCGAAATACATCGTATGTTGTCTGGAGAGCGATCCATAGAATGGATTAGCAAACTTTATTTACATAACTAGACACGAAGAAACTTAGGGGGAGATAAAATGAAGTGGTTTGGCAACTTGAAAACAGCAACAAAGATTATCTCAGCATTTTTGGTAGTATCTCTGATTCTTGCGATTCTGGGAGTGTATTCAATCACGACACTTAGAAGTACCAATGAGCACATGAAAGAAATGTATAACAGCAATCTGATTTCAGTAAAAGAATTGAGCGGAGCACAAATGAATTACCAGAGGATGCGGGTTAACATTCGTGATCTCAACTTTGAGAAAAATGCCACAGAGCAAACTCGCATTGTCGATAATATTAATACCATTAAAGGTAACATCGAGAGTCAAATTGAAGGCTATCGTCCTCTGGCAACGACCCCCGAAGAAACTGAGCTCCTTAGCAAATTCGATACACAGTACTCAAATTACATGCGAATCTTTGAGCAAGGTATAGAGCTGGCAAAAAGTGATGACGATCAAGGATTTATCGTTTTCTTGAAAGACACACTCAAACCGCCTGGTGATGAAGCCCTCGCTACGATGGGTGAAATGGTGGATCTGAACGTTAAACTGGCGGAACAGAACAATTCAAAGTCGGAAGCAGCGTACACAAGTGCATTCTCAGTTACCGTTGTTTTGGTCATTGGTTCGATTATTTTTAGTATTATCATTGGATTTGTGATCTCCCGTTCCATCTCCAGACCTCTAATGGCTATGCTAGGTCTAGCTACAGAAGTTTCTAACGGAAACCTTACCCTCAAGTCTGATATCTCCTCAAAAGACGAGGTTGGGCAACTGGCCTTTGCGCTTAATCGCATGGTAGACAATCTGCGAGAATTAATTAATAACATTGTCATGAATTCACAGAGCGTTGCAGCATCGTCTGAACAAATCTCGGCAAGCACACAGGAAATTGCTAGTACAAGCACAAGTCAATCGAGTGAAGCAGCAAACATCTCCGAATTGTTTAAAGAGTTGTCTCTGGCGATCAACTCTGTAGCTGCAAGTGCTGAAGAAGCTGCCGAGTTATCTAATGATACGGTGAAAACAGCGCGTGAAGGCGGTCATGTTGTTCAGACTTCCTTGGAAGGTATGCAAGCCGTGAATATGAAAATGGCGAAGCTCGAAGAAGATTCACGCAAAATTGGCGACATTATCGAAGTTATTGACGACATCGCGGAGCAGACAAACTTGCTTGCGTTAAATGCGGCGATTGAAGCAGCCCGTGCAGGAGAGCAAGGAAGAGGATTTGCTGTTGTAGCTGATGAAGTTCGCAAGCTTGCTGAACGCAGTGGCGAAGCGACCAAAGAAATCACTACGATTATCAAAGTGATGCAGGAGAATACGAGACAAAGCGTACAAGCCGTTTCGGATAGTGTGGAACAATCATCCAAAACAGGACAAGCCTTTGATCAGATCATTGAGATGGTGAATAATTCTTCCCAGAAAGTCAATGAAATCGCGGCTGCGTGTGAAGAAGAGGCTGCACAAGCTGCGGAGGTGATGAGCTCGGTAGAGTCGATCTCTGCATCCAGTGAGGAATCTGCGGCGGCATCGGAAGAAACGGCTGCAACTTGTCAATCGCTCGCACACCTTGCTGAAGAATTGTCTGTATCTGCGTCTGCTTTCAAAACACAGTCATAATAACGAATTGAGGGTGAAACGAATGTCTTCACTTCAGAAAGAACAATATATCGAACTGTCTGTCGGCGCAGAGACCTGTGCCATTCGAATCGAAGAAATTCATGAAATTATAAAAATGCAAAGTATTACCGATATTCCGTTTAGTCGTACCGAAATCAAAGGAGTCATGAACCTACGTGGTAAAGTTGTCTGCGTCATGAGCCTGCGCAATTTGCTTGGCATGCCAGACGAATCGGCAACCCGGGCGACCCGAATCATTGTGGTACGTTATCAAGATGAGTATATCGGTTTGATTGTAGATCGAGTCAGCAAAGTCACAACTTATTCGGAAATACATCCGCCTACTGGAGGTCATGGACGCAACCTTGAGATATTTTTTCAGGGTGTAGGCCAACAGGGAGACAGTCTGGTTGGTATATTGAAACTGGATGAAATATTGGGCGGTTAGGAGGGAATGCACCAATGATGGATTTGTCCGCCTATCGCGACATATTTATCGAAGAACTGAATGATCAGTTGGAACGGATGGATCAGTCCTTGCTTGCACTTGAGCTTTCACCTTCTGTGGAACTTGTGCAGACCTTATTTCGGGCGGCTCATACGATTAAGGGCTCGGCTTCGACTATGGATTTTCGTGAATTAAGTGATCTGACACATGAAGTGGAGTATGCATTGGAATGGGTGCGATCCAAGAAACCGGAAATTACCGCACAACTCGTTGACACCCTTTTTCGTTCGTTGGATGCCATGAGAGTGCTTAGGGATCAATACGTGCAAGGCGAAAGTTTTACTGATTTCCGTGCAGTGGTTAAAGAAATACAAGACATGATTCATCAACCGGCCTTGGCTCAGCAGACTAAGTCACCCGTTCTACAGTCTGTGGAGTCGAATCTGTTCGATGAAGTACTTGAACCAGGTCAGCAGATTTTTTCCATTCGCATTGTATTAAGCTCAGATTGTTTGATGAAAGCAGCTAGATATCATATTTTGTGCAAACGGGTTGAAGATGTATGTGGCAGTGTACTAGCGACATCCATTGAAAAGCAGGGTCTTGATGAGGAACTGGGAGAAGCGCACTATAACGAGTTTGTGATCGTTACAGCATCTTCTCTGGATCAAGCTCAGATTGAGAGTGCGTTATCCGGAGATTCGGATATTCGGAGCGTGGATGTCGGTCCATATATTTTGGCGACAGAAGAGGTTGCTGTAACATCTGAATTAATAGAGACTGAAATGACAGTTGGAAAAGAAAAAAGCGACACGTCAGTGCCTCTTCATGAAGATAAGATGAAGTCAACCCAGCCTACGGTTCGCGTAAGTGTGGAGCGACTGGATCATTTGATGAACCTCGTCGGTGAGCTGCTTATTGATCAGACCTCTCTTGCTGATTTGAGCCGTACTGGTGCCCGTAAGGAGCCCTCCCCAGTGATTCAAAGTATTGGTGGAGTGTCCGACCATATGGGTAGAGTCATTAAGGAACTGCAGGACGGAGTTATGAAGACGCGGATGTTGCCTATTGATCAATTGTTGAACCGGTTCCCGAGGCTGGTTCGGGATTTGTCGCAGAAGCTGGGCAAAGATATTGAGCTGGTCATTAAAGGCGGAGAGACTGAGCTGGATCGCATGATTATCGAAGAACTCAGTGATCCGTTAATCCATCTAATTCGGAACAGTGCAGATCATGGCATTGAGAGTGCTGAGGTTCGGGCCCAACAGAACAAGCCTGCCAAAGGACGAATCAAACTGACCTCATACCACGAGGAAAATCATGTGGTCATACGTTTCTCTGATGATGGCAAGGGTATTGATGGGGAGAAAATTAAAGCTTCCGCATTGAAAAAAGGCATTATAACTGAAGAGCAAGCGGCTCGTTTAAATCAACAGGAAGCCGTTCATCTGATTTTTGAACCAGGGTTCTCTACGGCTTCAACCGTTAGTGATGTATCTGGCCGAGGTGTTGGCATGGACATCGTAAGAAGCCAGATCGGAAGGTTGAATGGCATCATAGATATTGATACAGAGGTTGGTATCGGAACGACATTTACGATTAGGTTACCGCTCACCTTAGCCATTATCAAAGGGCTTCTGGTGAATGTATCTGGCAGGGTATTGATTTTGCCAATGTACAACGTAGCGGAGATCGTGCGCATTAAACCGGAAGAGATTCAGATGATTCAGGGACAGCAATCCATTTTGAATCATGGACGTATCGTGCCTTTCTACCGACTGTGTGACAAGTTGCAGTACCCGCGTAACGACCGTAAGTCCAAGACGATTCCACTCGTCATTGTGCGTTCTGTCGATAAAATTGCGGCTTATGCAGTGGATGAAATCATCGGAAATCAGGAAGTGGTGATTAAGTCGCTTGGAACATACCTCGGAGCAATGAATCATCTATCTGGTGCAACCATTCTGGGGAACGGTAAAGTGGCTCTCATTCTGGACGCTTCTTATCTAGTCAGCCATTAAAAGTTAAAGAACTCACTTCATTCAGTAATCACTATAATTTATTTAAAATAAAGAAGATAAAGAGCCTCAAGATCCTGCATGCAGGGCCTTGAGGCTCTTTATCTTGTTCTCAACGGATCATGTTCTCGAGGTGTCCGCCTGTGCTTTGAAAATTAAGTCCATAAAGTGATTCGCAGCCGAAGAGATCGGCATATTGCGTTTTGTCATGATCCCTACATGAGATGGAGGCAGAGGAACGTCGAGCTGAATCTCAAAGAGAGAGCCTTCTTCCAGCTCTTTGGAGATAAATTCTCGTGTGACATAAGAGATTCCCAAGCCGCGGCGAGCAAATTCAATCAGGAGGTCAACGCTGCCGACCTCTATTTCTGGTTTTAACGTGTAATTATAATGATTGAAGAGTTCTGTGATAGCCATCCGAACCCGGCTGTTCCGGGAAAACAGAATAAGCTCATGTTCAAGCAGTTGTTCAAGGGTCAACACTTTTCCCTTCAACTGGGCATATCGTTCGCCGGCAACAAAACAATCCTTTAGTTGAATGCTCTCCCGCACTTCCAGCTGTGGGTCAACGATGGGCATACGCACAACGCCAAGATCGATTTTGCCTTCTTTCAGAAACGTGATGACTTCAGGCGTCGTTCCATGGCTTAGATGCAGCTTGATGTTAGGGTACTGAATGTGAAACTCCTCCAGATACGATAACATGTAATGTTTGAAGAGGGAGTCGCTACCGCCAATCCGAAGTTCCCCGTTATCCAGATTTTTTAGCGCAGCCATTTTTTCTTCTGCAAGGGAGATGAGAATCTGGGATTGTTCAATATAGGAGTACAGGCTGGCACCCTCCTGGGTTAATGCAACCCCCTTGGAATTTCGATAGAAAAGAGTGAGTCCGAAGCTGTCTTCCAACTGTTTGATCGCGTGACTGACGCTGGGTTGTGTGATGTAAAGGGCTTTGGCGGCTTGGGTCAGACTGCCTGTTTTGGCAGCCCAGTAAAAGACTTTATATAATTCATAATTTGTTGTCATAGATATCGTCTATAGCTCCTGTGAAATATATTAATTACTTGTATAGCTATAAAACGTATTATAGTGTAACTACAACAAAGAAACCAGAGTTACTTGGAAGGAGCACGGTAAGATGGAACCAACAACAATTGTTTTATTTGGTGCTACTGGAGATTTAGCCAAAAGAAAAATATATCCTGCCCTATATAATCTGTACCTTGAGAAAAAGCTTCCTGAAACCTTCTCCCTGATCGGCATGGGCCGCAGAGAATGGTCGGATGAATTTTTCCAAGCTCAAGTGGAAAAATCTTTACATGAGTTCTCCAGACGTCAAGGAGATCATCAATCAGTAAAATCATTTGTAAAAGCTTTTCGCTACAGTGTATTGAATATCACACATAAGGAAGATTATATAAAGTTGCTTCAATTGGTTGAGCAAAGAGAAGCTGAACTGGGCATCCCATCCAATCGCTTGTTTTATCTCTCGGTTGGTCCGGAATTCTTCGAACCGATCGCTGAAAATATTCAGGCAAGCGGGCTTGGTTCAACGCAAGGGTGGAAACGGCTCGTCATCGAGAAGCCATTTGGTCATGATTTGCAGTCAGCACGTGACCTTAACCGCAAGCTGAGTGAATCCTTCACAGAGGAAGAGATTTATCGGATTGACCACTACCTGGGTAAACCGATGGTTCAGAAGCTAGAGACACTTCATCAAAGCAACCCGATTATGAAGGCTCTCTGGAACAACCGTTACATCTCTAACGTGCAAATTACGGCAAATGAGACTGTAGGTGTCGAAGAACGCGCATCCTATTATGATCATGTAGGTGCTGTGCGTGACATGTTCCAGAATCATATGTTGCAATTGCTTATGATGATGGCGATTCAGCTTCCATATAACAGCACTTCCGAAAATGTGGGCCAGAAGAAGAAACACATTATGGAGTCCATTCAGCCCCTTCAGAAACAAACAGTCGGAGCAAGCATCATCCGTGGACAGTACGCTGCAGGCAGCATTCAAGGAAAACCGGTACATGCTTATGCAGATGAACCAGGTGTTGCCGAGAACACGATGAATGACACATTTATTGCCGCGAAGCTGCAAATTGATGATTTCTTCTGGAGAGGTGTTCCGTTTTACATCCGTACGGGTAAAAGAATGAAGGAGAAATCAACACGAATCGTGATTGAGTTCAAAGAACCTTCTGGCCAAGGTCACCTGATCAAGAACAACGGTTCGAAGCCGAACCTGCTTGTGATTGAGATGAGCCCGGATCAAAGCATGACACTGCAACTGAACGCAAGTGATCCTGAAAATAAAGGGGAGTTCAAACCCGTTCACATTGATCTTGCTCCTAATCAGGGAGATCTGGCAGAAGCTTATGAGAACTTGATTCGCGATGCGTTGCATGGTGATCCGACATTTTTTGCACATTGGGATGAAGTTGAGTTATCCTGGGCTTGGGTGCAACCGATTCTGGACGCATTCAATGAAAATCTGCTACCACTTCACTTATATCCGGCAGGAAGCTATGGACCAGCGGAGTCGGATGCCATGCTTGAGGCGGAAGGTCATCATTGGTGGTTTGATGAACCAAGTGAACTGATTTCCGAGCAAGACAGCGATGTACCGATCGCAGTTAACGGCAACATTTAATTCAAAACAACTTAAAAAATCAAACTAATCGGAGGTTATTTAATCATGAAATTTTTTATCGATACAGCTAACGTGGAAGACATTCAAAAAGCGTACAAAATCGGTGTATTGTCTGGTGTAACAACTAACCCTTCCCTGGTAGCCAAAGAAGGCGTGAAATTCGAAGACCGCATCGAAGAAATTCTGAAGCTTGTGCCTGAAGTGGAGTCTGTTTCCGCTGAAGTAACGCCAGATGCGCTGACTGCTGAAGAAATGATTGCCCAAGCGAATGAATTGATCAAAATCAACAACAACGACAAAAACATTACGATTAAATTGCCAATGACGCTTGCGGGTCTGGAGGCTTGCCGTTACTTGACTAAAAAAGGTGTAAAAACAAACGTGACTTTGATCTTCACTGTGAATCAGGCGTTGCTTGCAGCTCGTGCAGGTGCAACCTACGTATCTCCGTTCTTGGGACGTCTGGACGACATCTCCGAAGACGGCGTACAACTGGTAGCCAAAGTAGCTGAACTGTTCCGCACACATAATCTCGATGCACAGATCATTGCTGCATCCGTTAGACATCCGGATCACGTTACACGTGTAGCGATGGCTGGAGCACATATTGCAACAGTTCCATTTGCAGTCATTGAACAAATTTCCAAACATCCGCTGACAGATCAAGGGATGGAGAAATTTGCAGCAGACTGGAAAAAAACAGTACAATAATAGCCATACGTGTGGATAAGGTTTAACGAAAAATATATATAAATCATGGAGTATCGGGAGGACATAATGAGTAAACAACAGATTGGTGTCATTGGACTTGCAGTAATGGGGAAAAACCTGGCTTTTAACATTGAAAGTAAAGGTTTCTCGGTATCGGTATTTAACCGCTCACCGGAGAAAACACATGATCTTCTGAAAGAAGCAGACGGTAAAAACCTGATCGGAACGTTTTCCATTGAAGAGTTCGTAGCTTCTTTGGAATCACCACGCAAAATCTTGATCATGGTACAAGCGGGTAAAGCGACGGATGCTACTATTGAGCAATTGCTTCCTCATTTGGATCAAGGAGATATCATTATCGATGGCGGTAATGCGTACTTCCCTGATACACAGCGTCGTAGCAAAGAGCTGGAAGCCAAAGGTTTCCGTTTCATCGGTGCAGGTGTATCCGGTGGGGAAGAAGGCGCACTGAAAGGTCCTGCAATTATGCCGGGCGGTCAGGAAAGTGCTTATGAGCTTGTAGAACCGATCCTCACAGCAATTTCTGCCAAAGTTGGCGATGATGCGTGCAGTACGTATATCGGACCTGACGGTGCGGGACACTACGTTAAAATGGTGCATAACGGCATCGAGTATGGTGACATGCAGTTGATTGGTGAAGCATACCACTTGCTGAAATCCGTACTGAACGTTTCCGTAGAAGAATTGCATGAAATCTTTACAGAGTGGAACCAAGGTGAACTTGACAGCTATCTGATCGAGATCACAGCGGATATCTTCTCCAAATACGATCCAGAAACAGGCAAACCAATGGTTGACGTTATTCTGGATGCCGCTGGACAAAAAGGAACAGGCAAATGGACAAGCCAGAGCGCGCTGGATCTCGGCGTACCATTGTCCATGATTACGGAATCCGTATTCTCCCGTTTCTTGTCGGCGATGAAAGACGAGCGTATCGCTGCAAGCAAAATCCTGAACGGACCTAAGGCCGAAGCATTCTCTGGTGACAAAAAAGCATTCATCGAGAACGTGCGCAAAGCGCTGTTCGCAAGTAAAATCGTATCCTACGCTCAAGGTTTCGCACAGATGCGAGCCGCATCCGACGAATATGGCTGGGATCTGAAATACGGCAACATCGCGATGATCTTCCGCGGCGGTTGCATTATCCGTTCGCAGTTCCTGCAAAACATCAAGGAAGCATACGATAAAGATGCAGCCCTGAAAAACCTGCTCCTTGATCCATACTTCCAAAACATCGTGGAATCCTATCAGGATGCATGGCGTGAAGTGGTAGCCGCTGCGGTGAAACAAGGTATTCCGGTACCAGGCTTCTCTAGCGCGTTGTCTTACTACGACAGCTACCGTACAGAGCGTTTGCCAGCAAACTTGCTGCAAGCACAACGTGACTACTTCGGCGCACACACATTCCAACGTGTGGACAAAGAAGGTTCATTCCACTTCCAATGGATGGATACTAACGAGTAATTTTTAAATATAAGCACCTCTGCAACAATCCTTTTGAGTTTACTCAGGGGAGAGTTGCAGAGGTGTTTTTTTGGTTTTGGCACAACTTCGGTATGTATGGTTGATAATACAGAGGTGGAGACTCTTCAAAATTTAATATCATCAAATTGTAATAAAATGTACCCATCTGGAGTCTGTAAAAGATGCTGGGGCACCTCTATTTACGTTATACTAGTTCAGACGGAACTGTATCCGTTAAAATTGCAGTATATAACTTTTTGAAGGTGGGGGTCAGGCCAGGCATGTTTGTACTCGTAGGTATTTTGTTTTTGCTCGTATATGGATTATTAGTCTTCTACATAGGCTGGAGCGGCTGGAGTTGGATGAAACCCGTAGTGGCAGCCAGATTTCGCTGGTTGTATATCGTAGCACTAGTTTTTCTAGCGGCTTCCTTTATTTTGGCGCGCATATTTGGCAGCATTTCGTTTCTCGGTGTCATCGGTTCCTATTGGCTGGCGGTTTTCTCGCTATTATTGCTCATATTACCTGTTGTGCACCTGACGTTGTGGCTTCTGCGCTTGACGCGAATTCCTAGACATCACGCTCATAAATGGGCGGGTGTAGTTACGCTGGTTTTTCTTATCTCTACAATGGGATACGGAATTTTCAACGCGTACAGTCCAGTCGTCAGACAATATAACATTCAGATTGATAAAAAGGTGGAAGGCGTCGATAAGCTGAATATTGTCATGGCTGCGGATATGCATTTTGGACTGTTGTCTGGTCCTGCTCATGCGAAACGAATGGTAGAGGAGATTAATGCCCTCAAACCTGACCTCGTCTTATATCCAGGTGATCTGATTGATGACAATCTGGCGATGTATGAGAAGAGTGGTATTGCCGACATTATCAGTGAAATCAAGGCTCCTTATGGCGTATATGCTTCACTGGGGAACCATGACAAGTTTGACGGTCCTATAGAGGATTTAATCGCTGCGTTGGAGAAAAGCAATATGCAGGTGCTTTATGACGACAAGATCGTATTGGACAACAAAATCACATTGATTGGACGGAAAGACCGAACGGAAGAAGATCGGGCAGACGTAGCAACGCTTATGCAAAATGCAGATCTGAATCAGCCTGTAATCATGCTGGATCATCAGCCGTACGATCTGGATATCGCCGAGAAGAACAACGTTGATTTAGTCGTATCGGGTCATACCCACAGGGGACAGATTGCACCGGCACAATTCATAACACAAGCGATCTATGAGAATGATTGGGGTTATCTGCAAAAGGGGTCCATGCACTCGATTGTCACCTCGGGATACGGTTTCTGGGGGCCACCAATCAGGACAAGTAGCCGTTCCGAAATTGTGCAGATCAACGTGACCTTCAGGCAATAAACAAAGCAGCCCCTTCGTGATAGAAGGGGCTGTTTTGCTTAGTTCTACAAACGGACAGTTAGTTCCGTACTCCATTTACGGGAATCGCTTCAAACGAATAAAAAGCGCCTTTTTTGTTGATTTTACCGATGAGGGTGGTGGCCCCTTTTTTTGTAAAGGTGTATTGGTTATCTTGGATACGAACGCTGTATCCTTTCAAATTCAGGCCAAAGATCGATTTTACTTTTGGCACTGCGGCGGAGAGGGCTTTCTTTTTACTCAGCTTAGGTTTGGCAAAAGACTTTTTAAAATCAGCATCATTGTTCCAGTCCGTGCCAAATTCGTTGATTACCTTCCACACCTTGCCGGTGCTACTTCCAATATGCACTGAGTTTATACTACTATCATCCTGATATACCCAGAGTGTATCTTTGTTTTCTTTGGTAAGCAATGAATAATCAAATGCCTTAACGGATGAGATGCCAAGCATTTTGAGTGAGTTTCGGGCTTTGTTCGTAAGTGTAGCTCGTGCATCCCTAAGATCATACAGAATACTTGCTGACAATTGGTTGTTATGATCCACATCAACGTATAAACTTTGGTCATGTCCCCAGATCACCCAGTAGTTTTTGAGTCCGCTGTCGTTTACATCTTGTTTAACTCGCCAGAAGGCATCCGCTTTAAATTTTTTGTCTTTGTCGAAAGACTTCAGGAACGATTGTATTTTGGTGTATAAAGCTTGATCCAATACTTTGTTAAGATCATCCGCTTTATAATTGATTAGGGTAGAAGTAACTTTTCCCATTTTGGAATTATAATTTTGAGAGACATCGGCCTCGGCTAAGCCAGTTAATGTACTATTAACCATCCAATCTTCAAATGCAGTGTCTGCCGATGTGAATTGAATCGTTTGTTTTCCAGCCAGTGCTGTGATGGCATCGGTTAATTGCTCAGTCACTTTTTGATCGAGATTCAGCGTATTGGAAACATCCTGAACCACGGAAGTAGGACTTGATTCTGCCCAAGCGGCGGGAGCTATAGATAATAATAGTGACATAGAAGTGACCGTTGCGGTGATAGAAATCAATTTTTTCAAGACGTATTCCTCCTGTTACGTAAATGTAATTGTGATTGCATTAGATATTTGTAGTTGGATACACTATTAACGTGGATGAAAAGGAAAATGTTGCATACTCTATATTTTTAACTTATGCCCTTAGTTGACACCGTTTTCAGCTTGTGCTAGACTACTTGCGAGGCTTGTTACCGGTAAAGCGGGCAAAACCACAATGGAAATGATCTTATTATTTCTATTTTGGTTTTGCCCTTTTTTATGTCTCAAAATAAACCAGGTGGGTCCATTATGATTATTAAACAGATATTTAATAACAATATCGTCAGCACAGTAGATGATAAAAATCAGGAATTGCTGATCCTCGGCCGGGGTATCGGATTTAAGTTCAAAGCTGGCGATGAGATTGACGAAGAGCGAATCGAAAAGGTGTTTCGTCTTCAGGATACATCGATTTATGAGAAATTCAAATCCATTGTAGCTGAAGTACCAATTGAGATTTTGCAGGCAACCGATGACATTGTAACGCTGGCACGAACGCAGCTGAGTAAAACGATCAGTGACGGGATTTATGTTTCCTTGTCTGACCACATTCATTTTGCTGTTCAGCGGTTGGAGAAGGGAATGATTACGCGCAATCCGCTCTCGTGGGAAGTGCAACATTTCTATAAGGCAGAATACGATGTGGCCAAAGAGGCGTTGACCTTGCTAAAGGAAAGACTGGATATCGAATTCCCTAAAGATGAAATATGTAACATTGCACTGCATTTCATCAATGCGGAAGTCAACGACTCCATGAATGATGTTACACATCTGATGCAGTTGCTGCAGGAGATTATGAACATTATCAAATATCACTTTAATGTCGAACTGGATGAGGATAGCGTGAACTATTTCCGTTTTATCACACATCTAAAATACTTCTGTCAGCGAGTCATTACACATTCGACTCATGATGATGCGGAGGAGTATCTGTATGAGGTGGTCCGGAAAAACTATCCGGAGACCTTTAAATGTATCGGCAAGATTGAGACATTTATCCATAAAAATTATCAATACGATATGACTCACTCGGAGCAGTTGTACCTTACCCTGCATCTGGAGCGTCTCATGAAAACAAAACGGGAAACGTAACGTTTTCCTAAACGCTATGGGCTTGTTACTGTTCAATCAGGCAATACCCGAATGAAAGTATGCAGGTACATCTGCGTATTTTTGTTCGGGTATTTTTTATGGGGAAATTAAGGAGGAAATGAAGATGAAACATCAAGACACGGCACAGCAGATCATCAAAGCCGTTGGCGGAAAAGACAATATTAACTCGGTTTATCACTGTGTTACCAGGCTGCGCTTTGATCTGAAAAGTAATGAAAAAGTCGACAACGGCGCGCTCAAACAGCTGGACAAAGTGATGGGTACTAACATTTCGGGGGATCAATTCCAGGTCATTATCGGTAACGATGTGTCCAAAGTGTTTGATGCGATGGTGAAGGAAGAACCGTCCATTCAGCAAAACGCAGATAACAAGCAGGCTAAGCCGGAGAAAAGTAAAAATGTAATCCTGAACATCTTCGAAACGATTGCTGGTGTATTTGCTCCCATGCTGCCGGCCATAACAGCCGCAGGTATGTTAAAAGGGTTACTGGCCCTGTTCGTTTCACTGGAATGGATGTCCGCTGGTACAGACACATATCGTATCCTGTCCGCGATTGGTGACGGTGTGTTCCATTACTTGCCACTGCTAATTGCAGTCAGCGCTGCGCGCAAGTTTGGCAGTAATCCATTCGTAGCGATTGCACTAGGTACAGCCTTGATGTATCCCGACATGGGGGCCTTGCTCTCCAGCGGAGAAACGGTGGCATTTCTAGGCATTCCGGTCACGGCGGTAAGCTATGCTTCATCGGTTATTCCGATTTTGCTGGCGGTATGGTTGATGTCTTATGTTGAAAAATGGGTGGATCGGATCATCCCTGCAGCGCTCAAACTCTTGCTTGTGCCACTGATTACGCTCCTGGTGATGGTTCCAGTCACACTGATTGCGATTGGTCCATTGGGTACATTTGTTGGTAATGGCTTGTCCGGTGGGATTAACTGGCTACTGAACGAAGGTGGTTTGATCGCTGGTATCGTACTTGGCGGTGCCATGGCACTGATTATCATGACCGGTATGCACTACGCTTTAGTACCGATTATTCTCAGCAATATTGCTACACTTGGTTTTGACAAATTCCTACCTCTGACGTTCATTTCCAATATGGGTCAGGCTGGTGCAACACTCGGTGTATTCTTCCGCGCTAAAGATAAAAAACTCAAAACCGTGGCCTTATCCACGAGTTTCACGGCTCTGATGGGTGTAACCGAACCGGCGATGTACGGGGTTAATATGAAATATAAAAAGCCATTTGCCGCTGCGATGATCGGTAGTGCAGTAGGTGGCGGTTTCGCCTTGGCTTTTGGCGCTAAAGCCTATGTACTCGCGGGGAATGGCGGACTTCCGGGGTTACCGTCCCTTGTTGGACAGACCTTCCTGTATTCCTTTGGAGGTATGATTATCGCTTTTGTTGTAGGTACGATTGTATCCATTCTGTTCGGAATTAAGGAAGAAGAGGGTGATGCAGAGGCGCTGGCCCAATTCGCTCCAGGTGCTTCTAACGCTACCTCATCAACAGATAAGGCTAACATGGTTGACGCGCCTGTCAACATAGAGGATCTTGGTGTCCCTGCACCCACGGGTGATGCTATCGCTTATGCTCCGATGACAGGCAGATCCATCCCATTGCAAGAAGTGAATGATCCGACATTTGGTGATGAATTGATGGGCAAAGGTGTGGCGTTTGTTCCTACTTTGGGTGAACTGGTGTCCCCGGTTACAGGCACGGTGATGAACGTATTCAAAACCAAACATGCGATTGTTGTCCGCAGTGATGAGGGTATGGAGCTTCTTATTCATGTTGGGATCAACACGGTGAAACTACGCGGACAATACTTTGAAGCTCATGTAGCAACGGGGACTCGCGTACAAGCTGGTGATTTATTGCTAACCTTTGAACTGGATGAGATTGCGAAGGAATATGACATAACCACTGCTATGGTTGTGACCAATACAGCCGATTATAAAGAGATTATGCCTATACAACTTGGAAATATGCAAATGGGTGAGAAGGTATTGAAAGCAAATCTGTGAACAAGGAGAGATTGATATGAACAATAGACAAGGATTTCCCGAAGGATTCTTATGGGGCGGCGCAATCGCTGCCAACCAGGCTGAAGGGGCGTTTGATGTCGGAGGAAAAGGCTGGTCTACGGCAGACATGGTTCCTTATTTTGAGAAGAAGGATTATACCAATTTGCGAGAGTTGATGCATGTCACAACTGCCAAGGTGGAGAAGGCAATGGCACATCACAGTTCGGAAGGTTATCCGAAACGATATGGTATTGATTTTTATCATCGTTTCAGAGAAGATATTGCCCTGTTTGCCGAGCTTGGTTTTAAAACGTTCCGTCTGTCCATCAACTGGCCGCGTATTTTCCCGAACGGTTATGATGAGCAGCCAAACGAAGAAGGCCTTCGTTTTTATGATGAGGTATTTTCCGAGCTTCGGAATTACAATATTGAGCCACTGGTAACCCTCTCTCATTACGAGATGCCAATGTCACTTGTACTGAAATATAACGGTTGGGTAGGTCGTGAAGTTATTGAGCATTTTGTGAAATATGCAGAAACGGTCATGACTAGGTACAAGGATAAGGTTAAATATTGGCTAACGTTCAACGAGATCAACACGACGATTATTGAGCCGTTTACAGGTGGAGGCATCATCGAGGATCGGGTGGATAACGTTATGCAGGCGTCCTACCAGGCGCTTCATCATCAGTTTGTAGCCAGTAGTTTGGTGACTGAGAGAGCACGGCAGATTAACCCAGAGTTCCAGATTGGATGTATGCTGGCCCGTATGATCCATTACCCGGCGACGTCCAATCCCGAAGATGTGCTACAAGCTCAAATCGACAATCAACTCAACCTGTTGCATACGGATGTACAAGTTCGCGGCAGTTACCCTGCGTTTATGACTCGTTACTGGTCAGATCATGGAATAAACGTGGTCATGGAGCCTGGAGACGAGCAAATACTACGTGAGCATACGGTAGATTTTATTTCGTTCAGTTATTATACTTCGTTGGTGTCTGCGGTGAATCCTGAGGATTATGGGGTTACGGGCGGGAACTTATACAGTACCATCAAAAACCCGAATCTGGAGCGTACGGAATGGGGCTGGCAGCTTGATCCGGTTGGGCTGCGTATTGCACTGAAGGAGCTGTATGATCGTTATCAATTGCCGTTGTTCGTTGTTGAAAATGGGCTCGGCGCGAAAGATAAAGTAGAGAAGGATGGTTCCATTCAGGATGATTACCGAATCGATTACCTCCGTAAACATATTACACAGATGAAGGAAGCGGTCATGGACGGTGTAGAACTGATGGGATACACGAACTGGGGAGCCATTGATATTATCAGTGCATCTACCTCGGAAATGTCCAAACGTTATGGTGTAATCTATGTGGACCAGGATGATAACGGACAGGGGACATTGAACCGGTATAAGAAAAAAAGTTTTGGTTGGTATAAAAAAGTAATTGCTTCAAACGGCGAGGATATGGATTGATCCTAGAACGAACTTAAAGGGCTTTGTTTCGTAGAATTTTGCTACGGAGCAGAGCCTTTTTCGGATTGTTCCTATGAAAATGAATGACTGAGTCCCGGATGAGATGATATACTGTGTTCGTATCAGGGAGGAATGAAAATGAGAAAATCGATTATTGCCGTAGATATGGATGACACGATTTGTCAATTGGTTAAACGGGCTATATACCATAACAACAGGAGTTTCCCGACGCACCCTCTCCAATATGAAGATATGGTCGACTGGGATACAACGCACTTGCGTCACCCTGATAGTACACATGAGGTATTTTACGGGCGTCCTGGTCTGTTCGAAGAACTGGAACTATATGACGAGTATGTGGTAGAAGAGATGCAGAAGTTAAACGAGGTATATGATCTCATTATTGTTACAGCGGCAGAACCGAGAACGGTTAATGAGAAGTGGAATTGGCTGCAACTACATATGCCGTTTATTAAACTGGAGCAATTCATTACGTGTAAACGCAAAAACTTGCTCACATTTGATCTTTTAATCGATGATGGGCCACATAATCTGATTCCGGCTGTAGAAAGTGGTCGGAAAGTAATCTGTATTCCACATCCGTGGAACAGACTACATCGTGAGCAGTATGGCTTTCCTCTAATGTCGTCCTGGAAAGATGCGAAGCTGTACATCGATGAGATGTTGCTGCCTTCAGTTCTTCATATTTAATATTAAAAAATACTACCGTAATCCAGAGCAGAAGTCATACTCTGGATTTTTTGCGATAGGCTAGCGGGCTGTCACCCGTTATTTTTTTGAAGGCAGCATGAAAGGAATCCATATCCTGATAACCAACCATTTCAGCAATCATACCCACTTTATGGTCCGATCTCTTTAACAGCTCACAACTTCTTTGAATGCGTAGATGTTGTACATAGGATCTAAATGTCTGCCCGGTATAACGGACGAACATTCTTCCAATCTTTTTCTCACTCCACCGCGATAACTGAACCAAATCACTCATAAGGATACGTTCGCCAAGATGTTGCCTGAGGTAATGAAGAATGGCTTCCAGGTCATGAAACATAGGGGGATGTGGAGTGGAGTCCATACACTTCTTCTGTTGATCCTGTCTGTAAGTCATGATAATTAATTGGCTAACCAGTGTGTCTAACATCGCAAGTGAACCTGGTCCGGGAACGGAGAATTCACGGTATAACTGATGCATTAATTCTTCCAAACGTCCTGTATGATCTGTGACGGAGATATACTTCTGCCGATTTTGCTCAAGGTCCATCAGATGTTGCATAATGTCCTCATCCCGAAGAATATGTCTCAAAGATTGTATTAATTCGGCGTTAAACAAGCAGTTATAGATGACCAAGGGTGTTTTTGTTGCATCTGTACTCACGGGGCGGAAGACGTGAGGGATTCCGATAGGAATGACAAATAACATGCCCTTGTTGACAGGTACAATATCTTCACCGATGTGGTGAAACCCACTACCTTCGGCAACATAGCTGTATTCAACAAAATCATGGGTGTGAAAGGGCATTATAAAGTTCTCAAAGCAGCGATTAACGAATAACTGTAGTGGACGGTTCAGGAATGCTTCGCTTTTCAATAGTTCTACAGACCTTTTCATACACCGTTTCTCCTTCCCACAGATGGCTGTATAAGGGGGTAAAAGAGTCCGTTTTACCGGATAATTCACACCCTGGAATCGATATAATTATATCGTAACCTACCAAGGGAAGCCATGATGGAGAGGATGATCACAATATGTTAAAGATCAGTGACCTTCGGTGTGAATATCGGTTGAATCCAATTGGTCTGGATGTCAAATCGCCCCGACTGAGCTGGAAGTTGGAATCAGATCGTAGGAATTGTATACAGGCGTCTTATCAGGTTCAGCTATCTCATACACCTGATTTTGCAGTTATCATATGGGATTCACGAGAGCTACAATCAGATCAGTCTGTTCATGTCGAGCTCGAAGGTTTTCAACCGGCTGCTCGAACACGGTATTTTTACCGGGTTCAGGTTTGGGATGCATTTGAAAATTCCTCAGGGTGGTCTGATGCCGCATATTTTGAGATGGGACGCATGGAACTCAGCACCGATTGGACCGGAAAGTGGATTACAGCCAACAGATCTGGTGAACCTGAATCATCCTGTCCACGCATGAGAAGATTCTTTCACATTGTGAAACCTGTTCTACGTGCAACCATTTATGCTACGGCACTTGGAATGTATGAGTTACATTTGAATCATACCCGGGTAGGTGAAGATTATTTTACGCCAGGTTGGACGACTTATAGTAAGCGTTTGCAATATCAGACTTATGAGGTGACTCATCAGCTTAAGACTGGAGAAAATGTGCTTGGAGCCTATCTTGGAGATGGTTGGTACTTAGGGCATCTTGGTTGGAAAATTGAACGAGAGAATTACGGTTCTACATCTGCTTTACTGATGGAGCTTCACATTCGATATGTTGATGGCTCGGAGGAGATCATCGGTTCGAATGAGGAGTGGTCTACTGCACCAAGTGCCATTTGCATGTCAGACATTTATATGGGGGAAACCTATGATGCGCGTATGGAGAGCGACTGGGGGGATCAATCTCAAGGTGCATGGTTACCTGCTCAGGTCCTTTCCTATCCAAAGGACATCATCGTTGCGCAAGAGAATGTACCTGTCATGCAGATAGAGCAACTACAGCCCATAGCTTTACTGACAACACCGCAAGGAGATCGGGTACTCGATATGGGACAGAACATGGTAGGCTGGGTGAGATTCAGTATTGAGGGGGATGCAGGGTGGGCGGTTGAACTGCACCATGCCGAAATATTAGATCACCAGGGGAATTTTTATATCGATAATCTACGTGCTGCCAAACAAAGGATACATTACACTCTCAAAGGAGGAGGGATGGAGACATATGAACCTCATTTTACTTTTCAAGGATTCCGCTATGTGAAATTAATTGGGTTCCCGGAAGAGGTTGTTTTAGATCAGTTTACAGGAGTTGTCCTTCATTCCAGCATGGAACGCACGGGCCACTTCTCTTGCTCCAGCCCGTTGGTTAATCAACTCCATCACAATATTTTATGGGGACAAAAAGGGAACTTTGTTGACGTACCCACGGATTGTCCGCAGCGGGATGAGCGGCTGGGATGGACAGGGGATGCACAGATGTTCATTAGAACCTCCGCTTATCTGATGAATACAGCCCCCTTTTTTACGAAGTGGCTTCGGGATTTGCGAGCAGAGCAAGGGGAAGATGGGGGCGTGCCGTTTTTTGTTCCGGACCTGAGAAATTCGACCTCTGAAGGCTGGGGAGATACAAGTCATTCCTCGTCTGCCTGGGGAGATGCGGCGGTGATCTGTCCATGGGTCATGTACGAAATGTATGGGGACATGCGATTGCTCAAGGAGCAATATGAAAGTATGCAGAGATGGATTGCGTATATTTATGATCAGGGAGAGAATGTCTTCCTCTGGAATACAGGGTTTCATTTCGGGGATTGGCTTGCACTGGATTCCAAGCCAGGCAGTTACGTTGGGGCGACGGACATTCATTATGTCGCAACTGCATTTTATGCATACTCCGTTTCATTGACTCGTAAAGCTGCGGCTGCACTCGGTAAATTGGAAGATGTTAAGGTTTATGATGAGCTGCATCGAAATATTGTCAAGGCATTTCAAGATGAATATGTCACTCCTGCAGGCAGACTAGCGGTTCCGACACAAACAGCGCATGTGCTCGCCTTACAGTTTGATTTGCTGGAGACATCAGCCTCTAAACGTGTTGCTGCTCAATTGACTGAACTATTAAAAGAAACACAGAATCATCTTACAACCGGCTTTGTAGGAACACCTTATTTGAATCCGGTATTAAGTGATATGGGCAGGAATGATCTAGCCTATGAATTATTGTTGCAGGAAGATTATCCGTCCTGGCTATACCAGGTGACGCAGGGAGCAACAACCGTGTGGGAGCATTGGGATGGCATGAGAGAGGATGGGAGCCTGTGGAGTGCAGACATGAATTCGTTTAATCATTATGCCTATGGTGCTATAGGAGAATGGTTGTATCGTTATGTGGCAGGGATTCAGCCTGATGAAAAGCAACCCGGATTTAAGAAGGTTCGTATCAAGCCATATCCAGGTCCGGGACTGGAATGGGCAGAAGCTAGTTTTGAGAGTATGTATGGCCAAGTAAAGTCTAGTTGGCGTCGACAGACACATGGGGAAATGGAACTTTGTGTTCAGATTCCTGCCAATACGAGAGCGGAGATACATCTGCCACATGCCGATCGTCGAACGATTAAGGAGAACGGCAGCCTGATTCATCAATCTGCTGATTATGTATTTTTAAACAAATCAGGCACAGATGTAGCTATGACTGTAGGATCTGGGAAATATCGATTCACCTACAGGATGATTACTGAAGAGGGTGAGTGTAGCTAAACCTTGTTAATTGAATATACTACAAATTAAGATTGTAATCTCCTCGCTAGCTGATTAAAATAAGATTTGGAATCTGGATTGACGGAGACTATCTTTCTATTATCAGACACAAGTGAGGTTACAAGTATGAGTCCACCGGTTAATCGCCCCCGACGCATAGAGTATCTGGATCTCTATCGCGCTATTGCGATTATGGCAGTTGTAGCGATCCACGCAACATCAACTGCTGTTGCGCATTATCCCAAAAATACATGGGATCATGATCTGTTTTATTTCTGGAATACATTTCTGCAATTTGCAGTTCCGGCGTTCTTGTTTTTATCTTCACTGGTTCTGTTCTATAACTACAGTGCTAAGTTAAACGAGAAGGACTGGATCATTTCCTTTTATAAGAAGCGAATGTTCTATATATTTGTGCCGTATGTCGTGTGGTCGCTGATCTATTTTGTCATCAAGAAGTTGATTGCAGGAAAGGAACCATTAGCATACAGTGTTCAGTTTGTGAAGCAATTAACCCTTGGGACCGCTCATACACATTTGTACTTTTTTCTGATTATTCTCCAGTTTTATATCGTTTTTCCATGGATATTATATTTAACAAGGAAACCATGGTTTAGAAAATATTTACCTTTGTATTTTATTGCAGCGCAAGGGCTGTTTTACGTATTGAATGTAAAGTTTGACTTCGAACGAACAGGCAGTCTGTTACCCAGTTATTTGATAGTGATCGGGTTTGGAGCATGGATGGGACTGAACTTCGAATGGTTGATGAATAAAATGATGCGCCTGCGTTATGTGCTGCTGGTTGCACTTATAAGCGGAGCAGCGATTTCGATGTACGCCTCTGGCATCATTAAAACAACGTTAATCGAATGGCCGGTTTTGATGTACAGTGTGTTGTTTATTGTACGAAATATATTTACACTTTCTGCTTGTCTCGTGCTCTTGGTTTTGAGTGAGAAAGTGGGTACGAGAGGCCGCAGGAGCGAATATAAAGTGTCACGCTTCACAGACTCTCTGGGCACAGTTGCATTTGGAATCTTTTTAATTCATCCTTTAGTTTTGATGATCTGGAGGCTTGTGCTCACCGACGATTTTGCCCGTCACTTCAGCCTAGGCGTTGTGTTATCATTTATCGCATCATTGTTGCTTTCATGGCTCTGTGCGGTGGGATTACGCCGACTAAAATGGGGATGGGTTCTCATCGGACGGTAATGATATGTTCATTTTTAAATAAAATATGTGGAAAAGTACAAAGAGATTTCAATCCCTTTTAACAAGGAGATTTTGAAATCTCTTTTTTATTTATTACAAGAAAGGTATGATGATAGAATACCCTTAAAAAGAAATGAATGGGAAAATAGATTAAATATATACTGTTTAAGGATTCGCATCCGATTATATTTAGGTGGAGGAAACCAATGAAACTAATTATTATCTTTGGACCGCAAGCAGTTGGTAAAATGACCGTTGGACAGGAACTGGAGAAGATCACCGATCTGAAGCTGTTTCATAATCATATGACGATCGATCTTGTATCCCCCTATTTTAGCTATAGCACTTCAGAGGGGAAGAGACTTGTAGGATTGTTTCGGGAGGAGATCTTTCGTGCGGTTGCTCAGAGTGAGCTTCCGGGTCTTATTTTTACTTTTGTATGGGCTTTTGACGTGGAGCAAGATCATGCCTATATTCGTCATCTTACCGATATGTTTGTTTCCCAAGGTGCGGAAGTATGTTATGTAGAACTAGAAGCGAACGTTGCAGAACGACTGGAAAGGAACAAAAGCTCCAATCGTTTACTTCATAAACCAACCAAAAGAGACATTGCTTGGTCTGAGGGAGAATTATTGCATTCTATGAGAAAATACCGATTAAATTCCGAACCGGGAGAAGTTAAACATGAGCATTATCTTCGAATAGATAATACAAATCAAAGTGCTGAGCAATCGGCGCAATGGATTCGGCAACACTTTAATTTGTAGTTTAATACAACTGACCAGCTTGTTTAAGAATATGCATACTAAGGTTGAAATACTCTACTAAACAGGAGGATACGAATGTATTTCTTAATGCTTGTATTGGTAGGCATTGTTTTGTGTATTATGTTTCCTTATGGCCCAATCATCGTTGGAGGTATCGTCTTTGCCGTTGTTATTGATCAATACAGGCAGACGATGTATATGCGTCAAGATATAAAGACGATCAAAAATCATCTGAAATTAATGACTAAAGAAGAGTCAGAAGATTACGAGACGGATCAGGCATACAAAGATATAGATCGAATCTCATCCGAGAGAATGGAAGTTATTAATCGTAAGATTGAGGCGGAATTGGAGCGGGACAGCAAACATAAAAAAACGTAATCCCAATCAGAGACTGTTAGCGTTTTCTAGTTGCATAAAACAGTGAAATGTAATACCATGAACGCACATATAGTTCACATTGAAGAGATAAGGGCATGTCCAGTAACCTCAAGGCGCAGGTATGGTTTGCCTTTTTCTGTATATTGGAGTGATGAATTGAGAATTGAGAAGGTGTTAAACAATAATGCGGTAGTCGCCATCAAAGATGAACAGGAAGTTATTGTTATTGGTAGAGGTATCGCTTTTCAAAAAAAGGCGGGTGATCTGATCTCTGACCAGCATGTTGACAAGATCTTTACTTTACAGAATGAAGATATTCAGGAAAACTTCAAGGCTTTAATTGCCAGCATTCCACTTGAGTATATGAAAGTGTCCGAAGAAATTATTGCGTATGCCAAGCTGAAGCTTGGGAAGAAGTTAAATGAGAGTATCTATCTGCATCTTACGGATCATATTCATTTTGCCATTGAGCGGTACCGCAATAATCTTCCGATTCGGAATGGGTTGTTATGGGAAACCAAGCAGTTGTATAAAGACGAGTATGAAGTTGGTCTCGAAGCGTTAAATATGATTTGTGATCAATTTGGAGTGCTTTTGCCGGAGGATGAGGCCGGATTTATGGCATTGCATTTTGTGAACGCAGCACTTAACGAAGAGATGCCCAATATACGTAGCATGACGCAGGTGATGCAGGAGATTCTGACCGTTATTAAATATCACTTCAAAATAGACTTTGATGAGAATGCGTTGAACTATACTCGTTTTGTTACACACCTGAAGTATTTCGCGCAGCGGATGGTGAAGGGGAAACACTATAAGAGCAACAATGATGATGAATTGTTTCAGATGATTCAGAAAAAATACCCGGATGCATACAAGTGCTCTGTTAAAATCAAAAAATTCATTGAAAATAACTACACCTATCAACTGACTGACGAAGAAATGATGTATTTAACCATTCATATTGAGCGAGTGGTCAATGCAACGTCTGAATAATCATGACGATTAACCAATAAATTAAAAAAGTGCTTGCAAACATAGTGCGGATGTACTATGATGATGTCAAGAAGTAAGCGCATACATTATCCAAACGGATTGTTACTGTTCAATCAGGCAATGCCGGGCCAAAAGGTTTGAGGATGAATCAATGTGCTTGCAGTTTATAATCAAATATCAATGTGTACAGCCTTACAGGGTTGCAACCGTTAAGGGCAAAACCTGAATTGCTGAATAACATGACTGATTTCCGGATCTCCGGTACGTTGTGATTGTTCAGTAGTTCAGGTTTTCTTTGTTTCACAAGCATGGGGAGTCTACTTAGAGAGGAAGAATGACAATGAGCAACTACGATCAATTAGCAAAAGACATTCTGTCACGGGTTGGTGGACCTGAGAACGTAAACAGTGTATTCCATTGCGTAACGAGATTGCGGTTTAAACTGAAAAATGAAAGCGTAGCCAAAACAGAAGAACTGAAAAATATGCCTGGTGTAATTACCGTTATGCAGAGCGGAGGACAATATCAAGTCGTAATCGGCAACGAAGTGCCGGACGTATATAAAGCTGTGGTTAAAGTAGGCAATCTGTCTGCTGAGGGTCAAGTCGATGCGGATGATGCAGACTCCGGTCCAAAAGGCAATTTGTTTAACCGTTTTGTCGATATGATCTCCGGTGTATTTACTCCGGTTCTCGGATTGCTTGCAGCAACAGGGATGATCAAAGGTTTCACGGCGATGTTCGTGTCCCTTGGTTGGATTAACAATACGGAAGGTACGTATGCGTTGTTAAACGCTATTGGAGATTGTTTATTTTACTTCTTCCCGATCTTCCTTGGATACACGGCCATTAAAAAATTCGGTGGAAGCCCGTTCCTGGGTATGGCCATCGGTGCATCGTTAGTCTACCCGACACTTGCGGGAATACGCGCTGGGGAACCGATGTACACTTTATTTGCAGGCACTTTGTTTGAATCACCGATTCGGATTGAGTTTCTAGGTATTCCGGTCATTCTGATGGATTATGCTTCATCCGTTATCCCGATTATTATCGCCACGTTCTTCGCGGTTAAAATTGAACGTTTCTTCAAAAAAGTTATGCCTAAAGTAGTCAGTAACTTCTTGGTTCCATTTTGTACGTTGCTCGTTATTGTACCCCTTACATTTTTGGTTATTGGCCCGATTGCGACATGGGCAGGTCAACTGTTAGGTGCATTTACATCTTCCATTTACGGACTGAGTCCGTTACTTACAGGTCTTGTAATCGGTGGTTTGTGGCAAGTATTCGTCTTGTTCGGGCTCCACTGGGGACTCGTTCCATTGGTATTCGTTAACCTTGCAACGCTTGGTTATGATTCGATTCTGGCACTCTCTTTTGCAGCTTCCTTTGCTCAGATCGGTGCAGTGCTGGCGGTTATGCTGAAAACGAAAAGCCAAAAAGTGAAAACACTCGGTGCACCTGCATTCATTTCCGGTATATTCGGTGTAACTGAGCCAGCGATTTACGGTGTGACACTACCACTCAAAAAACCATTTATCATGAGCTGTATTGCTGGTGGTATTGGTGGAGGTATCCTTGGTTTGTTCGGAGCGAAAGGTTACATCATTGGTGGTCTAGGGATCTTCGGTTATCCGAGCTATGTAAGCCCTACAGAAGGAATGAATTCCGTATTCTTCTGGGTTGTAGCAGCTACAATTATCGCATTCATTCTTGGTTTCATCTTGACTTATGTTGTGGGCTTCAAAGATCCAGTTGAAAAAACAGCCGCTCCGGCACCTGTACTTGACCCTAACCCGAATAACCGTTATGAAATCGTTAGCCCAATGGCTGGTGAAGTGGTTGAACTGAAAGAAATTAACGATGTTACGTTTGCGGGAGAACATATGGGTAAAGGCATTGCCATCCGTCCAACCAGTGGTAGAGTTGTGTCCCCGATAACAGGTGTTGTGCAAACCGTGTATCGTACCAAACACGCAATTGGTCTTGTTACAGATGATGGTGTAGAGATGCTGATTCACATTGGTCAAGATACGGTGCAATTGAAAGGCCAACACTTTACTGCACATGTCAAAGATGGTGACCGTGTCAATGCAGGTGATCTGATCATGGAGTTTGATCTGCAAGCGATTAAAGATGCGGGATACGAGATCGTAACCCCGGTAATCATCACCAATACTTCCAGTTATCTCGACGTTGTCCCTACTAAAAGTCAGACTGTGAACGAGCAGGATAAACTGCTGACAGTACTGAACTAATACGTGCTTGAACGGATCGAACTGGATCATAAATGCCTATGATGAATAGGAGGAATTATTCAAATGGTTGAAAAAATGAAGGCCTTCCCAGATGATTTTCTCTGGGGAGGAGCAACGGCAGCGAATCAACTGGAAGGTGCTTATCTTGAAGGGGGGAAAGGGTTAACTACGGTTGACCTGATCCCGATTGGAGCCAATCGTTTTCCGATTGCGCTGGGTAATCTGGATTCGTTTGAACCCAAAGAAGGAGAATTCTATCCTTCACATGACGCGATTGATTTTTATCATCGGTACAAGGAAGATATTGCTTTATTTGCAGAAATGGGATTCAAGTGCCTCAGGCTTTCGGTAGCCTGGGCACGGATTTTCCCGAACGGTGATGATGCAGAGCCGAATGAAGCGGGGCTTCAGTTTTATGATGATGTCTTTGATGAACTGTTAAAACACAATATTGAACCCGTCGTGACCATATGTCACTTTGATGTACCTGTGAATTTGGTGAAGAACTACGGGGGCTGGAAAAACCGCAAGATGGTCGGCTTTTTCGAAACCTATGCCAAAACACTGTTTACTCGTTACAAAGATAAAGTGAAATACTGGATGACATTTAACGAAATCAACATGCTGCTTCATCTGCCTTATATTGGTGCGGGGATCGTGCTTCAGGAAGGCGAGGACAAAGAGCAAGTGTTGTATCAGGCGGCTCATCATGAGCTGGTTGCAAGTGCACTGGCAGTTAAAGCTTGTCACGAGATTATTCCGAGTGCACAGATTGGATGCATGCTGGCCGCGGGTACGGTGTACCCTTACAGCTCACATCCGGATGATGTGTGGAAAGCGATGGATAAAGACCGGGAATCATTCTTCTTTATTGATGTACAGTCCAAAGGAGAGTACCCGGGTTATACCAAACGTTTCTTCAGAGAGAATAATATCCGTATTGAGATGCAGCCAGAAGATGCCGAAATTTTGAAGCATCATACAGTGGATTACATTGGTTTTAGCTATTATGCAAGCCGTTGTACAAGTGCTGATCCTGAAGTGTTGAAGGACTCCACCGAAGGCAACGTGTTTGGATCGGTGAAGAATCCGTATCTTCAGGCGTCCGAATGGGGCTGGACCATTGATCCCAAAGGGCTTCGTATTACGTGTAACCAGCTTCATGATCGCTACGGCAAACCGTTGTTTATTGTCGAAAATGGACTCGGTGCGACCGATGTGTTGCTGGATAATGACACGGTTGAAGATGACTATCGCATTGAGTATCTGAATAGCCACTTCGCTGAGATGGCCGAAGCGATTCAGGATGGTGTAGAACTGATCGGGTACACCAGTTGGGGTCCCATTGATCTGGTTAGCGCAGGTACGGGTGAGATGAAGAAGCGGTATGGCTACATTTATGTAGACAGAAATAACGATGGAAGCGGAACACTTCGTCGGGTAAGAAAGAAAAGCTTCCATTGGTACAAAGAGGTTATTGCAAGTAATGGCGCAAAATATTTCTAGACCAAGAACAGTCCCGTTCGCACGGGATTGTTTTTGGTTTTGATAAGGAATCAATGGCTTGACGTCCGTTTGACTCGTGTTATGGGTTTTATTATAATTTATAAATGTAGAAAATCTTGTCAACTAAGAAGGAGGAGTGGTCAGTCATGAAGAAAAAATCACTTGCGTTTATATCTTCAGGATATGGATACTCCACTGCGGTATTTTTCTAGAATCCAAAACACGGGACAAGTCTGCCCAAATGGAGATCAAAATAATGAAAAACCGTAGAAAAACCTTAGGAATGATGAGGTAATGAACATGACAAATGAAAAAATTACGAGAAAAAATCCAACCAATATGCCATCCCCTGTAGGGAATTATACGCATATCACAAAAATTCCGAGAAATGCAGAGTTGTTTGTGACATCAGGGCAGGTTGGCGTAGATGTGAATGGTCAATTTCCGAATACGTTGAATGAACAAGTCACCAATACATTTCACAATATCAAAACCGTTATGCAATCCGAAGATTTGCATGCTGAACATATTATAAAAGTGAATGTGTGGGCAACGGAGAAAATAGACTGGGATTACCTGTACAGCGAATGGGAGCAATTATTCGATCATGATTATCCTGCAATGACGATTGGATATATTACAGAGTTAGGTCTGCCTGAGATCAAGATTGAAATCGAAATTTGGGCTGCAAAACTATAAAACCAAATATATTTCTATAAATGCGATGGAGCTCTATCTTGTAGAAGCTCCATCGTTTTATTTGCATATTGACTATGAAATATAAGGCAACAAGGGTCAACCTAATAGGTTAGCGGTAAATGAACACACGCATCTTTATGGGACTTGCACACTTTGATTGGCATTCAGCCGCCCGTACGTCCAATAGATGCCTGAACCCGATACGGGGTCTGAAGCGAAACATAGGGCATCCCGAATTTGGGCGTTCGTTTTGCCTTGGGATGCGAGTAAAGCAGCCACGCCAGCAACTTGCGGAGCGGCCATAGACGTTCCACTAAGGTAAGCGTACGATCCACCAAGGTACGTGGAGAGAATAGTATCACCCGGTGCAGCCATATCCACCCAAGAACCGTAATTGGAGAAATTCGATTTCAGGTCGGATGAGTTGGTGGATGCAACAGCGATGACGTTAGCATACGATGCTGGAACAATCGGAAATGACGTATTGTCATTACCTGCTGCTGCAATAATGACAGCTCCCCGATCCCATGCGTACTGAACCGCAGCCTGAAGGAAAGCATCTCCTGTCGGTCCACCCAGACTCAGATTGATCACTTGAACGCCGTTATTGGCTGCAAAAACAAGCCCATTGCCCACGTTACCAATCGTCCCTTGGCCGTTGTTGTCGAGCACACGAAGCGGTACGATGGAAGCGAGAGGTGCTGTGCCCGCAATCCCAACACCATTATTGGTCATGGAAGCAGCGATACCGGCAACATGGGTGCCATGTCCATTTCCATCCTCAGGGATGTTGTCATAATCGACGTAATCGTAACCGGGCAAGAGCTTGGATGCAAGTTCAGGATGATTCAACTGTACACCCGTATCAATGATGGCAATTTTAATCGAGCTGTTACTCTGAGTGATATCCCATGCAGCAGGTGCATTGATTTTGGTGAGATTATATTGATAAGGGAAGAAGGGATCATTGGGTATGAATGAAGCTTCAACCAGATAGTTGGGATGTGCATGTTCAATGAGATCATGATCCTTGTACTGCTTGAGCATCCTGTGCATTTTTTTGCGAGATTCGATTCGGTACCACCCGAGGTCTTCATAGGTTTCGGCGACTTTGCATTTCGTTTTTCGATGAAGGGTGTGCATCTGATCAGGGGTTGTACCTTCTTTGAACTTGAGTAACAGTTGATGGGGGGCGTGAGGATCAAATGTATTTGCTTCCCTTTGGTCGATATAACGAAGGGTGAGCCAGGTGGAGATCAAAATGAAAACGGCCAAGATGCCTAACCATAACCACATCGGCTTTACCCCTTTCCATATTGGATTCTGACACGCCTTATCCTATGCGGAATCTATGAAAATGCGCGGGCTTGCTTCCAAATTGGTCGTGAGTATAGATAGATTCATAGGTTTGAATATAGTTAATTGATAGGTTTATAAGAATTCGTTAAGATGAAGAGAAGTATTTTATAAAAGAAAATAAGGAATGTGATATGGTTGACAGAACATCAGGTGAAGCCCGAAGTAAGACCTGTTCGATCCTATGAAATTCAGGAAGCGATTGATTTTGCTATGCGTGTGCGTAGTGAAGTATTTCCGATGATGAGTCATAGCGTATTGCCTAAGGATTTTGAGCAGTTCGACGAATATTACATGAACCGGAATGATACTGTTTTTGTGATTGCACGATCGGATGAAGCAGGTATTATCGGTTCGATTGGTATTGTACCTTATGATGGGCGAATTCAGGTTATTGAAGGTCGTTACTCGGCTCATACCGCAGCTGAGATTGTAAAATGTTACGTTGATCCTGCCTACCGAAGGTATGGCATTGGTTCACGATTGGTACAAGAACTGCAACGGATCGTGACTAAAATGCAGTATACAACGTTATATTTGCATACCCATCGTTTTCTGCCAGGAGCCGTGAATTTCTGGGAGCGTCAAGGGTTTACATCTATTACGGAAGAGCAAAATGAATGGCAAATCGTGCATATGGATAAACCCATCAACATTTAGATCGGAGAGATGTAGGAATGTACACAAGTCTGATTGAGAAACTGGCCCACAGAAAGGCGTTAAAATGGTTCCCGAACCATCAAGTTCAGGAAAGCTGGATTGTCGAGGTTGAACAGGAGCTGGGTTTTTCATTGCCTCCTTCCTACCGATGGTGGCTTCTCAATTATGGACAAGCGATGTTGAGCGGGACAGGAATTCTAACCATTACTTCATCAGAGCACAGAGAGTACACAGATACGGACATTCTCTATATCTACAGACTTGCAGATGAACAGGCAAAGCAGGAAGGCAAGCTGGAATTGTTTATCCCGGATGAGGATGAATATTACTATTTCGATACAAGAATGGCTGATGCACGCGGAGAATTCAAGGTGATGCGTTTAGATTACTTTAATGGAGAGCCTGAAGTGTATGCGGATTCTTTTGCCGAATTTCTAGTAAAGTTGATTGATCAACGAACACCTCGGAACGCTTAGTACAGTAAAACGTAAGGTTGCAGACAGAGAATACAACTGGGGGAATAACAGATGAGCAACATAAAACCAAAAATCGTATTTATTGATATTGATGGCACGTTGGTAGACGATGACGGTAATATCCCATTGTCTGCTCAAGAGGCTTGTAAACAAGCGCGTAAGAATGGACATCTGCTGTATTTATGCACAGGCCGCTCTAAGGCTGAGATCTATGATTCGATCTGGGATGTAGGCTTTGACGGATTGATTGGAGCAGGCGGTGGATACGTGGAGTATGGTTCTGACGTGTTATATCATAAAAAAGTAACGGCAGAAGATGTTCGTCATATGGTCGATTTCTTCAATGAACACGGCATTGATTTCTATCTTGAATCCAACTCGGCATTGTACGCAAGCAGTAATCTTCAATCCCATTTGGAACGGCGTATCTATGGCGATATCGAGAATGATCCGATTGCCCGGGAGAAAAAGGAAACAAAACCTCATCCGTTTATTGCAGGGTTAACCTACGGTGAAGCCGATTTGTATAAGGATGACGTCAACAAGGTTTGTTTTTTAGAAAGCTCGGAGGTTCCTTTTGAACGAATTAAACAGGAGTTTGAAGGCAAATTTGAAGTAATTCAGTGTACCGTGCCTGTCTTCGGAGAAGGTAGTGGAGAATTGATGATTCCGGGAATTCACAAAGCGATTGCGATTGCTGATCTGTTAGAGCATCTGGGAATGTCGAGAGAAGATACATTGGCCATCGGCGATGGCATGAATGATGCCGAGATGCTGGAGTTCTGTGCTGTAGGGATTGCAATGGGCAATGCGAAGCCTGGGTTGAAAGCCATTGCCGATGATATTACGGGCTCCGTGGAAGAAGATGGACTATATCATAGTTTTGTAAAGCATGGGTTAATTTAAAGCTTGAGAAAAAGAGAATCTTAAGATTCAATCCGTTAAGACAGACATCTCTGTAGTTGGAGGTGTCTGTTTTTATTTATACCCGAGTTTATTGCATATCTCAGCATGAAAGTATAATATGAATTTTGAAAACAAGGAATTTATTGGGTTTAAATGGAGGTTGGATGGAATATGAATTTGAATACATGGAGGACACCAGATGAGTAATATCGCCCTGTTGTTTCCTGGACAAGGTTCTCAGATCATTGGGATGGGAAGAGACTTCTGGAATCATTTTGGTGTAGCCAGGTATTTATTTGAAGAAGCTAGTGACGCTATTTCTTTCGATTTAAAAAAGCTGTGTTTTGAAGGAAACATGAATGAATTGACGTTAACGATGAATGCACAGCCCGCACTGCTAACCGTTAGTGTTATTGCATTTCAGATCTATATGCAGGAAATTGGAGTGAAACCGGCTTATATGGCCGGACACAGCCTGGGAGAATATTCGGCTCTGGTATGCACAGGCGTTATATCTTTTCGAGAAGCTGTTCAACTTGTAAGACGACGAGGCATGATTATGCACAAAGCAGACCCAGATCAGCAAGGTACCATGGCGGCTATTTCCAATATCTCAATCGGTACGCTTCAAAAAATATGCGAAGAAGTGTCTGTAAACGAACGACCTGTGTGCGTTGCCTGTATAAACGCGAACCAGCAGTTTGTTATATCGGGCCATCGCCAATCTGTACAAGAGGTTATAAGAAGAACGACATTCAAAGGAACAAAACATTCATATCTCCAGGTCTCCGGTCCATATCATTCTCCCATGATGAAAAATGCGGCAGACCAATTCAAGATCGAATTAGATCAATATCACTATGGTCATGCAGCATATCCGATCATTTCCAATGTCACAGCGAAGCCCTATCCGTCGGACCAATCCGTTGTAGATTATTTGAATAGACAAATGACTTGGCCAGTAAGATGGTTAGAGTCCATGCAGTACTTAATGGAACAAGGGGTTACGGAGGTCATTGAACTGGGTCCGAAACAAGTGTTAGTGAGTCTTATGAATAAAATAGCGAAGAACATTGTACCTTATTCTTTAGGTCAACCTTCCGATTTAACGATACTCGCGAATTCACAGGCAAGACAAGACAAACTCCTAGCCATACGCAAACATAAGTTGTCTCAACTGATGAGCACAGCACTCACATCGCGGAATTACAGTCAGGACGCAGAAATATACAACAAAACGGTTGAGCCATTATTTCCTGAATTACAACGGATGAAAGAGCGGCTAGACAATCATAGCCATGAACTTAACGAAGCTGAAATACAGGATTCAATTGTGCTGTGTGAGCAGATTTTTGCAGCCAAGCATTCCCCAATGAACGCAAAAGCGATGATAAGTACGATTTAGTTTTCCGGCTCCACCAATTGTTATACACTCCAGGTTGCCTCATCTGAGGCAGCCTATTTGCCGTTAGATTTATACTGAATGTGCTTAAAAATGTATGTGCTTTGTCATGTAAGCGTGAAAAGATGTTCCTGTTTAAAAACTACATTTTACCAAATAGTAACAATAATTTTCTTGAAAATACATATATTTCTATGGTAAAATTTTGCAGTAAATATGTGTAACTAATTAGATAAGTTACATAGAGATGATTCATTTGGAGGAGAGATATGTATACCAGTCGATTTCAAACACTCGTAGACGTTATTCGCGACAGAAGTAAAATAACAGACCGAGGGATTCGTTTTATTGATTCTGATAAAATGGAAACTTTGATGTCCTATCATCAATTATTTAACGAAGCCAAAGGTTATTTGGGATATCTACAAGAAATCGGCATAAAACCAGGGCAGGAGATTATTTTTCAGATTCAAGAAAACAAACGATTTATTGTCGCATTTTGGGCTTGTATATTGGGTGGAATGATACCTATACCTGTAAGTATTGGTGAAGATCACGAACAAAATATGAAAGTATACCGTATTTGGGATTTGCTGAAGGACCCTTTCATGATTGCATCTGAGAAAGTGCTGGATAAAATGAAAAAATTTGCTTTAGAGCATGAAATGTCAGATTTTCATCATCAGCTGGAGAAGAGAGCCGAAATAATACATGACCAGGTATATAAGTATGATGTTGTTAGATATAACGAGCCCAAGCCGGAAGACCTGGCATTTATTCAATTTTCGTCTGGATCAACCGGTGATCCCAAAGGTGTTATGCTCACTCATCGAAATCTGATATACAATGCGTGTGCTGCAATCAATAGTACAAAAATCAGCTCGGATGATCGTTTCCTCTCTTGGATGCCGCTCACCCATGATATGGGTTTGATCGGATTCCACCTCGTTCCATTCGTGGCAGGTATTCATCAATATCTGATCCCCACGGAGTTATTTATTCGAAAGCCAATTCTATGGATGAAAAAAGTCAATCAACATAGAGCCACTATACTGTCCTCTCCTAACTTTGGTTACAAGTATTTTTTGAATTTTTTACGTGAAGACAAGGCCGATGGATGGGATCTGTCATGTGTCAGAGTCATCTATAATGGTGCCGAACCTATATTACCAGAGGTTTGCCAAGAGTTTCTGAATGTATTATCAGCCTATCAGTTGAAGAAAACGGCTATGTTTACCGTGTATGGATTAGCAGAGGCATCCGTGGCAGTCTGCTTTCCTCCAATAGAGAAAGAATTTGCTGCGGTATATGTGCACCGCGATCATCTGAATTTTGGTGAGCATGTCATTGAAGTCGAGAAGGATGCAGAGCATGTGGCATCGTTTGCTGTCGTTGGTCGGGCTGTGGACTATTGTCATGTCCGAATATGTGATGCGGACATGAATCCCGTTCCAGATTATGTTATCGGCAGGATACAAATCCAGGGAGATAACGTCACTCAAGGATACTACAACAATCCGATGGCAACAGAGAACGTATTTACTCGTGATGGTTGGGTAATTACAGGGGATTTAGGTTTCACTATGAACGGCAATCTTGTGGTCACTGGACGAGAGAAAGACATTATCTTCATGAATGGTAAAAATATATATCCTCATGACATCGAGCGTGTAGCTATTCAATTGCACGAGATTGAACTCGGCAGAATTGCCGCTTGCGGTGTGTACGATTCGAATAGTCAGAGTGAAGAAATTATTGTTTTTGTCGTTTATAAAAAAAAGATCGAACACTTTCTGCCACTCGTAAAAGACATTAAAAAGCATTTATATATCCATGGAGGATGGAGCGTCAAGGAAGTACTGCCTATTAAAAAATTACCGAAAACAACGAGTGGAAAAATTCAGCGCTATCAGTTAGCCAAGCAATACGAAGCTGGAAAGTTTTCAACAGAATCTGCACTTATCCAAGAAGCACTTATGAAGGATGCAGGAAAAGAAATGGAAACTGTTTCTGTACAAGTCCTGGAACGGGAACTGATATCCCTATTTTCTGAAGTTTTGGTGGGGAAGAGGATTAAAGTTGAGGACAGCTATTTCGATATGGGTGCAACTTCATTGCAGCTGGCCCAGATCGCTGAACGTATCGAAGAGAAATATGGAGAAGAGTTAGCCGTTACGGATCTCTTTACCTATCCATCAATAACGGATTTAGCAGGATATTTGGCTGGAAGTCGCAGTGAAAATAAAAGAGCTTATCCCGCTCGGGAACATGAGTCATCATCAAATGATATCGCCATCATCGGTATGTCTATGAATTTTCCTGGAGCATCAAATGCAAGTGATTTTTGGCGTGTCATGGAAGAGGGAAAGCACTGCATTCAGGATTATCCTGAGCATCGGATACAAGACGCAGCGGATTATATTCAGTCAATTCGAAGTGAAACGGATCAACTGGAATGGATCAAAGGCGGTTATTTAGATCAAATCGATCAATTTGATTATTCATTCTTTGGATTAACCCCGAGAACTGCCCAATTTATGGACCCAAATCAAAGAATATTTTTGCAAACGGCATGGCATACGATCGAAGACGCGGGGTATGCAGGTACAGGGATTAATGGAAGTCATGTTGGCGTGTATGTGGGTTATTCCAAAGTTGGCTATGATTATGAACGACTTATCACGGCAAGTTATCCTTCGGAGATCAAACACTATATTATTGGAAATTTACCATCTGTACTGGCAAGTAGAATCGCATACTTTTTAAATTTGAAAGGTCCGGCACTAACAATTGATACAGCTTGTTCTTCCTCACTTGTTGCGGTTCATATGGCATGTAAAGGTTTGCTTGCAGGAGATTGTGAGATGGCTATTGCAGGAGGAATTCGAACCGCCTTGTTACCGATCAGTATCGGACTGGATATGGAATCTCCAGATGCATTGACAAGGACATTTAGCGAAGATGCGAACGGTACAGGCTTTGGTGAAGGTGCTGGAGCGGTTATGTTGAAGCCATTGCAACAAGCCATGCAGGACGGCGACCATATCTATGGCGTAATCAAAGGAAGTGCGATTAATCAAGATGGTAGAACGGTTGGTATTACAGCGCCTAATCCCGAGTCACAGACGAATGTCATTGAACAGGCGTGGAGAGAGGCTCGAATCTCTCCAGATACAATGCATTTTATAGAAGCACATGGAACAGGCACCAAATTGGGTGATCCCGTTGAATTTAATGCTTTACGTAAAGCTTTTGAAAAATATACGGATCGAAAACAATTTTGTGCGATCGGTTCCGCTAAAACCAACATAGGACATAGCTTTGAAGCAGCCGGTATCGCCGGATTAATTAAATCTGTTCTCATGTTACAACATAGGACGATTCCACCGTTGGTTCACTTTAACAAGCCTAATCCGGCACTGAAATTTGAAACTTCTCCTTTTTATGTGAATCAGGAATTGATGGCTTTGACTGACGAAGATCGACCTTTACGATGCGGGGTCAGCTCGTTTGGCTTCAGCGGCACAAACGCGCATGTGGTTCTTGAAGAATATGTTCCATCACAGACAATACAACAAACTTCGGACCAAGAGCCTCACCTATTTGTGTTATCTGTACTTAATGAACGGGCACTGAATGACCTGATCAAAATGTATATCCAGTATATAGAAGAGCACAGCAACGTTAGCATTCAACAAATCTGTTACACAGCAGCTAGGGGAAGGGCTAGTCTGGATTATCGGATTGCTGTCGTTGTAAAGAGTGCACAGGAACTGTATGGGAAATTGAAACAAATCGCACAAGGAGAAAACAAGATTTCCGATGTTTATTTTGGTTATGCCAAAAAAGACAGGGCAATCGCTTCCGAACATCTCTATGCATTGACAAAGGCAGAATCATTACGTTCATTCGGTGAGTTATTTACACAAGGGGCAATGATCGATTGGGAGAGGCTGTATGAAGGCGAGACCATCCCTAAAATTCCATTACCTTTATATCCATTTGAGCAGAAAAGGTGTTGGATCGAAGTTAAACAACCGGTATCTGCAAAACATAAGGTAGAAAGGAATGGGGTTTCAATGGAGGAAAAAACAAACGACGTGCAATTGAAAATTAAGACAAGCATCAGTCGCGCATCCGGTTTGAAACTGGCAGAACTAGATGAACATGCCCATTTTCTTCAGATGGGACTGGACTCCATCATTCTTGTGCAAATCAAGAAAGAGATATTAGACGAGTTTGACCTGGATATTCCGATGGAGATGTTTTTTGAGAATCTTACGAATATCCATTCCTTAGTGCAATATGTGTCAGAGAATACAAAAGGTTTTGATATGTCTGCACAGTTAGATGATGCGCCAGAACAGGAACATTCCGAACAACAACATCTTGCATCGGTGCCTCATACAAATCCGGCCAGATCATCAGCGAATTCAGACCAAATTTTGATGTCTGCCATTCAGCTGATGGAATCCCAATTAAAAAGCTTGAATTTGCTATTGGGTGAGCAAACAGCTGCTCAAGTGAATCATTCACAAATGAAACATCCTAAACACAATGAACTCAATGAAGTTAATGAACTTAATGAAGTTAAAAAGGTCAGAGAAATGCCTAATATGAAAGCAAACATTGAAAACAGTAAGGGGATTCGAACGGAAAGCGTTACATCTAATCTCGATTCCAAGGAAATCAAGCCGTTTATACCCTATCAATCACTGAAAATTCAAGAAGAAAGTCCATTCTCTGATTTGCAGAACCAATATATTGAACAATTTATAGCCAAGTATACTGCTAAAACCAAAGGCTCTAAGCTAAAAACAGACCTAACCCGTTATGTACATGCCAACAATCGTAATGTTGCTGGATTTCGTTCTTATTGGAAAGAAATGGTGTATCCCATCATTGCTGCACGTGCTGCTGGGTCAAAGTTATGGGATGTAGACGGGAACGAATATTTGGATTTGACGATGGGGTTTGGTGTAAATTTATTTGGTCATAATCCATCCTTTATTCAAAATATTATGGCTGAGAGCATTCAAGAACAGATGCCCCCATTAGGCCCTATGTCTGATCTGGCAGGAGATGTTGCAGCGAAAATTTCAGAGCTGACAGGTGTAGAGCGTGTCGCATTTTATAATTCAGGGACTGAAGCTGTCATGGTTGCGCTGCGTTTGGCAAGAGCAGTAACGGGACGTTCCAAAGTTGTATTATTTTCCGGATCATATCATGGTACACATGACGGCGTACTTGGAGTAGCGAATCCCGAAGAAGTTTTATCTTCTGCATTGCCCATGGCTCCTGGAATTGTGCAAAGTTCTATGGAAGATTTGATCATTCTGAATTATAACCATCCGCAAACCCTTGAACTGATTCGTCATATGGGTGATGAATTGGCTGCTGTGCTTGTTGAGCCAGTACAGAGTCGAAGACCTGATCTGCAACCAACGCCTTTTTTACATGAACTTAGAGAGATTACTACGCAATCCGGTACTGCACTTATTTTTGATGAAGTCATAACTGGATTTAGGATCGGGTTGGGAGGAGCACAGGAATGGTTTGGAGTTCAGGCGGATTTGGTTACCTATGGAAAAGTGGTTGGCGGCGGGCTGCCAATTGGCATCGTTGCGGGCAAAGCTGAATTTATGAATGCTGTAGACGGAGGCATCTGGAATTTTGGTGATTCTTCCTTTCCTTCCGACGCAGACAAAAAAACCTTTGTTGGTGGAACATTCTGTACCCACCCGCTTACTATGCGAGTAACGCTAGCTGTACTGCAGCACCTTCAATCCGAAGCAGGAGCTGTGTACAAAGAATTAAATGATAGAACAGATTATCTTGTTAATGAATTAAATGAGTTTTTTAAAACATCGAATGTGCCTATGCAGATGGTGAACTTTGGATCACTGTTTAGATTTATTTCCTTTGGAGATATGGAGTTGTTTTTCTACCATCTAATCCATAAAGGTTTATATATTTGGGAAGGACGTAACTGCTTTATATCTACAGTTCATTCCATGGATGACATGAATACAATCATTAAGATTGTGAAAGAGACGATCAGTGAATTGCGGGAACTGGGCTTTATTCCTAGTGCTTCACCTGTTATGGAAGTTCCGCTGTCCTTGGAGCAAAAACAATTATTACTAACTACACTACACGGTGAAGATGCAAATGCGGCATTAAATCAGAGTGTTATTTTGAAAATGAAGGGCCAGATGAATCGGTCCGCTCTGGAACAGGCTGTGAATCATATTGTACAGCGTCATGAAGCTCTGCGAACGGTTATTCATGAGGATCATGAGACACAACAAATCAGGGAAGTAATGGAATTTCACTGCACATGGCTGGATTTCTCCGTGTACGTTGGAGAGAAGCAAGAGCAGGAACTATCCGCTTGGTTATCTACCGACGCAAATGAAGCATTCAATCTGCAATCCGGGGAACCTTTGTTTCGAATTACGTTGCTTAAACAGGCAGCGGATCAACATGTTATGGTGCTTACCTTTCATCATATTATTGCAGATGGCTGGTCGATTGCTTTATTTATTCAAGAAATGGAACAGATTTATTCTTCTCTTATTCGAGGAACTCCAGTTCAATTGCCAGAAGCCACTCCATTTCGTGAGTATTTAACTTGGCAACGGCTTGAACAGGGCAGAGGTGCGTATGACCAAGGGATTCAGTTCTGGCAAAAGCAATTTTCCTTATCCTATCCGAATGCGGTTCTACCAACGGCACAGTCCGTTGAAGTGCAAAAGGGATATTCCGGCGCACGATACTCCATGAAACTGGATCATTCCTTAACAGCTTCCTTGCGAACATTGAGTATAAGTAATAAAAACAGTTTGTTTGTCACGATGTTTGCCGCATTTCATTTATATTTGCATCGGCTCACAGGGCAATCTCAGCTTGTGATTGGAGTGCCTACGGCAGGACAGTCTCATATGAGGAAAAATGCTTTGATGGGCAACTGCGTCAATATTGTACCTGTTCATCATAGCTTGTTAACGGAGCAGACTGTTGCGGACCATATTGTTCAGCTTAAGGAGAGGCTCGCTATTGTAATGGAACATCAGCATGTTCCATTAACGCTTGTATCCGAGCAGCTTGCCCCTACGAGAACACCGGAGACCCGCATTTTATTTAATATGGATCGAACGTTTCATCACCTGCAATTCGATCATATTGAAACGAAGCTTGTGTCGTATCCGATCAAACATATTTCATATGATTTATTTCTCAATATCACGGATGTAAGCCATGAACTTCATCTAGATTTTGATTACAATACCGATCTGATTGGATATGAGATCATGAAATTGTGGTCTGAAGGGTTTATAGGATTACTGCAACATATGGTCAGTCGCCCTGAAGCTGAGATTTCGTCGTTGACACTATTTACAGATCAACAACAGGTACAATTAGACGATATGTACAATCAGTTTAAAACGGAACGTGCTGTTAGCATTAGGCGTACTGCCGAGTTTGCGTATCCGGTCAATGATATTGAACGAAAACTGGCGCGGATTTGGGAGGACGTGTTGTCTATAGATCAAGTGGGCAGAAATGATCACTTCTTTGATCTCGGAGGTAACTCTCTCCAGGCGACAGTGATGCTCTCCAAAGTCCATCAGCAGTTTGCACAACATATTTCGATCGTTCAATTATTCAAGAATAGACATCTGAAGGAGCTCGCCAGCCTGATTACAGACGAGAACGTAAGTCCACTCGTTCCGATTAGACCACTGGAGGCCAAAGAACTTTACGAGACTTCTCCTGCACAACAACGAATCTATTTTCTGGATCAATTCGAGCCCAATAGTGTGTTCCAGAATATGTGCGGTCATCTGACCGTTAGAGGAAACATAGATGAAGCTAGATTAATTGATGCATTAGAACAAATCGTGCAGCGTCACGAAGCTTTTCGCACCAGTTTTCATCTGGTTGAAGGAGAACTTTATCAAGCCATTGCCCCTTCTATTGATTTTCAAGTGAAACGCTCAGAGCATAGCTATGACTCATTTGAACAGCATATCAAGGCGTTTACCAAACCATTTAATTGCGCCCAAGCGCCGTTAATACGTGCGGAATTCATTCGTGTTAACGATGATCATGCAGAAATTCTCATTGAGATGCATCATATTGTATCCGACGGGTATTCCGTTGGTATTCTAGCGAATGAACTTATCGATGCGTATGACGGAAGAAACATGCCGGAAATCAAGGTTGAATACAAGGACTTTGTTGCTTGGCAGAAAGACTACATGACAGGTGAAAACTACAGGCAGCAGGAGAAATATTGGCTGGATCAATTCAGTGGGGAGATACCGAGTCTGAATCTGCCTACCGATTTTGTTCGAACACCCTATGTGACTTCGGCTGGTTCAAGACTGTCCTTTGTTCTGGATCACCACTTGAAGGATTCTCTGAACAGTTTTGCCAAACAGACAGGTGCCACATTGTTTATGGTGTTGTTAGCCGCTTACAATGTGCTACTTCATCGGTATACGTCTCAAGAGGACATTATTGTAGGGACGCCAACCTCAGGAAGAAATCATCCAGATGTCGAGCATATTGTAGGTGTCTTTATTCAGACGGTGGCGATTCGCACACAGCCTAAGGCAAATAAGTCGTTCCGATCCTATCTCGAGGAGATCAAAATTCAATCCCTTGATGCATTGAACAACCAAGACTATCTATTTGACCATCTTGTTGAAAAATTAAACGTACATCGCGAGTCGACAGGAACAGCATTATTTAATACCATGTATATTTTTCAAAATACAGAGTTAAACCAAAGGCAGGAAAAAGATTGCATTTTTAAAGTGAGAGAGAGCAACGTTGGCGTATCATTATACGATCTAATGTTCATCGTTGAAGATGATCACGAGTGTCTGGAGATGCACTTTAATTACAAGACAGATCTATTTGAACGGAATACCATCGACCGAATGAAGACACATCTGCTGAATATTCTTAGAGACATCGTGATCGAACCGGATGTTGTATTGTCGGATATTCAAATGCTGTCTAGGCAGGAGCAGTACGTTCTATTACATGATTTTAATGATAGTGCAATCGACTATTGCCGGGATCAGACCCTTCAGGAACGCTTCGAGGCACAGGTAGAACGATCACCTGACCAATTAGCTGTTCGTTATGGTAATCAGCAGCAATTAACATTTCGTCAATTGAACGAACGGGCGAACCAGCTGGCATATACGCTAAGAGCCGAAGGAGTATGCGCGAATCAACTCGTAGGCCTTATGACAGACCGTTCCATTGATATGATTGTTGGCATCTTGGGCATTATCAAAGCGGGCGGGGCATATGTACCGCTTGACCCGAATTCTCCTGAAGAGCGTATCCAGCATATCTTGCGTGATTCAGGAGCGATGGTGTTGGTCACACAAGAACATCTGAAACAAAGGGTCATTTTCGATGGAAAAGTTATGGATTTAAACGATGAAAAAAGCTACGCACCTAATCTGTCCAACTTAGAACGGGTAGGCGACTCCAGCCAGCTGGCCTATGTAATCTATACTTCCGGTACAACGGGGATGCCAAAAGGCGTCATGATCGAACATCGTCAGGTTCAACATTTAGTTACCTCGCTGTACAACCAGGTTATGAAAGAAACACATAACGGTATGCATGTTGCATTACTAGCTCCTTACTATTTCGATGCATCGGTCAAACAGATTTTTGGCGCGCTGCTGTCAGGGCATGCCTTGTTTGTTGTAGACAAGGAAACGGTTGGGGATGGACAAGAGCTAATGAATTATTACAAGCGGTATGAAATTGAGGTAACCGACGGTACACCCGCTCACTTGAAATTACTTGCCAGGGCAAGAGACGTTCACGGAAGTTCTTTAAAATATATGCTCATTGGCGGAGAGGCTCTTTCTCAGCAAAGTGTAGCTGAATTACTTGCTTTATTTTCACTCCACCATTCGACGCCAACCATAATTAACGTTTACGGTCCGACTGAATGCTGTGTCGATGCTGCGACATATCATGTTGTTCCGGAGGAGTTGGATACAGAAAACAGAAAAAATCATCTACCGATTGGCCGAACATTAGGCAATAACCGTCTGTATGTATTGAACAATCATGAAAAGGTACAGCCTGTGGGTGTTGTCGGGGAATTGTGCATTTCAGGTGACGGAGTAGGCAGAGGATATTTGAACTTGCCTGAACTGACAGCAGAAAAATTCGTGCGCGATCCCTTCGTCCAAGGCGCGACGATGTATAAGACGGGAGATCTGGTGAGATGGCTGCCTGATGGCAATGTCGAGTATTTGGGGCGAATCGACCATCAAATTAAGATTCGAGGCTATCGAATTGAAGTGGGCGAAGTTGAAGCAGCATTATTACTTGTAGCGGGTGTGAAAGAAGTCATCGTGATTGCACATGAGGATGAGAACGGAGACAAATCTCTTTGTGCCTACTTTACGGCGGACTCCGAAAAGACCGTTGGAGAGTTGAAACAAAATCTTGCTACTCTGCTGCCCAATTATATGGTTCCAGCCTACTTTATACAGCTCGATAATATGCCTTTGACCTCCAATGGAAAAATTAATCGACGTTTACTCCCTCCTCCACTAGAAAACATACAAACGGGAAGTGAATATATCGAAGCCCGGACATCCTTGGAAAAAACGTTACTACCCATCTGGAAGGACGTACTTGGTATAGATCAAATCAGCATCAGAGACAGTTTCTTTGATGTAGGAGGCAACTCTTTACGCGCGACAAAGCTGGCGTACAAAATCAATCAAAACCTGAGTGTTCGTATCTCAGTCAGAAACGTATTTGAATGGCAGACGATAGAACAAATGGCCCAGTACATTAATCAGATGGAGCAGCAGGTTAACCAATCTATTGCACAAGCGACGGAAAAAGAATATTATCCTATTTCTTCTGCACAAATGAGAATGTACATTATGAGCATGAAAGCCGGTGAGGAGCTCACCTACAACATGTCAGGCCTGTTTATGCTGGAAGGAGCGCTTGATCGGACACGATTGGACGCAGCTTTTCAGCAGTTGGTAGATCGTCATGAATCGCTCCGGACTGCTTTCAAAGTCATCCACGGAGAACCCAAACAAATCATATATCCTGAAGTGAAGTTTGTCATTGAATCCATTCAGGCGGTGGAAGAAGAGGTGGAAGACCAGGTAGAGCAATTTGTTCGTGCCTTCGATCTGGGACAAGCACCGCTTATGAGAGCAGGGCTGATTAAACTTCGACAGGATTGCCATGTGCTGTTAGTGGATCTGCACCATATCATTGCAGATGGGCTATCCGTGCAGATTTTAATGACCGAACTCGGTCAGTTCTATCGCGGAGAAAAGTTATCCCCTCTTCGGATTCAATACAAGGACTATGCGGAATGGCAGCAATTCCAACTTCACAGTGATTGGATGAAAAAGCAGGAGCAGTATTGGCTCGAGATATTCAGTGAAAAGATTCCACTATTGGAATTGCCGATAGATTATGAAAGACCTGAATCGCCGCGTTATGAGGGAGATTTATTGGATATCGATGTGAACGAAGAGCTGGTCATAAGCTTGAGAAAATTGGAAACTCAGACAGGAGCAACGTTATACATGATCCTGCTCGCGGCGTATACCATTTTATTGTCTAAATATAGTGGACAAGAGGATATTATCGTGGGTATGCCGATTGCGGGAAGAACACATGCGGAGCTGGAGCCGGTGATGGGCATGTTCGTGAATACACTAGCTGTTCGAAATCAGCCTGCGGCAGATAAAACATTTGCAGCATATCTGCTGGAAGTCAAAGAACATATGCTGAACGCTTATGAGAATCAGGATTATCCGTTTGAGGAATTAATCAAAAAAGTTGATCTAAACAAGGATGCACGGCGGAATCCGTTGTTTGACACCATGCTTGTATTACAAAATACAGGTCCATCAGAGATTCACATGGATGGCATCACCTGTAAGCCTTATGCTCCAAATAATCGCGTATCCAAGTTTGATTTAACGCTGTATGTCACTGAGTCGGATCACCAATTCGATGCCGCTTTTGAATATAGCACGATTTTGTTTGATAAAACAACGATTGAAGCCATGTCACAAAATTTACTGCTGATTCTGACAACGATATGCCGCGAGCCTCATATAGAAATCAATGAGATCCAATTGGCTGACGAATACACGAATGAGGATACACTGACCAATCTGATCGAGATGGATTTTTTCTAAAATGAACTGTAAATATAAATAGTGATCGGGGTGCCGTATGTCTATATTTAAGAAACAAGAAATGTATTGGGCAAGCCGATTTGAAGAAGAAGATGTTCTTGTTCATTTGCCTTATTGCAAGATAGATTTCAAACACCCACACGATACTAACCGACAAAATTATATGTATAAGCCATTGTCAGTCGAAGTATCTAATAAAATCAAATCTATCTCTAGAAACAATCCCATGGCCATGTACACGATATTATTATCCGGAGTTCAGTGTCTTTTATATAAATACACCCATGAAACCCAAATCATTATGGGCATGAGAGCGATGGAAGAGAAGAACAGTGACCTGGCGCTCTCCAATAAGGTTCTCCTCTTAAAAAATAATATCGATCATACGATGTCTTTTAAGTCCATATTTAATCAAATGAAGGTCAGTTTCAGTGAGGCTGTTCAACATCAACGAATCTCTTTCCGAAAAATGGTTGAAGGTTTAAGCATTGACTACGATTTGAATCATGCACCAATGATTCATACATTGGTTTCATTAGGGAAAGCTCAAACGGTTTCTGATGAAAATAACGTAAGAGCAGCCACGTTATTTCACTTTGACCTGGAGAACGGGATTGTTCAATTGAAATTAACCTATGACGCAGAGCGTTATGATCGAGATTATATGGTTCAAGCCGCAGAGCATCTCGATCAATTGTTCGCTATCTTATTGAACCAGCCCGATCTGGAGTTAAATCGCGTCGAACTATTGTCCGTTTCCGAGCGGAACAAACTGTTGTTTGATTTTAACGATACAAAAGTGGTTTATCCACAGCATAAGTTAATGCATCAATTATTCGAAGAACAGGTGGAGCGGACGCCGGATCATCCTGCAGTCGTATTTAAGAGCAGTGTATTAACCTACAGAGAATTAAATCAACAGTCCAATCAATTGGCTCGCACACTTCAAGCAAAGGGATTGCAGCCAGGGCAATTTGTTGCAATTATGGCAGAACGATCGCTGGAAATGATTGTGGGATTATTGGGTATTCTGAAAGCTGGGGGGGCATACGTTCCCATTGATCCGGAATATCCGGCAGATCGTATCCAGTTTATCCTTAAGGACTCAAATGCGGCTTGGTTGCTTCATCACAGTCACATCCAAATACCTGGATCATATGAGGGTACGTCTGTTTTTCTCGAAGATGATGCCCATCGCAGCAACAGCCATTCGAATCTGGAGTATTCGGTCAGTGACAGTGACCTGGCATATATGATCTACACGTCAGGAACAACGGGCAACCCCAAAGGTGTCATGATTGAACACGCCAACATTGTAAATTCCCTGCAATGGAAAGCGGACTTTTATCATTTTAGCGGAAACGACCGGGTGTTAATGCTGAATCCCTTTGTGTTTGATTCGTTCATTACTCACTTTTTTGGCCCGATCATCTCTGGAGCAACCGTATACGTATTGAACGGGCAGCAGTGTAAAGATGCGGTAGCCATCAATTCGATGATCAAAACACAGGCCATTACGCATATTCAAAGCCCGCCGAGTTTCTTGATGACTCTTTTGGAACAAGCGCAAGCTGCGGATTGGGCTTCGATGAAAAATGTAGTCGCAGCGGGAGAGAAAATCGTACCTTCCTTAATACATCGATTGAAACATATTAATCCACGGATCGAAGTATGTAACGAGTATGGCCCGACTGAAAATAGTGTGGTATCTACCGTACTTCCGATTAACTCGACGGAGCAATATATCTCGATCGGAAAGCCAATTGCGAACAATAGAGTCTACATTTTAAGTGAACGCCGTGAATTGCAGCCTGTTGGAGTACAAGGAGAATTATGTGTTGCGGGAGCGGGAATTGCCAGAGGTTACTTGAATCGTCCTGACCTGACGTCAGAGAAGTTTGTCGATGATCCGTTTGTACCTGGAGCGAAGATGTACAAGACGGGTGACTTTGCAAGATGGCTGCCCGATGGAAATATCGAATATATCGGAAGAATGGACCATCAAGAGAAAATTCGTGGATACCGGATTGAACTTGGTGAAGTGGAGGGTGCCCTTTTAAAAATAAACCGGATTCAAGAGGCTATCGTGATCGCTATTGAAGATGAGGCGGGAACAAAGCAATTATGTGGCTATTTCGTAGGAGCCGAAGCAATGACCATTGCGGAGCTACGGGAAGAGTTAGCTTGGCATTTGCCAAGCTACATGATTCCATCCTATTTTGTACAGCTGGATCAGATGCCGCTTACGTCCAATGGAAAGGTGGATCGCAAAGCACTGCCTTCTCCCAAAGAACATATGCTGAAGGGAATGCAATACGAAGCGCCGCGTACCATCATGGAACAACAGCTAGTATCTATCTGGGAAAGTGTGCTGGGGGTACAAAACATCGGACTCCGGGATAATTTTTTCGAGCTGGGCGGGGATTCGATTAAATCCATTCAAGTATCGTCGAGGTTATATCAGGACGGTTATCAGGTACAGATGGAACAGCTGTTTAAGAACCCAACCATTGCAAGCTTGATTCCGCATGTTCAGCCCGTAAGCATTAAATCAGAACAGGGAACCGTTTCGGGCAAAGTGTTATTGACGCCTATCCAACATTGGTTTTTTGAGCAGTACAAGGTGGATCCCCATCACTATAATCAGTCCATTATGCTATATCGGCAAGAAGGTTTTCACGAGGCCGCTCTGCGCCAGGTGTTCGATAAAATGATTGAGCATCATGATGCACTACGCATGGAGTATCATTACAACGAACAAGGTTATGAACCGTGGAATCAAGAGCTGGACTCACCAAAATCATTCTATACGTTTGAAACGATGGATTTTACGTCGTTAGCAGATCCATCTCATTCAATCGAGAAGAAAGCCAATGAACTGCAACGGTTGCTCAGCTTGGAGCGCGGCCCTTTGATGAGGTTGTGTTTATTTCAATGCGCAGACGGTGATCATCTATTGATTGTGATCCATCATTTGGTGATCGACGGGGTTTCATGGCGAATTCTGATTGAAGATATATCAAAGAGCTATGAACAATTCATGCTTGAAAAACCGATGCAGCTACCACAGAAAACGGCATCGTTTCAATTATGGGCGGAGCAGCTTCAGTTGTATGCGGACAGCGAAGTTATGAAACAGGAATTGGACTACTGGAGAGAAATGGAACAAACCTCCTTTACGCCATTACCGACCGATTTCAGAACGAACGATGCCCTGGAAAAAGACAGCGAAGAACTAACGCTGGAATGGACGCCAGCGGAAACAGAACAGCTATTGAAACATGCAAATCGTGCGTATAATACGGAGATTACCGATCTTCTGCTTACTGCATTAGGTATGTCTATTTATCAATGGACGGGCAGTGATCAAATTCTTGTGAATCTAGAGGGACATGGCAGAGAATCGATTATTCCGGATCTTGATATTACACGAACGGTCGGATGGTTTACAAGCCAATACCCTGTTTTGCTTAACATGAAAGAACATTCCAATCTATCTCTGCTCATTAGAACCAACAAAGAGGTCCTTCGCAATATCCCTAAAAAAGGGATTGGATACGGGATTTTAAGATATTTAAGCACACATCGGAAAGAGACTCCATTTACCTTGAATCCTGAAATTAGCTTCAACTATTTGGGACAATTCGATCAGGACCTGCAACATAGCGGGATGCAAATGTCTCCTTATTCCGGTGGAGCCGCAGCAAGCGAGAATCATAGAAGAAATGTCCTTATCGATGTTAATGCTTTGATTATGGATGGCAAATTGTCCTTGTCCTTGAAGTTCAGCCGTACACAATATCATAAAGAAACGATGGGGCGAGTGGGGGCCTATTTCAAGAACCATATGCGAGAATTAACCAAGCATTGCTTAAGCAAAGAGAAGCCGGAATTAACACCAAGTGATCTATCCTTGAAAGGCATGACCATTGAAGAGCTAGAAGGTCTGGTTCGCGAAATTGAACTCATTGGTGAAGTTGAAGACATATATGCGCTGTCTCCGATGCAAAATGGAATGTTATTTCATGGTTTACTGCATTCGAATTCTGAAGCTTATGTGCTTCAAACGACACTGGATCTTCATGGATTGTTAGACGTGAAAGCATTTGCGAAAAGTTTGGATCAACTGATCGAGCGGAATTCGATTCTCAGAACGAATTTTCATAGCCAATGGAAACACGGTCCCCTGCAAGTGGTTTACCGTCATAAACCAAACGGGATTCTATATGAAGATTTGCGAGAAATGAAGGAAGAAGATCGTGACGCATATGTGGCAGCTTATATTCGAAAAGATAAACATAAAGGTTTTGATTTGTCCAAGGATGTGTTGATGCGGATATCGATTTTGCAGACGGATGATCAAACTTATCGTTTCATTTGGAATTATCATCATATTTTAATGGATGGCTGGTGTCTTTCACTTGTGATCCAGGAGCTGTTCGATGGTTATTTTGCAATTCTGGAACGACGGCAAGGTGAACAACAAACAGCTTCGCCTTACAAACACTATATTGAATGGCTAGATAGACAGGATCATAAAGCATCACTGAAATACTGGAATGACTACTTGGAAGGCTATGAGGAGCAGACCGCTTTGCCAAAAGAGCACAGCATTCGGAAAAGCAACGAATATCATTCCGAAAATCTAATTTTTCCACTGAGTCGGGAATTAACTGAACGCATCACACAGGTTGCAAGTCAGAATCAGGTAACCCTGAACACGCTAATGCAGACGGCTTGGGGAATGTTGTTGCAGAAATACAATAACAGTAAGGATGTCGTATTTGGAAGTGTGGTATCCGGCAGACCCGCAGGGATCGCTGGTGTTGAACGTATGATCGGCCTATTCATTAATACGATCCCTGTGCGAATTCAATCGCAAGGAAACGAAACATTCGCGGGGATGATGAAACGGATCCAGGAGCAAGCTGTCGCTTCGCATCCGCATGAAACGTATCCATTATACGAGATTCAAGCGGAAACCAGGCAAAAGCAAAATTTGATCGATCACATTCTCGTGTTTGAGAATTATCCGGTCCAAGGCATCACGGAACAGTTTGGGGATCAAGAGCAGACAGCTCTTCGCATTACGAATGTAGAAGCAGACGAACAAACCAATTATGATTTTAACTTAATTATCAAACCGGACCAAGAAATGAAATGCATGTTCTACTACAATGCCAATGTCTATGATCGGGGAAGCATAGAACAGATCCAAGGACACTTCATTCAACTTTTAGAGCAGGTCGTCCTGAATCCATATATCTCCATCGATGATATAGACCCGATGACAGCACAGGAGAAAGTGCATATATTGCAATCTTTTAATGACTCGAAGGCCACATATCCGATGGACCAAACGATTCATGGACTGTTTGAAGAACAGGTGGAACAAACGCCTGAACACATCGCGGTTGTGTTCGAAGGTCAACAGCTCACCTATCAGGAACTGAACAGAAAAGCCAATCAATTGGCAAGAACTCTGCATGCTAGAGGGATTCAAAAAGAGCAGTTAATTGGAATTATCGCTGAGCGATCGTTAGACATGGTGGTGGGAATGCTTGCGATTCTAAAAGCTGGCGGTGCGTATGTACCGATTGATCCTGATTATCCAGAGGAACGTGTGAATTATATGCTCGAAGATTCGGGTGTGCATATATTGCTGCTGCAGCGGCATATACAGGAGCGTATCTCTTTTACAGGAGAACGCATCTACCTTGATCAGTTAGACGATTATGAAGATGATTCCAACTTGGGAGTAACGGTGTGCCCAACAGGGCTGGCCTACGTAATCTATACTTCGGGAACAACAGGGAGACCCAAAGGCACATGCATTGAACATAAAAATGTGGTTCGATTATTGTTTAACAGTCAAAATAGATTTGATTTTCAATCATCAGATACATGGACGCTGTTCCACTCTTTTTGCTTTGATTTTTCCGTATGGGAAATGTACGGTGCTTTGCTCTATGGAGGCAAACTGGTTATCGTCCCCCAAATGACAGCTAGAAGCCCGCAGCAATTTTTACAATTGTTAAGAGATGAGCGAGTAACCATTTTGAATCAAACGCCAACGTATTTCTACCATCTCCTTCAGGAGGAGTTAACAAGTAATGGAGAAAGATTGAATGTTAGAAAAGTGATTTTTGGAGGGGAAGCACTCAATCCGGCTTTACTAAAAAACTGGCGAGAGAAATATCCATCTATTCAGTTAATCAATATGTATGGCATAACGGAAACAACCGTTCATGTAACCTATAAGGAAATTACTGAAATTGAGATACAGGCGGGTAGGAGCAACATCGGTAAACCGATCCCGACACTGCAGACCTATATATTGAACACGCATCAACAGCTGCAGCCGATTGGGGTTCCGGGAGAGTTATATGTTGCGGGAGAGGGACTGGCCAGGGGATATCTGAATCGACCTGAGTTGACAGCAGAGAAATTCGTAGAACATGCCTGGATTACTGAAGGAAAGATGTACCGAACTGGAGATGCTGCCAGATGGCTGGCAGATGGAAATATTGAATATTTGGGACGAATCGATCAGCAGGTGAAAATTCGAGGTTATCGAATTGAACTGGGAGAAGTGGAGACCGCTATTTTAAAAATAGAAACGGTCCAAGAAGCGGTTGTAATCGCCCATGAACAGGAGGACGGATCCAAGCAATTATGTGCTTATTGGAAAGGCAACAGTGCATTGTCAGCCAAGGAGATTAGATCAGCATTAGCTCATGAAATCCCGGATTACATGATTCCGTCTTATTTTGTTCATGTAGATCATATTCCGTTAACTTCCAATGGTAAAGTTGACCGGAAGGCATTACCTTTACCACAAAAAAATGTAGATCAGATAGCCGAATATGAGGCACCGCAGAGCCCAGTGGAACAAGCGATTATCTCTGCCTGGGAAGCCGTGCTTGGTGTTCAGAGAATCGGCAGATCAGATCATTTCTTTGAGCTTGGGGGAGACTCGATCAAATGTATTCAAGTGGCATCACGATTGCTTCAGTCAGGCTATAAAGTGGAAATGAAGCATTTTTTCACCTATCCGGTCGTATCCGAATTAAGTGAACACGTCACCTCTGTGAACACTCATTATGATCAAGGGGAAGTAACAGGGGAAGTCTTACTGACACCTGTTCAGCGTTGGTTCTTTGATAAAAACATGGTGGATGCACATCATTACAACCAGGAAATGATGTTCTTCCGTAAAGATGGTTTCGATATCGGCTTCATTCACAGCATGTTGAAGAAAATGGTCAAGCAGCATGATGCACTTCGCATCGTTTATCGTCAGGTACCAGAAGGTGGATATGAAGCGTGGAACCGCGGAGCTGAAGAAGACGGATTATACAGTTTGGATATCTTCAATCTGACGAATGTAACGGATCCGGCACCTTTGGTTGAAATAAAAGCAAAAGAAATCCAGAGCAGCTTGGACCTGGCTCACGGCCCATTGATTAAACTTGGCTTGTTTCAATGCGCTGAAGGGGATCATTTGCTCATTGCCATTCATCATCTGGTGATTGATGGAGTGTCATGGCGTATTTTGTATGAAGATATTCAAACAGGGCTTGATCAGTTCCACAGAGGGGAAGAAATCTGCCTGCCTCAAAAAACGACTTCGTATAAACAATGGGCAGAAGAGTTATCTGCCTTTGCTGTTCAGCCTGTGATGAAGCAGGAATATGCATACTGGTGTTCTGTGGATCAAGTCGAGCGAACTCCGTTGCCTAAAGATATGGATTGTAAAGAAAGCATTGGAAAAGACAGCGAAACGATTACCTTGCATTGGACGGCAGAGGAAACGGAGCTGTTATTAAAGCAGACCCATCGTGCGTACAATACGGAGATTAACGACATTTTGCTAACGGCTTTGGGAATGGCAGTTCATGATTGGACAGGCATGGATAAAGTGGTCGTGAACCTGGAAGGGCACGGCAGGGAGGATATTCTTCCAGAGCTGGATATTACGCGTACCGTGGGATGGTTTACGAGCATGTATCCAGTCATGATTAGGATGGAAGCGGGAGCTGACATATCTAAAAGAATCAAGTCTGTCAAGGAAGGACTGCGCCAGGTCCCGAGTAAAGGGATCGGTTACGGGATCTTAAGGTATTTGTCAGCATGGACTGAAGGAGACAAATTAGAGCGAAATCCCGAAATCAGTTTTAATTATATGGGTCAAATAAACCAGAATTCGGACCAGGCTGGTATTCAGTTTTCAACGTATTCCAGTGGACCTTCCGTCAGTGAAAATAACAAGAGACCGTTTGTGCTTAATATCAACAGCATCGTTGTAGAGGGGAAATTGGCACTGACTATCAATTATAGTCAAAAGCAATATCAACGAGAAACGATGGAGCAACTGGCCTATTCTTATAAGGATAACCTTCGTAAAATAATCGAGCATTGCACCATTAAAGAACAAAGGGAGCTCACCCCAAGTGATCTTTCACTTAAGGGATTGACGATAAATCAATGGGATCAGATAGTCGAATATACCCGAAGTATCGGTCAAATTGTGAATGTGTATCCACTTACCCCTTTGCAAAAGGAAATGCTGTACGAGAGCGAGCGGAATCCTGTTTCGGGTGCGTACTTTGTACAAATCTTGTTTGATATGGCCGGGAATTTGGATGTGACCTCTTTTGCACAAAGCCTGGATCAAATCATGCAAAGGCATAGCATATTAAGAACTAATTTTTACACGGGAATGCTGGACATTCCTCTTCAAATTGTGTATGAGCAGAAGAAATTTGAATTTAAAGTTGAGGATATAACAGGCAAAAGCGAAATGCAGCGTAAAGAGTATATCGATCAATACATCAAGCAGGATCAGGCTTTGGGATTTGACTTGCAAAAAGACTCGTTAATCCGGATGTCTGTTATACGAACAGCCCTAGAAAATTATCATGTCATTTGGAGTTTTCATCATATTTTGATGGATGGCTGGTGTATGTCTCTGATCAGTAAAGAGATTTTCGAGAATTATTTTGCGATCCGGGAAAATCGAAAACCTGAAATGAGCCTGTTAACACCCTATAGTGAATTCATTGAATGGTTGGAGCAGCAGAACAATGAAGGAGCGATAACCTATTGGAGTCGTTACCTAGAAGGTTATGAGGGACAAACCAGATTACCTGGAGGGAAAACTAAACCGCACTATGAAAGACAGGATTCCAGAACGCTAAACTGTCATTTGGATGAGGAACTGGTTCAGAGAATGAAACAAATTGCTGAGCAACAACAGGTGACGGTGCATACATTTATGCAAACCGCGTGGGGCGTATTACTGCAACAATATAATGAAAGTAAAGATGTCGTATTTGGCAGTGTTGTATCGGGCAGACCAGCAGTTATTCCTGGGATTGAAAGCATGATTGGACTATTTATCAATGCTATTCCTGTTCGTATTCGGGCTGAGGGTGAAGAACCCTTTATCACACTGATGAAAAGGACCCAAGTACAAGCTGTGGATTCACATGCTTATGATACGTACTCGTTATATGATATTCAAAATTTGACTAAACAAAAACAAGCCTTGATTAACCATGTAGTCGTGTATCAAAATTTTCCGGTACAGGATCGGCTGGAGGATTTGGGCAAAATAGGTGAAGTGCCGCTTGAAATCACGAATGTTGGGGGAACGGAACACAATAGTTTCGATTTTACTTTAATTATTAAACCCCATGAGCAAATGAAAATCATATTAATGTTCAATGCTAAGATATATGACATCGCTACGGTTGAACAGATTCAAAAACACTTTGTTTCTATCATTCAACAAGTGGTGCTGAACCCCGAGGTTCATATCAATGATCTAGACTTGATTACATCGGAAAGTTATTAATGTATGTAACAACCCAAACAACTGTTTTCAGTGATTAACAGCGGTTTGGGTTGTTCTTTTTGCTGATATGTTGACCGGGTTTTTAACAATAGCTTCCCTTCTGGCCGATATATAATGAGTACAATTACATGCGAAGATAAGGAAGGAGAGATCACATGGATATCGCAGCACTATCTATGGCCAAGAGTCAGGCTTCGCTAGCTCAGGCGGCAAGTCTGCAAGTGATGTCAATGACCAAAGATATGGCACAGCAGCAAGGTCAGCAGATGGCCGAGATGTTGAAGTCGGCGCAGGCTCCTCACCCCAATCTAGGCAGAAGTCTGGACATTTCGGGTTAAGCTAGTTCCGACGGCATTTTAAGTTTATTATCTTTACAAAACATGCAGCAAGCAAAACACGAAGCAGCTTCAATTCATTGGAATTGAGCTGCTTCGTGTTTGTTTTGCGTTATTAAATTATTTCGTGTTTGTTAATATGCAGGTTTTCAGTATAGATATTATGATATTAAACTGATCTTGGTAAGTCCGGTGCTACGTTCTCAAAAGGCAGCTTATCTTTCAATGTCCATAGCTCATCATAGCTGGAAATTTGCACATCTGCTTTGGACAGATTCTGATTGCCTGACCCCGGATTATGATAGCCGATACAACGCATGCCTGCACTTATGGCTGCTTGAACCCCGTTGCGTGAATCCTCTATAACCAGACAATTCGCCGGAGATACACCGATTCGCTCGGCTGCGGCCAGGAAAATATCCGGAGCCGGTTTGCCGTGTTCAACCTCTTCACCAGTCAGGCGAACATCAAAGAACGCACCCAATCCCGTTTTCTCCATGATTAGATCAATGAGTGCCCGAGGGGATGAGGAAGCAACGGCAATCGGGATGTGTTGCTCATGTAGCCAGCGTATCCACCGTTCTACCCCAGGCATAGCCACAAGCTTGGCATGAGCTAACATCTTTTCCATGACATGCTGCTGATGATACGCAAGAATCTCTTCCAGCGGCACCTTGACCTGATACTTGTCGATAACATGTTGCCACATGGATTCTAACGTGACACCAACAAAAGAATGATGTTCTTCCAACGTCACGGCTGCCCCAAAATGATCAAATGAACTTCGCTCTATCTCGAAATAAATCGGTTCACTGTCGATCAGAACGCCATCCATATCAAAAATGACCCCTTGAATAGAAAGATGACGATGTTCATCTTGCATCTGATTCCTGTCCAGACGTCCAGCCACTTGATCTGCTGTCATGCTGCATTCCTCCTCTGAATGATGTCTCATATGTTTTAGTGTAACTGCTTTTTATTCAGCATTCCAGCAAGCTACGAAAAACGAATTAATTGGATTGCAGTACAACCTTGATGGCATGAGAGGAGGCTTGTAAGGTGCGTCCCTGTATATCGCATCCAAGTGTGCGGAATGCTTCTTCGTAATCTTCCAGCGGAAAAGAATGGGTTATAATTTTTTTGGCAGGAATAATCTGTTGTTCAATCATATAATGTGCGGTGGCAAACGTTCCAAGCGAATCAATAGAGCCGATAATTTTCAGGCTGCGATCCACTACTTCCTTCGGGTTAAATGACGTATTTCCATCCCGTAAACCAACCAGCATCAAATAGCCGCCACTGGCAAGCTGTGACAATACTTGAGTGCCTACAACTCCAGTAGTATCTACAATCATATCCACTTGTCCGGTTGCAGGAGCGATGTCTGCAATCGCCTGTTCAAAGGAAGAATGAACTTGCCAGCGATCGGGTGCGATGGAACCTGCAATGGCTAAGCGTTCCTCGGAGATGTCGACCAGACTTCCGGTGACACCTTTGGAAGCAAGTGCATAGCTGTACAGGATGCCAATGGGTCCAGCCCCAAGAATAATCGTTCTGAAATTCGGCAACAAATGAATCTGATTAATGCCTGTCAACATACAGCTTAGCGGCTCGGTTAGAGTAGCTTCTTCATAGCTAACATGATCTTTTAATTGATATAAAAAGCGATCTTCTGTCACGTAATAATCCGTGAACGTGCCATCTGCACTTACTCCCGTTTCCGTAACGGACTTGTGAGTACAGTGGTTCTGCCTTCCTGTCCTGCACATCTCGCATTGACCACAATAATACGTAGGGTCGATGACGACACGATCTCCTGGTTGCAGAGTGGTGACGGCGGAGCCGACAGCAATTACTTCACCTGCGGATTCATGTCCAAGAATGACGGAAGGAATCGCATGATATTTTCCGCTAACAATACCTAAATCTGTTCCACAGACCCCGGTTGCCCGTATACGCACAAGCACCTGATTATCTCTGGTAATTTCGGGAACGGGTCGTTCCTCGAGTGCGACATCCCATGCAGATTTATATACTAATGCAAGCATGATGGAACCTCCTTTTTTTGTAGGAACTACATTTTTTCAAACTACTTTCGACGCTAAAATAACTTCCGATCATTAATGAACGCTGGCGAGGACAGAATCCAATCGATCGACAATCTCCACCAGTTCGTCTTCGGTCGTTGTCAGAGAAGGGCGTACTTTAACGACGTTGCCAAAGCCGTACCGTGAACTGCGTAGAATCAAATGTTGATCTTCAAAGGCACGGTCGATGATCGCATTGGTTTTTGGAGTATCTGGCTCATTTTGATCACCCACGATTTCAAGTCCCCACATGAGTCCCACTCCGCGGGCTTCTCCGATGCTAGGATATTTCAGAGCGAGCTCGTGTAGCAGTCCGCCAAGCAAAAATCCTTTTCGTTTGACCGCATCCAGAAATCCCGGTTCTGAGACCACTTCCAGTGTGGATTTGGCAGCGGTGACCGAGATGAGATTACTGCCTGAGGTAAAAGAATGCTCATGTTTTTCCAGTACATTTAATCGAGATTGCATCAGAACTGCAGCTACAGGTACACCGATACCGCCAAGGCCTTTGGCAAGTGTAATCATGTCGGGCTGGATATCAAATAATTCGCTAGCAAACATCGTACCCGTACGTCCGACACCCGTTTGGACTTCATCAGCAATGAGAAGCATGTTGTTCTCATCACATAATTGGCGAAGGCGCTTGAAATATCCTAACGGTGGAACGATGTTGCCGCCATTTCCGAGAATGGGCTCAATAATCATACAAGCAACCGAGCCTGAGCTGGCATACTCTATAGCATCAGATATCGCTTCAACACATTGATATCCGCACTCGCTACTTTCACTTTTGAACGGGCAACGATAACAATATGGTGCGGGTACATGAACCGCATTAGGGGCTGACGAATTAGGAAAACGCTTGCGTCTAAAGGCATTACCTGAGATGCCCGTTGCGAATTGGGTCTGTCCATGATGAGAAAGGTACAAGCTGATGATGTCCGTTGATCCTGTATACTTCTGGGCAATTTTAGTTGCGCACTCATTGGCCGTAGACCCGGTAATATCCCGCATCCATCCGGCATCGATATTGTTCGGAGCGTACTCAATCAAGTGTTCCAATACTTCATTGACGTAAGGTTCCGTGAAGGAGGAAGACATATGCGTAAGATTGCCGACTTGTTCCTGAATTTTATTGACTACATGTGGATGATTATATCCCAAGGACAGATTAAACGTACCCGAGACGCCATCTAGATATTCCACACCTGCATCGTCAATCAACTTAATCCCTTTTCCGACTGTAAAGCGGTTATTGGTTAAAGTTTGCATTCGGATTCCTCCAATAGTTTAGTGTACTAGCTAGGTGAACAATATGATTCATTCCGGATGGTTTGGGCATCCCCCCTTTCAGGTGTTGAAGTCAGTAGCCTTGCAAATTATATTTCTTTGGTTTGTTGCGGGAATGCAGAGCTCAACGATTCATCTCGAGTGTTCCACAGGTGGGAGAGGATCAATGTCAGCAATAAAAGCAAACAAAATCCCGCTAAAATCATGATGGTGCCGACGATCGGCCATGCGCTCATACTCCATCCCGTGAGGTACTGTAACGTTGCACCGCCTATACCGCCGGAGGCAATCAATATACTCGTTGTCCTTTCCGTCATGCCAGGAATCAGTACATTCGCATAGACGAGTGCGATGCAGAATAAACCCGACATAAATAATCCTGTTCCAAAGATTAGCCCATATGTTACCCATTGACCGGACACGAATATCATAGATACCGTAAACAGCAATGTACCTATCGTGCTCCAGATCAGGAAGGGCATATAATTGACGGCTTCAGCGATTTTGCCAGAGAAAAGGCGTCCTACAATCATGGCAATCCACAGAATGGATACACTTAGGGAGGCGATAGATTCTTTCAGTTCCAAACGTTCTACCAGAATGGAGGGCAGGAAATTCATCAATCCAAGCTCCAGTCCCATGTAAACAAAGAAAAAGACAACGAAGAGGGAGAGCAGCCCCAGATGTTTTTTGGAATAACGGACTTTGTTTGCCCCCTGTTGTGCCGTGTTTTCTCCAGCCTGTTCGAGGTATTGTGCAGCAGGCCGAGGCATGGTGACCCATGAAACCATGAGGATAAGTGCGCAGGCAGCAACCGTGAAGAACGTCAAGTGCCACTGACCCAACCAGATGAACAGAGCTGCCGCCGCGGGGATGAGAAGTGCGCCAAGGGCGAAATAAACATCCAGTTTGGACATGGCGACCGCTTTCTGATTTTCCGTAAATTCAATAGTGAAGGCTCCAACAGAAGGTTCGATGATGCCTGAGCCAAACCCGACAAGAATGGTTAACAAAAGCAGGACGTTCCACGAAGGCAACCATCCGAGCACCAAATAAGCTGCAATAATGAAGATCAACGCAAGGGTGAGCATCCATTTTCGACCAATTTTAGCCGTCATGGACGGTGACACAAGTACACCGACAAGAAACCCGAGAAACTGCAAAAATAGTAGAAATCCCCCGTCACTGTAACCGCGTTCATAGTGAGGTAATAAAACGGGTAGAAGCGCACCAAGTACTACGCTGGTTATGCCAATCAGCAGATAGAAGCCGCAACTTAAAACGAATATTCTTTTCAAATGTCTACCTCCTTGAAGTGGATAACATTTTTATAAATTGAAATAAATGTTTATTTTATATTTAACTTATACCATAATTTTGAAAATGTACAAGCTTTTTATTGTAAAATTATGTTAAAGTTTGGCGAGGTCATTCTTTTTTTAGTTCATCCTGTCCGATTACAAGATTTATGTCGAAGGTGACTCAGTTGCGTCGCTTTTCATTTCATGAGAAGATGAGGTTCAACGCTTTTAAGGTAAACGGAATAATTGTTCAAATGAATGAAAGAACAGTTGTATATACAGATCAAATAATGAGAAGCGGTGAAATATGTTAATCAACAAATACATAAGTGAGACGGGGCATTTTTCCCGCAGGGAAACGACTCGGCGCATTGCAGCCGGAAGAATTACAATCAACGGCAGGGTATGTGTAAAAGGAGATACGGTTGCACCAGGAGACATCGTGCTGATGGATGGGGAGCGCATTCCAGAGCGGAATCATGAGGCCGTGTATATCGTTCTGAACAAACCCGTTGGCATTACATGCACGGCAGCTGAACATATTGAGGGCAATATCATTCAGTTTGTGAATTATCCTTCACGCATTTTTGCAGTCGGCCGGTTGGATAAAGGGTCAGAGGGGTTGATTTTACTCACCAATAATGGAGATATCGTGAACAAAATGATGCGTTCGGAGCATCATCATGAGAAAGAATATGTCGTTACCGTGGACAAGCCAGTCACTGATGCATTTCTTCAATCCATGTCAAAAGGTGTGGAGATTCTGAATGTGGTTACCAAACCATGTGAGGTGTATAGACAAGACGAGAACGTCTTTCGAATTATTTTGACACAAGGGCTTAATTTACAAATCCGCCGAATGTGCAAAGCGCTGGGGTACAGGGTTTTAAAGCTGGAGAGAATTCGGATTATGAACATTACACTGGATGAACGGTTGAAAAGGGGAGAGTGGAGACATCTGGAGAAACAGGAGTTGGAGTTACTTATGTCTCAGTTAGATCAAGACAAAGCAGGGGATGAGTAGTGATGGACTTGCCCAATCTCTGTGATATAAGCTAATTTTTTTCGAAAAAGACGCAGAAGACACGACCCCGTTTGCTAGGGATCGTGTTTTTTACATTGTGAACGTGATTACGTAACTTCTAACGAGAAGTGAGTTAAGTGTTGCGACGTAATTTTGCCGAAAATACGTTGCACTTTTTGCCTCTCGCCGTGCTCTCCGAAATGTAAGAGCCATACAACGTAAGGGATGCACCTAGTATGCTAACCCATGTCAGTTGCTCATGAAGAATAAGTGCAGATGAACCAACTGTAATCAGAGGTACGAGATAGATGTATACACTTGTTGGAATCGCTCCTAGTAGCTTAACGGCTTGATTCCATGTCACAAAACAAAGGGCTGAAGCGCCCACACCGAGAAAGAGAAGGTTCGATAAATTGGTGAGGTGTGTGAATCTAGCGACATTCAGATCAGATTCTACTAAACCCAACGCTGGTAGCATGAATAGCAGGCCATAGAAAAACACTTTACGTGTTGCGCCTATAACGTTGTAGTTTCGTAATCCGATTTTACGCATCATAACCGAGTACACTGCCCACACCACAGGAGCGATAAATGCGAGTAGATCACCCAAGGGATTAAGTTGCAACATATAGCTTCCGTTCAGGGTAATCAGGATAATGCCACAGATCGCAATGCCAAATCCGCTTACAAAGCGGGTCGTTAACCGTTCCCCATCCAGAAAAAAGTGGGCAAGTACAGCGGTGAAGAAAGGAGCAACGGATACAATGATGCCTGCATTGGAAGCTGTCGTATATACCAAGGCCATATTTTCAATGAGAAAATATAAGGTCACTCCGCATAAACCTGCACCGATAAATAATGCTTCTCCCCGCAAAGAAACAATTTTCTGAGTACGTGGATAGATCATCCACAGGACGAGATAACCAATCAGAAAACGGAACAATAAGATTTCAACAGGTGTAAAGTCCTTCAGTAACACTTTTGTTGAAACAAAGGTGGTTCCCCAGATGAGAATGGTAAATAAGGCAAGCAGGTGTCCGGCAACATGGTTGTGATTACGCATTAAAGTCATCGCTTGTTTTCCTGCAATCGTTTAGTCTCGGCTCCGTGATTAAAAATACGACGATATTGTTTGGGCGTTAGACCAATCAGTTTTTTGAAAAAGTTGGTGAAATGGCTTTGATCGCTAAAGCCTGTCTGAGCAGCAACATCTATAGGCAATAGTCCCTGTTCCAAATGGCGTTTGGCATGATTGATCCGTATCGTTTCAAGATAGCGGTAGGGAGATATGCCTTTTTGACGAGTAAACTGTCGCAGTAAATGGTATTTGCTAATCCCCGAAATCTCGGATAATTCATTCAAGCTGATGTTTTCCGAGTAATGGACTTCCATATAATCACACAGTTGCCGAATCTCTAACGTTATCTTCTGTTCGGTTTCAGCCATCTCTGCATCAGCGTAGTCCTTCAGCAGTTGATCTAGTAGCAAGAGAAGCATCTCTTCTTTGCAGAAGTCGGGTTGTTCCTCAAGTATGAACTGATGTAGCTCATGGAGCGAGGAGACCAGCTCACTCTGATATAGAACATGGGTGGAGAACCTTGGCAAATAGGCTTGTCCAGTAATTTCACGCACGTACTCCAGCATAACTTCTGGCTGAATATTGATGCAACGGTAATCCAATTTTCTTCCATCTACCTGCTCACAGGCATGAGGATCTTGGGGGTTGAAAACAATGATGTCACCGCTATTTAATAGGTATTCCTCGTTGTTACAGACGAGATGCCGTTTCCCTTCTTCAATAAAACCAATCACATAATAGTCATGAAAATGATTGGGAAATTTCTGCATGATGCCTTCAAATTGATAAGCTTCCAGTTGCAAATCTGGATCATACACGACGGTTCGCACTTCGCGGCTCATGATGCACCTTCTTTCTGGTATGTTTAGGTGATTATAACGTGCATCTGAGGCTGAATTCTTGAACAATATTGCTTATTATACCGAAGCGGTGAATCGAGAACATCTATTTGAGTTCAGTTTAGGTTTAATTTAAAATAAGAATGAGGCTGAATGTAAGATTATCCTCCAATGGATAAGGAGATGGGATAATATGTTTGAACACTTGGTTATTTTTAAATTTAACGATAAAATCACACCTGCGAAGCAACAGGAGTTTGTAGCTCAGTTGCTTGCGTTACAGGATCAAATTCCTGGGATTGTTGATCTGACGGCTGGCATGAATGTAACGGAGGAAACCGATCGCATTCAAGGATTCACCCTGGGATTAAGAGTGACATTTGAAGATCAGGAAGCCTTGCGAGCATACGGTCCGCACCCTGCACATCAGGCATTCGTAGCCTCTCTGGATGGCTGGATTGAGAACGTGATTGTAACAGATTATCCGATCCCTGCGAAGTAAAATACCAATAAACACTTGGTTTTATGCCGGATGATCACGTCAGATAAGAACTGTTTTACTTTGGAATTTCCATGCGACGACATAAATGAGTATGGGTTCACAAATGCTACATGAAGATAAACAAAGGAATTTCTTTGTTAGGAGAAGGAGTGTGACCCATGGAAAAAAACGATTTAAACGCAGGCTGGAATCTGGAAAACAGTTATGCAGAACTGCCTGAAACGTTTTATACAAGACAACAAGCTGTGGCTGTCCAGTCTCCAGACTGGATCATTTTTAATCAAACACTGGCGGTCAGCCTGGGGTTGAATGCAGATGTACTGCAAAGCCCCGAAGGCACAGCTATTTTCGCGGGTAATAACATACCAGACGGAGCCGAGCCCCTTGCACAAGCGTATGCAGGTCATCAATTTGGTAACTTTAATATGCTTGGGGATGGACGTGCTTTGCTCCTGGGTGAACAGATTACTCCGCAAGGGGACCGAGTGGATATTCAGTTAAAAGGTTCAGGACGGACGCCGTATTCCCGCGGAGGGGATGGACGTGCTGCCGTTGGCCCGATGCTTCGGGAGTACATTATCAGTGAAGCAATGGCTGGCCTGGGAATTCCTACGACACGAAGCTTGGCTGTTGTCTCCACAGGAGAGAACATTTATCGTGAAACAGAGCGCCCAGGGGCTATTCTCACTCGAGTCGCGGCCAGTCACATTCGAGTCGCAACTTTTCAGTATGCAGCCCAATTTGGTTCGGTAGAGGATTTACGTGCGCTCGCAGACTACACGGTACGTCGTCATTTCCCGCAAGTAGAAGGTAACGAACAGCGTTATCTAAGCTTCCTACAGGAAGTGATCAAACTTCAGGCGCACCTTGTTGCAAAGTGGCAAAACGTAGGCTTTATTCACGGGGTCATGAATACGGACAATATGGCAATTAGCGGGGAAACGATTGATTATGGTCCCTGTGCCTTTATGGATACGTATAACCCAGCGACGGTGTTCAGCTCAATTGACAGACAAGGCCGATATGCTTATGGCAATCAACCATACATTGCGGGCTGGAATTTGGCTCGTTTTGCTGAGACATTACTGCCGTTACTACATGAAGATGAAGAGCAGGCTGTTCAAATCGCTCAGGATGCCATTGCACAATTTTCGGAGCACTATCATCATCACTGGTTAACGGGTATGCGAGCCAAACTCGGTTTGTTTACGGAAGAAGCGGAAGATGAGACCTTGATTAAGGACCTGCTCGATCTGATGGAAAAGCATGCTGCAGACTTCACGAATACGTTTGTGACATTGACTCTGAATAAACTGGAAACCTCCACACTTAGTGACAAGTCCGACTTCAAGGAGTGGCATACACGCTGGCAAGACAGATTAGTTAGACAGCCGGAATCCAGCGATGAAGTGATGGAACAGATGAAACGAAACAATCCCGTAGTGATTCCGCGGAACGAGAAGGTAGAAGAAGTATTGGAGCGAGCGGAGCAGGACGGAGACTACAGCTTGATCCAGCCTTTGCTGGATATTCTCCAGCGTCCTTATGCGTATACTCCTGAACAGGAAGCATTTGGTGCGATGCCAGTGTCCTGTGACCCTTCGTATAAGACATTTTGCGGGACGTAGCCTCTCTGTGAACCTGAGAGGAAAAGGTGTGGGCTGCCGAGAGGCAGCTTTTTCATTGTTAGCCGCTATAATCGATTATATGAGGTTGATCTCACACCCTAGATGTTAGAGAGAAGGAAGGTGAATCTTGTGCCAAATGTGTTAAGCATGGAGGAGCTAGCCCAGCAACTCCTTGAATTGTTATCACGCACTTCTTACCCGATGGAACAGATGGAAAGTTATGTGACCCGATTGGGCGAGTCGTTCAAATGGGAAGGTGCACCCTATGTCGAAATAGGCGATGGACATTATATTGTTACAATCTATGAACGCGGTGTACCGTCCCTGATTAAAAAGCTGAAGCACGTGGAGGAGGTCCTCTACTGGTTGCTGGAAGATATGATTTTTACAGCCGCCCATGTAAGCCTGCTTAAGAAGTATGGTGTCGATAACGTTAACACCCATCTCGATTATACAAGTGAAGTGTGGCAAGAGATCGAAGACAACGTACGGGCAGCTTTTCGAAGAATCGGTGAACCATATTTAACTTGGCATCAAGAGGGTAAACGCCGGGAACTGGAAACGGTTCAACCCAGGAAGGGGAAATCTTCGATATGAGCGAACGGGACATTCAGGATGTGTGGTATGATTACGCACTGACTTTTGTGGAGAAAAAGAACCAGTCTGCGCAAGGATGGACTGCGCTTTCCCAGACGGAACAAGAGATTGCAGCGTTGTGGCTGTTTGAGGCAGATGTCTATAATGGTGGTTTTATACAATTCTTCTGCAACTGGGGAGAAGAGGCTTATAAGTTCGCATGCAAGGCACTTGAAACGATCGGGGCAAACCAGGTTCTGAGTAATGTGAAGCAGCAGTATGCTTGTTTTGAGCATTTGGAAAACGATTCTAGACTAACGGGGTTGTGGGACATCCCAAAATATCTGGAGACGGAGCAAGAAGAACGTTTGGATGAGCTGGACCAGCAACTCTGGAATAACGAAGATCAGGTTGCGGAGAAGGCTTACGCTCATTACCATGACGAGCTACGGATCAGGTTATAGTTTTGTTGATGATTTGAATACTTGCGCTTGCAATGTGCAGAACGTTTCGCTATACTGGCTATAATTAAATATATGAATTACGTTGATAGAGCGCAGTAGCGGCTTTGTCCCTGTTACAGAAAGTCAGGGGTTGATGGAACCTGATACATACAAGGGCTGCGAATTACACTCTGGAGTACTTGGGTAATGCCAAGCGGATGGGCAAACGATAACTTGCTGAAAGTGGTATGGATCGCTATTTCTTGAACATATGAATGTTCGGAGAGGTTGTCCATGCAATTTGGGTGGTACCACGGTTATTCTAATCGTCCCTGTGTCTGTGAAGACAAGGCGGCGATTTTTTTGTGTCCAAAATACCACTTGCAATGTTAGTTCCAGATAAGTTGAACTAATTTTACACTTTAACGGAGAGGACAGAAAAAACCTGAAAAAGCGAAGCGTTCGCCTTTATCACCGGATTTTCCCCTTTGGGAAAGGGAACCAAAAAATCTGGGGATAACAGCGATTGGAGGGTTATTCTGTCATCGAAGTGGACGGTGTAAATTCCTTGGTTCAACTTATATAGAACGTAAGTCATGACTGAATTTTGATGATGAAAAGGGGTTATTACAATGAACATTATTGACGAACTACAGTGGCGCGACGCCATTAATCAACAAACGGATGCGGAAGGGCTACGTGAACTGACGGAGACCAAAGCGATCTCCCTGTACTGCGGTGTAGACCCGACAGGTGACAGTATGCATATCGGACACTTGATTCCGTTTATGATGCTGAAACGTTTCCAATTGGCAGGGCACCGTCCGGTAATTCTTATAGGCGGCGCAACGGGTACGATTGGTGACCCGAGTGGTCGTCAGTCCGAACGTTCTTTGCAGACGTTGGAGCAAGTGCAAGAGAATGTAGACGCGTTAACGGCACAGATGAAAAAGTTGTTTGTTACCGAAGGTGACAATCAGGTTCGCATGGTTAACAACTATGACTGGACACATAAGATTAACGTTATCGAGTTCCTGCGTGACTACGGGAAAAACTTTAACCTGAACACCATGCTGGCAAAAGATGTCGTAGCAAGCCGTCTTGAAGGCGGAATTTCATTCACGGAATTCTCTTACCAGATTCTTCAATCACTAGATTACCTTCACCTGTTCCAAACGGAGGATGTACAACTACAGATTGGTGGATCTGACCAATGGGGTAATATTACGAGCGGTCTGGATCTGATTCGTAAAAAAGAAGGCTCAGAATCGAAAGCTTACGGCTTGACCATCCCACTGATGCTGAAGTCGGACGGTACGAAGTTTGGTAAAACAGCTGGTGGTGCGATCTGGCTTGATCCGAATAAAACGACACCGTTTGAATTCTACCAATTCTGGGCGAATACAGATGATCGGGATGTGATTAAATACTTGAAATACTTCACATTCCTGAGCAAAGAAGAAATCGAAGCCTTGGCTGAGAAAGTTGAAACAGAGCCGCATAAACGTGAAGCGCAGAAAGCCTTGGCAGAGGAAATGACCAAGTTCGTTCACGGCGAAGAGATGCTGGAGCAGGCAAAACGTATTACAGCAGCTTTGTTCAGCGGAGATATTCGTTCCCTGACAGCAGATGAGATCGAGCAGGGTTTCAAGGAAATGCCAACATACGAAACAGACGGTGAAGCTAAAAATATTGTAGACTGGCTTGTTGATCTTGGTTTGGAGCCTTCCAAACGCCAAGCTCGTGAGGATGTGACCAAGGGAGCCATCTCTATGAACGGCGAAAAAATAACCGAGCTTGAATTTACGGTATCTGCAGAGCACGCGATTGGCGGTAAATTTATCATCATCCGTAAAGGTAAAAAGAACTACAGCCTGGTTAAGCTTCAAGCATAGTTATTTGCAAGTCAAGCAACCAAAAAGACCGTCTCCCATGCTGTCAGATGACAGAGGGGAGACGGTCTTTTGTATAACAAGCTAGAAGCTAGCCGGATTTTAATGTTGATTGACAATCGCAGTAATCTCTTCATCCAGATCCAAGGTAACATCTTCACGATACGCACGAATGTTGTACTCGCTGTGCAAGTAGCGAAGAATTGCTTCGATCATGTTGGATTCTACCAGGAACTGACTGCGACCTTGAATCCAGACTTCTGCGGAATAACCTGTATCTTCTTCCCAGCTTAACTCCACATTTACGTCCGTAGGACGCACACCTTTACGCTCTGCCATGTGAATGCAAATTGCATTCACAATCTCATCCATACTTAGAACCATAGAGCTTAGTACCGTCCGTTTCTGTTACGATCATCATCACGATCGTCACGGCGGTCATAACGACCATCCGCAGCAGGCTTACGGCGATTTGTAATGGCTCTGAACAATGCCATAGCCAGCATAACAATCAACATAATTGCTGCTACGTTCACGAGCAATCCAAGAATGTTACCCAGTGCTCCCATACCGCCAAACAGTCCGCCGAACAACATACCTGCCAGACCACCCAGCATCATACCTTTCATGAAGCCGCCGCCACCGCCAAAGAATCCACCACGGTTATTTGCCGCTGCGCCAGTATTGGAATTGTTACGGGAATTGGACTGACTTACGTTATTGTCTGATTTCTTAGGGGTATTCGTGTAACTCTTCGTACCGGATTTGAACCCACCGCCGCCTCGTCTTGCATCAGCACTGTCCGGATTCGTAACACCAACCGTCGCGAACAGTAGTGTGAATGCCATGAAAACCATCATTAGATGTTTAATTCCGAATTTTTTCTTCATTGTATAGATCGTAACCCCCTGAATAAATTTGTTTAACTCCCCAAAATGGGCCTTACTCTAGTAATACGGGTCAACCTGCTGGAACGTTTCAAAATTAATTTAAATTTCTGAAATACTTGGACTCGGGTCTTGAATAGCCGCTTGACCATCGAGAAGCTGGGTGACCCAATGACACCATTCCAACCCCGTCTGGGCATGCATTAACCCTTTTTGCACCAAAATGTAACTTCCAAAATCCCGGTTGCCTACCCGAAGATTATCCTGCGGTATCCGTGATTTCAATTCTTCGAAATACCGTATACGTTCCATGAACCAGCTTTTCCGCTCATTCAGGATACGTCTCATGCTTCCATCTTCGGCAATACCTACACATAGAATGCGAAGATTAAATTCATCGCGCGTAACGGGCGCCGTAACCGGAGTAATCATCCACTCCAGTAACTTCTGAATGCCTTTTTCCGTAACTGCATACATTTTTTTGTCCGGTTTGTCAGACTGTTGTACCCAGCGGGAGGCGAGTAACTCTTCGTTTTCCATTTTGGACAGGAGCGGGTAGATCTGGCTGTGTTTGGCCTGCCAATGCGGCTGAATCTTCAGCATTAGATCATAACCGGAAGACTCCTCGCGGGTAAGCAGCCCGAGTAATCCGTAGGAAAGTATGTTCATGCACATGTCTCCTTAATATTAGGGCTGGGCCAACGAAACAACCCTTGTTTTGTTTCGTTGACCGCTTTCATAAAAGTGTACACTGAAACTGTATGGTTTGACAACCTGACAGGATAACTGCCTTAATTTAGACAAAAAAAAGTACGAACCAAGAAGGTCCGCACTCCAAACCATTTAGAGAGATGCCTGTTGTCCATACCCGTCAGCGACAAGATCAAGCTCGCCTGTGGCAGAGTCAATCACCATACCGTGAACAGGTACATTGGGAGGAAGTAATGGATGCTTTTTAATCACGTCCACAGTTCCTTTTACCCCTTCTTCAACACTATCAAACCCGCGCAGCCACTTTTGCAGACGAATGCCGGAATTTTCAAGCGTAGACATGACCTCTTCGGAAATTCCACGTTCTGTCATGTGACCAATCATTGTTTCGGCATGCAGGGAAGCCATACCACATTCTGTATGACCTACCACAAGCACCTCATCGGCGCCCAATTCATAGATAGCAACCAATACAGAACGCATAACACTACCAAAAGGTTGGGAGATAATTGCACCTGCATTTTTGATGATTTTTACATCGCCATTTTTCAGGTTCATCGCTTTCGGCAACATCTCTACAAGACGGGTATCCATACAAGTGATGATGACCATCTTTTTGGTTGGAAACTTGCTAGCCGTATACTTCTCGTATTCTTTAGTCTCGACAAATGATTTGTTGTAAGCCAAAATCTCTTGAATGTTGTTCATGTCCATTGCCTCCTGTTATCCAATACGACGAGCACGGCCATTTGCATGAGATGCAGCTTGTCCTACACGCCTTTGATTAATTAGAGCACCGCAGTCAGTAGACCGCGCTATCCCTATTTTAGAAGCATAATGCATTATACTTCTGTCAAAAGTTGATTATACGCAATGCAAAAAGTATCATCAATAGGGTGTACAAATTTTTTTTGAAGAGGTGAACGGTAACCATGGACAAACAAACACAGCAACATTTGCAATCTTTCCTTATTCTGGCCCGTAAAATAAAAAGTTATCACGAAGCCATTGGTTTGCTTCACTGGGATTTACGCACAGGAGCACCGAAAAAAGGCGTTCCAACTCGCTCCGAGACGCTGGGATTGCTCTCTACTGAGGCATTCAAACTGCAAACCTCCGCTGAGATGAAAACTTATCTAGATACGTTGACTGAGCCGGATGTGCTGGAGCAACTCGAAGACACCGACCGCCGCCAAGTGGAGGAGTGCAAGAAGGAGTATGATCGCAGTCAGTCGGTTCCACCTGAGAAAGTTCAAGCCTATACCGTACTTACTGCCAAATCCGAGACGGCTTGGGAAGATGCCAAACATAACAGTGACTATGCCGGATTCTCACCATATCTCACCGACATCGTGAAACTTAAACAGGAGTTTATTGACTATTGGGGTGTCAAGGATACAAGGTATGATACACTACTGGACATGTACGAACCCGGATTGACTGTGGAAAAGGTAGATGCTGTATTCGCCCGCCTCAAAGCGCGTCTCGTTCCACTACAAGAGAAAATCAATGCGGCTGAGAATAAGCCTAATACTGATTTTCTGAATCAAATTTTTGACACCAAACAGCAGGAGAAGTTCAGTCTGTTTATTCTGGAACAGATGGGATACGACTTTGAAGCAGGCCGTCTTGACGAAAGTGTGCATCCATTTGCTACAGGTTTGAATCCCGGTGACGTTCGAATAACGACTAACTATTTACAGGATGATGTAACCAGTGCGATCTTTAGTTCTCTGCACGAAGGCGGGCACGCACTATATGAGCAAAATATTGATGAGAGTCTTGCCGGTACGCTTCTTGCCGAAGGCACATCGATGGGTATCCACGAATCTCAATCCCGTCTTTGGGAAAATATGATCGGACGCAGTCTACCTTTCTGGACACGTTATTATAAAGATCTACAGCAACATTTCCCGCAACTGAGCGAAGTGAAGCTGGAAGATTTCTACCGTGCAATAAACCGGGTGGAGAGTTCTCTGATCCGGATTGAAGCAGACGAGCTGACTTACAATCTGCATATCATTATTCGATATGAGATTGAGAAAATGCTTTATAATGAAGGGTTGGAAGTGAAGGATCTGCCAGAAACATGGAATAAAAAATACAAGGAATACCTCGGAATTCTGCCAACCAACGATGGTGAGGGTGTGCTTCAGGATGTACACTGGTCCGGTGGAGATTTCGGTTATTTTGCTTCTTATTCTTTAGGCAATATGTATGCTGCACAGATTATGCATACGTTACGTCGGGAGATGCCGGAGCTGGATCGTCTGATTGAAGAAGGGAATCTGATTCCAATCAAAGAGTGGCTTACAGACAAGATTTATCGCTACGGTAAGAGCCGCACCCCTTCCGAACTAATAGTTGCAGTGACAGGTGAAGAACTGAATCCGGATTATTTGGCAGACTATTTGGAAGCCAAGTATGCTGAGATTTATAAATTATAAAGCGTCTGAATGAAGGTCAGCCAGAAAATTCTGGTTGACCTTTTTTTGTGTGCAAGTTCTTAACCTTTTACTGGGCCTCGGCATATTCATAGTAAAGAGAAACTGCTGAACTCAGAAAAGGAGGGAAATCGAATGAAATATACGCCATGGTTTGTCCGGGGGATTGTAATTGTGTTGATTCTCATTGTAGCGCTGACGAGCTGCAATAAGGAAGAGAATGAAGCCAAGATTACGATTGGTGAAGTGACTCGTTCTGTATTTTATGCACCGGAATATGTAGCCGCGGCTCAAGGTTTTTTTGCAGAAGAAGGGATTGAAGTGGATATCCAAACAACGGCTGGTGGAGATAAAACGATGGCGGCATTGCTCGCAGGTTCGGTAGATATTGCACTGGTTGGTGCAGAAACATCCATCTATGTCTATCAACAAGGGGCAGAAGACCCGGTCATTAACTTTGCTCAGCTCACGCAGACCGACGGAACGTTTTTATTCGCACGAAATGCACAGGACAGCTTTGATTGGGAACAATTGAGGCAAAGTGTATTTCTCGGACAGCGCAAGGGTGGCATGCCGCAAATGGCCGGGGAGTTTGTTTTAAACAAACATGGCATTAACCCGTCAAGTGATCTGGAATTGATTCAGAATGTGGATTTCGCGAATATTGCTTCTGCCTTTGCTTCAGGCACAGGGGATTATGTACAGCTATTTGAACCGCAGGCATCGATCTTTGAACAGGAGGGCCGGGGTAAAGTGGTGGCATCGTTCGGAACGGAAAGCGGGCATCTGCCTTATACGGTTTTTATGACCAAACAAAGTTATCTGAATGAAAACAAAGAACTTGTACAAAAATTCACGAATGCATTGCACAAGGCTCAACTTTGGGTAGATTCTCATACAGCGGAGGAGATTGCACAAGTGATCACCCCATTTTTCAAAGACATTGATCCAGCGATTCTGACCAGCAGCGTAAGCCGGTATAAGGAACAAGGCACGTATGCCACAGATCCGATCATTGATGGCGATGAGTGGAACAATCTGCTGAATGTCATGAGCGCTGCCGGAGAATTAAAAGAGCGGGTTGAATTGAACACCATTGTTGATCCGTCTTTTGCAGAACAGGCGCTCCAGGGAAGGAAGTGAGGAGCAATGCCTGATTCCGGGAACGTGATTCGACTGGACAATATTTCTCAAGTGTATGTCAGTGAACGCGAAGCATCACTCGTCATCGAGGATTTGAATCTGGAGATCAAACAAGGAGAGTTCGTCAGTCTGGTGGGACCAAGTGGTTGCGGAAAAACAACGCTATTGTCGATCATCGCCGGACTGCTAAAACCCACCCGGGGAAAGGTTGAAGTCGAAGGCAAGCATGTTCAAGGTCCCTCTGCCAATATGGGTTATATGTTGCAACAGGACTATCTGTTCCCCTGGCGGACGATTCTGGATAATGCACTGATTGGGCTTGAGTTGACAGGAAATCTGGACGCACAGAGCAGAGAGCGTACCCGTGAACTTCTCGTTAGTATGGGACTTGGCGGGACAGAAGAGCAGTACCCCTCTGAATTGTCGGGTGGCATGAGGCAACGGGTAGCCCTCGTTCGAACATTGGCCACAGACCCTGCGATACTCTTGCTTGATGAGCCGTTCTCGGCCTTGGATTATCAAACCAAACTACAACTGGAAGATCTTGTATCGGATACGTTAAAACAGTATGGCAAAACTTCCGTGCTGGTCACACACGATTTGTCTGAAGCTATTGCAGTCAGCGACCGGGTCATCGTACTTGACCGCAACCCCGGACGCATTCGGCGTGAATTCGATATTCCTGAACAGATTCGGCTGGCACAGCCTTTCCATGCAAGGGAGCAGGCAGGCTTTAATGAGTTGTTCCAGTCACTCTGGGATGAACTTGTTCAGTCTGGAGGAGGTGAGAAAGATACGTGAGTCAGAAAATTCCAGATCAAGGAAAGCAGGAAGTACGTGAAATTTGGCTGGAAGAACTCCATCGTGACCATCATCGTAGGATGGTTAGATGGCGGCAACATATTTTTGCGGTTCAGCTGTCCATGTTAGTCGCTATGTTTTTACTCTGGGAGCTGGCGGGCAGATTACGGTGGATTGATGTATTGCTCTTCAGTTATCCGAGTAAAATCTTTGCTCAGATTGGCAAGGATGTCGTCAGCGGCGAAATATGGGCACATGTCGGGGTAACCGTAGGTGAAACGGTCGTTGGATTTTTACTGGGGACACTTGTCGGAACGTTGCTTGCTGTTCTGATCTGGTGGTCTCCTTTTTTGTCCAAAGTGCTCGATCCTTATATGGTTGTGTTCAACAGCATGCCTAAGGTCGCGCTCGGTCCGATTTTTATCGTTATGTTCGGGGCAGGATTTACAGCCATTGTGATGACAACCCTCTCTATTACGGTCATCATTACAACGCTCGTTGTGTACAACAGCTTTAATGAAGTGGATCCCAATTATGTGAAGGTTATTCGCACGTTTGGCGGTGAACGATCTGAAATTTTTGCCAAAGTTGTGTTTCCTGCTTCATTCCCCACAATTGTATCTACGTTAAAAGTCAATGTGGGTATGGCCTGGGTTGGGGTCATCGTCGGTGAGTTTTTGGTCGCCAAACAGGGTCTGGGATATTTAATCATCTACGGATTCCAGGTGTTCAACTTCACACTTGTGTTATCAAGCCTGCTCATTATTGCAGTCGTAGCTACCGCTATGTATCAACTGGTTGTATATGCAGAACGCAAGTTACTATCGTCTGGTCGTAGATCATAGCTCGAAAATGAAAAGTGACTGACAGAGCCATTTTACAAGTATTCATCATATGTATACAATTTCACAAGAGGTGTCACGTTGCCCCCAATTGTAAAATCAAGTAGGATATTTGATGGAAGGAAAACCTTCATGCCGGGCAGAAACACATGGGATGAGTATAGGTCGGTTAGAGGTTTAGACTCTTTCGGTTATCGCAATTGAAAGGGCAGTGTTTCTTCTTCGTGGCATGTTTCTGTGACCGGCATGTGTTGTGCATGCCGGTTGATGTCGTCTAGTTTGTAACCGGTTGAGTCATACTAAACAGGGGACATATGGGCCGCGAACTTTTGTACAGCTTAGAGGAGATGGAATGTTAAATGGGGTTTAGAGTCATTAAAACGGCAATCGCAGCGCTGATGGCTGTACTGATAGCGGACTGGTGCCGGCTGCCAGGACCAACGTCAGCAGGCTTGCTTGCGATTCTGGGTGTGGATGTTACACGAAAAAGGAGTATTCGAACGATATCGGCACGTTTTTTTGCATCCGTGGTTGGCCTTTTGTTTGCAAGTGTACTTTTTCACTTTCTCGGCTTCCATTATTGGGTGTTGGGCGTATACATACTCACGGCTTTTCCGGTGATTGTTCGGGTGGGCTTTAAGGAAGGTATTGTGACAGGTTCAGTCGTGGTGTTTCGGGTATTTAGCGGTGGAGAGATGGATGTGCATGTCATTCTTGTACAGATTGCGCTGCTCTTGATCGGCCTTGGTTCAGCGATGGTCGTGAACCTGGCGTATATGCCGGCGGCTGATCCACAGATGTTCCGGATACGCAAACGGATTGACGAATTGTTCTCGAAAATTTTCCGGGAGTTCGCCACAACTTTGCGTAACCCCAATGAAGTATGGGCGGGCAAAGAATTAATTGAAGCGGATAAAGCCGTACTCGGCGGAATTGAAGCGGCCAAACGTTCACTGGAGAATCAGGTCATTCATCCAAATGAAGGCTGGAGCGTATACTTTTATATGCGTAAAACCCAGCTGGATTCCATACAGCACATGATGCATCTTGTATCCCAGGTCTATCAGAAAATGCCTCATGCCGAGATGGTAGCGGAGCTGTTCGATCAGCTCAGTCAGGACGTGTTGACCGAATCGTACACGGGACGAACGGAAAAGTTGCTTGCTGATGTGCAGGAAGAATTCAGACAAATGGAGTTGCCGGATACAAGGGAAGAATTCGAGATGCGTTCCGCTATTCTCCAGCTGTGCCGGGAGCTCTCCATGTATCTGAAAATCGCCAAGAAGGACAAAGCGCCTTCTCCAATCTCAGACCGCTCGCAATCTGTAAACGAATCATAGAAAATAGTTGTCACCCTAGACGGATGTCCTGCATACACTTGTAGTGAATGATTGTATGGAGGAGGTTTAAAGATGTCATTGAGTCATAAACATCAATGTAGAGAGATTATCACGAAGGCGATCTGCGGCAAAGGTCGTAAGTTCTCTACCGTAACACATACCGTGACTCCGCCCAATGGTCCGACCAGCATTTTGGGGGCTTGGATTATCAACCACCAGTATGAAGCCGTATCAGCGGGGGACGGGATTGAAGTTATTGGTACTTACGATATCAACATTTGGTATTCCTACGACAAAAATTCACAGACAGATGTAGCTAAAGAAACGGTATCGTATGTAGAACATGTACCTTTGTCCTATCTAGACCCGAAACACCGGACTTCCACTGTAGAGGTATCTGCGGATGCAACGCAGGAGCCTAGCTGTGTGGAAGCCACAGTGTCCTCGGGGGGCGGCAGCGTAATTATCCGGGTTGAGCGGGAATTCGCTGTAGAGCTTGTGGCTGAAACGAAAGTCTGTGTCAAGGTATGCACGGATGGCTGCGGTGATTACGAAGACAAGGATTATGACTATGGCAGCGCGGATGGAGACTATGATGATCTCGATCCAGACCTGCTGGATGATGAGTTGTAAATCGCTCATTCGAAAAGGGAAAGTGAATGTTCATAACCTAAGGTATCATATGCACCATAAGGTGCGGCGAAGAGGGCGTAAGCCCTCTTTCTTTCATAAAGTACAAAAAATGGGTTGTGACGAGCCTGATTATGTGCCTGAAGAGTTTAACGGGAAGGCTCCGCAGCTGCGGGGTCTTTTTTTGATAAGCAAGAACATGGCGAAGGGAGGGACGGAATGGACTTCATGGAAGAAGCCGAAAAGGGTGTTCAAGCTTATACACATCTGGGCGCTGGCGAACGGATAACGCGTTTAAAACAGGCAGGGATCGAAGTGCTGTCCATGAGTGAGCAACGTAAGCGGGAAGCTGGACTCCGTGTGCGGTATGATGTGCATATCAGCTGCCTTCAGGCCATTCGGATTATACGCAGAGACACGAGCGGAATGGGAGCGAGACAGGAAAGCGAACTGGACCGTGAAGCGTCATCATCTGTTTATAAACGGGTAGAGCGCCTTGCGATCAAGACATTGTATACATTAGGTCTAGATCATGGGGCTGTCCGTTTGGAAGCTTCAGGTAATGGCGGGTGTGCAGTCATTTCGGTTAATCCCGACCCGTGGAAAGGTGTGACAGACCTTGCTCTGCTTTATAGGGAAAGCTGGCAGCAACATCAGACGTTATTGAACCAGGAGCGGCACGAGAACCGGGTTCCTGTGCTCGGCATGGACCCTGAGTTTCTACTGGTGCAGATGCCTGAGTCCAAAATTGTACCTGCTTCTCGTTTTCTTGAACGCACGGGTATCGCAGGCTGTGATTCAGTAACGATTGGTGGCAGACGGGTGTACCCCGTTGCCGAGCTTCGTCCAGCTCCGAGTGCAGAACCGCGTGAGTTGTTGTCGCATTTATTGCGAGCCTTTGCGGTTGCCTCACGCAGCATAAGTGACTCCTCTTTGATCTGGCAGGCAGGTGGAATGCCGCAACGAGGATTGCCGCTAGGTGGCCACATTCATTTTAGTCGCTTGCATCTAACGGGGGGATTACTCCGTGCTCTGGATAATTATTTGGCACTACCACTGGCAGTGTTGCAAGATCCACGCGGATCAGGAAGAAGACCAAGGTACGGAACGTTAGGCGACTTTCGTCTGAAAGCCTATGGTGGATTCGAATATCGGACACTGCCGAGTTTTCTTGTTTCGCCGGTTGTTGCTAAAGGGGTTGTTGCTCTTGCAGGTCTGATTGCATGCCACTACGATCTGTTAAAACAGCGTCCTTTAGCAGAGGAGAAGGTTCATTCCGCGTTTTACGAAGGACAGCGTCATGTCATGATGACCTGTATCCCGTCACTGATGGACGATCTGAAACAGTTACCCGGATACGCTAGGTATGAACGATATGCTGCGCCTCTCATGAGGCAATTCAAACGGGGGCATACCTGGGATGAGAGCCGGGATATTCGTAAACTTTGGAATATTCGGGCAGGCTCATGAAGAAGCGTCATTTTTTTGTTATAATGAAATATAGGACTTTTAATACGTTAAGATACGGAAGATATGAAGCAGTAAGCCCATGAAGGAACAGGCGGATAGCCGAACATAAGGCGGAGGTGCGCGATCTTGGTGCCTGACCGCCTTATTGCCTTCCAGGGAACTTTCTTCCTGACATCATAGGAACGGATGGTGGATCGATATCATGGCTCAGTACACGCCAATGATTCAACAATATTTGCAAGTGAAATCCGAAGCACAGGATGCATTTCTTTTTTTCAGATTAGGTGATTTCTACGAAATGTTCTTCGATGACGCAATCAATGCTGCAAGAGAACTGGAGATCACGTTAACAGCACGCAACGGAGGCACAGACGACAAAATTCCGATGTGTGGCGTGCCCTATCATTCGGCGGAAAATTACATACAGCGTCTGATTGAGAAAGGGTATAAAGTAGCTATCTGCGAGCAGATGGAAGATCCGACAGTAACCAAAGGCATGGTACGCCGCGAGATTGTCCGTGTCGTTACACCCGGAACGGTGATGGAAGGAAAGACGCTGGGGGACAAGTCTAACAACTACATGGTATGTCTAACCGGTAACCAAAACACGCTCGCTCTTGCTGCCTGTGACCTCTCTACAGGAGAACTGTACGTCACATCAGTTCCATACTCCAAGGAGTGGCTTAAGGACGAAATTGGCATCTATGAGCCGTCTGAACTTGTTGGAGATGAAGCCCTGCTGGAGCTCGTAGAATCCGAATCATCTCCAATCGGCCGTCCGGTAGTCTATACCGCATGGACTAAAAGCAAGGAAGACCTCGTGCGTCAGCAGTTTGGCGAGTCGGTATGGGCAAGGCTGGAGCCGGAGCGTCAAGCATGTGTAGCGCGTCTTTTCTCGTATCTAAGCGAAACGCAGAAGCGCTCGCTCGGACAATTGACACAAATCTCTACGTATGAGCCGGATCATTATATGATTCTTGATCCGTTTACACGCCGTAATCTGGAGCTTGTAGAAACGGTGCGAGAACGTTCGAAGAAAGGCTCCCTGCTGTGGTTGCTGGATCGCACGGAGACGTCCATGGGCGCCCGCATGATGCGGCGCTGGGTGGATAAACCTCTTTTGCAAAAAGGAAAGATCAATGAAAGACTGGAAGCAGTAGATACCTTGTATAACCAGTTTATTCTTCGTGAGGATCTGCGAGCTGAGCTGAAAGACATCTATGACTTGGAACGTCTGGTGGGACGAATTGCTTTTGGGAATGCGAATGGTCGTGACCTGAACGCGCTCAAATCGTCACTGGACAAAATTCCGAGTCTGCGCCACCACTGCGCGGCATCTTCGTCTGTAACGCTCCAGCATATCGCTGAAATGATGGATGATTGCGCTGATTTGCGTGATGCGATTGGACAGGCTATCGTGGATGAACCGCCCGTGTCGGTTAAAGATGGGGGCTTGATCCGCGAAGGATACCACGCCCGTCTGGATGAGCTTCGGGAAGCTTCGGTGAATGGTAAACAGTGGATTGCCGAGCTGGAAGCAAGAGAACGTGAAGCAACGGGCATCCGCTCGCTGAAAATCGGGTACAACAAGGTGTTCGGTTATTATATTGAAATCACTAAATCGAATCTTGCTTCACTTCCTGAAGGACGGTATGAGCGTAAACAAACACTTGCGAACGCTGAACGATATATTACACCTGAACTGAAAGAGAAGGAGACACTCATTCTTGAAGCTCAGGACAAAATGGTCGATATCGAGTACGGTCTGTTTGCAGAGCTACGTGAACGTCTTAATCAAGAGATTGCACGTCTACAAAAGCTTGCTGAGCAAGTGGCTGAAATTGACGTATATCAATCGTTTGCAGTGATTAGTGCAGAGCGTAACTTTGTGCGTCCCGTATTGACGGATGGATATAATCTGGTCGTCGAGCAAGGACGGCATCCGGTCGTGGAGGCCGTCATGCGTGATGGGGCGTTTATTGCAAACCATACTGCGATGACTGAGGAGGAGGCACGTATTCTGCTGATTACCGGACCGAATATGGCTGGTAAAAGTACGTACATGAGACAAGTTGCACTCATCTCGATTCTGGCGCAGATTGGTTGTTTTGTCCCTGCTGGTCAAGCTGAAGTTCCGATCATGGATCGTATCTTCACACGGATCGGTGCTGCTGATGATCTGATCGGTGGTCAGAGTACGTTTATGGTGGAGATGGCCGATATTCAGGTCATGACCGAAAAAGCAACGCCGCGCAGTCTCATCATCATCGATGAGTTGGGCCGAGGGACTTCCACCAGTGAAGGCATGGCGATAGCACAATCGGTCATTGAATATGTACATGACGTGATCGGCTGTAAAGCTCTTGTATCCACCCACTTTCATGAGCTGGCTCATCTGGAGGAAAGTCTGGACAAGCTGGCAAATTATTCGATGGCAGTTCAGGAGAGCGGTGACAAAGTAAACTTCCTGCGCAAGTTGATTGCGGGTGCGGCAAGTAGCAGTTACGGCATCTATTGTGCAAGGCTTGCGGGTCTCCCTGATAGCATTATTGAGCGTGCTAATGGACTACTGCATGGTTTCGAACAAGCAGCCTCACAGGTAGCGGTTGGCAGTGAGTTTGTGAGTGAGAACAGAGCGTCATCCGAACAGTTGGCAAAGGTGCAAGCGGCGACTCGTTTGGAGTCATCGAACGTTGCGGAGGAGTCGTTCATTCGGGAGGAAAGCCCGAAGAATCTATCCAAACAGGGACAGCAGGAGGTTGTACAGCTGTCGATCTTCGACGACGAGCAGTCAGCAACTGTGCAACCTACAAAAACAGTTATAGTTGAAGATAAACCTGCACGCGAACTGATCCGTCATATGAAAGAAATTGATGTGATGAACATGACGCCTTTGCAGGCGATGCAAATCTTGAATGAACTTAAATTAAAGGCACAGCAATTATCCTGATTAACCGGGAGGAGGAGAATCTGTGGCTAAAATTCATGTGCTTGATGAACATATTGCCAACCAGATTGCGGCGGGTGAGGTGGTTGAACGGCCTGCATCTGTCGTAAAGGAACTGCTGGAGAATGCAGTGGATGCAGGGGCCACCAAGATTGAAGTGGCAGTGGAGGAAGGCGGTCTGCTTCGCATCCGGGTAAAGGATAACGGCTCAGGCATAGAGCCGGATGATCTGGAGACAGCTTTCTACCGCCATGCGACCAGTAAAATAACCCACGGACGTGACCTGTTTCAGATCACAAGTCTCGGGTTCCGCGGAGAGGCGCTGCCAAGTATTGCAGCCGTCTCCAAGGTGGAAGTGCTGACCGCTAGTGGAGACGACGGGCGGGGACGACGAATCGTGATTGAAGGCGGCAAGCTCTGCACTCACGAGGATGCTGCATCACCACAAGGAACGGAGTTTGTGGTTAAGGAGTTATTTTACAATACGCCTGCAAGACTAAAGTATATGAAAACCATTCAGACCGAGCTGGGACACATCTCGGATGTGTTATATCGGATGGCGATGTCGCATCCGCATATTTCGTTCACTCTTCGGCACAATGAGAATACGTTACTGCAAACGCTGGGTAATGGTGATCTGTTACAAGTGGTTGCGGCGATCTATGGTACGAGTGCGGCTAAAGCGATGCTGCCTATTGAGGGCGAAAATCTGGATTACAAGATCAGCGGTCTGATCAGTCTGCCGGAATGGACACGTGCGAATCGTGCGGGGATGTCAACGATTGTGAACGGACGATATATTCGCAACTATGGATTAAATCAGGCGATTCTGAAAGCCTATCACACGTTGCTCCCTATTAATCGTTTTCCGCTCGTGGTACTGCAGTTGGAAATGCATCCTTCACTCGTGGACGTGAACGTTCACCCGGCGAAGCTGGAGGTTCGCTTTAGCAAAGAGGCGGAACTATACGAGTTTGTGGAAACCACGTTGCGTGGGATTTTAAGACAAGAGGTATTGATTCCGCAAGTAAGGAAACAGCAAATTAGACGTGGAGATGACAGTTCATTTATCCAAGAACAATTTTTGTTCCCTCGTGGACCCGTGAAAGAGCAGGAAGTAAGTGAAGGATATGGCCAACAAGGACCGCTTGGTAAACCGGTTTTAGAAGATGATCATTCCGACCTGGATGCGCCAGCGGAAATTGAATCAGGAGCAGGAATAGCTACAGTAACAGGAGTCGGCGCAGGAAATGGGTCAGAACCAGCATTACAGCAAAGTTCTTCCGATTTCTCGCAATCGGCTCCTTTGCCCGAAGTACCACCGGAATCTACTCCAGCGTACGGTTCGCTCGATCTGTTGAATGGAGCCCAGTTCGATAAAAGGAATGATTCTGAGCAGGAGAGTAAGGGGGAGTTTCAAGGTGTAGACTCTCCTGTACCTTCAGATGCCCATATAACTGAATATCAACGTGAGAATCCAGGCCAACATTCTCGGAACAATGTGGGTGAAAGTGCAGATGTGCGTGCCGACAAAGTAGCTGCTACGAGCACATCTGAAACCCCAGCGGCTACCGGGATCCAAACCGAAGCGTATCGTGCGCCATCTTACGGCGCTCCAGTAAGGGAAAGCCGTACGCCATACACATCGGCAGGTCAAAAAGGAGAGCGTAGCTGGAAAAAAGCATCGATACCTGATCCGGTCAAACTGTCGGCTGCAATGCACGCAGATCCTTCTATGCCTGCGTTCCCTGAACTTAGTCTGATTGGTCAGCATCACGGAACGTACTTGATCGCACAAAACGATGAAGGGTTATATTTGATCGACCAGCATGCGGCGCATGAACGGGTAAATTACGAGTACTATTACGAACAGTTTGGCAATCCGGCTCAGGCCTCACAGGAGCTGCTACTGCCGATTACCCTTGAATTCACACCTTCCGAGACAGAAAAGCTAAAAGCAAGACTCGCCTGGTTTGAACAAGCGGGGGTATATCTGGAGCATTTCGGCGGCCAAACCTTCCGTGTGCGTTCTCATCCTTACTGGTTCCCTAAAGGGGACGAAAAAGACATTATCGAGGAAATGTCGGAATGGGTGCTCAGTGAACGAAGTATTGATGTGGCTAAAATGCGTGAAGCCGCATCGATTATGTGCTCCTGCAAAGCTTCCATCAAAGCGAATCAAAAGCTTACCGACCGGGAAGCTGAAGTGTTGATTCAGCGTCTGGGTTCATGCCGGCAGCCATATACGTGTCCGCATGGGCGACCGATTGTGATTTCGTTTTCAACATATGATCTGGAAAAATTATTTAAACGAGTGATGTAGTTTTATAGGGGGATATTATGTATATAACGACGGGTGACAAGGAGGCGGCTTCTCTGGTAGAACGTGCGCGCGCATTGGCCGCTAAGACTGGAGGCACCTATGTAGCACGCAACAGAACATCTCTGCCCAAATTGCTTGAGCAGTATAAGGTTCAGGAGATTCTGGTGGTGCTGAAAGGGAGAGCGCGATTGTTCCGGAAAGATGCATCCGAGCTTGAATTTCACCCGAGTATGGGATTTGTACGTGCCAAACGTGTGTTACGGGGAGAATCTGATCCGATGCTGGAAGCAGGTGCTGTTCGCGAAGGAGATACGGTTGTGGATTGTACCGCAGGGCTTGGCTCGGATTCACTCGTTTTTGCGGTGGCGACAGGTGTTCGAGGGCATGTGATTGCCTGTGAAAGCTCCGCGCCACTCTATACACTTTTACTTGATGGCATGTCCCATTATGAGAGCAACGAACCATCCATAGACGAGGCGTTCCGGCGCATTGAACTGCGAAATCAGGATCATCTGGAACTGCTTCGTTCATTGCCTGACCATAGCTGTGATACGGTTTATTTTGATCCGATGTTTCGTGAACCGATGATGGATTCGAGTGCAATCAAGCCTTTACGGGACTATGCCAATGCCCGTGCATTAGCCGAAGAGAGTATTAAAGAGGCGAAGAGAGTCGCACGCAAGCGAGTGGTCATGAAAGAAAAACGCGGCAGCGCAGAGTTTGAAAGGCTTGGATTCCAGGTGCTGGATCGGGCGAATGCAAAAACCTTGTACGGAGTGATTAATGTTGAAACCGGAAGTTGAAAAAAAACCAAAGCTACTGGTGCTGGTTGGACCGACAGCTGTAGGCAAAACAAGATTGAGCATTGAGCTGGCACAGGCTTTTAACTGTGAAATCATATCGGGAGATTCCATGCAGGTTTATCGTGAGATGGATATCGGAACGGCGAAAATAACGACGGAAGAAATGAAGGGCATTCCCCATCATCTGATTGACATTCATGAGCCGGAGTATCCGTATTCCGTAGCGGAGTTTCAGGAAAGCTGCACACGTTTGATTCCTGAAATTCATGCACGGGGTAAACTGCCCTTTATCGTGGGTGGCACGGGTTTGTACGTGGAATCGGTTTGTTATGGCTTTCAATTTTCGGACAGTGGCTCAGATGAAGCTTTCAGGGAAGAGCAGTTCAGTTATGCTCAGCAGCATGGGGCACAGGCACTTCATGATCGGCTCAGGGAAGTTGATCCAGCCAGTGCGGATCGTCTTCATGCGAATGACCAACGGCGAATTGTACGTGCGCTCGAAATTTTCCATCTTACAGGAGAGAAATGGTCAGAGCAGCTGGCTGTTCAGAAAAAAGAGTCTCCGTACGATCTACTCATCATCGGTTTGACGATGGATCGCCAGAAGTTATATGCACGAGTCGAAGAGCGAATCGATCTGATGATCGAGCAAGGGCTGGTCGATGAGGTAAAAGCGTTGCTGGAACGCGGAGTCGCGCGAGGTCATATTTCTATGCAGGGCTTGGGATACAAGGAGATTGCTGCATATTTGCAAGGTGAAGTTAGCTGGGATGCTGCGGTAGAGTGGCTTAAAAGGGATACACGCCGCTTTGCGAAACGTCAGTTGTCCTGGTTCCGTCATATGAAAGATATTCACTGGGTGGACATGACGGACACCGGGAATTTTGAAGGCCAGTTTAAGCAAATAAATGATTTGATTACACATACATGGAAATAAACTTAGTCAGACAAGACCTCTACTTTTCGATGAAAAGCTGGAGGTTTTTTTATTTTTGTTCAGGTATGCTACCCATATATGAAAAAAAGGGTTCTATCAATATGATTCAAATCGCTGATTTCAGGATAAAATTTAAGTGATCATTCTTAGGAAATCTGAGGTTTTGAGATCGAAGGTAGGGGGAACTGATCTGCTATTCAGTCTGCTACGTAACGTTCTCATAGAGCAAATGGTCGTTCCTGTGTGGAACCATTTACTAGTAGTGTGATATTACTTAACACGGTATAACGCATTAAAACTTGTTTAGTGAAGCCTTGTTATACGGTTATTACGTGAAATTTGTTCCTCTTTTGCAAATCTGTAAGGCAGTGTATAATGGATAAGTCTACTAATTTTATATCCTCTCCTCTGGGAGATGTGAAAAAGGGACAAGGGGTTTTTGTGGATTATATGAAACTGTTCATGATATAATAGCACGAAAGCTACTCAGCGATATTGAATAATACTTACACTACGAATTCAAATGAACCAATGGGGGTACGGCTAATGAACAAGTCCATCAACATCCAAGATACGTTCTTGAACCAACTGCGGAAAGAAAACATTCCGGCTACGGTCTATCTGACCAATGGCTTCCAAATCCGCGGGACGATCAAGGCATTTGACAATTTTACGATCGTCATTGACAGCGACGGACGCCAGCAAATGGTCTACAAGCATGCCATCTCCACGTTCACGCCGCAACGCAGCGTATCGCTGATGCAGCAAGACAACGGCGGCGAAGCTTAAAAAATCCGAAACCTTTTCACAAACCATTTCGTCTACAAGTATAGGTATTGAAACAGAGCAACCTAATAAGGGTTGTTCTTTTCATTCCGGGCAAAATAGGTTTAATATAAGCTTGTGCTCGCCAGAGAAATAGAAAACATGCAACTGAAAGGGAGTCAGGAGGTAACATGCCAAACGATCCGTTATCGAGGTCTAATAATCGCAACACCAATAACAAGTCAAACCAAAAAGCGAAACCTAAGACCTCTAAAAAGAAAAAAATTACGGGGAAACGCGTTGGATGGACTTTGTTTTTCACCATGGCAGTCGCCATATTCTGTGCGCTAGGCGGATATTTGTTTATTTTAATCAGTGGTGAACGCCTGCTCACAGCCAACATGGATAAAACAACAATCAATGAAACGTCAAAGGTTTATGATCGCAACAATAATATTATGGGCGAGCTGTCCATCAAAAAGCTGGAGCCTGTGGAATCCGATGATATTCCGAAATTGGTCAAAGAAGCCTTTGTTGCTACAGAGGATAAACGATTCTATGAGCACCAAGGGGTAGATATCTGGTCCATTGGTCGTGCAGCCGTCAAAGATATCATGGCACGTTCCATGGTAGAGGGCGGTAGTACGCTGACCCAGCAACTGGCCAAAAATATGTTTCTGTCGCGTGATAAAACGTTCTTCCGGAAAGCAACCGAGGTATCGATTGCGATGGCGCTGGAACGTAAGTTTTCCAAAGATGAGATTTTGACGATGTACCTGAACCGGATTTTCTTTGGCCATCAGCGTTATGGAATCAAGGCTGCATCGGAGTTTTATTTTGGAAAGAGTAACCTGAACGACCTTAAGCTGTGGCAGATCGCTACACTGGCTGCTATGCCTAAAGGGCCATCTGCATACAATCCGCTGAGTAATCCAAATGATTCGAAAACGCGTCGGGGCGTAGTATTGCAATTAATGTATGAGCAAGGTTACATCACCGAGGCGGAGATGAACGAAGCGAAGGCCGTGGTTTATAAATATACGCCGCCTGAGAAAGACAGAAAGTATCAAGCCTTTATTGACTATGTGCTCCGTGAAGCAGAGCGTGTAACGGGCATGACGGAAGACGATCTCAATATTGGCGGTTTCAAAATCTATACAACGATGGATGCGCAGGCTCAAACAGCAGTGGAGAATGCTTTCTCGGATGACAGTTTGTTTGAGGCAAGCAAGGATGATCAACAGGTTCAAGGTTCGATGGTGATTATGAATCATGAAAATGGCAGTCTTGTTGCCTTGTTAGGTGGACGTGATTATCAGACCAAAGGATATAGTCGTGTAACGCAAAGTCGGAGACAGCCAGGGTCAGCGTTTAAACCAATTGTATCTTACGCTCCTGCTCTGGAGACAGGAAAATACAGTGCGAACTCGCCGCTGAGCAATGAGAAGCAGTGTTTCGGAAATTATTGTCCGGGTAACCTGCATGGATACTCTTCTACGATCAGTATGACCGATGCCATAACAAAATCGGAAAATATACCTGCTGTATGGTTACTGGATAAGATCGGGGTAAATACGGGAGTTAATTTTGCGAAAAGTGTAGGCATTCAGCTGACGGACCAAGACAAAAACCTGGCAATCGCTCTGGGTGGTCTTAGCAAAGGTACGAATACACTGGAGATGGCTCAAGCTTACAGTTCCTTTGCTAACCTTGGTGAGTATCAGCAAGCCTACTCCATAAAAAGTATTGTGGATAGTAGCGAGAAAACCATTTACAAACATGATAAATCAGAAACCAAACGTGTGATGAGTGAACAGAACGCATATCAACTTACGCAGATGTTGCAAAACGTAGTAAATGACGGTACCGGACGCTCCGCTCGTCTGGATCGGCCAGTAGCCGGTAAAACGGGAACTGTGCAAAGTGGTATTGCTGGCAACAGTTCGAACCGTGACGTATGGTTTGTCGGGTACACTCCTGAGTGGACTGGTGCTGTCTGGATGGGTTATGACAATCCGGATGCAAAACATATGCTTAAGAACAGCAGTAAGCTGTCTGCAGCGTTTTTCGCCAAAGTCATGGGAGATGCATTAAAAGGTGTCCCTGTGAAAGAGTTCAAAACGCCAGCTGGCGGTCAGGCACCTCCTCCCGTGGAGCAACCACAGCAACCGACATTATCAGTGAGCGGATTGAATGGATCCTATGATCCATCTACTCAGACCGTTTCACTTAGCTGGACTGGAACTGGAGATGCGAATACGCAGTATCGTGTCTACCGGAAGGAGACATCGGAAGCTCAGTTTACTCATCTGATCGATGCTGTTGGCTCAACAAGTGCGCAGGATTTAAGCGCATTACCTGGGCTAACCTATGAGTATTATGTAACGGCTTATGATACGGCTTCCGCACAGGAAACTAGCCCATCCAATACCATTTCGCTTATGATCGAAGCTCAGGAGATTAATCCGCAGCAACCAGATCCAGGTACAGATCCTGAAACAGGTACAGATCCTGAAGTGCCAGGTACGGATAATCCGGACAATGGTGTGGGCGATAATGGTAACCCGAATGGTAACAATGGTAATGGAAGCGAGAATGGCAACAATGGCAATGGGAATAACGGAAACAACGGAAATGGTAATGGCAACAATGGTAACAATGGTGGATCAGGTCCTGGGAATAGTCAACCGGACGGTGGTGGTACTCCGCCAGGACAAGAAACGACTGATCCTGGAAGTGACGGCTCAAGTGATGGTGGAGTGAGTACACCGGGTCAAGTCGTTACACCACCAGACAGTGGAACCGGTGGAGACGGCGCAGGAACAGAAGTTCCTTCTACCCCTCAATCCGGTTCGGGAGGATAAAAATCCTGTTTCACAATAGTATATATGTGTACTCAACTGCTTCCCGGTTCGCCGGTGAAGCAGTTTTTGTTTTGTATGAACAAAAGGAAGGTTACAATTCGATATCCAAGATCATGTGAACTATGAATAGCAACATAACAAGCTTAGTTTTGAGTGTATCCTTTAAATATGGTAAGCTGTAGCTATTCGTAATACGTTGTATAGAGCAGATTCATAGCACTTGTTCTCTAGTAGACGTATAAATGTTCACCAATCCAAAATGCAGATCATAGATCTGCAGTCGGCAAAGAGGGGTTCGTATGAAACGGAAATTCGGGGATCGCGCAAACTGGCGCCGGATTACGAACCGACAATTTACATGCCGGTTCGTTCAGTCCAAAATTTTCACAGGTTACATTACGCTGTACACCATACAGGATTTAAAAGAACCCTTGTGGAAGACGTATGGAGGTACAACCTTCTGTATTGCTGACAAGGGATACTCCTGGCTACAGTACTATCCGAAGGGAGAACACTTTGTTGTTACAGCCATGTTTGATGATCAGCAGCAAATTGTAGAGTGGTACATCGATACTTGCCGTAGCCAGGGAATTACCGATCAGGGTGTTCCTTGGTTTGATGACCTCTACTTGGACGTTGTTGTGCTGAAGGACGGAGAGATCTTTTTGCTGGATGAGGATGAGCTTGAGGATGCCTTGTCACGGAAACATATTACAACCGGAGATTATGATCTCGCGAATAAAACGGCGAAGGAGCTGCTCCATGCCATTGATGCTCATGTGTTCCCATACTTTCAGTTATCACTGAAGCACAGACAAACGTTATTTGAGAACGGGGAGTTTCGCAAAAACATCCAGGTCTAAAACGAATTTTTCTGACCAGAACTTTTCTTGTACATCCTTCTAATATCTGGACACCTGATAGAATACATTAATAATCAGGAGAGATCAGCCCGATAAAATAGAGGTGATGGCGAATGAACGGACGGGTCATGGCTGCAGGAGGGCAACCGGGAGGCAGACCATCCAGGCAAATTAATGTGGTACTACGTAACCAGGAACCTCAAATACTCGCTAAAGATGAAGCACTCTCGGTACAAGCGGCTAAAAGTATAACAAAGCATGCGCATTTTCAGGAGATTCAGGGTGAACTTGAGCAACTGGTGGGACTCGAAAATATCAAAGATTTGGTGTTCGAAATTTATGCATTTCTTCAGATTGCGCAGATGCGCTCCGAGGCAGGTCTGCTAAGTGGTGCACACGTGTATCATATGATCTTTAAAGGCAACCCCGGAACGGGCAAAACCACGGTAGCCAGAATCGTAGCCAAAATGTTTCAGAAGATGGGCGTGCTGAACAAAGGACATCTTATTGAAGTGGAACGTGCTGACCTTGTGGGGGAATATATTGGTCATACGGCTCAGAAGACCAGAGATTTGGTTAAGAAAGCCCTTGGAGGCATTTTGTTTATCGATGAGGCGTACAGTCTGGCTCGCGGCGGGGAGAAAGATTTTGGCAAGGAAGCGATCGATACACTTGTAAAATCAATGGAGGACCATAAAAACCAGTTTATTCTGATCTTGGCGGGATACTCGGAAGAAATTGATTTTTTTCTACAAACGAATCCAGGTTTACCTTCTCGCTTTCCGATTCAGGTTGAATTTCCAGACTATACGATTGACCAGTTGATCCAAATCTCTGAGATTATGGCCAAAGAGCGTGATTATATTTTGATGCCTCAGACCATACTCAAGTTAAAGCAACATCTTCTTCAGGAGAAGAATGATTCGTTGCACGCGTTCAGTAACGCCAGGTATGTAAGGAATGCAATCGAGAGATCAATCCGGCATCAGGCTGTTCGTTTGCTGGAGCAGTACTCGGATGGAAGTCCGGGTAAGCTGGAGCTCATGACTATTCGTACAGAAGATTTGAAGTTTGAACGAAAGTAAGCGATAATAACCTTTTAACAGAGCCGGCCGGGCTAACCGGTTCGGCTTTAACCATGCCACGGGCATTTCGTGGTTTAATGTATTTATACGGAGCAGGGGAGTTGGTATATATATGACAATGGGCACGCACGATACAGATACAACCAAAAAAGACCGCGCAATATTGGTCAGTCTGGTTACCGATGAAGTGAAGCGTTCAGGCATTAATCATGAGTATTCATTACAGGAACTTGTGAAGCTGGCTGAAACCGCAGGCGTTGAAGTTCTCAGTGTATTAACCCAGAACCGGGAAACAAGGGACACGAAATGGTTTATTGGTAAAGGTAAAGTGGAAGAACTGCGTTTGGTTGCAGACGAGCTGGGAGCAACGACAGCTATTTTTGATCAGGAGTTGTCTGGCGCTCAGGTTCGAAATCTGGAAGAGGCTTTGGATCTGAAAATTATTGACCGTACACAGCTTATTTTGGATATCTTTGCGCAACGTGCCAGTACACGGGAAGGGATCATTCAGGTAGAACTGGCGCAACATAGCTACTTGTTGCCGCGTTTATCGGGGCATGGTAAAAACTTGTCACGACTTGGGGGCGGCATCGGGACAAGAGGCCCAGGTGAGAGCAAGCTGGAGACAGACCGTCGTCACATCCGGGGACGGATCGATGATCTAAAGCGTCACCTCGAGGAAGTCACACGTCATCGTAAACTGCACAGAGAGCGTCGTAAAAAAACTGGGATTATTCAAGTTGCTTTAGTAGGTTACACAAATGCAGGTAAATCAACATTGTTGAAGCAGTTAACCGCAGCGGATGTATATATTCAGGATCAACTTTTTGCTACGCTCGATCCAACATCACGTACAATGGAGCTACCGAGTGGTAAAGAAATTGTACTGACGGATACCGTTGGTTTTATTCAAAATTTACCTCACGATTTGGTTGCGGCTTTCCGCGCGACATTGGAAGAAGTGAATGAGGCTGATCTGATTTTACATGTTGTAGACGCTTCATCCGAAATGCGTGACGATCAGATGAGCACAGTTCATACCATTTTGCAGCAACTTGGTGCAGGGGACAAGCCTCAGCTTGTTCTGTATAACAAAAAAGATGCCTGCACGCCGGAACAACTACAGATGCTTCCTTTGGATAAAAAGCATATTAAAATAAGTGCACTTGATGAATCAGATTTGATCAAGGTTCGTGAACTGATTCAAGCGGAACTGACAGGCGATACGAAGCGATTCCGTATTCCGGCGGAACGTGGGGATCTGACATCTGTACTCTATAAAATCGGAGACGTTGTAGGAACGGAATATGATGAGAACGATGTTATCTATCAAGTCGAGCTGCAAAAAGGTGAATATGAGAAGTTTGCATATTTACTCGAAGATTTCATTGAACTGTAATATTCATGACATATTAATGTGATAAGTTGACACGAGAATTGATTCGAATGCGTCAGTTTCGTGCTATAAAAGGGGAATGAAGCAAGATGGCAAGGTTTGATTCAACTATTCTAGAACTTCAACATCAGGTGGAACGTCAGATCGAGGGACAACTTCATCAGGTTGATCGTATTGTAGATCACAATCAATGGAAAGTTATCGATGCCTTTCAGCGCAGAAAAGTAAGTGATTATCATTTTGCGGGCTCAACGGGGTATGCCTATAACGATCGTGGACGTGAGGTGCTTGATGAGGTGTATGCGGATGTGTTTGGTGCAGAAACTGCACTGGTGCGTCCTCATTTTGCCTCAGGAACACACACGATAAGTACGGCCCTGTTCGGCGTATTGCGGCCAGGAGACAATCTGTTGTACATCACAGGTAAGCCCTATGACACATTACATAAAGTGATCGGCAAGCCTGGGGATGGAACAGGGTCTCTCCGTGATTTTGGGGTTGGCTATGCTGAAACTGAACTCACAAACGCAGGGCAAGTGGATTGGGGAGCGGTGGAAAAGTCTATTACGCCAGCAACGAAGGTTATAGGCATTCAGCGCTCACGCGGTTACGACTGGCGTTCTTCGTTTACAATTGAGGAGATTGCAGATATGGTGGCACGTGTTAAATCGTTGAAACCAGACGTTATCGTGTTTGTGGATAATTGTTACGGCGAATTTACTGAAGAACGCGAACCTACGGAAGTAGGTGTGGACTTGATGGCAGGTTCGTTGATTAAAAATCCTGGTGGTGGGTTAGCAGAAACCGGAGGATACATATGTGGTAAAGAGAAGTATGTACAACTGGCAGCGTATCGCTTGACTGCACCTGGTATTGGGGGTGAGGTGGGTGCTATGCTGGGGACAACACGAGGCATCTACCAAGGACTTTACATGGCTCCGACCATTGTTGGTCAAGCGATTAAAGGAAGTATTTTTGCTGCGGCGATGTTTGCTGCATCCGGATTTGTAACGAAGCCTGCGTGGGATGAGCCGCGTACCGACCTGATTCAGGCGGTGCAATTCAGCTCTGCGGAGCATCTAATTGCTTTTGTGCAAGGCATTCAGCAGGCAGCAGCTGTTGATAGCCATGTTGTGCCTGAGCCTTGGGATATGCCTGGATATGAGCATCCTGTCATTATGGCGGCAGGTACGTTTATCCAAGGAGGAAGCTTGGAGTTATCCGCCGACGCACCGATTCGAGAGCCTTTTATCGGTTATATGCAAGGTGGGTTGACTTACTCTCATGTTAAATATGGCGTTTTGATGGCATTACAAGCGATGAAAGATCGTAAATTATTGTGAGTTTATCTAACATGTCATTGACACTTTGTAACAACTAAATGTACAATAGGGTCAAGAATAGATGACTGGAAGGTTGATGAACATGGGCGACGAGATTCGCAGAAATATGGCCTTATTCCCGATCGGTATCGTAATGAAACTTACCGACCTGTCCGCGAGACAGATTCGTTATTATGAGCAGCATAGTCTCATTGTTCCTGCAAGAACTTCAGGGAATCAGCGTTTGTTTTCCTTTAACGATGTTGAGAGATTGCTAGAGATTAAAGCTCTGATTGAAAAAGGAGTTAACATTGCTGGCATCAAGCAAGTGATGAATCCTGTCTCAAAAGAGTCTGAAGAGGCAACGGTGATTACGCCAGATACGGAAGTTAAACGTAGAGAGCTGTCCGATACGCAACTGCACCGCTTGCTGAAGCAACAGCTGGTGTCAGGCAAAAGACCAGGCCAAGTATCTCTCATCCAAGGTGAACTTTCTCGTTTTTTTAATAAAAAATAATCGGTTCACCTAACGAGGCGGGTAAGGTAAATTTCAAACTTCTGATGTCAGACTCCTTGACCCGTGGAACATTCTAATGTACAAATATAACATGCAAGCCAAATACGCAGATAAGAAAGGGAGAGGAATCATGAGTTATACAAAAGAAGACATTCTCCGCATCTCCAAAGAAGAAAACGTACGATTCGTTCGATTGCAATTCACCGACTTGCTGGGAGCGATTAAAAACGTTGAGATTCCTGTAAGCCAGTTAACGAAGGCTTTGGATAACAAAATGATGTTTGATGGTTCTTCCATTGAAGGTTATGTTCGTATCGAAGAATCCGACATGTACCTCTATCCGGATCTTGACTCTTGGCTTATTTTCCCATGGGTATCCGATAATCGCGTCGCGCGTTTGATCTGTGACGTATATCTGCCAGACGGCAACCCATTCCCAGGTGATCCACGTGGCATCTTGAAGCGAAACCTGAAGGAAGCCGAAGAAATGGGATTCACTTCCTTTAACGTTGGTCCTGAACCAGAATTCTTCTTGTTCAAAACGGATGAAAAAGGAAATCCAACAAACGAACTGAATGACCAAGGTGGATATTTCGACCTTGCACCAACAGATCTTGGTGAAAACTGTCGTCGTGATATCGTTATTACACTTGAAGAAATGGGCTTTGAAATCGAAGCTTCTCACCACGAGGTAGCTCCTGGTCAGCATGAGATCGACTTCAAATATGCGGATGCATTGAAAGCGGCAGACCAGATCCAAACCTTCAAACTCGTTGTTAAAACGATTGCACGTCAGCATGGATTACATGCTACGTTTATGCCAAAACCATTGTTCGGTATGAACGGTTCCGGTATGCACTGTAATCAATCCTTGTTCCGTGGCAATGAGAACGCATTTGTTGACGAGTCGGACGAACTGGGCCTGAGCAAAACTGCACGTCACTTCATGGCTGGAACGCTGAAGCATGCACGTGCGTTTGCAGCAATTACTAACCCGACTGTGAACTCCTACAAACGTCTTGTGCCAGGTTACGAAGCACCATGTTACGTAGCATGGTCTGCAAGTAACCGTAGCCCAATGATCCGTATTCCTGCTTCACGTGGTCTGAGTACTCGTGTTGAAGTTCGTAACCCGGATCCAGCTGCTAATCCTTACCTCGCTTTGGCTGTTTTATTGAAAGCAGGTCTGGACGGAATCAAACGTGAGCTTTCCTTACCAGCTCCGATCGACCGTAACATCTACATCATGTCAGAAGAAGAGCGTGTGGAAGAAGGCATTCCTAGCTTGCCAGCTGACCTGAAAGAAGCATTAAACGAATTGATCCGCAGCGAAGTAATCTGTGATGCTCTCGGCGACCACGCCCTGGCTCACTTCTACGAGCTGAAAGAAATTGAGTGGGACATGTACCGTACACAAGTCCACCAATGGGAACGCGATCAATATATCACGTTGTATTAATCCCCGAATCCCTTGCGCCATCTGGCGTGAGGGGTTTTTCTTTTTGTGGGCAAAAGAATTAAATATTATACTGACATGATAGTGCCCACAAATTGCCCACAAAAATTTAATCTTGAAGAATACCTTTAGTAAATACTTCGAACTTATCCATGTTGCTTTTCTGAATTTTAGAAGAAATGTGGGCATAGACATCCGACGTAATTTGAATGCTGCCGTGGCCCAATTGCTCTTGTACGAATTTCATATCTGCTCCAGCTTCAAGCAACAATACAGCACAGGTATGTCGGAGGGAATGAATGGGGAGGGAGGGGAGGTCGCTTCGGTCCAGTATCCGAGAGAAAGCATTGAATAATGATGATTTCGGCATATAGTTACCGTCTTCTCTGCATAACACTAGATCAAGGTCAAGATGATATCGTTCCCCTAAAACCCCTTTATTCTGCTTCTGCCATTCTTGGTGATACTTTAAATCATTAGCTAATGATTGGGATATTCTAATCGTTCTCTCTGATTTGATGGTCTTGGTTTCTCCGAATAATCCTTCCTTATCTTTAGCGGTAAAATCTAAAGTTTCGTCAATTGTTATTAACTGATTTTCTAGATCAATATCAGGCCATTTCAAGGCGGCAGCTTCACCTTTTCTCATTCCTGTTTCAATTAAGACTTTGAAAAAGATCCAATAAATGTAGCCGTGGGACCTTTTTCTGAAATCGAGTTAATGAAATTCTGATACATAGGTTTAACATCTCGAAGTAGTATGTTTCTGAAATAAGGCAAGATGTGATTCTTGATGTTGTTTTGATGTAGAAGTAGTGTGTTTTTTCGAACACTCCCTTTTTTGTATTGATCAATCCAAAAATAAAGATAATCTTTTAAACTCAAATCACTTTGCTCGTAGCCAGCGGAGAGACTCCTTTCGAACTCTGCAGCAGCTAATTGAGCTTCTTTCTTGGTTTTGAATCCCCGCTGAGACTTTTCGCGAAAAGTCTGTGTGAATGGATCTTTGTACCTTGGACGGTACTCCCAGCCAGTAGCATGTTTCTTGAAGCTTGCCATAAAAATCACCTCTATCAGAACCTATGTTCTTTTTTTGTGTATGTAAAACCGCCTCACAGCGATGTAAGCGCCTATTGACTGATTTTAAACAGTCAGTGAATTATTGTTGTTGAAAGATATTTAAGGGAAGTTTTCAGTTAGAATCTGAAAAAGATATTTTAAAGAAATCATCAAAAAACGAGCCTTAGTAACTAAGGCTCGTTTATGCAAAAGCCACTATTGGCTCTAAAAGTTGTGATTGGTTTAAGACAGTGGTTTCTCACTGACAAAGTAGCTATATTAATTCTACCCTATTTCAGAGGGTTTGACCATACTTTAGCTTATAGTTATTGTCCTTGGTTCGAGACCAGAACTTGTACCAGGTGCCGGAATGGAATAGAACGTAGTTCATTCTGAGAATAGAGATGTGTCTAATCATTGTGCATTTAACTGAAAATATCATGTTCTATTCAAATTCGCAATTATAGAGGCTTTTTTGTTTTAAGGAACCTTAATTTTAACGATATAAGTTCTTGGTTCAGTGACAAAACTCATATCGTTTTGGATAAAAAACATACATTTGACCCACAATTTACAATATTTATTAAAACGGAAAGAGAAAGGTAGAGTTAAGTGTAAAAAACGCTACGTCCTTGGAGTATCTCAAACACCTAGCTCGACTGGCACATAGTGGAAAATTAGCACAAACCGTCCCGGACATTCAATTGAAGCTGTTTAACCGTCTACGGCAAGTTCCGTGCATAAAAATACCCCTCATTCCGGATAAGCGGATAGAGGGTATTCGTTGTTACTTCTCCTATGCGAACCCTATAGGGCACTGCGAAGAGCCAGCCAGCTCGTTGCGATTTTGTTTTACAGCCGATTCAGCGCGATCAGTGAATGTATCGGACCTGCTTCCACAGATGCCTTCGACGCGTCAAGACGGCGAGTAGGAAGGATTCCCGCATCCGTCACTCTATTCATTCGTTTGCCATGCCCTCGACGCCGAACTGAATAGAATGGAGGTTTTAATGTTATTACAGACATTTCTTATAGCGAGAATTCACATGAGGGCATACTAATTTAAAACATTGTACAAAATATAAAACGAAATTTTAAAAAAAGGAGGAAATTTAATGGTGTTTGGATTTGTGAATGAGGGGAAATTCTACGAAATTTTGGTTAGTTCCGATCCATTAACATTTAAAGAGAATATTAGACAACAAATTGCACGTTTACCTTTGCAGCTTCAATTTGGTAACGATGACGAACAAAATTTTGTTTTGATTTCCTATAAAAAAACGGAAACCGGAGAGTCCCCAGAGATAGTGGAGAGATCTAGTTAAATTCAAAAATATGCTATTTTTATGTTACTGAAACGTAGAGAAGAAGGGTCCACTTCTTTCTCATCTTCGGTTGATGGTTCTGTGAATTATCGTGATTCTGAACCTAGTCCATCCATCTAATTATCCAGTGAAGAGCAAATAACTCAAAGAAAGCAGGAGGTCGCATATGTCAAGTATTACTATCGGTGGGACTTTAGGAGAATTGGCTGAAAAAGCGAAGAAAGAACTAAAAAAATTAAAAATCAAGGATGTTAACGATTTTTTCGAGAAATTAGGTAATGATATTGATCATCTACCTCAAGATGTAAAAAAAGCAATAAAAGATACTGAGGAGGAGTTAAAACGTCTCAATATTAATTTTAACGAATTACTAGAGAATGGTTTTGATTCAATGAAAGAAATTTTTGAAAAAATTCCTACACCAGAAGAGTTTGCAAGAGAGATGGCTTTGAGTTTTGCAAATCGTGTAAAAGAGGATACTAAAGACGATACCTCTATAAAATTATGTACAGGAACAGTAGGAGGACTTTTGGTTGCTGCTGGTTTAACGATGAAAACTGCATCTTCAGGTGCTCCAAATCCTTATGCGGATTATCTTATTATTTCCGGTCCTGTTGCTGCAACTTGGGGTTGCACAGAAGCTTATAAATAAATTAAACATTAGATATGGAGGATTTTAATATGGGATTGAAAATTGGTGGAACGTTAGGAAAGATGGCTGAAGGAGCAAAAAAAAAGTTGAAAGGTATTAAAATTAAAGATGCCTCAGATTTTTTTGAGAAGTTAGGAAGTGATTTTCAACATATTCCTGAGGACGCAAAAAAAGCTGTGAAGGATATAAACGATGAATTAACACGATTAAATCTTAATTTTAATGAACTTTTAGATGATGCGTTAGGCAAAAGTGCTGAAAAACTAAACGAAGCACCAACACCAGAGGAGTACGCAAATGAAATGGCACTAGAATTGGCAAAAAAATATAGAGAAAGAGACGGGAGCTCGGCCGAGCAATGTCCTAAAGTTGTAAAAGGACTTTTAGTTGCGTTGGGCGCATCAATGAAGCTCGAGTCAGGCCAGACTGAAAATATGTATGCTGACAGTTTAATTGACAATAGAGAGGCAGCCGCAAATTTGGGATGCTCAGGAGCATTCAAGTAGCGACAAGGGGATGCCAAGTTTGTTGGCTGTATGTACATGTCTTTCGTATTAAGATCAGCCAGTGAACTCTGGTTGGCCAATTTTATATGCGTTTTTAAAATTAGTGATTCCTGTGTAGAATGAAATTTGTTCGATGGGAATAAGTGCCGAAATAAAAGGGAGGGGATACGGTAATCGGAACATGTTTTTGTCCCTCGACAAATTTGAAGGACAAGAACTTGTACCGATTACCAAAATGGAAAAGAACATAGTCCGAGTGCCGATTAGATATAAATCTAATCATTATGCATATCACTTAAAACCTCATTAAGTACCTTAACTCATGTAAATGAGCCTTGCAGGGCCAGAATAATGTACAGTTCAATTACGGCCATCCATGGAAATCGAGCCATTTTTGTGGTAACTTTGACCACAGGTCTTGAAAAGGAATTCGATCTTAGTATGCAAGAAGTTAACAACTTTATCGATTGGTACGAATCAAAACAAGTTGGAAGTGGAAAGGCATCATACGCTATTGATAAGCAAGATAATAACAAGGGACCATTCAAAAGTCGCAAGGAGTACATCCTATTTGATCGTGTCTTAACGTTTGAAGTAAGCGAATACTGAGAATTTGTTACAAAGGCTACCGCGATTGTATTGCGGTAGCCTTTGTTCGTTCTTTTATAATACACTGAAATAGCTTTTCATTTTCCTTTATAGTAATAATTAACAACCGGAATAGTCTATCAGGACTAGGTACATTTTGCTATGAAAAATTTATGGTATGAAGCGATGAATCATTTTAAAAGACCAAAATGAAAAAGACTCCCTGTATGAAGATGGAGAGCCTTTTCTTGAATTTAGACTATAATATTGATTAGTTGTATTTTGTAAATTGAATATTATAAGGTTGGTTGTAGTTGTTAATGCCGTTATCCATGATTCTAAAGTAAACCTTCTCCCCAGGTTTAGCACTCATACCAATTGCCTCGGCGTATCCAGGCCCATTCCAGTTATCCGTTTTAATGAACTCTATTCCACCGCTTGCATTCATTTTATAAACAATCATAACAATATCGAAATTAGGTGGAGGGGTAGCAATAACGCCAAATGTGATTACAGAAGATCCATTTGTATTGTCTACAAGATAATAATCATTATCACTCATACTGTCTAAATACTGTGTAGCGCTGAATCCAGAAGTTGGACTAATACTTGTATACATTACTTCCGCGGTTTCAGGAGTATCTGCCCAACCCGTTGCTGCAAAAGCAGAACTTGACCCGAAAGCCATCAAACATGCCGTTGCCATAACAGAAATAGAGAATTTTCTTAATCTTTTCATATTCAAACCTCCCAAATATACTAGAGCCACTAGAGTAAGATTCTGTGTTAAGTTGTTATTTGAAATTAAAAATATAGAAGAGATCTCACATAATTAGGTTGGCCAACCATGGATAAATATACCATAATAAATCGATATTTGTAAACGATAATATTGTAAAATGATGGATTTATAATTATTATTTTGGAAAGTTCTATTTATAAAATAGATGGAAATGAAGGAAAAACACGACTTTTATCGAAATGTTAGATTGGTGATGAGATGAATTATATACATAAGATATTATCCACAGAAATGGATTTTTTCTCAGCAGCCCTAGCCCAGGTCCGCGTATCAGTCTGGCATGTTTTGGGCGATCGCGAACACATCATTGACTATGGCGACCCGGTGTTGGAGTATAGTCCAGTATCCATTAAGATTATGGGGAAGAGATACTTTCGTGATACGTTTGAATTTAGGGTACAAAAAAAGGAACCATATAGTGATTCCTTTTTTACCAATCTCTTATGAACTCTATTAAACCCAATATAAGTAATAGACCACATGCAAGAGCAACAATTCCAGCTAAAAAACTGCCTATTATAGAATTAGCGACTACATTTATATTTCCAAAATTATCTCCACAATAAGGACATATAATAGCAGTTTTTGATACCGGATTTCCGCAAGATCGGCATGGTTCCATGCTTGATGAGTTACCTTTAATGGTTGCTTTGATATTTCGGAATGTAGAAAGAAACAAACCAGCAGATAAGCCTAATATAACTAGAATAAAGCTTGAAAATAATATTATTGCAATAACAAAGAATATTTTCTCTTCCATATATTCCTCCACTATGTAATCAATCCAGAATAGTCTATCAGATCAATTTGTTTTTTTCTATAAAATTGTATGGATGTGGATAATGAATACATATCGAGAGTTAAAAAGTGACATGGTAGTATTGCGCCAGGCGAGAATACTTTTGGCATGCATTGGAGCAGCAGGAGCACTTGATTGATTACGGCGGATCGGTGGATGCTTATACGGAGGTATCCGTCAAGTTGGCGGGAAAGAGATTTTTTAGGGACACATTTGAGTTTAGGGTACAAAAATAGGAGCCTTTTCAGGCTCCCCAATTTCTATTTACTAGTGAATAAAAGGTATAATTCTTGTGCAGGTTCAAACATAACTATAATAAGAAACACAGCCAAAGCACCACTCAACACGCCCAGTACAAGCATAGCAAACATTGATTCAGCGATTGAGGATGTGCTGCCTCTTCCAAAGCTTTCTCCACAACTGGGACAAATAATGGCTGTTTTTGATACTTCATGTCCGCATACATTACACGGTACAAGTTTGGAACTCAAACCACGAATTTTTTCCCTAATATTCATGAATAAAGCGTAAAAGCATGCGTGAGCGAAATATAAAAGTGGCGATATCCCGCAGAATCCAATTATTAGCGCAAAAATAAGTTCAGCCTTATCACTCATGTTATTCCTCCATCTATGTATTTAATCCAGATTAGTCTATCAGAACTATATTACCATTTCCATAATTTTGGATAAAAAAGCTTGTCCCATTAGGACGACACTCAAATAATAAATTTATTTTCCTTAATAATTTCACATCGTTATTCCTCACACTTCCAACTTCTTTCGACACCTCGTAAACTCACATTTTAGCCGCTTCATACGGCTTAAGTAGCCCCAGTAACCTCCTTTAAATCTATAATCAGTTTGTTATATTACTCAAACACAGATGCGGGATCTCCAGTAACAAATAAAACACCTCAACCTAATTATAGCTATTTGCTATAAAAGATTGAGGCGGTATGTTATGGGTTAGTTGGAATACTCAATCAATTCAAAAATGTTCGTTCAAACCATCCAACTGACTCGGTCAAAGCTGCAACTCCTAGTGCAAAAAAAACTAAAGCGAGAAAAAAACACATAACTATGGAATCACCTGCTCCATGCAGCTCACCATAATTTTCTCCGCAATCAGGACAAATTAAAGCTGTGCTTGATATTGATCGTCCACACGTTCTACAAGATCTGGTCTTACTTACTTTCACACCTCTTAATTTCCTATAGATATTGATAAACATGTAGATTGCAGCTACGATTGCCACCAAAAAAAATATTAATACAACTATTCCTAAAACAAATACACCGACGTAATTACTTAGTTTATTCATTTGTTCACTCATACGAAGCATTTTTCCCTTCAATTAATGTAACTCTAGCACACAATCATTTAGATAATTCTCTAGGAGATTCACTACCTAATTGCCAGCCCGAAATTATCCGATTATTTTATGTATTTCATATCTTCTTCCTTCAATGCCCTCAGCCCACTGTTCACATCCTTTCATATAGCCTGTAGCTCTTTAGTAGCGTAGCTGCGGAATACATACATTGGGAAGATAGGTCTGCTACGGCCAACATAGTGATACTGGAAGGATGGGAAAGTGAGGGAGAACGTCCTAAGGTAGACCATACACCACCTTCTGGAAACATTGACTATTGGACTCAATATAAAGGGGGCTTGTCATACGTAGCAGACTGAAGGATAACGGATTGTATGAGACATCCAGAATGATTATGCCTGTACACAGAGAAGCATGGTTGGCTCAGTGCGAGCAACAGAAGAGACGTGGCAAGCCAGATTTGGACGATCAGGAAATGCAACGGATCAGTGAATTACTTGTTGACTCTTATAATAGAAGTAGTACGATTGATTTGATATTATTTAACCCTTTCTTTGAAGAGCCGCTCTCAGTAGTAGTTGTGGTGTGGGATTAAACTCTGCACGGTGTGAAATAAAGTTGATGCTAGAGGATGAGTTCCGCTGGGTTTCTTTGCCGAAATTGTCTCTGTTAAGTAATGAGATTGTAGCGCATTGGAATTGCGAACGTAATACTTTATAATATCTGTATAAGTACATTAATTTAATTATTTTCGATTTAATCAGGCAATATAGAATAGATTTATCGCATTTAATGTCAGAGTAGTAATGAAAACAAAATGAATATTTGAAACGAGTTTCTTCATTATAATAAGAAAAAAAGGGCGCCCACAAAAGCGCCCACAAAATGCCCACAAAAGTCTGAATGATTATGATTAGTTTTGAAAAGTTGATCATTGATAATACTTGTTTTAAGCGGGTTTCAAATGGTGAATGATACACTTTGAAAGCTAGGAACATAAACCATACACAAGTCCACCAATGGGAACGCGATCAATATATCACGTTGTACTAATTGAAGAAACCTTGTAACTACGGGGTTTTGAAAGAATAAACCGGGGGACGTTTTGAGAGACTTGCACGTCTATTGAGGTTGCGTCCCCCAAACGTCCCCCGGTTTTTGATTTTCTGATCCAAAAATAAGGGAAGTGTACTCTTGATACTTATCAATGTTTCTCTTTTCTAGCTTTATAGAAATATGAGCATTCACATCGGATGTAATTTGCACACTACCATGCCCAAGTTGCTCTTGCACATTTCCATGGAGTTATTACTTGTTAAGGAGAATTGTACATATGACAAGCAAAATTAAAGATTTTACGGCAAACACATTGTTTGTAGAAAACTTAGAATCATCAAGATTAAAAGATGGAAAAGTCAAGAAGAAAGGTTTTGTGGTTTGGAAACTACGTTCTATTCTTTTAGCTTTCTTATTGATTTGGTGTCTATCCGCTGTACTGATTTATCTGTGTTTTGACAGCTGGGGCAGTAGAGGAACTTTTGGAGATTTGTTTGGGGCCATTTCCTCCGCTGTGCTTTTTTTGTGCTTAAACAAAAAAAGAAACGGCACAGGACTTTTCTATACCGTTTCACATTTAATTTTCTATACTCATTTTGTCTTTGCTCGAGGGAGGTTTTTTTGTATTCCTTAGTAAGATTGAAGTGAAGACCATGGTGAATCGTTGATAACATAAAGCTGTAATTTGTAATCAGTACTGAAATTACCGTTGTATTTCACGTAAGTAAAAGAAAAGGTTGCTTTGGCTGGGGAGTCATATGTTTGATATTGCTGAACAATATAAGGCTGAACCTGATTACTTGCATATCCTGCTGCCACATCTACAAAACCGTCAAAAACCTTTGATATATAATCATAACCACCGTTTACCAATACATAGTCCGCATAAAATTTAGCTTTCACAAAAACAGTTTCTTCTTTAACAAGTGCATTGTAGTATTTTTTATAACCACTTCCGCTTACAACCCAACCAGTTCCATTATCAACAATCATAGGTGTAATCATGTCAGGTTTAGCAGTAGGTTTAACAACTTCTAAAGTAGCAGCAGTAGCATCAAAAGTAGATTGAATTACAGAACCATCAGGAAAAACTATTCTCTTAACCTTTAGCTTCTCAGAGTTAATATATTCTTCTGTAACTCCAGTATCTTTTTTCTCTGGATTATCTGAATCTGGAATACCACCAGCTTCAATTTTTTCTATAAGAGAATCCCTTACCGCATCTGATATACCTAAATTCTCCGCGTATTCTGTGATTTTTTTAAGTTCATCCTGTGATAGTTGAACCTTAACTGAATTGCTTGCAAAGATGCTTGAGGAAAAAGTAAATAACATAATAATAGACACAGCAACAGTTAATATCTTTTTCATGTTAACTCCTCCTAAAATATAATTATAATAATTAGTTAAATTTAATTCATTCAAAGATTATTAATTTAAATCAGAGCCTTGATATTCGATCAAAAACATGCAGATACAGCTAATAAGCTAGCAAGTAATTTCTTTATCATACAATCTTCGCTCCCTTTTATTATGCTCATGAATTCATTCTAAAAGAATAAATTATTCCATCTTAGTTACGTAACCCTCATAGTTTCCATAATATAATCCGTTTGAATAGGTAGTAGATGTTAATGTTAATCTTCCATACCAAACGCCATCAGCATAAGTGTAGGTCTGTGGAACATAACTTGCATTTCCATATTTATTGTTAACGTCTGAGTATCTTACATATTTCTGGGTTGCCTGAATCGTAATACTTTGTGAAGTTAATGAATCTTGAGAAGAGGGTGAAGCGGCAGCAAATGATGTTGGAACAGCGACGATTGCCGCAATAACAGTTAAAGCTCCAAGTGAATACATTTTTTTTTTTTATACAAATACCTCCTAAGATTTGTAATGAATTAATAAAACTTTACTCTTTAAAACTACCATATTATTCAATGTAAAATAATAACATTTGTCACATGGTTTACTATATTTATCCTCAGATCACAATTAAACATATATGAAGATAAAATAAGAAAGTCAAAAATCAATATGTCAAGCCTCTGCATTAAATAAGTTAGAAGGTATGATTTATATTTGTGCAAAGTAAAAGTAAATAGTTATATTATTGTGAAATCTCTAAATGAAAACTAAACTCAAATAAGAACATGAAGAGTTAGAAATATAATAAATTCAATATCTGAAAAATTCATAAAAGAGTTAGCGGAAAAAATAAAGAAGTATGCGTCATACTTTCCACTTATTTTGTCTTTTGACATCTGTCCTGTTTCAAAACTATGTTGATAGTTTCATATATAAAAGATATAATTAATTTGATTTTGAACAATATAATTTTTATAAATTAATTGGAGATGATATTTTTGGAACAACAAGCGAAGCAACTTGTGACTACACAACGTACGTTTTTTAATACAGGACAGACTAAACAAGTGGAGTATCGGATTCAGGCTTTGCAAAACTTGAGAGAAGGGATCGAGAAGTACCAGCAACGTATTCTGGATGCGCTTCGTGCTGATCTCAATAAATCAGAGGCTGAAGGATATGGCTCGGAGATTCGCATTGTATTGGGTGAATTGGATTACACGCTGGAACATCTGCGTGAGTGGGCTACACCACGTAACGTTCCAACGAGCCCTGCAATGCCAGACGCGGCTAGTACGATTTACCCTGAGCCTTATGGAGTTGCTCTGATTATCGCGCCTTGGAATTATCCGTTCCAACTGGCGTTTGGGCCGCTAATCGGTGCAATTGCTGCAGGGAACTGTGCTGTGATCAAACCTTCTGAGCTTACACCAGCGACGTCTCGTTTAATTAACGATCTGATCCAGGACATATACCCTGAGGAGTACATTGCTGTTATGGAAGGAGAGGTTGAAACGAGTACAGCACTGCTTAATGAGAAATTCGATTATATTTTCTTTACAGGCAGTACGGGGGTCGGTCGTATTGTCATGAAAGCTGCAGCAGAGCACTTAACTCCAGTGACGTTAGAGTTAGGCGGTAAAAGTCCAGCCATTGTGCATCGGGATGCTGATCTGAAACTGGCAGCACAACGTCTTGTGCGCGGTAAATTTCTGAATGCAGGTCAAACCTGTGTTGCACCGGACTATTTAGTAGTAGATGAACAGGTACATGATCAATTCATCGAGGAAATCAGAGCCGAGGTTCGCGATAAATTTGGGGATGATGTGATGCAAAATAAGGATTTTCCTCATATCGTTAACACACGTAACTTTGATCGTTTGACCGCTTTCCTTACGAATGGCAAAACTTTAATGGGAGGGCGTTCGAATCGGGATCAGCTTATGATTGAACCGACTATTCTTGGCGATATCGATTGGGATTCACCAGTAATGAAGGAAGAGATCTTTGGACCTATTCTGCCCATATTTACGTATCGTGATTTGAATCCAATGCTCGATGAAATCGCTCGGCGGCCTAAACCACTCGCTTTGTATTTATTTACTGAAAATGAAGCTTTACAGGAGCAGGTATTGAATAAGGTTTCTTTTGGTGGAGGCTGTATTAATGAGACTCTATCTCACATGACCTCGCATTATTTGCCATTTGGCGGTGTGGGAGAGAGTGGCATGGGTTCTTACCATGGACAACAAAGCTTTGAAGTATTCTCACATCACAAAAGCATTCTTAAACGCACTAAATAATCTCTTGTTCAGCGCATGCACTTATTAGAGTAGATGGTTAGTAAACGATATGCCCCAACTATTAGAGTAAAAGAAAGAGGTTGTCCTGTTGATCAGGGCAACCTCTTTCGTATTCTATCGGGTAGAACGTATTAGCAATTTAATAAACCAATATGCATTAATGAATATCGCGGAAAAGACCAATGACCTTGCCTAGAATACTAACGTGTTTCAACCGCAACGGTTCTAATGTAGCATTTTCCGGTTGAAGGCGAATGTGATCCTTTTCCTTATAAAAAGTCTTCACTGTTGCTTCATCGTCCTCAGTCATGGCAACGACAATGTCACCATTATCAGCGGTTTGTTGCTGACGAACGATTACATAGTCTCCATTAACAATACCGGCTTCAATCATACTGTCCCCAACAACGGAAAGCATAAATACTTTCTGTTCTCCTACATAATGTGTAGGAAGTGGGAAGTAGTCTTCAATATTTTCTGTTGCCGTAATCGGCACACCAGCTGTTACTTTACCCACGACCGGAATTCGTGCAACGCTGTGGGCGAACTGATGAGAATGCTCAGACTCTTCCTGGCTTAACAATTCAATCGCTCTTGGTTTGGTTGGGTCACGTCTGATTAACCCTTTCTTCTCCAAACGATCCAAATGTCCATGCACTGTGGAACTGGAAGCCAGTCCAACGGCTTCGCCAATTTCTCTTACGGAAGGAGGATACCCCTTCAAACGGACTTCATTTCGTATAAACTCCAGGATAGCCTGTTGCCTGCTGGATATCTTCGACATACCGTATCAACCCCATTTTAGTAACGTTTGGGAAAATTATAACATAGAACCTCCGTTCGTACAAACATAAGTTCTAAAGAAATCATATTATTTCTACTTTTTTCGATTCAGACTCATTAGTTTTTTTGGAAAAGAGAGTTTAATTGTTCATTACGCGAGAATTTTAATATGAAAAAAGATGTTTTAATGTCGAAAAAAGAGCGAACAATTGTTCTAAAAAAGTCTTGAACAAAACAAATGTTCGTGTTATATTGATTTCAAGAGATAGGAACAAACGTTTGGAGGCGGGGCAAATGAGATATTCTACGTATCAGAGCATTTATAAACCAGTAAATTCAGAAGCTGTAAAGTCTAATATAGGGCAATTCAGAACGTTCGTGACACGACTTAAGTTTTCTAAGGGTTTGATTAAACTGGCAATTGCTTTATTAATTATATTTATTGGATGTAGTACAGTGCTAACTGTTTTTGCTGGTAATGAGAATGATCTACTACCTGGCGGTAAGATTGCTGTATCACAGGGAGAAACATTGTGGAGTATTTCTTTGGAACATAAACCAACGTCGATGGATACACGTGTATATATAGAAGCAATCAAAAAAGTGAATCAACTTGAATCAGCAACAATCCAGACAGGACAAGTACTAATATTACCTCAGTTTGTTAAATAGAGTGCGCATCTGCATAGGTTGGCGCGTGCTAACTTGACAAGCCGCCTTTCTCATGTCAAAGTTAATATGACTTTGTATTTTTGGAGGGGACAAGCTTGGATATAGATAGTCTGGTAGCACGTATTAACGAATTGGCTCGCAAGCAGAAATCCACTGGACTATCAGAGGAAGAACTTGCTGAACGTGCCAAATTGAGAGAAATTTACCTAGGTAACATTCGTAGCAACTTCAGACAGCAACTCGATTCAATTGAGATTGTTGACGACGACAAGGGCCAAGGCCACCAAGGCAAACTCAAACATTAATTTACGAAACCTAAACATATCGTTATGATATTTAGGTTTCTTCATGTTAGCTGGGGATGCTTACTATAAGGGGGAACATCGGTTTGCAGTATAATTATGTAAGCCGATACAAGACACATAAGGGGGATTCACATGTCACGGCGTTCGTTCGAGAGAACGGTTCGGAAAAATTCGAAGCAATTGAATCAGCAACGTAAAAAAAGCGGTCAACCAATCACAGGTAATCCAGGTGAGGATATTTACAAAGGCAGAAGCCTTTTGTTCCCTATCTTTTTAATTGGTTTGGCGTTTTTGTATCTGTTCATGAGTACTTTTTTAGTGAAAGCACCGATGACAACCTGGGATTGGGTCACAATGCTGCTCTATGTATTTTTGGCTGTCATTTTTATGTTGCGCCGTCCTTACGTTAAAATTAGCAGTAATCGGATCATTACAACGAAGGGGAATCGTGAACGATCGATCGGGGTTGACGATATTATCAAATTCCGTTTTGAGCCAGGCACTGTTGTTATTGAACACAACAGTCGTGGAAAAAGATGGGTTTTCACCAAGTTGTTAAATCGTTACGATACAGAAGCGATTACCGAGCGGTTGCTGAAATTTGCAAAAGCACACCAGATTACCGTAGAAACGATTGATAAGTAATTAATGTGTAAAGGGGCAGTTGATCGGAATGGCGTTAAAAGCGATTATGTTTGACCTGGATGATACTTTATTATGGGACGAACGGAGTGTACGAGAAGCCTTTCATGAAACTTGTCTAATTGCTGCAGCAGAAACAGGTGTTAATGCTGAGGCACTCGAAGAGGCTGTTCGTAATGAAGCACGTGAACTATATGAATCCTATGAAACGTTCCCTTTTACCAAAATGATTGGAATTAACCCTTTTGAAGGACTTTGGGCGAACTTTACGGGAGGAGAACAACCGGAATTTCGTCAGCTTGAACAATTGGCTCCAATTTATCGCAAGGAGTCTTGGCGCCGTGGTTTACTAAAGCTGGGTGTCGATCATGATGAGCTTGCAGAGCGCCTGGCCTCTAAGTTTGGTGCAGAACGTAGATCGAGACCTCATGTATATGAAGAAACGATGGAAACGTTGCGCCATTTGCAAGGTAAGTACAGATTGTTGCTTTTGACTAATGGATGTCCTGCTTTACAGCAAGAGAAACTTGATGGTGTTCCAGAGTTATCTCCCTTCTTTGATGAGATTATTATCTCAGGTAGCTTTGGTAAAGGTAAGCCAGATCCATCCATTTTTGAGCATGCGCTAAGTAGACTGGGTGTTCAACCAGAAGAAAGTATGATGGTAGGCGATAAGTTAACAACAGATATTCGTGGTGCGTTGTCTTCAGGTATTCGTGCAGTATGGATTAACCGCGAAAACAAAACAAATAATGAAAGTTATTCACCGAACCACGAGATTAAACATTTGTCTGAATTAGAGGGGCTTATCGCAAATTTTTAAAATCATAGATGACATAAAATCTTCGCCCAAATAGCTATTCATTTAACATTGGTTATGACATGAATGATCGTTTGTTCATGTATCGTAACCAATGTTTTTTTGTTTTAATACATTCCATATAAGAGTGTTTTTAATGCATTGTTAGGGGCGATTATTTAAATTTTTAATGAAAAGTTATTGAAATTAAAAAAAAGCTGCTTTAGAATACAACTAACATACTAGTATGACTAGTTTTTATTTATACAATATTCGAGACCATTCACTGATCAAACTACAAGTACATTTTCAGATGCATGAAAGAAGAAAAAGGCGAATGATTTAACAACCGTTTTGTAAGCGCTTTATAGAATGACTGATTCAATTCAACGACATTCAAGCAATGCATGCTCAGTCAGGTTTCACACGATTGCATATTCTTGGGTGTACATATATTCCGAATTGATACCGTTTACATTTTTGATTTTGTAGTGGAGGTGAATCGAATAGACAGGTATCCTCTGCAACACGAGGAGAGAGAAAGACTTGTCAAACAACGATTATAGCTTTTTTTTAATCAAGCATGGATCGGAGTGAATGGCACATGAAGTCAGAAACATCTAAGGCAACGATACCGATGATATCTTCACGTAAAGAAAGCAAGTTGCGAACAGCTACCATATTGATTCGTAAAGATTGGCAGTTGTACTCGCTACTAGTTCTTCCCATCATTTATCTGATTATTTTCAAATATGGCCCGATGTTAGGCAACATAATCGCCTTTAGGCGATTTGTACCGGGTGGCAGTATTTTTGGAGAAACCTGGGTTGGATTACGATACTTCAAAATGTTCATTGAGGACCCAACGTTCTGGCGGGTTTTCAGTAACACACTTATGCTCGGCGGGCTTGCGTTGTTATTTACGTTTCCCGTGCCGATTATTTTCGCACTGATGCTTAACGAGGTGAAGAGCAAACGATTTAAAAAATTTGTTCAAACAGCGTCGTATCTGCCTCACTTTCTATCGATTGTTATCGTAGCCGGCATGATTCTGCAATTAACGGCAGTGAATGGTTCGATCAACGGTCTGGTTGCATTTTTTACTGGCGATAACATTCCATTCATGCAACGTGCAGAGTGGTTCAGAACCATCTATATCTCTTCTGAAATCTGGCAGGGTATGGGTTGGGGAGCTATTTTATATCTGGCAGCACTAACTACGATTGATGAATCTTTGTATGAAGCAGCACGAATCGATGGAGCGAATCGCTGGAAGCAAACGATACATGTAACCATTCCAGGCATTTTGCCAACGATTGTTACGTTACTGATTCTAAACATGGGGAACTTCCTGGCTGTAGGCTTTGAAAAAATCTTGCTTTTGTATAATCCGCTTATTTATGAGACTTCCGATGTAATTTCGACTTATTTGTATCGTGTGGGTCTTGAATCGAGCAACTTCAGTTATGCAACGGCCATTGGGTTGTTCGAATCGGTCATTGGACTAACTCTGGTATTCACTGTAAACGCTATCTCACGCAAACTGACACAACGAAGTTTATGGTAAAGGAGGAACACCATGCAGGAATCACGATCATACAAGGTGTTTAAGGTATTTAATGTAACATTCTTGCTATTTATTGTTTTTATTACACTATATCCATTCCTGAATGTTGTTGCACAATCCTTCAGTAGTGAAGCGTACATTAACTCAGGTAAGGTAAGCTTGTTCCCGAGAGGGTTCAATGTGGATACGTATAAAACCATTTCAAAGGATAACATGTTCTGGTTGAACTATAAAAATACGATCCTTTACACAGTGGTGGGGACTTTAATCTCAATGTTTATGACGACGATTTTTGCTTATGCATTGTCTAAAAAAAGATTGATGGGACGTAAATTTCTGACCATGTTTGCCGTGTTTACGATGTTTTTCAGCGGGGGTCTGATTCCTAACTACGTTCTGATCAATTCCCTTGGTTTTAATAACACCATGTGGGCACTGGTTGTCCCAGGTGCAATCAGCATATATAACATGCTCATCATGAAATCCTTTTTTGAGAACATGCCAGAAGAGTTAGAGGAAGCAGCCGCCATTGACGGGTTAAACACATACGGTATTTTGCTTCGTATCATTTTGCCTCTCAGTAAAGCGGTCATGGCCACGATGGTGCTGTTCTACGCTGTTGGACATTGGAACTCCTGGTTCCCTGCCTTCTTGTATTTGGACAAAAAAGAGCTGTTTCCGGTCACGATCTATTTGCGTAATATGATTGCCGGGGCAACGAGTGGTGCCACTGCGGGAGCAACCTCTGCGGACAATCTGACTCAGATTGCTGCCAACATCAAATCGGTAACGATGGTGTTAACGATCCTGCCTATATTAACAATCTATCCATTTGTACAGCGATACTTTGTAACCGGTATCATGTTGGGTTCTGTTAAGCAGTAACCTTTTCACACATAGGTTTGGAAACTAAACAAAAGGGGATGAATGGATTGAAAAGAAAGCCTCGTAAACGGATTGGTAAGATGATTCTGGCAATGACAATGTCCGCTGTACTTGCTGCTTGTAGCAGTGGTGCCGGGACTGGCCCAGATGTTACCGAAGTGGGCACGAAATCAGCCATGGAGAGTTATAAAGTGGGCGAAACCTTCAAAGCGACGGAACCATTTAATCTTTCTATTTTGTATAGTGATCATCCGACGTATCCTTATAAAAAAGACTGGCTGTTATTCAAAAAAATATCGGAGATGACGGGAGTTACGTTGGAGCCAACCATCGTGCCGATGAGTGACTATCCACAGAAGCGATCGCTGTTAATCAGTTCTGGCGATGCTCCGCTCGTTATTCCAAAGACTTATCCGGGTGAAGAATCTGCTTTTGTATCTTCTGGAGCGATTCTGCCGATCAGTGATTACATTGATTTGATGCCAAACTTCAAGGACAAAATTGAAAAGTGGAAACTCGAACCTGAACTTGAAGGACTGCGTCAGGAGGACGGGAAGTATTATGTTTTACCGGGATTACATGAGGAAGTATGGCCTGATTATACACTGATCATAAGAACAGACATTTTTAAAGAAAATAATATTGCCATTCCTACAACTTGGGATGAACTCTATACCGCAGCCAAAAAATTAAAAGAAATCTATCCGGACTCCATTCCATTTTCAGACCGTTTCAAATTCAACAGTACACTTGGCATTGCAGCTACGGGTTTTGGGACTAAGGCTGGATGGGGATATGGAAATGGCTTGATCTACAAAGCCGACCAGGATGAATTTGTTGCCACGGCAACGACGCCAGAGTACAAGGAATTGCTGACGTTTTTTAACAAAATGGTTGCAGAAGGACTCCTTGATAAGGAAAGCTTCACGCAAGACGATGATCAAGCTACTCAAAAGTTCGTTTCGGGTAAATCATTTATTATTAACGGTAACTCGCAGACACTTGTACTGCATCGAAATGATATGAATAAAACGTTGGGTGAAGGGAAATTCTCGATTGCTAAGATCACAGTTCCGGGAGGGCCGAAAGGGCAGCTGATGTCGGGTTCTAGACTCGAAAACGGTGTGATGATTTCCGGGAAGATTAAAGATAGTGACAATTTCAAAGCGATTTTACAATTTATCGACTGGTTGTATTACAGTGATGAAGGACAGGAATTTGCGAAGTGGGGTGTAGAGAACGAGACATACACTAAAAAAGGTGGCAAACGCAAGTTAGTAGATGATATTAATTACAATGGTTTGAACCCTAAGGGTACGAAAGACCTTCGCGTTGACTTCGGATTCTCTGGTGGTGTATTTGCTTACGGTGGAACAACAGACCTGCTTCAATCCATGTTTAGCGAAGAAGAACTTGAGTTCCAGAAAAATATGAAAGAGACAAAGGAAGTGATTCCGGCTGAACCACCTATCCCTTATTCTTCCGAAGATCGTGAACGTGTAACACTGATGAGCACGCCGCTCAAAGACTATACAGACCAGAATACGTTGAAGTTTATTATAGGTGAACGGAAGTTATCCGAGTATGATACATTCCTAAAAGAGCTGGAGAGTCAGGGTTTGTCCAATTATGTGAAGATGGCGAACGACACTTATAAGACGTATAAGGAAAACAAAAAGTAATTTGTAAGATTTGAAGCCGAGCTACCGTTTCGCTAAAGTTATTTAAAGTGGAGCGGTAGTTTGTGCTAATATGAAAGGAATATGGCTGAGAGAAAGAGGTCAAGGCATGGCATTTAATCAGAAAACAAGAGGCTCTACCAGGACGTATTCTTATAATTTGCTCAAAGAACGAATTCTTCATCTGGAGCTTGAACCAGGTACCAAAATTTCCGAAAAAGAGATCGCAGATGAATTACAGGTGAGCCGCACACCGGTGCGAGAAGCTTTTATGAAGCTTGCCGAAGAAGAACTACTGGATATCATTCCACAGAGTGGCACTATTGTTTCGCATATTAACCTGGAGCATGTGGAAGAAGGCAGGTTTATGCGCGAGAAGATGGAGAAGGAAATTGTCATGTTAGCCTGTACTTCGTTTCCTGAAGAGTACATGTTCAAATTAGAAACCAACATTGCCATGCAGGAAGTGTGTATTGGAAAAAAGAACTTCTATCGACTGTTCGAATTGGATGAGGAATTCCACCAGATTTTGTTTCAGGGCACTGGAAAGCTACGGACGTGGAAAATGTTGCAACAATTGAACATGCCATTTAATCGATTACGATTACTCCGTTTAGCAGAAGACTCGAATCTAGAAGTGATTATCTCTCAACATAAAGAGATTTTGAGGCTGGTTACAGAGCGTCAGACGGAGGAAGCGGCACAGGTCATGGAAGCACATCTTAGGCTTGTAGTATACGAGCAGGAGATTTTAAAGGACAAGTATCCTCACTATTTCATCTAGGTTATCACACTAACCCCCGACTCTTATGAGCAGGGGGTTAGTTAAGCACGTTAACTTTTTAATCAAAGTTAGGCGTTTTTGATAAACGTTGGATCAGGATACGGATCGGCGATCCAGCCATCTTTTTCGATGAACAGGCGCACCGCAATAATTTGTTTGTTCTCCATTAAAGTGAAGAAGTGCGGTGTGTTTTCAGGAACGGAAATGACGTCGCCCGGAGACAGTTCTACATTAAAGTAACCTGTATCATCAGTTGCTTTAATGACAAAGATACCTTTACCCGCAACAATTGCACGGATTTCATCTTCCGCATGCGTATGGATTTCTTCGAACTTGGCCAGTTTCTCTTCGATGTCAGGTGTTTGCTCGGAAAGGGTAATGACATCCCAGATTTGATACCCGCGGCGTGCCGCCAAGTCTTTGATCTCATAATCGAAGGTTTCTAATACTTCTTGCTTCTGATCATCCGTTAAGCCGAAGTTGTTTTGCAGTTCCGTGTTTAATTTGGAAGCGTCCCACTTCTCGTATAATACGTCATATTTGTTCAAGAAATTTCGAACGTTCTCGTCTCCAGTGATTCGTTCGTTCGTATTTCGGATAACAATTTCAGCCATGCGCTTTCCCTCTTTTCCACTTGGATTAATTGATATTATATCGGATTGCTCAAAATTTGTCGATTCACAATTCTGCTTCATTCCTGCAAATCCGCGACCTTTCGGGAGCAAAACCGATCTTTCACATTAAGTAAGTTTCTGTTAAACTAAGATTTAACGTTTTGCGGGGGTGAAGATATTGGATAAGCTTAGTCTACACGATGCAATAAAACAACGAATATTAATCCTCGACGGCGCAATGGGGACAATGATTCAACAAGTGGATCTGACCAGCGAAGATTTCGGCGGTGAAGATCTGGATGGATGTAATGAAATGTTGGTGCTAACCCGTCCAGACTTGATCCAACGTATACATGAGGATTATCTGGAAGCCGGTGCCGATTTAATCGAGACCAATACATTTGGTGCAACTTCAGTGGTTCTCGCTGAATACGATATTCAAGATCGTGCACGTGAAATAAATCTCGAAGCGGCCAGAATTGCAAAAGCAGCTGTTGACCGCTTCTCCACACCGGAGTCGCCACGATATGTGGTCGGAGCGATGGGACCAACAACCAAAACGCTGTCTGTGACTGGCGGGGTGACATTCCAAGAGCTGGTGGACAGTTATTTCGAGCAGGCCCTCGCTTTAATAGAGGGAGGCGTTGATGCGCTACTGCTTGAAACTTCACAGGATACTCTTAATGTCAAAGCAGGTAGTATCGGTATTCAGCAAGCATTTGATCAAAGCGGTATCAAGCTGCCTCTCATGATCTCAGGAACCATAGAACCGATGGGTACGACCTTGGCCGGTCAGAACATCGAATCTTTTTATATATCCTTAGAACACCTTAACCCAATCTCGGTAGGACTAAACTGTGCGACGGGTCCGGAGTTCATGCGTGACCATATTCGATCTCTGTCTGGCATGGCATCTGTAGCTGTGAGCTGTTATCCCAATGCAGGTTTGCCTGACGAGAATGGTAACTATCACGAATCACCGGATTCACTTGCGCAGAAGATCGGTGCTTTTGCAGAACAGGGTTGGTTGAACATTGCAGGAGGATGTTGCGGAACAACGCCAGCACATATCCGGGCCATGCGTGATACACTCGCCAAATACCCCCCAAGAGAATTGAACGGAACACACCCGCCTGCATTGTCGGGAATTGAACCGGTATATGTCGAACAGGACAATCGTCCATATATGGTTGGTGAGCGCACCAACGTGCTTGGTTCACGGAAATTCAAACGACTAATTGTCGAGGGCAAGTACGAAGAAGCTTCCGAAATTGCCCGGGCTCAAGTGAAAAACGGTGCACACATCGTTGACGTCTGCGTACAGGACCCTGACCGTGAGGAAACGGAAGATATGATCAAGTTCCTTGAACTTGTGGTCAAAAAAGTAAAGGTTCCGCTGATGATCGACACAACAGATGCCTCAGTTATTGATACAGCGCTTCAATATTCTCAAGGGAAGGCGATTATTAACTCCATTAATCTTGAGGATGGCGAAGAGAAATTTGAGTTGGTAACACCTTTGTTGCATAAATATGGCGGAGCGGTAGTTGTCGGAACGATTGACGAGCGTGGTCAGGCGATCAGCCGCGAGGACAAGCTTGAAGTAGCCAAACGTTCGTATGATTTGCTGGTGAACAAATACGGGTTGAAGCCAGAAGACCTGATTTTTGATACACTGGTCTTTCCGGTAGGAACGGGTGATGAGCAGTACATCGGATCTGCAAAAGAAACGATTGAAGGTATCCGTATCATTAAAGAAGCGTTACCAGAGTGTCATACGATTCTGGGTATTAGTAACATCTCCTTTGGTTTGCCTGAGGCTGGTCGTGAGGTGCTAAACTCCGTGTTCCTGTACGAATGTACTAAAGCAGGGCTGGATTATGCCATCGTGAATACCGAGAAGCTGGAGCGCTACGCGTCCATACCGGAAGAAGAACGCAGACTCTCGGAAGAGCTTTTATATAATACAAACGATGATACTCTGGCTGCCTTCGTAGCGGCATTCCGTAACAAAAAGGTAGAGAAGAAAGAAAAAATCTCGAACCTTTCATTAGAAGAACGTCTCGCATCTTATGTGGTTGAAGGAAGCAAAGAGGGTTTGTTGCCCGATCTGGAGCAAGCTCTAGCCAAATATACAGCGCTTGAAGTCATCAACGGTCCTTTGATGCGCGGCATGGAAGAAGTCGGGCGTCTCTTTAACAACAATGAGTTAATTGTAGCGGAGGTTCTTCAGAGTGCAGAAGTGATGAAGGCTTCCGTCGCATATTTGGAGCAGTTCATGGAGAAGAACGAAACTTCTGTCAAAGGAAAGATCATTCTTGCCACCGTTAAAGGGGATGTACATGATATCGGTAAGAACTTGGTGGAGATCATCTTGTCCAACAACGGTTACCGGATCATTAATTTGGGTATAAAAGTACCACCAGAGCGTATTATTGAGGCGTATAGGGAAGAAAAAGTGGACGCTATTGGCCTCTCGGGTTTGCTCGTTAAGTCTGCTCAGCAGATGATTCTTACCGCTCAGGATCTGCGCACGGCTGGTATTGATGTGCCAATCATGGTAGGTGGAGCGGCATTGACTCGTAAGTTTACCAAAAACCGGATTCGCCCTGAATATAACGGCATGGTAGTCTATGCGAAGGATGCAATGGATGGTCTGGATCTGGCCAATAAGCTGATGAATCCTGTGACACGGGAAGCCATGCAAGCAGAGATGGATGCGGAAAAAGAAGCCGATGCTTCAAATGTAGGAGAGGTTCAAGCACTACCTGAGTTAACCCGGGTAGAACGCTCGGCCATTTCAGCTGATCATCCTGTGCTTGTACCCCCTGATTTAGATCGTCATACATTGCGGAATTACCCGTTATCACATATCCTGCCTTACGTGAACATGCAGATGTTACTTGGGCATCATTTGGGACTTCGTGGTTCAGTAGAGCAATTGCTCGCTGCGGGTGATCCTAAGGCTACGGATTTGAAAGCGGTCGTTGATGGCATTATGCAGGAAGCGGTTCGTGACGGAATCATTCAGGCTCATGCGATGTATCGTTTCTTCCCGGCGCAGTCGAGCGGCAATAGCGTCATCATTTATGATCCGCAAGATACGAGCAACATCCTGCATACCTTTACGTTCCCACGCCAGAAGGTGGAGCCGTTCCTGTGTCTGTCCGACTTCCTGAAGCCAGTTGAATCCGGTGAAATGGATTATGTGGGCTTCCTCGTTGTCACTGCGGGACATGGTGTGCGCGAGCTTTCGACGGCATGGAAGGATCAAGGGGATTATCTACGTTCGCATGCGTTGCAGTCTGTAGCACTGGAAGTGGCGGAAGGACTGGCAGAACGTGTGCATCACATGATGAGGGATATCTGGGGCTTCCCAGACCCGGCTGATATGACGATGAAACAACGTCATGGCGCACGTTATCAGGGGATTCGAGTATCTTTTGGATATCCGGCTTGTCCGGATCTGGAGGATCAGGGTCCGTTATTCAAGCTGATGCAGCCTGAAGATATCGGAGTAGAGTTGACTGAAGGTTTCATGATGGAACCTGAAGCATCGGTGTCCGCGATGGTATTTAGCCATCCGCAGGCCAAATATTTTAACGTCGAAAAAGCATAAATTGATAAGTTGTTCAGGCAAGCCCTCCGCATGGTCGGAGGTTTTTTGCTGGCAACAGAAAGAGGTGCGATCCAGAATGGAACTATATTTCCTGGGAACTAATGCTGGTGTACCTACGCTGCAACGGAATGTAACGTCCATTGGACTACGCATGTTGGATGAGCGCAGAGCGCTGTGGTTGTTTGACTGCGGGGAAGGGACACAGCATCAGATTTTAAGTTCTCCGCTTAAACTAAGCAAATTGGAGAAAATATTTATTACCCATCTGCATGGTGACCATGTGTTTGGATTACCTGGTTTGCTGTCCAGTAGGGCATATCAGGGTGGAACGACTCCACTCACGGTGTATGGACCACCAGGGACGGAGCGCATGATTGCAACAACGATGGAGATTAGCCAATCTCGTTTGAATTATGATTTGAATATTGTGGAGCATACTGGCGGTGTACTGTTTGAAGATGACAGCTTTATCGTCGAATCGGCCCTGCTCGAACACCGTATTGACAGCTATGGGTATCGGGTTACGGAGAAAGATCGCCCAGGTAGTCTTGATTCGGCTAAATTAGCGGCTTACGGTCTGAAACCAGGCCCGTTGTTCGGACGGTTAAAGCGGGGAGAGACGATTACATTAGACAGTGGTGATACGGTACGTCCTGAGGATGTTTTAGGAGCACCGAAACGTGGAATGGTGATTACGATTCTGGGTGATACCCGTCCTTGCGAAAACGTGAAACCTCTGGCCCAGGATGCAGACGTTCTTGTTCATGAAGCGACGTTTATGCATGATCTGGCTGACACGGCTCATGAGTACTATCATAGTACGTCCAGACAAGCGGCGGAAGCGGCCCTGGCGGCGAATGTGGGTGAGCTTATTATGACTCACTTCAGTTCCCGTTATAAAGATGAGGAACAGCTTCAGCCACTACTCGATGAAGCGAAGAGTATCTTTCCGAACACAAGGCTTGCGAACGAGCACCAACTGATTCCTGTGGTTCATGGGAAGCTTGATTCTTCGCAATAAAGCAGAGGCCTTGATTCATGACGCAGGCCATATCAACAACCGGCGAGTGAGACGGGACTGAGGGAGAAATATTCCCGAGGTCCCTTTTGCAATCTGCTCAGAAAGCGTGTAGGATGGGCAATATGAGCAGGGAAATTTTCCGAATTATTTTCCGGGAAAGCGCAGGAAATGACAAGCTTGTACAGAAGACGCGCGAGTTAAACCGTCTGTGTTCGATCCGGTTCGACTTGTTATGTGCCTCTTTCAATGAGGCTGAACCCTCCTACATGCTTGAATACATAGTATAAAGGTTTGTTTGCATCGCCTGATTTTGTTAAGGGGATGAAATGTTAACAGAATGAAGGAATGAAGAGAGGAAGTGCAATGTATGATTAAGGCCTATCTGATCGATCTGGATGGTACATTGTATCATGGCAGGCATCGTATTGATGGAGCCGATGAGCTCATTCGCACGTTGCGAAAGCAGGGAGTACCTTATTTGTTCGTGACCAATAATTCTTCCCGTACACCTCAAGGTGTGGCTGATCATTTGAATGGCATGGGGATAGAAGCGGATGCTTCCGAGGTATGTACCTCTGCGGTTGCCGCGGCTGAATACGTTGCTGCAGATTTTCCGGGGGCGAAGGTAGCATGCATCGGGGAAGGTGGGCTGTTACAGGCCATTAAAGAAGCGGGTTTAATTCTGACGGAGGATGAGCCAGATGTTGTGATCCAAGGCATCGACCGTGAATTTACCTATCAAAAATTAACGAAGGCACTCCGCTGGATTAATGGGGGAGCTAAGTTTATTATGACTAACCCTGATCTTCAGCTTCCGGCTGATGATGGATTAACGCCCGGCGCGGGTACGATTGGGGCTGCCATCGAGGCAGCGACGGGCGTGCAACCAACGGTGATCGGCAAACCTTCAAGCATTATTATGAGATCAGCCATCCGTCGGCTGAATTTGAAGGCGGAAGAAGTGGCTGTTATCGGAGATAATATGCGCACGGATATTGCTGCAGGCGTGGCAGCAGGTTGTGAAACGATACTTGTTCTGACAGGTATTACTACACATGAAAATATGGATGGACATATTCAGGCCGTGAAAGCACGTCCAGATCATGTTTTTGAAGATTTGAATACACTGACTGCATGGTTAGCCCAAAAGGCAGGCCAGGCTTCCAAGAAGGAGTAGATAAAGAATGCCAGAGTTACCGGAGATGGAAAATTACAGGATGTTATTGTCCGAGCATATACTTGATTTACCGATAACAGGGGTAGTTGTGAACCGTGAAAAGACGATCAATACGACTGCTGATGTGTTCATAGATGAGTTAACAGGCAATCGGATTATATTTGTGGAACGGCGCGCTAAACATCTGATTTTTCACCTTGCAAACGGCAAACGTCTTGTGTTGCATCTTATGCTGGGTGGCATGTTGTTCTGGGGGACAGAGAACGATCGTCCTGACCGCACCACACAGGTAGAGATTCAATTCGGAGAACATATTCTGTTCTTCATCGGTTTGCGTCTTGGGTATTTGCATCTGATGACTTCCAAGGAGACAGAAGAAGCGATGTCCGATCTAGGTCCAGAACCTCTGGATCGAAGAATGAATAAGGAACGTTTTGCTGGACTGCTTAAAGGTCGCCGGGGAACACTCAAAACAACCTTGGTAAATCAACATATTATCGCTGGCATCGGCAATTGTTATTCAGATGAAATCGCCTTCGCTGCGGGACTTAGACCAAGCTCAAAAACGCAGAACATTGCAAACTCGACTGAACTGACAGAGCGACTGTATCACTCTATGCAATCGGTGTTACGTGAGGCTGCGCACGAGGGCGGTTATATGGAAATGCCGCTAATGCAGGGTGACAACAAAACAGGAAAGTTTGACGAGCAGTGCCGGGTCTATGACCGGGAGGGTGAAACTTGTCCTCGCTGCGGGGGAACCATTGAACGAGTTGAAATTACGGGCAAAAAGGCATTTTTCTGTCCGCAATGTCAGCATGAGGCCTAAAACCGGCATCGGCGCACATGTAAGCACTAAAGGTGGATTTTTACAGGCGGCTAAGAGAGCATATGAGATGGGAGCGACGGCTTTTCAGTATTTTCCGAAAAATCCGCGCAGTCTTAGCCTGAAAAGTCTTGATCAAAAAGATGCTACATTGTGCAGGGACTGGTGTGAAGAACATGGTATGGCATCCATTGCTCACTCACCTTATCCTACGAATCCGGCACTAGGTATGACCCGTGGAGAGGCGGGGTTTCATGCTATTGTTTCATCGATTCGCAATGATCTTGAGATTTCTAATGCATGTGGTTCGGTTGGAACGGTTGTTCATTTTGGCCATATACAGACGAAAGATCCGCTAGAGGGATATCGTAATTTGATTCACTGTCTGGACACCGCGCTGGAAGGGTGGCAAGGCGAATCCAAAATTTTGCTTGAAAATCAGGCAGGGGATCATGGACCCATGGGGACAACGATGGAGGAAATGATCCAGATTCGCAAGCTGAGTCGATTCCCTGAGCATATTGCATTTTGTTTCGACACATGTCATGCTTTTGCTTCAGGGATGTGGAAGGCTGGAGATGAGAACATTTTGTTGGAAAAAGGTAGGCAGCTGGAATATTGGGATGACCTGGCGGCTGTTCATTTTAATGATTCCAAATATGCATCCGGTCTGAACAAAGACAGACATGCGAGAATTGGTCATGGACATATGGGCTATGAATCAATGAAGAAACTGCTGCAATCACCCCATATTAAGCAGGCGGTAGTTGTAATGGAGACGGAAACAGGAGAAGACGGAACGCACAGTGAAGATATACAGCTCATGCGTTCGTGGTTATAAGTTGGGAGGTGCGAGACGATGCATGTTTTTCTGGATGACTATCGTTCTTGTCCAAAAGGGTTTGTTCTGGCTACCAATGCTGAGGAATGCCTCTTGTTATTGCGAGATGGCGAAGTAGACATTCTATCGCTGGACTATGAACTTGGGCCGGATTCGATGAATGGCGGTGAAGTAGCTGCATCGATTGTACGGGAAGGGCTCTATCCGCGTGAGATCTATTTACATACGTCGAGTATGTACGGAAAACGCCAGATGTACGAGATGTTGTATAGCAACAAACCTGATTCCGTTATAATTCATAACGGTCCGATGACAGGTGAAGTCATGTTGCGAGTGGCTGCGGAGGCTGAAAAGTTATGAAGCCGATTACGTCTAAAATGGTAATGCGGGGTGTATGGGAAGGGTTGCCTCAAGCGGTATTTATATATACTCCGTTATGCGGAACGTGTGCAGCAGCTCGTCGTATGCTGGAGGTCGCTGAGCATATGTTGCCAGAAGGTGTTTTATATGAGATGAATATTCATGATATTCCGGAGCTTGTGCAGCAGTTTCAGATTTCGAGTGTACCGGCTTTAATGTTGTTTGATGGTGAGCAAGATGTACCCAGGATGGTCTATCGGATGAACTCGGTTGAGCATCTGCTCAATGAGATTCGGAAGGCGGTGTTAAAATGAGTGTTGTAGTGATGGAGAACATTTCGCTTCGTCGCGAAGAAAATCAGATACTTGATGACGTTCATTTACGCATTGAACCAGGCGAACATTGGGTCATCCTGGGGCGTAATGGATCAGGTAAAACTACACTGCTGGAAATGATGAATGGATATATGTTTCCTAGTTCGGGACGCATTGAAGTGCTCGGTAATGTGTACGGGCAATGCGATGTCCGGGAGGTTCGCAAAGAGATCGGTTATATCAGCCAAACATTGATTGAAAAATTGACCTTACGTGATCCGGTATGGGAGGTTGTCGCTACAGGAGCCTATGCCTTTTTACGCTTTTATCAGACGATTCCAGAAGAAGTGAAAACAAAGGCGATGCAGCTGCTGGAGGAGATGGGTTTCTCAAAACTGGCAAATCAACCGCTGGGAACGTTATCCCAGGGAGAACGCAAAAAAGTCATGTTGGCACGTTCGTTAATGGCTGAACCAAAGCTGCTTATTATGGACGAGCCTTGTGCTGGCCTTGATCTGTATGAACGTGAGAAGATGCTGATTGAGATTGATCGTCTGCGCCAGCGGAATATGACGGTGGTGTACGTCACCCATCATGTGGAAGAGATCGTGCCGTTGTTTACTCATGTCGCATTGATCCGTGATGGACGCATTGATGCGGCGGGGCCAAAACATGAGATTTTAACAGAAGATACAATTAAGCATACGTATGATATTCCGGTGGAAATTCAGTGGCATGAGGATCGTCCATGGATACACGTACGTTCTGGAGGGTAACACAAGTTGAGTACACAATCACTTTCGGGAGAAACAGACTTTTCCCGTTTTATATGCACCGCCAATCACGGCTTTGCACCTTATGCGCAGGAGGAACTGCGCCGCACTTTTGGAGCAGTGAAGAGCACGGTGCTGGTTCCAGGTGAGATTCTACTGGCTGGTTTACCAGTTGCAGAGGAAGAAGTCTCGATTAGACTTCTGCAAGAGTCTCCGACGTTTTTACGTCACATTCAGCCTGTTCAATTTCAAGAGAATACAGAGGATACGGAGCAGTCTCTGGAGAAATTGATTGCATTTATTCTGAACCATAAGGAATTGTCTGGGGCTAAAGTAGTCATGCAAACTCGCAAAACGGAGAGTTCTTTTTGGGGCGAAAACGCAGCTTCATTGAAACAAATGCTGACGGAAAAACTGGGTGATCTGGGCTGTGAATGGGTTATTCGGGATGCGGAATATGTCATTTCGGTATTTGCTGCTAATGATATGTTATATGCAGGTGTATCCAGACCCGAACAGAATCTGTCCGACTGGAGTGGTGGAGCGATCCGTTTTCAGAAGGAAGAAGGACAAATCTCTCGAGCCAAGTTTAAGTTGCTTGAAGCGGAGCAAACGTTTGGTATTGATTTTACTTCGTTTCACAAGGCACTTGATATTGGCGCAGCACCTGGGGGATGGACATCATTTCTGCTTGAGCGCGGGCTTGAGGTAACAGCAGTAGACCCGGCAAAGATGGATGCAACCTTGCTCGCTTCACCTAAATTGACGTTTTTGAAAAAAAATGCAGGCGATGTGCGTTTCCGCGAAGGTGAATTCGATCTGCTTGTATGTGATATGAGCTGGAGTCCGAAGCTGATGAGCAGACTGGTATCTGACCTTCTGTATAGTCTCCAATCCGGTGGGACAGCCATTGTTACGGTGAAATTGCTTCACAAAAAACCACTTGCGCTTATAAAAGAAGTGATCGATACGTTTGAGCGTTCACGGATGCAGATTCAGCGTTCAAAGCAGCTGTTTCATAATCGTGAAGAGATCACATTATATATGATTAAATATTAAGTCATTTAACTTATAAAATATTCTGCTTTACAACGGTTGATTATGTGTACTATAATGATACCAATATTAACCATAACGACAATAAATTTGAGGGAAAGCATCCCGAAGTGAGCATGACTGGAATTCCAGTGTGCTCATTATCGGTGAAGCTTTCCCTTTTTATGTTGTTTGGAAGGAGGTAGACCTATGAGACATCCGGCGAGGCTGGAACGCGGGAGCCTGCTGGGAGGAAGATATCGTATCCTATCGATTCTTGGTTCAGGAGGAATGAGCCATGTGTATGAGGCAGAGGATTTGAAGCTGCCAGGGAAGATCTGGGCTGTGAAGGAAAGTGTCACGAAGCTGCCCTATGAAGGCAGTATGGAGAGAGAAGCGGCTCTGTTGACATCACTTCGGCATCCGAGACTTCCGCAGATTGTTGATTTTTTTGCTCCTGACGATGACGGTTATACGTACCTTGTCATGGAATATATTGAAGGGTTAACGCTGAGCGACTACTTCAAACAGTGCCGGGGTAAAATTCCGGTGGAACAGTTGATGGAATTTGTACTTCAATTACTGGATGTTCTAAGTTATTTGCATAACTTGGATCCTCCTGTCATTTACCGAGACCTGAAGCCGTCCAACATTATGATTACACCAGAGCATGAAGTGCGCTTGATTGATTTTGGCATTGCCCGCAGTTATAAGACGCATCTTGCTGAAGATACGGTTAAACTCGGGACTGCCGGATTTGCGGCACCAGAACAATATGGTTCCGGACAAACGGATGCCCGTTCAGATCTATATAGTCTTGGAGCCCTGATGCTGTATCTAATGACGAGTGGAGCTTACACTGAATGGATTCAAGGCGTAGAAAGTTCTATACGGAGTGATGTCCCGCGAACATACGCCCCTGTTGTCAGACGATTGCTACGATATGACGTGAATGAAAGGTTTCAAACGGCGAATGAGGTGAGGAAGGAGCTGCTTCGAATACCGGGAATGATGTCCTCGCCTGTAGATCAACAGCCAATGCTTGGCGGGGGCACGAGAGTGATTGCTCTTACCGGGGTTTCAGCTGGTGCTGGTGTTACTCATACAGCGATAGCGATCAGCCATTATCTGGAGAGGCAGAATTTTAAGGTCGCGGTGATCGAAATGTCACCTCGCTCTCAATCATTTACACGTATCCAGCACATTGCGTTAGGTGGTAAACCTGTAGCATCAAGCAGGCAGTTTGCGGTGGATGGCGTGCATTATTGGAAGCAGTCTGGCCGGGCCGATATTTTATCCCTGCTGGGCGGCAGCTATCAATTTATTGTGATGGATCTAGGAAGCGGACAGGATCAGAATCGATTAGAGGAGCTTTTGCGTGCAGATCTGCCTATCATTATTGGTTCTGGTGCAGAATGGAAACAAGCGGAGATTGGAGCTTTTGTACGCACGCATTATCGCTTTCCCCGGGAGAAATGGATATACTGCCTTCCGCTCGCCGCAACAGACGCAGTGGAGCGTGTACGTGAAACACTGGATACATCCCACGTATACGGTTTACCACTGCAGCTGGACCCATTTGACAAGGATGTTCATATGGATAAGGTATTCTCACAAATTCTAGGGCATTTAATGGTACGGCAGCCCCCAAAACGTTCATTTTTTTCACTTAAAAAGTACATGAGTAGAGGAGATTAGGAAAGGAGAGCCTCTTTTGTCCAAATTAAGAAAACAAAGTCGTCAACTGATTTATGCAGGACTGATTGGAGCAGGAGCTGTCGGTATGATTTTTGGAAGTTATGTGGTATATCAGCTGAGCACCAAAGAGGATGTCAGATCAGCTATGGAGGCCCGTTATCTGTCAGCATATGAGGAGAAAGAAGCGGAATTGTTGCAGCAGTGGAATTCTGGTGCCCGAGGGTGGGTAACCATCAGGGATATCGAAGCGGGAGAACTTATCTCACCAGAGGATCTGAAACTGATTGCGATACCGGACGCTCAGGCTCCACGCAATCTATGGTCTAGTTCGCAGAAGCTGGAAGGGCATTCAGCTAAAATTGAGCTTAAAAAAGGAACGGCGATTACAACGGAGATGGTATATGAGGGGACACCTGCATCAGCTGATTTAAGAAATCGCGAGTTGCAAGTGGTATTGCTACCATCTTCGCTAGCCAAAGGAGACATGATCGACGTACGTATTCAGTTTCCTACAGGTCAAGACTACATTCTCTTGTCCAAGAAAAAGGTGGAACGGTTAAACGCAGCAACACTATGGATTACGATGACAGAAGAAGAAATTTTGTCGTTGTCCAGTGCAATCGTGGATGCCTATTTACATAAAGCTTCAATCTACGCTCTAACCTATGTAGAACCACAATTTCAGACAGCAGCTATTCCGACATATCCAGCCAATTCCGAAGTGTTAAAGCTACTGGAGAGTGATCCCAACATCGTTCGTCATGCCGAGCAGGAATTAACGAGACAAGTTCGAAGTTCACTCGAAAGTTCGCTCGCTGCCTCCATGTCAGCCCCATCTAACGGTGTCGAACAAGATGTGGCACAATCTTCTGTTACGTATAATAAAAGGCCAACAGTTCAAGATTCATCTGAGCATCAAGGAACGATCTGGAACGACGGATCAGGCAATAGGGGAACAGATCACACGGGAGAGGCACCGGACGTTATTGAATCTTCAACTTTGAACGAGCAACAGCAATTGCTGACGGGAAATGAGTAATTTGCATTAAATCATTAATTCTTATAACAATATTAAATTGAGATTGAGGGGCGCTGATCAGTGCACATTTGGATTTTTGCAGGTTTATGTGAGAAAAATGATCTGATGTTATATCTGAGTAAAATACTTGCTTCAACAGGTAAGCGAGTTCTCTTAGTGGACGGTACGTTGCAACAAAAATATGGATACAGTGTTGGAGATCATCAGCAATTATTACGAGTTGTGGAATTTGAGGGATTTGATATTGCATGTCATTTTGTTACTTCAATGGCGGTAGAACAGCATTTGCAGATCAACGGTGAGAGCCTGGATGGTTATGATTATGTGTTATATGACATCGAGACCTTGCACTTTGCTTCACGTCATTTATGGCTTACCGCAGAAGTTCGCGTCTGGGTGAGCGATTATGAACGATATAATCTGGAACGAGGGAAAGGGTGGCTGGAAAAGTTATTCAACGAGCATGAGCTTCCTGAAGAACTGGCTTTCCAACGAATGCTGATTAATGGAGTGGATTGTAGACTTGAAGCCCATTATCTGTGGGCCTACCTTGAGGGTGGCCCCTTTCGTTGGACTGGAGAGTCCCTGATCCTTCCGTGGGATGAATTGAGTGCTGCGGTCAAGCTTGAAAATGAACATTATCACCGTGTGAATCTCGGCCCACTGTCCAGAAATTACAAAAAATCCTTATGTCGTGTTGTGGAACAACTGACCGGGTGGGAGAGCGTTCGCAGCCGCCGTGCGATCAAAGAAGCGGGGAGGATGAGGGCATGAGTACGATTGCTTTTTGGAGTCCATTTGCTGAAACGGGATGTTCCTCAAGTGCATTAATGAGTGCCTATGCGACAGCATTCCAGTATAGAGCCAGAGTATTGCTTGTCAACACAGGTCCAGCAAATTATGGTGTAGAATCAGGCATATTTCAGGATGAGAAGAGTTCAGCCGATGTCTCGTATTCTTTTGAAGAAAATGGTTGGGATGCTGTCGAACGTCTGTTTATTAGTGGTAGCCTTAACAAGCACAACCTGAAAGATTACACCAAACCGCTGTTGAAAGAGCAGCTTGATCTACTGACTGGGAGCGTGTATAGAAATGAGCGCTCTGTGAGTGAAAAAGGGGAGTTGTTAAAAAAACTGCTGGAGACTGCTAATCAATGTTATGATCTTGTGCTTCTGGATGCAGGGCAATCTAATGTTGATTCACAGCTTATCGTGCAGCAGGCTGATTATGTTGTCGTTGTTCTGAATCAGAATATGAGGCATCTGGAACACTTTTTCGAAGAGATCCTGCCTGAACAAATAACGGAACGGAAGCTACATGTACTTATCAATAAATATGATTCACACTCTCGTGCTACACTCTCCAATATAAAGCGTGGTTTTAGATACAAGGGAAGTCTTTCCGCAGTCCCATATACGACCGGGTATCTGGATGCGATCAACCGCAGAGATGTCGCCAGATACTTGCAACTTGAGAGTCTGACTGAGAAAAAACAAGTTCAAAAAGGGAGTTTTGCCTTAGCTATGGCTGAACTCGCTCGCCTGATTATGGATGGTACGGGCATGCGTACTGTGCTGAAGAGGCTGGAAAGGGGAGCCTGAATCTCTAGTGGTCTGGAATGCGATATTCATCACAATGATTCTAATTACAGGTATGTGGTATGTATGGTTCAAGTATCGAGCCTATATGCGGGAAAAAAATGAACGTATACCTGAGCAGGAGTACTTTACGTTTGAGACATTGATTGAACAAGTAAAAAATTCATTGCATGAAATAAGCCATAGCCAACTTGCCGATGCCGGTTTACATGAAGAAGAGTATCGCCGTAGAATCAATCAACGAGCTGAGATGAGAAAGGCGCTCAAAAGCTGTGTATCAGGAAGCATCAGTGACAAGACGTATGTCAAAAACCTGATTAGTGACTTGTTGACACGAAGTATTGGTTTGAATAAATCCAACGTCGACGAAGTGATGATGTTTGCTGAACCAGAACGATTAAGCGTGCAAGACCGCTTCGAGATCATCTTTTATTTATACCGTGAGCAATTTGGGGTAGATGCTCTTTCCAGAATGATTGATACCTATGATTTAGGTAAACTTAGGCAGGAACATGGCTCAGAAGATGGCGGAAGTTACTATATTTCCGATCAAGATATCCAGCATGTTTTTGATTGTGAATACCGGGAATTGGGATTTAGAGAAAAGGTAGAAATTATCGTGCAGCGTATATATCAAAATTATAAAGGATTCTCGGTAGTAGATGAAATCAGGGATCAACGGATCGATGGTGTCAGCGGAGGGGTAAGCGGGGCTCTTGAAATACTGCCACATAAGGGAAATCATGTACCCGCTTCATGGAATGATCTTTTGGAACATGCTTTTGAGGATGAGCATAACGAGGAACCGCTAAGCGGGATGGAGAGTGTATGGATTTTTTATAAAGGGAAGTCTATTCATTTGTCTTTCTTAAGCTTTGGCAGTATCCGGGAGTTGAAACGAGTGTGTCAGAACATATATAAATACAATTATCCTGGTCAATTATCGGAATCAAGTGGTTATAAAGTGAATGAGATGAAAGACGGCTCACATGTTGTCGTTGTGCGTCCTCCTTTTGCGGAATCCTGGGCATTCTTTGTTCGGAAGTTTGATATTCCCAACGCCTCCCTTGAACAATTGATTACAGGTAACAACGCACAATTACCAATAGAACTGTTGCAATATTTGATGAAAGGTAGTCGGATCACGGCAGTAACCGGTGCACAGGGCTCTGGTAAAACAACATTGCTTATGGCGATGGTGAAACATATCTATGCTTCCTATACTTTGCGTGTACAGGAGATGGCATTTGAGTTGCAATTAAGACGGATATACAGTCGCCGTAACATTCTGAGTTTTCGGGAAACGGAACATATATCGGGTCAGCAAGGACTGGATTTACAGAAAAAAACAGATGGGACAGTAAACATTCTCGGTGAGGTTGCGAGTGATGAGGTGGCTGCCTGGATGATTCAGATGTCACAGGTGGCGAGTTTGTTTACCCTGTTTACACATCACGCCAAGACATTCCGTGATCTGGTGTTTTCACTCCGGAATTCATTACTTAAAACAGGTATGTTTCAGCATGAACATATTGCCGAAGAACAGGTTGTCAGTGTCATTAACTTTGATGTTCATATGAAAAAAGATGCAGAGGGCCGCAGATATATTGAGCGGATTACTGAATGTATTCCCCACTCCCTTGAAGCAGAAAATATGAAAGAAAGTGCTGGGTTCACATTTAGAAATGTCGTAGAGTATCGCCAAGGGAAATATGTGGCTACTGCTCCGATCTCGGCTTCTAGCATCGAAGACATGCAGGAGCAGATGACGCTACCAGATGCCGAGAAGTTTGGGCGGTTTATTGGACAACACTGGGGTGAAACCTATGAGCATTAAATGGCTATTGTTGGTTGTAGTCAGTTTTTGTGTAGTTGGTTTAGTCATCACGCTGATCATTCTTCGTATGCTGAGGCAGAGAGAGTCAACCTCGATGTACGCTGCGGGGAAAATCGTGAATTTTCAAGGCAAGAAGTATAGAGATTGGGGAAGTTTCCTGTTGCAGACATATCAAGTCGGTATGAAGATACCCTTGCTTTCCTCGTATATTTTGCAAGTGCAAAAAAGAATCTCATATCGTTATGCCAGTGATGAACCAGCGCTTCGCAGAGTCACGATGACTGTTGTTCTGATTATTATGGGCGGGTACGGAAGTGTAAGTACAGTGTTGTTTTGGTTACAGCCAGGTATCGCCTTTATTCTTCTGGCTACGCTGTGTGCTATCGTGCTGAATAGTCTTGTGTTAGATATGTGCCTGAGTCGTATGGAGAAAAAACTGCTGGTGCAAATGCTAGATTTGTTCGCCGATGTAAGACATCGGTATCATCAGCATGGCATGGTTGAGGAAGCGCTCTATGAAGCGTCCGAAGCAGGTACAGGAGAAGCTGCCGAGCAGGTGAGGCTAATCTATGAAGCGTTGACTTCTCCCGACCCCAATGAAGCACTTGAACGATATTATGAAGTGGCACCCAACCGTTTTCTCAAAGGTTTTGCCGGTGTATCTTATATGGTGATGGAGTTCGGAGATAAGGATAAGGAGCAGGGCTCCATCTATCTGAAAGGTATAGGTAATCTTACTCAGGAGATACACCTGGAGATATTAAGGCGTGACAGGCTTGATTATCTGCTACAAGGGTTAAACGTGATTGCTCTTGTACCTGTACTCTTTACAGGGCCAATTGAGCGTTGGGCTCGGGTCAGTTTCCCGACGATGGATGATTTTTATCGTAGCAAACTTGGTTTTATCACTAAAATATCCATATACATTATCATCATTGTTGCTTACTTGCTATTACAGCGTCTTCAGCAATATGATGAAACCCGCTACCGTTCCGGGAAGAAACAATGCAGACTGGATCGTTTTTTGTATAAGCATATTTTTTTGCGGAGGCTGGCGATGCTTTTTGCAGCCAAACCCGGAACAACTCCTTACAATCAGATGATCAGGTTAATGAGAGAGAGCAGTACCGAGCTGAAATATGAATGGTTAGCTATTCGCAGATTATTGCTATTCGCTAGTTGTCTGGTTCTGACTGTAAGCTTGATTCTTTTGCTACATCAAGTCGAGCGTAATCACATATTGCACGATCCAATCAGGGATGACCGCATGTTTGGTGCAATGTCAGAGGCAGATTTGAAAGTTGCCCGAGAGAAGACCGCACTGGATGGAAAGGTTATGGCGTATGTTGAGATGAAGCGGGCGGCCACATACGAAGATATTTCCATCGCGCTGTTGCAGCTTACACCAGCCCAGCTTGATCATGATGCTCAGACGGCAACAATTCAGCGGATTATAGACAAGATCGAAGCATATAACAACCAATATATGCGATGGTGGGAGATTGTTTTGGCACTGCTTATAGGTATAGGGGGATATAATCTGCCCATCTGGCTTATGTTGTTCCAGCGTAAAATGCGAAGGTTGGATATGAGACATGAAATTTATCAATTTCAGACAGTCATTTCAATTTTACGAGAGATGGATCGAATGTCTGTAGAGGAGATTGTAGAATGGCTTAATCGATTCGCTGTCATTTTCAAAAGGCCACTACAAAAGTGTTTGTTGCACTTCGAACATGGGCCTGAACAAGCGCTTGAACAATTAAAAGAGGAGGTGGGTTTGCCTGAATTTCAACGTTTGATTGATAAACTGCAACTGGCTCTAGGTAAAATATCCATTCGAGAAGCTTTTGATGATTTAGAAAGCATGATGGCCTTTTATTTTGAACAGCGCAAACAGGAGTACAGCAAAATCATTGATATCAAGGCTGGATGGGGGAGGACGATCGGTTTTACACCCATGTACGCTCTGATCTTCATGTATCTTGTTATTCCGCTGGTAGGCATGAGTTTTGTACAGATGAGCATGTATTATGAACAAATCCAGAAACTGTAGTGTTTCGCTTGTACGAAGAACTGAAAAATAATCATTCATAACACTTTAGGAGGTATTTAGTATGAATAATGCATCAAGTGCTTTAAAGGTGGCAGCGGGGATATTTTTGACGATTGCTTTGATTACGATTGTAGTGTTGTTATTTATTTCGGCTCAGGAGGCAACGAAAACAGCCCAGAATAACTTTGCAGATATTCAAACCGAGCTTTCTCAGGCAGCATTTACGGTGTATGACGGAACAACCATCAGTGGATCACAAGTGACCAATGCATTACGGAAATACGCGGACAAGGACCAGTTTGGTATTCAGGTTATTACAGGTAAAAACAAAGGCGGACAGTGGTACGGTAATCAGCTCAACATCTCTCAGGACGTTAATAATGCGGACTATGGTTCTGTCATTGCACCTGATGACAAGGTAGGCAGCATTAATCAGACGATGAGTGAAAAGGACAATCAATACGTTAATCCAAGCGGTAAATTTAAGGCCATTATCGTTAAAGACCGATCCAATGTGGTTAGAGGTCTGATTTTCCAGCAATCCTGACTGGAGCTGGTTGAATATGACCCGGAACACACAGCATATGATGCTGTTCTGTACGGCGGTTGTCCTTTTTGTGACAGCCTGCTTGTACGGGCAGTGGAATATCCGTATTTTAAACGAAGCCTTGAATGACAGAGTGAAAACAAATGCGGCTATGGAAGGAAGAGTTCATACGACACTTCTTACAGGTGGTTTTGTCGGATACACCGGAGCTGAGGTTCTGCATACGGTGCGGCAAATGACAGGTACAGGGGTTCATGTTGAGTTAGACGGTCATGAGTATGTGATTGATCCACTTGAACATCGATCAGCTATGGTTCCGGTTGAGCTGGATGGGAATTATCGAGCTGAATATAACCGAAGTGCATCCGGTGAATTGTTAAAGCTTTCTTTTTGGAAGGAGGTACAGGGACCGTGATCAATGCAGTATCCAAATTGTTTGCGGTAATGCTTGCCGTTCTACTGCTCTATGTGTATCCTGCAGCCGAGACTGCTGAACGTCAGGATGATATTGCACGCTTGACAGCGACTCAGAGTGTCATACGATTTGTGGATGCTGTCCGCACCAAGGGATATATCTCACCTCGAATGCTCGCGGAGTTTCAAGAACAGTTAGCCCAAACGGGCAATAACTATGACATATCCATGGAACATTTACACAAAAAATATGTCCCCCAGTATTCAGATCCGATGATTCAGAGTAGCTTCACGGGTACATACGAGGTTGTTCATGATGCATACTACTTGTCACAGATTCAGGAGCGGTTATATCCGTTGTCTAGCGCATTGTCCGTCGATGATCCCGGGCGCAGATATACGCTCAATATGGGTGACTTCTTCACCGTGAGTCTTAAAAGTACCAACCGCACACCTTCCATGATGATACGAGAATGGTTACAAGGTACAGTTCAGGCTTCTGCGGTTTTTGCTTCTTATGGAGGTATGGTACTGAATGAAGATTACTGAGCTTTCTATCGTGTTTATTCTCATTTTCTTTCCGTTATTTTATATCCTCTCGTTTCATACGCAAGATGCGCAAGAGGCCAATGAACTGGCTTATCGCTACAAAACAGCGTTACAAACCGCAGTTATGGATGCTGGTGCGGTCATGCACCAGAATGAAAAACAACATGCTGAAGCAGGTTATGATTCTGCCAAGTTTGTTAAAGCGGATAAGGAACTGGCGTTGACCACCTTTACCCAAACGATGGCATTAAACATGGGCATACAGGATGACAAGGAAGCTATTCAACATATGTTTGATTATATTCCAGCGGTTGTAGTTCTGGATTATGATGGTTATTACATTTTTGCCAAGGAAACCGAGATGACTGGGGAGATGGAAAAGTCTCATAGACATGTGTGGAGTCCCAAAAAACCTTATACATATTCAGATTCAGACGGAAATAGCATTAATTTCACACTTGACGGTTATGTGTATGCTTATGATGCTGGTGCAGGGAAATGGATCGAAGGATTTCAGCAGGAGCTGGCCTCGAATTCCACGATTCCATTGTTTCAGGACTCTACAACTTTTGAACAGGTGCGGCGTAGCCGGATCGTGACCCGAATACAGGAAGAGCTTGCAGACGTAATCAATCGACATAATGAATTTGCCAGGAGAAATGGTGTCGCTTATCTATTCACGATGCCTTTAGTCTCGCAGGAAGATTGGTACAATTCGATCAATGATACGGGTATTATGGCTTTTATACAGGGGATCGCTGTAGGGGGTCAGAAGATTAACAATTATGCCATTGGTGGAGGCCGGCTAGTCAAAAAAACAGCGATCATTGGCGGGATTGATCCCGAAACAGGCATAAAATATCATTATCCTGCCACCTGTAACCCCGGTTTTCGTGCTGAAGAGGTGTTTACAACTGCAAGACAGGCAGCGGCCAGAGGTTATTTCGAATATGATTGCTTCGCGCAAGTGTCATTACTTTCAGAAAAGACTGAACCTGTGCTAGAATAGGGTTTTGGAACGTGAACTAAAAGTAATGTATATAGATAGGAGCAGTCTCATCTTATGAGTTTATTGTCAGTAGAGAACGTCAGTCACAATTTTGGAGACCGTACGTTATTTAAAAATGTTTCGTTTCGTCTGCTTGCTGGAGAACGAGTGGGTCTGGTTGGGGCTAATGGTGCCGGAAAATCAACCCTAATGAATATTCTCACCGGAAAATTGCTTAAGGATAGCGGTAAAGTGGAATGGACGCCAAAAGTTCGATATGGCTATTTGGATCAACATACGAAGTTAACACCGGGCAAGACCATTCGTGATGTGCTTAAAGATGCTTTTTTGCCGCTACTGGAACTGGAGAAGCAAATGATGGCCATTACGGATCAGATGGCTGATGCCGATCCAGACAAACTTGAGCAGTTGCTTGAAGAAATGGGAGATATTCAGGAACAGCTTGAACAGGGCGATTTTTATCTGATTGATGTGAAAGTGGAAGAAATGGCAAACGGTTTGGGATTAAATGCAATTGGCCTTGATCGGGATGTTGCGGCTCTCAGTGGTGGACAACGTACGAAAGTCCTGCTTGCAAAATTGTTGTTGGAGAAACCCACTGCCCTTTTGTTGGATGAGCCGACAAATTATCTGGATGTAGAGCATATTGAGTGGCTAACTAGATATTTGAAAGACTACCCATATGCTTTTCTATTGATTTCCCATGATACAGAGTTCATGAATGAAGTGGTTAATGTCATTTATCATCTGGAATTTGCTAAATTGACGCGTTATGCGGCCAACTATGAGAAATTTCTTGAAATGGCAGATATGCAGAAAGCACAGCATATTGATGCCTATGAGAAGCAACAGGAATACATCAAAAAGCAGGAAGATTTCATTCAACGCAACAAAGCTCGAGCTTCGACCTCTGGTCGAGCGAAAAGCCGGGAAAAACAACTTGGAAAGGTCGAGCGAATTGATCGACCAGACGAAGCAGCAAAACCAGCATTTAAGTTCAAGGATGCCCGCGCAAGCAGCAAAACCGTTTTTGAAGGTATTGATTTTGAGATCGGTTATACGTATCCATTACTACCTAAGATGACCATGACGATTGAACGTGGTGAAAAGATCGCGATTGTGGGGTGCAACGGGGTAGGTAAATCAACACTGCTTAAAACGATCTTGGGTAAAATAGCGCCAATTAGCGGAAAAACGTTTCTTGGAGATTATTTGGAGACGGCATACTTTGAACAGGAAGTACGAGCCGGGAATATTACACCGATCGATGATGTATGGAACGAGTTTTCACATCTAACGCAGAACGAGGTGCGAGGACATCTTGCACGTTGCGGGCTCAAAAATGAGCATATTACGCGTCCGCTTAACATGCTGAGCGGGGGAGAGCAAGCCAAAGTCCGTTTGTGCAAACTGTTGATGCGGGAGAGCAACTGGGTCTTGTTTGATGAGCCGACGAACCATCTGGATGTAACGGCGAAGGCTGAGCTACAGCGGGCACTGAAGGAATATAAAGGAACCGTTTTGCTTGTATCGCACGAACCGGATTTTTATGAAGGCTGGGTCACCAAAACGTGGGATGTAGAAGAGTGGTCCGAAAAAGCACGATGACAAAAAAAACCGGTTGTGGTAATATAGGCTACAACTTCATATGAACACTAGGGGGGCCGCACGATGCGGCTGAGATGGAAGAATGCGATTCCGGACCCTTTGCACCTGATCTGGATCATACCAGCGTAGGGAAGTGGCGCGTTTCAGCGAAAGCGATAGTAAATGATTCTAACGTAAGAACAGGATCTTATTACATCGTGATGCCAAGCGGTTCAATATCAAAATAAACAGTTATAGATTTGACTATCAAACTGTTTAACAGGTATTTGTCAGACGCTTGTGATTGAACTGAACCTTTGTTTATACGCAGCCACTCCCCTACGGGAGTGGCTTTTTTGGTTTTATATTTGTCATTACTACTTCTCCAAGCCTGTAGCTGAAAGGAGCGAGAACGAGACTGCATACCTTGATGTTTGATTATGATGCTCATGAATCAGGTAAAACTTCAACAGACCAGTGGTACAAGCGGACAGATAAATCTGTACCAACCTGTGGACTAGAGAAAGACTTTTTTGAGTTACATGTGATATCTACGAATAAAGCGGAACAGTCAGTCATGTTGAAGGCAGCCAAAGATATTTGGCCTTATGTGCATTACATTCATATCCGGGAAAGGCAACTCTCGCAACAGGAATGTTTTAACTGGGCCAAATTGATGGTAGAAGCGGGTGTTCCAGCTTCCCGCATTGTAATCAACGGTGCGAACCTATATTCGTCAGGCTATTTTTATCAAGGGGTACATTGGAGCCAAGATATGCTGGAAAGGGCAAAAGTAATGGTAAAGCCGGAGAACAAGCATGATTTGAGGCTCCGGTTGGGGATATCGGTGCATTCGTTGCATGAAGCGAGAATTGCCGAAGAGTATGGCGCGGATTACCTTTTTTTCGGGCATGTGTACGCAAGTGCAAGCAAACCGGATTCTGTAGCGAGGGGATTAGATGCGTTATCGGAAGTGTGCTCCAGTGTCAAGGTGCCTGTTATTGCAATTGGGGGGATTCAGCCGGATAACATTCGGGCCGTCAGGTCTGCGGGAGCCAGGGGTGCTGCTGTGATCTCAAGTGTGTTAAAACATGCAAACCCTGCTCATGCTGTTGCGCTTCTTAAACAGGCTGTGGAAGCGGTGAAGTGAATGTTTCTCGATCAAAAAGTTGGAAATGACGCCAACCTAATAAGATCGGAATGTTGTTCAAACAAGGAGATGACAAAATGGTACAGAGAGGACCGAGTCAACCCGAGGAAGTGATCGACTCATCGTGTGAACAAGATAAGTTTAAGCGGCTACCGCTATCCGAAACTTTAACTAAGAAACCAGAAACCTTTCATGCAGAAACAATCATTGTGGGCGGTGGAGTCATAGGCTGTGCGATTGCTTTTGAACTGGCATCCCGAGGTCAGGAAGTACTGCTTGTTGAGCAGTCGGAGATTGCTAGCGGAGCTTCATGTGCAGCTGCCGGCATGCTGGCAGCAGATAGTGAGGATTTTGCTCATCCACTCATGGCACAAGCCGCATATGACAGTAGGGAATTACTTCATAAGCACAAAGAGCAAATATCCGCTTTAACAGGTATGGATCTTGGCTTAAGGCGCAACGGATTTATCACACCGTTTCGTTCATACGGTGATCTAAGTAAATACAAGGATAAACGAAATACCACTTCGGGGGTGCAACAACTTTGGTGGGATCGAAGCACAGTGCAACGAGAAGCGTTATGGTTGAATCGGGATACGTACGGTGCTTATTACCGATCATTGGAGAGCGAAGTGTTGCCCGTGTCATTGACAAGAGCTTATGCGATCTCAGCTGAAATGATGGGTGCCCGCATTTTGGAAGGAGTTCAAGATGTTCGGCTGATCGTAGATAAGCATGGTGTTCAAGGGATTAAAACGGCTAAGGGAGAGATGTGTTGCAAACATATCATCATAGCTGCTGGTTTACACGGGGAGCAACTCATGCATCAAGTGGGGATCGTTTTGCCTTCAAGTCCGGTGAAAGGTGAAATGTTGGCCGTTCGGTTTACTACAGATCAGGCTGGAGGCAGACCCGATCGCACGGTATATGCAGAAGATGTCTATATCGTTCCGAAAGCAAACGGAGAGGTATGGATCGGCGCAACCAGTTTGCCAGGAAGAAAAGATCACAGCGTATCGGCAAATAGTATGCAACGATTGCTTGGAGCGGCAAGTTATTGGGTTCCGGGAATCAAGGAGGCGGACTTTGTGCGGGCATGGGCAGGTATAAGGCCTTCCACCCCTGATGGGCTGCCGTATATAGGCAAATGTGTAGGGATTTCAGGCTTGTATGCAGCGTATGGACATTTTCGTAATGGGATATTGCTTAGTGCAATAACAGGTCGCTGGATCGCAGACATGGTAGAGGGCAAGAGTGCCGAAGAGATCGGGATCGAAGCATTTTCGCCTGAACGATTGAACAGAAAGGGGGTTATGTCGTGAACATTATCGTGAACGGCCAAAAGATGGAGGTTGAAGACGGGTTAAATCGTGTGGACAAATTACTGCAATCATTTAACTTACAAGTGAAAACCGTGGTGGTTGAGTTGAATCGCAATATTTTGACCAAAGATCACCATGGAACAACAACGCTAAGAGAAGGAGATCGGATTGAGATTGTTCATTTTGTCGGAGGCGGCTAAGCAAAGTGATTCACAGGCGTCGTTGAATCTTGTTGATTGAGTAGTTGGTAGTTGATACTTGCTAAAACCTAGGAGGTTGAAAGATGTTAACGATTGGTAAATACTCGTTTGAGTCAAGGTTGTTGCTTGGAACAGGCAAGTTCAGCGATATGGAAGTACAGAGTCAGGCTGTGGAAGCTTCAGGTACCCAGGTGCTGACCTTTGCTGTACGTCGTCTGAATCTAGAGGAGACGGGCAAGCAACACTTTCTGGATACGCTGGATCTGAGCAAATACACATTGCTACCCAATACGGCGGGTGCTTCGACTGCGGAAGAAGCCGTAAGGATCGCTGAGCTTGCGCGAGCTTCGGGGCTTTGTGATATGATAAAAGTCGAAGTTATCGGAGACGGAGTAACGTTACTCCCTGATCCGCTTGAAACGTACAAGGCTTGTAGCATTTTACTCGAAAAGGGATTCACCGTGTTGCCCTATATTTCGGACGACGTTATTTTAGCTAAACGGCTTCAATTGCTTGGTGTACATGCAGTCATGCCTGGAGCTTCGCCAATTGGAGCAGGTAGAGGGCTCATTAACCCTTATAATCTCGAAATCATCATAGAGCAAGCGGCAGTGCCTGTTATTGTAGATGCAGGGTTACGCTCTCCCAAAGATGCCGCTTATGCCATGGAACTTGGGGCGGATGGTGTATTGCTTAACACAGCCGTATCTGGATCAGATGATCCGGTTGCCATGGCAAAAGCGATGCGGCTCGGGGTCGAAGCGGGCAGACTGGCGTATACGGCAGGCATGATTCCGGTGAAACGTTATGCAGCAGCAAGCAGTCCGGTGGAAGGAATGGTTCATACATGACAGATCAGTTACATCATACGGAGCAGAGCGATCGTTATTCCAGACAGGAACGATATGCTCCGCTCGGTAAAGAAGGTCAAGCGAGGTTAAAAGACAGCAAAGTTTTAATTATCGGAGCCGGCGCACTTGGAACAGGTATTGCAGAAACGCTAGTGCGTTCCGGTGTCGGACAAATTACCATTGTAGATCGGGACTATGTGGAGTGGAGTAACCTCCAGCGGCAACAACTTTATGTTGAACAGGATGCGATTGAGCGTATGCCCAAAGCGATGGCGGCTGTCAAACGTTTAACAGAAATCAATTCAAGCGTTCGCATCGAAGCCAAAGTGATGGATGTGCGCGTGGATGAACTTGAAGAGCTAGTGGAGCATACCGATTTAATCATGGATGCAACGGATAATTTTGATACAAGATTACTGATTAATGATATGGCACAGAAACACAATATACCTTGGATATACGGAGGATGTGTGGGTAGCTATGGCATTACGTATACGTTTTTGCCTGGCGAAACACCTTGTTTAAACTGCCTCTTAGGAGAAGTACCACTTGGTGGGGATACTTGTGATACGTCGGGCATCATTCCTCAAGCGGTGCAAATGGTGACAGCCAATCAGACAGCAGAAGCGATGAAGTTGCTAAGTGGTAACACAGCTGCTCTTCGGCGTAAATTGTTGTCATTTGATGTGTGGAGGAACGAGTACATATCCATTAATGTAGATGGGGCAAAAAAGCAAGAATGTGCATCATGTAGCCCAGCAGCTACGTACCCGTTTCTTTCTGCATCCAATCTGGAGAAAACCGATGTGTTATGTGGTAGGGATACTGTTCAGATTCGTCCAGCGCGCCGCATACAACTGGACCTTCCGCAGACAGCAGATCGATTGGAACGGCTTGGTGAAGGAAAAGTGGAAATGAATCCTTTTCTGGTGTCATTCACAACAGGTCAACATCGGTTGGTCATTTTTCAGGATGGTCGTGTCCTTGTTCATGGCACAAAAGATACGTCTGAAGCGCGTACGCTGGTTCATCGATATTTTGGCTAAACCACATCAATTACTTGTAATATCAAAACTCATGCATTGACAAAGTCTGTTCCCCGCGGGGATGGACTTTTTCTTTTTATGGCATCCTAACGGTACAATCCATGCCAAGTAGCAACGGAAACCAGACGGGCCGGGTGAGAAATGATGAAAACAGCTATCATATTAGTGGGTACTGGGGATTTAGTGGGCCGTATAGAGCGTATCATGCAAGACGAGGGTTATGAGGTGAAGCATGTAGAATGGTATGAATTAAACGACATAGAGGACTTTAGGTCTGTTCGTCCGCATTTGATTATTTTGGTGGATCGAGAGTCTGAGGATATGCTGCATCAGAGTGAACAGGATAAAATTGCATTGAAGCGGTGGATGAATCCGAGTATATCCACGCCTCTAATCGTAATTATTCCTGAAGTTTCGCCGCAACGGGTCATTGATTGGCTTGATTTTGGAGCGAATGATGTAATGGAGGAGCCTCTTCATTGGAAGGTTATGCTTGCGAGAATTCGTAGCCTGCTCCGGTTGTTTGCCAGTGCTTCCCATGAAGGTGAGGAAATGATTATAGTTCAAGACCTCAGAATTAATCTGCGTTCGCGTAGAGTGAGTCGTGGAGGGCAATATTTGAACCTGACCCCGAAAGAATATGAATTATTGGAGTTTTTAGCCTTGCATTTGAATGAAGCCTGCACACGGGGAGATATTTTGCGCGATGTGTGGGGATATGAGTATGCCATGGATACGAACGTTGTTGATGTTTACATTAAACACCTACGGGTGAAAGTGGATAAAGGCAGAGAGGTGAAGTTAATCCAGACGGTTCGAGGGATAGGTTATATGTTGGTGGATAGCTGATTTTTAAATATTCCACCATTCTCCAGTTTGAAACAAGGATTAATCCGGGTATTTAAAGGATAGGATGATATGAAAAAACCGGATCAATTGATCCGGTCGTCAGTTTAAATTATAAAGGCAGATGGACTAAAGGACGCGGCGAGCTGTAATGTAAGTTCTTTTCCACGTACCGGAGTTCAGATCAGACAGGGTTACACCTGGAGAGCCGTACGTGTGAAGAATTTTACCGTTTCCAGCATACACACCAACGTGAGTAATGTTAGAACCCGTAGAGCGGCTGCCGCTCGAGAAGAACACCATGTCACCAACACGAAGGTTGGCTTTAGAGACGAATTTACCTTCTTTGGATTGTTGTACGGAAGTGCGCGGAAGATCTACACCATATTTTTTGAAAATGTACTTCATAAAAGAAGAACAGTCAAAGTATCTGGTTGTCGTTGTTGAAGCACCAAATTTATATGGAGTTCCAGTGAACTTTTTACCATAGTTTACAATTTGCTGTCCTGTTGATACGGATGCCGTTGCGGCTTGTGCAACAGGTGCATTTGTCATTAATACAGCTCCAAAACCTAGTGTAGCGCACAACCCGACGGTTACGGCCTTTTGGATGAAGAAGTTTGTTTTCATGTAGTTAGTACCTCCAAAATTCGTTTTCGTTAAGTTGCTAGAGCGAGTATAACAGGTTTGTAACACCCTAGAAATTGGATACATAAGCAAAAAGACTGATAGGACAGTACTTTAGATGTAATTATTAAAATACGATTAAAAATGTCAAAAAATTAATCATTGACGAATCCAGAAATAACTATAAAACAAAAATCCCCTTGATACTCAAGGGGATTTCTTCATTTAATTTGATTTGGGAAACAAAATAACAGGTTACAAAAACGTAATAATTAAGCGTTGAGCTGTAGGTTTTGACTCGTATTAACTTAAAAAATGCCTTACTAATATAGTATTTAGTGTTCAGTCTTTGCTTTGAATAATAAGTAACAGGCCGCTATCAATCGTAACTGTGCCTGACTTGTCCAATAGCTTGTTACTGATCCCTAAGGATTGTCCCATACGTATAGTAGCGTGATCCAAAGGGTACATGAATCCTTCCAGGCATATCCCTGTGACCTCATGTGTTAATGGAAGCAAAGAGACATAGGTAAAACCGCGTTGTTCGACAACAGCACTTGAAGTGGTTAACGTCATATAATTGTGCTCATCCTGAAGCGCACAAGAGATATGATGTTGCATAGCACGAACCATGATATGAACATTGGCGAGGGTGTGATCCATTCGTGTGCCCGTTGCGCCAAAGATGAGAATATGAGTAGGTTCATGATCCAGAGCGGTTTCAAATGCCATTTCGGTATCTGTCAAATCTTTATGGATCGGATCACAAGCAATGAATTCTACACTGTTACTGTTTACGATCTCTCGTTCTTCTTCCGTTATAGAATCGAAGTCGCCCACTGCGATGTGCGGTTGGATACCATGTTCGATTAAATACAAGGCTCCGCGGTCTGCCGCAATAATAACGTCATCGGGCTGAATCTCCTGAAGGAATTCCTGCGTGAGTTGACCACCTGTGAAGATGACAATACGTTTATAATCCATTCTATTTCATCCTTCCTTATTTATAGAGGGACACCATTTGATTTTCTAATTGAAGCTAAATCCTGCGCTAAGCTATAAAACTATACACCAAACCAGTATAATCGACAAAATGTGGTTGCACAATTTCCGTACTCGCGGATACAATGGGGAGAGCGACATGGAGATGACTTGAAAAGTGAGGTTTGAACAGGTTGGACTTACACATTTTTGAAGTATTCAGCATTATAGGTACGATCGCATTTGCAATGTCCGGTGCATTTGTAGCTATGGAAGAGGAATATGATATTTTGGGTGTATTGGTACTTGGGCTTGTGACAGCATTCGGAGGCGGAGTGATCCGGAATGTGCTTATTGGCGTGCCTGTAACAACATTATGGAGTCAGGGCTCGTTAATCATGCTTGCGCTGGTTTCTGTAGCTGTTGCTTTTGTATTGCCCTTGAAGTGGATTAGTCACTGGAAACGGACTGAAGCTTTGTTTGATGCAATTGGACTGGCTGCTTTTGCAATTCAGGGCGGATTGTATGCGGCTAATATGGGTCATCCCATCAGTGCTGTAATCGTTGCAGCTGTACTGACGGGAATTGGCGGAGGAATCATTCGGGATCTTCTTGCCGGACGTAAACCGCTTGTTCTTCGTGATGAGATCTATGCGGTATGGGCAATGGCAGCGGGGTTTGCCATCGGAATGGGCTGGTTTACAACAAACATTGGTTTGCTGATCTGTTTTGCAACAGTTGTCTTTTTCCGGATGTGTTCTGTACACTACAAATGGAAGCTGCCGCGCCGCTCGTTGACGCCTAACGAAACCGTCGTTTTGAAGCCGGAGAAACTTATTCCGCAACATGCTCCATCCGTAATTCAAGGTACTTTGAGCAAGGGGGAGTAACTTATCATGATTAACGTTGTATTTGTATGTCTCGGTAACATTTGCAGATCCCCTATGGCGGAAGCAGTAATGCGTCATAAAGTGATGGAGAAGGGGCTTGGCGAACAGATTCGGATTGATTCGGCTGGTACAGGCAACTGGCATGTGGGCAAACCTCCGCATGAGGGTACCCGTAAGTTGCTTGATGGTTATCAAATCTCTTATGCCAACATGACAGCAAGACAATTTGTGAGTGCAGACTTCACTGAATTTGATTACATTATATGTATGGATAATTCCAATGCAGAGAATGTACGTAGCCTGCCAGGTGGAGAAGAGGCAGAGATTATCAAGTTCATGGATTTGCTACCGAACGAAAAGCTGAGAGAAGTGCCTGATCCGTATTATACAGGGAACTTTGAAGAAGTGTACGAGCTGGTGAACGCAGGTTGCGATGTCTTGCTGAACAGAATCCAAGAAGAGCATCCTTTAACCTGATTTTAATTAGATAAAATACAAGCCAAGCTTGAGTAGCTCATTATTATTGGTGAAATGGCAAAGAAGCAGGAACGGAACGAATTAGAACTCCTGCTTCTTTTTCAGGGCATGAATGTAAGCGGTAACAACGTATTGTCCAAAAAATCGTAAAAAGAAAAGCGGCTATGCAGCCGCCTGTTCAACGAAATATTTAATTGTAGCTAGAACCTTTTAGCCATTCCTGCATTAACTTTTTGAGACAATCTTCTATTAACCTTCTTGTAAAAAGTAAAGCAAGGCATCAGGCAGTTCCTTTTGCCAGAAGCCCCATTGGTGATTCCCGTCTTTTTCCTGATAGGAGACGAGAGCACCACGTTTTTCCAGCAGATCACGAGTATCCCGGCTCAGCTGTACAAAATCATACGTTCCGGTATCGGCTTCAAAGGCCGTCTCCTGCAAGCCAACAATCATCCAGATCGACAACCAGGACAAGTCTTCGGCTGCAGCATAGATTTCCTGAGATGCGGAGTAGAAGGCACCAGACATGCTGATAACGCGGGTGAACAACTCAGGATATTTCAGTGCAAGATGCAATGAAACACTGCCTCCCAATGAATCACCAGCAAGAACACGTTCCTGCGGAGAGCGCCTTACAGGATATTTCTCTTCGACATAGGGAATAATCTCTTCTGCAAAGCACTTCGTATAAGCTTCAAACCGACTGCCAAAGGGAGCGTACTCCTGCGTCCTTACAGAGACGTCCACTTGAACCCCTACAATAATGAAAGGTTCGGCGCCTTCATCCAAAATGATGCGGTTAGCTGTGGTAGCGATTCGGCCAAAGTTGAAAAACTCTTCGCCATCCTGACAGTAAACGACAGGGTAGCTAAGCAGTTCGTTATAGCCTGGGGGGAGATAAATACGTAAGGTTCGTTTCTCGCCGAGATAACGGCTTTCAATCTCTTCCTTAACAATTGTACGTTTCAAATAGCGGGAATCCGTCATAAAACGTCACCTTTCCGGGTTATTTTTGCATTCACCCGCGCAATACGGTAAGATTAACCTGGTGCGGGGATGGGTCAAACACGCAATCATGTATTATGCTGTTATACCAATATTAAACCCCTGTTATACATACAATCCAAAAGGAAACATAAAAATATTACGGATTTCTTTGACGTATGCAGTGAAACAGGTGTATAATAATAATATAACAGCGGAACTTGATATTCAAATTTTTTGTTGAGGTGAAGAAAAAAATGAGCAAGGTTCCTTATGAAGTATACACGGAGGATGTAGAAGCTCTGTCCGTGCTGTCTCCTGACGGCGAAATTGTTAACAAAGACATGATGCCTAAGCTTTCCGACGATCAATTAAAAGAAATTATGTATCGCATGGTATTTACCCGTACTTGGGATGATCGTGCAGTAAACCTTGGCCGTCAAGGTCGTCTTGGTTTCTATGCTCCAGTATCTGGTCAAGAAGCTACAATGGTTGGTAGTGAATTTGCAATTGAAAAAGAAGACTTTGTATGTCCTGGCTATCGTGACATTCCGCAACTCGTATGGCATGGACTTCCTCTTTATCAAGCATTCTTGTACTCCCGTGGACACCAACATGGTGGACAAATTCCGGACGGCGTTAACGTTTTGATGCCGCAAATCATCATTGGTGCTCAAATTCTGCACGCAATGGGTATTGCTATGGGTTACAAATTGAAGAAACAAAAACAAGTGGTTATCACTTACACAGGTGATGGCGGATCTTCCGAAGGTGACTTCTATGAAGGTCTGAACTACGCTGGTGTTTACAAACTGCCAGTTATCTTCTTTGTACAAAACAATGGTTATGCCATCACAACTCCTTTTGCTAAACAAACAGCAGCTCTGTCCATCGCTCATAAAGCGGTAGCAGCAGGGATCAAAGGTGTTAAAGTTGACGGTATGGACATCTTCGCTGTTATCAAAGCGGTTCAGGAAGCTGCTGAACGCGGACGTAACGGAGAAGGCGCTACTTTGATCGAAGCGGTAACTTATCGTTTCCGTCCACACTCCCTTTCTGATGATGCTTCCAAGTATCGTACGAAAGAAGAAGAGGCTGAGTGGAGCGAAAAAGATCCAATCGCACGTTTCGCTAAATATCTGGAGAAAAAAGGTCTGTGGACTGAAGAAGATACAGCACGTGTGAAAGAAGAAGCAAAAGCAAAAGTGAACGAAGAGATCAAAAAAGCGGAAAAAACCGAGAAAATGACGATTTCAGGCTTGATCGACAGCATGTTCGAACAAACGCCTAAGCACTTGGAAGAGCAAAAAGCTGATTTCCAATAAGTTTTTTCCGATAAAGCATAAACATCCGGCGCCGGTACTGGTGTCTCGGTATACATGTATGAATTCAAATGTGAACTGTCAATGTTTAAGGAGGAAATGAAGCAAATGGCACAATTGAACATGAAAGAAGCAATTCGTGATGCGCTTCGCGTAGAGTTGAAACGTGATCCTAACGTTCTGCTTTTCGGTGAAGACGTAGGTAATGTAGGCGGCGTTTTCCGTGTAACGGAAGGCTTGCAAAAAGAGTTTGGCGAAGAGCGTGTATTTGATACACCACTGGCTGAATCCGCAATCGGCGGTCTGGCTGTAGGTTTGGGTATTCAAGGCTTCCGTCCGGTAGCTGAGATTCAATTCGTAGGTTTTATCTTCGAAGCCCTTGACCAAATGGTAGTTCAAGCTGCTCGTATGCGTTTCCGCTCTGGCGGCAAATACAATTCTCCGATCGTATTCCGTACACCATTCGGTGGCGGCGTAAAAGCGGCAGAATTGCACACAGACTCTCTGGAAGGTTTGCTCACGCAAACTCCGGGTATTAAAGTGGTAGTTCCTTCTAACCCTTACGATGCAAAAGGTCTGATGATCGCTTCCATCCGTGACAACGATCCAGTATTCTTCATGGAGCACTTGAACCTGTACCATGCTTTCCGTGCAGAAGTTCCTGAAGAAGACTATGTTGTTGAACTGGGTAAAGCGAACGTTGTTCGTGAAGGTTCCGATGTTACTATCGTTACTTACGGTATGATGGTTCATACTTCTGTAAAAGCTGCAGAAGAGCTTGAAAAACAAGGGATCAAAGTTGAAGTGATCGACCTTCGTACGATCAGCCCGATCGATATCGATACCGTTGTTGCTTCCGTTAAGAAAACAAACCGTGCAATCGTTGTACAAGAAGCTCAAAAGAGCGCAGGTGTTGCAGCTGAAGTCATTGCACAAATCAATGAAAAAGCAATCCTGCACTTGGAAGCACCGGTTCTGCGTGTAGCTGGCCCGGATACGGTATATCCTTTTGCACAAATCGAAGATACATGGTTGCCTAACCCGGCGCGTATCGTTGCTGCGGTTAACAAAGTCATGAACTTCTAATTCAATCATCTGACATGCCGCAAGGCGCAGTATGGTGATTCACATCGTAGCGCAAGCTGCACTGTAAACAGCCATTAGTCCCTTGATTGACAGTTATTTGCGCTCGCAGTAACAGTTGGTTTTTGGAGCTAAGGGTTGTTTTCAGGATGGAGCAAATAATCAAGGAGGTTTTTCAGTTGGCTAAATTTGAATATAAATTCCCTGAACTGGGCGAAGGCCTTCACGAAGGCGAAATCATCAAGATGCACATCAAAGTCGGGGACAAAGTAACTGACGACGATATCATCATGGAAGTACAGAACGACAAAGCGGTTGTTGAAGTTCCTTGTCCGGTTAACGGAACAGTAACTGAAGTTTTCGCTAAAGACGGTCAAGTCTGCCACGTTGGTGAAGTTGTAGCGGTTATCGATGCAGAAGGCGAACTGCCTGAACAAGACGACGCTCCTGCTGAAGACCAAGGTGCACAAGAGAAAGAAGCAGCACAAGGTGGAGCTGATACTAGCGGTTCTTCTGCGGCAGCTTCAAGCTCCAATGCAGCTCAAGAAGGCGGCAACAACAGCGTTCCTGCAGTTCCTGCAAAAGACGTTTTGGCTACGCCAAGCGTTCGCAAATTTGCTCGTGAGCAAGGTGTAGACATCGCTCAGGTTAACGGCACTGGCAACAACGGTAAAGTAACCAAAGAAGATGTGGAATCCTTCAAAAACGGTGGCGGATCTTCCGCAGCGGCAACTTCTTCCGAAGCTCCAGCTCAAGAAGAGAAAAAATCTGCAGCACCTGCAGCTGCAGCGGCTGATCAACGCCTTGAAGAAGAGCGCGTACCTTTCAAAGGTATCCGTAAAGCGATCTCCAATGCAATGGTTAAATCGGCTTACACTGCACCTCACGTTACAATCATGGACGAAGTGGACGTAACTGAACTGGTTGCATTCCGTACTCGCATGAAACCAATCGCAGAGAAAAAAGGCACTAAAGTGACTTACTTACCATTCATCGTTAAAGCATTGGTTGCAGCTTCCCGTCAATTCCCAGCGTTGAACGCAATGATTGATGAAGAAGCAAATGAAATTGTGTACAAAAAATATTACAATATCGGTATCGCTACAGATACAGACAACGGCCTGATCGTTCCTGTAATCAAAGATGCTGATCGTAAATCCATCTGGATGATCGCTGATTCCATTCGTGATCTGGCAGCTCGCGGACGCGATGGCAAACTGAGCGCGAATGAAATGAGAGGAAGCACAATCTCCATCAGTAACATCGGTTCTGCTGGCGGTATGTTCTTCACTCCAATCATCAACTTCCCAGAAGTTGCTATCTTGGGTACAGGACGCATCAGCGAAAAAGCTGTTATCAAAAACGGCGAAGTTGTTGCAGCACCTGTAATGGCATTGTCCTTGAGTTTCGACCACCGTATCATCGATGGCGCAACAGCACAAAACTTTATGAATTACATTAAACAGCTGCTCGCTAACCCTGAGTTGCTTGTTATGGAGGTGTAAGATATGGTAGTAGGCGACGCTTCTCTCAATATCGACACATTAGTAATTGGTGCAGGACCTGGCGGCTATGTAGCTGCCATCCGCGCTGCACAACTGGGCCAAAGCGTATTGATCGTAGACAAATCCGAGCTGGGCGGCGTATGTTTGAACCGTGGATGTATCCCATCCAAAGCTCTGATCTCTGCTGCACATCAATATGAGTCTGCTCTTCACGGCGAAGCTTTCGGTATCTCCGCCGAGAACGTAAAAGTAGATTTTGCTAAAACTCAAGAATTCAAAAACGGCGTTGTTAAGAAAATGACTGGCGGCGTAGCTGGTTTGCTCAAAGGCAACAAAGTTGAAGTTTTCAACGGTGAGTGCATGTTCATCAACGAAAACGAAGCTCGTGTATTCAACGATCACGAGTCACCACGTTACAAATTCAAAAATGCAATCATTGCAACAGGTTCCCGTCCAATCGAACTTAAACCTTTCCCGTTTGGCGGACGCATCTTGTCTTCGACAGAAGCATTGAACTTGCCTGAAGTACCAAAAAGCATGATCGTAATCGGTGGCGGTTATATCGGCGCTGAGCTTGGTCAAATGTACTCCAAATTCGGTGCTAAAGTAACAATCATCGAAGGTTTGGATACGGTACTGCCAGGTTTCGATAAAGACATGACTAGCCTTGTAGCTAAAAACATGAAGAAAACAGGCATCGAAATCGTAACGGGTGCAAAAGCGGAAAGCGCTGAGCAAACGGATAAAGATGTAACTGTTAAATATTCTGTAAATGGTGAATCCAAAGAAGTAACTGCAGATTACCTGCTCGTTACTGTAGGACGTCGTCCTAATACAGACGGAGAACTCGGTCTTGATATGATCGGTGTTGACGTTGATGAGCGCGGATTCGTTAAAGTTGACCACCAAGGTCGCACTAGCATCCCGCACATCTTCGCAATTGGTGATATCGTATCTGGTCTTGCTTTGGCACACAAAGCTTCTTATGAAGGTAAAGTGGCTGCAGAAGCAATCGCTGGACAACCATCTGTAGTTGACTACAAATGTATGCCAGCTGTTGTATTCACAGATCCTGAGTGCTCCAGCGTAGGTTACACGGAGAAAGAAGCAAAAGAAAAAGGTTACAAAGTAAAAGCAGGTAAATTCCCTTACGCGGGTAATGGCCGTGCAGTATCTTTGAACCATGCTGAAGGCTTCGTGAAAATCGTTGCTGACGAAGAAAGTGGCCTTGTATTGGGTTGCCAAATCGTTGGTCTGGAAGCTTCCAACTTGATTGCTGAGCTTGGTCTTGCAATCGAGATGGGCGCAACGTTGGAAGATCTGGCGCTTACTATTCACGCTCACCCAACTTTGGGCGAAATCGTGATGGAAGCAGCGGAATTGGTAATGGGTCACCCGATCCACATCATCTCCCGCTAAGATCATCGAAGTATCGGATTCGTCCGGCATTATATGTAGATTCGAAAGAGACGAGTGGCGCTAATTGCGTTGCTTGTCTCTTTTTTTTGAGTTGTAATTGAGAAGATCAAGATATCGGTGTCCATAGAATGATAGAAGCATACACGCCTCAACTTGTTTAGCGAATTCATTTCTTCCTAGTACTCAATTGTGGTACACTTTAGTAATGAACAGACCTCTCGAAGTCTGTGGCCCAGATGGGTATGAGTGCGAAACATATATAGAGATGCGAGGAGATACCAACATGAAAAACTATCTCGATTTATTACAAGATATATTGGATAATGGGGTCCACAAAGGAGATCGTACCGGAACGGGCACACAATCCGTGTTTGGCCGACAGCTTCGTTATGATTTATCGAAAGGTTTTCCGCTTGTAACAACCAAACGAATTCACCTCAAATCCGTTATTCATGAGTTGCTATGGTTTTTGAGTGGGGATACGAATATTTCTTATCTGAAAGAAAATGGTGTGAAGATCTGGGATGACTGGGCAGACGAAAATGGCGATCTTGGACCGGTTTACGGCTCACAATGGCGGACATGGGAAGCGCCGAACGGGGAGAAAATAGATCAGATCGCTGCTGTAGTGGATTCAATCAAAAATAATCCCGATTCCCGCCGTCATCTGGTGAGTGCGTGGAATGTAGCCGAAATTAACAACATGAAATTACCGCCTTGTCATTTTGCGTTTCAGTTTTATGTGGCGGAGGGTAAACTATCTTGTATGCTGACGATGCGCTCCGTGGATACCTTCCTTGGTTTACCGTTTAATATAGCCAGTTATGCACTTCTGACACATATGATTGCACAGCAATGTGATCTGGAAGTGGGCGACTTCATCTGGTCTGGTGGTGATGTGCACATCTATTCCAATCATGTGGAGCAGGTGAAAACGCAACTAGAGCGCGAGCCTTTTGCTTTGCCTAAGCTGGTGATCAAACGTAAGCCTGATTCGATTTTTGATTACAAATTTGAAGATTTTGAATTTGAAAATTATGAACATCATCCAGGTATCAAAGCACCGATTGCAGTATAAACACAATAACGTATTCGATGAAAGGGATGTGCAGCCTTTGAGTATTGAATTGGTATGGGCAATGGGAGAGAATGGTGTGATTGGACATCATAATTCTCTTCCTTGGCGATTGCCAAAAGATATGGCTTTTTTCAAGCAACAAACGATAAACAAAACGATTATTATGGGACGTAATACGTGGGAGTCATTCGGCGGCAAGCCACTCCCTCACCGTCGTAATATTGTTGTGACTCGAGACTTGAATTATAGAGCGGATCAAGCAGAGATCGTACATACGATTGAAGAAGGTCTGAAGGCTGCTCAAGGTGAAGAACTTTGCGTAATTGGAGGTTCTCAGGTATATCGGGAGTTTCTACCGTTTGCGGATCGGCTTGTCGTCACCAAGATTCATGAGCAATTTGAGGGAGATACGTTTTTCCCGGAAGTGGACTGGAGCGAGTGGGAGTTAAAGAAGCAGATCGAAGGCGAGCAGGATGAGAAAAACGTATATCCTTTTACATTCGAGTTTTACGAGCGTAAACGTTAGAAAAACATGTAAAGACACTGAACACAGGAATTTTCCGTGAACAGTGTCTTTTTTAATATAATGTTTTGTATTGATTGTGAACAATCATGTCAAATCTTATTCCATTACATCAATATGACACATTGACTGGTGAATTTTGCATAATATACATTGGATCAACATTCGTTTATGGTCGAATAGTCTAAAAACTGTAGGGATTCAACGTTGTAAAGCTTTAAATTGAGCTTTATTTTCGTAAATGAGTATAAACTTCACTAAAAAGCTTAATTTTAATGACAATTTATCTTACATTTATATGACGTTATCGCTTTTTTTATTCTCAACTTTCGCTTGTAAAAAAACATTATACTCTGGTTTAAGACCAAATTTAAGCTATTGACCATACGTTCAGTTGAACGCTATGATGTATAAAATACAAATAATTATGCGGATAATCCATTTAATATTCAATGTCGTAAGTGCTACTATAATTGAAATATCTTTGAGTAGATTTTGTGATACAATAGACAAAAACTCAAGTAAAAGAGTAATCCATTTCATATAGAGCCATACGCATGAAGGGATTAAGACAAGAACGGATGGGGGAAACGTAAGATGTCTACACCTACTGGATTTATGGAATACAAACGGCAGCTCCCTGCCGATCGAGAGCCAGCGGAGCGCATCAAGGATTGGGAAGAGTTTCATAAACATATGGCTGAAGAAGAGCTCAGAACACAAGGTGCAAGGTGCATGGATTGTGGTACCCCTTATTGTCATACAGGTATAGATATGACTGGCGGTACGTCAGGCTGCCCGGTTCATAACCTGATTCCAGAATGGAATAATCTCGTTTATCGCGGTTTGTGGAAGGAAGCGCTGGAGCGTCTTCACAAAACGAACAATTTTCCGGAGTTTACAGGCCGTATCTGCCCAGCCCCTTGTGAAGGATCATGTACAGTGGGCCTGATTGGTCAGCCTGTAACGATCAAAACGATTGAAGAAGCCATTATTGAAAAAGGCTTCGAAGAAGGTTGGGTTGTACCACAGCCACCGGAGAAACGCACAGGTAAGCGTGTAGCTGTAGTCGGTTCAGGTCCGGCGGGACTTGCAACAGCGGCTCAATTAAACAAGGCTGGACATACGGTAACGGTATATGAACGTTCAGACCGTGTCGGCGGATTGTTGATGTACGGAATCCCTACGATGAAGCTGGATAAAAAAGTGGTACAACGCCGTGTAGATTTGCTGGCAGCTGAAGGAATTGAGTTTATTACGAATACAGAGATCGGAAAAGATATTCCGGCTGAGCAACTTGTTAATGATTATGATGCTGTTGTTCTGTGCGGCGGTGCAACCAAACCTCGTGAGTTCAACATTGAAGGTGCTGATCTTAAAGGAGTTCATTATGCAATGGATTTCCTGAATGGTAGCATCAAAAGCTTCCTGGACTCTAACCTGGAGGATGGCAACTACATCTCTGCAAAGGATAAAGATGTTATTGTAATCGGGGGCGGAGATACAGGCTCTGACTGTGTAGCTACATCGCTGCGTCACGGATGTCGCACGATCACACAATTCGGTACGCATACTCAGGCGCCGATGGAGCGTGATCCAATTAACAATCCTTGGCCACAATTTCCGAACGTATACACACTGGATTATGCACAAGAAGAAGCCAAAGCGTTGTTTGGTCAAGATCCACGTGAATTCTCCATCATGACTACCAAATTTGTGGGTGATGAAGAGGGCAATCTCAAAGAACTGCACACGATTCAAATCGAACGTATTGTCGATGAGACAGGCCGCAAGATTTATCAGCCAGTTCCAGGTACAGAGCGTGTATTCCCTGCGCAGATGGCAATGATTGCGATCGGTTTTGACGGACCGGAGCAAACGCTTGTTGAGCAGTTGGGACTTGAAACGGATCGCCGCACGAACGTGAAGGCGCGTTATGGCAAATACAACACGAACGTAGATAAAGTATTTGCAGCAGGTGACATGCGCCGTGGTCAAAGTCTAGTAGTATGGGCTATCAATGAAGGCCGTGAAGCCGCTCGTGAAGTGGATAAATATTTGATGGGCGCAACAGTACTGGTATAAACCAGTACCATTGTTCGATCTTTCTGTCTTCTTAATTTACATCATAAAGTATTTACATTATCAACAAAGCGATGAATACCCCTCGTATATGCGAGGGGTATTTGCTATATATTCTGATCAATAAACTTTCTTTAAATTTTTCCATTTCTGATGACAATGTGAATAAGAGCATTGCATTTTCTAAGATAAAGACTTATTATTAGATTATAATTATTATAAATAAGGTTGAAGTCGAATTCAATCATAATGGGAAATAGAATTTTAACTTTGACGATGCTGTCTTATAAAGATGACATTGAATTGAGTACATGATTGCAGATACGTTTAAGTAAAGATAGGTAACATAACATATAACGGAGGTGCACCCGTATGGCAAGTAATCGGGACAAGTCCATTTCAGAGCAAATTGATCAAATCAAAAGCCAATTGGTTGATAAAGGATATAAGTTAACTCAGCAACGTGAAGTGACGGTACGTGTGTTGTTGGAACATGAGAAAGATCATTTTAGCGCAGAAGAAGTATTTCTCCTGGTAAAAGAAAAGTTTCCGGAGATTGGACTCGCAACCGTTTATCGTACGCTAGAGCTACTCAGTGACTTGCAGGTTGTAGAGAAAATTAACTTCGGTGATGGAGCTGCACGTTTTGATTTGCGTAGCACAGACGGCTCTCACCATCATCATCACTTGATCTGTACGGAATGTGGAAGTGTGGAAGAAATTATGGAAGATGGATTGCTTCGATTGGAGCAACAGGTTTTGCGTCAGTATGGTTTTGCTGTGACCGATCATCGACTTGATTTTCAAGGTGTGTGTAAAGAATGCAGACAAAAACATGAGCTTGATGAGCCAGCGGCTGGTTAATTCATCCCGAATAGGTGCTCTTGAATCCAAAATCTGATATAATAAGTTTCAGAAGCAGGGGCTTCCGTCGGCGGAAGGCCCCTTTTTGCCGTCATAGTGACGGTTTAGGAGGAGAGATGGACGGATGAAGACACTGGTTATTGCGGAGAAACCCGATATGGGGAGAACCATTGCCGCCGTCATAGAACCAAAAGCCAAAAATAATCGCACGTATCTGGAAGGTGAACAGTACATTATCACCTGGGCGATTGGGCATTTGCTTGGACTGGCTGAACCGGATGCCTATGATTCGAAATACAAACGCTGGAATATTGCGGACTTGCCGATCATTCCGGATCAATTCAAAATTGTACCGAATCCGCGGACAAAGGATCAGCTCAAAATCATCGGAGAACTCGCAAAGCGTGCTTCAGCGATCGTTAACGCTTGTGATGCAGGGCGGGAAGGACAATATATTTTTGCGCTGATTCAGCAGCAATTAAAGTTGCGCCAGCCTGTAAAACGTCTGTGGATATCGGATTTGACAGCTGAAAGTATTCGGCGTGGATTTGATGGATTGAAAGATGCCGCAGAATTCGAAAATCTGACTTATGCTGCCCGTGCACGCAGTGAAGCGGACTGGCTGATTGGCATGAATGCCTCACGGGCGTTTACAACAAGGCATAATGCACTACTGTCTGTTGGACGAGTGCAAACACCTGTATTGGCTCTCATCTATGATCGTGAGATGGAGATTGAAGCGTTTCAGTCACAGACGTTCTATGAAGTGGCGGCCTGGTTTCGGCAGGAAGGTGTTGAATACCGGGGTGTACGTCAAGGAGATAAACTTACGGATGCAGCAACAGCAGAGGCTATTGCAAACAGTGTAAAGGGCAAGACAGGTCAGATTATTAAATATGAAGCCAAACAAACCAAGGAGTATCCATACCGGTTGTATGACTTGACTCTTTTACAGCGTGAAGCGAATGCGAAATTTGGCTACGGCGCGAAAAAAACACTGGATATTGCACAGGCCCTGTACGAAAAACATAAAGTGATCTCGTACCCGCGTACCAATTCCAACTATGTTACGGAGCAGAACATTGAAGGCATGCACAAAACATTGAATTTGCTCAAAAACGGAACGTACAGTGAGCTCGCTTTGGGCGCAAAGCCGGAATTGGTGCATAAAAATAATAAAGGGGTCTGCAATCCGAGCCGGGTGGAAGACCACCATGCGATTTTGCCAACACTGAAACGACCAGGGACATTGTCCAAGGAAGAACAAAATATATATGACTTAATTGTGAGACGTTTCCTGTCTCATTTCTATCCCCCCGCCGAGTATAAACAGCATACGGTACTTACGGAGGTTGAGAAACATCAGTTCAAAACGTCTGTGAAAGAACTATTATCCATCGGTTGGAAAGTAGTGCTTGGTTCTGGCGATCAGGAACAAGGTGCTTCTGGTAGGAAAAAAGCGAAGAAAAATAGCAATGAAGAAGAGGAAGCAGAGGAATGGACGGACAAAGCTTTCGCTGTACAGCCTGACTTGCCTATTCAATGTACGAAGAGCGAGTTCAAGGAGAAAGCTACTCAACCGCCCAAAAGTTATACTGAGGGCACACTGCTCAAAGCAATGGAGAGTGCAGGTAAACAGATCGAGAACGAAGAACTTCGTGATGCGATGAAGGATAGCGGTCTGGGAACCCCGGCTACACGGGCGGCTACGATCGAGCGTCTCAAAAACGTAGGTTACATTACGATGCAAGGGAAAAAGATGCAACTGACGCTGAAGGGACGAACAGCGATTGAATTAATTCGTCGTGCCGGTGTAGATTTGCTGACTTCGCCTGAGATGACGGGGCAATGGGAGCGTCGGTTACATCAGATCTCTAAAGGTGAAGCTGGACAGGACAAGTTCATGGAAAATGTCAAGAAATTCACATTATCAATCATTGAAAAAGTGCGTGTACAGGCTCCCGCTGCTGCTAATGCCTTTGGTGAAGATGCGAGAGGCAAAGGTAAGGGGAAAGCGAGAGGATCTGGCAACAAAACAGGTAACAAGGTAACGAGTAGTAGCAAAGCGACCAGGACTTCAACAGCAAACGCAGCTTCAAGTACAGGCACAACTGTGCAATCGGGTACCGCAAGTTCTGGTGTACGTGAAGTGCTTGCTTCATGTCCTTCACCTGGTTGTTCCGGGCATATTATTGAGGGCAAGAAGGGGTATGGCTGTTCCCGTTTCAAAGAAGGATGTACATTTGTCGTCTGGAAAGAATACGCTGGCAAAAAAATAACAAGCACAATGCTGAAGTCATTGGTAGAGAAGGGCAGTACGCAAGTTCTCTCATTCAAACGCAAGGATGGAAGCACGGTGAAGGCACGTATTATTTTAAAAGATGTGGTCACGGGTCAATTATCCGGTGAAAAACAGGAAGCATGATCATAGGCCGCTGTAGATTTTATAGTTGAAAGTAAAAAAAGAACCCTTTAGCCAAGGGTTCTTTTTTGTTGTTTCTGCTCTATATCTTCATGAATGACTTTTGGGACCTCTTCCAGTGCTGTGATGGTATACATGGAAGTTTCCGGATTCGGTTGCAGTTCAACAATGTTATATTGCCATTCATTGGGCTGTTTGATATAGATGCTATGAATTCCGGCATTTACGGCAGGCATAATATCTGTGCGAAGTGAATTGCCAATCATCCATGTTGCTCGCCGGTCAAAAGGACCTTTGGACAGAATGCCTTCCAATGCTTCAATATTTTTGTGCTGACGAATATAGATTCGATCATCGAAATAGATGGAGAGTTTCATCTGGTCAATCTTTCTTTGTTGAATGACGGTCTCACCGCCTGTGTACAAATAAAGAGAGTGCCCTGCAGACTTCAGTTCTTCCAACGTTTCTACCATATGCGGATAAGGCTCAACTTCCTGGGTGTAGACACTCATGCCCAGTTTGCTCAAATACGTTTCTTCTTTAGTTGATGTTACACGTGCATATTTTTTGGAAAAATATCGATACGTATCAATCAAAGACTGTGGAAAATGGTGACTTGCAAACCCGACTTTGTTCACTCCCGTCACATCTATTTCGAGTTGCTTCTCCCGAATCTGCTGTGTGGTCAGGGCATGTCCGTCGAACCATTGTTGCATGTTCTCAAAGAATTCTCCCAGAACAAGATTGAAATATTTGTTGCAATATACGAGTGTATCATCAAGGTCAAACAAGATATGTTGTTTTAATAAGGTCAATGCTAGTTCACTCCTTGCCTGCGCTTGCCTGCGGATCATTCATTATCCTATAAAATAAAATAACGAGTTAGATGCGAATGTAGGATTCTAAAAACATATTCAATTCAGATACTCCGTCAGGTCTGATGCTATATTTTTCTTTACGATTGCTTCCTAGTAAATGTGTACGCAGTAGACCTGCAATGCGAAGAGCTGTAACCTGATCTTTGACAGGATCTTGTTCTTTGCCAAGCTCCTCACACATCTCCGAGAGTGACTTCGGTTCGTCCGAGACATATCTTAACAGGCGAAGTCTTTCCGGGTCTGCCAATGCATGTGTGAACCTGAGCAAACACGTTGGCGGCTCATCTTCACTCTCCTCAGGTATATCTACGGGATACTGAATAATCATCATGCCTTCATAGAAGCAGTACATGTTAATAGGACGGTTATGCACCGTTGGGAACAGAATCACTTCGTTTAATCCAGCGATGGGTTCCACAATAACACCTGCGGTAGCATATTCTATTAACAGTTCAGGGCCCATTTTTTCGAGCAAAATGCGTTTTTCTTCAGCATCCTCTTCAAGCCATACACGATGATCTTCGCTAATGTTCCGGCAATAGTGCTGATCCCATAGTCGCAGTAATGGGACGTAGCTGTTTCGAATACGCGTCGATTCTTCTATCGTAAGCGAAGGCATTAATGAAGACACGCGCGCAAATAATTCGTCAGCCGAAAGCTCTGTGAGCATGTCCAGAAAGTCTTGATTTTCTAAAGTGGTATTCTTATATGCTGCCCAGGCGAACAGGACATCAAAATCGTCAAAAGGCCACGTAGCAGCGGGTGCAAGCGCTGCACGTACGTTGGAACTTAGCTTGCGCTCAACGTCCAGAATCCATTCAGGACCAATGTCCAGATGCTGAATCCACTTTTTCGTGACATAAACTAAAAAGCTGTTGAGCATCTCATATATCGGTGAAACATCAATTTTAACGTGATAAGCCATAATGATGCAGAATCCTCCCGTCACATCTAGGTATTCACAGCGACTTATGTACTATTATGGCTTGTTTTACCGGGCGTTGTCCACTATAATGTTCAAGTTCGGGGCTTAGACCTGATTTATAAAGATAGTATATACCCATATAAATAACAGCCTAGAGATCGTCAGCAATGGCGATTTTTCTTTGTTTGCGCTTGCAGGAGGAATGAAATGTCGTGGCATTGATGTTCAAATCTAAAATATCACCCTCAACTTTTAATTATTTGATTTTAATTACCGTGATCGTTGCAGCAGGGATCAGTCAGGGATTGTTGCTACCTGTCTTATCCATTTTTCTGGAACAGCAAGGGGTTTCTCCCGGGTTAAACGGGTTAAATGCCGCTGCGCTCTACATTGGCTCATTCGCAATGACACTGGCAGCCGAACGTTTACTGGGGGTACTGGGATTCAAAAGACTGATTGTTGGCGGCTTGATTCTGGTTATGCTTCCCTTGATCCTGTTCCCGTATTTTCCTGATATTAAAATTTGGTTTGTGCTACGCCTGATTGTCGGCATCGGAGACAGTGCTTTACATTATGCAGCCCAGCTATGGGTGCTGTTAGTCACTGCGCCAGAGAAGCGAGGACGTTATATATCCCTTTACGGTATGTCTTACGGACTGGGTTTCAGTATCGGGCCATTAGGAATCAAGTTGCTCGGGTATGGTGATGCTGTGCCATTTTTGGTGCTGTTTGTTGGCATGGCCGCTGTACTCATTCTGGTGCTGATGAAGCTACCGGATACCAAGCCGGAAAAAGCAGAACATGCTCATTTTCCAGAAAGACGCTTTCGCCGTAGTTTCGCTTGGGCATGGTATGCGCTGTTGCCAGCTCTTTTATACGGTTATATGGAAGCAGGCATGAACAGCAACTTTCCCGTTTACGGACTTCGTGTGGGATATGATACCGATCAGATAGCCTCTTTGCTTCCTTTTATAGGGATTGGTGGACTATTCCTGCAGCTTCCGCTCGGAATATTAAGTGACCGATATGGTCGAAAAGTAATTCTTATGATAGCCGGAATGGGTGGCGGTTTAGCATTTATGCTAGTTCCTTTAGCGGGTACGAATTTCTGGCTGACACTTGTACTGTTGCTTATCGCCGGAGGACTCGTAGGTTCATTTTTCTCGCTGGGACTCGCTTATGCCGCAGATATTTTACCTAAAGTTTTGTTACCTGCAGCCAATGTGGTAGCGTCCTTTCACTTTACGATCGGAAGTATCGTGGCACCGAATCTGGGAGGTCAGTTGATCAACTGGGTTTCACCTGGCAGTATGTTTACGATGCTTGGTTGCTTGTATTTCATTTTTGGTGTTACAGGACTATTATTTCGGCGTAAACGCGAAGCGGAATTTGTGTTAAAATAGAAGCTGGTGTTCGCATGGAAATTGATGTCCATTTCCGAGTACACTAGTAGTAGGGAAAAACATGGACAAGAGGAGACATCGCGATGATCAGAGTGGAGAACTTGAGTAAATCCGTTGGAGCGGATCGTATTCCGATTCTACGTGATATTCGTTTTGATATGCAACAAGGGGAAATGATTGCGGTAGTCGGCTCCAGCGGGAGCGGCAAAAGCATGTTGCTGAAATGTTTGGCGATGAAGGAGACGTGGGATTCAGGACGTTTTACTGTTGACGGCATGGATATTCTGAAAGAAGGATGGAGCGGTAAACAGAAAATTCGGCGGGAATGGGCATACTTGGAACAGAACCCACAGTTATATCCCAGAAAAACGGCGCTGAAGAATGTACTTATCGGGCGTTTTGGTCAAACTCCATTATGGAGGATGGCAACGGGCATGGTGCGTTCGGATGACTACATGGGAGCGATGGACCACCTCGAAGGTTTAGGTTTACTGGATAAAGCGCATCAGCTTGCTGAAAAAATGAGCGGCGGCGAGAAGCAGCGTGTTGCTATTGCAAGGGCGCTTGCGCATGGTGCCAAGGTTGTGCTGGCGGATGAACCTGTCATTGGACTTGATCCTCATACGGCTGATGCGGTGCTGGAAACGTTACGCAAATTGTGTGAAGAGGAACGAGCTACGGTCATTGCCGTGTTACCGATTGAACTAGCAGAGAAACATGCTTCGCGAATCTGGGGAATCGCAGAAGGCCGGATCGCTTTTGATATACGAGGACGGAGATTAACACAGCAGGAGAAAAATCAGATTTAAAATGAGTGCTTAATGAAAAGAGTGATGAAATTGCTTAATTCGCGATGGGGACGCTGCATGGCAGCAGGTACAATGGCTGTTTTGCTCGGAACCGTGCTAAGTGGCTGTACAGTGATCAGTGACCCCAAGCTTCTAATGAAGCCGCCGATGATGTCGACGGACAAAGAGAAACTGTATAATATTGTGCAGAAGGAAACACCGCCTGAAAGTAAGTTGATTCGGCCCAAAGATATGAGCAATACCAGCATGATTCGTGTGGAAGATCTGAACGGTGACGGTATTCGCGAGGCCATTGTTTTTTACGAGACGCCTAATGAGAATGTACGTATCCACGGTATGATTTTGGAAGAGCAGGGGGGAACCTGGGTCAAGAAACTGACGTTTGATGTACCAGGCAATGAGTTGGAATCGTTCAAAGTAATGGATATTACGAATGATGGGAACCCGGACATTATCGTAGGTGTCAGCTTGCAGGATCAGAAAGCCTTAACGGCATATTCATATAAAGGCGGAGTCTTGGAACAAGTGCTGGGCGGCGTGCCTTACAATCAGGTCATTATCGATGATATGCAGGGTAACGCGCTGGATTTAAGTGGAGATGGCAAGAGTGATTTTGTTGTTGTTTCGCTAAACGCCAGTGGTTTTGCCAGCATAGCCTTGTATCAGTATCAGGATGACAGCTTTAAGGAAATGGATCGTGTTGTTACTGACTATACGGTTAAAGAAGTGTATAACGCTCTTGGCGGTGAGATCGCTGACGGAAAAATGGGGATTGTACTTGATGCGGATCTGGATGATCGCAGTTCGTTTACACAGATCATGTATGTGAAAGACAATAAACTTGTTAGTGCTTTTAAATCACCGGATCAAACGTACAGAGATGACAAAATTTTAAGCGGTGATGTGAATAATGATGGTATTATTGAGTTTGGATTAAAAGAAACACCAAAAGGTTGGGAGCACTACGTATTTGATTCGCGCATGTGGTTTTATACATTCTACCAGTGGGATGGCAAAGAGGGGAAAAAGTTTGTGTCGTTCCAGTTCCGGGATGATGCGGATTTGTTCCATTTGAACTTAAAGCCTGAATGGTATGGCAAGATCACGATTGACACCAAATCGGAGAAGGAAAAATACATTCGGTTTAAGATGATCAAAACGGATGAAACCGTGGCCGAAATCAAATATTTCACGTTTTCTCAGTGGGATCTTGAAAAGGGAAAGAGCTGGAAGGAAATTACTCGAACAAAAGATCGGGTGATTGCATCGCGTGTTGCACAATCTGAGGCGGGCAAGGATGCATTAAGTAAAAACTTCTCAGCTGAATAGAAAGGAAGAACTTGATGAGTAAAGTACTTATTCTTGAGGATGAAGAATCTATCCGCAGTTTTATCGTCATTAATTTAAAAAGAAATGGATTCGAAGTGCTGGAAGCGGGCGATGGTCATGAGGCCTTACGCATTTTGCAATCTGTACCCGATATTGATCTTGCACTGCTGGACGTTATGGTTCCTGGCATTGATGGTTTTGAAGTATGCAGACGGATTCGTGAAACGAACGAACGGCTCGGTATTATTTTCTTGACAGCCAAAGTTCAGGAGCAGGATAAAGTATACGCTCTTTCAGTAGGGGCAGACGATCACGTAAGCAAACCTTTCAGCCCGACTGAACTGATTGCACGGATTCAATCGCTTCTTCGTCGTGTCAATGTACATCGTGAAACTGCGGCTAAAGTAACGTTCCAATCGGGGCCGTTTTCACTGGATCTGATCTCCAAACAGTTTAAAAAGAATAATGAAGCCATTGAATTAACACCTACGGAATTTTCTTTAATTCAGTTCTTCTTGGAAAAAGAAAATACGCCGCTGAGCCGTGACTTGCTACTGGACCATGTGTGGGGCAAAGAATATATGGGTGATCCCAAAATTGTTGATGTTAACATCCGTCGTCTACGTCAAAAAATTGAGAACAATCCTTCCGAGCCTGAATACCTGCAAACTGTATGGGGTCACGGGTACAAATGGAAGGGCCGGGATCAATGATCAAAAAGGGGATCACGCGGCAGATCGTATTACACTACTTTATTGTCGTTTTCCTCGCTCTGGTGCTTGTTGAGTTTGTGTTTATGCTAGCTGTGCAGCGGTATTATTATGAGAGCATTTACAATACCATTAGCACGCACATTACCAATAACAGAGACTTTCTTGAGCCTATAGCCAGAGCTAGTAATGGAGAAGACGGCAACAACAACTTGTCCAGACTCCTTGTTCGACTTGCATTAGACAATACTGAACTGGAGATTCTGGATCTGAACGGCCGCGTGCTGGCGAGTTCGACGGCATTTGAATCAGATCGAGCGATGTTACAAACGAGCGACGTTATGCAGGCTTTGAACGGGGATATGGGACGATGGATTGGCAGACAACCCAACACCGGCGAATCGGTGATGGCAGTTGCCAACAAATTCGACCTTGGTGGTGAAAATACGTACATTGTACGTTATCTGACTTCGCTCGAATCTGTAAACTCTAAATTGCTTGTCATGGGGTTACTGGCTATTGCCGTAGGCGTTGGTGTACTGGCCATCGTGTTAATTATCAGTATTGGAATGGCCAACTCCATTGTAAGGCCTATTAACAGTATCACAGCGGTATCTGCTCAGATGGCGAAAGGACGGCTGGATGTCAGAGTCAAAGGGAATTATAAACATGAACTGGGCGAACTCGCGTCAACGCTTAACTTCATGGCCCACGAAATTGTACGTAGTAACCAGATTAAAGACGATTTTATTTCGTCCATTTCCCATGAACTGCGTACACCGCTGACCAGTATTAAGGGTTGGAGTGAAACGCTTGATTCAGGTGGATACGATCCGGAAGAAACACGTATTGGTATGGGTATTATCGCGAAGGAAACAGAGCGGCTAATCGGGTTGGTAGAGGAGATGCTTGATTTCTCCAAACTGCAACAGAACCAGATGAAGCTTGTGAAAGGCACAGTTAATATTCGTGAGGTTGTGCAAGAGACCATGCTGAACGTATGGGCCAAAGCTGAACAAAAGCAGGTACATCTGAAGTTAGAGACGGACGAAACACGCGCCTACAATGTATATGGCGATGGGAATCGTTTGAAGCAGGTGTTCTTAAACATTGTGGACAACGCGATCAAGTTCTCACATGAGAACTCGTGGATATTCCTTACGGTCAAAGAAGAGAATGGTCAGATTGTGGCTGTTGTGCAGGATACAGGAATTGGGATCAGTGAGGAACATTTGATTAAGGTAAGGGATCGTTTCTTCCAGGTAAACCACCAAAATGGAGGCACGGGACTTGGTCTTGCCATTACTCAGGAGCTTGTGGAATTGCATGAGGGCACCATTACGATGCAAAGTGAGCTTGGTTCAGGGACAACGGTGACCGTATCCTTACCTATGCTTAATCAGGAGATAGCTTCAGCTGAACAAGATATAACGGATGAGGTAGCACTGATCGAAGCTGGTACACCGGAGAAACTGGCAAATACAACTTCGGAGCCAGACCAGAAGGAGCAGATACAGGCTCATGACTCATCAACTGAGGGCGAGAAGCGCTAGTTCGTCATTATCACACGTACGGTGGTAGCAGACGATGAAATCTTATACAGCGAAACCAGAAAGGCGAGCCATTATGGCTCGCCTTTTTACATTTAAGGTACATCTTAAAGAATTTATGAGGATAATTCACCAGCACGGAGACGACCACTTTTTTCATACACTTCTTTGAGCATACGTACAGGTTGCGTGCGTACGGCTGGTTTAGGTGCGACAATCTCATTCGGGCCAACGACAACAATTTCATCGGCTGTACCTTTAACAATGGCACCATCTTTGATAATGGCTCCTTCGCCGATAATTGCGCGTTCGATATGAACACCGCGGCCTACGCGTGCATTAGGCATAATGACACTGTCAAGCACTTCAGAGCCTTTGCCAACTTCGGCACCGCAGAAAATCACGGAGCGTTCAGCCCGGCCTTCAATAGCGCAAGAGTCGTGAACCATGGAAGCCAGATGTTGCATCTGATTTTGTCTCGCTTTGATCGCGCTTGGTTTGGAGCGCCATTCGCGGGTGAACATAGGCCAATCTTCTCGTTGCAAGCTCCAGTTTTCTTCGTTATATAACAGATCCATATGCGCATCCCAAAGACTTTTCACCGTACCGACATCTTTCCAGTAACCATTGAAATTATATACGTAAAGCGAATTGGTTTCATTTAACATCTGTGGAATAACGTCTTTTCCGAAGTCATGACTGGAATTTGGATTCGCAGCATCTTCAAGCAAGTGACGTTTCAGATATTGCCAATTGAACATGTAAATGCCCATCGAGGCCAAGTTACTTTTAGGTTCAGCCGGTTTTTCGGCAAATTCGGTTACTCTCATGTTTTCATCAGCAGCCATAATTCCGAAGCGGTGAGCTTCGTCCCAAGGCACTTCCATCACCGAAATGGTTGCAACAGCATGATTAGCCTTGTGTGATTCAAGCATTTCGCGGTAATCCATATGATATATGTGGTCACCCGACAAAATTAGAACATTTTCGGGGTTTTGCTGGTCAATATAGTCCATATTTTTATATATGGCATCCGCAGTTCCCAAGTATTCGTCATTTCCTGTATGATAAGATGGAAGCAAGGAGATTCCGGTCTCATTCGAATTGCCAGGTGTCCATGGCTCTCCTTGACCAATATGTTCGTGCAATGATTCCGCCTGGTACTGCGTCAGAACACCTACAGTGTCGATCCCTGAGTTGACGCAGTTACTGAGAGGAAAATCGATAATCCGGTAATGCCCGCCAAACGGTACAGCGGGTTTTGCAATCCTCGAGGTTAAAGGAGCTAATCGCTTTCCTTCTCCTCCCGCCAACAGCATAGCGATGCAATCTTTATTAAACATGATCGTTTCCCTCCCAAAATATTTGTGCAGTGTAGTACATTAGTAAACGAAAGCGAAGCCTCTGAAACGATAGCTATTGTAAAAATTCTGAAAAAATACATCATTTTTTAAAACAACGCATTTTTCTTTTCAACTTGGCTAGAATGGGGTAATGGTTAACGTTATATCTATTTTCTGGAGAAAAGAAGGTGATCCCTTGGCTATTGAACCGTTGACACAACCGGATAAGTTATCTGATCTTATTTATTTATTTCATGAAGGTAATCTTCATCACAGTTATCGAATGTTGGGCGCGCATCCTGAGACTCGCGATCACCGTCAAGGATTCCGTTTTACCGTATGGGCACCCAATGCCGTAGAGGTGGGACTGGCTCTGGACCGTAATGGATGGCAAGGAGAAAAGGAACCTTTATATAAGATACCCGAATCTGGATTTTGGAGTCGTTTTATTCCGGGAATCGAAGAAGGTACTTTATACAAATTTCGCATTTTAACGGAAGATGGGACTGAAATTCTCAAAGCGGATCCGTATGCATTTGAGGCAGAAGTTCGTCCTCGAACGGCGTCAATCACAAGTTCCATTGAAGGTTACAAGTGGAATGACGGTGCATGGAGGCGTAAACAACGCTCGATGTACAACAAACCTTTACATATTTATGAAATGCATCTGGGTACCTGGAAGCGCAAAGGCGATGGGAGCCTGTATAGTTATCGTGAGATGGCGGATTTGCTCGTTCCTTATTTGCTTGAGATGAATTATACCCACGTTGAAATGATGCCCCTTAGTGAGCATCCATATGACCTGTCATGGGGATACCAAAATACGGGTTTTTACGCACCTACAAGCCGTTACGGGCAACCCAAAGATCTGATGTATCTGGTGGATACACTACATCAGGCGGGTATTGGTGTATTACTGGATTGGGTGCCAGCTCATTTTGCCAAAGATGCGCATGGCCTACGTTTGTTTGATGGTACACCTTTGTTCGAGTACGCAGATCCAATGTTAGCCGAGAAGCCGGGCTGGGGAACCCTTAGTTTTGATTATTCCAAACCTGAGGTTCGCTCATTCCTTATTTCGAACGCACTGTACTGGATGGAAATGTATCATTTTGATGGACTTCGTGTTGATGCGGTGACGAGTATGCTTCGTCTTGATTTCGAAAAGCAGCCAGGTCAATATCGTACGAACGATGAAGGTGGCCTGGAGAATAAAGAAGCGGTTGCTTTTTTACAACAGTTGAACACAACTGTTTTCGAATATTATCCTTATGCTTTAATGATGGCTGAAGAATCCAGTGCATGGCCAATGGTTACCATGCCAGTGGACAAAGGTGGTCTGGGTTTTAACTATAAGTGGAACATGGGCTGGATGAATGATACGTTAGATTACATGGAATCTGATTTTCATGAACGTGCTTCCAAACATCATTTGCTGACATTTCCGGTGGTATACTCCTTTTCTGAAAATTATGTGCTTCCTTTGTCTCATGACGAGGTAGTGCATGGTAAAAAGTCCCTTTTGAACAAAATGCCAGGAAGTTATGAGCAAAAATTTGCGGGTATGCGCGCGTTTCTCGGTTATTTCATGACATTTCCAGGCAAAAAGCTGTTGTTCATGGGTGGAGAGTTTGGACAGTTCATCGAATGGAAAGATGAAGATCAGTTGGACTGGTTTTTGCTGGACTATGATAGTCACCGCAACCTGCACAAGTTCGAGCGCGAGCTATCTGAGTTGTACGTCCGTGAAAAAGCTTTGTGGGAGCTTGATCATTCCTTTGACGGTTATGAGTGGATCACTCCGGATGACCAGGGCCAAAGTGTCATTTCATATGTACGCAAAGGAAAAAAACCTGCGGATACACTCCTTGTGCTCATTAACTTTCAGCCTGTCAAAAGGGAGCGTTACCGGATTGGCGTCATACGTCCCGGTATGTATACCGAAATATTAAATAGTGATCATTCGGATTACGGTGGTTCAGGGATAATTAATGATATGCTGATCCCTACGGAAAAGATTCCATTTCACGGGCATGCAAACAGCCTGGAGCTGGACTTACCACCGCTAAGTATCGTTATTTTAAAAAAGAATACACGCCGGAAAACGGAGCCCATCGCTGAAGGTAGCGCTTCCGTGAAATCAAGAAAAAAGACTGAAAAAAATACAGAAAAAAAAGGGAATAGCACGCTTAAACCGAATAGGGGGACAAAAGCATGAATATTTTATTTGCAGCAGCAGAGGCCCATCCGTTTATCAAAACGGGAGGTCTGGCTGACGTTATCGGTGCTCTGCCGCAAGCGTTGAAAAATAACGGAGCAGATGTACGCGTGATTTTGCCGAAATATAAAGGGATACCTGAAGAATACAAAGAAGCTATGAAACCCGTGCTCGTGACGGATGTCCCGCTTGGTTGGCGTAGAGCCTATTGTGGCATTGAGATGCTGGAGTATGAAGGAATTCCAGTTTATTTTATTGACAATGAGTATTATTTTGCACGGGATGGCGTTTATGGGTACATGGATGATGGCGAGCGATTTGCATTTTTCAACCGCGCTGTACTCGAGGTGCTTCCACAGCTTGATTTTAAACCAGACGTTCTGCACACACATGACTGGCATGCAGGTATGATTCCGTTGTTGCTCAAGGCTCACTATGCCCATGATGCGTTTTATAGTGAAATCCGAACGGTATTCACCATACATAATTTGTTGTATCAAGGTGTATTTCCACACCAGTTGTTCAGCGAAATTTTGGAGCTTGATGATCGGTATTTTACGATGGAAGGCGCCGAATATTATGGGAATGTCAATTTCTTAAAATCAGGTATTGTGTATTCTGATCATGTGACAACGGTGAGCCCAACCTATGCTAGAGAAGTGCAGACATCTTATTATGGGTATGGACTGGACGGATTACTAAGTTCGCTTGGAGATCGCTTCAGCGGTATTGTGAACGGCATTGATACCAAAAGTTATAACCCGGCAACAGACAATAAAATTGCAGTCAAATACAGATCAAGCTTGTCCAAAAAAATCGAAAATAAAAACGAATTGCAAAAAGAACTGGGACTTCCGGTGCGTCCAGATGCACCACTGATGGTCATGGTGACCAGGCTCGTTGATTCCAAAGGGCTCGATCTGGTATGTCGGGTTCTGGATGAACTGCTCTACTACGATGACATTCAATTCGCCGTGCTGGGGACTGGAGATTCAGCTTATGAACATTGGTTCAGAGAGGCGGCTAACCGGTATCCACTAAAAATGTCAGCACAGATTACATTCAATGACGGATTATCTCGTCGTTTCTATGCGGGCAGTGATATCTTCCTGATGCCATCCAAATTTGAGCCGTGTGGAATTAGCCAGTTGCTGGCATTGCGTTATGGCAGTGTACCACTGGTAAGGGAAACAGGGGGATTAAACGATACGGTTCAAGCTTACAATGAGTTCACAGGAGAAGGTAACGGCTTCTCATTTACAAGTTTTAACGCACATGACATGATGAATACCATTCGCCGTGCAGAAGAGTTCTATCGTAAACCGGCTGAGTGGAAAAAAATTGTGAAAAATGCAATGAGCGGGGAATACAGCTGGGATGTATCGGCTGAGGAATATATGGATATTTATCGTCGAATTCAGGTGTGATCTAAGAGTAAGGTTTTATTTCGATTTTCGTATGGAGTGCCGCAGTTTAATAACTGCGGCTTTTGTTGTTACTCCGGCATCACTTAGCGAGTAATTTGGTCAAATTCCTTACGGATGGCTTGCAACAGTTCAGGCTTGCTTAGAACATCATAAGCTGTAGCAGCGAGCGCTTTGGCTCCTAAAATCATGCCATCCAGAGCGCGTTCCTGCAACGCCAAATCACGGAATTCAATAGAATGCAGGGTATGAACTTCATCAACGACACGGATATAAGGGTGAATCGCTGGGCATCTCAAGGAAACATTACCGATATCCATCGAGCCATGGTCGTTCCCACTGACGATTTCTTCCTGCGGAATGCCAAGTTCCATTAAATTCTGACTGAACGCGTCAGAGAAGGTCTCATTCGTGACCATCTCATCATAGGATGTTTCGTAGTTGGATGTTACGAGTTTACATCCGGTCTGAAGTGCAGCGCCTTGTGCTATCTGAACGACACGTTCGGTTAGAACGTTCAGTTCTTTGCGTGTGGCTGCACGCACGTAAAACTGAGCAGAAGCATAGTCCGGGATAATGTTAGCAGCTTGTCCACCGCTATTTATGATGCCGTGAATACGGACGGTGCTTTTCACCTGCTGTCTAAACGCATTAATTCCGGTGAATGTTTGGATAACCGCATCGAGGGCATTAATACCTTCATGTGGGCTGGCTGCCGCATGTGAGGATTTACCATGGAACTCGAATTGTACGGCATCGATTGCAAGGGAGCTGCCTGATTTTTCATAAGCATAGAATGGATGGGCCATCAGTGCGACATCACAGTCGTCGAATAACCCCGCTTCCGCCATCGGAACTTTAGCCCCGCGTGTCTCCTCTGCAGGTGTACCAAACACCTTGATCGTTCCGCCGACTTCGTCCACAATGGCTTTCAGGCCAACGGCTGCGCCAAGACTCATCATGCAGATCAGGTGATGTCCGCAAGCATGACCAATTTCGGGCAAAGCATCATATTCACATAGTAGGGCAATGGTCGGGCCTGGCTTGCTCGAAGCATAAGTACCGATGAAAGCTGTTTCCAGTCCGAGAATCGGAGCTTGTACTTTGAACCCATGATAAGACAATTCTTCCTTCAAACGGGCAGAAGCAAGATATTCCTCATTTCCAAGTTCAGGATGAGCTCCGATATATGATGAAATGTCTTTGAAACGGGAAGCATATTGATCAATAACGTTAAAAATTTGGGTTTTATTTGTTGTCATGGCTAAACTCCTTAGGCAAAAATGAAAATAACTCCATGAGTATAACATGTTTGCAGTATTTTTTCAGAAACAAGTCAAGATTTGATCTTGAAAATGCATTGCATAATCATGCATTGTACTTTATAATGACTCAGTCATCAACATGACTGACGAATCAGTATGTAATCGTAATTATAGCATTGTAAGGGGAGAACAAGGTTGAAATTAATAAGTCGTTATACCGTAATGTTGTTAACGTTCCTTCTTTTTCTGACGGCGGCTGCACCTGCGGCGCTGGCGAGTGGAACGACAGACAACAGCTCAGGCGGTAAAAAACTGGTGCTCGGTACAAGTGCCGATTTTGCACCGTATGAGTTCCACAAAGTCATCAATGGTAAAGACGAAATCGTCGGATTTGATATTGCGATTGCCAAAGAAATTGCGGCGGATCTTGGAGCTGAACTCGTTATCGAGGATATGGGCTTCGACGGACTTTTGCCCGCACTTCAGAGTGGTCGTGTAGACTTGGTCGTCTCAGGCATGACGCCGACGGATGAGCGTAAGAAAAGCATTGATTTTTCAGATACGTATTACAAATCCAAACAAGTGATTATGGTTCGTAATGTCGACAAAGACAAATATCCGGACATGAAATCACTGGAAAATGTCAAGATTGGCGTGCAAAAGGGATCCATTCAAGAAACCATCGGACAGAAGATTCCTGGTGCAAAGCTGACTTCACTGGATAAAATCTCCGACATCGTGCTACAACTGCAAACGAAACGCGTTGACGCAGCTATTGTAGAAGATACCGTAGCCGCTGGTTACCTGGATGACATTATCGGTCTTGCGGCAGCAGTTCCTGACGAAGAACAGGCTGAAGCCGCTGTCGGGATTCGTAAGGGCAATACGGAGTTATTAGCCTCTGTAAACAAAACCTTGGACCGCTTGAAAAGCGAAGATAAGATCAACCAGATGGTTACAGAAGCAAGTCTCCTGATGGCTGACAAAGTCAATAAATCTCAAAACATTTTTCAATTGTTCTGGGAATACAAAGGCTTATATGCAACAGGTATCGGTTACACGCTCCTGTTGTCAGCGCTAGGCGTAATATTCGGGGTCATCATCGGTCTGATTATTTGCCTGTTCCGTCTTCATAATATGGCGATTCTTCGCTGGATTGGTACAACTTATGTAGAGGTGATCCGCGGGACGCCAATGCTGGTACAACTTATGATTATCTATTACGGGGTGTCGCTAACTTTTGGCATTAACTTCTCAGCACTTCAAGCAGGGATTATGACGCTTTCCATTAACAGCGGTGCGTATCTCGCCGAGATTTTCCGTGCCGGTATTCAAGGCGTTGATCGTGGTCAACTGGAAGCAGCCCGTTCACTTGGTATGGGCAGAGGCGCAGCGATGCGTTACATTATTCTGCCACAGGCCTTCAAGGCCGTTTTGCCAGCCATCGGTAACGAGTTCGTAACGATCATTAAAGAATCATCCATTATTTCGGTCATCGGTATGGTGGATATTATGTATCAAGCAAGTGTAGTCAAAAATCTCACATTCCAGGGTCTGAACCCGTTCATTATTGCGGCAGCCATTTACTTTGTGATGACATTTATTCTGTCCAAGCTGCTCGGACGATTGGAAAGGAAGTTGGGTGCAAGTGATAGACGTTAGACAATTACACAAATCATATGGTAAAAATGATGTCCTGAAAGGCATCGACGTAACGATCGGCAAAGGTGAGGTCGTTGTAGTTATTGGTCCTTCCGGTTCGGGTAAAAGTACATTTTTGCGCTGTCTGAACCTGTTAGAGCAGCCATCATCGGGACAGATCGATTTCGAAGGTGTTTCGATAACCGATCCCAAGCATAACATTAATGCTACACGTGAGAAGATGGGCATGGTGTTCCAGCATTTTAATCTGTTCCCTCATAAAACGGTTCAGCAAAATATTACGATTGCTCCAATCAAGGTGAAGAAACAATCCACGGATGAGGCTAACAAAATTGCCGAGGATCTTCTGAAGACAGTCGGTTTGGCGGACAAAAAAGATGTATATCCTAACCAGCTATCCGGTGGTCAAAAGCAACGGATTGCCATTGCAAGAGCACTCGCGATGCAGCCGCATGTGATGCTGTTTGACGAGCCTACATCGGCCCTTGATCCGGAGATGGTCGGAGAGGTATTGGAAGTCATGAAACGTCTTGCTGAAGGCGGAATGACGATGGTCATTGTAACGCATGAGATGGGTTTTGCGCGTGAGGTGGGAGACCGCATTCTTTTCATGGACGGCGGCGTCATCGTTGAGGAAGGTACCCCGGATGAAGTGTTTGGGGCGCCAAAACACCCGCGTACACGAGACTTTCTTGCAAAAGTACTTTAATTCATGCCATTCCGTATGTAGAATCAAATGAATAACGGCGTTATCGGATCGAAAGATCCGGTGACGCTTTTTTGTTGTTTGCAGAAAAGGTGGAGCTGAAAAAGTAACTTTTCTGTTACCTGTAAAATGAATTAAAACGCCAAATGGAAACATTTACTACAGCTTAAGGTTACAAATTTGTGATATATTCAAGACTGCCGAAACTTCCGAAGCGGAAGTGCGGGGGACGTAACAATGCAGACATAGTTAATGATTTGAGAAATATGCTGCTTGGGGTGAATTAGGAATACATAATGCTTCAGCATGTCACGTACAGCCTATAGGGTGGGTTCCTCCATCCGAATCCGACAACTAACTTCGCAGGCATCATGAGGGAGGAAGACCATGTATAACAAGAAACGTTTAGCCAAAACAGCCATCGCACTACTGACATCCATTCTATTCATTCAAGCCGTTCCGGCTCACGCGGATTCCGTTCATGTGGCCAAAGAAGGGGATACCTTCTTCACCTTATCCAAGCAATACGGCGTTGATATGAACACATTAATTAAAACGAATAAAGACATCTCACCTTATAACATCTATGGTGGTTTGAAAATTACAATCCCAGGTAACGAAAACAAAGTAGAAGCGGCACCAGTTCAAGCGAAGTCGCAGGAAAAAACGGTGACTGCTGCAAGCCTGGACGTGAATACAGATAATAAAGTGGTACAGGCTTGGGGGAAAACATTCGACTACAGCAAAACGCTTAGTGTTAAAGCAACAGCGTATTCCGCGGATGCTTCCGAGAATGGTGGATGGGGCCCCGTTGATTATTTTGGCAACCCGCTCGAACTCGGCACAATCGCAGTGGATCCCAAGGTTATCCCTTTTGGAACCAAGGTACTAGTGACAGGGCATACACACCCTGGATTGCCGAAACAGGCTTTCGTAGCAACGGCTTTGGATGCAGGTAGCGCGATCAAGGGAAATCGTATTGACATCTTTATCCCTGGAAGCAAACAGTTCGTTAGTTCGTTTGGTTTTCAGGATATTGAGTTGTACATTTTAAAATAAGGCTTAAACCCTCTCATTTATGGATGTGAGGTCATAAGTTGAATTGAGCATTAATAAACAGGGTGTTCTTTCTTGCGTAATCATGATAGGCATAATTCATGACGACGTAGAGGGACACCCTGTTCTTTCAATTATTGTTTCTCTTTTGGCAGTTTAAGCATCTCGTCCAATGTAACTAATTCATATCCTCGGTTTCGCAATTCCTCAATAACCTCAGGCAAAGCCTCTACTGTACCTTTCAGGTTCGAACCTGTACCGCCGCCAGCATGTTGTAATACGATGGAACCAGGTTTCACCGCGGTGAGAATATTATGTTTTACCTTTTCCTTGTCTAGTCCCTTCCAATCGAGCGAATCCACATTCCAATTCACGATGCTGTAATGCTGTTTTGCAGCCCATCTCAACTGTTCTTCGTTAATGTCCCCGTACGGAGGACGAATCATTTTGGGCGTATACCCCGTCAGGCGGTGAATGATATCACCGGTATGTAATATTTGTTTGCGAAAGGCAGTCATTGATAATTTGCTGAATTCAGGATGATTGTAGCTGTGATTGCCAACGATATGTCCTTCTTTCACCATCCGTTTTACCAAGTCCGGGTGTTTCTCCGCACGGCTGCCAACAACAAAAAAAGTAGCACGAACCTTATATTTTTTTAATACATCAAGTACCTGTGGTGTAAATCTTGGATCAGGTACATCATCAAAAGTCAGCGCAACTTGTTTGGTGGAAGGGCCATTGGTTTTGAACGTATCCGCGTATTTCTGACGAAGTTGACCTAGAGTCAACTGTTCTTCTTTAACATCTGACCCAGACGCCGGTGTATCACTGAGGGTTGAAGAAGGTTCCTCAGATGAAGCAGCAGACACAGGCGCAGGGGCTAAAGGAGCTGTATAAACCCCAGAGCATATAATAGTAACGAGTGCGAGCATGACGAGGCGTATTCGCATGTTAACGGCCTCCTTTTTCCAAAATTGCGTTCTCTATGGTATGCCCGTTGCCTGTTTCTTTTATGCGTGTGTGAGAAGTTTCATTGCATCATCAGGTCATGAAAGCCATAATTCCACCATATATAACATATAGAGAAGGATAGGTGGAGAGACGATGAGTACATATGATTTGAAATCCATTCGTTTAGAGGTTTTTGAGGCAGGACAGGACAAGGTTTTTCTGGTTACGGGTGGTAAAGCTCATATCGGGGCTGTAGCTACATTCTATGTTGACCATGATCGGGTTAGTGGAACAACGGTACATATCCCGGGACACAAGGAACAAGAGTTATGTGAGCGGCTAGCCCGCAAGGCGGCCCTGCAACTGAAAGTTACGGTAACCGTTATTATGGGCATACATTTTGACAGCATTACACGAGTGCAGATCGACGAGATCGTAATGACTGCAGAGAGACTTGTGGATGAACATTTGAATAAGAAGTCAGAGTAATGTTTTGGTAATCGTTCACCTTATAGGATAAACGACACGTGCCTGGATAAGTATAACCTTCAGAGGTAATCCTCCTTATATTTAGAGGTTGTCATCAAGTTTTAATTTTTTTTTGTAAAATTGAAACGAGTTGCAGATTGTAACGTATGTATCTTTATATACAATGCACAATCCACTGGGAGGAATAACCTAATGTCTATTTTTAAAAGATTACGTGACCTGACAATGTCTAACATCAATGCGATTATCGACAAAGCTGAAGATCCAATCAAGATGACGGATCAATATATCCGTGACATGCAAGAGGATCTGGAAGATGCTGAGAAAGCAGTAGCTGCACAAATCGCAATCGAGAAGAAGTTCAAGCAATTGTTCGAGGAACAGGAAGCACTTGTGAAGAAACGTGAAGAGCAGGCTCACACGGCAGCTCGTGCACAGAACATGGACCTTGCTCGTCGCGCTTTGGAAGAGAAGAAAGCAGCGGAAGAGAAAATGGTGGAATACAAAGCCAGCTACGATCAAAACAAAGCGTCCGCAGACAATCTTCGTGGCAAACTCGATGAGATGCGCAAACAATTGACACAGATGAAAAATAAGCGCGAAACGCTGGTTGCTCGTTATAACGCAGCCAAAGCACAAACCGAAATCAACAAAGCGCTAAACGGATTTAGCTCAGATACGGCAAGTGCGGGCCTGAAACGTATGGAAGAGAAAATGATGCAGATGGAAGCTCAGGCTGAAGCAAGCAACGAAATGTCTTCCAAAGGCAAATCCCTTGACGAGGAATTTGAGAAACTTGGTAAGGATGCGGCTGTTGAGGATGAACTTGCTGCGCTTATGAAACAGTACGAAAATAAAAACTAACACCTTGGCGTTCAGCAGGGTTAACCAGCGGAGGGGAACAGCGTTTCTCCTTCGCTTTTAAATGCGGATCATGTTGATAAGTGGAGGCTGTGTAAATGGATTTGAACATTTTGGCGATGCTGGTCTGGACGGTTTCAGGTTCGGTTTTGCTGTTTGTACTGATGTATGTAGATTCACTCTTTACGAAATACAAGGATTTTGCTGAAGTCAAGGCTGGCAATATGGCGGTCACTACCCGGATGGTAATGAAGTTATTTGCGCAAGGTTACGTGCTTGCAACATCCATCTCAACAGCAGGACATCTTGGAGAAGCTTTGCTCGTTTCTGTTGTATCATTTGTAATTTTATTAATTCTGGAAAGTGTTGTTCACTTTATGATTCGCAAATGGGCCACATTGGATCTGGATACGGGAATACAGCAAGGTAAGACAGGGTATGGCTTGTTCTCAGGTGCTTTGCATATTGTAGGCGCATTGATTATTGCAGCGTGCTTGTAAGCCGATAAGATAAGGAACAGGAGTAATTGGCATGAGTGTATGGAAACGTATTAAAGGAATACTAACAAAGCCCGAGCCACCTAAAGTGGAAAAAACGATGCTTCAGCTTGCTCCTGGGGATATCTGTGAAGTGTCTCTGGTCACTTATGAAGTCGTTGGCAGGGTGCAGAATCGGGCTCGTAACGCAGTTGTATTAACGCTCCAGGATGGTAGTTCATTCCGATATTTACATGTGGAGGAGCGTGAGATCACGCGTTACGCCCTGTATACACCTATTGATGGGAGACTTGATGCCCCTGACGAGGTGCCGACCATTCTTGAACTGGATGATCACGTGTATCATTTGGAGGAAGAATATGGAGGTATGGTTCAGACTGTGGGTAGAACGCCTTATGGTCAGGCTGGTGAGCAGCTTGTGTGGCAGTATCAATCGGATGATAACAAACTTCTTCGTGTGGAATGGCAAGATAGAAGGTTTAATCTCTACGAGGGTGAGTCCATTCTTCCTGCGGATATCAAAGTGATTCGTTCGAACTAGGAGAGGTTCCAATGAAAAAACGCTTGGCACATGGATTAAAATTAATGCTGGTCCTCAGCCTTGTGATGTCTCTGCTGTCTGCGTGTGGTGCAGCTCCTTCCGTACAGGATACATATCCTCTTGAATCGGTAAGTGGCAGCGGTCAATCCACGTCTTATGTGTATCGGGCTGCGGATCGCACAGTTCCTGAAGTAGCAAAAGAGCTGTCAGATCAACGAACACCCGACCAGATCTCGGCAGAAAATGCAGAGCGTATGTTCCTGGTGTATCAAGACCAGTATTATCACTTGCAACAAGATCCCAAGAAACCAGAGGATACGCTCGTCGAAGTCGATTCCAAGGAATATGTTCGTCAGAACTATAGCTCTTCCTTCTTACAAGGGTATCTAACGGCAACGTTAATCGGGAATTTGTTTGATACTTTTGGTGGACGCGGTTCAGGCAACTATCGGGGATACACGGAACGGGATACGTACAAACCGAGTGCGGGATCGTATCGGGCCCCAACGAGCAATGATAAAAAACTGGCTCCACCTATTACCGTTGAGCGAAAAGGCTCCATTACACGGCGTGGCAGTGATAAGGACACAAGTGTTGGTTCTGGCGGCGGTTTATTTGACCGCAAAAAGGATCAAAGTCGAGGAAGTATCGATCGCAACAAGAGCAGTGGTGGCTTGGGTGGTTTGTTTGATTCACCAAAAAAATCCTACAAAAAACCAAAGACTCGAATCGGTGGTGGCAGGATTATGAGGCGAAGATAACACCTCGCAAGCCTGATATATATGCTTCATGGAATGATTATGATTCACAGGATGATGATTATATACAGGACAAAATAACAGTAGCATGGTGAGACACTGGCGAATGACAGTGAGCACCTTGTTACTGTTATTTTTTTATGATTTGCGGACATGATGGGACTTGCGAACACGAGGAATCGAAGAAGCTGGCTGTTTGCGTATCCAGCGCAGGTAAGGAATGATCCGTTCATCTGCACGCAGCGATTGTAGATCGGTCAATCCCAGCGTAACCAGATCCCGATTCGTATATAACGAGTGGATTTGTTTATGACAGGGAATGCACAGGTTAGCTGTGGGCATGAAGCTACCGCCCAACTCCTTTGGCGTTAAATGATGAACTGTTGTCTCGACGGGTTCTCTCCCGCATAACTCACAATGATGATTCGTGGTGATCACCTCCCGATTTCGAATGCTATTATGTGCAAAGAAAGGGTATTTCATGTTACCAGTTTGGCCCCTGATCATATTAGCGGGTAGTGATAGCAATGATGTTTCTCCTGTTAAATCTCAAGAGTGAACACATTTAGAATGTGTCTGTTCAGATACATATGCAGTTTTTCTATTCGGATTCAGTGAGTAATCGACTTGTCATCGGCGTATATTCGGGCTACACTTTCTTAAATGAGAAAAAGACCTCAGGAGGTAAGTTACTTTGAAACATAATTCCCATTCATATGATATGACCACCGCTAAATTTCATCGTACGGCTGTACAAGTACCGGAAGCACAGAGCAGAATTGCTGCTCAGGTATCGGCAGGCCGGATTGAACATGTGCCTCTTGCCGATTCACACGGCCGCACACTTGCAACGTCGATTGAAGCGCCGCATGCGTATCCTTTTTTCCGCAGATCAGGTATGGATGGTTTTGCGATTCAAAGTGCAGATACGGCTGAGGCTACAAGTGATCATCAAGTGTGGTTTCGCGTTATTGATGAAATCCCGTGCGGATATACACCAGAACATCATATTACACCTGGAACGGCTGCAAGAATCATGACGGGTGCTCAAGTTCCGGATGGTGCAGATGCCGTCGTCATGATGGAGATGACGGAAAGCAAGCAAGAAGAAGGGGGGCACTGGATTGCACTGAAACGTCAGATTCAGGCTGGGGCTAATATTACGCCCATTGGGCTTGAAGTGCAGGAGGGACAGCAACTGATCGAAGCCGGTACCGTAATCGGGGCTGGTGAACAATCTGTGCTGGCGACGTTTGGTGTGGCAGAAGTGCCGGTTTTCGAACAGCCGAGGGTGGCTATTTTTGCTACAGGAACGGAGTTACTTGAGGTTCATGAGCCGTTGCAACCTGGTCGGATTCGCAACAGCAACAGCTATATGTTACGTTCTCTGGTTGTGGAAGCGGGAGGAGAGCCGGTCATGTACGGAGCCATCGCAGACGATGTGAATACAGCAAGGGCAAAACTGGAGGAAGCGATTCGGGACAATGATATCGTTGTGACGACAGGTGGCGTGTCTGTTGGAGACTACGATATAATGGGCGAACTTGTGCTCGAAGAACAGATGCAACTTCTCTTTAACAAAGTTACGATGCGCCCAGGCAGTGTAACTACGGCTGCTGTATATAAGGACAAGCTGTTATTTGCTTTATCAGGTAATCCAGGCGCTTGTTTTGTTGGATTTAATCTGTTTGTTCGTCCCACACTTCGTGCGATGCAAGCAGATGTCCATCCTTATTTGGAAGAATGGAATGTGATTTTAGAAGACGGTTATGCAAAGGTGAACAACTTCACTCGTTTTGTACGAGGACGTACGATCATTCGAGACGGAAAAGTATTTGCGGCTCCAGCTGCATCCCGTGTGGATGAGTCAAGTGTCATGATCACCATTAAAGACAGTGACTGCCTCATTGTGATTCCGCCTGAGAAAAAGGGCATAGCTGCAGGGGAACAGGTCACAATTCTCAAACTTCCAACCGGGCAGGCAAGGTAACTAGAATGGATAAAAGGATTGCTTCAGAGCCAAAGATCATCCAAGTCGTTGGATATAAAAATACAGGCAAGACAACAATGACAGCTACATTAATCTCCGGACTTGCTTCCAAAGGCTTGAAGGTTGCTGCATTCAAACATGACGGGCATGACCATTTTGAGATGGATCAGGAAGGGACGGACTCGTATCAGTTTGGCAGAGCGGGTGCTGGAGCTGTTGTGGTGATGTCTCAGAAAAGAACAGCGGTCATCAAGCAACACAGTACCCAGCTTGACGATATGTTGAGCCAGTTCTCAGACTATGACTGGATTGTGATTGAAGGTTTTAAAGACGCCCCGTATCCCAAATTGGTGATGGTGCGCGAAGCCAATGACCTGACCCTGATACGCAAGCTTCAGCAGGTGGTTGGCATTGTTTTTTGGACGCCTGAATTAATGAAGGAAGCAGAGGCGGAGAAGTTAAGTGCTCAGATGGATAAGAAACAGGATATAAGCAAAGGAGCTATGGCCGGTTTTCTGTTCCATGAACGGGAAGTTATTGTAGAGGCTCTGCTCCAGCTAAAATCACTTAATACCTGAGATCGTTAGAATGATCAAGGTCTGTGGAGGGTTAATTTTAACGTAACTATTATTATGTAAACTAAATAAATGATTTTAATATATAACTGCTAAAATGCTCCATTTAACCTATCTTCGAATGACCTGATATTTCATTTTGGTGCTTGTTTCACACCGCGTGTGGCACGCGGTGTACTGTTTCATAACAAGAGGGGACAGCCACATGTGCAATTGTCTACGAGACTTTTGTGATAACTCTAAGCATTATCATCCATGCGGCGTTCGATGGCTTCGGACATCGTTTTGTCGGTGAGATGCGCATAAATTTCGGTTGTTTCGGTAGAAGCATGACCTAGTTGCTCTTTCGTTTTGTAAATATCATTTTGCAAATAATAGTCGGTGGCAAAAGAATGGCGTAATTTGTGCACGGTAAGATACGGTTTGCCAAAACATTTAGCGTATTTCATAATCATCGCCTGAATCGCGCGTTTAGTCATTCGACTTCCTTCGGATTCCCCGTTACGGAGTGCAATGAAAAGTGCTTTTTCTCGTTTAGGTGTGCGGTAACGGGATTGCCGCAGATTCATGTAAGCTGCCAGCTCATCTTTGGCCTGTTCTCTGAAATATACGGGCGTTTTGTATGTTTCATCATTGTTACCTTTGCGGTAAACATAGAGCAGTTTGTTACCCAGATCGAGGTCATCCACATTCAGATTAACCACTTCAGATACCCGTAGACCGGAGTTGAGGATGAGGCTGGCGATACAGGCATCTCGTTCTTTGTTCAGCTCATGTGAGTACAGGGCCTGTTTGTTCTTCTGCATATCTGTAGCGTAGCCCTCGAGAATGTAACCGATAAATTCGAGTAATTCATTCTCTTCCAATATCTTGCCTTTGAGTTTCGCGGCAGTATCTTTAGGTTTATGGGTACGTTTGATCTCAATCTTGGCCATGATATTACGTTTAAGCAGGGGATAGAAGTCCTCATCTTCAGCAATTTGGCTTAAATAATGAAATAACGACCGCAGGGAAGAAAGCTTGCGTGAAACCGTGATTCTTGAATTGGTTCCCTCACGCTTCGTAGTCAGGAACAGTCGGTACGCAGTAACCGAATCCATACGTAGCACTTCCAGTTCGGTCAATGTTACCCCTTGGTTGGACTCAGCTTGGGACAGCCCTTCTGCACGTAGCCAGCTGAAAAAGGTATCATAATCTCTCAAATACTCCAGCAGCGTGGACGGAGACAGATCAGGCAGTTTATAGTCAATGAATTGCTGAACAAACCAGGGCATGGATGGTAGTTTTTCATCTAGTTTGCGTCGGTCAATCTCTTTTTGCACGTTGGTCAAGTTCGGCACCTCCATGTGAACGATTATTTATCTACAAAGTATATTAAGTGTACCATAATTTACATGCATCATCTTGTTTGATTATGCTGATAGGTATGGTCAAGCGTTGTGCTACACAGACTACGATTTGTCACGTTGTTGCCCTTCATCTTATAAAGGTTTACAGTATGTATACATACAGACTAGAGGAGGCGAACCAAATGAATATGCAGATTGAGCTGGTTCCCCGCGAACGCAGTCAGGTGATTCGGCATCTCATGCAATTTTATCTCTATGATTTTACAAAATATCTGAATATTGATGTAGACCAGGATGGTATTTTTCCGGAATATCCGGGATTGGATGCGTTCTGGACGGAGAAAGGACGCAAGTTTCCTTTTTTGATCACGAGTGATGGTTCACCAGCGGGGTTTGCACTTGTGGAGAAGTTAGATCCCGGGAGTAAGGATAATGACTACTATTTGACTGAATTTTTTGTGATGCAAAAATATAGACGTAGCGGCGTTGGAACAAATGCGGCGTATGAACTATTTAGACGTTTCCCTGGGCGGTGGAAAGTGACACAGGTTCGGAACAATGTGATCGCACAGGCATTCTGGCGTAAAATCATTGGAGATTATACCGGAGGGCGTTTTCGAGAAAAATTCCATCCTGAACTGGGCAATCCCAGCCAGTATTTTGTTACCTGATGTCGTAAAAACATGTCTGTAAACTGGAACCCTATAGTACAACAAAGGAGGTCTAACATGATCGTACCAGCATTTCATCTGGAAGGACAAACAGCACTAGTCACAGGGGCAGGCAGAGGTATCGGAAAAGCGCTTGCCATCGGTTTAGCGGAATCGGGGAGTAATGTCGTGCTTGTATCTCGAACCATGAAGGAGATCGAAGAGACAGCAACAATGATTAATGAACAGACAGGCCGGAAAGCTTTGGCGCTCTGCGCAGATGTCACTTCTAAAGAGCAGTTGGAAAAGACTTTTCAGCAAGCCATTTCGGAGATGGGACGAATTCATATTCTCGTAAACAATGCGGGTATGAACATTCGGACGCCAGCGCTGGAAGTAACGGAGGAACAGTGGGAAACGATTATGCAAACAAACCTTAAATCCGCTTTTTTCGCTTCACAATTGGCAGGTCAGCATATGAAGCAGTATGGGGATGGGACAATCATTAACATCTCATCGGTAGGTGGACATACTGCCTTGCGAACAGGTGTCGTATATGGTTCTACCAAAGCGGCTTTAATCCATATGACTAAGGTGCTGGCGCTGGAGTGGGGGAAATACGGTATTCGCGTGAACTCGGTTGGACCCTGGTATTTCCGCACTCCACTGACCGAGAAGTTACTTGATGATCCGCAGTATTTGCAAGAAATTATTAACCGCACACCGCTTGGACGTGTAGGTGAATTACAAGAGGTTGTGGGGCCAGTTGTTTTTCTTGCTTCGGAGGCAGCCGGATATATCACAGGTCAGACTTTATTGGTGGATGGCGGCATGTCTATCTACGGTTTTTAAAAGTTTAAAAAAATGTGCCGCCCCGTGACTAAACGGGTAATAACATATGATACGACATGAAAAGGCCATAAGAGACAACCTGATTTGGAGGAGGATCATGATGGAACTTCGTAATTACGGAAATACCGGAATGAAAGTCAGTACACTTGGTTTTGGCGGCTCTGAGATACGGGATGCGTCCAAAGCGGACGTAGAATTGTTGCTGAATCGTGCTTTGGATGCGGGTTTGAATATGATTGATACGGCGGAATGTTATGGAGACAGTGAGGAGAAAATCGGTGATGTGCTGGGACATCGCCGGCAGGAGTATTTTCTGTTCACCAAATGTGGACATGCAGCTGGTGTGAATGGACCCGACTGGGATGCCAAGGTGCTCGCACAGACCATTGACCGTAGCCTCAAACGCTTAAGAACAGATTATGTGGATGTCGTGCATCTGCACAGCTGTTCGGAAGAAGTACTTCGGCAAGGTGAGGTAATCGAGGTATTGCAACGAGCGAAAGAAGCTGGTAAAACTCGTTTTATCGGATATAGCGGAGATACGACAGATGCACTATACGCCATTCAGACAGGTGCATTTGATAGCTTGGAGACATCATTGAATATTGCCGATCAGGAAGCGATTGAACTGACTTTGCCTGAGGCGCGAAAAAGAAATATGGGGATCATCGCCAAAAGACCGATTGCCAATGTAGCCTGGATGTATGATAAGGTGACAGAAGAGGATTATGCTTATCACTATTGGAAGCGGTTAAAAGAACTGAAATATGACTTTTTGGCTGAGGATGCAGAGCGAGTCGTAGAAATTGCATTGCGTTTTACGCTGAGCACTGAAGGTGTGGATACCGCCATTGTGGGAACCGTCAAACCTGATCGTTGGCTACAAAACGCCGAACTGGTGGCGAAGGGGCCGCTTGAGCAGGGGCTATATGATGCCATTCGTGAACGCTGGAAGGAAGTAGCGGGATCCGACTGGACAGGCCGTATCTAATTCGAGTTAATTTTAATAAATTCCATTAATCATATAAAATTGGTTGTGAACGATTTAAACACAAAAAACTGCCCAACAAAGGCAGTTTTTTGTGTTTAAAGGAGAGTTGATGGAGGAACAACGGAGAGAGAAAATAATCTGTCTAATCTCTATAATTGTTTTGTATTTTCATCATATGAAAAATTCACAATAGAAGAAGCCTTTTCGAAAAATAGAAAAAAGCCCCCGAAGGGACTTGGGATGTTGGGTAGAACTTATCCGAAATTCTTAAATTCATTAGCGGTTATTGACGCAAATTGCTGTTCAATGGCTGGGCAAGGTTAGCGGGAGTTGTTTTGGAAGCACGGTTAACTTTACCATACGTAAGTTTGCGCCATATCGACTCCATTGGTCCGATCTTGAAGTGTTTTAACCACAGCGAGGCAAAAATGACGAGTACAACATACACAGCAATGCTAAGCATAAGTGTACCAATAGGTTTTATAGAACTAGCCAATCCAAATGCATATGGAAGCAGAAGTACGGTTCCCATAATGGAATGAAGGAGGTAACAGGTCAGCGACATACGCCCAACTTTGGTAAATACCATCAACGCTTTTCGAAGTGCAGGAACATATAAAAACAGCATCGCGAGGCTACTCATATAAAACATGCTTCCGGTTAGGTTCCCCTGTTGACCCAAAATCATGAATAGCTCCATCCAAAATGTATTTTCAGCTGAAATAAGTGTATTCACCATGGAGCTGAACTGAGTGAGTATAAATGCAGCCAAGCTGATGAACCAGATTCGCTTCCAGATCGATTGCTTTGCTTCCATATTCGTGAAGAAGTCCATCTTCACAAAATACATACCGATCAGGAACATCAGGAACATGGAATAAACTGTAGAAAATGAACTAGCCGCCATTACGCCCATGTCTGCCCATCTTGCTATCAAGGAGTCCCAATAGGTTAGGCTGGTATGACTGTTTAATGTGAAATCAAAATAAGTTGGCATGTTTGAGGATGCAGTGTTCATCGCATTATAGAACATCATAAATACAGGAGTCAGAAATTGAATCAATATAAGTGCAATAATCCATCGCAATATCGTTTTAGGCGTGCGAGCATAGAACGCAAATAGTAGAAATCCGGCTACGGCGTAAAAGGTCAATATGTCGCCAACCCATATAAAGGTGATGTGCAATAAGCCAATACAGAATAAAATTAATAACCTGCGGGCAAAAAGCATTCTAGGATGTTCCACTCGTTGTACAGCCCGGTTCATAAAAATCATAAATCCAACACCAAACAGAAAAGAAAATAGCGTGATGAATTTTCCTTCGGCGAATGTGGAAACGAGGTTATGGACTAGATCGCTTGAATTCATATCAAATCCCTTCACTGAGTCTACGATCAAAAAGTAATTCACGATAATAATGCCGAGCATAGCAAATCCGCGAACGATATCTAGAAAATGGACACGTTCATTCAGACTCAGGGGTTGTGCAAGGTTCTCTTTTTTCTCATTCATAACATTTCTCCTATTCATTTTTATATTTAACTTGAGCGGGTCTAATCTTGGTGTGTATAAATGCTTTCCTTACCTTGGATAACTATACTTATCGATTCTTAACAGTTTCTGAAAGTTCGTTTCATTTTTTTGATTTGTGACAAATGTATGACAAATGATTGCGTTCATAAATGGTTAAGATTTATGATTTATCGTATTACTTAAGTGTTACCGAAGGACGATATATATTGAGGGCACCGTAAATAACATCAGGAATCATGAGGTGAGAAGGGCATGACCCATCGGATATTAGTTGTCGAGGATGATCAGGATATTGGTGATTTGTTAGAAGAATCCCTTACGAGAGCGGGCAACGAGGTATTAAGAGCCAGAGACGGACAGCGTGCGCTGCAGCTTGTAGATGACGGGCTAGACTTGGTCATTTTGGATATCATGATGCCGGGGATGTCGGGGATTGAAACATGTGAGCAGATTAGAACGTATTCCAACGTTCCCATTTTGTTTCTAACGGCCAAATCGAGCACATTGGACAAAACAGAAGGTCTTCTGGCAGGTGGCGATGATTATATGACAAAGCCATTTTCAGAAGAAGAGCTTCATGCCCGTGTTATCGCTCAATTGCGAAGATATAAGATTTATAAGGAGAAAAAGGAAAGTGGAGATACGTTTCTGGTTGGAGGCAAGTTAAAAGTCAATGAACATTTTAAGGAGGTCTCGAAAGAAGGACAGCAGCTCAAGCTATCTGATCTGGAGTATCGCATCCTGAAACTCTTGATGAGCAAACGAAGCAAAATATTTTCCGCTCAAAATATTTACGAGAGTGTATGGGAACAGCCGTATTTTTATTGTTCAAACAACACCGTAATGGTGCATATTCGCAAACTGCGTGCAAAGATCGAGGATGACCCGGCACACCCGGTTTATATCCTTACCGAATGGGGGAGAGGATACCGTTTTGGCACACCGTAAATTTACGCTGACCAAAAAATTGGCCTTAATCATCTTGATGGCAGCTACGGTAAGTGGTCTGTTTTTTTTGACGATGCAGAAGGTTAGTAATGGGCTGATTGACAGATACCTTAATTCCGATGCGTACTATGAGAGTGAATCGTCTAAATCTATTGCAAAGTTTAGCAAATATGTTGAGACGAATGATCTATCTTCAACCGATCGAAAGGCATTTGGGGAATGGGTGAAAAAAGAGAACTACATCATGCTCACCATCTACAAAGACAAGCTACTGCAATATGATTCGAATTACGCAGCGGAAGATGAGTCTGGATATGGGATAGAGCAGGAAACGCTATATGCTCAGAAACACTCATTTCCTGTCATGTTTAGTGATGGAGAGGGGAGAGTAACGGTAGACGGGTTTTTCTCATCCCGATATTACGATATTGCCTTTACTCTGGAACTACTCAGCGCCACGATGATTTTTCTGTTGATTGTCCTGCTGGGCATTCGTCGAAGCCTCGCTTACCTGAGAAAGATTCACGAGGAGATCCACATTCTTGAAGGTGGAGAACTGGAATATGAGATGACGATTCGGGGCCATGATGAAATAGCGATGATCGCTGAGAGTATTGAGGAACTTCGTAAAGCCTTTCTCGATAAATTGGATGCGATTGAAGCTTTGCAAGCGGAGAGCCGAAGCCTTGTTACCGAAATGTCACATGATATGCGGACCCCGCTTACCTCTTTGATCATGTATTTGGAGTTTGCCAAGAAAGAACGCGGAGACCAAGGGACGGAACATAGCCATTACATCACGAATGCCTATGGAAAAGCCATTCAACTTAAAAAGTTGTCCGATAATTTGTTTGATTATTTCCTTTTGGATAAAGAGCAAGAGGCTGACCTTGAGAGCATAGCTGTGCAGGAGGCTATTTATGATCTGATATCTGATCAGGTGGCCATTTTGCGGCAGGAGGAATTCAAAGTCCGCATTATTGGTGAACTGCCGCAAGTCTATATCACAGTGAATTTGGAGGAACTCGGGAGGGTCTTTGATAATATTTTGTCTAATCTGTTGAAGTATGCAGAATCCAAAGATGAAATCTGCATTACATTCAACTCTAGTCCGGAGATGTTTGACATTCAACTGGACAATACGATTAAAATTGCCGAGGTTTCTCCGGAAAGTACCGGACTGGGCGAAAGGATCATAAGCCGGATGATGAGCCGCATGCAAGGACAGTTTCTCAGGAATCAAGATGGAGTACATTATAGTGTTGTGTTGAGGTTTAGGAAATCCAAAATCTAACCACAGTACTAGAATGAAATATTCAAATTCAGATAAAAAAACACAAGGGGTTTAATTACATCTGTGGAGGAATCAGAATGAGCCTGATAGACAAACCTATGAGAGGTACTTTATTTGCAACTCAATCGACATTTACGTCACTTATGGCCACTTATCAATCGATGGTATGGAGATTGGCTTCGCGCTATTTCCGGGACCCGCAAGATCGAGATGATATCGTGCAGGAGACATTCCTGCGGGTGTATACACATATCGAACAGATGAACAGCCAAAAGAATGTCGTAAACTGGATTTATACCATTGGGAGAAATGTATGCCTGGATGTGTTGCGCAAGAAAAAGAGACAGACTCTTGCCACAACTTCGTTATATGTGGAGGATTCAAATAGATCTCCGGATGCCATATCTGATCTAATGTCCTATGAACCTGGCCCTGAAGAAAGGCTGATTCAGAACGAGACTTCTTCCGAACGCAAACGTCGGATCAATGATGCATTTCATCAGATTCCAGGTAAATGGAGGCATTACGTCTATCAGCGGTACTATTTGGAAATGACTGTCAAAGATATCAGTGTATTGAACGATATACCGGAAAATACGGCCAAAACGTATCTTTTTCGAGGAAGAAAACATATGAAACAACAGTTAGTTGACATCAAGAATTGAAATAGGGGACATGACAAATGAAAGATTTAATGACTAAATTCCAAAAAACACCACACATTCTACAAGCGCTTTTGAATATCTGCCTGTTCTTTCTGGCCTTAGCTTTAAGCGCACTTCTAATCAGTGAGACATGGTATATCGTACAAATTGTGTACCAGTCCTTTGTAACTCGTCAGGATAGTTACTATGAGATGTTATCCGAGTTACTCGTTTTCTTCTTGTACTTTGAGTTTATCGCTTTAATTGTGAAGTACTTTAAGTCTAATTTTCATTTCCCTCTTCGTTACTTTATTTATATTGGAATCACAGCGGTGATTCGCTTAATTATTATAGATCATGATAACGCAATGTCGACGTTCTGGTGGTCGTTGGCTATTTTGATCATGGTAGGTGCTCTGTTTATATCAAATCGACGGAATTCAGGAGCTCAGAAACATGAAAAAAGTGAAAGTGATCATTGATGGGAAAGCAATAGGAAGCGTGGAGGATCTGCAACGCATACTTCAGGCCGAATTTTCGTTGCAACCAGCTCATTTTGAAAGTATGGACACCCTCTGGGAAGCGTTAGTATGGCATGTGCCAGTCCCGGTTACGCTAGAATGGAACCATTTTAATGACAGCAGAGCCTCAATCGGACCTTACGCAGATCAATTGATGAACTTACTGTACGAGGTCGATGAACAGCTGGAGGAATTATTTAGATTTACAGTAAAATTATAAAATTTCAACATATGAAAAATTCATAATAGTAAAGTCAAATATGCTCCATTGTTACATCGCTATAAATCATACAATCACACTCCAATCAACTCCGAGTAACGTATAAACGAACCTCCACATTCTGAGAAGAACGTCAATAGAAAAAGCTGCTCCTTTCCCAATGAAAGGGCAGCTTTTTTTAATCACAATGTAAGTAATACATGTAATGAGTCGGACGATAGATGACGAAGGGATCAAGAGCCTTATTCTTAAAAAAGCACTTGCCACAATGCGCTAACAAACTTATATAAAAAGTAGAACGCAAAGCCAATTAGAAGAACTCCGGCCAGGCTCGAAACGAGCTGTACCATCCTGGGACTCATCATTTTACGTGTGATGGATACGATGGTGAGCAAACCGAGATCATGTAGCAGAATGCCACATAATATCCCGATTGCCGCAATGACAAAACTGAGCTTGCCTGCCGATTGATAAGAGTCGGATAAGACAACACCAAAGACAGAAACCCAAAACATCAGATTACCCGGGGAGATCGCAACCAATAAACCATTACGATAAGTCCGCCAAAAAGAGGGCTTGGTCGGAAACGTCTTTCCGTCTGTTGTCATGAGGCTCATATCCGAATTACGGATGGACTCATATCCCAAATAAGCTAAAAATCCTGCACCCACCAACCATAGTGGAATCTGAACGAATGGAACGGATAACAGTGTAGCAAATCCAAAATACATAGCAATAATTAAAGCGATATCCAATGTCATACCACCTAGACCAACCGCCCAGCCATGAAGGAATCCATTTCGCAGTCCCTGCTTGGTCATCTCTACCGTGATTGCGCCTACCGGCATGGCAATAGCAAGCCCGATCAGGATAAATTTCACATAAATCTCCATAATCATTTCCTTTCTGAGAGATGGGTTGATGGAAGAAAAGAAGCTTGTCCACTTAAAAAAGACGTTTGCTCTAGTAGTCTATGTAACTCATCACATGGAAGAGATATAAAAAGAAGTGCTCTCCTCACACCTCGGCTCGTATAACAGCTTATTCGAAGGAGAGCTTGTTTAGAATACGGATGATGTTATTCTTTTGCTTGTGGTTGTTGTAACAAAGAGCGTAGAAAAGGGCATTTGGATGGGGCAGTGTCATCATCTCGTAGAAAATATTGTTTATACTCCAGATTTCCTTCTGCCCCGTATTGCTTCAATTCAGGATGTGCGGGAATCGTGTCATAGGCAGCAAGCCTCGCTCGAATTCTTGGCCCGATGGCTGCAGCCCGCTGTGGCTGCTCATTCCATAAATCAAGGACCCAGCGAGGCGTCATAGCTAACATGAGATAAGGAAAATGGCGACTTTGTCTTGAAATGTGAGCTGGTGTACCGCAATAAACGAAATACCGTTCATCGTTATAACAGTACTCCCATAATGGATTCTCGGGGTCTTCCGGGATATCTGCTGGCCATGATTGGGTATCGAGAGTTCGCATCTCACTTAACAGGTTCCAGAATGATTGTTCGTAAGTGAGCACGTCTTTTGTTTCCTTTTCTTTTTCAAAAAAAATGACTAGTGATGAAAAATCCCCGAAGGAACGTGAAGAAGCTCCATATTCCGTTACAATTGCTGATAATTGCTCCGCAAGAGAAAGATGTTTGGACTGAAAGACAAATCCATATCGAAGATGACCCAGTGCATATGCCTGGGTTGCAGGAATGCAGGGGAACCTGGTCTCCCGGTCACTCATCTTGGCAGAGAACAAACGATAAGCATCCCTTTGCCACAGATCCAGTGGGAGCTCACCATTTTCCATATCAGTAGAAGAAAACAATAGCGACATCAGTAAGCCTCCTTTTACTTATAGGATATCGCCTGCAAGCAAAATGGTGACTGTCCATTTATGAAAAGTAAATATTGTCGTACCCTAAAGATTACTAATTATAAAAATACATATAATCAACAAATTCTCAGGAAACTAGAAACGCAAGCAACTTTAGAATGGAGGACTACCATGTTTTTCTATCGTGAAGACCTGATTAATCTGATTGTACCGGACAAGCCCGATCCGGCGGCAGCCAAGGTACTACAGGAAACGCTCGGTGGTCAGTTCGGTGAAATGCGTACCATGATGCAGTTTTTCTTCCAAAGTAGCAATTTCCGGGGGAAAGCAACACAGTATAGAGATTTGATCCGCGGCGTGTTTCTGGAGGAGTTAAGCCATATCGAGCTTGTACAGCAGACCATTAACCAGTTGTTAACCGGAGCTGGAGCAGATGGGGTTGGAAATGCCGGTGTAGACGGTGCTCCACTTGATGAAGCGATCAAACATGCTAATCCGCATCATTACATCATGGGAGCACAGAGTTCCTTGCCTGTAGACGCTGCTGGCAATCCTTGGCTTGGCAATTATGTATATGACCATGGAAATCTCATTAGTAATCTGTTGGATAACATTGTGCTTGAATCCACTGGTGTTCTGCAAAAATCGAGAATATATGAGATGAGCACCAATAAAGCGTTTCGTGAAACGCTCGCCTTTCTGATCGTTCGGGATAATGCCCATCAAAATGCATTTGCGAAAGCACTGGAAACACTAGGTGTGGATTGGGGCGGAATATTCCCGATTCCGAATTATGACATTAACAAATATCCGGAGTGCCGGAAATATGTCGATATGGGCTTTCACAACGCACAATTCAACTTCCGTTTGGATAATACACGAATAGCTGAAATTTTCAGCGGTCAAACACCAAGCCGCAATGGGGGAGAGCTTAGAGTTGTTGACCCACCTCAGGGCCATCCGCTTCCTTATATGCCAGAGCTACCAAACGAACATAGCCCAGGTACAAATGATTTAAATGCTTAAGTTCACAAGAAGAATGATTGAACAGTGCAGATTCTGATAAGAGAAACAAAATAAAAAAATGAACAAAAGGAAGACCCTTTGGGGTCTTTCTTCTTCAATAGTTTTAGCTGAAACGCCAATAAGGAGCTCAGTTTTGAGCTCCTTATTTCTTGCGAATGACTGATTTTCTAACCTATTGGCGGTGCTGGTTGGAGAAATTGCCGAATGACTGACCTTGGCCTTGGATTGTCGTGTTAGGTGTATTATACGGTTGATCGATGTAGGATACATGCTGTGAAGAGGTGTTCGCAAGCTGTTGAGCAAGGTTAGAAATCTGTTGCAATTGCTGAATGGCTGTTTGATGTCCTTGCAATGCGGTTTGAATAATATGCGCCGCTTGTTGCTCGCGCTGGGCCAGTTGTTCCAGTTGTTGAGCATTGCTTTGTTCTTGTCTCAGCAATTGTTGATATTGCATAGAAGCTTGTTGTGTTTGTTGCGTCAGTTGTTGAGCGAGTTGCGTAATCTGTTGAGATTGTGAATATTGGTTCATGATGGTGCCTCCTATTTGTTTGAATTTACCTGTGTATTATGCTGAGAGGTTCGAAGAAATATTCAGGGAGATGTTTTGCTCCAATTGGGGAAGGCTACCTGTTGCGACGATTATCAAAAGGGAAAGGATTGACGAAATGAGTCACGCTTCAGGCAAATCATCGGATGAAAAGAAATTGAAATGGTGGCAACTTAGTTTGTTGGGCGTTGCGGGCACCATAGGAACAGGTTATTTTCTCGGTTCAAGTCTAGCGATTACCATCGGGGGACCCGCTGTAGTAATTGCTTATGCACTTGCTGCGTTAGGTACATACGTTGTTTTTGATGCTTTGGCACGCATGACTTCGGACCATCCAGAGCAAGGATCATTTCGTTCTTATGCGAAGAAGGCATTTGGCGCATGGGCAGGTTTTGCGAGTGGTTGGGTCTATTGGTTTTCGGAGCTTCTCATTATGGGGAGTCAGTTGACCGCACTTTCTATCTTCTCACGATTCTGGTTTCCCAGCGTGCCACTCTGGATCTTTGCCGCGGGGTTTGGAATCGTCGGTTTATGTATTGTGTTTTTTGGAAACAAGGGATTCGACCGGGTTGAGAATGTACTTGCAGTCATTAAAATAGCAGCTATAATCATGTTTTTGGTTCTGGCGATTGCTTTACTTGCCGGCTGGATTGGGGGCACCAAATATGCACATAAGGTACCGATGGACATGGCTTCCATTTTCCCGAAAGGGACAGTAGGATTGTGGTCTGCATTCCTGTTTGCTTTCTATGCGTATGGAGGTATTGAAGTACTCGGCATTATGTCGTATCGATTGGAAAAACCGGAGGATGCACCCAAAGCAGGCAAAGTCATGCTTATTTCACTGTCTGCAGTTTATGTCGTTTCCATTGGCCTTGCACTAACCATGGTTCCGCTGTCTGCTTTTAATCCGAAAGAAAGTCCGTTTGTACTTGCACTGAGCAGTGATCACCTTGCTTTTGTACCACATTTGTTCAACGGTGTTCTGATTGTGGCCGGTTTCTCTACGATGACCGCATCGCTCTATGCAGTGACCTCCATGATGATTACACTGGCACAGGAGGGGGATGCGCCAAAGTTATTCTCACAGAAATGGAAGAAGAAATATCCTCTATTTGCCTTGTGTCTGATTGGTTGTGGTTTGATTGGTACGATTATCATGTCGCTACTGCTTCCTGGAAAAGTCTATGAATATGTAACTACTGCTGCAGGGTTAATGCTGATGTATAACTGGCTATTTATCTTGCTCTCCTCAGGTCGGTTGCTGAAATCTCGCACCATAGATGTGATAAAACGCTGGACTGGATTGGTGCTGATCAGCACGGCCATAACTGGAACTCTTTTTCATGGGTTAAGCCGGCCAGGTTTCTTTATTAGTTTACTGTTGATTTCTCTAATTGCTTTAAGTGATATCATCGTGCAACGCAAGCGCAAAAAAACATCATCCGCTGCAAGTACGGAGCAAGACGAGCAAAAGGAGCAAGCTGATGAGAGCAGCCCCTCGGAGAGAGCAGCCTTTCATATTACAGGTATTCGTAAACAAAGGAACAAAATCAAGTGAAGAACATAAACTTCTAAAGCTAAACAGGTGGTTACTTCTGAATCTACGTTGCCTAAGGTTTCATCATAAAACATGATCTCTGAAAAATCGGGATCATGTTTTATCTATCTTATATATTAATTTTCAAGTAATATGATGATTACAAGATTCGTAGTGTAATGTATCAGATCATCAAAAAGTTAGGTCAACTGCATCCCAGAAAAGAGGGAAACAATGATGAACAAAGATTACTTTTTGCTTTCCAGTGAAGGAAAATGGGGCGATCAAGGGGACGGTACTTATGTCAATCCGGTCTTGCCTGGAGATTACTGCGATCCAGATGTGATAAGCGTTGGGGAAGATTACTATGCGATCTCTTCCACATTACATTGCTCACCAGGTATGGCTGTTCTGCACTCTAAAGATCTAGTCAATTGGAATGTAATTAGTCATGTTGTAGAAGATTTGACAGTTATCGGGCCAGAATATCGGCATGATCGAATGAATCGTTATGCAAGAGGAGTCTGGGCGGGAGCGATCCGTTTTCATGACCATCAATTTTGGGTGTATTTTTTCACACCGGATGAGGGTTTATTCGTAAGCACAGCTACAGATCCTGCTGGCCCATGGGAGCCTCTTTATCATAGTTGGGAGACTTCTGGTTGGGATGATTGTTGTCCTTTTTGGGATGATGACGGTCAAGGATATCTGGTGGCTACGAATTTTGCCGACAATTATAATATTTACCTGTTTAAACTTAGCGACGATGGAAAACAAATTTTGCATGACAGTGGTGTTGTGATCCATCAATATAAAGGTAGCGAAGCGAGTAAGCTTTACAAAATAAACGGTCTTTATTACATTTTTCACAGTGAAGTTCGACCGAGAAATGGTGAGGAGGTAAGGATTGTTATGATGCTCCGTTCAGAGCATTTATACGGTCCTTACGAAGAAAAAGAGTTAATTCATACGCATGGTGTGGAAGTGGACCGCGAACCGAATCAAGGCGGACTTGTGCAAACACCGTCTGGGGAGTGGTATTTCATTAGTCACCAGGGAGCCGGTGGTTACTTTGAAGGCAGAACTCTTCACCTGCTTCCCGTTACGTGGGTTGACGGTTGGCCAATCATTGGTGAGGATACAGACCGTGACGGTGTCGGAGAAATGGTATGGGGAGGGAAAAAACCAATTCAAGGTTATCCCAAAACGATCTTAACCGTGAATGATGATTTCAATAGCCGGGTACTGCAGTCTCATTGGGGGTGGAACCACCAACCTAAAGCGGATATGTGGTCTTTAACAGAGAGACCAGGATATTTGCGTTTGCATGCAAGTGTACCCTCGGAGAAGAATGATTTCTTTAAAATTTCGAACATTCTTTCCCAACGGGCGTATCGTGTGCCTCATAACGTAGTGACTGCCAAGTATGATCTAAGTGGAATGGTGGATGACCAGGAAGCGGGTCTATGCCATTTTGGACAAACCTATTGTACGATTGGTATTCATCAGCAGCAAGGATCTCGGGCATTGAAGTTCAATCAATTAGGTACAATCGAATGGGGACCATCTATTGATGCTGATGCGACTACCCTATGGTTGAGATCCATTTGGAACTTGCGCGGTGAAAACAGGTATGAATATAGTCTCGATGGCGAGAAATTTATTTCCTTTGGGGATGTCTATCCACTGGGATGGGGACATTATCGTGGAAATCGCGTTGGAGTATATAACTTGAATTATGAAAGAGAACAAGGGTATGTGGATGTGGAATACTTCAATTACGAGTCGGGAGATAAGAAAGTCTAGTTCATTTCTGAATACAAAAGAGGCCGAGAAGAGGGATATGTTATTATTCTCATCTCGGCTTCTTTAATGTTGTGTGTTTAAATCATTATTAAATGTCTTTATTTAATTCGTTTGATATCACAGGACTATTCGCCATCCGGCCTTTTCACTTGTAGCGGCGGAGGAATAAGCCATCCTTTTTCTTTACTCAAACGGAGAATTCGAACACCCAGTGCCGTTTTGGTAACGTGATACTTCGCAAACAGTGCACCAATGTCCTCGCGGATGGATTGGCCAATAGTCTGACTCGCGGCGACTAATCCAAGAGCATTATCAGCTGCAATTTTGGCACCGATCTCTGGATCAGTAAACCTTGCGCCAGGAGGAATGTCCTCTAATGCCACAACGGGTCTCTCTGGAAGAGTCGGAGCGGGCGTGATACCGTTCTCGGTGAGTAAGGCGTCACATTCTTTAATTTCCAGTCTTGCCTGATCCAGCAAGTCTTCTAAAATTTTCTTCAAATCTTTATCTCCTGCGTGATTCATATAAGCCTGATAACAAGAGACAGCTCCTTTGGCTACCATTGAGCACTCCCATGCACTATAGATTTCTCCATAATGCATGGGCTCGTTTTTAGGATTTCCACTTAAAATTCCCATCGCTGATCCCTCCCGCTAAGTTATTTATTTCACTACATTAGGGTTTACATGACAAGCAAATTTTATCCGGTAGAGAAGTAGTCCGAGATTTTGATTTACATCATCATTATTATGTTAACCGAAATCTATTGTCAGAAAGATGGTCACATGAACAACTGTAATTATCATCCAAGATAGTCACATGGACTAAATTAAAGAATCATTCAAATCGCATCAGGTTCTCTGCTCTGATGCGATTCCTGTTCCACTGAAAAAAAGCCATACAGTTATGTTCTGCTGGCTTCTTTCCGCTTTTATAAGTATTTTAAGCTTTTGTCGAGGTTGGGAACATGGGATTCGCTTCCATGCCAACCCACAATTCTGTTGATTCGAGTTGTCCCGCCAGATGTAATAACCAATCTTCACGGCCTTTGGTTGCCATAACCTGAACACCCATTGGCAATCCTTCTGCAGTTAAATGCAGAGGAAGACTAATGGCAGGTTGGCCTGTCAGATTTGCAAGCTGCGTGAACGGGGTGTACTTAAGGCTCGGCTTGAACATCTCATAGATCAGCTCTTGTTGCGCCGTTTTATCGAGATCACTGACGGACATCAGATGTTGAATCTGCTCCGCATGTGGCGTCAGTTCGCCAATCCGGGGTGCGGGAAAAGCGTTAACAGGTGTGATGTAAAAATCATACCGTTCAAACAGCGTAGACATCTGCGCAGCCGCCACGTCCCATTCGGCCAAGCTATGAACAAATTCAGCAGCAGATACTTTTTTGCCCGCTTCAGCCAGTACCCAGGACTCAATCTCCATATCATCTGCAGTGAGAGAACGACCCATACTATGTTCCATGGATGAAATCATAGCGGCCATCTCGCCGCTGTTCATCATGTAATAGTTTTCCATCAGGCGTACGCCATTGACTGGACTTAACTTTTCTTCAACATGATACCCTTGAGATTCCAAGAAATGGACTAATTTCATCACAGCCTCTTTGGCATCTTCACTGACAGGTGTGCCGACAGGTGAATCCATCGTATAAGCGATTCGCCATTTGCGTTGATGCGGATAGTTCATATCAGTCAGGTAACTTCCTGGGAATAATGGTGCATGAAATGCGGCTTCCGGTTGGATAATCTGGAGCGTATCCAGCAGTGCAGCACTGTCTCTGACGGAGCGAGATACTGCAAAATCTATCGAGGCTCCTTGCCATTGTCTTCCCACACCTGGACCAACGGGAGTGCGTCCGCGGGTTGGTTTCAGCCCAAACAAACCGCTGAAAGAAGCGGGAATTCGAATGGAACCACCGCCATCACTTGCGCCAGCAAGCGGCACGATGCCTGATGCTACAGCGGCAGCGGCACCGCCGCTTGAGCCGCCTGGGGAATGATTCACATTCCACGGATTGCGCGTTGGCCCGTGTAGACGTGGCTCGGTTATATTTTTCAACCCGAATTCCGGTGTATTCGTATGTCCGATCACAATAAAGCCTGCTTCGAGCAAACGAGTTACGAAATTGGAGTTGCGAAGAGCACGATGTTCGCTGAACAGACGTGAGCCAGAGGTAAGAAGTTCACCTTCCAAAGATTGAGAAATATCTTTGAGGAGCAACGGCACACCTGCAAATGGCTGTTCTCCAGGCCTAACCATGCTGGCTTCCTGCCGAGCACGTGTTTCATATGTACGAATGACTGCATTGAGATGTGGATTGACTTCTTCCAGACGTGCATAGGCAGCTTCAAGCAGTTCAACCGGGGATACTTCCCGGGAGCGAATCAGTTCGGCGAGCCCTATAGAGTCATAGGAGGTATATGAGAATGAAGACATTAGTAATCGTTCCTCTCTGAAAATAGTTCCTGTTGGATATCTTGTTCCAAGTTCCATAAGCCATCGTACCACCTAGGCAGACAAAAAACAAAACATCAATCCATCATAATAGAAGAAATACGGCAGAAGAAAAGCACTGTTCACCTCATTAAGGTGAAACAGTGCTTATATTATTTGAACCAGATGAAAATGTATTACTCCGTGCGAAGTTTGGGTGCGGCCTCGGCGATCGGTGTAGAGCGTTCCTGCTGTTTGGAGATCAGGAATAGTGCGATCCAGATCAGGATAAAGCCAAGCAATTGCTCCCAGGTTATCAGCGTACGGAATGCAATCCAGTTTACAAGCACGCCGGCCATCGGGAAACTGAGTTCTGCGAGGGTTGCAACAGAAGCTTTGGTGGAAGACAACCCTTTGTAATACAAGAGTAGACTTAGCAAGCCTGGTAAAAGTGCCTGCCCAAGAATATTCAGGATAACGGCAGCCTGTGCCCCTGTTCCAGCCGGGAGTGTCCAAGGTGCACCTTCATTCCAGGTCATGAAGATCAGGAGTGGAAGCGCAACGACGAAGCGAAGGGAGGTGACCGTCTCATAACGAGCTTGACCAAGCATTAACCGGCCCATAACGGTAGATCCACCCCACAAAGCTGCGGCACCAAGAGACAGCAGACTACCTGCATGAATCCAGTTATTCCAGTTGCCGAGCGGAAGTGAGAAGCCAAACGTAAGCAGATATGTTCCTGCCAGCGCAATGATGAACAGTCCGCCGAAGTGACGCGGCAATGTTTCTTTTAATAACAATTTCGCAAGTACAATTGCGAAGAGTGGTTGCATTTTTTGCAACAACAATACCGTATTGGGATCGTTATGGGTAAGCGCCAAAGTGAATAATACCGTTGCCAGCGCTGATCCGCCCCAGGAAATGAAGATAACAGCGATCCAGTGACGTGCACGCAGTTTCTTCAGATCATCCCGGAACTTCCATAATACCGGAATCGCGACAAGGCTGACGATGATGTGTTCGATTAGAACAATCTGTGTAGAAGTCATCGTTTTTAGCAAAAGGATGCGGAATAAGGGGTCTACACCCCAGAGGGCTGCGCCTAGCACAACTAGCCAAAATCCGGTGTTGCTTCGTTCCTTGCGATAAATCGTTGATGCTGTTGATGTGTTTTCCATATTCAGGACTCCTTCGTCAGAACACGGAATCTTCAGTTGGCAAAATCGACAAAATCCCCCGTCCTTGGCGTACGCCAAATAAACGGGGGACCATTCAAAGACAAGGCGTCAGGGAAAAAGACTTCCCAAATACGGCTTGCCGTTGTGTTGATCTTCTCTCATCCGGACTATACCGTCGGCCTTGGAATCGCACCAAGTCAGTCGCTGCCAGGTGGTAACTAAACAGCGAGTCGCGGGCTGGTTCTATAAGAACATCACCGCCGGTTGGGAATTGCACCCTACCCCGAAGATCCTATTCAATTTTAATTAGTGTATTGAACAAGTTGTAACCTTATGAAGTTCATCTTATTCCTGTAAACGCTATCAGTTCAAGTGTTTTTTTAGAAAACAATACTCCAGCATCCCTGTTGCCTCCGCAACTGCACAATCTGACCTGCATGATAGGCATCGTGTAGAACCCAGCGGGCAAGCGTCTGAGCCCAGTTGTCGTCGGAATCCATATAAGCTTCCTCAAGCTTCGAGTCCTGTAATGTAGCAAGGGTGTCGCGTAACTGCTCAGCCAGTTTAGTGGTTTGTTCCATCAGCTTGCTCCAGCCAGCTTCGTTCAAAGGATCACCGGAAATACCAAACGTAGCTACGTTGGAATCTGCAGCGGGTACAGACGGTTCTTTTCCCTGAAGACGTTCCAAAATACGTTGATTGTAATAAAACATATGATTGGCTAGTTGCCATATGCTCAGTCCACCTGAAGGAGGAACCCAGGCAGCCTGTTCGGCGTTCAGTCCCTCAAGCGCTTTTGACAATGGGACGATCCAGTTACATTGATCCCAGGTATCTTCATTCTGAATAACCAATACATCTAATGCTGTGGTGACTGTTTTCATTTTTTAATTTCATTCCTCTCTTGTCAGATTCATCTCGCCCTTGCATCTTCATGATGGTAACTAGCTAATGTGGGTGGAAGTGGTTACAATTAATATAACACAATTTCAAAGGGTGTAACCATCTTTTAATGATTTAGATAGTTACATTAATCGGAGGCTCTCATGGATAGATTATGGACTGATTTTGTTAACAGCGATTATCATGATTGGCGTGGTGGGGAGCGATCAGAAGACAGACTGGGGAACGTAAACTGGCAACAAGATTTTTTGAATCGTTGGCAATTAGAAGCGTCAGTACCGGCGTCGAATGAAGAGGAATCTACATTGAGAGGTTTTAGAGATGATTTGCAGTCACTGGCTATTCGTTTGTCTAACGGGAAGCTCTTTACTGAGAAGGATCAGGCTTGGTTGAATGATTTTATGATGGCTGGCGAAGTCATTAGACGAATAATTACACAAGATCAACAACTGGGTGTTGCGCTTGTTCCTATTCATAGACATTGGGCTCAGGTGATGGCAGAGGTTGCGGCTGATTTTGCCGTGACACTCGTTGAGGGCGAAGGGAAGAGAATTCGTTCCTGTGACAATCCGGACTGCCGCTGGATCTTCTATGATGATACCCGGAGCAGAACACAGAAATATTGCGATGATAAGATGTGCGGTAATCTAATGAAGGTGAGACGTTTTCGAGCGAAACGAAAAATACACTCTAGTGAGGAAAAGAGTAAAACATAATTATTAAGTTTACCAACGAAGTTCTACCTTTTCCAATCCGTGAATCACCATATAGGTCTCAGTTAGCTCTTCCAGAATTTGATAAATATTAAGATATGATATATAATGTATATATACTAGTGAAAATATAGTCATAAAGTATATGTAAGAACAAGCAATGCGGATCAGATCATTTTACAAACCATTACGATTGGAGAGATGTCTTATGAGGACAGGTTATCTTTTGAAGAACGGTTGTGTATTATCGATGGATGCTCGTATTGGTCAGTATAACCGGGCAGACGTACTTATTCAGGATTCTTTGATTACAGCGGTTCAACCAAATATTGAGGTGTCCAATGCAGATATTGAGGTCATCGACGCTTCAGACATGATTATTATGCCTGGACTGGTGGATACACACCGGCATATGTGGGAATCGCTTGTCAAAACAGCCGGAACAAACTGGTCGCTCCCCGTCTATCTGCAAAATTTGTACTATGGAGCTATGGGAAGCAAGCTTCGTCCAGAGGATAGCTATATTGCCAATCTGCTGGGATCACTGGAAGCGCTTAATGCAGGCGTCACTACGGTGCTGGATTGGAGTATGCCATACTCGGCTGAGCACACAGAGGAACTGATTCGAGGATTACAGGATGCAGGAATTCGTGCTGTTTTTGCCCATGGTGTGCCAGGGGAAACAATGTATTGGAATCGTGAGAGTAAGCTGTCGTATCCAGAGAATGTGAGAGGTGTTAAGGAGCGATATTTCTCTTCGAAAGATCAACTACTCACCTATGGACTTGCTATTCGGGGACCGGAGTTTAGCCACTGGGATACAACGGTGCAGGATATTCAGCTTGCGGAAGAACTGGACGCCATTTGTTCGATGCATGTCGGTTTCGGCAGCTGGGGATCAGCGGATCGTTCGATCAGCCGAATGTATGAGGCAGGACTGCTTGGTCCACGAATCAATGTTGTTCATGGCAATACGATGGGCATGGATGAATTCAAAATGCTCGCAGACAGCGGAGCTTCTTTGTCTGTCACACCTGAAGTTGAGATGATGATGGGACATGGTTATCCGGCTACAGGATACTTTCTTGAGCATGGAGGTACGCCAACGCTTGGTGTAGATGTCGTGACTTCGACGGGCGGAGATATGTTTTCACAGATGAAATTTGCGTTGCAAGCTGAGCGTTCAAGAACGAATGAGTACCTTTTGCAACAAGGTGAAATGCCGGGTGAACTCAGTTTGCAGGCAAGCCAGGTGTTGCGATTTGCGACCTCCGCGGGTTCGCGGGCCTTAGGACTGGAGCAAAAAACAGGCTCGCTTACGCCGGGAAAAGAAGCGGATGTGATCATGATTCGCACGACGGATCTGAACTTGTTCCCCGTGCACGATCCGATTGGTGCTGTTGTGCAATTCGCGAATCCGTCTAATGTGGATACGGTTTTTGTTGCTGGGAAGCCTGTGAAGCGAGAGGGCAAGCTGCTGCATGTCGATCTGGATGAAGTTCGGCGCAAAGCCATGCAGAGTACGGAATATTTGTTGACGCAATATCGGATGTCCGATGCAGATCGGGTTGTTTTTTCATAATAAAGCTGTCATAAAATAATTAAAGTCAAAGGGCCGTTCATCCAGAATACGGCTCTTTTCTTGTCTTTCTTCTCTAATCCGTTTTTCGTAAATTGTTTTCACATGAAATTAGGGTTGGAGTAAGGTATGTTGACAAATAGAACGCTTTCCACTAAGATAGCGATATAAGTTAATAATGAATATAATCAGGATTGTTACTGATCAGCAGGCAAGACCGATTGATAATGCAAACATGAAGAACTGTATTCTTTCATGTGTGCATAATTAATGGTCTTTTTTTTGTTGCTAAATTCTGTTAACGTTTCATTTTAAAAGGAGATTCCGATGAAGATCACACGAATTATTAACAATAATGTCGTCTGTGCAGTGAATGAACGGCGCCAGGAGATGATGCTTTTAGGCAGTGGCATCGGTTTTCAGAAGAAAAAGGGAGACGATGTGGACACAGTCAAAATCGAAAAAGAATTTTTTCTGAAATCCAAAAATGTAACAGGTAAATTATATGCCCTGCTGGCACAAATCCCGATGGAATATATTCGTGTATCCGATAGCATTATTCAGTACGCCAAGCAGTCTTTAAACAAGGAATTGAATGAAAATATATACCTAACGTTAACGGACCATATTAATTTTGCTGTGGCACGTTACAAGCAGGGTATGAATTTCAATAATGCGTTGTTGTCTGAGATTAAAGCGTTTTACTCCAATGAATTTCGCGTGGCTATGAAAGCCCGGGATATGATTAATGAGGAATTCAACATTACACTGCCTGAAGATGAGGCTGGGTTCATTGCGCTTCATATTGTCAATGCAGAATTGGGATCTGAAATGGAAGAAACCATGAAGATTACACAGTTGATTCATAAAGTCTTGAATATAATTCGATATCAGTTTAATATTCATTTCAATGAAAGCTCGCTTCATTATTCCAGACTTGTCACTCATTTGAAATTTTTCGCCTACCGCTTGTTTAATCATACGGTTGTGAAAAGTGGTGACAGTGATTTTCTCCATATCATTAAGGAAAAGTATGCGAATGAATATCAATGCAGTCTCCGAATTGCACAGCTGATTCGGGTCGATTATGGAAAAGAATTAACAGAAGACGAATTGGTATATTTAACGGTTCATATCAAAAGGGTCATTGATGAAGAGAAGGAATAATTCATCGGCCACTATAATGAGTATACTAGGATTGTTACTGGTGAGGCAGGCAAGACCTAGAGTTCCATCGTGTATAGAGCTTATCTATATTCGATAGAATTCTAGGTCTTTTTTTATACCTAAAAACGTTTGAGGGGGAGCAGTACATGAAACATGAAAGCACAGCCGCCGAGATTTTAAAACTGGTTGGTGGAGAAAAAAACGTAGATAGTGTAACACACTGTGCTACAAGGTTGCGATTTAATCTGAAAGACGAGAAGGTCGCGAATGATGAAGCTTTAAAAAATGTCCAAGGGGTTGTAGGTGTTGCCAGCAGTGGTGGGCAGTATCAGGTCATTATCGGTAACGAGGTAAACAATGTGTATAAAGCTTTGACGCAGCTGGGGAACTTTGCAACCAATAATGATGCCCCTACTGTGAAAAAAGGAAAACTGACTACGCTTCTGGACACGATATCCGGAATCTTTACACCGATCCTGCCAGCCATGATTGGTTGTGCGATGATCAAAGCCGTTCTTCTTATTTTGAAAACATTTGATCTCGTCGATCTGGATGGGCAGTTCAATACGATTATGACGTTTATCGGTGATGCGGCGTATTACTTCTTGCCGATGCTGCTTGCCTGGAGTGCGGCTGTTAAGCTTAAAGCTAACGTAGGCTTTGCATTAACGATTGCTGGTGTTCTGTTGCATCCTTCCTTAGGGGCGTTGATGTCTGCAGGTGAGCCTGTTTCGTTTTTAGGACTGCCTGTCACGCCAGCGACGTACACTTCGTCGGTTATTCCGATTATTTTAGCGGTATGGATCTTGTCATATGTTGAACGCTTTGCGGAGAAGTATTCTCCATCGGTTATTAAATCTATTCTTAAACCGTTGGTCGTAATCCTTATCATGGCTCCATTAACGCTGATTGTACTAGGTCCAATCGGTGCCATTGCGGGTAACTACCTTGCGTCAGGCGTTTCTTTTGTGAATACACATGCAGGATGGTTAGTATCTGGTATTATCGGCGGGGCATTCCCGTTCTTGATTATGACAGGTATGCATTATAGTTTAGGACCTGTAGTGCTCACTGCGTATGCTCAGACGAAGACCGATAGCATTGTTGGTCCAGGTATGCTTGTACACAATATTTCTCAAGGTGCTGCTGCGCTTGCAGTTGCTATGAAAACTAAAAATAAAGCATTTAAACAAGTTGCATATTCTACAAGCATCACTGCCTTGCTCGGAATTACCGAGCCTGCCTTGTTTGGTGTAAATTTACGATTGAAAAAACCACTGATTGCTGTAATCGTTGGTGGCGTTGTAGCTGGTGTTTATGTCGGATTGTTCGGTGTAGCTCGATCGGCTCTGGGTATTGCAGGTATAGCTACGTTACCCGCATTTATCACGGATCATCCATGGAACTTGGTTCATGCGGCAATTGGTTGTGTGATTGCATTTGTAGTTACTTTCATCATGACTCTTATCTTGGGATTTGAAGATGTACCCGAGGATGGAAAGATTCAAGAAACACAAGAAAAAACGTCTACAAACGATCGTGTAGCTGTTGCCGGTGTTTCTGAACATATTCTCGTTGCACCATTGACTGGTAAAGTTCTGGAGTTATCCACGATTAAGGACGAAGCTTTTGCAACGGGAGCTATGGGAAAAGGGGTCGCTATTGAACCTGCGGTTGGAAAACTAGTATCACCAGCAGATGGTGTGGTATCTGCGATTTTCCCTACGTCCCATGCCATCGGTATTAGTTCAAATGATGGTGCGGAGCTTCTCATTCACATCGGAATGAACACGGTGAAGTTGAAAGGTGAGCATTTTAAGGTTCACGTCAAAGAAGGCGATACTGTAAAAGCTGGAGATTTACTCATTGAGTTTGATACGGATGCGATTGCGGCGAAAGGCTTTGACCTGACTACCCCCATTATCGTTACGAATTCACATGATTTTGTAGATGTGATCAACACGGACAAGCCATCGATTACGATTGGTGAAAAATTGATCAAAATTATTTAAAGGTAATTTAAGGAGGAATGGTTCATGAATAACAAAAATGGTTTCCCTGAATCTTTTATGTGGGGTGGTGCAACAGCGGCGAATCAATACGAAGGTGCCTGGAACCTTGATGGTAAAAAGGCAAGTACAGCTGATATGATGACAGGCGGAACCCATACGGTTCCCCGTCGGATAACGATAACAACTGAGGAGGGGGTTCATTATCCTTCTCATGAAGCGGTAGATTTTTACCATCATTACAAGGAAGATATTCGTCTGTTTGCAGAGATGGGTTTCCGTTGTTATAGAATGTCCATCGCATGGTCCAGAATTTTCCCGAACGGAGACGATGCAGCGCCGAATGAAGCAGGGCTTCAATTTTATGACAATGTGTTCAATGAATTGAAAAAGTATAATATCGAACCCATCGTTACGATCTCGCATTATGAAGCACCGTTTGCTCTAACTAAGAAATTTAATGCTTGGGCTTCCAGAGAAATGATCGATTGTTACGTGAAGTATTGTGATACAATCTTTAATCGTTACAAAGATATGGTGAAGTATTGGATCACCTTTAACGAGATTAATAGCCTGATTGTTCCGGCAGGTGCATACCTGGCAGGAGCTCTGCTGGTTGATAAAAAAGGCGGCGTATTTAACAATACATCCGTAGACAGCACGCAGATGAGATTTCAAGCGCTGCACCATCAATTCGTGGCGAGTGCCAAAGCGGTCAAGCTTGCAAATGAGATCAATCCAGACTTCAAACTCGGCTGTATGATCAATTACAGTCATGGTTACGGAAGTACATGTAAACCGGAAGATATGTTACAAGCACTAAGAATGGATCAAATTAACAATATGATGAGCAGCGATGTACAAGTTAGAGGAGAATATCCCGACTTTGCGAAGAGATACTTTGAAGAGAAGAATATTGACATTCAAATGGCTGAAGACGATCAAGAAGTTCTTAAACAAGGTTGTGTAGATTTCTATAGCTTTAGCTACTACAAATCTCATGTGGTAGGTACGCGACCAGAAGGGGATGAAACCCAAGGTAACGTTTTTGGTGGATACAAAAATCCGTATCTAGAAGCGACGGACTGGGGCTGGCAGATTGATCCGGTTGGGCTCCGGTACGTGCTGAACCATGTCTATGATCGATATCGCATTCCGATGATGATTGTAGAGAATGGCCTGGGTGCAGTGGATGTCGTTGAAGAGGATGGCACCATTAACGATACGTACCGGATTGAGTTTTTGCGCGCCCACATTGAACAGATGAGAGAAGCTGTTCGTGACGGCGTTAACCTGATCGGTTATACAGCCTGGGGTTGCATCGATATTGTGAGTGCTTCCACGGGTGAAATGGCCAAGCGCTATGGTTTCATTTATGTAGATAAGGATAACGAGGGCAAAGGCACACTGAAAAGAAGTAAAAAGAACAGTTTCTACTGGTATCAAAAAGTGATTGAATCCAACGGGGAAGATATGGGTTAGGATAAAAAGTATCGTAGTGAAATAGCCTTCGGATATGATCATTGGTCACTGGCCTGGATATGGTCTATATGAAAATGTGTTGAAAAAAGCCGCTAATTGCTAGCGGCTTTTTTATTACGAACAGTAGGGACACAATCCGAATCAGGATAAGATATGACAGCGAAAAAAGACGAAAAAGCAGTTCATTTTCATAAATTCATTTAACAACGATAAAAGTTAAATTTTGATCTATAAAAAGCATTCAAAAAACTGCGCATAATATAAATTATACGCAGTTTTTATTTAAATCCATTTTCATCCTTCAGCATGGGTAACAGAACGTGATATTTTTCGTGCATAAAGGTCAAAATAAGCCATCTTCAAAAATAAATTTAATCATTCAACGCGATAACGTGTAGAATTCGATAGGTTTTTATAGGTGATGGATAAGATAGAACAAATGAGTTTTTCATAGAACAGATGAGAAATGTTATTTCGTCCTAATTACGCGGCAACACATTCGAGATTCACCATGAAAGGAACATGCGTATGAGTAGAAATGAGAAAATCAGTGTGTTATTCCGTAAAAAGCCGATTGCCAGCCAATCCAATGAAAGCGGTGTGTTGAAGAGGGCACTTGGGGCCTTTGATTTAACGACGCTTGGTGTAGGAGCGATCATTGGTACAGGCATTTTTGTACTGACAGGTGTCGCAGCTGCCAAGTATGCAGGCCCTGGTCTGGTATTATCCTTTTTACTGGCGGGCATCATCTGTGCGTTTGCCGCCTTATGTTACTCTGAATTTGCTTCCACCATCCCGGCATCGGGAAGTGCTTATACGTACAGCTACACTGCATTTGGTGAAGTGATTGCGTGGATTCTAGGTTGGGATCTCATTCTGGAATATGGCTTTGCGAGTGCGGCGGTAGCCAGCGGTTGGTCAGGGTACTTCCAGACTTTATTATCCGGATTTGGATTGGAATTGCCTCATGCATTAACCAGTGCGTTTAATCCGGAGAAAGGTACGTATTTTGACATTACAGCGGCTCTGATTACGTTAATGATTACTTTCCTGTTGACTCGAGGAGTAAAAGAAGCGGCGAGAGCGAATGGAATAATGGTAGGCATTAAAATTATCGTGGTGCTAATCTTCATCGGTGTGGGTGTGTTTTATGTTCAACCAGCGAACTGGCATCCTTTCTTGCCGTTTGGCTTCTCCGGTGTAACGGCGGGTGCAGCTACAGTATTTTTTGCGTATATCGGATTTGATGCTGTATCAACCGCAGCTGAAGAAGTGAAACGCCCGCAGCGGGATTTGCCGATAGGTATTATTGCATCCCTTGCCGTATGTACCGTCCTATATATTGTAGTATCTCTGATTCTCACGGGCATTGTGCCATTCAACATGTTAAATGTTAGTGATCCGGTTGCGTTTGCTTTTGAATTCGTTCAATTAAACGGGTTGTCATGGATTGTATCCCTTGGAGCCATTACGGGAATTACAACGGTCTTGCTCGTCATGATGTATGGTCAGACCCGTCTGCTCTATTCCATGTCACGTGATGGTCTATTATCTCCCGTTTTCTCCAAGGTAAGTGGTAAAAGTCAGACACCGGCAGTGGGTAGCTGGCTCGCAGGTATCATTGTTGCACTGTTCTCAGGCTTCATCTCTCTTGGCCATCTGGCAGAACTTACGAACATCGGTACGTTGTTTGCTTTTGCTGTAGTGAGTATCGGGATTATCGTATTGCGTAAAAATAACCCTGATCTCAAACGGGGTTTCCGTGTTCCGCTCGTGCCATTGATTCCGATTCTGAGTGCTCTCGGCTGTTTCTATTTGATGACTCGCCTTGCAGCTCTGACATGGATTACGTTTTTTGGCTGGCTGATTGTCGGATTAATCATTTATTTTGCCTATGGTCGTCATCATAGTCATCTGAATCCACTTCGGCGGAAGTGAATTGAAAAATAAGCTTTGAATCTTTCCCTGCTCCCCAATCGCCAAGCGAAGGAGCAGGGATTTTTTTGTGCAACAATATAGGAGTCATTGGTTAAAAAGAGATGTTTAAAACTAACGATTAAAAGAAGTTTGCTGCGTTAAATTTGTCACTCACCTGGGTAAAGGATAAAGGAAACCTGCTGAGTGTATCAGCAGGTCGGGGTTGCGGATGAACCAAATATGAAATATATTTGGGGGTGTGATCTGCAACCAGAACCGAAGAGAGGGGTTAACGTATGAAAGAAACATTACATAACAATTTTAATGAACACTCGTCGCATTTTGGGTTTGCACTTGCGGATTCAACCGTTCTCGCTGAGGCGAAGCTGATCATATCACAAGAGGATGAAACAGATAATCTGCAGTTGGACATCGATCCACAACGACATCTGGAGGATGGTCGCAAAGTTTCCGTGATCGCCCAGCTATTGCAGACACCTGTGCACCGTGAGGATGCTAATGTTCTGTATGGAGCCGAAATATCCTACGTACAATACGCGGTTCGTCTAACCGAGAACAGCAAGATTTCAATAGCTTCGATTCAAGGTATAAGTTATCCGATTGAACTTGATCTCGCACCTTATAAAGAGGGTGAATATGAGGTTCGCGTGGCTTTGCACCGCAAAACACCCCGAATCGCAGAAGGTCCGTTAGAACCGGAACAGCTAGCGATGGTGAAATACGCACAAGTGAATACCGTACATATCACACTGTTCCCGGAAGAAGCCTCTATACTCGATTCACCTTCTGCACCATGGACTCGGAATCATCATGTGTTCGACTCCTATGGCCGAAGAGGATTCATCCTGGCGGATCTGGGTCGTCTCGCGAAGCGAGTAGAGGAATTGCTTGGGCCAGGTAATCATAATTTAATTGAACATTTCACGGAAGGCCGACTGGATGTATTGCTTGAAGAGGGACTGATGCTGGTTGTTTGGGGCATGACTCCGTGGTGTTACTCCCTGTATTCCCCACCAAGCGAGCAAGGTGCTTATGCATTACCATGGGACAAGCTTGGGGATGAACCTGAGCGGCAAGCGATATATCCGATTGATTCCAAAGTGCAGCAGTTAAGCATTGTTCCAGCGAATGAGCTGGCTTTTTGGGCGGATTGCATTCATAAAGATTGGCCAGTTATTGATATTCCAGGCGAAGGAGAGACAGTTCTTCTGGATCTGTATGTTCAGGTGGCGGAATCGGTTAATGAGCTTCATGAAAATCCGATTCCATCGTTTGTGCTCACACGTCGTGAGGGCAAACCGGAGATGATTTTGCTGATGGCTGATGTTGTGATCGTCGAAGAGGTTGATTTTCCACTAAGTTAGGCGTCTGTGTCCTGCAAATAGTAAACCGATTTTGAAATAGAAATACATTGCATTCACGTCAGTCAGTATAGCAGGTCAATCAGTACATTTGAAGTCAGTGGAGGTGACAAGAGCAGGTGATCAATGAAGAGGTTCAGGAGCAGTATGGGGATGAGTTGCAGGCCTTTCATATCTGGATGAAAGATGCTGGATACACCGGATATACGGTCAAATCCTACACGGGGGACGTAACGGAATTCCTTACTTCTATCCAAGGAAAATCGCTGGAGCAAGTGAAGAAGTTGCATGTGCTTGCTTTTCTGTCCCGTGCACGGGAGCGTGGCGTGAGTGATGCTACCCGGAACCGTAAACACGCGGCAGTCAACTGCTTCTACAAGTCACTCATTGAACTCGAAGTGCTGGCGAGCAATCCGGCTTCTGGCATCAAAAAGTCCAAAACCGAGAAAAATCGTGCTCCAGTCTTCCTGGACGAAGGAGGTTTGACACGCTTTTTGGCATCCGTCGAAGGGAAATATCGCACCCGCAACCTGGCATTGTTCCTGCTAATGGGTTATATGGGACTTCGGGTGGGAGAAGTGCATGCCCTTAATTGTAAAGACTACAACCCCGAGCGACGCACACTCGATGTGTTCGGAAAGGGGAGAAAATGGAGAACAATCCCGGTTCCTGAAACGGTTGCAGAAGTGTTATCTCAGGCTCTTGAAGAACGGTTGAATCCGTGGCGGGGCGAGAAGGAAGAGGCCCTGTTTGTATCGCAAAAAGGCAAGCGTCTGTCCATTCGTAGCATTCAACTCATCTCAACTGAAACCTTCGAACGCTTCCAGCAGGAAGCTCCTGTTCATCAGCGTCAAAGCTATTCCAGCCACAAGCTGCGTCACTCGTTCGCCACTATGATGTTGCGGCGCGGAGCTGATCTGCGCACCGTACAGGAACTGCTCGGACATGCCTCCATTCAAACGACAACGGTATACACCCATGTTACCAGCCGGGAAAAAGAAGAGGCGATGGCTTTGCTGGATGTCAAACTTCCGGTTAACGAAGTGATGAATTAGTACAAAACGAACGATATAAGTTGGAGAGAATCCAAAAAATCTGGACAACAACACATGACATGCTAGGAGAGATGGGCGAGCATGAAGACGGGAAATCCTGCTTCGGATGATCAAGATCAGGCTGTTACACCAAACCGATGGCGGGCGCTGTGGGAAGTGCTTATCGTTGCTGCTAAGCTGGGACTGACATCCTTTGGAGGTCCGACAGCGCATTTAGGCTATTTTCATAATGAGTATATACGCAAACGAAAATGGATGGACGAGCAGAGTTATGCTGATCTAGTGGCGTTGTGTCAATTTCTCCCTGGACCAGCGAGTAGTCAGGTGGGGATTGGGATCGGTGTCATGCGTGCAGGTCTGCTTGGTGGATTGATGGCTTGGATTGGATTCACTCTTCCGTCCGTGCTCATATTAGTGGCGTTTGCGTTTATTTTAAAAGGTTACGATGTGGGCCATGCGGGTTGGATTAGCGGTTTGAAAATCGTAGCAGTGGTAATTGTTGCTCATGCCATTCTTGGCATGGCTCAGAAGCTTACCCCGGACAAAGTGAGGATTACCGTTGCTGTGTTAGTGGCTACAGCGGCTTTACTATGGACAGTTTCATATAGTCAGGTCATATTAATCCTGTTCTCAGGTTTCATTGGCTGGTGGATGTACCGCAATGTTCCGGTCACTCCAGTTATCAAAATGAATGTGCCCATCCGCCGTAGCTTGGCTGTGCTGTGTGTAATTACTTTTGCAGGTCTGCTTATCCTGTTGCCGATCCTGCGGCAGGCCATAAATATGGAGTGGATCGCTCTTTTCGATTCGATGTACCGAGCAGGTTCCATGGTATTTGGCGGGGGACATGTCGTATTGCCATTGCTTGAGCAGGAACTCGTACCTCACGGTGTAGTGAGCAAAGATGACTTTCTAGCTGGATATGGAGCAACACAAGCGGTCCCTGGCCCCTTGTTTACATTTGCCGCGTATCTTGGGGCAGTTTCGATGGGCGGAGCAGGAGCGTTTATTGCTACAATCGCTATATTTTTACCTGCATTTTTGCTCATTATCGGTGCGTTGCCCTTCTGGAATGTGCTTCGCGGTAATTCGCATATGCAAGGAGCGTTAGCTGGAATCAATGCAGGAGTAGTAGGTCTTCTGTTAGCCGCACTCTACCAGCCGCTATGGACAACAGCTGTATTGTCGCCTGCTGATTTTGCGGTGGTATGTATTTTGTTTGTACTGCTGAACTTCTGGAAATGCCCACCATGGATCATTGTTCTGTTAGGTATCGTTGGAGGTATGATTGTCAATCAAATTTGAATTTTAGTTTCCGTCATTATTATTATGTAAACCGAAGATGATAAAAAGTTAAAGATTGAAATAATTAATGATAATCATGAATGAGCTGAGATTAAACGATATTCTTGTAAGGAAGTGGAACGTCCTGTCACGTCATATCAAAAGACCATCCGGAACTCCATGCAGAGTTGTTGAATGGTCTTTTTTTAATGGATAAGTGTATATGTTATTCCAGTCCGGCAATCTGTTCTTTTAATTTGCTTGCAGATGCCTGAAAGGCCAATTTCTCGGTTTCATTCAACGGAAGCGGCAGAATTTCACGCACGCCATGGCGATCTACGACACAAGGAACACCCAGATATACATCAGAAACGCCGTTATAATCTTCAAGCAATGTGGAAACATTCAGAACGGAGCCTTCGTTACCCAGAATGGCAGCGACAATACGATCGAGTGCCAAAGCGATAGCGTAGGAAGTGGCTCCTTTGGCATTAATGATCTCGTAAGCTGCATTTTTGGTGCTGTTGAAAATGTCCTGTTGTGTTTCTTCGTCCAGTTCAAGGTCTGTTCCCGCAACGTTTGCCAGACTCCATACAGGCACCTCGGAATCCCCATGTTCACCGATGATGTGCGCGTGAATGCTGCGGGGGTCGATGCCTTTATTTTTACCGATCAGATAACGGAATCGTGCGCTGTCCAGCAATGTACCTGAGCCAATGACCCGGGAAGCCGGCCAGCCGCTTTGTTTCCAGGAAGTATAGGATAAGATATCGACAGGGTTTGTAGCAATCAACAAAATACCGTGCGAGTTGACTTCGGTAATTCGATCAATGATGTCTTTGAAAATGCTTGCATTTTTCTTCAGCAGATCAATTCTAGTCTCGCCTGGCTTTTGTGAAGCACCCGCAGTAATGATGATGATATCGGCATCTTTGCAGTCGGAATAGTCACCTGCCCACACTTTAACGCCCCCGGTAAATGGTAAACCGTGGTTCATATCCAGCATTTCGCCGGTTGCCTTGTCATGATTCACATCCACAAATACCAACTCGGACGAACGCTGTCTGAGCATAAGCGTGTATCCCGTTGTTGTTCCTACCGCACCCATGCCGATAATAACGACACGACTGGGCTTCAATGCTGAACTTGTTGTCATAATCTTATCCTCTCCTTTTTGGGTATACTACCATCCATATTAAGGGATATGTGGAGATAAAGCGAGTTTTGTCTATAACTTTTTTCACAACATGCACTAATTACCAGGGGAAATCCGCTAAAAAGGTGGATAAATAGACTTCACATGATCCCAAAAAGGTCTACATATTGGTATTCAAGGACAATGATCGGCAAAAATATTCAACATTCGGCAGGTTCCCCGGCGGTGTGAGCCTTTAGGTCGAAGTTTGTGGTAGAATAGGAGCAGTGGATTCTGATGAATCGTAAATATAACTTCGTCACAGAGACATGCGCGTCTGTCTGATGAATGAGAGAGGTGGAACCCACTTGCGCTTGCAATGGAAAAAAATCGCGCAGACAGCAATGCTGTCTATAGGTATCATGATGTTACTGGTTGCTTGTACCAAAACGGAACAGCCGCCAGTTGCAGAACCTCAGGAACAGGATGACAGCGGTAACGTTGGTCAGACTCTTACTGTTGTACCCCCGTCAAACAATAACACCGAAGCAGCGGAGATGGCCAAATATCAGATTCAGACACGTTTGACCGATTTTCAACTCATTAATGATAACGGGGGCTTGGCCTGGGGAGTTACGCGTAATGCGCTCCGGCTCTATTACACTCAGGATCAGGGAAAAACGTGGACCAACATTTCGCCCTCAGAGAATGTGCAATTCCCGGCTAATCCGAAATATGGAGAAAGTATTTATTTTGTAGATCGTATGCATGGCTGGATTGTTCGAGAGGGGATGGGAGGCACAGATACGATTGTGCTACGTACCAATAATGGAGGCGTGAGCTGGAGTTTGTCTTCCTTGTCGAAGACGGATAAGGTAACAGCGATATCCTTTGTCTCTCCCGAGAAAGGCTGGGTTCTGACGACGCTCGATACGGGAATTGGTAAACAGGACAAAAACCTGTATCGTACTCAGGATGGAGGTACAACTTGGGAGCGAATGACTTCCAGTGATGACAAGGATAAATCCCAAACGGGAGAAATTTCAAGACGTGGCTACACCACGGGCATGACGTTTTCGGACTCCAAACATGGATTCCTGAGTGCCATAGAGTTCGGTACACCGAAGTTGTACGTGACATCAGATGGTGGCGAACAGTGGCGAACGGGTTCTTCCTTTTTTGACCGGGATAAATTCAAAGCATGCGGTAATTTCACGATCAGTGCACCTCAATTTTTTGGACGTGAAGCGAAGTCGGCCTGGATGTCCATGTCATGTGCCAGCGGAGAGAGCATAACGTTCAGCGGTTTCTTCACAGCTGATGGTGGCGTAAGTTGGAAGCCGTATTCATTTAATCTGGATAAGCAAACAGGGATTAACCGCAACCTGGCGCCTGTATTTCTGAGTCCATCGGAAGGTTGGGCGATGCAGAAGGGCATTATGTATTATTCGAAGGATACAGGAAAAACATGGACAGCCTACCCTACGAGCAGTGTGTTAGAAAAGATTTTCAAAGACTACCCTGAGATTGTGAAAATGCAGATGGTATCGCCGAAGCTCGGCTGGATCTTGGTGGAGAATACTGATGCCAAACGATCGCTACTATTGCAAACCGTAGATGGCGGAGAACATTGGAAAGTACTTTAATGTGCCGCTGCTCCGTTTAACGAATGAGATCGAGCATTAATCGGAATTAAATCTAGGGGGAAGTAAGTAGCATATGAGCGGCAAATGTAAGGGGGAGATCTCGAATGAGGTTTTCCCTTTATTTTTATTTTATTTTTTTGATACATTGTGAAATTAATCACAAATAAATCATGAAGATGATGTTATATTTAACTCAAGAAGAAAAGGAGTGATGAAGATGAGAACCAACGGTCAAACTCAATTCACGCAGGCGGATGAATTAACAAGATACATGCTTCACTTATGCTACACATGTGACGACGCTAATCGTTGTACTACGGAAGAAGCAGTGAAAGCTTGCATGGCTGCACATGCAGAGACAGAGCAAGCGGAACCGGCAGAAGGCGTAGATGTAACCCGTGGATTTATGGACATGATGTACGCCTAGTGAGAGAAAGTGGAGATGAAAATAGCGCTGTATCAACGATTGACCCCCGAAAGGGGGCTTTTCTTTTGAAAAAATCACAGGAAAATCACGTATTTTCAATATAACAAGATCGTAGGTGAGTAACCTTAGTTCCTTCTGTGGTAATCCAGTAAAAAATAAAAATGCAAGAATTTAGATGATATTTATAGATCAGCAATTTAATGTTTAGACATGGGATACAAGTCGTTATATCTTTAAGTCTGTTGAAAGAAAACATTTCAGGAGGAATAGTTTATGAAGAGCAAGTCGTTTAATAAAATAGGTTTTCTGTTTGGTCTGTTAGTTTTACTGTCCTTTGGACTGTTACATTCGAATGCGTCTGCAGCATCTGTTAGTGATATACTTACTTCACCTGAAACTGGTTGGAACAGATATGATGATACTCATGCAGGTTTCAAGTATAATGGTACATTCAGAATATCAACTAATGATACTGTTAACTACAACGGGACGATGCATTGGGTTTCAGGGACTACAACCCCAACAAGTGTTGAGTTCAAATTTAAAGGTACGAAATTGAGAGTAATCGGAGCTAGAAATAATACTAATAGTTCTAACTTACATATTACTATTGATGGTGCGACAGAGAAATTCTCACAATATAAGGATGTACCAGGAGGTAGTTCTACCGTCAGAATGACCTTGGATTATGAGAAAGTAGGGCTTTCTGATACAGTACATACTGTTGTAATAGCAAATACTGGGGACGGTAATTGGGGATTAGATGCAATTGATTTTAATGAAGATGGATATTTAATTAATAGTAATCTAGGTGAACCCGTCCTTATAGCAACGGCTGAAACTGCAAATATTAACTTGATATGGACAGGAGTCTCAAAGGCAACTGGCTACAACATTAAAAGAGCAATCTCATCCGATGGACCATATCAAACAATTGCTACTAATGTTACTGAAACTACATATTCAGATGTAAACGCGGACCAAGGGGTCACATATTATTACGTTGTAACGGCAAATAACGCTGATGGTGAAAGTGCACCTTCGAATGTTGCTTCTGCCACGTTACCTGTTCCTGAGACTGGGAGAGCAATCCTCGTAGTTACGATGACCACAGGTCTTGAAAAAGAATTTGACCTCAGCATGCAAGAAGTTAATAGCTTTATTAATTGGTATGAAACCAAACAAGCAGGTAGCGGAAAAGCATCATACGCTATTGATAAGCATGATAATAACAAAGGACCATTCAAAAGCCGCAAGGACTACGTCCTGTTTGATCGTATACTGACATTCGAGGTAAGTGAATATTAATGAAGAGTGCTCCATCAACCTACGTTGATGGGGCTTTTTTTGTAATATAAAAGATACATGCTGGATTTCATGAAAAGAACAACAAAAAGTTCGTTTAGACAGCATTGTAAAAAATTTATACATACTATTAAAAAAGGTTCCAGATTGTATGCCCTTAATATTGTTTAACTAATCTAATCCGGCTATATTACAATTATGGTAAATGAAGGGGTGAATCAATGAAGTTATTGGATGGGCTCTAGCTTCCCTAAAGGAGGTTAGAGATATTATGAGCAGAAGTTATAAAAAGACACCTGTGTGTAAAGATCAGGCTGCACGATGGACCAAACGACAAGCTAGTAAGGCTGTACGTCGACATAAGGGGTTTATGTCATCAGGAAAGTGGTATCGTAAGGTTTATTGCTCATGGAATATTAGTGATTGGCGTTTTTATAAACCGTATTGCGTAGAAAAGCAGGAATGGGCCACCGTTCAGACTAAACGAGTCAGCTTCGACGTAATGCAAAAGAACTGGAAAAAATTTTATCAACGAAAATAAGAGTTGAGTCTTTAGAAGAAAGACCGCTGGTAGGGAAGCACCTCGGTCTTATTTTTATTTTCAAGAAGTAAAAGGTCTTGATAAAGTGGTGCCTTTGAATATAAACTTCTATGCTACCATTGACGAACGGTTTATTCATGTGTTAGCTTCGTTTTACATGGAAGATGCAGGGATTCATGAGTGTATCTAGAAAAGAGAAATACATATGGCTATGATCGGCGTTATCCGCCACGGTGCAACGGACTGGAATGATGAATACCGGACACAAGGGCATACCGATATCCCGCTCAATGCAGAGGGGAGAAGACAGGCACATTTGCTTGCTGACCGAATTCGATCGGAACAATGGCATTACATCTATTCAAGTGATTTATCGAGAGCATTGGAAACGGCATCTATACTTAGCAAAGCTATTTCGATTGAAATACGTGTAGACGAAAGGTTGCGCGAGATGGACTGCGGACAGATTGAGGGTACGACGGAGCAAGAACGTGTGGATCGTTGGGGGTATAGCTGGTCCAAGCTGGATTTGGGGATTGAATCTCAAGAATCGATTCTAAAAAGGGGAAGGCAGTGCCTTGCCGACTTAGCTAACCGGCATTCAGGTGAGAACATATTAGTTGTAAGCCATGGAGCATTTCTTAGCCTTACTATGAAAAGACTTCTTACTCATATGGATATCAGAGGAAATCTATTAAACACATCGGTAACTCACTTGCATAGCGGAACTCCTCGGTGGGATTGCTCGCTCTATAACTGTACTAAACATCTCACTTAGGTGGAGGAGGAAATCCTATGCAACTCGCAGATATTCCATCGGAGATATTAGGACAGATTGGAACGGTACAGCAGGTTATGCTACCTCGGCAAGGGCACACCTCTACCGTTGCCGTTCTGGAGACAGCAGATCAGAGATATGTAATCAAAAAAACAGAGCACGAACTCTACAATGCATGGTTGTCTGATGAATATGCCGCAATGCAGCTTCTTCAAGGAACAGGAATCCCTATTCCGAAAACGCATTCATTTTACATAGAGAATCAATCTAGATGGCTATTGATGGATTATGTGGATGGAATATCGTTGAGACAATTTCTTGCCGGTTATCCGCCTGAGAAAGATAAAAAAAAGGCGATTGTCAGCTTCGGACGTTGTTTGAAACAACTGCATGAATGTCCATGTCCGATCGAATGGCAACAGGTGGAGCACGCTTGGCTTGATCATATATTAACGAAAGCGGAGTATAATCTGGCTCATTATTCAGTAGACGGAACCGAAGAACTACTTGCTCATTTAAAAATAAACCGACCAGGCGATATGGCGCCCACCTTAATACATGGAGACTTCACTATCGATAATGTACTCGTCCATAACGGCGAAGTCGTGGGAATAATCGATTGGGCGGGCGCAACCTATGGTGATCCCCGGTATGACGTGGCTTTGGCCATTCGGCCAAAAACGAATGCCTTCGAGGATGAGCGGGATAAAGATATTTTTTACGATGCGTATGGCAAGCGGAGATTGACGGAGGAAGAGTATCGGTATTTCGAAGATGGAATATATAACTTTTTCTAAAAAGTGCACAAAAGTGAGACAGGGGCTGTGCCATGGAATTCCCGGTAATTATTGTAGATTTGGATGGAACCCTATTGAAGGCAAACAAAGAAGTCTCCGAGCGAAACGTAAAGGCGATTCAAGATTGTGCCCATCGTGGAATGAAATTCATATTTGCAACGGCGCGTCCGCCGAGGGCAGTGAAAGCTTTTTTGCCGGAAAAATTGCTGGAGCTTGGTTCATTTGTGTATTATAACGGCGCGTATACAAATTGCAGACATACTGGAAAACAAAATCACATTGGAATCACACCTGCGTTAACTGCAGAGGTTCTAGTCTATTGTCTGGCATGTAATCCGAATCTGGACATTAGTTTAGAAGTGAGAGATGTATGGATGAGTTTGAAGCCTTATGATGCAGAGACAATCATGAAAGTAAAAGGGCAACCTATGGTCAGGTCTTTAATGGAGCTTAAACAGCAAGAAGCATCCAAGATCCTTTTCACAGGCAATCTGGACCGGGTGGCTTTTCAAGAATGCTTTGAAGGAAAATTAAACATATTGATCACGGATCAAGGTGAATTAACACAAGTCTCGGCGTTGAATGCATCCAAGGAACATGCCGTCTCTGTGATCTGTGACGCCATGGGTGTTGCAATGCAAGATGTGATGGTGTTTGGGGATGATGTAAACGATATCGGTCTGTTTGATCAATGTGGTTGGCCTGTGGCGATGGGGAATGCCACTCAGGATTTAAAATGCAGAGCGAAAGAGATAACAGAAACGAATGAAAATGACGGGGTGGCTGTTATTTTGGAGAGACTTTGTCAGTAATGTCGTGAACGGATTGTGGAGGTACAAGTTCATGAAATATAGCGTAAGAACAGCTGTCGCCAGGGACATCGTAGGACTCTGTTCTGTTCGAAACAACGAGACCTTATTCATGTCCTACATGAAACAGCAGGAAAATAAAGAAGTCATTGTAGTCCTTGCTGAAACCGAGGATGAGGATAGCGTCATCATGGGGTTTGGAGTTCTTAAATTACAAGGAAAGCTGGTTCCTAAATTAAGTGATCTGTACGTTAAGGAAATATATCGCGGTCAGGGTGCTGGGTCAGCATTGATTCGGTATAGAGAAGAACGTGCGAAAGAATTGGGTTATAGCGAAATGTTTGTGAGCGTTGATCCTGTCGAAAATCCCAGAATGATCAAGCTGATCTCGAAGCACGGTTATCATGCCATCTCTGAACCTTACTCCAAACAGGCTGTTTACTACAATGAAGATGGTTCAAGTTACGAGAAAACGTACATACGGATGGATTTGAAAAAGCAGCTGCTGTAGAGTTGGTTTGCTTGGCTCTGCGAAGTTGTTACTTTGCTTTTGCGAGTAGCCGGATGACGCACAAGAATGTTGAAGGGTTGCGATGAGATGAACACAGGTGGTACTATAGGAACCCGAAATAATAGAATAGACGAAGTGTCACGTGTTATTCGCAGAATGTCTCACGAAGGGTTCCCGGGTCAAGAAGAGGTGTGGATCCAACTTGTTGGTGTGTCCAGTTTCGCTTCCTTGCTTGCGACTCGAAGAGGAGTAAACCAGGAACTGGCCGCGATCACAGGTTTGCTTCACGGATGTTACCTTTACAGAACCGGGATCAATGTTTTCCCGGGTCCTAATAGCGCAGATACTGCAAGGCAGCTACTCCGGGGTTTACAGCTATTCAGTGAGGAAGAATTGTATATCATACTGAATTCGATTTTTGTTCAAGAGGCATGTCAGCAGGTTCAGGGGTCGTACGAAGAGATTTTAAAAGATGCGATCCATTTACATATGAACTTCTCTCCTGTAAGACAGAGTTTAACGAAGGCGAGGATGGAGAAGGTCAGATTACATCATATATTGCATGAGCTTGGAATGACGGTTGAGGTGGATGAAATGGATTCCACAGGCTCAACGGTAGAAAAACAGGATTACTGTGAACAAAGACGCTCAGCCCTTGCTGATGCTGCAGAGAAGTTGGCCAAACAAAAGATTATCGGAGTTCCAGAGGATGAACACTTTCGGCAGATTTGCCAGTATTGGCCGGACCGCGATATTCACACGATACTTAAGGATAATTGGTGCGCGGCTTTTGTGTATCATTGCTGTATGCAGGTTGACATTAAGCTGCCTATTCGTTATCCCAACCGGACGTATCGTTTAGCTGGAGTTGGAGCGTGGCTGGACTGGGCCAGGTTACCTGAAAATGAATTTTTCTATCTTGATCAGGAAGATGGTTTCAAGCCAGAGCGAGGTGACTTGGTCGTATATGAAAAACTGCTGTCTGACGACTCGCATGATCACATTGGCATTGTTGTGTCTTGTGAGGGCGATTATTTACTCGTCGCAGAAGGAAACGTGGGTAATCACAACTACTCGGGGATCGTGAACAGATCCAGAGGTGACTGTATTCTTGGATACATTCGGATCAGTGATGACTACCAATTTCATTTCGAAGGGGAATATCGACCGATTTAAGATTTGAAGCTGGCTGGTAGCAGATTAAGGAGGATTCAGAATAAACATCTGGGAGGATTAATTATGTTTAAACATGCCTTAGACCGTACAGATACAGCGTACCTTTCGCTTTTTACATCCAATGACGCTACAGCGTTATTCCGATTAATTGATCGTAACCGGGAACATCTCGGAGCCTGGCTCAGGATTCCTGACATGACTTTGACTGAAGAGGATTCAGCCGGTTTTATTGAACGAACTCGTCTGCGTTACGCACGAGAGGAAGGATACTGGTTAGGGATCTGGTTCCAAGGTGAACTGGCGGGTTCGATTGGATATTGTGATATTGACCTTGAAAACAGGAAGGCTGAGATTGGTTATTGGCTTGGTCAGGAATATGAGGGGAATGGACTCATCACGAAAGCAGTCAACGTACTGATTGAGCACGCTTTTGAGCAGCTTGGATTAAATAAAGTGGAGATTGGTGCGGCAACGGACAATCGGAGAAGTCGTGCTATACCCGAGAAGCTGGGTTTTCAACGTGAAGGTGAGCTACGAGATTATGAGTTTTTGAATGGGAGATTTCTACATCGAGTGATGTACGGCCTAAGGACTGAGGAATGGCATTCTATCGATTCACAGCGAGATTAGAGCTTATAAGACGACAACAGGAGGAATATTCTAATGAGTAAACTACCTTTATTTGTAATCACAGGCGCGAGCGGTACGGGCAAAACAACGGTGTCATCCCATGTGCGCAAGCTTTTGCCTGAATTTGACGTCTTTGATATGGATATCATCAACAATGTCGATTGGCAGATTGCCAAAGAGAATTGGCTGCGCGTTGCTTATAGCATCTCGTTAAGCGGAAGAGGTACCGTTCTATGCGGCACGATGGTACCCGAAAATATTGCATCTTCCAACTATATTGAACGATTTGATCGTATTCATTACGTCAATCTGCATTGTGATGATGCGACGCGTGAGATGCGGTTGCAGGCACGGGGCTGGGACGAGAATGCGATTAAAGATCATCGTAATTTTGCGAACTGGTTGTTGCAGAACGCAGATAAAGCCTTTGACCCGGCGATGCCAACGGTGGATACAACCGATTTGTCTTCTGAGGAAGCGGCAAAACAGATTGAAGAGTGGGTCAGAGCGAACTGGTAGAAAAGTTGGATGTCTCGATGACGAAAATGTTTAGAACGTAACATATATGGATGATCGGAGGGTTCGCATGCTCCCTTTTCAAGTTATAAACGAAGGCACATCCAGACAGGCTCAGTGGTTATATGATCATTATGAGAACATTGTGACGTACAGTTTATTGTCCAGTGATTGGCAGGAGGAAGGTTCGAAATGATATTCAACATGATCTTATGGCTGGCAATCATCTGGTTAATTTATCGCTATTATAGTCTTCCAAAGAAAGATCATATGTACAGCGTCAAAATACCCTCTACATACTTCATTTCGTCCCTCAATAGGACGGAGGTACAGAAGAACGTCGAATGTGCTGCATTTTCCAGTGCATATGTGTTAAGACATTTTGGTATCGAATCCGAAGGAGATCAGCTTTATCGGAGGTATCCGCGCAAATTACTGGATGGCACCTTTTATCCTAAAGCGATAATTGTGTTTTTCAAAAAACTCGGCTATTCTGCAACGTATTTGCGTGGTAATGTCACTACGTTAAGAAAGCAGATCAGCCGCGGCGTGCCTGTCATTCTGTTCATCAGGGTTCATTCGGACCGGCGATTTTTGCACTTTGTGCCTGTTGTCGGGTATGATGAAACTCATTTTTATCTGGCAGAGTCTCTGGATTTCAAGCGAAATTGTGATGAAGCACAGTACAATCGGAAGATTAGTATAGATGAACTGGAGTCGTTATGGAACACATGGCTTCCTTTCACTCGCAACTCCTATATCGTGATTGAGCCCAAACCTGATTCTTTAGATAAATCTGCGTAATAAATTGCGCTATAGCACGGTTGAAGCATGGCTGAGTATGTTCAAAATATAATCGGTGCTCCACCTGAGATATACGATGTAAATATTTCATCAGGTTAACAAGTTCTGTGTTCGTCCGCATATACATTACAGAAGACGGGTCAAGACTCCGGCTGTCCCAAGTATGAACGGAGGGGAGAGACATGGGCATTGAATCATCCTGGATGTTTGATTTGTTTGGAACCGTCTTTCCGGTGGCATTTGTCCTGATTCTGGGTATCGTGCTGTTATCAATGGGCAAAGAAGTATGGAGGTGGGGGCGCAACAATGCAGAGCCTCTGCTGACTGTACACTCTCGCATCACTAGCAGACGGGTTAAGATGAGCCAGTCGCCTTCCGAATCCGGCACCACAAATGCCGCACGAACGTTGTATTACGTCACTTTTGAAGTAGAGAGCGGTGACCGCTTGGAATTCAAAGTGAATGGTGAAGAGTATGGTATGTGTGCCGAAGGGGATGAAGGACGGCTCTCCTTCAAGGGAACCCGGTATATTGGATTTGAACGCACGAATCGTCTGTACACTGAACGTTTACGAGGTTAAAAGAAGTTGAAAATGGAGTAGCTTGCGCCCGAATGGCGTAAGCTTTTTTTGACGGATTAGGGGACAAGCGTTTCTTAAAGGGGCGAACGTGTTTGTATATTAGTATAGAGTTAGTGGAAATCGATAAGAAATGAACAAGGTAATTAGTACATCAAATTAAACAGAGAGTCTAACCAGAGGAGGAATATAGTCATGTCATTTACAGATCAAGTTGTTGTTGTCACGGGAGCGGCTCAGGGAATTGGACGAAGTGTGGCAGAAGCTTATGCGGTTGCCGGGGCTAGAGTCGTGCTTGCCGATGTTCAGGAAGCCGAGGGAGCAGCGGCAGCGGCTTCGATCCGCAATGAGGGCGGCGAAGCGATCTTTGTGCAGTGTGATGTGCGGAAAGAGCAAGATATTCAGCAGCTATTCGATACCACAGTGAAAGAGTTCAAACAGGTTGATGTATTGGTGAATAATGCTGGAGTGTCCAGGTGGGAATCGCCCTATGAGCTAACGGTGGATGAATGGGACGATGTGCTCAATACGAATGTAAGGAGCTGTTTTCTGGCAAGTCGGGAGGCGGCCCGGCATATGAAAAAAAATGAACATGGCGGTGCCATCGTAAATATGGCTTCGACCCGTTCACTAATGTCTGAGCCGAATAGCGAGGCATATGCCGCATCAAAAGGTGCAATTACAGCGCTGACACATGCGATGGCAGTCTCACTTGGTAAGGACCAAATTCGGGTCAATTGTATCAGTCCCGGCTGGATTGAGACTGGAGATGTGTCCAAACTCAAAGCGGAAGACCACGAGCAGCATCCATCCGGTCGGGTGGGGGTGCCATCGGATATTTCAAGGGCCTGTCTATATTTGTCCGACCCTGCTAATACCTTTGTCACAGGGACTAATCTCGTAGTTGATGGAGGCATGACCCGAAAAATGATATATGAGGACTAGAACCGGGACGTCGCCCCGAAGCCGGTCTTTCGATATCCCTCGAAGCTGGAATAAGCCCAAGTTAAGCACTTGGGCTTATTTGTTTTTGATAAGTCGGTTGCTATAATGAATGTGATTTTACAACAGAACAGGAATGGAGGGAGTGTATGTTCGGGAAAACGTCCCGGAAAGTATTTTGGCTGTTATTACTGATCGGAGGAATGATAATGATCGGGATCAAGTCACCTGCTACAGCTGAAGATGTGGATATACGGGCTGCCTGGGTATGGCAGGCACAGTCTGTTAAGAGTGCAGGAGATGAGCTGCTGGAAAATGCGGCTAAACATAAGATTAATCGGCTGTATGTAAACGTAGACACGACCATATCCAAAGAGGTGTATCGAGCATTTATTGCCAAAGCGGATCGTGAAGGTATTGCCATTGAGGCACTGGGTGGCGACCCTTCCTGGGGTGTTCAAGGCCGCGAGGGTCCGATGCTTCGATTAACTTCATGGGTGCAGGATTACAATCAGGCTGTGGAAGCAAGTGAACGTTTTGATGCAATCCATCTGGATGTTAAACCATACGTGTTGCCTGCATGGAAGGAAGACGCCAAACCATTGGTGCAATCCTGGATCAGTAATATGAAAATGGTTTTAAATCAGGCCAAACAGGATGGCGGAATAGCCGTGCATGTTGATCTGCCTTTCTGGCTCGATTCATACACGGTCAAGGGTGATCGTACAGCTGATGATGCAGATAACGAAGCATTGTCACACTGGTTTATTCAAAATGTAGACCATGTGACCCTGCTTGCTTACCGGGATAATGCACAAGGAAGTAACGGAATTATTCGTTTAATTGAACAGGAGATGCAGTGGGCAGACGCGAGCGGGACAAGTGTTACCGTGGGAGTAAACACCAAGCCGATGCCAGGTGAAGAGTTTACCAGTTTTGCGGGTAAAGGCTCAGCGCAGCTGGAGAATGCGCTCCAAGAGGTCGCAACTGCATTTCGGGAACATAAGTCCTATGCCGGTTCAGCTGTCCATGATTTGACGTATTGGGGGGAACTGGAGCCAGGAGAACAGACACCGCCAGAGAAACCAGTGAACCCTCCTGCGAGTGCACCTGAAATTCGCGGCACCTATATCTGGGAGGCTTCACAAGTGACGGATGATGGCGGCGATCACATTCTGGCTTTTGCCAAGCAGCAAAAGATTAACTGGTTATACGTACGGCTTGATCTGGATCAGCGCTACTCCAGTTATCGCAGTTTTGTAAAAAGAGCGAAAGCTCAGGGAATCGAGGTTCATGCGATGGGTGGACATCCGATCTGGGGCAAAAAGGAGAATCGTCCTCGGATCAAACGACTGATCGATTATGTGAAAAACTACAATGCCGAAGTGGAACCGGATGAGCGGTTCGAGGGCATCCATCTGGATATCGAGCCGTATACGTTGCCCGAATGGGAGGCTAACCGGAATACGTTGCTGACCGAGTGGGCATCGAATATCGCCTATTTCCAAGAAGAAACGAAGAAAGACAGCAACCTTGAAACCAGTGCGGATCTTGCGGTGTGGCTGGATACCTACCCGCTACCAGGTAAGGATATCTCAGTTACCGAGTTCATGATTGATACGCTTGATCATGTATCCTTGATGGCATTCCGTAACACTGCAGAAGGCTCTAACGGGATCGCTGCAGTCGTAAGTCAGGAAATGGAGATTGCAGATCGTCTGGGTAAACGACTGCTCATTTCCGTCGAAATGAAAGAAAATTTTGAAGGTACACATATTTCATTTCACGAAAAAGGAGCCGAGGAGATGGAGAGTCAGCTCATCAAACTGCCAGACCTGCTCTCTAAATACAAGGCTTACAAGGGCAATCTGGTACATGCTTATGATTACTGGATCGAAGCCAAACCTTAACGGATTCAGGAGCATAGCAAAATTAATTTGTGTTATAAAAAGGCTTTGGGACTTCACCTTGCGTGAGGTTCCGGGCTTTTTTTATGGAAAAAATCTGGAATAGTGTCACCGAATAGGCTCCTGCACAATACGATGTACGGTGATGAACAGTTGCTGCATGGGAGGGATCAGTAAATGGCTGTAATTAAGGCCAACACGGAAGACGTCAGATTGCTGGCCAGATTGATGAGGGCAGAGGCCGAGGGAGATGGGCAGCAAGGAATGCTACTGGTAGGCAATGTTGGCGTGAATCGTGTGCTGGCAGACTGTCTGGACTTTGGCAATATTCGTGATATGAACCGCATGGTCTTTCAGAATCCGGGGGGCTTTGAGTCCACGCAGAAGGGATACTTCTATCAGCGTGCTAGACAATCCGAGATTCGGCTGGCACAACGGGTCATTAACGGGGAACGTTTCTGGCCGGCGAGCAACTCATTATGGTTTTTTAGGCCGGTTGGAGATTGCCCGGCGACGTGGTATAACCAGCCCAACACGGGACGTTTCAAGGCGCATTGTTTCTTTAGTCCAACCGGGGAAGACTGTCCGGACGTCTATTAATCCATTACCAATTTTCATATTCAGGGAGGAATTATCGTGATTAACACACCTTATCAACCAACTCAAACTATGGGTCAGCAAGCCAACTCCGTATTGGGGGCACAAGCGAATTCTCAAGTTCAGGGAACATCTTATAAAGTCGGTAATGGCATGCCGTCGATGGCACCAACACCCGGCATGGTATCACCTGGCATGGTATCTCCTAGCTCCACCAGCGTACCGCCACTCGTATCCAGCGGAAGCCCAATGACACCGTCAGGAACGGTCGTTTCCACTACAGCTCCACAGTTTGAGCAATCGTACATTGAAAATATTTTGCGTTTGAACCTGGGTAAATTCGGTACATTCTACATGACATACGAAGGAAACAAAGAGTGGAATGCTCGTATTTTCCAAGGGGTTATCGAAGCAGCTGGACGTGACCACATCATTATCAGTGATCCTAAAACAGGCAGAAGAATCATGTTGCTGATGGTTAACTTCGACTATGCAACGTTTGATGAGCCATTGCTGTATCAATATCCGGGCGTTGTTGGCAACTATCCACAAGCGCCAAGCAGACGTTAATTCTCCGTTAATACCAACACATAAGTCTATCCTTGCTGTCCTGAATGCAGTTCACATCTGCAGACAGGACGGCTTTTGCATTTGTAGTCGAAAATAAAGTAACCTAATCAAGAGTTCAAGGCACTTACATATGAGAACACAAAAGTGAAGCAATAGATATACAAGTTCAGACAGTAATGAACGACAGATGAAGGGAGTCCGCGGTATTGAAATCATGGATTGAAGGAGCAATACAGGGAGAAACGGAAGCTTATGAACAACTGGTGACGCATTTTCGAGGAATGGCACTTGCCGTGGCCTATCAGCAGTTACAGGATGCATATGGCGCAGAAGATGTTGTACAGGAGGCGTTTACCGAAGCATTTGCCAATCTGTTCAAATTGGAGAAGCCGGAAGCTTTTCCGGGATGGTTCAAAATCATTGTTGAAAGGCAATGTTATCGCTGGCTCAGACGCAAGCGGCATTCGGTGGTTCCTATGCAAGAAGTAGAGACTGTATTCCTTGAAGAAGATCAGACCCGTAACCCAGAAGCTCAAGCGATCCAGAAGGAGTTGCAGGAAACGCTACGTCGTTCAATTGCCCAGTTGCCATCATCGATGCAAGTTGTGGTGGAGCTGTTTTATTTTCAAGGCTACACGCTCAAAGAAATATCGGACTTTCTTGATGTGAATGTATCTGCATTAAAGAAAAGGCTGTTTGATGCCCGAACAAAACTCAAGCGTTCACTGCCTATACGAAATCTGGCATCCGTGTTCAATGAACTTCATGAAGGAGGAAAAGGCATGTTGCATATTATGAATGGGGATCATGCGGCCAATCGCTTACGCGAAAGCGGTATACAAGGAGACATTCTCGTTTGGAGAGAATTGTACACGTATGGTCCTGTAACTACAGCTATGGCGGACAGGAGCGCACGTCAGCATCGTGCTGTTGTACTGGAAGAGGAACTGGGCATACCGCAGAAGGTGTATTTGCAGATTGAGTCATTAGATGAGAAGCTTCGTTCGTTACAGCAGTATAAAGAGATTGTGTTATGGTTCGAGTATGACCTTTATGATCAAACGATGTTATCCTATTTGCTGCATTATTTTAGCGGACAAGATCTACAGAACATACGTCTGAATCTCCTTTGCATCGATTCGTACCTCGAGGTAGAGCATTTCAGAGGACTGGGACAGCTTACTCCCAAGCAGATCGGAAGTTTGTCAGGCAACTGGCATGTCATTGAAAAACAGGAACTTCAGGCTGGCAAACAGTTCTGGGAAGCGTACAGTTCATCTGACATTTGGTTGCATCAAGAATACTTAAAGTCCGGAATGAATGAACTCCCATTTGCAAAAGCAGCATTCGAGGCGCATCTGTCCAGGTTGCCTTCCGTAACCAATGGCTTGGGTAGTATTGAACAGACCACATTGGAAACCATCAGAGCAGGTATTCATCGTCCGTACGACCTGTTTCGTAAGGTAGGAGATAAGTTGCATGTGCTCGGCATGGGTGATCTGGAATACTGGGCACATCTGAAGCGGATGTCGGAAGGGCCGGCTGCACTTATCCGTATGACAGGAGCGGCAAGTTTTCCGAAGTATAACCAGTATGATCAAGCATTTCGTGATGCTGTATTGTCTCTGACGGAACTCGGGGTTCAGGTAATGAATGGTGAAGTCGACTGGACTACCTTCAGAGAGGATGAATATTGGGTCGGTGGCCTACATGTTGAGAGTCATCATTTGACTTGGCGCTGGAACCCGGCTGAAAAGATGCTATGTGAGATTTAAAGGACTTCCTGTATTCATAAAATGTGAATAAAACAGCGAAATCACTACTTTTGTGAACGAATTTTGTCGATTTTGCCTTTTAGGTGTCATAGGACACGGATTGACTGTGTAGTGTAGAATTATATAATAAAAGAAGTATATCCATGTTATTATGGCGCAAACAGCAGGAGGTGGAAGCATTGGGAAGTTGAAATTGCATATGAACGGCAGAATGGCTAATATCCTACATTTTCGAAGGAGGTGGACCTATTTGCCGAACGATAACGGCGAATAGGAAGAACATTTGAGTGACCCCTTACCGAGTATTATGAGTTTGTTTTTAATTGGTTTACTGGTATTAATGAATGGTTTCTTTGTCTCGGCAGAATTTGCAATGGTCAAGGTGCGAAGTAGCCGAATTGAGGCTTTAGTAGAAGCGGGTAATCGAAATGCGAAATATGCGTCAAACATTATTCGTAATATGGACGCGTATTTGTCAGCTTGTCAGCTAGGCATTACGTTAGCTTCACTTGGACTCGGATGGCTGGGAGAGCCCGTCATTGCACGACTGCTGGAACCTGTATTTACGGCATTTGGACTGGGTCCGGTATATGTGCATGGCATCTCGATTGTCATTGCGTTTGTCATTATTACGATTTTGCATATTGTCCTGGGTGAACTGGCTCCCAAAACGATGGCAATCCGCAAGTCAGAGGCCATTACACTGTGGTCTGCGGCACTGCTGACCTTCTTTTACAAATTGATGTATCCGTTTATCTGGGTGCTGAACGGCATGGCTAATGCCTTGCTCAGATTGTTTCGGATGGCACCTGCTTCAGAACTGGATGAAGCGCATAGTGAAGATGAAATACGTATTCTCATGAAAGAAAGCAATAAGAGCGGTTTAATTGATAACACTGAATTAGCACTTGTTGATAATATATTTGATTTTACGGATACAACCGCCCGTGAAATCATGATTCCGCGGACGGAAATGATCTGTCTCAACGCCAATCAGTCCATGCTGGAAAATATGGAGATTGCGAGCGAAAGCATGCGTACCCGGTATCCGGTATATAACGGAGACAAGGACCATATTATCGGCTTTATTCACATTAAGGATCTGATGCGTTCACAGTTAACAGACACCATATCCGTGATTCGTCCGATTCTGGCTGTGCCTGATACGACGTTAATTAGTGATCTGCTCAAGCGTATGCAGCGTAGCAAAACACAAATTGCTGTTCTGATCGATGAATACGGGGGAACCTCCGGCATGGTCACGCTTGAAGATATCATGGAAGAGATTGTTGGTGAGATTCAGGATGAATTCGATCAGGAACGTCCGACCATTGAACAAGTGAATGAGATGGAATACTCGATTGACGGATTAATGCTGATTGAAGAAGTTAGTGAACGATTCGGTATCGAGATGGATCGAACGGATTACGATACGATTGGCGGCTGGTTATATTCCAGAGTGGATGCGATTCCGCCTGAAATTGGCCAATCCGTTGAATATGATGGGTATTTGTTTATTATTGAGGAGACGGAACACAAACGAATCTCGCGTGTACATGTGCTGAAGCTTGAAATGCTCGTTGAAGATGCAGGGGCATAGCTTCTCAGTGAGCATGAAGTTCATGATTTAGAGTATACCGACGTTTCTTTAAAGTTCTTGAAAAGTTCCTTACATGTAAGCCGCTATTATGTAGCGGCTTTTTTGATTGCTCCCTAACAAGTTTCTGTGCCTGGTTGACGCTGGAAGAACCTCATGGTATTATTCAATTCAATAAAAGAAGAGGAGGCTCGTTCCTATGATTCATTCCATACGGCTTCGATAAGCAGGTCAAAAAAAGCGGATTTTACCACAATCGTGGGCTTTTTTGATTTGCTTATTTTACGTATGGAGAGACCTAGGTTTCGAATGGGGTAGTTTATTTGTGCTATGCTGATTCGAAGTGTCTTCTATACGTGAGTAATGCAGATTTGAGTCCACAGTGGACTCAAATCTGCATTTTTTATTATCCCCCCCCAAAATGGGTAGCTAAAAAGGAAAGGAGGCTTATGAACCATATGCATTGGTATTTCTTTATATAAAATCCCTTTCTTAAATCGCAGGTCATCCTGCGAGCGTGAAAACTGCGATTTTTGAAGGAGGAACCTATAATGAGTATGTTAATTAAAGCAAAAGAGATTGTTGTGGAATATGCGGGTCGTGAGGTATTCAATATCGAACATTTGGAACTTTATGAATATGACCGGATCGGCTTGGTTGGCGCCAATGGAGCGGGCAAGAGCACATTGTTAAAAGTATTACTGGGTGAGATTCCCGAATCTTATGGGAAAGTTGTGAGGAACGGCAGTTTTTCTTATATCCCGCAGATGGAGCAGAGCGGAGAACAAGAGGAAGTGGATTATGCATTAGCGGGTAAGCTTGGAATAGACCGCTTAGATGCTGAGCAGATGAGTGGCGGACAGGAAACAAGGCTGAAAATTGCTCAGGCTTTGTCCAGTTCAGTGCACGGCATTTTTGCAGATGAACCCACGAGCCATCTCGATTCGGAAGGAATCCATTTCTTAATCCATCAGCTCTCTTTTTATACGGGAGCGTTGCTGGTTATCAGTCATGATCGGGAATTTCTTGATCAAGTGGTTGATAAAATTTGGGAACTGAAGGATGGGAAGATTACGGAGTATTGGGGTGGATATTCCGATTATTTGGCTCAGAAGAATGAAAACCAGAAAAAGCAGGAAATCCAGTATCAGCAATATGTGAATGAACGAGAACGACTGGAAAAAGCGATAACTGAAAAAAGGAATCAGGCTCGGAAAGTCGATCAGAAAGAGAAAGGGACTGCAAGGAAAAATAGCTCTGATCACGGTGGCAGACTTGCTCATCAGAAATCTGTGGGGAGTAAACAGAAGAAACTTCATCAAGCCGCTAAAAATATGGAACAACGCATTGAAGCGTTAGGGGATGTCCAAGCACCGGAGGCGAATCGTACGATTCACTTTCGTCAGAGTCATGCGTTAGAACTTCACAATCCATTTCCGATTATAGGAAATGAGATGAACAAAGTATTTGGTGAGACTGTCATTTTGGAGAACGCGTCTTTTCAATTCCCTCTTGGGGGTAAGATTGCGCTGACAGGTGCGAACGGTGCAGGAAAAACAACGTTGCTTAACATGATCTTGAACCGTGAACAGGGCATCATCATATCGCCTAAGGCAGAGATCGGTTATATTGCACAACAAGCATACACACATAACCACCATCAGGCCGTCATCGAATTCATACAGGAGAACTGTGACTATCAAGTGCCGGAGATTCGAGCTGTATTAGCATCTCTAGGGTTTTCTCCGCATGATGTGCGCAAGCAGTTGGCGGTATTAAGTGGCGGCGAGATGATGAAGTTGCAGCTGGCGAAGTTGTTGCTTGGCCGATACAATATTTTGCTTATGGATGAGCCGAGTAATTTTCTTGATCTTCCTGCAATGGAGGCACTAGAGCATTTAATGAAAAGTTATGCAGGCACAATTATTTTCATCTCACATGATGCTCGTTTGGTCGAGAACGTCGCCGATCAGGTATATGCTATAGAGAATAAACAAATCGTTCGAATCAGGTAATTAGACGATGATGATGTTACTTGCATAAAGTAGATTTAGGATTCCGCCGGACAAAGCCTATTCTTCATCATACGAGATGGATTAATTTAGGTTTCATCGTTTTTGTTAATCCGGAAAATGATGAAAGGACGCTGCCGATTAAACCATCGGGCGTCCTTATTTTTTTGAAACCAGTTATCCATTCCGTCCGTTTAATAGATTACATCAAAAATTAAAATAGAAATGAGGAGGAATGGAGATGCATAATATTCTAAGACGAGGCAGACAAATATGCCGTACACCAATCTTGAAAGTAGGTCTGATTCTGGCTTTGACTGCGCCAGTTATTCTTGTTCTGCCTACAGAATCGTCCGCAGTTGCAAGTCCGATCATCAACGTGACGTCGGGAGCGCGAACTGCTCCGCCGCCACTCGAACCTCAGGAGTATTTCCCCCAATCAAGGGCTGCCAAACCCGTAAATATCTATCAGGCGACTTGTACATTAACACGCGGAGACGGACTTCATGCCATCGTAAAAACAGCGACTAGAACATTTAAAGACATGAAAACCTTGTCTGTGAATTATCGATTGGAGCGCTGGACAGGAACAGCTTGGGTAACGTTCGCAGGCAGCTCCTCAACACAGACCCAAACGAATCTTCTTCGATCCAATTCGGATTGGGAGATCACATCCGGTTATTATTATCGTGTCACTAGTGTTCATACTGCTCATGATGGGATGACATCGGATCAGTCTACACATACATCACCTAGTGTATTGTTTTAATTTATTTTGATTTGGCAGGAGAATTTTGCTCCAGAAAATCGTTGGCGATTGCAATCATCTCCTCTTCAGTCACGGTTCCAAACAGACTCATACTTAGAGAACCTGTCATCCACTGAATAGAATTGAAGGGTGGTCCCACATACATGAGTGCTTCACTATCATCTGCAAGCTTCACAACAGTGCTTTTCTGCAGTGATGTTTTCTCAAGAGACTGCCCTGGCTTAACGTATTCATAATCGAACTGGATAAGCTCGTCTGTATCACTTTTACCCTGGATGGAGTATTTCACCCTCATCATATCGGACTCGTAATAGTTGTCAGGATTGACGGGATTCTCTGTATCCAGTACGAGTTCATATTTTATCTTGTCAAAACGGGCAGGAATGGCTTTGGATATAATAAATTCACCGATAAATCCATCACGAGCGATCTTTTCCGTAACCGCAACGGGGCGGAAAACATGTTTGTTGAGTTCAAAGGCAGGAATGTCTTCCGCTTCATCATGGATAATTGTGCTCGATTCAAGGTCAGGTGGTGGCGGTGTTTTGGCAGTTGAGGGATCGGGACTCAGATTTACAGACTTATCCTCAACCATGATCGATTTCATGCCATTACTCCAATCCTTGATCGATTGAACAATAGGAGATACGGCTTGTGTTCCCGAGGGCAGACTGAAAATAACGGCTCCAATGGTCACAGAAGCTGCCACGATGCCCGATAGCTTGAAGGTGCGTATTTTACGTTTACGTGCGCCAATTCTTTCGATCTCCTTATGTACCTTTTGCCAGGAATGCTGCATGGATTCTGTACGGGAGGCGGAAGGGGTAGAGGTAGCCTGCTGGAAAGCTTCATCAAATGCCTGCTCAAACGCTGCATCAAAGTATTCATCTTCAAGACCTGAATCGAATTGATGTTCAAGCTTATCTAGCTTGCCTTTGCTCAATGCTTCCACCCCATTCCTTATGTAATTTCTTCTTGATACTACCACGTGCCCGGAATAATCGCTGTTTCACAATGTCTTCTGTGGTGCTCAATAATTCAGCAATTTCCCGATAAGAAAAGCCTTCTTTCCACCGTAACTCAACGAGAACGCGGTATTCCGGCTTCAGCTGAGAAAGGTAACGCTCGATGGATTCTTGCATCATCTGAGTCTCAACTATGTTTTCAACCGAAACAGCGGTTTGATTCATCGTCTCTATATCTATAAAAACACTGTCCGTGTCCAGTTGGTTACGGTTATTTTTATTTTTTCTCAAATAATTTATTGCGGTATTCCGGGTGACTACTTTGAGCCAGGCTTTAAGTTTAACCTCGTCTTCGAAGAGGGGTTTGTTTTTAATGATTTTAATAAATGCTTCCTGAATAATATCTTCTGCCGCTGTACGTTCCTTAATGATATATACGATTAATCCATACACCATATTGTAGTATTCATAATAGACCTCTTCCTGAAGTACAGGTCCTAATTGATGAAAATCGGATGCGAGTAAAAGCTGGAGCCGATTGGCCATGGTGTTCTCCTTTCTGGTCAACAGTCCACAAACATTGGTATCATTACATTTTACAACAGATTATGGAAACGTTACAATGTCCGATAGACCTGTTTACAGTCCTGAAAAGAGGGAGTTCCGACCCTGTTTGATGTTTGCTGAAAAAGAAAAAACAGACGATCTTGCAAACCATGGAATCCATGGCAGCAAAATTGCCTGTTCAATATAAATTAAAAGTTTTTTTAAAACGCCCAGTTTCCTTTCAGGAAAATCGGTTCACGGTCTCCACTCGTTGTAATGCCATAGATGTCTGTCTCTGGTGACCCCATCATGAAATCAACATGAGTGATGCTGGAGTTCATACCGCGTTCCGCAAGCTCTTCGGGAGACATCGTTTTGCCTCCTTCGATATTGGAAGCGTACGAACTGCCAATTGCCAGATGGCAAGATGCGTTCTCATCATACAGCGTTGTATAATACAGAATGCCGCTTTCTGAGATTGGAGAGTGGAACGGTACAAGCGCAACTTCACCAAGATAATGAGAACCTTCATCCATGGAGATGAGGCGTTCCAACGTTTCTTGACCTTCCTCTGCATGAAAGTCCACAATCCGACCCTTCTCAAATGTGAGGGTAAACTGATCGATAATGCTACCGCCGTAACTTAGTGGTTTGGTACCCGCCACTGTGCCGTTCACACCGTATTTCGCTGGAGCGGTGTACACTTCTTCCGTAGGAATATTGGCTACAAAAGGGGTTCCTTGTGCGTTTACGCTACCAGCCTGCGCCCAAATATGTCCTTCAGGGAGCTCAATCGTGAGATCTGTGCCTGGGGAGGTGTAATGCAGTGCATGGTACTTCTTGTTATTGAGCGCCACGGCTCGTGACTCCAGACGTTCGATATGTTGTGCCCATGCAGCGATTGGATCTTCAACGTCCGCGCGTACAGCGGCAAAGATCGCATCCCAGAGCTGATTCATCTGTTCTGCTTGTGGGAGATCAGGGAATACCTTGGCCGCCCAATCCGGTGAAGGGCAAGCAATACCCGTCCAGCTCATCTTATCAGCTTGCAGATACTGACGATACTTAGCCATCGCCTGACCAAAGGAGCGCTGGTTCGCCGAGATTCTAGCCGGATCAATGCCTTTCATCAGATCCGGGCTGGAAGATAAAATCGTCAGAAAAACGGCATTATTCTCTGCGAGTTCCTCCATCTCTGCCGCATGCCACTTGGGAAGTTCATCGAAGGACTCCTCAGGAGCCATTTCAAAGCGAAGACGGTTGACCGTTTCATCGGAGTATTTCACGATAACTTGTTTGGCCCCGGCTTCATATCCTTTACGTACCAGTAGTTGCACAAGTGGTGCTGCATCAATCATGGCATTGATGACAAAAATCTGCCCCGGTTGCACGTTTGCCCCAACTTTGACAGCGAGTGCAGCGTATCGATCCAGCTTTTGTTCAAAACTCAACATCGAATGTCCCTCCATAATCTTTAAATATGAGTACAATTCAGACACAGGAAAAGAGAGGAGAAATCTCCTCTCTATGCATGGAGCATATTAGAATGCCCAGTTTCCATTCACGAAGATCGGTTCTTCCGCACCTTCCGAAGTGACACCATTGATGTTCATCTCACCGGAACCAATCATGAAATCAACGTGAGTCAGACTGGAGTTCATGCCATGTTCGATCAACTCTTCCTTAGACATCGTCTTGCCGCCTTCCAGACAGAAAGCATACGCATTTCCGATCGCCAAGTGATTGGATGCATTCTCATCAAACAATGTATTGTAGAACAGAATGTTCGTATCCGAAATTGGAGATTGATGTGGAACAAGGGCAACTTCACCCAGATAATGTGCACCTTCATCCATTTCGACGAGGTTCTTCAGTGCATCAAGTCCTTGTTCAGCTGTGTAATCAACAATGCGTCCATTCTCAAATGTGAGGGAGAAGCCGTCAATCAGATTGCCACCGTAACTAAGCGGTTTTGTGCTGCGAACAGTACCATTCACACCGGTTTTCAGCGGTGCAGTAAATACTTCCTCTGTAGGCATATTGGCAATAAACACATGTCCTTGCTCGTTTACACTGCCTCCGGATACCCAGATGTGACCTTCTGGAAGTTCGATGGTTAAGTCTGTACCTGGCGCGGTATAGTGAAGTTTTTTATATTTTTTGCTGTTCAGCAGATCTGCGCGGGAGTCAAGGTTCTGCAGGTGAGTTTTCCATTCAGCGACAGCATCTTTTTCACCAATCCGTACCGTTTTGAAAATAACATCCCACAGGCGGTCCACTTGCTGTGCTTCAGGCAGATCCGGGAATACTTTAGCAGCCCATTCAGGAGAAGGGACAGCTACGATGGACCAGCTGAATTTATCAGCCATTTGATAGGCACGATATTTCTCCAGCGCTTTGCCGCGCACTTTCTGACTGGTTACGATGCGCTCCTGTGCCACTCCGTTCAGCAGATCCGGATTTTCCGCGATGACATGCAAGATTGCCGCGCCTTCTTCAACAAGCTCTGTCATTTCAGCTGCGAACCATTTTGGTTCGATCGAGAATGCCTCATCCGGCGCCAGATCATAGTGAAGTCGAGTAACCGTTTCGTCACTCCAGTTGACTTTGACCAGTTTTGCACCCGTGTTGTACGCAGCCTTAACGATCAATCGTACAAAATGAGCTGCCGTGATTGGCGCATTTACAACTAATGTTTGTCCAGGGTGGACATTGACACCTACTTTGACAGCCAGTTCAGCATATTGTTGCAGATTCGATTCAAAATTGTTCATGCTATTTTTTCCTCCAATGTGATATGAATATCGTAGCTGGCGGTCTATTATAGTCCTCTTTGAAGTTAATGAGGATTCAGCATAGGGCCTTCATTGAATAATGTATACGTTGCTACGATATATATTGTACAATTAACCAATAATAATTACCAAACAGCTTTGCCAGAAAGTTGGAGAAAAGCACCAAAAGAGAGTTTTTTGGACGCTTGAATCGAAGATTTATTGAAGTGAGGCTTTAAACGAGAGATTAAAGGAGAGTATAAAAAGTGAGTATTGAAATTATTCGCGCAGAAATGCGTCGTGAGGATGAAAAAAGTTTCGTAGGTAGCACGGTGTTCAAAACAGATGGTGGTAAATCCGTATATGAAATTACGTTTATGAGCAAGAACGGTAAGGACTGGGACTACAGCTTGCACTTCACGGAACAGTCGGGTGATGAGGAAGAGTTGCTGAAAATGGACGAGTTGCTCGAAAATGATGATGATTTGTACAATCAATTGCTGGATGCAGCCTTGGATGCTTACCCGGCTTAATGGAAAGTAAATATTCTTGTTCTATTGTCCGAGTTACCTGACTATACTAGACGGTGTGTGCCCTGGGAAGGGTGTCCGCCGTCTATTTTTATTTCCGAGATTCCGAATAGATATTCCAGAAAAGGGAAGTCTACGAGATGAACTAAACCAGAGAGACAATTCGCCTGATGGGAGGTAACCGTGAATGGCATTTGACAATCTGATTACATCAGGAATGACCAGCGTAGAGGAAGTTGCTCCTGATATTTTGAGCTTGCGTACCCTTTTTGTGAATGTCGTGTTCATTGGAAAACCGGGAAGCAGGAGCTGGGTCCTTGTGGACACAGGAATGTCAAAATTCACGAATCACATTGTTGATGTGGCAACCGAGCGTTTTCAAGGTCCGCCGTCTGCCATTATTTTAACGCATGGTCATTTTGATCATGTGGGAACGGTAATTGAACTGGAGCAATTCTGGGGAGTGCCGGTGTACGCGCATCCACTTGAAATACCTTATCTCACAGGTTTGAAAAATTATCCTCCGGCAGACTCTTCTGTGGGTGGAGGCCTCATGACGCAGTTGTCTTTTACGTATCCGAACGAAGCCATTAATCTGGATGATCGGATATTTAGTCTACCCCAAAATCATACGGTGCCCGGCACAAAGGGGTGGAATTGGATTCATACGCCAGGTCATACACCGGGACATATATCCTTGTTCCGCGAAGCAGATCGATTACTGATTGCGGGTGATGCGATTGTCTCGGTCAAACAGGAGTCGCTCTGGAGTGTTCTGCTTCAGGACAAACAGTTACACGGCCCTCCGGCGTATTTTACAACGGATTGGGAGGCAGCGCATGAATCGGTTCAGCGTATCAGGCAACTGGAGCCGAGAACGGTTGTGACAGGGCATGGACATGTGTTAAGCGGGGAGATGTTACATGAATCACTCCGGCATCTCGACATGCATTTTGAAGAAGATACGGTACCCAAGCAGGGTAAGTATGTAGAATGAGAAAACATAGACCGTTACTCGTGAGTGAGTTGAAGAGCGATGAAGACCAACAAAGAGTGATCAAGGCAGCTGATCGTGCAGCTGTCTTTTTGTTTTGCGCTTGCCTGTTTAATTTGTTCTCGATCTCAGATTGTTCTTTTAGGCGCAATCATGATATAGTCGAGCCGTATAATATAACCTTAGTATGCAGGAGGTACATATAACGATGACACAACAGAATACAGCGTTTGAAGAGCAATTTGGCGGTATTCCCGCGGTATGGCTACGCTTTGGTTCATTTGAAGCGGCGGTGATTCCAAGCGTTGGCGCGAACCTGGTAGCTTTTCGGGATACGGAAAAAGGATACAGCTACCTGCGCGAACCGGATCAGGATCAGATGGATGAATTCATGGCGGCTCCTGCCGTGTACGGTATTCCGATTCTGTCTCCTCCTAATCGATATGAAGACGGTCGTTTCCCTTGGGATGGAAAAGTCTATCAACTACCGATTAATGAACCCGCGACAGGCAACCATTTGCACGGATTTTTGCATGATGTGGCGTGGACAGTTGAGGGATTCGGTTCTAATGATCTGGAGAGTTATGTCACACTCAGCCAAAACATTGGAGAAGGCCATGCTTTTTACAAATATTTGCCGTTCACCTTCAGTGTAACGCTTCGTTACTCTCTGAGCAGTCATGGTCTGCAGCAGCAGTTAATTGTGAACAATACGGGCACAGAATATATGCCGAACCTGTTTGCTTTCCATACAGCAATTAAAGTTCCTTTTGCTCCGGACAGTCAGTCCTCGGATTATACAGCCAAAGTGACGATTGGCCAGCGCCGTGAATTAAACGAGCGTTCGCTACCGACAGGACAATTTCAACCGCTTACACCGGAGGAAGAGCAGCTTAAACAGGGCGGAGTTAGTCCGTTTTTTGCAGCGATGGATAACCACTATACCGCCGAGCCGCAAAATGGCCGCAATTACATGGAACTGACAGATCATCGCACAGGAGACAAACTGGTGTACGATGTAGGCACGTCCTATAAACATTGGATGATCTGGAACAACAATGCCTGCAATGAATTTTTCTGTCCGGAACCACAGATGAATCTGGTTAATGCTCCGAATTTGGAAGGGATTTCCGCAGAAGAGAGTGGTCTCGTTGGATTACAACCAGGTGAATTGTTTGAACAGACTAGCCGTCTATATCCCATTGCGGCACAAAAATAGAAATGTGGCGAATTGAACTCATTCACGACTCTTTCTGTTTTGCGCTACGCTTACAATTTTGTCGAAAAGGTGAAAACCTGCTCGTAAATCATGTATAATATGACGAGATACACAAGCTTTGTAGAGACCCAGACCAACATTTTGGAGGAGGACAAGCAAGTGGAATACCGCATTGAGAGAGATACGTTAGGCGAAATGAAAGTACCAGCCGACAGGCTGTGGGGCGCTCAGACGCAGCGCAGTAAGGAAAATTTCCCTATTGGACGCGAGCATATGCCGATGGAATTGGTGCGAGCTCTCGCCATTTTGAAGAAAAGTGCTGCGGCCAGTAATCATAAATTAGGCAAATTATCAGCGGCGAAAGCAGATGCGATTGCTTATGCTGCTGACGAAATTATTGCAGGACGTATTGATGATCACTTCCCACTGGTTGTATGGCAGACGGGTAGCGGTACTCAATCCAACATGAACGTGAATGAAGTCATTGCTAACTTGGGTAACCAACTGCTGGAGCAAAAAGGCAAAGAAGAGCGCCTGCATCCTAATGATGATGTTAATATGTCGCAAAGCTCCAATGACACCTTCCCAACAGCGTTGCATGTCGCGGGCGTTCTTGCGGTGGAGGATCAGTTGTTGCCAGCGATTGCGGTGTTGAAAGCGACTTTTGCGGAAAAAGTGGAAGCGTTTAAGGATATCATTAAGATTGGACGTACTCACCTTCAGGATGCAACGCCGATTACGCTTGGCCAGGAGATCAGCGGCTGGGAAGCTATGCTAGGTAAGAGTGAACGTATGATCCGCGAAAGCGTAGAGTACATGAAGGAGCTTGCGATTGGGGGTACGGCTGTAGGAACCGGAATTAACGCGCATCCTGACTTCGGTGATCTTACAGCTAAGGAGATTGGTAAACATACAGGTAAAGATTTCGTATCTGCGCCAAACAAATTCCACGCTCTGACCAGCCATGATGAAGTGGTGTATGCTCACGGTGCAGTAAAAGCGCTTGCAGCGGATATGATGAAAATTGCCAATGACGTACGCTGGCTCGCAAGCGGTCCACGTAGCGGTCTCGGTGAGATTCGTATCCCTGAGAACGAGCCGGGCAGCTCGATTATGCCAGGTAAAGTGAATCCGACACAGAGCGAAGCGATCACGATGATTGTGACACAAGTGATGGGTAACGATGCGGCGATTGGATTCGCGGCAAGCCAAGGTAATTTTGAACTAAACGTATTCAAACCTGTCATCATTTATAACTTCCTGCAGTCTGTACAGTTGCTCGCTGACTCCATCGTTGCATTTAATGACAAATGTGCTGTGGGTATTGAGCCGAACCTGGATCAGATCAAACACAATCTGGATAACTCGCTTATGCTGGTCACTGCACTCAATCCTCATATTGGATATGAGAATGCAGCTAAAATTGCTAAGCTTGCACATAAAGAAGGTTTGTCCCTGAAGGAAGCTGCGTTACAAACCGGACTTCTTACAGAGGAACAATTCGATCAATATGTAGACCCGGCTAAAATGATTGCACCAAAGGCTTAAACTGATTTTAAACTCCTATATTGTGTCAATTATAAATATCTATGAATAAAGTCCCGGAAAAGCGGCCTGCAAAGCAGGTCGTTTTTCTTATGTAATCACATATTTTTCTTGTCAGCTGATATCTATACATATAAAATACTAATGCAACAGATTTCATGCAACGATTCAGCATTCGTCTATATTTGGAGGGTTTCACGTTGTCTAAAACGAGAAGATTTACGATACGCTCCAAAATTGTATTGGGCTATCTTGTGGTTGTGCTCTTATTTGGTGTAGTACTACTGATCCTTTCGGCCCAAATCGATGTGTTGCAGAAGGAAAATGATTTTATTAGTCATCATGATCTGGACGTACATAATCTGACCAACGCGATTGAGAAAAACGTACTCGATATGGAAACGGGACAGCGCGGGTTCATGCTTACCGGAAAGGAAAGTTATCTGCAACCTTATGATCAAGGTCTTTCCGAGTGGAATACGAATTACGATCAGTTATACGCCTTGATTAGCGATAATCCGGCACAACAGCAAAACTTGCAAAATATTAAATCCCATATCAACCGTTGGATTGAAATTGCTGGTGAACGATCCGTACAGCTCAAGAAGGAAGGCGATCAAGATAAGGTTCTCGCTTTTTTTCAGTCCGATCCGGGGAAAACGGAAATCGATCTGCTTCGCTCCCAGCTGGCTACCTTCCGCAACACCGAAATTTTGCTTACAGAAGCTAGGGTGACGGATTTGGCGAACCGGAGTTCAACTTTGCTGACAATCATGTACACCTTGTGGGGTCTGATTGCAGCACTATCCATCGCCGCGGCTTTCATTGTATCAGGCAACATTGTTAGAACGCTTCAAGAGGTAAAGCACACGATTAGCGATATTTCCAGAGGCGGTAACCTCAAACAGCGGATACGTGTAAGAACACGGGATGAAGTCGCTGATCTCGCACATGAAGCGAATCAACTACTGGATGAGGTGCAGGAGCAAAACCGGGTGAAGGATCAACTTACAGGTGTTGCTACTCTTTTCCAAAACCCTACCACGTTAGAAGGTTTATCACGTTTGTTCCTGAGTGAACTTGCAACGATGTTGGAGATTCCGTACAGCGTGTTGTATTACTGGAAGGACAATCGGTTGTTTCGGGTGGCAGCCTATGCAGGAGATGGGGAGAAGGAACGCTCGCTCGGGAAAATATCACTTGCCCCTGGTGAAGGGTTAGTCGGTCAAAGTGCGATTGAGCAGCGGGTGTTACGAATGAATGATTTACCGCAGAATTACATTCGCATCTCGTCAGGTCTGGGCCATGCCTCAGCGAGTTCGCTTACCGTTGTACCCATCCTGTTTGAAGGAAAGACCGTTGCTGTCGTAGAACTCGCTTCCATGAAGCCATTAACCGAGAAGACCATGGAATTGATCAAGGAATTAACGGTCATTTTCGGAGTTTCGCTTCATTCTACAGTTACGCGGATGGAACTACAGCACCTTTACGATGAATCGCAAGTACTGAACGAAGAGTTACAGGCACAATCCGAGAAGTTGCAACTTCAAACCGAGGAGATGCAATCTCAGACAGAAGAATTGCAGATGCAAACGGAAGAGTTATATATGTTAAATGAACGCTTGGAGAGTCAGAAGGGCACGGCTGAGAATGCGGTCCAAGAACTTGCAGCAACTGCGCATCAGCTGCGAATCAGTTCGGGATACAAATCCGAATTTCTGGCTAATATGTCGCATGAGCTGCGCACACCTCTGAACAGCATGTTGATTCTGTCCGAGATATTGGCGGAAAACAAACATCATCATTTGAGCGGTGAGGAGCAGAACTATGCAGCCGTTATTCACAGATCGGGCAAAGACTTACTTAACTTGATTAACGATATTCTCGATCTGTCGAAGGTTGAGGCTGGACAGATGGAAGTGGAATTTGATGATGTTTACCTCGACACGTTGCCTGAAGTGATGAATCAGTATTTCTTGAAAACGGCTGAACAGAAAAAAATAGATTTTCGTATTCAGCTACAAGGTCCTCTTCCGGCTACGATTGAAACCGATGAAATGCGGATGCACCAGATTCTTAGAAATCTGCTCTCGAATGCGTTTAAGTTCACCAGCACAGGGGAAGTGGCACTAACCATTTCTCAGGTGCGTCTGACTGACCCTGAACACGCCGGTCAAGAAACCGAAGTCATTGCTTTTTCCGTTAGTGATACGGGGATCGGTATTGCGGAGGATAAACTTCTCCAGATCTTTGAGGCATTCAAACAGGCTGATGGAGCAACAGCTCGTAAATATGGCGGTACGGGACTAGGGCTGTCCATCTCTCAATCGCTGGCTTCATTACTTGGCGGTTCAATTTCGGCAACGAGCCGTTTGGGCCAAGGCAGTGTGTTCACGCTGTTTCTCCCGTTGTATCGAAAAGGTCACGAGGTTTCGCAGGAGGAGCAAAGTTCTAGACTGTTTGTTTATGAGGCAGTTGATGCTAAAGTAAAAGAAAGTATCGTCCCTTCATCGCCTCAGATGGAGCCGGAACAGAAGAATATGGATATTTTGCTAACGCCTTTGGAGGAATCGTTATTCAAGGATCGACAGATTCTTGTTGTGGATGATGATATTCGTAACGTATATGCGCTTGCAAATGCACTGGAGCAATACGGTATGCAAGTGACCTCTGCTCAGAATGGAACGGAATGTCTGGAGCTGTTAGAGCAGGGAGGTCTTAGACCGGATGTTATTCTTATGGATATCATGATGCCAGAACTGGATGGATATGAAACCACCCGCCGGATTCGAGAGCAACTTGGCCTGACCCAGATTCCCATCATTGCGCTCACAGCAAAAGCGATGAAAGAAGACCGGGAGAAATGTATCGCTGCCGGAGCCACGGACTATCTCAGTAAACCATTGAATATCAAAGATGTATTATCCCGTATGAAATTATGGATGAGTCACGAAAAAATGGAGATTTGAACGATTCCGCATTGCCGGGTTTAATGTTAAGCATAAAATATTTATTTAAAATGTTTCAAACCTATGTCCATGACAGCATGATGATGCTGCCTTGAGGACATAGGTTTATTTTTTTCTCATGTAAGTTTCTTTATGGAAATTGATGTTATAATACTTAACAAACAATTAAAGGTTCTCTATTTTTCATTTCGAAATCGGTGGGATTATGAAGCCTAAAGGTCATTGTAAACGATTTGTTTACACATTTGTGTTAAATATATGGGAGGTCATGTCCATGCAGCTTACCGTTAAAGAAGCTTTGCAGGTATACCCGCTGTCTGAAGCCAAATTGATTGCGGGCCGGGAAGGGACTTCACGGATGATGAAGTCAGTCAACGTCATGGACGCTCCTGATATTGCAGATTGGATCAAATCTGGAGAAATGTTGTTTACGACCGCTTTTATGATCAAAGATAGTGAAACAGATACGCTTCGATTAATGCAACGGCTGAATGAACGTGGATGCGCGGGAATCGGCATCAAGCTTGGACGGTTCTGGGATTCGATTCCCCAAGGCATAGTAGAGGAAGCGAATCGACTTCGGCTACCGCTTTTGGAGCTTCCGTTCCAATTCACTTTCTCTGACCAGATGAATGCCTTGTTTAAAGCGGAACATGAACGTAGCCATCGGCTACTGCATGAAGTTGTTCAGAAGCAAAAGAAACTCATGCAGTTTGCCTTACAGCAACAACAACATCGCAATGTGTTTGCCGAAATGTCCACGATCCTCAATTATTCGATTGCCGTCATCGGCTCCCGCGGACATGTGCTCTATGCGAACGATGACGTGATGTCGGACAATGCAGTCACGCAAGGCTGGCCCTGGAAATCAGTCATGCACCGGGTAAAATGGAATCAGGGGAGCTGTCACCGAGTCCCGATTCAACAAAAAGACGAGGAACTGGGTTTCCTGCTGGTGTACACGGATTCTGCCTTGTCTCTACGAGCGGAGGAGGAACTGTTCCAGCAAGCTGCGGATGTGCTCGCCTTTTACATGGATATGACCTACCGCGAACATATCAACCCAACGGTTCAGGATGAAATGCGAACCTTGCTGACGCAATATATGGATCAGAAATTGACGATGCAGGAGCTCATGACTTTGAGCGAAAATAAGGGAGTACACCTATTTCAAGAGACGTATCAGTGTGTGTTAACCACGCTCGAACCCAATGCTTTTGCTGAGGGGAAGCTGCTCAAGCAGATTCATCGTGAGTTGCAGTACAATCCCCTTATGCAATTCACAGCTTCTCAGCATTTTCAGATGAAAGAAGGAATCCTATCCATCTACAGTTGTCCGACCGGGCGAGATTATGGTGAGGAGTTGTCCGCCTTTCTCTTAAATCGCTTTGGCGATGTGCTCACAGCTCAAGAAGCCAAAGGTGCGCCAGGTCCTCGTTTCTGGATAAGCAAAATGAAACATGAGCCGACTTCACTACGTGAAGCATACCAAGAGTGTCTGGATACACGTCAGTTAGCCCAAAGGCTCGACATGAAGGATCGGGCACTACAATTTGAGATGTTGGAATTTGCCTATGTATTCCAGCATGTGCCGGAACAGATCATGGAGAACTATTGTCATAAAGTGCTCGAACCGTTACTTGCCAGAGACGGTGATCCCAATCAGGTGCTGATGAGCACGCTAGAGTCTTTTATTGAAAATGACGGATTAATTAATGAAGCCGCCAAACAGCTTTTTGTGCATCGCAATACGGTAACTTATCGTATGGAGAAGATCGGCAGTCTGTTGCAAATGGATTTCAAAAAGACGAATGATCTGCTCAAATTAAAGCTGGTCTTTACCTTCCGTAAATTCGTGCGAGATAAAGCGCCTGTAAGACTTCGTACGTAATCACTGCTGCTCGTATGATTGGTGTGCTCATGTGATCATGTGTTCTTGTGTTTATAATGCTCGTGATATGAGTGAGACTTAGAGTGTTGGCCATAATTTATATTAAAATTGATTAAACCGCACTTCCTTCATTGGTGAGTGCGGTTTTTTGACATACACAGCAAGTGTAAAAGTCGGATTCCGTGCGCGGATAACAATTCATTTGTTTGATGTTATGTTATTTTACAAAATCACGTAAATAATATTGCTGTATTCTGAGTCAGTGAATAGAATGAGGAACAATAATTAAATAGAGACCGGAGGTTATCACATGGATGATCTTATACATCTCGTTAACGGCTGGTCTGATCAACGGTTTATGAAAGAATTTGGCTCGTTATTTGAAGAGTCTGCTTGGATTGCAGAGCGTGCTGCCGGTCTTCGGCCTTTTGGTTCATGGGAAGAGATGATGCAGGTTATGACGAAACAAGTTCTTGACTCGGAGTATAAAGAGAAGCTGGAACTGCTCCGAAAGCATCCGGATTTGGGTGCTCGCATCAGAATGAGTACCAGCTCGGTTCAGGAGCAGGCTGGTACTGGCCTGGATTCATTAACGCCGGAACAATATAACGAGCTAAAGCAGTTGAATGAGAGGTATACAAAGCAATTTGGCTTTCCGTTCATTTTAGCGGTGAAGGGCCATACGAAGGGATCTATTTTTGATTCCATAAGACAACGGCTAGAGAGAAACGAGCAAGAAGAATTCGTAACGGCATTAAATGAGGTATTTAAAATTGCGACAATTCGGTTGCAACAATGGATGACCGAGCGTGCGAAGTGATCTGAAGAAAAAGGATAAACATAGATCGAAGGTGAATGCCTGATGCAGCCGAATGCAGGCCGGATTACTACACATGTACTGGATATATCTAAGGGGGCTCCTGCTGTAGGAGTGAGAATTGAACTCTATTTTATAAAATGGTCAGGAAACGAGTGGAATGCCCTGAAGATGGCAGAATCATTGACCAATTCGGATGGACGTTTGAATGAACCTCTGCTTCAAGAAGGAAAGCTGGAAGTGGGCGAATACGAACTGCGTTTTGATGTGAAACCCTATTTTGCACAAGATGCTCAAACGGATATCACACATGTGTTGTGGACCGAAGTCCCTATTCGTTTTGCCGTAAGAGATACCGGAGGCCATTATCATATCCCTTTGTTGATAGCACCGGGGGGATACAGCACGTACCGGGGAAGCTGAAGAGAAGACAGGACGGGACAGGGGAGATGGGGATGGGAACGATTTTAATCAAAGGCGCGCAATTGGTCACGATGAATACAGAAGAGGAAGTATTTACGGGAGATCTTCTCATCGAAGATAACAAAATCAAAGACATGGCAGTGCATATCGATGAGAACCTGGCAGATCAAGTTATTGATGCACGAGGGAAAGTATTACTGCCCGGCTTTATCCAGACCCACATTCATCTATGCCAGACGTTGTTTCGCGGACGTGCGGACGATATGGAACTAATGGATTGGCTCCGCAAACGCATCTGGCCGCTAGAAGCGGCACATGACGAGGAATCGGTGTATTACTCGGCAATGCTTGGACTGGGCGAATTGATCTCTAGCGGCACAACAACCATTCTGGATATGGAGACCGTGAACCATACGGAATCGGCTTTTCAAGCGATGGCCCAGAGTGGAATCCGGGTCATCTCAGGCAAGGTGATGATGGATCATGGTGATGAGGTTCCTGAGCCTCTGCGGGAGGATACGGCGGATTCGTTGCAGCAGAGTGTTGATTTGTTAGAAAAATGGAACGGATTCGGTGGAGGCCGCATTCAATATGCGTTTTGTCCAAGGTTTGTTGTATCCTGCACAGAACAATTGCTCATGGAAGTTCGGGACCTCTCGAATAAATATCATGTCAAGGTGCATACCCATGCTTCCGAGAATCGTGGAGAGATTGAACTGGTCGAACACGAGAGAGGTATGCGTAACATCGTCTATCTTGATCACATCGGTCTAGCCACCCCGAGATTGGTTCTTGCACACTGTGTGTGGCTGAGTGAAGAAGAGAAGGAGATTATTCGTAAACGTGGTGTCAAAGTAACCCATTGTCCCGGATCTAATATGAAACTTTCCTCCGGAATTGCCGACATCCCCGACCTTTTGAACAGACAAATTGCAGTGGGGATCGGTGCAGACGGTGCGCCATGTAATAACAATCTGGATATGTTTCAGGAGATGCGTATGACAGCTTTGATCCAGAAGGTGCCGCACGGGCCGACGGTGATGGATGCCAGAACCGTGTTACACATGGCAACGATGGGCGGGGCGGAAGTGTTGGGGCTATCCAGAGAGATAGGCAGTCTTGAAGTTGGCAAAAAGGCAGATATGATCCTGCTGGACCTTGATGATTTTCATACGTACCCGTCCTATGAGACCGACATTTACTCCCGTATCGTGTATTCGGCTACCCGTAGCTGTGTGGAAACGGTCATCATTGATGGCAGTATCGTGCTGAACAATCATAAAATACAAACTATTGACCGCAGCATCGTATTACGAGAGTCAGATAAATGCATTGCACGGCTAATGAAACGGTTATAACAGAAACGTTGAAAGGACAAATAGTAAAGAGGGGGCGGCCCTATGGAGATGCATGATCTGTGTGCCATTGCCCTTCGTGAAACCCGGAGTGTACTTGCTACTGCGATTAAAGTGGAGGGGCATGCCTATCGCAAGCAAGGGGTTTCTATGCTAATAACGGAGGACGGCAGGATGTACGGCAGTATCAGTCCGGGTTGTCTGGAGAGTGACCTGCAAGCCAGGGTGAGCCGCGTGCTGGAGACGCAACAACTTGAGCTGGCTTCCTACGATATGAGGCCTGAAGACGACTTGTCCTGGGGCGAAACAATTGGTTGCGGAGGCCTTGTAGTTGTTCTGCTTGAACCGATCTGTGGTGAGCTGTATGACATAATGAAACAGATGCAACAATGTTCGGATGCGGCAATAGCGGTTTCTCTTCTCCGGTCGTTCAATGACGATTACACTAACATTACGTATCGTTGCTCGAAGATCGAGTCAGTCAAGTCAGCCGAGCCAGGACAAGAGCAATATTTAACTGCAAATGAACAACCTGATTGTTTCGAAAATGATTTATTGTTGTCCTGTCCTCCTGATCTGGAGGTTAGGAATAATTCTTGGAATCTTCCTCAACATTTTACTTCGCTATATACGCCCAAACCACGTTTGATTATCATTGGCGCCGGAAATGATGTTGTACCGGTCGCCGCACTGTCTCAATCCGCTGGATTCCGTGTCGTTATCACAGATTGGAGAGTAGCCTTGTGTACGCCAGAACGATTTCCAGATGCGGAACTCGTGCACGGTTTTCCTCAGGAAGTTTTCCCGCAGCTTAACATCAATGAACATGACTATCTCATCCTAATGAGTCATCAATTCCCCCGTGAACGAGAATGGATAGCGTTATTAGACAACACCAACTATGCATATCTCGGCATTATGGGTTCACGTACCCGAACAGCTCGTTTGTTCGACGGGATGCCACCATTACATCACGTGCATAGTCCAGTTGGATTGTCCATTGGTGCAGATGGGCCAGAGGAGATCGCGATCAGTATTGTTGCAGAGTTGATTACGGTAAGACGTAAGGGAACGGCTGTTAAATCTGCGTTAGTAACCGAAAAAAGGAGCGGTGCTTATGCAAACGACAGGTATCGTTCTGGCGGCTGGCAAGAGCAGCAGACTTGGGCGAGATAAACTATCGGTTATGATGCCGGATGGAAGAGCCCTGGCGGCATGGACACTGGAGGCTGCTCTGAATTCCCGGTTGGATCACATCATCTGTGTGGTCAAACCAGAGGATAGTCTTGAATGGTTACCTTCCAAATGGCACAAGGCATTCTCTTACACATATAATCCCGACAAAAGGTTGCGTATGGTATTATGTAACGATTTTGCTGGTGGTATGGCAAACTCCATTCGTTGCGGTATATTGACGGCGATGGAATACAAGCCGAAGGGGGTCCTGATGCTGATGGCAGACCAGCCCCTTATAACGACAGAGAATATTAATCATGTCACCGCAGTACTGGATTCTAATCCGCTGTCTGATTATGTTGCGGGTACGGACAATGAGGGGAGTAAACCCCCGGTTGCTTTTCGCTCACATATGTTCGGCCCGCTTCTGTCCCTACACGGAGATGAAGGGGCACGAAAAATGCTCCGAAACCCTAAATACCAAGGTGTACAGGTGTCTTTAGGGCGAGAGAGTTTCTGGGACGCTGATACGGAGTTGCAAGTGCAACAAATTCTGAAATATGCAGAAGAACGGATGTGGAGGGAAGCCTGAAATCAACGAGACTCTGTACGAACACAGCAAGACGATTGGGAAGGTAGAGGAAACGGAGAAATAAAGGAGGGAGAGCCATGGTACTGCCGGGATACGGCTCAGGTGCACAGCCCTCGGTGTGGCAGCCAGATACGTTACAAGAACTACAAAATATTAGGGAACAGATTGAAGGAACACGGTGTTACGTTGCTGGAGGCACGTTATTGCGAACACAATGGGAGGCTTCATCAAAGGTTTTACCAGAACATTTGGTTAGTTTGGCTTGCATTCCCGAGATCAGTGGAATCTCGATGCAAGGAGATGAGATTGTGATTGGAGCCATGACCCGATTGAGGGAATGTGCAACAGATTCTTTGCTAAGCCGGTTTCCTATTTTGCATCAGGCTATCTTGGCTATAGCTGCCCCTTCTGTTCGAAATCTGGCGACGATTGGCGGGAATATTGCTTCCGGGATAGGGGATACATTACCGGCGCTACTTGTGTATGATGCTGAGCTTCACTTCCTGACCTGTCGTGGTATGAAGACACAGCACGTGGCATTATGGCTTGAAAATGGACGTGATAACAAGCTGAACGCAGATGATGTATTAATCTCCATTCATATTCCGTTCAGGAACGCTACAGTAAATCTATCGTCCTCTGATCCAGAGCAATACGTATACGAGACCGAGCAATCCATGCCTGAACGAAATCATCAAATCTCCTTCTATCGTAAATTAGGCCGAAGAGAGGCATTTACTGCCTCGCTTGTCACGGTAGCTTTTCACGGGGAGATTAATCCGGAGGACGGACGATGGACACAGGTTGCGATAGCTACTGGTGGCGGCTCGGGTATAGCGGTGAGGTTAACCGAAACGGAGCACTGGCTTCGATCGGGAAAAGCAGATGCTTCTCAAGCCGCCGGGCTTGCCACCCAGGCTGTTGCTGAATTTGTATCCTATACGGATGCTTTCGCCACTGAACTCTACAGGAGACAGTCAGCCGGAAATATGCTTGGGGCCGGACTTTGGCAGGCTTTTCATCCATAGGCAACTAAGCCATCTACAATTCAGAACTGGACTTAAAAAAGGAGCTACGAAAGGGGAGGAACACCATGTTGCTTAACCGGAAACAGAGTGGAAATCGCTGGCATCTGCGGCCGGATGGCCCTCCTAAGGTCACGGGACAATTGCAGTATCTAACGGATATGTCCTTGCCTAACATGGTCTATGGGAAAGTACTGCGAAGTGCTTATCCTTATGCACGGTTGCTGTCGGTTGATACATCGGAAGCGGAAGCCATGGAGGGTGTATATGCGGTGTTAACGGCCAAAGACGTACCTGGACTCAACCGTTTTGGTATTGCGACCCCGGATCAGCCCGTCTTCTGTGAAGATGTTGTTCGTTATGTAGGCGATGCGATTGCCGCGGTTGCGGCTGACTCACCTGAACGAGCCTTGCTCGCCATAGAAGCTATTCGTGTAAAGTATGAGGAGATTGAGCCACTGGATAGCATGGCTGCCGCACTGGCTCCTGGGGCGCCTGAACTGCATCCACATGGTCCAGGCAATGTGCTGCATCGTACAGAGATCAAACGCGGAGATGCCCAGCAAGCTTTTGATTCTTGTGCACATATCGTAACTGAGACTTATTATACGCCACGACAAATGCATGCATATATGGAGACAGAGGGAGGGCTGTTTGCACCTGACGAGATGGGTCGTCTTCATGTCTATGCGGCAACACAGCATGGGTATAAGGATCGTATGCAACTCGCACGTATTATTGGCTGCCCGGAAGAAGACATTCGGGTGGTATCTTCACCTATTGGCGGTTCGTTTGGCGGAAAGGATGAATTGAACGTGCAACCTTATGGTGCACTGCTCGCGTTAAAATGTGGCCGCCCTGTTAAAATGCATAACTCGCGTAAAGAATCCGTTCGGGTTGGTTTGAAGCGTCATCCGATGAAGATCGAGATGCAAACGGGGATAAGCCGTGAGGGGATTTTGCAGGCACATTGGGTTCGTATTACGGCAGATACCGGTGCATATGCAACGCTTGGAGCACCCGTATTAAACTTCTGTACCGAGCATTGTATGGGGCCGTATATGATTCCGCATGTGGATGTAGAAGGGGTATCTGTGTATACAAACAATGGATTATCGGGGGAGTTTCGCGGATTCGGAGGCAATCAGGCGATCTTTGCAATGGAAGGTCAGATGGATCGTTTGGCACAGCTCATAGATATGGACCCCTGGGAGTTTCGGCGGCGTAATCTGAGGCAGAAGCATGATCCCGGTCCCTTGAACCAGCGTATTCTGCCCACGGATGGACTATATCAAGTATGGGAGGCCCTGGACCGCTCGGAACTATGGCAGAAGCATCTTTATCCTCGGGTGGATGCGTCACTTCCTCCATGGATCAAACGAGGAGTAGGTGCGGCCATCGCGATGCATGGCGCCGGGCTTGGTTACGGCATTCCGGATCCGGCTGGTGGACGCTTGTCGCTGAATGCGGAGGGCAAGATTGAAGTGGCCTTCAGCTACGAGGAATTCGGGCAAGGTCTTGTGGCCACGCTGGAGATCATGCTCTGTGATCTGTTCCAGTGCCAACCATCGGACCTGAGTATTGTTATTGGGGATACAGACCGTGTGCCCCATAGTGGATCGAGTACGGCTTCTCGTTCCACCACGATGGCCTGGATGGCTTTGCAACGCTTGCAGCACCCGTTCCGTGCAAAGCTACTTAAAGTTGCATCACAGTTTTCTGGGATTTCGGCAGAGCAACTCATGACAGGACGTGAGGGAATATGGATAAAATCACAGGATTCCTCTTCAACCTCTGCCCCCCGCTTAGTCGTCGCTTATACGGATCTTGTAAAGCAGGGTGAAGCGCAGGAATGGATTTTTGACACCACTTTTCATTACCCCACGACGCCTGACAATGTGATGGGCGGTCATTACCTTTACACGTATGCCGCAGTTGCTGCAGAGGTGGAGGTCAATACGCTGACGGGCGAAACCAAACTTTTGGATACAAGGCATATTGTAGCCGCAGGACCAGTTATCAATCCGATGGGTTATATAGGGCAGATTGAAGGTGGCAGTGTAATGGCACTTGGATTTACGTTAACCGAGGATGCCGTCATGGAGCAGAGCCGCTACGTTACGGCGAATCTGGACACGTATTTAATTCCGACGATCAAGGATATTCACTCGAATTTGGAAGTAGAGGCAATTGAAGATTTACCGGAAGGAGATGAATTCGGACCCAGAGGCATTGGCGAGATTGGTTCCGTTGCACTTGCACCTGCGATTACTGCAGCTATTCATCAGGCAACAGGCGTATGGGTAACTCAGCTCCCCGTGCCGCGCGAGCAACTCAGTCAGGGGATAAATGTTCTTTTGCCAGAAGGAGTGAAGCCATCATGAAGAATCAGCCTCTTGAACAGACATGGAGTGCTAGAGTGAATGGGCAATTAAAAGAACTGTCCGTTTCTCCTGAAACACGACTTGTCGATATCCTTCGGAATCGCTTAGAGCTGACGGGAACGAAGGTTTCTTGTGAGGTCGGACGATGCGGTGCATGTATGATTCTCATGAATGGAGAGCCGGTTAATGCCTGTCTCGTGATGGCGTATCAAAGTGAGGGAAGCGACATTACAACCATTGAAGGACTTCATGGTGAGAAAGAGGGAGAGCTGCATCCCATTCAACAAGCCTTCGTGGAAGAAGGCGGGTTTCAGTGTGGATACTGCACTCCAGGGATGATTATTTCAACCAAGGCTTTGCTGGACGCATGTCCACATCCTTCTCTGGAGCAGATTGAAACCGGATTATGTGGTAATCTCTGTCGCTGTACAGGCTATGGCGGGATTATACGCGCGGTAAACAAGGCAAGTGAGCGTTGCGCAGTTAAAGGAACGGTTGGAACAGTGGTAAAAGAAAATGTAAACAGATCAGCGGTTAACTTTGTAAAACAGATGGTGCTGAAACCTGATGATCCGAAGCGGTAGCACGATTTAAGCTTTGTACAAAATTATGGTAATATTAAGAATAATAGAGAATTTCCTGCGAGTGGAGATCAAGTGCTGCCCGTGGAAAGTTCTTATTTTTTTGTGTGGGGGGATTATGATGAAGAAAAAGCATTTGTTTCTGGGAACCGTGTTAAGTCTGCTTGTGATCATGTTGCTTGCAAATTACATTGAGAATAATGAGGCCGTCGTAAATACGAGCCAGGTGGTCGAAAGTTATGGGGGAGATAACGGAATGTACAAAGCAACCGTAACGTTTGATATGTTTCCAGCGAAAAAAGCAAGCAACGTAAAAGTTATGGTTGTATACCCTAACGATACGATCGAATATCATGATGTGTCGTCACCTGATGGTCACTACCTTTTGGACATAACGAAAAACGTGGAAGAGTTCGCCTTGGACAAAAGTAAAGGCACATCACCCGAATTCCTGATTACTTGGATATCAGGGGATAAAAAAAGAATAAGTTATGTTTATTCAGGTGTCAGATGAATGAAAGATGAATGAAGAGCTTAGTTACATAAGCATGACTAGATTGTGAAAAACATAGTGTTTTTAAATGTAAATTTAAGCGTTTTCGGAATGTGAGTTTGTAAAGTTTTATTGGGATAGAATAATTATTTTTTCTTGATACATATAGTGATGACTGATCTATATAACCATATATTTACAATTTTATCCACTCATGATATGTTTACATATGAAAGCGCCATCATGATTGGGGTTATGCACATTTCGCTCTCACATTTCAGATGGAAAGGGAGATGGCAATGAAGGTCCGAATGGAGATGGGAACGAAGAATGGATGGAGGGAGAGGATTCAAAAAGCATTGGCAATCATGCTGGTCAGTACCTTGTTGTTGGGTATGCTGGCATTGCCTGCACCTGCGCAAGCGGATGCCCCGCTGCTTAAGATTGAAGGTGAAGATGCACAATTAACCTCGGATTTGCAAGTGGTAACTCAGATTTACGGACAGCCGAAGCCAGGTTACTCGGGAAGCGGATTTGTCTGGATGCAGGGATCTGGAACGATCACATTAGATGTAACTGTTCCCGAAACGGGGATGTACAGTATTTCCACCCGTTATATGCAGGAGCTTAGTATGGACGGCAGACTTCAATACTTGGCAGTGAACGGGGTAACGAAAGGTTCTTACATGCTTCCCTATACGACAACATGGTCGGATTATGATTTTGGTTTTCACAAATTAAACAAGGGAAGCAACACAATTCAACTGAAGGCTGGTTGGGGTTATGCATATTTTGATACGTTCACGGTGGACTATGCCGATCTTGATCCATTGAATGTGCAGCCTGTGCTCACGGATTCTCAGGCTACACCAGAAACGCAGCTTTTAATGAATTATTTAACGGAGGTATACGGACACAAAATCATATCGGGACAACAGGAGATCTATGGAGGAGGGAATGACGGGAATTCTGAGCTGGAGTTTGAGTGGATACATGATCTGACGGGTAAATATCCGGCTATCCGGGGATTTGATTTTATGAACTACAACCCGCTGTATGGCTGGGAAGATGGTACAACTGATCGATTGATCGATTGGGTGAATAACCGCGGAGGCATTGCAACCGCATCTTGGCATATCAATGTGCCGCGTAACTTTACTACGTATCAGCTTGGCGATTTTGTCGATTGGAAAGAGGCGACCTACAAACCAACCGAAACGAATTTTGATACCGCAAAAGCTGTCATTCCAGGTACGAAGGAGTATCAGTATGTGATGATGACGATTGAAGACCTGGCGGAGCAACTGCAGATATTACAGGATAATGATGTGCCGGTTATTTTCCGTCCTTACCATGAAGCAGAAGGAAACGGCGGATTGAACGGAGAGGGAGCTTGGTTCTGGTGGGCTTCTGCTGGAGCAGATGTGTATAAAAAACTGTGGGATATGATCTACACCGAGCTGACCGAAACGTATGACCTGCATAACCTGATCTGGACTTACAACAGCTACGTTTACAGTACTTCACCAGCTTGGTATCCGGGGGATGATCAGGTAGATCTTGTGGGCTTTGACAAATACAATACGATCTACAATCGTTACGATGGATTATCCGGTGTGCCTAACGAGGATGCCATCACGTCCACATTTTATCAGCTGGTGAACTTGACCAATGGCAAAAAAATGGTGGCAATGACAGAGAACGATACTGTTCCAAGCGTGAAAAATCTGACAGAGGAAAAAGCGGGCTGGCTTTATTTCCTTCCGTGGTACGGCGAGCATCTGATGAGCGAAGCGTTCAACTATGCTGCCACATTAAAAACGCTCTATCAAAGCGATTATGTCATTACTCTGGATGAGTTGCCGGATCTAAAGGCGAACCAGCCCAATCCGAGTGCGGTCATCTCACCCGAAAGTGCGACCTTTGATAAGGCAACAAGTCATGCGCAGGATATTACGATTTCACTCACCTTGAACGGACATCAGCTTACGGGCATTTCTAAGGGAGGGGTGAATCTGGCTTCCGGCCAGCATTATACGGCGTCTGAATCAACAGTGGTGCTGAAGCAAGCCTATCTTACAACACTACCTCTCGGGCAAACGAGTCTGACTTTTCATTTCGATCAGGGTAAAGATGCCGTTCTTAAATTGAATGTAGTCGACAGTTCCGTTGTTGTTGTACCACCCGACAGCAAGCTAACGATTCAGGCGTATAACGGCAATACGAGTGCTTCAACGAACGGGATCGCTCCCAAGTTCAAGCTGATTAATTCCGGGAATACGGCTATTCATCTCAGTGATGTAAAGGTACGGTACTATTATACGATTGATGGTGAGCAAGCACAGACCTTCTGGTCCGATTGGGCAAGTGTAGGAAGTGCCAACGTTACCAGTACCTTCGTCAAGCTGGACACACCAGTAACTGGCGCTGACTATTATGTTGAACTAGGGTTCACTAGTAACGCCGGAGTGCTGAATCCGGGTGAAAGTGCAGAGATACAAGCTCGGTTTTCTAAAAATAACTGGTCTAATTACAATCAGTCCGATGATTATTCTTTCATGGCAACGGGGAATCAATATGCTAATCACAGCAAAATAACCGGGTACGTAAGTGATCAGTTGGTATGGGGTGTGGAACCTTAATCGAAAACAAGCAGACCGGGTCAGTTTCTTGTTGAACTGATCCGGTCTTGTTTTATTATGTGTTTGGATGCTTATGGATAAAAATCCGAGACTTAAGGGAGTTATGTTTTATTTTAGAAAGTTATACTTTTGGTAGTATATGTAATATGTATGAGTATAATAACGAAAATGCGAACATAATAAATATTATGTAAACTTATATTTTTCGATATCCTTTATAGACGACATCTATGGTATTAGAAAATGCTAAAGTCCTGATTAATACTAAAATAGACTCTTTATAAACTGTATTCAGACACAGAAGATACACTCCGTTGCAGTGAACAAACTTCCATTTTAGTTGAAACTTTTATACATCAGATTGTTTCCCGAAAATCGTTTTCGATTCTACTGAAAATGAGCAGGTCAATCATCTGACCTATTGGCTCAAATGGCAGTCAGAGCTAGGGTTACAACACTCCATAAGTGTAGAATAGCAACACTAATCTCCTAAGGATACAGGAGAGAAGAAAACGATAATTAAAATTGGGAAAAATATTAATGTTTTAATACAAAAAAAGGAAGTTATACGCGCTATAAGCCTACCCCTAAATCAAGTTAAATTAACTTGTCTAATAAATAGAAAAATAAGGGAAATGCCAGAGAAAAGCTGATGCTACGCTATTTATAGATTGATTTGATATGGATTTGCGATAGATTTTCAGATGACCTTCAAGTTATGCTGTGGGAAATCAGAAAGGAAGTGGCAACCATGGAACGCGAACTGGCGTTGGAAATTGTCAGAGTAACAGAATTGGCGGCTTTAGCTTCAGCTCCTTGGATGGGAAGAGGCGACAAGAATAGTGCAGACGAAGCGGCTACTTTGGCCATGCGTGCCATGTTCGATTCCGTGTCCATTCGAGGCACGGTCGTGATTGGGGAAGGGGAGATGGATGAAGCCCCAATGTTGTACATCGGTGAACAAGTCGGCAATGCGGAGGGACCGGAGGTTGACGTCGCTGTTGATCCTTTGGAAGGTACAGACATTGTTGCTAAAGGGCTGAACAATGCACTATCCGTTATTGCGGTGGCGGGAAAAGGAAATCTGCTCCACGCTCCGGACATGTATATGGAGAAGCTGGCCGTTGGTCCTGCACTGGTAGGCAAAGTCAGCATTGAAGATCCGATTGAGGTGACCCTGGAAAAAGCGGCTGTTGCTCTAAATAAAAATATCTCCGATCTCACGGTCATGATCCTTGATCGAGTAAGGCATGAGAGCACGATTAAAACGCTTCGCAAAGTTGGCGTGCGGATCAAATTCCTTAGTGACGGCGACGTTGCGGGAGCGATGGCTCCAGCTTTCCCGGAAGCGGGTATTGACCTGTATGTTGGATCAGGTGGTGCCCCTGAAGGCGTGCTGGCTGCAGCAGCCTTGTCCTGCCTCGGAGGCGAGATTCAAGGCCGTTTGATGCCAGCCAATGCAGATGAATTCCAGCGTTGCTTGCAGATGGGAATTGATAACCCTTACAAAGTGTTGACGATGGAAGACATGATCGGTACAGAGGACGTTATTTTTGCCGCAACGGGAGTAACGCCTGGTGAAATTCTTGGCGGCGTGCGTTATCTTGCAGATGACCGGGCGGAGACAGATTCGATTGTCATGCGTGCCAAAACGAAAACCATTCGTTTTATTCGTTCCCTGCATTTCCTGCCGAACAAAGAGGTACTGCATAAGGTTCGTAAGCTTCAGGCTTCCTCCGAGCCATCAGATCGCATGATCCGGAAATTGACTAAAGAGATGGAACAGGCTGAATTCAGTCAGTCTGCCAAAGAAGCAAGCGTAATTACAAATGGTTAAAATGTTTACTTCATCTATATATTAAATTCATAGTACGTACCTGTGATCTACATTATTGACAAATAAGAATGAGGAAAAAGGTGAATCCTGAATTCCTTATTCTTTTTGTTGTTTTTGCATTGACAACGGTTACATGGCATGAGAAAATGTACGCGCGTACATAAATGGGTGTTCTCGATGATTTTTTGATTTTTACGTGCACATTTCATCTGAAGGAGGTGACGGACATGGCTTCTCGCAGAGAAGTCGCTGAGCTTGCGGGGGTTTCCGAAGCGACGGTGTCCAGAGTTTTAAATGGTGTTGGACCCATCAGGGAAGAGACTCGCCGCAGGGTACTTGAAGCATCCGAGCGGCTAGGCTATGTACCGAGTGCACTTGCTCGTAGCTTCGCCAGAAGTAAGAGCGGCAATTTGGGCGTTGTGTTGCCATATGTTCCTAAGGCACATCTGTTTTCAGCCTATTTTTTCTCGGAAATGTTAAGTGGTATCGGAAGCAAAGCGAGAGATAACGGCCTTGATCTGCTGGTCATGTTTCAAACCGCAGGTGAGGTTATGAATTATACCGATTTGTTCCGTAGACAGAAAATTGATGCCTGTATCATTCTTGGTGCGAGACATGATCAGGATGAGCTGGCGGCCATGCAGCAACTGGATCGGGAAGGGCATCCGTTCTGCGTTATGAATCAGCATTTTGCGAATGAGTCATTCATGGAAGTGGATGCTGATCATGTAGAGGGAAGCAGGCTTGCTATACGTCATCTTACCGATCAGGGACATCGTAGAATCGCCTTTTTGAATGGACCCGACAGCTATTCGAACAGTCAGGATCGATTGGAGGGCGTGCGATTGGGGCTGCATGAAGCGGGCATGGAGCTGGATTCTAGTCTGTTATTTGAAGGCAACTACAGCAGGCGGAGTGGCATTGAGGCGTCAGCCTCTATAGCTGATCGTTTGCATGAGATTGATGCCGTGTTCGCAGCGAATGATCGGATGGCCATTGGTGTAATGCATGGCTTGCGGGAACGAGGAGTACGTACTCAGGATTTCCCGGCATTTGTTGGTTATGATGACTCGGATGCGGCCGAGATGGCTGTTCCCGCGCTGAGCAGCGTCAGGGTTCCCTTTTTCGAGATGGGGGAGCTTGCTGTGTCCAAGCTGATGCAAGGTACGAGTGGCATAGCTGATGCAAGAGATTCGAAAGGGTATCATTCTACAGTATCTTTTGACTCGTTACGAACCCTTTTACCCACAGAATTGATTATTCGTGCTTCTTCCAACCGTCATGTTGAAGAGTAGAGCCAAGCAGATCCGTTAGTTACCTTCTATGAAATGGTACTTTCATTCTATACCCATGTTTTTTCATTCTATTAAGGGAGGAAATGATTATGTCAAAACGTCTTCGTGTAGGAATGGTTGGATACAAATTTATGGGGAAGGCCCATAGTAATGCCTATCGCAGTCTGCCCATGTTTTTCCCATCTGCACCGCTACAGCCTGAAATGTCAGTCATATGCGGTCGAAATGAGCAGGGAGTTCAGGCGGCGGCAAACCAGTTTGGTTGGGCTGAGAGCGTCACGGATTGGCGTGAACTGGTCAAACGGGATGACATCGACCTCATTGACATCAATGCTCCAAGTGATGCTCATAAGGAAATTGCGCTGGAGGCAGCACGTCAAGGCAAGCACTTGTTCTGCGAAAAGCCACTCGCGCTTTCGCTAGCTGACTCCCGCGAGATGCTTCAGGCTGCAGAAGATGCAGGTATAACCCATATGGTCGGGTTTAACTATCGTTTCTCCCCAGCCGTGCAGCTTGCGAAGGATCTGATCGAAAGTGGACGGCTGGGCAAAATCTATCATTTCCGTGCGTTTTTCCTTCAGGACTGGATTCTGGACCCGAACTTCCCACTCGTTTGGCGTCTGCAAAAAGAAGTCGCAGGTTCCGGTTCACACGGTGATCTCGGTGCTCACTTAATTGACCTCGCTCGTTTCCTCGTTGGTGAATTCCAGGAGGTTATTGGCATGAGTGAAACGTTCATCAAAGAACGTCCGCTCGCTTCCGAGATGACGGGTCTTAGTGCCAAAGGCAGTTCAAGTGCAGATGCACCTAAAGGTGAAGTAACAGTGGATGACGCCACGTTGTTCCTGGCGAGATTCGCAGGTGGGGCGCTTGGCAGTTTCGAAGCGACTCGATTCGCTGCCGGACATCGTAGCACGAACTCTTTTGAGATTAACGGTAGCTTGGGCAGTGTGCGTTTTGACTTTGAACGTATGAACGAACTGGAAGTCTACTTCACGAAGGATGATGAAGATGTGCAGGGCTTCCGCCGCGTGCTGGCTACCGATCCTGCACATAAATATGCCGAGGCTTGGTGGCCTGCGGGACATACGATTGGTTTTGAACACACATTCACACATGAAATGTTGGAACTTGTAACCGCTATTTCGGAAGGCCGTCAGCCGTCGCCAAACTTCCATGATGGAGTTGCCTGCCAAGCAGTACTTGAAGCCGTAGAACGTTCGGTAACGGAGCGTCGCTGGGTAACTCTTGAAGAGATGTAACGATGTGATAACGAGCTTTAGTCCGATTCCGATTTTCAGATCCAAGGAAGCATCAAAAAAATGTATCGAAAGCGAGGATCTAGCAATGAAAAAAGCACTGATTGTATGGGGCGGCTGGGATGGACATGAGCCGGAGCAAGTAGCAGCCATTTTTGAGCGTATCTTAAAAGAAGAGCAGTTCGAGGTCGAAGTATCTGACACCTTGGAGTCGTATGCGGACGCAGAGAAATTGCTCGGTCTGGATCTGATTGTGCCTCTATGGACGATGGGGCAGATTGAACAGGAGCTGGTGAATAACGTTTCGGCGGCTGTACAGAGCGGTGTGGGTCTTGCGGGTCTGCATGGAGGGATGTGTGACGCGTTCCGTAACAACGTAGACTGGCAGTTTATGACAGGCGGACAGTGGGTAGCTCATCCAGGTAACGACGGGGTCGAATATATGGTGAATATGAAGCGAGGCTCCAGCCCGCTTTTCGAACATATTGAAGATTTTCAGGTGAAAAGTGAGCAGTACTACTTGCACGTTGACCCGGCTGTAGAAGTGCTGGCAACCACCCGTTTCCCGATTGTATCCGGGCCTCACGCTGCCAATGGGCCTGTCGATATGCCAGTAGCATGGACGAAGCGCTGGGGTGCAGGACGGGTATTTTACAATTCACTAGGACACCATGCAGACATCGTAGATATGAAACCCGTAACCGAGATGATGCGCAGTGGTTTCCTCTGGACAGCCGCAGGTAAGGAGCTGGCGAAGAGTCGCAAAACGGATGCAACAACAGAGGTATACACAGGTATGGCAGACAACCAAACCTAATCTTCTATAGTTAATTATTCCAGTCAATCTGTAAGTTCGCAATTTCGTACTCACATGACATCCATAAGAGAACTTTAAACACATATCAGATCCACGGCGAAGGGAGCAAGGGCATGAAAACAATGAAAGTAGGTATTATCGGCTGTGGTAAGATCAGCGGCATCTATATGGAGAACTGCCATCGTTTCGAGGTGCTTGAGCTGGTTGCGGTCGCCGACCTGGATCGGAATCGGGCAGAGGAGCAGGCTGCTGCATACAACGTTCCTAACGTATACACGGTGGACGAAATGTTTGCGAGTCCCGAGATCGAGTTGATCATCAATCTGACGATTCCTGCCGTGCATGCCGAAGTATGCATACGTGCGCTGGAATCGGGCAAACACGTATATGTCGAAAAACCACTCGCGGTTACCCGTGAAGAAGGGCAGGCTGTACTAGAAACAGCCAAACGCAAAGGCCTTCTTGTAGGCTGTGCACCTGAAACCTTCTTCGGTTCAGGCATCCAGACAGCACTACAGCTCGTAGAGGATGGTATCATCGGGAAGCCGGTAGCTGCAACAGCCTTTATGATGAGCCGGGGACATGAGTTCTGGCATCCTGATCCGGAATTCTATTATGCAAGCGGTGGAGGGCCGATGTTTGATATGGGGCCTTATTATCTGACCGCGCTTGTTCAATTGCTGGGGCCGATTAAGTCCATTGCGGGAATGACGGGTAAAGCGATGACAGAGCGAACGATTACGAGTGAGAAAAAGAGAGGCCAGATCATCCCCGTTGACATTCCAACCCATGTCACCGGTCTGCTCCAATTTGAGCAGGGAGCCATCGGTACGCTGATTACAAGCTTTGATGTATTTGGCGGAAGTGCATTGCCTCCGATTGAGATTTACGGAACGCATGGCACGTTGCAAGTCCCTGACCCGAACACTTTTGGCGGCCCAGTCCGTTATCGTTTGATGGGGGAACATGAATGGACAGAGGCTCCGCTTCTTCCAGGATACCAGCAAAATACGCGTGGCATCGGCGTGGCGGATATGGCGTATGCTGTTCAAAGTGGTCGCGCGCACCGAGCGAGCGGCGAGCTGGCCTACCACGTGCTTGAAGCCATGTGGGCTTTCCATGACTCTTCGGATGAGCAGACTTTTTACAAAATGCAGAGCACATGTCAACGTCCAGCGGCGTTGCCAGTGAACCTGCCACTATATACGTTGGATCAGTAAGAAGTGTATAACTTCTTTCACGTGTAAACAGAAACAAACGGCCTCTTTCCAAGAAAATGGGAAAGAGGCCGTTTTGTGTATCAAACATTTTATACACCAGGTGCACACTGCAGAGATTACCGTTGCTTGATCTGACATTTAGCAAAATGTATTTATAATCAAGGCTCAAATCCGGCCTGACTTATATAGATATCCTGTTCTGCAAAATGCGTCTGCATTCGCTCCACAACCGTTTGGTAAGCATCCGGCTGATACCAGTGCTGCATTCCGACCTCCTGATAGAGAGCCTCCATCCCAAGTCTCCGTGTGCGCTTGCCTTCGCTACCGTCACCCATAAAATAGTCATCAATGCACACGCGCTGAACAAGCGGCCTCAGTGTAGACGCAAACTGTTCACTGCTCGGCAATACAGGTGCAATAGCTGCTTGAGTCGGGACGCCAGCTTCCCGTAGTAGCTTAAGTGCGTGTAAGCGACCTGAAATAGGTGGCGCAGAGGGGGTAAAGTGCTTCCTAATATCGTCTTGATCGGTTTCGACGGTCATGCTCACTCGCACACGTTCACCGAGTTTCTGCAGGACATCAATATCACGAGTAACCAGCGGACTTCGGGTCTGCACCAAAACAAAATCCGGCGGTTCGATCAGCATCGTTTCCAGCAATGAACGTGTGATTTGTTCCTGAGCTTCGACGGGTTGATACGGGTCGGTGCTGGACGACATGAATATTGTTATTTTTCCTTTCTTACGGGCTCGCTGCAATTCTTTGGCGAGAATGCCGGAGGCTTCTTTTTTCACATCAACCCAGCTTCCCCAGTCTTCCTTACGAAATAAGTTGACAGGCATCTGTCTAACGTAGCAGTACGAACATCCGAAGGTACAACCGGTATAAGGATTCAAGGTATGGGTGTAACCATTCAGGAAGCCCGTGCCTTTGTTTAATAATGTCTTGGGCACCTTGTAAGCCAATTGAGCCTTCATGAGCTGTCATGCCTTTCTCTGTAATGTGCAGGAGTACATCCGGTGTGCTTACGAAAAACGGAAATGAAATAAGCCGGATTAGATATCCCTACTTGGCGTGCGATTTCGTTAACGGTTAAATGTGTATGTTCAAGAAGAGCTTGAGCTTCGCTGATACGTTTCGCTTGGATATATTGAACCGGGGTTTGACCCGTAATGCGTTTGAACACCCGATGCAGATGGTAAGGACTTCCATGGCTAGCAGCAGCAAGTACATCCAGCGTCAATGGTTCCGTGTAGTGCTTCGCTATATACTCCGTAATTCCGTAAATCCACTCTTGATCTGGCACCCGTTCTCCTGTAGGTTTACAGCGTTTGCACGGTCTGAATTTGTGAGCTAGCGCTTGTTCGGCATTTTGAAAAATCAGGACATTGTCCGATTTGGGTGCTCTTGATCTGCACGAGGGACGACAGAAAATACCGGTTGTTTGTACCGCGTAGAAAAACGTACCATCGTACGTGTGATCATTCTGGATTATCGCTTCCCAGTACTCATGGGGAATCCATGAAGGCAGGGTATCATGTTGCTCTGTGGGTTTCATCAGATTCACCTCTGCTTTAATTATACCCTGCATGATCGAGAAATGACGAAGTTTCGGATTGAAATCGCAAGATATCAATATTGTAACTATATAAGTTGAATAACAGATATTTACCCGGAACACTGCGATGACAGAACAACCTGAAGAGTAGCGGTTATCCCCAGATTTCTTGAATTCCCTTTTACAAAGGGAAAATCCGGTGATAAGCGTATGCTTCCGATGCAGCTTTCTTGCAGAAAGCTTTTAGGCGAGCGCTTCGCTTTTCCAGGTTTTCTCTGTCCTCTCCGTGTCTGTGTAAATGAAAAGTTCAACTGATATAATGAAAACACATGGTATTGAATCTTTCTACGGAAGGAATGAGATTAGCTCTTTCTTCATTCCTGCTGAAATATACGCTACAATGTACAGGATAGGTTATGAAGCAGAGATCATCTTATTATCTAACCATTGAACAAATATCCAACAACAAATAACAAACATCAGTCATAGACGAAAGAGGTAGATAAATATGGTTCGATTCGGTGTAGTAGGTACCAACTGGATTACGGAAAGGCTGCTGGAATCTGCAGTTCAAGTGCAAGGCTTTCAGCTAACGGCGGTATATTCGCGGACAGAAGATAAGGCTAACGCATTTGCAGATCGGTATGAAGCAGCCTATCGTTTTACGGATTTGGAAGAAATGGCAGCTAGTGATGCGCTGGATGCAGTGTATATTGCCACGCCGAATACACTCCATGCACAACAAGCAGAGATTTTTTTGAAAAATGGCAAGCATGTACTGTGTGAGAAACCTCTTGCGGCGAATGCGGCAGAAGTACACAGTATGATTGAGACAGCTCGCAAGCATGACGTGCTGCTGATGGAAGCGATGAAGTCCACTCTCGTTCCGGTTTTTAAAAGTGTAGAGCAACATTTGCCTAAAATCGGCCCTGTTCGCAAGTACATAGCGGGTTATTCGCAGTATTCTTCACGTTATGACAAGTACAAGGAAGGTATTGTGTTAAATGCCTTTAAGCCTGAGCTCGCTAATGGGGCATTAATGGATCTGGGTGTATATTGTTTATATCCACTCATTACGTTATTCGGAGCACCAAACCAGGTTCAATCTCAAGCCATGATGCTGGAATCCGGCGTTGACGGGCAAGGCAGTGTGTTGCTGAATTATGATGGAATGGATGCGGTCGTAACGTACTCCAAAATCGCCAATTCACACGTACCTAGCGAAATTATGGGTGAGCGCGGAAGTATCATCATCGACAAGATTGGATCGCCGGAACATGCAGAAATTCGTTATAATGACGGTACGATTGAGGTACTGACGGTGGAACAGCCACATCCCGCGATGTATTATGAAGTGGAGGAGTTCGTGAATCTGGTGCAACAAGGGAAAATAGAATCCACTATGAATACGTACGAACGCTCCTATCAAACGATGAAGGTCATGGATCAGATCAGGCAACAGATTGGTCTTGTTTTCCCCAATGATTAAACGAGAGAGTTTAGAAGAGAGGAAGCGAACGAGATGAGCCGAGAAGAGCAGAGGATCGTGAACGATCAGCAGAGCGGAGAAGAGTGGGAACATTCGGAAGACATCATCAGAGACAGGAAACGCAGCAAACAGATGCATCAGCATGAAGAGAGCGGTCTGGAACTGTCCCAGATTGTTTTTATAGGAAGAACGTTTGAGGAATACATGCTTATGTTTGATCTGACTAGGGAGGAGCTTGCAGGCCAGAACATCCTGGATTGCCCTGGAGGCGCATGTTCCTTCAGTGGTCAGGCTCGGAAGCTTGGGGCTCATGCTGTAGCGTCAGATATCGTTTACCAGTACGGCATGAATGAACTAGGAACGAAGGGGTTTCAGGATATTGAACATACGATGAAACAGATCCAAGCTGTTCAAGGGATGTATGTCTGGGATCATTTCGGCACGATTGAAGGGTTGAGGCAAGAACGACTGCGCGCGATTACGGATTGTGTGAAAGATATGAGAGAGCATCCTGAATGTTACGTAGCCACGGTATTGCCTGAGCTGCCTTTCAATGATGAACAGTTTGATTTGACCTTATCCGCACATTTCTTATTTACTTATGCAGATCGGTTGAATTTTGATTTTCATGTTCGAACGTTATTAGAGATGTTACGTGTCACAAAGCATGAAGTACGTATTTTTCCGACAGTAGATCTGACAGGCAAGCGTTACGAACATATGGATGAACTGAAGGTGTTTTTGGAAAAAAAGGGTTATCTTCTATCTGAAGTTAGAACGTCATATGAATTTCAGCGTAATGCTCATACGATGCTTCGGATAAGAAAGCCTTCACTTTAGACAGATTAAGATGGGAGGGAAACGAGATGAAAAAGGTTCTTATTCTTGGAGGTACACGTTTCTTCGGTAAACGACTTGTGGATCATCTGATCTGGGAAGGGAAGTCCGAGATCACGATTGCGACTCGTGGACAGACGGAGGTCGATTTTGGAGCGGAATTGAAGCGAATTCGGATGGATCGGGAAAACCCTCAGTCTGTAGCAGAGGTTGCACAGTCGGATGAGTGGGATATCGTCTACGATAATATCTGTTATTCTCCGAATGAAGCCAAGGCTGCATGTGAAGCATTTGCCGGACGTACTAAAAGATATGTGTTAACCTCTACACTTTCGGTGTATGGGGAACCAAGAGAAGGATTTGTGGAAACGGATTTTGATCCATATACGTATCCACTGCAGTATGGTAACAAGGAGGACTTTGCATACGGTGAAGGCAAACGGCTTGCCGAAGCTGTCTTTTTCCAAACGGCGTCCTTCCCGGTAGCGGCCATGCGTATCCCTATTGTACTTGGTATGGATGATTATACGAGACGGCTTCATTTTCATATCAAACATGTACAACAAGGAAAACCGATAGGCATGCCGAATCCCGCTGCCGAGATTGGGTTTATTAATTCAACGGAAGCGGCAAGGTTCCTTGCCTGGCTTGGTAATGTGTCGTTAACTGGACCTGTGAATGCCGCGTCCAAGGGGGCGATTACACTCGCATCGATGATGCAGTTAATCGAAACGGTGACGGGAATGCAGGCTCAGATTCTGAAGCAAACCGTAGACGAAGATATGTCGCCTTTCGGAGTGCACCAGTCATGGACGATGGATACAGCTAAAGCAGAGCAAGCAGGGCATACATTTGAAACGCTTATGGATTGGTTTCCGGGTCTTGTGCGTGAGATTGCTCTTGCGCTACAGTCAGAACGATAATCACGCCAAGAGATGCACTTATCCGTTATAAGAGAGCTAATAGACATACACTTGTATCGAATAAATGCTTAAATTGATCATATTAAAAAAACAGGATGACCAGAGTGAACTGCACCTCCAATTGTTGATAATGACTAACAATTGGGGGGCAGTTCATCTCGAGAACGTCCTGTTTTTTTGTCTTTTTTCTCGAACTTGGTCATCGGAGTAGACTGCGTAAACTCTAGTTAAATTTGTATAACATTAATTAGTAGGCGGAACAGAAGCGGATGTACGTATTCGCAGCTCGGAAGACAAGATCATCGTTTCAGCGGCAGATGACAGTTTTCCTTCAATCCGGTCAATCAGCATCTGCATCCCTTGGTATCCGAATTCATAAGCAGGTTGTGCAATGACGGTCAGAAAAGGATCAAAGGCGGAAGCCAGATCAAGGTCATCGAAACAAACGACAGAGATATCCTCGGGTACTTTAAGTCCTCGTTTGCGGAGCAGACGGATCACTCCAATCGCCAGCATATTATTGGCCGCAAAAATAGCTGTAGGCTGCTGTGACCTGGAGAGTAAACGTTCCAACCCTTCATCATCACTAAAATCACGATAGCTTGTACGGAGTATAAGGGAAGGATCAGGTGTAATCCCTGCTTCCTGCAGTCCTTCGATATAACCATCCTCACGCAGTCTGGCAGTCGAAACTTCGGAAGACCCGTTGACCAGTGCAATGTGCTCGTGTCCAAGTTGAATAAGGTAACGTATGAGCTCTATTGCGCCTTCACGGCTGTCTCCGGCAATCACATCCGAAGTGATACCGGGCACGGTTCGATCCAGAAATACAAATGGAATGTTTCGAGCCTGCAACTGTTGCAGATGGGGGAGAGAGCGATCTCCCGCAGGTGCAAAGAGTACGCCATCTACCCGTGTCGACAGGATCGCCTCCACATACTCTTTTTCTTTTCGATAATCCTCGTCACTGTTACCAAATAAAACACGATAACCCCGAAGATGCGCAGCATCCTCGGCTCCACGGGCGAGCGTTGTATAGAAAGGGTTGGTAATGTCCGTAATTAGCAAAGACAGCATATGAGTTCGCTGCAACACCAGACTTCGTGCATTGGAGTTAGGAATGTAGCCCAGTTCATCGATGACCTGCTGCACACGCTCACGTGTAGCCGTGCTGATGCGACCTGTGCGATTAATGACTTTGGAGACAGTCATCGCAGAGACATTTGCTTTTTTGGCAATATCATAGATTGTAATCAAATGGAATCGAACCTTTCCACAGCATAGTCCTTTCATTTTAAAGGATAATGGTAATTGACAGCAACATAGGGGCGTGGTAAGTTAGGGTTACCGATAACCCTGAAAGACATTCCAAGATCTTAACTAGTTTTTAAATTGCTGGATTAAGCACTATCTTAATCTGATTTAAGAAGTACAGTTAAGATAAATCGTTCGATAGGTTATTTCTGCAAAATAATCTTTATAAATTCATTCTTTGAGTCAACACAGCAACCGTTCTCGTTATTTTTCATGATGATTAATGAGAGTGGTTTATTTTTTTAGAGATATGTAAACGTATTCATAAAATCGATGCGTGTGGTTATCGGCAAATGTCCACCAGGTAGTGTGATCTGATTTCTTTTTCTTTTGTCGCTCATCGTTCAGTCAGAATATTCTCAATTCCACATGCATTTAATGAAATGCACTAAAAGGAGGACGTTCTCGCATGACTCATCAGGATTATCGTTATCAACAGCCTTTTCCCAAGATTGGTATTCGTCCCACAATAGATGGTAGACGCAAGGGTGTGCGTGAGTCGTTGGAAGAGCAAACGATGCGTATGGCAACGTCTGTAGCTGAGCTGATCTCATCCGAGCTTCGTTATGCCGACGGTTCTCCAGTCGAATGCGTGGTCGCGGAGACCTGTATCGGCGGTGTAGCCGAAGCAGCGGCCGCAGCGACATTGTTCAGCCGTTCGAATGTGGGTGTAACGATTACCGTAACCCCTTGCTGGTGTTATGGTACGGAAACGATGGATATGTCACCGTCTATACCGACGGCTATCTGGGGCTTTAACGGCACAGAGCGACCGGGAGCCGTATATTTGGCTGCCGTGCTATCTGCACATGCACAGAAGGGGATTCCTGCGTTCGGCATCTATGGTGAAGATGTGCAGGACGGCGGTGATACGACCATTCCAGATGATGTGCGTGACAAGCTGCTCCGGTTCAGCCGTGCTGGACTTGCGGCGGCCACAATGAAGGGGCAGGCGTATTTGTCTATTGGCTCGGTGTCGATGGGGATTGCAGGTTCCATCGTGAATGATTCTTTTTTCCAGGAATATCTGGGCATGCGAAACGAATATGTGGATATGAGCGAATTGACGCGGCGGATCGAAGAAGAAATCTATGATCCTGAGGAATACGAGCGGGCACTTGCCTGGGTGAAGGATAATTGCAATGAAGGAGCGGATAACAATCCGGAGCATCTTCAGTCCGATCGAAAACGCAAAGACGACGAGTGGGAAACGGTTGTTAAAATGACGCAAATCGTACGTGATCTGATGGCAGGAAATCCGAAACTTGCTGCGCTTGGATATGAAGAAGAGGCCATGGGCCATCATGCCATTGTTTCGGGGTTTCAAGGCCAGAGGCAATGGACGGATCATGCCCCTAATGGAGATTTCCTGGAATCTATACTGAACTCCACGTTCGATTGGAATGGTAAACGTGCACCCTATCTTGTGGCAACGGAGAATGACAGTTTAAACGGTGTGTCGATGTTGTTTGGGTCTCTACTCACACATACGGCTCAAATTTTCGCAGACGTACGGACGTATTGGAGCCCTGATTCGGTGAAGCGTGTGACTGGTCATCAACTGGGAGGGCACGCTGCAGCGGGCATTTTACATTTGATCAACTCCGGTTCTGCTGCCCTCGATGGAACGGGGGAACAATCGAAAGATGGCAAGCCTGTTCTCAAACCTTTTTGGGATATCACGGATGAAGAGGTGCAGCATTGCCTGAAAGCGACCTCATGGAGACCGGCTTCCGTTGAGTATTTCCGTGGTGGAGGATACTCGGCTGACTTTTTGACCAAAGGCGGTATGCCTGTGACTATGACTCGTCTGAATCTTGTTAAGGGATTAGGACCCGTGCTACAGATTGCCCAAGGTTACACGGTGGATCTGCCGGAGCATGTTCATGACACGCTGGATCAGCGTACCGATCCCACATGGCCTTCGACCTGGTTTGCCCCAACTCTGACGGGTTCTGGAGCATTCACTTCGGTCTATGAGGTAATGAATCAGTGGGGAGCCAACCACGGTTCCATCTCGTACGGACATATCGGTGCAGATTTGATTACGTTAGCATCGATGTTACGCATCCCCGTAAATATGCACAATGTACCTGAGGCAGAAATTTTCCGTCCGCGTGCATGGGGATTGTTTGGCACAAGTGAGCCGGAGGGAGCAGATTATCGCGCTTGTCATGTATTTGGACCGTTGTATCGTTGAGACGCTGAATTAAGGAGGCTTTCTTATGAGTAATCAGGCTGCATATGTACTTGCTGCTGATTTCGGTGCTGGCAGCGGTCGAGTCATACGGGGCGCTCTAGATGGACGCAGACTGACGCTACATGAGGTGTATCGGTTTCCTAATGAGCCGGTTCAGCTTCGGGATGAATTGTACTGGGATTTCCTTCGTTTATTTTACGAGCTGAAACAAGGGATACGCAAAGGCGCTGAAGGTATGCCGGGACGGATAAAATCCATTGCTGTGGATACCTGGGGCGTGGATTACGGACTGATTGATGGTGCGGGAAGATTGCGCTGCAATCCCCGTCATTATCGTGATGCACGTCATGCGAAATCGATGAACGATGTGCTACAGATGGTCAATGAGCAAGAGCTATATGCGATGTCAGGTGTACTACCTCAGCAGATTAATACGATATTTCAGTTATACGGTGAACTTCAGGACAGTGGGATCAATTCTAAAGATAGTACAATGAATCCCGATGCTGATACACGTCTATTATTCCTGCCGGACTTGTTTAACTATTATCTGTCTGGCGAGCAAGCATGCGAGTATACGATAGCAAGCACCAGTGGGTTGTTGCATAGCGGGGAAGTGAAATGGAATGAACCATTAATGAGCCGCCTCGGCTTACCTGTTTCGTTATTTCCACGATTGGTTCACTCAGGGACTGTACTAGGCCATTTATCAGACGATCTGGTTAGAGAGCTACGCACCGGTCCCATGAAAGTTGTTTCCGTGGGATCACATGATACGGCTTCAGCACTGGCGGCGATCCCTGCGACTGAATCGAACTATGCATTTATTAGCTGTGGAACTTGGTCCCTTATGGGGGTGGAACGTGATTTTCCTGTGTTAAGTGTGCAGGCTCTGGAGCTTGGATTTACGAATGAAGGAACCGTGAATGGTAAGGTGAGAACGCTGAAAAATCGTTCAGGTCTGTGGTTGCTTCAGGAGTGTAAACGCCAGTGGGAACGGGAAAATCGATTCTACTCCCACGAAGAGTTAGTCCGGCTTGCTGTATCAGCAGGTGCACATCAATCGGTGGTATCGCCGGGAAATGATGTTTTTATGAGCCCAGGTGATATGCCTAAACGAATCAGGCAATATTGCGAGCGCACTTTCCAACGGGTTCCCGAATCCGTTGGAGCCATCGTTCGCTGTATATTGGAAAGTCTGGCACTGGAGTTCAGGCAGACGCTGGATGAGCTTGAACAGATTACAGGCGTAAGGCCTCCTGTGATTCATATGGTTGGCGGTGGTGTGCATAATCGCCTGCTATGCCAGTTTACGGCAAACGCTACGGGTGTTCCCGTAATTGCTGGACCCGTTGAGGCATCTTCTGCGGGCAATTGCCTGCTTCAGTATGTGGCTCTCGGTGAAGTAGGTGGTTTGTCCGAGATCCGTGACATTGTATCGGCCTCCTTCGATACGGAGATGTATACACCTCAAGATTCAGAGTGCTGGCGGGAAGCATATGGAAAGTACCAACAATTCAACGAACGGAAACAACACCAGCAATAAAGGAGTGGGAGAAACATGTCTGAACAGCAGATCAGAGAAGAACTAACCAAATATTCCCGTAAGGCAGTAACTCAAGGACTTGTTGTCGGGCCGGGAGGTAACATTAGTGCACGATCAGGCAATACGATGCTTTTATCTCCAAGCGGGTTCGCGCTAGAGGAACTGGAGCCGGATGAATGGATCGCGATTGATATGGGGACAGGAGAGACACAAGCAGGAGCCAGCCGTCCTTCGTCTGAAGTCCTCATGCATCTGTTCAGCTATCGTGCTAACCCGGATATTCAGGCTATTGTGCATACGCACCCGGCTTATACGATAGCCCTAAGTCTTGTTTTTGACCATCTTCCGCACCTGTTTCCGGATCAGTCCGCCCTGGTTGGAGATATCGGATTTGTGCCTTACGTACTGCCAACGACCAAGCTTCTCGCCGATGCTGTTGCTGCTAAGGTGACCGAACATTCTGCGCTTATTCTCGTCAATCACGGTCTGGTTACGACAGGCAAAAATCTGCGCGAAGCCTATTACCGTACACAAGTGGTAGAGGAAAGTGCCAAGGTGTATATGATTGCCAAGGCCGCAGGCGAACCTAAAATTTTGACTGACGCAGAATATAAAGAGATTCAATCCCTTGAGAGTGAAGCTTATCGAGTTCAGCTACTGCAGCAACTTAAATCTTGATCTGGTTTGATATTAAAACAGGATAGTTTCTGCAGTCGTAAGGGAAGAATTTCAAAGATATGAGATTCGTCAAAATATGACATGAGGATAAGCAAATGATTCCCTTTTTCTCGACAACTATTGCATTACCTGAAATACCGAGTATAATACTGGGTAAATAGAACGAAAAGGGGATGCAATAAACGATGAAAACATATGCTGAATTGAACTCTCTTCTTGTTGACGATTATCTGGATCTCCTGAACATTGCAAAACAACTTGGTGATGACGAATGGAAAGACGCTATTCTGCAAGCATTGAAGGAAGAAGTCGATGCGAACCATCACGTGGATTCTACCGAAGTACGGCAGGATCTCTGGAACCAGTTTGAAGACATCAACGAACAGATGCATGAATTGTTGCTACAATTAAAACAAGCCGATCACCCGGAAGAGAAAGAACACATTATCGAGTTGATCTGGGGACTGAAAATAGATCGTCATGCGATTACTCGCAAGCTTGAAACAATGAGCCGTGCCAGTGCCGGGGCGCACAAGGGCTGAGCATTAATATAAGTTATACAACACTGTTATACAGTGCAGATTTACATGAAAAACCCGCATCAACCCTAGAATTATGGTCTAGGGCTGTGATGCGGGTTTTATTTATCATGGCGGATGATCGTTGGTACTGGTTACGGCCGTTTGGCTCGGTCTATCCTACTTAGAACTGCTTGGCAAAACGCTGCGCTTCTTCAATTCCTTTCTGTTTGATCTCCTCTGCACGATCCTTGAACTGGTTATGACCTTCAACAAAGATGCCATCCAGCTTCGGTACACCTAGAAATGACATGATGATGCCCAAATAACGATGTCCCGATTCCATCTGAGCCGCTGGTCCTTCGGAGTAGACACCGCCACGGGCTTGAATATGCAATGCTTTTTTATCCGTCAGAAGTCCTACCGGACCTTGCTCTGTATAACGAAACGTTTTGCCTGCTACACAGATCGAATCAATATATGCTTTAAGTACAGGCGGGAAGGAGAAGTTCCAAAGTGGTGAGACGAAAACATATTTGTCCGCATTCGCGAACTGGTCAGATAGTTCATTCAGCCGTTGTACCTTGGACTGTTCTTCAGAGCTCAGGTCGCCTCCAGCTTGTAGCTTGCCCCATCCACTGAATACATCCGCATCGATATGTGGAATATTGGAACGGTACAGATCGAGATGAATGATTTCGTCTGAGGCATGACTTTCTTTGTACGCATCAATAAATGCTTTGCCGGCAGCCATACTGAATGAGGTTTGATGATCATGCGGATGGGCAGTAATATACAATAAAGTAGACATAACTTGGTATCCTCACTTTCCAATGTGGGTTGATTTATGGGTCCATATATCTCAAGAAACAGCTCCAGTGACTGGAGTAGTATGGGGTGCGATGTTACTTTTTATTCGTCCGTTTGGGTAAAAGACCGGGTAAGTTGGTCATTGAGACAGCGAAGGTGATATGTAATTTGACTTTTGGCAAAATATAGTGATGGAAACTTTAATATATGTATAATATATAAGGACAAGTATTGTAGCGAAATGAACTTTATACGTACAAGTTCAGCCAGCTATATACCAGAAGTTGAGGCCAAACGTTATATTTTATTTTCCAACGATAATAAGATGAGTGAGATGAATGCACATGGGAATGGACTTGGAGAAACAGCGATTAAGCATTGAAGCGGCAAAATTGTATTATCAGTCCGATTACAGCCAGCAGGATATTGCCTCAAGACTGGGCGTATCACGCCCTACCGTGTCGAGGCTTCTTCAATATGCCAAAGACCGAGGGTACGTGCGCATTGAAATCATGGACCCGCTGGAGGATATTGATATTATCGGCGGGGAACTGAAAGCCAAATACAACCTGGAGACGGCACTGGTATGTTTTGCACCCTTGAAGAGTGATGAGGAGATTCAGAAGCATATAAGCAAGAGAGCTGCGGACTATTTGCAGGACACCGTGCAGGATGCGGACATTATCGGTGTGACATGGGGAACAACAATGCATGCGGTCGCACGTCAACTCAGACCCAAGCAGGTGAAAGGCGTAGAAGTGGTACAGCTCAAAGGGGGCGTAAGTCACTCCCATATAAACACCTATGCCGCGGATATTGTTCATCTGTTTGCCGAAGCGTTTCATACGGTTCCCAGGTATCTGCCGCTTCCGGTGATCTTCGATAATATTGAAGTGAAAAAAATGGTCGAGGCAGACCGTCACATTGGACGCATTGTTGAGCTGGGAAGACAGGCGAACATCGCCATATTTACGGTAGGAACCGTGAAAGAGGACGCACTTCTGTTCAAGCTGGGATATTTTAACGAACAAGAACAGGAGCTTCTGATGAAGTCTGGTGCAGGTGATATTTGTTCACGTTTTTTTGATGCGGAAGGGCACTTGATCAGTGAGGAGATTAACAGCAGAACGGTCGGGATTGATTTGGCTGAATTAAGAAACAAGGAGAAATCCATTCTCGTGGCTGGGGGCGGGCGCAAAATTGAAGCGATTCATGCGGCTCTGAAAGGCCAGTATGCCAACATTTTGGTTACGGATCAATACACAGCGCAGGCATTGCTTCGTTTATAGGAAAGCTAATAGATGGGTTACCCAACCCATATGGCTGCTATTCTTGTCACCTGCACAACTTCATATTAAGTTCAACAGTGACAACATCTGCCATGACATCCGGGCGGATGTTTTACTATGTAAGGCGGAAAATAAACACGGAACAAGTAAAATTTCCTCATGGCGTAACACAAAGTTCACTTTTCGATCCACAAATGATAAATGAACGAATGTTCAAGTTGATTTTTACATATGTTCATGATAGTGTAAGGATATAAGTTCACCAGTTCAGATAAGGGAGAGATTTCAATTGACTACACCACAATTAGCCAAAATGATCGACCACACGCTGCTTCGTGCAGACGCAACTCGTAACGAGCTTACCAAGCTGACAGAAGAAGCGAAGCAGTACCAATTTGCATCGGTATGTGTGAATCCGGGCTGGGTATCTTACGCTGCAGAGCAACTTCAAGGCACTGGCGTAGATATCTGTACAGTTATTGGTTTCCCTCTGGGGGCGTCAACTTCGGAAACAAAGGCATTTGAAACGAAAGATGCTATTGCTAAAGGGGCAACAGAAGTTGATATGGTCATCAATATTAGCGCACTGAAAGACGGCAAAGATGATGTTGTAGAGCAGGACATTCGTGCTGTTGTCGAAGCTGCAGCAGGTACATTGGTGAAAGTAATTATTGAAACTTGTCTGTTGACAGATGATGAAAAAGTACGTGCGTGTCAAGCGGCTGTCAGAGCCGGAGCAGATTTTGTGAAAACATCAACTGGTTTCTCCACAGGTGGGGCAACTCCGGAAGATATCGCTCTGATGCGTCGTACCGTTGGTCCGGACGTAGGGGTTAAAGCATCCGGCGGCGTGCGCAGTCTGGAAGATATGCAGAAAATGATTGAAGCAGGGGCAACTCGAATCGGAGCAAGCTCTGGCGTGAAAATCATGCAAGGCGGCCAGTCCACTTCTTCTTACTAAAATGAGTTATTCTCCTGAACTCTGCCTGAGATACATGACAGGGTTCAGGGCCATTTTTCACTTGAACATGAAACGTAATATATCCTGTTGTTTGTAAGCGCTTTATAAAATTTCTGAAATCATATGTTATGAAATGACACAAAATAAGATTCAGTAACCCTTTGAGCAGTTTATACAACGGGATTAACGACCTTCAAAGGAGAGATCACATGAAATACCTTATTGCCATCCTTGGCTTACTCGTTGTTTTTGGACTGGCTTATATCGCCAGTAACGGAAAGAAACAGATTCGATACCGACCGCTTGCGGTAATGATTGTTTTACAGATTATACTGGCTTACGCTTTGCTGAATACGGAAGTGGGAACATGGCTGATTGGCGGATTTTCCACCGTATTTAAGAACTTGCTTGATTATGCAGCCGAAGGGATCACCTTTGTTTTCGGCGGTTTGATCAACATTGGAGCAGAAGGCGGGAGCGGTCCGTTTTTCCTGACTGTGCTAATGCCGATTGTGGTCATCTCTGCCTTAATTGGTATCCTGCAGTATATCCGAATCTTACCTTTTGTTATAAAATATATTGGTCTGGTATTAAGCAAAGTCAACGGAATGGGCAAACTGGAATCATATAACGCGGTTGCTTCTGCCATTTTGGGGCAATCTGAAGTTTTTATCTCGGTGAAAAAACAAATCGGGCTACTGCCGAAACATCGGCTGTACACCCTCTGTGCATCAGCAATGTCCACGGTATCGATGTCCATTGTCGGCGCCTATATGACAATGATTGAACCGAAATATGTAGTGACAGCGCTTGTGCTTAACCTTTTCGGCGGTTTTATCATTGCTTCCATCGTCAATCCGTATCGGGTTACGGCGGAAGAAGATATATTGGAAGTGCGGGAAGAAGAGAAACAATCGTTCTTCGAGATGCTGGGAGAATACATTCTGGACGGATTCAAAGTAGCAATTGTCGTAGCGGCGATGCTGATCGGTTTTGTCGCCCTGATTGCCTTGATTAACGGAATATTTAGCGCTGTAATCGGTATTTCGTTCCAGGAACTGCTTGGGTATGTGTTTGCACCTTTTGCCTTTGTTATGGGTGTCCCTTGGAAAGAAGCGATTCAGGCAGGCAGTATCATGGCTACCAAAATGGTGTCCAACGAATTTGTTGCGATGCTGAGTTTGAGCGAGCAAACGGCATTGTCTGCCAGAACAACAGGAATCGTATCCGTCTTCCTCGTATCCTTCGCCAACTTCTCCTCCATCGGTATTATTGCCGGCGCGGTGAAGGGACTTCATGAGAAACAGGGCAATGTGGTGGCCCGCTTCGGTCTGAAGCTGCTTTACGGTGCATCGCTGGTCAGCGTGCTGTCTGCGATCATCACTGGACTGTTTTTGTAATTCGGATTATTGGAAGCTGGAAGGAGTGCTTAACTTATGTCAACATTCAAAAGAGTACATCTGATCGTTATGGATTCTGTAGGAATCGGCGAAGCGCCGGATGCAGCAGAATTCGATGACTTTAACGTCGATACGTTGGGTCACATTGCACGTGAACGTGGTGGTCTGAATATGCCGAATATGGCAAGTCTTGGACTTTCCAACATTGAACCAATCCAAGGTATCCCTGTCGCGGATAAACCTAAAGCGTATTACACCAAAATGCAGGAAGCTTCCCGAGGCAAAGACACGATGACAGGTCACTGGGAGATCATGGGGTTATACATTGATACACCTTTCCGTGTGTTCGAGAATGGCTTCCCGGATGAGTTAATTCAGCGCATTGAAGAGAAAACGGGCCGTAAGGTCATTGGTAATAAACCAGCCAGCGGCACGGAGATTTTGGATGAACTGGGTGCGGAACATGTGGAAACAGGCGCGCTGATCGTATACACCTCAGCTGACTCTGTCCTGCAAATTGCAGCGCATGAAGACGTTGTACCTTTGAAAGAACTGTATGAGATCTGTGAGTTCTGTCGTGAAATCACGCTTGAAGATCCGTACATGCTCGGTCGTATTATTGCCCGTCCATTCGTTGGTGAAGCGGGGAATTGGAAACGTACGGCGAACCGTCATGACTACGCGCTCAAACCATTTGGACGCACGGTGATGAATGAATTGAAAGATGGCGGTCTGGATGTGATTGCTTTGGGTAAAATCTCTGACATTTATGACGGTGAAGGCGTAACGAAAGCTGTTCGTACTGTGTCCAATATGGATGGGATGGACAAGTTGTCTGAGACGCTGGACGAAGAGTTCACTGGACTCAGCTTCCTGAACCTGGTTGATTTTGATGCATTATACGGTCACCGCCGTGATCCACAAGGTTATGCGCAAGCCCTTGAAGATTATGATGCACGTTTACCTGAGATTTTTGCGAAAATGACAAACGATGATCTGCTGTTGATTACAGCTGACCATGGTAACGATCCAACCTACCGCGGCACAGATCATACGCGTGAATATGTACCACTGCTGGCTTACTCCCCGCGTTTCAGCGAGGGTAAAAAGCTTGAACTGCGTAGCACGTTTGCCGATCTTGGTGCAACCGTGGCAGATAACTTTGGTGTGAAATTACCGGAGTATGGAAAAAGCTTCTTGAATGAGTTGAAGTAAATTGCGTTCAGACGCGGATGTAATAACTTGAAACCAACAAGACTCACATCAAGAACTCAAGGTTATCTATCGTAACAAAGATCATCTATATCGGAGGAGATTACACATGAGTACACATATCGGAGCAAAACCAGGAGATATCGCAGAAACGATCCTTTTGCCAGGAGATCCGCTACGCGCCAAATACATTGCTGACACGTATCTGGAAGACGTTGTTTGTTACAACGAAGTTCGTGGCATGCTCGGTTTCACAGGTACATATCAAGGTCACCGGATTTCGGTGCAAGGTTCAGGTATGGGGATTCCATCCTTTGCAATCTATGCGAACGAGCTTATTAGCGAATATGGCGTAAAAAACTTGATTCGTGTAGGTACTTGCGGAGGAATGCAGGAACATGTACGTGTACGTGATGTGATCCTTGCTCAAGCAGCTTGTACCGATTCCAGCATGAACAAACATGTTTTCGGTGGATACGACTTCTCACCAATTGCAACGTTCTCGTTGTTGAAAGAAGCCTATGACCGTGCCACTGCAAAAGGCATGAAAATCCACGTAGGTAACGTATTTAGCTCCGATTCCTTTTATCGCGATGACCGTTCCGTGACAGAGAAATTGATGAAACACGGCGTGCTTGGCGTGGAGATGGAAACAACAGCGCTTTACACGATTGCCGCGAAATTTGGCGTGAACGCTTTGACAATCCTGACCGTAAGTGATCACTTGCTGACAGGCGAAGAAACATCAGCTGAAGAGCGTCAAAAAACATTTAACGACATGATGGTTGTGGCGTTGGATACAGCAATTACACTGTAAACATATCGAAACTGGTGTTGAAGCATGGAGTGGAGGAACTGGAATCGATTCTGGAGAAGCGAAGCGTTCGCCTTTGTTTTCACATTTTAACCTTAGTAAAGGTGATTCAAAAAAATGTGAAGACAACAGCGCTCGTAAGAACGATCCGGATCCGGAACGGCCCCGCTCAACACGTGTTCTAGACAATCCATTTTACAAAAGGAGAGATCATCATGAGAATGGTAGACATTATTGCTAAAAAACGTGACGGAAAAGAACTGACCACAGAAGAGATCGATTTCGTCGTTCAAGGATATACGCAAGGAGAAATCCCGGATTATCAGGTCAGCGCATGGGCGATGGCTGTATTTTTCAAGGATATGACGGATAAGGAACGTGCCGATCTAACGATGTCGATGGTAAACTCCGGCGAAACGATCGATCTTTCGGCTATTGAAGGTATTAAAGTTGACAAGCACTCCACTGGAGGCGTGGGAGACACGACGACACTGGTACTTGCGCCACTCGTTGCTGCACTGGATGTACCTGTTGCGAAGATGTCTGGTCGTGGTCTGGGACACACGGGCGGTACTACGGACAAGCTGGAATCCGTTGCTGGGTTCCACGTTGAGCTGGAAAAAGAAGAGTTTATTCGTCTCGTCAACGAACACAAAGTAGCGGTTATCGGTCAAAGTGGCAACCTGACACCTGCGGACAAAAAGCTGTACGCACTTCGTGACGTAACGGCAACGGTAAACTCGATTCCATTGATTGCTAGCTCTATCATGAGCAAAAAAATCGCAGCAGGTGCAGATGCGATCGTACTGGACGTAAAAACAGGCGCAGGTGCGTTTATGAAAACAACAGAAGAGGCTAAAGAGTTGGCACACGCCATGGTTAGCATTGGTAACAATGTAGGACGTAAAACAATGGCGGTTATCTCCGATATGTCCCAGCCACTGGGTCTTGCCATCGGGAACGCTCTGGAAGTGAAAGAAGCGATTCTTACACTGCAAGGTAAAGGTCCGAAAGATCTGGAAGAACTGTGCCTGGCACTGGGACGTCAGATGGTATATCTTGCAGGTAAAGCAGATTCACTGGAGCAGGCGGAAGAGAAACTCAAAGAAGTCATCCAGAACGGTAAAGCACTGGAGAAATTTAAACATTTCTTGGCCAATCAAGGCGGCGATGCTTCTGTGGTCGATCACCCAGAGCGCTTGCCACAAGCACAATATCTAATCGAAGTTCCAGCAGATCGTGACGGGTATGTAGCTGGAATCGTTGCAGATGAGATCGGAACGGCTGCGATGTTGCTTGGTGCAGGTCGTGCAACGAAAGAGTCCGAGATCGATCTGGCGGTTGGTTTGATGCTGAACAAAAAAGTTGGTGATTCAGTGAAAGCCGGTGAATCTCTGGTAACCATTCATGCGAATCGTGAAGATGTCGATGCCGTGATTGCGAAAATCAAGGAAAACATCACCATTGCAGATCATGCCGATGCACCTGTATTGGTTCATGATATCGTAACGGAGTAAAAGGATAAATAAGGTAGACTAGCGGGATAGATAAGCAGGGTAACGATGCACTCATGACTTACCTGCTGATGGCAGTCCGCTAGACTGCCACAAAACTGTCGTGAGATCCCTTACTGGCAGACACTTGTAAACATACAGGCGAACATAATATATGAAAGACGACGGAGCAGGTATTAATCTGCCCGTCTTTTTTTGTTAGGAGACGACGTGCACGTAAACTCGAATACACGGCTGAGTACATAATACGACAAACCTCAGTCCAATGTTCTGGTTCTCAATAAACCGTGAAAGTGCTACTTTGGCGCTCTTCGTTAGTTTAAATTGTCATGATCATCATGATTATCATCAGCTCGGCTACTAACTTGTGTGCAAATGGAGCGTCTAAAACGATCCAATGAGATTAATTTTCTAACGATCACAAGGAACGCTATTTGAGCTATTTCCCGCGTTTAAATATTCTAACGATCACAGGAAACCTTATTTTAGAATTTTGATGTGAAAAAGGGCATTTTTCTTGTGTTTTCAGCAAAATAAGCTCTCAGGTGATCGTTAGAAATAGAAGTGTGCTGGCGATCTTTTCGTAAAGTGCTCCACTTCAACTCAATGATGCTCTACTTTCTCTCACTCACTTACTTACTTACTTACTTACTTACTTACTTACTTACTTACTTACTTACTTACTTACTTACGATCTTATCATATGCCTTAACGGAATCGGCATTGGTGTAAATATAAGGAGAAGCTGGCTGATTAATCGGTGTTACGGACGTTGCCTGAATTTCCATCGTATCTTTACCGTCGACTTGCGCGGAGCCAATGGTACCACGGATCTGTACCCAACTGTCCTTCTCAAACTTGTTGGCATCCGGAATATGAATCATCACGCCGAAAGGAGCCGCATCTGCCGGGCAACACATCACGAGAAAACGTCCTAATGCAAAATGAGATGTATGCTCCATGTTATCGTCCCGGTAAACAAAGCCGGTCAGCATAATCTCTTTGCCTGTGAATTGGCGCTGGAACATATCGATGGTGCCGAGGGTTTCCGAGAATATCTCTGGATACACCTGGATGACAGGTTGTACGTATAACTTTTCTGCCAGCTCCGCGAATTCCCGGCTGTATTCATCCGGTGGTACAAACTGCACATTGGCAGGTAATTCGGATAACTTGTCATTTTGCTGCTTTATACCTTGCGTGACCGTATAATCCTGCACGTTCAACTTAGCAGACGCGTCTGGCAGTGGGTCTTTACGCCTTATTTCAGGTGGAGTATACGTCAGAGACATTCCTTTCTGACTTGCCATCGAACTGCCTAAAGCTTGATCCGGTAGTAGAAAACCGAGCAATAGCGGCAAAGCAATTAGACCGTAGACCATAAAACTGCGAATCAGGCCGGAAGGTGGAGCATGCTCACAATCGCAATCGAATTCATTTCGACTCCCAAAAGCATGCCATGCCATAATAAAAGCAATAAACAGGAGAGGAACAGCACAACCGAGAAGCAGCTTTTGCATCGTAGGAGCCAGATAGTAATGTAGAGAGTTGCTCGATTTGAGGTGCATAATATACACAGCCAGACTGCCAATCCAGCCTGCACGAATGAGCGTATGCCACTGAATGACGATCCTTTTCGTAAAAAAGTTCTTGTTCATCGCATGATTAGCGTGAGCCATGACTTGCACTCCTTTCTTGTATGAATCTCATCTATGGATCATTTCAAATGAGGAGATACCACCCGGTAAACTAATTAACAGCATTAATGATTAATGTTGTTAATAACATAACAAGTACTCTTCAGCTAGAAGCAGTTTCATCTCAATCATCCAAAGAAGTTTACGAGCCAAGACCCGGCAAAAACCAGAAGGATAATCGCCAGACTTAAGCCAATGACAAAACGGGTGCGGAAGGTGGAGAGTAACATAAGCGTGCTTTTGAAATCCAGCATCGGGCCGAGCACAAGGAAGGAAATCAGCGGACCCAAAGCAAACGTATGTGAGAAGGCTGACGCAACAAAAGCATCCGATGTAGAACATAAGGACAGAACATATGCAAAGCCCATCATAAATACATAGGATGCAACCGGGCCATTTCCCAGCGCAACAAGATCACTGCGACTCACAAATGTCTGAATACATGCTGTAATCAATGCTCCAATCACCAAATATTTGCTCATATCGACGAACTCTTCACCGGCATGGATGAAAAAGCTGCGCCAGTCCTTCTTATGGGAGTGATGATGGTCATGGGTGCCTCCGTGCGAGTGAGCGTGGACATCTGAATGTGTATGTGTTGGTTTATGAGAATGAGCTGAGGAAGCCATTTTGAACCCAGGATGTGTCTTTACTTCCGTCATGACCGTTTTGGGCATGCGCAGAGGATTGCGTTTCACAAAAACATACACAAGCCCACCAACGGCAGCAGCCACCGCAAAAGCCAGTCCCATTCGAGCGATGGTGAGCTCTAGATGACTAGGAAATGCCATGAGAGTTGCTGTAAATACAATCGGATTGACGACAGGACCGCTTAGAATGAACGTTACCGCAATATATGCAGGCATGCCTTTATGCATAAGCCGCCGTACAACCGGGATCATTCCGCATTCGCAGATGGGAAAAACAATACCGAGCAGGCCCGCTACAAGCACGCCCCCAACCGGATGTTTGGGGGTCAGTCTTCGCACCATCTCTTCCGATACGAACCATTGCATCAGAGAGGACAGGAACACGCCCATGAGCAGAAAGGGGGCCGCTTCCAGAAAAATACTCACAAATACTGTTTTTATATTTTGCAACGCTTCACTATTCCAGACCTTATTGAGATCCGGGGCGAACGCAATAACAACCGGAACCAGAAAGGCACAGGGAACCAGGAAGGTGAGAAGTTTCAAACTAGCTGCGATTCTCATGAAAAGACCTCCGTAACTAGAACTTTGCTAGAATATATGCTTGTACTTGCCGTAACATACATCGATTCGGGCAGTTAATCAGTTATTTTACGATTAAAAAGTTCGCTCAAAGGGACTCAGTTGACAAGCAAAGGTGGAATAAGGTATAGTTCTCGATGTATTTAATCGTAATGATTACGATTAAATACATCGCCCATATAACTAAATCAGCATAAGTACATCATCCATCATCTTAGTTCACCATCTAGATATCCCGAAAGGTTTCATGGATCACTTAAATTCACCCATAAGAAGTGGAGGAAGCAATAATGTCAGTATCAGAAAAACAACAACATATTCAAAATCGAGTGCCAGTTACGGTTCTTAGCGGTTATCTTGGAGCGGGTAAGACGACATTGCTAAACCACGTGTTACATAATCGGGAGGGCATGCGTGTCGCCGTCATCGTAAACGATCTGAGTGAAGTCAATATTGATGCAGGGTTGATTCGGGACGGGGGCGGTTTATCGAGGATTGATGAGAAGCTGGTGGAGATGTCGAACGGGTGCATCTGCTGCACACTTCGTGAGGATTTGTTAAAAGAGGTGGAGCGGCTTGCGCTGGATGGGTCGTTCGACTACATATTGATTGAATCTACGGGCATTGGCGAACCCGTTCCTGTGGCTCAGACATTTACGTACATTGACGAGGAACTTGGCATTGATCTGACTCGATTCACTCGTCTAGACACGATGGTAACGGTGGTGGATGCCGCTCAGTTTTGGCGTGACTTTTATTCGAAAGAGACGCTTAAGGATCGCGGACAGGAAGCCGGAGAAGATGACGTGCGGGGCATTGTGCATTTGCTGACCGACCAGGTTGAATTTTGCGACGTTCTTGTGCTGAACAAATGTGATCTGGTATCCGAAGAAGAGCTATCGAAGCTGGAAAAAGCACTGCATGCGATGCAGCCAGAGGCCAAGTTGGTTCGCACAACGCATGGACAGATTGATCCGAGAGAAATTTTGAATACCGGTCGGTTTGATTTTGAAAAAGCAAGCCAGTCCGCGGGCTGGATCCGCGAATTGATGAAAGAGGAGCATACGCCTGAGACCGAGGAATACGGTATTCATTCGTTTGTATATCATCGCAAACGCCCATTCCATCCCGAGCGCCTGCTGCGCTGGATTGCCAAATGGCCAGACAGTATCGTTCGTTCCAAAGGGTTAATGTGGATGGCTACTCGCAACCATATGGCTATTTCATTTAGCCATGCGGGTACTTCCAAACAGCTTGCACCCGCGGGAATATGGGTAGGGGCGATGAGTGAGGAAGAGCGGCATCTTCATTTTGGCGACACACTTCCAGCTATTCCGGATTGGAATGAAGAGTGGGGTGACCGGGTGACCAAGCTGGTATTTATTGGGATCGATATGGATCGTGCAGCCATTGAACGAACATTGGATGAGACATTACTTACGGACGAAGAGATGCAGATGAACTGGCGCGAGTTGAAAGATCCTTTTCCGCAGTGGAGCTAAGAGAAACAGTTGACAAAATAAAAGGCTTAGGCTAGTATCAATAAATAGTAATTATTACGAATAAATAAAGGGAGGCAACACCATGAGAGTCATTGTAACCTTAGCATGCACGGAGTGCGGAGATCGCAACTATACAACAACGAAGAACAAGCGCAACCATCCAGAACGTCTGGAGATGAAAAAGTATTCACCTCGTTTGAAGAAGATGACGATTCACCGGGAAACCCGCTAAAAAATTTTGGTTTTTATAAATCGTAATATTTACGAAAAAAAGAAAGAGGTAACACCATGATTTTATCTTCCATGCGTGATGTCGTATTTGGATATGGTAAAGAGCCCGTCATTGATCATCTGTCGTTGGATATTCATGTGGGTGAATTTGTCGGCATCACGGGGCCGAATGGCTCTGCGAAGACAACCATGCTGAAGCTGTTGCTGGGGCTCTTGAAGCCCTGGAGCGGTTCGGTACATATGAATACACAGCAGCTTCGAGGCAAAAAGCTGGAGATCGGTTACGTACCTCAGCAAGTCGCCTCGTTTAATAGTGGTTTTCCCAGTACAGTCATTGAACTGGTGCGATCCGGTTGTTATCACAAGTTAGGTCTTTTTCGGCGATTCACTTCGGACAAAGAAGCGATTGTTGAACGAAGCCTGCGTGAGGTCGGCATGTGGGAATATCGCAACGCACGCGTAGGAGAGCTTTCGGGCGGACAGAAGCAGCGAATCTGTATCGCACGAGCCCTGGCTGGACAGCCGCAAGTGCTTGTGCTGGATGAGCCCACCACCGGGATGGATCGGCGAAGTAGAGAAGGGTTCTATGAATTGATGCGTCACTATGCAGATGTTCATGGTCTCACCATCATTATGGTCACACACGGTCTCGAAGAAGTGGGTAACCGGCTGGATCGAACGATCACCTTGGAGAGACAAGAAAGTGAGGAATGGCAGTGTTTGAGTACGAATTCATGCAACGTGCTTTCTGGGCTGGAGGACTAATTGGAATCATTGCACCTATTCTGGGTGTATATCTGATGCTTCGACGGCAGGTACTTATGGCTGATACACTTTCTCACGTTTCACTGGCAGGGGTTGCCCTAGGTTCGGTTATGAACCTGAATCCGGTTCTAAGCGGCTTCTCTGTTGCAATTATTGGTGCTCTGCTGGTCGAGCAGCTACGGCGAAGCTATCGGACGTACAGTGAGGTGCCGGTTGCAATCATTATGACATCTGGTCTGGCTTTGGCTGTTGTATTAATGAGTCTAAAAATGAATCTTACCAAAACTTTCAGTTCTTATCTGTTTGGTTCCATCGTCGCGGTGAGTAATATCCAGCTGTGGATGATGGCTGCGGTATGTTTGATTGGATTGACCTTTTTTTTCGTTTTGCGAAGACCGTTGTACAATTTGACATTTGATGAAGAGACTGCCTCCATTGGAGGCGTACAGGTGAAAGGTTTATCATTTGCCTTTGCGATACTAACCGGAATGACCGTGGCCTCTGCGATGCCGATTGTCGGTGTGCTGCTCGTATCTGCACTTATTGTATTGCCGGCAGCATTAGCTTTGAGGGTTGCACGCAGTTTTGCCGCAGCCATTGTTATTTCTATCGTTACAGGATTGATGGGCATTTTTAGCGGGCTCACCGCTTCGTATCAATGGAATACACCTCCGGGAGGAACCATTGCACTCATCCTGTTACTTTTCCTGTTGACTGGAATATCAGCCCAAAAGGTGATTTCACTATACAATCGTAAACGTCATCGCGCCGTCAAGCAGCAGACAGCAACATTATATATTCATTCAAAAAGCAACACATAAAGATGAAATGGGGAATTCAGACTATGAAATTGGGCAAAACTTCAGCGCTGGGAATTATCTTCAGTTTGGCACTTGTTGCAACAGGTTGCGGCCAAAAAACAACAACCTCCAATCCGGATCAAGCTGCTGCAGTTAGTACTCCAGCGGCTTCGGAGCAAAAATTAAATGTAGAGGTCAGCTTTTATCCGATGTATGATTTTACGAAAAATGTAGCGGGCGATCTGGCTGATGTACATACGCTTATTCCGCCAGCCATGGAGCCGCATGATTGGGAACCAACGCCTCAGGACATCGCGAGCATTGAAAAAGCAGATGTTCTCGTCTACAACGGGGCAGGCATGGAGTCCTGGATGGATCAGGTCAAAGACAGCCTAAGCAATAGCAAACTTGTACAGGTGGAAGCCAGTCAAGGGATTAGCATTCGTGAAGGAGGAGAAGAAGAACATGATCACGAACATGCGGACAAAGCAACAACCACTGAAGAACATGATCACGCAGATGACGCCTCTGCGAAGGAAGGTCACGAGCATGACCATGACGCCGCAACAGGTGAAGAGCATAACCACGACCATGGCGGGCTTGATCCTCACGTGTGGCTGTCACCAGCGCTTGCTATAAAGGAAGTACGCAACATTGAAGCTGGACTTGCCAAAGCGGCCCCTCAGCATGCAAACCAGTTCAAACAGAACGCCGATGCATATATTGCCAAGCTGGAAGCACTGGATCAGGACTTCAAAGCGGCTGTGAAGGACAGCAAACGGAAGGACTTTATTACACAACACGCGGCTTTTGCATATCTGGCAGCGGAGTATGGTTTGCAGCAGGTTCCGATTGCCGGGTTGTCTCCTGAACAGGAACCATCCGCAGCACAGATGGCAACTGTCATTGATTTTGCCAAGGAACACAAGGTGAAAACAATCTTTTTCGAAACACTCGTTTCATCCAAAGTATCTGAAACTATTGCTAAGGAGATTGGAGCCAAGACGGCTGTGTTGAACCCCATCGAAGGTTTAACCGAGGATGAGGTTAAGGCAGGCAAGGACTACATTAGCGTGATGAGAGAGAATCTGGAAGCGCTGAAGCTGGCATTGAACGAATAGGAACTTTAATGAGCATTTGATGCTTTTCGCCGAAAAAGGTACAATATAACAACATGCTGAGGAATGAACGTGACCTATTCCTTTGCCTTTTGCGAAGCAGAGAGCACAGTGATGTGCTCTTTTTCGTTTGAGACGTTTGGATATGCAGACCAGGAGGAACATGATGAACGTACATGAAGAATTTGAGGAACAGGAAGTACTGCTCAGTGAACAGCCTGTACATCTGTGGAGAAGACGGAAACAGGAACTGTTGCACTGGACCGAACGGGACAAACGAACCGTGTCTCCCAAACGGACGGTGATATGGAACGGGGTAGAGGTCGACGCAGAGCTGGTTCGCTCCCTGAGCCTGCTCCATGAAGCAGGGGTGCAGACCGAGTTTTCATGTGCCGGGGTTAGTCCGCTGGATGAGCCTGTCGATCATTCACTATATGCATATGTAACGCTTATCCAGAGCAAAGCCGCCGAACAGTTCGTGAACGATGCCATTTTGCGGATGCGAAATCGACTTTTGGTGACTTTTGAGAAAGGGCGTGGTCGATATGATCTATCTTCTTTTTTCATTGGGCACAATCGCAGCTTTTGCTGGTGGATGGAGCAATGCGCGCTTGACTTCAAAAGACGAAACGAAGCAGGGAAGCCTGACGTACTATAATGGATAGGCTCGCTAGTTGAAGGCAAGGAGGTTTGAACAGAGTGAACAAGTGGCTCAAAACGATCCTTTTTCTAATGGCCTCTGTATTTCTGACCCGATTCATCCCGTTCTCATCCTTGTTCCGTAATCTCGATACGATGATTCATGAATTCGCTCATGCGCTGATGACACTGGTTTTGTCCGGTAAAGTGTTACGCATAGAATTATACGCGGATCATAGCGGTGTCACGTATTCATCTATGCTGACATCGGGGAGAGCGATATTTGTTTCGCTGGCAGGATACATTGGTGCATCGCTTTTTGCATGGCTTCTGTTTTACTTGTACCGCAAAGGGCGGCACATGTGGGGCTTGGGAGTTATGACGGCTGTGGCACTTGTGTCGCTGGTGTTATATGTCAGAGGCGAATTCGGAATGTTGTGGTTGACCGGGTTTATCGCGTTGAATGTAGTTATTATGATTTTTGGTGTGAAAATCGCGAAGTACTACTATCTGCTACTGGCCTTTATTACGCTCGAAGAGTCCGTTGTTAGTGCGATGTATATCGGTTGGGCATCCTGGACCCGTCCATCTCAGGCCGGAGATGCAGCCAATCTGGCGCAACAGACGTTTATGCCAGCTCTGTTCTGGGGTACGCTGTTTGCATTGTTTGCGTTATGGTGTGCAAAGGGAGCTCTTGCACTTTTCTTCCGAAAAGAAGGAACGGCAAGTCCCTCGAAGTCGAAATCCCGTGGATTAAACAGAGCATAGAACGTAATGTAGATAGGGCGAAAGTCCGAAGGATGAACAAAGAACACTTCCTTTTTTTAAAAGGAGGTGTTTTTATATCGTTTTTTTGTTTTGTACCACTCAGCATAATTTGCGGGTTAGTTTCAACTCTCTTTGGATAGTGCGAAGTGTTAGTCCCCGAGGTTATCCCATAAGGCATAAAAATAATAAATTTCCTCCATAATCGCTTGATCATCCTGCGCCGCAATACCGCCCTGGATTCGTGCAAGTGCGCCCAGAATATCATAAATACTTTCACGCTCCACGCTGAATTGAATGCGGTTGACGATCCGATGCCAAGCTTGCATGGCATACTCGATCTGACCTTTGGCTTGAGTCCACTGCTTGTCCAGAACCTGCTTCTCCAGCTTCTGGATGGATTCCAGTAAGCGATCTTGCGTGCCAAAAGGTTTTTTGAGCCAAGGGCCGCTAATCATGATCGCGATGAACAGCAAAAGCATGATAATGGGGATCGTATAGAGAAGCCATTTATGCTTTTTCATTTCCGAACCTCCCGGGACAAGTTTGGTCAGATTGTTTTTATGAGTTCAGATATACTAGATTCATTCAGATCAGTTGCGTTTTTTTTCCTCATCCGTGCTGGTCATGTCTGATAACCGATCCTTATACAAATCGATATATAACTTGTCATTCGGTAGAATGGCAGCAAATGCAATGTCCTGAATCGTCAGGTTTTGTTTTTTCAATTGTTCGGTTAACCAGCTGCTGTCCTTATTCCGCTCCGCCAGTTTTTCTTTCATTAATACACCGTCGATAATAAGCTCGGTCATGAGTTTCTGGGATGGTGGGCGCATGTGCATATCCTTTGCGGTTACGGGCTGATTCTCCGGTTTCAAAGCAATGGATAGGGTGCCATCCGGCTCTAAAATGCCATAATCGACCGTGGTCAGGTCAAATACATCCTTTTGCCGTAGCATCATGGTGAGTTCGTCGAACTTCACGCGCATTTGATTCAGATTTTGTTCCAGAATTTTGCCATTCTGAATGACCAGGGTGGGATCGGAGTCCATAATTTGGGAGAAGGCTCGGCTTTTCAGCGTAATGTATTGAAAAATGATGGTGATCAAGGTGAAGATGGTTAACGCTACAAAATGAATCCACGCTTTGGACGACAAATCCGTGGCAAACGTACCGGCAATGGAGCCAATCGTAATGCCGTTAATATAATCAAAATAGGTCAGGTTGCCCATTTGTTGTTTTCCCAAAACCCTCGTATAGACAATTAAGGTGAGAAAAGCGATAATCGCTCGCACAGCAACGACCGTAGTTTCCTCCATCATATATGCATCACCACCCTTTACACCCTCAATCCTTGCCCACAACGATGCAATTTATTCCTTATCACTTGAGGATCAAATCAACGTCAAAAAAACCGAAGCCCGTGAGCATATCACGAGGTTCGGTTGGATTGTGAATCTGTTTCAGACAATCGATGTATTCAAAAAGAAGACTACACCCCGGAATAAGCCATGAATCCGCCGTCTACAGGCACAACAATACCCGTTACAAAGCCGGACTGATGCTCATCTGCCAGCCACATTAACGTACCGAGCAGATCCTCCGGTTTACCAAAACGGCGCATTGGGGTATGCGCAATAATTTTGCTGGAACGCTCCGTAGGTGAGCCGTCTGGCTGTAAGAGCAAGTTGCGGTTCTGCTCGGTCAGGAAGAAGCCTGGAGCAATCGCATTGACTCGAATCCCCGACTCTGCCAGATGCACAGCGAGCCATTGTGTAAAATTGTTAATAGCCGCCTTGGCAGCACTATACGCAGGTACTTTGGTCATAGGAGATGGGGCACTCATGGACGATATATTGATGACCGTAGCCGGTACATCGCGCTCAATCATGTGTTTGGCAAAAATTTGAGTAGGGATGAGGGAGCCGACAAAGTTCAGATCCATGACCTGCCGAAACCCCTCTACACTTACATCAAAAAAGGTGGTCACATCAGGATTACCCAAATCCTCCGGTTTAAAAATTTCATTTGTTGTGTTGGCACTGGCGTTATTGCCGCCAGCACCATTAATCAATATGTCACATGGGCCGAGTTGCTCTCGAACAATATCTGCCGCCGCCTGAACACTTTCGGCTTGGGTGACATCACATGCAACGGCAATGGCACGGCCACCTGCTTTTTCAATTGCGGATGCAACGTCTTGACCTTTGGATACCGTCCGGTTCAGGATGGCCACCTTGGCGCCGTGTCTTGCGAGTTCTTCAGCCATGGAGCGGCATAATACGCCTGCCCCTCCGGTAATCACGGCTGTTTTACCTTGAAGGCGAGAAGTACGCTCCAGATTCAGGTTCGAATGGTGTTCGCTCATGCGTTTGCCCTCCTTTGTAGTGAATCCCAGACACCCCAGAGATACATAATTCCGAGTGCACGATCATATAGTCCATAGCCTGGTCTACATTCTTCTCCCCACAGATGTCGACCGTGGTCCGGTCTGGCGTATCCTTCAAAACCAATATCGTGATAGGCTTCTACAACACCCGCGATATCTACACTTCCGTCCTGACTGCGGTGAGAGGTTTCGATAAAGTCACCATTTTCATAGACCTTCACATTCCGGATGTGAGCAAACGGAATCCGATCACTGAACTCATGAATCATACCGATGATATCATTGTCTGGATTGGCACCGAGAGATCCGCTACACAGCGTTACACTATTCGCCGGACTATCATATAGATTCAGGTATCTGCGAACATTGTCCTGATTGATTATAATTTTAGGCAGACCAAAGATCGGCCAAGGCGGGTCATCGGGATGAATCGCCATTCGAATGCCAAGCCGCTCGGCGGTAGGAATGATCTCTTGCAGGAAGTAACGTGCGTTCTCCCACATATCGTCTTCGGTCACATCTTTATAGGCTTCAAACAAACCTGTGAGATACTGCAGTCGTTCCGGTTCCCAGCCCGGCATCGTGAGGGTGGAGTTTTCATTGATTTTGCGAACCAGTTCCAGTGGTTCAATGTTTTCAATTTTGCTAGCTTCATAGAAGAGGGCTGTTGATCCGTCCTCCATTTCTTTGTGCAGATCCGTACGCAACCAATCGAAGATCGGCATAAAATTATAACAGATCACTTTGACACCCACTTGGGCAAGTTTCTCCATGGTTTTAATGTAGTTGCTAATATATTTATCCCGTGAAGGCAGTCCAAGCTTGATATCTTCATGAATATTAACACTTTCTACGACATCCAGATGTAGTCCGGCTTGGTCCGCAGCTGTCTTGACAGCAAGTATTTTGTCCATCGGCCATTCTTCGCCTGCAGGAACATCATGTAGTGCCCATACAATGCCTTCGACGCCCGGAATTTGCCGGATCTGATCCAGCGATACCGTATCATTGCCTTCGCCAAACCAGCGAAAAACCATCTTCATCTCATTCACCTCATCCTCATTAGTGGAAGAAACAACATGTATTACGATGTGCAAGCAGGAATTCTGTACTTATTGGAAATAGGAAGGATATGTACTCCGCAGAACAGCCAGATCCGTCACTGTCAGATACAGATGTTCCTGCATCAGACGTTCTGCTTTCTCTGCATCATGCTGCTGAATCGCCTGAACCATGGATCGGTGCTGCTCGATTAAGTGATCCCAATGATGATCGGAAGACAGACGGAGCATCCGGCTTCGATTCAAATGCACATTCATCTGCTGAATCACCGTCCAGGTGTTGCTTTTGTTACAGCCAGCAAAAAGACTGCTATGGAACTCCTCATCCAGTTGAAACATGCGTTCATCATCCGGTTCGCTCAGGCATTGCTGCTGCTCTGCAAGATTGTGTTCAAGGGCCAACATCTGCTCTTCTGGAAATTGTGCACAAGCTAGACGGATGACAGCTCGCTCCAGCTGCTCGCGCATAAATCGGGCTTCTTCGACGAGATCCAGTTGAATCAGAGAGACATACGTTCCACGCTGGGGATACACTTCCAGCAGACCTTCCTGAGCGAGCCGGACAAAACTTTCTCGCACAGGAGTCCGGCTAACCTGAAAGTCCAGGGCGATTTCTTTCTCCGAAATGGCCGTACCCGGAGGCAACTGCAGACTCAAAATCTGTCGTTTCAGCGTGTCATAGACCAAATCTCGCGTCGAGTAGGATTGCTTGTTCAACGCCGAGAGGTGGCCTGACAAGGGCGATAAACCGGCTTTGGATGATAATCTGGGGGTATGTTCCACAACTTCAACTCCTTCATTGCCATACTACCATACAAGTATGGTAGAGTGGAAGCGTTTTATTTATAAAAGATTGTTGTTCTAAGCTGTTTTTCTTGAAATTTGAGATATTAGGAAGTACAATTCAATTTATAGGTTTAAATGTTTAAACGAATGAAAGTAAAAACTATAAAGTTCGTAGAATGATAGTTAATAGATAGAACGCAGAATGATAATCGAGGTGTAAATATGGGTCAGAAGGCCATAACCATTTTCCAAACATGTATCCCGCTGTTTCAAGTTCTGAGTGACAACCATCGCCAATCGATTTTGCTCATGCTGAGCGAAAAAGGGCATATGACAGTGAATGAGATTACGGAGCAGTCCAGTCTGTCCCGTCCAGCGATATCCCACCATTTGAAGTTGCTGCTGGAGAAAGGGCTCATTTCCGTGGAACAGAAGGGAACGCAGCGTTATTATTCAGCTTCGCTGCACGCTTCCGTCGATCTGCTTAAACAGCTTGTAGCTGCGCTTGAAGAGGAATGCCTATAAATAAGTAGCTGATTCAGCGCTCGATTAATCTACAGTCAGATTGCACAACAACAAGAAAAGACTTAACATGCTACGGCATGTAACGTATAGGTTCGTCAGTTTAAACCTTTCATCAATAATCTTTTCCAACGAAGGAGAGTGAGCATTATGACCACGTTTCAAGAATTAACACACGAAGATGTACACGTCATTCTGGAGAAACAACGTACATTTTTCCGTTCCGGTGCCACGAGACCAGCGGAAGTTCGAATAGAGCGTTTGAGACGTTTAAAACAGGCCATTCAGAAACATGAATCCGGATTGACCGAGGCACTGTATCAAGACTTGGGGAAAAGTGAATTTGAGTCGTATACGACAGAGATTGGATTTATGCTCGACAGCATTACACACACGATGCGTAAAATCAAAAAGTGGGCGAAGCCTGTTAAGGTTAGAACTCAAGTGGCGCTTATTGGCTCCAAAAGTTATATCTTTCCTGAACCGTATGGTGCGGTGCTTATTATTGGGCCGTTCAATTATCCTTTTCAACTCCTTATCGAACCACTGGTTGGTGCGATTGCCGCGGGCAATACGGCGGTGCTCAAAGCGTCAGAGAACACCCCGGCTGTATCGGCTGTTGTGAAGAAATTGATTGGTGAAGTATTTGAGCCGGAATATGTACAAGTGGTCGAAGGAGCCAAAGACACAACAACAGCGCTTATCCATGCATCGTTCGACTATATCTTTTTTACAGGCAGTGTACCCGTTGGTAAAATCGTGATGGAGGCCGCAGCGAAAAACCTTGTTCCTGTTACGCTGGAGCTTGGAGGGAAAAGTCCTGTCATCGTGGATGAGCAGGCGGATATTCAAGTTGCGGCCGAACGTATTATTTGGGGCAAACTGCTGAACACAGGGCAAACTTGTATCGCCCCGGATTATTTGCTTGTACATGAGCGTGTAAAACAGCCTTTAATTGATGCGATGAAAGCTGCGATAGTAACCTTCTTTGGAACGGATATTCAGCATAACAAGGACTATGGGCGCATCGTGAACAAGTCACACTTTAAACGTTTGACCGCATTAATTGAACGAGACTGGGACCAGGTCATCTATGGAGGCTCTTCCGATGAAGAGGATCGCTTTATTGAGCCGACCCTAATTGATGCGGAATCGTGGAATGCAGCTACGATGGAGGATGAGATCTTTGGGCCGATTTTGCCGATGATCAGTTATAATCATCTAGATGATGCAATTGGCGAAATTATTAAACGACCAAAGCCGTTAGCCTTGTACCTGTTCACATCCGATTCAGCTGTTCAGGATAAAGTGTTAAACGAGGTTTCTTTTGGCGGAGGATGCATTAACGATACGATTACACATGTGGCCAATCCACGGCTACCGTTTGGAGGAGTAGGTCATTCTGGTATTGGCTCGTACCATGGACGGTACAGCTTCGAGACCTTTTCACATATGAAAAGTGTTTTGAAAAAGAGTACCAAGCTTAATCCGCATATGCTGTACCCGCCTTACAGTAACAAATTGAATCTGATCAAACGTTTGCTGAAATAACGATATGTAACGTAAACATCAAATAAAACAGCCTGTTGCTGGACATTACTCCAGAGCAGGCTGTTCCTGTCTATATTGTGAAGGGGACTTCCCCGACCACCGTTTGAATTGACGGCTAAAATGGGCGATATCCTTATATCCAAGCATCACTGCGATATTTTGTACAGAGAGCTGCGGATTACCTAGTAAAACTTTGGCCTCGTGCAGCACCATTTGGGATAGAACGGTACGGGGGGACTGCCCGAATATTTGTTTGAAAACACGATTGCAATGCGAAGTACTGATGCCGAGTTCTGCGGCGATATCATCGATCCCATAGTGGCTGTCGGATTCATCGCCTTGTTTGAATTGCTGGCTCATTAGTCCTTGAAGCCGAGTACGAATCTGATGCGCCAGTTCAATCCGTTCGTACCCACCCGCAAACGTCTGGACTGCTTCCTGAGACACCGTCTCCCAGAGGTGACCAAACAGCTCAAATACCGCGGATTGCAGTTGCATGCGCTGTACCATAGCACTGGGGGATTGATCGTGGGCAGAGGACATGAGCTTGTGCAGCACAGGTTCAATCTGCCGGGTAACCGGGCTGTCTGCTCCGAATAATACTTGCTTGATTCGTGCCAGAAGAGAGAGAAACAGCTGATCATCAATATCAAAATGCATACAGAAGTAGGTGAAGCCTTGTCCGCTTCGGCTCTGGCTGGAATGAATGCTTCCCGGAGGGATCAGCAGGAGCTCGCCAGCGTTTTGTACATACAAAGTACCGTTTATGGTCATATACTGCACACCCTCTGTTACATAATTGAGCTCATATTGAGGATGCTCGTGCGCCGGATAGTCCCAATCGGGTCCGACACTGCGCAGATGAATGGCGAACAAGTTAACGGTGGTTTGCACATCTGGGTAAAACACTTCATGCACACTTTCTCCCAGATCGGGAGGTAAATACGTGGAAGACATTTGAATTCCTCCTTATGTTGGGTCATGTTACGCTATGTTATGTACATATTTAAAACGAATTTATTAAAATTTTAAAAGTGTAACCGCTTTATATTTTATCATATTTCAGCTTGATTTGGGTAAATATCCGATTGATTTGTTCATGGTCTGGACGGACACTGCGTGATAGGATGGGGCTAATGAAAACGCATGCATATCTTATTCCGAGAGAGGTTATGAAGAATGAGTACATCCAATTCTATTTTTTACAATGCTCATCACGCACCAATCGGTGCATTTGCCAGTTTCACGCTAGGTTACAAAGGGGCTAAAGGTGGGCTGGGGCTTGAACTTGGGAAGCCGGCTGACCAAAACGTATATATAGGATTACAAGCTTGTGATGGAGAGCATTATCAGGCTTTGCCTTTTTATGAAGCGAGTGAAGATGAGAGTAGACGTTATGATGTGGAGAAGCTGGACAGTGGAAGTCAAGCTGACGGTGCGGGGGCAAAGCCGTTGATCTCTGCGTTTCGGGATGAAGACATTACTCGGGAGTTCACTTCGGGGACAGATACATGGAATGCAGGAGATCTTGAATTCCGTATTTATTCGCCTGTACGTCCCGTTCCGCATCCGAAGAGTGCAGATCGTGAAGCGCTGATGGATGCACTCGTACCCGCAGTGTTGGTCGAGATGACCATTGACAACAGCCAAGGCGAGAAAACCCGTAAAGGGTACTTCGGTTATCAAGGTAGTGATCCGTATTCTGCGATGCGTTTAATTGGTGGACCAGAGGGAGGTCCATTGACAGGGGTTGGACAAGGGCGTCTGACAGCTATTGTGTCGAAAAATGAAGGTCTGTGGCCTGCACGCGGATTTACGCTGGAGAAAATTTTAGAGGAAAAACATCGTGACAATCTGGCATTTGGCTTAGGATCTACATCGGTATTACTGATGGAAGTTCCGGCAGGCCAGAAACGCACGTTCCAATTCGCGGTATGTTTCTATCGGGGAGGAATTGTAACTACCGGTATGGACACCACATATTGGTACACACGTTACTTTGCTGACATTCTGCAAGCGGGTGAGTATGCACTCGATCGTTTTGATGCATTGACTGCATCCTGTGCCGAAGTAGATCGGCGACTTGGAACGGAAGCGCTTAGCGAAGATCAGTCCTATATGCTTGCTCATTCCATCCACAGCTACTATGCGAGCACCCAACTGCTCGATGCAGATGGCGAGCCGCTTTGGATTGTGAATGAAGGCGAATATCGGATGATGAATACGCTGGATCTGACCGCAGATCAGCTGTACTTCGAGCTTGCTCTTAATCCATGGACTGTTCGTAATGAGCTGGAGTGGTTTGTGAAGCGTTATAGTTATACGGATCAGGTTCGCTTCCCTGGAGAAGAGACACTTCATCCGGGCGGCATTACGTTTACACATGATATTGGAATCGCCAATGTATTTTCCCGTCCGGGTCATTCGGCGTATGAACTCGTCGGCATCGATGACTGTTTCTCTCAGATGAGCCATGAAGAGCTTGTCAATTGGCTTTGCTGCGCAACGGTATATATTGAGCAGACGCAAGATCGGGAGTTTGTGACGGAGATGTTGCCGGTTATTCAGGAATGCTTCCAAAGTATGCTTAACCGTGACCATCCAGAAGAAGATCAACGTAATGGCTTAATGGGACTGGATAGCAGCCGTACACAAGGCGGGGCAGAGATAACCACGTACGACAGTTTGGACGTATCCCTTGGACAATCGCGGAACAATATCTATCTTGCGGGTAAATGCTGGGCTGTCTATGTTGCACTCGAAAAGTTGTTTGCAGCCGAGAAGCTCGCAGAGCTGTCTCATCAGGCAGGAAAACAAGCAGATCGCTGCGCGGCAAGCGTCGCTGCTCAATTGACTGATGGAGGTTACATCCCGGCGGTTATTGCGGAAAATAACGATTCGCGTATCATTCCGGCGATTGAAGGTCTGGTATTCCCGTATTTTACAGGTTGTGAAGCGGCACTCGATGTTAACGGTCGGTTCGGACCCTATATCAAGGCACTGCATACACATCTAAAAACGGTGCTAGTTCCAGGAATATGTCTGTTTGAAGATGGTGGCTGGAAGCTGTCTTCGACAAGCAACAACTCCTGGTTGAGCAAAATCTATTTGTCCCAATTTATCACACGTGAGATTCTGGGTGTGGAGTGGGATGAGACTGGGAAAGCAGCGGATGCAACTCATGTGGAATGGTTGCTTCATCCGAAGGAATCCTACTGGTGCTGGAGTGACCAGATCTTATCCGGTGTTGCTGTCGGCAGCAAATATTATCCACGTGGCGTAACTTCTATACTGTGGTTGCTTGAAGGCAAAAATAATCGTCTTGCACAGATCTATGCAAGCAAGGAGGCTGTACAATGAGTCAAACTACCGTACAATCTGGACTGTCCGGCCCGCAATATGAAGCATGGCTAGGTTATCATGTTGCACTACCAGAAGCGAAAGGGGCTACGGGAACGAGAACGGCAGCTCCTCTCTGGAGCCGGCAAATTGATGTACAGGAACAGCATCTGGTCATCGATACCGCTCTTACCGAGCTCAAGCAAGGGCTCGGTAAGTTATACGGTGAACAGCCTGTCATTCGCCATTCTCAGACCCAAAGCACGGATTCAGACGAACAACGTAAACCTTCAATCCGAGTGGGCACCTGGGCAGGGAACAATCAGGTGACAAGTGCGTTTACGGAGGCGGAACGTGCTGCTGTACAGGGTGAGGGTTTTATCATTCGTGAAGATGAGTCTCGCCAGGAACTGATTATTGGTTCAGAGACGCCGCAAGGTGTTTTATATGCTGTTTTTCATTTGCTTCGTGAACTGACATTAAAGCAAGGTAAGTCAGAAGAGGCCGGTTCGGCTCTTGACGGAGAGAAGCCTTTATTTATTACAGAGCAACCCGTGAATCAACTGCGCATGATTAATCAGTGGGATAATGTGGACGGCAGTATTGAGCGGGGATATGCCGGGCGTTCTATTTTTTACGAAAACGATGAGTTCACACAGGATTTAGGGCGGATCCGAGACTATGCCCGATTACTGGCTTCAACCGGAATCAATGCGATATCGATTAATAACGTGAATGTGCATAAACAAGAGAGTCTGTTTCTGACAGAGCGATACCTTGGTGATGTTGCGAAGGTAGCGGCTGAATTCAGAGCGTATGGTATTGGCTTGTTTCTTTGTGCCAATTACGCCAGTCCAATCGAAGTTGGTGGCTTGCAGACAGCTGATCCACTGGATGATCAGGTACGTGAGTGGTGGAACGTTCAAACGGCGAAGGTGTACGCTGTGATTCCGGATTTTGGCGGATATGTGATCAAGGCCGATTCTGAAAATCGTCCGGGGCCGTTCACATACAATCGTGACCATGCAGACGGTGCAAACATGCTTGCAGAAGCCCTTCGTCCCTTTGGCGGACTTGTCATCTGGCGGTGCTTCGTATACGACTGCAAGCAGGACTGGCGGGATCGTACTACAGATCGGGCTCGCGCGGCTTATGACCACTTTAAACCGCTAGACGGACGGTTTGCAGACAATGTCATTTTGCAGATTAAAAATGGACCTATGGATTTTCAGGTTAGAGAAGCAGTATCCCCTTTATTTGGGGCGATGGAGAATACGAATCAAGTGATCGAGTTCCAGATTACGCAAGAATACACAGGACAACAGCGTCATCTGGCTTATCTTGTGCCACAGTGGAAGGAAATTCTGGATTTTGACACGTATGCCAAGGGCAAAGGCTCAGAGATCAAGCGCATTGCAGACGGTTCCCTCTATCAGCGCCAGTACAGTGGATTTGCGGCTGTATCCAACATCGGTGCGGATGCAAGTTGGACAGGCCATCCGCTGGCTCAAGCGAATTTGTACGGATATGGCAGACTGGGGTGGAATCCTGAGCTCTCGGCAGAAGCCATCGCAGATGAATGGGTGAGATTAACGTTTGGACATGATGAGCAAGTCGTAGAGCGGGTTACGGGTATGTTGCTGTCTTCACTTGACATCTATGAAAATTATACTGCACCTCTCGGTGTAGGCTGGATGGTAAACCCGGATCATCATTACGGACCTAATGTGGATGGTTACGAGTATTCCAAATGGGGAACGTATCACTTTGCGGACTGTCATGGAATTGGGGTTGATCGGACGGTGAAGAGTGGTACAGGTTATACTTCCCAATATCATGCGGAAAATGCAGCAAGATATGAATCACTGGAGACTTGTCCCGATGAGTTAATTCTCTTTTTCCATCACGTCCCGTACACGCATGTGTTACATTCCGGTAAAACGGTTATCCAGCACATCTACGATACTCATTTCGAAGGTGCTGCGCAGGCTGAAGCTTTACTCGAAACATGGAGAGAGCTGGAAGGTAAAGTGGATCCAGTCATCTTTAACAAGGTAGCTACGCTGCAGGAGGAACAGGCAGATCACGCGAAGGAATGGCGCGATATGATTAACACGTATTTTTATCGCAAGAGCGGTATTCAGGATGAGCAAGCTCGAAAAATCTACTAATAATCATGCATGAAATAAACATGTACGAAAGTACGCAATGTTTTCTTTGAAACGAGAGACAGCACTGACATGCATAAGGAGGAGAATGCGTATGAGTGAACACGAACTGCCCGTAACGATGAAGGCTGCCGTCATGACAAAGCCTGGACATATTATCATTGAGGATCAACCTGTTCCCAGACCTTCATCCAATGAAGTGCTTATTAAGGTAATGGCCGTAGGCGTTTGTGGATCTGATGTACACTATTTTGAGCATGGTCGCATTGGCAGATTTGTTGTGGAGAAACCGATTATTCTTGGCCATGAATGTGCGGGGATTATCGTTGCGGTTGGTGCAGACGTTGCCCGAGTGAAGGTGGGGGAGCGAGTTGCCATTGAACCTGGAGTGACTTGCGGACGCTGTACAGCTTGTAAGGAAGGACGTTACAATCTGTGTCCTGAAGTTCAATTCCTGGCAACCCCTCCGGTCGATGGAGCATTCGTGCAGTACATGGTCATACGAGAGGATATGGTATTTCCAATCCCGGATCACCTGACCTTTGAGGAAGCAGCCATGAATGAACCGTTTTCCGTTGGTATTCATGCCGCTCGCAGGAGTAAACTGGCTCCAGGAACGACACTGGCTATTATGGGCATGGGCCCCGTCGGACTGATGGCTGTTGCGGCAGCGAAATCCTTCGGAGTAGAGGCCATCATTGTCACGGATCTAGAGGAAGTCCGGCTTGAGGCCGCACGCCGGATGGGAGCAACGCACACCATCAATGTGCGTCATGAGGATGCGCTTGCTGTGATTCGGGAAATTACCGAGGGCATCGGAGTGGATACAGCCTGGGAGACGGCAGGTAATCCCAAAGCACTGCAGTCGGCGCTATATTCTCTTCGCAGAGGTGGTAAGCTGGCCATTGTTGGATTGCCCGCCCAGGATGAGATTGCAATCAATGTCCCGTTTATTGCCGACAATGAAGTCGATATCTATGGCATATTCCGTTATGCCAATACGTATCCTGCGGGGGTAGCCTTTTTAAGTTCGGGACAGCATGATGTGATGTCTTTGATCACCGATCGATACCCCCTTGAAGAGACACAACAGGCAATGGAGAGGGCGCTGCATAACAAAAGCGGTAGTCTTAAAGTGATGGTTTACCCGAACGGTATGTAATAAGAAAAGAGTGTGGGTTCTGTACACATATGTGTACAGGACCTTTTTTTAATTGTAACGGGAGTAGTCGTAATTTTTTTGTTTTTTCCGCATGAAAGGCATGGACAACCTGCCAGCACATGGTATAATTCATGTTGATTTTAATATATAAATGAAAACACATGATTACAGTTACTCATATTTTGGCGAAAGGAATTGAAAGTTGTGAGAACACATGAATTTATGATTCACGCGGATTTTCATCGGGATGAGTTACTGTCGGTATCCTCTCAAGCGTCACGTTTTGCTTCGGACATATCATTGTCTTATACGGAGGCTGATCATGAACATCGTGTAGATGTAAAGAGCCTGCTAGGCATGGCATTACTTCCGCTTCGAAACGGCAGTATGGTTCGATTACAGACGAGAGGAAGGGATGAACTCGAGGCGCTCGAGTACATATTGCATGTACTGGAAAAAGGCCCGGCGTAATGATGGATTTAGATACCCACTCGCATGGATTATAATTTTTTTGTCTTTTCGTCAATTCTTGCTGGTACTTCGTGCAAAAAAAGAGTATAATAAAATTTAGTTTGATTCTAGGAAGTACCCATATTAAAGGAGTGTAAATAGATTATGCCAAAAGTTGACATCCATCCTAAAACACAGCTCGTTATTTTCTACGATGCAAGTGCTGACTTCAAATTCCTGGCTTCTTCCACGAAGTTCTCGAATGAAACAATGGAATGGGAAGACGGTAACACTTACCCTGTTATCCGTGTAGATACTAGCTCTGCATCCCACCCGTTCTTCACTGGTAAACAAAGAAACGTGGATATCGGTGGACGTGTTGACAAGTTCAACCGCAAATACAACCTCAAAAACTAGTTCACTTATAGATGAGGAGCAACCCCTGGAATGTTATTCCGGGGGTTTTTGTTTTTGGTTGTGTTTTCTTAGTTTCTTGCATGAAAGCGCAATATTTGGTTCAATTCAACCAAATATTGCGCTTTCAGCGCATTCAGTTGTAAACTAGAGTACAGAGTCTGAACATAGTGGAGGAGGAAACAGAGATGAGCAGAATTACACATATGGTGACATTTACACTTTATGCAGGTAAAGATACAGCGGAGTCCGAAGTTTTTTTGAACGAAAGTAAGGAAGCGCTTGCGGAAATTCCAGGTGTTGAACATTTCCAGGTCCTACGCCAAGTGAGTGCAAAAAATGAGTTTGATTACGGGTTTTCTATGGAGTTTGCAGATCAGGCTGCTTATGACGCTTATAATGATCATCCCGTACACCGTCAGTATGTTGCTGAGCGCTGGGAGAAGGAAGTCAGCCGTTTTCAGGAAATTGATTTTATAAAACACAATGGTGAATAGAGATCCAAAAGTAACGTTGAAAATGGACTGAGAGTCAAGAAAATCTCCAAAGGAAGTCTTGATATCCGAAAATGCAGGCGTCACGAGTATTCGAAAATTCACTTTTCGAAATCGTTTTAGAGTAGAATGGATAAGGAGGTGACTCAGGTCATGAAGTTGGATTTAACGGGGAAAACGGCATTAGTTTCGGGTGCAACTGGGCAATTGGGAAGAGTGATTGCTCGTACACTTGCAACTTGCGGCGCGAATCTGGCATTGCATTACATAAACAACGAAATGAAGGCCAAAGAATTGCAGGACGAGATCGAAGCAATGGGTCGTAAGGCCGTTATCGTACAAGGTGACATGACTAAACAAGATACCGTATTTCAGATGCGAGGTGCGATCCAAAATACGCTGGGTAACGTAGATATTGTCGTTGCGAATGCAGTCATTCAATACGAATGGACTTCCGTTCTGGAGCAAGCACCCGAGGATTACTTAAGCCAGTTCGAATCATGTGTCATGCAGAGTGTATATCTTGCCAAAGCTTTCATTCCGCAGATGCAGGAAATGAGGTCCGGTCGCTTCATTGGGATTAACACTGAATGTGCGATGCAAAATTTTGCCCATCAATCGGCCTACACCGCAGGAAAACGCGGAATGGACGGTGTATATCGTGTGTTAGCGAAGGAAGTTGGCGAATATCAGATTACGGTCAACCAAGTAGCTCCGGGTTGGACAATTAGTGAACGTGACCGAACAAGTGAACCAGGACATGATGAGGCATATACTCGATCCGTACCATTGAGACGCAGGGGAGAAGACCAGGAGATTGCAAACGTCGTTGCTTTTCTGGCATCCGATTTGTCCTCTTTTATCACTGGAGCGTACATCCCTGTAAGTGGTGGAAATGTTATGCCAGCTATTTGATTAATTATGCTCTCAGGAGTAGATATCGTGTAAAAAACAAGATTGATCCGTTTGCCTTTTAAGGTAAGCGGATTTTTTGAGTTTTCTCCAGATGTTAACGCAGAATGTGTTTATATACTTGGAATGACATATGCTTTTGATTCGTTTTTCAAAATATTGGGGTATAAGAATAGGTATATTCAAGGGATGGAAACCTAATCAAAATAACGTTATAAAGGAGTGACCAAGCATCATGAAAAAAACGATAGCAGACGTCCTTGTCGAAGCTTTATTAAATGCGGGAATTCACCGGATATACGGCATTGTTGGAGACTCGTTAAATGCGGTCCTCGACTCCATCCGCAAGTCGGGCAAAATAGAATGGATTCATGTAAGACATGAAGAAGTAGCGGCTTTTGCAGCGGGTGCAGATGCCCAAGTAAGTGGGAGCATTGCCGTATGTGCAGGTAGTAGCGGGCCTGGGAATATGCATCTTATTAACGGACTCTATGATTGCCATCGAAACCGTGTGCCGGTTCTGGCCATTGCTGCTCACATTCCAAGTGACGAGATTGGCAGTGAATATTTTCAGGCGACTCATCCAGAGTATTTGTTTCAGGAATGCAGCCATTATTGTGAAGTGATCACGACAGCTAAGCAGATGCCTCGTTCGCTCACAATGGCGATGCAGACAGCAGTAGCTCGTTCCGGTGTGTCAGTCATTGTGCTTCCGGGCGATGTTGCTGGACTTGAAGCGGCTGATCTGCCTGTTCCCGAGCATGTCTACCATGCGCCACATCCGGTTGTACATCCTTCTGAACCCGAACTCACCAAGCTGGCGGAGTACTTGAATCAGGACAAAAAAATTACACTTCTATGCGGGGCAGGATGTGCGGGGGCTCGTGAACCACTGCTAGAGCTTTGTGATCGATTGAAATCCCCTATGGTTATTGCACTTCGAGGGAAAGAGTACTTAGAATACGACAATCCTTATTCAGTAGGGCTGACAGGCTTAATCGGATATTCTTCGGGATACCATGCCATGATGGACTGTGACGTGCTCCTTATGCTCGGGACTGACTTCCCTTATCGTCAGTTCTATCCGGAAGATGCAACTGTACTGCAAGTGGATATTCAAACCTCGCATTTAGGGCGGCGAACCAAGCTGGATTACGGAGTGTGCGGTGATATCAAGGCGACGATTGAAGCGTTGCTTCCATATCTCACGGCCGAACATAGTGACAAACATCTGCGTAAAAGCGTGAAGCATTATACGAAAGTAAGGGAGGATTTGGACGAGCTTGCGGTGGGAAAACCAGGCAAAAAGCCTATTCATCCGCAATACTTGACCAAAGTGATCAGTGATGCCGCTACGGAAAATGCAATCTTCACTTGTGATGTAGGTACACCCACGGTGTGGGCAGCACGTTATATTCAGATGAGCCGTAACCGCAGATTGCTTGGTTCATTCAATCACGGAACGATGGCCAATGCACTGCCTCAGGCCATTGGTGCTCAGGTTGCTGATCCTGGAAGGCAGGTCATCTCGTTGTCCGGAGATGGGGGATTAGCGATGCTTATGGGAGATCTGCTCACGCTGAAGCAGCATAACCTCCCAGTCAAAGTGGTTGTGTTTAACAATGGCGCACTCAGCTTTGTAGAGCTGGAGATGAAAGCTGCCGGTTTCCTCGAATCGGGGACAGAGCTTGTGAATCCAAACTTCGCGATGGTGGCACAAGCAATGGGCATTGAAGGCATACGCGTAGAAGATCCTGCCGAGCTTGAGGGAGCCATGGAGCGCGCGTTGCAACACAATGGCCCGGTATTAATCGACGCTGTTGTGAATCGCCAGGAGCTGTCCCTGCCACCGAAAATTAATATAAAACAAGCGGAAGGATTCACGTTATGGATGATGAAAGCCGTTCTGAATGGCCGTGGCGATGAATTAATTGAGCTGGCGAAAACGAACTTGCTTCGGTAAGCAAAATCATATGGGTTGATATAATTTAGTTTGTTTTTAAATCGGTTGTTGATAAAATAGGTAAAGTCAGGAAGGAGTCATTTCCTTGCTGACCTACATAGCTCATCCATATCGAGCCGAGGAATGAATAGGTACAATCACAAATGACACATAATCGGAGGAGATCATCATGAGTCACGCAGGAAAAGTAGCCATCATTACGGGAGCAGGAAGTGGATTAGGTCAAGCCGCAGCACTGAAACTAGCGGAGCAAGGAGCTTCCATCGTTGTCGTAGATTTGGTGGAAAAGACAGGTCTTGAAACGGTGAAGCAGATTGAACAGCTGGGTAGCAGGGCAATTTTTGTTCAGGCCGATGTAAGTAAAGCTGCTGAGGTAGAGAATTATGTGAAAAAGACGATTGAAGAGTTTGGCCGGATTGATATGTTTTTCAACAATGCGGGAATTGCCGGCCCAGGGATCAAATTAATCGAACATACCATTGAGCAATTTGACCAGATTATTGATATTAATTTGAGAAGCGTATTTTACGGATTAAAATATGTCATTACCGAAATGCTCAAAACGGGTGGAGGTTCCATTGTGAATACAGCTTCTACCGCTGGAATTGTGGGTGTTCCGGCAGTTGCTCCGTATGCGGCGACCAAACATGGTGTTGTTGGTTTGACGCGTACAGCAGCGATTGAATATGGCAAGGAGAACATTCGCGTGAACGCGATTGCTCCTGGGACGATTGAGACACCGATGGTTGTTCAATTCGGTAAAGATAATCCGGAAGTTTTCCAAGCTACAGTAGATAGCATTCCATCCGGACGTCTCGGTAAGCCGGAAGAAATCGCTAATCTGGTTTCTTTCCTGCTCGGAAACGATGCACCGTACATCAACGGAGCTGTATATCCGATCGATGGTGCGGTAACTGCTCAGTAAGAAGTCAGGGCGCCATGAAAAAGAGTACTCAAAAGAGGAACTGTATGCGTTAATCCGCTCAGTTCCTCTTTCATTTTGAGGGCGATACTATCGATCTAATGCTTCAACATAATCTTTCGCTTCTTTTAAAGAAAGGCTGCGGGCTTCACGAAGTTTTTTAATGGCTTGAATTTTGTTTCCACCCCGTACCATTGCAAGCAATTCCTGATCCAACTCCGTATTCATATCGAATCCGCTCTGAGGAAAAGAATCTGTGCTTGTAGATGAAGAAAAGGATGAAGCATTTTGGACAGAAGAAGCGTTGATAGCAAAACGATTTGCATCGACAGACGAACCGTTTTGAAGTCGCTCTACCTCTGATTTCAGTTCATGCACCTGACGTTGAAGATTGCTGAGTTTGGACCACAGAATCGGAATAATCAACAGGAACACCACAAACAAGAAATTGCTCATTTTAGTAGCACCGGAATTTCCTTGACGCCGCGAACGACCATGCCCGGTCTCCATTCCAGTGTATCGACATCGATCTGCAACTTCATGTTAGGAAAGCGATTGATCAGCGTACTTACGGCAATTTCGCCTTCAAGTCGGGCAAGTGGTGCACCCAGACAGAGATGAATACCTTTGCCAAAAGCGAGGTGCGCACTTTTCTCACGTGTGATATCGAACACATCCGGGTCTTTGAATTGTTCTTCATCTCGATTAGCCGAATCCAGCGCCACAACCACAAGTTCACCTTTGGCAATCTGCTGCCCACGAAACTCCATATCCTCTGAAGCCCAGCGTGAGGTGCTGAACTCAACCGGCCCGTTATATCTCAGCATCTCTTCAATGGCTTGATGGATCAGTTCAGGCTCCCGAATTAACAAATCTCGTTGTTCCGGATGCTCAAGCAGGGCCAGAATACCGTTTCCAATAAGATTTACAGTGGTTTCATGTCCAGCAATAATAAGTAGTGAGACCACACCAAGCAATTCTTTTTCGGTCAATTGCTCCCCGGATTCTTCGGCAATGACTAGCTGGCTAATCAGGTCCTGGCCAGGTTCTCGACGTACTTTGGCGAACCAATCGGTCAAATATTCGATGAACTCCCGTTCATGTTGTTGGAATAGTTCTTCATTCTTGCCGGTGGAAGCCTCAATAACGGTATTAGACCACATGCGGAATTTGTCCCGATCCTCCAGCGGCACACCAAGAATTTCACTGATGACAATAATAGGTAGCGGAAAAGCAAAGTCATCTATAAGATTCACTGTTTCTTGGGAAGGTAGCTCGTCGAGCAGATCATCCGCAATGCTCTGAATATGGCTTCTCATATCTGCGACAAGTTTTGGCGTGAAAGCCTTCTGTACCAAACCTCGCAAACGACGATGATCAGGTGGATCGGAGAACAGCATATTTTTTGAAAAAATACTCTTGCCCTCTGTCCCGTATCGTTTGACTATGTCTTTGCTGAAGCGAGAATCTTTCAAAATCTGAACAGCATCCTCATATCGAGAAATGATCCAGCCAAACTCTCCACTCGGAAACATGACTTTGAAGACGGGGTCTTCTTTTCTTAAATTTTCGTATACCGCATAAGGATTGTGAGTAAATGATGCGTTGAAAAAATCAGGGCTGGAGGTCTCGTTGCTCTCATTCGTCTCGTTGGATTCATTTGGATTCAAGATGTGTAATCTCCTCTCCTTAGCAATAAGATATGTCACTTTGTAATTATTCCATATGTAAAGGTTCGAAACCTTGTTTTTCCATGATAAAAATGCGAGCGATGCAGGAATATCGTGTTGGACTCAAGAAGACAAGATAGGAAGTCAAGAATACGTTTTCAAAAATAAAAAAATGAGAGGGAGTACGGAAATGTCATATAGACAGTTGCCTTTACATGATCATCAAATTCCCGCGAGTCCTATTGTTCTGGGGTGTATGCGCTTTGGAGGAGATTGGGATGGAGCCCCCATTACTGAGGATTTGGTGGTCGAAGGCCGTCAAGCGGTAGAAGCCGCACTGGAGATTGGCATTAATCATTTTGACCTGGCGGACATCTATACACGCGGGAAAGCGGAGCATGTTTTTGGGCGGATCTTATCTGAAAGGAACGGACTTCGGGAACAGATCATTATTCAATCTAAATGCGGAATTCGGCTGGTAGGGGATGATGAGGGGCCACAGCGTTATGACACATCAGGGGCACATATTATAAAGAGTGTTGATGGGATTTTATCCCGGCTCGGCACGGAGTATCTGGATATTTTGCTGCTGCATCGTCCCGACCCACTTGCCCACCCGCAGGAGATCGGAGAAGCGCTGGCTAAACTTCATCAGGCTGGAAAAGTAAGAAACTTCGGCGTGTCTAATATGGGTTCTGAACAGATCCGTTTGCTTCAGATGCACAGTCGTATGCCATTCATCGTGAATCAACTGGAAATGAGCCTTGATAAAATCGGTTTTGTAGAGGCTGGCGTAACCGTGAACCGTGCGCAGGCGAAAGAAAATGTTTTCCCATACGGTACGATGGAGTACTGCCAGGCAGAGCGCATTCAGTTGCAAGCTTGGGGTCCTCTCGCACAGGGAAGATTTACAGGCAGGGCGATTGAAGGACAACGACCCGAGATTGAAGCAACGGCAGAACTGGTGGCTCGTATTGCTAAAGAGCGTGGTGTCACGAGTGAAGCCATTGTACTAGCTTGGTTAATGAAACATCCAGCCGGAATTCAGCCGGTGATTGGTTCGATTCGTCCAGAGCGGATTCTCGCTTGTCGTGATGCGGCTCAGGTTGAACTCACACGGTATGAATGGTACGAGCTGTACTCGTCTTCGTGCGGACGGAGAATGTAGTGTCTACAGAACAGGATATATGTTTGCATATAGTCGCTAATCTAGCGGCTTTTTGTTTATGGCTGTAGCCAGTTGAGTGCGTGAAGTGAGCGACAATATGCCGCCAATTATGCGGGTGGATGAAACACAGGAAGCACAGTTCTGTGTTATGTATTCTTTTCTTTTTATGCAGTGATTAGAAGAGATGTTGGATTGTTTATAAGATGGTAGTGCCCTATCTCTGAAGTCCGGCCGTTAGTGTTGATAGGTAGAACTATATGCCTAAGCGATATTCCAAAGGATAGAATGAGAAATTGCTCTATTCTAGAGGTAGACCGGGAGAGAGGATTCACATTTGTGCGGTGATGTAAGTCCTTGGACTTAGTCAAAAGTGCAGGTAAGAAGGACGTTTCAACCATTTTTGCCCGTTTTCAGACTTAATAACTTACGGCTGTGATAAAATGATGAGAATAGGAACATACGATCTGTTTATTTGAGAGGAGACATCTTGATGATAGAGATGCTTAAACCGCCTGCGGAGACATTATACGAGGCTGAGTTAAGGGCGTTACAACAGGAGGATCAGGGTCATCGTCCGCCCAACTGGTTATTATCTCCAGCTAATGTGCGGGATTTTATTATTGGTCGAGATAAGCCAGCGATGCTGGATGGAGAGAAGATCACCATTACACGTAAATTCTACGGGAATGATGTGTTGATTGAACGTGCAGTTGTTACCCTTGCAGGAAATCGCGGGTTGATGCTTGTCGGTGAGCCCGGTACAGCAAAAACAATGCTCAGTGAGTTGCTTACGGCAGCGATCTCGGGGACCAGTCTGAATACCATACAAGGTACAGCTGGAACAACGGAGGATATGATCAAGTATTCTTGGAATTATGCGATGCTTTTGGACAAAGGGCCTTCTGAAGCAGCTCTCGTGCCTTCCCCGTTATATAACGGCATGAAAAAAGGGATTTTAACGCGATTTGAGGAAATTACACGTTGTCCGGCTGAAGCACAGGACAGCTTAATTAGTATTTTGAGTGATAAAGTCATGAGCATTCCAGAACTTGACGGGGGTGTGCTTTTTGCCAAACCGGGATTCAACGTCATTGCTACGGCAAACATTCGGGATAAAGGTGTAAATGAGATGAGCGGCGCACTCAAGCGACGTTTTAATTTTGAAACGATCAGACCGATCCAGAATGTGAAGATGGAAGCCAAAATCATTGAATCTCAGGCGAGAAACCTGTTATTACATAGTGGAATTGATACCGAAATTCAAACCGACGTGGTGGAGTTGCTGGCAACTACATTTATGGAGCTGCGAACAGGCATGTCACGTGAAGGGTACAAGCTCGATACACCTCAAGCGTCCATGAGTACTGCAGAAGCCGTGTCGGTATATGTGCAGAGCGCAATGACATCGTACTATTATGAGGGGAAATCTATTGCGCTGGATCGGTTGGTACAAAACATGCTGGGAACCATTGCTAAGGAAAGCGACAAGGACCTAGGCATTCTCAAAAACTATTTTTCCAAAATTGTCAAAGCTCGCTCCGCCGAAGAGGAAATTTGGAAAAATTATTATGAGGAAAGAAAATGGATCGGTTAGACCAAGTAGAGCCCACCGACGCTGCTGGTTTATCGGATGTTACGGATTTCGATCAGCTTCAATCCTTATTCGATACGAGTGTATATAACTTAAATAATCGAACGGTTTATTTTCCAATACGGCATCATAGTCCAGCTTGTTCCCATCATCTGTTGCATGTCATCGGAGATTACAAACCCGATATCATTTTGATTGAAGGGCCAGAAAGCGGTAATCCCCTGATACATGTTTTAACGGATGAAGCGACCTTGCCTCCGGTCAGTCTCTATTATACCTATGAAGATGAATATGGAAGAGAAGCCTGTTATTATCCGATGCTCCGGTATTCACCCGAATATGTCGCGTTGAAGCAAGCCCACCAGCTTGGCATTCCGGCACAATTTATAGATTTGGATTATCGGCATGTATCCAGAAACACGGAGAGTCCTTCGCAAACAGAACAGAAAGAAATCTCCGTTCAGGACGAAACACTGCTTGCCAGTTCAGAATTTATTAACCGTTTATGTGAGAAAACAAACTGCCGCAGTTTTGATGAACTATGGGAAAAGGTGTTTGAGATCGGGGGGCTGCAGAAACCTACCTCTGCCTTTGTGCAGGATGTTTTCACGTATTGTACATTATCCCGAATGTGTTACACCCCGGAGCGGCTGATGACGAGTGGTGACCTGGTGAGAGAAGCCCATATGGCAAAACGAATCAAGGAAGCTGAAGAGCAGTATCAGCGTGTGCTTGTAATTACGGGAGGTTTTCATACTTTTGGGTTAGTGAATTCTACTGTTCAGGAAAAGGAAACCAAGGGCAATTCAACTCAGCACGATACATCTGATTCAGGAAATGTTCAAGAACAGGTGTATCCGATGGTGTATACATTTGCCGAAGCTGATCGATTGAATGGCTATGCCAGCGGTATGCCTTATGTGTATTTTTACGATCAAATCTGGGATCAACTGCTCCATACTTCACGTTCTCCTTACCGTGTAACTACACTGAACGTGTTATCCAGATTGATGCGCAAGCTGCGAGAACGGGAAGAACATGTTTCCACGAGTGATGCCATTGAGGCATATAGTATGATTCAAGGTCTGGCGGAGCTTCGAGGCAAGCAGGAAGGCGGAGTGTACGAGCTGATGGACGCGGCCCTCTCTTCATTTGTCAAAGGAGAGCTTACACTTGCCACCGACAAGCCGCTTCAGGAACTGCAACTTCTGTTGACCGGAGACGCCATCGGGAGCGTTGCACCTAATGCTTTTCATATTCCTATCGTTGAGGATTTTAAAGCGCGATGCACAGAATTCAAACTTCAGATTCGAACAACGGGTCAGCATAAAAAGGTACTTGATCTGTATGCCAAGCCGGAACATCGTTTGATTAGCCAGTTGTTTCAATGCATCTCTTATCTTGTTCCCGAGTTCGCGAAGCGACAGGCGGGACCGGATTGGATCGCGCAGCGTGATATGAATCTGGTTCGTGAAACGTGGGAATACATGTATTCCTCACGAATTGAAGCGCGGCTTATTGAAAATTCTTTATATGGCGGAACACTTGCCACAGCAGCTACTCGAAAGATGGAAGAGCAGATGCGAGATATTCCTGACCATCACAGCGGTGAACTTGCTCAAAAAATGCTCCAGGCACTATTAATGGGACTTCAGGAGACAGCGATGCGTTTGTATGCCCAGGTTCGAGCAGCTTTGCGGACAGATGGACATTTTCTGTCACTATGCAACAGCTTAACGATTCTGAATCGGATTCATCAGCATCGCCGGCTGCTAGGACTATCGGATGACCCTCATCTTCCTGAATTAGTATCTGAAGCTTACCGTAACGCGGTGGACAAGCTGCAACAGCTTTCGCGAACGAATGCGGACGAGCATGAAGGTATTATTCAGGGAATAAAGCTACTTGCAATGCTGGCCGAGTCTGCCGAAGAGCAATTCCAGGATACGGCTTTTCGAAACCATTTGCACGAGCTTTTATCGGATTCGAAGCTTCCTGCTCAGCTCGAAGGGGTCTGTATCGCTATTGCTTCGGGACTTGGTGATCGATCTAGAGAAGAGATCGTGGAGCGTGCCCGCGGGTATATCCGCGGAACGCCGGAACAGACGCGTCAAACGGCTTTATTTTTACAAGGTGTGTTTACCGTAGCTCGAGATGCATTTCTATATGAGGACCAGCTGTTACAAGAGCTAAACGGGTTAATTGAGCAGTTATCCTATGATGATTTTATTGCTATGATTCCAGAACTACGTCTGGCTTTCACTTATTTTACGCCAATGGAAACAAATCTGATTGCCGAGCGCGTGGCCAATCTGCACCAAGTGAGGTCGGATGAAATGTTGATGCCTGTGCTGGACGAGCAACTGCTTATTCATTACAAAACGCAGGACGAAGCGCTTCGAAAGGAGTTTGCTGCATGGAAGTTAATATGAATGATGCCCGTCGCGACCAGGACGAAATGTTGCCAGAGTTGTCTTCCTCGGAAGAACGAAGTGCTGTTGAAACTTTGAACCGTTGGCGCCTGATTTTGGGAGAATCTGCAGAGGAAGGTCTTTGTGAATCGGATCAATATAAAACGGGTGAATTTCAGTATGTTGAATTGGACGAGATTCTGGGGTACCTCTATAACCGTGAATACGGTGAAGAACAAGGTTACCGAAAAGAGGGTGGACGTGGTTCATCCGAGCTTACTGTACCCAATTGGTTACACAAGGTCAGAGATCTTTTTCCCAAATCAACGGTTGAAATTTTGGAGAAGCAGGCACTTGATCGTTATGGACTGACGGAGCTCTTAACCGATAAAAAACTGCTGGAGTCCCTTGAACCGAATATGAACCTGCTCAAAAACATCATGCAGTTCAAAGGGCGAATGAAAGGTGATGTACTGCGGAGTGCAAAAGATATTGTACGCACAGTGGTTGAGGATCTGCGCAGGAAGCTGGAGTCTCATACTCGGGCCAGTATTATGGGGAAACGCAGTCGGTACGCAACCAGTTCGGTGCGATCCCTGCGCAACCTGAACTTTAAACGAACGATTACTCGTAATCTTAAAAATTATGATAAACACAAACGAAGGTTTGTGATCGATCGACTTTATTTTGACGGAAATTTAGAGCAACACAATAAGTGGAACATCATTATCGGTGTAGATGAAAGCGGTAGTATGATGGATTCGGTGATTTACAGTTCGGTCATGGCGAGTATTTTCTATCGATTGAATGCGCTACGCACAAAGCTGTTCATCTTTGATACCAAAGTTGTGGACCTGAGCGACCGACTTGAGGACCCCGTAGATGTATTGATGAATGTGCAACTCGGTGGAGGAACCCATATCGCCAAAGCGCTACGTTATGGGGAGACGCTGATTGAGAATCCTGGAAAAACGATCTACATTTTGGTAAGTGATCTGGAGGAAGGTTACCCGATTAATCAAATGTATCAGGCCTGTAAGGATATTATCGATGCGGGATGCAAGTTGCTTGTGCTTACCGCTCTCGATTTCAACGGAGATTCGGTGTACAACAAACATGCTGCACAGACTTTAGCCAATATGGGGGCACATGTAGCAGCGATTACACCTAACGAACTTGCCGAATGGATCGGCGAAATGATCACTTAAACATACTTTTAGGAGGAATAAAATCATGCTGACCGCAGACCGTGGAGTAGAGAGTTTGGTTGAAAAGTTCGCTTCCATTTGTTCAGATGACTACTCGCTCAAAACAGATCGTAGCTCCGAAATTATCGATTACGTCATGGGTGCAACCGAAAAGTTCCCGGAGATGATGGGTAAAACGAGTCATTATGTCTATCGAACAGTAGAAGCTCTGTCCAAGCTTGGCAAAAAAGATGATGGAGATATCTTTTTTCGTGCCGGAGCTATTGCCATGCATTTGGAATCGAATTATTTCCGTAGAAGTCCTTGGGGGGTTAACGCATTCACAGCTTGTCTGGGTGATGATTCGGAGGCTTACGGATTAAATGGGAAAAGCAAGATTTCGGATCGGATGGGAACCTTGTTATCTCGTTTGAAGAAAATGAAGCAATATGCGGGTGAAGAAGAAATTCTCTCTGAGCTTAAGAGGCGCGTGAAGCGAGCACAATGGCTATTCGATTCCAAAAAAGCAGATAGTCAGGGTAATTTCAGAGATGTGATTGATGCCATGATGCTTGTTCATTTGTGTGTGCAACCGGATGTGGAATTTGCAAATAAGCAAGAGATCGAGGATATGAGTTCCGTCCTGCCCGAGTTGTTTCAGCATGTTATGGCGAACGATGCGACAAATCTTCATCAAGAGCTGTACCGCTTGATTGAACCTTTGGTTGCAGGCAACGTTCAAGGCAAACAAAACGGTTCGTCACAGTTGCTGGAAGAGGAATTCCTGAAACAGAAACGTAGCGAATTGATTGCCAAGCATTATCCTGAAATCACTTACTCCGCGAAACATCATGTTTCACATGCGGAATTCCATCAGACGATGGTTTTATTGAGCAGTGCAGTCTTGTATCTGACGAATATCAATGGAGGAAAGCAACGCTTTCTGGATAACGTTAGTGACGTTGGCAAGGTACTACTCGAAGTCATTCATCACCTGCATGAACTGTATCCGATGGAGGTTCGTAAGTATTTACTTAGCATGAACCCTCGTTCAAGAAGTGAAGATGATCTGCTGTCCGGGCTGATCCCTCTGAACGAACCCTATCAATTGATTGAAATGATGCAACTCGAATTGAATTCGTACCGCGTGTCTTGGATTATAATCAAAGCGGCAATTGCCAATCAACCTGAGCAAGCCAAACGAGCATATGAGATTGTCAGAGCACCATTCCTGAAGTTGTGTCTTCATAAAATGATGTTGGATCAAGCTATCAATGGAATTCAACCGGAAAGCACAATTGAAGATGCTGTATTCCAAGTGTTGCGTCAACCGCTCGAAGGTGGGAGACAAGGTCTTGCCATTGCGAGATATTTAAGTGGTGAGTACACACTTGAAGAGTATTGGGAAGACAAGGACAGCCGTGGATTGTTTAATCATGTCAACCGGGATCGGAAGCGGATTAACAATCTCATTAGTATCAGCTTCCTGCCAATGGATTCGGAGCCAATGCACCGCTTTGCGATTTTGCTAACTCATCCGGAATGGACGCTGGACATTGTCTCGGACATGTATCATTCTTATGCTTTTAGTGGTGAGCAGATTTTAAATACGTATGGTGACGACCCTCAGGTGAAACGAGAACAACTGCTGACTAGTCTGATTTCGCTGAATGGTATGACAGATTATACGTATCAATCGATGCCGCAGGATGAGTATCGCCGTATTTTACAGCAAAACCTGGAGTACGCGTTGAAGCAGTATAAAAAACTGCCAACGGATACACGTATTTTAACGCTTGAGGTTGCATTTGAGCAGCGAGATACCCTGCCTAAGCAACAATTGGTAGCAGCTATTCAGGTAGGTTTACAGGATGCTTCTAAACGGGCGAGCAGTATTGCTTTGGCTGAGTTCAACCGGGTTCCGGATCAAGAACTGTATATGATGATTTACCGTGCGGAGAAAAAAGCTTCGATTAAAGAAATGGCGCTAACAGCGATCCGTAGTCTGGATAACAGTAAGGAATTATACACTGAACTCTTGCAAAATGAGAAAGCCACCGAATGGAAAAACCTGATTCAAATTCTGCTTGATACGGCTGACCTAAGCCCTGAATATTCACATGCAGCGTTAGCTGACCTGGCCGATGCGAAAAAGATGTCTCGGATCAGCTGGTTACCTCTAAAGGAACTGCCTGCCTTGATTCGATCCACAGATGGTTTGCCATTAGATGATCGGATCAAACAATATGTGTTACTGCAATCGATTGATCATGGGTCTGGACCGAATGAGCGGTTAAATGAACTACGTGAATATGTAAGCGAAGCTTCACTTATTCGTTTTTCAAAGGAATTGTTACAGCTATGGATTCAGGATGGTGCACCTGCGAAAGAAAAGTGGATCATGTATGTTTCCGCACTGTTCGGTGATCTTCAGATTGTTCATATATTGACCCCACAGATTAAGGAATGGACAGAGAATAGCCGCGGGGCTATAGCAGCCGAGGCAGTGAAAGTACTCGCATTTCTAAAAGAACCTGCCGCACTGATGGCAATTGACAAGGTTAAACGCAGTGTAAAGAACCGTCAGGTAAAAGGCGCAGCCGAAGAGGCTTTGCAGCTTGCAGCAGAAAATATGGGATTGACTGCAGAGCAACTTGAAGACCGTCTAGTCACTTCCCTTGGTTTTGATGAAAAAGGCAAGTTACAGCTTAGTTACGGTGAACGGTCCTTCCAGGTCAAAGTTAATGCCGATCTACAGGTTGTGGTCGTAAACGAAGAAACAGGTAAAGCCGTTAAAAGTTTGCCTGCTCCGGCACAAAAGGATGATCCTGAGCTCGCGGCAGAATCCAAGGCACGTTTTACCCAGTTGAAGAAGGATCTGAAAACGATGGTTACGATCCAGACTGCACGCTTGGAAGAGTCTTTATCCAAACAGCGTTTATGGACAGCTGAGGAATGGACTTCCCTATTTGTAGACAATGTCATCATGCAGAAATTTGCCGTTGGATTAATCTGGGGCATTTATGAGCAGGGTGAGTTAATCCGTACATTCCGTTATATGGAGGACGGTACATTTAATACGGTGGACGAGGATGAAACGGATCTGCCATCAGGAGCTCAGGTGGGTCTTGTACATCCGCTTGAACTGGACCAGGATACGCTAGAAGGCTGGACTACTCAGCTTGAGGATTATGAGGTCAAACAGCCGTTCGAGCAATTGAAACGTCAAATCCATCTAATTGAGGATGAAGACCGGACCAAGACTGAATATGATGGTCTTCCAGAAGAGGAATTTTCACCAACAGCTCTCCCGAAAGCATTGGAGAAATACGGATGGATTAAAGGTCCTGCGCAAGATGGCGGCTGGTTCAACGAGTTTTACAAAGAGTACGGAGAGATTGTTGCTGAACTTCGGTTCAGCGGTACAAGTATCACGTATTATGAAGGGATGGACGACGTGACGCTGGAATCGTTACATTTCTTCAAACCAAATGGCAAGAGACAGCACTATTATTATGCAGATAACAAATCCATTCCTTTGGGCCAAATTTCAGGCCGAGTATTCAGTGAGACTCTCTATGATATTTTGAGAGCAACGGGGCGTTGATTTGGTGGTTATGAACGATTTCAGTGAATTCAAGCAGAAATTCAGACACTTTACAAAATTGTGCACAGAGGATTATCTCATTCGTTATGCGAACAAGGGGCTATATAAAAGGGCGCTTAAAGAGCTGGATCAAGGTGTACAAGTACAGTACACCTGGAATACAGCTTCAGTGAGCTGTCAGCTAAGTGAGGGTATCGAGTGTACCCTCTATGCTACGCTGGATGAATGGCAGTGCTCCTGTCCCTCGGAGAATATCTGCAAGCATGTATTGATTGCGATTCTATATGATCAGCGTCAGCAGATAACTGAAAACATGGGCGAGGATATTGTGGAAGTTGCACAAGTTGCCAAGCCTTCAGCAGACATTCATGCATCTTCCCCTGATTATGCAGATCCTGACACTATTAAAGAATACGAGCTTCAGACGCAGGATAAGTTTCATCAGGTTAACGAGTCAGAAAGGCTGGATTACGGTTTGCAGTCTCATGCGCCGGAGGGACATGTCCGTTTTCGCTGGATGCTCGAAGCCGATCTTACTCCCATCCTGAAATCATATACTTCGACGATGGTTGAAGAGGTCGTTTTTCGTTTACGTTATCCCGAAGACATTCAAATTATGGAAGACACACTGCTCACTGTACTTTTAAAAATTCAGAATATAGAGGTTTCCTTCACAGAAGAACCTCAGCTGACCAAAGCTTTATGCAAGTTAAAGCAGACCGCGGGAAAAATGGCCAAGCTTGAAGCTTTGCTGAGATATCGTATGTATCATGGGGTGGATGATACGGATGCTTTGAGTGTCCGCGCATATGAGCCCAAGTTCTCGCTTCAAACCATTCAGGAGTGCCGGGGCATGTTGGCAGGCATGCTTAGGACAGGGCTTGCCAGACTACCTCAGTCATATAATGCGCAGCTGGAGACGCTGGCCATTGCTGCACATAGTGGTAACCTTCCAGAGATTGAACGTAGTTTACGCGGCATTCAGGGAGAACTCCAGCTTTTTTTCAAGCGTCATGTACGTTTCTCCATGCAGACGATGCTGGATCGTATAAGTAAGCTGTATCTCGCGCTAGAAGTGCTTGAACAAGGCGAAATCCCTGTTAGGCAACAAAGTCAGCTGGTTGGCAGTTTCCGAAGTAAGTACTTTACCGTACCTTCACTGCATCTCTATGGGCTAGGAGCAGATTCTTGGGAGACACGGTCAGGATTTCGCGGCATTACGTATTATTTCTATTGCTTTGATGATGGGCAGATCTATACGTACAGTGATGTACGTGCGGTGTACTATGAGGATCAACATTTCTCGTTTGCCGAGCATTATGCAGCGTTTACCCCCTGGTTGCCAAGTTTGACATTTAGTCAATTTACGGGAGAAGAAGTTCAGTTTCAGTCGGTTAAAGTGAATGAAGAACGACGAATTTCTTCAGGTGATGGAGCGAAACTGACTATTTTACCACGAACCGGAGTGACAGAGGTTGATTTTGGAGAGTACCTGATAGACATATCTGCTGCACTTCAACGGGAGCCCGATTCTATTGATCTATTCACTGAACCAAAAGAACGGTTGTCACTAATTGAAGTTGCCCGTATTACAGAGCATAGCTTTAACAAACAAACGCAGGATCTGATCCTTATGGTCGAGAATACTGAGGGGGCGCGCTTGCCTCTCACACTTCCATACTCATCGGATTGGCAATCTATGATTAACAGACTCGAATCAGGATTTGGTTCACAAAAACTTGAACATTTTTATGCATTTGTTCGAATAGAAACGAAACGTATTAGTCCAATCAGTTTTCTAAAGGGCCAGACGTTGCTAAGCTTGAAGCTGGATTCCAGTAGTGGAAGGATGGGACGTTTTGGAAGAAGATAGTGGATTGATACAGCAGTTATCCGATTGGTCTGAAGAACTACTTCTTCGGGGGTTATCTCAATTTTCGATTCGAGATACGCAACTGCTTGAGCAACTGGATGCCAACGCGCAGCGATTGCAGATGCACTTCCTGCATGAATTGATCAGTGGTGTTCTAGAGGCAGGGCGCAAAGTGGCACTAGGCGAAGCACAAGATGAACGGCTCTTGGATCAATATTGTCGTCTGAGTCAATATGTTCAGCTTAGTGTACAATCACAAACTTGATCTCTCTAGTTAACTTGTTTAACGTTATGGCTGATTTTGAGAACGATGAAGCAGGTTAAGTCTGTACTAATGTATGGTATGAAGTAATACTTGGGCTGGTTGTATTCCTAATTCGATAGAAATAATCTAAAAAAGTTGCAGGTGGCTGAGCCCCTGCGATTTTTTTGTTGTTGAATGTGAGTAAAAGTGATTTGATGAACGAATATATGTAGGAAGCTCATGTTTACGAAGTAACGATGCAGTAACAGGGGATGAATATGGAAAGGAGGCAGATGTAATTGTGAAGGAAGAACAGATCAGGAAGGCCATAGTGAATCGCAATCCTGAGGCTATGGAATGGGTGATGAATCAATACGCAGGATTGTTGTGGACGATTGCACATTCTATTCTCCAACATGTTTCGAATGAAGAGATCGAAGAATGTGTAGCAGATACCTTCTTCACATTCTGGCAGCATCCAGAGGCGTTCCAAACAGAGCGAAGCAGCCTGAAAAATTATCTTGCGACAATTGTAAAACACAAAGCGATTGATCGCTACCGAAAAATAAATCGAAGATCCGAGATTACATATGAAGAGCAAACTCATTCCATGGAAACGGATGATGTTTTACTACAGCTTATTCGCAAAGAGAATGATATAGAGCTTGAACAAATGATTCATTCTTTCCCGGAACCTGAACGCGAGATCATGAAACGTCGTTTTTATAATGGTCAAAAGCCACATGAAATTTCAGAAGATCTGTCGTTGCATGTCAGACAAGTCCTTAACAAACTGTATCGTTCCAGACAACGTTTGAAAACATGGTGGAACGATAGGAAGTAAAAAGGAGGTGATCCTATGGGGAAATCCAAAAATCAATTCAACGAGCAACACCTATCCAATATTAAGAGACGGTTTTATGACAAAATAACGAAGGCTGAATTAGAGCCGAATGTTCTATCTGAATCATCGTTTAGCGGACTTAAACAAACACAAAGAAGTATAAGCAATCGGAGAAGATATCGTAAATTCATTTATATTCCTGTGACCGTAGCGTTATCTCTATGTATATTTACTGGTGCAGCTGCCGCGATCGGGATTCTTGACCTGACTTCAGTTCTTCATTTTTTGGGAGTAGATCGAATTGCTATTCTCCAGCCAGTTCATCAGGAGAGTGAAGATCAAGGAATACATGTGGAGGTTATCGGGGCAGTTAGAGATGGGGATACAACCGAAGTTTATGTTTCTGTATCCGATCTGATAAGTAACCGTATTGACGGGAATCTCGATGTGTATGATTACAGATTAACTGGAGGAAAAGCAAGTAATGCTCAAATTATTTATTATGATAGAGCCGCCAAAACAGCAATTGTTCGATTTGTAACCCAGGGTAAAGTTAGTACCAATCGGATGACTGTCCGCATAAATACTTTGATGTCAGGAGCGGCTAGGAAGGATGGCTATTCCGTCCCTGTGGACTGGAAATCATTGTTACAACAAAAAGAGAAAAACAGTTACGAAATGTTGAATTCAGATCAAATCAGCGGACTTGGTGGTGAAATTGCAAATGAAATGGATAAAGATTCGTTCCAAGTACTGCGAAAGGATCAAACGAACATTGCCATTCAGGGTGTGAACTGGATGTATATATCTAATATCGGCTTCGTTAATGGAAAGCTGCATGTGCAGATTAATCCGGATAATGAGGTGGGTGGATATAATCATGGATTTTTCTATTTCATAGATGAACAAGGTCATAGGCTCGATATTCCTGAAAACTCCATCAGCTACGGTTATTATATGAAAGATGGCGTAGGTTATGGTGGAGATTATATCGAGTATATATATGATATTTCATCAGTTAAAGCACTAAATAAGCTTAAGCTACAGGGCAGTTTTACAAATATCGGTGAAGTTATTCAAGGTAAGTGGGAAACGAGCTTTAACCTGAACCAGCTTAACAAAAGTAAACGTGGACATGTAAACCTGGGTAAGAATTCAGGCACAGAAGTGGAAGCAACTCTTTCACCAATCGGTATTACGTTAACAGGCGAGGCCTTAGGCATGATTCGTATGGAGGACTTGAAAATCGAATTGCAGCTGAAGGACGGCACAAAAATGTCTGCTTTAACCGGTTTTATTCAATTGCACAATGATCTGGTCAAATGGATATCTTCTAAAACCATTCGCGTAGAAGATGTAAGCAATCTTGTAATCAATGGACAGAAGGTGAATTTAGAAGAGTAATAGGATGAAGTAGAGGTGTCACAATACATTTTCATGTCATATCCCGAGTTATGTTGCATACCATTAGGCGAATGCGGTCATAAGGGAGGAAGCGGAGATGTCGATGAGTGAACCGCTATTACTGCAAATTGTAAATCAACATATTCCGGCGGGGGCAATGGTCATTACGATAGATAAGCCAATTCAACATCCGGCAGTGTATGCGGCTGATCTTACAGGTGATGGAATGCCTGAGATTTCTACAGTGTATCAGTTGAATAGTGAATTGTATCTGCTTATATTAAAATTCGTTCAAGGCCATTGGATTAAAATGGCTTTGACAAAAGGATTAGGTTATGGCGTTACGTTGCTGACAGCAGCGCCTGTAACGTCAACGGCAAGAAATAATCTGATCGTAGGCTGGCAGATTGGAGCCATTTGGTCAAAACTCGCTGTATATGAGTGGACCGAATCCGGTCTTACGGACATTGCCCCAGACGATTTGTATTACAGCTACGCTGAGATTGTGGATATACCTGGCGTGCACGGGCGAGATGGAAAGGTAGAATTAGCGCTCTGGATTCATGACACTGGTGAAGCTTATCGAGTGGAGATTATTCGGTGGCAGCAGAATCAGTGGGTTCCAGCAACAGATGTATACCGAGCCTATTTTCCTAAAGTCGTGAAATATTATGAGCAGTTAACGAAGCAGTATCCCGATTATGTATTCTATTGGTATTATCTTGCGGATGCCCAGTTTCAAGCCCGCTCCTATCCTGCGGCACTCACTTCGGTTCAGAAAGCGCTACGTTTTCCGGAAGCATATCCTTCAAGAGAGAACTTGTTTGAACTAGAGAATAAAATAAAGCAGGCGATGACTGCAACGGCAGGCACACATGCCAGAGTGACAACGTGGTTATATCCCGTTTCTGTTCGAACAACAAGCGGGACGCGCTGGGGTTATATGGATGCACAGGGACATATCCGTCTAGAGCCGGTGCTAGAAGAAGCTCAGGCGTTTCAGCCTAACGGATTGGCAGTCGTCGTTAAGAACGGTCGTGCCGGTGTCATCAATCTTCAAGGGCAGTATGTAGTTCAGCCTGTGTATGATTCGATTAATTCTTTTTCCGAAGAGCGGGCCATGGCCATTGATTCTCAAGGGTTTAAAATGATCAATGAGCAAGGTACCGTGCTCACCAAACGAGCTTATCCGTTTATCGCAGATATGCATGAAGGCAGAGCGATGTTTTATAATGAAAATCCGAATCAGACGAATGGATCATCTAGCTTGTATGGATACCTGGATGCTTCAGGAAATGAGGTAATCCGAGCGCAATTCGCTTCAGCAAATGATTTTCAGCAGGGTAAAGCCGTTGTACAGATTAAGGATCAGGAATACGCCCTTATTGATCGGAACGGAAATCGATTAGCGACTTACCCATATGCCTATGTAGGGCCGTTAGGGGATGGTTTGCTTGCTTTTCAAAAAGAATCCTCTGGAAAATATGGGTACATCGATGAACGGGGTAACATTCGTATTCAGCCTAAGTTTACTTCTGCATTTGCTTTTAACGATGGGCAGGCTATTGTTAATACGGCAGAGGATTACAAATCGAACTATGGTGTCATTAATATGCAGGGATCATTTGTGATTCAACCGGCTTATAACGATATTCGGGAGCTTGGGGAGAACAGGTACGCACTCGGGAAAGCCATTGATGCAGAACAACCTTACATCGGCTCGTTGTATGCAATCGCTGAATTGAATGGAAGAATACTAACGGACTTTATCTATCGTAATGTGGAAAATTACAAACATGGTCTTGCATCTGCATCAGACGGAAATCAGACGTATCTTCTGGATTTGAGCGGTAGACCGGCGCCAGGATATCCTCGTGTAACAGGGGCAGGATCGATGGAAGTGGTGACGCAGGATCTGATTAAAGTGTTTGTGGATCAACGTTTATCCTATGTGGACCGGGCTGGACGTATGATTTGGCAACAGAATACGATCGTACCGCTACATCCGCCTTATCAGGTGCGTGAAGAGAAGTATAAACCAAACCGGGATTATCTCGTTTATTATCCGCAGGTTGACGGATTAGCCAATCAGATAGAGCAGGATAAGCTTAATGCTAAGCTGAAAGAACTTTCCCAAGTAAAACCGATTCCTGCAGATCAACAACTGGACTATACTTATACCGGTGATTTTGATATAACTTTCTATCAGAAGCAATTGCTCCAACTCCAGTTGACGGGTTATAACTATCCAGCAGGAGCTGCACATGGGATGCCAACGATGGTGTATGCCATTATTAATCTAACCGACGGTCAGCTCTATGAATTGAAGGATCTGTTTAAGCCGGACAGTGATTATGTGAAGGTATTAAGCCAAATTGTAGGGGACCAGATCAAAAATGATCCGCAGTATTCGTATGTTTTTCCAGATACGTACACTGGAATAAGTGCGGACCAGCCTTTTTTTGTGACAGCAGATGCACTACATCTGTATTTCAACCCTTATGATATCGCGCCATATGCTGCGGGATTCCCGACCTTTACGATTCCGTTTAGTCAGATCATGAGCATCATTAATACAGAAGGATCATTCTGGAGAGCATTTCATTGATGATTATAAGAGCAGGGTAAATATACTTCCAGGCCATATGTGTAATATGGCTTTTTCTTTATTTTGGAAGTAATAGAAGAGAGGGATTACGCGAAAAGGTGAAGTCTAAACATATTAAACGCATCTATATAATAGTTAATAATTTCACAAAGTGGCAAGAAAGATATTTGAGAGATAAAAATGAATAATATGAACCAAATGGTATATATTTCTTGTATAATACAAATAACCATGCATCAAGGTATGACAAAATAGTTTGGAGGAAATGATTTTGTACAAATCAGGTTTTTGGATTAGGCTTGCAGCAAGTTTCTTGGATGGACTTATTATTGGAATACCAACAGTAATCATCGCAGGTGTACTCACTGGTAATTATGATTCAGATGAACCAATTGCGCAGATATTAAGTTCGTTATATGCGATTTTTTTACCTGTTTATTGGTATGGCCGAACGGTTGGTAAACGAATTTGTGGGATTCGAATTCGAATATATGACACACAAGAACCGCCTAAAATTACTACAATGTTGATGCGAGTTTTAGTTGCTGGACTTGTGTACGTATTGACGCTAGGTATTGGAATTATTGTGAGCGCGTTTATGGTTGGAATGCGAGAGGATCGTCGTGCAATACATGATTTTATTGCAGGAACAGAAGTTGTTTGGGATTAAGTTGTAAATGAGCAGAACCGTAATTGGATATATAAATTCATAGCGGTTCTTTTATTTTCTTAAGTACTGTTTCACAAAACTCGTATTTTGTACATATGTATTACTGGCTTTATTGGAAAAGATCGATCTCTCATTCATTGCAATTACCAGAGGCTAGTTTGCCCCCTATGCCTGGTATGCTTTTAATCAAACCTACTTCGGGCAGTTCCATCGCCAGTGCTTCCATCTGCTTTTCCAAATGGCTTAACTGCTTGTCAAACTCCAGCAGCAACACGACCATGCTGCCCAGTGCTACGGTTTGAGATTATCTTCTTTGTCTGTTCCAGCCTTCTATAAGTTTCCTCAATCTTCCCGTTTTTTCTGCAATCCATCGCTTCGAATTAGATCTACCCACACATTCCTCAATTAGACCTTCCACATTCTCGGTCTTATTCTCCAAGCATCTTTGCAGCACTTTTAGGGACGTTGTCGCATACAAGTTGCTAAAGACTCCGATGAAATCAGGAAACACCTGCTCAAGCAATGCTCTGCTGTTCAGCTTCGCCTGCACATACATCGCGGTCACAAACTCATGCTGCCTAGTCAAGTGCTGAAGCTCACTGTAGTACTCTTCCCACTCGCGATGCGCTTTAACATCCCCACGGTAATACATCTCGGCCAAATGCCAAGCATCGGCTGGGTTTTCACTTTTCGAAGTTGTGTGCCTTTGGATCGTTTCGCTTGCAAAGGATTGATGATGTAGTGAATTCATCCGCTACGTTTCAGATATCCTGCCAAACCTCGATGGTAATTTCCGGTTGCCTCGAAGACAACGACAGGCTCCACACCACTTGTCTCTTTCAGTATGCTGAGCACTACCCCTAACCGCTCGAAACCTTCCTCACTATGCTGAAGGGTCTCCATCCTTCCATAGGGTTCGTTACGCTTTTTGAAGGCCTGAATAACACTACATCCTTTCGCCACATCAATTCCAACAACAGGTTGCATAAAAACCTCCTCATTCGATTTACCGGCATTCCCATCTGGTTTCCAAACCCATAGCTTCGCTTGTGATACGAGGTCATTGCCTCAACCAGCTCAAACATGGTCGTTGGAAGGTAGTGAGAGAACAGTTTTTTGTACGGGTTCTTTGTCCCTAAGCCGCCCTCGTTCTCCCGGCTACCACCATCGTAAAACACCCATAAAAATAGGCCAACCAGAAAATTTCTGGCTGACCTAATAATACGAAAGCCGCTAAAATAGCGACTTTAAAGGGAGCATGTTCTTGTCCTATGACAATAACATCCGTAATGTTCATATTTATCATGACCCATAGACAAATTTTTATACAATCATCTTCTGGCTTGCGGGACACGAATCTGAATGTAAGTAACCATTATTCTGTCCGTTTACTCGATTTCAAGCGGTCATGCAGAATTTCATCCCAGCGCGCTGGCCGCTAGTGGCATCCAATGAATCCTCCGTTTCTAACGAATCGTTGTATCCATCTCCACCTGCTGCCTCATATTCTTCTACCGCACGTTCAAGAACCCCCGGCACAATGCTCATCTCTGCTAATTATTTTCGTAAACTAGCCGGACATTATCGCTAAATGTACATTGACATAAAGTTCCCTACTTTCATGCAATTATGCCCTTTTGTCTTAATTTAACGGAACTTGATCTGTTCCTTTAGTAATTTTTTCTAGTCTGGTAGGCAACTTTATGTCATTCTCCAGCCTGGTAGGCAACTTCATGTCACTCCCTCCAAATTCCTCGTTTGTACAATTTGTACATAAAGTTCCCTACCAAAATGACACAAAGTTCCTGTTCCCTACTTTCATGCATCTATGCCTTTTGTCTTTAATTAACGGAGCAAATTTGGAACTTGGTAGGCAACTTTATGATGTCATTCTCCAGTCTGGTACATGAGAAAAAAGACATCTCCTTTTTACGTTAGTTCAATGAAACAGCAATCCAGGATATGCTTCCCTTGTGTACTGAGATTAAAATGAACTTTACCTGCAGTCACATACCTCGTTTGAAATTCACTCACTCCTTATTTGGACACCATAACTACAAGTATTTATACATGTTTGGAACTTATAAATCAGGACCACCCGTCCAACGGGTGGTTTGCTCTTGGGGTATAACCCCCTGTTGCCAAACTGCGCCTAAAGACGCTAGCCTGACAGCAGGGCTGTTCAGGCTCAGTGTTATTTATCACTTTCACTCACCAGTTAAACTGGTTTTACTTCTTTTTGCTCCGATTACTGCTGAATGGATCTTCGTATTCTTTTACACTCAGCTTATCTAACGCTTGATCATGTGCTTCTTGCTCACGAATATACTTCATTACCGTGCCTTCATTTAACCCCACTGTACTTACATAGTATCCTTCTGCCCAAAACTTTCGATTCCCGTATTTATACTTGAGCTGGCATGCTTTTCGAAGATCATGAGCGAACTTTTCCCCTTTAGATAGCCCATAAATGTTGAGACTGCAATCTTCGGTGGAATCGCTACCAGCATGTGGACATGATCGGGCATCATATGACCTTCTATAATTTCTACTCCCTTGTACTTGCATAAACGTTTGAAAATTACGATTAAATCTTTTCTGACTTGATTATAAATTTCTTTCCGTCTATACTTCGGGGTGAATACAATGTGGTATTTGCATATCCACTTTGTGTGAGCTAGGCTGTAGCTCTTGTTTGCCATTGAAGACCATTCCTTTCTTTGAGCCTGAACATCTCAACTTTATCGGGATGGTCTTGGTGGTCAAACCTCAGGTCCCTCCACCCGCATAGCGGGTGGTTTTTTGTTTCGCGCGTTACACGCACTCAACTGGCTAGCGACTTCAATAGGAACATGTTCTTATACCTCGACATACTAATAATGGCCAACTCAATCGTAGGTTTTATTAAGAACATTTTCTTGATTTTTTTCATCTGACAATTCAAGTGTAAATGAAAAAATTACTCCGTTCTGAACATTGAAGATACCATAATTGCTACCGTGCGCATCAAGTAAGTGTTTAACAATGGCTAGACCCAATCCAGAGTTACCGCCGGATTCCCTGCTTCTTCCAGGTTCAACTTGATAGAAACGCTCCCATACGCGATGTAAATGTTCCTCCGGGATGTGATCTCCAGTATTTTTAACACTTACCTGCAGTTTGTTTTCCAAAGTTCTTTCCATATCAATTACAATCACCGAACCAGGCTCTGCGTGGCGAATAGAATTGCTCAAGATATTGAATATAACATGTTCAATCTGTTCGGGATCACCCTTGACCCTATCCTGAATCCAATACTTGATTTGGATGTTGAGCTCACGTTGTTTAAGCAGGATGTGGAATTTATCCAAGATACGCTCTGTCAAATCTTTTATGGAAAAAGTACGAATATGAAGCTGGAACATATCTGAATCGTATTTGACCAACTGGGTCATTTGTCGGATCAGTCTGTCCATTTTATCGCTTTCATCAATAATGATGCTTAGATACTCATCGTGATTGGATTGATCAACCAGGTCTCTAGCCCCTTCTGCATAGCTCTGAACGATACTAAGTGGAGTTTTAAGCTCGTGGGAAATATTAGATATGAACTCTTTTTGTAATTGTTCCAGCCGCTCTTTCTGCTGAATGTCGGAGTGAAGCTGTTGATTGGACCTTTGAAGTTCTTGGAGAGTATTATCCAGTTTCGTGGCCAATGTGTTCAAACTACAGGCTACTTCGCCGAACTCATCGTTTCGATAATCTGTAGAAACGTTCGAAAAATCAAGACGGGCCATTTTATTAGCACTCTCCCTTAACATTAACAATGGCTTTGATACGGTTCGCGAAAAGAACACGGAGATCAAAGGAATCAAAACCAATGCAATAATAGCAATATACAAATAGTATATTTTCAAAGCATCGTAAGATTCTTCGATTTGTGCTAATGAAGAAACAGCAAACACGATATGTTTCAGCACTCCGTTCTCCTGTTTTATCGGAAACATGACGACGATATTCTCTCCATCGCTCCAGGCTTCCCTCCACTTTTGAACCAACACTTCCCCTTCTTGAAGACGATCCATCTGATTGCGGTTAAGGGGGAAGGTGTTCGTAATTCCGAAATTAAGAACGCCTTCTCTCATATTCCATTGATCAGGAGAAGGCGACACAATTTTATGAACAACACCGGTGAGCTCTACTAAAGAATTTTCCTTGTATTCAGGCCTGCGTCCTATTGCAGAACCTCCCTCTTTTCGAATCTGCGATGGATAAAAGAGTACTTTGTTTCCTTCATACTGATAAAGCCCCTTAACCGTAACCTTATCCCCTTTATGAAGTTCAGCCTTTTTAAGCGCAGCCTTATCGCTAAACATATACAAAGGCACATCGACTACTCCGTTATACTGGGTTTGCAGCTCAAGTTTGAATGGGTTATCAAACTGATAATTCCCCTTTGTATCGAGAATCGCTACCTGAGATTTGTTTTCATTCAAAAAAACAGAATATTCCTCAATTAGCTGTTCTTCATTCCAATCCCCTCGCTCGATGTGGCGAGCAAAGATGGAGAGGTTATTAATCAGTTTGTTTACCTTGTGATGATAATAGAAGTCTTCAAAAAAGGTAAGTTGTCCAACCGATATCAGAATGTATACAAATAACATGAGTCCGGTTGTAAGTAAAAAATGTTTTCTTACAACGCTGGTTCGGATCACGAGTTGACCTCGAAGCGGTAACCATAACCAGAAATCGTATGAATATAGTGTCCGTATCTGCCCAGCTTTGCCCGGACCCTCCCGATATGGGTATCAATGACTCGGAGTTCACCGTCAAAATCCAGCCCCCAGACAAAATCCAAAATTTTTTCCCGTGACAAGGCGATACCGCGATTTTGAATGAGGTACAACAAAATGGAGTACTCTTTAGGTCGTAGATGCAACAGAATGTTATCCATCCACACTTTACGAGAAGCCGGGTCAACCCAGAGTCCTTCAAACCGAAGAACCTCATCGTGTTTGTAATCATCCGTGCTAACCGCTTTCAACAGCCTACCCTCAACACGTTTTATCAAAATCTTGGATCTGGCAAGCAAAACTTTGGGACTAAATGGCTTGCTTACAAATTCATCAGCCCCCAAATCGTATCCCTTGATCATGTCTTCCTCATCCGATTTCGCTGTCAAGATGATGATAGGTAAAGCAGTATATTTTCTTATTTCGCGACAAAGTGACCATCCGTCCATTTTTGGCATCATGATATCCATAATCATTAAATCTACGCGCTCTTTCTTCAAAATGGACAATGCTTCTCCCCCATCTCCAGCTTCTATAACTTCCCAACCATCTTGGACAAAATATTCTGCTACAATGTGCCTAATTCTGGGTTCATCATCAACAAGGAGAAGATTTCGCTTCATTAGATCAACTCCAAATCTCTTTTTTATTATGTTAATATATGTGACATAAAAAAGACAAGCATAACATGAAATTTTGAATAACGAAGCAATTAACACATAACCCATTCGATTTTCGCATAAAAAACGTCATAAAATCTAATTAATATCATTTGAACGATTTAAACGAAGTAGATTTCATGACACAGAAGTTACAAATCAATCCATTATAATAACCCTAACATTACAGCTTAGCAGGCACTTGCTGCCCACAATGTAATGCACATCTACTTTCAGGAGGGGTTACTTACATGAGCAAGTACAACCACAAAATTGCAATACTTATTTTGTCAGCAGGGCTGCTATCGGTTCCTTTGACGAGCACTGGTACCACATACGCAGAAGCCATAACGAGCCAGCAAGAAACAGTATCCAACTCATCCTATGTGAGCAAATATGGATACACGTATCCGGCTGAGTGGGAGAAACAGCAATCCGTCTGGCTTGCATGGTCCGGATCTCCCGAACAAAATATTGTCTCAACGGAAATTATTCAGGCGTTACTACCGAGTACCCGAGTTGACTTAGTTGTCAAAGATAAAAAAACGTTAAATGAAGCCTCTAGGTTTTTGAAAGAATACAAGGTCGACACGAAAAAGATTAAATTTCATATTTACAAAGGAGCTAATATTTTCATTCGCGACCCAGGCCCTCTCTTCTTGAAAAAAGATGATGGCTCCGCGATGATTGCCGACTTCAACTGGAACAATTATGGTGTTGATACAACACGTACGGCATACTCTTTGGAACGCGGCGGCGTAGACAAATATATGGCAAAAAAATTGGGCATCGAAACAATCAAGTCATCTTACGTCGCTGAAGGCGGAGGGCTCGAAGTGAATGGAGAAGGTGTGCTTCTCACCTTTAAGGATACCGCTCTTCAGCGCAATCCCGGCAAGAGCTTAGCACAGATTGAGTCAGAATATCTGCGCATGTACGGTCAGAAAAAAGTCGTTTGGCTTGAACGCAGTCCCGTTCAAGACCGTAGAACACCAGATAACCAACCATTGATTGGCAACTACTTTGGCGGTGGTGCCAATGGACATATCGATGAAGTTGCCCGGTTTGTTAGCCCCAATACTGTATTAGTAGCGTCTTACCCAAAACCAACAGCCAAGAGCCATGCGATTGCCAAAGCTGACTACCTGGTATATGAGGAAGTGGCTGAAACACTTGAGAATTCAACAGATGCTAACGGAAAACCGTTTACAGTCATTCGGGTCGAAAATCCAGATTTGTCTCTGTTTTGGAAAGCCAGCAAGGTGACAAAGAAAGATGAACGATACACGTTGCATGGCATAAAACCTGGCGAAACAGTATACCAAGTACCTGCAGTAAGTTATATGAATTTTATAATTTCCAATAATACTGTAGTCGCCCCGAAATACTGGAAACCCGGAATGCCAGATCATGTGAAAAAACTAGATGAGGATTTTAAAAAAGTTCTGCAGGATGCTTTCCCCGGTTATACCATTGCTCAACTAAACCCTCTGGCAGTTAACTTCTGGGGTGGTGGAATCCACTGTATTACGCAGCAAATGCCGTTGTTTGACTAAGGGAGCTGAAGCAGGTCCATAATCTTCTTAGGGGATGAATATGAATGGTTGAAGCCAATAAAAAAATGAATAAAAATAATTCTGTACGAAAAAAGGGATTAACATTACGGAGTAAAAACTTGTTGGCCCTGGCTCTGGCGAGCTCAATGCTATTTATGTCAGCAGGCGTAAGTGTATCGTATGCCTCCGGTACGCATACTTCTATAAAAGTATTTGAACTCGAAGAGGCAACGATAGAGGAAATGCAACAAGCTATGGATGCGGGTGCCTTGTCCAGTACTGAACTGACCGTCCTTTATTTGAATCGGATTTACACTTATGACCTAAACGGAATTAAACTTAATTCGATCCCTGTTCTGAATAAAAACGTACTTGATGAGGCATTGGAGGCAGACAGGTTACGTTCCGAAGGCCAAAAACTTGGTCCACTTCATGGCATTCCTTATACAGTTAAGGACAGTTACAAGGTCAAGGGCATGACCGTTGCTTCGGGTTCTCCTGCTTTTGCTAATCTGACCGCAAACGAAGACGCATTTACTGTTCAGCAAATAAGAAAGTCTGGTGGTGTACTCATCGGTAAAACTAATATGCCTCCTATGGCAGCAGGTGGAATGCAACGAGGCGTTTATGGCAGAGCGGAAAGTCCTTACAATGCGAATTATTTAACTGCCGCATGGTTTTCCGGATCTTCAAACGGATCAGCTACATCTACTGCAGCGAATTTTGCCGCATTTGGTATGGGAGAAGAAACGGTGTCTTCTGGTCGATCCCCTGCGTCCAACAATGGGCTAGTCGCATATACACCGTCCCGGGGAATGTTGTCCATTCGCGGTAACTGGCCTCTTTTCCCCGTCAGGGATGTGGTCGTGCCTCATACACGGACTGTAGAGGACATGCTTCGCGTTTTGGACGTTATTCAGGTCGATGATCCTATAACCCAAGGCGATTTTTGGCGTGATCAAAAAGCAGTACAACTACCAACCGTCGCGAGTCTTCGACCGGAGTCATTTTTACAATTAAAAGATACTCAAGCTCTATCTGGCAAACGCATTGGCGTTCCCAAAATGTATATCGGCAAAGATTTTGGCGGCACTCGTCCCATCAAAATCCGCCCTTCCATCCTGGAATTATGGGAACAAGCTGCGGAGGATTTGCGCGCACAAGGCGCAGAGGTTGTAGAGGTAGATTTTCCGGTGCAATCCAACTATGAAAATGACAGGGTGACCTCTCAAACGATGGTTGAACGAGGTTTCGTCCCTGCAGGATGGGCAGAGCAAGAATGGGGCTATCTTAACCCATATCTTGCGGAAGAGTTTTTGAAAGGAGTTGGAGACCCGAACTATCCTTCCTGGACCGAGGTTGATCCGAAAACGGTGTTTCCTAATCCTCCTGGATCTGTAGATGAAGCAAGAGACCGGGAAAATGCAAATTACAAAGCTACGATTGATACCATTAAAGAAGGCGTACGTCCAGTATCCGAGCTCCCTGGGTTTGAAAGTGCTATGAAAGGATTGGAGAAGGCTCGAAAAGTTGACTTTGAAGACTGGATGACATCGAACAACCTAGATTTTGTTGTCTTTCCGGCAAATGCAGACATAGGTAAAGCTGATGCAGACGTGAATCCAACTTCATATGACGAAGCTTGGGCAAACGGAAATTATTTTTCAAATACCAATCATATGTTAAGACATTTAGGTATCCCTAGTGTCTCGGTTAGCATGGGTACTATGAAAGATACCGGTATGCCCGTCAACCTGACTTTTATAGGGGCGGCATACACAGACAACGACCTCCTGCGTTATGCATACGATTATGAACAAGCCACGCACAATCGGACTATCGCGACCCGTACTCCTGCCTTATCTGATGAAACTTTACGTTATTCTGCGCAAACCGCAATACCTGCGGACAAACGAAAGGATAAAGATATTCCGGATATGACCCTTACTGCCAAATTAATCGGCAATAAACTATCCATTCGGGGAACCTCCCAGGATCAAAGTCAGATTGATAGCACGAGAGTTTATGCCAATGGTATTAAGGCAACACTCTCCGGCGGAAATGAAAAATGGTCTGCATCCATTCCCATTGACAGATATCAAAAAGAAGGTCCGTTTAAAGCCGAAACATTGACTATCATTGCACTAAGTAAAGATGAATTTGGGAATACCGCCGCCTTAATGCAACAAGTGAATCTACCTATTGTAGAAGAATGAAGTTCCTTCCACTGAATTTAATAAAAAAGCAGCCGATTATTTTTGATCGGCTGCTTTCTAGTTTTTATACCGCTATCGTTTCACTGAGTTATCGTTTCCCGTGTGATAAAGGTGCAATCCCACATATAAAAAGCAGAGTTCAAGTATGAACTCCCAGATTGTCGAGAAATCTTATCCTTTTTGCTATACGGGTTTCTTATTCTCTGCGTAAATAGGTTTGATTTATTTTAAATTTCAACATAATTTTGTAATTCTCGTGATCTCGAGATGAAGAGAATTGTCCTACCATCCGATTCATAATTTTGTATATGATTTTTTCACCCAATTTATAACTTTCCACTGATTCATTATTTATTTTTAATTTGTTTTCTACACAAATCACAAAGTGATTCTCTTCTGTATATGTTAATAATTTGATTTTTTGTTCTTGATCTGCATATTTCATTATGTTTGATAATAAATTATCAAACACACGCCCAATATTATCCATATCCACAGTGATCATCACATCTGTAGGACCAGTGTTTACAAGCACCTGAAAACCTTCCGATCTAAGTACAGCTGTAATATCTGACAAAACATCATAAATTGATTCCCGAACTGAAATGGTTTCTAAGTCGGCCTCCTTCTCTTTATCCAATAAAAAATATAAGAAAAGATTATCCGTACGCTTCTTAAGTTGGAGAGCCTTGTGATACGCGCTCTCAATTTGCTCCCTTGTCTCTATACCTAAATTTTCTGGTGAATTGCGAGCAAACTCCAGGTACATGATTAGAGATGTCAATGGCGTGCGTATATCATGAGACATTTCGGTTGCAAGATTTCGACTCTCTTTTTGTAAATGGTCTATCCTCTCTAATCTGTTTAAAAATGCTTTTCGTAGTTCCTCAATGCTTTCAGCAATCATCGCAAATTCATCATACCCTTTTATGGTCATAGGATAGTCTAATGAACCGCCTTCAAGGATATGAATTTCATTATTAATTATGCGTAGGTACTTGATCCCTCTACGTATACCAAACAACACAATGCTCATAAACAATATTGTGGATAACAATATTTCAATCATGTACGCCAAATTATAATAGTGGGAAAAATAATATCCATAGATCGAAACGTTACCTGTCCCATTCTTAAATTGTACCGGGTAAGAGTTTCGACGATCATATTCAGTTTCAGGTTGACTTCCATAGGCTTTTTCGTCATCACTAAAATACAAAGAGTCATATTGAAGCACCTGGTTCTGGAATACGTATAAAACTATATTACTCTTCTGACTTTTAATCCAATCTGAAAACGCAATACGATCTGTCGTCGACAGATCGTTTGCTGAAACATATTTTGAAAATTTTTGAACGTAAACTTGAGATTCGGCCTTTAAACGCTCGTCTGAAGTATAATAATAATCCATAACCCGATTGCTTGCCAACTGTATAAGTAGGAAAAAAAGAACACTTACGGTCAGAGCAAAAATGATTAATATTGTCAGCTTTTTAGTAATAGTAAGTTTATACTTGGCCAAAACGGTAACCTCTTCCCCATTCTGTTAAGATATATGCTGGCTTTGCAGGATCTTCTTCAATCTTCATACGTAATTTTCGGATGTGTACGACTACCGTATTATTTGAACTGTAGAAGTAAGGTTCCTTCCAAATGCTTTCATAAATATTTTGAGCAGTAAAAATTTTGTTTCTTCTGGTCATCAACAGTTTTAGAATCCCATACTCCAGATCGGAAAGTTCAATCTTCTGATTACCTTTATATACATCATTAAATTGCTCACTTACTTTTAAGCGTCCTCCGATAAGGAAAGTTTCGCCATAATCCTTTTTATCTTGATAAATCGTGTACCTGCGCATCAGAGCAATAACTCTTGCCAGAAATTCCTGTTCAGAAAAAGGTTTAGTTAAATAGTCATCTCCACCAGCAAGCAATCCTTCCGTTTTGTCCAAAGTTCCGGATTTAGCAGTTAAAAAAAGAATAGGAACATTGTATCTTTCTCTGATTCTTATACATGTCTCCAATCCGTTTATTCCAGGCATCATAACATCCAGAATAACCAAATCAAATGATTCATTTATTATATCCAGTCCCTGTTCCCCATCATTAGCTGTTGTTACTTCGTAACCTTCACGAACAAGAGACAAATGTAGCAGATCACGAATATCCTTATCATCTTCCACCACTAAAATCCGGCCTGTCATAGTTCACCTCATACTTAATTTTACTATTAGCTATCCGAGCGAAGCAATGGCTGGGTACTGCAACGGAAGGCTCCGCCGAAAGAGCGGGAAATTTCGTAATCAATATACTCTACTTTGATTCCTCTTTTCTCCAGCTCTTTTCCAATTGTATTTTTGTATGCGATATCCGTAACATATACTTTGCTACTAATCGGCAATCCATTTACCGCCAAATCTTTAGCATCTTTATAACTCACTTCGATTTTATCCCAATTTTTAAGTTCTTCCGGAAGCCCATTAGCTAACGAATCCATGCTAACAATCATTAATCCATCCCTTACAAAACTGATCGCACAATCCAAGTGCAACGTGCCCGGCTCAAGCTTCACCTCAACGACCTTATAACCTGATGGTGTCAAGTAGTTTCTGAGCCAATCAATGCCAGCTTGGTTTGAAGCTTGACCAGAATTGCCCACGAATACAGTCTTTCCATACACCAGGATGTCTCCACCTTCAAGGTAAGGACCCGTTTCAGAGTTAATTCCTTTAGAAACGTCCGGTTGTGGTACAGCTACATGTGGAATCTTATTTTGGGCCGCTTCCTTATCCAGAATACTTCTCACTGGTAAAACTTCAAGTCTCCGGTAAGCGGATTTAAATGAACCCTCAATCAGATGATTCCCTATGGTAAAGAACGGATCCCTAACAAAAAAATTGGTTACTCCTTCTCCACCTGTAATCCCATCTTTCACGTATCCCAATTCTTTTTCCTTTTCAGTTAAGAGGCGTGGACGTTGAACCTCAACCCCGTATTTTTCAAGAACCTTTTTAAGTTCTTCACGCTCTTTCTCCCACTTTTTCTGTAAATCGGCTGGATCCATATCCATCATAGGCATGTCTTTCTCATTTACGTCTTTAACTTCTTTTTCTTCTGGCAAATCGTTAAAATTGAAGTTCATGAAAGCTTCAGATTGTGTCAATACAACTCTTTTTAGAGTAGCAAATTCACTCTCTACATATACTTTATTCTCCCCATTTTCAGTAGTCACTGTCCCATTTACTTCCGTAACTTTACTAACCTTAGCCACACCAGTCGCCCCTACCGTTGGTAATATCCCACCTACTATTACAAGTGATAATGCTGTTAACCCAACCCACTTCAAATGCTTTTTTTTCATATTATTACCCTCCTAATAATTTGTTTTGATGCTTACAGTTCGTATTATAGAGAGCAATTCTTAACAGTTTATGAAGGCATGTTTTTTTTTTACGTTTGTTTGCTAGGATGTCTTTTCACCTCTGAGGCCTTTAAAGACATCTGCTGCATTTTGGTTTTAGAATCAATATTAGTGATGAGTGCCAAGTTCTTTCGCAAGTTTTTTTCTCTCCACGAGAAAACACGATTCAAACACGCAAAAGAGTCGCGCTGGATTAGCTGATTTCTTAAAATTGTCGTTTCTATCCTTTTCGTTGTTTCTCTAACGCTTTAACTGCTGAGCTAACGTTTCCCGTTAGTTCAATAGGTGTCCTGTGCGAAATGAGCTTCGACTTCCGCGCTCGCAGGCGGCAGTTCCATTCCTTTTTTCCACACGAGTACGGGGTCCTTTTCGCTTCCGAAGTACAGCGCGACATAGGTCTGCTTAATTATATTTATATAAAGATATACTGTTTTCGATCATTTTATTTAAGCTGTTTTGTGTCGCCGCACAAAAGGCTGCCGATAGATTTGATTGATTCGGATTGTATTTTGATGTATACCTAACCCATCTGGATCTATTTCTTTTGATTTGTCCGATACAGTTTTATACGAAACTGTTTTACCCTCTTTACATGCCTTAAGGCCAAGAAAAAAGACCGCTGGCGCAAATGATTGCGGGCGGTCTTTTGCTGTAATCGAATATGAGGGCGTGCAGAAAAGGAGGAAAAGCGTACTTTTTAATTTCCTGCATGGGAGATTGTGATCTGACCGTGCTTGTCTTGGATGACCTTCAAATTCAGAATATCGGACAGGAACTCAAGCGGCACGTAGACGGATCCATTTTTCATTTCCGGTGCCGCACCGAGCTTGCGGGGAGCTTTTTTTCCAAGAAAGTAGCTGTCCTTGTTCAAGCTGATGGAGCTCCAGAGGGCTCCTTTGGAAATGTCGGCGGCTTTGCGTTTGCCATTCCAGGTAACGTCGAAATTCAGCTGGCGCAGCACGCTGGCTAAAGGCACCATTAGCTTGCCGTCTTTGCCGATGTAATGCTGGCTGGAAGGAATGATCGATTGGACCGCTCCGTGTATGTCTTTCTGATCCGGGAGCTTCACGGCAAATTCCGGCGTGCCGGTCGATCCCGGAGCGATGCTGTATTTTTGGAACACGATGTATGCATGGCCGTCCTTGACGTAAAAGCTCTGCTCGAGATCTACGCCCTGAAACCCGTTCTCCCCTTTAAAATAAAGATCTTGGTCTGCAGCGATTGCGGATTGAATATGCGCATCCAGAATGGATGAGTACTTACTGCCGAACAGGTCTTCAAGCGTTACGCGCTTCGCCTCGGCTTCATTCGTGAAGTTGTACGTGTCGACAAGCGTCTCCGGATTGTTCATGCCGGTCCCCTCCGTGGTGATTTTAAGGGAGACCAGGCCGTTGTCCGAGCCGTCCGATGTTAGATCATATTGGATCAACAGCTGGTAGGGATGCATGGTGTAGCCATTCTTTTTGGCCAAGTTGGCTGCTTTAGCGGCCTCCTTTTCCCATTTTGCAAGATCCTTGGAGGCATGGGATTCAATGATATCGTTCAGCTGATCCTGATATTTGGTGTCGGCGAGTCCTTTGAATACGGGAATGGTGATATCCGTCTTCAGCCATTTCTCAGATGAGTGGAGTTTCTTGCTTGACACCAACTTCGCGGCAAGCGCAGGAGCCATAATCTGTCCGTTGCCGGAAGCGGGCTGGGCCTGTGCATAGACATGTGCGGAAGAAAGCCCGGAAGCGGATACCATCAGAATGCCTGCCAAGCTGGCTACGGCTAAGGTTTTAGTCCATTTTGTTGTATATTGCATCGTTTTCATTGTAATTACCTCCTGGTGATTAAAAAATGATTTAGTCGTACAGTATTTGTTACATTCGAATCATTACCGAGCCGGACTCGCCCGAGGCGATTTCCTGCTCTCTTTCGTGGGGCTCATGTAGTTGATTCCCGAAATGCGCCCCCGCGCAGTGCGCTAAGGAGCGATTGCGCGGTGCAAAACGGCTCTTATTGGACATACTTGTTGCTGACGAGCAAGTCCTGGATCGCCTCCGTCGGAATCGTAAACTCGACAACGCCCATGTAGCCAGGCGCTACGTCATATTCATTAAAGCTGATGACCAGCTTGCCGTCCTGATTAATATAGAAATTCTGGTCCTTCGCGATGCTGTGGAACAGATCATCCTCCGGCATATCCGCCTCGGTCCCCGGCTGCTGAACCCAGTAAACCTTGCTTGGGTCGTCCTTCATCTGCTGACGCATTTGCTCTTTAATATTGTCGCTGATCACTTGAATATAGCGGTCATCGCTGAAAAGGCTCGGCAGCATGATGACGATCTGGTTGACTTTATCGATCGTATCGTATTTGCGGGATTCGGCGGAGGATCCGGCTGATTCGACGACATAACGAGAGAGGGTCAGCAGCCGATCCGTATCGGTGACGACTTTATAGCCGCTTTCCAGCCCGAGATGCCCGCCCCCGCCTTTTTCCAGCTGGGACACTTCATCCTTGAAGCCCTCGTACAGCTTCTTGTTCTCCTCTAAATATTTGGTATTCAGGGACTGTTCCAGTTCAAGATTGCCGGTGCTGGCAATGCCGGGCGTTTTAAGATGCACATCGTTGTTTTCGTTCTGTTCGGCATATTCCCGAATGGTAATCACCTTGACAATCTGCCCGAGCACCGGCACTTCAGACAGCGCCTTGGCGAAGGTCGGGCTGGCGTTTACGCCGACAGACAGCAGGATGCAGGCAGCCGCAGCGCTTACGAGCCAGGGCATGGCCTTTATTTTTGTTCGCCGGGAGGCGATCGTTCTGTTCACCATCTCATTTAATTCATCGGGAATAGGAATGGACTCATACTCCTGCTTCATCCTATTCAGCTTGTCATCCATTATCCTCTCTCCTCTCTTGATCTTCCTCGCTCATGTTCACCCGAAGCTTCTGCAGTCCTTGATAGAGCCTTGTTTTCACGGTATTGAGATTCTCGTTAAACACTTCGGCAATTTCTTCGATCTTCATATCTTCAAAAAAGCGGAGGATAATCAAGATCCGGTATTTGTCCGGCAGCTCATCCAGTGATCTTGCCAGATCCAGATCGGCATAATGGTCTTGGCTGCTTGGTAGCACAACCTCCAGTTTTTCATCGTCCATGATTTGGACTTTTTTCTGTTTTCGTATGAAATCCAGGGACGTTGTCACAATGATCCGAAAAAACCAGCTATTTAATGAACCCGTATTCTTCAGGTTTTCGATGGACATGAACGCTTTGTGGATGGCATCCTGTACGATGTCGAGGGCATCCTCTTTGTTGCGGACATAGCTATAAGCCAGTCGATACGCCCTTTCCTGGTTTTCGGTGATGCATTGGATTAGAAGCTTCTCCAGCTTCCGGCTGACTTTCATGTAATCAGACACTCCTTTGGGCCCGCGCGGGTAACCATCAATTGCAATTGCCTTACGGAAGCAAGACGGGCGAGTTGTTCAAAAAGTTTGATTTGCAATAAAAAAATTCAACCGCTGTGATTTTATCTGCGATTTGGCCGGCCAATCAAGTGCGCAACAAATAAAAGACCCCTGCTTCACCGGGGTCCTGAGCTAATTTCTATTCACTTTCATATTTTCGGATATGTATTGCGGAAGGATGTCCGCCGAAGCCAAACGAACTTTTGTAGCAAAAAATAGTAACCCGTTGGGACTTAAATCATCAGCTCGTTTTTAGAAATATACTTTATTTCAACTAATACAATTTCTTCAGGCGATACCAAGTACAATCAATCATTATTCTAACCTAGATCACTGGTCCTTATCTACCCCATTAATAATAGCACATATCGCAACTTTCTGCCCGTTAGTATAATGAAGAAGCTGTAAACTACAATTAGATATATATCTAATCGATAATGGGAACATGTTCTTTTCCATTTCGGCAATCGGTACAAGTGCTTGTCCTTGGCTCGGGACAAGAACTTGTACCGATAAAATAAATAAGCCGCTAAAAATAGCGACTTCAATGGGAACATGTTCTTGTCTCTCGACAAAAAGCAGCCAATCACATTGATCAGCTGCTTTTCTTCTAATTTTATTGTGCTACCTTTTCCCGTTAGCTTAACGATTAAAAACCTTGTTTCAGAATAGTTTATTTAATAATTCCTTTTGAATTGGCTTAATATTAATGATACTTCTAATGCCTTTTGCCTTCAGTTCAGCATCCTCTATTGTATTGGCTAACCCTAGCTCTAACAGAGTGCCAGCTGCAACAGTCCCCGTTCTGCCCTTGCCTCCACCACAATGAAAGGCGACCTTCTTACCGGCATTATATGCTCCAACAACCTCATGAATGGCTTGTTTAAAAAGTTTGGCTTCATATTCTTTCGTATCGTCATCAAGCGGAACCTTTATCCACTTCACCTGATCTGTTGGATACGCGCACTCTGTTGCTTCTTCTCGAAGATCCACCACGACTTCTATACCTTCGTTAAGAACCATTGCCTTTACGTCAGCAGCTCCGCCCATAAAAACTCGTTCAGCGATAAGTGCATGGTATTTCTTTTCGGCGTAATCCATTTTACTTACCTTCTTTCAAGAATTGCTCGATACGAGCTTTAATTGAATCACGAACCTCAGCGAATGTAGCTGTGATTTCTTCCTCTGTACCTGTCGCCTTGGCTGGATCATCGAAGCCCCAGTGCCATCTTTCAGCTTTGTCATTACGTACAACGGGACAATTATCGTTAGCATGACCACAAAGCGTGATGATGTAGTCTGCTTGTTTTAAAATCTCAGGATCAATCACATCCGATGTATGATTCGAAATATCGATTCCAGCTTCTTTCATCGTTTGAACAGCACGAGGATTTAAGCCATGCGCCTCTAATCCAGCACTTCTCACCTCATATTTGTCACTACCAAGTGCCTTTAAAAATCCATCGGCGATTTGGCTTCTGCAAGAGTTTCCTGTACACAAAAAGTAAACAAGTGGTTTGTTGTTCATGATTATTGATCTCCTTTATCCTTGATATGGTTTACTTGTATTTTGGCTTCCCTCATTTTTGAATTAGCCAACGTTTTTATGACCATAGCAATAACAACCAATGCTACTGTGATTACGGCAATTATTAACCAAACGTTTATATTTGTTGAATGAATCAGGTATAGCCACAGATACAGTCCTGTTAACGTGATAAAGAGCGTTGGGATGGTGAGCACAATTCCAATTTTGAAATAACTTCTCCATGTGATTTTTACATCCTTACGGGACAGTACATGTATCCACAAAAGTGTGGCGAGCGATCCGATCGGTGTAATTTTGGGACCCAAGTCACTGCCGATAATATTGGCGTAAATCAGCGATTCCCGAATGACACCTTCCGTGCTGGTTCCGTCAATAGCAAGCGCATCAATCATCACCGTCGGCATATTGTTCATAACCGATGACAATACGGCAGCTAGAAAGCCCATGCCAAGTGTGGAGATGTAGAGTCCCTGGTCGGCAATAGCTTGAATTACCTTACCAAGTTCATCCGTCAATCCCACATTTCGCAGTCCATAAACGACGACGTACATACCAATAGAGAAAATCACGACTGCCCATGGAGCCCCTTTAATGAGCTTCCAGGTTTGAATAGCGTGACTCCGCCTTGCAGCTAAAATAAACAAGATGGCTATAACCCCAGCGATAACAGACACCGGAACTTGAATGAACTCGCTCATCAAGTACGCCACCAGTAGCACGGCTAAAATCACCCAAGATACGTTGAACAGTTTCTTGTCCTTGATCGCTTCAGCTGGTTTTTTGAGCTGACTGACTTCGTAGTTGCCTGGAATACTCTTTCTAAAGAACAAGAATAAGACCAGAAGACTCGCTAATATTGAAAAGAAATTCGGAACAATCATACGACTTGCATACTCCACAAAACCAATACCGAAGTAATCCGCAGAAACGATATTGACGAGGTTACTAACGACGAGCGGAAGTGAAGTTGTATCTGCAATAAAACCACTTGCGATGATAAAAGGTAAAATCATCTTTTGATCAAATTTGAGCGCTCGGACCATGGCAAGCACAATGGGTGTTAATATCAGTGCGGCACCGTCATTTGCAAAGAACGCTGCCACTGCTGCTCCAAGCAGCACCACATAAACGAACATCAGCTTGCCATTACCTCTTGCCAGCCTTGCCATGTGCAGTGCAGCCCATTCAAAAAATCCGATTTCATCTAAGATTAGCGAAATTAAGATAATAGCTACGAAAGCAAGCGTGGCGTTCCATACGATTCCTGTGACCGTACCTACATCGGATAGACTCACAACTCCAAAAAGAAGAGCAAGGACAGCTCCAGCTGACGCTGACCATCCAATATTAAGTCCCTTGGGTTGCCAGATCACAAAAGTCAGTGTAAGTAAAAAGATTAAAATCGCGATAATAGTCATGCTTCCTCCTGAGGACCGCAGCAGTTGTTCAATCCTGCTATTTTATCTTTCATGGATGGCAGATACGGATACACACACTGAACATATGCTTCTGCATCTGGATTAAGAGAGTAGTACACCCACTGCCCTCTTTTCTTTTCATTTAGTAGACCGGCTGCCTTTAGTTTTCGAAGATGCTGACTGGCGTTTGGTTGTGACATGCCAATAATGTCAGTGATATCACAGACACAAAGTTCCTGTTCCTGAAGTAATGCAACGATGGTCAACCGCGTTTTATCAGCTAATAACTTATACGCCTCAGCCATCTGCTGAATTCTTTGTTCCATATGTACACCTCCTGTGATTAGTCTTGTCGGCTTCATTTAATGATATAATCATATAATGAATTACTTATATAAGCAATGACGAATATAAAGGGTTTAAATACACCAAAAAAGTCGGCGAAAAAGATTGCCGACTTTACTCTGAACTAAAAATTCACATGTTGACTTCATAAAATATTGACCGTCTTTCATTTTAACTATATCTTTCGTTTGATACTCAATGGCTCCACCTTGATCTAATAATTCATCATGCTGATATCTCACTACATGCCATTGTTTTAAGATTGCCTCATTAAGTTGTGCTGCTGTATACAAAAGTGCGCCCTTCATTATAGTCACCTCGAGAATATTTATAATCACCAATTATAATATCCTCCTGAGATCCGATAACTCACAATCTTTTCCCAAGCGATTGTACTGCTTTTTTCGCATCTTTCGCTGAGCCTCGAATCGTCGCTGAAGCAAATGAAGTCTGCCACGGTATACCTACAAAATGAATATTTTCATCGGTTTGTTTTAAAGGTACACCTGACGAATCAAGAACATTCAAACCACTAAGATATTCGAAATTAGGAATATACCCTGTGGCAAAAATAACGGTATCCACATTTTCAAGAGTCTCATCTGCCCACACTATCCCATTTTCCGTAAAAGCTTTAAACATCAGTTTGGCATCAGGCTTACCTTGATCAATAGCATTTTTATATATACCAGTATCAAGGAAACCATCACTGCTTTGTTGCAATAACCGTTTACCCCAATTGGATTGATCAAGCCTAAGTATGGTTAGCCAAAAGTGAATATCTTTCCCTGCAATGACCTGCGGCTTGAATTTGATCGGGCTTCTGGATGCAATCGTTACATGTGCGGTCCTAGCAAGTTCAACCGCTATTTGGATCGCCGAATTGCCTCCTCCCACAACAATGATCCGTTTGTTTTTAAACTCTTTCTCATTTCGGTAGTCCTTGGCATGAAGTATCTCCCCCCTAAATTCATGCATGCCAGGAATGTCTGGAATATGAGGATTTACGAATGCCCCGCTTGCACAAATGATGGACCGTGTACGAAACTGTTCTCCCCTTGAGGTATGGACTATATAGATATTACTTTCCTTATCCACTTTGATTACTTCTCGCCCTGAGTGTATTGGGAAATTGTATGCAGCTGCATAAGACTTTAAGTATTGAACAACCTCATCTCTACGCGGATAAACATTTGCACCTCCTGGGAATGGGAGTCCTGGCAATGAGGAATACGGTGCAGGCGAGAACAAGGTTAAGCTATCGTAGTAATTTGCCTATGATCCTAAATACTCTTTACTTTTTTCAAGGATGATAAAGTTACGTTTAGCTTCCTGTAAGTAGTATGCTGCTGCCAGACCGGATTGACCAGCACCAATAACGATGCAATCATATATCATGTTTTTCAATGTTCTTCCTCCTTCTATAAAAAGCTACTACATCACCATTCGGATGCAGTAGCTCTGAATTCTTGATTATCCGCAGCAGGAATTTGATCCTGCCTTTTCCGTTTTTGCAGGAGAGGAACAATCCGAAGATGCTTCCTTCACTTGAACCGGTTCACAGCATCTTTCCGTGCTACTAGCACCAAGACTGCAAACACCCGTCTCCGGCAGTACCAGTTCTACTTTTTGTGCTGACTCCATATCTCCCACTAGAGCAGCTACAATGGATCTGACTTGCTCATATCCCGTTGCCATGAGGAAGGTTGGTGCTCTTCCATAACTTTTGGCACCTACGATATAAAAGTCCTTTTCTGGTTGACGGAGTTCTTTTTCTCCATGTGGTCGAACTGTTCCGCAGCTGTGGATGTTGGGATCAATTAATGGCGCAAGTTCATAAACACATTCTAAGCTTGGGTCCGTTAATACCCGTACTTCTCGAACCATCGATAAGTCAGGGCGAGAACCTGTGTTACCTACAATTTCATTGATGTGATCAATAACCACTTGTTCATCTTTAATGGTTCCGGAAACCTGAATCTGTTCACCTTGTTTTTGAAGTTTTTCAATATGAAATGCTGTCAGGACCTTTATTGCACCGGATTCAACCACCTTTTGGATACGAGCACCCAGTTCACCTCTGGCCTGAAGTCCATCCAGTTCTCGTCCTCCATAAACATCCTCAATATTTGCTTTGCGAATAGCCCAAACGATCTCAGTTCCCGGCTCCTCTTTTTGAAGCTGGGCAAGTTCAAGCAAAGTGTTGATTGCAGAATGTCCGCTTCCAACAACAAGCACCTTCTTGCCGCTATACCGATTTCTCTCTTTTGCTAATACCGCAGGAATACTATAAGAAATGTGACTTTTAAGCGCTTTTTCCTCTTCTGAAAATATACCGTCTGAACGAAGCGGGTTAGGATTGGACCATGTCCCCGTGGCATCGATAACAGCCCGCGCTTCATAGATAAACGAAGATCCGTTTTGTTCAACATGAATCACAAAAGGCAGTTTCTCACGCCCATTTGTTTTCACTTTACTCAACCCTTTACGACTGATCGCGGTAACTTTCGTATTCAAATGCACATTTGGACTTAATTCAGGCAGCGCAGCCAAAGGTTTTAGATAATGCTCAACAATCTCCTTACCCGTTGGGATCTTTTCGTTTTGTGGAGCAACCCAATTCGTCTTTAGCAGCAACTCTTTGGCAGCTTTATCGATGTTATACTGCCATGGCGAGAACAGTCGTACATGTTCCCATTTTCTAATGTTTGCCCCCACTTCATCTCCAGCTTCAAACAACATAAACGGCTCACCTTTTGAAATGAGTTGTGCTGCTGCCGCAAGACCAACCGGTCCAGCTCCAATGATCGCAACAGGTAAGTTGCCCTTCTCTTGCACTGGTGCTTCGCAGCAGCTCACTTGGTTTACAGGGATATGTTTAACCATCTTAGTTTCCTCCTCATAATTATTTGCATTTTGCAAGTATTTCATTAAATAAATGGGATAATTATTTATTATCCCAGTGGTGTACAGCAAACGCTGGATTTCGCCATACTTTCGTTTAGCAGTTTGACGGCGTTGATGACCATATCCCGTTCAAACTCAGACATATGCGAAAAGACTTCTTTTAAATAATCATTCATCTGCTCATCAATAACCGTAGCAACAAACTTACCTTGTGTAGTCAAAGATAGTATGTAAATCCTTCGATCTTCAGGTAAGGGCGTTTTTTGAACCAAACCTAACTTTACGAGACTTTGAACCTGGCGGCTAAACGTCGTGATGTCAATGGAGAGTGCATCTGCCACCTGCTGAATGGATGGATTATGCTTTCGATCAATTTCATAAATGATATGACTTTGAACAAGCGAAATATCAAGCCCTCCTGCGGTGCAGCAGTTTTTATCCAATAATCCAAAACGCCGTGTCATGATCTGAAACATCTCTCTTACGTTGTTTTCCAATTACCTCACCTCTTGTTATAGTTATACCTTTATTATTTGCAATGTGCAAATGTTATTTTCTATCCCCTTCCCATTTTTAATAACATTATGATATATAAACATATACAAACCAAAACGTAGGAGCGATCAACATGATAATTCTGCGGCATGCTACCGAAGTGAATCTGGGAAGCATTCTAACTATCTATAACCAAGGTATTGAAGATCGTATTGCCACGCTAGAAACAGATATAAAAGATGAAGCTTACATGTCTGAATGGTTTAACAAGCACCAGGGACGTTACTCGGTACTTATAGCCGAACAGAATGATCAAGTGGTCGGATGGGCTTCTATCAATTCGTATAGCTCAAGAAGCGCGTATGACGGTGTCGGTAACCTCTCCATTTATATTCATCGTGATCATCGTGGCAAAGGTGTCGGAAAACAGTTGCTTGAGAAATTAGAGGAAATCGGTAAGCAGAATAACTTTTATAAGTTTGTTCTTTTCACCTTTCCATTTAATACGCTAGGTCAGAGCTTATATCATAAAGCTGGATACCGGGAAGTAGGTGTTTTTAAGAATCAAGGTGTTTTAGAAGGGAGATTTGTAGATGTGATGGCAATGGAGAAAATTTTATAAGCTTCGCGAGCCGTATTTGATCTTATAATACTTAGGTTTTCGAATTACTTGAACACGATACATTAAACTATCCTGCCCGTTAGTTTAATGTATTGAAGGGCAAGACGCCGCTTAGATATACGACTAATCGGGAATCGGGAATCGGACTATGTTCTTGTCCTCAACAGCTAGTTTCAATCCGATTAAATACCTAACCACGCGTGTTTCTTCCCTCTTAATTTGTCAGTTGTCCATAACAATGTGAACATTTTCATGTATTGTGGTGCTAAAAAGGTTTTAAGTCCATTCGCGTATTGTTTAGATACGCATCTAATCGGCAATCGGTACAAGTTCTTGTCCTTAGCTTGGGACAAGAACTTGTACCGATAAAATAAAAAAATGCGAAATTAGCGACTTCAATGGGTATATGTTCTTGTCCCTCGACAAATTCCCACGATACTAAAAGAAAGACCTTGAAAGGATTTACGTCCCCAAGGTCTCTTAATATCTACCAGCTTGTTTTTTCGAGCAGTGATTGCAGTTGCACTATTCTTTGGCTCATACTTAGGAGAGGGTTTATTTGGGATAGGTCAGTAATAAAATTTTCCGTTTTATTAACTACTTCTTCGATAAACTTCTTCTTGTTGACTTTGATGTCTCTCCATTCGGGATAAACACGATTTTCTACAGGTTTGGTAATGACATAATCACTAATGAAGCTGTCCGACTGCACCACACTCACTAGTAAGTCATTATCTGCAGAGATAAATTCAAGCCATGTATTGTAAGTTTCCGTGTCCTTTATGGCTACATACTTATTAACACCTATCAACAGGCATACTTCTAATAGATTTGATAACCAAGTTGAAATAATGTCAAAACCCTCTTCACCCTCAGCCAGTTCCCTATTATGGTAATAACCATATTCTTCTGAGTGTAGGTTTAACTGAAAGAAGCCCTCAATACCTCCTTCCTTTTCAATTTGCTCTAAGTTCATTTTTTCCCAATAATCTACATCAACGATAATTCGGTATTTTATCTCAAACAAATTTGACTACCTCCCGAAATCAGCTGGAGTTAACTTATGTGAACCAAATGCTGTGTCAAAATTCCCATCCTTGAAGAAAAGTTGAATGGTATCGCCTTTATAAGAGTAATTATAGTAACCACTTGTGAATCCCTTACTAATTGCTTCATTTGCACCGTTTTGAACGCCTGTTATGATATCTTGCTTAGTCCAACTAGGGTTAAAGAATGAGTTTTTATTCAACTTTGACGCTAGTGCTTTATCCGAAAGATGTGGTACCTGATTCGCAAATTCGCTAGCAATATGTTTTCCAATGTGTTGAATATTGTTGCTACTTAAAGTAAAACCACAATCAATATTGTGAACCCAAACACCTAAACTACTTACAAAATACGTATGGAAATCGGCAACAGTAAAGTTGTATACCTTTACTGTTTCATCGTGATGAACTATTACGATATTGTCAATCTTTAAATGATTTCCGTTACTTTGAACTAGTTCATCGCTCACCGTCAAGTCAACAGCAAGTACCCATCCCTTGCCATCTACCCAAAATGGATGATTGTCAGTCGTCTCAATAATTTGATTACCCACTGACAACTTATAAGTTGTATCCTTTTCATTTCGATGAAGTTGAACTACTTCCTTATAAGCCTGTTCACCTGTCTCTTCATTCTTAGCGAGAACCTTATCTCCGACTTCAATGTCTTCGATATTTTTCTCCCCTTCGTCTGTTTGAACCTTAGTTCCTGCTGTAAAGCAATTACACGCTTTGCTGATGGCGTTATCTATGAATTTCCCGCCTTTTTTAGACAGTTTGGCTGTAGCCTTACCATAAGGATTCAGTTCCATGACTAAATAACCTGCTTGAATAAATTGTTGTACAGACCAGGGGTTTTCCATAGACACTCTGTAATATTCATTTAATGAGCTGAGGGTTCCCATCGTCCAATAGTCAATCGCTCCAGACCAAGTGGAATTTGCTTGCTTGAATGAATTCCACTCCTTTTGCCAGAACCCAAAATCATCGCCACCACCTCCGCCTGAACCCCACTCTTGTCTATGCCCGCTTGGATCCACATACTTCAAAGGATTATTGCTTACGTATGAATACAAATTTAAAGTCAACGGGTCGTTCAATTCGCCTTCATACGTATCCTCAGTAATAAATCGTTTTTCATGGGGATCATAATATCGAGCTCTTAAATAATAATAACCCGTTTCTTCATCGTACATTTCTCCCGCGTACTTAAATGAATTCTCGAACGCTTCTTGTTCTGAAACTAAATTGCCCCAAATGTCATAGTCATACGAATTCAGCTTGTTTCCAGCCGAATCTTTAATCTCGACGACATCCCCATGATCGTTGTAGTAATAATAGCCACCTTGCGAACCATTAACACGGAATAGTAATGTGTTTCCCCAGATATTTCTCGCCTTAGTGTTTCCCTGACCATCTAGTTCCTCAATAATTTGGTCATTCAAGTAAATATACTGAGTCTTCTTGTCTTCAACAGTTTTAGTTGCACGGAGTCCATCCCCATAATAGGTATATCGTGTCGAGGTTTCAACATCTTGCTCATTCGTAGTAATTACCTTAGCCAGTTGATTCAGCCCATCATACTGTAAGTCAGTGCTTCCTTCTTTGAAGATGACTGGATTATCCTCTTCAGTGGATGCTATGTTTCCTTTAACATCATACCTGTAGGTTTTACTTCCTAGATTGCTCTTTTCCATTTGTATACGATTCAGTTGATCATATTGAAATGAAGTAATTTTAGAATTTGTTAGTTTCTGAGTTACATTACTGAATCCGTCATAGTTAATTTGCTGATTATAACCGTCAAACTGATTTGAAACTACTTCATCAAATGCATTAAGTGTTAAGGATTGCTTTTGTTGATTCGGAAACTCGGTCGTTAAACGACTGGAATCCTCACCAATGGTATAGTTTATCTTTACCGTACCCATATCTGGATAAGAGACAGAAGAGATCCGATTTAAAGAATCATATCCATACTGGACACTCTTACCATCTGGATAAGCTAGTCTTTCTATTTGATCGGATTGGTTATAAGTTAAATGATACTTATGGCCTCCGACCGTTTGAGAGCTTAAACGATTCCATGTATCATAGGAATATTGAATAGCCTCGTTTTCGCTACTTGATTTCAGCGAGGTGAGCATGAGATTGTTCGCATCATACGTTTTATTAACACTATAAATCGTGTGATCTTGTGCATCTCTAATATCAATTAATTCCGGCTGATCATATCCGTTATAATGGAAAGAATGCGTCTCATTGAGTTCATTTTTATAATTAGCAAGTAACCCAATAGGTGTATATTCATAGTGTTTTTCTCTAATTGTATCTTTTAGATCGGGTGTATCACTTTTTTGTACTTTTTTTGATGATAACTGCCAGCCGGATTCATTATAAGTACTTTCTTGTTGTAATTCACCATTTATGAATTGTTTTGTAAGTAAGCCACTCACGTCATACGTGTACGTATAATTTGTTCCCTCAGCATCCTTCATAGCTACCAGATTGCCACTTGGCTCGTAGCTGTAGTATGTGATCTGCTGTCCATCATCCATATTTACAATTTTTTTCGTGTTTTGATCTAGCGAGTTAAACGTAAATAAGGTTTCTCTATTCTTAGTTGCACTTTTTTCTTGAACCCTTGTTGGTTGTCCGGATAGAGTATCGAGTTTAGCCTCTACCTTACCATTTGGATGCACAATTTTAACTGAATTTTTTGGGAGGATTGTTGAAGCTTCCTTTACGGTATTACCATAAGAATAGCTTGTAATATTTCCTTCAGGATCAATTTCTTTAGCAAGATCACCATTAGAACCATAGTTATATATGGTTTTCTGTTTCTCATCTCCATAAGGTAAAGTAGAAGTTAATAAAACGCCACTATTATTAAAGATATTCTCTACCAATGTTCTTGTGCTTCCATTGGAGACAGCTGTCTGAGTTTCAACTTCTCCAAAAGGAGTATAAGCTGTTACAGTACTAATCCCGCTCGGCTCTGTTGCAGTAATCTCTCGGTTACCGTTGTTATATGAGTACGTATAATCCAAGGCCTTACTCCCGTCGGCTGGTAAATACTTTTCTCCAATAACTCGGTTTTGAATATCGTAACTAAACTGGACTTTACTGCTATCAGGATATGTCATAGATGTTTGTCGCCCGTAGGCATCATACGTATACAAGTAACTGATCGGTTCTGGTGATGATCCATCTTTTAAAGTTAAATATGCAGTTTGCTTCGTTACATGTAAGCCACTATCATCATAAACAAGGTACTGATTACTTTCTCGGTATTTTCCATATCCATCCCCTGAACTTGATTGTTTGATGTGCGTGGGTTGGTGAACAGCATTGTAGTCGAGATATTCTGTAACGAGTGTATCTGTCGAACTTTTTCCTTGATTAGAATAAACTTTAATCTCGGTGCTTTTATAAACGGTACCATCTGCGTTGTAATCAAAAGACTGTCTTGTTGAACTGTCTGTGTCTGCAGCCGTCTTCTCCGAATAGCTCACCTGATGGAATGGGCCATTATATAAGTAAGACGTTACATTACCTAAGAGATCAACGACCCTCTTGGGATAGCCGTAACTGTCATATTGGAATGATTGCATAGCTGCATAATTTTTTATAACTGACGTGTTATCTCCCCAATAGAGCTCCTTTTTCACATTATCAGGGCGTGGATCTGCAGACAATCCATCGGTAAACATTTTAACCAGGGATGGATTGAATCCGTCTTTGTAAAATGTCGATGTTACTTCTGTATTTGCAAAGTCAGTATCAGCGTTACCAAAAGAGTGTGTTAGTGCGTTTTGTATATTTGAGTATTCCGTCGTGGTATAAGTTTCTTTTAATGTTCCATAAGTGTTCGGAGTATAACGTTTTGTCGTAGTTGATACATAGTCACCATAATTGTAGCTTGTTTTTGTGGTGATGTTGTCCCCAGTCCGAAAAGAACTATTTGAAAGTCTGAAGTAAGCAAGCTCCTCATCCATTCTCGAAACATTCCATACTTCTTGAGCATCCTTCGTGTTCCCTTTTATCGTTTTTTGAAGGAATTTCAAGCTATCTTTGTTGTCTGTAAAGGTGTAATAAACCGAGCTGACTGGATGATAACCAATGTAAGTCAATACATTGGCATCAAGATAGTTGCGAATCGTTCCGCGAAGTTCTGCTTGATCACTCCATTTTTCTTGAAGGGACCAAGATTTATCATAGGAAGAATATCTGTAATGCGTTCTAAACCCTTGATCATTTTCAACTTGTTTTAAAAGAAGGTATTCAATTTCACCGTATGTTGCTCGATCACGATTAAAGATTGGACTCGCTTCTGCTCCTTCTTGGTCAAGGATCGGTTTATAATTCTCGTCAAAGTTATAATAGTAATCATCTTCAAAATTGAAATCCGCATGGGAATTCACATCTGGTGAATAATAAGAATAAGATTCAATGGTACGATTATTGAGTGTATCTTTCACTGCGTTCAGTTGATAATATGAAGCCGGAACTTCTTGCAATTCATATTTGTCTACTTGATCTTGTACGGCTATCCTTAAAGAGGCGGTATGATCAATTAGGGTCGTATTGTACAACATCTTATACAATTGATCTCCGTTTGATGAGGCTACTGTATAACCTTCAATGACTCCGTTATTAGTTCTAATGTCGATGTGCTTACCAACCGAATCAATAATGTGAATACCATCGTTAGAATAATGATACGTAATTCGATCTCCAAATTGATTCTTTTTGTATAATATCTCACCTTCATCATTAAATGCGTACGTAACTTGATCGTTTATAGTTAATACATGATTTCCTTCATTATCTAATTGATAAACAACATTATCATATGGATAGTTTTCCGGACGCTTTTGCATATCTTCTGAACTCAAATTAAATTCATACGTGGTGCCATCTTCGAGCGAAAATCGACGAATGCCGTGATCGTAATTGTAACTCCTACTATACGAATCATAAGTTATACCTGGTTGAAAAGTAATTGGAATGGACTCAAATATATAACTTGTGTGCATGACAGGTAGAGCCAAACTCCAACCTGTCGCGATATAATAATCGGTGTTTGTCAATTGGTCAATTGCCTGACTTACTGTATTTCCCATGCAATCGGAAGCTGGAGAAGTGGTATCAAAATCGCTATTCCCTTGATCGCAAACTTGCGTCGCTTCATACGATGGGTTTGTCGTTTTTGCATTTATAGAATCATAGGTACGGATTAAGGAAAAATCCAAATTGGCTTTTCCTTTTAGGTATAAATCGACTTTGCTTTGCGTTGCAGTTTTATAAGTGGAGTTGACATCTGAGTTAGTATCACTTTGATACACAAACGAACTGTTACGATCTGTAAACGTAAATCGATCTGGTAACGAACCTAACGATTGCATCATAAATGATTGTGAATCCAGAGGTACGGAATCTTCAATGTCTTCTGTATCTTCAACATCTTTTGTATCTTCAACATCTTTTGTATCTTCAACATCTTTTGTATCTTCAACATCTTTTGTATCTTCGACGTCTTTTGTATCTTCGACGTCTTTTGCATCTTCAACGCCTTTTACATCTCCAGTATTATTTTGGTAGACTGAATTGGTTACTGTGGGGAAATCTACAGTAGGACTTTGAATCGAATTCCAATATGCTGTTGTTGCTTTCTCATTCTTTTCAAAATTATACACTTGCATGGATACTGGTGTGTACTTTAATAATAATTGTTTTTCGGGTTCAGATAATCCATTCATAATTTGAATAACTTTTTCTTTACTCAAATCTAATAGTACTACTAGTGAGTCGGTATCCAATAAAGAAATCACATCTGAATAGTAATAAGCAGCAACTAAAAGCATATCTTTTGAAAATAAAGACTCTATTTCTTTTAATTGTTGTTCATCAAATGTAGCAAAAGATGAGATACTCTTAAATGAGTTTTCCTGAACATTTTCTCCTTCCGTTCGATCAGCAAAAACTTTGATATCTGCAAATGGGTTCAACACTAAGCTGATTACTAACAAAAACGATAATATCGTTTGTAATCTATTTGTTTTTTTCAAATTCATTATCTCCTATTTAACCTATTTGTTATCAATAATCATACGGTCTTGTTTTATCATGTTCCCAAGGGCATCAAAAATATAGTCTATGATATAAAGCTTATCGTCTTTGGCAATTCTTTCAGAAATGATCCTATTAAATGCATCATATTCATATTTCTTTATCCCGATATCATAAGTGAAATTGTAGATTTGTGTGATCTGTCCATTTTTAATAACAGCAGCATTTATATCTGTCGAGCCAGAAATATGAATGGGCGTAGTATAAACTGTTCCATGGGTTAAGGTAGGTTTCGAACCATCACTGGTATACACGATCTTATCTGCTGTTGTGGAAAGTGTTAGGTTAAATGGTTTTTCGTACAGACCTGTTGGTTTATTGACTTTAATCAAATCTGGCAAAGTCCAACCATCCCGTTTTACTTGTGCATAAGCCCAAACATAAACTTCACCAAAACCTTGATTAAAACCATCATTTATAGCTTGATTAATATTGTCCCAAACACCTAAGTGCTCAACGTCGTTAACAAAACCTGCAAAATAATGAATGAGCTCAACGGGATATTTAAGATGGGATTGTACATATGTCAACGATTTGATGTGTTTGTCCTTTTGGTCATAGATCAGATAATCGTAATCTTCCAGCATGAAGAAATCTAGATTTGGATACTTCCACTGTTTATAAGGGAAATTAACGATACTCATCATTTGAGGTACTCTATCCCGGTCAACTACAGAAGGAGTAAAGAACAACACAGTAAATTTTGCATCGGGGTACACTTTTTTTACTGCGTCTCTGAGCATTAATGTAAACTCACCATTTTTATTCCTCAACCAATACAGCATATCCTCGTGACCTTTAATTGACTCCAAACTAGACTTAAACTCATACATTCGTTTACCTGTCTCTTTTTGGTAGAGATCTTTGGTGGCTTTATCATAAAATGTGGGTGGCTTATCCTTCAGACCTTCCATAAACCACCACCAAGGCTCCCCTTCCTGAATCATTGGCTCCATTCCATTTTTAACAGACATTCTTGCTAGCTCTAATACATATTTTTTATAAAATTTCTGTACGTCTGGGTTTGTAAAACTTAATAGATGAGGAACAGGTACCCACCCACTTGTAGCTGGTGTATTGTCCCATGTTCGTTGCCACCAGTCAGCAGGGGCATCAACACTTTCCATAGAGATAGAATTAATAAGCTTGAAATCATTCTCACTCAATCTCTTAATATAGTTGTCATACCACTGTTCAAATCCTGAATTGAATGGGTAATCTGTAATGACTTCCATTGCACCATTCGAATATTTTTTGTCGTAGTAATGTGATGCACCCACATACATGGTCACATAGCCGTTAAATCCTAACTTTTGATAATCTGATACGACTCGTTCGGGAGTCAAATTGTAAATGTCATCGTAATCATCAGTAATACGAAGAGCCTGTGCCGGTCTAGTTTTTGGCTCCGCGCCTAGATAATCATTTCCGGACACGTTCCAGTTTGTCATCTTAACCATGAACTTTTCAGAATCGTTTAAATATTCATTGGCTGCTGTACCATCGTATTGAGTTGGTACATAAGCCCACATGATTTTCTTAATATCATCAACAGGTATTTTTCTCCACTCTGGATTTTTAACCCATTCTTCAAGATATTCTTTTTTTCCATCTTTATCAGTTATGACTTTGTATTCTTTTTGATAAGGTTGCCATCCAGCATAAAGATTATTAAAATCAATCTTTATATTTCCTTGTGTACCAGTGGCTACACCAGCTGATCTTCCCGCCGGAAATATAATATTATTTTCATGCTCCCAATCATCTTGAGGTCGATTCGTGACATAATTCCACAACCGAGCATAGTAAATCTCACCAGCATTTGTTTCTATTGTTAACGCAGGTGCAAGGGTCGAATTCATGTCGGGTACGTTTCCGTATAAATTGTAAGTGTAACTTAAAGTGACGTCTGAAAAATTACTATCGGTTGGATACTTTAAATTTGGGTGACTATAGTGGTCTATAGATTCCCAACTCATCCCGCTAAGATCCGAAGGCTTACGAAAGTTCCCCATCGTTGTAACTGTATTACCATTTGTAATTGTTGATGCCATCATTGAAAATGAGAAGTTATTGGTTAAATATTTGGGTTGGAGTTTATAAACTTCATTATCATGAGTGGAAGATGTTTTAGAAGATACGGCCAGTTTTGACTGAAGGAGTGATTTATTTTTTGGGGCCTTTTGAGGTTCATAATCAGGGAATTCTTGCTTCCATTTTTTTAATTGAACTGCATATGAATCCGATATATCTTGAATCTCCGAATCATCATGGACTGTTTCTTTAGCCCTAAGGATCTCATTATTTTCCTTTAGATCTTGTATTTCTTGTTCATTTGAAACACTTTCCTCTGCAAAGCTCACATAGGAACCAATAAATACCAGTTGGAACTTAAAATAAAAGCCATACATAATGCTACTTTTTTCGAAATCACTTTCTCGCTCCCTTATAAGAAAATTTTAATATATAACAATTTACTATTATATTTATTTTTCAAAATTTTACAATGAAAATTTTAACTCTATACTAATGGTTTATTTTCTATTTAGTCAGAAATCAAGAACGTATGTATTTGATTACGGCTAAGCTCTACATGGAAGAAGTATTTCTGAATTCACCGGAATAATTTGATTATGCTACGGTACGTTAGCTTACTGGAACAAATTAAATATCACACTCGAAAGTCCCCACTATTCTAGGCTTCGTGCGAGTGGGAACTCACCTGGCCACTCGTCAAGAGTTCTTCGGCCAGAGAGAGGGGACAACTTCTGCCCTGTAGGCTGTTGGAACCTCCTCCTGTGATTATGTTTTAAGCTGCCCTTGGTACATTACCAGAGGCAGCTTATTTAATTGTAATCACTTTTTTCCAAAGACCCGATTGAATCACAGTTGCAAATTAGATTTTTTCTGAAGAAAATCCGTCAAAAAAGGGGCTTAATTAAGCCCCTTTTTTGACGGATAATTTATGAGGTCGATTCAAAACATGATTTTGCCCAAACATCTGAATCTCTCATTACCATTATATTAGTTGTCGGATAATTAAATTGTCTGTTTGGATATCGTCCCGAAATATTCTACAACTACCTCACGGAATTCTAGAGCAGCCCGCGAAATGTACCGATTCCTGTGCCATAACAAAGCGATCTCCCTTACCAACTCATGATTCTCTACTTTGAGATATTTGATATGTTCCCAAGAATGCCTTGCAGTACTTGGTATAAAGGCTATGCCAATCCCCGCTTCCACTAGAGAACTTAGCCTTGCAGGTTCATCGCCTTCGTACACATATGTAGGTATAAATCCAGCCGATTGGCATATCGAATCCACCAGGTCGCGAGTACCGTATCCTCTTTTTACACCAACAAAACATTCATCCCTTAGCTCAGTCAAAGATATGCTGCTTCGGTCAGCAAGCCAATGCTCTTTGGGAACAGCTACAAGAATCGGGTCGATGAACATGATTTGAGTTTCAATGTCTTCCCCTCGTATAGCTGGTGAGGACAAGCAAAAATCAACGTCTCCTCTATGAAGAAGCATAACCATTTCCTGCGTAGTGAGCATTTGCACATGAAATAAGATATCGGGTCTCTTGTTCCGAAACTCTCGAAGGATCTGAGGCAATGTACTTGCGGTGGTCACCGCCAATTCGAGTAGGCCATGTTCTGGGCTGGATAGATCACGAATCTCCTGCCTCCCCTGTTCCAATTCAAACAACGCTCTTTCTGCACGGTAATAGAATCTCTTTCCAAACTCATTCAGTCGTAGTTTCCTTCCTATTCGATCGAATAACGGGACTCCCAAATCTTCTTCCAAACGCCCAATCGTTTTGCTTAGTGATGATTGAGTGACATGCAGACTTCGTGCTGCTTCCGTCATATGTTCCACACGAGCTACTTCGAGAAAATATTTCAGTTGAAGAAGTTCCATTCTACACCCTCCACTCATTCCTTTGAGTCAATGAAATCATAACATAAAATGCATTGGAATATATAAATGATTTCAAGTACGATGATGACACTAACACACAGATCGGGGGATTGAAATGAGTTTTCGCAATAGGTGGTTGATGATCTCCGTTGGACTAGGAATTCTATTGAACCCATTAAATTCTTCAATGATTTCAGTTGCAATTCCAAGGCTTCAAAATGAGTTCCAACTCGATTTTACCGTGGTATCTTGGATTATTTTTTCTTTCTACATTGCGAGCGCTATCGCTCAACCTATCATGGGAAAAGCTAGCGATTTATTTGGTCGGAGGAGGATATTTCTTACGGGACTTGTTGTATCCTTCATTGCATCATTATTAGCTCCACTCTCCCCAAACTTCGGGTGGCTCATCGCATTGCGCATTGTGCAATCCATCGGAACAAGCATGATGGTTGCGGTTGGAATGGCTATTGTGCGAATACATATTACGGAGAAACAAGCGACTGCACTGTCATTTTTGAGTATTTTCCTATCCGGAGCGGCAGCGATTGGCCCCTTTATTGGCGGGGTCATCATTCACTGGTGGGGCTGGCCTGCTATCTTTTTGGTTAATATTCCGATCGTAGTGACAAGCTTTTTATTAGCTTGGAGGCATATTCCTAAGGATATTCCGTCGACGACATCCGCTGCCCGCAACATGTCCTTTCGCAAATGGTCTGATTTGATCGATGCGCCAGGAGTTCTCCTATTCACCGTGGGTCTGGTTGCTCTGCTCGTCGGATTATTGTCCATAAAATCGTCTGGTCAAATTACATTCAGCAGCGTTATTGTGGGGCTGATTGGCTTCGTTGGACTGGGAGCTTTCGTGCGACATGAGTTAAAAGCGAAGGCACCCTTTATTCCTTTACGTACATTCGTTAAATATCCTGCAATGACTTGGGTTAATGTCGAATTCTTGATCGTTAACTTGCTTTTTTACTCTCTCTTTTTCGGCCTTCCGTCCTACTTGCAAATCGTTCGTCATGTCAGCGAGTTCAATACAGGGATGCTGATGCTAAGCTTAGGCTTGTGCTCGCTCGTAACTTCTCCAATGGCAGGACGATGGATCGATAAATCAGGTCCCGGGCCAGCATTGCTTATGTCCGGAATGCTTATGACATGTGGGTCGTTGTGGATCGTAACATTGGATCAGAATTCACCAGTTATCAGTGTGTGTCTGGTTTTAGCTGCATTCGGTGTTAGTAACGGATTGAACAATGTCGCTATGCAAGCGGCCTTATTCAAAAGTTCTCCAAAAGAAATGATAGGTGTAGCATCTGGAATATTTAATACCTCAAGATACCTGGGAACCATTCTCTCTTCTATACTGATTAGCATTGTAATGGGAGATAGCTTCAGCTTTGAAGGATTTCGAGTACTTGGGATGATCCTCACATTAATTGCATTGACATTGGTATTTATAAATTGGCGGCGAAAGGAGACAGGGCAGTCTCATGGGTTCTAGTTATCTGACATATGCAAATAATCCTCACTGAACTGTGGGACTATTCTTCTTTATCAAAGCTCCTCCGTACGTGATCTTTGTTTTGTTTTTGTGATCAATCTTAAGATGTACATCTAATCGTTAATCGGACTATGTTCTTGTCCATTCCGGCAATCGGTACAAGTTCTTGTCCTTGGACATTTATCAACGTGTGACTGAACCTCGCCCTCTTCTTTCCATAGTTCTTTGAGCTCTTTTATGTATATAAAGTATTTAATATTAGCGATAGCCTAAGTATTCCGTGAACAACATTTTTTATAAATTACGTTATCTTATTCCTCTTTAAGCAAAGTTAATCTCACTCTTCGACTTATTTATTAAGCTATCTTGCCCTTATGATACGGTTCGGCTTATTATCTTTAGAGCGAAATCGAAGGCACACTGTACCCAATTAGGGTGCCTTCGATGTTCTTCCTGTCTCTCTTTGGGAAGTTGGATAAACGAACTCTAATCTATCAATCAGCCTTGTTGGGACACTCGTTCATTGTAAAGAACGTGCAAGTGCTGCAACAGAGCCGCGGAAATCTGGTCAGCCGTCAGCCGTCAGCCGTCCACAAAAGCGCTGTTACGAATGTATGCGATTTGGAACGTACAGCGATCTCCTATAATGTTCTTGTATGTTCTTGAGTGAAACACAAATAGCGTCTCTTCTTCGTCCTCTGACACCGGGAAGGAATTATGACCGGGAGCATATATTGATATACTTTCATCTGTCGAGAGAACCGCTGTTTGCGACTTGCGCCATGAGGTGGAATCAAAGGCGAAACTTTCCCATTCGGTACGGACCTGCCCTCTTTCCATCCAACGGCCTTGGAGCGGATTGACATTTTCATTCTCTAGCACGTCCTATGGTCGAACAACCCTTCATTCGTTTCTGTCTTGTGATGCTCGTTGTTGGATTTCCATCTTATTACCTGTTTCATAATATATACTACCCTTTAACAGCACCTGCAGTCATACCGTCTATGAAATATTTCTGAAAAGCAATGAATAGTATGAAAATCGGAATGATGGAGAAGAAAGAGCCCACGATCAATAGGTCATAGTTATTGCCATAAGGAGTTAACAACGTTTTCAAACCGATAGGAAGTGTATATTTACTCTGATCTCCGAGCACCATGAATGGCCACAACAGATTATTCCAGCTATTCATCCCATTCAAAATAGCCATTGCCGCAAAGGATGGCTTCATAATCGGCATAATTAGTCTGAAATAAATCGCATACTCGTTTGCGCCATCAACCCGCCCAGATTGAATAATCTCTTTGGGTATGCTTCTTAGATATTGCCTGAAGAAAAATATTGTCGCGGCATTAGCTATACCCGGTAGAATGATTGCTGAATAGCTATTCACCATTCCCAAATCATTAATTAGGCTGTACAAAGGAACCAGCAATATTTCGAAAGGCACCATCATAATGAGCAAAACACATATAAAGAGGAAGTTCTTACCTTTAAAATCATATGCAGCAAAACCATATCCAACAAATGCGCTTACAAAAAGTGTTAAAACCACTTGAACAATTGTTAGAATCATACTATTCCAAAACCACACAAAATAATCATGTTCTCCAGTAAACAGAAAAATAAAATTATCAAAACTCATGATTTCAAAATCCAAACTTAGGTTAAGACCATATCTAACTAATGATTCACCTGGTTTAAAGGAAGATAGGGCCACTGCGTAGAATGGGATCATAATTATAACGAATAGTATAATAAAGAAACAAATAATTACTATTCTAGAGATGAAATCACTCCTTGTCTGACTTCTGCCCACTTTAATCCTCCTCCTTTTTGAACATTCCACTAAATTTCAACTGCGTTAAATTGATAACCATAGCAATAACTAATAGAACGATACCAACCGCAGCTGCGTAACCCAGCTTATTCTGCTCAATCCCTTGTCTATACAGATATCCAACAATGGTTAGACCAATATTTTGGGGTGATTTGTTACCGTTAAACATCATCAGGCTCTCGGTAAACATGGCTAAACCAGCATAAACACTAATTGTGGTAACATATACCGTGGTCGGCTTCAATAATGGCATTGTGATCATTCTAAACTTCTGCCAAGCAGATGCCCCGTCAATTGAAGCAGCCTCATAATATTCATTGTCAATGCTTTTCAAACCGGATAGATAGTAAAGTATATTAACGCCCGTCCATCTCCAACATGCGAGGATTAACAGTGCTGCCATACTCCATGCTCCGTCTTTCAAAAATTTAATAGGCTCTACACCAAATAGACCCAGGAAACTGTTCATTAATGAACCTTCCATTTCACCGAATGTAAGACGGAAAATGGTCCCCGCAACTGCGACAGATGTCAAGGCAGGGAGAAAGAACGAAGATTTAAAAAACTCTCTTCCCACCATTAACTTACTGTTGATCATAACGGCGAATAACATGGGAAAGGGAATTAACAGCACTAAGGTTCCTAACATGTACACAACGCTATTTTTAATAGATATCAAAAACACTTTATCTGTAAGCAATTTCGAATAATTTGCTTCACCAATCCACTTAGGATCCTGCCCCAACATCCGATCTTGAAAACTCATTACGAATGAATTTACAAGCGGATATAACCAGAAGATCAAAAATATGAGTATAAATGGCAATACAAAAACATAAGGTGCAGCTTTTTGAGAGTATACAAATTTCTTTATCATATTCTCAATCTCCCTTGACTATGGTTAAACCTGCCGACCACTATACCTGCCAACAGGTTTAATCGAATCATTTACTTATTATATTTATTTCAATTCTTGTTCAATTGCTGCTTGTGCTTCATCCAACGCTTCCTTCACGTCTTGGCCATCTTCAAAGATCGCATTCAAAGTAACCGTATTGAATATATTTCCAATGGTTGGTGAAGCTTTAACGGACTTTATCGCTCTAATTTCGTCCTTGATTTCATTCAAAGTATCAAATGCATTTGTCTTAAAGTATTGGACGTATTCATTTTCAGGGTTTTTCGTAACTGCATCATCTTTCCATACTTCCATGTTGATTGGGTCAAATCCAAGTGTATTCCAAATTTCAGTAGTAGCTTCTTTCGAAAGCTTAGCAAAGGCTACAAATTCTTTTGCCAACTGAACGTCTGTACCATTCTTAGTAACAACTGTGCCAGTACCGCCTAAGCCAACAGAACGAGGGTTACCTTCTTCGAATACAGGCAATGGAGCTATTGCATACTTCCCTTTAAGGTCTTTCATTTCGTTTACAAAGCGGGACATGTACCACTCAGGCATTAATGCACTTGCGTAGTTGCCTTTGTTATATTCGCCTTTTGCTTCTTCTGTGTCGGGTTGTCCGCCAGGGATCGTATGAATAACATTGTTCTTCTGTAGATCGACTAACATTTCAAGCGCTTTAATCATTTCAGGCGAATTCACTTTTGGATTACCATTTTCATCAGTAAAATCAGCATTTTGCTGAGCTAGTAGCAGCGATGCTTGGAACGAAGCTGACGTATCAGCAGTACCTAAATACTTGCCAGTCTTTTCGTAAACCTGGATACCTGCTTGTTTGTAATCTTCCCACGTTTTGATGGTCTTGTAGTCAATACCTGCTTGTTCAAGAATTTCAGTGTTGTAGAAAGCAAGCGTAGCACCTACATGATAATCAAAGCCATAAACCTGATCGGCTTTGGAGTAAATCTCGACACGTGAAGGAACAACAGCGTCTTTGTATGGTGCATATACATCATTCAAAGATTCCAAGGGAACGTTGTCACCTTCCAAGAATTTAGGGAATTTACCAAGCTCGATATCCGCGATATCAGGAGCACCTTTTCCGCTTGTAACTGCCAATAAAAGCTTGTTGTGCATATCATCGTAAGGCATAACCGTTACATTCAACTTAATCTGTTTGTCTGGGTTCTGTTGGTTCCATAACCCCAGCATTTTATCCAAATGCTTGCCGTGCAAATCTACGAATGTCCAAAATGACAATTCTGTTGCATTCTCACCGGCATTAGCCCCTAATTGCTTTGTTTCCGTTTTTGAACCAGAAGAATTACCACATGCAGTAAAAACAAGTGACATAATAAGGAGTGTAACGATGGTGATTAAAGCACTACGTTTTTTCATTTGTTCGTCATCCTCTCTTTTTTGTTATGCATTTGAAAAGTCGGCTGACTAGTTAGTTTTGTTGATTCAAACTGTAAGCGCTTAATGTGCCGTATTATAATATATAGGAACTAGGCTTTATATGACCAATTGATTATAAAATCATAAAGTTTATGGGGAGATGCTACTCTTTAAAAAGGCTGGCGCTCTGCGAACAAATTCGAGAAAATGTTATTTAAGGAGTCATCAGCAATTAACTGATTCGAAATGAAAAAATGTTCTTGTTCACTGACAAATCATGACTGACCAAAAACTTGTTCATACTGATAAAATAAAAAAAGCCGCTAAAAATAGCGACTTTAATGTCATTCTGTTCTTGTCCTTCGACATGATATGAGTGATATTTTACAGACCACCTCTTCGTTCAATAATCTCAGCCATTTCTTCCGTCTTTTGCGAGCCGGCAATGACAATTTTTTTTGCTCTGAAGGTCTTTACTCATGTGAAATCTCTCCCCCATTCTTAACCAATCCAACTCGTACCTCTTCTGCGTCAACCTGAACCGGATAAATCCGAACCTGTCCCGTATCAGGGTCAAGCACCTGACCATCCGTCAATGAAATCTTCCAGTCACAGATTGGGTCGAACAGGACGTCCCCGGATATAATTCCTTCTGCAATCGTTCCTCCGCGCGGACCAGGGCTTTTATTCTCAAGAGCATAGATACGTCCGTCCGTTGTCTTAAATATCGCAATCTCTTCATTACCTAAGCGCACTACTCGTCCCAGTCTCTCTGTGAAATCATCTACATTGCCAACAAGATAATACGTGTATTCATTTTTATTCAGTTTCGGTTCCATCATGCAGCCCCTTCCTGTTTCTAGTCCTGTTTCGTAGAGATGCTAATCTCTTCAAACATCCTTTCCCTTAAATTCGAATTATTCAGGATTTCACTCCATGGTTCCTTCACCTGCGCCAGAGCGACCTCCATTCGCTCAGCCAAAACCCGGCGGTTATCCAGATCATTGACTACAGCTTCCGTGACGGATTCCAATCCCATCCTTTCAATCCATTCCGAGGTCCGCTCCAGATATTTGCCTGTCTCCCGGTAGTGCTGCATGAACGCGGCGACAATCTCCAGAAGTTCTTCATCTGTTCGCACCTTACACAGCAGTTCAGCAAGTCGGGCTTTAATTCCGCCATTACCGCCAACGTAAATTTCCCAAGCTCCCTCATTACCGACGATCCCAATATCCTTGGTTGTTGACTCCGCGCAGTTACGCGGACAGCCGTTAACGGCAAGCTTGAACTTGGCCGGCATATCTAACCGCTCGAACTTCTTCTCAAGCATTATTCCCATCCCCATCGAATCTTTCGTACCAAAACGGCAGAACTGTGATCCCACGCATGTCTTGACCGTGCGAAGCGCCTTCGCATACGCATAACCGGACGGCATGCCAAGGTCCTTCCAGATCTTTGGTAGATCCTCTTTTTTGACCCCAAGCAGATCCAGCCGCTGACCACCGGTTACTTTAACCAACTTGACGTTGTATTTCACCGCAATATCAGCAATAAGTCTGAGATCGTCCGGTGTGGTTACCCCGCCGTACATTCGCGGCACAACGCCAAATGTTCCATCCTTTTGAATGTTCGCATGCATCCGTTCATTCACAAAACGTGAATCCTTCTCGTCCACATGCTCAGTTGGCCAGATCATACCCAGATAGTAGTTCAGCGCAGGACGACATTTAGAGCAGCCCTCCGGGTTATCCCATTCCAGCGCATATCTTACTTCTTTAGATGTGATCAGCCCCTTTTCTTTAATCGCCGTCACGACTTCATCTCTGCTCAGTGTGGTACAGGAACAGATTGCTTCCTGTTTCGCCGCCGCTGAATCATACTTGTCTCCGAGCACATATTGAAGAATCTGCTCTACAACCGGTCGGCAACCTCCACAAGAACGCGATGCACTTGTGGCCACCTTGATCTCTTCTACCGTGGTTAATCCTTTTTCGTTAATGGCATCCACAATGTGTTTTTTCGTCACACCATTACAACCACATACGATTTCCTCATCCGCCAGCTCTGCGGCTGTATTCCCGGTTTCGACCGAGGCTTGTCCCATAATCGCATTATGAATGGCTTCTGTCATTACCGTGCCTGTTCGAATCCACTGCTGCAGTCTGGAAGATTCCTTTCCGTCACCAATCAGAACACCGCCGACGATCCGTCCGCCGCGCAGGAGAACTTTTTTGTAAATACGTAACCAGTCATCATGCATCCGCACTATAGACAGTCCTTCTGCATCCATAAACTCACCAGCGGAGAACACGTCTACACCAGATATTTTTAGTTGAGTAGATACCACAGATCCTTCATATGGCTTCGTATCCACTCCGCACAGATGCTTCGCAAGGACAGCTCCCTGTTCAAATAGTGGAGCTACCAGCCCATATGTAATGCCCCGATGCTCGTTGCACTCCCCTACTGCATAAACATCCGGTGCTGAAGTACGCATATAATCATCCACAAGAATCCCGCTATTAACCACAATGCCGCTTTTCTTGGCTAATGCAGTGTTTGGTCGAATTCCCACCGCCATGACTACGAATTCTGCATCCAGCGTCGTTCCGTCGGTAAAACGAATCCCGCTGACCCGATCATCTCCGAGAAACTCCTCAGTCTGTTTGCCGGTAGCAAATTTCAATCCTTGGCTTTCCAGCTCTGCCTGAAGCATTAGTGAGGCGGTATGATCGAGCTGACGTTCCATTATCTCCTCGAATAGATGGACCACTGTCACATCCATCCCCAGTTTGAGTAGCCCCTTGGCAGCCTCCAATCCGAGCAGGCCCCCACCAATAACGGCAGCCTTCTTGTACTGATCTGCTGCATGCAGCATGTTTTGGCAATCCGCGATATCTCTGAAACCTACAATACCCTCTTTATCTGCTCCTGGTACCGGAAGCATAAACGGATTGGAACCGGTTGCAACAATGAGCTTGTCATATGGAACCTCCATACCATTGTCTGCCTTCACAATTTTTTGTTCCGTATCAATATGTGTTACAGTCGTTCCGGTATATAGCTCTATTCCATTCTCTAAATACCAGTTCCTGTCATTCAAAATAATGTCTTCTACTGCTTTACTCTTCTCTAGCACATACGATAACTGAATGCGATTGTAGTTGGGATAAGGTTCACTCCCAAATATGGTAATCCTGTAGGTGCTGGGCGCCAGTTTTAAGATCTGTTCCACCGTGTTGATCCCAGCCATCCCGTTACCAATCAAGACTAAATGCCGACGGTCTTGTACTTTTACCATGCAGAAACCTCCTACCTATATATTCTTATCCATGACAAAGAAAGCTTGTAACCTACTAAACAACAAACATACAATTGAACCATTTTTGGCAGTATTTATAGTATTTATATCAAAGAAGGGTTATATAGGGCAACTCTTATTTTAATTTTTAACAAAATAATCACCTGCCCGTTAGTTTAATGCATTAACGACTAAATAATGATTAGATATACATCTAATCGGTAATCGGTACAAGTTCTTGTCCTATCATTAAGATTTTCTGAGGTGTATGAATCGTTTCTTTGTCTGATGCGGAAATTTCCATATAGATCCATCGAATTATCTACCTTGCAATTCAAACTTTCCCATCAAAAGTTTTGTTTTGGTAGTATTTTTTTCTCGTATGCAGGTGCATTCACGTATTGGCTTGCGGGTAGAGCATCACTTACCAAACATGTGTAACGTATAGAAATTTAATATGCTTTGCATTGTATTCTTGGCTGTTTGGTAAGAGGCTTTTCAATATGTAAAAGAAGCTTAACGTCTAAATATTGCTCCATGAGATAGACAACTTTCCTCATAATGGGCCCTGTAATTTTCTGAATTATAGTTAGTTGTCTACGCCCCCAGTGATTACTGCACATAGTATGTGGAGAAATATCACGGAGGTGAGTTCATTGATCAATCATCACGGGAAACGGATTTGTAGACGTAAATTCAAAAAACATGTACCTTGCGGTGCGAAGGTTAAGGTAGTAAAGGTTAAACCTAAGGTTACAGTTAATGCTCCACAAGGCGTACCAGGGATTCCTGGTCCAATAGGGCCGATAGGTCCCAAAGGGGCCACTGGTGCTCAAGGGATACCGGGTCCAGTCGGATTGCAAGGAATTCCTGGTATACAAGGACCCGTGGGTCCGGCTGGTGCGGTCGGAGCAGTTGGCCCAGCAGGTGCAACAGGAGCAACAGGTCCTGCCGGGCCAACGGGGGCTGGAATCTCCGATTTCCTGAGTGTTTTCCGAGCTGATCCCGGCACAGGTACGGACACCGTTCCAGGAAACTCGCCAATTACGTTGACTGGTGTTTTGGCTAACGTGGGGGGTGCCTTTACCTTCGTGCCGCCATCTTCAACGATAACCATCAATGAAACAGGAAGTTACTTTATCTCTTTCTCCATTCATAATCAGGGCGATGCCGATTTCAACCTTACAGTGAATGGGACGCCCATCACACCTGTGCCTTTCACAGGTAATGGCGGAGGCCCCATATCTGCTGAAGTTATTATTACGGTCACAACAGTTCCGACAACGATTCAACTGGTCAATGCGAATGCAACTCCTGTACAGTTGCATAACAATCTGAACACCACGGTGACTATTCTGAAACTGACTCCTTAATGTCGATCCACGATATAGTCTATGTCAGCATAGAAATTAAAGTATATGCCTTTTGTCCGGTCCATAAGTCTATTTATTGAAAAGATAGTATGGATGGCTAGGATTCAGGAGCGGCGGGATGCTGTTGTTAAAGACATGACCGCTGCTCTTTTCCTTTTCGTAGCCGAGACCTAAGTGAGGAGAATGGATTCTAGATCGGGAGGATTGTTATTGAAGGGTCAGCCTTCGGATAACAGTGATTAGGCTCGAACAAATCTTGTTGTAAGATAACATAGAACATAGTATATGGTGCAGAGTTCGGAATGTTACGGTACATATGGCTGGAGAGCGGATGCCTCATTGATTTTATAATCGCCGGGTAAGGATGAACCATCGCGACATTAAACCTCTAATGCCCGCAACTTACGCTGTTGATAATCAAGCATGGCTTCGTATAACAATTGTCCGTTAAAGTCGCAGGTTCCTCCTCATCTATTGCAAAAGGAACTCGTGTCAGTTGTCTCATAATATTTTAAGTTTTTATTACAATGGTTTGACGGCCTCCGTTATTAAAGGTCATTCTATTAAGCCTAATTTTCTATTATATTAATTACTGCTGGGAGAGAATGTATCACTTTTTTTAAAAAAAGGTTTGCTTTGCTAATCATGGTACCCATATATTTTCCGAGCATATCAAAATTCTAGTCAGTCTGCTCAAGTGCTGAGAATTATGTTAAGTATCCCGAACTTTGTGTCTATGACACAAGCTACATATATAAAACTGGACCTCTTAACACATCTAATTCATGTTGCATCTTTAATAACTTGAGAATAGTCACTACGATGAGCCTGGATTGATTAGAAACAGGTGGATCAGCGGCCTTTTTTAACGAGCAATATTAATCATAGAATTTTTACACACTCAATAAGGGCTTTTTCAATGCCTGTTCTCTGAGTAACCCTAAGTATTCGGACGAGTTCTGACGATTGCATTTTTGCATATCCCACCCGTTCGTTCAACATAAAAGACAGCCGATCCATTGATCGACAAATATTTTGCATAAGATGGGAGATCATAAAAGTGGAAGGGAGCGTTATCAGCTAAAAGTAAAGAAATCAAAAATAAGGAGGGATTTTGTTGAACAAACAAAGAGCGATTGAAATTTCGGAATCGACCATTATGAAAAATGTAACTTATCAGGATGCACTGGTTTTTATCCAGCATGTTAATGAGGATGAGACGGCTCGAATCTATCCGATCGGAAATTCGGAGAAGGAAATGACAGTACCTTTGTCCAGTTTAACTGAGCATCCCTAGTTTGTAAGCTCGCTTCTTACAGTCCTGTTTCAAAGGGGTAACAAAATCAAACGCCGTATCTTGACATGAGATACGGCGTTTGATTTTTAGTGGGGAAGATTACCAGGGATTTGTGGCTGCACCGGTGCAAGAGCGTAACCATTTTGCATTTGCTGCATGTCTTGCTGGGTAAGCTGCGGCACTTGGTAAAAGCCATTTTTATTTTGATAAATCGAGATCTCATAAGCCATCTCTATACAGTTTGGTAAGGAATCTGCAAGTACGCGACGTACAACCGGATTCGTTGTTTCCAATGCTGCTGTTGTTTTCATTACAGCCCCTGATTTTACTGAGTTTAACATACTAAGGGATATGGATTGATCACATATCTCAGCCGCAGATTGAATTGGCTTTGTCGGTTGACTTGGTTTCATCCCATAAGTAAAATCATTATCTTGTTTCATTTTATAGCTCTGGGTCCGTTTTGAAGGATCTTGTCCGGTTTTGAAACTTTCCAATGTAATGTTATATTCATCAGCCATAAATTGCTTCTGACGCTGTAAGATATCCCGAAGTTCTGGATCTTGTACGTGCTCACTCAGCATGGTATACGTGTTCATTGTATTGATACTTCCTGCCAATACCTCATGGACATCAAACATCTCATGTCCGCCATGATTCAGTTGGGGTGGAACTATGCCTGTCTCAATGTTTTGATGGTTTTGCTGCTGCATTTCGTATGTCCTCCTATGTGTTGTTTCCTGCAAATAATGATTCCTTACATTCGCAGTCAGTGTTTATTATTAATATCATGGACTCAATATATTCAGAATAATTTCTTTAAAGCCCCCTAATCCAATTGGACACTCAAAGCTACCTCAGATACACTAAATGAAATGAGGAGAGTGTTCATGAAAAGACGATTTAGATGCCCAGTTGAGGCGAAAAAGGAGTATGTCGTAGAGGTGCTTTCTGGCCTCCGGACAGAGGTCGTGGCACGAAAGTACGGCATGTCTCCTAAAACGCTGACGACTTGGGTTCGTCAATACGAAGATGAGGTGGGGGAACTGGTGGCTAAAAAACAAAAAGAAACACAACAAATACAGCAAGATGTAGCCAACTATCAAGAATTACAGGAGAAATACAATGAAGCTTTGAAACTTCTTGGCGCAAAAGAATTAGAAAACCAGATTCTTAAGGATCTCGTTAAAAAAAAGTATCCCGACTACAAACCGCGATAGGTTGGATTGAGCGAGGATATCCTGTCCGTACGGTGCTCCGGATCTGCGATGTTCCTCGCTCAACATATTATTATCACTTGAAACACCCTGAACGCCAGCAACCCATAAGTAGCGGACGAAAAATCCCTGGATACTCTTACAACCAGCAAGGGAATCGTATTTCGGACACTCGGATTGTCGGGTTTCTTCGTCGTTTGATTCAAGGGCCAAATGCAGCGTTTGGCTACCGAAAACTAACCGTGTTGTTACGCCGAAAGTACAATCTGGTAATTAACAAAAAGAAAGTATATCGGCTCTGTAAGTCTCTCAGTATCCTTCTCCCTCAGCGCGAACAAATCCATACCGTACCGAGAAAAGTAGCTAATAACCGAACGGTAGATGGGCCTAACCAATTGTGGCAGATGGATATCAAGTACGGTTATGTTGCGGGGAAACGCCGGCACTTTTTCCTCGCAAGTATTATTGATGTTTTTGATCGTCGAATCGTCGCTCACCATCGCGGTAAAGCCTGCGACACGCAGAGCATCCTGCATACGCTCCGGCAGGCTATGGTAACGCGACGTATCCCTAAGACCGAGCCAAAGCTCGTGATTCGTACCGATAACGGCCCTCAGTTTATAAGCAAAGCGTTTTATAACTTCTGTGAAGAAGCAGGTTTAGAGCATGAGCGGACACCCGTTCGAACACCGAATAAAAATGCTTTTATTGAATCGTTTCATAGTGTTCTGGAACGTGAGTGTTACCAGCGACATTGTTTCGAAAGCTACGAAGAAGCCTTTTCCGAGGTAGACCGTTATATCCGTTATTACAACAAAGACCGTATTCACGGCAGTCTACACGACTGGTCGCCGACAGATTACCTGCGCCTGGTCAACGAAGGAACCATAGAGCCCAAATCCATTGCATTATGATGCGTCAATCTGAGAAAAAGCTAGCTAGTGTCCAATATTAAGGGGTTGAACCGATTTTTATAGATCACCTGTACCAAATTCTTTCATCCAACTCTTGTTTAGAATGGTCGCAATCTTCGTAGTTTATCAGCTAGATCTCAAAAAAGTTATTCTCCTTCTCATCTACACGCAGCTTTACGTGTTGTTCACAAAGATTAACTAAGACCAACACCTGTTCATAAGCCAATGTACGCGTATACGCAAATATACTAGGATGATTAGCTTATAAATGTGTCTACTGTTCTCGTTCTCTATCAATCTCATTAATTAGTCTAATAAGTAACTCCTTTTTTTAAATGGTATTTTTTCCCAGTATCCGTATCACCTATATTCATGAAAAATTCCCACGCTATTTATGGATACGATTCTCCATGACTAAAACGAACGATCCTGCCTTAGTTTAATGAATTGAAGGGCAAGATGACGATTAGATACACGCCTAATCAACAATAAGAACCATGGTAGGGAAGAAATGAACTTAACAAAATAGTGGCTGACCACCCTCGTCATGAAGGAGTGCACTACGTGTTGGGAGCTGCACGTAATACAAGGATTTTACCGGGCATGTCAAGGAACAAGCCTAATTTTTTGTTATATTAATTAGTGATAGAGAGGACGTATCAGTTTTTATAAAAAAAGGTTTGCTTTGCTAATCATGGTACACTTCTACTTTTTAGTGTTATATGTGGAATATCATATATTTTACTTTCAACCATATCAAAATTCTTGTCAGTCATCTGCTCAAGTGCTGAGAATTATGTTAGGTATCTCGATCTTTGTGTATATGACACAAGCTACATATATAAAGCTGGACCCTCTTAACACATTTAATTCATGTTGCATCTTTAATAGCTACCTGCTCTTTCTCTGTTAAAAATACAGAGTGACAAGAAAACACTGATTCTCTCTGCCGACTTAGTATGGATTTTAGTTCTTGTGAGAAAGCTGTACGATTCAATAAAGATTGATTATGAGGTGAACAATGAACGGAACATTAGATCAAGTGCGATACATCGAAAAATATGAAAGTTGGGAAGGATCATTGGAGGTTAAAGCTTCGGTAGATTTATTTAATACGGAGATATATTCGCTTAATACGTTTATTGATACTAAATATGCTCTAACCACCGAAGATCTAAGTACAATTCATTTTGTTAAAAAGCATTTTCACGAGATATATACGATCTTCTTAGAAAGTTTGTTGGAATGGCAATTATACGGCATTGCTTATGAGATATATGATGAACAAAATCACTCGTTTGAATCGATTTATCCTAAAAAAATAGAGGATCTCCATTCATATGTAGGTCTTCCTATACTTCAGATTCTACATGAACATGCTAAAGATGGGCATTCATACTATTCCCTTAATTTTAACAAAAACTGCAGAGTTTCTATTGAACACGGCTTTACAGCCCTATTCCATAAAAAAGAACTCATCGATCTCTCCCCTTCGTATATTGATTCTGTAATTAGCGGACTTCAATATATTGAACCCGATTGTTCACAGTGGGAAAAAGGTTTTTGGAGGTTAAAACCAAAACTTGAGAATAGTGAATACGATGAGCCTGGAGTGATTAGAAACAGGTGGATCAGCGGCCTTTGTGATTAACCAGCAATATTAATCATAGAATTGTTAGTCATCCTAAGAGCATTAAAATGAATTCTAAATAAAAACTGCTTCATTATCTTCAAACTATGTACACACTGCTCTGCATTGTTGAGTATAGATTTGTGGTGTTGAACTTTTTTCATGCCTTGGCAGACTTTACTCTTGGTATCAAAAATTCTTTTTCTATTTTTCAAAATCATTATTTAGTGGCTGAACGTTATCATAAACAAAAAAAGGCACCTCTGTGGAGAGGTACCTTTGGCTAATTTATCCGCAAGACATGTTTCTGGCTGAGCAAAGGATAAACATTGAATAATGCTACAGATTTCAAACACCATAAATAGATTTAGTTGTCATTGTTTACAGCTTCTCTTTTTCGCAGTACCACTACGATATCTGTCTGAGGTACAAATAAATTATAATTCGTTACATGCACTTGTCTCGTTTCGGTTACGGATTCAATCTTTAATTCAGGAGGAAGACAGCGCTCTATGTGAGTAATTAATGTTTCTTTGGTAAATCTCCAAATTACACCATCAATCGAAGAGTTCGCCATATATCCACCGTCCGTTACAGAACCTGAAAGAGACTTGAGAATGACCGGGTCTGCAATAATAATAGATCCACCGTCACGTAACAGTCTACAGCTCTCTATGAAGGCTTTTTTGTGATAGCGAATGTGATGAAAGCTTCTTGCAAACAAAATCATATCGCAGCTATGGTCAGGTAAAGAAGTAGGCTTATCAATGAAAGCATGGATATAAGAATCAAACCGTCCCCACTTCTTTCCAAGTTTTAGAGCATTTAAATTCGGATCCATGTTGAGAAAACGAACATCTTTCTGCTTGCGAAGATACTTGTTCAATAAACCTGTACCACAGCCCACTTGTAGAACATCGCCCTTTAAAGGGGGTAGAACTTTGTAGACATTACGAGGAATAGGGAAATTTTGAACGTACATGGCCAATTCGTAGAAAATCGGATAACGCTCTTGCAATCGAACCAATTTACTAGTGTAGAAAGGTTTCCGTTTTTTGTGACGTTTGAAGTCCCATTTGTTCAAATAGTAGACAGGGGTTAACAGCAAGAACAAAATAATAAAAACACTTTGGACGCTATAAATTCCAAGTTTACTAAAAAGATCATTGGAATTCTGAGGCATCATTTGTTTAGATGTATTCAAAATGACCCAATCCCCTCTCACAACACTATAAATGGTGTAGAAGCTGTTCTAACATAACAAATAATTCAAAGAAGAGCCGTTTACGATGATGCATCACCATGATTTTGTTGAAATCGCTTATGTATACGAAGAAGAAGGCCTTCATTAGATTGGGGACCAATGTATTTTGGTTTCCAAAGTCAAATTGTTTGTCATTCCCTTGTCTATCACATGACTTCTACACTTAGATATTTATCTAATAGGTAATTGAAACATATTATTTTCCCTCATCTGAGCATCGAAAAAGCCGCCCATAGGCGACCTTTTGAGCAAGAATACGATTTTCAACTTGAGGACGCTGGATTATAGAGGTCTGCATCATGTTCGGAGATCCAATCAATTTGCTTATATCCACGGCCAGCCATCGTTTGCTGCCGCACATCCAGAACCTCTAATTTCGGTGCCTGCCAAGGTGCTTTTTTCGTTTCCATCGGTCGTCCCCTCCTTTCAACAAAAACTAGAACCAAGACGCGAGCACCCTTACATTACTTGCGCAATACAAACCTTTTGAGATACTTAATGTATCTTTATGAAAATTATAAGATACATTACGTATCTAAGTAAACAAATATTTCATCCCTTTCTATATGAAGTGCGACATCCCACATAAAGACTGTGCTAATTCATCTATCGGTTACCTTGATCGGAACCATCTTTTCGTAATTCTAGTCCCTTACCCCCCCTTTTTTTTGTTGTATTTACAACAAAAATGCTATCATTTATAATTATCTAAAAGAACGTTTAATTTGTTTTTAATTACAAAATGAATTTCTGAAAGGATTATTAGAAATGAAATCAAAAAAAATTGACTACATTGAGGAGCTCAAGATCGCTTTTGAAATTAGAGAAGAGGTGTTTGTGAAAGAACAAAATGTACCACTTGAAGATGAGTTTGATGATTATGATAATTTAGATGGACAGTGTGAGCACATCCTGGTCTATTTTAATGAACTACCCGCCGGAACAGGCAGAATTATTATTCAAGATGGCGTAGGTAAACTCGATCGAATATGTATCTTAAAACCTTATCGCCAATATGGTCTTGGGAAATTAATCGTTACATCACTGGAAGAAATTGCAGAAAATAAAGGAATATCCAAAGTTAAATTACACGGACAGACACATGCAGAGGGGTTTTATCACAAGCTAGGATACAAGACGACCTCCGATGTATTTATGGAAGATGGAATTCCGCATTATCTAATGGTAAAAGAATTATTATCGAAATGATGCCGTTATCACGTGTAAATCAATATTTAATTTATGCAATAGGTATCTTAATTCTAACTCTTGGCATTACGTTGACCATACAATCAGAGCTTGGAAGCTCTCCATTCGACGCTCTTCTAGTCGGATTGTCCCTAAACGTAGGTTTAACTATTGGTAGCTGGGAGATTATCATCGCTCTAGTTATGATATTTTTAAATTCGTTGCTACAAAAACAGAAACCTGAATATTTGGGTTTAGTAACTGCACTTATAACAGGCATTTGTATTGATTTCTGGCTGTTATTGTTACGGACTTGGGTGGCACCTGATCTATTGTTTTTGAAATTTTTGTGTTTCGGCTCTGGTTTGGTTGTTGCAGGAATAGGAACGGCCATGTATCTACAGACCAATTTTGCACCGATTCCGATCGATCGGTTAACACTCTCACTACAAAAAATAACTCGAACGAATATATTTTTTGCGAGAACTCTGATTAATGTTGTAATCCTGTTCATGGCATTCATTTTTAATGGACCTATAGGTATAGGAACTGCACTGGCTGTCTGCTTCAGCGGGGCTATTTTAAATGTTTTTATGCCATGTATTGGAGAGATGATAGAAAAATGGAGTTCAACAGAATCAGGAAGTAATGAGGTCGATGGAAACCATTCCGTTTAGAATACCCGAGGGCAAGAACTTGTACTGACAAAATAAAAAAGCCGCTAAAATAGCGACTTGAATTGGAACATGTTCTTTCCCACGACACCGTACTTTGCATTGCTTAATTGTTACCTATCTTTTTATTTGTGATTTTGCATTCCAATTATCAGGAGGTTTTCTACCTCCTGAAAACCAATTACAACCATTGTTTATCCAAACGTCTCTCCACATTCGATATGATTCCTCATTGTTGTAAATTCCATCATCATCAAATCCGTACTGAAATCCGCAACAAGGACATATTTCGTCAGAGGGTACACCTCTATGTATGGTGCTTCATACAGTCCTTGATAATTGCACACTAAACAATTTTTTTCCATCCATATCCAGCCTCAATGGTTATTGGTCTATTCCATCAAATCGGTTACTGCCCCTTTGGAAGCGGAGGAAACTAATTTAGCATATTTGGCGAGTACACCGGATTTTACTTTCAGCGGAGGTTGTACCCACGCTTTCGCTCGAGCGGCTAATTCTTCTTCTGATACTTCAACCTTCATTTCCTGAATATCACTGTTAATGGTGATAATATCCCCATTTTTGAGCAACGCGATCGGTCCGCCTACTTGTGCTTCAGGTGATACATGTCCGACTACAAATCCGTGTGAGCCACCCGAGAATCGACCATCCGTGATGAGAGCCACTTTCCCGCCGAGTCCTTTGCCTACGATAAGTGCTGTAACGGAAAGCATCTCTGGCATACCTGGGCCGCCCTTCGGACCACAGTAACGTATGACCACGACATCGCCTTCTTTAATTTCATCATTCGTAATCGCTATTGTTGCTTCATCTTCGCTATCGTACACCTTGGTCGGGCCGGAGAACTGCTGGATCTTCATGCCTGACATTTTGGCAACAGCACCTTCAGGGGCGAGATTTCCTCGAAGCACAACTAATGGTCCATCTGGCTTCAGCGGATTATCGAGCGGACGTATAATCTCTTGATCATTCGGAAGTGGATCAGCTTCCGCTAAATTCTCCGCCAACGTTTTACCTGTTACCGTGAGGCAATCCCCGTGAAGTAATCCCTCAGCAAGCAATAGCTTCATCACCCCTGAAACGCCACCGATATCATTCAAATCTTGCATCACATATTGGCCGCTTGGCTTCAGATCCGCCAAATGAGGAACACGCAAACGAATGCGTTCAAAATCATCTAAGGTTAAATCGACTTCTACCGAGTGCGCAATCGCTAGCAGATGGAGAAATGCGTTAGTTGATCCTCCCAGAGCCATAACAACGGTGATCGCATTCTCAAATGCTTTCTTCGTCATAATGTCTCTTGGATAGATTTCCTGTTCAAGCAGTGAGATGACCTGTTTACCGGCTGCTTCGCATTCTAATGCTTTATCCGCTGAAATCGCTGATGTCGAAGAAGAACCAGGCAAACACATACCCATTGCTTCTGCAGCTGCGGCCATCGTATTAGCGGTATACATACCCCCGCAAGCCCCTGGGCCTGGGCAAACACTACATTCAACCTTATGTAGCTGTTCATCTGTTATTTTGCCATCTTGATATTGACCAACGGCTTCAAAAGCGGAAACGATATCTACTTTTTTGCCATCGAGATTACCTGGTTGAATGGTTCCACCGTATACATAAACGGAAGGAATGTTCATCCGTCCAATAGCCATCAGACATGCAGGCGTATTCTTGTCACAACCACCGATTGCAACAACGCCGTCAAAACGCTCAGCTCCGGTCACAATTTCAATCGAATCAGCGATAGCTTCCCGACTTGGTAGTGAGAACAACATCCCGCCATGCCCCATCGAAATCCCATCCGAAACGGTAATCGTATTAAAAATTAGTGGAGCACCGCCGTTATCGCGTGCGCCCTGCTTAGCTTGTACCGCTAAATCATTAATGTGCATATTACATGGTGTTACCTCACTCCAGGTACTCGCTATGCCGATCATTGGCTTTTTAAAATCTTCATCCTGAAAACCAACCGCACGCAGCATTGCTCTGTTTGGTACCCGGTTAGCTCCTTCACTGATTACCTTGCTTCGAATACGAAGATCTTTTTTATTTTCCATGTTTCTTCCCTCATTTCAAAGTATTTCACTCAGTTCCTGCATCGGCCTGATAAAATTTTGTTTCATTAACTTGTGAGCATCCTCACTATTTTTGCCTTCAAAAGCTTTAATAATCAAATCATGCTCTTCGACTGAAGCAAGTGTAGCTGTAATATGTTGTTTTAAAAACACATATTTAAAACGCCTAATGTGAATCTGAAGAGAGACATTAAATGTGGCTACATAAGGATTATCTGAGAGCTCCACAATATAATTATGAAATTGCTCATCTACCTCCATAGCCTGATACACTTGTCCATTTTTAATGGAACTTGCGAATTCCAAATTAATAGATCTTAGTTTCTCGATCTGTTCTGGAACAATAATCTGGGCGGTGATTTCAGCAGCTAATGCCTGAAGAGCAGCCATCGTTGAATACATTTTAAAAATATCGTTTTTCTCAATATTCGTTACCTTTGTTTCTTTCCCTGGATGCATCGACACGAGGCCTTGAACTTCGAGTAACTGAAATGCCTCTCGAATCGGAGTCCGGCTGACTCCAAGTGATTCAGCCATTTCCGCATCAATCAGCTTTTCACCTGGCTGCAGTGTTCCATCAATAATCCATCGCTGAATCTGAGAAAAGGCTCTTTCTTTTGCGGACATACGGACGGGTAAGGCAAAATCTTTAGGAATTGGCATGGTTTTCATCCTCATTACAATTATTCTTATATGCAATATATCGCATACAGGATTGAGAAGCAATTATTATTTCATTTTAACTCGCTTATTTAAGTTTATTCTGATAACTACCTGTTTTTTTTGCCCGTTCGAATGCATGAAAAAAGCAACCAATCATAGATCAGTTGCCTCCTTGATTTATTAAGCACGGTTAGATTTACATTCATCATTGAATCTGTTAGTTAGTTAAACCAAAATGTTGTGTTAAAATGTTCACTAAAACTTGCTTATAATCATTTAAATCATACGAAGGGTTCCTGAGATGCTTGTTTAAGAGCTTTTAAAAATACCTCTGTTGGTTGTGCACCGGATATCGCGTATTTTCTATCAATGACAAAGAAAGGCGCTCCTGTTATGCCTAATTGTTTTGCTGTGGCTTCATCTGAACGCACTTCGCTAGCATATTTGGAGGAGTCATGGAGAACTGCGATTGACTCGTCCCTATTCATTCCAACTGATTCTGCAATACTGGCTAAAGTATCATGATCACTAATTAACTTGGCGTCCGTGTAATAAGAATAGAACAGCTTCTCAGCTAATTCCTGATCTTTACCCACAGATTTGGCATACTGGGTTAAACGATGCGCATCAAACGTATTGGTGGGCTTTATTTGGTCGATATTATACACGAGACCCATCATTGCTGCTTGTTGTTCAAGTTCAGCATGTGCCTTTTTCGCTTGTTCGAGACTCATATCATGTTTCTCCGAAAGTATTTGATGCATACTTTTGCCTGAGTACATGGATGTTTGCGGATTAAGTTCGAAGCTTTTATATTCAATAAACACTTCATTCGGAGTAGCGAATTGCTCCAGTGCAGATTCTAATCGTCGTTTACCAATATAACAAAATGGACAAACATAATCCGACCATATCTCGATTTTCATTTTGAATCCTCCCTCACTAACCACCTTAATCGGTGAATACTACATTTAAATTTATTTGTTATAAATAATAGGCATTTTCCTAATCAATGCGTTGTCAAGAGCGGAAGAGTACATGAATTTAGCAACATTTTCTCTGGAAACACCTAATTTAGCTGGTTTATCACCGAATGAATAATCATAAGATTGCCCTTTGTATTTGACATTGGGATTAATAATTCGAACGACTGTCCAATTCAGTTTGGATTCCTTAATCATTCCTTCCAGTTTCTTCATTTCTGCATAACCGTTTGGTAGGAAAACTTTCGCTAAGACACCTGGAAGTATCGTGGAAATGTTTTTCTTATCGTCATCGGATTGCAAAGCCGGCGTCGCAAGTGTAATGAGCCTTTTTTTGTTAAGTTTGTTCATAGCCTTAATGATCCGTTCGTGCCCGTCAGCAATCGGCGTGCCTTTAAGCTTTCGTGACATATCGGATGCTGGCCCCAATGTGCTAATAACTACATCTGATTCGGCAACGGCCTTCTCGATAGTTGAACTATTCGAAAGTTCCCCTTGTACAAGGCTCAAATTTGGATGTTTGAGGCTGATTTTTTCGGGGTTTCTAACATATGCCGTAACGAAATCTCCATGATCTAAAGCTAGTTGTGTTACAAGCTGTCCAATTGCACCACTTGCACCAAAAACAGTGATATTCATATTTTTCTCTTGTATCTCCTTTAAAATAAATTATTCAACTCACACTTTATCTTCAGTTATAAACTCTTCTACTCTATCTCTTTTGGTGTACATGTCGTACCAAATATCAGCGATTTTATCCTGAACGCCTGAATTCGGCTGCATCCAGATTCCGATCGAAAGATGCCCTGCATATACTCCTTTGTCCGCTAATTCGCTGTTCAAATTAAAGATATAATTACGAAGTCCTGAGATTGCAATTCCGACATTACCCATCCTTGGAACGGGGTGGACTGAAGCACCTCCGGTTGTAAATAACAGAGCACCGCTTTGCTTATCCAGCATATCCGGAAGTACTTGTTTAATGCTCGATAAAGCACCTAAAACATTATATTGAAATTGGTATAACGCATTTTCTTCAGTTACATCTAATGTTGGCGCTACGGAATCAAAGCTCGGCGTTGGACTGTATTCAAGAACATCGATAAATCCGTATTTCTCTTTAATAGCAGCAAATGCCATCTCAATTTGTTCTTTGTTTAATATGTCCGCCTGAAAAGAAGCCGCTTCGATTCCCAATTGTTCTAATTCAATAACCAGTTGGTTCAACTTTTCTTCATTTCGCGCAATAAGAGCTACGCGAAAGCCATTGTGTCCGAATTTCTTCGCAATGGACACTCCTAATCCTGCTCCTGCTCCAACAATCGCTATCGTTTTCATTTCATATCTTCCCTTCGAATAGAGTTAATGATCAGTAAGATAAATAATGGTCAACGTGTTGTATATTTATCTTTTGTTTATTATGATTAATAAAAGATCAGCATTCAATGTTTATTAATTTTGATTTTGAGAGATAAAATACAGTTTCAACTCAAATGTCGTATATCTAACAAAAAAAGTTAAGGGAACGGGTCATGATGAAGAAAAAAACCGATTTGCGTATCATTCGCTCCAAACATTCGATAAAAAAAGCATTTATAGAACTTCTCAATGAGAAGGGATACGAGGGGATTACGATCCAAGATATAGCCGATAAGGCGATGATTAACCGAAATACATTTTACCTTCATTATCAGAACAAACCCGATTTGTTAAATGTATCTATGGACGAATTATTAGATGAGTTAAAGAGTACACTCAAGCTTTGTTCGAGTAGCAAATCTAGTATAAGTGGCTCTATGCTTGAACAACTGATGCAAACCATACTGGAGAAAATTAAGGACAATATCCCCTTTTACAAAGCATTCTTACTGGATGAGAACAGAATTTATGGTTTTCAATCAAAAATGGAGGAGATTATAAAAAATACTGTGGAAGATGGCTTGGATCATACCCCTCTGAAGATTTCAAAGGAATTATTACTTCAATATATCGCATCTACTTTTATGGGCATTGTAATATGGTGGGTTAAAAATGATTTTTCGTATACTCCGAGTGAACTTGCCTCTCAATTTGGAAAAATTTTAACTCACGGACATTTAACAGCTGCGGGGATTCCAATCAATGATTAAAGTGATCCATGCTTACGTAACGGGGAGACATAACAGAAGAGAAGCCCTTCGAATGAGGGCTCCTCTTCTTTACAAGATCTACAGTTCCTTCGTCATAAATGTACTATTCCCATCTGGGATATAATCTGCAAATGCTTCACAATACGTGAAGCTAAAATTTTCATACAACTTGCGAGCTGGAATAAATGAATCCGTGGGGCCAGTCTCTAGACTGATCCTTTTGTATCCACGTTTGATAGCTTCTTCAATAATGTGAGCAAGAATATGTCTAGCTACACCTTTGCGTTTATGATTCTTAGCTGTACGCATCGATTTGAGTTCTGCATGCTCTTTGTGTAATTCCTTAATAGCCCCACAACCAAGAATCTCTTCCTCCTCCCATGCACACCAGAATGTGATTTCGGGCTTCTTCAAACCGTCCAGATTAAGGGCATGAATGCTCTCTGGTGGAGAGTCATCTGCCATTCCTTGCAAATGTTCTGCAATTAACCCAATCACTTGTGCCCCGGTCAAATCATCTACACGAATATCCATTGTAACCCTCCTGCGTTAATGTTAAGTATGAACCTCATAAATTCAGAACCCAATATTTCGCTCCAGGCTCTCCTTCCTCAACAAGAGCTTTCCAACCCCGTTTCTTATAAAAATTCAATGCTATTTGATTCTCGGAAACACATTTTAATGTGACTGGCGTTCCCAGTTCGGCTACCGCCCGTTTGAGTAACAGATCGCCAACACCTTTGCCAGCAGCAGTGGGGTGTACAAACAAATTATGAATAAATCGGTTAGGTACATACAATGAAGCAAATCCGAGAATATGGGAATTCTCCTCAGCAAGAAGGATTTGTTCTTCCGATGTATCCCGGTCAAAATCATCAAGCGTCATTTCATCTTTGTTAGCCCAATGAAAACTCTTACGACGCGAATCCAGATAAATTTGTCTCAATTGTGGATAGTCTTTTATATTTGCTTCTCTGATTAGCATCAGATCAACCCCCTAATTCTATGCTTAGACTCACCATGAAGTCGAGTGCTTGCCTTGGTATTTTTCATCAGAGTCAAACTCATCGTAATCTAAGAATTATGTTAGCATTTTAAATTGGGATCAAGTAAGTACCAGTTTGTATTCTTTTACAACATACCAATTCTGCTATTTGGTCCACCACAAGATCTTCACGTTTGTCAGCTAAAGTATTGTGATATGAACTTGCTTTTATAAACCGATCGGTTTATACTGATACAAACAGTTTAGAAAGTGAGGAAAAAATAATGAATAATTTAACTCCCCCATTCACACTTGAGACAGCAATTCAAAAAACTCGTATGGCAGAAGACAGCTGGAATAGCCGAGACCCTGAGCGTGTCTCACTTGTGTATACTGAAGATTGTTATTGGAGAAATCGGAGCGAGTTTATAACAGGCCGCCAAGAAATTATTTCTTTACTAACTAGAAAATGGGCCAAAGAACTGGAATACCGCCTTATTAAGGAGCTTTGGTCATTTACGGATAACCGTATTGCAGTGAGATTCGCATATGAATGGCATGATGATAGCGGTAACTGGTTCAGATCGTATGGAAACGAGAATTGGGAATTTGCTGATGACGGCTTGATGAAGCGAAGATTCGCTTCGATTAATGACATGCCGATTAAGGAATCGGAACGAAAATTTCATTGGCCTCTCGGCACACGCCCTGCTGAACACCCGAGCCTAAGTGAGTTAAACCTATGACTCGTACTGTTTTTGAAAAATCTGACGTCGTCCCTCTCGTTACGGAGGTATTTCGTGAATTAGGTTATGAAGGTGCATCTTTAAGTAAAATTACAGCGCGTACGCGTCTATCTAAAGGAAGCTTGTATTATTTCTTTCCAGGTGGAAAAGATGAGATGGTTGCTGAAATTCTTACTCATATTGATCAATGGTTTGTCAAAAATATTTTTGAACCGCTCGAAAAGAATGAACCTCGAGCAGCCATTGATCATATGTGGCAAGAGGTCGATACTTATTTTCAATCGGGACAGCGTATATGCCTTATTGGTGCATTCGCTTTGGACGGAACAAGAGATCGATTCGCTACTGTAATACAGCAATATTTTATAAGATGGATTGAAGCCTTAAGCGCGGCGCTAGTTCAAACAGGTATCTCTAAAGAGACTGCTGACCAAATTTCAGAGGAAACAATTGCTAGTATTCAAGGAGCATTGGTTCTGAGTAGAGCGCTTAATGACGAATCTTTCTTTGAACGTACGTTGGCAAATCTTTCACAACGAGTCTCAACTTATGTTTCTAAAAGCAACTCTGGTCACTGACACAAACGTGTTCTCTTTAACGTTTTCATTAGCGACTTTATTTTATGGGAGGTCAATATCATGAGCAATTTTGTCGCAGATCAATTGAAATTTGTTCGCCGTCAGGCAGTTGATTATGTAAGGAATATAACTGACTCTGCATCCGAAATCATTCCAACAGGTTTGAAAAACAATATAAAATGGAATCTCGGCCACATGTATGTTATACATGAGAAGTTCGCTTTCCAGCTTACTGGTGAAGAAACCAAATATCCTGCTAATTTTAGTAAATTGTTTGATCCAGGAACTAAACCGTCTGACTGGGATACAGAGCCTCCGACATTGTCTCAATTAATCGACTTGTTAACTGAACAAATGGAAAGGGTCGAATCGGTACTTTCAAGCAAATTGAAAGAAGAAATCAATCCTCATTACAAGTCTTCTACAGGACTTAGCTTTACGAATGCAGAACAATTACTGAGTTTTCTGATTTACCATGAAGCAATGCACTTTGCAACAATTAAAAATATCAAGAGCATAATTGAATCCGACTAAGGAAACGACTGGGCTGGAGGATAAAAAAAGAAGCTACAACAAAAGGTCTTGGTAACGCCCAACCTCTTGATGTAGCTTCTTTTGTACTTCTACTCGCTTTACACAGCGAATTCAACATAACTTTAAGCTTTGCGAAGCATTTGTCTATCGCTTAGGTGTGAAAGCATATCCTTCGTTATGGCCCTCAAGTCGTAGCGGGCATGAAATCCCCATTCTGTTTTCGCCGCCGTAGCATCAATGGAATGCGGCCAGCTATCGGCAATTGCTTGCCTCTTCGGATCAACATCATAATCCAGGGTGAATCCGGGAATCTCTTCCCGAATCGCGGCAGCGATCGCCTCTGGGTCGACGCTCATTGCGGTGACATTAAATGAGTTTCGGTGTATCAATCGGCATGAATCCGCTTCCATTAAATCAATGATAGCGTTTAGGGCATCCGGCATATACATCATGTCCATGTTAGAGTTTTTGGCGATATAAGATGTATACCGACCCGTCGTCACAGCTGCATAGTAAATTTCCACAGCGTAATCCGTCGTTCCTCCACCGGGAGGCGTCATATAAGATATCAATCCGGGGAATCGTAACCCCCTCGTATCCAGACCGTACTTATAAAAATAATAATCACAAAGCAGTTCGCCGGACACCTTGTTCACACCGTACATCGTATTGGGCCTCTGGATCGTATCCTGCGGTGTATTGTCTTTGGGAGTCGAAGGGCCAAAAGATCCAATGGAGCTTGGAGTGAAAAATTGGCAACCGAGCTCCCTGGATATTTCAAGTGCATTCATCAGTCCGCCCATATTCAAGTTCCAGGCAAGCAGGGGCTTCTCCTCTGCCGTAGCCGACAGTAGCGCAGCCAAATGCATGATGGTATCTACTTCGTACCGCTTGGCGATTTCAAACATCGCCTTCTCATTTGTCACATCCAGCAGTTCGAATGGTCCGGATCGGGTAATTTCGTGGGACGATGACCTGAGATCCGTAGCAACGACGTGATCCGCACCATAAATTTCACGTAATTTAACAACTAACTCAGAACCGATCTGGCCCAGTGCTCCGGTCACCAATATCTTCTTCATAAGACATTCCTCCCGAAATAGACTCCCGTAGGTGCAACTAAATCAGCTTCATTTCTTTGCCAACTTTCTCGTAAACGGAGATCACTTGATCCAGCATCTCCTTGGAATGGGCAGCTGTCGGCATGTTGCGTATTCTTCCGGTTCCTTTCGGAACCGTAGGGAACAGGATTGCCTTGGCGTAAACGCCTTCTTCATAGAGCCGTTTGCTGAATTTTTGAGTGGTTACCTCATCGCCAATGATACAAGGTGTGATCGGTGTTTCGCTTTGGCCTACATCATATCCAAGCCGGCTCAAGCCATTTTTCAAATGATTGCCGTTCTCCCACAGCTTCTCGATCAGTTCTTTGTCATTCATCAAAATGTCGACAGAAGCGCTACACGAAGCGATTACAGCCGGAGGCAACGATGTTGAGAACAAAAACGGACGGCTTCTCAGCTTCAACCATTCAATCAGTTGTTTCTTACCCGCGACATAACCGCCGACAACGCCGATCGCCTTGGAAAGAGTGCCAATTTGAAAGTCAATACGGTCGGACAATCCAAAATGCTTCACGGTTCCTGCACCTGCTCCGAGAACGCCCGAACCGTGGGCATCATCTACATAGGTAATCAGATCGAATTCTTCTGCTATTTTTACGATTTCGGGCAGTTTTGCGATATCGCCATCCATCGAGAATACCCCGTCGGTAATGACCATAATTTTATGGTACTGACCGGATTCCTTGGCCTCTTTCGCCTGCTGTCTTAAATCATTCATATCCGAATGCTTATAGCGGATCACCTTGGCTCTCGACAGGCGGCATCCATCAATAATCGAAGCGTGATTCAGCTCATCTGATAAAATCGCATCATGCTGGTCCATTACCGCGGATATAGCGGCCATATTGCAGTTAAATCCCGATTGATACACGATAACGGCTTCCGTTTTTTTGAAAAGGGCAAGTTTTTCTTCAAGCTCAATATGAAGATCCATCGTACCATTAATGGTTCTCACAGCCCCTGCGCCTGCCCCGTATGTCTGAGCTGCCTTAACTGAAGCATCAATCAGGCGATTATCTGTTGCCAGTCCCAAATAGTTATTAGAAGACAAATTGATTAGGGACTTTCCGTTGATTCGAATAACCGGACCATTTGCACCCTGTAGCGTATCGATAACGTTATATAGACCTTTAGACTTTAGATCTTCGATGTTCGAACTTAAAAATTGATCCAATGCTTGACTTGACATTCTATTCCCTCCTCGATATACGTATGTCCTCGTACAGGAGACAAGAAATTTCTGTTTTAAAACCTTGTTATAAAAGGAATTTTCCTGATTTCAATGTAGCATCTTTTTTATTTTTTGTACACATATGGTGGACAAAATGACAAAAAAATCCGCAAATAAACATAGTGATTGCATCGCTGGACTAGTATAATATTTTGACAATATAACCATGTACTAAGCTCCAAATCGTATATTCTTTATTATTAAATCATATAAGGAGTGGAGTGGATCATGAATCGTACATAGTCATACATAGTGGAGAGAAAGAGATCGAAGAATGAATGTAGAACCTAATTTTAAGGAGTGCACTATGCCTAATCCATTCGTAAAACGTTTAATCGTATTTTGTTTGATGCTTTTAATATTACCGACATCCACAACTTTGGCAGCTTCAGTCGTTAAAGATCCCGTTTTAACACAAATCATTCGAACAGAATTAAAGCTATCGGGTAAAAATGAACTGAAAGCAGCCGATTTAAAAAAATGAAATCCTTGTATTCATTGGATGCAAAAAGAAAAATCTCAAGTTTGCAAGGACTTGAGTATGCAGTTAACATAAGGGAACTAGTTCTACCCGGCCATAAAATCAAAAATATAAACCCCCTATCCAAGCTGACAAAAATAAACCTATTGGCTTTAGATGGGAATCAAATTACAGATATATCTCCAATTTCAGGATTGCGCAATTTGGAAAGTTTGTTGATTAATGATAGCCAAATAAAAGATCTAGGACCTCTAAAAAATTTACGCAATCTTACAAGTTTGCTTGCCAGCGGTAATCAAGTATCAGACTTAAGACCACTCCAGAAGATGAATCTTGAATGGCTTAGTATGGACAATAATCTTATTAAGGATCTGACACCATTAAAAAACCATCCAACTTTACAACATCTTTATCTGCAAGATAATCTTATTCAAGATATTGCTGTGCTTGAAACGGTTCCTCATCTAACCGAGGTATATCTGGGCAATAACCCGCTAAATGAACATGCGAAGCAGATCGTTAAAGATTTGAAGAAGAACGGAGTCATGGTTAAGCTGGAGATTGATAAAGTGGATTAGTCTAATCAACTTGAGTTTAGATTTTTTTTAGTGAGTAGTTAGACCATCTTTCCTTTCAAATAGGACAAAAAGGCCGTTATATAATAACGGCCTTTTTTGTGCATTGCAGTATATATAAGTCACACGAGCGCTTCTCCACCTGTTAGTCTATATCTCCATTCATTTTTCGTTATTATCGCATCGGCGCAAAATGGCTGATGGAAGACAGGATTTTTTCTGTTTCCGAGATAATATCCGGTGTAAGTTTAAGCTCAATTGCTTTGAGATTCTCCTCAATCTGAACGGGTCTGCTGGAGCCAATAATAGCAGAGCTTACCGCTGGTTGACGGAGAATCCATGCTAATGCGAATTGAGATAAGGTTGCCCCGAGTTCGTTAGCCATTTCCGATAGTTGTACAGTACATTGGAGCACATCCTCACGTAAATAACTGTTGATGACACCATTCGTTTGATTATTCGCAGCTCGTGTGCCTTCTGGAATTTGTTGTCCCGGTTTGTATTTGCCTGTGAGTATGCCCTGTGCTAGTGGAGAGAACACAATGAGACCAAGCCCCTCCTGCTCGCATTGCTCAATCACACCTTCTCTCTCGATATATCGCTCAAACATATTGTAGATTGGCTGATTGGAAATTAACGGACGCAAGTTCAGACGTTTGCTGATTCCAGAGGCTTCCGCAATCTGTGCGGCAGTCCATTCACTGACACCTGCATATAAAATCTTACCTTGCGCTTGCAGATCATCCAATGCTCGAAGCGTCTCTTCAACAGGAGTTTCGGAATCAAAACGATGACATTGGTATAGGTCAATGTAATCTGTGCCCAATCGTTTCAAGCTCGCCTCACACTGCTCGACGATATGTTTACGGGACAATCCACGTTCATTCGGTCCCGATCCTTGCGGGAAAAACAATTTTGTAGCAAGGGCATAACTACTGCGTGAATACGACTTCAACGTACTTCCCATGACCTCTTCAGCACCTGTATATGAATTCGACGTATCAAAAAAGTTGACACCGAGTTCGTATGCTTTATGCATACATGCACGCGCTGCCTCCTCAGAAGTGGCCGATCCATAGGTCAGCCAGCTTCCCAATCCAATTTCACTAACTTTCAATCCACTTCTACCCAGCTTTCTGTATTTCAACTGAATCACTCCTTTTTGAGAATGGTTTGACTAGAGGCTATTTATGAAAACGCTCTATTGTACTATCTTAGGATAGTAGTTAAACTTAGGTTTAAGTCAATACCTTCAACCTTTTTTTTGAAAGGAAGATTTGTTTGGAATTTACGATTAAACAAGTTGCAGAACGCACCCAGTTGCCTGCTTCCACGTTGCGGTTCTATGATCGGACAGGTCTGATGCCTTTGTTGAAAAAGACAGAATACGGTACCCGTAAATATTCCGAGATGGATATATGTTGGCTGGAATTAGTACGCTGTCTGAGAGATAGTGGTATGCCACTTGAGGATATAAAAGCATTCATGCTGCTCTGTCTGGAAGGTTCAAGTACTAGTGAACAGAGGAAAGAAATGCTTCAGCAACATCGGCAAAACATAGTGAAGCAATTGGACGTGTTGAACTGTAGCCTGGGAACCATTGATTACAAGCTGGATCACTATAATGAGATTGGCATCTTTCATATCGATACCCCATAATATGATTGTTGTTTATCAGACGGGTGGCCTTTTCAAGTTTAGCTCTGAAAATACGGTTACGAGGAGTGATTTTCATGCGACAACCGATCCAAGACGAATCATGGTACTCATACCCCGGAATGGTTGCAATAGTGACTGCGCGTCATGAGGGAAAGCAAAATATTATGGCTTCAGGATGGCACACGTACATCGGCTCTTCACCAGGAATATATGGCATATCTCTTCGCAAAGAGACCTATACCTATACACTAATAGAGCAAAGCGGAGCATTCGGTGTACACTTTTTGCCTGCACATTGTTCAGAAATAATTCAAGCCGTTGGAACATACAGTGGAAGAGATTTGGACAAATTCAAGGAATTTAATATTGAGTATGAAGAAGGACTTCAAGTCGATATACCTGTTCTTACGGATGCCTACTTTGCTTATGAATGCCGTTCGCTGAGCATTACAAGTTTTGGCGACCATGAGTGGATCGCAGGAGAAATTGTTCAGCGCTATAGAGATGATTCATGTTTTTTAGAGAATGGACTCCCCGACTTCTCAAAGCTTGAGATTCCATTATATGCAGGCCGATCAACCTACAAAATACTAAATCAGGAAAGCGCGGAAAAGAACCATCCATTGCATCTCAATCGATCGAAGTAGAACTAAATCGACTGATTAGAGCTAAATAGAAGGAGTCCCCTTTTGGGAACTCCTTCTATCATTCCGGGTTTTTGCGGGTTGTTGTATTGATAATACTGGGTTTGACATGCTCACCCACATTTTTTTGACTTCGTCGTTCGAGGCCTCTCTCCCACGGGCTTTCTCACATTAACTTTAATATTTACGAATGATTCATCTGTTTCTTGGTATAGTACATTTCCATCACTTGATAAATAGTTTCACTTTTAATGGGTTTACTGATGTATTCATCCATTCCTGCCTTCAAGCATCTATCCCTATCTCCTCTTAGAGCATTTGCAGTCACTGCAACGATATAGGGACAGTCTTCAGGAGATAGATTCTCTTTGATCGCTTGGGTCACTTCAAATCCATTTAATTTTGGCATCTGCACATCCATAAATACTATATCGTATGCATTTCTCTTGACAGCTTCTAACGCTTCTTTTCCGTCCACGACATGATCTACGAAGTGTCCCTTTTTTTCAATCATTTTACTAAGGACAAGCTGATTCATATCATTATCCTCTGCAATCAGAATATGGAGAGGGATGTCTCTGTTCTTTTTTGGGGACAGATCTAAGCGCTGGCTGACTTCCTTATTGTTTTTTTTAAAGCAGGCTGTAAATATAAACGTTGTGCCAGGCTCATCTGCATCCTCAATCCATATATCTCCATGCATAAGTTCTATCAATTTTTTGCTGATTGCCAGTCCCAATCCCGTTCCTTGTGTTTTGCGGGTCATAAAGTTATCCAATTGGTAGAATGGCTCAAATAATTGTTGCCTTTTCTCTACTGGAATTCCCACTCCCGTATCTTTGACTTTAAACTCGAGAAACACGTTCTCATCACATTGTTCTTTAACCCGTACTTCAATTTCAACGCTACCTTCGAGAGTGAACTTCACGGCATTACCGATGAGGTTAGTCAGTACTTGCTTTAAACGAGATGCATCACCATAAAGCGGAATTGGCAGCGTCTTATCCAAACAAATAAGAATGTCTAACTTCTTTTCGCGGATCAAAGGTTTCACGATTTGCACCGTTTCTGTCACGATTTCTTGAAGATCGAATGGATCAACCACTAAATCGGTTTTCCCTGACTCGATCTTAGAAAAATCAAGGATATCATTGATAATAGTAAGTAAGGAATCTCCACTTTTTTGAATAATCTGAATATACTCTGTTTGCTCCTGGCTCAGTCCCGGGGTATCTAGAAGAAGATCTGTCATTCCGATCACACCATTCATAGGTGTTCGTATTTCATGGCTCATCATCGCCAGAAAATCGCTTTTCGCCTGATTCATCCTTTCAGCTGTTTCTTTGGCAATGAGAAGCTTTTTCTGTTCCGTTATGTCCTTGGCTATTAAATAGTAGCCGACATTGACATTATTAATAATAATTGGGGCAAGCGTTACCAATACTTCCGTTTCACGGCCGTCCTTGTGCAAAACAGTGTTCATTTTCTTCTCAGCCAAACCATAGTGACTCCGCAGAATGAGGCCTAAATTACTAGCCCCAATAAATCTCCCTATACTTTTTCCAATCATTTCGTTTACTGCATAACCTGTCATCTTGACGGATGCAGGATTAGCATTAATAATGTTTCCACTCATGTCAAATGAAATAATAGCATCATGATTATACTTTTTGAGCGAGGTGTAACGTTCGATGGTTTCTTGAAGCCTGAATTCGATCTGTTTCTGTTCGGTAATATCCTGAAGTACTCCTTTTAACTCTACGGGCTGTTGATGTTTGTCATAAATGATTAACCCACGTAATTGAATATACTTTACTCTAGCTTCGGACCGAGCGTATTTAAATTCAAAAACAAATGGATCTCTTTGTTCTACGTTTCTTATTTTTTCTCGCAAAGATGCAACATCTGCAGTACTCATTACCTTATAGATATCTTTTGCACAATAATATGGGTTTGTGCGCTCAAGTTCAAAGATTTCCAGTACCTGTTCAGAAATGGTGATCTGATCATGAACTACATCCCACTCCCAGCTTCCAATCTTCGCCAAGCGTTCGGCATTTTCAATAATGCCTTTACTGTGCGAAAGTTTCCGTTCAGATCGGATACGATCAGTGATATCTACAATAAAGCAAATAAAATAAAGGAGTTCACACGTTACGTCGTCGCTGACGGGAGTTACATGAAAAGAACACCATAATTCTTCGCCATTCTTTTTAATGCAACGCCTTTCATATATATTTTCTGTTACTTTGTTCTCAAAAAGTCCAGCTTCTTCAACATGATCCTTCGAGGAATCCTCGGGATGCGTTAAATCCTGGCAACGGAGCTCTATCAGTTCTCCCCAAGTGAAACCGGTCATATGACAAAAAGCAGGATTCACTTTCAGCCAATTTCCCGCTGGAGCTATGAGAGCAACTCCAATCGGTGTATGGTCATATATTTGCTCGAAGAATTCATGATGATTAACCTTCTGAACCTGCATTGAAAGCTCTCCCCTACTTCATTTTATGATTTAGAACCATTTTCCCAAAAACTTTATTCTTTGTAAATCAAAATAAAACGAGATAAAACGTTTTTAAATATTAGCCTTTATCACATATGTAATTTGATCTTCCAGTAACGGACAAGATGACACTGAATTTAGCATTGGACTACATTCTAATCCTCAAGTTTACGATAAGATAGTATAGGCTCATAAATAATTATGCTTTATTTACTTCCGAGGGGGAACAGAACGTGAAACACATGCGCAACAAAAGAATGGATTTAAGATTAAAACTATATTCGATCATCCTTGTCCCACTACTGGCTATGGGCGGCCTGATTTTGTGGGCAACGAACTACTCCAGTGAAAATTCATCCTTGATGACAATGCAGCATAACAACCAGAAGCTTGCAGTGAACATCGCTACTGAGATGGGTAAGGAATCAGCATTAATCAACTCGTTATATACTTCAGGTTCGGAGGAAAGCTCTGAATACAAAACACTTAGAGAACAGCTTGTTAAGGCTCGCCTTCAATCGGGGGCCCTTTATGTTTATATGTATAATAAAACACCGAATGGATGGGTCTACACCGTGGATGGCGCGGATTGGGACGATCCGGAATACAGTCCTTACGGGACTGCGTTTGAGCTGAACTCTCAAACTCTAGAACGTTTGGCAAGCGGTGAAGTTGTAACGACTGGCATTGTCGAAGATCCTGTCTGGGGACTGCTTATGTCCTCTTTTACACCAATTAAAGATTCGCAAGGAACGATTATTAGTTATTTGGGTATGGACCAGTCTGCAGCAGAAGTTGAAGGCGTTTCTGCATTAACGTTGAATAATACGTATGGTAAAGTTATCCCGATTTTTGCAGTAGTTTTAATTTTATCGTTCATCATCATGTGGCTTGTCGTAAGAGGGATCCTTCGTCAAGTATCTGACATTAAGTCAAGCCTGGAACAGGTCTCTTCCGGAAATCTCCGGGTTGCATCCACTCAGATGACAAACGACCAACTCGGTGACATCAGTAACCTAATTAATACTATGGTTGTTCAACTAACGAACATTATGAAGGGAATACAACAAGGCTCCGCTACACTGCAACAGTCTTCTAAAAATATTGCCAAAACGTCTCTTACCAATCAGCGTCAGTCTGAAGAGCTTTCCAGAGCTATCGAAGAAATTGCCATAGGCTCCATGAAACAAGCTGAAGAGACAGAACACTCCGTCCAGCATTCTGAAAATCTGGGCAGTATTATGAATGAAGTAGGTTCTTATGTGGAACAGTTCACCCGTACTTCCGATCAGTTATCTGCATTGCAAATACAAGTGACACGCCAACATGAGGTTCTGCTAGAAAAGGGCCGTGAGAACGCCAAACTTGTTGAGGATCAACAGAATATTTCCAAGTCGCTGACGACACGTTCGGAACTTGCTTCTTCCATCAGTGGACAGATTCACAACATATTAAAACAAACTCAAATCTTATCTTTGAATGCTTCGATTGAAGCAGCCCGTGTTGGTGAAGCAGGTAAAGGCTTTGGAGTTGTTGCTAATGAGATGGGACATCTCGCTCAAGAATCCGAACGTTCGATTCAGGAGATTGATGAGATACTGAGTTCTTTTGTTCAAGAAATTCATCATATGGGAGCGCATCTGGATTCAAATATGTTAGCTGCCAAGGAGCAGGAAGAACAGATCGCTGAATGTCTTCAAAGCTTCAAACAGGTAAGCCGGTTATCCTCTGAAGTGCATGAGCTTGCTCAACGTCTGGAAAATCGGACAATTCATATGCAATCCATTCGCCAAGAGGTGGAGCAACATTTGAGTTACATTGCTTCCACAACTGAGGAAACATCAGCCATGTCCGAAGAAGTTTCCGCCAGTGCTGTAGAGCAACAGCGTTCGGCCAATGAACTATCAGGCATTTCCGGAGAGCTAACCCTCCTTGCTGATAACCTCAAATCGTATTCAGATCAATTTCAAATCGAAATCCATGATACGGATAAATAATAAGTAAAGACCGATGCTTGATTCAATAAAGTGTCGGGCTTTTTTTTATCGTTTTGACATTTTGTTTTACTTCATAGTTTGAGTTACGGTTCTCTGTAACTAAAATTCAGCCAGCCAGTGTTTCATTACATAGCGGTTTGTTTTAAATTATCAACAGCTGGCTTTTCGCATGATTACAAGCCGGACTAGCAATACTAAGGATTAGTTGGCTATAGCTTACATAACGGAGGTCTCATCATGGTATTCACAATCACAATTATCATCGTTGCACTCTTTGCAATATGGGGAGCCGTTGCTCCTGATCAGCTGGCTGATGTGGCTAACGTGGCCTACAACTTCTCGATTCACAATTTTGGCTGGTTTTATCTGCTGGCGACACTGTTCTTCCTGATCTTCGCCTTCTATCTGGCGTTCAGTCGATTCGGCAATATCAGACTGGGGGATGACGATGATGAACCGGAATATTCTACGATTTCCTGGCTGTCCATGCTTTTTAGCGCTGGTATGGGGATTGGACTGGTTTTCTGGGGAGTTGCCGAACCGCTGTCCCACTTTTTATCTGCACCGGAAGGAGCAGAAGCCGGAAGCGCTCAGGCAGCAAGACTTTCCATGCGGTATTCCTTCTTCCACTGGGGGCTGCATCCTTGGGCGATCTATACCGTCATCGGCTTAGCGCTTGCCTACTTCCAGTTCCGTAAAGGTTACAAAGGGTTGATTAGTTCCACCTTCATTCCTCTGATCGGTGAGCGTCTTGCTACAGGCTGGCTTGGAAAGGCCATTGATATTCTGGCGGTCATTGCTACGATTTTCGGTGTTGCGACCTCGCTTGGGTTGGGGGCGCTTCAGATCGGTGGAGGTTTGGATTACTTATTTGGTATTCCCAACTCGACTATGTCTCAAATTCTAATTATCTCGGTAGTCACCGTATTATTTTTAATCTCGGCGACAACCGGTCTGGATAAAGGAATCAAGATTCTAAGCAACACCAACCTCGTTATAGCTGTGCTATTGATGATTTTTGTATTAGTGGCTGGCCCAACTTCTTTTATATTTGACACATTTACGACAACCTTGGGCAGTTACATGCAAAATATTATTAACATGAGCTTGAGACTTACGCCGTTCTCTAGAGAAACATGGATTGGTGCATGGACGTTATTTTACTGGGCATGGTGGATCGCATGGGCTCCTTTTGTTGGCACTTTTATCGCGAGAGTATCGAGAGGAAGGACTATTAAGGAATTTGTAATTTACGTCATGCTTATTCCAAGCCTTTTTGGATTTATTTGGTTCTCTGTTTTCGGTGGAACAGGACTTCACTTGGAATTATTTAATGCTGCCCATCTCGCAGAGGCTGTTAAGGAAGATGCGACAACGGCTTTATTTCTAATGTTAGAGCAACTACCTTTGGGTACGATCATAGCATTCATCGCTACACTTCTCATTATGATGTTCTTTATTACTTCAGCGGATTCAGCAACCTTTGTACTGGGTATGCTGACTTCAGATGGCAGACTGAATCCGAGCACCAGAGTAAAATTGACATGGGGAATCATGCAGTCCGCCATTGCGGTCGTACTTCTGATTAGCGGGGGATTGAATGGTCTTCAGACAGCCTCTATTGTGGCCGCGTTGCCGTTCGCTGTTGTCCTTATCGGTATGTGTGTGTCCCTTCTCAAAGCTCTGCAAGCTGAAGATCGAGAGCGCCGTCAGAAGGAAAAACGACAGCGCCAAAAACTGAAACGACTGCTGGAAGAACAGGAAAACCTGCAGATCTGAATAGCCGGCAGGTAATGTATCCTTGATCTCTAACGTATGCAATCTCTACAGAAAGAAAGGACACTCACTTTTGTGTGGGTGTTCTTTTATTTATTCATCATGTTACTCCATCCGCTTACATCACATTGTCCATAATCATTATCACCCACCGCAACCACCGTACCATCTGATTTCAGTCCTATGGTATGGGCACATCCTGCTGAAATAGCTCTAATATCTTGCCATTCACTTACAACGCATTGCTGGTGTTTATTCGAACCCAGAGCAATGACTGTACCGTCCGATTTTAGACCTACCGTATGATAACTTCCTGCGACAATAGCTACAATATCACGCCATCCGCTTACGTCACATTCACCTTCCTTATTCCTACCCACAGCTACTACCGTACCATCAGATCGAAGCCCAACCGTATGAAGATACCCGGCGGATATAGTTAATATGTCGCTCCAATCGTTAACATTACATTGTCCATACTTATTGTTACCAACGGCTATTACTGTACCGTCTAATTTGAGGCCGACTGTATGCCAGTCCCCCGTTGTGACCGCTACAATATCGCGCCAGCTGTTAACGTTGCACTCCCCTTCGTTATTTCGCCCCACGGCAACCACCGTTCCATCTGACTTAACCCCGACAGTACGACACCAGCCTGCTGAAACGGAAACAATATCGCGCCATTCGCTTACATTGCATTGCTCATGTTTATTCCAACCTGTAGATACTACCGTACCATCAGATTTAAGACCGACGGTGTGGGCATTACCCGTGTTCGTAGCCATATGAACATTGCCAGCATCAACTGCGACGATGTGGGTCCAATCACTTACGTTACATTGTCCGTATTTGTTATCACCCACTGCTGTCACTGTACCGTCTGATCGAAGACGGGCGGTATGACGACGACCCGCCGCTATAGTAGAGTTTCTAAGTTGTTTCGTGTCAAACCATGCTTTTTCTCCTGAATTGTAGTCCATATCTCCCTCCACCAATTGAAAACCTGCGATTTTCAAGCAGAATATTTGCACTAATGAAAAAAACCTCAGATGATATAACTATTCTGAGGTTAATCCATTCATTATGTTATCAAAATTCTATCATGTTGCAGTCTTTTAATTCTAGTGACAGTTGTATCAGTTGTTTTCAATACCTTTGATAACTTCAACCTTTTTATCCCCTGCTGTTTTCGCTACCTCTAACGTGGTTGTGCCTTGGATCGCAACGATTACACCAGCAGCTAACATAGAAATGATTAAAGTTGCACTCAGGGCAGTGGAAATTTTTTTCTTGACCATAACAATACCTCCTTCACTGAATAATAACAATATTTCACTTTATTGTTGGGTAATTTCATCGGGTGATTGTATTATAACTTACTGATAATATTTGTAAAAGGATTTTACGATGCTCAAAGAAAGTCAGTTTCTACTGAATCCATATCTATGCTCTACTAAAAACGATTGAAGTCTCCTGATTTTCTTGCAGTGTTAAGTTCACATATTTCTGCTTGCCATGCATGTGAACTTGTACCTCTACTCCATCGACCAGCGCGGTTGTCCATGGCAACCCCGAACTCAGTCGAATGGTGTTATTTTGAATAAGTGAGGACAAAACTACGCTTGTTATCCCCACGGATTGGTCCCAAGACAAACGGCTTACTTGCACTTGTGTTCTTGCCATTAGCCCTTCGATGTGACCCGATATCCAGTCTGAAGAAAGTGCAGGCAACACTTCAATCTCTCCCGTGTTGGAATAGAGCAGTGCTTCCTGTACCGTAGCAACTACACCAAAAGCTGTGTCCGTACAATAACAATGATTTCTACGGTTGGTATCATGATCAGTCATTAAAGAATCATAATAACCCCCTTCGATCATCATCGGCAGAAGTGAATGAAGGACACCATCTGCATTTTTCAAGCGTGCATGTACGAGTGCTTTATGCATCCAGCCATGTCCTGCTGTGGCATCCGTTGTGTTAAACTGGTCTCTGTTTGCCAGAGCTACAGCAGAAGCCGATGCGAGGTCAGCATCACTGTGGGTTTCATACGCAGGCCAGGCAGCATATAAATGACTCAAATGCCGGTGATTGTTGTTTTCAATATACTCGGCCATGGCCCATTCGCAGAGCGCACCATCTTCATCGTAACGATATGCTGGTAACTGTTCCAGCAACTTGTTCCACTTGCCTACCGCTTTGTCATATCCTGGACGCTTTAAAGCCATCTCCGCCTGAATAACCATGTTTAATCCATCTCGTGCTGCAGAAATGTCCATCGTAGCGTTAGCGGTGATGGTGCTGTTATAACCGATTGGGTGATTTTCAGGAGAGTACGTAGGAATAATCATATAACGCTCTCCGGCAAGTAATGATTGTTTGCCTGGTTCATAACGTGATTGTCCCGCAACATCTGTGAAATACTCAGGTGTACAGATTTGCTCCCAGAAGTTAGCCTGTTTAGTGAGCAACGGTAGCAAAATATCTTGAAGCAGATTCAGCGTACCGCGTTCTTTCAAACTAACAAATGCCTCATCAGATAAGCCGTTATCATTGACAGATAACAGCGGTTGCAGACGATCAATGTTCATGTCCTCTACTATGGGAATATCGCGATTGCCGAAACATTGCCAGTATTCAAAAATAGGAAGTAAACACCAGCTCGCGCCGGCATTCCAGTATTCAAAAGGATAGTCGTTATCATATTCGACATGCATAGCACGATCTCCGTCCGAGTTAACACTTACCTGAATCGCATCATGCATGCCGTAGGCCATACGGGCATTAGCTTCAAAATCCGGAGCATTTCTCAGGAAAAATGTAATATATCCAAGCTGAGCCTGTGTCAGACTCCCCGTATTCATGGCTGCGACCTGCAGGTTCACATTCGCATCAAGTGTGTAAATGCCTCTCCATCCCGGATTCCACTCGCCTGTCCACATTCCGTATAAGCGAGGTGCACTGCTTCCGCTGCAACAGATCATAGCATACCGCCCCTGGTTATAGACCTGTTCCATAAATGCATGATTAATTCGGTTTGGGGATGCCCGTTGCAGTTCAATGAGTTTCAGATTATCCACATCTTTGTGTTCCTCATCACCACCGAGAGCAAAACGAACAGTGTTAAATTCACGGGAATGCCATGCGGCATGTAATGAAAGTGCCTGTTCATAATCAAATGCACATTGCGCATGACTATACTTCTCCACGACCGACTGGGTTTGCTGTAACAACTCATCTACAAGGAAGTAGCTTGCGCAGTCGGCAAAGTTCTCTATACTGCCCATTTCATGAGTTCGTCCCGAAGTTGTGATCAGAAATACTGCATCGGCATCTTTAATCTGAATTGCAGGGTTCCGTTCAAGTCCTACATTCATCTCCTCGTGGGTATCTTCCAGCACAATACGTTCCTTCGTACCATTAACAACAATAACTTGAGTGACTCCGGCATATCCTCCATGGCACAACTCACTGCCTGCATGAGATGGATAGTGGGCCACTTGAGCAAGATAACGGGCTTCGGGATCCACCAGTTTTTTGTATCGAAGTGCATGAACTTCGGACATCCCATTATGCGCTCCGTCCATTTGTGAAATATCATCAAGCTGCAACACCATAGTTATTTTTTTGCCAAGATTCGAATGCTCCAGCTTGGTGATGGACACGTCATCAATTCTGGATGTAAACGAAGTCCGTACCCACAGGCCATCGTTGTCACGATATTTTACGCCAGTTTCGGCCGTTTCATAGTTCGTCCAACGTTCATAATCTGCAACTTGTCCTCTGTTCACCATGTTCAAGCGAAGCTGATGACCTGGATGGTAGCTGTAATAGAATGTTCTTACACGGGTCTCACCATTGTTGTGTTTGATTTTCCATTGGTCATTCTGTTCAAATACATTTTGTCTGGCTTCCTGCAATTGACTAGTCAGTTCTGGTGGTATCTCTCTGGGGTCAGCGGAAGGGAAATTGAACCACATATGTTGAAAAATAAAGCTGTCGGAATACGGTGAACCTGACGTGATATAGCCGTTTCTTCCATTACCACTCACCATGCCATCTCTCCAGGCATGACCCGGATTTAAAGCGGGTATTTCGGTATAATGCAGAGCGTAATTGCCTCTATCGTAAAGATTAGTTCGCGTTTTCGTTTTTCCCAACTTCTTCTCCCCCGTTTCCCAATCTTGGATTCATAGATATAATTATAGAGATGAGCAATGGAGTTGTGTTATCACAAGAGCCGACCAAGTTCCGTTCATGATGTCGCATTATGACAGAGGAGAATAGACCATGAATCTACCCCCGATAGATATTGATGATATGGATATCAAGTTAAAACTCGATGACCTTGTCCTTAACGTACTTTATGTAAAATTCGGTTATTTTCATCAAACGATGCCCAAACACAGCCACAGTCATGGAAGCTATGAGCTTCATTATATTCCGAGCGGTAAGGGGCTTCTTATTGCCGACGGCCAGCATTATTCCTTAACGCCCGGCACGTTGTTTATGACTGGCCCTGAGGTCGAGCATGAGCAAATTCCAGATCAAACGGACCCCATGGCTGAGTATTGTATTTTCTTCGAGATTATTACGGGACCACTTCAACTGAAACAAAACACAAGAGATCTTCCGAGAAAGGGGCTTCTCTCTAGGTGGCTACTGGATACGCCTTTCTGGATCGGCCCCGATCAGGAAAACATGATGACTTTATTTGAGATGCTTGCTCGGGAGGTGTCACTCAAACATATAGGTTTTCATCAAATGACATCGAGCATACTTGAGATGATTGTAGCTCGAACAATCAGACATTATCACCAAGGTGCCACCGCGGTACTGAATGCACCTGTTAAAACATTAAATGATAGCAGGCTTGTAACCATTGAGAACAGTTTCTTATATGATTATCAATCCATAACATTGAAACAGCTTGCAGATAAAATTGGACTAAGCACAAGGCAGACAGAAAGGACCGTGCAGAAGCAATACGGAATGTCGTTTAAGGACAAGAAATGGCAAGCGCGTATGGAGGCTACAGCGCAGCTTCTGCTGACGACCGATTTGCCGATTCGAGAGGTAGCGATCGCGGCAGGTTTTTCAACACCGGAACGATTCAGTCATTCGTTTAAAAAATATTATAACCAGTCTCCCTCGAAATATCGGAGTGAGAATCGTATAACCTAGACTGCGTCTAGCTCTTCCGATAAGCAACCCTGTGAAAAGCATTGATATAACGAAATAGCGCCTTACCATCATCAGGCACATGCTTGCTTCTCCCCAGTGGCAACATCATTGCCTGATACGGTTCTGGCACCATGCTATATTGATGAACATAAGAGGTCAGAACGAATCCGTTCCGTTGCCAGAACTGAATGCGTTCCAGATGAGCCTCTGTTGTCCCGAACTCTGCCTCGATAATTATGCCATTGAGCCCATGATCCCTTATTGCCCAATCTCTAAGCTGTTTCAGCATCCATGTCCCTATACCCGACCCACGCAACTTCTGTTCAACCGCGAGATAATCGATGATAAGGATGCGTTCTTCGCCCTTTCCCCCGAGTCCAGTAACGGCCATTGCAACCACTTCTCCATGATGCATGCCCGTGTGTAAATAACCAATCCCCCGATCCAGCATACTGCGAAGAATCACTTTTGGCTTAGCGCCGTATGGAAAAGCCTCTTCATAGATCCGCTCAATCCGCGCCCACAAGGCTTCATCCCAGGTCTCTATCGTTGTAAACTCTAATTCCAGCACTTTTATCGCCTCCAGATGGTTATCACAATTCCTGTCTCATGTTGTCGATCAACAGAGTCTGTTCCCCCTCACCTTATCTCAAGCGCCGCAGTTCTTCTACTTTTTTTATTGATCGTGATCCAACCCATATCATGCTTAATGAAGCAACTACCAATAACACAATAAGGGCTACAATAACAGCAAAAAAGGACTGATCAAACGCAAACCGCGCGGCCTGTTTCAATGTTTCCGAGGCTGTTCCAGGCAGCCCTTCTGCTACGATTAAAGCTTCATCCAAACTATCTTTCACATTTACTGGAACAGTCAATCCTGTTGGGATTTTCATGGTTAATGTGTACACAAGACCTGATAGACTGCCGATTATGGCTATTCCTGTAGCTCCACCAACTTCATATCCCACACTTTCCATCGATGCAGCCATACCTGCTTTTTCATACGGAGCACTACTCATTATAGAATGAGATGCTACCGTCATCCCGCCACCTAAGCCTACTCCAAAAATGGCTAGTCCAAATACCTGACCAGCAATGCCCGAATCAAATTGTACAAGATAGATTCCCAATCCTGCTGCTGTAAGGAATAGAACAGCACCCTTGATATAAATAACATTGAAGCGATTCAAGAGCATTCCGGTCACTGGAGCTGCAATGACAGATGCAAAAGGGATCGTTAACGTATATACTCCGGCTAGTAGTGGGCTGAAACCTTCTATTAATTGAAGGCGTTGCGTCACAATATATTGGATTCCCGTCATAGCAAATAAACCTACCAATGCCGTAATAAATCCTGTGGTAAACAGAGGTATCTTAAATAATGAAAGGTCAATAAGTGGGTCAGAACTTCTGTTTTGACGACGTATAAAGATAACAAGTGCTACAATGCCGACAGCAGCTCCGATTACTGCAAAAGTTACCGAACCTTCGCGGCGAGTAAACTCCTTGATCGCATAAATTAGAGTCACCAAGGCAATCATAATTTGGATTGAACTGGTTAAGTCAAATTTTTTACTTCTATTCCCTTCATGTTTAGGAACGATCAGTATGGTTAGTGCAAATGCTAGTATTGCAATCGGTAAATTAATTAAGAATACAGATCCCCACGAGAAATACTCGAGAAGAAGTCCACCAACAATGGGTCCAAGTCCTGCACCTCCTGAGGCAACAGCACCCCAAATACCAATAGCCAAGCCTAACTCACGCGGATCTGTAAACGTAACTCTGACGATTGCCATGGTAGCAGGCATCATAATCGATGCTCCGACAGCAAGAAGTACCCTTGCCGCGATCAAAACATAGGGGTTGGGAGCAAAAGCCGCAGTAAGTGAAGCGATTGAAAATATAATCAAACCTATTAAGAAAACCCGTTTATAACCCAGGCGGTCTCCTAATGTCCCCATTGCGGGAAGCAAACCCGCCATAACAAGTGAGTAACCATTTAATATCCATAATTTTTGTGAAGCAGTCGCACCTAATTCATGTGTTAACGTTGGCATAGCCGTGTAAAGAATGGTCATATCCATGACGATGAGTAAGAGTGCACTGGATACAATGATTAAAATCATCCAGCGTTTGAATGTTGACATAAGTAATCTTCCTCCGTACGAATTATTTTAAACTTTTAACATATTGAACTATAATGTATAGGGTAACCCTATAGTCAACAAACATTTTCAGCGAATTTAATACATAGCTATAGAGGCATGGAGGATAGAAAAATGTCGAATATATCAAACGAATATTTCACAACCAGTGAACTAGCTAAAACTTGCGGAGTGACTAAACATACCCTTTTTCATTATGATGATATTGGACTGTTAAAACCTGAATTTGTCAATTCTAAAGGCTACCGTTATTATTCCGTTCAACAATGTCTTGTACTTGATTTGATTATTGTGCTCAAAAAAGCCGGGAGTTCACTAGAGGAAATCAAGGTGTTTCTCCAGAAGCAAAATACGCCTCTATTAATCAATATGTTAAAAGAAAAACAGGTGGAGTTGGAAAGAGAACAACGTAGAATTACTCAGATGCAAAATATTTTGACAAGTGCCATCAAGATGACAGAGGAAGCAACAGTAGAGTTACGAAACGCACCAATGATTCTAGAATGCCTAGAGGAATATTTTATAACTACCCAACTGGATATAGGTGATGGTGATAAGGAGTTTGCCAAAAAATTAACCGAACATCGAGACTTTTGTGAAACACACTATATCGATCATGAATTTGCGATTTGGACGATTATAAGTAAAGACCGATTTGAATCCGGGGGCTATTATCCTGAATACATAGCTAACCAAATAAAGACCTCCATTCCTGAAGAAAAGATGTTAATCAAACCTGCAGGTTTATATGCAGTTATAGATCACAAAGGATCATACGATAGCATGCCGCAAACGTATTCTGTCATTAAAAATTTCATTGCACGTAAAGGAATGTATATAAGCGGAGATGTATATGCATTGGAACTGCACACCTATTGGACAGAAAAGAATCCAGACGACTATAAAATAAGGATATTTGTTCAGGTATCACATTGATCTCTTCCTCATTTGCATGCCAGATGAATAACAAAATCCCCCCTTCTTTTTCAAAGGGAGGATTAATGTTAAACGTTTAATATGTTCACTCTCATTTGACTCTAAAATGGTGATGAGCATATTTGCTGACAAGAGGTACAGCACTGAATAGATAACCTACCGTCAACACGATTATGGCAGCAGTTAACAACCAGAGTGCAGTCCCTAGAAAGATCGCGACAACAATACTTAATGAGATAAGAGTGTTCATGATTGTAAAAAGAGGATGATTCGTATCCAACTCGGCTGTGTAGGGCTGGAGCACATAGTACAACAATAGATGATGTACTGAGAAAAAAACAGCCAGCGTAATGATTAAAATCCAGATAGCAAGAAGTGAATCTATATTCCGTCCCTCACTTAATATGAGTACAGGCACACTTGTGACAGCCGCAAAACACAAGCCTAATTTTAAATTGGTGCTTAATATATATTTAAACCTCAAAAGGGAATGCTGTTTCGCATCCTTACGGTAAAATGCATAACGCATAAGTGGTATATCGCAATGATAGAATAACATTTTACAGATTTGACTACCTACCGTCAGACTTAGCATGGCTAGAATGAGTAAAGGCGTAAATCTTTCTACTTCATTCAGCGAAATATGATCTTTGAAAATGAATGCCAAGCAAGATAACAATAAACCAATGATCATAATAGCGATTAAACGTCTGTGGAACGGTGCGAGAAGGAGATTCGAGTGCCTCTTAACAAATAAATCATGCATCTGCTCGTATCCCTTTTTGTTTACGGTGTTCTGGACGCTCTGCTCAATGACATGGAGGTTAGTGGATGAAGGCTGGCTAAGATCGCTCCCCTTCGACTGGATCATTCTTTGTTGAAGATCAGCGATCATGAGTTCTGTGTTCAACAGCGGATCAGCATTATTTGTTACTGCGCGCACTGCGGCTGCATATTCCGTATGTTTGAGCAAAATATACCCGGCGACAGTTCCTGACAACACGATGATGGTCACAAACCAACGTTGATCCAATATCGTAGCCCCAAATAAAGGAATGCTCCATTGGGTTAAAGGAAGGTAAGCGAGAGCAAGTGCGATTAACATTGTTAAACTCGTAGCCCACGTTTTCTGTATGAGAACAATGCCTTTCTGCTGAAATATTGCCAAATGTAAAAATTCGCATAAGACTCTCCAACAAGTCATGATTCCGACGACCAGCAATACATGGCTGATCGAAAAATTGAAAAATAAGGAGACCAGCGTAAAGGCTATCCCTTGATACAAGAAAAATGTGGTATACCTGTGAAACAGTATAGCTCGCATAAATCGAGTTGGCGCTATTCGCATAAGCTTGATCGCAGTATACTTCATCTTATTTGTTTCCAGCACTTTCGCACCCGTTACTGCACCCATCACTCCACTAATGCAAAAATACATGTGAAGAGCGAGTACAAATCGATCCGTATAATGATCTTCCGTCCATAAAAGTATGGGCAATGCGAGCATTCCGCAGAAGTAGATTAAACTTTCTAATAAACCAGCGCCAAACATTAGAACTACTGCGACTGCACCTAATGTGCGTTTCGCCCGGAAAGCAGCATATGTTTGGTCACTAATGAGAGGGCCTACCACCGGTAACCTTTGCATGAAATATATTAAACAGTTGACTAGCGTGATCACCTGCAACTGCCACATGAGAGAAACTGTATTAAAGATTCCCTGCATCGGCATTCTCCTTCTGGCTACCCTCTTCGCCTTCATGTCGCAATAACTCAATAATCTGTGCTTCAAAGTCGGGTTGAGTGAGAATATCAGGTGAAATCCGAGTCAAACTCCCTTGATTTAAAATAACTAACTCGTCGCACAGATCCGTTGCCAGTTGCAGTATGTGAGTTGAAAAAATCAGGATATGGTCCCTTTTCAGATCACGCAGCAGTTGTTTCATCTCGCTCGCAACAATGACGTCAAAGGAAGTGAGCGGTTCGTCCAGTAGAATCACAGCGGGTTTCATCAGTAAGAATAGCATCGTTTGAACTTTATTTTTCATTCCGTGTGAATACTGTTTAATGAGTTTGTGACGGTCTTCTAATGTCATGTGCATCATATCGAATAAGTCATCAATATTGTTTCCTCGCCCTTCGATTACATCAGCGTTAACATCTATAAAAAATCGTACAAACTCATACCCCGTCAGAAATTCTGGCAACATAGGCAGTGAATAAACATAACCTACATCATCTACCTCTAAGTGCCGCGATGTCGCATCGTTAACTAGTTCCATTGCGCCGCCATCCACCTGAATCTCGCCACCTAGGCAATTGAATAATGTTGTTTTTCCAGCGCCATTTCGACCAAGAAGGCCATAGATTTTTCCTTTTTCAAATTGAAAGTTTAGATCGTTTAAAACATTTTTCTCACCAAAACTCTTCCTTACATTCTGTAATACCAGTTTCATTAATTAGCTCCTCGCTTTCAAAACCCTTATTTTCGTCCATATACAAATTGATTAATTGTTTAGTTTTCATACTTATCAATCCCTTCAAATTATTTTCATAAAAGGATAGCCATTCACATCCATTTAGAAGGTAAATCGTCTTAATGGAACCCAGTAGATAATATTGGAAAATTAGACAATTACTTAATCTTGTATTCGATCTTGATTTATAATATTCCTTGTTGTATCTGCAAATAAAAGAAAACGAACTATCGAATGATAGTCCGCTTATGCAAGTTATTGAATTACTAGTTCCTGTCCATGTAAACCACTTATGGCTGTAACTTCATTAGTAAATGGTTGGAACCATTCCTCCATCCATACGAATCGGTGAACCTTTAAATGGCGCTGCATAAGGGCTGCATACAAATGTTGCTAGTCTTCCGATCTCGCTTGGTCTGATGAAACGCTGCAACTCGGATTGGGGAAGATTGGCCGCCATGAACTTTTGTTCTTTCTCATCAAAGGTCAGACTCTCATCCTGGATGACACTCTCTATGATCTGCTCTACATTCTCCGAAAGGGTTGGTCCAGGCATGATCGTATTGACCGTTACTTCCGTACCTTTTGTCCATTGGCTTAGACTCTTCGATAAAGAGAGTAGCATGGATTTGGTTACAGCATATTGCGGCATATGTCCAGGCATCACAGCTTCTTCACTCGCGATAAAGATGACCCTTCCGAAGCCGCTGTCCAGCATGATTGGTAAATAAAACTTGGTCAGTGCGTTTGCGGAAAGAACGTTTGTCTGAATATATTTTTCCCATACAGCGTCGTCTACATCATAATAGGACATGATTTCGTAAATCCCGGCATTGTTGATCAAAATATCAACCTGTGGGAACGTTTTGAACAAAGCTTCACGTTCATCGGCGTTGACGATATCGGCAGCCGCGTTTTGAGGAGAAGTGTTCGGATAGGCAGATTTGATCTCGCGAACGACTCGTTCTACCTCTTCAGCACATCGTCCATTGATAAGTACGTTGACACCTTCTTGGGCTAACTCTATAGCAATCGCTCTACCGATTCCTTTGGTGGAGCCTGTCACCAATGCTGTTTTATTATTTAATCCCATATCCATAAACCATTTCTCCATTTCTGTCTAGTTTGGCGTATCTCTCCGCATGTTCGCTTCGCCAATTGGCAGGTGTATCTCCTTCCCAAGCACGAAATGCACGGTAAAATGAATTCTGATCTTCATATCCGATCAGGAATGCGACTTCCTTGATATCAAGCGATAAGTCTGCCAGGTACATCCGTGCTTGTTCATGCCTTGCCTGGGTGAGCAGATGTACGAAACTTGTTTTCTCATCCGTTAATCGGCGCTGTAAAGTGCGGTCACTCATGCCCAATTCCTTAGCGATAGTCTGTACTTCTGGACGTCCGGCGCTTAAGCTACGCTTCATGATCCATTTGACCATGTCCGACATGGAACGATTTACTTTGTATTCATGTAGCGTATGATCCAGTGCAGGGCTCAAAATCTCAATTAACTCTTCATTGTAGGTGAGGAAAGAAAGATCCAGGTCTTTTCGATGTAACGTCAACCGATTTCTACTGCCATTTGTCCGGACTGGGCAACCAAAATAAGCTTCGAGAGCTTTTTCATCTCCCATCGGTTGAGTAAATTCTACCGCACTTGCAATAAGAGGCCGTCCTGTTCCCTTCCGTCCCAATTCAAGCAGGAATGCTAATGTGATGCCGACCAGTAATGGCGGACAAGTCTGATCGGTGATGATCCACTCCAGATCAATTGTAAAACTCTCCCCCGCATCAACCATCTTTAATCTTTCGGGAGGACAAAGTTGTTTATACCTGGCCATCCGATGCAATGCATCGCGATAATTACGGGCATGATAAGTGGCTAATATCGGCGGTGGATACTTCGTTACTTCATAAACGGTTGCAAGATTGATGAGCCCTTGGGCAATATCGCCTGAAAGGTCAGAATACGCTTGCCAAATAGCATAATATTGAGCGGTATTTACCGTCGTTTCGGAAATGACGGTAAGCGGTAATCCGGCTTTACGAGCTAGATCATATGAGGCAATCCCTAACTGACGCAGTCCTTCCCAGAGACCTTGTGGCATTTTGATACGGTTATAGGAATGGGATGACATTCATTTGTACCTCCTTCTGTTGACTGACACACTCGAATGACAAACCTCCCTCGTCTTCGCTGACTCATGAATATGATGATACCCTTAACTTTCTGATATGTAACTAGCACAGGGTGACAACAGACCAACAAATTACGCCATTTTCTAAACCATATTCAGGTCATGCTACAATCCTTTCTTCGAATATCCTTCCGTGTATTTTAGCTCTATGGAAAACTGTCCCCATTAACATAAAAAGTCGCTAAATTAGCGACTTAAATGAGAGTGTTTTTAATTCCTCGACATGTGTGCTTTCATATTATCAGAAGATTCGTTCTTTTGCGCAACAATAAAAACACGGTCCTCTTCTTCCGGGGTTTCAATAGGAGCGGATAAGTCTTTCATTTTGGAAAAGTGGACTTGGTTCCATCCCACTTCTAGAAGAGAGGCCTTTACTTCATCTAACCTAAAACAGGTATTGGTGATTGAATGTACAAATCTGTCGTAATCCCCATTTTGGTTTTTAGAGAAACCTGTCATATTTGTAACGGCTCTTAAATTCATTTCGTCATAGAAACTTCTAGATACAATCATGGATTCCTCATTGTCCTCAATCACGATATTGGTCCATCCTTTAAGACCTTTATTGGTATTCAGATCAAAAATAAAGATCCCGTGATCATCGGTCACGTTATAAACGGAACGAAAGCATCTCTTTAAGGCATGCATATCAGGTAAATGGTTAAGGGCATCGAATGTTGAAACAATGAGACCAAATTTCTGCTCCAACTTGAAATCAGTTGCATCTGCCTGTACAAATGCAGCCTGTCCTGTCTCAACATATCTAGAATTGTTTCGCTTTGCGTAATTCAACATCCCTGAGGAAAGATCTATACCCGTTACTTGAAATTCTTTTTTTAGAAAATAATGAGCTAAGTGCCCTGTTCCGCAACATAAATCAAGAACGTAATTGTTATCAAGGTGTATTGCCTGTTCAACGTAATATTTCCAAATTCTTGGCGCTGCTTGAAGAGCGAAGTTTGACCATTTTTTATTATATAATCCGGCAAATACATGACCATACGTTTCCATGTTCATCACACTCACGATCTATGTTGGAGTCGATAGGAGACCTCTTGTAACAAACCTAAGAGGACGCTTTTAAACTGTGATTGAGCTTCTTCGCTTAATTCGTTATTCTCTGACAACTCTTTTTCACACACAGAGATTTGCTGAGGAATAACGTGAGCATGTAAAGAACGAAATATTAAGCGCATCGAGTTCAGGGTGTTGATGCCTGATCTCATTCCGCCTGAAGTTGACATTAGTGCGATGGTTTTATTTTTAAATCCTGATCCATCTTGGTAGTCCAGTAAGTTTTTCAGTGCGCCAGAGTACCCTCCATGATACTCTGGCGAAGAAATAATGAAAGCATCAGCCGCCTTTATTTTCTCTGAAACGATATTCATCTCTTCTGTTAGAGGTACTACTGGGCTGTATAAAGGAAAGTTCGAATCACATACACAAATGATCTCTGTATCGTGTCCTTTCTTCTGCAGCGTTCGACTTGCCATGTTTAACAGTTTTTTTCCTAGCGAATTTGGATTCATACTCCCATTAATCAGAACAATTTTAGCCATATCGCTCCTCCTATTTCTACTAAAAAGGTTTTAATTGTTTTTTAATTGGTATTTTTCAATTGTTCTAACCTGCTATTCATTTTTACAATCCATGACTTAACCTCCGTGTCGGCATGTAAACCGTAAGATTCTTGCAAGGCTCCTAAAGCCTTGGGATATTTTTTTAACTTCATATAACTTATCCCGAGCAATCGCCAGCCATAAGCATCTTGGGGATGTTCTTTCAAGTAAGGGGTAAGCCATAAGCATGCTTCTTGTTCTTTCTTAGTACGAATATACAGTAGCGCCAGTTCAGTTATTGCCCATTTTTTATGGACGCTATCTACATAATTGAGATATAACTGCTCCAGATCGTTCGTTCTATTTTGTTTTTTCAGAATTTGTGAATACAACGTAGCGTATTCCAAGTGATCAGGGTGCAATCGGCAAAGCGCAGATAAGCCAGTCGTTGCTTGCATCCATTCTTCCTTCGAAATAGTAGCTTGTACTAAATTATGCCACGCCTTAGAATGACTTGGGTCTTTAAGAACGACATTGTTCCACAGTTGTGTTGCTTTGAATAGGTGGCCGTGAGCAAAATATACATTTCCAAGATGATAAAGGGAATTTGTATCCCTTCTCCAAAAGTAAACAGAGCGCCAAAAGAAAGATAGGATATAATAGGTCACTTTGGATCCCTTATGAGGAGATCGTTGCTCCAGTTTCTTCAACCAATATTCCCCCCGTGTATAACTTAAGTAATAACTTTCTTACGGAGGCCTCCTGCTTTTCTGGAAACTTGTTCAATAAATTGCCTATTGTGATTGGATTTTTGCATTGTGTAAGAACGGTGACGATAGCTGGAGAGATCGTGATAAAGCTATCTTTTTTACAATCATACAGTATACGTGTTTCCTTTCTCTCAATGGCTACGCTAGCGTACTCCTTCTCCTTACCTGGAACAGTTGGTTGCATACTTTTTTCTAATTCCGATAGAGAGTAAGGTAAGGTGTACATTTTACATGAAGGTGAGAGCGACACTACTAAATCCTGCTTCAACACGGGTTCAGCTTCTGAATCCGCTTTTCGAGGTGGATCTAAGAAGAGCTCCGTATCATCTACAGCCAGCACATCACGAGGAAAGTCGTATCTTTCCTTATGTTGAAGCTCCCCTACTAGTGAAGAGGCAAAGCTAAGAAAATGTTTACTGTCCCAACCCGTTTCCGTTCGGAAAGGATAACTCCGTTGCAAATCTTTCTCCGGGTTTTTCTCAGCGATCCGCTCGATTCCGTATTCCTTGGATTTATTCCAAAAGCTGCTACCCTCATAAAGACGGAAAATTTTGAAACGAATATAACGATCTGTCCATTCGGAATGTTCTTTCAGAAAGGATATAAATTCTGTAAATCCTTTCGGAGAAGTCAGCGGATAACCTAGAACGACAGAATGGTACACCGGAAGTTGTTGAGACCTGCATGCTTGCCAAGTTTGAAGCATCTTTTGCTTGACCTGTTCAACGTTATCACTTTCAAGCCAACCCTTGATCTCCCAGTGGACCCACCGTAGCCCTCTACTCTTTAGCCATATCAATTCATCCTCTTTCAAGGATTGATCGAATTTGAGATAGATCCCCCAAGGGACTTCAGTATGTGATTTTTCCAAGCGTTCTCCAAAGTGTAGAGCTTCTTTCAAAGTCGTAGGTTCATACAAATACAGGCGTTTATCCGCTAAGTGCTTGCTCTCGGTTAACCAGGAGAAAAATGAATCGTCCTGCATCCAGTTCTTCTGTACTCGAACATCTCGGTATGGAGTCCAATATTCAGCTGACTCTAATTCCCCGAATCCCCAGCTGATGTCATGCTTAGAGCTTTGATGCAAAATGAAGTCTTGAGGATGTCTAACAGCTATAACCTGGGCTAGATTCATCGGAGGATTGCTGATTAAAGCTCTCCCAAAATCCGAAAAAAACGGGCCAGCCCAGGAAATCGACGCATTTGTATTCTTTTCACGAATAAGGGCTGTCAGCGTGTACGCTGAAACGATTTGTTGATCTGACTCGATCCAAATGATCCATTCTCTCTCTTCGGTTTCTATAATGGATTTCAGGAATGGCTTAAAGGGATTTGTTTTCTCGTCAGTAATGCTCTTCTCCAGTTGCGCTGTACTTTCAGTGGAATACAGTAAATTAATATCATTCATTGCTAATTGAGTTGGGAGATAAGGCAGTTGAAAAAGCTCTATTGCATACCGGATCAGATTTCTTGCCTCTTCTCGTTCGCGTACACCGCATTTTGTCTTCATCGCTTGTACCGCTTCAGGAAGGTTTTTTTCTATGAGGTCCCTTCTCAAAAAGGCCCTAATCAAACCTCTCACATACTCTTGATCTTCTGGTTGAATTTCGTTTCGAACATGCAGGTGATCCCATTCAGATTCAAGTTGTTGATACCGTTCTTTTACCGCATCTGAATCTACGACATCGTTCCAAAACAAAAGATTGGCGTCTACAAATTCAATCTCCGTATAAGAAGCTTGTACAGAAGAGATACAGGACGTTAACAAAAAAGGAATTTCGGAGGGATCTTTCAAAGGTGGATAGATTACTTTAATCGGAAGAGTCATGCCCATTTCCCCTTTCAACAAAGCAGCTTATTCTTAGTTCGGCTGTATGATGTTGCTCGTGACCTTTGGTTAGCCACGTTTCGTTCAGACCGGGTAACATTTCACTTAGAGTACATTCCTCGTCAGTCCAGAATGCATTCCACATTTCCAGAAGAAAGTAGTTCTCAAAATCAATATAAAATGGCTTAGGCTGATTCGCCGTTTTAACGAATGCTTCTTTGGGGAGTCCGTTTACCAAATGAAATTTAAAAGCAGCATAAAAAAGTTCACTGGAAGAGCCTTTATATACTCCATCCCAGAAATTTTCCTTTTTGATCTGCCATTTAGCTCTTTGCACAACTACTTCCCCCATCATCAATCTTGGAGTGAATGAGCCTGTGTTAATAACAAATGGCACCGCTTTAGGTAAAGCGAAGAACGAATGTACCATCGTGTGAAGTTCACCGTTATAAATACGATACATGCCATCGTCCTCTGGAAGAGATATAGCAACACCGTTGTCTAAACATTGCACCTTCGCTTGAGCCAGGGGAATTTTTTGATTTGGGCTATTCGATATGCTGCTCATTTGTGCGGTTATGCCAGGATATTCGAAGGGTACAATTTTAAATCGTTTATTGGATAACAGATTCAACATAGGTTGATTCATTGTGCTGCTTTTAATCTTTTTTTCTAATTGTGCTGTTAGATTTTCTTCATCATTATGAAATTGCAATGCCCATCCCCATATCATAACGGTATCGTGAATTTCTCCGAGTATAACTTGATAAGTACCATCGTTCTTTTTGGCTAGCATCAGGTCGGGAGAGTTAATCCAGCCGAGGTCTGAATCAAATTCATAGGGTGAATCGTTAGGAAGCTCAACAACAAAGTCATTGCTCTTTTGAACAAAGGATTGCACGTGCTGCTCTGTATCCGTTTGTATGTTTTGCCATCGATTTTCCCAGATCTGAGCTTCAGGATGCTGAGTAACATCCTGTATAAATTTCAGATAAGGTACTTCTTTTGCTGACGGATATAGGGCGGTAAATATCTCTTTCGCCAGTTTTTGCTGTTTCTCATACTTTTCTTGGCCATGTTTAGCGCAGAGATTGAGCCATTTAGGTACGCTTTCCCGAATAACCGCTTCAATGGTGCCACCTATCTGTAATTCATCTAATGGACCGTGGCTTTCTTCATACAAAAGAGTACGGTCTGCATATATAGCACCACCACTTCTTCGAGGATTCTCCCCTGTCCATTCCGTGAAAGACTGCTCCAGTTGGGTCAATGCATTCATCTTTTCTTCCAATGGAAATGAGGCATATGAATTTTTTAAATCCCAGAGCCAATTAATCCTTTGTCTCCATAAGGTTACTTCTGGATGTGTGGGTAAGACTGGATTGTTCAGCCACTCTCTTAAACTGCGTAGGGCATCTGGTTCCGTAATGGAAATGGGTATTTCAATGTCAACCCATTTTTTGCTTTCGAGCCTCGATAACATTGGTTCTGTTTCTTCGTACGTCCAAGGTAAATGATCCGTCAGCTCCAATATGGTTTGAAAATCATGAGAAAGCCCCTCAATCAATGGATGATAACGCTCCTGAAGTGTAATGCGTTTCCCGGAATGAGGGAAATAAAGTGTGGAGCCTTCCTTGTTAAGCAGATAAGATAATTTCACACTACAATAGGGTCTAAACACTTCTTTGACCTTCAAGACGTTGACTAAACTGGACACTGCCCAGTAGGGGAAAAAGGTTCTCCGCTCCCTTTCTTGTCCTGAAACGCTAACAGTGTATGTCACGTCTTCGTCAATATTTGTTAATTTGCCGTATTGAATAGGGCCAAAATAACTCGTGGTTTCATTTTTTGTGCAAAATCGTTGCATATAGGAAATTAATTGTCTCTCTGTCCGCTTTACATCTGCATTCCTTTTTTCTAGAGAATTCTGCAGATAGGGTAATAATGCGTTCTTATACATGGATGGGCTTTGTTGAAAAACAGCCTCTTGTAATCGCACGTTCTTAAAGATGTCCTGTAATTGACGTTGTTTTAAACAAAGTTCCTCTTTGAATACTTGATTACTTTCTTCACAGACCCTTTCCAAACGTTCAACATTTATTTGATAACGTTTTAATTCATCTAATACGTTTGAGTCTAATCCACCTGTTTCAAGGCTTGTGATGAGCTCCGGATGTATTGGTTTTCTTTTCGACATCGTTTTGCGAGCTTTTTTCCAAAAAGGAAGTACTGCGTTTGAGATGGAGTCGGCATGTTCCAATTCCTTCAATTGGGTAATACCCTGTTCTATAGCTCTCTCTATGTCATAGCGTTGATGAAACGTTTGAACGGTCTTTTCAAAGCGAAGTTGTTGTATCCATTCCACAGGAAACCCGGTTGAGCGTAAAATAAATTCAGGAAAGTGCTCCCACTTTGGAGTCACGATACCGCTCACCTCCTAATCGTTCGGATACGGATGTTCCTTTTTGAAAAACAGTTCCCCTCATCTCAAAACAGTATTTGCCCTCCTCATCTTTAAGCCACAAATGATCGGGCGAGGGTTCCATTTCAATGAAAGTTACACCTTTATTTTTTTGGAGTAAACTATGGAGCAGTTCGATCGCAAAGAAATTTTCGAAATCAAAGAAAAATGGCTTTTTCTCTGAATCTACCTTAAAAAATACATATCTTGGAAGTTGGTATTGTTCACGAAGACGTTGCATTTCAACAAAAATGCCAAACGCATCTTTGGCGTTACGCAGCCTTTCTAAAGTTGCTTCTCCGAGTTCCCAACGTTCGCGCTGAAAGATTACACCGTTAATTTCAATCCTTGGTGTATGCTCCGAAATTCGGACTACAGGCGAACTCACACGTGAGGGAGCAAAAGCCCATAAATGAATGTTCTCGTCTCCGCTATTGTATAAATAGAGCTGTCTTTGATCCTGATCTATTAATTTCAATTCCCGATCTTCATAGGTTACAACTAGATCACGAATGGACACTACGTCTTGAGCTCTTGTGGATGGTGTACCAAATAGTTTGATAATCGTGCCTGGAAAAGTTTCATGAATAAGTCCTTTGTGCCTCCTTGTATTGAGAATGACAGAGAGGTTTTGGTACATGGGCATATCGGAAATCATGTGATTAATCTCTTCATTTACCTGCTCTCTTTTCGAATCAAAGAGAAGTTGTGAACCCCACATCGCAATAAATTGGTGGACCTCACCCAAAATGATTTTGTAATCTCCTTTTGATAATGCATCTAAATCCTTAGCTGAAAACATGACATCTGGAGAAGTATGACACTCCTCAAATTTCCTGAAGCGTTTAAAATGCTCGACATCTTCAGAGGTGATGTGAGCGATTGAACCTTCCTGCCGAATTTGAACCAGTTCATCAAGCAGCGTATGAAATTGGTCTAATGCAGTAAAAGAAAGGTCAACCTTGGCTTCAGCTAATAAGGCTTGGGATTGATATATAAATTCTGAATATGGAATATGAGTTCGATTGTCTTTTATTTTTTCAAAGATACGTTGTGCAATGGTTTGGTAATAATCCCTCATTACATCACCGTAGGCGGCACTTAAATCGAGAACCGGTTTGAGCCTTTCCATAAAATCATCGTAGAAATTCTGTCCAAACGACAGCCTATCAATGGTTCCCTTACATTCTTCATAGTATAACGTTCGATCCGCATACATTTGCCCCTGGCTCCGCCGTGCCGAGGAACGAGTAACTTCTTCAAAAAGTTGTTCCATACGACCGGTGACATCTTGACGATGATCTAAATCTTTCGCTAATGCTTCTTTTTTCAAATGGATAAACTGCTCCAATATGTCGAGCCATTTTCTCTTACTGCCGTTGTTTAGCGGAAGATCCTTTAACCATGAATACAAGTAATTTAACGGATCAAAAATGGTAGAAGGAATCTCAATTTCAAAAAGAACGATGTTTCTATCAGCCAATTGTTTGATGTACCTCGTAAGTTGAGGAATACTCAGACCCAATTTTGCTGACAATTGATGCAGATTTTGCTCCTCATTCGATATTTCCTGGACAATCTTTTCGTACTTTGGAGGGAGTAAGACCTCTTTATTCAGGTGTAAAAAGAACAGTTTATTTTGTTGGAGTGTACACATCGGGTGCAGTCTGGGAATCAGAAAGTTTTGGATCTCCTGCTCTTCTGTCATACCTTTGGCGAGCTCTCTGACCATCCAGAAGGAGTAATGGATGATGCGCTCTGCGAATTTGCCCGAGTGTGCTTCATAATGCACTGGTTCATGCGATTCCATATCCCACTCTGCATAATTCATTGGTCCGAAAAAACTGGCGGTATCATTTTTCGAACAAAAACGTTGCAAATAAGAATAAAAACGCATTTCCAGTGTTCTAATTTTCGAAGGTCGACTCTCATAGTCCCGATGTGTCATAAAACGAGGATAGGAAATATTGAAAACATCCGGATTAGAGATATATACGGCTTCTGCTAAATACGGATCTTGAAATATTTTCTGAAGTTGTTGCCTATTCATCTTTAGTTCTTCAAGAAATTTATCCTCAGCCCCTCTTATAGTTTCATGGATAAGCAGATCAACATCATGCCATCTCTGCAAACCTTTACGCATAGGGTGATCCGAAGGAAAGAATTGATTCACTTCCTCCAGTTCACGGTTTCGTATCACATTTTTTGCTAGATATTTCCGAATTCGGGACAGGAGGTGTAAGATCGATTTTTGGTTCTGTTCGGCATACAGTTTGACGGACCGAGGAATGATGTCACGTAATAATTGTTCCGTTAGTAATTCTTTATCTTTGTCTAAGGAAGTGACAACGATTAACTGCTGCATAGTTTCTTTCCAGTGGAGCTGCTCTAGTATTTCAAAAGGAAACCCCGTTTTTCTGACAACCAATTTTGATACAAACGTCCAGTCCAAATTTTCGTTGATATCCATCCTGTTCATACCTCCAAACATCGTATTCTAGTTACTGTTGGATTAACGGATTAGGAATATGGATCGGATAAAAGGGACGACCGATTTTCGTAATCGGTAAACCCAGATCCAATTGTGGTTTTATCATCATGGAATCATGTTGTTGTAATATCTCGACTCTTCTCCTCTGCAGCGAAGCGATCTCCTCATCACCAAACTCAATTGCCATAGACGCCGACTGTTCCAGCCAGTGGACAGCTTGATCGAAATTATTGTCATTGTAGGCATAGATCGCCAGCTCCTGGGCAATAAAGGCGGCATGGAACACGTCGTCAATCCCTTTTGCAATTTCATAAGCTTGCATGATGTGTGCAATACCCTCTTTTTGCTGACCGGACACTACAAGGAGTGCTCCCAATCGGAAATAATAAGTTTTGCTAAACGCTGCGGTTGTGCCACGGGTTATGAATTGGTCGAATTTTTGCCAAGTCGCCAGTGCTTTATCGCTCAATCCCATTTTTTCAAAAAGTACACTTAAATTAGAAATAACATTAATTTTTAAATGAAGTGCATCTCCTGCTTGATGGTTCTTAATTCGTTTCAGAGCAGATTGACTGTACTCTAAAGCCTCAAGGTAGTTCTTTTCCCGGAAAGCAGACAATGCACGGACATTAAATAGCCAGCCCTTTTCAATATCGGCTTCTTTCCCTTCCAACTGTTCGGCCTCTTGCATCCCTTTATTAATCCAAGACTGTGCTTCGTCTTCCTGATCCAGTCGTTTACTAGAGAGCAGAGCCAGGTACATGCAGGTTGCAGTTCGTTTCTGAGCATTCATCGAGAGTAAAAATAGATGTTTGTAACAAGCTATTGCCCTGTTGTAGTTGCCAATGAAGGCGTATACAAGCCCCTTTTTCATCCAAAAGGTTGCTAGGCGTTCCTTATCGCTAATCTGTTGCAGTCCTTCTTGAATCAGTGCCAGACCAGCTTCATAATTCCCATCCATAACCAACCGCTGAATGGTTTCCTCAATATCGTAAGTGTCGCTGGATTCACGATGCTGAAACCAGGATAACGAGACTTTTTCATCGAAGGATAAAGACCTACTCTGTGTTACTTGTTCAAATGGGGCTTCAATTTCATCAATCTTATATAGGCTCTTCTTCCATAACTGCAGAAGTTCAAAGCGCAAAAGTTTGCATTCTTCATCCCAGCTTGCTGGAACCTCGCCAACATGTATTCGTAGTCTCATGTTTCCCTTCAATGAAGAAAGATAACTGATAAATTGAAGACTAACTCGGTCCGCCTCTGCTAGGTTATAAAAACGAATTTGTAGAGGACTGTGATAACTTACAAACTGAATTAACTTGGATATGCCCCAGACGACGCGAAAAATCTGTTCGGATTCTTTGGATAACCTTCTTTCGGAAGAACCTGCAGCCAGCGCTTCTAAAGGGTCTATACGCTCGTTAAACGATTCTTCTGGGAATAAAAATTGTAACTCTGCTGAGAATCGTCGCTTCAACTCGGGGTGATGGTTCTCAACAACGTCTCGAAGTTGCCACCAGCATTCCTTTAACCCGTAGAATGAATGGAACAGTTTCTCTTCGAAGGAAATAGAGACTCTGATTTCTTCATGCGTAACAAGGGTAGAAGGATCTTTATACATGGTCTTCCTCCTCCTTTGTTCCGATTTTGTAAACACCCATTCTGAGCTCGCAAGAATGGCTTCCTTTGTTTGAGGTCAACCATAGATGATTCGGGCCCGGAAGCATCTCTTCAATCATCACATTGTCATTGTCCATTAAAATCTGCTGCATCAGTTCAAGAGAAAAGTAATTTTTGAAATCAATAAAATAAGGTTTCCTAACGTTAGATCCTTTCATATAAATGATTTCAGGAAGGCCTTCTTTTATTCTCCATTCCTCGCTTTTCTTCATTAATTCAAGGCCATGCAAACCTTTAAAGGTTAGATCCAAGGGTTCTGCTTCAAAGCTCCAACGTTCTCGTTGATAAACTACACCATCAATCACGATTCTAGGTGTATGTTTTCCAGTAGATATAGGAACATGAAGCAGCATAGGTTTACTAAATATTGCAAAAGGCAAATAAAATACTTGATCGGCCAGAGGGATGTAAAGCTCTATTTGCTCCAAGCTGCCTTTTCTCATAAGAATGAGATGTCCTTCATCATTTGTTGTTACAACTAATTCGGACAAGTGGAAGGATGGCTTACCCTGCGCGGGCTTCTCCGCGATCTCAATGACTTTGGATGGATAATCATAAAAGGCTTTATTTCTGCGCATCACTTCAATTCCGGCCAGCGTAGTACCATCCGTCTGATCCATCTGCTCCAATAGTTGAACCAGCTCTGTCTCCAGACTTTCTTTTTCTCTGTAAAAATAGGTCATCCAATTATTCATCAATAAATGATGATGCAGCTTGGCCAGAATGATTTGTACGTTGCCGGTTTGTAAATCTTCTGTATTCCTGGCCTGAAGAAATAGATCCGGTAGAGCGTATAATGAACGATTGGAACGTTTGATCTGCATGGATTTGGAAGATAGTTCGACTTGTTGCAACTCCGAACCCTTCTCTTCAACCATTTCTCTCAAATGCTGTGTAAGCGAAAATGACGGCAAAGTGGGTATATCCGGGTAGTGCTCTCTTAATTGCTCTATAAATTTAGAAAAAGGAACGCCTTCACGATCTACCGTTTCCATTCTTTCGAACACATTTTTCCCAAGCTGCTGGTAGTGGTTCCACACTTCTTCTCCGTATGCTGCGCTCAGATTCAGAACCCCTGACATCTTGGACTCCAAATCTTTAATAAAGGGATTTCCCAAAGTAAAATGCTTAATATGTCCGTGAGCATCTTCGTAATAAACAAACCGGTCTGCATATAAAGAAGCTTTGCCACGTCTGCTTGGCTTACCCGTTAGTTGCTCAAATTTCTCTTCGAGTTTATGAACCCATTCTATCTTGGACGTTATGGGTTGTTCGGCCAATTGCTCTGCTATTCCACATAGTTCCTGTAATTCACTGCACCATTTTTCTTTCACTTCGTTATCTGGCAGAGCTCGAAGCTGTTTCAAAAACATAGAAATGGGATGAACCAATGTGGATGGGATCACCCATTCCTTTCGTAAAATTCCTTTGGAGGTGAGTTGATCTATCCATTTTTTAATTTGTGCTGGTGCAAGATGCGAATGTACCTCCATGACTTCCGCAAGACATGGTGAATACTGCTGAATATAGCGTAATATAGACATCAACTGTGCAGGCAGTTTGATTCGATTTTCTGAAGAGATTTGAATTTCATTTTTCTCTAAAATAGTCCGGGCAGAAATATGCAACGGGACGTAGGCACTAAGTTCCTTTTCAGCCGCCACAGCTTTAATAAGCTCCTTAACAGCCCAATAGGATATAAAGGACTCTCTATCTTGTAAATAGCTTCGATGATCCCATTCTCCATTCCAGTAGCAAGGCTCTTCACGATCTACCTTTCCATAATTCAATGGACCAAAAAAACTAGCCGATTCGTTTTTAGCGCAAAACCGCTGGAGATAAGAAAATAGTTTTTTTTCGATTCGTTTTACCTTGGAAGGTCTTTGGGAAGCTGAAAAGTGTTGCATATATCGATCAATATGCTGATACATATCTGGGTTGGATATAAAGATAGCCTGCCGAAAGTCTTCCGTATCAAAAAAGTATTTTAGTTTTGTTCTTTTCTCCGCGAATTCTTTTTCAAAGACAATCTCCGCTCGCTCTTGATTGGAATCCTGGTTTAAAAGGAGTGAGGTTTGCTCCATTCTTAACTCAGCTAACCATTCGAAAGGGAAACCTGTGCTTCTCAAAACGAAATGCCCAAACCACTGCCAACCACTGAAAAAATCATGCTCATGCGACGAAGTATTTTTAGAATTATCTGTTAACAGATTCATTAGCTAACACACCCTCTAAATTTGTTGAAAATGGATGATGGGAGTATGTAAATCCCATTCTGAATTCACAGGTTTGCTTACCGTGTCCACCCTCCAGGAATAGCTGGTCTGCTGCAGGCAAGAATTCCGTAATTTCAATAGAAGAAGTATTTTTCATGATCCGGAACAACCAATCTAAAGCCCAGTAATTTCGGATGTCGACAAATACCGGCTTCTCAGTATTCGACCACTTTACAAAGAACTGCGTTGGAAGATGATGAGCAGCCTTGAACTTGTAACCTTCTTTTAGAAGTTCATATCCAGATGGTACAGTCTGGCTTTGATAATCTCGTGTGTTGATCTTCCATTTTTTTCGTTGATACACCATTTCTCCAACATAAATTCGAGGTAACATTGTTCGATCCAGCGAATCCAATAGGTTAATCGAAATGATTCGGGGTAAAGAGAATGCTCCATGAGCTACTGTTCTGACATCTCCGGGATAAAGGATGATTTCCTTCCCTTGATATTCAAGAGTTAGATGTGCTCCTTGTTTGACAACATTCACTTCGCCAATAGGAATAACCTGTTCCCTGCTTTTGGTGGATTTCGATGCGAGTTCAATGGTCCAACCAGGTAACTCCGGGGTGACATGTTTATGGCGCCGGTTAGAAACAACACTAGACATTTGAGATGATACAGGCAAAGCAGATATAAAATCCTGCATCTCTTTTTTCACTTTCTCATTTTCGGGATGAAAGAAGCCGAACACACCATCATAAATCGTACTCCAGTCATCATGTATTTCTCCTAATACAATTTGATAGGCACCCTCTTCAAGATCCCTTACTGAATGGGCAGCAATCATGAGATCCGGGCTAGGAAAACTAAATGGCGCATGTGAATACACCTGATTTATGATTTCTTCATATTCTCGAATGAACTGCTCTACTTGATGCTTATCAAGCACATACCCCTCGGTCGTCTCCTGGAGTACTGAACTTGCTTTTTTTTCAAATTCATTCACTCTTGATGAAACAAAAGTTACGCCAGGGTTATCCAGGCTCTGAATGATCTCGGTATAAGATATGGAGTCCCTCTCCCCTCTTAATTTTTCAAAAACAAGAAGAGCGGCTTCCTGATAATCTAACCAGCGCAAGGCTGCAGGGATTTTTAAAAATTCCAATACGAGAACGCTTTGATTATATAGCCGTTTATAGAGCTCTCCGCCGATCTGTAAATGGGTTACACTGCCAACACAATCTTCGGTAAGAATCAACCGATCACCATAGAGCGTACCCGCTTTACGGCGAACTTCATCTTCATGCCACGAACCAAACCACGTTTCCGTTGCTTCAAAAATACGGGCTTTTTCAGGCCATGCCGAAGCTTCGAATTGATCTCTCAGTGTTACAGCTTCTTCCACTAACGAAGCCCAACGATTTCGAGCATCCGGAGGTAGTTGTTCTACAATTCGTTTTAAATCCTCTAGTAATGGGACCCTTGTGGCACAAAGCTCAACCTCATGCCGAATCGCTCCAATTTTTTTGAGTTGTGCAAGCATGTAATCTATTTTTTCAATGGGCTCATCTATTAAGCGGGCTAACTCATGTGGTTGCGTTTGACCGTCGATTCGTTCTAATAGAGAGAGATAGACTTCTGGAAGAACCCTTGTTTTGTCCGTGAAGTGATACTTTAGTCTGTTGTCTACCATGGTAACTAACGGATTTTTACTAGGAGCAATATGTCTCAGAACAGCAGGGTCACTACTGATTTTTGAAGCCATTGCACGTATGCACCATTGACTAAAAGTAGCTGCTTTTCTCTGTAATGTTCTTCCCTCTGTATGCTGTATTTCTAACGAACGACCATTCTTTTGTTCAAATCGCCCGTAGTTAATCGGCCCAAAAAAACTGGTTGTATCGTTTTTCGTACAAAAACGCTGCAAATAACCAAAGATTAAAGATTCATTTTTGCGAACCTCTTTATTCAAAGAGGGGCCTTCCCTACCAGAATGTTGCCATAACTTGGAGTGCCTCTCCAATGCTTCATAAGCAGACGGACTGCTAAAATATACTGCTTCCTGAAAACGGGAATCTTCTGCAATTTCCTTAAGACCTGCTCTTATTTTGCTGAACTCTTGTTCAAATTTCTCCTTTGCCTCTAACTCAACTCGTGATTCCTCTTCAAAAAGAGCATTCCACAAAACAGGGATTTCCCTCCATTTTTTCGGGTAGTTTCTGGATAACCACCAACGCACCATTTCGCCGGGAACAGGGGTTCTTTTAAAAAAGTACTTTCTAACCTTGTTCACTTGGTGGTGGTGTTGCTCGTTTTCCGTCTGACTCCATTCCCAACTCATCATCAGATCGTAAATGGTTTGAAGATACCGTTTGGCCAACTCTTCTTTACGCTGTTGAATATCTTCCCAACGCTCTAGTGAAACGACTACTTTTTGTGAATTTAATCTCTCCACCATGTCAAAAGGAAAACCTGTCGTTCGAAGGATCATTCTATCCATCAACGTCCACTTCTTCTCATGATTGGATAACAGCATGTTGAAGTTCCTCCTTAAGGCTGTTCTGCTTTATGGGAGGGCGAATCATAATGCCCCTGAGTTCACAACAATAGCTTCCCTTCTCATTTTCAAACCAAGTAGAGTCTCGGTTCGGCAGTAATTCACTGAAGGTTACATTCTGCTCTGGAACCAGATGTTTAAGTAACAAATCAACTAGATAATAATTTTTGAAATGAATATAGAACGGCTTTAACTCGCTCTCCAGACGCACAAATACCTCATCAGGAAGTTGATACTTCTCCTTTAAGAGCCAGGCTTCTATAAAACGCTTATTCTCATCCGCTGTCAAAATGCTGTGCCATTCTTCGGTTGACATGGTCCATGTTTCACGCTGCAGTACAATGTCACGAAACAGAATCCGTGGTGTATGCCCAGGAAGTTTAAATTTGGGTACGACAACATTAGGTTCAGAGAAAACAAGCGATACCAAATCGTCTGGTTCTCCCATGTGTGGAATAATCCGCTCATGATGTATACCCCGAATCAATAGTTCCCCGTTCTCTTCGACCACATATAATTGGCTAAACGACAACACGTCATCTTTGTTTTTCGCCGAATAACCCATGAGTGTAATACTTCGATTGAAAATTTCTAGAAAGAAATTTTTTCCGGCTCTCTGCTTTAAAACCACATTTACAATATGCTTTCCGTTAGGCAAGCTTTCGATAGCCTGTTTGACCTCTTTGATCCATGGATCACGATTCGGATGATAATAAAGCAAATTACTCATCCCTTGTGTTCCCCAATGAACCTCGCCAATGATCCACTGGAAGTTTCCTTTATTGATTTCATCTATGCTTTTGGCTTGAATCATGACGTCTGGGGACGTAACACATAGATACTGCTCTGCTTCTGGAAGATCGATGACGTTTTCCACCCATTCCTCCTTCAGTTCAACGACCCTACTATGTTGCAGTTCCTCTTCATCAACCCACTTCTTCAAGAGTTCAGAAGGCGATGCCCCCTCTACCTCTAATTGAAATCTTTGCTGCTGTAGAGCAAGTAAAAATACTAAAAAAGGAACTTGTTGTGACCCCGAATCGTTACTTAATTGCTTGAACAGCTGCCTGGCTTGAGATTGTGCCAATTTCTTCTTCTGATTAGCCAGTGTCCAGCCCCAATCTAACAAAGGGGATATACGCTGTTCTAAATCTTCCTTTATTTTTTCGGATAAAATGAACTGGGTCACATCTCCTGCGCATTCTTCACAATACAAACTACGATCCGCATAATTTTTCCCTGATGATTGATATGGCTCCATACCTGTGAGATTTTTAAAAAGTTCGCCGGCTTGTTGAATAATCTTCACTTTACTTTCCGCGTTTCCGTTACTGTACTCCCATTGCCACTTCTTAAATTGACTCAAATGTAGTAGCCAGCTTTCTTTCCGAGAGCTTTCGGGTAACTTCTCAACGAATTCAATTAAGTCTTCAAGTAGATGATGTGTAGAAGGTGTCAATCTGAACCCTCGAATGACGATACCTTTCTTGATCAAGAGTTCCATCTGTTTTAAAACAGCAGCCGAATGGTTACCGAGTAGGTCGTTCGCTGATTTCAGTCCGTCACATTGTTGTAAAATTTTAATGATTTCGGTTCGGGTTCCTATTTTTTTACCACTCTGAGCATGCACAATGCCTGTTTCGTCCAGATAAAAACTATCATGTAAAGACAGTGGGAAAAACCGGCTCCACGTCTCTTCGCGATTGATTTGATGAGCTAAAGACTCGACCGCCCAATAGGCAAGAAATGTTCGTCGTTGGCTAGGGATGTGTCCCGTTCTTGTCAAACCAATATTCTGATTTTGTTCTTTGAAAGATCCGTAATTTAATGGGCCAAAAAAACTGGTCGTATCATTTTTGAACAAAAACCGCTGTAAGTAACTAATGTAGGTTCGTTCTTCATAACGTCTTCTGGAAGGTTTCATTGAACTCGTCTCTTTTTGAAGATAGCTGTTCAACGAATTCCATACCTCAGGGTTTGAATGGGCGATGGCTTCTTGGATGTCTGGTAGGTTTAATAGGAATCGCAGCTGGATTGTTTTCCTATTTTTCTCTTCATGCAGAACATGTAAGGTCTTTTCTTCTTCCTTCACTAGTGTTGCTCTTTGTTTCTCGTATTCTCTAAGCCATGCTTCCCCGGGAGGCAGATTGTGAGGCCAGTCATAAGTTAATAAAGGAGCATATTTCGTGATCCGTTTTTTTACGTTGTATAACGTTTTAAACACAGGATCTCCCTGAGGGTAGATGTGTTGTGCTGCAATAACCCATTTATCAAAAGTAGTGAGAAACCATTCCCGTTCTTTTTCTAATTTCTCTCTAAGCTGAGTTGTATGTTGAATTTGATTTATTGTCTCTGAAAATAAAAGCGTGTCCATCAGATGTTGAGGAAATCCAGTACTGCGTACAATATAATCCGATAAAAAAGACCACATCACCGATTTCACCTCATTCCTGCAGCTGTGAACCGTTCGAAGCCGAACGCATTCAGCAGATTGGGAGTTTTGTTCATTTCCAATTCCTGAGTTACTAGATGTCCCGTTATACCGCTAAGCAGGACACCATGCCTTGTATGGCCGGTCGCTAGATAAAATCCTTCCCATTCAGGGACAGCTCCAATAATCGGTTGTCCATCAGAGGTAGCAGGTCGAAGTCCAGCCCATAATTCCTGTATTTCGCAACGTTTAAGCTCAGGCACGTAGTCAAATAAGGGGAGCAATTGTTCCAACCCTTTTGGAGTAATAGCTTTGTTAAATTTCTCTCTTTCGTTGGTTGCTCCCAACACAACAGTGCCATTTGGCTTTGAGAGAATATAGCCTCTGGAAGTGTTAATCATAACGTTCAGATCGATATTTCCCTGTTTTAGTACGATGATCTGCCCTTTTAAAGGATAAACGGGAAGCTTTAGCTTGGCCCATCTTGCAAGTAAAGCAGACCATGCTCCAGCAGCCAATACAGTCGTTTTAGCTCGAATCTGATCATTGTGATTCGTTAAAATTCCGTGCAGTTTTTGGTTTTGTTGAATTAGCTGAACAGCCTCGGTCTGTTCTTTGATCGTTACACCTAACTTCCTCGCCATTTTTGCTAAGGCATGAGAATATTGTACCGGGTCTACATGGTATTCTCCTGGACTGCGGACTGCCATTTGAATATGGGGAGATAGCAAAGGCTCGATCTCTCTAGCTTTTTCAGCGCTCAGTACGGTTGTCCCCGGATTAGCTGCGGATTGAAGCTGAAAGGTATCCTCAAGAATTGAGGTCTCTTCGTGATTTATGGACAGTCGCAATAAATCCTGTTGAACCAGTCCGCTGCTGATCTGTGTTTTGCTTTGAAGTTCAGGTATCCAATGGAGAAGATATTGAAGTGCTTCTCTGGATAATCTAGCGTAAGGATGTTCCTCACTTGATCCTTCGGAGACAGTAGTTAACAAGCCAGCACGGCCTCCCGATGCTTCCTGACCAAGTTGTCCTTTCTCTACGATGACAACCTTCGCTCCCTTTTGCGCTGCATGAATGGCGATAGATAGACCGATAACGCCGCCTCCTATAACACATATATCAAAGTTCTCTCTCATAAGTTCCTCCTAACCTTAACGTTATACTGCTAGGTCAGATTCTCATATATGACACTGAACCGGAATTCCGAAGTATACTTGCTGTCATGACGTTCAAACCATAGATCATCCGCTGATGGTAACATCTCCGATATCACTACAAGCTCATTTTTCTTCAGAAGCTGGATCAGTAATTCCAAGGTGAAAAAATTTTCGAAATCAACGAAAATGGGTTTAGGCTCGCGATCTCCCCTCACATACACATAGCGAGGCATCGAATATGTTTCTTTGAACTCTATGGCCCATTCAATAAGCAACTCATCGTTTGTGTCTTGATCACTCGCACTCGTTAGAATCTCTTGACTGTTTAGTTTCCAGCGTTCACGCTGATAAACGACCCCATTAATCTCAATCCGGGGCGTATGTTCACCCATATGAAGCGAAAACGACTTGACGGAAGGGAAACTAAAGATCTGATTAAGAGGTTCAACATCCGTCTCCAGGTCCATAATCTTTTTATGTCCGGATTCTACAATATAAAAGCGATCATCATAGACTAGATCTAATTCGGAAACCGCTCGTACTTCATCATGCGATTTCATGGAGCGACCTAGGTTTTCAATAGTTATGCCCCCGCTTAGTTCTGGCCTAAACGTCTTCCCGGGTGCTCTTGGCCCTACATGTTCAAGCCAAAGGGCTTGTAAACGGTCACCTAAATGATGATAAATCTCCGCATTGAGTTGATCTCTTTCAGGATAAACGGAGTCAAGCACGCTCCATACCTGTATACCACTGTGAACTTCACCCAATACCAATTGATATTGCCCTTCATTTATTGCTTCCGCATTAGGCGCCGCCATCATTACATCCGGGCTGAATAAAGCCAAATCTGTTGAAGGAAATTGAGAACAAAATCGTTCAATCTCCTCTCCTGTAACATTGATTTTGTCTGAATCTAGGGGAATTCCTTGTAGCATTGTGACTAGCTTATGATCAAATGCCTGAAGTTCTTTGTTTACGTACTCCAGTGCATCCTGTTTGCATTGTTGCATATGCAGTGCGAAGGAAAGAAAGTTAGGTTTGCTCTCAAATTTCTGATACTGTTCATAGGCAAACGTTGTGAATGCCTGGTGTTCAATACCAGCACGGCAAGTCAATAAACGGAAAATAGGGGTTAATTGCGCTTTCCATTGCTCCTTTAAATCCTGTCCAATCAGACAAGTGCTTACATCTCCATGAGCCTCTTCATATACGATCATTCTGTCGCTATAATGCTTTCCTTGATCTTTTCTAGAAGAAACTCCGATATGTTTTTCAAAGGAGATTTCAAGTGATTTTAGCAGCTTTCGACGTTGTTCAAAGGTGCTGCTATGATTCCATTCGTTTAAAAGGTCAGACCATTCATGGGCAATTTCTTGCCAGGCCGCCTTCGAAGCACAGTCATTGGGCAGCTGATGGATCCATTCTTTTAATTCGTGAAACGTTTCAAATACTGAAGTGGGGAAATCCACCTCCAGAACCAGGACACGTTTTTCTTTTAATTTCAAAATTCGTGACAGACATTCGGTTAAAGGCAAATCTAGAACATGAGCAATCTCACTAACGTTCTTTATTCCGTTGCTCTCTTCAATAATTTGTTGATATAAGTTTGGAAGCCGAAGCAATTTGTCCGTTGCTACTTGTCTGAGCTGTGTATTTTCTCTTTTCAAAAATGGGCTGAGTTTGGGTTTCAGATATGGCTGCACATGTATATCATTTGCAATTTTGTCAGCTAAGCTCTGTACTGCCCAGTAAGCAAGAAATAATCGGCGCTGTATTTTACCGTTAACACGGACATCTAGCCGGCCAGGTTGAGATGTAAACACACCGTAGTTAGAAGGCCCATAGAAACTCGCCGTTTCATTCTTTGAAGTAAACCTCTGTAAATATTTCGTGGCCATCTTTTCCTTTTTTCGCTGGCTGTTAGCACGAGATGAATCTAGCTCACTGTTTATGAACAAATGTAATCCGGTCTCATATGCGTTCGGAGATGACAGATAGGTCGCTTCTTGAAGATTTTCATTTTCCATAAATATTTGTTGCAAATGTCGGCGATTTCTCCTTAACTCGTCTGCAAAGACCGTGTTTATTTGATCGGATATTTCCTTCAATGTATCGAATAATTCTTTTGTTTCCATGAGCCGACGATTCTCAATCTTACCTAGTAGTTCATCACTTCCCTCACCTGCTGGCCAGGTGTACATATCCAGTTGGCGATGTAATCTCTTTCGTTGTCGATTTGTCAATTCAGGCATGTTTCTTAGTGCGGCTTTAAAATCCTTAAGCGCTTCTTTACACTTGGCTTCTTGCTGTTTCTTTTCATAAATCAATGCTGATGTTTTTAGAAAAGAAAGTTGTTGTAACCAATGTAAAGGAAATCCTGCACTCCGAAGAATGACATGTGGGAAGAAACGCCATTCTCCTCGGTCTAACTGTTTTCGTGTAGGATCTGCTGTCATTTCTAATGTCATTATTGCACCTCCTAATTACTGATGTCCTTCGTCATACTTTCTGGTTGATGAATGTTGTTTTTCGCATTGTTTAGTCTGATTCGACCAAAGATTAACATTCCGATTGCCAGAAGTCCTACGATAAAACCGGAAGTTGCATAGACCATAGTTGGTGTGAAAGCTCCAAACAGATATCCAAATAACGCATAAGCCATAAATTCCCCGATCCAGATCGTTACTGTATGAAATCCAAAAACTTTACCTAGGTGTTCATCTGCCACTCTTTGTTGTACTAAAGTAACTAAAGGAACATCGACGAAGGGTTGAGTTATCCCTACCATGAATAATAGGATCAGAGGAAGCCAGATGGAGTCACTAAACGGCATGAAAAGAAATGCGATTCCGCCTCCCAGCCAAGCAAGCATCATTGTACGGTATTTGTTCTTAATGGCAAGACGAGCCATAATAATGCCTGCAATCAGGTATCCAAACCCATCGGCGCTCGAAAGAACACCAAAACCCGAAGAGTCTAAGCCAATTTCATTTGAAACCATCAGATTACCTAGGTGGGCAATCCCCCGACCAAAACAGGTAAATGCAGCAAACGTAATAAAAATGGAGAAGATTAGTCGATCTTGGGATACCAGTTTTAATCCGACGCCTAAATCTTTGAACAGATTTTTGTTCTTATGCTCCACTTTCACTTGCTTAATCTGCACAGGCAGAAGTAAAAATACAGAAATTATAAATAGAATAGCGTTCATAATCATAATTTGTCCCGTACTAAGTAACGTTAATGAGAATCCAGCAAATAACGGTCCAATGAGCCAAAAACCCATTCTCACGCTGTTCGTTATGGAGTTGGCTTTCATTAATTGCTCTTTATGAACGATACCCGGCATGGCAGCTCTGTATGCGGTCATCGCAAATAAACGCAGAAAACCTAATATGAACGAAGCCAACATAAAAATGATTTCATTTAAGAGGCTAGAAAAAGCTAAAAGTCCCATTACAACCATGAGCACAGCTCTTATGGCATTACAAAACATCACAATTTTTTTGCGGTTAAAACGATCTGTTGCCACTCCAGCGACCATTCCAAAGATAATTTGCGGGATGGTCGTAAGGATTAAGGTTAAAGCCAAAAGTGTAGTCGAATTGGACTCTTTCCAAATCGTCCAGGTTATTAAAATCGTGGAGAAACTCTCTGCAATGGGTGAAACAATTTGGGCAGATACCCAAAAATTAAAACTTCTATTTTTGCGTAAAGGTATGATCTCTGACAAATGAAGTGCCTCCCTTAAAACCAAAAATGATGAAAAGGATAAAAGAATCTTGAATTCGGTTTCGGGACGATCTGGTAGATTTCAATCTCCCCTCTTTCGATCTGTTCTAGTTGTTTTTTTCTAATTCTCAATTGAGAAGGGGATAAAATCACGTTTCGTTTGACTGTTGATTCCGACAGTTCTTCTGATACACCAGTGATTTGGCGGACTGCCCTTAAAGCTGTAGAGATAGATATCCACTCTGGCAGAAGATGAATTTTTTGGCACAGATCTGCGCTTCTTTGAAGCCATAATGCTGCTCGATCCATCTCCCTGGACTGAAGTAATAGATATGCTGTGCTTCTGGCAATCCATTCTTGCATGTAAGAGTCAGATAACCGGTTACAAGCTTGATACGCTTTGTCTAACCAACTTAGCGCTTGGTCGAGTTCTCCCTTCTTTCCTGCCAGAAATCCTATGCGGAACCAGTGCGGGAGCAGAAAACGGTCTTCCTGTCCTGCATTTTTATGGATGAATATGTGCTGGGCTTGTTTCGCTGCATCTATTTTCCCGATAGCTTCGTAAAGGTAGCTTGAATTCTGGGCATATGCAGACGAGAGCAGGGCTGCATCTTCCTCGCCTAGCTGCTTAATGTATTCTTTAACTTGTTGTAATGATTTCGCTGCCTGAGGCAGTTGCTGAAGCCTGTAATAAGTTAAAGCTTCTACATTATGTAACCAAGCCATTTCTCTAATGGCTGATTCATCGTTCCTTCCACGAAGAAAAGATATCCCTTTTCTCACAACGTGAATGGCATCTTCAGGACGTTTGATATGATTCGCTAATAACAACGCATCATATATCGCTGCTCTTGCACGAATATCGTTTGAATATTTATGGGCTTGAGTGATTTTTTGCAACGTTGATTCTGCTGCAGAGAGCTGCCTCTCAAAAAGATAGGCACGCATGACAAGAAATAAAACTTCAGCCTCTTCTTCGTCGTTCACTGCTTTGTCAAGTGCTTCGTTAGCATGTGCTAATACTGCATATCCGTCACACCAAACAAGTGCTTTTTCTAAAGATAGATTTAATAAGGGGTACGGTTCATAGGATGATCTGATTATGGACGTTTCCTTTAAGTGGTCTACACCTAGTGATTTGTAAAAATCCTTTACACGGATCTGGATGAGCTGATTTACGTTTTGATCTTTACATGGAATGTTTTCCTGGTTGAAGTAATATGTTGCGATACCAAACGGAAGGTCTTTTGTCCGAACAATTAGCCTTTGTAGAAATATCAAACTTACCTTATCCAGGCATGAGACATTTAATTGTAGAATCCAAGGGACTTGTATTTCAGGCGTTTGCGCACGAATTTCAAGCAAACAACTTACCATATCATTGGCTATACGCAGTATTTTCTCCATGTTAGTTGAGAATTGTCGATCCATTGAGTGAGCTGGAAGGGGCGTCAACCAGCCTGTCTCATCCTCTTCAAGAGCCTGATGCAAAGGGGTATAGGCATGTTGCAATTGAATACTTTTTCCGATGTAAGGATGAATTAAAACGTCCCACATTTTATAAAGTAAATGAGCAGGCGTGTATGTGTCCTCTTGTAGTTGAATCAGAATGGCCACTCTTCCATCTAAAGAAGGGAGTTCTTGATGTTCCCGGCCCGTAACACTTGGACAAGCGGAGAACCACTGATCCAGTGCTCCTTGGTCTATCCAATTGAGCAGGTCGTGTTTGTCGCTTTTCATTACCTTCATCTTCTCACCCCTTTAATAGAATACAGATACGTTTTCTACATACAAAGATGGAGATATAAATCCTTTACTACATGTAAGATGATATCCATCTGTCGCTGGATCAATTGAACGTAACATCTGAAATAAAGGTGCTTCAATGCGGACTTGTGATAATCTCTCCGCTAATTGGTGATTGTGAATTCTCCAGCCTTCCGCTTCAAAGATGAGTTTGCCGCCTCGAATATGTCCACCATAGCTGCGGTTTAGTACAAAATCGGATAGCTTTTTACTTATCATTTGTTCTGTCGAAAGAGTACCTTCTTCTACCTTCAAGTTTGTGTATTGGATTTTGGGTGTACTTTGATAATTTTTGCGAAATGCTCGGCCATTGGCCATCTGTTTATGTTTAGTTGATGAAGAAAGTGAATGCAAGGCTTCATTAAATACGCCCTTTTTGATGATCGCAACGTCCCTACAGATGGCTCCTTCATCGTCGAAAGTCGAACTTCTAAGCAAGTCAGGGATGTGAGCGCAATCCGTTAATGTGAATGTGGGACTTGCAATTCTTTTCCCTTGTTTTTGCCAAAGTACAGGTACATTTGCATCCATATAGTCAGAAATAAAAAGATTTCCAAGAGCTTTGAGCAGCTCTTCTGTCCCCTGCTCCGTTAATATGATGCGTGAATGTTCTGCGCTTCTGCTTGGACCATCTGCTCGAGATTGCAGTTGAACGTTTAACTGTTCACACTGTAAGTGCCAATCTAAATCTGCAATGGAACGAAAAGAGAATGTCGTACTGGCCCTTCGGGATTTCCCTTGAACCAAAATAGATACAGTATGTTGAGCTTCTCGTTTCTCGAGTTCTCTTCCCTCCGTATCTTGATAAAAAACGGCTTTCTCTTCCGCTTCAAAAAAAAGAGTCGGACTCACGATAAGGTCAGGAATTGAATATATGATTTCTTTTCCTTCACGCAAAATATGATCTATAGTGTGGTTTGAGATAGGCTGGTGCATGTTCAAACAGGGTTGATTTATATTTGTTTCATCAGATCGTTGCGGTACAGACCCTGCTACTCCGCTATCACAAGCCCAATGAATCCAATCTTGATTTTTCACATCCGTATAATTGGATAAAGGGCGAATACATGAATAGAATCGATCTTCCACCCACCTTCGTAGCGCTCCTCCGCATCCTTTTCTCTCGGAATAAAGAGACTCAATCTCGGTCATGACCCATGATTTCTGGAATAGTTCTGTTCCATAATAATCCGCATATTTGCTCATGAGTCGATTGCCTGCACTTCCCAGTTGAGTACTCTTACAGTCGGGGAACCGGCCGAAACGGGTAAAGGTGATTGTCCTAATTTTCCACATCCACCTCTTACTTCTGCATGGATCTGAAAATCATTTCCTACTCGATCAATGGAACGAAGCAGCTTACGGCCGTCCCCTTCTAATATAGAAGGCGCTATTGGTGAGGTTAGTTTACCGTCTTCGATAAGATAGCCTTCAGTAACATGAATTTTGAATTCACCAGTAATCATATTTACGTCTCCATTAAAAGCATTTTTGATATAAATTCCTGATTTTGTTTCCAAAATGATCTCTTCTGGTGCGTCCTCTCCTGGTAACACAAACGTATTCGACATTCTTACTAGAGGAGGATGCGCATAATTGAGGACACGTCCATGTCCGTTGCTCTCAACATTACTGTGCAGATGACTTAAATAGTTAGATATTCTACCTGATTCGACTAATGGTGTGCACTTGGCGGTAATACCTTCATCATCTATGTTATAGCTCCCGGGTAAACCCAAAATGGTTGGATCGTCAACAATGTTAAGTTTATCGGAGCCAATTTTTTCACCTTTACAGTTATGGAATGCCGCTCCTGTAAGAGCCGCAATATCTGCTTCAAGTCCATGCCCAACAACTTCATGAAAGATGCCTGGTGCTGCTAAAGGACCTAGTACTAACGAGTATGTTCCAGAGTAAAATGGTTTGGCCTGGAGCTTGTCCAACGCCGATGCGGCAGCGTACGACACTAATTTTTCAATGTCTTTCATGTGCACATGTTTTGGTGAAAGCCAGCTTTTCGTAACATTTGATTTCGTTATTTTTTTGTTTTTTCTTGCGATTACATCTAGCTCTAACATGAAACAAGGTCTAATATCTTCCCGCAACCCTGTTGCTGTCGAATAAAACCACACATGCTGCTTTACAGATTTCCAATAAGCTCTTGTAGACAAGATCTCTGGTGCAAAGTTCAGAGCTAATTCATTCATATGGTGGTTCCATTGTTCTATTTCGTTTGTCATATCATCCTCAAAGCTGTTCTCATGCTTAGGGTCCCAATGTTTAAATAACTGGAATTGTTCTCCACTTAAATGTTGTTTGGAAGCAGCATATAAAGAATCCGGACTCAAATCAGAGATACCGATGACTTGTCGATGTGCTCCGTGATTCAAACGAACAGCACTACCGTTTTCGATCCAATTTTTCATTTCGATTTTTTCAAGGTTATTAAAAATGAGAAGCTCGGTTTTCTTTTGTTCAGCAAATAGGTGAATATTCTGCATCATATCCCCCTTATTGTTCATTTTTCACGTAAATTGTGAGTATAAGAATCAGCTATGATAAGCCGATCCCTATACTCAAAAGCTTGTATTATCAGAGGGCTAAAGGTGCAATCTTATCTTCGATCTCTTCCAATTCGAAATCGATATCATCAAGGTCATCTAACTCCAGATCCAATTCTTCCAATTCAACTGTGTCAGCCATCTTTATCACCTCCTTCACAAGGTATAATAAAGACTATCCATAACGCTAAATCGATTTTTCTGTTCTATATAGAAAAGTTCGTAATTCGGAACAGTAGTGGCCATACTTATCTTTCATCCACAAATCCCGGAAAGAAGGGTCCATTCTTGTGAAAATGAAAGATTTTGCTTTTTTGGCTTCGGTAAAAAACAGATCAATACAAAAAGGATTGTCAAAATCGAACCACATGGGCTTCTGTTCGTGCGAAAAGTGAATAAAACCCTCCGTTGGTAAATTAAATCTGCTTTGGATTGTTTGCAGCCGCTCAAACTGTTGAAACCAATCGGATAAGTTCTGCTCACCGACCCAATCTGAAGGCTCAAATCTCCAATGTTCGCGTATCATGGTAACTCTTCCTACTTTAACGGGTGCGTGTCTACCTTTTGATATCGATTTAGGTGGATCAAAAATGGGTGTACCGAATAGAGCAAATGGGAAAAAGGTTTCCTCTTTAAATCCAAGAGAAGGAGAATAAAAATGTAAACATTGTTGCGAGTCTTTTATAAAAAGAGCTACTTCATTATTTTTAATTCGCACTTCGAGTTGCTCTAAAGACAAAATATTCTCCTTGATCGATTCAGAGACACCTGTTAATTCAACGCAAAGACCTGGATATTCTTGTGGGGTGCTTTTCATCGTGCGTTTAAATACCCAATTGGCCCACGACTGTGTGCTGTGTTCGACTTGTAAAGCGTTCTGAACCGTTTGTCGTATCTTATCTTTTTCGATGTTAAAATATTGCATCCACCCATCACCCGTAAATCCATGATGAAGCTCTCCTATAACAATGGATGAAACTTCAATTCCTATTTTGCTTTCATTGCCAATGATCATAAGATCAGGAGAAAGAAGCCACCTGAATGAGTCCATTTCTGATCTCCATTCTTGCAATACGTTTTGAGGCACTTGAATGTAAAAATTCCCCTGATCTTCAACTAACCAACTCTCTAGAAACTTGACCATGGACTGATTTTCAATAACTGCAGGATTCCGAAGCCAATACGATATCCACCTCTTTGCTGGTACGGATGAACGGCCATGACTTATTTTTTTAAATTGTTGTACTGCCGTTCTCTGGAATGCCTTCCACCGCTCTAATCGAAGTTTTGCTTGGATCAATATCGTTTGGTCTAATTCCTGCCAAAGATCTTCCGAGATAACGACGGGCAAAAATTGCTGATCGTAACACTCCTCGTATACTAAGGTTTTGTCAGCAAAATATTGGGTGTTTTTACCTTGATAATGCTCTCCTGTAATTTCGGTATACATTTCTTCGATTTTAGCTAAGGTGTTACTCTTTTCAATGGGTGAAAAACTACTGCCATACTTTTCTAGATTGTGCTTGATCTCAGACAATACAGCGGACCATTTAGGTGAATTACAATCTCCTGATTTCAGAAGAAGCTGCAATTCATCTAAGCCATCTACAGCGGAAGAAGGAAGTCTCCACTCCGCTGCATTTGTACCCAAGTCATGCTTTATAGCAGTTAATATTTTTTGTAGCGCTTGATGTGACATGAATGATTTTTTCTCTATAATCTTTCTTTCTTTAAGGGGTGCTCCTTGATCTAAAACGCCATAACTAATGGGGCCAAATTCACCCATCGTATCGTTTTTTGTGGTAACACGTTGAAGATAGGCGAAAAGAGTTCTTCCCATTTGTCTTTTCTGACTATGCTTTGTATGCTTTTTTCGCTTATAAGATTGATAAAAACTCCAAAATGCCGAGTTAATTGTATAAAGCGCTCGATCATAACGCTCCGATTGATACAGTTCAAATAGTTTTTGTTGTACAAGTCCGAGTTCTTGCTCAAATGTATTACGAGTTAAGATTTCAAGCTGGACCAACTCTTGATTTTTAAGTGAATAAAATTGGATTTTCTCTTCCATATGCAAGTTCAGTAGCGTTGTTTTATCATTTTCAGTTAAAGGGTTCTTCTGTTTTATTCTTCGGATGATTCTACGCTGTTGGGAAAGTAGGATCTTTTGCTTCGGAATAGTTCTTATTTCTTCAATCCATTGGCTGCACCAATCGTTCAAAACTTTCGTGGCTTTTTGCCATTGATGAAAATAATCCTTCGTTTTAACTACTCTTAGCTGAAGAATATCTTCAATAGGGAGAGATGTGCTACGTAAAACAAAGGGTTTTAACCATTCCCAGGTGGATGTTTTAGCCCACACGGATTCTCTCCGCTTTTTCATAATAAAGATTAGTAAGATCAAAAGGCCGATTTAGTTTGGTTTCTGGTTTTTGGATTGACCATTTTACGTAACTCTCCCACGTCTCATCTCTTTTTTGATCCCATTTTAGTACGATTTCTGATGCTTTTTGCGCAGCGCTTCCTTGGGATTGAACTTTTAAGCTATTCAAAATTTCCTGTTTCCCTGCTTCCCCGTTTCCTTGTCTTTCCAGACATATGGCTAACGCCGTTGCAACCCGTGGAAGATCTTCATCTTGCATAAGAGCCAGCTTGGAATCAAGACTTTGGCTGTACCATTGCGTCGCTTTATCGTAAATCTCCTGCTCGAAATATATGGCTCCTATGCTTCTGGCGATGATATCCATATGAAAAGCATCATTCATCTCTTTGGCAATTCGATAACTATCTTCTAATGACTCAATGGCTTCAGCATATCGCTGAAGTTTAAAAAGCAGGCCTGCTTTTCTATATAAATAATGCTTTGTAAAAATCGGGCTTGAATGTATGACAAACGGTTCAAATTTTGACCAATGTTTGAGCGCAGCATCTACCTTCTTCATCGATTCAAATAAGACCGATATGTTGGAGATTAAGTTGATTTTGATATGGATAGCATCTTCTTTCCGATTGCCCTCTTTTATATGTTCCAACCCTTGTTTGCACTCTTTAAATGCCTGAGCCAGATCGCCCGTTCCCACGAAGGTAAGTGCCCTTAGGTTATGTAACCAAGTACGCTCCACTTCTACTTCGGAACCGGTTGTTCCCTCAATACTCTGGAGTGCCTGATCAATAATTTCCCTTCCTACTAATGGTTTGTTCAAACGTTTCGTACACAGCAATGCTACATACAAATGTAATTCCGACTTTTTTAATGTATCTTCTGTAAGGGAAAGTGCATTCTTGAATATAGCTAATGCTTTATCATATTCAACCATGAATGCATAACATAAGCCCATATAAATCCATAGTTCAACGTGTGTCTCTTTCCTCAGATTGTGGATATACGGGGATGCCTTATTGATGAGAAACAGCGCATGTTCATAATTCTGCGTGAAAACACTGATCTCTAGCGCTTCAAGTAACAATTCATCAAGATGGTCTACATCTCCATTGGTAATGCTGTCTAGAAGCTGTGCTGATTTGTGAGTTTCATTGTTTACAGGCTGCATGGTTAATGAATTTTCGTATGAGCAGTCACTTTGGTTCTCATCTTTCAAGTCTGTTAATTCATATATACTAGGTTTGATTTGATGGTACAGACTTTCAAGTAATTTATTTCTGTTTTCCGCCAGATTGACATGCATGCAGATATCGTTATGTGATGCCATGTGGAAACGGGAATCACGTTCACTGGCTTCGGATACGGTTGCAACAATGACAATGGGATGATGCTCAATACACTTAGACAAGCGGGCAAAACATCGAAGAGAATGTTCGTCCATTCTGTCGATCTGGTCAAATAGAATTATGGTGTTTGTGTGATTCAGATGTTTTGTATATTCTAATAACAATTTTACAATGGCTTGTGTAACTCTGAACATTTGTTCCGATTCTTTATGTAACCTACGACGTGATGGAGGAAGTGCAATATCTTCAAGATTTTGAGCATTCACAAAAGGAGACTCGGAACGGAATTTTGGAAAAAGATACAGAATCTCAGGTGCATGGCTTTTTAGAAGATGGTGTTTCCCGTTATGGAGAAAGGAAGAAACGATTGTATAGATCAGAGGTGCAATGGAATTAAACCCCTCAGTTCCCCATCTACCTCCAATGGTAATTAGATTCGTTGTATGAGCTAATCGATCATGTGTTTTTTTAGCAAAAGTAACTCTGTTAATCAAATTACCGTTATAAATCCATAGTTTATCTTCTATTTTTAAGGGAAGTTTGTTCCTCTTTTGTTCCAGGGTTTTCAATACATTAGATTCTAATATTTCATATTTTGACTTTATCTTACTTTCAATAAGAAAAGGAATCCCTACTTCTTTAGAATGCATATATAACACCATCCTTTTTGAATAATCTGACGTGTTATTTTGTTGATAAGTCTATCAAATATGATGTGATACAAAAGAGATCATGTGAGATTGAATAATATGAGTTTTGTATTGAAATTTTGGACAAAGAATGTGCGGGATTTACTCTTTCAACTTTGAGTAGAATAAGAAGAGCGTCATGTAATTTTACGTCGTGACCTTTTCCAAAGTACAATACGAAAACTATTCTGACTTTTTTAGCGAAGGGTAAAGTAAATGGGCAGAATGTTATGTAGAACCATTGGATCCAATAAAATTCAATTTAACTACAGCAATTCTTTAATGTGTAAAATTTTTCTATTGTTATACATAATAACACAGATTTTTTATGTGTCAAATTTCGTATAATTGATAAATATCCGCCAACATTTGTCTTTTATCGAGCCAATTGCTTCATTAAAATACGACAGAACCCTCTTTTTTTAAGCTGGATTCAGCTCATTCCAAGGACGTCCATGCCTTTAGAAGCTTCAAGTTCCTTCCCTTTGTACAAAAAGTTATTGTAGAATAAAGGATAGTCATTATGCTTCTTTGCTGTACAGGGGGAAAAATATGTTGAAGGAAAAGTTTTCAAAAGAAAACGCTTCTATTTTTCAAAAACTGGCGCTGGGCCTGGTTTTGATGTTTGTACTAATCATCCTGATCTTCTGGTGGATCTATCGATTAAACGTAGATGAAATTCAGCGTGAGCTGCAGAAGAATAAACTGGGCGAAGTACGTTTCATGTCCTCCCAGCTGTCTAATCAATTTGAGCAGGTATTAATGAATGCGCTGACATTATCCGAGGATCAGTCGGTTAGAGGATATACGTATGCTCTCACTTACGGGAATGATTTTGCTAAATACAAAGCCAAACTCGAGCTAATGGAGAAGTTGGCCCTTAACAGTGCTTCAACGGCTTGGAACAATACGATCATTCTATATTATCCAGATGAGAAGGCTACCGTATCTTCGGACCGTGAATTTTCATTTCAGCCGTTTGTCATGTCCAAAGATCCGCTGGATAAATGGACGTTACATATGAACAAGGATGGTACGGGGTATTATTCGCATCTTACCAAGGGACATCGAGGACCAATGTACATCGAGATTCGAATATCCTTGGAGGTGTTGCAGAAAATGATGTCTGAATATACTTCCGGGACACCCATGCTTTATGATTCGCATTTTAAGACAGCTATCCGGGGATTAGGATCCTCACAACTTGCCGAAGCTGACGCACAGGTTATTCCACAGATCAGAAATGATAGCGGTTTCTTCGAAATCAAATTTCAGGATCAGAATTATTTCATCAGTTATATGAAAGCAAGTATTCTCGATTTGTACTTTATTGATTACCATCTTACCAATCAATTGCAACAGTCTATCTCACGTAACAATACATTATTTGTGCTGGCGCTGATGGCGATGCTTCTGCTCTCTCTACTGTACACTCTGGCGCTGCGAAATCAGATCCAACAACCGATTATTCGTTTGCGTAAAGCGATTGATCGTTTTGACCGGGGAGATTTCTCCAGCCGTGTTGATGGAACCCAGACTCTTGAGTTTCGAATATTAGGCCGGTCGTTTAACCGAATGGCCGAGAATACCCAGACGTTAATCGAGCAGGTGCTACTTGGAGAGCTTTCGGTCAAAGAGGCCAGGTTGAAGCAGTATCAAGCCCAGATCAATCCACATTTTCTATATAACTGCCTCAACTATATTCAGAGCAAATCCAGTGTCAAAGACTATGAATCTGTAACCGCCATGACCCTGGAACTGGCTGCCTATTGCCGTTATATTCACCGCATTGAAGATATGGATACAACGCTTGGTGAAGAGCTCCGTTTTGTGAATCACTACATGTCCATCATACATATGCGAAAAAAGAGTATTACCTGTGAGATTCATGTGCCAAAACAGCTTCTATCTATTCGCATTCCTCGCATGATCCTGCAACCGCTCGTTGAAAATGGTGTCAAACACGGGATAGAACCTTCCATGGATCCTGGGAAAATTACAATTCGTGCAGAGCAGGATCAGGAGTTCATACGTATCACGGTTGCAGACAATGGTGTAGGCATGCCAGCAGAACGGCTTGCACTCATCAGTGAGCATATGGATGAATTAACACGTCCAGAAGAACAGATTGGAACTGGAGTCCGAAATGTAAATCAGCGAATCAAGCTTACGTATGGCAAACGATCGGGCTTGTCCATACAATCCAGCCTATATGAAGGTACCACGTACATCATTACTATACATAAGGAGGATATTGCAGATGCATCAGATTCTGTTAGTTGACGATGAATCCTATGTGATCGACGATCTTGAGATCTCATTCCCATGGGATCAATACCGTATTGAGCGTATTCACAAAGCATACTCCGGCATGCAGGCATTATCCATTCTGGAGGAACAAACGGTAGACATTGTGATCACTGATATTTCAATGCCTGTCATGAACGGACTTGAACTGATACGGCAGATCAAGGCGGTAAAACCCAACCTTCCCTGCATTTTGCTTACCGGTTATGCCGAGTTTGAGTATGCCAAAGAAGCGACGAAATATGGTGTTGTCGAGTATCTATTGAAACCGCTGGATGTCGAAAAACTGGCCTCCTGTCTGGAAAAAACGGTACTGTCCATTGAAGAGCAAATCCGCAGGGCCTTGTCCTATGAACAGGCGATGAACTCATTTCGCGAACATCTTCCTTCGCTGAAGGACAGATTACTGAATCAACTGATTGAAGGTAATCGTTATTCAGAAGATGTTTTGAACGATAAGTTGGGCCATTATCAGTTACCCTTCAGTGCAGAAGATAATGTGCAGCTTGTTCTGGTGCGGTTGGAAGAGCATTTCACCAGGTATACAACGACCAGCCTGCAATTGTTTGAATACGCTGTGACCAACATTGCATGTGAGTTGTTCAATACGGCTTTTTATACTTGGCACTGTAGGGATCATTACGATTATTTGGTCTTTTTATTAAAGTCTGCTGGACCTGACAACAACGAATGGCATACTTCACCAGACACGAATCATAATGAGCAGCTTACGAAGCAAAAACAAGATCAAGATCTCACCCATCTTTCCCTGCAGTTGCATCACAATGTCAATGAATACCTGAAAGGAGGCATTTCAGTCATCCTTAGCCATGGAGGCAGACTTCAGCAAGATATACGTGACATGTACGAGCAAGCCCTATCGGCTCTCAAAAAGCAGGTAGGTAACGGCACGGGATACTTCCTTTCCCTCGAGGAAAGTTATCGCCCCGTATCCATTCGTTCTTTGCATATATTATATGAACCGCCTACCTTTAATCATCTGCTGGAAACAGGACAATGGGAGATGTTCAAGGAACGCTTGAACCGCATCAAGGCTGGGTACAGTGCGCTGCCTGAGCAAACCGAAGAGCAACTGGACGAGATTCAGATTGTTTTGTTATCTGCCTATCATTACATTGCCCATAAAAATCATACGCTGTTATCCGATCTGATTGGAAATGAGGCCATTCCTCGTGTCCCCTATCGTTCAGTCTCCCAACTTACGGATTGGGCGGATAACATGCTTGATCGGCTGCGTATTAAGCTGGAAGAACAGTCTTTTGATGAGCAACATGACGTTATTCATCAGATCAAGACATTTGTTTCTGCTAATCTGCACTCCCTAAGTCTTCAATCGATCGCAGATCATGTATCCTTGCATCCGGTATACGTCTCCAAGCTGTTTAAACAATTTCAAGGTATCAGCTTAAGTGAGTATATTTTAAGCGTGAAAATGGATCTTGCCCTCTACCTGCTCAACCATTCGCAGGATAAGGTATATGAGATTTCCGAAAAACTGGGGTATGCCAACTCCCAATATTTCATCAAGGTGTTTCGTGATAAATTCGGGATGACACCGCAGGAATACCGGGAACAGTAATGCGGCATATCGTGAAGAAAGTAGCATAAAACAAAGTAAAAAACCGCGCTTCACGTACACAGGTCAATGAAACCCCTTGTACGTAAAGCGCGGTTCGTTTTTTTATTTTATCGTGTCATACCATGCATTGACTTCTTCCGTGATCTCTTTACCTCCAGAAGTCATATACTGCTCCGCAAAAGTATCAAATTCCTCAATCGGCGCTTGGCCATAAATGATTTTGTTCAATACTTCCTTCTCCAGCTTGGTCAGCATATCGCCTCTGGCAACCTGTGTTTTCGTTGGAACACCCGTGAACATCTGAGGCATTACAATATCTTTTTGATCAATGACGATTTTGGCTGCCTTAATCTGTTCAGGGATTCGGTCCGCCAGGTTTTTCTCATACTGAGTGGTCGGCTCTTTGCCATTCGCAAGATCAGCTAACGTATTCATCATCAGGTTAGGAATGATCGCTCCATCAAAGGTTAATGAATAACGGATCGCATCAATCCAGCCGCCGGGAATTTTGTCGCTTTGCTGCTCTTTATATACCTCACCGTCAGGGCCGATATCATAATCATATCCTTTGGCAAACCCGTGTACGAATGTTGTGCTGTCCGGATTAGCCCAGTGATCAAACAGATAGTTCTGGTATACAAAGAAAGCGTCTTTGTGTTCCATATCTTTGTTGATCAGAACAGCACCCGTACTAATTGGTGTTCCGTGGCGTCCCATTTTACCATCGGGACCAGCAGGAAGTGGATAAGCTTTATATTCAGCACCTGGCACATTTTGCTGCAGATCCGGGATTGGCCAGCCTGTCATCCAATAAGGGCCAACGATAATACCAGACTTGCCGGCAGTGAATGCTTCAGCGGCCTTAGGCTCATCATATAGTCCCGCTTCCTTATCAATATAACCTTTCTGCATCCACTCTTTCATCTTCTCCAGTGCCGGTTTCATCTCTGGTTGGATAGAGCCGTATGCAAGCGAACCGTCTGCTGCTTTATTCCACTGATTCGGCATCGCTCCAAACATACCAAAAATCCAGCCGGATTCTGCCATCCATGTGTTCAAATTGTTTTTGAACCCTACAGAGAGAGCAACGGTGTCTTTCTTCCCGTTTCCATCCGGGTCTTGATTGACGAAGGCATCCATTACCGTTTCTAATTCATCTAATGTTGTTGGTGCCTTCAGATTCAGCTTCTTAAGCCAGTCTTCACGAATGTACATCACTGGATCATTGTTGTAAGCGTTCTCCAGAATAGGAATTGCCATTCGTTTACCATCACGGATGTAAGGATTCCATACATTTGGATCTTCCGCCATCGCTTTTTTATACGTATCCGAAGCATATTTATCAAACAGTTCTCCTGCATCCACGAATTGACCCGATTCAATTAAATCACTGATTAATGTCTGGCTGCCACGGAAAGAGATAATATCCGGCATTTTTTGACCCGATGTGAGCATCAGACGAAGTTTGGTCTGGTAAGCATTATTTTGTTCACTGACCGTCCATAAGTACTTAATATCGATCCCTAGTGTATCGTGAGCCCACTTGGTATGAACGTTATTTTCAATGTTTTCCCCATTTTTGAATTTCAGGCTGCTAGTGATTGGGAATACCGTCGAAATGGTAACCGGTTCAACATACTTACCATTTTCAAACGGTGCGGAATAAAATTCATTACTGTCGCTAGGATTTTTCTGTGATGTAGAATCGTTACTGCATGCTGCGAGTACACCAGATAACATTGTAGCAGCCATCAGAATGCGAAGCGGCTTTTTCCATGTTTTTAACATGTTGTCTCCCCCATATCATATAAAATTTAGTTAACCCTGAATTGGTCTTACTCTTTAACAGCACCAAGTACAATCCCTTTAACGAAAAAGCGTTGGAGTAAGGGGTACACCACCAAGATCGGTGCCATGCCAATGAAAATCTGTGCCGCCTTGATCGTCCGTTGTGAGATATTCTCGAGGTCTTCGGGACGCACGGAAACTTTGCTAAAGTCTTGCTGTACGATGATCGTCTGCAAGAACGTTGCGAGTGGATATTTTTCGTGATCTGTCAGGAAAATCAAACCATCGAACCAGGCGTTCCAGTGCCCTACCATGGAGAACAAGGATAATGTAGCGATGGCTGGCATCGACACGGGCAAAAAGACAGAGACCAATGTTCGAAAGTAACCCGCACCATCAATAAAGGCAGCCTCCTCCAGCTCTTTAGGCACATTGCGGAAGAAATTTAATAACAGGATCATATTCCACACAGATACGGCACCGGGAAGAATAAGCACCCACATCGTATTGAGCAAATTAAGCTTCTGAATAAGAATGTAAAATGGAATTAAGCCCCCACTGAACAGCATTGTAAACACAAAGTACCACGTGTAGATATTACGACGTTTGAAGCTTCGATTTTCGCGGGATAACGGATAGGCTGCCAGAATGACAACCATCATGCTGAGAAGTGTACCCAGCACGGTTCGCTGTACAGCAACCCATAGGGATCGGATGAAGTTTTCATTAGCCAATGTTTTCTCATAAGCATCAAAAGTAAATTCAACCGGAAAGAGTCCAACCAGATTCGCATTGGCAGCTGCTTTACCGCTGAAGGAGACCGCGAGAATGTGAATCAACGGGATAATACAGAGTAACGATAATAAAATTAAGAACGTATAGTTAAACACGGTGAAAACTTTGTAAGGTTTTGTTTTATGATACATGCCGTGAGGTCTCCTTTCTAGAAAATACGGTAATTTGCAAATTTATAAGCTGCACGGTATGCGAGCACAATCAGAACGAATCCGACAACCGACTTGAACAGCCCGACTGCAGCCGAGAATCCAAACTTCCCGTCGATGAGACCTACCCGATAAACGAAGGTATCAATGATATCGCCCTTATCGTAAACGAGTGGATTGTATAGATTGAAAATCTGGTCGAATCCTCCGTTTAAAATATTTCCAAGGGACAACGTTCCTACGACAATCATAATGGGAATGAGAGCAGGAATCGTAATGGACCAGGTTTGTTGCCACCGGCTCGCTCCATCCACTTCAGCAGCTTCATATAGTGCAGGGTTTATACCTGCCAGCGAGGCGAGGAAGATAATCGCGCCGAATCCGAATTCTTTCCAGATATCACTGGTGACCACAACGATTCTAAACCAGGTACCTTCTCCGAGGAAAAAGATTGGTTCCAGGCCAAACACGGCCCCAAGAAACTGATTGATCATACCTTTTGTTGCGAGCATGTCCAGCAGTATTCCGCCTAGAATAACCCATGATAGAAAGTGCGGCAGATAAACGAACGTTTGTATACTCTTCTTGAAGGTTTCCTTCCGTACTTCGTTGAGGAGTAAGGCAAAGACCAATGGTGCAATCAGACCTCCAATCAGTTTCATTCCCGCAATAATTAAAGTGTTCCAGATCACCTGCACATTCTCCGGCATGCTGAACAAAAATTGGAAATGTTCCAGGCCGATCCAGGAAGATTTGGCAAACCCGAGCCAGGGCTTGTAATCCTGAAAAGCAATGACCAATCCGCCCATCGGTATGTACGCAAATATGAACGTCAAGATGACTGCCGGCAGTAGCATAAGATCCAGTGCCAGTGTTCGTTTAAAGCCTTTTTTGCGTTTGGTGCGCCGGGGACTCGGACGAATCACATCGGCTTGGGTGGATGTGGTGGCTTTTGCATTACTCATTCGTGTGCTCCCCTTCTTTCTCTATGTTTTGCAGAGATAGGCGTCAGCTCTGTTGTATCTCCGTATATTCAGTATAGATTCACCGCTCCGAAGTCAACATGATAAAACGATAACTTCGATAACAAATTATTAATATGACATGCTCGTTGAACGAAAATAACCCTCATGCCTATAGAGCGTTCTCTCCACAGGTAAGAGGGTTATTGATTTACAGGTATAATTCACCGAAAACAACTAAACATGTATTTAGTATGAAGTGTAAGTGTTAGTATTTGGATAAAATATTCAGGAGTACATCTCCATCAATGTTGCCACCGCTTAACACAAGTGCGACATTTCGACCATCGATTCGTTCCCTCTGTTCCATAATTGCTGCAACTACAGTAGCGCTTCCTGCTTCAATAATGTATTTTTCTTCTTTGGCCAGAAAACTTACGGCTTGGCCAATCGAATGCTCCGATACGGCAATAAAATCATCAACATAATCTTTAGCCATCTCGTAACTCAGTTTTCCAACCCCACCAAGGAGTGCATCACAGAGGGATTCCTCGCTAGGATACTGTTCATATAAGGTATGATCTTCGTAAGATTTAATCATGGCTGGGCAGGCTTCGGTTTGCACTCCAACAATTCGAATGGACGGCTTGATCGATTTGGCAGCAACCGCAATCCCTGTAATCAGGCCCCCACCACCTACTGGAACGACGATCGTATCAATATCCTGGTTTTGTTCTAAAATTTCAATGCCTATCGTGCCTTGTCCACCATAAATCTCCGGATCATCGTAGTAAGGATCAATATACGTTAAATGATGTTCATGAATGTACTTCATGCCGAGCGTATGAGCCTCGTCAAAATCTTTACCTAATTTCATCACTTCTGCTCCGAAATAGTTCATTTTATCAATTTTGCTTTGGGCTGTCGTTTCGGGAACGATCACCTTAACGGGACGAATTCCGAGAATGGAAGACGCGTAGCTCACAGCACTACCGTGGTTACCTGAAGAAATGGCGGCAACGCCTTTGTTCTTTTCTTCCTCGGATAGCGTCATCATTTTGTTTAAAGCCCCTCGGATTTTAAAACTCTTCGCTCGCTGGAAGGACTCCAGTTTGAAAAAGTATCTTCTATTCAGATCACCTAGATAGAACGACTCTTCAAGTGGTGTTTGCTTCAGATGTTTTTGGATGCGGTCGTATGCTTTTAACACATGTTCATAGTTAAAAGTCATTTCTCTTTCTCCCCTAGATGTCAATTTTAACGCCGAGATTTTTTTCCTCTGCAGTCTGTAACGCCATTTTCGCTGCGTATATATCCAGAATCGCCATACCTGTAGCATCAAATATGGTGATTTGATCGTTTGAAGTTCTTCCCTTTGTTTTCCCTAAAAGTAAATCCCCAATCTCACCGCATATATGGTTTTCTGCAATCTTGCCTTCTTTTAGCGGTATCTCAATCTCGCCCACTTGTATACAGTGCTCCCGATCATCTACATATAAGATGGCTTGTGACACCAGGTTGGAGTCAATCTCCTGTTTTCCCGCCATATCTGCACCTATGCAAGAAAGATGTGTGCCTTCTTTTACCCACTCCCTCTTAATGATCGGCGTTCTGGATGATGTGACGGTGATGATAATATCACTGCTTTTTACAGCTTCTTCTAACGATTCTGCTGCTTCAAACGTAACGTTCTCTATGTTCGTACCAAATTCAGATTGAAGTCGGTGTGGTAAGGCGTTTACAAAAGTTCTCAGCTTCTCTTGGTCCCTACCGGCCACACAAACCGTTTTCAAGTTCGGAAGCACGGATAAGGCACAAGCGATTTGGAAGATCGCCTGATTGCCAGAGCCTAAGACAAGGAGAGTTTCAGAGTCCTTTCTTGCCAAGTATTTTGCTCCGATTGCCCCCGAAGCACCTGTACGTATGCCCGTAATATAGGATGCCTCGGTTATGCCTAAGGGTCTGCCTGTATCGGCATCAAATACGTTTATAAGCCCCGTCAACGTGGGGAGTTGCTTCGCTTCATTCTCGGCAAACCATGTGATTGTTTTATGTCCAAATACCTTATCACTCTTCAAATATCCTGATTTGATATCCATATCTGCCTTGCCTGGAACAAAATCGTAGAAGATTGTCGGCCAAGTCTCCGTGTTCTCTTCACTCCTAGCCTTGTATACTGTTTCCACTAAATGTATCACCTGAGGTACATTCAATCCTTGTCTGACATCGTGATCACTTAAAAATCGCACCTGGTATGCCTCCTTCTTTATCAAAAAAAGCACTGAATCTCACCCCTCCCACATTACATAGGCCCTAGTGGGGATTGAGACTCAATGCTTTTTATCGTTCTTACCCGGGGATAAAAACAAGCATGATATAAAATTTGTAGCTTTATTTTAGCTGAACTTTGTTGAGAATACAACGATTATTCCGTTTTGATATACAAATGAGACTCAGAGTTCAATTCCTTCGCCGGCTTCTAGAACTTTCCCTACTCCACTAGGCAACAGCGCGACAAAGGAATGCGGGTTTTGCTGAATGAACGGAAAGGTATTGAAGTGAATCGGTACCACCTGTTTGGCTTGAAGCCATTCAGCCGCCACAGCCGCGTCTTCGGGTCCCATGGTGTGGTTGTCTCCAATGGGGAGAAAAGCCAGATCAATGGCATGGCGATCACCAATCACTTTCATATCATAAAACAGGCCAGTGTCTCCTGCATGGAACACCGTTTTTCCTTCGGTGGTAAATAAAATTCCTGTTGGCATGCCGGTATACGTAATTTTTTTCGAAATATGGTTTACATAACTTGAACTATGGAAAGCTTGTGTCAATTTCACTCGCCCGAAGTCAAACGTATACGCACCCCCAATGCTCATGGCATGTGTACGAACGCCTTCCCATCCGAGCAGGTCGGCGAGTTCGGGTGAAGCAATAACCAGTGAATTGTTGCGTTTTGCAATGTCTACGGTATCTCCCACATGATCGCCGTGCCCGTGTGTCAGCAGAATAACGTCTGTCTCTATGGTGGATGGATCAAGATCGGTATGTGCGTTTCCGGTAATAAAAGGATCAATTAAAATGATAGTGCCTTGCGTTTCGATCTTTACTACAGAATGTCCGTGATAAGTTACTTTCATGACTAAATCCTCCTTGAATCAAGATACCCATCCTGCAAATGACGGATGAACCGAAAAATGCGTGATGGGTACAATGAGATGCGATACAAGTTGACGTATTGTAATTCCTGTTTTTACATCGTTATTTTATATCTAGCATTAAAATGTTTGTGCTATGCTACGCGCTTGTTCAATGCTTTCGGCTTTGATCTGTGGTGCACGTTCTCCTGCTGTGGATACACCCTCGATAAACAGATGCTGAACGTCTGTGATGCCTACAAAATGAAGTACTGTTTCCAGATGACGGTTGCCATTCTCACGATCCGCTACAGGACCTGATGAGTATACTCCGCCACTTGCCTGAATGTGGAACGCTTTTTTGTTTTGTAGCAGGCCAACTGGACCGTTTTCGGTATATTTGAATGTTTTGGCTCTGACACAAAAGGAATCGATATAAGCTTTCATTACGGGAGGATAAGAAAAGTTCCACATGGGTGTCACAAAAACATATTTGTCTGCAGCCACGAATTCTTCGAGAAGTTCATTCAATTGAGTTACTTTTTGTTGCTGTATTTCAGTCAATTGATTGAAAGTGCCGCCTGTTTGCAGTTTGCCCCAAGCATCCAATACGTCTGCATCGATGTGTGGGATATTGCGTTGATACAGATCTACATGCACGACCTCATCTTGAGGGTGACTTTCACGATAAGCTTGTACGAATTGCTCGCCTGCCGAAAGGCTATACGATGTCTCGGGGTTGCCGGGATGAGCTGTTACATATAGTAAAGTTGACATAGTTATAACTTCCTCTCTTATATACGGTATGAATGCATTGTTACAGATCTAGACAATAAACGAAGCAATTCCATTGCCGTATGACCAGTTTTCTTTGGTAACTTCAATCAGATTAATGAATACATCTTCTTTTCGAATCCCCACCTTCTGATTAACTCTTCAGCGAGCGCTTCATAAAACTCCTTTTTCATTTCGTCAGGACGACCCAGGTTCAAGGTGACCTGAATGATTAGGAAACCCTCACTTCTTTCGATATCCAGACAAGTTGGATCAAAGCTGAAATTTTCTCGATCCAGTTCTTCAATAATCAGAAAACGATCATTTGTGGGCACATGCAGTTTATCCACGATGGTTTGTAAAACAACTTCCTTGAGCTGCGTTTTCTCTTCGCTCGAACGACCTTTCAATGCGACAATGCGAGTTAAAGGCATCTGTGTTACCTCCTTAGTTAATTGGTGTTGATATGACTTATTTTATCTGCTACAATCCAGAACACGAATGTACAAGAGTTCGTGTTTGTTCGTGTGCTCAGGTTGCTTAGACTATGAAATTCAGGTGATGTCATGGAAAACGATAAATACACAAACGATTGGCCCCATGAATGGATTAAAAAAATTCGTACAAGGCCTTCTCGGAAAGGCACTTTTAAAAAAATGCGGCAAGTGGACTTGGCCAAGCGAGCTGGCGTAGATCCAAGGACGGTACAGCAATGGGAGAATGGGGATCGTCTCCCCAGTATCGGAAGCCTGAAGCAGATCATTCAGGCTTTTTGGGAAGAAGGACTTTTTCTAGAGGATGCTGCTATAGAGGAAGCTACAATGTTATGGAATACCGTCAAGCGATTCTCGGAAGCGCGTTCGGCGTCAGGTCGTGAATTTGCAGATTTTGATCAAACATGGTTCAACACCCTCATGGCAAGTGAAACTGTGCAACCTGAGGCTGTGAAAGAAGTGTCCACAACACCGTTCAAGGCAGCAGTACGATTACGCAATCGACCCTCCACCTTTGTCGGACGACAACATTCCAGAGAAGTGCTGACTGAGAAATTGATTGATCATGCTCTGATTTCTATCATCGGACCTGGTGGGATTGGCAAAACGTCTTTTGCTACCGAAGTGGCTTCCACACTCACAGCTCGTTTTTCGCAAGGAATATATATGTTTGAATTTGGTACAATCCATGATGCACATGACGTATATCCTTTGCTTTTATCTACATTGGGGCTGACCACCCAGGGGAAGATGTCGGATGAAGCTGTGATCATTGAAGCGATACGTCATTATGAGCTGCTGTTTATTTTCGATAACTGTGAACATATCATTGATACAATTGCTGAGGTAGCGGAATTCCTTTTGATGGAAACACCAGACCTACGAATAATAACCACCAGTCGAGAGCCTCTTAATATCACTCAAGAATTGGTTTATCGCCTTCCTCCACTCTCTTATCCTGCGGAGGAGGATTTATCGGATGTACATACTGAATCAGAATGGATGAGCTATGAAGCGATCCAGCTGTTTGTGGAACGAGCCAGCGTTCTGGTTCCGCACTTTGTGCCTACGCTTTCACATTTCAAGCAAATCGGTGCGATCTGCCGGAAAATTGAGGGTATACCTCTAGCGATTGAGCTTACGGTAGCACGGATGAACATGTTGAGCTTGGGACAGATTGAAGAACGTCTCACTCAGCAGCTTACCCTTTTGACTTCAGGTAAACGAACCGCCGGGCCTCGGCACCAAACACTGCGTTCAACCATTGATTGGAGTTATCATCTGCTGACAGGCAAGGAACGCCATTTGCTCCAAAGGTTAAATGTATTTGCGGGCGGTTTCACGCTGGAAGCAGCAGAGGCAATCTGCATATGTGAACCGGATCTGTCTGGCCAGAAAGACCCTATTACGGTCGAAGATATGCTCGATCTTTTATCGGGTCTGGTTAACAAGTCTCTTGTCTCCACCGGGATTGATTCGCACCATGGCTCCATTCGTTACTCTTTGCTGGAGGCAATCAAGGAATATGCCACAGATAAATGGAACGAACAATCTGATGATGAAAAACGTAGTACTCTCTCTATGCGACATATGGAATATTACAAAGGCTATTTGATTCAGGCTGAAGCCTGCTTCAGAACCATTGAACGAGAGCTTAGTATCGAATCTGTGAGAACGGAATACGCCAACTTAAGTGCTGCACTTCAATGGTGTTATGCTCATGTTTACTCACGAGCATCGGGTCTTCATCTGGCGGCCCATCTGTATGGGTTCTGGCTTCATGAGGGCAGATTGAAGGATGGATTGTTCTGGCTGGAACGATTTTTGCATGTAGAAGAATCGAACGATGGTTCTGCAACAGATTGTGCCAAAGCATGGCACGGGTTAGGCATCATTCAATTTGTTCAAGGGAACATCCAATCGGGAATGGACGCTGCAACACGCAGTGTGGAGCTAGCCCTTGAACAACAAGACAATTCCCTGTCTGCCTCTTCCCTTCGCTTGCTTGCTTTTATCTACATTCGGCAGAACGATCTTCAAAAAGCGGAGGCAATGGCACAACAGAGCGTAGAATTGGCAAGAAGTATCAATGACTCTTGGAATCTTGCTTCTTCACTGCATGCATACGGCAAAATTCGTTTGGAACAGCAACGTTATACAGAGGCTTCCAACTTGCTGGAAGAGAGCGTGCGTCTTTTTCAAATGGTAAAGGACCCATGGGAACTATCTGGCCCGTACGAATGTCTCGGGTATTCCGCGTTGAAACGCGGGGCAATGAATCAAGCGGTTGAATATTTCAAGAAATGTATCGCTGCAAGTCAGATCTACCGCGGTTCCTGGGTTCTTTCTCGTGGAGTTGAGGGTTTGGGAATAACATTATGTGCTCGGGGAGCATTAATGGAAGCCGCATTATTACTCGGTGCTGCCGAGAAAAGACGTCAGTCCTATGGCGGGGATAATCAACCGAGCTTTCCAGAAGAATATTTGGAATGTGTGGAAGCCATCCATCAAGGTTTACAGCAGCACGAATGGCAAATTTGGTGGAATAAAGGGGCAGACATGAGCCAAGCGCGAGTCCTTGCTTATGCGCTCGAATTGTAGAATGATCGTTTTTGAACCGTCTTAAGCCGTATTCTATCTTGGGCCAAAGTCAGAGAGCGATTCAACAATCACGGAGAGGTTTACTTGTTTTTTTCATATGGCTTATTTCTCTCACCCTACTTAGCTATGTACTGGCAATCAATGTGTCACCTGTATTTGGTCTGCTACTAATGTGGGCCCAGGACTCTCATCTATCCTGACACGGCTTATGTTGCGCGAAGGCTTTGCAGATATTTCTCTGCGATTTGGCGGGATATTAACGTTAAAAACGCTTCCTTTTGTGCTACTATTTCCAGTAGTTGTCGGGTCGTTAGCTTATGGATTCGCCTGGATAACCGGCTTGGTCGACTACGTGCACACCAGTGGCTCTTTTATCTGGGCTCTGATGGGAAGTGTTATTTATCAGATGTTTGCTGGTACATTGTTCGGTGTGATCAGCAGTGCCGGTGAAGAGCTGGGATGGAGAGGCTATATGCTTACCAGATTAATAACAGCAGGTGTGCCCAAACCGATTCTTACAAGTGGGTTGATCTGGGGAGCGTGGCATATTCCCGCCATTCTGTTAGGGAGTTATTATTCGGGACCATCACTCGGATTGTCAATTATCCTATTTTTGATTACGATCAGTTCATTTAACTTTGTCATCAGTCATCTTCGTTTAAGTACAGGTAGCATATGGCCGGCAATCCTCCTTCATGCTTCCTGGAACGCCGTGATTCAGGATTCATTTGATCTATCCACAAGCGGAGAAAACGCCTACCTATGGACGGGGGAATCCGGCATATTGGTTGCTTTGGTGATGCTGTTTGCCGTCTGGGTGTTTTCCCAAAGATCACAGTTGATGCAGCATAAAATATAATTAAGTTTCGGACAACATGGGTTTACTGCGACTTATCACAAATAAAGATAATACAGTTTAAGCCGCTATTAAAGCGGCTTTTTACTCATCACGGGCGTGTACTGCGGGCTGTCCTCTCAATTCCATCAACAACGGTTTCAAACAGCTGCTGCGGCAAATCATGGCCCATACCTTCAAGTAACATCAATTCTGCACCGTTGATCGCTTCCGCCGTGTCTCTACCGCAAGCGGGAACAAACATCGGATCTTCCACACCGTGAATCACTAAGGCTGGGACCTTAACTTTTGCCAGTCGCGCCCGCCGATCACCTGAAACCGCAATTGCAGCAATCTGTCGCCCAACACTTCCCGGATCATAAGCTCGCTGTATTTCCTCTCGAATGAGTGAACGATACGCGTCTTCCTCAAAAGGGTAACCTGTACCGGCAATACGTTTAGCAAAAGCTACGCTGTGAGCCAAATAACCCTCTTCATCCTCCATCGGATTCGGTGCTGGCCCAGTCATCAACGCCATGACTTCCGTGGATGTGGGTGGAAGTTCCGGGTTACCTGTAGTTGACATTAGTGAAGTAAGCGAGAGGACACGCTCGGGATATTGGCTGGCCATAAGCTGGGCAATCATACCGCCCATCGAACGACCAACAACATGTGCTTTTTTGATCCCCAAGGCATTTAACAATCCAATTGTATCGTCAGCCATATCATCAAGGGTATATGGAAGATCAGGAAGTTTTCCCGACATGAGTGTTTTAGCAAGTGCTTCGAAATCTAATGTTGCATGATTGCTAAAATGGGTCGATAACCCCGTATCTCGATTATCAAAACGAATCACTCGAAATCCACGTGCTGCTAACATCTCACAGAATGGAACCGTCCAACGAATCATCTGTGTGCCGAGCCCTGCAATTAATAGAATGGTTTCATTCTTTTCACTGCCATAACTGTCATAAGCAATATCAATATCGTTTACTCTTAACATATTCATTACGATGTTCTCCTCTATTCCTGCGTGAATGCATTACTGGACAAAGACTTAATATAATCTCTGATATCAGGTGTCCAATCATCAATTGATTCGTAAAAACGATTTTCATTCGGGGCATACAGTGCTCTCAAAGCTTCTTCGTATTGAGGGAAATCCCCCGCCATTGCTGTCATGAAATGATAGGTTGCTTCCTGCGCCGCACGAACTTTGTTTCCGTTCTCCCCTGAATGGCGAGCCTCATCAATCAGTTTTCTTAGGGTTACCGAAGCGCCACCGGGTTGAGCTTTAAGCCAGTCCCATTGCCTGGGCAGCAAAGTAACCTCACCGGATACTACGCCTAGTTTGGGGCGGCCGGCTCTGCGAGCGGGTTGTTCATTTTCTTTCGTATCCTTTATTCGTCCCGGTTTACTATTAAGACGGTCTAATACATCCTCTAGGCTTCCTCGAAAATCAATATCTATCGGTTTTCCAGTAGAATCGTCAAAAACAAGCAAATCAAAAAGTGTATTCTCTTCCAAGTTTTCTTTTACGACTTGAACAACGTGTTGTAATGTACCTTTGACGAAATGTTTTCTGCCTACAAAGGCAGTGTAGTTTATCTGTGTAGGTGAATCCTGCATGTTAACCCTCCTTTAATGATCTTCTTTAGGTATTATACCCGGGTAAAAATATGAAGTCAATATTACCCGGGTATAATTAATTTATCTCATCTTGGTCTTTTTTTACATGAAAAAATCCCTCACAGTAAAGAGTGACTATTTTACCTGACTACCATAGGAGAGCATATTCTATATAAGAAAATAATACTGTTAAAATTCCAATATAAATGTAAAATGACTGCCGGCAAATATCGCCGACAGTCATGCTCTTACTCCGTAGTATTCTTCTCTTCATATTCGCTTGATATTTCTTTGAGCGATCTGATTTTACCATGAGGGTGCTGTTCTTGCTTACGTGACTTCCAGGCAGCTTCCTGCCTTTTCTTCTGGCGAGCCATATAAGATCTCCTCCTCAGGAAATGAGAATAGTACTACTTCTGTAGGATGTCATGAACAAGTCACTTTCATTCATACTAAGCTGTATCCTCTGCCTACGGTTAGGCTATTATATGTCATATATGAAAACTTCACCACAAGACTGGAGCTGTGGTGAACTCCTACACCTATTAAGTTGCTATAAATGGGTGTGGGGCTATCGAATAAAAAAAAGCATGACTCGTTAGAATCATGCCTCGAACAAGCGAATCCCCTACATTTTATCACATAATCCAATGCGGGCTTCGAACGGCTGCAGCTGACCAGCGTAAGAAATCTCATAGTTGGTCAGCCATATCTCGGAGAGTTGAACGCCCGGCTCATCATCCTTAAGCTCCACCATCTGTTCAGTAAGATTAATGAGTACTAACACCTGCTGATCTTCCAATGTACGTGTATAGGCGAAAATGTGAGGGTGATCAGGCAGGAGCAGGTCATAGGTGCCGTATATCAACGTGTCATGCTGCTTGCGGAGCCGAATCATCTCTTTATAAAAGTGAAGGACAGAGTTCGGGTCTTGAAGCTGTTTCTCCACATTGATATCGAGATAATTGTCATTTACCCTTAGCCAAGGAACTCCAGTCGTAAATCCGCTCTGGTTGCCTGCAGACCACTGCATCGGTGTTCTTGAATTGTCACGGCTGGACGCCCAGATGATATTCATGATCTCCTCATGCTCCATGCCTTCTGCCTGCTTGATCTGATACAGATTTTGGTCTGCGATGTCGTTATAATCCTCGATGGAAGGGTAAGCCACATTGGTCATGCCAATTTCTTGTCCCTGATAGATGAAGGGTGTGCCCTGCATGAAAAAGTACATTGCTCCAAGTGCCGAAGCGCTCTCATACCAGTAATCGACATCGTTTCCCCAGGATGAAACCTTGCGCGGCTGATCGTGATTTTCAATAAACAGTGCATTCCAGCCGATGCCTTCCAGTGATTTCTGCCACTTGGTCATTACGTTTTTCAGTTTGGGAACATCCAGCTGCTTGTCTGTACTGTTATTCCATAGGTCAAGATGTTCAAACTGAAAAACCATGTTGAATTTGCCTCTGACTTCACAGATCCAGTCCAGCAGATCTTCTGAATCTTCTACTTTGACTCCATTGGCTTCGCCAACGGTGACGACATTATATTTCGACAGCGTCTCTTCTTTCATTTCCTGCAGATAGCGCTGAATGCCTTTGACATTCATATGCTTCTCGAATGACGAAATGTATTTGAAACCTTCCTTGGCCGGCATATCCAGCAGACCTTCTTCTTTGTGGATATGACTGATCGCATCCACCCGGAAGCCGTCAATGCCTTTGTCCATCCACCAATTCATCATTTCATAGATGGATTTGCGAACGTCGGCATTAGCCCAGTTCAGGTCCGGCTGTTTTTTGGAGAACAGATGAAGATAGTACTGGCCTGAAGTTTCATCGTACTGCCAGGCTGAACCGCCAAAGATGCTTTCCCAGTTGTTCGGCTCCTCCCCGTTCTTGCCGTCTTTCCAGATGTACCAGTCTCGTTTGGGATTATCCACGGAAGAACTTGATTCAATAAACCAGGGATGCTCGTCACTGGTGTGGTTAATGACCAGATCCATAATGAGCTTCATACCGCGACGATGTACTTCATCTAATAATTGGTCGAAGTCAGCCATCGTACCGAATTCATCCATAATGGCGCAGTAATCACTGATGTCATAACCGTTATCATCATTAGGTGACTTATACATCGGACAGATCCATATCAGATCAATACCCAGTTCCTGAATATAATCCAGTTTTGAAAGAATGCCTTGTATATCACCAATGCCGTCTCCGTTCGAATCCATAAAGCTCCTCGGATAGACCTGGTAAGCGACGGCCTCTTTCCACCATACTCTTTTCATTCCATCTCTTCCTTCTTTCTTCAATGACTAGGCTTTAGTTAGGTATGCTGCTTTTCAATTGTTCTGCATAAGGTACATTCTGGCTTCGTAAGCACGCAGCTCGTTGTCTGGCAGCATATCTGTGTAATTGGCAAGCAGCAGTTTGGCTGAGGATGACAAATGTTCCTGAAGCGGAAGTTGCACCGTATCTCCCCGGAAGTTACAGACAACGATGAGCTGATTCTCATGTAATGTGCGTGTGTAAGCAAATACATCCGGATGTTCCGGGAAAATTAATTCATAATCGCCATAGATAATGACCGCATGATCTTTTCTAAGCTGAATGAGCTGTCGATAATAATGGAAGATGGAGTCCGGATTTTGGACATTTTCCGCAGCATGGATCTCCTTATAATTCGGATTGACTTTAATCCAGGACTCTCCTGTCGTAAATCCTGCTTGATGGGAGTCATCCCACTGCATGGGTGTTCTCGCATTATCACGCCCTTTGGCGTAGATCGACTCCATAACTTCATGTTCGGGATATCCTTTCTCCATTCTTTCCTTATAAAAACGAAGCAGTTCAATATCCCGATAATCCTTGATCTCATATTGGACATTCGTCATGCCCAGTTCCTCGCCCTGGTAGATGTATGGTGTTCCCTGCATGCCATGCAAAAGGGTTGCCAGCATCTTAGCAGATTCAACCCTGAACTCCCCGTCATTACCCCAACGTGAAACAATTCGAGGCAGATCGTGATTGTTCCAGAACAAACTGTTCCACGCTTCGCCTTTGAGCTCGGTCTGCCACTTGGACAGCACATCTTTCAATTCCATTAGATCTAGAGGTTTGAGATCCCACTTCCCCCTCCCCTCCTGCTCATCCAGACTGATGTGCTCAAATTGAAATACCATGGAAAACTCACTGCCATCAGGGTTGCTGTACAATTTTGCGATCTCCGGCGTGGCTCCCCACGTCTCTCCTACGGTTAACAACTCCTTCCCTTTCTGGAATGTTTTCTTACTGAGCTCCCTGATATATTCATGCAGAAGAGGTCCGTTTCCTGTAATTTTGGAATCCGGCTCTTTCCCGATCAAATCTATGACATCCAGGCGGAATCCGCCTACACCTTTTTCGATCCACCAATTGATCATGCTGTAGATGTCCTGACGGACTTTCGGGTTCGCCCAGTTCAGGTCCGGCTGTTTGACCGAAAATAAATGCAAATAATACTGCCCAATCTCAGGCACCCATTCCCAGGCTGAACCGCCGAAGGTAGATGTCAGGTCATTGGGGGGGGTTCCTTCAATCCCGTCTCGCCATACATAATAGTCATGGTACGGGTTGTCCTTTCCTTTTTTAGCTTCCTGAAACCAAGGATGTTCGTCAGAGGTATGATTCAGGACCAGGTCCATAATGATGCGTATGTTCCGTTTGCCGGCTTCATGAATTAAAGCTTCCATATCCTCCAGCGATCCAAACATCGGATCAATATCCTGGTAATCCGAAATATCATAACCATAATCATCTTGAGGAGACTTGCAAACAGGTGATAACCAGATCGCACCGATCCCGAGATGCAGCAAATAATCCAGCCGAGATATAATGCCTCTTAAGTCGCCGATTCCATCTCCATTGCTATCTTGAAAGCTGCGCGGATAGATTTGATAAACGACGGTCTCTTTCCACCATTCTTGCTGTTCCATGTTTCATTCCACCTCTCTGACGCTGCCTAAAGGCTGTGCCTACGGTTATTTTAGTAAAGTTTCAATGCGGTTGTATATTAAGATACTCACGGTTGCAATCTCATGGCAGGATGTTATTCCTTAACCGATCCAACAACGATCCCGGTTACAAAATACTTCTGAAGCAGCGGATAAATCAGCAGTAGTGGAATAACAGCAACGACGATCTTGGCTGCATTTAAATTTTTGTTGGATATCTCCGTCAGGCTGCTGAGCTCGCTGGAGTTCGTTCCGGCTTGGAGCAGATCCGCAATATTGACGTTAAGTGACTGGATATAGGTCATGAGCGGATAGTTGCTTATTTTCGTCATATAGATCAACCCGCTGAAGAAGTCATTCCATGTACCCACGATACTGAATAAGGCGACTGTTGCAAGTGCGGGAATGGATACGGGAACGTACACTTTGAATAAAACCTGAAGCGGATTGGCTCCGTCAATGAAAGCTGCTTCCTCAAGTGCTTTAGGAACGGCTGAGAAGAAGTTCATGACCAGAATGACACTGAATATGGGTACTGCTCCCGGCAAAACAAGTGCCCAGATTGTATTCAGCATGTCCAGATTTTTAATCAACAGGTAGCTCGGAATCATACCGCCACTGAACAGCATGGCAAAAATCATAATGTTCATATAAATGTTTCTGCCCTTGAACTCTCTTTTGGATTTGGACAACGGATACGCCATTAGAATAATCAAAATCATGTTCAGCGCGAGCGAGAGCGCCACACGCAGAATGGATATGCCGAAGGAGCGCCAGAACTGGGCATCATCGATAATTCGGATATACGCAGCTGTTGTAAAATGAACAGGAACCAGACCGACGGCGTTCGCGGATACCGCTTCGCTGCTGCTGAAGGAAATCGCAACAATATTCCATAACGGCAGAAGGCAGATCAGCGCAAGCATAATGACGATGGCATAGATGCACACCCGGCCCATTCGATCTTTGAAGTTTGCGGAATAAGACACAGACGTTTGCCTCCTTAGAATATTTTACGATCGGTATATTTTTTGGCGAGCTGATTGGCAGATAGCAGTAGGATGATGCCGATTACGGACTTGAACAGACCTACAGCCGTTCCGAAACTGTACTGTCTTCCGACCAGACCAATTCGATAAACATAGGTATCGAGAATGTCACCTGATTCATAGACTACCGGATTATAGAGATTATAGATTTGGTCAAAACCGGCGCTTAATATATTCGTCAGACTCATCACACCCATGAGCAGAATAATAGGCAGCATGCCTGGGAGCGTAATATGCCATACTTTTCTCCACCAGCTGGCTCCATCCATACCTGCAGCTTCGTATAAGCCTGGATCAATTGACGTAATGGCTGCCAAATAAACGATGGAACTGTAGCCGAATTCCTTCCACACATCCGTCCCAATAATCAGCGGCTGAAACCATGTGTTGCTGCCTAGAAAATTAATGTGCTGCAGTCCAAAAAAGGCCAGGATCTGATTCACAATGCCATCCAGACTGAACATATTAACAACGACGGACGCGAGCACAACCCAGGATAGAAAGTGCGGTAGATACACGATCGTCTGGACCGATTTTTTAATCGTTTTCATCCGAATTTCATTAAGCAGTACGGAGAAAATGATCGCCATTAATGTGCCGAGCAGAATCTTGCCCAGAGCGATCACCAGTGTATTGCTAACCACTTGGGCAATATCCGGGAGCTTGAACATATAGATAAAATGTTTTAACCCGACAAATTCCGAGCCGAACATGCCTTTGGCAGGAATATAGTCTTGAAAGGCCGTAATCACACCAACCATCGGTATATAGCTGAATACAAGCAAAAACAAAATGCCCGGTATCATCATCATATGGTACATCGTACCTGAGCGGATGCGGCCATCTGTCTTGTATACTCGTTGTTTCATGAAATTCTCTCCTCTCCTTATGAAGAAAGGCTGCGCATTCGGATTTCGCGCGCAGCCCTGCAGCTATCCATAGATGATTATGGTTTTGCCCCGATCTCGGCTTCAATTTCTTGAATAATCTGCTCACCGCCTTGTTTTTTCCAATTGCTCACGAATGTGTCGAAGTAATCGAGCGGTTCTGAACCGGTTACAATTTTGATAAATGACTCCTGTTCCAGCTTGGTCAGGTTAGCCCATGTCTGTTTCATGCTTGGGGTCGTTCCCGAAAAAGCAGGAGTGATCCACACGAACTTGTCTTCTTTGGTCAGCTTGTCAATCAGTCCCACACCGTTAATGCGCGAGTGGTATTTCGACCAAGCTGTAGTATTATCCGTGTCCATATCACTCAGATATGTTTTGATGCTGCCAATATTGTTTTTGGATTCGGTTGTACGTACCTCATCCAGGCTGATCTCTCCCTTAATCCCGCGAACAACGTCCGAATAATCGTCCAGCAGCGATGTAGCCGAGTTAACTTCAATATTGAATGGGCGGGTGGAACCGTCCACGCCGGTCTCTTGATACTTGGCCGCTTCCGGCATCGTTGTGGCCACGTCTTTGTCATTGGCCAGCTTATCGTAGAACAGGTTCAAAATTTTCACCGCAAGTTCGGGATGCTCGTATCCTTTTCTCACCACAATAAATTGATTGGAAGGATTAGCATGTGCGACGTTAACCTTACCATCTGCATCCTGCAGTGCATAAGCTGAAAATTTAGCGTTTTTATCCATCTGTTTGACGCTGATCAATCCCCAGTCAGGAATATGCCAAGGTCCGAAGGCAATGCCGCTCTGCCCGTTTGCATACAGCGCGGTAATATCGTCAAATGTACGAGTTCCGAATTGAGGATCGATGATTCCTTCTTTAAACCAGTCTGCCATAATTCCGAGCAGCTTCTTCGTTTCTTCCGTCGTTGAACCGTAGAGGATTTTACCGTCGTCTCCTCTCATCCAATACTGCGGAAATGCATGCTGCGTTGAAGCTGCTCCCAGCATCGTATACGCAGAGCCATTATAATCCGTTGTATTCAATGTGTTAACAAAAGGAATGCCGACCGGATTGCCGGATTGTCCCGGATCTCTTTTCAGGAACTCCTGTGTCGTTTTCTCTACCTCTTCCAGTGTTATGGCTCCGTCTCCATCGGCATCAAGCTTGATGCCGAGCAGATCCACCCAGTCTTGGCGAACCCAAACCATCGTTGGCGCAGAATCCAGGGAAGTCGCGGGAAGTCCCATCAAACGTCCGTCAATCGTTGCGTTGTCCAACGCGCGGCCATCGTAGGAATCGTAAATTTTCTTAATCTCATCCGTGGCATATTGATCATAAATGGTTGTTAAATCCTCGATCAGATCATTGTCAACCAGTTCCTTGAGCTCATCTTTGGAATCGACACGCATCATATCGGGCAGTTCCCCGGATGCAATCGCAAGCGAGACTTGGCGGCTGTAATCCTCACCGTTCGCTTCAAATTGATCTGTGATTTTGGCATTAAAGGTGTCTTTGACCAGCCGGGTATAGGCGTTGTTCTCATACGTATCTCCCGCGGGCAGCTTAGGATTAGCCGTGGTCACTCGTCCCATCGTTACGTTTATTTCCTCTTTATACGCACTGAATGGATCGCCCGGTGTTACTTCATATTTTCCTGCTTCCTCTGCAGTAGGAGCTTCTGTCTTGGCTCCACATGCTGCCAAGGCAGCAACCATCAAAGCAGACATCGACAGCACAGCTAAACGTTTGGTGAACAGATTGCTTCTTATCGATCGTTTTGTTCTCATCTTGTTAGATTCCCCTTCAATCTGATTTCGTTTTTTGTGTACGCTTTCATTATAAGGTGGACTCCGTTCCTGCCGGGATAGGGATTACACGCCCCTTTAGATAGATTAATGTTAACAGTTCTCAGGTGGAATTCCCTTATACCATTCGCCTGTGAACATTCGTCCTACCTGCTGTCATCCATTTGTCTACCCGCCCCTGTGTTTACATTTGAAAAGAAAAGCCGGCAGCTCCTTAGTTAAGAATACTGTCGACCTGTAAAGATGACCTCGCTTATCATTTTGAAATTTTAAGAACGTAATGAATTCTCTGTATCCGATCTGTTACTTCGTTGCTCGCCAACATGTCGATATTCGCTTGGCAGCAGACCTGTCATTTCACGAAAAATCCGGCTGAAATATTTCTCATCCGTATACCCGACTTGCTCCGCAATCCAGGAGATGGTGTGAGGTGTACTGACCAAATATTCTTTGGCTTTCTCTACCCGAACAAAACGGGAATAATCATTAAAGGTGCGTCCCATCAGCTCTTTGAAGCATTGACTGAAATAACTTCGGCTGATGTTGAGCTGTTGTGAAAGCTCCGAAGCAGTGTGTGCTTGAGTCAAATCATGTTGTATGATAATCACCGCATTTTTTACAGCCTCTATAATTTCAGGTGAATACGCCTGCTGTTGATCAGCCTTCTGAATATTGGCAGCCGTCTGCTTGACCCAGGCCTGCACTTCGTGCCAGGAATGAAATGAATGGATCATGGTGATTTTACCGAGTGAGGTGTGAGCAAATAAGCGATTCCACTCCATGACAATGAAATAAAGCAGTCCGGTTAGCTGCGCTTTCTGCAGCTGCAGTGCTTTGAACTGAGCAATAAGCCGGTGATAGTCCTGCTCCCGGTGTGCCCAGGCTGTTTGGAACCAGCTTTGCTTCATCCGGTCCAGTTCTTCATCCCGGGGTTCTTCTATCTGCTGGTGCTCATCTTTCATCGTAAGATGCATGACTTGCTGATCGGGAGAGTAAGCGTAGAATAACGCCGTCTCCGTGTAATTTATAATCCAGTTTTTAATCTGCGACCACGTTTGTCCCTGTACATCAGACAGTACTAGTAGTGTGCTGTTTGGAGCTTGAAGCTGTGTTTTCTTAACCAGTTCAAACACCTGCTCTTCCTGTTCCTTACGTGCTGCCCACATCCAGCTGTTCCGTTCAATTTCCCATCGAACCTCAGAATGGTCAGTCGAATGCAGCTGATCGCCCCACGACGGTTCGGATTTGCGATCCTGTGATATAAGAGCATACACGGTTGAATAATGAACATTGGTTTCATCGAGTGAAGGAAGCTGGCGAACAATCTTGGCTGATCCGTTCATCCGTGTATGGATGCGCTGCAGCACATGCTCGAACTGCTCTTTTTCCAGCTGCACTTTAGCGATATAGTCGATTGCGCCCAGCCGAAGTGCTTCCTGGATATAATCGAAATCCTGATGCAGGGTTAACACCACAATATGAAGCTCCGGATAGAGCTGCTTCGCGGCTCTCATCAGCTCAATGCCGGACATCACCGGCATCGCCAGATCCGTCAGCATCAGATCAACGGGACGGGACTGCAGAAACTCCAGCGCTTTATGTCCATTGCTCGCTTCCCCTATAACCTCCATATTGAATTCATTCCATGGCATCGCTGAGCTGATACCTTTGCGTACCAGTTTATCGTCATCAACAATCAATACTTTAATCATAATGAGTGTCTTCTCCTTTTATAGGCAATATCAACAGCATAGTTGTCCCTGTTCCTGGTTCACTGTGAATGACCAGTTGTGCTTGATTACCATACTGGGCCTGCAACATACGATGAACATAATTGAGTCCAATGCCCATTCCTACCTTTTCCTGTTCGGCTTCTCGATTGTTCAGCAGTTTCTGAATCGCTTCCTCACTCATGCCTGCGCCGTTATCCTCGATCAAAATGTTCAATGTCGACGTACAGGTGACCTCAATCTGAATAAATCCATCATCGCTCAGCCCATGATAGAGCGAATTTTCGACCAGCGGCTGCAGAATGAAGCGGGGTACGGGAATCTGAAGTACCTGTTCATCTGCGGTAATGCGCACATCGAATTCAAAGTCATAGCGAATCTGCTGAAGAATCAAATACTGTCTTAACGCATCAAGTTCTTCCTGCATGGTGGAGAATTGCCCCAATTTACCAAGGTTGTAATAGAGCAGCTTGTTCAGTGCCTGCACCAGCTTATCAATCTCTCCTTGTCCGTTCATTACTGCCAGCCAGTGCACTGTATCCAGGGTATTCATCAGAAAATGTGGATTGATCTGATAGAGTAGCTTCTCTACCTCCAAGTCAGCACGGATCTTTTCTTTCTGCTGTACTTCCTTAAACAAGTCACCAATCTGGTGCTGCATATTGGAAAACTCACTGAGCAGAAAATCAAACTCGGGAATCTCCGTACGAGCCTGACTGCCTGTCGTTTGCGGATTACTCGACATGCTGTTGATTTCGGAATGAAACAGACTGAGAGGTCTGTACACCATCTTCCAGAGCAGCCAAGCAAGAAATACGGTAAAGCCTAAAAAAAATAAAGCAACCAGCAGAATTTGGACCAGCCATTGATTTTTCTCTTGTTGGTATTGATCCTGTGAAATGACGGATACAACACTCCATTTTTGCGGAGAACTTGTCTTAAACCAGTGATATCCTCGCGATATTCCGTCTTGGGCAGATGCCTCAGTCAAGGTGTCGAAATTCTCTCCGACACGAATGGTCCCGGGGATTTCGCTGTAGACGGTGTTTCCTTCGGCATCAAGGATGAGATGGGATACGGTAGTGTTGTGCTGATTGGCACCAAGAATATCCTCACTCAGACGGAAGCCGGATTCAACATAAATATACACATCTTCTCTGCCTGGCAGCTTTACCTTTCGCATGGCGGACAGAACAAGCTCGTCATTGAACCGATTCATACTGATGTGCGGACTGTGATATTGGATGCCATAGGATTGAAAAAGAGCGGGTAGCGATTCGGGAGAAAACCGATCCTTGATCGGAAAATTACCGAACTGCGTCGTGCCTTCTTTTTGAAAATAATACAAGGTCAAACCGATGTTAGGATTGGTGAACGTAACAACACTTAACTCACTTTTTAATTCGTCTCTCGCTTCGATTAATTCAAAAATATCAGAGGAGGGGTTCAGAAATTGCTGCAGTCTCTTGCCCGCAGTGCCGCTGTATGATAATTGCTGGGTCACGTGATTCAGGTTGGTGATTGAGTTTTCCAAAGAGGAGTTAACCTGCTGCAGACTGCTTCGGATGCCATCATCAATTTTATTGGCGAAAATCGAATCGATCGTATAATACGAAATGGCAAAAATACTGATAAAGGGGATAAACGCACTGAGGAAAAACAACAGAAAGATTCTTTTCTTTAGTGTCATGTTGATATTCTCCTTGCTAAATGAAACAGCAAGCCTCCTGCCTGCGGAAGCTTGCCTTTGCTTTCATAATTATAAAAGGTTATCTAAATAAGTCAAACGCTTTCACGCCAAACAGGCCGCTTGAAGTTGTCGTTTTCGGTTACATTCAAACCTTGAGAAGGTTGACGCAATCTAGCCAAAAGAACGCCTTTCTGGTACTTTTTCAGGCAGCCAACATTTAAATTCATTTCTTATCTAACATAAAAAAGCTCGTTTGGATTAAACCAACCTGAGCCTTTTCATGGGAATTATAAGTCAACATAACTTACAGCGATTGAATTTGGACCTGTATGGGAGCCGATAACACATCCGCCCTCAATAATGATGATTTCTTTAAAATGGTTGGTTTGCAGCAGAGATGTAAGAAGCTTTTCAGTCATTTTCTCGGCAAAAGTCTGAGCGATTACGAGTACGTTTGGACAGATCTCATTTTTCCGTGTAACAATCTTTTGTACAACCCCGTCCAAGGCTTTCTCCATTTTCCCGCGGTACTTCTGTATGGAGCGCACCTCTCCCTGGATGATATTCAGCACAGGTCGCACTCTCAGTACATTAGCAATAAGATGTTGTAAACTGCTCACCCGCCCGCCTTTATGTAGATAATCAAGTCGGTCCACTAGAACCTCAATATGGACTTTCTCTCTTACATTCTCGATATCTTTAATGACTTGCTCAAGCGAATGTCCGGCTTCAAGTGCTTGCGCTGCACGTATAACCAACATGGCATAGCTCGCTGATAAGTGCATCGAATCCACGATATGAATTCGACCAGCCGGAAATTCAGATGCTGCAATATGTGCATTTTGATTGGTGGAAGACACCTTGGATGACATACTGATGAACAAGATTTGATTGCCCTCGTTAAGCTCTCTTTCGAAGACAGGAACAAAATCGGAGGGTGACGGCGCTGCTGTTTTGGGAGTGATCCCTTCTCGATCCGAACGTTGATATAACTGTCCTGTAGTGATTTCTATGTTATCCTTATATGATTCTGTGCCCATAACGACATATAGAGGTACGACACTGATATTGTACTTATCCATGAGTTCTTTTGATAAATCTGATGTGCTGTCAACTATTATTTTAATGTTCTGATTCATTTTCATAGTTACATCAATCCGATCTTATAGGATTTTGAAGCGATAAATAAAAAACAATATCATTTGATAATAAAGTATATCATTTTATGATGTGAGTCAAATGTACTTAACAGATTAGGGATAACGCAGTCAGATGTTCACATGGATGTGATCAGCCTCGCATACCAGGTATGCAGCTCATTCCGATTGGGGACTAATATGTTTAACCAGATCCGTCAGCTTGGTTGTAAATTCTTTAACCATTTTGGGAATCGTTTCATCCGTTCTTGTGATTCTGCCCAATATAGCTGTACCGTCCGAGGTGAACTGATGTATAGGAACGGTGACTAACTGCTCCTGATAGATGGAAGACAACGCAGTTACGATAAAGTCGGGAGCAATAGTAACTGCATTTCCCTTAACAACCATCTGACACAGAGCATCTGTGTTGTTGGTGATTAAAGATATACGGTTACCATCACTGGCAGACATTAAATGGTGCGCTATTTGTTCGATATGTTCATCTTTATACAGAACAAACACCTCATTTTTCAATACTTGAGGAGATATCGTTTTGTAGAAACGCAGGGGCGATTGCGTATTCATGATTAACACAGCATTGCCTTTAACGATAGGAACCCATTTCAATGAAGTATTCTGCTGGCTTTTACTGTAAGAGAGCAATCCCATGTTGGCGTATCCATCCTGAACGTGTTTCATTACGGTTTGGGTATCTCCTTCGATCATCTGAACTTTAAGTGCGGGATACGTATGCATAAGTTCTAACGTAGCTTGAACCACTTGAGGAACCAAACCTGGAATGGTGGAGATCGTGATGCTCTCGATATGTTCTTCTTTAAGGCTGAGTAAGTCATGATGCATATGATCCAAGTTGTTGAGTATAGCTGCGGCATGCTGCAGCACGAGCTCTCCTTCTGCCGTGGGCACAACTCCCTTTTTGGTACGATGAAAGATAGTGGTGTCTATCTCTTCTTCCAATTGTTTAATGGACTGACTGATCGTTGGAACTGTGAGATGATGAACACTTGCGGCCTTTGTAAACGAACCACACTGTGCAGCAGATATCAGATATTGCAGCTGTGAAATATTCATTCTATCCTCCATATCTTTAAATAATTATTTAGGATACTAAATTATATTTAAATATCATTTATGATTATATTCAAGTATTCTTTATACAGGAGGTTGATATTATGCGAAGCATTCGAAGTTTTCTAGTAGAAATGCTGCTGAAGATGACGAAACAAAAGCTTGATGCAAAAGAATTTATGGAGCAGCGAAGAAAAATTAACAGCATCCCTTATGAAGTACCTGCCAAACTTAAACATAAGTATAATATAACGAAGGAACGCAGCCTCCCGGTAGATACGTATGTGTTGAAATCTGATTCACAATCGGACCGTCGGATCGTTCTATTTTTGCCTGGCGGAGGATATGTTGAGCAGCCCTTGACATGGCATTGGCATTTTTTGAACCAACTGAGGAAGCAGTTACATTGTACGGTGTACGTCCCTGTTTACCCTAAAGCACCGAACTATCAGTATATGGACGCGATTGAGAGTGTTCTCATGGTTTATCAGCATCTATTAAAAATAGCTAAACCCGAAAACATCGTCATCATGGGTGACTCTGCAGGTGGTGGCCTGTCACTAGCCTTTGCGCAGTATCTATTAGAACAAGGACTGCCGCAGCCCAAGGACATTATTCTGTTGTCACCCTGGCTTGATATAACATTAAGCAATCCGGCAGTACTCGCCATGATCGACAAAGAACCTATGTTGAACTGGGATATGCTGGTCGAGGCCGGGAAAAGATACGCCGGTGAAACTCCGCGCTCCCATTACTTGGTCAGCCCCATCCATGGAGAGATTAAAAATCTGGGTAAAATTTCATTATTTATTGGAACACATGAATTTTTCCTTCCGGATGCCTGCAAATTCAAAGAAAAAGCAGCCCGCCAATCCGTTGATATCAACTATTTCGAGTATCCAAAAATGAATCATGTCTTCCCTGTATTTCCGATACCTGAAGCGAAAAAGGCGCTTAAACAGATTGTAGACATTATCCAAAAATAAGCAGAAGTAACAATAACATTTTAGAAAAAAGACATTTGTAAAAAGTCTAGTCTAAAACTAAATTAAATTAAAAAAAGCCGCTATAGAGCGGCTTTTCCAAATGTCCTGAGCACTTTCCTTCAATTACTCGGCTCGTTTAGTTCGTTAGGTATCCTTAGATTTTTTGCAAAAATTAGATTTTGTGCTAATTCTACTTTGTTGAAGGATGAATGTCGCGGATCAACAAGATTCCGTCATATTGATCGCGAGGAATCATCTTTTCATCCAATACGCCCCACGCCTTGGCTATACGAGGTGTAAACATCCATTCCGTCGCTGGGCTTAATTTTTGGTCTCTCATGTTGATAAATCGGGCTGCCTCCATTTCCGTTCCTAGAATATCTTCCAGGCTACCCTTATCATGAGATTGAACCTGTTCCTCTTCGCCATTATTTTTGGATGAGCTTCCTTGGTAAGCAAATAAACCGATTACATAATTAGCTTGCTTCAGTGAATAAGGCAGAAGCTCCCCCATGGTGGGATATGGATTCTCGTCAAAATCATAACCGTTATGCTCTGTGATCATCGTAGAATTGTGTTTACGAATGTGATAGTTATGTCCCCATACGATCATTTTTTCATTGGGATATACCGTTTTGGCAAGCCAAGTCAGGTTATCGGCCATAACGCGATCACGTTCATAACTCGCCATTTGTAACTGCTTCTCAGGGTCAATTCCAGCAAACATGTTTATGATGTGTGGATGATAGCTATCCAGCATATCCAAACGGTTTTGCAATACACGTTCAATCAAGGGTACCAAGTCGGATTGTTTTGGCTGTGCTTGATGTAATTCATCTTGATTTTCGCTTACGAATTGCTGAAGAGCTAGATATTTTTCTTTAATCTTCTTTTTCTGCTTGTTGAATTCATCCATGTCGGTAATCGTGTTCATTTTCAGATACCATTGTTCCGTTTGAGCAAAACCGCTCGCTTTACTTGGATCGACTTGGGCGAACCAATCTTTGATGAACGTGATAAAAGACTCCTTTGGGCCTTGTGCGTCGAATCCAGTTAAAATCAATGGATGATCGGTCTTGCTCTGCTCTGCAATGTATTCAAACAAGGGCAAGTTTTCTTTGACCTGCCACACACCAAAAACAGAATTTTTCATCAATTGTTCCGGCGTCGACTGATGTACCTGAGAATACGCAGTAGCTGTATCCGAAAGATTAGACTCGAATGCGATGACGTTAAATCCTAATTCCTCATGCAAAAATTGGACTAGCCGCACTTTCATCGAATTGTACTCAGATGCACCATGCGAAGCTTCGCCCAGACTAACGATTTGTTTATCCGCTAAAATAGAATTCAAAAACTTCAAATCATTGTATTCATCCTCTTTTTGCAGTTTGATCGATGTGATCGTTTTGGCATTTGTACGAACGTGTTCTTTCCAGATTAGATCGGAAGACATAAGGCTCTCTTGTCCCTCTTTAGAAGATCCTTCCATATATGCCGTTGCACTCACAGACACCATACTTAAGCTGCAGATTACTGCTGTAGATAATAAAACCTTTTTGTACCATGGATTCATTAGGCTGACACTCCTTCTGCTATGATGAAGTTCAGCTTAACATTCTCCGTTTAAAACCAGTCCACGTGATGTTTAAGTTTTGTTTAAGAATGGTAACGGTATAAAGATCATGGAAACTCAAAAAAAGCAGCTTCACCTAAAGACTGTGCTCCCATGTTTACAAGTCGTATAACCTGTGGGTGTAACTCTGCAGTCAACTTCTTAGTAAAGTTTAATCGAATCGGACATTATTTGTCGTAAAAAATGATGCAAATTGTCTGCGATTTTGTTAACCTCTTCAAACTCAGGTTCTTCTCCTCGTACAATAGAGCCAATCTCATTGTTTAAATCAATGGCATAGAAAGAATATCCATCACGAACAGACATCATAATCGGCAGATACTTCTCCCACCATGTCGTAATTTCTGATCGCCACGCCTCATCGTCCACTGCTGCATCCAGGCTGATTAATTCAAATTCATTCCAGTGAAAGTCCGAATCAGAGCTATTGTTGTAGTCTGCCTCACACAGGAACCACGTCTGCTCGCTAGGTGTCATACATTGGTTGATTACGCGCAAAAACGCTGTATATTCCGCGGGAATATCCGTGTATCTAGTGAGTAAACGAGGATCCAGATGGAGGTCACGTTCGGATTTAAGAGTTACAATCCATCCGTTTGACTCAGCCCAAGTCACAAATTCCAGAATCGTTTTATTCATAACGTACATCGCCCCTATCGTACAAGATTTTCCTCCAGAACGTTTGAGCATAGTCTAGTCCATCTGAAAAATAAGAGCTACAGTTAACCTTCATCCTTAAAATGGAAATGTTCGTGATGGATTGAATCCATTCCTGCCAGCTTCCCCGTTTTTTTGTGGTAAAACGCAAAGTTATGATTCAGCGGCATTCGCAGCAATTGATAATTGTGATCTCGGGGTAAAGTGTCGATTTCTTTCACGGCCTCCTCCCTCGTGCTGTACATGCCAATAGGAAAAAAATTAGGAAAGTGTGCAGAGGCATCTACTGCGAATATTCCCCAAACGAATTCAGTCAATGGATTTCATCTCTTTTCTGTAAATGATCGCCTGCTGCTTGCTCAATTGCTATTCCTTTCGTGTACCTTTCCATAAAGCGGTTGAACCCGTTCACATCAGAAATGTCCGGATCAATCTTCAGGGCTTCGATGTCTTTGAATACTTTCAGATGGAGGTAATCTGTCAAACTTTCGTTTTTCTCCTTACAAACCATATAGGAAGCTAATATGGCTATACCCCATGCACCACCCTCACCAGCAGTCGGCATGACAGATACGGGAACGTTAAGTGCAACTGCACACATTTTCTGGCCAACGAAGGGCGTCTTGAATAGTCCGCCATGTGCCAAGATCTGGTCAACCTTTACATTCTCCCTCTGCGTTAAAATGTCCATTCCGAGCCTTAATGTGCCAAACGCACTGAACAGATGCGTCCTCATAAAATTAGCGAGTGTAAAGCGGCTCTCTGGAGAACGAACAAATAACGGACGCCCCTGAGTCATACCGGTAATTTTCTCTCCCGAATAGTAACCATAACTTAGCAAACCGCCGCCATCCGGGTCTGCTTCGAGGGCTTTATTAAACAGAACATGGAACAAGTGACTGGCGTCAGCTTTATATCCTAATGCTTCATAAAACTCATGAAAAATTCTGATCCATGCATTGATATCACTAGTGCAATTGTTGGCAAGAACCATACCAACAGGACTTCCATCCGGTGTAGTCACAATGTCAATCTCGGGATACACCCCTATATCTTTATCCAGAACAATCATAGCAAAAATAGATGTTCCTGCGGATAGACTGCCGCTACTTGTATGGATACTATTCGTAGCTACCATGCCTGTTCCTGCATCCCCTTCCGGAGGGCAGAACGGAATGCCTGCTTGTAGATCGCCAGACGGGTCGATGAGACGTGCACCGGCTTCATGAAGATAGCCTGCATGTTCACCAGCCGAATAAACAGAAGGTAAAAGATCTTCAAGTTTCCATGGGTAATCTTTATGGCTAATGAATTCGTTGAACTGCTCAATCATCTCTTCATTGTATCCTCTGGTCATCCTATTGACCGGGAACATGCCCGAAGCATCGCCCACACCGAGCGCTTTATTACCTGTTAGAAGAAAGTGCATGTAACCCGACAACGTTGTCATATAGTTAATGTCCCTTACATGTTCTTCATCGTTTAAGATGGCTTGGTAAAGATGCGCAATACTCCATCGCTCCGGAATTTTATATTGGAACTCCCTGGTTAAGAATGTTGCTGCATGACTCGTTGCGATATTACGCCAAGTCCGAAATGGAACTAACAATTCTCCCATGCTGTCCAAAACAAGATAACCCTGCATCATGCCGGATAGTCCGATGGAGCCTATGCTGCTCAGCGTTACTTCATAATGCATCATAACCTGCTGTTTCAGTTTAGCGTACACTTCTTGCAACCCTTGAATTATCTCATCAAGATGATAAGTCCAGTAGTGATTGTTCCATTGATTTTCCCATTCGTAGCTGCTGGAAGCAATGATGTCAAATTTGTTATTGATCAGAACAGCCTTGATCCGGGTTGATCCAAATTCAATGCCAAGCGAGGTTTCTCCGCTGACAATCGCTCGTTTGAGATATTGATCCATTATGGCTCTGCACCACCTTTTACTTGAACTTGGTGTGATAATAACATGTTTACAACACTTTGTATATTGGATAAACTAAGTATCGCCAATGAGAAGTAAAAAGACATGCCCAATGCTCACTTGCCTAAGATGGATCTAAACAACACTTTGGGCAAATGAAAATAAGACATGTCTCACAAAAATACGATTATTTTTAATTTATGGAGTACTAATGAACAGGCACGGATGAGCCTAATCCTGCACCCTTCTTTTCTGATAACAGAGATTCAAGATTCGTTCTGCGGCGATTTGTACTATGAATTTGTGTAGGATCTGTAACAGCTTAAGCGCTCTAATTCAATGATGAACCTGATTTTGGTAATTTTCTTATCAGCTTTTTTGCGCTTCATTACCCTTAGGAGCTCCAACAGCTTTTCTCCCCATGTTCATGGATAACTGTACACTAATCATTAGCATTACAATGACCAGCATGGCAATAATGGATACGTTAAACCGTCCGCTGAGATCAAAGATCCATCCAATAACAAGTGGACCGAAGGCACCCATGATATAACCTCCCATCTGTGACATTGCTGACCACGACCCTGCTTCCTCGGCCGTATTTGTTGCCATAATGGGTAGCATCAGCGCTAGTGGAAACAATCCACCAGCCCCGATACCTAGAAAAATAACGGCTGGTAGCATGGGCACAGGCAACAAAAGTAACACTAAACCGATGAGTTCTGAGACACTACACAAGACAAGCCATAGTTTGATCTTGCCTGAACGGTTTACAAGATTCGGAATCAGTAATGCAACAGGAACTTGAATCAATGTAAACACGGTCAGAAGCAACGCTGCGTTTGGTGCGCTGTATCCGAAGCTAAGAGCGATTGGCGAAATCCAAGCTGTCAAGCTATAGAACATGCTGGCCATGAAGCCAAAAAACAAAGTGAATTGAATCGCTTTTTTATTACCCAGAGGCAGTTTAACGCGTTGTGATCTGCTGCTGGAGGGTTTGTTTTTTCGAATGAGTAAGGTCCAGAAGATCACAGCAATGAAACCAAAAGCGGCCCAGCAGGACAAGGCTAGTGAAAGATTGTGTTGATTTTGATTATAAATCGGAATGGTTAATCCGGATGCCAATGCTGCCCCAATCGTCATCGATACAGAGTAAATACTCACTATGCTTGGGCTTGCCGGGAAATACTTTTTAATAAAACTTGAAAGTAGCGGTCCCGCAAAGCTGATGCCGATCCCTCCGACTAAGGCGGTAGCAAGTAGTAAAGTAACAGATTGATCTACACTGCGAAGTGCAGTGGCGAGTGTGATAAGCAGAAGCGAGAGAAAAATAGTTCGCTCCAAACCGAGCCTCTGACTTAATGTGGTGGCGACAGGAGCAAATAATCCCATACACAGGACAGGCAGTGTGGTCAGAAGGCTTGCTGTTAATGCGCTTATACCTAACTCGGTTTGAATCATGCTCATCATGGATGCGACAGAAGTAATGATAGGTCGCAGGTTCAATGCCGCAATAAATAGAGCGATTAAATATAATGTTTTTTTCATGGTTCTTTTCCTCCCGGTTCTTCTTGAAGTCACTTTGAGTATACGTCCGCTCTAACCATTGATCAATCCAATAATTCGTATTATTATGATAGTAAAATACTATTATTAAACGAGGAGAAAAAGATGGATACTCGAAATATAACGTATTTTATAGCCGTCTTTGAGCATCTTCACTTCACAAAAGCCGCAGAGATTCTCGGGATTTCACAGCCTACATTAAGTCAGCAGATACGTCTGCTGGAGGCTGAAGTCGGTATGCCTCTTTTCGATCGGATTGGCAAAAAAGTTGTGGCAACCGAGGCTGGAAGGCTGCTCCATCAATACGGAATGAAAATGATTCAGGCTGAAATGGATGCAAAAAGTGCGATTCAAGAACTTGTATCTGAGAAGCGTGGAACGGTCCGGCTTGCTGTGTTACCCTCTGATCTTGATTTTCAACTTGTTCCGCTGTTTGTTGAATTCAAGACTCGGTACCCTCATACGAAGCTACAGGCTTTTTCAACCATTTTCGTTCGAGACGAAGTACTAACACATAAAGTAGATCTTGGTATTGGTCTTCGTGGTCCCAAGGACAAGCGCCTTGTGCAGATTCCACTGGGAAGTGAGCCTTATGAACTGTTTGTTCATGCATCCAGTGATCTTGCAAAAAAACATGAAATAACCCTGGAAGAATTGACCCGGCTCGCGCTGGTCATGTATCCCAAAGGGTATATTGGCAGAGATTTGGTGGATGAGGTTTTTCGGGAGCAAGGCTTGGAGTTAACTACGGTTATGGAAGCAGGTTCTGCTTCTTCCCTATTGCAACTGGTAGCTGCAGGTATTGGTGCAACGATCCAGCCAAGAGAACTGTTAAAGCAGCATTCTGGCTGGGAAGATATCGTAACGATTCCCATTGTTGGGCCTGCACCTGTTCGACACATGGAGTTGACCTACTATGCGGATCGATTCATTAGCAAAGCGCAACACCAACTAGCGGAGTGGTTGATTGAATTTTTTAAATCGAAAACGAACTAGTGAAAAGCGAAAATTCGAAGAGAATAAATGAGGTTTTATAAAATGGAGAAATCGAAAGACGTATTTGCCGTTTCGGAGCGTTTAGTGATTCGAAAGTTCGGCATGCAAGACGTTCAGTCCTTCTATCAATACCGCTCTAATCCCGATATTGCTCGCTTTCAATCGTGGGAAAATTATACGCTCCAAGATGCAGAATCATTTGTCGGCCATCAATTAGAATCTTTCCCTGATCAGCCGGGTAGGTGGTTTCAATATGCGGTTGCTTTGGCTGCGTCTGATCAGATTATCGGAGATTGTGCGATTCATACACTTGGAGCCGAACCTAGAATTGTCGAGCTTGGATGTACTCTCGCGCCTGAGCATCAAGGGAAAGGATATATGCATGAAGCACTTTGTGCCCTACTTGACTATATTTTCGGTACACTGAACAAACATAAATTGATCGCTTTTTCCGATGTGCGTAACACAAAGTCTATTCACGTTCTGGAACGTTTGGGCATGAGACGCGAAGGACATTTGCTCGAAAATTACATGTCCAAAGGTCATTGGATTGATGAGTATCAATACGCGATTTTGCAATCGGAATGGCTAAACATGCGTAAGTAATCTTTGTGAAGAAATGGGTTGTTCCATTATGACGTAGAACCCAACGGGTCATTGTTCTAATGGAGTGATGACTTTGTTGGGCACCCAGCCCTTCTCCCCTTCAGTTGTATGTACATAGCTCCATTCGTTTAGTTCTCGTTCTTTTTGCACTACCGTACCTGGAGCCACGTTTAGTTCGTATGCTGAGTAGTCTTCTTGTACTTTTGCCATTTGTTCTTCATTAGGCGTGCTCAGTATTTGCTTGGGTACCCAGCCACGCTTCTTAGACTCGATAGATTCACAAAAAATCCAGTTCGGAAATTCAGTATCTTCTTCTCCGTAATGAACGATATCTCCCTTAGCCAGAACAATAGGGTCTGGATAATTGGACTTATGCGGGTGAATCACTTTGTATTGCTTCATATGTACTCCCTCCAGAATGTAATTCTTTAAAAAGTGAACCCAACGATCAGGACAATTCTTCATTTTTTATAATAAATGATGTGTTGCCCATAGGCGCGAAGAAAGACACGTACCCCTTCAGTGATGATTCGCTTGGTTTGTTCATCCTGAAAATTTTCAATTTTTTTCGGTTGATTAAATACCATTAAAAACGTTAATGCGGCGAAATGCTTTGTAGCCAGTTCAGGATCGGGCACATGAAGAAGTCCGTTTTCTCCCAACTCGGTAAACCTCCTGATTAGCCCCTCCTCTGTTGCATTGTCTAACTTTTCTAAAAAAGAGATGGGTAGGTTGGCTTCTTCCATCGTAACCAGACGGATCAAAGCACTGTAATCAGAAGAACCGTTCGCAGAAGCTACGAATTGTTCACAGAAGGATATAAGAGCCTGCTCCAAATCCTCGAATTCCGAGAGATAGTCTGTTATTCCTTGTTTGATCATGTCCAAAACCGCCCAACTTGTGTCTTCCACAACAGCAAGCAGCAAGTTTTGTTTGTCACCGTAATAATCATAAACTGTCCTTTTCGAAACGCCTGCTTTAGCTGCGACCGCATCAACGCTGGAACGATCAAACCCATCTGAGAGAAACAAATCACGTGCCGCCGCAATAATTTTCGCTCTTTTGTCAGAAGAGCCTTTTCGTACTTTTTTGTTTTCCGTAGTATTCATCCTTAAGCTTCCCCCCTAAAACTATACTATCAAAAATGAGTTCCTCTTTACAAACTACACTGCACGGTGTAGTTTAGTTATATAACCTATCCATGATCAAGGAGGAATTTATTTATGAACACGCCGCAGTCTTTTGTTGATGTTCTTATTGTTGGGGCTGGGCCTACAGGACTGACACTCGCCTGTGACCTTGCGCGTCGAAACGTAGACCATCGGATTATCGAACGAAGCACCTCGTATAACTTAGCGTCCCGTGCCAAAGGAATTCAGCCCCGTTCGCTTGAAGTCGTTGATGATTTGGAAGCCGTTCGTTACATTATGGAAACCGGTGTCGTAGATTTACCTGTCCGCTATTATAACGAGGATGGCAGAAGTATGGTTAAGCCCTCTATTACCGTTGCAGCTAGCGCTGAACTGGGTTCACCCTATCCAGATCCGGTCTGGATTGCTCAATTTGATGTGGAAAAGGCGCTACGTGACCGATATGAGATGCTTGGCGGTAAAGTGGAGTTGGATATGGAAGCTGTAGGACTTGTTCAAGACTTGGAGGGTGTGCAGGTAACGGTGAATACACCAGAAGGAAAAGAGCAAATTCATGCCCGTTATGTGGTTGGCGCTGATGGTGGGAAAAGTAGTGTTCGCAAATTTATCCATCATCCATTGGTCGGGAATACATACGATCATGAACGCTGGTATCTTGGCGATGTGCGTTTGGAAGGACTAGATCGTGATCATATCCATATCTGGACTTCTCCGGAAGGGATGATTGGAGTAACGCCATTACCGAAATCCGACATTTGGCAACTGCAAGCTACCATTCCGTCAGAGATTAAGGAACCGGAAAAGCCATCGTTAGAAGTGTATCAGGATATGTTTAACCGTCGGGCAGGTGCTGGGCATGTTCAGTTTATCGATGCCTCCTGGCTATCTATCTACCGGATCAACGTGCGAATGGTTGAATCTTACCGCAACGGTCGGGTTTTTCTTGCCGGAGACGCTGCGCATGTTCACTCGCCAGCCGGAGGGCAAGGCATGAATACCGGGATGCAGGACGCCTACAACCTAGGATGGAAACTGGAATCCGTCATACGCGGAGCAAACACCACCTTGCTTGACACCTATGATGAGGAACGTCGTCCCGTAGCACAAGCGGTGCTTGAGGATAGCACCAAAAAAATGGGAGCGATTCTAGGGACAGCGACTGAACGTGGAGCATTATCCCAATCCTTAAGTACCGTATCCGATGATCTAACGAGCGGACTTCTTATTTCTTATCGTTCAAATTCTCTTACCCTCCCCTCTCATCAAGCCAATGTTACCCGTTCAATGCCTGGAGATCGTGCTCCTAATGCCAAGGGTCTGCAAAGTGCTGAGTTCACAGGAGATGTCTTTGACCTGTTGCGCGGCCCACACTGGACTCTTTTCGCTTTTGTAAACCGTACAGACCACCTTTCTCTAATGGACTTCACTTTTGATGAACTCCATACGCACTGCATTGTGCCATCACATGTCGAAGGGGAAGAATGCATTATTGACGCAGCAGGTAATGCCTATCAAATGTACGATATTACAAGCGAGACACTTTTATTGATTCGTCCTGATGGCTACATCGCATTACGCACTTCCATTGAGGACAGCGCACAGATTCTACAATACCTGAACTCTATGTATCACGCGAACTAGGTTATCCGCTTTAAACTTCTGTCGCTCAACCTAAAGATGGCCCCCGTGAAAACAGGAGCCATCTACATCGTTTTTTATGATGTAGAATAACGAAAATAATCAAAATCAGCATGTTTGCGGGTTCCACCCAGATCTTGCACACAAAGACCAATATAGGTTCCCGTGAACCGGATGTATTCCGGGGATTCATCGCATAGATGGGTAATATCCGTCCACTCACCGATCTGTTTCCATGACGCTTCACGATCTCCTAACGCATAGTAAAAGCAGGCACGATCATGATGGACGACTACTTTTAAACGAATTGGATTACCTGTCTGTAGCGGAATATCTTCCTCCAAAAGCTCATCATACACCCCATATTTAGACTGAAGGATGCCAATGCACAGTCCCTTCTCTTCTTGATGCGTCACCCTAAGGTAAAGGTAATCCTGCGTATCGTAATAGAGGATCAGTCCAGCCATCTGCTGTGGATAATCAGGCGCAAATTCCAGACACGTTTCAGCTTCACACTCGAAAGCCTCGAGTCTGCGAGCAAGCAAGCTTTGTCTATGGGTTGAACTCATCGATTCCATCCCATACAAACGTAAATAGCCAGGACGTTCCTTCAGTGTCAGCCAAGTGGCGTCCGGCGGGATACGAAGAGTGTTCCAGTCGTTACGAAGCTCGCTCTGATCAAAGTGGTCCATCTCCGCTGACGGCTCAAACGGCTGAGGCTTTATATTCGGTGCGGATACTTGAAGTTCTGGATATCGATCCCCGCTTGCAAGCCTTAACCACCCATCCTCGCTCCACGTACAGCGCTGCAGAGCCGTTTCACGTCCAAGGACACAGTGTTTCTCCTGAACAGGTCTGCCCACCAGATGTGCCATGTACCATTCGCCCGTGTGCGTCTCGACGAGACATCCGTGACCTGCCTTTTGCAGTGGTAAATCCGTTCTACCGTGTGATGTGAGGATCGGATTGTTCGGATCAACTTCATACGGGCCTTGTAATGTACGTGAACGGGCAACCGTCACAGCATGCTCATAACCTGTTCCGCCTTCAGCGGTTACTAAATAATAATAACCATTGTGTTTATAAAGATGTGGTGCCTCTGTCAGTCCCAGTTCTGTTCCTTTAAAAATGTTGATAGCACTTCCGACCAGCTTCTGCTCCTGAACCGAATACTCCTGAAGTACAATACCTGCAAAGCGGTTTTTGCCCTTACGATGATCCCAAATCATGTTTACCAGCCACTTACGTCCATCTTCATCATGAAACAGAGAAGGATCAAAGCCGCTGCTGTTCAGATAGATTGGTTCAGACCATGGCCCTTCGATATTTGTTGCGGTCACGAGGTAGTTGTGAGTATCTTTAAAAGCACCTATTCTACTCTTCACATCCGTATATATTAGATAAAACATACCGTGATCATAGCTGAGACAAGGTGCCCATACGCCTCCAGAGTTGATATTCCCCTCCATGTTTAACTGGGATTTTCGCGTCAATGGTGAAGGTAACGCATGCCAGTGAACTAAATCCTTGGAGTGATGAATGCGGACACCTGGGAACCACTCGAAGGTGGATGTGGCAATATAATAATCTTCTCCTGCCCGGCATATGGAAGGATCGGGATGAAAGCCGGTGAGGATTGGATTGGTAATCATGGTTGTGGTTGTATTCATGAAAGCAACCTCCGGTAAAAGTAATAGCTATGAAACATTGCTGGCTAGCACATGGTAAAAGAATGCGTTGATTGCAGGGTCTCAGTTCCAACCGAGCGCCTTTTTGCCAGCCTCAAGTGCAGTTATGATGCGGTCTACATCGTATATATTCCCTCTCCAGGTGCCTCCACTGACCGATTGCAGCGCTGCCCACAAGCGTGTATCGTCAGGCAGTGCTTGGTCTGGTCGCATATCCGGATGAAAAGGCCGCTGTGCCAGGATCAATGCTCCTTTTTCGGGAGAAACTTCGATCCCCTCCGCTCCGACAAAATTAACACTTCCATCCAGCGTGTTCCGATCTACGACAATGTCAATTAAATCACCGTTTCGCAACTTTCCGATGGGACCGCCGGCAAGCGCTTCCGGTCCAACATGACCAATGCATGCACCGGTAGATACACCGGAGAAGCGGGCATCGGTAATGAGCGAAACATGTTTTCCAAAGGAAAGATGTTTAAGTGCAGAAGTAAGTTGATACGTTTCCTCCATCCCTGTTCCAGATGGCCCACGTCCAAGCAGGACTATAATATCACCCGCGACTATTCCACCTGTTTTAATTGCACGGATGGCTTCACGTTCAGTGGTAAATACCTTGGCCAACCCCCTGTGACGATATACTCCTTGTTCATCGAGTACATCCGGGTCAATGGACGTAGATTTGATAACAGAGCCTTCAGGAGCAATATTGCCCGTTGGAAATGTCACAGTAGAGGAAATGCCCAGCCGCTGGGAGTGTTCCGCACTCATAATGACACTGTCCGGATCGATGCCATCGACCTCTTGCAATTGTTTTCGCATAACATGACGACGCTCAGACGACTCCCACCAATCCATGACGTGGCTAAGAGATGTTCCTGTTACCGTCTTCACACTTTCATCCAACAAACCAAGACGTCTAAGGTGAAGCATAGCTTCCGGTACACCACCTGCCTGAAAAACCCGAATGGTTGGGTAAAAGATCGGGCCATTTGGCAATGCACTCACCAGTCTCGGCACATGTTTATTGACCTGAATCCAGTCCTGTACATCGGGCAAGGTTAAACCGGCTGCATGTGCAATGGCAGGAATGTGAAGCAGCAGATTGGTAGATCCGCCGAAAGCTGCATGTACTACCATGGCATTGCGAATTGATGCATTGGTGATAACATCTGCCATTTTCATTCCTTGAGTCTCCATTTGGATCAGCGCACGCGAGGATTGCCGAGCCATCTCAAGCCAAATCGGTTGTCCTGACGGCGCTAGAGCGGCATGAGGCACAGTCATGCCCAGTGCCTCAGCTACAACCTGCGCGGTTGCCGCTGTTCCTAGAAACTGACAGCCTCCGCCTGGTGTCGCACAAGCGCGGCAACCTAACTCCGACGCCATTTCTAAAGAAAGCTCTCCATTGGAGTACCTTGCACCAATGGTCTGAATCTTGCCCGCATCTTCCCCATCCGTAGGCGGAAGAGTTACACCGCCAGGAACAATAACGCCTGGCAACTGTGGCATACCTGCGAGGGCAAGCATCATAGCGGGCAGTCCCTTGTCACATGTTGCAACACCAAGCACACCTTTGCGTGTGGGCAAAGACCGAATCAATCGGCGAAACACCATCGCGGCATCATTTCGGTATGGCAGTGAGTCGAACATACCGGTTGTTCCTTGCGATCTGCCGTCGCAGGGGTCGCTGACATAACCGGCAAAAGGAATTCCACCGCGGCTGGACAATTCATCCGCTGCTGCTTTCATCAGCAGTCCAACTTCCCAGTGCCCCGTATGATAACCGAGTGCTGTCGGACTGCCATCCTCATTCCGGATACCGCCTTGGGTACTTAAGATCAGATACTGTTTTCCATTTAACTCTCCAGGCTTCCAACCCATACCCACATTCTGAGACATACCGAACAAGTCGCCACTTGGCGCGTTTCGCAGTAAATCATCGGTTAGTGGCAGACGCCCTTCCACCCCGGGAGCATGGGCTTGAATCGTGAAGAGGTCAGATTGATTGTTACTCAGATCAGGCGAATTTTCACCCATAATGGATCGAATCTGTTCGTACATGATATCCCTCCCCGCGGTTTAAGATTTCACGAAGACGGTTTTGATTGCGGTGAAAAATTCAATAGCGGCCTGACCTTGCTCTCTGGAATGGGAACTGGACATCTTCATCCCGCCAAATGGAGCCTGTAGCTCGACACCCGCTGTTTCCGCATTAATTCTTACAAGTCCAGCGTCCATATCACGAATAAACGAAAGCATCGATCCAACGTTTTGTGTATAGATTGAAGCACTTAATCCATAGTCGCTATCATTGGCTAGCTCTATAGCTTCTTCAATGGAATCTACAGGCATTAAGGCCAGCACTGGGCCGAATATTTCTTCTCTAGCGATCGACATATGGGATTCGACACCTTCAAATACTGTCGGCTGTACATAGAATCCTTCTGCAAGCTCAGGACTGTCCGGTCTGTTCCCACCGGCTAATAGTATTGCACCCTCATCCTGTCCTTTTTGAATGTAACTCAGGACTGTATTAAGCTGTCCTTCACTTGCGCATGGACCCATCCAGCTCTCGCCAGACATACCATCGCCCAAACGAATTTCCTCAACTTTTGCCAGGAGCTTTTCCTTGAAAGCATCATAGACTTTTCGTTCAATGATTACGCGGCTGGTCGCCGTGCATTTCTGACCCGTTGATTTCAGGCCACCGCTAATCGTTCCTTCCACAGCCAAATCCAGGTCAGCATCAGCTGCAATGATGACCGGGTTTTTGCCACCCATTTCAAGCTGATATTTGGCCCCCCGAGAAAGTACAGCAGCACCGACCCGTTTACCCACTTCATTGGAGCCCGTAAACGTAATCCCGTTCACATCTGGATGTTCAGCCATTGCAGAACCGATTACCGAGCCTTTACCACACACCAGGTTGAGAACGCCAGCCGGAAGGCCCGCTTCTTCAAAACATTCCAATACTTTGGCTGCTGTAACCGCTGTCTCCTGTGCAGGTTTCAAAACAACCGTATTGCCATAGACCAACGCAGGTGCAGCTTTCCAGATCGGGATAGCTACCGGGAAGTTCCACGGTGCAATTACACCAACAACACCAAGCGGTACACGCGTTGTAAACATTAGAGCTTCGCTGTCTGTGGACGGAATGACATCACCCGTTTTACGCATGCCTTCACCTGCGTAATATCTTAAGATCGCAACACCGCGCATTGTTTCTCCTTTGGCTTCAGGGAACGTTTTCCCCATTTCTCTCGTCATCGCTTCTGCGACTTCATTCGCTCTGCGTTCCAGTACGTTTGCCGCCTGAAAAAGAAAATTACCTCGTTCAGCGCCAGTTAACTTCCGCCATGACTTTGCCGCTGCTTTTGCTGCTGTCACGGCTTGATTCAGGTCTTCCACGCCAGATGCAGGTACATGCCCCACCACTTCATTTCGATTGGCCGGGTTGATGCTAGCGTCTGTTTTTCCACTGGCAGCTTTCACCCATTCTCCATTAATAAAATTGCTATAGGTCTGCTCTAACTGAAAAGTGCTCATTGTTTTCATCCTCTCTAATCAGTCATTAGAATTTAGTATTTAGAATTGTCGGATTGTCACGAGTTCGAAATAACGGGATTAATTAGCGTTCCGATGCTGCTGATTGAAATCTCGATACGGTCTCCTGGCTCAAGTGTAAAATCATTTGGCGGTACAATATTAGTACCGGTCAGAAGTACTGTACCGTCGAACAAGTCATTGTCTCTTGCCAAAAACGAAACCAGTTCATCCAGCTTACGGTTTAATTCACTCGTGCTAGCATCACTTTTTACAATGACTTCTCCATTGCGATAGATCTCGCAAATAATGCTCAGGTCATAGGGATTCTGCACCGTTTCCGCTAGCCGGATCGCTGGCCCGATAGAACAAGAATTGCGCCATATTTTGGCCTGCGGCAGATACAGTGGGTTCTCCCCTTCGATATCCCGGCAGCTCATGTCATTGCCTGCGATGTATCCTACAATGCTGCCATCAGCGGCAAGCACAAGCCCAAGCTCGGGCTCTGGAATCTGCCATGTGGAATCACTGCGGAGCGTGACCGCTTCATTGGGTCCAATGGTACGAGCAGCTGTGGATTTGAAAAAAATTTCCGGACGTTCTGCATCATAAACTTTATCGTAAAAGGTAGTCGCATCCAGCTTGCCATCCGTTGCTTCATAATTACGAGCTTCCCGGCTTCGCTGATACGTTACACCTGCTGCCCATACTTCGGGTGCTTCAATGGGGTTGACAATATGCAGGGTTGTCCAATCGTCGGTCAGTTTGTTTACAGGTTTAAAAGCGCTTTCAACAAGTTGGACTGTTGAAATGCCCTGTTCTCTCGCTTGGTAGATTAAGGTCATGAAATCGGTCTGTGGCAAACGATAGGCTTGTTCATCATCCGTCACGGCTGCCAGCCACTTCTGTTCTCCATCCAGAAATCGAATAATTCGCATATAAACGTGCCTCCTGTGCCCCTATTGGGTTGATAATTCTAGATTAGCATTCACCATGTCTCATGACGATGTTCTAATCACTCCGACCATTTACCCTTTTCACGCATCAACTTTCTGTTAAGATAAGGATATCAGTTTCACAAGGAGCTGATTTACACAGACACTCCGATGACAGAATAACCTTCCAATCGCTGTTATCCCCAGATTTTTTTAATTCCCCTTGTAAGGTGAAAATCCGGTGATAAAGGCGACCGCTTCGCTTTTTCAGGTTTTTTCTGTCCTCTCCGTTTTTGTGTAAAGGGTTAGTTCAAACATAAACAATCTTAAAAATTGTACAGGATGAGGGGGACTTGCTGTGGCGAAGCATTCAGAAGGGATGTATTTAGGCCGTTTGCCTGATGTTCGTCTGTCGTTCCAATTAATGGGGTTGCATGCCAGAAAAGCAGATTCGAACTGGACATATCCATCCCATGAACATTCGATGTATGAAATTCATTGGATGATGGAGGGTCAGATGAGCATGGTGATCAATGGAAAATTGAATCAGCAGTCCAAAGGAGATCTTTTGTTCATTCGTCCGGGAATCACCCATGCTTGCACAGGGGCAGGGCCAGAAGGGTTTACCTATTTTTCAGTTCATTTCAGTGTGCACGATACTTCTTTTTGCCGGGAACTCAACCGCAGCAAAGACACCTACTATCCAGCAACATCGAATCTGGCCATGGCGATGTCCCCGATCCTCTCTACGTTGTATGATCTGTCCACAGAGCATTTGTCTGAATCCTTATCCTCCTCGAAACAAATGAAGGTGCATGCCGCTGTATTTGAGCTTCTTGGCTCGCTAGTTGGACAGTTATCGGAAAACGCATCCGTTACTGTATCCAGAAAAGAGGCGATTGCCCATCAGATCGCTGAGTATATCGAGGACTCGGTAAGATATATCCATCTACATAGTGAGATTCAAGAAACGGATAGAACCTGGATTCAGGATATTGCAAAATCGCTCAACTTGAGCACGTCACAGGTCAATCGAATTTTCCGAGAAGTGTACGGTCAGGCGCCGCGCAAGTATTTATCCGAAACATTACTGAACGAAGCACAGCGGCTATTAAAACAAACGGATCTGAATATTGATCATATTGCCATGATGCTCGGATACAAAACGAATGCACATTTTAGCCGCCAGTTCAAACGGTGGACAGGCATTGCGCCAAGTGAATTTCGCGTGCATGCCCAGCAGGATGTGATGAGTCTTACGCAAGAACAATAATGCGCAAAGATGGAGAAGAACGTACTGTTTAAATGAAACGCGATTCCATGTGAAAAAGAAAAAAGCAGCTCAAGGATGAGTGCCCTCACCACTGACTGCTTGGAACTTTTGAAACAAATGAAGTTAATTCAGTTCAAATGAAGCCAGGCTCGCGCTACCCATCCCCTGGTATGTAAAATACAAGGCCTGTTTACCGTCCGGAATGTGAATCGCGGCTGAATACGGCTTCCATACGTTGGTGAAGTGTACCGGGATGGTTCCCAGGACGGGGCCGTCCCAAGCGGTTTTTACCTCAAAGCTACCATTACAGTATCCACGCACCTTAATCGTGACTTGTTGAATGTCTTTACAATCGAAGTATTTAAAACCAGCTGTCGCAGATTCCGTCATATTGGCAATATATCCGGTTTCTTCGTCGCCATCTCGGCCATCTTGGGTAATTTTCGGAAAGCGACTGTCGAGCCAAGCACCTGCACCAAATCCACCCGTATACAATTGATCTTCTTGGGTAAAAAGGTTGCACGCAAGATAGGCGGGGTACTCGCCTCTACCCTCCAAAGGTTCCCCATTCGAACCACAAGAGGTCATTTCAACTTGAGGGATGAAGCCATCCTTTTCAAACGTAAGCTTTTCAATACATCCCTGCCGGTTAAATGCATCTCCATTCGTATGTCTGTGGTAAAAAATGTACCATTCTGCGCCGATCTCTACGATACTTCCATGATTGTTCCCTCCATAATACATGGGCTTTCCAGCCGGCTTGTATGTATCGATGTGAAGATCGCAGTTGCTCACAATTACACCTTGATATTCAAAGCCTTGAGTTGGAGACGTACTGGTTGCGTAACATAATTCATGCATGACGACCGAGGAGTATACGAGGTAGTAGAGGTCTCCCCTTTTGCGAATCGAAGGAGCTTCAAAAAATTCATGTCCTTCATATCCGCTTCCATCACTATATGGCTGACTTGGGGCTATAAATACCGGTTCCTCTACAATCGTTAGCATATCGGGGCCAAGCACTGTCGCCATTGCTCCATGTCTGGAACGGTCACCGGGTGCACAGAAGCCCGTGTAGAGATAAGTGAGCTCTCCTTCTGTCAGCACACCTGGATCGAACTGCGGCTCATCCCCTTCTCGTTCGCCAAGCCGAGTGCCGTCTGTATATTGAACATATCCATAGAATTCATATTTACCCGCAGGCGAATCGCATACCGCTACAGAAACAACAGGCACTTTATCAAGTACATAATATAGATAATAACGACCATCGGGGCCGAGTGTCACATCGGGGGCATAAAGGCACATATGACCGTCGGGGTTCAGCGGATCATCTGTTTTTTGATAAATAACTCCCTCATTGCGCCAGTTCCCAAGGTCATCTACAGGTGCGGACCAGCATACATAATCGTTCAGACAAAACGCATGTCCGTTAAACCGATCATGTGACCCGTAGACGTATACTCTGTCGTTAAACACATAAGGCTCGCCGTCAGGCACGTACTCCCATGATGGGAGATAAGGGTTTAAACCTTGTTTTTTCATTGGAAAATGCACCCCTTGTTTAGATTTGTCAAGATAACTTTCGTATAATTAGGAGACACCGAGCATGTTCATGTTTCAATGGCGTTTCGATGTACACGTAGACGAGATTCACAATACGCATGGTAAAGGTGAAATACGATGAATACGATTTATTACGTTGAATATGATGCTGAGCATCACGGTCCATTTGTGTTTGATATACCTGAAGGTCATGATTGCTGGCTGTTGGTCATTACGCAGACTCCGGCACTGTTCTGGGTTAAAGGTCAACTGGAAGAATTCCCGCCCTATTGTGCTGTTCTGTATCCGCCCTACTCGAAAATATACTATCGCGCTTGCTCAGACCAATATGTGAACGATTGGATACGTTTTGCAAGTGACGAGCTCTATGTAACCGAAACATCTCTCCCTCTGGGCGAGCCTTTTGCATTGGATGATCCTGAATATTGTCATAAGCTGTTTCAATTACTTGTCGCAGAGCATTCTCTCCAGAAAGGCTACAAGGAATCATCCATCGATTATTTGCTTCGCACATTGTTTAACAAACTGCTTGAATCTTATGTGCAAAAAAATATTGGCCCGCAGCATTATCCTCTGATGAAACTTCGGACAGCTATTCACAACCATCCAAGTCATCCATGGACTGTGGCTACAATGGCCAAAACCATGAATATCAGCCCGGGATACCTGCAACTCATTTATAAGAAATCATTCGGTTTGTCCTGCATAGATGATGTCATCCATAGCCGAATTCGCTTGGCTAAAGAGTACCTTAGACACCATCCCTATACGGTTGCAGAGATTGCGGACAGATGCGGGTACCGTAATGTCGAACATTTCTGTCGGCAATTCAAACAAATAACAGGTGTATCGCCTAAGCGATTCAAACATCAGTGAGTCTTAATGAGCATCTGCACCTCTGAAACAGACTTGTTTGTTTCTCCACGTTTCTTAGTGAATTGGTAACGTTATCTTATAATTTACGATAAGGTTTCTAACACATTCATTCAATGATTTATCCTGACCGATTATTGATCAATCCTCATATGAGATCAGTTGTTGTAGTTTTCTTCGGTTCTACCTTGGATTAATGGTAAAATAAACAAAAAATGATGCCCACTAAAGGAGAGTTAATATGAACGAAAGACCGAGTCAAGAAGAATACGCTGCTTTCTACGAAGGATACATCCACCTTGTTCCTGAAGGAAATGTCATTGAGTTATTACAAAAGCAAGCGGAACGTGTGGAGAGCGCAATTCGCGCATTATCAGAGGAACAAGCCAATTACCGCTATGATGAAGGGAAATGGAGCGTTAAAGAAGTATTTGGTCACCTTATTGATAATGAGCGAATTATGAGCAGCCGTTTGTTACGCATCGCCAGAGGAGACAAGACCTCTCTTCCAGGATATGATCAGGACACACTTATGGAAGGTCACCCTTTTGAAGCTTATAGCGTGGTTGATCTGGCTGAAGAATATGCAGCGGTACGGTATTCCACCATTGTACTGCTCCGCCGCTTGAGTCCAGAAGCTTGGATGCGTATGGGGCAGGTCAATGATAACACGGCATCTACTCGTTCCATTGCTTATGTGATTACTGGACACGAGCTACATCATTTGTCAGTCCTTCGCGATCGTTATGATGTACAGATATAAGAGGTGAAGTGAAATTGAAAGGATCTCCAGCCTATTTGAGGCAAATACAGCTTAAACGGAATCAAATTGCTACTTATGATGAGTATCCGTTTGACTTACCCGTTATTCGTAACCTGCATACGATGGATTTTCATCCCAAAGTTACGTACATTGTTGGTGAAAACGGGATGGGCAAGTCTACGTTAATGGAGTCGATTGCCGTGTCATGGGGATTCAATCCCGAAGGCGGCACGATGAACTTTACGTTTTCTACCCGAGCCACGCATTCGAACTTGTATGAGCATATTCAATTAGTCAAAGGCACACGGCGTCCCAAGGACGGTTTCTTTTTCAGGGCCGAGAGTTATTATAATCTGGCTACAACCATTGATGAGTTGGATCGTGAGCCTTCCTATGGTGCTCCCATCAAGGATTCATATGGAGGGAAATCGTTGCATGAGCAATCCCATGGAGAGTCGTTTTTTTCCACGTTTGTTCATCGGTTTGGCGGTCATGGTCTTTATATTCTGGACGAGCCTGAGGCGGCATTATCGCCGCTTCGCCAGATGGCCATGCTTGCCAGAATTCATGAGCTGGTAGAGCAAAATTCACAATTTATTATTGCTACCCACTCTCCTATTCTGATGGCTTATCCTGATGCGCAGATCTATAACCTGACACCGGAAGGCATCGAGGTACAGATCTTGGAGGAAACCGATCATTTCTTGATCATGAAGGAATTTTTGAATAACAAAGATAAGATGATTCAGCAGTTGTTTGAAGGAGCGGATACAGAGGATTAAGGACACCAACTACCGATTCTGATGCCGCCTCCTGACCTGCTCCTACAACCTGTGTTATCACTGCTACTAAATAAAAAAGAGCCAGCTAACCATATTGATTAGCTGGCTTACCTATTGATCACTAGAATGACTTGATCACTAAAATTACTTCTTGATCACTCGGATTGCTTCACGTACATATTCCCGCTTCGTTCTTAGCCCTTATAATGAAAATCAGGGATACTCGTCCACCGTCTTTTCAGTTCATGTGCGATAGCTTTCGGTTTGCGATCCCGTGTGAAAATGCCTTTTTTATTGCCTTGCACACGGATAATTCCCTGACTGGTGGCAAAATCAGCAAAATTCCATACTTGTTCACCGACAAATTGCTCAAATTCATCGAATACTTCATGGTTGGCTTTGTAAAATTCCACTTGGTATTCCTCCGTAAACATGACAGGTTCAACATCGTGCAATCCGGCAACCGTGTCTGCCCCGTACTCGGTCATCATGAAAGGTTTGTTCGGGCATCGCTTTAGCCAGCCATTGAATTCGGCACGAAGCTTTTCCTTGGCGGCGTGCAAATCCCCACCATCCACATACCAGCCGTAATATCGGTTGAAAGTGAGTATATCCAACAGCTCTGCAATCTGATCTTTTTCTGGTGAAGATTCCATTTGAGTAACAATAGTCACCGGACGTTTCTGTGGATCTAATTCTCTCGTTAGATCAATCAGCGGTTTAAAATATTCATAGGCTCCCTTTTCTTCAGAGGCAGGCTCGTTAGCGATATTCCACATGACCACACAGGGATGATTTTTGTCCCGCTCAATGAGTTCCCGAATGACATCCTCATGATGTTCGAACGTATCAAGTTCATCCCATGTGTTCTTCAGCACGCCCCCGCGATGCACAACCAGCATGTTCAGATGCATGCCAACTGCGGCCACCTCATCAATCACAACAAATCCTTCCCGATCAGCCAGTCGCATCACTTCTTCCGAATATGGATAGTGTGCAGTTCGGAAGGAGTTGGCTCCCGACCATTTCATGAGATTAAAATCAAGCACATTGGCGGCCTCATTAAATCCCCTGCCATGAATAGTCGTATCCTCATGTTTGCCATACCCTTTGAAGTAAAAGGGTTTATCATTAATCAGGAACTTGCCTTCTTTCACTTCTACACTTCTCACCCCGAATGGCTGTTCATATACATCTATGGTTTCCCCTTCGGTTTGCAGTTCTACGCGCAACGTGTATAAGTAGGCATTCAGCGGCTCCCAGAGTCTAACATCTGATATAATCATTGTGCCCGATTCGCCTTCGGATGCTGCAACCAAAAAGCCGGATTCATCGATAATTTCAGCTTTAACCGACGCAGAGCCAACCACATCAATGGAATAATGAACCTGTCCATCCAATTGGGTTACGATCGTGACGTCCTTAACATAGGTCGTTGGTGTTGTGTATATTTTTACAGGGCGATGCAGACCGGCATAGTTGAAAAAATCAAAGTTCGGCAGATTGTGCACCGTTGTTTGCCCATCTGAATGTTGTTTCTCAACAATGGAGCCAACGGGTAGTGTTGTTTCATCCACAATATTATTTACAGCGACGGTCAGGCGGTTCTTCCCTGTGTGCAGGTAACGGTTTATTTCAGCTTCAAAAGGTAAAAATCCGCCTTTGTGCTGGGTAACAAATTCCCCGTTCACATACACTTTGGCCATATGAGTAACGGAGCCAAAGCGCAAAACAACTCTCTCTTCATTCATCACACTCGGTAGCGTGATCTCCCGCTCGTACCAGACCCAGCCTACATGGTCCCGAATTTTGGCGCTTACTCCGATGTCGTTATATGAAGCTGGGACAGCCATGCGCATCGGATCTTGGAGTTTTGCCTTTTGCCAATTTTCCTGAAATCCCTCTCCGGCATCCAATTTGAAATTCCAGATTCCATTCAGATCGATTAGATTACGTGTCTCGGTCAAAATAGGGTATAACATATGAACACTCCTTCATTCTCTATAAAATAGGTGCTTCCTCTACCTCCTGACTTATGCACGTTGTGAAACAGGTCTCGGGTATCAGTTCATTCGTTTTGCCTTGATATCGCTTACAAGTTGTGCTGTACGTTTTTTGTTTAATGGATACAGGAAAGCAATGCAGATAAATACGAGAAATAGGCCCATAGCTGGAACAAGTGTTGCCAAGAAATAAATGCCTTCAAGTGTACGTGTTGTTTGCACATGCAGTGTAGCATTATAGCCAACAGCCGCCATAGCTACCCCGCCAATACCACCTGCAACGGCCTGCCCGACTTTACGCGAAAAGGAATAGATGGAATATATCGTCGCATCCTCTCGGAGTCCTGTAACATGTTCGTGATAGTCAACCAAATCTGTGATAAACGCCCAGCTGATTAGATTGAACAGAGCGTATCCTAACAAGCCAATGAACAGAATCGCCATGTATTGAATAGCGGAAAGATTCGGAATGAAATAGAGAAGCAAGTAAACGAGCGTTGAGAGTAAAAAGCCAGCAGCGGCAACTTCTTTTTTCCCGAACTTTGCTACGAGTGGTTTGATTAACGGCATTCCGATAAATATAGGCGCAGCTTGCACCAGACTGAACACACTAAGTAATTGCGCGTTACCGAAATAGTCTTTGAACAAATACGTATTAACCGTGCCCAGCAACATTAAATTAATTAAGAAAATGAGCGATCCGATCAGGAAGACGATAAGCGGTCTATTTTTCAAAAGGCCATATAGTGTTTTTCTCAAATTGGTATTTGGCTTCTCATTCATATCCGGGATAACACGTTCGAGCGATAATTTATAACACGCCATATAAGAAGCAATGGACAATATTCCAAAAATAACAGCTCCCAGGAAAAAACGGCTTGCATTCGCTTCGTTATTAACAAACAACAGCAACGGGCCCACCACGCCTACAAATAATTGCGCCAATGTTGCTCCAAGCGATCTCCATGTAGACAGCACGGTTCGTTCTACTGGGTCAGCAGTAATGACTGAAGCCATGGAACCGTAAGGAATGTTAACGGTGCTGTAGAGCGTTCCCCACAGAATGTAAGTAACATAAGCGTAAGCGAGATAAAATCCATCGGACATTCCGGGAATGTAAACAAACATGAGTACCCCGGAGATCACAAGCGGAAATGACATGCGATAAATCCATGGTTTGAATTTACCGTGTTTGCTTGCTTTACGCGTATCAACAAAACGCCCCCACGAGACATCCGCTATGGCATCCCACAAACGAGCTAACAGGAATAATCCTCCGACCGCTGCCGGGTTAATATGAAATACATCCGTGTAATAGACCATCAAAAATGAGCCAACTAGCGCGAAAAAGAAATCGTTTCCAAAATCACCAAACAAATAACCGAATTTATCCTTATATCCGAAAGGACGCATAAAAATCCACCTCTTTATTCAAAATTTGGAATAACTATTGTCGAATTTTATTACAAGATGAATCTGATCTTTTGATAACGCTCTCAATTCAGGGTATAGGTCATGTGTTATATTGGCTGAGTAGCTGATCCCCCTTAAATCCGTGCTTGAAATCGATTTCATGACAAATTATAATCGGTCTTGTGAGGTTTCATATGGTAAGTTTCACATGTAAATAGGAATATTCACATGTGTTTTTCAGTTCTTAGATTGAAACGGAGGCTTGGTGATGCCTAACTTTTGTGATGAAAACCTTGAATATATATGTAATATGACACATCATTTATACAATGTACCCGTCTACTATTTTGATAATGAATACAAGCTAGTCTATCAGGTCACCCCAGTGGATTTCCGGTGTAACCCCTTATTCCCCTCCGAATATAAGATCATGACAGACCTGTTTTCCAGCATGCCAATCGAGCAACTCCCTGTCCTTCGTGAAACAATGTATTTGGAGAAATTTTTCGCCATACGTATTCATGCGGATCATCAGTGGAAAGGAATCATCATTGTAGGCCCGATTATTAATTTTAAAATGACAGAGGAAATTATTCGTGTGACTCTAAGTGATTTGTTAGCCAAAGCGGATCATCATGAAATGAAGAAATATTACGACGGAGTCCCTGTGATGAGTACGTTTAAATTAATTAATCTTAGTATGGCGATGTATTTCATGCTCTATCAGGAAAAGCTAACGCTGGACGAAATCTTGATGAAAAATGAGGATGAGCGTTGGAGAAAAACGCTGGAAATCGAGCAACCGTATAAGCAAATCATAGACGACCGTCAAAATAATCTCGTTCACACGGAAATCGATAAAGAGAAAAAAGTATTTGATTTCATTCGCTTGGGCAGAACCGATAAGGTGCTGGAATCCTTTCATACCATTCACAAACAAGGCAAAAAGAGTGTGTTGTCCAAGACGAGTTATTTGCGTAGTCAAAAGAATCTGGCGATCTCACTGATCACGCTTGCGACAAGATCAGCGGTAGAAGGTGGTGTTTTTCAAGAGATTGCTTATAATCTTAGTGATTTTTATATCCTTAAAATTGAGGACTTAACCGACAGCCAAGCGGTTGAGGATTTAATGGAGGTTGCTCTGCTTGATTTTGCGGAACGTGTGAAGCGTAGTAAAAAACACAAATACTCGAAACCGATTAACATATGTCAAAACTATATCTTTAACCATTTAAATGAGCGGATTACGATCTCACAACTGGCTGAAATCACTTCGTTGAATCCGAATTATTTGTCCAATCTGTTCAAAAAAGAAGTCGGCATCTCCATTTCGCAGTTTATTTTGAAAACGAAAATTGAAGAGGCGCAAAATCTGTTGACGTATTCTCACTATACGTTAGCGGAGATTTCTACGCTTTTAAACTTTTACGATCAGAGTTACTTTGCGAAAGTGTTTAAAACGTATACGGGATGTACACCCAAACAATTCAAAGATCAAAGAACAAACGATTAAATTCATTGGATCAGAAACAACAAAAAAACCGCTGTAAAAGCGGCTTTTAAAGGTGTATTTAGTAACTTCCAAGTTACATTCCGGTGTTCGAAAGTAGTCTGTGATTCGCATATGCGGCAGCACCGATCATGCCCGCTTGTCCACCCAATTTAGCTTGCACGATGGTACAAGCTCCTGAAGAGAGCTTTAATGAGTGATTTCTAACGGTATTACGTACGGAATTAAGGAGACGATCACCAGCTGCGGACATGCAGCCACCTACGATAATCATTTCGGGATTCAACATATTTATCACATTAGAAAGGCCGAAACCCAATATCTCTCCTGTTTCGTGCATGACTTCAACAGCAAGTGTATCGCCAAGGTCATACGCATTCGAAATCATATGAGCGGTAATTCTGGACGGATCTCCTTCCACCCACTCCTTAATCATACTGGATCGGCCTGCCTCCAGCTTTTCCGTCAACGTTCGAACCATCCCAACGGCAGATACATATCTGCCCAGGCAGCCTGAACTCCCACAACGACAAGCACGGCCTTCCCTATACATATTCATGTGTCCAATTTCCCCAGCACTTGAGGTTGCTCCGTAGATTACTTTCCCGTCATTAACGATTCCAGAGCCCAGACCGGTTCCTAAGGTGAGTAATACCAAGTTGCGGCAACCGACACCGGCACCAAACAGCCATTCACCATATAGATTAACGCGTACATCATTGTCGATAAAAATGGGGAAATCGAAATGGTTGTTCATGTGATTCACTACATGGATATTCTCCCATCTGGGGAAATTAGGCGAAAATATAGATAAGCCCGTTTGTGGGTCTAATAAGCCTGGCACACCTATCCCCATGCAGTTCACCTCATCTGAATGGATTCCTTCGGCCGCCATCATTTCTTGCGTAATGTTCGCCATTCTATTTAACACATGAATCGGGCCTTCATCGGCTTCCGTGGCATCACTTCGTTCGTGAATCTTCTTAAATGTTGTATTAAACACAGCGGATTTAATATTGGTGCCGCCCAGATCTATTCCAATTATATATTTGCTCATATTAACATCCTGACCTTTAAGGGTATAAACACCTCACTATTAAACCACGAAACCAGGGAAAACGGTACATTGTAAGCCGTCTTCTTCGAATATATTCAGCCAGTGGAACATTCGTAATGAACGAGAACATCCTCTGAAACTGATATGAAGAACAAGAAGCACACTGCGCAACGTCATTTAAACTGATTTCGTTGGATAGATTCGTTTCAATATGATCTAGAGCACGATTCATTCTCATCAGCCAATCCATCTGATCCCTCCTCTCAACTAAGGTAAAGTATAGCGTTATGTAACCGATTCTTCGCAACGATCTGTGCATTCTGAAGTTTCATCATGCCCCACCCATCTCTGTGCAAATATTGTGTTCAACACCTTTTCATTAAAAACCATTTGTAATCCTGCACAAATCAATCTTCTGATGTTATGTTGTTTGACATTCTTGTTTGACTCCCCTCCACAACCATGTTACATTTTCAAACATAAGCAATGATTGGAAAAAGATTACATGGAACCAAGCCTGTTATTTCTTCTCATTTTAACTCAGCGAAGGAGTTGCTGACTATGCATTTAACTGTACAGGAACGTGAAAAATTACTGATGTACCTTGCTGCAGATATGGCTGAAAAGCGGCTGAAACGTGGCGTTCAGTTGAATTATCCGGAAGCCGCTGCCTATATCTCAGGTTTTGTCGTAGAGGGTGCACGGGATGGGAAAACCGTAAAACAACTCATGGAAGAAGCTCGTCACCTTTTATCAGCAAACCAGGTAATGGATGGCGTAGCCGAGTTGCTGAGTGAAGTTCAGATTGAAGCCACGTTCCCCGATGGAACGAAGCTGGTGACTGTACATGAGCCTGTTGCCCGGATCGATGGTTCGATTATCCCCGGTGAGTATGAATTTGCGGATGACCCAATTGTCCTGCTGCCTGACCGCAAACGCATTACCCGTTCCGTGACCAATACAGGCAGCCGCCCCATTCAGGTCGGATCACACTTTCATTTTTTTGAAACGAACCCCGCTCTATCATTTGACCGCGAAGGTACTAAAGGATATCGGCTGGATATCGCTTCAGGTCTTTCCGTCCGCTTCGAACCGGGAGACGTTCATGACATTACGCTGGTTGAAATCGGTGGAACGAAGGAAATCCATGGATTCGCCGGGTTAACCAACGGGAGGGTTGAATGATGAACACCATTGATCGTGCGACATATGCAAGCATGTATGGCCCCACGACCGGAGATCGGATCCGGCTCGCGGACACCTCGTTAAAAATCGAGATTGAAAAAGACTTTACTGTGTATGGAGACGAGTGTGTTTTTGGCGGAGGTAAAACGGTCAGGGATGGCATGGGACAGCATCCTCTAGCAACGCGTAGCGAAGGCGTTCTGGATACGGTCATTACCAACGTTGTTATTGTGGATACATGGGGAATTGTCAAAGCCGATATTGGCATTAAGGACGGACTGATCCGAGGCATTGGCAAAGCGGGAAATCCATTTGTGATGGATGGTGTCGATCCTGACATGGTTATTGGGGTAGGTACAGAAGTGATCTCTGGTGAAAATTTGATTGTAACCGCTGGCGGTGTAGACAGCCATGTGCATTTCATCTCTCCGCAGCAAATTGAAATTGCGTTGCAAAGTGGGATTACCACGATGGTTGGTGGAGGCTCCGGCCCGGCCACGGGCACACTCGCTACTAACTGTACCTCAGGGGTGTGGCATATTGAACGCATGCTGCAGGCGCTTGATTCACTTCCGATGAATTTTGTGATGCTTGGCCGAGGTAATAGTTCCAGACCTGAAGCGTTGATGGAACAAGTACTTGCTGGTGTTGGCGGACTGAAAATTCACGAAGACTGGGGAAGCACACCATATGTTATCGACAAATGTTTAAGCGTGGCAGAACAGTATGATATTCAGGTCAATATCCATACCGATACGCTGAATGAAGCCGGATATGTGGAGGACAGTTTGCGTTCGTTCAATGGTCGCGCCATTCATACCTACCATACCGAAGGTGCGGGCGGTGGTCACGCGCCGGACTTGTTACGTGTTGCTTCCATGCCGAATGTCCTGCCTTCTTCCACCAGTCCAACCATGCCTTATACCCGAAATACCGTCGATGAGCATCTGGATATGCTAATGATCTGCCATCATCTTGATCCCAAAATTCCGGAGGATGTCGCCTTTGCCGCTTCGCGGATTCGGGAGACAACAATTGGTGCGGAAGATATATTACATGATATCGGTGCAATCAGTATGACTAGTTCAGATTCACAGGCGATGGGCCGTGTAGGTGAGGTGGCAATCCGAACCTGGCAAACGGCGGATAAAATGAAAAAACAACGCGGTTCGCTTACCGGAGATACCCAGGCGGATAACAATCGTGTGAAACGATATATTGCCAAATATACGATTAACCCTGCAATTACTCATGGCATTTCAACATATGTAGGATCGATTGAAGTCGGTAAAATGGCGGATCTTGTGTTATGGAAACCCGCTTTTTTCGGAGTTAAACCCGAACTTGTTATTAAGGGCGGCATGATTATGCATAGTGTAATGGGAGATCCGAACTCCACGATCTCGACACCACAGCCCTATATGTACAGACCGATGTTTGGGAGCTATGGCAAAGCACGTTCTGCCATTTGTGCAACCTTTGTGTCCCAGGCCTCTATTGATGCTGGTACCCTTTCCCCTCTGGGGCTCAGTAAATCTTTAAAGCCAGTGACGGGCTGTCGTGCAGCTAGCAAAAAAGATATGATTTTAAATGGAGAAACGCCAACGATTATGGTTAATCCGAAAAATTATACCGTATCCGTGAATGGTGAAACGCTACGCTGTCTTCCGGTTGACGAATTACCCATGGCTCAGAGATACTTCTTGAGTTAATATGTGAAATCGTTGTTGCCTTCATTGAATGGCTCCGTTTAAATCTAGAAAAAAGCCCAGCTAACCTAGCCGGGCTTTTTATGATTCCAATCATTTTTTTGCCAGTCGCTTTCGATTATTCTCGAATGAATCCACCTTCCGAATGAATAACTTGTCCCGTAATCCAAGCTCCGGCTTCACTCACGAGAAAATCAATGATGTTCGCTGCATCCTCAGGTGCTCCAATCCGTCCCAACGGGAACTTTGGCATAAGATAATCACGAATGGAATCATCCATCCACGTTGTATCGGTTGGCCCCGGATTTACGGCATTTACCGTAATCTTTAAAGGTGCAAGTTCACGGGATAAGGATGTAGTAAAAGCAGAGATTGCGCCTTTGGTCGCAACATACGCTAACTCCCCTGGCATCGGCGATATATCCTGTCCCGAAGTCATATTGATAATTCTGCCTGTGGTTAGATTGGATTTTTCGAATTCACGGGCAAATATCGTACACAGTAGAAACGTCGATCGCATATTAACAGCATAGTGGTTATCCATGTGCTCGGCATCAAACGACTTGTAATCGGTGTTGACACCATAAGCCGCATTGTTAATCAGTATAGAGGGTTGTCCCAGTTGCTGGACTGCACTTTCATATACTCGTTGTGCTGCGTTACGCTCGGTTACATCGATCTCGATTGATGTACAGCGAACCCCCATGTCTTCAATTTCCTTGTGAAACGCAAGTGTCCATTCCGGATCAGCCTTATAGTGTGTGAAGAAAATATCAATATCTCTGGAAGCTAGTTTGCGACAAAAAGCACTTCCCATTTCTCTGGGACCGCTGGCACCTGTGATAATCGCGATTTTTCTCTGAGTTAGAGTCATCATTCTACCTCCACTTGTGAAAGTTGCTAGTTCATATTTATTATTCTTCATCATAATAGATAATAGAGTTAATGAACATCATCTTTGATGATTTGACCAAAGTTCTTTAATCAGCTTAACCAAGGAATTTAATGTTATTCCATCGGTCTGATTGGTGAAGCCTCTCATCTCTTCCGTTTTCCCGTGATAAGCAGATAGAACATACTTCTCATCCACCACATAATATGTGGCATACCTAGTGAAAGAATGTTTTTTTTGGCTAAATTACCCTCTGATGTTCCTGGTTCCGTAGATAAAGTTGATTGAAAATTTTCGTTTTGCTTTATAACTTCAGCGATGATAACGGAATCTGATCTCTTCAAAATTTGTTCAAAAGGAACATCTATGGTTAGAGCATAATCAGAGTGACCATCGGAAAGGGGGTACTCTTTGCGAAGTTACTTGATTCTTTCATCGCTAAGTCTCAAGCTGGATTGTTGATCCTTTGAACAACCTAATACAACCAATGTTAAACTAAGTAATAGAATCAACACTATCATTTTCTTCAATGTTCTCTTCCCCATTTCAGTACCTATAGTTGACATCATTCAGATCAGGTTTTCTAGGTACATAAGTGATTTTTCTATCCAATTATTTGATACAATCTATTAGATCCATCTATTTTACCTATGAGGTGATACCCGTTTGATGAATTTATACGGCGCGCAGCATCACATTCTTGTGCATTCCAATGCCATCGATGCTGAGGCACATCAACATACGTTTATTCAAGTCACGATTGGTTTAAAAAATCATTTTAAGATTGAGGTTCAGGGAGAGATTATAAGTACTGCTGTAATCGTGCTTAACTCCAATATATCTCATCGTTTGCAGGTCTCAGGGCAGCCCGTAGTATTGCTTTTAATAGATAGCACATCCCAGATGGCAACAGCATTTAAACAATATATGGGCAAGCGGAATTATGCCAGTTTTCCCGAAGAGCTTGGTAAAGAAGTCGCCGAACATATCAAAAGGCGGTTACCGTTACTCAATGATGCAGAGACTTACTGTGTATTTTTACAAGAACTCATGACTCTTTTTCAACTGGATTACATTCCACCTGCGATTACGGATTCACGAATCAAGGAACTGATCCAACATATGAAGGATTGCACGGATTCGGAGCACTCTATTCGTATGTATGCTGAACAGTTCGGTCTATCGAACAGCAGGCTGTCACATCTGTTTAAAGAAAATACAGGCATATCGCTTAGCGGTTATATGTTGTTACATAAGCTACAGAAAGCATCCTATTTGATTTTCCAAGGAACGAGCATCACGGATGCAGCCATGGCGGCTGGTTTTGATACGCCCTCCCATTTTGCCAATACCAGCAAGCGATTGCTCGGAATGACCGCCAAAGATATTCGTAAGGATAGCGTGTTTTTGCAAGTTTCCTCCCTGCACTGACGATACAATGTTTGCAGGAGGTGCTCATCATGAACAACAATCTCGAGCAAACGCAATTGTTAGATTACAATCATTCGACCATTCAGAGCCTCATTCGCAGCCGTAACTGGGCTTCACTCCCTGTAAAGGAGCAAATCCTTCACGTATATAACTACGTTCGTGACGAGATTGAATTTGGTTATAATCGTAGCGATAATATTCAGGCTTCAGAAGTGCTCTACGACGGCTATGGACAGTGTAATACGAAAGGCATTTTATTCATGGCACTACTTAGAGCGCTAAGCATCCCTTGCCGGATTCACGGTTTTACGATTCATAAGCAATTGCAAAAGGGAGCCATGAAAGGCTGGTATTACCACCTTTCTCCGAAAGAGATTATCCACAGCTGGATTGAAGTGTTATATAACGACAGATGGTTAAATATTGAGGGATTTATCCTGGATCTCCCTTATCTGACCAAGCTTCAGCAAAAGTTTAAGCAATGTACTGGTTCATTTTGTGGTTATGGAGTGGCTACGGACGATTTTCAGAAACCTGCTATTTTTTGGAATGAAAATGACACCTATGTGCAGAAAGAAGGCATTGTCCAGGATTTCGGTACGTTTGACAATCCGGATCAATTCTTTTCTCTCCATCCCCAAAAGTTAAATCCAATCAAGAGAATGATATTCAGCCATGTGGTTCGTCGTCTAATGAATAGGAATGTGAGACGTATTAGGCGGGGGTGAACGTTTATTCTTTTGAAGCAAAACACCAAGAAAAAGACGGAAAGATTCGGGGTAGGTTCTCCGTTTCGTTCCGTCTGAAAGCTAGTATTAATCCATTTTTACAGGCTCGACCACTTCGAATAAAAATGGATTACCGTTCAAATATTCTCTTATATATGCTTGGGCATATTTTTGTTCATCGATTAAACTGGCTGTTTCTCTTGGATCGGAGGCGTGATGGCAGAAGTTCTCGATCATGAACATGATGAAAAAACATTCCAGATCCCGAGTATAGTCCGCTTCCAGCTTCTTAATACTCTCATAACCTTGGATAAGCTGCCATCGATGTTTAGGCCAAAGCTCCAGCATGGTGCCTGCCATATCGTAGAGAAAATATCCGTACCCACATCTTTCAAAATCAATCGGTGAAGGTTGATCATCGTTAAAAACCATATTACCGGTATGTAAATCAGCATGAATTAGTCCGTAGTTATGTTCAGTTTGACGCATAGTGGTAAGTTGGGATACAACCTTCTCCGCTGCATCTTGATACAGCTTCCATGCCTTTTCGGATAAAAAACGTTGATGGTAACGTTCCAACTTAGCCAGTTCACGTTTAAAGCTTTCTACTCCCCAAGCAGACCTTACAAAATCAGAAGGTGGATTGAAATCCTTTGCTGCTGCATGGAGCCTGCTAATCATTACTCCCATATTATACGCATGGCTATCCGTAAATTCCCCTGTTGTTTTTTCACCCTCGATCCACCGCATCATTGTTACATAAGGCCGTCTATATCCCATTTCCGTTTCAATCTCCAAAACATAAATACCATCACAACTTGGTATCCCTTCGGATACATTTAGTTCTTTCGATTTTTTCAGTGCTTGTAACAGTAGGAGCTCCGAACGAATTTCCTCTCTGCTCAATCGGTCCGAATGAATGCGAAGCAAATAATGGTTAGCTGTACTGGTTTCAATTTTATACGTGATCGATTCAGATAGTTGAATAAACTCGATTTTATCCCATTCTAAGTCATACTGTTGGATTGCTGATAAAGCAACCTTCCTTGCTCTAATTAATAACGCTTGCCGTTCTTCATTCGTATCAAATTTTAAAAAATCTTTCATTGGTTATCCTCCTGCAATTTTCATGTAGTAAAAATCACCTACTTCTCTTATACGTTATTGTAACGATCGTAAAAGCTTAAAAATATGTAGTAAACAATTTAAACTATGTTATACACAAAAAAAGCCATAAGCCTAATCAACAAAAAAGGAACGAGGCGTCATCAAGTGATACCTCGTTCCTTCTGAATCGGGTCTACTGAATGGAGAATACTTCTTTTTTCAACAGTTCTTCAGGTTTCTGACCAATAGGATCGCTGTGGAAATAATCACGGATAACTCCATCCTCCAGATAGTTCGCAATAGATACCATAATCATGCCTTGGTCCAATGCCAGATAAGCTTTGGCGATTTCTTTGGTCTCCAGATTGATGGAGTCGTATAAGCCATATTCGCCCATCATGTTTAACTTTTTCAGTGTTTTGATGTTTTTGCGTGCCTCTTCAGGCGCATAGTCCAAGGCAAGGAATGTTGCATGCGCAGTTACCGTTGCTCCGTCTTTGTAACCTGAGATGCCAAGCGGTGTTGCTGCAAACTCACTATATCCGGTAGGGGTTGCTGACGGGGAGAATCCCCATGCTGCATACCCTTTTTCTTTGGCATATTCGATTTGCAGATCGACATGACGTTTATTGTTTAGACCTAGTGCCTGAGTACCCAAGTCTTTTTCCTTGATCACCAGACCCGGCATCAGTCCTTCAAACATACTGCCTCCCCAGCTAGGAACAAACTTTTTACCTTTATACTCATAACTTCCTTCGAAGACATCGACGCCATCATAATTCACCGTTTGACCTTGAGGAATCTGAGACTGCCAATCCCATTCAAGTGGCATCGTGCGGTACATCTTCCACCAATGTTCTTTTGGTACATCTCCTTTACCGATGGCAATATAACTTCCTACACGAGGTTCCGTATAAAAGGACCCATAATGATGCTCTGTCAGTGCGCCTTTCGCGACATCATAGCCACCACGGAATTGGCCGACTTCCGGATCGTATAACGTTGCATAGTTCATCTGTTTAACGAGAGCGCTGGCTTGTGCATTTAACTCTTTATACGCTTGTCCAACGACGATTAATCCTGCGGATAACCAGCCGTTATCTACCTGTGATATAAATTGCCCCCAATCTTTTTTGACGGAACCATCGTCCGTGTTGTACCAATTATAAAAGAGCCCATTCCACTTATCCATCTTCTCCAGCGTGTTTAACGTTGTTTTCAGGCGGGATACGGCTTCTTTTTTCGAAAGCAGGCCCATTCGTTCCGCAGAAACGGTACTCATCATGTACATCGCAATGTTTGTTGGTGAGGTACGCTTGGCTTCTTCCGTTCCCGTTTCCTTCATTCGGACTTCATCATACGTCAACCCGGTTTTGGGATCGGTAAAATCTTTGAAGTACTTGTACGTCTTTTTGGCAACCGCTTTCAATTCTGGTTTGAAGCCCGGCGTCTTGCCTGAATCATGTGCAGATATGACAGGAGCGAAAGCTGTGCTGGCAAACAGACAAAAAGTTAAAATAAGTCCTAACCTTTTTACAATGTTCATCTTTTTTCTCCCTTCAAAAATGAATTCGAAACGTTTCGCATTTATGATATCACGAATGTACATATTTGGTAAATAACAAAATGAAAACCCTTACTTTAAAAAGTTTTGTTTAGGTTTATCTTTTGACTTTTAACTCGAAACGTTTCATCAATAACAGGAATTCTTCTGCAAGCAGTCACTCTTTCTTGTGTAACAGCGATGATTCGGCCCATGTACGTATATAAGCAAATTCTAAAAAAGCCGCTATGGTTAGCGGCTTCCATGAGACGTACAAATGATGAATCTCCATTACGATACTCTATTCGAATTGCTTCGGTTTTGTATCGTGATTGTTCGCTTCAATACTGTTCAACCATCCCATCATTTCACAAAACAATAGGCTTCATACGACCATCTGCTCCAAACTGAATCGGGTCAATACATACTTCCCGGTGGTACCCTTTCCCCTCGGAGAACCGCGATAACGGAGTGACAAAACGATGGTAAGCCATGTAATACTGATGCGTTTCAGAATCATGGAAAATACAGTGATGTCCTGTTCCAAGCATGTCTTTTTCTACATTTTTGCTTAAGACAGGGTAGTGATAGGTGACCGGGCCGTAGAGGCTTTCCGACGTACCGTAATTGACGTGATAATCCTCACTTCCCGTATCATCACAAGACCATGTGAAGTGGTAAAGCCCATCCCTCTTTAACACGGTTACGGCCTCTCTGAAATCATGCAATCCTGCAATGTTACGCATCGTTTCTTCACGAACAGTTATCATATCGTCACCAAGCTCCACAATTGCAGCATCACCGTTGCCAAACAACAGATACATCTTGCCATCCTGCTCTGCATAGATTGAAGGATCAATGGCTTGCCCCATCTTGATCCCAAGATGTCTTAATTGACCCATTGTAATTAAAGGCTCAGGCTCCGCTCGGAATGGACCCGTCGGTGAATCGGCAATAGCGACACCAATAGCACTTTCCTGGTTAGGCATTTTGCCGCAGAAATAAAAGTAATATTTGTTGTTGTGGCTGGCAATCGCTGGTGCCCATGCATTCCCGATGGCCCAAGGCACATCATCCGTTGCCAGATCAAGAATAATCCCTTCATCCTGCCAATATTGCAGATCGCTGGAGGAAAACACCTTAAACTGCGTACCTGACCACCCGTCGAAGCCATCCGTAGTAGGATACATATAATAGCGGTCGCCAAACTTCGCCACATCAGGGTCAGCATATTGACCAGCCAGTACCTGGTGACCGTCTCCATAAGCGGCCAGCAGACAATTACCTTCTTCCGCGGTGATTGGCAGAATGCCGCCGTGCCGCTTTTGGGTTTTTCCCATATCAAACTCATCATCTGAAGCTATTCGGAAGTTTCCGCTATCCAAATCCGTCGTCAACAGCGGTAGATAACCTTTTCCCTCAGCAAAACGATCCACAATCAGGCACCACTCATCCCGGTCATTGAATTTAAATATCTGTGGCCCTTCTACACCCATCAGAGCTTCCAACACAGGCGCATGGAGCGGAGTGAAGGCGTCCTTGTCCAGAGATCGCCCCTTTTCAACACGAATGTTTTTGGTTGTTTCATCTTTGGAATATCGGTAGTAAGAACCCGATGAAGCCAGAATGGTCGTATCGATGATGTGGTTTTCACGCTCGATATACTTTACCGATGGAGTGAATGTACGGAAGTTTTTGGTGCGTGCGCTGTAAATCTTCTGTTTACGTTCAGATTCATCTGCATCTTGTGTGGCTGAGGCCCAGAATACAAGAAACTCATCAGCCGCTTCATCATATACGGCTTCAGGTGCCCACACACAACCTGCACCCGGGGTGCCAAGTGTAACTGTCCAAGGAGAAGACCAATCCATGAGATTACTGGACTCCCATACGACAATATCACGACTGCCTTCGTTTACAGCAACACCCCAGCCTTTACCGCTTGCGATTCGTAGATCGGTTGCAATCAGATAAAACTTATTCTCCTTAGCGGAGCGAATGAGAAACGGGTCGCGTACACCCTGTTCCCCCAGATTGGAGCGCAATACGGGCTTACCCCCGTTTAAGTCCTTCCAATGAAGGCCATCCTCGCTATATGAAAAATAAACCTGCTCTCCATCGGGCTGCTCACCGATAAAATGCACAAAAAGATATCCTGCGTAATTGGTGTTTGTATTCAACAAGTTTAGTAGCCTCCTAAGTATGTATATTGAATTTGATCTAAAAGAAAGCGCTTAACCTAGTATATATCATACTGCAAATCAGGGTTTAGGAGTAGGGAAACTTCCTGCTTTTCCTTATTTACCGTTGTAGTCTCTCCAATTACAATGGTATAACTGTATCGTTGACCAAAAGATGAAATGGAGGCCCCCTTATGATTCAGTCGATTATACATATCGCTTTGGTCGTTAACGATTATGATGAAGCGATCGAATTTTATACTCAAAAATTGAACTTCACATTGCTTGAAGACACCTATCAACCTGAGCAGGACAAAAGATGGGTGGTGATTGCCCCTCCGGGATCTATAGGCACAACCATTTTACTCGCGAGAGCTTCCAAACCGGAGCAACAGCCTTTTATCGGTAACCAGGCTGGTGGGCGTGTTTTCCTGTTCCTGAATACCGATGACTTCTGGAGAGATTATAAGGACATGGTTGCCAAAGGCATTGAATTTGTGAGAGAACCAAAGGAACAAGACTATGGCATCGTTGCTGTATTTAAAGACCTTTATGGGAACCTGTGGGATTTGCTGCAAATGAATGAGGATCACCCTATCTCCAAACGTGTGAAGTAGTGTTACAAATAGTTTGAAGAACCGGGGAGAGTGTTCTGCTCTAGCATGTCAGTATGAGCCTGACTTCGAATAATTAAAGTCAGGCTGCCTTCATGCAGGGTTATCATGGCGTTTACATGTTTGAAGAGAAGATTACTGTATTTTCCCATGCGTCATTTATCAATTTCATATTCCAGACCTTCAGTAACATATCCCTACGCGTGCATTTATAAAGCGGCGGTCGCTGAGTTGACGATAGGTGAATTCAGCGGTATCGCCAACGGTAATTTCTGTGCCGCCTTCAGGTAAAACGTCACGCTCTACACGGTAATTGCCGCGGACCTCCCCATCGGGCAAATACGTAGGGCATACAATCGTCCACTCCAAGGTGGAGGCTCTAAGCAACGTGTACACTTGTTCATGTTCCTCGGCAGCCCTAGTTGACTTACGTCTGGAGTCGCTCGACTGATATCGAAGTTTCTCTGGCTCGGTTCTGCTTTTAAGAATACCGGCTGTTCCTACAGTAATGATACGCTTTATGCCCTCCTGCCCCATGGCGTTGATGAGTAAGGGCATGCTTTGGGACAGTGTGGTTGTTCTATCCGTGTTCAGCGCGCTGATTACCGCATCAACTCCTTGTATAGCACGAAGAAGATCTTCGGATTCCAACACATTTCCTTGAATAACGGTCAAGCGATCATGGCGTTTGTTTATTTTTTCTGGATTACGCACCAATGCAGTTACATGATGTCCGTCTTGAAGCGCGAGTGTAACGATATGGCTTCCGACACGTCCAGTAGCCCCGAGCACTAAAAGTTGCATATTTAAACCCCCTGATTATGTGTTCACTATACGATGCTGTATCAGCATTTTGCCCGTAAAACAATAGAATAACAAAAAAAGCGTTACACGGGTACTTTAAGTACGCCATATAACGCCGTTGCCTCAATCTGTAGCGATCTTTTCGGTGAATTCCTTGATCTTCTCAGCGATTTCCTTGGGATGGGAGCGATACAAGTAATGTCCTGCCTCCAGTAAAATCATTTCTCCCTGTTCAGTGTTCGCCATCTGTTTCTCATGTTCTGCAACCCACTCTTTCACGACCGGGTGATTTTTCTGCACAAAGAAAAGAAGAGGTAAGTCCGAAGGCCATGTAAGCTGTTTCGCTGCCTGGAAGTTGGAATACATGCTTACGGCCTCGTTTAATTGTGTGTTGTTGTACATATTTTTACGGATTAAAATGTTTAATTGCTCTCTGGTATCGTCGTCATAGGAGAGCCCTTCATACGGGTCATCAGTCAGTTTCAACTGAACACGGGCAAAACCAAGGTTACGGAACCATTTAATGGGCTCAATGTCGGACGCTTCAACTTTTTGCTCACTAAGAGACGGAACACTGTGATCTAGTCCAATGAATGCTTGTACCTCATCTGCATATCGGTTCACATAGTCCAGGCTATAGAGACCTGAGATAGAATGTGCCATGAGCGTATAACGTTTGATACCGAGGCTTTGCAACGCACTATGGATCTCATGCGTGATATTAGCCGAACTACGTTCCTTGTCAGTCTGTTCACTTAGTCCGTAACCAAAAGGTTCAACAACTACGACCTTATAATGAGGACTCAGTTCGGAGATGAGTGGTTTAAAATCAAGTGCAGGCGAAGCTGTCCCGAATCCGGGTAAAATGACTATCGTTTCTTTCCCTTCACCCTGCATGAATACGTTCATTCGTTTTCCATCGACAGATACCTGTTGCCCGTAATGCTCCAGTCGCTTTTGTTCAGAATGACTGCTGACTTGGTTCACCGTGAACACGGTCGCGATGAAAAGCAGGATGACGATAAGTATAGAGGCTATGACTTTTAGTAAAAGTTTAAGCACTCGCTTGACTTTGGAATCCTGGCTCGCTTTTGTTTTTTTTGAATCTGAATGACTTGGTTCAATCAACACCTTCAGCTCCTTTATGTCATGTTTCCTTCTGGGGTGGGTCTTGTTTTACTCCAAGTCAAGTGTACTCAACTTCGATGTCCCTAGAATGAATGCAATATGAACGGAACATGAACGAACTCTACAACCTTTCTTTCAAACCTTCTTCATTCTTCCTTCTACCTTATTTAAATGTAAAAAAACACCTCCAGTCATGATATCCCATAATGAACAGGACTACATGTTGCTGAAGGTGTCTGAGCTTATTAATCGTTAAACTGTCGTTCGTTTCGTGTGAGTTCTTAAAATAATTGATTCAGATAGTTAACCAGTTTCTGACGAAATTCAGTCTCTGAGCAGCCTAAAATGCCTTTGAGATCCTGCGGCTGACGGATCAATTGATTCATAGCTTCTAAACCGTACTTCTCTATGACAAACTCGACAAACATATACGAGAATTGGAATCCTTTCTTGGTTTCAAAATCCCACGTATCATCGTCTAATTGAGCAAAAGTAGGAATAGAATTCGTGCGAATGGCCTCTTTCGTCGAATTTTTAAGAAAATCGGGTGTCATCAGTTTAGCCTCGTATCCGCCAATTCCTTGTCTAATCCATTTGGGGGACAGCGGATTAATCTCCTCAATCAGCCACATGGAGAACAGGTGAATCGTACCTTTGATAATAGACTCGTAGGTATGTTCCGGTCCGGGATTAAGTGGTGATACGATCTTAAGAATATTTTCTTCATACGTACCCGTGAACCAGTTAGGCGCATCCGCTTCACCTACAGCCCGATGAAACGTTGGCAGATCTGGATACATTTCAATGATAACTTTACGTTTGGGCTGGTAATTGTATTTGGTCGCCAGTCGTTCGACATTTCCACTTAGTTGCGTGAAGAGATCATGATTTGCTTTTTCTAGACGGTTAACCGAATGTTCTGAACTTCCTTTATTTTCGATAGAAATCAATTGTTCAATCGACATGATGGCCATGTTCCCCCATTCATTTAATTCATGCTTCAGCTTTCCAAGAGCGCGGTATAATCGGTTCTTCACTGCGCTCTCACGCATGCCAACAATACTCGCAATCTCGGGTAGCGTACAATCTGCGAAAAAACGTAACGCAATAATCTCCTGATTTTTCTCATCCAGTGTTTGTAGTGCCGCGCCAATGTCAATTCGAAAGTCAACATACTTTGTAAATTCAAGAGTGATGGATTGGGATTCTAACTGTGTAAAATCAAGCGGTGTTTCATTCTGACGTGACAATCTGCGATATTCGTTTTTTAACATATTCTGAGCAATCTTGAAGATCCATGTGAAAATATGCGCACTCCCTCTAAAACGATGCATGTTCTCGGAGACTTTCATAAATACCTGTTGTGTAAGGTCGTCTGCAACCATGGCATTTATTTTCAGCAAAAAGTAACTACGGATGCGGTCACGATATAATGCATAGATGTGTTCAAATCGGGTATTGCTATCCTGTTCATCCGGATAAACAGGTGTAAAGTCTGTGTCATAAGCTCCTGACATGGTGTGAACCTCCTCTTGATTTACAATGAATTAGACACCGCAGCGCAACGAATAGCCACAACTAAGCTGAAAAAATATGTATACTTCCGATAATTCTCACGATCTTCTTTGGTTCGAGCGGGTCAAAAAAGTGCAACACAGTTCAAATAAGTGCAAGATTCGTACACACTTTTCATCCCATTCGCTTTCTCAATCTTCCTCTAAAGTAAAAAATCATACAGATTCTGGTCAATAACGTTTATATCCCCTCCTCTTATTCTCCATTACAATATCTTCAAGTACAACTTTCCTAAATATGACTTGAACTTGAGGGGGAACGTGAATGAACCAAAAGATGAAGCTTCTAATCATGTCAGTGAGTATGTCTGCTCTGCTGATCACAGCTTGTAGTGACACGGGAAAAGGTAAAACACAGACCGATGCGGACGATGACGGCACAGGTGCAGTCACCATTCATACGGTCACATCGGAGTATAGTTCAGCGAAGTATCCAAAGGGCGATGATATCACCAATAATGTCTGGACTCGCCGGTATAAAGAGAAGTTAAACATTAACGTCAAGACGGACTGGGTCAGTGATGAATATGAAACAAAACTCAATCTCGCCATCTCTTCCAACGAACTACCTGACGTTTTCCGGGTGAATCCTTCTCAGTTACGCCAATTGGTTGAAGCCGATATGGTCATGGATTTGACAGAAGCCTTTGAACAACATGCCTCGGAACGTCTGAAAGGGTATATGAAAGCGGATGCAGACAGCTACGAATCAGGCAAAAAAGACGGCAAGCTCTACGGTATACCGCAGATGCACTGGGGGTTAATTGAACAGCCCGACTTTATCTGGATCCGGAACGACTGGAAAGAGGAACTTAAACTGCAAGATCCGAAATCCGTTGAAGATATTAAAAATATGGCACTCAAATTTATGGAGAAACACGGCGGATACGGCATTGCTGTGGATCAATCCCTGGACTACCTCAATCTGCTTGCCATTGCATGGAATGCACATCCCGACATGTGGATTGAAGATAATTCGGGAAAACTCACCTATGGCTCCATTCAACCTGAGATGAAAAATGCGCTTGCCGAGTGGGCGGAGTGGTATAAATTAGGCATTATTGATCCCGAATTTGCAATTAAAGATTTCAACGCGATGAATGCCGACATCGTTGCTGGTAAAGTAGGCATTCAGCCTTACTATCAGTGGTGGGGGTATAATCCGGGCGTAGATACGATTGCCAATCTGGGCAAAGATGCGATCTTTTATCCGTATCTCATTCCAACCGTGGACGGTAAGGAAGCAAAACAGTCGATCTTTTTTGCCAACAACAACTACATTGTTATGAAAAAAGATGCCGCCAATCCGCAAGCGGTGATCGAAATCCTGAATGATTATGCCTACATCGTAGATGAAGGTAACGGCAAGGAAAAACCGGAGACACTGTCTGCCCTGCTCGATAATGATATTGCCCACGTGGTTGGTGCGTTCCGTGTACTTAATCCGAATTCGGACTATGAGCAGTTTGAGGCTGTGTCCAAAGCTCTTGAAACGAAGGATACAAGCGGACTTACGACTTCAGGAATGTGGCAGAAATACAATAATAGCGTGGAGTTTATTAAAAATGCGACACCGGGAGCAACTGGCGATTATTTGCAACAGGGTGCTCCGAAAAATGCATATGGTCTGGCCAAAAAAGTGCTTGATAGCAACAACTATATCAAAACCGCGCTATGGGGTGTTACGCCCGAAGCTCTCTCCAGTTACGGCACAACGCTGGATGACATTCTGACCGAAGGATTTACCAAAATCATTATGGGCAGCGAAAGCATCGATTATTTTGACGTGGTCGTACAGAACTGGCGAGCAGCTGGCGGAGATAATGCCATTGAAGCAGTCAACGAAGCCTACGGGAAATAAAGCATTTGCGGTGTGAAGCCGGAGGGGGTGAGCCCGTTCTCATCCCCTCTTTTTGATAACTGAACGGAGGAAAAGCCATGCTGAAAAAATGGAAGCAGCAAAGTCCTTACCACCTCATGTTGATCCCCAGCGTTGTGCTGGTATTTATTTTTAGCTACATCCCGTTCTATGGACTCATTATTGCGTTTCAAAAATATAACCCTGGTCTCGGCTTTAACTCACCGTGGGTCGGATGGGACAATTTCACGCATGTATTCAATCAGCCTAACTTTGTGAGAACGATCTGGAACACCCTCTACATGTCCATATTCAAAATGCTTGGCGGCATTGTGGTGCCGGTTGTTTTCGCACTGCTGCTGAACGAAGTCTTGCACAACGGGATCAAACGCACCTTTCAGACCCTCGTGTATATACCGAATTTCTTGTCTTGGGTCATTATGGCGGGTATCATGCTGGATGTTCTAAGTGCAAATGGCATCGTGAATACGTTTCTGAGTTTGTTCGGCGTCAAGCCGATCTCTTTTCTCGGTACCCCTTCCATCTTCCCATGGACAATGATCGTGAGTGACATATGGAAGGGTTTCGGTTTTGGAACGGTCGTTTATCTGGCGGCTTTAACCAGCATTGACCCCGGACTATATGAAGCCGCAGTGATCGATGGAGCCAAGCGTTGGAAGCAAACACTCTATATCACCCTGCCCCTACTCATGCCAACGATTGTTCTGATGTCTGTGCTTTCCCTTGGAAACGTGTTGAATGCCGGTTTCGACCAGATTTACAACCTCTACTCTCCTGTCGTTTATCAGACCGGTGATATTATCGATACTTATGTCTATCGTCTGGGGATACAGCAAGCCCAATATTCCATTGCGACCGCCGTTGGATTATTCAAATCCGTGATCTCCTGCATTCTAGTCGCTGTCTCTTACATTCTAGCTTACCGCGTGGCGGGTTACCGTATCTTCTAAGGAGGGCATATTCGCATGATCTATGATAAAAGTATAAGCAGACGCGTGTTTCTTATTATAAATTACACCATCCTGCTGACCATCTCGCTACTCTGTGTGTTGCCATTTGTGAATTTACTCGCTGTGTCCTTCAGTAGCAGTTCAGCGGTATCGGCTGGTAGTGTTACCTTCTGGCCTGTCGAGTTCACAACCAAAGCTTATGAGTTTGCTCTTTCGGGTGGCGCGTTTTATTCCTCTCTATGGGTTGCCATCCAGCGAACGGTTCTGGGTACACTTGTGAATCTGGTGTTAATTGTGCTCACAGCCTACCCTTTATCCAAAACCAAACAGAAGGTGATGGGGCGCAACGTCTACATGGGATTTTTTATCGTAACGATGCTGTTTAGCGGCGGTTTAATCCCGACGTATCTGGTTGTGGTGAAAATGGGACTAATCGATTCCATCTGGTCTCTGATTCTACCAGGAGCGCTCCCCGTGTTCAGCATGATTATTCTGATGAACTTTATTCGTGGGCTTCCTGAAGAGATTGAAGAATCGGCTATCATTGACGGCGCAGGCCCTCTGCAAGTGTTGATTCGCATCATGCTACCGCTTCTCAAACCTGCGCTCGCGACGGTTGGATTGTTCAGCATTGTGGGTCACTGGAACTCCTGGTTTGACGGCATTATCTATATGAACAATCCCGCCAACTATCCGTTACAGAGTTATTTGCAGACGCTGCTTCAAAGCTTTGAGCAGATGATGCTGAAATCCGGATCGGATTACACGCAACTGTTATCCATGATGAATGCCCGGACAGGGAGAGCCGCGCAGATGTTCCTCGGTGCGATACCGATTCTCCTGATCTATCCGTTCTTGCAAAAGTATTTTACCAAAGGACTGGTACTCGGCAGTGTTAAAGGTTAAATTGTGACATCAAGGGCCGCTTCGCATGCGACTGTCTAATCCACATTCACTTGTTATCTGGTAAACAGGAGATCGCTGGAAGCAGAATTGCAAACGTTGTTCCTTTGCCGACCTCACTTTTCACCTGTATCCCATACGGCTCACCGAAGTGAAGTTGAATACGCCGTTGTACATTATAGAGGCCTATCCTCCGGCCTCCATTTCCTGTTTCATGCTTTTCCTCCATCAAGCCTCGTACCATACTCTGATCCATGCCGGTTCCATTATCACAAACTTCAATGCAGATGTCTTCCTCCCGAGACCCGATTCGAATCGTGATCACCCCATCCTCTTCGATCTCGGCCAGACCGTGAAAGAACGCATTTTCGACGATGGGTTGCAGGATCATTTTAGGCATTGCATATTGTAGCAGGTTCTCATCGATCTCATATTTCATCTGAATACTGCCATAATATCGAACATTTTGGATAGTCACGTAATGTGCAATGTGAGTTAATTCTTCACGAATCATAACGAGACTTCCATCAGACTTTGTGGCATATCGGAGCATAGAGATCAGTGCATCGGTCATATCTACAATTTTGTCGGCCTGTTGCATGGAAGCGATCCATTTCACGGAACCTAAAGTATTATACAGAAAGTGCGGGTTAATCTGATCATGCAGTGCCCGCATCTCGGCAGCGGCTTTCTCGATCTCTTCCTGCTGCATGCGTTCCACCATTCGTTTCAATTCATGGGACATTCGGTTGAATCTGGTGGATAAATGACCAATCTCATCACGAGAGCGAATATCCTGCACCTGCTCAAACTGCCCCTTTTCAACAAGACGTATATTGTTTAACAGTTTTTTGATGGGACGTGTAATGACGTGAGACAGGAAAATGGAGATCACCGCAGCGAAAAGTGACATGACGATCGCTAGCGTTACGAGGTTTTTACCTAGTATTCTACCATCGGCAGTTAGCTCTTCCAGCGGCATATAGACATATGTAGTCCATTTCTGCTGACTAAGCGGACTCTTTACCACGACGTTGGTTGCTTCGGATGGACGAACGTTATCCCGAAACAAGGTGCCAATTAACTGGTCGTTGACGTTGTAAACGATTTTTTCGTCCTCATCAATGATCATGAATCTGGATCGAAGTCCTTCCTGCAAGTTACGATTGACGATTTCGATAAATTTAATATCGATGCTAACCACCATCACGCCAAGCAATTTGCCGTTCGTGACATCATGAATTTTTCGTGCATGGGACACGGCCAGCACTTTATTTTCGAGTTGCTTGTCAACCCGGGTGGTTAACGTGATCGTACGCTCGTCCTCATGCATAAACTTCTTGAACCACAGCTCATTTCTCACATTGAAGGCCTTGTCAATCGGTTGATGTGGACTTACAAACAGGTCTTGTCCTCCGTTCATATTGTAGAGATAAATGGAAAATACACGATCCTTCATCATGATGTAATTCATTAATATGTTATATGCCGAGATTTCGTTTTCTTCATTACTTACACGCAGAAAATCCTGGATCGGAAAGCTGCCTTCATGGGTAGCAGATAAACTGTCACTGAGTCCATTACTGGCGAGCAGCGTGATCTTTTCGATTTCTTTCAAAAACTCGTCGATGCGAATGTTCGTCTGTTTGGTCAAATCACTAAGCAGTGTATTGTAATTCTGTGATAATAACCTTTCGGAAGAGTAGTACGAATTAATAGTCATCACAACGACAGGAAAGATGATGACGATCATACAGATCACCATAATCTTGTATTTAATCTGAAAAGGCCGCTTATATTTCATCGATCACACCTCTATTTCCGAATGGCATGCACATGCTGCTGTTCCCGATATTCCTCTGGCGTAAGCCCTGTGTTCTTTTTGAAAATCTTACTGAAATACGTGTAGTTGTGATACCCGACTTTATCGGCAATCTCATATATTCTCAGCTCTTTGCTGAGGAGAAAAGCCTTCGCATGATCAATCCGAACCCGGGTCAGATAAGAGATGAAATTTTCCTTCTTCTCCTGCTTGAACAAACGGCTTAAATAGGACGGATTCACGTTAATCTGGCTAGCTACACTTTGCAATGAAAGATCCTCTGCATAATAACTGTTGATGATGTCTATTGCGAGGTCCGTGTATTTGAGCTCGTGTGTGACCTGGGAGCTAGCGTTAAATGTCTCCGTGATATAAGTCAGCACATTCTCATGGATATCCTGCCAATGTTCCCCGTTCAGGACAATCTCATAGGGGGATTTCTCCGTCATGGAAAGCTTGCTTCGTGATGTGCTGTTCAGCAAATGGGCGTTCATTGTTTCGAGCAACGTAAGGTATTGCTTGCGGATACTGTTCTCGCCTGCCCTTACGGTCTTCAGGTCAATGTAGATTTCTTCAAGAAATTGCCGGGCTTTCTCCTTATTTTTGCTCATACAAATTTTCATGAATTGTTGCTCCTGCTGAGGACTCAGCAGATGTTCAACGTCTTCCCTACTGGGGGTTTCACGTATATCCTCAACATACAGGATCTGGCTTTCATCCGTAAAAAAACGTTCCTTAAGCGCAAATTCTGCCTCCTGACAAGCCTTCCGCAGCGACACAAAGCCGAAATTAATCGAACTTACTCCCGCTGTAAGTGACAGGTTCATAAAATCCTTAAGGGAAGTGAGTACTTTACGAATCAGCTTGTTCAGGTCAGCATGTGCTTCCGTGTCAGATCGGACATTAACCACTACCCAGTATTCAGACGAGCTTTCCACAAAAATCTCCTTTGCCCACCGGGATGGAATAACCTCTTCCATAATGTTGAGTATCGAGAAACGGAGCAGCTTTTCCCCTTTTTCAATGTATTTGCGTTTGACCTTCTCATAATGATTAACGATGAATTTGATGACCACTAACTGGTCTGATTGGATACGAAAATGGAGTTCTTTGGCTTTGGTAATCAATTCTTTCTCATGGGTGAATCCGCTTACAATATCTTGGAAAAAGCTATCCTTCAAATAACGAATACTCTTGGAATAATCGGAGGATACGTAGGGTAAGGCATTTAATTGATGCTGTTCACTTTGCAACTTCTCCCGTATATTCGTCAAAAGCTCGATGAGCGATTGCTCATTAATTTCGCTTTTAATCAAGTAATCGGTGGCACCGAACTTTAAAGCATTTTTCACGTAATCTAATTCATCAAAATTGCTCAGAATGACGTATTTACAGTTTTTTAACGATGGGGATAACTGTTTGATTAACGCTAATCCGTCCATTACGGGCATTCGGATGTCTGTAATGATCAAGTCAGGTACCTTTTCAAGCGCAAGCTCCAGTGCTTCTTTTCCATTACTAGCCTCACCTGCTATACAAAAACCGTATTCTTCCCAGTTCAGCATGGAACGAATGCCCACGCGCATCAGCAATTCGTCTTCCACAATCATCAGTTTATACATGGAAGTCCTCCAAAGTTGGTTATTTATACACGAGCCATCACCCAAAAGATTCAGGGACAGGTACATTCTATCTTGTACTTTATTCGGACTGTATGTATGAAATCCCCTTAAAAGGTTAGAAAAATGATTAGAAAACGATCAAAAAATACACAACAGATTAGAAAACAGATAAAAGACCGCCAATTGGCGGTCTGCGTGGTTCGCATTATTGCTCTCTAGGAATGTCGAGAAAACATGAATGAATGCTGAGGCAGGTGTTTGCTTTTCTACAATCATGAGGTCATAGCCGAGCCACTGCCCTTTAATCGTTTGATATGAATAGGGATATAGCGCTTTTGGATTCCATGTATACAATAAGGCTCTCTTGATCTTGCATTTCAATCTTAACCTGTTTGCCTTCTTGCTCATCGTTAAACAGTACCAATGCTGTGCTTCCGTCCGTGTTGCGAAAAGCTACCGTGTATATGGAATCATCGCTGGATACCGATTGGATTTGAACCGCTTTAGGGCGAATCAAAGCACTGAAATGAGCTAGCGCGTAATAATCCAGCGTGTAGACAAGATCTCCCGTCTGCTGGTTAATCTGCACAATTCCACGGCACGTGCTCTGTCCAAAACCCGGCACCGTAGGGCCGTTATGTTCGTCCAGTGCCATATTCCACAGTACGAGTGACTTGCTATAGTTTCGCAAAATGTGAATGCCCGTTCGAATCACATTGGAGAACGCTTGTTCAAAAGGCGGAATCCATTCCCCTCCAGAACCTTCGGTGAAATGCACTTCTTTTCCCGCAAAAGCTTCGTACACTTTGGATTGGGCAGAAGCATCTCCCCCATACCAATGCCATGCCACTCCATCCACAGCTTCTCCTGCATGTTCCAGAACGGTCAGCGGATAATCCGGACGATCCCAGTTGTGATCATAACACAGGATTTTGGTGTCAAGGTTGTTGCGTACAAAAGCTGGCTTGAGATGATTGAAAATGAACTCTGTTTGCGCCTCAGCGGGCATCAGCATGCCCGGATAATGTCCAGGCTCATACAAAGCCTCATTCTGCGGGGTGATTGCATAGATTGGCAGACCATGAGCTGCATAGGACTGAATATATTTTACAAAGTACTCCGCATATGCCGAATACCACTCAGGCTTGAGCTGGCCTGTAATCATGGAGCCGCTTGTTTTCATCCAGCCGGGTGCGCTCCACGGCGAAGCGAACAGTTTCAGCTCGGGATTCAGTGCAAGCGCCTGCCGGGTTAACGGAATAATGTCCGCTTCATCATGTGCAATGCTAAATCCGGCTAATTCCGGGTCTGTCTGATGGTCAGGCAGATCGTTATAACTGTATACCGTGCGGGCATAATCCGAAGCGCCCATCGGATTGCGGATCACCGACAATCCGATCCCTTCTGTCGGATGGAACAGCCGTGTCATCACTTCAACCCGCTGTTCAACCGTTATCTTTTGATTCATCAAATATGCCGCAGCATCTGTAAATGACGCTCCGAACCCGTCCATCTCCTGGTACGTTTGACGATCATCCAGTTGAACGGTTACGGCCATCGAATCAGCTTCCATGGACTTGATCGGATTGTATTCCTCGGGAGGAACAAGACGAAACAGGTCATTTTCCCCCGTAGTTTTGAACATTTTAAATGTTGTCATCGCAAAGCCTCCTCATTATTGCATGCCTAATTTCTCTTTATTCTGCTTCATCTTCTCGCTACGGATCTTCACAATGTCAGGCCAGCGATTTTCCTCCAAGAACGATTGATATGCCGCGAGGGCATTGTCAAACGAGGCATCATCCTTTGAACGCAACATGCTTACCAGTGTTGAGTTCCATTTGGTGTTAATGGCGGACAATGCGCGAGCTTCCGGTGTTCCCAGGTTTGGATTGATATTTTCCAGAATAAAATGAGGGGTCAACTTGCCTTTACCCCATGCTTGCATTTGTTTAATCGCCTCCGGGAAGGCATCGGCACTCAGCGCCTTATGACGGTCATGACCGAAAAACATAAATTCACCCAGGCGATATTCCTTCTTGAATTGGTCCGCATTATGCAATTGCATGTCCTTCACGGCCGGAAGTAGTTCCACCGTACCGTCAGCTTTTTTCTTAAACGTCTCTCCTTCAACGCCATAGTTCATCAGTATCTGGCCTTCTTCACTCAGCAAATACGTGAAAATTTGCATCGCTTTAGCCGGGTCTTTGGCATCCTTGGAGATGAAATTAATCATCCAGCCTGTAATACCGGACTGATTCAGTGTTGGTACATTGCCCTTGGTACTTTGCGGCCCATCAATGGCGATGTACTCTTTGCCTTCGTTGTCACTCATGTAGATCTGAAGGTTTCCGCCCTGTTGAGGTGTACCGTCGAGCAGCATCGCCGCATATTTGCCGGATTTCACCTTTTCTTCAAAGGCTGTACCGTCATCCGCAAAACTGTCATCACTAATATTGCCGTCTCTGTATACAGCGTTTAAGGTTTTCAGCCAAGTCAGATAATCTTCGTCCAGATTGCGGTCATAGAACTCTCCGTTTGCCGTCTCCAGGGGTACGCCGATAAAATCCTGTAACGCATCGCCAAGCGAACCGGTGCCTCCACCGATGGCGTTAAAGCCAAACGGAATGAGCGACGGGAACTTTTCCTTGATCTGTTTCATCACACTCTGGAATTGCTCCGGTGTTCCCATGACTGGACTGCCTAACGCTTCATATACATCCTTGCGGATGATAAAGGCGGTCTTGGCTGGAATGTTACCGCTATCATAATCTGCTTGTGTGTTGGAATAGTTCGGATAACCGTAGGTCTTGCCATCCTCTTGCTGGAACCACTTCATCGTGTCCGCAGCCGCGACCTTGTTGAAATACGGATCATATTTCTCGGCCAAATCATTCAGAGGAATGGCCCAGGTTGATGCTTTGCTCACGACTTGCGAATTGGAATCAAACACCGTCAGCAGGTCAGGCATATCTCCACCGGCAAAAAAGGTATTTAATTTGGTATCATCGCCTGTAATGAATTTGATGTTAATGTTCAAGTCTTCCTTGATCTTTTTGGTGACGATATCTTTGCCAAAATCAGTATTCCACCAGTCGGCATTGACGTACCAGGTCAGATCGGTCACTTCTTCCTTCTTATCGAGCTGCCATGCTGGTTTCTCCGGATCAACCGTATAACGATTCTCGATGGATACCCAGTTCGCTTCACTTGATCCATCGGAACCACCGCTGCATCCCGTAATCATTAACACAGCTGTCAGTAATGCTGCACATCCTTTAACCCCTCTTTTGCCCAGTACCCGGTGAATATTAAACATGTGTTTTCCCCCTCGTAGTCGAATATAAATCGTTGATGTGAATCTATCGTTTTATTCCTTCACAGCTCCAAGCATCATGCCTGAAATGAAATATCGCTGTAACAAAGGATAGATCAGCACAATTGGCAATGTGGTAATGACAATGGTGGCAAGCTGCACGCCTTTGGTTGTTGTTTCGATCACGACGGACCCGCCCACGTTCTGCATGGACTGTGTCTGGGATTGCACAATAATTTCATATAACATCATCTGTAATGGGTAGAGTGACTGGTCCGTAATATACAGTTTGGTCGTCATAAAGTCATTCCACTGGCCTACCCCGTTAAACAAAGCGATAGTCGCCATTGCTGGCATGGATAGCGGGATAAAGATTTTGAGAAAGATATGCCAGTCTCCGGCCCCATCCATCTTCGCCGATTCTTCGAGTGAATCCGGTACATTACGGAAGAAATTCATCAGGATGACGACATCGAAGAAACTGAACAAAGCCGGAATAATATACACCCAGAAGCTGTTCAGGAGACCTAGTGCCTTGATGAGCAAAAAGGTTGGAATCATGCCGCCGGAGAAAAACATTGTAATTACACCCATGGCTACATACAATTTGCGTCCTCTCAGGTATTTCTTGCTCAGTCCGTATCCGACCATAGCGCAAAAGAATACGTGTGTTACGACACCGATCATGGTTTTGGACACAGAGATGAAGAACGCCTGCCAGATGTTTGAATCATTAAACACCGCTCGGTAATTTTCTAGCGAGAACTCGGGTGACCAGAAGATGAATCCGCCTTCTGCCAGTGCTTTGCCTGAACTAAAGGACGAGATGATAACATTCCAGAGCGGAATAATAATGACGATGGTACAGATTATTAAAAAAATGATATTGAGCGTATCAAAAATCCGGCTGTCCAGATCTTCTTTGGCCGCTTTTCCGTTCATGAGGGAACCTCCTTCTACAGCACAGACTGGTTGTCGTTTAGCTTGCTAGTTATTTTGTTTGCCGTGACGAGCAGAATTACAGAAATGATGGAAACACCCAAACCTACGGCGGTAGCATACGAGAAATCGCCTTGCGACATCCCCATACGATAGACATAGGAATTAATGACTTCGGCCTTCTCGCGGTTCTGTGAGTTCATAAGCACCAGCGTTTGGTCCAGATTCGAACCCAGCAATCCGCTGACCGTCAGAATCAGATTCAGGCTGATAATGGATTTCATGTTAGGCAAGGTGATATTCCAGATCTGACGCATCCGGCTGGCTCCGTCGATTTTGGCGGCCTCATAGTACGTAGGATCGATCTTGGACATGATGGCGAGATACAAAATGGTGCCCCAGCCAGCCTCCTTCCAGATATCCGATAACGTGGCGATCCACCAGTACTTGCCCGCGTCCAGCAATATGTTTTGCGGCTGTGATATGATGCCAAGACCGAGCAGTAGTTCATTGAACAAGCCGGTTGTGGAGAACCAGGTGATAAGCATACCGCCCAGCACGATCCATGAGAGAAAGTGAGGTAGATATGAAACCGTTTGCACGAATTTCTTGAATCGTCCGCTGTTCAGCTCGTAAATCATAATGGCCAGAATAATCGGAATGACAAACCCGATACCTAGCTTCAAAAAACTGATGCCCAGCGTATTCACAACGGCATCCCAGAAGTATTTGTCTGACATGATGATTCTGAAGTTATCCAGCCCCACCCATGGGGCACTGGACAGTGTATCAATGACGGTGTAATTTTTGAACGCAATCGTTAATCCGTAGATCGGTATGTAACAGAAGACAATCATGAACAGAATGCCGGGTAGAACCATGGACTGGATCTCCCATTGTCTGGCGAAATCGACCCAGAATGTATTGAAGCGTTGCTTGAAATGTTTCTTGCCACCGGGTTTAAGAGGTTGCTGCTGTCTGTCTGCTGTAGTCGTCAAGTGACTCATCCTTCGTTGCTCCCCTCTGTATGTGTCGATAGATGCATGTATTCCGTCTTATAAAAACGTTTTTATTTTCTCAAAAAAACTCCCTTCCCTGTAATATGAATGAAAATGGACCCGAAGAGTCTCTCTCCCTTTATTAGCGGCCATCTCTTCGGTTGATTCTCACATGGCTTGAGCCTCGTACGATAAGCTCTCCGGACAGCTTTTGCGCCACGCCTTGTTCCTGTCCCTTGATCATATTGACCAATTGCGTGATAGCTAGAATGCCTTGTCTTGCAATTTGATTGCGAACGGTCGTTAAGGGTGGGGAATAATACGGAGCGATATCAATATCATCGAATCCGACTACACTGATGTCACTCGGAACCTCATAACCGTGAGATTTCAATGCCTGTATGCATCCGATCGCACTCAGGTCGTTGCCGGCCAGAAAGGCATCAGGCAACTTGCCTGGATGCTTATGAATGAAGGATTTGATGGCACTGTAAGTGGCCTCTTCTTCAAAGTACCCTTGAATAATGTAGTCCTCATCGACTGGAAGTTCGTATTCTCTAAGGGCCGCCAGATATCCCTCCCGGCGCTGTACACTGTCAAACATCTCATCTACGCCGGAGATATAGGCAATTTTCTGATGACCCAGCCCGATCAAATATTTGGTCACTTCATAGCTGGCTACGTAAGAGTCAAAGATGACACTTCCCATTCGTTCGCTCTCGTACACACGATCCAGAAAAACCGCTTTAATCTTGTCTTTTTCCATCGATAGAATATCCTGCTCATCAATTCGCAGCTCTTCGTAGATGATTACCCCATCTACCCGACTGCCGAGAATATTGCTCATAATTACATGTTTATCTTTGGTTACAAACACATTGAGTCCGTAACCGAGACGGTCGCATTCACGCGACATGGCCTCGACTAACTTGTAAAAGTACGGTCCCGACACACTAGTTGTGAAGAAACCAAGCATTTTTGTCTGACCTGATTTCAACAGTTTCCCATTCAGATTGGGAATGTAGTTTAAACGTTCCGCCACTTTGAGCACATGGGACTTCGTTTCCGGATTCAGTACATCCACACCATTTAAGGCATTCGAAACCGTAGAGATCGAGACACCGGCTTCCCTTGCAACATCTTTGATTGTGATTTTTCCCATACATTCAGGTTCCTTTACTATTAAAACGTTTTTATACATTCAAAATAGCATAAAACCGTTTTCAATACAACACTTAACTTTTCAAGTTTGTATAAAAGAAAACCGCTGATCTTCATTGATCAGCGGCTTCATCTCTTGATCTTATACTGCTCCGAGGGTGAATTGATTTATTGAATATAAGTTATTCACTTGAACGACATTAGGATTCAAGTTCATTTTATTTAAATGAAACGGTATATATTTGTCCTTTTTGCGTTGGCAGACTAACTTGATCGTCTTTCTCCTGAACGGTTTGTACAACCGTATCCCCTTGATATACTTTCAAGCCAGGCTCAACCTGCAAATAACATGTATTGCCCGTATGTGAGAGGACTTCTGCTTCAACTAGCTTACCGTTCTCCCAACTTAGGCTAACCTCAAACCCACCTCTTGCTCTCAACCCTTTGACCGAACCTGTAGACCAGCGTTCAGGCAAAGCTGGCAGGAAATCGAGATAACCCTGATGAGATTGCAGCAGCATCTCGGCAATACCTGCGGTTGCCGCAAAGTTTCCATCGATCTGGAATGGTGGATGAGCATCAAACAAGTTTGCGTACACGCCGCCCTGCTCATGTTTGCTTGGTTCATAGGCTTTAACGAGTGTTAACAAATTGGAGATAAGCTGTTCAGCACGGTTCCCCTCTCCAAAGCGAGCCCATAAACCGATTTTCCAGCCTAGACTCCAGCCTGTACCACCGTCACCCCGAATTTCCAGGGAAGTACGGGCAGCTTTCATCAAGTCAGGTGATTTTTTCTGCGTAATCAGTCCTCCCGGGAATACACCAACCAAGTGGGATACGTGTCGGTGCTGCGGATCTTCTTCCGTGAAATCCTCGCTCCATTCCTGAAGGCGACCTTTTGCGTCGATCTGCAAAGGCAGCAATTGTTCTTTTTTCGCTCGCAGGAGATCCACGAATTCCGCATCCGTTTGCAACACTTTAGCTGCTTGAATACAGTTTTCGAACAGCTCGGCAATGAGTGAAAGGTCCATTGTAGTTGCCTCACTGACAGCTGTATGTTCTCCGTTAATGACAAATTTCATCTCTGGTGACGTTGATGGTGATGTGATCAAATGTCCTTCTTTATTCTCAATGAGCCAGTCCAGGCAGAACAAGGCGGCATCCTTCATCAGTGGATAACCGGTCTCCTGCAAAAACTCTTTATCCTCTGAGAACGCATAATGCTCCCACAGATGCTGCGTCAGCCATACGCCGCCCATCATCCACAAAGCCCATGACGGGTCACCGGCACCATAATCCCCTACAGGGGCTGTTTGTCCCCAGATATCCGCATTGTGATGGGCTACCCAACCTCGAGCGCCATAGTTTACTTCAGCTGTTTTTCGTCCGTTTTCCGCAAGTTTTCCAATAAAATCAAGTAACGGTTCATGCAATTCAGCCATGTTACACGTCTCTGCCGGCCAATAGTTCATCTCTGCATTAATATTCAATGTGTAGTTGCTACTCCAGGGCGCACGTGTTTCCTGATTCCAGATTCCCTGAAGATTGGCTGGTAACGTTCCCGGTCTGGAGCTGGCAATCATCAAATAACGGCCATAGTTGAACAACAACTCGACCAGACCCGGGTCACTACTTCCGTATTTCTCGATGCGCTCATCTGTAGGCATGTCCTGCGGAGCAACACTTTCACCTAAGTGTAATTGCACACGATTAAACAGCGCTTGATGATCCTGTACATGACGTTGACGCAATTCTGTATAATCACGAGTCATAATCTGCTTAATAACGTCCGCAGTCTTCTCTTGCGGGGAGGTTACGCTGTCCCCTTTTTGACCTGTAGGAGCATAACTTGTAGCCCCTGCAAAGTAAATGACCGCTTCCGTTGCACCCACGATTTGCAGTCCGCCACCGCTTGAATGCAGTGTACCTCCAGTTTGAGATACCGCAAGTCGGCCATGGAAAGTCATCGCACGACTAGTTGCTACATCTCCGTAACGGACAGGAATTTCAACATCGTGATAGTTCGGTGACACATACTCAGGAGCCGTTCCAGATAGTTCATATTGAGCGTTCGCAGCAGAAGTTTCATGTCTCAGCGGACTGCTCAGCCTAGTATGAAAGTTAAGTCTTCCTTCTTTGCTTGCGGTTAAACGAATGACAATACCCTGATCGGGATGGGAAGCAAATACCTCCCTGTCATATCGTACTCCACCAATTTCATAGGAAACGCTTACAACACCTGTAGATAAATCCAGCTTGCGCTGATAAGTTTTTCGTTCACATAATTGTCCGTGTTCCATCACAAGTTCCAGATCACCAAATGGCAGGTACGATTGTGTAAAAGGCCCCATCATTTTTTTGCTAAGTTGATCCGCTTCTACGTACTGTTTACGGGCGATCAATTCCCTGATTTGAGGCAATACTTCACGAGCCTCCGGGTTATTCCAATCCTGTGCATAGCCTGACCATAACGTGTCTTCGTTCAATGCAATGCGTTCTTTTTCGATACCGCCAAAGACCATTCCGCCCAACTTGCCGTTACCGATAGGCAGTGCTTCAACCCAATAGGTGGCTGGAGTGCCAAACTGAATATTCATGCTGATCGTTACCTCCGAATGCACTTGATTTTTGGACAAACTCTAATTTTACTTGCTCAGGAATCATTATAACTTTCAATACAAAGGGAAGATATATATTTAATAAAAATGATGTGGAAAAGCTTAAACCAGTGACAAATAAACCTTAAAATTCCATTTGGTAAGAGGAGATTTTCCGTGATCTCAACACGGTATCTATTGTGAAGTACTTGTATATTTGTGATAAGCAAAAAGCGGCACCTGGTCTGGCGCCGCTCTTTAAATAAAGTATGGAAATTGTAAGTACTTCCTTTGTTGTTAGATTTGATTTGATTTATTTTAATTGAACGCTCTTCATATAAGCTTTGAATTCTGCTGCAATCTCTTTGTACTTTGTATGATGCAAATAATGCGAGCCTTCCATGGGGATCATTTTACCCTGATCGGATTGTTTGATCTGCTCCTCATGTAGCGGTATCCAATTGGGATTCGCAGTATTATTGGACTGAACGAAAAGCAACATCGGTAAATCGCGAGGATAGGTCAGTTTCTCTGCATTTTTGAAGTTAGAACCCAGATTTTTCAACTCATTCATTAAGGTTGAATTACTCGATACCTGATTAGAGATCAAGTTCATCTGCTCTATGGTATGCTCATCATAGTCCATAGATTTGTAAGGATCTGCACTCACATTTTTGAGGAATCGCATCAGCCCTGAGGTTTGAAGGAACTGCATCGATTTCAGAGGTAGTTTAACATCCATGCCAGGCTGATTAGGAACACTGCTGTCTATACCGATAAATGCGATCACTTCACCCGGATAATCTTTTACATAAGATGCGCTGTACAGTCCCGCAATAGAGTGCCCCATAAGAATATAACGGCCAAGACCTAGTTGCTCCACAGCTTCATGTATTTCTCTAACGATATTTTCAGAGGTACGTTCTTTGTCTGTACGATCACTTAATCCATAGCCAAATGGTTCAATCGTTACCACTTTATAATCTGACGTTAACTGATCAATTAATAGTTTGAAATCTAGCACAGGAGACGGCGTTCCCTGCCCTGGAAGCAGCACAATCGTCTGTTCTCCGCTACCTTGAATGGAAACATTCATGTTTTTGCCATCCACTTGCACATACTGACCATAGGATTCTATCTTTTTCTTTTCCAATCCATTGCTAATCACATTTATCACAAATACGATGCCCATGAATAATACAAGAGCTGCGATGATTCCCCCGAATATTTTTAGAAATAACTTACGCTTTTTGCCGTGTTTCTTCTCTGTTTGCTTCACTTCTACGATTTCTTCCACTCTCATCTTCTCCTGTCCTTAAGTCTGTGTAGCTGTCTTGGTGACTTATTTACAGTATAATGAGCCAAGATGTTGCCAGCGTGACGCCAATATGAACGGAATATGAACTGGCATATATAAGTTACCAATAAAACGATATAAAATGAATGATTATTTACACATAAACGAAGAGGACAGAAAAAACCTGGAAAAGCGGAGCGCTCGCCTTTATCACCGGATTTTTCCCTTTCGAAAAGGGAATCAAGAAAATCTGGGGATAACAGCGATTGGAAGGTTAGTCTGTCATCGGAGTGCTTGTGTGAAGCAATTCAAGTATATAAAAAAAGAACTGCTTATATAAACGCAGCTCTCTTTGCCATGTTCAAGACCGTTTCTTAGTGGTCGAGGAATACAAGTTGAATGAAGAATAGAATCGCAAAAATATAAAAAATCGGATGAACATCTTTACCTTTGCCACGAAGCAGCTTGAGCACAGGATAGAAAATGAAACCAATCCCTATACCTGTTGCAATACTGTGCGTCAGCGGCATCAGAATAATGATCAGGAACGCCGGGAAGGCCTCTTCCAGATCACTCCAGTTCATTTTGCTAATGACACTGATCATAAAGAAACCTACAATGATGAGCGCCGGGGATGTGATCGCCGGGATGCTCGAAATGACACTTACGATTGGACTAAAGAACAAAGTCGCGGCGAGCAATACACTTACTGTTACCGCAGTCAGTCCCGTTCTCCCTCCTGCGGCTACACCCGTACTGGACTCAATATAAGCCGAGGTTGGGCTTGTTCCAAGCATAGCACCCGTCGTTGTACCAACAGCATCAGCGAGCAATGCACCACGAGAGCGCGGGAATTTGCCATCTTTCAGTAATCCAGCTTGTTCCGCGACACCAAGCATCGTTCCTGTAGTATCGAACAAAGTAATCAACAAAAACGTGAAAATGATCGTGTATATTCCATTCGAGAAAACACCGGCTAAATCCATCTGGAACGCAGTTTCCCCCAGTCCTGAAGGCATCGCTACAATGGATGCAGGCATTTGGAACAGTCCCATGAACCAGGCGATGATCGCTGTAATAACCATACCTATAAATAGATATCCTTTGACATTGTAAGCCATCAACGTAACGGTGATGATTAGACCAATAATCGTCAGGTACGTCATCGGTTGCGCCAGATTTCCGAGTGTAATCAGATTAGATTTAGAATCGGCAATAATACCTGCGTTTTGCAGTCCAACCGTTGTAATGAACAATCCAATTCCTGCCGTTATCGCATGTTTGAGACTTGCCGGAATGGCATCCAGCAACATGTAGCGAAACGAAGTCAGCGATAAAATAATAAACAAAATACCCGCAATGAATACAGCACCAAGTGCTGTCTGCCAAGTTACGCCATACCCCTTAACTACACTAAACGCGAAAAACGCATTTAGTCCCATACCCGGTGCGATAATAATCGGATAATTGGACCACAGTCCCATAATCAGCGTTGCTACAATACTCGCCAAAATCGTAGCAATGAATACCCCGTTAAAGCTCATTCCTGTGTCGCTCAGAATTCCGGGATTAACAATCACTATGTATACCATCGTGAAAAATGTAGTAATACCAGCAATAATTTCGGTTGAAACGGTGGTGCCTCTTTCTTTCAGTTTGAACCAGTTGTCCATCGTCAAGCCAGCCTCCAACTTTCATTTTGTTTTCTTAGATTCTGCAGCACAGTTAAAAACAAAAAATCCTAATTGCCTATAGGATTGGAATTCTTACGCTCCTATATTCGTCATTAGGATCTGAACAGCTCCGAATGTGAAGATCAAAAAAAGAATTTTGTTTTTAATCTGAGGTGCATTTCGAATTTTATTAAAAATAACACAGGATGTCAATGGAATTCGAGCTTTGTTCACATTATTTACGAACTATTCAAGTTGATAAATGAGATTTCATTCGCTTTTAGTGTTTAGACTGATCTAAGCTTGTATGTTAGTTAATTTTGTATATTTTACAATCAGCGTACAATTGTGATGGTTTTTATTTACAAATGAATGATAATCTTCTTAAGGATGAACAAATGAACAAAGCTTCATGCATTCATGTTAAAGAGATATCGAGGAGGAATCGTTGTGAAATTGTCTAAAAAAGCATTGCCTGCATTAGCTCTGACGTTGGCTGTATCAGCTTCTACTCTTCTTTCCCCTGGACAAGCAACTATCGCTAAAGCTGCCGGTGCAAGTACTGAGAAAAAACCAATCAAAAATATCATTTTCCTTATTGGAGATGGTATGGGAACATCGTATACATCCGCTTATCGTTATATGAAAGATAATCCTAAGACGAAAGTGATGGGAAAAACGGTGTTTGATCCGTATCTGGTAGGCGCTCAAATGACCTATCCCGACGATGACAAACAAAATGTTACGGATTCCGCTTCTGCCGCAACCGCAATGTCGTCAGGTGTGAAAACATATAACGCAGCCATTGCAGTGGACACAAATCAAAAGAATGTCAAAACCGTGTTGGAGCAAGCCAAACAGATCGGTAAATCCACAGGTTTGGTCGCGACTTCTGAGATTACCCATGCTACTCCAGCGGCATTTGGAGCTCATGATATCAGCCGCAAAAACATGGATGCTATTGCAAATGACTACTACGACGAGTTGATTAACGGCAAACACAAAGTGGATGTACTGCTCGGCGGAGGGAAAACCAATTTTGTACGTAAAGACCGTGATCTTACGAAAGAGTTTCAAAAAGCAGGTTATAGTTATGTGACGGATCGTACATCCCTGCTCGCGAATAAAAACAAACAAGTACTTGGGTTGTTTGCAGACGGTGGTCTGGACAAGTTCATTGATCGCACAAGCGCGACACCTTCACTCGCTGAGATGACGAATTCGGCTATTGATCGTCTTAAAACAAACAAAAAAGGATTTTTCTTGATGGTTGAAGGCAGTCAGATTGACTGGGCAGGACACGATAATGATATTGTTGGCGCAATGAGTGAGATGGAAGATTTCGCTAAAGCCTTTAAGGCAGCGATTGATTTTGCGAAAAAAGACGGACAAACACTGGTTGTAGCTACAGCGGACCACTCCACAGGAGGACTTACCCTGGGTAAAGATGGAGAATACAACTTCTTTGTAGACCCAATCAAAGCTGCACTGCGTACTCCTGACTTCATGGCTGCTCAAATTGCCAAAGGGGCTTCTGTTGATGAAACTTTGAAAAAATATCTCAAACTTGAGCTGACAGCAGAGGAAATTCAATCCGTTAAAGATGCTGCTCAAAGTGCGGATGTGACCAAAATTGATAATGCGATCGAAGCTATTATTGATAACCGCTCTTTCACAGGTTGGACAACAGGTGGGCACACAGGTGAAGATGTTCCGGTGTATGCCTATGGCCCAGGAAGTCAGCGCTTCTCTGGCTTAATTGATAACACTGATAATGCCAAAATCATTTTTGATATTTTGAAAAAGGGCAAGTAAACGATTTTGCACTCTGTCTTGATATCCAATGGTTAGCTGTATAAGTACTTTTCTAAATTGCCCCCTCTCTTCTTTCGAAAGAAATGAAGTGAGGGGGTTGTTGTATTAGCATTAATTTTATTCCCTGTTATATGAGAATAAGAGGTGAATTGCAGTTATACTCTGGCAAATTGTTGCATTATCGCCGTCGCCGCAAAGGTGCAGCCCCCAGCTTCTTTCAAAGATTTGCCGATGAGATGTGCCTGCTCTTTATAGATGGGATTGTGAAGTGCTTCCATAATCGCCTCCTGTAATTGGATTGCGTTCAGGTGATGCTGATCTAATACAATCCCGGCTCCAAGCTCTTTTACGCGACCGGCTACAAATGGTTGATCTGAGGTCATGGGAATCATAACAAGTGGAACATCGAAATATAATGCCTCGCTTACACTATTCATGCCTGCGTGAGTAACAAAAACGTCTGCATGCTGCAATATTTCAATCTGAGCAACATAAGGCTTCACGATAAAGTTTTCGGGAATCATTGCTTCAATGGATGTAATATCGGTGTATTTCCCCGAAGATAAAACAACATTTACTGCTTGATCTTTTAATGCATCAAAGCACAGTTTGTAAAACTCCAGGTTTTTATTCAGTATGGTTCCCATGGAAATGTATACTGTCTTCGTATGCCGTTCACGAAGGAGATGAAATGGGAATTCGGGAGCATCTTCCCGCGGAATAATCGATGAACCTGTGAATAGAAAACGATCTTGCAATTCTTCTGCCCGTGGCTGAAAATAACGGCTGGTGTAAACAATATTTAATTGAGCTTGGTGTGTCATCATCTCCTCCACAGCAGGCAGGCTGACCTTATACGTTGTTGCTATTTCTTTTGCCTTGTTCATAATCGCTTCATATAGTTCTCGTGTATTGATAACCTCCCCGTTCTCTATGCTTGCTGGCTCGACGGAAGCAAAAGAAGCTATCGTACATACGGATGGAATCCCTAATTTCTCAGCGAGAATTTGGCCTCCCCACCCCATCAGTGAATCATAGATCAGATAGTCAAACGTTTCATGTTCTATCAAACGAAGCACCTCAGGAATCATTCTGGGAATGATACCGCAAGTAACCATGTGTAGGAATTGGTAGGGATGCCGATACGCCAAAGGCTTAAGTGTAGGTTCATGTGAGAACGCATCCTCCGCAAAAGGATAGGTCATGACCTTAGCTCCCGTTTGCTCAATCCGAGAACGATATTCCTCTACACAAACATAAACAACATCTTCTCCAAGTTTGACTAGCTCCGTAATTAACCCAAGGGATGGGTTCACATGGCCTTCAGCCGGAGTAATAACAACCAATACACGCGCCATCGTGCGCACCTCCTGAATGTAATATGTGCCTCCGATCCGTATCTGGTCTGACCGGTTGTTTGTTTACATCGGAAGTGTATCTATTTTTTGTCCAGCGGGATGATCTGTTTGGGACGTATGGGCTGTAATTCGCAACGATGAGAAAAAGCTCAGTATAACCAATAGAAGTTGAAGCGTCAGCACCATCAGAATGCCTGTGGATATGCCCCATCCCGTCGTTTTGGCTAAAGCAACCAATGAACCGCTTACACCAATGCTTACAGCCACATAAAAAGAATCGACAAACTGAAGGTTGGCAGACATTTTTCCTTCCTGTCCAAGCTCAGCATACTGTAAAGAAAGGACTGCGGTAGTCGGGTTAGCCAGACCCACACCAAAACCAATAATAATCTGTGAGAGGAGAATGAGCGCAATCCCGGTATCCGTCAAAAATAAAGCCAGCATGACGAGCATAACTCCGACGATCATAATGCCAATTCCATACATCACTCTCCGCTTCCGCCCATCACCTCGGTCTTTTACATCCAATCTGGCTTGCAACCAAGCCGCTCCAGACCAGCTTAATGAGCCTGCTGCGACAAGTAATCCGGCAGTTTCTGCCGATAACCCCTTCATCTCAGTCAAACCCAGAATAACAAAACTCTCGGTTGCAAAGTAACAAGACACATACAATCCTCTTGTTACCAAGGTTGCCGGTAAACCGGATTGGATTAGAAATGTTCCTTGAGGCAATAATTTGTGCATGAACGGTATCATGATTATGAATCCACTAATCGAAAGAGCTATGCCCTGCCAGCTCGTAATCATGCCAAGACCTGTCAGTAACAATCCCGTTCCAATAGCTAATAAAATGGCCTGGCCTGTTCTTGAGTCAACCGCTCGTGCTTCTTCTATAATGTGCTGATTGCGCTGCAGATCACGAAACGAGCGATATGTAAGCAGAAGAGCAAGTACAATCAAAGGGATAACGATCCAGAAAACAAACCGCCAAGACAGATAAGAAGCAAGAAGTCCAGCAAAATAAGGGCCTATTAATGAAGGAAGAACAAATGCCATCGAAAAAGCTGCCAAAATCTGAGTTCGGAGATTTTCCGGGTAGTATAATGTTACACACACATAGACACATGTAATTAAAGCGCCAGCTCCAAATCCTTGAAAAACTCTTCCTCCAATGAGCATGTACATGTTCATGGATGTCGCAGCAATCATTGTCCCCATTACAAAAATAACAAAAGATATAAGAATGGAAGTGAATACACCTCGCCTGTCCACTTGCTGGCCCATCACCAGTGTTCCTACAAGCTGAGATAACAAAAACGCGCTAAAAATCCACCCATATAGATGAATTCCCTGCATGTCTTGAGCTATTTTGGCAGCAATAGTTGTGATCGCTAGCCCTTCGAATGCCGAAGTAGTTAATACCAACATAATACCAATGGTCATTGCGCTGTAACGTCGATGAAAGATGCCGATTGGTTTCTCGTGTGTCACGGACACCTCCATAAATATTGAAATATTAGTAAAATACACCTGCAGATGTATCTTTAATATAGGATAAGCAAACCACTTTGTAAACAAAAATGTTTATTAAGTGGTCTTCTTCGTTGATCATGCTAATCCGAAGGCCAGTCCACAGGCGCCCTCTCTGTTCAGCGCTCTCGCCATTTGCTCCTTCATAAGAAACGTATGCTCTGCATTGACTTCCAACAAAGTGCTCATACTACGTATCGAATATATTTAAGGAGAGATTCGAGATGGATCTGCAGAGCGGCAAATTGTATTGGCCAACCACGGTAACAAATCCTCCTTCTTACCCGAAGCTTGAGGAAAATATTACTTGTGATGTTCTCATCATCGGTGCGGGCAGTTCGGGTGCACAGTGTGCTCATTTTCTTTGTAATCAAGGATTATCAGTCGTTGTCGTGGACAAGCGAAAGGTTGGAGAAGGCAGCACAAGCACCAACACTGCGTTGATTCAATATGCGGGGGAAAAGAGTTTTGTATCTTTGAAGAATACATTCGGTGAAGAAGCAGCCGCCCGTCATCTGAAATTGTGTGAACAATCGATCAATCATATTGAGCATATCAGTAGCGAGCTCCCGATTAAGCCTGATTTTATAAGACGTGATAGCTTGTATTACGCGAGTTACCTGGAAGATATCCCGGCATTGCAAGAAGAATATGAACTTCTCAAAAAGCACGGTTTCAACGTGGATTTTTGGGATGAGCAGCGTATATCAAGCGTATATCCTTTCTCTAAATCAGCTGCGATTTATTATCATGATGATGCCGAGATGAACCCGTTAAAATTCGTTTATGGACTGCTTGAGAAAGCAAAATCAGAAGGTGTACGGATCTACGAGGAAACCGAGATTTCAGGTAAACGTTTTGAGAACGATTCGGCTGTTTTCTATACCAAAGAACGCCACGAGATTCGTGCGAAACATGTGATTATTGCGGCTGGATATGAAGATAAAGACTTTAAAGCAGAAAAAAATGCCACGCTCTCCAGCTCTTACGCTGTTATTACCAAGCCGGTTTCTGATTTAGAAAACTGGTACAAACGCACGTTAATTTGGGAAACGGCACGTCCGTATGTTTATATGCGCACAACGACGGATAACCGTATTATTATCGGCGGCATGGATAAGGATACGGCCTACGTGGAAACCAGGGATTCTAAAATTTTGGCAAGTAAGGATAAACTGATCCAAGAATTTAATAAGCTTTTTCCAAATATTCAGGTTGAATCAGATTATTATTTAGGTGCTTTTTACGGGGGAACACATGACGGCTTGCCGGTAATCGGACAATATGACTCATATCCGCATTGTTACGTCATTATGGCTTATGGCGACAATGGAACCGTGTATAACGGTGTGTTGGCGAAAATTGTAACGGACAATATCGTGCATGGCTCTAGCCCGGATATGGATCTTTATTTGCAGAACAGACCCCTTGTTGAAAAAATGACTCTCTAACGCTAAAAGCCGATTCCACATCTACATCTGGAATCGGCTTTTAAGTATACCTTACAAAACCTTAATCGACCTCTATAGTTACAGGGTAATAATGATTGGCCCTTTTTTGGACAGAATGATCGTATGTTCAATCTGAGCTACATGACTGTTTTTGGTAGCAAACGTCCATCCATCCCCTTTTTGATAAACTTCTTCTTCAGATGTAGAAATAAAGGGTTCAAACGCGATGACCATGCCTTCTTTCAGCAACTCATCATCTGACGTGTCATTATAATTATAGATATGATCCGGCGCTTCGTGAATGGCACGGCCAACCCCATGTCCTGTCAGGTTACGAATAACAGTTAACCCATTCTGCCGGGCAGTTAGAAAAACAGCTTTGCCAATACCGCTCTTTTTAGAGCCAGGATTCGCTTTTTTCAGACCTGCTTCAAAAGCGAGTTTGGCTACCTCACAGATTTTCGTTAACACTTCTTCTCCCTGGCCGACAACAAAGGAGATACCTGTATCTGCGAAATATTCGTTTTTGGAGCCGGAAACATCGATGTTGACGATATCGCCTTCTTGGATTACCCGATCCCCTGGAATCCCGTGAGCGACTTCTTCATTGACACTAATACACGTAAAACCAGGAAAGTCATATTCACTTTTGGGTGCGGAAATGGCGCCCTCTTTCTCAAACAGCTCTCCAGCTAAATCATCCAGTTCTTTGGTCGTTACACCCGGAACCGTCCGCTCAACCAACGTATCGCGGATGGAAGCAACGATCCTTCCAATTTCTTTTAAACCATTAAAATCCTCTTCCGTTTTTGCAATCATATGCGCGTACCTCACGTTCCTTCTTCTTTGTAAACAGAAAGTTTCATCTCATTGCAACATAAATTGCTACAGTTTGCAACATTTTTAGGATTCGATGTACTCGCACAAAGAAAAAACTCAACTATTTGACATCTATGTCTTTGATTACGTGCTGGCCTTTACCTCTCTTACGTGTACAAAAAAGAGGTGAACCGAAGTTCACCCCAGGTATATAGCGTTAATAATCATGTTACGTTACACGAAGGATTTCGCTCTCGCTAATTTAATTTAACGGACTAAGCTAAAACCATTATTGCTGTTTATACACCCGAACATAATCCACCTGCATGGTTGCAGGAATATCTGAAGCATCCGGAATGCGGCCACCATCGAAATTACCGCCGATCGCCAAGTTCATGATTAAATAGAAAGGTTCATCAAATGGAGCATTAGGGTTGTTCGGTGCAGCTGCAGACGACCATTGCTGGTTGGTAACTTTATAGAAGAATTTGCCGTCCACGTACCATTTGATGTTGTCCGGTTCCCAAACTACAGAATATACGTGATAATCGTTAGCAATAGTTTGTCCTGCGGGGAAGTGATACTCTCCACCTGCATACTGATTGGCAGGCCATTGCCCGCCAAAGTGAATCGTCCCACTGGTTGTTCCAGGCAGACGGCCTCTTGCCTCCATCACGTCAATTTCACCTGATGCAGCCCATGTGCCATATACCGAATCTTGCGGTAGCATCCAGAGTGCAGGCCATACGCCATCTCCTGTAGGCAGCTTGGCACGGAAATCGACACGCCCGTACTTCAAGGATAACTTGTCTTTGGTATTCACCTTACCGGAAGCATATTTAGCAAAACGATTCGGGTCTTGAGGGAATGATTGGTTACTATGTGTTGCACGGATATTTAATTTTCCATCCTGAACAAAAATATTTTGCGGACTGGTAGTGTAGTGCTGGAGCTCCGCATTGCCCCACCCCCAGGTTCCCGGATCATCATTGAGATAATACCCTGTTTCTATATTCCATTTGCTTGTATCCAGCGCAGAACCACTGAACTCATCCTGCCAAATCAGATTCATGCCTTCAATCGCCGGATTGTTCGGTGTACCGATGGAGATGTCTTCTTGGTCCGAACCATCGGGACGTGGAGCATCCGGGTTGCCAATGAGTGTATAGTTCACATAGTTGCTACCCACGTTTCCACCGGGTTGTCCGTTAAGCGGATAGCCGATTCGAATTTGCATATTTTCCTGAATAGGTCGGAACCATAGACCATAGATATGATCGGCCCAGTATCCCCACTGATTGGCATCGGAAATCGGATTGTAGCCATTGCCGGAATACGTAAATTTACTTTGACCACTATTACTTAAGTCTACCCATTGACCATTGATATTGATTTGGTATACAAAATTTTGTAATTCCTTCGCAATAGGTGCGCTCCCGCCAATCTTGGGCAGCGGAATACCTATGGAACCGCTTTCATCTGCTGTGAAAGTTGTCCCTTCATAGGCAGTAACTACGAATAAATTACGCACAGGTTCATTGAATGTAATGGTGTAAATAATATTCACAGCCGATGTTTTGGACTGCAGCTTGACGTGAATAGACTCGGTTACGTTAAACCAATATCCTCCTCCACCCTCAGTGAATTGGCCGAAGTTCTGATCGTAAATCCAGCCGCTGGCTGCGTTATTGTCAATATCAATCCACGTGTTGCTCTGCACCGGTTTCACATACACCTTGAGATCCTGAGCGACGGCTTCATAGGTGACTGATGGATTATTGTTAAAGGTGGGATACGTAAAGCCGGCGCCTCCGGTGCTGCTGGCAATGATGTCAGGCCCCTGTGTAGGGCTCATTGCTGAGATCGTTGTTTCGTTAATGTTTTGAAAGACCAGTCGATAATCAAGCTTTATTCCGTTCGCTCTGGAATACAATTGAACATCGGTGGTTGAGGAGAGAGAGAACCAATATCCATGAAAGCCGGCGTCAGTCCAGTGTCCCCAGTTTTGGTTGTACGTAAAGCCTTCCGCCTGATCAATATCCACCCACTCGCTTCCTACCTTGACATTAACACCTAAATCCCCGTTCACTTCGCTCCATGCAGCAGAACCCCCATTAAACTTAGGCATCACGAACCCGAAACTGGCCTTGCCAACCCCGGATTTGGATATGACAGGTCCGTCAGCAGATGAAAAGTACTCCATGGACGTAATCGTCTTCCCGGCAGCCCGAGCCGTTGAGCCGGGCCCAAGTAAAACACTGGCCAGCATGATGAATACGAGCATCACACCCATCCTTCTGTACACCAATTGCCTCTCCCTGCAAGCAGCCGATTTCATTCATTCTCCTCCTTCAAATCATTTTTCCAATCCGTTATCAATAAGGAAAAAGATTACAGATCAGATAACTCTATTCTACCGAAAAGAAGAATGTGCTGAAAGATATATTTATATTTGTTTTAGCCTGTCAATTCATTGTATAAATGAAAAGAGATGATTCCTTTTTCTTTGTAAACAGAAAGGTTCATCTCATTGCAACATAAATTGCTACACTTTGCGACATTTTGCGTTGAAAAAGCAACCAGAAGCCTTAATCTATAAGACAAATCTTTTGATTAATGAAAAAAGCACTGTTGTCTAAAAGACGAAACAGTGCTTCTCATTAACATATGTTGTATGGGATTTATATGTTTTCCCCGTGACTTGCAATACATTCCTTGTACCAGTAAAAAGAGTCTTTCCGTACCCTTTTCAGAGAACCGTTTCCCTCATCGTCTTTGTCGACGTAGATCAAACCATATCTCTTTTTCATCTCTCCCGTACCGGCACTTACAAGGTCAATGCATCCCCATGGCGTATACCCGATCACTTCGACTCCGTCTTCCAAAATGGCCTTTTTCATCTCTCTTACATGTTGTCTCAGGTAATCAATTCGATATGGATCATGTACAGCTCCATCCGCTTCCAACACATCGATGGCACCCAGCCCATTCTCCACTATAAACAAGGGGATCTGATACTTATCGTACAGCCAGTTTAATGTAATCCGAAGACCTACCGGATCAATTTGCCATCCCCATTCGCTGGCTGGCAAGAGAGGATTTTTATAACCGCTGATTTCATTGCCCTCGCTCTTGTCCTGATCCGTTGGATCAGCCATCACGACTGAACTAGAGTAATAACTGAAACCGATAAAATCTACCGTTCCTTCTTTCAGGATCAATTCATCCCCCGGAGCAGATTCGATTTCCAATTGATGTTGCTCCAAGAATCGAAAATATGACCGCGGATATGTTCCTCTGACATGTACATCAAGAAAATAATAAGCTTGCTGAAGTTTCTTGACATGGGCGAGTACATCATTAGGGTCGCAAGTTGCTGCATAAGACGTTGGATGAAGAAACATGCCGCCAATGATAAAGTCCGGGTTGATCTTTTTACCGAGTTTGACTGCCTTGGCACTAGCGACCAGCATGTGATGTGCAGCCTGATACATGGTCTGCAGTTTGTTTTCTCCTTCAAACCATTGAATTCCTCCTGGCTTCCAGGGCTTGCGTACAATCATATTGATTTCATTAAACGTCATCCAGTACTTGACCTTTGTTTGAAATCTCATATAGATTGCTTCGCAGTAGTTTAAATAAAAGTCAATCAGCTTTCGATCACGCCATCCTCCATATTCCGTCACCAGATGATAGGGCATTTCAAAATGGGATATGGTGACTACCGGCTCAATTCCATATGCCAAACAGGTATCAAACAAGTCATCATAGAACTGCAGGCCTTCTTCATTCGGCTGCGTCTCATCCCCGTTTGGAAATATTCTTGTCCAAGCAATACTGGTTCGAAAGCATTTAAAACCCATCTCATGAAACAATTGAATGTCTTCCTTGTATCTCGTATAAAAATCACTAGCCTCGTGACTAGGGTAATATACATTTTCCTCTATACCTTCTGTAATCCTCCGCTCAACTCCATGCGCTGCTGCTGACATTACGTCAGCGACACTTATGCCTTTGCCGCCTTTGTTCCAGCTGCCTTCAACTTGATTGGCAGCGACAGCGCCTCCCCATAGGAAGTGTTCAGATAATTTATCCATGATCTCATCACCTCTAAGCATGAATGCGCAGCAATGCCTCATTTTGGGCAATTCGATCTTCTTTAGCGACCTGCTCTACACTCTGATATTCAAACGTATTTGAAATAATAATGGGTACTACTGTATCAAATCCTTCTGCACGGATAGCATTATGGTCATATTCAATTAACAAATCACCTTGTTTAATAATCTGATCCTGCTGCACATGAGCAGTAAAATGTTTACCTTTCAACTTGACCGTATTAATACCTACATGAACAAGCATTTCAACGCCTTCGTTCGACATAAGTCCAATGGCATGTTTGGTCGGGAACAACGAGACGACCTTTCCGTCAAATGGTGCGTATACTTTGCCATCGATGGATTCGACTGCCGCGCCGCTACCTAAAGCAAAGATAGGATCGTCAATCTCTTTTATGTTCTTAACTGTGCCGTTAATAGGAGATCCGATGATTAACGTTCCTGAAGGCCGAATTACACGATCAATTCTTTTATTTGCAGATGTGGATGCTGACGATTCAGAAGTTGCCGCTGAGGCATTAACTGTTGTAGCATTGACTGCTCCATGGCTAACATTGACTGTTGTTGAAGCTGGAATGTCCTCTTCAATCCCCCAGATTAAAACGGAAACCAGGGCAAGCGTAATACTTATGACAACACCAATAATAATGTGAATGTAGCTATCGGCAATATACGTTGGCAACGCAAGAATTCCGGGTAGAATCAAGGCTGTCGCTCCGCCGCCCCAGAAATTGATATAAGCTGCTCCAATCCCTCCGGCAAGCATTGCACATATAAATGGTCGCTTGTATTTCAGATTGAACCCGAAAATAGCCGGTTCCGTAATTCCAAACATGGCTGTTACACCACTGGACAAAGCACTCGATTTACTCGCTTTATGTTTTAGCAGGAGGAATACACCAAGACATGCTCCAGCCTGAGCCAGATTGCCTGTCAGGTTGGCAGGTGAAATGACCGAGTAACCATATTCTGCAATAAGCTGGCTGTTAATCGGTGTAATCGCGTAATGCATGCCAAATATGATCAAAAGCGGCCTGAATGTTCCGAACAAAAAGGCACCAATCACACCATTAACGGTATAGAGATACGTTACAATTTGAGCAACCCCGCTACCGAAATAGGTTCCGATCGGCCCGAATACAATCAATCCAAGTGGAACCATGATAAATAACACAATCATCGGTACAAACAGGATTTTAAACATATCGGGTATACGCTTATTTACAAAGCGATGTACGTAGCTCATAACCCATACGGAAATAATAATCGGAATAATCGTTGACTTATAGTTCACGAGCAACAACGGAAGTCCGAAAAAGCTTAAGCTGGTGACGCCGGTTTCTGCTACTTTTGCAGCTCCTTCCATGATCGTCGGATACATGTAAGCGCCGGCAAGAGCGACAGCTAAATACTCGTTTGTTTTAAACTTCTTAGCTGCACTGACTGCTAGAAAGAAGGGGAAAAAATAGAAAATTAGATCGCTGATCAGGTTAAAGGTTTGATATGCGCCGCTTGTTGTTTCGAGAAGATTCATTGTCGTCAGGATCGCAAGCACAGACTTGACCATACCGCATCCAATTAACACAGGAATGACGGGCCCGAATATACCTGCAACCGTTTCTACGACTCGGGATAATACATTCTTTTTTTGTTGCACTGCTTTTACTTCGATGTCCTGATTATCCAAGTCAAGCTTTTCACTGACTGCGTCAAAAACGCTTTTTACTTTTGCTCCAATAATGATCTGCAGCTGACCGCTGTTAAACTGAGCTCGCAGGACACCTTCCAGTCGATCAAGCGCTTTCAAGTTAACTTGAGTCTCGTCTTTGACGTTGAATCTCAGTCTGGTTGCACAATGCGTGGCATACGTAATATTATCCTGTCCAATGTTGGCGATAATTTCCTTAGCCAATTCCTCTGTTTTCATATAATTCCCCCGCCCTCTTAGCTGTCTTTACTTGCCTCCGGCAAAGTTGTATAACATCTTTTCACGCAAGTCAGATGTATCTTTGCCGAAAATCTCTGCAATTTTGTATGCAAACGGATAAGGCGTTGCAGGCCCTTGGCTTGTAACCAGGTTTTGGTCTACTACGACAACTTCATCCTTGAAGATGCCACCAATCAATTTTTCTGCATACCCCACATAACCTGTTACCTGCTTCCCCTGAATGACCTTGGCATCGGACAGAACTACCGTGCCGGAACACATCGCGCCAATGTACTTGTCGTTATCATTGAAGTATTGCACCATATGAATGACATCGGGATTCTCCTTCAGATTTTGCCCACCTGGACGGCCTCCCGGCAGAACGATCATGTCATATTGCTTTACCTCTTCGCCAAATGCTTTATCTGCTTTAACAAAGATTCCGTGCATTCCCTTCACCAGCGGGTCTCCAAAATAAAAAGTGTCACAAGTCAAACCTGCTCTTCTCAAAATATCAACAATCGTCAGTGTTTCACCCTCTTCATAACCTTCCGCCATCAATACGGCTACCTTTTTTGTCATTGTAGTTCCTCCTATTCAGCATCAAATGCATTGAAATATACCATACGATTCTTTACAGCCATACTATCTCCACCTAAAGCATCCACCAACGCATAAGCAAAAGCGTAAGACGTTGCAGGGCCACGACTTGTTATCAGGTTTCCATCTTGAACCACAATGTCTTCTTTAAACGTACCGCTCGTTTGAATCTTCTGATCATAACCTACATAGGCAGTAAATTTTTTGTTTTCCAAAACACCCGCTTTAGCCAGTGCAAGTGGAGCCGCACACATAGCCGCTACATATTTGCCAGATTGGTTCATTTCCTGAATTAGCTGGATCACACGTTCATCATCACGAAGATTGGCAGCTCCTGGCATGCCCCCAGGAAGTACGATCATATCGTAATTTGCAACATCGTTACTGATGAGAGCATCTGCTTTCACTTCGATATCGTGACTGCCGCGCACCATTTCTCCTGCTGTACTAATCATGTGACAATCGATATGGGCTCTTCTTAAAATATCAACAATCGTCAGCGTTTCACTTTCTTCAAATCCTTCTGCTAAAAGAACTGCAACTTTACTCACGCACATAACCTCCTATTTATTTTATTCAGTGCAAGCAATTGCTTATTGCTCACGCTTACAACGCTATAGGTGCCGCGATACATTCATAATTTAACATACATATCCGCAACCCTAAAGCACATTTAGACTGCTTGTATGTAACTATTAGTTGCAGTATGATGATCCTAACCTTGTTGGTATATGTCATCCGTTAATCAAAGTCACAGAGAGGAAACACAGGAGGTCAGTATGCTGAATAACTATAAATACTTTTTGGTTCTATCCGAGGAGTTAAACATTTCCAATGCAGCTAAACGGCTATACATTTCCCATCAGTCCCTAAGCAAATATCTGAAAAGCCTGGAAGAAAAACACGGGGTTGCGTTTTTTGAACGAAAACCCAAAATTGCTCTGACACCTGCAGGGAGAATTATGCAAAACACGCTTCGCCAAATTGAATTGCTGGATCAAAATATGGAGAACCAACTCACCGATCTGAAAGAGGATAAGTCAGGCACTATTCATTTTGGCATTACCGAAGGGCGTTATCCGATTATCGTACCGAAGCTATTAAAAGAATTTCGCACTTTACACCCTAAGGTTCAGCTTGAAATTCATCGTACAACTTCCCCGCAAATGCAGGAGATGGTGTTAAACAATTCACTGGATCTCTTTCTCTCGGGTGTAGATAATATCGTGACACAAAATGTAAAGTATGAAACGATTCTGCATGAACAAATGTACATGGTGATTTCAGACAATCTGCTTAAGCTTTATTTCCCGGATCAGTATCCCGAGTGTATCGAAACCTTTAATCAAGGTGCGGATCTGAGTCTGTTTCAACATGTTCCATTTGTGCTTAACAAGAAAAACTTCAATTCTCGTATTTTACTCGATAAACATCTAGCTGAACGTAATATTTCCTTATATTGCATTAACGAATTAACTCAACCAGACATTCATCACCTTCTATGTGCGGAGGATTATGCTGCCAGTTTTTCGTTAACGATGTACCTTTCAGGAATACAGGCGTTGAATGAGTCCGGGCATACCAACTCTCCGCTTCATGTATTTCCGATCGCTGATTTTGCCCATCTCCACCCACTCGCATTGATTTATCACAGAAACAAAATCTTTCCTTCATACGTTGAGGATCTGAAAAGAATAATCAAGCATTATTGCAACCCTTCAGTGCATCAAATCGAGTAGCGGATGAAGCGATATTGCCCTTCAAGCCATCTTGTGCATACAAAAGTTGAGTGATTGCAGTTAACTTGTGCTGGAGTTCATCAGCGTGCCAACTATATATTTTTGTTATGTAAACTTCTCATACATTCGTGGATGGAAGTCAAAATAACGAGGTGAATTGTTGTGAAAACGATGATTGTTGAACTGGCCGATTATGTAACTCGCCTTCAATATGAGGATCTCTCCGAGAGGGCGATTGAGGTCGGTAAACAAGTGATACTGGACTCTTACGGTAATATGATATTTGGTCGATACTCGGAAGCAAGTGAACGCATCCTGAAATATGCGACTCTTGCAGACTCGGTTATTAAAAATGAAGAATTGGTTTCACTACTTGGTGAACGGAATGTTCGCACGAGTACAGACCATGCAGTCTTTATCCATACGATGATGGCGCGCTGTGCAGATCTTGATGATGGGTATCGTCATGCGATGGGTCATCCCGGTTCTGTGCTGGTTCCACTTCTACTAAGTATGGCCCAATTACACCGAAACGATGGGAAACAGATGATTACAGCTATTGTTTCAGCATATGACGTATATGCGAGGTTAGGTGAAGCTATTAATCCATTTATGTATCGGGAAAGAGGTTTTGATGCTACCGGGGTGTGCGGAGCTGTTGCAGCTGCGGCTTTGGTATGCAAATTAACCAATGCGGATACCAAGCAGACCAAAGATGCCATGGGGATTGCATCTCTTTTCACAGGAGGTTTGATTGAATACCAGAATGATGGAACATCGGGGAAAATTTTGTGCAGTGGCTGGGCCGCATTGACCGGATTAAGAGCCGTGAGACTGGCATCCTGTGGATTTACGGGGCCTGATGCAGCATTAGAAGGAAGATATGGATTTTTTCAGGCCTTCAAAGGTACAAGCGGGCATTGTGATACAAGTGATGTATTAAATGGGCTGGGAATCGATTTTAAAGTAACGAGTATTTATTTTAAACGCCATGCCTGTCAGCGCGGTTTACACGCTACACTTGACGCCATGCTGGAACTTCGTGAAGATTATCATTTAACGCCTTCGGAGATTAAGTCTGTTGAGGTGAAAACATCTTCCTTTGTATACCGACTAACGAATCCAAAACCCAAGACAGCCATCGGAGCACAGGCCAGCACGCAATTCACTTCAGCCGTGGCTCTTAAATATGGCCGTATGGATTCGGAGGAATTAATATTCGATAGCTTCACTGATCCGGAAGTACATGAACTGGTTGAAAAAATTACGGTAACCCTGGATGATGACGTACAGCAATATCTGGCTGAACATCCGACCCACTTTTGCGCTGCTCATGTTGTTATAACAACTTATGATTCTCATGTGCATGAACGTTGGATGCCCGTACCTTTAGGAGATATTGAAACACCATTTGGCTGGAACATGCTTGAACAGAAATTTAATCGCTTGCTTGCGGGCACACCTTTTGATCACACCCACAAAGAACGATTTGAGATGATTCAATATATGGAGAACCTGGTCGATGTCGATAAGCTGCTTTGTTTATAAACGATTTGATTAACGAATACTTGAATAGGATCTTAACCCGAACAAAATAGTACAAGAAAAGGGGCTGTCCCATAAGTCATAATTATGGCTGGGACAGCCCCTGCTCTATTCAAGTTATAGTCCATTGTTCGCAATCAAATTTTGGTACCAGAAGAAACTTTCCTTCCGTCTTCGCTCCAGGGTGCCGTTTCCGTCATTATCTTGGTCGACATGGATTAAACCGTAGCGTTTTTCCATTTCGGAAGAGGAATAGCTGATCAGATCGATGATTCCCCAGACGGTATACCCCATGATTTCAACACCATCCAGCAGAGCCTCATGCATTTGTTCGATATGGGAACGCAGGTATTCAATGCGATAAGGATCGCTGATTGTACCGTTTTCTTCAATCGTATCGTAAGCACCAATGCCATTCTCTACGATAAACAGAGGTACCTGATAACGGCTGTACAGATTGTTAAGCGCGAGTCTCAACCCAATCGGATCGATCTGCCATCCCCAATCACTGACAGGAAGGTAAGGGTTCTTCACGCCGCCCATCGTATTGCCACTAACCGTTTCCAGGCCTTCGCTATCTGCACTTGCAACAAAGGAGTTATAGTAACTGAATGATATGAAGTCAGCCGTAAACTTTTTTAGCAACTCACTGTCGCCTTCAGTTTTTTCAATAATGATTCCCTGCTCTCTAAAATATCTCTCGATGTAACCTGGGTAAGCGCCACGCACCTGCACATCGGTAAAAAACAGATTAAATTGATTGTTCTTGTGTGCTGCCAGTACATCCAGCGGATTACATGTGTGAGGATAGTGCAACAGGCTTGTCAGCATGCATCCAATTTGAGCATCAGGAATAATCTCATGACATAGCTTAACCGCATACGCACTTGCAATAAATTGATGATGCAACGATTGGTAGACCGCCTGCTCAACATTCTCGAAACGATCCGGAACAATGCCACCGTTGGTAAACGGATGACGAACTATACCATCAATTTCATTAAAAGTGATCCAATATTTTACTTTATCTTTATAACGGTTGAATACTGTTGTGCTGAAGCTTACAAAGAAATCAACAACCTCTCTGGATGTCCATCCACCGTAATGATCGACCAGATACATCGGCATCTCATAGTGAGACAAGGTAACCAGAGGTTCGATGCCATTTTTAATCATCTCATCAAAAAGGCGATCGTAGAACAGCAAACCTTCCTCGTTTGCATTTGTTTCATTTCCATTTGGGAAAATTCGAGTCCACGCAATGGACGTACGTAATGTTTTGATGCCCATCTCACCCATTAAAGCAAGATCCTCTGGATAACGATGATAGAAATCGATTCCTCTGCGTTTTGGATAATTCACGGTAGATTGATCCTGAAGCGCTCTCGCGAGTTGCTCCGAGCTCACAGCATTTTGTTTTTTATAGTCACCTTTACTTATGTTTTTCTTATTCATAGCCGTATCAGCGGTAGAGATGCCTTTCCCTGCTGCATTCCAGGCTCCCTCAGCCTGATTCGCTGCAATTGCTCCGCCCCATAAAAATCCTTCGGGAAATGTTCTGATGGTCGTCATATCATAATCCTCCTGTTAATGCGCTCTGTCCATCACACGGCTAATGTGAATGATGAGATACAATCTCTCTTCGTTGGACATAAATCGTTCAAATTTCGCGCCAATATAATTATTGATCTTGGAAACACAATTGCTTTCCTCTGGATATTTACTCGAAATTCGTTCTAGCAATTCATCATCCTTGGATTCGAGCATGGTATTCTCCAATAATCGCTGAACAAAAAACTGCAGATGAGTCAAAAAGCGTGAATAATTAATGCTTGATGTATCCAGCTCGATTCCATAATGAATGCGAATAATGTTAAGAATATCTTTAACGGTAGTAGTCATCATCATGACCTGACTCATGTTCTGTTCCGTTTGCTGAGCGTTGACCAGATGGAAGGCGATGTTAGCTGCTTCCTCTTCCGGCAGATCCAATCCAAGCTTATCTTTAATAAACTTTAAAGCCTGCTTCCCAATTAGGAATTCTTGCGGGTAAAACTTCTGCACTTCCCATAACATTCGATTTTGTATCGTAATATTCGATTTGAATCGCTTGGCAGCCATATGGAGGTGGTCTGTTAACGAAAAATAGAGATTTTCACTCAGATCACGCGATAATACTTGTTTCGCATAGGATATGATTTCGTCTGCCAAAATTAAATACTCTTCCGGCGTCTCTCTCATCAGTGCAGTCATATCCGAGGACATTCCTTCATTCTCAACGATATATACTTTTTCAATTTCATTTTCGTTAATCATGTCCCCGGGCCTGCTTCTGAACCCGATTCCTTTGCCCATGGCAATAACCTCTTTATTGTCATTACGCTTGGCCAAAACAATACTTGTATTGAGAACCTTAACTACTCTCATATCCATGCTCCTCTATGTTCAGGGTGAATTTCACCCCATAATATTACAAAATGGTTATAAGTGGTGTCTCAGGTCCTATTTTTTCAGATTGCTCATGTCCAAGGATTTCAAGATAGTCACCACTGTTTGTTACAATGATCGGTGTTGTTGTATCAAAGCCTGCTTTTATAATGGCTTCCATATCGAAATCAATCAGAAGTTGACCGTGTTTCACGATATCTCCCTCCTGAACAACAACATTGAAATGCTGTCCTTTTAATTTAACGGTATCAATGCCGACGTGAATCAGAAGTTCAATGCCTTCTACTGATTTCAAACCGATCGAGTGTTTGGTGCGAAACACGGTTTGCACAGTGCCATCAAATGGAGCTACGACTTGACCTTTGGAAGGTTTAATCGCCATACCTTTCCCCATCGCTTCTTGGGAGAACGCTTCATCGTTCACTGCTTTTAACGGAATTGCCTCGCCCTCAAGCGGGGAGAAAACAACCAAACGCGATTGCAATTTCTCTTTCTTCGGAGCTGGTGAAGTTGTTTCTACTTGAGCGACTTCTCTTGATGAAGCTTGTGCATGATCTTCTGCTCCTGGATCATTAAAACCGATGAAATAAACGGCAATTGGAGTAACAACGATAGAAATAGCCGCTGTAATCAGCGCGTAGGTGAAGTTATTTTCAGCCCCGATAAACATAGGTAACGATGCAAGACCCGGCCCTACTGCTGCATAAGCCTTCAAGTTAACAATACCAGCGAACAGTCCCGCTGAGCCCGCTCCAATCATACAAGCTACCAATGTTCGTTTCAGACGTAAATGTACCCCGTACAAAGCTGGTTCGGTAATACCGAACAATCCGGATATACCTGCTGGCAATGCAACCTGCTTCAATTTCTTGTCTTTTGCCAAGAACCAGACCGCCAGTGCTCCAGCGCCTTGTGCCATGTTAGAAGATAGCATCGCACTATGGATCAATGTTTCATAGCCTGGTGAAACCATGGCTGCGAAAATAACGGGATAAAACACTTTGTGCATGCCGAACATCACGATAAACGGAAGGAATACGGCCAAAATCACAACCGTTAACCAACCGATTTTACCTTGAATCCAGAATAAACCGTCAGACAAACCTACACCCAAATAGTTACCGATGGGTCCCAAAACAGTGAGAGCCAGTGGTGCCATGACAAGTATGACAATTAAAGGTTTCAGGAAGATTTTCACTGGACCAGGGGATACCTTATCCGCAAATTTCTCAACATACGACATGAGCCATACGGTCAGAATGATGGGTAAAACGCTGGACGCATAACTGATATTAGGTACAGGAACACCAGCGATTTCCACGGGTACTTCTCCGCCAAGTAATGTGATCATTTTAGGATGCAGTAAAACCCCCGCCAGTGTAGCTGCAATATATGGATTGGTTTTGAATTTCTGTGCACTTGAGTATGCGAGCAATACAGGCAGGAAGTAAAAAGCTGCATCAGCGATATTAAGCAATAAGGCGTAAATCTGACTTTCTTTAGATAGAATACCGAGCGATGTGCACAATAAAAGCAAAGCTTTAAACATACCCGCCGCTGCGATTGCTGGAATGATCGGCTGGAAAATACCCGTAATCAATCCGGCAAAACTTTCAAACAAACCTTTAAAACTCATATCTCTTTTCTTGTTTGGCTCCGGTTTTTCATCTGTGTTTATCGTGATCATTTGTTTAAGTTCATTATATACATAGCTTACATCATTACCGATAATAACTTGATATTGCCCTCCGCTATATACTGCGCCCATAACTCCGTCCATGGATTTAATTTCTTCGGTCTTTGCTTGATTTGGATCTTTCAGATTCATTCTTAATCGGGTAGAGCAATGGAGAAAATCATTGATATTTTCTTGTCCGCCTACTTTGTCAAGGATAGCCTTAGCGGTTTCTTTATAATTCATGTAAACACCTCACCCTGAAATTGTGCATAAAAAAAGGCCTAAATTGGGCGGGTATAATAAATATACAAACCACCCAATTTAGGCCTTGCCTGCCGAACAGTAACACGCCAAATTGAATCATATATGATGTTGTTTAAAGCAAATATAAACGTTTACATCGATAATGTAGCATGGATTTCGACAAAAAGCAACACTTTATACACAAAGAATCTTATTACATTTATGAATTACCTTAAGATGTAATGGGCATCTTAACCAGATGATAGATGTACGCGACGGGGGTTGTAAACAATGCAACACATCAATGATTGGTTGAAACAGATCGCACACAATTACTTCTTGGTTGTTATCGCAGCTGTGCTCTTTTTTGCGATCAAAGCTGTGATTGGCTGGTATACGTACAGGCACTATGATCAAAAATTAAAAGCACTTACGGATAAAGTGAATCTTCTCCTTGAACAGAAAAAATCGGATTAATTGGCGAGAGTTCGTTTAGATATCACAGTTTAATTTGGAGGGAAAAGATATGCTGGGCAATTGGATCGTTGGTATGGTCATCCCCCTTCTGATAGGTGCTTGGATTTTACGGCGGAACTATAGACTCGTATTGATTTATTTTCCGCTTGGTGTGGCCGTATCTACTTGTATCAATAGTGTTGGGTTTAATTATTTCTGGAATATATTACCCCACACTCGCAATGAGGCATATGCCGCCCTTCCGATGGATCTTGGTATATATCCAATCACAGGCTGCATCATGATGTATATGATTTTGGTCAAACACACCAGACCTTGGCCGAGTATCTTTGTAACTGCTCTCTTGTTAACATTGATCGAGTGGACTGCAAAGTTGATGGGTCATGTTGAGTATTTTAACGGATGGAATATTTTCTGGACATACTGGTCCTATTTCCTGCCTTTTGTGCTTGCCTATGGTTACAGTAAGTTGATAAAAATCATGATTAGAGACGATATCGTTAAGCGGATCGAACGTTAAAGGCCTCTGGTACAGGCATAGCATGAAGCACAGCAAAAGAGAGCGGGTTACGTTTCTGGGCATATGTGCATATCTTAACTCATCATTGGTATGGAGGGATTGGCATGTACACAACGTATCCTTATTTTTATCGAAAACCATTTACTCCCGTATGGGCAACATCAACAGCTGAAGCACTCGGGCTCATTCAATCGGCGGTTCAAGGCGAACGAAATGATGAAATGTTCTATGACGCTCTCATTCGTATGGCTCCTGATACGTACCAAGCCGCGATTATTACAAGCATTCGCGATGATGAGCGCGGTCACAATCAGATGTTCAGAGAGATGTACAAAGACCTCACAGGTCATGAGATCACAGGTGTAAGCAGTGAATCTCCGGAAAACGTTACATCGTATCTGGGTGGTTTACAAAAGGCATTTCAGGGCGAGCTTGCCGCGGTGGAGAAGTACAGAAGAATATGGTTTGGTCTCCCCTACGGTATTTACAAAGACACGGTATGGGGCATTATCCTCGACGAACAAAAACATGCGGATAAGTATAACAATCTGATTATGTACAATATGCCTAAATGATTGCTAGATAAGATCATTCGGATTGACGCGGGCATGTTAAAAAAGTGAACGAACCTTAAATACTTAACAACATCAAAAAACCAGTAAACATCATCGTTTACTGGTTTTTGCTTTTTCAAGGCCCTTTTTCATTTTTTATTTTTTTTATAAATATTACATGTATTCTTTGACCGCTTCCTGCTCTGGCTCCGGCTCGACGTGAACGTGTACCGTATACACATCATGCTCTTCCAGCAGCTCATTCTCCACATCGGTACAAATATCATGTGCTTGTTGCAGATCCAAATCTCCTCGAACCGTGATGACCACGTCAACTACGGCGTTGCTGCCGTAATTACGTGCTCGTACATCTTTAACCGTCTCTACACCATCAATTCCGGCAATGGTCTCCCGGTATTCTTGAATCAACTCTACATCAAATCCATCGGTAAGATGGTGCGTAGCTTCTCTGAAAATATCCCAGGCCGTTTTGCAGATCAGCAAACCGACGATAATCGCCGTTACAGGGTCAAGCCAAGGAAGGCCGAACTGAGAACCTACGATCCCGACGACGGCACCGATACTCACCCAAGCATCGGAGATGTTATCCCGTGCGGCAGCCATAACAGCCTGACTTTTGATACGTGTGGCCAGTCTTTTATTGTATCGATAGACCAAAACCATAATAATTGCACAGAAAATGCCTGTATACGCAGCAATTAGATCAGGAGATTCGTGCTTGCCCTCGAATACGGAACCAAAGGCTTCGAATAATACTTGCAATCCCACAGCCATCATGATGAATGAGGCCACAAGAGACGCCACTGTTTCTGCCCGCCAGTGCCCATATGTATGATCTTTATCGGCCGGACGCTGGGCGAACCTTAAACCAATCAGTACGGCGATGGACGCGACAATATCCGTTGCGTTATTCAAGCCGTCTGCTTTGAGTGCTTCAGAGCCAGCAATTGTGCCAATCACCAGCTTTATTGCGGTCAAACATATATAAGCGATGATACTGATGATCGCCCCACGTTCCCCGAGTTTTAAGTTATCGTATCTTACTTGATCCACATTTCGTTCCTCCTGCAATATTCAACTGTCGTAACACTTGTATGATGGTATCATTGAACATTTGTGTGGGTCTAGAGAAACGTTTTAAGTGTAAGCAAACATAGTCTGAGTGCCGCAAGAGTTTAATGGGAATCCAAAAAAGTTGCGTAAGGAAAACTTGTACTCAACCTGAATCTTTATGTATAAATCTGGAGATATGTAACGTCAAAAACATTACATACATTAAATACGCTATAATCTCTTATCAACTCATAACGACATAAAAACCTGCCCAACTCTTGGGCAGGTTCGAAAAGTAAATCTTATGATACGGCTCTATAAATCAAAGAAGTAAATCAATTACACTTTTAGTCCAGCAGGCTGAAGATATGAATGCTCTCGACCTTGGCATCCTTAATATGGAATGACATGACATCTACATAGTTCGATGGCTCGTAACGGAAGTCGTCTTCCTCGTCAGGTGCCCCATCTCCTACCAGCTTTCCTTCAGGATAAGCTTTTTTAAGTGTGTCTAGGCTATCCCCTGCTTTAATGTTTCGAACTGTTGTATACTTGGGATCGGTAATTTTGATATCAAAGATCGAGTCTTGTTTTCCTTCAGGTACACTGATCGTTTTAATCTCCATACCAGGATACGTGTATACTTTTTCCGTAAATCCGATTAAATTATCCATATTGGTTCCATCCCCAGCAGTGTACGTATGGGATTTGAAATTGTCTGGTTTGCCCAGCATCTGTTCCATCTGCTCTTCATTCGCTGTATCCGAAATCGCAATGGTGTGCTCATTATGAACAAAAGCAAGCTCCTTCAGCACCACATTGCCTTCTTTCTTCACTGAGCCTTCCTTCACTGCCTCAGAGCCCTGTCCTTCAGTACCTTCGGAATCCGGTTTTTTTGAATCGGATGTTCCTTCACCTTTACTTTGTCCATTCGACGTATTTTGCTCAGCAGAATTCTGTCCGGTTGTTGGTGACTTCGCATCAGTGGACTGACAGCCCGTCAGAGCTACCGTTAGTAAAGCACTTAGCAGGATAAAGCTGGCAGATTTCTTTGTTAATTTCATCATAATCCCTCCATAAATGTGTGATTTGTTCTTATGAAGTCATTATAAAAAAAGCATTTGTTAGTCTTATAACAGAAATGTATCAGTCTTGTAACGGTATTTATTTGGGCTTCGTTTTAGAAATGTGTTTAGGCACGAGGTAACACAATCGTAATTATCGTACCTTGTCCTAACTCACTTTCGATGTCGATATATCCATTAAAACGCTCGACGATCTCTTTGCAAATGGACAAACCGAGACCTGAACCATTCGCTGTGCTTGCATTTTTCGCCCGGTAAAAGCGCTCCTGTACTCGCTCTAGTTCATCACCCGCGATGCCTATGCCTTGGTCACTTATCTTTACAACGACCTCGCTTGACGTATGTTCCATCTCCACATTAATTTGCGAATGACTGCCTGAATATTTGATAGCGTTATCCAACAGGTTGGCGATTGCATGGGACATGAGCATTGGATTGACGCTCGCATAGACTTTTGTCAGACCTTCATCCATCGGGTCTTCCTCTACTTGTTTAACTGTGATCCTGATCTCTTTATCCTTAGCTTTGGCTTCCATATTTCTGGCGACTTGCTGGATCAGTGCGTTCATTTCCGTCTTTTCGACCTCCAGCTCGCTTGAACCTGCCTTGTCAAATCGGGATAACAACAACAGTTCATTAATCAAACGGGTGAGCCGATCCGATTCCTGCAACAGATGAGCATAGATTTTTTGTAACTCTTCGTTCTCATTCTCTCCTTCGTACAAGTATTGAGAGAAACCACGTATGGCTGCCAGAGGTGTTTTTAATTCGTGAGATACGTTCGAGACAAATTGTTTCTGGTATTGAATGTAATTATGAAGCTGCTGTCCCATGGAGTCTAGTCCATCCGCGAGCATCCCCAGCTCATCCTTGCGGTTCAGATGAACTCGCTTAAATTCCTGTCTGGAGAAACTTTGCGCGGCACCAAGAAGCACCTTAATCGGTTTGGTTGTATTTCGTGCAATCCACAGACTGGCTAACGTAATCAGCACAATGAATCCGCCCGCGCCTGCAAACAGCACATAACGGATTTGATCCATGATTGCATAAAAGTACGAAATGTCCTCTACGAACTCGTACACATAAGCATTTTCGTAAAATTGATTCTGAATGGGAGTCGCAAAATAAAGCAGATGATCATCAGTTACAGTATAGGCATAGCTACCGCTCAGAGCTTTTTCAATATTTTTCTCGAAAATATGTGGTTTGCCATCATTAATGATGATGCCATCTACAGCCAAGCCCAGTAGCTGCTTGGAGCTGTCATAGATACGCACTTCTTTGCCTGAAGCCTTCAGCTTCTCCAGTGCAAGTCTGACGATTTCCTTCGTCTGCGGCTCCCCTGATGATGATCGATGCTGTGCCAGCACTTCACGGAAGGACAGCTCGGAGAGATCTGCCTTCTCCATCATCTGTTTTTCAATAGTAATGAAGCTGTAGTAATCAATGGCTTTATTAACGGCAAAGATGATGATGCCAAAGGACAATACAGAGAAAAATAAATAGTTCAGCAGTAACCGGGTTGCGTACTTCAGGCCTCGCCACCTCCAAGTTGATAACCGAATCCATAGATCGTTCGGACATATTTCGGTTCGTCCGCGTTATCCTCCAGTTTCTTCCTTAGTCGCATGATGGTCATATCCACACTACGACTATCTCCCATAAAATCATATCCCCATCCGATCTGTAAGAGCTCATCCCGAGTATAGATTTTGTCAGGCCTTTTAAGTAAAGTTTCCAGAATTTTAAACTCTTTGGCCGTCAAAGAGACGGGAACATCGTTTTTCAGCACTCTTCGGCTTTCCATATCAAAAGTCAGCTCTTCATGGATGATACGTGTCGACGGCACTTCCGCCCCTTCACTTGTCTCCACCTTGCTCTCGTTTCTTCTCAAAACTACCTTGATGCGAGCAAGTAATTCGCGGTTGTCAAACGGTTTGGTCATGTAATCTTCCGCGCCAAGTTCTAATCCAAGCACCTTATCTATAATCTCATTTTTGGCAGAGAGCATAATAACAGGAACAGCACGTTTCCCGGTAATCTCCTTGCACAAGTCATATCCCGAGCAATCGGGCAGCATCAAATCAAGCACTACCAGGTCTGGTTGAAAAGAGTCCAGCAATTGCAGCCCGGTTTTGCCATCTTCTGCGGTTTTTACATCATAGTTCTCTCTTCTGAGCACCAGCTCAATTAAATCTCGAATGGCGACTTCATCGTCAATGACAAGTATTTTATTCAATGGACTGTACACCCCTTCTATCCTTGTTCCCCAGCTTGAATCATAAGTACCCTCATCTTAGCACAGAGCATTTGCAGTACTCCACCAATATAAGATGAGGTATATTCCACTGAACCCAACATAACTTGTAATAAACCCGAAGAAAGGAGAACAAACCATGGATCTGCTCTGGGTACTTATTGTTGGTGGACTTATTGGCTGGTTAAGTGGCAACTTGATTGGGCGGGACGTACCGGGCGGTGTAATTGGGAACATTGTTGCGGGTTTTATCGGTTCCTGGTTAGGAACCGAATTGCTTGGACCAAGGGGACCGGTGATTGGCGGGTTTCATATCATTCCGGCGATCGTTGGCTCAATCATTGCCCTGCTCCTCTTTTTTGCTCTGGCACGCGGCGGAGCCTTCCGTAGACGTTAACCAAGAAGTGGAAATCACTCCCGTTGTTCAATAGAAAATCATAAAAAGACCGACAAAATTCATCGTTTGCAGATGAAAACTTCGGTCTTTTTTATTTTATCTATGGTTTTATTGATTTCATCCATGCTTCCAATGCCTGAACAACCTGCTTAAGCTGCTCCTGTTCTGTGATCTTAGGTGCGTTGTCTCCCTTCTGCATTCCGTAGGAGCCAAATTGACCATGGTTGCCGCCTTCTATGCTTACATATGTCGTGTCATTCGGAAGATTGGACTTCGCTTTTTCCCACGATTCCCAGTTCAGAACACCATCATTGCTTCCCGTAATTTGCAGTGCGGACAAGTTGGTTCCGTCCAGTCTCCCGCCATCATCTGCATAAGAAGCTAGGTAAAAGACACCTTTGATCTGAGCTGTGTGCGCCGCAGCATATCTTGAAGCGAATACACCTCCTAGGGAGTGTCCACCAATAACAAAGCTTTCACCCTCATGTTCCGCGAGAAACGAATCCGCCCGGTTTTCCCCGAACATCGCCAAGTTCAGCGGCATCTTCGTAATATACACACGATGTCCTTGCTCCGCTAGTGCTCGTGCCATAGGCGCATAACTTGCCGGCTCCACTAAACCTCCGGGATAAAACACAACATTAGGCTGTGTGATGTCCTGCCCTTTAGGTTCAAATTGATAACCGTTCTTCACTTCACTAACAACGACCCGATCATGACTTTTCATTGCCACTTCCGCTTGTTCCGAAGGGCTGTATGTGACAGATGCCAGGTACGCAAACACCCCTGCTACCAGGGCAATAATAATTACACTAATCCATATCGTTATTTTCTTCCATCTGCTCTTACGCACTGTTGTCTTTGCCATAACTTCGTTGCCCACCTTTAAACGTATCATTTTTAATTACAGAACTAATTATATTTACTGGTAAGTAAAATTACAAGCTTCTTTGCTTATATTTATGATTTGACATAAAATATTGTGGAAGGAGTGTGTACGAATCTATGCCAGAGCAAGTACCTAAACGTTTGCGCGGAAGACCCAAGCAGACGGACAATGACATTTCCATGCAACAAACCATTATCTATACGGCATCTACCCTATTTAAAGAATTTGGCTACGAGATGGTTACCCTTCAGCAGATTGGGAAGAAATGCGGCGTATCCAAACCAACCATATATTATCATTTCGCGGGCAAAGCGGATCTATTCGTTGCAGCCATGACAACGATGTTGCAGAACGTTAGAAAAATTACGGCGCATATGCTGGATGAGGCGGAACATTTACGAGACGGATTAATCCGATTAGCGGAAGCTCGTCTTGCTAATCCGCATGGTGAGATTGAAATGATGATGCGTGAAGCGGAGCCTTTTCTGGAGGAAGAACAGATTCATGCTATTCGTGAAGCAGAACATCAGATTCATGACGTACTAGCCTCGCATTTTAAAAAAGCCATGGATGAGAAAATCTTTCGTGAAGAAGATCCGCTTTTCTTGGCTGAGGCTTTTTCGACTCTAATGTTGATGGGGAACCGGGCGCATGATCAGCAAAAATATGAGTCTCATCATGTCATGGCGGAGAAAATTGTACGTGTTTTTCTTAAAGGAGTAACGACCACTTAAAACGTCAAAAAGCTCGGTTGTTCGTTCTAAAGCGAACAACCGAGCTTTTTGACGCATTAATTTTCCCCGCGCAAACCATCTGTAATCTGGATTCGTTCAAGACGTCTAAGCGGCCAGTATGAGGCTATGAGTGTGGCTATGATAGCACCCAAACTGCCAATCAGAATGCTACTCCAAGGCATAACCCATTCGATCTGCACCGCATTCCTCATCAGATAGGACACACCATAGCTCAAACCTGTACCGAGAAGACTTCCGTACACAGCTGCAAATACGCCATAGAACACACCCTCAAGCAAAACCATCTTACGAATTTCCTTTTGCGTCATACCAATCGCTTTTAATACGGCGAACTCCTTCGTCCGCAGAATAAGATTCGTACTTACCGTATTCAAAATATTCAGAAACGCAATGGCTGCAATGACTCCTATAAAACCGTACAGGAATATATTTAGCGTCAGCGCATCGTTACGGGCTTGTTTCATCTCCTCTACCCGATCGCGATAGTTATACCCTGCATCCTGCTGAACAAGGCTTTTGAAATAACCCACAATTGCCCCGTTATCTGTCTCAGGACTCGCTTGAATGAATATTCTGTCATACGCGTTATCACCCGTAATGTTTTCAATCACCTTCGGTGTCGTAATCATTTGAATAACAGCACTTTCGGTGTATTTACCAGAGAGAGGGGCTTGATCTGCGGTTCCGACAACAGTAACGGTTTTGTATGACTGCTTGTCACCCATTGATCGGACCTTAATTTTATCCCCAACCTTGAAACGGGTTTGATCAATGATCACATTGGTTCCTTTGTCGGTGATCATTCTGATTTTCTGGATAACAATGACACCATTTTCATCATTCATTTGGCTTGCATCAATGCTTCCGGAGGTGAGTTTGGGACGAAGTTCCTGAAGTCCGTTTATACCGTAAGATGTCAGAAAGTTGTTACCCATCCGATACCCGTTTTCCTGTTCAACCGTGTACATTTCTTTCTGCTGCTGGTAGTAATCCGGATTTATTTTCTCTTTCGGAATGATCGCTTGAAGCTGGTGGTTGTAGAACGGATACGCCTCTTTAACTCCATCAAGTGTAGCCAGCTTGTTATACACTGAATTAGGGATACGTTTATTCATCCCCTGATAGTCCAAGGAGTAAGAATAATTGATACCCGATGTAGAAGTCGTACTCAGAATGTTCACCAAGCCACTAAACACAATATACATGACAATGCTTATAATCATCGAAAAAGCCGTAATGCGAAATCTCTTTCGGTTCCGCCGAATATTTCGGCTGGCAAACCGGCCTTCAAACCCTAGCCATTTGCTACCTGCAAAAGACAAGCGCTTGAAATCTCCATGCTCTACCACCGTGCTGCCTGAGGTTTTCAGGGCTTCAAGCGGTGAAACGCTGGAGGCCAGCTTGGCTGGACCCAGCGCTGACACATAGACAACAATCAGTCCTAAACCAGCTGCCGCAAGTAAAATAGGCACTGAAATAATCATGTGCATGTCGTTCAAGAAGCCTAATGTCAGCATACTGATGTTATAGAATAAAACTTTCATTAGAATGGTTCCTGTAAATAAACCGATTGGAATGGCAATTAGACTAAGCGCAGTCGCTTCCTTGAATACGATCCTGCGAATCTGGGCTGGTGTTGCACCGATACAGCGCAGCATGCCAAACTGAGAGATGCGTTCAAGCACTGATATATGAAACGTATTGTAAATTACCGCGCTTGTGCATCCCATGATGATTAGAACAATAGCTGCAAATGCATACATTGAGCTTTGGTTAACGTTGGCATAGGTGCTCTTGCCAAACAGTTTGAGCAATTCATTGTTATATTCAATGCGTATATCCTTTAACACATTTTCCCGGTTCAGCTCCTGAGCAGAACCTTGATCCACCTTCCCTAAATCCAATGAAGTCAGAATGGCTTCGCTCTTCTCCCGTATATCGTCCATCGATTTCATGGTCGCATAGATAAAAAAAGTCTGAGACGGATCGATTTTTTGATGATCATCATACGTAATCGCTGAATAGATGAAGGTGGATGACCACGTTACATTTTTGGCTGTTTTCATCACCCCGACAACGGTATATTTCTGTTTCACGCGCGGTTTGAATTTTTCATCCAGGTTCCAGCCGTAATCACCGATGGTTTTCGCACTTTTCACCTTTCCTGTGGAAGCTTCGATCCGATCTCCGAGGTTCAGCGTGATCTTGTCACCAATCGCTGGTTTTGAAGTGAAATTATTTAGACTCCAGGATGACAAGATGATTTCGCTAGGCTTTTGCGGCAAACGTCCACTCTCTAACTGAACTTGAAGCTTGGACATGGCTTGTGAGTCGTATCCTTTCACATTCAAATAACGATACGGCGCAGCAAACGGGTTTTCATTTTTCTCCTTTTCACTCGTTGAACTTATGATGGCATAACCAATACGATGAATGACTCCCGCACTGCCTATGGCGGCCTGATTCACAATACGAGGTACGTCTTTGCCTGAAACGCCATTAAACGATACCTCATAATCTCCATAATCTCGAATCGTCTGACGCACCAGTTTGTCCTGATAACTCATGGCAAGTGTACCGACTGCCGTAAGAAGCGTTACAGATAGAATGATGCCAACAATGGTGAGAATGGATCTCTTTTTCTGGCCAAGCAAATATTTCTCTGTGAGTCCCGTGTACTTATGCATCGTCCTGATCCCCGCTTTGCTGATCAAAAACAACGCCGTCTTTAATGTTCACAATCCGATCGGCTCTCCGCGCTATATTGGAATCATGTGTAATCATAATCAAGGTTTGGTTGTATTTACGAACCGAATAGGTGAGCAAATCTACAATTTCTTTACTGTTTTTGCTATCGAGATTCCCTGTGGGTTCGTCAGCTAGTATGATCGAAGGTTTGTTAATCAACGCCCGTCCGATAGCTGTGCGCTGCTGCTGCCCACCCGATAGCTGGTTAGGGAGATGATGCTTTCTGTCTTTTAGGCCGAGTACATTCATTAATTCGTCTGCATAGTCTTCATCGGCTTGACGATGATCGAGCAGCATAGGCAGTTTAATATTTTCCTCTGCGCTTAGAACCGGAATCAGATTATAGGCCTGGAAAATGAAACCGACCTTTCGTCTTCTGAAGATTGCTAAATCCGTCTCGTTTAGAGAATACAGATCTGTCCCATCAATATGTACTTGTCCACTGGTTGGGCGATCCACCCCTCCAAGCAGATGCAGTAACGAACTCTTTCCCGAACCGCTGGCACCAACAATAGCAACAAATTCACCCTGTTGAACCGTTAAGTTAATATCTTTCAGGGCATCGACTTTGGCGTCATTGCTTCCATATGTTTTACACAAGTCATTCGTTTTTAAAATTTCCAAAGCATGTGCCTCCTTCAAGAGCTTGAACAATTGATGTATTTATATGGGTTATTATAAGCTTGGAAGCTTACGTTAAAGTGAAGAGGAAGCTTACGTTATCGTAAGCTTCCTCTCAATACACTGTTTTCATGAAAGTAATTCGGAATTCAGCTCCCTTTCCAGGCTCGCTTGATACCGAGATCATTCCACCCAAACCTTCAATAATGGACTTCGTCAAGGACAGACCTACCCCGGTACTGTGAGGTTTGGCATTACTTCTACCCAGGTAAAATCGGGTGAATACATGGGGGATCTGCTCTGGCTGAATACCTTCTCCTTCATCCCGGATGATAATCGAGTGAAATAATCCCTCGTCTTCCATCGTAATGTACACTTTTCCTGATACCGGAGAGTGCTCCAGTGCATTTTTAGTCAGATTAATAATCGCCTCGGTTAACCATTCTTCATCTGCATGCAGTAACATGCCTTCGCCGCCTTGAACGATGATCGTCTGTTTCTTCTTCTCTGCAAAGGGTTGCAAGGTCTGCACCGTTGATTCAATAATGTCTTTGGGTTTAATGTTTTGCAGTTGAAAAACGATAGCTCCCGCTTCCACTCTTGCCAGCTTCAATAAGCTGATAATCAGCCATTCCATGCGTTCAATCTGCTGCCTGCTTCGTTCCAGAAAAGTGGTACGGACCTCTTCTTTCATATGCGGATCATGCAGCATGTTTTCGTTGAACACCAGTAGGGATGCGAGCGGTGTTTTGAGTTGATGTGATATATCGGTCAGCAGATGGCTTAGAAATGTTTTCTCCTGCTTCAACTGATCTACACTATGACTTAGTCTGCCTGCCATCATGTTAAAGCTATGACCAAGGGCACTGAAGTCTCCCTCTGCATTCTCAGGCAATGAGGTATCGAATTGACCTTCCACCACCTGCTCCGCTGCATGTGTAACCCGGCGAATCCTGGAAAATAGCTTGCGATACTCCCAAAATAAAAGCATCAGCACCGGGATACCGCACAGGAAAAAGATCAACGCTGTATTTACAGGTAATGCTGTTCCCGATAGGGCAGGCTGATCCTGAATGTTCATATGCTCTGTGTACCCGTATTGAGACAATATCTGTTTACCTAGCTTAAGATCCTGCGGGTCTGTCTCTTGAGTAATTGTATGAATGAGCTGATCTTCGAGCTGCGGCTGCTTGCTTAACACTTGTCCGACAAAGGCCGCTTGCTGGTTCACAACCGTTTCATTGATGCTTTGGATCTGCAGATTCATCACAACGTAAATGATTGCAGTCAAACCTAATTGAACAAGGATAAATTTGGTGTACACAGATTTCCACTCCGGATTACGGATGACTTCAACCATCAGCGGTATGCTCCTGTCGTTTCGGCGTTCCATTTGTATCCAACCCCGCGAATCGTAACAATATACTTTGGCGCGGCTGGCGTTTCCTCCACTTTTTCCCTTAATCGGCGTATATGTACGGACAATGTATTATCATCAATGAATTCACCGGAGACATCCCATAACTTCTCAAGGATCGATGTCCTGCTGCATATTTGTTTAGGATGGGACATTAACATGAGAAGCAGCCTGAACTCCAGCGTTGTTAGTGCAACTTCCTTTTTGTTTTTGAAAACAACACCTTCCAGCACGCGAACCTCAAACTCTTCGGATTTCCATATGTTCGAATGCTGTTCAGGTCGGGAATGACGCCGTAAAACAGCCTTGATTCTGGAAAGAAGTTCCTTGGTACGAATCGGCTTCGTCATATAATCGTCAGCACCCAGATCTAATCCCGCGACCACATTCATCTCTTCATCCAGCGCGGTGAGAAAAATGATCGGTACCTGTGAGTCCGCACGAATTTCTTTGCATAATTCATATCCCGTTCCGTCAGGCAAATTAATATCGAGCAAAATAAGTTCTATTTCGGTCTGCGTAAGAGCATCGCGAGCTTCCTCCAAGGTTCCCGCATGAGTGACCTTATACCCTTCATTGGTTAACGTATATTCTATTCCAAACACAAAATCCTCATCATCTTCAACAAGCAAAATGCGGTTCATTGCTGCACCCCTATTCTAGCGTTACCTTTTAAACCAAAGTGTATGTGCTTCATCATTCTACTAAATGTAACATTTGAAATACAAGCGGGGTCTCGTTTGCCGTTTGTATGAAGATATTCTGTGCTTAAGGAAAAAGCCAAAAAAGACAACCGATATATGTATCGGCTGCCTGTAACGAAAAATGGTAAAACGGTTATGTCGTACTAAACGTGCACGACTTTTGTATTTCTCTCCCGAGAATTATTTTATTTCACCAACTTCTCCGGGTTTTTCACTTTAATGGAAACGACCTCACCGCAGTTCAGGCAAATCGTATACACACGTTCAGAACCAAGCGACATCTTTTTATCCAAAGGCCGCAAATTAATAAAGTCGGTTGCCTCCACAAAGGATGTACCTCCGCAATCGTTACAAGTTCTGGATGTTGTTGTCATATCCAATATTCCCCTTTCTACTTATGTAATTTCAACCCATCATTTCAATCATTACGATGCATACTTACCCTTTCTTACATACACTAATTACCATTGGACTTGAGGGTTGAAACGGCGTTTGATCCCAGTTCGCATATTGATTCTCCAGGATAAAACCTTGCTTTTCCAGCAGCTGCTGCAGTGTATGAACATCTGTAAATCGACAAGCAATGCGTGACGTCGTTTGACGATGCCCCCAGTCCCGAATAGTTGTCCAATGCATAATCTGGTTCTCGGCATCATACGTCTGGCTGCCGGATACGTTGACGGTCACGCCGTCCATATCGACAAATGTGCCCCAGTGTTCTTCTTCCTCATCCGATAGATCATTACCTTCCGGATTCCGCATTTCAAATGCGAATATGCCCCCAGGCTCCAAATGATTATATACCGTTTGCAGCAGTGCCTGCTGATCCTCATCGCTCAGAAAAGCCTGAAATGCATTTCCCGTCAGAAAAATCATGGAAAAGCGCTGATCGGACTCAAACGTACGTGCATCTGCTTCGATAAAAACAGCCGGCAGATCCTTCGCCTTGACCCTTGCATACGCGAGCATAGGCTCTACGATATCTACACCGCTAATCGGAACTCCTCTTTCGGCTAAATAAAGTGTGGCTAATCCTGTTCCACAAGCAAGCTCCAACACATGTCCCGGATTTTTCTTGGCAAGTTGAAGGAAAAACTCGTATTTATCCGTCTCGCCGCCGAATTCCAGATCATAGTTCATTGGATCCCGGTACTCTTCCTGATTGTTGTGATCAATCAATAGGTCTCACCCTTTTCCATCAAAAATGTATTTACAACAGGAATTATAACACACTATAATGGTTTACATTGAGTAAAGGTTAACGATGTGTTAACCTTTACAAATGTGTAAATGACGGAGAAGGAGACATTTAAACGTATGCGTACAATGATACAATCCACCCGCTTTCCGATGTTCATTCTGATGTTAAATCTGTTTATTGCTTTGCTCGGACAAGGGATGCTGATTCCGATATTACCGGAGTATCTCAAGCTGTTCCATGCAGGAGGCACTGTTGCCGGATTTTTGGTTGCGGCCTTTGGCGCAGCCCAGTTTCTGTTTTCTCCGCTCGGAGGACAATGGGCTGACCGCTTTGGGCGTAAAAAGCTGATTATGGCAGGAATGTTTCTGGTTGTCGTATCAGATCTTATTTTTGCGGTATCCACATCTCTACCTCTTCTCTATATCGCTCGTTTCATCGGGGGAATCAGTCTAGGTCTGATGGTTCCGGCGAATCTGGCCTATGTCGCGGATATTACAACGCCGGAGACCCGTGCCAAGGGGATGGGTTATTTCGGTGCATCGATGAATCTGGGTATGGTGCTTGGGCCAGGTCTGGGCGGTTTTATCGCTGAGATGGGTGTGCGTATGCCGTATTTTGTCGCTTCCGGTTTGGGTTTGGTTGCGGCACTGCTTACCCTTCTCCTGCCAGAGACTCTTCCACCTGAAAAAAGAACGCGCCCAACGTCGAACAAAAAAGGGTTTGCCATGGGCAGGCAAATCTGGAGTTCATTCAAGGTTCCTTACTTTGGATACTTGTTGATTATTCTTGTTATGACCTTTGGTCTGATGAGTTATGAGACGGTCTTCTCCCTGTTTGCCGAAACCAAATATGGCTTCACGGCTTCAACCATCTCAATCATCATTACGATGGGAGCGATTATCGGCATCGTGGTCCAAATCTGGCTGCTGGACTTTTTTGTGAAACGCTTGGGCGAAATCAAACTCATCCGTCTGTCCTTAATCATGACCCCTATTGCTCTTCTGCTCATGTTAATCAAGGTAAATCTGGTATTTCTGTTATTTGCATCGGCGCTTTATTTTGCATTTAATGCATTCCTTCGACCAACTGTGAGCTCCCTGATATCCAAAAGAGCGGGGGATCGTCAAGGTTATGCATCCGGCCTGAATACGACGTATTCGAGCTTAGGTACCGTGTTTGGACCCCTGGCTGCCGGTCTACTGTTTGACAAAAACGTGAACTTTCCGTATATTTTTGGTGCCTTTATGTTACTGGCGGCATTATCACTTACGATGAGCACACAACGTTCGAAGAAAGGAAAACGATATGCAGGCGAATGAAAATTGGCATCAGCAGTTAAAAAATCAGAATCGGGATGAACTGATCGAAGCAGGTAAGCAGCTTTTTCTAAAGCACGGTCTGCTTCAAGTGAAGATTAAAGACATTTGTGCCGAAGCGAATCTAAGCCGAGTGACCTTCTATAAACATTTCCAATCGATCGATGAGCTGCTGCTTACCATTCAGATGCAGTTGGTTGAATCCATGACACAGCATGTCGGACAGGCTGCAGCCCCAAATGGTAGTGGCCGTGAACAGCTTGCAGCGATGCTGAACGCATGGGTTACTTTTGCCAGGATGAACCCCGACCATATTCGTTTTATTCAACTATTCGATATCAATTATGAGCTGGTTCATTTTCAGCAAGAACTTAAAGATACCTATGAACGGTTTATCCAAAACGGTAAAGAGAACCACTTCCTGCTTCAAGCATTGATTTCAGGAGCTGCCGACGGCAGTATCCGTAACGCGACCCCTCCGCTTAAGCTGGCACAGTTCATATTTACGGTGATGATGGGTATGCTGCAGAAGATGTTTACACACCGATCTCATGAACTTCATCAGCTGGATGATCAGATGACGAGACAGTTAGTTGATATGCTGCTGCATTATGCTGGCAATGAGGACAAAGGGTAGTTAATTTGTGGAGCAGGATTAGACCGTTTGAACAACGATGCCTGAGATAGACTTGGCAAAATAAAGAAGCCCTCCCCCACATGTTTACATCTTGTGCTCATGTGGAAGGAAAGGCTTTTTTATATGTCTTCTATCTGTTATTTGTCTTATTTGCGTTATGAGTTCGTAATTACATCAAGCTTCAAGCTTTAGACCCGTGACATATTCAAAAGCTGTTCAAAAGCTTGGATGTTGGTTTTAAACTCAGGTACGTTGCGTGCTTCTTCTGCAGCTTCGACCAGTTGAACGACCATATCATTATACGGCGCTGCAATCCCGGTACCTTTAGCCTTGCTCGAAACTACACCGTTGATATAGTGAATCTCCGTGTTACGTTGTTTCTCCAGATCCTGCAGCATGCTCGCTTTAAGCAGCCTGGAAGGTTCCATTACCTGACGTAACGTTTCAATACGTGCGGGGATATCATTTCCGCTCTGCAGCTCCAGTGAAGCCATATCGAATCCGTTCATGGTGACAAAAGAAACACCGTTTGCATGTCCGACCTTGATCGTTTCGTCAATGATATGAACAGCACTTCGAATGCCCGCTTCATGATCCAGAATATCTCCATACGTGCCATTCAGTGCAGCGGACAAGCCGCTAAAAGCATTGTTGATCAGCAGTTTTGACCATTTCGTCCCTACCAGGTTATCCGAAATATGTGTACCACCAACGAGATCCAGCACTTCCTTTACACGCTGAATTCGCTCGGTCGTCTCCCCGTTCAATTCCCCGATCTGGAATGCGTACTGCTTGAATTGAGGATACGCCGTGGTCAGACTGGATACGCCAGGTTCCATGAATGTAGCGCCAAACTCCACCGAACCCGCGATAACTCGCTGCGTACCAACGATAGATGCCACGTTATCTTCCGGAATCCCGTTTTGCAGAGAACATACGACACTGTCCTCATGCAGATATGGCAGCAGTTCTTTTAACACAGACTCATTGTAGAGCTGTTTCGTTAATAATAATACTAGATCATACTGCCCTGACTTTTGATCAGGAGCGATGGCTTTTACTTTCGCCTGGAACTCAGTCGTTCCGATTACTTTTGCTCCTGTCTGATTAAGTGCATCGACATGTTCCTGATAGGCATCAATTAACTCCACGTCCATTCCGCCTTCTGCCAGATAAGCTCCAACGATGGTTCCAAGTGAACCTGCACCTACAATTGCAATTCTCATATATGCTGCCTCCTTATTTTTCTTCCAGATAGTTATATACAGGTTGTGCTGCATTCAAAGTTAAGTTCGTCAGGATGTGGGAAGCGGACACGACTTCAAGCACCGGCAGATCAGCTAAAGGCGCAAGTGCATGCTCAAACAGCTGTAGCCGAGCCGGGCCTGTCCACGCTTCCTTCACCTCGATATCGGTAATTTGGGTACGAATCAAGTCGCAGATGCGAAGATTACCTGTATAATCCGTGGCGATTTTGATCATAAAGTTGGGACGGCTGATTTCTTTTTTTGCAAGCTCTTTATCCATCTCCACATGTTTGAAACCCATCGTTGCGGTGGCTGCTCGCAGTGATCCATAGTCGAGTGTGCCCACGAGTGTGTCAGAGTCTGTGTACAGCTTGGGAGCACCAAGCTTTTTCGGATATGCGGTCAACTCTCGGCCGCTGGCGATCGCAGGGAAGTTATCCACGTACATCGAATGCACATAATCCCCTTCTTCTCCATTGAACTGAACCGGGATGACCTGTCCAGCTTCCGTGTATGCACCAAGTCCGGAGACGTCCGGCATCCACATCACTTCGAATTTCACCAAGGGTTCGGTGATTTGCAAGGGCTCAGGAACAGCTGCCCGCAGAGCCTGTTCATCCGTTCGATAGATGATGTTCAGATATTCGCGGTTGACGAATTTATAAGGCGGCATCGGATATGCCGGAGCGGTTAAAGGGGTATTCAGGTTTTTAGCAATATTGTTTACATCGATTTTCATGAAAAAGACACCTGCCTTTGCATCGGGTTATTGGGGTATTGGTTTAAATGTAATTTGCATTGTTGATTTGCTTATAAAAAAAGTCTACATCATTCTTTAAATTTAATATAATACATAATAAGTACTATATATATTTATTGAAATAAATAAGGAGTGCATACCAATGGAGCTTCTCCAGCTAAAATATTTTCAAACGGTGGCTTACACAGAACATATCTCAAAAGCTGCTGCCCAATTAAACATCGCTCAACCTTCGTTAAGTCTCACGATTAAGCGGCTGGAAGACGAAATGGGTACTCCCCTTTTTCATCGGAAAGGCAGAAACATTGAGCTGAATGCCGCTGGAGAAATTCTGCTGAAACATGTGAACCGCATTTTTGTTGAGCTGGAGAATGCCAAGCTGGCCATTACGGAAAAAGAGGATGAACTGTCGAGGTTGATCCGGATCTCCATCTCCAATTCAAGATTTCTATCAGGTCTGATACGTGAGTATATCGAAGTTTTCCCCGATTCCCAGCTTCATCAAGGTATTGCAAGCCGAAATGACATTATTACACAGCTAAAAAAAGGAGATGTGGATCTGGGGATCACCGGCTACCCGGTTCAGGATGAGGAGATTGACAGCCGTGTGCTTGTCGAGGAGGACATTGTGCTTGTCCTGCCTGCTGATCATGCTTATGGCAGTGAAAAGCAAATCTCATTACACGCCGCTGCGAGTGAACCTTTTCTTTCTCTCGCCAATAACGATGAATACCGACGTTTCACCATGATGCTGTGTGAAAGGGCAGGTTTTGTTCCCCATTTGGCATTCGAGGTCGATTCTCATACATTGGTCGAGATCATCAGACTGGATCGTGGGGTTGCACTGCTGCCTGTCTCTGTCTGTCGTAATCTTGGACTGCACTATGTGCCGATTGCTGACGATGCCGCCGTATATCCGATCAGCTTATCATGGATGAAACATCGAAACCTCTCTTCATCATTGGAACAATTCCAACAATTTATTATTTCGTATTACGCATCCAATGCCTCGATGTTTAAGGTGTAATATGAATGAGGATTCGATGGCAGGTGATTGACGCAGCCTTGCCTCTTCGGCTGACTGCTGTTCGTGTTAAAAACAAAAAAAGCCGCTAAATTAGCGGCTGAATTGAAACAATTATGGTCCGTTCCACGGGACAGTATCTTTCCTCTACTCTAATTATAACGTTTATGAAAATAGAATAACAGACTGTTTTTTCACCGATGCCTGCACTATACTGCTAAATACAAATCTAAAAGTTGAGGTGTGTCCGTAATGGATGACAAAAAAATAGTCTTAGATCCGGGTCCCTTTTTTCACGGTACCAAAGCAGAACTAAACATTGGCGATTTATTAGAGCCGCAATTTTTATCCAATTATCAAGACAAGAAGTCGAATCACATCTACTTCACCGGAACCTTAAATGCTGCTAAATGGGGTGCCGAATTAGCACGATCTGATTCAAAAGAACGAATTTACATCGTAGAACCCTTAGGAGATTTCGAAAATGATCCCAACGTAACGGATAAACGGTTCCCTGGAAACCCGACTCGATCCTATCGATCCAAATCCGCACTAAAGATCGTCGCTGAATTAGGTTCATGGGAACGACACACGGATGCAGAAATTGATCATATGACTTCATCTCTGAAAAAGTTAAGTGATGAAGGTAAAAATGTAATCTACGATTAATTTATCGAAGTCAATGATTAACATTCACTTTTGTAGCTACATTTACTTTATTAAGGATGATTAATGCTATTATTGCGATAGCAATTCCACCAGCACCAATCCAGGTTATCGATGAGAGAGAGAACGTTTCAATCGCGATTCCTCCCATACCTGCACCGGCTGCCATAGCAAGCTGCATCATGGACTGATTAAGACTTAGCATCACTCCTGAAGCTTCCGGTTCAATGGTCGTCAAATGATATTGCTGCGTTGGACCGGAGGACCAGGCGGAAAAGGACCAGAACAAAAGTACGATCATTACGCCCACTAATGTATGGGTCACAATGGACAGCAGGATCAGCATGAGAATATGCAGTGCAAATCCACTGAATAATGTGCGATGAACTCCCCACCGATCCGCACTGAAGCCACCAAGCTTGGAACCAATCATGCTTGCTATACCAAATACAAGCAAAGCTCCACTGAGATATTGGTTATTTAATGCTGATACTTGAAGCAAATAGGGTGAGAGATACGTATAAGCGATTGAGTATCCTCCCAGCCAGAAGAAAGTGATCGCTAATCCTAATGCGACTTTAGGTTTTTTCAATAGACTTAGCTGCTGCTTGAGCGGCACAGGCGCGTCCCCCTCAATACGCGGAATGACGAAAGAAAGAATGATTATAGCCAAAATGCCTAAAATGGCAATTCCTCCAAACATGGATTTCCAACCTAGAGTGTCAGCTGCAATTCGCCCAAGGGGAACACCAATGATTAATGACGCTGTGAAGCCCATAACCACTGTAGCAATCGCACTTGCTTGTTTACCTGACGGTGCAATTTTAGCGGCAATGTTCAAAGCAGTGACCACGACAATTCCTGCTCCAATCGCCATCATGACTCGAGCAGCTGCAAAGAGTCCATATCCTGGAAGTACAAAGGCAAGGATATTAGAAACAACAAATATGCCCATACTACTTTCTTCTGTCCATACTCGCGGTGAGCGCCATTAGAATAGGTGTACAAAGAGCGTAGATCAAAGAAAAAATGGTAATTAACTGACCTGCTGCAGCCAGTGAGACATCAAAAGAGGCGGCCACCTTATCTAAAATACCTGATAAAGCATACTCGGAAGTGCCGACTAAAAAACTGACTATGGCTAAAATGTAAACTTTCGAATGGGATGACATCAATTGAATCCACTCCTCAATAAATTTATAAATTGTTATATCTAAATTTGTAGATATAGTGAACAACAAAATGACATATTGTGAATTGTCGATATGAAAAGTTAAAGAAAAACTGAATTCTTGGTAAGAACTCAGTTGCAACTTACATATCACTCATCATATAACGAGTAAATTCAGCTATCGCTTCCTCGTCTCTCTGATAATACGTAAATTTGCCTATCCGTTTGGTCGTGATCAGCCCTGCTCGCTGCAATATCGTAAGATACTGGGAGGCGGTCGACTGTGTCATGTTGAGTTTGTCGGTGATTTGACTTACACATACCCCTATTTCGTTCATATCCACTCCTTCATGGGGTTTGAAATGCTCGTTTGGTTCTTTGAGCCATTGTAAGATCTGAAATCTGGATTCATTCGAGACAGCTTTCAAAATTTCAATTGGATTCATAATCATCATTATATCGATCTTTTGCGATATGTCAATTTAAAATGATTAATGATCTTTTGTGTTAGGCTTCAGGGGCGTGAAATGAAATATAAGAAGATTGCCTGATGAGGCAACCTTCTTATATATGTGAAAAAATTAGAGATAAGAATGACGAGTCCTAATTACATTTTATTAAAGAATCTCTCCATTGGACTCAATCACTTGTTTGTACCAATAGAATGAGTCTTTGCGTGTTCTATCCAGCGAACCATTACCCGCGTTGTCTTGATCAACATAGATAAAGCCATAACGTTTACCCATCTCGGATGTGGAGCAGCTGATAATATCAATCGGTCCCCAGCTGGTGAATCCCATCAGTTCCACACCGTCAGCTACCGCTTCTTTCATCTGCTCGATGTGGCTACGCAGGTAATCAATACGATAAGGATCATGTACAGATCCATCCTCTTCGAGCGTGTCCGTAGCGCCGAGCCCGTTCTCTACGATAAAGAGCGGCATCCGGTAGCGGTCATACAACCGGTTCAGTGCGATGCGAAGACCGATTGGATCGATTGGCCATCCCCATTCGGTGGCTTTCAGATGCGGGTTTTTGATCTGACTTACCAGCATACCGGAGTTGCTGTTGTCATTCGGGTCGTATTTTCCGATATACGTCATGTAATAACTGAATGCAATGAAGTCCACTGTATTGTCGCGAATAATCGCATCATCTTCAGGCTCTTTCACCAGTTCAATGCCTTGCTCTTTAAAATATCTTTGCATATAGGACGGGTACTCTCCACGCGCCTGTACTTCCGGATAGAACAGGTTCATCTGATCTTCCTTCATGGTTTGCAGCGCATCTTCCGGTTTGCTGGATGCAGCGTATGTCTCCAGACGGCAGATCATACAGCCGATTTGGGCATTAGGCATTTTCTCTTTGCCGCTTTTTACAGCCAGCGCACTTGCCACAAACTGATGATGTGTTGCTTGATAGGCTACCTGTTCCGGTGTGCCCTTGATTTTATCTTCCAAAATGCCGCCACCTGTATACAGACTGGTTAGCATCATATTCATCTCATTGAAGGTAATCCAGTATTTCACTTTATCTTTGTAACGGTCAAACAGTGTGTTCGCAAATTTTAAATACAAATCAATCATCTCGCGGCTTTCCCAGCCATTATATTTGCGGGTTAACTCAATCGGCATCTCATAGTGAGAGATCGTAACCAACGGCTCAATGCCGTATTTCAACAGTTCGTCGAACACTTTATCATAGAAAGCAAGCCCTGCTTCGTTCGGAACGGCTTCTTCTCCTGTCGGAAAAATTCGCGGCCAAGCAATGGAAAGGCGGAATACTTTGAAGCCCATCTCCGCAAACAAAGCGATATCTTCTTTGTAGCGGTGGTAGAAATCTACTCCATTCCGTTTCGGGAAATACACGTCACTGTTGCCGCTCAAATATTGCTCCAATTCCACGGAATTGACGTCGAACGTAAAATCTTTGCCATTTCGCTCCTCATGGGGAACATAAGGTGCCATGTCAGAGGTAGAAAGTCCTTTGCCGTCAGCATCAAATGCGCCTTCCAGCTGATTGGCAGCGGTAGCACCGCCCCATAGGAAGCCTTTAGGAAAAGTGTGTTTTGTCGTTTGTGTCATGATGGTTTCTCTCCTTTTTTTTATTTACACGTGCCACTTCAATGACAGATTAACCTTCCCATCGCTGTTATCCCCAGATTTTTTTGAATTATTTTTTAGTTGAGAAATATGGTGATAAGCATATGCTTCCGAAGCAGCTTTCTTACAGAAAGCTTTTAGGCGATCGCGTTGCTTTTTCTGGTTATTTCTGTCCTCTCCGTTTTTGTGTAAATATATCGTTAAATTCTATAACTCGGTAAAATAGAAATCCTTCATTCGTTTAGTAATAAGCTTAACGAACGGTGAGTAGCAGTAATTCATTCATTGGAACCACCCCCTTCACCTGAACGGGTACTACGTCAAGATAATCTGGCGTGTTGGCTACAATGACCGGGGTGGTCAGATCAATACCAGCGGCTTGAATGCTCTTGATATCAAATTCCAGCAATAAATCACCCTTGTTCACTCGTTGTCCGATAACAACCTTCTCTTCAAAAAACTTGCCTTTCAGGGACACCGTGTTAAGTCCAACATGAATGAGAATGTCGATTCCGCTGGAGGAAGTCAGCATGATGGCATGTTTGCTTTTCGCGATCATTGTGACCGTTCCGTCAAATGGTGCGGTTACACGGCCTTCTTTTGGAAAGATAGCAATTCCTTTTCCCGTCATTTCCTCTGCAAACGTAGGATCAGGCAGTTCTTTGAGTGAGACCAGTTCACCGGTAAGCGGGCTGAATATTTCACCTTTCTTTTCCTCGATCGAATGAACGGTCACAGGCGGTGTTGCAGGTATTTGATTAGACTGATTTGTTGTTCCTGATCGTTTTGCTGATTCCGATGCTGTTGTTGGAGCTATTGCTGACGAACTTGCCCCAGCAGGTTGCTGCGTAATCGGTTCATCCCACTTAAGCAATAAGGTCACTGTAAACGAAACTACGAAGCTGATACCTACACCGATGAGCGCGTACCAGAAATTCGCCATCCCCCCATTTGGACCAATGTATAAAGGCAACGACAGCAGACCCGGAACGGCAAAACCGAAACATTTTAACCCTACCGCTGTAATAAATCCACCGCCGGCTGCTCCACCGATGATCGAAGCATAGAACGGTTTTTTCAACTTCAACGTTACTCCATAGATTGCAGGCTCTGTGATGCCCAGAAAAGCAGATATACCGCTGGATAAAGCAATCGATTTCATCGATTTGTTTTTAGTTTTGAGGAATACCGCCATTACGGCACCAGCTTGACTCATATTGGCTACAAGGTTAAGCGGCAGTAACAGCACGTCGTAACCGAGTTTGCTCAAATTCTGTAATGTTCCCGGGAAAAATGCATAATGCATACCCGTCATAACGATCACTGGCATAAGTCCGCCCAGCACGATTCCTGTTAATGGGCCCGAGTGAGCAAAGAGCCAGGATGTACCGATCTCCAGATAGATGCCGATGAAATTACCAAGCGGCCCGATGGCTATTAACAGAATCGGGACGGTAATCACCAGCACGATCATTGAGGTGAAAATGACTTTAACCGGACCAGGAATGAAACGATCTACCCAGCGATGTACATAACTGAGAAGCCACACTCCGAGAATAATCGGAATGACAGACTGGGTGTAATTCACGATCGATACCGGCAGAGATAGAAAACGAATCGGCTCCAGATGATTTTCAAGATAAGCATTCAAAATGGTTGGATATAATAGTGTACCTGCAAGGGTCAAGGCGATATATTCATTCACTTTAAACTTCCGCGCAGACGATACAGCGAGTAGTAATGGCAAGAAATAAAAGGCCGCATTGGCTATGGACGCCAAAATCTGATACTCACCGCTAGTCTCTTGAATGGCCCCAAGTGTAACAAATAATGCGAGAATGCCCTTCAGCATCCCGGTACCTACTATGGCTGGAAGAATGGGGGTGAAAATACCCGAGATCGTGTCCAGTACGGCATTAAGACCTCTTGAACGCGGCGGTTCTGCTTCTCTCTCCGTTGCACCAGCTTGTTTCAACTGATCCTCCAGCTCTTCATAGACGGCTGCAACTTTGTTGCCAATTACAACCTGGAACTGATCGTTTTGGAACTGTGCCCCAAGAACACCATCCAGTGCGCGAATCTGTTCAAGCTGCACTTTCTTTTCATCACGTACATTAAAGCGCAATCGAGTGATACAATGCCAGGCTTGCGTAATATTTTCCTGCCCTCCTGTTAATCGGATGATCTCTTTGGACAACTCCCGGTGATTCATGCTGCTTCCTCCTTTTTTGGCGAAAAAAAAACCAAATGTAAACCCGCCCCGCTACTGAAGCGGAATCGGAAACATTTGGTGGTGCCTGATCGAATCAGTAACACTCCATATTCAATTAACATGGTAATGGAATATCTTCTAAGAGCTGTTTTGAGGTCAACCCGTGTCGGTACGGGATGTTACTCTTTCGATGTGGATCATAAGGTATACCATCTCATCGGGAGTAATTACAAATCCGCGTTGCTCTTCCATCGTCTCCTTGATCTTGAGTGCGCATTGGAAGCTGTCTGGATAACGTTCCGACAATACGTCATATAAAAACTGCTGATCCTTGAATGAGAGCACTTCCCGGTTCATTTGCCGAACGATGAAGTATCTCAGATGGGTAATAAACCTGGAAAAGTCAGCAGACTCCTGATTCAGTGCCCTTCCAAAATGATCGGTCATGATCCCAAGAATGTCATTGATCATCTGTGTAATCTTGATCGTCTGATTCATGCTACCCGAATCAAATTGTGAATTCACAAAATGAAGAGCAATGGAGCCGGCCTCACCCACAGGCAATGCGACCAGAAAAGCTTCATTGATCTTGCGTACCGCCAACTCACCAGCGCGGTATTCTGCAGGATACAGATGGCGAATATCCCAGTGTAGCGGATTTTGCATGTCCACCCCTTTCCTGAAACGATCCAGAGCAAAATGAATATGATCCGCAAGCGTTAATAGGATAGAATCATTCAGCTTTTTCCCGATGATCTCCCTGCCTTCTTCTATAATCTGATCCGTGATATCGATAACTTGCAGAGGGATATCGCTAAGAAATTGCTCGACTCGCTGATATTTATCATTCGAGCCGATCCGGAACGTTTTCTGAATCTGGCTGTGCTCGATCGGCTGTCCCTTTACTTTTTTGAAGCCTACACCTGTTCCAATGACAATGACTTCACAGCCTTCGGCGTCCTCCGCCAGGGCGATATTGTTGTTTAACGATTTCTTGAACCTCATGATGTTTTCACCCCCATATATGCAAAAAGCACCACCATGGCCAGGTACACAAGAAAATAAACTTGTGAGATCCAGACTGTGGTGGTGCCTGATCGAATCAGTGACACTCCTTATTTAGCTGTATTCTATACCAGCCATGTAATCGTTGTCAATACCATAACGCTGGAATGGGTATATGCTTCGTTTAAGTCGGATTATGCGCTGCTCTTATATAGGTTGATACCAAATTGCACATTTTATTCTTCTGAAGTGTTGTTTTCTAGAGCATTTTCATAATAATACCGAATCAGAATGTCCTGATCATAGTTGCCAAACCCTTTCCCAAATAGGGTCAGCCCACCTCGACCTGCTGCGCTCTCTTCGGGTTTTAACCCAAATGTCCAATAGGTAGCTGCTCGTAGATCCAGATCCGAGATCGTGACATCCGAAATTTGTTGACCATCCATAAACGTGCCTTCCTCGTTAATGCGCAGTACTTTTAACACACCATACTGGTTTACATCCAGTTTCCACCATAGTGGGGTATGCTTGCCCTTCCGATCTCCGAAGTCTCCAGGGCTTGTCCATGTACCGAGATCATTGCCGTTAAGCGTAAAACGGATATCGGATGGCCAGTTTTCATTGACTTTGGGTGCTTCCGAACTGAGTTCAAGTGAAATCTCTATCTCCCGAAGATGCTGATCATTATTCAGATAATTGGGAATCTTATATTCCAGAAAACCTCGTGCCATCCAAAGAATTGCCGCGTTAACCCGATCGGGGTCCATGAAACAGGCGGGTGTATCGTATTGTCCGATCATCTGAGTGGTCGTTGCGAGCCCGCATGTCGGCCATGCTTCATAATCTGTATAATGTCCAACGGGGATGGATACTTCATGATAAGAAGCCTCAGCGGGTTCGGGGGGCGACAGTTGAATGGTCATGAACTCCTGCACGATAAAACAATATTTATAGGTTCCGCCATTTTCACGTTTCATTCGGCTGCCTACGATGCCTGCTTTCTGCAGTTTGCTAACATGTGTACTGACGATGGCTTTGCTCAGATATAGTTCTTGGGCGAGCGCATTGATATGCATCTCCCTATTTTGCAGCAACAGCCTCACAATATTTAAACGGGCTTCACTTGCCAGCGCCTCGTAGACAAGCAATGAGGATGCATCTGTTCCAAGCATCATAGAATACACTTCCTTTTGTATTTTTTGCTTATATATTTGGTATCCCATTTGTGTTCAAGCTTCTGTTCTATGGGTTAATTTGATCTTGTATTGAAATTATAGAATTCGCTATTTAGCGAACTGTGTAAAATGAACTTGCTCTGTATATCCGCATTATGATACATATTAGATAACAAATCAATGTATTGATTTTGCTTTCAGGCGAATTCAATATAGATTAGCGACATCATATGACATTACAAACGATGATATGTATTACACAATCATTCACATGCACTATAAAATTCAATCTTATGGAGGTTTTCACTATGCTTAAATCCAAAATGCTGATCGATAAAGATTTTCAAATTGCTGAAGTAGACCCGCGTGTCTACGGTTCATTTATAGAACATTTGGGACGTGCCGTGTATGGCGGCATATATGATCCAGGTCATCCAACCGCAGATGCACAAGGCTTCCGTCAGGATGCTATTGAAGCGATTAAAGCGCTTAACGTACCCATCGTTCGTTATCCTGGCGGCAACTTCGTATCCGGTTACAACTGGGAAGATGGCGTGGGTCCAGTAGCTGAACGTAAACGTAGACTAGAGCTGGCTTGGTGGACGATTGAAACGAATGCGGTAGGTACGAACGAATTTGCAGATTGGGCTAAGCTGGCAGGTACGGAAGTGATGATGGCTGTTAACTTGGGAACTCGCGGTATCGATGCAGCCAGAAATCTGGTTGAATATTGCAACCACCCTTCGGGCACATACTGGAGTGATCTGCGTATCTCTCACGGATATAAAGATCCACATAAATTCAAAACATGGTGCCTCGGCAATGAAATGGACGGTCCTTGGCAGATTGGTGCGATGACCGCATATGAATATGGCCGTATTGCCAATGAAACAGCCAAAGCGATGAAATGGGTTGATCCGGAGATCGAGCTCGTTGCATGTGGTAGCTCCAGCCGTGACATGAAGACATTTGCAGATTGGGAAGCAACTGTGCTTGATCTTACCTATGAAAATGTAGACTACTTGTCTCTGCATCAGTATTACAATAACAACAAAGACAACACGTATGATTTCCTAGCAACCTCACTGGATCTGGATCAATTTATTGATAGTGTGGCTTCGATCTGTGATTTTGTACAAGCGAAAAAACGTAGCAAAAAGAAATTGATGCTCTCTCTGGATGAATGGAATGTGTGGAAATCCATTGGTACAAGCCGTATGGAAGAACGTTGGCAGATTGCACCTCCTGAGTTCGAAGATGTGTACACGCATGAAGATGCACTGGCAGTAGGCTGTTACCTGATCACCATTCTTAAACATGCTGACCGTGTAAAAATGGCTTGCCTTGCGCAGTTGATTAACACGATCGCACCAATCATGACTGAAAATAACGGAGCAATCTGGTTACAAACGACGTACTTCCCGTTCCTGCACGCTTCCAACTTCGGACGTGGTACGGTGCTGCGGTCCATCACATCTTCACCTAAATATGATTCAAAAGACTTCACGGATGTACCTTATCTCGAATCCATCAGTGTACATGATGAAGAAAATGGCACCATCACCATCTTTGCGGTGAACAGACATCTCGATGAGGCCATGGAACTGAATGTTGATCTTCGTTCGTTCGGGGAAACAACATTTGTAGAACACATTGTTCTGGAAAACAATGACCTGAAAGCAAGCAATACCAAAGAAAATCCACGTAACGTGTTGCCTCACAACGGCGGACATACAACCGTGGATCAAGGTAAAGTACAAGCTGTGCTGAACAAAGCGTCCTGGAACGTAATCCGTTTGAAAACAAAACAAGCGTAATCGACAAATCGCATAAGATCAAAAAGCCCAGAGCATACCCGCTCTGGGCTTTAGCATTAGTATTAGCTTTTGCCTTTGCTGACGGACGTGTGGTAATGGGATATTGAGGTGCTTAAATGGCCCCAGTATGTAGCTTAAATTCTAACGATCACAGGAGACGCTATTTTGGACAATTCGGCTGTTTTCAATGTACAATCTCGTGTTTCAACAAAATAAGGTCTCTCATGATCGTTAGAATTTGGAACGCTCGATATTCGGCCCAATAAGGTTCCTGGTGATCGTTAGCGCTTTGCTCGATAAGATCTCTAATGCTCTGTTGTTTCCGCCTCTTAATTATAGAAATTGAGTAAGTATTGGAGCTCGCATTGAATCTTTATCCTATTCCGAAACAACTTAAATGATAAAAAAAAGCCGCTATAATAGCGACTTAGGAGTGTTTACTAATCTTTTCTCCACTATTTCTTAGCACATCAACATGTTCTCGACACTACACTTGTGTACTCAAGTTACCCCCGTTGGGTTTCCGCTTCGGCTTCAGCTTCATCCTCGGTCTGCGATGCCTGACTTGCTGGTGACATCAACCCTTGCACAGCTCCCATAAACGGCTGGATTTGTTTAATCATGCCGTAGCCCATTTTCACAACAGGCACAAAACGCTGAATCATGCCGAACAAACGCATGCCGCCTCCGAGCATGCCTCCAAATGATCCTGCCCCGCCCAGTCCACCTAATAAAGATCCCATCATCGGCATAAAGGATGATACCTGTGCCTGACGTTGACGAGAGGATCTATGTGAAGTTACCCGGGGTTGCACGGAGGATTTGCGGGAACGATTAACCTTTTTCCGGCTTGAAGAAGATACGGACTTGTTTGACTTGATTGGTTTGTTTTTCATTTGACGATCACGACTCCGTACCGCCCGCGCTTTTTTTGCCGTGGTTGTTGAAGTTTGTGTAAATTTCCCGCCCCCGGTAAGCTCTACACCCTCGTTGCTCACGCCAGAGATGTACCCGATGTACGTCTCACCATTATGAAGAGTCACGCAGACCGGACGATCCTTGAATCGTTTTGCCTTCACGTGTATTTCATTGGTCTTAGCCATGGAATTCACCTCACTCGACTTGATCTACTCTAGTCTACGCGATGGGTGGACGACTTGCCTGTGCGAATAACACATGCTTGTGCCGAAAAGAGAAAAGATACGGGTTCTGTCAACACGGCTTATACCACATCGTCTCACTGAAACCAGCCTAAATCATAAACTGCATTAACCGTCAGCAAAAAACCAACGATACCTACAATCCAGGCAGTAGCATTCTGTGCATTGTTCACCAGCCACCTATCCATTTTAGCTAGAGGTTGTTTCAAAACAGGGTAGGCGAGCAATCTCCCTGCCAGCAAAATGAGCGAAGGTAATATCATAACGAAGCAATATCCCAGTAACAGAATTCCCGACATAGGCCAGGCAGGTCCTTCACTAACTAATACGCCTATGGCTGCTAGATAGGGCAACATCGTTCCAAGTTCCAGTACGACCGCGGTCAGGGCAAGCCCAATAAGTATACTAATAGAACTTCTGCTGGAAACGGTCTCTCCCGTAACACGAGCCCTCCATTTTAAAATAGTACCTTCCCCACTTCCTGCACGTTCCGCAGCACGAGCCCGAGATTTTTTGGTATCCATGAGTTGGCTTACAATCATTAACAATATACCTATCACCAGTTGTCCTAAAAGGAAGGGCTGAGATTCCATTAGGGGTGCATATTGTTTCAGAAATGAATCTGTTCCAAACATGATGATGAGGCCAATTGCAAAGTAACAACCGGACACTGTGAATATATAGATCAAAAACCGATCTACTCGAACACGCCCAGGTGTCATCAGTAACCAGACAGGAATTAAGAGAGTGCCCAAACTCGTTGAATCTATTAGTGCTAGCAGTACAAGGGTAAATAACATTGCTGTTAACGTCATGATGTTCCTCACTCTCTGTTATAATTTTAACCACTTGCTGGAACAAAATGTAGAACATAGAACAGGACCTCCATCTACGAACGAAGTTATCCTGGCCCCAGCTGGAACTTCTTCTCACAGACAGCCTTCGCATCGCTCCCTCGCGACTTATGAGATGCAACTAACTCCCCGTCATACCAAATGGAACAGCTTATCCAGCTTGCACTGTCATCTGCTTTTGCCCTAACGTGAGTTGAAAGCAGCGGAATAAACGTATCTTTTGGAATAACAAATCTATCTTTGTACGGAACTTCAATCGTATCCCAATATACACTCTCCGGATTTTTTCGAGCATTGATCTCTACTTCCAGATCAGATGCCGAATTAACATCACTTTCAACAAGCACCTCAACGACGATGCCATCCGACTCATGTGCTGTATTTTGTTTTGACTTTTCACGATCCAGTTCATCATTCACTACATCTTCTGTCATTCCACAAGCTGAGAATATTATAAGCAGACCGGAGAGCAATAACAGAATCCAGATGTTTTTAATTTTTGTCTTGTTTTGTTTAATCTCCTTCATTAGCAATGTCCTCTCTTTGTTTTAGAAAAAAGCGGATCATCTCATCAACATAGGACATGAATTCATGATCCATGCCCATGACTACAGGCTCAGACGCATCTCTTGGATTGATAAGTTCCCAATACTTGTCGAGTAGTTTTTCATCATGATCAAACAGCTCTAATGCTGTTTCATACAATTGCCTCGCAACGACTTGGACCTTTTCAGAATGGGGAGATGAGGGCATCAAGGATCGTACACGTTGGAAAATAGTTAAAAGTCCCTCCATTCGCGGATCGTTACTCCCGAGTATAGGCAGATGATTCAGTATATCCGTTTCTCTTGATGTTAACTGTAAATCATCGCTGTATTCGGGACGAATTATCCCTTCAGAGAGCGGCCGATCTTCCATTTGGGAAATAATTTGCAATAAACTTTCGAGATTGCTCATTCCTCCAAATTTTAACGTATGAAGGGTTGATCTGAGATAATATTGCTTTCGGCTTAATTCTTCTTTTTTCTGTTCAATTAGCTCTATTTGTTCGTTTAAAGAGGCCACCCAATTTTCATGGTCTCCCTTATTTTCTTGGTTCTGAAACAATTCTTTAATCTGTTCTAATGTATAGCCGATGGACTTCAACAGAAGAATTTTTTGCAGGCGAAGAATAGCACTCTCATCATAGTATCGATACCCGTTTTCCGTAATAAGTGTCGGTTGTAACAATTCGATCTGTTCATAATAATGAAGTGTTCTTTTGCTGATATTTGTTTTTTTCGCTAATTCTCCAATCAGGATCATGCGTACCTCCCCTTCCTGAGAACATTATAAACCATAACGCATGCGTTAGGGTAAAGCCCCATAATTTCGATAGAAGACTATTGCTCAATAAAACGAAAAAAAGACGATGCTTACATCGTCCTCGCTGTGATATGAACTTCCTCTCTCCTTGAAAACAATTTCTATTATTGTACATGCTGTTCTTTGGTGTAATATCTTTCGTATTCTTTCGTCATCGCGTATCGATGAACTCCTTTACTAGCTTGTACGGCTTGCGCAGCCAACTCTTCTGCTTCCTTGTAATGATCCAGCTTACGCTCAATTTCGGCTAGAAGGGCAAATCGCATCCACTCTCTTTTAATGGAACCTAAATGCTCTCTGGCTCGTTCAGTCTCTCCTTCTTCGATCAGGACAAACGTTTCATAGTATGTACGATAAACCGATTTACGCATCTCGCGTACCGCTTTTCTCACGGTAAACAGATCCTTCCGGTAAGCACCGTATGCTGCCTGATAGTTGGCCTTCGTCGACTTGCTGGCTGATGTATTGCTCATCAGCTTTTCCATCGTGAGCTCAACTTCTTCATCCAACCTGTTGGCTGTCGCATAAATAATATAAATATAGGGCGCATTTTGTTTTCTTCTTAAAAAAGCCTCTAACCGATCCATACGTGTTTCCCAGACCATAGGATATAAAACAAAAATGCTAAACATAATGAGTCCAGCAACCAGCACTGTACCTAACACTAGTAAAATCGATTGGTCATTCAACAACATCACAAGCGTGTAAACAAATATAGCAACATAAGAAACAATTTCCCACTTACTCACTCCCAGCCTTCATTCCTTTCATGATGGATTACTTGTAGAACGGATAATAGAAATTACTATTATACCAGAAGTACCAGATCTTTTTGTATAATTTTAGGTAATTGAACGAAAGCCCATCTTACGCAGCAATAAAATATGAGCTAAACGGTACACCTCATCCATTCCATACATTCGGTATTGATTTTCACCGGTATATGCCGGGGTTAGCACTCCTTTTTTTTCAAAATAACGAATCTGGTGCACGGATACTTGCAAGAGCTTAGCCAGCTCGCTAATCGTAATTCCATCTTTTATTTCATTCATGTAAACTCCACCTTTGTTCTCTTATCTATAGTTAGCATAAACCTTAGGTCTGACCTAAGGTCAAGATTAATTTTCAATTTCTTATAATCCTTTATGTATGTCTGAAATTATGAATGTACGGAAACATCACAAAGAAGGGAAAACCATATAGCGGTTCACCCTTCGCGTACGTATTTTGCAAAAATCCCGAAAAAAAGTACGGTGTGCTTGCCTATTTTTTGAATCTCATATTTCCTTTGTGATACGCGCTAATCAGCATGGGGATGGCGATCAGCAAACTGACGATGATCGGTACAATGGATGCCTCCAGTCCAAAGCTTCCACCTGTCAACCAAGGCGACCCGGATAGCTGTACATCAAAAAAACCTTGTGTCGCTATGCCCGACACCGGTATTCCCAGCATTCCCTCCAGTGCATTCCATGCAAAATGAAGTCCCATGACAAACCACAGATTACGTCGCCACAGAAACCCGGCTCCGAGCAAAATACCTGCTTCGATGACAATGGCAACTGAACTCCAAAGTGTTGCTCCGGGATTTGGCAGATGAGCCAAACCGAAAAATAGTGAAGTTATTGCCAAAGCAAACCAGCTTCCAAGTCGTTTTTCAATTGCTTGCAGGAATAGGCCGCGAAAGATCAATTCCTCCACAATGGCCGCACCAATCGCCAAAGCCAAAATAGAACCAATCGCGTTCGTCGCTGACCATGTAAAGCTGTATCCACCAAGCAACGTGATGATCCCGACAGAAACCCCAATCAAGATAAGACCAACTCCCGAGCCTAATACCAACTCAGTTCCTGCCCTACGAAGTTGTAATTCCTGTACGTTGCGCCCTGCCATGAATTTCATAACAAACCAGTAGACCGCAATGGAGACGATCCCCCCTGCAAGTGCCAGCATAATCGACAGTATGCCTTGCGAATCAACGAACAACTTTTGGGTCATGAAGCCGGACAGGCCCAGGAGAATAACACCTGTAAACATCCATACGAGCGGGAACTGCATTATTTTCCTCACTTCAACCGAACCTCCTCACATGATTGGACTAGTTACCTTTAGTATATATGTATGACGTGAATATTGCTTTCAAGCAATCCTTCGTAATGGATCGTTGTATTTACAATAGTTTGGAGCAAAGTAACCATTTAGCCGTTTGGTAGTTTCGAATCTAACGCAAAAAAGCCGCTTAAGTGCGGCTTTTCTTTATAGACTTAAGTTCCTTGCTCTCCAATCATCTGCAGTTCAATCTTCTTCATTTCGTAAAAATAACCCTTACGCTCCATCAACTCCTCGAAGGAGCCTGTTTCGACAATCCGGCCTTGATCCATGACCACAATCTGATCCATCCGTTCAAGTCCCGTCAAACGGTGACAGACGAGTAGCAGCGTGTCCTCTGCCACCTGTGTCAGCAAGGTCTGTAACACACGTGCTTCCGTAACGTAGTCCAGCGAAGAGGTTGGTTCATCCAGCAACCATAACCTGCCCTTGCGCAACATGGCACGGGCCAGAGCCAGCCGCTGTTTCTCACCATCGGACAGGTTTTCTCCTTTTTCGTATACGTTGTCGTCCAAGGATGTATTAGAAAGTTGAACTTGATGGAGTATATCTTCCACATATTCATCCGAGTAAGACTCGCCACTGAGTAGTAAATTATCCCGAATCGTTCCCCGGAAAAAGTGGCTCTGTTGCAACACAACATGGGTATTTTGCCATATGCATTTTTCATTCAACTCATTCACCGAGATGTCATTGAATTTTATTTTGCCAGCACCAGGTGTCCGTAGCTTGAGAAGTAAATCCAAAATCGTAGATTTTCCAGAGCCGCTTGGCCCGACAATCGCCGTTTTGGATCCAGGTGCAAGGTAGAGCGATACGTCATCTAGCGCAGATCTCCATTCCCCTTCATATTGAAAAGAAACATGAGACAGTTCGATGGTTGCCGCTTCCGCTTCTGAATCGACTTCCAGAGATAAATGGGTTTTAGACAAATGAGCCTGATTAACATGGCCATTGGTCTGCGGTTCAGGCACAGTCTCAGCCAAACGTTTCGCAGCATGCTCACTGTCCAACTTATACGCTGGTAACACGGCCATTGCTGCGGATTCTTCAAACATCGTTTGGGTTGCCAGAATCAACATCGCAAGATACACACCGGCAAAGACTCCGTCTGCAATGAGAAAAGCACTGATTACTAGCACACCCCATGTGACCAGATAAGTGACAAAAATATGCATGGATTGTCCCAGCACCAATTGTGTAGCGGCTCTTTGTTGCTGCGTTGCGAGTTCGGCCGAAGCCTGCTGAAGCTGCCGCTCACGCTCTGCCAATTGCCCATATACTTTCAAATCACGAAAACCATACAATACTTCGGTGACCTCCGTAGATAGCGTTGCCCGGTGCTCGCGCACACGTTTGTTGATTTTACGCTGACCGATCAGCACGAGGTTTGGAACAACAAAAGCTGTAATCAACATGCCAATGATGAGTAAACACGCAATCCAGAATGAAAAAACGCTTGTAAACAGGACCGTGCTCAAGAATACCATCACCACCATAATAGGCGGATAAGCCACACGCAGAAAATAATGTTGTAAACTCTCTACATCACCTACGATTCGTGCCAGCAGATCCCCGCTTCGGTTTTTGTTCATAATTCCAGGCGTAACCGGTATAAGCTTGGCAAAAAATGAGGTTCGTAAACGGCTGAGGATAGAAAAGGTTGCCCGGTGAGAAGCAAGTCTCTCCCCATAACGGCTAGCCGCTCGCACGAATCCAAGCAGCTTGACCATCGACGTTAGAACAATCAAGGTGTACAGTGGCGGTGCAAATACCGTTTGCGAGATGAGGTACCCACTTGCGGAGAAAAGGGCTACACCTGCTGTGCCTGCAATGAATCCGCATAAGATAGAAAGCAAAATGTCTTTACGTTCCTGCAGCATCGCCTTGGACAGAACAGCTAACTCTTTCATGCGATCCCTCCTGTTCTCTGAATTTGCACCATTTCGGCATATCCAGGTACTCGTTCTAGTAGCTCCTGATGTGTTCCCGAATCTGCAAGTTCACCATCCGACATGAACCAAATCTGGTCCGCTTGCTGAATCGTATACAATCGGTGTGCAACCGTAATGATGGTGGCCTGTTGTGACAATGCTGCGATAGAACGTTGCAGAATCTGTTCGGTACGCAGGTCGAGTCCAACTGTTGGTTCATCAAACAGGATGAGGGCAGGCTTTTTCAGAAAAGCGCGAGCGAGAGCTAATCTTTGTTTTTCTCCACCCGAAAGTCCACGTCCTCCTTCCCCAACAGGGGTATCCAATCCTTTTTCCAGTTGAGCAATAAGTGAAGTGAGTCCAGCTTGTTCAGCCGCTTTTTCTATCTCCGCTGGGGGTTCATTACTTCCTGAACCTATAGCTATATTTTCGGCTAATGTGCCTGCAAAAATATAGGGATGCTGTGTAATATAACTGATCTGTTCAAACCAGTCGGCCTCGTTGATTTGTACAAGCGGTCTACCGTTAATGCAAACTTCTCCCGAGGTTGGATGTACCAAACCGGAGATCAGGCTTAATAAGGTTGTTTTACCTGAGCCGCTTGGACCAACAATGGCGAGCTTTTCTCCTGGTTTTATCGATACATGTCCCGTTTCAAGTGCAAACGAACCTGGGACATAGTGAAACCGGACATTTTTTAATTCAATGAATGAAGGCATATCTGACTTCGTTGACGCAGGTCCGGTCAATAATTGCTGATGTGACGACTTTTCCTCATCTTCCTTAGGCTGTGAATTCTCTTTTCGTTGTTCGCTTTCCGCAATTAGTTGCTCCACCTTACGAATAGCGCCCATGCTTGTTCGACCGCTGTGAAAGGCGGTACCTGTATTTTTTAACAAACTGTAGAACTCGGGAACGAGCAACAACAACAGAAAAGCGGTATGAAAGGTCATTGATTTATACACGAGTAGCTGAATGGCAAGCTCTAACGCAACGATACCAATACTTAACATGACAATCGCTTCAAGCATAAACGTATTCGTAAAAGCAATCTTCAAAATGCTCATCGTGCTATCCCGATAACCCAGACTGCTGCGTTCGATCTCTTGTTGCTGACGATTCACCCGTCCGAATATTTTCAATGTCACCAGACCTTGAAGCGAATCGAGGAACGTGCCGGAAAACTCCGCCAGCTGTGCATACTTTTCTTCAGATTTATTCTTGGTCTGCAAACCAACGAGAATCATGAACAATGGAATAAACGGTGCTGTACACAACAGAATCCAGCCTGTGTTGGCATGTAGTGTGAAGGCAACAACCAGAATCACAATCGGAATCATCGAAGCTTCCATCATACGTGGCATGTACTGACTGAAATAGCTGTCCGCCTCATCGACGGCGTCCAGGGCAACGCTGACCTTGCCTCCTGTCTGTCCCTGCAATGCAGAGAACATGGAAGCGTGAGTCAGATTTTGTAACACCTTGGCACGCATATTGGTTTTGGCACGTGCAGCCATATGCAAACCAACTTTCCCGTTGCCGTATGTTAACAGCGTACGTAGAGCCATAACGGTGAGTAATAACCCGAGAAGCGGCATGATCAATGATAAGGACGCCTTTTCTACAAAAATAAGCTGTACAGCTTCTGCCATGAATACAGCCTGGCTTATAATCGCTGCACTAAGTGCCAGTGAAAAGGCCATAAGGAGAAGTCTGTTTTTTCGAAGTAAAGACATCTGCTGTTGAATCAGAATCGATTTTTGCCGACCCGACTGTTTTCCTTGCTGTTTGGTTCGCTCTTTCCTTTGCCTTTTCACAGGGCGACCCTCCTTTTTATTTGTTTCCTTTGACATAATCCGCATCAAACAGGAACAGTTTGAACACCAGAATCAGAGATGGAATGAGCAGACATAATCCTCCGATAAAGACGACAACCAATGCGAAACCCATAGCTGGCGAGGTAGCACTGCTCTGAATCGTGATGTACGGATCAAGGATGTATGGATACTGACCGATGCCATAGGCAAAGAACGCACAGAAAAACTGTAGCATGATGCAAATAAAAGCAAGTCCGTAGCGGCGTTCGTTATACAGCAGCCACATGGCAACCATGAAGAAAGCGACGGATAAGGCGAGCAGCCACCAGAGATCCATCATATTTTGAAAATGACGTTCATTGTGCTGACCCAAATATATAAATGCAGTCAGCGCTAAAATAATCGTAGGTGTGCTCCAAAATAAGGAATAATTCCGCATGAGCTTCAAGGCACCTTGATCTTCAGCCCGTGAGGCGTAGAAGGTTAGAAAAGTTCCACTGATAAACAATACAGAGACAATCGCTAGTCCAACGATGCTCCAGGATAACGGGTTGGTGAATAACGCCCAGTAATCCAGTGAAACCGTCTCTCCCTGCTTCAGAATGAAACCACCTTCCGACAAGGTCAGGGCTACGGACAGAGATGCCGGAATCAACAAACCCGTTGCCCCATATAGAAACAGGTACACGATGTTGTTTTTGGAACCGTAATTCTCAAAAGCATAGAACGAGCCACGGATTGCTAAAAGTATAACGGCGATACTTCCGGGAACGATCAAGGCTGCGCCATAATAAGAGGCCGTATCTGGGAAAAATCCAACGATACCAATATAGAAAAAGACAAAAAATACATTCGTAATCTCCCATACGGGCGATAGATAACGAGAGATCAAACGGTTAATCAGATGATCCTGTTTCGTTAGACGTGCATAAAAGGCAAAGAATCCAGCCCCGAAATCAATGGAAGCAACGATCAGATATCCGTACAGGAACAGCCAGAGCACTGAAATACCAATTAACTCATAACTCATGGGGATGGCTCTCCTTTCTCTGCAACTGTTGCCGTTTTATTTGGCTTGGCCTGCAACCATTTCTCCATTTCTAGCTCAGCAGGATTGTTATTGAACAAACGTTTCAACACGAGAACGCAGATTACACCAAGCACGATATACAAAAGCAAGAAAACAAAAAATAAAATTCGCACACTCGGAGAAGATGTGGCGGCTTCTTCGACACGCATGTACCCACGAATAATCCATGGCTGCCGCCCGATTTCGGCATAGAACCAGCCCATCTCTACAGCGAGGAAAGCAAGCGGTGCGCTGAGTGCAACTAGGCCAAGCAGCCATTTGTTCAGCGGATTACGCTTCTTCCATAACACAAACAGGAAATATAGGCTGGAGATGGCCAGTAGAGCAAATCCGATGCCAGCCATTAAATCGAATAGATAATGCACCAGTAGTGGCGGTTGTTCATCGGGTGGAAATTCGTTCAGCCCTGTGACTTCTGCATTGAAGTCTCCAAAGGCCAGAAAACTAAGTAGTTTGGGCAAATGTAAAGCACCTATAATCTCATGTTCTGCATTCAGCCAGCCGAGTAGGATCAAATCCGCGCCGCTCTCTGTCTCAAAATGCCATTCTGCTGCTGCCAATTTCTCCGGTTGGTGTTCAGCCAAAAACTTTGCAGATACATCTCCAGCAAGTGTGTTCAGCAAACTGAATACCAGAACTACGGCCATCATCAGGTTTAGGCCTTTCTTGTGGTAAGCAGATACCCCTCTCTTCAACATCGCAAGAGCCGCGATCCCGGCGAGCAAAGCCGCTCCTGTCAGATAAGCCGAGCTTAAGACATGGAACACTTTAGAGAACGTTGCTGTATTCAGCATGGCTTGCACGGGATTAACCGCTGTAAATTGACCAGCCTGCATCACAAATCCTTCCGGTTGGTTCATGAATCCGTTCACGGTTGTGATGAAAACTGCGGACATCCCTGCTCCGGCAACAACGGGAATTGTAAGTAGCCAGTGGATATACGGGTTTTTGAATCGATCCCATGTATAGAGGTAAATGCCCAGGAAGATCGCTTCGAAAAAGAAGGCGAACACTTCCATAAATAGCGGCAATGCAATGACATTACCAGCCAGCTTCATAAAATTCGGCCACACCAGGGCCAGCTGTAGCGATATCGCTGTACCTGTCACCACCCCCACAGCCACCGAAATGACAAAACCTCGTGACCATCTTTTCGCCATAAGTATGTAGTGGGGGTCTTTCTTCCGAATACCGATAAATTCAGCAATCGCAATCATCAAAGGTATACCCACACCAAGTGTTGCAAAAATAACGTGAAATCCAAGTGTCAGACCCGTTACGAGTCTGCTCCATAACACCGTATCGACTGCCATTTTGTATTGCCTCCTCTCAAATTCCATTCATTGCTTCTTCTGTTTTACACATCCACTCCGATGACAGAATAACCTTACAATCGCTGTTATCCCCAGATTTTTTTGATTCCCTTTTTAAAGGGAAAATCCGGTGATAAAGGCGAAGCGTATGCTTCCGATGCTAGCTTTCTTTCAGAAAGCTTTTAGCTCCGCTTTTTCAGGTTTTTTCTGTCCTCTCCGTTTTTGTGTAAATTAGTTAGTTGTTAGCTTTCAAGCGAATCGCAAGTTGGTTATAGGCAAACGATTCCAATAACTTATGAGAAAAAAATCACAAACCAAAATACAAGGATAGGTTGCCACATGTCCAGTGCATTTAATCCTGCAAACGACATTAAACGTTATCCTAGGTTGGATGTCCATTTTCCTCTGATCACACAGCGTCTTAATCATTGGCTTAAACCTATTAATCAAAATTATTATATCCTTAATTTTAAGCAATTCAATCGCTGATACGTCTTCGTTGTTAAACGTTCAAGAAAGGCTCAACTCTTTCTGACAACTTCGTGAAAATAGGCACAATCACCCTTTAGGGCTATTGCATTATCTAGCTTAGCCGTGATATGCCGTGTTAATGATATTAGCTGATTGCTCATTGATTGAGTTTGAATCCTTGAGAGATTATCCAACCAATATTAGAAATGATCTGTGTTACACTAGAGTTACTTCTGTCCTCCGACAGAGAGACATGCAATTCATAACGATTAATAACGATTAATAACGATGCATAGTGTAAGGAGATGTTCTATTGAGTAATATTAAAAATAAATTCGATTATATGTCAGAAACCGAAAGACTCGTGATCCGCCCACTACAAGATAAAGATTACGAGAACTGGCTTCACGAATTCGAGAGCCGTTCTCCCTCCCAGCATCGACACGATCCTGGAAAAATGGATATGAGCGAATGTACATTAGAATGGTTCGAGCGTCTGGTAGCAAGACATCAGGAACTGGCGTTTAACGATAAAGTATATGTCTTTGGAGTTTTCCGCAAAGAAGATGGCACTCACTTGGGCATGATCGATATTGCCACCTTGGCGAGAGAACCTTTTCAGTGGGCGAGCTTTGGGTACACGATTCACAATCAGCACTGGAAAAAAGGATACGGCAAAGAAGCGGTACGTCAGGTCCTCCGTATTGCAGCCGAGTCTTTAAAATTCCACCGTTTGGAAGCACATATCAACCTGGATAACCTGCCCTCCATCAAGCTGGCTGAAAGTGTCGGTTTGGAGTTTGAATGTATTCGCAAAGGTTTTATCTATGAACATGAGGAATGGACGGATCATCTGGTATATTTCAAGAACCTGTTTTAAAGCAGTCTATTTATTTAAAAACAGATAACCTGAAAAAAGCAGCTACCATCCAAGTTAGCTGCTTTTACTTCAATATCAGACCAGACCAAGTGAACTAATAAAATACATTTATTTTACGGTGTGGATTCAGATCAGAGATACACTTCATATATAAACCAACTCATATCCACATGTATTAATGTGACTTTTTTTGAATACAGACCTCGAGGAATTTGCAATAACACATGGATAAATGTACTAATTCTATTTCTATCTTTTTCCTGAGTCAGTTACACCCGCTGAACAGCCATTTCATTTAAGATATGCCTTACTTGGTAGGTGCCCTCTTCTAATTCAGATTGTACAAATGACTCCACACGATCCTTCTCTACGTCATACAGTACTTCAATTTCTCTAGAGAACAGAAGATGTCCTTCTTTGATTTTGTTAGACAATGTAGCAATCTTCTTCGGCTTCGGCGCTTCATCCAGAATCTGCTGTAGCGCTTGAACGTAGGTTTCCAGAGGGCGAGCCCCAACCACTTTAATGCCTTGCTGCTCCTTGTTGACAATAATAATGGATGGGAAACCTCTTACGCCTAGCCGGGCAGTCATCTCAAAGTCTTCTTCCAACAAGTCTTGTGCAGATTGCTGAGCAGCACTGGCCACGATTTCTTTTCCATTCAGCCCTAGCCCATTCACAAGCTCAATCAGCACATCATCTTCTCCAATATTTCGATTCATCGCAAATACGGCTTCACGTGCAACTCTTAGAAAGGCTTGTTCTTTCCCAGGATACATGCGCTCTATGACTTTAAACACACGAGAAGGCGGATAGGATGACTGGATTGGGTTCTCAAGCCAAACGGAACCGTCAATCGGCATCCGTGAGTGCTCACCTACTTCTCTCCAATGCCCTGCCACATCTGCAGGTTTCGAAATGCCATTTGCCCCATCAGAGAACCCTTCCCAGCTCGCTAGCAAACCACCCATTTTGGTCTCCACATTAAAATAATGACCGTACTCTTCTATAAAACGATTCAACACAGGTTCCAGTGCCCAGCAGTGTGAGCAAATGGGGTCTGTAGCATAATAAAGTGTTATTTTTTTCTCTTCCTGCTTTAGATTAATCACTTGCATTTCTTCTTCATCACTTACACCACATACACCCGTTTCCAAATCACACATCATGGATTCATTACTCATCATTATCCCATCCTTTTTGATCTTATCTATTGAATTGACTTTGTGTTAGTATGATTATAATATCTACAATCTACAGAACAAGTACGATTCTTTTTCTGACTAAGTATCAAAAAGTATACTAATGGACCGGAACAACAACTTTGGCTTGGAGGTTTTTGTGTGAAATATGATTTTAATTTTGAACAACTCTGTCCGGCTACTTATGCATTTCAAGTGATTGGTGGCAAGTGGAATCTGCCAATTCTGGCGATTCTAAGTGAAGATGACGCTATTCGATATAACGAATTAAAAAGAAGACTGCCGGGCATCACACCAACAATGTTAACCAATTGTTTGAAAGATTTGATTCAATACGGAATCGTGCATCGGGAGCAATATAACGAAATTCCGCCAAGAGTCGAATATTCACTCACACCATCCGGTAAAGAACTGGTTCCTTTAATTGAATCGATGGTGTTATGGGGTAAGAAAAATATGCAGCAAGGATCAAATTCACTTCAAAACGGATAAATGTCTTGTGGCATCATACGTAGTTAGCGGAAGTCCTGTTGTCCATCTTTGTACCAAATCCGGATTGGCAATGAAGGGTCGACCAAAAGCAGCCAGATCAATTACACCGTCATTGATTGCCTCTTCCGCCCTCTCCAGACTGAGATTCCCTACTCCGATAATCATGTGCTCCCATTGTGTCCGAATGGCCTGATGGAAGTTAAGTCCATCTAACCAGACACTTGCATAACTTTCGGTTGAAGGGTGCAGAATGGTGATGCCCGTTTCACGAAACAGCGCCAGATAGGCGTGGAGAGTCTCGACTCTAGAGGCCCATGAATAAGAAGGATCGTCATCCTTTTTTTCGGAAAACCGGATGCTTATGCGTTCTACGCTGATTTCTTTTTTCACCGCCTCAATAATCTCTCTCAAAAAGCGAAGTCTCTCCTGAAGACCGCCACCATACTGATCTGTTCGTTTGTTCGTACGCTCATTGATGAATTGGTCAATCAGATACCCATGTGCTGCATGGAGCTCGATCCCGTCAAACCCCGCTAAAACGGCAGTGCGCGCAGCCATCTGAAAATGATAGACAACATTCTCGATCTCCCCTTGAGTCATGGCTTGAGGGCATTCATAGGGCTTGTGAAGTTTATGCACCTTCCCCTCCGCTTGTATGGCTGAAGGGGCCTGGGGTTTCCTTCCAATTAAGTCGGAATGCGAAAGGCGACCCACATACCATAATTGTGCGATGATCGTACCGCCGTGTCGATGAACAGCTTCCGTTACCTTTTTCCAAGAAGAGGTCTGTGCGTCCGTATATAATCCAGGTACCCCGTAGGTTCCTTTGCCTGAAAGCATCGGATTAATCCCTTCCGTAATGATCAAACCCACGCCATCTCTAGCTCGTTGTTCGTAATAAGCAGCGATTTCATCGGTTACCGTTCCGTCCGCATCTGATGCAAAACCTCTAGTGAGCGGAGCCATGACGATACGGTTGCGAAGCTTCCATTGGTTGATCGTTGCAGGTTGAAACAAATTTAAATTGATTTTAGACATGTCATTTCCTCTTCTCTGTTTGAATTAAAGTTATTGTAGAACGGATAAGACATATCGTAAAATGATTAGAATATATAAGGATATCACTCAGAGTGATACCTTTACTTAAAGAAATTACGAAGAACTATCGTTCTTTTTCCGCTTAAAAATTGCTGTTCGGGAGGCTGTCATGGAACTATCTGATATTGATATTATGCTGGCCGTTGGACGCTCGGGCAAAATCTCACAAGCAGCCAAAGAACTAAACTATGCCCAGTCTAATGTCACAACACGGATCAAAAAACTGGAGGAAGAATACCAGGTTCAATTGTTTAACCGTTCTTCCAAAGGGGTGATACCCACGGAAAAAGGAACGCAGTTTCTTGCTTATGCGGCACGGATTCGAGGTCTGCTACATGATTTGCAACAAGAGATGATCGATCCGGAGGAACCATCGGGTACGTTGAAAATCGGAATCGTCGAAACCGCCGCTTCACGTCGTTTCATGGAGATTTTGAATGAGTATCAGATGACTTATCCGGACGTGTCCATTTCGCTGGTGAACGCCACCTCCCCCAAAGTGCTAAGGCATAAAATTCAGTCTTCTGAACTGGATGGTGCTTTCATTAGCGGGGCCTGCGTGAAGGAAGGATTAAAGGTGGAATATGAGATGCAGGATACGGTTCACATCATCTCGAAACGAACGGATACGCTTCTGGAATCGTTTTGTCAGCTTTCGTGGGTTGTCTTTCCCCAAGGGTGCCCGTATCGTGAGCTTACAGAAAAGTTTTTAGCGGAAGAAGAACTTTCGGCCAAAAAATTGATTGAAGTCAGTACAATGGAAAATTTACTTAACTGTGTAGAATCCGGGATCGCTGTGACAATTATGCCCTGTAGCGTTGTTCACAATAAACCTGAGGCATACACGTTACACAATCTATCTGATGTATTTACACCAACCACTACCACATTTGTTCGTGGTGAAAATCGATATGTCAGCAGTGCCCTTAAGCAGTTCATGAGACTGTTACATGAGAAGTGTATAACCTTCTAGGTCTTCATTGAGAACCATTTTGCTGACTATTCGACCATATATGCATAAAAAAGAGCAGCCAGATGGCTGCTCTCTTTTTATACTGTAACTCGTTCTACATACTGAATAGCTCATTCTGCTCACCCAAGCAGCTCTTTTATTACTTAAGACTGTTCCATAATTGCTGAAACGCCCCCTGCTCTACTTCAAAAAATACAGGTACATGACCGTAACGCACCATGCCTTCCTCACCGAACAACACAAGCTGAACCTTTGTTTTATCTTTCAGGGTCAAATAAATCATTTTGCGATCTTCTTTGCCATAGAGACGTTCTTCCAGTTCAGAACTTGTTGCAACCGGTGTTGCTTTGTACAATGCTTCAATAAAACGGTTCAGTGACTCGTCTGCCGGAAGCTGCTGTAGCTGCCCCAGCCCATTATTCCAGCTATCGAAGCTCTCCCACTGCGCTGCAGTCACATGACCCTCGATGTTAAGCTTGCCAATTAGATCTGTGCCGCTGCTAATCGACATACCATTGGTTTTATCGAACAATTGGGCGTAAACTTGTCCGTCTATTTCCGTATAAGACATAATCCGAAAATCAGAATCGTATCCGTTCACGGTGTAAATATCTGCTGTACCAATCGTCGAGGCCAGCTCTTTGTAGTCATCCTTACCACTTAGCTCATGGATGCCACCAGTCGTTTTGCCCAGTTTCTCACCTCGTAGCGCCAAGGCATCTGCAGCATCCACCGTTGTCGCAGATTCGGTGTAGGCGTTACCTTGATAAACAACTAATCCGATCATACTTGCTTTAACATTCTTATCATCACTGGGTAACTCAATCTTCGGAATCTCGACGGGAACAATATTTGAGTTTTCAGTTTTGATCGCAGTCTCTCCTTTGGTAACCTTTCCTTGGTTAACCTCTCCATTATTTAACGCAGTCTCTTTTGCAGGTGCAGTCGTTCCACCCCATTGCTGCCAGACGGTTGGTGCTGCAAGTCCGATACTGGCGGCGACAACAATGCTTGCTGCGACGATGTACAACGATTTACGAGGACGTTTCGTGGGTTGACGCTGGACATTCACGTTCTGTTCGATTCTTTTTTTCATCTGGTCATCTGGTTTCATCTGATCCACCGCTTTCTTATATCGTTGTTTGAATTGTTGTTCGTTCATGGTTGTTCCTCCCCCTCAAGCTCCACTTTTAATAGTTGTCTCCCCCGTTGTAATCTCATCTTCACAGCTGATTCACTAATCTCTAAAATTTGGCTAATGTCCCGGATGCCATAGTCTTCGTAATAATAGAGATGAACTACCGATCTATATTTCACGGGCAGAGACAACACCAGTTCAATCAAAGCCTGATCTTCAGGATTATCCATCATGACGGGTTCCACGGTTCCCAGCTTGACTTCCCGTTTACGCCAGCCTTTACGGAGCAGGGATTTGCAATGATTGGTAATCACCCGGATCAACCATGCTTTTTGATGTTCCGCATCGTTGAACGAAGGCGCTTTTTCCATCCATTTAATGAACGTATCCTGAGTGGCTTCTTCCGCGTCTTCCCGCCTGCCGAGGTGAACCATTGCAATCCGGAACAGCGTATCCGCGTATGTATCATAGATGTTCGTGACTTCATCACTTGGTTGGGATATGGTTTGCTGCATGGTTGTTGTGCCCTCCTTTATACCCTAAACACTCTTACGGACGACATTTGGTCACATTTTGTTTTCACTTTTTTTATCTCCGCTTGCAAAACACGCAAAAAAGGCTATTTCGCTGACAACACACTACCAAGTGCGTGTCATTGAAATAGCCCATTCATATTAACATTAACGGTAAAGTGCCCCGCTTTAAACGGGTTGATTCACAAACTAACTTATTTCCAAATAATCGAGATATGCGTCCCATGTACCGTCATCTGCTGTTACGATCAGCTCAATCACCTGATTTCCGGTGCCATGACTGATATTATTCAGCGTATACACTGCGGGACTGCTGCCTCCAAAATAAAACGTACCTTTCGTCTGCCCGCCAATCTTTAGATCCACTCTGGCCATATTGGCATTATTCGACGCACCTCGCAATGCGAATGAATGCGTCCCGCTTGAGAAGTTATGTGTCGTCCGCACGGCGTCATTATTCGCATACAAGACAACACCGTTGAACGGAGAGCTGATATTGCCAGTATACTGTCCGCTCTTGGTCATATTTTCTGTTTCGATTCTCACCGTCGTTGCAGGTGGATTGTTCGTTGCCCCATCCGGTGCAACGGCTCTTCCGGTGGATGGAGAGATCATACCGGCACACAGGCCTCGGTTTTTCAAATTTTGAGCAATCTGAGGAATAGCCTGAAGTGTTGTCTGGTACTGATCATGCATTAGAATAACATCTCCACTTGCCATACGATTCACCGCAGCTACTATCTGGGAGGCACTCGCTCCATTCCAATCCTGTGAATCGACATTCCACAACACTTCTCTCAAACCGTTCTGGCTAATGACCGATTTCACCGTTGCGTTGGTAGCACCATAGGGGGGTCTGAAGAGTGAAGGTGATGAACCGGTAATGGAACGAATGGTCTGCTGTGTACGTGTAATCTCAGATGCCATCTGAGAAGTATTCAGCTTCGTCATATCCGCATGCGTATAGGAATGGTTGGCAATCCACATGCCGGCGGATACCTGCGCACGAACCAAAGCTTGATTGTTTTGCGAGTTTTGTCCGGTATTAAACATGGTAGCGCGCAGACCCGACTGTTTCAGTGCATTAAGTATATTGTTGGTATTGTTGGAAGGGCCGTCATCAAAAGTCAGACCTACATAACCGTTAGGACAACGGGCATCGGCTGCAGTCGCAGAAGGCAGTGGAGGAATAGCGAATAACGAACCTAAAAGGGCAACAGACATGGCAGCTTTAATGAGCTTGGATTTAAACATGAATACACCTCCAGTTAATTGGTTAACATCATATTCTTTATGGTTCAATCGAAATGGCTTACTGCCGTACTTCGCTCCGCCTCCTCTCTTAACCAAAATCACCTTCCGATAAAAGCGCTTACATAGATGAATAGATTAAACTCTATCATTATGATGTTTCTAGCACTTCGCCCGGGTTGAATCTAGTATAAACGATGATTATATTGAAGTAAATTCAAATTATTACAATATATCCTATTTATTTTTCGATCCCAAAAAGAAAAACCTTGATACAGAGTCAACACCACCTAGAACATAGAGGGTTTAAACCTGTATCAAGGAGATAACTTTCACACTATTTATTTATTAAAGGTAACCTTTTCTACGCTACCATCCAGAGTAATGGATGTATCACGCGGTTTTGTTTCCGCAATTTTACGTCCTTCTCTGAAGGAGTACAGAACCGCTGCCTGTTTGCGCACCGCTTCGTATTCATTCTCTGCTTCCATAATAATGAAGTTTGCTGGCTTGCCTTCTTCAATACCGTAACGATCTTCAATGTGCAGTGTTTTGGCACTATTTTTTGTAATCAGATCGATGGAATTCACAATCTGGTCGTAACCCAGCAACTGTGAAGCGTGAATACCCATGTGAAGCACTTGCATCATATTGCCCGTACCGAGCGGATACCATGGATCGAAGATATCATCATGGCCGAAGCAAACGTTCAAGCCCGCTTCCTGCAGCTCCTTCACTCGTGTCAGCCCTCTTCTCTTCGGATACGTGTCAAAGCGTCCTTGCAGGTGAATGTTTACCAGCGGATTGGATACAAAGTTCAGATTGGCCATCTTGAGCAGCCGGAACAGCTTGTATGTGTATGCATCGTTGTATGACCCCATTGCAGTGGTGTGACTTGCTGTAGTACGTGAGCCTAGCCCTCGTTCATACGCTTCCTTGGCAACAACTTCAATGAAACGGGATTGCTCATCATCAATTTCATCACAGTGAATATCAATGAGACGGTCGTATTTTTCAGCCAGGTCAAAAGCAACTCTCATGGAATCAACGCCATACTCACGTGTAAACTCAAAGTGCGGAATGCCGCCGACAACGTCCACGCCCATTTTAAGTGATTCTTCCAGCAGCTCCACACCGTTTGGATAAGAGTGAATGCCTTCCTGCGGGAAAGCAACCAATTGAATATCGATGTACGGTGCCAATTCTTCCTTCACTTCAAGCATCGCTTTAACGGCGATCAGGCTTGGATCTGTCACATCCACATGTGTTCTCACATGCTGAATGCCTTGCGCCATCTGCCATTTCAAAGCTGTTTTGGAACGTGTTTTCACGTCCTCATGGGTCAGAAATGCTTTTCGCTCCGACCAGCGCTGGATACCTTCGAACAACGTACCACTCAGATTCCACTCCGGCTCCCCTGCTGTCAGCGTTGTATCCAGGTGAATATGTGGTTCAATGAATGGTGGCAACACCAGTGCTCCGCCTGCATCTAGTGTCTCTTCATTTGTACCCGAAGCTGGCTGTGGATCTTGTGTAATCTGCTCAAACTTCCCGTCTCTAAAGACGATATTCCAGAGGCCTTCTTTACCCCGCAATTTTGCGTTCTGTATAATCATGTGTTTTCCCCTTTTCTTTGGATGATGTCATGGACACGATAGCCATGAGGATTACATACGCTACGGCTGTACCGATCAGCGCATTAAGCGGTGTTACACCGGGAGCCAGTTGCGCAAATGCTACACCTATAGCCCATGCAACCATAGCGACCCAGTTTACTTTTTTGAAATTCATGTCGGCAAATGGTGCATACGATCTGCGTTTTACAATGAAGTAGTCCGCAATGATGATTGCTCCAATCGAGGGAATTGCTGCGCCGAGCACATTCAGGAAACCCACGAAGTTGTTGTACATCCACATCGCAAATACGGTCCCGATGATCCCGTTAACGATAACAAAGAATTTTTTCGATATTTTCGTAATGTTGGCAAAACCAAGACCCGAAGCATATAAAGCATTGTCGTTGGTTGTCCAGATATTGAGGCCCAGTACGATAATTGCTGGAATAAGTAACCCTTGCAGGAACATCACTTCTGATATGTCAGCCAGATTGTACGCCATTGCGCCGACAGCTCCAAACAAGAACATGAGTGAGTTACCGAGGAAAAATGCAATCACCGTCGCCGTAACCGCCTGCCGCGACGTCCGGGAGAAACGTGCAAAGTCTGGCGTGAGCGTCCCGCCGCTTATGAAAGAACCGATACAGATGGTGAGCGCTGCGGCCGCGGTAAGCGTCTGTGTTGGCGTGTAATCCAGCAACCCTTGTAGCCCGCCCAGCGAGCCAGCTCCCTCAAACATGGAGTACCCTCCGAGAATCGCTATGGCAGGTACTGCAATATAACCAAGAATAACAAGAGACTTCATACCGAAGATCGCGGATGCGGTCATGGCCAGACCGAATACAACGATAAGCAGGTATACGTTCCAGTCCATCGCTTTGGCAACCGGAATGGCAAACATCGCTACCCCAACCCCGAACCATCCGACCTGTGTAAAACCGAGCAAGAAGGAAGGTAGATAAGATCCTTTTTCACCAAACGAATATTTCGCCAGCAAATGGGTGGACAATCCTGTCTTGGCAGCGATATGCGCCAGCGCCCCGGTGTAGATGCCAAGCACCAGATTACCTGCCAGCACGATCGCCATAAATTCCATAAAGGTGAGGCTGACACCAAGTGTCCCACCAGCCAGCATACTAGCCGAGAAAAACGTGAATCCAAGCATGACGGATAACGTCTTCCAGAAATGATTGCGCTGTGCCTTCGGCACCTCTTGCCATGAAAACTCTTGATCTTGTTTGCTCATCAGAAACCCTCCAGTTAAAAGTGTTCTGATACCATAAAAAAAGCAGAAAAAGAGGCTACTTGTCACGCTTATACGCTGACAAGTAGCCTCTTTATGCATCATAATCCGCGCGAAGACACAGAACATTCCTGTGCAGGAAATGCTCTGATTCTCGCGTGATTACAAAATCCGCTGCCCTTGCCAGCCTCTCTGGACTGAATTAAAGGTACCAGTATTCAATTACATTCTATTATTTTGTAAAAATGGTTGACTGTCAATGTCATTTTCATCCAAATTCATTAATATTCGCATCGCGAGAAGCCGGTATTTAACTCATAATTCCTGTCGTAGCTTGGTCTCCACGTCTTCCCTTGCTACGTCAAAATAGGATGTAATTTATTAAAAAAGAATGAAGCACGTAGCAGGAACAATTCGCATAAATGTAGAATATTGTCACAAGCATAATTAAATTGAGGTGTGAAATGAGAAAATTCGTAAGTGTACTCTTGTTCAGTTTATTTTTTCTGATTGTCCTGCCCAATGTGGGACAAGCTGCCCCGCAAACTAAAATTATATTGGACGGTCAGGAGCTTGTGTTGCCGTCAGATGTCGAAGTTGTCAATGTAAACAACAATGTCATGATTCCCATTCGTGTTGTTGCTGAGAATTTGAAATTCAACGTGAAATGGGATCAGAAGAGTCAGAATGTGAGCATTGAACAAAATGCCAAGATCCTGTCTCTCAACGTAGGCAAGAAAGAAGCTAGGGTTCAGAATGAAAAAGTAACTCTGAACACGGCACCGAAATTAATCAAAAATACGGTCGTTGTTCCCCTTCGTTTTGTTAGTGAAGAGATGGGACTGTCCGTAAGCTGGAATAACAAAGAAAAAATTGTTGGCCTGACAAGCACTGAAGTTCCTCCTGTTGCTGAGCCATCCCCTGCACCCACTGTTCCAGGCGTAGGAAATAACATCGTATGGGGCAAAGTTAATGATCTCAGCTTTGCTAATCAGCAGCTTGTTGTATCTGTTGACAAAGAGGTTACGCCACAGATCACCAGACTATCCAATCCTGATCGTATCGTGGTTGATCTGCCGAATACCACCTTTGGAGATATCGGGTCAACATTACAGCAGGGCACGATGGGTAAGCTTGATGTTAGCGGTATTTCAAATGTAACAGAAATTCGATATGCCCTTTTCAAAAATGATCCGGCTCAAGTTAGAGTTGTCATTGAGTTGAATAATTTGAGCGATGTGCAGGTCAACTCTCAATATGTCAGTGGCAAACTAATTCTTGACTTAGCGCTTACACCTACGATCGGCGTTCCAATCAGCCCCGTTGGAAATGAAGGTGGCAAAAAAATCGTTGTCATTGATCCCGGGCATGGTGGCAAAGACCCAGGCACCATCGGTATCTCCAACACACAAGAAAAAGATTTCACGTTGCCGCTAGCTCTCAAAGTTCAAGCTCTTCTAATTCAGGAGCCGGATATTGAAGTTGTAATGACACGTGACACAGACGTTTACCCTACCCGCCCAGAGCGGGTGCAGCTGGCTAACACGTTAAACGCGGATGTGTTTGTATCCATCCATGGAAACAGCGTGAAAGCCTCACCACAGACCACAGGCACCGAGACGTACTATTACAAACGAAGCAGCAGTAAAGAACTGGCAGATATCGTACACAGACATCTCATAGAAGCGTTAGGCTTTAAGGATCGCAAGGTTAAGAACGGCAATTTGGAAGTGCTTCGCAATACAACGATGCCCGCTGTACTGCTTGAAATTGGATTTCTAAGCAATCTCGTTGAAGAACAAACAATGCTTTCCGACAGCGTTCAGAATAAAGCAGCTCAGGCTATCGTGGATGGAATCAAGGAGTTTTTACACCAATCGCAATGAACAGTGAATGTAATTGAGAACTGAATGTGAAGATAAGGATGTGCTTTGATGAAAAAAAAGACAAATATTATGCTCCTGCTCTATCTTACGGCTGTATTGCTCATCCTTGCCGGTTGCGGCAATAAACCGGCTACAGACCCTGGGAATGCGGAGCCTGCACCTAATACGACTCCATCTAACGGCTCTTCCCCCTCTGCACCAGATGCCGAGAAAAAAGAATCACAGGAAATTGAGGTGGGTTATGTGGACTCGGAACTCACGCAAGTCAAAACCAAAAAAGCTCAAATTGAATTTTCAAACAATAACGAGAAATATACACAAGCGTTTGATGAGATGCAGCGCTCGGATGACCCGGAGTATATCTCGTTGTGGAGTGACATCGGGCTGGAATCACTTGAGTTTCACGAAGCCGACGGCGTACTTACGTTAAACATTCATATTCCCGACGAAGCCAGGCTCGGTTCTGGCGGCGAACTTCTTTTCCTGGATACGTTGAAACAAACTATGTTTCAGTTTAAAGAAATCGAAAGCATACAGCTTCTGGTAGATGGGAAAGAAAGCGAGAGCCTGATGGGGCATGTGGAATTGGAGAATCCCATCGTTCGTGGTACGGAATAATTGGATCAGGCCTGGTAAATGGCGTCTACGAGAGCAAAGATATGAATAAGGCAACGCGTGGATAACTTCAGCGATTGCCACACTGTAAAGCGTAAAAAACCTTGCTACCTGATTCTATTCAGGGGCAAGGTTTTTCGACGATGAAACTTGATCTTTTCTAATGTGATCCGATTCGGTTTATTCGCCGGACTGTCCGGAATCGATTGGAAGTTTGCCTTTTGCCTCAAGTTTTCCTAGCAGTACCTTGATAGCAGCAAGCGTGTTGGGCTCCTGTTTACCATACACAGCAAGGGCTGAACGTACATTGTGCAAATGAAGCATCTCATAGGGATTGCCAAGAGACAGCAACGTATAACGGACTTGGCGTTGGTTCAGTTCGTTGATGAATAACTGCATCTCTTCCCAACGAAACTGACTTGCTACGTTGCGGAATTGATACGAAGCCATAAGAACATAGTCGGCCTTGTTTACGGTCTGGAGCACCGTTTTCATATTATTCGAGTTCAAAACAACCATCACCGTTTCAATGGAAGCATTACCAGCGGTTTGCTTGAGTTGCTTTTGCAACTGCTCAGCCTGATCCGCATCAGAAGCCACGATGACGACTCGATCACTGGCTCGAATTGTCTCTACGCTCTTGCCATCCGCTCCAGCCAAAACAGTAACCGCCCGCTCCGCAATGCTACGCTCCACCTGAAGGTGAGCATCAGATCCGATGATGCTTTTCAACTTATTTAACTTTTGTGTCAGAGACGGACCAGACTCAAACAGATGATATTTAGATTTTACCGTCAAAATACGTTTTACCGCCTCATGCACCCGTTCGCTAGAAAGTGTCCCGTTATTCACAGCTTGAATGAGTGCCTGATGAGCATTGGACACATCTTGTGGCATGAGCATGATGTCTACACCCGCGTCAGCGGCACGCCTAACGGCTTCCGTTTCACCAAAATGCTCACTAATCCCCTTCATCGTGAAAGCATCGGAAATAATCAGACCTTTATACTGCAACTCTTCACGAAGCAAGCCGGTTAACACCTTACGAGATAGTGTAGCTGGAAGCGGAACCGGTGTACCGTCCTTGCGTGAGGTTACTTGCTCGTTATCTATCGCCGGAAAGGCAATATGTGCCGTCATTATCATATCGACACCTTCCTTAATTACCTCCTTGAACGGTTTTAACTCCACCGCGTCCAGTCGCTCACGTCCATGTGTAAGCACAGGTAATCCCAGGTGAGAGTCAACGGATGTATCCCCATGCCCTGGAAAATGCTTCACGCCTCCAACAACATCCGACTGATGAAGTCCCTTGATCATGGCTAGGCCGAGCCGGGTTACCAGCTCCGCATTCGAGCTAAAGGATCGCATACCGATAATGGGATTGTCCGGATTGCTATTCACATCAAGCACAGGCGCAAAATTAACCTGAATACCAAGCGCTTTTAACTCTTCTCCAGTCAGTCGTCCGGCTGCTTCTGCCAGTGTAGGATCACCCGTTGCGCCTAGCGCCATCTGTCCAGGGAGATTGGTGCCGCCAGGAATACGACGAATCACCCCTCCTTCCTGATCGATGCCAATAAATAGCGGGATATCGCCAGTCTGGTTTTGGATTTGATGCGTAAACGTTGTAACTTGCTGTGCATCCACGATATTTTTTTCAAAAAGGATAAGTCCGCCCACATGCTGATCTTGAAGGTTACGTTTCAATCCCTCGTTTACAGTCGTTGTCGCTTTGCCGTTCCATTGTCTGATATCGGGCATAAGCATCTGACCTACCTGCTCGCTAACGGTCATATACGAAATGAGCTTGTCCCAATCCTTCGCCTGAATCGCCGCTTCACGTTCAAATTGAATGACACGTGCCATGAATACGGCATATTCCGCTCGTGTCACCGTCCGATCCGGTTGATACGTCCCATCTGGATAACCTCCAACGAGTCCGTTTGAACTCATAATCTGGATCGGCGCCGCCCCCCAATGTTTCTCCGTATCGGTCCACTTAGCGATCAAAGTCCCTTGTTGAAGCGGATATGCGCGCGTCAAAAAAGCTGCCGTTTCGGCCCGACTAATCGGTATATTAGGCCGAAAGGAGCCATCTGGAAATCCACCAGCCAGCCCATGCTGCTCAGCGATGGCAATCTCACGGTAAAAAGGATGATTTATCGATACATCGGTATATTTCAGCTTTTCCACTGGCTGTTCAAGCTGATCCGGATAAAGTTCACGCACCAAGAAGGTAATGGCCTGTCCTCGGGTTACAGATGTCTGCGGCTGGAACTTGCCATTGCCATAACCTGCGACTGTGCCCCTTTTGGCCATATACTGAATACCATCCTTGGCCCATTGCGTATGCTGGAGGTCGACAAAGGTGGTTTCCGCGTTGGCACTCCCCGCCCAGATCAACATAGAACCGAACGCTGCCGCCGCAATGGTTTTATACATTAAACGCAATTCATTTCACTCCCTGTTTAATTCAATAGTTCATGAAGGGTTAGACGCGAACTCCCCCGCTTTTGTTGCTCATGCATGATATAATCGAATTCATATTACTATTCGTCAAGAAAACGTCTGACATGGTTTTCGGGGGAATAAGAGTTTGGAGACATCTTATGTTAATGGTAAATATAGTGCTTGTTATGTTTTTGCTAGGTCTTCTTCTTGGTTTTGTTGGCGCAGGCGGTTCCGGTTTCATTATCTCGATCCTGACGGTTGCATTCGGATATCCTATTCATGTTGCTCTCGGGACGGCGCTTGCTGCGATGTTTTTTTCCTCGCTCTCGGGTTCAATCAGTCATTACCGGGAAGGTAATGCAATGCTCAAAACCGGTGTGATCGTTGGTCTGGCCGGTGCAACAGGAGCCTGGGTCAGCTCAGGATGGTCATCCTATATTCCTGAGGATCGGCTTGGTATGCTGACTTCTTTTATGCTTTTTGCATCAGGACTCGCGCTGTGGCTTCGCTTGATTCTTGTTTCGCGGCGCCCTGCTGGTTCTGAAATACCGACTGTCATACTCGGAAAAGGTCTGCGTTACTGGGTATATGCGTTATTGATTGGGGTAGTTACAGGTATGTTATCCGGACTGTTCGGTATTGGCTCCACGCCCTTTATCCAATTAGGACTTATGCTGTTGTTGAATATGCCTATGAGATATGCCGCTGGAACAACGATGTTGGTCATCATTCCCATAGCTTTAGCAGGCGGAGCCGGATATATGAGGATCGGTTATCTGGACTTGCAGTTGTTATTGCTGGTTGTAATCGGCACGATGTCCGGTTCATACGTTGGAGCGAAATTTACGAAACGTGTGCCTGCACTATGGCTGAAAGTGAGTATGGTCGTGACTCCGATGATTGGAGCAACTATATTATGGCTGTGACTTTCTTGAAGCGTTCTGTGTAAGGCGTGCTAGATGTAACGAAGAAGTTCATTGTTCAATTAAAAAAGGATGTCCCCTAACATCTCGATGATGTGAGAGACATCCTTTTTCGGGTTTCTATTTAAAAATACTAATCTATCATTGATACCCTATTAGATTATACACGCTGGAGATGGGTATCCTTAAACTCCGTTTCATATTTCAAACCAAAACCAAACATGCGATCCATACCAATGTGAGCGATCCAGATGAAGCTGATCAACGTCAGAACGTCCATTTTCAACACGTACCCCGCTGCCAAAAATACCATAGGAATAATGTACGTATGTCCCACATTGTAGATTAGTGCGCCCAGTTTATTGTTAGCTACGTAGCCAATCATGAACACATCCGGGACGAGAAGCAACAGCAGGAAGAGCCACCAGGAGTAATCATTGTAAAAGTAAATCGTTGTCGCTGCTGCGAGCACCAGCAAACCCTCTAATCGAATCCATAATCTAGTCATTTGGTTTGATCTCCTTTGTTTAAATGTAATTTATTTTGATTTTCATGTTCTCCATTGGGAGATTTTATTCCACTTAGCATCCACCCGACGCCCTGAGATACCTGTTCGTGTGAGAGCGGCTGGGCGGACAGCAATACAGGCGATTGTAACGTTAATCCGTCGAACACAGCTTGAATTAAGACTGCGAAGGTTTCTTTTTCACCTTCGTCCAGAGGCAGATCCAACCGATCAATGATTAATCGAATACCCGATTTCATCTCTTGATAGAGCTTTACTAACTCGTGCGCGAGTTTCTCATTACTGACACTTTCCGTCCAGAGACTGATTAACAGTGTAAACCACTCCGGGTTTGTTTTACGAAATTCAACGACGTGTTGCAACGCTTGCTGGAGCAATGCTGCAGGTTGTGCTGACATATCCAATTGTTGCAGTGCTTCCTTCATCCCGCGGTTAATCATCCATTCCCGCACAACTTCCACCAGAAGTGTTTCCTTCGTATAAAAATGGTAGCCGATCAGTCCCTGTGCCACCCCGGCTTTAGCCGCAATTTCTTTCATGGTAGCTTTGGAATAGCCTACCTGACCGAACAATGTAAAGGCCGCTTGTAAAATGGCGTTTCTGCGCTCATCTTGATTTTCGGATTGTTGCTTAGACATTTAATTTCAACTCCGATACTGTTTGGTTGAACAGTCAATTTATGTCCTTATCTTAAAACTGTTTGGTCGAACAGTCAACATGTTTTTTGACATTTCAAATTGTATGTTGCTTCCAAATGAATATGTTATACTATACACGTTATATTAATGGTTTATTTTAGGAGGTTTTAAAAATGATGAGCAGTGTGGGATTTCCAGGTATGTTATTTGCAATAGTCTTTCTGATTCTAGTGATTATGCTGATTCGAAGATTATTGAAACGATGAGAAAAACAAACTTTATTAACATGGCTTACTTCCGTGAATACATGCTGTTAAACATGAGAAAGCGTTGTTTGCCATAACAACGCTTTCGAGATATAAAGTGTCTCATCAAGTATTGCAAGAAGTGCTAACACACCGCCGTTCCCTTCGGTAACTTAACTTATGACTTCACCTTGAAAATCTTAATATTTACACCGCCGTCCGCCGGATAACCCTCACCAATAAGCGCATCCACGTTCAAATATGATAACGCCTGACTGTTGGTTATAATTCGAGGTGAGGTGCGAAACAGCATGTCACCCTTTACTTCTCCGATATACCCATTATTTTCGATGTACATCTCACAAGCTTGCCCCGTATAATCTTGTCCCTGTAACATATATCTGGCTGACAAGCTGTGACGTCCTCCCGCTTCTCCAATAATTTGTGTATCCACGCCTCCCTCACGAACGAAGCCTTCGAAACAGGTTCCGGTGACATGTCCAGTAAACGTAATCATCACTACTGAGTCTCCCTCTGCGCTTTTTAGCTCAATTGAATTTTCAATCTTAACGTGCACAGTAAACAACTCTTCCATCTCTAGCTTCGTCATCAATCATTGTCATCCTCTCTGTCTGTTATTTCGTGATTCTACCCATGTATCGACCCTACCTTTCTTCACTTCGTCAGTTATTTAAGGACTCCTGCTAACAAGCGAGCTAATGAACAGCTTCTCTATGAAGCCTAACAAAAAAAGTTGCCAGAATAGCAACTTTGAGAAGTCGAGCATAGATTTTATAAGGATGGGAAGTAGATGCTTATAAACGAACAATATATTACCAGACTTGATCCAGCTCAGGATGAAAGAAGGCATAACCACACTTTCCATTTTTCTTGATTCTGTACATGGCCATATCCGCAAGTTTGAGAAGTTCCGTTGCATCTTGTCCATGCTTTGGAAACAGACTGATGCCAATACTGGCAGACAGATGGATCTCAATGGCATTAACATGAATCGGAGCTTCAAACGCAGCAGTCAAGTTCCTGGCAACGATCTCTGCATCATCATCTTCCTTAAGCTGGTTCAAGATAATGCTGAATTCGTCACCTCCCAGTCTTGCTACGCAATCCGTACTACGAATATTGCCCTTCAATCGACGGGAAACTTCCATTAACACCTGATCACCTATATCGTGACCATAGGTATCATTAATCTGTTTGAACCCGTCCGTATCGACATACATTACTGCAAACCGCGACTCACTTCTTAGCGCATTGCTGACAGCCCATGCAAGACGATCTTTAAAGGCTAAACGATTAGGAAGACCTGTCAAGGAATCGTGCAATGAAAGATGTTTGCTGATTTTCTCGGAAACTTTGATCTTGGTATACTCCGTATCCAGTTCCTTAATCAGGTTTTTGAGTTTGTACACGCGAGTGCTCATATTGGTTGTGTCGCTAATCTGCAGCAGTGCATAACTGTGATCATTTTCATAAAGGGGTTCAACATGCAGATTCTGTCTGTAAAAACTCTCATCTCCTCCATCCTTCGGAAGGACAAAAGATTTATGTAAAGCGCTGGAGCAGAACCTGCTCTGCCCGTGATACAGCGCATTTTGTATGATGTTCATATACATATTAGCCTTGAATCTGGGGCAAATCTCGAGCAGGTTTTTACCCAGCACGTCTCCAGCGAGCATACCTGTTAAACGTTCCAACCAGCCATTCCACACGAGAATTTTCAATTGTTTGTCGACAATCATAATGCCCATTTTGGTTTTGTTCAGCGCCTGTACAATGAGATTATCCATGGTTATCCTCCCAGTAGAGCATTTATCTTATCCAGCAGACTGGAGATGGAATCCATGCTCAATGCAATAACGATAATTCCTTTTATATCTGTATCCGCAAGCAAAAAGGAGGTATGCAACACCAATATGTACACTTCATTCTGAAGCAAAATTTGCGGGTCAGTTCGTGTAACATGAAGCAGCTCAATATCAGGCAGTACATACTCCAGCTTTATTTCGAGAAAATTTCCGAATTCGCCAATAATGGCATTGAGCAGCACATTGCTGATTTCCTGCAACACATCGAGATCCGTATCCATTAATAGACAATCGTTTGCATCCACGTTCTCTGTCAATTCTCCGAGACACATATTCGCTAACACTTTTGCCTGCTCGGCAGGAAACATCAGGAAAGCTTTGCCTTGGAACTGATACCCGAACTGCAACGATGACCGAAAGAGATGGCCTTCCGCAAATAAAATGTTGTACCTACGATCCTCGGGGTCTACTTCTTTAATGGAGATCAGCTCAACCTCGGGGATATTGAGTACAATATGTTTGTCTACAATTTCCGATAACATATTAGCAGCTTGTCCGACGTAAACATTGACAAGTTCAGTAAGCAGATCTTTTTGTAGCTCATTCAGCATAACGTGCCACCTGAATCATTTGGAGCAATGTACCTGCTCTTTCTGCAGTTAAAGGTTTATTCAGGAATCCTGAAATGCCCAGCTCCTCCACTTCCTCACGGGTAGCCTTCTGAATATCGGCAGACAAAATAATAATTTTGACATTCTGATCATTCTCTCGAATCAAACGCAACATATCCTGACCATTCAGTCCTGGCATCAAAAGATCTGTTGTTATCAAATCAGGTTTGTAATCTTGATAAAGTTGGTAACCGTCTTCTCCGTTGGTGGCCGTTCGAATTTCGCAATCGGGAATATGATCGCTAATCAACTTGCTCATCAATTTCTGCACAAAAATCGAGTCTTCCACAATTAATACTTTCATGATTCTACTCAGTCTCCTTGATAAAGTTTTAAGGGCGCAAAGATATCAGGCGCTGTAGACAGTTTCTTGAGAAGGAGCTTCGCGCACAGGTGGAACCCCTTAAAAGTGACTGACGAATAAATTAGGCAAAACAATATAAATTATAGTTACTAGAAAAATAGATTGTCAACAATATTTAAAAATAAATTAAAACGTATTCATTTGTCAATGGAAGGGAAATCCCAAGGATACGCAAAGCGATAAGTTCCATGGAAATATAATCCTGTTTGGGATTCCGATACCGGCGGACGCTAAAATTCCTGTAAACATGTAAAAGGACGAAGCAAATCATGAAATGCCAACTCACATTTCAATGATATCCTGCTTCGTCCTTTTCATATTAACCAAATCATATAGCAAGTCAGCGATATAGCGGACCATATGCAGCGCAGGCTCGGTAATCCGCATTCTCCAAGTCTTTGGTTCCAAACGCAGACCAGGCACTGGGGCGGAAAATAAGCTTGTCATCAATGTTGTGCATGTTAACTGGAATGCGCAATATGCTCGCCAAGGTAATTAAATCAGCTCCGATATGACCATAACTAACCGCACAGTGGTTGGAGCCCCAGGCTTCCATAACGCTGTACACATCACCGAAAACCGGATCATTCTCTACTAAATTCGGTACAAACCATGTTGTAGGCCATGTTGGTGTTGTACGCGAATCCAACTGCTCATGTACTCCATCCGGTAATTCCACCGTGTAACCTTCGGCCAGTTGAAGCACAGGGCCGAGTCCTTCCACGAGGTTGATGCGACTCATCGTTACAGGCATGCCTCCTCTCGTCGTATAATCTGTCGAATATCCGCCCCCGGCAAACTGATCCATATAAGTAGGTCTCCAGCGAACAGCATCCAGACAGCCTTGAACCTCGTGCTCTTCAATCTCCCAATGCGGTTTCATTACTGGTTTGCCATCACGTTGCTGCTCACCTGTTCCATCCAGTGCAGCAGGTCCAGAATTAATTAGATGTATAAAACCTGATGCTGCAAAGCCGTCAGGCTTCCATCCGGTAACTCGTTCTACAGCTTCGGGACTCCAATAGGCGCGAACATCCGCAAATATTTGAGCGGTGTGTGATACATAATGATTGAGCAGCATCGTGACTGCGTTTAAATTGTCGTTCTCCGTGGCGACCATGTAAGGCTCCCGTATGCCATTCCAGTCAAAGGAACTGCATAGAACCGCTTCAAGCACATCTGCACTTGGCTGATAATCTGTCCACTCCCGCTGTCCCTGAAAGCCCGATGCAATGGCGTTATAACCGTAAGCTTCTTCCTCATATCCCATTGCAGCAAGTTTAGGATTCCCTATCATTAAATCTCGTACGATCATCGCCATACGAATCGAGGTCTCCCACGCTTTTGATTTTCCCTGCAGGCTAATTCGAACAGATTCAGGATTAGGGTCAGGCCCTTCCTGACAATAACGTGTAACCCAGTCCAGAGCAGTCTGAAATTCCTGCTTATCATAGATATGCTTTTCGAGTCTGCGGTTAACCTCCGTCATATCCACGTACGCATTTCTCATGCCCAGATAACGCTGGTAGAAATTTTCGTCAACAATGCAGCCTGCAATCCCCATCGAGACAGAGCCGATAGATAGATATGATTTGCCTCGAAGTAACGCCACCGCCATAGCTGCACGGGTAAAACGAATCAACTGATCCCGAACATCCACAGGCAGCTTGCGTTCGTTCTGATCCTGAATGTGTCTGCCATAGATTTTAAAAAGCGGTAGTCCTTTCTGGTTATGCGCCGCATGAAGCGCAGCCAGGTAGACTGCACCGGGGCGCTCCGTGCCGTTAAATCCCCAGACGGCGTGTGGCAGCGTCGGGTCTGTCTCGATCGTTTCTAGCGGATAACACCAGCCACTTGCAACGGTGAGTAACACACCGACACCTTCCTTGCGGAATTGCTCGGCACATCGTGCAGCTTCTGTTGTACCAGAGATGCAAGGCTCGAAGATAACGACCTGTACCGGAGATCCATCCGGATAACGAAGAACGGCCGTGATTTCAGCGGCGGCTTCACGCGCAAGTTCCATCGTGCTTTCTGCCAAGGCTTCCTTTACAAGCTTGCGGCGGTCCACGATCGGGCGTATACCGATTTTGGGAAAGCCGCCTTCATAACGATGTGAATAATCTTCGTTCATCACAAACGCTCCTTCACTCATGTTTATCGCATAGTCCCTACAGGAAAAGTAAAGCTGTGTCGACCTGGCTTCAGCTCTTGAACACGGGGGAGTTTCGCTGCTATAACAATAGCAGAAGGCATTACTAGTGTAGCTGAGGTGTTCTCGGGAATTTCCACCTCGATGTGCAGTCCCGTTTGGCCTTTTTTCCAGGCTGCAGCGATTGTTCCGTGTGCCGTTCGGATGGATGCGCTGACCTCATCCAGCCTGGAAGGAATGCAGGGTTCGATCCATATCTTTTCGTAACCTGGTGAATCCGCTCTAATTCCTGCAAGTCGTGTGTAAAAAGAGACGCTGATGCCTCCAAACATGGCGTGATCATGAGAATGCATCCCCCCCTTCTCGCTCCATTGCTCCCAAAGCGTAGTTGCCCCTCGTTCAATCTGATAGCCGAAGCCCGGATATTCCTTTGTTGTTAGAAGTTCATAAGCGATATCGATATATCCGTAATCAGCAAGCACATCTAACAGGTATCTCGTCCCGTAAATGCCAGTGTGAAGATGTCCGCCTTTTTCGGCAATAGTCTGCACAAGACGTTCTGCGGCGGAAGCACGTTGTTTGACAGGCACCATTCCGTAGGCTAGCGGTAAAAGCTGAGCAGTCTGTGAACCACCGGCATAGATCCCATCTCCTGCATAAAAGCGACGTTGAAAGGTACGGTTAATGTCATCGGCGAGTTGGCTGTAATATTCATGGTCTGCGGGTTTTCCCAAAATAGCTGCCGATTCGGCAACGATGGAAGTAATCTTGTAGTAGACACTGGTATTAACCAGTTCAACTTCATGAAAGTAGTTTTCCCAACCATCTTCATTCGGAGGGCACCAATCCCCAAACCCTTCTTTCACTTCATGTTCAGGCCATTTCTCATGTAGATGATCGATGTATGCCTTCATGGAAGGATAACTTCGGCCCAATACGTCCAGATCGTTGTAATGTTGATACAGATGCCACGGGAGAGAAACCTTGTCTCCACTCCAGTCGGGATTCGTCTGGCTGTCTTCAATATCTTCAAGCCATTTATGATAATAGCTCTGCATATCGAAATGGTGCATTCCTGATTCCTCAACGACAGCGGAATCCATCAGACAAGGTGTTCGCTCGTCACGCTGGCAACAGTCCGTTGGAATGCTCACTAGATTGTTAAGGTAAGACCAGCGAATATTGCTGTAAAGCTGATTAAGCAGTTCATCCGAACATTCAAATGTGCCTGCCAGTTCAACAGCGGCATGGATCGGAACTGCCTGAATGTAAATCCAGCTTGATCCGGCACAGACCTCTACATACCGAAATCCATGATACGTGAAACGTGGCTCGTAACATTCCTCAGCATCACCGCGGAGGATGTAAGTATCTGTAGCCTTCGCATTCCGATTCGTCCAAGAGTCAATATTGCCTTGTCCATCCAGAAGCTCGCTGTATCGCAGCCGTATCTCATGGCCTGCCCGTCCTTTCACCCGAATACGAACCCAACCTGCGATGTTTTGTCCAAAGTCGTATACATTCACTCCAGGACGTGGATGAAACACAGCAATAGGCTGCAACGATTCGAATGGCAGAATAGGAGGCTGTTTATTCTCCTTGAGTTCACCTTTTGGCGCCTTGGCAGCTACAGCCCCTGTCCAGTTCTTGTCTTCAATAAACCCTGGACAATCCCACCCATTGTGTTGCAGGCGTGCATCATAGGACTCCCCATCATAGATATCATTGACAAGAATCGGGCTTGCCGCCGATGACCAGGATTCGTCCGTAATAATGGTATGTGTACTTCCATCCTCAAAGCGTAAATCCAGTTGCAGAAGGAGGGCCTTATCCCGATTCCATTTCCATCCCCAACGCGAATAGTTGAAATGGTATCCATTCCCCAACCAGACGCCCAGTACGTTTTCGCCTTCTTGCAACAGAGGAGTCACGTCATATGTGTCATATAACATTCTACGATGATAAGGAGTATTGGCTGGAGCAAGTACACGCCGATCTGCCCGCTTTCCATTAATAAGAAGCTCATACCAGCCAATCGAATAGATGCGCAGTCTGGCTTCAATCGGAGGTGTGGGCATATGAAATGTTTTGCGAAATAGCGGGCTGTCTACTGGAAACGCTTCTTCGCAAACGGATAACATATCTCCCTCCAGCATCAATCCATTGCCGGAAGCATGAATCGTACCTGCTGTACAATGCGTGGTTAGCGGATCATAAAAACGGTTGGAGTACAACACACGGCCATCGTTTCCGGTGATTTTCAAGTCGCGAAAGACCGCTTTTTGCCCTTCTTCTGTCCGAAATCCGACTGTTCCGTGATATTCTGTTGCTTGGCAACTACAAAAAAATTGTTCATTTATCGTGACTTTCCATTCTCCGTTTTCTGTGCATACTTTAAGCGATATTTTCGTAAACTCTTTCGACAGGAATGAAGGTAGTTTGATGCTTCCTATCACATGCTTCGCACCTTCTTCCGTGCGGAAAATGTAAGCAACAAATAGATTCTCATCTGAAGAAGCTTGTGTATGTTCAGGGTGCCTGGTCTTTTGTTGTTCGCTCTCCCGAATTTCAATCCCGCAGTGATCGTTCTCATTCTGATAACCAAACAAAAATGATGCACCACCTGTTGCAACCTCGATTACCACTTCTGCTTGATAAGAAGTCCACTCATCAATAGCACTTGTCTGGCGAGTAATCCATTCGGCTAGCCATGCGTCCGACATTTTTTTCTGCCTCCTCACCCATTCGTCTGCTTTCCCTGTAGAAAATTCTGATGTCTGATCGTTACTTTAGAGGCATTCCATGCACTCACAGTTATCTCGTTCAACCGGATTTCAGATCCTATTTCAAACGAAATGCGTCTCTCTTCTCCCGGCAAAAGGCCAAAATCATTGTCATCCAGAAAGCAACTCCAATCCTCGGGAAAATCGTGAATCATTATCCGAATCGCAGGCATGCTCCCGATGTTACGGATAATAATCACGCCGCTATTGTCATCTGTATAGACAGCAGACGCTTCCATTGAAGTACAAGGAAGTTCACGTAGCGGTGCATTGGGAAGGCTCCCATACAGCATGAATGCATGCTCAGCGTCTTTACCTTGGTATTCGTTGGCATCGTGCCGGTGTTCTCTCTCAAAAGCGAGAAGTTCAGCGGTCTTCGGCTGAGCATTGAACCAATACCATTGATCAGAGATCAGACTACCATTGCGGGCATGAAGTGTAACCGCCATAAGAAAAGGAGCAATGCATGAGGCTTGGGGTAGCTTGATTTCCAACGTATCTATGCAATACGCCAGGCCTGGATTCACTGTTAGAGCTGGGTACTCCCATGTCGTCATTTCGGTTAATTGGCTGCCATACAATCTGACTTGTACCATGACATCTGTAAGTATTTCACGCGAATCATTGACAAGATGTAGATCAGCGTGAAACATTTCACCCTGCTGCCATCCGTCCATTTTATGGGTTGTGATAAACGCATTTTGCGGACGGCAAGCTTGCTTGGCACGATAATATGAAAGCTTAGCTGTCCCATAGTAATCGACAACTGCCCATGAGTGTCCCGGGAAGCAATCGGTGAATTTGTAATACCAGTATCCACTCTTGTTCTTCCCCGTACCTGCTCGTTGGATATCAGCGGTAAAGCGAATGGCATCGCCCTGTGCAGTCTGCGAATAGATGATATAGTCATGCCAATTGCGAATAGGTCCATACGCCGCGTACCGCATCACTTTGACGATATCTTTCAAGCTAAACTGATGAAAATGAGCCTTCCACCCTCTGCTTTCCTCGGTCGGTGGAAAAGAAGACAACGCTTCTTCCGGCATATATCGCAAACAGCTGGAAACATTCGTCTGGCTTGGGATGCCGAACTCGCCGTAAAACACCGAAGGCATCGCTAACGTGGCTTGATCGAGCGGTTCGCCTCCATGATAGACATTCCAGTTATGAGTACTGCCTCCCCAAGGATCGGTTCGATGAAAAGGACGTGATGGATCATACTCGCGGCATCGCTTCCCCACTAGAAAAAGACCCTCGTCTGCCCCGCCATGCGGCCCATTTTCGTTGCCACCGCCCCACATAATCAATGAAGGATGATTCCGTAGCCGTTTAATGGAGAGTACCGTTTGACGATCAATCACACCTAGATCGGTCAGTGGTGCATCAGGCGGCCCCCAACAGAGGGGGAGCTCTTGATACACCATGATGCCTTTTTCATCACACAAGGTATAGAACTCATCACTTTCCACAATGCCACCGCCCCAAGCCCGGAGCATCTGAACGTGGCCTCTGCGTGCTAGCTCCAGTAAACGTTCGTATTGCCCTTCCTTGGTTGTGAGCATGACATCCGGCCAGCACCAATTTGCCCCTTTGATGAAGCTCGGTTCTCCATTGATGACGAACTGCCAGCGATAGTCTGTTTCAGGTCTGGTATCTATCAAGGGTCTCATCTCAATCGTACGGATAGCAAAAGAAGTAAAGACTGCACCTGTATGAACTGATTTTGATTCCGCTGTCCAAGCTGAGTTCAATGTGCTGATTAATTCATGTGCCATATCATTCGCTTCTGGATCAGTATGTTCAGTAGAGACTGCTCGCAGCACAAGCTCGTAGAGAGGCTGATCCCCATAGCCTGAAGGCCACCAGATTTGTGGATTGTTCAGTCTGACATCGGTGCAGAATTTGCTTTTTCCATAGGGTACTGTAATAACAGCTGTAAAGCGGCTCTGTTCGCAGCGAACAGAGTCTTGTTTCGTACTATCGACTGGGTCGTTTTTACTTGATGACTCCCTGCACGCCTTCTCGGTTTTCAGCCGGATCAGACCTTCAATGGTTATAGAAACTTGCTCAACTAGGGTGCTATCTACAGTAAATTCAATCTGGAGCAGCGCCTCCCCTGGAGTGACAGACTTTGTTATGACATAAGGATCAAGTAAAGCAAGGTCTGGTTCGCTCGTTAAGCGCACATCTTTCCAGATGCCAAGGGAGATGAGGTGTCCATAATGCCAGCCAAAGCCTGGACTTGGTTTCATCAGACCATTCCAGCTCTGAGGTGCCGGATCAATTCGAACAACGAGTACATTGGCTTCATTCCAGCGAACCAGATGTGTAACGTCATGAAGCGGACCGCCAAACATACCTTGATGATGACCAAGCGAAACACCGTTGAGAAATACGGTACCGGAGTAATCAATGCCGTCAAACTCCAGAGAAAGCCGCCTTCCATCCCACTCCTGTGGCACTTCAAATGTGGTAGCAAACCACCACTCCGTACACTCCACACGTGTTCGTCGGAACCAGACAGGTATGTCTTGAGGTGAACCATACTGTTCAAGTTCATCAATTGAATTGGTGTTCCAATGCGGGTCATCCATTAACCCCAGATCCAATAAAGCTTGCTGTACTGTTGCAGGAACACGCATTTCAAGCCAGTCCTTGCGAGGATGCTCAGGGTCGTACCAACACTCTCGCATACCTTCGCTAGGGAGAGCTTTTCGTCCAAACCATCCTGTGGCAGGGGCCGGGGAACCGGGATCAGCTGCTTCTCCGCCCTTCATACGCCATACGCCAGATAGTAACAGCGAATCGGATGTGGGAGCTGCTGCTGAGTAAAATAGTTCGGACTCCTGTTGATCCATCACCGGTTTCATTTCGTGCGTTAAAGGGACAATTGGAATACGACTGTCCGCGTCCACCCAAGCGTCTCCGTGAAGCGAAGAACGTGAATAAGCTTCATCCTGAACTTCGTCCAGATAACGCTTTCCTTTCTCGGAACGGTAATATGAGATGTTTGTCATCACGCTAACACTCCATTCAGGCTCTATGAATTTCTGTTACTCTGTTTACTTTGTTTGCTCTGTTTGGGTCTATTCAACAGGTTCTGTGAATGAGCACGGGCCGATAACCTTCCGGTACCTCCATTGAAACCGAGACTGCTTTTGGAGCGACCACTTCCAATTGAAATACTGATTCGTCTCCTTCCTTCCTAATCTCCCAGCGCACATCGATTCTTCCATCCCCCGGAAGAGGCACCGCTCCTTTGGCCCATTGCAGATCCCCAGGTTGGGGCGCAACCCGAACCTTCGTCCAGCCGTCTGCCGTGGGGCGTACTCCGAGTACCACAGCTCCTAAAAAGTATCCCGGTGCAGCCGACCAGGCATGGCAATGACTGCGTGTCAGATCCTTCGGATTAGGTCTGTTCTCGGTAAATCCCGGGTACATCTCCCAGCATGTTGTGGCATCATGTCTCACCATCTCTCCGAACTTCGTTCGCATATCCTGTAGCATCGTATCAATCTCTCCGTGCATCATCAGCGCTTCATAATAAAAAAACGTCATGAACGGACTGCCGATCGCAACAAAGTCCTCTGGCGGAGATGTTAAATAGGCAGTTAGCTTCTCCTCACGCTCATCTGCTGCAACTCCGGTAATCAATGCTATCACTTGAGTCTGCATGCTAAATGTGCTGGACAAAGAACCATTGGCATGAATACAGTCAACGAAGGCCTGCCGCTCACTACTCCATAAATGCTTGTTGATAGACTGAATTAAAAGATGTGACTTAGAGTCGTAGTAAACGCCTTCCTCTGCACACCCTGCCAGTTCAGACAAACGTGCCGCATCTGCCAGCGTGCGTGCAAAAATGGCGTTTTGATGTGTAACTGTTCCGTCGCTCGGTTGCTCAATCGGTGCCCAGTCGAGCAGGTTCCAGGCATGAACGGTTAATAGCCCTTGATCATCTATATTTTTGAGATAATGATCCAGCGTGAACCTGACCTTCGGCCAGATCGTTGATGCAAACTCCCTGTTTCCGGTATGCCGGGCATATTCAAGACAGGCCGTGACCCAAAAAAAAGTCCAGTTTGGAATAACACTGCTCCAGCCGCTCGGCACTTGATTTACATAAAGTGGTGTCTGCTGAATTGAGCCAGGCACCAGTTCTAGGCTATGCCTTACAATATCCGTTGCACCAAAGACGTAGTAGTTCACAAGCGCTTCATTACGGCTGTCACCTACCCAGAACACCTGTTCATAGGTCGGACAATCCACAAATGTATCCTCCATGCACAACCGGGTTGTATGTTTGCTAATCTCCCAGATATCATTCAAGAGTGAATCCGAGCTATGGAAGCGGCCGATCTCTGCCACTGGATAATTGCTCTGCACAAGCGTCACACCGAACAGTCGAACAGGCACTCTATTCCCGTGAATTGTGAGCATCAGATAGCGTAGTCCACGCCGCACAGGAGATTCATAGCTTTGTCTGCCTTCAAGGCATACATAACGTAGCGTGTTATCTACGCCAAAGGTATCCTGTCTCCATCCTCCATCCATGTATTCGAATCCATAGGCGTCGATGACTGTCCCTTCCGGTGCCTCAACTTCAAATCGCAAATAACCAGACCATTCACGTCCGAAGTCCAGAATCAGCTCAAGCCCTTGACCTTCAACCGTTGCCGGTATTATGGCCGGCCTGCGATTGGCAAAACATACTTGCTGCAATGTTGCGGGTACAGCCAAGTTCCGCTCTGTTCGCTTCCATATACTGAAGGTAAAGACGGAAGCATCCGAGCTTAACTTCGCAGGAAAAGCACGCATCCACTTTTGATAAGCAATCAATTCTGAAACCGAAGCGAGTCTGCGACATTGCTCATACACATCGGCGTCCTGAAACGCCTTCCTATCCAAGGGTTGATTACCGCCAAAGCCACGATACGCAAGCAGTGGGTCTGAACTCGGCTGATGATCGATATGCACCAGCGTAGCGAACGGGCCTATCAACATAAAAGGTGATTCGTTTACCAGATCTTCATGGAGAAGCGGCGAAACAACCGTAAATGAAACGTCACAGTCGATGCCAAGATGCAAGCCACCGCCATGATCAGGTCCAGCGAGTTCAATCAACAGCAGATTGTCTCCGGCTTGAAGCCTGACTCGTTGTAGACGGCGCGGATGTTCTCCCTCCATTTCTTCTAAAGTGTAATAGGTTCCGTTGAGAGTAATTCCGCGCAGTGCATGGAAGGCACTGAAAAATCCGATCACGGCCTCTGCTTCGCTGCTTGCACGAATGACTGCTACCGCATAACCGGCAAAGGATACCGGGTTGGCATGCATTTTGCTGCCTGGCTCCATCGCTTCACGTACATCCAGCACATGTGTCCACGAGACAAGAGATACCTTTTTCAAAGACTCGACCCGGACCGGCCAAACCTCTTGTTCTGTCAATTCAGGAATATCACTCGGGATCAGTTGCTTCCAAGGTGAATCACCTGGCCTGCCGATGATTCGGGCTGCCATCCAGCTGTATTCCTCAGCAATATCTATGTCTGCTTCTGTTCCAAACCAATCGACTTGTGAGCGGCTTGCATCCACCTGTTCGCTAAAACCAAGCTGACAGGACATACGTGAAGCCCTTCGCTCGTATCCGGCATATGGAGCGGTATGCCATGTATCATCCGTAGCAACAATCAACTGCCTCTGCCGGGTAAGCGCTTCCGTATGCGGAGAGACCAGCTCCAGTTGAGCCAGCAGTCCCCCTTGACCTGGCAAATAGTTGAACGTAGCCACCCCATAACTGATGACCAGAACGGCAATCGTGTTATGGCCTGAGCGAAGCAAATGTCCAACTTCGTGTACATGGTAGTTCAGTTCGAACGGCCAAGAGCGATTAGGTCCTCTTCCACACAAGACGCCGTTTACATACAACACGTACCGGGCATCTGCCGTAATTGTGACCTCTGCGCTCGCGTAATTCCAATGCTGCATCATAAATTGTTTTCGAAAAGTTCGCCATTCATTACGCGGCCAATCCTCATCGCCTCCCCAGATCCAGGAAGCTTTCCAGATGGAGCCGCCAGCTGGTAACGTCTGATCCATATCTAAATCAACTCCCGTTCCATCACTATTGAGTTGAAGCTATACGTACGTCTCCATTCCCAACACTCCAGGTTGCAAAACAAAAGGAGCTAAAACTTCATAGCTTTAGCTCCTCCTTCTTGCCCTTTCTTTTTCGGTCAAGTCGGTTTACAGACCGTGAGCTTGACGAAGCCGTTGGTATTCACTGTTGTACCAAGCTGTAAATTCGTCTGCTCCGGCTTTTTTGAATGCGGCCAGTGCAGCCTGTTTGTTTGCTTCAAAGGCTTGCTCATCCTTGGAAAGAATAATCTTGGCTGCCTCGCGCGCTGCCAGCTCTTTCAGCTCAGCCTCCTGTTTTTTCAGTTTGTCATCCAGTGTTACACCTGGGATGGTGTTACGCTTAATGATTTCCTCGTCTGTCATGCCATTCATCCAGCTAGTGAACGTATTCAGTTTGCCTTCATCAATCAGCTTTTTGAATACCTCCCCTGAGTATGAAGCGCCGTAATGCTGAGCGAAGTCTTTTTCAAGCGTTGTGGCTGCTTTTGACAAGGACTCCTCGGAGGTAAAAAGGTCAACGGGCATTTTGTCATTTGGATTAACCATATCTCCGCCGAGACCGATGATATTCCGATCGAGTGAAAGTCCTGTTGCTACGTATGGTGCACCGCCTGCAGCTTTCAAAGCCAAGGTTTCGTCCGTCAGTGCCGGTTTACCGTCAACCACTTTCCAGTGTTTACCTTCTACACCGTTGTACATGGTGCGTGCACCTTCATAAGAGTAAATATAATTCAGGAATTCCATCGCTTTTTCAGGATTTTTGGATGTTTTGGAGATACTGTAGGCTTTATCCTGCCAGCCAAGCGGGTTCACTGCACCTGTCCAAGCCAGTTTGCCTGCGGGTACAACCAGATATCCTTTACCTTCGCTTGCATGCTGTGCATTGAAATCCCCCATTGCCCAGGTCGCTGGACCAACAACGATCTGTCCTGCTGTTGCTTTAGCCATGTAATCATTGTTTTTCATCGTCAAGGAGTCCGGATCAAGCAATCCTCTGCGCTGCGCTTTATTGTAGAAGTCAAGGGCTGTCCAGAAGTTAGAGGATTCATCGGTCAGATTGCTGATGAACTCGCTGCCGCCAACTTTGGATGCCGTCAGGTCACTTGTAGCACTGACACTTTCATTGAAGATAATTGGCGGAATCGTATAAGGCCACAGTCCCCAATCCTGCCACATGGACACGCCGTATACTTTCTTTCCGTCTTCCGTCTGTGGATGTTTTTCTACGATTTGACCTACAACGTCGAGCAGATCATCCATCGTTGCAATTTCAGGGGTACCAATCTCTTTGTACCAGTCCCAACGAATCGTTGGGCCAATGGTAATTGGTGCAATGGATGTCCCCGGTTTGGATTGTACTTGTGGTGGAAGGAAATACAGTTTACCAGTTCCGTTGCTCCAGTTCTTTTTGCTGTAGTCTACAACGGTAGGAATGTTGGCTGTTATATCCTGGCCGGATTTAGCGAGCATATCGTCAAGCGGAACAATCAGATCCCCTTCAATCAATTGCTTCTGATATTTATTCACATTTGTACGTACCAGGTCGGGCAGATCACCGCCGGCAAGCAATACATTGAATTTATTCTCGTCTGCTTCAACGTATTCAATCTTAACTCCGATTTTTTCGGCAATCGCCTTAGCAACCTCGTTATTTTGCTGTGTATTCCATTTGGAGCCGGTCTCCATAATCAGTACACGCAGCGTAACAAGATCTTTGTTCGAGCCATTGTCTGGGGAACCCGATTCGCCAGTACCCGTCTGCCCTGCTCCTCCACTCGTACAGGCTGCAAGCAGTAAAGACGTCATCATGAGCATGGCCATTACTCGGCGGAACGTTTTTTTAGTTCTCATGTCATAACCCTCCTGTTTATTCTTCTATAATTATCGGCATTATGCCGGATAATCCAACCTCGTAGCAACACCTTTTAGCCAACAAGCCTTATCCCTTAACTGCCCCCATCATGATTCCTTTCACGAAGTACCGTTGCAACATCGGATACACCAGAACAATCGGCAACGTAACCAGCATCGTGATTGTCATGCGGATGGACTGAGGTGTGAGTGTTCGAACGACATCTCCCCGGGTTAATTCCTCTGTGGTCATATTGGACAGGTTGCTAGATTGATTCAAGAAGTTATAGAGCACCAATTGTAACGTTTGCAGCTTCGGGTTTTCGACGAGAAAAAAGTTATCGAACCAGGTATTCCATTGACCAACGGCAGAGAACACAGCAATGGTGGCAATGATCGGCATCGAGAGCGGGAAAATAATACTGCGATAGATCCGGAAATATCCTGCTCCGTCAATCTTCGCCGATTCCTCCAGTGAAGCCGGAAGCTGTTCAATGAACGTTTTGATCAAAATAATGTTAAAGCCCGACATCGCACCAGGGATGATGTATAGCAGAAAATTATTTTGTAAGCCGTATGCTTTCATCGTTAGATACCACGGGATGAAACCAGCGTTAAAATACATGGTAATAAGGACAAAACGGTAAATGATTTTACGATACGGCATCTCTTCTTTGGTAATCAGATAGGCAAAAAAGGAACAGCTAAATACGGTAATCAATGTACCCAGCACCGTTCGGGAGATACTTACCAATGCAGCATCCATAATACCCGGCAATTGTATCGTCGCTTTATAGGCTTCGAGAGAGAATCCTGCTGGCCAGAAATACACACCTTTCTGAACCTCAATCGGGTCACTGATGGAATAGATGAAGATGTAATAGAACGGATAGATCGTGATGATCACGAGCAGTGATAGCACGATGTAGTTAAACAGCGTGAAGGTAAGGTCTTTCCAATCGGTATGGTGGACGGGACGAATCGTCTGTCCTGCGGGTTGTGTTCGCATATCGGTTTTGCTCCTTTCCCTGCGAGTCAGACGATGCCTTGACCGCGAACTTTCTTGGATAAAATGTTAACACTGAACAGTAGCAGAACACTGATCACCGTTTTGAAAATCCCCACAGCTGTGGAGTATGAGTAGTCTCCGGTCACGAGACCAAGCCGGTATACATACAGATCTAATACTTCAATTCGATCCGCGATCATGACGTTGCTGAACACCAGATATTGTTCAAATCCTGCCGAGAGCAGGTTACTAACGGAGAGGAGTAAAAGCACGATAAACGTAGGCATGATGCTGGGCAGTGTAATATGCCAGATGGTACGCATTCGTCCCGCACCATCCACCTTTGCTGCATCGTATTGCTCGCTGTCTATACCCACGATGGCAGCCAGATAGATAATGGCACTCCATCCTGCGGATTTCCACAGCAACAGCAAAGTCTGCACCGTCCATACCCGGTCATAATTCCCGAGAATATCCACGGGCGGATTGCCGATGCCTGTTTTCATCATGATGGAATTGACTGCGCCCTCCGTGCTGAACATACTGAAGGCTAATGAAAACACGATGATCCAGCTGATGTAGTTCGGTAATGTGGACACCGTCTGTACTAGCCGTTTGAACCAGCCAGCACGTACCTCCGAGATTAAAATGGCGAGCAGCATCGGCACCGGTGCTGTTGCGATGGACAATAAGCTGAGCGCTAGTGTGTTTGCCAGTACAGGACCCATTCGTGGATCATCAAACATGTTCCGGAAGTTTTCGAGCCCCAGAAACGGGGTTTGTTGCAACGGAATGCCTGGTTTGTAGTCAAAAAACGCATAAATCCATCCGAATAAAGGTACGTAACTGAATGCCAGTGTAAATAGGACAAAGGGTGCGGCTAGCAACAACAGATGAATGCTGTCTTTGCGATTCAGCTTGCCGGCTTTTTTGGTGACAGAGCTTTTCAGCGTTTCGGTTCGTTGCATATGAATTTCTCCTTTGTGCGTGTGCTTTCGTTTTGGCTTATTCATATGATAGCGCTTTCTTAAAGGCGCTTGAATGAAACTTCCCTCGATCTGCTTGAAAAAATAACACCTTCTCTTGATTCAACTTGAACGATCTTAAGATGTTTCTTGAACGAATAAGAAAACGATAACCGAAAAAAAGCTCTCATGGATCGCCTTTCGGGCGAGAACATGAGAGCTTTTACGAAGAAGCCAAGAAGCTACCTTATTTCAGTTCCATTATCCTAAAGCCAGTGAATAAGTAACACTTTTTATCGACGTGCTGGCAAAGTAATCATAACTTTTGCGCCCTGATCAGCTGGAACAAATTGAATGCCATATTCAGTCCCAAAATATAAACGAATCCGTTTATTGACATTGTTCAGACCGATACCGCTGCCTCCAGCCGTGGACTTGGGTGATTCTCCCCTGGCTAACTTTTCATTTAACGCTTCAAGCGCATGCATGTCCATGCCTCCCCCGGAATCGGTAACGCTCAATATTAGATGATTCTCATCTCCAGTAGCCTCAATGCGAATTTGTATAGCAAACTCCTCGCTCTGTCTGCCAGAAGCAATCGAATTTTCCAGTAGCGGCTGAAGAATAAAGCGCGGAACCTGACAATCCATCCATTGTTCGTGTACATCCATAGTGAAGGTAATGTTATTGTTAAATCGCATGTTAATGATCTTTAAATAGTTGTCCACATACGACAGTTCATCACGCAGCGTGCACATCGAATCTTTACTGGAGAATACGGGACGCAAAATATTGCCCAAAGCAACAATCGTATTCACGATGTTGTCTGCCTTGACAATGACCGCCATCCAGCGAATCATGTTCAATGTATTGTAGAGGAAATGAGGATTGATCTGGTACTGCAAAGCCTCTAGCTCCAGCTCTCTTTTCTTCTCTTGTATCTCGTTATTTTTCTCTACAAGCTCCACCATACTAAGCGACATCTCATTAAAACGGCGGATCACCGTGCCAAGTTCGTTATTGGGAACATGATCAACGGTAACGCCAAGTTCACCGCGACTCATGTCCTTCATTTTGCCAGATAATTGGTTCAGTGGTTTAATGATTTTGCGCAGCCAGAAGTAGGAAGCGATAAAGATCGCCAGTACACTTATGGTAAACACCAGCATAAGCATTCGTTGAACGCCAAGAATCTGGTCCGCATACTGACTGAGCGGGATCTCTTTGAGCAGATACCAGCCCCCGTCATGGAGCTTGTAATAGACCACCTGCATGCTGCGTCCTGCCTTTTCATCATCCAGACTTCCGTAAGCACCGTTCTCAAGGTCCTCCCCTGGCTTGAAGTGACTGCGAGTTCCTACCCGATCCGCTTCACTCGCTGATACAACCATTCCGTCAGCGCTCGCGATGTACATGTCACCTTCTTCGCGGTTCAGTGCAGTCGCATAAATGGAGGATAGATAACGTTCATCGATATTAAAAATTAAAGTGGCACTTGTGTTCGGATCATAAATCGCTCGTGTGCCCCGCATCAGGCTGATTAAATAACCGTCATCTTTGCCTGTGAGATACGGATTGTAGAATGATTTTTTGATTCCAGAATGAATGATCAGGTGTGGATACTGTTCAATCGTCTGATGAAAAGGCTCAGAGGTGAAAAAGCTCTGCTGCCATGCCTCCCGGTCATAGACAAGTGTCCGCTTCTGACTTCCTCCTACAGCGCCCAGATTGTCCGCCGTGATATAGATCGAATCAATGTAATTGTAGTTATCAATGAAATCGGCAATGACTCGCTGTACATCATTTTTGGATTCCAGAAATTCTTCTTCCGTTTTCTCCGAAATTTTGTACAAAAACTGCTGAATATGATCATCACGCAGAAACAGCATCGATAACCGATCTATCTCCTTAACCAATCCGCCAATGTTGTGATCCAGCTGCTGGAATTGTTGGTAGAGTAGCCGTTCATTCTGAATCTTGACCATATTTTGCATAAAAGAATAAATAAAATAAGAAGCCCCCGCCATGACGGCGAGGCTGATGATCATAATATACAGAATGAGCTGGGTTCTGAGTTGTCGGGATACAAACAGCGCTTGCAAGACTTTCTTCATCTTATTGCACCCTTTTGTCACGGAGCGTGGTTTGTCTGCGATATTCGTTTGGATTCAGGCCGGTAATTTTTTTGAACACTTTGCTGAAATAGGTATACTCGGGCGAAAAACCGACCAGAGCTGGTACATCAAAAGAACGCATCTGACTCTGCGCAAGCAGTTCTTTTGCACGCTCAATACGATATCGGTTTACGTAATCAATATAGGTAATCTGCAGTTCTTTACGAAACAGGTTACTGAGATAACCTGGACTTAGCCCCACATGGTCCGCGACCATCTGAAGGCTGATATTTTCTGTGTAATGGCGCTTAATGTACCCGATGGCACGGGTGATTTCATCACTCATTTGTAAGCGCTTGCGAATTAACTCGACAAGTGTGCTCATATAGACTAGGATTCGATCAAGCATATCAGGCAGGGTATCACAGGTTTCCAGCTCTCCCGTCATGCTGACCAGCAATGTCTTCTCATTGTTATGATCATATACATGTGTGTTAATCCATTGGATAAATTGATAGATTGTCAGCTCCAGCGTTTTACGCTCTTCACATAAACCGCCTTCGATCTCTTCTAAAAACTGGTCATATTCTTTTTGTTTCAGTGGTGGGAGCAACTCCCTTATCGCCTTATGGTTTCTTATTTGTTCAATTCGTACAAGTACGCTCGAACGATCCGCACGTCCGGTTCCCTGATGTTGCTGTCCCGGGCCGGTAATGAATTTGCGTTGCAATGCACGCTTTGCTTCAGCATATTGTCTGGGAAGTGAATCATATCCTCCGTTCACACTACTGATTCCAAAGGATACCGTACAGTTAAAATAATGACGGATCGTGTCCTGCACATGTTCAAGCAATTGGTGAATCTCCTGAACGATCGCCTGCTCAGACAATATATCGCCAAAATGCAGCACGAGGGCGTAGTGCTGGTCGTTAATCTGAACGGCTTCCCCCCGTTTGTAACTCGTCATGATCTCTCCCAAAATGTTCAGCAACGACATCTTGACCAGATGACCGTGCTCATCATGAAAACGTTCCTTCAGCGAAAAATAACGATCCACTTCCATAACGCAGACCACGAGCCGAACAGGAGAAAGACGTAGGCCACTCTCCGTCACAAACCGGGAGAACTCTTCTGTGGAGAAGATACGATAAAACATAAAGTCCTTGAACATCTTTTCTTTTATAAGTTCTATATCCGGTGAAGTTGAACTTACTCTTCCCTGCACCTGGCTCTGCTTCTGATCCAGTTCTTCCCTGACACTCGTCAGTACTTGCTCAATCTCTTCTTCCGTCATCGTTAACTTTAATATATAGCTGGATACATCCAGTGTGAGCGCCTTGCGGGCCAGTTCAAACTCTTCCAGACAAGAGAGCACAACGATACGTGTATGTTTATCTAAGTTACGAATGTTGGTAATCAGCTCCATGCCATCCATTCTGGGCATACTGATATCGGTAATGACCACGTCGGGTTTCTCACGTTCATAATAATCCCATGCGGCAAGACCATCGGGGAAATCGGCGGTAACCTCTAACCCGAATTTGCTCCATTCAACGGAATTTTTCAGTCCGATCCGAACCAGCATTTCATCTTCGACGATCATCACCTTATACATGCATTAAACCCCCTTCAATATCAAAATCCAGTCATTCCCTCTTCCGCTTGTTGGGGCTGTAAAACGTTCAATGCCTTGATTCAGTATTGCTAAATCGGAAGAAACCTCTATGGTTTCTCCTGTTCTCGGACAGAACCATGTTGCTTTAACATGCTTGCCCTCAATATACCCCATGACCACGTCCACATACAAGCCATTGGGCAGATAAATGTAAGCGCTATATTTGTTCTGTAGACTCACTGCTCGATTCTCCCCTGCCCGATTCTGATGAATCAGATCCAGGTTAGGGCGCAGATCCGAGCTAAGTTCCTGCTCAAGCAGCGTACGTACATGCTTCATCTGAGCTGCTCCGGGACGATGTAACGCCTCTCGCCAAGTCATTATGAAATAATCTCCTTGACGATTGGAGTCTACAAGATCATTCGTGCCCTGATACATTGACCATATGGAATGATGACCGTAGGTGTGACCGAATGCCCCTGAAAATAGCGCATAGTATGCGGCCTTTCTCACATCTGTGGCATCAAAATAACCCTGCTCTCCACGAAATCCGATAGGAATGTCTTCATAACATGGCTCGGCATCAAGTGTTGGCTTCACAGGCTTTCGTTCATAGTCCTGCCGTACACGCCAATCGTTGGTGATCTCTCGTTCGCCGTGACCCGATTGGATCATATTGAAGTCTAGCCATGGCTCATCATGGAGCTGACTCGAGGATGAATCACATCCAGGTGGATGAAAGGTCATCAGTTGCATCGCACCACCTTCTTTTAATCCTCTCGCCATTGAAGTAACAACGTCAAAGTGACTCTTAGTCTCCAGCGGGCGATCTCCTCCAAGCACCCAAATGACTTGTGGGTGTGAGCCATATCGTTCACCTAGCCATTTTCCATACGAAAATGCATTTTCTGGCGTGAAAATTTCAGGCCCTTTCCCCCACTTTTGATTGAACTTGTCACCCCAAGTCGGCAGTAACGCAACATATAGCCCTTGACTGGCAGCAAGCTCGAGTATGGCATCCACATGATGCCAGTAAGAATAGACCCCATCGCTATCCGGCCGGGTTGAATCAGGTAGACCCTGTTCATCCATATAAAAAGGCAGCCTGCCATAAGCATTTTCGGTTGTAATTCCGCTGAATTCAGCCAGTAGAACCGTCTGGATGACCGTGAAACGCTGTTCAGCTCTTGTACGCAAATAATGTTCGCTTTCTTCCCGGTTCAAACGATGCAAAAGCTCCCATGCTGTATCCCCAAGCCAGAAAAAAGCAACACCCTGCGATGTTTCCAGATATCGTCCATTCGCAGACACACGAAGAGCTGTAAGATTATGATTTTTTTTGACGTTTACATGAAGGTTTGGTTGATGACTTGTTTCTGTTCCTATTTCTGTTCCAGGATTAGTATTTGGCGAACTCGCACACATCATTTTGAACACCCCTTAGTCGTGAAGATTTTGCTCGAAGTGAATCTACAATGAAATTTTCCTTATGTTTGTTTACGATCTGTTCCCTTATGAAAAGCATAAAATGCCCTTTTGCTTTCGTAAAGACTGTTTTACCGTATAATTGTTCAACCGTGCTTGGTTTTGTTCAACCTCATCTTCATTTTTTTCAACCGATTCGAAGGATATTTCAATTCTGTATTTTATTGTAAACGCTATCATTTGAGGTGCCGCTAATACTTTGGGCGGTAAACTACTCTAAAGGAGAGCTGAGATGAAAAGTAAATCCGAACGTTTTGCTTCACGCTGGGGGATTCCTGTACTCATCACCGCCATGCTGGCATCGCTTATCCCCACCCCTGCCCAGGTTCACGCAGAACAAAGTCAGAATAAATCCAGTACTAGCACAAGTCACACGATTTCAATTGATACGAACAACGTCATTCAGGATGATTTTCTCGGCGTGGGTGTGAACACCATTCCAACAGCACTCATGCCCGGACAGATGCAGTACGGGTATACCGAAGCCCATTGGGAAATTGATAAACAACGTATTCAAACCATTCAGCCCAAGGTAGCCAGAGTCTGGTTTCAGATCGACTGGATGGAGCCCTCCAAAGGAACTTATACATGGGACAGTGCAAAAATGAAAGCTTTCTACAAATACCTTGACGCGTTTAAGGCAGCGGGAACCGAAATCGAGCTGAACTTCGGCTGGAAGGTTGGGTCCTCTGTACATGATTGGTTCTCCCTTCCTGGCATCGATCCTTGGACAAGTGCACCTGCGGATCTGGATGCTTATGCAGTCTCTGCTTCTGCCTTGCTAGAGGAACTTATTCTGAACAGGAATTATGACAACGTCAAGTACCTTACCTTCTATAATGAACCGAACGGCAGTTGGGACTTTGAAGCTCCGGGAGATCAGAAGGCATACTACGCAGAAATGGTCAATAAAGTTAGCGCCCGATTGACCGCGGATGGCCTCCGCAATCGGGTTGAAATTTGGGGTCCTGAGGAAACAGGCGCTCCAGCCTGGATTGAATATATGAAGCAACATGCCGATGATGCTATCGATGGATACAGTTTCCATGTGTATGGTGAATCATACGAAGGTCTTGGTAATGCTTTTACCCTGCGCAAAGGTTATGTCGGTAATAAACCGCTTCATCTGACGGAATTCGGCTGGGCGGACGATCAGGCAAGCAACTGGGATGCCGGTTATGCCAACTCGGTGATTCAAACGGCCAATATGGGTGTGAAATCAGCTTTGATGTGGCAGTTAAACGGAGTCTGGACGAACGACCCTACAGGAGGAACCAATGGAACCTATACAATGTGGGATGCGGTCGTACTCGGGCTCACCCCCCGCAAAACCTTTTATATTGCAGGCATGCTAAACCGTTATATTCCGGAACATAGTGAAGTGCTTGCGGTTAATACAGGCGCTTCCGCCGATGTTCGTGCTGCGGCCTTCAGAGGTGCGGACGGTAATTATACGGTGCTCGTCGAATCCAAAGCAGGCTCTAGCAAAGAAATTACACTGGATTTTGGGAATACCCCAGTGAATAAAACGTTTCGCAAACTGGTTTACCAAAATGACGTAACGCCAGAAAGCAATGCGGTGCTTCCTCCAGTTACCTCAACGTTCCCTGGTGGCACTTCACTTACTGATCATGAAGTTGACGGGAACTACAATGTCATCATATACACCACCCAGCCTGCGCAAACCCAAGTAAAACTGGACCAAGTGAATCCAACCGCTCGCTCAGGCGAGTCCATTACTCTTGCTGCTAATGTCATTGATCATACCGAAGGTGTGACTTGGAGCGTTGTTGGACAAAACAATGGTTCCATTAACAGTAGCGGCGTATATCAGCCACCTCAGGTAACCAACGAAAAGTTAATCGCGGTTCGTGCCACAAGTACTGCCGATCCATCTGCATTCGGCGTTGCTCTTGTGCGGGTGCTCCCCGCTTTGCAACCGGGCAAGGTTGATGTCCCAACATTCAGTCTTGATCAGCATGTGTTCCCAAGCTCTGAGGTGCTTTATCTGGAGAGCACTACAAGCGGAGCTCAGATACGCTATACAACAGACGGCAGCGAACCAACAGCCCAATCTAAACTGTATGTCCGGCCAATCATTTTGAACGAAGGTTCTCTTGCTCTCTATAAAGCGAAAGCCTTCAAGTCAGGCATGCAGCCTTCAGGTACGGTGTCTTCACTCTATCAGATTGGTCAGATCAGCAGCGCACCCGACGGATATAAGTTATGTATGATTGAAAATGGTGGAGATTGTTATTTCCAAGGGAAAGCGGTCGTTGCTTATGGTGCAGACGGATTGTTTAATTATTCGGTTCAGGAGAACGGTATAGCTTGTACAAGTGCCCTCTTGGGTGATCCGATCCCAGGTGTAAACAAACGCTGCTTCGTAAATCCAGTTATTCCGGCTGAGCTCCCGGTGGTCACATTGTTCAACGCTGGTTTTGAGAAACCCGCTACTACGTCAGCCAAACCGGGACCGATGACTAACGGTTGGGTATTTGATAGCCGTTCCGGTGTACAGCATAATAATGGCCCGTTTCAAGCACCTACAGCTCCTCAAGGAGTACAGACCGGTTATCTGAAAACGGATGGCGGTGTGTCCGGTACATTGAGCCAGTCTATTCATTTCAAGCCTGGCACATATCATATGTCGTTCAAAGCAGCGAAGAGAACCAGTTTCGGGGGTACTCAGTCCTTTGATGTTTATTTTGATGATCAAGTTATCGGCTCCTATCAGCCCGAATCGGGCAGCTTCGAAACATTCACAACTGCTGCTTTTGAGACGAACGGTGGAAAGCATACGATTAAGTTTGTAGCAACAACCACACAAGGTGACAATACAGCCTTTATTGATGATGTACGCATTACATCGCCTTGATCGGCTGCAGACATATTAGTGAAGCAATAACAGCCCCCTATCACTGACGCCCTAACCGGACGTACAAAAAAAGGACGAGGCAGAATGAATCTGCCCCGTCCCTTTGTCCAGCAACTGTTTTATTGCGTTTTCCCCATATTAACCAGATTTACATCAGACAGTGTAATCGTGGTATCGGCTTGCTCAGTACCATCGATCTTACCCATGTCAAACACAATTCGGCTGTTCGCATAACTCGCCTCGGTCGCCTGGAACGTAAACGTAAATTGTTGTTCTTCCGTCGTCAGATTCATTTGATTGCCATAGAATCCAGTCCACTTATAATTTGCAGGAATGTCTACCCATCCAATCCCAACACCCAGCTTGCGTGCTTTATCCGCTTTTGCTTTGAACGTCAGTTTATATGTGTATCCCTGCTGCATGGCAAAGCCTTCCTGGATCAATTGCCGATCCCACGCATTCTCTCCGACTTGACCAACCCGTGCTTGCAACTTCTGATTGTCTTCGCTAAGCATCAAGTCTTCCGGCTTATTGCTGGCCGCATACGGGAACCAGCCGTTCGTTCCTTGCGTAAAGTCACCATTTTTGATGAGATTGACATGTACAGGTTGCCCACCCTCGTCTGCGCCGGGGTTGACCTCGAACAGCATTACATTTTGAATGGATACCACATGTTCGGCTGCCGGCTCCAGTGAATTACCCAGGCCGAAGTTTAATAAACCCGCCTCATCCGCAGTATCTCCCATCGTAAAGGTATAGGCATATGGCTGTTTCGTTGTGGCCAGTTCAGCTGCCTGCTCCAAATACTTCACATCATCACTTCCCGTTTGTGACACAACCACTTGCATTGGTTTCGGTACTGTAGCCGAAGCATCAAAGCTTAGACGATACGTTTTCCCTGCTTCAAGCGCTAGCTGTCCTTGCTGTAATATAGCATCCCACCAATTCTGGGTTGTACCAGGTACAGTTAAGCTAATGCCTTGGTCGTTACTATATGTCGCCGTAGTGACACTAGCAGGTACCATCCAATCCGATGTTGCTGTACTCAACTCGCCATTCTTTACTATACTACGAGAGATGTCCAGCCAGCGTGTGTTGTACTCGTTTCCTTCAAAATTCACGTAATACGTTGTTCCTGCTTTCAAAGATACCGACGGCAAATATACCGTTTTATATGTTTGCCAGCCGCCGGTATCTCCTAACGTAAGATTAGAACTTGCAACGGTATCGCCTTCTTCATCTTTGACTGTAAAACGTACCTTTGCATCAGCTTTTGCACTTGCCATCCGTGTGGAGAAGGCATATGCACCTTCATTCGCTGCAGTAATTTTGAATTGAAGTAGATCCCCTTCATCCATATAGCTAACATGCTCGCCGCCTTCATCGGAATTCTCAAGCTGTAATCCCTGCATCACGTAAGCATCTGCGGCAGGAATATGAGTATAATTCTGAATCGCTACCGGTTTTCCACGTTTCGTCAGCCGCACATTATCTACATAAAGCTTGCCAGTAGCCCCGCCAAATAAAAGCTTTAATGTAGATGTTGCTGTAGCATCACCTTCTCCGATCACAATTTCACCAGTGTATGTTTTCATATCAGACCCAATCTGAATCTGCTGGCCTTGATTAACTTGCACGTCATGGCCCTCCTCGGTAGATAAACCGATATCCATAACGCCTGTCGTATCTGCCTTGGCATCAAACGAGAACCCGTAGGTCGTGTTACCTTCTAACTTCATACCGGGCTGAACAACAGCTACCTGCTCAGGTTGACCATTTGTTTTCTTCACATCGACAACGAGTTGTCTCTCCATGATCGGGAATTTCAAGAAGTTATTGACGGATACCTGTGCTTCAGCATCGGACTGAATTTCAGTGTTCCAGAAGCCGAGCCGTTGTTTCCCTTGATCAAATGTACCATTGAATACGTAATTGCCATCCGGGAGTGCTTTTCGTTCCACTGGAAGCGGGTCAGCCTCCCCAATCTCTGTCAGTCTCACATTGGTTACCGATACTTCGCCTTCGTTTAATCCCAGATTAAATTCGAAGCGTGCATTGTTGTCGGAACCATTACGCATGTTGAATTCGTATTCATACGGCTGCCAATCCGTTGTGACTGAAAATGCTTTTTCTTCAGAGTAATTCGTCCAGCTTTTCTCAAACTGAGTTACTTTGGAGCGGATAATCCGGTTTGCAGAAGCTTTTGCTTCAAACTGAACTTTATATTTTTTGTCTTTCTTGATATACATCGGCATTTGAGTTAATTGAACCGAATACGTTTCCGTTCCAGCTTTGGAGATCGTTACTTTGGCTGCTTTTCCTTTCGCTTCATCCTCTACGACTTCAACCTTGCCCTCTCCGCCTGCATTCGTAATGAACTTCCAGTCGGCAGGAACACCATTTGCATCTGCACCTTTGGTGAAGCGTTCATTATAAATCTGGTTATCATCCGCTTGCGGTGCGCGCTGTTGCTCAGGCTCAATCGGACTGGAAGTCACGTCAGGCCATTGATCCATATTTTTATATGAATACACTCGCACAAAATCCACATTCATCTTCTCGGAAACAAAATCATTCTCCGGTGATCCCGGCCAGTCTCCGCCAACCGCAAGGTTGAGAATGAGATAGAACGGGCGATCAAACGGTGCAGGGAACGTGTAGCTTTCCGGCTGTCCAGCCGCCGTTGTCTGCCAGTTGTTAATCTGATGATGCAGTTTGCCATCCACATAGAACCGGATCATGCCTGGCAACCATTCTACCTGGAAATCATGATATTCATCAGCAAATGATTCACCTTGTGGCAATGTAAATTTGCCCTGATCATGTCCGTGAGAGCCGTCTGGTTTCTTTGAATCGTAATGGATCGTGCTGTAGATTTCATGATCTTTGTTTTGGCCGCCAATCAGCTCCATAATGTCAATCTCACCGGAAGCAGGCCATCCACCATAATGCGCTTCATCCGTAGGCATCATCCAGATTGCTGGCCACATGCCTTGCTGGATGGGAAGCTTCGCTCTCACAACCACTTTTCCGTACGTCCAGTCGCCCTTCTCTTTCGTAATCAGTTTGCCGGATGTATAATTTTTACTGCCCTTCTGCTCCCGCTTTGCTTCTATCTGCAACACATTGCGGTTGCCATCCTTCACAATACGTGTGTTATTCGGGCTGTAATATTGCAACTCATTGTTGTACACAAGCTCCGTATCTTGAACGGTCCATTTGGATGCATCTACGGAAGGCGCATTGAATTCATCATTCCAGACCATTTCCCACTGCTCATCCGGAATCGTTGTTGCCGGAATTGGTTTTTCACCTGAAGGAGTGCCCGGAACGGATGGTGTCGTTCCTCCTGAATTGGAAGATCCGCCCCCGCCTGAGCTAGAACTACTGCCACCGTTAGAAGTACCTGGTGTAGCAGTGTTTGGTTGCTCGGACTGTCCTGTCCCAGACGTAATGTTATCCTTATATTGCCCTGGTGCAACCGCTTTCCCATTTAGCAATACGTTGGTGGCATCTACGTCCAACAGTTTGATTTTACCTTTGCTGTCAATCATCGTATTACGGGCTTTACTATTTACTTTTAAAGTATCAATTGTACTCTCGGCAGACAATTCAACTGTAGCCTTGCGTTCGACAAATAGCTCTTCGATTTGAGTTGTCCCTGTGATTTTCACATGTACCGGACTCACGTTTTTGTCGACCACAACTCGATTCAATTTAGAGTTATGAATATCGATCGAGTGGTTTCCACCGCCTTTCACTATTACACTTCCAGTGACCGTTACTCCGTCGAGCATCACTGTACCTTCTCCAATGGCTTCTGTAAGTAACAAGTTGCCGTTAACTGTTGTATTTTTCAGCGTCACATCGGTTGAGCGAACGATCAGATTGCCATTTACATTGGATTCATAGGTGCCGGGTTTGCTAAGAATATCTGCTATCAAAGTAGACATGATCGTAGCAGCTTCTGCTCTCGTAATATTGGATTCAGGGGCTAAATTCCCATTGTATCCGTTTACAATTTTATTGTTTACGAAGTAGCTCATCGCATTTCTTGCATAGTCGGCTATATCTTTGTCGTCTTTAAACGCAGTACCGAGCGACTCACTTCCTGTGGACAACTGAAACGCACGATCTGCCATCACGACAGCATCCTGCCGGGTAATCGGAAGCTGGGGCGACAGATGTGTTGCATCAGTTCCCTGAATAATGCCAGATCCACTTGCTCGTGTGATCGCTTCATAATACCAGTCTTTTTCACTAATATCTGTGTATGATGCCGCTCCGGGGCCTCCTGCGAATCCGAACACCCGATCGAGCATCACAACAAATTCGGCACGGCTGATACGTTCACTCGGTCTGAATGTGCCATCTGCATAACCTTTAGTGAGTGCCATATCCTGCATACGCATCACTGCATTTTCAGCCCAATGTCCCTGCAAATCTTTGTACGGTGCCCGAAGCAGGCTTGACGCCTGCTCCTGCTCCGTTACCGTTTGTTGCTTCATCTGTTCTGCCCCGATTACGGCTGGAGCTGCCAGTGAAACGATCATGCTTCCTGCTACGAGACAAGCCAACTTTTTTTTCACTCATATTCCTCCCTAGAATGTGTGGTCACTTGCAGGGCAGTACTACTCTTTTACTGCCCCAATGACGATACCTTTAACAAAAAAGCGTTGTAAGAATGGATATATGACCAAAATCGGCAACGCCCCGATGAAAATCTGTGCTGCGCGAACCGTACGCTGGGAAACATTCTCCAGCATGGATGGGTCCACGTTGATTTTACTGAGGTCTTGCTGCACGATAATGGTTTGTAGCAAGGAAGCCAGTGGGTAATTTTTGACATCAGACATATAGATCATGCCGTCGAACCAAGAGTTCCACTGACCTACCATGGTAAACAAGGACAAGGTTGCAATCGCTGGCATGGACAGCGGTATATATACGAGCGCCAGCGTTTTAATGTGACCTGCTCCATCCAGATAAGCCGCTTCCTCCAGCTCTTTAGGCAGACCGCGGAAGAAGTTCATCATCAGAATAACATTCCACACGGACAGTGCACCTGGAAGTACAAGCGCCCAGATCGTATCCATCAGACCGAGCTTTTGGATCAGAATATAACTCGGGATCAAACCTCCACTGAACAAAATCGTAAATACAAAGAACCAGGTGTAGATCGAGCGGCCTTTGAAATTGAGATCTTCCTTCGACAGCGGGAATGCGGTAAGTAACATAATCACCATACCGATCAGGGTAGCAATGACTGTTCGTTTAACCGAAACTAGCAAGGAATTAATGAAATTGGAATTACCGAACGTTTTGACATATGCATCTGTCGTAAAACCAATCGGCCAGAAGCCGACCAGATTGGCTGAGGCGGGTGCCATGCTACTGAACGAAACGGCCAAAATATGAATGATAGGCAGAATGCAAAGCAGTGATAATACGCCGAGAAAAATATAGTTCGCAACGCTGAATATTCGGTAGCCTTTTGTTTTGTAATACAAGCCCTTTTCTCCTCTCTACTAGAACACGCGGTAATTCGCCAATTTGTAAGCCATGCGATATGAGATGACGATCAGAATGGTTGCCACGACCGATTTGAACAGCCCTACAGCCGTTGCGAAGCTCATTTTGCCGTTTAAGATACCAAGACGGTATACGAAGGTATCGATGATATCACCTTTGTCATAAACGAGCGGATTGTAGAGGTTAAATACCTGATCGAATCCTGCATTCAAAATGTTTCCGATGGAGAGTGTCATGAGTACGATTGTAATTGGCATCAGGGCCGGAATGGTAATGTGCAGTGTTTGTTTGAACCGGTTTGCACCGTCCACTTCCGCAGCTTCGTACAGTGCCGGGTTAATGCCGGACAGAGAAGCCAAAAATACAATCGTGCCAAAGCCAAACTCTTTCCAAACATCACTAACAATCAGTGTTATCCGAAACCATGTTCCATCCCCCAGGAAAAAGATCGGATCTCCTCCCAGTGCAACCACCAGTTTGTTGACCATACCGCCCTGCGGCGAAAGGATATCAAGCAATATTCCGCCCAGGATAACCCATGATAGAAAGTGCGGCAGGTACACCAGTGTTTGACTGACCCTTTTAAAGGCATTTAAACGAACTTCGTTCAACAAAATCGCGAACAGGAATGGAGCAATTAAACCTGCGATGATTTTGAAAAATGCAATGACCAATGTATTCCAGATGACCTGGCCTACGTCCGGGTATAAAAATAAATACTTGAAATTATCCCAACCTACCCATTTGGATTCGGTAAATCCGAGGTATGGTTTAAAATCCTGGAAAGCAATCACAATCCCGCCCATTGGTATGTACTGAAATACAATTGCCAGCAAAACCGCTGGTACGAGCATCAAATGCAAGGACCAATTCCGTTGCATGTTCCAGCGCTGTCTTGCCTTGATGGCACGCCCTTTGCGAGGCGTTTCTAACGTATGTTCCTTCACCCCTACATCCCCCATGTTCTAAAATTTGTATTTTACAAGTGGATATGAACTTGTATATTAAAATTATAGCAACGGTTATTAGCAATCTATATCCTAATATTGCAACAACGATAACAATATTTTAATGAGTTGAGGAGGCCACGCATTGTTCGCTCGTCTGAATGTCTTTACCAAAATTACACTGTTATTTGTAGCATTGCTTGTCCTGGTTTTGTTTCTGTACACCTATTCGAACCGGGAAAGTGTTCGGGTGATCGAACACGAAATTCAGAACAATACTATGAATCATTTGTCCACTTTTGCCGATTCTGTAGAATCCAATATTTACCAATTATCTCTCTATGGAATGTCCATTGGGCAAGATTCGAGCATACAGGAATATCAGCGGCCGGATTACACAGATGTGCCTTATGAACGTGTCAAAGTTGGAAGCTCTATTCTTGAAAAGATGAATCTGTATAATGCAGCCAGCAAATGGCATTCCACCATCACCCTTTATTTTCCAAGGTTGCAAAAAGTCATTTCTACGGATTATTATGCTTATATCCCGTATGCGGAGGATGAATTTTCCAAGCCACTTTCGAAATCATGGGCATATAAGCATAATCAATTCGAGTGGTACACGACCGATCCAACGACAGCGATTGACACCCCTGGGAAGTCGAGACTGATTACCAAGATCAGCTTTCCAGTACATCATTTGATCAATATGCTGGATCAGAACAAATTGAATAACAAAGGTGACCCCTTTATGTTCCATCCCGAGTTTGGCTTAATTAGCAACAGTAGTGGAAATGGCACATTGACTGCGATTCAGTCCAAGCTGAAAGAGATGTCGTTGCAGGGAAAAGGCGGATTCACCACGACGCTCGACCGCACAGAATACTATGTTTCGTACATAGAGTCAGGCAGTCTGGGATGGTACTATGTAGACTACGTGCCTATGCAGCAAATTCTAGGGCCGATCACAAATAGTCGCAATCTCTTCTACGCTTCCATAGCCGTTCTAATTGCCATGAGTGTTGTTGTGTTGTATGTACTGTATCGAAGTGTGCAGCTTCCATTGCTTCAACTCGTAAAGGGAACGAACCGTTTGTCGACTGGAGATTTCTCCGTTCGTCTGCATCATTCGTCACGTAATGAATTCAGTTTATTGTTTGCACGATTTAACATCATGGCGCAGCGAATTCAGGAGCTGATTGAGAACGTGTACGAAGAACAGCTCCGAAGACGTGAAGCCACTTTGAAGCAGTTGCAATCACAGATTAACCCGCATTTTCTATACAATTGCCTCTTCTACATCAAAAATATGGCAAGGATGAAAAATGAGAAAGCCGTTGTGGCGATGGCGCTGAATTTAGGTGAGTATTATCGATACATCACCAGATCCGAGAATGATCAGGCCACCATTAAAGAAGAGCTGACCATGGTGAAAAATTACCTGGAAATCCAGGCGCTCCGGCTGGAACGCATGCATTTTACCATCGATGTACCGGACGATATGCTACATAAAACGTTACCCCGTTTAAGCTTACAACCTATCGTTGAGAACGCTATCATCCATGGCATTGAACCTCGTACTGAAGACGGTCATATCAACATAACAGGCTATCATACGGATGAAATGTGTACGATCACCGTCGAGGACAGCGGGCTAGGTATGACCGAGAATCAGATGCAAGAGTTGGTCGATAATCTGAACAAACCGCTTGATGGCAACATGGGATGCGGAACTTGGAATGTTCATCAGCGTTTGTCTTTTTTGTATGGTGAAAATGCGGGTCTAAGTTATGAACATACGCCTGGAGGAGGCGTTAAGGTAAGCATTACATGGTACAACAATATCAATGAGTAGGTGAAGTACATGTTACAAATTTTGTTAGTTGATGATGAACGTTCGGTTGTAGAAACGCTGGCGGAAACCATTCCGTGGGAAACCTGTGGAATCGGTACTGTACATGAAGCCTTGTCAGGTGCCGTAGCACTGGAAATTATGGAGAATCATGATATTGATATCGTCATCACGGATATTCGCATGCCGGAAATGTCCGGTATTGAGTTGATTACGGCCATCCACGAAAAATGGTCGCATGTGCAGACGATTTTACTCTCGGGCTTTGCCGACTTCGAATACGCCAAACAAGCGATGGCTCAGGAAAGCTTTGATTATTTGCTGAAGCCTGTAAGTGATGAAGATCTGATCGAAACCGTACAGCGACTCGTTGACCGAATCAAGCAAAAATGGGAAGCGGCGGCCTCCTATCAACGTGCCTTACATGCATTCCAGGATAACTTGCCGTTATTGCAATCTACGATGCTTCATGAATTGCTGACAGGAAAAACCTATGCCTCCTCCGCACTCGCGGACAAGCTGGAATTATTAAATCTGCCCTATTCGGTCGGTGAGGAGCTGGGCATGCTTGTCATTCGAATGGAAGAACATCTATCCGAGATGGCTGACCATGATCTTTCGCTGATGCAGTATGCCATTAGCAACATTATCAGCGAGGTGACGCAGCACCATTTTCATATGTGGCATACGCGGGATGTCCATGATTATCTGGTTGTACTGGTTAGTGTCAAAAAAGGCGGTATGCATAATGTGAGCAAAGAGGAGAACCCTCAAACGTTGCTGGAACATTACGCTGCCCAAATCCAGACAAACGTTCAGTTATATTTAAAAGGGGCTATTTCAATCGCAGTCTCTCACTGGGGCAAGTTCCCTAATGAGATTGGAGAGATTTATGAGAGTGCTGTCAGATCCATGCGGAAGCGTATGGGACATGCTCAGGGCTTGTTCATTACGGCATCAGATGATAAGGATGTACATCCCCTTCCTGCCATCCGCTCTCTGTACAAACCGCCAACCCTAATTAGTCTTCTCGAAGCTGGTCGCTTTGACGATGTGGAACAGAAGATTGAGATCATTTTCGAAGAATTGCTCGAATCGGCCCAACATCATGATATCGCGGAAACAACGATTGAGGTTTATCATGCTTTGGCTGGAGCCTTTGCTTATATCATCCACAAGAACGGAAAACAGATCTCTTCTGTCCTTCCTGCCGAAACGTATAAATACTTTCAGGCTCCAAGCTATGCTACCGCCCAGCAGTTGAAAGACTGGTCGATCCGCACACTTCATTCCATCAGTGAAGACGCAGAACAGGAGCTTAAGGATAATCACAGCACCATCGTTCGCAGTGTCAAAAGCTTTGTGGATTTGCATCTGGCTTCCGATGTTTCCCTACCGGCTATTGCCGATCATGTCCATCTGCACCCGGTGTATCTTTCCAAAGTGTATAAGGCAGAGACTGGAGAAGCGCTGACAGCCTATGTCTATCGGTTACGGATGGAAAAAGCAGCATACTATTTGCGTTCATCCAGCGCCAAGGTATTCGAAATTGCGGAGCTTGTGGGCTACAACAACACGGCGTATTTTATTCGGGTATTCAAAAAGTTTTACGATCTGACACCGCAGGAATATAGAGAGAATCTGCCGGTGTGAAGCAAAAAGGCCTCGCTGGAATGTTTCCAGCAAGGCCTTTTCTTTGTAGTTTTCTACCTGCCTTAGCAGCTTGGTTAGAATGAAATAACGGACAAAATCAAGTTACTTCGCTCGTACTTACTTGCCGCTAGTTACGGATTGATACCACTCATTAACTTCCTTCGTATTTTGATCTCCACCGGAAGAATTCCACTTCTCTACAAACGTATCAAAAGCATCAACCGGAGCTTTACCATAGATGATTTGTGAGAACAGGTCCTTCTCCATTTTGGTTAAGATGTCGTTGTTCATTTGCATGGACATCGTTGGTGCACCTGTGAACATCTGTTTTAATGCGATATCTTTTTGATCCTGAACAATCTTCGCCGCTTCCACCATTGGTGCAGGTACACCAGACTTGAGTTTTTTCTCGAAAGGTGTTGTAGCTTCTTCACCGTTAGCAAACTTCGCAAGCGTAGTCATGTTCAGACTCGGGATACGTGCACCGTCAAACGTTAATGTGTATTTCTCAGGTGCATAACCGCCTGTCACACTAGCATCCGTTGTTACTTTGCCGTCTTTCATTGCCCAGTCGTAGCCTTCAGCGAAGCCGTGTTCGAATTCATCACCTGCTTTTGGATTTGCATAGTGATCAAAGAGATAGTTTTGATATGTGAAAAAGACTTCCGGGTTCTTCATATCTTTGTTAATCAGAATTACACCGTTGTCGTTCGCGGTACCGCGTCTGCCTGCTTTGCCATCAGGTCCAGATGGAATCGGGTAAGCTTTGTACTCCGCTTCCGGATTGTTTTTCTTCACATCTTCGAGCGGCCATGACGGCATCCAGTGAGGTCCGACAACAATTCCTGCTTTACCTGCTGTAAACTCTTCTGCTGCTTTGGTTTCATCATAGACCCCGGCTTCTTCTGGAATGTATCCTTTTTTCATCCAGTCAGCCAGTGTTGCCAAAGCTTGTTTTGCTCCTGGATTTACAGAGCCATACTCCAGTTTGCCTTCTGCGTTCAGATTCCACTGATTTGGCATCGTGCCATAGGCTCCGAAGACCCAACCAGCATCAGACATCCATGTGCTGAGCCAGTTTTTGAATCCGATGGTCAGACCGTAAGTGTCTTTTTTACCATTGCCATCTGGGTCTTTATTCGTAAACGTATCCATGATCACTTCAAGATCAGCCAGCGTTTCGGGCGCTTTCAGATTAAACTTCTTCATCCAATCCTCACGGATCCACATCACTGGATCACTGTTGTAGGAGTAATCCAGAATCGGAATACCAATCCGTTTACCATCCTGCATATACGGATACCATACGGAAGGATCTTCATTCACGGCAGCTTTCCAGGTATCACTTGCGTATTTGTCAAACAATTCTCCAGCATCGACGAATTTGCCCGTTTCAATCAGCTCACGTGCCAGATTGAAGTCACCGCGATACGAGATGATGTCCGGCATTTCTGCATTGGAAGCCAGTGACAGACGAAGCTTCGTTTCAAACGCGTTGTTGGTGGATGGTGACACCCATTGATTTTTCAATTCAATGCCGAGCTTGTCTTTTGCCCATTTCGTGTGTACGTTATTGTCCTGATCTTCACCAGATTTGAATTTGATTTCGGGTCCCCAAGGACGTAAATAAGTAAGTTTTACGGGTGGATCATACTTCCCGTCCTTCAATTCCAGTGCAGTACTCGGTGTGCTCGGTGCAGCCTCTTTACTTGCTCCACTGTTACACCCGCTCAGAACTGCTGTAAGCGCCAACATTCCGGCCAAAGCCAAACCGCCAATCTTTCTTTTCCTGATTGTTCTCAACTTGTGTGTCCCCCTGTATGTAGTGATGTTGTCTACAGAGTCCATCATAATGAATGAACCATATGGATGCCCATACTAATATTGCAACATTTATTGTATTTATTTAGGATATTAAAAAGTGAATACATATGTTGCATTAGTACAATGTCTTACTTCTGTCTCTCTTGTTAATTAGGGGGAGAACACTTCCGGGTAATCACTCTTCCAAGCCCCCATACAGCCAATTAAGCAATACTTAACACATGTGATCACACTGCTGTCCTCATCCGTTTCATATTCAACAGAAATATTGATGTCGGATTTACGCCAAGCCAGATAAGGGCCACTGCCGCCAAGCCATTCACCTTGCTCATAGATATCCGGTTGACCATATGCTTCAATCCATTCGTCAGGTGTTGCATTCATCGTTATGCCTTTGGGCAATTGTCCTGCAAACGGTTTTTTAATTCGATCGTCCGAACCCGGTGCAAGAAAATAAATCGCTCCAATGATCCACTCATCCGCAGGGAGATCATCACGTCCGGTTAACGTATTGATTTTGGGGGAGCGATACACATCAATACGCACAGATGCTTTAACAGACCAGATGATGTCATCCTGAAAAGGACCGTCTGGCTTCGCTATTCTTTTTACACCGAAGGGTTCAAGAAACGTTTGTACCTGCTTAGCATCATATGGTTGACCTAACAGCTCTATAAACTGCTCGGAAGCTTGGTTGTTATTCGTATCATTTTGCTTATTCATGCTCATGGTTCTCCATCCTCTCGAGTGAGATCGATCGATTTTGCCCTTTTCTTTCATCATCTTACGTTTTATTCGTTCTGTAAAGATTGAAAATGAACATAAAAAACAGAGGAGCATGGGATGAGATCCCCTCCTCTGTTTCATGTGGCTATATGGCTACTCCTGAGTAGTCATGAGCTTCTGTTAATTACTTGTATATTTCACCCAATCATATTCGGCATGCAATGGATTAGCACCGTTATATGACCCCAGCCATCCGTCCACGCCAGTTCCATTCCAGATATTCATCATAATTTTACCCGGTGTTTTCGGAATATTGGTTGTAGCCGTATGTTTAAGCACACCGTCGACGTACCACTTAATGTGACCTGGCTGCCAATCAAACGCATACGTGTGGAATCCCTGGGACGCATCAAAACCCAGATTTACGATTTTCTCATGATTTCCAACGCCGTTCGTATAATAATTGAATTGGACTTTCGTTGTGTCTTTGCCCAGGAACTCGATATCAATCTCATCCCATTGTGTGCCATGAGCAGGACCGGTATAGGTGAAAAAAGAAGATACAATTCCTGTATTTTTAGCAGGCTTCATGCTTACTTCATACAGACCATACCCGTAAGTATTCGTTGACCGATATTCACCACAATCAAACTTGTTGTTTGAAGGACTTGTCAGACTCAACCGCAGCTTGCCATCATTCGTAAAATTAGCATTATTTGCCCGCCACGTACAATTGAACATGGAACCGTTGGAATACCCATCCGCCTTCTGCCAGGTACTTGCATTGTGATACGTCAACGGTTCCCAAAACACCCATCCCGCGAAAGCGCTTACCGAAATAAATAATGAAACCACTCCCGATACCATTAATGTCAACCATGTCTTCCTCTTCATCAATACACCTCCACCTTTGATTCCAACCATGTAAACAAATGAACACAACTCCTTTTCGTTCTTATATTCAACAGCAAGTTAATCGATTTAATTATTTTTGTAAAGCGCTTACATTGGTTGGTATTTCCATTTTATATGCTACATAATGGACGAACTATAGCAAAGTTTAAAGAACTCATATTCATTTTTTAAGATTGCTTCCCTTTACCAGGCGAAATGCCTGAAGGCCCATTTTAAATGAACAGGCCTCGTTATTTACTACGTACGACTCGCAATCCCTGATCGGGACCAAGGCCATTCGCATCGAATTTTCCTGGATATGAAATCTCTTCTGTATTTACACTGCTGACCCAGCCGCCTCCCTTGCTGACTCTCCAAGTGTTATCCGGGGTTTCCGGGTGGCTGTGCCAGTCCCAGCACCATTCTCTAACATTACCAGACATATCATAAATGCCTAGTTCATTGGCCTTCTGCTGACCGACTGGCTTGGTTTGATTCCGATTGTTTTCAATGGCTGGCCAGTTCCAATCTCCTGTTAACGGTTTTTCACCGGCATTCATCCAGTACCACGCCACTTCGTCTGGATTGTTGCTTCCGCTATAAGTAAAATTCTCACTCTTTTGTCCGCCACTTGCGGCATATTCCCATTCTTCTGCCGTTGGCAGCCGATATCCATTCGCATCTTCATTGATGGTTACAGTCCATTTGACATTATCGTTTTCATTCTTATTATTCGTATCCATCGTTTCTTTATCAATGATGTAATACGGTTTGAGATTTTCCTTCATGCTACGTGCATTACAGTATTCGATTGCATCGTACCAGCTCACTCTTTCAACGGGCCGGTCTTCACCTTTAAAACCAGAGGGATTGTCTCCCATAACGTCAGCCCATTGTTTCTGGGTTACTTCATATTTGCCGATATAAAAGTCAGACAGTGTGATATCTTTGCCGCTATAACTGGTTTTACTGCTCTTAAATGCTCCACCCTCTACCAATACAAGATCATCGCTCACGGTTGTACTGCCACCTGTCGAACAAGCACTTAATCCAACAACAGTTGCGATGAGCAGAAATACCATCCACTTTCTCATCTGGAAGTCTCCTTTAAAACGGGAATTGAGAGCAAGACAGATCCGTAGATCTGTCTTGCTTGAATCTAGGCTGGAAAAAAACGATAATGACGACTACCAGACAGTCACATTCGAGCTACCGCTACTTTGATATCCTTCAGTTGCCATCACTTGATAGGACCAGCTGTTCCCTAAGTACATTCCTTTGCTCGCCCACGCATTTACGTGATTCTGGAACGTAATTTGGGAGTTCACACCGATTGGACGTTTAGATTGTCTAACACTCCAGTATTGCGGGAATGTTGAATACCCGTCAATAGATGGCTGATTGTATCTCATGGTTGTATAGATGTCATACGTACCACCGTCACTAGTCATCGTGCCTTTGTAAGTTCCTGTCGGGCGGTATGTGCCCCAGTTATCTACCACATAGTATTCAATAAGTGCGTTACGGGTCCAGCCATAGAACGTCAGATAACCATTGCCGGAAGGTGAAAATACACCAGCGTTATAGTTAACCACACGATTAGGTGTGCCGTAAGTCCAACCTTTACCAACAACAAAATTCCCTGTATTTTGCCAATTGACACTGTAATTACCACCCGAACCGTTCACAGCATTAACGTAACCCCCGCCATCCGTCCAGTTCTGCCAGTAATCTGTAGCACCCGTCGTAGCGGCGAATACACCAAAACTCATGGAAGCTGCAAGAACAACGGTCAACAATTTTTTGCCGAATTTGAACATAGGGAAAAACCTCCTGATATTTTATTTTTGTAATTCACTTACCTGAAGAGACGCTGGGAAAAAAGATACAGATCATTTTTCCATACGGGCCAGTCGTGCCCTCCGCTTTCTTCATACCAAATATGAGGTACGCCATGCTGCTTCATATACTCATGAACATCAACACTAATCTGAATCAGATTGTCCTGATCACCACAAGACACCCAGAGCAATGACAGAAGCGATGTCGCTGTAGCGGGATCTGGAACAAGTACTTCCGGCGCTTTAGTGTTCGGCGCTGCTGAAAAAGCACCAACCCATGCAAAATGATCCAGATTACGTAGTCCGATGTTTAAAGACTGTCCTCCACCCATAGACAAGCCAGCAATGGCTCTTTTGTCCCTTGTTTGAGCTACCGGGTAACGGGACTCCATATACGGGATAAGATCCTGAATAAGATCCGATTCAAATTGTTCAAATGCCCGAATTTTCTCAGGATCAAAGAGGTCACCTTCCGCAAGGTCGTTAGCCATTGCACGCCCATTAGGACAAACAACAATCATCGGCTGGATGAGATGATCGGTGTAGAGGTTGTCCAGGATGATGGCAGGAGAACCATAGGTATGCCACTCCTTCTCATCCCCTCCAATTCCGTGCAGCAGATAGAGTACAGGATAGGTAAGCTCCGAAGAAAAGCCTGGCGGCGTATATACCATCGCTCTACGCACGTTGCCAACCGTCTTGGAATCATACTCTATCGTTTCAACTACGCCGCGTGTTATGTTATCACGATACTGGTCAAAACCAGCAGATGCTGAAGCTATCATTGGTCTTACTCCTTTCACGGTTAGCAAAATCCTCTAAACCTCAAATCAAGTTCCCGCTAATCAACGTAACCAAAACCCAGAATGGTGAACTGCTTGTCCTTCTGTCCAGGTGCCATGTCAATCTCAATAACATGTTTCCCCACTTCCTTGTTACTAAATAGAAGCATGGCATGGCAATGAGTCCAGTTCACTTGGTGCGGATCCGCCTCTTTGACAAGTTCACCATCTACTTTAATATGGGCCGTTCCGAAGCTATCACTGTCCGAGTCTTTAAAGATCAGGATGAGCCGGCTGCACCGCAAATGCAGCTCGAAACCTTTGTCACCAGCTGTTTCGCCAGGAACATACATCCAGTTGTTCGGAAAAAGCGGTGTACCATAATCATGATCGTCCATCTCGGTCATCTGGAGCTCTGTGTCTATGAGACTGAAGCTTCCTGATTCAATCTGGCCAATCTGCTCCCCGTTTTTCCGATCCAATAGTTTGACATTCACATAATCATTTCCAATAATCGGTAACTTCGTTAATTCATCTTCTTTCTGATCGAGATTCGTACGATCTGTCACACGAAACAAATTCGCCAGTGCATCCGCCATGATCCGATGTCCCACATTGGTGGGATGATAAATATCATGGAAGTACTGCTCTTTGGTTATTATGCCACCTTCATCTTTCGTCTTCTGAAACTGCTCTACAAGAGCATCCTTCATGCTAACCATAGGCAGATCATAATGAAAGCCTACAGGAGCGAGACGATCCTGAAGATTCCAATCATTTTTAAACACACTGAAAAGCAGGATGACCGCTGGTTCGTTACTAGAAGCAAGCGCTTTCAATACTAAGCTTTCGTAACAGTTTCCACGCGTCTCATCGTCAGCATCGTTTACCGCAAACTCGATAATGACAATGTCCGGTTGCACGCTGCCATCCCGGAGCACATCCTGCTCATAACGAATGACGCCAAGTTGCGAAGGCGTCCCGCCTACACCCGCCTTGATCAGCTTTACTGCACTGCTGTCCATCGAAGCGAACATTTTTTTAAAGTGTTCATAAGAGTGGTAGGCATAACTTTGGAGATGAATCGGTGCTGCACCAGCGCCATGAGTAATCGATCCCCCAATAAAAGCAATGACAACAGGTTCACCACGTCTGGCTTTCTCGATCGCTCTCTTTAATCTGACGTTGTTCCCCAAATTCAGGAGTGATCTGTCGATCATGTCAAGATAAGTCGGAGAGTTATAATCAAATTCAGCCTCAAATGATGAAACGGTAACTCCTACGGGGTCACGTGGTGCATGGGTTCCTTGATTCTCATCTACATCTCCTGAATCGCCAAGCATGTTACATCCTCACCAACCTTCCAGCGAAAATTTACACTCTGAGTATTGCCATGTGAAGAAACCTGGACTTGACTGATGTCGATATCAGGCGGTTCCTTCTCTCCGAGTGTAGCGCTTACATAATTTAACAACAACCTGATAAACTATAGGACTTGCCTAAATATATCATCCGTATCACGAAATGGAAATAGATGGTATAACACACCTATAATTTTCCATGTAAACGCTTTAATTTGAGTAGTATTACGAATGATATACTTTCATATATAAGCATTTTAGAAGGAGGATCTCATGAATATCACAGGAAAAGGCGCTTATGAGACAGGTACATATGTCAATCTTTTTCACAAATCGGGGTATAACGAAGAAGAAATCAACGCAAGGCTGGAACAGACTTGGAATGATCTTTTTTATGGAGATGAACATACACGAATCTACTATCCTGTTGGCGAAGACAAAGCTTATATGTTGGACACGGGTAACGACGATGTTCGTTCCGAAGGTATGTCCTATGGCATGATGATGGCTGTACAGATGAATAAAAAAGAGGAATTTGATCGTCTGTGGAATTATGCTCATACCTATATGCAACATACGGAAGGACGATACAAGGATTATTTTGCATGGCATTGCAAACCGGATGGAACCCGTCTATCTCCGGGGCCTGCTCCTGATGGTGAAGAGTTCTTTGCCATGGCGTTATTTTTTGCCTCGAATCGCTGGGGTGATGGGCCGGCCCCTTATGATTACAGAACTCAAGCTCAGAAGATTCTACATGCTTGTCTGCATCAAGGAGAACAAGGTGAAGGCGATCCCATGTGGGAAGCGAGTAACCGACTAATCAAGTTTATTCCAGAGTTACCTTTCAGCGACCCTTCCTATCATCTTCCTCATTTCTATGAACTGTTTGCCGAATACGCGAATGAAGCAGATCAGACGTTCTGGAAAGAAGCTGCCGAAGCAAGCCGGGTTTATTTGCGTACAGCCTGTCATCCGGTAACCGGGCTTTCGCCTGAATACGCCAATTATGACGGCACTCCTGCTCCGATTCAGCCGCACGGGGATTTCAGGCATTTTTACAGTGATGCCTATCGCGTAGCAGCTAACATTGCCCTAGACTGGGAATGGTTCCGTAAAGATCCGTGGCAAGTGGAACAATCCAATCGGATTCAGGCCTTTTTCAGTGATATCGACGTAGCGGATTATCGCCGGTATACGATCGAGGGTGAGGCTTTTGACGAACCTGCACTACATCCTGTAGGTTTGCTGGCAACCAATGCGATGGCTTCACTGGCAGCAGATGGCCCTCATGCAGATGATTTTGTTCGGTTATTCTGGAACACACCGCTTCGCCAGGGAAAACGTCGTTATTACGATAACTGTCTTTATTTCTTCACCATGCTCGCCTTAAGCGGAAGATATCGGGCATATTAAGACGCAAATACGACAAAAAAGACGGGCCCACCGCATGCTGCGAGTAAGGTCCGTCTTTCCTTTAATTTGTTCTTTTATTTGGATGACACGGATGAAGCATCATACGCAGACTGCATAATTTCCAGATAACGATTCATATTCAACCCTTCCAGTCCTTTCACATACTCATCCCAGTCTTTATCCAAACTCTTTGCTCCTGTAACAAATTGTAACGCATTCTGGTCGATATAATCCTTGATATTGGTTTGCATCATGCTGGTTTCATCCGCAAGGGATGGATCAACCCACAATGCCCAATGCGGGAAAACCTCTTTAGGTTCTTTACCTTCCATCAACAATGTTGCTTCGTACAGGCGACGTTCATACCCATCGTTGGCATAGATATCTGTTCCCTGTACTTCTGCATCGCGATATGCCCGGTGATGATTGTACTGGCTTAATGCAGCCCAGCTGTCATTACGAGGTTCTTCTCCGGATGGAAGCGGAATCGCTTTATAGAGCGGCTGTACCTGATCATTCAGAGCCACTTCTCCCTCTTCCGGTTTGCGCCAGCTTAAGCCTTCTTCGCCCAGATATGAAGCCATAGCTCCTTCTTGGGTATAGAAGTAATCCAGCATTTTTATGGCTGTAATCTGCGTTTGCTCACTGGCTTTGTTGGTCAGTACAAATGTTGCACCAGGATCGACCGGATAGTTGTACGAAGCATATTCAGCATTTGGCCCTTTTAATGGTGGAATCGGATTGTAATCATTGCCGTACGGTGACCCTTCAGCCGTGGTTACGAACAAGGATGGATGCATAGCCGCTCCTGCACCCAGAAGCTGCGCGTCAGCATTGTCTCCAATTTTCTTGAAGGCACCTACATTTTGCGTAAAAGCACCCGGATCAATCAACCCTTCATCATATAAGGATTTGATGTACGTAAGACCTTCTTTCCACTCCGGTTTATTCGCTACCGTTTCAACTTTGCCTTGATTCAGAATGAGGTAATTCCGGTCATCGTCATAGATGAAACCATTCATCAGATAGGGAATAATGTGTACACCAAAGTTCTCCGTAGAACCACTCAGAGGTACTTCATCTGCCTTGCCGTTTCCGTTCGGATCTTTCGTTTTAAACGCTTTCAGCATTTCCCGGAACTCTTCTGTCGTTGTTGGTTCTTTGATATTCAGCTGCTCCATCCATTTGGTATTCACCCACATCTTGTTTGGATACGAACAGTGGAAACACTCATTCAGCCCGGTCAGTCCATAGATTTTACCGTCAGGTGCGGTATTCATTGCTTTGTAGTAATCATTGCTATCGAGCACCTTCTTGATGTTAGGCGCATGCTGATCAATCAGATCATTCAGCGGCAGGATCACACCCTGTTGCCCGAACTTCAACAAGTCAGTCTGTGAGAAACGATCTACCCAAGGGATGAGCAGGTACAGATCCGGATAATCCCCGGAAGCAAGGGATATCTGTCTTTTTTCAGCTGCTCCGTCAAAAGGAACTGTCGTCCAGTTGAACTTGATATTGAACTTTTCCTCCATTTTCTTCGTGAATTTATTGGTTGCGAGGTTCATATCTGATCCTTGGTGCACAAATACATTCATCGGGACTTTCCCGTCCGCATCCACTTCCCCATTGCTCTTATCGGATGACGAGCAGCCTGCTAGTACCAACGTAAGAACCAGCACAGCTATTAATCCAAGCGCACTTATTTTCTTCAATAAAATCCTCTCCCTCATGAAAGTTGTAATTGAACTTATCCTTTAACTGAGCCGATCAACATGCCTTGTACGAAATAACGTTGTACAAAAGGATAGATGATCAGAACCGGTAAGCTGGCCATGACAATCAAGGAGTACTTCATCAGTTCAGCCATTTGCTGTTGTTTGATCATTTCGGAAGCATCCATATTGCCTGAGCTACCTAGAATAAGAATACTTCGTAAAATCAGCTGTAGCGGGTAGAGCGACTGCGATTTCAGATAAATAAGTGCGTCGAAGTAAGCGTTCCATTGACCAACCGCATACATCAGAGACAGCACCGCAATAATGGGTTTGGCAAGCGGCAGGATGACACTGAAGATAAACCGAATGTCACTACAGCCATCGATATCAGCCGCTTCGGATAGCTCATCCGGTATGGAATTTTGAAAGAATGTTCGTGCAATAATGACTTGCCACACCCAGATCGCATTAGGTATCAGAAGCGCCCAGCGTGTATCGATGAGTCCCAGGGATTTAACAACCAGATATGTTGGAATCAAACCACCGGCAAAGAGCATCGTGAACGTGATGAAGATCATCAGCGTACTGCGACCAACAAAGGTCTTTTTAGACAGTGGATAAGCGATCATAATTGTTAATGCTACGCTGATAAATGTGCCACATGCCGTATAAAACAATGAGTTGGCGTATCCCATCAGCACCTGTTCATTTCGCAATACAGCCTTGTATCCTTCGAATGACAGATCAACTGGCCATAGCCAGACTTTGCCTGAAGAAACGGCTGACGGACTGCTGAGTGACGAACTTACGATGTAGATCAAAGGATACAACACAGCAACCAGCACGAGTGACAGAATGATGTAGATTGCCGTAATAAACAAGCGATCCCCAGGCGATTCTCTAATGACAGGGTTTTTGTTGGCTCGTGAACGACCTGCCTGTGATTGTAAATTAGACATCCTTCAAGTCTCCTCCCCTCCGTGTGGTTACCATAAGCTTGTATTGGACAGCCGTTTTGCAGCTGCATTGACGGTTAACAACAAGATGAGATTAATGAGAGAGTTGAACAAACCAACCGCTGTAGCAAAGCTGTAATTGGCGTTTAATAGTCCCATTTTGTAGACATATGTGGAGATGATTTCTGAAGCAGACAGGTTTAACGGGTTTTGCATCAAATATATTTTCTCGAATCCTACCGCCATAATGTTCCCGACGCTCAAAATTAAAATAATGACGGCTGCCGGCAACAAGCCGGGCAAATCCACGTTAATAATCTTCTGCAGTCGATTAGCTCCATCCACTTTGGCCGCCTCATATAATGAAGGGTCAATGCCCGCAAGCGCAGCCAGATAGATGACTGCTGAATATCCCATACTCTGCCATACATCAGAAAAAACATAAATTGAGCGGAACATGTCTGGATTACCAAGGAAATTCACCGATTCAAAGCCAAGTGCACCTGCAATGGTATTGACAATACCGAGCCTCGGCGAGAGGAATAGCATAATGATCGATACCATAACGACCGTGGATATGAAATACGGTGCGTAGGTTACCATCTGCACGGTTTTCTTAAACTTCATGTTTTTGATCTCATTTAAAGCCAGTGCCAGCAAGATCGGGATCGGAAATCCGACGATGAGGCTGTAGAACGAGATGAGAAGCGTATTTTTGATTAAAGTCATAAAAGCGGGATTCTGGAAAAGCAGGTCGAAATACTTGGTGCCAGCCCAAGGGCTACCCCAAATTCCTTTGATGACGTTATAATCCTTAAATGCAAGGACCGTATTCACCATCGGTACATATTTGAAAACGATAAAGTACACCACCGGAGGCAATATGAGCAGATATAACTGCCAATGCCTCCTGAAACTTCTGGCTAGCGCATGCTGTAATGTTGATCGCTTGCGCTCCTTCACACCGGACTTGCTTTCACTTGTTATTGTTGTTCTCAGAATCATCCCCCCAGTCAGTGAACCCTATGGTTGAAGTGAGCGTCACCTTGTTTTGGTAGCGCTTTCTTTGTGCCCATATCATAAGTTCGACCTGAGGGAATCGTAAAGGTACATCTCGGAAATCAGCGTACATTATACGCATAGATACTATATGAGCAGCGTACATTTAGCGACCTAATTATCCATCTTCCGAAATACACTTGGTGAAATGCCGCGTACACGCTTGAATGCTCTGCGGAATGAATGCGCACTGTTATATCCCGTAGAAAGTGCGATTTCATCGATGGTTTGGTCACTTTCCCGAAGCAGTCCAGACGCTGCATTGATCCTCACCCGCTCCACATAATCGGAAAGATTCTCTCCGGTATGCTCTTTGAATAGTTGGGAGATGAATTTTTCGGATTTCCCCATATGCTCGGAGATTCGGTAGATCGTCAAATTCGCGTCGCCATAATGATTTTCAATATAACACGTAATTTCTTGTACGGTATCCGCATGTGTGGATGATCTTTTTCGCAGCACTTCTTTGCACATATCTTCGGTTAAGCGCTTGAATTTACCACGTAATGCGGCAATGGAATCGGTAATCTGGATACTGGTGACACCATTTTTGTATTCTTCTGCAAAGGAATCATCGTGTTTGATTTTGGGCTCATCCAGCTTCAGGTATGTTCCCTTTAACTCCATAATAAATTGTTGTGCCATCTCATAGGAAAGTTCGCGCTCTTCGAAATTGCGTGCAAACAGCTGATCCAAAATACGAAGAGCCTCTTCCAGTTCTCCTGCCTTGATCGTATTCAGCAAGCGCTGTTCTGACTCAATGGGATAATAGTACATTTCATTTTCCTTCAATGTATCTTCAAATCGGACGAGCTCATCTGCTCCCATATGAATCGCATATTCCATGGCCTGTTTGGCTTCATCAAATGAACGGCCTGCATCATTCCAAACTTCGTATGCGGCTCCGGTACCGATTGTTGTTGATATCCGGTATTCCTTATAAATGAGTTCGGTTAATCTGCTGAGTTCAGACTCACAATGACGTATTGCTGTTTCCAGCGGCATCTCGGTTACGGGACATATAAAAGCAATCTGATCTGTGCCCCAGTCCGTCATCAGCAGACCTTCGTTCCATTCTGTCATCGTCTGTCTGATAATTAATTTCGCCACACCAAGCTCCTGAATCGTTTCTTCGCTATCCAGACTCGCATAACCGTTCACCTTGAGCAAACCAGTGATCCCCTGGCTGTTCTCAATGGATAGTTGTGTCTGAGAAGAAATAGCTTCCAGTTCACGAGTAGTATAGAACTCACCCGTAAGCAGACGTTTGATGAATCCATCGCGCAAGAGCGGAATTTGTTCATTCAGCGCGTTCTCCAGCGATTGATTATTGGCGATTAAATGATGAATATGGCTTGCTAGAAAATCATACTCATTACGCCTTTTACCTGAAGGTTCACTGACTTGTTCTCGGAAGGCAGACAACAGTTTGTAGATGGGGGCACTATTTCGATAGGCCAGGATCAGTCCAAAACCTAAACCAAGCGTCAATGTTGCAAGCGTAAAGGCCAATGTCACTTTCTTGATCTGATCCGCATTGGTCATAAGTGCTTTCTCGGGAATACCTGCCATGTAACTCCAGCCGTTTCGATCTGAATGAATGGATATAAGCAGTCGGCCATCTTCAATAGGCTGTACCTCATTCGAATCGTTACCCACATTTTGCGCCAAACGCTGCGCTTCTGCTTCTTCAATACCGCGTGAGAAGATAATTTCGCCGTTCGCATCTCGAACCAAAGTCCAGCCGCCATACTGATCAACGATATGCTGGGTCAGGCTAGCCATCTCATCTTCATCAATTAAAACACCAATGGTAGCCTGTGGTTTATTGAAACTATTCAGCGGCAAGGATTGCAGAAAGGTAATTGCCGGTGCGGTGGTACGCAAGTTGCTGCTTATTTCACGTTTGTAATTCTGAAGTGGAATAATCTCATTAAAGTGTGGCTTTTTCAATATGTTTTCGCTCCACTCTTCGAAGGTCATACCCTCCATTGCATTGGCTGCATAATAATGTTCTGGCCTGTAATAGACCGTATTTGGTGTAATAATGACGTTATAGTTTGGAATGTAAATAAAAAAATGGGATAAGTATTCGTTTGTACTGCTGTACATGGATAAACTTCGCTGCATTTTACCTATGCCATAAACATTGTAGGAATCCAGTGGTTTGGGATCGGCAATCAAACGGTACAGCTCCTGATTAATGGCTAATTGCCTCGTAAACGCTTCGACCTGTAGCAGATTCCGTTCAATGATTTCTTTGCCCAGATTCAGAGACTTCAGACTGTTCTCTATCGAGCTGGCCCTTGCCGCTTCAATGGATGCCCGATAAGAGGCGTATCCGGCGATCTGTGGAATCATTAGAATGATTAGATACGAAATCAAATAACGACGGAACATCGGTGAAAATTTGGACCATAGGAGCTTCAATGTACTCCCCCCTTTTTCTAATCAAGCGCTTACATTTAACGGTGTATGATCATCATTTCATGATACAACGGGCATTTCTGAACAGTGAAGGTACAACTTCTTCCCTATGGTACATTTACACCTGTAGCTATACAATACTTGATTTCTCCAGCGTAATGTGCAACTTCACGAGACAAAGGCAATGAATAACAACCTTTTCAGTCATCCCATTTCGTTGTATCCATACATAGGTACAATAAAAATAACCTTCTCAAGTCATCAGATGACCTGAAAAGGTTATTTGTTGCCACTAATTTCGTGATGGAAATGTTGAGGTTAGTTAATTACTAACCGCTACGAATTTCCACTGTTGGTTCGTTGCGCCCGTGTAGGTGTTCTGTTGAAGTTTGGCTCCATCCGATGTGGAAGCGTTCTCAACTTCAATGGCTTTATTGCTGTTCACATTGATAATGCTGTAGTACCCATTGCCCAGATCATTCACTTTGAAATGCTGTGCCGTTGTATTGAGATTAGCCATAAGTTGCACAGCTTCACCATTGGTCTGTGTACCGTTACGAATGTCAATCACTTTATCAGGTGAATTCACACTCGTCAGCGTGTAGTTGCCCCCACCAATGGAGGTTAGCACCCACTTCTGAGGATTACCGCCCAGATCACTCCATTGTTGTAATTGGAGATTATTCTGATTTTGCCCACCGGGAACATCAATCACTTTATTGGAATGGCGTGCTACAATTTTGTACGTTGCACCAGACACCAGACCTGTAGACGGATTTGTTGGATTGGTTGGAGTACCGCTACCATAATTCTGGGACCGTTCATTGTACCAGTTGAACAAGAAACGTCCCATCGCACTTCGAGATGCATCTCCATCCCACTTCAGTCCTGCGGTTGGATCAGCGAATGAACTGCGTGCTCCCGGTTCGAGGATAAAACCATTCATATGAGCCGCGATACTGACATTGCCTGCTGCATTGAAGATGGTTTTGGTATTCGTCCCAAAACCTTCATTACTACCGTTGAACAGATTCCAGTAAGCTGAATCACCTGGTTTATTTTTGAACCATGTCACTTCCGTGATGTTAATTGGATATTTATCCGCAGCAGCCTTCACATTGGTGTTCCATTGATCTTGCAGAATGTTGAAGTTGTCATAGGCTCCGTACCCTGGATACCAGTGAACCGCATAACCGTAGTTATTCAGAGGGTCCGTCAACGGATGACTTGCTGTCAGGCTGTAGAACTGATTGTAACCCAGACCCGCAGCCCAGATGACGTTGTCTGCACCCTGATTACGAATGGTGGAGATCATGGAATTTTGGAAATTACGCAGGTCATTCCAATGATCCACGAAATCATTTTCTCCGTTGTATCCACCCCAGTGTCCGTTGGCATACGATTTCACCGGCTCATTAATCAGTTCGAAGTGAACATTGTCTGCACTTTTAATCTCTGGACGGGAGGCAAGATAACCCCAGATTTGATTGAACTTCTGCAAGTTGGCAGCTGTCGTAGCCTGATCATCCTTCAAGGTGAAGTCCAAGCCCAGAACGACATATACCCCTTTGGTTTTTGCATACTGGATATAAGGAATGATGACGTTCTGCGTCACAGTCTGCACACCGGCAAAGTTATATGTACCTGCCGCCACATCCCCCATATCCTGACGATCAATGAACAGGCGTACTTGATTCATTTTCCATCCATGATTGCTGCCATATTTCGGACTGGTATCTGCAAATGTGTCTGTGATGTCTTTCAGATAGGCCAATGTTGCGGCATGACGATTGTTACCATGAAGGTTGAGGTAATAATTGCTGTCCTGATACGTCCAGTATGCGCCGGAGGGTTGATGCCAGCCATTAAGGAGTACAGGTTGATTGTTGCTGTTGACCAAGTTTTTGCCACTCACTTTTAGTTTCCCCATAGGCATACCTACCCAGGCATCAGCTTGGCTACCGCCCCAGGGAGCAATCGTAATCAGTAATGCCAGAACGAGTAAAAGCTTGCAAGACATCATGAACTTTTTCACTGCTATTCCTCCTGTTTAATTAAATTGGCTTACATTACTGCGATAGGAAGCTACCGTCAAACCTGATATTTAGCAAGATCAAGATTTAACCTCATCTAGACTCGGTTGGCGCGCGCTCCCTTAAGCCATTCCATATCCAATGATAATGCGGGCTGTAACACATAAGATTAGCTGTACGCCATTCGGTGAAACTCACCTCATTGAGGTAAGCTTCCTTGGAATAGTCCTTAATATAATTCTTGGAATCACTCATGAGATATGCCTCCTTTCGTTGGGAATGTTTGAACATGTAATAGCTGTACACTTCTTCGCTCTAAACGGCTATCCTACGATACCTGTACGCTCCACACTTTCCACGAAATATCGTTGCACAAACAAATAAATGATAATTAACGGGAGAATTGCAAGCAGAATACCTGTATCCTGAATCATGCTCAGATAGAACGGATCGGCCTGAGAGGCTGCACCGTCTGTCACCTGTTGAGCGAGATTGTACGGCAACGACGATAACTGTGTTGACATGACTTTACTCGAAGTCAGATATGTTGTTGTGTAGAAGCTGTCGTTCCATTGCCATACGAAGGAAAATAGCATGACGGTGACCATGGATGGAATGGCATTCGGTAGCATGATCCGAGTGAATGTGCGACTGATCCCAGCGCCGTCAACATATGCAGCCTCCTCTACTTCTTTCGGGATGCCTCTAAAAAATTGGCGGAATATGAAGATATACAAACCTGCCTTTAGTGAATTTGCGGTAACGGCTGTCAGAATAAACGGCCAGTACGTATTGAGCAAGTTCACCGGCTTCCCGGAAAACAGCGTCATCAGGCCCATCAGATCAAAGCTTTTCAGATTGAGATATACGGGAATAAGAATGGTTGTTGGCGGAACAAGAATCGTCAGAATGACTCCTGCAAACAGCCAGTTGCTTCCTTTGAACTTCAATCTGGCGAATCCATAACCTGCAAGCGCGCATGAGGCTGTAGTCAACAGTGTTGTTGTAGCGGACAATGCAAACGTATTAAACAGCGTTACCCAGTAATCCATGACACGAATGGCCTGCTTAAAATTGTCGATCGAGAAGTTCTGCGGAATCCATACAACTACTGCCGAATAGAGATCGCCCTTGGCCTTGATCGATGTGGATATTTTTTGGAATATCGGAAATAAAATAACAAAGGAAAGTCCGGTGATCAGAACAAATCGGATGATAGACCACAGCCAACTCTTCCATTGCTCATGCGATAATAATCGTGATGTCGTCACGCGGAATGCCCTCCTTTCTAATCTTGATAGAAGACTCGTTTTGAGAAAATGATCGATACGATCACTAGAATAATGGCAATGGCTACGAAATACACCCATGCCATCGCGGAGCTAAGACCAAAGTCAAATTTCACAAATCCCGTGTCCCGAATCAATTTGGTCATCGCATTATTCGCAAAGGAATCAATAATTGTATAGATCGCGTTTACAAAAATAAGCGGGCTGACCATCGGAAATGTGATTTTCCAGAAAGCCTCGTATCCTGTCGCCCCTTCCATCTTGGACGCTTCATAGAGCTGCGGGGAGATCGTTTGAATACCGGCCAGGAAGATCAAAATTTGTACACCCGATTGACTGACAATCTGGTAGATTCGATCAACTGCACCACTTAAATACGTAACAATCCATTCGCTTACACCTGCATTAAGCATCAGACCTTCCAGTTCCAATGTGCCAAAAGCACTTCCGCCTGTGCCGTTCTGGTTCACAGCTTCAATTAAACTTGTGCTTTCGAGCGACATAATGACGCCGGATGCCAGAATAACAGGCAAGAAAAAGATCGATCTTGCCACAGCTCGGCCTCTGAATTTCTGATTCAGAATGACTGCAAGAAACAAACTGAAAATGACAATAAGCGGTACATTCACAAGTACATCTGTAATGGACTCAATCAGTGCCCGGTTAAAGCTTGTATTTACGGTAAGTGCCTGAATATAATTGGCGAACCCCGTAAATTGAATCGCTATTCCTTCTGCGTTGGCTTGAATGGTGCTCATGCTGTATCGCAGAGACGCCAGTAGCGGAACGAAGAAAAACAATACAAATCCGATCAGCCACGGAAGTACGTAGATGACACCCCACATTGCTTTTTGCTGAGCATACGTACGACTTCCCCATTTCGATTTCAGGAGTGTCTTCAGAGCTGCTCACCACCAGTCACATAACTTAGGGCTTCAACGGTATGATTCTCTACTTCAACAGAAGAGTCATTGTAATTGACAATTACATATCCTCCGCCTTCATAGGTTGTTCGAAATACACCTTCACTCAAAGATTCATGAGTAATCATTGGACGCCCGGTGAACGACTTGTTTACTTGGCTAACTTCGGTATAAACCTCCGCTGCCAGATCCATCCATTGCTCGTAATTCGCGGCATAGAGATGGTTGTAATCCGTTTCTTTCACCACATGGCCCGGGACATTAAACCAGGCAAAATAAGGGCTCGCTCCATATTCAATCAGCTTCAGCACATACTGTCTTGCATCGGTATACGTGGACAGATTATACGGAGAACCGGTATAAGGAACACGGCCGTGAACGACCAGCTGAAAAAACGGAACTTCTTCATCCTCCAGTTTGAACCGACTACTGCTCATCGGAGCATCCGTAAGGCCTGTAATGTAAGGAAGCGCGTAAGCGTTACCGCCTTCAGCCACAATGGAGCCTGCTTGTTGTTTAATTTGATCCAAAGATTTTCGAACCGTATCCAGTGCCTGTGTACGATCAAGCAATTTCTTCGGATTCATATCGCTGTTTAACTGTTCTGCCATATCTTTCAGAGAGATGCCTCCCGCCTGGAGTGGTTCCATGTCCTTCAGCATATCTGTTGTCACATCGTCAATCTCATTCGGTGAGAGGACATAGGAAGCAGATACATCCTTCGTCCGTCGCTCCAAAGCCAGATCCATTGGATAGAGGACCGCTGGTTCCTGTGTTAAAGACCGGGAAGCCTCATTCGATGGACTGAATCCTTTTTTCGATTGCACGTTAAGTACAGCTACATCCGGATAAAATCCGATTCCCGCTTCACTCGTAAAAGCGCTGAAATCTTTCATTCCTTTTTTTCCGCCAATTACTCCGTCCACCTTAATGGAATCCGGCAATCGGTGGTGCAGTCCGCCATTGAACCATCCGGCATAACGCACTTGAATGTTCGACACATTTTTTTCCATCAGCTTCGAAAGAATCTCTTTTCCCTCATCAAACGTCGTCAGAGCCTCCGTGGAATTATAAGGTATGCCGAGCATATGCTGTCTTGTTGTCATGCCTCCGAAAAGCTTGAGATAAAACGGGATCGTAGACTGCTCCTCAGACGATTTCATTTCAGGAAGTCCCCCGGTTTGCACCAGGTACTCCCGGTACAGTGAGGCCAGACCAGAATACGAAGCCTGCTCCTCGCCTACAAAAGCGTAACGAACCACAAAATCAGACGACGTCGGTTTATTCTGGAACTTCGGTAATGTACGAACCATGTCACTGGACTGAAGTGTAATATCACTTTTGTTCACGACATAAAAACTGGGATATACGTTATTGTAGCTGTTCAGCTTCCCACTAATATCTGCATTCACTACAGCCACCGCATCCCCTTCTTCGATAATGCCCAGGAAAGCACCTTCCGGACGAATCACTCCAAAGACAGGCAATCTTGCTTTGCTTTCACTGGAACTGGCTTCACGCAGCTTCATCGTTAAGTCTGGACCGTAAATATCCTGCTGGTAGGATGGGTACTGTAACTTACCATTGTTGAAGTGGATGAGCGCTCCCGAACCATCTGGTACGAGAATCGATCCTTCTTCTTTGGAGCCTCCAGCTCCGAAGTACTCCAGCACAGACAGAGTGTTGATGGGATACTCTTCTGGAAAATGGATACCTGAAGCTGGCACTCGCACTTTAAGCTGCTCTCCGTCCAGTTCATATTCCATCGTGAGCATGAATAGACGTGGCCCGCTTCGTTCCTGCTCAATGCCATGCTCGGTGTGATCTTTGACAAGATCTTCTTCTGTGTATCCGGCGTCTTCGAAAGCTTTCAGTGCACGGGTAAGTTGCAGACCTTGCATAGCTTTGTCAATCCGATTGTATACGCCTTCATCTTTATCTTCTGCATATCCGACTTTCAAGGCCCGTTCGCCGGATTTATCGAGCTTAGCCAGCACATATTGTTCGAAACGCTCTTTGCTGATCTTCACTGGCAGATCTTCAATAGATCGCTCCGTGTTGCCAAATTGATAGTGAACGCGTACCCCGTTCGGTAATGTTTCGTAACTCACTTGTTTATGCCGAACACTGTCCGTGAACGAATTCACCATACTGCTCTGGCCTGAACTGTTGAAAAAGCTCAGTCTGGATTGGGAGGACAGAAGGTCCTTGTTAATTCCGGCTGCAATGCCATCCTTCTCGCGTTCTTCCGGGTTACTGCGCCAGATTTGTCCGCTTTTACTATGGATAACGGCAATTTCAGCAGTCTCCTCGTTGATCAACAACTGCAAAGCGTTGTTTCGGGCGATGCCGATCATGCCGGGAATGCGTGTATCACTAAAAGCAGATTTCAGTTTTTCTCCGGGAGGCAGGGAAGGAGTCTCCACTTGACTAACATCTGCTGCCGTCTCGCGAGCCGCCGTAGATGGCGAGAACTGACAACCGCTTAGAAGCAAGCTACTCACCAGCAGTATTCCGGTTATTTTTTTGGCTGCGGCATATTTCATTCTGATTTCCTCCTTCCTAGCCCCGAAGCACTAATTCCTGATAGATCGTGTAGACAAAAGAGACAATCTGCTGCACAAGGCTAAAGAACAACAAGCATAAGAAAGCCATAAATGCCATAGCTACAAGCGTGAGCAGCATCGTTAGAATCGTTTTGGCTGGGGTGTACTGATGCACAGTCATGTTGCCTACAAATAACAGGTACACGGTCCAGCAAACCGCAATCGCATTAGAGAAGTAATAAAATGCCGTTTCCTGCGCAGAAATAGCGAGACTCAGCCAGATCCACGGGAAATGCACCAGAAACATCGGAACCAGGGCAAAACACGTTGACATGAAAATTTCAGAGAACTTGCCCTCGCCATCCATCAATGTGGTTAGAGACCAGTTGGCCACACACCAGAACAACACGGGAATGACAACGTACACCATCTCAAGCAAGCTGTTCAGGTACTTTGGATTGTTAAAGTTAATCAGAAAGCCACTGTACTGGGCTTGCAAAATTTTAGTGAAGACGAGCAACACCATAATCATTAAAGAGATCAGCAGTGTCGTTTTTTGATTCCGCTCATATTTCAATTCCCAATACCCGTCAAAGGGATGAAAAATAAGATGCAGCGGGTATTGGTACAATTGTTTACTTGATGCCTGCATTCGTTGTCCTCCTTTTCTGCCTGCGAACGATGGCGATAGTGACGAACGCAGCTACAGCCAGGAATATACCGGACATCACCCATGAAAAGTGTTCACGCATCAGTTCCTTCCGATAGAGAAGAAAAGCTTTGGAGTACCCTTGACGCTCCATGCTTTGCTTGAAGTATTGCGCCGACTCGGCATATTCTTTCTGGCGAAGCAACGCTTTACCAATACCTGCATAGGCATATTCCAGATTGGCATTCATCTCGGCAGCCTTCGCAAACAGTTCCGAAGACTGATCTTCTTCGCCATTGTAATAACTGCGCACGGCATCATGTAGTGTGCGTCCATACTCTGTCGTCTGGAATACGGTAATTTCACCAAGCGCTTTGTCCAGAACAAGCATCCGGTCTCCCGCTCGCTCCAGCGCGACAGGTGTATTAAACATACCCATCCGGTTCCCGATGCCGCCAAAAATATGGAGCAGATAACCGTCGCCATTATAGGTAAAGATGCGGCCCCTGTTTGAATCGAGTACAGAGTACATATCGCTGTCCCCTACATCGACATCAATCAGACGTGATGGTCCAGCTTCCGTGGTATACCTTAGATCACCTTGAGGTGCTGAATATCCTTCTCTCCGCAAAATGTCTGTTCCTTGAGCATTCAACTTCTTGATCGGATCTTTGCCGCGATCTCCGCTGGTAGCATAGATGAATCCTTCTTCGTCCATATCCAGATTGGTGAACTCGGTCGGGGTAAACATGACCATCTGACTTCTCTGCTCCCGAGTAGCGAATCGTTTCCAGAGATATTCGACCGGATCAACCTGAACCCGATTTGCACCAATGAAGGAGGAGAACTCGCCATCGGCGCTGAATTCCATGAAGCCGTCAAATACACCTGCGGCCATTACGTAAATTCGCTCACCCTGATCCATCACAATCCGCATAGGTTTGAATTGAAAGTCCTCATTTAACAAGTCTGACTTCGGTTCAGATACAATTTTCACGAGCTGTCCCTTGTTATCCAAGTGCACAACCCGCTGATTATCCGAATCAGCCACCAGTAAATCCCCTTTTTCCGTTACAAACAATCCTTGCGGGTTTTTAAATTGATCTGTTTTGCCGTCATTTTGGAACGACTCAATTGTCCGTACTAGCTTGAAGTTGCGATCCATCTCGACAATTCGTCCATTACCCGAGTCAAGCACATAGACACGCTCATCTGCGGTAACATGCATATCACTCGGTTCCTTGAAAGGCGTTATATTTAGCTTCTTGCCTGTAATAATCGTTGTGGCTTCATAAGCAGCCGGAGCTGGAACGGTATCTCCGTAATAGGAATAGTGATAGGCATCTGGATCACCGTCTGCGCTTGCAGGCAGTGCTGCTGAACTGAACAGCAGGAGGCAGACCATGCCCATGATGACCCATTTACGTTCTTTCCATGTGCTTTTTCGCGTGCTATGCTGCACTTTGCTGCCTCCTTTCTATTCTTTCATGCCTGAAGTAGCCATCGTCTGCATCACACTGCTCTGAGAGATAACAAACAGCGTAATCGGTACGATCATGAGCAGTAGCGCTACGGCAGCACCAACACCTGCTCTGGCAATCCCGCCTTGTACGATCTGACTGAGTGCATAATGCAACGTTTTGAGATTTTCACTGTAAATAAAACTACCGCCGTCTGTTCCCCATAGGGCAGGGAATTGCAAAATCATAAGTGTGAGCCATGCTGGCTTCACATTAGGCATCACAATGCTCCAAAAAATCCGATATTCATTCGCGCCATCAATTTTCGCTGCTTCCAGCAACGCATCAGGAATCTGTTCCATGAACTGTTTCATTAGAAATAGTCCTAGTGAGAACGCCAGCGAAGGAACAATGATGGAAGCGTGTGTGTTGATCCAACCAAGCCAGGACATCACCATGTAGTTCGGAATTGCCGTAACGTGCGGCGAGAACATCAATGACAGAATAACAATGGTAAATAATATTTTCGACCCCGGAAAACGATATTTCGCCAAGGGATAAGCTGCTGCTGAAGCAAGCAGGATGTGCCCAGCTGTGCCCACTAGTGTAATGAGTAGTGTATTGGCAATATATCGAGATAAGGGGACCCAGGAATTGCCCATCAGATTAATCAAATCTGCGAAATTTTCTGTCGTCGGATTGTTCACCCAGAAGCGCGGCGGGAAGATAAACAGCTCATCCAGCGGCTTAAAGGCATTGTTGACCGCATAAATCAACGGAAGCACCATAAATGATCCGAACACGGCCAACAACGCAAACAACATGAAACTGACGGTAAATGACCGGTTAAGTCTCTTCGGCATGCCGAAGACGGCACGTACTTTGCTGGTCATCGTCATTCACCTATCTTTCTCAGCATTTTTTGCGTGAAAATATTCGTTCCAAGCATCAATGCAAACAGCACGGTTGCGATCGCTGAAGCATACCCCATCTCAAAGCGAATCGTACCAAAGTCCATCAAATGGGTGACTACCGTATGTGCTGCATAGTTAACACTTGGGAAACCAGCCAGTGCAATCGAAATTTCGGCTACTGCGAACGATGCTGTAATCTGCATGACTGCACCAAACATCAACTGAGGTCTCATGGATGGCAGCGTAATATACCAAAGCTCCTGCCAGCGGTTTTTGATACCGTCCACCGTTCCGGCTTCCACCAGCGAGCGGTCAATCGTCTGCAAACCGGCAATAAAAGCCAAAAAGCTTGTTCCGAGACTTAGCCATAGCTGCACCAATATAACGATGCCCAGTACATACTTCTCGTTAGAAAGCCATTGAATCGGCTCCAGAATCACGCCAAGGCGCATGAGGAAACCGTTCATATATCCGTAGCTGTCACCAGAGAAAATGATCAGCCAGATGAAAAAAACATTACCTGAGATCGATGGCGCATAGAAAACCAATGTCATAACTGCCCTGACTTTAGGAGACAGCTCATTGATAATCCAAGCAAATAAAAAACAGGCAATATAACTGACTGGACCCGTGATCACTGCAAACAGCAACGTGTTTTTGAGTGCAATTAGGAATACGTCGTCGTTCAGGAACAACCGGGAATAGTTTTGCCAACCGACAAAACGTGGCAACTCCAGCATATTAAAGTGAAAAAAGCTGAGACCGAGCGATATGCCGACCGGGATGACTGTAAACATGAAAAAGATGAGCATAAATGGTGCCATTAAGACGTAATAATGCCTGCTGAGATACAGATTCCTTTTCAATAAGGACCACCAGCCGACCTGGCGTGTATGCATAACAGGAGCGGCGGCTGTCTTGGATGTTTTAGCTTGCAACCGTTACCCTCCCTTTCCTTTATTTCAGATTAAATTCCTTGCGTTTCAGTTCAATCTCATCGTCAATATACAGTACATAGTCTGATAAAGCCTCACGTGGATTTTCATTCGCGTTAACAACTTTTCGGAAAGCATTATCCAAATGTCGACCTGTAAAATAACCCCCTGGCATCTGCGGAATCCCTTGCACCCATTCCCATTGCTTCTCCAGGTTCTGGTAATCCTTCACTGGCCAAGGTAACTGTTCTAATGCTTCAATGTTCGCTGTAGGATAACGGGCAGCCGCTCCCATCAGACCTTCCATTTCTCGTCCGTACTCGATCTGGGTTGACTCATCCGTCCACCACTTCATGAATTTCCATGCCGCTTCTTTGTTGCTGGCATTTTCGAGCATCATGACTGCACTGCTCGCGCTAGCTACCTCATGCCGTATAGAACCATCCGGAAGCTGTGTGCCAGGCACAATCGTGAAGTCCCACAGGTTGCGGATTTCCGGTGCTAATACAGTCAGCATGTTATAGGTCGTGTAGTCGGCTATGCCGATTGGCATTTCTCCTGTACGGAAACGGTTTGGAAAATCGGCTTTCAACGGGAACTTGTAATTTGTATAAAATTGCGTCCAGCGTTTGAATGCCTCCATCGAAATTTCTGAATCAAGCGCACTCTTTTTCCCATCTTCGTTGTAGAACTTCCCGTCATTCTGATATAAAAGCATAGCAAAGGTTGCGTTAGGAACCATGTTGGCATTGTTCAGCGTATCTTCAATCGGCAGATAGAACTCCATATTGTGTTTCTGCAATACAGCGATCGCATTATACACGTCCTGCCAAGTTTTTGGTGGCTCCAAACCTAATTCATTCAATATATCCTTGCGGTAAAATAGCATTGGGAAATGTTGCTGCTCCGGTAGTGCGTACACTCCACCGTCATACTCATAAGGTGTTATTCCGCTTGCCCGGAATCTGCTAGCCACCTCTTTGAAATCCGGAAACTTGCTCAGATCTGCTGCCGCATTTCTCATCGCATAGTTCACAGGAATATCTTCACCCATTTGCATCGCCACATCGGGACCTTCTCCGGCCAGCGTTGCGGGCAACAAAATATTTGGCGGCACAAGTCTCAGTTGCACAGACACATCGGTATCCGGTGTAAACGTATCGTCAATCATGCCCTTAAGCACTTGAGCCTGATCCCGTCCGGTGGTGATCCATACGGTGATTGAGTCCTTCTTTTTCTCCACGTTACCGATACTGTCATAGTCTTCCGTGTAGGAAGCGACATAAGCACCCAGTTCATGCTTCACCTGTTGGAACGCAGACGCTTCAGCCTTTGGCATTTCTTGTCCTGAAGGAGCTACAACCAGGTAATCCATCGTAATCGGTTGCTCACGTACAGTCAGAATCCATGTACCTAGGCCACCGACATTAATTTTGAATGTATCCAACCGTTTCGGAACGGTTTCCGGCCTTGCCGCCATATCCTTGAGCTGTACAACCATGGCATTCAGAATGGCTACTTTGTCACTCTGTTCTCCGGTTGCTTTTTCGAGATACTCCGCGACAGATGTGAGTACCACAGCTTGTTTTTCAAAAACCTCTATCATCTCTGGAATACGCTTCTCCAACTGATAATCCCGAAGTGGATCAGGTTTGTTGGAGGTAATCATTAGAATTTTGCGGTACATTTCATTCAGTTCAAGTACGCTTGATTCCACCGTTCGAAGTAACGGGGCAATATCGCCAAGTGTGACTGTCATCCGTAAGCGGTGTTTCCCCTTCTCCAGATGGAACTGATAGGGTTCTTCTTCACTGTTTCCAAGCACTTGTGTCTGCCAGGACGGACTATAGTTGAAGCGAATTCGTTTCACCTCTTCAAACGGAACTTTGCCGTTAATGGTAAGACTGCGTGTGGCATAGATACCCCGAAGCTGATCCTGTTTTACTTTTAACGCAATCTGGTACAGTCCATCTTCAGGCACATCAATCTCCCATTCAACCCATTCCCCCGGAAGTTTCCAGTTCACGCCTCCGATGGCATTGATCCGAATTTTGGATACATCGTAGGGTTCAAGTGATGGACTGGATCGATCCGAGATGGGCGCAAGTGTAGGTGAAGATTTGGTGATCGCTTCTTCGCCTTGCACTTTCAGCATGATGGGGCTGGCTGGCTTTACACCTAACGAATCATACGTCTTCTGGATTTCGGCATACGTAGGAACGGCCTCTTCCTGATACAGTTCGATGTAATCAATCGCCATACTCTCTCTGAGAGAAGTCAAAGATAATTGCTGGTTGCCTTTTTCAAAATAAAACTGAAACGGTTCCTCAAAATATCCGGCACTATCTCGAAACGAAGCGAGTTGCCATTCCGGCTTCTCCACCTGCCTTGGTCTGAGATCGTTGCCTCGATCATCCTGACGGACGTGATCTTCGCGATTGCCCCATACCCTGTCGAACAGAAGTACATCCGCTTCCCGGAAAGGAACTTGGCCGTTTAACTCCAGCTTGCGCTCAATTCCGGAGCTTTTGCCTTCGACAGGATAATAATGAATGCGAACCTGATATAAACCACTCACTTGAACGGGAACATCCCAGCGAATGGTTCCGGATTCGGGTGTAATAACAGCACTGCCATCCAACCCTTCATATCCTTGCACCACCTTAAACTCTCCGTTATCCGCCTCTGTATAAGCTTCACCTTGAATCCTTACGGTAGTGTCCGGTTTGGCAGTGCTCGCATACGTTTCCTGATAATGTTCATAACTTCGTGAATCCCTGGTGCCCGCTACAGCTTCAAAATCCTCAAGTGCATGCACTGTCCCGGGGCTCTGATTCTTGGATGGATAGATCACGATGATCGAGAACACCAAAGCCAGAACAAGTGCCAGAATCAGTACCTTTTTCTTACGTGACCGCATGTTTGCATGTATCCCCTTTCCTGTAAGCGTATCAGCAAAAGAATGATTGACTAACCCGGGCAGACCGCACTTGGTACTCGCGCGTTCTGCCCGTATTTAGCAGTGCTTATTTGTATACCTCATCAATAGCGGCTTGGAAAGGAGCCTTGTATTTCTCAATCAACGTAGATACGGATACGCCTTCTTTCAGTTCACCATCAAAATCCCAATAAGGAAGGGACGGGAACGTGTTATGGTCAAGAACAAGCATGCCAGCTGCCACTTCTCTGGCGTTGTTAATATCTGCTTCATCCGTCAGATGTCTTTCGAGCGTGGATTGTTCCGGATAGTCATAGATGGAATCAATCTCATTGATTTTTTCCCAGATGTACATCAGTTGCTCTGGATTCTCTACAGCTTTAGGGATCGTGATCGCTTGATAACGTGATTCACCAGAATGGTAGGCCGAAGCACTTGGGCCTTTAGGATAAGGCAGGAAGCCGATATCATAGTCAGGCATATCTGTTTTGATGCCTTCAATCTCGTACATTGCGCCAGAATACATGAGTGTATTGCCTTGACGGAAGAAGGTAGCTGGTTCAGTCCAGTCGCCGCCTTCTGTTGGTCTGCCCACTTTCTCTGTAGCCAATTTGTTTAAGAAATTGAGTGCTTCTTTTGTTTTTGGATCTTCGAGGTTCTGTTTATCCTCTTTGGTTAGTGAAGCTTCGTTGGAATACAGGATTGGTTCAAGCAAACCCGTTTGAGCGAGGCCCCACGTATCCAGCTTGCCGTCATTATTCCGGTCTTTGTTGGCTTGTTTGGCTACAGCCAGGAAGTTATCCCAATTCCATTCGTCCGCATCAACATATTCCTGCAGTGGCTTCAGGCCAAGCTCTTGCATCAGAGTACGATTGTAGAAAATACCGTTGATGAAGGAAGACTTATCTTCCGTAAATCCGTAACCTTTCCCTTCGTATTGCATATATTCCTTGGTTGTTTTTTGATTGAATACCTGATCGTTCTTGATATAATCATCCACCGGCCACAACAGGTCCTGTTTGGTCAGTGCCGGAATAGCATAGTTTTTACCGAGTCTAACAAAGTCGCCGAGCGGCTCGCCAGCCATTAATGAGGCTACAACTTTCTCCTGATATTCACCAAAATCGATGGATACGTATTCGATATTGAAGTTATGTTTTTTCTTTAAAGCTTCGAGGTTCTCGATTCGTTTGATATTATCCGGATTGTTATCTGTAATTTGCATATCCCACCACGCCACAACCTTGATCGTTCTGCCACCCATGTCAAAATCCATCTCTGGTGTAGAATTTTCATTTTTCGGCTCAGTTTCGGCTGGTGCTTGCTCTTCCTGTGGTGCCGGTTTTTCGGGTGCCGGCTCAGCAGCAGGTGCAGAACTACAAGCGTTGATCATCAACATGACCGCGAACAAAAGACTCAGTAGCATAAACTTGTTTTTCTTCATTGTCTTCCCCCCTGATTGTCGTGTGCTACCAAAGTGTATCGTCCAAATGTAAGCGCAAACAACCCGCTTAAATACAGGTATTTACCCGGTCAGATTATAGATCAGGTTCATTTGAGGAGTGATTTAGGGTATTTCACCTGCAATTGGTAAAGAAATGCACTATCTGCAAAATAATGCACATTGTATGCGCTTTCTTTTCTTCCCATAATGAAACTAAGCCTTATTTCAGTTAAACAGTGGATCGGAATATCAGGAGAAGGTGAGGTCATGCTTCATGTACAGTGTTTTACTTGTTGATTATAGCCGCCGCTTGTGTAGAGAGCTTGAACAGCTTTTGGAAGACCACAAATTCCCATTTACAATTACGGATTCGGTTTCCTCTTCAAACGCTGCTCTTGCAGCACTATCTGATCGGGATTTCAGTGTTGTCGTCGTGCATACAGAGCAGTATGATACGGCAGGATTATGGTTGTGTCACCACATTCGAAAAACAAACGATATCCCTATTCTGCTGCTCGGTGGAAGGGATCAATTCAGACTAGTCCGCAAAGCATTAACTTATCAGGTGAATGATTATTTACCCTCACCTTTTAGCGCTTCCGCGCTTGTACACAGTTTATATGAACTTTTGAACAAACTTGGGCCTGTTCCTGTGAAAAAAAGCCCTGCCGTCAAGCCTACGATTCAGCTCAATGGCAAAGCGATGGATTCCAAGCATGTGATTCGGATCGTGAAAGCTTATGTAAGAGATCATCTGAATGAAGAAATTACGTTGAAAAAGATCGCTGACATGTTGCATTTCAATTGTGCCTATCTTGGTCAGAAGTTTAAAATGCAAGAGAACGTTTCCTTTAATGACTACATGTTGAAGGAGCGAATGAAAAAAGCCAAACAACTTCTCCTGTCCACCGACCTGCGGATTTACGAAATTGCTCTGGAGGTCGGATATCGGGATATCGATTGGTTTTATAAAAAATTCAAAGCTTACGCTGGGTCAAGTCCCAATGCCTATCGCAGACAAAAGGCTCACACCGCTTAATTAATTAAGTAATATACGGAGCCGTTTGTATTCGGAGCGTATCCCAGGCTACATATATATTGATAAATCTATCTAATGAAAAGCACGCAGGAGATGCTACTCCTGCGTGCTTTATTACGTTCTTATCACTTACCGATCCGCCGAACGAATCAGTAAGGTTTCTCGATACTCTTGAGGAGTCATGCCCGTCTGTTTTTTAAACAGCCTAGTAAACGAATGAGCAGATTCATACCCGACCTGTAGTGCAACTTCCCGCACCATAAGCTCTTGGTTCATGAGCAACTCCTTGGCCTTGCGAATTCGGCTATCATCAATATATTCGGATAGATTAATGCCCATCTCCTGTTTGAAAAATCTGGATAGATACGAAGGATTAAAGTGATGCAGTTCTGCCAAGCGCACTAACGTAAGATCCTTTTCCAGATTACTCTTGATATAATTACATAAACTCTGTACGACGATATTCGCACGTTCCTCTTCGTTTGATCGTTTGAAGTTGACCAGTTCATCGGCTGCCAGATAGAGATATTGAACGGCATCTTTCATGCTTGGAAAATGCTCCAAATGCAGAAAACTTCGCTGATCCGGAGTTTTCTGCTTCAGTCCCCAGCGATTAAATGCTGCGTAAAAGGTCAATGCCAGATGATAGTATGTCTCCATGGCTCGCTCCATCGTCATATCCTGTTGAAGGAGTTCTCCCACAAGCTCTTCGAAGATATCATAGAAGGATTGAAACCGTCCTGTCTCCAGAAAACCATTCATTGCTTCTACCCGGCTTGATATCCGCGGTGATTCCTTCGGCGTACCCGCTTGAGGCTCCTTGTAATTGTCTGTCAGAACCATCGACATGCCATCCCCGACTTTCATCCACTGTAACAAGCGCAGACGCTCGTATTGCTGCGGGAGTTGGAACCAATCACACCCCCGTCCACTAAGTGTGCATGCAATCGACACGCCAAGTGAAGCAAGACACGACTCCTGGACAAGCTCTAAGGTACCTTCCATATATCTCGCAAAATGCTGGTCTGCATCTCGCTGGCTATCTTTAGGCTGAAGTAGCCACACCGTATCACCATAGTGATCCGTAGCACTGACACATTCCGTATATTCACTCATCAATGATGTTCCAATGATCCGAATAGATGATTCAGTACACCCTTGTTCAACTTCTGCTGGTTCATGTAGCTTATTCAATCTTGCAAGCACCAGAAACACCGGAGAATCAGCTTTTAGATGAATCTGCCTCTCTAGTAGTTCAGCCTGAAGTTCAATTAATGAAGCAGCAGTTGAACCTTCCTGAAGAAGCTTTCGGATGTATTCATTCTGCCTAAATGCGGTCAACCGGGATGTAATCTCGCTTTGTTGTTCCAGAAGATTATGCATATCATGACTTTCCCTGATCTCTTCCATAACCTGCTCCACCATGTGCATCACTTTATCGTAACCTTCTGTCTTAAGCAGGTACCGTACATTGTTCATCTGAAAGGCTTTGTATGCATATTCAAAATCACTGTGACCCGTCAGAAAAATAACACGGCACTGCGGCCAGCGGCTTTGAATCTCTTCCGTCAGCTCCAGTCCGCTCATGCCCGGCATACGAATGTCCGTCAACACAATATCAATTCTGGAGCGCCGCATCCAGGAGAGTGCTTCTGTAGCAGAGTATGCTTTGCATACATCCAGCCGATCCGGCATATGTCTCGCAAATGTTTCATACAAACTATCCGTAATGATCTCCTCGTCATCTACAATCAGAAGTCGATACATTCGTTTTCCCCCTCGTTCCACTGGATTCGGATGACAACCTTTAAACCTTGTAGCTCACTTCGTGACAAAAACAACCCGCTTCCTTCGCCAAAGGTCAGAAGCAATCGCCTATGGATGTTCATTAATCCCGTTATGTCATCTGTCGTTGCCTCACGATGCAAGTTATGTTGCAACTTCTCTATATCTTCTGTCTGGAGATCATGCCCGTTATCTTCCACCGTAATTTCCGCCCATGATGACTCCATATGGAATTGGACTCGCAACAGACCTGCGGACGTATTTTTTTCAAGGCTATGCTCATAGGCATTTTCAATAATCGGCTGGATTACAAGTCTGGGAACCTGAATCTGTTGCATTTCCAGCGGAACCTCACCGAATTCAACCTTGATTCGTCTGGAGAATCGCAGTTGCTGGATATCCGTATAGATTCGGGAATGATGTACTTCTTCCTTCAGTGGCACATGATCTGTCCCATTACGTGTAATGAATCGAAAATATTCTCCGAGCATATTCGTAAATTGTTCAATACGATCCGTTTCTCCTGTTCGTGCAAGCGAGCTCAGAATGAAGAAACTGTTATACAAAAAGTGTGGGTTAATCTGTGATTGAAGCTGCTTTAATTCAGCTCGCTGCATCATCATCGTTTTTTTGAAATCACGGTCAATCAGCAATTGCAGATTCTCAATCATATGATTAAAGCGGCCATACAAGAATCCGAACTCGTCTTTGCGATGATGTACAATCGGGATATCCAGCACCCCGCCCTCCATCTTTTTGAACCTTTTCACCAGCAATAATAAAGGAATGTGAATCAGTTTGTACGTTGAATAGAGATATGCTGAAATCGCAATAAACGATGTGATGGCAAATATCCATGCCCATTTATAAAACTTGCTCAAGGGTTTGGTGACCATTTTCTCTGGCAAATATGTAGCAATGGATAAACCAAGAGGTTGCATATGATGTTGGTTCACATGGTACGCTGTATCCTCAACATTTACGCGAAAGCTCTCAAGGGAGTTCTTTTGACTATATTCACGGTAATTGGCAAGAATGATCTCGCGCTCTTCCCGGTCTAAAATAGCAAAACCTGTTTTGTCTTCAATAAGGAGGGAAGCACTTTCAGGGTATAGATTAAGTTGAGATAATTCATTCTGAAAAGCAACATTATCCAGTTCCACCTGAACAACAAACAGCGGTGCGTCTCCCATTTTGCCTGTTAAACGGACCGCACTCAGATTCAGGGTATCGTCTTTAACTGTGAATCGAATGCTTTCTTCGTGCGTGAATGAACTGAAATAATCGTATGAGGTACTATTAAATTCATCAATTCCCTGCACTGCGGAGATACTCTTGTTGACTGTAGGAATATGTACATAAACGTTCTTGATATAAACGCTGCTGTTTTTGAAAGAGGCCAGCCGTTCGGACAAATAGTTTAGTATTTCCCGTTTTTCAATCTGGTCCATATTGTTCCAGAGGATCGCCAGCCGATTCAGCTTGCGGTCCTCTGCAATGTCAAACTGCTGCAACTCCATCCACTCGATCTCCCGGTTAAGTTCTGTCGCGTATTGACTTAACCGCCTCTCTGTCGATAAAGAAATTTCCTGACTTGCCGTATCATAGCTCCAGTGGTACAGATACACGCCCAGAAGAATCAAAGGTATGACAAAAACCAGGTAGGTCATAATCAGCCGCGCAAATATACTGTTAAACCACGACTGTGCCGGTATCTTAAACAACGAACTCCCCTCCTGATTTCAGATCAAAGACACCTGCCTTAATAGGATAAAGCGAACGCCTGGTGATCCCTGGCGGCTTGCGTTCTATACCATGCGTTCACCTCCGATGTAATCTCTTTTCCGCCCAGTTCAAGCCAATCTACTACAAATTGATCGAATTCTTCGATAGGTGATCCATAAATAATATTCATAAATACTTCAAGCTGTAGATCCCGAAGGATAATCTGCCGATCTACCATCGTTTCCGTAATTCCGCCTGTGAATTGATCATACAGAAGCTGTCCATTCATATCGTAATCATCCGCGATGCTAAACGCACCTGTTGGCCCGTAAGTCTGCTTCCATCCCCACCCGCTCTTCAAACCTTCTGATTCATAAGCAGCAATTCGCTTGTGAATCGCCAGCGCTTCGTTCTCCAGTACAGAAAAGTCACCTGTTGTACGTGCATCCCGAATATCTCGATATGCATCTAAATTTTTGGTTCCCGGAAAAGGAGTGACCGGAGACAGCATCCACACCGCACGTGAGTCGTCATTATAGTACGTTTCATATTCCGCATTCTGTCCCCAGTTTCTGTCCAAGTGCAGATTCATCAGTTTAACGACGACTTCAGGATGGGCAAAACCTTTTCTCACAGCAAAGTAGTTTCCTGTATTGGAACGAAGCGGTACAACCCTGTTTCGACCTGTCTCGGCTACGATCGGATATGCCTGCCATTCTGCTTTCGGATCTTCATCACGGGTAGACTGGACAACAAAAGGAGTCCACTGTTCACCATAGAGCATGCCAATTTTCCCCTGATCAATGAGACGGTATGCCTTGCTTCCATTTTTGTAAGCAAAGTCCGGATCAAGCTGTCCCTCAAGGTACATGGTCTGTAATACTTCCAACGCCTTACGTACCTCAGGCTGTATGCCTCCATAGGTCAGACCGCCCTCAGGATCTTTAATCCAGATATTCGGAAACGCACCATACCCCGCCATAAATCCAGAAACGCCCATTACCGGGTCCCATAGATAACTCGTTAGCGCAAGTCCGTAGGTGTCCTGTTCTCCATTACCATCCGGATCACGTGATGTAAACGCTTCCGAAACTTTCAACACGTCTTCTATCGTTTCAGGTGCCTGCAGCCCCAATCTATCCAGCCAATCTGTTCTGATCCACAAATACTGTGCCGTTTCAATGGAAGAAGATGATTCGGGAATAGCCATTAGCTTGCCGTTAATGGTCGCTGCATCAAACGCCCCTTTCCCTTCGGCCTCCAAAATATTTTTGGTTAGTGGCGTGGCGAAATCACGATATACTTCCGTCAAATCTTCAATTAGATTGGCATTGCTCAGCTGTCTTAGCTGATATGGGTTAACTCTGACGACATCCGGGAAACGGCCGGCAGCAAGGGAAACCCCTAACTTTTGATTATAAACATCGCCCGTTGCAATCCAGTCATACCGAATCTGAATACCAAGCTCCTGTTCGTACAAACGAGTCCAGCGGTTATCAACCAGTGTCTCACCGGGCAGTTGCTCAATCATGCGCTGTAAGTCTTCTCCCGTTTCTCTGACAAAAGAAACTTGAATGGGCGGAGAATAGGCCGCCAAAGATGAGGCCTGCTGATCCTTAGATAGGTTATTGATAAGACCGGAGTCTCCCTGCGTATGTCCAGTAGGTATACATACGGTTAGAAAGATAATGATCGTCCATCTTGTTTTGTACATCCATCGCTTATGCATGGTGACATGCCCCCATTTTGATTGAATGAACGTATCTATTTCTTTTTTCCATAATTGTTATCATTGTACAACATTTGATCTGTCATGAGTACGAAAAAGCCGCCGTTTGGCGACTTTTATTTATAACTCTGAGCAAGGATGGATTTACGGAGAGATATGATATTCAAAATTCGAAAAGTCGGCCATGCCCCCTATTTCATGTGTGGAGAACAGAAACAATCCAATTCTACAGCCCATGAAGTGATCCAGCTTGTAGACCATTTTGTGCGGAATCCCGAGGCTCTTCCAATCTGCCCCATCCAGATAGGCGAAGCGGCATTCATCTTGATTATCTACAAAATTGGCTGAGGCTTGCAGCTTCACTACAGGTCCTGTTACAGGTATGCGGGCGTACTCCGTGGCAGGCTCCTGGTCAATCATACTGCCAAATATGCTGTTATCCTGACTTACTCTGGCCTGCATAACGAGATAGTACTTGCCTTCATGTTTTGTCATTGCAATCAAACCATACGTGCCAATCAGAAAACATAAACCTGCATAATCACCATCGTTCAGGCCACTGCCATCCAATGTTACTGACGCTATACAAGCCGGCCCCATGGCCCGCTGAGTGAGTGTATTCACTGCAAACGTCAGGTTAGGGCTAAGTTGACCCGTTCGAATTCGGTACACTCCCGGTACTTCCGTAACAGACCACAGATCATCATGCGGTGTATGATTCCACTGCCAAACATCCCGAAGTCGCACATTACCCTGACCATCCAGCGTATATTCGAAACGATCGCTTGCAACCAGCGGTTGGTAACGGTAGCCCGGTCTTGTGCTGGCCAGATCGATTTGTTTCGGAGCCTCTTTTGCAAATACAGGTACGCCTTCCTCGAAACGCATCGGGACCAGAACCGGAATTCGCCCTACGGCCCCATGGTCTTGAAAAAGCACAGCGTACCAGTCACCATCCGGTGTATCCACGATTCCGCCTTGAGCAACCCCTGAATTAAAGTATCCCATATCATCATTGAACACTTCTCCGCCAACAAATGTACCATCCAGCGTATCCGCCCTGTAACAAGCTTGCGTTCGTCGCCCTGCTTCCTTCGTCATATGAATCAGGAAGACATAATAGATACCTTCAATTTTGTAAAAATGTGCTCCTTCATAACCCAAGTAGTGCGGCTGAAGGTCTTTCACTAGGATGCGATGCCTCCCTTCCGGCTTGGGTCCGGAGAGATCGGTTTTTAATTCGGTTAAGTGAATCTCTCGATTACCATGTACCAGATACACCCGTTCGTCATCATCAAAAAATAACGAGCAGTCATGGTAGAATCCTTCTACAATCTGTTTATTCCAAGGTCCGGTTATCGTTTCAGAAGTATACAGATACGTTTTACGAGTATCATTGGCTACAAAAATGACGTAGAACTTGCCTTGATGATAACGGAGTGAAGCCGCCCACATGCCTTTTCCGTAGATCTGCTGCCCGTTCTCCAGCCGCTGGGCTGGTGTATTATCCAGTCTGTCATATACATACGAAGCGGTTTCCCATTGAATCAGGTCATATGACCGGAGAATAACACATCCAGGCATCATATGCATGGTCGTACTTACCATATAATACGTATCTTCTACCCGAATGACGTCCACATCCGGATAATCGGCCCATATAATCGGATTTGAATACATCGTGTAAAACACCTCTTTTCGGAGTTCAGCATCATAGCTGTTCACTCTGGCTCCAGCTCTCCAATCAACAGGATAAATCCCTTCCTGATGTTAGGCTTCTTCAAACATCCATTGGTTTAAAAGGATGCATGGGTTTTCTTCTGATGGTTTCAGTACAAGATACAGGTCGTGTTCATGCTGAGCGCCAGTTATTGAAGTCGATGCCTCCATCCATTCTTGACCCTCCGCTGATGCAGGAATATGCACTTTTCCAATTAAATTACCGTCTTCTCGCCCTAGTCGAAGTTCAAGAGTACACGATCCACCTTGACTGCATACGGTTGCAGTAAAGCTTGCCGCCCCTTTTTGACCAAAATCCACACGCGAGATCGCAATCCAGCTTCCTTCATGCATCACACTGACCACTTCATCTGGTTTTGGAGACTTGCTTTGTTCCGCTTGCTCCGAACCCGAACCACTTATTTGACGGGTGATCACTCCCGCATTCCAGCCAATCGTTGACCCGCTGACCTGTTGGTATGGATTGAAAGATTTCAGTTGATCTACACCTTCGTAGTCCGCTTGAATCGCTTTGATTCTTCCACTTGTCTCTTCGTACTGCACCTTGTTCAGATGTGTGGAACGATACCCTTCCGGGATATCCATCGCCTGGCACAGAGTCTGCGCATGATAAGCAATATACCACTCATTCCCCAGTGGGAAAATAGCATGATGATTGTTACCGCCAATCCCGAAGAAGTGGCCCGGGTTTTTAAGTATTGTTCCCTGATACGTCCATGGACCCATAGGCTGCGCACTTGTCATGTATGCAATTTCTCCCGGCGGCGGGCTATCCTCGTCACGTTCAACTTGAAAAAAGTTGGAGCAGTAAGTGTAATAATAGATGTTATCATATTTATGTATCCCCGAATTTTCAAACATAAAAGGAGCAGGAATGATCTTGGCCTTACCCTCAACACTGACCATATCCTTTCCAAGTCTCATCACTCGCGCCGTATCCGGACGCTCTGGTTTCCCCTCAGGCACGCCTCCACCAAAATAAAGATAAGCTTGATGGTCATCATCCACAAGCACAGCAGGATCAAATAACCACGTTACGTCTTCAACACCCGGCGTTTCTCTTGTCACCAACGCTTTTCCGATCGGATCTGTCCAAGGCCCTATAGGCGTTGGTGCGCTCAGAACACCAATACCGCTGGCATTATTGGCAAAATATAAATAAAAACGATCTTCACCATTCAAATTGCGATGTGCAGCTGCTGGAGCCCAAGATTGGGAAGCCCAGGTAGCTGCCCCTTCTGGACCTGCTACTTTGATTTCCCCATGATCTGTCCAGTTGATCAAATCATCCGATGAGATGACTGTAATTTTATTGATCGACTGATAACTGTTTTTCTGAGGAATCTCATTCGCATCATACTCCAGTTTATCACTGGTCATATAGAGGTAGACCCGGTTATTAAACACGAGTGCATAAGGATCAGCTCCGAATTTGTGTGCCATTAGAGGATTGGCGTTGGGACGAAGCTTTCCAATCTCCTTTGGTGTATGCTGCAAGTGACCCGTTAAGCCAGCTTCAGTCTTCTGCTCCCCAGCTTGTGCCATCGTTTCATTGTTCATTTCATTTCCTCCCGCAAATAGAATGGATCTTGCATTATTTTCATATCTAATCAGGTATCCATATATTAGGGCACAACAAATAGAAAGCGTTTGCAAATCAAACGTTTTCATGATAGGATGATTACATTTTAAGTGAAACTAAGTCCAATTTCATTGCGTAGTTTGCATGTTTTATTGCGTGAAATGACAGGAGGTACTTCTACCATATGTCTTCTGATTATTTTTATGATGCGATTCAGCCAGAGCTTTTGTACCGCCATCCGCTAACAACCTACAGGTATGATTCCAGTTATCACCGCCACAACGCGTATGAAATCTACTTATTCCTGCAAGGAAATGTACACTTCTATGTCGATCATCGTTGTTATCCCATGCAGCGTGGTGACTTGCTTGTCATATCTCCTGAGGAGATGCATCGGACACTTATTGTGGACGAGACTGAATATGAGCGAATCACGATTAACCTCAAGAAAACCTATGTGTGCCAGCTATCCACAGTTTTGACGAATTTATTATCTTGTTTCGATCATCGCCCTGACGGAAGTGGCAACATCATTCATCTGAATGAGAACCAGTTAAATCAGCTTCTGTATTGGACCCGTCAGATTGAAGAGTTCGCTGATTCTAACAGGTACGGTGCAGACGTGCAGACCAATGCTGCTATGGCACAACTACTTGTTCTGATCAACCAGTGGTTTCAGCATAATTCATTTGTACCCCAAGACATCATGCCTGAACTGGTACGCAGAACGATGGAATATATCGAAGCACACATCACGCAACATATTACTCTCGGACAATTGGCCGAACAATTCTATATGAACAGCACCTCCATCAGCCGGCAATTTAAAAAGCATACCGGGCTTACGCTTCGCTCCTACATTCTAGGTAGACGCATTGAACTTGCCAAAACACTTCTTACAGATGGACTGAGCATCACAGATGTTTGCTTCCAGTCAGGTTTTAGTGACTACGCCAATTTCATTCGTAGCTTTACCAAGATCGTTGGAATCTCACCGGGAAAATATACGAGGTATCGGCAAGCCGAGGTTAGAATTGATTTGTAGCCGGAAACCGATTACCATTAAGAGCATTGTCATCATTAAAAGGAGATCAGAACATGCTTTTAAGAAAATGGTTGTATCCTCTATTCGTCTTGCTTTCCGTATTATTGCTTGCAGGTTGTACCTCACAGATTATTACCAATACCAGTTCTCACGCTGGTCAACCCTCCAAAGAGATGGGATTTCAGGAGGTCGCCGATTATATCAAAGAGCATCATGAACTTCCGCCCAATTATATTACGAAAAAAGAAGCTCGTAAGCTGGGCTGGGAGCCTAGTGAAGGCAATCTGGGTCAAGTCGCTCCAGGAAAGAGCATTGGCGGTGACGTATTCAGAAATCGCGAAGGGCTGCTTCCCAATAAAAAAGGTCGGATCTGGTATGAGGCGGATATCCATTATACTGGTGGAAAACGCGGAAGCGACCGGATTCTATATTCGAATGACGGTCTAATCTATCAAACCACCGATCATTATAAGACTTTTCAACAGATCAAATAACGGAGGAACACATGAATATCATTCAGATCGACGGTCGTTACCTTCTTAATCGGGAATCACTCCATCAGTTGTTGCAAGATAAATTGCAATTGGATGAATATTACGGACACAATCTGGACGCTCTATGGGATGCCTTGACAGGTGAAGTCAAGATGCCGCTGACGATCCGCTGGAGTCACTTTGATATAAGCAGAGAAAAGCTCGGTGATTATGCAGATCAGGTGCTTGATTTAATGCGCGAAGCAGAGCAAGAGATTGAAGAATTCTCATTAGAGTTATGGTCATAGTAAAACAGGCTGCCTAAGGGCAACCTGTTCTTTTAACTTCTACTAAATTCTGCTATCTTATTTTAACTTCTTTTGACTTCAATTCACTTCTATTTACTTCTTTGCCTCGTTCTTCTCTTCCTTATATCTATACTTGCTCTTTTGCTTCTTGCCTTGTTCACTTTATTTACATCTACCTTACGGTTGCACAACAAATGTTGTTACACTTTGGGCTGGCAGGTCTGCCGAGAATCCGTTGCCGGATATCTGCAACGCAGGGCCGGCCGCCAGATTACGTGTGCTGTCCGTTACCCAGGAGGATACAGCGGAGGCTGTTCCATTTTGCACAGTAAATCGCTGATTCACGCCTGATGTATTTTTGTTAATAGCAACGATAACGATCTTGTTGTTCTCTCCCTTGTATGCCGAGACATATACACCATTTGCCGGATTTTTGGTTGCATCTACTCTGATATCACCAGGACGCACGAATTTGGAGTAATGAGCCATACTATAGCCACGTTTACTTATCGTTCCATCCTCTTTGATCGGTCCATAATGTCTGCGGATATACCACCATACATACGTCTGAAAATTACCTTCAACCATCGCATTGTACATATGCTCCGCTACTCCTAAAGCTTCAGGCCAGCGATCTGCAGAATTGGTCTCGCTGTTCGGATAGTACACCTCTGTCATCCAAAGCTCTTTTCCTGCTCCCTTTTGTTCAAATAACGGATATGGAAAGTCGCTATATTGCGTACCATACGTATGTGCACCCAAAATATCCATATTCGCAAGGGCTTGCGGATCATTCAAAATAGGGTCCGACATGTTTTTCACATAAGAGAAGGATTCCGGGGCAATGACCCGATTGTTGATGGAACCCGCGTTTTCTTTCATGAAACGAAGCATTTCCTCCGGAGACCACCATGTCCAGTCATGGGCATAGTCAGGCTCGTTTTGTACGGAAATCGCATACAAGTTGACGCCGTTATTTTTCATAAATGTATCGAATTCATTCAAATATTGAGCGTAAGCCGCGTATTTGTCGTACTTGAGTCGTTTGGCCTGTGTAATCTGCGTATATGCGGTTACGTTGATGTTATCAATGTTCGGTCCACCCGTTCCTGTAGTAACCAGCTTCAACGTGCTTGTACCATTCACCATTGGTACCTGAATCGATTTGTCCTTCCAAGTGTTTCCACTGCCTGTAGCTTCAAATGGTACGTTACTAAGCGCTAATGTGCCGTTCACGTATACATCCAGGTTACTCGTTCCTGAAGGAAGTGAATATCGAATTTTAATGTTTTTGGTGCCGGTGCTGCCAATCAGAATCGTATTCCACTGAACAGCCGAGCCGCTCGCATTTTGGAAAGTAACATAACCTGATCCTGTATATCCTGTCAAAGAACTCCCCGCTACAGCCCCGGTCAACGTTGTCGAGGATTCAGCTTCATACGTTGAACCACCGCCCGAAGTAGTGCCGATGGTGACCAGTTCCGTCATATCTGTTGGTGGATTCCAAGGAGATGCAAATACAATCGCACCATGTTCAATCGCCTTTTTGGCTGTATCCACTTCCCGTTGCCAGTTGTTCTTGTTCTCATCAATCGGAATTCTTAGTACAGAGAAGCCCAGCTGGTTAGGCCCATTGCCAAAAGCGGTTTCCCTCTCAGAGGCAGTGAGATCACCGATCCAGCCGGAATGCGTCATACCTCCAAAACCCCGAATCAATTGTTTAGGTGCAGTTACGTTAATTACAGCATCGTTCGCCGCCATTACTTTGGAGGAAGCAGGTACATAAAACAGGGGTAGTGCTGTTAACGCTGCAAGCATCGTACAGAGTGATTTTTTGAACATAGAATTCACGATTTCTCATCTCCCGACCATTCAGATTAGAACACAACAATCTTAACCTTAACCTAACTTTTATCCCTTTACGCCTCCGATGGTCATACCTTGGACGAAGTATTTCTGCAGGAAAGGATATACCATCAGAATTGGAACACTTGCAATAATAGTCATCGTTGCCCGAATAGAAGTTGGTGTCACGGCAACTCCGCTGTTCTCAGCAGACTGATACACATCACTTGCCGATGATGTTGCCGCCGTTGTTGACGTCTGCAAAATCTTCATCAATTCATATTGTAGTGTGCTTAACTCCTTGTTAGACGAGTTGTAGAGAAAAACGTCAAACCAGGAGTTCCATTGACCTACCGCCACGAAAAGAGAAACGGTTGCCATCGCTGGAATCGTTAATGGCAGTACCACTCGAATAAACGTTGTAAATTCTCCCGCTCCGTCAATACGGGCCGACTCCAGAATTCCCTCAGGCAATCCTTCAATGAAAGAACGAATGACGATCATATTAAACACACCGATTACACCCGGAATGATGTAGACCCAGAAAGATCCAATCAGCCCGAGATCACGAATCAACAGGTACCCTGGAATGAGTCCTCCGCTGAAATACATCGTGAAGACAAAAAACATCGTCACGAACTTACGCAGTACGAATTCCTGCCGGCTAAGTGTATAAGCAAGCATCGCGGTACAGAAAACGGAGACAATCGTTCCGATAATCGTACGAAGTGCCGAGATCAGCGTAGCATGGTAAATGTCGGATTCTCCGAAGATATATTTGTAGTTATCCAGTGTCCACTCCCGTGGCCACAAATAGATCCCTCCGCGTATGGCGTCATTCGCATCATTGAGAGATACGGCAATCATATTGATAAACGGATAGATTGTAACAATCATCAAACAGATCATAAACGTGATATTAATCGCATCAAACGCCCGGTCCCCGGTGCTACTGTTCCGCAAGCGGGATGATTTTGCTTTTGGCATGGCCTAGGCCTCCTCTTAGAATAGTCTGCTTTCTCCCATTTTTTTGGCGATATAGTTGGCGGTAAAGAGGAAGATGAAGCTGACCACAGTTTTGAAAATCCCTGCTGCTGTACCCAAAGAGAAGTTCCCCATTCCCAAACCATACTTCAAGACAAAGATATCCAGGTTCTCAGAATAATCCATATTCATTCCGTTGCCCAGCAAATATTGAGGTTCAAATCCGGATTCCAGAATACTTCCCATATTCATAATGAGCAAAATGACGATAACCGGTTTTAAACCTGGCAATGTGATATATAACATGCGTTTAAAACGACTGGCTCCGTCAATCTCTGCCGCTTCATACTGAGCAGGGTCGATGGCTGTAATCGCCGCCAGATAGATGATCGTGTTCCAGCCAACATCTTTCCATACCTCAGTGGCCCCCAGTATACCCCAGAAATACTCGCCTTTCCCCATCCACAGCACTGGACTGTCGATCAAGTGCAGCTTCATAAGAATAAGGTTAATGATTCCATCGGGTGACAATACGGTGAGCACGATACTTGAAGCAACAACCCAAGAAATGAAGTGAGGCAAATAACTGACGGTTTGTACAAAACGTTTGAAAATAATATTTTTCAATTCATTCAAAAGAAGTGCCAAGGTAATCGCTGTGACAAACCCAAGCACCAATTTAATAGAACTCATCACAAGCGTATTTCGAAGCACTCGATAGAACGTATTATCTTCAAACAGTGTTTGGAAATGTTTCATCCCCACCCACTGCTGATCCGCGAAAGCTCTTGCCGGTTTGAAGTTCTGAAAAGCCATCGTCCAGCCCCATAACGGCAAATATTTGAATACAAATGCCCAAATCACAAAGGGAATACACATAAAAGCCAGGGTGCGCTGCTGTATCAGTCGTTTGTAAAAGCTGGTTTCGCGGTTCCCTTTTCGATGCGAAGTAGGTGGAATCGGTTGAAGAGTTACATTGGGTTCCTCCACGATGCAGTTACTCCTTTCCCTATCTGTTATTCATGCGCGAGAGAGTATAAACGGAGATATACATCAGGAAGCGATTCCCACTCTCTCTCCAGCGCACGTAACAGTTTATTTTATATGGTCTTGATTAAATCACCATTTACCTGCGACACGATTTTGAATGACTTCAGTCATCTTTTTCTCGTATCCTGCTTTGTCCAGCTTGCTAAATTCAGCCATGTAAGCATTCCACAGGTTATCGAAGTTCGAAGGTGCACTCAAAATCATCTCAGGCAAGTACTTGCGCTGTATGTCATCCGATTTGGTTGTGAAAACTTGTTCAGGAGAACCTTGTTCGAGCGCAATTGACCATGCCGGGAACCAAGGACGTTCCTCCGGTTTGTTGAACAGCTCACTGAACGTCTTGATACCATAGGCATCCAGGAATTTTTTATCCCCTTCTGTATATGTTCCTGCGACAACTTCCGGCTGATTGCCTGGATTAAATGCATTCCCATCGGACAGTGTCGATTCTCCACCATAACGTGGCCAGTCATTACTGAAATAGGTAAATCCGAATTTACGGCCAAGCTCGACATCGTCGTGAATTTTCCGCTGTTCATCATTCGCATAATAGTAGCGCCCTTTTTCATCTACACTATAAGTCTGATCTTTGATCCCCCACTGGATTAGAATCTGATTCTCTTCTTTGAGCAAATTATCAAAATACTTGATGATACGTTCCGGGTCTTTCGCATTTACGGTAATACCCGTAGCATAGTTGTTTACGAAGCCAGGAGGATCAATGTATTGGTCCTTGATGCTCTTATCGAAGACGATCGGGAGCGGTGCATAACGTTTCTCATCGATACCTGCTGCCAGCAAGTTTTTCGTTGCATCTCCTACTTGCCATGCGTAGTTAAAGTAACCGAGAACACGTCCTGAAGTCAGTTTTGCCAAATACTGATCCTTGTTCATGGTGAATGACTCTGGATCAAGCAAACCTTTGGCGTTAATTTCATTCAGCTTTTTGATCCAGCGTTTCTGTTCTTCTGTACCTGAAACGGTTCTTGCGACATGGGTTTGCATATCTACCATAACGCCGCCGTCATTTGGATATCCTGCAAGGTGCATGGCTGGATTTTGCAACGTGAAGAAGTTATTGGCTACGCCAGCAAGGGATACAAACCCGATCGTTTCGGCTCCATCCACTGTCGGGTGTTTCTCCTTATAGTCCTCGATCAGATCAAAATATTCATCCAGCGTCGTAATTTTAGGATAATTAAATTCCTTCAATACAGAACGTTGAATCCAGAATGCCCCCCCGCCAATGTTAGGGCTACCTGAATACTCACCTTGGTTAGCCGTATATGGCAACGCATAGATTTTACCGTCTTCCGGGTTTCTCATTTTATCGAAGTACGGGCCATACACTTTCTTAATATTCGGACCGTATTTTTCGATCAGATCATCTAACGGAATGTAAGCTCCAGCATCCAGCAATTTGGACATTTCTCCGCTGGAGGCGATGACGTCAGGATAGTCTCCGGACGCAATCATAACGCCAGCTTTAGTCGCACTGTCACCAACCAGATATTCCAATTTAAAATCTACACCTGTCTGCTTCTGCAGTTCTTTACCAATCGTTGTTTCACTTGCCAAAGTATCTTTCTTGCCCGAAGAAAACATGTAATACGAAAATGTAACCGGGCTATTATCATCTTCTTTTGCTGTAGACGAAGCCCCTGGAGAAGAGCTGCCTGACGAGCACCCAGCCAACAGGGATGCCAATAATACGGCTAATCCTGTCGTTTTCAAAAGCGGTTTTAACATGTGTTTTGTTCCCCCTTTTTAGTTAAACGGTGTATGTAAGCATTTTCAATATATCAAGATAACGCTTTCATAGTTACCCATGAAACTGTACATTGTTCTTTAAAAAGTATATCGAACCATCATTTAACTTCAGACTCATCTCCATCAAGCGGGAGCCTGATTTGTATACACGTCCCCTTGCTTTCCTCTGAATGGATAGAAAAAGAGAATCGATCCCTATAACAAAGTTTCAACCGGCTATAGGCATTTTTCATCCCTACATGCTCACCCATATCCATATTCTGTTCCAGATATCCTACCAATTCTTTCAATCTTGCTGCGGACATGCCAATACCGTTATCCTCCAGTCCGATACGAAGATTCTGACCCTCCAATTGAACAACAAGCCGAATAATCCCTTCACCCGGTGTAGATTCAATGCCATGTATGCTGGCGTTTTCCACGAATGGCAAGATGACCATTTTTGGTATCCGGTACTTTAACGCTTCAGGATCAGCTTCAATATAATACTGGAGTTTTTCCCCAAAGCGATACTTCTGGATTTGCAAAAAGCTGTCGATTAGCTCCAGTTCCTCCTTCACGGTCACGTCATGCTGATTCCAGCTAATGGACTTACGGAACATTTTTGCCATATGATGCACAATCTTAGCGGTCTCTTTCTCGCCCTTGATCAGGCTCCGCATTCGCACAGATTCAAGCGTGTTAAACAGGAAATGCGGATTAATCTGACTATGTAATGCATGAAGCTGCGCCTGCTGCTGTTTAAGCTCCAGGTCTTTTTTTTGAATATCCGCTAGATATACTTCATCAATAAGATTCCGAATCGTCTCGGTCATCCGGTTGAATTCGGTTGTCAATTGTCCAATCTCGTCCCTTGCATCTTCAGGAGGAATGGTCTGAAAATTTTGTGTTTTTACTTTTTTCATATGTTTGAGAATACGTACCAGTCTGACGTGAATGGAGCGGGACATCGCCGCAATGATAATCGAAGGCAACACGAAATTGATACATGCCAGCCAGACGACGAAGGATCGTGATTTACGAACTTCCTGTAACACGATTTCCTCATCCATCACACCTTGCAGGGACCACCCTTCCAAATAGTTAATGCCAGAATAGACACGATCAAATCGAATGGTTTTATTGGGGAATTCCATTTTTCCGTAAAGCTGTCCAATTGAAACATTCTCTGTGCTTATATCATTCGAAAAGCGAATATGGCCTCCTGGATCAACCAAATACACTTTGCCATCAAAACCGCTGTTGCGAAATTGCTCTTGGAGTAGATCCATATTAAAGTCAATTTTGAGTAATTGTTCGATACCGCCCGTGTCCTGATTGTTTAACCGCTGGATGAGGCTTAACATCTGATCGGTTGCAATCAAGGTTGGATAAGGTACAACATTATCCTGTAATTGCTTATACCAGCTCGTGCTGCGAACCGCTTCATTTAAGTGTTCAATGTAGCCTGAGGACAAAATCGTTGGATTATCGGTATACACTTGGTACCAACGAATGCCTTGACTCAGTTGACCGGAAAACTCTCCTTTGAGATAGGAGTTATATGCCCGAATATACTCCGAGTTACTTTCAAACGAACGAGATAACGTGTCATTGAATACAGGATCAGCATAGAGCGAATACGACAGACCTACCCCCTGGTCAATCGTCACACGTAATTCGTTCTTCAGATTGTTTAACGCCATTCCGGCATCACGAGATTTCTGGTTACGGATATTGGCTGTGGTTACTTGATAGAAAACGACATTCGTCACAACAATCGGAATGAACACCGATAACACGTACATCAGCAACAATTTGTCCCGAAGCTTCATGTAGTTCCACTTCCACCTGATCATTGGGCCCCCCGCTGTCCATCCTCTTTGAGAAGATTACGGTAGGCTGTTGGCGTCATATTAACGATTTTCTCAAACTGGGTCACAAAATAATCCGCATTCTGAAATCCGATACGAGCCGCCACCTCATACATTCGCAGATCCGTCTGGCGAAGCAACTTCTGGGCTTCCTGAACCCGAAGATTCAGCAGATACTCATTAAAATACTGGTTGTAACTTTTACGGAAAAGTCGACCCAGATAGACCGGATTCATATAGAACTGGGCCGCTATACTTTTGAGACTGATATTCTCCATGTAATGGGAATCGATATATCGTTTGATCTTGTTGATATCTCCTTTGGACTGCTCCATCCGCAGTTGCGCAATATACTCCTCTGCTTCCTCCAATGCAGTCAAAAATGCAATTTTCAATAGTCGCAAATTCCATCCATCCTGACCTTGCTCAGCTAATAACTTGAGTTTCTGTAACCCTGCGTCCGTACCTCCCATTTCATGCACAACCGCGAGTATGCCCGTAATGCAACGCAACAGAGAACCTGTAACTGCCTGAGTAGAAAACCGGCGAGAGTGAAACTTGTTAAACATATCGTGCACAATCTCATGACGAGCCTCACGATTTCGCTCTTCCAGACTTAGAATTAGGGGATCAACCTCTTCCTGATTTATGTTAAATACGTATAACGCTTTATCCTTCACTTCTGCATAATGGACAACACTTCCAGGCTCTGCAAATTTATGCTTGGATGCTTCCTCTGCTTCCGCATAAGACCGAGGTGCATCGCTCATGTCATCTATTAATGTACCTGCGTACAAGCCTACATCTGCGCCAAGGTGGTCGCTGAGCATGTTTTGAATCCATTGAATTTTATCGACTACACGTTGTTTTGGTGAGGGTTCCTTCAATAGAACAATCAAGGCAAATCTACCTAGCTGTTCCTCAATAACGTATAGGTTGAACCGATGATCCGCCAACGAATGAAGGATTTCATTAACCTGGTGAAGAGTCACTTTCCGGTGCTCTGAGCCTGTTTGTAATTCAAACAGCACAATGATCAATGACGTCTGATGGTCAATACCTAACATTTCTGCATACCGGATCTCATCTTCTTTTCGAATCTGACCCTTGATCATATCTTTTAACATAATTCGACTGGCTTGTCCTTCCTCCAAAAATGCATGTTTTCGCTTATTCTGGATCAGGTTAGCCGCCTTTTGCAGCGTTGCGGTCATTTCTTCGTCATCAATCGGCTTGAGGATGTAATCCTGGACACCGTACCTTATTGCTTGTTGTGCATACTTGAAATCATGGTAACCGCTAATGATAATAAACACAGGCTCTAGCGTAGGTGACTTGTCAACGGCACGGATGAGCTCGAGTCCATCCAGAATAGGCATTCGGATATCGGTAATAATGACATCAGGATGTAGACACTCCGCCTTATTCAGCGCCTCCAGTCCATTCTCTGCTTCCCCCGCAATCTCCATGCCAAGACTGTGCCAATCAATCAGTTCATGCATTCCTTTACGGATATACATCTCATCGTCGACCAGAAGTACTTTTAACATATGATCTGCCCCTTCCCTTCAAGCGAAAATCGTTGAATGAAATCAACAAAAAACGGTATATTCCAATTATAATTAGAAACCGCTTACAATTCTGCAGCTATTTATACAAGATGGTTCTCATTCTATCCTTTGCCGTGAGCAAATTCATTGCGTGAATCGTTGATTTTATTGCGCGAAAGTACAGACATCAGCTTCATAATATAAAAAAAGCGAAACAGAACCGAGTTTAACCCGGACGTTTCGCTTAAGAAATAGAGGTGAATTTTATGCTATATCCTTATCCTTCTAATCAAGAGGTTACTTTCCACTTTTCCCCTTTTAAAATAATTGAATCTTGTGCACTCTGAAAATTCAGTTCTATATGTTGATCCAGATAAGAAACGCTGACTTTACTTGCCTCGCTTGCACGTATGCTGGCATGAAGCAACTTCCCTTCGCTCCATTCCATATCCACTTCAAATCCGCCGCGCGCTCGCAGCCCTCGAACGGAACCTGTAGGCCATGCTTTTGGCAACGCAGGAAGTAAACGAATCTCACCGCCGTGACTCTGGAGCAACATTTCGGCTATGCCTGCCGTACCTCCAAAGTTTCCATCAATCTGAAACGGAGGATGATCACAGAATAAATTAGGCAGTGTCGAGGAACGAAGCAGCTCCATAACGTTATCATGTGCCTGTTCAGCCTGCTCCAGTCTGGCCCACATGTTCAGAATCCAGGCCCGACTCCAGCCTGTATGTCCGCCGCCATGCTGAAGTCTGCGATCCAGCGTAACACGAGCGGCCTTTGCCAGATCAGGCGTCGCTTTCGGAGTAATCTGTGATCCCGGATGCAGCGCAAACAAATGTGATATGTGTCTATGACCTGGTTCAAGTTCATCGTAATCCTTGCTCCATTCTTGAATCTGTCCGTGTTTTCCCACAGCGATATCCGGAATGCGAGTTAATGCTTCTTGTAACTGTGATGCAAATTCCTGATCTTGTTGCAAAATGTGTGTACTATAAATACACCGCGTGAACAACTCCCGAATAATCTGGTTATCCATCGATGCCCCATAACAAAGCGCACCCGACTCACCATTATCCAGGATATAGATATTTTCCGGTGAGGATGAAGGACATATCGTGAGATTCCCCTCCGGGTCTTGTACAAGGAAATCCAGAATAAACAAAGCTGCCTCTTTCATCGTTTCATATACTTTTTTCAAAAAAATCTTGTCCCTACCGTATTCATAATGATCCCACAGGTGAAGAGACAACCACGCGCCGCCCATCGTCCAGAAGGTCGACGTTAGACAGACATCCTGCGGGGCAGGATCTGCCCATATGTCAGAATTATGATGTGCTACAAATCCGCTACAGCCATACATCTTGCTGGCCGTTTCCCTTCCACGTTCCTGTAGTCGCTCGATAAAATCAAATAACGGGATGTGACACTCCGGCAGATTACAACTCTCGGCTGGCCAATAGTTCATTTCTGTATTGATATTAATGGTGTATTTACTATCCCATACCGGAAGCATGTCTTTGTTCCATATGCCCTGCAGATTGGCAGGTAACGAACCGGGCCGGCTGCTGGAGATTAGCAAGTATCGCCCGAACTGGAAGTACAAACTTACGAGTTCAGGATCATCACCGCCTGCTCTAAGACGCTCGAGTCGTTGATTCATCGGCAGAGTCATATAACTGGTATCTGTGTGTCCACCTTCCAGATGCAGATCCATTCGTTTGAACAGCGCCTGATAGTCAGTGATATGATCCTGAAGTAACTGATCATACGTTTTGGCGGAGGCCGCATCTATTCTTCGTAAACATTCTGCCTCCAAATCTTCCTTGTCATAACGAAAATCAGTGCATGCTGCGATCAGCACGGTGGCGGAATCAGCATTTAAAAGTGACATTTGACCACTCGAATACTGAAGTTCTCCTTGTTCGTGCATGATCCTAATCGCACAACAAAAACGAATCCCACCTTCTCCCCCGCTTCTTCCCCGGACGATCAGTTCACCATTGCTGCGCTGTTCGATTCGATCGATCAACGATTGGAACCCGACCGGATGTCTTAGCGCTCCCGATAACGGCGACCATTGTAACACGGAACCTCTGCCGAACAACGCTGTGAATGATAATTCACCTGGCACGCTACTAGAGAGACGGACTGCTATGACCTGATCAGGATAACTTGAAAAATATTCTCGCTTGTATTGTGTGTTACCTGCTGTGTACTGAACGCTAGCGATCCCTTGTTCCAAATCAAGATATCTCTGATACTCTGCTGTCTCTTCGTCTGCATGATGCATGGCTACATAGAAGTCACCAAGCGGCTCGTAATGTCGTTGCCCATCAGGCACACCCACTAATGAGGTTAACGCTAGTTCCTCTGCCTGCCGAATCTGGCCTTGAAACAGAAGTTCCCTTATGTTATCCAGTGATTGAAGTGAATGCGGGTTGTTCCGCTCCATCGGTCCGCCGTACCAAAGGCTATCTTCATTTAACTGTACTCTCTCTAGATGTGTTTTTCCAAATACCATACCACCGAGGGTTCCGTTTCCAATCGGAAAGGCTTCTTCCCACTGCTCCGCGGCGTGATCAAACCAAATTTTATTCGTATTCATCATTATACCTCCAACGAGAGATGCCAAGGTTCACTGCTGCACTAGCAGCATGACGAACAGGACTCAATATGACCCATCTTACAGGCCGTATAATCAGTTTACTTTGTTCACCCGGCTTCGTAGAATGAAGAAAACTAACCTAAACCTTCACAATGCTAACCCGTTTGGAGGCATAATCATATCTATTCAATCGCTGGAGGTGACTTGATCCCAGTAGTCACCAACGAGACCTTCGATGATGGAGCCGCTGGCCCACGGCATCAGACAGAACCAGGTGCTTGCCGGCGTACCATCGGCATAAGTCTCCGTAACGAGTCCTTGCGAGTGACAAAAGCGCTCGGACATCCATCCTTTTTTGCCAAAACCATATTCACCATCAACACGATTATAGGTTTGACAGCCCCAAGCGATCGTATCATTCATACGCTGACGGATATAGTCATCCTCACGATGCTGAAGATAATACAAAAGCTCATCAACGAGATTGCTCGACATGGGATGAATGTGCGGGTTAGCTACCGAAGTGACGCTTCCTCCAGAACTTGACCAGTTCAATGTACTCAGCGGCGGAATCTGCACTGGCGAGTTATAACAAAATTTAAAACTGAACTCATAGCTGATGGCGTCTCTCATATGATCAAGGAACGTTTCCTCACCGGAGAGTGCATGCAGGAAACGGAGAGCTTTGATATATGCCAGAATGCCTTCCGAATCCACTGCTTTGTCCGCATCAAGCGGAGCACCATAACATTCCATCTGTTTCACATAGGCATTGTAATAATGTGTTTCACTGCGTCTCATTTCCTCCAAATCGGATAAATCATTGATCAACCAGCTGTAATAAGCTTTCGCAGCAAGACACCACGCCCCGCTAAAAGCGTCATACTCCAGGCCTGCACCCGTGCGTTCGGATAATATCGTCGGATATTCGCCATCCGCATTTTTGCTCCGTTCCAGGCATTCAAGTACTTGCTTCACATAGGCGAGCCAGTCATCATGTCTAATCTGCCTTATGCGACATTCATAGTCATAACATTTGAGGATATAAAACATGGCTTGTGCAACGAGATAGGATGAGTGACCTGGTGTACGCATACCGTCAAACCACCAGCCTTTAATGCTCCATTTTCCATCCTGATAAGCATCATACGGAAGTCCTGACTCGGAATTCATCGCATTTTCGATAATGTTTGTGATACAGGACAAAGCCTGCTGACGCATGGGTTCATCGTTCTGACGCAATGCTGCAAGCAGCATGGGGGTTGCAATGGTCATGCCATTGGTCCAACTGATCGAGATGATTTTGTTATACCGATACCCCCCGCTCTCTGCGTCTTCGTACACAAAAGTAGAATAGTGACGGTCATCTGGAAGCCACGCGTAGTCTCGAACAGCAGCGGACATGTCGGATACTGCTGTGCGGATGTCGCTTCCTTGTCTAGGGTGTTCATGGTACTTTTGGTAGACATGCTCTAATGCAGGGTTAATACCCAAGGGCGAAGAGGATTCATAATCATATAATTCAAGGGTGAACGCCACCGATTCTCCTGCTTCCAACACAAAGACGCTCTCTGCCAAGGCTGAGCGCTCGTGCACAAGTCTTGATTTGATAAACAGCAACGGAGCATTCTCATACCCTAAGGTATAACCAACGGTGCCTTTCTCTATTGAACATGTGAAACCTCCATATTGTAGAAAAGTTCCTGTTTGACCCGGATACCACGGCTGCTTCTGTCCACTATGCTTGCTTTCCACCCAATATGGGCTTGCGCTTAGCCCGACAATTCGGCCCGAATCATATACAAGTGCAGCCGGATGCGATAAACGATCGCTTCGAACCATCCACCAAGGGGATGAAGGGCGGGATGGTTTTCCGTCACGAATTCTTGGAAATTCGTTAGGTACGTTTTGGGGGGCTTCTCCCCGATTACGACCATACATAAAGGCAGGCAGAAAAAATCTGGGCTGCTGTTTGTCAAAAGCAAGTTCTACATGAATCACTCCACTCCACCGTTGACTGTCTTCATTCTTAATGGTAATCTGTGCCTGCTTTGGATCATCTGCACAGCCTGTCCCGGCACTCATATTTACGTCAGCCCGAAGATTATGCGTGCTAATACCGGTATAGGCTGTCCCTTCCTGCCTTTTACTGCGTGCGGTAAAGATCAGTTCCATACAATCCTCCAATTCTGTTTTCCCTGTCCCTTCAGAAAACGCTTGCAAATTTTAAACCAAGGTGCTAGGATGGTACCATTTTATAAGTTCAGGTTCGCAATTTCATTGCTTAGATCGTGATATTTATTGCGCCAAACGATTAGGAGGCTTTCATGATATGAATGAATCGCAGGAGTACCAGTATGATCCCATTCAGATGGATCTGCTGTATCTGCATCGTGTCACGACCTACAATATGGGCACATTCTACCATCGGCATAATGGGTATGAGCTGTACATTTTTCTTCGCGGCAATGTGAATTTCTATATTGAGAATCGATGTTACCATCTGGAGCGAGGTGATCTTATTGTTTTAAGTCCAGAGGAAATGCATCGGTCCTTTGCACTCGATAAGAATGAATATGAACGAATCACAATTAATCTGCAAAAATCATATCTTAATCGATTATCCACATCATCTACCAACCTCTCTGCCTGTTTTGATCATCGGCCTAAAGGTAAGGGCAATATCATTCATTTGAATGAAGAAGAGTTAGAGTCATTTCTCAATCTTACAACCCAAGTGGAGCAAATGTTGCTAACCTCAGACTACGGTGCTGATATTATGAGAAATATGCTGATCGCCCGACTGCTTCTCATGACCAATCTGGCTTTTAAACATACGGATTTTGTGCCCACCGACATTATGCCTGAACTGGTTCGTAATACGATGGACTATATCGAAACGAATCTGACCGAGTCTCTCACACTTCAGCACTTATCAGAAAAACTATTTGCCAACAGCAGTTATATAAGCCGTCAATTCAAAAAACATACCGGACTAACGATTCGAAACTATATACTTAACCGCCGCATCGAGCTCGCCCAAATCTGTTTATCGGAAGGTATGAGTATTACCGAGGCCTGTTATCATTCCGGATTCGGCGATTATGCCAACTTTATTCGCAGTTTTACCAAGATGGTCGGAACATCACCAGGTAAGTTTGTACGTAAACACTCGAGTGAGGAATGATAATTATTGTTGAATGACGGTATTGACCCAATGATCAAAGGATGGAGGATATGCATGGAACTTTCAAAAGGGACCTATGGTTTTCGATTTGCCGAAGATCGTGAACTTGAGCTTTGTAAGCTGTATGCAACGGGGAGCGATATCATTACTGATCCGTCGTATTACTGGGATGGGCTGGAACGAACGGATGGTCCTCTTCTTTTATTTCAGTACACCCTTGCAGGAGAAGGTATTTATGAAACAAAGGACCGTACATACCGTGTGACCTCCGGACAGGCTTTTCTTACTGAGATCCCTAGCGCTCATCGATATTATTATCATCCAGAGTCTGATGAGCCATGGCATTTCATCTTCCTACTATTCCGTCCTGATCTCATTCAGGCTCATTGGCAGAAGTTTGTGCGAGAAGCAGGTGAGGTCGCTTTTCTCCCCATGGATTCTGCTCCCATCCGTCTGCTGCGAATGATTGTAACGGATGCGGCGGCAGGAAGGATAACGGACCCTTTGATTGCCTCATCCAGTGTGTATCAGTTCATGACAGAACTTGTTCGTTTACAGACGACAACACGTCATAATCGGGAGAACTGGCCGGAACATATTCAGCAGGCTACGAAGTACATTGAAACCGATTACGCCAGTATGGTCAGCGTGGATCAGCTTGCAGAGCATGTCTCTCTGTCCAAATATCACTTCATTCGCAGATTCTCGGCTAGCACAGGTCTCACTCCAGGTGCCTATCTTACCCGCGTTCGAATCGAGAAAGCGATGGAGTTGCTTCGCGGCACGACATTAAGCATCGAACAGATTGCGGTACAAGTGGGATACTCCAGTGGAAGTTATTTTATCAAAGCTTTTCGAGGATTAACTGGACTTACACCTGGGGAATTTCGAAGCGGTGGCGAAAGTCTCGTATACCGCAGATTATTTTTTGACTGACCGCAATATATTGCTATTGAAGACTCAACATTACTGTAGATTATTGTATTTTACTTCATTATGATGAATGTTACTGAAGCAATAATTTAAATTACGTCAGGTAAAGGAGCCTTCAAATGGATCATACTCTTGTTGCACCAACACCCCCTCTTGGCTGGAACAGCTGGGACTGCTACGGGGCTGCCGTCACTGAAAAGGAAATTCGCGGTAATGCGGAGTATATGGCTACACACTTGAAAGAATATGGTTGGAGTTACATCACCGTTGATATTCAATGGTATGAACCTCTGGCTAACTCATCGCAATACCGCCCTTTCGTTCCACTGATTATGGATGAATACTCACGTCTGATGCCTGCAGAAAACCGCTTTCCTTCAGCTGCGGATGGTCAGGGATTCAAACCACTTGCTGATTATGTTCACAGTCTGGGACTGAAATTCGGCATTCATATTATGCGCGGAATTCCAAGGCAAGCAGTTCATTCCGACACAGCTCTATTAGGAACAAACTCCACCGCCCGTGAGATCGCTCATACCAACTCCATCTGCCCATGGAATACCGATATGTATGGGGTGGATCACCACAAAGAAGGCGCGCAAGCCTACTATGATTCATTGTTTGAATTGTATGCTTCATGGGGTGTCGATCTGGTCAAAGTGGATGATATCGCTGCCTCCAGATTATATGACACACATCAGCCTGAGATTGAGATGATCTCGAAGGCGATCAGACGTGCCGGACGTCCCATGGTATTAAGTCTGTCTCCCGGTCCTGCCCCCGTGGAATACGCTGAATTTTTCGCGGAACAGGCTAACATGTGGCGGGTAACGGATGATTTCTGGGATCAGTGGCCACTTTTGCTAGATATGTTCGACCGCTGCCGTAAGTGGCAGGGCCTTCCTAAGGAGGGATGTTGGCCGGATTGTGATATGTTGCCTCTGGGGCACATTGGTATTCGCTCTGTGGATGGAGGTGGAGCCGATCGGTGGACAAGATTCACTAAGGATGAGCAATTGACGATGATGTCTCTGTGGAGTATCTTCCGTTCTCCTCTCATCTTTGGCGGTGAGTTGCGGGATAACGATGACTGGACGCTGTCCTTGCTGACAAACCGTGAGGTTCTGCGTATGCATCGTGAGAGCCATAGTGCTAGAGAAGCGCTACATCAGGGCGATCTGATCGTATGGACGGCATCTCATGTCGATGGTTCCACTTATGTAGCTGTGTTTAATGTTGGCGAGCAGTCAGCACTCCCGGTGGAACTTAATCTCAATACAGTTGGTTTATCCCTTTCTGCTACAAGCCATGGAACTGAGTTATGGAGTGGCGATGTGACAGAGGTTAACGAGGATATTTTACGCACGGATGTGCCTTCGCACGGTGTGCGCCTGTACCATTTTGCGTGAGCCATTTGACCTGAACCGTTCCATAAAGAAGGGGCCTGTCGTTTATGACAGACCTCTTCTTCTCTATTTTTTTAAAAAAAACGGATTGTAACTATTGGCTTGGAAGAGCATTTTCGGCTTTATTAGAACAATGTAGATGATCCATTCATTTGTCCTTCGGGCTTACGATCAAAATGCCATCTATACACAAAAGTCATTACCACAACCAACATGGCAAGCACAATAAATAGATTACTATATACAAATGCAGACGATCGGCTGATAAAAGGATTGAAACGCATCTGTTGTGCTCCCTCGTCGATGACCTTGCCAAGAACGGTTGTAGATACAGAAGCCGCGATGAAATTAAACATCGACAGTAGTCCCATACCAATGCCGACCTGTTCTTTGGAAAGGGTCTGTGCGATCGTATTAGACAGCGCAATTTGCATATATGATTGACCAAGAACCGCCAAGATTAGAAAAGATGAAACGAAAAACAATGACACGCCGGCAGCAAACGATAGGCTTATGAAGCCGATAACAAGCATCGTCGAGGCTGTATAAATCAAAAAGACATTGCCTTTCTCATCCGCTAACTTTCCTCCTCGTCTTCCCAGTAATGCTGCAGTCAGAGCCGATGGTAACATAATTAGACCTGTCAGAGCCGGATAAGCATCATACACATGGGTTAACAGTTGCGGGATAATAAATGGAATGCTAAATCCACATGCAACTAACACAAATGAAATAATCATTCCCCATGTATAGGAGCGGTTGCGAAAAACAGCTGGTTGCACAAACGGTGATGCTGCGTGGAGAATACGAAGGATAAACAAGGCTAAAACTACAATGCCCATTAGCAAATACCACAAATTTAATTGAGTCAGTGCGAGCAAAATGGCTCCAATGCTTACGGCGAGCAGTATGCCTCCTAGATAGTCCATCTTTTCATACCCTCCCCTCTCATCATTCAAATACTTTCTATAGAAGGGGAGCGTCAACAGCGAAAGTAGCGGAATCGCAAATAGAAACTTCCAATTAAGTGCACTGGATACGAATCCGGCAACAATAGGACCTAACGCAGATCCCAGGGCGATTCCGATCGCAGAAGTACCGAGTGCCTGACCACGCTTGTTTGGCGGAAAATATCGAACTGGTATAATCATGGCCAGAGCTGGAATGACGGCAGCCCCTGCGGCCTGAATCAGACGAGCCAAAATAATCATAAAGTAGGAAGTAGAAAGAATTCCTATAACGGAGCCAGCAGCCAACAATAAGAGTCCAAATGTGATTAAATGTTTAATGCTATATCGATCTGTTAGCTTCCCGTAAGTGACTGTACCAACGGCGTATACAATTAAATATCCGGTAACGATCCAGCTTGTCTCGGAAGCCGACCGTTCGAATTGATCTCCAATGACGGGTAGGACAACATTAAACATCATTCCGTTCATTACGGAGATGATCAAAGTGAAGACAAGCACGCGAAGTAGTGCAGTTTCTTCGCCCGTTGCAGATGTATACTGGATCTCTAAACTCTCTGTGGTCTCCATCGTTTCCCTCTTTTCATTACGTTACTAAAAAACACGCAAAATTGACTGTCAGTACTTACTGTCATATTATGACTTAAAATACTAGGGCGTTAGCGCCCTAGTGAACGTCCACACACTTTCGGTAATCACATCTTCTAATGAAAGCCACGGAAAATGTACATGATCCTCCATATGGTTAATAAACAAGCCATAATTCAATGCCATGAAGGAGAAAGCCTGTAATTCAGCGTTGATCTGAACCACCTTTCCTTGCTGGTACATCGTTTGCAGATATCGGGTTAAAAGCTCAAGTAACTGCTGGGGATGTCTTATCGTTCGTGTTCTTAACTCAGGCAAATGATTCATTTCCTTCAGACTGATCATGAATAGTTTACGGTTCTTATGCATGATTTCATGATAAGTTTTACTAACTAACAATAAGTCAGAATGCAGATTCCACACGACTTTTTCCTCAAAAAGTCGTGTCATTTCTGCGACATAATGATATTCGTCAAATGCACTCTCGAGCAGATTTAGTTTCGTACCAAAGTGGCGAAATAACGTCTTCTCACTTACGCCGGCGGTTAAGGCAATCTCCTGCGTTGTAACACTTTTATATCCCTTAACCGAGATCAGCTCAATCGCCGTTAACATTAACTTCTCTCTTGTGTTCCGTTTACTTGAATTGGACATTAAGCTCTCCTTATTATCGCAATGTCAGTGACCACTGTCATAAGAGAAGACTACCTTTTGCTTATCTCTTTGTCAAGTATCTCAATGAAATTTCAAATATAAGCAGAACCAGCAGTAGGTTTTCGGATAGAAACCACTGCTTTACCTTTCACTTTGCCTTCGGCTAGATCCTGAATAGCTTTAGCAATGTCATGCAGAGCATATTCATGATGAATAACAGGTACAACTCTGCCCTCTTTGACCTGCTCTATCCAAAAGAGTTGATCTTCATGATTCGGCTTGTGAACCAAAACAGACAATTTCTTTTGTTCTAATGTGGAGATAAATGGCGAGTATAACAGGTTCATAAGAATGCGAGGCATTGGTCCTCCAATCATGACATACCTTCCCCCCTTTACAAGTGCATGTTTCAGTGCCGTTACGGAGTGATTACCAATAACGTCCAGGATTACGTCATACGTGGTTCCGAAAGCAGTAAAATCCACCTCCCTGTAGTCCAAAACGTGATCTGCGCCCACGGTTTGCAGCATATGTAACTTGTCAGCTCGATCCACGGCAGTTACTTCAGCTCCCAACAGCTTCGCGTATTGGATACCAAATGTTCCTACGCCTCCGCCCGCACCATTGATCAGGACATGCTGTCCTCTGTGCAACTTACCGTGGTTTCGCAGACCTTGCAACGCCAGAACAGCAGCTTGAGGAATGGCAGCAGCCTGCACATGTGAAATTCCATCCGGTTTTAAGGTAAGTGCCCTTTCAGAAGCGCATACATAATCTGCGAATGCACCCCAGCTACAGCCAGAAAGATCGCCAAAAACTTCGTCTCCTGGTTTAAATCGTGTTACCAAAGAACCCGTTAAAGCTACCCTCCCTGCTACGTCTGCTCCAAGTGTGCGATAGCGCGGTTTACGAACAGCTCCTATACGGTTAATGAATGGTTTACCGCGAAGCAGATCCCAGTCCCATGAATTAACCGATGAAGCGTAAACCTCAATCAACACTTCATAATCCTGAGGAACGGGTACGGCAATTTGCTCCATACGGAGCACTTCCGTTGTTCCGTATGTGTCATAAACGATCGCGTTCATCCTATGCTGTTTGGAGATATAATCATAAGCATCCATATCTTTCATTATACCTACTCCCCGTTTATCACCAAATTTTAATAACCACATTCAGGGTTTGAGCTAAACCAGATCCATCGCTTGAATAGCCAATTGAAAAGCTCGAATTCTTCTTTCAAGCAAGGTATATTGAGGTGTTCCAGCTGCCGACTTCTCCATCATTCGTTCAAGAGAAGGAAGGAGATTGTTCATCACTTGACGTGCCTCGGATATTTCCAAGCCGCTATAATGTTGGTCATCTCTCCCATTCCAGGTGTGCTCCAATATATATAAACTGACGATTAGCGCATGAAGACGTTTCTCTATAACAGATGTATTAGCTTCCTTCCCCTTCATGTTCTTCAGCGCGTTCTCCGATTTGCGGATCGCAGACTGAAAGGCTTCAATGGATTGTCGTTGTACAATCTCAGGTACGGGTTCGTTCATAGGATAATACTCCTTTGCAAAGGATTTAAAATGGCCTTATATGGATGTAGATACAATACGTTCACTGTTTTCAGGCCTATTATAGTCCCATATGGAATAAATGTACAAAACAAAAAAAGCCGCATATCGCGACCTTTTTGTTGAACCATGATAGAACTGGATTAGAGCACCTTTTCCAAAAAACTGATTGTACGTTCGTGCTGCGGTTTACCGAAAATCTGTTCAGGATTACCTTCCTCCACAATATATCCGCCATCCATAAAAATAACCCGATCCGCAACTTCGCGGGCAAAGCCCATCTCATGCGTAACAATGATCATCGTCATACCTTCTCTAGCGAGGTCTTTCATAACGCCAAGCACCTCGCCGACCATTTCGGGGTCAAGCGCCGACGTAGGCTCATCGAACAGCATCACATCCGGGTTCATCGCGAGTGCACGCGCAATAGCTACACGCTGCTTCTGTCCACCCGAGAGCTGGCTTGGAAAGCTATCCGCTTTATCTGCCAGACCGACACGGTCAAGCAAGCGAAGCGCTGTTTCCCGTGCTTGTGCTTGATTTAATTTGCCAAGTTCCATTGGCGCGAACATAATATTTTTCAGCACGCTAAAGTGTGGAAACAGATTAAAATGCTGGAATACCATGCCGATGTTCTCACGGGCTTTATTGATATCGATATCTTTGCTGTTTAAGTCACGATCATCGACAATAACACGGCCTGCGGTGATATCCTCTAAACAGTTCACACAACGCAGAAATGTACTTTTCCCCGAACCGGAGGGGCCGATCACACATACAACCTCTCCTTCGTTCACAGTCACGTCTATTCCTTTCAACACCTGATTGGAACCAAAACTTTTCTTCAGACCTTCTATTCTAATTTTACCCACGACGGATTCTCACCTCCAGATAATCGGCAATTTTAGTCAGTATAATAATAACGATCAAGTACATTATCGCAACCGTTAACCAAATGTCAAACGAGGCCAAGGATCTGGCAATAATGATTTTACCAGACTGCGTAAGCTCAACCAGCCCGATAACGGACAAGATGGACGTATCTTTCAACGTAATAACCATCTGGTTGATAAATGAAGGAATCATCACACGGATCGCCTGAGGAATGACAATTTTCATCATCGCTTTGCGATACGGAAGTCCGAGTGAACGAGCCGCCTCCATCTGTCCGCGATCAATCGATTGAATACCCCCACGGATAATCTCAGTTACGTATGCTCCGGCATTTAAGCTCAACGTCAGAATCGCTGCCAAGAATAGCGGCATCGTAAATCCGAATGCCTGAGGGATACCGAAGTAAATGAAAAATGCGAGAACAAGCAACGGAATACCCCGGAAGACATCCACGAATACGGTAGCAATCCCACGTAAAATTTTGTTGCGTCCTACCTTCATAAAGGCAAAGATTAAGCCGATGATAAAGGCAAAAAATAGAGACATGATCGTATATAAAAGTGTGTTTCCCAAACCTTTCAGCAAGGATGGAAGAGACTTGATTACAAGTTCCATCCGTCCCAGGCTTGCAACAGTCTCCGCATTGTCACCTATATACTTATCTACAATACGCTTGTATTCACCGCTTTCCTTGATGTTTGCAAGGCCTGCATTAAACTTCTGCAGCAACTCCTGGTTTTTACCTTTACTTACAGCAAAGCCGTAAGGGGCACCTTTTTCTGGTTCTGTAACAACTTTCAGTCCGTTTTTTTGATTCTCCCCATATTTCAATACAGGGTAATCATCAAAACAGGCTGCAGAATTTCCCGTTTTCACATCTTCATACATTAGCGCCGAATCATCAAAAGGTACAATGGTAAACCCATACTTAGATGCGTTCGCTTCAGCAAAACGATACCCTTCCGTCCCCGTTTTTACTGCAACCTTTTTACCACGCAGATCCTCATAGCTTTTTATTGTATCATTGTTCGCTTTAATGCCCATAACAACGCCTGATTCAAAATACATATCGGAAAAATCAAATTGGGTTTTACGTTCATCCGTAATACTCATACCTGCAATAACACCATCTACTTGATTGGATTCCAGTGCCTGCACCGCTGCGTTAAAACCTAAGGCTTTGATCTCATATTTGAAATTCTGGTCCTTCGCAATCGCTGCAAGGATATCCATGTCAATGCCGACAAGTTCTCCGTTTATATCCTCAAATTCAAACGGTGCGAAGGTAATGTCGGTACCGATCACATAAGTTTTGCCCGAATCCGATTGTGCCTGCACACTTCCCGTCCAACCTGTAAAGCCGGACACCAGAAGCAGCACCATGGTAAGTATAATTAATGTAATCCTGTTATTCTTCATATGTCCTCCTCGTCTTGACGTCATGCCATACGTATGTCCCGAATCATGCTAAGGTTATTATTCTCAGCTCTTGACCAATCAATGCTCTTTCTACCCACCTTCATTTTTGTTTCCATGGCATTTCTTCAATCCACTTGTAAAAGTCCTCTTATACTTACCCTGGTGGTCAGGTTGTCGAAACTTTAATTTTAAATTTGAAACATTAAAATGCCAAAAAGCCGCAAAATGCGACTTTTTGGCTATCTTATAGATATGCATTAATTCTCAATCGATAAACTATAATTCTTAAGATGGGTTCATGCTTTATTTTAACGTAATCTCAAAGACTGATCCAGCTTCACCAGCAAAGACAAGGTAGCCTCTCTCGGGCAGTACCATGGTCGTTTGACCACTGACTACGCTGTGATTCAGACTGACACCAGACGCATCATACACAACAAATGAACCATCGGAGGGCAAATTCACTTTCATTTCTTTCCCGCGAGCCGCAGCTGGAATCGAAAACCATTTGGCATAACCATTCGACTGGATCGTCGTTTTGGATTGCTGACCTGCATAGATCGGTTTCACGATATCCTGGTTGGCATATATATTGCCTCCTTGTGACACATACTCCACACCGTCTTGTTTGTAAAAGGTAAATTCCATCGTATCACGACCTGCTACACCCGGAATCTGCAATTGATTCACAGCCTGATCCCCATCTGTAATAGCATTCGTATAAATATAACCTGGTAACTCACTTAACAACTGAATAGGTATCAGCGGCATTGCTGTATTATATAGAGTCGAGGTATGTTTCTCATTCACGAGTACATACGCTTTACCCACACGCGCTTGCCACGCAGCTTTGGCTTCGTCTGACAATAGATTGGCTTGAAGCTTTTCAGCCTTATACTCCGAAGAAGCAAGCTGACCGAGCCCAGGAGCCGATTGATACGAACGTGTCCAAAGATACGTATTTCCGTTATCTTCCTTAACAAATTTCACTTTCTCCGTACCTGCCTCATTCACAAAAGAACCGTCAGCAATATAGGTGTACGTCTGTTTCGGGCTATTTGGTGTCGCTAACATCGACATCGTGAGTTGCCCATTCTCCTGAACATCCAGCTTCATCAACATGTTGGCTCCGCCACCATAGATTCCTGAATGTTTCATCTCTTCCTTCGGCATCTCTGCTTTCACAGGTACTCCATGTGACTTCTCCGGTTTACGCTCCGGAATCAGCTTCTTTTCTTCCAGGCTACTTAGCAACAGCTCTGTTGCAATCAATTGATTCGTTGAACTTGAACCTCCCGAAGATGTAACGGCTGCAGCCATATTATACTCAGGCAATACAATCAGAGAGGAATGATAAGCAATTGTATTTCCGCCTTTAGTCCATGCCTTGATCCCATACTGATTGAACGGAAACAAGTTTACACTATCCCACCCAAGTCCATACGCAATGGATGAATCACCGTCCTCTGGCCACTTTCCCCTCTTGTACTCTTCCTGTCCGGTAGCTTTCGCTGATTCTTCGGAAAGAACACCATTCTTCTCGTTCGTGAATACTTGTGACAGCTTCACTAAATCTTCGGCTGTGGAATAGATGCCACCTGAAGCAATCATATTGGTTGTCTCCAAAGGCTGCCGTTCCTTCTTGGCGGAGTACGTCGTTGCCATGTGTTTCACATCGAGCGGATCTTGTGGCGTCTTGGTATGATTCATGCCAAGGGGTGCTGTGATATGACGATGCATGAATTCCGTAAAGCTCAACCCGCTAACTCGTTCTACCAGAATCTCAGCTAATGAAAACCCGTCATTACTATAAACCGAGTAAGCTCCAGGATCTGCCTTCAAATGTTGTGAGGCTAGCTGTTCCAGTAATGTATCATGTGCGTGTGTATCTGGATCTTCGAACAGGATCGCGCTGTTACTGGATGTGCCAAGCAATCCCGATGAATGATTTAACAGCATACGTACTGTAATCTGAGCATAACGCTTGTCCTTCATTTTAAATTCAGGAATATAGCCCACTACAGGATCATCCAATTTCACTTTGCCCTCATCCACCAACTTCATGACAGCGGTTGTGAGAAACATTTTACTTGTTGATCCTATGCCATACATGGTGTTTGACGTGAGTGGCACACGATTCTCCGGGTCATTCATTCCTGTCTGTCCAGAGAGAACGATCTCCCCTCCATCGATAAGTGCGTACTGTACACTCGCAACACCGTAGGTTTCGGTCAGTGTTTTCGTTTTCGCTGCAACTGATTTTTGAGTCAATCCGTAGTCTAGTTTACCTGGAAGCTCGGTAGCATATGCAGCTGTGGGCGTTAACATCGCAAATACCAAGGTCATGGCAACGATGGACATTCTTTTTTTTCGTATCAAATTCATCTTCTCCTATTCTGCTCTGTGGTCGTCGTGTATGAGCTGTTACCTAACGCAGTATAAACAAAGAAAATGAACTACCCACGTCCTGAATATGAACTGGAGATGAACAGGAAAAAATATATTCATCGTGATTCATCATTGCAGCTTGAACCATTGTCATGATAATATTTCCTACAATGGAAGGCCCAAATTTTCATTATGTGCTATTAATATACAATCCATAAATTCAACAACAACGGAGTTGTTATGATGTTAAAAGTAAACCGAAAAGATGACCGTCCCATCTGGCAACAGCTGCTTGACCAGGCTATTCACAACATTACAACCGGGAACTGGCCTCCAGGTGAGCTGCTACTTCCGTCACGTGAGTTAGCCGGGCGAATCGGTGTTTCACGATCTACAATTCAGATCGTTTACGAAGAATTATTCAGCCGGGGTTATACAGTAACTTCACGTCGGGGTGGAACAAGAGTCAGTAGCTCGATCCAAGTACTCCGCTCTTTAGAAGAGGAGCCGCAGTCCGGGCCTGTGCCTCCCGTATTGCCTTTAGTACACGAATCCATTGCCAAACTGCAGAGTTGGTTTGGAGATCATGATACCATGCAGGTGGACATTGATTTTAACCCTCACGAACCTTACATCGATGAGACGTTCACCCAATCCTGGAGAAAATCATTTTTGCAGGTATCTGCTGAACCCAACCTCGATATCTGGTCGTATGGCGATGCCAGAGGTTTCCTGCCGCTACGGGAACAGATCCAGCGATACTTGTCATTAGAACGAGGAATTCATATTGAAGCTGATCAGATTTTGTTAACTTCAGGTGCTCAGCACAGCATTGATTTGATTGCTCAGGCACTTCTGACTGAAGGAGACAGAGTGTCCGTGGAGGACCCCGGTTTTCCTGCTGCCTGGACCACCATGAAATACCGCGGTATGCAGATTGATGCCGTACCGGTAGATGAGCAGGGACTATGTGTAGATCGCATCCACCCAGAATCGAGGCTCGTATTTGTCACCCCTTCGCACCAATGCGCGACCGGAATCATCATGTCTGAGCCACGAAGACAGCAATTCATGCAGTTGGCCGGAAAACGTGGAATGTGGATTATCGAGGACGATTACGATAGCGAATTCAGATATCGTGGAGACCCGATTCCTACCCTGTTCAGCCAGCTGCCTCAGAATACGCTTTATATGATGAGTTTCTCCAAAATGATTGCGCCCGGTATACGTTTATCCGCAATTATAGGACCTCAGGCAGCGATTGAGCGGCTTACCCAGATTCATGAACTGACTTATCGCCATTTACCCATAATGGAGCAGCTGACGCTGAATCATTTTATTGAACGTGGGCAATTTATGCGCCACATGAGAAGAGTTCGTAACATTTATCGCCGCAGACACGAGGTCATGACCAAAGCGATCCATTCTTCCGGTCTTAGTTCGCGTTTTAGATTAAGCGGAGTAGAAACGGGATTACATATCCTTCTTGAAGCAGATGCGTCATGTGATGAAGCAGCAATAACCTCTGCCGCCCGCAAGCAGGGTGTCTGTGTTTATCCGTTGAGCAGATACTGTCTGGAGAGTGATCGTAAGGGGTGGGTATTAGGTTTTGCAAAAGTGGATGAGGAACGAATTGAAGAAGGCATCTCCCGATTTGCCCGTACCTTATAATAACGATTGAATAGAGCCCTCCGGCAATGCTAATGGACAATTAGAGAAGATTGCAGGCGGGCTCTATCTATTTATGAGGTGAACGATGTCCCTGCTTCGTACAGGGGAAACCGTGATGTGATCTCGCGCACACAACCTGATATGTGCTGTTTTACTTTAGTGTTCGCTGGATTTTTAAAAGCAAGCGCGATAAGCTCGGCAATTTCTTTCATCTCCCCGGCACCAAGTCCTCTCGTTGTCATGGCAGGCGTTCCAAACCGAATACCGCTTGTAACTAACGGACTCGCTGTATCATGAGGAATCGAATTTTTGTTTGCCGTGATGCCTGCTTCATCCAGCATAATTTGAGCGTCTTTACCCGTAAGGCCAACGCTGCGCAGATCAACGAGAATGAGATGATTATCTGTCCCTCCAGAAACTAGAGTAAGCCCTTCATTGATTAGTGTTTCCGCCATTACTTTAGCATTATTCAGAACGTTGCTCATATAAACAGTGAAATTAGATTGCATTGCTTCCCCAAAAGCGACTGCTTTTCCAGCAATAATATGCATAAATGGCCCACCCTGCGTTCCTGGAAATACAGCTTTATCGATGGCCTGTGCCCAGGATTCTTTACACAAAATAGCACCTCCACGCGGACCTCGCAGCGTCTTATGTGTCGTGGTTGATACAATATGTGCATGCGGTACGGGGTTAGGGTGTAATCCTGCTGCAACAATGCCCGCAATGTGTGCCATATCTACAAACAGTAATGCTCCCACTTCGGAAGCAATTTGAGCAAAAATCTCAAAATCAATACGCCTCGGGTATGCACTCCCGCCTGCAACGATCATTCGTGGACGATGTTTGTGAGCCAGTTTTCGAACTTCATCGAAGTCAATAAGACCTGTTTGTGGATCAACTCCATAGGGAACAAAGTGATAAAATCTTCCTGAAAAATTAACAAGATTCCCATGTGTCAGATGACCGCCATGAGCAAGATTCATTCCAAGAATCGTATCTCCCATCTGGACTGAGGCAAAATATACAGCCATATTCGCCTGTGAACCGGAATGAGGCTGCACATTCGCATGTTCAGCACCAAATAATTGTTTCAGGCGCTGATTAGCAATATCCTCTACGGTATCAACATGCTCGCATCCCCCATAATATCTTCTGCCCGAATAACCCTCTGCATATTTATTGGTTAATACGCTGGCCGTGGCCTCCATTACGGCTTGGCTCACAAAATTCTCTGAAGCAATCAGTTCTATCGTATCCCTCTGCCTTGCAAGCTCGTGACGGGTTGCTGCTGCCAAAATTTCATCTTGGCTCTCTATATGTTTTAACATTCTGATCATCATCCCTTCCAGGTTTCTTAGCCATTTGTTCCAAGTGGTTTTTTGGCAAATTTATAATGGATTAGTAGATGCGCCATAACTCCTGCTACAAGTCCCCAAAATGCACCGCCGATGCCAAACAAAGTTACATTAGCCGCTGTCGCTAAAAATGTTATTAATGCCGTCTCCCGTCCGTTCGGGTCCGCCAGAGCGTTAGCCAGGCTGCCGCCGATCGTTCCAAGTAAAGCTAGCCCTGCTAATGTGGCGATAAAAGCTGCGGGTAGAATTAAAAATAATGCGGCTAAGGTTACGCCAAAAATTCCGACAGTTATGTAGAAGACTCCGCAGGCAATGCCTGCAATATAACGCTTGGACGCATCTTCATGCGCATCTTTCCCTGTGCATATGGCTGCGGTAATGGCTGCCACGTTAAATGCATGTGAGCCAAATGGTGCAGCAATTAGTGAACCCAGTCCGGTTATAGTTAATATAGGATTGGCACTCGTTCGAAAACCGTCATTGCGGAGGACCAGCATACCTGGCATGTACTGCCCCGTCAGCGTAATAATAAATAACGGCAGGGCCACACCGAGCAACGCTTGAATTGAGAATTCAGGCGCAGTGAATACAGGTAAAGCGACTGCGAGCTGAATGGAACTGAAATCCGTTTTTCCCATAATCACCAGGTAGATCAGACCGAGAACCAATATACCAACGATGGCATAGCGAGATGTAAACCGTTTTAATACGATATAGGCGGTGAACAACAGAATAACCAGTAAAGGTTCGACCTTGGCTCCTTCAAACGCGGAGATACCAAACTGGAGTAAAATGCCTGCAAGTAAACCCGAAGCGATCCCTGGCGGGATCAATCGCACGAACCGTTCGAACAAACCAGACATGCCCAAAATGATAAAACCCACGGCTGATATCATATAAGCACCTACGGCTTCTGAATAAGGAGTTACAGCCAGCATGGAGACAAGGAAAGCTGCAGCTGGAGTAGACCACGCAGTAATGATAGGTTCTTTGTAGCGGTAACTAAGCCATATCCCCGTGATCCCGACGCCAATCGAAATGGACCATATCCAGGATGCGGTCATTTCCGGGCTCAATCCAGCTGCTTTGGCCGCTTGAAACACAAGAATGAACGTCCCTCCGTAATTGACAATTACAGAAATTAATGCAGCGGTCACTGGTGATATTAGATCGCGCCCGCGAATCTTATTAGATGCTGTTTTCAATGTAAACCCCTGCCCCTCAACTAATCTTCTATCTTTTTATGTTCGTTCCAGTAATATTCATCGGGCAGATAACGTGGGCCAAACACATTGGTTCCCACACGAACGATGGTCGCTCCCTCTTCAATCGCCATACTGAAATCACCGGACATGCCCATCGATAACATTTCCATCTCGACGCGTGGGATGTTTCTCTCTCTGATCTGCATGCTGAGCTGTTTCAACAAGCGAAAACATTGGCGTGTCTCATCAGCTGATGCATGCAGCTTCCCTATCGTCATTAATCCTTTTACATGAAGCGTTTCAAATTGAGACAATTGTTCAACGAGTTCCACTGCATCCTCTGGAGAAGCACCGAATTTACTTTCTTCATAGGACGTATTAATTTGTACAAGAATGTCCATTGTCCGCTGTTCTTTGACAAGCTGGTCATGCAAGACCTGCCCGAGCTTCAGACGATCCACCGAATGGATCATTGTCACATACTTGACTACCTCCTTTACTTTATTCGTCTGCAGATGGCCGATAAAATGCCATTCCAACGCTTTGGACTGCTCCATAAGAGGATATTTATCTCGCAGTTCCTGCACCTTGTTTTCTCCAAACAGATGTTCACCTGCCTGCACGGCAATCTGTAACTTCTCCAGCGGTACCGTTTTCGTGGCTAAAAGCAGCTGCACATCGTTAACATTTCGTCCAGAAGCCTTGCAAGCCAGTGCCATTTGTTTTCTAACCATTTTTAAATTTTCTTCAACCGGATAATCCAAGCCGGATGCCCCTTTCTACTCACCATTTGAATGACAGTATAACAATCTATGGATTGAATACATATATCCAAAGATATAATTTTTGAGCAATCCAAAACTCTGTAATATGCAATTGGAGTCACGTATGAGCTTGATTCCAGTTAAACCAACTATAATTCTCACAATAAAAAATCCCGCCTCCGGCTTTCTCAGCCAGAGCGGGATTCATGCAATACCTTATAAATATTTGATTATTGATTCACGTTATCTTTCGTTACCAGCTTCAACTCAGCCGGGATGGATTTCTCCACTTGTTTACCACTCAGCACATCGAGTGCGGCTTGCAATGCGAGCTGTCCGATCAACTCAGGTTGTTGAGCTACAGTTGCTGTTAGTTTACCATCCTGAATCGATTTAATGGCATCATCATTACCATCAAATCCGATCACGGGGATATCTTTCCCCGAACTCTGGATTGCTTCAATGGCACCAAGAGCCATTTCGTCATTATGGGCGAACACGGCTTGCACTCCTGGGTTACCTTGCAATAAGTTCTCCATGACATTCAACCCTTTGGAGCGGTCAAAGTCAGCGGATTGTTTCGCAACCACGTCCAGCTTCTGGTCTGCAATCTCGTGGAAACCTTTGCCACGCTCACGGGTAGCTGATGCACCCGGTACACCTTCAAGTTCAATCACTTTAGCACCTTCGCCAAGCTGTTTCACGATATATTCAGCAGCCATGCGTCCACCCTTTGCATTATCGGAAGCAACAAGCGCTGCAACTTCACCTTTATCCGCAGAGCGGTCAAGCGTAATTACTGGAATGCCCACACTATTAGCGGATTGAACCGCTGTAGAGATTGCAGCGGAATCTGCCGGGTTAATCAGCAAAGCATCAACGCCTTGCTGAATCAAATCGTCCACATCATTCGTTTGCTTCGCAGAATCGTTCTGTGCATCTACGACAACAACCTGAATACCTTGTTTCTGTGCTTCGGCCACGACACCATCTTTCAGTGAAACGAAGAACGGGTTGTTCAGTGTCGAGATCGACAAACCGATTTTCTTCTGTTCCTTACCTCCGGCTGACTTTGGTTTCGCCCAGCCTGGCGGCTCCAGCGAACATCCGGCTAGAACAACGATCAGTATCATGCTAACAAGCGTTAGTGTCCATTTTTTCATGTTGTTTTCTCTCCCTTAAGCGGTTTTCTTGCGGTCCAGCAGGACAGCGATAGCAATAACGACACCCTTCACAACCATTTGGTAGAAGGAGTTCACACCGAGCAGGTTCAGACCGTTATTCAGCACACCAATGATCAGCACACCAATCAATGTACCTACAATGCGGCCGCGGCCGCCGGAAAGGCTTGTTCCGCCCAGCACAACTGCAGCGATGGCATCCAGCTCATAAGATGTACCTGCCGTAGGTTGAGCGGAGTTCAGACGCGATGTCAGAATCGCACCGGCCAGCGCGGCGAGCATACCCGCAAGGGAGTAAATCATAATTTTGACGCGGGATACTTTGATCCCCGAGATGATGGAAGCTTTTTCATTACCGCCGATGGCGTACGTTTTGCGGCCGAAGGCCGTTTTATGCAAAATCGTCCACAGAATCACAAACGTAATCAGCATTGTAATGGCTGGTACTGGAATACCAAGTAAATATCCGCGTCCAAACAATTGGAACAGCAGGCTATCGCCCAGACCTGTAATCGGATTACCATTGGTATATACCAGTGTCAAACCTCTAAAAATGGTCATCGTTGCAAGGGTTGCGATAAATGGAGCCATGTTACCCTTGGTAATCATCAGTCCATTCACCATACCCATTACTCCACCAAGGGCTACCCCAATGATGATTGACAGGATTGGATCAAGACCGGATAACATCATATTGGCTACGAAGGCACTAGATAGCGCAAGTATAGAACCAACCGACAAGTCAATCCCGCCAGTAAGAATAACAAACGTCATGCCAAATGCAATTAAAGCATTAATGGAAACCTGGCGTAGCAAATTTAGAATATTAAGTGGTTCCAAAAAGCTTGGATTGAGCACGGAAACAATCACAATTAGAATGATTAATCCGAGAAGTGGGCCGAGTTTTTGTGTTACGCTAGACAAGCGGAACCCGCTTTTGGCTGTTTTAGTATCCTGCATCGTTGTCATGTTACTGTCCCCCTGTAGCTAGAGTCATAATGTGTTCTTGTGTCGCTTGTTCCTTCGGTAGAACGCCGGTAATGTGACCTTCATGCACAACGGCAATGCGGTCGCTCATACCCAGCACTTCAGGCAGTTCGGATGAAACCATGATAATAGCTACCCCGCGATCCGTCAGTTCGTTCATGAGCTGATAGATCTCACGCTTCGCTCCAACGTCTACCCCGCGTGTAGGCTCGTCCAGAATGAGCACGCTTGGACCGATACCTACCCATTTGGCAATGACAACCTTCTGCTGGTTCCCACCGGACAAATTCCGGGCTGCGGTTTCCGAGGATTGGGTTTTGATCTGCAACCGTTTGATGAGTGTGTCTACAAACTCCTGCTCTTTCCCATTCGAGATGAAGCCTTTGCTGGAAAAACTGAATAGGTTCGTCAGTGCCATATTTTCACGGATGGAAAAGTCGAGCACCAGCCCTTCATCCTTCCGGTCTTCTGTTATAAAACCGATACCGTGCTTCACCGCATCCGCCGGTTTGCGAATATTTACTTTTTTGCCACGTATCTTAATCTCTCCGCTATCCAATCGATCCAGACCAAAGATCGCTCTCATGATCTCCGTACGCCCCGATCCCATCAGACCAGAGAAACCGAGTACTTCACCGGCCTTCACGTCAAAGCTGACATTTTCGAATAATCCCTTCCGATTTGCTTCCCTCACCTCAAGCACGACTTCACCATATTTCGGATGACGGGACGGATAACGCTCAGTCAGCTCACGACCTACCATCTTGCGTACAACTTCATCAAAGTTTGTCTCGGGAATGGCTTTGGTATCCACGGTTCGCCCGTCACGCATAATGGTGATGCGATCACAGATCGTGAAAATTTCCTCCATTCGGTGAGAGATGTAAACAACGGATACGCCATTTTTTTGCACAGAACGAATGACCTCAAACAATTTCTGAATTTCACGTTCAGTCAAAGCCGCTGTAGGCTCGTCCATGATAATGACTTTGGCCTCGGTCATAAGCGCTTTAGCTATCTCAATCATCTGCTGCTGTCCGACAGAGCACTCTCCTGCAGGGCGTTCTAGCGGAATGTCCACCGAAAGTTTGGCGAATTGTTCACTAGCAAGCGCTTTCATTTGTTTTGTGTTCAGCAACCCCATGGAGGACGATATCTCTTTACCGATAAACAGGTTATCCAGTACCGTCATCTCAGGCCAGACATTCAATTCTTGGTGAATAAACGTAAGCCCAAGCTGCTCTGCTTCTTTTGGACTACCGAAGTACGTCTCTTTGCCATCAATCTCTATGGTTCCTTGATCCCGTTGGTGCAGACCGATCAAAATGTTCATCAGCGTTGATTTCCCGGCGCCATTCTCCCCCATCAGGGCATGAACCTCGCCTTCTTTTAATTCGAAATCCACACCGCTTAACACTTGATTTGTGCCAAACGCTTTATGGATATTATGCATCTGAATGTGCATGGTGCTGCCTCCTTTTAACCGAAATGAACTCCCGATTGTAAAATGCAATTGGCATACGGTGTAGCCTCGCCTGTACGAATAACGGCCTTCACTTGCCGGGTTAACGCTTTAAACTGCTCATGGTTCAGGCTATCATCTATGATCTGTGAATCAAATTTCTCATTCAGGTACGCAAGTGTCTGCGGATTCCCTTCATGGATTTCACTAGCGATGATCACTTTCTCAATGACCATGTCTTCCGCAATGATGTCCAGCACTTCACGAAAGCTTGGTGTACCAAGTTTGAGTGCCAGATCAATCTTCGGCACACCATCCGGAACGGGCAAGCCCGCATCCGCAATGGCAATTTGATCCGTGTGACCCAGATCAGACAAGATTTTAGAGATGTGACTATTCAAGATGCCGTTTCTTTTCATTACAAGCTCTCCTCTACTTCGTCCCTGGTTGGCATACCGCCCTGTGCACCAAACTTGGTTACGGATAACGATGCCGCCCGATTGGCAAAACGCACACTGTCCTGAATCGACTTACCCTCAGCCAGAGCGACTGCAAATGCTGCATTAAATGTATCGCCAGCTCCGGTTGTATCTACAGCTTCAACTTTATAGGTTGGCACAAGTACCTCTTCATTACCGTCATAATATCGAACACCCTTACTGCCTTCCGTAATGAATAATTTGTTTGGATGTTGACGTAGCGCTTCCGCAGGCTTCATGCCTTTGAACAAAATTTCGGCCTCATGCTCATTAGGTGTAATATAAGATGCATTGTCGATCACCTCTTGTGGAACCGCACGGGCAGGAGCCGGATTGAGCAGTAAGGGTGTCTTGTATTTGGCACATAATTGGCTGACATGAATCACCGTTTCTTCTGGAATCTCTTGCTGGATCAGCACAATATCCGCGTTACGAATCGCTTCAGCAGCTTCATCCACATAAGCAGGTGTCACTTCGCGATTAGCCGCTTCGACCACCACAATGCTATTATCTCCCTCTGCCAAGATGATATGAGCTGTACCACTCTCTGAATGTGTAACCGGTTTCATATTGCTTGTATTTACACGATTTGCTTTAAAGTTTTCTAAAATGTCTGTACCGAATGTATCATCTCCAACACGGCCGATCATGACAACCTCGGCTCCCAAACGAGCTGCCGCCACAGCTTGGTTGGCGCCTTTCCCGCCGGGTACTGTCTTAAAACTTTCACCAAGCACGGTTTCTCCCGCGCCCGGTCTTCTGGAGGATGTCACAACCAAGTCCATTGAACTGCTACCAATAACACAAATGTTAGCCATCGTTTCTCACCTTTCTCGTTGTTCCCCGTTCAATGAAAGACACGGGCAACTGTATGTTTTTATTCTCCATCTTATTTTGCTCTACTAACTGAATAAGTAATCCTGCTGCTTCTCTGCCCATTTCATATGCTGGCTGCCTGATCGTAGACAATGCCGGTGACAACAATCCACTCATTGGAATATCGTCAAACCCAATAACCTGTACATCATTCGGGACGTTCCTCCCAATCCGATAAGCTTCATGCAAAACCGCCATTGCGGCGATGTCATTACTGGCAATAACGCCGTCCGTGTCCGGAAATTTTCTGAACAGTTCCTCCGCCCATACACCTGCCTCATTAAATGAAAAAGAGGTGGTTTGAATGACCTCATGATCCAGTCCTGCTTCCCGGATGACTTCAATCGCTCCTTCAAACCGATCTTGAGCCGGCCGAATATGGGATGGTCCTTGCATAACGGTAATTCTTTTGCTGCCCCGTTTGATGATCTCTTTGGCAGCAAGCCTTCCGCCTTCTCTGCCGTCGGCATAGACCGAAGGTCGATCCAGTGAAGTTCTGTCCAGAAAGACAACGGGAATCTTCAGCTTTTCATATATCGAAGAGTGAGGGTGATTGGTGGATGAGATCACACCCACTACGTTATTCTGGATAAACGTCTGGATGTAATCCTGCTCCTTCCGTTCATCCTCATCACTGTTTCCAAATATTAAGCGGTAATCCTGCTCTTGCATCCGATCCTCCACCCCCCGCGCAAGCTGAGGGAAATAAGGATTCGCAATGTCTGGAAGCAGTAGACCAATCAGTTTCGACTTGCGTGTGTATAGTGAACGTGCCACTTCATTCGGTGAAAAGTGAAGTGCCTTGACAGCCTCTTCAACTTTCTTGCGAGTATCTGCGTGCACATAGCCCCTGTCATTAATCACTCTGGATACCGTGGCTACGGATACACCGGCCAGATTTGCTACGTCTTTAATTGTTGTCATGGAATGTTCTCCTTATGTGTAACCGGTTACAGACATAAATTATCACATTATTTTTCATTTGGCAAGCGCTCTGTTGTTGGAAATAAAATCCATACACACTTTTCTCGCGATCATCTCTGTAATTTCTCTCATCACTTCATAACAAGGTTGCCTGCTCCAATCCATTTTTCTTCCAACACAAAAGCAGGTTTTTATGATATGGTCTATAAGGCATGATTGTTTATTCTTACATACAGATGTGCACAACAAGCGAGGAGAAGATTAAGCGTGATCGAGAGAGATTCAACACTCATTAGTCCAAAGGCAACAGAACATACGCAAAGTGAAAGTACAGCACGAGAAAACAAAAATCAAGGGGAACAGGAGCATCGGAGCAAATTAAGCGATCCATTCATTGTGATGCTCGTTGCAGGCTTATGCTGCTTATTATGGGGAAGTGCCTATCCTTCCATCAAACTCGGCTATGTTGCTTTTCACATTTTACCCGAAGATATCGCTTCAAAATACGTTTTTGCCGGGTATCGATTCAGTTTGGCAGGTATATTGCTACTACTTCTATATCGCGTTGGTTTCAGACGCAAGCCCAAGCTTAGCGGACGTGAATGGGCAGGTTTGAGCATGCTCGGCGTACTGCAGACAGGACTGCAATATATGTTTTTTTATGTAGGCGTAGCCAACACCACCGGTGTCAAAGGGTCCATCATGAATGCAACAACGACGTTTTTCAGTGTTGTATTGGCCCATTTTATCTATAAAAATGATAAGCTGAGCCGTAACAAAATCATCGGCTGTGTAATCGGGTTTATTGGAGTCATTATCGTCAACTTTCATGCAGACTTGCTTACCTTTTCATTCTCTTTCACAGGAGAAGGATTTATCATTATGGCCGCTCTCGTTTTCTCGGTAACAGCCATTTACGCGAAGCGTTTAACTGGAACAATTGATGTTATGGTGATCACCGGCGTTAGTCTTCTAGTTGGCGGATTGGTGCTGACTCTGCTCGGTCTGTCACTCGGAGGTCAAGTTACTCATTTTACATGGGAATCCACACTGAATCTGGTGTATCTGGCTTTGCTGTCATCCGTGGCCTTTTGCCTGTGGAATCTGCTTCTGAAGTACAACAAAGTAGGCAAAGTATCGGTCTATAATTTCTTAATCCCCATCTTTGGTGCCCTGTTATCCGCATTGTTTCTTGGAGAAACGATCTGGGAACTAAAAAATCTTGTTGCGTTAATATTGGTATCTGTTGGCATTTATCTGGTCAACCGTGTAAACGCACTTCGAATGACAAAAAGCCGCTAATCAGCGGCTTTTGTTTATAATATCACAATATGATCATGTAAGAGGAAACATCTCCCTCTAGTTCCAATTACCTAAACCATAATATCATACTTTCTCCCACGGTAAATGTAAATAATAAGGAGTACGTGGCCCACTCCTTATCACATTAAAACAAACAAAAACCCTGCTGTTTTTCCTTAGCAGGGTTCAAAATAAGTTAATATTAATCAGAATAGCTTTCGAGCATACAGCTTTTTTATAGGCAAGAGTACACTACATTACGCAAGCGGCGCTGCACATAATGCTCCTGGCTGTTCAACAGATGCTGTGCATACATCACTGTCAGCCCGGAATCCGGATCTATAATGGCCATACAGCCAGCCGCACCAGCCCATCCAAATTCACCGATCGGACTCAGTGATCCACTGCCTGCTGTGGAGATATGTGTACGAACGCCGAGACCATAGCCATAACCATACATATGATCCCATGAAAAGTCTGGTCGTGTCATGTCATTCAGATGATCGGCTCTCATGAGCTCCACGGAAGCTCGGGACAAAATCCGCACGCCTTCAGGACTTGTGCCAAATCCGGTCAGTGCATTCAGGAACTTGGCGTAATCGTTCACGGTAGATAACAATCCGGCACCGCCACTATCCAGTTCTGTACCTACACGGAAACCGTTGCCGTCCATTCGTACCGCTTTATCTTGCTCTTCATCAAAAAGATATTGCGGAATCAAGCGAGATTGTTGAGCTTCATTCAGGTCAAAGGTGGTATCATGCATACCAAGTGGTTTAATGATCTCATCTTGCAAATACGTGCCGAATCGTTTGCCACTTACGACTTCGACCAGCGCACCAAGCACATCATGACACATGCTATAATTCCAGTGGGTACCCGGCTCAAACATGAGTGGTTCTTTCGCCAAAGCTCTCGCAAACTCTCGCGTTGGCAGTGTTCCATTCGTGCGTTCTACGGCTTCCTTGATACTTGGCGAATGGATATCATATGAAAAACCAGCAGTCATCGTAAATAGATCACGCACCGTTATTGGTCTTGTCGCTTTCTCATAGTACACCTCGCCATTCGGAAGTGCCTTTTTCACCTGCATTTCCTCAAATTCAGGTAAGTACTGAGAAAGCGGGTCAAGTAAAAGGATATCCCCTTTCTCAACCAGTTGCAGTGCAGCAACACAGGTCATAATCTTGGTCATGGAGTACAAATTAAAGATGGCGTTATCCCGAATTGGAGTCTTCTCCTCCAGATTCTCAAATCCATTGCGATACTGGAAAACGGTTTCGTTTTGATGCATAATAAGCACTTCTGCCCATGGAACTCTCCATGAGGTTAAACGATCAATTAATGAAGCAACCGGTTTAAAGTCCATATTTCCCCATCCTTATATGTAAAATTGTGTTGTTTGTGCCACGAAGAGCACTTAGCGAAATATACTTCTCTTCCCTACGACATATACTACTATACGACCTTTTGAACCTGTTGACTAGTTTGATTAAATGTTAATTTCGTCAGGCCAGATATTGCAATTCGAATGGCAAAAAGCCGATCCATAACTGGACCAGCTAATAACCTTAAAATCATATTCGCACGCTAATTTGGATAAGATCGTCTATTCTCAACCGATTTCATACGATTCTGGTCATCCGTTACGTGATCCTGACTAAATTCCTGCCCTGCCTCCATCTCACCATGACCGGATACGTTGCGGGAGAAATTGGTAAATTGTCTTTTGTGCTCATCCTGTTCGTGCTTCTGTTTCAAAAGTTCCTGCGGGTCTTGCTTTGTCATCGCACTAACCTCCATATTGAAATGTCTTGTACGTCTTCTCACTATATAAATCGAACTAAAAAGAATTTGCACACCAATCCAGTTCGACTTATATACAAAAGCTTTCCATACAGAAGCCCCACTTATGCAAGTAAATGTAAGTAATCCAAGTTAACACAAAGGAAAGGAGATAGGTCTAATTATGGCTCGACTTCTCTTATCTTATCCGCTGGGTGTGAACACCCCGGTGTACAAAGGTAATCCTCCCGTCGTGATACAGCAACAATCCAGTATCGCTCAAGGTGATGCCTACAACCAGTTTATTGTCTCAAGCCTTAATCATAATGGTACACATATTGATGCGCCGTGGCATTTTAATCCTCAAGGCAAAAAGATCAGTGAGATTCCGATAGATGATTTTATTTTTACACACCCCGTGGTGATTGATATTCCCAAAAGTGATGATGAGTTGATCACCAAAGCTGATCTGCAGCCTTATGAGCATCAGATCGCTGGAGCTGACCTGCTGCTGATTCGCACGGGATTTGGCAGAATTCGCTCATCTGATCCTGACAGATACGCCAATCATAACCCGGGTTTATCCGCCTCGGCAGCACAGTACCTGATGATTTTCAACTCCTTGCGTGCTATTGGTATTGATATGATATCCGCTGGTGCAGCGAATCATCCAGACGAAGCCGTTGCTTTTCACCAGATTATTCTGGGTAAAGGTCGGGTCGACGGTAAGTACATTCTCGTCATTGAAGATCTGAATCTGAATCAGGATCTTTCCCATATCTCCAGGGTCTACGCGATCCCTCTGTACATTGAAGGCGTCGACAGCAGCTTTGCTACTGTTTTTACGGAAGATTAACGCTGGCTAGCGAATGATTATGGTTTTGTGAAAAAAAGATAAGAAAAAGCGCCGACAAGAGGGCTGCTCTTATCAACGCTTGTTCTTAGTGAATGTCTTTCTTCTTGAAATTGCCGCCCTTCACTTCGGCTACATCGTAGACAACAACAAAGGCTGTAGGGTCAATCTCGTTAATGATTTCTTTGATTTTACTCTCTTCCATCCGGTTGATGACACAAGTGATTTCCTTGAACTGCTCGTTGGAGTATCCACCATATGCCTCGGTGTACGTTGCTCCGCGTCCGAGTCGATCACGAATAGTCTCCACCATGACTTCCGGTTGTGTCGTAATAATTTTGAATGTCTTCGAACCGCTCAAACCTTCTTCGACAATATGTATCACTTTAGAGGCAATGAAATAAGCGAGTCCTGACAAAATCGCACCTTGCAGACCAAATACGGTCGAAACAACGATAAATACAAACATGTTCAGGAATAGAATCAGGTCACTCGTTCCGAAGGGAAGCTTACGAGATAACAATACGGCAAGCATATCAATCCCATCAAGTGCTCCGCCGTTACGTAGTGCAAGACCCATACCAAAACCGATAATGATACCACCCACAACCGTTACCAGCAACGTGTCCCCTTTAATAATCGTGGGCACATGATGCATCAGACTGGCACTAATCGCCAGTGACGCAATACCAATGACGGAGTAAAGTGCAAAGCTTTTACCAATTTGCTTGTAACCGAGCCAGACAAACGGAATGTTTAGCAATCCAATTAGTAATCCGAGTGGCAAGCCGAACAAATTCGAGCCGACGATACTGAGACCGGTTACGCCACCATCGGATACCTGGTTTGGAATCAATATGGCCTCCAGACCATAGGCCGTGATGAATCCCCCGATAATGATGAGTAGCGCTTTGGAAAGGATTTTGAGCTGGTTCGACTTGTGTGGTTTGTGTTGATTCATTCCATTTCCCCCTTGATAAACGATAAACACGATAAATTTTAACAAACATAAAAAATAGTCTATAACAAAAATCACACATTTGGCAATAGAAGGGCAATCCAAAAGTTAGTTCAGTCTTCCGATCGCATTCTTTCTACGTTACATTATTTCCCGATAAAGGATCGATATGCCGTGATTTTAAGTTCAAGCATTTCATTCGCCGCATGAAGGGTATTCATCTGATCTTCAACGGCTTTTTTATGGTTCTCGAGCAACTTCAAACGTCCTGGAGTCGTATGCTCACCTTCTTGAAATAAAGAAGCATACTGTTTGATTATCGCAATCGGCATTTGTGTTTCTTTCAGCTTGATGACAAACTGCAGCCATTTAAGATGCGACTCATTATAGCGCCTGTCCCCACTGGAATCCCGTAAAGGTATTATGATCTGTTCCTTCTCGTAATAACGTAGTGTATGTGCACTGATGCCCAGCAGTTCAGCCACTTCTCCAATGGTATGCATGGTTGTTTTCACCTCCTCCACTTGAGTGCTTGACTTAGAGTAAACTCTAATCAGTATAATCAATTCGTGGTCATCCCACAATAATGCTTAGCATTGATCCCAGGAGGAATTCACATGAAATATACCGTTATTACCGGTGCCAGCTCAGGCATTGGATATGAAGCCGCTTTGGCTTTTGCAGCCAGAGGCAAACATCTCATTTTAGCAGCCCGCAGAACCGAAGCTTTGGATATGTTAAAAAATAAAATCGCCGAACTCAACTCGGAACTCGATGTTGTTGTTCGTACAGTGGATTTGTCCATTGCCGCAGATGTACATGCTTTCTATGAAAGCTTGAAAGGTTACTCCATTGAAACATGGATCAACAACGCAGGCTTTGGCAACTTTGCTTCGGTCGGTGAGCAAAATTTGCCTAAAATTGAGCAAATGCTTCATCTGAATATTGAAGCACTGACGATTCTCTCCACTCTGTATGTTCGGGATTATGCCAATACTCCGGGCACGCGGATCATCAACATCTCTTCAGGGGGCGGCTACACTATCGTTCCAGATGCGGTGACCTATTGTGCCACGAAGTTTTATGTCAGTGCCTTTACCGAAGGGCTAGCACAAGAACTCCAAAGCAAAGGCGCTCCAATGCAAGCCAAAGTGCTGGCACCTGCGGCCACAGAAACTGAGTTTGCTGAACGTGCCTTTGATCTGGATCAGTTCCAGTATGAAGGCCGTGTGCCCAAGTTCCATACAGCCGAGCAAATGGCTGGATTTTTACTCGATCTCTATGACAGCAAACATGTTGTAGGTATTGTGAATGGTCTAACGTATGAATTCGAACTGAAAGACCCAATCTTCCCCTATGCCGCAAGAGCTGCAAGCAAACCTGTCGATTCTAACGAATAATAGAAGTAGCCAAAAAAAGGCTGTCCTCTGGTCACACGAAGCCTGTGACCTTGGACAGCCTTTTTACTTGTACTGCACTATTATTGCTCTCTATTGTAATATCTCTATATTGCTCCGATATATAATAAAGTATTATGCCAATCGCATTTTAAAATCCTGATATCCGAATTCACGTACAACTTCGCAATCTCCATCTTTGCGTTTAACCGCAATGGCAGGAAGCGGCATGCCGTTAAACGTATTGGTTTTAACCATGGAGTAGATCGCCATGTCTTCAAATACGAGACGGTCGCCTTCTTTCAAAGGCTCATCGAATGAATAGTCGCCAATCACGTCACCAGACAGACATGTTTGACCACCTAGACGATACAGGTGAGCTTTCTCGCCCACTTCACCCGATCCAATCAATGGCGGACGATACGGCATCTCCAGAACATCTGGCATATGACAAGTTGCTGAAGTATCCAAAATGGCAATATCCATGCCATTCTTGTGGAAGTCCAGTACGGAAGTCACCAGATAACCTGCATTAAGTGCAACCGCTTCTCCCGGCTCCAGGTACACTTCCAGACCATAATCATTTTGCATCCGTTTAATGCAAGCTTCGAGTCTTGGAATGTCGTAATCTTCACGGGTAATATGGTGTCCTCCGCCGAAGTTAATCCATTCCATCTGCGGCAACCATTGTCCGAACTTCTCAACAAATGCATTCAACGTTGTTTCCAAGTCGTCCGAGTTTTGCTGGCACAGCGTGTGGAAGTGCAGTCCAGATACCCCTTCAAGCAACTCTGCACGGAAATCCTCCTGCTTCGCGCCGAAGCGTGAACCTGGAGCACACGGATCATAGATCTCGTGTCCTTCCTGAGTGGAGCATTCCGGATTCACACGCAAACCAACCTTACAGCCCGCTTGAAGTGCTTTATCCTTGAATTTTGCCAGTTGTGAAAAGGAATTAAAAATGATGTGATCACAGATCGAAACAATCTCATCCATCTCTTCCTCACGAAAAGCCGGAGCAAAGACATGATTCTCTTTGCCCATCTCTTCGTGACCAAGACGCGCTTCATACAAACCGCTCGCAGTCGCACCGCTCAAGTATTCTCCAATAAGCGGATACATCGCCGTCATGGAGAACGCCTTCTGCGCAAGCACGATTTTCGCTCCTGTACGCTGCATTACACCGTTCAGGATTTTCAAGTTTTTCTCAATCAGACCTTCGTCAACAACAAAACAGGGTGTCGGTAATTGCTCGAACCGCATGTTAGCGAACAAGCTCCGATTCTTTTGCTTTGGACTCTTCTGGCAGCTCATCCACGAGAACCGGATTGAAGTCTTCTACCCAAGGAAGTCCCCATTTGTTCAGTTCTTCCATGAATGGATCCGGGTTGAACTCTTCCACGTTGTATACGCCTGGTTTGTTCCATTTTCCTGTCATCACCATAGCCGCACCGATCATTGCCGGTACACCAGTTGTGTAAGAGATCGCTTGGGAACCAACTTCCTTATAGCACTCTTGGTGATCACAGATGTTGTACACATAATATGTTTTGTCTTGACCGTCTTTTTTACCTTTGAAGATACAACCGATGTTCGTTTTACCTACTGTACGAGGTCCGAGGGACGCCGGATCAGGCAGAACAGCTTTCAGGAATTGCAAAGGAATGATTTGTTTTCCTTCGAACTCGATCGGCTCGATGGAAGTCATGCCTACGTTTTCCAGAGCTTTCAGGTGAGTCAGATAGCTTTGGCCAAATGTCATGAAGAAACGGATACGTTTCAAGCCAGGCATGTTTTTCGCCAGAGACTCCAGCTCTTCATGGTACAACAGGTACATATCTTTTTCGCCAACTTCTTTGAAGTCGTACACACGTTTGATTTCCATCGGTTTAGTTTCGATCCATTCACCATTCTCCCAGTATCTGCCGTTCGCAGAAACTTCACGAATGTTGATCTCAGGGTTGAAGTTCGTAGCAAATGGGTAACCATGGTCGCCGCCATTGCAGTCGAGGATATCGATATATTCGATCTCGTCAAAATAGTGTTTCAATGCGTATGCGGAGAATACGCCCGTTACGCCAGGGTCAAATCCGCTACCCAGCAATGCAGTGATGCCCGCTTTTTCGAAACGCTCTTTGTAATCCCATTGCCAGCTATATTCGAATTTCGCCGTATCTTCCGGCTCATAGTTTGCTGTATCCATGTAGTTTGTTTTCGTAGCCAGGCAAGCATCCATGATCGTCAGATCCTGGTATGGCAATGCCAAGTTCATTACGATATCCGGTTGGAACTCGTTGATCAATGCAATCAGCTCTTCTACATTGTCCGCGTCCACTTGAGCTGTTGTAATTTTTGTTTTGCCGCCATCCAATTTTGCTTTCAGTTCATCACATTTGGATTTGGTACGGCTTGCGATACAGATTTCTTCAAAAACCTCGCTGTTTTGAACGCATTTGTGTACTGCTACAGAAGCTACGCCGCCGGCGCCGATGATTAGTGCTTTTCCCATTTTCTCATTCTCCTATCCCCATAATTAGGATTTTTTAGTTTTTGTTTTTTTCGTAAAATTCCAAGACGTTCGCAGTTGTATTGTTTCATTATGCAACGTCCACCCGCTCCTGATACAATAAAAAAAGCAAGGTGAAAAATGTCGCACTTTTGCGCACACCATCACACTTGCTTGTCGATATACATCATAAAAAAGACGTGAAGACTCCTTGACCAAAAAAGTCCATAAGAACCCCTTCAGCGGAAAGCTTCTTCATGTATATCAATATTGGATCAGAGTCTATATAGCAAATAATTCGCCTTTACCACTCTTATTGACCGTTTCACAAGTTGATGTGCAGATGCACTGGTTGTAAAGTAACCAACTTATAAAATTTGAGCTTTGAACTCAATCAATAAGGCAACAGAAGTTGCCAATCGGCATTTGACCCGGCTGTCCGTATGGCCTTAACTCCTTGGTAGAAGTGGTCAAAAATTATCTGCTGGAAAGCTCTAATTCATATTGATAAATCAACTTTCCAAAATCACAGGTATTACACTATCAGACGTTTCCCGAAAAATCAAGGGATATTTTAAAATTTATTTTTTATTTTTATTAGATCAGGAATCAACAGGTCGTCATAACCTCTAAAGTCATCTTCAGCGTTTCCCACTAGAGATCAATGTTTCTGCATAAATATGCCCCCTCTTTTATTCAAGTCCACTTCTCACGTAATTATAGATAAAGTCATGACTGTTATATTTTAACTTCAGCCTCTATCCTTCTGTATTGATTTAATCGATATATTTTCCTAATGAAGCCATACTTTTTCGAAAAAACGTTTCTCCATTTGTCTATATAGTTCTCTAATGGTGGTTTACGAATAATTCAAACAATTTACAGGGATGTAATCCAAAGAGCATCAAAGCATGCACTGTGTCTATAAAGTACAAATTTTAAATCGAAATAAGGTGCATATTAATAAACTATTATTGGATATTCATTCACACCATTAATTTGCACAATGAGTAAATTTGCACATTGGGCAAATTGTTGTTATGATTATTTTCACAAAAGAGATACTGTGGATATTTTCCTTTAATCCATCTTAAGGAGGTGAACGCATAGGCGGTATAAATTATGAAACGAACGTTGCGACACTTAAAAAAAGAAGCCACGGAGAAAGCCCTTGCCGGAGTTGCTTTTAATCTGACGCTGGAGCATGGACTAGATGGATTTACGGTAGAAGATATCGTGCGACAGGTCGGATGCTCTCGTAGAACATTTGCCAACTACTTTACGTGCAAGGAAGAAGCTGTTGCGCTTGGAGCTCTATCTGTACCAAATACAGCCGAGCTTGAACATCTGATCACAGAGATTCCGGATCATGCCTCACTGCTGGAAATTATGTATGAACTGGTTAAAATGCAACTCACGTCCGAATTGATTGGCAGACTGCATCAACTTGTCATCTTGTCCCGAACCTATCCCGTGCTTGAACCTCACTATTTGGCAGCGATGCACAGACTGCAAACTCAGGCGCAGGAAACCCTGCTCGACCTGTCGAACGGCCAAAACGACGAAATCTATACTTACTTGTTGATCAGCGCTATTTATGGCACCGTGTTGCCCTTAATTGAAGGAAGACTGAACGTACTGTTGCCCGGTAAGCAAATCCCCGCAGGCTCAGGTTCAGATGCAGTCCCGTTTGAGCAGTTTATGGAAACGGTGTTTGAACATTTGCGAAAAGGATTTTAAGCCCCTTCTTTTATCGTCTTTAATCATAATCCACCATTAGAATTGTCATACTTATAATAGAAGGAGTGTAAAAAAGAGAAATGTCTACCTTATTATATAAAATAGGAAAAACCGCTTTTCGCAAGCCGGGATATTTTATTATTGGCTGGGTGATCATTCTGGGGATCGTCATCTCCATGATCAGTATCAACGGCGTGCACATCAGCTCGGAAATGAAAATTGAAGGAACAGAATCACAGAAAGTTTTGGATCAGCTTGCAAAAGAACTGCCTGCCGCCTCCGGCGGTCAAGGAAGCGTTGTGTTCAAAGCGCCGGACAACGAGCGGCTGGATACACCTGAACGTACCGCTGCCATTATGAAAGGTGTCAGCGAAGTATACGGGCTGGATAAAGTGATTAATCCAGCCGACTATGCAGCTGCGCAAGCGAATAACTCAGGGGCATCTGCGGACGCGGCTCAAGCGATGAACATGGCCCAATCGGCTACAGCCTCGCCGCCTCCATACGGACCATTCATGGTGAACAACGTTCCCGTACCAGGTTTGTTAATCTCATCGGATGGTAGCACAGCACTGTTTCAGTTCCAATTCACGATTGAACAGTCTGCTATTACGCAAGATGTGTTTGATTCTGTTATTCAATCGGTCATGAAGGTTGAAGAAGGCACACAGATTAAGGTATTGCCTGGTGAAACGCTTAAATCCGTATCCATCGGGGTTGGTTCCGCCGAAATTGTAGGGCTGGTTATCGCGGTCATCGTACTGCTCATTACCCTTGGTTCCGTTGTTGCAGCAGGCCTGCCGCTGATCACAGCCCTTCTTGGTGTCGCCATTGGGGTTGGGGGAGCATTCTCGATCTCCAAATTTGTTGATATGCCAAGTGTGACATCCGTTTTGGCTCTAATGGTAGGTTTGGCTGTCGGCATCGACTATGCACTTTTCATCGTCAATCGTCAGCGCCGGATGATTATTGACCAACGCCTAAGCGCACAGGAAGCTACAGCGCGGGCAATTGGCACATCAGGCAGTGCTGTATTTTTTGCCGGCCTAACCGTCATTATTGCCCTCTGCGGTATGCTCGTCATCGGACTCACTTTCTTGTCCACGATGGCACTCGTCGCAGCGGCAACGGTACTGATCAACGTATTCGTTGCATTAACCTTACTGCCAGCCTTGCTCGGCCTAGTTGGTGAACGAATCTGCTCGAAGAAAGCTCGTGCGAAAGCTACCAACTCATCAGAAGCGTCAAGCCATGGCGTGGCTAACAGATGGGTCAAATTCGTTATTAAACATCGCTGGGCGACCGTTATTGCGATTATCCTTGTCCTTGGTTTTGCTGCTACCCCGATTACTAAAATGGAAATGGGCATTCCGGGAGCTTCCTCAGCAAACCTGGATACGGATGCAAGACAGAGCTATGATGCCATTTCGAAAGGTTTTGGTGAAGGCTTTAACGGGCCGCTAATCCTGGTGGCTGATCCACGTAATGCCTCTGCCAAAATGACACCAGAGCTTCTGGGTGGACTCGCCATGGAGTTGCAGGGTCAGAATAACGTGGCTCAAGTCTCTCCTCTAGGGATGACGGAGGATTTGGCTATTTTCAGTCTCATTCCCAAGACAGGTCCTAACGATCAATTGACTAAGACGTTGGTTAACGACCTGCGGTCAGCAGACTCTAATATGGCTAAGATCTATGACGTCAAACTTGGTGTAACCGGACTTACCGCCGTAAATATTGATATGTCCGCCAAGCTGGCTCAGGTTTTCCCGATCTATGTAGGTATCATCATTCTACTTTCATTGATTATCTTGTTGCTTGTGTTCCGTTCGATCATCGTTCCGATCAAAGCAACGATTGGTTTCCTGCTTAGCATTCTAGCCACATTCGGTATGACAACCGCAGTGTTCCAATGGGGCTGGTTGCACTCCCTCTTTGGTTTCGATACAGGCGGCCCGTTGCTCAGCTTCATGCCTATAATCGTAACCGGGATTCTCTACGGTCTTGCCATGGATTATCAGGTATTCTTGGTTAGCTCGATGCGCGAATCCTATGTTCATGGTCACCGTGGAACGGAATCCGTTATACATGGTTATAATCAGGTTAGTCGCGTCGTTGTTGCCGCTGCGGTTATCATGGTTTCCGTATTCGCCGGTTTTATCTTTACTGATGATGTCATGATTAAACAGATCGGCTTCACACTCGCGGTAGGTATTTTAGTTGATGCTTTTATCATTCGCATGGCTCTGGTTCCGGCCATTATGGCGATGTTTGGCGATAAAGCTTGGTCTCTTCCGAAATGGCTGGATCGCATCCTGCCTAATCTCGATGTGGAAGGCGAAAAACTGATTGCTTCCCTCAATGCCCAAAACGAAGTTAAGTCACAGTCGGGTTCCAAATCATAACGGATTTTCAACAACGGATTTTCAATAATATATCTTCAACAAAAGGCCTCCTCAGCTCATGAGGAGGCCTTTACATTAAGCCTATTATCTAACACAAAACTATCTAACCCAAACAACTCTCGCACATCAATATACATGCTATAGCATGTATTAAATGTTCTTTAACTCTCTATCTTAAATTCACTTAATCTTCTTGCACATTCATGTACAGCTTTTCTAATATTGCCTTTAATTGTTCCAGTTCCTCAGGCTCTATCCCTCGTGTAACATAGTTATGAGCGTCTTGGACCGTTAACAACAACTTTTCTTTCACTTCTTCTCCTTTGGGAGACAAATATAAATGGTGTGAACGTTTATCTTGATCATTAACGATACGTCGAACCATTCCTTTACGCTCTAGTGAATGGATCATTCGAACGACAGTCGTTTGATCCCGATCGATAGCCTCTGCCAGCTCTTTTTGAGTCGTAGCTTTATCGAGATCCATGAAAGATATAATACTCCATTGTTCAGGTGTGACCTCGTAAGGCTTCAATTGTTTGATAAAATAATTCGTAAGCTTGAGATCTGTTCGGTGAATTAAAAAACCAGTCACACTGTATAAGTCCATTGTTGTACCCTCATTCATCATTTTCTTACACCCAATTATAGGTGATCTGAACGAATGTTACAAACGACACTCATCAAGGAATGAGGCGGCTAAACTGATTTTCAATCAGATACTTGCTTAATTAATCAATTTTAAATTTATATCCTAACCCCCATATCGTTTTGATCATAGAGGAGGAACCCGCCGAAATGTAATCCAGCTTTTCCCGAACTCGTTTGATGTGTGTGTCTACGGTACGATAGTCCACACTATAATCATAGTTCCATACATTTTGAAGTATATTCTCTCTCGAAAACAACTTATCTGGTGACGTCGCTAAATAAAATAACAATTCGTATTCTTTAGGAGTTAAATGAATCTCTTTCCCCCTAGAAGACAATTTGTGATCGTCTTCCAATATGAAATCACGCAATTTCAATCTTCGATGAAAAGTAAGGTTTTCGTGATTCCCCGCTTGTCTTCTCCGAACGACACTTCTAATACGATGAGCGACTTCACGTGGACTAAACGGTTTGGTGACATAATCATCCGCTCCTGACTCAAAACCTTGAATAACATCCTCTTCACTATCTTTTGCAGTTAAAATCAAGATGGGAGTTGTCTTATATTGACGTATTCTTGAAGTTACGAAAAAGCCATCCATGCTGGGTAACATGACATCAAGGATCAACATATCGTAGTCATAACGAAGTGCTTTTTCCAGACCAATCTCTCCTGTGGTAGCTTCATCTACTTCGAAACCTTCTCTCTCTAAATACAACCGTAGAAGATTTCGAATTCTCAGCTCATCTTCAACAATTAAAATCTGTTGGGATTGTAGTCCCATCTTACGTCTCCTCCTTATTCAGCGCTTAGAAGAAATAATACAGTGATACAATCAAGCTAAGAACGAATAGAACAATGGCAGGAATGGCCTTTTGTATGGGATCTTTAGCTAAAACAATCAAAGTAAAGGCTCCAGCAAGCATTGTCCCCCCCAGTAACAAACCTGCCCAAAATGCAACACCAGGTACCCATATGCCAGCAAGCATACCCATAGCTCCAACAATCTCAAACGATCCGGTCAAAATATTAAAGAATGAAGGCAATCCAAAACGTTTGAATTCATCGGCCATCTTCCCCGAAATAATCTTGCTTCCTGTAACCAGAAAAAAGAGGCCTAACAGAACCTGTAAAACCGTAATAAAAATGAACATCGCTATCCTTCTTTCATTCGTTATTACATATAGATCGCAAATCAATTACATGCTATACCATGTATCTGGTCTGTGACTCTGCTTATGAAAAAGGTTATTTAGTTGCACTGACAGCTCTCACGTTTAACTACAACCATCATTCCCATTCGCATTCTATATGCTATAGCATATATTTTGTTTTAAATTTAATCTAATGTCAACCCTGGAGTATAACTTTATTAAAATGTAACCATTCATACGTTATCTCGAATAAAAAATAAGAATCACTTTCAAGCGTTTGCTCTAAGCTATACTCGAAAGTGATTTTTGTGTTCAACCTTTCATATCCATCGAACTAGAATCAAGCCGTAATGTCCTGCACAGGGCTCTTAAATCGTGCTGAACTGCATGCTCTGACGAAAGCTGCAAATAACTGCTGACTGTACCCGTCCACGGCATAACTATACTCCGGATGCCACTGAACAGCGAGTACAAACGAATAACCTGGCATGACGACAGATTCAACTAATCCATCCTCCGCAATGGCAACAGCCACTAATTGATCGGATAACGTTTTGATGCCCTGATGGTGATAACTGTTAACCTGAATCTGATCCGTCTGCAAGATATCATGAAGCAGATTATCTTTTTCAATATGTACGGAATGTGCGAGATTGGTGTATGGGGGTTTTTGCTGATGGACAATCTTCTGCTCTGCTTCCATATCTGTAGGAATATCCTGATATAACGTACCGCCTAATATTACGTTAAACAGCTGTAATCCGCGGCATATGCCGAAGGCAGGTTTACCAAGCGCTATTACTTTATGAAAAAGAAAAGCCTCCATCTGATCCCGCTCCATACACAACTCGCCACAGACGCTCTGCATCCGCTCATCATAAAGTTCCGGATTAAACATCATGGCCACCAGTAAACAGAAATCTTTCAAAGGTGTGCGCTAGCGCTGTGATCATGCCCTCGTCTGTCGTTAATGGCAGCATGACCGGTATACCCCCTGAATCTTCAATGGCCTTCATATAGTGAGGAAGCATCCAGTAACTTTTTTTGTCCGTATCGTACAAAGGCAGTACCCCTATCATCGGTTTGTTCATCTCAAGCCACCTCCTGATTTATATTGGATTCAGCGCTTCATTCGTTGTTTATATCGTACCGGCATTTACATTCAAGTTTGTTTTATTTTATCAGAGTTTCCGCTTTACAACATGCACAAAACCTTGCATTTCCTTACCTGTTACATGCTTTGTTAGCATGTGAAAAAATAGATTTCAACGTAAAAAAAGCCGCTGTACGCAGCGACTTTCCTTTGACGTATTAGAGTGTAAAGCGTTGAACCAGCTGTTGCATATTGTCAGCCGTTTGGGCCAGCTGAACCGTGGATGCCGAGATTTCCTCCATTGCAGCCATTTGCTCCTGTGCCGCTGCCGAGGTTGTCTGAGCACTGTCCGCAGACACCTTCGAGATGTCCGCCATCTCGGTTACTGCAGCCGAAACTTGTTCGGTACTCGCAGACAGCTCTTCAGATATACTGGAGATATCCTGAATCTGATCTACTATTTTAGACGTGTGCTGTTCAATGTTTCGAATGGTTGTGGAAGCTTCTATGCTAATGCGCATACCCTCACTTACCTGATTCCGAACCTGCTGATTCATCAGCATTGTCGACTGTTCAATCAAGTTCAGCATGTGCTCAATAGTACTGCCAATCTGTTCGGCGCTTTGTTTGGACTGCTGGGATAGCTCGCGAACTTCCGAAGCAACAACCGCAAACCCTTTGCCATGTTCTCCAGCTCTGGATGCTTCAATGGAAGCATTTAATGACAACAGATTCGTTTGACGAGAAATATCTGCTATGGCATCGTTCATCTGACTTGCTTCCGAGGAAAGAGCAGACAATTGATTCATCAGTGAACTGGTTTCTTCCACGACTTCCAATATGAGTCCCATCTGTTCTTCCACTTGTTTAATCGTATCGCCACCGCTTACTACTGCACGTTCCGTCTCTTCGGCCGAATCCACAATCGTCGTTGCTGATGCTGCTATGGTGCTGATTCCTCTTGCCATCTCTTCCACAGCATTAGCGGTTTGACGCGAGCTTTCAGCTCCATTTACGGCTGTCTCAGCCGTTTGTTGCATAATCTCGGCTACATGCTGAACAGATTGGGTCGTCTGCTCTGTGCTCTCTTGAATCATCTGTGAAGATTCCCCCAGCAACGAAGAGGTCTTGTTCAGCTCAAGGACAACAGATTGAAGGGATTGAGTCATTTCATCAAAATCCTGAGCCAGCATACCAAATTCGTTAGCAGAATTCAGGCCAACTCGCTCAGATAGATTGCCCTCACGTACTTTACGTGCAGCCACTCTGAGTTTTCTCATCGGAACAATAAAGGCTCTCAATATCAGAAAAATGATCCATCCGGCAATAAGGACCGAGATGCCAATGACCGTCAGACTTGTAATCAAAATTGGTTTGGCTGCAACAATAAAGTCTTCATGCCCCATAAGCACAATCACATTCCATCCCGTTAAGGCGTTAACACCGTTATATACATCCAAATCATATTCCAGGTCTGTACGTACAAAATGAGATAAAGCCATGGGCTCATCCACATCAGACGCCGTATTAGGGTTTACCGGGATGCCTTCGATCAGCGGTCCACCCAGTTCACCGCCCCCTCCTTTGGAAATAGCCCCTGACCAAGCCGCTATGGAACGATTGCGATCCACAACAATTAAGCTGCCATTACCGCCAACCTCTATCGCGGCTATCTCTGTTGCTAATGAAGTCAGATCCAGTTGAATGCGTACAGCCCCTTTATCACCCGAAAGTCTCTTTGATATTTCTACGTATATTTTTCCGGAAGCTGCATCTTTGGTAATGTTTGAAAAATGAATTTTGCCACCATCGCTAATGGCGCTTTTGTACCATTCGGTATTGCGAACATCGGAGGTTGTTTCTTCGATATTGGAGTTCGTAATAAACTTCCCTTGTTCATTCGCCATGGAGAAATCCAGAATCTCCGGATATGTAGTCGAGAAACGATTCATGTCTAGCCTAACTTCTTCATACTGCTCCGTTCCTGGATTTGTACCCACCAAATCGTCTATATAATGAAGTAACTTCACTCGCTCACCAACGGTGTTGTTAATATGCTGCCCTACCATCGTTAAGATCGTTTGGATGGGTGCTGTCATTTTTTGCTGAACCTGATCCTTGGCACTGGTATACGAAAAATATCCGATAAGTACGGTAGGAATCAAAAGTACAGCAAGAAATGCGATTGTCAGACGTGTGCTCATCAAACGTAATGCCGAAATCCCTTTTTTCCAAAATGAAACCTTTCTCTTGTTCTGCTTCAATCCAATCTCCCTTTCTGAATCAAATCAGTTGACTTTTATTTAATAAACTCAGCTTCAATTTCGCCATCATCCTGCGTTAAAGACGGGAATGGAGCCAAGTTGATCATTGGATAAACGCAAAAAAACCCATGCATACACACACTCAGAGAAAAACTGAGTGTGTGTAAACATAGGTATTGCCTGAAAAATCAGTAACAAGCCTTATTTGAACCGTATCATAGCATAGACTGTAAAATATGTTAAGGATAAATATGGAAAAAGGGGCTCTTATACATTTTTCACATCATACAAGTTCTCAGGCAATGCCTGCAAAAAAGGCGACCAGTCCTTCGACGTATATAGATTCAACCGATGCATCGCGCGAGTACAAGCCGTGTAAAGAAGCTTGCGGTCATATTCTTCCCCATATCGAACTGCGGAGGCATCATATACAAGCACTGCATCGAATTCTACACCCTTGGCGAGGTAGACGGGAATGACCATCACGCCTTTTTCAAACTGCTCCGTGTCTTTCGTAATCAGCCTTAGTCCCTCTACACCGACCTCTCGCAAACATTCATATGCAAGGTGACTCTCGGCTGCCGTTTTGGTTATGATCGCAATCGAACGAAAACCCTCTGTTTGAAGCGCCTCAACGTCAGATCGAATGAACTCATCACGCTCGTTCTCTCCTGCCTCCACCCGGATTAAAGCCGGCTTCTGGTCCCTTCTGTCAAAAGCAACAATCTCATCACCGCCCGGTAGCATCGCCTTCGTGAATTCAACAATTTCACGAGTTGAGCGATAGCTCTGTACTAGCCGAATAAGCGTCGTTTCTTTGTCCCCATATAACGAAATTAATGGCGAATCAGTAGCGGCAAGTTCTGTCGCCTGCATATAGATCGCTTGCCCGAAATCACCTAGTACCGTCATGCGGGCACGAGGGAACAGCTTTTTGAGATATTCATATTGAAATGCCGAGTAATCCTGACCTTCGTCGACGAACACATGACGGATATCCGTGTTGATTCGTACCCCTTCGATGATTTCTTTTACATATAAATACGGGGTAGCATCTTCATGGAACAGCTTGTTCTGACGCAACATATCTTTGGTTTGGATACAGATTTCATCCCAGTGAGGTGGAACTGCCGCTCCATTCGTACGTTCTTGATAGGCTGCGGAATCTACAAATAGTTGTTCATAGGCTGACTGTACATTGACGAATTTGAACTTTCGAACACGCTGCCTTAGAGGCTTGAACGTTTGCTTCACTATTTTTCGCCGTAGCAATTCTTCTTCCCTCTCGCCAAAATCGAAAGCACCTTCATCCAGATCAGCACGCTTGCTTGCATTCTCTCTTGCCGCATACTGCTCCGCCACTTCGAACACAGCCTTTTCCTTGTGCAGCTTACCGTACGCATCCGTGTAGTCGTCCGTATCGAGATAATTCAACTCTTCCTCCACCCAGTCCGCTTGTCGTTCCTGTTGCTCTAGAACAGACAGCTGTTTCAGCAACCATTCCTGCAATAACAATATGCGGCTTGGCAACGGAAGATGGACGTCATACGTTGAAAATTGTGCCTTCATCTGAGCTGAAGTAATGAACTCCCGTTCACGGAACCGGATGCCGATAAAGTTTAACCCCTCACGCCCCAGCCATTCCCCATAGTTCTTCAAAGCTTTCATAAATTCCGCGGATGCTTTATAGCGAATGCCTTCCATACGAGCAGTGTAATCTGGTTCCGCACCAGCAGTAAGTACATACTCGATCTGATCAAGTGGATCTTCCGGACTCAAGCTCGATCCGAGCCAATAATTCAAGTATTCCTGAAACGTCGTCTGTTGAATGTTCTCTTCACCTAGCTCTGGCAAAACGGTCGAGATATAACTCGCAAACATCGGATTTGGCGAAAAAAGAACCATCTGATCTGCCTTGATCGTCTGGCGATGTTTATATAATAGATAGGCCACTCGCTGGAGCGCAGCGGATGTCTTGCCGCTACCTGCGGCGCCCTGAACAATCAGCATTCGGCTGCGATCATCACGAATAATGGCATTCTGTTCCTTTTGTATCGTTGCTACAATGCTTTTCATCTGAGAATTCGCACCTTTGGAGAGCACTTCCTGGAGCATGGCATCCCCAATGGTTTCACTAGCATCAAACATGCCCAGCAACTGACCATCCTGAATTTGAAACTGACGTTTCAGTTCAACGGTCCCCTCGATTTTCCCCATAGGTGTCTCATAATCTGCCGTACCGGAGCCATAGTCATAATAGAGACTCGCGATAGGTGTACGCCAATCATAGATGAGAAAATCCAAGCCTTCCTTGTCTGTAAAAGAAGACACCCCAATGTAAATTGGCTCCGTAACACCAAGACCCTTTTCCTTAAAATCAATACGTCCGAAGTAAGGTAAAGGCAATAAACGATTTACATTTTTCCACTGCTGTACTAATAACTTATGCCCACGTTCTCGTTCAGCCAACACTCTCGCTTGCTGATTAATGGTATAAAAGGCTTCTTCAAAATCCGTGTATGAACCCGTATTAATCGTGACTTCTTCCCAGAAACGTTTACGAATTTCCGTAGCCTGATCCGCAAGACCTTCAACTTGGGGTTCAAGTTCAGCAAGTCTCGCCTGCAGTTCATTTCGCACGTAAGCCAATCTTTCTTTTTCCAATTGCCATTCGTTCGTTTCTGTCATATCTTTAACCACACTCCTCAGCCCATTTTTTTTGGAGAAAAAAAGCGCGTTGACAAACCGAAGAATCCGATGTATGATTAATTTAGGAGAAATAATGATACATCAATTACATATTCAACGAAATCAACTGCGCTCATGATTATATCACAGCGTATTTTTGCGTTCAATCTTTTTTTATTATATTTACGGTCATGAGACCTCTGCATATCAAAGTTTCAACATTTAAACGATAGCTCCACTCTCTTTAAAGCCCTTTGGTCTGTTCCATGGGGCTTTATTTTATTAGGTGCTCTACGTTTCTATACGTAAAAGAGTGCTACTCCCATTTTGATCGGATCAGGCAAACTTTTGATTGAAATGAACTACAGTTTCATTAGAGAATCATGACATAATAGAACAGAACACAGCCATCCTATTAGATATGTGGAATATGTGGCAACTTGGAGAAGAAAGGAAATGTGATTACGATGGAATACGTTAAACTTGGTAATACAGGACTCGATGTCTCGCGATTTTGTCTCGGATGTATGGGATTCGGGGACGCCAGTAAATGGGTTCACGAGTGGGTGCTGAACGAAGAAGACTCCCGATCCGTGATTCGCAAGGCATTGGATCTTGGTATTAATTTCTTCGATACAGCCAATATATACTCTCTTGGTACGAGCGAGGAATATCTGGGACGGGCTTTGAAAGACTACGCAGACCGTGATCAGGTCGTGATTGCGACCAAGGTTCATGGCCGAATGCATGAAGGCCCCAACGGCTCCGGGTTGTCCAGGAAAGCCATTTTAAGTGAAATCGACAAAAGTCTGAAACGACTCGAAACGGATTATGTAGATCTATATATCATTCACCGCTGGGACTATAACACACCTATAGAAGAAACAATGGAAGCACTCCATGATGTGGTGAAGTCCGGGAAAGCCAGATATATTGGAGCTTCCGCCATGTTCGCATGGCAGTTCCAGAAAGCATTATATACAGCGGAGAAAAATGGCTGGACCAAATTTGTTTCCATGCAGAACCATTTGAACCTGATTTACCGTGAAGAGGAACGGGAGATGCTGCCACTTTGCAAAGAGGAAAAGATTGGCGTTACGCCATACAGCCCACTCGCTTCCGGCAGGTTAACAAGAGATTGGTCGGTGACGACGCATCGCTCTGAAACGGATATGATTCAGAAATCAAAGTACAATGCCACAAGTGACGCGGATCGCATTGTTGTCGAACGGGTGGCGGCTATTGCCGAGAAGTATGATGTGCCTCGTACACACATAGCGCTGGCATGGCTGTTACAGAAAGAGACCGTGACTGCTCCGATTATCGGCGCAACGAAACATTCACATCTCGATGTTGCCATAGGCGCATTGTCGGTAAAGCTTACCCTAGAGGACATCGCTTTTCTGGAAGGGCCTTATATTCCGCATCCTGTCGTGGGCGCACAGTAAACAACATTGATGGAGCACAAGAAATATATTTATGATCTATCAACGATAGGTACCGTGGCATACGGTCTTTAAAATGTTATCGTAACAACAAATAGCCCCTCCTTTCCATATGCGGAAATAGGGGCTATTTGCTAATACATCAGTTTTATTTATTCAAAGGCGAAGGCGTTAACTGAACTCCTTCCCCTCTGCTCTGTTAAATGGTGCTTGTATCAATAACAAAGCGATATTTTACATCTGAAGCGAGCACACGTTTATATGCTTCATCAATCTGATCTGCCGAAATGACTTCAATGCTAGGTGCAATATCATGCTCGGCACAGAAATCAAGCATTTCCTGTGTCTCACGTATGCCGCCAATCATGGAACCTGCGAATGAACGGCGGTGACCAATCAACGCAAATGCATTGACGGGGAGTGGCTCTGGCGGAGCTCCTACATTGACGAGTGTACCGTCCAACTTGAGTAGCGAGAAATAAGCGTTGATATCAATGCTTGCACTTACTGTATTAATGATCAGGTCTAATGAGCCTGCGAGCTTTTCAAATGTTTCCGGGTCGCTCGTTGCGTAGTAATGATCTGCGCCAAACTGCAACCCGTCTTGCTTTTTGCTAAGGGATTGAGAAAGAACCGTAACCTCAGCTCCCATCGCATGTGCGATTTTAACTGCCATATGACCAAGGCCACCCATCCCTACGACTGCGACTTTCTTACCCGGGCCAGCGCCCCAGTGATGTAGTGGAGAATAGGTTGTGATTCCGGCACATAGCAGCGGTGCAGCAGCATCCAGCTCAATATTGTCAGGAATGCGCACTACAAAATCCTCGGTTACCACGATATGTGTGGAATAACCGCCTTGGGTTGGCTCACCGTATTTGTCTACTCCTGCATACGTTGGAATATTACCTTTCAGGCAGTATTGCTCTTCTCCTTTACGGCAATTCTCACATTCGCCGCAAGAGTCAACCATACATCCAACGCCTACGCGGTCGCCTACTTTATATTTTGATACACCACTACCTACTTCAGTCACAATACCGGCAATTTCGTGTCCCGGTACGAGTGGATAATTAACGGGTCCCCACTCCCCATGAGCGGTATGAATGTCCGAGTGGCAGATGCCGGCAAACTTAATCTCAATTAATACATCCGTGGTATCCAGATCACGGCGGTTAATCTCTGCGGAACGGAAGGGTTTATCGGGTCCATCCACGGCTCTGGCTTTAGCTGTAATCAATAGTATAACCTCCTCATGATTTTGGAATCTTCTTTATCTTACGCCCTATAGTTAACTCTAGGTCAAATGTTTTAATCTACTTTTTTCAAAAAAATTGCTCGTTTTGACATCACTCCAGGCCGCATGATAGAATTCACTCGCATCAACGAGAGCCCTTTACCATACAAGGTTTAATCTCGATCTGATCTAGAACTGAAAGGAACAAACTCGATATGACCTATTCCATTAGTGAAGTCGCTAAAAAATTGGATCTGACTGTGTATACATTGCGCTATTATGACAAAGAGGGACTCATGCCCTTCGTCGAACGTAATTCGACCGGAACGAGACAATTCAAGGACTCCGATATTGATTTTCTGAAAATAATCCAATGTCTGAAAGCTACCGGAATGCCGATCAAGGATATCCGGGAATTCATAGCCTGGTGCTCGGAAGGTGACGCAACCTTGCATCAGAGGTATGACATGTTTACCGAGCGCAAAGCCAGCGTCGAGGCTCAAATGGAAGAACTTCGGAGAACAATGGAAGTTATTGAGCATAAGCGCAGTTATTATCAGCAGGCCATCGAAGCTGGAACGGAGAACATTCATAAAACTACACTGGCTCCTAAGCCTGAGCACGCAGCAAGCTCCTAGAGTTAAACGAAAGGATTTCATCCTATGTCTAAGCCATTTCAGCAGCAGTTAGATGAACTTGCCAGACTTATTCATCAGCACACGGTCAATGAAGGGGTCCATTCAACCGAACTTCCCTCCCTTTCTCTGATTCGTGAATCTGACATCACTGAACCGATTTTCAGGTTGAACGAAGCTTCTTTTTGTATCGTCGTCCAGGGTCAAAAGGAAATGTTGCTGGGACAGGAACGTTTCCAGTACGGACCTGGCAGCTATATTGTAGCTACGATGGATTTGCCTGTAAGCGGCCAAGTCATAGAGGCTTCGCCTGTCGCTCCTTATCTCGCATTAAAGCTTGAATTCACAGGCAGTGAAATTTTGGAGGTAATTCAGCATACCCGTCTCTCCCCTAATTCGAACGATACAAACGATGTTACCAGACGAGCCATGTATGTGAGCAAAACTTCTCCAGAGCTGCTGAATGCCGTGATCCGATTAGCTCAGTTGCTTGAAGGGGATGCGGAGGATATCTTCATGCTCTTTCCATTGTTTAAAAAGGAGATTTTGTACAGAGTACTCAAAGGACCTCAGGGCAGTGCGCTGAAGCAGATGGCACAAGAAGGATCTCACGCGTACCGTATTCGTAACGTGATTGAACACATGGTGACACATGTTAGTCGGCCCGTCCGGATTGAAGAACTGGCAGAGCTGGCGAATATGAGCCAGGCTTCCTTCCATCGACATTTTAAAGCAGTCACTGCGATGAGCCCGCTTCAGTTCATCAAACAACTGCGGCTACAAGAAGCACGTCGTCTCTTAATGTCTCAAGCTGTAGACGCATCAGAGGCTGCTTATCAGGTTGGATACGAGAGCCCGTCACAATTCAGCCGTGAGTATTCACGCATGTTTGGTTGTCCGCCAATGGAGGATATTAAACGTTTGAGAGGCAGTACGTACTGATTTCATCTCCAGAAAATAATCCCGTTCCACGTAAAGAGACTCACACCTAAACGGTGAGAGCCTCTTTTTTTTCTTCGTTCCATTTGCTCTAAAATACAGTCTGCCTGCCCGAAACTACTTGGATGCCGAAAGTAAGCTATCCGTAATAAATTTAAGCTGTCCTTCCAACGATACCGGATCGTTATACGTATCAGACGATGGATCTAGCTGAAATACATGATTGGCTTTGACAGCCGGGAGGTTCTTCCATAACTTATTTTCGTAAATCTTTTTGGAATCACTCGTGTCCCCGGACCACGGGCTGGTGAAAATAATGTCTCCTGCATAATCCGGCAGCACTTCTATCGAGATGGAAGCCCAGCCTGTTCCGCTATCAATAGCTTCCGCTTGAGCCTTAGTTGGTGCTCTCAGTCCAAACTCACCATAAATAATCTCTCCCCCGCGGCCATAGTTATGACCGAAGACATACACCCCTTTATCATACGGATTCAGGATCGATACGGTACGATTACCTACAGCTGCTTCTACCTTCGGTTTCAACTCGTTAATCTGAGCTTCCCACTTGCTTATCCAGGCCTTAGCTGCTTCTTCCCTGTTTGTAAGTTTGCCCATCTCCAGCATTAAGTCTTTGTAGTTACGTTTACCGTACTCAATCTGAACCACAGGTGCAATCTGTGACAGCTTGTCGATGCCTTCTGTACCTGTGTACACAATAAACAGATCGGGTTTCAAAGCAAGCAGTTGCTCCGGTGTTGGCGGCTGATCACCTAAATCTGCTGTTCCTTGTGCAGCAAGCTGCTCTTTAATGTATTTGTTGTTCATTGCACCTGTAGTTGCCCCCACCACTGGAGCATCCAGTGCGACAAAGTATCCCGTAGAGAAGGCCGTCAGATCCACAATCCGCTTGGGATTTTTCGGCACTTGCACTTCACCGGCATCAGACTGGAATGAAACCATCTCATCTTCTGCATCCGCTCCCGTGTCGGTCGAACCATCTGAATTGTTACTGGTTTTGCTTCCCGCATCGGATGATGCAGTAGTCTTCTCCGCCCCATCTTTAGCTGTATTTGAAGCAGACTGACCACATGCACTCAAGATCAGCATGAACACAAGCGCCATCATGATCCAAATTGAACTTCTTTTTGTACTACGCAAAAATAACCCCACCTTTAATGTATTGGATTCAATCAAATAAATGATATTGATAATCGTTATCAACGATATCACGACTCTAGCTTTTTTACAATACAAGTTTAATATATTCATTCCAAACTTCGTCTATTAAGTGAAAAAAGAGAATATACATCCCATTTCTACTGACAATTTCATTCCAAACTTGCCATCTAGTAAGTTAAAAGGCTATCATCATTAGAGTGGATAGAGAGATTTAACAAAGAGAATGATTTTAGAACATGATTTTTGAGAATGTAGAGAAATGTTTCAAGGAGGACAAGATGGATCAGATTATACTGTGGTTAAAGTACTTTTTTTTGGGTATCGTTCAAGGGGCAACGGAGCCGATTCCGGTCTCCTCCAGCGGTCATTTAATTATTGCCCAGCGACTAATGGGACTGAAGCAAAATGGCCTTTCGTTTGAAATTTTGACGAACACCGCTTCATTAATTGCCATTGTTTTTATTTTTCGGGAAGACATCATGAAGCTGATTACCGGTGGATGGGGTTACTTAACCACTCGTAAACCGGAATATCGAGCAGACTTTATGTTTTGCTTATATATCGTGATCGGAACGATTCCGGCTGCTGTTATCGCTGTATTTTTCAAGGATCAGATTGAAGAAATTTTCTCATCCGTCTATACAGTTGCTGTTGCCCTGTTAATTACAGGTGTGGCGCTCTGGCTTATTCGTAATCTGCGAGGCCGCAAACAGGACGGTGACTTAAAAACAAAGGACGCCGTGCTGGTTGGACTCGCTCAGGCCGTTGCTCTTATTCCGGGAATCAGTCGTTCAGGGGCTACCGTTATCTCTTCTATTGCGGTCGGTATGAAACAGGAAACGGCGTTAAAATTCTCCTTTATGCTCTATATTCCGATCAGTATCGGCGGTGTGATTATGGGTGCTTCAGATATAGCGCATGATCCTAACCGTGCACAGCTGGCTATTCCTTACCTGATCGCGTTTATCACAACGCTGGTCGTTACCTATTTCTCAATGAGATGGTTTATGGGCATTATGGCCCGTGGTAATCTGAAGTATTTTTCATATTACTGCTTTGCGGCAGGAACATTGTTACTTATCTTTTTATAAAAAGGATCTCTATACACAGCAAAGGGACAACCATGGCGGTTGTCCCTTTGTGCTTGTAATTCGTTTTATCCGCTGGTTTCCTCTCATTCGCTCGGTTATAGCTTTTACTCTTACTAGTTCTACACTCCACTTTGATGCTGAGCTTACGGTTTGGCATATTGCAAAATGGCGATAGCCGCTTGTACTCGCAGTCCTTCATCTTTGCTCAGCAATGCCTCTTGAAGTACTTGCAGCGCGCTATCAATCGTGGATTGCTCAACTCGTGGAAGTGTGTGATCATGTGTTAACGTTTTGAATAATTCTGGTGCTACCCGCTGAGTTTCTTGGTTCAATGCTGTCCCAACACTCCCCGCTGTATCGCTATTCCCCCTAAGAGCTTGATCCAGCCTCGCCTGCTTTACAGGCAACTTAAATTGGGCAACAACGTTGGGTTCTTGCAGCAAAGTTTGCATGTGTTCATTAATATCCTCCAGCGGTACCCGTCCAAGCCAGGTTACACCCCTGCGGTGGCATATTAAGTCTTCGCTTGTGCCAATGGAGTCGTCATAATAGTAATCGCCGAGGTCTCCGAAATACATCCAATCCTCATCCTTAATCACAACATAATCCCCGTCACTCATCGCGTCTGCAAACAGCTGGATCGTCTCCAAAACGTCGCCTGAATTATCCGCAATAATTCCATAGGTTTGCTCCAACAGTTCACGTAATTCCTCCGATGACGCTTGCTCCAGATCGCCAAGCTCCGACCACGGGATGCCGATGTAGTTATCCTCCAGAAAACTTTTCACTTTACTGACTCCGCCTACAATCGACTGCACATAAAATAGATTCACGGATGCCGCCTTCCCTTCCTTCTTGCTATAAGCCTAGTTAACCATTGGAACGCTCCTATGTCTACTTCCATAGCAGATTATCTTCCTTCAATGGAGGTCACTGCTTCAAATCACCTTCCCTATCAAACCTTTCCTAATTAACTCTCTTATCCTCACTCCTCTATCTTGTTAGTCCCGTCTGTTATAGTCCATAGCTATAGCTGGATATAATTTAATGGAATTACTTAATAACCATACTTCTGTGATACCTTGTTGTTAACACATTGCAGAGGGGTTATGGCAAATGACAAAAAGTAGCGTATTGGGATACCCGCGAATTGGAGCCGATCGGGAATGGAAAAAAGCACTTGAGGCCTTCTGGTCAGGAAAAATACAAGAAAACGAACTTCACGCGAGATTACAAGAGATTCGTTTAGATCATTTGCGCAAGCAACAAGCCAAAGGTATCGATCTGATTCCAGTGAACGATTTCAGTTATTATGATCATATTCTGGATACAGCCGTGATGTTTGGTATTGTGCCAAAACGCTTTGCTTATACCGGAGGTGCTGTGCCTCTCTCCACCTATTACGGCATCGCCCGTGGAACGAAAGATGCCGCAGCCAGTGAAATGACCAAATGGTTCAATACGAACTATCACTATATTGTACCTGAATTGAATGATGCTTCGCCGATTTTAACCGAGAATAAACCGCTGATCGCATACCTTGAAGCCAAAGAGAAACTCGGCATTGAAGGCAAACCGGTCATCGTTGGACCGCTGACCTTCCTGAAGCTCTCCAAAGGCTATGATGCCTCCGAAACAGACACTTGGCTGGATCAGCTACTTCCTCTCTACACTCAAGTGCTGCAAGAACTTGCAGATGCTGGCGTACAGTGGGTACAGATTGATGAGCCGGTGCTCGTAACGAAATTGAATGATGCGGATGTTCAGCGCCTGAATAAGATTTATGCAGCCTTTGCATCCGCAGTTCCTGGCTTAAATATCTTGTTACAAACCTACTTCGAATCCGTTGAAAACTACAACGAAATCATCAGCTTGCCAGTTCAAGGTATCGGTCTTGATTTCGTACATGGATTGGAAGGTAACTTGCAATCTATTCAAACGAACGGTTTTCCGGCAGACAAAGTGCTGGGTGCGGGTATCATTGATGGACGCGGCATCTGGAAAGCATCCCTTCAAGACAAGCTGACATTACTCCAGACGCTTACTTCACTCGTTAACCCTGAAAGGTTAATTGTGCAATCCTCCTGCAGCTTGCTGCATGTACCTGTCACAACAGCACGCGAAGCTAAACTTGCTGCTGAGCTCAAAGATGCACTTGCATTTGCGGATGAAAAGCTGGATGAGATCGTTATTTTGACCCAAGCAATCCGCAGCACTGATGCGGACATCACCGCTAAAATTAAAGACGCCGAGCAAAAACTACAGGCATTGCAAAGCTCCGGAGATCGTAACCGCAAAGCCGTGCAGGAAGCCGTTGCTTCCATCCGTGTACAAGAGCCTAACCGCTCACGTCCATTTGCCAAACGTCATGTTGCCCAGCAAGAAAAGTGGCAATTGCCTCTCTTCCCAACGACAACGATTGGCAGTTTCCCGCAATCCACGGAGGTTCGAAAAGCTCGCCAACAATGGCGCAAAAACGAGCTAAGCAATGAACAATACGCTTCCTTTATCCGCGATCAGATTGACAGCTGGATTAACATTCAAGAAGAGATTGGTATTGACGTGCTGGTTCACGGTGAGTTTGAACGCACCGATATGGTCGAATTTTTCGGCGAGAAGCTGGCTGGATTTGCCTTTACGCAATATGGATGGGTACAGTCCTACGGATCACGTTGCGTGAAACCACCTGTTATTTTCGGAGATGTCGAATTTGTAGGTGAAATGACGGTTGAGGAAACGAAGTACGCCCAGTCGAAGACAGACCGCCCTGTTAAAGGTATGTTGACAGGCCCGATCACCATCATGAACTGGTCCTTTGTACGGGATGATATTGAACGGGAAACCATCGCGTATCAATTGGCGTATGCACTCAGACAAGAGGTTGAAGCGCTCGAAAAAGCAGGCATCGGCATGATTCAGGTGGATGAACCTGCCGTCCGTGAAGGCCTGCCGCTCAAGGAGAATAAACAAACCGATTATCTGGATTGGGCCGTCAAAGCGTTCCGCATTACGACATGCACCGTACAGGAAACCACCCAAATTCATACCCATATGTGCTATTGCGAATTCCACGATATGATTGATTCTATCGGAGCAATGGATGCCGATGTGATCTCCATTGAAACATCGCGTAGCCATGGGGAGTTAATTCACAGCTTTGAAGAGAATACGTATGAGCTCGGTATTGGACTTGGCGTATACGACATCCATAGCCCGCGTGTACCAAGCGTCGAAGAAATGAGTAACATGATTGACCGTGCTTTGCGTGTGCTCGATCCGAAACTGTTCTGGATTAATCCAGACTGCGGCCTGAAAACCCGCGGACAGGAAGAAACCGTGGCTTCACTAAGAAACATGGTAGATGCTACCCGGATTGCCCGAGCGAAGTACAATGCTACTCCTGTTCTGAACTAGATAAGCTTACAACTGATGATTCGTATGGAAGTTTTAATAACAGATAAACTTAATCTGCATAGTCTCTGTTTTGTTCTAATAGCAACACTGAAAAAGCCGCAATCCTGATCATGCAGGATTGCGGCTTTTTAAAGTATCTCCCTGTGCAGGGGAACCAGATTAAACTTTGACTGTATACATCCATTCTTTTTCAAGAATATGGGTACGACCAGCTGATTCCACATCGGTATATTGATGCATGTTTGTAATAATGACCGGCGTAATCATGCTGTAACCCGCTTTTTCGATCTCTTCACGATCAAATTCCATCAATAGGTCGCCTACGGATACCTTAGCTCCAGCCTGCACCTTTGGCGAGAAAAATTGGCCTTTCAGCTTTACCGTATCAACTCCAATGTGAATCAGCAACTCTGCGCCAAGATCACTTACGAGACCAATAGCATGACCACTCTTAGAAACAGAGAATACTATGCCGTTAACCGGGGAAACTGCACGTCCTTCTGAAGGTTGAATGGCAAATCCTTTACCCATCATTTCTTCTGAAAAAGCAGGATCTGGAACCACGCTAAGTGGCTTAACTTCCCCATTGATTGGGCTGAATATTTGTTCATCCTGTAATTTAATATCTTCAGCTACTACATTAGTCTCTTCAGTTACTACAGGTATAGTTCCAGACGTTGCTGATGGTGCAGGTACGTCTTCCTGGAAGCCCAGAATATAAGTAATGACGCTAGCTACAACGAATGCAATTAAAGCAGCAATCAGTGCATATAGCAGGTTGCTAATGTCTGGACCCACATATGAGGCAGCTCCCGGAAGACCTACTGTGCTAATGAAATAGGCTTTAACCGAAAAGGCTCCCAGAAACGCTCCAGCGACTGCGCCCCCAATGAGCGCTGCAATAAATGGTTTTTTGAATTTCATGTTAATGCCGTACATGGCAGGCTCCGTAATCCCCATAAGAGCGGTCAGTCCTGTCGAATAAGAAAGTGATTTGGTATCGGTGTTTTTAGACTTGAAGCCAACCCCAAATGCAGCACCACCCTGGGCCATATTAGCTGCGAACATCAACGGAACGATAAAATCGTAACCAAGTGTTGCAATCGAACCAACTGCAAGCGGCAACAGTGCATAATGCATGCCTGTAATAATCAGTACAGACATTGTGCCACCAATCAAAATACTTGCAAAAATGGATGCGTTATCAAATAACCATCTGATACCTCCGGATAAACCGTTTCCAATAATACCACCCAGTGGCCCGATCGCGATCAAGGTTAGTGGTACCATGATAAGTAACGTTACCGTTGGTACAATAATCATTTTGAGTGAAGCATGCGTAATACGGTCTATCGCTCTCTCCACGTAAGCAGTGATCCAGATTGCGATGACGATGGGAATAACCGATGAAGCATAGGATGTAGCAATAACTGTAATCCCTGCAAACGATGTATTCCCCCCTTGAAACAAGGCTCCAATGGTAGGGTGCATAAGACCAGCAGCTAAGGCAGCTCCTACATAAACATTGCTACCCATTTTCTTCGAAGCACTAACGGCTAGAAGTATAGGCAGGAAGTAGAATGCACCATCGCCAACGGCGGATAAAATGATATAGGTTGAACTTGTATTCGTCATCCAACCAACAGCCACCAGAATGGATATGATCCCTTTGATCATACCTGCGCCAGCAATGGCTGGCAGGATTGGCGTGAACATGCCCGAGATGAAATCAAACAATGCGCTAATCGGATTCCTTTGTTTCTTTTCGCTTTTTGGAGCACTCTCTGCGCTAGGCTTATTGCTCATATTGTTCATTAGTGCTTTGTACACTTCGGAAACTTCATTGCCAATAATCACCTGAAACTGTCCGCCGTTTTCCGTTACACCCATAACGCCAGGTGTGTTTTTCAACGTAGTTTTGTCAGCTTGATTGTTATCGTTCAGATTGAATCTGAGTCGAGTCATACAGTGTGTAACTTGTTCGATATTCTTTTCCCCACCAACCAGTTTGATAATATCTTTGGACATTGTTGTTTATCCATGTTGTAAGGCTCCTTCGACGTAGAATAAGGTATTCTCTGACCATGGACGCGTCTGGCCAGATATAATGGAAGTACAAAACATATGTTATAACGTCATGTTACTCAGAACAGGGAAGAAAATATATATGATTTAAGTGTTTAGTTTGCTTTGACACGAAATGATTTTTGTTACAAAAGTGTAACGCGTTGTTTCTAAATCGTAGGTAATATATACTGTCTAAGCAGGCTACTTATTATTTTGACTATGGTCTAAGGAGTGCATATTTATGTTCACCAGTGAGCAAATCTCATCCTATAACGATTTAGAACTATCTTTATACAACTATATTTCTCAGAACATGGAAAAAGTGGCTTACATGCGTATTAGAGAACTGGCCAATGAAACTCATGTATCTACAGCCACCATTCTGCGATTTTGCAGAAAGAATCAATGTGAGGGATTTTCCGAATTTAAAGTAAAACTTAAGATGCTCGTTTCCCAAAAAGATAAATTAACGAAGCAAGAGTTGAAAAGTCCTCATCATGCTGTGTATGCGTTTTTTGAACATTCTCAATCTCCTGAATTGGTGGAAAAAATTTCAGCAGCAGCGAAATTAATTGCTACAGCTAGTAATGTCATTTTTATTGGTATCGGAAGCTCTGGAGTAATGGGTGAATATGGAGCTAGGTTATTTTCAAATTTAGGGATATTCTCTATGTACATAAAAGATCCTCATTATCCTATTCATACGAGAATTCAAAAAGACAGTATTACGATTGCTTTGTCTACACGAGGTGAAAACCCATATGTTCAACCTTATCTCGAGCGGATCAAGCAGGATAAGCATAAAATTATTGCAATTACAAATAATCGCCAATCTACCATGGCTAAAATTTCAGATGTATGTATTCCATATTATGTAAAAGAAGAGTATCTCGGAAGTATTGACCTCACTACACACACACCTGTTATTTTCTTATTAGAATGGCTAGGTAAAGAGGTTTACAATCTTATTGCAAAACTAGAATAAGAGTTTTAGTGGAGCATCCATTCTTTCTAAATTTACGCAAACAAAAAGAGAGTCATTTCGACTCTCTTTTACGCTGCTATAGTTCTCAAATGAATGCTTACTTTAAGCTCTTTCCATTCCTTTTTTCTTCCGTGTTGCTGCAATTTGTGTCATGATCATTAGAATGATGATCACCATCATTCCAATCATAGCAGGTGTGAAGCTATGTGAAGCATCATGAATCCAGCCTAGCAATATTGGACCCATCGCTCCAATCACATATCCAGCAGATTGCTGCATCGCTGACCAAGAAGTAGCATCGTTCACATTGGTTGTAGAATCAATCGGTAACATCAGGTTTAAAGTGAACAAGCCCCCTGCCCCAACTCCAAAGAGTATAACGGAAACCATCGGCATGAAATTCATCATCAATAAAACCAACCCAACAATCATGAACAGAGATTCACCAACCAACCATACTCTTCTTGAAGGAAAGTTCTTCAATAATACAGGAAGTACAAAGCTAATCGGAATTTGGATGACAACAAATATGGTCAGACAAAGCGTTGCATAGGATTTGCTATACCCCATTTCCTGAATCATCAACGGGAGCCACGCTGTAAAAGAATAAAACAACATCGCCATTAATCCAAATGAGAGCGTAATCGTCCATGCTCTTCTATTTCCCCAGGGAAGTTTGATTTGCGGACGTTCTTTTATTCCACTCACATGAGCAGATTCAGATCGCGGTTTCACCATGATCCACCACATGATCGTTGCTACAAAGGCAATGACTGCCCACCCTCCTACTGCGATCTGCCAAGAATTGAAATATGCCTCTAAGGGAATGGATACCATTGAACTGCCCGCAGCCCCTACAGTGATTGCAATACTATAGAGTGCAATCATAGATGGAACATGATCGGGAAAATACTTTTTTATAAAGCCTGAAGTTAACGGGCCAATCGAAGCGATCCCGATACCTACGATCAATGCAGATAAAAGTAAAACGGACGTAGACTGTGTAAATAGCCGAGTGGCTATTCCGATTCCCACCACAATCAGGGAATATCCAATGATTAGCTCTATTCCCCATCTCCCACTTGCTTTGACGGCAAAAGGTGAAAATACGCCCATACATAATACAGGTATTGACGTTAGCAAACTGGCTAGTGCAGCGCTCATCCCCAAATCTTCCCGAATCGTATCTAGCAGTGGAGATATAGAATTAATAGCTGGGCGCAAATTCAATGTAGCAACAAATAATGCAATAATTAAAAATATACTTTTTTTTCTCATCTTCTACTCCCGAAACAAACTGCTCCCGTTGCTTTCAATGACATCTTTGTACCAGTGGAAGGACTTCTTACGATAGCGTTCCAATGTTCCTGAACCATCATCATGGCGATCTACATAGATGAATCCGTACCGTTTTTTCATTTCTGCAGTTGTGGCACTCACCAAGTCAATGCAACCCCATGATGCATATCCCATTAATTCAACACCATCTTTAATGGCTTCAGCGACTTGAAGCAAGTGCTCCTTCAAATATTTAATGCGATAGTCATCAATAACGGTTTTGTTACCATTTTCGTCCGTAATCAGTTCATCTACGGCTCCTAATCCATTTTCAACGATGAACAATGGCTTCTGATAACGATCATACATCGCATTCATGATGTACCTTAAGCCTTGAGGGTCAATCTGCCAACCCCAATCACTCGCAGTCAAGAGCGGATTAGGAACACCACCAATCAGGTTTCCTTCTCCTTTAATTTGCTTGGCAGGATCAGCCGTTTCGCAACTGCTTTGATAATAGCTAAAGGAAATAAAATCAACGGTATTTTTCAAAATTTCTTCGTCACCAGGCTCGAAATGAATGGTAATTCCGTTATCTTTCAAATAACGTTTCATGTAACCCGGGTAATAACCACGCACGTGAACATCCGTAAAGCCTGTATTCTTATGATCCGCGTCCATCACTTTGATCATATCATTAGGGTCAGGAGTCAACGGGTAAATCGGCATAGCAATGACCATACAACCAATTTTGAAATCCGGGTTAATTTCGTGCCCAATTTTAACCGCCAGTGCACTTGCAACAAACTCGTGGTGAACCGCTTGGTACAGGGCCTGTTTGCTAAGTTGATCCTTAGGGGTCTTAATCCCGCCACTTGCAAACGGGTGTTCAAGAATCGAATTAATCTCGTTAAATGTGAGCCAATACTTCACTTTGTTTTTGTATCTTTCAAAAATGGTTCGCACATATCGTTCATAGAAATCGACCATTTTTCGGTTCGCCCAGCCATCGTATTCTCTAACGAGATGTAACGGAGTCTCATAATGAGAGATTGTAACTAAAGGTTCAATCCCGTATTTCAGGCACTCGTCAAAGAGATCATCGTAAAATTGGAGACCTTTTTCGTTTGGCTCAAGTTCATCCCCTTTCGTGAAGATTCTGGACCAAGCTATCGACGTACGAAAAACTTTGAAACCCATTTCGGAAAGGAGTTTAATATCCTCTTTATATCGGTGATAGAAGTCAATCGCAAATAACTTCATATTATCCTCTGTCGGTTCATTCGTCGGAGGTGTCTGAATGCCGTTTGGCATGATATCCTGAATGGAAAGTCCTTTTCCATCTTCTTGATATGCACCTTCTATTTGGTTTGCAGAGACGGAACCTCCCCACAAAAAACCGTTAGGAAATTGAAATGTTTTACTCATTTGGTAATCCACCTTTCTTTTAAACCTTCTGCGGATCTGGATATAAAACGAATCACGCTGTATCGGTTTTTTATCTTGTATTTGTTTTCACAACTTATGTTACATAGTTTAGTGCATAAAATACATGTTATTTCGTATTTAGTACAAGGTATCAGAGATTCACATTTGTAACATAAAAGTAACACAGTGTTTCAGAAGCTTAATACGTGCAAGCTCAAGGGTAACTGCATTCAACTACGCCATCATAGTTATGTAACAAAATAAAAAAAGCCGCCAAAATGACGACTTCATCCATGATAAGTTATTTCATATCTACAAAGTTCTGGAGACTTTCCTTAATCTGATTCGTAACTTCGTGACCATGATACGTAATCACTTTTTTAATATCAAGCTCTAACAGTTTGGCAATTGACTCTAGCGCAGTCGTATGATCCAAAGTTTGCTCGTCATTAAAGGACAAGAGACGACCATCTTCCGCATTTAAAGCATCACCAGCAATTAACGTTTGGCTCGGGATATGATATAGCGACATATGATCTGGTGTGTGTCCTGGTGTAAAGACGACTTGAATACCACCTGCCAAGGGCAGGATATCTCCATCCTTTAAAGCGGTATGAACGTGCACAGACGGTGCGAAATCTTTACTTTTAATAAGCGGAACGGTTCCGGTCAAATAGGGTACCGTTTCCTCATGCGCAAGTATCGTCACCTCGCTCCCTCTTGCCTCAACTAATTCCGGCAGACTGCCAATGTGATCCCCATCTTGATGCGTGATGATGATATGCGTCAGCTTATTGAAACTGAAATTCTTCTTTTCGAGTAACGTACGAATTTGTGCCAATTGCCCAGTAATGCCCGTATCAACGAGCACTACATTCTGTTCATCCCATAACAATGTTGGATATACTATAAATGGTTCTCCATAATATTCCATTTCAAGCTTTATCGTTTTGATTCCGGTATTCGGTTGAGACATAGACATTCACTCCTTGAATTCGTAAAGATATTATATTACTTAAAGTAAGTCAGAAGTCAACACTTTTTCAGCTCACTCTCTTATTGGTTTGGTACTTAATGCTACAAACATAGCTAAAAAAGATGCCTTCTCTTCTTCTTTTTTGTACGTTTTCATTTGAAAATGAAAGAAACCCAAGGTTATAATTCACCCGGGTTTCTCACTATTTAGTGCTGTATTCAGAATGACTCGCAACTTATAGTTCATCATCCATATGATCTACTCCCCACTTGCATAGCTCTTGCAGAGCAGGGATGAGGGACTTGCCACGCTCTGAAAGGTAATACTCAACTTTAGGCGGTACTTGTGAGTATTCATGGCGTGTAATGAGCGAATCAGCCTCCAGCTCTTTTAATTGATTACTGAGCATTTTGTGTGTAATTCCTTGAAGCGCTCTTTTCAACTCACCATAACGCATAATGTCTTCCTTCAGTAGTAAAAATAAGATATGTAATTTCCATTTACCACTAATTAGCGATAAGGTATACACAAATGATTCATTGCTGTCTTCTTTTTCATTTTTTGTTTTACTTGGAATCATCTAATACTCTCCTTTTGGATAGTATCTCACTAAAAAGTGCATACTATTCTTTTTTTATGCTTGCATTATACTATACATCAGTGTTCAACAAGAAAATAAGCTAATAATGAAAAGGTGAATAAATAATGGCAATTAAGCCTGTTGATTTAAAGAAAGCATACCGTTTATTGCAAGTAGGTCCAACAACCATGATTTCTGCTAAACACGATGGGATAGAAAATGTAATGGCAGCCGCTTGGGTCGGTCTGGTGGGAAATAATAAAGTGATGGCATACATCGGCAAACAAGCTTTCACACGTGAACTCGTTGAAAAGAGTGGTTACTATGTAGTACATGTTCCAACTTTTCAACAAATGGAAACGGTCTTGTATGTTGGTGAGCACAGCGCTAAAGGAATGGACAACAAACTTGAACATATCCCAATCTTTTACCAAGAAGAGTTTGATTTACCACTAGTTGAAGGTTCCGCTGGCTGGCTAGTATGCAAGGTTATCCCCAATTCTCAAAATGAACAAGAACTTGATCTTTTCATGGGTGAAATTGTCGGTGCTTGGAGTGATGATCGAGTATTCAACAACGGACATTGGATTTTTGATGATGCTCCTGATGAATTACGTACAGTACACTATGTGGCTGGCGGTCAATTCTATGCGATTGGAAAAGGTACTAAATTTAATCACGGACCTGGTAAAGACTAAATTACATCCGTAAAGAAAACTCTCAACTTCCATTTTGGTTACATGAAATGATCAAAGAGATAATATAAATTTTCTCAGTACGAACAGGGGAATCTTTTTTGAAATATACAAAAAAACACAAAAAAAGTAGCTACTAATAGCGACTCTTTTTGTGTTTTGGGGTTAAAGCTAAGTTCATCTTTCACTATTAATGATAAGTCAAATTCCGATTAAAAGCATATTCAATGGTTAAGGAAGCTAGTAATACTTTACAATGAAAGGGTTAGCTCATCGCAGGCTGAAGTGATTCCAGCAGTTGTTTAATCTGCTCATCATACTCCAGTTCAAATGATGGAAGAATCTCATCCAATCTTTGCTGGAACAAATCAGAATCATGTACACCAAGCTCTGCCCTTAATTCCATCTCCTCTTCTGAACCATTATCGTCCAGAATCATATTCAGCACGTCACAATTAAAATATTCACTTGGAGGAAGGATCAGCGCATTCATCAGGAATTGCATAGAGAAGAGATAGTTGTCTTTTTCCTGATCCGCTTTTTCCATCGCTTTCTTCGTAAATAAGTTGATATATTTCTGACCAAAAGTAACTCCTTTCAGTTCGTAAGGTCCTCCATGTTCCACCCCTTTCCAACGCATGTCAGCCACAGAACTAAGCCACCAAGCCGGTTCGATGGCCTGCTGCATACGCTGTAACGCCTTACGCTCAAACTGTGGTTCATGTTGTATGCGCTGTTCTTCCAGACATTTGCCTATCGTCTCGGCTTCAATCGCCGCAACAGTTATGCCTTGTCCGTGAATAGGATCAAAACCACACAATGCGTCACCCAGAACGAGTAAGCCCGAAGGCCAATTCTCCATCAGTTCAAAATGCTGACGAACAGACTCGGAAATACGGTATCCTCTAGGCCCTTGCAAGGGCTCTAATTGCTCCATAAGTCCGACGATTTTATCTGCTGCAAACAGATGTTTGATTTGTTCTTGAAACTCCTCCGGCTGAGTAGACGGGTATTCATCTCCTCCTGCATTAAAAAGAATGAGTCCAACAATATCATCCTCAATACGCGTAAATATACCTGCACGAATACCTCGCTCAGGATCGGAGTCCGACATCACCCATTCGTTCGGAATGGAGCCTTTTATTTTGTAATACCGGGTACTGTAACCAAGAGATACCTTAAGCACTTCAGGCTCTGGTACTGTTAATCCGATCTTATTAAGCCATCTGATGATCTTGGAGGAACGTCCAGAAGCATCAATAACCATATTTGCTGGAATTCGCTCTTCCTTCTTTTCTCCGCTTCTTTCTTTGGTATAAACGCCGGTAATGGCACGCTGATCTTCAGATACGATTAGTCCAGTCACTTCTTTGTTTGTTAAAAAGCTGATCTGAGACATATTCTGGATTCGCTTGCGCAGCACCCATTCCAGTAAAGCTCTGCTACACGATGCAATTTCAAACGAAGAAGAGTCCTCCTTGTTGACTAATGTGCCGTATCGGTTAGCAATCAGGAACTGCTCATCATGTGAGGATATCGCTCCCATTTGAATTAATTCATCATTGTATCTCGGGAAGTAATGCTCCATAATAAGTGCGCCACGTGGTTGTACACGGTGTGGATGAAATGATTGAGGAACACCCTGCCTGTTATCTGGATTCAAAGGGAACTCATCCCTTTCAATCACACATACCTCGTCATAATAGTCAGCTAACATTCTTGCAGTAATCAACCCTGCAATCCCTGCCCCAATGACTATCGCTTTTTTCATGTCAGACATTTCAACTTCATCCTTTCTTCAGAATTATATTGAATGTACGGTTGTAGATCACTAAAAATATTACTTATAATACCAATATATAATCAAAATCTCTCTTATGTAAGAATCAATATAAAGACGCTGTATAGTTAAACTACGATAACCAGGAGGTGTAGATGAAATTATAGAGAAAAAGGTTGATTTAAGAGTTGCCCGAACTAAAAAGTTGTTAACCACTGCCTTTAAAGATCTGTTATCCGAGCAAGGACAATCATTCAGTAATATCACGATTAATGAAATATGCGACAGAGCGATGGTTCACCGTACCACATTTTACAAACATTTCGAGGATAAATTTGCACTGTTACACTCGACACTAACCTGGGTGCTTCAGGATTATTTACACATGAATATAGAAGATCGGCTACGGCAGCCCTTGCAAAGCTTATCCAGATTCATGTTGGAGAATTTATTAGAACCGATTGTTCAAAATCAGAAGAATGATAAAGGATTTACTGATTTTTTCAAAACTTATATCGGAGATATTTCCAGAAGAGATTTTCTCGAACTAAAACGAAGAGGTAAACAGCTTTCAGCTCCAATTGAACTTTTAGCCGAATATCATTCAGGAGTCATTAGTTTACTTGTGACGTGGTGGATATATCATCTTGAAGAAGATATTACGGCAGAACAGATGGATGAGTATTATTATCAAATGGTTAATGAGAAAATCATGTTGGAATAGCAAACAACTCACTTTCAAATCAATGGCTGATTTTAGAGTGAGTTGTATTTGCTTCATTTGGCTAATCATCAACATTCACATACTTTCCTCCAGCCATTGCTGCAAAGGAATATCCTCTGTCAGTTCACCGAGCAAAATATGGCTAAACTGTCCCGCTTGGTCAATAACCATTGTGGCTGGTAGGCCAGTGATACGGTACAGCTTGGATACTTTGCCCGTTGCGTCAATGATCACTGGAAAATCGAACTGATGACTTTTCATAAACTCGTTAATTGTGCCCTTGCTCTCCCCCACGTTAACAAACAGTGTCTCCACCTTATTTTGATTTTGCTGCGCTAGCTCGTGAACCAAGGGCATCTCTCTTACACATGGCGTGCACCATGATGCCCAGAAGTTAATCATCACGGCTTTGCCCCGGTAATCAGACAACTGGACTTGCTCCCCTTTGGAATTAACTGCTGTAAAATCAGGAGCCTCGACTCCTGTACGAATTGGATTGCTACTTTTCGAATCAGAGTCCGATAAATTTGTCAGCACAGCCCATATACCTGTAGCCAATGCTGCCAGTGCAATCAACATCGTAACAACCCGTCTTATTTTCGACCCTGTCTTTTTTTGTCCGTCCTGTTGTGCACTGTTCGTATCCATACTTTGCGGCTTGTTTTGCATGTTCACATCACCTTCACTTTATTCCCAGACTCTGATGAAAAGCAGCATGAAGTGAACCATACTGATTCCGAATATCTTCTACAGTACCTTCCCCGACATTACACCCCTGATTCATAAACATCACCTGATCTGCGATATCATTCGCCACTTCAAGCTGATGTGTGGAGAACACAACCATATGCCCTTGATGTTTGATACCTCTCAGCAAATGTACGAACTCCTGCATCCAGAAGGGATCTAGTCCATTGGTAGGCTCGTCCATGATCAGAAGAGCAGGCTTTGCAAGCATCGCCTGAGCAAACAATACACGCTGGCGCATCCCTTTGGAAAAGGTCGTTACCCGTTTATGTTTTTGCCCGTCAAGTCCAACCATCACTAATACTTCCTGCACCCTATCTCGGGGAAGTTTACGCAGAGATGCCCAGAATAATAAAGATTCCTCGGCCGTAAGACCTTGGCTGAACTGATAATCATCCGGCATATACCCAATCTGATTCGCATACCGCTTGCGATCCTGTGACCAACGTACGTTATTCACCATAATTTCCCCTGACGTTGGACGCAGAATGCCTGCCAGCATACGTAGCAAGGTGCTTTTGCCTGCACCGTTCCCGCCGCATACGGCAAGTACCTGACCAGAACCAAGTCGGAAGGAGATATCATCTACAATTTTTTGACTTTTGATTTGTTTGTCTAAACCGTTCACGATAACTTCCGCTTCAAGCACGGGAGCGCCCCCTTTCCCATATAACGTAAACAACAAGGATCGAGCAACTCACCCATAACAAGCACATTCCAACAAATATGGCACTGCCGCTTGGCTGTTGCACCCAGGTAACCCATTGATAATACTCAGGCCCCAGTATAGAACCGCCACCGAGCTTGATCACAATAAACAGCCGTACCAATTCAGCCGGGTTCAGAAAAGTTAACACCACCAGCAACGGTTTTATCCAGAGGTACGGCATTAGCCCTAATATTGCAAGTAATAATGTAGGCCAGCCAATAACGGCGAAAAACCAGATCGATACGGAAATCGTTAAAGCTTGCCAGCGATTGCGAGACAGTGAGCCGATCAGCAATGCAACACTTAGGAATAACAGCACAAGTCCACAAGAAAACGCTAAAAACAGTAGATAGGTCAGTAGATCGATCGGATTGCCAAGCAACCCGCTAACTAGCCCCATCAGGCCGTAGCCAAATGTCACGATGAGTAGCAGCACCGCGGCTAGTCCGAGATATTTGCCTGTAATGAACGATAACGTACCGATGGGATACGTCGATAGAAGCTGCCAGCTTCCGTCTTCCTTTTCAGCAGTCAATGAGAATGAACCCAGAAAAAGCGTCATCAGCGGCAAAAGATAGAGGATAAGGTTCAGCATAGAACCTGTCGTGCCCGAGTATCCTTCTACTGGATTCTGTGCATTTAGTAGTAATAAACTTAAGCTAAATGTGCAAAAAAGAACGAGAAACGAATACGACCAGGGGTTACGAAACCCCGTTTTCAACTCTCTTTTTGTTATTTGTAACATATCAGACATCGGCTTCAGCACCCCCCATCAGCATCAGTGGTTGCCTGATCCTTCTTTCGACTCACCTTCTTGATGCATATCTTTGCTCATATCTTCACCCATATCATGCTTCGAGCCTTGATCCGTCCCGCCCTCATCGTGACCATGTCCGTGCCCGTCTCCGTCCATATTCATGTTATCCATATTCTGAGTCCAATCGTGAGAAGCAAGTTCATCCGCAGTCATAACCTTGCCTACCCCCTGCTCGGCTACGAAAGCCTCGGCAGAAGCTTTATCCTTGAAGTTAACAATGCCATACGCCATGGGTGTTCTGAGTGAAGGGTCATATACATAAGTCGCTTTATTGAATTCGATCCATTCCTTATCGTTATAATCACGCACATAGTCCATGCCAATGTTGTCTGTGCCATTTTCTTTTTTCCATTCATTCATGCAGCCAAGGTCATCGAACTTGAAGTTTTTACCGTCCTTCGTTGTAAGCTGTGTGGCAAACGCATCATCCTTCACCTGCATGTTACAGATCGCACAGATATCCACGTCCTCATTAATGGGCACAGCCGCATACTTCTGCCCACAAGCCGTTAACATCAAAGTCCCTAACAGCAACACCATTGCCAAAATCCATCGTTTATTCATTTTCTCCATACCCCCATATAGATCATCGTACTAGCAGACAAACCAAGTAAAAGTAAACTGATTATCATAACGGGACTAGACCAGGTTCCCACATTTGTTCTAGCTGTCCCGGATGTTCCCGATGTTGCTGCAACTTCAGTATGCTTTTTCACAATGCTCATCTGCGGTGACTCGTCTGTTGTCCAATTGCTTTTCCCTTCCGAGTGCAGTTCACTCAGAAAGACCATGCCCGGTGATTGAAAAAATAGCTGGTACGCTGCATTTCTGCTTATTACTTGTTCGTAGAACGGGTTGATCGCATAGGAAAGCTCGCTGATTCCATCCTGATTCAGATCCAACCCCTGAAAGGAATCCCAATAGTTTTCTTTCAAAATATTATCCTTGCTGTCCATTGTCGAGGCATCAATAACGTTGGAAACAAATCGATTTTGCGTAAATTGATTTCCCTCAGCGAGCACCATCTGGATTCCAACGAAATTACTGATTAAGCCGTTGTCATCAATTTCATTGCCTGAGGACTCAGCGATATTCATGCCCACACGATTGCCCTCTACTGTATTGCTGTGGATCTTGGACTGATGCACGTCATAGAGCAAAATACCTTGCGAATGAACATTTGAACTTTGTTTGCGAAACGTGTTGCCTGATACAACCGTATTTTTAACACCCATGATCATGGCACCTGTCATGTTACCTTCTCCTGTGTTATTCGTAACAGATGATCCATCGATATACATGCAATGAATACCGTACCTGGTTTGCATGAAACGATTATTGTTCACCGCTACGTTTCGGCTGTTCTCCACATAGATGCTATCGAGCACACCCTCAATCTGATTCCCTTCAATCCTACTGTTATGCGAATTGTAGAGATCGATCCCGTTGCCTTTTTGACTGCTGGATGCTGTGCTTGCACCTGCCCATTCAATCGTATTATTTCGTATTACAGAAGTAGCTGCATCACGCAGAAGCAAACCAGCCCCCTTGGTACGAATCTTAAGGTCGGATATTTCGTTATTGCTGCCCGTAATCTGCACAGCTGCTGCTGGTTGACGACCGTTATGTTCGATTGTAAACCCTTCCAATTTCACACCTTCCGCCTGAATGGATATCGCACTTTGTTCCTGTTCATTATGGATGGTAACCGAATCATCCCCAATTAGAGTGAGTGCTTTAGAGATGAGAACGGGGCCTTCATATCGACCAGGTTCAAGATGAATAACCGCTCCGGCATCCGCTTGGTCTATAATGGGCTGAAGTAGGACGGATTCACGATCTCCAGTGACTCCAGTAGCATTCACGGTAGTTTGAAACACTAGAAGGAGGCTCAGTCCGATCACGATCAGAGTATTCGCTGCAAGCCTACGGATATTGAATCGTTTATTACTGTTCATATTTTTGATTGTATTTTTGTTATTGTTCTTCCATCGATCTCTCACGTTCAGAATGTATAAGCCCCCAATTCTCCTGTATTTTGCATCCATATCATCACCACGTTCCTCCAGTTCCTTCTTATTGTTGTCACAGTATCGTGTGATCCCAGTCCTTCACACAGTGTATCGAAAATGATAAATTTCCCATATAGCCCCATCAGGCTATAGCTTGCTTACTTTTGTGTCCAAATTGTGATTGAATGAAAAAAAGCCGCCAAATTGGCGACTTTAGTAAGTTTCAACTTATGCAAATCGATAGGTCCAGAACCGCTCACGTCCAAAGCGTGCTTGAAGTTCTTCGTCGTTCAGCTTGCGATTACCAAGCAACTCTGCGGCTTGAAATTGCGAGCGGTGGGCACGAATCGAAGCCAGCTTTTGCGCCAGAAATTGGGAGACATCTACGGTTACATCTGGCTTGCCAATATGCTGCTCATGATTATTAGAAAAAGCTACGCAGTGAACGACAGGACGCTCTTCCAGCGGTAGACGGCTAACAACCCTGATCACCGCAGCTCCTGTCGCATCATGATCGGGGTGAACACTGTATCCAGGATAAAATGTAAAGATCAGTGATGGCTTAATCTCCTCAAGAAGAGCCATAATGCTGCCATCGAGCAATTGAGGATCTTCAAACTCTACCATTTTATCATGAAATCCGAGCATTCTTAAATCTTGAATACCAATCGCACTAGCCGCTTCAATAAGCTCATCTTTGCGGATAGATGGCAGGGTCACGCGGTTCGCGAACGGCGGAATACCCATGTTACGTCCCATCTCACCCAGCGTCAGACAAGCATATGTAACGTGTGCTCCAGAATCAATGTATTTGGCTAACGTGCCCGATACGGAGAATGCTTCGTCGTCTGGATGAGGATAAACCACCAGGATGCGTTGATGCTCATCGTGTGCATTCTTTGTCATATGTTGTTCCTCCACTTCCATTAGAACTTCTCCCGGCTCAGCTGCAGAGCCACAACCAGTTTGCCCTGGGTGTCATGGCCGGCCATAATCAATCTATCTTGTTCCTGCTCATCAATATGGGTTAGCCCTTCAGCATACACCCAGCCATCTGTCGTCTTGAGACCGACACGGTAAGGTCCCTCACCTGAAATGGAGCCCTGTGTATATCGAATGGCGGCATTGGTGATAAAAGCTGAAGCCGGATGCCGTGAACTATCGTAATGTTGAGCGTAAGCGCCCGTTGTCATCTCAAGATGCATATATACATCCTGATCAACAAGGCGATCGAGCCGAAGCTGGATATCTTGTGGTTGTATCAGTTGCATGACGGCCTCCTTGTTTCTTGTAAAGTATGAACTCCATTTTATCATATGCATCAAAGAATATACATTTAAAGCTGCTCAGTTGCATAAAATGACAGACAAAAATATGAACTTTCTTCTTTATTTTTTTCTATTTTTCAAATGGGACAAAATCGATTAGATTAATATAAGTGATCATGCACACTCAAATTTACTCCAGATCAGAAGTGTCAAAAGGAGCTACTTCCTATGAAATCAATCATTCAGTTATTGCATTTTGGCTATCATCAGGCCATGAGCTGCATTTTTCCCGTAGCCATTTTCGGTACACTGGCTCTTTCAACGATCATTCCATTTCCTTTTATCCACCGCTATGATGCCATTCTGCTTATTCTGCTTGCTGTTCAATATTTGATGTTTCGCACTGGACTGGAAACGTTGGACGAAATCAAGGTTATTTGCGTATTCCACGTAATCGGTCTCTTACTCGAAATTTACAAAGTACATATGGGATCATGGTCTTACCCGGAGCCCGCATACAGCAAAATATTTGGCGTTCCGCTATACAGCGGATTTATGTACGCCAGTGTAGCCAGCTTCATGTGTCAGATCTGGCGAAGACTGCGTATGGATATGATCGGCTGGCCGGGCATGGTTCCCTCCATGTTACTCGGCGCAGCAATCTATCTTAATTTTTTCACCCACCACTTTATCCCGGATTTTCGCTGGTGGCTGACAGCCCTTGTCTTTGTTGTCTTCTGGAAAACGTGGATTATCTACCGGGTGCGCCATACAACCTACCGTATGCCATTGTCTCTTGCTTTCATTATCGTAGGTTTCTTTATCTGGCTGGCAGAAAATATCGCTACCTTCTTCAATGGCTGGAAATATCCGGATCAACATGAGAGCTGGCAACTGGTGAGCTTCAGCAAGATCAGTTCATGGTTTCTACTGGTTATTATCAGTGTAATCATCGTCGCTCAGCTCAAACACGTGAAAGCCAATCGCACAGCAAAATAATTTAAAGAAGAACATGTCCGGATCACATTGACGCTGACCTTTTCCCCAGCGTCAATGATCCGCTATCGTTTACCATTTCATTTTGTTTGCTGCCCACTTGTTTTCCCTCTTCATCATATATTTTAATGGTATAGGGTGTACCCTCCGATGAAGGCAGCATCACAAACCAGATATACTCTTCCATATCTGTTCTGATCAACTTGGCTTCAGTAATGGACATGGAGCCGTTCTGTTCTGTTTCAACAGTTACACGCTGGATACCCGGATGCTCGATTGTACCAAACACCATTGGAAAAGGAGTTTCTATCCCTTCAAGCTTCGGTAAGTTCATATAATACAATGCATACTCAGACGGATCTATATCTCCTATTCCATAACCTCCGCCCCACACCCACTTCCAGCCAAAACTATTTTTTCGTACGTACTCCAGCTGCATATTACTTGATGCTTCACTGTTCGTTCTCTGCGTAAACACGATCATACCGTCGTCCACAGGCTCCTGATGAACTACACGGACATTAGGAGTCGACGCTCTTAATTGTTGAACTGCATCCTCTGGCGTACTGCCGATCGGAATCGACATGGTTTCGTCCAGCCCCATAGCTTTGGACAATGTCTGATCCGCCAGACCACCCGGTTTTTCTTTTAAATACATATATGTGTTTACGGATATCACTGAGAGTACTAAGAGCGCTATCGTTGCGACTATAATATTGAGAGTCATTCCTTTTTCTTTACTCATGTTCGAGCCTCCTTCTTGAAAACAGATAAATTAACAATATAACATATAAACCCATCTAATATTACCAAAATTATCATAATCGTTTTTTCGCTTCTTATAAGATATAGCAAAAAAGCCGCCATATGGCGGCTCCATCTTATTAACGACTCATATTCTAGTCATGGCTTACATGTGCTTTAGTACCCCAGTCTTCATAAACTGTGCCTGAATTAATATTCTCCAAGGAATATCACTTCAGTTTCTAATTCCACCTGGAACGTGTCCCACACCTTTTTCTGAATAAACTGAATCAGATCCTCATAATCCTTGGCAGTGGCGTGATCCACATTCACGATAAATCCAGCATGTTTAGTCGAGATTTCAGCCCCACCGATGCGAGTGCCTTGCAATTGACAATCCTGAATTAGTTTACCGGCAAAATGTCCTTCTGGACGTTTGAACACACTTCCGCAAGAAGGGTATTCCAATGGCTGTTTCGATTCTCTCAGGAACGTTAATTCCTTCATCTTGCTAGAGATCTCCTCCTGATCCCCTTCGTTAAGCGTAAACTCGGCATCTAAAATAATATAATGATCCATCTTGAAAAGACTGTTGCGGTAACTCAGCTTCATCTCTTCACGAGGGATAACAACAACGTTGCCTTCACGGGTAATGACCGTCGCCTTTTCAATGACATCCGCGATCTGACCGCCGTAAGCGCCAGCGTTCATGTAAAGAGCGCCTCCTGTACTGCCAGGAATGCCACAGGCGAATTCCATACCCTTCAGGCTATGTGCCAAAGCGGCTCTGGATACGTCAATAATATCGGAGCCGCTCTGTGCCATGATACGTGTTCCACTGACTTCGATCTGATCGAAGCGGCTAAGCGAAATCGTGACTCCCCGGATGCCTCCGTCCTTAATAATAACGTTGGAGCCTTTACCAATAACGGTCAGCGGCAGCTGATGGCTGTTCGCAATTTCAACCACTTTGGTAATCTCCTCCACCGTCGTTGGATGCACGAGAATATCGGCCTTGCCTCCAATTTGGATAAACGTATGATTTTTTAGCGGTTCATTAAATTTTACTTTTTCGTTAGGTATGTGATTTTCAAAAATATTCATGATTTTCTCTCCCTGCGTTCTTCAAAAAGAACATGATTCCTACATTGTAAATCGAAACACACTCCAATGACAATCTATATAAGTTGAACCAAAGAATTTACACTATCCACTCCGATGACAGAATAACCTTCCAATCGCTGTTATCCCCAGATTTTTTTGATTCCCTTTTCCAAAGGAAAAAATCCGCTGAGCTTATGCTTCCGATGTAGCTTTCTTACAGAAAGCTTTTAGGCTACCGCTTTGCTTTTTCAGGTTTTTTCTGTCCTCTTCGTTCATGTGTAAATAAATAGTTCAACTTATATTTCCTTATATTTCCCTTTACAGGCCGATGAAATTCAACCCTATACTATCATGATATTCGCCTGTTTACTGAATAGATACTTGAATACAAGTTAAATTATACATGAACAACCATTTTCGGATTGTACGGCATCAAAAAAAGCAATAGCGCTGCGGATTTATCACCCGCAGCGCTTGAACATTCTAACACATATTCTTAAACTTCTCTATCTTCTGAATAGAAGTCCGCTTCATCCACGATCGTTATCCGGAATATCCGTCTTTGTCAATTCAGCAGATAACGCCCATAAGCGCTCCGCCTGTTCTGCATCAATCGCATATGGCTTCACGCCGTAAAAACCGCCATCTTCGGGAGCCATCTCACTGATATTGCAATCTTCACAGTACACACCGCCCATGCCTTCAAGCTTGGGAGAAGTCGCAGCCCACACCTGGGTTGCTGCACCCTGCTCCGGTGATTTGAACCCCGGATTAGCCACGTTGCCGGATTCATCAATCCAACCGAGAGCAACCATCTCATCTTTGGGCATATAACGCTGTAATGGAGTCATGATTCCACCCGGATGTACAGCAAATGCACGAACTCCATGCTGCTTGCCAAGTCTGTCGAGTTCTACCGTGAATAAGCTGATCGCTGTTTTGGACTGACCGTATGCCGGAAACTTCTCGTATCCCTGTTCAAAATGAATATCATGCCAGCGGATTGGGGAGAAATGATGTCCTGCAGAGGAAAGCGAAACGACACGGGCTCCACCTTCACTGACCAGCGCAGGCCACAATTGATTGGTTAGCGCGAAATGTCCCAGATGGTTCGTAGCAAACTGCGCTTCCCATCCCGGACCAATCCGGGTCTCTGGACAGGCCATGATACCTGCATTCAGGATTAACATGTCAATACTGCGTGAACTTGCAAGAAAACGTTCCGCAAATGCAGCAACACTGGACAAGTCAGCCAAATCAAGCTCGTCCACTTCCACGTTCTCAAGATCAGCCAGAGCTTCACGGGCAACATCTGGTCTGCGCGCAGTCACAACAACGTGTGCTCCCGCTCGAATCAATGCACGTGTTGTTTCCAATCCCAGACCGGAATATCCGCCTGTCACTAAAGCGAGATGCCCTGACAGATCCAGTCCGTTTACTACCTCATCCGCTGTACTACTCTTGTCAAAACCTGAATGTATGTTATGCTGAACTGTTCTTGTCTCTTTGTTTATGTTCATCTGACTCAGCTCCTTCATATTTGCACTTGTAACTGCTTATAGTATTTATCCCTATTAGGACTTCTATAATCAGTCTACACCCTAGAGTAAACTCGAAGTCAAATCATGCCCCTTAAAACGTCTATCCTGAAAATTCACCATTGATCTTCATTCGCCATCAGGATGAACAAAAAAGCCGCCATTCGGCGGCTTTATCCATATACATATATTTAAATGTACTGAAACATTTAACCATTTCTATTCTCTTTATTTCAGACGAATGTGGAAAACATCACCGGCGTTACCTCCAAATACGATAAAGCCTTTCTTCGGAAGTTTCGTGGACTGTTCACCAGTCGCGATAGAGAACTGTAGCGCCTGACCTTGATCATCATAAACCGCATAACCGCCGTGCTTAGGAGAATCCACCGTTATCGTTTTTTCAGCTGATTTCCCGTCAATCGCATACCATCGAGCTTGACCGTTAGCTGGTATAGTCGCAATTCCTGATTTCCCACTGAAAATAGGCCGAATCGCCTTTTCCGAGATGTACTGCTGTCCGTTCTGCGTGAGAATCTCAGCATCTTTTTTCATCATTAATTCCAAGTCGAATGCATCTCGGCCATTCATGACTGGAATCTCCGCAACATTAACGGCATAATTGGCATCCTTGATTTGCGTCCCATTTACATAGCCATGCTCTGCGTTGACCTTAAAATTTTTAATAAGCTGTGATGGAACCAGGTAGAAGAGCGATGTGATTTTTTCGTCCAGCGCAAAATAGTTCACACCGTTCCGTGCAGCCCACTTCTCTTGGGTAACTGCATCCAGCTTGTTAGGCTCCAGCTTTTGATAATCGTACGTGCTCATGCCCATCTGTCCCAGTCCCGGCAAGCTAAGATATCCTTGGACTTTAACATAGGTCTTGGCGTTCCGCTCCTTTACAAAACTCACCTTCACGCTTCCGTCCTTGCCGGTAAAATACCCGTCACCTGTATACACATACTTTTGTTCAGCAATTAGTCCGCCCAGCATAGCTGGTAAGGTGAATGCTCCGTCTTGAATATTAATCTCCGTTGTTGCACCAACGGTTCCATACAAACCGGAGTAATCTTTCAACTCAGCAGGCATCTCGGTCTGGACTGGGACAGAGAAGGTGCGATCCGGTTTAATGTTGTCAATAATGCCCTGTTCCTTCAGTACTTCCAGCAACACTTTAGAGGCAAACATCTGGTCAAAAACAGAAGATCCACCTGAAGATAACACAGCCATGGATATGTCGTGCTCTGGAATCGTAATTAATGAAGCGTGATACATGATCGTATCGCCGCCCTTGGTCAGTGCTTTAATGCCATACTCACTGAATGGAGCAAGTTCTACTGCATCCCAGCCGAGTCCGTAGTTGAACGAATTGATTTCGTCAGACACCCATATGCCTTTGCGATATTCTGGACTTTGCATCGCAGTAACCGAAGCCTTGGATAGAAGATCCGGGCGGTTGCCCATCAGCACCTCTGCAAATTGTGTCAACTCCTCAGCCGTTGAATAAATACCCCCGGTGCCGATGATGTTTGCATTTTCAACTGGCATCTTAGGTTTGAGCGTCGGCCAATATGTCTCAGCCAACCTGTCTCTATTGAAGGAATCAAGTGGCGTCTTCGTTGAGTTCAGTTCCAGCGGCTTGCTGATATACTGTTCCACATATTTACTGTAACTTTGCCCACTCACGCGCTCAACCAGAATCTCCAGCAATTGAAAGCCATCATTGCAATAAACGGAGTATTCCCCGGGTTTAGACTTGAGACGTTCGGCCTGAAGTTTGATCAGTAGTTCATCATGATTGCGTGTGTCGTTATCATCAAACAGTATGCTGTTTCCATACTGCGAACCATACAACCCGGATGAATGATTCATTAACATACGCGGTGTGATTTCTTTATAGCGGGGGTCTGCCATTTTGAAATCGGTAATATACGTAGTAAGTGGCTGGTCCAAGTCAACCTTACCAGAATCGACCAACATCATGACCGCAGTTGTCACCACCATTTTGCTTACGGAGCCTATACCGTACATGGTATCTTTGTCCACGGCTTTCTGGCTCGCCTTATCATGAAATCCAGCACCGTCAGATAAAATCATTTCACCTTTGTCCATAATCGCATATTGCATACTTGTGACGCCATAATTCTGAACCAGCATGTCAGCAAGTTGTTTAGCTTTCGCTTGGGTTGTCTGCTTTTCTGTCGCCTCAGCTTTAACATCTGCTACAGGCATGATGACAAGCATAAACGCACATAAAACCGTAATTATCCTTTTCATTCAGATTTCCTCCTTCAGATCGATATACTTGAATGAACTCATCATACCTGGCAAAGACGTGGCCTGCGGAAAAGAACCCCGAATGGAAAAAAACAACCCCTGAACGACAGTTCAGACGTTGTTTGTGTTGTAAGGAAGAACGACCATATTGTTAAAAGACCCTTGTCCTTGCTCAATGGTCATATGTCCTCCATATTTGCTACATATTCTGGATATATTGGTCAGGCCAAAACCATGAAATTCTGAATCCGTTTTGTCACTTTTCAGATCCGTTGCCGGTTGGGCGGTATGGTTCATAATCTGGATTACCAGAGCAGAAGCTGTAGAATGAATAGATACTACGATATAACGATCCTCGGCGACCCGTACTTTCTTGGATGCTTCAACAGCATTGTCTAGAATATTTCCGAGCACCACGCACAAATCATAACGCTCAATGCCTATGTGTTGAGAATGGAGATTGATGCGGGTATCGATTCGAATGCCGTTTGCCTGCCCGACGGTTAGCGTATTTGTAACGAGAGCATCAATGACCAGATTACCGCTATTCACACGTTGGTACGCATGCTCAATGGTGTTCATCGTAACATGCATATGCTCTGTTGCTGCCGCAAGTTCGTTACGTTTCACACACTCTTCGATATATAGAAACTGCTGATTGATATCGTGGATAATACTTTTAATGCTTTTGAAACTGTGCACGGTCTTCTCGTAGTTGGCATCCTGGTAATCCATCTGCCGCTGCAATTGTTCATTTTCATGAGCGAGATGCGCCTTCTCCACGATATTATCAAACACATACACAATAAATACGTTTAGAAAAAGGGAGCCCAGCACCGAAAAAATATAAAAGATATTTTTTTCGCTATATATTGAAATGACATTGATCTGGTACACCGTAATCGCAGTAACGATCAAAAATAAAAGATAAGACCTATGGTGCACCCGGAAGCTCCTGCGTTTGGCAATGAGATGAACAATGGGGATCACAACAAACATAATGCTGCATCCTAGCAGCAGAACTTTGGAGAACAACCATATCGCTTCCGGGCCATAGACAGGCACTTTCAGGTAGTCGATGCCGTCAATCACACTAAAAACATAAACTGAAATGATATTTACCGTGGTTAACAGCGCTGCATACATAACCGTAAACATAATCTTCAGTTTTAATTCTACCCGGTAGGATTGTGCCAGAGTGAAGATAAAAATCAATGCAAGCAAGGTCGAAAGAAAAGAAGGTAATCGCGTAGCCAAATAAAAGAAATTGAGCAGGACAAACACAACAAAATAAATCGTTCTGCGAGGTTTACGTCTGGATTTTCCCAGCACAGCATCAAAGTAATAATTGGCTTGAAAGGTCATGAGCAGGGTCAACAAAATGACGGGTACTAGATGCAAAATATTCATTTTATTGAACCCTCATGATCATATATTTGGTATACGTATCCTTGACTTCTTTGATTTTGGAACGACCTATCGGCAGAGAGGTTCCATCCAGCATCGTGACTTGTGCCCCCGTGAACTTGTGTACATGCATTAGATTAATAAGCACGGATCGGTGAATTTGCATAAAACCATGCTCTGTCAGCGTTGCAGCATAAGCCGATAGAATACCTTTCGTTTCATAAGAGTTATCACGAGTAATTACCTTTAGTTTGTTTTTAACCGTGAGGCTTTTGATTACCTCAATCCATAAAATATCTTCATATTTCAACATCAAATCATCGTAATCTGATTTAATCACCAGATACTTTTTATCCATAGCTTGATAATACTGATGCAGTTTGATCAACTTCTCTTCCAGCACAGCCTCTTGAATCGGTTTGATCAAATATTGGAACGTCATCACATCGAAACTTTGAACCATATACTCGGGATAACTGGTCAAAAACATGATCTGCACATCCATGATCTTGAGTTTTCTGATTTCCTGTGCCGTCTGTATGCCATTCAACCCACCCATCTCTACATCCAGAATAAGCAGGTGAAACGTCTCTCTCTGATCCTTATAATGAGCCAGGAGTTGTTCTCCTGAACTGAACATGGTGATATGAAACTCGATATTGGTTTTGAGCGAGAACGCTGTCAGCATATGTCTCATCAATTCTCGTTGCTGCTCGTCGTCGTCACATATCGCTACCTGATACATTTCATCCCGCCTTTCTCGAACACAAACCGTTTTTATTCATTCTAATATACTATCTTATCACGCTCAGATCGTTAAGAATGGATTGAAAAGCATTTACACTACCCTGAAATGCAAACGTAAAAAGAACAACGACGTGATCATGCGTCCTTGTTCCATCCTTTGGTTGTTTTTTGATCTTTCCACTTCCTTGGTTGTAAGCACCACCTTACTCTTGAACAAAAAAAAAAACGACTGACCAGGAGTGGTCAGTCTTGTTAATACCGCTAATATAGGATGAGTATATAAGTTCTTCAACCACAGCTATTCGATGAGTGCGGCCTTAATCAATGCATTTACCCTTGAGTTATAGAGCAATCCGATATGAGTTACCAGACTAACGGAAATATTGTTTGCCCCGTCCAGTCTGGATAAAAGAGGCGAAACAATGGTGTCGCTGGTGGAGTAGATTGAGGTAACTTTAATGCCGCTTGGTGCGCTGTTCGTTGTCAACCGATTCGCCCCACCCAGCGTAATCAATTTATCCACCTTATCTATGCCACCGCGATTCAATATATAGTACAGGCTGTTAGCTCCACCCATGCTATGTGCAACGATATGAACTTTGGAATGCCCCGTTTGGCGAAGAACATCGTCCACAAATCGGCTTATCGCCGCAGAATTCAACAATTGATTCCCTGCTTTGCTCGGGAGATCAATGGCAAATAGCTCATTATTCGACCATCCTTCACCGCGCAGATACCTTTCAATTAAGGCAAAATTACTGTCCGAGCCTGTCAATCCATGAACAAAAACAATGGGTGTCCGCGCAGTGGCAGCAGAAGCTGTCGTACTCTGCCCAATTCCTGGTAAAGCAAAAGCAAAAATCGCACTCATCAAAACAATTAGCAGTGGTCTTAACCTTCTCAATCAGATCATCCTCCTGTAAATGGAATATCCACATTTTACAATTTAAAAATTGTAAAATAAATGGTATTTTAGTCTCATTTAACCAATGGAGTATGATGTTTACTGCTAATTATTTTGTCGAAATACAGAGGTTCTCCTCTTTCAGCCTGGCTCATCGTACGACTCGGAGCACGAGAAAACTATCCCTCTACAATATCCGCATGCAGCTGCGATGCCGCTTCCATCATAACCGGAACAATCGCTTCATTCGAAATAGCAACGTACAACTCCCCCATATACAATCGGAATGGGTATTGTTGTCCTTCATGCTCCCACATAAAAAAGTCACCCTCAATGGTCATCGTGCTCTCCGCGCCAACGATATTTAGCACTGTGGAGTAAGTAAACTCCGGCTTGGTAGCAAAATATGTGCTGCACTCCTCCAAAGAAATATGTTGTTCCGGATTGTTTTCCTGCATCGATCTCGTTATTTTAAAACGCTGGTTCATCTCGTTATGCCTCCAACTTCAAATTATTTGTTTTTTCTTCATATCATAGAAAGGTATTTTCTCATTTCGTTCTTAATGTGTCAAAACATACGTTCAAAATTGCTTTAATACTCCATCTAACTTTCCTAATTTGGCTAGTCCTGAGCGCTCGTCCATGCGAATGTGACCTCATTGAATATAGTATTCTATCTGAATGTGAAGGAGGAATATCACATGACCCAATTACTTGATGCAAGGGTGTCATTGAATGCAGCTACATTTAATTCCATTGCCATTCCTATTCCTGTCATCAATACACCTACATTATTTGCACAAATCGGGTTACTAACTGCTGGGGCAGGTCCTAATCCAAGAGTTTCTATGAAAGGAACGATTACAGTTCAGCTTCCACTCGCTCTCTTCCAAGTCCGAATTACGATTGTCCGTGGCACGGTTGCGACAGATCCTCTCATATATTCAGCCAATCACACGTATGGTCTGAACGGATTGCTTGTACCTGAAGTCATCATTTTTTCCGCCAATGATTATAATCCGCCTGTAACTCCGCAAATCACCTACACCGCTTTTATCAGTACCAATCTGCTTGGTACGGTCCGGGTAGGTCCTGAAAGCTTCGACGGATTTATCGTTTCGGATTAATGTTTAAGATTAACGCTTTAGATTAAGTTTTAGATTAAGGTCTCGTATGTAATGCTTAGCGCCCCCAAACGTGTAATCTACATCTGTATTGTAGATTACACGTTTGGGGCTTTTATATGTCCAGCTAATTTCCGAAATAAACATCCAGCTTACCTGTCGGAGGTGTAGTAGCCATCCACACGGCAGCCAGGTTATCCGGAGCATATGTAGCTGCTGTAATATAGTCACCGATTAGAACGGTTGGCACTGGGGAGACACCATTCGGATTAAAGGAGGTCGTTGTTAGCCGGCGATTACTGAAGCTTGCTCCGCCATCAAAGGACTCGGCAACAAAAACATCAAGCAGGAACCCGTCAATTTGATTGGAGTAATAGATTACCCGAATGGTTCCAGCAAATGGAGACACCGTGATGGCAGGAAAAAAGTTCTGTGTACCTGGCGGTGCGCTAGTAATGCTTATTGGATCTGACCAAAGAAGTCCATCGGGAGATTCACAAAGCAAAACATCGGTATACCCCGCGCGAGCGTCATTCCATACGGCATAAACGGTACCGCTGTTCGGTCCAATGGATATGTCTGCTGCCAAACTCAGATTGGTCTGCACTCGAAAATTATAGTTCGGAACAGGGAGCGGCGATGGCGCCGGCACAACGGAAGATATGAACGTAGACTGCCGTTCTATGGGCGGTTGATAATTGATTCCCCCATCATACGATATGCGTAGCAATGCCGAAGGGCTGGCTGGCCCTGTAATGATATAACCTGCATAGACTTCACCGGAGAAGCCAACGGCCAAAGCTGCCCGGTCATGGATTCCACGAGGACTCGATTGTCGATCCGGGGGTTCCCACGAGATTCCTTGATCAACAGATCTTTGAGTAAAAATAGCAGAAGAAGTTGTTGCAAGCGGTGTATAACCTACATACGCATGGCCTCGATATGGACTGCCAGGAGAGCGATCTACAGCAATGAAAGGTTCATCATTATGCACGATTGTTCCAAATCCTAATTGTACAATGATAGGCGGCTGCCAAGTTGCACCGTCATCAAATGAAGTATAACTTACAATGGTCCCGTCATTAATCCCGTTAAACACATGCACCGTGACGATAAAAGTGCTCGGAAACGTATAGTCGATGGTTGGTGCTTCCGCCCCCGAATAGCCTGCGGGTTGCGGAAGAACCGTTGTGGACCATGTCGTTCCACCGTCGATGGAGCGATAAAATCCTGTTAACGTTGGTCCCGTACTGGTATCTACAGCAACAACACACATAATATTAGGATTTAAAATATTTACTGCAATAGAGGGTTCAAACTGATTTCCCGCCAAAGCACCAGTAATATTTACAACGGCCATTCTCTTCACCTCTTTTCTTCTAAGGGATATTGGTGAATCGGTCAATTAACGTCATTTCAGATTGTAGAATGCGCTGTATAATCTGACCCGTAGAATCAACGCCATAGACATGGATTACCGTACTGGTTGCGCTAAAGAAATCACTTTGAACTTCAAAAAACGCAGCATTAATCAACGGATAGATGAAAGTCCTTGTTGCTTGCGGCAAGATTTCAACTAAATCATGACCAATAGGAATCCGAGTCAATTGAGTTGTATCCCACCTGAATACCTCCAATTCAACACTGACAGGAGCATTCAACGAATCGTTAATGCAAGTGACGATAATTTGTGTAGACTGTGTCGGACCTGAAGTTGGATTGTAGATAAACCCTGTAGAGTTCGGCAAAGAGTCACACTCCTTTCACACCATATACTCCACTATACTTTCCATTCAGCTTGTGTTATGCAGATTCTATGTTTTCTTGTATTGGAACAATATGAAAATTTTGTTATGATAGATTTGCCAAATTTCATTAGTTTGGTAGATTTACGCCAAACCACAACGCCTGGAGGTACACCTATTTATGTTTATACAACGTACTGGGAAAATCGCTGTGGCAGCCGCCATGGTAATATCCATGATGGGCAGTATACCTGCAACTCAATCCCAAAAACTTCAAGCAGCCCCTGCGATCTCTGTTCAATTGGATCATGTACCCTTAACCTTCGATGCAGCACCCCGGATTGATAAAGGAGTAACCTATGTTCCATTCCGGACGGTCGGAGAAGCACTCGGCATTGGTATTAGCTGGAACAACAAAACACAGACCATAACCGCGGTGAACACATCCAAAGGAAAAACAACGAAAGTTGTTCTTCAGGTTGGAAGCAAGACAGCTACTGTAAATGGAGAGAAAGTGAATCTCCCTGCCGCACCTGTGCAACGGGAAGGACGTGTACTTATTCCGCTGAGTTCATTCAGTAGCCAATTCGATGTCCGTACAGGCTGGGATCAGGCTACACGAACCGTCTCTATGGTATCACCTCAACGTGAAATGCATCTCCGAGCGTTCTATGCCGTAAAAGCCTACCATGAAATCGATCTGTTACCTTCTATGAATTCGGTTGCTTTTGGATGGAGCCGCATTGACCGAGATGGTACGTTTACACTGGAAGGGAAAGAATATCAGGTTCCTGCTGCCGCGGGTGAAGTAACCCCTAAATCCATTGTAGCTGACGCGGCAAGTCAACAAATCCAGCCCAGTTTGATGGTGTATGCGCTGGATGGAAATGGCGAGCTAACTAAAGTACTGGGTGACAGCACTTTAAGGCAAAAATCCATTGAAGGCATTCAAGCAGCCATTCAGGAGTATGGCTTTGGTGGGGTTGTGCTTGATTTTGAGGGACTCGGCTTCAAACTGGACGCTGTAGAGCAACAACAATTGCTGAATCAGTATGTGAAACAGCTAAGGGAATCGCTACCTCAAGAGATCGCCATCTCTCTGGCTGTTCCTCCGCTCAATAGCGCCTACAAAGGGTATGATTACAAAACACTGGCTACGCTGGCGGATGACCTTATCATTATGGCCTACCAATATAATCCTGCAGGAACCAAAGCTCAAGTTGCGGAGCCGAACAGTCTGGTCAATCAGGCAATTGCACTCGCACTCAAGGCAGGAGTGCCCAAAGAAAAGATTTTGCTTGGCATCAACATCAATAGTGAGACACCTGCATCTGTCGGGGACAAGCTCGGACTTGCCAAGCGTTACGATCTGAAGGGTGCAGCCTTCTGGCGGCTTGGCCTATTCCGCACGTATAGCGCTGATATGCAATCTGCTGTGCAAGCATCGGTAATTAAGGAATAATAAAGCTACCTTCTCATAGCTATATTGAACTTCATAATCTAATTCAAAATAAGCAGGAAAAAGCACGCTCCTTGACTGACTGTACAAGGAACGTGCTTTTTTTGTATACTCCATCACCTTTTCTTTTCATTTCATCACCTTATCTATACCACCAAACAGTAGCTTAATGATCACACCCGGTCCCGGCAACTGGGGATCAAATAACAGGATCGTGCCAATAACCGCACTGATAGCACTGACTCCTGTTGTAATCATCCGGACTTTTTTTTCTTCGCTATGTTTCCATTCCACATAGATGATCGTTCCGGCTAACAACAGAATACCTAACATAGAAGCAATTTTCATAACTTATCACCTTCTGTCTATCATATCTCGTATCCCCATGAGTGATGGCATTACTTCCACAGTTAATCGCTCATCTCCCCTGCTCATCCGGGATGCCCTGAGGCCCGGCAGATTTACCTGTACGTACAACCTGCGCATGAATCTGGATATCCACATCAAGCTCAGAGTAGATCTGCTCCCATCTCTTCTCCTGCTCCTTCCACTGTTTCGGATAATATCTGCGGAACTCCACCGCGAACTTGAACAGATCCGTTCGCATCTCTCGCTGGGATAATCGAAGGGCCGACTCTGCCATGTCTTTCAATTGTGACGCCCAGGTTTCCTCCAGCTTTTTCAACACAGCAGGATCTGTGAGATCCCCGTTGGTTGTATTCAACAACACCTCTCCCCTTGCCTGTACATCCACCTGCATGCTCCACTGTGAACCCGAAATTTTCGGCTTCAAAATCGTCTTCACTTCTAGCGGCTGGATCGAAAAGGAACCTCTCTCAGGCTCTACATTTACAGGCATGATGATGTTGTTTAATTCATTAGCAAGCATTAAAATGCCAACGGTTAACGGCTCCTGTACACTCCGATTAAACCTATCGCCCTTATAAAGACTTAGTCCTTTGATATATGGCGTCGTTGTTAATTTATCCTGTCCCTCGTCAGGTGCAAGAGTCAACATACGGGACAAAATGACAGATTGGTTAGGGCCTTCAATGGATTGAGCGAGTTCCAGAACGGTTATCCGTGTACCTAGTTTCATATTGGCCATCTCACGCAAAGATTCCGCAGAGCTTCGTTCCAATGGGTCCAGCAAGGCAAGAATGTTTTTGGCAGGGTCAGGTGTTGAAAAAACATAAGCATGTTCCCTGATCTGGGGGTATCGAAGGAAAAAATCGATAAATTCGCGTATGCCTTTTTTTCCGGCGTCTTCGCTAATCACAATTACTTCGCAGTGTCCCCAAAACATATTTCTCGGCACTTTCCGTTGCAAGCGATTCAAAGCCTCTGCAATGGTATGACCTTCAGCCGATCGAGTTAGTGTTACCCCGCTTGGACTGCCTCCACTCCCCGTGCTGTCTCCTCCCCCAGCTTTACGGGGAATAAAGATCTGTGATGTCAGTTCGATCTGATCATTTTTGTAATCCACTCCGGTTGCCAGTACTATCGCGAGATCATTAATCTCAATCCGATCCCAGCATCCCGTGAGTAATGTGCAACAAAAACAGATAAGAAGCCAAGTATTGCATGCAGAGATCATTCTTTTTTTCATGGGATCAGCCATCCGTACGTTTTTTTCGCACATAAGCCCACCCCTTTTTCACCCAAGCTATCCCGTAAGTCACCCCTGGAAGAACCAGTAAAACGGCGATCGTATACAAATTGGCTGAAGGACTTACCAAACTGGATAACCCCGAACTGCTCGAAGCTACCCAAAACGAAAAAATCATACAGAGAAAGGAAAGCGGGCTCACTAGGGGCTTGTAATCCTTCAGACCGAACCATTCCGCTGTGGACGTCACAGATATATATAGAAATACGGAAACCTTCACAAACATACCAAAGATCCACACGGCAATTATGAGGGATTCAATATGTTGTAGAAAGTCTGCAATCGTAATGTACCGGGCAGCGATCATCACCGGGAAAACAAATGTATCGGTCAAATCTCCAATTAAAAAGAGACAAACCACATTAATAACGGTCATCACTATCGTTGTTGTCAATAAAGAGCCGAGCATCACACGAGCGGTTCTTTTTTGGCGATTTACATACGGCAGGAGAAAGGCAATTACGATATATTCACTGAACCAGGCGGCAGGAGCGAGCGCTCCTTTGACGGCAGGCATCGGCCCATTTTCCATAAAAGGAAACAATTCTGACGGGTGCAATTCCCCAATGAGCAGTACGAAGACGAGACCCAGCATAGCCATGACCAGTGTTACAAAAACCTGGGCTGTCCTGCCAACCACTTCTATGCCAAGTCTGACATTAATCGCACAAACGAGCATCATCGTGCCCATGATTACAAACATCGGTGTGCGCGGAAGTGCATTATTGGCGATAAACTCACCATATTCTCTTATAATCAGCCCGGTTAGATGAGGCATGAACAAAATATAAATAAGTCCGACTAGCTTGCCTGGAATGAGACCAGCCACGAGCACACTGGATTCAATGAGCGATTTTCCGGGGTACATCCGTGCTAGTCCAAGTGATATACCAATGGCGGCAAGTCCTATAACCGATCCAATAATAGGAGATAACCACATATCATGTCCGGCATAATGCATTGTAATTCCAGGTACAGACAAGATCGCAGTGGCAATAACAGCCGGGAAGATCATGAACGCCAGCTGTGTCTCCGATATTCTTCCTTGGTCAGTTAACATGAATCTTCCCGCCCTCTCCTACATCCTTAATGCAATCTAATCCCTATCGCGGCTTGTTCCAAGGTGCTGGACGCCACCACAGATCCTTCAACCCTTTGGCATTCGTTGGTGCAACCGGAGACAGATACGGTGCACCAAATGAGCGAAGGCTGCTCAAATGAATGACGATCAAAATGATGCCCAACATAACCCCGATTAAGCCCAGCGTTCCAGCCAAAATCATAATGGGAAAACGAAGAAGTCGTGTCGATATGCTAGCAGAGTAACGAGGGATCATAAAGGACGCAATCCCTGTGATCGCCACGATAATAATCATCGGAGCGGAGACGATACCCGCCGTGGTTGCAGCTTGTCCAATGATCAGTGCGCCAACGATACTGACCGCGGAACCTACCTGTTTCGGCAGGCGAACACCGGCTTCCCGGAGCGCTTCAAAGGCGATTTCCATAATCAGTGCCTCTACAAGTGCGGGAAAAGGAATCTCCTCTCTGGCCCTAGCGATACTGAGTAGCAGCACTGTAGGGATCATCTCCTGGTGATAGGTCGTGATCGCGACATAAGCCGAAGGCAACAACAAGGACAAAACATAAAATACGTATCGCAGCCAGCGGAGGAATACGCTCATAAACACATATTGATAGTAATCTTCAGGCGACTGCAGCATGGAAAACAACGTTACAGGGGCAACCAGTGTGAACGGTGTTCCGTCCACCAGTATCGCAAATCGCCCTTCCATCAGATTGGAGGCCACCACGTCCGGACGTTCTGTAGCAATCATTTGAGGAAAAGGAGAGAATCGCTGATCGATGATATCTTCCTCAATATACTGACTTTCCAGAATGTCCCGGACTCTTAACCGATCCAGTCGCTGCTCCACCTCTTTCACCAGAGAGGCATCAATAATACCCTCTACGTACGCAAGTGCAATGCTGGTATTGGAGCTTTCTCCAACGGTGCGTGTTCGGAATTTTAGTGCAGGTGTTTTGAGCCGTTTACGAACCAAAGAAAGATTTGTTGCGAGCGATTCAGTGAATCCGTCCCTTGCACCACGAACCGTTGATTCAGCTAGAGGCTCTTCTGTCGAACGATTAGCGGCTTTATAAAGCGGATACGTTGTTGCGACATTGGAGCCTTCCAGCAACAGAAGTGCTTCTCCTTCCAATATCGCTTCTGCGGCCTCTTTCGACGTTTCAACGGTTTTTACGGAAGATAGAGGAACCTGAGCAGCCTCCATGCCAATCTCCTGAACTGGCGTTAGCACCTGACGCTCAAGCCGCTCCGTATCACATAAACCCACACAATATACACATAGTGCCGAGGTGAAGCCCGCGGTCTCGAATGAATGAAATATGACATCGGAACAGTCCGTAAATACGGCGCGTAATGTCTCTTCATCAATAACCAAATCTCCTGTTAAGGGCAAGTCCTGCTGCGTTTCTTGTTTTTCTTGATCCGATTGATCCTTGCCTTTGTTCTCTTTGTTCTCTTTCTTCTTCTCTTTCTCTTTCTCGTTTGAATCCTGATCCGTATTTTTCTTCGCGTTTTGATCCTTATTCTGTTTTGATTTTTCGCTGTTTCCGCTGTTTTCGTCGTTTTCTTTTTCTTTTTCTTTTTCTTTTTCTTGCTGATCTTGATCTTGTTCTTGTCTTTTTTCTTCTTTTGTATCCTGTTTCATATTTTGTTCGGTTGACCGCTCTGTACCTTGCTTCGAATCCTGTTGTTCCGTGGTGCTTGTGCTTGAGTTGGTATTTGTACTTGAGTTCGTGTTTGAGTTTGTTCCTGAGTTGGTATTTGTATTTTGACTGTTTTGACTCATGGGCTCCCCCCTTTCCGCCGATTCGTCCAAGTATTCTCAGTAAAAGATATCATTTGCTTCCTTCACCAGAAATATGCAATCCGAACGACGAAAAGAGCCGCTCCGTGAGCGACTCTCTTCTAAACTAACATTTAACTGCCACTGCACAGATTGTGTGTAGTAGCTATCCTTTTACAGCACCCAGTGCAACGCTTCCGATAATCTGCTTCGAAAATACGGCGAACACAACAATAATCGGCAATATCGAAATCGCTACGCCCAGATACAACAATCCGTAATCCATACCGTAGTAGCCCTGAACGAGAGCGACCAAGACGGGTAGCGGATACTTATCTAAGGAGAAAAAGAGTACGAGTGGTGTCAGAAAGTTATTCCATGACCCGATAAAGGTGAAAATCCCCAGAGCCGAGATCGCTGGCCCAAGGATGGGCAGTACAATCTGATTAAACGTCCTGAACTCATTTGCACCGTCTACTCTTGACGACTCAATGATCTCATCCGGAATACTGCTTTCCATAAACTGTTTGATGAAAAATACGTTAAAGGCATTCGCCGCCGCGGGTAAAATAATCGCCGCATAACTGTCCAGCAGGCCAAGTGTACTGAACAACCGGTATACCCCGATTAGCGCCAGTTGACCCGGAACCATCATCGTGGCGAGCAGAAACAGAAACAATCCGGTGCGTCCTTTGAAGTTAAACTTGGCAAAACCATAAGCCGTTAAAGCACCGATATACAGCGACAGCACTGTAGAGCTGCCAGCGATAAAGAAACTGTTGGCAAAGCCACGCCAAATGTTGATTTTTGAAGCCATATTCACATAATTGTCTATCAGAAACGCACCCGGAAGAAACGTAAAGCTTGAAGCAATCGACGCATTGTTATGTGTAGAATAGATCAGCATCAGGTAAAACGGAATCACACACAATACAGCGAGGGTGATCAGAAACAGATAAATGAGGATTTTCCCCAATGTCAGCCGCTGACGAAGCGCATGATGTTGAACTACGGCTTCTCGCTGCGCGGCAACTTTAGCAGTTGGCATACAATCTCTCCCTCCCTATGAACGGCTCTTCCGTTTGGTCATGATGAAGGATGCAACCGATAACAGAATAATAATGATGAACAGACAAAATGCAATGGCAGCTCCATAACCAAAACGTGTACTTTGGAACGCTACATTATATAGGTACATGATGCTGGTCATTGCCGCACGGTCCGGCCCTCCTGTACCATTGGTCAACGTAAACGGCTGGTCAAAGATCTGAATGCCCCCAATGATCGAGGTAATAATCTGAAACAATATAATAGGTTTGAGCATCGGCACGATGATGTGCAGAAAAATATGTTTTTTCTTGGCACCATCGATTTGTGCAGCTTCTTGCAGCGCTGGATCTATCCCTTGTAATCCAGCCAGATAGATGACCATTGAATAACCAAAGTACTGGAAGAACAGAATGGATGACACGATTAGCCGCATAAACCAAGGGTCATCTTTCCAATTGATCGGGTCTTGAATTATCCCTGTCTGCACGAGAAAATGATTCAGTCCACCCGACTGCCAATCAAAGATCAGACTGACAAGCAAACCGAGCGAAGCAGCCGTAACGATGTTAGGGAAGAAGTATACCGCCCGGAAAATATCCCGTCCTTTTAACAACTTGTCGTTCAAAATAAAAGCAAGTACAAGGGAGACCGTCAGTTGTGGTACTACCGATACACCCCAAATGAAGAGTGTATTAAACAATGTTTTGTAGAAAAGCGGGTCTTGAAGCACCGCGACATAGTTACCAATTCCGACGAACTCAGGTGTTGTGATCCCGTCGAAATTCGTGAAACTGATATATAGCGAGTAGAGAATCGGATACAGTCCGAAGATGGCAAACACGATAAAAAAAGGAGCAATAAAGTAGTACCCGTAATGGTCTTTTCGAATTGTCTTGGCAAACATGTGCTGTCCTCCAATCATCAACCTGGAAAATGACTGCTCTTATTAATTTATCTTCCATTAAGTTTAACTAAGCGTTTACACAATCAACGGAGAGGACAGAAGAAAGCTGGAAAAGCGAAGCGGTCGCCTTTATCACCGGATTTTCCCCTTTTAGAAAGGGAATCAGAAAAATTTGGGGATAACAGCGATTGAAAGACTCTTCTGTCATCGGAGTGCTTGTGTAACCATATTTGTTCAACTTACTCTACCTCTAATTCTGGGAACCTTAAGCGCACGTCACGTTTGATGCGTTTCACCACTTCTTCCTTCGTCTGAATATCGCCGTTTAGATACAACTGCAGCAAGTTTCGATAGATATCATTGCTGATGATACCGTCATATTTAGTGCGTTCATACACCGGAACCTGCTTGGCGGCCTCTGAGAAAAATTCAAAATGCTTTTGTCCACCCAGATAGGCTGAAGTCAGCGAGTCTGCAAGCTGGTCATTCACGACCATGTTACTCGTAAAGTAATCCTGCTCCTTGGCAAGTCCCGTCAGAAATTCGTGATTAAAGTTGTAAAATTCAATGAATTTCCAGGCGGCATCCTTCTGATCACTCTTGTTATACATCGCGATGTAAGTCCCTCCTGAACTGAAGGACGAAGGCCCGTGTGCCAAACCCCATAACCCTTCGGTATCGGGTGCGTTTGCTTTGAATGTAAACTGCAATCCCCAAGTCGCCGCAGGATAGAACATCACTTCACCTTTTTGCATGGACGCTGCATACCCTGCACTTCCATCCTCGTACTCACCAAGTACACGCCGCTCCCTTGCCTCACGCACCAGATCAAGCACCTTCATATACGTAGGATCAATGACGAGCTTCCCATCTTTCACCCAAGGAATGCCACCGTACGAGTTGGCTATCCCGTTCCAGTTCGCCAGTGCATGTACCTTGTTGCCACTTTGTTCTTGAACCTTTTCTCCGATAGCAAAAATCTTCTCCCATGTATCAATCTGGGCGCTGACTTTCTCTGGATCATCGGTACCCAGATATTCCTTCGCCAGATCACGGCGATAATAGATGCCACCAGGTGTACCTTGATATCCAATGGCGCGAACGTTCCCCTCACTATCCTGCTCATTAGCCTGAACAAAAGGGTACTGCTCCTTAATTAACTCGTTTGCATTGTATGGTGCAGCTGATAAATTTTCCAAATATGGTACATCAATGAGTTCCCGAATATTTGCATTTTCAATCATAAACACGTCGGGTGCTTTGGAACTGGTCTGAAGTGCTGATTTGAGCTTGGTCAGGTAAAAGTTGCCTGGAATATTAACGAAATTCACTTTGATATCTGGATACTTCTCTTCGAATTTCTCAATCGCATAGCCTGCCTCATCCGTAAAACTCCAGACCGTAATCTCCTGTTGCTTCGCTTGATTGGATGCACCTGTCTGACAACCGACGAGCAAGAGTATAGAACTTGCAAGCAGCGTGACTGGTACAACAAACCGCTTAAACCATCTCTTCATAAAAGTACCCTCCCTGAAAAGGAAACGCTTACAATTTATTTGAGTATAAGAATTTGAGCGATGGCTTTCTCCACAAATATTGTCAATCATCCTTGATATTTTGCGATATTGGAACGATGACGTTTGCGAAATTCGGACGGCGTGCAGTTATTATATTTTTTAAAAAGACGATTATAGGAGTTCACATTGTTGAATCCGTGACTGATCGCAATCTCCAAAATGGATTCCTGACGAAACAAAAGCGCCCACTCCGACTTAATAATGCGAAAATGATTCAAATATTCCATTAACGTTATGCCCTTGATTTCTTTGAATAGTTTGCAGATATGGAACTTACTGAACTTCATATGTTCTGCCACCTGCTCCAGCTTAATCGGCTCGGCATAGTGCTCTTCCAAATACTCGCATACGGATTCGAGAAACTCGAACTTTTTGGAAGATACGCAAGGCCAGCATGGCGACGAATCCGTTTGTGAAGCCGGGGGCGTGGTACGTAGTAACAAGACGATTAGATCATATAACCGAGATACCATAATCCAGCGGTAACCGGGTTTCTGATTTGTTTTCTCCACGGCAATCGCATCAATATAAGGACCCGGGTTGGACTGACTGCCCGACGGAATGATGGACGTTTGATTCAAAAGTGTTCCCAGCTCTTGCATCTCCGCTTCACTCGTAAAGCTCCCGGTTAACAATTCAAGCCGAAACAGCAAAATCGTCAGCCTTCCGGTGCCTGGCATAAAATAATGCACGTCCCCCGGCTTGATTAGAACCATATCCCCTTGGTTCAGTTCAAAAATTTGCTCATTTACACCGATTCGTGCATGTTTTCCAGTCACGATAACAAGTTCCACTTCATCATGCCAATGTGCCGCATAATTGAATTCTGCACCTGTATAAATTAACCGAATGGGAAACCCTTCGGCCATGTGACCTGTTTCGAGAAAAGTAGGTACGCCCATGTCATTTGCCTCCTCTTTTTTCCATACACATCTGCCTCATGTTTCTATACTTATGCCTGCATGTACTTCCCCGTTTCTCATATTCTATCTAAAATAGGACCAAACATCCAAATTTCTGATCTCAATGGTTAGGGAGATTGAACATAAGCATGTTAATATATGCTAAGTAAATCCAAAGAAATCGGAGTGGTCAAACATGAAATTCAGCGATTTTAAACTAGGACAGCGTTACGAAACCGGATCGGTTCTCTTAACGAGGGAGGACATTCTTCATTTTGCCGAACTTTACGATCCGCAATATATGCATCTGGATGAGGACAAAGCGAAAAAAGGACGCTTCGGAGATCTGATTGCATCAGGCATGCAGACCCTGAATGTCACGTTCCGACTATGGATCGATGTTGGCGTGTATGGTGAGCATATTATCGCTGGCACTGGTATGAACCATATTCAATTTTTGAAACCTGTCTATCCAGGGGATGAACTTCACGTTATCGCTGAAGTCACCGAACTTCGTCCGAGACGAACCGGGAATGGCACGGTGACGGTATTGCTCAGTACATATAACCAAAAGGGCCAGAATGTATTTCGGGCAGAATTGAGTGCGCTGGTGGACAATTAAAAGACTAAAAAAGAGTCGTCTACTCGGTAAAATGTTTGTACCCTACAAACAACCGAATAGTGACGACTCCCTGGTCAACCTATAGCAATTCCCTTTAAAAGCAACTTAACCGCTTTGACATGCAGAGCCGCGTATTCATCTCCGTCTGCAACACCTGCCTAATTGCAGTATAGGCTACTTCTGTGATCTCCTTTAATGTAGTCAATGACTCGGATTCGCTAGAAAGTGTTCTGGAATACTCTTCAAGCGCCTGGATTAATGGACTTTCACAATCTCTTCCGAATAAATCAGCCATTTCAAGCAGCTGTTCGCTGGGAGACGAAGTATGCTCCATCAAACGAAGCCATTTTTGTGACATTTGTTCAGTATGCTGAGTAAGCAGCTGGAGAAACAGTACCTCTTTATTTTTAAAGTGATGGTATAAGTTTCCTTTGCTCATCTGTGTCAATGCACATAAGTCATCTATAGTAGCCACGTAGACTTCTGTCAACATTGAACAAGATTTTAATGTTTGCTGGCGTGCAGATAAATATTCGGTTATGAAATGCTGTACCAGACTTATAACCTCTATCTTCGCTTGTTTTACGAACCCAATAATGACGACTGGCTAATCTGATCATACAAAAAGCCGCCCATGGGCGGCTTCGTCATAAATTTGTTTTTTTACGAGAACGAGTTCCTTAACACTTGTCCAAGGATCTCCACACCTTTAACAATTTGTTCGTCTGACGGTGTTGAGAAATTCAATCGAATGGCATTGCACGGATCTTGCTCATTCACGAGGAACGCATTTCCTGGTACTACAGCTACACCTTGCGCAGCAGCAGTTTTGGCATAATCCACCATCGGTACATGAGCAGGCAGATCACACCATAGGAACAGTCCGCCATCTGGACGAGTATAGGTCACAGCATCGCCTAGATGCTCTTGTAGTTTGTCCATCATAAGTGTAGCCTTTCGGAGGTAGACATCACGAATAAGATTGATATGCCCTGCATAATCATACTCCGTCATAAAACGATGAGCCAGAATCTGCGGAAGCATCGCTGTATGTACGTCTTCCCCCTGCTTGGCTACAACCATCTTCTCCACGACTTCATGCGGCGCCTGTACAAAGCCAACTCGCAGTCCGGCCGACAAAATTTTGGAGAACGATCCGACATAGATGACCAAGCCGTCTTCGTCCATAGACTTAATCGTTGGCACATCCTCACCCTTAAATCGAAGCTCCCCGTATGGATTATCCTCCAGAATCATAACACCATACTTCTTAGCCAGTGCATAGATCGCTTGGCGCTTCTCCAGACTGGTGGTTACACCTGTAGGATTTTGGAAACTAGGAATAACATAGATCATTTTTACATTCGGCTCGGTTTGCAGCGCATGCTCCAGTTTATCAATGTCCATACCGTCCGTCTCCATCGGAACCCCTGCCAGCTTCGCACCGGAAGCACGGAAGGAATTCAGAGAACCGATAAAGCTGGGACTTTCGCAGATAATTGTATCGCCTTCATTACACAGCACTTTACACGCAAGCTCAATCCCCTGTTGTGCCCCTGACACGATAAAAAGTTGGTCAGACGGCTTACCTGTGTTGAAATTCTGTTCCAGGTGTTGCTGGAGTGCTTCACGAAGCGGTACGTATCCTTCCGTAATGCCATATTGCAACGCGGTAACCGGATCTTGTTCCAGAATCGACTGGGTGAAGGTACGAATCGCTTCGATCGGGAACGTTTCTGGCGCAGGATTGCCTGCTGAGAATGGGATTACATTTTGACCTGAAGAAGCTTTCAAAATCTCACGAATAATAGACGGTTGCAGTGATGCAATCCGGTTGGAAAAGGTATAATTCATCTTTAGTAACATCCTCTCGGCATCTAATCTATCTGAGTTCTAGCTCTATTGATACATTAGACTCTATTATACGAGCATTTTTCAATTTGCCAAAGAGTCATGCTCCTTTTTCATACAAAATGTTGTGAATCCTTGTTTTGAACACCTGTAGTAACGACAAAAAGCTGCTCTCGGCAGCTTATCTCATCTCAGACAGTCTCGTCGCTTTTACAACGTAGGTTGCCAATCCTGGAAACATTCGAGCTAGAGCAGGATAAAAGCGGTTGGTTTTGGCGAAGGCAAGATTCTGAATCGTTCTGGCTCTTCGAAGCAATGGTGCGAACTCCCGATTCGCTTCGAGTGTATACTCGCTTTGCCATGTGGTATAGTCAACCTCGTCCTTAAGGTATGCATCTGTCCACCGCACGCACACGATCGAAGAACGAAGGGCAACGGACATCCCGTCTCCGCACAGAGGTGGAATGACCATCATAGTATCCCCAATATGCGGATAATCGGACCACGGTTCCGGGACATGAGACAATTGCAAAGGCGCAACAGACACTTGGGTTCCCTGAATGGCTTCCCCTTCTGCTAAACGAGCCGCCAGATTTGAATTCGTCATCGCGGCCGCCTGCAAAATCTCTGTTACCGACTTGCCGCTCCCCTGTACAGAATCAAGTGTTAACAATGCGGCAACATTAACCGTGTCGTTTTCAATCGGGGATATGCCCACATAACCACCATCACAAAAATATAATTCTACCCTAGCCGGTATGTTAATACCTCTGTAATGAGATTTGACACCGACATATATCGTCTCGTCCCGAACCCCTTCTTCGCTACTTGTTCCTCTCAACTTTTTGCTGCCATATGCCCCGATAACCGCCTTGGCTTGATAACATCTCCGTTCATTGCCCTGCTTCACCTCGACTTCATAACTCTGATTTTCAAGTTGCCGGATCGAAGTAATATTCACTTTCGTTAAAATTTCAGCCCCGGCGGTATAAGCCTGCTGATGCAGAAGTTGATCCAGCTCATATCGGCTTATTCCATAGGCGAATCCAGGCAAAGGTGCTTCAATCTCACCACCATCCGGCATCGTAATTCGAGCATGATCCATACTGCTGGGGCTCTTCTCCTGATTCAACAGATGAATGCCAAGACGCTCCAGCATCTCCTTCGTTTCAGGTGACATGAACTCCCCACATGTTTTATGTCTGGGAAACTGTTGCCGATCGAGTAACAACGTTCGATGACCTTGCCTGGCCAGTTCGATCGCACAACTACTGCCCGCAATGCCAGCTCCAACAATGATTACATCGGTTGATTTCATCATGTTACGAGGCCTCCCTTTCGCGGAATCACCACAGAATACCGGAATAACGGTTTCCACTCATAGGTCATCGTGTCATGGTTCAACCGCTGCTTGAGTTCCTGCCAATCCTGATCTGTAAATCCCTTGGCTACCGACAACGGTCCGTCATGACGAATATAACGGTTACGCGAGATAAGTCTGGTTGTAATCCATACCGCTTTATAAGACACCGGATGACGGTGAATGTCGTTGATAACCACGCCATATCTCGAAGCACGAAGCATATGACCAACCATGTCCACAAGCTGTTCTCCTTCGAAATGGTGAATGAACTGTGAGCCTGTCACAATATCGGCTGAATCATCAGGCAACGCTGTTAGATCGGCACGCTGTACTCGAACACGAGGCTCGTTCTGAAACAACTGTCTTGCTTCCTCACAAGCCTCTTCGGTCAGATCCACTAGCGTAATTTGCATATCTATCCCTTTTTTTTTCGCCCAATGTAATAGCTTCTGATTCACATCTCCTGAACCCGCACCAACGTCCAGTAGTGTCAGGGTATCCGGCTTACCGACGGATTTCCATAACTTCTCCACACCGGACACGGTGGGACCCGGAGCAGCAAATATTTTGTTCAACCGCCGTAAATGTCGCAACGCTTCACGCAGTTCTTCTCCACCCATCGAAAAGTCATCCATCAGTTCGTCTTCTCTGGCACGACTGCTTAATCTTCTAAAGAAGGACATGATCCTGCTCCTCCATGACCGATGTTAACGCCGGAACATACGTGAATTTCATTAATTCTGCAGTAAGTCCGGGACCAAAAGCCATAGCTACGCCTTCCGTCGATGATTGTTCCTGCTTTTTCATATCCATGCGCATCGCTTGCAGCACAAACAAGATCGTATTCGAAGACAAGTTGCCGTAATCTCTCAAAACATCCCGACTGTACTTCGTCTGTTTCGACTTCAAATTCATCACTTCCTGAACAGAATCTACGATTCCTCGTCCGCCCGGATGTATTGCCCATAGTTCGGGGAGCTGTTCACTTTGCAGCAAAAGACTCAGTTCTTCTTGCAAATGATTGCCAAGTAACTTCGGGATGCGTGGCGACAGATGCAAATCATATCCATAATCGGCCACTTTCCACGTCATGTCCTCCGTCGAATCGGGTAGCAACACCGAATAGCCGGTTCCCAGACTCAGGTAGTCTCTGTGCTGCGCTTCTGGCGTACCCACGATGGATGCAGAAGCGGCATCTCCAAAGAACGACGCAGCAAACAGTGCCTCCCGATCTTGCACCGGCTGGAAATGAAGTGTGCATAATTCCACGCAAACAACCAACACCTGCGAGCCTGGAGCACCCTGTACGACGTCACGAGCCATCTGGATTGCTTTTAATCCTGCTGCACAACCCTGGAAAATAAGTGGTAATCGGTTCACTCGAGCAGAAAGTCCGAAATGTTGGATCAGTTGCACATCTAGTCCTGGCAGATACTGTCCGGTGCAGCTAACCGTTATCATATGAGTTATCGCTTCGGGAGATATCTGCGCGTCTTGCATCGCTTCTTCCGCTGCTCTGATCGCCAGAGGAAGCGCCTCCCGCTGGTATGTATCCATGCGTTCCCGTGTCGTTGGAATATCTGGCTGTTCACCTGAGGGGATATAACGGCATTCTTCCAATGTGCCAAGATAACTCGGCTCTACGGTATACCGTGTCTCTACACCACAAGATTTGAAAATACGCTTGGCGAACCTCGCCAAATCCGGTCGATCAACCAGTGAAGAAGCGATAAGCTCCGCAATGTCCAGCTGAGCTACCTTGTGTACAGGGAGAGCCGTTCCCATGCCAAGAATGGCGATATCACTCGAAGGATTATTTAGATTCATATGAACCTCCTGATTTTGGTTATGATTACCTGCAATTAACACCTCTTACCCTTTATGAAAAAGTTGTAATCCCCAATTATATATTTTATTAAGATGATGACATACTCAGAAGCCCCGTTTGACGAACTTTATAACTTCACACAAAAAAGCCGCCCATAGGCGGCTTCAACGTCATCGTTCTATATCAAACTTCTGCGCGGCTAAAAACGTTCCTTAACTTGTCACTCATCAAATACCAAGCATCTTCAGCCATTTCAATATCGCCATGATGTGTAAAACCGTGCACTGCCCCTGCGTACTCTTTGTGGGTCACCTTTACACCGTCTGCTTCCAGCTTCGCGGCATATGCACGCGCTTCTTCAGCTAGAGAATCTCTCTCCGCAGTAATAATCAGAGCCTCAGGCAAATTAGAGAGTGATTCGGCAAGCAACGGAGAAACTAAGGGGTTCGAAGCATCCTCTGGTTTTGATAAATACATTGCATTAAACGTTCTAGCCACATGGGCTGGGATAGCTTCCGGAAAGTCAGGTTTCTCCCCGGGTTCTGTAGCCACGTCCAGCACAGCATAATCAATAATTTGGAGCAGTATTGGTAATTCGCCCCCACGTTCCCTATTCAGCAAGCATACCGATGCTGCCAGATTGCCTCCCGCACTATGACCACCAATAGCGAACATAGTTGCATTAGCAGAGAACTGATCTGCATTGGAATGCATCCATTTCACGACGTCATAACACTCATGGACAGCCGTGGGAAATTTGTGTTCAGGTGCTAACTTATAATCAATGTTCACGACGAGGCATGCTGCACGATCTGCAATCAAACGACACCAAGGGTCGTCCCCGTCAGCCTGACCCAGCACAAAGCCGCCTCCATGCATGTTAAAGAACACGGGCCAAGTTACGGCTTGTTCGTTCTTCTTGCGGTTCGGCACATACACCAACACCCGGGTTTCTCCGGCGGAGGTAGGAATCGTGTATTCTTTTACAATAACATCATATGTAAGACTTGGTTGGAGACTCTGATCATTTCCCGAGGTTTGCTGACGCATTTGTTGAACCATGGCGATCTGCTGCTGTTGATCCATTCACATCCACTCCTCATCATCTTTGTGTATTCCGAAAACTGCTACAACCGCATCTGGTCTCATTAAATCTATTCGCTCAGTGTCTCCTGAATCCTCTTTGGAAGCTTCTGCACGATCAGGTCATAGGAGTGATCAATCATGGCATATATGTCCTCATTTGGTAGGGAACCATCCAGTTTAACAGTATTCCAGTGCTTTTTATTCATGTGATAACCGGGAATAACAGCCTCATGCTGCTCTCTCAGGTTCTCCGCAATGATCGGATCACATTTCAGATTCAAACGACTGTTCTCTCCATTGCCTTCAAACAGAAGTGCAAACATTTTATCGGCTACCTTAATCACTGCCGCGTCAGGCCCGAATGGAAATTCCTTCACAGCACCTTTTTTGCCAAGACAATAATTCATAATACTATTAGTCACAACATTTCCCCCTCTAAACTGAACTCGTTTATCTTCCATTTTAATCGAAGCCTTACACAAAGAAAACCTCCTCCAATAGATCGGAGAAGGCTTCGTTCCTAGTATGTTAATTAACTTTATCATTGCGCGTTTTACTACGGCGCTGTTGGCTCTGATACGTAGAACGGCTACCAGTTTGGCTATGATCTGCTTTACGTACTCTCTCAGATGACGATGCACCCTTAACTTTGGCTTGAGGGTTGTCGCTACGTCCGGAACGTGAACCATTCGAGCTACGCTCTTCGCTTCTACCACCGGATGCTACTTTGTCTCGTTTGGTAAACCATTCGGACTTTGGCTTACGCGCCGGATTGGCTTTGGATTTCGCCGGTTTATCCGCAGTAGCGCGATTAAATCCAGATCTACTGTCCACTGTTCTGGAACTTGGTTTTGTCCGTTTACCTTGATTCGTTTGATTCATTGGTACAAACACAGGCATGTTCGTCATCGGGTAAGGATGATCCTTCACTTCGGGAATCGATTTTTTGATAACTTTCTCGATATCTTTCAGGAAAGGAAGTTCATCCTTCTCACAGAACGAGATCGCCATCCCGCTTTTCCCCGCTCGGCCTGTCCGTCCAATACGGTGGACATACGTCTCAGGGATGTTCGGCAGATTGAAGTTGATGACATGAGTCAACTCCTCCACGTCGATACCTCTCGCTGCAATATCAGTTGCAACCAGCACACGAGTTACACCACTTTTAAAATTGTTCAGCGCCCGTTGGCGTTCGTTCTGTGACTTGTTGCCGTGAATCGCTTGCGCCGTTACATTAATTTTGGCCAAATCTCGCGTGACCCGATCTGCTCCGCGTTTCGTACGAGTAAATACCAGTGCAGTAGCGATAGATTTATCCTGCAAAATATGATTTAACATGTTCTGCTTCTTGCCTTGCTCCAGCAAATATACAGACTGTTGAATACGATCTACCGTTGAAGATACCGGGGTAATCTCCACTTTCACAGGGTTCACCAATAGTGTTTGCACCATCTTCACAATCTCTGGCGGCATGGTTGCCGAGAAGAACAAAGTCTGTTTTTTGTTTGGCATCTTGGCAATGATGCGCTTCACATCATGAATAAAACCCATATCGAGCATACGGTCAGCTTCATCGAGTACAAGAATCTCTACTTTGCTCAGATCAATCTGCTTCTGATTCACCAGGTCCATCAAGCGTCCAGGTGTAGCAATAATAATGTCTGCGCCCTGTTGCAGTGCGCGCTCCTGCACTCTTTGGGATACGCCGCCCACAATTGCCACGGAGCGAATGTCGGTGTATCTGCTGTACATTTTAATATTATCGGATATTTGAATGGCCAGCTCCCTTGTTGGGGACAAGATCAGTGAGCGAATCGCGCGGACGGATTTTACTTTTTGATCTGACTGTTTACCGGGAGACCCTTGTTTCTGCTTGCTGCCTTGACTCAACAACTGGATAATGGGCACCGAAAATGCCGCTGTCTTACCTGTTCCCGTCTGCGCACAACCAAGTAAATCTCTGCCCGCAAGCACGGCAGGTATGGATTGCTCCTGAATCGGAGTAGGTTTACTGTAATTTGCTTTTTTCAATCCTTCCAATATCGGAGGGATAATATTTAATTCCTGAAATGTCATGTTATCTCCTTCATCTACGCACATCTCTACATAAAACGAATCTTTATGTCACACGTAACAGTTAAGGATAACACTAAATCACGATTCTGTATATCTTTTTGAACGTTATTTGATGATCAGTCCCATTAATCCGGCAAACGTTGCTGCTTGATGCGGTGCGATTGCGCACCCGGACAGATCCTCTAGCGTAAGGAAAAGAGCATCAAATTCACTATCACTCAGGTCCAATCCTTTCATTGGTGTTCCGGTAAACGTCACCTGATCCAGTCTACATGCACCGAATGCGATCTTTTGTAATTTCAGATAGGCAAAGTCTGCACCGATCATACTACATTCGAGGTACTCCACTTGTTTAAGATGGGTAAAACGGAAATTGCTATAATCGCATATACTCTGCAGAATGCTAACGTTCTGCCACCTGCTACCGGAAAAGTACGTGCCGACCAGTTTGCAATTGGCCCACTCCGTGCGATGCATAAACGTATTTTGCAGATTCACATTGGAAAAGTCGCAGTGCTCGAACCGCACATCCGTAAACTCACAATGTTCAAGTGATGACTCCAGAATGGTTACATGCCGAAACACGACGTTCTCGAATGATGCTTTGCTCACTTCCAGCATGTCCAGTGTCATATGTTCAAACAGTCTGTCCTTGTACTCTGTTTTCGAATCCAAAGTATAGATTGGTTCCGATTCAAGCAACTGCAAGGTCAGCTTGGGTTTCTCTATTTTCATGCGAGCCTCCTCGGATTTTTGTGTGGTTTATGCCAGCCGGGCTATTCTCGTTCGTTAACCTTTTACAGCGACAACTCGCAATCTGGCGATATCCAGATTCCACTGCCCATCATGATAAAGCAACGGTTCTACTTTCTTTTCGACGATCCCCATAATCATCTCCTGCTCCGCTCTTTCAATATCATGGAACAGATACGATGCAAAGCTGCTCAACCATTGACGGACTCCTTGTTTCAGCGGCCTCATCGTGTCGGTATGCTGTATGAATAACACTCGGAATCCATGTTGCTCCAGTAAGCTTGAAAATTCCCCTACGGTAGGGTGATACCACGGATTCCGCCCTTCCCATGTGTATCCTCTTGTGAGCAACTCGTCCCGAACCGCATGAAGAAGGATCGCCGTATTACCGCTTCCTGCAAACTCAGTAACAAGACGTCCTCCTCTCTTTAACGCTAATTGCACGGTTTTCAAGGCAGCTGGAGCATCAGCCATCCAGTGAAATGCAGCATGAGAAAATACAGCGTCATAACGTTCCTTTGTCCGATAATGAGCAGCGTCTGCGATCTGAAAATCCAGTCCGGGATGTTTCTCCATAGCCTGCGCAATACTCTCTTTCAAAAAATCAATTCCGGTGGTGATCGCTCCGGTTGCCGCAATTTTAGCTGTCAGTATGCCATTCCCACATCCCAAATCCAGAATCCGTTCTCCTGGAGATGGCTGTAACATCGTTAGGAGAGGCATGGATTGTATAGGAAGCATCGCTTGTAGAGTTTGGATCGCTTGAGTTGATTCATATAAAGAAAAAGCAGACTGATTCCCAGCCAGTGAATTATTCGTTGAAAAGGATTTCTCTTCCGGTTGCATAACATCTCTCCTTCATATTAAAGACATAAAGTATCTACAATAACTTAAATCAATCAGAGAATGATGTCAATCTAATCTAACCACTTCTACATAAAATCCGGATTGGATCATTTCCATATAAAATAAAAAGAAGTGCCCTACAGGTTACATCTCACCTGCAAGACACTCTCCATTTCTATCTTAGGCACATCTCATCCTATAATTAGCTATAGAATGATCGTATGCACGCCTCTAATTATACCATTGCCGCTGTCTCTAACACCGCAACCGCTTCAGCGAATTCAGCTGGATCTTTATCCTTCTGCAGCAGTGATACAATATCACGCGTTAGTGCTTCTACGTTTTCTGGACGAGTGGCCCAACTGGTACAGAAGCGAACGGCACTGCGGGAATGGTCAACCTTTTCCCAAAATGTAAATGTGTAGTCTTGGCTCAATTGTGCCAGCAAGGAATCCGGCAAAATCGGGAACTGCTGATTCGTTGGAGAATCATACAAGAACTGCACACCATGTTGCTTAAGGGTATCATGAATTTTCAAAGCCATATCTACGGCATGACGGGAAATTTCGAGATACAGACCATCCTCAAACAACGTTTCAAACTGAATACCTAGAAGTCTTCCTTTCGCCAATAATCCACCCTTTTGCTTGATAATATAACGGAAATCGCGTTTCAACGCATCATTGAGAATAACAACCGCCTCACCCATCAATGCACCAATTTTGGTTCCGCCAATATAAAATACATCGCAGAGTCGAGCAAGATCGGCCATCGTCATATCACAATCTTTGGATGCAAGAGCATAACCGAGACGTGCTCCATCCACAAAAAATGGCAGACCACACGCCTTGCTTACTGCATACAGCGCTTCAAGTTCAGCTTTGCTATACATTGTGCCATACTCGGTCGGTTGGGATATGTATACCATGCCCGGTTGCACACTGTGTTCTGGTGACGATTCCTGTGCATGTGCATCATAGACAGCTTTCACTTGCGCAGCCGTAATTTTACCGTCCAGACTCGGAACCGTCAGCACCTTGTGTCCTGTCGCCTCGATCGCACCTGTCTCATGAACAGCAATATGGCCAGATACCGCTGCAATGACGCCTTGATGTGGACGAAGAATAGATGCAATTACCGTTGTGTTGGTCTGTGTACCTCCGACGAGAAAATGTACATCTGCCTCTTCTTGACCGCAGGCCTGCCGGATCAGCATACGCGCACGCTCACAATGATCATCTGTGCCGTAACCACTCGTTTGCTCCATATTAGTTTCCATTAATCGCTGCAAAATGCGTTCGTGCGCACCTTCGTTATAATCACATTCAAATCGTATCATCGTGCTCTCTCTCCTGCTTTCTTGTTCAGCTTCTCTTGGATGTTCATCATAGAGGCATATACCTCTTGAATCTCTTCTTCGTTTAAATTTTGCATTAATTTCATAATCTGCTGATCGGATCGGTCATTCAGCTCATTAAACAACACTTGCCCTTTTTCCGTCAGGCGAATGAGGCTAACCCGGCTGTCTTCTGTGGAATCCACCTTAATGAGTAACCCTTCCTTCGTCAGCTTGTTCACGATGCGGCTCATATAGCTGCGATCAATGGTGAGGGTATCGACCAGGTTGTTCGCAATGCTTTCGCCGCGCATGCCAATCTCGATGATGACGCGTACCTCGGCAAAAGAATATCCTGTTCCGAGAATATGCTTATCAAGCACCCCGAGAATATTGGTATAAAAACGGTTAAACCGCCGCATGTCTGCCAGAACTTCCGGTTGAATATGTTGAGAGCTCATTACGAAACCTCCCTTTTAGTGGACATTGTCAACATTATATTAATAAGGATTGTGGACACTGTCAACATTATTCTTCCAGTTCAACATCTCCAGACATCGGATCTCTAAACGAACACAAAAAAACCGCGCATTGCGCGGCAACTTCAAACAATTTAAAGAACTTGGTGAGACACCAGCCTAAGAGTGATTGTGTTGAACTTGATGCAGGCGGCTGTAGATACCTCCGGCAGCAACCAACTCTTCGTGATTACCTTGTTCAGCGATGCCATCGGTGTTCACCACGATAATTCGATCTGCATTTTTGATCGTGGTCAGTCGGTGAGCAATTACCAACGTTGTTCTGCCTACCGACAATTCGGCAAGAGATTGCTGAATGAGTGCTTCCGTTTCCGTATCCAGGGCAGATGTCGCTTCATCCAGGATTAGAATGGGCGGATTTTTGAGGAACATGCGGGCGATGGACAGACGTTGTTTTTGCCCACCGGACAGCTTCACTCCTCGTTCTCCAATAATTGTGTCCATGCCGTCAGGCAAGCTCAGAATGAGTTCTTCCAGTGAAGCACGGCGCGCCGCCTCCCAGATTTGATCCTCGGTTGCGGTCAGATCGCCATACGCGATATTTTCCTTAATCGTACCCGAGAACAGAAATACATCCTGCTGTACAATCCCGATCTGTTTACGCAAAGATTGCAGCTTAATGTCTCGAATATCCATCCCGTCCACCGTAATTCGGCCTTCTTCTACTTCATAAAAGCGTGGAAGCAAGCTACAGATCGTCGTTTTCCCTGCACCTGAAGGCCCGACAAAAGCTACGGTTTCACCCGGATGAATCGACAAGCTAATCTGATTCAAGATACGCCGGCTGGATTCGTAACCAAACGACACATTTTCGAAGCGGATATCCCCTTTCACCTCGCGCAGTTCAACCGCCTCTTTGCGATCCGCGATCTCAGGCTCGGTGTCAATGATCTCCAGGTAACGTTTGAACCCCGCGATCCCCTTCGGGTAGCTCTCAATTACGGCATTAATCTTCTCAATCGGGCGAAAGAAAATATTCGACAATAGCAGGAACGCCATGAAATCGCCCATGTTGATTCTGCCATCGATGTAAAACCACGCTCCGCTGATCATGACAAACACGGTCACCAGACGCATCATCATATAACTCACCGAGATGCTTTTCGCCATCGTTTTGTACGCGAGCAGTTTGGTTAAACGGAAATTGGCATTATCTACAGCAAACAGTTTTTTCTCATGATCTTCGTTGGCAAAAGACTGAACGACACGCATCCCGCCTACGTTGTCTTCAATACGTGCATTAAAGTTACCGACGTCTCCGAAAAGTCTGCGGTACGTTTTGGTCATTCGACCACCGAATACAATGATCACCCATGCCATAATCGGAATGATGATAAATGTCAGCAAAGCCAGCTCCAGATTAATATTGGCCATCAGCCAGAATGAGCCAATCAGCGTCATCACGGCGATGAATACATCTTCTGGTCCGTGGTGAGCCACTTCGCCAATATCATTGAGGTCATTCGTGAGATGACCGATCAGATGCCCCGTTTTGCGATTGTCAAAGAACCGGAACGAAAGCTTCTGCAGATGGGCGAACATTTTTTCCCGCATATTCGTTTCGATGTTAATTCCCAGCATATGCCCCCAGTATGTAACAACGTAGTTCAATACCGTATTAAGTGCATAGATCGATAACAGCACGATACACGCCAGTAAAATCAGCGGCCAGTCTTGGCCTGGTAGCAGTTCATTGATAAATTTACTAACCGCAAGCGGAAATGCCAGCTCCAGCAAACCCGCAAATACAGCACAGCCAAAATCGATCAAAAACAGTTTTTTATACGGTCGGTAATACGAAAAAAAACGACGAAGCATTTCGATTCACACTCACTCTCCACATTCATATTTCGTTATACAGTGTATACCATTCTATACAGTCTTCCAAAACATGTAAACCTATTCTCGTTGATCGATAGCTAAAAAGCCTCCCCCATATCATAGAGAAGACTTTTTACATGTTGATTCTGTAAATACGTGCGAATACGCTTTCTATTTTTTCAATGAAACTTCAAATCGAGAACCTGTCTCACCCGCGAATACAATACGCCCGTTTTCAGGTAGAACAACCTCATTCTTGCCACTAACCACTGTATGATTCACACAAACTCCTGTCTGATCATATACAGCAAAGGCGGCATTTGCTGGCATCTTCACTGTCATAACCTGACCTACGGCAGCTGATGGCACGGAGAACCATCTGTTATAACCTTCTGGCTGGATCGTTATCTTAGATTGATTGCCACTGTAAAGTGTCTGGACAATCTCTTCACTGGCGTATTCATAGCCTGTAAAATGAATATACTCTATACCATTTTTACTGGAAAAGTAGATATCCCTCGCATCCCTACCAGCCATGCCGGGAATCTGGAGTTGGTTCACTGCATGGTCGGCTCCAACAATTTTGTGGTTGATCATATACCCGGGAACGCCATTCCCTGTATCCAATGGAATGATTGCTGAAGAATGGAGATATGCCGTGGAGGTATATTTTTCATTCATCAAATAATACCGCTGCCCATCACGCTGATCCCATGCCGCCTGAATATCCTTAGGCAATTCATTGTTTTCGAGCTTTTGTGCCGTATATTCCGAGAAAGCAAGTTGCCCTAAGCCAGGTATGGACAGATAGGATCGAGACCACAAGTAGATATGACCATTTGACTCTTTAACAAATTTTAATTTTTTTGTGCCTTCCTTATTAACAAACGTTCCATCCGACGTATAGATGTATTGATCCGAAGGACTATTCGGAACCATTTGGGGAGTAATCGACAGTTCTCCAGTAGAACCTACATCCACCTTCATAACCGAATTGTTGCCACCATAGGTTCCCGCATACTCAAACATCTCTTTTGGCATATCCGCCTTTACAGGCATGCCAAACGACTTTTCAGGTTTGCGTTCTTGAATGATGCCTTTAGTCTCGAGTGCGCTAAGTAACAGTTCGCTCGCTATCAATTGGTCAATTGCGCTCGAACCTCCTGAAGAAGTAACGGCCGCAGCCAGATTATGCTCTGGAAGCACGATGAGGGATGAATGGAATGACACCGTATCTCCACCTTTTGTAACCGCCTTGATGCCATAATCATTGAATGGGAACAAGTTCACACTATCCCACCCTAATCCATAAGAGATAGAGGAATCACTCTCTTCTGGCCACATGCCTCGTCGGTACTCCTTTTGTTCCAAGGCTTTTACCGACTTCTCGGAAAGAATCCCTTTAACCTCACCAGTGAAGATTTGCGAAAATTTCACAAGATCCTTAGCGGTGGAATATATGCCTCCGGTAGCGATGATATTATAATTCTCTTGAGGGAGCTGACCTTTATATAGCGGTGAATAGATTCCCGCCATATTTGCCGGGTTAACCACATCCTGTGGTGTTTTCGTATGCTCCATTTTCAAGGGCTCTGTAAAATGTTTGTGTATATACGCCGTAAAGCTCAACCCACTGACTCTCTCAACCAGAAGTTCAGCTAATGTAAAAGCATCGTTAGAATATACCGAATATGCACTTGGTTCTGCCTTTAGATGTTGCGTTGCTAGTTGATCCAAGAACGTAGCATGTGAGAGCGTATCATTATCCCCGTATAGTGTTGCATTGTGGCTTGAAGTGCCAAGAAGACCCGCCGAATGATTCAATAACATGCGTGGTGTAATCTGTTTATAACGTTGATCTTTCATCTTAAATTCTGGAATATAACGCGTCACTGGTTGATCCAAATCTACCTTGCCTTCGTCAACAAGCTTCATCACAGATGCTGTAAGAAACATTTTACTAGTCGACCCTATGCCATAGATGGTATCGGATGTGAGTGGAACTTCCCCTTTGGAGTCATTTTTGCCTGTCTGCCCGGAAACAACAATCTCTCCTTGATCCATCAGTGCATATTGCACACTGGTTACCCCGTATGTTTCGGTAAGTAGGCTAGCCTTCTCCACCACTGTTTTCTTGGTAGTCTCATACATCAGGTCATTGCTCTTAGTGACAGAAGGTGCAGCCATAATAGTACCTGGTGTTAACATAATTATCACCAGACTCAACGCAACAATTGAAGTCCGTTTCTTAACTATTGTTTTGATCATGCCCTTATTGATCTTGATATCTTGGGTTATCATTCACATCTCCTCCTGTTCTGTGGTCAGATCTTCACCTTACGATATGGAACAAGCTTAATCGATTCAGATGTACTCTTCATGAAGTCTATATGAACGGAACATGAACAAACCAAAAAAGCTACATCACATACAAGCGAACTTGTACATGAACGTAGCAAAGAACCACACAAAAAGAAGTTGACTAGCCTGCCGTCGGTGGACTAATTGGCAAGCTTACTATAAATGTTGTTCCTTGGCCCATTTTACTCTCCACCGCGATATCCCCTTTATGTAACGAAATAATCTGTTTCACGATCGCAAGCCCCATCCCGCTACCATCATATTTCCGACTATGGGAACGATCGGCCTTGAAGAAGCGCTCAAATACACGCTTTTGATCTTCGAGAGGAATACCAATTCCCTCATCCGTTATATATGCTGTTACAGTCCTGACATCCCGTTCCATCCTGACGTGAATTACGCCTTTATTCTCTGAAAACTTAATCGCATTGCTGAGAATATTCGTCCATACCTGATTCAACTGATCGTGATCTGCGATGACTTGAACCTTCTGTAAATCCAGCTCAAAACGAATATCCCGAGCGGACCATTGGGGCTGTAATGCAACGATAACCCTTCGGATCTGTTCATCAAGATCACGCGTGGCGAGTTGCAACTGATGAGATTGTGATTCCAGCATACTGAGCTTAAGCAAATTATCACTCATTTTAGACATGCGTTTCGCCTCTGAAATGATAATATCGAGATACCGTCCTCGTTCCTGATCCGGTAACTCTACATTTTTCAATGCTTGGGCATACCCTGATATGGAAGTAAGCGGTGATTGTACCTCGTGTGAGACGTTGGCTACAAACTCTCTTCTCATCTGCTCCAGTTGCTGTAGATCCTTCATCATATCTTCGAAACTACGAGCGAGCGTGCCCAGTTCACTAGATTGCTTAATATTCAGTTTTACATTGAAATCACCTGCTGCAATACGTTTGGTTGCCTGGGTCAATGTTTTGATGGGTCTAACCAAGAACATAGAAGCAATCAGAATGATCAGACTTCCGGCGGCCAGAGATGAGGTGGCAAAGATTGTACCCCATTGAATCACAGCAGCGGCAGCAGGCGGCGACAGCGTCTCCAGAAACATGGCTCGAGTCCCGCCAGCAGTCTGGACCGGCAATCCCAGTAGAACTGTACCAAGACCATTCGGAGTCGCTTCGACTACGGCTCCTCCCAGTACTTTCTGAAGCTGCTCTTCCGTCACTGAAATCGGTTTATGATCTATAGCCTTCCCGTACGTTTGGAACTGTCCTGACGGCTCATACATCCGAATATAGTACAAATCGAGCTGCTTCATGTTGTTGACGAATGCATCCGCTTCGGAGAGTGGCAGCGTTTTGTATATCTGTACAACATCCTGACCGAAGTTGCGTATGTTGATATGTGAATTCTCATTGAGCTGATCTTCAAAAATCCAGGTGGATAAGAGGAAAGCAATCACGGTCCCGGCAATCACAGAAATGAGAAAAGTCACAACAACCCGGATATACAAAGACTTAATCATGCTTGACCTCTAACCGATATCCTAAACCACGAACCGTTTCAATCTGAAAATCAGGCGTCGTCGCAAACCGTTCACGCAAACGTTTGATATGTACGTCCACTGTCCGATCATCCCCTGTGTAATCCAGCCCCCAGATCTGATCGATCAATTGCTCTCGTGTATAGACCTGCCCCGGTGTTCCGGCCAGCTTGTATAACAATTCAAATTCCTTGAGTGGCAAAGTTAACGACTCTGTACCCAGGATAACTTTGTAACTCTGACGATCCAGTGTGACGTCTCCAAATTGAATCATATGTGTGGAGCCAATCTTGTATCGTTTTAGCAGAGCTTTCACACGTACAGTTAACTCCAACGGGTCAAATGGTTTTGTTAAATAATCATCTGTGCCCAGTTCGAAACCTTTCACCTTTTCCCATGTCTCACCTCTAGCTGTCAACATAAGTAAGGGTAGATCTGCGTTCATTTGTCTCAATTCTCTGCACAATGCCCACCCGTCCATCACTGGCATCATAATATCCAGTACCACTAGATCAATCGAGCGTTCCTTGTATAGCGTGAGCGCCTGATAGCCGTCCACAGCCTCAACGGTATCGAATCCGTCATTTCGTAAAAACAAACAGACCAGCTCACGAATATTCGCATCATCGTCTGCAACTAATATGGTAGCCATATGCTTCTCCTTCGGCAACATTATACGAATTGTTATGCATTTATATCGCCAGTTTGTAAATTTAGTGAATCCTCGTTCTTTGCAATCTCATTCGATCCTCTTTGCTTATTCCACATCCGTCAGAGATATCGTGAACATCGTATGTTTTTTCATCACTCCCTGAATAGGTACATCGTGTGTGCCACTTTCCTGGAAGCCTGCTTTCAAAAGCACACGAATGGAGCCGATGTTGTCTGGAACAGCACCAGCTTCAACATGCGTAATGCTCATCTCATGTTTGGCATATTGAAGCACACGTTTTAACGCTTCGCTCATATATCCTTTACCGTGGTGTTGCCGATCGGTTGCATAACCTATCACCCATTTATCTGCACCGTTCAGTTCAATTCGAAATAATGAGATTTCGCCCACCAGTTCATCTGTATCTTTAAGAAAAATGCCAAAAGAATGTCTTGTTCCTTCTTTTCTCAGCTCAAGCCATTTCTCAATCAGACGGGTCTGTCCATCCAGACTATAAAATGCTTCATCTCGATGACCAGCCGAAGTCCTCTCTATTTCTTCTCTATTGCCCATTTGAAACTCCTGAAGCAACGTAGCATCTTCTAACGTCCAAGCTCTGATATAAATTCGTTCCGCCTCATATTTCATCTCAAGTTACTCCTTAGAAGTTCAGTTCATGTCATCTGAAAACGGCCTAATCCACTAGTTCATCCAATGTATTCTCCAGCTCTTCAAGCCGAGCTGACAGCATATTCACATGTTGTTTCGCGTCAGCAATCTTTTTCTGTAAAACCTTTGTCTGCTCGTTCTCTGCGACTTGTTCATACTGCTTCAGTTTTTCAACAGCTACGACATGTTCTTCTTTGATTTGATCAATCTGCTGTTCCAGATACAATACTTCCGACAGGCTTGCTCCGCCGGATAAACGCTGTGAATACGTCATTTGCTCACCTCATTCATGTAGCTGTTATTCTGCGTTCGACTCGATCGCTTTACTTACATCATACGCATCTATATTGATATCCGGTGCCATGTCTAAAGCCAATTTGGCAAGCTGACTACCAATATAAGGCCCCATGGTTAGACCGGAAGCACCCAATCCATTAGCTGTGATCAGACCTGACCATCCCGGGACATGTCCCATAACGGGCAAAAATCCTGGGGTGAATGGGCGAAAACCTATACGAACCTCATCAAGTGTGCTGTTTGCAAGCTCAGGTGCCAGTTCTAGTCCCTTGTTCAACACTTCTTGCATGCCTCCGGCAGTAATTCGTGTATCGTAACCGTGAACATCATTTTCATGTGTGGCGCCAATAACTATTTTCTGTTCTGCAAACGCAAGTAAATACTGATCAGTAGGCGGCATAATGACAGGCCACTCTTCTGTATTTTGCTGATTAGAAGTACGCAAATGCACAATCTGACCCTTCTGATAATGGACGTTAAAATGAATCCCCAGTGGTTTCATTAACTCATTCGCCCACGCACCTGCACACACAACCACCCGATCCGCGACATAATGCTTCGATTGCACTTCAACGCCAGTTACTTGCTCATCCTCATAGAGCACTCTGGCTTCTCCCTCAATCAGACGAGCGCCGTGCCGCTGTGCAGAGCGGATCAATGCATCACGCAGCGCTCTTCCATCCACACGCGCAGCACCGCTGATGTGTACAGATGAATAACCTTCCCCAAGTAAAGGGAACCGTTCACGGGTTTCATTTTCATCCAGACATGTGATTGTACCAATCTCAGGCGCATCTTCTCTGCGCAACTTGGCACGCTCCGCTATTTTGTTAATCTTCTCCTGATCCGTATGTATGCTGAGTGCGCCTGTCTGTGCATACCCCGTCTCGGTTTCCCCAGTACATTCTAATTCAGTTATAAGCTCAGGGTAATAACGAGCACCTGCCTTGGCTAGCTGATACCAATCCTGATTCCGACGCTGAGACAACCAAGGACAGATGATACCAGCAGCCGCATCCGTGGCCTGCCCTGCATCTTTCCGATCGATAAGAAGCACTTCTGCTCCTGATTTTGCTAAATGATAGGCTGTTGATGCTCCTAATATGCCCGCTCCGACTACGATGACTTTTTTCATACGAGTATTCCTTTCCTTCGTCCATTCATCTATATAGCGTACCCTTTTTGCCATTCTGTTGGCAAGCTGTGGCACCTGGATACCGCGGATACCGTTTTCGGTAAAATACAAAGCTAAGATGTCGACACATTTAAAATAATTCCATTTATGTAATATAATTCTATTCAGGTTTCTTTCATGCTCTAATCATGCTACCTGCACAAGACCTTTTAACGAAAAGAGGAATTATTCAACGATGCTGAAACCTAACATGGGAAATCTGCTAGTGCCCGATATGCCTCTCATGATTACTGGGCAAAACCGGTTAACCGTTAATGAATTAATGGATTGGAGCGACCATTCACGGGATTACACCATTGTACAATGCATCGGCGGAACAGGGAGAATCGCTGCCAAAAATCTCGAGCTTTCTGTTCGGAAAGGAACAGCGCTTATCATGTTTCCTGAAGTTCCCTACCGTTATAACAATTCAAGTAACACATTACAGTTTGATTGTTTGTCATTTAATGGCTACATTTTGCCGCGTTTCCTGCACTCCTTGCAGATCGGGGAACTGCGCGCCTTCAAACCGGAAGGCATACTTGGCCTTCTGTTACGTGAGATCACACTGGCGCTACAGTCCCGTCACAAGGATTACATCTGGCACGGTTCTACACTGCTCTATACTCTTTTGGTTCGTTTAACTATTGAGAGTGAACGCTACAGCAAGGTTGAGCGCTCTGAGGCTCGCCTGCGTCTGACAGAGCTTGTTGCTTTTATCAAAGAAAACTATCAACAAGATCTCTCCCTCTCCCTACTCGCGGATCAGATGAATGTGACCGAGCAACATCTGAACCGCATCTTTAAAAAAGAGTTCCATATGACTCCACTCGATTACCTGGTTCGCTATCGTTTGCTTAAGGCCAAGGAGATGCTTGTCCAGCAAGAAGATATCACCGCACATGAGATTGCAAAAGCCGTCGGTTTTAACAGTGCCAGTTATTTCGGTTCCGTATTCAAAAAATATGAAGGCATCTCACCCATTGAACTGCGCAAAAAGTTTCAGAGATAAAAAATCATATCTTCATCTCAGCCAGCGAGGATAACCGCCGTTCATGCATGGTGAATTCCAAACCGCGTGTTACCTCGTTCGGCACGATATAACAACGGATACCTGCGGCATTTGCTGCCTTTAGTCCATTGGGAGAATCCTCAAAAACAATCGCCTCATCTGCCTCCACACCAAGTTTCTGCAGCGTGAGCAGGTACAGCTCCGGGTCAGGTTTCACCCGCTTCACATCATCCGAGGTATGAATGACTTCAAAATAATCAAACAACCCAAGCTTTTGCAAGTACCCTTGTACCCAATCACGAGTGGAGCTCGAAGCAACCGCAAGCCGAATTCCCCTCTCCCGGGCAGCGTCCAGCAATTCAAGTACGCCCGGGAGTATGCTTGCTTGTCCCAAATATGCTTCGTACTTCTGTTCAGAGAGCAAGCGGACTTGCTCATGATTGATCTCTTTTTGCAACATCTGCTCCAGATATCGATACGGATGAAATTCCTCGAAGGAGGTGCCTACGTTTTTAGACCAAAGCTCAAGTCCCAGCTCCACACCATGCTCTTCATAAATATCACGAAAAGCATAATACCAAGGCGTTTCTGTATCGACAATCAGGCCGTCAAAATCAAATATAAATGCTTTTAACTTCTGTACCATTGTTCCATTCCTCTCTCTCAACCATCGCTGGAGAAACGGATCAGAAGCGTGCAGTCAAATCCGGCTGGGTCATGCTTACGGATAAAAAGTGGCAAGTGCAACCCGTGCCGGTCGGTGACTGAGCAACAACTCCAGCTCTAAGCTCTCCATCCATCGGCATGCCAAAGTATCGAATTAACTTCCATTCTTCCCCATCGGGAGAGTAAAAGAAGGATAGACATCCCTCCACTTTTCGTATACGCAGGTAAGGATCTGACACAGGCACCTCTGTCGAGTTACAATCATCGGATGAACCATCGCGTGTAACGACAGATACGATCGTTGCGACTTTACCATCATATTCAAAACACAGTTTGCACCAGTTACGTTCGTCAACCATCACCATCAAACAACCGGAATCATATTGATGCTTCATCTCTACCGTCAGCTGTGCAGTCATTTCGAAATCACCAGCCACGGGCATCGACAAGAATGGTGCGGTCGCTCGAATATGCTTGCCTGCCGGGTCTTGGAAAAAATCCGAGTCGGCTTGCGCCTCTATGATCAGTCCACCTTGATCCGTATATGACCAGTTGTGCGGCTCATTGATCCAGCTCAGTTTCTCCCTTGCTTCCGTTGTCATTACATTCATCATTCAAAACCTCCCAAGGATTGTGCTAATAACTGCATTTTACCGTTTTATATATTCGGCAACATACAGAAAAGCCCTTCTTCTACATATTTTTGTAAGATTCCATCACTTGGGGGCGTTGCTGTGGATCATGTAAAAACAACATGATAATCATCAAGAAAATATAAAGTGCAAGAATAACGCCGAACAGAAGGACCGGATGATAATGATACAGCAACCCGGTTAGATACCCGGAAGGTATTGCTGTTAACGTCATAACCGTCTGTACAGCCGAGAACATATCCGCCTTCTCATGCGTGCCCAGTCGGTTCATCAGTAATGAATCACGGTACGTTTGCAGAATGAAGTTCCCGGCAGCAAGTACAATAAGGGTAAGAAACAGCATCGCTATATTACCGGCCGGAATCAGAAGAAATAACACAGCACCCGCGGTACTAAGCACAATGGAGAAGCTAACATACTTTTCTTCCGATCTCTGCTTCAAGCGCGGAAGAATAACTAGATAGAGCAGCATGACGGTAACCGCTGTCACGACCGGAACAAACGAGATCACTCGATCACCAAAGCTTAACTGCTCTTTAAAATAGATGACCTGAAAGAAGTTTAACTGTAGAACCAGATTGGACAATACCGTAATTAAAATGATCGGAAATAACCTGCGCTTGTAGAACGACCTTCCAAACAGACGAAGGCTGGTGACGAGGCTGCGAAATACATGCGTTTTGCTGTGTATGCCCATCAATTCCTTGCCAACCTCAGTCTCTTCCGTGTAGCGATTACGAATAAAAAACATCGCTGTCATCAACAGCCCGCCCACAAAATAAATGCTTGCTAGCGTAGGCGCGATGCCAAAGTCTGCAATCACAACTCCCGCAATCGGTGTAAGCACTCCCGCACCGGTAATAATCATGTTCAGCATGGCGAACACCTTGGATCGTTTATGTTCTTCTACGTCTTCAATGATCAGACAATTGAAAGACACCGTGACAAACTTTGATGTCGCATTAAGCAAATAAGCCATGAGAAACAGCCAGAAATTTTGTGAAAATGCCCAGATGAACATGGGTACACTCCAGGCGAGTAAATCAAAGATCAGTGTCGTTCGTTTACGTCCCAGCTTATTAGTCACTGACCCTGCAAATAGTTGAAAAATGAAGGCAAAATACAGATTCACCGAATTAATGATGCCTATCTCAATGTCGGACAAACCGGCCTCTTTCATATACAAAGGAGCGTAAAACAAAACAATCGTTCCCGGAATGGCCCACACCGGCTCAAGTAAAATAGAATACCGCGGATTTCTCGGCAAATCCCGAAGCAGTTTCACTCCATATCCCTTCTTTCTCTCTGCGGATCGCTCCGCTGTAACCTGCAAGATCCAATCGAGAACACATCTCACTTGTGCTTAACGCCTTATACCTCACTGGTCACAGCGGAGAACCCCACAATATCTACATCATTATAGAATCAATGCGGTTTTCACCGAATTCATCGGCAGCTTCTCCCCGCTTTGCAGGTCATAACCGATGGTGCCATTGAAAGCCTGCTCATAGTCCGTCAAAAATTCTTTGGCTGTTACCATCTGCTCTAGCTCAGGAATGCTTTGCGCGAATTTCAACGCTGTGCTAATCATGGAGTGTACAGCTACCGCACCAATAATACTGAGTCCATCGTTAATGACATGGGTTGATTTAAAAGTCACTTCGTAACTGTCGTCATACCCCATTGGGATGATCCGGCCGCCTTTAGCAATCATCTCAAACCCGACATGAAGCTGATTCCCTACAGCATCGACAACAATATCAAACTTTTTGTTATTGTTGATCTCATATACTTTGTCCAGTGTTAGATCCTGCGGATAGTAGACATGATCAGCGATCCCTTCTGCGAATTGTTTGCGATAAGGATCAATCTCAGTACCCACCGTAAGTCTTGCCAGTCGTTTGCTCACCAGCTGACACAGCGAACCAATGGCGCCTGACCCCAGCACGAGTACAGAGTCACTTGGCTTCACGCCTGCTTTCATGAATGTTTGCAATACACAACCCAGAGGTTCAATCATCATGGCCGCTTCCCAGCTCATTGAATCGGGAATGGGATAGATATATTTTTCATCTCCCACAAAGTATTCGGCAAACGTTCCATGTGTGGTCATTCCTACTTGGTAGTCATCGAAATTTTCACAGTAAATGAACAAGCCTTCACGGCAATACGAGCAGTGTCCGCAAGATTGAGTCGGGTCCACGAGAACCCGATCTCCTACGCGAATACCCCGTACTTCATCTCCCACCTCGACCACAGTCCCTACACCTTCGTGACCGATAACGGTTCCTTTATTTGCTGGGACTTTACCTTTAACAATGTTCAAATCTGTTCCACAGATCCCTGATCCATAGATTTTCACTTTGACCTGATTCGGTCTTTGAATGCTGGGCTCCTCAATCTCTTGTAGCTCCACCTGTTTCAAATCTTGATATACGAGTGCTTTCATGAGATATCCTCCTGGTCATATCATAAATTTTCGTGTTACTTTCCTTACAGATTGGCATATTTCAGATGTTCAAGCTTCTGCATTTCTTTCCAGTCCGACAAGATCTGAAGCAGTGCATCCTCCACCCAAATCAATTCCTCCCGCGTATGCGTATCCGAGAAAATAAAGTAACCTTTGGTGAAAATGCCGTAATGAGCCATCTTCTTCACCATAAATTCGCGGAACGGGTCCGTCTGAAAATTTTGCTCATCCAAAGATTGGATGTAAAAGCTCGCGTAGGTTCCCTTTAAGACTAATTGTTCCGTGAGACCAAGCAGCACAAGTTCGGATTCCAGTCGTTTCATGATCCGTGTAGCGGGTTCACGCCAAGTGGGCCAGACTTTGGCATTTTTAATTAACCTTTCGCAAGCAATAGCCGCCGCAAGCGCTGTTGTCTCGCTGGAATGCGCATTGCTAAATCGCACCTGTCCTGCAAGGGACATGAGGTGCTCTGGCCCCATTACTGCTGCAAGCGGAAGTCCGTTGGCCATACCCTTGGAGATGCAGAGCAAGTCCGGCCAGATGTCATACTCTCCTGCAGTCGCCTGTTTGCCCATTCGTATTCCCGAAGTAACCTCGTCGAAGATAATAATGATGTCCAGAGAGCGGCATAAATTCACTACCTTCTCCAGTTCTTCTTTATTCCACTCGTTGGGGCACAAGACAATACAAGCGATATCATCCATAGATGAAGTGTGTTCCCGAATGTTAGTATAGGAAGGCTTGTTCACCCAAATCGTGGAACGCTCAATATCCACCGGAATGCCTCGTTCTTTGGTCTGACTGCCGTAATAACCATACGCGGACCAGTCATGCCACCCGTGGTAAGCTGTTGCAATGACCTTGCTTTTACCACTTCCCGCACGGGCCAGCCGCACCGCTCCGCTTACCGCATCTGCACCGCTCTTGGTGAAGCGCAGGGACGGATAACGTCCCTCGAACCGCTCCAGAATTAACTCGGCACACTCCAGTTCAATATCCGCTGGGAGTGAAAATCCTGTTCCTTTTTTCAACTGATGAATGACTGTAAGCTGAATTTCTCGTCTGGCGTGCCCCCAAGGAACCGTGCCCATGGCCATCTCACAATCCAGCCATTCATTACCGTCAATATCTGTGAATCGGGAATGATATGCTTCCGCACAGCAGACCGGGGTATGTCCCGGAAATAAGCGTTCTGGCGCTTTGGCTAGTGTACTGCACCCGCTCGGAATAACCTTTTCAACCTTCTCCAGCCACTCCAGATTTTGAGTAAATCTTGCGGCACGATCCAGCGTGCTTTTTTCATCGCTCACTTTGAAGTACCTCCCTAAGGCTTAATAGTGGTGTATCACAACCTGAATGATTAAGTTATCGCACTTTCGTGCCCGGCCAACATCCATCATAGATGCGATCCATCGTAATCACGTTACCGTAGAGGTCAATAATTAGATCCTTGGCTCTATGGGCATGCCTCATTTCGATCCAATAGCGGTTCTCCAACAATCGGGTGAAGTTGTCCACCAGAAACAGCAACCGATTTTCGCTATGAATTAACTCCTTGCCTAATACTTGGGGTAGCCATATGGCTCCATTCGAGTTAAAGCGGTTGGAGTAGTCTCGCACGTCGGCAAGGGGCGCGATACCTGCCTCGTCAAGCTTGCTCCAGAACGTGTCCGCATCACTTCGAACCTCGGCAAGATCGATACCGATCATTGGCAGATGCTCGTATTCGCGTTGATGATGCAATTGCTCCTTTAGATGACTGAATACGAAAGGCCATACATCGGCTTCGATCTGACTTCCCCACTTTTTCCAAAATCGTGCCAGATTGTTCTTGCGGTTAAAATTGCGATGAATGCCGCTGCTGCGTTCCCAGTGATAGGCTTGAATATTAGGGTTAATAACCGTATCATAACCCGCTTCTCTGGCGCGCATCTGATAATCAAAATCTTCATATCCGTTGAAAAACTTTTCATCCAGGCCGCCAATTGTCTCATAAACTTCCCGTTTCATGCCAAACATCGCAAATACAACAAGTTGCACGGAGAATGTCTCCTTCGGGATATCATCCGGGGATGCGTTCAGAAAAAGATGGCGTCCAATCGAGTCGGCAAAGGCGATACCACAATGCTGCACACCGCCAGTCTGCGGATACAACAGTACGCCTCCGATCATACCGATCGTAATATCCGTGTCGAGCGTCTCCTTCATCATCGTTTGCCAGTGGGGCTGCAATATCGTGTCGGAGTCGAGGAAAAAGATATATTCTCCCTTAGCAAGATTCAGGGCGCTGTTAATGGATACGGCGCAGCCAAGTGGAAAGTCATGCTGAAGAATATCAATGGTCACACCTTCTCCAACCTCTTGTTTGAGTTTATCCAGGTGCTGGAAGACGGCAGAGCCAGATCCGTCGTTGATAAAAATAATTTGTGTTGATGGGACGACTGTTCGAAGCAGCGAGTCTGTAAACAGGTTCAGAATGTTATAGTCCTGATTGACCGGTACAATAATGGTATAAAGCATACAATTCCTCCTCATGAAGTTAATTTTGATGGAACCCGTTGGCCAAGATTATGAATATGTGCAAGATATAACTATTTGTTCTCTGTCGTCCTCCTCCACTCAAACTTTGTCTTAATTTGGTAATGATTTGAATCTAATAGAAATTTATATCATTTTTTGGAAGTTTTAAATCTTAAATTCTGAACTCTATTAATATCTGAATCTCTTTAAAAATCAAAAAAACTCTCGATGGGCCCCTCGCATCTAATGCGACACCGATCAAGAGTTTTTAGAGTTGCTCTTCATTTATTAAATACGTCAATAATTGCTTAACTTTATGCCTTTGCAGGCAACCAATCGGACTCTTTGGCACCCAGATTCGTGATGAATTGTTGCAGTGCATGCGATATCCATTTGCGGGCATGAATAACAAGCTGAATTTCCAGTGTAAAGTCCGTATGAACTAGAGGCAGCACCGTAAGCTTCTGTCTTTGGATCTCATCCATGGCAATCATACGAGGTAAAAGCGAGATGCCCGGACCAGCCATAATACTTCGTTTAATGGCCTCAGGGCTTCCCAGCTCCAGCCCTACTTTATAAGGGATTCCATTCGTTCGGAGTACTTTCTCCAGCAACTGCCTGTAATTGCACGAATCCTCCGGCATGATCCATTCTTCGTCCGCCAAATCACTCAATGTTACCTCGGATTTAGCTGTAAGTGGATGGTCTGAATTCACGATAAGCACCAGCGGTTCCTCGCGAATCGTAATCCATTGTAATCCGGATTCCGGTGAAGCATTGGCCAGAATAAGACCCACGTCTGCCTCCCCTTCTCTGACTTTTTGTAGAATCAGATCTTCCCGATCGGTCTGTAGCCGAATGCCAAGCTCGGGATATTGTTTACGTGTCGTTTGAATGGGCACCGGCAGATAATAAGAAGCAAGCGAGTCCATCGTAGCAATGGTAAGTGATCCGCCGCCCTGTTTGGTCAGCTTCTCCTGAGAATGTTCAAATATCTCCAGAAGCTGTCCAGACAACTTAAACAGCTCTTCTCCAGCCGAAGTCAGCCTAATTTTATTGTTATTAAAACGTTCGAATAGTTTGACCTGATAAATTTTCTCCAGCTTTTGAATCTGGGTTGTCACACTTGACTGCGCGTAACCAAGCTCTTCGGCTGCTTTGGTAAAGCTTTGCCTCAATGCCACCTCACGAAAGGTTTGAAAATAATTCAAATCCATCATTTATTCCCTCACATCATCGAAATTATTGATAACACCTATCATCTATTATAGCTAACTATGATACCTTTTCCCATGGTAAAGTGAATGAAATGGAATTCCAACATACATTTGGGGGTAATACGATGTTAACCGAACAACAGATTCAAGGTATTTATATACCTGTAATCACACCTTTTACCAAAGAACGCGAACTTGATCTTCCTTCGTTCCAAAATTACATCAAAGTTATGGCTAACAGTGGCATCCATGGCTTGGTGATTAATGGTACGACTGGAGAGTCACCTACCGTGACATGGGATGAAGTGGAACAACTTGTGAAGGCCGCTAAGGAAACTCTGAGCAGCATCAACTCCTCCGTACCCATTATGGTTGGAACTGGAACCAATGATACCGCTTCAACGGTGGCAAGAACAAAGAAAGCTGCCGCACTCGGAGCCGATGCTGTTCTTGTCGTTACTCCATACTATAACAGACCCACGGAAGAGGGCATTTACGAGCACTTCCGCATGGCAGCCAGCGTGGGCATACCCGTGATGGTATACGAAATCCCAGCCCGTACAGGGGTTAGAGTTTCCATAGATATGATGAAAAAAATTATGAACATCGATGGTGTTATTGGTCTTAAGGATAGCACAAATAACCTCGATCTTATGACTGAACTGGTACGTTGCGGCTCGAAGCCCATTTTGTGTGGAGATGATACCTTCTTCTTCGATATGTTAACGAGAGGTGCAGCCGGTGGCATGATGGCATCGGCTAGTATTAATCCAGAGCGGTTCCTGGAAGTGTATAACCGTTTTGTGGCTGGTGAAAAAGAAGATGCCTACCGTCTCTATACGCAGTTGCTTCCGTTCATTAAAAATCTCTTCGAAGAGCCTGCGCCTGCCATGCTGAAACATCTGCTTGCACAGCAAGGCATTATCGCTTCTGCACAGCTGCGCCTGCCTCTCATGCCAGCATCTGAACAATTAAAAGCAAAGATTGCACTGTAAATTAAGCGGAACACCTCTATAGAACATAGCCACAGATAGCCATAGGTCGAAATATAAAAAGCCGCAGTTTCATCTGCGGCTTTTGCTGTGCACTTGTTTAACACTCCATAGAAGCAACAACGTAAAAATGCTTGATATCCTGCTTCTTTTTCAGCTCATCTCGTAACAAAACCGTGATAGAACGTGTCCACAACAAGTGCAGGCGCAGCATTTCTGGCGATATTGCCATGGATCACTTGTTGCCACGTCAAGAAAAGAATTGAATACAGAACATCTACAATCCACGTTTTGTCCACATCCGAACGAAAAAAGCCTTTCTCTTGAAGTATACCAATGGCATGAAGCACCGGTTGTCTCAGCTTCTGATCGGCCCCTTCAATCTCGGCATTATAATTGACGGTTGCATCGTGAGCCAGAAAATATATCTTATCCCCAAGTGGAATTAGCGCTTCAATCAGCTCCGGGATATAGTGTTCAACCTGCTCCTCATCGAGCTTGACGTGTTGCAACGTCTCGTTAACAACATCAATTGCACGCATCGCCAAGTGAATCATCAGTTGCTCACGGCTCTCAACATACCGATGTAATGTGGCAATTCCGATGTTCGCGGCTTCAGCAATGTCGTTCATCGACGCATTGGGCTTCTCGATCAGTAATTTTGTGGCTTCATCCAGAATGGCTAGCATTCGATTTTGCTTAAATGTTAACTTCTCATTTTTCATCTCAAACGGCACCTCGGTCTGATTCATTATAAGTGAAGAATGGCAATTTCGAGTCAGAGGTCAAGCTAGTCCACTTTCGCTCCATAGGAGCGTGCAATCAGAACGGCCTGTTCGCGATCCATTCGCACCCCTTTCAGATCTAGAGATTTCAGATCAATGCCATCCAAAATGGCCCCCCGCAAATCCGCACCCTGTAGCTTCACCTTACTCATGGATACTCTCGTGAGGTCACAATCACGCAAATCCGCTTTGCTTAAATCGGATTCAGCTAGATCCGCTTCAAAAAAACGAATCCCTCGCAAATCCTGTCTCCCAAGTCGCGTATATCTCAGATTGGTATAAGACCAATCTCCTTTGACAAGTGTAATGCCGTCCATCTGGGCACCGGAAAAATCCGATCCCGTCATCTTGCAAGCTGTAAATTTGGAAGCAAACAGGTTGGCACCCCCAAACAGGCAATTCTCAAATGCAGACTCCGTATGTATGGAACCATTCATGGATGCCCCTTTGAAATCACACTCAATAAAACGGCAATGGCTTGTTTCGACTTCTTCCATGGAGGCATTCATGAACGTGCAATGCTTGAACACACAGCTAATTAGCTCGCCGTAACGCAAATCCCGTCCCTCAAAATGAACGCCCTCATATTCCTGATCCTTATATTGATACATGGATTACACCTCATTTGGTATCGTGTTAACGTCGTAGTCATTTTAAATAACAACTCATTCTACTATACCATATGAGATCACTTCATTCAGTGAAGTGCTTTCGACATTCGATACATGGATACAGCAGGTTTACTGATCACTCCCACTTTGTTGTACCCCAGACGTTCATAGAGCTTGATGGCACCTGCATTCTCCTGTTTGACGGTTAAGGAAGACTTTGCAAACCCTTGCAGAAGCGCCTGTTTCTCCGCATGACGGATCAATTCTGTCCCGATCCCAAGCCCCCTGCTTTCTGGTAGAGCGGCAATGATTCCGATGTGGTATTCATCGTTCTCTGCCTCTTTTAACGTTACCATCGTATAAAACTCCTTCCAGTTACGCAGGTTGTATCCGATCAGCTTCCATTTGTGTATGTCAAACAGCTGTGAGAACGTCGGCCATGCCAGCTTATTCATCAGTGTCGTTGGATAACACATGATCATGCCGAGTGTTTTCCCCTCCCGAACCGCTTCGTAAGCGTACTCGTGACTAAACCGATTATTTCGGGACTTCCAAAGCTTCTGGAAGGTCTTATCTATAACTGCGGGCTCCCTGGAACCCGCCAATGAATATTTCATGTAATCAAGCGCCATCTCCGTTAGTTTTCCTCCGACGGCGGTTTGCGGATTTGCTTTTTGAATAGATATTTGGCTCATGGTGATCACTCCTCATGTATGCTTAGTAAGCTCTCGTCTCTTCGATCTTAAGATTTGGACGGATATGCTTCGGATGTCATGCCATCTACAAAAACGTTCACCGCTTGAATGGATATCCCAGTAAGATGTTCTACCTGGTCAATGACCTTTTGCTGTAACTCTCTGCAAACCTCGTGTACTTTACTACCGTAATGAACGATGATTTTCACGTTAATCTCCACGCTATTGTCTACTCTGCGAATGACAATGCCGTTATGCCCGCTACGACCGCTCCATATTTTGCTAATACTCTCAACCAATCCAGCCGACATGGAAGAAATTTCGCGGGTAGCACCTGTTATTTTACCGACCATTTTGGAGATGACTTCATCGGATATTTGGATCTGACCTAACGTTTGTTGATTCATCATATGAATCGCCTCCATTTTTTTGATAGTAAATACTATCATTTAACTAAAATATATATCATTCAACAACTGAATTCAACTATTTCTCCATAAAGCAAAAAAAACCGCATCAATTGCGGTTTTTTTTGCTTCTCTATATTAGGTGTTCATTCTATAAAAAGATTCGCCGAAAGGCTAACTCTCGAATTCATTCTGCATTTGATGAGCTACAGGTACTCGTTAAACCAGGCATTCACCTGTTCGAAGCTATCGACTCGAAGAGAAGGTTTGCCACTTTTGAGCAGTGAATGGTTGGAACCCGGGTAACGAATGAGCTTGGTTGTTTTTCCATAACGCTTCAATGTCGTGTACAATTCCTCCGCCTGAGCTACCGGTGTTCGGTAATCCTGTTCCCCGTGCATGATAAGCAACGGAGTTTCGATGTTGTGCGCATGAGCAAGCGGCGATCGAGACCAGAGGTATGCAGCATTCTCCGCAGGATTACCCCCAATAACACCCTCCACGTAAGAAATCCCGATGTCGCTTGTGCCGTACATGGATAACCAGTTGGAGATACAGCGTTGTGTCACAGCTGCTTTGAAACGGTTTGAGTGAGCGACAATCCAGTTGGTCATGACCCCGCCATAACTACCGCCGGCAACACCCAAACGAGATACATCCAGCATTGAATTCGTTGCCAGTGCGTCATCCACAGCTTCCATCAGATCCCGATAATCACCGCCAGCGAAGTCTCCGCGACAAGCTCTGGCGAACTCCTGGCCATAACCTATGCTACCTCTAGGATTAACCCATAATACAGCATAACCTTCTGCGAGAAGTGTCTGCATCTCATGACTGAATGCTCCAGTATACATCGCGTGAGGTCCACCATGAATCTGTAAAATCAAAGGTAACTTACGATCAGATTGCAGTTCATCTTCAATCTGAATTCCGGACGATGGGGTCGTTGCACCCGTAGCTTCAGTCCAATCTGCATCTTTCGTTAAATCAGGCATCGCTAGCCAGCCTTGAATCCGCCAACCGTCCGATGAGGTGAATTCCACTCTTGCCGGTACGTTAACCATTCGTTGCCCCATAAATTCATCATTACGATGAGTGAGTCTGACCATTTTACCGCTTTTCATGCCGACAGTGTACAACTCTCCTGGATGCTTATCCGTGAGTGCAGCTACAACCAAAGTCTCTTCATCTGCAGAGATCGTATACTGATAAACATCTTTTTCTCCTGCTGTTGTGATCATTTCGCAGTTGCCATCGGACTGAATTCGGTATACATCGACATTACCGTGATGTGTGCCTAGTACATATACTCCCGGTTGAGAAGATGAACGACTAATGATTGGCGAAGGAGAGGCGCTTGCCGACTTCATATCCCCCAGTGCAGCATTACCTATGTGCATATCTAGCTCAGGTGCGAATAGCCTGGGTATCCCCCGATTCACGGGAAGTGTAAACAGTTGATGATGACTTCCACTTCCGTATTTACGATCGCTTGCAATCAGAATCAGTTGTTTTCCATCGGCTGTAAAAGAAAATTGGGTGATCTGGAGACTGGAATCCGTAACTTTGAAAGGTTCTTCAACTTTTCCTGAGCTTGCTTCAATGCTGGTCATGTACACGTCCGTATGATGAAGCAAATCCGGATCTGATCCTGCTTCTTCTACTTGTTTGGAGATAAAGGCAAGTTTCAGGCTGTCCGGTGACCAGACGGGGGTAGTGATGTTCCATACCCCGGAGGTTATCTGCTTGATAAGTCCACTCTTGATCTCGTAAAGAAACAAATGGCTGTACTGACCATCCCACCAACCTGATCCCTCAGCTTTCGGCGTAGTGCGCTCGTAGACTTTTCCCCGCAATGTCGCTTCTGGTTGCCGGGTTGCTTCATCGTTAGCGTCTTTCGCCAACTCATCGGTTGATAATTGAGCTGAACTCATCTGAGCTTTACTCGTAAACGCAATATACTTCCCATCGGGAGACCAGACGTAACTCATGATTTTACGTTCAGGAGATATGAGCATGGACGGTTCTGTACATTCCGTATGAACAGACCAAAGTCCTTTTCCAGCCTGAGTCGATCGAATAAACGTCAACTTGTTGCCGTCTGGTGACCATGCAGGAGAGGAATCCTTCGTTCCATCCGTCAGCGCTACATCTTCTGTCCCATCCAGCGAAATTCCCCGAATTTGTGTGTTATATTCGTTCTTCGCCCGATCAATCGTTTGTTCAACGTAGGCTACTTGTCCATTTGCACTGATCACCGGCTGACTGATCCAGCGGTAGTGATAGAGATCCTCCGGCGTAATCTGGCTTTTTTTCATATCCATAACTCCCTTCCGTTATGATTTCTGAGCTGACTCTGTTCGAGGATCAAGCACATCCCGCAACCAATCGCCGAGAAAAATAACACCCAGCACAGTAAACGTAATAGCTAGTCCCGGAAATGTAGCAACCCACCAGCTCGTGGCTACATACTGCCGTCCGTCACTTAACATGCCACCCCACGATACATCCGGTGGTTTTATTCCAAGTCCCAGAAAACTCAGCGACGCTTCCATGATGATTGTTGTGCCTACATTCATGCCGCAGATGACAATAAACGACGACAATACGTTAGGCAAAATATGCTTGATAATCAGCCGTCCATTTTTGGCACCAATCGATCTGGCGGCAAATACAAAATCCCGCTCTTTCATACTAAGCACTTCACTACGAACTACACGGGTGAATGGCACCCAGTTGGTTACACCGATAACAAAGATCAACGTGGTCATACCTGGACCCACAATAGCCATCACTACTAACATGAACAGAATCGTTGGTATCGCCATGAATGCATCACCCACACGCATAATAATGGCATCCAGCCACTTTCCATAGAATCCGGATATCAGACCCAGAACGGCTCCGATTATTCCGGAAACAATGACGGCGCCCATACCTACAATTAAAGACACGCGTGCGCCATATACAATACGGCTCCACATATCTCTGCCCAGATTGTCGGTTCCCAGCCAGTATTCGGCCTTTCCGCCTTCGAGCCACGCAGGCGGTTTGAGACGGTTCAGCGGGTTGACCGCTGACGGATCATGACTCGTTAGCAGAGGTGCGGCTATTGCAATCAGGACAACAACCAATACAAGCACTGCACCGATGAATCCGGTCTTGCTGATGATTAGCTGTTGCCAGATGGATCGAATTCCGGCAATCGTACGCGAACTTCTGTTGTCCGGTTCGGTAACCAGAACATTTGTTTCATCGTTGTCTCTCATAGATCGCACCCCCTTCTAGTCATATTTGATACGTGGATCCAGCAGTCTGTAGGACACATCCGTGAGAATATTAACAACCACTACAATGAATGCAATCACAAACACGGCTGCTTGCACAATCGCCATATCATGTGTATTTACGGCCACTACTAACAGTTGACCCAAGCCTGGCCAGGAAAATACGGTTTCTGTAATCAAAGTACCTCCGATCAGACTGGTAAACTGCAGACTCATAATGGTCACAACCGGAATTAAACCGTTACGGAACGCATGCTTCGCGATCACTGTCATGCGTCCCAGTCCTTTACTGCGTGCCGTGCGAATGTAATCTTGATTCAGAATCTCCAGCATGCTGGATCGGATTAGCCGTGTCATCTGTGCAGCAAGTCCCACCCCCAGCGTAAAAGCGGGCAGAATCAGATGGGATAAACCTCCGCGACCCGAAACCGGTAAAACGCCCAGCACAACGGAGAATAACAGAATGAGCATAATGCCCATCCAGAAGTTTGGCATCGCTTTGCCAATCACCGAAATACCTGAAATGAGAAGATCGGTAAATGTATTTCTTTTCACTGCCGAGATCACTCCCAGCGGAACAGCCATCAATACTGCAAATAACATGGCAGCCGCGGCAAGTTCAAAGCTTGCAGGCAATCGCTCTAACACAAGCTCAAGTGCAGGCTGACCGTAACGGAAGGATTGACCAAAATCTCCCTGAATGGCATTACCGAGAAATTTCATATACTGCGCGTATAAAGGCTGGTCGAGTCCCAGTGCCTGCGTCAACACAGCCCTGTCCTCTGCTGTAGCGGTCTCAGGCAACATCAGAGCCACAGGATCACCCGTGACCCGAACCAGAATAAAAACAATTAATGAGACAATAAACAGCACCGGAATGACCTGCAGTAAAGATTTGAATACGTATTTTCCCACTCCCGGCTCACCTCCTCTTTCCAAAAAAGAACGGCAGGAACTTGTTCATTCAGTCCCTGCCGTTCACGGCTTACTCATGCAATGACAGGTGGTATTAGCCTCTGTTACTTTGCAACAGGTGTAATCTCATCCGCATAGAACATCTCATCACTGCGTGGTGCAAAGTTCACTTTGTCATTTGTTCCATAGACGCCTTCCATCTGATACAAATATACGGCAGGGCGCTCTTCTGAGAAAATCTGTTGTACTTGCTGATATTCTTTCTCACGAGACTCAGGATTCATGTTTACAAGCGCAGATTGCAGCAACTTCTCCACTTCCGGATTGTTGTAGTCTGATTCCCCTTTGGCTTCTTCCACCATATAGCGGTTATAGTTGTTGGACGCGTCAAACAGGGAGTTACCGATTCCGATCATGAAAATTTCTTTAAATGATTTGGAGCTATAACGCTCGCTGAATGCACTCGGCTCAAGCACGTCCAGATTGATTTTGAATCCGGCCTGATCCAGCATGGCTGCAACAACCTCAGCTTGTTCCTTGTACTGAGAAGATACGGAGATAGTCATCTCGGCCGTGCCTTCAGCGTAGCCTGCCTCTTTCAGCAACTGCTTTGCTTTTTCTAAATCATACAATGATGTCTTATACAGTGACGGGTCAGCTCCGAAGTTTCCAGGTGTTACAGATGTACGTGTAACGATCCCTGCTCCCCCGGCAATGCTGTCTACGATCCCTTGTTTATCAATCGCCAGATCAATGGCTTCACGCACTTTTGGATCAGCTGTAATGCTGCCTTCCGTTTGACGGAAGATCAGTTGCAGAACACGCTGAATAGGTGCTTTCACAATTTTTTTGTCTGCTTCGCCTTCAATACGTGCAATATCTGTTGACGGGATGGATGACGCAACGTCAACTCCGCCAGCAAGTAATTCAGATACACGTGTGGAAGCCTCAGGGATGACACGGAATACCACTTCATTCCACTTCGGCTCACCGCCGAAATAGTTTTCATTTTTCACAAGCTCAATCCGGTCGTCTTTGGTCCATTTGCTGAACTTGTATGCGCCAGTACCCACCGGCTCTTTCAGGAACGTGTCCATGCCCTTGTCTGCAATATATTTGGAAGGCAGGATGCCAGCGCCCATTTTGGACAAGCGATTGAGCAACAATGGGTCTGGACCATCGGTAATGATGTCTACCGTATGCTCATCCACCGCTTTGACTTCAACGATGTTTTTGAAATAACTATTTTGCTTCAGCGTATTATCTTTAGCGACTCTCTCCAGCGTGTACTTCACATCAGCGGAAGTGAACGGGTCGCCATTGTGGAACGTTACACCTTCACGCAGCTTGAATCTCCACGTTGTATCTTTCACTTGCTCCCATGAAGCAGCGAGCGCAGGAACTTTTTTCTGCTGACTGTCGTTTTTGATCAAATAATCAAATACGTTCACAAGCACAGCTTCACTCGCGGTATTGTTATTGTTGTGTGGATCAAAGCTTTCGATATCCGTTGCCGCCGCAATTGTTAACGTGCTACTGGCAGCAGCACTTTCGCTTCCGCTTCCTTCAGAGGTTGCATTGTTCGTCGTACCTTTACTGCCCCCACCACAAGCACTTAACACCATCACGATTGCCAGCAAAGTAATCCACAAGCCTGTCCATTGTCTCTTTTTCATTGTGATTCTTCCCCCTTGGAAGTTGTATTCCTTGCCAAAAATTCAAATGCAATTGCTGACAACAAGCCTACGCCGTAAGGCATGACCGTTTCGTCAAGATCAAATCTCGGATGATGAAGCGGATACCGTGTACGCTCCTCTTCATTTCCCGATCCTAACCGGAAAAACACACCAGGCACATGTTCGCAATAAAAAGCAAAGTCTTCCCCGCCTGTCGACGGTTTGATGTAACTCCACCCCTTCTGCGCATTCACCTCTTCACAGACTTCTGTGAGCAGATCAACCATGCCAAGGTCATTCACAACAACCGGATAACCGTCACCGTAGGTGACTTCACATTCCGCTCCGAATGAACTGCAGACACCGTTCACGACTTGTTTGATCAGAGATGGCATCCGTTCACGCACTGCAGGAGATAATGTGCGGACTGTGCCAATCATCTCGACTTCAGGCGCTATAGCAGTACCCATATAACCTCCGGTGATTTTACCAATCGTGACAACTACAGGTTCAAGCGGGTCAATCATACGGCTGGCGATGTTCTGTAGCGCAGTAATCACCTGAGCGGATACGGCGATCGCATCAATACCTTCATGCGGACGAGCCGCGTGACCTCCCTGACCCACAATCTTGATGACGAGCGGATCAGCCGAAGCAAAAGCAACTCCCCTGCTCACCCCAACTGTTCCCGTATCCTGACCAGGTGTCATATGCAAGCCAGCAATGGCATCCACCTTTGGATTCTCCAGCACGCCGTCCTGAATCATGGCTCTTGCACCGGCTAGTCCCTCTTCCGCAGGTTGAAAGATGAACTTAATGTTACCGGATTTCGGTCTGCCAAGCCCTGTGAGTAGTTCAGCAGCACCCATCAGAATCGATGTATGTGCGTCATGACCACAGAGGTGTGCCTTGCCTTTCACCGTTGAGCGATATTCCACTGATTTTTGATCTTCAATCGGCAATGCATCCATATCTGCTCGAAGTGCAAAGGTAGGGCCATCTGTTTCTCCGCGAAGCAGGCCAGTTACACCTGTCTTCCCAACATGACGAGTAACCTCAAGTCCAAGGCTCTCCAGATGCTCGGCCACAATGGCAGAGGTACGATGCTCCTCATAACCAATCTCCGGATGGCGATGCAGGTCTCTGCGCCAGGCACTTAACTTCGCTTGTAGCGGCTGAGCCAGTTGTATTAATTCAGATTGCTTCATTGGATCTCATTCCTTTCATGTTCCTCGGATTCTGACACCAAGCGCGCATAGATGGCATCAGCCGAGAATTCGATATGCCTTTTCATCGTATCCCGTGACCTCACGCTGTCTCTTGACTTCAGTGCTTCAAGAATTTTCATATGTACTTCGTAGTTTACGGAACGAATTCGGTCATCGTAGGGCATCAGATCGAGCGCCGGGTTAATCTTCGTTCGAATTTGTCTGACGGCTGTTTCACAGTATGGATTTCGTGATGCTTTGGCTATAGTCAGATGGAATTTCACATCCAGTGCCCTGAACCATTCCCGTGTACAATCCGGCTCGATACTTTGCTCCATATAGTTATACAGCTGTTCCAGTTCGCCTGCGGTGATCCGCTCAGCAGCCAGAAAAGCCGCCTCCGGCTCAATAATGGTCCGGTACTCAAACACCTTGAGCATCTGAGCCCAGCCTCGTTTGATCTCTTCTCTTGTCCGTTTATGCGAATTAGTCGTGAGTGGCAGAACAAAAGTTCCACCTTTGGCTCCAACTCTTTTTTCTATCAGTCCTTTATCTTCCAGTGCTGAGAGCGCTTCGCGAACCGTAATACGGCTTACATCAAACATCTCGGCTAAATCCCGTTCAGCGGGAAGCTGCTCCTCACTCATCAACTCTTTTAGAATAATGGCTTCTTCCAGTTGTTCCCGAATAAATTCACTAACCTTTTTAGTCGATACTTTTTCGAAATGAAAGGAGAATGGATTAGACATCTGATCACTCCGATCTGTATATGGTCTAGACCTTATACCATTAATATAATTCCGACTAAACTGATATGCAATACTTTTTTTGCTAAAATCCAACATTTATTTTAATCCCCCATATAGATCACTCTCTCCACATCGAAATTAAACTCTATCTATAAAGAAAAAAGACGCTCTGCACCGGTCAGAACCTCTCTGGATCAAATGGATGTTATACTTTTTTCTGAATGACGATATCCGACTCTTCGCTTAAAAATGCAGTGTCTCCCTTTTCTACAACTTTTTGTTTGCAAAAGGTTTAAAAGTCCTGGTTACAGCCAGTCGCTCGCTTCCTTCAAGGTAGAACTGATCCTCTGCTCTCCACGTATGACTTGCTTTGTTCTGCCTGCGCAGATACACATAGTTGTAAGGTGATGTTGCATACGTTTTGTACCCTCTCTTCCTGCATTGCCTTAGAAACGTAACATCTTCCCCCACCGAACGATCCGTAAATCGAATCCTTTTTAACACCTTTTTTCTGAATAACAGCGTGCCTCCCTGGATAAATTCCACAGGTTTATTGCTCTCGCCCGGTGACCTCATCAGCAATGTTCGGGAAGCTTCCAGATAAACCAGACAGGAGTGTTTACCCACAATATCACTGCCGGTTTGCCTGAGCGCACGTACCTGTTCTTCCAGATAATAAGGAGAGTAGTAATCATCATCATCCATTTTCGCAACGAGTGAAAAACGAGCTCTGGTGATGCCTGCATTTAGACACTGTCCTAGTGAGATACGTTCGGGTACTTGGTATACGTGGACATTCGCGTATTTCTGCACCTTTTTCCGAATTAAACGCATGTTCATGCTGTCGAGATTCAGAATGATAATCAATTCCTTGACCTTGTAACGCTGGCGAACATAATTCTGCAGGATGTTATCCAAAAATTGTGGACGGTTGGTGCAAACAACGATGGAAACTCCCATAGGTGTAAGATACCTAGACACAACATCCCCTCTTTCAGCTTATTTCCATTCATCCTATGTGTTTGATCCATATCAGGTATGGACGGCTCCCTCTATTATGGAAAAATAACAAAAAACCTCTGACCGGATAAACGGACAAAGGTTTAGGAATCTAATTATGTTAACAGAACAATCTATTGAAGCTTCTCCGTTAATTATTAAAGTATACTGCCTTGCCCGTGTGTGCCGACTCGTAAATAGCTTCCAAAATCTGCGATACCACTAGTGCCTGTTTCGGTGTAACTACGGGCTCCAAATCTTTATCGATCGCTTCAATCCATTTGCGCATCTCCACATCCGGTGCATTTTCGGACTGTCCTTCATAGAAGTCTACACCGCCAGAGCTGAGTTCAATTTCATTGGTATACAGGCGGCTGAACTTCTCGCCATTGATACGCAGTCCGTTTTTCATATCAGCACCTGCCTCGGTGCCGCTCAGACTGCATTTAGCTTCGTCCACATCAAGCGAGTTCAGCGCCCAGCTGGATTCCAGCATGATCGTTGCCCCGTTTTCCATGACAATCATACCAAAGGCGGAATCTTCCACCGAGAATTTCTGTGGGTCCCACGGTCCCCAAGCATTCGCTGCATTTTCTCTCTGGGAGAGCTCATGATGCGTAGTGCCAAGTACTACTTTTGGCTGATAATTGTCCATCATCCATAAGGTCAGATCCAGTGCATGTGTTCCAATGTCAATCAGCGGTCCACCGCCTTGTTTCTCTTCATCCAGAAACACACCCCAAGTCGGCACGGCTCTTCTTCGAATCGCATGGGCTTTGGCAAAATAGATCGAACCTAGCTCGCCCGCTTCACACAGTTGCTTTAAGTACATGCTGTCCTGACGGAAACGGTTGTTATAACCGATCGTCAATTTTTTACCTGTACGTTCGGCCGCTTCCAACATAAGCTGAGCTTCAGCCGCAGTCTTGGCCATCGGTTTCTCACACATCACATGTTTGCCAGCCTCCAGCGCTGCAATTGAAATCTCTGCGTGGGAGATGTTCGGGGTAAGCACATGCACAATATCGAGTGTCTCATCCTTCAACAGTTCCTGGTAATCCGTGTATATCTCGGCATCGGCAGAACCGTACTGTTTCTTCGCCTCTGCGGCACGCTCTTCCACAATATCACAGAAAGCAACCAGTTCAACGTTCTCCAGCTTGCTCAGACTTGGCAGATGTTTGCCGTTTGCGATCCCGCCACAGCCAATAATTCCAATGCGATATAATTTACTCATCATAAGTCACCCTCACTTTAGTATTGGTTGTTTCATTTTGCGAAAAGCCGACGGGGTCATCCCAAGGCGTTTTCGAAACACAGCATGTAAATAGTTGGCGTTGTTAAAGCCTGAGCCAACCGCAATCTGTTCAATAGACACGTTGCTTTCCTGTAAATTACGGCACACCGCTCGCAGGCGAATGTCCTCCAGCACTCGGCTGAACGGCATATCAGGCTTTACCTGATAAAAAATGCGTTGCAACTGGCGGCTGCTGATGTGCAGCTTCTCGGCGACATGCTCCAGCGTCACCACAGAAGCGTGATTAGCTTCCATGTACTGTACAGCATAATCGTATCGATACACTGTCATATCCCGTACAGGAGCTTCAGCTCGAATTCCGCCCGTATCGTAAGCGCGAACTGTTTTTAACAAAATGCTAACAACCAGCTGCTTAATCGAAGTATAATATCCGACCATCTTGTGGTCACATGCTTCATACGCTTCGAGAAAACAGAGCATTGCACGGTGATAATCCTGAACCGGTTTATGCGGAAGTGTCTCTAGTTTTTCAATGGTCTCTTCTGATTCCGCAACTTCCCATGGATCGACATGCTCTCGTGGTTTATGCACGATATCTACATGAAGACACAACTCATCCATATCCTGCTCGGCGTCGGCTTCCTGATAATGAACAACCCCAGGTCCGGTCAGATACAATAACCCTTCCGATAATGCATGGGACTGATCATCAATAATAACTCTGCCTTTCCCTCTAGGAATGAAATGGAACTCATACTCCGCATGGTTATGAAAATCGACAATCCGCCCCGCTGGAAATGTCGTCAGATGAAATCGCAGCACACGAATCTCGTAATGCCCCCATACCACGGTAATATCAAGCCGCTCCAGGAGATCCTGCCGATCCAGCATTTTCTCATACGGATACAGACTCAAGATGCCTTCCTCCTTAACGCCTTACAGGAGTAATTTATATAAGTTGAACTAACAGATTTTACACAGTCCACTCCGATGACAGGATAACCTTCCAATCGCTGTTATCCCCAGATTTTTTTGATTCCCTTTTATAAAGGGAAAAATCCGGTGATAAAGGCGACCGCTTCGCTTTTTCAGCTTTTTCCTGTCCTCTCCGTTAACGTGTAAATGAATCATTCAACTTATATAATCCAATCTATCCTGTCTAGCTTGATATCTAACTTTGCAACTCAGTCAGCGCAACTCGTCTACCTTCCTTCGCTGAGCGATTCGCCGCTTCCATCAACCGGGTCAATTCCATCGCCATGTTGATGTTTGCGCTGTCCTCGGTATCATTTTGAATGTGTCCTACCCATTGATTGAATGCGCTTTCTACATTTTCAGCAACAGGAAGTTCGGTCCAATCCGTATACTGACCTTCCGCTACTTTCGTGCGAATCAACAATGTGGAATCCGGCGTTCCATATAACATTGTACCCTCTGTGCCATGTACTTCAATGGTAAAAGGCGAGTGACTGTTCACAAATCCCGCTTCCACTACCCCAATAGCTCCTGTTGATGTAGAGAGTGTTGCCACTGCATTATCCTCAACTTCTTTGCCTGTAATATAACCAAAGTGTGCGCTCACATCGGTAATTGGCTGATTTAGAAACAATCTCGTTAAATACATCGGGTGACAGCCCAGATCAATCAGAGCTCCGCCTTGACAGTCATGCAGATCATAGAAGTGCTGAGGCAGCCAATCTGTGATCGCTCCATCATGGGATAATCGTGCCCTCACGTATGTAACTTGACCGAGTAATCCGCGCTCAAGCACGTCTTGAATGGTCAGCGTATATCCAGCATATAGACGAGGAAGAGAAACGGTCATTTTGACTCCGTTTGCCTGAATCTCTCTCAGAATAACACTAGACTCCACTTGCGTAGCGGCAATGACTTTTTCGGTAAAAATATGTTTACCCGCCTTGGCTGCAGCCGTAATCACCTCTTCATGGAGACGTGTAGGCGCATCTACAATTACCGCATCAATGTCATCTTGTGCCAGCATATCCGCAAGCGATGCATAAAAGGGCACGTTCAAGCGGTCAGCGGCTTCCTGCCCACGCTTCGGGTCTTCGTCCCACACGGCGGCGATTACTGTATCCTCGTGTTCCTGGGCTTGCTTGATGTAATCCCATGCATGTACATGCCACAAACTGATTTTTCCAATTCGAATGGTCACGGATGTCTTCCCTCCATAGTATATAATATTCTGACAACGTATCTATAAGGTATCACATGATTTATTTATTTTTAATCGAAACTCACGACAATTCATATATAAAATTACGACATTTAATATTATTAAACTATCACAGTTGCACTTTCCCTCATTCTCCTAAAATATGAAAAAGCCGCTCACAGGCGGCTTCTCATCCAACAGTTAACGCTTTAAGCTCTAAAGCCTAAACTTCAGCTGACTCTGTTGATTCGTTCGGTATCACAATAGCTCGTAACCATGCGTAACAATTTTATATCCCGCTACCGTCCGATGATTATTTTCAAGCGCACCCTTCACCCGCTCCAGCACATCACTCTCATATGTGGAGACACACTCGAAGCCAGTCTGTACATGCAAATCAGCCGGATCAGCACTCAAATTGAACCAACGTGCAATCACATCTCCTGTTTCTTCTGCAATCTTCAAAGCGGAAAATGCCAGCGTCGAATTCTCGGCTTGCCAGTCCAGCCACTGTTTGCTCAGTGCTAATTTCCGTTGGCCACCTTTCATTCCATGTACAGGCTGCGCTTCTTTTTCATACGTATGAGCCAGTTCCCCAAGCTGCACCGTCGTCCACGGGATAGGATACGTGTATGCACTTGCACAAGCACCTGATTTCGCCGCATCGCCTGCAAATGGAATAATAGCATACTCCACCGCCTGAGGTCCCAGACATTGAGCCTCCGGTGTGTCGAATACACCCCAATCTCCCAATTCGGATGAAGCGCGGAGCAGCGTAACCGCAATCGTACTTCCTGCATTCTCCTGTAAAATCTCATATTCATTGAGCCCTTTGTTCGCAACCATCAGCCCGGTGCTCCCATCCGTCACATGAACAAATGCTTGCTGATGCTGTGCATTGCTCGGATTCACCCACTCCTTCGCCGGAATGTTTGGCCGTTTGGCGACTTCAAAGATGGAATCAGCATAATGATGGTCCGTGACCAGACCGGACGGGAAAAGCGCGCGTAGACGATGATCTTTGGCCTGATTGTTAAATTCGGTCTTTACCTTGACCATATTACTGCCTGCTTCCAGTGTATATGTTGTTGTGATGTTAAGAGGAACGGTATCCTGAACACGCTGAGCCTTACGCTCCGTGAACGGAACCATGTAACGTTTCTCCCGCTCAAACAGCTCATCTGCCCCAGCCGGAATGTTCCAACGCAGCACACTTTCCATTACGGCATGATAAGGGGAATGCTCCACAAGACGTAGCTCCGCCTTGAGTTGTTTAGTGGATAACGCTTGTTCGCCTTCAGGCTGACGGTACACATATTCGTTGCCGATATCCCCGGTATTTTCGTAGACGTTCAGTCCGTGATATTCTGTTCCCGAGCGTTTATCGAGCAAAGTGATCGCGCCATTCTGCTCCACACGCACTCGCAGATATTCGTTTTCCATCATGTTCGCTTCAATCTCAACGTTAACTTCAACGCCAGCCACCTGTCTTTCTTCCTTTTCACCGACTGGAACCAGACCATACGTCTGATAACCCAGTGCAGGAACATTCTTCGCCTGGAAAGTCACCTTAACCTTACGTGCCATATATGGCTGACGGAAGCGATCTTTCGGAAGCTCGTAACCGAAATGAACACCTAGATCAAGGATTTCGGCTACGTATATATTGCCTTCAGCATCGATCACTTGATATGTCGGTAGCACGACTTCTTCCAATTTGCGCGCAAGAGCCTGTGGATTCGGACCTTCCGGGAAAAAGGATTTATCTACGATCAGTTCTTTCTCTATGATACCGCTCCGCATCCACCCAGCCGTATTAAACACGGTGAACAACACGGCATCCTCGGCCCAAGCTTCGATATTCTGTACGTCAATGCATTCCGCAATGGCTTGCGACGTCTGGGATACCAGCTTCTCGGCGAGTTGCCGGCTCTTGGCAAACCGGGTCACCATCTCCCGATGCACCTCATCTACACTACAGCCACAGATGCTGTCATGCGGATGATTCTGCATAAGCATCTTCCAGGCATGGGTAAGCAGATGATGCGGGTATTCCTTAACCCCGGCTACATGGGCCATGGCTGCCAGGGGTTCTGCTACTTTTTCCAATAACGTCTGACCTTGCTGGTTTAACTGTTTCAGATAGACACGTGCAGAGGCTGTATTCACCAGCGTTCCCCATCCATCCGTATGCTGACTGCGAAGCTCTCCTTCAATCGTTGCCAGATGATCAGGAACCTGCTGCGAGACTGCTGCGATATAGTCATCAAAATTGGAATGTACAAATTTCACTTCAGGGTACAACTCGGAAGCGGTACGAAGTGCCTCAGGTAGATCCGTCTGAATAGGCTGATGATCACAACCGTTCATGAAGAGTAGATGTGATGTTGATGCAAATTTCTCGGCTTCCTGCAGATTTTTGTCCCAGTACACTCGTGCTTTCTCCGGGTCTACAGGTACTTCCATCCCGTTACAATACCAATTGGCAAACAGAATACCGAGCACTTCCGAACCGTCCGGAGAACGCCAGATCATCTCTGAATAAGGAGATTCATAAGCTTCTGCATCCACAACAGCGTTGTTGAATCCGGTAGGTTTGACCCCGCGCCCAAAGATCGCATTCTGGATATCCGCCTGCTCTAAAATTTGCGGGGCTTGTCCCATATTGCCGAACGAATCCGGGAAATACCCGGTTTTGGAGATGATTCCAAAAGGTTTGGCGTCCCGGTGCCCAATGAGCAGATTGCGCAGGTTAGCCTCACTACTCGTCAGAAACTCATCCTGAAGCACGTACCACGGGCCAAATTGAATACGCCCCTCCCGAATGTAACGATCCAGCCGCTCTTGCTGGTCTGGTCGAACTTGTAAATAATCTTCCCGAATGATGGTCTGACCGTCGAGATGAAAGTACCGATATTCCGGGTCCCGGTCGAGTGTGTCCAGCAACTTGTCCATCAGTTCAACCAGTAACACATGATGATGCTCGTATGGCATATACCATTCCCGATCCCAATGCGTGTGTGAGATCAGATGCGCTGTTTTTTGATTCGTCGTATTCGTCATATGTGTCTCCTCCTATCCCTTTGTCGCTCCACCCATACTAAATCCTTTGGACATATAACGTTGGGAGAAAATATAGAGTACTACCGAAGGCATCGTGTATAACATCGAAAATGCGGCCAATCTGCCGTATTCCACCATGCCATGACTGCCGAAGAATTGATAAATCGTGACCGATGCCGGCAGTTTTTCCGGGGTTTGAAGCAAAATGTAAGGTACAAAAAAGTTGCCCCAGCTGCCTGAAAAAGTAAAGATCGCAATGGTTGCAATGCCTGGCAGCATCAGCGGAGCAACAATGCTTCGCAAGCCTCTCCAGACCGACGCACCATCAATCCAGGCCGATTCTTCCAGATCAATTGGAACAGAATCCATGAAGTTCTTCATCATCCAGATGCCGTATGGAAGAGATGAAGCCGTCAGGAACAGCATCGTAGCAATGATGGAGTTCTGCATTTTGAAGAACAGAAACATCTGGAACACTGGCACCATCACAGCCGTAATCGGCAAAGCCGTCATAAACAGAATGGATAATAAAAAGCTTTTCTTAAACCGCATCTCGTAGCGTGACAACGGATAGGCCGCCAGCACAGATACTGCGACAACAAGTGCCGCCTGTCCTCCTGACAGAATCAGACCTACCCCGAACGAGCGCAGGTTACTTTCATCCCCAAGTACATCCTTGAAATTTTGCAGTGTCCACGTTGCAGGCATCTTGATGCCTTGCTGCGCGTTCGGATCAAAGGATGCCAGAATAATCCAAAGTAGCGGCAATAAAAAACATAGACCGAGGAAAACCAGAATACCGTACTGGATTTTGCGTTGAATACCGTGTTTGACCATCATAAGAACATGACACCTCCTTAATCCTTACACTTTTACTTTCATCGAACGGATGTAGAACAGGCTGGCGATAATGCCAATGAACAGTAACACAAGAGAAATGGCTGTTCCGTATCCGAACTGGTAATTCACAAAAGCCTGGTTATACATAAATATAGGCAAGGTTTGCGTAGAGGTACCCGGGCCACCGCCCGTCATCGTATAAATCAGGGTAAAAACACCCAGTGTCTGCAAAGTAACCAGCATCATATTGGTAACGATTGAGCCTTTCACCATCGGAATCGTAATATGGCGAATGATCTGGAATCCGGTGGAGCCGTCAATAATAGCGGCCTCTTCTACTTCCTTCGGAATATCATCCAGTGCAGACTGATAAACCATCATGGAAAAAGCCGTTCCATGCCAGATGTTAGCGATAATGACACTCACCATGGGAAAACTGAACAGCCATGAGATCGGACTTACGCCAAACCAGCCCAGAATCTGATTCAATGAACCATTGTCACTGAAAAAGGCTACCATACAGAATGCCACGACAATTTCGGGCGTGACCCAGCCAGCAATTACGATTATGCCGATGATCCGGCGGAACGTTACATTTTTTTCTTTCATGAGTAAGGCAAGAATAAATCCGAGCACGACCTGACCGATCACTGCTGAGAAAATCAGAAATACAAGTGTACGCCATACACTGATCCGAAAGTCAGGGTCCTGGAACATGTTAATAAAGTTTTGGAACCCTACAAATTCCAGGCTTTTGGCTGCGGCACCGGTTAATGCCATATTCGTGAACGCAAAGCAGATTGTGAGCACAATCGGCACGATAAAAAACACGAGTAACAGCGTTACGGAAGGCATCAGAAACAGAAATGAGCCCGGGGCTTTTCTTTTCATACGTCACTCTCCATTCGAACCGGAAAAAGGGGAGTTTTTCGCTCCCCCTCCGAATATATCGATGTTGTTATCCTCCCTATATAAGTTGAACCAAAGATATATTTACACGTTCACTTCGTTTTTGTGTAAATGACAAGTTCAACTTCTATAGATATCTAATTCACATCTCTTGCAAGTAAACTATTTTTCTTCGATATGCTCCGCTCCAACTGCTCGGGAGACATTATCCTTGAACTGTTTGATGGCATCTTCCGGCGTGAGTTTTCCGGAGGCAATGCTCTCCACGATGCTTTGCAATTGTGCGGATACCGATGCATATTGATCATTGGCCGGACGGAAGTGAGCCACATTCAACAGCTCTTGTGCTTCCTTCGTATAAGGGCGATTCGTGTACCCTTCAACTTCTGTCGAATCGTTGCGTGGACTGAGACTGCCCTCGGCAACGACACGTGCTGTTGCGTTTTCTTTGTTCATCAGAAACTCAATAAACGTCCAGGCTGCTTCTTTGTTTTTCGCCTGAGCAGGAACGGACCACGCCCAGCCTCCAGACATTGTGGTCGCACCTGGCTCCTGTCCATTCTGTGTCGGGAACGGTGCGAAACCGATTTTTTCTTCTACATTCGGAATCGGAGCAGCTCCATTTTCCGCCCATGTAGAACCTGCCCAGCTTCCATCGACCGCCATTGCCAGCTTGCCTTGCGGAAATTGCTGCTGGAACGCAATGCTTCCTGCCTGTCCGTTAAGCGCTACTTGCATGGTTGGTCCGGTTTTGTCCTTGTTGAAGACCTGATCAATAAACTTGAAGGAATCCAGCAATCCCGGACTGTCCACAACCCATTTCTTCGTTGCATCGTCGTAGAGCGTATCCGTTGTACCATATAACAGCATCTCCAGCGTCTGCATCGTTACGCCTTCACCGTTCGCTTTACCGACAATGAGATTCAGCGGCGTTACGCCAGGCAGCTTCTGCTTGATCGTGCGGGCTGCTTCCAGAACTTCATCCCAGCTTGCCGGTTTGAACGGTACAGGTAGTCCAGCTTGCTGGAACAGCTCTTTGTTATACCAGATGCCGCGTGTATCCGAAGTCGCTGGTATACCATAGATTTTGCCGTCCTCTCCAGTTACTCCGGCTTTCAGGTTGTCGATCATTTTGCCGTTCCAATCTGCCCAGCCTTTCACTTGCTCGTCCAGAGGCTCCAGGTAACCTGCAGCTGCGTCCGATTTAATAATAGAGGTATCCTCGGCAATGACGTCAGGTGCAGTATCCGGTGATTTCATCTGTAACACCATTTTGGAAGTGTAATCGCCTTCACTAGCAAGCACAGGTGCTATGTTAATCTTGATATCGGGATGATCTTTCTCAAACTGCTCGACCAGTCCAGATTTGAAAAACTTCGTAAGGGTGTCCTCCGAACCAGAGGAACGGAACGATACGGTTACTTCTTTTTTCCCATCACTAGTCGTGCCTGTGGAAGAACTTCCACTTGAGCAGGCAGTCGTCAGAATAAGCAAAGAAGTCATCGCAGCTGCCACCGGCAGTTTCATCGAAAATTTTCTCATGTCTCGATCTCCTTTTTGTCCTATTTCTGTATGCGGAATCCGCAATAATCCATGACTAACTCGCTATATAACATGTTGGACCAGGAAAACCATGGACGGGTATACTCATGTGGATCATTCGCCGAGAAACCTTCATGCGTCAGACCTGTATCCGCATCCGTCCGCTGGATCAACTGAAGCATGTTCATTTTTTCATTCCGATCTACAGAAGTTAGTCCCTGCATAGATAAGGCGATGTGCCATATATATCCTTCGGGTGTGTGCGGACTACCAATTCCGGAAGCCGAAGAACCTTCATAAAAATAAGGGTTCTGTGCGGACAATATGAACCGGCGTGTGTTCTGATAGATCTCGTCATCTTCTGTAACATATCCGAGATAGGGTAAAGATAAGAGACTTGGTACGTTGGCATCATCCATCAGGTTGTGGTTGCCTTTCCCGTCCGTTTCATACGCGTAGATCGTCCCGTATTCAGGATGCTCCACCATTCCATATTTCCGAATTCCTTCGTCAATCTGTTCCGCCAGCTTTCGAGCTGTCTCAGCCAGCATAGGTTCATCCAGTAACGCAAGTGCAATCTCCTCTACATATCGGAGAGCTACTACCGCGAACATGTTGGATGGAATCAGATATCCGTATTCACATCTGTCATCACTTGGGCGGAAACCCGACCAGGTCATACCCGTATAAACGGTCTCTGTGCCTCGCCCTTCTCTTCCGAGCGTATCCGTCTCGGGGGCGTCCAGTCGCTGAAATGTATATGGAGAACGGGTCTCATGATGTTGCTCTACTTGCCATAAAGAGATGATCTCGTTGACGGCATTACGAAACGTGGCATTAAACTGATCTGTTCTGCCTGTATTTTTCCATAGCAGATAACTGAGCTGAATTGGATACGCCAGTGAATCAATCTCGTATTTTCGCTCCCAGATCCAGTCATTCATTTCTGTAAGATCCGATTGATGTCCATTGCCACTCTCTGTTTCGTTAAAAGCGTTTGCATAAGGGTCTAACAGAATGTATCTCAGTTGCCTTTCAACCAGCCCGGCGATCATATCCGACAGTTCCTGATCTTCTGAAGCAAGCATCAGATACGGTCTGACCTGAGCCGCAGAATCCCTGAGCCACATTGCGGGTATATCCCCGGTGATGACGAATGTTGTCCCGTCTTCCTTACGCTGAATCGTCGTTGTTAATGTATTCGTAAAACAGTTTTCAAACATCTCCACAAGCTTGGGATGGTCTGGCAAACTAGCCTTCACTTTGCCGATCATCTGCTGAATGGAAGGAGAAATGTTCTGATCTTTTCTCGTTATGTGCATGAGTCCTCCTTAAACACCAAAAGTTTAACCGCTTTCATCATCCTAAAACGAATTAAATGTTATGTCAATATATTTAATTATATAACATCATGTTATTTACATAAAATAAATCAAATGGTATGTTAACTTTTGTCATTAAAGCCAATAAGAACATATGCACAACAAAAAGAGACTTCGTCACCAAAGCCTCCGTTATATTCATCTGATCTTATCCATCTGGTGCATCGAATTCCACAAATTCAATACCCTTATTTCGGTTGAAAAACAGCACGCTCTCTTACCTGACTTGTCGAGGTTCCCTTTACGATGGACGCAGGAAGGACAACTCGCTTAACCTCGCCTAGTTCTTGACCTTGCATATGTTGCAAGACCATTTCAAACGCCTTTTCTCCCATATCAAACTGGTTCTGCTTGAGGTGGGTAATTCGCGAATACCTTTCGGTATGCGGACTGTCAAAACACAGGATGGACAGTTCTTCGGGTACACGCATATCCAACTGTTCTGCGGCCTCTAAAGCAAGTAATGCAATGTCATATTCAGCTGCAAAAACCGCTGTAATCTGCGGGTATTTTTTAAAATGCGCAACAAGCTTCTCCACGTCACGATGCTTGGCTTCAGGATCGAATTCATTCGGCAAGGACGAAAGGATAGACTCCACCCACATTTCTCGATTCACAAGTATACCCTGATCGTTGTGCGCCTCAATAAAACCTTCAATTCGTTCCTCAATGGTCGTTGTGTTCACTGGAGGCTGCGTAAGAAAAGCAATATGCTGATGCCCCAGATCGAACAAATACTTTGTACCTTCTCTTGCTGCTCTGACATTGTCCGTGCTAACCGAGGAAGCGGGAATCCCTTTAAGATATCGGTCTATCATTACAAACGGGAACTTGCCAACCACCAGTTTTAAAATCTCGTCACTAAAATATTCCCCCTGTGCAGGGAAAATAATTAAACCGTCTACCCCAAGCTCCAGCAACTCACGGATACACTGTTCCTCCTGCTCGGGAATACCGAAAGAACGTCTAAGCACAAGAAAGCTGTCATGTTTTCGTGAAGCTTCCTCCATACCATATAAAAGCTCTGTTCCATACATATCGCTGAAATTGGTAATGACCAGACCGATGAGCAGTTTACGTTCCTGCTTCTGTCCTTTGTTGGCTACAGACGTAACATCTCGTCCTAACTCATCCAAAGCGGTATCAGCCACAAATGAACCACGTCCCGGCTGTCGAACAATCAGCTGTTCATTGGCCAGCATTTCCAGCGCCTTCTTCGTTGTAATCCGGCTCACGCCGAATTCGTCACATAGTTCTTTTTCCGATGGAACACGATCACCAATTTTATATTGATGTTGCTGTATTCGTTCTCTCAACGACTCAAAGATCTGTTCATACATCGGCTTGGAAGCCGAGTCTTTCGCCAATACAAGCACCTCCATAAACACTTTACTTCATAATTCTTATACCCTAATATATCATGTTATATCATTAAAGTGAAGGAGAGATGAAAATTATTGTATGTGTGCATAGTTAAACCCCAAAAAACGGCAAGCCCTGATTCCAGGCTTACCGTTTTTTAGCAGATACTGAATTTAGCTGACAAAGCCTATATATAGCTTACAAAACTTCCATTCAGATGATGTCAAAGCATGGACAGGTTATGCCCCCTGACGGATCAGACTATGGTTCAAGACTTTCAGCGGGATTAGAGCCTATATCGGTTGGGTCCGATTTCAGGTCACTCCCTGCCTCAGCTTCCTTCTCTGGAGCAGGTTGCCCTTCTGCTTTGTTTTCTCCTTGCTCTGCATGGACAAACAATTTTCCAGTAGCTTGAGCTTCAGCCTTGTTGCCTGCGGCATCCTGTGCCCGGATCACAATGACTCCACCTTCAAGTACAAGATTAGCAGGTGTTGTGTAAGAGCCTGTGTATACACCCGGTTCTGTTTCCACCAGAGGCACCTCTCCCGCACCGTCCGCGTTTAGATTCAAAGGCAACTGAACTCGGAAAGAGGCTTGCAATCCCGGTTTGCTTTTGAACGAAACGTTGAGACTTTCCCCTGATGTAATTCGTACATCTTGGGCTGGCGTGATATCGGTAAGTTCAGGCGCTTCCGTTTCCACATAAACCTTACGTGTTACTGTCGTTTTATTTCCGGCAAGATCGGTTGCCACAATTGTGATGATGTTTTCACCTTTATTCACCAGTACGCGATGACTGAACTTTCTGTCTCTGTCAACCTGCACGGTTTGACCATTCACGGTGACTTTGTCGAGGAATTGTTCCACCACACTGCCTGTCACATGAACGACCTCGGTATTAATCCGGCTTCCTTCCGCCGGACTGACACCATTCACTTGCGGATTGGTCTGGTCAAGAATGATAATCACGGGAAGCGAACGATCTGTCGTTTTACCATTAATGACAGCTTCTGCGATAATCACATTAACGCCCGCCCGCAGCTTTACTCCATGTGAAAATTTCCCGTTATTAACCGTTGTTGTACCTGCAGCATCCTTGCCATTGTAAAACTTGATCTGTGCTCCAGAAGCAGGAGATGTTCCAGCGATCGTAAAGGTAGACTGATTGGTATACGTATTCGCTGGTGGTGTAAGCACCGGGGCATTCACCGGATATTGTACCACCGCGCGGATCATGTAGTTCCCCTCTTCAGCAGGGGAAGCACTCCATGCCCCGCTTACACGTTGCCAGCTACGGGCCGCATAAGTTCCATCCTCGTCCGTAGCCAGACCAGGAGCAGCTGTACCCGCTAAACTCTGGATATAAACGATGTAGAAATCACCTGTCACAATAATTGGCTCAGGGAATTCTACGGAAGTCCACTGATCGTTCCGCAGTGCCGTACCATTGAACGGTCCAGCAAGCTTTTTGCCTGGTGCTCCACCAGCACCTGATGCATCATAAACCGCGTATTGGAAAGCAGTCCCACCAGGTACAGGCCACTCCGTATTCCAGAATCGGAACGAAGCTCCCGTGACTTGAGCTGTTTCGAGCTCTGGAGTCATTCGAACGGCCCATGCATTATCAGCAGCATTAAAAGCTCTTGCATTCTCGGCTGTACCGTCGTCATAAGCAATTTCACCTGGGAAACCGATAAATGGTTTCAAAGCGATATTACTATCTACTGTGCCGTTGCCCGGAACAGTCACCGTAACTTTTTTGCTGTAATAGTCCGCCGCGCGAACCGACAATGTGTAACTTCCCTCTAACACTTGAAGCGTAAAACTTCCGTCTGCTCCTGTACGAACTTCTGCTACTTTAGCATCCTCCACAACGAGCACCGAGGCATCCGCTACCGGTTGACCTGAGCGTTCATCCTTAACTACACCTTTGATCTGTCCATAAGGGATCATTTCCAGGTTGAAGTTGGCTTTGGCTCCGCCACCATCTGTGATCGTCACCGTTTTCGTTTGCGGATAATAACCGTATGCCTCCGCTTTTAACGTATACTCTCCTGCAACATGTGTGAAGCTGTACTTCCCTGTTGACGAGTCTGTTTTCACAGAACGTCCTGTCTCAAGCACGGTAACCGTTGCACTAGCCGGCAGACTTTGCGGCTGAACTGAACCCGTGCCCGGTTTTTTGATAGCAGGCTCTTGTTGTTTCGTCTTATTGAATTCTGCTTTGTCTGTACGCGTAACTTTGTACCATGGATTATCATAGTCCGGTTTAGGTTTGTCACTCGAAAGCACAACGGCTTCATCCTTTGTTACCGTTGGTGTAGCAACACCCAGTACACGGAAATCATCGATAAACCAACCTGTTCTCACCACACTGTTATCCGAGGTTAATCGGAAACGGAATTGAACTTCATTCCCAGACAGTGCGTCCAGTCCATAGAAGACAGGTGTCCACTGTTTTCCGTTGGTATTATGCGAGAATTTGCCGAGTTCCGTCCAGGTTGTTCCTCCATCTTTGGTTGCTTCGACATAACCGAAGTCATATCCACCTTCAATCTCATACCAATGATTAAACGTAAGTGTCGCATCAGAGACATCCGTCAAATCAATCACCGGGGATACCAGCGAGTAGTTGGAACCATTCTCATACGTGTTGTCGAGATCGGTTGCCCACACATTAGGCGGGGATACCGCACTTAAAGGACCCGTTAACGGGATACCTCGTTCCCACTCATCCTTGGTTCCGGCATGAGTCCAGCCATTATCATCGTTTCCATCAAACGAATCGATATAAATATCTTCCGGCACCTCTACGGTGATGGAAACTTCATTCGATTTCTCACTTTCGTTACCACTATAGTCACGTGCCGCCACAGTGTAATAATACGTAGCGTTCGACTCCGTAGCCGTATCTGTAAATGTGGTTTTCTTCACCGTGCCGACAGCCTCATAACCGGCACTAGCCGTTTCGGAACGGTAAACCACATAAGATTCAAGATCCTCATCATCCGAACCCGTCCAGTTCAACGTTACGTTCCCCAGAATATCCGCTGTTGCAGACAAAGCTGAAGGCGTTCCTGGAGCAATATCGTCTAGTTCTTGAACGGCAAAGTCATCGATATACCAACCAGCTTTCTGAACTGAAGCATCACTGGTCAGATTAAACTGGATGAACACCTGCTGTCCGGCATAATCACGCAGATCAATGTACTGTGTTTTCCATCCACCACTCGTTCCTGTGTAACTAAGCAGTTCTTCAAATACATAGTCGTTATCTTCAGAAGCAATGTATACCTTGCCAAAATCGAGATTATTCTCAATATCATACCAATGTTTGAATGTTAACAATGCCCCTTCAGGGCTTTCTGTCAAGTCGATCGGAGGAGCAAGCAAGTACGCATTACTATTAGGCAGATACGTGCCTTGCAGATTGGTAGCAATCACTTTCTCACCTGAGTAAGCAGCCTTCGGCCCGCTTACAGGTGCCCCCCAAACCCACGTACTGCCTGTGCCGCCCGTAGTAAAGCCAAGCTGATCGGCCTCAAAGTCCTGCAAATATCCAGGCTTCACACCATTAGACACCGCAATGTTATATACCTTACTCTCAAATCCATTGTTGCCATAATCATTCACTCGAATGTAATACTCCACACCTTCTGGCTCAATCAGGAAAGCCGGAATCGTCGCAGTATACGTACCTGCTTTACTGTCTCCTTCAATCCGATTCATTGGCAGATAGACGTACTGCTTCGTGCCTTTGGTTCTGGCAAAAGCTTCGACGGAAACTACCGCTACATTATCTGTCACATGTGCCGTTAAAGGAATGTCCAGACCCGTAAACGCCGTATTTACAGGCGTGTGCTCCAGCACCGGCTCTTCCAGATCATCTCCAGCCGTAACCACTCTTCCGGAGACAGTACCGATGCCTTCGAGAACCGAACCAACCGCATCCAGTGCGTTAATGATTCCGTGACCATAGCCGTTATTCGGGGTAACCGGAAATTTGCTATCGGTTCGCGGTGTCGCCGTATCCATGATGATCTGTTCCAGCTGATCCACGTTAAGAGAGTGGTTCGCTTGAAGCAACAATGCTGCGAGCGCCGTCGTATGCGGACCTGCCATGGATGTGCCGTCCCATCCACCTTCATATGTACCTCCAGGCACGGCTGAACGAATGTTCACGCCAGGGGCGGATACTTCTGGTTTGATCTCATTATACGGGGATGGTCCCAGCAATGAGAATGAACCTAAATTGCCGTTAATATCGGTTGCTCCTGTAGCAAAACTCTCAGGATAGTTGGCCGGGTTCGCAACGGAACCAGGACCGCCCGGATTCCCCAATCGTACATTCCCTGCAGAGAATTCAGGGAAAATCTGAGCATCACGCCAAGCCTGAACCATCGGTCTAAACCATTCGTCGAGCCCTGCGCCTCCGCCCCATGAATTATTTACAACGTCCGGTGCGAGTTCAGGATGCAGATTGCCTTCGGCATCCACTGGGGCAATGAGCCATTGTCCGCCATCCAGAATAATGGCATCTGTTGTTTCCGGATTAAAAATACGCACTCCGATCCACTTTGCACCAGGTGCAACACCGATCTTATTCGTGCCGTTCGCTTCTGAACCAACCATCGTTCCCATGGTGTGGGTACCGTGTCCGTCTGCATCAGCAGGAAGAGTCGCGCCGCTATGCGGATCGTACCAGCTTAGCTCTGGATCAACGACATTGCCTGAAGCGTCCAGACCACGCCATTTACTGCGAAGCGCAGGATGCGTGTAATCCACGCCACTGTCCAGATTGGCAACCACGATGCCTGTTCCATCAATGCCTCGCTCCCAGATCGCAGGTGCATTGATGTAATCTATATTCCATTCGACATTTTCAGTCTGTTTCTTCACCTTGGAATCCGCTTCTTTGGTTGCAGTTCCTTGTGAAGCTGACTCTTTAGCCGGTGATTGGACGGAATCCTTCGCTGGCGACACACTCGCTGGCTGCTTACTTACTTCCGCCTTATCCAGATATCGCGTTTCGTTCGGCAGAATTTTCTCTACCTCTGGCAGCAACGCAATCTGTTCCATGACTTCTTTGGTACTGGTGACCGCGAGTGAATTCACGATAAAGTAACTTTTATATTCTTTGACCTTCCCCAGGTCAATTTCCTTTTCCAGATAATTTTCAATTGAATATTGTGTCCGCGAAGCCGTTTCACGAAGGGAACTCACAACAGAGTTCCGCACAGAGAGCTTGGTTGCCGAAGGTGTTTCCTTGGCAATCGTTGCCTTTTCCATCGCTTGTTTGGAGACAGCCTTGGTATCCACCTGTTCCTTCATTTTGACAAGATAGGTGACATATTCGCTACCTTCAAAGGCTTTGGTCAGTTTGGCATTCACTTTAGACGTTGAAACCTCAGCCAAGCTGGACTTCATATCGATTTTAGATGAGGATGAGTTCTGTGCAGAAACCGGAAGTGCCATTGATAATGCAAGGAGAAGCGAGAGCCCCATGGAAACGGGCTTGCGTAACGGTTTTAATTTTATCAAACTTTTCCACTCCCTTTACCCGGCTTTATTACTTGGTCTAGTACAAGTACCCTTCTCTGTGAATGAATGCAATTGTTGATTTCGTAGCGGTGTAGTGACCATCATCGGACATCTTTTACTTCACCTTACTTACTTTCTTTTCACTTCACATACGGCCTCACCTCCTTTACAGGTTTGGTTAGGGAACATAGGGAACTGAATCATTTGGAAATTGTCCATAGGTTAAATAAATGTGAGAAAATGGCACTTTAGATAAAGGTTTTTATGCTGACTGAGGTCATCAATAATTAGTGTGGGTGTCATAAGAGAGTAACTGGGATGTCGTAAGCATTCGTGTGGAGGATATTCGGAAGTGTTCGTATAACGCTCGCCATGAAGTGGTAAGTGAATCTGTGTGATTCGTACGGGTTGATTAACAGAATACATCTTGAATTACATATAAAAGTTAAATTTAGGCTTAAATTGGATTTTATTGGTATAGTATAGTTTCAAAGTGGGAACTGCACAAGTCCTTATTTGAAAAAAATAGAAAATAAGTCTATATCATGCTTTTTAACTTCTATTGTCTACACCTTCGACCTATACTCCTTTCGCATTTGCGCATAATCCATAAAAAAAAGAACCAGCCCTTGCGCCGGTTCTCTTCACACTTAGTCCAGATCAATTTTAAATACGACAGGTACATTGCTCTGCACACCCATAGTGGTAAGCGTTAAAGCATTTTCATCTCGCTCCCAATTTGGCTGCTCCTCATATCCCAGAATCTGAACCTGCTCAACTATTCCATGAAAATGCGGAGATCCTTCTTTCAACGATTGGATGTGCACGATTCCGTTATCCGGGTAAACCATTACCGTCGCATACAGACTACTGCCTTTCACCGTAAATCGTATATCTTCACTTGTAAAAACCTTCGTATCTCCGTCCGTGAACTGACCTTCCTTCACCTCTGTAGGCCCTTCACCATACGTACGCCAGTACGTGGTCTCGTAGATCGCCTCTCCGTTCACTTCCAGCCACTTCCCGATACGTAGCAGAATATTGCGATCCTCGTCTGGAATCGTTCCGTCTGCACGTGGCCCGATGTTGAGCAGTAGACTTCCATTTTTACTGACGATATCCACAAGATCCCGAATAATCTCTTCTGCCGTTTTGTACTGATTATTTTCCGTATAACACCAGGAATTTCTCGCAACTGCGGTATCCGTCTGCCAAAAATAAGGCTTAAGCTCAGCGAATTGTCCACGCTCTACATCAGGAACCGCTGCACCAAACATAAACGCATCATGCTTGTAATTGATGGCAACGGGAATGCCCCATTCCTCGCCTTTGTTATAATAATACGCTGCGAACTTTTTCAGATAGGGCTTGAACGCCACCGTGTGAATCCACCAGTCAAAATAGAACACCCTCGGTTGATACTCATCTACCAGTTCACAGCATCGAATGAGCCAATCTTCCAGAAATTCGTCCGAAGGCGGTGAACCGTACAGGTCTTGAAAATCGGGCGGCTCCGGCATGGCGGGCCAGTAGAAATCCCCGCACTGCAACGGTTCCTTGATATCGGAATCGAATTCTTTGCCATGAGACATGAAGAACCAGTGCTCGGCACGGTGGGACGACACACAGAAGGTTAACCCTTGCTTCTCATAGGCGACTTTCATCTCACCTAACACATCACGTTTAGGGCCCATTTCATATGTGTTATAGTGAGAGATAGAACTTTTATACATCTGAAAACCGTCATGATGCTCGGCAACCGGCATAACATATTTTGCACCTGCTTGTTTAAATAGAGTCGCCCATTCGTCTGCATCAAAGTTCTCTGCCTTAAACATCGGGATGAAATCCTTATATCCAAACTCCTTATGGTCTCCATATACCTTAAGGTGGTGTTCATAAGCCTTGGACCCTTGAATGTACATATTACGGGAGTACCATTCACTATCATAAGCCGGAACCGAATACACGCCCCAATGGATGAAAATGCCGAATTTTGCTTTTGGATACCACTCGGGAACGACGATTTCACGAAGCGAAGTCCAGTTGTCCTTGAATTTTCCGTTAGCAATACTGGTATCGATATGTCGCAAATATTCATGTTTGTTCATGTGTTATCCCCATCCTTTCCTGGTTGACTACATTTGTATTGTAGTGTGGCAGGATTCCGATGCACATGCAGAACATTAACGTTTAGATGGACGATAATAACCTTCAGGGAGATATGCTCATGGATCATCAAACACTGCTGACCAACTATTTGTCGAATCTGGAAGTGGATCTGTTTATGGTGAATTACAACCGTTGCGGCCCGGATTGGAGAGATCTGGACTACACACCGGACTATAGCAAATTGTATTGGATTTGCGAGGGAGAAGGCTGGCTGCGAATCGGGGATCAGGAATATTACCCCAAACCAGGACAGCTTTTTTTGATGCCGGAAGGAATAAAACAATCCTATTCAGTAATCAGTGACAAACCTTTTCTCAAATACTGGTGTCATTTTTCCGCCAAAGTCGGGGGAATCAATCTATTTCAGATTCTCAAATTCCCACACGTTGTTGACGTGAATCAGCCCGAACGATTTCAGGACATCTTTGGCAGTGTGTTAACCTATGCGAATTCCAATGAAATTTACGCCCGCATGATGGCCAAGAGTAAACTGACAGAATTGCTTTCCTATTACATCATGAACTTGGATGTGAACCAGATTACCTACTTGAACGTGCCCGTGGTTGAAAAACTATCCACCTTGCTCACCTATATTGATACTCATATCGAAGAGAACATGTCCGTTCAAGATTTGGCTAAGATGCTGCATATGCATCCGAATTATTTCATTCGTTTTTTCAAACAGCAAGTAGGAATGCCCCCCATTCATTATCTCACCAGCCGAAAAATAGATAAAGCCAAAGAGATGCTTCACTGCACCTCTCTAACGATGACTCAAATCGCGGACAATCTCGGATTCAGCGATTCGTATTACTTTTCCAGACAGTTCAAGAAACACACCGGATTGAATCCCACTGAATATCGCAAGCAAACGACGGTGGTCAACTGAATTGCAAAAGATAGTTCAGCTCCGAAAAAACATTCCCACAAGTTTCATTTTTGGATTAAAATGGATGTGTGGTTCATTCTTGTAGAAAGGAGGTTTGTATATGACGAAGAAAACGCTCCTGCTCCTTGCTGCCCTGTTTGTTGTCTCCTCATTCGCTGCTTTTGCTTCGGCGGCACCGACAGACAACGGATATAGCGTGTTATCTGATCGACAAACGGGAACCGTTAAACCGAGATAACGATTGATCGTTCCATGCTGGACATCTGGACATACATAACTGATGCAATTCCTAATGTGCAAAAGATTATACAAAAACAACCTCCTGATTTCTGTTCAGGAGGTTGTTCTTTCGCATTACTTTGCAATGTGTACCATACGCTATGTGTTATGAGCTATGCGTTATTCGTTACTGCCAATCTCTTTTTCTGAGATAAGACTCAAATACAAATGTTCCAAAAGGAAGCAGTCCCGCCAATAGCCCCATAATCCACAGTGATATCTTCCACTTTTTGACCAAGCCTACATGTACTAGTGCAATGAGATATAGAGGAAATAAAATACCATGAATCATCCCCAGTATGGCTACAGCTGAAGAGATATCCGCAAAATATTTGAGTGGCATTGCAATAAATACGAGTAGTAGAAGGGATATCCCCTCCCAGATTCCTGCAATTCTGAAGCGACCTGTGACCGTGTTCATTCCGTATGCTCTCACCTTTCCGTTAAATTGTTTGTGAAATATGTAACTTATAACATGATGCTTTACAACGCTGTATTCGATTCTCACACAACGTATGTAAGCTCCTTCCCCGTATTATAAAACATGCATCCGAGTCAGATTTACTTTAAATTTGAATAATTATTGAATTGAATAGAATCAATATCATCCGTCTTGCTTCGCTCAAGTCGTTGCTCGTTCAATCAAACGGTATGCCAGTGATGTCGCCTTATGTTCCTCGTTCCCCAGCACTCTCCACAAATGATAAAAAGCCTGTTTTGCTTGCTCCGCAATTGGATTATGAATGGTTGTCAGCTCAAGCACACGTGACAATTCAATATCATCAAATCCAACAATAGCCAGCTGATCTGGAACCTGTATGTTCTGTCTGCGCGCTTCACTCATGATGCCTATTGCAGCATAGTCGTTGGAACACAGCACCGCTTGCGGTAGCTCTCCTCCGTTGGCCATACGTCGTAAGGCCGTTTCTCCGTCTGATGAAGTAAATACGGAATACTGATATGCTTCACGCCACACGGGAAGTCCTTGGCTCGTCATGAATGTCTCATATGCTTCGCGGCGGCTTTTCGTATTCAGACTATTACTGCGGCCAAACACATTCGCAATACGTGTGTAGCCTTTCGATACCACATGCTCCAGCGCCAGTCTATACCCTTGTGCCTGATCCATTGCAATCGAAGGAATCTCGTCGTTCCCCATGCGTTGCCAGGACACCATCGGTCCATATTGCAGATATGTTTTCAATTCCCCCGGATCATTCACACAAGTCACGATTAACAAACCATCCACACGTTTACTCCGCAAATCCTCGAATGCCTGTAGCTCAATTTGTTTATCACTGCGCGACATATATACAATCGTCTGGAATCCGTAGTCCATCGCGGTATCCATAAATTGGTTAATGAAGGTCAAACTCAGTTCATCAATCATCGCAGTGACAATCCCGATCTGTTTCGTCTGCCCTGTAGACAGAGAAACTGCATTCCGGTTAGGTATGTAGTCAAGCTCATTCATAATTTCTGTAATAATGCGTCTTGCTTCATCACTGACGTGTGGTGAACGGTTAATGACCCGGGATACCGTAGCCCTCGAATAACCGGAACGTTTCATAATTTCATCAAATTTGGACATCCCGATGCTCCTTTCCTGCGAATAAACGCCAAATATAGTATGCCTCATCTGCTCTGTAAAAGTAAAACTTGACGTGTAACCCGTTACAACGTGTAAGCTTTTTTCGAGAGAAAATACTAATGTGAACGCAGCACGTTCACCATGAATTCAATGAATGGAGCGATCTATATGAGTAAATCTTCGAATCATACGTATTCATTTCCTGAAAACTTTCTGTGGGGCGGTGCCATTGCGGCGAACCAGGCTGAAGGTGCATACAATCTAGGCGGCAAAGGTTTGTCCACTCAAGACGTTGCTCCCCGGGGTGTTATGGGTTCGATTACGGAAGAGCCAACGGACGACAATATGAAACTGATCGGTATCGACATGTACCACCGTTATAAGGAAGACGTGAAGCTGTTTGCCGAGATGGGTTTCAAAGTGTTCCGTACTTCTATCGCATGGTCTCGCATTTTTCCTAAAGGGGACGAGCTTGAGCCGAATGAAGAAGGCCTGCAATTTTATGATAATCTGTTTGATGAATGCCGCAAGTACGGTATTGAACCGTTGGTCACGTTATCCCACTATGAGACACCTCTGCACCTTGCCAAAGAATATGATGGCTGGGTTAACCGGAAAATGATCGGCTTCTATGAGCGCTATGCAACAACTGTTTTCAATCGATATAAAAACAAAGTCAAGTACTGGCTTACCTTCAACGAGATCAACTCTATTCTTGAATTCCCGTTCATGAGTGGCGGGATCTACACACCCAAAGAAAAGCTAAGCAAGCAAGATCTGTATCAAGCGATCCACCACGAACTGGTGGCAAGTGCATCTGCTGTGAAGCTGTGCCATGAGATCATCCCTGATGCTCAGATCGGATGTATGATTTTAAGTATGCCGACGTATCCACTAACTCCGAACCCCGATGATGTCATCAAGGTGATGGAGTACGAACATAGCAACTATTTCTTCGGTGATATGCATGTGCGTGGACGTTACCCTGGATACATGAAACGTTATTTCCGTGAAAAGGGCATTGAGATTCATATGGAAGACGGCGATCAGGAGATGCTGCTTAACACCGTTGATTTCATCTCTTTCAGCTATTACATGAGCACATGTCAGACAGCCGATCCTGCCAAACAAGTGGCTGGTGAAGGAAATCTGATCGGAGGAATCCCTAACCCGTATTTGCCTGCGAGTGAGTGGGGCTGGCAGATCGATCCGCAAGGACTGCGCTATGTGCTGAATATGTTCTATGATCGTTACCAGAAGCCGCTGTTTATCGTGGAAAATGGTCTTGGCGCAGTCGACGAGTTAATCACGGGTCCGGATGGCGAGAAAACAGTGAATGATGATTATCGAATCCAGTATTTGAATGACCATCTCGTTCAAGTCGGTGAAGCATTGGAAGATGGCGTAGACATTATGGGATACACTTCTTGGGGTTGTATTGATGTCGTGAGCGCCTCCACTGCGCAATTGAAAAAACGTTACGGTTTCATCTATGTAGACCGTCACGACGATGGTTCAGGTACGCTCGAGCGTTACCGCAAGAAATCCTTCCACTGGTACAAAGATGTTATTGCCAGCAACGGAAATAGCCTGAAGCGTTAAGCTCCAAGATTTAAATTTCAGGGCATAAACTTCAAGGCGTAAATTTCAGGTTTTAACTTCAAAACGTAAACTAGTTAAACCCTTCTTTCGGCAGCATGATGTCAGCAAAGCCATAGCATCCAAGCTTGGCATGCTGACTGTTCTGCCGAGGAGGGTCTTTTTTTCATATCGCGCTACTCCACATTAATCTCCTTGATCACTCTTGCGGGATTCCCGCCTACAATCATATTACCCTGCACATCTTTCGTAACTACCGCTCCCGATGCAATAACCACGTTATCTCCGATGGTAACTCCTGGATTAATAATTGCTCTACCGCCAATCCATACATTGTTACCAATGGTTACAGGTTTACCGAATTCCGCTCCGGTGCTGCGCTCATGTGGGTTAAGCGGATGAGTTGCTGTATAGATATGTACATCTGGTCCCAACAAACAGTTCTCTCCGATTCGAACTTCGCATACATCCAGAATCGTACAGTTAAAATTGGCATAAAAATGATTGCCTACGTGGATGTTATACCCATAATCGACATGGATATTCGGTTCCATGCTTAGATGCTCACCTGTCGATCCGAATAGTTCCTTTAACAGCTTTTGGCGTGTCTCCTGTTCGATCTCCGTCGTTTGATTAAATAGACGTGTCTTCTTCCGTGCACTCTCTCTGTCTCGGGATAACTCGGCATCAGTAGCCATATACAGTTCCCCGTCCAGCATCTTCTGTTTCTCTGATTTGATCGTCATGTAAATCTCCTTTGTGCGGATCTTATATGTGTATTCTTTGGAAGTAAGTAGTAACGTTCATACAAGTTATAAAGCTTAACAACTTATACTTATACTTTTTAAAACTATTTTAATTATATGGGTTCATGATCAAAAATCAAGCCTCTTTTGTATTTTCGGCCTACGGACTCCGTCCATTAAATGACGAAAAAACCTCTGTACTTCCGCAAAAATGCTGGAAACACAGAGGTTCTATTTGAGTTGCAATTATGAATCATTGTAGCCTCATGCGATCGCATGAGCATGTTTTTCTTTCATACTAATTGCGAGAACGGCAGTACCTAGTCCAACACATACAAGGATAGAGCCAACCCATCCGGTGTTCATAATGGAAGAGTGATCAATAACCAGACCGCCGATATACGTTCCCAGTGCGATCCCCGCATGGGCTATACCTGAGTTCGTGCTAATTAGAATTTCAGATGTCTCAGGCGAAGTCTTAATAATCAGACTATTTTGTACGGGTGTAACCGTCCAGCTTAGAGCACCCCAGATACTTAACAGTAGCAGAAAAGCAATCAAAGGCAGTCCCGTGCTGAGAGGAATGACAGCCATACTGATCATGAACGGGACTAACACGATGATAATGGCTTTAGCAGGATGAAGCCGATCGGATAACATGCCCCCCATGCCTCCGCCTGCTACAGCAGCGAGTCCAAACATCATATAGATTAACGTGATTGCTGTTGAACTGGCACCGATGGTTTCCTGCAGGAAAGGCGTAAAATACGCATATAACGTTAAATGCCCAGCCAGTACGAGCAATGTAGTAGTGTGAATCGCCAACATCTTCGGATTCCAAAGTGCCTTCAGTTGGTTCTTCAAACTCACGGCAGGAGCAGGTTGTACACGATCCATCGCAAGGCCAATCGCCACCATGACTAGCACGGTAAGAACCGCAATCAGCATAAATACTTCACGCCATCCAAGCGCATTACCTATAAAAATTCCAATCGGTACGCCGAGAATCAGAGATGCACTTCCTCCCATCGTTATCGTACCCACCGCACGTCCTTTATACTCAGGTTTCACGATACGTGAGGCTAGTGTCAATGATAATACAAAAATAAGCGAACCTGTTGCGGCTCCAAGCATTCGCCCTGCCATTAACATATAAAAGTTCACACTAAACGCTGAGATCAGATTACTGATCAGAAATACAAATAACGTAACCATGTATACCTTTTTACGCTCAAACCGGGCTGTCATATTGAGTAGTATGGGTGCGGATACCGCATAGACCAATGAAAAGATTGAAATTAAATAACCGGCTTTCGCCAGAGACAGATGGAGATCCGTTGCAATCAGATCCAATATGCCTCCCAATATCAGTTCAACCGTTCCGACCACAAAGGCTGCAATGGCTAAAACATATACCTTTTTGTTCATATTATAAAATCCCCCTAACAAGTTACAACTACGATAGTAACCTAATAAATTGAAAAGTTCAATGGATATTTTTAATTTATTTTCAGATTGTTTTTCATTTTATTTACAAAAAGATAAAAAACAAAAAAAAAGACTATTCTTCGAAAGAATAGTCTTCTAATAGATCAATCTCGTAAGCAAACGTTCAATTTCTTCGTCCTGCAACAGTTGCTCCCCGTATTTTCTGGTGATCTGTGTCAGAGCCACATCGTGATAGAAATAATCCGTCATCGCTTTAACAATCGGTTTGGACATGGTCTTGATCGCTTTCCACGATTCATTTTCCAATCCGGCGAACAGCAGATAGGCATGATCTACAATAAGCAATTGTGATGGCTCTGGCGCATCAAGTAACGGAATAAGTGAGTATTTGCGGGTTAGCGAACTTTCCAGACCACCAACCGCGAGCACTTCTACATACACACCCTGTCTCTCCTTCTGCTCCAGCAAACCACGGTATCTCTCCAACCGCTCATTCCAGGCCAGAAAAAGAATCGATGAATCTGCCTCTTCAATCAGCTGTTCTATGTTTGAAGCAATGGATGACTCATCCTTTAATGTCCAAATATGCTCATCCGTGAACGTACGCTTGATTTTATATTGTTTCAAGGTTTCTATATCTTTGTCGAAATCAAGCTTGATTTTGTGAATCACCGTTTGCAGATCCACCGCCATGTACAGTTTTTTCTTGCCATCCATCGTTGTCAGCACGATGCCTTTATCGATCATTCGATTAAGCACTTCATAAATTTTAGCCTTGGGTACATTCGAGGCGCTTACAATCGTCGTCGCATCCAGCGGTTCATCCTGCGCAAGTATAGCTTCATAGACCTGACTTTCATATTGAGTAAAACCGAATTTTTGCAACATGTTTTGTTCAGAACGTCCCTTCGTTCTTAAATGTGTAAAAGAATAGTTCAACTTGTATCTAGTTTAGAGACAAGTTCAGCACCTGTCCAGTTTCATGGTGTCTGTTCAAATAAAATGAGTTAAGCCTGGTTATATTAAGCTTGAATTACCCATTCCCTGTTTTGGAAAGGAGCATGAATCCGAATGGAAAGTACACAAGAATTTGTGAAAAAGGTCAATGAAAATGCCGAGAAAGCACGTCACAACAAAAACAATGGTAAAGGTACGCCCGGTGATAAATTGCCGAACAAACAACACTCCACGAACAAATAAGTCCACGATTAATATGCTTCGTCTAAATTTTTGAACCAAGTATAACAGCCTCAAAGCAGACAAAATATGGTGCCTTCTCTTATCGAGGCACTGTTTTTTTATTAGATCTCATATTTTCAGCCCTAGCAATATCGATTTCACACTTTATCAGTAGATCATAATATTATATAATTCGAATTTCATTGTTCTCCAGTTTTGTTGTTCTATTGCTGAAACTTATTATACAATGAAACGTAATATTTACCTGTTGATTTCCGAGAAAATATGGATTAATTCTGATAACAAATGAGGGAGTTCATGAAAAAACAATTTATGGTTCTGGGTCTTGGACGATTTGGTTCAAGTTTGACACGCACTCTAATTAAAAACGGACATGAAGTGCTTGCCGTTGACAAGAATGAAACTCTGGTACAAGAAATCTCGTCGATAGCAACTCACGTGGTACAGGCTGATTGTACGGACAAGTCAGTCCTTCAAGAGCTTGGAGCAAGTAACTTTTCACATGCTATTGTAGCCATTGGTGAAGATCTTCAAGCCAGCATACTAGCTACACTCTTACTTAAAGAGCTTAATGTTCCCAAAGTTACAGCAAAAGCGAAGAACGAAAACCATGGTAGCGTGCTCAGCAAGATTGGCGCTGACCAGATCGTTTACCCGGAACGTGACATGGCAACCAGATTGGGAAATCAACTGAGTTCTGACAACATGATTGATTCGATTGAATTATCTCCTGATTACAATTTGGTTGAATTAAAGGCTCCGGCGAGTATGCATCAGCAAACATTACTGGAGCTCAATATTCGAGCTAATTACGGTTGCACGATCATCGCTATTAAAACGGGGGAGGAGATCAATATCTCTCCCCTTGCAGAGGATCAGATACAGATGGGAGACACGCTTTTGTTGATTGGAAGTAATGATAACATTCGGAGCCTGGAGCGTGATTATGAACGGAGCTAATAACAATAACATAAAATCTTCAGTACTAACCAAACTTGAAAACATTGTTAATATCCTGAAAAATAAGACAAGTCCTCCACAGCTTATTATGATGATTTTCTTTGCACTCATATGGGTAGGTGCTATATTGCTGGCATTACCGATTTCCTCCAAAAGCGGTAACTCTGTAGGTTTGCTTGATGCTTTATTCACAGCTACCTCGGCAATATGTGTTAATGGATTGGTTGTCCTGGATACAGGGAGTGTTTTTTCTACGTTCGGCCAAGTAATCATTATGATACTAATTCAAGTGGGTGGGCTCGGTTTTATGACCTTGGGTGTGATGGTCGCTATCATACTCGGTAAACGAATCGGTTTAAAGCAACGGCTTCTTATTCAACAAGCGGCCAACGCTTCCTCCGCCCAAGGACTTGTGAAACTTTCATTGTATATCGTTCTGATTGCCTTTGCTTTTGAAGCACTTGCCACCTTGATTTTAACCTTACGCTGGCAAAGTGAATTAGGGCTGGGTCAAGGTTTCTATTATGCGTTGTTCCATTCAGTATCTTCATTCAATAATGCAGGGTTCTCTTTGTGGCCGGATAGTCTATCTCCGTTTGTCGGTGACCCGATCGTTAATATAACAGTTATCCTCCTCTTTATCATGGGAGGGTTGGGTTACATGGTCGTAGTCGATATTTTCCGTAAACGATCTTGGCGTAAGCTATCATTACATTCCAAAATTGTTTTGGTTGGTAGCTCCTCGTTATATGTCATAGGTTTCATTATTATTTTTTTGCTAGAGAACTGGAACCCTGCCACATTCTCCAACTTATCATGGGGTGAACGTGTCTGGGCTGCTTTATTTCAAGGCACTGCACCTCGAAGCTCTGGATTTAATACCATTGATATCGGGAGCATGCTTGCAACTTCACAGTTCTTTATCATCATCCTCATGTTTATCGGCGCGTCCTCTGGCGGGACCGGTGGAGGAATCAAAATCAACACCTTCGTCGTTCTTGTATTAGCAACGATTCAAACCTTTCGAGGTGGTGGACAAGTTCATGCCTTTGAGCGGCGAATTGCAGGAGAAACTGTAATGAGGGCTCTCGCGGTTGTTATGAGTTCGTTAGCATTTGTATTAGGTATTTCGATACTGTTATCCATCACGGAGGGAATACTAGAAAATCACTTCCTAGATGTTCTGTTTGAAGCAACCTCTGCCTTTAGTACGACTGGGCTTTCAATGGGATTAACCAGTGAATTAAGCGTGCCAGGTAAACTGATCGTGATCTTCACCATGTTTGCAGGTCGATTGGGGCCATTAACGCTTGCATTTGCTTTGGCACAGAAAAAACATAAGTCCAAAATCGGTTATGCCGAAGACCATGTACTCATTGGTTAAGGTAATGAAAAGGTCTTACCCCGCCAGCATGAACTCTGTTATTGAGCAGAATTCATGCTGGCGTTTGAATATATACGCATATGTGAAGCTATGTGTATGTTCTTAAACCTATGTATGATTATAGTGTATCACCATGCATAGTTTATTAGTGCTTGCCCCAGAATTATCGTAACCATGCGGCTGATCCGCTTTGAAACGAATCGAGTCTCCTTGTCTTAACTTGTATTCTTCTTCGCCTACCCTAATCGTAAGCTCCCCTTCATACAGCGTTATGAATTCCTCAGCCCCGTCAATATGCGGTTCAGCAGTCAACGATGCCTGTTCATCCATCTCCATCATGTACATTTCAAACCGGCGCCCCTCTTCCAAAGAAAAATGAGGATAGATTCGGATTCTTCCCTCATCTTCTCGCATGACTTTGATGTCTTCCCTCATGAGAACGGTTGTATCCGACTTCGCTTCATGAATTAATTCACTGAATGAAATTTTTAACCCGTTTGCAATTTTCCAGACCGTTGCAATCGAAGGATTAGACTCCCCGCGTTCAATCTGACCCAGCATCGTCTTGCTAATGCCCGACAGATCTGCGACCTTGTCCAGACTAAGTTTTCTTTGCTCTCTGATTTGCTTCAAGTTGTGAGCCAAAACCAAATTAATATTTTCCATCCAAAATACACCTCTCTCCTCGCGTCCTCTTGTGCACTATATAGCACATAATGTACAATTAAAACATACATGCGTTATAACGACCATATAGTTCATTATAACATACAATATACCCACAAGGAGAGCATATGGATATTTTATCTTTAGTAACGTACGCAATGATTTCTTCTTTTACCCCCGGTCCCAACAATATCATCTCCATGACCCGTGCGAGGGAGCATGGATTCAAGAGCACGTTTCCTTTTATTCGTGGAGTCGCTGCCGGATGCCTTCTGATCATGATGTTATCCAGTTATTTCAACCTTGCTCTACATCAATACATTCCGGCCATCACCCCGTGCCTCAATGTATTCGGATGTATTTACATGCTCTATCTGGCTTTCAAAATCATGAGGAGCACATCTTCCAAGAGTGAGTCTGAGCACAATTCGAAAAAGACCCGTTATTCATTTTGGTTCGGATTCAGCCTTCAACTGATTAATCCGAAGGTTATTCTATACGCGCTTACAGCTTTATCCGTGTTTGTCCTGCCCCACGCGCAGTCACATCATCAACTCTTAGGGTATTCGTTACTGCTCACCCTGATTGGAATAAGTGCGAATCTGACATGGGCATTGGGTGGACGTTTATTTCAACGGTTCCTGTTAAAATATGAACGCCCTTTTAATATCGTTATGGGTCTTTTATTGATCTGGACCTCGGTTTCGTTGATCACATAAAACTAAAAACAAAAGCGTCCACTCATCTAATAAGCGAACGCTAGCTTTGCTTAAAAACGTTACTCCAGATTCCTTCTCCACCATGACCGAGTAGCATGAGCTACATTACTCAACGCAACCGTCTCGCCTATGACCGGTGTAATGACAGATACATTCGAGGCCCGTGCGGCGCGAGTTACCCGTTCAGCCGGTTCGTTCCACGCATGATAGGCGAGGGTGAATGCTCCCCAATGAATCGGAATCAATACATTTCCGCCCACATCCAGATGGGCTTGTACCGTTTCTTCAGGCATCATATGAATGTTGGACCAGCGTTCGTCATATTGGCCGCATTCCATCAAGGTCAGATCAAACGGTCCATACTTGCTTCCAATCTCCTTGAAATGCGGACCGTAACCGCTGTCTCCACTGAAAAACACTTTCGTTTCCCGCCCGACAATAACCCATGAGCACCATAACGTCGAATCCCGATCAAATAATCCTCTTCCTGAGAAGTGACGAGCAGGTGCACAAGCGAATGTTAAACCCTTGAAGGAGAATTCATCCCCCCATTGATGCTCCGTAATCTGGCCAGCTGGCACTCCCCATTTGATTAAGCGTTTGCGTACACCGAGTGGAACGATAAAACGATTGGTCTTGCTTTTTAATTTTCGAATAGAAGAAGCATCAAGGTGATCATAATGATCATGAGAGATTACAATCGCATCCAAAGTAGGAAAGTTTTCAGGCTGCATAGGCAAATCCTTGCGGAAACGTTTCGTTCCAACCCACGACACGGGTGACGGCCTGTCACCCAACATGGGGTCAAAGAGTAGTCTGTGACCTTCGATTTCGAGCAGAAAAGCCGAATGTCCAAACCACGTCACCTGTGAATGTTCAGACACCCCCTCTGTTGTAGCAGGTTGATAGTGTTCCATAGGTATATTCCCTGACGGCCTCCGTTCTACATGTCTGCGCATGGAATCTCTCAATATACTTGTGAGTGACTTGATGCTCATTCCGGCGGTCGTTGGAATCTGATTTTCGTATTTCGTCATATTTCACCCTTCTGTTCTCCATACTCCATGGCTAGTCTTGTGGAGAAATGCTAATCTTACTTCATCTTAATTCAACGCTTGCCGATATTCAATTTTGTATGAACCAGAGGAACTACGATGCCGTTAAGCTAGAATTAAGATACTGTTTCCACTCGTATAAGACTGGGCTTATATGATATAGAAAAACAAGAGAGAGTGTGAGCTACCATGAGCAAAAAATGGCGTAAAAGACTTGTTAAATTTCTGATATTCGACCTGTCACTGATTATTATTCTATTAAGTACCGGATTGATCTATCAGCAGATCAGTTCTTCACAAGATGAAAAAACATTTACACCTCCGGGTAAACTGTATGAAGTACATGGAGATAAAATGCACCTGTATACAGGGGGAGAAGGCGATGTGACCGTCGTTCTTGCCTCAGGTTGGGGAACAGCTGATCCTTATGTAGACTATTATCCTTTATATGAAAAGCTTGCCCCTAATACGAAATTCGCTGTATACGACCGCTTCGGCTATGGATACAGTGACAGAACCGATAAGAAACGGGATGTAGACACGGTAGCGGACGAATTGCATGAATTGCTACAGGTTTCCGGCCAAAAACCACCTTACGTGCTCGTTGCTCACTCCCTTGGTTCATTGGAGACCCTTCGATTCGCACAGAAGTATCCTGACTTGGTAAAAGGTATTGTGATGATCGACGGTGGCAATCCTGAATTCTACGCAACGGGTCAGGATAACCTCGCAGATACGATTGGTGGTTTCGCGAACCAATTCCGTATCAAAACCGGACTTTTCCGGCTAAGTATGCAAGTCCCGGCTGTCGTTGACGCCTCTAATGCCAATCGCAATGAATTAAAACTGGTACCAGAGGATTTGAGAATAGTAGATAAAACGGCGCTACTTCTGAACTATGGCAATGCTAACACGATTGATGAGTTACGTGAAACGCAACGGAATGCCAAAACGGTGATTGCCAATAAGTATCCCTTATCCGTCCCTCTCACAATTCTGACCGCAGATTACTTTGGTAAACCGGAACCAGATTGGGTGAAAACTCAGAGTGAATTCAAATCATGGTCAACGTTGTCCAAACAAATTACTGTCAAAGATACGGAGCATTACATTCATCAATACCACCCGGACATTGTAGCTGATGAAATCCTTCAGATTGTTAAGAAATAATTAATCCGACGGAATAACAGTAATCATCCGAAAAGGTAGTTCCGGAAAGTAAACAAAAGAGCGATGTTCCCTTACATTAGGGAACATCGCTCTTTTCAAATGATTCATTTCATTTTAGTGCATCGGACTCTGTTGCTTGTCAGCCGATCCAACCTTCACTCTTTTTACAAATAAAGCAATAACAAACCCAACGAGGGCCAAAATCAACGCAAAGACAAATGCATTCTGTACACCAGATGTGAATCCTGCAAGGATATTTTCCGGACTTTGCGGATTCTCTACACTGCTCAGAAACCGCGTTTGTCCAGCACTCAAAATACTTACGGCAACAGCTGTACCGATAGCACCGGATACCTGTTGAAGTGTGTTCATAATCGCCGTACCGTGAGGGTAAAACTCACGAGGCAACTGATTCAATCCGTTCGTCTGTGCAGGCATCATCACCATTGAAATACCAATCATCATGAACACATGTAGCATAATAATCTGGATCAGAGGTGTTGTTGCTTCGATACCTGTGTACAGGAACAAAACAACCGCAACGACTGCCATCCCGATAATAACGAGCCATCTTGGACCAAACTTATCAAACAATCGTCCCATCACCGGAGACAAAAATCCATTCAGCAAACTACCTGGCAATAAAACGAGTCCGGCAGTAAGTGGTGTAACAGCCATTCCCTGCTGTAAATACATCGGCAAGATCAACATGGACGACAGAATCATCATCATACAGATGAAGACTAGAAGCAGTCCCGTCGTAAACATCGGATATCTGAACGCTCTTAGATTCATCACTGGCTCTTTCATACTTAATTGACGGATACTGAACAAGAGCAATGCAACGATACCAATGGCCAACGTGGCAATAACAACCGGGCTGGTCCAGCCTCCGCCAGATTCACCATGTCCACCTGCACTACTGAAGCCATAAACGATGCCACCAAAACCAAGTGTGGACAGAACAATCGATAACACATCAATCTTAGGCTTGGTCAACTTGGAAATGTTCGGCAGGAACAACAACCCACATACCAAGGAGATCAGGAAGAACGGCAAGGAAATCCAGAAAATCCAGTGCCAGCTCAAGTTAGCCAGAATCAGTCCTGAAATACTCGGGCCGCTTGCTGGTGCAAACATAATAACGAGACCAATCAAACCCATCGCCGCTCCACGCTTTTCAATAGGGAAGATCACCAGTATCGTATTAAACATTAACGGGAGCAACAGTGCCGTTCCCACCGCTTGTAACACGCGGGCTACGAGCAAAATTTCGAAGCTGGGTGCCAGTGCAGCAACCAATGTTCCTGCAATCGAGAAAATAAGTGACGTTGTAAACAGCTGTCTGGTCGTAAACCATTGCAATAACAATCCTGAAACTGGTACCAGAACACCCAGGACGAGCAGGTATCCTGTAGTTAACCATTGAATCGTAGTTGGTCCAACCTCAAGCAGACCCATTAGTGGTGTCAAAGCGACATTCAAAGCCGTTTCACCAAACAAACCGATAAACCCGCTCAGTAGCATGGCAAACAAAATCGGAAATACCTTATATTGCTGTGTTTCTTGCTGGTCTTTTGCTGTACCAGCCTTCATGGAAGCCTCCACGATCCCATCCTCCTCAAACATATCCTGCGATTTCTATTTTCTCTTTCTCTTGGTACAACTATTGATGCTGCTGGACATTCTTCGCTACAACTGACAAATAATCCGCAGCCGTCAGCATCGGCTGTTTATCCTGATTGGTCAGCGTAATGATCAAAGCGCCTTCCATCAGAGAAATTACGAGCATTGCCGTCTCACGAGCCTTCTCTTCACTAATACCGTCCAACATGAGATGCCTTGCGATAATATCCTGCCACCCTGCAAATACGTTCTGTGAAGCCGTACGCAGCTGTTGACTGATACAGGAAGTCTCTACAGCAGCCCAAAAGCTGAATGGCAGAAAACCCGTATAACCACAGGCTTCGGCTTCATTCGCTGTTTCATAAATGAATTGCCGAATGCCTTCTGCAGTCGTCTCATGGGCTGCAAAAATTTCCTCGAACCTTTGCAAGATATGGGCATTGGCTGATTGAATGCATTCGAGAGCCAGCTCTTCTTTCCCCTTAGGAAAATAATGATATAACGAACCTTTCGGCGTGTTACTCTCCTTAATGATCTGATTCAGACCGGTCGCATGATACCCTTGTGAAAAAAAAAGTCTCGCTGCTGTGCCAACAATAAGATCTCTGGCATTCGACTTTTCACTCAAAGAAAGCCACTTCCTTCAATAAATTATAACAATCGGTCTATATAATTAAAGTCGCTCGCGGGCAACATGTCAATGCTTTTATTTTAAATTTTACGAAAAAATAACACTTCCCTACTATATAGAGACATAAGTAAAACCGTCAGCCTTATCGACTTGTAATCGAGAATTAGCTGGCGGCTTCACTTCGTGTATTTACGCTTTAGTTAAAATCCCAAGCTTCAACGTTTAACTCATTGTTAATGCTAACAGCGGTTAATGCACCTAACGATGCCGCCGTGATCGCCTGATACAGTTCAGATGCGGCATCTCCAGCACTAAACACACCAGGGACAGATGTTCTTCCTTGTGCATCAACGACGATGGTTCCTGTCTCCGTCATCTCACAACCTATGACTTTGGGCAAATCTGAACCCGTCTGAAGTTTGGGCTGGAAGAAGATGCCCGTACAAGGAATCAATGTTCCATCACTCAGTTCAACTGCGCTTACCATTCCATCCTCCGATCTAATCGATTGAATAGGAGCTTCATAAACCTGCACCCCATGATGTGAAAGATCTTGCTTCTGTTCTGCTTCTAAAGGATTATCATCTTGGATGCACAGCGTAAACTGACTTGTCCAGCCGGAGATTAATTTAGCCATATGTAATGCATGGTTGGCGCTGGTAATGATGACAAGCTCCCGATTCCTGAGTTCCCATCCGTCACAGTACGGGCAGACAAATGCGCTTTTTCCGTAGACTTCGGATAAACCTGTAATCTCCAAAGGTAAATCTCTTTTACCAACAGCAAATAAAACCTTTTTCGCGTCATACTGCTTTCCTTCGACTGTTCTAACAACAAACTCACCATGTTGTCCGGTAATCTCCATCACGGTATCAGATGCAAATTGCACGGAAGGATACGCAGCGATCTCTTCTTTTGCAATTCTACGGAATTCCTGCGGACTTACGCCATCTCTGGTTAAAAAGCCGTGTGTCTCTCGGGTAACCCAATTACGAGGTTTTTGATCATCAATCACAAGTACCTGTTTCCGGGCTCTCCCAAGTACCAGCGAAGCGTTAAGTCCAGCAGGCCCTCCCCCCACGATCACGACATCAAATGCATTACGATCTTCATTCATATATAACACCCTTTCCAGACATTTAATATCTCTAATAGTAACAAAAAAAATTCTCTCTCTTCTGCACACTTGGTACTTAAGAAGCAAAGACATGTGAGATATATAATAGCGTCCCTTCTAACAGATAGTGGAATCCAGACTTTATGTCTCTTGAACAAGACCATTAGAGATATCTTATATCTACAATACAGTTATTATTTCGTATTTGCAATATCTTTGTTTCATTTCTACAATTAAACGATGACAATCTTTTGAAAATACGCGCGTAGCACAGAACGGTTGTTTTAACAATTAAAAAAGTTCTTGTTTTTAAATTGTTCACAATCAAATGACATTATTATAAATACTAGAATGTAATTTAAATCACAACGCGAATTGAATGATATAATGGACACATATTATATTAAGTACAAACAATAGGAAGTGAGTATTTGAAAACATTAAATAATGAATCACAAGCCAATATCAGCCTGGAGTACAGCTCGATTCCAAAAGTATTTTTAGATACGATCAAAATTGGAATCATCAAGTCCAACTTGATCGCCATGTTTGCAGGTTTAAGTTTAGCTTTATATGTATTTGATGCATCTATCGTTGCTAATATTGTTCCGATTTTACTATCATTTCTCGGTTCTTCATTAATCATCGGAGCAGCTGGAGTGTTCAACAATCTGTATGACCGGGACATTGATGCGATTATGGAGCGTACGAAGAAACGTCCTACCGTTACAGGGCGGGTCGATACCAAGTCTGGTCTGATTCTAGGGTTTTCGATTACGTTGATTGGTGCGATTATGCTGTACATCGCATCTCCATCGGCCGCTTTTTTTGGCCTTCTTGGTTTGTTCCTTTACGTCATTCCATATACGATGTGGACCAAACGTACAACGATTTACAACACTGAGGTAGGTAGTCTGTCAGGTGCTGTTCCTCCGCTGATTGGATGGGCAGCCATCTCTCCGGAACTTGGACACTTTGAAATCTGGGCACTGGTCGTAACGATGTTACTATGGCAAATGCCCCATTTCTACGGTATCGCTATTCGTCGCTTCGATGAATACAAGGCGGCAGGCGTTCCGATGTTACCTGTTGTAAAAGGGATTGGACGTACTTATGTACAAACAAATGTTTATCTGGTATTGCTGTTGCTTTCCAGCTTCCTGTTCTGGCCAATGAGCCCGTTTGTTGCCATCGTGGCTTTTCTGGTAAGTCTGGCTTGGCTTATTCTTAGTGTGGCTACGTTTGACAAGAAAGAAACCAAAAAATGGTCACAGCGTATGTTTATTTTTTCCATTAACCATATCACTATCATTTTCTTGGTTATCATTGCGTATTCCTTGATTGCTTAAAGAAAATAAGACAATAGACATTTCTACCGGGCTTTATTAAAAGTGAAGAACCGTACAGATCCTACGCCTGCGTTCAGGCATGATCTGTACGGTTTTTTGTCATTTTTTTATAACATCTGAATTATCACATTGCTGCTCTATCCGTTTCGTTAGAACCTATACTATCCTGCCTTCACTGGCACCTGCTCTCCCTGCCATAGCAACTGCATTTCTTCATTGCTTTCAAGTAAATCGGCCAGGTTTCCTTCAGCTTCAATACGACCATCTTTCATAACAATAATGTGATCTGCCTTGGTAAGAGCGGCCTTGCGGTGAGATACGGCAATACATGTGACATCTCTCTCTTTAAAGAGTCCGTCCCATACCAGCTGCTCTGTTTCCACGTCAAGCGCACTGGACAGATCATCAAAGATAAACAGATCTGCCTCGGTCATCAGCATTCGCGCTGTTGCTGATCGCTGAATCTGACCTCCGGATAACATAACACCTCTTGGTCCTACAGGTGTTTCCAATCCTTGATCCAATTGTCTGATGTCTTTATCCAAAACAGCCAGTCGAATGGCTTTGTCCAGCGCTTGATCTACATTCCCCTGTTTACCTTGAACGATATTTTCTCTGAGCGTGTCACTGAACAGCCTTGGAACTTGAGGCGTATATGCAGCTCTAGGTGGCATAAGAAATGTTGCCGGATCTACGTGCTCTCCATTCCAGAGAATTTCACCTTGTTGCTTGGGCAGAAGTCCTAGCAGTGTACGAACCAGTGTGGATTTACCAGAACCGATTCGTCCTGTAATGACAAGAAATTGTCCCTGTTTCAGCTTGAAGTTGATGTCTTGTATACCGTTTGAGGATTGCTCATAGCGATAGCTAAGACCATTCACTTCAAGTTCACGCAATTTCTCCTTCGGATTTCTTGCTTCGTTTACTGGCTCTGGCGGCTCTTCATTAAGATAGATTTCCCGTTTCTCCATAATCCGATCCTCTTCACCTGGACGAAAAAGTGTTCGCATCCGATCATAAGATACTTTGAGTCTTTTATGCTGGAATACCATGTATCCGAAAAGTGAAATGCTGAACCCGATATTAACGAGATAACTCGTAAATAAGGCAAAATCACCTACCGTAAAGTTACCTGCCTTCATTTCCGCAGCACACATCAACAAAATAAGCCCGGTACATATACTTAGTACATGCTGATTAAGTGACTTCATCCATTGCTTGAACAGATTGTCTCTTAAGGCAGCCTGACGTCGTTCTTCATTCAGCCGGTTGAACCGTGTGGAGACATGCTCTTCTGCCTGACCCAGCTTCAGTGCCTGCACAGCCCCAAACGTCTCGGCAATAAAACTGGTAATACGACCTGTGGCTTCACGATTAACCTGTGCATACTTTCTTGCACGATTACCTGAGAGGTTATTCAGAAGCGTTACCACCAAAAGCGGTAAAACAGCAACAAGTGTAATCTTCCAGTTAATGTTGGCCATGATCGCAATGGATACCACTGCAAAAACCAATCGACCCCAAAAATCCACCCAGGATTCGATATATTCAACCACTTCATCGACATCATCCCGGAAACGACTCATCGCTTCACCCGGAGATGCAGGAAGATTCCGTCCCGGCCAGCGCATAATGCCAGCCAGCATATTCGTCCGCAAAATGGCCTGAATATGATACATATAGGTCACCCAAGCATGGAATGCGACAAAGAACGTGCCTACACGGGTCAAGCGGAACAACGCGATAACAATGAGCGGTACAGCAAGCCACATATAGTCCGCCCTTCCTGTTGATGTCCGGTCAAAGAACCACTGCATCCCAAGCCCCACTGCTAGGGGAAGCGAATGAAAGATACACCATAACAAACCGTTAATAAGAAACAAATAAGGCTTAAAGCGAAACAAGCGCCCTATAAATCCTGTTACATTCATGCCAGTTCCTCCTCTTGGCCCGTGACCAGAAGTCGTGCATAATGGGAGGACGGATTATTCGCAAGCTCCACTCTTGATCCGAATTCCAGCAGCTTGCCTCCACCAAGAACCATAATCTTATCCACCTTCTCCAGCGTGGCTAATCTATGCGCAATAATGATACCTGTTGATCGTTTCATTAATTCATCAATAGCAGATTGAAGTAAATTCTCGGTCGCTGCATCAAGCCGTGAAGAAGGCTCATCCAGTATGACCAGACTCGGCTCCGTTAGAAATACACGGGTCAAAGCGAAGAGCTGCGCTTCCCCTGCGGATAATGAAGCACCTCCTGCAGTTAGATGTGTATCCAAGCCTTCCGGCTGTGTATCAATCCAGTGATGTAACCCCAGTCGCTCTGTTGTTTGCTTAATCATGGCATCCGATACTTCTGAATTAAACAAAGTCAGATTGTCACGTAGCGTACCATCAAACAACTGCACATCCTGTGTCACCATCCCCACTCTGCGATACAGAGCCTGCATGGATAACTTCGTAATATCAGTTCCACCGATACGAATCGTGCCCTGATCCAGATTGTACAGACGTAGAAGAACACGGCTCAGACTTGATTTTCCACTTCCCGTTCGACCGATGATGCCTAGCCGTTCTCCCGGTTTCACCGCAAAGGTGATATCCTGAAGCACAGGTTTATCCTCATTGTAACTGAAATACACCTGATTAAACTCCAGTCCAAGCGGGCCATCAGGTAACCTCTCTTCGCTTCCGTCCTCAATCTCGCTTCGTAAAGACAATAATTCGCGTGAACGAAGCATACCTGATTTTGCCTTTTGAAACTCCTGTACCTGATCGCCAAGCAACTCGATAGGTTCATTCAACATCTGGCTGTATTGATAGATCAAAAACAAGGTTCCAATGCTGATTGCACCTTCGATATAGTAGTGCACACCCAGAAGCAAAACGACCGTAACGGATACAATAAACATGACCACCGTGGTGTTCCAAGGGATAACCCTAAGCATCCATGCCTTCCGGCCTTTGAGGAAAACGGTGCGCATCGTACGAAAGAATCGGTTCATCACATATGGTACGTGTCCATTCGCCTGCACGTCCTCAATACCGGCAATTCGTTCCTCAATCAAGCTGAACAAGGAAGCACTGGCGGCGCGCTCATTTTTGGAAGACTCCACTCCAAGATTGCGAATAATGACCATGAACAGAATAGATAATAACGTAAATACGGTCATAACCAGTGCGATTGGCACATTAATCGTAAACATGAATCCCAGAATACCTGCGAGCAGAACAAAACTGCCGATGACCTGTACGATAAACATGGCGAAGAAGTTCGAAATGCTCGTTACATCGCCATCCACGCGTTCAATCATCTCTCCAGGTGTTTTGACGTTATGAAAACGCATATCCAGCCTCAGGCAATGTTTCAGTAAATCTCCACGCATCCGGTTGGTTGCCCGCCAGGCTACATCGTTTCCTAAATAACTGACCGCGATCGTGATCAATTGATTGCTCACGGCAATGAGCAGGAAGAGCCCGGCAAGCTGTACCAGATCACCCAGAATCCCGCCGCTTGCAGCCGTATCAATGAAACGTTGAATAATCTGTGGATTGAGAAGCTGCAGCCCTGTTGACGTTAACAACATGATCAGCAACACGGCCAGCTTGCCTTTCACCGGCTTTAAATATCGTAGCAGCCATGACATGGAGCGTTTTTCTGTTTTGGGCACCAGCCCCACCCCTTTAATTAAAAATTTCACTCGGATTTATACTTTGTCGCGCGCATAATTATCATTTGAATGTTGAATCTTCCAACTACACTTTTGATTACCTTCGCTATGACGAATCATGTATGAGCGTATTGTAATCAGCAAGGCCTCCCGAAGAAACACATTGTTTGCATGCATTAACCATAGTTTATTCTTCCTTTCTTATGGATATAGATCGAACTTAAGTAACAACTTGGAATCGATTTCAATTCTTGCTTTTTTCCTTTCACTTTTACTTTTACTTTTACTCTTACTCATGCTCCTTTCCATGTGAACCGTCTGGTGGAATGAAAAAAAAGCCATAGATGAACGAAGTTCATCTACAGCTTGATTGGATCGAAAAGCCAGCCAGAAAATGTGACATTTCAGCTTCTTCTCTAACATCGCAGTATGAATGAGCGTCCAGACAGGATTGCAGTAAGCTGGACTGTCCAAACATGGTCAATACTCTACCTGGATAATGTCACTATGCTCATGCATATTCAATTATTGGTTGAAGCACCTGCGCTGGCTGATCCATCATTGTTTATCCCACCCGTTCCACATATTTGTTGTTTATTGTATTCGCTCATTCTTTATACGTCAACATAATTATTAACTTAATTGTTATTTACTTCATCTGTTAGAGTCCAATTTGTACAGATTCAGGTGTTTGCTTTTCTCTGCTGACAAGTCGCTTATGTGCTATCAGTAGAAAAGGAACCCCGAGTGCAGTCGTTATAGCAATGGGAATAAAGACGGCTAGTCCATTTCCCGCACCAAACTGGCTTAACAGCAACCCACCAATGACTGGAGCCGCAACATTTCCAATATTGTTGAAACCGATTGTACCAAAATACGTTCCTTTCCATTCAGGCTTTGCAATTCGGTCGATAAGCATATCCATCATGGTAAAGAGTAGTACTTCCCCTACTGTAAACAAGATGACACTTATCATCATCAGTACAATCCCTTCGGCTAGACCAAATAACAACAGACTTGCGGCAACGAGCAGATTCCCCAAAATAAGCGGTACAAGCGGCGGTGCATTCCGGAAAGTACGAACGAGTGGATACTGAATGATGAGCACGGTAATCGCGTTGAGTGAAAGCATATACGAGAACATCTGACTTCCATTTTCAAAGATTGGACTTCTCGCCAGATACTGAGCTAACGTAGAGCTGAAGTGGCCATAACCTAACACACAAAACGTCGTCCCAATTAGCACAGGCAAGAATACCCGATCCCGTCCGGTGGTCATGAGGGCTTCGCGCAGACGAGGTGCAATAACCTCTAGACGTCCGGGCAAATTGGCGTGATGCAGTTTAAATTGAAGTCCCAGAATCAGACCATACGCAATATAAACGAGCCCCGAGATGACAAAAGGAAACGTCGATTCCGATGATCCCAGCTGAAATCCGATAATTGGCCCGAACACGACCCCCAAGTTAATCGCTGCATATCTCAGATTAAACACTAGTAGTTTGTTCTGCGGTGAAGTTATGTCGGATAACAACGCTCTTGAGGTTGGCTCAAACACAGCCCGGCACAAACCGTTTAACGTGTTTGCAACAAAGAACACCCATAGATGTTCAGCTGCCGCAAAAATGAAAAATACAGCGGCCCAACTAAATACCGAGACGAGCATAACGATTTTGCGACCGATTCGATCAGAGATATATCCCCCGTAAAAGCTGACGAGCACTCCCGCCAGCGAGCTTACCGCAACCGTGATTCCCGTCTGGGTCGGCGTGGCTTCAAGCACACGTGTCAGATAGATGGACAGAAACGGAATACTCATCGACGTCACGAGACGCCCGAACATCGTTCCAATAATAATGGTCCAGGCCAGCGGGTGAATTTGCTTCAAAATATGCTTCATCTTTCATTCTCCTATCTTGCTGCGTTCTCTATCTATCCTGTTGCTACGAAAATGGATGAATTCTGTCATCCTCATAGGTATAATTGTAAAGATAAAAGGGGGAAGTAAAAGTGTAATGTTTCATTCTCACTTTTCACCTTTATGGAGGATCTATACACATGGATACGATATACACTCACTTTTTAAGACTTGCTGGCTCTGATATGCTCTCGATTAAGATCAATGAACCTGTACTTGTAACGATTGAGAATCTGTCCTCCATTCTCTGTTGCACTCCACGCAATGTAAAATTCATTCTACGAAAGCTGGAAGATCAGAATTTTATCCATTGGAAACCTGGACGTGGACGAGGCCATCATTCCGAGCTTACACTACTGCGAAGTCTGAATGATGCTTTAGAATCCAACTTTACTGAACTGTTATTCAAAGGCAAACTGAAAGAAGCCATCGAGTTGATTGGAAGTGTGCAAATCGATGACTTGATGCGGGAAAAACTAATGCTTACTCTTCATGAGCAGATGGGATTTCGCAGTTACACCGAAACCGCCTCTGGACAGGATACACTTCGCATGTTGAGATCACGTCAACTGGGTGATCTGGACCCGGCTTCGGTTTATACGGCTTTTGAAACCTATCTTCTTGGCCAAATATGCAACACACTGATTACTTATAACGCCCACACCGATACCTTCTTACCCGCACTTGCACATACATGGGAATCTAACAAAGACCATAAAGAATGGGTATTTTATTTGCGAAAAGGGGTTCGTTTCCATGACGGACGTGTGATGACATCTCATGATGTTCAGGCTTCATTGATGCGTTTGTTTGATACAAATTGTTCGTCTTTGTGGCTGTACCGTGATATTAAGCGAACAGAAGTGAACGGCGATTATTGCATCAAGTTTATATTGCATCGGGCGAACCGTTTTTTTCTGCATCTGTTCAGTTGTATTCGGATGACGGTACTGCCCGCGGATTATGACTCGAACCAGACTTTGGTCGGCACAGGCCCGTTTCAGATCACCGAGATGAATGAAGATGTGATTAAATTGAAGGCATTTGATGCTTATTTTGGTTTCCGTCCTCATCTCGATCAGATCCACATCTGGTTTCTCCCTGAGCCGGCTTCAAGCGACGGTTATTATGATATGTCTGGTACTGACCGGCTTAGTCTGCCTGGAAGCAGTCATGAGCGACCTCATTATATCGACTATCCTGCACTGGGATGTCAGTATATGCTTTTCAACTTCAATGTCCCGGGTTGCCATCATACACTCCCTTTCCGTCAGGCCATGCGCATCGTCTATGATCCGGTCAACCTTGTGAACGATTTGGGTGAAAATCGAATTACACCCGCCAGCAGTTTTCTCCCCTGGAAAAGCGCTGCACAGAGCTGGGAAGCCACATCACTCGTCGATGCTCAAGCATTGCTTGAACAATCGGGTTATCAAGGGGAATCCTTCTTGTTATCTTATAAGAAGAACAAAGATTCCGATGTGGCGGAGTGGATACAACAACGCGCACGCCAAATTGGATTACGGATTGACCTGGAGCCTTTTGACGATTATCTGGATGTCGTGAAGACCTCAGATGCACCTTTGATTCTCAGAGAAGAAATACTGGAGGACGACTGGCAGTATGGCATGATTCACTTTTTCAAAAACCAAAGCAATACGCTCCATGAGTACATGACTCCCGAGCTTCAATCCATATTGGATTCCCTGCTGGATCCCTTTCCACAGCTTCCTCACTCCGGGCGTAGCGATCTTCTGGAGCAGGCTGAAGAATTACTGCGGGAAAATAGCTGGATGTTGTACGGATGTCATATGAACAAAAAAGCGGAATTGCACCAGAGTTTCTACGGCATGCAAACTTCAGAGTTTGGATTCCTGGATATCTCGAAGCTATGGATCAAAAATCCATAATTTTCACACGCTGAGAGATTGACATCCAGCAATACAAAATAACCCTCAGCCCTGTTAAAATACGGGTGAGGGTTTCCTTTAATATACATCGAATAGCAGTTATAAGTACGGTAATTCGTTGTAATTTCCATTAAGAAGATCATGCAAGTCATCTACATCTGTTGCGTCCATATTAGCCTTACCGTTCACGGCCGACGAGATAATCCAGCAGATGTTTTAAAAATGGAATCGGTTTAGGCATTTGACGTAATGCATCCGTAGCAAGACAGTAATGCTCCCACATCGCTTTTTGAGCACCTGTCTCTCCCAGAATGGATACAAAGGTTGAATTGTTATTTCGCTCATCCTGACCAGCAGGTTTGCCAAGGGTTTGTTGATCTCCTCCATAGTCCAGCAAGTCGTCCCTGATCTGAAAAGCAATGCCTGCATGATACGCAAACGCTTTTAGCGCGTCAATCTCCTCATCTTTTACTTCTGCCAAAATCGCTGGCATAACCAGCGCCGCCTCAAAGGCAATGCCTGTTTTGTAAAAACAAATCGTGTTTAGCTCCTCCAGCGAGAGCGGCTTCCCTTTCGAATCAAGATCCATCGCCTGACCCATACACATATCTTCTGCTTTTATAGCCGAATATTGAATCAGCTTCAGCACCGTTTGCGCATCAAATCGGTTCAATGAAGACTGCTCACGAATCGCTCGCTGAATCAGGAATAGTCCTGTGAGTTCTGCCGTCGCGCTATTATGCAACTGATGAAGCGTAGAACGTCCACGTCTTATCTCGGCATTATCCTGTGTGGGCAGATCATCAAAGATGAGTGAAGCGGTATGCATATATTCCATGGAGCGTAACAACGGCATGATTGCCGACTCGCTAAGCCCGTACTCCTGAACACCCATGACCCAAGTCAGGATCGGACGCAGACGTTTGCCATCCCCTTGCAGACTGTAGTTAGCCGCGTCCATCAGCTTCCCCTTCATTTCGAGCTCTTCAGTAGCTTTGTTAATCTGCAGTTCTACATTGATCTGCTCACGTACCGTTCGGATCGTCTGCTGGAACGACTCTTTCTCTTGTTTATCATTACTGAGCTGCGAAACAACCTGATCCCGTAACAATTTATCCAGAAAGTCCACGTCATCTGCTTTTCGCACCATTTGTTGTACTACTTGATTAAGTCCCGGTTGGGCTGAAGCAAAGATCGTCATGACCTCGTCATACTTCGCCTGACCGAGCCGCTCTCTGCAACGCTTCAGCCCGTTAATCGCACGATCCAGTATAACTTCCCTCGCCTTGGCATTGGAATGGTAGACATCATGGATTAGAAACGAGATGACTGCCCAGTACAGCTCATACGGGTTAATCAAATCCGGACGCAGGTCACGATATTTCAAATAATACGTGTAAGGTGTCACGGCCTCGTCCTGCATATCATCGAACATATCCGCAAAATCATCCGCAAGTTGATTATAAATCCCGTAATGGAAGGTGCGCAGATCAAACCCTTCATCTTCCGGTGCGCTCAGAACAGAACGAACAATCAATCGCGACGACGCCGACTTGATAATGATCGGAATGTACAGCTCTTCATTCGTATAATGCGCATTGGATAACTTCTTGCCACGATCGATCTCCTGCGATTGAAAGAACACATAAGACTGTTCAAAAAAAGTGTGTCGCATCTCTTCATGTTGATAGTTCCGAATATATTCAAAGGCCTCTCGAAGCTCGGAGTGTACATACCGAATCACTTCAAGCTGAGGTCCCTTCCATTCTCCAAGATCAGGCACAATGCCGGTAAGCAGAGCTTGTTGTATCATCGCCGAATACTGTTCCTTTTCCTGTGTAGTCAGCGCCTGAGAATCGAGAAGATCATCCACAAAAGGGTATGTTAAACCGTAGGAATAACCCAGCCTGATGGCTGCATCAAGCTTTGCGATCCGTTCCTCCCGCGGCGTGTCCTCTGTAAGCTCATCATCGACGTGAAGCACGACACCCAGAATAATCTTGATCAGTTTACGTTGAGCCTGTGCCGCATCGAGTTCTGGTGGGATGTTTGCTGCAACATGTTTTAATTTGTCCATCACCCAGATGACTGCCTCTTCAATCTGTTCTCGCTGTCCCCACCGATATAATGCTGCCGGGCTTATGTAGTCAGCCTGACGTTGTTGTTCACTTGCGACACGCATAAAATATGCTTGGGTATCCTTAGCGATACGCTGAATCTTGTCTTTTGTTTTCGGGTTATCCAGCGCCTGCCCCAGATCGCGCATGTAGATATATGAGATGCTGCGATCCAGATAATCATCGATCTTGCCTGTCGCATTGAGCCAATGCATATATTTCTGAATATCAGTGGCATCCGGTTTTCTTTTGCCAGCGAACCAGGATAACCAGCTCCAACGATGGATATGTTTTTTTTGCCAAATTCTAAAATCTTTCGTAAGTGTATCTATATGAGTATTATTCAGCAGTTGCTGAGAGAGTGTCACAAAATACTGAGATGCTTTCTGCTCTGCGTGACGATAAGCTTCATCCGCATTAGCCTCGGCTTTCGTCTGATTCATAAGTACGTTGTTCATCGGTCGATCCCTCAACTTCAGTTAAAGTTAAACATGGTCCGCTCATGTTCATATCCTATATACGGCACTTCGGCCGTTTGGTTACGAAATCGCTAATGTCTGAGAGATAAGAGCGTTAAATTAGAATATCGAAGACCATACTTTAACCGCAGTAATCGCGATCAGAAGAAGCAACCCATATCGAAGTAGCCGCACATTAACCATTGAACTTACTCTCGAACCAATCGAAGCACCAATCAAACTTCCCAGCACCGTGTAAATAATCGGCTCCACCGGAATGTCTCCCGCAGATAACTTCCCAATAACCCCTCCTATTGCAGAGATGAAAACAATCGCAAGGGATGAGGCAATCGTTGTCCGAACCGGAATCTTCAGAACAGTCAACATAACAGGGATGAGTACGAATGCACCTCCAGCCCCGACAATTCCTGAAACGATCCCCACAGCAAGCGAAGTACTTGAAGCAATCATTTTATTAAACGTTAACGGTTGGTCCAGATCCAGCCGCCCCTTGCTCGGTATGAGCATTAAAACGATCGCTATGATCGCCAGAATGCCATAAACCAGATGAATCATACGTTCAGCCAGCATGCCTGAGATAAAACCACCAATTAAACTGCCCACCAGAATACTGCTTCCCATGTACAGTACCAGTTTGGAATCGATCACAGCGCCGCTAGTTTTGCCTGCTTTTGCTTTTCTGCGAAATGCAACTACGCCCGCAAGCGAAGCAAAGAACACTTGAAACATGCTGATGGCTGACACCTGATGAGCCGTGAACGGTTCGAGCCCTGCCATTTCCGGCACATACAGCAGGAGAGGGAAATTGATGATCGCCCCACCAATGCCAAGCAATCCGGAGAAAAATGAACCGATTAGACCCAGTATAAACATGATGAAGAACAGCAAAAGATCCATCGGCTATAACCTTCCTTTCATGAAGATAATACGAAGATACGAAATCAAAAAAAAGATAAAATTTCATTCCAAAAAACATATACAGGACACTTGGATTCGGGTATAATACTTTAAAACCAAGTAATTTAATCAGAAATGAGTGATTAAGCATGTTGAATGTGTTGAAGGCACTTTTTGTGAATACATGTCCTCGCTGTAACGAAAAATTACAAACACATCATGATGAATTATGCTCAGTCAAAACCTGCACTCATTGTCACTATAAAGAAGAAAGTTATGGCTCACTCGGAGTCCGTATTGTGTACGACACCACAAATGGATAAAACGAGTAGCCCTTATATTGTATCATGAACTCCTAAATTTCGGGATGATTCGACACTATTGTATGATGAATTTATTACAAGAATGAACATGAAAAGGCACAGGATGATTACATCCTGTGCCTTTAGTTCATTTTAAATGCAATATGATTTAGAGTTAGATAACCCGTTATTTCGTTTTGAAACTCAGGAAGCCATCATCAACTGCCACTGTTGTACCGTTCATTGCATTCGCGGCATCACTGAACAGGAAGGTCACCACACTTGCTACTTTTTCCGGCTGGATCAACTCTCCGCGCATATGTTGAGTGGCCAATGCATCCTTCATGGCTTTGTCATTTCCCAGAATGGGAGTTTCGATGAACCCAGGCGCCACACCCAACACGCGAATTCCATGCTCGGCCAGTTCAAGTGCACCCGATTTGGACATCATCACTACTGCTGCTTTCGCCGCATTGTAGTTGAAGCTACCTACAGCTGCCACGCTTCCATAGATCGATGCTGTATTAACAATTGTGCCCCGTACGTTTAATTCAACCATTTTCTTCGCGCCATAATACATACCGTAGTATACGCTGTGTTGGTCTACATCAATAACTTTGTGATAGGATTCCGGGTCCATCTCCAGAAACGGCTTTACAAGACCGATCCCAGCGTTATTGAAAATTCCGTTGAATGTTCCATACTTTTCGACAGTCCAGTCAATCAAAGCTTTAATCTCATCACCTTTGGATACATCTACTTTATAAGCTCCGGCTGTGCCACCGGTTGCTTCAATCTCGGTCGCAACCTGTTTGGCTCCTTCTTCGTTAAAATCCGCGACAACGATTGTTGCTCCCTGTGCAGATAGTTGCAGTGCTGTTTCTTTTCCGATCCCGCTTGCTCCACCTGTGATAACAATGACTTTTCCCGTATGTTCGGACATAACATAGATCTCCTTTGCTGAATAAAATTGGTTTCAAGTAACTAAACTAATGTTAGTTACTATATATATGTTTATATTTTAACCATACTAGTCTATCACCTTTTTGTCAAATGGGTCGATCATACGATGCGATTACGATCGACCAGCTTGTTACTAACAAACAATTAATCACCATCTTGGTATTCCCGATTGATACACGGCCAGCATTTTGGATCTTTGTCGTAATTCATATAGTTTTTCTTTCTACAAAATAAATATGCAAAAAAGACGAGCAGCCCTTCCAGATCACCCGTCTTCTGTAACTTTCCTGTTCAAATGCTCTTCAAGGAGAAGGAAAGATTATTCTTATTTTTAATTTAAACTTATTATTCCCTTTGTAATCCGCTCAGCGGTTCCTTGAGGCTGTTGATGTTGTTGATTAATTCCGGAATACCTGTTTTCTCCCAATTCTCAGCGGTAATCCCTTGCTCCGCGATGGAAGTTTCGAATTGGTTCATAACTTCTGTCAGCTGATTGTTATAACTAACCAAATTTTCATGGATGTTTTCTCCAATAGCAGGCGCACTCATCTCCGAAAACTCAGCCGCTTCTGCTTGAATTAAATCAATCTTCTCTTGAATCTGACCCGTTACATCCGGGTTATTGATGGCATCCGTTGCAAGTTGTTGTAACTCGGTTCCAGCACTCGATACCTGATTAATATAATCCGTAGCACCGCTTACATAACTCAAACTTTGATTGGCTTGCTCTACAATCGAACAAGCGGATAGCATCAACATACTGGAGGCCACAATGGCTGTGATCATCGTCCTGTGTCTTCTTTTTCGCCTTCGCATGATTATCTTCCTTTCTTCATCTCAGAATGATGGTACCTTACTTCATGATACTTGTTCACAAAGCTACATTGCAAATCAGCCTGCATAGCCGGACATTCCGATGTATAATAGGAGAATCACACAATAAAGGGATGTCGACATTATGCTTCAGGCCTTGAATCAACGCTTGAACCGCATCATGCCACTGATTACCCCCGCTAGTATTATCATTGGTGTTTTATGCGGCAGTTTTTTATCTTCTTACACGTATTTGTCGCCTTGGCTATTTGCCTTCATGACGTTCGCGGGCAGTATTAGTCTGAGCGTACGAGACTTTGTAAATGTCTTAAAAAAGCCTTTTCCGCTGTTTGTTTGCCTTCTGATCTTGCATTTGGCCATGCCTCTTATTGCGCTGGGCATGGGTCATCTTGTGTTTCCAACCGATGCTTATACTATCACAGGACTTGTTCTCGCTGCGGTCATTCCGACGGGTATTAGCAGTTTTATATGGGTAAGCATCTACAGGGGGAATATTGCGCTTACGCTTTCGATTATTCTGATTGATACCTTGCTGGCTCCGTTTGTTGTGCCCGGCGTGTTATCCCTGCTTGTTGGCACAAGCGTCACACTGGATACGGCAGCGATGATGAGCAGCCTATTCTGGATGATTGTTTTCCCTTCACTGCTGGGTATGCTCCTGAATGAATGGACTAAAGGTGGGATCGTTCCTGTATGGGGACCTCGCCTTAATCCATTATCCAAATTGTTTATGGCTTCGGTCGTTGCCATTAATGGCTCGGTTGTCGCACCCTATCTGGCTGACTTCAACTGGCGCTTGGCTGGGCTGGCGGTAATTATCGTTTTTCTGGCATCCTTCGGCTATGCACTCAGTTATTTCATTGCGAGATGGCTAGGTTGGAATGAAGCGGATCAAGTGGCTCTTGTTTTTAACGGAGGAATGCGTAACATTAGCGCTGGTGCCGTTCTTGCAGTTACTTATTTTCCGCCGCCCGTTGCTGTCCCCGTCGTACTTGGGATGGTATTTCAGCAAATGCTTGCTTCCCTTTCAGGGTACTTACTCGGCAGACGTTCTCAGCTATTGCGCAACTCGGATAAAACCTCAGCAGCTTGATATCGATTTTACTTGCAGAAAATGGAATAAAAAAAGGCTCCTGAACTGTCACTTGGAGATGACAGATTCAAGAGCCTTTTCACATTATATAAAAAAAATCGCTTATTTCGGTTGAATATATCCTTCTGCTTTGAGCAGTTCAGCAATCAGTACGGCTCCACCAGCTGCTCCGCGCAGTGTGTTGTGGGACAATCCAACAAATTTATAGTCATAGAGTGAGTCTTCACGCAAACGGCCTGTAGAAACGCCCATGCCACGCTCGATATCACGATCAAGCTGAGTCTGCGGTCTGTTCTCTTCCTCAAAGTACGTAATGAACTGCTTCGGCGCGCTTGGCAGAGCCAGCTCTTGAGGACGACCTTTAAACTGAGACCAACGCTCCAGAATTTCATCTTTGCTCGGTTTTTTCTCGAAGTTCACAAAAACCGTTGCCAAGTGTCCGTCTGTTACCGGCACACGAATACATTGTGTTGTAATCAATGGTGCAGATGCTTTAACGATCTGATTATTCTCTACACTTCCCCAGATACGCAGTGGCTCCTGCTCACTTTTTTCTTCCTCGCCACCAATGTAAGGAATCACGTTATCTAGCATTTCAGGCCAGTCCGTAAAGTTTTTGCCTGCTCCCGAAATCGCTTGATATGTGGAAGCTACAACCTGTGTCGGGTTAAACTCACGCAATGCATGTAGAGCCGGCACATAACTTTGGATGGAACAGTTTGGTTTTACAGCGATAAAACCTGTCGTTGTGCCCAGACGTTTTTTCTGAGCTTCAATAACCGCCAAGTGGCCCGGGTTAATCTCAGGAATAACCATGGGCACGTCTGCTGTCCAGCGGTGTGCGGAGTTGTTGGACACGACAGGGGTACCTGTTTTGGCATAAGCCTCTTCCAGCGCCTGAATTTCATTCTTTTTCATATCCACGGCACAGAAAATAAAATCAACCTGGCTGGCAAAAGCTTCAACCTGAGATGCATCTTGCACCACAATGTTTTTCACAGGCTCAGGGATTGGAACCGCTAGTTTCCATCTTCCCTTTACAGACTCTTCATACGTTTTACCTGCCGAGTTGGCACTTGCTGAAATCGCTGTTACTTCAAACCACGGATGTTGATCCAGCAGGTCTACGAAACGTTGACCTACCATTCCTGTTCCTCCGACAATACCGACTTTTAATTTTGCTGACATGGAATCATCATTTCCTTTCGATTTAAGTTAGAACATCTGTTACTGTCATCGTACATGGGATATTTGAAACTTGATTACCCTATCATTCACACTATTCAGGTCCATCCAAAGCGTGTAATCCCAGCTCCGAAAAAACCAAAAAATCCCATCCCCAAGACAAAAGTCTCAGGGACGAGATTGAACACTCGTGGTACCACCCAGATTCGCAAATATGTCGCCATATTCACCTCTTCAAGTATGTGAAGAATAACCCAGCCCCTATATAAGTTAAAGTAGTTATTTACACGAACACTTCGATGACAGAATAACCTTCCAATCGCTGTTATCCCCAGATTTCTTGATTCCCTTTTAGTAAGGGAAAATCCGGTGATAAAGGCGAACGCTTCGCTTCTCCAGGTTTTTTCTGCCCTCTCCGTTTTTGTGTAAAATAAAAGTTCAACTAATCTAGATGCTGTCTTCATCCGTTTATACTCTAGCTCTATAACAGGAGCGCCTGTCACACCATCCTTCAGCGTAAGCCGATTCCGATGTGCTGCTCAGAGTCTTTATTCGATAAAAGGTTCTTTGCTCCTTTTCAGCTACCGGAGCTCTCTGATGAAAGAATGATTTTTATCTACTCGTCTCGTCGTTGCATTTGATATTGCGATTATAATATCAAAATTCCAGTACGGAAGTAAACACATTTTTTAAATTTGCTTGAATTGGATGTAATAAGACAGAATGAAAAACAGCCCTCGCACGAACCGTTCACGCCGAAGGCTGCGTATATGGATTTCAATTGGACAAAAAACGTTATTACATTTTACCCGGGTATTGAGGTTCGTGCACATCATCTGGCACCGTTTCATCAAAGACATCTTGACCCGGATAATCCCGCACTTCACCCTCGTGCAACTCATGGTTCTCATAGTCAAAACGGTGTGCGGTTCTCTGATCTGCTCGCCACGGAGAGCTCTTCCCAAGCGACTCAGACAGCAAGGTTGAACCGTAAGGACCCTCCGGAAATTCTTCAAGCGTAATGTCATTCCGCTGCGACTCTACAGTGGACACGTCTGTGTATTCTCGTCTATCTTCCTGCAAAAACTTCTCTTCCATCACTCGTCCCTCCTGATCGTCTTGAGATGATCAACGCACCTTTATGGTGAGCGAAACGTAAAGTTTTTATGCGTTTTCAATGGAAAACACTGCGTTTCTGGTGCTAATACGACAAGCGAAATCAGCACCTTCATCTACGCCACTTACCAATGGCGCAACGATACCAGCACAACAAACACAAGCAGTCCAAGGATACTGATCCAGGTATCCCGCCTGCTCCAGGACAGAAGTGAGGAACGAGCGCCAAGCGCGCCGTTTTCTCTCACCTTGCGCATCTCCATCGCAATCGTCATATCCTCAGCGCGCTGAAACAACGCCATGATCAGAGGAATAACCATAGGTCCTAAATCTCGTACCCGAACCGTATTTGGCTTCAAAGCCGCTTTTCCGCGTGCCCTTACGATCAGTGAGAACCGTTGCCACTCACTCCAAATCATTGGAATAAATCTAAAAACCAAGGATACAGCCAGTGCAAACGAAGCTACAGGCAGCTTGATTTTTCTCCCGTAAGCCAGCACCCAGTTCAGTCCTTCAACCATGCGTCCATATGGCGTCGTAAGTGAGAACCACAGACTTGCAAGGGTTACGATAAACAAGCGGTAGAGATTAAGTAATGTTCCCTCGGCCTGAGTCAAGGAAAATCCCAGTTGAATCCCGATATCTCCTGTGGTTAAGGTACTTCCCGATAGTGCTGTAGATAGAACAAAAAACAAAACAAGTGGTTTCATCAACTTGATACATCCCATCAGCATTTGTCGAGGCAAGATAGCCAAAGCACCAGCCACAGGAATCAGAGTTAACGTTAGTCCTCCCCAATGATGCTGAAGCATCGCCGCTGTAACAAGCAACATATACAATATCCATTTCAGACGCGGGTCCATTATGCTTTTCAGACGGCTGGAAGAACTGAATGAACTCGAAGAAGGGACCGTTCTTTCGTTACCGCTCAACAATGAATCTGTTACGGCAGAAACAGCAGCTTCAAGTCTATCTGCTTTGGAAATAACCGTTCCAGATGTCCTTGTACATGTCTCTTGTGTCATCGCAACGGTGTCATGGTCATTCTCCGCGTTGAGAGAAGTATCCGTCATCTCCATCCCGGATCTTAACATGGATTCCGCCATTTCTTCAGGAGTCATGGGTTGAGAACTAATCGGTATGCCTGCCTCCCTCAGCTGCGCCGCTAGTCGCATGGATGGAGGCAGACCGATTCCCGCTTGCACTAATATCTCCGGCTGCTGATGCAGTTCCAGCGGCGTCAGGTCTGCTTCCAAACGCCCATCCCTTAATAAAAGTACACGATCTGCATGCGGCAGGAATGTATCCAGGTCGTGCGTCGCAATGACCGCTCCTCCGCCTTCCACACGATGCTCATGCAATGAATCAAGCAGCAACTTGATACTCTGTGCCTCAAGCCCTGCGCTAGGTTCATCTAACAAAAGCCAGTCTGGCTGGGTCACATAACCAAGTGCAAGTCCTAATCTGCGCTTTTCTCCACCACTAAGCGCAAAGGGCGACCTGTCCAAGTGAAAACGTCGCTCTGCATCATCTCCTCTATGCGGGTCCCAGTGTGCCAAGGTTGCTTCGATCCGCTGTTCTTGCTCAGCTTCACTCAAACGATAAGGGCGAAGGGAATATAACAGCTCTCGCTTAATATTTCGGGCAAACAATTGTTGCTCTGGAAACTGGAACACAAGTCCCATCTGAAACAAAACGGACTTAGGTACCTTGCCGTCATGCCACATCGGCTCTCCTGCAAGCGTAATGTCCCCGGAATCCGGCTGCTTAAGACCAGCTATCGTCTGCAGTAGCGTTGTCTTGCCAGAGCCAGTGCAGCCCAGAAGCAGTGTGATTTCACTACGGTTCATTGTTACCGAAATATGATCAAGTAAGGTTCGTTTCGTCTCATCATGAACTCGCACGTATATATTATTAAGTGCAATCACCAACGCGCAGCCTCCTTCGCAAGCTGCTCAGGCCGGAGGGGGTTAACACCCTTCAGTCTTCCCCGCTGTTTCAAGATCAGGCATGTCTTCACTGTGAAAGGCGGTTCCAGCCCGACCTTTTCACAAGGAGATTCAAGCCTTTCATACGGGTTCGTATCTGATGATGCCTCCATAGCTGTGACCTCTGGATAGAAAAAAGTCTCCGGCATGCCGTCATAGACACATTTACCCTTACTCATAGCCATAATCCTATCACATAAGGTCGCTTCTTCTAGGTGGTGAGTAATCCAGATTACTGCCGTACCGTTGCTGGTGACGGACTGCACAATACGTTCTATGCGGTCTCTCGCATCTGGATCAAGCATCGCTGCAGGTTCATCCATAATCAGTACATCCGGCTTGGCCGCAAGGGCTGTAGCAATGTTAAGTAACTGTTTCTGTCCACCGGACAAACGGGCGATCACCATATCCAACGGGTGGTGAAGTCCCACAAGATGTAGCGCTTCTTGTCTACGTCTAGCTTTCTCTTCGCTCGATATATGTAAATGCGATAAAGCAAAATGAAATTCTTCTTCAATCGTATCTCCCAGCACCTGTGCATCGGGCTGCTGTAACACACCGCGAATGGTCAGGTTTGCAGGCACATTTCGCTCTCCGGCGGATAAGGGAATGAAACCAAGCAGCAATCCGGCTAACGTGCTTTTCCCACTGCCATTAGCGCCCACGATACTTAACCACTCTCCCGCTTTGAGATTAAGCGAGACACCGTCCAGTGCCTTTTTAACTTCACCGCCTTCAGTAGCGTAGTGAACACGGACATCTAGCAATGAAATGATAGGTAACTTGTCTTGCATTTCGAAATTAGTCCTTTCACATTCTGAAATTATATGATAATATCCTAATCGTCAACCAAATATAAATAATAAGTTAACAATTATTCTATCAAAATCGAAAGGATTGTACAAACATGAAATTATCTTTGCGAGGTATCGTATTTAGTGCACTTATGGCTGCCATTCTCGTTATTTTCGGATACATAAGCATTCCTCTTGGCTTTTCACCTGTACCCATCACGTTACAAACTTTAGCTGTGATGTTGGCTGGTGGACTGCTCGGGCCACTCTATGGCTTTCTCAGTATAGCCCTTGTCGTTGTTCTTACAGGACTTGGTTTCCCTCTATTACACGGTACAGGCGGTCTTGGTGTACTACTGGGACCAACCGGGGGATACGTAATGATGTGGCCGTTTGCCGCATTGCTCATGGGTCTATTCCTCTCCAAAGTGCAAATCCGGGGATTTAAAGGATTTTTGTTTGCTTTTATCATCATTGAGTTGTTTGGTTCCCTGTTAATCTATGTTACAGGTGTTCCTTGGCTGGCTTATCGATTCAGCATGTCGTTATCGGATGCGATGATTCAAGGTTTCTACCCTTATATTATCGGAGATCTGATCAAAGCCATCTTCGCCACAATCATCATTGCTCCAGTTCGCATCGTATATCCGCCTTCGCGGCTGACAGGTCATATGCACTCTAATGTAGTAAAAGCAAGTTAACAGCAAGCTTCCTTCCCTAACCAACTATTTATTATGAACGAACCACAAACAACCGCTACATTTTTCTTGAGCGGTTGTTTGTTTAATATGAAGATAAATTATTGCAATTCTTCCATTAGTAAATCATCGAAATGTGTATCGTTAGCTAGACTTAGGCTTTACTTGCTTCTGTTCCGACAATTTTCAAAAGCATATCCTTATTGCTTACTTGTCCAGTAGCTTGCGGGATAACATCATTGTAATCTGCTGAATTCGTTACAATAATTGGTGTTACGGTATGATAACCAGCCGCTTTAATTTGTTCAATATCGAATTCCAGCAGCAGATCACCTGCCTTTACTCTATCGCCTTCCTCAATGTAAGAGATAAAATGTTCTCCATCAAGTTTGACTGTGTCCACACCCACATGTACCAGAATCTCCGCACCGGAATCCGAAACCACAGCAAGCGCATGTTTCTTTTTAAAAGCGACGGTTACCGTTCCATCAAAAGGAGCAACAACCCGGCCTGTTGATGGCTCAATCGCAATCCCTTTACCCATCGCGCCTGAAGCAAACGCCGGATCTGGAACCTCGGCCAAATCAACAATTTTACCTTCAATCGGGCTTAATACCGCTTGATCGGAAGTAGCTGTAGCCTGAGCAGATGACTTCGAAGAAGCATCTTTACGAGGTGTAGCCGCTGCTCCAGCAGATGGTGCGGAATCTGCCTTTTTCTCTTCATCATCGACAGGGTCTTTGAAGCCCATGATATACGTTAATACTGCGGAAACAATGAACGATGCCACGATACCGATAATCAAGCCTGGAAAACCTTGACCACCCGGTCCGTAGAAGATTGGCAAAGTCAGCAATCCAGGCGCACCGGAAGCAAAAGCTTGCGTACCTGCCTGACCGATAATGGCACCACCGACGGCACCACCGATAACCCCTGCAATAAACGGACGTTTTAGCGGCAACGTTACACCGTAAATGGCCGGTTCTGTAATCCCGAACAGAGCTGTAAGTGTTGAAGAACCAGCGAGTGTTTTCAATTTTTTATTTTTTGTTTTGAGCATGACACCAAATGCTGCACCCGTTTGAGCAAAGACAGAAGCTGTCGCTGCTGGCTTCACACCGTCCTGACCGTGTACGGCAATGTTATTAATAAATACAGGCACCAGACCCCAGTGTACACCGAAGATCACGAGCAGTTGCCAGCTTGCACCCATTACCGCTCCGGCAAGTAGCGGGCTGAATCCGAATGCAGCCACCATCGCCGATGCAATGCCGTTACCGACATATACACCGAATGGTCCGAAGACAAGCAGTGTGAGCGGAACCATAATAACAAGCAAAAATAGCGGTGTAACAAAGTTTTTAATACTATCGTGAAGTATCTTGTTAAAGAACTTCTCCAGCTTGCTCATCACAATAACGGCTAGAATAATAGGAATGACGGTCGAAGCATAACTCATCAGTACTACGGGAATACCGAAAAAGTCTGTTGGCGTTCCGTCCGTTTTCAACTGAATAATCGTTGGATAGATCAATGCACCTGCTATGGTCAATGCAACAAATGCATTTCCTTGGAACTTACGTGCTGTTGTAACCGCTAACAGCAACGGCAAGAAGTAGAACAAACTATCTGCTGCTGCATACAGAATGATATAGGTCGTGTCTGTCTTTTCAAGCCAACCGACATTGTTCGCAATCAGCAACAATCCTTTTAAAATACCTGCTCCAGCCATTACACCAAGGAGCGGTGCAAAGATGCTGGAGATGACGTCAATGATACCGCCTAACCCCTTAACCTTTTTACTGCTTTTTTCTTTACTCGATGAATCATCCAAAATATTGCTGATCTGACCAATCGCCTGGTAGACTTCAGGAACCTTGTTGCCCACGACAACCTGGAATTGTCCACCGTTTTCCTTAACAGCAATGACACCTTCCGTTTTCTCCAAACCTGCTTTGTCGGCCTTGGAATCATCCTTCAATACAAACCGCAACCGAGTTGCACAGTGTACCAGTGATTGTACGTTTTTCTCACCGCCAACCCGTTCAACAATCTCTCTAGCTAATTTCTCTTGACTCATAATTTGCCCTCCTACGTTGTGTCTATAAAATTGAACTGAAAGTCTTTTACACGGTCACTCCGATGACAGAATAACCTTCCAATCGCTGTTATCCTCAGATTTTTTGATTCTTTTTAAAATGGGAAAAATCCGATGATAAAGGCGAACGCTTCGCTTTTCCAGTTTTTTTCTGTCCTCTTCGTTGATGTGTAAATGATAATTCCATTTATATAACAGGCTCCTACCGATTTTTTTGCACACAAAAAACCTAAGCCTTGCGTAAATGGACATAAAATGCCGAAATACACATGACTTAGGTTTTGCCTGCATAACCAGTAACAATCCCAGTTAAATCGTATTCAATTCCTGTTACAAACATAATATTATAATATACCCATTTATGTCAATAATTAAAATGTTAACGGTTCACAACACGTTCGATGTGTACCGTAAGATATAACTTTTCCTCATTGGTGAGTTCATGATCATACTCTTTTTTGACAAACAATGCGATTTTCTCTACACATGCTGCTGCTTCGGGATGTTTCTCCTTAATCATGTCGTAAAAATGATCATAATTGTTGTCATAATGAGTCCCGCTAAGCACTCGCTGGGAGAAAAACTTCAGATGAGTGATAAAACGGAAATAGCTGAGAGACTCCTCATCAAACTCCATTTTGAAATGATACTTGGCGATATTAATAATCTGCTGGATAAACTTCGTGATATTCATCGTCGTAATCACTTCTTCGTTCATTTCCGCATTCACAATATGTAGCGCAATAAAAGCCGCTTCATCTGGTGGAAGCTCAATATTCATCCTACTGTTAATCTGCTCCAGCATGCGAAGTCCCAGCCCAAACTCGGCCTTGTACAACTGCTTGATCTCCCACATCAAAGCATTTTTAATTTCGATTCCCTCATGATAACGCTCGATGGCAAAATGAATATGATCTGTAAGCGAAACATAGATGTTCTCATTCAATTTACGTCCCAAATTGTCACGCGCATGGGCAATCATTTCCTCCACAATCTCAACAAGCTCCATCGGAACTTCACGCAAAAGCGTTTTGAAATTATCGGATGTCTGTTTATTTTTCAAGGCAAATACTTTCTGAATGCGGGTCTCGTCTACTTTATCCCCCGGCTTCTTCTTAAAGGCAATCCCACGTCCCATCACCACAAGCTCTGCCCCGTCGGCCTGATAGATGCTAATGACGTTATTGTTGATAACCTTTGCTATTTTCACTTCAATCCCCCCGTCACGTTCCACTCTCTAGTCGCCAAGATATATCCAATTATGGGCATGCAAAAAAAACCTGGAGCATCACAAAATAAACAAGACGTGGCGGTCTGCTTTTTTTGGTGCTCAGGTTTTGCCTACGCGTGTGATGTAGTAACAATCCCAGTAACGATATATTTGCGTCAAGTATAGCGTGAACTGCGTCATATGTCAACGCTTTCAACGGTCAGACACGAGGAAGTTACATGAATCATGCAACTTCCTGATGCTTGAAGACAGCTGTTTTAAAAAACACTGAGATTAATTGTTTCCCAGGTCTGTACCGCCAGACGCAATGACATTTTTATACCATTCGAAGCTTTTCTTTTTGATCCGAGTCAATTCGCCCTTACCTTCATTGTCACGATCCACATAGATGTAACCGTAACGTTTTCTCATCTCCCCGGAAGAAGCACTGACGATATCGATAGGCCCCCAGCTGGTATAACCGATGATGTTACATCCATCCTGAATGGCTTCACCCATCTCAGCTACATGGCGTTTCAAATAATCAATTCGGTACGAGTCATCGACTTCACCCTCAGGGGTCACCTCATCATGTGCACCAAAGCCATTTTCCACCACAAACAGCGGTTTCTGATAACGGTCATGTAGCTGATTCGCCGTAATGCGGAAACCTTTGGGATCAACCGTCCATCCCCATTCCGATTTGGCCAAGTATGGATTCGCTATGGAACCGAACACGTTGCCACTGGTCATATTTTTGTTCACTTCTGGGTCAGTACTGGTTGTCCGACTGGAATAATAGCTAAATCCGATATAGTCTACCGTGTGGTTTCGCAAAATGTCAGCATCCTGCGGTTCCATCACAATGTTCAAGTTGTGATCCTTGAAGAAACGTTTAGCATAACCAGGGTACTCCCCGCGTGATTGCACGTCGATGAAGAAATAGGACTCTCTGTCCTTCTCCATGCCCTGGAATACATCTTCCGGGTTACACGTGTAAGGGTAGAAGCTACCTGCTGCGAGCATGCAACCAATCATGGCATCAGGGATGATCTTATGACAAGCTTTAACGGCAAGCGCACTTGCAACGAGTTGATGGTGTGCCGCTTGGTATTGAATTTCTTTGATGTTGTCACCTTCCGTAAACGCCAGTCCGGCACCAAGGAAAGGAAGATGAAGCAACATGTTGATCTCATTGAACGTCATCCAATATTTCACCTTGTCTTGGTAATGCGTAAATACCGTTTTGGCGTAAGTCTCAAACAAATCAACTAGTTTGCGACTTCTCCAGCTACCATATTTCTCAATCAGATGTACAGGCACATCGAAGTGAGCAAGCGTAACCACCGGCTGGATGCCATGTTTCAACAGTTCATCAAATAGATCATCGTAAAATTGCAAACCCGCTTCATTCGGCTGCGCATCCTCACCTGTCGGAAAGATCCTTGCCCAAGCGATCGATACACGTAATGCTTTGAACCCCATTTCGGCGAAAAGAGCGATATCTTGCGGATATCTGTGATAGAAATCAATCGCTTCATGTGATGGGTAAAACTCGCTAGCGAGCGGTGTAAACGCTGGAACGTTGCCTTTCATAATGCTTCTACGGTTTTCTCCCGTCGGCAACAGGTCAACGATGCTCAGCCCTTTACCGCCTTCAAGGTATGCTCCCTCTGCCTGATTGGCCGCAATCGCTCCCCCCCACAGAAAGTTTTCAGGAAATTTAAATGTTGTCATTTGTATTCTCCTTTCAAATATGTAACTCCATGATCCGCCCCTTTTCTGCCCTCCAGATCTGCCACTTGGAAAATAGAAAAAACCCGAACCAGCCTGTATACACGATAGCGTGTATCACAAGCCAGCTCAGGTTATGCCCGTATTCGGTAACATTCCCAGAAAACATTATGCGGATTAGATAAAACATTACCAAGAAACAGGAAATATGTCAACGCGCGCATTTTAATTAGACATACCTGTTGGCTCATCAAAGGTTTACTCTTTTATGTCAGCCCCGTTTCTCAAATGCTTATAATTTGTAAAATGTAGCACAGTTATCACCAAAAATCAGCTGCCGCTCCGATTCTGGCAAGCTCTGAACATGCGTTTGCAACAGATTGAAAACCTGTGCGTATGTACCAGCTACGGTACATACCGGCCAGTCTGATCCATACATCACTCGCTTTGGTCCAAAGGCTTGAAGCACGGTATTTATATAAGGCGCAAAGTCTTCCTGTGTCCACTTTTTCCATTCCGCTTCGGTGACCATGCCAGACAATTTGCAATAGACATTTGGATATGCCGCAATCGCTTCCATGGTTTCCTTCCAAGGCGAACCGATTCCAGCCTTAATGTCCGGTTTAGCCAGATGGTCAATGACAAAGCGCTGCTGTGGGAACTTTTGAACCAATTCTACCGCATAAGGAAGTTGCTCCTTCGATACGAGCAAATCGTAGGCTAGATCGTGCTGTTCCAGCAGGGCAATGCCTCGTTGGAAGTCCTCACGCAACACGAACTTTACATCAGGCTCGTCCTGAATGACATGACGAACCCCCTTCAGCCACGGGTTAGCCGCAAACTTTTCCAGTTGAGATGATGCTTCCTCAGAGCGTAGATCTACCCAGCCAACTACGCCTTTAATGAAACCATGCTTGTCCGCAAGTTCGAGAAGCCACTCGGTTTCTTCAAGAGTTTGGCGCGCTTGAACAGCTACACAGCCCGAGACGCCGGAATCCGTAAGTATTGGCTCTAGGTCTTCTGGCAGAAATGAACGTTGAATCACACTCATCTCTTCACCGATCCATCCATAATCACGAATGTTATAATTCCAAAAATGTTGATGTGCATCGAGTTTCATCATCAGTGCCCTCCTGTGTTGTCCACGTTAGTTCAGTCTACTAACATTCATATTAATATAAATCAAATGCAGCAGATAAGCACTAATTTTCGAATGAATTTTATTCCAATTGTAATGGTATTTCCTTCCTGTTAACTGTGATATATTTACTGTTCAGAAAACGCTTTCAGTATTTTAGGTTCATCATCTTGATTTTAAAAAAGGAGATGTTATTGATGCCAAAAAAACGAAAGTCCATCCTCTCGATCACCGTTGTTGCCGCCTTGGTTCTGTCTATGTTCTCCACGGCCATGGCCTCTGCTGCAACAAGCTCCCACGAACCCGACAGTAAACCAGCCCCCGTAAGTAAAATGCAAACTTATGTTAATGCAATGGAACCAGGCTGGAATCTGGGTAACTCGCTGGATGCAGTTGGGGATGATGAGACGGCTTGGGGCAACCCGCGCATTACGAAAGAGCTGATACAATCGATTGCCGATCAAGGGTACAAAAGCATTCGCATACCCGTTACCTGGGAAGCGCACATCGGTGACAAACCGGATTACAACATTGACGCGGCTTACATAAATCGGGTTCAGGAGGTCGTAGGCTGGGCGCTTGATGCCGACCTCTATGTCATGATCAATCTGCATCATGATTCCTGGCGCTGGATCAGCACCATGGAGAAAGACTATGATCACGTTCTTGCGCGTTACAATGCCATTTGGACACAGATTGCAAACAAGTTCAAGGATGCACCCGAGAAACTGATGTTCGAGAGTGTCAATGAACCCCGCTTCACCGAAGGTGGCACTACGAATGCAGATACCGGATACCGCATGCTGGATACGTTAAATACTTCTTTTCATCATATCGTAAGATCGTCCGGCGGTAACAATGATACCCGTCCACTTGTACTGCCTACCATGCATACTTCATCGGCTCAGCCTGATCTGGATGCGTTGAATCAGACGATTCAAAAGCTGGATGATCCTAATCTCATCGCTACCGTACATTATTACGGGTTCTGGCCTTTCAGCGTGAACATTGCGGGATTTACCAAATTCAACGACGAAGTACAAAAGGACGTTACCGACACGTTCGACCGCGTTCACGATGCCTTTACAGCCAAAGGTATTCCAGTCATCATCGGTGAGTACGGTTTGCTCGGATTTGACCAGCATACAGGTGTGATTGAACAAGGTGAAAAATTAAAGTTTTTTGAATTCGTTGGACATTATTCCCGGCAAAAACAGATGACAACCATGCTTTGGGACAATGGACAACACTTTGGACGCACTAGCTATACTTGGTCAGATCAACAACTGTTTGATATGATTCAGGCGAGCTGGAACGGACGTTCCTCCACCGCAGAGACCGATCAGGTTTATCTAAAACAACATGAACCCGTTCAGGATGTGAAAATTAATCTCCATTTGAATGGAAATCGCTTCTTTTCCCTGAAAAATGGCACAACTGCACTGCTACGAGGTAAAGATTACTCGATTCGAAACGGTGTACTCACTTTAAAATCAAGCCTGCTAACCCGATTAACCGCTGAAAGCAAGCTGGGGGTAAATGCCACACTGACAGCCGGGTTCAGTGCAGGTGCAGACTGGACGTTGAATATTATTCAATACAACACACCTGTTTTAAATGATGCGCAGGGTACAACCAGTGCTTTCGCTATTCCTGTCACATTTAGTGGCGATCAGCTCGCAACGATGGAAGCGACCTATGCCAATGGAGAAAATGCCGGCCCTCAGAACTGGACGTCATTTAAGGAATTCGCCTATACGTTTAGCCCGGATTATGATCGTAACGTCATTGAACTGAAACCTAACTTTTTTAACGAAACCAAAGATGGCGAAATCCAGCTCAAGTTCCATTTCTGGAGTGGTAATGTGATTGAATATACCCTTACGAAAAAAGGCTCCATCGTAGAGGGCGCAACATTAGATTGAATAACGTACAAGTCAACCTTCATACCTTGATTGTAATGAGGATTGAGGAGGAATTGACATGTTTAAACGTGTAGATCGTCTTGCCATTGAATTGCCTATATCGAATAATCCCGACCCCAACGGAGCCAGTGCCGTACAGGAATTGCTTGGTGGAAAATATGGCGAGATGTCAACGCTGAACAATTACATGTATCAGTCGTTTAACTTCAGAGGCAGATCCAAGCTACGTCCCTTCTATGACATTGTTGCCAGTATTACAGCAGAAGAATTCGGTCATGTCGAACTTGTCGCGAACACGATTAATTTGATGCTTGAAGGTTCAACGTCACCTGGCGAACCAGACTCCATACCGCTTCGCATAGCCAAGGATTTACGTATGACTTCGCATTTTATTGAATCCGCGCAGACGGCACTGCCCTATGATTCCATGGGAAGACCTTGGAATGGCTCGTATGTTTTTAGCAGTGGTAACTTGATTTTGGATCTGCTGCATAATTTCTTTTTGGAATGTGGTGCAAGAACACACAAAATGAGAGTGTACGAAATGACCGACAACAATACGGCTCGTGAGATGACAGGTTATCTGCTTGTCCGGGGCGGTGTGCACATTCTGGCATACGCCAAAGCGCTGGAGATTGCGACCGGGGTTGATGTGACGAAGCTGATTCCCATCCCCTCTCTTGACAACAAAGCGTTTGAGACCACCCGCAAATGGGAAGCGATGGGTGAACAAAGACGATTGTACACGTTCAGTGACAAGGATTATCAGCAGATTGCCCAGATATGGAAGGGTGTGCATCCTACCGACGGAGGTAAACTGGAGGCCTTTGCAGGTTTACCGGGTTACGGAGGGCCCATTCCTGAGCTTCCTGATCTACCGGAAGAATTTGCTCCTGGAATATCGCCGGAGGACTTTCTTCAGATTGCAGAACGACTTAAGCGGAATGCCGGATTATAATAGGATTAGAAAAAAGGGAAACCTGCGGAGGATGAATCCACCCGGTTTCCCTTTTTTTGTAGCTCTTATTTTACATGATATCTCCTATTGCGGCTCCGTAAACTCCACCGTCAGTACCTTTTTCTCATTCGCCTGCACGATACCACTTGTTATCGCTCTCACAGAAGCAATAAACTCATTCCCGCTCGGGATCAGCACAGGAGTAATCAACGGCAGTCCAGCCTCCTCGATGATATCCATATCAAATTCAATGAGTAGTTGTCCAGCAAGCACGGAATCCCCGCTTTTCACATGAGTAACAAAGCCTTTTCCTTTCAGACCGACGGTATTGATACCGATATGAACCAGCAGTTGAACTCCTGTCTCGTGCTCTAAAATAACCGCATGTTTACTCTTATCCATGACATGGGCAACAACGCCATCAAACGGAGCATATACTTTGCCTTCGGAAGGCTCGATGGCGAAGCCCTCTCCCATATGTTTTTCCGCAAATGCCGAATCAGGTACCTGCTCCAGTTCAACGAGTGTACCATGGATCGGGGATGCAATCTCAAGTAGTTTCACTTTGGGACGAGATGCGGTGTTGACCGATTCCGTTACCGTTGCCGAAGATGTAGAAGAAGCTATGCCTGATGTGGATGAAGCAGTCGTTGATTCCACCGACGAACTGTTACCGGAAGCTGTCTCTACAGCTTGATCTTTATAACCAAAGAACCATGTCAGTGCAAAAGCAATCGCCATTGCCGTTACGTTGGACAAAATGTACAAAGGCAATTGACTATTCAGATATAGAAGTGTTCCGGGAATTACCGTTACTGCCATACCCGTACCTTGCAGATGAAAGAGTGAAGCGATGAAACCACCAACGGCTCCCCCGATCAGGCCCATTACAAATGGTTTCATATAGCGCAGATTCACACCAAAGATTGCGGGTTCAGTGATACCCAGGAATGCAGATAACGATGAAGGAAGCGCGAGTGCTTTGAGCTTCATATTTTTGGTTTTCAGACCCACCGCAAGACATGCCGCTCCTTGTGCAGCCATTGCACATGTAATAATCGCGTTAAACGGATTGAAGCCCGTTTTTTCAAGCAATTGAATCTCAAGAAAGTTAAAGATATGATGTACACCCGTAACCACAATGATCTGATGGAAAAAACCGATAATAATGCCTGCGATTCCGTAAGGCAGATCGAGTACAGCCGTTGTTCCATGCAGAACCCACTCTTCAAGTGAGTGAAATACAGGACCAATAGCGAATAGTCCTAGCGTAATCATCACCGTTAACGTAATGAATGGAGTCAAAATCAAATCCAGTGCCTCAGGCACACGTCTACGCAATACTTTTTCAAACTTCGCACCGAGTAAACCTACAAAAAAGGCAGGCAGTACCGATCCCTGATACCCTACGACGGGGATAAACCCGAACATATGCAAGGGTTGCGCCGAGCCATCAGCTACAGCATAAGCATTCGGCAGCGCTGGATTCACCAGCATCAGACCAAGTACAATCCCGAGCACGGGGCTCCCGCCGAATACGCGGAATGCAGACCAGGCGACAAGCGCAGGCAGGAATGCAAAAGCCGTATCCGTTAGAATCTGCGTGAACAGCAAAAAGTTTGGCGATATGTCATCAGGCGTTGCGCCGAACCATGCCAGAATTTCATTTTGCGTAAGCAGACCGCGCAGCCCCATGAATAGCCCTGTCGCTACCAGCACAGGAATAATCGGAACAAAGACATCACCAAATGTGCGAATAGCCCGCTGGAATGCATTGCCTTCCTTTTTCCCCTGACTCTTCACATCTTCTTTCGATGTCCCTTCAATCCCCTGCTTCTCCACCTCTTCAAAAATTCGGTTGACCGTACCTGTGCCGAAAATAATCTGATATTGGCCCGAGTTGAAAAAGGCACCCTTCACCTTGTCGATATTCTCAACTTGCTTCTGATCAATCTGCTCTTTATCCTTCACCATAATGCGAAGCCGTGTTGCACAATGTGCAAAGGAGGCGATATTGTCTTTTCCCCCGACAGCCTGGATGACCTCTTTAGCAATACGCTGATTATCCGACATGTTGTCTCATCCCTCTCTCATTCAATCTAAACATTCCACATAACCGCTCTGAAATCCGCCTTGCCTCCGTGTGCAAAAAATCGAATATCCATACTGTCTCGGCTTGGGAAGATTCGGCTAGTGAAGACTTCCTGTCCATCGTTGACAAATATCTCAACCGAGGACGAATCCACAAACATATGCAGCTTGATTACAGCATCTACATCTATATCTTCATCCAAAGTACAGGTGCGAATGGTGCCATTGGCTTCAGATAGTGTCGCACCAGACTGACTGCGATCCAATATAAGTTTGCGCTGAATGCGATCATACTGAATGACCGTTTTCTCCGTATCGCTCGCCCGGAACTCAATGCCCACAAGGTCTGCATCGTTCTGGCTAATCTCACATTGGAGTTCGTAAGCGATACCATTAAAGCCTGCAAAGGATCGGCTTTCATTGCTAAGCGAGTCCTGAGTCCGAATACCTTGCTGATCCTTGCGCAGCTGAGCCATTTCAGGAACAGGTTGCTGAATAAGCTTGCCGCCTTGAATCGATAATTGCCGTGGAATCGTTAAACAATGAGCCCAGCCACTGTCATCTGTGGGATACGCCAGATCAGGAAGTCCCATCCATGCAACCAGGATTCGTCTTCCGTCTGGAGATTGCATCGTTTGCGGCGCATAAAAGTCAAATCCACGATCCAGTTCCTCAAACTCCCCATGTGTGAATTCTCTCGTATCCAGGTTTAGAGGTTCACCAATGAGGTATCCCGATTGATAAATGTTTTGGTAGCGGTCTGATTCGGCCGGAATGCCTTGTGGTGAGAAGATGAGTACTCCTCGCCCTTCAAGCTCCAGATAGTCGGGGCATTCCCACATGTAACCGAAGGAAGACAATGTTGTGCCGATCTCCCCAAGAAACTGCCAATGTTTCAAATCTGCCGAGCAATACAGAACCGTGCATCCTGTCTCATCCGTACGCTGGGCTCCAATGACACCATAATAGACATCTTCGTGTAGCCACACCTTCGGATCTCGGAAATGTTCGGTATATCCAGTCGGTACGTCAGAAATGACAGGATGCTCGAATTTTGTGACTACATTGTGCTCATCCATGAACGCCAAGCACTGAAACGGATGTCTAATCCAATTCTCATCTCGCGTATTGCCTGTGTAGATCAGGTTTAACATGCCATCTTTTTCAATCGCACTTCCGGAATACGCTCCGTGGGAGTCATAAGGAGTTCCGGGTTCAATCGCAATACCAACATTCTCCCAAGTCACCAAATTTTTAGAACGGTTATGATACCAGTATTTCATGCCGTGCTCCGTTCCAAGAGGGAACCATTGATAAAACAGATGGTAGTAACCTTCATAAAAGGAAAATCCGTTCGGATCGTTGAGCAAACCGGTTACGGGCTGAATATGGTAACCCTGTCTCCATGGACATGCAGCGATCTTAGCTTCCAGTGCAGCAATCTCTCCCGGTTCAGCTTGCTCAATCCGCCGATAGAGCTGCTCTCTTGTCATTTTCATACGTCATATCAATCTCCAATCATGATGCAAAATCAGAAGTTCCACTCTTAGAGGAACCGGTTCCAAAGCAGACAAAAAAATAATTCCATACAACCATTGTTGCTGACCGGTGTCATCATTCTCGAACTAAACACTAGAATGGAACCGGTTCGATGGAATTATCATAAAGGATCAATTTATATTTTGTCAACGCTTTCTCGGGGAATTAATTCAACATCCATAACGGTGTGCTGACTTACACGCTCCCCTTTAACCAGCTTGCTAATATGACTTGCGGCGAGTTTTCCGGCCTGCAAATAATGATATTTTACCGTCGTCAATGTCGGATGAATCATTTCGGTGATATCGTATCCGCCGAACCCGGCTACTGACATTTGCTGGGGGATGCGAATTTTTTGAAAGGACGCGGTTTTCATGACGCCCATCGCAATATTATCTGTCGCTGCAACGATAAGAGAAGGTCTGTTTTCTTGCAAAATCTCCGCTGCCGTAAGCACTGCCTCTGACATTTTAAAGCTCGTTTCATAATACCTCACCGTACAATCACTGCACTCGTCAATGGCACGCTTAAACCCTTGTTTACGATGGATACCTACAGCCTGGTCCTTCTCGCTTACCCCCATGTACACGATGTCCCGGTGTCCTTGTTCCACAACGTATTTGCCCATCAGATACCCGGCTTGTTCGTCGTTGTGAATGAGACTATGCAGTAGCTCATGCTGCTGTCCTACCAGTAACACGGGAAGCTGGATGTCTTCTATGGCCTTCAGGTGTGCATCCGTCATTTCAGCGGCAAGCAGAATGATCCCGGACACTTTTTGTCTGGCAAAATCATAAATAGCATCAATCTCACGCTGCATATCCTGACTCGTATTGGCAATGAGCATCTGATATTGCAACCCTCTTAGCTCCTCATCAATGCCGATTAGCGTCTGTGATGTCGCATAGGAATCCAGCCTTGGAACCACTGTACCGATAATGCTGGTCTTTTTTGCTTTGAGACTCTGCGCAAAGGTATTCGGAACATAATTATATTCTTTAATAATACGCTCAATCTTCTGACGGGTATCTTCGCTGACCGAGCCGCCATTTAGGAAACGGGATACGGTACTCTTCGCCACGCCTGCCATTTGAGCAATATCTGAAATCGTTTTATTCATAAGAAACTCCTCTAGTGTCAATAAAATCATCCATTTATGTATTATAACTCGAATCGCGATCCTCAGCGAACATGAGTAGGATAACATAGCAAAAAAGCCCGGTTCACGCAGAAGCACACGACGTCGTGTGCTCCATACGAATCGAACCCAGCTTGGTAAAGTCATTTTGTAAACACATACGTATAAAGAGATCAGGAACGGATAACTTTCCGTTCTGCCAGCAAACATTGAGTTCAAACCTCAATAATAATCGGTAAAATCATCGGCCTGCGCTTGGTTTGTGCATAAATGTAATGACCAATCTCATCCTTCAGCTTCCGTTTGATTACATTCCATTGATTAACCCCGGCACCTGTTAATTCATCCATGCGGTTAACGACCCGTTCATGAATCTCCTTCATGAATTGTTCTGAGTCCTTCACAAAAACAAAACCTCTGGAGATGATCTCCGGGGAGGCAACCATTTGTTTTTCTGTTTTGCTAAGCGTGGTTACAATGACTAGCATCCCATCCGATGATAGCTGCCTGCGATCCCGAAGCACAACATTGCCAACGTCACCGATAATAAGCCCGTCCACCAAGCTGTTACCTGAGGCAATCTTCGGACCCAATGAAGCTGTTCCGTCTCTGTATTCCACCATATCTCCATTATTAACGATAAACACATGACTTTGCTCAATCCCAACAGATTCCGCAAGCAACCTGTGCTGATACAACATTCGGAATTCACCGTGAATGGGTACCAAATAATCCGGCTTCATCAGCGTAAGCATCAGCTTCAGCTCTTCCTGACTGCCATGTCCTGATACGTGCATGCCCGCCGCTCCGCTGGAGCCATAAATCACACGAGCGCCCAGAACATACAAGTTGTCGATGACATGGGCAAGGTTTCTTTCGTTGCCAGGTATAGCTCCTGCTGCAATGATAACCGTATCTCCCGATTCAATGCTAACTTGAGGATGCTTGCCCGCAGCCAGCCGGGACAAAGCAGCCATCGCCTCCCCCTGACTTCCCGTACATAACACTACCACCTGCTCACGCGGAAACTGTCCTGAATCAACGGCCTCAATCAATAGCCCGTCAGGAACATCGAGATATCCGAGTTCACTTGCAACATTCACGACGTTAATCATGCTTCGTCCAAGCAGTGCAAGCTTGCGGCCAGTCTGAAATGCAGCATTCACGATCTGCTGAACTCTGCTGATATTGGATGCGAAGGTAGAGATAAACACTTTTTGCTTCGCACGAATAAAGGCATCCAGAATATGATCTCCGACAACACGTTCTGAAGGAGTGAAACCCGGTCTTTCGGCATTGGTACTCTCGGAAAGAAGCACATGCACCCCTTGTTTCCCAATCTCAGCCATGCGGTGTAAATCCGGGAAAGGGCCGTTTACAGGGGACATATCAAATTTGAAATCGCCCGTGTGAACCACATTGCCTGCCGGCGTCTGAAAGAAAATACCCAGACAGTCCGGAATACTGTGACTCGTTGCGAAAAATGAGACGGCGATGCTCCCTAGCGTGATCTGAGAGTTTGCGTCAATGGTGTGCAGTTCAGATTGGCGCAACAAGTTATGCTCTCTTAATTTCAACTCAATTAGACCTCGTGTTAGCCTGGAAGCATAGACGGGGATATTGATTTGTTTTAAAAGATACGGAATTCCACCAATATGGTCTTCATGTCCATGCGTGACAACAAGGGCCTTTACTTTATCCTGATTTTCGAGCAAATACGTCACATCCGGCACGATGAGATCAATGCCCGGCATCGTTTCATCGGGAAACTTCGAACCACAGTCAATCACAATGATGTCTTGATCATATTGAATCAAATACATGTTTTTACCGATTTCATTCACGCCGCCCAGTGCAGCTATATATAGTTTGTCATGAGCAAACTTCAAAATGCTTTCACCCTCCTCTGTATAGTGATTCTCAATTTCTTTATGTGTATTCCTAGTATGGAAATAAACGCTTTGGTTATGCACAACAACGGATATATGCCAAAAAACCACGTACGGAATTTTCGTTCCGACGTGGTTTATGAGAGTTAGTTAATTTATATGACCAAATGAGAATTTAAGTTTGTTATTAAACAAGAAAAAAAATTCTTGAAACAAGGCTTAATTAGCAACTACTCTGTATTTTATATTCGTTTATTATCCTTCTTTTTTCTCTTTAAAACTAACCATGTAATAACAACGACTAGTGCAATTAAAAAAATAACGGCTCCAGATACACCCACTACAATTATCGTATCTACACTAGAGATACCAACCCCACCTCTCCCTTTAAAGACCTCTTTGATCATTCATTAAGGACCTAGTTATAGTATGACAAATATTGGGCTTGCAAGCTACCATTCAGCTGTCGACAAATAACATCGATCAAGCTGTATGATCAAAATATTTTATATGTAAACAAAAAAACCCTGTAATAACAGGGTTTTCTCAATATTTTACCTTATTTGAAGTATATCCTGCTCATAGGATTTAACTTCTTTAATCCACTGCTCACGGACAGGCACACCTTGCTGAGCACAATAGTAGTCCCATACTGCGCCAAATGGATAGGATTTGAACTCCTCCGTCAAGGCCAGGCGTGTCGTGTAATCTCCATCCAGTTCCGCCTGTTTTAAAGCTTCTACCGGTTCCAGCATAGCTCGCAGCAAAGCTTTAATTGTATTACGGGTACCGACCACCCATGCCGCCACACGATTAATACTGGCGTCAAAGAAGTCCAGTCCGATATGGGTTGTGCCGAGAAGCTCATGACGCACCAATTCACGGGCAATTTCAAGCAATTCGTCATCCATAATAACGACATGATCGCTATCCCAGCGCATCGGACGACTAACGTGAAGCAGAATACCACTCGTAAACAATGCCAGAGAGGACAGCTTGTTAGATATCACTTCTGTTGGATGAAAATGACCAGCATCCAGGCAGATTAACGTATCATTTTGCAAACCGTATCCCATATAAAACTCATGTGACCCGACAACGTAAGCTTCAGAACCAAGACCAAACAGCTTGCTTTCAACCGCATCCAGATTATGCTTCGGATTCAGTGGTTCTGCAAATACTTCGTCCAAGGATTCCTTCAAACGTTTGCGGGGAGCCATCCGGTCAACAGGGGTGTCCTTGAATCCATCCGGTACCCATACGTTGGTCACACAGGTTTGGCCCAATTGTTCGCCGAAATACGCACCAATTCGCCGTGAAGCTTTGCAGTGATCAATCCAGAATTTGCGAATCTCCGGATCAGGATGACTAAGTGTGAAGCCGTCGCTTGATTTTTCATGTGAGAAACACGTTGGGTTGAAGTCCAGTCCAAGCCCGTGCTCTTTCGCCCACTTTACCCAATTTTCGTAATGTCTTGGCTCGATCTGATCCAGTTCCACTTGTTCGTCTGTATCCGCATAGATCGCGTGCAAATTGACTTTATGTTTACCGGGAATGAGTGCAAAAGCCTTCTCCAGATCGGCACGAAGCTCCGCAGGGGTTGTTGCTGCGCCCGGATAGTTTCCCGTAACCGATATACCACCCGTCAGTTCACCTTCCTGGTTGAGAAAACCCCTAACATCATCTCCTTGCCAACAGTGCACGGAGACTTTGATATCCGCCAGCTTGCTCAGCACATCGTCTGTATTGATGCCGTGTTGTGCATACAAAGTCTTCGCAGCTTGATACGCTTGTTCTACCTGATTTTGCATCAATCTAACCTCCCTTAACGTGTAAATGCTGCTGGTACACCACCATCAATGGTCAGCATACAACCTGTTGTTTTCTCCGATTTCGATGAAGCGAAGAAGGCGATACCTTCCGCGATATCTCTCGGATAGATGTTAACGAGCAATGTCGTGCGTTTGCGATAATATTCTTCCAATTGATCCGGTTCAATGCCATATGCGGCCGCACGTTCGTTTCTCCATGAACCGTTCCAGATCGCGGAACCTTGCAAAATGGCATCCGGCAGAATAGTGTTGACACGAATACCATATTCACCGCCTTCTGCTGCAATACAGCGCGCCAGATGGGCTTCGAGTGCTTTCGCTGAGCTGTAAGCAGAGGCACTTTTACCTGCATATACCGAGTTTTTGGAGCCGATGAAGACCATGCTTCCACCGATGCTCTGCTCTTTCATTAATTTGAACGCTTCGCGAGCGACCAGGAAATAACCTGTGCCCAGCACACTCATATTCAGATTCCATTCCTTCAATGAAGTTTCGTCAAATGGACTGGATGTGGCCAGGCCCGCATTATTCACGATGATATCCACACCACCGTATTGCAGAGCCGTTTCTGCATAAGCTGCCTGTACCGCTTCTTCATCTGTCACGTCCATCTTGAGCGCGTATGCACGATTGGCACCATATTGATCGTTAATTTCCTGTGCTACCTTCTGCGCGCCTTCCAAATTCAAATCTGCAAGCACAACATGGGCGCCTTCCGAAACGAGTCTGCGTGCTGTTTCACTACCGATACCGCCTGCACCACCCGTAATAAACGCTACTTTGCGAGAAAACTCCGTCTCTGCAGGAGCCAGCGACAATTTATATAACTCCAGCGGCCAGTATTCCACATTGTAAGATTCATTCGCACTGAGCGAAACGAATTTACCGAGGCTTGTTGCCCCACGCATAACTGCAATTGCCCGATGGTACAGCGCACCGCTTACTTGTGACAACGCCCAGCTTTTGCCGGTATTAATCATCCCTACGCCTGGAATGAGAATAACGCGAGGAGCGGCTTCGAACATTACGTCGCCTTCATTTTTATTCTCCTCAAAATATTGCTTGTATTGCTCTTTGTACGTAGCAATGCCTTCCGCCAGCTTGGCTTTCAGTCCGTCTATATCATCCGCATTCGGCGTCCAGTCAATGAACAGCGGCACCACTTTGGTATGCACCAGATGATCCGGACAAGCCGCGCCAACCTGAGACAACTGCGGAGAATCCGTTCCACCTGCAAAAGCAAGTACATCATCCTGATCGTCAAAGGACAAAATCATTTTTTTGCTGTCCGACACCGCTCCGCGAATGACAGGCATCACCCGAGCAGCAATCTGACGACGAACTTCAGCAGGAAGTGCAGGATGCTTCATGCCGCCAAACAGATTAGCTTCATTGACACGTGCCTCGATGAATGCTTCCGCTTCATTAATGATTTTGATCGTCTGAGCGTAACATTCCTCAGAGGTCTCTCCCCAAGTCACCAGACCATGTTTCTCCATAAGTACAAGCTCTGCATTCGGATTGGCGAATACGCTTTCAGCAATCATCTTGGACAGTGTAAAACCTGGGCGCACATAAGGAACCCATACAAAACGATCGCCATATATTTCACGTGCCAGCTCTTTCCCGTTATCCGCACAGCAGAGGCTGATAATTGCATCCGGGTGTGTATGATCCACATGTTTGTACGGAAGGAACGCATGTAGCAACGTTTCAATGGAAGCTCGCGGATGTTTCGCATCAATCATGCAATGCCCAAGGTATTCAACCATCTCTTCATCCGACATCGAGTCACGTTCCATGAGGGGGCCGATATCTTCAAGCGCCAGTCCGGTAAAATGTTTTGCTTCCATGGAACCGAGATCCGATCCGCTCCCCTTCACATACATCACTTCGACATCACGACCACGAAAATCCTTTACTGTTGTTTTAGTAGATGTGTTACCCCCATAAATATTGCAGACCCGACGATCTGCTCCGATCAGATTAGAGCGGTAGACTAATTGTTCAAGCCCTGTTGTTTTCTCTGATGCCTTCGCTGCATTCCATAAACTCTGTACCATTTGTTCCCCTCCGATAATGTTTGTTTTCTTCCTAAAACGAGTTTATCATCTTTGTTTTGTTTTGAAAACAAAAACTTTATCAGGAAAAACAAAAATATACAAAGAATCTAAATAGATATCTCCTTCAACGGTGTTCCTTCTTTAGAAATGTGCAAAAAACAAACAGGACATCGCACTATAGTTCATGCTTTGTCCTGTTCTTTGCCGATCACATTTTGTTTTATTTTTTCATTAAATTTGTTATCTATTGAAATATCCCTGCTTTTTGGGACGTATTTTTGATTCCGTATGTGTCATTAACTACCGTATTGCCATAACTTGTAAGACTTCCGTTCGGACCGGTAGCCAGATCCAGATAACCCAGACCGGAACTGTTGCCGTACCATGACCATGCAAGCCAGCCTACACCCTTCTCTTGTCCATATCTCATAATGGCATATTCATCCACATCACCATTTGTGTGATATCCACCGAACTCACCAATGATTACTGCAAGTCCTTTGTTCAGCACATTCTCCATATTAGCTTTCACCGTTGCCGCATCCTTACCCGCATATTCATACATATGAATGGAAAACACTGTATTTTTGAGCGTATCTGTTGCGAATACGCTTTGACCATAATCGACAATCGATTGTGGATATTGACCCCAGCCTGCAGCATCCACAATCAACGTATTTTTGATGCCTGCGTTTCTGAGCTTCGGAATAGCCTTTTTGTAACCGTCTGCCCAAGCGCTGCCGTTCCAGGTTCCATACCATTCGTTGGCGATATTAACGATCACTCGATCTTCCTTGCCAATCAACGCTTCTTTGATGCTGATCCAGTAATTCACGGCTGCATCCAGCGAGTTATAATCGTCTTTGCCTGTTGCATCATGCACTTCAAGCACGGCGATCATCTTATTCTGATTGACCAGATTGATTATGTTTTTAACTGAATTCAGATCATCTTTGGTGTACAGTGTTCCATTCGAGAGAACAATTCGTACTGTGTTGGCGCCTGTTTTCGCAATAGCAGGTATGGCTGTATTCAGATCGTTTTTAAACCAGGAATGGCCGTGATTGATTCCCCTCATGACAAAAGGCTTGCCCGTCGAGTCATATAACTTGTTCCCGCTTACATAAAAACCGGATGCAGCAGTTGCCTTGGGCGTAACACTCCCCAGAGCCATGAACATGAGCGCAGCAATCAACGTAAAGATCGTACATTTCTTCAGATTGACCATTCGTTTGAAACCTCCTGTTATGTTTTTATTTTAATTCACTTTGCACTAACAAAGCGAATCAAAACCATGAGCGTATTTGCACCTTCGCTGAACAAAATCTTTTCAAATTAACTTTAGAAGCAGAATCAATATAAAGTTTTCAAATTAAAAAAAATACTGCCTAAATAAACTTATCGTTAAAGTAATATATTTATCTTAAAATGAAAACGCTTACCAGTCAATTGTTTTTTCCATTTTCAGGTTTTTGTTTGAACAATAAAAAGACTTTTACTCCATACGGACAGAGTAAAAGTCTTTGGAACACACTCAGGAAAACTTTAGAGCCACTCGGTAATGCGGTACAATTCGAATCTGCTGAAAGCTGCCTACTTCTACACCGTGGAACCTCTCCACATACGCTTGATTCACAAAATGTTCTGTCTTTCCCTTACGAAGAGGTGTTATTAATAATCTCAGAGCGTGGTCATGTAATAAATGCCGGGATTGCTTCAGTCCAATGTTCCAAGTGTGACCATACTGGATATGATCCGTCAATAACTGTTGATGAATGTAGGCTGCCGCCACATCCCCTTCATAATCAATCTCCACAAACAGGTCATGAACCTGTTCAGGCCAGCACGTATTTATTTTTAAAGAAGCTGCATGCTCTTTCGGATAATTGATCTCCACTTCCGGCTGATATACACATACCTGCAAAGTATAGGTTACAAACCACTGTTGCTGCTGCATCCGGGAGATGATTGTATATTCAGGGGCCGTTATCCTCTCAGGTGCAGGATATATGGAAACCTCGATCTCACTCTGTCCAACAGACGTGCTTATCAACTGCTCATTTTGTTGGTATATATGACTGCTACTGATCACCAATCTTTTTTCTCCACCTAGTTCAAAAAGATAACTTTGCAAGGCTTCCTCACGCGTTAACGTAACGATACGAATCACTTTCCCATCCATCGTGCTAACACTAAAGCCATCATTTTTGCCAGCCACCGGATGAAGGACGTACTTCCCATCCTGTTCACGGACTGTACCTGCTGTCATTTGCACACTTGCTACAGAGGATGCATCAATTACATATTCGGGAGTCATGCCTTCATGAGCATAAAAGACAGCCGTAAGCTCCTCTTTTACCAGAAATTTAGTCAAAGGTTGAACCGTAGCACTTATAAGCTTTATCTCCCCGAGATCCAGATGAAAAGGCAGGATTACTGCTTTGCCAGAATTCAATTGCATGGTGCCCTCTTCATAGGGAAACATCGCATTTCCTTGAGAGGTAAGAAGCTCCAGTCGAATGTCACGCGCCGGCATATGAATATGATCCTGATAGTTATTTATAAAAAGAAATCCTGCTCCTGACCGCTGGCGGACCGACCAACGCAGATCCAACGTATTTTCTGGCGCAATAGTCAACTGATCCTCAGAAATGACACACCCCATCGGTGCCAACTGCTCCCCATATGCTTCCAAGAACATGGACAAACTTCGGATTCGATCATACGATTCTCCGATACGTCCAAACTCTCCAAGGGGTGCTTGATAGTCGTACGTCACCTTCGGTAATCCTCGTTCGTTCATGTACGTTTTGCGACCAATGGGATTGGAACCTCCGTGATACATATAATAACCCACCATATTGCTACCATTCGCCAGCTTAACAATAGTCATCGCCTCTACACTGTCTGCATCGACCACAGGGCGGGCATGATAACTAACCTGCATTCCGCCGGCAAGTTCGCAATAGGCCGCTGGGTAGTGTTTACTATCATAATCCACTTCTTCTGCAGGATTTAGATGCAAGTCACGAAACAGATACTCCCCGCTAGGTGGCTGATTAGGTACCCAAGGGGTATAAGCATATCCTGCAAGCATTGGTAGCGTACCATGAGCGGGAACTGCCGCTTTCCCCCAAGCAGTCGCCGTGTAAAACATCGGTTTCATACCCGCTTGTTCCGCAATACGGCGAAGCAGCTCCATATGTTCTTTTCCATCACGTCCTGAAGAGATATATTTATCCTGCGAATAACCCCACGAATCCATTGGCGCACCAGCATGCATATATTCATTCTCCAGCTGGATACCGATGATCGGCCCGCCATCTTGATAAAAACAGCCTTCAATCTGACGAGTAATCTCCTGATATAACCGTTTCGCATAGAATAAATACCCTTCGTCATTAGAACGGACCTCAAATGCATAGTTGAACAGCCAATCCGGCAAACCGCCATTCCGAACTTCTCCGTGACAGAACGGACCAATCCGAAGAATTAAAGCCAGCTCATGTTTACCACATAACTCCACAAACTGCCGCAAATTCAAGTTACCCGACCAATTAAACTCTCCCTCCTGCTCCTCATGAAAATTCCAAAAGATATAGGATGCTACGACATGCACTCCCCCTGCTTTCATCTTCAACAATTCTTCTTCCCATTGAAGATAGACAAATCTTGAGAAATGAAATTCCCCGACGACCGGAATATACGGTTTATCATTATGCATCATATAAAAATTAGTGAAATCATAGGACTCTCCGCGCGTGTTGTAACCTCCATAGCCTTCCATGTGGCCCGGTTGGATCAGTTTATCCTCGGCTTCCAATGTGAAGCGAATACAACGATGTGAACAAAACTTGTCGTCTGGTTCGTTGATGTGCTTACACATATCGGCGTTTATCTTATCTTTCATTTAGGGAGATCAACTCTTTCTTCAATAGAATAGGCAGGATGTCACGATGTGAAAATCCAATTTAAATCCCTTTTGCCAAAAGTAAAAATGCCTGCTGATGATTTGCATTGTTTTCCAGCACTCGTTGCAATTCCTGTGAAGCTTCCTGTTTCTTACCCAGACCGAGGAGGCCTAAAGCCCGCATATAATGGCAGTGCTCTTTATTTCGCTGATCCAGATCATCATCGAATACAAGGAAGTCTGGCAAAGATACGGCAAAATAATCGATCTGAATGGAGTCATGCATATGCCGTTCGGCGTAATCAATCAGTTTGTTAAAACGTCTGTTTGTTTCCTTGATATCGCCCAGTTTCTTCCAGACAAGTCCCTGATAAAATATAGATTCTGGTGGCTGGTCGTTATAAAACATCGCACTTGCTGGTTCATGCAAACCTGTGCAAGCTCTGCGGAAGCTCTCTTCAGCGGCAACAGTCTGCTGCATCTGTTCATATGCACAGCCCAGAACATAATAAAGTGCATTGTCTGCACTGCCCGCAAGCTTGCCTTCCCCCAGATTTTCAGGATACTTCTGAGCCCGAAGCAACAATTCTATAGCTTCTTCTGTATGCTTTTCCGTGAGTTTCTGCTTAGCAAGTTCCGTCAGAGCCGTCACATACTGACCCGTAACTTTACCTTCTCCGCCCTCCCATGGATGAAATGTTCTTGTTTGCAGTGCATTGTAAGCCTCCTGATGATGACTTAACATATTCAACAACGTAACCCACTCGATGTATAAGTCATCCCGTTGATGTACCAGCTCCATGTGAGCCTCAAACCGCTGCAATCGTTCTGCTGGAGGGCATCCAAGCTTCTTCTGTAATTGATCCAACTCGTAGAATACACGGGCATCCTGCGGCTCCAGCCGAAATGCTTCCTCCAGCGAAGTCAACGCTTTATCAGGCTGATTCTTCTTGTTGTAATAAGCCAGACCTAGATTTCGGTGTACCGTAGGGAAGGCCGGGTTTATCTTACAAGACATCTCCCAGTGGTTTATCGCATCCTCGTAACGTTTGTGGTCGTAGAGCCAGTTACCCATATAATAATGTGCATGTGCATCCTCTGGGTCCGCTTCAAGCGCATCTTGAAGAATCATGCATTCGAACGGTGTATTCGGAAAACAATACTCCGTCTCTGCGGCACTCGCCTGTGCCTGACATTGAGATGCCTGATCCAGTTGATCCAACTGCCGATACAGATATGCCTGAGCATAACCAAGCATCGGGTATGGTCTAGTCAAATCGGATTCTATTGAGGAAAGTACACTTCGTGCTTCCTCCCACATGCCACTCTCTGCATAATCTGCAGCCAAGTGCAAGTAATTGTGAACATCCCCGCTCATCATCCGCAAGAAATATTCCTTCGCCTGCTCAGCAGACAATAACATCAGTTCATATGCCGTGCCATATTCCATCGGGTCTATATCCAGTGTTTCACGAGCAAACGAAATGGCTTGTGAGTTACACCCCGTTTTTCGAAGCAATGATGTCTTCAAGTGACGTGCTTTGAGATTTCTACTGTTCCGAATTAGCGCACATTCAATGTGTTCGAGTGCCTGTGCATACCGATCCTGAGCTACATCAATCTGGGCGAGAGTGAAATATCCGATATCCTGAAACTGTGCCGACCAAACGGATTTATATATTGCATCATAGGCTTCTTTCATCTTTCCTTGAAGCTTCAAACTCAAACCAAGCTGGTAATAAGCCTCACTATCATACGGATTGGTGTTTTTCCATGTGAGGGACTGAACGGCCTGTCTAAAATGAGTCTCTGCCTCCTGAAATAGGCATCTTCGTAAGAGTAAAGTCCCATATGCAACGTTCAAGCGGATATCAGTCCGATCACGTTTCAGTCCTTCTAGATAATATAATTCCGGTTCATAGGTTGCATGACGATACTGCTCCAGATGAAGACCTGCGAGATAGAGCTGTTCGTTGGTCTGGATCTCTGAGGGGAGCGGTAGCGGCTTCGCAGGATCAGGAACTTCCTGAATGCGCGTCTGTTCTGGCTGATACGCCACAAGTACTCTTCCCTCTTTTGTACATACACTCAGTTTTAATTGATGCCACTCTTCCTCTTCATTCCATGGGAATGTACCTGTATAAGATTGTGTTGGCGAGATATCGCATATGTCTTCAAAATAATTCCCTGCAGCACCCTTTACTTTAATAGAGACTTTCTCATAATTAGCTGTCGCGTAAACCAGAATCTTGGCCGTTCCCGTCTGCTTATCCAGCGCCAGATTAACCGCTGCGTCAATCGTTGCATTTTTTACTACACCGACATCTTTGTAAGGCATGAAATATTGAGTAAAAGACTTGCTTTCATATGGCTGTAGCCAACTAAAATCAGGCTGATTATCCGTAAAAATGCCTGTCATCAGTTCAATATACGGCCCATCTTCATCCGTCAATTGCCTGTCCCATGCTTTGCCGAAATCCCCATTACCCCAGGTCCATTGTTTCTTGCCTGGAGAGATATGATGATTGGCAACATGTAACAGACCTGCCTGTAAACAATGATCATATCCACCTACAAAGTTATATTCGGACTTGTATGCCATGTAGGAAGTAGGAACCGGAATATTCTTGTACCGCGAAATATCCACCCCCTCCGAATAATCCATCTTATAATACGTTCCTGTAGCAATGGGAAATCGGGAAACATCACGTTTACCATGATCCAGTACGGCGTTTACATCTGGTGGAAACACAGATTGCGTATCATCGTTCACAGCGACCGCTGGATTAGCCCACCATAGAAACGTCTGGGGTTCACTTGTCCGATTATATACTTGGGAATGAATCTCCAGGTAAGCTCTCCCGGGATACAAAGTAAAACCCGTCGTCACCTTGGTACCGTACATCCGATCGATCTCACTCACCCATACAGTAGCGCTCCCGTCCTTATTGCTACTATGCGCACAATCTACTTTGCCAAATGTGTTTGGCCTATGGTGTTGTGGCCAGTTGAATTCAATCCCTCCTGATATCCAAGGCCCTGCAAGACCAACCAAAGCAGGTTTGATCACTCGGTTGTAATAGACGAAATCATACTGGTTTGTCAGATCCTGCGCACGATAGATACGGCCACCGAGTTCTGGCATGATCTCAATGCGGACATATTCGTTTTCAAGAATAATCAATCGATACGATTGCAGTTTCGCCTCATTCTCGATTCGATCAATGACGGGATAAGGATATACCTTGCCCGAACTGCCCTGATAGATTCGTTTTTCAAGAAACATTGGATTTTTATCGGGTTTACCTGTGCTATAGGTTGGAATGTCTCTATTCTCTTCCCAGATCCGAACGGACGTCTCTGCACTAACCTGCTTCAATTCCATATTCGCTCACTCCTTGCTTCGAGATAGAATGATCATACGCTTAGATAAGCGAGACTGACATTGACATTTAACGGTTATTGATGGACGATCTTCGGATCATGACTGGAATGCTGCATGGCAAAAAGAGTACCCGATCACCTCTGATTACAGTGACCTGATACTCTTTTCTTGTCGACATTAGGTTATGGGTTCAATTACTGAATTCGCATTACATATATTCTACCTTTCTACCCCGTTTACTTACGTCTGGCAAAGTCCACAAATGTGAACTTGTCCGGTCGATGCCGTGATTCCGTATACTGGAACTGACTAGTATCTTCTAAATACACCTGACTTCTCACGACAACAACATTGTGAAAACCGTCAAGATCAAGTAACTCGCGATCCTCAGCCGTAGGCTCCTCCACCAAAATTTCTTTCTTGGCATAAGAAATCGATAGCCCAAGCTTCTGTTCAATATACTCATAGATGGAGTCATTACAGATTTCCTGGTTCAGCCCCGGAATTAAGCGCTGACTGATGTAGTCTTTGTCCAGAATGACATGTTCTCCATCCACAATGCGAACACGATTGATCTGCCACACTTGTTCATTCAGACCAAAGCTGGTCTTTTGGCTGAGCGTCTGATCAATCCCTTGTTCCTCAAACAGCTTCACAACCGTTTGTGCGCGGTGTCCCATCTTTTGTGCGAGCTCCTTAAAGCTAACGAGACCTGACACGGGAAAATCAATTTTACGGATATCCAGTACAATGGAACCCTTACCTTGAATCTTCTGAATATAACCTTCTTCATATAGCATTTTCAGTGCTTTACGTATCGTTTCTCTGGATGTTTGATATCGTTCTGATAAATCCAGTTCTGATTGAAGCAGTGTGCCCGCTTCAATGTCTCCGTTCCGAATACGTCCAGCGATATCTTCGTATATTCGGATAAATTTATTATTCATTTTTCATCACCATAATTCATTACCTTTTTTGAAACCAATCATAACATTAAAACCAGTTCAAAGGGAATCTGCGTCGCTGGCAATAACCTGCATCAGTTTATTCAAACGGAATATTAACGCGGCCGCTTCAGCTCTACTCAACGCTTGTAATGGGCGGAAACTGCCGTCCTCGTATCCGTTAATCATATAAATACCTGCTAACTCCGCGACCTCCTCCCTGGCCCAGTTGGAGACATCGACCTGGTCAGTGAATGTCTTATGTGAGGTGATCGGCTCGCTTCTAATCTGATGAACCACATTGGCTATAATTTTGGAGGCTTGCTCGCGAGTCACCAGAGCATGTGGAGCAAATTTTCCATTCCCCATACCTTGTACAACATCACGCTCGGCTGCTGTGTTGATCTCAGGTGCAAACCAATCCGTGTCATTCACATCCTGAAAAACATGTGATGGTTTCAACGAGATATCCAGCCTCATTAAACGCACAATAAGTGCTGTAAACTCTGCTCGAGTAATGGGGCGACGCGGTTCGTAACGCGTTGAGCTTACCCCCTGTATAATATTGTGCTCAGCAAGCCAAGTAATCTGGTCTTTATTAAACGTTTGGTCAATATCTAAAAAAGCAACTCGCCTACTTGTTATTCCTCCAGGCTGAGTATTCGTTGTATCCTTATCTTTTTCCTCATTCTTGTCCTTGTAATCATTATCATTGGTACTGGTGTTATTTCCTGCACTTCCACCGTTCGATGAAACTACTGGAACCGAAATGGTTACTGCTGCTGCGCTTTTCTTCTCACTTGCCTCACCAGCCGTATTTTCCGTCCACGCTGAAATCTCGTAATGACGTTCTGCATCTAAGCCTTTCCAGACATATTCTCGCTTTTGACCGCGATAAATCTCCTGATCCTTATAAGCAATTACAACAATCTCATTTTGGGTTTCCAATCTCCACGTAAGCAGGATATGATCAGGCCCTTTTGCGGTGGCTGTAATCGATTCAAGCAACGAGGGTAGCGTTTCAAACTCCGGCACCTTCATGCCTTCACCTTCACCGGCCTCATTATAAGGAATAATACTAAAATCATCATATTTTGCAGCACTAGTCAATCCGGAGATTTGAAGTGACGTTTCAGCTGTTGTTTCGACTACTTCTTTATTTTGATAAATCCGATAACCCTCTGCACCGGGTACAAGTTCCCAAACCAGCGTCGCACCAGATACGGAACGGTCCTGCACAATTGGCGGTACATTTAACTGACCAGGTAAAGTCACAGCTTGCAGCATAAATCCGTCATCACTTGTGCCCGAAGCGTTGATCGCTCGAATAACATAGTTGTATCGTGTTCCGGGCTCAAGATCCGTATCTTCATACCTTGTCTCCTTGGCGTTAATACGGGCAATCTCCAGACCATTCCTTTCAATTGAAAACTGCTCGGCACCAGCCGCACGTGTTTCTTCCAATAGAAGATGTACTTGATCCTTGGTGGCTTTATATGCAACTTTTATCGGGGAACCCGGCTTGGTTAAGAGGGAATAGCTTCTTTTGTCCGATGCAGTCTGCTCACCATTTTCCGTGTATACCTCAAGCTGATATTGTTTACCCGCCTCCAGTCCATCAACTACATATTCTTGATTCCGTCCCCGATATCGCTCCACACCATCCAATACAATCACAAACGTTTCGTTAGGATAGGAAAAGTCCCACTCCAGTTTGATATGATCAGATTCTGGAAAGACTCTCATATCGAGCGAATCAATGCGTGGCAATGTATAAAAGGGGGCAACCACAATTGCGGCGCCTTCTCCTGCCGAGTTGATCGGAATGACTTTAATTTTGTCGTACACGTCCGCACTACTCATGTTCGTTAACCTGAACTCAGTCGTGTTCGCGTCATCTAATCTAGTAACTTCCTCATCATTAATGCGAACAATGTAGCCTTCTGCCCCCTGTACCTTAGGCCAGACCAGTACTGCATCTTCTTCCCCAATCTCTTGTGCACTCAACACTTCATCCACCGTTGCTGGCAAGGTTTTCACATCAAGATTAAATCCGGTTTCACTCTCGCCCGATGTATTAAATGTATGAATGGAATAAGTATAGCGCTCTCCAGGGACGAGCCCACTGTCTTCAAACTGCTTTTGATCTGTCTGATTTGCAGAAATTCTGGCAATCTCGACATCATCCCGCCGAATGATAAATTGCTCCACACCTCGAACAGAAATTTCTGATAAATCCAGCTTGACTGACCGATCTGTGAACTGATCTACACTGACAGTCTGCGGCGCTAAAGGCTTCGTTAACGTTTCAATCTGAACAGGTTTGGAGCGCTGTCCCTGCTCATTTACAGCCACAATTTCTAATCGATACACCGTGCCGTCCTCCATACTCACGAGATGTGCATGAGGCTCAGATACACTTGTGACCTCACCTGTGGCCTGGTTTCGAATTTCATAGGCAACAGCCCCAGTGACCGCTTCCCAGCTTATGTCTTGTGAATAGGTTCCTGAAATCACTTCAATCGTGTCTGTTGTGAGCGGTAGCGTTTGTGTCATCGTTCTGATCGTCAACGGTGCACCGGTACCGCTTGCATTCACTGCACGGATAACGTAAGTGTACATTGTGCCCGGTTTCAAATGTTCTTCTACAAACTGAGTTTCACTTGCTTCCATACGAGCCACTTCTCGCCCATTACGTTCAATGATATATTGATCAGCTCCACGTACACCCGTATCAGTAAAATCGAGTGAAAGCCCATTCTCGGTTACGTCACGTACATCCACCTTCTCCGGTTTAATCGGCAAAGTCAGAAACGATACTTCTGCTGCTTCAGAACGGGAGGACTGCCTGTTGACCGCAAATAGCCTATAATGATGCCATCGCCCAGCTTCAAGCCCTGTAATTACGGCATCTGTATCCATGCCTCTGTATACTTCTTTATCCTCTTGCAATATGACATATTCAGAAGCTCCCGGAACGGCAGACCATGACAAACGGGTGACATGTACATCTGGTTGCATCGTAATGTTCGTTGGACGACGAGGTTTGGACAATCGCACAAGCTCTGCTTGTGCACCAGCACCCGCTGCGTTTACCGCTTGCACCTGCAACGTGTATTCTTGGCCGGGTAACAATCCCTCCGCCCTATATTCGATATCGGACGTTCTGCCTGTCTCTACACCATTAATCATAACGATATACATCTCTGCTGTAGGAACAGCTTGCCAGCGAATACCGATCTGCGTTTCTTCCGTTAAGCTGACCTGTAATCCTTCCGGCCTCCTTGGCAGCGTCAGAACAGTGCTCGTTACGCCCTCACTATACCCCGCAGCATTCCCTGCTTGCACTTCATACGTATACAGATTGCTACCTGACAGGTGCTTAACAGTCAGCTCTGTACCCGACATCTCGTATGTTTGCCCATCAATGGTCACGCGGTATTTGTCTGCTCCAGCCACAGCTTCCCAGCTCAACGTCGCTCCCTGTTCCGTAGCCCTTACAACGTGAAGTCCTATTGGACTTTTGGGAATAGTTAGTCCCGTTATTGAACTACTCATTCCATGCCCAGCTCTGTTTACCGCCCGAACTTCCAGTTGGTACGCCGATCCCGGATTCAGATTTGTCAGTGTCCATGCATTCTTGTCAGCTGTAATCTCGCCCACTTTCTCTCCATTACTCCATACCTCATAAGCTTCTGCTCCACGAACGGCTTCCCAGTTCAGATGCAAACTTGAGTGCGAGGCATCCGTGACGTGTAAACCCGCCACCTGCGCAGGCAACGTTCTTAGCAATGGTAAACTCGCATAAGGACCTGAGCCTGTTTCATTTTCTGCAACAACGGTATAACTGTAATCTGTTCCACTTTCAAGTCCAGCATCCTTGTAGGAGAGTTCCCCTCCCTCGTAAATCATATCTCCGTTACGTGCAAGTGCATAATACGTAGCCGATGTTACGGACTCCCACGTCATGGAGATATCATGCTCACGAATCTGCACTGCTGTGAACTCACCCGGAGCGGCAGGTAGACTCATAAATGCGGCTACACAACTTGCACCAGCACCACTCGCATTCATAGGCGTAACAGATATCGTATGAACCATTCCGGGAGCAAGATTGCTAATGTAAGGAAGACTTTCCGGATCAGTGATGGTTTGTTCAAAAACGATTCTTCCGTTAGAATCCGTAGCCGTCACCCGATATGCTGTGGCTCCTTGTACGTGATCAAAGTCTACTTTAGCCAGACTTGGCTCTGCGTCCACTTTTTGTATGCGCATCTCAGTTGGAGATGGCGGTAAAGTTAAAACACTCACAATCGCCGGCTCACTTACACCCGTATGATTTCTTGCTCTCACTTCATACTCATAAACTCGCCCTCCGCTCAATGTGTCATTAACTAGACTATTGTTCGGATATTGCAGTGTCCAGGATTGCCCGGTCGTTCTATTTTTGATTTCATATTGGTAACCTGAAGTGTAAGTTTCACCTGAAGGTAAATCAGCTGTTAGTGTTACCGATGTTTCACCAACCGTACTCCTCTGGACTTGAGTTGGTTGATTAGGCTTCCGTTGAATTCGATAAGGAGAAGATGTCACCTGAACGGTATTGCCTGCTCTGTCAGCGGTCTTGGCGTAGATGTACCAAGTACCTTCAGACGATATGGATATGCTCTGCTGATCGGATTCAGCCTCCAGCCAGTCTCCTTGAGCTTCTGCCTGAGCTGTAATCTGATAGAAACGTTGTGTTCCATCTATGCCGGAATGGCTGTCTGCGAATTGTACGGTAGCCGTTATATTTTCATCAGTCCAAGCCGCTCCCTCAGGAGTAAAGCTAATATTCGGTAGAGTTTTATCCACATACACCGTCCTGCTGACTTCTCTGCTCACATTACCGACTGCATCCTTGGCCCGAGCATAGATTACAGTTGCTCCATCTGTATTGACCGTACCTTTATTTCCGGTCGTATATGGCTCATTTTCCAATCGATATTCATATGTAATTTCTCTATCATCCACACTTCCAGCGATCGTAAACTGTACAGCTTCTTTACTCCAGCCGGATTGGCTCAACGAGATCTCCGGTTCTGTCGGAGCCGTCTTGTCGATCCGAGCCGTGGCTTGCGCCAACATACTTACATTGCCTACTCGGTCAAATGTACGAGCATAAACTACGGTTTCACCTTCATCTTTAATCGTGACCTCACCTAAATAATCTAACCAAGGCCCATGCTCTGTTAACCGATACTGCGTTTTGCTTGTCCCGCTTCCTTCATCTGTACCACTTGTAATGACAAAAGATACATCCTCTCTCGTCCAGTCGGCTTCGCTTAATTGGATCACAGGTTGTTCAGGTGCTGTTTTGTCAATTCGGGCAACGGTTGACGTCAATGCACTTACGTTCGAAGCTCGATCTATACTGCGTGCGTAAATTTCGGTTACGCCCTCATCTTTCAGAATGAACGGTGTTTTGTAATCGATCCATTGCGTACTCTCACCAACTCTATATTGTGTTAAGGCGATACCACTTGCATCATCCGTACCTTCCGTCAAGGTAACGACAACCGATTCCTTCGTCCATTCCGCTGGATTCAAGGAAATCAACGGCGGGGTTGGAGCCGTCCGGTCAACTCGTGCAGTCACACGGCTTTCCTGACCCAAGTTCCCGAATGCATCCACGCTCCGTACTGTGATTGTTGTACTTCCCTCATCGTTCATAGTGAATGGCCCGGTATATTCTCTCCATTCACCATTGAGGCCAATCTTCACTTCCGTCTTCTGTGTTCCACTCCATTGATCAGTCCCCGCTTCAACCGTGACAAGAACCTCTTCTTTTGTCCACGTTGAAGGGGTGAGGGTAATGGAAGGAGCAGAAGGTCCGGTTGTATCTTTCATAATCTGCCCTGCCAAGACAAAGGCTGTCTGAATACCTTCAGCATTCAAAGCTGCTACATACAGTTCATAACGTCCATCCTCCATTCCTGTTAAGGCTGTAGTCATCGAGGTAGAAGTCGTCGTTGATGATTGAAGCACTTGTCCATTCACATTGCGGATTTCCGTTTTGTATCTGGTACCGGCAGGATTACCGTTTGTAGTCCAGCTGGCTGTTACGTTATTTCCGATTTGTGAAGCAGCAACATCCGCAGGTGGATTCGCAAGTGTGTATTTGGAGGATGTAGCTGAGTAGCCCGTATAAGCACCGCTTGAATTTTTCGCGCGTACGGCAAACGAATAACTTGTATTGGGTGTTAGACCCGTCAGCTGTCTCGTGTTGGATGTTCCTGTATCGTAGGTCTGATTCGTTGTCATATTTTTCAGTTCATACGTTACAGAAGCATCATTTACTCTTTTATCCCAGTTCACCGTCAGATCATTATTATTCACCAGGGTATACGTCGGAGTTCCGGGTACGACAAAACTTCTGACCAAGAAGTTAACTGTTCCCGCGGAGGATACTCCGCCCTTATCGTCCATAACCCATACTTGCAAGTAATGAGATCCGTCCGGCAATGTATCGGGCAAGGTATAACTGGTGTTAAAAGCCTGGTTCGAACCTGTTGCCGTTATTTGCGTCAGAACATTCTCAGGCCCGCCGTCAATGGACCACTTGACCGTTAACAGATCGCCTGCGTCGTTATCCCGTGTTGTACCTGAAATCTGCAACTGTTCCCCTTTGTAATACGTTTGACCTGATGCAGGTGCTGTTAATGTAAAAGAAGGCGGAACGTTTTGTGGCCCAATGCCTACAATGGTTGAAAATTTCCGTGATCCCTGATTAGCCGTTGATCTCGCGTCCCACCAGAACTGAGCTGCAGTATCACTCGCATTCACGATCTGTCCAGGTGTATAGGCTGATGGAGCTGAGCCCCCTGTCAACTGGGCACTATCCGGGCTTTGATATTGTCCCATGAATACACGGTCAGCATTAACGACGTTGTACGTGTTGGCATAAAAAGCCGTCACCTGTACGCCTCCGCTATAATTGCGCCACCCGTTCTGAATGACTTCAAAAGGAGAAGCATCGTTGCCGTTCACCATCGTATCCCAATAAAAAGTCCCCCCGAGATTCAGCGCTGAGCCGCTTCGATTTATCGCTTCCAGTTCCACCTTCATATATCCGCCTTGAGATGTCGCATTTACGATGGAGACTCGCAAAATATACTCTACATTGTCTTTTTGTCTGGACATCTCGATGACATTGTTGTTAATTCGATAATAATTCAGCGGCAATGATTTGAAATTGATTGCTGTGCCATGATGGTCAATAATTGTCGATACATTACCGGTGTCACCTCCGTAAAAAACGTTCGTATTTGGTAGTAATACGATTCGGTATTTTCCATCACTGTTCATCTCCACTTTCACTTTGGAGGATTGTACCGCCTTTAATGAGGCTGTATCGGATACCACCCCAATATTCTCTACCGTTGCTGCCATTGCCGTGCCCGCTTGGCTCCATTCAGGTATTAATGACTGAGGCGACAATAATGCAAACGCCAGCATCACTTTAGACATTTGCTCCGCTTGCTTTTTCAACCGTTTTCTTGAGTTTTTCAATACCTTGCTCTCCTTTTTGTGCACACAAAAAAAGGAGGCACCCCAACCAAGGAACAATGTCCTGAGTTGGGGTGCCTCCCCTAAAGTGTTATTTTTTTATTGATTATAACGATTCGGAAATCGAATGTAAATACCTGGAATGGGAACGTGTATAAAAAGTCATTCTCTATCGAGTTTTACTTTCCATCTCTGATTTTAAGCAACGCCTCGTCCAATGTGCTGACAACAAGGTCACACCATTGATCGAATTCAGGGTCCTCCATCTGTAATTCCGGGTGCTCCAGAATATGCTCAATCGTGCTGCGAATACCCTGATCCGCCCTTGTTGTAGCTACAAATTCAGGAACCAGTCGTTTCAGTTTGCTGTTGTCAAAAACAACCGTGTTGGCCTTATCTCCAAGCAAACCACCCCTGAAATCCAAATCACTGCTAGCCGCCAAAAAATCCGATGGCACATGAACCGCATGTAACTTGACCCCGAGTACATCAGCAATGATTTCATGAATCTGATTCCATGTGACAGACTCATCCGAGGTGATATGTACAGCCTCACCGATGGCGTGGATGTTGCCCATTAAGCCGATAAAGCCTTTGGCAAAATCGGTGTTGTGTGTAATCGTCCATAACGAAGTGCCGTCACCGTGAATGATCACTGGTTTATTTTCAAGCATACGCTTTAGAACCTGCCAACTTCCCTTCTCACCATGTACACCAAGCGGTACGGACTTATCCCCGTAAGTATGGCTTGGACGAACTATGGTCACGGGAAAACCTTCATCCCGATATAATTTCATCAGGTAGTCTTCACACGCAATTTTATTTCGGGAGTATTCCCAGAATGGATTGGATAATGGCGTTCCTTCGGTAATTCTGTAATCCGACAGCGGCGTTTGATAGGCCGATGCGGAGCTTATAAAAATGAACTGCTTGGTCTTGCCTTGAAACAAACGATAATCTCTCTCCAGCTGAGCGGGTACAAAAGCAATAAAGTCCGCAACGACATCAAATTGTAAATCGGCAATCAGATCGGCTACCCGTTTTTCGTCATTAATGTCGGCTTGAAGAACCTTGACTCCTGCAGGCAAATTGTCATTATGATTGCCGCGATTCATCAAATACAATTCACAGCCTTGCTTGGCAAGCATCTCGGTAATCGCTGTACTTATTGTGCCTGTCCCTCCGATAAATAGCGCTTTCATTGCTGCACCTCCAGATCGATTATGTTCCCCGTTCATGATATCATGCAGGCCAAAAAGGAGCAAAGTCCGGTTGAACGAACTCTGCTCCTCTGTATGAGTTGAACTAATGATATCTGGCGTACATTCCCTATCCGTTACGCTGACTCTTTAAATAACCTTAATCGTACCATAGATCATGTACATCCCGCAGTGAAGCTCGTATTCTCCTGGGGCGACGTTCTGATCGACCGTGTAGTAGTTATCTCCCTTTTGCATATAAAGATCCATGCCTAACTTCTCTGCAGCGACAGATTTGACATGTGTCACGCTTCGGGTCAGGATGAAATTAATTTTCGTAGGCACTCCAGATTTCACCTCAATGACATTCGGCTCAAATCCATCGTTGCTCACGTTCACATTAATGACCTCATATCCTTTCAAATCCTCCGGTGTCTCGATCTTTGCTGTTACTGAACCGCCTGATCCCGGGGATACGTCCTTACCCATGAAATATACAAAAAATCCACCGAGCAGAGCAACTACAGCCACGCCCAGAGTTAAGAACGGCCACGCTTTTTTAAACCAGTTATTCATATACACACTCCTTATTCCGTTGTCCCATCTTCATTCGTTAGTGGATGGATGTACTCTACAAGCATACCCCATTATGCACTTAATGAAAATGACCCCTCTGGGCTATCCGGAATATACAGGTGTGCTCCGGCTTCGCCGTGCCCTCATTTTATACAATTCCGGCAGAGCCACACCAATCAGTACGATAACGACACCGAACCATTGTAGAGCGCTAACATGCTCATGCAGTACGATGGAGGATAATAACACGGCAACCGGAAGTTCGACCGCCCCCAGAATCCCCGCCATATCTCCACCAATATGAGGTACGCCGATGGCGAACAGCACTGGCGGGATAAAAGCTCCAAAGAATCCAAGCAATAATCCAAAACCAAGCAGTTGACTCCAGATTAGACCGTTAAAGAGGAACGTCGGCGGGAATAAAATGCAAAGCAAAATCAATCCGCCTGTAACCATCCAAGCACTCCGAAATGCCGGGTGTGCAGAAGGAACTGCTTTACCGCTGAATAGAACAAACAAGGAGTAGCTAACTGCTGCCATTAATCCGAGCGCAATCCCGATCCCACTTACATTACTAATGCCCTGTTCCAGAAAACCTGCTGCCAGCAAGGTTCCTCCAAACAGAATAAAGAGAGTCAGGAACGTGATTTTGTCTGGACGCTGACGTTTGCTAATCGCCTGAATCAGCACGCTGATCCATGTAAATTGGAAGAGCAGGATGATCGCAAGCGATGCCGGAATGTAACGTAACGATTGATAATACACGAGTCCGGTAATTACCGTTGGCGTTCCAGCCGCCATCAGCATCAAACGCTGTTTCCAAGTTAAACGTGTGAAGACGTTTGAAGGACTAGCCGATGTAACCTTTACTTGGCCACCAGCCGGTGCTTTGCGTTTAGCTCTAAAACGCGTGTATAAAGCCAGCATCCACGACAAGATGAAACCGGTAATCAGCTGTGTTCCCACAACCTCACCAAGTTGATATCCCTGGCCATACGCCAGTACAACAATGGTGGACAGAATACCATAACTCATCGCGCCTGCAAGGACTGACAAATAATATTTCATGTGTAATTAACCTCCCGATGATTCAATAATGCGCCCGGTGTCCGGGTTCATGTAAGGTCACAACCACGTATTAAATGCAAAAAATCCTAACTCCGAGCAAGGAATTTGTTGATTCCTTTGCTTCGTAGTTAGGAAGTATAGGCTTCCCGTAGAGACCCTCGCCCTGTGTACACTTTCGGCCTGCGAGGTTATACGAAATGAAGTATGCAATTTAAATATCGCTCATGTGTGACGACTTTTCATATATTACATGGGAGGTCAAGTGGTGTCAACCCATTTCTTTTCAATTTTAAAAGTTAAAAAATGAAAGCTTAACATGGCCACCTCATTTGTTCACTCCAATGTCTCCTCTAGCTGTCCCACTCCAGCGTCTTTTGCAATCCTGATTTCAATCCTTCGAGATCCAGACCATCTACTGCAAAAGCTTCACGAATCAAGGGCGGTGCAATAAACTCATCATATTTGCCAAGATACGGTGCTTCATCCTCAGCAAGCAAATCAGATGCATTCTGGGCCGTTCGACACTCACTCATCATCTCGGCTAACAAGGTTCGTTCGTCCACTTTGCCTGATACCACAAAATAATATGGTTCCATCGGCACAACGGAACGCAAAGCGAGCCTTTCAGACAAATTATGTTTCATCAACCGCTCCAGCGTGCGAAACGATTTGCTACCCACCCAAGGCAACACATACATGGAATCCCCGCCTGCCGGAATGACAACCTGTTTGAGCAATCCGCTCTCACGAGCCAGGCGACGTGCGCGCTCCAACCGGTTAACGGCCTGTGGTGACAGATACGGATAGATCACGGATTCGGACAGCACCTCGCGCATTTTTTGTACAACCGCGGTATGAATATCTCCACCTGCACCAAGCCACAGTGTATCGACTTTGCCTTTCGCGGACTTCACGTACACGGCCTTATGCTTGTGATCCACTTCTTCCACCTTCCACAGCTTACCGGCGAGAGAGAAACAATAGCCTGGTGGCGGCACGGTCGTGATCGACCCGATTTCTTCCGAGCCGTTCAGTACTTTATGCTCTTCATCGTCCTTGAACACGGCATAGAAGCGGTAGTTGTTTACAATCTTTTCACCCGTGAGTCCGATAATCAGCGTCTGTTCTTCCGTCCATTGCAGATGATCCGTCGCGATCAGGTAATTCAGGAACGTTTGATATTGATCCGGTGTAATCTCTGAAAAAGGCGCCAGGGAGAGGATTGCGGCAGCAAGCTCTCTTGGCTCAGCCTCCCCCATACTTTTTAACATGCTCATCGTCTGGTGATAAAGAACCCCAATAGGCATTTTCCGAGCTTCAAGTGGCTCTACCCATTTGGTTTTAACGTACAGCTCAATCACCGCTATTGCACGCATTAATGTCCATGGCATACGGGCCGGCAGCTGTGCTTCCTCGTCTTCTTCCTCCGGGCATACAAAAAGCATCTCCGATGCCATATCATCACGCCTACCCGAGCGACCCAGCCGCTGAACGAAACTCGAAGCACTATAAGGTGCGCCAAGCTGAACGACACGCTCCAATTCTCCCAGATCAATGCCAAGTTCCAGCGTAACCGTCGCAGCAGCGACAGCCGGACCCGGACCTGTCCGCAAAGCCGCTTCGGTTTCTTCTCTCAGCATGGCCGATATACTTCCATGATGCACATGGAACACATCCCGTTCTTCTCTGCGTGCTGCAACACGGCGCATCTCCAGAATCGTGACTTCCGCATCCGTGCGGCTGTTGGTGAAAATCAGAGCCTTTTTGCGATGTGTGCTCTCATAAATGAAGTCGTAATAGGCTTTACGCGCATGATGAAGCTGCTCAGCCTGCTCTTCGTTTTGTGCATCCGGGAATGAAAAATGCTCCACCCGGAGCCGCAGTTTACGTCCGCCTGGGGAGGATACGACATCAACTCCTTGCCGTGTTCCCGCTGCAAGCCAAGCTGTCGCTGCTTCATAATCGCTAAGTGTAGCGGATAATCCAACTCTTCTAGGAGCACAGCCAGCCATGCGTTCAATTCGAGCCAACTGGCTTAACACCTGAATGCCCCGATCCGCTCCCATGAACGCATGCACTTCATCGATAATGATATAGCGCAGATCATGAAAAAGCGCAGGAATCGCATTCGGTCGATTCATCAACAGCCCTTCCAGCGATTCGGGCGTAATCTGCAACACACCTGACGGATTTTTCATCAGCTTGGTTTTCTCAGCCTGCGGCACATCACCATGCCAGTGCCAGACAGGAATATTGCCTTCCGTGAGCAAGTCTTTGAGTCGTTCGAACTGGTCATTAATCAGTGCTTTTAAAGGGCCAATATACAGAATGCCCACCGATTTGGAAGGCTGGTCATAAAGTTCAGTCAACGCGGGAAAAAAAGCGGCCTCCGTCTTGCCGGAAGCCGTCCCCGCCGCAATCAGCATGTGGTGCGGAGTGTGAAAACAAATGTTACACGCTTCAATCTGCGCAGGACGTAGCGATTCCCATCTTTTTTTATAAATAAATTCCTGCACAAACGGAGCCAGTCTATAAAATGGATTTGGGTTCTCACTCATAGTTCGAACTCCGCAAGAAAATCATCAAGCTCATCGGATTCCTTTTGGGAACCCTTGGCTCCACGAGCCAAACCATCGGAAAGAGCCGCACGCTCACCAAGTAACTGCTCGTAAGTCACATCAGGATTCTGATGTAGCGTATGCAACACATCCATAAAGTCACGCACCACTTCTCGTGTTGTCAAAAGTTCATCCGCACCCAAACGATTCACAGCCATTTGCATAAAACCTACTAATTGTTCATCGCTCAAGCTAGCGGTATATGCAAAATGAAGGGCATGAATCTGGCGTAGCTTTTGTAGCAAAATCAAAATTTCTTCATGCGACAACATCGTGAGTTTGATAATGGGGCCCGTATAATTCGCATACGCACTTGCGGCATAACGACCGTCAATAAGTCTGGATCGAAGCGCTTCATAGCTGTACAAACCACGGCGTTCATCCTCCACAAATTGAGGGGTTCCCCCCACAAAAATGCCCAGATGCTCGGCTTTCCCCTGCATCGTATCATTAAACATCGTTAGCAACTTCTCGTAGTTGCTTTGACGCGAAACGCTGTTTGTAATTTTATACAGATTCACAGCTTCGTCGATAAAGAGTAACAGCCCTTTGTAACCGATACGTGCCGTAAATTCAGACCATAATTTGAAATAATCATACCAGTTATCATCATCGATAATGACACCCACGGAAAGCTCTTTCTTCGCCTCCGTTTTGGTCGCGAATTCACCCCGAAGCCAGCGGAGTGCAGACTGTTTCAGGTCATCATCAGCAAGTTTGTAACCGTTCCAGTAAGAGGCCAGCACTTTGGCAAAATCAAAACCGTGAACCAAGTTCTGCATTTCACCCGTCACGAGGTAAATCTGTTTTTCTACCTCCAGCGGTAACGCAGGATCATCTGGACGTATATTCAACTGGGTCATCGCTGTTTGCTGCAAGCCTGCAATCCATTTTTGCAAAATAGGCTCCAAAGCCCCACCATCCGGGCGTGTTCGTGTAGACAAGCGTGTCATCAGCTCACGATAAGTTGCCAGACCTTGCCCTTTTGTGCCGACAAGTCTACGCTCTGGAGAAAGATCCGCATCCGCAACCACAAACTCACGATCCATCGCATAATTTCGAATCATTTGCAAAAGAAAGCTTTTACCGCTACCATAACGGCCAGTAATCAGTTTAAATGCTGCACCGCCTTCAGCAATGTTATCCAAGTCTCGCAAGATCGCTTCCACTTCCGGCTTTCGCCCTACAGCAATTTGCTCCAGTCCAATCCGTGGCACGACGCCTGCCGTTAATGAATTCACAAGTGCGGTGGTCAAACGTTTTGGAATCTTAAGCTGGTTTGGTTGATGTTCTGTCTTTTGATGTTCATTCACTGTATGCTCAGTCATGTCAATCACCTCTTCACATGTTCAAATACATCAATATAATCAGCAACGATTCGGTCACCATCCACCAGCAGATCTCCGATGGTTTCCATAGCGATATCGTTCATTTCATCTAGCAAAAGAGCTGGCATCGTTCCCGTTTCTTCGGCAAGCCGCATCAAATCACCATCCGGATGTTCACCAAGCAAAGCATGGATGGCTCTTACATGCCGGGCATCCAACCTCTCGGCAAATTCCCGCCACTCCTCTGGTACATGGGCTTCCGCAGCTTCGTCCCATATAAGCACTTCATTCCAACGATCCGAACTCATGGATGGCTGACTCCCGTTGTCTAGGATCGATAGTGAACCACTTTGCTGTTCTTGGAAAAGCGGCTCATCCATTCCGTGTCTTTCATTCTCGTCTGCGTTTTCTTCAAGGTCAGATTTAGCATTATCCGATTCGGAATTTGCGCTATCTTCAATGCTCAACGCCTTACGCACATATTCGCTATCCTTCTGCAAAGAAGCCAGTTTGGCCGTATCAATCTGAATGACTGGCGCAGTTACAGCCTCAGCTTGTTCCATGGCAAAAGCTCTTTCCAGATAACGCTCAATCACACTGGCAAGCTCAGGCTCCAGCGTTTTACCTCGCAGACGGCCCCGGAAGCCTAACAGTTCACGCAGCTTATTTTCCGTACAGCGGTAAATCCCGATTAACCTCTCCACAAATTCACGTTCCAATATGAGAGGAACATGAGTGAACGTAACAAATCTGCCGTAAATGGACTCGTCATATACCGCTTTATGAAACAGCGTGCGTTTAACCGTCTGCTCGGCTTTCGATTCAAGCTCAGGCAACAGCCCTCTTTGTTGCGTTCGCTGCAAATACGAATCCATCACAGCCATCACTTTGGGCACATATCGTTCCATTAATTCTTTGCCGCCATCCCGGTAAAAGGCATTTAGCGTAACATCATAGTCAAAATACCATTTCAGCATATCCAGCGTTACCTCAGCGACATTATCCTGTAACACCCGTTCTAATTCCTTGTCCATCAATGATGCTGGCAAATAACCACCCGAGAGCATCATCACATCATGAAGCAATGTATGAAGATCGTGAACCAGAACGTAATCGACCATCCACTCCTGCATATAAACATGAAGCTGAGGAAGCCGCTCTCGGTAATTCAACCATAATTGTTTTAATTGGTGATAACCATCCTCTGGATGTAACCAGCCGATCCCGTTAATCAACTCGTAAACATGAACAAACAGATACGACAGGTCGACATCCAGGTATCTTTCCTGGCGTACCTGCGTTCTCCAGTACAAATACCATTTCAGCTGTGCGTCATTCATCACCCCATACGTCGGCCAGTAACTCATAAATGGAACAGGTGAAGTTTCTTCTCCCGTAACTTCTGCAAGGCGTCTAGCTTCCTCCACAAATCGCTTCTCCGAAGACAATACAGCTCCCTGCGACTTGTGTGGTTGACGAGTCTGGTTCTCTATAGATGAACGATCAGGTATACGAATCGAGGTTGTCTCTGTATCTTCACTTAGATCAATCTCCATGAATTCCAGCTGTTCCGAATGATCTCTCATGGAATTGAATCCACCTCTTTCAGGGCAAAATACGAACACGTGTATCCATACGCAACATTATAACACTTGTGTAGCTTCTATGGGCGGCAAAATCATACTTTCTTTTCACACAAAAAAGAAGGCATCACTGCCCTCTTCTCTATTTTGTATTTCCTATCTATTTTACAGGTAATTGAATCTCTTTTTTTGATACACAGTGCGGACTTATCCGTTCAACTCAAACCACCCGCGTACGATTTTTGCCTTCATCCTTGGCTTGAGACAGGGCTTGAGTAGCCAGCTCGATCAAATCACTTGCGACAGTATTCTCATCAGGAAGCAGAACCGCCCCGCCAACGCTGACGGTAACCACACCACTCTGACCCGTGAGCTCTCGCTGGATATGCAGAGCAAGCACATGTTGCCTGATCTCCTCAGCCAGTTCCATTAAATACGCTGAGGTTGTGTCTTTTAATTTCAGCATAAACGTACCTCCGCGTTGGCGGGAAATGACAGCGTTATGCTGTTCGCTAACCACCGTTAACACCTCGCCAATCCACTGTAAACAAAGGTCGCCACCTTGCAGGCCATACGCCGTATTATAAGAACGGAAATCGTCAATATCAATGATCAGCAGCCCCAGACTACAGTTATCCTGCAAGCAATCCTTCCAATCCCCTTCGAGTTGTTGCTTGAACACCGTTTGAACCGGCATATCGGTTAACGGATCGGTGGTCAGGTAATTGCGTAATTGGTTTGTTGTATCGCTGTAATCATCCTGCCCCTGTTGTGATGTTCTGCTGCGAAGCAACAACATGACGGAAGGTTTGCCTGCATGAACAACGGAGGCCATTGTAATCTCAAAGAGCGAAGACATGCCAGAAGCTGTTGTAAAATACAACTGATTGTTCATCAAACTTGTGATGTCGAGCTGCAATTTTTCAAAGTCTTGCCGTATTATGTCCCGTGTATTATCAGGCAAAAAATCGTTAAAACTCTTCCCGATCAGACTGGCTGTATTTTCATATCCAAACAGTTCGGCCGCCATCCTATTACAGTAAATAATCCGCCCTTCGGTAAGTGTGAAAAAGGCAACAGGCGAGAAGTCCATCAATTGCAAATAACGTTGCTCGTTTCGCTTCAAAATACGGGCATTCTGAAAAGCGTGCTCCTCCGCTTGAGCCAGCTGATTTTCCGTCTGACGACGCACAATAGACTTTAGCAAAGGTAATATGCTCAGTTCTCTCGTTGTCCATGGATAGGAGGTCGATTGCACAACCTCCCTCCATTTTTCAAACGATTTCCGCGGAGACAAACGTACACCATCATCCGTCTTCAGCACGGCTTTCGCCGGATCACCAGCCCATTCGACCACCTGAACTACCTCGGGACGGAACCATAACATATAGTTGTGGTGACCCGGTGAGATGGCAACATAAATAACCCCGGAGGCTACATCTTGATATCGCTTGGCTGTCTCGTATTCCAGACTCAGCTTCGACGTGTGATAGCTGTGATCCTCTGCCTGTCCAGCCAGCCATCCGGCCAATTCACGAATCTGTCCATTTGTCGGAGTCTCACCGAATAACAGCAACTTGTCCTGGTAACAAATTGCCGCACCGGATGCATTCATTAACCTAAGAATGGTTTCCTGCTCTCCTTGCAGCTCTTCCACCACTCGCGCCCGGCTTGTATTGCCGATGAAAATGTTAACGATCCGCGTAGCAGCCTCACGGGAGTTGATCTCTGCCTGGTAATCATCCAGCTGTTGACGCTGGAACAATTCATTAGAGAAAAAGGCTCCCAGGAAGTTACACAGATTACGAACACGATGCGGGACGTATCTTGCAGAATAATGATGACACGTAATGAGTCCCCAGAGTTGATTATCATGGATGAGCGAAATGGTCACGGTAGCTCCCACGCCCATATTTTGCAAATATTCAATATGAAGCGGAGATACACTCCGCAACACAGACAGACTTAAATTCAAAGGTTTGCCTGTAAGGGGCTGCAACGTTGGTACGATTTCAACAGGCGTATAATCCACGTTGACAATGGTACGTAGCCAGTTACGAAGATACAGTTCCCTTGCTTGCTTGGGAATGTCCGAGGCCGGATAGTGATGCCCTAGAAATGGTTCGAGTTCCGGTTCGCGCGCTTCCGCAATCACTTTGCCGTTCCATTGCTCGTCAAATTCATAGATCATGACTCTGTCATATCCAAGCATTTCTTTGACTTGTTCAGCCGCAATCTGGCTCGCATCCACGCGGCTGTCCGTGCTTTTGATTCTTCCGAAGAAACGGGATATCCATTCAAAATCGTTCGATTCGATGTTTTCTTTTTCATAATAAGGCTCGATTTCAAGAATTAACAGACCTTCGCTCTCATGCAGGACCGTTGAAAAAACTTTCTCTTCCCCTGCCACTTCTATAATCAGATCCATATAATGCAAGTCTGACGTTACAGCTGCGTTCGAGCGGTTGTTCAGGAGCTTGTTTACATCTTCTTCAGCGATCAAGTCGCTTAGAGGCATACCTAAAATATCTGAGTAATCTATGCCCAGATGATCCTGTGTATTTTGGCTACACTGCACAATAGTTGCTGTCCCTTTGGGATCGATAGCCAGAAGCACGCCATGTGGCTGGATAAAGCCAGGAATATGAATAGGCTCCTTATCGCAGTTATTCAGGTCGATCGGATCATTGGTATATGTCCCTTGCGGGAGTAAGGTGCGGTTAAGCAGACTCATTTCTTGCCTCGACCTAGGTTCAGCCATGAACTTGAATATCCCCTCTCAGCATGTGTTGTTTCATTGTTACAGAACTTACGTCGGGTAGCTAATCGGGTGTTTTTGGCGTAATTCTTACGTATTAATCCACTGATCCAGTAGCCTGAATGTCTCCGAAGCCGTATACAAAACGCTGTCTTCATCCTCGGATGTCTGAATCGATTGTTGTAACAATTCCACAAACTCGCTCCATCTCGTGCGTGTCTGTGTGCCGTATGCGTTGAAATATTGCAGTCCACGATCTGCTTCTATAGGCAAAAATTGTGACAAACGTTTGGTCATGATCTGACCCCCGTTCGTTGAGCCCTCAATGACATAGAGATATCCGAACAGTCGTGCAGGTGTAGAAATGTCGGGTAAATCCTTGTGGCTACATTGTGGAATCTGCTTGATCTGCTCCTCGCTTAAGCCAAGATCCCTCAGATCTTGTTCTAATAAACCAGCCTTGCCTCTTACCTCGATATCCAATCCTGTTTCCGCCCAAAAAGACTGCGCTATCGCTTGATCCTCCAAAGGTTTTAGGAAACCGTAGAATTTCTCCAAATACACTCTATATTGTTCAATCGTTATGGTCGAATCCATAATTGCTTTCGCATAGGGGTTCTGTTCTACTTGTCTATGATAATGTGCTGTCTCACTCTTCAGGCGTTCCATAATACTAACTGCCGTCATGTCGTTATCCCCTTTCGTATCGTGATGTGAATCCAGGCTATGATTAGCGTAAAAATCTATTGCGAATATAGTAAATTTTACCTGATTCAAAAAAGACTCTATGTAAGTATACGGTTTCTCGTATCAGAAAACTACATGAATTCAAGAGGCTTGTGAGCTGGTTGTAAACTTACGTTGTTAGGTTAACTGCGGAATTGATGGATGTGCTGTAAGCCTGGGTTAAACATAGGGTAGACACGGACCTGAGCATGCCTAGAGCACCGTAGAGTCTATCTGAAAATCGTTCATTTTCAGGGTAATGAAGTATCGTATGTATAGCTGGTTTTTACCTATGAAGATGATACACTAACACTATATCCTTATTTTGGAGGAATGAAGCTAATGGAAATTAAAGATATGACAGGACCTAAGGAACTCACGGTTCAAGAGATTATACTGCACCTCACAGAGGGGATAACACTTCCGGAAAATACAGTGGATCAGCTGATCACGGGTTCACCAAATCAGTTTGTGACTGGCATTGTAGTTGCTTTTATGCCTACACAACAGGTCATTGAACAGGCTATTCAGGTCGGAGCTAATCTGATTATTGCCCATGAATCCCCATTTTATAATCATCACAGTGCGACCGACTGGCTTGTGAACAATTCCGTTTATACGGATAAAAGAACATTGATCGACCAAGCAGGCATTGCTCTTTTTCGTTGCCATGATATAATCCACCGTTTCGAGCCAGATGGCATTACAGATGGACTCATTCAGGAGCTTGGCTGGATTACATATCTGAGCGGGCGAACGGCAGAGTCGGATATAGTTACATTTCCAGAAGGAATGACCGTTCAGGAAATTGCTCAACATTTAAAGCAACGTCTGGGTATTGACTATGTCCGCATTGCGGGCAATTCTGAAATCGTTTGCAGACGCGCTGCCGTTCTGGTTGGATTTCGTGGAAATGGACCCGTCACGATACCTCTTCTTCAGAATGAACAGGTGGATCTGATTATCGCAGGGGAAGGATTTGAATGGGAAACGCCTGAATATGTTCGTGATGCTGTGCAGCAAGGTAAATCCAAAGCACTCATCATGGTTGGACATGCCGAAAGTGAGGCCCCGGGAATGAAGCTTTTGGCGGACAGACTGAAGGAGTCTTTTCCAGAGACCAAAATTACTTTTGTGAAGGAACAGCCTGTATTTAAGGTGTTTTAACGTTAGGCTAGGTTAGAGAACATATTGAACTACAGCTGACATACCTTTTTACGTAACTTGTCTCATTTATAAACCTGACGATCCTCAGTGAAGCTATCTCCTCCATTTTTCCACATATCCAGCGTTTTGACTTCGTTTGGTGGAATAGCGTTCCTGGGATCGTTAATCCACTTCTTTCTTCCTCCCCTTCCTCCCCTTCCTACCTTCCATAGCTACTTCTTTTCTTGCTTTTCTGGAATATCCTGAAGCTTTAGTGTACGCTAGATGCTGTAAATTTCAGACTCAGGACATTTGTCCTTGGCTGTTTGGAGATATTTATCATTTAATAGAAGTCGAAGTCATGCATTGAAGGAGTGTACGGAGAAAGATGAGAGGGATTATTTTTGCCTTGCTGGGCGGAGCCTGCATTACGCTACAAGGGGTTGCTAACACCAGAATCAGTACAGATATAGGCACATGGCAGGCCGCCTCGATCACCCAGTTAACGGGATTTATACTCGCGGCGATCATCCTGATGTTTGTGCGGGACACCAATCTTCAGGGAATTAAACAGGTTAAACCGATGTATCTCGCCGGAGGAGCATTTGGTGCGGTTATTATTTTCAGTGAAGTCTCCGCGATTCAGCAAATTGGCGTCACTTTTACGATCTCGGCTTTGTTGATTGCCCAATTGTTTCTAACTTTTTTGATCGACAGCAACGGATGGTTTGGCGTGCTTAAACAAAAAATGAAACTGCCGCAATTCCTAGGCATTGCTCTAATGATCGCCGGTGTCATCATTATGAAGCTGTAGTTTCATTACAATTAACGCAGAGGTGAGAACCGCATGGAAGAGATTCATCAATCCCAGCAAATTATGGACTATTTGAAACAGTATCAATTGGAGGCGGTTTTTCACGAACACCTACGTCCTCATATGACCCTATGTCAATTTGAAAAATGTGAGCTCATCTGCCGCGAAGGCGAAGCTTCCGAATACTTATATGTCCTGGTAGAGGGGAAAATTAAAATTTTCACCACCTCTCCACAAGACAAAACACTCGTGCTCTGTTTCAAAACACCCCTTGAAGTGGTGGGAGATATCGAATATGTGCGTGAAAGTAACATCGTTAACACCGTTCAGGCGGTGTCCCCTGTTGTAATGCTCCGTATTCATTACCGCTGGCTTACTGAGCTTGCCAGTGATTACGCGCCATTACTGCAATTTTTGCTAAAAATCATCTCACACAAGTTTTACATCGATTCGAACTTTTCGAACTTTAATCTGATGTATCCGGTGGATGTTCGCTTAGCCAGTTATCTGTTATCCATCTCAACGGATGAAGGCGGAACCGTACTGCATGAGGAACTGGATGCTTTTAACCTGACGGACATCGCCAACCTGATCGGCACCAGTTATCGCCATTTGAATCGGGTGATTCAGAAGCTATGTGCTGACGGTTATATTCAACGGGATCAAGGATTAATCCGCATTAAAAATCGTGCAGGCCTTAGACACATTGCGGGACACAACATTTATGAATAAGGAGTTAGGACATACATGATCATTACAGGTATTTTACTTGCGCTTCTGGCAGGTTCACTGGTCAGTCTGCAAACGATATTTAATAGTAAAGTCAATGAACGCACCGGTTCATGGTCGACCACAACGATGGTGTTATTTACCGGATTTATTGCTTCTTTTGTAATCTCCTTACTCGTTGAAGGAAAAAATACATTTAGCATTCAGCACATGCAGTCGTGGTACTGGCTGAGCGGTGCGATTGGTGTAGGCGTCGTCTTCTGTCTCGTTCAAGGCATGAAGTTACTCGGACCAACTTATGCGATTTCCATCGTATTAACCTCTCAGTTAAGCTTCGCTTTACTATTTGATTCGATGGGCTGGCTCGGTCTGGAGCAAATTCCGTTCTCATGGAACCAACTTATTGGTGTACTTGTCATTGTAGGTGGCATCGTGCTCTTCAAATTTGGCGGACTGAAAAAAGAAACATCCGATTCATCGGATAAGCAAGCCCACACTGTGCCGAGTAAATCTTAATCAAAAGAAAAGAGCGTCTTCCAATCAAACTGGATTGGATAGACACTCTTTTTAATTCAAACCTTTTAGAGCCTAATTAAATTTAGAACATACGTAAGTAAGTTAAGTAGATTGCTCCGGAGTCACGATATTAATCAATCAAAAAATATCAGACTGAGTGAGTAATTAGCTCGCTTACACAAACTCCACGTTATGATATACCTGCTGCACATCTTCCAGGTCTTCAAGCGCATCGATCAGCTTCTCGAACTGAACTTGTGCATCCGCAGGCAGTTCAATGTGGTTTTGCGCCAGCATCGTCAGCTCGGCTACCGTGAACTCGTTCACACCCGCAGCCTTAAACGCTTCCTGTACCGCGTGGAATTGATCCGGTTCTGCGTATACGATAACCGCTTCATCTTCATCCACGATATCACGAACGTCTACATCTGCTTCCAACATGACTTCCAGCACTTCTTCCGCATTTTTACCTTCAACGCCGATGACTGCTGTAGGATCAAACATGTAAGCAACGGAACCACTCACACCCATGTTGCCCCCGTTTTTGTTAAACGCAGAACGCACTTCAGGTGCTGTACGGTTTACGTTATTCGTGAGCGCATCCACGATGACCATCGCACCGTTTGGCCCGAATCCTTCGTAACGCAACTCTTCATAGTTCTCATCGCCGCTGCCTTTTGCTTTTTCCATCGCACGGTCAATGATGGCTTTAGGTACGTTATACGTTTTGGCACGCTCCAGAACGACCTTCAGTGCACGGTTCGCTTCCGGGTCCGGTTCGCCCTTTTTCGCCGCTACATAGATCTCAACGCCAAATTTCGCATAGACCCGGCTTGTGTTTGCGTCTTTTGACGCTTTCTTTTCCTTAATATTATTCCACTTACGACCCATATCGTTTCCGCTCACTTTCAACATGTAATCTGCTTTCTACTTTGTCATTATATCGTGTTGCGCTTGGTTCAACAAGTTCATCTCATCAAACGATTCTGCTTCTGAGAAACAAAAAGCACTCCGTAAGGAATGCTTTTTGGGTAAACGTCAAGTTACGCGTGGAACTGTCTTCCGTCCAGCACTTCAGGCACATAACCCGCACGGATCACGAAATCTCCGAAATGCTCGCCTTCATTGCGCTCTTTGGCATATTGATTAATCATCGGTGTCAGTGTGTCCAGAATCTCATTTTCACCGATATTTTCGCGGTACAATTTGTTCAGACGATGACCTGTAAAACTACCACCGAGATAGAAATTGTACTTGCCTGGTGCCTTTCCGATAAAAGCAATCTCTGCCAGCATCGGTCTGGCGCACCCATTCGGGCAACCTGTCATACGAATGACAATCTCTTCATCCCTCAAACCCGCTTCATCCAGTACAGGCTCCAGTTTGTCGATCAAGGATGGCAGGTAACGCTCGGACTCAGCCATGGCAAGACCACAGGTTGGGAGTGCGACACAAGCCATGGAACTTCTGCGAAGTGCTGAATAATGCGCGCCATCCGTCAGATTGTATTGTTGCATCAATGCTTCAATCTTTTTCTTTTTCTGACTGCTAATGTTACCTATGATCAGGTTTTGGTTCGCCGTCAGACGGAAATCTCCGGTGTGTATTTTGGCAATTTCACGCAAACCCGTCATGAGCGGATAACCATCTACATCTTTTACCCGTCCATTCTGAATGAATAACGTGTAATGCCATTTGCCATTACTGCCTTTCACCCAACCATAACGATCCCCATTATGGTCAAAATGATACTCACGTGCCGCTTCCAGACTCCAGCCAAGACGACTCGTTAACTCATCAACAAACCACTCCAGACCATGGTCATCGATTGTATATTTGAAACGCGCATGTTTACGAACCGCACGATCCCCGTAGTCACGCTGAATCATGACCGTTTTCTCTGCAACATCAATCATCTGCTCCGGCGTGCAGAAACCAATAACTTTGGATACCTGAGGATATGTCTTCGAATCTCCGTGAGACATGCCCATTCCTCCGCCAACAGATACGTTGAACCCTTGCAGTTTGCCGTTCTCTACAATGGCGATAAAACCGAGATCCTGTGAAAATACATCCACATCATTGGAAGGCGGTACCGCGATACCAATTTTGAACTTACGTGGCAAGTATACTTTGCCGTAGATCGGTTCAACCTCTTCGTCCGAATCCTGGGAGTCAATGATCTTCTCCCCGTCGAGCCACAGCTCATGATATGCACGAGTTCGCGGATCGAGATGATTACTCACCTGACAAGCCCATTCATACACTTCGGCATGAACTTCAGACTGATTCGGATTCGGGTTGCACATCACGTTACGGTTAACGTCTCCACATGCAGCGAGTGTACTAAGCAAAGAGTCATTGACCTCACGAATCGTATTTTTGAGATCCCATTTCAACACCCCGTGCAACTGAAACGATTGCCGAGTGGTCAGACGGATCGTCTGATTCGCATATTTATGGGCAACACGATCCATCATCAGCCACTGCTCCGGCGTTACGATTCCCCCGGAAGCACGCACACGTAGCATGAACTGATATGCAGGCTCCAGCTTGGATTTATTACGCTCATTGCGCAAGTCACGATCATCCTGCATGTAACTGCCATGATGTTTCATCAGCCGGTTATCATCTTCGGGAATTGAGCCGGTAATGCGATCGGCCAGTGTCTCCGTGAGACTTCCACGCAAGTAATTGCTCTTGATCTTTATATCTTCCACATCGCTGTTGGTACGTTGCGGATTAAGTAAGTTATTATAAGCCATGCCGCTTTCTCCTCTCGTTTCTGCGGAATATAACCTTTCGGCTTAGCCTTGGATTAATACACATCCCGCTGATAACGTTTCTCCTGTTGTAACCGTGTCATGTATTCCACAGCCTGCTCGGATGACAAGCCGCCTTCCTGCTGTAGAATCGTAATCAGCGCCGCATGTACATCATGAGCCATTTTTTTCTCATCGCCGCAGATATACACGCTTGCTCCATCCTGAAGCCATTGGTACAATTCCTTGCTATGTTCCAGCATACGGTGCTGTACATATACTTTCTGTTCCGTATCACGAGAGAAGGCAACATCCATTTTCGTCAGAACGCCATCTTTGAGCCAACGCTGCCACTCCGTTTGGTAAAGGAAGTCTGTAGAGAAGTGCTGGTCCCCGTAGAAGAGCCATGTTTTTCCTTCTGCACCCGTTTCTTCTCTTTCACCAAGGAAAGAGCGGAATGGAGCAACCCCTGTTCCAGGTCCAACCATAATGATTGGAGTATCCGAATTCTCGGGTAATTTGAAGTTGGGATTATGCTGAATATATACTGGCAAAGTGTCACCGGCTTCGATACGTTCAGCGAGATGTACCGAGCATACGCCATAACGTTGTCTGCCACGTGCTTCATAACGTACAGTCCGAACCGTTAGATGAACCTCGTCCGGGAAAGACTTCGAACTGCTTGCAATGGAATACAGACGTGCTGGTATTTTCCGAAGAACCGCTAGAAATTGAGCGGCTGGAATGCCCTTCAGCGCGTAGTCCTGAACCACATCTAGCAGATCGGAGCTATTCATGACGTTACGGAATTCGGAATCATTGGCGAGCAATGCTGTTAATTCGTTTCCTGAACTCAACTTGGCGAGTTGCTCTGCCACCGGTTTGGTTACTGCTGTAATCTCGTAATGACGCAGCAGTGCTTCGTAAACCGATACTTGATCTCCATTTTTGTTCACCGTAACCCGTTCGTCTGCGTTCCACCCCATAGCTGCAATTAATTCATCCACGAGGCGCGGATGGTTTTCCGGGAAAACACCCAAGCTATCGCCCGGCTCATAATCCAGATTGGAACCTTCCAAAGACAGCTCAATATGGCGTGTCTCACGATCCGATCCTCGGCCGTTCAAGTTGAGATTTTCCAGCACCTCTGCCTTGAACGGGTTGGTACGGTTGAATTCCGATTCTCCACTGCTTACCGCTGCTGTGATTGCTTCACTGGTTACCGCACCGGCTGTAGTTGCTGCGCCGCTAAGCGAAGCAAGCACATCGTTCATCCACGCCGCAGCCGGCTCATCAAAATCAACATCGCAGTCTACGCGCGGAACCAAAGCTGTTGCGCCCAGTTCCTGTAGTCGTTTATCAAAATCCTTACCCGTTTGACAGAAGAACTCATAAGAGGTATCTCCAAGCGCCAATACGGAATAACGAAGTCCGTCCAGCTTTGGAGCACGTTTGCTATTCAAAAACTCATGAAAAGGAATTGCATTATCCGGCGGTTCGCCTTCTCCATGTGTGCTGACCACAATCAGAAGATTTTCAATTTTCTTCAGTCCGTTCGGTTTGAAATCTCCCATGGATGACAAGGTTACTTGCAGTCCCTGTTCTTCCAGCTTCTTACCGAGTTTTTTCGATAATCCAATGGAATTCCCTGTCTGGGAACCGTACAGCACCGTAACTTCACGGGAAACGGCAGGAGCACTGACCGGCGCTGCTACCGGATTTTGTCCAACTTGCCCAATAGTCTGTGCTGTTGCCACACCTGCTTGATACGCTGCAATATACCCACCAAGCCAGAGTCTTTGTCCGTCCGTTAATGTAGGAATAAGTCGATTGAGCAATTCTACCTGCTCTTGATTAAAAGGACTATTTGTCACTTGAAGTTCCACCATCTGCCACCTCACGCATTACTTCGATTTTAATTCCTACTAAAATGATCATATTAATTTCTTCTCTCTAGAACCTAACACACCGGGGGGTGAGGGTCAATTTCAATGATTTTATACCATTTATCAGTTTCACTGATAAAGGAACAAAACGTGAAAATCACCTCGTTGCAAATACATCAACAACAATCGACAATGAACAGCAAAAAAAGCTTGCTTTGACCTGACTTCAGGTGAAAACAAGCTTCTTTCTATTTTATAAGTTACAGTGATTCATCACTTTTTCCAGACCAGCTTGCTCATCATTGCATAGATCAGCGTAGCAGATTCGGCTCGGCTGGCTTCAGCCGCAGGTTTTACTTCACCGTTGTAACCACCTACGATGCCCAGGTTCACAAGCGCAGCTACACTTTCTCTTGCATACGAGTTGATCTGAACTGCGTCCCGGAAACGGGCAAGATCAGTTGCGGAAGAATTCTGTGCTTCATCATCAATGAGTCCAGCCGAAACAAGCGCTCTTACTGTTAAGGTCATCATCTCCTGACGAGTAATCGTGGACTCTGGCTTGAAACGTCCATCTCCAGCCCCATCCGTAATACCGAGTGATCGTGCTATGTTAACGGCCTTATAATAAGAAGATTGTTCATTCACATCCTTGAATGGTTCAGTAGAACTCCCGTTTAGGCCGAGCGAAGCTACAAGCCACTGCACATATTGCCCGCGTGTCATATCTTGCTTTGGATGAAGCTGTCTGGTGTCCTCACTACCTGTTGCATCCACCACGCCCCGAACAGCGAGTGCCTCCATCGCTTTTTGTGCCCATGGTACTCCGGCTAGATCCGAAAAGTTCTCTTCCATAGATAAGGCAGCATATGCACCAGTCAAGGATAAAGCATTTGCAGAAAATATAATCTCACCGCGTTGCGGATCGTAATAACTCTGTGGCAGCGGTTTGATTTCCCCGCTTGCTCCAATTTGCACAGCAATCACTTTATCAGCGACGGTATCTTTCGAAGAGGTATACGGTAATTCAATTGAAATCTCTCTATCAGGCATGAAGTTCTGATGATTAAGGCTAAATTCGATTTGCACACCATGTCCTGCTCCCAAACGATCCGTTATCCCTTGCGAAAGCGGTGTGCGGATCAATCGAATAATTGCCGTACCCTCATTGGTTCCCTCTTTTGGCAGCAAATCAGCGGGAAGCTCAACCGTCGCAAACGCAGACACGATACGGAAAACATCGGATTTCTTCTGCTCCAGCAGGGATGAAACTGGCAGGGCCAGCTCATATGCAGCCGCTTCCGGAACAGACTTCAAGCGAAATTCAACCAGACGTTGACCTGTGCCTGTAAGAGGTGCGGCTTTGACCGCAGCTTCAATCGCTGAAGCATCCACTTTGGACTGTGCATTTCCTTCTGGAGCCGAAGAGGCTTGCAGTTCAAGAACAGCGCGGTCCTTTTCTGTGACAGGTTGAGTTGACGACTGCGATTGACCTGTGCCTGAGGTACCATTATTGTTGCCTATCTGACCACCGTTGCCCGGGTTTGAACCATTTCCATTATTGCCGCCTGAGCTATTTCCTGATCCTCCGCCAGAATTCCCTCCCGAATCATTGCCGCCTGGAGATATTGTACGTGCAGGCACTTTAATGATCAGAGGCGTCGTTATCGCTTTGCTCCCATCAGAGGTTCGTGTGATGGCAAGTTCAATCCAGACCGTCGTCTCACTCGCTGGTAAAATAATGCTTCCGTCCAGTTGGACTACAGACGGAGCTGTGCTTGAATGAACGGATGCCGTAAAACCTTGAGGCAACACTGGCAGTTTAATTTTTACAGAAGCCGTCGTTGGCTGTTCGAGTGTTGTAATGCCTGAAGCCACGTCAGCAGCCGTCTGGCGAGTTGTTGTGATTTGATAAGGATCAGACAATCCTTTGATGGATTGGCTTGCATCGTCCAGTGCCTCGACTTTGTAATAGTAAACCGTATCTTCACTCAGCCCAGAATCCGTATACTCTGGAAGCGCGCCGGAATAAACTATTTCGTAAGTTCCTTCTTCTTGATTCGAACGATACAGCTTATAGGTCGCCGCACCGTGTAATGTATCCCAGCCAAGTGTTACACTTGAAGGCGTGGCGGAAACAGAGTGCAGCCCCCCGCTACCGTAACCAGGGGACGATATATCAGGTTTTACAATCATGATCCAGCTGATCAGCGGGTCTTGGGAAGCAGTATTACGCACCGTGATATCCAGTTTACCGTCTGACACTTGAATACCCTTTTGCGCCCGAACACTTGCAGGGATATAGGTAACCGCCCCGGTATTCGTACCGTTAATTAACAAATCCGCACGGCGTGAAGTATTCGTCCACGGGTCATTGAATCCCGCATACACATCATACTCACCGTTTGGTACATCAAAGCTATAGGTCAAATCCTTGCCTTTAGGCGAGTTGCTGACATTGCCGCCATTCAGATAACGTACGGTCGAGAAAATATCACCGCCGTTCGAACCGGAAGGCAGCGCATCGGCACTAACATATCCCCAGGATTGACCATTAGCCGGAGCATACATCTGATCTATAATTCCCGGATGCATGAGCGTATCTTGCATATAACTACTCATCAGCTTGTAATCTGCCGTATCATAACCACCGCTGTTCACAAAATATAATGTATTCTCGGGAATGACATACACACGAACTGCCTGTGTTTTGTTGTTATACTCAGGGGTCGTGATCTGTAGCGTAAGCGGTCCAGGCTTGGCAAAATCCTCCGCTGTCATCGCACGATGATTAATCGTCCAGACGGCTGGCGTTGACACGAGATTATTTCCATCACGCACCTTTACCGTGGAAGGAAGCACTGGAACTTCGCCAAGCTTCACCGCTTCAGGCAGTTTATCTGCGATATCTACCTTACCCATGGAATCCAGCAGATCAGGTGTCCAGCTGTTATACCACTTGATCGCAATGTCTGACCCTATACCGAATTCGATTGGCAAAAACACGTACTTGGCTGCATCGTTGGCGAAATTGCCTCCGTTCCACATATCTCCTACATAAATAAACTTGCCCTTTTCCGGATCAACCGGGATGACTGAAGTTGCCTGTGTACCAAATGCCTTCCCGGGATCAGGATCACTCGGCAGTGTGCGGACAAACGGATTTGTCATCGCCGACCAAGGTCCGAAGATGTGATCCGCGACCGTAACTTTGTTCTCATTAGGAGCCCAGCCCGTTGCACCCGATGTTATAATATAGTATTTGCCCTGATACTTGAACATGGCCGGTGCTTCTCGCTGTCCACCCGGGAATACCCGGACATAGTCTACGCCGTATTCCGCCTGATATACGCTATCGCGAACAGGATTGCCTTTATCATCCTTAAGACCTTGCTTATGCCAGCCTGTGACGTCACTGTAATCCTCGGTGAGCTTGGAAATGTATAACGTCAGATTTTCTTCGCTGGAGTAGATCAGGTAACCCGTGCCGTCATCATCCTTAAATAGCGTCATGTCACGGGCCATACCTCTGTCACTTGGGAAATAGTCCTTCTCGCCTTCAGGAGCCATGTCCATACGGTAACTTTTCTGATATATAAAAGGTCCAGCAGGTGAGTCACTGATTGCATAACCGGCCTTCGCTTTACCGTAATTCGCATTATTATTGTAAGGGTCCTTGTCTCCATCCATATGAGCCCACATGACATATTTTTTCGTTTTATCATTGTAAATGACCTTTGGCCGTTCGATAATCCGTCCTTTGCGAATATCAGCCCAGATGTCCACACGATCCTCGCGACCTGCATAGAGTTCCTTGATTAACGGGTTTGTGTCAAAATCATCCATCGATTGCAGCATCGTCAATGCCATGCCTTCGTCTGTCCAGTTCATCAGATCTTTGGAAGAATAGGCACGCACCCCTGCAGCTGGCCACCCCCCGGTATGATATTCGCCATACCAGTAATATTTTTCTGTTTTTTCATCGTAAAAGAAACCTGCGCCATGAGCATCAATCGGTTTGCCGTTTTGATCCGGCCACATTTGTCCTGGCGTAATACTTGTGCGCACCGTGGATACACCAAGCGGTGCAGATACAGGAGTGTCCATTCCGTCCACTTTGGCCTGAATTGTATAAAAGTATCCCGTGCCCATCGTCAAACCTGTATCGTCTAACGAAGTAGACTTCCCTGTGTAGACTTGCTGATACGTCCCCGAAGCGCTTGTCGCCTTCGAAACCGTGTAGGAGACTTCCGATCCGGGCAGTGCAGCCCATCCTAAGGAAATGGACGTATCCGTTATAGCAGTAACACCAAATCCTGAAGGAGAATCTACCGTGTACGTCTGCGCTTCCGCTGTACTAAAGGCCGATTCACCCGCAGCATTGTACGCCGTCACCCGATAACTGTAGTTCTTTCCAGGCTCAAGTGCCTGATCTGTAAAAGACAATAGGTTGCCGTCATATACCTGTTCATAATCTTCCGTTCCTTGCTCGGCGCGAACGACACGATAACCATTCGCCTTACTGACCGTATTCCAGCTCAATTTGACACTTGTCGCTGTCAACGCTGTCGCCTTCAAGTCCCCCGGTGCCTGTGGTGCCTCGGCAGCCGTTTTGGCTTCAAGCGGGACAGACCACTGTGACTCGGTTAATGCCCCGTAGTCATAGGCAAGTCTGTAATAATAGGCTGTATCCGAGCTTAGTCCTTCATCTACATAACTTGTTGATGACGTCTGACTTACATAAGAGTAGCCGCCTTCCTGCGTGTTCGAGCGATACAGACGGTAACCCGTTGCCCCTTCAATCTCCGGCCAATGCAATGAAATTGAAGATGCCGTCTCTCCATCCTTTGCAAGCACAGCTTCATTCACTCGAGGCGGCTCCGCAATCATTACATCATCAATATGTACGGTCTGCCACTTATTTCGAATGCCAACGGTACCGGTTGCAATAGATGTATCGTTCAGATCAAAAACCAATCGGTCCATCCCATTTTCGACGATATAACCGCGGATGGAGGTCCCCGATACCGACACTTTAAGCGTATACCATGTATTTTTACTGAATGCATACTCCACCGATTTTAGCGTGGTATCTGCGCCATTTACTCTTTTGCTGAAAACGAGTTTGTTGCCTGGCACCTGCATTTGGAAATAGTAGTAGTTGCTCTTGTCTTGAAACCGCGGCAAAATACCGGGAAATCCCTCACCCGCTCCTGTATAAAAACGCATCGACACTGTCTTGTCCGGTGTGGGCTCCCCCGTTGTGATAAAGCCTTCATCGGTCCCATTTTGAAAAAGAACCTGGTTGGCTGCGTCCGTCGGATCTGATGTCACTTGCCACTGGCCTGAGATCACGTGCCATTCTGGTGAAACGGTATAGTCCCCATCGGAAAAATCGTCTTGAATTAACAATCCGGGAATAAGAGCTCCATCTGCAAGAACCTTGTTCGGGTACATCAACGGTCCTGAAGATAACATCAGTGCAGCGGATAATAGAATTGCAACCGGTTTTCTCAGTTTATCCAATCTCGATTCGCTCCTTTGCGCCTGAATATATAAGCAAGTTCCTTACATATTCAGCGTAGTGGTTAAACACGCCCTAGTACACATGAATCAGTCCATTGGGCCTCAGACCATGCTTCTTCCGCTGATCACACCTCCCCATTCAATGAAACCGGTTTCATTCAAGAGCAAAAAAAGCCCCGTTTACTCAGGCAGGTGCAATCATGCACGTTACGGAGAACCGAGAACCGTTTCTTTTTTGCCCATGTCGTCAAACAGGTTTCTTAAACACAAAATGTAACCGCTTTCTAGAATTAGAATATCGTTTGCTTTTAAGGCTGTCAACCATTCTTTTGTCCTATTTCATCCTCCGCCTAATATGACAAAAAACGCGTATTCCACATGCTCTATGCAAGTGAAATACGCGCCTTTTAGAATACTTTGGTCGTCCAGGATTCACAGTTCCATGTGTCTGTCACGACGTCACGGTAAAATTCAGGTTCGTGTGAAATCAGCAAAATGCTGCCTTTGTACGCTTGAAGCGCACGTTTTAACTCATCCTTCGCATCCACGTCCAAGTGGTTCGTCGGCTCGTCAAGCACAAGCAGGTTGGTCTCATTGTTGATCAGCTTGCAAAGACGCACTTTCGCTTTCTCTCCACCACTGAGAACTGCGACCTTACTCTCGATATGTTTCGTTGTCAGTCCGCATTTGGCAAGTGCGGCACGAACTTCAAACTGGGTATAGGAAGGGAACTCCTGCCAGATCTCTTCAATACACGTATTGTAGTTGGCATCCTTCATCTCTTGCTGGAAGTATCCGATCTCCAGATGTTCTCCGCGCTGGACATTGCCTTCCAAAGGCTGAATTTCACCCAAAATGCTACGCATCAGGGTAGTTTTACCGATACCGTTCGCACCAACAAGCGCAATTTTCTGGCCGCGCTCCATACGCAGATCAAGCGGTCTGGACAACGGTTCGTTATAACCAATAACCAGGCCTTTCGTTTCAAAAATAAGCTTGCCTGACGTTCTCGCATCGCGGAAGTTGAACTGTGGCTTCGGTTTCTCCTTGGCCATCTCGATAACATCCATTTTGTCGAGTTTCTTCTGTCTGGACATCGCCATATTCCGAGTGGCAACGCTGGCTTTGTTACGTGCTACGAAGTCTTTCAGGTCTGCAATCTCTTGCTGCTGACGCTTGTACGCCGATTCCAGCTGTTGTTTCTTCATCTCGTAGACTTCCTGGAAGTGGTTGTAATCGCCCACATAACGCGTCAGGTCTTGATTTTCCATGTGGTAAATGAGGTTGATTACGCTGTTCAGGAACGGAATATCATGCGAGATGAGAATAAAGGCATTCTCATATTCCTGCAGATAACGTTTCAGCCATTCAATATGCTGTTCATCCAGATAGTTCGTCGGCTCGTCGAGGAGCAGAATATCCGGTTTTTCCAGCAATAGTTTGGCGAGCAATACTTTGGTCCGTTGTCCACCGCTCAGGTCATTAACGTCCTTGTCCAGACCAATGTCGGTCAAGCCCAGACCACGCGCAGTTTCGTCGACTTTGGCATCGATCATGTAAAAGTCCTGGTTTGTCAGTGTATCCTGAATTGTACCTACATCCTCAAGCAACTGCTCCAGTTCCTCTGGCGTAACGTCGCCCATCTTGCCGTACATGTCATTCATTTCCTGTTCCATGTCAAACAGGTATTGGAATGCGCCGCGCAGCACATCGCGAATCGATTGTCCTTTGCTGAGTACCGCATGCTGGTCGAGATAACCTACACGCATACGTTTGGACCATTCCACTTTACCTTCGTCTGGCTGTAGCTTACCTGTAATAATATTCATGAAGGTCGATTTACCTTCTCCATTCGCCCCGATCAGACCAATGTGTTCGCCTTTAAGCAAGCGGAATGAAACGTTGTTAAAGATAGCACGATCACCAAAACCGTGACTTAATTTTTCTACATTTAATATGCTCATTCATGACACCTTTTCTATATAGACTTAATTCTTTGTATATTATAAGCGTTATCTGCCGCACAACTCAACGCCCTATTTAAAAAATGTGATGTTCGATTTGCCTTATCCCGGCGTATGCGGTAAAATTTTGCCTTAAACGAATTACAACCATTATATAGAACGGAGCTCTCAGCGAGAGCATCAGGTGAATGTCATGATTGAAGTAAAACAGTCCAAGCTGGGTGACGGCGGTGAGTTTAATCGCGGGGTATTTGCTACAGTGGATATTGCAAAAGGTCAACTGATCCATCAGGCCCCCGTGGTGCCTTATCCAAATGAAGATCACGAGCATATTGAGAAAACAATTCTGGAGGATTACGTCTTCGAATACGGTGCTAATCATACCGCGATCCTGTTAGGATACGGCAGTCTGATTAATCATTCCTACGAGCCTAATGCCACGTATGATATCAACTTCGAAAATCACACCTTTGATTTCTATGCTTATAAAGACATCAAGGCTGGCGAAGAAATCCTCATTAACTATAACGGCGAAGAAGATAATATGGACCCGCTATGGTTTCTGGACGATTACGAAGAACGTATGCGAGAAATGCAAGACAAGGAAGAACAAGACAACGAGCTCACTCAAGAACCAGAACAGAAGTGACCAGACCAGTACAGAGGCAAATTTATTCTAAAATGTAATATAGTGCTACCTCTAATTGCTCATCGAGCCATCCTATGAACGTACTTGAGCATTTTCTGCCAGAATACAATTTTTCGCTAGCTGCCTCATGAAGCATTCATTGAATGTAATGTTGATATTTGACCATAAGAAAACCGCCTTTGTTGAAAAGGCGGTAATTACAATCGTGTCCCGTTAGCGCAACGACTTACTCTGTTGAATTCCGTGTTCGTAGATGTAAAGCGGCGTCTGAGAAGGCGGATCGTACCTTATCGCGACTATAAACGCCAAAATGGTGTTGATAGCCATAGCCTCTTAGCCGGAACGAAATAATGAACCTAATCCGACAGTGCCCGCATGATATTGGATTTCGCTTCTGCCGCAATCGTTTCATTCCCGTCATCGATCGCTTGCATTAAGATCAGTATAGGTATGTATACAGCGATCAGACGCGCCAGCAACTTCGTTTCCTCGTCCGCTCCTCCGTACGTTTCAAAAAACACGCCGCGAGCGTATGGTGGTAAAAAGCTATAAGCAATGCTCAAATCGCAAGCCGGATGACCTACACTCAGATCCCCCCAATCAATGATGCCGGAAACGATCCCTTTCTCATTCACAAGCATATTTTTGAAATGAAGATCTCCATGTAGCACTTTATTCACGGCCTTGACACGGTCCTGTGGCAGACTGCCAATATATGCTTCGATTGCACCGAACTCTTCCGGCGACAAGTGTTCGACTACCTTCGATAGAAAACCCTCCATTTTCACTTTGCGCGATGCGATGTCCGTCAAGTTTCGATGATCTTGCTGAACTCCGCACTCCAGCGCCGCCTGCACCGGAAACTCATGTAATCTCCGCAAAAATTTCGCCAGCGTCTCTGCCGATAAAGCCCGGCGTTCTTCCGCCAAACCAATTGGGAAATCTCCTGGCACGTGGGCATAGCCAAGAAATGGTGCCGGGTATTCGTCACTTGCTTCGCCATAGAATAACGGTTTCGGATAAGGGATGGTCAAATATGCATCCAGCTTCGGTAGCAGCTTCCCTTCCATACGAATCGGACCAACTGCAAACGTTCTTCTTGGAAACCGGAACACGTACTCGTCACCGATGAGAAAAACCGTATTGTCCCAGCCCCATCCCAATCGCTTCACTTGCTTTGATGACAGCTGAGGGAATTGTCTGCCGATCAGCGTCTGCGCCTGCTCTTCATTAACCTCCCACTCCGCATCCCATACATTCGTTTCCCCCATAAATTGTCTGCCTCCTCGTTTCTTACGTTATTTAGATGTTTACATTCCCTGAAAGTTACGCATAACTGCCCTTTAGCTTAACAAGAAGAAGCAGAAAACCGAAGTTTTTTTATTCTTACAATCGAAGCAATCCTTCCATTTCTTCAATTGGCTGTGGTAGCTGTTTACATTTTGGATAGGGTACACGCCTTTCAGGCGTTGTTCTCCGTCGGATTTGAATCGGTAATGAGTCATGGCCTTCTGAATTCGCATATGAGTTAAATGCCCTCCATCATCCATCCGATAAAACGAACCTTCATACATCTTCTATACATTTTGATTCACTGATTCCCTTACAGAATCTATTCTCTGCGTTTACCCGCTAATTGGTGGATCGGTATGCAAGTCTGCATCTGGTGGAGTATAGGTCCATCTTGTAAAAGCAACCTCAAAGCCTGCCCGTTTAGGCGAGCAAAGGAACGGTCCTGCCTGCTTATTGGTTGGATAAGCAAATCTCGCCACTCGAATCGTACGCCAAGGATGCTCATCTGTACGCGCACGAATGACAACGGATTCCTGGTGATACGATGCACGAATGGTAACGATTCGTCCCCCCCACTCCGGTACAGGTGAGAGTGACCAATCTGAAAATTGATCTGTGACAACAGCGCCCACATGCACAATGCCATCATTGACTTCAACCCCGGCTTTAATCCACTGATGTTCTCCATGCCACAGCATTAATCCCGCCTGATCATATAATTCTGTAAAAGAACTTAGATCAAACGAAACTTCAACAGCTTGTTCCCCATCCCACGGCGCAAGCAAGGCATGGCCATTTCGGTGACAGAAACCATAGAACGTCTCTTCCCAAAAATCGCTGCCCTCCTGAGCCTGTACAATCAACCTCTCTCCATCATGTTGGGTATAGACAGGCTCGGTTGTCCAGCTTCCTCGTTCAAGGTTTGTAAAGTTGACGGACATCTTCATTCCCATCCTTTCTGCTTCGTCTATACATGTAGGAATTCGACGTATCCTGTACATTTACCTTGTAAACTACCTCATAATCTACCTTATATGCTTCACTTATGCTCTTACCTCTTGTAATAATAGATTATGCAATGATCTGATACTCACCAAGATTTTCTCATGAAATTTCTCCACTATGCTACTCCATCATCTGTTTTGAAAACAAGCGCTCAATGGATCGTGGTTGATTACCCGTTACGCGAATAACAGTATCCGTTACCTGATCTTCTCTTCCTTCCTCTCTAATATGAGTGTCCAAACCTGCAAGCATTATCGCATAATTCTCAGGCATCCCTACTTGAATCATCTGGTTTCTTAAAGTCTCTTCCGATAACGATTCATGCTGGATTGGCTGATTTAATATTTCACTGGCTTTCTGCGCCACCTCTGCATAGGATAACGATTCCGGTCCCGTTATGATGTGCTCTCTATTATGAGGCACAGTATCGGTTAGGGCATGAAAGGCAACAGCTGCTATATCGTCCGCACTTACAAAACCGATTCTCCCCTCACCCGTTGCACTATATATTTTGCGAAACTGGGCAATCGACTGTCGATGAGGACCCTCCGTGAAATTTTCCATAAAATAAGAAGGACGTAACACAGCCCACTCTGGCGCAAGCTTTTTCAAGGCTTGATGTACTTTGCCAAAAACGGGCCCTTCTTCATCGACAGATGCACTTCCCAGCAACACAAAACGCTTCACTCCACTCCATATCGCTTCCTGAATGAAAGGAAACATCACTTTCTCTGGATTCATATCCATCTGTGGCACAACAAGATAAATTTGATTAATACCCTTTAGTGCTGCGCCATATGTCGCAGGATCATACCAGTCAAAGTAGACATGATTCCCACGAGAATCTGTGGACGACGGAAGCTTTCTTCCAGCCAAACGTACCGGATAACCTTGTTTCTGTAGCTGTGCAGCCACTCGACTTCCTGTCTTGCCACTCGCTCCGGTAATGAGTGTAAGAGGTTTCTCATTGCTCATCTACAACACCTCCCATTTCCGATTCCATTACGACAAGAGGATTCCAATAGTCTCTGTAATGCGTAATTTTGTCACCATCATAGCTGACGACAGAAATATATGTTTGATTGTATGGCTTCCCTGTACTCAGAAATACGCCTTCACAAGTGAATTCTGCTACAAATCGTTGTTGGTCTGAATCGATTAAAATGGTCGGTTCGCTAAATTGATGAATTTTGAGAAATTTAAACAACGCATTCACATGATTGAAAATGGCTGATTTCCCTTCCAGCCGCTGCGGATAACCCGGAGGTGAATAAGGAAATTCAAAAATGGCATCCGTGGTAAACAGCTCTGCCCACTCATCAAGTTTCCCCTCAAGCAAAAGCCCTGTGAAGTGTTGCATGATTTGCTTGGGCACATTTTGCTCATTGTCCACCTCTTGTTGTTCTTTCATTTTAAACCCTCTCCTTTTCGGACTAATCAGTCTAGAATAGTTAAAAAAATAAACGCTTAAGGCGTTCATTTATTAATCGTTTAATCCAAAACCTTCAAAGTCGTTTGCACAAGTTCCCGCATTTCTTCCTCACTAGCACCACTCTTCGCCGTATATGTGAACGAAAGCCTTGAATAGTTAAGAAACCGTGCGATACGATGCAGTTCTTCTTCTTGTAACTGTAACTCTCCCGTATTGCACCCTCGTAAAAGTGCTGTGTAAAATACGTTCTCCATCCAGCGATTATTCGCCTGTATAAACGCAGCGATCTCATGTTGCTGAGGTGCCTGTTCTATCGCGCTGTTAATGATAAAACATTCGTTGCGCCGATCCGGATCGGCTAACACGTTCACCACCTCTTCAAACAATTGTTGCATACCCTCACGTACACTGCCGCTTTGTTCTAACAGTTGTGTCGATGCTTCTGTTTTCTGCTGCACATAAAATTTCAGAGCAGAGACAAACAAATCATGTTTTGTTCCGTAGGTGTCATAGAGGCTTTGCCGGGCAATGCCGAGTTCATTAAGTAATACCGTTAACGAGGTCCCTTCATAACCATAAGCGCCAAAAACAGAAGTCGCTTTTCGTAATACTTGTTCTGTGTCAAACTCTTTCGCTCTTCCCAACTGGTGTCCCCACCTCCTCTTCGTTAAACACATCTTACACTTTCCAGACTGATCAGTCAAGAAAATGAATGATTTAATTTTCGACAAAGTGGTATAATGGCATTACAGGCTGAATGTTCCTTAACCATTTATGACGAGGTCAATATATAGAGGAGTGAAGCGATATGCATATGCAAATTACTGATCTGGCGGCACAACGTTTAACAACAAGTTTGAATGATCAACCGGGTTATTTCAAAGTATTTTACGATATGGAAGGCTGTGGATGTAACGGTGTTGTCGTACTGCTGATTGTTGATGAACTGGCTGCGCTGGATGAGCAGATTGAAACCAACTTTGTTCCATTCTACGTGGACCCCAAACACCAGCTTAACCTGGAATCAAACATGAAGCTGGATGCACAAGAAAACTTTCCTGCCTTTACTTTGAGCAGTGATTCGGGTGTAATCAGCAGTAATCTCAGACTCCGGGATACACGTGCTGCCGCAGTAGGTACACCTAGTGCGGAAAATGCATGTACACTATCCTAAACAGCAGGTAAGCAGAGTATTGTCACCCTTGTAGGAAAGCCTGCAAAGATGATTTTTCCAGCTTTCTCAAGCACCAGATGCTTGGAGCAACTTCTAATGATCATGAGGAACCTTATTTAGCTCCAAAATAGTAAATTGAAAATCTAACGATCACCAGTAACGTTATTTAACCTGAAAGCAGTATTTGATTATAAAAATGGGCTTTTTTCGTAGAATAAGCACTGTGGTGATCGTTAGATTTTTTACAGTTTACTGGGTAAAAGCCTCGAGTTACTCGCTTAAATTGTTTTACTTGCTTGTGCCTTGAATTTGCTGATGAATAACTTGGCCCTCCCTGTTTATTCCCTTTATACTCTATATTTTGTGCTCTTTATGTCTTTACTCACTTTCATCTTTTTCCTTTCTCCCCCACCGTTTACATTTCTCCTTCCAGCATCTTTTGCCCGGTAGCAACCGATTTTCTAGGACCTTCATCCTGAAATATGCGATATTCGAACTTTCATCTAATTTCCCAATAAAATAGATTCTAGCAAACTTTGTTTACAAGTCGGAAACATTTGGAGAACCTATGGACATAATCCTCCAGTATACTTGGTTTATAGATTAATATATTCCAAGGAGGAATTCCCATCATGTCATCATTTACTCGCAAATCCATCATATCGACACTTCTGGTTGGCTCAGTGCTTGCAAGCACAGCGTTTACTACACTTCCAATCAACCAAATCTTTAACCCGGTTGCCTCTGCGGCAAGCTCAAGCTTCTCTCAATTTCTGAGAGATAACGCACCAAGCCGTACCGTTACGACCTCTAGCAAAGGCGTTGCTACCGTGACGAACCTATCCAGCACTGTTGTGCTTGTGAATAAAAAAAGAAACCTACCATCCACTTACGAGCCGAAAGATCTGGTCGTTCCTAACATCCCATTCAGCTTCTCCGGCTCAAGTCCCAAGAAACAGATGCGTAAAGTCGCAGCAACAGCAATGGAGAAATTGTTTGCCGCCGCGAAAAAGGATGGTATCGATATCAAAGCTGTATCCGGCTACCGTTCATATGCTACGCAGAAAGCAATCTTTGACCGTAATGCCAGCATCAAAGGCGAAGCTGTTGCTAACAAAACAAGTGCTCGTCCAGGACAGAGCGAACATCAAACCGGACTCGCCATGGACATTTCCAGCGCTTCGGCAGGTTATGATCTTCAGCAAAGTTTTGGCAACACCAAAGAAGGCAAATGGCTGAAAGCCAATGCCCACAAATACGGTTTTATTATCCGTTATGGCAAAGATCAAGAGAAGTTAACCGGATATTCATATGAGCCTTGGCATGTCCGTTATGTTGGTGTCTACATTGCTGGCGAGATTACTAGCCAAAAATTAACTTTGGAGCAATATTTGGAACGTGCAAAATAAGCTCTCGGTCGGCAAGCAGCTTAGTAACTCAACCTCTTCATTTGCAGATCGATACCTGGAGAACGGGGCACACTCGCCCCTTCTCCATATAAATTACAAGATAGCTATAGTTCCAGGAAAGCATCTGTGCACCAATGTATTCTGAGAAAGTGTTCTTGATTGCAGTCACGTATCCCACACGGTTACAGATCAACTATTCAACATTTTTTAGACTCCAGCAATACGCCGAATCAAAACAGGCAACCGTTTTACACCTTCGGTACCCGCCCAGGAACTTGCCCCTGCCAGTAAATCGTTGTGGCTCAGATAAAAGGCTGTTTTGTATACAATGTAACCCAGTATGATCTCCACCACCACAAACTTTTTAAGGGCAGAGGATTCAAAGACATAAACCTGGAACTCACGATGCCGCCAAGCTGATTTTAATCTGAGGATGAATGATCTCATGACTCACCTCTGCTGTTTTCTACTAGCGTATGGCGAGCATATCTTGTCTTATTCAAAAATAATACTTACATAAAGTAATTAAGTATGTTATATTCACTTTATAAGCAAGCAAACTATACATAAGTGAGGTAAACAACATGAGCGAACTGGACCAATTGATTAAAAACCGAAGATCTGCTGTTATTTTTGAAGAGGGAATTGAAATTTCAGAGTCCGAACTGGAAGAAATGTTTGCTTTGAACAAATTTGCGCCATCCGCGTTTAACCTGCAACACACTCATTATCTTGTATTGACCGATGAAGCTCAGAAAGAGAAAGTATATCAGGCTTCTCAGCAGTACAAGGTGAAAACAGCTTCTGCGGTCATTATCGTGTTAGGGGATGTCAATGCACATCATCATATTCGCACGATTAACGAAGGACTGCTTAACTTAGGCGCACTCACGCCTTTTCAATACGAGCAGGAATCACAAAGTGTTATCGAATTCTACGAAACTCGCGGCAGATTTTTCCAACGTGAGGATGCCATCCGTAACGCCAGCCTGTCAGCGATGCAATTCATGCTGATCGCTCAGGATCGTGGCTGGGATACTTGTCCGATGATTGGATTTAACGCTGAGGAACTGCAGCAAAGTCTTAACATTCCGGATCATTATGTACCTGCGATGATGATTACCATTGGCAAAAAATCAGAATCCAAACAGCGTCCACGCGGGTATCGCAAACCCATTCATGAATATGTTAGCTTTAATAAAATGAATGCCGAATAACTGTTATCCGATCTTTTTCCTAAAATAAAAGTGCTTTAAAAGCCACGACTTCGACTTCGTGGCTTTTTCGTGTGTAGAACTTAATCAAGTTACTGACTGCCTTAATAGCCTTCTTAACATTCCGTTGTTTCAATACGTTTCATATATTAACTCATCCGAGATCTGGAGATCGCTATCGAATTCCGCATAGATATAGAGCTGCCCGGCTGGCGTATCGCCAGCATCAAATCCCAACTTTAAAATGCCATCTGCTTGAAATTCTACATCTGCCAGCGCCAAAGTATTTACATCCTCGTCTGGATGAGCGTTACCAATCATATGAAGCGCCCGTTCTCGCAGGACATGCCATTGTTCCCAAGCAGCTTCGAAAGAAGCGGACAATGCATCCATACCGGCCTTCGTTGAAATTTGTGCCGTAACTCGCAGTTCTCTTCCTTCCTCCTGCAAATTCATATGATATATCGTCGTTTCGTTATCATATTGAAATGTACCCATGCCTGGGACTTCATGATCCGGTTCAATGATGAGATTATCACCGTACTGCATGCGCTCCATACTGCATGCGCTCCATCTTGGAATTACAGCTCACGTCAAGTGATTTTAACTTATTTTCAGAACAATATAGTTCCGCAAGTTCGGTATTATTACGTAAATCCAGTTCACGAATATGATTATTGAAACAACGCACACTTTCCAGACGGTGATTGGAACGGAGATCCAGACTTTTAAGTTGATTGTGGTGACAGCGAAGCTCTAGTAAAGCGGGACAGCCAGTGACATCAAGCTCAATAAGATCATTGCTCGAACAATCCAAATAAGTTAGATGCTCATTACTTACCATATCCAGTGAGAAAAGTGTGTTGTAGCTGCATGCAAGTCTTTGCAATTGCTTTAGATGCCCTACTTTCAGTTCAGAGAGCAAATTCCAGTTACATTCAATCGCTATCAGCTTATGATTCTGCGAAAGTTCCAGTTTACGCAAACAATTAAAGCTACAATCTAATGTGTCAAGCTCTGTATTGGAGTTCAACTTCAGCTCAACAATTTGATTTTCTCTGCATAATAACGTTCTCAACTTCAGATTATGTTCAACATTCAGACTGACCAACGCATTATATGTGCAATCGAGCACCTTGAGTTCCGTGAAATATTCAATGCCTTGAAGATTTTTCATACCTACTTTGGGAAGCTCCAGGGTCTCCACTTCACTCACATCCTGTGCCCGAATATAACCCCGTTGATCACAATAATTCGCTAATATGTATTGCTTGAAAAGTTCATCTGTAAAGGCGTTTGTAATATCCATTCCATCCATATTCATCATCCATTCTCCTCCCTAGTCAATTTCACACGTTCACTATGTAAATGTCGTATCATGCCTATTTTATGAGTTCTTTGGGTGGTTTACAATGCTACCAGACTATCATTTTCACGATTCCTCATACGGCTGAGGGTATTCAGGAAACCTGGAATGAGATGATTCCACAGTTGCTTAGACTTCACATGTTTTATCCCAGACTTAGTCTTATATGCTCCCTAATGACTGAATATAAACAGAAAAGTGACTTCCATTGAAGTCACTTTTCTACGTTGCATCTGTTATTGATTTGACTACACTAGAATTGCACTTATACTTTCATCGTTAACAGACTATGCATTTCATATTAAAATGCCCAGTTTCCTTTGCGGAATACCGGCTCAATCGTACCGTCCTGTAACTCCCCGTCGATGTCCAGTTCCGCAGAACCAATCATGAAATCGACATGTGTCAGGCTTACATTGCATTCATGTTTCAACAGTTCTTCATTCGACATCGATGTGCCACCCTTCATGGTGAACGGATACGCACTTCCGACAGCCAGATGACAGGATGCATTCTCATCAATGCCCGTATTATAGAAAATACGATTCAGATTCGAGATTGGCGAATCATGCGGCACGAGCGCCACTTCTCCCAAGTAACGAGCCCCCTCGTCTGTCGCAAACAGGTTCTTCAGATGCTCTTCGCCAGAAGCCGCTGTATACGCAACAACCTGACCATCTTTAAATGTAATTCGCATCTGATCTACCAGCTGTCCGTTCAGATTCAGCGGCATCGTGCTACTAACATAACCGTTCACACCGCTACGCTTCGGCATCGTAAATACCTCTTCTGTCGGCATATTCGCGACGGTGTAGACCCCTTGTTTGTTTTCACTGCCGCCACCGCCCCAGATGTGGTTGTCTACCAGTTCAATTTTCAGATCCGTACCTGGTGCACGATAGTGCAAACTCTTATAATTTTTCTGATTGAGTAACTCACTCATTTTGTTCAACGTCTCAATATGCTCTTTCCAGTTCTGTACAGCATCTCCGCCGTCCACACGATTCATCTTGAAGATGGTATCCCACATCACGTTGATGCGATCTTCCTCAGGAATGTCGGCAAACACTTTATTGGCCCAAGCTTTGGTTGGCGCTTTGATCAGACACCAGCTGATGTCATGGTTACGTGTATATTTGGAATATCCTTTGCGTGCCTCTGCTGCCGCTTTGGTTGCACGGGATACTTTGGTCGCTTCGATTCCGTTGTACAAGTCTGGGTCAGGAACTTTAATTGTCAGTGTTGCTCCTCCAGCTTCGGCGAAACGTTCCATCATGTCGCCTTTCCACTTCGGATAATAGTCAAAGCTATCATCCGAACCATGCTCAAACCGGCTACGTGTAATATTATCGTCCTCGAAATCGACTTGTACATAGTTAGCTCCGGCCGCGTAAGCTTTTTGGGCGATTAGACGTGTAAACTCCAATGTTTCAATCGGTGCTGTTACCAGTAGGTCTTGTCCCTTCTGGATATTCACACCAACCTTGACGACCAGTTCAGCGTATTGTTCCAATGATGTTGCAAAAGATTGTTCAAACGAGCTCATGTTAGGTTCACTCCTGCTTCGGTAAGATTTCAAATTGCTGTATTCTCAAACTTCATCAATCAAAAATGTTATTTCATCTTTAGCCTCTATATCACTCTATACACAGTCCGCAAACTAACCGTTGCGTTTTTCCTGTTCACGGAGTTCAATGCGGCGAATTTTACCTGAGTTGGTCTTGGGTAGATCCGTTACAAATTCAATTTTGCGTGGATATTTGTAAGGTGCTGTCCATTCCTTCACATGTCTTTGCAGTTCATGCGCGAGTTCCGATGAAGCCTGGGAAGGGTCTCGGAGCACAACAAAAGCTTTGACAATGTTGCCCCGAATTTCATCCGGACTTGCAACGACAGCACACTCTTTCACACTCGCATGTTTCATGAGCGCTTCTTCCACCTCAAACGGCCCAATGGTATATCCCGAACTGATGATAATATCATCACTGCGGCCTTCAAACCAGAAGTACCCTTCTTCGTCTTTGCTTGCCCGGTCACCTGTGACAAAATACTCCCCGCGCTGGTTCGCTTCCTTGCGACCCTCGTCCTGATAATAAGCACGGAACAGCGCTGGCATGTCTTGATGCACAGCAATATCTCCAACCTCCCCAGCAGGTAGAGGTTGTCCATCTTCACCGATAATCTCGATCAATCCCGGGGTAATGGACTGACCCATCGAACCTATGCGCACAGGCGCATCCTTCAAACTGCCAATTAACAGCGTGCTTTCCGTCTGTCCGTAACCATCACGGATGGTGAGATCGAAATGGCGCTGGAAGATTTCAATCACTTCCTGATTCAGCGGTTCTCCCGCCGATACAGCGCTACGAAGATGGGATAAATCATAATGTCCGAGATCATCCGTTTTTGCCATCAGGCGGTATTCCGTCGGTGTACAGCAGAGCACGTTAATCTGATGCGCCTGCATCAACTCCAGGTAACGCTTCGGCTGGAATGAGCCGTTGTATACCAAACCTGTTGCCCCTCTTCCGAGTACCGACAGGAACGGGCTCCAGATCCATTTTTGCCATCCAGGTGCTGCTGTTGCCCACACCGTATCTGTCGGCTGAATATCCAGCCATAACGTGGATGCTATCCGCAGATGTGCATAACCCCAGCCGTGGCTATGTACGACGCCCTTTGGATTGCCCGTCGTGCCAGAGGTATACGCCAGAATAGCCATATCATCACGGTGCGTCTGAACAGCAGCCATTTCATCCGGCTGATTCTGCATCAATTGATGTACGTTAACCCAGCCTTCTCCAGGAACACCATGGTCTTCGTTAGGTGATGCAACGATACGATGGGCAAGTGCTGGCAGGTCGGAATCCATTTTCTCCACTTCTGATGTGGTCTCAGACCATACAATGACTGCCTTCGCCGATGAATGCCGCAGACGGTATTCCAAATCTTTCGCACGTAGCATCTCCGAAGATGGAATCACAGCAATGCCAAGTTTCAGACATGTAATATATATCACATAAGCGATAATCCGGCGTGGTACCATGACCAGCACCCGATCTCCTTTCGCCAAACCAAGTTCACGCAGTCCTCCAGCCAGACGGTTCGCCTGTTTTAACAAATCACCGTACGTAATCTCTTCTACTTCTTTCTGATCGCTGAGCCATCTAAGTGCAATCCGGTCTGACGGGTGATTCTCCATCTCGGATGTCAGGTTATAGTTTTCAGGCGCAATCCACTGTTCAAAATTCAAATGGAGCCTCTCCTTTATCATTCAAATATATATAAATTGAATAGGTTTACACATCCACTACGATGACAGAATAACCTTCCCATCGCTGTTATCCCCAGATTTTTTTGATTCCCTTTTCTAAAGGGAAAATCCGGTGATAAAGGCGAATCTTATGCTTACGATGTAGCTTTCTTACAGAAAGCTTTTAACTTCGCTTCTCCAGGTTTTTTCTGTCCTCTCCGTTTACGTGTAAAAAAGTTCATTTATATAGCTTCTTTATATTATACATCAAATCCTATGACCAGGTACTATGAACAACAACCTTTTTATCATAAGAACGCGACTTTCTCATTCTATTCGTGATATCTAGAGGTCACTTTCTTTGGGAGTCATGTATGCTGAGGGGTTCAATGCTTCACTCTCGATGACAATAGCTGTTAGACCGATCTCTGATATGGTTTCATGCCATTCTCCGTTTTCCCAAAAAACAGCTTCTCCCGCTTTTATTTCGATAAAATCATCGTTCCCGCTTCGGACCCGTCCTGCTCCTGTCATAATGAGCATTAGTTGCGGTGAATTCGCCTGGTGGTATCCGACCACACCATTAGCGGGGATATGCATACAGCCTATATGCGCGTTCCCACTCGTTTGAATGATTCGCGACATCACAAAGTCGGAATCAAATTTCGTGATCTGTTTGCCGCTCTCTTGATCAAATCGATAAAACTCCATGATGCATCTCCCTTTCTTGCTCATCTGATAACCTAATAACGAATCATTCCAGTATAAACCTTATGCTACTCGATACGCCAGTTCTTCCCTTCTGAACATAAAAAGTACCCCTTCTCTATAAAGAGAAAAGGTACTCAATATAAACATTACCTATATAAGACGTTTACCAAGGAATATTTCCGATGCCGTCCAAAATCGTATCGATCTCACTCAGGTCTGCGGCTGTTAATTCAGGAGCCTTGAGTGCAGCAACATTTTCTTCAATCTGCGATACTCGGCTGGCTCCGATCAATGCGGACGTTACACGGTTACCACGTAATACCCAGTTGAGTGCAAGTTGTGAAATCGTCTGTCCTCGTCGTTCTGCCACGGCTTGTAGCGCTTCGAATTTCGCGATACGTTCGTCTGTATAAGATTCTTTCTTTAGATTACCTGTAGGATTGGCCCGTTCCGCTTTGATTTTGTCCACGTATTTGTTCGTCAACTGACCTCGACCGAGTGGGCAAAACGCAATAGAACCTACACCTTGCTCGTCCAACACATCTTGCAAACCCTCTTCAATCCAGCGATTCAGCATGGAATAATTCGGCTGGTGAACAAGACAAGGTGTTCCGAGCCCGCGCAGAATCGTCACCGCTTCCTGCGTCTGTTGTGCATTGTAGTTGGACAAGCCCACATATAACGCCTTACCTTGCCTTACGATGTGATCCAGCGCTGTCATCGTTTCTTCCAGTGGCGTGTCTGGATCTGGACGATGATGATAGAAAATGTCTACATAGTCCAGTCCCATTCGGCTCAAGCTCTGGTCGAGACTGGCAATCAAATTTTTACGGGAACCCCACTCGCCGTAAGGGCCGCTCCACATATGGTACCCTGCCTTAGAAGAGATCAGTAGCTCATCCCGGTAAGGACGCAGATGTTTGTGGTAGATCACGCCAAAGTTCTCTTCTGCTGACCCTGGAGGTGGCCCATAGTTATTCGCCAGATCAAAATGATTAATACCGAGATCGAACGCGCGTAAAATCATTTGTTCCTGAATATCCAGCGTGCGATTGCCGCCAAAATTCTGCCATAATCCCAGCGCAATCTGTGGAAGCTTAATTCCCGATTTGCCTGAGCGAGAATAGCTCATATCATCATAACGTTGTTCATTTGCAATATAAGGCATCGTGAATTCACTCTTTTCTGTAAAGTAGGTTAAGCCCAGCCGTTAATACTCTTTTATCTTAGTCATTTTTCTGCATAAACGATATGGTTTATCACTACATTGATATGTAAAAATGATCGTTATAGCTAAACTTATACTTCAATTTAAGTACCAATTACAATTATATATATGTTAAAATGCAAGAATCAATTGATTCTCACAGGAGTGGACGTAATGATTACGTATATGTTCAAAAACACGCATTTTCAGGAGTTGCAGCTCCTTCATTATGGTACTGAAGCCTGCACGCCCGGGCACCACTTCGGCCCAGCAATGAGGGATTACTATAAAATCCATTATGTCCTGAACGGCAAAGGCACGTTTGAAGTTGCAGGGAAGACTTATCAACTACGTAAGGGGCAAGGCTTCCTGATCGTGCCACATTTCGTGGTACATTATAAAGCTGATCAAGATGATCCATGGGAGTATAGCTGGGTTGCATTTCAGGGCACGCATAGTGCTTCCTTTTTACAACAAGCCTCTTTATCGGAACAACAACCCATCTTTGATCTCGGTGACGAAGACGATGAGATGCGCTCATGTCTGCACCGCATCATCCATTCTCGCACGGCTTATAAAGGCTGGGAGATTAGTATGACCGGATGGCTCTATCAGTTTTTTGCCATTCTGATTGATCATTCGCATGACGAGAACGTTCAGCCCACTGCAGAATACGGCAAAGAAACATATGTAACCCAAGTGATTGATTTTATCGAGATGAACTATGCCAACGCCATTACAGTGCAGTCCATCGCCTCTCACATCGGCTTGCAGCGAAGTTATCTGTGTTCACTCTTCAAAGATCAGATCGGAAGCAGCATTCAATCTTATCTCGTCCATTATCGTATGCGCAGAGCAGCCGAGCTGACGCTCGATCTTAGCCTGAGTATCGGGGATATTGCCCGTTCCGTCGGATATACAGACCAACTTCTTTTCTCCAAAATGTTTAAAAAAGTGCTGGGTGAAGCTCCCACCTACTATCGAAAACACAAAACAGCACCTTCCCCATGAACCCATGTTAGGAAGGTGCTTACCTATTATAAGATTATAAGATCTAGACGTTTTCAGGCATGGCAATGCCGACAACCTGCACTTTAACTTCTTTCACGATTACGCCTGCCATCTGCTCCACCGCTTGCTGTACGTTATGTTGCAGTTCCTGGCAGACCTCGTGCATCTTGCGGCCATATTGCACATTAATGCGCAATTGAATGGACGCTTCATCATTTTGAATATGAACGTCAATTCCTTTTTGCAGACTTTTACCGCTGATGCTCTTGGCGAGACCTTCCGTCAGCCCAACAGACATGGAAGACACTCCTGGAGTGGTTTGCGCGGCCATGCCCACAATTTTGGACACGACATCGTTAGAAATATGAATGGTTCCAAGCTGAATCGCTGGAGGTGCAATATATTCCGCTTCGGTTACAGTTTTTTCAATGATTTCAGACATAAGTTCCTCTCCTTATGATCTTTTTTTGTTGTTCTAAGTATGGATGTTATCCCTTCTATTCTACCACGGTTTACGCACAGTTACATTTCTGCCCTCTAGGCGTGCTCACACAGGATAATAAATAGATATTAACCAAAATCAGGGCCAGTGCAATGCTGAACCGGACAAATGCATTACCTTTAAACAATAGATTTATCGCCGTTCTTCAGCTTTGAATTATTCTTTTCTCTATATATTAATATTTACTATATATCAAATCCCTTCATTCCTGCTAATTCCTCTATCTTAAATCTTTCTTAACTAAAAAAGAAAACCCTGACCTACAGGCCAAGGCTGATAAAACGCAGTGAAATGTATAAGGTGCACTGCTAATTTACACGAGCTTCGAATACATATGACGCAGATAGCGCCAGCGTACTATGGCAAAGAAGATAAGTTGCATCGTGACAAACACCATAAATACGCCAAGGCTATGATCTAGAATCGAAAACTGAACCATCTGATACAGCGCCGTAAATGCAACTGTACTGTGAATCAAAGCCACGAGAAGCGGCAGGAAAAACATCAGCACGAGCTGTCTTGTTACAATTTTGCGTAGCTCCGGGTGGCTAAGCCCCATTTTACCAATCATGCGATACTGTGCCTCATCTCGCTCCAGATCTGCATACAGCCTGAAATAGGTGAAGCTCGCCGCGAAGGTGAAAAACACAATACCGATCAATCCACTTACGATGAGAATGATGCCATTGGTTTGTTTGTTATTCAGCCAGTCTACGACAAGAGAAGTGAACTGAACATATCCCTTCTCCGGACGGTCTTTTTCAATAGTATCCAGCAATTCCGAAGCAAAACTGCGTGTCGACATCCAGTCTTTTACCACAAAAAATGTCGTCTGATCGGAGTAAAAATCAACATCCATCTTAATCTCTGCAATGTATGCTTCTCGAATCTTGGAATACAGGTCATCAGAAACAACGTAGACGCCCGCCTCACCCTCCATCGGAATCACGATATCGGTTGCCGGTGGCAACATCTGCATTTGTAAATGCTGCTGTTCACCAACATACAAGTCAGCGGAGTATGGGTAACTGTCCTTTTTCGTATCTAACAGTTTATTGCGTGCAGTAATATTGGGTGCTGTATTAAACGCCAGATCATTGCGATCCAGCACCCGTTCTTCATAACCAAGTGCTTTGGCAAGACGGTTATATGAACTCAGTTTGATGATGTAGTTGTTATTGTTCTCATAGAGAGGCTGGTAACTACCTTTTACATATGGAACTTCGCGATTAACCAGCGTCTCTTCAATTTTTTGGATCTGACGATCAACGACTGCAGAATCCGTAAAGCCTGAATTTGTATACGTAAAAGCATATGGATTCGTCATGGAAGACAGCCTTGGGTCACCTATAGTCAGCATGCTGCCAATGCCCGTAAACGCAGAAGCCGAGATAACACTGACCATAAAAAACATCACGGCGTTATCTTTCATGCGATAGGTAAGCTCGGACAGAAAGAGCAGATTGGTCTTGCGGTAAAACAATCCTTCTTTCTTTTTCAATGCCCGAATGACATATACACTCAGCTGCGTGAACAGAAGATACGTACCTGCAATTACGCTGAGCACACTGCCAAACAATAAAGGGAAAATATATGATCCCCACGCGAAAATAAATACACCTGTATACCCTCCACCAATCAGCACAACCGAGAGCAGCGAGAGCAGCGGGGATGCCTTAGGTTCAGGTTTTGGTTTTTCCTCTGACTTCACGAGGTCAATTAACGTTCTCTTACGAATCAGCAATGAGGATGACAGAGCAATGACTACAAAAAGCACCAGAAACGCTCCGGCTGTCAGCAGAATTCCTTTGAGTGGAAAGTAAAATCTCAGACTGTTCTCCACCGCAAGCATGGAACCACAAATAAGCAAAACCAATTTACCAAATATGAGTCCAAGTCCGATACCTGCCACGATGGAGGCTAAGCCGATACACATATTTTCCATAAATAAAAGTCGGTTCATCTGTTTTCGAGTCATGCCGATGATCAGGAAGATACCAAACTCCTTCTTCCGAGTCTTCAGAAATGAACCGACCGAATACAGCAGAAACAGGAAAGAGAATATGAAAATGATGATTTCAGCAATCATCAGGCCTTGGTTCGCAAGCACCGTCACCGTCTGGGAAGAACCTTTCAAACCATCTTGTAAATCCGGGTGGAACAGCAGCAACGCATAGATAAAAAAGATCATAACCGAGAACGTACTGCTTAGAAAATGAGCTAAATAAATTCGTTTGTTTCGAACAACGTTATTAATGGCGAACTGGCGAAAATTCATGTCCAGAGCCTCCCATCAGGGATAATACGTTTATAATCTTTTGATAGAAGGCCGCGCGGTTATCACCGTAATGAATTTCGTTATATAATTGACCATCCTTAATGAAGACCACTCGGCTACAGTAACTAGCTGCCACAGCATCGTGGGTTACGAGCAACATCGTCGCCTGATCCTCTCGATTGCGCTGTTCAAGAATCTCCATCACATCCTTGGCAGCCTTGGAATCCAGATTTCCCGTCGGCTCATCCGCCAGAATCAGCTTGGGAGAATGGATTAACGCTCGAGCGATCGCTGTCCGCTGTGCCTGTCCGCCCGATATTTCATACGTGCGTTTGTTTAAAATTCCTTCAATCCCCAATTTGTTAGCAAGCTCCACTACTCGCGCATTCATCTCCCGAACGGAAATACCGTCTAATGTTAATGGGAGCACGATATTTTCCTTCACCGTCAGTGTGTTAAGCAGGTTGAAGGATTGAAAGACAAAGCCTAGTTCTCTGCGCCGGAACAAAGCCAGCTGATCCGACCCCAGATCAAATGGATTCTGACCCGCAATTCGCAATTCCCCTGACGTCGGATGATCAATGGTTGAAATCATGTTCAGTAATGTTGTTTTGCCACTACCGGACGGCCCCATAATGCCCACAAACTCTCCCTCTTGGATACTAAGATCAATCCCTGACAAGGCTTCATAGGATACAATCCCTTTATAAATTTTGCTGATCTGTTTGACGGAACATATCTCCATACGTACAACTCCTTTAACGATTAACGTCTAATTTTAATTTCTAAGTACTTATCTTCTTCGCTAACCTTCTGACTACAGTCTACCCGAAACTTCACTCATTCTCCTATGGGTTAACCTTTCACCAACATGACAATATTGTAAGATTCCGTACCCGTCCCCCTCAGAAATCGCAAGAAAAAGACGCCTTCCTCCCAGCACAGCAAAAGGCGTCGTTATTTCACATGTAATTCATATTCAACTTCATATATAAAATCAGGTCTAATTATTCATTATCTTGCGTTCAAACCGAAAAGGTAATTCGGACTGTCGTTCCTTCCCCATATACCGATTCAAGCTCAATCTGATGATTCATACGTGTCAGCACTTCTTTTGCGATGTACAGCCCCATACCAGTAGATTCCTTAAAATGCCTTCCGTTCTCCCCAGTGAAAAAGGGTCTAAACACCCGGTTTAGGTCTGATTTGGGTATGCCAATCCCATGATCCTGAACTTCCAGTATGACGTTCTGCTCCGCTTCGTAGGCGCGAAGATGCACTTTCTGTCCACTGCCTGCAGCATACTTGATGGCATTGGATAACAGCTGTACTAGCACAAATCGAACCCACTTTGCATCAGATTGCACCACCAGCGAAGCATCAATCTGCATCTCGGGATACACATGGTTACGAATGAAAAATCGTTTCAACTCATGAATCGCTTCTTCACCTACCACTCGCAGTTCAACCGGTTCCACGCTGAAGTCCTGCTCGAAGGTATCCAGCCTTGCGACATATAGGACCGTTTCCAATCCACGTCGCATCTGATCTGCTTCCTCACGAATACTGCGAAAACGAGCATCATCGTCCTCTTCTTCTTCCACGGTCAGCTCAATGACCGATAACGGTGTTTTCATCTGATGTACCCATTGGTTCATAAACGTAAGATATTCCTGTTGCTTTTGTTCGAGCCGGCTCAGATGTGCGTGATATTGGCCGTACTGGGAATCCAGCAGTTTTTCCAAAGAGGCTGATAACGGCGCCGTTTCATGTAATGCTACCAATTCATTCAGCGAATTCACGGGCTGTGTCATACGGGTGTAAAAGGCTCGATGTGACATGTAACGATACACCAGATAACCGACATACAAAAACAAGCCCAGCCCTACGGCATATAGCGCCGTCTTCCAATGATCGTATCCATCGTACCAAAATACAGCAACCACGGTGAACATCATCGCAAACACCCAGCACGTCAGAGCGATATGTTCTCGAATAAACAACTTCATAACGATGATGTCGCTTTCCAGTTATTAATCAGCCTGTATCCGGAGCCTCTCACCGTTTCCAGCGCATCGGTAATGCCTAGTTCGGCAAGACGTTTCCGTACCCGGGTAATATTAACGCTAAGGGTATTATCATCCACAAACGAGTCATCCCATAACTTCTCCAAAATGGTTTCCCGACTGACCAGCTTTGGACTGCGACGCATCAGCGTTTCCAGTAGAATCGTTTCCTTTTTGGTGAGTTGCACTTTCTGATCGCCGAGTTCAATCTCAAGCCTTTCCAAGTACACCACGAGTCCGTTCAGTTCGACCTTACGTTCTTCATCTCGGGCAGCATAATCTCCATACACCCGGCGCAACTGACTACGTATTTTAGCCATAACAATCTCATGTTCAAACGGCTTGGTAATATAATCATCAGCCCCGTTCTCCAGCGCCATAACCTGATCCATCTTGCCACTTCTCGCGGAAATAAACAGGATCGGACATGTCGATATCGTTCGGATCTGCCTGCACCAGTAAAACCCGTCATAGCTCGGCAAGTTGATATCCAGTAATACAACATGAGGCTGAAGCTGTTTGAATTGTTCCGTCACATTCTCAAAATCCTCAACGGATACAGCTCGGTCCCCATAACGCTCGATATGTGATTTCAGCAGTCCCGCAATCTTGGGATCATCTTCAATAATCATAATGGTATACATGAAAAGCTCTCTCCTCTAACCTGTTATGATGGCAAATGTCTCTCTATTTATAGCCAAATCATAACACAGGATAGATCAGCGGGCATCGACTTGCTTGCGCCAGCTTCGAATATCTGCGTTTAACTGCTTCACATCTCCAGTAGCCTTTTGGTCGTCAGACAACTTGAAATGCTGTTTCAATGCCAGAATACGATACACACTCTCGTCAATACGAGACTCCTTGATTTTGCCTGACTTCACTGCGCTAATTAAAGTATCAAAAATCGTTTTGGCACTTTCATAACTATGAGCCACCAGCAAAATATCACTTCCGGCCTGAACCGTTGCGATTGCAGCCTTGTTCAATGGGTAGTTTTTCGAGATCGCCCCCATGCTCAGATCATCAGTGATCACTACACCGTCATACTTGAACTTTCCGCGCAGATGATCCCCTATGATCACTTTTGATAGGGATGCCGGGTAATTCGGGTCAAGCTTGGGAAACAAAATATGGGCAACCATTACCGCCTCGGCCTGTTGTTTCACCGCCGCCTGAAACGGAATCCACTCCAGCTCTGCAAGCTGTTTCTCCGATTTGTTCACCACAGGCAAGTCCAGATGAGAATCGACGGAAGTATCACCGTGGCCTGGAAAATGTTTCACCACCGGGATGACCCCTTCACTACGAAGTCCTTTCATCTCGGCGATCCCCATACGTGTAACCAGGTCAGCAGTAGTGCCGAAGGAACGATCTCCAATGACTGGATTTTTGGGATTACTGTTAATATCCAGCACGGGTGCAAAATCAACATTAAAACCGGCAAGCTTGATCTGTCTCGCCAGCAATGCGCCCATCTTCTCAGCAAGCTTAGTATCATTGGTTTCGCCTACTTTTCGATTGGAAGGAATGGACTCAACCGTATCTGGCATGCGGCTTACCTTACCGCCCTCTTGATCCACACTCATTAGAATGGGAACCGGGTTTTGCTGATTCGCCTCTTTAATCGATTGCACAAATGCGGCCGTTCCCTGAAGCGTTGTTACGTTGTTGGCATAAAAAATAATGCCGCCGATCTTCTGGTCAGCAATCATTCGTTTCGCCTGTTCATCCAACGCTGTTCCTTGCACACCAGCAAGAATCATCTGGCCTACTTTTTCCTCCAGCGTTAGTTGCTGAAGCTGTTCCTTTACCGGATCAATCTCTTCCTGTGTTTCATCCTGAGGTTCTTCATGTACTTCATCTTGAGGTGCAGCGGCGTTATTCCCAGAAGGTAATTGATTTTGGCCCGATGCTGTTCCATTATTGTTACCTGTTGCAGTTGAAGGCTTTGGAGCTTGTCCGCATGCGGCCAGTACAAGGCTCAGAGTTGCAATCACAGACAGCACCAGCACAAATCTGAAATTCCGCTTCAAACGCAGGTTTCTATTCACGTTCAAGGATGTTCTTCCTCCTTATGTCTTATCGGTTCTGAAAATTTTGGAATTCGTTCAGGCTAACCTTACCATAAGGTAAATGATTTTCAAAATAGGTCTTAGATGTGAAAAGTATTCTTGCTTCTTGTACCTGGATATGGCATGAATAGCTGTTTTAACAGTGGGCGGGAGTATACGTTGTGGATGTGTTCTGGGTATATGCGGATTTCCGCTTTCTATTGTGAATTTTTCATATGATGAAATATTTATTTTTTTGAGAATGGTGGGTATTAAGTTCTTTGTTTAAGAGGATGGTTATTGGAAAAATAAAATCGGGAATAAAAAAACCGCCTTGCGGCGGCTCTGCTGTTGATTTTAAACACCTTTTTATCCCGTTGTTATGGATGTAATCACATGTTAAGTATTGCTATTTCGAATTTTTCATATAATGAAATTCTCAGTGCAATTTGGATAATACTTCACTTGTAAAAGGAATGATATCAGCATTATGTCCCTCTTGCACTTTAAGCGGCCATTCGGGGTCACTTAGTAGCACACGTCCAAGTGCAATTAGATCAAATTCCCCATTCTTCATCTTATCATCCAGCAAGTCAAGATGAGCATCTCCCGTTTCTTGCTTTTCACTGCCACGTTCAACAAACTCTGCCTCTAGACCTACTGAACCAACCGAAATCGCGGGTTTACCCGTTATTTTCTGGGTCCAGCCGGCAAGATTGAGATCAGAACCTTCAAACTCCGGAAGCCAGAAACGACGTGTGGAACAATGGAAAATATCTACCCCCGCTGCACTGAGCGGTTCCAAAAACTGTTTCAGCTCCTCTGGCGATTCGACCAGTTTTGCCTCGTAACTGCCCATTTTCCATTGCGAGAAGCGAAGAACAATTGGAAAATCAGGTCCTACTGCAGCACGGCAAGCCTCGATCACTTCGACTGCAAACTGTGTCCGGCGTACTAAATCTCCGCCATACTTGTCAGATCTGCGATTCGTCTGCGCCCAGAAAAATTGATCAATTAAATATCCATGCGCACCATGTAACTCAATTCCATCAAAACCGATACGCTTCGCATCAGCCGCTGCTTCTGCATAGGCTTGTATAAGCTCTTGGATCTCCTCTTCCGTTAATGGTTCGTAAGCCGCTTCACCAGCCATGCTTATTCCGGACGGACTAACCGGGTGAGCCTCTGCATTAGGTAAATCTCCAGAGCGCCGTGCAGTGCCAACATGCCAGAGCTGAGGCATTATTTTCCCGCCGGCATCGTGAACAGCCTTGACCACATTCGCCCATCCTTGCAGCGCTTCTTCTCCATAAAAAAGTGGGATGTTCTCACCACTTACTGAGGATGGATGGTTGATCCCTGTGCCTTCTGTAATAATAAGTCCCACGCCGCCAGCCGCTCTAAGGCGGTAATAGTCAGCCACATCGGGCCCTGGTACACCGCTCGGTGAAAATCCCCGCGTCATCGGTGCCATAACAATTCGATTGGGCAAGGTAAGTTTGTCAGATGTGAACGGTTTAAACAATGATGAAGGTACGCTCATGATTTAGTCTCCTTTGCAATGGGAAGTTTACATTTCGCACTTACCTTGAGATGTGACATGCTTTGGATACATCAAGCAGCGGTCATACGCCTGTGGACTGTCATGAATATTTCTCTTTATCCATTTTATAGATTCTTATTTTTATTTTCAAACAAATTTCTCACACGAAACTGAACCACAAAAAAAAGAACAGCTTCGGAAGAGCCGCTGTCCGTTGACTCGGGTGCTGCAGTTTGTTCTGCACGATGAATATCATCAGCACATCGCCGGGTCACCAACAATGTGGATGCAGCATAGTATATAATCCATAATCTTCCTTATATTTTAATTTGAATTCACAGGAATATCCACTCGATTCACTCGTAATATTTTTCCAGATGAGGGCGATAGGACGTCCGGGTCTGTACCCAATCCAAAATAAAAATCACCATCAAGCTCCTCAAATGACTTGGCATAAGTGTCCTGTGTAAAGCGCAAAATTTCATTCCATGTTGTCAGATCATTGGTTTGATAGACCCTGCTCACGTAGACATTGGCCTGCTTGCGCGTATACGTTAACACATAAACTTTATCATCACGCACAAGCAGGTCTGTTGGTAACGCATTCGCATCTGCCAGACTGACACGTCTCGCCTGATTGATATCCGTCATCACATTCAATGACTTAGGCAACAGTTGACTATCATTGAAGACACCACCAGCAATATACACCAGCTTATTGTTAAAATTAATATTTTTACCAATTTTATTGTACGGAACTGTACCTTGTTGATAGGTCAACCCGGGTAACATTTTGTTACCGTAGATAGCTACATCTCTCTTTTCCAAACGTTCATTAATCTCCAGTATATTCGTTTTGTCATTCCATATTTTATTGGCGGGGTACATCATTCCGGAGGCATACAATTTCCCCTGGATTTCGAATAGCGTATATGCTCTAAAGCCAAATGTGTTGATTGTTGCAAACTGCTGCCAACTTTGCCCATCATTATGTGAGATTAAGATGGTTGGTTTGGTTTCTGTGCCAAGTGCAGCAAACAGCTTGCCTTGATAATATGCGAGATCATAGACATGAACGCCCTTGGGCAGATTGCGATATTTGGTCCACGTCCCTTCGTCCAAGCGGTAAAAGTTTCCAAAGTCCCAGCTTTCACCATCGGAATCATGACCAGGGATATACAGTTTTCCATTTAACACCTTATAGAGATCAATCTGCTCTTCATCCACGTACATTTTTGTTGAGGGTATAATGCTCGGATTACTGTTTGTCACCGCCTGTGTCTGAAACTCGGCATTCGTTGCATCATAGTACACGACAGGGATCGGCCCCGCATTTTGTGCAGGCCCCGTATTGCTGCTATTTCCATGACCCAGATAGATTTTACCGTTGTATTGTTGCATGTCCCATACGTTGTTGGCATAAGGCGATTTGTTAAAAGCCCTCCCTAACAATTCCAGTTTGCTTGTCACATCAACGGATTGAATCGGGGCATTTGACACTTGCACACCCCCACGCTCTGTAGCCACAGGTCTTATGGCCGGAGTGTTCGTCTTGGGTTTGGCGTTTCCCATCAGCATCCAGCCTGCTCCGGCGACAAGAGCCAGCCCAATTGCTGCCCAGGTTACTTTCCTTTGCATATCCGCATCCTCCTTCAACATAATCACTTTTCATACGTTCAAAAAAGATACAAATTGTATCTTTTTATAGTATGTAAAAGGTGCGTACACTGCAACAAATTTCGCCCTTTTCAGCAAAAAAAGTAGACGCTCGTATCCGTGGATAAGAGGTCTACTATAAGGTTTCAAGAACTATTCTGCTTTAACCAAAATTTTCACCTGATTTTTTTCTTTAAGCAACGCTTCAAAACCGTGTTCTACAACCTCATCCAGCACAATTCGTTTGGTCACCAGCTTGTCGGCCGGGAAAAATCCTTTCTCCATCAAACGGATGACCGCCGGGAACACATCGCGATAACCGATGATTCCGTTTACTGTGCGCTCTTTCATCACAATGGAGTTCGGTTGCATTGGCGCTTCTTGTTCAAAAATGCTTACAATCATCAGTTCGCCACCAATACGCGTTGAGTCAATCGCTTGTTGCAGCACACGAGGTACACCTGTTACTTCGTAGGCTACATCGACTCCCCCTTGTGTACGCTGGTGAATCTCTTCAACCACTTGAACCTCGGTCGGATCAATCACAATTGCACCCAGTTCTTTCGCTTTTGCTTTACGCTCCGGCGACAGTTCCACAACATAAATATCCGATGCTCCGGATGCCTTGAGCGCTTCAATCACCAGCAGTCCAATCGGCCCTGCACCAAATACCGCTGCCGTATCCCCGACGTTCAGTTTACTCTGGCGTACAGCGTGCAGAGCTACTGCAGAAGGTTCAACCAGAGCACCTTGCTCATAGGAGATGGAATCAGGAATGGCATGAACCATCTTCTCATCTGCTGTTACATACTCGGAGAATCCCCCTCCTCCCCCGGCCAGACCTAGAAATCCCATCTTGTCACATAAATTGTATCTGCCCTGTTTACAAGCTTCGCAATGACCGCACGCATAAATGGGCTCTACAACCACACGATCACCTGCCTGAAAACGAGTCACCCCTTCGCCCACTTCAACCACTTGTCCAGAAAACTCATGTCCCATAACAACAGGTGCTTTTTCCCCTGTTAGCGGATGCGGAGCCTGAGCTGGTATAAAAATCGGTCCAGCTGTGTATTCATGTAGATCGCTACCACAGATCCCGCACCATTCCACTTTTATTTTCACTTTACCCTGTTCAATCTGAGGTTCAGAAATATGTTCCAGACGAAGATCTTTGACACCATGCCAACGCAATGCTTTCATTTCATTCATCTCCCAAATGATTAATTCATATAATATCGGAAACGTTTCCGTAAATTAAATATGTCACATTAGAGATAACCTGTCAAACCTCTTTCTCCATAAATATGTCGATCTCGTGAGTAAATTCGTCGATTAATCTGTAATTTTATGCTCCTAAAGAAAAAAAACGCGATGATCATTCTAAGATTTCGTTTGTTTTTAATCATAAATTAGAAAATTAAACATAAAGATGCATAAATTTACATCCATTTCTGTTTGTTTACGGGATACTATAATGTTGCAATGGTATAATCAAGTTATATGCATACTTTGCAATACATACATAAGCCTAAAATACGGAATCGTTTCCGATGAAGTGAGGTCAATGATAAAGTGAGTAAAGAGCAGAAAATCACGATTAAAGATGTCGCTGAACGCGCTGGTGTAGGGATTGCTACCGTATCGCGGGCTATTAACAATTCGGATGGAATCAGCAGTGCAACACGAGAAAAGGTTATGCGTGCCATAGAAGATTTAGGATTTGTGCCCAACACTTCTGCACAGAGTCTCAAAATCAGGCAAACGCATCAGATTGCACTTGTTGTTCCGGATATCCGCAACGCCATCATTCCCGAAATCTCCTGGTCCGTTGAGCAGACCGCGAAGCAGCACGGGTACCATGTTGTGCAGATTAACACAGCTGGCAATGCCAGAACAGAACTTGAAACGATACGTAATGTGAAGAAATTACACGTTGATGGTCTTATTTTCATGCCACTTGCCTATCCAAAAACACTGCCCGGACTCATTGACAAAGCGCCTCTTCCCATCTCGATTATTAACTACGGAAAAAAATTGGAACCTGGCATTCAAGCAGACATCGTCTCCTTATCGCAACCTGAGGGAAAACTGGTTATGGAGCATCTGTTTAAGATCGGAAGAACCCGGATTGCTTATGCCGGAGCCCCCAAAGATATTATCGAGGAGCGTTATCGTGCTTACGAGCAGGCTGTCGGACATGTGGATATTTCCCTCGTTTACTTCGGTGAGGACTTCTCACTTGCTACGGGAGCAAGTGCAGCGGATTACTTCTATGGTTTGACCCATATGCCGGATGCAGTCTATGCAATCAATGATATGGTTGCCATCGGACTTGTGAACCGCTTTAAAGAGCTCGGCGTACGGGTACCCGAGGATGTTGCTGTGGTGGGCGTGGATAATAATCAATGGACAACGGTGTCGTCGCCCCAGATCAGTTCCGTCTCCATCATGGGTGAGGAGGTCGCTCGGCTCGCAACGGAGTTGTTGCTTAAACGGATTCGTGAGATGAGTACTTCAGATTACGAACATATCCAGTTCGAACCGCGGTTGATTGTCCGCGAGTCCAGTGTAGCTATGATTCGCTCGTCAAACCCGATAAACAATGCCCATTCCTAAAAATGAGGATAAACGGATTTGTACACAATTATCGCCGTATCCATTCAAAAAACGAGCTTCTTATTTTAAAATAAGAGGCTCGTTTCTATGATCGCTGTTATTCAATACAGATAGCGTTGCCTCAATGCTTTGTTCGATGAACGAACGATCCGGTGCCGCCTTCATTAGCACAGTTAACCCAATCATCGAAACAACTAAACTTTGTGCCACAAGTCCGGCGTTTAACTCCTCTGGTAACTCTCCATTCTGTTGACCTTTTTCGAGTGTTTCTCTGAAAATAACCGCCAGATACATCTGATGCTCGCGTGTTAACACAGCAAATTTGGGATCATGGGGAGCCAGTTCAACCATGGTGTTGATACAAAAACAACCGTGACTGGCATTAACTTTCTTCTTCCCAGATGTAATCCAGTCAAAAACTGCGCGAAAAGCTTCTCTGACGGACTCCCCATGCCCTAGCATAGCTCTGATCTGCGCGGCATGTGAATTGGTGTATCTACGAAGCACATGTTCAAACAGCTCCATTTTATCTCCAAAGGCTGCATACAAACTGGGACGCTGAATCCCCATTGCCGTTGTTAAATCCGTTAGTGAGGTTGCCTCGAACCCTTTAAGCCAAAATACATGCATAGCAGCATCCAGTGCTTCTTCTGTGTTAAACTCTCTTTTTCTAACCACAATACCCCTCCATTATTTATCGAACAGTATAGTTATATACTAACGCATTGATTCGAAATGTCAAAATGTATTTAAATCATCAATCCTCCCTCCCCCACAATAAACATAGCATCTCAATCAATTAATAACCATTTCCTCTTTTTCTAATCAGGAGCCCTATTGACATTCAGAAAGATAAAATATATGGTTAATCCCATCAATAATATACCAACCAGTACAAAATAGAAAACAAGAAAGGAATGCGTCATAAATGCAACATTCTATTCAAAAAGTAAACAAGGAATCTTCTACAAAACAGAGCATGACAGGAGCATTAGCATGGGTATTTGCTGTGTGTAGCGGTCTATCCGTAGCGAATATTTACTATGCGCAACCCTTATTGGATTCCATCGCACTCGAATTTCATCTATCCACTGCAACCATTGGTCTCGTGATTACCATTACTCAGATTTGTTACGCGCTTGGCCTCTTACTGCTTGTTCCACTGGGAGACCTCGTCAACCGCCGAAAACTGATCCTGATCCAGATGATTTTATCCGCATCCGCTCTAATCGTTGTAGGAACTTCTGCTTCATCATCCATTTTATTCTCAGCTATTGCAATGGTTGGGTTATTAGCCGTTATCACACAAACCTTTGTCGCTTATGCGGCTCATTTGTCAGCCGACTCCCAGCGAGGGAGCATCGTAGGCCGGGTAACCAGCGGAATTGTCATCGGCATCTTGCTTGCGCGATCTGTGGCCGGTTTGATGAACGACTGGTTGGGCTGGAGATCTGTATATTTATTTTCAGCCAGTCTCACTCTGATTAGTGTATTTGTGCTGGGGCGTATGCTCCCTCAAGGATCGTTCAAACAATCCAAGCTTGGCTACTTGCAACTGCTTGCTTCCACCCTGCGACTATATAAAGAGTTACATGTACTTCGTATCCGAGGGTTACTAGCCATGTTGATTTTTATGGCCTTCAGCATATTGTGGACTGCCATTGTGTTACCACTCAGCGCACCCCCAATATCGTTATCCCACGCTGCTATAGGCGCTTTTGGCTTTGCAGGCCTTGCTGGAGCACTTGCTGCCGCCAAAGCAGGCAAACTGGCCGATCATGGTTCTGGACAGACAACAACCGGCATTTCTCTCATCATTTTAGTGTTGTCCTGGATTCCTACCAGCCTGTTACATACTTCATTATGGTTTCTGGTTGTGGGTGTGATCCTGCTTGATCTTGCTGTACAAGCTGTGCATGTGACCAATCAAAGTCTGATTTATCAAGTCCGTCCGGAAGCTCAGAGCCGATTAACTGCATCGTATATGATCTTCTATTCCATCGGCAGCGCAGTTGGTTCCATTATTTCTACACAAGTGTACGCCTGGTCAGGCTGGAGGGGAGTATGTTTATTAGGTACAGGTGTCAGTATCACGGCTTTGCTGGTATGGATCGTGGATCTTCTGTCGGAGCGGTTTGTTTTAGCGAGGCGTGATCGCTAGCAATGGTTGAGATTGTTTCATTAATAAAACGAGCTTCTCATCCAATGATAAGAAGCTCGTTTTGCCTGTTTTCTTTTTTACCGCTTAAATCAGCAATTCGTTAATGGAAAGAGTGCGCTCTTTGGACAGATCACGATACTGTTCGGATTCCACTTTAATCAGCGGTTTGAAAATATCGGACGCATTGTTCATAACAATAACACCTTTCTCACCATTGCTGAGAAGTACTTGTTTACCGATAAAGTTAGGCAGCAAATGCTGCATTAACGCTTGAACCGCCTTTTCATTCAATTTACCAAATCCCATGCCATAGATATCTCTGAGATTGTTAATCAGGTTCGGATTGCTCGCTCCATGTTTACCGGTCCGCATACCAATGTAGATATCAGCTACAGACACAATCTGAGTATACGGATGAATCTCACCTTTTCCAAGTTGCATTGGATACCCTGATCCATCTTCACGCTCATGATGCTGTAAAGCGACCAGAGCCGTAGCTTCATCTGTCATAGAGTTCTTAATGATTTCATGTCCATAGATCGTATGACGCTGCAATTCGAGTTGCTCTTCTGCCGTCAACGGTTCTGTTTTGTTTCGAATTCGAAGTGAAACCTTACACTTGCCGATATCGTGCAAGTACCCGCCCCGGCTGATTTTGTAACTTTCTTCCTGAGAATATCCTAGCCAGCTCGCAATATAGAAGGATAATAGACCTACCTGTATGGAATGGGTGTAGTTGTTAACGTCATCGCGTTCCAGCATCATCAGGAGATGTACAACGTCCTTTTGCTCATCAAGTCCATCCACCATAGGTTGCAGGGCATCATCTACCATCGTCGCATTAAACTTGCCTACCGTCAGCGCTTCCAGAAATGCATTCTGATAATTATGTACAGTCTGAAGGAATTGAGACTTCATCTCTTCTTCAGGAGGTTGTTCACCAGTGCTCGTCCCGCTAGAACTGCTGTTACTTCTGGATTCTGATGCGTGTTTCATCGAAGCTGCGAAAAACTCTGCTTCGGTAATTCCTTCTTCACGCAATTCAATGTCTACGTAATCTACCCGATGCTGCATAAGCAAGGTAATATCCTCGCTTCGAATGACAGTCCCCTTTCCGAGAATGTGCAGTCCTGCATCACTAAACGTATCCGCTGTCAGACGGTCCCCGTCTTGCAGGTTCATAATATGGATTCTCAATCGGAACTCCCCCTGAACAAATGATTATAGTTAACAACCCCGAATGATCGGGGCCGAGACATACTTATACATCTTATATCGTTTGAATCCAACATTTTCAACATAGTCCAAACGACCTTAATCATATGGACAAAAATGAACGTCTAAGACTTTATCCTCATAGGCAATAAGGTATTATCCCGGTTTTTAATTTCGTGTATGCGAGATTTAATAACTTTTTCAAGTGTTTCCAAGCGAATGAAACGAAACTAACGTAATGAAAAAGAGCCCTAACACATGGTTTGGACTCCTGATTCATGAGCAATTCATTACAATGCGACTTAAAGTTTAATGGATTCCAGACTTGCACCTTTTACGAAAAAACGTTCAATGCTCTTCTCCACCGATGCATCAGGAATAAGCGGCGGCGCCTGATGTGGTTTCACCCGCGCATCAATAATCAGCTGGTCACAGCCCCAGTGCTTGTGATTATAACTACTGTTCACTCCGTACATGTCATGTGAAGGGTTGCTGCGCGTAAACGTAGCCCATAAGAAGTTACTGAGGTTTGCACTCAGGAACGAGCTGTCATCACACACGATAATCAACGGGCATGATTCCAGTCCCCCACGCTCTTGCAGCAGATCCGTAAACTCTCTCATCTCCCGCGCAGTATCTTCATACGTAGTGAAGGCAGATGTCTGAATGGAAACCATGCCCGGCATGATCAGTTGCGGATTGTCGTAACCGCGAATATTCTTCAGCGATTCCGGCACTTCTTTGCACAATTCACGAATCTTGTCGCCGTATGCCGCCATAACCACCTTGCTACCACTGTTGAGCCCCGTACCTGAGTAGTCGAGTGTATCAATCGTAGTATGCGTATGAAAATGAATATCCCTTTGCAGATCCATCCGTTCCAGAATATAGCTGAGGAACTCAACTTCTTGATGCGTATCCAGCGGTTGCTGATCCTCCGCCGTAATAAACAGATACTTCGCCAAGCTGAGTTGGCCTGTTCCTAAAATTCGATTGGCAATCGTCAACAATTCGGTTGGTTGCTTCACATCGGTATAAGGCGTATAACGCTCACTGCCGATGGCGAATAACAAAGGATGGACTCCAGCAGCATCCACAGCATGCACTTCTTTCACACCCGGAATTTCCTGTTTGATGGCATCTCCCGTAATTTCATGAATAAGATCGCCAAATGCCGTATCTTCTTGCGGCGGACGCCCTACAACCGTAAATGGCCAGATCGCGTTTGGTTTAGCATATACTTTATGAACACGCATAAGCGGGAATTCGTGAGTCAGGCTATAGTAACCCAAATGGTCCCCAAAAGGACCTTCCGGCTTGGTCTCGCCAGGATAAATCTCCCCCGTAATGACAAAATCTGCGTCATTGCTAATGCAGTACCCATCCTTGTAGCTATATCTGAAGCGACGTCCGGCAAGCAGGCCCGCAAAGGTCATCTCACTTAATCCTTCTGGCAGCGGCATGACTGCTGATAACGTATGTGCTGGCGGGCCGCCGATGAAAATGCTAACTTTCAGCGGTTCGCCTTTTTTCACCGCTTTGGATTGATGGATTCCGATTCCACGGTGAATTTGATAATGTAATCCAATCTCTTTATTCATCTCATAGTCGTTGCCACTCAGCTGCACACGATACATGCCCAGATTGGAATTCATAATGCCCGGTTTGTCCGGGTCTTCCGAATACACTTGAGGCAATGTGACAAACGCGCCTCCATCCATCGGCCAGTGTTTGATGAGCGGCAGATCGGAAATCTGAATCTCCTGCGCCGATACCGGAAGGCTGATGGATTTTTGCTTCGGCAATGCCTGCCAGGCAGCAAGTCCTGTGCGAACATGTTTGAGTGGTGTCTTGAGTGCCTTCATAGGGTCGTCCCGCACATCCATAACGCGCTGTACACCTTCCAGTGTCTCGCGGAACATGAACTTACTGCGTTCAACGGTGCCGAACAGATTCGACACGGCTTTGAACTTGGAGCCTTTTACATTTTCAAATAACAGCGCCGGGCCCTTAGCCTCATGCACCTTCATGTGAATCGCAGCCATCTCCAGATTCGGATCAACCTCTTCCTTAACCCTGATCAGATGACCATGCTGCTCCAGGTCGTTTATACAATCTTCCATATTGCGATATTTCATCGGATGGCTCCATTCTGTGTATAATAAAATCGCTAGATTATGTTCATATATTCACATAGACGCACGACAAGGCTCACAGTAAAGGATCTAAAAATGTGCCAATATACTTTTTCTATTAAAAGTGTGCTGAGGCGTCCCTTCTATTTTATCAAATGATCCGCCTCTAAACAAAACTTTCGTTTGAAATAAAGAACACCTGTCTTTCATTCAACGATAACGTTAAACGAGAGGCAGGTGTTCTATTGTTGTTAGGATTACATTTTAATGAACAATCATTTGAAAATAAATTAGATCAATCCGGCTTTTGCCAGCAAACGTTTCACAATAGCTGCTGTCTGAGCACGGCTAATGTCTGCGTCTGCCATCAATTTCCCGTCAGCCCCTTGGACCAGACCTTGCTTAATTGCTGAAGCTACAGGCTCTGCGGCCCATGCTTGGACTTGGCTACCGTCACTATATCCACCAAGTAGATTCGCCGTCTCGGAAGCATCCGCTTTAGCCAAGTCTACGAGTTTCATCGCACGTGCAACGATGGTCATCGCTTCGGCACGGGATATTTCGTCGTTCGGACGGAAGCTGTTATCCATGTAACCGGAGATCAATCCGTAGGAAATGGCGGTTTGCACTTCATTTTCATACCAGCTGTCTGACTTCACATCTGTAAATGTTGTCGTAACTGCACTTTCAGGAGTATGCAGACCAAGACCTCTGAGTAATACGGCTGTGAACTCTGCACGCGTAATGCTGCGATCCGGTGCAAATGTGTTATCTCCTGCACCTTCTACAACGAGACGAGAAGCCAAATCCTCAACATCCGTGCGACTCCAGTGATTGGAAATATCCGTGAATGTTGCCGGGTGGTAGATCAGCGCATACGTGCTGTTCGTCAAGCTGTTAATTACCGCGGAATCATTTGTTGTTCCTTTGATCACTTTCGTTGGCACATGCAACATCGTACCATCCGCTTGAAGCACAACACCTGTGGTGATTTTGGAGCCGTCGGTGTCTTTAGGCAAGGTGATCGTGCGCTCTACATAAGCATTGAAGCGATTCACATCCACCTGCTGACCTTTGTAAACAGCTTTCACTTCAAAATCAACCGGAGCCGCAATAACCGTTGTATTATTCATTTTGCTTGCTGCCGCTGCAATCGCTGCTTTCTTTGCATCATTACTTGGTGTAATCGCGATCTGGAACTTAACATCTTCCAAAGGTGCTGAGCCGCCAAGCTGTCTGACCACCTGATCTACTTTGATTTGACTGGCTGGAAGGGTATACGTTCCCGTATCCGTTTGAATTACAACTTGTGCATTGCTTCCTTCCATCGTCTTCACGAGTCTACCATTCAGTTCACCGACAACCGAATTAGTACCTGTGCCTGTAACCGGAAGTAACAGAGTACGAAGTCCGTTCCCCACTTGATTGATCACTTTGTTGTTATCCACTTGAATCGTTGTAGTCACTTTATTATCAATCGTGGAGGTTGATGCCGTTGCAGACTGCTCCTGCTTCTGTCCATTCACGTAAATGTCTACACCTTTAGTTGGCGCTGGAGTGGAAGATGTGGTTGGCACAGATGGTGCAGGAGATGGTGCCGCTCCCCCACCACCTGATGAACCCGTTGAAGGCGAACTGGAGTTACCGCCTGAACTAGCTGCTGTAATGGTAATGATTCCACCTGACAATTGGGCATTAGCACCATAGTCTACATTTTCGAAATGGAAGTGTTCTGAGTCATCCTGATTCACTTTGAGCTGTTTTTGTCCTGGAGTAGCAGTGGATTTAGCTTTAAATTCGATATCGAACATTTGGTCACCTGTATCGATCCAATGCTCAACTTCACTAAGATCCATCCAGATAATCCGCACCCATCCTTCCTCGTTATTAATAACGTACTGGAAATCGGATGGAGTATTTAATTCTGGGGATGAAGTGATTGTATTGATCGTTCTTGGAGTGATTCGTACAATCTCCAACGCTGTTGTATCATAATCAACTTGCATATTATAAGCTTTGATCGGAAGTTCCGTCGCTTTCATAACAACAGGCACATGAACGGTTTGACCTGCCTGTACACTGACATTCGCCAATTCCACTTGTGATGATTGAGAAGGTGTAGCTCCTGCGGAGCCCGGCAAAACAAGTGACGAAAATAATGTCAACATAATCAGACCTGACATTGTTTTTCTCATTTTAATACGTTTCTTTTTCAGTTGAAGCATGGTATAACCTCCATGTCTGAATCAATAATGGGTAGATATCATTTTTGAGCAAGCTAGAATTTTAAATTATTGTGGTATCCGTGTTGTAAATGTCCATGGAACACCATTTTGTTCTACGACGGTCCCTTGCATATAAGCATTATCATCCGGATCCGCAGCTATGAAGGCATCATTCGGGATTTCAATGGAATAATTAGCTCCATATCTCAAACCGTTGTTTCTGATATATACTTTATTGCCCATTATATAGAAATTACCTCCATCACTAATCATGTAGGAAGCCTCCACCTCGTCAGCTGTCAGATTCTTAATGACAATACTGGAATTGCTGTAATTATTTACTCTAACATTTTGACGATACGTAATGACTAAAGGTTCATCGATTCTAACTTCCGTAGAACCATTCGATGGCGAAAGACTTACGATATCCTCCTGTTTTACCGCAACAGTTGACTCACTACGAAGGACTACCGGTTTTCCTTGAGGACGATCAGATGAATAAGATTCAGGTGTAATCTGTAAAAAGAGATATTTCTCTTGCTCGGCATCAGTAATCTTATATACTGCATCAGTAGCTCCTATGATTTCTGTTTTACCTTCTCCACTTGCTTCGGAGCCCCGATACCATTGATAGTGCATCGTTCTAAGTGTATCGCCGTCAGGGTCAAAGAATTCGGTGTTACTTGTTAACGTAGCGCCCACTTTCAAATCCCCATTTAACTTGCCATTCAACACATATGGAGCGTCATCGACTTGCTTGAAAGTTAATACATAGCTATTATCTTTAGCCCCAAGAGATTGGTTAGCGTAACCACTTAGCAAAGCATTCATATCTGCCAATTCAGGTTCACCGTTTCGATCTACATCTGCTTGGTTCATCTCTACAAAAGAGAAGCCACGACGGGTTACCATGTTACGAAGGTAATTGTATAGCTGAACTGCATCCGCAGAATCAACTTTGTCGTCACCGTTTAGATCTCCTTTTTTGCTGATGTAGAGCTCTATATTGTCTCTAATCATTTCCCCTTCTGGGGATAGTGCATTTTTAGCCTGCAATTGAATGTTGATCTTGCCGCTACGATAAGGAACAACAATAAGTTTATTGTCGTTAGTTACATAAGTGCGAGCTACATTCGTATTCTCTGAAATCGCACCGAGTTGAATGAACTTCTCAGAAGGAAAATGAGTACTCAAATCAATAATGATCGTATTATTATCAACTCCGATTGGGGTAGAAGGCATAATAGGTAGTGCATCCACTTGCTCGGACGAATGGCTTAGCCAATAAATATCATCATTAAGTACTGGGCGTGAAATGTTAATGGTGGTCGGCTCAAGTGCTCCCGCCAGAGCGTGAGGAAGTGAACCGGCTACAGGCAAGGCAATACCAAGACTAAGTGCGGCCAACATGCTTTTTTTCATGATCGGCTTTAATTTATTGTGTTTATTTTTCCCCTTCAATTCATGTTCCTCCTCGTGTTTATCTGATTTTTAATATAGATACATAGCAAGTATAACGACCTTTTCTGAACGGATTCTGAACAGGTCAATAGAACTATTACCAGTTAATATTCGACAAAAAACGCCATAGGATAAGCTCCCATAGCGTTTTAATCATCAAAAAATTTCCATTTTCGATTGAATTTTCGAAAAAAATATTTTTAAATATCCGCAAGTTTCTATTTTGAGTTTATCATAAACGCGAATAACCCCACTTATATATACTGATAAATGATTTATTTTCCAGTATATTACATGTTATAATTTGTATCAGCATACCAAATTACAGTGCCCACAGTTATTTTTATTTTTGGATATTTCAATGACTATGAACATGTAAACAGAATTGTTCTTAGGATAGATCATTTACGTTACTCACTCATAGAAAGGCGGTCATATTATCAAGAAATTAATTGCCTTAATTGTTGGTGTTGTCAGTCTTTTTTTTATATTGCTATTAATCTATAAATTACCTTATGACATTGAGCAAAAATACACTGCTAGTACATTAGATGGAGAAAAAATCGAAATTCAAATGACGATGAAAGGTTATCGGGATTTTTTCAGACCTACTACCTTTAAAGGAAAAATGCTTATTGACGACAAAGTATATGATGTTTTTGAACCTGAAAGGTCAGATCGTTTCATAGCTAAAATGAAGAAAAAAATGAATGGTGATCGGTATTTCCCCATTATTGCAAATGAAAACCGAACTGATCTCGACGATTATTATACGATTCAGTGGGCTGACGATAAATTCAATACATTATATTTCATTCATGCAAAAAATAACTCCCGGTATGTCGCACCAGCACAAAACGCTGTGGAAGCCAATAAAATATGGGGAGAAATACAGCACTTTTTAAGATGAAATTAGAGATTGCCTTTTGAATTAATCGATTAAACGAAAACATGATATTTTTAAACGCCTTCCACAATTCGCTTCGCGCGAGTGTTTACTTCGCGATATAACTCATCCTCATCTATGGTAAGCAACTTTCTGTCCTGCATCAGGATCTGCCCATCTACAATGGTGGTGTGCACATCCGCCCCATTCACGCTGTAGGCCAACAGCGACTCTACATTATGAATGGGCTGCAGGTGAGGTTTGGCAAGGTCAATCAGAATGAGATCCGCTTTGTATCGAGGTGCAAGCATCCCCACTTCATTTTGCAATGATAACAATTTTGCACTCCCACGGATTGCCATATCAAGTACTTGACGTGCTGGAAGCCGGGTTGGATCACCGTAGTCCAGCTTTTGCAGCCAGCATGCAGCCTTGATTTCTTCGAACATATCCAGTGTTGTTGCGCTCCCTGCTCCATCTGTCCCGATTCCTACCGTGATCCCCTCGAATATCATCGCCTCTACTGGAGCAATGCCACAACCGAGCTTCAGGTTGCTCACCGGATTATGGGCGACACCGCCGCGCATGCCCTTCAGCCTGCTGATGTCTTGAGGGTTCAGATGTACTCCGTGAGCCAGTAGCACATGCGCCCGCTCGAACATACCTGATTCCTCCAAATATTCCGTAGGTGTCATATCATAGCGGCTACGAATCTTCTCTACTTCTTCCTTCGTTTCCGCCAGATGAATGTGCAGTGGAATCTCGTCCTGAACAGCCATTGCAACGACTTCACGTAACGGTTCCATCGGACAAGTATAAGGAGAATGCGGTCCATACATCGTTGTGATTCGACCATTTGCTTTCCCTGACCAGCGTTGCACCAGATCGATCGCTTCCTGCAGCCTGCGTCCTCCATCATCCTCCATAAAAACCATACCACGAGTCAGCGATGCACGTATGCCTGTTTCCGTGACTGCTTCAGCGATCTCATTCATATGAATGTACATATCGGCAAAAGCCGTTGTTCCTGAACGAATCATCTCTGCAATGCCCAATTTAGCTCCCCAATAAATATCTTCAGGTGTCATCCGTGCTTCGGCAGGCAACATCTTGCGCTCCAGCCAGTCCATCAGCTTCAGATCGTCGGAAAAACCTCGAAGGAGACTCATTGGCGAATGCTGGTGGGCATTCACAAGACCGGGCATCGCCAGTTTATTTCGACCATCAATCACCTCATCCTCAGGTTGAGGCATGATATGACTCGCGATCTGCACAATCTGATTTCCTTCAATCCGTATATCCCCCGTGAAAGGTGCTTCGGCTTCTTGCATCGTTAGAATAGTTACTTGTTGAATCAAAATACTCATGAGATACACTCCTCTGGATTGGATATAATTACTACCCATCCATCGTAAGGCTTCACGTGGCGGCAAGGTCAATCATTTGATTCGAGCAATCGCCACTTGGTGGAATGTCTGGATAAACGGCCTAGGATCTATCTCTACCATATAGGGATATACTCCTGTGCTCGTATGCAGATAGAAAAAACCACCTGCGTCCCCCATCCGGCGAAAAGACATATCAAATACTTCCGTAATCCTGAACTCCCTGTACTTGGTCACGATTCGATCCGAATAAAGGGTCATGGTACGGGCATTCCTCTCAATCTCCTGCGAAAGGCCAGTCATCTCTCGTTGTACTCTGTAATAAGGCAGTATGGCAATATAGTCCATGTTCTCCCTCCAATCGTGCTTGATCCTTAGTTTTATCATAGCAGATTGGCGCTTTCAGACAAAACAACCTTTAAGTTGTTTTAAGCCATGAGTCCAACGCGTCGCGTCACTTGGATACGGTTCAGATTATGTGATTTTGGTTACCACATTTAACGAGTATTTAAGTTCCTCTTCAATGTCCTTTATGGAGAAACATTGTTCCACATGATACACGCCTGGCTGTTGACCGTTCATATAGACCCTTTTCGCTACAGCTGCAGCTACCTCTGCTGTGAGAACAGCCTCCTTCTCGCCAACAACGAGCTGCTCTATTCCCACCCGCTCTCCATTTTTCCATCCTGTCGCATCTATCTTCACAGCAAACATCGGCTTACCACCTGGAATCGCAGCAAATGCTTTTACTACCAGATCACGAACCCAAGCAAAACGCAGCAGCTTCACTAATCCTGCTTGTCTGGATATCGACAATGCTCTGGTAATCCAACGGGAATCCAAGCACAGTCGGGTTGAAACGGTAGGGATGTGCAACGTTTGGGCTACAGCCTGTTGGTCTGAAAACGGAAATCGATATGCGATCCGTCTTCCCAGTTGCTCGCCGAAATCAATCCATTTTCCATCGCTCAAACTCTGAACTTTGGTAAACTTTCCATGCTTCTTGACCTCATAAGCCGTATTCATCTGGTCTACCGTCCATTCGATTGCCGCCTTGCCGTGCTTCTCCCCGAGACCAAGCATCACCGTGATGTTCGCCTCCTGCACTTGATCCAAATGCATCGACGCTTCACGAACAAGCAGATTGGTTATGCCGGGCGACAAACCAACGCTAAGAATAGCGGTTGATCCAGAAACTTTCATCACTGAATGCAATCCTTCCACTTGTTTTAAGAAATCACCTTTGGCAGAAATATCGATGTAATCGGCTCCGGCTTTGGCACAACTTTCAACAAACCGGGTGTCATTCTGATCTACACACATGACGACAAGTTTAACGTGTCGCAACATGGCAGGGTCCACCGTTTTCATAATATTCAGTTGCAGTGGTTTAACTACTCCACCCGTCTGGCGACTGAATTGTTCGGCACGTTCCAATCGTGTACCCGCAGCCCACACTTTGCCGGGAAATGCTTGCGCAAGCTGAGTACAGACCATCTGCCCCACTTGGCCATAACCACCAACAACCCAGATCTGATCCTTCATGATGTTGTCTTGTTGTATATTAGTCTCGGATTGCATAATACCCCTCCACCCAGAATGCTGCAAAATAACGGGTTATCCTTGAAAAACCGCACTCCGCAAGCAATCTCACTAAAATTTCAGCGAATACGGGATCGGATGTCTGACCGAGCGATGCGGCGAACCGTTCCCATTCCTCCGTAAGCACTCCCGCCTGCATCATATGTTCCCGCCACGCCTGCATCATGATTGGATAAGCCGGAGAATCCAGATCTGCATTAACAGACGCAAGGATTAGAGGTGCGCCGGGTTTGAGCTTACTGGCGAGATGCATCAGGAAAGACTTTTTTGCTTCCAGTCCCTGAATAAAATGCAGCATCAGCATACTCGTGGCACCATCGTACAATCCATCCTCAGGTAATTGTTTAATGGTCTCGGAAAAAAGCTTGACCCGATGCGAGATGCGAGCTTCATCTGCTCTTTTTTTCGCTAAATCCAACATCGGCTTAGAAGTATCCATGCCTGTCAACGACCAGTCAGGATGCTTTGTACCCAACAAAGTGATTTCCTTGCCCCCTCCAGCCCCAGTAACTAATATTCTAATATGGTTGTTATCTGCTATTGTTGCTGTGAGAAGTTTATCCATCAGATCATGCATGTGGGCATATCCCGGAATTTTGAGAGCAATCGATTGTTCATAACGAACGATGTCCGCGCTATCCCAACTCATGGGTGAAGGATTATCCGAGCATGTATGATCCGTTCCTTTATTTCGTTTTTCATCCCGTGTACCATTTATATGATCTTTCATCGCAGTTACACTCCTCTGAATTTGAAGTTAGACTTGACTCTGAAATCGTCTAATTTCATTATAAAAGGATACATACAGACGACCATCCCATAAGTATGGGATATTAACGTACTCGGGAAGGAGCTTATCCAATTGACCAGCCTAATTACTGCACAGAATGTACACAGGATTACTTCCCTTGAAAAAGGAAACTGGACCTCTCGCACCTATCGGGAAGCTGTTCTCAAACAAATTCATACGGTTATCACATATGATGCTTATTGCTTCACCACCGTAGATCCTTCCACCCTTCTTTCTACAGGCGCGGTGACGGAAGATGGCATTGAAGTCATTCATGATCGATTATTTATTAATGAATACATGGAAGAGGATATCCATAAATATAGCGACTTGATTAAGTCCGGTCAGTATGCTGCTATTTTGCATGCTTCCATCCAATCACGGCCTGGAGCAAGTTCACGTTACACGAATATTTTACAGCCTGCCGGATTCGGGGATGAGCTTCGAACGGTATTTGTGAATAACGATGCCTGCTGGGGTTATCTCACGTTGTACCGCAAACAGAACAAGCTTACATTCTCTGAAGAAGAGCGGGAGCTCATGCAACACTGGGCATCCTCAATTGCATTTATGCTACGGACAACGCATCTATTATTGATGGAAGAGCTTCAAGGTGGCAGTCCGCGGGAGCCAGGCATTGTTATTTTACGCGCTCCGCTCGAACCTGTAATGCAAAATCCGGCCGCACAATACTGGTTATCCCAATTACGCCGATTGGAGCAGATTGAATCCGATGTGCTTCCGAGACCCGTTCGTGCCGTGATTTCTCATCTACTGCAATCCATTCAAAAGAATGCCTCGTCAGCTTCACCAACATCGGACGGTTCACTGTCTAAAGTATGTGTCCAGTTGGCGGACGGTCGTTACGTTATGCTTCAGGCTAGTATGATGCAGTCTTTCGAATCGGCAGAACATGCAGAGAAATGGGATCAGATCGCCGTTTGGCTGGAGCAGGCTATGCCTCAGGACATACTCCCCCTGCTGTCCGAGAGTTATGCCTTATCCGCTCGGGAGCGTGAATTGCTCGCCTATGTGCTACGCAGCTTTTCCTCGAAGGAAATTGCAAAGGCTATGCATATTTCAGCCTACACCGTTCAAGATCATCTGAAGTCCATCTTCGCCAAAACAAAGGTTTCCTCCCGTCGGGAGTTAATCTGGCATTTTGTTTCCCGTTTTCAATTATCCGGAGATCTGGATATACCTAGAATATAAGTTAAGCAAATCAAAGAAGCGTGTCCCTATGGACGCGCTTCTTTGATTGCATTATTTAATATTTTTATAACTCAACTACGATTTGGCAGGTTTAGCAGAACGTTTGGAATTACCCGCATTTTGTGTATTCTTTGCACTATTGGTATTCTTTGCGCTCTTCGTGCTTTTAGCACCTTTGATGTGATCAGGCTTCTGCGTGCTTAATTCCGTCACTTCGGCTACCTGCGGATGCTCGACTGGGTACAATTTGCGGAACAGCAACGTCTGTAGCACTAAGAACGAACCCCCAACCGTCCAGTACAGTGGCATAGCTGCTGGTGCGGAAAACGAGAAAAACGCCATCATTAGCGGGGAGATATACCCCATTATCGCAAACTGTTTGCGCTGTTCAGGAGCCATATTTGCCTGTGATACCTTCGCCTGAATAAGATAAATAACAGCTACAACTACAGCCAGTACATAGTCAGGTGCGCCAAGCTTGAACCACAAAAACGAATGGGACGACAGCTCTGGCGTTAGCCGAATTGCCGTGTAAATCCCCGATAAAATCGGGAGTTGAATTAACAATGGCAAACAGCCGATATTCAGCGGGTTGAATTTATGCTTTTTGTATAACGCCATTGTCTCTTCAGACAACTTCTGCCGGTTAGCCGTATCGTTCTTGCCCTCGTACTTTTTCTTAATGGCATCCAGTTCAGGTTTCATCGCATTCATAATCACCCGTGTTCCCTGCTGGGACTTGGCTTGACGCATCATGAGCGGTAATAATGCGAGCCGAATGACAAGTGTAATGACGATAATCGCAACACCATAACTTCCACTAAATATACTGGCGATATGCTGAATCAGATACGACAGCGGAAATACGATGTAATGATTAAAGAACCCTGGAGTGGAAGAATTAATCTCTGATACATTATTACTGCATCCGGCAAGCAGCATAACTGCGAATAAAATCACAATCAGGCCATAGATCCGTCCCTTGCCAGATGTGAGTGTGAACCTCTTGTTTGTATGTTGTTCCATATATATCCTCCTTGTTGATTGGTTGATTCCAGTCTCAACAAGGAAATACAGTCTGGTTCATCTTCATCCGGTGCTTCTTTTCGTCTGACCATGCGGCTCCAGTTTTCCGGCCTGCACTGTAAGTTCAAGCCAAGTGCCGGAAAGACGGGTTCAATTCCGTCTCCAGCTCCACCTTCCATCCAGTACTCCGTCATACCACAGTGTAGATGGGCAATATAGGCGTAACTGACGGTAAAAATCAGACCAATGGAGAATATATACGGCAATAGCTCATGTAATTCAAACAAGAGATTCACCCCCTTCATACGTTTATTTTTACATTATAGCACTTACATATCACGTTTGCATAAATGAACTGCTGGCAAATCCAAACTCCGCTCTATTCCGTTCTTAATTTGGACAATTCTACCCGGGCTACAAGATAACAAAGATGGGATGAAGAGATTATATCAATCATAGGAAAAACCTCCATTCATCTATCTACGTTTTATTCTAAATGATAAAATAAGAACACAAACAGAAATCTTGACCGATATAACTTCTTATTTTAGATTGCTAAGGAACGTCATACACCTTGTCATCAAGGAGGAACCCCGATGAAGCTACATCAGCAATACTTGCTACTCCACAGCCAGCTCGGCGAAACATCAGAACACACCATAACTCTAGCAGATCTCTCTGTGATCCTTGACTGTACCCATCGCAACACATTAACGATTGTGAAAAAAATGGCTTCTTTGGGCTGGATTCATTGGCATGCCCAGCGGGGACGAGGACGGCGTTCGACACTATCTCTACTGATTCCAGCAGATCAAATTGCTGCAGAGTACATGATGCAAGCGATGAATCGCCTGGAGTTACAAGAGGCTGCGGATCAAGTTCGGGACTTCTCCAGTTCAATCTCTATGCAACATGTTCTCAATCAGTGGTTGCTTGGTTATTCAGGGCACCACACGGAAGCTGGAACGAATAATGAACCCATTGATACGTTTCGTTTACCTATTCGTCAGCAACTTCATGCGCTCGATCCGTTATATATTAATCTGCTTGCCGAGTCTTTTGTAACAAGCCACGTATACGATGGACTTGTACAACGAGATGAACGAGGAAAGATTCTGCCCTGTCTAGCGCATACATGGGATGTATCCGATGATAGACGGACATGGATTTTCCATTTGCGGAAAGGGGTTTATTTTCACAACGGCAGTCCCTTTACAGCACCCGATGTCGTCTATTCGTTCGAGCGGCTGTTATCTACAGAGCGCCGTACATTGTACCGTGAAATTATGAACCAGATCCATTCAGTTGAAGCGTTAAACCCCTTAACTGTGCGCTTCTGTTTAAAACAACCGCAGGAATTGTTTTTATCTTTTCTGACGACAAGCCGGGCCGTCATTGTTACTCGAAACCCAGATACAGATCAGATAAACATGCCTACCGAGAAGATACAATCCATGCTGAAACCTGTTGGAACGGGGCCTTTTAAAGTCACCGCATGGGATAACCACCTGTGCAGACTTGAAGCTTATGCAACTTATTTTCAGGGTAGAGCTCTTATTGACCGGGTGGATATTCTGCAAATTCCGTGGAGTACTCCACAGGAGGGACTTGATCCAAATCAGGAGCCTGGACCAATTGAACATGTGGAATCTCCCTTCTTCCACCTTGTTCATAATCCGGCTAAAAATGCGGGTACATCTTGGACACAGACAAGCTCTGGTGTGACCGTGACCAAGTTGCTTACGTGTAACACACAAAAAACCGGACCGTTAAACGATCCGGCTATACGAGCCTATTTGCAACAGTCTATTGATCTGGCACAACAGAAGGGGACACAAAATCGGCCTCAACATCATGAATATAAATATGAGAATAGTCCCACTTCGCAGGAGAGCCCTCCTTATGCTGAGCCCATTGCCTTGCACCTTGCTACCATTTCGCAATATCGGCCCGATGCTGAGCGGCTTGCACTGGTTTTGGAAAAATCCGGTTTTCATTGCACCATACACACAGGTAGCATGGAACAATTCAAAGGCGATTGGCGGCTTGAATCCGATCTGATTCTCTTTTCCCTGATTCAAGATCGTGACGTGGAGCTTCGCAGATATGATCTGTTCTCCACATTATCCGAGCATCTGGAATCCCCGTCTCAGGAGTGGGTTCAGCATAGATTACAATCCGTTGCTACATCTCCACATACCAGCGAGCGTGAGCAGGCACTATTCGATATCGAAGAAATTCTAATTCGTGAACACCTAATGTTCATTTTGTCCCAAAAACCTGTAGAAACCGCTTATCTTCCTTCCGTTCGCGGAATGTCATTCAACAGTCAGGGCTGGGTTAATCTGCGGCACATCTGGTTTCCCTCTGATAAGTTGTGAACCTTGGCATAGTCCATCATCTTTCTGATAAAGTCATACTCTTTCCCGTGTGGGTTCGGGTGTAGTTACGGCTCAAGGAAACCGTATCCTTTCGACGATAAACACCAAGAAGCAAACCGATCATAGCGTATTCAAGTATCACATGAGATCCATATCCGATAAGGGGAAATTCAATACTCATGATTGGGACCATTCCCGTGACGATCGCAACTGAATAACTCAGTTGAAGTGCAAGTGTAACCGTTACAGACAGTACAATCATCGAACCAAACTTGTCTTGTATACGCGGCAGTATTTTAAATAATGTATTTACAAACCACACTATGCCAACAATAAACAGCGCACAGGCAGACCACCCAAACACGTCTATAAGCATAACCCCTGGATAACTCAGATAAAGATATTTTAAAGTTGATCCTATCGGGATATTCGTACCATTTCCCCACCATCCCGCTGTTTTGACGATATCAATAATAGCGTTATTCATAAATTCCATACCCTTAGAGTCTTGATCCAGATTAAATACCACAGACAACCTTTCGAATCGACTATATTGATCTGTTACAAGTAATAGAAAGGCTGCAGCCGCTCCGCAAAAACACGCAGTAATCAGCGTATACAGCCACTTTCTTGTAATCCATCCGAACAGTAGCAAAGATATGCACCCAAATAACGACAATCGGACCCAATCCGAGATTTGATAGATGAGTACCATAGGCAAAGCTACTAACGCAACATAGGTAAAGATCATTTGCACGTTCAGACCCGAACGAAAATGGGAAATGACAATCCCGCCGATCGCGAGTGGCAATATCCAAAGCGCGGACGTGGTAACATCGATTGAGAAGCCAAATGGCAATATGAGCATTCTATTCAAGCTACCATACGAGTCTGCTATCACCGGGGTAATCCATAAGAGAACATTCATTAGAATGTATACCCACCAAGCAGATTTAATCCATTTCCTATAGTCGAAAAAGAGGCAGAACAACATGGCTAACATCCCCATACTTGTATACAGTAGATGGCCGGATGAGTATTCATTTCCCAAGTCTAATAGACTATTCGTATATATCCAGGTCAAAACCATGCCAATAAGAGCCATCCCCACGACTCCCGCCAATAATCCCCAGTGCATTCGGTGACGATGAATTTTGTGCATTCTTTTGCCTAGATCAGCCGGATCACCCATTTGTTCAATAGCGTATGTGGCAGCTGCCTCCGGTGTAAATCCTTCATGCTCCTTGTCATAGGTCATCTCTTCAAGATGATTCCCGAGTTCCTCACGAAGATCTTTATGTACTTCCCTCGCCCTGACCTGACCACAGATTTGATCCAGATAACTCTGAATCTGTTCCTTTTTTTCTTTCTGCTTCCCCTGCTCTTTCACTTGCTTCAGATTCATCAGGCTAAACCTCCTTCACCGATCACGCGATCTACAGCACGACGAAATAGAGACCATTCCGCTTTTTTCTGTTGTAATGCCTGTATGCCTTGCTCTCGAATGGAGTAATACTTCCGTTTTCTGCCCTCCACTTCTGCCCAATAAGCCTCCACCCATCCTTCGATTTCCATCGCGTGTAGAATCGGATACAATGTTCCTTCTTTGAGATTAAACACTCCCTCTGATTGACGATGCAGTTCCTTAATCAGCTCATAGCCATACATGGGTTGTGCATGAAGTAAAGTTAAAATTAATGTTTCTGTACTTCCTTTAATCATTTGTTTATTAATCTGCAAACAAAACGCTCCCTCCTAAGTACTGGTCTAATACATCGGAAATCTATGCATAGTTAATCTAGGTGTCATGATACCTTATAATTCCTTCTATGTCCAGCACCCCATTTATCTTTTTATGTTAAACTACCTCTATCCAGCCTTAAATTGTGTATAGAAATTTTTTCGAACTTTACAGATTTAGATATACCGATATTACGAATTAAAGGAGACATTCTCTCATGCGCAAAAGTAAACTTATTTTCTTTCTCGGCGGAGCCGGAAGTGGCAAAACTACACTCGCCAAAGCGCTCTCGCGTAAATATAAAGCTGCATTTTTGGACATGGACATCCTGCTTCGTCCCGCAGCTGAGGCCATCATGACGTTACAAGGGCTTGATCCATCAGACCGGGATTCACCAGAATACAAACGCCTGTGCCGTGATCTAGGTTATCGAATCACGATGGACGCCGCTTTGGATAACGTACAACTTGGTGTAGACACTCTCGTGGTTGGGCCTTTTACCCAAGAGACCGGGACACCGGATTGGATTGAGCAGGAACTCGCACGCATTGGCCGTTCCCTCGATAACACAGACGTTCGAGTGGCTTATGTTTACTTGCAGAACGAAGCGTTATACCGTCAACGAATCACAGCGAGACATTCCCCATTAGACGAATGGAAACTAGCTAACTGGGATGCGTTCCGTTCTTCTCTTGATCGAAAAAGCGTGGCCTGGCCACTTCCAACGGAATCTATCGCATACATCGACAATTCTAGTGATGATCCTGCTATTGCTTTTGCTGAATTGGAACGACGGATGTATGAGTGAAAGGAAAAGGTATGTGGGGTGAACTGGAACGGGTTCGGGTATTATAGGATGCAATTTTGAGCGCGCGGGTGTAGGTATGAAGGCAATCAAACTCTAACGATCCTGAGAGAGCTTATTTGGACCTTTTTGGCGGTTTTAAAATTTTAACGATCTCAGATGACGCTATTTTCCAAAAAAAGGCCTAAATACACGCAAAAAGTTACTGAAACAACGAAATCGGTTCAACCCCTTAATATTGGACACTAGCTAGCTTTTTCTCAGATTGATGCATCATAATGCAATGGATTTGGGCTCTATGGTTCCTTCGTTGACCAGGCGCAGGTAATCTGTCGGCGACCAGTCGTGTAGACTGCCGTGAATACGGTCTTTGTTGTAATAACGGATATAACGGTCTACCTCGGAAAAGGCTTCTTCGTAGCTTTCGAAACAATGTCGCTGGTAACACTCACGTTCCAGAACACTATGAAACGATTCAATAAAAGCATTTTTATTCGGTGTTCGAACGGGTGTCCGCTCATGCTCTAAACCTGCTTCTTCACAGAAGTTATAAAACGCTTTGCTTATAAACTGAGGGCCGTTATCGGTACGAATCACGAGCTTTGGCTCGGTCTTAGGGATACGTCGCGTTACCATAGCCTGCCGGAGCGTATGCAGGATGCTCTGCGTGTCGCAGGCTTTACCGCGATGGTGAGCGACGATTCGACGATCAAAAACATCAATAATACTTGCGAGGAAAAAGTGCCGGCGTTTCCCCGCAACATAACCGTACTTGATATCCATCTGCCACAATTGGTTAGGCCCATCTACCGTTCGGTTATTAGCTACTTTTCTCGGTACGGTATGGATTTGTTCGCGCTGAGGGAGAAGGATACTGAGAGACTTACAGAGCCGATATACTTTCTTTTTGTTAATTACCAGATTGTACTTTCGGCGTAACAACACGGTTAGTTTTCGGTAGCCAAACGCTGCATTTGGCCCTTGAATCAAACGACGAAGAAACCCGACAATCCGAGTGTCCGAAATACGATTCCCTTGCTGGTTGTAAGAGTATCCAGGGATTTTTCGTCCGCTACTTATGGGTTGCTGGCGTTCAGGGTGTTTCAAGTGATAATAATATGTTGAGCGAGGAACATCGCAGATCCGGAGCACCGTACGGACAGGATATCCTCGCTCAATCCAACCTATCGCGGTTTGTAGTCGGGATACTTTTTTTTAACGAGATCCTTAAGAATCTGGTTTTCTAATTCTTTTGCGCCAAGAAGTTTCAAAGCTTCATTGTATTTCTCCTGTAATTCTTGATAGTTGGCTGCATCTTGCTGTATTTGTTGTGTTTCTTTTTGTTTTTTAGCCACCAGTTCCCCCACCTCATCTTCGTATTGACGAACCCAAGTCGTCAGCGTTTTAGGAGACATGCCGTACTTTCGTGCCACGACCTCTGTCCGGAGGCCAGAAAGCACCTCTACGACATACTCCTTTTTCGCCTCAACTGGGCATCTAAATCGTCTTTTCATGAACACTCTCCTCATTTCATTTAGTGTATCTGAGGTAGCTTTGAGTGTCCAATTGGATTAGGGGGCTTTAAAGAAATAAGCTCTCTGGTGATCGTTAGAATTTTATATCAGTCTAGATGGAGGAAATAAGGTTCCTGCTGATCGTTAGAACTTTAAGGGTCGGGATTAGAACTCATTTTGCTATTCTTATCTGATACGTTAACGTGTTCCGATCACCGCTCCGTTCAATTGCTCTCTCCATTCCGTTCCTCCCCTTAACCTGCTTGACGCACTCAGCTTCGATCAGTAAACAAAAAACACGAGAGAGTGTTATGCTCTCCTCGTGTTTCTGTGTTTCTGTGCATTTTGTGTTTTCTGTGCTTTCTCTGTTTTCTGCAATTTCTGTGTTTGCTCTATTTACTCACGCTTGTTGTACTTTGGACTTCCCCAATTCCACTACTGCATCACAATTCGTTCGCCTGCTTCATTTTCTCCCGCGTTCAGCAATACGAGCTGTAATGAGTTTATGACTTTCGTCAATCTCCTCGGGTGTGCAGGCCGCTTTCAGTTCATACACTTTCACAGGAGATCGATCGATGATATCTAGAAATGAATCAAAATAGCTCATGTCCTGACTATGAATATACGGACACCAGTGATCGGACAATCCTACCGTTTCATGGATGTGAACCCCCACGACATGATCGATCAGCGCATTCGCTTCGCGCACATTGTCATACAATCCCATGCGATCCATCATCATGCCGTGGCCGATATCATACCATAACCCAAGCGGTGCACCCTTCATCTGACCAATGATCGTTCCTGCTTCCTGCAACGTAGGCATCTGATAACAGCGCGAACGGGTTTCAATTCCGAAATTCACACCATATCCACGCTGCTCTGACAGATTACATACCTCTTCTAGACTTTCCTGTATGCGTCTCAAGTAGTGCTCACTACTAGCCCGTCTCTTCTCCAGCATCTCATGCCACAACGCTTGATAAGCCGGTGAATCCTTGCCTTGCTTGTGATAGATCTTTTTCAGAGCTTCATCAATGTTATACTCAAACGGCACTTCCCCCGGGTGCACAACAACAGCCTTCGCACCGTAGCGATGAGCATATTCGGCAGAACGAAGCAGCAGTTCAATCGCCTTTTTACGCCGCGCCTCATCGTCGAATCCAAGCAGCACCGAATCCGTTCCATAATCCGGATCGGCTACATGCGGAAACGTGTTATGCACACTCGATACACCCACTTGCCCACGTTCAATCATCGGTTCAATCGTCTTTAATAGCTCATCCGTCACATTATAATTCAACTCCACCTGCCTGAATCCAAGCGACAGAATCTCGTCGATCATACCTTCACCCGTCGTATGGCGCTTGATATTCCAACATGTCGAGAATGAGTATTCTTTTTTGTCTGTATACATTTACTCTGCCCTGCCTCCTTCCGCACATTAGCCCTATCCCAGTCCTTCTAATAGCCTTCTATAGAAGTCCACTCTTAGTCTCCTGCCTAACCCTGTGATACCGTCTTGCCTCATCGATCTATTCGCTGATCTCGAGTTCAAACTTCATACGGTTCTCCGTCACACCCGGAACATAACGATAGATTATTTCAGCATAGTCGGTATACATTAATACTGCCGGCGCTGGCGCTTCTGCTTTTACAGAACAGGTTAGCCCCGGAAGCGTCCAGCGTGTCGGTTGTAAATGCTGAGGATGCAGGTGAGGTCCTTTGATTTCAAAATAAACCTCGATCTCTTCCGCCGTATCCAGCTGCACTTCAATATACAATGTTTCCGGCGTGACCTCCGCTTCAAAAGTGATACCCCGCAGATGGCTGTTCCAGTCTCCACCTGTTTCACGCCGAACAAGACGCAAGTAATACCGCTCTCCTGTCTCCGTCTGCCAATGAATCGTTGCCGGATGCATCTGGCCGTTGGTATTGCGACTGCCAGACATCGCTCCCATCATTCGTCTCTCTCCAATCCAGGCCGAAGCGGTGCACAAGTTTCGATTCGCTTTTGGATCGCTCCGTTCGCAGAGCTCCATGAACTGTTTTTGCACGAGTCGGTCTCCTTGATGGGCTTTGAAATACGGTACAGCCTCTTCAGGGACATCAACACCCAACAACGCTATCATCGGATCATGCCCCGATTCACAATTCATGCCTGTCAAATACTCGTAGCCTTCTCCCAGCAATAGATAGAGAAAGACACCGATCGAGCTATGCTCCCGCATCTCCATATCATATGCCCGCGCAAATGGCCCGGAGAGATTCTCCAGATTGGCATTGTAATACAGCGCGATATTGTTCCATAATCCATGCTCAATCGAGTGAGCAATTTCAGTCATGCGCTCAGTTACAGCATACTTTCGGAACATGCCAAGTACGGCGAGATCCACTCCGTAATAGGTCGTGGTATTGAACTCGGCAAACGTGCCTCCGAACTGCTCAAACTCCTGTAACAGACTTTCGGCCTGCGCATCCGCATGCTGAATCCAATCCGTTCGCTGGAACCGATGTCCATAATAATGGGTAATAAAAATATGCATCAGTTCAATGTTGGTGTTCATTGGAATCACATCTGACCTTCTGCGATCAACAGAGCCCTGAACGGCACGTTCCATCGCTTCATCCATCCGCTGAATAAGCGTATCCGGCAGAAGTGCCGCAAACTCGGCTGTTGCTATAGCACACGCACATGCGATAAATTCCCGCCAGTTCGGATCATAACTGATCCAGACCGGGGGCAAAACAGCGTTCACGGACGTATAGAACAGTTCTTTCAATTGTTTGGCGTCTGCGCCTTCCTTCATCAAATCATTCTCTTGCTGCAGATTATGAATAAACTGCGCAGACACCTTCTCAAAGGTGCGTTCCAGGAAATAGGCTGTGCCTGGCGCAAATGATTTCCATGCATAATGACCCGCAGGCGGGTGCTCTTCATTTGTCTGGGTAGCAAAGGTGCCGTGATAGATTTCTTCTGGCGCATCATATTGATAATCGAGCACTTTGTGAAACACACGAACAGCCCGCTCCACATCGCCGGGCTCCTGACGAATCAGCAAGCCCAGCGCATAATGTGCACTGCCTCGTGTACCATGCTCTGATGCATCGTCTTCAAAGCTGCGAAGCAATGCGAATTCATCGTCATAAAAACGATCCATCATAATCATGGACTGGTGTACTAGATGTTGCTGTTCCTTGGACATCTTCTTAACCATCGGTTGTGTCATGCCTATGACCTCCTGGGACGTTAACCTTTTACAGCACCTACCATTACACCGCTGATGAAAAATCGTTGCAACCATGGATAGACGAGCAGGATTGGCAACGTCGAAAATATTACGCTAGCTGCTTTCAAGCTTTCCGGTAACACATGAACTGCACCAATACCTTCATTTTGCATCAGTTCGGTGATTTGGTTTTGCTGAATCATCTGATATAACTTCAATTGTAACGGATACAACTCCGGTTTGGTAATATACATTAACGCATCCTGGAATCCATTCCAGCGTCCTACAGCGTAAAACAGGCTGAGCGTTGCCATTACCGGAAGAGATAGTGGCAGTATAATGCGCATTAACGTTCCAATCTGGGTACTGCCATCAATATCAGCAGCTTCCTCCAGACTTTCCGGAATGCCGCGAAAAAAGGTGATCAGAATAATCATATAAAACGGACTGATCAGGCCAGGAAGAATTAATCCCCAAGTGCTGTCAAGCAAATGCAAATTTTTGATCAAAATATACTCCGGGATTATTCCCCCGCTAAAAAACATCGTCACAACAATGACCAGCATGAACCATTTGCGGCCTCTCAGACTGCTTTTGGCAAGGGGATATGCTGCCATAATCGTCATAAGCATACTAAGCACCGTACTCAGAACCGTCAGCCAGATCGTGTAGATCAGGGAACGAATCATGGAGCCATCACCGAACACCTTGCCATAGGCTTCCCAGGACAGCTCTTTGGGGAAAAAGGAAACCTCTCCCGAACCGATCGCCCGGTTCGAGCTAAGCGAGATCGCAATGATATGGATAAATGGTGCAAGGCACAGTACCATCGCAATGACAATCAGAATTACATTTACTGTGTTGAATATTCGATTCGCCGTGTTTTCCGACATCTCACTCACTCCTTACAGATCATAGATGGATACCGTGTTGCCGCAGAAGCATTCATTCCGTTACATAATGCTCTCATCTGTCAATTTTTTAGATGCGTAGTTTGCACCGAGGATGAAAATCAGTCCAACGACAGCCTGGAACAGTCCCACTGCGGTCGCCAGAGTTACCTGGCCGGATTGCAGACCCAGACGGTACACAAACGTACTAAGCACATCCGAATATTCGCGTACTGCCACATTTCCGATGATGAACGGCCTGTCAAAACTGATAGAAATCATGTTACCAACGTTAATGATTAGCAAGGTAACAATCGTCGTTTTGAGGCCTGGCAGGGAGATATGCCAAATTCTGCGCAAACGGCTGGCTCCGTCTACCTCGGCTGCTTCATAGAGTTCACGGTTAATGCCTGTAAGGGATGCCAGATACAAAATCGTTCCCCAGCCTGCGCTCTGCCACACGCCCACGGCGAGATACGTAAAGATCCAATAGTTTTTATCCGATAGAAATGGAAGCGGATCAAGCCCCATGCTCATTAACATGTTGTTAACGAATCCAGATTGTGTGCCAAACACCTGGAGTACGATACCACCAATGATAACCCAGGAAATAAAGTGCGGAATGTAAAGCAACGTCTGTGCCATCTTTTTGAACCAGGCGACTCGTAATTCAAAAAGCAGAATAGCCAGAATCAGCGGTGCTGGAAAGGAGACAAGCAAGTCGAGCAAGTTAAGCATAATAGTATTGCGCAAGGCGGTATAGAACCCCTGATTCTGAAACACTTCCTTAAACCCATCGAATCCAATCCACTCACTGCCACTGATCCCTTGGAAGAAGTTAAAATCCTTGAATGCGATCTGTACCCCATACATTGGACCGTATTTGAAAATGATGAAGTATAACATGGGCAACACAAGTAATGCGTACATTTGCCAGTTTCTGCGGAAATAAGTGCCTGTCTTCATAATGTTCCCTCCAAGTCGTGAAGGATGTCTCATGGAAGGCGATCCTTACATCGCCCCCATGAAAAGTCCTGTTTAATACGGCCAGACCTGTCTAACCTGCGCTATATGATGAATAATTACTTCATCGCTTTGTAAGCCTCCGTACGCTCATCAAGAACAGCTTGGCCTCCACTTGCCATATAATCACTCATCATACTGTTATACACAGCTTCAAAATCAGCCGGTTTGGAGATGGTTGTTTTCACAATAAACTCAGAGAATTTGTCTTTTAAGCCGTTACCATAACGAGATTCCGCTTCAATTGGTTTGGAGAAACGCACGGGTTGAATCGTATCCGTATTGGAGATGGCTACCGATTTACGCATGTCATCCCGATATTTGGGATCTACCTGAACGACATAAGCCTCTTCGTTTTTCTTTTCATCTCCGACATATTTTCCGTTTACAATGATGGCAATATCACCAGAGTTGTAGATCCGACCAGCAATTTCAGGAGAAGCATCTTCTTTAATCTGCGGTACTCCGTCCACCAGTTCATAGTTCTCGTCTTTCACGCCGTATTGTAGATCAAACAAATTGTTGCCAGAAGCCATCCAATCCAGATATTTCATAGCCGCTTCTGCATTCTGACTTGTTTTAGGAATCATGACATACATCGCATTGGGTGCATATGCCGGCTTGGCAAATTTGCCTTCCGAATTTTTGAATGCATCAATCGGTGTCATCACCGCATCAGGTTTATTCGTTTGCAGGTTTTTATACGTACCTGAGATGTAAATTTCTCCGGCATCTTCACTGTAGAAACCTACTTTCCCGTTGGATACATCTTCCCATAGTTTCTTCTTGTCTTTATCCAGCCCGAAGTCTGCACTTATTAATCCCTCGTTATACAACGTGTTCATATATTTAAGTGCATCTTTGAAGCCAGGGAGCAACGTTGGATAATCATTAGAGCCTAGCTGTTGAGTCAGTGTATATCTCTGTTCTTCCGTAAGAGGTTGAATGAAAGACCAGATCAATGGCTCATATTGCGCCGAAGCGATTGACATCCCCATGGGAATGAGTGCCGAGCCCACCTTGCCCGGATCTTTCTCCTTGATTGCTTTCAAGGCTGTGTGCAGTTCTTCAGCCGTTTGAGGCGTTGGCAGTCCAAGTGCATCCAGCCAGTCCTGGCGAACATAAGAAGCGTACTTTCCTAACACCAGACGTTTACCCGGAACTGCGAATTGTTGTCCATCATACTGACCGTATGCCAGCGTGTCATCACCCAAAAATGTTTTCAGATTGCTTCCCTCTTTGTTCAGCAGATCAGTCAACTCTGTCAAACCGCCTTGTGAGGCATAACGATTAAAGGTACCGGAATCATAAGTGAATACAACATCGGGCACTTCAGAACCACTTGCCATGAGCACGTTAAGCTTCTGCACTTCTTCTGAGCGGGGAACCGGAACAAATTGAACATCAATGTTGTTCGGGTCACCAAATTCCTTTTGAATGAAGCGTGTCAGATAACTATCGGAGATGGTGTAACCAGCCGGTGTATTTCCCCGGTCAAAAATTTCTACTTTCAACGTGGTTCTGTTCCCCGCACCCGCTTCCCCGGATGATGAAGATGATGGTTCACTACCTGACGAACACGCGGATAATAATAGAGTGAATGCTGTTACCGCTGCGAGAATCGAACTTGCCTTTCCTGCCTTGCATCTCTGAAATAATTTCATTTGACCTTTCCCCTTTCGCACCCATTCTGTAATGATTCACATGATCGCCACTCCGTTATGGTTGTCCAACTCGTTGCACCTGTGAATGTCATTAATTATTACATTGTTTTCTGAAAATCGACAATAAACTATTTTCAAAACAGAATAAAGCTATTTTAACGTCAAATAACCTATCTTTATAAACAATTTTCCTGACAATAAACTATTTTCACACTAATTATGTTATATAAACTAACACAAATATAAGTTATTCTCACTCTTTTACAGGTGGTAATTCCCTCTAATTCGACAATCAACGACAAATACTAATCCATTTTCCTGATCTGCGCGCAAATAAAAAAGACCGCCTTATCAGCGGTCATTTCTAAACAATCTATGATGATGCTACCCGGCTAATTTCTTGGAGCAAGATTAAAACGCACTTCTCCAAAAATCGTATCTACTGCGCTTCCTCCGAATTCATCCAGCACATACTCTTTACTCTTGTCGAGATGTTCCAGAATTAATACGTTCAGCTTCTGATCATCATGAATCCCGCCCAGCTTGAACTGTACAGGCAAGCTCAGATGCTCAGCTGTCTCAGTCATGATCTGAACAAGCTCTGACTCATGTCTGTTCCTACTGGTCATGTAGCTTCCCGCTGGAATGTCCAAAGAATATTGCAAACCGTCTACGCTAAAACCGAAGGTACTGTTATCCGTTGTAATGTTAACCTCGCTACCCAGTTCCACGGAGCCCCAAACTTGCTGTCCATACTGATGCATTTTGTCCCCTCCTTTTGATATATGTATATATAGTTTAGAACATATTGTTTATTTTCTACTGTGTTCTTACGTCATTTTTCGAGTAGCCTCAAAAAAACTCCCCTACGACGCAACAAAAAAATGTACGTTGCTCAAGTAGAGGAGTTTTCAAAAATAATGCTTCGCTTCATTGTTCTTCTTGTTTGCCATATTGCTTGCGATAATCCCCAGGAGTCACGCCAATCACACGTTTGAACACTCTTCCAAACGAGATCGCATTAGCATACCCCACTTGCTGGGCGATATCCTGAATAGCTGTATCCGTTGATGTTAGCATTCGGCATGCTTTTTCTACTCTCAATTTCACAAGAAAATCAACAAACTTCATACCGAATTCTTCTTTGAACAAATAACTCGCATATTTACCCGAGATTTGAAAACGGTCACTCAGGTGTTTCAGCGACAGATCCGGATCATCGAAATGCTCCTCAATGTATACGCGCAGCTCGTTTATCATCGCACGGTGACTTTTCGTTTCGTTAACGGCAACATAATTGCGATAGACCTCTTTGAGCCAATCCAGCAAAATCCCCCGAATGCCTTCGAGCGTATCGTGCTCCTGAATTTGCGAGCGAAGCCGCGCCAAAAGCAGCTCATCAAATTGGTGTTGCAAACGTTCAGATAACTCCCCGAACTCACGCGCCAACATCTGAATCAACGATTGCAAGAGCATACGAATATCTTTATCGTTCATTTGGTCTTCATTGAACGCAATAAACATCTGGTCAAGCTGTGCTCGCCAGCCATCCCCCGTAAGCCTGAACTCCCGAACGATGTCTGCGAGCATTTGCAAATATTTATACGAATGCAGTTCCATGTGGCCTGGCAGTTGTTCACTGAGTACAATCGCATTCTGACCAAGGGTGAGCCGGTGCTGCAGAGCTGTGTCTGCACTGCTATAGGATCGAGTGATTTCTTCCCAGCCATTAACCGTCTGCCCGATTCCGAACGTAAACCGAATCCGGAAATGCTCAGCAATCCACATATGCAACTGTTTAGCCAAATCCATCAGAAGTTCACGACTCAGTCTTTCTTTTTCATTGCAGGCTACCACAACGATTAAACGCCGATTGCCAAACCATTCTGCCCACGCACCAAAATTGCTCTCTTTCTGCACCAGTTCCTTGAACACATTCATCAGTGCCATTTTTAGCGTATTGGAAGGAGCGGGCAGGTCTGCCCCATTCATCTCCGCTACCAATACAGCGGCGCACTGCGGTTCAAGAAACCTTTCCTCAAGCGGTTGCAAGTGACGAAGACGCTGACGGAAAGAATCTATACGTTCACCCTCCATCAAATCCACAAGCAACTGCCTGCGATGAATCAGCAGATTCTCATGATGCTGTTTCTCGTAATCTACGGTTTGAGCAATGAGATGTTCCAGCGCCCGGTCGATCAGTGCAAGCTCGTTTTTGACAGAAGGTGCGGCATCCTCTTCATGCACACGGGGCTGTAACGCCTGAATGCGATTCATCATCAGCTGCATGGGTTTTACGTTTCTACGTGTAATATAGATCAGACCTGCGACCGCACCAGCAATGGTGAGAATACCAATTCCAATCCACACATAGGACACCAGCGATACCCATGAATATAACTGACCTGTCTGAATGCCACTCTCAAAGGTAAGTCCAAGCTTCTCAGCCTTGACCTGATTAAGGACATTCCCCTCTGCCGAGTCAATCTGATGAGCCGAATATACGAGATCCCCATAGTTATTCTTCACCTGTAGAAAAGAGAGATTCGCATCCGTCATATTGTCAATTTGCCTCTCCAAGGCATACATCCGTATGGTAATAACAAGCAGACCTTCACCACCCCAAGGCAGTGGTAGCCATTTATTCATGCTGATGACCTGTGAAGGGACATCAAATGAACGTTCTTTGTAGGATCTGGGCTGATTCCAACCCAGATTCAATTTATTTTTCAACGCCTGTTCGATATACGATTTATCCTCAAATTCCTCAAAACTTACCATTCCTCTAGGTGTAATAATGCTTGAATCCGACATTCGGTAGAGGTAAATCGACTGCACCATACCCTGTTGATCCACCATACGGTTCAGATCACTGGCTGCATCATAAATAAACTGACTGGACAATTGTCCTTTTTCGGCTTCCAAAAAACGACTGTACATTGTGTTCGTTACAATTTCATCCAGCAGTCTCATCTCGATATCGCCTAACGAACGCTCCAATGTGCTGACAATGTAATGTGTGGAGATCATATCCGCTTTTTTGGTTTCTTTTCGTGACAATTCGTTAACAACCAGGAAGGAGAGAAAGATCAGAATGGAAATCGTGAGCAGAAATAGGGGGAAATATGAATAAATCAACCTGGTGTGCCATGTCCGCTTCAGATTTACCTTCATAGGCCTCAGTTCCTTCCGTTTCTACTTTAAGTTTCTAACTCCATTTCTACTCTAACGGGTAGGCCCTTCTCTGCTCTTTGGCCTGTCTGCTGACGATATACAGAATAATTGCCCCCATTGCCGCACTGATGGTACAAGCCAGATACATCATTGACGGACCGCCAGTATCCAACAAATAGCCGTTAAGCATATTTCCCACAATGCCTCCGAGTCCTGCAAACACCATGTTAAACAAGCTTTGACCTGTCGCCTGCATCTCACGTCCAGTAACAGACGCCACATATTCCACTGCCGCGATATAGAAAAATCCAAATGACAATCCGTGCAACACCTGAACACCAATCATCACTTCGGGACTTGGCCATAACCATTGAATTCCCCAGCGTAACATGTAGGCTCCCGCTGCCAGCAACATGGTTCGTTCATGTCCCCACCTGCGCAACACATAAGCGGCTACCAGCATAGAGGGTACATTGGTGATGGAAGCGATCAAAAGAGCTGTACCCGTCAAGGCAACCGAGCCACCAGCCATCTGAAATGAAATAACAAAAAAGGAGTTAAATGCTGTAAGGGTCTGATTCACCAGAAAACAACCCGTGAGAAAGAGAAGGAACGTGCGATTTCGAAGTAATCTTGCCAAACCTACGGAGAAAGTTACCGAGGACGAGGAGATGCTCGTCTGCTTGGGGAGTGTGCCCGCCAGTATTGCGCTCAAGATGTTGAAAAACAGAAAGGGCAACCATAACATATGAATGGAAAACTGGGAGAGATACATCCCTGCAGCGAATCCGCCAACCCCTGTCCCCAGGCTTCCGAACAGCCGAATCATACCGTAAGAGGTATTCGCCGCTCTTGCTGCCGTTACCGCGTAGGAGTCAGCTACAGGTATCTGTGTCACTTGAAATATAGTGCACAAAGTATAAATCAAAATTAATATAATGTACACCTGAATATTATAAAAATACGCTAACGCTGCTGGAACAAGCAGGCTGACCACCAATACAAGGCGTGTTTTTTTGAATTTATCCACCAAAATCCCCCAGACTGGCTGGAGAATGATGGATATTAATGTTCCAAATGCCATGATGAATCCGGTATCCTTACTCGAAAAACCCTGAGCAACCAATATCGGATTGATGTAAGGGTTAAATATGCCTCCAGCAAGTCCCATAAACAGATATAAACCCTGCAATTTAATTAATACAGCTTTTGCTTCATTGAATTCGGCTTTTGTTTTTTTTGTAGTAGCCGTCATATGTCTATCGCTCATCCGGATCTCCATCCTTTGATTTCTGTAGTCTCTGTGTATGGTTTACTCCTATGACTAGCCGCTACATACGTTCAAGGTGACGTCTAATGGAAGCTAGCGCCCCGATTGCCCCTGCTTTATTGCCAAGCTCGGCAATAACCACTTGGACCGGGAGCACAACATAACGTTTGAGTCTGGCCTGAACTTCATTCAGATAATAGGCTGGATTGGATGCAGCTACTCCGCCGCCGAGTACGATAATCGACGGGTTCAGCAGCGCCGTAATATTCGCGAGTCCTCTTGCCATATAACGCATAGGCAGTTCCAGAATTTCAAGTGCAGCTACATCGCCTGACTCCGCCGCCTTGAACACATGTCTTGCTTCAATCTGTTGCACTTCGCCTCCGGCCAGACTCCAGATCAGGGATAGTTCACTTCCCTTACCCGAATTAAAATAATGCCTTGCCCGCTCCGTAATGCCGGTCCCCGACGTCACTTGTTCAAATACACCGAAGGCATCACCATCTGCTACATATTCGGAACTCAGTCCCTCATCACCTGTGATAAAATGTCCTATCTCACCGGCCGCACCGTGCTGCCCACTGTGCAATTCTCCATTGAGCACGAGCGCAGCGCCAATGCCTGTACCTACGGTTACCATTACACTATGACGATGTCCTTTGGCTGCCCCCTGATCCACTTCTCCCATGGCCGCCATGTTCACATCGTTATCCAGAACGATCTTTCCGCTGTAGTATTTGGCGATAATCGGGCGAATATCTTCTTCGGGCCACTGGAATGCAGGAGCATTCCGAAGCACAGCTTCATCTTGCAAAATAACACCCGGGAAACCTAGCCCTACACCCGCGAGCCGATCCCAATCACATCCAATCTCTACACAGAACGTTTTTAATTCCGTGAATAACCACTGGAAAAACAGTTCCGGTTGCTCCGCGGATTGTGTTGGCAATCTGCGCTCATGCACTTCTCCACCGCATTTCTGTTTGGATAACAACATCAGTATTTTGGTTCCTCCGATGTCAATACCGGCGACCCATGAGCCTTTCGCTTCGAACCCTTCAAGCTGTGCTTCTGTCATTACACTTCCTCCTTGGCAGATCTGTTCTTTATTATTGGTAGTACAACGGTTCAAAACTTATTTTCTTTGATTTCTACTCTTCAGTCGTCGCTTGTTTAAGCTTCATCAATGTATGTTGCAAAGCTACTTGCACAGCCCCTGTAACGACCGCTCGCTCTCCAAGATCCGAACATATCAGCTGTGGTTGCACCGGAAATTGTTCGGCAACAGCTTTCCTTAGCAGAGGTAACAATACATCACCATTCCCGCCAATGCCGCCTCCAAGCACGATTAATTCAGGGGCAAGCAACGTGCTAATCTGACGCAACGCCGAAGCGATCATCTGACTGTACTCCTTCATCATGCTTATAGCCCATCCCTCTCCGCTACGAGTCGCCGCAAAGATATCCTCAGGTTGCATGTCTGAACTTAAAAGGCCTTTTAAGTAATGTCGCTTCGCCAGGCTTATCAGCCCATCAGCCGACAACACATCTTCCAGACGGCGGCCATCCTGCATCCGCATCTCAGCTACTTCACCAGTTAGTCCCCCCAAGCCATGTAATAAATGACCCTGAACCATAATCCCTGCACCCGTTCCCGCCCCAATGGAGAAAAATATGAACAAAGGCGAATTCATCGCAGCTCCCTTTCTATATTCCCCAAGCGCAGCGAGATTCACATCATTGTCCAGCATAATATCACATGGAAAAGCACGAGCTAAGGCATCACGGGAGAAGTCCTGCTCCATGCCTGCAAGCGGGTCAACAATCCGGCTAATCTTGCCTGAGACAGGCAAGACAACACCTGGAATTCCAAACCCAATGCAGCGAAGATCACTCCACTGAAGGCGATTGTTCTGAAGCAGCTGATCCACATAGCTGTGTAACAAGCGAAGTACAGGCACCTCAGAGACAACAGATGTCTCATACCCACCCTCGACTTCGACCTTTCCAGAGGACTGTACGATTGCTGAGTTGAACTGCACGTACTGATCTGGATCAATTGGCGGATAGGTATCATACGCAATGATTTGCCCATTCAGGTCAGACAGGGCAATTCGAATTCGTGTAGCCCCGATATCAATACCGCAGACATAATAAGCTGTTTCATTAAATTGAATTAACGTGGCCTTGCGCCCTTGGGCATTGTCTGCCCGACCTGTCTCCTTCACCAGATTACGCTCAATCAGGTGCTCTACCGCTGATGATACTGTCGGTTTACTAAGTCCTGTTTGACGGCTGATATCCGCTCTCGACATGGAGCCTTGTGTAATCAAGGCATCCATAATCAAGTTTTCATTCAGATTACGGATATATTGCGGTGTGCCAGCCATTTTATCACCTCCGCTCCATAGTTAGTTAAGTTTCTTAACGAATTAAATTCAATATATCATCCACTTTGAAGTGTGTACAGCACATTTTCCGTAAATCCACAACGCAAAAAGGACCAAATGGGAATGGTTTCCCCACTTCGTCCTTATCCACGCTTGAACCTGTACAATATCATATATTATGACTTCGAAAGCTCGATAAAACCTTCCCCGAATACGTCGCGCACGTCATGAATGGTGATAAACGCAATCTCATCCTCTGCACGTACAATTTTCTTCAGCATTGGAACTTCTTGCTTGCTGATCACAATATACAAAATCTCTTTCGGATTCTTCGTATAATAACCGTGGCCGGACAGAACTGTAACCCCACGATCCATCTTCTCAATGACCTGCTTCGCGATCTGATCCTGCTTCGATGAGATAATCATAACTGCTTTTTTCGGATTCAATCCTTCAATAATAAATTCCATCGTTTTCGTTCCAACGAATAGCAATACAATCGTACACATCAAACCCTGTGGCCCAATGATAAAGTAAGAAGAGAATGCCACGATCAGATCAAAGAAAAGCAATCCGTAGCTGATATTCCAATCCAGGTATTTGTTCGCAAGCCGTGCCAGAATGACCGTGCCTGCCGTTGTTCCTCCTACTTTAACAATTAAACCGATCCCGAGACCTGCAAATACACCTGCAAAAATGGTATTAACCCATAGCTCATCTGATGCAATGCTCCAGCTTTCTGTCAGGTGCAGGAAGAGCGAGTTAAAGATAACCGCAATAATCGTATACACTGTCGTGGTTCGATCCAAAAACTTATAACCTACGAGTAGTAATATACCGTTGAGAATCAGGTTCATCAGTCCGGGAGACCAGTGAAAGAGATAATACAAAATGATCGTGATCCCTGTTACGCCTCCCTCTGCCAGATCATTGGGGATGACAAACAAGTTTACCGCCAGCGCAAACAGAAACGCACCAGCCATAATAAATAAAATATCCGTGATTCTTCTTTTCATTCGGCGCTCCATCCAATCCATCCAAAAATAATAGCTTATCTAAATCTTCTAATTAATCGCCTTACCTTAACTAATACATCTAAATTAACTCTCTACCTAATAATCTGTCATATACACTCCAGGATAGATTCTACCATGCTCTTCGCAAAATTTGTATACATAATACAAATTGTTGCGTCATTTGTGCAAAGGAAATTTGAAAACGCCATCTTTTCACGCTCTGTATCATGTAAAACGGAAACTGACCATGACAAATGTCATGGTCGATACTTGATATTTGTCATTACAGCAGGCTGACGTTTGTGACTTACCGTCATGCGCGCATTCTTTTACAATGATAAAAACGCTTCCTAAAAGAGCATTATCGGGAATCGGCAGGGTACAGACCGCTATGGTTTGTACGCATAAGGAGGAACATGTATGAGTAGAAGCAAAGAAATGGCGCTAAAAAAAGAAGTTACACCTTTTGAAAAAAACGATCTCAAACTTAGCATTCGTCAATTAATCAATACATTAGTCCCGCTCTTTATATTATGGGCAGCTGCATATTACAGCTTATCGATCTCGTACTGGCTTACGTTCCCTATTGCACTAGTGGCATCGGGATTCGTGCTTCGAACGTTTATTATTTTTCATGACTGCTGTCACGGCTCATTCTTCAAAAGCAAACGGGCTAACGATATTCTCGGCACCATCACGGGCGTATTAACCTTGACTCCCTACCAGCAATGGAAAGCAGAGCACTCGATCCACCATGCAACAAGCGGCAATCTGGATAAACGCGGTGTAGGTGACATCTGGGTTATGACCGTCGATGAATATAAGTCTGCAACACCTTGGATGCGTCTCTTCTATCGTGTGTATCGTAACCCGGTGATCATGTTTGGCATTGGACCGATCTATGTGTTTCTGTTTGCCTATCGTTTTAACCGCAAAGCGGCAAGACGCAAGGAAAGAATTAATACCCATTTAACAACAATTCTAATCATTGCTCTATATAGCTTTATGTGCTGGCTGATTGGATGGCAAGCTTTTGTCATGGTGCAAGCACCCGTATTTTTCTTCTCCGGTTTCTTTGGCATCTGGCTGTTCTACGTACAGCACCAGTTTGAAGAGACATATTTCGAACACGAAGACGAATGGAGTTATGTCAAAGCAGCAGTAGAAGGAAGCTCCTATTACAAGCTGCCGAAGTTGCTACAATGGATCAGCGGAAATATTGGATTCCACCATGTGCATCACTTGAGCCCACGTGTGCCGAACTACTATCTGGAAGAAGCACATAACTCAACACCGCCTTTGCAGAAGGCCACAACGATCACACTACGTTCCAGTCTGGTTGCACTCCGCTTCCGTCTGTGGGATGAAGAGCATAAACAATTCATCAGTTTCAGAGAGCTGAAACAAGCATCACGCAAAAAGTATATTCCGAATCCTATTCGGGTAACTAATCAAGCGGGTCTGACAGAGAAGCCTTAGGCTCTGTCGGATTCGTTTTCTTGTATTCGGACAGCAGTCATGCTACAGTCAGGCTAAAGTCCAGTAACACCTTTTTCAAGGAGGAGAATGATATTCAGAAGTGGTCGCAACTATTTTATAAAAATACAGGGTTGAATCCATATGTATGGCTTGTTTTTTTCATTCTGCCCTTCTACTACATCTCTCAATATTCGCAATTGTGGACACTGGTGACCGGCATTATCATTATTCTTGTATTTTTCGTGTGTTATCTACTGGCCTTCATTACCAAGGGCTGGCAGGTCTACATGTGGATCGGACTACTGATTGCCATATCCATTACGATGACGATTGCATATGATTATGCTTATTTCTCATTATTTCTCGCTTTTTTTATTGGCAATATTAAAAATAAAGCTGGATTTTTCACCCTTTACTCGGTAAATCTCGGTGCAAGCTTCCTTACGGTCAATTATGGTTTTATCAATCAAAACTCAATGCTGCTCAGCCAGTTTCCATTTGTCTTTATCAGCCTGATGGCCTCTATTCTCCTACCGATTAGCACGTACAATAAAAACAAGCGAGAGCAACTAGAAGGCCAGCTGGAAAGTGCGAACAAACGGCTGGACGATCTGGTGAAAATGGAAGAGCGTCAACGGATTGCACGAGACTTACACGATACACTGGGGCAAAAGCTCTCGCTGATCGGTCTCAAAACCGATCTGGCCAAGCGCTTGCTTCGCAAAAATCCGGATCAAGCCATCATTGAACTGAATGAACTTAGACAGACAGCAAGCACAGCTTTGAAGGAAGTTCGCGAGATGGTTACAACGATGCGCGGAACGCAACTTGTGGATGAGATGTTCCGGGCGGAGCAGATTCTGAAAGCCGCTTCCATTGAATTTATTTTACAAGGCAACCCCAAGCTACAGGACACCTCTCAATTAAATGAAAATGTGCTCGGAATGTGTTTAAAGGAAGCGGTGACTAATGTAGTCAAACACAGTCAGGCTACGAGGTGTATTATTGGAATTAAAGAAACCCCTTCCCACAATGTCTTAACCGTAGACGATAATGGGATAGGCATGGAGCGCACGCGCAAGCAAGATCGACGCGGAACGGGCATTCTCGGCATGAAAGAACGACTGGAATTTGTGAACGGCTGCATGGACATTCGGTCAGGTACAGGAATCGAAGGTACATCGCTGATCATCCATGTGCCCAAGCTGGTACGCAAACCGATAAAGGAGGCAGAAGAATGATCAGAATCGTCATTGCTGAAGATCAGCGCATGATGCTAGGCGCATTATCTTCGCTACTTAATCTGGAGGAAGACATGGAGGTTGTTGGACAAGCTAGCAATGGCCAGGAAGCTCTTGCGCTCGTACAACAACATGCGCCTGATATCTGTTTAATGGATATCGAAATGCCTGTTAAGAGTGGGTTAGAAGCTGCCGAGGAACTCAAAGGCATGAACTGCAAAGTCATTATTCTTACCACGTTTGCCAGAACCGGATATTTCGAACGTGCGCTTAAAGGCGGTGTTCGCGGTTATTTGCTTAAGGACAGCCCTATAGAAGAGCTCGCCGAAGCGATTCGTCAAGTGATGAATGGCAGACGCATCTTCGCTCCTGATCTGGTCGATGAAGCTTATGTAGAGGAAAATCCATTAACCGAACGTGAACACGCTGTGCTTGGCCTCATGGCTGACGGAAAAAACACGAAGGAAATTGCCGGACACTTGTTCATTACAACGGGCACTGTTCGGAATTACATCTCGATTATTCTTAACAAATTGAATGCAAGTAACCGCATTGAAGCGATCACCCGTTCCAAAGAAAAAGGGTGGTTTAAGTGAAGGAGCCGGTAATGGACGCAAACGATAAACGGTCCCCATTACCTTGCATCAGAAACGCAATAACCAAAAAGGCTCGGCTCAAGAAGGTTCCTCTTGTGCCAAGCTTTTTTTGGTTATTTGCCTTTGGTTTGACTGTTCGCGATCATCATTGAGATACGTCCATGCAATAAGCCATCATTTTACCGACACAACCATGCCAAGCGCATCCAGTGGAACTTGGTCTGTTTTCAACTGATGAATTCGTTTGCCGTCTTGCCATGAAATTGCAACACGCACGCTTTTTCCGCCACTAGCATATTGCACGTCCACAAATCCTTTGTCTTTGGGGGCAGGAAGCGTATGTGACTCCAGATACTCAACCATTTTCTTCGCAATCCCTGGGTTGTTCATCTGATCCTCAGACACAGATCGAATCTGTAATGTCCACCGGCCCTCTTGCCATGTCAGATACTGACTCCCTGCGGCACCTTCCACCATACCTTTAATTCCGTGTCCCAAATCCACACTCATATCTTTCGGTATGTTTTGCACATCCGTTTGAGGGAATAAGTCCGTTTGATCGGGATTCTCATAGGTTTTCACTTCATAACTGGCTAACCAAGGCGTTTTACTGTTTGACTTCGTAAATGAGGGATCATTTAAAGTCGTTGGTTTGTCTCCTGTATAGAAGTTTACATGTGAAGCATCTATCGTATTTGTTGTAATGGCTGCGCCCAAATACTGACCCTTAGCTAATGGGAGGGTTGTCGGAAGTGACACATCCTGATTCTTCAACTCATTACGAACAGCCTTTACCACTTCGTCAACATCGGATAACTCTGAATGAGTTGTACTTTCATTCGTGTTTGAATTGGCTGTGCTGTCTTTGACCGTTGAAGCAGAAGAATCATCGGAAGAAGCGGAGTTCCCGCTGCCAGACTGCGTTTGCTCACTACCGGTTGTTGTAGATGTTTGCCCACTTGTTGATGGCTGATTGGAGTCTGGCCCTCCGCATCCAGCCAGCGCGAGCACAACGGCTGTCGTCACCGGAATGGTCATCCATATCGATTGTTTTTTCATGATGTATACCTCCTAATGATTGCACCGGCCCAGTTTTTAGTTTTTCGTTTCAAGTAACCTGTTCTCAGCGCTTGTCATTCCAGAAATTCACCGGTTGCACATTTTTGGTTAAAATTTCGAATTGATATCCTTCCGCCTTCAATGTTTTCAATACTTGAGGCAATACTTTCAACGTAGCCTCCTGATCATGCATAAGTACTACAGGCGTGGTACCATTTTTGTGGACGTTGTGAACTTGCTGCATGACGTTGTTGTAAACTTTCTGATGATCCTTTTTGTATTTCCAGTCGAGTGAGTCAACATTCCAATCCCACAGATGAAATCCTCCCTGCGCTAGAAGCACGTTACGATAAGCAGGTTTCAAATAAGGTTTACTGCCATAGGGCGTGCGTACAAGACTCGTTTTAACACCTGCAACCTTATTCAAGCTTTTATTGGCTTGTTGCATTTCTTTCAATCCGCTGTAAGCATTTTTATAAAATTTGCTTGGCACATGGGTTACACCATGCAATCCAAGTCCATGTCCTTCTTTGACAATACGCTTCGTTGCTTTCTGATATTGCTCCATATGAGGCCCGAGCATGAAAAAGGTAGCTTTAACTTTATATTGATCCAAAATATCGAGAAGTTGATCGGTATGTGCTGTAGGGCCATCATCAAAAGTCAGATATAAAATTTTCGTACTGGCCTTAGAGTTTGATTTATCGGCGGATGACGCTGTGGCCGATGCAGACTGTGGCGACAATAACAACGGAAACAGAAGTAAAATAGCAAGTGTAGCAACGAATGATTTACGAAGTTGTAGCATAATAATAGTCTCCCTTGTGTGTGTTTTTACCCGGGTGTGTGTATCCTCTTAACTCGTATCCCTTGGCGATTAATTTTAATAGTATCAGAGACACCTTTCACTCTTCTCGCTTCAAAGGCTACGGATGAGTTACACTTTTGTCAGATAAACTTAAAAATTAAAACGATTTTGATAGATTTGATCTCCAACCTAGCATCTGTATCCATAGATCAATGTTGACATATTATTTATTACCCTATTTTTATATTCTGATAGACTTATAATGAATTTAGGAGGATTGAACACAGCAAAAAAGCTTGCACGAATGCAAGCTTTCTTCCGTATACACCACAACCTGAGTGAAGCACTGACCATTTTATAAAATGACTTGGTACTCCTTCTAGGGATACAGTAGTAGGCTATACGGTATGTAATGTTACGAATATACGCTTTGATGTTTAGCTCTGCTTACTCCGCAGGAGCCGTAAATGAACGTTTGCTGAACTCTGCATCCAGCATGTAGAAGGCGTTGCTGTCATTCTCAATGCGGCGCAGCTTCTGAATGATGTTATCAAACAAAGCTTCCTCTTCAACCTGTTCATCGATGAACCATTTCAAGAAATACATGGTTGCGTGTTCACGCTCATTCAGCGCGATATCTGCCAGCGCATAAAATTTCTTCGTGTTTTGCTGTTCGTGTGCATAACCGTGTTCAAACACATCCAGCATGGAGTTGTATTCGTTTTTCGGTTCAGGCATCGCAGCCAGTGTAGCACGATGTCCGCGGTCATTCAGAAATTTATAAATTTTCATGCCATGGAAACGTTCTTCTTCCGCTTGTACGAGGAAAAAATTAGCGAATCCATCCAGGCTTTTACTGGAACAATACGCAGCCATCGCCATGTATACATGAGCAGAGTAAAACTCGAAGTTCATCTGCTCGTTTAAAGACGCTGTCAGTTCTTGACTCATGAAAAAACACCTCTTTCTGTGGGAATGTTTTCATTTTAACACAACACGAAAGTAGCTTGCATCCGATTTTCTACATTATTCGTCAAAGGACGAATTCACGGAACATAATAATAAAAAAGCTCTGCCATGACGGCAGAGCTTTCTTTTATCATTTTTATAAAAATGATTATACCAAGAACGCTTTGGAGATGATTACCAACAGGATGAACAGAACCAGAATCGCGCCTACAGAAGTGAAACCACCATAGCCGTAACCTCTTGTTTCTCCACCTAAAACTTCGCTCATTGATTGTACCTCCTCTGCAACAGGTATGGGTTATCTTATGCAGAGAACAAAACTTTGACAGGGCGAATGCCCCATTGTTAAAATTCGTTTGAATTCATTTTGAATCAGTACCGTGGCGACTGTACCTGCATGATATCCATAAAAGGCACCTTCGCCGTGAATTCTTCTTCCGTATGCTCAACATGTACAAGGCGTGTACGGGAGTCCATTTTTACAATAATACCCTGTACCTGCTCCTCCTTACCCCAGACGGTCAATAACACTTCTGAGCGCTCATGAAAAGCCTCCACAAGTTGATTCCCTAATTCCTCCAGTTCGAACTCATCCCGTGTGGGTCTTTTTGCGACTTTTGCTTTGGCCAAAACAGCTACCTCCTCTACTACGACGTCCCGATTCCACGGTTGCTTGCCGAGTGCGTATTCAATTAGTATACCATTCATTTACGTGTGTGTAATGCCATAACACCTTTTTTTCGGTCGATTCCTTCGTATATATTTAACTTGTATTCCGTTCCCATCATCTTTTACTCATCTTGAGCTTCAACCAGTATGGTGTATTCGTTCGATCTAGTCTCTCCCGAGCGTCGTTGTGCATTCCACTCATACGTGTATAGGGCCGTCAAGGTCCCTTGCAGAACACCCGTTTGTTCAGGAGCAAGTTGCACAAGATAAGCAAACTCTTTTACCGATCCTGCGCCGAGCTCACCAATGTGAAGATACCTTGGAGTCGAATATTCGGGGACATTTAACTGCATCGGACCACTCTCCTGCCCCACCCATTTAGCTCCCTGAGGCAGAATATTGCCCAACTGCACGCGTGCAGGCAACGAACCCGTATTACTGACACTTACGTTGAAAGTGACCGTGCCTCCCTGCTCAACAATAGGGGGAAATACCTCCACATGAACCTGAATGACAGGCAATCTGACCTCCAGAACAGCTTCATTTGAGATAAGTCTGCGTTGAACTCTACGAGAATCCGGCAAGCGGAATGTGTATAGTAATACGGCGCGATTCACATAACTGTGTTGCGTGGAAATCACTGCCCCGGCCACTTCGTTCTCCACCTGAGCTTCAAATTGAATATGTAGCTCGGAGCGGGCAGTTAATGTGCCCAAGTTTATCCCTGTATTCGGGTTCGAACCTGGACGTTTGACTCCATTCCAGCTGAGACTACCTTCAACAAAGACTAGCGCCGCAGGCAAAACATCCTGTAGTTTGGCATCCACCGCATAATTGCTTTGGTTGGACACGGTGATATGATATTGCGCCGTATCTCCTGATGTCGTTATTACAGGAGAGACCGTTTTGACAACAGAAATTTGAGGTTCAACAATAATCAGTGTGACCACATTGGAATATACTACTTCTTGTTTCCCTGCAGTAATGTATCTTAAGACAGCTTCACTTGATAATTGATCCGGCGCTTGTGAACCTGTCGCCTGAGTTACAGTTACCTGTACTCGATACTGCACTCGAACCACACTTCCTGGCCCGATATTACCAAGATCAATTCCAGCATCCGGTGTGACTTGTGGTGCGAACATATCGTTAATCGTCACACTTGCCGGGATAAAGATGGCACCTTGGGGTAACCTCACTGTTAATACGGCATCAGTCGCTGCGGCAAACCCCGGATTGCTCACCAGCACCGTATACATCAAGATATCTCCAGCAAACGTGTTGCTTCGGTCCACTTGCAAACTTACTTCGAGCCGCGATGTTTCGATACGAACTTCAACAACGTTGGACTTTTCCGTCCCGTTAACCGTTCTGTTGTCTGTTGTGACAAACTCATATTTCACTTCCGCCTGGTTCAATAACGTGAGATTCTCAGGCACTCGCACAATAACGACTTGAAAATGATAGGTCAGCACTGCACCAGGTGCTATTTCTGCCGGAGGTAATCCCTGCGTGGGTGACACTCCCGGCAACGGGATGCCATCCCTCAGCACGCTGTTCGGCAGAAGCGAGGTTTCCTGAGAGAGCGGGTCTACCACACGGACAATTGCCGTGCGGTTTCCCGTGTTTACAATCTCAATCTGATAAGTCAGAGATTGGCCCAAGGCTGCTGTCGTTACATTGCATTGTTTGCTTACCTTAAGCCTGGGGCCGATCCATGGTGTCACAACGGTGTTGGAATAAGCCACCTGTTCCAGTTCAGTCGTACCCGAGCTGAATCGAACCAGGGACTGATTCTTTAACCAGTGGGACAACGTACCTGGAATTTCGCTCATATCACCACAACCTCTACATTGAATGTAACTGTAGTAGAAGCTCCAGCAGCAATGGAACCTAAAGTTATACCCGTATTCGGATTACCCGTCGGTCTCGCCACACCGTTCACGACAACGCTCCCCGGCACAAATACAGTACCGACAGGTACCGGGTCGACCATAACCACGTTATTCACCGTTTCGATGCCACTATTGGTCACCACTACCGTATACGTGATTACATCACCAACGACAGCATCAATCGCACTAGTGCTCTTGGCAACAACTACATTTGGAGCTGATACAGGAATGATAAGTACATTGGATGATACCGTTCCCGATAGTACGCGTCCGTCTGGCGGACTAAACGTATAATTTGCGACTGCTTGGTTGCTCAACTGCTGATTTTGAGGCAACGAATCGACCGTTACGCCCAGGGTGACCGTAACGTTTACAGAGCCACCAGGGGGGATGTTGCCTACGACGATACCCGTTTCGGGATTAGCCCCCGGCTGCGGAACACCATCGATCAGAACACTGTTCGGGAGAAGCACCGCACCAGTTGGAATGTTATCTGTTAATGTAAGGTTGGCAACAAGGTTACCGCTGTTGTTAATTGTAAATGAATACACGATGTCGTCACCAACCGTAGCGTTGGATGTGCTTGCTGTTTTGGAAACGGCAATAATGGGCTGATAGATTGGAGTAACAACCGTATTGGAATACGCTGCTCCGGAGAACACACCTGATGTAAAACTTACGGAAGACTGGCTGCTGACTTGCGGCGGCGTCGGAAGTGAGTTAACACGGACCGCGTAGGATACCGCAACCGACTCCCCAGGAGCCAGCGTACCGAGTGCAATGCCAAGTGCCGGGTTCGCCGAAGCACGAGGTATGCCGTTAACCAGCACACTTCCCGTAACAAAAGTGGTCGCCGGATCGATCGGGTCTGTCAGGACGATATTGTTGACCGGGTCTATACCACTGTTGGTCACAACCATCTCATAAACAATGGTGTCGCCTACGACGGCATCTGTAGATGTTGTTGTTTTCACAACAGTGACATTCGGTGCAGAGACTTGAATAATCAGAGCGTTCGAAGTAATACTTCCCCCAAGTGTTCTTCCATCCGGTAACGTATACGTAAAGGTTGCTGACGCCTGATTTGTAATGGACTGACTTACGGGTAGCGTTGTGATGACGATTGAAAAAGTGACGATGGTCGTAGTGGAGACCACACCAAGTGAAATTCCAGAAGCAGGGTCAGCGCCAGGCGCCGATGCCCCATTAATTACGACACTGTTCGGCACAAACTCTGTACCGGCAGGAATGGTATCGGTCAGTGTCACAGAAGCACCATAGTTTCCGGTATTTGTGACAGCAATGCTATAGATTACCGTATCCCCCACCGTGGCAATAGCTTGATCCCCTGTTCTAACTGCAGCCAAAATAGGCTGATATACCGGGGTTGATACCGTGTTGGAAAACGTAGTCGCTGAGAATGCTCCTGAGGTAAAACTTACCGTTGATTGATTGTTCAATATTGCCGGTGAAGGCAGACTTGTCACACTTACACTAAATACAACGGTTACGGTAGCTCCAGGTGCAATGGAACCCAAAGTAATGCCTGTGGAAGGATTTGCATTGGGTCGTAGCACTCCATCCACAAATACACCGCTAGGCGCGAGTACTGTACTTGCAGGCAAAGCATCGGTAAATATGACATTGCTGACATTGGCAATTCCATTGTTGGTCACTGCAATGCTGTAGGTTACGATATCCCCCACAGAAGCGGCTGTGGAAGTGGTGGATTTGACAACATTTACGTCAGGAGCCGACACCGGGATTGTCAGTACATTAGAGAGCACGGATCTGTTGATAGTTCTCCCATCTGGCAAGGTGAACGATAAAGCAACTGAAGCCTGATTCACAAGTTGTTGCGGGCTTGGAAGTGTGTCTATGACAACCGAAAAAGTAATCGTCGTTGTCGCACCGGCTGCAACCGCCCCGGCAGGAATACCCGTTGTCGGACTGGCAGCTGGCAGTGGCTGACCATTGACGATAACACTGTTCGGCACAAGCACTGTACCTGCTGGCAAATTATCGGTCAGGTTAATCTGCGCTCCATAATTCCCCTGATTATTCACACTAATCGTATAACTGACCGTATCACCTACGGTGGCATTCTGAGTACTGGCTGTTTTCTGAGCGACTAATACGGGCTGGAATACCGGAGTTAAGACGGTATTCGAGAACGTTGTACCCGAGAATGTTCCGGAAGTGAACGTAACCGTTGACCGATTACTCAACTGATTATTCGTAGGAATTCCGTTAACAATGACGCTAAATGTAACGGTTACCGTTCCGCCTGGTGCAAGGGTACCTAGCGGTATTCCACCTGACGGACTTGCTGCGGGTTGTGCCACACCATTTATCGTTACAGTGCCTGGAACAAATGAAGCACCAGACGGAATCGGGTCAGAGAACTGCACACTGTTGACAGGTGCAATACCGCTATTAGTCACCAATACGGAATAAACAATGGTATCTCCCACGGTTGCAGCGGTAGATACCGTGCTTTTAACTACACTTACGTTAGGCGATGAAACCGGAAAAGTAAGTGTGTTGGACGTTGCCGTTCCTGTCAACGTTCGACCGTCAGGCGGCGTAAATGTAAACGTCGATGAAGCAAAGTTACTAAGTTGTTGCGGAGATGGCAAAGTATCCACAACAACCGCAAACGTTACAATGGCTGTTGCCCCTGCCGCTACAACGCCTACCGGAATGCCAGCGCCTGGCGTAACTCCCGGCTGCGGTACACCCGAGACAACAACACTATTGGGCACAAGGGTTGTCGCTGCCGGGATCGTATCCGTTACGGTAACATTTGCTTGCAGATTTCCGGTATTGCTCACCGTTATCGTATAAACAACAGTATCTCCCACGGTTGCATTGATGGTGTTTGCCGTTTTGACTAGTGCAATTTGCGGCTGTATGACAGGGGTCTGTGTTGTATTGGAAGATGATGAACCCGAGAAAGAGCCGGAAGTAAAGCTGACCGTCGACTGATTGTTAATCTGGGAAGGGATCGGCATAGTTATCCTCACCTCAAAAGTTACGGTAACTTCAGCTCCCGGGGCCAAAGTACCGATTGGGATGCCGGCGGTCGGATTGGAGAGCGGTGAAGCAATGCCGTTCACCAGGACACTTCCGGATATAAATGGGGTGTTCGAAGGCAATGGATCGATAAAAATGACGTTATTCACAGCAGTGGTTCCATTATTTCGAATCACAGAAGTATAACGGATCACATCTCCGGACACGGCATAATCAGCGTTATCCGTTTTAACGATGCTGACGTTAGGCAAAGAGACCGGAATCGTCACCGTATTGGATGGAACAAAGCCAGCAATAACTCTTCCACTTGGCAGTGTAAAGCTGTATGAGGCAACTGCCTGGTTAATTAACTGCCTTGGATCGGGCAGACTTGTGACGGTGGACAGAAAAGACAGCGTTACGGACGCTCCAGCAGCCAGTGTTCCCAGGCTGATTCCTGTATTCGGACTCACACCTGGTGACGGGTTTCCATTAATCAAAACACTGTTTGTCACAAATATGGCCCCGGCAGGAACCGGATCGGTCAGGGTAACGACTGCCGGGATATTGCCGGTATTGGTAATTTGAACATTGTAGTTGAATGTGTCTCCCACCGTCAGACTTGACGTACTTGCTGACTTCAACACTTGAATGACCGGTTGATAGACGGGGGTGTTCACCGTTACAGATGAAGACACACCGTTAAAGCTGCCTGAAGTAAAGGCGGCACTTGCCCTGTTGCTCACGACACCTGACGGCGGAACAGCAGTAATTCTAGTCTGGTACGTCACTGTAACACTCGCGGAAGTGCTCAAAGTCCCTAAGGCGATACCTGCGACAGGACTGGCATTACTTTGCACCACTCCGTTCACTGTAACCGTTCCCGCTATGAATTCGGAGCCGGATGAAGGTGTGTCGGAGAGTACCAGATTTTGTACAGTAGCCCCACCAGCGTTTGTGATAACAACCCTGTATGTGAGAGCATCTCCAACTGTGCCGTCTGTGGTGTTTACTGTTTTCGATAAGGTGATATTAGGCGCGGAAGCAGGGATACGGACGACATTGGAACTGGAACTGCCAGATAGATTTCGGCCACTTGGAAGCTGATATGTGTAAGTAGCAGACCCTTGATTTTCTAATACAGGTGGAGAAGGAATGCTAGTCAATGTGGCACGAAATATCACGGTTGCGCTTCCTCCAGGCAAAATGCTTCCCAGTGTAATCCCCGTTAGCGGACTTGTTCCTGGTCTAGCTGTGCCGTTAACCGTTACTGAATCCGGCACAAATGTAAGGCCTGCCGGAATTGTATCTGTCACATTGACTTGAGCCGCAATATTTCCTGTATTGCTGACAACGAGTGTATAAGCAAGCTGATCTCCCTGTGTTGCGTTGGTCTGACTTGCCGATTTCACAATGTTAATCACAGGCTGATACACAGGTGTGGTTATTGAATTAGAATTTGAAATGCCTGTAAATGTTCCTGAACTGTAAGACACAGAGGCCCGATTAAGAAGTGATCCTCCTGCTGGTACGGACTGCACACTTACCTGAAAAGTCACCGTTGCGGAGGTCGCTGCATTTAATGTTCCTAAAGCGATTCCGCTGGCGGGGTTAGCTGACGGCACACTTGTACCCCGAACCGTGACGCTTCCAGGGACAAAGTTCAGCCCTGTTGGAAGACTATCTGACAATATTGCATTCGTGATCGGCTGTATGCCCCCGTTGGTCGTGACCACTGAATACGTGAAGGTCTCTCCGACAGCAACATCCGTAACCGTTGCTGTTTTGAGAACCGTCACATTCGGCAGAGTTACCGGGATGGTTAGTGTGTTTGATGCCGCTGAGCCCGTGATGGTTCTTCCGTCTGGTGAGTTAAACGAATACGAAGCAGTCGCCTGATCAACCAATGTGGGCGGTGTTGGCAGGTTGGTCACCAGCACTTGAAACGTAATGGTTGTCACGCTCCCTGCAGCCAGTGTACCCAAATTGACACCTGCAGCAGGATTGGCTCCTGCCACCACCGTTCCATTGACACGGAAACTACCAGCTACATAGGAACTGCCAGCTGGGATATTATCAGCAATCGTCACACTTGCTCCTACATTTCCTCCATTCGTCACCTGAAGCGTATAGGTTACCTGATCCCCTACCGTTGCATTCGTGGTATTCGCTGATTTTACGATAGAGAGATTCGGTGAATATACAGGAAGCGTTGAATTATTGGAAGGAATAACCCCACTAATCACCGGACCACCAGCAACACTCTGAAAAGTAAATGCGGCATTTGCGGAATTGACGAGTTGTAAAGTGCTTGTATCGTTTGTAATCTGAGCTCGGTAAGTAACGACAACACTGCTATTGAGCGCCAAAGAGCCTAATGGTATACCTGATGTCACATCCAGTGTTGGCCTTGAGACACCTCCTACCGTAATGCTTCCAGGTACAAAGGTTAAACCGACAGGCAGCGTATCCGACAGAACCACACTGGCTGCACTAGCCGAGCCACCATTCGTAATGGTCGCTGTATACGTGACTGTATCTCCGGCAACTGCGCCCGTTGCTATAAATGACTTCGCGACAGTAATCCGCGGTGCGTTAATATCGACCTGAATGGCGTTACCATTCACGATGTACGCATCCCCTGATGTGGTAAGTGTCAAGACAGCTGAAGACTGATTGTTAATCAGCCTTGCGGACACATCCACATTGGTAATATCCCAGCCCTGACGTCCCCCGACAATATTGGTCCCGGGTGCTCCATTAATCTGGTTGCGAGTTCCAAAGGTACCTGTCGTATTCAGGGCACCCGAATCCCCATTAATTTGTGACGCAAAAAAATTGGCCGCTAGATTGTTGGGCCCGGACAATGCAACTGAAGTTGCGGATGTCGCTCCAAATAACGCCTGATCTCCTGTGCGGTTCGCATCCCCTTCCTGTGCACTGAAGAGCGCCCTGCCCCCCAAAGCTCCTGAGATGGGTGTTGCAAAACCAGTAAGCGTCGTAACAACCGGTGCCGAACTAGCTTGAACCAGTACTCCTCCCGCACGTAAAGACATGTTACGAAAAGGTAGATTTCCATTTTGATAAATAACGCCCAGCGTCCAGCCTGCATGATTCGCTGTAGCATCATTGGTGATTACAATCGTTCCTACGACTCCCCCGGTGACATATGTACCTGCTCCCCCATTTTGTACAAGGGTGGTCACGTTAGCCGATCGGACATACCCCGCTGCGTTGTTGCCAAGGTCGAACTGATTATATGTGGCCGGGTCAGGCGTAACACTGGATGTGCCCGCAGGGGTAGTAAACGTAACCGGGTTATTGATTGCCGAACTGAGGTTAACCGTCCCGTTAATATAACTCCCGCCCCAGATCAACTCCGCATAAAGAACAGTACTTCCCGCAGGCAGAACCAGAATCGCTGCTGAGCTGTTGCTTTGGTACAGACTGGTTGTACCTGCCGGGTACGTTCCATAAGTGGAAGCCGTATTAATCGTTGTAAATCCTCCGATACTGTCTTGCGTCCCTGGCACTCCTGCCGTTTCAGAACGGCTTAGTCCAAGTGTATTGCCCGTGAACGTAATTGCACCTGTAGCGTTGACAGTTGAACGAACGACAAGAGGAATGGATTTCACCTCCCCTTCAGCGGAAAATGGGAATTCTGCAACAGAGCCTGTTATCAGTCTATGATTCAAAGTAAGGGAATTTGTATGTCCACTTCCGAAAGTTTGGATATTCTATGGATTATTATGTAAGGTTTATTATCATGTTTAAAATTTTATCCCTTGCGTTTTGCTGATTCTATCTTATAATCTACTTATACGAGAGCAATCTGTCGTATCATTTTGATGCAGTCAGCGGTGATTTATGAACAGTTCAGCAGAACATAGCAGACATATTCCAAGAGAGTATGAGATCAAGCATTCCAAATGGTTACGTAAAATGCTTCATGCTTATTGGGTCGTTGTTATTGTACATTTTTTAGTTCAGATTGGTTGTTATCTTTTTTTGAAATATGATCGCGCCCCCCTGGATTTCATCGTAAACGTTTTATTTTGGCCCACAGTTTTAGCTGTTTTTTGTATTTTGCTCACCAGTTATATGGATCGAAAATTTCCTTCCTGTTCGTTCACTACAATGTCCATAACCAGTACAGTAATTGCCTGGACCATTATTCATGTTAATTACGACATTCGAATTATGCCAGCCATATGTCTTTTACCGATCTTTGCCTCTGTGTTGTTTTATGACAGCAAACGCGTTTGGTTCATTTTTTCATTACAAGTGGCAGGATATGGTCTTCTACTACTTGACCCGGTGTATCGTGCATATCTTAGCTCCTTTGACATGGTTTCCATTCCGATATTTCTGATCCTGGCCACCTATGTGGCACAAATCATTGTGACTACCGGCATCGAAGTACTGGACGATTTGCAGACAAGCATGAACGCCAAGGAAGACCTTATCGTCAGAAATGCCATCATTGCAAAACAGTCTAAAACAGACGGGTTAACGAATCTTTACAATCAGAGCTCGTTCAAAGATTATTATGAGAAGGCATTTGAGTACGCCAATCTCGGGATGAGTCTGCATTTGGCGCTGATCGATATTGATGATTTTAAAGTGATCAATGATACGTATGGTCATCGTGTGGGCGACATCATTTTGGAAAAGGTGTCCTTGATCATTCAGGAGAGCATCACGGCTAGTGACATTGCTGCGCGGTATGGCGGTGAAGAATTCGCTTTGTTAATGTTCGAACAATCCTTTGAACAAGCTTATGATCTGGTTGAGCTTATCCGGCAAAAAATTTCATTAATGGGCCATCTGGAACTTGGGGGTGCTTCCATCACCGTAAGTATCGGCCTCAAAGGATACAACCTTGATTTGAGTAAAGATAAGTTGTTTGAAGATGTGGATGCTTGCCTGTATGCTGCCAAACGTACTGGTAAAAATAAAACCGTAACCTCACTCGTTCCAGCATGATGATTAATGAGAAAGTAAATTGAAAAAAGTTGTGTGGTGTACACCCGGTCAAACGGATCACCACACAACTTTTTTTGTTTTCATACGAATCTGCCTGTTTTTTTGAACTGTGGTTCTTTCTTTATTCTGTTGCCCACTCCCAGCGATGGCGATATTGCTCCAGCCTTGGATGGACCTCGTCAGACTGACCGTCAATAATGAGGCGAAGTTCCTTGATCCAATCGGTAAAGGAGTCAAAGGATGCCCATTGATTAGCCATTTCTAAAGTCATATACAGAAAAAGAGGTGACGGGTATTCCGCTTGAATATGCCTTAAGGCTGTATCAATCGGGGTATACTTTTTGCGCTTCCCCTCTAGTCCTTCTACCCGGATTGGTGCAGATGCGTGATCACGCCGCCATTCGTGAAGACGATCCTCTCTCTTGTAAAAGGATTGTACCGCGTCTCGGCTCATTCGTTTTACCGTGCTTTCATGTAATGGGTAAAGCACTAGCTGCTTGAAAGCTCTTGCATTCATAATCGTTGCTGCACGCTCAAGCTGTTCGTTCGTTACGCTCTCAAACGAATCGTAAAAGATCAACGTGCCCTTGCGACTAGGCTGAACAGGCTCATAGCCAAAGGGTACGTTTGCATATTTTCCAGACAAGCGCCCCACCTCCCTTCTCAATTACCTCACTGTCCATGCACACCTGCCTTAATGCTCAAGTGACTCCCCACTTCATAGTACTATTATATGCTAACCCTCGTTTTCCAACTCGGAATAAAATGTGACTCTGTTCTTGCCGGCACGTTTGGATCTGTAAAGTGCCTCGTCTGCCATTCGAATAATCTCACTCGGATTGTTGCTATTTGTCGGATACTCCGCTCCTCCAATACTGCATCCAATATGAACTCGCTCATACTCAATAATGAATGGTTTGTTCAGAGTTTGAATAATATCTTGCGCATACTCCATCGCTTCCTGCCGCGGATCATCCAAGGCTGAGCGAAGTACAATCAGGAATTCATCACCGCCAAGCCGAACCGTTATACCATCCTCATGACTTAGGGCTGTAAGTCGCTGAGCAACTTTTTGCAGTAAAACATCCCCCGTCTGATGTCCCAGCGAATCGTTCACACTTTTGAAACCGTCCAGATCCAGATAGAGAAAAGTTAACGTATGATCCTCGCTCTCCATCTCCAGAGTTTCCTCAAGATACGTCTCTAGCGCTGTGCGGTTCTTCAATCCGGTCAGCTGATCATAATGTGCAAGATTCTGCATCACAACCAGTTCCGAGTCTTTATTCATGATCGAAGAAACCATGTTTCGTAGTGACCGTGACAATGCCTCAATTTCCTTCAGCCCTTTGGTCTCGGGGATGTCAATATTTTCTCCTGCACCAAGACGATCTGCAACACGGGTTAATCGAACCAGTGGAGCCGAGATGAGTCTGGAGAGAAGCCACCCAATCGGCGCAAACAAAAGCATCACAACGATGCCCGCACCGATGTTAAACCACATCAGATCAACAACGGAGGAAAAAGCTGCTGATTTACCCTGACGGATGATAATGGTCCAACCCAGTCCCGGATAATCTTTATATCCCTGGCTATAGGCTAAACCGGTAACATATTCCTTGCCATCCGGCCACTTTTCAGTGGACCAGCTGCTTTTACTGTTCCGATGATTTTCAATCTCTTCTAGTGCAAGGGGTTTACCTACCCACTCTTTGGGGCCGAGAAGCACAGTGTGCTCTTTTTTGCTAACGATAAAGAATTCAATATCCTTCTCCTCACGTTGTAAGGGAACGAGTACGGAAGCCTCGACTTCTTTGGCCCACGCCCAACTGAGATGTGCTGCTAATACACCACGAATCTGTCCATCACTATCCTTAAGCGGGAAGCTGATATCTACAAATTGCAATGGCTCTCCCGATGGATTAGGCAATAGTTTGGCGAGCAGCACCGCATTATGTACGTCTCCAATAAATTTACCCTTGATTCCTTCCTGGTACACAGGCCGCTCCGATAAATCTTCGCCTAAAAGTATTCCGTCTGTAGCGGCTAGCACTTTTCCTTTTGGATCCATGAATCCAACCCATGAAAAAGAGGGGAAACTATTTTGCAGCTGATCCAACAGCATTTGAATATCCTTGTGATTAAATTCATCATTCATAGATGCCATGTTGCCCAGAAGATTCATTTCACCAGAACGAGAGTACATGAAACGATCCAGCTTGTCCACGGTCTGTAGAGCCGTGCTTTCCAGAGAGTGCCCAATTTCGGTTTCCACCGCATCAAATGATTTTTGGCTGAAAACATATCCAATGGTTAAGATAACAAACAGAGATAACACAGCGAAAATGACGGTGAGCACCGTTCTAAGTTTAAATGACATAATTCCTCCTGCACATACGGTGAACCGCTCTTACAATCTCAATCATCCACAGCTCTGCGCTGCAAAATGATAAGAAATAGCTCTCACTTATTTTGAATTATATCGGTATTTTAGTTTGCATTTTTAATATATGCACCCATACAAAATTTACCCGAAATCACAACCGAGTTTCTTCCATTCAAAGAATAGTCACGATTCTGTATATACAAACTTGGGTTATGAATAGAGAGAGCAAGCATATCCTTAAAGGATTGCGCCTGTATGTCACAGAGAGAATGACGAGAAAAAAACATTGGGGGTGTAATTATTTGAGCCTGCTTCACATTGCTGTTATTTTGCCTTTTGTAGCTGGCATCGTTCTAGCCTTGCTACACAGACTAATCCGTAAAATTCATCTGGGATGGCTGGTACTCGTCGTACCGGCATCATTATTTGTTTATTTTGCAAGCCAGATTTCTGTCGTGTCCCAGCGTCACCCGGTATCCGGACAGATTCCCTGGATTCCGTCCCTGGACATCGGATTTAATCTATATTTGGACGGACTAAGTCTACTGTTAACGTTGCTGATCAGCGGAATAGGCGTGCTTGTTGTCTTTTATTCCATCTTTTATATGAGCAAAACAGAGGCGTTAAACCGGTTCTATCTCTACTTGTTAATGTTTATGGGCGCCATGCTTGGCGTCGTATTATCTGATAATATGATCGTGCTGTATGGATTCTGGGAACTCACCAGCATTACGTCATTTTTGTTAATTGCCTTTCATTACAAGCGTAAAGCTTCCACATCAGGTGCACAAAAATCGTTCCTGATTACGGTTTTTGGTGGATTCGCCATGCTTGCCGGATTCATGTTGATGTACCTGATGACAGGTACGTTCAGCATCCGTGCAACCATTACCGAGTGGGGACATATTCAGGACAGCCCACTATTCTTGCCGGCTCTCGTTCTTATTCTGATTGGAGCGTTCACCAAATCGGCACAATTCCCGTTCCACATCTGGCTGCCTGACGCTATGGAAGCTCCAACTCCAGTCAGTGCGTATCTGCACTCCGCTACCATGGTCAAAGCCGGGTTGTATGTAGTTGCCCGTTTCACACCGATCTTCGGCGGGCAGGGACTCTGGTTCTGGCTTGTAACTGGCGTTGGACTGCTCACACTGGGGTACGGATCATTTTTAGCAGTGAAAAAAAATGATCTCAAGGCCATTCTTGCGTATTCCACCATTTCACAGCTCGGTCTGATCATGTCCCTCTTCGGGATCGGATCTGCTGCTCTCTATTTCGGATATGGCGAGTCCTCTGCCATGTACACCGTAGCGATAACTGCTGCACTGCTCCATTTATTCAACCACGGTACCTTCAAAGCTGCTTTGTTTATGGTCGCCGGCATTGTCGATCATGAGACAGGTACACGAGATATTCGCAAGCTTGGCGGGCTGGCAGCATTCATGCCTGTCACATTCAGCCTGGCGCTGATCGGTTCACTAGCTATGGCAGGTATTCCGCCCTTTAACGGATTCCTTAGTAAGGAATTGTTCTTTCAAGCGATGGTACAGATTACAGATCTTCGTATCTTTGGAATGGGCTCCTGGAGTATTCTCCTACCTGTCATCGCGTGGCTTGCCAGCGTTTTCACATTGATCTATGCCCTGATTTTTGTGTTCAAAACATTCCTCGGTCGTAGCCGAAGTGAGTTACCTGCCGAGAAATTACATGAAGCGCCTATCGGCTTGCTCATCCCACCGATCGTTCTAGGCGCGCTGGTCATCGGTTTTGGACTCTTTCCGGATCTACTGTCCGGGTCATTGATCGAACCGGCAATGGCTGCCGTTCTCCCTTCCCTTCTGAATGGGGATGAACGCTTTGATGTACATTTCTCCTTATGGCATGGCTGGACTCCCGAATTGTTCATGACTATCGGCGTTATTGTGCTGGGGGTCATGTTATACAAGTTACTGCCACGATGGAGGAATATTTATGAGCATTATCCACAGGGATTAACGATTAACAATATGTATCATGTTGTTTTAGACAATGTACAGCACTATGCACAGAAGTGGACAGAAGCTTATATGAACGGCTCCGTCCGCAATTATCTGGTTTATATATTCTCATTTACCGTTGCGCTACTCGTTTACGCCTTCTTCCGGTCTGGTGAAAATATTACCTGGCATGTGCAGGATAATGCACCCTACTCATTCTATGAAGTCGTGTTGCTGGTCACGCTGATTGCAGCCGCCATCTCCATTCCTTTTGCGAAAAACCGATTATCTGCTGTCATTATGACCGGAGCTGTCGGCTACCTGGTTACACTGCTGTTTGTCTTGTTCCGGGCACCCGATCTTGCGCTGACGCAGATGATTGTAGAGACGGTCTCCGTCGCATTGTTCCTGCTCTGCTTCTACCATCTGCCCGAGTTACAACGTGGCAAGTCCAGCTCCCGCTATCTCACGGTGAATGCCATTGTAGCTGTTTCCGTTGGCGTTGTGATGACATTCGTCGCACTCGCTGCAAGCGGCACAGTATCCTTGGATAGCATCTCGGCTTTCTTTCTTCAGGAAGCTTACAGTTCCGCGGGTGGTAAAAATGTCGTAAACGTATTGCTGGTGGATTTCCGCGGTTATGATACATTACTTGAAATTATGGTTCTTGGCGTAGCCTCATTGTCCATCTACTCCATGATCAACCTGAATCTCGAAGCGAAGGATCTTGGAGCCCGATTGAAATTCCGTAAAAATGAGGAGAAAAAGGACGAAGAACCCGAGCTTGACGATGAAGCGGACAACACCAAAAAATACGGAAACCGCGAGCGTAGTACATTGTCCTGGGACACGGTTCCTTTGCAAAGTAATGATGTTTTGTTGCAAACCACAACGAAAGTGGTTGTGTTTATCATTTTAACCTTCTCCATGCATCTGTTCTTTGCCGGGCATCATAATCCTGGCGGTGGTTTCATCGGTGGACTCGTCACAGCTGCAGCCCTCGTACTAATCGCTCTGGCCTTCAGTACGGATACGATACGCAAAGCGCTGCCCATCGATTTTCGAAGTTTGACAGCCATTGGTTTAGCCATAGCTTTGCTTACTGGTGCAGGTTCATTCCTGTTCGGTGTCCCATTTCTCAGTCAGACATTCGGATATTTCGAACTACCCCTGCTGGGCGAAACAGAGCTTGCTACAGCCATGCTGTTTGACCTAGGCGTATACCTCGCTGTGCTCGGCGTCACCATGACTATCATTTTACAGATCGGGGAGGATCGTTGATATGGAAATTTTGATGTGTGTGGCCGTAGGCATTTTGTTTGCGGTTGCCGTCTTTCTAATCTTGTCACGGAGCCTGCTCCGTATCGTACTAGGCATGTCGATTCTGACACATGGAGTGCACCTGTTGTTAATTACGATGTCACGTCTCAAGACGGGGGCTCCTCCACTACTGGGAGAAATGGCGGAGAAATACGTTGATCCGCTCCCTCAGGCGTTGATTTTAACGTCCATTGTCATCAATTTTGGTCTGACAGCCTTCTTTTTTGTCCTTTCTTACCGTTCTTATCTGAAGCTGAGAACGGATGACATGGAAGAAGTAAGGGGGCGTCCATATGAATAATCTTGTGGTTCTGCCTATCCTGCTTCCACTGGTCACGGGCGTGATCACTCTGTTGTTCTTCCGTAAAATCAATATACAACGTTTCTTTAGCGTGATTGGTCTGTTAGCCACTGCAACGGTCTCAACCATACTCATCACACGTGTTGCCCAATCTGGCGTATTGACACTCAATATGGGTGGCTGGAAAGCACCTTATGGAATCGTACTTGTTGCCGATATGGTCGCAGCGTTGCTGGTTGTTGCTGCTTCCATCATTGCACTGGCTTGCCTGCTCTATGCTTTTCGAAGCATCAACAAGGAGCGGGAGCAACATCACTTCTATCCGTTCTTTCATTTTTTGATTGCGGGCGTGAACGCATCGTTTCTAACCGGGGATCTGTTCAATTTGTTTGTCAGCTTTGAATTGATGCTGATCTCTTCTTACGCTCTCATTGTACTCGGAGGCACGGAAAGACAGCTACGTGAAACGATTAAATATGTACTGATCAATATCGTGTCTTCTGCCTTATTTGTCGCTTCGATCGGCTTTCTGTATTCCATCACGGGTACGCTGAATATGGCTGATTTGTCGGTACGCATTGCTGAAGTGGGACAGAGCGGAGTAGTCACACTGATTGCAGTTCTTTTCTTGATCGTATTCAGCATTAAGGCGGGCTTGTTCCTGTTCTTCTGGTTGTCCGGCTCTTATGCAGCTCCGCCCGCCGTCGTTACCGCGTTATTCGCCGGTTTGCTCACCAAGGTTGGCCTGTATGCCATTGTGCGGACATTTACGTTGATTTTCTATCATGATCCAGACTTCTTTAATGCTTTGATCGGCTGGATGGCGGGTGCCACAATGATTTTGGGTGTGATTGGAGCGATCTCCTACCGTGATGTGAACAAAATTTTGATCTATAATGTCGTCGCTGGCGTAGGTTTCGTCGCGTTTGGTATGGCTGCTGCCAGCCGTAGTGCTCTGGAAGGATTACTGTTCTATATGCTGCATGACATGTTGATCAAAACACTGCTTTTCCTGCTCGGCGGTGCTCTCATTGCTGTTGCGGGAACTTCCAGGCTTGATAACATGGGTGGACTAATCCAACGTTATCCCGTGCTGGGATGGATGTTTTTCATCAGTGCGCTTGCGCTTGCGGGTCTGCCTCCGTTCAGTGGATTCCCGGGAAAATTGATGCTGTTTGAGGGCGGCTTCGAAGCCGGATTATACGGTTTAACTGGTGTTGCCGTTCTCTCTAGTCTACTCATGCTGTATTCGGTACTCCGCATTTTCATTCAGGCGTTCTGGGGTGAGCCTCCTGCAGGCATGGCAAGACGTCCCTATGCAGTGAGCGGACTGCTGATTCCTGCCGGAATTCTGTTTGCTTTTATCATCGTCATGGGTCTGGGGGCTGAAGGTATGTTTCAGCTCACGTCTCGCGCAGGTGATATTCTGCTGCATCCCAACATTTATATTGATGCCGTATTGAAGGAGTAGATGTCTATGGCCTTTCAAATTGTACTCAATCTTATCATTGCCTTTGTCTGGATGTTTTTGAATAATGCCTGGAATGGCGTTGGTTTTCTCATTGGATATATGCTTGGATTGCTCCTCATCGGAGGCATGCGACGTTTCTTCCCGCAGCGCTTCTACATCGTTCGAGTGTGGGCTATCTTCAAATTGATCGGATTGCTGTTCAAAGAACTCGTTCGAGCAAGCATTGAGGTCATTCGAGAGATTATCAAACCACGGCTAGACATTCGACCAGGCATTTTCACCTATCGCACACAGTTATCTTCGGATTGGGAAGTGACACTGCTGTGTCTGCTGATCTCATTGACGCCAGGTTCACTGCCGCTGGAAATTTCGGGGAATCAGCGTAAGCTTTTCATCCATGCACTGGATATCAAAGATGAAGAGAAACTGCGAAACGATATTCAGAATACGTTTGAAAAAGCAATCATGGAGGTGACACGTTAATGTTATCCTCACTACTGTTTATCTCACTGCTCATTCTATCTCTAGCGATTCTGGCCTGTTTGTATCGTGTTCTTCGCGGCCCGTCCATGGCTGACCGAATTACAGCTCTTGATACGATCGGTATCAATGTCATTGCCATCGTAGCTGTACTCTCCATGATGCTGAAGACACAGGCTTATCTGGACATCATTTTGCTGATCGGCATTCTGGCTTTTCTAAGCACAGTCGCATTTGCACGTTATATTGAACGAGGGGCGGTGTTTAAAAATGAAGGAGATCGTTAGTAGCACTGCTGAAACGGGAATTGGGCTACTGGTGTTACTTGGGGCCCTCCTTAGTGCACTTAGTGCCTTCGGACTCCTTCGTCTGCCTGATGTATATTTGAGAGCCCACGCTGCCACCAAAAGCATGACACTAGGCGTGTTTTGTGTGCTGAGCGGTGCATTTTTCTTCTTTTGGTATTTTGACAACTATATCAGTGCTCGCTTGCTACTCGGTATTTTGTTTGTTTTCATCACTGCACCTGTTGCGGGGCACCTGAACGGCCGTGCGGCCTACCGCACCGATGTACCTCTCTGGGAGCAAAGTGTACAAGACGAACTTGAACCGTTGTTAAAAGGGAAAAAGATGAACCACGAAGCAAAGGATATGATGGAGTAGCTTATATAAATTTAATGAATAGTTTACACGGAACACTCCGATGACAGAATAACCTTCCGATCGCTGTTATCCCCGGATTTTTTGGATTCCCTTTTCCAAAGGGAAAAATCCGGTGATAAAGGCGAACGCTTAGCGCTTCTTCAGGTTTTTTCTGTCCTCTCCGTTAAAGTGTAAAAAATAATTCAACTTATATAGTGGCGAAAATTAATACAAACAAATCCCCGAAGGATGCATCGCTCTTAAGCGGCTTTCCTTCGGGGATTTCTTATACAATCTGATATGGTGCGCATACTTCGATACAGAGTGAGTGTATTTATAAAGTCACTATTTTATCAGAAACCGTTTAAGCCTTGGCGTTTCAGATCTGCAGCCACGATTCGAGCAAGCTGTGATGCCCCTTGCCGATTCGGATGCAAGCTATCGCCATTCATGTACAGAGCAAGCGTAGCTGCCGGCCCAATGGAAGTGAAGTATGCCGAGCTGAGCTTGTTCAGATCCACGAGTGTTACTCCCTCTTCCTGTGCCAGTGCACGCGTAGACGCGTTATACCAACGGTTCTCGGCTTGATGCACATTGGCCGAATTAAAGTCTGTTGCCCGCCCTTGAGGTGTCGAGAGAATAACGGTTGCGCCTTTGTTTTTCGCCTGACGAACCATATCGCGCATAATTTCTTTGAACTGGGCCTCAGTTGTATTGTTCTTGGCGTTTGTATCATTAATTCCGAGCTGTAGAATAAAATAGTCACCCGGTTTGATATACTTCAGAATCGCTTCCATCTGACCATCATCACGGAACCCTCTGGCAATCTGCCCGCTTGTGGCCATGTTACGAACCTGGAAAGTTGTATTGTTTACATAGGTAGGAAGCAACTGCCCCCAGCCCCCCTGTACGCTGCTACCAAGCGGATAATAGTTGCACACCGTTGAATCTCCACCAATATAGATCGTGCGATTCGTGACAGGCTGGTTGGAAAGTTTCCGAATTTCAAGGGCACTTAACGTAAAAGCAGTACCCGCCTTCCCTTCCGTTACCAGCAGATTCAACTGTCCGTCTGTCACTGGAATCTGGAATTGATCGGTTGCACCGTTGCCCGTCATATTCATGATCTGATAGACCCCTTCGGCTGCCACACTAGCTCTGGCGGTGTTACCCAGAGTCACTTTGACCTCATACAGACCATTCGGCAGGTCAACATTGAACGTATTATCACTTTTCGTACCAAATTTCAGAAATTGAACGGCATCACTTGCAACACCACTACCGGATGCGGAAACATTTTTCATATTAGCCGGAGTGTTGAAACCATACCCCCTTGCAGCTGTATAGGCCGTTGAGGCAGACACTCCAGTATATCCGTTCGCCACTGCTCCTGCGCCAAAATCGAATTTGTAATGATCCGATGCAGCCTCGGCCACCTCTGCTCTGTCACTCCCAAACCCAACCGCGATCAGACTCGTAGCAAGTACAGTACATAACATGATTCGTAAAGAAGTTGTCCATTTCATCATATAACGCTCCTCTCGAATTCGAATGATACGGTTTTGTACCCATCACATTCCAGATCATGATGAAAAATTACGGTTACCACTACGGTTACAATACCTGTTCAAGCCAATCATAAGCTTTTGCACCGCTTATCTCATGTCCACCGTCGAAATAATCGGCATCCAGTACTTGTCCTGCACCAGCATGCTCATAAATCATTTTCAACCGTTCGTGAGCCTCTCGTGCCGAATGTAGCGGAAATACAAGATCTTCACTTCCGATCTCCAGAAATAGAGGCCGCGGAGCAATCAGACCGATGATATCCGGCAGCTCTGCTTCCTGTAGAATCCCCGGAATGTAGTTGTCGAGGCAATGATTGCGATCCAGAATGCTGCCATGAAACGTACTTGCGTAACCACTGACCACGACCACTTTGCATCGTTCGTCCAATGCTGCTGTAAAGGCTGTAACCAGCCCCCCACCGGAGATGCCCATGCTTCCGATCCGCTCTGAATCAACTTCAGGTCGAGTGGATAAATAATCCAACACACGTGTTGTTTCATAGACCCGATGTCCTGCGAGCGTTTTACCCACCATAAGCAGATGTGCGGCGATCTTCGTACAGGAACTTGCGCCTGGCGGCGCCTCTCGATCCTCATCCAGTCTTCTGTCTCCAAACCCAAGCAGTTCTGGAGCAGCCACAACGTACCCACGCTTCACAAGCGCAACGGCAAAATCTTTGTGTAATCCAGGCTCCCCTGCCCGTGGCGAACCATCCGGCTCCATTCCGCAAATCTCCCGGCTCCCATAGCCGTGTCCATGACAAGCAACAATAGCAGGCCTCTTCATATCGGTAGCGCTTACATTATTGGGGGTTAAAAGATAAATGGGCATCCGTAATCCCTCATACGTTGTGATCTCAATCCGCTCCCGGATGTAGCCATCACAAAAAGTTCGTTCAATCACTACGGGCTTTAAATCGGCAACCACCTCCGGTAATCCACCAAGTCGCTCCTGCACTCTCTCTCGCAATGTACTACGCCATGCTGTAAAATCCAAATCCTCGTGATAAACGGAGCGCCCTTGAAGATTGGTTTGTTCGTACAGGTATTTATCAATATCCTGCATTTGCTTATGTCCCTCCTGTTTGTAGGTGCTGTTCAATGGATAACTTGTTATTTCTTTGTTTTTTCCATTATAGAACTAAAAGTAAAAATAAGGAATCTCTTATGAACAAAAAATGAATTCCCACTCTTGATCAGATGAGAATTCATTTTAAAATTCAGACAGTATCAGTCCATTATACAACTTTTTCAACCTTAAATAATTTCATTAGAAATTGGGATAGAATCACTGCAATAATACAAATCATTCCACTGTAAGCCGCATAGCGAAAATCCAGAAAGCTGAAATCCATCCGAAGATAGTTAACCGCTGGAAATGCTGCGACAATGCCCACTAGAATTAATATTCTGAAAATCTTCAGTACGGTTTCACTTCCATTGGTAGCCCATACTATGGCATTGGCAATATACAAAAATGCAGCAATACACAAAATAATAGTCAGAGAAGAAGTAATCATACTAGCCGACCATACAGATCTAAATCCTAATAAAGTAAATATAACCCAGATGAGCGCACCATTAATAATAGCCATAGCTACAACACGAATTAGGGCAAATAACCAGACAGCAAGCATGATTTTACCAGGCTTTGAAACTACTGCAAGCAGAAAACTCAAGTTCTTTTCGGCCTTTTCTTTCGTGAAGAACTGGAGAACGTGAGGAATGCCAACATACAGAGCAAACACCAATGCAGATGACAGGAAACCTACAGCAATCAATGAATTTGTAAACATGGCACGATGTTCGCTTGTCTCATTTAACTTGTGCAGCAGCGGGACAAGACCATCTATGGTTAATCCCAGACTTGCTTCCAGTTCCCCCAGTTGACCGATCGTAAACACAAAGAAAATACCAAACATCAATACCTGCATGGTCATTGACCTTTTCCAATTAAGGATTTGTACATCTTTTCTTAATAACGGCAGCAAGTTTAGCCTCTCCTTTAATCAGACAGATTACTTATCACTTTAATTTTGTACAGCCGCTTGTTTAGTTGTTCTGTAAAAGTCCTCCAAAGAACTTTTCTCCTTATAAAATTCCTGAATTTCAACGTTGTGCTTCAATAGAATTTGTAACGGTTGTTTAATAACCTCTGATTCAACTGTAAATGTCACTGAGTGCTCATCATGATTCACGACTGTAATTCCCTCAATATCCTGAAGAATGCTTGCTACCTGGTGAGGACTATTGCAAGTTACGATGTACCGCTCCGTAATCCCGGTTATTTCCTCAAGCGCCTGATTTGCCACAATTCGGCCTTGATGAATCATAACAACCTGATCAGCGATTTTCTCTAAATCAAACAAATCATGGGAACTGATAAGGATCGAGGTCCCCTGCCTAGAACAGACTTCACTGAGTTTATCTCTTAGAAAAATTTTGGAATCCGGATCAAGTCCGTTGAAGGGCTCATCCAGAATCAACAGTTCAGGTTCGTGCACTAATTCACGTATTATCATAAGCTTTTGCTTCATGCCTTTGGAAAAACGCGAAACTTTTAACGCAGTCTTCAACTCAAAATGTTGTACAAGTCTATTAAAGCGTTCGTTAATCTTATCCTTATCCATTCCTCGGAGACGTGCAAAAAAAAGGACATTCTCCCAGGCAGACATTTCACCGTACAACCCACCCTCGTCAAAAACGATACCAAACCGGTTTCTATTCTTCTGGCTCATGTTATATGCCGGCTCGCCAAACATCGTACAGCCCCCTGCCGTTGGCGGGTATAGTCCCGTAATACAGCGAATCGTTGACGTCTTCCCCGCCCCGTTTTCCCCAATGAACGCGCAGATTTGCCCGGAATACGTAGTAATGTCTATATTATGGAGTACTTGGTTCCCTTGCAGACTCAAATTTAATCCACGTGTTTGAATGACCTGTGATACCATGATTTTCCCCCTCTAATTATGAAAACGAAGGTTTTAGTTTGATGTATAGCTGCTCTCCACCATCTCTCTGGATGACTCTCCTAAATTTATTTTTCTGCCTAAATAGAAAAAATCCGGATCATGGGAGATGATAACTAGAATTTTATAAAAGGATTCGTTCTCGATCATTCGAAGTACACTGTTCTTCATGACTGCATCCATGTTAGCTGTAGGTTCGTCCAGAATCACCACTTCTTTGTTCGCCAGCACTGTTCTCAAAAAAGCAATCATCTGTCTTTGCCCACCCGATAGATTAGCTCCTCCATGGGCAATTTCCGTACCCAGCGCATCTGGAAAATTAGAGATAAAATGTTGAAGCTCGTACTTCTCCAGCAATTCTCTCAAATAATGAAGTTGTTCTTGACGACCATTCGGGAGAATATTGTCCAGTATAGTCCCTTGGAACAAATAGGTCTTTTGTGATATGTAGGAAACTCTTCTGCGCAAATCAGATAACTTGAGACATGATATATTCATGCCGTTGTAAAGGATCGTTCCCTCATTCACAGGGTAAAGACCTAGAAGCAGTTTAACAAAGGTGGTTTTGCCCGAACCATTGGCTCCATTCAGAATAACGATATCGCCCTTATACAGGTTAATATTGATATGCTCCAGCACAGGTCGCTGTTTGTTTCCGGAAACATAAGAATAGGAGACATTGTGAATGTCAACGAAATGAATAGGTTCCACAAGAACCTCGCTTCTATCAAACTCCTCATCCTTATTATCCATATACTCCCTTACTCTATCAATACTAACCATTATGGGATTTATAGTTACTCCGAAAGAAGCCATAGCTTGGACATTTCCCAAAACTTTTGCGAAGTAACCGGTGAAGGATACATAGTCGCCTAAAGTTAGTGTTTTTCCTAAAATCATGATCCCAGAGAACAGTAAAACAATAGCCCCGGACAATGAACTGATAAGTGCAGAACTTTCCATATAACCGTTAATATTTCGGTTTTGTTTCAGAATAGCAGTAATAACATGATCTGTTTTTTTATAAATCCGTGATATGTAACGTTGTTTCGCCCCCTGAACCTTAATTTCCTCTAGTCCATTAAGGGTTTCAAACACAACTCCGGCCATTTCAGCTGAGCTTTCACTCACTTTTCTTGTACTAGCACTCATCCGTCGACTGTACCAAACAGTAATAACAACATATACAGGAATAATTGCCAGAACAATCAGCGCCAGCTTCCAATGAATTCGGAAAAGAAGAACCACAGAGATTAGACCATCCAATACCCCGATGAGAATGGTAATGACAGATGGGGAAAAAAGACTACCCACGCTTCCACTCTCTGAAATCCTGGACATCAAATAACCTTTATCATGTTGGTCAATAAACTCCATAGGCATATCTACCGTATGTCCGATCATTTTCATTCGGAGCTCGTTGGAAGCACGTGTTCCTGCTTTCACAAGATAGTATTTACCGATGAGAGAGAGAACGTATCTTATTAGATGTAAACATATGATGATAATGACCTGTTGATATAAAAAACTCACTGTGCCTTCCGGCGAAGAAAGATTGTCAATAACATTTCCTGTCATGAGGGGGATTGGCATGGCAATTAGAGATACCATGACCAAAGCTCCAAAAGACAGGACCAGAAGCAACCTGCTGCCCTCAAGATACGGCCTAAGGTACATAAGGTTGCTAAACAATTTTTTCATCATTAATTTTTGAACATGCCTATAATCATAAATGTCGCAATATACAGGACAAAAACGATGGCCAGAATCATGCTCATCCTGCTTTTGTTTTTGACCTTTTTATTGAGGAAAACGGTTAGTATACCTATAGCAACAATACTTAAAACCATAATTATATTGTTCATACCAAGCTCTCCTTTAAAGCCTGTTTACAATATACCTTGGAGGATAATGCTCCGCCTGCACTACTCTCAATAGCCCGGCAATCCGAACATGCATATCGAGAACTGCAACTTTGGCAAGAATCTACTTTATCCAGCGTATACGTCCAATACTCTTGATAATCTCGTTTATCAGCAATCTGTTTGAAAGAGTCTTTAAGCACATTGCCAATTTTTTCATTTCTCATCATTGGGCAAACCGTTACATCGCCGTTTCGAAATACAGACAACTTGCCATTTAAACAAGGATGAAAGTCGACGTTATGAAAAAAACTAAGATCGGTAAAACAGCTCTGAGCGCTCTTGTCGCTAAATAAAAGCTCATTATACACCGTGTCATCTCCGAGTTCATGAATAAAGCTGAACTGCATACCCAAAGGATTAAAGAGCTTATAGTAAGCTACCATCTCCTCTCGAAACATATAGTTCATTTTATTCAATACTACATTAAAATAGAAGGAAATTCCTTTTTTTTTCAATTTATTCATATTTTCATAAAAAATTGAGAAGTCGGGGCTGTTTTTTATCATTCGATTGGTCAGATTCTGATTATGGGAGGAAGCATTGATCACCAAGCTGGCACAAGATAACTCTTCCCAATGAACTTGTCCTACATCCCATAAGTTTGTATAAATAAAGATATTACTGTAACCCAATTGCCGTGCCTCAGCTAGAATTATAGAAAGCAGCTCCCACTGCAGCAGCGGCTCTCCGCCAATGATATGCAATGATCGACACCCCAATTTATAGCTCTGCTGTAGTACTTCATGATAGTCATTTTCGCCCATTAGGTTATCTTGACTTAATCCGCTATAACGCTTGCACCCGGTCATCCGATTCACTCGGTCATCTGTATTGCAAAAACTGCACTGTAAATTACACTCATCGTTAATGTTGAGATATAGATTCGATATTCTTACTCTATTCTTGGCAAAATCTCTAATGGATGGCGGAAGACCAAAACGTACCTTTTCAATATAAGCATTGTGAGGATAATAACTTCCCATACCTTTATCTATAAGCTGAGAGAGCAAAATGTAATTTATGTTATCTACTTGTTCGACAGGTACTCCTCTATTCAATTCAAGCAGCATTAGTGCATCTGCTGATGATATCGTTAACATGTTATTTTCGCTCAAATCATATACTGAGGCTTGAAGTTCTCCCTGTACAATGTAACAATGGGAACCCGTTTTGAAAAACATATCAGACACCTCCAATTGGATGTTCCTCTTCTACTAAAAACGATCTTAGCATTTGTCCATTATGAAACGAAAAGAATCATACTTACGATCAATACTGTCTTTGTGTGCTGAAAAATCACGCATCGCGTCTGGATTCTGCTCCAGAGTGCTGTATAAAATAGACAACTGTCTCTCGATATCGGTTCTTCGTGTGGTGCAAATACCTTTTATGTCGAAGTTATCTCCTGAAGCACAGCTTGCATAACAGAGTCCACAAATGGATTGATAGGGGCATTCTTTACATTGCGCTGTAAATTTTTCACTCCACTTTTCCACGATCTCACTAATCGCCTTAATATCCAAACCCTCTTCGCAGTTCCCGATCGGAAACTGATAACTTATCTTCTCACACATATGAAAGGTTCCGTCCACGTCTACGAACATACGGCTTCCCGGGATACAGGCGTTACCGAGGATTGAAGAATAGTTTCTTCCATACGGATTAATGTTACGGTTATGACTGACTTTCAGACTGGAACCAAAAAGTCTTTCTTTGAAGAATAGCTCTGGAACGGGCTCTCCGCTCTTCGGGGTAGTAATCTCCTGAAGATACTCGTCGAGAAGCACAGACATACTCTCATGGACAGCACCACGCTCACCCAATTCAGTGTCCAAAATTTTGGATAGTCGCCCCCCCATTGATTTTAGGAGATGCTTTTCCTGTACAAAAAATTCGTTCATAGCAACCATATCCGTTTCATTTTCATAACAGCTAAGAATCATCATGGGCAGGATCTGCTCCTTCCCCTGCCTCTTGATCTCCGCAAGCAATTTACGGATATTTCCATATACGACATCAAATGTTCCGCGTTCATTGGCAAAAACTCTATTTTTATCATGCATTTCCTTCGAACCGTCCAAACTCACAGAGATCATTACATTATGTGTGACTAAAAATTCAATAATATGATCTGTCAGTAAAGTTCCGTTTGTTGTCATAGAGAACATGGTCTTGAAACCAGTCTGCTTCACATATGCGACAACTTCTTGTATGAGGTCAAATCGGAGGAGAGGCTCACCACCGTAAAATGAAATAACAGGCTGCTTGTCTGGGGCGTACTCCTTCCATTCGTTAATGTAATCTATATACTTTTGCACGCTTTTCAACGCAGTTTCTTTCTCCATTCGTTTAAACGTATGTGTCCTCATCTCTTCGTAATTCCCGGAGAAAATACAGTACTTACACCTCAAATTACAATTCTCTGTCAGCCCGAGGATCATCTGCGGATAAGGATAGGTTCTAAGCTCATCTAAAATCATATCTTGGTTTAATTCCACCTCATGAAGCTTGAACAGATCCCATTTCTTCATTAGCTGTCTCAGCGGTAAATCGGCTTGGTCATATATAAGCTCTCTGTTCAGCTTATCGTGACCTTCAATGGTTTGGGCTAGCTCTTCGCTGACCGAAAGAACCATATTAGTTGCCCCGTCAAAAATGTACTTGCTTCCCTGCTTGGTTTCAAATACACCTATATTATTCATGATCCAGCCCACCTTAACTTGGAATAAAAAAGGATGAAAGAGGACATTCCGCACGTTTTGTCCGGAATGTCCCACTCGGCAGCTCAGAACTTAAAGTGCAGAGCTTGTCTTACTCGAAGTAATGGTTGTCGCTGTCGCATTGACAGCGGTTGCACCGATGACATCGGAGATCGGTACCGGACCGTCCACTGCACACCCTGCGGCACAGCCTACTAAACAGCCACCAAAACAAGTTACGCTGCAAAGCCAACCATTTGTACCAATTTGTTGATCCATGTTTACTTCCTCCTCAAATTCGATTGAATTTATTAATTTCTTATTTTAAATATCCCGATTATAATGCTGATTTAGTAGCTCCAGTTGATACCGTTGTTGCTGTTGCATTAACAGCCGTTGCACCAATTACATCAGAGATTGGGACCGGTCCATCCACTGCACATCCTGCTGCACACCCCACTAAACAACCTCCGAAGCAAGTAACACTGCACAACCAACTGTTTGTACCAATTTGTTGATCCATGTTTTTTTCCTCCTTATAAATTGTATTTGGAATAATTAATGCACCCTTCAAAAACCGGCCACAGCCCCCTTTTTTGCATAAAATCAGTTATATTATTGAATAAATATTTAATACAACCAAATATTAGAATATTTTTCGCGTAAGTTATATAATATAAGTCACTCCCACCCTAAATTTGACAAGTTTTTTCAGGAAACCATTTCATCCGAATAAAAATTCAGGTTTAACCTAGCCATTCCCCCTGAAAATAGAGCATTCCAACAAAAAAAAGGATACTCCATACCTGCATTCAGGCCCGGAGTATCCTCACATACGTTTTTCTAGGATTCAAACAAGTTTGTGTGCCTCTCCATCATCTTCTTGTACTTTCACTGCTTGTATGGTTACTGGCCAGGTAGCCACCAGTTCCATCTCCCCATCAGTTTCATCAAGGACGGAACAAGCACAAGACGGATTAGCGTCACATCGATGAATACAGCTGCTGTTATGCCAATCCCTAACTGTCTTACCCCTTCAATCTCGGCAAAAGCAAAAGGAACCGTTACCGCCAGTAAAATACCTGCTGCAGACGTAATTAAACGACCTGTTGAAGCCAAGCCTTGTTGAACCGCTGTGTCACTGTCTCCTGTTTGTCTGTATACTTCCTGAATACGGCTTAACATGAAGACGCCATAGTCCATCGATATACCGAACACAAGGCCAGCAATGAATACCGGAATCATAATGGCGATTGATGATACTTCCATTCCCATATGCCCCTCGTTAAAGACCCATACAAGTATGCCAAAGGATGCGGCCAGACTAAGTAGGTTCATCAGAATCGCTTTTAGTGGTATTAGTAGTGAACGGAATGCGAGTAGCAACACCAGATAATTGCTTACCACGACAAATACAAGTACTTTGGGTAACTGTTGCGCAATTTCATGCATTATTTCATCTTCATAAACTGCTTCGCCGCCATAACGAATCGGAATGCCTTCCGGCCCAGCTGTTACATCCTCTGCTCTTGTCTGTCGCAGCCATTCTTTCATCTCATCTGAACCCGCTTCGCCGTATACACCGACCGTTAAGCGAATAAAAGAATCCGAAATCCCCCCTTGAGAGTGAATACTCACCACTCTTTCATCCTGTTGAAACCTGGTTACTTTGTGTTTGGCCACCCTCCAGTGAGAGTCTGTTAACGGCTCATCCTTTTTCCCGATGATCATATCGACCAGAGTAATATGCTTCTGACCGAAATTTTGCTCGATCTGCTCCGATGCTTGACGGGACTCCATTCTGGCAGGTAAGGAGGAAGCATCGGGAACGGACAAATCCATCCGTGTAAAGGGAAATACACAACATAGCAGCAGCGTAGTACCTGCAAGCCCCATCCATACAGGACGTTTCATGACCATCGCTGACCAGCGGTGCCAGAAGTTTCGTTCAAGCGTGTCATCTTTTATTCGTTCTCCAGAACTGCTGGCTGTGGGCTTTATCTGAGCAAATACTCTGTTTGCACTTATTGAAAGAATGGCTGGCAACAATGTTACATTTAACAATAAGGACAGCACCAGAACAATGGTAGCCCCAAGCGATACACTGAGAAACATAGGTAGCCTGATCCAGAGAAGACCCAGCAAACCCAGGAATACACATGCCGCTGAGAACAGAACCGCTCGACCAGCTGTGCACAATGTCCGTTCCAAAATTTCGCGTTGGTTGATGCTGTTGCGCTCACTATTGAACTTGCCTCTGCTTGCGTAACGATGCTTTAATTCCTCCCTGTATCTGCTCAAAATAATAAGTGCAAAATCAATGCTGAGCGCCATACCCACCATTGGAATAACGTTAATAATAAAATTGGACAGCTCAAGGTATTGACCCAGTAGAGACGTTATGCCCATTGCCATAATCACTGCACTGATCCCCATCATGACAGCAATACATGCCGCATACAGTCCTCTGAATGCAAAGCAAAGAACGATTAATGCAATCGGTATCCCCACGATCTCTGCTCGTTCTAAATCCTGAAAACTTAGTTGATTTACATCCTGTTGCACAACTGTTTTCCCTGTAAGTTGAACAGTTCCAGGCAGATGGACTTGCTTGTCCTCTTCAAGAAGCTCGCGTAATTGAGCTAGTGGATGCTTTATTCGGTGAGGTGCGATGTCCATGTGCACCAGAGCGTAAGCCTGATTATCACGTAACATTCTACCCTGTGTGTTTACATCAAAAGGGGAAATCACTGAGGATATCGCTGGCAAGGTGCGGACTGCGGCTAGCTGTTCTTGAATCCACGTCTTGAAGGATATCTCAGAAGTATTGGGATGTTTATTAAAAAGTAATACGACCGGATCAGGCGGAGAGTCAAATTCCTGGTCCAATATCTGTTCTACGGCTTGGGCTTGTCCCCCAGCCAGTTTCAACCCGTGATCTTGAACCATGTCAGGCAACTTCCATGCCCAGGCGACCGACATCCCGATGATAAACACCCAGCAGATGATAATAAACCACGGATACCGACTAATGAGAGCAGCCAAGCTTCGATATCCCATCCCCAAGCTCCTCTGCATATAAATTGGATTCTAATTATGGTTAGCACCATAAGATATGCTTTGTGTAGTACAAGTCTATTCATGAACAAACATGATTATGTTCCTAATGAAACAAGGACAAATAGCCTCATGTATATGCTACATGGGGCTGTCCGTCCTCACTGTTTTAATTTACATCCAATTATTCAGGCCGAACGACAGTGAATCGATCACCCAGTTTGGCATAATCATTCCCTGCCAGACGGCTGACCGGTTTTAATTGATCCATCAAGATATAACCTTTATCCGCAAGATAGACCTTTTCGCTAAAATGATAATGCACGATACGCACCAGAAGCAGGTCACTTACAGGCACGCCTGCATCATTCGAGATTGGAATATGTTGATACAGCTTGCACTCCATCCGGATCAAGGCTTCCTGAATTCCGGGTACAGCGACCATGGAACTGGGTACCGTTGTCAGATGAGTCCGTTCTAATTCACTTTCATGTGGCTCCAGTAAAGCCGCAGTTTCATTCACGTCTTCAATCATGTCTTCGTCACAAATGTGCACAACCAGTTCATTATGGGCGAGCACATTGCGTGCCGTATCCTTCATTACACCATTTTTACGTCCAACCGAGATGGATAACAGTGGTGGATCAGAGCTCACGATATTGAAAAAGCTAAATGGCGCTGCATTAATGATTCCATCATGATCTGAGAGCGTAGTTACAAAGGCAATCGGACGCGGTACGATTGAACCGCTCATTAATTTATAATTATCTTTAGCCGTGAGTTCTTCCGGATTTAGTGAATACATATGTAAGTCCCCTTTCTTACTTGCATGCATGAGGCTGATCCTCAGCTTTTTTAGCTTCGACTTTCTCCTTCGTTATTATATATGCATACCGTCCATAAAAACAAAAAAATACTTGTATAGACCTAATGGCCATCATGAGTGTCCCATTTTCATTGCTCATGTTTAGAAATACACACTTGTTAACAATCACATCTAGGCGAATACCATCATAGACTGTTTTCAGAATAAAATGACAGGAAGGATGTTCTTGAATATGAACCATGTTTATTCTCCTTATGTAGGTTATTATGAAGGTCGTTATACAAGTTACGGCGAAGATCGTTCCATTCAATTCCCTCCACTCTTCCCGGGTGGAGGTAGTCTCCCTGGAGGGCAAACTCCGCCAGGCATTCCCGGAAGCCCGGGCTCCTATCCTCCTTTCATTCCTGGTGCAGGAACCCCTCCGGGTCCCTATTTCCCTGGCGGCATACCGGGTCCTGGTCCGGGCCCTGCTCCAGGTGTACCCCCACAGCTAGCTCAGGGGAATCTCCCTTCCCTGCTAAGCGCCTATCCTCGCCCGGTCGGTCAGCCGCCTGCCGAGATGTTATTTTTGTATAACCTTATCAAAAGCAGTCCTGGACTACTGCCACTCTTCCTCCAGCAGCAACCGCAAAGCTTGACACAAGCCGTTCAATTTGCCCAAACAGGTGCGGCCGCCCCACGGGATCAGGAGCAGCGTGTACTCCCTAACTTCTGTTATAACCGTTGGTCGCTCGTGTTTACGTATAATGATGTGTATTTAATGTGGCCTGCTATTAATCTGTTTGGCTTTGTTGTCGGCTATTTCTATCCATACCAGACACCAGGAATTCTGCTCAACACCCAAATTTTGTTCGCCCTTTGTTAATTGGCAGACAGACTAAAACGGCCCGCATTGGAAGACTATGCTTCCCTGCGGGCCGTTCCTGGTTAACCAAAGCACTATGCAGTTTTAGAAACGTTGTGTTTCGGTTTACTTCTACCGATCATAACAATATACAAGAACAATGCTCCCAGATCAGCACATGCGATCACAATTCCCATGGGCACTGCTGTATGTTCTCCTCCAAGACCCACGAGTGGAGCAACGAGTCCGCCAAACAGAAAGGTCATAACCCCAATCAACGCTGATGCACTTCCAGCCGATTTCGCCTGATCAGCCATAGCCAGCGCGAACGACGCTGTATTAATCAACCCCACGCTGGACACAACCAAGAATAAGGGGATTAGAACTGAAATCAGCCCGCCTCCAGCAAGAATCGCGACAAGTAAGGAAGTTCCTCCAACAGCCGCTATAAGTAATCCGGCGATTAACAGCCGTGTCTCCGATACCTTACCGGCTAGTCGTCCTGCAATCTGGCTGGCAAGAATAATGCCAAGTCCATTGATGGCAAAACATATACTGAACATTTGAGGGGACACCCCGTATATTTTCTGAAGTACAAATGGTGATCCCGATATGTAAGCGAACATGCCTGCCGCTGCGAAACCTTGCGTTAGAGCATAACCCATAAAACGGCGATTCCTCGCTATGCTGCCAAACGTCAGCAACGTCTGCTTAAGCCCCCCGCTCGATCTTTTTTGCGCCGGAAGTGTCTCGCCCAAACCAAAGATGACCGCGAGAAGCGCAAGCACACCAATAAGACTTAGCAAAATGAATACGCCTCGCCATGAAGTATACGTCAGAATTTGTCCACCTATAATCGGTGCCGCGATAGGTGCCACTCCATTAATAAGCATTAACAAAGAAAAGAACCGAGTCAGTTCTGGACCCTCGTATACGTCCCTGACCACTGCACGTGCGATGACAATCCCCGCCGCTCCGGCCAGACCTTGAATAAAACGTAACACAACGAATGACCCCATCGTTGGGCTAACCAGGCATAATATAGACGCAATCGTATACAGCACAAGTCCGGCAATCAGCGGTATGCGACGACCTCTCACATCGCTTAATGGCCCCGCAAGCAGCTGGCCCAGCGCAAGCCCGATCATACAAGCTGTCAGGCTGAGCTGGGCGTACGAAGTGGACGAGCCAAATTCATCCGCGAGCGTTGGCAGGGCTGGCAGATACATATCCAGAGACAGCGGTCCGAATGCGGAGAGCGTCCCGAGAATTAGCGCCATTCTCACTCTTGGCGTAGCCGTGGTGTGTAATGAAGCTGCTGCTTTATTTTTCATCCCAAAGATGTCCCTTTCGTTCCAATCGTGTTGCCATGTTCATTTTTAGTTCTCTCCATCTCCAAGCAATCTGAGCAAGTTGTTCGGCAGGGTGAACTGTTGGTTATTGATAATAATCCGGCGTAACTCCTCATCATCCCGCTCGTTCTCGGCGTCCTTGATCTCCTGGATCTCACGGTGCAAGCGTTCCATTTGGTGATCCAATGCATTGGCAGAATCCGCCGCACTTTTCAATTCCCTTGTTAAATGTTCCGGAACATCTTTGTTGTATTTATAAAAGATTTTATGTTCCAGACTCGCCCAGAAATCCATCGCGATCGTACGAATCTGAATTTCAACACAGGCACGTTCCTCTCCATTAGACATGTATACCGGCACTTCAACAAGCAGATGCAAACTTTGATACCCATTTGGTTTCGGATTTTGGATGTAGTCTTTCACTTCGAGGACACGCAAGTCACTTTGGTTGCACAGCATATCCTTAATCCGATAAATATCGGAAATGAACGAACATGTGATACGTACACCAGCAATATCCTTGATATTTTGCTTAATGCTTTCAAACGTCAGCTCATGATTTTTACGGAACATTTTGTTCATAATGCTCTCGGGAGACTTCAATCTCGACTTGGTATGCTCAATCGGACTGTAGTCATGAAGGGACTGGAACTCTTCTTTCAGCACTTCAATTTTGGTTTCCATCTGATCCAGCGCAAATTTATAGATCATCATAAATCGTGTAATTTCGTATTTAAATTTCTTGAACTGGTCAATCGGATGCGGAGCATTCATCATCAGTTTCTTCCTTTCTTTTGACACCTCTATGATTTGATAACCAACTTGTATACGTTCGTATGCATGCTGGTCTTATGACATGTCTTCTATATCATTATAAAACATCTGACATGAATAAACGAATTTTAGAAATGTACATGTGCCGCTTTGGTTCAGATTTCGTTTTGATGAAGGCGGTACATTAGCTGTATACTGGAGGAGTTATGTTTGCTTGAAAGGACGGGAAAATATGAATCACAATCACCTCCAGAAATACGCCATGTTACTGCTCTGCATGTCAGCCGGTATGGTCGATGTCATCGGATATCTGGGACTTGGGCATGTACTCACAGCTAATATGACTGGAAACATCGTGCTGCTGGGTATCGCGATTGCCCGCGCTCAGGAATTTGTTGTACTGCGGGCTTTGCTCGCCCTCATCGGTTTTATTGCGGGGAATGCAATTGCGGCACATATGCTTGGAAAGGTCAAAACCAAAAATGGTTGGTCACCGCGGGTAACTGCCGTATTTACCGTTGAAAGCATACTACTTCTGCTCTTTGCAATCCTTATGATCACTCCCTTTTCCGAGCAATTATCCTATCTGTTAATTGTACTGTTTGCGATCGCCATGGGGATGCAAACAACGGCTGCCCGAAGGATTGGTATTGCGGGAATCTCTACAACGGTGCTGACCAATAATCTGGCAGCGGTGATTGAAGATGCTGTAAGCATTCTTCATCGGTTAAAACATGCCAATATTCGCTCCTTGGTCAAAGCGCTGTCCTCTGACGCCTACCTGCGAGCAGGCGCAGTTGTGATCTATCTCGGCGGAGTCATCATCGCAGCATTGCTTTTCCATCATGTGCCCCTGGTAGCGGTGTGGGTTCCTGTACTGGTCATTGCTGGCGTAACGCTTCAGGCAAGATTCGCGTCTTGGGGCAAAGAATTAGAGTTACATCGTAATCCGGAGTGAGGAACATCTTGCGAATATGTGCTACTGAAACAATTTAACAATGCTCAATGATTTATTGCAGAGTGCATCGCAAGGGCTTCTTTCCTGATCCATTGAACCAATTGTCTTGCTGCCGGCGTCAGCTGTTCCCCTGCCCGTGTACAGATGGCAATCGTATTCTGTAACTGTACGTTTTGTACATATACACGGGCAAGTTTGCCTTGATTAACGTCCTCTCTTACAACAAGGGATGAGATGAAATTAGCACCATATCCTGCCTTTACTGCGCTAATCGTTTCGTTCAATCCGTTGAACTGAAGTGTTATTCGTGGGGAGGGCAGGTTATTGGTCGTACACAAGGCAGCCAGTCGTTCTCGTGTTGCACTGCCTTTCTCACGCATTACGAATGGCTCATCCATCATCTCGTGCAATGTAATGTTTTGACCTGCATACGGATGATCTGGATGCACCACAAACCACATTTCATCTTCGAATAACTTATCCCAATGCACACCCGGATGACTGACTCCACTTCCTCCGTATATCGCAATCTCAGCTTCATAACGAAACAACTGGTCAAAAGCCATCTGTGTATTGCTTGTGCTTACGACAAGCTCAACATCCTCATGTGTTTGCTTGAACGTGGCAATCCAACGTGGCAGCAAAAAATTGGCCGGCAAGTAAGTCGCCGTAAGACGAATCAGTCCTTTTTTCCCCTCCCTCATGTCCTCCACAAATTGCTCCACTTCCAGTTCCAGCATGAATAATCGCTCGGCATATTCCATTAAATGTTTCCCTGCATCGGTAAGTACAAGTTTTCGTCCTTCGGAACCAAACAGCACTATGCCTAGTTCACGCTCAAACCGTTTGACCTGAGAAGATACCGCAGGTTGACTGATATTCAATTCTTCCGCAGCCCGGGTAACTCCGCCGTACTTCACAATGGCGTGAAACAATCGTAATCCATGCAAATTCATACATCTTCTCCTCTTCCTTGCTTACTTACGTACTGGTCCAACATTTTTATCCATCATAATATATAACTTTAATATATATTAACATACAAAATATATATTTTATTTATATGTCAATCTCCTCTATAGTTGAATTATAAGAAATACGAATTCAGCTAAACAGAAAGGAAGATGTGTAATGAGTAAACATGATTTGAATAATAGCCAGGTTAACCAGCCCGCCCGTTGGAATGAGGTCGATCATTATATAAACAGCCTTCTTCTTCCAAACGACAAAGACTTGCAAGCTGCACTTGAAGCCAATGCAGAAGCAGGGCTACCGTCACATGATGTCACACCGAATCAGGGAAAGTTCCTTCAGCTATTGCTGAAAATACAGGGGGCCTCGCGCGTACTGGAGATCGGAACTCTAGGTGCTTACAGCACCATCTGGATGGCCAGAGCCCTGCCAGACCATGGACGAATTGTCTCGCTGGAGTCAGAACCTAAACATGCGGCAATCGCACAAGCCAATCTGACCCGGGCCGGACTAATGCACAAAGTAGATCTTCGAGTAGGCCCGGCACTAACCTCCCTTCCTGATATTAAGGAAGAGTACCCTGAACCCTTTGATCTGATTTTCATCGATGCTGATAAACCGAGTAATCCGGATTACCTGAGATGGGCTTTACGTCTGACACGACCAGGAAGCTTGATCATCGGAGATAATATTATAAGGGACGGGGAAGTCATTCACTCTGACAGTGAAGACGCAAGAGTTCAAGGGGTTCGAACTTTTCTCGAATGCATCGGAGATCACCCTCATCTTGAAGCCACGGCACTGCAAACCGTAGGTAGTAAAGGATACGACGGATTTGTGATTGCTCGTGTCACTGATTCCCCTGTAACAAAATAAACAGTGGTCAATTCTTCCGAAAATCTGCCTTTCCTGTTACACTGGTATCACTGCACAGGCAGACTGGAGGGAGTCACTTGAGAGCTTTACGACAGATTCAGGTTGAAATTGGCGGGTGGTCTCGCAATATTCAACTGTTCTTTCTGGCAAGTCTGCTGTATCAGATCGGAAACGGCATGTTCTCGGTTCTTTATAATCTGTACATTCAAGGCTTAGGTTACGATGACACCATGAATGGTCAAATTGTCAGTATCCAATCTCTTGCTACAGCAATCATGTTCATTCCTATTGGATTTAGCGGTGACAAGTTCAGCCGCAAAAAATTGTTGATTATCGGGGCACTATTCAGCGGTGCTTTTCTGATCGGACGATCCTTCGATTATGCCGCCAGCGGGTTGATCTGGTTTGCTGTATTTTCTGGGCTATTTGCTGGTGTTTTTCAGGTACTCGCTATTCCTTATCTCGCAGAGAACGTCAAAAAAAGTCAGCGTCTCAAAATGTTTAGCTATTATTCCTCTTTGGTGCTTGCATCTCAGGTTCTTGGCAGTCTGGGCGGAGGCGTGCTTGCAGACGTGCTTCACTCTGCCGGCATGGTTAAAGTCACCGGATTGCAGACGGTCCTATTTATGGGCGGAGCTGCGACACTAGCCGCATTCATTCCGTTGCTTTTTGTAACCGAGAATCAGAAATCTAGTACAGATCTAAATACGAAACAACTTCAGCCTAGCCAACAATCTGTTCAGAGGGCTGAAGCGGAGCTTACTCGTGCTGTGATAACACCATTACCCGTTGATGATGACACACGTATTAAAAAAAGAGATACCAAGCTGATTGGTCAGTTCATTGTGACACAGTTGCTGATCGGATTAGGATCAGGGCTCGTTGTGCCTTATCTGAATTTGTATTTTACGAATCGCTTCGCCGTATCATTAAGCGGCATGAGCATCCTGATTGCACTCGGTCAGATCATGACCATTGTGTCCATGTTGATTGGCCCAACGTTAGCTGCCAAAGTTGGCAGCGTACGAGCTGTAGTTATTTTCCAAGTATTATCGCTACCCTTCCTGTTATTTACAGGCTTTACGAACCTGCTTTTCATTGCATCCGTCAGCTTTTTGTTCAGGCAAGCGCTGATGAATGCGGCTAATCCAATTCATTCCGCCATATTAGTGGACCGGATCTCGGATAAACGCCGCGGGATCGCCAACTCCATGATGCAAACTTCGTTTATGATTGGTTGGGCCACGATGGGGCCCGTGCAGTCATATCTGGTTACTACCTATGGAACCTATTGGGGATACGCGGTTACGTTCAGCATTACAGGCTGTCTTTACGTCATCTCTTCCCTGATGTACTTCTTCATGTTTAGAGAGCCAAAGCCCTCTGTTACTGTTCTTGCAGACAGATCGTAACCATAAACAACTAAAAAAAGAGTATCCTCATGCTGTAGCATTCACGGGATACTCTCTTTTTTGGATTATTTCTCCTTGATTACCTACCAATATTTTGGATTATACATAAGAACGACTATACCCACCGTGACTACCGCTGCTAGAACAACAAAAGTGTAATATCTCGGTTTATTTTTTGGACTTGGAGCTTGCTCATCATAATGATCGGAGTTGCGGCGATATGAACCCATCCACAGATCGCTCATCATATGGCCAACCACTTTCACTAGACGTTTGATCCAATCCATTATTAATCCCCCTTCCACAATCAATATTATTCCATATTAAGTATAATTAACCTTCTGTAATCAAACAAGTCTTTCATCTTAGGCCTGGTGCTGTCTGCCGTTCCAACTGTGTCAAAATATGAAAGGCTTCCTGATTGTTGCTGCCGCACATCGCTTCCTCAGCCTGCAATCCACTACATACTGCCGGGCGGCTGGCCTGACCGAATATACCGCAGCGATTATCGTCCGTCAGTTGGATACATCGCACTCCAGCAGGTTTGCCTTCAGGCATGCCGGGAATCGGTGATGATATGGATATGGCAATACAACATGCTGCACATCCCGTCCTGCATTCCATGATGTTTCCTCCTTCATTTGCCTCATATAGCATTCTGTTACCTTGAGCGATTTACCCATGTCCATGTTCGCGCTAACCCTTGGGCGATTCTGCGGTTCATGTGCTCACTGGTAAAATATCCTCCGTGGCTCAGTGGATTCCAGCTTGTAGCTGGTCCACCGACACGCACCTCAATATCCTCCTTCACAGCGGCCGCATATGCCGGGTCAATGGGACGTAATGGATAACCTAATATATCGTTGCTTTCATAAAAATTAACCCACTCCCCTTCCAGATGTGGAAAGTAATGCGTGGCCTGCGGCGCAGGCACCCGAATGGGACGGCTGAAATTATCGTAGCGCAAACTCCATAGCGGCAATGTTGTGCCAAAAGAGTAAAAATTGGTCAGCGTATCTCCCCGCTCCAAAGCCGAATTCACATCCACTATTTCCGGTATTCGGTTGGATGACGGATACTGCAGATCATAGAAAAAGTTGCTTGCAATGACAGCTCCGAGACTATGAGCGACGACACAAAGCGGAGCTTCCGGCCCATTGCGCTGTGCGAGAACGTGCATGGCCTGATTCAGCGTCCGGTGCACGGCATCATAATGATGTCCTTGGTTCTCTACAGGTTGATAAGCCACCGCATCGGCGAGATAATGAATGACAAAACGGCGCAATGCCTGATAGTGCAGTCCTGGTGAACGAACCAACTGTTGAAACAAAGCCTCTTCCCGCTCCTCGAACACGTCCGCCCAGAAGACAGGTTCAATATCCAGCATCTGTTTCGCGGCGCCTGGCAGCACCATGACACGTTCCATTTCTTTGCTCAAGCAAGCGATCAGCTTGTCAGCATAATCCTCTTTTTGCATACCCAGTCCATGAATGACCATCACCGCTACCCGAGTCATGGCTCTCCTCCTTATCATTTGACTAGGAACACGCCTTGTACACCCACTGTATGAACTGCTTTTTCTCCGTATGACTGACATTCAACTGAAGCGCCAAACGAGTGCACTTCGACTCATTATCAAAAATTGTAATTACTTGATGGCATAACTATTTTATCATGATGACTATAGAAAATCACACCTGTAAACGCCAAAAGAAGCTGCAGGTTTCACAGCTCCTTTTGACTACTACCAGATATGAATTTATCCTTTCAGATGAATCCTGAGAACGCCGCTCTGACTTGAAGTGACATCTCCTGTCACCGTTTCAACCCGTTCAACCATATCCTGACCATCCGGGATAATAATAGGCGTAATGAGTGGATAACCGGCATTTTCGATAACGTTACGGTCAAATTCAAGCAGCTTCTCTCCGGCTCTCACGCGATCACCCGTGTCTACATACATAGAGAAACCTTCTCCTTTAAGGGATACCGTATTAATGCCGACATGAATCAACACTTGAAGTCCGCTCGTGTGTTCCAATATAACCGCATGTTTGCTTTTAATGACATGTGCCACTTTTGCGTCAAATGGGGCAACCACTTGATTCCCCGAAGGTTCGATTGCGATACCTTCACCCATTTGTTTCTCGGCAAACGCCGGGTCAGGAACTTGCTCCAGCGGCACCGCTTTACCCGTCAATGGCGCCATGACTTCGAGTGTTTTTGATGATGCATTTCCAGGCTTCGCTGTACTACGATTGCGCTCAGCCATCTCTGTTCCTGCTGCTGTCTCGGCAGATGTGATCCCTGAAGCGGACTCTCCGTTCGCCATGAGTCGATCTTCTTTTCTCAACTTCGCCCGTCCAAACACAACGGTCAACAGGAACGGCACCACCAGAACGATGGCCATACCGATAAAGAACACACCCCATTTATCCGGGAAAATGGACAGGAATCCAGGCACACCGCCTACACCGATGGACGTGGCCTGAACATTATTCATCGTAAGCAGTACACCACCAATGGCGGAACCGACCATACCGAAGATAAAAGGATAACGATAACGAATATTCACACCAAAGATGGCTGGCTCGGTCACTCCGAGGAAAGCAGATACGGATGAGGTAGCCGCAAGCCCTCTCATTTTTTTCTCACGTAACACGAGCATCATCGCAAGTGCCGCCGAACCCTGCGCAATATTGGACAAAGCCAGCATCGGCCACAAGAAGGTGCCACCTTGGCTACCAATTAGCTGTACGTCTACGGCAAGGAACGTATGGTGCATACCGGTAATAACGAGTAACGCATACAGACCACCGTAGATCAGACCACCCAGCGCTGCATACGAATCATAGATGTAAATCAAACCGGATGTGATGGCGTTTGCAATTGCAAATGTAACCGGTCCAATAATCGTAAATGCCAGAAATCCGGTAACCAGCAATGTCACAGGAGCTACGACCAGCAATTTGATGGAATCATGCACCCTTTTATTCAGGAAAATTTCCATCTTGGCAAGTAGATACGCCGATACCAATACGGGCAATACCTGACCCTGATAACCGATCTTCTCAATCTCCCAGCCAAACAAATTCCAGGTCGGAACCGTGCCTTTGTTTACCGCATCAGCGTAACCATATGCACTCAGCAGATCGGGATGTACCAGAATCAGACCCAGCACAATCCCGAGCAACGGACTGCCGCCGAATCGGGTCACCGCTGACCAACCGATCAAAGCGGGCAGGAATGTAAAAGCAGTGCTTGCTATGGTGTTAATGATGGAGGCAAGGTCTTTCCATGCCGGGTACACATCCACTAATGATTTTCCATCAAAGAAAATACCAGGACCTGTCAAAATGTTGTTAATCCCGAGTAGTAGACCTGCTGTAATAATTGCTGGCAAGATCGGAATGAAAATGTCCGAGAGCGTTTTGATGGCACGTTGCAACGGATTTTGCTTTTTACCCGCGGCCGCCTTAACATCATCTTTCGAAGAGCGTTCGCCTCCGGTAATCTGAATCATCTCTTCATAAACTTTATCCACCAGACCTGGACCGATGACGACCTGGAATTGACCTTGGGAGGAGAACTGCCCTTTGACCAGATCATTCTGATCGAGAAGCTCTGTATCCACTTTGTCCTCATCATATAGAGCAAACCGTAGCCGTGTCACACAGTGTGTCGCCGCTTCAATGTTGTCTTTGCCGCCGACCGCCCGGACGATCTCTTCGACCTGTTTTTTATCGATTGCCATAGTGTCACTTCCTATTTATAAAATGGACTTCATTCTGTTACTGCTGGATTAACCACATATAAGAAGCATACGGACTGAGCGTGATTTGCTGCTTCAGCTCAGGTTTTGCATCAGTATTACTGACAAGTAGTTCAGGTGATTTACCTGCAATATGATTGTTCCAGACCGCTTCAGGAACTTGAAATGCTGTATTCTGTTTGCGGAAGTTGGACACTACGATTAATGTCTCATTGCCGTTGGTACGTGCGTATGCAAATACTTCAGGGTGGGCATCATCCAACCGTTCATACAAACCGTCAGTCAGTACATTCACCTCTTTACGCAGAGCGATCAGCTTCCGGTAATGATGATAGATGGAATCCGGGTCAGCCATCTGCTCTTCCACATGAATGGACGGATATCTCTCATCCACCTTAAGCCAAGGTGTTCCGGTTGTGAATCCAGCATTAGCCGTACCGTCCCACTGCATCGGTGTCCGGGAATTATCCCGGGACCGCTCCTTCACAATCCGGAAAGCCTCTTCGGCCGTTTTGCCCCGCTCTTCCTGCAACAAACGATACATATTCGTGGACTCAATGTCGCGGAACTCGCTGATGTCATTCCAAACAGGGTTAGGCATACCAATCTCTTCGCCCTGATAGACATAAGGCGTTCCTTGTAATCCATGTAAAGTCGTCGCCAGCATTTTGGCACTCTCCACGCGATAATCCCCATCATCCGCAAAACGGGATAACGCACGCGGTTGATCATGGTTGTTCAGGAACAGTGCATTCCATCCGCCACCAGCCTGCATTCCGGCCTGCCACTCACTGAACAGTTGCTTCAAGGATTCAAAGTCGTATGGCATGAGCTCCCATTTCTGCCCATCCGGATAATCCACTTTCAAGTGATGGAAGTTAAAGGTCATCGAGAATTCTCTGGAAGCCGGATTGGAATAACGAATACAGTGCTCAAGCGTAGTCGAGGACATCTCCCCTACCGTCACCATGTTATAGGGTCCAAATACCTCATCGTACATTTCTGTAATATATTCGTGCACACGCGGCCCATCCGTGTAATACTTGCGTCCATCGCCCGGTGACACGCTACCATCGTCGTCCGGGAAACGCTGGTCTTTGGAGATGAGGTTAATGACGTCCATCCGGAATCCATCGACTCCTTTTTCAGCCCAGAACTTGATCATATCGCGTACAGCCTTGCGCACTTCTTCATTTTCCCAGTTCAAGTCTGCCTGCGTTCGATCAAACAACGTTAGATAATATTGTCCGGTCTGCTCATCATACTGCCAGGCTGGCCCGCCAAATTTGGATTGCCAGTTGTTGGGTACACCACCGTCCGGCGCGGGGTCTCTCCAAATGTAATAATCCCGATAAGGATTGCCCTTCGATGAGCGAGACTGTTTGAACCATTCATGATCGGTTGAGGAGTGATTCACTACAATGTCAATCATCAGCTTCATGTCACGCGCTTTCAACTCGGCAAGCAATTCATCGAAATCTTCCATTGTTCCAAAGTCGGGGTTAATGCGGTAATAGTCTGCTACGTCATACCCGTTATCCCGCTGCGGGGATACGTATACGGGTTGCAACCAAACAATGTCGATCCCCAAGTGCCGCAAATAATCCAGCTTCTCGGTTAACCCCCGAATGTCGCCCGTTCCCGATCCAGTTGTATCATTGAAACTCTTCGGATATACCTGATATACCGTTGATTTCTTCCACCACGTGGACGGCTCCTTATTTTTTGAACTCATGTTAACGCCTCCAATATGTTGTATTACCCTCATCTAACCCACCTGTTAGCTTCTTCATCTATATTACATAAGTAAACATGTATATACAAGTTGAAACGGAAATTTGGTTGATGTACCTCTTCTACAACTTCCCCATAAATAGTTACTCTGTAACAACTAATTTTGAACTCACGTTTCGTAAATCCACTGATAGCAGTCTTTATTCAAAAAATATTGACAAGAATGAGAACGCAAAAAAGACGATACGGATCAACTCCGCTTCGTCTTTTTGTTTGAATATGTGAACATCGTTTACAGGGAAATAGAATCCCCAGGTGCCATTACACGTCCTTCTAATCCTTTGGAAGCCAGTTGCTCTACAAAATGCTCCGCATCCTGACGAATCGCAGGGAAGGTATCGTAATGAACGGGAATCGTCAATTTGGCGTTAAACCATTCCGCTGCCTGCAATGCATCTTCAGGCCCCATCGTATAATGTCCACCAATAGGCAGGAATGCAACATCGATTTGATGCCGATCCCCAATCATCTTCATATCGCCGAACAGGCTTGTGTCGCCAGCATGTAGAACCGTTTTACCACCGATATCAATGATAAATCCCGCAGGCAAACCTGCATACATAATGCGCTGTTCCTCTTCCAGCACAATACCGGACGTATGGAATGCCTGAATCATTTTCGCTTTGGCAAATTCCAGATCCATCGTACCGCCCATATTCATGCCAAGGGTATCCAGCCCCTTCCACGACATATATGTAGCCAATTCCACAATCGCCACCACTTTGGCATTATTGGCTTTGGCAATCGGTTCCGCATCCAGAATGTGATCCATGTGCGCATGTGTCAACAGGACAACATCCGTCTTGATGTCCTCTGGTTTAGTTACCGCTAACTCATTGCCACGCAAAAACGGATCAATCATGAGTGATTTATTTTCTGTGCCCAGTTGTACACTGGAGTGTCCGTGGTACGTAATATTCAACAATTCATATTCCTCCTGACATTGATATAGTTGTCCTCTCCGTTGTTCACACTTCCACTACGATGACAGAATAACCTTCCAATCGCTGTTATCCCCAGATTTTTTGATTACCTTTTAGTCAAGGTTAAAATCCGGTGATAAAGGCGAGCGCTTCGCTTTTTCAGGTTTTTTCTGTCCTCTCCGTGTCTGTGTGAACAAAAAATTCCAACTTATAATGAGTATTTATTTTATTAATTATAATTCAGAAAGCTTTGCGAGCGCAAAACTGTCATCCTTGTTACGTTCGTCAGCTAGCTATGCATATTAATCACTTCCATACGCTGCTTGCGCATTGCTTACTCGCCGCTTGTACGCTTTTTGCAATACACCCTTGCTTCATACGGCTGGAGCAAGATAGCTCCTTCATCCGTAGAATAACGTCTGCTCACGTTGCCGATCATTAATTTGCAGTCTTCTGCATTCCAGCCTTCCGGCCATGCCATCTCTGGTTCATTTGCACTGAAATTCATCAGAATCAACCATTGTTCATCATCACGTGTACGTGTGTACGCATAAATCTCCGGGTCACCCGGCAAAAGCAGTTCATACGAGCCATAGATTAACCCATGATTTTGCTTGCGCAATGTGATTAATTTTCGGTAATAATGCAGAATGGAATGTGGGTCCGTCTCCGCATCCGCCACATTGATGTCCTTATAATTGCTGTTCACTTCAATCCAAGGATTACCTGCCGTAAAACCGGCATGCTCGGATTCATCCCATTGCATCGGTGTACGTGCATTATCGCGGCTTTTCAGCCAGATCGCCTCCATCACCTCATGCTTGGATTTCCCTTGCCCGATATAGTGATTGTAATAATTTTTAGTTTCGATGTCCCGGTATCGGTCAATGTCAGGGAACGCTACGTTGGTCATGCCAATCTCTTCTCCCTGATAGATGTACGGCGTGCCTTCCAGCGTTAACATCCAGGTTGCCAGCATCTGTGCAGAACGCACACGGTATTTTCCGTCATCTCCAAAACGGGACACAGGTCGCGGCTGATCATGATTGCCCATATAGTTGGCGTTCCAGCCCCGCCCGTGTAGCACCGTCTGCCAGCGGCTCATGATTTCTTTTAGCTCTGTCAGCTTCCACGGTTTGTAATTCCATTTCCCTATACCAGAGGATTCAGCATCCACAAACATGTGCTCAAACTGAAACACCATATTCAATTCATCCCGATCCGTACCTACATAAGCTAGAGCCTGCTCAGGCCCAAGCCCGGAGGTTTCACCCACCGTCATCGGGCCGTATGGCTTCAGTATCATCTGATTCAACTTGCGGAGGATGGAATGTACCTGCTCCAGATTGGAAAACAGCTCATATGCCTGCACCACAGGCAGGTTGTTCGGGTTATGTGCATTTGGCAAGCCATCGGCTTTGGCAATATGGGCAACTGCGTCAAAGCGGAAGCCATCCACCCCTTTTTCCAGCCACCAATGCACCATTTCGTACATTTCTTCAGCCATCTCCGGATTATTCCAGTTCAGATCGGGTTGATGCTCAGAGTATAGATGCATGTAATATTCGTTCGTTTCCGGATCATGCTTCCATACTGAACCCCCGAAATAAGACTCCCAGTTGTTCGGCACCTGCCCGTTTTTACCGGAACGCCAGATGTAATAGTCGCGTCTTGCATTGGTTTTGGAAGAACGGGATTCCGCAAACCAGGCATGTTCATCCGAAGTATGATTTAGCACAAGATCCATCATGATCTTGAGCCCACGCTTATGCGCTTCGGCAAGTAGCCGGTCAAAGTCCTCCATCGTCCCGTATTTTCGTAAAATCGCGTAGTAATCTCGGATATCATATCCGTTATCATGACCTGGGGAATCATAGATGGGACACAGCCAGATGACATCCACGCCGAGTTTTTGCAAATAATCGAGCTTTTCATAAATCCCCTGCAAATCGCCATATCCGTCTCCGTCGCTGTCCTTGAAGCTACTTGGATAAATCTGATATACCACACTTTCCTTCCACCAAACGATAACACCCACCTCGCTTTCTTCTCTTGTGAAGCAATTCACCCGTTAATATGTTTTATCCGAAAAGAAACCCTTATAAACACCTGAACTCAGGTTTTATACAAAAAGACAAAAGACCCGAAACCGCAATCGCAGCACGCGATCAGCTTCGAGTCTTTCTTGACCTTGTTTTCCCGCCAAATAAGCAGTAAGGTCTATTTTATCGGGATGTAGATCTTCATGTCTAACCGCTCAGGCGTTGATTTCCACACATCGGTCACTTCAAAGTCCGGCCCCTCCCGGCGCTCATACTTGGAAGCTGGCAGCCAGCTTCCGTAGATCATTTTGCGCACATCCTGCTCTGAGCCTTCGGTTGTAAACTCGGCATACAGCCCGCCTGGAATCTCCAGACAGGTATATCCGGGTTCTAAGGAATCACCGCTTCCTGAGCTCTCTTCGCCAACGATAAATGAAAATGCCCCATCCTCCTGAAAATGAGCCGCAACACCATACGCCTTATCAGGGCGAATTCGCTCTGGAATGTTCATAAACTTCTGCTCACGCCCAAATTCATGATAGAATCCGGGAATCTCTGTATAATGTTGCTCTGAATTCAGGTTGGTCTTATATTCATATCCAATGATCCGGATCGGCTCCAGTGTCACCATACGTGGCGGATTCATATGGAACGCGGTGCCAAGCCGTAAACGATATTCATTAAAATCAATACGGTGTTGCATGAATTCCTCTGTTAAAGCCTTCTGTTCCAGCTTGCGAAACCGCGCCGGTGTGATACCAAAGTGCGTATCGAAAGCGCGGGTAAAGGCTTCCTGCGAATGATAACCATAGCTAAGCGCAATCTCAAGTACACCCTGCGCCGTGTTTCTCAAAGTCGAAGCAGCCTCCGTGAGTCTTCGTCTGCGCAAGTATTCCAGAACAGTAAAACCTGTAATCGCCTGAAACAAACGTTGAAAATGAAATGCCGAAAAACTGGCGGCCGCCGATACATCCTTCATGTTGAAAGGCTCCTGCAGATGCTTCTCCAGATGCTCGATGGCAAGCTGAATACGTGCATAGTGATCCATATGTCCCGTCTCCTATTCTTTTGCGTGATATGTAGTCTACTTTGTCTTCCGTGCTGGTTTGTTGCTTCCCTAAGTATGACTGAAATGCCCCAGCATTTTTTGATGCTGAATGCGAACTTAGGGTATTCATAACAAAAATCTCTTGTTCCTGTCCGCAGCCCTGCAGCGAACTTCCCACTGCCAGGCGCAGACATCAAACAAGAGAGAGTGGACTTCCGTTTGTAAAGCTAATTTAAAAGCTAATTTATCAGTTCTATTTTTTTAAACATGCTTCTTTTCTACACTAACCATTCCAGTGCCCGGACACAGGATGAATACCCCATATATCGGTTGCATACTCACTGATTGTCCGGTCACTGGAGAAAATGCCTGAATGTGCTGTGTTAAGCACAGCCTTGCGAGTCCAATCCGAAACATCACGATACGCTTGATCAATCGCTACATGTGCGTCAGCATACGCTGCAAAATCCCGTAATACAAAATATTCATCCCCATGTGCGAGCAAAGAGTCATAAATATCCCAGAACTCCCCATCCCGATAACAGAATGCCCCCGGATGCACCAATTGCTCCACGACTTCACGAATACGTTCATCCTGATCCACGATTTCGTTCGGACGGTAGTTACCGTTCCGATAATATTCCAGCACTTCGTCGGCACGCAAGCCATAGATGAACATATTCTCTTCACCGACCTGCTCTGCCATCTCCACGTTTGCCCCATCCATCGTGCCAATCGTCAGTGCGCCATTCATCATAAATTTCATATTACCTGTACCCGAGGCTTCTTTCCCCGCTGTCGAGATCTGTTCACTGACATCTGCCGCAGGGATAATTTTCTCGGCAAGCGAGACAGAGTAGTTCTCCAGGAAAAAGACCTTCAACCGGTCATTTACCGCTGCATCGCGATTCACGGTATCTGACACCGTATTGATCAGTTTGATGATCTTCTTGGCAAAATAATAACTTGGCGCGGCCTTTGCTCCAAAAATAAACGTGCGCGGCACCATATCAAACGACGCATCGCTTTTCAACTTGTTATACAGATGCATTACATGCAGAATGTTCAGGAGCTGTCTTTTGTACCCATGCAACCTTTTCACCTGCACGTCAAACACGGAATCCGGGTCAACGGGTACACCCGTGTGATCCAGGATGTAGGACGCCAGACGGTTTTTGTTATCTCGTTTGATTGCACGAAATTGCTCCTGGAACGCGGATTGATCGGCGTAATCAGCCAGTTGCTCCAGTTTGCCTGGTTCCGTGATCCATTCATTGCCGATCGTCTCTGTAATAAGATTCGACAGCTTCGGGTTGGCATGCATTAACCAGCGACGGTGTGTAATACCATTGGTTTTATTGTTAAAACGTTCAGGGTACAGGGCATAAAACGGCGCCATCTCCCGCTCTTTCAATATCTCCGTATGCAGTGCAGCCACACCATTGACACTATGACTTCCTACGATGGCAAGGTGTGCCATGCGAACTTGATCATTCGCAACAATCGCCATTTGCTCAATTCGTTCGTCATCACCCGGATAACGATCTAAGAGCAACCCGCAGAACCGTTTATTAATCTCTTCAATAATCATATAAATACGTGGCAGTAGCTTGCTGACCATGGATACAGGCCATTTTTCCAGCGCTTCGCTTAGTGTCGTGTGATTGGTATAAGATACCGTGCGGGTAGTAATATCCCACGCTTCATCCCAGCCGTAGCCTTTATCATCCATTAGAATTCGCATCAGTTCGGGAATGACCAGCGTAGGATGGGTGTCATTGATATGGAAGGCCACTTTGTCCGGCAAGCGGTCATAAGACAGTCCCAGCTTGCTAAATGTACGCAGCGCGCTCTGCACTCCTGCGGAACACATAAAATACTGCTGTTTCAAACGTAGCAACTTACCTTCGTATTGGGAATCATCCGGGTACAGGAATTCCGAGATCGACTCCACGGAACGGCTGTAATCCAGGTATCCGTAATAGTTCGATGGGGTGTCCAATGACGTCTCCCGTTTCGGCTCCGCACTCCATAACCGTAATGTGTTCACATGGGACTGGCCATAACCGATAACGGGCACATCATACGGTACGGCAACAACCGATTCAGCATCCTTTGTCACGAAACGGTAATGTCCATCCTGCTCATAGGCTTCAACCCGGCCCCAGAACTGAACTTCCACCTTTTTGTCTGGACGGCGAACTTCCCATTCATTGCCCTTATCCAGCCAGTTATCAGGTAATTCTACCTGATTACCATTAATAATTTTTTGCTCGAACAGACCGTATTTATAGCGGATACCACATCCATGTCCCGCATAGCCAAGTGAGGCCAAGGAGTCCAGGAAACAGGCAGCAAGCCTTCCGAGTCCTCCATTGCCTAGCCCTGCATCTGCTTCCTGTTCCTCAATACATTCCAGTGAAAAGCCAAGTTCCGCCAGACTGTCACGAACCAGTTCCAGCTCATTTACGTTTAGCAGATTGTTACCGAGCAGACGTCCAATCAGAAACTCCAGCGAGAAGTAATACACCTGTTTATCCTGACGCTGCTTGAATCCCTGATTCGAGGCTGCCCAGTCCTGACCCACATATTCCCGAATCATACTGCCGAGCACATGGTACACATCTTCCTTGGTAGCTTCTTCAATTGGTTTGCCCAGTTTGCTGACGAGATTCCGTTGAAAGATCGATTTGAACGTTTCTTTGTTGTCAAACAAAAGTAGGTTCCTCCCGGTGAAATCCTGCGGGTAGGGGCGGTTCGTGATTTAAAGTAATCAGGCCTCTCTGCTAAGTGACCGTTTCGGTCACGAATCATTCTTTCGATCGCTGTTGTCTCTTCCATTTCCTGATCACCTTTCACAAGGTAGAAATGGAGAGACAAAGGCGAGCGCTTCGCTTCTCCAGAATTGATTTCGTGCCCTGCACTACGCTGCACGTTAGTGAGAACGCGAACCCTGAGTTACTTCTAGTGCACACAAACCTGAAAACTTACCCGCAAGATTTTATTTTTTTATATATAGTTATGGATGATATCGGATAGATTTCGGTTTTAAATAATAGTGCTTTTGGCTAAAATATACGGGTTCGACGGGGCACCGATTAACGTCTGCCCGCCGGTCAGCTTCACATCTTTATCCAGAATGACATTCTCCAGCACAGTCCCCTCGCCAATATAACATTTCTGCATAATGATCGAACCCTTAATCTTCGCACCCTTAGCCACATGCACACCCCGGAACAGGATGCTGTCCTGCACTTCACCGCCTACGATGCAGCCATTGGCAAGCAAGGAATGTTTGACATCCGCCGATTCCAGATATTTGGCGGGGGCTTCGTATTTGATTTTGGTTTGCACGGGATCTTCTTTGAACAACTGTTCATATTGTCCTGTATTCAGCAGATCCATGCTATTACGGTAATAGCTGTCAATCGAGTTAATTACGGCATGATATCCTTCGTAGGCATAAGCCGCAATCTTCAATCCGTTCGGGTTTTTCAGGATGGCGTCACGGAAGAAATGAGTCTCCCCATGTTCAATGCAGCGCTGCACCTGTTTAAGGAAAAGTTCTTTTTCCATGATGAAAATCTCCGTATATATATTCGTATGGTCAGCACATTGGTGAATGTCCACCACATTGCCATCTTCATCATGATCGACTTTGACGCAGGATTCATGCTCAGGCAGCACTTGGTCTACTTTTTTGCAAACCAGCGTGACGTCAGCTCCCTTACGGATATGATACTGGTATACATCCTGAAGATCGGCCTTAGTCACATGGCGGCTGCCTGCGTGCACAACGTATTGCCCGGCGCCTCTGTGGAAGAAATCCAGATTGTTGTGAAAATGTTGCAAATCTCCCTGCGACGTGTCCGTTGGATCGTTCCAATCCGGAGGAAGAATAAACATGCCACCATGTTTGCGGTCCAAATCCCAAGGCTTACCGTCACCCAGATGATCCATCAGCGAACGGTATTTGCGGCGAACAAAGACACCAATGCTCTCAATACCCGCATTCATCATGTTAGACAGGACAAAATCAATCAGACGATAACGCCCGGCATAAGGTACCGCGGCTCCGCAGCGAAAGTACGTCAATTCCTTCAATTCTTCCAGTTCATGGTCTAGGTTAATAACTCCAATTAGTGATTTCATGCCGCGCACCGTCCTTTGCCAACATTTTGGTCAATCAATTTGCTATGCCTTGACGCAATTGTCTTTCCAATTCTTCCTGATCTACCAGTAAGATGTCACTCTCGTCTCCAGGCGCGGGGGCAATCTGGGTTCCATCCGGAATGACTAAGCCTTCGGCGATAATGGCGTTGTGAATGGACACATTACGGCCAATTTTGACCCGAGGCATAACAACGGAATCGATTACTGCACTGTTCTCTCCCACCTCAGTTCCATAGAACAGGACGGAATGATTCACTTCACCGTGCACGATGCTGCCCTCACTGATGATGCAATTGCGCACCTTGGCGGCAGGAGATATATATTGAGCAGGCTGGTTAGGGTTACGGGTGAAAATCCGCCAGTTCGGATCATTCAGATTCAGCGGTGTTTCCTCGTCCAGCAGATCCATATTGGATTCCCACAGACTGCGAATGGTTCCAACGTCTTTCCAGTATCCTTGGAACGGGTAAGCAACTAAAGATTTGTCATTTTCAAGCAACAACGGAATGATGTCTTTACCAAAATCGTAGGAGGTGGATGCCTGCTGTTCGTCCTGAATCAGGAAACGTTTAAGCACATCCCATTTGAAGAGATAGATGCCCATGGAAGCAAGTGTGCTTCGGGGCTGAGAAGGTTTTTCTTCGAACTCATATATGCTGTAGTCTTCATTCGTATTCAAAATACCAAAGCGGCTCGCTTCTTCCAGAGGAACATCAATCACGGAAATGGTGCAATCCGCATTCTTTTCCTTGTGATACTGGAGCATCTTGTCGTAGTCCATCTTATAGATATGATCACCGGATAGAATCAGCACATGTTCGGGATCAAATTGTTCAATAAAGTTCAGGTTACGGTAAATCGCGTCAGCAGTCCCGCGGTACCAGTTACTTCCATCTTCCCGTTCATGGGGAGGAAGCACATAAACCCCGCCATTTTTACGATCCAGGTCCCAGTCACTGCCAATACCGATGTAGGAATGCAGTACAAGTGGTTCATATTGGGTCAACACACCCACGGTATCGATACCTGAATTCGAGCAATTGCTGAGCGGAAAATCAATAATGCGGTAGGTTCCCCCAAAATAAACAGCGGGTTTTGCCAGTGATTTCGTCAATCCCTTTAATCGTTTCCCCTGCCCTCCGGCGAGCAGCATCGCTACAACCTCTTTTTTTGCCATCATTACAGCCTCCTCCACGTGCATTCATTCTGATTCATTTCAGAGCCCATAATCGATATTCTGTTGTGAAAACACGGCTGTCTTGATTAGGAGCATGCTGTACAGATGTGTAACGGAATAAAGACATCATTCATATGTAACCGGACGTCTTTCGTTAGATGATCACTGGAATGTTGATGCGGATCGAATTAATGATCCAGTTTGGTTCGAATTTCTTTTCAAATGCAAATAATGCGACGATGATGATGTGTTTTAATGCATGTAGATGGTGTTGGTGTTGCAGAGCATGTTGATTGTGTAGAAAATGACTTGGCTTGCCTTGTAGACTGTGTTAATGATGGGTAATGAAAAATGAGCTTATTACCCATTAAACAGGAATTCGATCGGGGAATCTTGCGGTAACAGCAAATTTGAAAAAAAATCAGGGCATCGCTGGTTTGAACCTTACGCGCTCCTGTAACGACGCTGTTATTTTAATCTATTCGATAGACACGAATTAAAATCCTCTTGGTAATAATATGGTAAACAGCGGGTGATCTGAACCTTTTATCCTATGGTACTAACAAAGAGGGTCTTATGAATCAGAAATGGGCGATTTTTTTGTAAATTTTTAGAGGAATATAATAGAAATGTGTCGAATATCAAAGGTGGTATGAAAGTAAGATCAAGACATTCAGCAATGAATCGAGAAATTACATACTAATAACTATAAATTATTTGGAGGTCTGTATGTTTACAAGCAGTTTATGGAATCTGGGGTCTTGGGCAAATGTTTTTACAATAATCGGGGTCTGTATCCCCTTAATCACAGCTATTATTGGAGTATCTAGATATATAAAAAAAACAAAGAGAAAAACTATATTTTCTGATTCAAAACCTGACATTGCATACTTTACTGATAGAATAGAAATCACCAAAGATATTTTTGAAGAGTTACAAAGTTCTAACGGAAAACAAATGTTTCAAATATTTGGTCCTCCAGGCGTAGGGAGAACAGAATTCGCCAAATTGATAAATATGGCTATCAATTATAATTGTCAGACGCAAGATGAGGAAAATTTCATTATCTCAACCGGATATAAAAAAGAATTAAATGTACAAGCTTTTTTCATAACATGTGAAGATGATAGTTGCTACCAGATGGCAGTTAAACAAATATTTGAACTCCTACTAATTGAGGGGGAACCAGGTCTTAGTTACTCATTAACTGCCCATTTGATTGCTAGGAAAATTCGAAATAAAAAGAGAACTGTCTTTATTTTTGATGATATCAAAAACTATGACGAAAAAACTAAATTCTATGAACTTTGTAATGAAATCATTGGCAAACTGAAAAAAATGAATTTGAACAGTCAATGTATCTTTATGCTATTCTATTCTGGTGCAGTTGAGAGAAAAGAAATAAATAATAGTAATATAAAAACTTCTGATATACTTAATTTTGAGAAAGATTATATGATTGAATATTTGGATAAGAAAAATATTTCACTGAATGATACGGACAATGATAAACTGTTTTCTTTAACAAATGGTAACATTCATACACTTAGTTTGATCGCTGACAAGTACAATGCAGATATCAATAATGAGAAGATGAACTCTATAAATTGGGAACATGTCACTGATATTTTCTACCAAGATATAAATGATGATGAGAAAAGATTGTTCAGATGTATACTATCTTTCTCAATATCTAAAAATGAGGTTTCCATAAAAATGCTGGAATTACTCAATGATTCTTCCCTAGATACAATAAAAAAACAACTTGATAAATTAGTAATAGAAGGTTTATTAAGAAAAAACAAAAACTTTTCCTATTCAGTTACAGAAGCCTTACTATTACCATCCATTAATAAGGAGATTGAATACATTCAATATTTCCAAAATAAAATACTGGATTTAGTTCAGCAGCAAAAACTGTTCTTGGAACATAAAGTTGTTCATGAATTCATCCAAGGTATTGAAACGGATGTCAAAGCGAAGCATATAATAAATACACTAAAAATTAATAATGACGCTAAAGATTATACAGCTACTCTGAGAATCCGTTATTTATTTAAAAATATTTTTGTACTGAAAGAGCAGATTGAACATCACAATGAAGTTGATTCTGTTTTGTTTTTTGAAAAATTGAGTTACTATATTGCGGAAGCGTTAACGGGTTACGGCGCATATCAAGATGCAATTGAAGAGATTGAAATGAACACTAATCACTGTATAGTACGACCTGATACTGTTTCGTCGGAAAACTTCGATATAGTTTTTCTGTTAGGCAATTTATATCATTTACAGAATGAATATGTAAAAGCTATAGAACATTTTAAAAAGATGATAGATTCGACACATGTAAGGCAATCCTTCAGATTTAAATCTAAATGTTATTGGGGGGTAGCCCACTGTTATCGTCACATGGGTCTTTTGGATCTAGCTATAGATTTTTATAATGAGTCTATAAGAATTTGTAATATTGACACTGTGCAGACAAGAGACATATATATTAAATGCATGAACGAAATGAATAACATTTTCTTTTATAGGAACGAGAAACAGCCTTTTAGCTTTAAAATAATTGATTCTTATATCACAGAAGAAAATTCGGTAGCTGATCTTTCAACCAATAAATACAAAGCTATCGAGCAAGGGATACAAGGAAACTTTGATAAAGGAATAAATTTATTAGAAAAAACGATAAAAATATATGAGAAGAAAAGTGAACGATTGCAATTCAATTTATTTTTTGAAATGGGAGAGTTATTAAGACGCAAGAAAGACTTCAAACAATCTATAAAATACTTCAAAAAAAGTTTGGACGCTTCGCTCCTGAATGGAGATAAAAATATTGAACTATACAGTAGTTTGGGTATACTCTCCGTTGAATTAGAAACAAAGCACCATCACTTTACAAATTCAAAAGAAGAACAATATCAATTACTTGAACACTGTTTAGGCCTTTGTAAAGACAAAGATGATAATGTTTGTTTTGAACTTGGTAAACAGCACGTGGGGGCAATCCTCAATATCCTAAATAACAAAGCACCCAGCCTGTACGATAAAATGCTACCTTTATTTTAGGCATTTAAAGTTATATAAAAATTGGAGAATAGGACAACCCACACCGCATTAATTAATAATGTGGTATGGGTTGTTTTTCATAATTTCATTGAAGAAACACTAAAAGTGAAATTCAAATCTTCTGGTACTTTCAAATCTTTAATTTGTTTTTGTATATTTTGGTTAGAATATTGCAAATTCTGTACTATTTTTGCTATCTGCACTACAGGATTTTCTGTCCATGCAAGTCTTGCTATTTCTTGAGTCCCTAGCCTTATACCATGCTCATTAAACAACTTTTTGTTCTTTTTATTGAGTGTAACATTATTTCTGAAAGCATTACTGAACATAGTATTCATAGTGTCCTGGCTCGTTCTTATAAATATTTGATGTGTAAACGTAGGAGTGTTGTTAAAAAAAGGGATATCAAAATCATATTCTTTAAGTACCCTCCCTAAATCTCTTGAATACTCTATCGTTTTTCTTGCATAATCTACCCCGAATTTTTCCATCTCAAACAAAGTATAAAGTAAACTTACGACTTGATGCATTTGGGTATTCCTAAGATATTTAGGGCTTATGTTTTCGTCCAATTCTTTTGCTATTTCTTCATTATTAGTCATGATTAGACCATTGGCTGGTCCAGGTAGTGTTTTGTGTGTACCACCAAACAACACGCAATTTATTGGAGTTTCCAGTGGATTAGCTACTTGTTTCCCTGCAATTAACCCCAGCGTTTGGCTAGCATCATATAAAAATAACGTTTGGGAAGGAAGGTTCAACTTATTGTAATCTGGAGCCTTTATAATATCCGATGGTGCATATAACAAATATTTTATATCTTCTTCTACTAGGGTTTCGTAAATTTTTTCATAATCTAAATCGAATTCTTCATAGTTATATGGCATATCAATGATTTCTAAACCTAATCTTTTACATACATGCTCCATTGAAGGGTGTCCGCCTGATGAACTAGTGGAAAGCATGATTTTGTCACCTATATTTGTAATAGACATTAACAAAGATGTAACACAGTTCATACCTGATAAGGTTCTAGCATCAGCATACTTTGCTGAAAATAATTTTAAACATTGTGAATTAATTAGTTTATAAACTTCATATAAATGTTCACTCCCAATAAAATTTTCCTCAATACTAAATGAATTTATTCCATTCATTATGTATCTCTCTTGGTAATCTTTTAGTAGGGGTATTTTAGAGAAATCTGACATTCTATTCTCGGCGGCACATAGAGGCAAGGTGAGCCTTTTTTTTGCTAAATAGTCTTCTTCATTTTTTTTGAAATTTAAATATCCTAAAACAGTCTCTAACACTACAAAACCTCCAAATAATTTATAGTTATTTGGAGGTTTTTCTCTACACTTTTAAGTTATTTCTTGGATTAAACCTCGACAGCACATCCTTCTTTCGCTCCACAGAGACTTCGGTATAGATTTGTGTCGTGCTTACATTGGTATGTCCAAGAATCTCCTGTACCGATCGCAGATCTGCACCATTATTCAGCAAATGAGTAGCAAAACTATGGCGAAGATAATGCGGAGTTGAATTTTTACTTACTTTTGACATATCTCTAAATTTCGAAAAAATGTCCTCTATAGAATATATGGAGAGCCTATGGCCGTATTTATTAAGAAAAAGAGCGTCACTTTGAGGTTCGAAGTTCTCACGAACTTGGAGCCAGCTCTTAATCTTTTGAATAACCTCTTCACTTGATATATATAAGAGTCGCTCCTTACGCCCTTTCCCAAAGATGAGCACGGTTCTCTCTTCAAGATCAATATGCTCAATATCTATACTAACCAATTCACCAATACGAATCCCGATGACGTATAACAACTCAATAATTGCGGCATTTCGCAGGTTTATCCTCTTTCGAAAAATCGTGTGTAACTGTTTCATATGCTCTTCGGGGGCATTTAACAATTTCTCAATCTCATTGACGGAAAGTGTCTTGGGAATGCGCCTTGCCGTTTTGAATTTCTTCCCGTAACCGTCGATGGGTGATTCCTTCAGATTTCCGTTCTGCACGAGATAATTGAAGAATGCTTTAAAACATATGTATTTCCTCTTAATCGTAGAGTCTTTAAGCGTCTGTTCACTCGTTAATTGTTCAAGGTATTTACGCAAATTATCTCTAGTTACTTCGTGTAATACATGTGAATCAAGCCAGATTACAAGTCTATTCAGATCAGATAAATATGCTCTGATGGATTTATGAGACAGATTGCGTTCTACACTCAAATAGATCTCATACTGTCGCAAATAATGGTTTAGATCAGTTGTGCTGAGTTTCATGATGCCTCCTGAAGTGCATGTCATATGCTGCCAATAGTCCGACCTACATTATTACGCATTAGACTTTATTTGTGAAGATGTCTATAGACACATTGAATACGTATGCATCAAAGAAGCCGGATTTCTCCGGCTCTAACACTGCACTTATCCTATTTTACACTCCAATTCACCCGTATAGCTTACATAAGCTTGCAGATCATATACCACATTGCTTAATACGTACTGCCCCTGATTCACAAAAACTTCAATCAAGTTAGGTTCTACAAAAATGTTGAGTTCACAGTTCCCCTGAAGCTCCGGAGTCTGAAACTGAAGATCATATTGATCCAAGCCCCTAAACACCTCTGCCCGATCGGTATGCACTCTTCCGTCTTCCAGCCATATGCGATAACCACCAATATCCAGAACCTGACGTTCCTGCAACGCAACTTTCAATTGAAATGGCTTGGCATAATTAATCTGCTCGACAGGGATAGGGGTCTTAAAATGTGTCTCCACCTCAGGATGCACTCGGAAATATATCTGTTCGCCCTCGACCTCGATGACTCGTGGCAAGGCCATCATGCCAATCCACGGCTTCTCACCCGGATTCTCCACAGGTAGCGGCATCCGCATCCAGGCTATCATGACTCGGCGCCCTGCTGCATCCAGATTCGTCTGAGGCGCATACAAGTCCCCACCATAATCGACCATATTCAATTGATCCGGAATGATGATATCGCAGCTCTCTTCTTTGAAGGAAACCAGACTGCACATCGCGTGACTTGTATACAACGGTTCGCTTTGAATCCCTTCCGGGGACATCAGCAGTACAGTCTGCTGGGCTCCACTCGAATGATCCAACAAACTGAAAATATCCGGGCACTCCCACATATACCCTAGCCCTGACTTGGTGTAGCTGTTCACATACGTCCACTGGAGCAGATCCTCACTTGAATAAAACAAAAGCTTGCCCTGTCGATCTCTCGTCTTGGTGCCCAAAATCATATAATACCGATCCCGGGACTTCCACACTTTTGGATCACGTGTATGCGTGCGATCCCCCAGAACAGAATCGACGATCGGAGGTATGATCTGCTGCTTAGAGGTCAGGTTATCAAACGTATAGCCATCCTCCGAGATGATCAAAGCCTGACTCGACTCGAATTGATCATCCACAATCACATGAATGTTCTCTTCATTGAGCACATCGTATTTGACAGCGGTATAAAATAAAAACATTTGGTCTTGCACTTCGAGTGCCGTTCCAGAGAAACAACCATTTTGGTCATACCCTTTGCTTGGATATAGGGCTATAGGATGGTGCGTCCATGTGACCAAATCCGGGCTGGTCGCATGACCCCAATGCATGGTGCCCCACTGCAGGCCATACGGGAAGTATTGATAGAATAAGTGGTACTCTCCTCGGTAATAGATAAACCCGTTCGGGTCATTCATCCAGTTGCCAGGTGCTTTTACATGTAATTGATCCTGTTTCATCACGGCCTCCATCAACGATTTAAATAAATCGGAGTCTCCAACATAGTATGTAACGTCAACATTATTAACTTCTTCAACAACAGATGTAAGCGTATCCCACAATTCATATCTATTCAAGTCAAATCAAGTCAAAAAAAGCCGCTGATCTCAGCGACTCCATTGTACCATTATTTATTTCTCTATAGTCTAAACCTGAGTAGTATAAAAGCTTCTCTTCAATCTGTTCTAGATTATCTTTCGGAAAAGGTTCATAACCTCATCCTTGGACGGTTGATACGGATTACCTGGTGCACAAGCATCTTTCATTGCATTACTTGCAAGCAACTCCACATCCGGGTTCTGTACCCCAAGTTCGGACAGCTTTTCAGGAATCCCCACTTCTTTGGCCAGGTTCCGAATCGCAGTAATGACGTATGCTGCACATTCCTCATCGGTGCGCTCCTTTACATCCATCCCGATCGCCTTGGCGATATGACGGAATTTGTCCGGCACATGTTTGGCATTCATCTCTTCAACATAAGGAAGCAACATCGCGTTACACACACCATGCGGTAGATCATATACCCCGCCTAATTGATGAGCCATGGCATGAACATACCCGAGACCCGCATTGTTAAAAGCAATACCTCCCAGGAAACAGGCGTAAGTCATATACTCCCTTGCTTCCAGATCAGTCCCATCCTTCACTGCTCTTGGCAAATATTCAAAGATCAATTTGACCGCAGCAGCAGCCGTTGCACTTGTAACCGTAAATCCGCCTGGTGTAACCATTGCTTCAACCGCATGGGTTAACGCGTCCATACCCGTTGCAGCAGTCAGACTCGCAGGTTTACTCAGCATAAGTTCAGGATCATTTACCGACAGATCAACTAGACAGTTCCGGTCTACCATCACCATTTTCACTTTTCGCTCCTCATCTGTAATCACGTAGTTCATCGTTACCTCGCTTGATGTACCAGCTGTTGTATTCACAGCTACCAGCGGAACCGATTTGGTTCGGGATTGGTGCAGTCCTTCATATTGACGGATGTGTCCACCGTTTGCAGCAACGATTCCAATCGCTTTTGCAGCATCCTGCGGTGAACCTCCGCCTATCGATATAATGGCGTCACAGCCATGGTTCTGGAATACTTGTAACCCTTCATGCACTTGCTCGCATGTTGGATTGGGCTGTACCTCATCATATACGACATAGTCTAACCCTGCTTTCCGCAGCGTAGACAATACACGTTCGGCAATACCTGACGTAACCAGTTCCTGATCCGTAACGACCAGAGCCTTACGTATACCCATCTGTCCAATCATTGGAGCTGCATCCTGCAAACACCCTCTACCCATCAAATTCACGGGTGGGACATAATATGCATGCGTTGCCATCTGAACCAGCCTCCTGTAACCCTGATTTACTACCTTTATTGTAACTGAATCCGTTTCCAGCTATAGTGAAATAAATCACAATCAACTGATAAATGTTACATTGTCCCATGCAGCTAACCGGATTTTATAGTTTCTTTGATCATAAAAAAGACGACTTGGACACCCGCAGGGTCTAAGCCGTCATATCGTTTGATTACTTTTCCGATTACAATGCCTTGTCGTTTACACTATCAAGCCAAGCTTCAATCTCACCAATGACGGATGATACACAGCCGTCTTCAAATGGTGATTTTAAACCAGCAAGCTCCACCAGACCTGTGAAGGACAGGCTACCACCAGCTTTGCACAAAGTCAGATAATCAGCCCATGCTGATTTCATATCTTCATTACTGCGTTTCCAGAACTGGAACGCACAGATTTGTGCCAGCGTGTAGTCAATGTAATAGAATGGTGAAGAGAAAATATGACCTTGTTTATGCCAGAATCCGCCTTGCTCCAGATATGCGTTATCCTTGTAGTTGATATGCGGCAGATAAGTCTTCTCAATGTTACGCCAAGCCTGCTTGCGTTCTGCTGGTGTCGCATCCGGGTTCGCATAGACAAAATGCTGGAATTCATCCACAGATACACCATATGGAATAAACAACAGGGCTGAGGACAAATGATCGAACTTGTACTTGTCTGTATCTTCCTTGAAGAACAGCTCCATCCATGGCCAAGTGAAAAACTCCATACTCATGGAATGAATCTCTGCGGATTCAAATGTAGGCCAGTTATATTCCGGTACCGCGAAGTTGCGGCTTTCATACACCTGGAAAGCATGTCCAGCTTCATGGGTCAATACATCAATGTCACCCGACGTACCGTTGAAGTTGGAGAAAATGAACGGCACTTTGTAATCGTTCAGGAACGTGCAATATCCGCCACCCTGTTTGCCTTTTTTGCTTACCAGATCCATCAATTCGTTGTCAGTCATCATCTGGAAAAACACATCTGTTTCTGGTGAAAGTTCTGCGTACATGCGTTTCCCGTTCTCTACGATCCAGTCCGGATCACCTTTGGGTGTTGGGTTGCCCGTTTTGAAACTGAAGCCCTGATCGTAAAAATAAAGCGTATCGACATCAATCCGGCTACGCTGACGCTCTCTGAGCTTGGTCGCAACAGGTACGATGTAGTCGCGGACTTGCGCACGGAAATTAGCGACCATCTCCGCATTATAATCTGTACGGTTCATACGGTCATAACCAAGCTCCACATAGCTTGGATACCCCAGTTTTTTCGCAATCTGTGTACGTACCTTCACCAGTTCATCGTAAATGCGGTCAAATTCAGCTTCATGCTCCGCCATAAATGTATACCGGGCTTCTGAAGCACGTTCACGCATCGAGCGATCCGTAGACAGCTCAAACGGATGAAGCTGAGGCAGCGTGCGCTCTTCACCTTCGAATGGAATTTTGGCAGAAGCAATCAGCTGATTGTATTCTGTAGAAAGTTTATTTTCCTTCTGGAGGTCTTCAATGATCTCCGGGCTGAATGTTTTCAAAGCTTGCTCAGCGAGTTGAAACAGTTGGGGTCCCCACTTTTTCTCTAGTTCTGCACGGAACTTGGAGTTCACCAGCGCACGGTAAAAATCGGTAATGTATTCCTGAACAACAGGCTGACTATCATCCAGGAATTCATTCTCTGCCTTATAAAACTCATCATTGGTATCAATAGAATGACGGATATAGACCAGCTGTGCTTGCGTTTCAAAATCGTTACGCAAAGCATTGATCTTGTCCATGAATTCACTCTGCTCTTCCACTGTAGATGCCGCTTCGAATCCCTTCAGCAGTTCACCGAAAGAGGTCTTGATGTGTTCCAGATCGGGACGTGTATACGTGTATTCACTAAACTTCATTTATGTACACCCTTTCCTGTTTGGCAAATTTCGGGAAAAACCCGAGAAGCTATCCCTTATTATACAAAAGTGAAGCCTAAAAATCCCAACTTTACGAAAAATATTTGTCCATCGGTCAAATGCTTTTACAAAAATATCAAATAAGCCCGCCTCGCATCCGCGAAGCAAGCTTATAGGCTTGTCTTTTTTTCAATTGTTCCTATGGATGGTTCCACAATTAATGTTTGTCTTCGTCAACAATCTTATAGAACCAGCCCATTCCAATCATACCCACAACCATAATCGCAGCTAGAATAATAATATAAGTCATGAATGTACCTCCCTTGCCCGTATATTCATCTCTATCTTAGTGTACACGCGGAATGGCCGTTTGAATTAACCGAACATTGACAAAAATACGAAATCTTTAATTTTAATCAACGATAAACATCACTTTTAGTTCACTTTTTTAATCCAGCGCCATAGTAATCTCACCATTTACCCCGTTTTATACATCTTGTTCGCATCTCCCGTCGTTCCGTTGTATACTATACTTCTGGATTGGATAGATATGGACATTACCACACTAGACCTACGCAGAAAGGCAGGCTTCACATGTCAACTCGCATTTCTATACGTCAAATATCGCTTTCTATTATGTTTGCCCTCATGCTTATCATGTTGTCCGCCTGTGCAGATGGAGAAGCCCATGTAACCGTGAATACAGATGGAACGGCCGATCTGGATCTGAATCTAAGTGTGTCGGACTCGGCCCTTGGCAAAATTGGACAAGACAATCTAATGCCCTTGCTAGCTGAAGCGTTGGAACGGAATAATTTTAAGACAGAAGTGACCAAACAGGCGGACCAGAACGTGTTGAAAGCAACGACTCATTATGAAAAAAGCAACATGACCGGATTCGATTCCTCGAAGCTACCGCCAGGAATTCATATCGAACAATCCAAGACACCAGGCTTTTTCACATCCCAATTGCATATCCTTGCCGAAGCTGACCTTATGGAATCCATGCCCGATGGGGATATTAAAGATAGGATCAATAGCGTTCCGGGTTTTCTCAAACGGCTTTTGTTAAAAGATGTGAATTTTGACTTCAAACTCTCTCTGCCGATTAAAGCCCAGAATTCTAATGCTGACCAGGTAGAAGATGGCGGTAAAACGCTAATCTGGAACGTTTCTCCTTTGCAAAAGAATAAGCTGGATTTGACAGTACAGATTCCGAATATTCGGAATATCCTGTTAGTTGCCATCGCAGGCCTTGTGTTGGTCCTGGCCTTGCTCATCTGGTTCTTCATACGGCGCAGACGGACAAGACGACGGCGAAATTCGATTGCGGATCTAAAAAATTCATGACCCCTTCCGGGCAATGAGATTTGTGACTTGCCAAACGGTGTTATGGATAGTAGAATACATCCGTACTGTGAGAACGGTTAACGATGATTAAGCAAAAACTAAAGAGGTGAACAAGTTTTATGAATATCCGGGAATGCGCCCTGCCTGGTATCGGGGTGAAGTACCAGTTCCATACAAAAGGTGGTAATCAGTTAGTCATCATCAAACACGAAGACGGACGCCGTGAGTTATTTTCGGTGAATCCGAAGGATGAGGAAGAGCTCACACTGATTGCAGAATTGGAAGATGATGAATGTGTAACGCTCTCGGGATTAATCGGAGGATGGTCCTGAGTACGAGCTTCCTAGCAGTTTAGTAACTTCAACACACTTAAGCGCACAAAAAAACCTGTACTCCATTGGAGTTACAGGTTTTTTGAGTTAATCATTCCAATTCCCCCGGTGGGATTGAATATAAGGTACCCATGTGTTCAGCACTCGGATAATTTCTGCAGAGTGAAAAGGTTTGCTTATGAAGTCTTGCATTCCGCATTGCAAACAAGCTTCCCGGTCTCGCTCCCCTGCAAAGGCTGTTATCGCAGCGATCACAGGGATTTCCGGATGCATTTTTCTAATCTCACAAGTCGCTTCAATCCCATCCATCACAGGCATTTGGATATCCATGAAAATCAGATCATAAGGGGTAGTTGCAAGCAAATGTATAGCTTGTTCTCCATTTTCCACGACATCGCACACCCCGCCAAATTTGCGAAGCATCTCCTCCAGAAGATGGCTATTCAATACCTGATCCTCAGCGATTAATATCCGAATGCCTTTTGCGAGACGGTTGCGTTCCGGCAGTTCTACCTTGACAGCAACATTACCTTCTTCGGACATCATTTCTTCTCTCCACTTGTGCAGCACAATTGTAAACTGGAATTCCGCTCCCTGCCCAATCTCACTTTGAACTCCAATGGCTCCGCCCATCAGCTCAACTAATTTCTTGCTAATGGCAAGTCCCAACCCCGTTCCTCCAAATTTCCGATTGATCGCTGGGTCCAACTGGGAGAAGGATTGAAATAATTGATGCTGTTTATCAAATGCAATACCAATGCCTGTATCTTTGACTTTAAACGAAAGCATCAGCTGATCTGGACCATATGCTTGGGAAGAATCCATCTCCGCGACGATCGTGACGCTTCCTTTTTCAGTAAATTTAACAGCATTACCCACCAAATTAATCAGAATTTGACGAATTCTTGTCTCATCTCCGCATACACGTTCCGGAATGTGATCCGATATTTCACTGTACAGCTCAATATTCTTCTCAGAGGCTTTAATGGAGAACAGCTCTATTACACTGCCTAACATGTCCCGAATATCTACTGGCCCCTGTTCCAGATCCATTTTGCCTGCTTCGATTTTACTGAAATCCAGTATTTCATTCAAAATATAGAGTAGCGACTCCCCGCTATCAATCATGATCTCGGCAAATCCCTGTTGCTCCTCATTCAGCTCCGTTTCCATCAAAAGATGTGCCATTCCCATAATCCCGTTTAGCGGTGTACGAAGCTCGTGGCTCATAATGGCAAGAAACTCGGATTTTGCACGATCCGCATGCTCTGCTGCTTCCTTAGCACGAATGATTTCTTTTACCGAAGTCATATCACGGAAGACCAGCACAGCACCACGTGTTTTCCCTTGATCCATAATCGGCTTCAGTTGGAACTCTGCAAGAAAACTCGATCCGTCCTGACGCCAAAATACGGATTCTGTACGAGGCAAGGCCCTACCTTCACGCACAGCCCGCAAAATAGGTGTGGCGTTCGTCGGATATGGAATGCCCTCGCTCTGCATCTGTATCATCATTTTTTCCAAAGGTTTACCGTTCATCTCACTCGGACAGATATTCATCATCTCCGCCGCTGCAGGATTGGCAAAATTCACGTTTCCATCCAGATCCAGCCCAATCACACCTTCGGACATTCCATTCAAGATCAGTGCTCTTTCATAACTTAAATTTTCAATCTCTTCGACGTAACGTTTGGCTGCTGTAACATCACTCGTAATGCCATAGACACCAACCACTTTATCTTCTAATAAAATAGGAACGTTGATTACACTTGTCTCGATTCGTTGTCCATCCTTATGAATCAGACCAATCTCATAACGCTGCGCTACACCCTTGACCGATTCTTCAAAATGATAACGCGTCTTCTCCAAGTCGACCGGATCAATCAGATGATCAAAAGGTCGGCTTAACAGTTCTTCTTTGCTATGCCCTGTTAATTGCTCCTGCCCAACATTCGCTTTCAGCAAGTTCCCGTCCAGATCCAGAGATGCCACACCAAGCGGATTACAATCAAACAACGACTTGTACTCCTGCAAATTCAATTGTTGCTGTTTGCTTTCTGTAATATCACGTGTGACTGCAACCATCTCTTGCAAATTTCCCGACTCGTCACAAACATAATGAGTCAGCGTATCCGCCCATACAAGGGAACCATCTTTGTGCACTAGACGATAACTAATCCGCTCCGGAGTGAGCCCGATCATCTGACGGCGGATATAAGCCTTTACAGCCGGGATATCGTCCTGATGAATACAGAACATTCCTGAGCGTCCGATCATTTCTTCAGGCTCGTAACCGAGCATTTTTCTGCTGGCATGTGATACATATTTGAACGTGCGCTCGGCATCCGCTTCGTGAATTGCAATCAGATCCATGGATGATTCAGCCAGGATGCGCGAAATACGACTACTTTCTTCCAGTTGTTGACGCTGATTAAGAAGCGTTTTTTCCGCCTCTTTTTGCTTCGTAATGTCTGCAGCTTGTACTAGTAAATATAATGGCTCTCCGCTTACCTCGTCCCGGACAATGCAAGCTCTGATTGTTGCCCACAGCAACGTGCCGTTTTTTCGTTTCAGGCGCACCTCTGTTTCATACATCGGCTGTTCACCGTTGGTCATTTCCCAGAAATTACGGCGAAACTCTTCGTACCTGAGGTCCTCTTCATAAATCATATGTACAACGGAAGTATGCAACAGTTCTTCCTCCGTTGATCCAAGCATCTCGCAAAAAGCTGGATTTAACTGCACCCATAGTCCATTAACATGAGAAGCGACAGCAATGCCGATTGGCGCGTGTGTGTATAATTGTTCGAACAGAGACCGGCTCTGTGTGATGGAGTTCGACACTACGTATCCTCCCTTACCGAGAATGTAAATGTTATTCGTATGAACAGATCGACCTGAACATAACTATATCTTATAGAGTAGTACCCCAAATACCACGATAGTTAAACGAAACAAAAGTAAAAAAACATGGCAACAATCGACACGTTAAGATCTTCAGCTTTTCAGCACACCCAGGTCATGAAAGAACGGAGGTTATTGCCCCATGATTATTGTTGCGAATCAACCGATTCAACTGTCGCCATCCGAATGGTCTGCATTTGAATGGTACTGGTTACAGCAGCTACAAAACCGCCCCATTAGGTATGTGTATCAATCCATGGAACATCTCCATTTTGAATGGAGCTTAAGAGAATCCCTTGTTGATGCAGCCGAAGGGTTGAACCGAAGCGGTGTCAGCTTTGCCTCATTCGAAGACTCCAGGTGTAACCCTGCCTTTTGGAATCGAAATGCACGGGGTGGATTCGAGCTAAGGCCAGATGTAACACCTGCAGAAGGCATCCGAGATATATGGAGAAACGGACGCTTATATGCGTTCGAGTGTGCAACCGCTACCGTTATTGTACTCTATGGAGGCGTACTTGGAAGCATCCGTGAGGATGCCTTTAATTCATTATTCCGTAATCTGTTGCTATTTGACTGGCATTACGACAGTGATCTGCGTTTGACAGAAAAGAATGGCAAGGAACTCGCACTACCTGGAGATGTGCTTTATTTCAAAAATCCAGACGTGTCACCCAAAACCCCTGAATGGCAAGGTGAAAACACCATTATGTTGAGGGAAAACTGGTACTACGGACATGGTATTGGCATTGCAAACGGTCAGGAAATTATTCGAACCTTAAATCATTTTCGTTTTCCCGGCAGCATGACCTCGGCCTATTTAATGGATATGGTCATATATCCAGACTTCCTTTATTTATCCCGCTATGCCAAAAATGCCACCGGCAACAACCCGGACATAACCACACCCGTATTACCTGGACAAATGTATGTTCGAGTGGGCGGCAGTCGCTATTTGCGTACTTGAATGTCCGATCATGAGATCAGTTACGCGTCATTAATAGAATAACCCATACATTGCAAAAAGCCCAATCACAAGCAGCCATGGCGCTGACTTGATATTGGGCTCCTTGCAATATGTTATCAGTTCGGTGGATCAAGCTGAACCACAACTTGCTTGCCGCTAACCTGAACTCCTGTCGTTTTAGTGCCGTGTTCTTTCAACGCTTTGCACAGTTCTTCTGCCCAGACTTTGCCTGACTCTCCCTCTTTGGCTCCATGCACTTGGATGACCAATTTCACGGAGTCACCTTTTTTCAGAATACGCTCTGCTTGTGACTGCTTCACATCCCGGTCATGATCCTCCATTTGCAGATGCAGGCGAATTTCCTTTACTTTGCGTTTATCCGGAGATTTGCCTGCCTTTTTCTTCGCCTGTTGTGCTTCTTCACGGGCAGCGCCCGCACCAATCAGTTTACACGGAGGTGGGCTGGTTATCAGGGACAAACACACCAAGTCTACCTTATGCTGTTTGGCCAGTGCCAGTGCTTCCCGTGTTGACATGACGCCCAGGTCTTCTCCATTCAGACCAGTAAGTTGCACTTCGTTAGCTTTGATCTTTTCATTTTTAATGATCTGAGCCATGCATCTTCCTCCTTGACATGAAAAGCCTGTCCTGATCACTGAAGATCAGAGCAGGCTTAAATATTAGACTACATTTCGTGTGCTGTTATAAACGTTACCTACATTGCATACGTTGCGTTAAGATTAACAACCTGTCATTACGATGACTTTTTCTCGTAATATCGTGGCGTGTCCCCCGAATTACAACGAGTTAAATGCTTCTGTCAGAACAGGTACGATCTGCGATTTGCGAGATACAACACCTTTGAGCAATGCTTTGTGGTCTGTCAGCGTTACATTGTATGCTTTTTCAACCGCTTGAGTAGATGTACCATAAGCCAGTCCAACGGAGTCATTGTTCAAGATATCCGTCACAACAAACAAGAACAGGTCAAGTCCTTTGCTGGAGATAATCGCTTCAATCGCCGCTTCAAGCTCTGGCTGTTTTACCAGCACATCATTAACGTCAACCGCATTCACTTGGGCGATTTCCACTTTCGCTGTACCCATAGCGAATTCTTTCGCATCCAGAGAGATCAGCTCAGCAATTGTTTTCTGACTCAAGTCTGCTCCAGCTTTCAGCATGTCCAGACCATAGCTATCTGCATCTACACCGGCAATAGCAGCCAGCTCACGTGCTGCAGCTACGTCTTGCTCTGTGCAAGTTGGAGATTTGAACAACAAGGAATCCGAGATAATCGCGGACAACATCAGACCTGCGATCGGCGCACTGATTTCAATGCCGTTCTCTTTGTACATTTTGTTCAAAATCGTTGCAGTACACCCTACAGGCTCCGCACGGAAATACAAAGGCTGACTTGTCTCAAAATTGGCAATACGGTGATGGTCAATGACTTCAACAACGGTTACATCTTCAATATCGCTTACACTTTGCTGACGCTCATTGTGATCCACCAGAATGACTTTATTCACTTCGTTAGCCGCTGTTTTGATCATACGAGGTGCTTCAACTTTGAATTGATCCAGTGCGAACTGCGTTTCGCCATTCACTTCGCCCAGGCGCACGGCTTCAACTTCCTGTCCCAATTTGCTTTTCAGGTCTGCATACGCGATTGCTGAGCAGATCGTGTCTGTATCCGGGTTTTTGTGGCCGAAAATTAGTACTTTTTCCATATTCATAGCCCTCCGTCAATTCGAGTTTAAGTTAATCTTATCCTTATTTGAATCATACCTTACTGATTATAGCGCTTATACGTCTTAATTCCAATCCCTTTACAGCGAATTAATGAGAGATTACACAAAGGCCAGTTTCGCAAGTGGAGAACGCCGGGAATCAAGAAGAAGCTATTGGCTTATTATCATCAACAGGTATCCACGTCTTTTCTAATTTGCAGGTGTATTCGCTACATTTGTAATCAGATGTCCGTCCAGCTTGTCACCTTTACACAGGGCTTGCACGAGCTCCCGGCCTGATTCCGGAGTCATTTTACCGTACCAGTCGCCTTGCGGATACACAATCGTTACACATCCATCATCACAGCGGCCATTACATTTGGTACGTGTTGTATGAATGAATCCTCCCGCCTGTTGTTTCGCAATTTCGTCCCGCACCGCCTGAGTGACTTCTTCCCCCTCATTACGCATGCATGTTCCGCCGTTACAGAGTAAAATATGGTGTTGCAGTTGATCCAGATTATAGATAGCCAAACTCGCTTCATTCCTCTCACATCAATAGGATATGTATCTTGTTATGATTGCACAGTATAACATTACAACTCTATAAATTAGCACATCTATCCAGGTTTGTGCAACGATAACGATAAACTACAGCTCAGGATCAAACGTCTTCAATCCTTTTTTCACAAAGAATGTCTGCAAACGACCTGCCTCGTTAATCTCCAGCAAATTTAATTGTGCCCCGTAAGCACATCCACCGTCTATACCGATTTTGTCTCCGCGCGGGTCCATCCAGATTCCAGGCTCATCCTGCAAATATTGCACAGGCGTATGTCCAAACACAACAATGTCCTGAAGTGCTGTAGGTTTGCTATAAAAAGGTTCGCGAATCCAGATAAAATCCCGTTCGGACTGGTTTCTCCAGTCGGGTACATCCGGGTTAATGCCCGCGTGTACGAAAATGTATCCTGGAATTTCATACGACAACGGAAGCTCGTCCAGAAAATGCAGATGATGCTCATAATGAGAGCGCATCCATTGTTTGTCCTGGGCATACGCCTGCCAGTCCATCTGATCACCATCATACGAAACGGGTAGATAACTCGCGAGCGTCTGTAATCCGCCATTGCGAATCCAGTGTAAATCGTACTCTTCGACATCATGGGTCAGAGCCTTCACCATCATGGCATCATGATTTCCCTTGAGAATAACGATTTGGTTCTCTTGTCTTAGCTTCATAATCTGCTCAATGACCTGTTTGCTTTTAGGGCCTCGATCTACATAATCCCCCAGCAAAATCAACTCATCCTGCGACGGGGCATAATGAACCTGCTCCAGCAGTGCATTGAATTCATCATAACAACCGTGAATGTCACTGATGACACATCTGCGCAAGTGAATCTCCTCTCTTTCCGGTTGAGCCCAAAATGCAAACCGGAACCCTGTCTGCCTGCTGCAACAACAACTGCAGCCAAGTCAGCAAGGTTCCCGTCTTATCCAAACTTATATTCCAGGTCCTATAGGTATAATCCTGCTTTAGTTCTGATTCAGACCGAAAGCTTCTGCAATCAGACGGAAAGAACGTAGACGTGCTTCGAACGAATGGATGGCAGACGCAATAATCACTTCATCGGCTTCGTGACGTTCAGCCATCGCAATAATTTTGTCCTTCACCTGATCCGGCGTGCCAATGATGGAGAATGAGCGGCGCTGACGAATCTGTTCGAGCTCCATCGCTGTATATGGGTAGTTATTCACTGTTTCAAGAGAAGGGAAGGACTTCTGTTCCAGTCCGCGTCCAAGTCGCAGGAAAAATAACTCATTGCTGCGAGCCAGTTCAGCGGCTTCTTCTTCTGTATCCGCACAGAAAGCGGAGACCGCAATCATGGAGTGAGGTTTGTCGCCTAGAATGGACGGTTTGAAGTGGCGACGATAATGTTTCATCGCTTCCTCTCCGCCTGGTGTTCCAAAGAACTGGGCAAATGCATAGGCAGTCCCTTGCGCCGCGGCAATCCTTGCTCCTTCCGAGCTGGACCCCAAGAGCCATACTTCGGGTACCGTTGGAACGGAAGGTCCGGCTACAAGGGAAGCAAAACGATGATCTTCAGGCAACTGCTCGTGGAAGTAACCACCAAGATCCGCAATCTGTTGCGGAAAAAACTGTACATTCGATGATTTGCCCTCGTTCAATGCCCTACTGGCAATAGGCATACCTCCTGGTGCACGCCCAATGCCAAGGTCGATACGTCCGGGGTGCAAAGCTTCAAGCAAACGGAAGTTTTCCGCCACTTTATACGCGCTGTAATGCGGCAGCATAACGCCTCCTGATCCTACTCGAATACGCTCCGTATGGGCAGCCACATGGCCAATCATGATTTCCGGGCTTGAAAAGGACATCGCACCTCCGCCGTGATGCTCGGACATCCAAAATCGGGAATAACCTAGTTGTTCGGCATGTTGTGCTAACGTTACAGCTTCCTGCAAGGCATCATGTACATGGCGACCCTCACTAATGTGTCCATGCTCCAGTACACTCAATTTCATATATATTCATTCCTCTCGTCAGTGAAGTGATAGAATAAAGGTGCTTTTCCTTCTTGCTTACTTGTCCATTGTAACATTAAAAATTACAGTTTCAAACTTTACATTACTTTACTCTTCATTTTCCCCATGACATATCGAAAAGAAAATAAAAAAACACAGCCAGTTTTTAGCTGGCTGCGTTATAGGACATTATCTCGGCCTATCTTACTTGTCTACCTTATTTGTCTAGCCTGTTTATTCACCTTACTAATATGACACTGCACTATTCAACTCATTTAAATTAAGGTGCTCGTTTAGGTAATAACTTCACGTACTCATCAGACAGCTTCATCAAGCTGAGCACATGTTCGTAATCGGAACGGTACGGTTCCAGATTCGTGACTGGCTCATAGGTTTTGAGCGAGTATGCCGTTCCATCGTCAAAGCCTGCACCAGGAATAAACATGATGTCATTATTCACAAATGAACCTGTTGGCAAGTAATAACGAATACCGAATGCATTGTGATCCATATTGAGCAAATCATGCCCAAACGCTGTGAACTTCTCTTGCTTCAGCGATACGCCCATCAGATTCATAACGGTAGGCAGAATATCCAGTTGACCACCCGGCTGCTCAATCACTTGCCCTTTCGTTTGTTTCGGCGTATGAATCATCAGCGGAATATTGAATCGGCTTACTTTTCCATCGTAAGGGATATTCAAGTTTTCCTGAATCTGCTGTGTAATCTCTGGTTCCTCCGGTAGTCCAAAGTGATCGCCATAGAGCACAAGCGTTGTATTATCCCATAAACCGTTGGCCTTCAATTCGTCAATCAGTTGACCTACTGCGTAGTCTGTATAATTGATCGCTTGCAGGTAATCATGTAACAGTTTGTTTGTAATCGTCGCCGGAATTTCAATACGTGCGCGATCGGCTGGAACAGTAAACGGCGAATGGCTTGACGCTGTGATGAACTGAGCATAGAACGGCTGTTTGGCAGCCTGATGCGCAGTCATTTTTTCCACACCCACCCGATACAATTCTTCGTCCGATGGCCCAAAATCGTTGAATTTATCATTCGTAAAGCTCGGTTTATCGAAGTATCTTGTGAAACCCAGGGCGGGGTACATCTTGTTGCGGTTCCAAAAAGTTACGTCATTGACGTGGTATGTCTCAGACTCATATCCTTCTTTCGCCAGCAGTTTGGGCAGGCTTGGAAGGTCACGGTCACTATACCCGGCTGACATCGGTACAACTCCTGTAGGATAAATGGACGTATTCGACATAAACTCCGCATCCGATGTATTTCCTTGACCGATCTGTTGGAAGAAATGAGAGAAATAATAGCTTTCTTTTGCAAGATTATTTAAGACTGGCGTTAATTCTTGACCATTTAGCGAAGCGTTAATCGGAAAATTTTGAAAGGATTCCAATTGAAGCACAATCAAGTTACTGCCTTTTGCTTGACCAAAATATTTGGCCTTCACTAATGCACCGTTATCCGTTTTGTTCTGGTAGGGATATTTGCTCACCAATGCATTAATCTTGGCAATCGTTTCGTTAATATTGCCATTGGCAATGGCTTCATTTTCCTTGCTCGTCAGAATTGCCGAGGACACCTGATAGTTCAGAAAACCGAGATTTTCAGCCCGTACCAGCTCGTTATCAATCGTTTCCCCCTTGACGATAAAGCTGCCAGACAAAACGATGCAGAACGCCGCTGTAAGTGCAACACCCAGTTTGCCCCAGTAACGGCTGCGATTTTTGCCAAATGTCAGGCTACTCTCCTGGTAACTGCTACGATAAGCCCCTCTGCTACGTCTGCGTCTGATCAACCAGAACGGTATAGCCAGAATAATATCGGCAAAAAACATAAAGTGTTGCGGCCGAACCAGCGGCCCGATACTTCCTCTGACCTGAGCAACCTGCCCCAGTTCACTTAACGCGGTGTACGTAGGAACCGAACTGAAGTGTGCATTATATAGCGTGGCTGCAAACAAAATCAGGGAGAACAAAACATTAAACGCCCCGTATACCGTGCGCTTCCAGCTCAGCGGTACAATTAAATCCAGCACGCATACAATGGTAAGCGCAGCGAGAGCATCGGTGAACAGCCCCACGCCCGACAACCCATTGAAGAAGAAATAACGCAGAAGCGATAACTTCAGCAGCATTAAAATAAACAAGACGGCAAATAAGGTCCGTGATGTTGACTGCTTGCTTTTATTCGTCGATGTAAACATGGTCGTTTTCAACCCTTATCTGAAATTTTACGTTCATTTTACAAAACGCATATTTCAGTATAACAGTTTTCGTGTCACTGTTCCATTGAGGTTATGCTATATAAGTAGAACTAAAATGATTTACACGGGCACTCCAAAGACAGAATAACCTTTCAATCGCTATTATCGCCAGATTTTTCTGATCCCTCTTTTCAACTTATAAAGACGTCCACACTGGTTCAGATGTGTTTTATTGAAGGACGAGGATGGACTCAGGCAATCGTGGATATATCCTCGTTCTTCATGCTTTGATGGTTGCGTGATGCTCGAATGACTGCCTGCGCTGCTGCAACTCGAGCCCATGGAATCTGATCGGGTCTGCAACATACAGCCACTAACTTGATATCATGGATAAACGAAATGGACGCTGCATCTAGTATATGTTCACCGGTTATGAATGTTTTCAGATGTGGTTTGCGAATTCGCCCTTGCGTAGCTGTCATCTCCACTAAACGGCCTACCCCTTCTATATCAAAGGTATGAGAAGAACTACATTCCCTCTGGAAAGTCTCCTCGTCCACTAGCTCTCGCCCAGTTGTTTCCTCACGAGTGTTGCCGTATATAGATTGTGTCAGAGTATCTGCATCAAACGAGATAAAGTCTGCATAACGCGCGATTTGTGCTGCTTTCCTTGCAGAGTTTTGTGAGGTAACTGCAGCCCCTACCTTATAAATACAGTGGCGTCGCTCTTCACCAAGCACCTGATCCGCTACATGATCCACCAATGCTCTCATTTTTTGAATTTCTTGTACATGCTCCACATGCGGAATCATGATTTCGGGACGAACCCATAGCCCTTTACGGATACTCTTGACCGCTGCCTTGAAAATAGCCTCCAATTGCATTTCATGAATCCGGGATAAAATCAGTGCCGAAGCATTACTATCCTTATCCAGCACATTTACATCCTGGAACAACTCTTGCAGCGGAAAATCAAATAATTGAATGTTCACCGGTCGTCCGTCCATCACTTCAAAAAGACATTCCATATCTGACTGCTGCATCGGCAGCAATCGTTCCAACCCACACCTGCGATCTGCTTCCGTATCCGCCAAGAGCATCTTCTGCATATAAGGCTTTCTGGACGGAGACAACAACATAGTCTCGGTTACACATAACCCGATTCCCTCTGCATCCCATGCTCGCGCATGTCCAGCCTCTGATACATGTTCCACCTTGGCGAGAATGGATAACTCTTTTATGTCATCAGCCCATTCCAGCAAAACTTTCAGTTCGGGCAGCTCCTGCTGCATACACGCTGTTACATCTTCTGATCTCATTTGGAGGAGAGCTTCCTCTTTTGAAACCAGCCCCTCATCCACGAAATGGACTGCGTTTCTGATCGTAGCCAAAGAACTTAATCTCGCTGGTTGCACATGTTGTATGCATACCGAATCCGACTTCACCACGTAGGAGAGTTCTAGTACTATTCCTGTGCGTCTCTCGAGCTCCATACTGATCATCTCTAGATCTGTATAACGCTTTGAATTATTTCTTTTTAAGTAAGAGAGCGCATGCACCATTCCAGACTTGCTTCTTGACGGCAGATAATCTCCTATCATGCCTTGTTCCCCCGTTGCCGGATTACGGGTGTAGACTTTCCCTGAACCTATATAATCGACATCTTTACCTTGTACCATGGCCTGTATAAGTACAGCTGACCCGCTTGTTGCTCCGTTTGCTGTTCCTTTTATTGCTTCTTCCTTTGTTTGATCCTCAAGGAGACCAGCTCTATGATTCATCTTGTTAGCAGAAGAGAACACCGCTCGAACGGCTGCTTGAAGTTGAGAAAATACATCCTGTGGAAAAGGACTTCCACTGACCCCCTGAATCAAATCCTTCCATTCTTTAATCAATGATTCAAGCTCCGCTTCTCCTGAAAAATAAGGCTCTGAATCTGAAGGCTTCGCTAGTGTCATCTTATAAGGAATACCATAAATTATCTGCCCGTACTGCTGAAGTAAGGCGAGATAACATTGAAGCGCACAAAAACGATTGCCTGTCTGGTGAGCGAGATCTTCGACGGTTTCATCATTCAGACCTACGTAAGATATAGCGTATTCTTCTGATACCGAAGAAGAACCAGCCTCATCTGATCGCACATCAAACAGAAGCGGATGGTTCGGTCCTCCAAAAGATGTACCCGTTTGTTGCTCCAGATGTCGGATGGCTCTAACCAGCTCTTCCATGATTTCATCGGAAAGTTGACCAAGACGGGTACAATATGCGCGACAGCCATCCGTCGTAACGACCATTCCCGCTGGAACAGACCATCCTGCTTGCATCAGTTCTGCGAGGGGTACCCCCATACCATGCGTCAGTCCTTCCAAGTCTGCACCTCTTTCTCCCAACAGCATTACCCGTTTAGTCATTGCAACTCTCCCATCTGCCGTCCATGGCTGTGATTAATTAGCAGCGTCGTTAGGCCTTAAAACAGCGCTGCCTTCACTCTAATGTTATGTTGCAGGAGCGTCTTCAAAGACTACAGGTTCAACATTTTGTGAACGTTATTCTGTTTTTTTGTTAAATTTGATTCCGTACAAAGCAAAAACTCCCTCAGCATGAGCTGAAGGAGCGCTTATTTAGTACTCGTTTACTTCAAATGTCAGAATTCGATCAAACAGAATATAGTCTTTTCGGCTTATAAATGGGCCTTTATTATTATTATGCTTATCAATGGCATATGAAGCTCGACCGCTTCCAGACTGCTTCGTTTCATACCAATTGATGTAATCATTTACTTCTTTCATACTTAGATCAAATTCTTTTTCCAAACCTGTAGTCATCGTAACCACAAGAATTGCACGGTTACTTGAAGGTTGCTCTGGTTCCGGCTGCTCCGTTGATGGTGGCTCTTCGGGAGTAGGTTCAACTTCGCCAGTGCTTTCAATAGATGCTGAAGCTTCGTTTGAACTTACACTTTCTCCAACAGGATTAACAGCTGTTACCACATAATAATATGTGGTAACTGGAGTAATATCTGCATCAGTATAGCTGCCTTGATTAACACCTGTAGCAACAGTTGTATAAGGTCCATTCATTGTCACTGACCTTTTAATTGTGTAACTTGTTGCCTTTTCTACCTCATTCCAAGTTAATCCAATTGATGATCCGTCTGGAGTTGCAAGGAGATTTAAAGGTTGGCTTGGAGGAGTAATGTTATACATTTGGAATTCTGAAACATTTACGGTTCGTGAATTAGAGTAGTTGAACAAGTTAACTTTTGCTATCCCTGTATAAGTTTTGGGAAGATAAATCAATCTTCCATCAGCCTGATTCGCTTTTACTGTAAACCAGTATGTTGGTAAAATTGCCTTTCCACTGGAATCAAACAATCCAACGTAAATGTCAAAATCTGCTTTTACACGGATTGCATTTGCTTTAACTGTTCCATTAAAAATAGCAACTGCGTGGTCTAAAGCGGTTGAAGGTGTGTTCCACTTTTCTATAATTGCGCTCGTAGATTCATTATTATCCGTCAAAGCATTCGTAGATTTTGGCCCTTTTTCTTCGGTATCACTAAGCGTCATTACCATTCGATCCATTAATCCACCACTGTAATCTACCGCAGCATATGCATTCGAATGAAGTGCAATTCCAATTACAAAAATAAAAGCTCCTAGCATGCAACTTACCTTTTTCAACAATTTTGTCTTCACATGAATCCTCCTAAAGTTATGTATAGGATTCACTTTAAATCAAGCCATTTTCTCTGTCTAAACATAAACTTGCACATCTATAAATTTAAGCAAAATTTTTGTATTTTATTTTTTTATTGGAAGTTTGCTAGTTTTAATGTTACCTCACACTAAATAAAGTAAAGAGAATAAATTCTCTTTACTTTATCACCTTTCAGCTATTAAATAACATCTTTCTAAGTAAAATTCACTTTTATTTTTTCATTTTATATACCCTTTATATTCATTGATTCGAGATTGTTTCTCTCTAGTATACTACCCTATAAACCGCAAGATATCGTCGATTTTATTCCCATGAGAGATCACACCGTAGTTCATCCACGTCAAAAAGTCTACCTCATAAACATTACCACTCTTCACGGCAGGAAGCTGCCTCCATTCCGTTCTATCCAGCAGTTGCCGTTCCTCTCCGAAACTTAAAGAGTCACGAGTATCAAAGGTAATCAGTAGATGATCAGCCCAAAGCTGACTTAATTGCTCTAATCCAATGTCGACTCTCCGCTCATGTTGTGTCCACTGTGTCACATATTCATGAGGGTTGAGACCGAGATCCCGATAGATGACTGGGCCTACATAACCAGATTGATCACCGTAAAGTGTAATTCCCGAAGCCGAAACACGGAGAAAAGCAACCGATTCTTTGCGCATACGTCCTTGCAGATGTTTTTTGGCCTCCATGGCTTTATCTTCATATGACTCAATAACGTCCTGGACTCTATTGTTTCTGCCAAGCACGTCTGCCGCCGATTTCAAAATGGCACGCCAATCTTCACCCTCTTGATGTACATAATACACGGGCGCCACCTGCTCGAATCGATCCAGGTTCCATGTTTTATATCCCATGTCCAGCATGATGAACTCTGGTATATGCTCCGCCTGAAACTTGGCATCCCGCTGACTGACGTCAAATTCGGGCACATCATCCAGCTGTAAATAACGTTGTTTGCCCCAGGCTCTGTGCGAACCTTGCAATATCGGCTTTACTCCGAGCGCCAACAGGAAATCCTCCAAGTAAGGAGCAAACACACGCACCTCCTGGCGGTGATGACGACGGTACACGCCTGGTGAGACACCCGAGTATTGCTTGAAGCGGCGACTAAAATAATACTCATTGTTAAATCCCACATGACTCGCAATATCATGCAGACGATCATCCGTTATCTGTAACAGCTGTTTGGATCGCTCCAGTCGAACACGGTTCACATAATCAAGAGGAAGCTGGCCTGTCAATCTCTTGAAATGCCGCGTATAACTTGTTCTGGACAGACCGGCTCGGGAAGCTAGCTCGTCCACTGTGAGTATCTGATTATAATGCGATTCAATGTATTGAACGGATTGCTGGAGGGAGGTCCGATCATGATTCGGTTGAAGCTCTGGATCATTTTGACGAATGACATCTCGGAACCACTGTTGGAACTGGATTTGTACATCCCACACGTCATGCACAACTGTAACATGTTGCTGGCGATATAACTGTTCTATACACTCCACACAAGCACTCCAAGGGGTATATGTAAACTCAATTACGGATATTATGTTGTCAGTAACCAAACTTATTTCACGGTTAATAGCCTGCTTCTCCAGATTGTTTTGGATCGGCATTAACTTACCCGAACAGCTGTCTTCGAACATTGAATTCATATCCATTTTATAAAACGTCAAGGCCTCTTCTTCTCCAACATCAGCTGTTACAGAGAAAGAAACATCTGCACGCACCAAACATATGGAACCCGGTTCCAGCTTTGTTTGGCCCTCAGAATACGTTAGAACGCCTCTTCCTTGCACCACAATAATAAAAGAATGAGCTTCCGTTTGCTGAACTGAATATGTTGAGCTTGTTTCCAATGTATAATCTACGTATTGTATCCGTTGTAAGAAGCAGAGCCATGGCTTGGTCATGATGTGCTGTATTGAAACGTACATTGTGCATCCATCTTCCTTATATGAGAATTGTTATCAATTAGAATTAGTGTAAACGAAAAAAGAAAGCTCTTCAACCCACGCTGAAGAACTTTCTCTATTCAATTCACAAGTTATGGCGTCATCTTTTCCAACAAATCATCAATCTTCATGGAATTTGCAATGACTGCTCCGGACTGCCACTGAGACCTTTCCATCATGTAGACATGTTTATTTTTAACTGCCGGAAGCGACTGCCACAGTTTTCCGTCCAACATGTGGATGGCCTCCTGATTTTCTGCGGAATCCCAGGTTCCGTTCGAAGGAAACACGATAATGTGATCGGCATCCAGACTCGGAATCGCCTCTTCGGACAGAATCTCTTGGTACTCTTTCATATCTCGTGCAAGTGGATGTGGAGTGAGTCCAAGATCAGAGTAAACAAATCCGGTATACCGATTTTTGACCCCGAATAACGCCAATCCTTTGTCTGCTACGTTTAACCTCACAACCGCAACCGTCTCATTTCCGATGGTTTGTTGTAATTTTGCTTTCGCATCTGCAATTTTTTGTTTGAATTGCTTTTCAAATGCTACCCCTTTTTCTGGCTGCCCTACAATATCGGCAATGGTCGTCAATACCTGATTGGAGTCCTGAAGAACACTCTCCGGCAGACGGTAGGTTGGGGCTACTTTGCTATATTGTTCGTATTGTGTTGCATCTACCCCACCGTCCACAATGATCAGATCCGGGTTGTATTGCAAAAGTGCCTCGATGCTGCCTGTTGTATCAAACTTTGGCGCATCTAACTTCAAATAATCCTGTACTCCCCAAGTGGGATGATACCACTGTACAACCGGTGTAATATCCAGCGCCTTGAGATAGTCCTCGACATAGATACCCGCAATCCGCTGTGGATGGACAGGGATCGTTACTTCTCCAAACTCGTCCTTCACAACACGTGTCTCGTTGTTTGGAGCCTCCGTTTCTACAGAGGTACTATTCTTGGCTTCTCCCTGTTGTGCTGACGTTTCCGTATTTGCGCTACAACCGGATATCACCATTGCAGTGAGCAATAACAACATCAACCACCCTTGAATTACTTTGCTTAGCCTTACCATCATGCATTTCCCCCTATGTGTAATCTGTAGATGTCATCATGAGAACAGAATACTTTAATCTATAATGATAATCATTCTCATAAAACTCTGTAGGTGAATTGTACATGATGTAGCTGTGTCGTCACAATACACATTTGAAGACTCTTTTTTATACAAACGAAGCATTCTTGATAAAAAATAACCCCTGCAAACGAATGCAGGGGCTGTTTATCTACACGTGTTTTAATTAAGACTCTCTTCCTGATGTCTTGTAATCATCTCAAGAAGCTCTTCCTCACTATTTAAGTGTACTGAACCGGTATATTCGCAATCGAAATAAGGCGCGAGATTTACGGCAATATCCTCCCATGTGTCTCCTTCGTGCTGTAGAAGTATTTGATTTATTTTATTAGTAATCAATTCAAAATCTAGCCGACTAACGATAAAACACTTCGCACCCGTTATAATATCTGAGCTCTCTTTAAGTTCTCTTTCCAGCGCTTTTGGGGTTATTATTCCAAAGTCAAAATTATACGCACCTGTGTCATCTTCAGTTCCGATGCAAGCGGTACCTGACAGATAAAAGTCATCTCCAATATCTTCTGTTTCTGTGAACTCTAATTTGCCATGGATATTGGGGTTTCCTGTAATGACAATATCTTTTAGTACGGGTTGGATCATATTAGTGCACCTCTTACATCAAAAAATAATCTGCTAGTTTATTAGAAATGATAATTTGTATTCGTTACCTAAAATCTAGTACTTATGCCTTTATTCACCTTATCCATTACAAATATCCGGATCAGATTTTAAATGCCTTTTTCCCCACCAAGCTATTAGGTCTCTCCATGTTTGTAATGGCTCAACAAGAAGGCATTTTAGACAAACTGAGTCAAAAGCAGGTTTAATTCTTTAAAGATACGGATCCGCAACTGTTCGAGAAGATGTTACTTATTCCTAGAAACTACTCTAACAGAAATTCTTGAGTGTGTAATAAAAAGCCAGCACTAGGTTATTGGTGCTGGCTTTTGTTGATCACTTTCAGTTTATGAACCTTCAATCACTTTGTCTTCAATCACCGGTGCTGGAATTTCTTTAATCTCAACCGATTCTTCAGGAGCAGCCATTCTTTGAACTTTCATCGGCATAGCATCCAGATACTTATATTCCTCTGTTTTTGTTGAACTTGAGACAATCTCACCATTCTTATCTTTCATATAAATTACACGTTTCGTTGGTAAGCCCGTTTTAACATCAATCGTTACAATTTCTTTATGGAGATTGTCTTCTGTAACAGCTTGCTGTTCGTTACTCTCTGCAAGTGAACGAGCCTGTGCTCCTTCAGGCTCAAGTACTGTCCAATTCTGTTTTTGTAACTCTTGCTTTGCATTTTCAAGCAATGACATTTGAAGCAATTTTTCATTTTCTGCGGCAATATTCTCAGGCATCGTCCAGGTGTTACCCACCAATTTACCAGACTCAAAATCACGTCCGTATGATGTGACCTTCTTCCCGTCATCTTCCACGATCAACTTGGTGTGAAGTTTGTTATCCCGATACTCCTCGGTAATCTCAGTCAAATTGACGCGATCCCGGTAGCGAACGGTGTACGATCCATCTTCCAACGTTTCTTTAATGTACTCCACTTTTGCTTGAGTTGCTTTTTGTGCTGCGCTTTCGACGTCACTCTGCGCACTTACGACGGTCGGTTGGTTGAAATAGATGTATCCCCCAACAGATGCAAAGGCCAGTGGTATGGTCAGCAATGAGACCCATAATTTTTTCTTCACAGTTCAGATCCTCCTCTTATTTATTCTGTATATCTTCTTAACGCATTATTCCGCTTTTAAGTTCCAGCCATTTACAAATCCGCTATAAAAATAACCCTGTGCATCCGAATCACCTTGAGGATCTTGCAACCTCCAAGCATTAGGATTGCAAGGCGAAGCCATTAATTCAGAATCGAATGATTGCAGGTAATAATTCTGCTCTGGGAAATGTCTGATCATTCCACTCAAATTGCTACAATCACTTGTATACATACTGGTAGCTCTACTTGTTTTAGCTACGTGAGTATAATGAAAATTAAAAACTGTATTCCCTACTGTATTATACATAGCAGCCCATCCTGAAGCAGCGTTTGCATAATACCCAATACTAGCATTTGGGTAATAAACTCGACTCCATTCAAAATCACCACCAGTGGTAAGACCACAATCTGCAGATGGGCAATAATCTACGAGATCAGCGCCTTTACTCACTTGAGCAATCACTGGATACACGCTACCGGGTCCACTTCGAATGTTCAAACCTGAAGCTTTTACATCCCATACACTGACCTTTTTGCTGTACGATACAAGCCTAGCGTCTGCTTTGTCTGTTGGAATATAGAACGAGACAACTGCAAAGATGAATAAGATGAATAATTTACCACATACACTAGTACATTTTAGCACAGTTACATTCTCCTTCCAGTTTGTAATCAGTTAAATTGTACCACCGCCTCACGCTTAATTTGTTACATTTTGTAATATTAAATCATATATTTGAATTTATGGGCTAGCAACCCTCTATATCCGGTCTGATTTAAGAGTCACAACCCAAACTTCGTGTAGTGATTTTAATGTATCTCTTTCTTCCTGGTAAACTTCTCTAAAATAATCCAATCTACGATGCCCTTCCATCAAATGAAAGGGTTTTCCCCATGAAGTTAAACTTAAGTTATCCAGGACGATGATAGGTTCTGGCCACGTTCGATGCTCAAGCATGTAATCCGCTAACCAATCTTCTTTATCGTCTTCATCCTCGAAGATGTGGTATCCCATACCTCCTAGTTCTTCACAAATAATTTGATTTCATTATAGACTTTTTCAACATCCCACCATTCTCTAACGAATTTCATATTTTCAATCCCTGACTCAATATATTCATCTAGGATAGAATCATAGTGGCGATAGATGGAACTTCAGTAACAAGAAGTGGTTTTAAGGTATCCCATATCAATTTGTCGTACATAGGTGCTGCTCCTTTTAAGCAATTCTATGATCTCTGCAGATTCAGGATGATGAGACAAGGATAATATGCAATAAAGTAACGAAGTAGAACTTTATGGAGTTAGTTTTGAGAAAAACGAAAATCCTGGCTCAAACATGACTTAGATTATCAGTAGTATCCTTCAGCTCTTTCTGTTCACAATGCTGCAATGTAATATGTATCATGGGTTTAAACGTACTGACTGTTTGAGACGTGGGGATTAAATCTAATTCTGCATCCATATCAAACAACGCATAGTTGGTATACGGTTCTAACCCGGCCACATGGTGTACTCCTGAATAGACAATACCATCGTAGCCAATATGACTGCAGCAAGCTCCAATATAGTTAGGAAGCAGGTATGCAGATTTGACTCTCGTATCTGTTTCAGCATTCGATTCATTAAAGAAACCTTGAAACTTCGGATCAAATTCACCCAGGTTAAACAAGCGAAGTTCTCTTCTCAAAATCTTAAACGTGGCAATATCTATGAGCTGATCATGCGCAGGATTAATTTCATAGGGGATGGCTTCCTTTGAGTTCGTTAGATATAGAACAGGCACCCCAATGAAATTGTATCTCCCATGTGAAGATTTGCCGACAGGTGCAGTCCATAATTCTTCGAATGTGTATGCCTTAATAGAATCTACAGCTCTAGTCCTTCCACGAAACAGATCCGTCTGCCCAGTTGATAAAATATGTATATTTCCGTGATGGAAGTGTTGCTTCAGAACTTCATAGATCGCTCTACCAGTTTGATGATGATAAGCCAACATCGGATTCGTTCTGAGTATTTCTTTAAATGCCTCTAAATCCTTCAGACTAATCTCTTCTCCGTACTGTTCAGCAAAATCGGAGAATTCTTGGATGTCAAAAGTATACGTGGATTCAACCTCTTGTTTTGTATATAAATCACAATATTTAGAGAAACTCATTTTAGAGTTGGATGAGCTGACAGCTTGGCCTCTACCATAGCCGCAGGGGCACTTTAGCAGTGAAAGGAATAAAGGGGATATAGAGTCGGGAACGCCGTAGTCAGAAATGTACTCGCCCGCCTTATAATAAGAACCACCAGGATCATAGGGTATATACTCATCTTGCAACTCAATGCGGTTTTCATTTAACATATCTTCAATTTCTTTACCGTGGCAATGTTCGCATCCACCAATATCTTCGGACAACATATCCGCTATAGGAATAAGAAATTTGTCTTCAACATTAATCCTGTGATATTTCTCGTTCTCTAATACTTGATAATTACAGATTTCGCAACGCACCTCTCTGGATACAAGTGCAATACGGTTCTGTACAAAACGTTCGTAGAGTTTGATCTGCCTCCATACTTTTTCAAAGAATTTAAAAATGTCCTCTGCGCAACAACTACAGACCGTACGCTCATGTAGATCGGATAACTCATTTGGCATATTCTTCTCCTACTCTCTACCTTGTGGTAATACTCTCCTTCCTATAGTACTATAACCACCTGGGGGCGGGATACTACACTATTACATATACCTAAATGGAGTACAGGTATGAAGCAGGAGCTGGGTAAGAAAAAGTAAGGGACACAACTAGTTGCCATTATGCCCCTGAATGGATTAGATTTATTTTGCTCGTAAATGTATTACATTACTGCTAGGTGCCTTTTTGGGATTTTGCTGAGGGAAATCCATGGTTAATTGTTCGCCTTTCTTAGCAGAAACCATAAAATCCTGAGCGTCAGGTCTCCAAAGCCCGTATTTTTCTACTACAAGCTTAAATTCCTCTAGATCATGGCTACATAGTCTGAAGACTGGTCGTCCATCATTAGAAGAATTTCTGGGGGCTCTATTTTTATCTACCGATGCTTCAACATGACATAGCTCATGAAAGACTAGCGCCTCTTTCTGTTGATCCGTTAGGTGTTCCCACACTTTGTTTGGTAAGATTAAGTCCATCTTAACAGATGTCTTTTTTCTCTTGTCTACAAAAGGGGATAATACTATTATAGCGGCTCTAAAAAAGCACTTTAATTCCCTATGCCTTAACGTAACCCTCATACAACCGTTCCACAAACCCATTTTGCTCGCCACCTTGTAACAAGTAACAACCGATCAATCCAAAATCATCGCTGACATATCCCGCTAACTCCGGTTCACCTGTTAAGGCCAGTGTTCGTTTAAATGCTGTCTCCCTGATCTGTCGCAACACTTCATCTTCGGCTACGACCGAGTCCCCTGCATAACGTTCGTAGGCCTGCATCCACGCATCTGCAAATGGGGGTTCATCCCTTTCATCCAGATACGCATCTACATCAAGTCCTTCAAAATTCCGTTTGTCAAGCAAGCGTCCTTCCTTCAAATCTTGCAACAACGTGTCTACATTGCTTCTGCTCATTTCGTCACTCCTTCATTTTCCTTCTTCAAATACATCTCAGGTATAACAAAACGTTTCATGTGTTTACTTGAATCTGCTATAAAATGATCTAATCCCCGTTCCTCGTATTCTTCAAGTACACATTCGAAGATACGAGCAATAATGCCACAATCCGCCAGCGCATCATGTCTGTGAATGCCTTCTGTGTTCAGATCGTAATATGCGATAAGAAAATCGGTTGAAACAACGTCCGTTACCTCTGGATGAATATATGTAAACATCGCCTTGGTATCCAGCACCTTGTTGGTAAACATGGTTAACCCGAATTCTTCACAATGACGCTCCAGCATGGGCAGATCATATTCGTATCCCGCATGAGTCACGAGCACTTGATCTCCGATAAAGCTGCAGAATCGCTCGTAAACCTCTTTAAAAAGCGGAGCCTGTGACATCGCTTGATTCGTAATACCAGTGAGTTTCTCCACCGATGCCGGAATTGGTTTGGATGCCCGAACCAGAGAAGAGAAACTGGATCCACTGGCTCCCTCGCTCCTTTTGTAGCGTACTGCACCAAACTGAGTGACACTCTCCACGGCTACATCAATACCTGTTCCTTCCAGATCAAATATGCAGTATGTTCTATCCTGTAGCAGTGTCACATTTAGCTCGTCCACCGTATATGTACCCGGCAAAAACGTGATTTTCACATCTTTCACTCCCACATTCGTGTAATCTGAAGCATCTTGTCAGCTTGATCCAAATCCATCCTGTAGATATCCGGCATCGTCGTGCCCTTCCAGAAATCGAAACCATAACTCGGATTATAATGCTGAAAAATAAGGGTCATGATATCACCATGCGTGCCAATTACGACCTTTTTCCTCCTGTGCTCGCCTAACATTTTTTCAATGGTGTTAATAGCCCTCTTCTGAGCCTGAATACCAGACTCTCCACCTGGAAAAGCAAAGGTGGCATCACGATACAGCTGCCGCTTGGCTTCATGAAAATCATCATGTTTTACGTGGGAACAAGACAGCGTACGCTCACGTAAATCTTCCTCAATGAATACAGACTTTCCGCACAAGTCAGCCAGACGCTGAATGGTGTGTACAGCCCTGAGATAAGGACTGGAGTAAAATACCTCCACGTCCTCTTTATGCAAAAGCTGAGCGACCTTGTTCGCGTCCAAATCCCCTTGCTCAGTCAGTCCACGTTCGCGCTCTTGACCTTCGATGAACCTGGATTCTGCATGTCGCACAAAATACAAGCTTGTATAAGCTTCTACGCTCATGCATCTACTCCGCCCTTCTTCTCGATCACAATCAGACAGGTGCTGTCAGGCAAGGAGACAGGTTTACCCTTCTCATCCATAAAAATAATCCGATCTGCCAAAGCTTCGGTATACCCTTCTTGCAGGAAATGACGTAGCATGATGATATCCGCTTGCTCCCCTAACGTGTCGCGTATGCATTTCTCATAGGCTTGCGGTGTGAATATACCAAACTGCTCCTGAACTTCATGCACATAGGCTTCCTCCCCCCAAGTATACGTGTACAGAAACTCCATCGCATCATTAATTGGCATAATCACCTCATCATCGGATAGACGTTCGTAACTGATCCCGCGCCCTTTAAAGTCAGTTGCATAACGTTCCAGCCAGCTTAACCCATCCGGCTCCATGAATCGAATTCGTCGTTTTTGTGACTCCGGTTCACTCATAATACCATCCCGAATAAGGATTCTTCCGCCCGGCGAGAGCACCTGAAAAGCACTTTGCAACGCAGCCGCCACCGTATCAGTATTAAATCTGCGTCCGTCACGCTCAATATACGAATACAACTCATGCAGGATAGAGGAAAAGATCACCGTATCCACTGTTCCCGGCTCCACATACTGATCCAGTTGCAGCGCATCCCCTTTCATCACATGCCAGCGATGAGACTCCCGTTGCTTCTTGCGTTCCAGCGCTTCGATTACGTTGGCCGAAATATCGATGCCGATCGCTTCAACCTCGGGCTTCTCCTGCTCAATCAAATCCAGCAACACACCGCCACCCGGGCCGATATCAAGTACACGTTTGCCCACCATATAGTCAAGGAGCACTTTTTTGTAGTCTCCCGAGCTATTCATATCCGAAAGGTACGTCTCTTCGTTGTGGAACCGATCATACGCATCCCGTCGCAGGCCAAACAGATCAAATAAAAGCAGTACCGCCTGTTCGTACAACGGAGATTTCTCTGCTTCGATGCAAAAAGCAATCAATTTTTCGGCCGCAGGCGAGAATTCAAAGGTTACAAACAACGTATCGGGCAGATCGGGATACCGCTCAATCCGATGCCCCAGATGCGGATAAGGCAACTGCTCGCCAGCGGTAATCTGTTCCCATGAATACTGCTCCAGATATTTTTCAATCATACGTTTCTTGTAAATATTCAGCTTTTTGACACCCTTATAGTCGTAATACATCGTGTTCATTAACGGTTCAAAGCTGATATGACGTATAGAGTTCAATGAAGAGTCCTTTGAATGCCCCTCTATTTCCTTCTCCCACTCTTCGCTATGAAGTGCAAGTAAAAACACCTTGACCATCTCTTCCAACGAAAAATCCCGCATGGCTGACTCCACATACCACAATGTACGTGAAGCAAGAGCAGACAGTTGTTGCTCCACAGGAAACTGTTGTTTCAGCTTGGCATACGTTTCATCCATCGCCTCACCTTGCCGGATTGAATTACTTCTTAGGCGAGATAATCGCTCCTTCACGCTCCAATCTGTATGTTCCGTTCCTGACACAATCCAGTCCACAATTTGCTCTACTTCATCCTGAACCTGCTCCCAAAGACCAGAATCAACCGCTCCAATAATACATTGGTTCAGAGCCATTAACAGAATACGAAGTTCACCACCAGTAACCCAGCCTTCAGAAATCAAAGCACGCAACGGTGTATTCTCAGCGTACGGAATTTCCCCCCGTATGTATTGCCCAATCAGTCCATGTGTTGATATTAAAATACGAATGATCTCCTGTCTCGGCGAGGCTGCCGATTCCAGTCCATTTTCTTGCTCTGTAGTATATCGATGATATAGCTGAGCCGAGCCAATATTATGTACAAACAGGTTAATGCCCTGCTGTTGCCACGTTCTGCGCTGTTCCAGTGAACCCCCTTTTGCCGTTTCCGACCAGGACAGCACCTCTTCCAGCAGTTCCCGAATCCAGAACGAAAGCTGCATTCCATCCAGCATGCGAAGTGTACGCTCGGTGTAATCCAATACCGCATTTGTCTTCTGAAGCTCGGCAATGGAGTGAATGCGCTCCAGATTAATTCGCGGCTTCTCCGCCGCGACTAACCATTGCAGCCATTGCGGCTCTTGTTGTTCTTTTTGCAAATGTTGTTGTTGGGTCTTTCCTGATTTATAACGTTGAATCACTTCCAGCGCGTGCAGCATGGATTCTCCACCCTCTTTATTTTCATGATGTTGTATGAACCGTTTCATCCAGCAAGCGCAGTCTGTCCCGCACAAACTGAAGGAGATACTCCTCTTCCGAGAAAGGCAAGCTTTCGTCCAAACGTGCCGCAGCAACAGGTAACATCCAGGCATCGATCTGCCCACGTTTGATCCCGGAAAGAGCGATGTAATGTGCTATATACTGCTCCAATATCAAATTTCGAGCTTGCTCGAATCCTTCCTGAATAGCAGGTTCCGCATCGTCTGGCAGCTTGCCGCTCTTTAATATTACCCATGTCCTGGCCACATCACCCGCAGGATCACCTGCCATGCCAGTCATCCAGTCTATGACACAATGTTGTTCTCCGTCCTTGCTTAGCATTACATTATCAGGATGATAATCACCATGGCAAATCGCCCGTTGTTCAGGCAATACGGACAAATAGTGAATCAGTCGTTCGTGTTCAAGATCGGAGAAGAGCGATACGCGCAGCATCGCGTGCTCCAGAATCTTTTTCTGAGAAGGCAATAAGTTACCCTCATCCTGTACCATGTGCACTTTATAATGAGTTGCCGCCATGATGTAGGATAGATGTTCCAGCAATTCCGGTTGCTGAATCATCAGCGATAACAATGTTGTTCCCTCAAACCGCTCAAATAGAATACCCGTACGTGTAGCATGATGCATTTGTTTCACAGCACGAGGAACGGGCAACCCCTTTTCATATACCCACTGACTCATGCGATATTCATTCTGTACCGCTTCTCCTGAGAACCCTGTCCGGTATAATTTTAAAATAAGATCATCTGCATAATGGTAAATCTCCGCCGTTCTTCCTTGTCCAATCAGCTTCATCTGCTTATCCCCCTGAGTACGTGAGATTTTTTGCTAATCAAAACTCAATGCCTCTGACTTTGGAAAAAATGATCATATCTACCCATGCATCTGTGCGATCTCGTTTTATCCTGCGCAATATTCCTTCTTGTGTGTAACCGAGCCGTTTAGCTACACTGGCACTGCGAACATTTCGGGCATCACAACGAATTTCAAGCCGATTGGCCTGCAGATGTACTATGGCAAACTGTTCGATCCCCCGCACAGCCTCTGCAACCAAACCTTCGCCCGACCGGGAGGTCCGCACCCAGTAACCAATCTCGAAAGAGCGTGCACTCCAGTCCATCCGGTGTAGACCGCTACTGCCCACAAACTCATCTGTAGCTTTATCGCGTAAGTGTAACATGAGGTCACTGCGTTCCAAAAATTGTAGTCTGGCTTTACGTACAGAAGCTTCTGACTCCTCTAATGTAGGAATGTTCTCTGCAAAAGGTAACCACGGCCGCAGCTCTTTCACACTTTCCCGAATCGCTTCATTAACATCAGCGCCATCACCCCACTGCGGTGAGCGAATCGTAAGACGTTCCGTATCAAAGCTCTCCGGAAATTCAAGCATCACGGGATCAACCGCACCATAATCTGTCATAAATCTATTCCTCCACCTGAAAGATCGAATCAATAATTAGCGGTAGCTGATCTCTGACAGAAACGGCCCCAAGAACAGACCGGGCGTGCATTCCCTGTTCTTCTCCAAAAACGTCAAGCATCAGATCCGAGAACCCATTCAGTACCTTATGATGTTCCTGATAGGAAGCCGAAGCGTTGATGAAGCCCTGCACTTTAACTACCCTTTTAACTCGATCAAGCGAACCTAGCACATCCCGAACAACTGCGAGCACCTCAAGTCCTGCATTCCGGGCAAAATCATATCCCTGTTCTGTCGTAAATTCCACGCCAAGCTTGCCGCGTTCATCCGTAGCCGGTCCTTTTCCTGATACATACATCATGCCATTTACAATGACAGCATTCGCATATTTCCCCGCAGGAGAACTGGATTGCGGTAGCGTGATTCCTAGTTCCTGTAGTCTGGCTTCGATTATGTTCATCATCAGGCTCCTTCTCTATTTTAGTCATGCATTCGTTGAATTCTTTCCCTACCTCACTATAGTTAACTCATCAGTTTATTGTTGTTTATGTTTTTTTAATTCCATCCCGTCCATTGTACTCCTGCCTGTAAGTTCTTGGCGACATCTGAACCGAGCGTTTGAACATCTTTCCAAAATGCGAAAAATTGCCGAATCCCGCCAGCAAAGCAATATCGGTCACCGACTCTTCACTCTCACGCAGTAATCGCTGGGCCTCCTTCACTCGCAGTAAATTCAGATAATCGCTAAATGTAAAACCCGTCGTTTGTTTGAACAACCGGCTTAGATAATGAGGACTAATCCTAAACTTGTCTGCCACCTCCGGCAGTGTAACCGGGTTCTGATAATTTTCATTCAGATAACGGACAACGACCTGAATCTTGGGGTGAAGGACAGGGGCCTGATCATCCGACTGTATACGTGATAGATGACGGTGACGGTACGTGTGTAGCAACAGCTCCAGCGCACGGTGACGTAGCAGCATTCCACTTCCCTCGTCGGGGTTACGTATTTCTCGGACCATTTCTGCCACAATCTCCTCTGTCACTTTGGCGACCTGAGCGGCGAATCTCACAATCGGTATGTCCCAGCGAAAGGGCTCCGTTAACCCTTCTGTGAGCTCACTCGTGACCGCCATAGCGGCAAACAGTTCAGGTTGCAGATACAGCACAATTCGTTCGTGGTCCGGCATTCCACTTTCCAGTGTTTTGTGCACCGTATTGCGGTCTACAAATACCAAGTCACCTGCTTTGACCAGATACGAACGATCTTTGATAAAATAAATGCGCTCCCCAGAAAGTAAATAATACAACTCATAATGGTCATGAAAATGATCATTAGGCATAGAGTAATATCCGATCCGGCGATCGTATTCCATATGTAATAAATCCGTTGCATCATGATAATCTGCACGAATGGCTTCGGTCATGTCACTCTCTCCTTTTTCACAATTATAGCAAAATATGCGGCGTTTGAAAGCGGTTACGCATAAAATGCGGTGAAAGAAGTGCTCCTTTGTTATAGTCTAAACCTACATTCAAGGAGGCGATATATGTGGGGAACAAAAAACGTTATGTATTAGTCGGAACCGGTGGTCGTGCTGAATTTTTCTATGGTGCTTTGACCCGGGATTTTAGCGCTACTTCCGAACTTGTCGGCTTTTGTGATATCAATCAAGTACGTATGAACTATGCGAACAAGCTATTGCGAGAAAAATATAACTATGCTGAGGTGCCTACATACCTGGCAGATCAATTTGACCAGATGATTGAGAACGAGAAGCCCGACTACGTTATCGTGACCAGCGTGGATCGAACTCACCATAAATACATCATTCGAGCAATGGAACTCGGCTGTGACGTGGTTACGGAGAAACCGATGACTATAAATGAAGAGAAATGTCAGGACATTCTGGATGCAGTAAAACGTACCGGACAGAATGTACGCGTGACATTCAACTATCGTTATGCACCGCATCACACGAAAATACGCGAGCTTATTCTGAACGATACTATCGGCAAAGTGACTTCTGTGCATTTTGAATGGCTACTGAATACACGTCACGGTGCGGACTATTTCCGCCGCTGGCACCGGGATAAGCGCAATAGTGGAGGTCTGCTTGTTCACAAATCGACGCATCACTTCGATCTCGTCAACTTCTGGATTGGCTCACAGCCAGATACTGTCTTTGCGTTTGGAGATTTGATGTTCTACGGCAGAGAAAATGCCGAGGATCGCGGGGTTACCCAATTCTACAACCGTGCTACAGGTAATCCGCTCGCACAGGATGATCCATTTGCACTGCATCTGGATTCTGATGATCACCTGAAATCGATGTATCTGGATGCCGAGACTGAAGATGGCTACCAGCGTGATCAGAGTGTATTTGGTGAAGGAATCAACATTGAAGATACGATGGGTGTTCTTGTCCAATATCGGAACAAGGCAATCTTGACGTACTCCCTTGTTGCTTATCAGCCGTGGGAAGGTTACCGCATTGCAATTAACGGTACTAAAGGCCGTATCGAAATGAGCATTATCGAACAATCCTACGTCAATTCCCTGGGTGACAAAAGCAAGGAAGGCGCTTTGATTGGCAAAACACTCCGTGTACTTCCGATGTTCGGCTCACCTTATGACGTTGAAGTCGAGGAAAAGGAAGGCGGCCATGGCGGAGGCGACCCTGTACTGCTCAACGATCTGTTCGGCGCACCGTCAGAAGATCCGTTCCATCGTGCAGCCAATCATGTGGATGGAGCCCGTTCGATTTTAACAGGCATTGCAGCCAATCGTGCGATTGCAACAGGCCTTCCCGTTAAAGTGGATACTCTGGTGCAATTCTAATAAATTGCACGGATAAAGGCATCGGATTAGAGACCTTGTATCTCTAATCCGATGCCTTTTCTGATTTTCGTTTCATTGCACATTCTATTTCACATCCCATAGTACATCTCACGTACGTTGCACCCCGCCATCAACATGGGCTGTCAAGTATTCACCTTCCTCCTTGCTCCGTTCATATACTAGGTATAAATGATGAACGGAGGATAAATTATGAGCTGGCAACATCTTCGTACAGGCAAAACACTCCAGCAACGGTTGGCCCAATTCCAGGGACATCTTGCTGAGCTTAACGCCCCGCGTTCCGGTCTGGAGCCTGGACGCATCCGTCGGGTATTCCCTCGTAATTTTGTCAAAATCAATCATCAATTATTTATTCCGCTTAGCCTGAATTCCATTCGTGTGTTCAACGTTCCACGCACACAGCGAGGGATTCGGGTTGGCATTCGTACAACATTTCCTTCCCGCAATGCATTCCGAAATATTAGACTGGTTGGCGTTGGACTCAATTATATTGAGGTACAAGGCAAAGGTAGAGTTCCTTCACGTATTCTGTTTCCGCTTTCCAGCGTGGAGTCCATCTATCGCCCTCGCAAGCGAACCTTGAAGCGGAAACGTGCTTGTATCCGTCGTAGATAGATCAGATCGAGTTGAAAGAACTGCTCAAGTTAGATAACTAATCAACAAGCCCATGAGAAAAAAACGGTGAGAATCGGTTGTCTCCGCTTCTCACCGCGAGGCTAGATGCGCACATTGCTACGCATGCTTGCTGTATTTATTCAAATCTTAGAACGCGTTCGCTCCATCCAATCAAATGCCTGTCCAGACATCCTTGGCATAACGACCTTGCTCTTGAAGCTGATTAAGCCAGGCTTCTGCCTCTTCTACCGTCTTACCTTGAGTATCTGCATAAGCCTGTTTTAGCGTTGTTTCCACATCAGGAGCCATTTTACTGCCATCTCCGCAGATGTATAGATGCGCCCCGTTTACCAGCAAAGGAATTAACAGATGTGCATCCTCTTTCATCCGATGTTGCACATAACATTTCTCTTCCCCTTGAATCCTGGAGAAAGCTGTATGAAGCTGTACAAGCCCCTCCTGCTCTGCAGTTTCCAGCTCGTTTTTGTACAAATAATCATGCTCCGGATTGCGGCAGCCAAAATACAGATGCGCTTCACCAACTGGCTCGCCTCGTTCCTTCATCACATGTCTCGCTTGCAAGAAACCACGGAATGGAGCTACCCCTGTTCCCGGACCTACCATAATGATCGGCACGTCTGCTCTTTCAGGCAATTGGAAGCCGGATTCCGGTGTACGGACAAACATCACAACCTCGTCACCAGGCTTCAGATCAGCTAGATAATTGGAAGCAATGCCTTTATATATCCCTTTTCCACTCCAGGCAGATGCCTTTACGACACTTACCGTTATGCTCGCTTGCGCTACTTGTACCCGTGGTGAGCTGGATATGGAATAGTATCTGGCCTTCAACGAAGGCAATAATGCAAGAAAACGTTCAAATGGCAATTCACATGCTTCATATTTCTCCAGATAGTCCAGCATGGTTATCCGTTTGCCACGAACTTCCTTCATATATGATGTCTCATCCAAGAGCGCTTCAAGTTCCTTCTTGTGTGGAGGGCAGACCGTATATGCAGCAAGTTCCCTTAATTGCGCACGTGTTGCGGCCTCTTGCAATTCCACACTGTGGCTGAGCAGATCGTACAAGTTCACTGGCCGTTGCAATGGCAGATGCGCCGCGCTTCTCCCCGATGCATCCAGTACCAGATGCTCTGTTCCGGTGAAACCGTAACGACGCAGCACACGCTCCACAAGCTCTGGTGGATTTTGCGGCAGAACGCCAAGATGGTCACCTTCCTTATAAGTGATGCCCTCCGGCAGCTTAATCTCCAGATGTCTCGTGCTTCGCTCGCTCCCTTCATCATGAAGCTCCCGATTCTCCAGCACGGTTGCAACATGAGCTTCATAGGTTTCAACCAGCGGAGTAACCGCTCTGCCACTAACAAATTGTACCGACAGGGAGCTGTGTTCACTTTTTGATCCCGTATTCAGATTCAGTTCCAGCGTTCGTGCAAGATCAGGCCATAACTGTTCCGTCCAATCCTCGACCTGCTTCTCGAAATCCCCGCTGGCATCTGACTCTCCCAGAGAGGATAAACGCTTGGCTCCCCGTGAGGAGAGCTGTTCATCAATCAAACGTGGAATTCGCTGATACGTGCTAGCCCAGTTGTGATCACCGCACCCAAGAACCGTATATTTTACGCCCTCGAATTCCTTCTGATCTGCATGCTGAATCCACTCTACAAACGTTCTGGCATTGCTTGGCGGCTGACCATTATACGATGCGCTGACAATGATGACAGCTCCTTCTTTAGGCAGCCTACCGACGCGATCATCCAGCGCAGCCACTTCACTGCGGAAACCTTGGTGTATCGCGGTATCCGCTATTTCGCGAGCGATCCCTTCAGCCGTCCCGAGATTCGAACCGTAGAGTACAAGCAAGGGAGTATCGTGTGCTTCTACAGCACCTTGTTCATCCTTTTTCACTGTGTTAGCAGGCTCTTGTATAGCCACACCAGGTACAGCCATCACAGGCTGACCTCCACGCGAACGTACACGAATGATGAATTGATCGGGTTTAAGTGTCAATGTCTCTTTGACTTTTAACTGATAATTCATATGATCGATGAAGTCAAAATGTTTCAGGACCATGCCCAGCACAAGCGTCGCTTCCTGAAGCGCAAACTGCTGACCAATACATGCGCGTTGACCGTTGCCAAACGGCTTATACGCGTTATGCGGTACTTTGCTTGGGTCTTCGAAACGTTCAGGGCGAAACTCCTCTACATCATCCCCCCATGCCTCACGGTCACGGTGCAACTTGGGAATGAGCACACTGACACTGTCCCCTTTTTGAAGCGGGTATTGTCCGCCGAGCATTGTATCTTCTTTTGCATATAACGAAAATGCTGGCGCGGTTGGCCACAATCGAAGTGCTTCACTCAGTACCATACGTATATATTTCAATTGACGAACTTGATTGTACGTTGGCACCGGGTCTTTCAGAATCGCATCTGCTTCCGCCTGGGCTTTCGCGAGCTTATCCGGGTTTTTCATCAGGTAGTACACGGCAAACGATAACAAACCACTCGTCGTTTCATGCCCTGCAATTAGAAATGTAATAATCTGATACCGGATATTTTCATCATCCAGCGTTTCGCCTGTCTCCGGGTCCTTGCCGCTAAGCATGTGAGAGAGCAGATCATCTGCCCCTTCCTGAGGCTGCGCTTTACGCTCTGCAATGATGTGATCCACTAGCGAGAACATGGAACGGATATCCTGTTCGAATTGTTTCTTTTTACTGATCATCAATTTATCCTGCAAACGCAGACGTTGCAACGAACTCATGGATTCATCCAATGCACGTACCATGCTTGTAATGAATGGATGTGGCTCTTCGCGGTAGAAGCTGTTAAAGCGATAGTTAAACCCACATAAACCAATGGTGTCTAACGTCAAACGAGTCATATCATCCGGCACATTCACCGTTTCATCGGGATTAAGTCTGGACCACTTCTGCACAAGTTGCACGGCAAGATCCACCATTTTGTTATGATAGCCCTGCATCGCACGTTGACTAAAACTTGGAAGCAACACATTATGTGCCTTTTTCCAGTTCGGCTCGTCCGTCCAGCTGGTAAAGAGTCCATCCCCGGCAAAAGCACGTACCTTCGCAAGCGGGGCCCATACTCTTTTATCAAATTTGGACTCATCCGTCACTTCGGCTACATATTTCTCACTTGAAATATAAAGCTCACTTCGTCCAGGGTAATCCATGCGAAAAATAGGCCCATACTCGCCTGCCAGCTTAACCAAGGACTGGGTCGGCTCATCAAAATTCAACTGCGGCAGATTGCCCAGTGGACCGTACGTTTTGGGCTGAGGCACTGAAATAGATGACATAGCTCTCACTCCTTCTTTCTCTCCAAATGTAAATAATGAGTCCTGAAGCATAGTGCGTTGAATCAGATTTCAGTTGAATCCATCTTTTATTCACGTGTGTGTAGTGTGTAATATGTCATACCCAAAACCAACTGACCAGAATCGTAATTCGGTCAATTTCGAGTAAAAAAAATGGGCATTTCTCTATGTCTATCTTTACCATATCATTTCCAGTTACAATCTTCAACTGCCCTAAAGTCTCAGTTTCTCTTTCGGCATCCTCACTTCCAAAAAAAACAAAAACTGTCCTCAGCAGAAAATCTACCTTAAGGACAGTTCTATGTTTACAATTGCTCTACGTTTCAGGCGGGCTAGAGATCAGCTGGCTAACCGACAATTAAACCATACACAATCCCTGGGCCATGAACTCCGATGGTTAAATCATTTTCGATATCGGATGATCGGCTGGGACCCGAAATAAAATGAATGCCTGCTGGTAGCTGCGCTCTTCCTGCTTCGTCAAAACGGTTCAGTGTCTCTCCAAGCCTTGTATGCAGCCGTTCAAGCGGAATAATCAGAATCAGCACGGTCGGCAGTAGGCTGACTGAACGTCCTTTCTCCGGGGAAGAGAGGACAGTGACTGAGCCAGTGTACGCTGTGGCGTAATCCGCCATGACTACACCGATATCCGCTTCGGCTGCTCGGGCTCGCCAGTCTACGTCCGGAGCACTGTTCCAAACGGATACTTGTACATTGGGAAGCTGTTCCTCCAGTCCCAGATCCGTAAGAGCTTGCTCATTCTGGCGAATTAGATATTTAGCGCTTAATTCATGTGCTTTATTGCCTATAAACCCTGCTACTTCTTCCATATTTGACATTCGGGCAATATGAGCACCGACGCTAACAAAGTTATCCGTAAACGCCTGTATTCGCTGTTCCTCATCCCATTCCAGTTCATTCCAGAAGTCCGGGGAACCTCGAAAAGCATGGATCGGTGCATGAAGCTGTCTAGGTCTTTTCAACTTGGTGGCGATATCGTCCATGAACTTCTCCTGTCTACGCCTTGACTTTTCCTCCATGGATGCAAGCCATTGCTGATGTTCACTTCCCATGCTTCGAACCTCCCTCCCCGCGATCACGCACAATCTGTTGCATACGCTCTCGTACAGATGTATCCATAGCAGTATGTTGCTGCTGATTCAACTCTTGATCCAGACTGTTCCACTGTTGTCGGAAGGACTTTTTCGCGAGACTGGGGGCTACTCTATACGTATTCCAGCCTTTAAGCGGGCCAAGCTTCAGTGAAATACCATTATTGCGCACAACTGCTTTTTGTCCGATCTGTCCGAGCCGAATAGCAAGAGCGAAACGTTTGGAGTTTGCCGCAACCGCCGCAAAGCCCTTCATGCCCATCGTTTCCAGCTTATTTCCATGTCCGTCTTCCACCTTACGTCTCCGTAAATATACAAGCATGTCATGCAGTGGAATCTTAACGGGACAAGCTTCATAACAAGCACCGCACAGACTTGAGGCGCTCGCAATATCGTTCCACTCCTCAATGTTACCGTTTAATGCAGGAGTCAGCACCGCCCCAATCGGTCCACTGTAGGTTCCACCGTAAGCATGACCGCCAATGTGCCGATATACCGGACAAGCGTTAAGGCATGCCCCGCAGCGAATACAGTTAAGTAGTTCCTGGAACTCGGGATCTCCGAGTTGTAAAGATCGTCCATTATCTACGATAATGATATGCATCTCATCCGGACCATCTGCATCTGCCGAGCGACGAGGACCTGTAATGCCTGACATGTACATCGTGAGCTTTTGTCCAGTGGCAGAGCGTGGCAGCAAGGTTGCCATGACTTCAAGATCTGCCCATGACGGAATAATGCGCTCCATGCCCATAAGTGTAATCTGTGTTTTTGGCACGGTAGATACCATACGGGCATTGCCTTCATTTTCAAATAAAACCATCGAACCGGTCTCCGCAATCGCAAAATTGCAACCTGTCAGACCAATATCAGCCTCCAAAAATTTCTCGCGCAGCTTTTTGCGGACGAATCCGGCAAGGACCGTCGTATCTGGTTCCAGTACCTCTCCGGCTTCCTTGGATAATAACTCCGCAATTTGATATCTGTTTTTGTGAATGGCCGGTATAACGATGTGGGACGGCGCTTCACCCGCCAGCTGTATAATGTATTCGCCAAGATCGGTTTCAATGGCTTCTATGCCTGCAGATTCTAGCACATGGTTCAGATGTACTTCCTCGGACACCATGGATTTGGATTTCACCACACTTGTAGCTTGCTTGTGGGCGGCAATATCAAGGGCAATGGAAGCCGCTTCCGCTGAAGTATCTGCAAAATGAATATGCACTCCGTTCGCACGGGCGTTGTTCACGAACTCATTCAAGTAATAATCGAGATGTGCGATTGTATGCAACCGAATCTGGCGTCCACGCTCCCGCCATTCTTCCCAGTTGCCGTGCTCTTCCGACGCAGCTTTCTTGCCATTACGCAAACGTTCTGTTGTGAACTTGACCGCTTTACGGAGAAAATCATCATTCAGTGCCAGACCCGCACGGGATTTGACCGTTTCATCCATAACACCAGGTTGGCTCATCGTGTCTGCACCCCCTCATATAAAAGTTCAGCCAGATGCATCACTCGCACAGGTTCATTTCGGTGCCGCAGATTGCCCGCAATATTCATCAGACAAGCCATGTCTAGCCCAACGAGAACTTCGGCTTGTGTTTCTTTCACATGATCCACCTTCTCGGTCACCATCGCCCCTGAAATATCCGACATTTTAATCGCAAACGTACCTCCGAATCCGCAGCAATCCTCTGCATGAGGTAATGGAACCAGTTCAAGCCCTTTCACGTTGGACAGCAAGGCTAGCGGTTCGTCCTTCACCCCAAGCAGACGACTGCCATGGCAGGACGGATGGTAGGTAACTTTATGCGGAAAATGCGCGCCCAGATCTGTTATACCTAACACCTGTACTAGAAATTGTGTGAACTCGTAAGCCTTGGCCTCAAGGCGCTTCGCTTTATCCAGCCATTCCGGCTTATCTACAAACAGCTCCGGATAATGATGAATCATATATGTGCATGAACCTGACGGACAGACCACAAAATCACTGTCATCAAACGCTTCTAATATCGTCTTGGCAGCTACCCGGGTCTCATCCCAATATCCACTGTTATACGAGGGCTGACCACAACAGGTCTGCACCTGCGGAAATTCCAGCCGAATGCCATGTGCGGCCAGTAATCGAACCATTGCCTCTCCCACTCGGGGGTATATGGCATCACTGAGACAGGTTATAAACAAGGAGACTTTCATCATTACACACTCCAATAAACAAATTATTTCATGTCAACGCCTGGTTATCGTTACACTGTGCGAATCAGCAATTGGTAGTTACTGCACAAGGAAATCTGCTCTTCGGTCAAAGATTGATCCGTAATAATCGTGTGCACCTCATCCAGTCCGGTCACACGAGCGAAAGCCCTCAGGCCAAACTTGCTCGCATCAGCCAGCAGGATCACCTGATCTGCAATGCCTACCATCTTCTGTTTTAATCTGGCTTGAAGCTCATTGGATTCGCTGATGCTACCGCTTTCAAGATACACGCCCTTGCAGGATAAAAAAAGTTTGTTCACATGATACGTTTCGAGAGAACGCTCTGCGAGTGGTCCAACAAAGGATAATGAGCGAGCAGCCAGCTGCCCTCCAGTAGAAATCACCTCGATGTTGTCCCGACTGCTGAGTTCGGTGGCAACTTGAATCGAGTTGGTCAGCACCGTTAATGGCATATCCGGCATGTTCGCCGCCATATAACCTGCTGTTGTACTGGCATCCAGCAAAATGCGATCTCCCGCCACGATTAGCGCCAATGCCGCATCAGCAATCCGTTTCTTCTCCATTGCATGTGTCGTTTCCCGTATTCGGTAAGGAATCTCTGGCTGATCCTCCTTGACACTCACCGCTCCGCCGTGTGATCGGCGCAGCCGACCAGCCTCTTCTAACCGATCTAGATCACGGCGAATCGTCTCCTCGGTTACCCGGCAACGTTCACTAAGCTCAGATACTCGCATGCTGCCCTTAATATTGACTAGTTCTACAATCCGGTCATATCGTTCTGCCGCGAGCATGCTACACCTCACTCCCGGTTTCTGTACCCGGCGATAAGGCCGTTATTCGCAAAAATCGTTCATAGGCTTCTGCCCAAGCCGACCTGTCTTGCGGTTCATATTCCTTTACCGGGAATGAATCGCGAATAGCCCGGCGCGCTTCCCAAATATCCTTAAACGTTCCCCTCGCGATCCATTGCACAGCCATATTGCCGATTGCACTTCCCTCCGCTGGCCCTGCCCATACAGGCTTGCCGATAGAGTTCGCTGTCCACTGGCATAATAACTCATTCTGAATGCCGCCGCCCACCATATGCAGTCCGCCGAATGTTTTCTCTGACAGCTGCTCTGTCCATTCCAGAACCCTTCTATACTTCAAAGCAAGACTCTCCAGAATGGCCCTGGCTATACTGCCCTGATCCTCTGGCACACGCTGTCCTGTTTTCTGGCAATACTGCCGAATGCGCTCTGTCATATTGCCAGCAGGCAGAAACAACGCATCATCCGGGTCGAAAAGGCTTGCAAACGCCGGAGCTATCTCAGCCTTCGCAAGGAGTGAGCCATAGCTGATCCCTTGCCCTTCACGTTCCCATTGCCGCATACATTCCTGCAAAATCCAGAGGCCCATAATGTTTTTGAGTAAACGATATGTGCCACCTGCACCACCTTCATTCGTAAAATTCAGTTCCATGCTCTCCGCACTGATGACGGGCTGATCCAGCTCAGTACCCATCAGGGACCACGTTCCACAGCTTAGATAAGCAAAGCTTGTTTCCGTGGCTGGAACCGCTACCACAGCCGAACCGGTATCATGCTCTGCTACAGCCAGGATGGGAATCGACGCAAGTCCGATATCATTACATATACTGCTGCGTAATTGTCCAACAGTTCTCCCCGGTAGGACTACATCCCCGAACCATTGGTCAGAAACACCAATATGAGCGAGAAGTTCACGATCCCATTGTCCAAGTACAGGATTGTATAACTGTGTTGTTGTAGCATTGGTGAACTCATTTACCGCTTCTCCAGTAAGAAAATACCTTAATAAATCAGGGATCATTAGAAAACGCTCCGCTTCGCGCAGCAATGGAGAAGCACTCCGCTTAAGTGCCGCGAGTTGATACAATGTATTAAATGGTAGAAACTGTATCCCCGTGCGCTCGAAAACTCGCTTAGCTGTTAACTCCTGACAAACCGTATCCATCACACCGTTAAACTGTGTGTCACGATAATGATAGGGATTACCAAGTAGTTCACCGTTGCTACCAAGCAAACCAAAATCTACACCCCAAGAATCAATTCCCAAACTCTCTGGCACTTCACCTTGCTGTTTTATAAGCGTCAAGCCCTGCAGTACTTCATGATGTAGCCGCAAAATATCCCAGTGCATCCGGTCACCAATCTTCACGGGCTCGTTTTTGAACCGGTGAATTTCACGGGTTTCGATCCCTCGATCATTCAGATGACCGAGTATCGCTCTGCCGCTTCCTGCACCCAAATCATAAGCCAGCACACTCACTGCTCTTCCACCTTCCAGTTATTATTGTCTTCATATTCGCTATTATCTTTATTTTACAACTAAATGACTGTTTGTTTTTCTTTGTTTAATACTGTTTTGCTTTATTTTAAGAGTATACCATCATTGTAAACGTTTGAATACCCATGAATTCGCTTTCCTCATTACAAAACAAAAAACGACTCACTCCCTTTAGGGAGGAGCCGTAGCTTTATTTTTTTACATATAAAACTGTCCACTCTCCGCTCCGGCTTGCCCGGACTGAGGCTGAATATCTCGCTCAAAATGTTTAAAACGTGTACCCTGATAGGTTAACATGCCTCGATCCTGCTCCACCAGCATACCGTAATTTTGACCACCTACATTTAACTCAAGTCGTTCCCCATTGTCGAACTCAAAGGTTGCATAATAACTCGTTGTTGCACTGCTGTCCCCACTTCCACCACTGACCTCCGTTCGTTTTGTAACGACTCTGGAATGTAAGGTAAGGACAGCTGCAGCATTGTTGGAAGACCAGGTTCGCACACCTGAGAAGATGGCATATACGATGCCGCATGCCACAACCAGAAACACGATGCCGATCAAAATAGGCACGATCGTGCCCATTGCTCCAAGCTCGCTGAACCCAGAAAAAAAACCACTCTGATTGCCTTCAAAACCCGGCACGCCACTCATATCATCGAATCCACCAAAGCCGTCTACACTTAAATGGCCTACTGACGAAAATATGCCCGTAACCGCCATAACGCATCGATCCTTTCCCCACGCAAAATAACACCTTTTCTTTTCTTTTCTTTTCTTTTCTTTTCTTTTTTCCTTCTTTCTCCCGTTCACATCGTGATACATTGGCAGACAACCCGCTCTGCCTTGTCCCTATACTATATGAGCCGAATCAGGAATACAGACGTTCAAGTTCGTCCACAAGACTGCCGACATAAGCCACTGCAGTGCGGATTGGTTCAGGACCGGACATATCAACACCTGCAAGCTTCATCAATTCCTGCGGTGCGAGACTGCCCCCGGATTTGAGCGCTTCAAGCCAGCGGTCCACGGCGGGTTGCCCTTCCTCTCTAATCTTCTGTGCAGCTGCTGTTGACGCCGTTAAACCTGCTGCATACGTGTACGGATACAAGCCCATATAATAATGCGGCTGTCTCATCCACGTCAGCTTGGCACCTTCGTCCACTACCAGCTCTGGCCCCCAGAATTCGGAAAGGATCGCACCTTTCAGCTCACTTAACGTCTTAGCAGTAATTGGCTTATCGTTCGACGCGAGTGCATATACCCTACGCTGTAGTTCGCCTTCCAGCAGATGTGTAACAAAGTTATGATAGTACGTATTCAGCAATTGCAAAATCACCCAACGTCGCATTCTCGGATTTTCAGAACGATTCAACAGATGATCCGCCAGCAACATTTCGTTCATTGTCGAAGGTGCTTCTATAAAATAAAGAGACGGCCGCGTATTCGTAAGCCTCTGATATTTGCCAGCTAGCATAAAATGACCCGCATGCCCCACTTCATGCGCCAGTGTAAACGCTCCGCGCATGTTATTCGCCCAAGAGATTAAGATGTAGGAGTGCGCGCCATAGATGGAGGAACAGAACGCTCCAGTCGATTTACCTGCATTGTCCGCGTAATCTACCCAGCGATCATTAAAGGCTCGTTCAACAATCTCCCCATATTCCGGCCCCAGTACATCGAGCGCCTCACGGATCAACGTGCACGCTTCATCATAGGTAATCGCCGGACTGAATTCGGCATCCAGCGGAGCCTTGAGATCACAGAACATCAGCTTGTCGAGTCCGAGCTCACGTTTTTTTAGCGCAGCCAATCTGCGCATATGCGGCGCTAGCTCTTTTTGAATAATATCAAGAACATTATTGTACATTTCCTTGCTCACTTGCTGTGGAGCTAATAACATGTCCGTCACGTCTTCATATCCACGTAGACGGGATAACACCACTTGTTTTTTGACCTCAGCAGCATATCCTTCAGCAAAGGTATTTTTGTATTGATTCAACGTTTCACTAAAAGAGGCATAAGCGGAACGACGCAACTTGGTATCCGGTGACATCTCGTAATTATTTTCGTAAAAAGACCACGATAATGGACGTGCTTGATCCTCACCATCACACACCTCATCAAAGGTCATATCCGCCAACTTACCGCGTTGATAGATTCGATAGGGGGAATCCAGCACTTCACCAAGTGAAGCAAGCACTTTCTCGGTTTCAGGCGAGAGTCGATGAGCTTTTTCTTCAATAAGTCTCTCCAGGCTACGCTTGTACGGTTCGAGACCCGGTAGTTCACTCAAATACTTCTCTATCGTGCCTTCTGGCAGCGAAACAATCTCGGAGTTGACAAATGACAGATTGGACGACAAGTTAGACAGAATATCACCAGCTTTAGCCGCGTTCTCGATATTCACCGGATTCGTGCTGTCCTCGGATTGTTTTAAGCGCGCATATGCTGCCGTTTTACCGATTCGTTCCTGCAAAGCTTCACGAGCATCAAGACAAGCGAGCAATTGCCCCGCACTTTGCCCCAGTGTACCTTTGAATGTTTCAATATTAGAAGCAGCATCCGGTAGAGATAGAAGTTCCTGTTCCCACTGCGCATCGGTTGCAAATAAATCACGCAAATCCCAGGTTGTTTCTTCCAAAACCTCGGAACGTATATGTATCTTATCCATTTTGATTGTCCTCCTCCTTGCATTTCCAATATCTCTCATCGTATCATACTCTGCCAATCGATACATGACATCTCCTGATTATGAGACTTTTGGTTTAAATCTACAGAAATCAATCCGGCTGGAAAAGTAAAAAACGTCAAGCACCGGACGTGTCCAGTTTACTCAACGTTTCGTTAATCGATCATTCATTTCTGATTCTTATAGATATTCAATGGTGTACTATAAGATATTCATTTCATCCGCTTTCCAGATGACATTCTCACCGTAGTTTTTACCCCAGTTATACATCGCATGCAACACCGGCATTAGACTCTGCCCATGATCCGTCAGTGAATATTCAACTCGGGGCGGAACTTCGGCGTACACTTTGCGTTCCACCAGTTTGTCCTCCTCCAGCTCCCGCAGCTGGTTCGTAAGCATCTTTTGCGTAATGTGGGGAATCAGGCGTTTTAACTCACTGAAACGTTTGGTGCCCTCCAGACCCAAATGCCACAATATAATCAGCTTCCACTTGCCGCCAATCACCGCCAGCGTTAATTCCTTTTCACAGTTGATTTCTTTTAAATTAATGCGTTCTTTGACTTCGGACGCCATGGCTCCAAGCCCCCCTTTATCTCGTACGATATCAAACTCTAATACTTCATTTTACTATAGCACGGACCGAATGCAAAGTTCGCTCATCTTTTTCACAGAAAAGACCGCAATCCTTGCAATAGCACAGGATTCCGGTCTACTTCATTTTTAGCTATATTAAACGCGTGAGCACTTCAATCGAACTACTCCAGATTCGCGTGCCGGCTGAACATATCTGCACCGGTCATGCCCTTGATCTCCATCATGGTGAGGATCAATGCATCCATGCTGAGCAACAAGGATTGTTCAAACAAGGAACCCATAGGCTGAATGGTAACATCCGCTCCGGCTCCCGCCGCATCCTCTTTTGCAGAGGCAGGTAGCCGAACGACCACTTGTGCCAGCTGTGCAATTGTGGAATCCGGCTTAATTGTGATTAAGCCTACAGGTGCACCCGCTTGATTCGCCTTTCTTGCCATGGCAACCAGCCCGCCTGTCTCTCCAGAACCAGAGCATAGCAGCAGGAAATCTGCTGAGCTGATCCCTGGCGTCACCGTCTCGCCTACGACATAAACGGTAAGTCCCATCTGCATCAATCGCATCGCGAATGCTTTTCCCATGAGACCTGAACGACCCGCGCCAGCTACAAAAATGCGTTCCGCTGCTAGCACCTGCTCGGCCATTGCCTGCATCTCGGTATCATCAAGCTGGCTTAACGTGCGTTCCAGTTCCTTCAGGATATCTGCGGCGTATTGTTTGCTGCTCATCAGCTTACCCTTGCTGAACAAGGCGCTGCATTTCGGATGCTACAGCTGCTTTATCTGCTTGCCCTGTAATACCGCCACCAACGATGACCAAGTCAGGTTGTGCTTTCACAACTTCTGGCAATGTGTCCAATTTGATACCACCAGCAACCGCAGTTTTTGCATTTTTCACTGCACCTTTGATCGTTTGCAGGTCTTCGAAAGGACTTTGTCCAACTGCTTGCAGGTCATACCCGGTATGAACACAGATGTAGTCTACGCCCAGAGCGTCAACTTCACGCGCACGTTGTTCCAGATTAGGCACGTTGATCATGTCCACGAGAACTTCTTTGTTTTGTTTTTTCGCTTCTTCAACAGCGCCTTTGATCGTCATATCGTTACTTGCACCCAGAACGGTGATCAAGTCTGCACCCGCTTCAGCTGCTTTCATGATTTCATATCCGCCAGCGTCCATAATTTTCAGGTCCGCAAGAACTTGCAGATTAGGATAAGCTTCCTTCATTGCTTTTACAGCATGCAATCCTTCATTGATAATAATCGGTGTGCCGATCTCAACGATATCAATATATTGTTCAACTTCTTTAACCAGTGCGATACCTTCCGGGATGTTAACCAAATCAAGTGCGAGTTGTAATTTCATGTTTTATATCTCCTTTGTATTTGAGGTTGATTAATGATGCTGTATAAGTTGAAATAAAGATTTACACAGTCCACTCCGATGACAGAAGAACCTTCCAATCGCTGTTATCCCCAGATTTTTTTGATTCCCTTTTCCAAAGGGAAAAATCCGGTGATAAGCGTATGCTTCCGATGCAGCTTTCTTGCAGAAAGCTTTTAGGCGAGCGCTTCGCTTTTCCAGGTTTTTTCTGTCCTCTCCGTTAACGTGTAAAAAATAGTTCAACTTATATAGATCCAAATGTTTATTTTTACCGCCAATGATCCGTTGCTGAGGCCAACATCTCGTAATGGTGGTTGCTAGTTCATTGTAGAGCCTGACTATCCATTCAGGAAGTACGCACTTTCAAGTGAGGTAGTTACTTGGACGAAACTAATGGATATTCGACGTTGTTATACGAATCCTTTCTTGAGATACATCTATCTTCATCTATTCTACAGTCAGTGCTATTTACGAACAGGGTATTGTTTGTACAACATCAATGATGTAGGTTTCTTACAATGGATGTTATTCACTTTTCATAAAGTCTTTTATCAAAAAGAAAAAGAAGAACCCTGTCTTTTCAGGCAGGATTCTTCTTGATTTTTCATAGCAGCATAAGCGTTGTATGTTCCTATCTATTTATCCATCGACCTCTTACAGATATACGGGTTTCACACATACCGGCTTGGACACACCTGTACTGTGACCTGTGTATTTCAGGCGACCGCTCTCCTGATCTACTGTAAAGGTAACCATGTTGTTTGTATCACGGTTAGCCGCAATCAGCAGTTTACCATTCGGTGTCAATGCGAAATGACGCGGGTGCTGTCCTTCTGCGGAGACATGCTCTACCAGGGTCAGATGACCTTTGTCTGCATCTACTGCAAATACGACGATGCTGTCATGTCCACGGTTGGAACCATATACAAAACGGCCATCGTTCGAAACCGTAATCTCAGCAGTAGTATTCTCAGCGCCGTCATAGCCGTCAGGAAGCGTTGAAATATTGGAGATTTCAGTGAGCGTACCCGCAGCTGCATCATACTTGTAAGATGTGACAGACGAATCCACTTCGTTGATCACATATGCAAACTGACCATTCGGATGGAAGGCCAAGTGGCGTGGTCCTGCGCCCGGATGAGTTTTCGTTTCACTGTGAAGCACCAGTTCATTGGTGTCTGCGTTAATGGAGTAGATCGCAATTTTATCTGCGCCCAAATCCTGTACCATCATATATTTACCATCCGGGCTGAAGAATGCCGAGTGCACATGTGGCTTGTCCTGACGCTCAGGATGTGCCCCGTGTCCTTCATGTTTCTTCTCGTCCAGAAGTGCTCCAACTTCACCATTGTCTGTAAGGGCTTGAAGTCCTACCAATCCACCGTGATAGCTGGACAGGATCAAATATTTACCGGAAGGGTCACGCTGAATGTGGCATGGCGGAGCAGAGATGGAGTCTTTGCGATTGAGCAAAGTCAATTTACCCGTCGCAGGATCTACGCTCAGTGCTACCGCTTCAGACATTTTATTGCCCTCGGCAGACGCCGTTTCACCAATCGCATATAGCTTGTTTGCTTGCGCATCCACGTTAACAAACGTCGGGTTTTTCACGCCCGCAATGCCGTCCAGCTTCGCCAGACTGCCTGTATCCTCATTTAATTCATATGCGTAAATGCCCTCATTTTCCGCTTCGGCATAAGAGCCGACTAGTACGAGCAAGCGTTTTGATTCACTCATTACAGTTTCCTCCTCTATGTGTATGTAATCTTGTTGCACCTCTTCTATAATAAATCTGCCATATCAAAATAGCAATCGGACCCCTGCTCACTCCACCGGAGCCTGCCATGTTTAACGCAATGAAATGCGTATCTGTAGAAGGATTGTGTCCTTATACATTCAACTGTCGAGCATTTCCTGCTATGATAAGATAGGTTTTTCATCTAGAAAGGACTGAACAGATTGTTTACCTCGTTTTTCATTACGCTTTATCATGTGTTTCTGCCCATTTCCTTGCCCGTCATTGGCGGAATATTGTTAAAACATTTCAAGGACTGGGATACACGGCCGCTTTCGGCATTTTCACTCTATATTTTAAGTCCTGCGCTTATCTTCCATACCCTGCTACACGCAGAGATTACCTGGACGGATGTTACAAGCACTTTCTGGTTCTCTATCCTCAACTTGATCGCCCTCTGGGCTCTGGCTGAGATCATAAGCAGAATCTTTGGTCTGGGTGCACCTGAAAAAGCAGGACTGACCCTCGTCTCCACATTTACCAACTGTGTGAACTACGGGCTCCCGCTTGTGTTGCTTGCCTTTGGTCAACTTGGACTGGACAAGGCTTCGGTCTACGTCATTGGACAGATGATCATCGTCAATACAGTAGGTATTTTCTTTGCCGCAAGATCCGAATTCACGGTAAAAAACGCGATGCTGTCCGTATTCCGCATGCCTACCATCTACGCAGCTGTGATCGCAGTCATCATGCGGAGCTCGGGCATTTCCCTTCCTGATGCTCTGGATGGGGGCGTTTCGATGATGGCTACCGGTTATTCTCCTATTGTCTTGGCGATTCTGGGCGCTCAGATGTTACGACCCAAAGGAGATACAGCACCTTGGCAATCGAATGTTCGTAAGGCTTTTTGGGCCGGACTTGTTGTCAGGCTGGTTGCAGCACCGATTTTAGCCTGGCTTATACTGAAAGCACTGCAAGTCGAAGGAACATTATTCCCTGTGTTGCTTATCCTCGCCTCGATGCCAACCGCAGTGAACGCTGTTATTTTGGCTGAACAGTTCGGTGCATCTCCGCAATTTGTATCCCGCTGCATTCTGTGGACTACCGCTGTTTCCATGGTCTTCCTGCCAATTATGATTGTGATGTCTTCCTGATCAGTACAGAAGCTGTGCTAAGGCCTGAAGCGTTTGCCGCTTGGCGGCGCTTCTCCAGCCGGCGTTCATGCCGCCGATGAAGAGCTCTGACATAGAAGTATTTGACGACAAAGTACGAAACGAATCCCAAAATTAACCCGAGCACACTCATACCTGCCAGGATATCAAGTCCACCGAGCAGCAGTTCACTTACCGCTGACCAGTTTCCATGAAACAGTTCCCTCCATGCGCTCTCATGCATAGGACCCTGGCCCATACTGTGCGCTGGCAAAATCCATGAACCTATCTGTTTCGCAAGTGGCATAAGAATAATCGGCAGAAATGTCAGCTTGCCCACAACGTTGCCTACAATGGCCGCTGGCATGGAGCCGCCAGACAAACGAACGATCGGATAAAACACAAGATAAATCAGGGATGCAGTCGAGATTACGATCAGTTCGAGACCGAACCCTATAGCAAATCCGGTAGATACCTTATGAGCACCACCCGGAGCACGTAAAAGTTTGAGAAAATTCAGTTTCATTGCACGAGTCAAACGTGCCATTCGATTGGGTTTGCGCTTCTGGTTTTTCATCCTGAATTTCTCCTTATTTGCACAAATGACGAATCATGTCGTCTACCCACCAATTATATCACACTGCGTCAGCTCCAGTGGTTACAATCACCGGACAGGTTTCCATCCTCACATTGCCAGATACTGCCCGGGAGATCATACAGGATGCTTCTGCCTTATGCGCCAGCTTCTCGGCATTACTCAGAACCGATTCGGATGTATCTTGTGGAAGCACGATTCGCGGTCGATGTACGATACGTTCATACGTAAAGATGTTATTGGTCACATCCACCGTTGCCTCCGATTCCAGCGTCAGCTCATCAGGAGTAATGTCTGAACGCTCCAGCATCGCCGCAAGGGTAATCAGGTAACAGGTTGCCGCTGCCCCCAGTAGCATCTCGTCCGGGTTCGTTCCTGTACCAGGGCCGCCCATTTCCTGCGGAATCGAAATGACGGTTTTCAAACCTCCTGCATCAATCGTGCCCTCACTGTTACGTCCGCCATTCCATACCGCCTTTAAGTGAAACGGATGTTTCATTGTCATCGATCCTTTCTATGATAAGTCGAACTAAATACTTTTACGCCGACACTCCAATGACAGAATAAACCTCCAATCGCTGTTATCCCCGGATTTTTTGGATTCACTTTTCCAAAGGTAAAAATCCGGTGATAAAGGCGAAGCGTATGCTTCCGATGTTAGCTTTCTTTTCAGAAAGCTTTTAGCTCCGCTTTTTCAGTTTTTCTCTGTCCCCTCCGTTAAAGTGTAAATAAAGAGTTTAACTTATAAATATTCATTTGTAATATTCTGACGTCCTTTACGATCACACACGTATACACGGAATTTGAAGTTCGTTCAGCGCGTTCACATGCTCCTTCTGCACACCCTGGTCGGTGATGACCTTTCCAACACTCTCCATGCCAGCTACCCTTGTAAAAGCTTGAATGTTAAATTTGCTCGAATCGGCTAGCAAAATAACCTCGTCAGCAATATGAATCATTTTCTGCTTCACCAAAGCCTGTAGTTCATTCGACTCGCTGATGCCCTTGGTCAGATGTACGCCTTTGCAAGACAAAAACACTTTATCCACATGATACGCATCCAGCGAGCGCTCTGCGAGCGGCCCGACAAAGGACAAAGATTTGGAAGCAAGCTGTCCGCCTGTAGCAATGACACGAATCTGTTCTTTCGCGCTTAGCTCTGCGGCAACTTTAATTGAATTGGTTAATACCGTCAGCGGAATATTGGGCAGTCCGGTTGCCATATACCACGCGGTAGTACTTGCATCCAAAGCAATCCGGTCACCGGGTTCCACCAGTTTCACTGCTTCACTTGCAATGCGTCGCTTCTCATCGGCATATGCAACAGCACGCTCGGGATATGGAATCTCGGTTTGCGATTCATCCTTGTATTTCACACTCACCGCTCCACCATGCGAGCGTCTGAGCCTGCCCGCCTGTTCCAGCTTGTCCAGATCACGGCGAATCGTTTCTTCGGTCACTCCACAGCGCTCACTAAGCTCAGTGACACGCATGCTTCCATGCGCATCCACCCATTCCACAATTTTTTCATAACGTTCCGCAACGAGCATCTTCATTCACTCCAAACCGTTAATATACCAGTTAATCCTGTTACCCCATCATACCATAGAGCGGTTGGAAGGAGAATTTCACACATCTACAAGAATTGACGTCCATAAACATTCATGCATATGTAAAAAGAGGAGGCTTTCGCCTCCTCCATCCAGTCATTCCGATAAATTATTTATCCTCTGCCATAGGGAACCAACCCGGTGTGTGGATAATTGCATTCCACAATCCATCAGGAATCACCAAACGCTCTTGATCGGATTTCGTCAGAATGGTCTCAATATCCTCTTCACGTCCGCTTTCAATCTTCTCGACCCAGTCTGGCTCGATGATCAGCTCACGTCCAATCGCAAGCAACGGTACGCCGGTTTCCAGCGCTTCTGCTGCTTCATCGGCGGTATGAATCGATCCAACACCAATTACAGGTACTTTACCGCCAACACGATCCAAAATGAATTCAATTCTGGCACGTGTATCCTCTTCACCACGTCTTGGCTTCGACCAGAACTCATTCAAGGAAACATGCAAATAGTCGAGATTTTTATCTTTCAAAGCATCAACCAGTGCATACGTATCCTCCATTGTTAGTCCTGGCGTTTCTGGCTCTTCCGGCGAGAAACGGTAACCCACAATAAACGGAAGTTTAGTATGCTCGGAAACGACACGCTGTACCTCATCTACAACGGCTAATGGGAACGCCAAACGTTTCTCTACACTGCCTCCCCAGCGATCTTCGCGCCGGTTGGAATGTGGAGAGAAAAACTGCTGAATCAGATAACCATTCGCACCATGAATCTCAATACCGTCAAAACCGGCTTCAATAGCACGGCGAGTCGCTTCACCGAAATCACGAATGACAGAAGTAATCTCTTCATCCGTCATTTCTCTTGGTTCCGGTGAACCTGGGCGTTCACTTGCGACTGCACTAGGTGCAACCACTTGGCCCGCAGGAACGGCTTGTTCCGGAGTCAGACGGCCTGCATGGAACATTTGCAGTACAGCAACAGAACCTTGCTGTTTAATCGTTTCAGCCAGACGTTTCAGTCCAGGCACAAAGCTGTCATCATAAGAACCGAATTGTGCGGGGAAGCCGATACCGTTAGGCGTAACATGTGTTACCGCTGTAACCGACATGCCAGCCCCACCTGTGCGACGTGCATAATATGCAAGCTCAGCGTCAGATACCGTACCATCTGAATTAGAGGACATATGAGTCATAGGAGCAAGCACGATCCGGTTTTTCAGTGTAATGCCGCTGCTTGGCAGTGAAACTTGTTCAAACATTTTCGAATACTTTGGATTCATTCGTGGTTCCCTCCTGATATTATATCTCTTTAAATAGATATATGGATATATACATTCAAATACTGTAATTATTATAGTTACGTTTCAACTCAATTGCAACTTTTCTTTTTCCATTCCTTGTCAGCCTACAACGGAAACGATGACACAACTAAAAAAGGACAGAGTGTCCTCAGACGCCCCATCCTGTTTTTAACCATTTCCAGAGTTCAGAAACTTAGAAACCATAAACATGAACGTAGCTACATCTTCAGAAAATCTCGGTAATACCTTAGGCATCCCTCAGTTAAGTCAACCTCAGTAACTCCGCACGTAAGCCAGCTTCTGCTCCATCTCTTCCACACATTCATAACAATCATGTTCGTCGTTTGCCACCATCGGCGTGACCGGGTATAGATTCATCTCTGTGCGATTGTATGTTTTAAGCAGTGGCAACAACTGTGTAACTCTGGTATTGGCCGGATCAAGCCAGGTGTTGATCTCATCATCCATGAGAATAGCCGGCATCTTGTTTCCAAACTCACGAGTCGCCAGATTCGCGCCAGCCATGAGCATTGTACAGGTGCGAAGCGGTTGCTTGCGGGTATCTTTCCAGATCTCATACAATCCCGCAATGCCAAAAAGTCCGCGATCCGGCATGACAACACGCACTGCATAACGCTTCTTGCCTTCTTGTCGCCAGTAATACAGCCCATTGCATGGAATAACACAGCGTTTGGTCTCCACTAACTTATAATACGCGGGGTTTTCATGCACAGTCATTAAATTAGCATTCACCGCATCCCTCCCCCAGAACGGAATGAATCCCCAACGGAATTCATCCAGCACACGTTCTCCATCCTGATGTAGAATGATCGGCGTATGTTGCGTTGGACTGATATTATAGCGATTTTTATAGTAATACATGACTCGTTGTACCTTGAAATGATCCCGAACTTCATCTAGATCAGCCGCGAGTGAAAAACGTTCGCACATCCCTATACACTCCTTTTTCCTAGTAAGGTTGAGTGTATTATTTGTGAGTTAAGGGAATTTATGCATACCTTCCCCAGACAGAAAGCGACTTGTTGTGACAACATTCCTTTAGTGCACAGGTTTTTTCCTTTTTTCCATAACAAAAACAACGACTTGAGACTCATTTCAGGTACACATTTACTTGTTACTATAATAGAGAAAATATACATTTATTGGAGGTTTTAAGTATGAAAAGGAAGTTGTTGATGAGCCTGATGTTGTTCTCTGCGCTCGCGATGTTTGGCAGCACGATCTACGCAGCAACCTTTTTGAATTACGGCTACCCTAGTTCCACCATTCCAATTCGGACCTACAACTACGCTTCTGCATGGCAGGGTCCAATGGATGCTTCTCTTGCCAACTGGAACAATGCGGGAGCCAAAGTGCAATTCGTCAAAACGAATAATTCTCCGAACACGATCACCGCTGGTAACTTCAATAATACCGCTTATGGTGTTAACTACGCTTCTGTCTCCGGCAATCAGGTTGTCAACTTCCGCATCGAACTCAACGCCTCCACGATTACCGCTGATGCATCCAACTTATCCAACTTTATTCAAAGCGTGTTCGTTCATGAACTGGGTCACTCCGTCTGGCTTGGTGACAACCCGACAACGAACAGTCCTTCCATTATGTCTTACACGCGCAACCGGAATTCCATGACCAAACCACAGACCTTCGATATCAATAATGTCAGATCCAGATACTAATCGTTCGTACATCATCATTCCGTATCATTTACATTTTATTTCCAAGGAGGATTCCGATCTATGAACAAGAATCGAGTACTTACCTTACTCGTCTCTTCTATCTTTATCCTGTCTGTCGTCGGCTGCTCTTCAGCAACTCCGGCCGCTTCTCCCCCGGGTACTCCCGTCAAAATCATCGCATCCGAGGATTATCCCAGTTATGGAAGTGTAGACGCTTTGTCAGAGCGGGCCGACACCATTGTGAAGGGCAATGTCATTCAAACCCGGGTTGAAGCTTTAGATGACAGGGGACAAGCTGATTCCCAAGATCAGAATCATATGAATGCAGCGGGAAGTGCGGCAGATGCTCAGGTTTCTTTTGACAAAATCTATACGATCTATACGGTTCAGGTGACTGAATCCTACAAAGGGGGTTACACAGCCGGGGATCGGCTTGAAGTCAAACAGCTTGGCGGACAACTGGGTAACACCGAAATCGTCAACGATGACAGTCTTAAGCTTATGCAGACCAAGGATTATGTACTTTTTCTTGAAACATATGCGGACACCCCTGCAAGCCTGCTAAACAGCGTTCAAAGCCTCTATGTGGTCAAACCTGCTTCGAAGTCAAACCAGGCCAGCCAGCAATCCCAGTCTGAAGTGATTGTCAGTGCAAACCCGGAGAATGATCTGACGCTCAGCCTGAGCGAATTGCAACAAATCAAAAACGAACAGTCCAATCCGTAACGTATATTTACTCTTTTACCTACTTACTTATTTAATGTCCATCTCAACATGCCGCTCTACATAAGAATAATAAAACGTGCTACCCCAAATACCGGGTGGCACGTTGTTACGTTATCGCTATGATCAAAATCTCTCAGTGCCAATGGCTAGCGATTGACACACACTGGAAGGGTAAACCAGAAACAACTTCCTTCTCCCTTCTTACTCTGAACTCCAATTTCGCCTCCATGCCGTTCCACAATGGATTGAGCGATCGCGAGCCCAAGTCCAGCTCCACCACTACTTTTACTACGGGATTTATCAATCCGGTAAAACCGTTCAAAAATACGTGTCGTTTCTTCCGCTTCAATCCCCTCACCTTGATCCAACACCGCAATTTGCAAAAACGCTCCCTGCTCTGTGGCAGTAAGCATGATTGTGCCTCCTGTAGAAGAGTATTGGATGGCATTTTGCAATAAATTGGAAACCACCCGTTTCATCTGTGCAGGTACCATCATGGCAGCTGGCAATTGATCAGGCAACTCAATCTCCACATTCAGCTCTTTCTCGGCAAGATGGAACGAAAAGCCCTCGAGTGTGCTAACCAACAACTCATCGACATGACTGGGCTCTGGATCAAATCGCTCCCCTTGGGCCTCCAGACTCGATAGATCAAACAAGTCCTGGATCAGCCCTCCCAGCCTCTTCGTTTCAAGGCGAATCGTATTCAGATAACGCCGGAAGGTGGCTTCATCCTTAATCACATCATCCTCCAGCGCTTCGACAAAGGCCTGAATCGAGGCCAGTGGTGTACGTAAGTCATGAGACACATTTGCTATCAGTTCACGCCTGGCCGATTCGGATTGATGAAGATCGTCAAAACTATCCTTCAGTCTGGAACTCATTTCATTAAACTGCTGTGCCAGCAGTTTAAATTCCTGTGGCCCGATGAGAGGAACTTCCGTATGGAAATCCCCTTCGGCTACCTTCACTGTACGCTCGGTAATACGAGCTATTGATTTTTCCAATGGCTTCGTTAATACATACTGGAGAACAAACGAAAGTAAACCTACCCCGGCCGTTATACCCGACAGCCAATACAATTGATCGATGGTGAGAAGCATTTTGGAATAACTGACGAACAAACAAATCAACAATACACCGATGCCCAGAAGACTGGACAATACCAGATACGTGCGTAATTTCATGATGAGCCACCTGCAAACTTATAACCTATACCCCAAACCGTTTTAATATATTTTGGATCGGAAGCATTTTGCTCGATCTTCTCTCGTAATCTTCGAATATGCACAGTTACGGTCGTCGTATCTCCCTCGTAGCTAAAATCCCAGATTTTGCTTAACATTTGACTACGCGAAAACACCTGTCCCGGGTGGCTGGCTAGCAAATACAACATCTCAAATTCAGTAACTGTCAAGTCAATCAGCCGTCCGTCAATCTCTACCTCACGTTTCACAAAATCAATGGTCAGCCCTTCATAACGAATCGTATGTGATGAATGAGTGGTAGGCGACACCTGTACCGTTCGTATTCTGCGCAATATCGCTTTGACACGCAGAACGAGTTCTCTCGGACTAAATGGCTTGGTCAGATAATCATCTGCTCCCATCGTCAGACCCATCAGTCGATCCTGCTCTTCCCCACGAGCAGTCAGCATAACAATGGGTACATCCTCGCTTTGACGAATCTCGTTACAGATTTCCCATCCATTTTTATGTGGCATCATCAGGTCCAGCACAATCAGATCTGGCGTGTGGGTGCGCCACAACTCAATCGCCTCCATACCATCCTTAGCCGTCACCACAGAATAACCTTCCCTTTCGAGGTACCTGCGACAAACGTCTGTAATATTACTGTCATCATCGGCAACCATGATACGCTCATTCAATGAACTCACCCCATATTCAAAACAAGCATCTGGCATCATCATATCACAGGGCAAGGATCATGTTTCAGTATTATTGATCTGTCTTACTTTCAATTTTTTACGTTTACTTCGTTACCTTCACTTCATAGCCTTCATCGGCATCATGTATTCGGAAATGACCATATCCGTTACATATGTGTTGCCCTCATGGATTATGGGCATTGACTTCGAGCTAACCTGCATGCCGTCTACCATCATTTTTGTGGAACCAACCCACACCTTAATGGTTTTAGCTGCAGGCATCATAGCACCTTCCATCATCATGTCGTCCTTCATCATCATGTCATTTTTATTCATTTGGTCGTCCTTCATCATTATGTTATCAGCCATCTTCGTGTCATCTTGCTTCATCATATCATCGTGCATCATCATGTCATTTTTCATTTTCATATCGTCTTTCATCATCGTGTCGTGCATTTTGTCCATATACATTAACGTTACCGAGCGGTCTTTGCTGTCCCACATAATGCTGTAACCATACATTTTTGCCGCCTGTCTCAATTGCACAAGTTCCATGCCATCCTTTTTAATCATTTTCATCTCTGTAGCGCTTGCACTTGCCAATCCTGAAAAGGTCAAAGACATCATCAACACCGCTGCCGCAATCATTTTTTTGCTTTTGCTTGTTTTCATCATTGTTATCACTCTCCATGGGTTTAGTTGCTTGCATGGACTACAATAAGGAAAACAACTTACGATTCTCTAAGCAAAATGTTACGAAACCATTACGATGTAATTTGTGGTATCATCCTGTCACAAAAAACGGTTGAAGTCCCTCTCCGCGAGAGACTTCAACCGTTTTATTCGTTGCTACGTCTTTTTTTTCGCTTGCCTCACATTTAGTTCACTCGAATAAAATCAGCCATGGATCGAACCTCGACCGCCCCTGGATTCGAATTGACATCTGCTTGCTGTAAACCTTCTCTGGAGATGAACTTCACCTTTACCGGAAACCCGGGAATCAGATCAAAGAAGTTATCCGAGAAGACCCCTTCAACTTCCGAAGACATCCACACCTGCTTGGCAAGAACATCACTTTCCAGCAACAGATGTACACCCTCCTCATCCGCTCCTCCCCTGACTTTGATGCTCGCAGGCTGAAGCGCAAGCTCTTTGGCAGGCACGAAGTAATGCTCCTGGACAATGTCTGTTACTCCCTCTTGACGGAGAGCGATCCGCAGTAGCGTCGTCGTAGCATCATGCCCTTCAAGCCAGTCTGCATTACGTAAGGACAACAACTTCTCACCTGCATTGGGTGCTACGTTTACTGCAAAAGTCTCTTCCCAGTGCACCGTGCCATCGAATCCAATCAATTGAACTTGAAGCTCCCCCTCCACCTTCTTCAATAGATCAGAAACCACATAGATATCTGTGACGTCTTCTTTGGTACCATCCACGGAAACCAATACATCATTGAAACTACGTTTCGCATAATATTGCAATGCCTTCCAGCGACCAAGATAGTCCATACCCGCCCACGAAGCGACAGGCCAGCAATCATTCATTTGCCAGTAGAGCGTTCCCATACAGTAAGGTTTGCGGCGGCGGTGGGCTTCGATTGCGGTTTTCATCGCTTCCGCTTGAAGGACCTGACTCATATACAGGAAGGATGGGAAATCCTTCGGTTCATGCAAATACATATCCATATACTGCTTGATCAGTCGATTACCCGCACCGTTCTTCTGATGTGCAAGCATGACCTCTGACTCCAAGGCCAAGTCTTCTTCCTCGGCGTATGTGCGTACCGACTTGTATTCCGGGAACGACTGGAACCCATACTCACTCATAAAACGGCCTACGTATATATTGTAATTCTCAAAAGGCTCCACATTGTGCCACACGCCCCAATAATGGATGTCTCCTTCCGATGTAGACGGATGGGCATGCTGCTTTTCATCCCCTGTCAGCGATACAATGGGGGAGGAAGGCCAGTAGTCAATGCCTGGTGCATACGCTTCGACCACTTCTGGCAAAAGGTCATGGAAAATCGCTTCATAATCCGCCCAGATGCGTTCGCGCTGTTCGGCGTTGTAATCTTTTTTCCAGCCCCAGCCACCATTTTCAATATAATGCGCCCAAGCCGAATCTATCTCATTGTTGCCACACCACAGTACAATACTCGGATGATTGCGCAGACGTCTCACATTGTCGATCGCTTCATGACGGACACTGTTCAGGAACGCTTCATCACCCGGATACATGCTGCACGCGAACATAAAATCCTGCCACACCATGATACCGTATTCATCACACAAGTCGTAGAATACATCCTCTTCGTAAAAGCCACCGCCCCATACACGTAGCATATTCATGTTGGACTCCGCTGCCGATATGATCTCATGCATGTACCGTTCCCGTGTCACTTCGGTAATAAAACTGTCATTGGGAATATGGTTGGCTCCTTTGGCGAAAACCGCAACTCCGTTCAGTTCAAAATAAAAGGAAGCCCCGGCTTCGTCCGAATTACGCACAAGACGGATGGAACGAAGTCCTGTTTTGACCTCGTACGTTACGACAGCACGCTCACCTTGAAGTACTTCGGCAGCAAACGTGTATCGATACGCTTCACCCAATCCACGGCTCCACCAGAGCTTTGGATTCTGAATCGAGATCGGGACCTCTACCGTATGGGAACCAGGTTGTAAAGATACGGCCTTCTCCCAGCGCTGACCATCTGCACCTATGCGAATAACGGTATCTATAGGCTGTGAAGTTTGCACTTCTACCACTGCGGTGACTTGTGCCGATGTGGCATTTACTTCATTTTGACGGATAAATAAATCATTAATTTTCACATCTGTCCATCCCTCAAGCCTAACTTCACGCCAGATGCCACTGGTGACAAAACGCGGACCCCAATCCCAGCCATAGTGATATGGTGCTTTGCGCGCAAAGATACTGACTCGTTTATCCCCGAGACCGCCCACATCGGATTGGTCATTGGATGCAGGCAAGGCATATCCCAGTTTCTCCAGCTTCGGTAAATCCTCCTGAATGGGAGAACGAAAATGAATGCGAAGCATGTTCCCCTGTTCCTTCACTAATGCTTTTACATCTGCCTTCCATACTCGAAACATGTTATCCGCAGACAACACATGTGTGTCATTCACATATACATCCGCATACGTATCCAGTCCGTCAAAAACTAGTTCGAGATGCTCCTGCGTATATAAAAAAGATTCAATATCGAACGTTGTACGATACTCCCAGTCCTTCTTGTCGATCCACTGCACTTCCTTCTCATTTGTCCCGTAAAATGGGTCAGGAATCTTGCCTAATCTCAGCAGATCGGTATGTACGCATCCAGGCACCTGAGCCGGCGTCCATTCCTGATCCTCACTAGCCTTGAACGTCCAGTTTTCAAATCGTTGTGATAGCTTTGTGCTCATGACAGCCTCCCATGTCGTTAGAGTAACCAACGTATTTTGTTAGGTTTTGTTATTATATTAGCAAACAATTCACAAAACAAAATTAACATGTTAGCCGTATAACAGTCAATGCATTTGGTCAATTAAATTGTTCTATTATCACTGCAATCACAAAAAAAGACATAGAGATTTACTTCTCCATGTCTTTTCCCTTCTATTTTGTTTCCATCCTGCTAGGAGTGTCCACAACCACAAACTTTACCTGGCTACTCCCGTAACATATGATATTCGTCCCGCATAATGATGTCCGCATGAATAAGCTTACGCTCATATGGAACATTCGGATTGCTAATGCGCCACAACAGCTGATCTACAGCACGGGCTCCGAGATGTTCCTTATGAATATGTGCCGTAGCCATAATAGGATCATCTGCCCTTGTATTATCGAACCCTGTTACCGCGCACTGTTCAGGCACCTGAACGTCGCGACTTCGCAAAGCCTCAATGATAATAAATGCCGTGTGGTCATTCGCGCAGACGATCACCTCTGGAATATCTTCAAGCTTGAACTCTCTGATGGTTTGTTGCATCTCCTTATACTCCTGCACGAGCAGCCCCGCATGCTGTTCAGCCTGTAGTTGCATTACTTCAAGTCCCATCCGATACCCGAGCCACCGTTCCCTGAAACTAACCGCATCAGGTAGCTGTCCAGCGAACTGGAACCGTTTATATCCCTTCGCCGCAAGCATAAGGACTAACTCTTTCATGCCTTTCACATTGTCAGTAAATACAGTATCGGTATGTATTGCAGAATCCTCGTGGTCCACCATGACGAGCGGAATGCGCAAGCGATATATTTCGAGCAGCACTGGCGTTGAGATCGTGCCTACCGTAATAACACCCCGAATGGCGTCGGGATTGAGAACCGAAAACATATGATCGGAAGAAGGTTCCGTCAGTGTCAAAATATCCATACCCCGCTCATTCAAACGCGCTGAAATCCCGTCGAATACTGGCCCCCAATACAATGAGGAACGATTTTGAGAGCGTATATTCGGAAACAAAATCAATATGGTACCTTCGTTTTTCTTCCCCATTGTGTCACCGAATGATGTATGAGAATCCACTGCATTATATTTTGGCTCTATTTTAAAATAACCCAGTTGCCCCGCGGTTCTGACAATCATCTCACGCGTGTGCTCACTAACCCCCGGCTTACCCGTCAGTGCACGGGAAACTGCGAACTTGGATACTCCTGCAGCATCTGCGATCTGTTGCATGGTCACTCTTTTGCCCATCTTGCTCACCCGATTTTCCTGATATTTCATCCAGTGTAGCATAAAACCCCGAATGAACAAAACATGTTTTGTTCATTCGGGGTTTGTTAGGTTAGATCGGAGTAAGACGGAATAACCTGTAACTTCGTTTATCTACCGTTTATTTATGGGCGACTGTCTTCCACTACATATATATTTAGATGGACAGAGAGATTCAGTTAACACTATAATGCCGGGCGCTTTCTGCGTCTGAACACATGCAGCGGCAGTTTGATCTCCGTAATCAATACGCCAGCCAGCATCAATGCTGCTCCGCAGTATCCTTGCAACGTAAGAGACTCTCCCTGAAAAATAAAAGCAAACGCTGCGGCAAACAGCGGCTCCAGCGAAAAGATCAGACTCGTTCTCGTGGGTGAAGCGTGGCGCTGGGCAAAAGTTTGCAAAATATAACCAAGCCCACTGCATAATACTCCGAGTCCCAAGATCGATGCCCATGATTCCGGCGTATCTGGTAACTGCGGTGTTTCAAACAAAAATGTGGCTACAGTTCCCAACAAAGCCGCTACACCAAGTTGAACGATTCCGAGTGCAAGCGGATCATGATTCGGAGTAAATTTACCTGCAATCATAATATAAACGGCATAAATCAATGCTGCCAGAATACATAACAAATCCCCGAGATGCAGGCTCATTTCATGTTGAAGCGTTAATAATCCAAGCCCTGCTACTGCGACCACAATACTGACACTAAGACGTTTGTCCGGCAATCGCCGGCGCAAGACTGTCGTTAATATTGGTACAAAAATGACGGCCAAACTGATCAAAAACCCCGCCTGAGACGCCGTCGTTCGCTGTACCCCATAGGTGATGAATACAAATGCAGCAAACAACGCTGTACCCAGCACGCCTCCAGCAAGCAAGGTTCTACGATCAACGTTTCTCAAACGGCGGTGAAAGAGTATCCCTGCCGCTACAAAGGCGATTCCAAATCGCAAAGCAATCAAATTTAGTTCTTGCATTGAAGCTAGTCCCGATTTCATAAACAGATAAGAAGAACCCCAAATAACGGTTGCAAGCAACATCTGTACATCTGCTCTTCGTGATGCTTGAATCTGATTTCCCTGTACCCCATTCATCTAACTTCTACCTTCATTCTTCTATAATAGTCTGAGCTACGTTGGTTATATGTACTAAACTAACTCGCCTTGGCAAGTATAAACGATCTCTTTGCATTATAAAAATGAATATTTATAATAGTTAATATGAAATAAACTCATGTATAGAAATGTAGATTAATCTGGAAGGAAAGTACTATAACATGTCGCTAATTAAATACGAAATTCTAAACACGGTAGTTGAATATGGCAGTCTGACCAAAGCATCCGAGGCCCTGAATATTACACAATCCGCTGTCAGCCACGCCATCGCCAGCCTGGAAAGCGAATATGGATTCTCCTTGCTGCATCGCAGTCGCTCAGGTGTCCGGGTCACCGCGGAAGGTGAGCGTATTCTCGGTTATACTCGTGAAATCATCCGCTGGGCCGAACTGATGAACCAGGAAATCTCCCTGATTCGCGGTGCCGAGATTGGTACGGTACGAATCGGGACATTTGCTAGCGTATCGACACAGTGGCTACCGGGTATTCTCAAGCAGTTCAGGCTTCGCCACCCCGGAATTGAAATTAAGCTTTGGGAGGGTGACTATGCCGAGATTGAGAACTGGCTCGCCAGCGGGGCCATCGACCTTGGGTTCTTGTCTCTTGGCGACTCGTCGCCATTTGATACGATTACATTACAAAAAGACAGGATGATGTGCATCCTGCCTCTGGATCATGCTCTGGCTTCAGAGAAATCGGTATCTTTTGAAGTTTTGCTAGAGCAGCCTTTCATTCTTCCCAAATGGGGCGGTGACAACGAAATTGAACGTTTGATTCGTCAACATGCTGCCAAATTAAATGTGGTATATGAGGTAGCCGAGGATCAGGCTATTATGGCCATGGTACGTAACGGACTTGGCATCAGTCTTCTTCCCGAGATGGTGCTGCAAAATCATACGGAATCACTCGCGCTGGTGCCACTTTCAGGTGACCCTTACCGAATGATCGGTTTAGCTTGTGCTTCCCTTCGGAATATTTCACCAGCAGCACGTCGTTTCATTGAAGAAGTCCAACAATGGCTCATCTCTAATCAAGAAGTTTAGTTTCACGTGACTCACACTCAGGTGAACAGGCTTAAAGACGATCCTATCTTATTCCCAGACCCGATCTAGCTGATCTGCATAGTAGCGTATCGCCCGGCTGTAGTCCATTATTCGCGGATCTCCAGAAGTATCTGCAAGCTGAACAAGCAGCCGCCCCATCGCTTCTGCGTGTTCGCCGAGATTATAGAGCACCATGGCATAAAATACTTCAAATTCCCGGTGCTCGGGAAATTCCGATATTCCTGCCAGCAGCCATGTTTTGGCCTGCTCGTATTGTCCAAGCGTACGATAAGTACTCCCTAGTCCGAGAATTGCACCAGCCCGATCTTCTGCCGATAGTTCCAGCTGCAGTGCTTTTTCATAATAAGGCACAGCCTCACGTTCCAATCCTAGCGAGTCATGTGCCCATGCGAGTTGATACCAGCCTTCCCCATTTTCCGGCTCAAACTCCGTAATTTGGTGCAAAAGCTCAATTGCTTCCCTCACTTTGCCTTCCTGTCGCAGGCAGATCGCTTGTTGCAAATCACTCATGTTGTTGTCACATCCAATAGCTGTTAATAATAAACAAGCACATCTTGTAATAATACCAACAACGAGGTTGTCCGTTTTATTCCAAAATGTGCTCTCTGAGGGAATCCCTGCTCTCTTCTGTTTAAGACCAAGTTGTATTCACTACCATTAAGATGAACAGGAGCATTAGGTAATTGACCGAGATCAAAAAGTTAACCTTCGCCCACTTCTCATCATCCTGTGTTTTCAATCCGCCAAGTGTATGTACAAACCAGATCAAGCTGCTAATCAGAGATACAATCAGAAACACCAGTCCAACGTAATCAAAATAATACAACAGGAATACAGCAGGAATCAGCAGAAAAACATAAGGAATCATCTGTAGCTTGGTACGTTTCACACCTTTGACCACCGGTAAGAGTGGGAAGCCTGCAGCACGATACTCTTCCACACGGCGAATACCCAGCGACCAGAAATGTGGAGGCTGCCACAAAAATAACAGTGCAAACAACAGCCAGGCTCCTGCATCGATTTCATTCGTTACGGCGGTATACCCAATGACAGGTGGCATCGCCCCTGCAATTCCGCCCAGCGATGTGCTCCATGTCGATGTACGTTTTAGCCACATCGTATAGATCACAATATACGCAAACCAACCGAGCAAAGCCATCCAGCCGGATAACGGATTCACCAGTACAAACAATATCGCTAAACCAGCGACTCCGAGCACCAAGCCGTAACCAAGAACAAATCCTGGTTTCAGATGATTAATGTAATCCATTCTTTTTTTCGTTCGTTCCATCTTTTGATCCAGCTCACGGTCCCAATAATTATTGATGACACATGCCGAAGCAATGACGAGCGTTGAACCAATCACGACCATAAGCAGAGATATCCATGCGATATCCCATTGTGAAGCAACCCAGAAACCGACGGCAACCGCAAACACATTCAACCTTAACAGTCCGGGCTTGGTTAATGCAATCATGTCTTTAAACATCAGAAGCCTCCTGAATGATGTAAAAACGCCATTCCTATAATGATACATGTACCACCAATAAATTACAATCGCTTTCAACCATTTGTCATAACAAAAAGCATTCTTTACCGTTTACTTGAACGGAAAGAATGCCTTTTGGATTATTTGTATGTTATCTGTTTAAGGGATATACTGTTGTACAATTTTAATTACTTTTCCATCTTGAATCGTCAGGTGGTAAGGGAACACAGACATATCCAGAATGCGTTTATCCCCATACAACGACTCAAACTTGGTCAAGCTTACGGGTTCGTTCCACTGAATTTCCGCCCCCTGAACCGTACCATCTCGGTCATACAGTTGCATAAGAACGTTGGCGTCAGCTTTGACCTCAACCTGTTCTTGTTCTTTGTTATCATTAACAATATAGTAACCGTCAGGTGCCTCATCCATGCCCGCATCCGGATTACGTTGTTTGAAAATCGTATTGGCTTCCTCACCCTGATACCAGCCGATTTTATCTACAGTCAGCATTAATTTACCGTCTTCCACACGCATCCCGTCAATATAAGCTGTATATACTTCAGAATTGGCCAACTGGGCCTTATTAGCAGAAGGTGACTGAACATCGGTACGCTCCTCTGCATTTGCAGGGGTAAGCAAATATGTAGTCAGCACGATGATGCCAAGTAAAGCCACTGCTGCACCGATCATCCGATATCTCCATTGTTTCGCCGCGTTCTTCATGCCAGCATCTCTCCTTATTTCATACGTCTCTTTAATTATTAAACGAATGCTTTTCTTCTTAAACGGACACGCCAAACATTAACGATCCGTTTATGTTGTACTCATCATACGTCATAGCACTTTCTGAAAAGTATCAACCAGATTAAAAATAGTTACAATTCGCGTCATCACTACTGAGCTTGTCCACCGCTTTACATGGAGAAACCCCAAATCAGCTGCATTCGGGGTTTCTGCTGTATCTATATTAATCTATGCTTGTACAGTCCATTTATGCCTGAACTTCTTTAATGACTTGTTCTGGTGTCTTGCGCCAAACGAACCAGCATATGAGCGAGCATATGGCGTTCCTCTTCTTTACCAACGTTCCAGAGTTCCTGTAATAGCTTCTCTTCCCGGTTGCGAGGTTCTTCGTTAGCTGCCAGATGATCTGCTACTTTTTGTGCAATTTTAGCCATTTGTTCTTCACTTAAACCGATGGATTCGCCCATGGCAATCCGTTTACCGAGGTATTCCTTGAATGCATCAAAATTTTGTAAAATGTGGTCTCTTTCCTCCGGTGCAATCTTTTCGATTGCGTTGTCTACCTGATCTGTGGAAACCTGCCCGTCTTTGTGGATCACATGATTTTGTTCATTCATGCTTATTACCTCCTTCAGTTTAATTGCGTTATTCATTTTTGTGACTTATGTTGAGCTTGCAATAAGCTTCACAACCTTGGGTCATTTATAATATAAACGTCTCGCTGAAGTTTAATCAGCCGTTTCAAAAATCGTAGTTCGGTTAAACGTTTTACATATACATGTAGATGTTTGGTTATGTTAGTAAACATTGATTACTACCGAATTTAAGGAGGAGATCTCATGAATGATAAACCTAAACATGACAAAACAACCGATGAACTCAAACCCGGTGTAAATACCGTCATTGAACCAGACAAAAAAAATCCGGGACCTACGGACATGATTGAAGGTGTCGTCGGAGATATTGTAGACAACATTCGCAAAGACTTTACCCATAAAGGACATGATCATTCTTCCAATAAAAATGCAACAGATGAACCGGGTAAATAATCCTTAAAAGAAACGCACGAAAACAAGTCCTCCTAAACCAACTGGAAAAGAGAGGACTTGTTTTTTTGTGGTTTTTTATAATATGCTATTAACCTTTACCCATCCTCTGTAACGCCTTGTGAATCCAGATGGCCGCAATCGCGCCTTCGCCCATAGCAACAGTCGCTTGTTCGGCATGTATACCAAGATCTCCAGCAATCCAGACGTGAGGAGCCGCCTGCATACTACGAGGATTCGCCTCTACATGTTTATTGTCTGCAATGACGGCTCCAAGCTGCTCAGCGAGCTCATAGTGAACCCGGTTCCCGCCAAAGGCGATAAATCCACGTTCTGATTCAAAAATCTGACCATCTTCGGTTAAAACACCTGTAATATGACCGTCCTCCATCTGTTGTACTTCCTGTACTGCTGCTTCAAGATAACGGACTCCTGCTTGTTTCATTTGACGATGAAGGTCAGCCGAGATCGCTGTCTGCTCGTGGTTGATATATAAAAGATCATTAGTACGTTCAATTAAGGTCATGGCCATATTCGCTCCAGCTTCGCCAGCCCCCAGCAGGATCGTTCGCTTCCCTTGAATCTCATAACCATCACAGTCAGGGCATACATACACGGTTCTGCCGAGTGTAGACTTCAGTCCCGGAATATCAGGTATTCGATCCGATAACCCGGTTGCCAGCAGCACTGTTTTGGCCTGATACAGGGTTCCAGAGGACCCTTTAAGCCTGATCTTGTCCTCATGCACACGTATGGCTTCTACAATTCGATCCTTTTCAAACAAAACACCTGTCTGCTCAGCTTGCATCCTGCCAATGGCCCGTAATTCTTTGCCCGACACCCCATCCGGATAACCGAGAATGTTATGATAGGTTCGGCATAACGTTGATCTGCCTTCCCCAGCATCGACTACCAGTACTTGATGCGCTGAATAACGTCCCAGCTGAATGGCTGCCTGAAGCCCTGCAATCCCTCCACCCACAATAATACAATCCATCTCTCGCATGTTATTCCCTCCTGAATATCCAGTACTCTCTCTTTTTAAAAAGTATATTTTTGCATGATGATTCTTGTCCTTCTATACATTAAACCGTACAAACAGGCTTAAACGGCCTGACTTATTCCATAGCTTAAACCAAAAATAAAAGACCCAAACCTCCGGTTTCAAACGAAAGGTTTCGGTCTTCAAGTGTTAGAACTGATACGATTCGAAACGCATAGCATTGGTGATGGCGTTCCATACATCCGCAGTTTCGCCGCCCATATACCAGTAAGCCAGTCCTGCAATTTTTCGCTCACCACTCATCCGAACTTTGGCAGACAAGGAGCGACTCTCTTCCGCCCAGATGGCTCGTGCCACCGAGTTAGACGTGTAGTTAATCATATACTGCTTCAGCTGTGTATCCCAGTTTCTTAGCGAACCTGATGCCGATGCCCGCACTCCTTGCTCTCCCAGTGTAATGTCCCAGGAAGCTGTTGCAGGATTCATGGTGGACCAATCCCGCGTATATAGTGGAAGCGCCAAAATAGTCTTGGTACGTGGTACCTCGGAGAGCATCTTTGTCAGTGCTCGATCCACCCATGGAAGCGAAGCGACCGAACCGGGCTTGGGGTCACCGTTCCAATGCTCTTCATAACTCATAAGTACCATATAATCTGAGATCGCCCCCAGCTTGACGTAGTCAAAGGCTGCCGTCCAATCTGAACCGAGATTGGGAGATACATCAACCGATACCACAGCGCCAAGTGTGTGCAAGGATTTCGTTAACGAAGTCACAAACGCGGTAAAGCCTTCGCGATCGACAGGATCTACATTTTCAAAATCCACATTAATACCGCCGAGTTTATATTTTTTCACATAAGCACTCACTTGATTGACAACTGCTTCCCGGTTCGCTGAGCTCGACAGCATCTGATGTGTCATCTCCTTATTGGAACGGTTACCCAGCATCGGCCACAGCGCTCTGCCCGAAGCAGATGCCCAAGAGATCAATGTGGCATTGGCATGATCCGAAACGTTCATATCTTGATTCAGGAAAAACCAACGCGGAACGACCGTGTTCACAGGCGACTGGTCGACTTGTCTTATAAATTCTGCTGTCGATGAATTATACTGCCATCCCAGTTGAATCCCATGATCCTGCTTCCGCTGGATCTGTCCGGCCCAAGTTCTGTTCTGTAAAATTGCATCCAGCATAACCGCAGCCTCTTCCCGTGTGACTTGGTCAACTGGCCGGAACATGCCGCTACTTCCGCGCATTAATCCAAGTTGATGCACCTTCTGTACATATGGAAGAGCCCAGCTTGAGATGTCCGCTGCGTCTGCATATGTATTGTATATACTATCGCTTGCCACAGGGCGCTGTTTCAGCATACGAACAAGCAAAGCAGCTGCCTCTTCCCGTGTAATGGAAGCGTTCGGCTGAAACTGGTTCTGGCCTTTACCTTCAAGAATCGATAGATTAGTCATCGCAGCTACGTTACCGTAATACCAAGCTTTCGCAGAAATATCTGCAAAAGGTTTAATGTTGTTTGAAACTGGCTCTAGTCCGAGCAAGCGAACCGCAAATGATGCAAATTCAGCGCGTGTGACCGCTTTTTTCGGTTCAAACGTGTGCTCCGTTGTTCCTGCTACAATCCCTTTTTGCACCAGTCGCGCAATGGCTTCTTTTGCGAAGCTTTTGCTTGTATCCTGAAAGGTCGGCTGCTCGCTCCCCGCCCCGTTAATGATACTTCCATTTCCAATCACTGAACCGAATAAAATGACGCCGCTTAATACGATCTTCCATAGGGGATGAAAGTTTCGAAAAGCTCTATTATCATTTACTATTTTCACATTAAAAAGCCTCACTTCAATAGATTACGATCTTCATTATCGTATCAAATTGAAGCGAGGCCGTATGTGGTTAAATATTGGTAATGTTCAAGAATTACTTGTGTACTTTGACGCGTTCTTCCTTACTTGTGTACTTTGACGCGCTCTTCAATCGGTTGGAACTCTTTCTCGCCTGGGGTTGCGGTTGGTTTACCAAACGGCATCTGAGCGATCAGTCTCCAGTGCTCTGGAATATTCCATTCTTGCTTCACTTTTTCATCAATCAGCGGATTGTAGTGTTGCAGGGATGCTCCCAGTCCTTCTTGCTCCAATGCAGTCCAGATGACCAGTTGCAACATACCGTTCGATTGGTTAGACCAGATCGGGAAGTTGTCTGCGTACGCAGCAAAGTTTTGTTGAAGCTGTGCTACCACATTGTTGTCTTCGAAAAACAGAACCGTACCGTAGCCACTGCGGAAACCTGCCATTTTCTCAGCTGTGGATTGGAATGCCTCTTCGTTGCCCACAACTTCACGCAAAATTTCTTCCGTGTGATTCCATAGTTTATCATGCTGTTCACCAAGCAATACGACTGCCCGGGAAGTCTGTGAGTTAAATGCAGTTGGTGTATACTTTACCGCTTCTTCGACGATTTCCTGAATTTTAGCATCCGAGATTGTGGATTCCTTACTGATTCCATAATAAGATCTTCTGTTCTTCAACGCATCAAAAAAAGTAGACATTCGTATACGCCTCCTAAGTCATTTGTAGTTCATTGCCAACAAGGTAACTATAATATAGTAACATACATTAGTCAATAAACTATTTTAAATTCACATATTTTAATCTCTCTTACGATAGTCTGCCCGGTACTTCTCTTCCGTAGACGAATTACTTTTCGTCTGATCCTTATTCTTTTCTTCCTGCGCTTTCATATTCAAATCTTGCATTGGAATCGGGTCAACCGTTTGTTCCTGGTCGTATCGATCCAGCACGCTTTCATGTTCAGTCTTATGTTGCTCCGGGTGGTCTGGCATCTTATCTCGTTTGCCATTTTCCCGTTGTTGCGCCGGTGTTTGCTTCTCCATTCACTTTTCGCCTCCTGTAATCGTCTTTTTCTCGTTACCTTTCTTTACCTGTTCGTTTGGCATTCTAAACATCTGCGTTACGTGAAGGGTGCTGACCCTTGGTCGCTATTTGATCATGGTTATAAAAATAACGCTAAAGAAGCCGACCACGATGAATCTGCGGTTCGGCTTCTACATGGCAACCATTTATTCCTCGTTTACGCTAACAGCGCTAAACTTCGTTTCAACATCCCTATCGACCCTACAGTTGCCGATGCAGCTGACTTCGATACAGATCAGGCGAGCAGCCCACGCTTTGTTTAAAAATTCGGCTAAAATGAGACAGCCTTTTAAAACCAGACAATCGACTGGCCTCCGTCACACTCATCTCGGGCTGAAACTGGAATAGCAGTTTCGCCTGATTAATACGCCGGTCATATAAGTACTTAAATATGGTCAGTCCCGTCATCTCCTTGAACATACCTGCCAAATAGGGCTTGGACAGATGTAGTTCCTGAGCGAGATCATCCAGACCGATGTCATGCATGTAATTCGTATCCACATACCGGATGATATGCTGGACATGTCTTTCTTTTTCCGATGAAGAACGCTGTTCCTGCACATGTCCCTGACAGATCTCTGCTACACAATATAACAGATCACAGACCCGGATATGCATACGCTCCTGTCTGAATCTGGATGAGTGAGAAGATAACTGGTGCAGATCATGTAGCAGTGCTTCGAATTCGGCGCGAACCTCACCGGTCAGGTTCACCCGGCAATTGCCCAGCTCATCGAACGGCTTCAGCACTTCATGGATGCGCTCGGGATGCAGGCTTTCACGAATGGCAGAAGGGTCGAAATGAAGCGTTGTGCGAACGTAAGGTTTACCAACTTTGGGATGCGGCCGATGCAAAGTCAGTCCATGCATTAACACCAAGTCCCCCGGCTCCAGTGCATATACCCGATCTCCAATAATATAAGTGCATTCCCCTTCATGAAAATAATAAATCTCATAGTGTGGATGCGAATGAAATCCGTCCGAATTACCCGGGTCAAACTGACTGGTGGCTCTATAGGTATACGCCAGTGGGGAATTAAACTGCATCATGCTTGGCACATCATCACCTCCTGTGCAAAAAAAGAAAGCGGGATACAACGTTATGCTTGGTTGCCCCGCTAATGTTCATCTAAATTTTATAACAACTCTCGGATACTTGCTTTGATCTCGTCCATGGAATCCACCGGCTCGAAGCGCCGAACAACTTGGCCTTCTGCATCAATCAGAAATTTGGTGAAATTCCATTTGATCGCATCGCCGTGCAGCCACTCTGGTGCTTTGTCTGCCACCATCAGCTTGAGCAGTTTGGCCTGAATGTCGCTTTCATCAAAGCCGGCAAACGGACCTGACTTTTTCAAAAAGTCGTACAACGGATGCGCTTCCTCTCCATTCACATCCAGTTTCGCAAACATCGGGAATTTCACCCCGTAGTTGATCTGACAGAAAGACTCGGCTTCTGTACTGCTACCTGGCTCCTGCTCCGCAAACTGATTACATGGGAAGCCAATGACCTGCAATCCCTGATCCTTGTACTCATCATATAACTTCTGGATATCATCGAATTGATGCGTATATTTACATTTGCTTGCCGTGTTCACAATCAGTACAGGCTTTCCTTCATATTGAAAGAGCGGAAAACGCTCTCCACTCGTTCTCGTCACAGTGAAATCATAGATCGTTGGCATAAGTCGAAGTGCACCTCGCAATAGTATGTAGTTACTTGTTTTGTAGAGTCATCTTTCATTATATACGAAGTCAGTCATGACGAATACTAAGATTGCAAAGCCACATAAATATCGATCTCGTTATTGACACTATGCGGCTGGTAACGTTCATCCCAGATTTCAAAATCATAACACTCAGATGTGTATCCAGCATCTTCTAACCACTGTCCATAGATGTAGTCATATGTATCACCTATGTCGGATTCTAGTCCTCTGTGCGTACATGTAACGTATGAACGAGCTGGCACATGATGAATAATCATTCCAGGCGGCGTGCCCTCCGGCTCGTTTACTTCATAGCATAATACATGTGCGAATGGATCTACTTTGGCATTAAAATCCTCATAGGACGGATACAGCTGCATTAAGAGAACCTGGTCGTTTTTCCGATGCTTGATCTGATCCCTCTTCTCTATTAACTTATCATAAAGATTCTGTCGTAATCCTGCCTCAAACTCTTCCACCGTAGCTTCAATGCGATACCCTGCAACATGAAATGCAGCCAATGTAACGATCTTCGTTTCCATCTTTTTCTCCCCCAATGAAAAAATAGAATACAAACCGTTTTAACGTTGCATTTACCCGAAAAAGATACGACAAAAACTATGTCCACTCTTGCCAATGTTGCTCCAGAAAAATCACTTCTCTCTCGTAGTGAGCCAGATGACCTTCTTCAACCATTTTCACAAAGGCTAACTCTCCTGCCGCTGCACGATCCTCTAATGTTTTGCACATAAAGCGAATACGGGACACGACCCAGTGTTTCAGATCAGGTGGCACATTTATCCCGTAAGCTTTCATAAACATTTCGATTCGCTTTTTCCGGACGTTGGCGTGCTTTTCGCTATCATATGAGGCAACCGATTTCCCTTGCTCTTCAAGCTTGGGCGAAAAATTGGCAAGAGGTACACACGTGTATAAAGTATAGGCAATATCCCACATACGCGGCCCCGGGCATGCCAGATCAAAATCAATAATGCCCTGCGGCAAACCTTGTCTGAACACGATGTTGTATAAAGCAAAGTCGTTATGGCAGACCACTTCGTAATCCTCTGAATTTGTATCTACTGATTCATGTGAGTGTTCATCTCTACCTATACCTGGATAAAGGTTATCAGGCTGTTCCACCGTGGTGAAATTTACGGTTGCATCGTGATAGGCTCTTAATAAATGGGCAACGGCAATTAGTGATTCGTCTGACCACATATAACTTTCAATCTCCGGATAATCATTACCCGGGACGTCTCCGTCAAGGTAAGAGAGCATTTCTCTACCCTTCTCATCCATGCCGAGATACCTCGGCGCCTGATGGAAGCACTCTTTTTCCAGATGCAACAGCAGTTCATGCACATAACGATTCGGATGGGTACTCCGGCGAACCGTATCACCAACGCGCACAACTTCATTCACGTTACCACCTGTTAACTTCTCCTCCGGTTGTTCAGACAACTTGCATCCTCCTCTATTCAAAACAAATCTCGCTGTACACTCCAGACAAAAAGGTCTTTAGCGTTTGAGCCAGTGCATAGTGATTAGGCAGATCTTTAGCAATAACGCCTCCAATATTACCTGCCTCGCCTTGGGTTAGGCACGTTAGTTGAAGCTCATTCGAATTCCCATATATGTATGAGAGTAAGTATTCCAGTGGCGGTTCTTGATATATTCGAATTTTGGTACCTGCCCAGATCGGCTCCTGATCCTGAATCTCCTCCATTGGAATCCATACTTCTGTTGTCAAAACAACAACCTCCTTCAATACACTTCACCTCAATTATAATCCATGTTCTTCCATTAAGGAATTTCTATAACTCTTTAAACGAGGTATGCAGTAGTTTTTATCCCGGAGTTTTCACCAATGCTTCTACAAATGAAGCTATACCTAGTTTCATAAGGTCGTTTCCTTGTATATCAAATAGCACCGTCATCTCTGACGGCGCCTGATATACTCATTTACTACTCCCAAATTGTCTTACGTAGCTAAAATGTGATGCAATTCCATATGACTTTCGAGAAAAGTAGCACGTTCGACATGGTACAAATCATATATGGACTGCGTGACCTCTGGATACAGGTCATTGGAGAGGTTAACGTAAGGTAGTTTCTCCACCGCTTTGCGGGAACGAACATTTTGTTTGCGTATTTTCATAAAAACCGTCTGTATATCTTGTTCAAGAAACAATTCTGTCAAAAACGCGGACTTGGCTCTTTGACTGTATCCTTGTCCGAAATAAGGAGCACCAATCCAAGTTGCCAGAAATCCAGTCTGGTTGACAATGTGATACAGATCAATAGTGCCAATTGCGGTGCCTGTTTCATTCAAAATCGTACGCGTTATAACACTTCCCTGTTCTTCTTCTGCGATCAACTGCCTCGTTAAAAACATAAATTCCTCTTGCGACTGACATACATAACGAACATAAGGGGAAACTGCGGGATCCATCATCAAGCTGTACAGAGATTGACATTCATGCATCTCACGCTTCTTCAACATTCTGTCTACCACCCAATCCTTCAAGTTCGCTAGATCAAAGCAAAATTAAGTATAACCATGATTGTGTGGCATTTAATGAATTCTACTTGCGGCTTGTGTAAAAATTCATGGGAAATTACGACTGAACTCGCATCACCTTTTTTGAGAAAACATACTAAAGCGGCATGTCCCTGGTTATAAGAAACATGCCGCCCCATTCTTCCTTCTGACAATATCAATTATTGCATGCCTTGCATGATCGCATTAATGATATTTTGCTGTGTTACCGTATTGTTAAACCGGTTGAACAGCGCGAATCCATGCTGGCCGTTGAACCCGTTGTCCCAATAAACCGGAACCATTTTATATTTTTTCGCCTTGGCAGTCACGGCTTTGGCATAAACCGCTCGATAGGTACTGTTGCTGGAATCGTAAGAAGATTTGTCAATGGAACCGAACTCACCCATAACGACTGGATAACCTTGAGTCACAAATTTATCGTACATAGATTTGAACTGAGATTCCAAGTAATCCTCTTGCCCCCATGTCGATCTTTTGGAAGGATTCGTCGCGGTAGCTCCCCATTGCGTAATGTTTCCATTTTCTTCACCAGCAAAATCCCATGGCGAGTAATAGTGTGCCGAGATCATGATTCGCTTCTGAGAGCTTGGAATGGCGGAAGATCTGAAATTATCACTTGGAACGACAAAACCATAATTGCCCACAGTGTAGTCAATGTTTGTGTTCCAGCCTGGAACAAGCAACCATCTTGCATTGTTGTTGCCACCTGTTTTACGAACGGTATCCACAAAGATCTGATTGTACGCATTCAAGTTACCATAATAAGACGTATTCGGATTGTTGTAATTTCCGTCAAACACCTCATTCATAGATTCAAAAATCAGACGTTCGTTATAATTACTGAACTTGTTGGCAACTTGTTGCCACACCTTTTGATACTTCTCACGAATAACGTTCTGATTGCCACTGTTCACATGTAACCACGAGCCCGGAATCGAGTGGAACCCGTCTCCATGCATATTGATGACTACGTATAAACCTTCGTTATACGCATAGTCCACCACTTGCTGTATACGATTAAGCCAAGATGCATTCACTGTATAATTGGGAGCGCTTCCAATATAGTTCAGATAAGAAACCGGAATACGAATCGTTTTAAAACCTGCCGCTTTTACCTTTTTGATCAGCTCAGGTGTGATCGTTGGATTGCCCCATGACGTTTCATTCGGGGTCCCGTTCACGGTAGCTTCCAGCTGATTACCCAGATTCCAACCTGCACCCATCTCCGCCGTAATCTGCGCAGCGGTTAATGATCTCATATCAGCGGCCGATGCTTTAGAGCCCCATCCCGCAAACGCCGCTGTGGCCATAAAAAGCAGTGCCAAACTGGCTATGCCAAATTTTTTAAACGTTTTCGTCATAACGGTACCTCCGCTTATTTTATTTTAGAACAAGCAGTGCAGTTATTCTAGTGATTCATCTAGATGGTTAAAAAATGGATTGATTGAAGAAATACGAAAATATATTCCTCCCTTCTCTATGAATAGAGTGGTGAGCGAAAAAAAGGTTCGCACCAACATAATAACACAATTATGGTAAATAAAGTTCATTCTCTTGTCCTTTTTGACAGGTTTTTACACTTTTCAATCCTATTTGAAATGTTCAATCAGCCAAGCCAGGAATTGTTCCTTCTCTTCAAACTGAGGATAATGCGCGGACTCATGAAATATAACCAGTTCTTTCTCGGGTGCTTTCAACTTTTGCAAGTAATCCTTGGCAGCATTAAGGGTCGTCATATAATCATATTGCCCCATTAGGAAATAAGTCGGAACTTGGATCTCGTCTACAATCTCAGGCAATGGGTGATCCAATGCTTTTCGCACAAGCCGATCTTGCAACTGGAGAACCCCTGTATAAAATCGAATGACATCCCATCCGTTGTACTCGGGATTTATCAGAAATCCTTTAACATAATCAGCATTCTCGTTAATGAGTCTGGCTGAACCGCCATACTTTTGCACAAACGTTCGAGGAGTCAGTCCTTTCCCTTGCTGCACAGAATCACGCAATAACTCTAATTGTTTCACATCCGCTTTGTTTCCTGCCGCGGTTGCCTGCTTTATCGTATAATCCAGCGTCTCCATTTCACTCTGAATGGTGTCGGCCACCTGTCCAATTCCAATATAAGCTTTAAACTGTTCTGGAGCCTTCGCAACCGCCTTGATGCCGATATACGTCCCAAAAGAATGCCCGACCAGGATCACCTGCTCTTGATGAAGTTCCTCAGTAACATACTTTGTCAGAGCGATTAAATCATCTGCAAGTACATCGGTTGTCAGCTTTGAATAATCCGCTGTAAAATGGAACGACTTTCCGCTACCGCGTTGATCATAATGAACAATTGTAAAATACCGCTCAAGCTCACGCTGATATTTTCTTACATAAGGAATCTCTGAGTACCCAGGTCCACCATGAACAAATAACAATACCGGATTGGCTCGATCCGCTCCCCTGATCATCACTTCGTGCCCTTCACCGTTGATGTCAATCTGCTCTATACGGCTTATACTGTTCTCCCCTTCGATACTCGGTGTCCATGTAGGAAAAATGAGAAAAACTACGAACATTCCTACGACGGTAAAGAAGATATATTTACAGACTTTTGCTATCTTTTTCCTCATTCGTTCTCCTTTAATTTCAAAGGATAAATCCAATGAACATCCTCTTTCCGTAACTCATCCTGAAATATGTAATTGTGATCCGCACCGACAATGCAGAGAATTCGCTTACCTGCGTACTCCTTCATCGCATTTTTCACTCGCTGGATCATAATTTGGTTACGAACCTGCCAGCGCATATTTTGCGACTTGGGGCTAACCTTACTTAACCATTCATATTTCATTCTAGTAATTTGATCGAATTCATTCGAATTAAACGGAATGTTACCATACGAGCTAGTTTCCATTTGCTTTATAAACCAGGCATCATCCTGCTGCTCTAGTTTCTTACGTTCTTCGGCTCCATACCCGATAAATGGATCAAAGTCATGCCACACATCGAGTTCAAACCAATCAATAGGAACAAAAATAATGCGATGTTCTTCACACAATGGAAAAATCAGTTCCCAATATTCACTGGCTGGTTCTCCCCAGTATCCCTTGTCTTGTGGATCATTCATGTACTTCTGCCAGCTCTGCGGGTGCACCTCACCACAAATCACGTCAGGTTTGAATTCGTGAATGATCCGCTTGTATAGAGACAGCGAACAGTTGTACCGCTCTCTAAGTTCCGCGTTATGAATGGTTCCTAACAAACCAACCGTCGTCATCCGTTAAGCTCCTTTACCATATGAATATCTTTGGGCTCTTTGGTATACAGTTCTTCGTCCGCCTCTCCTGTCATTTCACTGCCCTGGCTTTGATAAAAAGAAACCGCTGATCTCGTTTCTGTTGACGAGATGTACAAGGACCGCGCTCCACGCCTTCTTGCCTCTTCACTTAAAAAAGCAAGAATTCGTGTCCCAATTCCCTGCCGTCTGTACGCTCTGGAGACATACATGAGATCGAGCTGCAACTGATTCTGCTCTTTCCCTCTAAATTGATGGGCAAGTACACCAAAGCCTACTAATCTCGTACCATCAAAAGCCCCATAAGCCATCCCCCCTTGCTGCAATTCATAAATATAACGATCCTGCATCTCTTCCAGTTGTTCCTGACCCCAATTCGCGCACTCATGATCTTGTTTGTGCTCAACTAAGCCCTGTTCACTGACCTCATAGATGAGGTCGATATACTCAGAACGATCAATTTCATGTAACTGTTTTACATGATCCAGGTTCAAGATTTGGTATGTAATCATTCTTTTGTCTCCTTTTTATTGGCCCAGTAAGTCTCCCTACTTTGTATCTCGATTAGCGAGATACTCATCCTTCGTTAATCCGAACATAATAAAATCCATATGTTTCCCATGAATATAAACAACCTGACGACGAATCCCCTCTTGCACACAACCTAATTTCTGCATCATTCTAGCCGAGCCTTCGTTACCTTCCAGCACATAATCGTTGAACTTGTGAAGTCTGCGCTCCAAAAAAGCGTAACCAAGCAAAATATTCATCGCGCTTGTACCATATCCCTGACCACGATAAGGTTGATCGATGACTATGCCGATACTGAACGTTCCGTTCCGCTCATCAATGCTGTTCAGATTAATACCACCGATGGTTTGCCCCTCCAGGTTTTCGATGGTAAACATAATACGACCATTGGTTGATGAGAATGCTACGTTCTGATCTATAAATCGTTTGGCTCCAGCAATCGTCGGCGGAAGTTCAACAGCACATTCAAGCAAAATGCGCGCGGGAGAGTCAAAGCCACCGGTGAAACAACTCTCCCAATCCTCTTCTTCAAAAGCTCTCAGCCTTACTTTGTCATCTTGCCAGTAATACTGGCTATAATCGATTGTTCTCATAAAAATACCTCTCTCTAAACGATGTATGTTGACTTTGTGATTCATCTTATTTTCAATCTGTAAATAATTTCATCATCCGAATTGGTCAGATTCTCGCTTACAAATGACATACTTGTATATAAGTGCTGGGCAACCTGATTGTCTCGTTCAACGGTCAGAGAAATGATGTGACATAACGGATGTTTATCGGTGATAAAATCGATGATGGCTCTTAAAGCTCGTTTTCCCATCCCTTGCCCTTGAAACGTCTTGTCGATCTGAAAGCCGCCAATCCAGTAATTATCTGTACTTTCAGGCGTATAACTTATATAAAAGAATCCAATGATTTTGCCTTCGATTTGCAGAACGTAAGGATCAAATGCTTCATCCCATGGTTTAATATAGGCATAAGCAAGTCCCTCCGTAACACTTGGAACCAGATGTTTTTGGTTTTCATGTAGCGAAATTTTTAGAGCCTGTTCCCAATTATATCTTGTAACAGGATGAATCTGGATGATGTGTGTTCTCATATAATCTCCTCATTTAACGTTTAACCACTACACCTCGATTGAAAATACCGCAACATGTTTCCCTATGATGTCGACATCCTTCTCATGAGTCATGCCATTCTTTTCCGCGACCCGCATCGAGCCTGCATTTCCGTGTTGGATCAAAGAAATCAAACGTTTCTCCCCTCGTTGCAAACCGTGCTCCTTCCAGGCCTCAGCTTGCTCATACCCATAGCCTTGTCTCCAATAGGGCTCTCGCACCCAATAACCGACTTCCAGCTCATCCTTGCCATCAATGACTTGCGGGATCAATCCAGACGTTCCTACAAGCTGCTGATCTTCTCTGTTAAAGGCAAGCAAAAGTCCTTTGCCTCCCTTGTTCCATTGAATAAACTTCTCTAGTGTCTGCATCGTTTCTTCTTTTGTCCATGGATTTCCGTGGCGAATGTATTTCATCACATTTGGTTCACTTGTCATCATATATAAATGTTCAAAATCATTTTTAGTATATTCACGAAATATAAGCCTTTCTGTCTCCATCCTATACACCACTCCTAGCTTTAACATCTCAATGTAATATAGTCCGATCCCTATTCACAGTGGAGGTGAAAAACTGCTGCTGTATCTCCTGCCTAAACACTTCGGCGTAGCGATGTCTTCCCAGTTGATCATAACGCTCCTGTACTCGTCGTACATGTTCTTGATCGGCTTTTATCTTGCGCTCAATCTCTTCATACTGCTCCATCGTATCGTATTCCCACATCGCAAAGATCTCACTGGTCTCTCCTTCCAGTTGAGTGTGCCATCGGCCGATCAATCGCGCTCCGTATTTCAGTTGTGCAGGCAGCAAAATATCATTGAACAGTGCATTAAATTCTTCCACAAAAGAAGAAGCAATAATATACGTTTTTCTGCGATAAATCACGGACATAGCCTCCGGCTCTATAGTTTAAAACGGCAACCTTCAAACGTTAGATCATTTTGGATCAGATCAACAGCTGCTGAGATAGCATTTTTTTGATGATCGGACAAGCTACCTTCGTCTCCGTTCCAATCTTTCAACCACCAGAAGAATGAACTTATATTTCGGTACTCCATGAATAAAGGAATCCGAGCGATCCATTCCTGACTTATTGGCTGTTGTTGCACATACCCTTCCAGAAAAGCGGTCAGAAACGTCTTCGCGAACTCATCCTTCGTTCCCCACTTCGGATCATGTGACCCCCACCACACCGCATGTGCAGCCGCGATCCCAATATCCAGAGCATACCAGCCGCGTATCGCATCATCAAAGTCAAAGACATTAAGCTCACCCTGATCAATCAAAAAATTATAAGGATGGAAATCATAATGAATTAAGCCATAACCCTCGGCCTCTCTGGGCAAATCCGTCAGTTGTTGCTCCAATGCTCGAAGCTTCCCTAGGAGCAAGGCATAGTCACCTGTATGCAGATGTGGATTCTCCAGTTGCAGTGGAGCCCAGTCCGCTCTAGTGAACTTCGGATCATCGGGTTGATAGCTCTGTGTTAGATGGTGTAACGTGCCCATCACGCTTCCCCATCGAGTAAATAAATCCGTATCCCACACACTCCAGTCATTATCAAAAAAATATCCGGCCGCTCCTTCAAATACCGCGGCAACATAACATTTCTCTTGATCACGGCATACAGCAGTCAGCTTGCCTTCTACTGTTAGAATGGGTAATGATGCACGAACCCCCTTGGATACCAGATAGCGGACCCAGTGAACTTCTGCCTGAATAGATGTTTCATAAGCTGCCGGTTTCTCCGATAACCGAAGAAAATATGTTTTATTTTGCTGATGGTATTTGTAAACCACATTCGTGGATTGACTTACTAAAACCAGTGAGTCCGGAGCAATGCCAAAGGATTGAGAAGCTTGTGAAAGTATTGCTGTAGACACCATATAATTTCACTGCCTTTCTTCGGTATACATTCAATTTATCCGATTACAATCCCGCTAGTAATTTTCATGTTCGGAGCATACGTCATATACGTGTGTTCATTGAATTCCCTGGCAAATCTCTCTTCTGCCTCATACTGATGGATGGCTTCCTCGGAAGTTAATCCTCGTCCAATGAGGTGGGCAATGACTTCTTCTCGGTTACCCGGGACGGCTCCTAACCCTTCTTCTTTTAACGCGTTATACAACGTATGTTTATCCGGTTCATCCATCTGTTGATCTAAAAAGTTCACACGATCGCTTACTCGGCATTCCACGCCTCTAACACCAAGCTGACTGAGCAGTGTCGGAATCTTCATTCCTATATTCCCGTCTTTGCCACTCTCTCCGGCAGCCTGCTCATACAACTTCTGAAGTACGCCCAGGTGCACAATACTGGACTGCTCCATACCGTCTACTGCATAACTCGCCATGTTGGCAATCCAGTGTGGCTCGAAACAAATCACTCGACCTCCATCCACCACACTGCCAATCATCTTTTCCAATATCACACGTGGTTCTGTCATATGTAACAAAAAAGCATGACTTATCGCGATGTCATAGGTTCGTTCGACCTGCACCGTTTCAATGTCACCTTCTATGAATTCAGCCTGATAAGTTGTGTGTGCGTAGAGTTCTTTCGCATGTTTAATCAGTTCTGATCCTTGATCTACTCCCGTGTACCGTGAGCCAAAAGGCAGGAGCGGGAGTAACTTCAGTCCCATGTAACCAAAACCACATCCATAATCAATCATATGTACAGCTTGTTTAATCTTCCAAACGCGTTCAACCAAAAATTCGAGATAATCATCGTTATAATAAAGCCAGCGTGTATTTCTCAGATACTCTATTTGGTTATCCCAATAATAATCCGACAATAGTTTACGCACCTTTCTTGTAAACGCATTCACATTTCCAAAGGACTTCATCTAACTTCATCTACAATTCAACACATCTCATTCTACTCCTAAAATATGTCATAGTCTATCCAACTTCAGGATGATCTGATCTCGAACTTCCAGCAATTATCACCAGACGGACAGTTTTGTTCTTACGTCATTATCATCCGTAATATAATCCAGCGCTTCGTATCGTATTCTCTTGATATGCTCAAGCATTTCTTCCCGTATTTCAGCATCTTTAATGTATACCGCAACGTAACTGCTATCTATGACAAGCAATGCAAGCTGACAATCACTCTCTACATAGTCTTCGTAAGTCTCTATATCTATAATTGCTGTACCTCTCGGATAGGCTTTCAGATTGGCAAAGATCAAATAATACTTGTTATCATCAATCATTGTCTGCAACTCTTCTCCTGCCATGCCCATAACCCGGTCTGGAAAAAGACTCTCTCCCAAGCTATTCTCAACCACTAAATAGGACTCTTCCCCACCAACAAACCAGTCATAATCCGCAATCTTGATCGGTTTCAGGATTTCTCCCAAAAAGCTCCCATATTCATTTGGAATTTGAAATTGTATGCCTCTTTTCATATTGCCTCCTCTTAGTTTTACCCTTCACTTTCTGCAAAATGATATCGATCACTTCATCTGTTGCCAGATGATCTGTCGCAATTCGGGTTTCGAATACATCTGCCTTGAACGCTTCAACACACTTCGGAGCCTGTTGATATTGCCATCCGCCGAATTCATCTCCACGCTTGGCAAGACGCTTATATATCGTCTCTAGTTCAGCCGTTAGACAAAAATGATGTAGGTCCGGATCAATCTTCTTTAGCCCACTATAAATGTAATCAAAGTTTGCTTTCTTGTAGAGCGTCATGGGGACAATCAAATGTTTATTGTATTTTTGCTTCACCTCTCTCGCAGCGTTCACCGTCAACACTTTCCAGAGTTCAATATCCTGAAAATCATCGGTGCGCTCCTGGTCTTCCCGATGTTCCTCAGGCAGAAGCTTTCGGATCATATAACCAATCTCTTCGGGATCATAGATCATGCTATTTTCAATTCTTGGCTGTAGCGCCTTCGCTGCTGAGGTCTTACCGGAACCAAACGCACCATTAATCATGATGATCATACACTCACTCCTTCACATCAAATCATATCGGGTAAATACTATATGCCATCTTCAATAAAAATGCAAAATCCCGTCGGGATTGTCCAACAGGATTTTTATAAACTCTAGCCGTTCAAAATTTTCGATTAAGCATCTCACGCTTCGCACTTTCTTGTGTGAAAATATCCTCTCGGGGTACCATGCGTTTGGGAAGTGTGCGCCCTGCCATAATTTCTTTGGTAGCTTGCATCAGCTGAGGTCCAAGTAACGGGTTACATTCCACCACGGCATTAATCTGCCCGTCCGCCAAACTCTGCAGTGCTTTCCGTGAGCCGTCTACCGACACAATGATGATGTCTTCACCAGGTTTCAAGCCAGCATCCTGAATCGCCTGAATAGCACCAAAAGCCATCTCGTCATTATGCGCAAAAAGGACTTGTGGTCGCTCCTCTTCCCGAACCTGAAGAAAACCTTCCATCACTTGCCTGCCCTTGTTTTCTGTGAAATCAGCAGGGGCACTTTGCGAGAACAAGATCTGGGCTTTATCCCCTAAAATGCTTCGAAAGCCCTCTCCCCGCTGGATAGACGGCGTTGATCCACTTGTGCCCTGCAATTCAGCAATGCGAATCGTTCCTGGCATATTCCGTAGTCGATCCTGAATATACTTTCCGGCTTTCACACCCTCTTCATAGAAGTCCGAGCCGATCGTTGTTACAAACAGAGAGGTATCTTTAGCGTCAACGGACCGATCTACGATGATGACGGGAATTCCGGCTTGCTTCGCTTCCTGCAGAATGTCATCCCAGCCGGATTCCACCACGGGTGCAATAGCGATTACATCTACCTTTTGCTTGATAAACGAACGAACAGCCTCAAATTGTTTCGTCTGAGACTGCTCTGCATTTTTTATAATAAGGGTAATTCCAGATTCCTTGGCGGCATCCTGAATGGAGGTGGAATTGGCGATACGCCAAGCACTCTCCGTACCCAGTTGCGAAAAGCCCAATATAATGGGTTCTTTGGAAGGCAAGTTATATTCCGCTGATTGCATCCATTCTTCTAACGAGGGCAGGGATTCAACGTTTGAAGGGACAGGAAGAGGTTTGGACTCGGACTCAACCAGGGTGCAGCTTGAAAGACATAACAGTATCAGTAGCAGTACACACAACCAAATCGCATTTGTTTTCACCAATTCCCTCCCCCTCTAACATCATTTATACCAACCAAGTCTGCCAGCCTCTCACTACAATCTGATCTGACGTGCTTTTCTTAAATGTGTGTTGAGAAATTCAACTCGCCAATGGTTATAAAGTGGGTTAATGCAATGATTTGGCGGATACTCGCCGTTCACTGAGAAGTCGTTGGAATAAAATAAAGACAAACAGCATCAAACCGATCACAATTTTCGTCCACCAGGAGCTGAGCGTGCCTTCGAAACTAATTATAGTTTGGATAACCCCCTGGATCAATACACCAAGGAACGTGCCAGCTACGTAACCAACGCCACCCGTCAGCAATGTCCCCCCGATAACTACCGCTGCAATCGTATCCAGCTCCAGACCCATGGCGTGTAATCCATAACCCGACAACATATAGAATGTAAATACAACTCCTGCCAGTGCAGAACAAAAACCGCTGAAGGTATACACCAAAATTTTGGTACGGGCTACAGGTAGACCCATCAGCATGGCCGATTGCTCACTTCCGCCAATGGCATACACATTACGTCCAAAACGGGTGTAGTGGGCAAGGAAGATGGCAAGCAATAAGACGATCAGAGCTATGATTACATTAACGGAAACGAAGCTGCCTCCAGGTAACGGAATCTTGGCTTGTGCAACGTCCGTATAGAACGAGTTGGTAATCGTAATGGTGTCGGTACTGATGACATAACAGAGTCCCCTTGCCAGAAACATACCGGCGAGTGTCACGATAAAGGGCTGAATTTTAAAATAATGAATGATGGCTCCCATCAATGTGCCAAATACCGCACCCATTATGAGCACCATAGGAATGACCACGGTAGGCGACCAGCCTTGTTTTTCAACCAAACTCGCACTAATAATCGTGGTCAGTGCAATGACCGAACCGACGGACAGATCAATGCCGCCGGATACGATGACAAAGGTCATGCCAATCGCCGTCACAATGAGAAAAGCATTGTCAATCAACAGATTAAACAGTACTTGTGTGGAAAAGAAACCCGTGTAACGGAACGAGCCAATGGCAATCATAACAGCCAGTAAGCCAAAGGTGACCAGAACCGGGAGTAGCTTTCGATTAAGATACATGGCGATTCACCCCTTGTTCAGCTGGAAACTTCCGCTTTTTCAGGCGATCTGCCATGGTCTTGCGGAAAGCATCGGATTGGATTAGACATACGGCGAGCACAACAAAGGCTTTGACAACGAGTGTAACCTCAGGCGGTACACCAATCATGTAGATGGTTGTCGTTAAGGTCTGGATAATCAGCGCACCAACCACCGTACCCATCAGATAGAAACGTCCACCATTCAGTGAAGTCCCGCCGATCACGACAGCCAGAATAGCGTCCAGCTCATACCACAGTCCGGCATTATTGCCATCCGCACTGGATACATTGGAGCTGAGAATCAGTCCTGCAATCCCGGCACAGAGACCACAGAACACGTACACGGCAAGGATGACCGTTTTGGAACGAATGCCAGCAAGTTGGCTCGCCCGTGCGTTATTCCCCACCGACTCAATAAACAGCCCCAGTGCTGTTTTTCTCGTGAGAAGTACAGCAATAAGCAGTACCGTCAGTACGATGAAAATTGAGAAAGGTAACGCCGCAAGTGAACCCGCGCCAATGTACTGATATTGTGCATTGGACACCGTTATAATCTGTCCGTCGGTGATTAGTTGCGCAACACCTCGGCCAGCCACCATAAGAATGAGCGTTGCAATAATGGGTTGGATTCGAGCTACGGATACCAGCGCTCCGTTCCACACACCAAGAACAAGCGAAAGACCAATCGATAACGCAAGTGCACTCAGAACAAGCCAAAGTGAACTTTGATCTGTTCCTTTGCTGATCGTCATGCAAGCCATTGCCCCCGAGATCGCAACAATCGAACCTACGGACAGATCAATACCGCCGGTTGCGATGACCAGTGTCATACCTATGGAGACCAGAATCAGCGGTGCGCCGAAATTAAGAATATCGATCAAACTGCCATATAGATTGCCTTCACGTATCACAAGCGAGAAAAAATCGGGTGAATAAATCAAGTTAAATAATAAAAGTAAACCGAGCATACATAACGGCCAAAACAAATGATGTTTTCGCATCCTGCTCATCATGACGTCAACCTCCTGCCATCGCTTTCATAATTTGCTGCTGATTGATCTCTTCTCCACTGAGCTCTTTTACTTTTTTCCGGTCTCGCAACACCGCTACCCGGTCGCTAACCCGAATCACTTCTTCCAGCTCCGACGAAATAAACAGAACACCCATGCCTTGCTTCGACAATGAGAGCACCAGCTTCTGTATTTCCGCCTTCGCCCCGATATCAATACCGCGTGTAGGCTCATCCAGGATCAACAGATCGGGATTCATCAATAACCAACGCGCAAGCAATACTTTCTGCTGATTGCCACCACTCAGGTTTTTGATCAGCTGCTCCGGATTTTTAGGATGAATATGCAACAGATTGATGTATCTCTCCGCAAGCTCATCCTGCTTTTTGCGCGAAATAGGCTTCGACCAGCCCCGTGTCGCCTGATAGGCAAGAACGATATTCTCCCTGATCGTCAGATCGTCGATGATGCCTTCGGTTTTGCGATTCTCCGAGCAGAAGGCAATATGTTGGTCAATCGCATGCCGCGGTGACTTTACCGAGTTACCTGTATCTGCAACCGTCAGCTTGCCTTCGTCGGCACGATCTGCGCCAAAGATCAGACGAGCAATCTCCGTACGACCTGATCCGAGCAATCCAGCCAAACCCACAACTTCGCCCTTACGAATCGTTAAATCGAATGGGTCGATCGCTCCTTTTCGTCCCAATCCCGTTGCGGTAATCATAACCTCCCTTGCATCTGTCTCCACTTCTGTCTCTGACTTCCCTTCGATCGTTTGCTTAGGAAGATCCTCTAGTATTTCGAGTTCTTTGCCAATCATCTTGAGTACGAGTTCCATACGTGGAAGCGATGCAGCAATGTATTCCCCTTCGAGTTCCCCGTTGCGGAGCACGGTTAGGCGATCCGACATTTCGTACACTTGATCGAGGAAATGCGTGACGAACAGAATCGCCAGTCCTTCGCTTTTCAGCTTGCGCATAATCTGGAAAAGTTGCTGCACTTCATTTTTATCCAAACTGGAAGTGGGTTCATCTAAAATAAGAACTTTAGCCGAGATGCTAAGTGCTCTTGCAATGGCGATGAGTTGCTGTACCGCTACCGAATAAGACTGAAGAGGCGCTTTCACGTCGATGACCAGATTTAATCGTTCACGTAATAGCTTCTCCGCATCCTGGTTCATCTGTTTCCAATTGATTCGGCCATACTTCATCGGCTCCCGCCCGATATAGATGTTCTCCGCTACCGTCAGATTCGGACAAAGATTCACTTCCTGATATACCGTACTAATCCCCGCTTTTTGCGCCTCTAGCGGCCCTGATATGGCAAGCGTTCGACTGTCCATCGTCACCGTGCCTTCGTCAATCGAGTAAACCCCTGTCAGTACTTTGATCAACGTTGATTTTCCCGCGCCATTCTCACCCATTAATGCATGAATCTCACCTGGAAACAGGCGAAAACTGACGTCAGAGAGTGCTTTAACGCCTGGAAAACGTTTGGTGATCCCCGTCATCTGCAGGATCGGTGCGTGATGATCCTCCATATCCATCTCTCCTTTATTGTAGAAGCCGTTCGCATTCGAACGGCCATCCGATTGGGATAGAAAAAAGTCATTTAGCGACAGTGAGGTCGAAAAATGACTTTTCGGTGTTAACCGCAGCTGCTTTTAATATTGCCGTGATGGCAGTGCTTCTTTGGCTTGCTCCGATGTAAAGGTCGTTTCTTCCGTGACGATGCGCGGCTCAATCTCCTTGCCGTCCACCACAGCCTGAACCGCCTCCATCAACTGAGGTCCGAGCAGCGGGTTACATTCGACGATAAAATTGATTTTGCCATCGGCTGCTGCCTGCATACCGTCTTTCACCGCATCAACCGAGATAATGGTGATATCTACACCTGGTTTTAAACCGGCAGCTTCAATCGCCTGAATAGCACCAAGTGCCATGTCGTCATTATGTGCATAGAGAACGTCGATTTTTTTATGAGCTTTGAGGAAAGCCTGCATAACTTCTTTCCCTTTGGCACGTGTAAAGTCGCCGGATTGGGACGCGATCACTTTCAGCTTGGCATTGGAACCAATGATCTCCATAAAACCTTCCTGGCGATCATTCGCTGGAGCAGAACCTGTTGTACCTTGCAGTTCAACAATATTGATCTCTTCTTGTGCATCTTTATACTTATCGCTCAGCCACTGGCCTGCTTTACGTCCTTCTTCTACAAAGTCGGAACCGATAAATGTCTTATACAATGATTTATCCGGTGAATCTACGGCGCGGTCCGTCAGAATGACCGGGATGCCTGCATCCTTTGCTTCTTTTAAGACCGTATCCCAACCGGACTCCACCACCGGAGAAAAAGCAATCACAGTCACCTTCTGTTGAATAAAGGAGCGCAAGGCTTTGATCTGATTTTCCTGTTTCTGCTGCGCGTCCGAGAATTTCAGATCATACCCGGCTTCTTTGGCTGAGTCCTGAATGGATTTGGTGTTGGCTGAACGCCAGCCGCTCTCCGCTCCTACTTGAGAAAAACCAAGTGTAATCGTCTTGGAAGTCGCAGGTGCACTTCCGCTATCTCCTCCAGAACTCGCTTGATTTTTACCAGATGCCCCATTACCGTTGTTACACGCTGTACTTACAAGCATAACCATCGCCAGTGTGATGGCGAGTCCCCACTTTTTTTTGCTTCGCATCATGTGATCCTCCCTTTTTCAGTTCACCTTGTGTGGTGTGATCACATTATAAAACGCTTACATCATTTACTAACATGGAATGTGATGCGAATTTTATGTAATAATTTAGTAATTGTGGAGGACATGTCATATAAACGTGTAATTTTTTTAGTGAATGGTGTACTATTTTGCGATACGCTTTCATTGTTCAAATTCATGTTATAATAATGCTACCTTTAGATCCTGATTCCTTCAGATGGAGTGGAATACGTTGAAACTTGTTAGGTGGATAGCTTCAAGCCTCAGACTTAAATTACTCAGCATGTTTATCATCCTCAGTTCTGTACCGCTGATTATCGTTGGATTAATTTCGTACCACAAGTCATATACCGTTGTATCGAATCACAACAAAGCCTCCACCCAACTGGCTGCGGACCAGCTTGCCAGAAATATTGACATCATGTTTGAAGATACGGAGCGGCTACTAGAACTGGGCAAGAATCCACAAGTTCTACAGTATTTGTACGCACAATCCGAGTCGTATGGCGAAGCCAAGGCTATTTTACAGACCTACAATCTCTACCGTGAAACCTACAAATACGATAAGGTACTCAACATCTCATTTGTTAACTTCTATGGCAAAGGCATCAGCGAACGAAAAGGAGTATTCAAGCTGGAGCGTAACCCGCTTCGCAATCCCTATTTTCAGTATCTGGTACAGTACCCAAACGCTATTTTGCGAATTCCTCATGCTGCACCTTATGCTGAATATAACCGTTTGGATGGATTCGCGTACCCAAAAGAGAATGCGCTTTCAATTATGACAACCGTCAAGGAACGCATTACACATGAAGTCATCGGTTTTATTGTGATTGATATGAATGATTCATTCATTGATGATTTTTTGACAACGACGAAAATTAAAGATTCCGGCTTCTTCTATATTAACGATCAATATGGGAAAACACTTTTCACACCGCCTGCGGGCGAGGCGTCTCTCGCCATCATCAACCAGATCAATTCCGTGCCTCTACACGCAGAGCAAGACAGCTTCAACTTGTCCGCAGGCTCGAAACCGCAGTTTGTCGTATATAGTACATCCAGGCAGACGGGATGGAAAATCATCGGAGCTGCGCCTTTTCAGGAAATTATTACGGAGGCCAATGGCATTCGCCAGCTAATTATCATCAGTGTTTTATTAAGCGCATTTTTTGCGATTTCTTTATATTTTTTCCTGAATAACAGACTCATTCATCCCATACAAATTCTCATGAACAAGATGCGTAAAGCGGCTAGCGGATATCTGGAGGTAAAAGTCACCCCTACCGGTTCGGACGAAATCGCGGATTTAGGACAAAGCTTCAACATCATGCTGGAGAAAATTAAAACGCTGATTGACCAAAGCATCAAAGAAAATGAACAAGTCAAAATAGCCGAATTACGAACGTTGCAAGCGCAGATTAATCCGCATTTTCTATACAATACGCTGGAGTCCATCATCTGGATGGCTGAAGCCGAAAAAAAGGAAAGTGTGATCAAGCTGGTTCAAGCGCTCTCCAGGTTCTTTCGGTTGGGTCTGAACAAAGGCTTTGATTGGGTATCGATCCAGACGGAGCTTGAACATGCGCGCAATTATCTGGTAATTCAGCAGATGAGGTATCACGATATTTTGACATACGAAATCAAGGTCGAACATGAGCTTCAAGAGTATCCCATTCTGAAAATGACACTACAACCTCTAATCGAAAACGCCATCTATCATGGCATCAAAAACAAACGGGGTCAAGGACTCATCTCGATTCAGGGATACTCGGACGATACAAGCATTGTGCTCACGGTGCGTGACAACGGCATTGGTATGAACACCGAACAACTGACACAGTTGAGAGAAAAATTAGATCAACCTGCTGGTTCCCGTTCTCCTCAAGAAAATGAGCAAGACGGCGGGTTTGGTCTGCTGAATGTGCATGATCGCATTCGTCTCTATTTTGGCCCATCCTATGGTGTTGAGATGGAGAGCACGTATATGGAAGGAAGTACATTTCAGATTCGCATCCCCAAAAGCAAGGAGGTTCAGCATTGAAAAAGGTAATGATTGTCGATGATGAGATCGGGATTCGGGAGAATATACGCAACAGCGTACAATGGGAAAAGGAAGGTTTTCACTACTGCGGAGATGCACCGGATGGGGAGCTGGCTTTACCCTTAATCGAAGAATGGGCACCTGATATTCTCATTACCGACATTAAAATGCCGTTTATGAACGGTTTAGAGCTGGCCTCTATCATCCGTGCGCAAAAACCTCATATCAAGATCATTATTATGAGCGGACATGATGAGTTCAGTTATGCTCAGGAGGCAATCCGGCTTGGCGTTACTGAATATTGTCTTAAACCCGTCAGTGCAACAGAACTTCTTCAGATATTGCATGAAGTCAGTCAGAAGATGGATGAAGAAGAACAACGACTGACCAGTCTTACGATGACCAAAGAAAAATTGCTCGCCGATCTGTGCGGTGGGCTCATCGGTACATCGGATGCCATCGATTCTGCCAAAAAGCTCTCACTATCTCTTTCTGCCAAATTCTACACCATTGTCATTATGGATATCAGACCCCATGATGATTCTCAAAATTCGGAGTTATTATTAAATAAAACACTTCGGATTCTGGAGGAATGCTGTAGCGTTGATGTGGAACTTCTCTCTTACATTCGTAGCCGGACGGAACGGGTGCTGTTGCTTAAATCCAGCTCCGAAAACCGTATTATGGCTTATCTGGAACAACTTCGAGGACAGATACGTCTCGATCTGGAGCAACAGTTCAACTGCAGTGTCGTTATTGGCATTGGAAGTCATCAGGAACGCCTGCAAGGCATTCATGTTTCCTATCTGGAAGCGGATGAAGACAAATATATCACGCGTTTGACCCAGCAAAACAAAGCTTCGTTACGGGAGATTCACCTGGATGAGAAAATGAATATTTTGTTAGATCGCAGTCGATTTCTTGAATTTCTCAAGATTGGTGACCCCTATCTGCGTGACAGCTTTGTACAGGAATTCGCAGCTCCATTACAGTCGATGGACTGGAACTCTTCATCGTATGGCGTTTATTTGTTAAACGATCTTACCCTTGAATCCTTCCGTCTTGCGAATCAAATCTTTCGTATGGGCGCTGACCCGGACGAGAACATTCGGAGCTTGCAGCAGATGATCCGGGGAATTACAAGCTGGGAAGCCTGTACCCGATACTTGTGTGATCTGCTCGATCAATTATGGCAGCGAAGAGCAGCATCTTCTGGCAAATACAGTGATGTCATTGATCAGGTCAAAGCGTATGTGTCTGGGCAATACAATAACGAGCAGGTTTCCTTGAAGAGTATCTCAGCACATGTGCGTATTAGCCCAAGTCATCTCAGTAAAATTTTCAGCCAGGAAACAGGTCAGACCATAACGGAATACTTAACCCAAGTGAGAATCGGCAAAGCCAAAGAACTGCTGAAAACAACGAGCAACAAGACATTTGAGATTGCATTCAAGGTTGGATATAACGATCCACACTATTTTTCAAATATATTCAAAAAGACAACCGGATTTACGCCCAAGGAATATCGTACACGGGGGGCCGTGGTACCCGATGAATCATCTGAGGACATGAGAAAAGAGCCCATGTATGAGTAAGCTCCAAAGTGCTGGCTGGTTCTTGTTGTTAATCTTGCTTGCATCATCGATAACCTCTTGCACGAGAGCCCCTTCGAGTTCAACGATCCATTCGGATTCAGGTGATTCACATCCCAAAAATCAGGAAGTAAGCCAGTATGTTGCTACAGCTGAGGAAGCATCCGCGTCCAAAAACAAAACCTTCGGAATCATCTATCCGATGACCTATCCGACATATGAGATGATCACAATGGATGCTACACAATCTGCTGAAAAACATCATGTGACGCTTACCGTCAACGCGCCAGACGAAGCAAGTACCGAACAGCAAATACGCATTCTGGAAAATATGATCAAACAACATGTTGACGGAATTGCCATCGCTCCTATTGATATTGCCGCGCTTACACCGGTCATTCATAAAGCTACGGCAGCAGGTATTCCGGTGATTACATTTGAATCGGATGCACCTTCCAGCGATCGAATGGCGTATGTTGGAGCGGATAATTATCTAACGGGCCGACAGTTTGCTCAGACCACAGCCAGGCTCCTGAATAATGAAGGCATGATTCTAGTCGAAAGTGGTATGGAAGAGATGGTTGGTCTACAGCAACGTCTGGACGGATTCATTGATTATATTCGTAATGACACTGACATCGAAATTTTGGAAGTCAGATACAATCAAGGCAATGAAGATCGAGCGGTCAACGATATTGAATCCATGATTGATGCACACCCCCATTTTAATGCAGTGGTGGGGCTGGATTTTGTATCCGTTTCCGCCTCTACCCTTGTTTGGAAAGCCAAAGGCTTGAACCGGCATCTAATCGCTTTCGGTGGCAATTCAATTAGTGAAAAAGGACTGTCAAATGGGCAGATATCAACCGTGATTTCGCAAAATGAGCAGGTATGGGGAACAAAAATTATTGAGACGCTGCTGCGTGCAAGCGAGGGACTTCCTGTTGAGAATTTTATTAATACCGGGATAAAGGAAATCAACCAAACTATACTTCCATCTGAATAGTAACGAATTGAAATCACCCTATAGAAATAGCCTTTCAGAGGGCTTCGCTATAGGGTGAAATTTTATCGAATCATGTAGAGAGTATTATCTTTTTTAAGACACTTCTGCAACGACTGAAGACCGCAAGCCCTCAATGAGGATAAATAACGTCAACGCTTGTCCATAGCCCATCGGACTAATCGGTATTTCTTTATAAAACTGGGCATCATGCCCTACAGGTGTTCCATAAGATACTTGCTGTACGACTCCGGTTTCATCAATATGCTGCAACACGGCTTCAAGCGCCCTCATCCCCGTATCAAGATAGGATTCATCCAGGTAGCCGTACCGGATTCCCTTGAGAATTCCGTATCCAAACGCCGCCGTTGCGGACGTTTCTTTATAGGAGTCTGGATCATCCAGTACCGTATGCCACATGCCATCCTCATGCTGTAGCTTGCTAAGTGCTCTGACTTGCGCAGTCGCTGTATCTAGCAGATAAGACTTCAGCCCATCTTCAATGGGGATGATATTTAGAAAATCCATCACTCCGGCCGTGTACCACGCATTGCCTCTCCCCCAATGAACAGCACCATAGTTATGGTTTTCATTGAAATCCCAGCCGTGATAGAACAATCCGGTTTGTTTATTGTATAGATATTTAATATGCACAAGGAACTGTCGCTTGGCTTCTTCCACATAGGCTGGTTTCTCAAAGTGCACTCCTGCTTTAGCTAAAAACAACACCGTCATAAAAAGGGTATCGATCAGAATCTGTCCGTCATTTGCATCTCCCGTGATCATATGCTGAAACGCACCATCTCCGGTCCGTAGCAGTTCATCCATAATCCAGCTGCTCCATTCTCCACAGACACGTTCGTACTCATTGTTTCCGGTCAGCTGGCTTAGTGTCATTAAAGTAAGCAACGGTGCACAGGTATTCACATTTTTCTCGGGTAGTCCCTCCATCAGCCTGGCATCATACCAGGATTCAAGAAAACGAAGCACTTCAGCATCGTTGGTTGCTTCATAGAGCTGAAGGAGACCGTAAAGTCCGACCCCTTGAGGCCATTCCCATAGATGAATGTCGATCAGTCCAATGGGAAACTGTTCGTTGATGCTTGTGTTTTTCATCGATTTCATCGCACCTGATACCTTGCTTATTTTCTCCATAAGCATATCTTGATTCAGCATGATTGTTTCACTCCCCAGATTTTATTGCACACGATTCAACGTTTGATGTTATCTAGATGCAACTGTCCCATAACACCATGACCTGCATGTACGATTTCCTCTCCTTGGACAAATAAAGGTTTGTTCATTCCCCACTGAACGGAACCGTATATCGGATCGGTCAGGCTAAGCGTCAGAGAAGTACTGTCGAATTGCGGGCTGGAAGAACGAACTTGGTCTATAAAATGGCTAAATGATCCGAATTGCGATTCATTGCCTGCTCTAATAATCCAGGCATTACGTAATCCAGGGGAAACAAGCTCACGCTCTCTTGTCACTCCGTTCTTCTCCATGCTCGTTCCATTCGCTGCATATAGAGCCACATACCCTTTATTCAGACAGCCAAAATACCAGTTCTCATGTTTCTCCCATGTCGTGAAAAATGACGTAGGAAAATAAGCATGTGTCCAATCCGAAGTATGCGTTGCCGGAATATCAAACATCATCAAAGCGATTGCTTCATGCTGAACAACGTCAGGCAAAATACCATTTCCAGCCCAGAAACAAGGTCTACCATCCCCATGTTTGTATATCTCTGCGGGATGATTCACCCATACCTGCGCCTCTGGCGACAGGGACAGATGGTTGACATGTTCCTGATAACCTGGCTTGCCTGGTCTAAAGTTTATAATGGAGGACAGGGCGTATGTTGCTGTTCGATAGTGATAGAGTTTGGCATACCCTCCCTTGCCCTGCTGATTGGTAAACGTTAATTGTTGATTTTCCTCAAGCAAGAGATGTTCCTGATAAGTCGCAGGAGGGATATAATCGGATAAACTTAGAGCCACGTTACTAATCGAATAATTGTTTACATGACCGACACCATAACCGATCCAGCACATGGACGTTGTCCCCGCGGCATAACTCCCCAGCAATTCCTTCTCGTAGCTACGGCCAAACGTGGTTGACATCACCCCTTGATGCATCTGAATCGTAATATAATAAAATAACAAATCCATTGCTTTTTTCGCTTGCTTTCTAAGTTGTTCATTCTGAGCAAACTCGTAAATATGCAAGAGTCCAACGGCATCAATGGGAATGTACGCACTAGAATTCCATTCAGCCAATCCTTCTTCCATAAAGCGTTCAAACCATAAAGCAAGCCGCTGCTCTGCCTTCTGACGATGTACTTCACCTGTTTCACCACTATTCGTGAACATTTCTTCCCCAAACAATTGCCCCGCTAACAGTTCGTTCGTATGGAACAACAACGCATGATTCTCACTGAAAAACCACATCACATCATCGCCAGGTTCATCGATCCAATACCGATAATTCAGGATACTTGCTTTTACCCGCTCCCAGAATGCTTCACTGAACAACCCGCTATCTCGTTCATCTCTCCATAGCCGGAACAGCCCTACGAGATAAAAATCACTACAATCCTTCCGCTCTTCAATACCCTCCACACCTTCTAACAACATGGTCTCCGCGTCTTGCACATTGCCATTTGTTTTTAGCATAGCGATCGCTGTGTGAATGTTAGAGCTACCCTTCTCGGCAATACATTGCAGAGCCAGCAATTTGCGGGCTTCAATATCCTTGGCTTGTTGAGCAGCCTCATCATATCGGGTATCGTAGGATTGGCAGCCAAACTTTTTGGTGAGAACTACGTTTGAAACCGAAAGGGTCAGCGTGAAATAGACGTAATGATGTCCAATTTCATTGGTATGTCCCAGAACCAGCTCCGCTTCCTTCTCGGCGATCTGTATCGTCTTATTTTCGGTGCCATCAAAGAAATTGCCATACTCAACACGCATCTCTCTGACGATATCTGGCAAGGAAAGCGGAAGCTTCAGTTTAATCTGTTCGCCTTTAAAAATATCAGAAGGAAAATAAGCTTGTTCCAAAGCACGCTCGGCGGATCGCACAGGCTCTACCAAATGGGAAGCAACAGGCAACGAAACTTGCAATTCTTCTTTTCCAAGGTATTCTAAGGCAAAAGCATACATCGTATCTCGTTCAGCCAAATCCTCCCAGCAGGCATAAATCTCATTGACTCCGGCTGTAAGCTCTGCTTGAATTACGATTTCCTGCTCCTTATTACGAACAAGTGGCGCAAAATCCGTGACCTGTTCTCCATTGATCCACAGTGTCAGGCTTCCATACGTTTTGATTCGGAATGACGCCTTATGAGCGGTCGGAGAGATCAGACGTGTCGCGGCATAGCTACGCAGATGAGTAGGTACAAACCAGAAACCTGATTTCTCTACTCGTGGATTACCCCAGGGAGAATAAATCTCCCATAGCTTTTCATCCTGTTCTCCACGAAATGGATCTCCCGGACTCGGGAACTCACTCCATTGATCGAAAAATCGGGATACAGGCTGTGATCTTCTATTTTCAACAAACTCCTGCCTGCACGGGTTTTCGTGAATAGCAAATCCATCGATAAGCCAATCATTAATATCTCCCTCCATCGTTGTTGGAACAAACGCAACAGACTCCGTATATATACCATTGATCAACCAATGATTGATCACTTGATCTCCGCCTAGTTTCATCGGCTTGTAATTTAAAGTTTCCGTCTCGCCCTGGGTGGATTCTATCATTTAACTCATCCTTTCATCCCTGAAGTAATCATACCGCTGACAAAATAACGCTGGAAAACCATAAATACAATTAAGACCGGAAGCATCGTAATGACGGACATCGCAAGCAGGCTTCCCCAATCGACATTGTATTCCCCAATAAAATTAGAGAGCGCCAGCTGAATGGTGTATTTGGATGGATCACTGATTGCAATTAACGGCCATACGAAATCATCCCATCTCCACATAAAAGAGAAGATCGCAAGTACAGCCAGAATGGGCTTGGCTATCGGAAGAATAATGCTCCAGTAAATTTTCCATTCGCCAGCTCCATCCATACGAGCCGCTTCTAACAACTCATCCGGTACGGTCAGCAAATATTGCCGCATAAGGAACACACCTGTCGGCGTTGCTGCAGGCGGAATGATGATGGCAAGCAGGCTGTTATATAAACCAAGTGCACTTAGCACTTTGAAGATTGGGATCATAATGACCTCAATCGGGATCATAAGTGTTGAGATAAAAGCAATAAGTATAATGGAGCTTCCACGGAAGCGATATTTGGCGAGTGCAAACCCTGCCATGGAATTGATCAATAACAGCAATAACGTTGAAGATATCGTAACGATCGTGCTATTCATAAAATACAAGCCAAAATCACCTTTTTTGAATGCCGCTTTGAAATGTTCGAAGGTCACTGGATCTGGCCACAATTTAGGAGGAAAGCTGTATAGATCGCTATTGGTTTTCAGAGCAGAGATCACAACCCATAGTACAGGCAGGAGCCATAACACTGCGGCCACACTCAATATACTGTAGATTGCAATTTTGGCCATAGGTTTCATCACCATCAGACAGCTCCTCCTTTCGATAAGCGGAATTGAAGTGCCGAGAAACCGCCAATAAGTATAAACAAAATAACGGACATGGCACTGGCAAGACCTAATTCCTGCCTGTTAAATCCAATCTCATAAATGTATTGAACAATAAAGGTCGTTTCTTTACCTGGCCCACCGCCTGTAAGCGCAAACATAAGTGGGAAGGCTTTAAACGCGTCAATCAGACAAAGCATAACCACGAGTAAACTTGTCGGCTTCAATAGCGGCAGGGTAATATAACGAAAAACTTTGGTGCCCGTTGCTCCATCCAAGCGAGCGGCCTCATAATAATCTGTGGGTATAGCTTGTAACCCCGCAATAAAAATGACCATGAAAAATCCTGCTCGTGACCATACCGTCGCTACAATAACGGCCGTATTGGCCCAGAAAGATGAAGTTAGAAAGCCTACGGGTTCTGCACCTGCCATCGTTAACAGATGATTCAGAATGCCGAAGGAATCTCCGAAAATCCACTTCCAGGTTAAACCTACAATGATAAAGGAAATCATGGTTGGCCAGTAAAAGATAGCTCTGAAGAAACCGCGCATACGAATCTCACGCGCCAGCAACAACGCAATGCCTAAAGCCGCTGCATAAATTAACGGAACAACAATGACAGCATAAACGCCTGTTCGCCCTATGGTTGACCAGAACTCCTGATCCGTCAGAATCTTCATATAATTGTCCAGCCCATTAAATTTCATCGGATTCAACCCATCATAGACATGGAATGAATAGTACAGCCCCAATAAAGAGGGAAAGACAATAAATGTACTAAAGATCAGGAGATTCGGAAGTATGAACAGATACGGAGCGATAACGAGTTTCCTGTTCTGTTTGGTCAATGTTTTATGATTTGTTCGCTGTGCTTCACTCATCTGCGTGCCCCTTCCCTATAAATTAAACAAAAGGGAGGCCTAACTGGAATCGCTAAGCCCCCGGTTGTGATGAACATTTGGCTTTACGTTTAACTTTGTGTTTGGTTAGCCCTTATTGACTGCCAATGGCTTCATTGATCTTCTTAGCCATCTGATCCAATGCATCCTGCGGGGTTGCTTTATCGGATAACACGTCCATAATATGATTTTTCAAATCCGTAGAAATCTTGGATATAAGCGTTTGTCTGGACCAATCATTCGCTGCAAGAGGCGAACTGTTTTTCAGTTCATCCGAGAAAACTTCAAACATCTCCTTGCCAAATTCATAATTCAGTGTGGAACTGTCCTTCCTTGGACTCATGAACAAGGACTCCTGATTATATTTGGAATTCACTTCTTTGGACGTCAAATATTCAATAAACTTTGCAGCTTCCTCTTCCTGTCCGCTGCCCTTAAAGGCCATAAGGAACTTCCCTCCGGGTACGGAAGAACGCTGCGTTCCTTTTGGCATGTAGGTGACACCCCATTCGAAGTCGGTAATATCCTTATAATTGCTAATCATCCAGTTGCCAGCCCAGTGCGCCGCTACCGTTCCGGAACGGAACAAGTTGTTCGGATTTTCTCCACCCAGCCATACCGATTCAGGCATGATACCCTCTTGATGAAGCTGTTTGAACATCTCCATGGAGCGAATCCCAGCTTCACTGTTAATCGCTGCTGCACTGCCATCCTCTGTCAAGATGCTTCCGCCATTCTGGTACAACAGCGTAGACCACCGATGGGGAGTGACATCCCAAACCATACCATATCGTGCTCCACCTTTGTCCATCACCTGCTTTAATGCAGCGATATATTCATCCCAAGTCCATACTTCATCTGGAGAAGTTGGCACCTTGACACCGGCTTTAACAAACAAGGTTTTGTTATAAATCAATCCATTTGCTGTAACATCCATCGGTGCGGCTACCAGTTTGTTATCCATAACATAGTAAGGTTTAAGCGAGTCGATAAATTGATCTTGGAATTGTTCCGCATTCTGTACATAAGGGGTAAGATCAACAGCCTGATTGGCAAAAGACCCCGTATCCGTCACCCGGCTCAAGGCTGGTGGTTTACCTCCGGATAACATCGTTTTCAACTTGGTTTGAATATCCTTGAAGCCGACTTCAATCAGATTGATTTTTACGTTAGTATTACTTTGCTCGTATTCCTTAATGACCTCCTTGATGACTTCTCCTTCTTTCCCATCAGAGAACCATAAGAAATCAAGAGATTTTTGTTTCCCATTAGCGTTGTTACCTGCATCTCCACAAGCGCTCAGCAGGATGAGCACCGCTGTCAGTAACGCGCTGATGCTCATCTTAAACCATGTTTTTCTTGTCATTTTAACCTCTCCTTAAGAAGAATTAATGATTTTGGGATACATGAAGCAATTCGTTTTTACGGAACAACTGTGGAGAAACACCGACGTATTGTTTGAATGCTCTGCTGAAATACACAGGTGTATTGAAGCCTAATGTCTCGGATATAGACAAAATCGGTGCATCGGTAGATAGCAACAGCTTTTTGGCCTCTGCCACCCTTTTTCGTATGACATAATTGCTGATGGTATATCCCGTTGTTTCTTTGAAAGAATGACAAATATAATATTTATTCAAATGCAGCGTTTTGGAAAGTTCATCGAGCGAAACGTTCTCCGCATAATTTTGGTTCAAATAATGAAGAACCCGGCTCACACTGGACTGCTTCTGTGAGGAAATCAGAATCGGATCGACCGATTGCTCCGTAGTCATTTTTCGATAAATCCGCAGCAGCAACTGAGTAAGAATCAATTTAACCATCGTTTTGCATCCCGCACTTCGGGCATCCATCTCCTCTTTAATCCCTTTAAATGTATTTGAGATGTATTCACGCTCCTCCGGGGACCAATGTACCAATAAACCGTCGGGGTGACGGAAAATAGACATCAGATTCTCTAATTGACTAAGTTCGAGCATATCTAATAGCAATATTTCCGTAAAATTAACAAAACTTCGCTTGTACACAATCTCTCTCGAAGGATTAATTCGATGAGGAACTCCACCTCTGAAAATAAACATATCACCGGGCTTCGGCTTATAGATTCGATCACCGATTAAGAAGGTTGCATCCCCTTGGATGAAATAATGAATCTCATACCCGTTATGTGTATGAATGGGCCATTCATCCTGAAAATTGTCAGCTTCCGAGCGCACATAAACTTCATTTTCCTGCAATGCCATATTCGTCGGGGTGTGTATAGTTAACATTCAATAAAGATCTCCCTTCTCTGAATACAAATAGCAATATAGTTTAATCATTTGTAATGATAGCGCTTTACAATGAATTGTATCACAGATATTTCGAACTAATATGAACTATATTGCTGTATTGTTGATCACAATTGTTGCAAATGATTCCAAAGGATTTCATGTATCTACATGCTGGAAATAAAAAAACCACGTCATAGCTCTCAGTCTACGACGTGGTGGATCAACCATTATTGAATAGTACCTCCCGATTTACTCCTTGTTTTTACTCTTCTTTATTAATTTATCAATAATCAGACCCAACGCTGTCCAAAAAAGCAGATGTAATCCACATATGAGAGGCTTAAACAAGTACGTTGTCTCCGGGTTCATATTGATGTCTGTTAGCCAGCGGTTTAATAGTGGATTGAATGGATTCGTTAAATATATCAAAATGTTTTTATCGTCATTGCCCGTTAGGTTATTGAAACACACCAGTAATGAGAAAAGGACTAACCAAAAGGTCAGCCTTTTAAATATGTTCATCTTCGTCTGTCCCTCCTCTCTAAACAAGTTGAGGCTCATGGGCTCAATCCATCATAAAGATGTTATTCAAACCCTTTATATGCCGAATTTCAGAGCTCGAACAACCTCACCATCGATAAGTTGCTCACTGATCCGCTGAAAACCAAGAGATTCGTATAAGGCGCCGGCAACGTGATTATCAGGCCTATGTCCAATTAGAATGCGTTTGCAGTTTAGTGTCTTTTGCATCCTTTGAATCAAAGCACGAAGCGCTTCTTTTCCATATCCTCTACCCTGATATTTACTATCAATCATCAAAGCAGGCAGCCAATAATCACCCTCGTCATGCTCTTGATCGGAGTACACTGCAAAACCTACCAAATCTAAGTCCTTGTAGATGGCTATGGGTTGAAAGTCAGTGACAAACCTTGACTCAGCCAACCAATATACCACGGGTGCAGGGAACGCTTTTTTCTGTTCTTCACTTATCTGTAATTGAGTACAAGCAAACCAATCATCCATCGAAACAGGTCTCACCTGAATAGTCATTTAAAATTCCTCCTAATGGTTTTCTTCGTTTTCTAATGCACATATTCAACTGTTTTCTCATACTGCATCGCTCCTTTCACATAGGCCTAGGTATTTAGGTTTGATTCATCTCGCTATTCATTTACACTAAAGTTCGTATGAAGCGTCCATTCTAGTCTTCGCAACCATTCCTTCTGTACATCCGGGTGGGCATTCTTGATGTGGTTCATAATCCCCGTGAATCAGAGTTTGTTCCCCATGATCAGGAGTGCTTAACACTTCATTTGCCATGCTCATGATTCCGGTGGGGATGAACTCAAGTCCATCCACAGCAACAGCGGATTTCATGATAACAGGCAACTCTGTGTCTTTATTGTCTCGTTTGACGGAGTGCACCTCTTTGGCAAGATATTTACCCAGTTGCTCATACATTCTCCTGCCTTGTTCAAGTCCATCTTGATCCAAAATCGTCTGTGCATTTACGCCCGGGACATAGTCCATCATTACAAATAGCCGTTCATCCTGTTCAAAAAAATCATACACTCGCGGAGTCACCCCAGAATGAGTTAACAGCCTCAGTGCATTTATTTCTGTCTTTGCATCTGCGTTGTTCACATCATAGATTTTGGCAACCCTCTTCATGTCAGTTCCCTCAAGTAAGAGGGTCATATTCGTATAACCGCCAGTTAATTCGAAGATTTTTACATTGGGGAATCGATTTAACAAGATGTCATGTATCATTTTAGGATTCCTTCTTTCTTATTTCCATTAAGTGCTATTCACTATTGCATGCTTAAATCTGATCTCCGATCTCAACAAGAGTAGGACTATGTTTAGTCAGTTCAGGGAACTCAAAAGATTTGTTAGCCACCATTACTTCCCGAACAGCTCCTAAACCTTCCGACTTCCAGATCGAATAAATATATTTGGAAAAGGCATATCCATTCAAGACGTACCCGCTATCTTGTAGCTGTCTGAACAATTTCGCACTTTCTTCAGACTGTTCAATATCCGCTAGAATACAAGCCAGATTGTTTAGCGCAATGTGAATATCTCTCTGTGATATTCTGCTCGAATTCACATCTTCCCAACTGCCGACAACTTCTTCTTTTTTCATTGGCTCTAAGGAAGCCCAATCGATGTGATCTATTAAATGCATCGTTTCATGCATAAGTAAATCTACTTCTCTTTCGTCTCTGGAGTGATACAGATAAGCTAGACGCTCCCCAGAGACAACGACAAAGCCTGTGTAGAATCAGAAACGACCCAATGGTACTGTTCAGGGGGGAGAATCTGCTTCCCCCATTCGAAAAATGCCAAATGATTGGCATAAAGTGGCTCCGGATCTCTTAAAAGGGCATAACCATCTGAAATATTCCAGTATACCCAGCCTCGTTCATTCACAGCTAGTTCGCCGGATTGTTCATATTCTTTCAATAAGTTGATCATCCCCTGATGATCGCCTCGAGCGACTGTTTCCTGAAAAGCATGAACGATATTCTTCCTCATCTTCATCCTCCGTCCCTCATAGCCCTTACAATGGCTTCGTGCCGCAAGCAGTAATAAAATTCATCATGGCATAGGCTTCTGATGAATGATTTATAGCTTCGAAAGCTCGCTCTAACTGGGCAAACTCCTCCCGGCTAATGATACTCTTCTCAACAAAATGTACAAAACGCTGGAGATTGAATTGTTGCTTGAAACCCTCCATCCCGATGATGTCACTGTGTTGAACAACCGCATCGATGTCAACATCAATGTATCCACTCTCAGAGAGGAGCCGCGGCAAACTTCTGCCAATTAACCGATTCCCACCATGTTGGGCTACATAGCCCGCGATTTTCATTAATACGGTATATAGCGCCGGTATATCTGGATTCACTGCGCCAAAAACACCATCGTCAACATCAATAATGGCCAGCCGGCCACCAGGCTTGAGCACACGATAAATTTCTTGCGCAGCTTCGATCGGATTGTTCAGGTGAAGAAAGATCAGCCTAGCCACCACAAAATCAAATGAATTATCCGGCAGGTCCATCTGATAAATGGAAGATTCCACAAATTGCAGTCGCTCCGAAGAAACGTCCTTCAGCCGTTCTTTGGCTTGCGCTTGTAACGTACGATCTATCTCAAGCGAGGTAATCTCGCTGCCCGGTAGACTGTTCAATAATTGTTCCGTGATGTAGCCGGGTCCGCTTCCGACCTCTAAAACACGCATTCCATTTTTGAGCCCATACCACGCCAGATTACGAAATTCTTTGGACCATCCCATGCCGGCTTGCATCTTTAACCTCTCTAATTCAGCTTCGAAACTTAATACTGCGGTTTGGATATTGTAAGTTGAACGCGGGTCAGTCATATTCCTTTTCCTCCTCTTGATTAAAATGATAGAACCTGTATTTTTACACTTTTTTTCTACCTAAAAAAAGAGCGACCTTGTGATGTTTGTCTATCGTTCCGCCTGCATGATCTATTGAACGTTTGATTCTCCCCAAAAGCTCACTCCGAACATCCTCAGAAAGCTGCTGATGCTTGGAATTTGTATTTAAAAGTGCGACATATTCATCGCTCGAACAGGACTGTATCCAGTTATATTCCTTGACCTTAATGTCTGTGAACAAGCCCGAAAGCTCCGTTATTTCTTTGCGCTCCTGAATGACTTCATCAGGCGAAGGATATTGAGAATCATCCAAATGAGGGGCTAGCGCAATGTAATGCGCACGGATTTCTCGATGCAGCTGGTCGTAGCCAGGAACATGAACTGTCCAAAAAAAACCTATGCATCCCTCATCCTCAAGCACTTCCCAGGCCCTGCGGTAGCCGATCTCTGGATCAATAAAATGAAAGGCTGTGCCTGACACCATCAACTTGAAAAGCTTTCCTCCATCATTCCATTCCTCAAACGAAGTGTTGATCACTTGAATGGATGGATACGATCTGAATTTATCTGCGGTAAACTGTGCCAAATTGCTACCTAATTCAATACACGTAATGTTGGTGTAGTCCTTACTCACCAAACCACCAGTGGCCTGCCCTGTTCCGCAACCAACTTCAAGAATGGAATCTTGCTTATCAAGCTTCGCATATGTAAAAATATCATCAAACATTTCGCTCGGATAGACAGGTCTGTAACGCTCATATTCACTCACTACGAGATTAAATGTTTCCTTGTTTTCCATGGTATCCGCCTCCATTTTGCTAACATTATTTTCCTCGTTTTCATTGACTAAACTTACCATATTTTATTATTGTTGAACATATCAGAATAAACCTCTCAATAATGGAATGATCCTGTTTCTAGTTCACCAGTTACTATAATGGATCGGGGTGCTTCAATGAAAAGTATCTTTGAAACAAAGCATGCTTCTGAAATTACAGATCGTATTGATCGACTCCGTGAAGATTCCACACCTCTGTGGGGAACCATGCAGGTTTCTCAAATGTTAGCTCACTGTGTGGCTTTTCATGATATTCCCTTGGGTAATACGTTCCCGCCGAGAGGGTTGCTCGGAAGACTTGTTGGACGGTTTGCCAAACCGATGTTTTACAATGAAAAGCCCTTACCACAAAATATGTCGACCATTCCAACGATCGTTATTGATGATGATCGAGTGTTTAGGACGGAGAAAGAAAAGCTGAAACAGCAGATTACCACTTTTCAAGTAAACGGCTCAGATCACTGCTCCCATCATCCTCATCCTTTCTTCGGAAAACTAACGCCTGAGCAATGGGGAAAAGGCATCTATAAACATCTGGACCATCATCTCAAACAATTTGGAGTTTAATCTAATCTTGGCAGATCGCATAATCCGAAAAAAGCCCATGACAAGATTATGGCTTAATCACACATCTCTGCATGGTTCAAGCTTCATGATGTCATGGGCAATATGAAGTAAAGCTCTTACTCTTTACTTTCCACTTTCTGTACACAGCCAGTGACGGTCACGACCGATTTTCCTGGAATGTTCACGATAAAAGATTGCTCTTCTTCCGCTGCGGTAACTCTCTCCTGACAAACCAGATCCAGTTCCGCATTGGTTACGTAAGACTGCATTGTCGTAATTCGTCCATTTAATCCTAGCTCATGAAGGTCTAGTTGCACGCATTTGTCATGTTCACCATGATTCACAAAAACAGCAGTCACGGTCTGCTCTCCTACATGGACATAGGCAGAACCTAACAAACCGCTGTCGGCTTCCTCACCAAGCCCGGTCAAGTCGATTCGCTTCGCACCAGGCCGAATAAATCGGCTATAGTTACCGAGTACCCACAGCATCTTCGAGGTCAAAATATTTTGCTCATCGCCATTTTCATTAAAATCCGTATAGATTAATCCATCTTTGTAATCTACTTTGGAAACCGCTGTCCACCATTGCCAAGCTGCCGCATTCGCTTCCACCAGATCAAAATGAATCGTTCTTGCCACATGAAGGGCTGGCTCGATCCCTAAATCACGTCCAGGACCATAATCCCCCAGAATGCAATATTCCGTCACCCAGTATTTGCTCTCTTCATCGTAATGCTTCATGTTCGTGTGCAGCAATTGCCTCAATCTGACTAACCGATCATCCCCCGGATTACTGTAGTCAGACCAGTATGAATGAGAAGCCATTTTATTTCCTATCGCTTCTTTCACCTCAGGATCACCGATCATATCCTTTATGTATTCCCGATACTTCCCTGTTCCCAGCTTGTTAGCGCCGCTTGAATACGTACCACTTCCCGCAAACTGACGATAGTATTCGTCGTCCAAGAGCGACGTAATTTCCACACCGTCCGGTGCACTGATCCGTGTCTGTAAATCGGTCTGCTGTAACTGGCGATATAATTCCAGAATCACTTGCTTCAGATCATCATTATTATAACGATTTCCCTCCTGCCAAGACTGATTCCAGTCCCAAGTCGGCTCGTTGATCGGGCTAATATAGTCAAAAGCAAGTCCTTTTCCCTTGAAATACGATAAAACATCAATTAGATACGACGCGAACTTTCCATTATACTCCGGTTTCAGATTCGTCGAACCCACTTCAAGATCAGGCTGGGCATGCCCATTTTTGGTCATCCATACCGGCGGACTATTTACAAATGCGATAAGTGTCCCAACTCCCCGATCACGCGCGGCTTGAAGGAACCACTGTTGGCCCGACTGTTTACTCCAGTCATACTCGTGCTCCTCTGATATTTTGAAAGCTTCGGCTCTTCTCCAAGGGTCGGGAATTCGATCCTGATCGGTTTCTGTTGAACCTGCGCCTATGTTAAAACGCCATGCGGACAACCCGATGCCTCGCTCCCTGGAAAATAACAGATCGGCGATTTGCGCCTTGTTTTCCTCGCTCCAATGCTTCCCTAGCGGTTCCATCGACCACGCATCCGACGCGCCAAAATTGTCTATACTCTGATAACATATATTTCCATCAATCGTGACTTGTGCATCCAGCCTATCGTTTGCTTTTGGGGTATCTCTTTGCATCCCTCATCCTCCTCTTCCTGGTCTATCTTTGCAGATCTTTGCACTCCAAACCGTTCATTGGCTATGGGTTAGAGACTGCCAGCTATGTAGGCAGCCTCTTATATTTTTTCGAATTCAGTGTCCTTCTCAAGTTATAAAGGAAATATTCCCCCTTTAATCCCTGCACCGATTCCTGTTATCCTACAAGACCGGAACGTTCCACACTCTCCACAAAATGACGCTGAACGAACAAATAAATGATAATCAGTGGCAGAATCGCCATCAACACACTCGTATTCATCATCATGGACATGAAAAACGGGTCTTGTGTATAAGATGCCGCAGCCTGGCCTCCGCCCGTTAGATACGTCGCAATGGTAAAGCCCGAGGATGACATCATCGACGACATCACTTTAGGTTCATTCAAATACATATTGGTGAAGAAGGAGTCATTCCATTGCCATACGAACGAGAACAACATGACCGTAACCATTGAAGGGATCGCGTTAGGCAAAATAATGCGTCCAAACGTTTTGAAATATCCTGCACCATCCACGTAGGCAGCCTCTTCAATCTCACGCGGAATACCTCTGAAGAACTGGCGGAAAATGTAGACGTACAGACCTGTTTTCACACCCATACCGAGTGCTGCGGAGATCAGAAACGGCCAGTATGTGTTGATCAGATTAGCAGGACTGCCACGAAACAGCTCGATTAAGCCCATCACATCAAAGTTCTTAAAATTCAGATAGAGCGGAATCATGATCGTCTGTGTAGGCACCAGGATGGTAAATATTACGGCAGCAAACAACAAACCACTGCCTCTGAACTTGATTCTTGCAAACCCATAGCCGGCTAGCACACAGGTTATCGTTTGCAGAAGCATAACCGCAGAGGATAACCATAAGGTGTTCATTAACACGCCGGGATAGTTCATTGCCGTGAAGACCAGTTTAAAGTTTTCGAGCGTAAACGTACGCGGAATCCAGATCACCGTTGGGTCATACAGATCGGACATACTTTTAAAGGATATCGATATTTTCAATAAAATCGGATATAGAATGACAAATGAAATGCCAAAGATCAAGACAAACCGAACCAGAATCCACGCCCACTTCTTGATCGCTTCAAACCAGTAGGCCGTGGAACCCAGGCGATGCAGCCATTCCTTTTTCGCTGGCGGTTGCCCTGCTGCGGTTTCTGTCTTCATGTCAGGCCTCCTTCAGAATACTAGTTTTGATAAAAGACCTTGCGGGATACCAAGGCGGTCGTTACCCAGAGAATCAGTGCAATCACGGCAAAATACATCCAGGACATCGCCGCACTGAGCCCGAAGTTAAAGCTTTTGAAGGCCGTATCCACCACAAGCCGACTCGTCTGATCACTGATGAAGCTGTCCACGATGGTATACACCAGATTCGTCAGAATCAACGGGCTTAGCATCGGGAACGTAATTTTCCAAAAGGCTTCATAGCCTGTAGATCCTTCGATTTTGGCTGCTTCATAAAGCGATGGAGAAATCGACTGCAAACCGGCAAGGAAAATCAGAATCTGGACGCCTGATTGACTGACAATTTCGTATATCCGGCTAACCGCACCTGTCAGATATTCGACCAAAATCGGACTCATGCCGGATTCAAGCAACATAATGGTCAGATCCAGATTTTTCATCACGGACAGTCCACCGCCCGTCATATCGTTAGCACTACGTACAACGGATTGCATCAAATCCCCGTTTTCGATACTTGCAATAATACCCGAAGCCAGAATAACCGGAAGGAAAAAAATCGCTCTCGCCAGCACCCTTCCATGGAACTTCTGATTCAGAATCACCGCAAAAAACAGGCTGAAAATAATGATTAACGGTGTATTCACGACAATATTGATTACAGATTCCGTCAACATTCTCACATAGGATTCATGAGAGAATAACGCCTCACGGAAATTCGCCAAACCGATAAACTCCAGCGTAAACCCTTCATTGGACACCTGCAGATTGCTCAGACTGTATCGGAACGAAGAGATCAGCGGCACCATGAAAAGTAACAAGAAACCGATGAACCAAGGCAGGATGAAATACAAACCGTAATATCTGTTTTTTTGCTCTAGGGATAATTTCTTAAGTTTCATTCCGGCATGTCACCTCCTACCCAGTAGCTCTTCGCTGCCACACGTGTGCCATTCCACTCCACAGCAGCATCGTTGTAATTCACAATGACCGTTTTACCTTTTTCGTAAGTCGTTTGATAAACACCCTTACTCAGCTTCTCATGTTTAACAATCGTTTGATTCTGTACATCTTGCAGCACATTCCTAAGTTCCTTATATCGCTCTGCTGATTCCTCGATCCAGCGCCGATAATCGGCTGAATATAACGCGTCAAAACTCGTCAGTTTGATCGCAGATGGATCTGCATAGAACCACGTGTAATACGGTGCCGATCCGGTTTCGATCGCCCGGAGCATCTGTACATGGGAATCCTGATCATCCGCCATATTCCAGGCCTGCCCTGCATATTGCACGAAGCCGTGATAGACCAGTTGGAAAAAGGGAACCGCTTCATCGGTGATGTTAAACCCGCTGTTGCTAACAGGTGCATCTACGATATGTCTGGCATAGGGGCTTGCATAACTATTGCCGCCCTCTACAAGAAGCGATGCATCCGAGCTGCGTACCTGCTCAAGCTGATTCATCACAACCTCTTTGGCTTGTTCGCGATTGATCACATTAGCGCGGTTAAAATCGGAATTCAGCTGGTCGCCTAAATCTCGAAGCGACAGACCTGTAAGTCCTGTTTCCTTATAATCTTGCAGAAATCCGCTCACAATGCCCGGCACCGCTTCCGGACTCAGGACATAACCTGGAGAGGCTTCATTCTCCTGTGTAAAGGAGGCGATATAGTACGGGAACAACTGCGCAAGTTTACCCGTAATTTGGCGAGAAGCATACGATTTCTTGAATCCCTTTGCTTCCGGAAAAGCTTCCAGGAAGGATACGTCTGGGTATAATCCAAAACCATTCTCTTGTGTATAGGCCTGTAGGCTTTGCAAACCTTTAGCGCCACCAAGCTTTTTATCAACATCGATGGACTTCGGCATATCATGATGCATACCTCCGTTAAACCACCCCGAGTACCGAAGCTGGATATCCTCCACACCAAGGCTTTGCATTTCCTTTAAAATATCCTGTGCCTCTTCGAACGTGGTAAGCGACTCGTAAGCATTATACGGGATGCCGAGGAAAAACTTTTTCTTCGGGATACCGCCGATCAATTCCACGTAAAAAGGGAGTTCCGTATCATCACCTAAACGGGTGAGATTCTTTTGCTCCGTCAGATAATCCCGATAAGTCGAGGCCATACCGGAATAGCTCGCATCATCTGCGCCCAAAAATTCATAGATAACGGACATTTCATTATGAAAAGGCTGTGCCTGAAACCGTTTGACTGTGCTGGAACGCCAGCCGTTCGTCAGGGTAACCTCTTCCATACTGCTGAGTGAAAAACTGGAATGCACCGTATTGTACTGGTTCAATCTGCCGCTGACATCCGCTTCAACAGACGCAACCGCATCACCTTTATCAATGACAGCAAGATATCCTTTGTCTCCGTAACTCATACCAAACACCGGCATTCTCGCCTTCTGTTCCTTCTGGATCTGGGAGAGCTGATTTACAGCATGATCACTTCCATACAGAGCCGTACTATATGGGGATACTGACGTTTTTTTATTATTAAAATAAATCAGAGATCCCGATCCGTCTGGCACCAGACTGTATCCTTTATCTTTTGGACCGCTTGCTCCAAAAAACGGCAGCAGGGACAAGGATTGAATTTTCATCGTATCTGGATACTGGATTCCATTTTCCGGAATGGAAACACGCAGATGTCCTTGCTCCAGCCGATACTGGACAGGCACAATGACACTTGCGCTCCCGCTTTCCTCTTCACCGTAGGCCGCTTTGTCTATGGCAATCTGTGCCTCATCATAGCCGACAGACTCGAAAATTCGGGTTACTTTGGACAAACCTACGCCTTTCAGAGATGAATCCCGTCTTTCGTAACGTTTGTTCTGCTCATCATATTTAAAGCGCTTCTCGATTTCTTTCTGATCTTTTTCTTCCAGTTTCCCGAGAATTAACGTGTTAAAACGTTCTTCGCTAATATATTTAGGGATAGCTTCAATATCACTTTTGACTTCACCCAGCGTGTATACAACGTTGAAGCCGTCCTCTACTTTTTCAACTTCAAACTGACCACTCTCTACACTGTGCGTAAAATTATCGTATTTGAGCGCGTTGCCCGTATTATCGTAATACGTCAATTCAAATTGCACATTCAGCTGGGACTTGTTATAACCGGTCGCAATGGTATCCTGTTCACGATCCTGCGGGTTAGAAAACCACATCGCACCATTCTTCTGATCCTTAACCGCAATCTCTGTCGTTTCCGGCTTTAGATACAGGATCAGGCCATCCTTTTCCGTAACAACTTCCATCCCCTCAGGAACAGCTACGGCTTCGTTCTTCTGTTGATTCGCAGATGCCGTCTGCGGTTCAGAGCTGGTCGCATCGGATTGCTTTTCCCCCTTACGTTCAGGATCCGCCGCCGTAGACCCTTGTTCTGTTGAAGTTTCTTGTGTTGCAGACGTCTCAGGAGACGTAGTCTGATCCGCCTCTTGTGAATCGCCAGATGTGGTTACCACACGTTCAGATACGGATTCCGCATAGTTGATATTTTGAGCCATAAACAAGCTTGCAATAAGGATGACCGCTGCAAACGTAGTACGCTTTTTTCTCATATCAGGCACCTCCCTTCTTCTCCTATTCGCGCAGTGTAATCTCTTGAAAGAGGGTATAACCGAAACTGATGATCTGCTGGATCAGGCTGAAGAAAAGCAGGCCCAGGAAGATCACAACACCCATGACAACTAGCGTAAGCAGCATGGTGGTAATCGTTTTCATGACCGAGTATTGATGTACTGTCTTGGTTCCGATAAACAGCAGCCACACAAACCAGATGACACCGAACGAATCCAGCAAGTAATAAAAAGAAGATTCGCGCAGCGTGATCACATTGCTTAGTAAAATATTAGGAATGTTGACCAGAATAAGCGGAAGCATCGCATATCCTGTTGCAATCAAGATGTCTTTGAACTTACCTTCCCCGTCCATCAGCGTAGTCAAGGACCAATTGGAAATACACCAGAGTAGAAAAGGGAGAACGATATATTTGAACTCGTTAATACTATTAAGCGAGAGCGGATAGTTATCATTGACAACATACCCGGCAAACTGTCGCTTCAAGATCATCGTTATCGTGACAGCCAGAAGCACTAGCAATGCAACGCGCAATCTGCCTTTATTTTCATATTTCAAATCCCAGTATCCGTCAAAAGGACGTACCGCGACATGCAGAGAGTATTTGAGTTCCTTAATTAGCGACATCTCTGACCCCCCTCTCATTCCTTGTTCTGGCGATCCGGCGCCAGACGATGACGCTGATTAGCAAGGCAATTGCTACAGTCATGTACATCCCGAAATATTCACGCATGTATTCTCTCCGATATTTCGCTAAAGCTTTGGAATAGTATTCGCGGTCATTCCCTAACTTCAGATAGGTCATTGCGTCCTTGTACTTCCCTTCTCGCAGCATCGATTTGCCGATACCGATATAGGCCATCTCATAGTTCGCGTCAAGGCGCAACACCTCTTGCCATAACTTCGCGGCTTCCGTATGTTTGCCAGAGCTGTACAACCGATTGGCCTCATTAACCAGGCTTCCAAACGTTGTTGCCTTGAACTCCGTAATTCGCCCGAGATCTCGATCCAGTACGTAGATAGCGTCCCCATAGCTTTCGATGGCGACCGGATTTTTGAATGTACCGATCTGGTTGCCAAGCTGACCTATGACATAGAGCAGATTACCATCCTCGTTATACGTGAACACCCGACCTCTTGTTGAATCCAGCGCACGATAGACACCGTTACTGGACACCTGGATATCCACGAAGGAAGAGCGATTGAAGGTCAAGTCTCCGACCGGTGCAAATTCACCGTTAACCCGAAGTACGTCAATACCGGAGGGATTCAACCTTTTGACCGCAGAAAGCGAGTTTTTGTCCGCTGTTGTGGTGTAGATAAAACCGCCATCATCGATGTCCGCGTTGTTGAACTCCAGCGGGATAAACCGAATCATTTTCTCGCGTTGTTCCTTGGTGGATACGGTTTTCCAGAACAGGTCGACCGGATCAAACTGCACTCGATTGGTACCCATAAATCCAGTGAAACGTCCGTCACTATCAAACTCGATCAGTCCTTCGAAGACCCCGCGACCAACCACATAGATTCGTCCAGCTTTGTCCACGATAACCTTGCGAGGAAAGTATTCAAACGTATCACTAAGCACATCCGACTCTGGTGCACCGATGGCACGTACAAAAGTACCATCTTGATTCAACTCTACGATTCGTCTGTTTTCAGTATCCGCAACGTAGATTTGACCTGCTTCCGTCACAAAAAGCCCCTCAGGATTGTTAAAACTGTCCTTTTTACCGTCATGGTTAAACTCTTGAATGACCCGAACCGTTTCCCATTTCTCGTTCAAGACAACGATCCGTCCATTGCCTGAATCCAGAATATAGAGCAAGCCATCTTTCGCAGCATATAAATCCAGCGGAGACTGCCATGCTCCTGTTCCGGCCTCATCCCCTGTGATTACTCTGGAGGGAAGAAACGCAATCGGTGACTTCACCGCATCTCCCCAATAGTTGTAGGTATATCCCTCATACGGTGCCGCATGAGCCTGGTTATGTCCGAATCCGGCAATCAGCAGGGAAGCTGCCAGAACGATTAGCCATGATTTCACTCTCATCTGTAACACCCTCTCCCTTAATCCTTCATGCCGGATGAAGCCATCGTTTGAATGACATTGCTCTGCGACAATACAAACGTAACGATCGGCACCGTCATCATGATGACCGCTACTGCAGCGCCTACCCCTGCACGAGCAATCCCTCCTTGCACAATCTGTCCCATGGCATAATGCATCGTTTTGAGCTGCTCACTGTAGATAAAACTGCCGCCATCCGTTCCCCACAGCATCTGCATCATCAGGATTAGCAGGGTTAACCAAGCCGGTTTAACGAGCGGCATAACGACCTGTATGAAAATCCGGTATTCGCTCGCACCATCCATTTTCGCCGCCTCCAGAAGTGCATCCGGGATCTGCTCCATAAATTGCTTCATCAGATACAAACCCAGCGGATAAGCAAAGGCAGGGATAATAATCGCTTGATACGAGTCGAGCCACCCAAGGGTCGACATAATCATGTAATTCGGGATTGCCGTGACATGTGGCGAGAACATAAGCGACAATACGATGACTGTAAACAGCACCTTGTGTCCGCGAAATTTATGTTTTGCTAGTGGGTATGCAGCCGCCGAGGCCAGAATGATATGACCAAACGTACCCGCCGCAGTAATAAACACGGTATTAAAAATGTATCTCGAAAAAGGAACCCATGAATTTTTCATCACCTGAAACAAATCCGAGAAATTCTCGAACGTCGGATTGCGAACAAACAGGGTTGGCGGGAAAATGAACAGCTCATCCAGCGGTTTAAACGCATTATTAATGACATAGATGAGCGGAACCGCCATAAATGCGCCAAATCCGCCAAGTAGCAGGAACAGCAGGATGTCGACCTGCCAGGATCGGTTGATTTTTCGTTTCATACGCAGGGCTATCTTCATCTGCTATTCCCCCACTCTCTTCAGAAGCTTTTGTACAAGCAGGTTGGAACCCAGCATCAGACCGAACAACACCGTTGCAATGGCAGACGCATAACCCATTTCGAAGCGGATCGTTCCGTAATCCATCAAGTGAGTGACGATCGTATGCGCACCGTACTGCACACTTGGGAACCCTGCTAGCGCCGTAGCAACTTCGGCAACCGCCAAGGACGCAGTAATCTGAATGACCGCACCAAACATCAGTTGAGGCCGCATCGAAGGCAGCGTAATGTACCATAACTCCTGCCAGCGATTTTGTACCCCATCGATTGCTCCTGCTTCATACAGCGTACGATCCACGGTCTGCAAACCGGCGATGAACGCCAGGAAACTGGTTCCCAAGCTGAGCCACAGTTGCACTAGCATGATGATCGCCAGCATATATTTCGGATCTTGAAGCCACAGGATCGGTTCGTAAAGAATGCCTGTTTTCATCAAGAAACCGTTCATAATGCCATACGAATCTCCCGAGAAAATAATTTGCCAAATAAAGAATACATTTCCCGAAATTGAAGGTGCAAAAAAGATCAGGGTCATAAAGGCTCTCACCTTGGGATTCAGCTCATTAATCAGCCACGCGAATACAAAACAAGCGATGTAACTGATTGGGCCGGTGACCACCGAGAAAATAATTGTATTTTTGAGACCAATCAAGAACACATCATCATTCCAGAGCAGCTTGGAATAGTTCTCCCAGCCGACCCATTGCGGAAACTCCAGCATATTGAAGTTAGTAAAGCTGAAGAAAATGGAGATGATGACGGGAAATACAGTAAAAAGTAAAAATAACAACATATACGGAGATAGTAGGACATACAGATGTTTATCCCGCTTCATATCTCTGACAAAGAGTTCCCATTTTCCCGGCATGCCGGCAGGCGTGCGCTTGGGCCGAGAACCGGTTTTGTTCACCATTTCTGTCTTTTGCAAAAGAGTCCCTCCCTAGCGCATTCCGTCCAATTTAAACTCTTTTCGTTTCTGCTGAATTTCGTAGTTAATTTCCTGCACATAATCATAGATGGCATCCGTGGAGTTGGTACCGTTATTCACGACCTCACGCAAGGCATTGTCCAGATGGCGACCTGTAAAGTAACCTCCAGGCACTTCAGGCACGCCCTGCACCCACTCCCATTGTTCTTCCAAACTGCGATAATCGCGGATTGGCCAAGGCAATTCCTGTAATGCTTCAATGTTGGCTGTCGGATAGCGCGCCGCAGCTCCCATCAGACCTTCCATTTCCCGTCCGAATCGAACTTGTGCATCCTTACTAACCCACCATTTCATGAATTCCCATGCCGCATCCTTATGTTTGGATTGTTTCAGCATGACCGTCGCCGTGCCACCACTAGCCACATCCCGTTTGATGCTTCCGTCCTTCTGCTTGATTCCTGGAACCGGGATGAACTCCCATAATCCTTTGATCTCTGGCGCAGATACAGACAAATAGTTATAGAAGGTGTAATCCATAATACCAACTGGCATTTCACCTGTTCTAAAGCGCATTGGGAAATCAAAGGTGAGCGGAAGTTTATAACTGGTATAAAAATTCGTCCATTCTTTGAACGCTTCTAGTCCCGTTTCCGTATCCATACCACTTTTCGCACCCTGGTCTAGATAGAATGAACCACCCATTTGGTAGAGCAACATTGCATACGCCCGGTTCACTTCGAGTACCGGTACACCTGTGGTTTGAGCAAGCGGCAGTGCCATTTCCATGTTATGCTTCTGCAGCACCGGAATCATGGCATACACATCTTCCCACGTCTGCGGCGGCTCAAGGTCAAGCTGTTCCAGAATATCTTTCCGGTAAAATAACATATTGAATATTTGCTGTTCCGGTAGGGCAAATACTTGATCCTCAAATTGATAAGGAACCATGGCACTGTCCCTGAACTGTTTGATCAATTCGTGGTACCCCGGATACGTAGACAGATCCTCTGCCGCATGCCGCATCCCGAAGTTAACCGGCACATCATTGCCTACTTGCATCGCCACATCCGGTCCTTCTCCTGCAAGGGAGGCGCGGAGCAACACGTCGGCATTGACCAGCTTGAGATTGACACTAATGCCTGTCAGCGGTGTAAACGTGTCATCAATCATCGCTTTTAATACCTGCGCCTGGTCCCGGCCTGTACCAATCCAGACGGTAACGGATTTATCTTCATCCGCTGTGCTACCGATGGTGTCGTAATCTTCAAAGAAAGAATGGAAGAAAGACGAAACCTCATGCCCTGCTTTGCGGAAGGCCGAATCATTTGCGTTTGGCAACTTCTCATCAGGGGAAGCTAAGAGCAGATAGTCAATTTCCAGCGGTTGCTCCCGAACTTCCAGAAGCCAAGAACCGACACTCCCGACGTTGATTTTGAATTGAGACAACCGTTTCTGAACCGTTTCCGGTTTGTCGGCCAGATCAGCCAGTTGATAAGCGGTTTTATTCAAAATCGCGGTTTTATCACTCTTTTCACCTGTTAGATGAATTAATTCTTCAGAAACCGCATTCAAGATATCGCTTTGCTTATGAAATACTTCCACCATATCTGGAATCTGCTTCTCTAATTGATAATCGCGATATGGGTCAGGCACATTGCCTGTGATCATCAGAATTTTTCGATACATCGCATTGATCTCAAGCACGCTGGCTTCAACCTGACGGATCAAAGGCGCAATGGCCCCAAGACTGACCTCAAGCCGTAAATCATGTTTTCCTTTGGTTAAATAAAATAAATACGGCTCTTCCTCGCTCCCAAGCACATGCATCTGCCAATCCGAATCATAGAAGAATGGAATCTGCATCATTTCTTTGAACGGGATTTGGTTATCGATCTGCAACGAGCGTGTGGAATATATGCCTCTCAGCAATTCCTGTCTGCCTTTGATTGCAATTTTATATAAGCCATCCTCCGGAACATCCATTTCCCATGCAATCCATTGCCCCGGCACACGCCAGTTGTTCCCACCAATGGTGTTCATTCTGATTTTGGAAACATCATAAGGTTCTGTTGAGGTGCTGGATCGATCTGTAATCGGATACAAGGTCGGTGATGACTTGGTTGCGGCCTGTTCCCCTTGAACTTTGATCAAGTGTCCGCTTGTTTCCGCGTATCCTTTCGATTCGTACTCCTGCTTCAGTTCCGCATAGGATGGCGGCTCTTCGTAATGATGTAGTTTGATCGAATCAATGACCATCGGCTCCCGTGTCGATACAAGCTTTATGGAGTGTTTCCCTGCTGAAAAATAAAACTGGTACGGCTCTTCATAATAGCCTTCTTTATCTCTCAGGATGGACTCCTGCCACATGGGTGCTTCAATCTGACGCGGACGCAAGTCATTGCCTCTATTGTCTTGCTCAATTTCGGATTTTTCATTGACCCAAACCCGATGAAAGCTCATGTTGCGTGCACTGTTGAAAGGGATCTCCCCATCAATCCATAACTCGCGTTCGATCGCAGAGCTCTTTCCTTGAATCGGGTAATAACGCAACGTCATGTGATACATGCCGGATTCCGGAACATCCACGTCCCATTGCATGGAACCGCTCTCCTCTGTTCGTATAAACTTGCCCGTTTCGCCGCCGAGCTCTGTGATCATCTCTGGTTTCATTCCTTCAGCAGCTGTGTAATCTGCTCCCTGAATGACAATTTCTCTGGAAGGCCGCTTCTCGTTCTGGTATTGCTGCAGATAATAATCATAGCTACCCTCCGCAGCAGACTCCGATATCGGCATCACACGGCTCGGATCTGATGTTCGATTTCCGGATTTGGAATTACCGCTCGCACCGGAACTAAATATCGCGTACACCACGACGAGCATGACCATGACGACGACAATCGTCACTCGGGATAATGTGAATTTCACCCAATGCCCCTCCTTTAACTGACTCTCTTAAACGTAATCAGATGGACGGCCTGCAAATTTGTTTCCCGGCTAACCGAGAACAGATATGAGGCCGTCAACTTATATCCATTATTTTTTCTTGTCTTGCTCTCCGCTTAGTACTTTTTTCGCCGCAGCCTGAGCAGGTGCAATGACTTGTGCAATACCTGTGGAAGGTGTAATTTCACCTTTCACAAATTTCTCGGTTACGCTGTCCAATTGCTCTTTGATACCCAGACCGCCGAAGCGTCCGCCAAATAAACGTTGTACCTTGCCATCATCATTCATCGCATTCGCGATTGAAGTTTCATCCGGTAAAATATTTTCAAGAGACAGTCTGCGGTTATCCTGCCAGTTATCAAAGTCTTGCAGATCTTCCCAGATCTTCACGATCACATCTGCATCCTTAACACCTTTCGGAATAACATAAGCTGCCGTCTGACCGAATGGTTCATAGTAAGAGTTCGCTTTAGGGCCCTTAGGCATATAAACATATCCCCACTCATCCTTCAGCTTATCTACAATCCGGCCTTCAACCTCCCAGAGTCCACCAGGATACATTGCAATCGTGCCTTCTCCGAAATATTTGGCTGGATCTTCCCAGTCGTTGCCTCCGTTGGCTTTGATCACTTTATGCTCGGTGTACAAGCTATGCAGGAAGTTGAGCGCTTCCATCGCTTCGGGAGAATTAAACGTCACTTTGCCTGTCTGCTCATCGTACAGTTTGCCGCCGTTGCTGGCGATCAGCATTTCCGAAAGCACGTAATGTGCTCCAGCCAGACCGTATTGATCCATTTTACCGTCACCATTGCGGTCAACGGTTAGCTTTTTGGCTGCATCCAGCATCGTATTCCAGTTCCAATTATCCTCATCCATTAACTGCTGTGGGTCTTTTAAACCCGCTTCCTTGAAAATCCGCTTGTTATAGAACAAGCCGCTTTCGTTCGGTGTATACCAGCTTTCGAGACCATACACCTTGTCACCGCCAAAGCGCATCGAGTCCACAACATCCTTCTCGACCCGAGTGTCTTTGAGATAATCATCCAGCGTGGTCAGGAATCCACCATGCATAAGTCCCCAGATGAAACCATCAGGAATGCGGACAATTTCCGCAAAAGGCTCGTTCGCAAGCACGGAGGAAGACAGTTTTTCAGATGTAGACCAGTATTCGGTGTTCAGATACTTGATTTTCACGTTATATTTTTCTTCCACCATTTTGATTCGCTCACGCGCCAGTTCATCTGACTCTGAATCTCCTTTGGGAGTGGCATCCCACCAGTGAGATATGCGAATGACCCGTCCGTTCAAATCAGGAGCTGGCACAGCCTCTTCCTTCTCTTCTTCCTTGGCAGGTGTGGTGTTAGTCTCCGTCTCAGCTGGTTTAGTCGCAACAGGCTCGGCTGGTTTATCATTAGAACCACTACATGCAGACAAAAGCATAATCAAAGCGGCAAACAAAACGATGAACATGATTTGGTTAGAAATCAATTTTTTCAACATGGGTTGCCTCCCTTAAGTAAATGATTTTACTTTACTTGCTTTTTTCGCCCTTCAGTACTTTCTGAATTCCTGCCTGTGCAGGTCCGATGACCTGAGCAACACCTGTAGATGGAGTCACTTCACCTTTCACGAACTTTTCGGTTACACTGCCGAGAGCTTCCTTAACACCTAATCCTCCAGCACGAGCACCGTATACACGTTCAACCTGTCCGTTGTCATTCATGGCATTAGCGATCGAAGCTTCGTCAGGCAAAATGTTTTCTAACCACAGACGGTGATTATCCTGCCAGTTGTCAAAGTCCTGAAGCTCTTCCCAAATTTTCACGATGATATCGGCATCCTTAACGCCCTTAGGAATAACAAAACTTTCTGTACTGTTGACTGTATCCAGATACGTTTTTGCTTTTGGACCTTTAGGCATGTAAACATAACCCCAGTCGTCCTTTAACTTATCCAGAATACGGCCTTCGACTTCCCATAATCCGCCAGGGTACATCGCAATGTTGCCTTCTGAGAAAAATTTGGATGGGTCTTCCCAATCATTACCGGCATTGGCCTTCACAACTTTGTGGTCGTTGTACAGACTATACAAAAAGTTAAGCGCTTCCAAGGATTCAGGTGAATCAAACGCTGCCTTTTGCGTTGCCTCGTCATACATCTTGCCGCCGTTGCTTCCAATCAGCATTTCGTGAAGTACATAGTACGCACCCGACAGACCATACTGATCCATCTTGCCGTCACCGTTTTTATCTACGGTTAGCTTCTTGGCAGCATCCAGCATCGTATCCCAGTTCCAGTTATCCTCTTCCATCAATTGCTGCGGATCTTTCAAACCAGCTTCCTTGAATATTCGTTTATTGTAAAACATTCCGCTGTCATTCGGGGTATACCAACCCGTCAGTCCATATACTTTATCACTGCCAAATCGCATCGAATCGATGACATCCAGCTTGATCTGCGTATCCTTCAGATATTCGTCCAGTGGTGTAAGGAATCCGCCCTGCATAAGACCCCAAATATTACCGTCAGGCACACGCACAATCTCTGCAAATGGTTCATTCGCCATCACGGATGAAGAAATTTTCTCGGATGTTGCTCCGTAATCTGTATTCAAGTAAGAAATTTTAACGTTGTATTTCTCTTCTACATTTTTGATTCGTTCACGAGCGCGCTCATCTGCCTCCGAATCTCCTTTGGGAGATGCATCCCACCAGTTCGATATGCGAACAGCTCTGCCGTTCAAATCCACCTTAGGCTCCTGTTTTTCCTGTACAGGTTCGACTGCCGCTTCTTTGTTTTTATCCGCCGGTGGCTGGGTCGCTGTATCAGATGGTGTACTTCCACCACTGCAACCAGCAATAATGGTTACCAGTAAGGTGAAAATCACCAACAGGCTGAACCTCTTCTTTCTCACAAACTTCATCTTTCACACGCTCCCCCTCAAAGTTAGATAAAGATGAATCAAGCTTGCATCATACTTGGATGACTTCCTCGAGTGACTTAATTCATCACAAGGCTGTCACGGATGGGAACTTGAAAACCTGCCAACCCCCTTCAACAGAAAGCGCTTACGAAATTGTTAGGAGTTAATGAAACGGATTTCATGAAACCCATTTCATTATAGTATCATGAAAAGCCTTGGGTCAATACATATTCTGTTATTATTTAGAATATTTTGATCCCTTCTAATTCATTCCGCACAATTTAAGGAAAACATAACACTTAAAGGGGATAAATCTTCAAAACCCTCTAACATCAGACTAAATGACATCGTAGAGGGCTTCATATAATCTGGTTTAGCAGAATGCAAATTTTTCAGAGTTGCTGCTAGTTTGAATCACTTATAAAAGCATCGTGGGGCAAAAAGGCATGCACGCCTTTCACACCATTCACAATTTGCGTGATACGCAGATCAATCACTGCGCTTCCCAGCGCAATCGCTTCTACCCGCTCCAGGCCATATAACTCGCCCATCAGGCCTAACATGCCATCCAACGCTTGAACCGTTGCTTCATTCAAGTCCTCATCAAAACCAAAGGTAATCCATCCAGAAGGCGTATGCGCACGTGGATTGGTCAGCTTTATATCATCTATGACATTCACTGTAATATCTACAAGCTCCATGGCACATTCAATCGCCTGACAGCTGACTTCCCCATCGCCTTGCCGTGCATGACCATCACCAATCGCCAGATAACCCCCATCTACAGGAACAGGCAGATATAACTTACTTCCCTGTACTAGTTCCTTGCAGTCGATGTTCCCTCCACAATATCGCGGCGGCCATGTCGTATGAATCCCTCCTGATTCTGGCGGCATGCCTACGACACCCATGAATGGATTTAAGGATACGCTGTATGACTTGCCCCGTACCTCACAAGAGCCACTCATCGCTTGTCGATCAAGTGTCCAATTTAGAGACAGTTCTTCGACCTCTGTTAGATGCAATTTCTGATTCTGCCAGTTGGGATATCCACCCGCGGAAGTAAACCCGTAACTGCCTGGTATAATCTCATTGAAAATGATCTCGAGTGTCTTTCCCTGCTTCGCCTCTTCAATATAGAGTGGGCCGATTAAGGCGTGCCCTCCATCTTTTTCACCTTGTCGTGAAAAAGGTTTGATTCGTTTCGCATAACTTACTCCCGTGCCCCAACCTGCGTCCAGCGTCTGAAAACGTATGGAATCACCTGACTTGATCTTTAGAATCGGCGTTACCTCATCCGTAAATGAACCAATCAGATTTTCCTGAGCCAATGTAATCGTATGAATACTCACAATAATCCCTCCCCGGCCAGATATTGTTTTAACGGCTCCATATGATGCTGGTCATGCCATATAAAATCTTTAAGGTATTGGGGAATGTAAAATACATTATCTTTGTTCTCTGGATCCACATATCGTTGATAAAGCTGTTCCTCCGATAACCCTCGAATATCATTCATAATTTTGTGACGGTACGTGATCGCCTTGTCGACAATTTCGGACGGCTCTGTGCGGTTCCCGTACTCCACAGCTTTGCGATTAAACTCATCAAAATCCAGATGCTTCAACGTAATCTGCTGATTCAGGGCAATTTTCTCAATCGCTTCCTTGTAAAAATATCGATCCCATAACATCATATGGCTTACGATGGATTTGATCGTCCACTTTCCTTTTTCTAGACTGGAGTTCCAGGTCTTTTCTTCGAGACGAATCAACATTTTGACAAATAGCGTCCATTCTTCAAAAGCTAAAAGCAGTTGTTCCGTTTCTTTGTTCACACCAAACTTCCCCCTTCTCTTTGTAGAAGATGAATCATCACGATTCGCCCTTTCTAGTAAGCAACTGTTCAAGCGATTCTCTCGTCTTTGGATGCAAAATAATATCTTCCGAGTTCATTATGCGTTCTGCCAGATTGGAATCTTTGACTCTACGACCCCATTTTCTCGTAAAAGATCTCCAGTCACATACCATCTCTATAATATATTTTTGCGGCATAGGCAGAGCTTCTTTTGTATTTCTGTTCACGATCCAATACTCCCAATGATGTTTATTATGATTCTGATGATGAAGCCATGCCTTCTTCCACCTTAGTTCTGTGACTTCATCTTTACGGTCCGAATAGAATTTAATTGCATAAGGGAAAAATTCGTGAGGACAAAATTTCGTTAAATCATGAAATATCCCTTGTAAATATAACCCTTCATGCCAGCACTCAATGAAAACGTTCAACTTATGTTCAGTTACATATAAGAAATACCTCCAATAGGCAGAAAGCATGGTCATCCCCCCAGCTGGCTATTCCCCGCCCTCTACAATGGTTTAGCATGATTGAAACGATGTATTCCGAATTGTTGGAAGTCTGACTGTAACACAGCATCTCTCAGAGGATATAGATTTGTCGTGAATCGCAACTCAACCCCTCTGGCCAAAAGCCTATCTACCAGATGATCGATTTTCTCTATGTAACTTGGTGTAACCACCTGATCAGAAATATAGTACCCTGCGATTTCATCAAAAAGTTTAAACGACGCTGCATCCAGATGATACCGATACAACGTTTGTTGCATGATCCTGGAGTACCACTCGTTCTCAACCGTTACAATGAGGTCTGCATTTGAGTGTTTAAAAAACAACTCATGATGCTCATCACTAATGTCGTTCGTTCTTCGAATAACAATGCGAGGACAATCTCTCGGAAAGTAATAACTGAATTCATGTTGCTCATCAATCGCCCAGACAACCGCCGGAAACTCAGGCCGATTCTGCTTCGCTCTTGGTATAAAGATATGAATATCAGATTCTTCACTGAAATGATATAGCATTTGATACACCTCTGTTCGTGAAGTTAAGTCTCAAGCAGTGTGTTCAATCCTTTTCTAATCCCATACGTTAAAATGTCGTTCGCTAATAAGCTCTTAATCAGATCCTGATTCACATACTCATTGCTTGTTTGCAAATAATCTAAAATCAAATCCGCTTTCTCATGTCTACCCATCATCTGATAAGCAACGTACCACACTTCAGGACTTGAAACATGCATTCCGTGCCATTTTACATTTCGAATAGGCGATATAGGTAACTCCAGTCGTCTTCCATCTACATCAAAAGCAAATCCGCCAATGACGTCCACGTTTAACGACTCAACCTCCATTCTATATTCACTTGCAAAAGGTTTGTCGCCGCTCTCCTTCTCGATCCACTCATATCCAGCAATCGCTTCTATAAATTTGAACTTTGAGCAATCGACCATCAGATCCCAATCGTTCACGGAATCAACCAAGCCAAGAAAACACAACATCGCACTTCCACCCAGTGAATATGCAATATGATTCGCTTCTAAACGTTTGACTAACGGTAAAATCTCTTGAGGATTCATCATCATGTGTCCCACTCCTAACGCTCATTTTATATCAATCATTCGTATCTAAATTACATTAATATAAAATCTCAATCTGGTTGTATACGTTCAGCGGCTCCTGATCAATCAACACATTCGGGTCTTTCTGCTCGGTAAGTAACATATTCAATATATTTAACTCGTAGTACCATTCTCCGGTATCCTGATAGATATGCCTTCCGTTGTACACCACTCTTCCATATTCGTTTGAAGTCAATCCAAATGCCCGCTCTGTCAAAGGCTGATATCGCTTGTCATATCGGATTGGTTTCCCACACTCTGGAAAGTAGGTGAAGGTTACATCATATTCGGAAGTTTCAGATTCGGGCTCCTTACTATCAATCAAAACACAACCCAATTTGAAATTCTTTGCAGTAGGTTTCAGAATGACACTTTTATCTTGAATCTTCTCAAAACCGTTCTTGTTCTGCAAAATGAGCATTCGGTGGTAAGGCAGACCATAGGACGTGTCGTAACTGAACAGCATATCCGGTAAACGGAAGGCTTTCTCCATATCATTTCGGGCAGTGGAAAAAGGGGCCCCTCTTACATCCTTCTCCCAGCGCAAGGTTATGAATTGAAGAAGTATTCTTTCTCGATTCGAGCGCTCTTTATGTTTCCCAAACTGCATATCTGTTTGCTCCTTCTTCCTGCTATTGTGCTGAAATAGTCAAGAAGCTGGTCCATCTTGCTTTAGACGTCCCAGCTTCATTTTTATTCTCCTCGTTTCATGCCACAGAAGAAACCTTATTCACTTTTGAATAACGTGTTGATAATCATCTCGGCGCATTCTTCAGGTGTATGCTGACTCGTATCAACCGAGTACGTATACTGAATGTCGGACGCCATCATACGATGTTGCTCTTCAGACTGGTCTTCTCTGCGGTCTCCCCGTTCAAGGTTACGCTGACGACAGATATCGAGAGGGCAATGTAGCTCCACAATCTCTAGCGGATATCCTTCAAATATCTTTTTCACTTGTTCATAATGCGGTGCAAGCTCCGGTCTCTCCACCAAAATCCCATCGATCAGCACATGCTTGCCATGGTCTGAGAATACCTTTGCTGTGTGATACATCATGATGATGGCTTCGCTTAGGTACTTCCAGTAATCAGTCTGTAGATGTTTATCCCCGATTGTATTCTCAAATAAATCATTCGCCACGACATAGAAAAACGGATCATCATATGACTGCATCGCCTCGACTATAGACGTTTTCCCCGAACTCGTTACACCATTCAAAAAAATAATTTTGCCTTTATTCATTATGATATCTCCCTTTGCTAAAATAAGAATTTATAAATATTTTACAGCATGAACTAATACGCATTCCAAAGGGCATCCATTATCCATGCCTAACATCATGAGAGTTCGATTCATAAAACCCCCGTCTTTTTGATCTTCATGCAATAAAAACTGACATTTGAAAATCGATTATATTCTTCGATATGTATTAGCTCAAACTTCAATTCATTTAAGAGTTCGAATAGATTTTCTTTTTTGTGGTATCTATCAAAATCCATATACATGAATTGAGCATCCGGTTTTAACACCTCTGATATTTTCTGCAAACCTTTCCGGTATGCGTCTGTCTCTTGAAGAGCAGAACCAATCATGGTGACCAGATCATAATGATCCTGAGGCAATTCAGATGTTAAAAAGTCTTCACATATGACAGCAGAGGCATTGGGATGGCCCTCCTTTTGTTGTCGGTATTTGAATATTGTAAATAAAAATTCAAGAGATTTTGATCATCCATACCGATCACCCACCTGAAAATTAATATAATTAACTTCAGCGTACAAGTACCCGATATTATTTATATTTATCCTCAAATTCTTTGTTTCTCTTTTTCATTTCGGTGATCGAATGTTGAAAGAAAGCGATGTGACGAATGAAGTACATTGCTCCCACCAAGATGCAGATGCCTCCCACCAAGTAGTTCAAGTCCAAATTCATCTCATAGTTAATCGGGCTGTAACTTCCTGCTCCTGCGGACTGAAACGCGGCATATCCCAATTTTGGTATGACCTGTTCAATCGTTTTGGTAAGTGTCACTATACTGATTCCAACAATAATGAGAATGAACGAAAAAATTTTGGGTAGTGCCTTCAACTCGGGTGACCTCCCTTCCAGATAAACCTCAGATTGTTTCGTAACTCCTCAACAATTTCAGATACTTGTTCTCGCCTGTACTGCTGCGTATAGAGTTTATATTGTTCTTTTAATTCTGAGCATGTTTCAAATTCCTCTAGTAAATCCAAACTGCGCTCACCCATCTGTGCTTCTGAGGGTCTCAATTGATCCCTGGCGATCAAGGTACTTCGATCTACCAACAAGACAACATAGACGATCCTGAATTGAAAATTCGTTAACTGCTGTACAAGCCATTCTATTTCTGAAGGGAAAGTAACGTAGTCAATGACAATATCATAATTCTGTTCTAACAGATTCCGGGTTAAGCTCAATATATTTTTCCATGTCAGATCAAACGTGTCTTTGCATAACCATGGTTTACCTCGTCCATTCACTGGAATATGACTGATAGCGTCTCCCGAAATATACGCACTTTTGCTCAATGTCTTAACAAGCTGTTGCGATGTTGTCGATTTTCCTACCCCAGCGGGTCCTGAAATTACGTAAATTGTTGGGATCATGTTGTCCTCACCTACTTATACATTTGGATATACCACATATGGAAGCCCAATTCTTCATAAAATGACGCCGTATCTTTCCATTTTCGATTGGACGATCCAACCAGAGTCCTCTCAATCTGGTGCTCACTTGCCTTCTCGATTAAACACCTAACAAGTTCTTTGCCGACCCCTTTACTCCTATGTTCAGGATGGATATACACTTCATGAATTTCCAAATAACCATCAGCTTGAGGAATGACCGGCTCTGCGTTTCCACACCTAATCTCTCCGAAGGCATAACCGATAACCACACCCTGTAACTCCACAATATAAAAGTAATCATTCAGCTTCTTTTCTAATTTTTCTGGGGTCCAGGCCACATTCTCATAGCCTACTGTAATGTCTTCTTTCTGCCAAAGTATAGAGAGTTCAATAATGTGTGTAAGATCTTTCTTTTGCCCCTTTCGGTAATGGTACATATGCAAGTCTCCTATCGAACACAGTCAAGTTCTGCAAAAGATAAAACGGTCATGAGGATTCCACACATGCAGATCATCCGCAATGTAACCTCTTAACCACAACTCTTCTTCTATATTTCTGAGATAAAAGCCTTTTGGAAAATAATCATCCTCAGTAAGAGGTTTAGAGGCTATTGTAAGAGAACCTGATGGTGCTTGGTTTCTTTCATCCAGGCTTAATTTACATATCTCAGGTTGATCCGAATACTGAATTCGAAGAAAGGGACCCAAATCCATTGGACATAACTGCAAACCAAGAGTACCCGCCATTTGAAAGAGTTGTAAGGTCGTAGCTCCATCCAAAAACCCTAGATTTCTAACTGATAACTCGACCGTCTCTAGCCGCCTCTTGGTGGGAGAAATGACAAATTTCTCATCATCAAACAGTTTATTTCCGTATTCATTCATTCGAATTGAACACTGCTGTAATTTATCTTTAAGCTGCGGTTTGCTTACTCCCCCAACTTCAATGACTCTTATTTTCATGGGACAATGAGGGTAAATTTCTTCTTGGTTAAGCACTCCTATTTTTGTGACACTTTTTAAAGATTTAATCTGAGCAATATGATGCTGTCCATGCCAGACCAATCGTTGAATAGCGATATCCAAAGAAATGGTACCTAGTAGTTCTGTTCGCAGCTTCCGCTTGAATTGCTCAGGTTGTAAACCACGTAGCAGTGTGAGAAATCGTTTGTGCAGTATTTCAAGCAGCATGATTGAATCTTCCATTGGCAAATCTTTATACTCCTGTAACGCTGCCCACAAATCCTCGCGATACGAGCTTGCGAGTGGTTCCTCTTCAGTTAATGCTCTTTTGAATCTTATGTATGCATTCATATCATTGTCTGCAAGATGGTGTACAATCTGGATGATCGTCCAGCCGCCTGTACGATAAGGAGTACGAAGTTGCTCAACATTAAGATCTTGTGTGATCTCCCTCAAGGTCTTTGCAATCTCGGGAATTTGATCCAATATGTGTTTTCGATTCTCATCAGTAAATTCAAATCGGGGCTCAAAGTGTCCAATCGGAAAACGTATCTTTTCATCTAAGTCCATATTTAACACCGCTCCAATCGTTTACTACAGGATCAAATCATATCCAATATAACCCACAATGTTCCATTTGCGAAGTGGAAAAATAAAAAAAAGCAGCCATGATCCTGACGGCTAGCTCCAATGACTCCATCTTATATAGTAAAATCTGGAATAGTACCCTCCTTCTTTAGATACGAAGCCGTTATTTTATAATGTCCGCCATCCATGTATCCTCTCCGATTGTTAATCATCTTCAAGATGATCAATCCGATCCTTGATTCGTTCTTCAGAAAAACCAAACCAAGTCATTTCAACCAAACAAAGTGCGACGATTTGTTCATTTGAGAATTGCTCAAGTACCTGTTGATCTACATAAAAATCTAACCATTCTCCCCACTTACTTGCAGAAAGATCCCAATATCCTTCCCACTCAGGTGAATTATTCTTTCCGTGTACTCTATATTCGATGTCTTTTTTATCCTTATCATCATCAGAATCAATCGAGTCTATATGAACAATCATTTCGACTACATTAGTTGCAGGGTTTTGTAAAAGAATGGATTCATATACTGTTACATATTTTTCTTTTATTTGAGCCATATCAGGATAGTATTTAATCAAGTTATCCCAAACGGCATCGAAAGTAACACGCTCTAAAATCTCCTTAAAAGTAATCAACTCATTTTACTCCTATTCTTTATAAGACTCTCAATGGTTAGGGTAGCGTTTAATTGCTATTCTGAGAATTTAATAGGTACAGTCGCCACTATTTCTCATTTATTTCATACCAAATTCTATAGCCCTCAATGTTTGTTTCAGAATAGTCGCTAGCGTTAAATGTTTTGAAATATCTCGCATAATAAGCATGTTCAATGGTTTTCGTATCCTCATCTGTATTCATATCAAGATAAATTTTGGATATTTCCAGTCCCCATTTAACGCTACGAGCAATCTCATTCATGTTATCCAACGTTGTAAATCTCTTGATTACTGTAAGAATTGATTCCAGTTCTTCTTTACTCGGTTCTTTGCTCATGTCTATTCTGCAAGAGAGATTTGGACGGGTAAACGTAAAATGGACTTTTTCAATCGACGGAAAAAGTTCCTTCAGCTCTTTTGTTAATTCTTTGGTTGAATCGGTATGGATCTTATATGTAGTACTGCAACCTGTTATAAGTAGAAGGACACCTATCAATATAAGAATTAATTTACTCATCCTGGACTCCAATCATTGAGTATTTGTACAGATTACTCTGAGCAGCCCAGCTTCCATGATCTAGATGTCCTGCTCATGTCTCATGGCTGCATCAAAAAGTGATCTATCCAATGCTTTTGAAATCTTTCCAAATGATTGTGAATTGATCCCTTCAATCAAAGGGGAATAGAATACGATCACATTAATCTCTTCATTAGCCACATTTAATCCCTTCGCTTTGAAAAACCTTGCTGAATATTTATTTTCAAATCGATCTGTAGAGCAAATTTCTTCTCCCGTAACCTCACTCACCTCAATGGATACCGTGAAATATTCCTCAAATTCAATTCGATCCTTAATTAACGTCCATCGGAATAAGGTAATCTCTTGACCATCAGGTCTTAAATAGGCATGACATCCCGTGCCATCCGCATGAAATTCTAACTGTGTATCTTCAAATGCATCATAGAAAAACGCTTCAGATGACCACACTCCTATAAGATCATCATTATAAAAAAACTGCACTGGTTCACTCATATAAAATACCTCATTTAATTATTTCGCTTCATATTACGTATAATCAGTTCTATAGATTTCTTGGTTGAATACTGATCAAAATGTGAATGCCCTGAATACGAGCTTGCTAAGTATGCACATTGATGAATCAATAGTTCGTATCCCAGCTGAGATGCATTAATGATGGCTAAATCTTTGTTCGCCATAACTCTCAATTGTTCATCGTATTTCCAATGTTGCCAAGTCTTCCACATGGATTCATCGTGAGAATCTATCAACGGAATTGTATAAGTTCCTGGCTGTGTATGCTTTATCACTGTTTTTAGATTTTTTAAATCTCTTTGATTTATTGGAGTTATCGCACCGTTAAATACCAAGAGATCACAACTTAAATCATCTTCTCTCGCAAAATAGATAATGTCGTGAGTATACATGGCGTGCTGAAATAAACTGGCTAACAAAAACATTTCAGGACAGTCCCTAGCATCTACTAACAGTAGATGACCCAGCTCTTCTCTTACTTTGATATTTATATCCTTCTGTCTTAAGACTACTGCTGTCCACTCAGCACTTTGGAATTTTATCTGTATTCTAGGAATTGTCATCGTCTGAGACATAACGTACCTCTTTTTAGTTTCTTTCACATGTTATTCATGCTCTAATCTTTCCAACGCCTTTCTATATTTCTCAAGTCGATTATAGTCTTCCTCCGTCGGATTCATTATTCTTGATATGTTCATATTCTCTTTAATATCAGCGATCTTTACATTTCTTGCAGTTCGATTCGTTGTTGTCTTCTCAATAAATTCTTCGTAACTATCCTCTGTAGATCTCGTCAACAACTGAATGGCTGTTAAAATTTCTTCCGAAAATCCCAAACCTCTTAACTCTTCAAGTGTAACTTCTGAATCTTCAATGACATCATGGAGAACAGCCACGATCTTCTCTTCCATGCTTTCCACTCTGTTCATAACAGCTAACGGATGTAAAATATAAGGTTGCCCACCTTTATCAAGCTGCCCTTTATGAGCTTGTAACGCGAGAGATATAGCTGATTCGATGTCCAAAATAATCAACTCCTTATTTAGATGGGCACTTCAATATATTCGGACACTCTTGCTTTCAAAATTTCTATTAATTCTTCATCCATGAATTGATAATCATCTGGAATATCCAGACAGATTAAACGTTTATCTTTTAGACTTGTTGGAAATTTTTCCTTCAATCTTCTCACATGTTTTTTCTCCATAACAAAAATTAATTCTGACCATCCAATGTGCCCTCCCGTAACCTTGATTCTTGCTCCAGTTTCGGTTCCAGCCGACCTTACTTCATATCCGTTGTACCCTTCAAAAATTTTCTCAGCAGTTAAGCTACGCCATTTATTCCGGCTGCAAATAAACAGTAATTTTATGTCATCTCACCTATCCTTTTTAATTATTCATTTGTTTGACTTATTATTTTAGGACAAATATTTTCGATATAGTCATTTTCAATGGCCTCTTCTATCCAAAGCACCCTAGTTTCTTCTTCATTGTAGATAGCATGCTCATATGTAAAAAGTTTGAATCTACAGTCATTCAGCCCCCCATTCTTTGGTACTACTATGCTTCGATAAGTAATCCTGTCCCTATTAATAATATGTATTAAATCGTCTCGATCATGAGGCTTATACCAATAAACTAATTCATTCTCGATAAATGAATAATTCATTTCAAAAACTTTCTCTTTGCTCCTTATTATTGTTCGCTCTTCAATATATGCCCGATCCTCAGGAAATGCCCGAAAATTACATTCAAAATAAGGAAATAACAAGTCATGGTCTGCATCTATAAACTGACTTAAAATTGTTGCTTCTTCTTCAGTTGTTAAGTTGAAATTGTAAATAGCCAGATTCTCAAAAAACAACATTGTATTCACTCCCATGAATGGATAGTAGTCTAATCTGATATTATCTACCTCGAATTTGTTTTTTTAATAACATAATTTGTCCAATATGATATGCACTATGAATACTTAGATTAGAAACAACTCCCCACCAAGGAGCATTAAAATATTCTGGAAGTTGCTTTGTTAGTTTAGATTCATCTGTTTCTTCTAAAACTACTCTCCAACTGATAAAAACATGCTCAAGTCTATTTAATGTTTCCTTCCAGCCAGCATCATTCAAATGATCTTCATTCAAAACAAAAGTTTCATCATTGTTGATTCCATGATTTAATACAAATTCTCCAGCCTTATAACGCTCAAGCCATTTTTCATTCCAATAAATAAGGTGATTCACGATGGACCAAATGGTTTGTTTATTATCATCCTCAGTCAATGCTTCTTCCATTGTGACATCTTTCAGTATGTCCTCCAGCGGAATAAACCAGCTTTTATCGTTATAACATGCCGATATTTGATCTGTTAAAACGGATTTATAGCTCATCATTTGATCCTCTTCTCTTCATTCATCCTAAGTGTTGATTTCTTCAGTAAACGTCATGCATTTATAATATAAGCTTAGTCCATGCCACATTAAACTACCTGCTAAAATCCATATCAATATAAGGAATATCATGCTCGATATTATTCAGATAGAATTTCAACGCTTCCTTGTCCCAATCACTCCAGTTGTTATAGTTATCAAAATTATAACTTCTATAAATCGCGGAAACTACACCAAACTGTCTAAGATTAATAAAATCAGGGATTAATTCTAACCATGTACGATCTATTGTATTTTCTTTAACATAACCATCCATGAAATTATAATAATACCTCTTGGTTATCTCTAACCTTTGCTTTCCATCGACTACCCAAGGGATTGGAATTTCATAGAATAACGGGATAGCAATATCACTCACAAACCAACTGTATTCGGCTTCATCAAAATCAATAAATACAACATCGTCTTCTACATTTAAGTAATTCCCATGATTTAAATCCCCATGAATCATTCCATATGAATCCGTATTCTTTGGAAGCTGACTAAGCTTTCTCTTCAGAATTTCGTATTGATCCATTACATAAGAAAGTTCCGCAGGTAAATACTCTTTCATATGGATCAAAAACTCTTTTTCATGCCATTGTCTCCTGTTTAATTTATGTATTAGATTTGACGTCTTTGAAATATTATGCATTTTCCCTGTATAACCACCGATTCTTTGATAGAACAGATCGCTCTCTTCAGCGATTTTAGCCTTTCTTCCACTAGAAAATTCAAAAGATGTTGCATAAAATCCCCCATCACTGATTTCCTCTACAAACTTCCCATGAATAGATGTTATAGCTTTGGAAACAGATACATGATGAGAAGACAAGTGATTTATAAAATCTATTTCAGATAAAATCTCCTTTTCGGTTCGATGGGATTTATGTGTTATCCGGAGAACAACATTTGTACCATTGGACTCCCCAAAATAAACAAAGTTCTGAAAACCTTCCAAATCTTGAAGACTGGATTGAATAATATTAAACTTTTGCGCTGCTTCATGAAGCACTTCCTCAGTAAAAAGTTCTTTAACATGCTTTTCCATCAAATCTCTTCCTTTCTATATCACGATCTCGCCTAACATCTCGTATTTACTTAGCCTTCTATGGCTTAAGAGCTTCAGCATTTACGACTTTTACTGTGTTTGATTCGTTAAAATCGAAATATATTCATCATCTCTAAGCCTTGTCACTTTACAATTCTCATTAGATTCAAATTCAACGATTCTCTCTTCAATCGTTCTATTCGTACTATCTCTAAATATGTCCTCTCGATCATAGTGAGGAAAGATAAACTTGTCGGTTACACCTAATGCCCTAAAATCCGTTACATCCATCGTATTCATCTCTGGAGTAAAGTAACCGACAATGTTAATATTCGGCCCCAGTATTAACGCGCCAGCACTTACTCCAATTATAATTACATTCTGCGAAGCCAATGTTTTAATAATTTCATCAGCACCACTTTTTTTAGCGTAATACAATAAAGTAAAGGGATTCCCCCCATTAATATATATAACATCTCTATGTAAAAGGATTTGCGGGTCATCAAATTCGATATCTACAAACTCAATATTCTGAAACCCCATGTCTTTGAAATCTTGCATTGCCCTTTGTGCATATCTATTATTTTCTTTCATAGGGGATCCTGTTGTAATAATAGCGACCTTTAATTGAGAAATATCTCTATCAATAAAATCCAGAAATTGATTTTTAATATCTTCCGTATTAAACCCACAAGAGGTCAGTAACACGCTACTCATTCAAATCCCGTCCTTAATAAGAATTTATCTGATCTTATAACCTGAAATATGCTACAAAACATCTTTGTACTCTTTCATTATCCTCGTAACAAATTCTGTTTTCCCTTCAGTATAGGCTTTGCGATTGTTTCTGAATTCAGATGACAGTTGGATCTTCAAATTTGAGTACTCAGATACCAATAGGGGATGCTTCCTTAATATGTCCCGGAACATGATATGTCTTTGTAGTTCGTCACTTTCTCTATTACATACGTACAGATGATGTTCGTACTTGATATCGCTTTCAGCACTGGTAAGGTACCTAGTCATCTTTCTTTCAAATGCCTCTCTATTTTTTATTTCTAAATCACCTTCGTGTACATACCAGACCAAGGGCGAATGTGCGTAACATAAATATTACGTATATTCCATCACTAAAGTAGTTTCAATCTTATTTAGGATATAGTCATATTTATATACTTGTTTAATTCGTCCAGCCATCGCTTATCATCTTTCCACGTGGATAAAAACCATGACATATATCGTAATCCCAAGTATCTGGACGTAATTGTATAATTCAGTTTAAATTTACCCTCCGATAGATTTAATCCTCTCGAATTCATCAACATTCTATAGTTCTCGGCTTGAGAAAACTCTCTATACCTAAGCGCTACATCAATGTATAAGGAACCATAATGTGCTTCTTCCCAATCAATGAAATATACCTTTCGGTTTTTGTGAACTAATGTATTGCCGGGGTGTAGATCGTTATGTACAAGGGTATGGGAGCTTTCATCACTGAGAACTTTATCCATGTCCTTAACTATATGCTCTGCAACCTTATCAATCTCTGGAATAAGATCACCAAAATGACTTATAAAATCCGGATCTGATTTTGCATTATTCCAAGTCGGTCCCCATTTCTCGTTCAGTATTGATTTAATATATCTTGAATCAAGCAATGGAAGCCATGCCAATTTATAATATTTTTCAAAGTTGAACGCATGTATATCTGCCAGAGCAGCTTGTTCATTTTTTTGAAGCAGTTCGATATCTAAATTATTGTAATCCGTTTCATAATCTACATCCTGCATGCAAAGATATTCTCGGCTGTTACTTGTCATATTTAATGTAAAACTAAATGGAACATTTGCTGATTGATCATTTAGATAATTTAATGTACGCCTTTCAATGAGTGACGCTCTCTTTGAAATAAGATTAATACTCCAATCACGAGTATCATTTCTAAGTAATATTTCATGTCTTTTAAGTTCTACAGCTGAGGTGCCGTAAGCAAGATCCTGATCTTTAATACTCAATATTTCTGCATTACGCGATACGAAACGGTCAATTGTACTCTGCATTGTATTTCTAAGTTCTAACTTCATTGATCCTCCTTTATAAAAATTACAAATACCTTTGAACTTTTACATTACATTCTGTCGTGGTCGGAGTAATATACTCAATATAATTCACCGAGCCACTAAAATTTAAATAAGCTTCGTAACGAGTTCGAATGGCTGGGAAAGTAATAAAATCCAGAACCTTGTCCTTTGCAACCCAGCGGCAATCACTTGTTTCTTCAGAAATACTTAACTCTCCTCCCTCAGCTTTACATACAAAATCAAACATAACCTTCGTTGGAACATCAGTTACTCCGTCATACCACTTATGTATTCCCGTGCTTGATACAATGTTAACTAAATGGCTTACTGTAACATCAATTCCACTTTCCTCCTTGATTTCACGGATCACACCATCAATTAGATTTTCTCCAACTTCAGTAATCCCACCAGGATATACCCATCCATCATCATGAGCTTTTACCAAAAGTATATTTCCGTTTCCATCCTCTACAATTCCACCCGCTGATACGATATGTGTTGGAAATCCCATTTTATTACCTCCTATTCACCAGTTATATTTCTTTATTTTGTTCCTGTATTCACAAATTTTCACTGCCTTAAGTGAATAGAGAGATCGGTTGTGACCGATTAAACAGTGCAAGGTTGTCCGACCGAATATGCCTCCCTGCTACTGAATCAGCTTCTTTGAAACCTCATCTATGCTTCAACTCGGACCAAAGATAGACAAGGACTCAACTTGAATATATGCAACTCTCACTTAACGATGATCGAAATATCAGCTATTATGCCAATAAAACGTATAATGTGAATGCTGTTGAAATCCTAATGACTTATAAAAATGACTATCAGAAATAACATATGCTTTTTTAGCACCTAAGGAACGGCCTTTTTTTAAAGCTTCCATAACCACCGCTTGGCCTAGACCCTTATGACGATACTCAGGAACCGTACATACAGGTTCAACATAAACATAATCTGTTTTCGGACTATACCATAAGCCACAGTATGCAACATATTCCCCATCTTTATTTTCAGCCATAACATGTAGAAAAGGGTTCAAATGGGTTGCGGATAACATTTCTTTTTGCTTATTCATCGTAACTTCATCAACGGGTACAGGCCCTTCGTTATCAAATGCTTGCCATAACATATGATGAAGTTTATATAAGTCATTCTTTATATCAATGTTTTTTAGGGTTATGCCTTCAGAAATTGTACCTTCAAGGCTAACATTCTCTAGTGCAAGCTCAAGTATGTTTTCCGTCTGATCATGCGTAACAAAATGATAACTACGCAGTAAATCTACAGTATGGATATCTTTATCATTCACCGCAATCCCAAGGCCACCTTCATTACTGAAAGTAGCAATAGCATATTCTAATATATCTTTTTCTAACTCTTCAAATCCCTGTTTAGTAGCAAAAAAAGCTTCACCGAAATAATGGTCATACGTTGCTATAGCTACTAACTCATCAGAATGATACCATAAACCAATTTTATTTTTTAAGTCACGATTAAATTCAGGATGAAAAAACATCCATTCCCACCTTGCCCAATTCCAATTGATATGTTTACGATCGTTTTTTGATAGTTCAATCAAAAAATCACAAACTTGTTCATAATACGAATCGTCAAAATTTCTAAAAACAATTTTCATGACAATCCCCCATATCATATAAATTCTGAGTCTATTTCTGATAACGTTCCCGTATTCACGACCCGACTAGGTCCTTATGATCTTTATATATGTCTTTTCGACAATAGGAAAAACATCTTCAGACTGTACTTCTACATGGTCTTCGCTTGTTTCATTCTCTATGATTTTCAAGCCATCAAAACAAGCATTTTCTTTATACCAATCAATTAATTCAGGCAGGGAGCAACTTCCCTTCAAGCCCTCGTCTTCATAATAAGAAAGCAATGTCACTGTAAATGCAGGTACTAAGGAATCCGCTTTCAAATACAAAATAAAGTTTTTACTCTTATAATACGTTTTAAGATAGTGCTCCATCTCTTCCTCTAGATAAGAAAAGGTTTCGATTAATTTCTCTGATGATATTCGATTATACTTAATCAATCGGTTGAATCCATGGATGTAGAAGTAGTTATGATAAAATTCCTTCTCTCTTAATTTGGGATCATTAGCAAATAAAAAACCGGGGGAACTCGTTATCGAATGAACTTCTCCATATGCTTTTTTAGCATACTTTTTTAAGTACTCCAGAATCAAAAGCTCACTCCTTTTTGGTGATTTCACTTAACGTTCCTGTACTCACGGCCTCAGCGTATGCCCAAAGCTTGAATAGAATGTTAATTGATCTCGACACTTCTTTGAATTACATTCACAGCTCATTATCCAATGGTTTAATTAGATATATCAGTAAGTCGTCGTCTACCATCACTTTCTCTCCGGGTTTTGCTTCAATATTGTTATAGACGATTCCTTGACCATCCATGTAATACCCGCGTTTGTTGTACATCATTTGAGCATTACCGTAATCTTTATAGAGCCCTACTCCTAAGCCAATGAATCTGGATCTCTTGGATGCTATTCTTTCGAGTTCATCGAACATTGTACTTGCGATCCCCTTCCTCCTGAACTCTGGAAAAACATTCAAGTCATTTATTTCTGGGATATTACCTGTTTTAAAATACGGATAATCCGAAGTAAACATTAAGTGGCAACACCCGGCCAATGTATCTCCATAATAGGCCATTAAAGTCACTCTCTTGCCTTCTATATTTTCTTCCAAGCACTTATCAAAATAGTCATTCGAGGTGTACCATGGATATCTTTTTGAAAATTCAAAAACTAATAAAGATACTTCTTCATGATTTGAAAGCTGCCTTATTCTTATTTGGGTTTCCATTTTCATTCCTCTTTCTATCAATTTTAGTTAACGTTCCTGTATTCATGTACCCCGGGATTGCCTGCTTAAATTATCGGATGTCAGTGTCTTCTTCACATTTCTCCAAAAAATGATCCACTTTATTCTCATAGTCTTCCCAATTGTACTTTTCGTTTTTTATGATCAATTTTGGTATCTCCCAGTCCTGAACGATATTGAAAATGAAATCTTGGTTTTTCGTCCAAAAATGGCCTGCTTCAATAAAATCATTATCCGTGTAAAGTCCACAACGATCCTGTGTGAACTCAGGTCCACGAACACTACATATCCATTTCCAATGTTGCTCTACATGAGTTTGATAAAAATAAATGAGGATCGGGTCGAGACGACTTAAAATAAGTTGTACTTTCTTGGTCAAATCTAATATTCTTTGTTTGTCCATTTGCATATTAAAGGCAAAGCCAAGTGTATTCTGAAAGACGTAACTTTCCATAATTGTAACTTCGTCTCGCCCTACTCTTTCATTGACAAAATCAGTGAATAGCTGTTCAACTTTTGTAGTAAACCACTCCGCTACATGGGGTTCGTTATTGTTTATTCGCCTTCCTATTACTTTCAGTTGATTTAGAAACTCATTTTTCTAAATCAATAGATGATTCCGTGTCAACTCTATATCTCCAATTCTCAAAATCTTCTGCTATTTTTAAAGACAATTTTTGAATATGTTCTTTAGTGATATAGGCACCTTCATATCTTTCAAAAACTTCACTCATTGCTTGGCATATAATTCTATCTTGTTCTTCCTTGCTTGCTCTTTCTGTATAAATCTTCAGAATTTTATTCAGGCTATTTCTCACTCCCTCAATATTCACCTCTAAGTAAAGTTCTTTATCTCAAATCACCTCTGGATTAAATTTTTGATTTTTGAGTTCGAGAAATATCTGTACCTGTTTATTATCGACAGGCTGCCTAACTCCGTAACTAAAATCAGCTCCTCCATATTCGCTGCCTTCCAAAACTAAAATCATTAAATATTCATTCCTTTACAATCTCTCCTCACCATTTTTGTACTCATATAACTTTAAATACTCAAAATTCGATGAGGCTAAAATATCATGGAGATACCTTTCTTGCTCTTCGATTGTTACATGGTAAGGTGGTGTTTGATCTATAATATTAGCAAAGAGTATCCAGCCAACGTCCTCGTTCGAAAACTTATATTTCCCTTCTAAATCTTTGTTGGGATAAACTTCTATGTATACTTGTTTTTCTTTGTTCAAATTCCAATAATAATATTTATAAACATATGGAAGCCTCGAATCTAACAAGCTTTTGTTCCTTGTTTTTGAGAAAGTTCTATTTAATGGTTCTAAAAAACTGTAAAGAGCACTCATAAGCACCTTTTCATCCTTAATGCCACATAAAAAACCATACTCAACCATTTTATTCATTTCTAATCCCCCACTAGCCAAAATTTCTTGTATCTTAAGGTTTTGTTTATATATTATCACTTGCACAGGTTTTGTATAACGTTGTTGCATTCCTGAAGTTTGATTCCTTTAGATAGCTCTTATCTTAGGGAAATCAATGTGTCACCTGAACCTCTTCCTCGAAATGCTTCTGGTGACCAAGGGGCGAATGCCCCGCAGTAGGAATGTGATGTTAGGTGATTTTATCAGACAGCATTGAATTAGCTCTCAAAAATTCTTTAGTTCTTTCATTATATTCCTCCCATAAATAATCTTTGTTTTCAATAATTAATTTTGGTATCTTCCATTCTTCAATCAATGACTTAATAAATTCTTGATTCGGTTTCCAATCTCTTTCAGCTTCATCTAATCCTTCTTGAGTATGTAAAGAAGCTATCCATTCTACACCTCTTACCTTACCAATTATTTCCCAATTTCTTCTAACATTTAATTGATAGATATAAACGAGAATAGGATTCATGTTTCTTAATATATCTACTAATTTACTAAATAGTTCTTCAATCTTTAGCCGGTCCATTCCCCTGTTATATGCAAAACTTAATGTATCTTGAAATAATACACTTTCGATTATAATAACTTCCGATTTATTTTTATGGGATTCTACAAAACTATTAAACAGTTCAACTACTCGATTAAAATAATACTCTGCCTCCTCTTTATCTTTTAAGGTCGTAAATTTACGCTCCCATATAAATAGTGGGTGATTTTCAGTTAATTCATGATAAAATATATTGTTTATTTCTTGCTTATCCAACTCTTTAGATATCATTTCCGAAAGCGTTGACTTCCCAGATCCCGGTATTCCATCTACTATGATTAGTTTATGAGTCATTATATATTTTTCCTTCTTTCTGATAATTTCACCTAACGTTCCTGTATCCACGACGTCCCACCTACTTAAGCGACCAACGGAAGCGGCCGCGATGCGGTTAGTCGGTGCGGATGTGTCCGCTGATTCTGCTTCCCTGCCGATCGCTTCAAGCGGACCGAGGGCCGTCAGGCCCGAAGCGTGGATATGATGTTAGCAGATGTTAATGTCATCTTAGAATTGCTTCAAAAGTTCTTCTCTTGCTTTGATTAACCACGGATGGACTAATTTCAATTTGTCTCTTTGTTCCCATATGTTATTTAAATAGATTAGTATTCCTTCTGTTATTTTGTGTTCATCCACTTTTGTTCGTATGTCCTTCAAATATTGATGGTCTCCTGGAAGTTCCCATGAGATCTTATCAGAAATAAATAAGACTTTATCCAATAAAGAGGAATGTGGCTTCATAGTTGTATGACACTCTATTGCACTTAACATTTCTTGATCATCAATTTTAAATATTTCAAAAGCCATTGCTTTTGATAGCTTTTGATGTACGATTCGGGCATAAGTTCTCTCTTCCGGCAAGATTTCTATTGAAAGCACTTCTGCAACATGTAACATTTCTTTCACTGGAATGACATTACTTATATCATGAAGAAGCCCTACTTGCTCCGCTTTCAATGGATCTGCATTATATAATTGAGCAACTCGTCTTGCTTCAGCTGCGACTTTCAATGTATGTTCCAATGTTTCTTTGTCATTATGTATTGTGAAAAACTTCTGGATATCATACTTTAGGTCATTCGTTAATTTAAAGTTTGGCACAAACTGTTCAAGTATGGTGTTCATGTTTTTGGGTTCCCCTTTGCATTAATTTCTGCTAACATTGTATCTACGAACTCCGTATATACCTCTCATTTCAAACTCATATGCGAACTACATCTAATATAACCCAATTTGTTCCATCTGCGAAGACGCAACTAGATAAAAAGCAGTCCCACAACTGCGTGACTTGTTAGTACTTACTAACAAGCATACGTACAGTTACAACGGGACTGCTTGAGCTTATTTATATTCTTACTGTCTCATACCTAAAATTTCACTCCATACCCCTAACCCTTACTTACCACCGACACTCCACACTACACGTTCGCTCATGGCTTTATGCTGAGCGATCAGGCACAGCTCTGCTGCTTTGAACGCATGCTCCTGTGTCATTGCAGTCTCGGTACGATCGAGACAGTCGCGGATGAGTTGACCGAAGAATGGATAACCGACTTTGCCTTTGACGTTGTATCTGAACTCACCCTCATGGTTAACCAGATATACCTGATCCCCTTCCGGCTCGCGTGCAATATCGATGTATTTGCGCAACTCAATGTATCCATCAGTACCCAGGATTACGGTACGACCATCCCCCCAGGTGCCGAGGCCGTCCGGTGTGAACCAGTCTACGCGGAAGTAGCCGGATGCTCCGTTATCACCGATCAGGGAAGCTTCACCGAAATCCTCCAGTTCAGGGAACTGCGGATGATTGAAATTGTTGACCCGGCTGAAAGCTACCTGTGCATCACTGCACGACGCAAAGGTCAAGAACTGTTCAATCTGGTGACTACCAATATCACAGAGAATGCCGCCGTATTGCTGATGGTTGAAGAACCAGTCCGGGCGTCCGCCCGCGTTCAAGCGGTGTGGCCCTGTGCCCATGACCTGTACTACTTTGCCGATAGCTCCTTGTTCAATGAGCTGTCCCGCATAGATGGCACTTTCCACATGCAAGCGTTCACTGTAATACACCATGTATTTTTTGCCCGTACGCTTCACTTCTTCACGTGCCAAGTCTAATTGCTCCATCGTGGTGAACGGGGCTTTGTCTGTAAAATAATCTTTGCCTGCCGCCATCACTCTCATACCGAGTGGCGCACGATCTGATGTTATAGCTGCGCTTGCTACCAGCAATACCTCTTCATCCGCAAGTACTTCCGCTTCCGATGCGGCGACCTGCGCCTGGGGGAACTGTTTACGGAATGCCTCCACCTTCGCCGGGTCCGGGTCATATACCCATTTGAGCGTAGCTCCAGCATCCAGCAAACCGCCAACCATACCATAGATATGTCCGTGATCTAACGCTACAGCTGCGATCGTGAACTCTCCCGGTTGACACACAACTTCTTTTGTCACACTTTTGGGTGCATAGAACATTCCGTCTTTCGCCATGTTATCCCATCCTTTTTAAAAGTTATATTCATAAACGCATATAGATCAAGTTTGAAGTTCAGAGGTCATCGGAGTGTTCCGTGTAAATCCCCAGTTGAACTTATCTACATCATCATTTAAAGGTCTGACTCAGATCGGCAGGCTGACCGCCCGCATATGCTTTGTCTTTCTTCGTTGTTGAATTGGAAATCCGTTCCTGCAGGTGCTCATAGAACAAGTCTTCATTGATCGGCAGATCAACCCAGTTATCCGTCCAAGTGGAGAGTAACATCGCATTGGATAACGTTAAGCCGTGAATACCATCCTGACCGGGAGCAATCAATGGTGCCCCTGTTCGAATCGCATCAACCCAGTTGCGGATTAACCCTGGATGACCTGTCTCAATGCCTGTAATTGGCACATCGCATTTCCAGCATTCCGGCTGTCCGAATCCGCCGGTAAAACGTTGATTGAACTCTGGTTCCGATTCGCGCAAGCGCCAGAAGGTGAGTTGTCCGTCTTCGATGACGATCTTACCGCGGTCGCCGCTGACCTCAAAGCGGTTGGTTCCTGGTGCTTCACCCGTGGTGGTTACAAACACACCGGTCGCTCCATTTTCATATTCCACATAGGCAGTCACGTCATCTTCCACTTCTATGTTCCGGTATTTGCCGAAGGCGCAGAAGGCACGCATACGCACAGGCATCATGCCAATCGTCCATTGCCACAAGTCCAGCTGATGCGGGTCTTGGTTAATCAACACACCGCCTCCTTCGCCTGCCCATGTTGCACGCCAGCCGCCGGAATCATAGTAACTCTGAGAACGATACCAGTTCGTAATAATCCAGTTGGTGCGCCGCACCTCACCAAGCTCACCTGAAGCAATCAGATCACGTAGCTTAATGTACAGCGGATTGGTCCGCTGATTGTACATGATGGAGAACACTTTACCGCTTGCCGCGGCAGCCTCGTTCATCTCCCGTACCTGTTTTGTATACACACCTGCCGGTTTTTCGATCATTACATGCAGGCCATGACGGAACGCCTGGATCGCTTGTTCGGGATGATCGTAGTGTGGCGTGGCAACAATGACGGCATCGATCGTTCCCGAGGACATCATCTGCTCCGCATCCTGCCAATACGTTACGGTAGACGGAAGGTTACTCGTTACCCAGCTCTCCATCTCTTTTCTCACATCACATACAGCTACTAATTCTGCACCCGGTACTTCTCCAGCCACCAATGTTCTGGCATGTGATGCCCCCATATTTCCAATTCCAATGACCGCTACTCGAACGATACTCATGCTTGCTCCTCCTCGTTTACGCGACGCTCAATTTCTGCAAAAACGTCTGCAAAATGCTGCAACATCGCTCTGGAATCCAAAGTTCCGCTAAAATCTTCGATGCCATAATAACCGTCATAGCCAACTGCTCTCAGATCACGTACCATCTGCACCCAGTCCACCATACCTTCCGTCAGCGGAGCCCAGTGACATTCCCATGACGTGCTTAGTGATTGTTCAGAGCCGCCGCTTCCAACCAACGATCTCGCATCTGATGTGTCCCCGGAATTCTTCTTGTACCACCCTGCATTTTTCACATGCACATGGGCGAGATACGGACCAAGCAGTTCAAGTCCCATGCGATGGTTTTCATACCCTTCGTGCACCATGTTGCCCGGATCATAGAGTACCCCGACATGCTCCGGGTCAAGAGATTGTACAAGACGATAGGCTAGAGAAGCCGTTGGCGCAATCGTTTGATGATGAGTTTCAATAACAGCCTTAACGTTATACTGTTTCGCTATATCCTGAACTTCGTTTAGATAACGAACGGCCTTCCCGTATAACTCGGGATAAGCTGTACTCCGGTCATAACCCGGAACACCCACACGCATCATCGAAGCGCCAAGTGTAGATGCGGCCTGGAATGCTTGCTCGGTTGCAACTATATCCCCACAATTGAGATATGGCACAAGTGCGATAGACTTTCTGTCATGGGCTTCAGCTGCTTCCCGAAAAACAGGAACTTGTTCCTGCCATCTGTCCGGATCGATGGAGCACCGATTATTTCGCCAGAACGAAGGTTGTTCAGCCAACGCATCCTCCGGTATGCCGCGATATCTCCACTCGATTCCAGCGACGCCCGCTGCCGCCGCTGCGGAAGCCAGCTCGTTAGCATCCAGGTCAGGGACAGCAACGGTGAATATGGACAGTTTCATGTTCTTGAACCTCCCCTTTATGTAAACGCATTCATTTTATGTCGTAAACGCATTGTATCACTCTCTCGATCACTGCCATAGAGCATAACGCAAACAGATGAATGACAGATAACAAACCGCACATATTCCCCATTCAGAGATAACGTTTCACGTCAAAATCATCCTCCAAAAACAAAAAAGCGTCTCTAAATCAGAAATGACTTCTGTTCAGAGACACCTTTTATATGGAATGTTGTTCTATCGTTATCCAAGCCAACATGTCCATACAAACACGATCTATTCACGATCAAAAAAAACATGCTCGGCCTGCAATTTCCCATCTTCTGCCGTCATGATTCCAAACGAAAATCGCTTCTGAAACCGGCGGTCCGTGGGTGAACCCGGATTAAATACAAGTAAACCATCTACGGTATGCATCACCGGAATATGGGAATGTCCATAGACTACCGCATCCAGTTGCTCTCCAGCAAAGGTCTGAATGGCGTTCTGCTCTGTTCCGTTTGATCCACGATGACCATGCACAAGTCCAATCCGTAATCCTTCCGCTTCAACAACTCGCGAGAAACCCAGCTTCTCTCCAATCTCGGATGGGTCCGTGTTACCAGCTACACCTTCGACCGGAGCGTAATGGCTTAGCAATTCATACACACTCCAGTCTGACCAGTCCCCTGCATGAAGAATGAGATCTGCACTAGTCAATGCGTCAACCAATGGTGTTGGTAATGTTTTTGCTTTTTTTGGTAGATGCGTGTCGGAGATAACAATGATTTTCATGTGATTACCGCCTTCCCTTAGTTCGACTTCTGGTTCGCCTCTAATTGTGAAGCCCGAATCCGCTCGGTACTGGTACGCTCCATATCTTCAAGCGTGATCGTTGCAAAGAACTGCTCCACTTTAGATTCAGCAATCTGATACAGATTGGTCAGCAGTCCATCGATTTGAAGGCCTACTTCACAATTGGGATTACAATTGCCATGAATCGGGAACAATGGTCCTTCATCCTTGGCTGCCTCATAAACCATGGCAAGTGTAATTTCACTCGCTGGCTTTGCCAAATAAAACCCTCGAGTGCCTGGTGAAGAATTGACTAATCCTGCCTTTTTCAGCCCTCCCAGTATACGTCTGACAACGACAGGATTGGTATTTACGCTGCCCGCAATTTCAGCAGACGTGATTCGTTCAGGCGCGCTGAGAGACAGTAACAACAAACAATGCACACTGACCGAAAAATGAGTACTCATGATTAACCACCTTTTTTAATATAATCCCGGATGTTCCAGCCTTATTCCATAAACAGATCCTTTTCAGGACGTGCTCTGACTTTGAGTTGTCGCACAGTATACTCCAGTTGCTTCACGATGTCATCCAGTTGTTTGCGATCAATCTTATTCGGGTCTTCGACAGGTTTGACCGAATTTTTGAGGTCACGAATGGTCAACTGTTGTTCCTGCCATTTATCCATTAAATCCGCAATATTCGCATAAAAGCGCTCGTAATCCTTAATCACCAGATCCAGGTACGCATCTACCTCGTCCGGGTCATAACCACGAAGTTTATAATTGAACTGTTTCTCATGAATTGATAAAGCATCCAGCTGTACACCCAGTTGTTTGAACAATTGTCTCTGTTTGTCCAATCTTCGTTTCATATGTTCATCCATCTTGACAACCCTCCATTATAGCCGAGCAGCGGTTCCATTCATTCGAAAAGAACACACGGCAATTCTCTCTCTATTTTTTATAACACATAATGCATCAGATATAAAACGAAACCGCCCTCTCCCGTGCAAAATGATTGCCTCACTTGCTTTTAGGGTAAGAAGTCACTACACCCCCTCAAGCGGGAAAGGAGCATGTCCTTATGAGTAAATTAACCCAAGATCAACGTAAAGAATTGCAGCAAGCCCTGCTGGAGCAGCGTGAAGATCTGCAACGTCATTTTGAATCCAGTATGGAGGATGGCGCACCAGCAGAGTCGTTAAAAGATTCTACAGGCGAACTCTCCTCTTACGATAATCACCCGGCAGACGCGGGAACAGAAACGTTTGAACGCAGCCGTGACCTCGCAATCGACGATACACTAACCGAAGAGTTTAATCAGGTCAATGAAGCCCTCGAACGTATGAATGAGGGTACATATGGAACCTGTGTTACATGTGGCAAAGAGATCCCTTTTGAACGTTTGCAAGCTATACCTTATACCGCCTATTGCATCGATGATACTCCAAACCGGGACGTAAGTAATGATCGTCCTGTTGAGGAAGAGGTCATGACGATGCCACCGAGTGGTGCCGGGGAAGTGAGACAGCGTAACGCGGGCAAGTTTGACCATGCAGAAGCATGGGAAGCCGTAGAGGACTATGGTACATCCAATTCCCCCGCGATGGCCGCCAAACGAGAGGTGAAGGATTACGACGAGAACATGTAAAGTAACATCGACTCGGATGGAATCAGCCCTATCGCATTATGATAATAAAAAGCCGCCATTGGCGGCTTTTTTGCTGTAACTCCATGCTACCCGATTGTTCTATCTTCCTAAAATGAATGAATCGACTATCATACGTCTACATTTGGTCCGTCCTGCGCCTTACACTAGAAAGAACTATCATGTTTCATTTCGATCTTGATCAGCTATTCATCTGTAGAATCAAAGGCCTTAGGTTCTGAGGTTTTCCGTTTGGCAGCAGGTTTCGATTTTTTCGCCGTACTTGATATTTCGGATGTTTTCGATGCCTTTGTAGATGCATTGGAATCAGACTCTTTTTCTTTTTCTTTTTCTTTTTTCTGCCCAGCCGAAACTGCCTTTTTCTTCTTAATTCCAGAATCAGAATGCGACGCAACCTGTGCCTCTTTGGACAGCGCCGTGAACAGCTGAAAAACCTGATGGTCTGATTTCTGTTCATCCTTGGTTAAATACGGTTTGCACAGCTCCACAATGTTCTGATATAGCTCCTCTACTTCATCCGCCGTAGCGTAGAGCGTCATATCCGAGATAAAACGTTTCTCCTGACGATCATGCTCTGCATGATTCATAAAGCGCTGGCGGCTCTGTTCGAACATTTCGTTCAGCAACTTTAGCGTTTCGGAGCGAAAAACCTGCTTCAGCGGTGAATTTTCATCCTCTTCATCCTTGTGACGAAGGTGGATTTCACCCGAGAAGGGTTCGTAATATTTTGCGATAATGCCGTTGATTTCCCGAGTGGATACCATGGTTAGAAGACCGATTTTCTCCAGTTTTTTCACATGATAATGCACCTTCGCAGGCACTTCTCCCATCAGATCTGCAATTTCCTTCACGGTGGAAGGTCTGCCCTGGCGGTTAAACATATTCATAATCTGTATCCGGTACGGATCAGAGTAGATTTTGATCTCTTCAATTGTTGAGAGCACTTTATGTTGCTGCATATCCGAATCCTCATTTCCGGGGTACCTGCCTGCCCTTCGTTCCCTATATTATACCGTTCAGACAGGACTTCGGTCAAAAGGACGTACACTTACATCTCCCGCCGAAAACTTTTGCTGGTAAGCAGTAATATCGCAGACAACCCCAGTAACACGCCAAATACAATGAACAGGATCGGCATTGAAAACCAATCGGCCAGAACACCGGACAACAAACTACCGAGTGGTGAAACACTTAGGACCAGCATACTTTGCAGCGCAGACACTCTTCCGAGCATATGACCTGGGGTTACTTCCATCAGATATGAAACGAGCGGCGTTGTCGCAAGCGGTATACCTAAACCCATAAGCAAACAGAACACACCTGCAGTCGGAAGCTGGAATGACGTCATATAAGCCGGAAGTGCAGTCATCGCATATCCGCAACCAAGCATAACAATGCCGGTGATGACCAGCACGCTTTTACGGTAACGTGTCCCTTGTTGTGACATCCACAGACCACCAAGCACGATCCCTCCAACTAAAAGCCCGCTAAGCAGACTTAATCCCCAAGCACCTGCTTGCAGTGTTTCCATCACGTAAGGTGTACGTAGCACATTAAAGGGCATCAGGCAGAAGTTAACCCAAGCGAATAACACCGAAGAGACGAATAACAAGGCATGTTTACGTAGAAAATGAAAAGCTTCCGCCATCTCGGAGATCAGACTCCTGGCGCCAGATGATACGGCTCGTGGTGACATCCATTCTGGATAGTCCACCCGGCTCATCAGGATAGCGCTCAGTGCAAACAACGCGGCGTCAATCCAGATAGTCCACGCGATACCCACAGTTGCAATTAAAGCGCCTGCCGCGGCTAGCCCCGCCAGTTCAGCCAATCGAGTGGCTGAAGAGGTCATCGCGTTACCTGAAAGCAACATGGACTGAGGCAATAACCTGGGAACGCTGGACACCTCGGCAGGTGACGTGAAACATTCCAGCAAGGAGTTCAGTACCGTGAATACAAATAAGTGCCACACTTCAAGTTGCCCCAGGGCGAATAAAAGTGCTGTGAGTCCAACCATCACTCCGCGTCCGGTATTCGTCATGACGATGACTTTTTTCGGAGATAATCGATCCACCAATGCCCCGGCGAACAGCCCAAACACAATATTCGGTAAAAAGTTAACGGCAAGAAGTGTGCCCATCAGTACCTTCGATCCGGTTAAAATGTACACCATCCAGCTATACGCAATCGAATCGATGGAATCCCCAAAGCGGGACACCATCTTACTCAACATAAATTGTATATATGGCCTGATTCGAATTAATTCTCCCAAACCTTGTTTCCCCGCGACAGCACCCTCGTTCATCATTGTTCCACTCCTCGACGTTAAAATATTTTTCATGTTAATATTATTTTAACGAAGTTTATGCAAAAATCAATACAAACGTGAAAATATTTTTAACGTTGTTCCTTAAGGATATTTTTAATATTGAATATCTATACAAATATCAGGCTTAACTCTCCATCCTGAATGGCCTTTGCATAACCACACAAAAAAGACTCTCATCGTCATCGATGGAGTCCTGTATCATGCCTGATTTTAAATGTACAGCCTAAATAAAGGTTAAAGTCTGGAGGTCATTGCACTACAGCTGTAGCAGTTGCTTAAATCGGACTACGATCCACCAGCACCCGCTGACGCTTGCGCGCAGATTCCAGACAGGCATCAATCACACGCATGTTCAAAACGGTGTTGTCCGGACCGAATGGCAACGCCTCTCCCTCAAGAGCTGCCATTGCAAATGTTTCGACCTGAAGCACATAGGAGTTGGATACCGAAACTCGTTCCTCCCGGCTGACGGAATCCGTATGAATGATGATCTGAGGCGGAATATCGCTATTCTCCCAGCCGAACACTTTAGGCAGCTCAATACGTCCTTCCGTTCCGAGAATCTCCATCTCGGCCCGTCCTGATGCCCACATGCCGCAATCAAAGGTTAATGCGACCGAGTTCGGAAACTCAATCAGACCTGAAGCCATCATGTCGACGCCATCATGCTCCTCTGAAAATAAGGCATGAACCGTAACGGCCTCCGGCTCTTGTCCCAGATACATCCGGGCAGCCGAAATGGGGTACACGCCAAGATCAAAAATGGAGCCTCCGCCCATATCTTTTTTGAATCTCACATTGTCTTTGTCATCCGCGGTATTACATGTAAAATTACCATGGATCGCTCTGACCGTTCCAATCTCGCCACTCTCGATAATGTCCTGCACCCGTCTGTGCTTCGGATGATATCGATACATAATCGCTTCGGAGAACAATACCCCGTGACGTTCACATGCCTCAATCATCTCTATCGATTCCTTTGCATTCAGCGCGGCAGGTTTTTCACAAAGCACATGTTTTCCTGCCTCGGCAGCTTTAATCGTCCACTCTCGATGCAAATGGTTTGGCAACGGGATATAGACGGCCTGGATATCCGGATCAGCAATAAGTTCCTCATAACTGCCATAGGATCTGACAATGTCCATCTCTTCAGCCAGAGCTTCAGCCTTTTCCTTGGAACGGCTGGCAATCGCCAGTACTTCACCCCGTTCAGACTGCTGAATTGCAGGAATAATAGCATTTTTGGCAATCGTTGAAGTTCCCAGTACACCCCACTGCAGAGGTCTGTTCATGCTCATCTTCCTTTCGTACCGTAATTATCCGCTTCTGCCTTGTGCAAAATGCCAAGACAACGATCCAGATCAGCTTTCACCTGTTTCTTATATAACTCTGCTTTGGCCGCCCCATCATCAGTAAAGTGATAAAGAACAATTTCCTGGAAATCAACTTTGGGGTCGTTTCCCTTTAATTTTTTGGTTCGATAAAAGATGCCCTGTTGTACCAGCTCATGTAATGCCCGATATACCTCACTTTGGGGTGGTACATATCCGTAATCTTTGAATTCTTGCTTCATCGCTTCCAGCATCTCGTAACCATAACCTCTATGTTGCTCCACCATCGTGATCAGATAAACTTTGATAAATGCCCGCTGTGCAATCATAAAAGCCATGCGCTTTCCCTCCTGTCAGAACCTGTCTATCTCTCATTATAAAACATATGTTCTGATCCTGCCATCTTGATCCTGATCTCACTCTTGTAACGTGTTGTTATGGAGAGTAAGCAGGATAAAGAATTTGGATATAGGAGTGCTGATGTAAGTAAGCACAGTTTTTATTATTGTGAATTTTTCATATGATGAAATAATCATTTTTGGACCGGAACAGGTGTTTTATTGACATGGGTGTGTTTCGGTACAACGCCTACGATCCATTTTCCCCATTTAAAACGCGAGATGAACCAAGTCAGCACACAAGATACGCTCAGTGCTACAATCCAAGTGACAATCGTGCGTATCGCAGGATTCCAGCCCCACGCCACGTAAAACCATTCGTCTGGAATGTAACTGTAACGCAGCACCAGCATGTGCATCAGATATCCCCCATACGACATGCCGCCAATCCATCCCAGCCAGTAAAGAACGCGATGGTGATGAAGCTTACTGGCTAATTGGTACATCACCATAATGGAAGCAATCAGGAACAGAACCATATCCGGCCTGATCAGGCTGACGGTATAAAAACGGATTTGAATTCCTTCGGGTTTCTGAAACTCCAGCATTAATAGATACATAAACCGCAGACCCAAGATCATAAACACCAGCCAGTAGACCCAGCGCAAACGCTCAATCCATTCTTTCCAGCGCTGTACCGAAATTCCCGCCGCAGCGCCCAGTACAAAATAAAAAAAGAAATAGATGAAATTACGGTCTGCATAGGTTGTAAAAGCATCTGTCAGTACCGGGATTTGCATCCGCTCCATCCAGCCGGCAATGTTCCTTAATTGATCGGATAGAACCAGAAATAAGACACCTGAACCCAGCAGTGCGAGCATTCGTCCCTTGGCTTGGTAACGATGGACTACATACCGGATACCAAGCAAGAATAACGGAAAAAACACGTAAAACTGAATGAGCATAATGATGTACCAGAAATGCGAAGCCGTCTTACCTGTCACCAGCTTCAGAGCGAGGTCAGGAATGTCCTGCCAGCCGAATGTTGTCCAGTTACGCGGGGCAAGTATAAAATAAATGAGAGACCAGACCACATAGGGCAAGATGACGTCCATGACTCTTTTCCGCATAAACTGGCCGTAATGGAGCTTATCACCGGTGTTGTAGAACAGCACCATCCCGGTTATAAATATAAAAAGTGGCACAGCGAACTTCGCTAACATCAGTAGCAAGGCCAGCACGACGCCATCCTGAAGTCCAGCCTGCGGAACCAGCGAATAATGAGCAATAGAATGTTGCAGTACAACCGCTGCAAAGGCCAAGCCTCGTAGTGTTTCGATTTCAGTAATTCGTTCTTTGCGAGGCAAATCACTCAACCTGCCTTTCTTGTTTATTTTTGAAATATCAAATACGAAATCAAATTAAAAAACCTTTAACCATCCATTGGAGGTATGTAAAAGTAATGTCAGATAAATCATCCGGTTCACATGAATCCAAAACGGTTCAACAACATCTAGCTAACGAGCGTACATTTCTCGCTTGGGTACGCACAGGCATTGCCATGGCAGGGATCGGTTTCCTTGCCGCTGGTTTCGGTTTTCATTCCACCGCCTATGACCGCATTGCCCATCTTGCTGCCATCATCACGGGAATCACTTCTCTGTTTGGCGGCATTGCCATCATTGGTTGTTCAGCCATTGCTTACCACCGTAAACGCACACAGATTAATGAGCAGACCTTCCAAGCCACTACCGGACTTATCACGTTTCTCAGTCTCCTGTTGCTTGTGATTGGCCTCGCGCTAGCTGTGCTGCTGTATGTATTGTTATTCCCTGTCTGACCATGTGAAAAACAATATTTGGATCTTATCATTACAAACCCATTGCAAACCTGAGACAGCCGAATCCCGTATGAGGACAAAAACCGATCTCCTCAGCGGAGACCGGCTAAAGTCCAAGTTATCGTTCACATGCATCATTCGTATTCCAAAGACTCTTATTCAATTGAGCCCGCATGTGTTCTGTCGTGTTCAGTCTTTACAAAAAGGTGTTGTTGCCGAAACGAGCGGCTTTGGTCTGTGCTTCCATTCGGCGTTCTTCCATATCGAGATCTGGACGTGAATCAACAGTATTCACATCTTCACCATGCACAGGATCGATGTTGGAATGAGTCTGACGGTTAAGGTTAAACACATCGTATACCGCGTTATCCCGATCCGATGAGTCAACGAGCAACAGAATTTTACCATGCTGCACATACTCCTCGTATTGTCTCGCATCCTCTTCTGGAATGCCCAGTCCTACAAGTCCACCAACCAATCCGCCGGCTCCTGCACCTACAGCTGCACCTGTAAATGCTGCGGCAATAGGTCCTGCAGCCAGAATCGGGCCGATCCCCGGAATAGCCAGTGCACCTATGCCAGCAAGCAAACCTGCTACGCCTCCAAGCACACCACCTGTGGCTGCGCCAGCTGCTACACCCTCTGGCGCTTTTGTGCCTGTCTCTTCCCGAATAGCCTTCAGCTCATCTCTGTCCTGCGTTACGACAGATATCTCATCCGATGTAAATCCTTCGGCTTTCAAACTTTCAATAGCATCGGATGCCTCACGCTCTGTATTAAACACACCTACGATTTTCTTCTTCATAGTGAATACCTCCTCATGGATTTGAGTGGTTCGCTATGTTATTACCCGTCATTCTCTCTTTCAAACGTCTCTGGGCTAATGATCATATGCATAAATACTAATTAGGTCAAAAGACCGAAAATCAGTGGGAACGAAAGTTGACAAGATCATCCAGAGAAAAAAACTGAAACAGCGATACTGCGGGGATGTTCCCGCTCAAAATGAAATTTGCGTCTGGTGCATATGCTTCGCGACGAGAGAGGCATACACGACAAAGCGAAAATACAGCGTTCCTTAGGGTTATTCTGTCATCAGACTGTAGGTATAGACATGTTCAGTTTGACTTCTGTAGATTATGAACAACCTGATTATCAGGTTGTTCGCGGTTTCGCACGATTCGTTGCGATCGCTTCAAGCGGATTATCCGGCCAGTAATGTTTCGGATATCGCCCTTTTAAATCTTTCTTCACTTCAAAATAGGTCTCACGCCAGAAGTTCGCCAAATCTCTTGTAACCTGTACAGGGCGTTGCGCTGGAGATAACAGATGCAACGTGACCGGAACACGACCGCCTCCGATGTGAGGGGTCTCTTGCTGTCCAAACATCTCTTGTAATCGAACAGCCAGAATCGGATCTTCCGGATTGCTGTAATCTACGGGAATCCGAGAACCACTTGGAACCTGAATGTGGGTAGGCGCCTCTTCATCCAGTTGCTGCCGCTGCGCCCAGCTAAGTCCGCCTAAAAGTACATCATGCATGGACAGTTTCTTCAGATCAGCGGCCGAGCGCATTCCTGCCAGATACGGTGCAAGCTGTTCCTGCAGCTCATCCGTCAGATGATTCTCGATCAGATCAGGCCAGTCTGGCATGTGCAGATGCAGAAAACGCATGCGCTCCGCAAGTTGGCGCGATGTTTTACTCCACGGCAGGATGTCCAACCCTTCCAGTCGTATCCCCGACAATAGTGCTTCCAGCACCTGATCTTCCGGTGGCTGTGCAATCATGCTTTCCTTGATCATTATTGCTCCGATAAGCTGCCGCTTATGTGCCCGCACACTTCTAGTCGTGCGATCCCAAGCCACCAGCACCTCCTCGTGCAATAGATGCTGCGCGGCACGTAGCATCGTCTGCTCCTGCACTGGCGTAGCCAGCAGGATACGCGCATCTGCCCCCTGGTCGTCGGCCTCGGCTGCGACCAGATAGGCGGAACGGCTCAGCGACTCTGCCCCCGCGAGCCGTACCCCGCGGCCGCTGCTCAGCAGATAGCGGCCATCCTCGCGGCGTTGCCCGATCCGGTCCGGATACGCAAAGGACAGCAGCAACCCGCAGCTGTCCTCATCCGGCCGCACCGGATCGGCCGCCGCGTTGCCGAGCGCCGAGCATAGCTGGCGGCTCTCCTGCAACATGCGCCGCACGGCAGCACCGTCTGCGCCAGCCGCCGCCGCTGGCGGCCCCCCGCTGCTGCCTGCGGCCAGCAGCGCTTCTACGCGCGGGCGCAAGTCCGTGCCCGCGCCGCCAGCACTTGCGCTGCTGCTGCGGAGGCCTGCCGGCTCCTGCAGCAGCGCCGCCAGCGTGCTGGCGTAGCTGGCCAGCCCAAGCTCCGCCGCGCGGAGCAACATGCTGGCCAGCCGCGGATGAACGCCAAGCGTGTTCATCCGCCGCCCAAAGGGCGTGAGGCGGCCTGCGTCGTCCAGGCCGCCCAGCTGGCGCAGCAGCGCCTGTGCCTGAGCGTAAGCCGCATCAGGCGGGGTGTCCAGCCAGCTAAGCTCAGCTGGAGACTGGACCCCCCACGCGGCAAGCTCCAGCGCCAGCGGCGCAAGATCCGCGGAGGTGATCTCCGGGCGTGTTGCTTCAGGCAACGCGCTATGAGCCTCCTCGCTCCATAGCCGGTAACACACCCCCGGGGCAATACGCCCCGCACGTCCGCGTCGCTGGTCAGCGGACGCCTTGGAGACCGGCTGTGTGACAAGCCGGCTCATGCCCGTCCTTGGCGAGAAAGCCGACGCCCGGCTGAGTCCTGCATCCACGACCACTTTTACACCCGGAAGAGTCAGACTCGACTCCGCAATGGAAGTGGACAGCACAACCTTGCGCCAGCCACCCGCCGCAGGCCGGATGGCTTCATCCTGCTTCTCGGCAGACATACTGCCATACAGCGTATGTACAAGGACCTGCGGAGGAAGAGATGCTTGCAACAGTTCCCTTTCCGTACGATGAATCTCTCTCGCTCCGGGAAGAAAAACCAAAACGTCCCCTTGTTCTTCACTCAATGCCCGAATAATGGTACGAGCCGTCCAGCTCTCGATTTCAACTGCGGCAGGTTTCCCGGCATATTTCGTTTCCACCGGAAACGTACGGCCTTTACAATGCACAACTTGTGTATCTTCGCCCAGCATACGACAGACCGGTTCCGGGTCAAGCGTTGCCGACATGACCAGCAGCTTCAGATCCGGACGCAACATGGCCCGCGATTCCAGCGCCAAAGCGAGCCCCAGATCCCCGTGAAGATGTCGTTCATGAAACTCGTCAAAAATGATCATTGCCGTATCTTCAAGTCCCTGATCCTGCTGTAGCATACGTGTTAATACACCCTCAGTGACCACTTCGATTCGTGTAGCCGGGCTTACCCGGGTATCCATTCGTACGCGGTATCCGACCGTTTGTCCTGCCTTTTCACCCAGCGTTGCTGCCATTCTCGACGCGGCTGAACGAGCAGCGAGTCTCCGCGGCTCCAGCATAATGATTTTTTTGCCATCCAGCCAAGGCTGTTCAAGCATCGCCAGCGGCACAACCGTTGTTTTTCCGGCGCCCGGTTCAGCAATCAAAACACCCGTATCCTGGTCACGGAACAGCTGCTGTACCTCCGGAATAATCGCTTGTATTGGTAAATCAGTGTACATATCATCGCTCCTAATGCATATCTTACCGTTTCGATATCATTCTATAAGCTCACTATTCGAATGTTAGCATTATAACAAAAAAAGCCGTCCCGAAGGAACGACTATATGACATCCATAACTTATGGATATTACCCAAACTCATTCAATTATCTAACATTCAGCTTGCGGGGTACTCATCTGCGAATAACGGTTACTGTCTTATCCAGTTACGTCCCCATCGTTTACCCGATCAGCTCAGCAGAGACTCCGCACCATCGATCACAATCTCGGCTCCAGTAATATGTTTGGATGCGCCGGAAGCGAGGAAGCTAACCAGATCCGCAACGTGCTCGGGCTGTCCTGGTCCATCCGCGAGTGGCTGCTGTCCTTCCGGGAATTCCATCGGGATGATAATGTCCTGAAGGTCATCTGTTTTGATCGTACTTTGATCAATATTGGTAGCAATCGCACCTGGACAGATTACGTTGACTCTGATCTTGAATTTCGCCAGCTCCAAAGCCGCCATCTTGGCAAAAGCAACCTGTCCTGCCTTTGACGTACTGTACGCCGACATACCGAAGCTGGAGAAACGCTGATTCCCATTGATCGAGCTCGTAATAATAATGCTACCGCCGCCGCGTTTTTTCAGATGTGGGAGAGCATATTTTACGGTGAAAAATGTGCCGTTCAGGTTCGTCGTAATAATCTGTTGCCAGTCCTGTACCTGAATTTCTTCGATTGGAGCAGACACCCCGTTAATGCCCGCATTAGCAAAAACGATATCCAGTCCTCCAAACAATTCCACCGTTTCCAGTACAGCCTTTTCAACCCGTGCCGGATCGGAAATGTCCACATCGAATGCTCGTGCAGCCCCTTCATGGTTCGCATTAATCTCCGCTTCTGTCTTTGAAATCCGATCATTCACCAGATCGAACAACGCTACATGCGCCCCTTCATTCGCCAGCTTGAGTGCCGTGGCCTTGCCGATTCCCGAGCCAGCTCCTGTAATGATAGCCACCTTACCTTGAAATGGTAATCTGCTGCTGTGTTGTGTCATAGCCCAACCACTCCTTCGTCTTGGAAATTATGTAAAGATTTAATCTGATTTTATTTCAATCAATTCTTCACAAGATTACCCAAAACCAGCAGCTTTTAAATCAACACTCGTAACTTTTTTCATTTTTCAGGCAGTTACATACACTGACGATCTGCACCAGCCACACGCAGATCTATCTCAGAAAACGATCCTCGTTACAGGGCATGTTCACCACTCCAGTTCGATGAAAGCGGCATCATCCTCAAGTCCGCCGATATGGGCGGCATCCAGCAACACTTGAATATGTTCATCCGGGATGTATGTACCAATGGCATCGAGATCATTCAGTCCGTCTGTATACAGTTGAAGGCGAAATGATTCACTTCCTGAACCTTTCATTTCGAAAACATGGGGTCTCCCCCCTATGGAGCCTTCTCGTGTAGACCAACGCTCATTGGTCTTGCAATGTGTTTGGAATTGTTCCGACTGCTCCTGTCCATTACGCCAGAGCCGGATTCTGGAATCTCCTTGCCATGCCAGCCATACTCGGCTCTTCCGTCTTCCAGATGTGAGTTCAATGCGTCCGCATACATACATGGCCTGACTTCCTTGGCTTCGCTTTTCCATCAATACCTCCCGTAGCAGAAGAGGCGAGGTATCCAAGGGCTGTAGTTGTTCTAACTGTTCAGATGCGGAACCCGTTAGACTTTGCAGAAACTGCTCGACCCCTTCAGCGGTTAATGATGACGTCGTTTCCAGCCATTCCAGTAGCGCACTACCGAGAAAACGCGCAGCAAAATCACCCAGATAACTCATGCCAACTCCATCACACAATACAAAATGACAGACATTACCTTGCATGCGAATCGCAACAAAGTCTTGCCCTGCGTCACCCTGGTTCACGGTTTCGGCTGCACGTCCATATCCGTATCTGCATTTCAGCTTGCCTTGGTAACGAGTTAACGGCTGTTCCCCAGTCTGAATGCTTACATAGCGAAAATTATCCTGTTGCTGCTTCGCATGTCCCCCTCGATCACTGGCAGACAATGTTGCCATACGCATTGCTCGCATGATTCCCCTCCTATCTTACAGGTGTTGCAGCAGACATCTGGAATCCAATGGATACCAGTTCTGCACAAGTACCAGGCAACATCATGAGTGCGCCTGGTGCTAGCAAATAATCTGCCTCCACCAACATTTCGCGATAGCTTTCAGGCAGCACGGATGACATATTACGCAACTTCTCCCCATGCTCGTCTTGCAGGTTTGTCTCTGGTGAGATCCCCTTCCAGCGTCTAGGCTCTGCAATCGGAGCTTCCAGCAGATGATCACTTATAAATATATTTTCAACCAAAACATTGCCATCCGGCACACTCATGCCCATAATGCGCTTGGCGATCGGCTCCGGGTCTTCTCCAGTCGCAACACCATCGGTCATATGACATACGAGTGGCGCAGGGCAGTCCTGCATGTTAGGTATTTCTGCTTGCAAAATTTTCTCTGCCTGCAAAAATGCTTTTGCGGAGTCTGAGAAACGTCGAGGTGTCAAATCAGGCAACGAACCTACAGCCGCAACCTCATCGATTCCTTTAATCCCGTTTAATACATCATATACATCGTCACTGTAGGCCAAAATAGCAATTCGGTAACGCGGCGTCAGCCGATTTCCTTTGGTTGAACGAAATACCATCTGCCGGATCGCCAAAGATAAAGCATCATAAACGATGTCAATCCGGCGACGATTGTCCAGAACCATATTCATGGAGGCGCTAATATCAATTAAATAAATAATAAGTGCAGGTGTACGTTGCGATGCTTGAATTGTGTAGTTCATCTAGAGTGTGTCACCTCTATTATTTAATATAAATTTATAAGTCTGGCAGTGAGTACTTGGAATTACTCAAAAATTTGTTGATCGCACTCATTCGTGCCGCCACTTTACCTACACCTTTAAAATACGAAGCGTCCGTATTATATAGGTTTTTGAAATCGCGAGCATACGAAAGAGCGCTGTCCGTTTTTCTTCCTATTTGTGCATTGTACGCCTTGTTATAGCTTGCAATCAGTGTCACGACATTTTGAGCCCGTCTTTTCTTAAGAGCTTCTTTCTGAGCCAACTCTTGCTTACGTTTGGCTTCGGCAGCAGCCTTCTCCTTTGCAATTCTGGCGTCATTTTCTTTTTTCCACGCTATATAAGCTTCATACTTCGCTTGCTGGTCGTATTTTGCTTGCAGTGCTTTACGTGCTGCTTCTTTTTTCTGTTGCTCCTGCTTCGCCAGATAAGCTTCATATTTAGCCTGCTTCTCGTATTTAGCCTGCAAGGCTTTACGTTCTTCCTCTTGTTTCTTCGTTTCCGCTTCCTTTTGTTTAGCCTCAGCAAGCTTTTTCTTTGCATCAGCTTCCTGCTTTGCCGCTTCTGCAGCCTTTTGCTTTTCGGCTTCTGCCTGTTTGAGCTTGGCGGCTTCCGCATCTTCTGCCGCTTTTGCTGCGGCTATACGAGCAGCCTCCTGCTGTTTAACCTCGGCCTGATCGGCAAGGATTTTAACTGTGGGTACACCCCCGGCAAGCAGTACAATGAGCACTGCCGAGGAGATCATGAATTTTCTGGAACGGTAGAATGGAATCACTGCCGGCTCAGTAGTCTCCGTGTTTGAGTTGATTTTGGCATCCAGTTCCTTGATTGCGGCCTCTACTTCCAGCTGCATCGCACTGTTATCCGGAATGAAGTGATACAGTGACCGATAAACCTCAAGGGCCGCTGCTGGTTTGTCTTCATCCTCCAGCGCTCTAGCTTGTAAAAACAGCCGGTTTACAACGGCCTCCTGGTCCGGAGATTGTTTTGAATTCGATGTATTTCCAGCTTTAGCATCTTGTTTCACACTCGTTGATGTTTCAGAGTCTTTTGGCGTGGCAACCACATCAGTTTCTGAAGATTCTGTTACATCCTCTTGCGGCGCTTCCAGAGCAGCCAGAAAGGCTTCAGCCTGCTGGGTGTCCACAGACGCAAGGGCAATGTACCATTCCCCAAACGTTGGACAACTGCTCAGATCATGACTTTCCCATGCCCGGATAAACAGATCTGATAATTTGGAGCCCCAGCGATTCTCAAGGGAACCGCGCATCGTGAAATAACGCTCGCTCGAAGTCTGCATCTCATGTTGATCAAAATAACTCTCTCCCCAAGCTTTCTCTACGATGGCGGGGTCGGACCAGCATAACATCTCGGCGATAATAACAGCTCCGGCAAATCGATCTGCATAAGAACTCCACAAGCCGCTGTGTACCGTTCGATGGGCTGCGTAACCAGGTGAACCAGCAAGCAATGCATCTGGTCGATCCATCTTGGAGCCGTACATCTGCTCCACATCAACCAGTTCAACTGCAGAAGTCAGGGCCGAGTTCTGCACTTCGGAAAAAAACGGAATCATTACATTCGGAGCAGACATATCACAATGTGCGAGTCCACGTTGCTCCATTGCAGAACCTGTACCTGCAAGTGCTCTAGCCAGCTGCAGACTTTCCTCCGCTGTCAGCTGCTTTTGATCACTGATCACATCGAACCAGGTCAGACCCTGTACCCAAGGCATCAGTACTGCATATAACAGATCGGGATGTTCTCCAATAAGCGCTCCGTTTCTTTCCGGAGTGAGCACTTCACGCTTGCATACCCGCAAGCCTGGCAGTTCACTATATGGCTCCATATGCTCGGACTGATAGACCATAGCCGGGATACGGAATTTTGGAAAAAATACTTTTAGTGCTTTGGCCCCATGAATGGTACCTGTCCGGGGAATCAATTGATAAACTATACCTTGCCTTCCCGCTTGGGCATAAGCAAGCCCCGGTGCAGCCGGATGCTGACCAATCGTATAGGCAATATCATTAATCACCACTTCATCGCCGGGATTCGGTTGAAAAGACATACTCATCCCTCTCTCTGTTTTTTGTGTCATAGTTGCGGCAAAAACCGGGTGTAATCCACCCGGTTTTTGCCTTAATCTTGCAATCTTTAACTTGATGCCCGCATATGACCAGGACGATGCATATAATCAAATCGTCTGGACCTATGTAAGAGCAGATTAACGGGATTGGTCTGCTGTGCGGAATTTAGTCGCGATTGCTGAAAGTTCTACACTAATGCTATTCAACGTTTGAACGAAGGATTGCATTTGTTTGCTAGCTTCCTGGAACTCTTGGAAGAAACGTTGCTTCGTCATACCTTCCCATTGTCCTTCCATGCTTGTGATGGATTGAGTCAATGAAGATACGATTTGTTGACTTTGTTCTCCACTTTGTTTGAATTGGTTTGAAACCTGATCCAGTTGTTCTGGGGTAACTAAAATACGTCCTGCCATTGTTAAATTCCTCCTTGATGTGTGCAATTAAATTTGTTTGTTCAAATTGTACTATACAAGGATCATTCGGACAAAAGCCGAAGGACCTAATCCTATTTACCCCATTTTTAGCATATGAAACTTCAACTAACAGACTATTTACAATTTATTTAACGTGCAGTTGTACTACATTTGGTAGGCCGCTATGAAACTACAGGTTCAGTTCCTCTTCTTTCTCGAAAAGAAGGGTCTCTGAATCTCCATGAAACAGGCTCAGGCTGTGTAGCCTGAACAAGGGTTGCCGGAGAACCATCAGGTGGAGCACTATCCTGTATCCGATACACAGCCGCCATAGCGGAAAGCGGGTCGGATACAACAGCTACATCAGCAGCATGCGCAGGCAGGATATCGCCACTGCGGCTACTCTGAAGAACATTCAGCATATTGACCGCATTGCCATAGGCCACATTGACATGACTCAGCACGGAACGATATTCCATGTCTGCTTGTTGGAATAACAATGCCTTGCGCCCGAGCTGTACACTTAAGTCCATCAAACGACGAAGGGCTTCCTCACCCAGCCGTTTACTACGATTCCATTCGCTCATCACCGCTGCACGGGACTCGATATCCCAATCCAGCGAATGTATCGCCTGATCCAACACTGTCATTTTTTGCTGTATTTGCTCCGCTGCATACTGAATCTGCCTGCTCAGTGCCCGAAGCACATCCGGTTCCACACGAATGCGCATTTACCATCACCTTTCCTCTTCCCCTGCAGGCTGTTTAAGCCAGTCCAGCAGCATTTCGTGAAACTGTTCTTTTGTTGTGAGCGCTGCAACGAGCCAGTCATCCGAAGCCGCCGTGCTCATTCGGAATAACCAGTTGGAGGCTGCACTCGCGGTAAATGCCGCCGATTGTGACTGCCAGCCCTCCTGTCCCCATACAAGCAATCTGAGCTCTCCGTCAGATTGCTTGCCTACCAGACAACGTGCTAATGCCAGTGAACCTTCAGGATCATTCGTTTCCTGTGAGAGCTCATCAGCCACGGTTTGTACTTCATACCCCTTCAATCCGTTCATGACATCATAAAACTTTTTCTTGGAACACATCAGTGCCGGTTTATCCACTGGAGAATGGCCGCTCCACCTCATCCGCTCAATCAGAACATCAATGGCTTCACGAACATTACCCAAGTCACTTAGACGGAACGAATCGGGGACATCCGTAGCGCGGGCTACTTCAACGACCCGTTCATCCGTGCAGTGTATATAACTTTCCTGCGACTTCCCGTCAATCGTATAACGGAGCCAGCACGCTCTGTCGGATAATCCGGCAATGGCTACTCTGGAAAAAACGGTTGGTGTCATGATCAGCTCATTGGTATCTTGATCCTGAATCAAGTAGCCTTTGTCTAGCAAAGAGGTTTTGACACGCTCCCATTCCATGGCAATATCTTCTGCCATATAACCTCGGAAAGGGTCTTCCACGCCGAGCAATCGATCTGAACCGAGAATACCAGCCAGGAAAAATAGTTCCTTAATCTGTAACGTGACTACCTTTTGCTTAGAATCATGAACCGTCAACATTATGAGCCACCTCCCCTCAAACTACAACATGCCATCGGTCACGAATTTCTGAAATCCAATTATTCATTTTCCAGCTGCTATCGCATGGAACTGCACCTTTAACCCTGGAATATTTACGTTTTATATAATAACCTTGACCCGGTGGCAGTACCTTCAGCCCACCTGCGGTACCCCCGGATTCCGAATAAGGTATACGGAAGAACGAGAGATCATTAGGGTCCAAAGTCCCGAACAGCAATCCGCTTTGGGATGCTTTTACATCACTTACCCAATCCGAACCGAACGTCGGAAAATCCGCCGGAACGCCTGAGAGAATCACATGAATGCCTCTGTCTCTGCCCTGACGAACAATAACACCGAGTTGATCTTTGATATTAAAATCGGTGAGCTGTTTGGACAAGGTCTCCGCATCATCCACGACAAGTACGATTTCGGGTCCTCCGCTAATCTCACCACGTTTTAGAACTTCATCGTACAACTCCTGAATGACGGGCGCAAGCAATTCTTCCCTCGATACGTGTCCACGGACATGGGGCAAACTGCTGATTTCACCTAATCCACCTGACCCATACCTCATATCTACCGTGTATATTTGCACATCCTCAGGTGAAGCATGGTAGGCCAGTGATAACATCCAGGTTTGCAAGAAAGTCGTTTTACCGCCTTCCATCGGACTGGTCACCATAAAGTGCGGCCCTTCACGCAGGTTAAGTTCAAACGGCTCCAAATCATCCGTTAGCAGACCTACAGGTACATTTACCGTTGAAGATCCCCCTACATTGCCGAAGGTACCTGTACGAACAAGCAAATCTTTAAGCTTGATTTCTTCCGGTAATGGCGCAATTTGTGGCGTTTCCTCACCCGTCCAGTCTTGACGAATCTCCGTAATTGCTCTGCGTAAAGCGGCAGATCGTTCACCCTCGTCCGCTCCTGAAGATGGAAGAGCAGCCTGGAACATCAGTGGTGGGACTTGTCCCTTTACAAGACCTCGGCCAGGAGGCAGCTGGCTTGGCGCCTTGGAAGGCCGACCTACAGCATAATAATAATCACTTGGATCAGAGAGCTCAAATGAAACAGCATTTTGAATATTACTTCTGAATTTTTCGAAAATATCAGTGACCCGATTCGCGGTCAGCACAAAGGTAATTCCTAAACTTCCGCCTTCTCGCAAAATGGTCTCGAGCGATTCATTCTCATCCGGGTAAGCATTACGGAAAGACATATATCCGTCAATAACCACAATAATCTGTGGAACTGTAGCATGAGCCGTACGACGATAAGCCGAAATCGTTTTAACCCCGGCCTCCGAGATCATATCTTTGCGCTGCGCCGAGATTTTCAGAATGTAACGGAACAAACGCTTGATCCGGTCTTCTTCCTCGGCCATCATCACGCCACCGATCTGCGGAAGCCCAGCGAAGTCTTTCATCATACGTCCCATATCAATAATGTATCCGTTCCACGGCTCTGTGCGCTCCGTACGGGCAAGAGACATCAATAACGTTTGAACAAAAGTCGTTTTGCCAAGTCCAGGCATGCCGTATACGACAAGGTGTCCTTGATCCACAGGCAATGCCAGCGGCAACTGACGCTGATTCGGAAGATCATCCAGCATACCCACCAAAGGTTTGAGACCACTCGCCCCATCATCAAGCAGAGATTCTCTTTTCTCCTTCTGCTTCCAGTCGTGAAGACCGTCCAGTTCGAGTATCTCTGGCAGCGGAGGCAACCAAGGTCCAGGCAAACGTTCTATGCCGGCTTCTGTAGCAGCCTTTGCCACATAATCAATGAACACTTGCAGCTGTTTCGGCACATCCTCTCCCTTGAGAACAGCTCTTCGCTCTCCTGTCAGCAGTGGTTCACGTTTGCCGTTCAGACGTACTTCCATTACAGGCAGTACCGTTGTTGAATCCTCCTGCTGATTATAAGGTGCGCCGCTCCAGGCAAATTGCATTTCTTCAAAGACTTCGTCACTGCCGACCTGAAAATAACCTCGGCCAGGCTTCGTAATCCATGCAGCATTCGGAATTTTTATCATATCTCTGCTGTCTCCCTCGCTCTGAACACGAAGACAGATACGGAAACGAGAGTTACTCCAAATTTTATCATCAACGACTCCCGCAGGTTTTTGGGTTGCGAGAATTAAGTGAACACCCAGTGTCCGGCCGATCGCCGCAATACTGATCAACTCATCCATAAATTCCGGCTGGTCACGTTTCAGTTGAGCAAACTCATCTATGATAATTACAAGATGCGGCAGTGGTTGTTCGTGTCTTGAACGCAAAATTTTGTAGTACTCATCAATATGTTGCAGATTGCCCGCATCATTTAAAATCTTCTGTCTTCTCACCAGTTCAGCGCGAAGAGAAACATTGGCACGTTCAATGAGATTACCATCCAGATTCGTAATGGTACCTACAACATGCGGTAGATCGACAAAGGTATTAGACATACCTCCGCCCTTATAGTCGATCAGCATGAAAGCAAGATCATGTGGATGGAACTCGGCTGCCAGTGAAGCAACAATAGACTGAATAACCTCACTCTTACCTGAGCCTGTTGTACCCGCAATCAAACCATGGGGACCATGCCCTTGCCGCTCGATTTTATCGTGCAGATTAATAGCTATTTTTTTACCACCAGCTCTTACCCCCATAGGTACAGGCAGTGTGTCCGGATATCTGGTTTGCCCCCAGCGGGAGACAACATCCAGATCCTCCACACGTGAAGTGCTGAGCATATCGAATAGTGGCAACACTTGCGGGATCTCCGAAGCGGAGGAACGCTTCAGACGAATCGGTGACATATAACGGGATAACGCCTCTGCCATCTCCTTGGAGATCACATCCGGTTTATATATCTGCGAGACGACATCCGCATCTTCCGTCTTTTTGATGTACACTCCTTTGCCTTTGGAAGCCTCCATAATTAACTGACAGTGCATAGGCAGGGATTGTTTGCGGTTCGCCAGCACAATCGTGCATACATCAATCTCTTGCGCAGCCTCCAGCAGTAGTGGAAGTAGAGGTTCTTCTTCGATCAGTTGCGTATCCGACAGAATGATAACATAACAAGGAGTTTGCACCGCTTTTTTGTAGCGATCTTCCTTGTTATTACGACGGCGGTTCAACACGGAAAACAAGCTGTCCGCCAATTGATGCGCACTGCTGTGCCTGTCGGCCATATATCGCTGTCCTTGATCCTCATCCCAAATATGAGGCAACCAGCGGAGCCATTCCCACTCCTTGGTATCCTTTTCTTCATAAAATGCAGCAAGTTTCAGTTCATCCGGTGAGTGCCTCACCGTAAGCTGTGAGACGATAACACGTAGCGAAGCCATCACTTCTTCCCGGTCCCCGACCAGACCCATGACCTTGGATTCGAATAGAGGCAGGGTTATCGTGGCATCGGGCACGGTCTGAAATTCCGCAGCGAGCCCATGTGCGGCCTCAATCAACTCATCCTTTTCATATCCGTCGATACGCGGTACCTGAAGTTTGATGCGAAACGGAATCTCTCCTGTACCGATACGTACCTGTAAAAAATCGTCATCTTCCGGGGAACGCTCCCAAAGCGAGCTGTTTCGGTTCTTGACAATTTGCAGGCAGACGGATGGATCACCATGGATTTCATGCAGGCTCTTCACTTGCTCCGCCTGTGCTTCCTTCAATTCTTCACGATGTTTATCCAGCTGTGCAAGATACATCGCTTTACGTTCCTCGATCTTTTTGCGATATGATTTTTTATTGCTGAGATATACAAAGAACGGAATGGTGTACGATGTAAGCATCATCATAACCGTCATCATCTGGAACATCATATAATTGCTGTTATTCATTTTGCCAGTCATATTAATGTACACGTAGAAACCGATGCTGACCATCGTCATCATCACGGGAACCACGATTGAAATCATGGAAAATGTAGGTTTGTTCGGTTCTGCAGGCGGCCTGAGAATTTCGAGGCTTTCTTCCTTCAAAACCGGTGTCATTCTCGGAGAACGCTGATATAACACATTCACGAAGAAAAGACCTCCTTTTAGTCGTTCAATTAATGAATGATACGCCACAGAGCGTCATTCGTTGCTCTCCTGCTGAAATAATGAGCGTCTTCCGTAGATGGGTGCCTCTTCAGAAGTCGTTGAAAAAGCCCGCTGTACACGCACACAGCTTCCCTGACGTAGCCCCGTCTCCATTAGCTGCTGGGCATTCTGGGGGGTAAACCACAGTCCCTCAGGAAATTTAGCTTCCAAAATATACTGAATGCCATCCCCCGGCGCCTGTCCGAATATTCGTACACCGAGCAACGTCTTCAGGTGTTCAATGGTGCATTCATCCGGAACCTCAATGTCGAACCATTCGCCTTCCTCCCGGCCGGAATACACGGTTAGAATCATGTGAAGCCCTCCCAAGGTCTCATATGTAAATTGTCCTAATGTCAGATTAAATCAAAAAAATGCGAGTGAAACGGTATTCCATCCTATTTTCTTATATAAAACCCTTGTTTGCAACGTATTCGCTGTAATTTTGTTACATATGACCCACGTTTATATTAAAATATCGTCCATTTGACTCAGAACTTTTGTGTCATTGTTTGGTAAAAAAATTGCAACGATGCGAAACTATCGCTGTGATTTCCATTTAATAGAAAAAGAAAGAAGAGATTCGGGACTTTTATTCCTTCGTCCACAATTGAATTGTGAACACTTTTCAAACTTTATCCACCTTTATGTTTTCATAAGCTGATTTTAAGGTAATTTTAAGCATTGGTATTTAATATTACCTGTATGAAATAACTCTCGTGAGGTGATTTCAAGTGAGAACTCTAATAACTTTTCAAGACAAATCAATCCCTGTATATTTTAATCAAGAAAACAAACAACCTGTGCAAAAAACATTAAGATTGCTTAGCAGTGCTCTTGAGCATAAGATCAGTAATGGTAAACGCGCTTTGCAAAAATGTCTGCACTCTTTGATTAGTATTGAAATTGTTGGCGGCGAAGCTATTCTTCACAGCCGCAGCGAAAATGACTCTCTTGCTCTATCGTTATATTGAAGAAGAGTCCAGTAACCTTCGTTTATGCGTTACCATGAAAAAGGAAGCTTCCCTATAAAGGACAAGCTTCCTTTTTGACGTGGTTTTGGGCATATCCGCACCCTCTTATTTCAGCTTTTCCAACACGTAAGCCGCATCATGTTCTTCTGCAAACTCAGCTTTTCGTATTCGAATGACAAACAGTCTAACCAAATTTTCTCGTGTATGTTCTTCCTGACAGGTATTTATTTTCCTTAAAATAAAGCGGTCAATGGACATAAGTTCCAAGCCCCTTTGCCATGATTTTTACGGAGTACTTCGTCCCGTGTATCCATAAATAACCAGATCAGAAGTTGCCCAAACAGCTTTTTCATTCGATTGAGAGTGTTATTTGCATCCGTTGTAAAATGATGCAAAAGCCCGTCCCAATATCGCTCAGACGGGCTTCATGCACCTCCTGTCGCTTCATCGCGAACCGACTCGGATAAACCACGGACTGCCCTTCTCTATTCATGCATATTCGACTTAGTTCACGCCCGGATACTCCCGAAATTGATGCTGTAGACTGATCCAGCGTGTACGTGTGAATTTATCAATCGCCCAGTCTCCGCCAAAACGACCTATGCCGGACGATTTCTCTCCGCCAAACATGACATGGGCTTCATCATTCACCGATTGATCGTTGACATGTACCATACCCGATTCAATCTGCCCTGCCACCCGGTACCCCCGCTCCAGATTGGCCGTAAATACAGAGCCACTCAGACCATAAGGAGTATCATTAGCCAGCTCAATAGCATCCTGCTCATCTTTAGCTTTCATAATGATAGCTACTGGTCCGAATAGTTCCTGCTGTACAATCTCCTGTTCGCGTTGGACATCTGCAAGCACGGTTGGCATAAGCACACTTTCCTGATGTGTTCCGCCAAGCACTAATTGTGCACCTTCCTCTTTAGCCTGCTGTACGAGCTCTAGAAGCCGTTCCACTTCTTTCTTTCGGATTAGGGGACCTACCAGTGTTTTCTCATCAGCCGGATCACCGGCATGTATGTTTTTCGTTTTGTTAACAAAGGATTGAACAAACCGATCGTAAATATCTTCGTGTACGATAATACGGTTTAGCGCCATGCAAATCTGACCCTGATGCAGGAACTTTCCGAATACAGCAGCCTGAGCCGCATGCTCAACATCCGCATCATCCAGAACGATCATCGCATTGTTGCCGCCGAGTTCCAGTGCAGTTTCTTTGAGATGCTCACCGGCGAGTTTACCAATGCCTTTACCCACTTCTGTAGAACCCGTAAATGAAATGACTTTAGGAATGGGATGTGTGACAAAATAATCCCCAATCTCGCTGCCACTTCCGGCGACTACATTTAATACCCCCTCTGGCAGACCCGCTTGTTCAAACAGATCCGCAATCAGCCATCCTGCTGTAATCGGTGTATCCGAAGCGGGTTTAATCACCACACCGTTGCCGAGTGCGATTGCGGGTGCGACGGAACGCAAACATAGATGTAGCGGAAAATTCCATGGTCCAATAACGCCGATAACCCCTTTGGGCTCACGGACTACCCGATTTTCTTTGCCCGGCGTATTGGACGGAAGCAGTTCGCCTTTCATTCGAAAAGGAAATGAAGCCGATTCATCCACAATACGTTTCGCTGCGGCAAATTCTGCTTCAGCTTTGATGCGTGTGCTACCGGATTCCGTAATGAGTAGCTGTATAATCTCATCTTTTCGTTCTTCCATTAAAGATGAGACTTTACGAAGCACCCCTTCCTTAACGGAAGGCAACGTTGCTTTCCATTCCACCGAACTCTTTTGCGCAGACGTATAAGCCTGATCTATATCCTCTGGACTGGAAGAACGCCAGGTCGCGATCACTTCACCCGTATACGGATTCATGTTTTCAATCGTTTTCTCGCCTGAGCCTTCCACCCATTTACCTGAAATGAACTGTTTAGTCCATGTCGCCGATTTATGTTGGTTATCTACTAAAGTCATTACACAAGCCTCCGATCTTCAGATTAGAATGTACATTAAAAAAACGATGTCTCATTCATTAACCTTGTTCGAAGTTAGGCAAACGGAGTTAGATCAGGCCAGCCATACGCGACTTCCTCCAGATCTTCATCCCCGATACGAATCGACTGTGTATGAACAGGTATACCACCCATTTTTTCATAAAAACGACACGCCGGGTTTTGCTCCAAAGCCCAAATCACCATATTATCAATCTTGCATGTCTGGAGGTGCTGAACCACCTGCTTCACAAGTTGTCTGCCTATTCCAGAATTTTGATGAGACTGGAGCAGATAAATGGCGTACAACTCGCCATCATAGGGTAGTTGACCTTCGCGTTCCTTACCTCCACAGGCAAAACCGACAATTTCCCCCTCTTCATCCTCGGCGACGATCAAAATCTGATCATTTTCGCTAGCGTGTAACTGCTGCTCCCACTGAGCTAATCGTGATTCTGTAGTCAAAAGATGCAAAACGTGATCTGGCACAATTCCGCGGTATGTCGTTTTCCAGCTCTCTGTATGTACGTATGCGATCCCCCTCGCATCCCCTTCACATGCTAACCTTATATGCATAGCTTCGCCCCCTTTTCAAAAAAGAATATCCGGCCTATGGCCGGATCGTAACTCGGGTTCCCACGGATACCTTTGAGGACAAATCCAGCACGTCTGAATTGTACATCCGAATGCAGCCATGTGATACGGACTTGCCAATCGACGATGGTTCGTTGGTTCCATGAATACCATAATGGGGTTTGGACAAGCCCATCCAGAGCACACCGAAAGGCCCTCCAGGATTCTCTTGTTTGTTGACAATGGTGAACTCTCCGCTTGGAGTGCTGGTCAGCATTTTACCTGTGGCTACCGGATAACCTTTCACAACTTGATCTCCATCTAGCAGATATAACATATGGTCGGACAAGTCCACGATGATTCTGTAATTCGGCATCACGACATCCCTCCTGCCTTATCCTATGCAAGACAAATACGGATGCCCCGCCTCATATCAGTCCTGTTCCCAATCTTTGGCCCGATGGGCATGCTTGGCTTTGCGTGTTTTTATCGGTTTGCTTGAAGCTGTCCTTTTGCGCGAAGCCACCTCCTCCTTACGCCGCTGATACTGCATTTCTTTCTGCATCTTGAGGAAGTTATTCAGCCTCTTCTCATCCAGCTCACCGTTTGCAATGGCCTCATTAACTGCACAGCCCTCTTCCTTCGTATGACTGCAATCCATAAATCTGCACGCGCCAGACAGCTCTTCAATCTCTCCAAATGCCTGTGAAAGACCTTCTTCTCCTTCGTCCCAGAGATGAAGTTCACGCATGCCCGGCGTATCGATCAAGACAGCTCCCTGTGGTAATACAAACATCTCCCGATGTGTCGTTGTATGTCTGCCACGGCTGTCCCCTTCACGCACGGATTGTGTAATCTGAACATCCTTGCCCATCATCCAGTTGACCAGTGTGGACTTACCACTTCCGGAGGAACCTGTGAGCGCTACAGTTGCACCTGGTTTCAGATAGGTTTCCAGCATTTCCTTCCCTTGTCCTTCGATTGCCGAAATTGCCAGTACCTCCACGCCTGGTGCAATCCCCTCCACTTCACGGATTCGTCCCTGCACATCATCACACAGATCACTTTTACTCAGGACAATAACCGGTCTTACTCCCCCGTTCCAAGCCATTAACACATATCTTTCAAGTCTTCTGAGGTTAAAATCATGATTAAGCGCCGCAACGATCAGAAGGGCGTCTACGTTCGCTGCAATCAATTGTTCTTTCGTTACCGGGCCAGCGGCTTGCCTGGATACACGACTCTGACGTGACAATACATGATGAATAATCACTTCCTCGCCCTGTTCTCCTGCCACAGCTACCCAATCGCCAACAGCAGGTGCAAGCCCAGTCTCCAAGCTGTCATGACGGAGTTTTCCTGACACTTTGCCCCAACATTCTCCATCCGCTGTGATCAGACGCTGCATATGTCCATGATCTGCAATAATCCGGGCAGGCCGTCTGGATTCCAAGCCCAACTGTTCCTCAGACCATCGTTTCTCCCATACCGCAGACCAGCCATAATTCTCGATGCCCTTATTTTCCATACGTTGATTTAAAATAAAAATTCCTCCCAGATTGTTTATGATTCAGTTGAAGTGTGTTTAAATTCATTTTTTTCACGACACCATCCTGCATCTCCGATTACAGATCCAAACAAAAAAACCACGAGGTTGTTCACACCCGCGGCAATCCATAGTTATACGAATATGAGGTTGCCTCCACAGCATGTTGAATAACGGTCATCCTGTACTCCGTCCGTTATCCCAGCCCTGGAACTCCCCATATCAGCACACAAAAAAGCCACGGGTACGTCACCCGTGACTTTGTATGAAGGTCTTATCATCGCTCGCCAAAGTTGGATACTTCTATCCAGCTATAGCAAAATCGATGTACCTTGATCCGTTCCGGAGACGCTGTTCCTATTCAACTCCACGTATACTGCCGTTAGATTTGTCATGAACATCGCCTCCCTTGTAGAATATGCCATCATGTTACACAGTCTGTTGTGCATTTGTCAAGCCCATTGTTCTTTGTAGCTATTCTCTCTTTATTTCACTTGATCCCATCTCGTCCACATTTCTCGAGGGTTTAGTTCATACACTCCGTCTTCGCGGTACATGAACTGATGCATGATAAACTCCCGGCGAAGGGTTGCAAAATCCTCATGATATTCCTGAATAAACGAGTTGATTTCTTTCTCGCTGTACTTGCGTCCAGACTCTAATTGTTCCACCAGATATTCAAGCACAACCAGCTTTTTCTTGTACTGCGCAGGAATTTGGCGAAGCCGGCCATCCTTGGAAAAAAAGTTCCTCATGATAGACGCTTTCAGTGTTTCGTTCACATCTGTCATATCAGACTGCTCCTTTCTTTTGAAAATAAAATCAACTGAAGCCTGGGCATGTTCGCGAATGAACGAAGGGTTCAGGGTAAAATAAACCGTATTTTTCTCCCGTCGCTCTTGAATAAGCGCAGCTTCTCTCAGCTTGGCAGCATGATGAGTCACCGTCGGCTGAGACAAGTTAAGGCGCTCCGCCAGCGCTTGACCATGCAGTTCTCCTTCGGAAAGCAGCAAAAGCATCCGAAGGCGGGTAGGATCAGCCAAGGCTTTGTGATAGGCCACAATTTTCTCAAGCTGCATCAACATACACCTCACATTCAATTAGATGAATATCTAATTTGATACTAGTCTTTATTCATCTGGAAGTCAATTCAATTTATTTTTTGATTTTTCATCACATTGTGTTGCCTCGCAGAACTGGCATTGAAGTGTTATTTACGGTAGGATTATATTGCTTGTAATGAAGGAGGATTAAGAACATGGAAGATGTCATTATTATTGGCGGAGGCCCATGCGGTCTGTCCGCTGCCATTGAATGCGAGCGGGTAGGATTGTCCGCTGTCATTATTGAGAAACACAATATCGTACAATCCATCTATCTCTACCCAACTCACATGCAATTTTTCAGTACGGCGGAGTTACTGGAGATCGGGAACGTGCCGTTCAGTTCGGCCAATGACAAGCCGTTTCGTTATGAAGCACTTGCCTATTATCGCAAAGTAGCCGAACATTTCGGCCTGCGTATTCATAATTATGAGGAAGCCCGTGAGATCCAGCGTAAGGAAGACGACACCTTCGAGGTACATACGGTTAATCGGCGTGGAGAAACCATCGTACATCAAGGACGGCATGTCGTTGTGGCTACCGGCTATTTCGATCACCCGAATTACCTCGGCATTCCAGGTGAAGACAAGGATAAAGTCACGCATTACTTCCGCGAGGCACACCCATATACCAATACACGCGTGGCTATCATCGGTGGAAGTAACTCAGCGGTTGACGCCGCCATGGAGCTTGTCCGGGTTGGCGCTCATATTGATATGGTATACCGCGGTACAGGTCTGTCCGAGCATATTAAACCTTGGGTTCGCCCGTTATTTGAAAGTATGGTACAGAAAAACCGCATTACGCTTCATCTTGGTTCCCGTGTCAATGAAATCCTGGATGATTCCATTCGAATTGTGCATACAGATGGTTCGGAAAGCGAGCTTGAGAATGACTTCGTGCTCGCCATGACCGGTTTCAGACCTGACCGCCAATTGCTTGCTTCCATTGGAGCAGAGATGTCTGAGGATATGGATAAGCCACTGTACGATCCACAAACGATGGAAAGCAGTGTACCAGGCGTTTATGTGGGCGGTGTTATCGCTTCTGGACGCAATGCCAATGAAGTATTCATTGAGTCAGGCCGCTGGCATGGACGGTACATTGCTGAACATATCATTAGCAAAACAGAACATACCATTGACAATTCAGAACATCGTGGCAGCAAAAATCATGCTCAGTCTGAGGAGCAATGAAATCCATGGATATGACCTCCCTCCTGTTGCTCGTGTTCGCAGCGCTTGGCATCATCAGCAGTAACACACCTGTAACTGTAGCGATGGTATTCCTGTTACTGCTTCGTGTACTTAATGTCAATCAAGCCTTTCCCTGGCTTGAAAAATACGGGCTCACACTGGGTATTATTATTCTGACAATCGGTGTCATGGCTCCTCTCGCCAGCGGTAAAATGAGCTTGCAGACCATAGGTGAAACGTTTCTGCACTGGAAGTCACTACTCGCCATTGGCGTTGGTTTGCTTGTGGCTTATCTGGGCGGTCGCGGCGCATCGCTGATGAGCACACAGCCAACAGTTGTGGCAGGCCTCTTGATCGGTACAGTTCTTGGCGTTGCCTTGTTCAAAGGTGTACCTGTCGGGCCTTTGATTGCAGCGGGCATCCTGTCCCTGCTTTTAGGTAAATCCTGAACCGTACGGTACGGTAATCGTGTATGCTTTTGCAAACTGGCTGTATTTCCCACCGCTCTGTGCTATACTTCTATTCATGCAAACCGATACATGAATTTTGCAACAGGGAATGGGCATCTTTCTCACCTTGTCAGATGAACTCATTCAGCACTTCACGACGTTTATCGTCCTCAGGAGGATTCAGGAACCATGTCACGTCCCTTTGTTACCGAAGCCGTGATGGTGGCTATTTACGGTCAATTGCTTGCGCCGCCGGCGCCTGTGGAATATATCGTTCCTTACACCACCATCCTTGAACTATATGAATTTCAGAGCAGTGCTGACCCCATGATGGATAATGCTACAGATGATCAGCATGTTAAAACCAAGATCAATGAATTAATCTCCTACTTTGAGGAGCCGTTAAATAAGAAAAAGATTGAGCGCGCTCTGGCGGTACCATGGGCAAAAAGCCCCGCCATTCTATTTGGTGATCAAGCCTCCATTACGATTGTTAACGCCATGGATACCGCACAATATGGAGAATATTTTGATCCGATAGAGACAGAACTGATTCTCACTTCTCAGCGTCTGGGCATTCCAATCCTGACCGATCAAGTGGAGTTAATCGCCCGTATCATTGAGTCCGAATCACCTGTGCAGGTGTTTGATATCGATGATTTCGATTTTGCAATGGATGATGAGCCGCTGGATCAGGTATAATCCCGAGAACACATATACGAAAAAAATGCAAAAGACCTCAACTTACACTGTATAGTGGCAGTCGAGGTCTTTTTCGAGTTCATGTACTTTTAGTGGCACGTATTACTTTAAGCCAGACTGTTCCAGTAGCGTTTGGCTAATACTGTTCATCGGCGGCAGTGCATTCGGATCAAAAAACTTTAATCCCGCATCGCTGTTTACTCGCGCTTCCACAAGATGATCAAGAATAATTCGAGCCTTAAACAAGGCGATAACATAATACTCCTCATCCCCGTTCGCATGCACTTGCCGCAATTCCGGTCCAGAGTACAATGATTCAAAGCTCATCGACTCCGTTGTCCAACCGGTTTCTTCCCAAAGTTCACGAAGTGCTGCCCCTTCAATCGTCTCTCCAGGGCGCATCTCTCCAACAGGTATTCGCCAATGCCCTTGTTCGGCATGCTGGATGAGCAGTAGCTCACCTTGATCATTCGCAGCCATTATGGCTGCTTTGACTACAATATTTGCACGTTTCGCAATATATTGCCCAATATCCCGTGTCGGCAGATCCACTCCTCATCCCTCCTTTTTAAAAAAAGACGGTGCTCGCGTTCTATTTATGGACTAATGTTTTATTACACTTCGGTATAACGATATTCAATATCCTGACCATCCTCTACAACATCTACATGCAACTGATGCCCTTTCAGATACCAGTAATCGTGATCTTCCATAAAAAATTGAATGCCGGAAACTTCCGTTTGATCCGCAGGATGTCTCGGTTTTTCAACGGCGATTCCCAAAGAAAATCCCGGATGAAGACCACCGCCAGAGCTGTAACGAGCAAAAAAGCGAATGCTGTCTCCTTCATTCAAATTCAATTCTTCTTTGTACCAGCGGGCAGCTTGGTCGGATACATGTATGGTACTCATATGATGTCAGCTCCTTTTGTATATATATGTTACATCATATCGCTAGAGCGGCTTGAACACAAACCCTGCAAATCATACACAGGCATACGATCTTGTGAAAAATGTTTGACAGATTGTAAAAACGGGTGGTAAGATGCAAACATACGAGGTCTACATTGCATTTATTTCCATTAACAAGAAAGGGTGATTACGGTGTTTAACACACATAAGTTGGTTCACATTCACACACAATTAAATACCGGAGTATCCCCGAAATCACTTTTCCGTTCATAAGACAGCGCTTCAGGTGTCTCTTGTTTATCAGACCCCTGTCAAGCTCGCTCACAATACCTTATGTACGGCGGCGGCTCTGCTCTTGGAGTCATGCTGCCGTATGAAGATATAGGACATACCGCCTGCGTGCGGTGTGTCTTTTTTTGTGGGCTTTTTATTGGATTGAACTGCGCTTGAATGAGCCTTACCAAGCTTTAGCTGTCATTTTGAACGAAACTTTGCACTTCTTGCACATCGAAAGGAAGGGATAACACTTGTTCTCTGTACTTAAAAACCTGGCCTGGTTCTTCAGGCTGGAACGCAAAAGATACCTGGTTGGTGTCATTTTGCTCATTCTTGTGGGGATTGCTGAATTGCTGCCTCCGCGCCTTCTGGGGAACGCCATCGACGAGATCGTACGCGGCTCTATCACAAGCACCTCATTAACGTTTTACATCGCACTTATTCTTGGGACGGTCATTATTATCTATCTGATTACGTACATATGGATGCACAAATTATTCGGCGGAGCCAATCTCGTAGAACGGTTGCTACGCTCCCGCTTCATGGATCACTTGCTGCGAATGACACCACCCTTTTTCGAAAAAAACAGAACCGGAGATCTCATGGCTCGCGCCACCAATGACCTTCGTTCTATTGCTACAACCGCAGGTTTCGGTATGCTCACGTTAACAGACTCCACAGCATTTCTCTTAACTGTACTGTTCGCCATGGGGTTCCTCGTCAGCTGGAAGCTGACCTTGGCTGCAATTCTGCCCCTGCCTTTTATCGCCATCGCTATGATGATCTATGGTAAAGCAGTGCATCAACGTTATACGTTGGCACAGGATGCCTTTGGTGATATGAACGATCAGGTGTTAGAGTCCATTGCAGGCATCCGTGTTGTACGCGCGTACGTTCAGGAACGTCTGGACGAGAAACGATTTGCTGATGTCACGGAAGATGTATATCGCAAAAACTTAGCGGTTGCCCGGATGGATGCCTTATTTGAACCAACCATTCGACTATTCGTAGGTCTGAGTTACGTCATTGCACTGGCCTACGGCATTTATCTTGTATTCCACAATGAAATCACCCTGGGAGACCTCGTATCGTTCAACATGTACCTGGGGATGATGATCTGGCCGATGTTTGCCATCGGTGAATTAATTAACCTCATGCAACGGGGTAGTGCTTCTCTGGATCGGGTGAACGAAACATTATCCGTAGAGCCTGCTGTTCAGGACAAAGAACATCCTGTACATATTACGCAGCCGGATGAGATCGTCATGAAAGATGTGACATTCCGCTATCCAACCTCTACCGTGGATAACCTGAGTCATATCAATGTTACCATTCAACGCGGACAGACACTTGGCGTGGTAGGACGCACGGGAAGTGGTAAATCCACCCTGCTCAAACAATTGCTGCACGAATACCCTGCTGGATCAGGTACGCTCAGCATTTCAGGACATTCCATCGAGGATATTGCGAAGGATGATCTGCACAGCTGGATCGGATACGTACCACAGGAACAAGTATTGTTCTCCAAATCCGTTCGTCAGAACATTCAATTTGGTAAGCCAAACGCGTCTGATGATGTCATTATGGAAGCGATTCGTACCGCTGCTTTTGACGGCGATCTCGGAACGTTGTCTGACGGTCTCGATACACTTGTAGGTGAAAAAGGTATCGCTTTGTCTGGTGGACAGAAACAACGGGTATCTTTGGCTAGGGCTTTTATCGCTGATCCGGATATCCTTATTCTTGACGATGCCCTGTCTGCTGTTGACGCTCGCACAGAAGCTAAAATCATTGAAAATATTCGCAACAAACGCGCTGGCAAAACAACACTGATCTCGACACATCGCTTGTCAGCTATCGAACACGCAGATCGGATCATCGTGCTGGAGCACGGTAAAATTACGGAAGAAGGCACTCATCAGGAACTACTCGCCAAGAATGGCTGGTACCGTGAACAATATGAACGGCAACAGGTCGAGTCCAATCTGTCCACGTAGGAGGTAACTCATTTGAAGTCCAATACAGGTAAAAGGTTGCTGGATTACGCCTTGAAAGCCAAAGGCACATTCATCGCTGCCTTAATCATGCTGACGATTGGAGTTGCGGCTGAACTCGCCGGACCCTTTATCGCCAAATCCATGATTGATAATCACCTGCTCGCCATTGAGCAGCCATTTTATGAGACGGCAGCTTCGGAAGAAGCCGCCGTTTATCAAGGGAAAAATTATAAACGTGAAGGTTTGTTTGCACCAGACGAAACCAAAGGAGCCGAGGTACGCGTACTGCAAGCCGGCAAAAGCTTTTATTTCGTCGGCGAGCCGGTCAATGCTCCTGACGGCGATCGTTCCTATGCGAACGGAACCTTAACCATAACTCGCGCAGGTGAAGTTACTGGGCAATACGCGGCTGTGCCGCTGTCTGCCGGTGAACTATTTGCCTTTTACAAACCCGAGATGCCAAGCATCTATCAATTAATTGTGTATTATCTGATCTTCCTTGTCATTTCGGTTATTATGGAGTTTGGTAAAACCTTCTGGCTGCAATCCTCTGCCAACAAGGTCATTCAACGGCTGCGGAACGATGTGTATGCGCACATTCAGCGGTTGCCCGTGAACTTTTTTGATAACCTGCCCGCAGGTAAGGTCGTTTCCCGGGTCACTAATGATACCGAAGCCGTAAAAGATCTGTTTGTGGCGGTACTGTCCAACTTTTTCTCAGGCATTATTACGATAACAGGAGTTTATATCGCTCTCTTCCTGCTCGATGTACGTCTGGGTTTGATTTCACTATTCGTTGTACCGATGCTCATTGCATGGATTGTGCTCTATCGCAAATTCGCCACCCGATACAATACAATCATTCGCTCGCGACTGAGTGAGATTAATGCAATCATTAACGAGTCCATTCAGGGTATGTCTATCATTCGTGTGTTCCGTCGCCAGAAGCAAACTCGCCAGGAATTCGAAGAGCTGAATGAAGACTATATGAAACATCAGAACAAAATGCTCAATCTGAATGCCTTTACCTCTCATAACCTGGTGAATGTGTTGCGGAATATCGCCTTTGCCGTAGTTCTGTGGTACTTCGGAGCAGGTGCAATCACAGGCACAAGTATTATTTCACTGGGTGTACTGTATGCCTTTGTTGATGTTCTCGGGCGGTTGTTCCAGCCGATCATCGGTATGGTTAACCAGCTTGCGAACCTTGACTCCTCTCTTGTCTCTGCCGGCCGTGTATTTGAGCTGATGGACGAAAATGGAGAACCCGTTACAGACGGCTCGATGCCGAGGTACAAAGGAAATGTCGTTTTTGACGATGTATCATTTGCTTATAAAAAAGATTATGTGCTGAACAATATCTCGTTCAAAGCATCACAAGGCCAGACGGTGGCCTTGGTCGGTCACACCGGTTCCGGTAAAAGTTCGATCATTAACTTGCTGTTCCGGTTCTATGATCCGCAAAAAGGCAAAATCACGATTGACGGACAGAACGTTAAGGAATTGCCGAAGCAGTGGATTCGGGAACATATGGGGATCGTACTGCAAGACCCCTATCTCTTCACAGGCACGATTGCTTCCAATGTCAGTCTGGGTGATGAAAGGATCTCCCGGGCACGCATTGAACAGGCACTGCGTGATGTAGGTGCAGAACGTATTCTGGAGCATCTGCCGCAAGGCTTTGACGAGCCGGTAGTTGAGAAAGGTAGCACACTGTCTGCCGGACAGCGGCAGTTGATTTCTTTTGCACGCGCACTCGCCTTCGATCCCGCGATCCTGATTCTGGACGAAGCCACCGCCAACATTGATACGGAGACGGAAGCTTTGATCCAGAACGCGCTGGAAGTCCTCAAAAAAGGACGTACTACTTTCATCATCGCCCATCGTCTGTCAACCATTCGCTCTGCAGATCAGATTCTCGTGCTGCATCGCGGAAAAATTGTAGAGCAAGGTGCGCATGATGAGTTGATGGAGCTGAAAGGCCGATACTATCAGATGTATCAATTGCAACAAGGGGCTCAAGGCGAAGCCATCGCCGATGGCTCGACTCGTTCAGCTGATGCTTTTAGTACATCTTCGCCATCACTCGCCGGAGGAAATGTGTAACCTTCTTCTCTTTCGCTATCATTTAGCAGAACATATTTCGTCAACAAGGACATCCGGCCAGCATTAAAAAAACACATAAAACCCGTTCTGTCAGTAACCTGAAGGCTACTATATAGAACGGGTTTTATTATTGCTCTACGGCAATATCTTCACCTTAGAATATATGACCGTCTCTTCACTTTTAAGTTCGCCCTCTAAGTCCAGCCTCTAACTGTATATCCCATATACATCATTATTTCTCGGACAAGGAACGGGATTTGCGTACTCCTGCTCTGATCTCATGATTCCTCATCTGGCCCACGTTCCTGAAATCTCGCCGCATGCATTCGTTCCAGAGCAACCCATGCTGCCGCAGACTCATCCTTTAGTCCCAATGCTGCCATCCAGGCACCTATATATTGCTGGAGTACGAGCTCCAGTTCCTGTGCACGTTCTTTAAAATCTTGCAATTCCTTAATCATACGTGTCCGACCTTCCGGACTGAAGGTTTCATGAATGCGCTCTTTGAAATAATGATGCACAATCCGATTTCGTTGCTGCCATAATTCATTCAGACTGCTTATTTCTTCTTCGGAAAACGTAAAATGATGCCGTGCTTCATGAATAAGTTGCCCCAGTGAACTACTCATCTTCCGCTCGTACAGCTCCTCTAGTTCCTCCTCAGTTACCACCTTGCCTTGTGACAATTTAGTTAACAAAATAAGATTAACCAGTTGCTGTTCCAGCGCCTGTCCATAATATACGGCCAAGCCGTAATAGGCAAACAATTCCTTGGAGTGTTCGCTGTCCAGCATGAAATCATTCTGGAAATCCGTGTTATGCATATGCGAGCGCTCCTTTCTATCCGTGCACCTTGGCTGTTTATTATGTCTCTATCGTAACGAAACTGCAAACAACATTCAAGTTGCCGGAAAAGCCAGCGCATAACTTCGGATTCCCTCCTGTTTTCGTAATCTGAACTTAGATCACATCTGCTCGGGAGCGCGTACGCCCAATAAAGACAAGTTGTACGCCAGACGTTTCGCGGTGTGCTCGGCCAGTTTCACCCGAAAAGCCTTGACACCTGACGGTGCATCCGCAATCCGTTCACCATGATAAAACCGATTAAAAGCTTGGGCAACATCTATCGTGTATTTAGCAATCACGGATGGTTCGTTGCGAAGCACAGCTTTTTCCAGATAAGCCGGATAGTCACTCAGCAATTTCAGCAACGCCCAAGAGGTATCGCCGACAATTGCTACAGGAGGGTTATTCATCTGATCCGTGTCCGAATCCATTTCCTGTTCATCACGTGACACATTAGCGGCTTTGGCAAGCACACTTTGAATTCGGGCATGAGTATATTGCACATAAGGGCCAGTCTCTCCTTCAAAACTTACCGCATCCTCCAGCGAAAAATCAATGTTATTCATGCGATTGTTGCGCAGATCACCAAAGATAATCGCCCCTACACCAACGGCTTCGGCTACCTGTTCAGCCTGCTCCAGATTCGGATTTTTTTCCTGAATAATTTGCAAGGCACGAGCGACAGCTTCATCCAGTACTTCCTGTAAAAAAACAACCTTCCCCCGGCGTGTGGACATCTTCCGCCCCTCGAAACGCATCAGACCAAACGGAATATGCTCACAATGATCTGCCCAGTCATACTCCATCTTGGACAATACCGTAAATACTTGACGGAAGTGAAGGCTCTGCTCTCCACCAACGACGTACAACAACTTATCTGCCTGCATCACATCATGACGATAGATTGCTGTTGCTAAATCCCGGGTTGGGTAGATCGTCGTTCCATCTTTTTTAATGATCAGACATGGTGGCATATTCTCTTCATCCAGCCGAACAACGAGCGCACCGTCACTTTCCTCCAGCAGTCCTTTGCCTCGAAGTTCCTCCACAACTGCACCCATCTTGTCATTATAAAAGCTCTCACCGAGCGTACGGTCAAAATCCACATTCAAGCGTTCATACATCCGGTTAAACTCCTGCATACTCACGTTTACGAAGAAAGTCCATAGATGCTTCGCTTCTTCATCCCCCTGCTCCAGCTTACGGAACCATTCCCGTGCTTCGGTCTCTAGAGAAGGATCTTTCTCTGCTTCATCATGAAAACGAACATATAGTTCAAGAGAATTACGAATTGGATCTGCTTGTAACATCTCTTCGTTTCCCCACCGCTTATATGCCGTGATTTGCTTGCCAAACTGCGTCCCCCAGTCCCCTAGGTGATTCACACTTATCGAGGTATAACCCGCTTCGTTATATAAACGATACAATGCTGCACCAATGACAGTGGAACGCAAATGCCCAATGCCAAAAGGTTTCGCGATGTTAGGTGAGGACATATCAATGACAACACGCGCTCCTTGCCCGAGATGCAGTTTACCAAATGTCTCGCTACCCACTTCCTCGAGCAATTGGGGCGCCAAGACATTCCGGTCAAAACGAATGTTCACATAAGGACCTGCTGCTGTAGCATCCATACCCTCCGTCTGTAATGCAACGGCAATTTCTCCAGCAATAACGGCCGGTGCCTTTCTTAGCGACTTGGCTAACGTAAAACAGGGAAATGCAGCATCTCCCATCTCCTCCTGCGGCGGGACTTCCAATAATCTCAATACTTCTTCTGGTGTAAGCCCGGTTAACGGGGCAATCTGAGTTGCAGCCTGTTTCATTAACACATCGAGCACTCCTTCTCTGTATAATATATGCCTAAAATAAACGCAAAAAAGCTCTCGTCTCTTCAAATAAGAGACGAGAGCTGTGTTAACAGTTCCCGCGGTACCACTCTAAGTGAACGGTAACCTGTATTGCAGCATGCTGCAAGAAGGTGTAACCGATCCGCTCGGTGCAAATAACGGTTGCATGCCGGATTACCCTCAAATCCATATACAACGAACTCCAAATGGAGCCAATACATGGCTTCGGATAACCATCTCACGGGTGCGCTTCACACAGTTCATCACATACCGGCTTACACCTGTCCCGGCTCGCTGTCATGGCCTGAATCTGGGCTACTCTCCCGATCACGGATATTGCTGTTTCGATCATTTCAGATCATTATACATATCCTGGTATGGATTAGCAACCCTGTTATTTTAAAATGATTACATTAGATAGTTTAAGCAACCGCAGACATTAAACGGCAAGCTTCAGCACATCTACGGCAAGCTTCAGCGCAGGCCTGACAATGATCATGTGCATGTTTACCACATTCCGCTGCACAGGCTTCACATGCTTTGACACACAATTCACAGATTTCACCGATGAAATCACTTCCACGTGTCATGGCTTGCGCTGCAAATGCACAGATATCAGCACATTCCCGGTTCATACGAATACAGTCACGAAGCTTCGCTAAATCATATTCTTTCAGACTCGATATGTAACATACGTTGCAAGCATTCATACACTCCAGGCAAGCATCGATACATTGTTGGTATTGTTGTTGTGTCATTTAAAGTTACCTCCCAGGCAAAGTTTGCTATGCTTCTTAATACCCACCAGGGAGGAACTTTGAACCATTATCCTAGTGTTGTTTTACCGCTTCCAATTCCAGTAATTGTTCACGGATGGCAGTTTGATCAAAATGCTCACCGATAAACACAGCTACATTCGGCACATCTCCTTGAGGTGTGATCTTCATGTAATCTGATTCACGATAGGCATACTGGAACCAGAAGCGGCTTGCGGTATCGCTAAACGAAAGGATTCCCTTTGCCCGATATACGTCACGCGGCAAGCTAGCCACAAATTGTTCGAATGCTTCGCTATTCACAGGTTGACTGAAATAATGTGTGTATACCATAACATGTTCATGTGATGTATGTGGCTTGACAGAATGCTCGCCATGGTCGCTTGAATGGTTGCTGTCACGTTGATCCGTGTGATCATGTCCATGATTGCATCCCTGAGTACGGCAAGCATCTGTATGCACATGAGTCTCTCCTGCATTTTTCGATGCATCGCCTGCTATATTGAATTGATGGATGTGAACGTCGGCACCACTATGAAGCAATTTCTCCATAGACACTTCACATTTGACCGTTGGAATCACGGGGGCAAAGCCATTCCATTTATTCAGAAGCTCTTCCAAGTCCTGCAGTTGCTGCTCTTGAACCCGGTCGGTTTTATTCAAAAGCAACACCGATGCGCAACGAATTTGTTCTTGCATTAATTTAAAGGTTTTCCCTTTTTGCTCCTGATACAGGCCTGACAGATGAGCTGCATCCACTACGGTGATCAAACTTTTCAGCTCCAAACGCATATAAAGAGATGTTTCCGTCACCGCATCCAAAATTTCCATCGGATTCGCTGCGCCCGTTGCCTCAATCACAATAACATCAGGTGACTCTTCTTGAACGAGGTCTGCCAGTTGCAGCCCGAGATCTCCTCGTACAGTACAACAGATGCATCCGCCCAACATTTCTGTCATGGGCACTTCCTCATCTACGATCTGACCATCCAGATTCACTTCACCCAGTTCATTCATCACCACGGCTGGGCGCAGTTGTTGCTGTTTCCAGTGTTCTATGAGCTTTACAAGCAATGTCGTTTTACCGCTGCCCAAAAAACCGGACAAAATATATACAGGAATACTTGGTTTTTGTTCATTGATGATACTCATTATTTACACACCTCTCTGCCCATCTCTATCCTTAGTCTGACTCTATTAAGCGAGTGTACACTATCCTTCAATTGTTGTGCAATACGCCTGTTCTGTTGAAGAAAACTTCATTGCCTGATTAACATGAATAGTCTATGCTATGAGGACATGTTTATTTGAGGAGGATTTCAATGACCAATTCAGTTGAACAGCACCGTCAGGAAGCACCACAAACGGTGGCCTGTATGGTTGTTACCGTTTCGGACACACGTACCAAAGAAACCGATACGAGCGGTCAACTTATGCATGAGTTGTTGCACCAAGCTGGCTATCAGGTTGTGGAGTATATCATTACACCTGACGAGACAGAACGGATTCAGACGATTCTGCAAGACGCTGTTGTACGGGATGATATCGAAGCCGTACTGTTAAGCGGAGGTACCGGTATTGCTCCAAGGGATACTACATACGAGGCTGTATCTTCCCTTCTGGACAAAGAACTGCCCGGTTTTGGTGAAATCTTTCGTTACTTAAGTTATACCGAAGATATTGGTTCAGCAGCTATTCTCAGCCGGGCAGTTGCCGGAACTATCGGACGTACAGCTGTATTTTCAATGCCAGGCTCTCGCGGGGCCGTTAAACTTGCCATGGAACGCATTATTTTGCCTGAACTGCGCCATGTCATGCGCGAAATATATAAACCCGTCTGAATCATCAGACGGGTTTGTTTTTTCCACTTGGACATTTTGTAAGTCACTACTCTTTTATTTGTTGCAACACATCTCCAAATACTTGCAGGACGTCCTGTGCATACAGATCTTTCTCTCCGCCGGAAGCCGTATAAACCAACGATACATGCCCTTTGCTACGAATCGTCGTTCTGCCCATTACATTCTCCAGAACGGCATTTTCTTTAGGTTCCCCATACATTTCTTCCATTCTTGCTGCACGGATTTTCGCATCACGATAAATGTGTACTTTCACGATATGTCTTGCACTACCATTCAATAAATACATATATGACATGCCACCATCAGCATCATCCTCGAACATATTGTTCATCAGCTTAATATGTTTGGCAGCAAAAGCGGTTGTTATTTCTCTTGCTAACGTACCGTTTAAGCCGTGACCTTGTTGCTTGGCTCTGAAATTCCCTTCCGTTGTTGCTTCCCCTGTATAGAGCTTCCGTTCCTGCTCAATAGATGAAGATGTGCAAGCTGCGAGAGATATTAGGCTAAGGATTACCAAGCCACTTAACATCAAAAATCGTTTTACATTCCGCCCCATCAGGTTCGGATTTTTCTCCTTTAACAGCATGTCTATCCTTCCTTTCCATAAGTCACAGTACCTGTGACTCTCTCAGGTAGGATTAGCATGTCTAGGAGATACACATTTTATTCCAAGTAAGCACATTATTCAGAGGAGACACGTACAACGGTACGCCCAACTGCACCGCCCAGTAATATGTTCTCTAATGTATGCGGCAACTGATCTAGCGTAATCTCCTGGACCCCCAGCGCAAGTGCACGGTCTGGCTTCCATTCACTGCCCAGCTTGTTCCAGATGCGCTCTCGACGTTCCATGGGACAATACACTGAATCAATACCAATCAACTGGATGCCACGCAAAATAAATGGAAAAACAGTTGATTCAAATCCGTTGCCCCCAGTTAACCCGGATACAGCAACAGCTCCACCATATTGTACCTGTTTCAAGCGCTCCGCCAGTGCTGGCCCCGCAGTTGGATCAACGATGCCCGCCCATTGCTGTTTACCCATAGCTCCCTTGATTGGGGCATCCGCTTCTTCACGGGAAATGACTTCGGAAGCCCCCAAATTGCGAAGCAGTTCCTCTTCTTGCTGCTTTTTACCTGTGCTTGCCGTCACTTCAAAACCAAGCTTCGCAAGGATAGCTATCGCCATACTGCCAACGCCCCCCGTAGCGCCGGTAACTAGTATTTTCCCCATTTCCGGCGTTACCCCCGCTTGTAACAAGGCGTCTATCGAGAGTCCAGCAGTAAACCCTGCCGTTCCAATAGCCATCGCTTCTTTTTCACTCAGCCCTTGCGGGAGAGGCACTAACCACTCACTACGAAGACGAGCATATTCACTATATCCCCCGTAATGGGAGACCCCGGGTTCAAATCCCGTACTAATGACCCGATCCCCAGGTGCAAAACGCCCACTCACAGATTCATCTACCGTCCCGGCCATATCGATTCCAGGTACCATGGGATAATTCCGTATGACGCCTCCTTTTTCAAGAGATGCTAATCCGTCCTTATAATTCACACTGGAATAGTGTACCTGTACGGTCACATCCCCGTTAGGAAGGTCTTCTTTTTTCAACTGCTCAAGTTTGGCTGTAACCCCTTTCTGATCATCCTTACGTATCACATAAGCCTGAAATTGTTCTTTCATCGGTCTCATCTCCTTATTTTCGTTCCAAAAGCAGATATAATAGTGGTCCTGCAAGCGGCAGTAATCCTGCCCACGCCCAGTTTGTTGTTCTTCCGTTCACTCTGGCATCGCGATAGATAGCATACGTAGACAGTAACGTCAGTACTATGAAATCAATCGTCATGATATGTACAAACGAGGATTGATAAAATGCGTCCACGAAGCGTTCGGAATTGCCTTCGATCAACGCATAAAGTGCCGACCCTAGTGTAAGCAACAACAGGATCAGATGGGTCAGCTTATGCGAGGCCACTCGCGAGACACCTCGTTTCGACTGTTTAACAGATGACTCCGGATCATGTACGTCTGTTGGGGAAGGTGAAATCAACGCAAAATAGGGCAATAATGCAAATGCTCCAAGCCCAAAAGAAAACAAGACAAACGGCCATGCTGGCATCCGCTGCCTCTTCGAGGCTGTCATTGATTTTCGAAGTAGAATACATGCATACACAGCCGGAAAAATGCCCAACCATGAGAACACCGTCAGTAGCCATGGCTCCCTGCTCTGCAATGTGAGTAATTCTTTGAATATCGGATCATTCGCGGGGGAGTTCCCCGGCGCCATAAACAGTGCATAAGCTATAAATGCAACCCATAGTAGTCCAAACATATATCTCATCAGCCAGCCCTCCTCTACCTTTCATCCCCTGCTGACATCGGTTTGAAACAGTGTAGATTTTCAATCCTGTTCAACTGTTCTTCTAAGGCCCCCCCTTATGACGAAGTAACTTTCGAAATGTGGCGGCATTTGGCGTTTCCTGCGCTTTCCCGAGAAATAATGATATGATCTTACTTGGGATAAACCTTGGAATAGGTGATGCAATGCATGAGATGGCTATAACAAAGTCGCTTCACAATTATTGCTTATTCAGAGAGTGTACATCTTCCTCCGGCATACTTCTATGAAACTTCACACCTGTTAATTAAAATTACCATCGTTTCATCATATCAAAAAGGCATAAGCCAGTAATCCCTACCGGTTATGCCTTCCTGATTCTCACATACAGCTATGATATTACTCTTCCGTTGATTTCACATGCTCAGCAATCAACTTTTGCTTCATATTCCATGCAGCCGGGCTGATGTTCACGCGGTAAATTTCCGGGTTCAGCTTCCGTTGGTACTCTGGCCAGAAAAGATTCAACTGCTCCTTATGATACGCGCGTATTTCATCGAGCGTAGGCAGGTTATACACTTTACGTCCATTCACAAAAATCGGCTCCAGCATGTTAACTGCTTCATAACGGGTCACCGTTTTTTTCAGATAAGGATGTAGCGGGTTGAACAGCTTGAGCGGTCCTCCCTGAAGCGGCTGCTCCTCATCTGGATAGCAGATATAATCCGCAATAGCTTTGCCATGCTTCGGATCAATGATGCGGAAGACTTCTTTTTTACCCGGTGTAGACACCTTCTCGGGATTGGCCGATATTTTAAGCGTTGGCAACATTTCGCCGTTAACCTCACGCTCTACCAGCTTGTAGACTCCACCCAAAGAAGGCTGATCTGATGCTGTAATCAACTGTGTGCCGACACCCCATGTGTCGATCCGTGCACCTTGAGCTTTCAAGTTAAAGATCGTATTTTCATCGAGATCATTCGAAGCTACGATTTTCACATAGTCCAGTCCGGCTTCATCCAACATCTGACGGGCCTGAATCGAAAGATAGGCAAGGTCGCCGCTATCCAGACGAATAGCATTCATCTTTTTGCCTTGACTCTCCAGCCACTTGGCTGTTTTGATCGCATGAGGCACGCCGCTATTCAGCGTATCAAACGTATCCACGAGAAGCGTCACCTGATCCGGTAGCACTCTTGCATACGCATCAAATGCCTCCTGTTCCGTCATAAAGCTCTGCACCCAGGAATGTGCGTGTGTGCCTGCTGTCGGAATGCCAAACTGTTCACCAGCCAGCATATTGGATGTCGCATGGAAACCGGCTACATATGAAGCACGAGCCCCCCAAATTGCGGCATCTGCTTCTTGTGCACGGCGTGTTCCGAACTCAAGCAATGTATCTTGCTGTGCCACCTGCTTAATACGAGATGCTTTCGTTGCAATCAGTGTCTGATAATTCATGAAGTTAAGTATGGCCGTTTCCACCAACTGCGTTTCCAGAATACAGCCTTCAACCCGAATGAGCGGTTCGTCAGGAAAAACAATTGCACCCTCCTTCATGGAATGAATCGTTCCCTGGAAAGAGAACTGAAGCAATTCCTCCAAAAAGACCGGATCATAATTCTCTGGTTGTTTGGATAAAAACTTGATATCTTCCATGGTGAAACGTAGCTGGCTAATATAATTCACAATGCGCTCCAATCCGGCAAATACGGCATAACCGTTGCCAAAAGGAAGCTTACGGAAGTAGGCTTCAAATACCGCCTTCCGTTTGTGTGTACCATTCACCCAGTGCGCATACATCATGTTGATCTGATATTTATCCGTATGTAAAGCCAGGCTTGTTGTCTGCATTTGTCTCATCCTCTCTGACTTCCGCTCGTTTCTCAGATCATTCCTGAAAATACGAGCTTAAAGCTGATTACACCGCAATGTTCGGTGGCGAATCAGTCCAAAATCGTTTCACTTGCCTTAACCACCTGTGCCCCCATGCTGGAACGAAAGTGCCCAAGTGCCCATTCATGCCCTGCAGGGTTAAAACTGGCTACAGCGTCCTCATAGATCGTAATATGGAATCCTTTGTTATAGGCATCCACAGCGGTATGTAATACACATATATCTGTACATACCCCGATTAACGCAATATCCGTTATGCCTCGTTCGCGCAGCTTCAGTTCCAGGTCTGTTCCGCAGAACGCGCTATATCTCGTTTTATCCATCCACCGAATTTCATTCGCATGCTTCTCCATTACTTCGGCAAGACGACCATATAGCTGTCTTCCCTCAGTATCACGGATGTTATGAGGCGGGAAAAGTACGGTTTCCGGATGATAAGGGTCATTTTTTTCATGTAAATCTACTGCCATAATCACTTCATCTTTATTATCGAGATACGCCTTGGTAATCGCCGCTACCGTTTCCTGAATCTCTACGGCCGGCTGCCCCACAGGCAATGCTCCCGTAACAAAATCTTGTGTAAAATCAATAACAATCAATGCTTTCATCGTCCACACTCCCTTGGTTTGAATATGGTTGAATGCATCACACGCTTTTTACGTATAGATCGATAAACGCGGCACTAGTTCAGTGAATCGATACAGCTGTGCCGGACGCTGGGAGTACTGATTGGAGCTGACCAGATTGCCCTCATCGTCACGCACTTCCTCGACAATCCCTTTACGGCTGCGTGTAGATGTTATTTTACGAATAAAATTAGGCTCTTCGAAATCCGGTACAACACTCTGGATGACCTGATATAATTCACTTAACGTAAAATCACGCGGCAGAAACTGTCTCGCAATCGTTGTCTCCAGCATCTGTTGCTGAATTCGTCTGTATGCATCTTCGATGATCGTTCTGTGATCAAAGGCGAGTTCCAGTTCTTCCAGTGCCTCCTGGATCGTAAACAACCCTACATCTTCCGCATCATCTGCTGCCTGCCTGTGTTCAAGCATCCATTCCTCTACAAGTGCAAAGAAGGCATGAGAGATAATCCAACCTCTGGGATCACGTCCAGGCTGACTATAAACGTTTAGATATTCGAGATGTCCGCCGTCTACACCGGTCTCCTCCATCAGTTCGCGCTTCGCCGCACCGTAAATGGACTCATTCTCTTGGCAAAATCCACCAGGCAATGCCCACCTTCCGGCAAATGGCCAACCCTTGCGTTTAATTAACATAACCTTCAACTCCCGAATCGGGAGGGTTTTCGTTACCGTTTTGCGCTCCCGCTTCGTCAAGGTGAACATGACGATATCTGCAGGAACCCCGTCGGGGGTACGATATTTTTTGGAACTATAATTACGTGCTTCCAGTTCATCGTTTGCTGATTCAGTGTTAACGTGTTTGTTGTTTTCGCTCATGGGCACCACCGACTATTTTCATTTTGATAATCTCATTATGACATAATAATAATTTTTGTCAACTGTGGATTCCAGTTTCCGTCATCAGGCTCTCGATTTCGCCACACGGAACGTTGCTGTAGCCATACATCCCAGCGTTCCTGAGGAATCGCGAACCTCAGATTGGGTCGTGATGCTACGCCCAGCTTGATGCAACACGGTTGACGTTACAATTAATTCGCCCTGACTCATCGGCGCCAGAAAATGTACATTAAGGTTAGTCGTGACACAACTATCCACCTCCATGGCAGCTGTCGCGACCATACCCATCGCCTGATCCATCAATGAGGTCAACACACCACCATGAATTATGCCCATCGAGTTGGTATGATTCTCTCCTGCGGTCAGCGCAATTTGGACTTCTTGTTTGTTGCCCTTGATGTACCGGCACCCGAGAAATCCCCAGAATCGGCCATCGCCGTCTTCCACCATTTTGTCCAAAATACTCATGTTTCATTTCTCCTTCTATTCCATACGTTGTTTAACTCACTCTAGATGTCTTTTTTGTTGCTTCATTCTGAGTTCATTGCTCTCTATGATGTCAAAAAAGGCGCGGACTGCGTCCGCACCCTTCCGTTCATTTAACCGCAGCTGGTCGGAGGTGAATCCGTTCCAGCTTCGACATTGACTTTCTCGGATACTGTATCCCGAATCACCGAGATGACTAGTTGAAGCAGATAATTGATGTCACTTTGACTCTGCTGGAATTCGGTTACTAGCGGAATGCTGTCCAGTTCGTTTTGCAAGTCATCAATTTCCTGTTCAATTTTGCTAACCATGGCACTGTTGTTGAAGCTTTCGAAAGCAACGATTTCTTTTTGTTTTTTCTTAATCGTTGCGATCAATTGCTGAATGCGCTCATGATCTCGGATTTTGGCTTCTGCCTGTTGAAACTGTCTTACTTCTTCGCTCGTTCCGAGCATATCTGCCAGTTCTTTGGCCTTTCCCATAATGTCGTCGCGTATGATCAGATTGCGCGTATCGTAGGTTGGCATTCCGTAATGGTTGTACTGCACTTCTTCTTCCTGCGCCACTGTGATCGCTCCATTCGTATGAGATGATATAAGATGAGACTGTGGTTAAACATCAGTGTTTGTACTAAGGCTTGGGTGGCCGCTTAGGGTTCGGATCGTTCTTTTGATCGCTGTTATCTCCGGATTTTTTTCGATCCCCTTCTCCAAGGGGAAATTCGGCGATAAAGGCGAACGCTTCGCTTCTACAGAATCGATTCCTACCCCTCCGCTACCTCAAGCCAATGTCCAAATCTTAATATTGAACCTGAAAATCTCATCTTGTTAGGTGAGTTTTTGTAATAGTAAGGCTCGGGTGGCCGCTTAGGGTTCGGATCGTTCTTTTGATCGCTGTTATCTCCGGATTTTTTTCGCTCCCCTTCTCCAAGGGGAAAATCCGGCGATAAAGGCGAACGCTTCGCTTCTACAGAATCGATTCCTACCCCTCCGCTACCTCAAGCCAATGTCCAAATCTTATATTGAACCTGAAAATCTCATCTTGTTAGGTGAGTTTTTGTAATAGTAAGGCTCGGGTGGCCGCTACGGGTACGGATCGTTCTTTTGATCGCTGTTATCTGCGGATTTTTTTCGCCCCCTTCTCCAAGGGGAAAATCCGGCGATAAAGGCGAACGCTTCACTTCTTCAGAATCGATTCCGTTCCCTCCGCTATTGATTCGCAGCTACCGGCTCGGTATGCAAGTTGCCGCGAATATAAAACGTCATCGGATCGGTAATTTCCACTTGTACAAAGGTACCAATCAGCTCCTTAGAGCCTTCAAAATGCACTAGCTTGTTACTGCGTGTTCGTCCAGCCAGAACAGTTGAATTACGTTTACTCTCGCCTTCGACAAGTACCTCAACAATCTTGCCACGTTGCTGCTCGTTGCTACGCTGGCTGTACTCATTTACCGTTTCGTTCAGGCGTTTCAGACGTTCTTTTTTCACTTCCATCGGCACATTATCTTCCATCACTGCTGCAGGTGTACCTTCGCGTGGAGAGTAGATGTACGTATAGGCAAAATCATAACCAACTTCACGAACCAGAGAAAGTGTATCCTCAAACTGCTCGTCCGTTTCACCAGGGAATCCGACAATGAAATCCGTCGTCAGAACGACGTCTGGAATGGCCGTTTTGATCTTCGCCGCCAGATTCAAATAGTGTTCCCGCGTATATTTACGACTCATACGTTTGAGTACTTCCGTGCTGCCTGATTGCACCGGTAAGTGGATGTGCTCCACCAGATTACCACCTTTGGCAAGCACCTCGATCAAGTGATCATCAAAGTCACGCGGATGGCTCGTTGTAAAACGCACACGTGGAATATCTATTTTACGAATATCGTCCATTAAGTCACCAAAGGTGTATTTCAGGTCCGTAAAATCCTTACCGTACGCATTCACATTCTGACCTAGCAGTGTAATTTCCTTGAATCCCTGTCTAGCCAGTTCTCGTACTTCTGCAATAACGTCCTCTGGACGACGACTACGTTCTTTCCCCCTGGTAAACGGCACGATGCAATATGTACAGAACTTGTCGCAACCATACATAATGTTTACCCAGCCGCGCATGCCTTCTCGTTTCTTCGGCAGGTTCTCAATGATGTCGCCTTCCTTGGACCACACTTCCACAACCATCTCTTTGCTAAAGAGCGCTTCCTGAATCAGGTGCGGCAGACGGTGTACATTGTGGGTACCAAAGATCATGTCAACAAAACCATGCTTCTGCATGATCCGGTTAACGACACCTTCTTCTTGAGACATACACCCGCATACCCCAAGCAATAAACCTGGGTTCTCCAGCTTCAGTGTTTTCAGATGGCCCAGTTCACCAAATACTTTGTCTTCTGCATTTTCACGAATCGCACACGTGTTAAGCAAAATAATATCCGCTGCTTTGCGATCTTCCGTAGCTTGATACCCCATCGTCTCCAGCAAACCTTTGATCGTCTCGGAGTCGTGTTCATTCATCTGACATCCATAGGTGTATACGATATAATGCTTGCCCTTTCCGATCGTTTTCAACTCTTCGGGAACAGCCGTCTCATACAGTACCTGAATGTCTTCCTTGCCCCTTTGTTTCTCCTGGCGATGGTTCGGTTCCGCTTTGATATTAATCTCGCGTCCGCGAATTCTAATCTTTTTGCTGAATTCATCTTGCGAAATTACTTTGGCATCGGAGAAATCAAAATATTGGGAGTAATCCTTTTTTGAGTCTTTAGCCATTTCCTTCGGTCACTCCTTACAGCCTCTATTCATAAAAAGCGTTCTTTTCATCACAAAATTCAACCATTTGGTTCCTCATGCTTCAAAAGAGCATTACAGCAAATTATAACATGAATTGGGCTGTAGTTCCACAAGCAAACACGGTCCTGCTCACTCCATTCTACCGTCCTGATCTGCCTTGCACAAAAAAACCTGAGCACATTGACGCACAGTTCAAGATGAACCGCCTCTGCCAGTGTACTCAGGTCATTTTTACTTATATCCGGCCTCTACGTTGTACTTCAACGCTATAGACCGTGTAAAGTCATTAGTCAATGATTTCAGCAGTGTCGCCATTGCGAGCGCCTGCTGCATTTGCTTCATCTGTATCGATGTGCATATCCAGTGCAAAGGAATCGGATACACGAGCCAGTACATTTTCAAGTACCAGACCACGATCCCCACCCAAGCGAACTTTCAACATTTGTTTGTCCTCAATGCCCCATTTTGCTGCATCGGACGTATGGAAGTGGATGTGACGAGCCGCAACGATAACACCTTTGTCAATCGTTACTTCGCCAGCTGGACCTTTGATTGTGATTCCAGGTGTACCTTCGATGCTACCAGATTCACGCACAGGTGCTTTTACACCGATCGCAAAAGAATCCGTCATGGAGATTTCCAATTGTGTTTCTGGACGAACAGGTCCGAGGATACGCACTTTATCAAACTGTCCTTTGGAACCAATGACCGCTACGGTTTCATTGGCAGCGTATTGTCCGGGCTGGGACAGAGGTTTAAATTCAGTCAGTTCATAACCTTTGCCGAACAAAATGTCAACGTGCTCTTGGGATACATGAATGTGACGGGCGGATACGCCCACAGGTACTGTTTTACTCATCGTAAATTCACTCCTTGTTTATCTATGGCCTGTAGACAGGCTCTTAACAATCCAAGTGGTATTATACTCCTTTTTACTGTGAAATGAAAACAAACTGATGAAAATTCATGAAATACACTTATTTTCGCTAATTCATTTCCATTTCGAGACACTTATTTTGAAAAAAGTGAGATTTATTACATCCTCTTTCTTTTACTTGCATCCATCAGTCCATCCTCTGGCAAGTGTTCCCCGAGATAACGTATTGCATTCCCCCATAACCAACCATGCACTAGTGCTTCGTCATAATGCTTCAACAGTATTTCTGTCAGCTTTGGATAACATCCAGCATGCTCCAAATCCTGAATTTTGGTTGAGATCCCGTCAAAATCCGATCCCATCATCAGATGATGAGCCCCGCCTAGCGAACAGATCTGTTCGATGTGTGGTAGCAAGTCCTCTATTCGCACTTCATCCGCTTCTTTGACAAACCAGGGTACAAACGTCAGGCCAACACGTCCATCTCTCGCAACTATGGCCTGAATCTGGTCATCCTTCAAGTTACGTATATGCGGACATACGTTATAGCTGTTAGAATGCGAGGCTATGAAAGGACGTTCGCTCAGATCGGCCAGTTCCCAGAACCCCTTTTCGGATAAATGAGACACATCCAAGAGCATCCCCATCTGATTACAGAGACGCACCAGTTCCTTGCCTTTCTCTGTCAGACCCGCCCCCCGCTTTTCCAGAATGCCGTCCGCAGCCCAATTCGCATGATTCCATGTAAGACCAACGACGCGTACCCCCATCTGAAAACACAATTCCAGATAAAACAAGTTTCCTTCTAGCCCATCAACACCCTCCAATGTGATTAGGCCCCATGGAGCGGTTTCCACTTTTGTTCGCAAGTTTGCTACCTGTTCACGCCAAAGCAGTGTCTTGACCCCTCCAGAGCGCTGTGCGCTATGCTCTACCTTTTTACGGTACAACTCCAGCTGTCCCATCACATGTTCAAACTTGCCTCTGCCCAGCACTTCGGGTAAATAAATCGCAAATGCCTGCAGCTGAACACCACCTTCTTGCATGCGTTCCAGGTTGACATCCAGTTCGGAAGCCTTCTCAAAAGAAAGTTCAGGTTTCATCAGCAGTTTGCTTAACGCATCACAATGAAAATCAGCGATACGCTGGCCTGTTCTCGACATAGCCTATCCTCCCCATAACGTATAATTACCCATTTTCCCTCGATTCTTTTGTAAAATAACGCAAAAAAACCTGTCTACTTTATTCGTAAACAGGCTCATGCGTACCTTCAACTCATGTATTATCTGGGCTCCACAATCAGCTTAATGGCCGTTCGGTCCTCACCGTCAATCACAATGTCTGTAAAAGCTGGAATACAAATCAGGTCAACTCCGCTTGGTGCTACAAATCCCCGGGCAATCGCTACCGCTTTAATGGCTTGGTTCAGTGCTCCTGCTCCAATTGCCTGCAGTTCAGCATTTCCACGTTCACGAAGAACTCCTGCAAGAGCGCCGGCTACAGAGTTAGGATTGGACTTTGCTGAAACTTTTAATACATCCATGGTAAGTACCTCCCTGGGAATGTTGAAAGTTTGTTTCCACTTACTAGATGTTATTCGCGGGAGGAAAAAAAATTCCTTCTTTTTAGCAGGGTTTCAAGGCAAAATGGGACAATGCCCCTATTCCATGCGCCACTCATCTTCCATTAAACGTATTTTCTCAATCCGCGTAGCCGCACCAGTTTCTTCGTCAATATCCACGATCACGCCATGAAAATGCCATTTGCCGTCATCCACGACAAATCTCACTGGAAGCTGGGTGTAAAATTTACGTAGCACCGCTTCACGCTCCATGCCCAGGATGCCGTCACGCGGTCCTACCATACCCGCATCTGTCAAATATGCCGTACCTCCAGGTAAAATACGTTCATCGTTGCTTTGTACATGCGTATGCGTACCTACAACGAAGGATGCGCGTCCATCGAGATGCCAGCCCATCGCAATCTTCTCAGACGTTGCTTCCGCGTGCATATCCACAAGAATACATTTATAGTCTCTCCGTAGCTCGTCCACAATCTCATCCGCTGCGCGAAACGGGCAATCAATCGCAGGCAAGAAGGTTCTGCCTTGCAGGTTCACGATCGCAAGTTCTTTCCCTTCCCCCTTAACTACGGTATACCCACGTCCAGGTGTACCTGGTGGAAAGTTCGCTGGTCTGATCATACGTGGTTCATCATCTATAAAATCAAAAATATCCTTATTGTCCCAAGTATGGTTGCCAAGCGTAATGCCATGCACACCCCAGTTAAAAAACTCATTGGCAATTGCACCTGTAATGCCGCGTCCTGCTGCAGCATTCTCACCATTGACAATGATCACATGGGGTTTATATTTCGATTTCAGGTATGGTAAGTTCTCCTTAAGCGCTTTGCGCCCTACGTTTCCTACGATGTCCCCAATAAACAAAACTTTCATGATTTGTTGCCTCCTCAATTCCTACATGGCTTATCAACAGGAAAAGTGGCCCACTGAAGCGGCCACTTTTCCAAAATACTCTATTTTGCGTATTCAACCGCCCGGGTTTCCCGGATCACGGTGACTTTGATATGACCTGGATAATCAAGTTCATTCTCGATCATCTTCGTGATGTCACGAGCGAGGCGGAAAGCTTCAGCATCATCGATCTTCTCAGGCTGCACCATGACGCGAACTTCGCGTCCAGCCTGGATGGCGTACGATTTCTCGACACCTTCGAATGATTCCGAAATTTCTTCCAGCTTCTCCAGTCGTTTGATGTAAGTCTCCAATGTTTCGCGGCGTGCACCTGGACGAGCTGCGGACAGCGCATCAGCTGCACCCACCAGCATCGCAATAACTGAAGTTGCTTCGCAGTCCCCGTGATGGGAAGCGATACTGTTGATAACCACTGGGTGTTCCTTGTATTTCTTCGCCAGCTCCACGCCAATTTCAACGTGTGATCCTTCCACTTCGTGATCCAGCGCTTTACCGATGTCATGCAACAAACCTGCACGTCTTGCCAAAGTTACGTCCTCTCCAAGTTCTCCAGCCATTAGTCCTGCCAAATAAGCAACTTCCATCGAATGTTTCAGGACGTTCTGACCGTAACTTGTGCGGAACTTCAGGCGGCCCAGAATTTTGATGAGATCTGGGTGAAGACCATGCACGCCCACTTCAAAGGTAGCTTGTTCACCGTATTCACGGATACGCTCATCCACTTCTTTACGTGATTTCTCCACCATTTCTTCAATACGTGCCGGGTGAATCCGTCCATCCGCCACCAGTTTTTCCAGTGCCGTCCGGGCAATCTCACGGCGAATCGGGTCAAAGCCCGACAGAATAACAGCTTCTGGCGTATCATCGATAATGAGGTCAATCCCGGTAAGGGTTTCAAGCGCACGGATGTTACGTCCTTCACGACCGATAATCCGGCCTTTCATTTCTTCATTAGGCAGCGTTACAACGGATACCGTTGTCTCCGCTACATGGTCAGCCGCACAACGTTGGATGGCGAGTGTAATGATCTCGCGGGACTTTTTGTCCGCTTCTTCCTTCGCTTGCTGTTCAATGTCCTTGATCATTTGAGCCGTCTCATGACGAACTTCCTGTTCTACGTTGGACAGTATGATACTGCGTGCGTCTTCCATCGTGAGATTGGAGATTCGTTCAAGCTCCGTCACCTGGTTTTTGTAGATCATTTCGATCTGTTGCTGTGTTTCATCGATACGTTTCTCTTTGTTAGCCACTTGCTCTTCTTTACGTTCGAGTGATTCCAATTTTTTATCCAGCGACTCTTCTTTTTGCAACAATCGTCTCTCTTGTCGTTGAATTTCGTTCCGACGTTCACGAGTGTCCTTTTCAGCTTCGGCGCGAATGCGATGAATCTCATCCTTCGCTTCCAGCACCGTTTCTTTCTTCAGTGCCTCTGCCTCTTTTTTCGCGTTCTCCACGATTTGTACGGCAGCTTGTTCCGCACTAGAGATTTTAGCCTCTGCAAGAGATTTGCGAATAAAATATCCGACTCCGAACCCAATAACGAGCGCGGCCACAACGAGAATGATCGTGATAGCAATATCCATACTGTTCACCTCCTCGTTGGTTCCTCCAAGGCACTCCTTGGGTCAACTTTTCTGTTTTCATGCCTTACATATGTTTGGGAATAACGAATACTCACGGCGATCCCCCGCCGATTTTCATTTCACATGTACATGATTACATGTACTATCCACTGTTTCCAGTGAACCCATAATCAGGAATGGACTAAATCTGAAGAAACCGAAACCGCTTTTTTGGAAGGAAAAAGGGTTGTCCATTTCTTACAGACTCATGTCCATTTTAGTATTTGACGAAAGAAATTGTCAAGAGAATGCAGTATTGTTAGTCTCCTCGTCTAGTCCCATAACAATGCTTCATCCTCTTTGGCATCTTCTGCCCCATCCTCTTCCATTAAACGATTCATGACTCGGCGCACCAGATCCATGCTAAAACCGCGTCGCATCAAGTACGGGAACGTTTTACGTTTCTTCTCCTGCACGTCTCCTCGAACTTGTTTCCACTTCTTACGGCCAGCTGTTAATGCCGTGTCGAATTCTGCATCCGCACTAACATCATCCAGTACCTCCGCAATAAGTTCATTTGTAATTCCTTTTTGACGCAATTCTTGCCTTATCCACAGTTTTCCCTTCCGCTGCCCCTCCATACGCTGTCTTGTCCATTCCTTGGCAAACAGGTCATCATCGACAAGCTTTTCTTGCTCAAGCCGATCGAGGACCTCTTCAATAATCGGTGCCGCGAACTCCTTTTGCTTTAGCTTTTGCCGTAATTCATGACGTGTCCGCTGCTTAAACTCCAAAAAACGCAGTGACTGCACGTACGTCCTCTGGCGTTCATCCGCAACGATAATTTCCTCCAGATCTTTCTTCATAAAAATGTTGCCACGTGTCATCCTGTACTTAATCATCACATCTTCCAGAACCGTAAGCGAATAGTGACCAAATGAAATCCGGTAGCGCGCCTCTCTGCTCTTGGTGCGTTCTACCCGAGTAATGATAAGTTCTTCATCATCTGGAAATTGGGAGAACTCATTTAATTCTGCTGCTTCTTGCAATTCTTCGTCATCATCATGCACATTATATTCTTGCTCATTTTGGCGATATTTCACTATGATCTTCACACTCCCCTTTATTTAGGTTACAGATGGCATAGATGCTAACAGCCTCTGTCCGGAATGGACAGAGGCTGTTAGCAACGCGAAAAACCAATCCTATTTAGCTAGCTAAGCATTAGCAGTCGCTCAATACAAAGTTCATACTGTGACAGAAGATCAAAGTCTTCCCGCACAGAAGAAATTACTCATTAATTTCGAATAATTCCTGTTCTTCAGCCGCTTCTTTTTCTTGCTCTTCACTCGTTGGAGCGGGAACAGCCGTTGTCAAATTGCTGGCTTCACGAATTTTCTGCTCAATCACATCCGCAATTTCTTTATGTTCTTTCATAAACTGCTTCGCGTTCTCACGGCCTTGCCCTAAACGTTCACCTTCATACGAATACCAAGCACCGCTTTTGTTGACGATATCCAGCTCTGTACCGATATCGATGATACTTCCCTCTTTGGAAATACCTTCACCATACATAATGTCAACTTCCGCTTGTTTGAACGGAGGTGCCACTTTGTTTTTAACAACTTTAATACGGGTACGGTTACCTGTAATGTCATTTCCCGATTTGATACTCTCAATACGGCGTACATCTAGACGAACCGTGGAATAGAACTTTAATGCACGGCCACCTGGTGTCGTTTCCGGGTTACCAAACATAACACCAACTTTCTCACGAAGCTGGTTGATGAAGATGGCAATCGTTTTAGATTTACTGATTGCACCGGACAATTTACGGAGTGCCTGAGACATCAAACGAGCCTGCAGACCAACGTGAGAATCTCCCATCTCTCCTTCAATCTCCGCTTTTGGTACAAGCGCTGCTACCGAGTCAATAACAATGATGTCTACTGCACCACTTCGTACAAGAGCCTCGGCGATTTCCAATCCTTGCTCACCTGTATCCGGTTGTGACAAGAGCAATTCATCAATGTTAACGCCCAGTTTGCTTGCATAATTCGGATCAAGCGCATGCTCAGCATCGATAAACGCAGCTTGTCCACCTACACGTTGGACTTCAGCAATGGCATGCAATGCCACAGTTGTTTTACCTGAAGATTCAGGTCCATATATTTCAACAATACGGCCTTTCGGCAAGCCGCCTGTTCCTAATGCAATATCCAAAGCCAAAGATCCGCTGGGAATAATTTCCACATTCATGTGAGTTGACTCACCCAATTTCATGATGGAACCTTTACCAAATTGCTTCTCTATTTGACGGAGCGCCATATCAAGCGCGGCACGACGGTCTGACAATAAACTCACACCCTTTACTGTTTATAATATAATGATACCTTGTTTTAACTCGTTTGCCAAGCTTTTTTTCGAACATACATTCGTTTTTTTTGTTCAGGCCGAGGCGCCTCTTCCTCATGGAAATCGATGAAAAAACAGAAAAAGAACCGTAAACAAGGCTGTAAAGCCACATTTTACGGTTCTTCCGTCTACAATCATTATACTTCCTCAATTATGCAAATGCAATCTGCCTGCGTAATCATCAATCAATAGCGACTAACTTTTGCCATAACCGATACAGGATGGCTTTTGCCGAGCGAATCCGAACCGTTTCCCGGTTACCGTTAATCCGGAGTTCATGAATCTCCGTATCCTTCCCACGCTCAGCCAAAGCGATAAACACGAGGCCTGGTGGTTTACGTTCCGAATATCCCGGACCGGCTACTCCGGTAATCGACAATCCAAAATCAGCATCCCCGATCATACGGATCTGCTCTGCAAGCACTTTTGCCACCTCTGGGCTAACGGCACCTGGTGCATCTTCACCCTCCAGGTAACTGTGAGGCACATTTAACAGCTTTTCTTTGATCTCATTAGAGTAACATACAATGCCACCTTTTAACATCGAGGCACTTCCAGGCACCGAAGTTAAACTCTGCATCACAAGCCCTCCTGTGCAACTTTCAGCCGCGCTCAGAGTCAGCCCCATATCAGACATCATTGTAACAATCGTGTACTCTATAGGCACATCCTCGTTAGCGTAGAGATGTTCAGATAAACGCTCACGAATCTGCACTTCCATCGCATCCAGCTTTAGCTTGGCTTCTCCTTCGCTCGGAGCCTTGGTAGACACACGTACGGTTACTTCTCCCTCACTCGCGTAAGGAGCAATCGTAGGGTCTGTCTGTCCGTCAATCAAGTCAAGCAAACGGTCCTCCAGAGCAGATTCTCCAATGCCTGCGAATTTCAACATTCGCGAATAAATCGGCATTTCTTCTGTAAGAGCATGCTGAAGCAACCAAGGTTTGACTTCCTGCTCGAACATTGGAATCAGTTCTTTAGGTGGCCCAGGCATAACAACATAATATTTATCGTTATCCGCAATCGCGTTTCCGGCAGCAAGTCCGGTTTCATTCGCCAGAGGGGTTCCACCCTCAAGCACAATGGCTTGGCGCCGATTATTTTCCGTCATTTCCACATTCCGATCGCGGAAGAAACCTTCAATTTTATCCATAGCCATACGGTCAATATGCAACTTCCGATTCAACACTGCAGCCAATGCGTCTTTAGTCAAATCATCCTGCGTTGGACCGATGCCTCCAGAAAATAAAATAATGTCTGCACGGCCCTGCGCGATGCGTATCGCTTCACTAAGCCGATTCTGATTATCTCCAACTACCGTTTGAAAATATACGTCAATCCCCATTGCAGCAAGTTCACGGGAAAGGTATCTGGCATTGGTATTTACGATCTGTCCCAGTAGTAACTCTGTCCCAACTGCAATAATCTCTGCCTTCATTTTGGCTTCCTCCTGTACATATGTGGAGTAGTCAAAGGGCAATAGGATGAGTTCCTATTGCCCTTTGACCCAATGAGTCTTTCATCATTACCCGATTCAGCTTAAGTCATTACGCTTTTGATAAATGAAGCAAGTTTTTGTTTTTGATAAAGTAGTCAATTCCAGACCAGATGGTGATCAGAGCCGCTACATATACCGCAATTTCATCGACATGAATACCCGTGTATGAGAAGGGGAAATTGTTCAGCAGTAGCAAAACAATGGCTACAATCTGTACTACTGTTTTCAGTTTACCCCAAGCACTCGCAGCTACAACCGAACCGTCCAACAAGGCGATCTGACGTAGGCCGGTCACGGCAAATTCACGGCTGATAATAACGACTGCAATCCATGAATCCAGCTTACCCATTTGAACCAATGAAATCAAAACAGCGGTAACCAGAAGCTTGTCTGCCAGAGGATCAAGCAGTTTGCCCAGATTGGTGACCATATTGTTTTTCCTTGCAAGATAGCCGTCTATTCCATCCGTGCTTGCAGCAACGATAAAAATAAAAGCAGCAATTAACTGATTATACGGAAGCGTAAAGCTCCCGAGATGTAACGGCTCTGGATAAAACGGAAAATCCACGAGCAGAAACACCATCAAAAAAGGGATTAAGCAAATTCGTGCAAGCGTAATCCGGTTGGGTAAATTCACAAGACGCCCTCCCTTTGTATCCTCCATTACTTCAAACAATCATCTTACATTCCGTATTCATCATCTGAAGCAAGAAATGAACGATTGAAACGTCGACTTATATTTACATAAAAGCCTATGTAGAAACGCAAAAAATAAAGTCTACCGCTCAAACGCAAAACTGCTTTTAAACGCTCCGGTGACTTCCAGAAGTGTACTGCTTTTCACAAAGTCAGCTAACGATGAAGACTGGACTTGATGCATGACTGCCAGCAATGCACATTCAGTATAATATACGTACCAATACAGTGTCAAAAAGACATTTCTGTACAAGAATTTTATTTAAAATTAGTATATTGCAGATCCAGTGGCAAGTTAGCTCCATTAAGAAGTTGCATAACGGCTTGCAGATCATTTTTGCTCTTACCTGTCACCCGAAGCTGGTCTCCCTGAATCTGACTCTTCACCTTCAGTTTGGAATCACGGATGAGGATATTGATTTTTTTAGCCACATCTTGATCAATGCCCTGCTTGAAATTCAAACGCTGGCGAACTGTACCGGAAGAAGCTGGCTCCACTTTCCCGTAATCCATATTTTTCAGCGGAAGCCCACGCTTTGCCATTTTGGATTGTAAAACTTCAATAACCGCTTTTAATTTGGTCTCATCATCAGACACAATCGTAAGAGCATCCTTATCCAGTTTCAAGCTACTTTTACTGCCCTTGAAATCATAACGAGCACCAATTTCTTTTTCCGTTTGCGTAACGGCATTGGTCAATTCTTGCAAGTCCATTTTGGACACAATATCAAATGAATTTTCTGAACTCAAACCAAGTCACCCTTTCAATTAATCATATGTTCTGTAACATTATAGAGTAAACTTCAAGCAAAAGTCTAATTTTAGTCATGTTTACTCATAGAAAAAAGCATTTTTGGAGTACCATTCGGTCACCAAAAATGCTTGCTGGTCGAGCTACCTTAATACCGGCTACGGTTAGGCTGTCTGAACATATCGAGCACACCGAGCACGATATGCGCAAGTCCAAAGCCCAATATTCCGTAACCCCAGGCATTTGGAGTCAGGTAATAACCCAGGAGGCTGACAATGATCCCTAAACCGGTTACGATCCAGCTGACTGTCACGGCCTTCCACCTCACTTCACCATAAGTTAACTGCAATTGAAGACAAGATTATTGTCCCCTGCAGTTAGCCAGGTTATTCGCTGCTGGAGCTTCCGCCTTCCGAGGAACCACTGGTCGTTGTGCCTGTCATGCCTTCAGTTCCCGTGGAAGTAGCCGCGCTATCTGTATCCAGTTTAAGACGAATGCGGTTGGTTGCTTTGCCGTCCGTTACGACTTGACCGCCAACATCAATTGTTGTTGCCGCCGCATAACCGGATTTAATGTACATGCCAGCGCTGTCCAATGTAAATGTGAACGTGTCACCGTCAGCAGTATTGCCATACTCGAGTTTCTCACCGCTTGAATTCTCACCTTTATACACTTCAAGCCAACTATGACCTGTCGCCTTGATCGTCACGGTTACAGGCTGACCCGTGCTTCCGCTAACTTTGAAGTTTGTAATATTGCCTGATTTTCCATCTTCAGAAACAGTAACAGAACCAGGTGTGGTTGGTGGTGTTCCCTCTGGGGTCTCACCTGTTTGGCCATCCGTTTGTCCGTCAGTTTGTCCATCGGTTTGACCTTTATTTTCTCCGTCGGTCTGACCATTCGTTTCATTACCGCCGCCGTTTCCGCCAGCATCACCTTTACCGGCATCATTCGATCCCGAATCGGTTGCAGGCGGAGTTGCAGTTTGCCCGTTATCGGATGGTTGATCAGGTTTGTCATTAGCAGGTTTTTGACTGTCCGTAATCTTTGTATCATCCAGCCCTTGTGGATTGGTGTCATCGCCCTTGTTGTTTGCCATATACAGATACAAGAGCACGATAATCAGAATAGGGAAAGTCCACATCAGAGCAACAGACATCCAGCGGTTGCTCCGCTCCGCCGGTCGGCTGGAGCGCTTCTGGATTACCGGCTCCATCGTTGCTTCCGCCGTTTCCGCAGGTACGTCCTTTTTGTGTCCTTCCAGCAGCTCATCGGCATTAAGTCCCACCGTTTCCGCATAGGTTTTTATAAATGCACGCACATAGAAGCTGCCGGGTAACACTTTATAGTCCCCTGCTTCTATAGCCTCCAAATACCTCTTGCGAATTTTCGTCATTTCCTGTACATCGTCGAGACTCATCCCTTTTTGCAGCCGGGCCTCTCTTAACTGCTGACCCAGTTCAGACATGCCATCTCCTCCTTATGTTTAACTCTTCAGTTGTTGCTGATCTATTCCATGATTCCGTACGGAGCTTTACAGTTCGTCGGTATAGCTTGCCGTAAACGTATCATAAATAATTTCTTCGTTAGGATTATTACGCAATTCAATAATAATATCAAAATCATTATAATCATATTCGGATTCCTGCACAAAAATATCCGGATGCTCAATCACTTTCGTACTAGGCATCGACATGATATCCTGCAAAAGATTATAGTGCCGCTCACTGGAGCGAATCGTACTGACAATCCCATCGATAATAAATACATTATTCGGGTTTAACTCATCTTCTGACATCTGGCTACGTATCGTTTGGCGAAGAAGGGTAGAAGATACAAAAGTCCAACGCTTCATGGCACATACACTGCCTGCGATGATTGACTCTGTTTTACCAACTCGCGGCATACCCCGCAAGCCGATAACTTGATTGCCTTCTCTTTTAAATACTTCACCCAAAAAATCAACTAATAACCCAAGTTCGTCCCGAGTAAAACGAAATGTTTTGCGATCATCTGAATCCCGGTCAATGTACCTACCGTGACGTACAGCCAGAATATCCACCAATTTAGGTTGACGCAATGCAGATACCGTAATGCTGTTGACTTTACCAAGCATCTCTCCCAGTAGACGAATCTTTTCGTCATCATCTGACTCGAGCAACATGCCCCGTGTTTTGCCTTCAACACCGTTGATGGTCAATATATTGACTTCAAGCATCCCTAGCATGGAGGCGATATCCCCCAAAAGACCAGGTCTGTTCTTATGTATTTTATATTCCATATACCATTGTTTAGTTTCCATGTATACACCCCGTAATGCATTATTCCACATTATTCGACAACATCCGAACGTGTCCATTGGACGCTATTTCGGGTCATCTTCTAAAAATGGGTCACGTTAATGATATATAAAATGAAAATGAATTACAAGAACAGCTCTGTAATCCGTTTGTAATCATTAGAGAAAAGCCCCCTTGCGGGAGCTCTTCATCTCTAGCCTTATGCGTTTTGTTTGGCCAATTTGACCATCAGGCACGCAATCGTACGACGCTCATCCGCATCGCCGACATCCCATAGTTCCTTCAATGCTCGGTTGGAATGGTTCGCCGGGTCAACTTTCTCATCCAGAAAGTCGCCGATCTCGTATGCCAGTTTGTTGATGGTTTCTTCACTCATCCCCATCCTCTCAGCTTGCAGTACGCGATCACCCAGGAACTTCTTCCATGTGTCGAAGTTAGAAACCACTGTTTTGTCTGTTGACATGATAAATCCTCCTTGGCTGACGCATGAGATTTAAAATCAACAGTTGTAATATGTGCTTTCGGGACATTTTATATACGAGCATTTAAAATTAAAATCAAGCTGTAAGTTCACAATCCACTGACTTGCAACTTGAACACGGCATTAAGTCAGCCAGCCCCCATTCGGACTGATAATCTGTCCATTGATATATCCCGACTCAGGTAGCGCGAGAAAATAAACCAGTGACGAAATTTCGTCCGGCTGCGCCAGTCGCCCCGCAGGAATCTCCTCTTCCAACATCTTCAACTCACTCTGATCCAGGTGGTCTAACATCGTGGTCTGAACAGCCCCTGGAGCAACGGCATTCACCGTAACGCCGGAGGGAGCAAGCTCTTTCGCAAGTGCCTTCGTGAAGGCATTTACCCCGCCCTTGGTTGTGGAATACAACACCTCACAAGATGCACCAGATAGCCCCCAGATGGACGACACATTAATAATTCTACCGTATCTTTGGGAGATCATATGTGGCATCATCTCTTGTGTACATAGAAAAGTACCTTTCAAATTAATTGCCATCACTTCATCCCATATTTCCTCTGTCACATCCGCTAGCAAACCATAGTGAGATATACCAGCGTTGTTCACAAGAATATCCGGCAACAACTCGTGAGCAGCCAATTTTTCCCGCATACGCTGAATCTGTTCCCTGCTGCGAAGATCAGCTGAAACCGTCATGATACGTCCATTTCCCCGCTCCATACAACGTCTTGCCGCTTCATTGGCTGCTTCATGCGATTTCATGTAGTGCAATACAACATTCATACCTACACTGGCAAACCGCTCTGCAATTGCAGCTCCTATGCCTCCGCTAGCCCCAGTAACCAGTACAGTCATTTCCCCTATAGCTTTCACAATGTGTTCCCCCCATAACTTTCACTCTCAATCTAGTGAACCCTTCGCTGTCCTATTCCCTCTCCATGGTTAAGGACTAACAACGAGTGATACAGCGAGCTGATCCCAACGAATATGCTCTTTCAATCTTTGATTCACATCTTGAAGTGTAATCGTTTCATACAATGAAATCATATTGAAAAAGTCACCGCCACGGAAATGCTGCCGTGTGAATTCATTCGCAATGTTTTCTGGTGAATTGAGCATGCGCAAATAACCACCAATTTTCTTTTTGCGCGCACGTTCAAAATCGGAAGCATCGAATCCTTTTTGCATAATCGCTTCGACTTCTTGGCGTATCCGTTTCAACAATTGATCCGGGTCTTTCGTATCCCCACCGACTGCAGAGAAGGCATATTGTGGTGAACTGATATAGTCATGTCCAAAACTATCCGAGATCAGATCTTCATCATAAAGCTTCTGAAACAGACGCGTGCTGGAACCAAACAACAGATCCATCATCAGCTGCGTGGTCGTGTCCCGGCGCAAAAGTGGCTCTCCTGTAAGTCCAACATCCGTTTCTTTGAATCCAAACAAACATTTCGGCAGGGAAACGGATAATTTGACCTCTCGTCTGGCCTCCCCCACCTGCTCAGGCTCTGATTCAAAGAAGCGGTGAATCGGGCCCTGCGGCTCGAAATTTTTCTGCTCCTGATTGGAACGAACCATGCTAATGACCTTCTCAGGTTCAACACCGCCGACAACAAACAAGAGCATGTTACTTGGGTGATAAAATGTGTTATAACACGTATACAACGTTTCTTTGGTGATCGTGTTAATGGATTGGACCGTGCCCGCAATATCAATATGCACCGGATGTTTTTGATACATTGCTTCAATCAACCCGAAATAAACACGCCAGTCCGGATTATCGGCATACATATTAATTTCTTGTTCGATGATGCCTTTTTCCTTATTGACGTTCTGATCAGTAAAGTACGGATTTTGCACAAAATCAACTAATGTTTGTATATTTTCGTTCATATTTTCGGTTGCCGAAAACAAATAAACGGTCTGATCAAAACTTGTGAAAGCGTTCGCAGAAGCACCGTGAGAAGCAAATGTTGCAAAAATATCACCCGTTGGCTCCTCAAACATTTTGTGTTCCAGAAAATGAGCAATACCGTCGGGCACCTTTACCTCGGCTTGCCCTTCCACCTGAAAGTGATTATCCACTGACCCGTATTTGGTCGCAAAGGTGGCATATGTTTTCTGAAAACCCGGTTTAGGCAAAACATAGACATGCAGTCCACTCGCCATTACTTCGTAATATAATGTCTCCTGCAAATGTTCATACCGAATGCTCTCCACGACTATTCCTCCTTCTCGTCCCGCAAGAAATAAATCGTATCCAGACGGAACTGCTCTGCGGCCTCACGAACATCCTGCTTGGTAATCTGCTCGATTTGTGCAAGTAGCTCTTCAGATGTTCTCTCCTTACCAGACAACTGACGGTTAAAATCGTAAGCGATCATCTCAAAAGCAGCATCCTGCATTTCTTTTAACAGATTACGGATCATCGCTTTCGTCTGGGACATCTCCAGATCGGTGATATGGCCAAGTTTCATTTCCTCAAGTTGCTGCTTGATGATGGTCACTGCTTTTTCATAATTGGGAATTTCAATCCCGGATTGAACAGTAGCAATGCCTTTGTGCCCGTCGTATCTGGAAGAAGCATAATAGGCGAGGCTTTCTTTTTCACGAACATTGACAAACAGCTTCGAATGCGGGTATCCACCCAGAATACCGTTATACATTAGCGCTGATGCGTATTTATCGTCTGCATAGGTAATGGAAGTGCGAAGCCCCAGGTTCAGCTTGCCCTGCCCAATGTTCAGCCGTTCAATGACCGTATTTGGCTCCTCATCCCCACGCACCGCCTTCTGAGCCTGATAGTCAGAGGAAGTCTTGCGTTCAAGGTTAAAATGACGCTCTACCAGTTCCTCCACTTCTTCCAGAGTTGTATCCCCGACCACATACAAGTCCATACTGGCTTCTTTTAGCCAGTTTTCATAAGTAGCTGTTAATTCAGGAGGTTCAATTGCTGGCAGTGCTTTTCGTTCACCCAAGGGATGAAGCCGGTAAGGTTCATGCTTGCACATTTCTTCGATACACCGTTCAGCTGCATAACGCATTTTATCGTTCACAATCGACTCCAGCTTTTTACGAACCGTCTCGCGTTCTGCCTGTACATACGACGTTTTGAAGTGTCCATTTTCCCTCGCGGGCTTGGTCAACACTTCTCCAAGAAACGCAAACGAACGATCCAGAAGTTGCTGCTCCCCACCTCCGACAAACGAATCATTAATGGTGTCCATACGAAACTGCACAATCTGATAATCACCGCGTTTATAGACGTCAAAACCAAATCCTGCTCCATACAAGTGCTCCAATTGCTCTCGAAACTGCGTTGTTTCCGGATACGACTCCGTCCCTCTTCTTAAAACAAACGGTGTCAGTGCCACGGGAGTAACGGTGTCCTCGCGTAGCGGAACTCCAGCATACAGTGAGATAGCGAACGTCTTGAAACGTTTGGTTGGAAGCACATGGATACGTAGCTGTTTACGGCTACCTCGTTCAAATGCTACGGTATTCAAATGTCAAAACCCCTTTACGGCGTCATTTAGATAACATTTCCTCAAGCTTAAACGTAACCACCATTTTAAACCATCCAAAAGCCAAGAAGCAACCGAAGTCATGCCTTCTGGTTGCTTCCCGCCCGATTACATGCAGAATATATGCTGCCCAATCGTTTTCACCTGCGGACGAGTCCATATCCATTTGGATGTGGCTGTCTTCGGGTTAAAATAATACAAACATCCACCGGAAGGGTCCCACCCGTTCAATGCCTGTTCTACAGCTTTTTTCGCCTGTGCATTGGGCTCCAGATAAATCTGTCCATCTGCTACGGCTGTAAAGGCTCCCGGTTGAAAGATGACCCCAGAAGGCGTAGATGGAAAACTTGTTGAGTTTACGCGATTCAGAATAACAGCGGCTACGGCTACCTGACCTTCAAACGGTTCTCCTCGCGCTTCGCCATATACGGCATTCGCCATAATTTTAAGCTCGTTCTCGGAGAGTCCGAGCGCATTGGCAGAACCCATATTGTCCTTCTCATTACTTGAAGGTTCTCCACCTCCGCCTGTGTCTCCGCCAGATGCTCCTTCTTTATGCAAAGGAGGCTCGGTAGGGGACCATTTGGTGCTGGCGTTATACAGCTTTAGCTTCGTTTTGGCTCCAACCACGCCATCTGCCTTCATGCCAAATTCAGATTGAAACCATTTCACTGATTTTAGCGTGCTACTGCCGAAATTACTATCGATTTTGCCATTGTAAAAACCGAGATACTTCAATCGTCCCTGAAGCTCGTAGACATCCTGACCGTAACTGCCATATTTCACGGTATTGTTACTGAAGGTCGGCACTGCTTTTTCCTCTACTGGAGGGTTGTTCTGAGCAGCACTTTGAGGTGCTGTATGCTCAGGAAGCAAATAACGGATTCCAAGCGCGGTTATCAGCAAAATAGCAGTGAAAAGCCATAGGTTCATTTTTCGCATCGACTATGCTCTACCTTTCTCTTGTGGGATTTAACAGAATCGCTACCGTTATTATGACAAGCAGTGTTGTTTCCTATGCACCAATCGATCCGAACTCTGGATCAAATGGCAAAACCTCAAAAGCTGTGAAACAGCAAAAAACCTTCAACCATAACGGTTGAAGGTTTTCTAATGCTTCGCTATGAGCTTATTTTGTTCTGTTGATACTGTTCCAGCGAAACAAGGACTTCGCGCGGTTTGCTGCCTTCATATGGCCCAATCACACCTCTGGCTTCCATCGAGTCAATCAAACGCGCTGCACGCGTATAACCTACCCGCATTCGACGTTGTAAGAGTGACACCGAAGCCTGCTTCGCTTCCAGAATGATCTGTACAGCCTGTTCGTATAGCTCATCCTGTACTTCTTCCGTTGCTTGATTGGAATCATCTACCTCAGGTACAAGGGATTCATCATACTGCGCTTCACCTTGACCTCGGACATAATTCACAATATTTTCAACTTCCTCATCGCTCATAAACGCACCCTGAACACGAATTGGCTTGGAAGCACCCATTGGCATGAACAGCATATCGCCCCGACCTAACAGTTTCTCCGCTCCGCCCATATCCAGGATCGTCCGTGAATCGACTTGTGAGGATACGCCAAATGCAATCCGTGAAGGAATATTGGCTTTGATTACCCCTGTAATAACATCAACGGAAGGACGCTGCGTCGCAATGATCAGGTGAATGCCGGCTGCACGAGCCATCTGCGCAAGACGCGCAATCGCATCCTCTACATCTCCAGCAGCTACCATCATCAAATCAGCGAGCTCGTCCACAATAACCACAATGTAAGGCAGTACCGCCGCCGGATTATCTTTCATCAGATTGTTATATCCCTCAACGTTACGTGTACCTGATTTGGAGAACAACTCATACCTTTTCTCCATCTCGACTACGATCTTTTTGAGCGCAAGCGACGCTCTTTTCGGATCGGTCACAACGGGTGCCATCAGATGCGGAATTCCGTTATAAACATTCAACTCAACCATTTTGGGGTCAACCATTAGAAACTTGACCTCATCCGGCTTTGCTTTATACAAAATGCTGGTAATAATGCCGTTGATACATACCGACTTTCCTGATCCGGTAGCACCAGCCACTAACAAGTGGGGCATACGGGCCAAGTTGCCAATGATCGTCTGACCTGATATATCACGTCCAAATGCGATCGTTACTTTGGATTCAGCATCCTGGAACGTGGCTGTTTCCATCACTTCACGCATGGTCACAACGGATACCTCGCCATTCGGAACTTCAATGCCAATTGCCGATTTTCCTGGAATTGGTGCCTCCATCCGAATATCCTTCGCAGCCAGAGCTAGAGCGATATCATCGGTAAGACTGACGATCCGGCTAACCTTGACCCCGATATCTGGCTGAATTTCATACCTTGTGACCGCTGGACCTCGGACAACCTCCAGAACTTTGGCACGTACACCGAAACTTTCTAGCGTCGCTTCCAGCTTGCGTGCTGTCTGCATATAATCCTTCTGGTCTGCGCCTTTTCCATTATTATTAGGCTTGGACAAAAGACGGAACGAAGGAAGCTTGTATGGCTTCGGCGGTGGTGGTGGCGGTACGACCGGTTGCGCATTCTCTCCTGTCACACCATCCTGCTCCGTTCCTGAGTTCAACGTTTCACTCGGTCCGTCTGCTCCATCCGTTATCTCTTGCTCAAGATCGGCTTGAAGCTTGTCTGTTGCGTCATGCGCATCAGTCCACTCAGCTTCTACCAGTTCATCTGTAAATTTAATATCCGCTTTGTCTACCTGATCCAGAGTACTGTCGTTATGATTCAGATCGTCCGGGAACGGATATGCATCATCCAGATCATCATCTTTGTCAGAGCCATCTGATCTGACATGTTCAAAGAAGTCACGAATGATCGGTGCCGAATCAGCCTTGGTCTGCGTTACTGATGCTGTTGCACCAACAGCTGCTACACCAGAACCTTTGATCACAGGTGACTCAGGCTCCCCAGACCATGCCTCGGTTGGCAACTCCTGCCCAGCACGATAAACGACCTGTTCCGATTCAAGCACATCTGTGTCCGATGATTCATCAGCCTGCTTCGCGGGCTGACGATCCGCCCCCCATTTTCCAAACAACTGGAAGAATATCGGTGCCTTACGTTTGGGCAGCTGTCCTTCTTGGGAATCGGGAGAATCATATTCGTCATCCTCTTCCTCATCATCAACGGGTACAGGTGCGAGTTTACGTGCGTTGTTTTTCTTAATCCCCGCAACACTGGAAGCGGAACGTTTTGCTGGTCTGGATTCCAGCTTTTTGTACATCGAGCTGCCAGCATCCCAAATCTTTGTTCGGAATATGCGTATCAAATCAACATAGGACAATCCCGTAACAAGCATAAAGCTAATCACAAACATGACGATCATGATCAATCTTGCGCCTAGACTGCCAAATAACCACAAAAATAAAGCAAACTGTCCTGCACCAAGATACCCGCCGCTAATATCCTTACCCAGCATGGAATCCCGTTCTCCAGAGGCAGCAGGTGTCAATAGTTCAATTTGCATATCATTATGTACCTGGGTCAGCACCGCACCTGGTTCAAGTGCGTCAACCGGAAGCAGCTTCTGATGCATGGCGGATATGGTGCTCATCAAGGTTAACGCAAAGACGAGCAGTACCAAACCAGTCTTGCGTGTAGTCCAGCCACTCGGCCACTTCCGATGAATCATCACCATCAAACCGTAATATATGCCCACAAGCGGAATCGCAAAATAAAACTTGCCAAGCATCAGTCCAAACATCTTGGAAAGCGAGCGTCCCACTGTAGCTTCACCCGATAGTGCTATAACTGCCAGCGTGATTAGCACAATGCCATAAATTTCATATTTTAAGACGCCACTAAATCCGGCACCCTTTTTTTTCCTCTTTTTTCTTCTGGCCAAAATCAGGTCACCCCCAGAAGAATATTATACCATACAAATATATTCCGTACATATGTTCTTTTTCTGCACCATTTGTCTGAATTCGTCGCGTTATGTTGGACTTGTGTTACCCGAAAGCGGAACGGTTGCGCCCGGCAGATTGGACGGGTCCAGATACGCTTCAAGTGGGCAGTCAAGTAAACGCACAATAACAGCCTCGGTGTCGTTTACCGGTCTGACCTGCATTAACAAACCATTCATTCGAATCTCTTTCGTATCCCCCGCCTCTGTCCACATGCCTGACCATAGTTGCTCTGGAGGCATCACAGTATACATTGTCATTGCGTGTATCCTCCCGCCTGCATCGATTGTCTTTTATCTCCCATAAGCTTGTTCAATTGTGCAATGGCTTGACCAATACCACCAACAGCATCCATCAAACCGTACTTCACTGCGTCCGCACTTCCTACCGCTGTTCCAATATCCCGATTCAACTCTCCTGTCTTAAACATCAATTCTTTGAACATGTCTTCGGAAATGTTAGAGTGCGAAGTTACAAACCGTACAACACGTTCCTGCATCTTCTCCATGTATTCAAACGTCTGGGGTACACCTATGACAAGTCCGTTCATACGTATCGGGTGAATCGTCATTGTGGCACTTCCCGCAATAAGCGAGTACGTGGAAGCAACTGCAATAGGTACACCAATACTATGCCCTCCTCCAATGACAACGGTCACCGTTGGTTTGCTCAAAGAGGCAATCATCTCAGCAATAGCAAGTCCAGCCTCCACATCGCCACCTACCGTATTGAGAATAATCAAAATGCCTTCAATCTTCGGATTTTGTTCTGCCGCTACCAGCTGCGGGATAATATGCTCATATTTGGTTGTTTTGTTCTGTGGGGGTAAAATCAAATGTCCCTCTACCTGACCGATAATGGTCATACAGAAAATATTAGATTCACTGGCTGGTGACTGTGTTTGCCCGAACTGCTGAATGGATTCTGTGACTGGAGAAAATTGCTTCTCCTCCTGCACCGGAATATCTGGAGCTTCGGCCTCCGACTGATTGGATTTTGGCATTCGTTTGTTGTCATTCATCTGCTCATTCATAAAATGCTGTCTCCTTCTCCTGAAAAATATAATTGTTGTCTTTTCCTTAGTATGGGGAATCTGTCAACGACCTTATACTTTCCCTGAACAAACTTTTCCATCAATCAGTCTTTGAAATTTTTGCTTCCCTCTCATACTCCCTTTTAAAAACACAAAAAAGCCCCTTCTCTACGAGGAACCGTCCAATATTACTCGTAGAGAAGGGGCGACTGTGTGCCTGATTATATGTTTTTCATTAAACTTATTTTAAACTTCCATAATGATTGGCAAAATCATCGGTCTACGACGCGTTTGCTCATACAGGAAACGTCCCAAAGCATCTTTAACATTTGTTTTAAGTGATGCCCACTCGTTTACATTTTCACTCATCAGCTTCTGCAAAGTACTGCTTACAATGCGATTAGCCTCATCCAGCAGTCCTTCTGATTCACGTACATACACGAATCCGCGGGAGATAATATCCGGACCAGAGACGATTTTACCATCCTGCTTGCTGAGTGTTACCACGACAACCAGAATACCATCCTGCGACAGCAACTTACGATCACGCAATACGATGTTACCAACATCACCTACACCCAGACCATCAATCAACACGTTACCTGCAGTTACTTTACCTGCTTTACGTGCAGCTCCGCCTTGAATCTCGACAACTTCACCGATATCCGTAATGAAAATATTGTCCGGGTCGATGCCTACAGATTCAGCGAGAACCGCGTGACGACGTTGCATCCGGAATTCACCGTGAATCGGCAGGAAGTATTTCGGTTTCATCAGGTTGAGCATAAGCTTCAATTCTTCCTGACTTCCGTGACCAGATACGTGAACGCCACTGTTAGCACCGCTGTAATGTACGTTAGCTCCCAAACGGAACAGTTCGTCAATTGTACGGCCTACATACTTTTCGTTTCCTGGTACTGGTGTTGCCGCAATGATAACAGTATCTCCAGGAAGGATGTCCACTTTACGATGCGTAGAACGCGCCATACGTGTCAATGCGGACATTGGCTCACCTTGGCTACCTGTGCAAAGGATAACTACACGATCTGCAGCCATTTTTCCAACTTCTTCCGGCTCAATGATCATTCCGTCTGGAATTTCCAGATAACCTAAATCAGAAGCGATCCCCACCACATTTACCATGCTACGTCCGATCACTGCAACTTTACGCCCAGTAACCTCTGCTGCATTGATCACCTGTTGAATACGGTGCACGTTGGAAGCAAACGTTGCGACAACGACACGTTGGCTAGCTTTGCGGAAAATATCTTCCAGCACAATGCCTACGTTTTTCTCAGATGGAGTAAATCCAGGTTTCTCCGCATTGGTACTGTCAGACAGCAACGCAAGTACGCCGTTGGTTCCGATCTGTGCCATACGTTGAAGATCTGCATACTGACCATTCACTGGCGTATGATCAAATTTAAAGTCTCCCGTGTGAACAACTGCGCCTTCCGGCGTTTCTACACATACCCCGACGGAATCCGGAATACTATGGTTAGTAGCAAAGAATGATGCTTTCAGCGTTGTTCCCAGTTCGAGCTCTGAATCTGCGTTGATGAGGATACGTTTCGTCTCACCAAGCAAATTAGCTTCTTTCAGTTTGTTCTCGACAAGACCAAGTGTAAGTCTTGTTCCGTAAACAGGAACATTCAAGTGTTTGAGGACATATGGCAAACCGCCGATGTGATCCTCGTGTCCGTGAGTTAAAATAATGCCGCGTACTTTATCACGGTTCTCAGTCAAGTACGAAATGTCAGGGATGACAATATCAATACCAAGCATATCTTCTTCAGGGAATTTAAGACCAGCGTCTACGACTACAATGTCGTTCGCGTATTGGATAACATACATATTTTTACCAATCTCGCCTACGCCGCCCAATGCAAAAATCATCAGCTTCTCGTTATTATTATTTTTCTTAGACAAATGAATCTGAACCTCCTATGGTAGTTGGACGTCGTACCTTATTATTTATTGTAAGTTAAGAAAAGTAGTTCAAACATCACACCCCTAAGAATTAGGGATGAATGCAAAAGAACACCTTTATTCACGATATCTGGAAGAAGTTCTTCGAAGTTATACCCCATCACCAACAGGTTGGATCCGAATTTCCCCTCTTAGCCGTTCCTTCCTTTTTCACCGCAAAGCCACACCAACGAAACGATGTCGCTTTCAATTTCAAAAAAATACCGCACCCAGTCACTTGACATCATTATACATGATTAAAAACAGAAAAAACAAGTCACTCTCTCGTTAACCTGTAGGTTTCCCTTCCTGCAAAAAAAGAAACCTTACATCGCTCGTCAAAAAAAGAACCGCTGCCTCTACTTGAGAGGTGCGGTTCTTTCATTAAACAAAGCGTTCATGCTTATCATTAATAAACGTCTAAAGAATCCAACTTTTATTTACAATTGAAGCAGATTTTTAATGTAATCCTGCTCCTCCGTAGTAGGCGGAATCAAAGGCAGACGTACTGAACCTACGTCCAGTCCGCGTAAAGTTAATGCATATTTTACCGCTACCGGATTAGGCAAAGGCTGTGGGCACTCAAACAGCCCTTTGAAGAGCGGGAAGAGCTTCTGATGAATGCGTCTCGCCTGTAGAGGGTCGCCGCCATAAAAGGCATCGATCATATTTTTCATCTCCGCACCTACGACATGACTCGCCACGCTAACAATACCGTGAGCACCGACTGCAATAGCAGGCAGACCTGCTGCGTCATCCCCTGTATAGACTCTGAAATGGTCAGGCGCACCCGCTGCTATTAAAGTCACCTGCTCCATGGATGCACATTCCTTCGTCGCCACAATATTCGGGATTTGTGCCAGTAGCAATGTGGTTGCGGCAGACAGGTTTGCGACAGTACGTCCAGGTACATTGTACAGCATCACTGGCAACGTCGTTGCAGCAGCAATCGCTTCAAAATGTCTAAACATACCTTCTTGGCTAGGTTTGTTGTAGTACGGTACAACTAATAATACCCCGTCTACCCCGACACGTTCAGCTTCCTCTGTCAGATGGATAGAATGCGCTGTATTGTAGCTGCCCGTCCCGGCTATAATCTTGCACCTTCCAGCCGCATGTTTCACTGCAAATTCGAATAATTGAACTTTCTCTGTATCACTAAGTGTTGGCGACTCCCCTGTTGTACCAGAAATCACGAGAGTCTCCGACTTTTGATCAACGATCAGATAATCGATGAGACGTGCCGTTTCCTCCCAATGTATCTCTCCTTGTGCATTGAACGGAGTGACCATTGCTGTAATCAATCTTCCAAAGTCCAAATCGATTCCTCCCTCAAAACAAGTCTGGGTCCGCTAACATGGGTGAGTTACAAGTGAAGTTCGAATGAGGTATGAAGTGCCCTCAGGGCCTGAACCATATCTTCTTTTTTGACAAGCACCCAGATCGTCGTGTTGGAATCCGCTGATTGCAAAATCTGAATGTCTGCGAGCGTCAGTGACTCCACAATGCGGGCCATAATTCCAGGCACACCGTTAATTCCTCCGCCAATAACAGATACTTTGGCACAGCCGGACAGACTTTGAGGCTTTAGACCGATCTCCTGCAATACGCGTAAAGCCTTCTCTGAATCACTATCAAACACGGTATAGACGACTCCCGAGGGGGTAACATTAATAAAATCAACGCTAATTGAATTTTCAGCCATCGTTTTGAAAACTTTTAATTGCAGTCGATCCGTCCCACCAGGCACATCCACCGTAATTTGCGTAACATTGCTCACATAAGCAATACCGGTTACATAGCGGTCAATAATGCCTGTCTGTACATCCTGAAACCCTTCCGGATGGGTAACAAGCGTACCTTCTGTATCGGCAAAAGTAGATCTTACCCGCACGGGAATTTGCGATTGCATCGCAATCTCGACGGCACGCGGATGAATAACCTTTGCCCCATGATGAGCCATGTTACAGATTTCTGCATAGCTTACTACGGTTAGTGGACGAGCATCTTCAACAATCCGAGGGTCAGCCGTTAATATCCCGTTAACGTCCGTGTAGATGTCCACCATCTCAGCTCGTAGTGCTGCACCCAGAGCTGTAGCGGATGTATCACTGCCTCCGCGTCCGAGTGTGGTAAAATCGCCTTTTTCCGTTTGTCCCTGGAATCCAGTTACAATGACAACACGACCAAGTTGAAGCTGTTCCAGCACACGAACAGGACGGACATCCAATATCCGGGCATTCCCGAAATTGTCGTCCGTCACAAAACCCGCTTGTGCGCCGGTCAGCACTGAAGTTGGAATGCCTTCATGTTCAAGCAAGCTGCTGAGCGTTGTTGCAGAAATAATTTCACCACAGCACAGCAGTAAATCTTTCTCCCGAGCAGATAGAGCATTTCCGTTCTGTGCAGCCCAGTCCAAAAGTGTATCCGTAGCATACGGCTCACCGCGGCGGCCCATAGCTGAAACCACAATAACGAGGTTAAAACCCGCTTCGAGCTCACGTTTAACATGCCGGAGCACATGCTCTCTTGCTTGCACTGTAGAGAGCGATGTACCTCCAAATTTTTGTACCATAATACGCATCTTTATTCCTCCATTTGTGTACGCAAGAAGACTGGACACGGGTCAAATCAACAAATGCATAACCCTTGGGAGCGTTCCGATGCGATAATCTCAGCAATGTATACGGCATGTATGACATGTATATCAAATACATCTCTCCTGCTTGCTGCATGAAGATCATATGCAAGCAGGAATGCCCTTATGAACAGGAACGTGTTTAGAGGTAGCTGTATAGACCAGCTATCGTCCCCCATGATTTTCTTTGTCTCTCGTACCCTTCTTCATTTCTCCAAGCGCATTGCCGTTATTGCCCTAAATGCCATCCTTAAGCCTGTGGAGCACGCTCCACAATCATCGGTTGCAATTGCTTTCCTTCTAGTGCACTCCAGCAAGCCTCCGGGATAAGTTCCATTTTGGCAACTAACGAGTTTGGTTTTTTCATTGGATCATCTTGACCAAACGGTACAAAATATACATATTTGGCCACTAATAATTTAGCTATATTTGCTGCATTCAAACCAAGTCCATCATTCGTCGATATCGCCAGCACAAGCGGACGCTGATTACGCATCTGCGCTTTTGCAGCCATAAGCACCGGACTATCCGTCATCGCGTTCGCCAGCTTGCTTGTGGTATTCCCCGTACATGGAGCAATGACCAGCACATCAAGCAGCTTAGAGGGCCCTAAAGGCTCCGCCTCAACAATTGTAGAGATGATATCATTACCCGTTATATCTTTCAATTGTTTTTGCCAATTCTGCGCTGTACCGAAACGTGTATCTGTCGTCAGTACCGAGTTGGAAATAATCGGAACGACATTCGCGCCTTCGGATACAAAGCGGCTAATGACCGGCATAACCTCTTCAAAAGTACAATGAGACCCCGTAATTGCGTAACCTACCGTTTTACCCTGCCAGTTCATGATTTAACCTCCCGTGCGTTCTGTTCTTCCAAAAGCAAACGGATTAACGCGTCGGCAATAATGCCGCCAGCCGTTTTGGGAGCAACAATGCCGGGGAGGCCAGGTGCGAGCAGTGCCTTGATGCCACGTTTGTCGGCATATCTAAAGTCGCAGCCGCCAGGGGCGGATGCAAGGTCAATAATAACCGCTTTTTGAGGCATTCTGGACAGGATTTGTGCTGTGATTATCATAGTCGGTATCGTATTAAAAAGCAAGTCAACTTCCCCGGTTTGAGCGGCCAAATCCGTTGTCATGAAAGGCTTCCAGCCCATGATTGTTGCTCTGGCAACATCCTCATTCCGCCGAATTCCCACTCGTACATTAGCTCCAAGTCCTTGCAATGTTTTGGCTAGCGTAAACCCTGTTCGACCGATGCCAAGCACGATGCATTCAGACCCGTGAATCGTAAAATCCGTTTCTTTAATTGCAATGGCGATGGCTCCCTCCGCTGTCGGAATAGAGTTGTATAGTGCGATATCATCACGATCAAGCACTTCCACAAGCCGAAGGCCATTCTCCTCGCAAAGTTCACGCAAAAACGGCTTTGCCATACCAGTAAATACGGTGCAATGCTCCGGCAGGGCGGCCATATGTTCCTTTTTCAGAACAATCGGTTCACCACTAAACGAAGAGCTCACTTTTCCTTGATCATCACAGCTCACAACAGGCAGTACCAGTACATCTGCAGAAGCAAATACTTCATCCTTGAGCTCGCGGTGCTCAATGCCCGGAATCACTTGCTCCAGTTGATCGAAGCCTACTACACTTACCGTCGCATCGAGCTCGGCGCATTTTTGAATGACTTCAAGTTGCCTTGCATCTCCGCCAAGAACGACTATCCGGACTCCGGTCAGCATCGGGACGTCACTCCTTTCACCACATGTATGCCTTATCGTATGCAGTGGCCTACAGGGGGGTGAAACAATAAAGGAATGAAATCCTTGTTCAACATAAAAAGCCGCCCTGTAAAGGACGGCTGGGATACACGATATTATTATAGTTATCCAACTATATATTTGTAAAAAAGAAATCGGTATTGTTATTTACCTGTGTGCCCGAATCCGCCTTCGCCCCGCACGGTCTCCGAAAGTTCAGCCACTTCCGTCAATTCGATGGCAGGCACCGTCTGAAACACGATTTGAGCAATCCGTTCCCCACGCACAATCGTAAAGGGCTCCTGACCCAAATTAATGAGCAACACCTTCACCTCACCACGATAATCCGCATCAATGGTTCCCGGTGTATTCAGGCAAGTAATCCCGTGTTTGAAAGCAAGTCCGCTACGTGGACGAATTTGAGCTTCCAGCCCAGCAGGCATCGCCATCGCAAGACCAGTCGGAATCAATGTACGCTGCCCTGGCTCTAGCACAACTTCTTCTTTCAATGCCGCCACCACATCAAAGCCAGCAGCCAGCTCGGACATCTTTTGCGGCAGTTTAATATCTTCGTTACCCGGTAATTTCTTTATTTGAACGTAATGCAACCAAATCATCCCTTCTAAGTCCAGCAATCGTCTTGTCCGATGCTCCTACCATCGCGAGCGCAAACGGCTCTGCAAACATCAGATCAAGCACAGCGTCAATGTCTTTCATCGTGACTTGCTCAATCTTGGCAATCATTTCGTCAAGCGTATGATGTCTGCCAAGCATCAATTCATTTTTCCCCAGTCGGTTCATGCGGCTGCCCGTGCTCTCCAGACTCAGGATCAGACTGCCTTTCAGCTGCTCCTTGCCTTTACGCAGTTCATCTTCGGATAATCCATTTACAGCCAGATCACGTAGCACCTCTTTGGTTAGATCCAGTACTTCTTTGGTCTGTTTCGGCGCTGTACCCGCATAGATCGTGAATAGTCCGCTGTCCGCATGAGAGCTATGATAAGAATAAACGGAGTAAGCTAGCCCTCGCTTTTCACGGATTTCCTGGAACAATCTGGAGCTCATACCGCCGCCAATCGCATTGTTAAGAACAACCATCGCAAATTGTAGCGGGTCTCCGATTTTGCAACCTGGAAACGAAATACAGATATGATTCTGCTCCGTTTTCTTTTTGTGGAAGAGCTGACCGCTTTGAAAAGCCGGAATGTTTACTTCCTCGGTTACACCGTTAACATCAAACGCACCAAAGTGTTTCTCCATCAGATCAATCACGCTATCGTCAATGTTACCCGCAATACTGATCACGGTGTTCTCGATGGTGTAATGTTCCTTCATATATGCACGTAAATGACTGGAATCCATCGCTTTAAGACGTTCTTCGGTTCCCAGGATTGGATATGCCAGCGGATGCTCTCCATATGCAGCGAGCGCCATCAAATCGTGAACCATGTCGTCAGGCGTATCCTCGTACATTGAGATTTCTTCCAAAATCACATTTTTCTCTTTGACGAGTTCACCGTCGTCCATTTTGGAGCGGAAGAACATATCGGACAACACATCCACCGCAATGGGAAGATGCTCATCCAACACTTTTGCGTAATAGCAGGTATATTCCTTGGAGGTAAATGCATTTACGTTACCGCCGATCGCATCAAACTGCTCCGCAATCGCCTTCGCATCAAACCGATCCGTCCCCTTAAAAAGCATATGTTCAATAAAATGGGATACCCCGTTATTTTCTGTTCGCTCATTACGCGAACCTGTTTTGACCCAGATTCCAAATGACACGGAACGACAGGTCGGGATTTGTTCCATCACAACTCTGAGGCCATTGCCCAGCTGAATTTTTTTCACGGTTGGCCCTCCTACATCTCTATAATTGCCCTGATTTCAATAATGATGAAATTGAAATCGACATTTGGTTCCAACTTTTTGATATTAACAAAAAAACGGCGTTCACTCAACCGTATGGCCTTGCACCCGTTCAGAAGACAACGTTTCACTTACAGTTCCTAACGACAGTCCTTTAGCATGTATGGAATCGATCATACCTTTCAGTGCTCCTGCGGAGGATGAGGTTGGATGCATGAGAATTAACGATCCGGCCTCGGTTTTATTGGCAATTTTGGCTATGACAGAGTCTGGGCTGGGTTTGCGCCAGTCCACTGTATCTACCGTCCACAAGACGGTTTTTAGCCCCATAGATGCCGCGATATCCACCGTTTTTTGATTAAAATCACCCGAAGGCGGAGCGAACCAACGATTTTCCACTCCAAGGGTTTGTTGCAACAGATCCTGGGTTTTGCTAATTTCTAATCGGGCTCGCTCTGCACTCAAACGACTTATGTCGGGATGTGAATATGCATGGTTGGAAAGCTCATGTCCACGCTTCTGAATTTCCTTGGCGAGTTCTGCATTTTTGCTCAGCCAACTTCCATCCAGAAAAAATGTAGCCTTCACCTTCTCCGCGTCAAGCGTGTCCAACATTGGAACAAGGAATTCATTGCCCCAAGCGACATTAATCATAAAAGAAACCATGGGTTTACTCTCATTGCCTCGATAAATCGGATGTGCCCCCAGGTCTTTTAACTGAATTTCCGGCTGGGTCTGGCGATAGACATATGGAATTTTGGTATTCAGCGTGCCACCCAGCGCCTTGCGATACGTAGCTTCTACGTCGATCTCCAGGCCGTTATAACCCGGGATCGCTTTCCATACTCGATCAACTCTCGCATTCACCGGTGCAATTCGAGTTTCAGCTGCCTTATCCTTGATCGCAGATAACAATGACTCTTCTCCGGTCGCTTCCTTAAACATGTCAAAAGCATTCTGAGTTCCCGGACCATCACGGATCTCCGTAATGTATGTACGTACACTGTCCACTTGTCCGATTAGCATGACCGCCGCCACACCCGCAAGAACAACCGCCAGTTTTTTGGATTGGTTTCTCACAGCTCCATCCTCCTGCCGTCTTTGTCCCCATCATATGAGGACAAGGACAGGAATATGAATAAAAACTGCAATCTTTTGAATGGAACGTATTTTTGTTTAAACGTTAAAAAAAGAGCCAGAAATTCACATTCTGTCTCTTCATTCAATCATGCTTATGTTATTCAAACCAACGTCAGCAACCTAAGATTGCGCAGGAGCTTCTGCTGTTAGTACTGCTTTACGGGACAAGTTGATTCGACCTTGCGGGTCAATCTCGGTTACTTTTACAGTAATAGAATCACCAATCGCCACAACATCTTCTACTTTCGCTACACGCTCAGTAGACAATTGGGAGATGTGAACCAGACCCTCTTTGTTTGGCAACACTTCAACGAATGCACCGAATTTCTCAACGCGTTTTACTTTGCCGACATAGATTTCGCCAACAAGCACTTCGCGTACAATGCCTTCGATGATCGCTTTGGCTTTATCATTCATCTCCTGATTGGAAGAAGCGATAAAGACACGTCCATCCTGCTCGATATCAATTTTAACACCGGTTTCTTCGATGATTTTATTGATGATTTTACCACCAGCGCCGATGACATCACGGATTTTGTCCGGATTGATATGCATAGTCGTAATTTTAGGCGCATATTGGGACAATTGCTCACGAGGTGTTTTCATCACTTCGGTCATTTTACCCAAAATGTGCATACGTCCCTCTTTGGCTTGAGCTAGCGCTTCGGACAAGATTTGACGATCGATTCCATCAATTTTAATATCCATTTGAATCGCTGTTACGCCTTCAGGTGTTCCTGCTACTTTGAAGTCCATATCGCCCAGATGATCTTCCATACCTTGAATATCACTCAGGATAGATACATGGTCTCCGTCTTTGATCAGACCCATCGCCACACCAGCTACCGGTGCTTTGATTGGTACACCTGCGTCCATCATGGCAAGTGTACTTGCACAGATACTTGCTTGGGACGTAGAACCGTTGGATTCCAATACTTCAGATACCAAACGAATCGTGTATGGGAAGTCCGTTTCAGAAGGAATAACCTTAGACAATGCACGCTCACCAAGGGCACCATGTCCGATTTCACGACGTCCTGGCGCACGAAGCGGACGAGCTTCACCTACGCTGAACGGCGGGAAGTTATAGTGATGCATGAAACGTTTCGTTTCTTCTAAACTGATGCCATCCAGAATTTGAACGTCACCCAGTGCACCTAGTGTACAGATGCTCAGTGCTTGCGTTTGTCCACGTGTGAACAGACCTGAACCATGTGTACGCGGAAGCAGTGAAGTATCACATTCAATTGCACGAATTTCAGCAAGGCCGCGTCCATCCGGACGTACTTTATCGTGAGTGATCAGACGGCGCACTTCTTCTTTGACGATATCGTGCAGCACTTCTTTCACATCTTTTAACAATTCAGGTGATTCAATGTATTTCTCTTCAAAATGAGCAACAGTTTCGTCATTCACGACATCAATCGCATCTTGACGGGCATGTTTCTCAGCAATTTTAACAGCTTCCACCAAACGTGCACTTGCAAACTCACGCACGCTGCTGTTCACTTCTGCATTAACGGCATGCAGTTTCACTTCCATTTTTTCTTTACCAGCTACTTGTACAAGCTGCTCAATCACCGTTACGATGTTTTTGATCTCGTCATGTCCGAACATGATTGCTTCAAGCATCACTTCTTCTGGTAACTCGTTCGCTTCGGCTTCAACCATCATGATCGCATCTCTAGTTCCTGCAACCACGAGTTCAAGTTCGCTGACTTCAAGCTGTGCAATTGTTGGGTTAATGATGAACTCTCCATCAATACGGCCCACCTTCACACCACCAATTGGCCCACTGAAAGGTACATCGGAAATGCTCAGTGCTGCTGAAGTACCAATCATTGCTGCGATTTGTGGTTCACAATCCTGATCCACGCTCATAACAATATTCAGAACTTGTACATCGTTACGGAAACCTTCCGGGAACAATGGACGAATCGGACGGTCTGTCAGACGACTTGCCAGAATTGCTTTCTCGGATGGTCTACCTTCACGCTTGATAAATCCACCTGGGATTTTACCAACAGCGTACAATCTTTCCTCATAGTTCACCGTTAGTGGGAAAAAGTCCAAATCTTTCGGCTCACTGGATGCTGTCACGGTACACAATACGACGGTATCCCCGTATGTTACCTTTACGGCAGCATTTGCCTGCTTGGCCAAACGCCCGGTTTCAAGCGTAAGCTTTCTTCCACCAAGCTGCATTTCAACACGCTGTTCCATGAAATCCCTCCTTTAATTCGTTCCTATCACAATGGATTCTGCATATTCACAGTATTTCCTGCTTGTCCAGCATTCATTAACTATAGTTGGACAGGCCGGAGACTGACTTGCAAAACAAAAGCTCCTTGCGGAGCCCTCAGCTACAAATATATGGCAACATGTTCATCTACAAAACAACCCGGCTGTAAGCTCCGCTTGTCCTTTTAGACAAAAGAAAAGCGGATAACAGCCAGGTTGATTTTGAAAACATGTACGATAATTAACGACGCAATCCGAGTTTTTCGATCAGTGCGCTGTAACGTTTAACATCTTTGTTTTTCACGTAAGCCAAAAGCTTACGACGTTGACCTACCATTTTCAAAAGTCCACGACGTGAGTGGTGGTCTTTCTTATGCGTACGCAAGTGGTCTGTCAAACTTCTGATGTTTTCCGTAAGGATAGCAACTTGCACCTCAGGTGATCCAGTATCGGACTCATGAGTTTTGTGCTCGTCGATCAGTTGTTGTTTACGTTCTTGAGTCAATGCCATCCTATTCACCTCCTTCATTATAATCGCCATTAGCCTCGTCACCGCCGGTGAGAGCGTGTAACCAAGCTAAGGTTAATGTTGCCTCATTCGACAACGTAGTACATTATACCATACTTGCCCGGACAAAGTAAATGTAAACATCCATTTTATTAAAGTTTTTAGGACAGTAAGCGAGCTGCGGTCAGTGCATCTTCACGGATCTGAGCAATCAGAGCATCGATGGAATCGAATTTTCGTTCATTTCGAATGTAATGCACCAGTTCTACTTTCAGTTCCTGATCATAGATTTGGCCGTCAAAATTAAGCAGATGTACTTCGTACGTCGGTCTCATTCCATTCTCGTGAAAGGTAGGTTTGACACCAAGGTTCATCACACCTGTCAATTCTTGATCGCCAACGTTTACTCGTACAGCATATACACCTTTGGCTGGTGTAACATAGTGATCGGTAAGTTCGAGATTGGCGGTAGGAAAACCGATGGTCCGTCCCCTTTTCTCTCCGTGAATCACAGTACCTCTGACACTATAAGGACGTCCAAGCCACTGGCTTGCCTCACCCATCTCACCACGCTTCAAAAGAGCACGGATCAGCGAGCTACTTACTTTCTCCCCGCCCAGCAAAAACGGAGGCACGGTCTCTACTGTCATTTCTCCATCCCCGAGCGCACGAAGCATTTGTTCATCCCCAGCACCTTTGTGCCCGAACCGGAAATCAAATCCAACAACCGCTGTACGCGTTTGGAGAGGAAGCAACAGTTCATGAACGAATTGCTCTGGCGAGAGCTGTGAAAATGATTCATTGAACTCAACAACATAGAGTATGTCTACGCCCATGCCAGCCAAAATTTCTTCTTTGTCTCTCAGAGGCGTCAGATAACCCTCGTAATCCCCTTTGCGCATAACTTCCTTCGGGTGTGGGTGGAAGGTCATGACGGCCGCCTTCATATCCGATTCCCTAGCGATGCGAACAGCGGATAGAATGACGCTTGCATGTCCGAGATGCAACCCGTCAAATTGACCGATAGCCAGCACTTGGGGATGTGTACTCAGTTCCGCCGATTGCAATGTTTGCGGATAGGTTAGCATTACGGTTTTCACAATCATTCACCTGCATTTCACTTGATAGGCCAAGCTTGAACCTCGTCATCACGCCAAGCCATTGCCTCTTTATTCCGGTAAGAAGACTTTAACAGCCCTCACGGTTGGTTTCGATTCATCCCGTTCAAAAATACCTAGAAACGTTCCATCTTGAGCGTATAGACGGAGTAGCCCTGGCTTCTCCACAGGTGGCTCCAGTAAACGTGCTGACAGCTTTTGGCCCTGTAGAGCGCCCTTCGTCTGTTCTTCTCCAACTTTATGGGCTGGAATGGAAGAGATCGCTTCATCTACGGGAATCAATGCTTCAGAGAGAGTCCCTTCGTTCATACGCTGTTCCACGTCTTCGATACGAAGACAATGATCTGCCGAGATACCAGCAGATATGGTGCGCTCCAGCTTAACCATGGTGGAGGGGAAACCAAGTTCACGACCGATGTCTACACATAATGTGCGAATATACGTCCCTTTTGAGCACAAGGCACGGAACGATATATCCGTTGTGCCATCATGGGTTTCGATCCCTATAAGCTCAAGCTCGTAGATGGTGACTTCACGACTCTTGCGTTCTACGGTCTTACCCTCGCGGGCAAGCTCATATAGCCGTTTTCCGTCGACCTTTACTGCTGAATACATTGGCGGAACCTGTGAAATGGTACCCAGAAACTTCTGTAATACCTCTTCCACCTGATCCTGAGTTACTTCTACAGGCGATTCCGAACGTTCAATAACTTCACCCGTCAGATCCTCGGTGTCTGTAGCAAGGCCCAGCCTTAGTGTCGCCAGATACTCCTTCGGAAGTTCCTGCATATACTCCACCACCCGTGTCGCTCGCCCAAGGCATAACGGAAGAACGCCAGTTACCTGCGGATCGAGCGTTCCCGTGTGACCGATGCGCTTCATTTTCAAAATCCGACGCATTTTGGCTACAACATCATGGGAAGTGAATCCCGCTGGTTTGTATACCGGGAGAATACCTTCAAACGGTTTTACCATTGTGTATTCACCTGCTTCAACACTTTTTCCACGCTTTCTTCGACTTTGCCTTCCAGTCGGCATCCAGCTGCGAGAACATGTCCGCCGCCACCAAAAGTTTGTGCCAGTGCTGCAACATCTATTTTACCGGCAGAACGCAAGGAAGCTTTAACAGCATTATCGTTGATCACTTTGAAAAAGATGCCCACTTCTACTCCACGAATGTTACGGGTATAGTTGACGATCCCTTCCAGATCTTCGTTGGCTGCTCCACACTCCTGCATATCTTCTGGTGTAATAACAACCCAGGCAACTCTACCGTCTTCTGACATTTGCAAAGAGGACAGTGCCTTGTTCAATATGCGAATCTGCGGGAGCGTCACCTCTTCGAGTAGCGTTTGTGCCAAATAAGGCCCATCTACACCATGCTCCAGTAAGCGGGAAGCAACAGTCATCACATTGGGACTTGTATTCGCATAACGGAATCCACCCGTATCTGTTAGCAAGCCTGTATATACTGCCGTAGCTATATCCTTATCCCATGTAATGTCAAAGAGTTGTAGCAATTCAAACAAAATTTCGGCCGTTGCTGCTGCATCGGATTTTATAATGTTAACTGAACCATATCCGTTATTCGTAGGATGATGATCGATATTCAAAATAATGGCGTCTTCTTCAAAATATTGACGAGTAAGCCCCACTCTTGCAAAGTCAGCGCAATCAACACAAATGATCGCTTTAAACTTACGCTCCGGGGGGTGTTCGGTCATGTTCACAATGGCATCCGCATGATACAGAAAACGCATGCGTGATGGGATTTCGCCCTCATTAATCATTGTGAATGTTTTTCCCAGACATGACAGCAGCCAGCCCATCGTTACCGTCGAGCTGACTGCGTCACCGTCCGGCTGTACATGCGACACGACCAGGTAATCGTCATGCTCCAGCAAGAATTGTTTTCCTGCCTGGAGCGCCTGTTCATAAGTGTGCATTGCCGTCTCCTCTATTCTGTTACTGGGATTCGTTTTTGTCGTTGTCAGAACCAATATCGCCAAGCAGCTTTTCAATTCGGCTACCATATGCAATTGATTCGTCAATCTTGAATATCAACTCGGGAACATGACGGAACCGGATACGTTTGCCCAGCTCCGTGCGCAAAAAGCCGTTTGCTTTTGCAAGTGCTTTAAGCGAGTTATCCTTTTGCTCCTGTTCACCGAAGACACTCAGATAAACTTTGGCTTGCGACAAGTCGCCAGTTACTTCAACTCCTGTCACGGTAATAAAACCGATGCGTGGATCTTTCAGTTCTGACTGGATGAGCAGACTCAGTTCTTTCTTGATCTGCTCGCCCACTCTACCTGTACGAATCTTAGCCATTGTTGTTCACCTCAAACTTCCTTGCTTATCGTTGTACGGTCTCCATGATGAAGGCTTCAATTACATCGCCTTCCTTGAGATCGTTGTATTTATCCAATGTGATACCACACTCGTAACCTTGAGCCACTTCTTTGGCATCATCTTTAAAGCGTTTCAGGGAATCCAGCTTACCTTCGTAAAGGACGATACCATCACGAATCAGGCGAGCTTCCGCAGAACGAGTGATTTTGCCAGAGGTAACCATACAGCCCGCAATGGTACCCACTTTACTGATGGAGAAGGTATTACGTACTTCAGCATGGCCAATCACTTTTTCTTTGTAGATCGGATCAAGCATACCTTTCATTGCTTGTTCAATCTCTTCGATAACACTGTAGATGACGCGGTGCAGACGAATGTCTACTTGCTCTTGATCCGCAGTAATTTTGGCTTGGTTTTCAGGACGAACGTTGAAACCGATCACGATGGCATTGGAAGCTGCAGCCAAAATGATGTCGGATTCCGTGATCGCACCAGCACCGCTGTGAATGATCTTCACGCGTACACCTTCAACCTCGATTTTCGCAAGGGAACCTTTCAATGCTTCAACCGAACCTTGTACGTCACCTTTAATGATCACGTTCAAATCTTTGATCTCACCATCTTTGATGTGTTGGAACAGATCATCCAGAGTTACACGTGTGTTCGTACCCAGATCGGATTCACGTTGCGTAATCGCACGTTTGTCAGCGATGGAACGAGCTTTACGCTCATCTTCGAACACCATGAACGGATCTCCTGCTCCTGGCACTTCAGTCAAACCTGTAATTTCTACCGGTGTAGATGGTCCTGCTTCTTTCAAACGGCGGCCTTTATCATTGACCATTGCACGTACACGACCAAAACAGTTACCCGCTACGAACGCATCTCCGACTTTCAATGTACCATGCTGTACAAGGATACGTGCAACTGGTCCACGTCCTTTATCAAGCTCAGCCTCAATGACCGTACCCCGGGCACGTTTATCCGGATTTGCTTTGTATTCATTTACTTCTGCAACGAGCAGAATCATTTCAAGTAAACCTTCCAGACCCATTCTTTGTTTCGCAGATACGTTTACAAAGATCGTATCTCCGCCCCACTCTTCCGGAACGAGTTCATAGTTGGTCAGTTCCTGTTTTACTTTGTCAGGATCAGCGCCCGGCTTATCAATTTTGTTAACCGCTACGATGATTGGCAAACCTGCCGCTTTCGCGTGGTTAATCGCCTCAACCGTTTGTGGCATAACACCGTCATCGGCAGCGACTACAATAATCGTCATATCTGTAACTTGTGCTCCACGCGCACGCATTGCTGTAAATGCTTCGTGACCCGGAGTATCCAGGAACGTGATTTTCTTGTGGTTAATTTCAACTTGATATGCACCGATATGTTGCGTGATTCCGCCCGCTTCGCCGCCAGTTACATTCGTAGAACGAATGGCATCCAGCAATGTTGTTTTACCATGGTCAACGTGACCCATAATCGTTACAACTGGAGGACGGGATTGAAGGTCAGCAGGATCATCATTCTCTTCAACGGTTTCAAAACGATCGTCTTCAAGCACAATTTTCACTTCAACTTCAACACCGAATTCACCTGCAAGGAGGAGAATGGTATCGATATCAAGCTCTTGGTTAATGGTTGCCATAACACCCATACCAATCAGCTTTTTAATAACTTCAGAAGCATCCTTGTGAAGAAGTTTCGCTGTTTCACCAACCGTCATATCACCACGAACGATGATTTTCTTAGGCGTGTTATCGATTTTCTCACGTTGTACATATTGTTGCTGATTTCTGTTACGGTTGTTCTTGCCACCACGGTTATTACGGAAGTTACCGCCACGGTTATCGTCGAAACGACGTCCGCCTCCGCCACCACTATTGGAACGGTTGCCGCTGTTATTATTACCGGAATTGCCTTGACCACCTCTGCGCTGGCCGCCTTGTCCCTGCCCTTGGCCACCAGTACGGTTAGCGCTATTGGCAGAGTTACTACCGGTGTTCGGTCCTGTAGTTCTGCCTGGACCACCGCTATTGTTCGGACGTTGTCCGGACCCTTGCGGGCGGGAAGCCGTGTTTCCTTGACCGCTTGAAGCTGGTCTTGGACGATTTCCTGTTTGTCCTCCTTGGCTTGAACCTTGGGAAGAAGAATTTGTTCTGTTACGGCTGTCTTGGCCGCTTGGTCTCTGAGTGCCATTGTTATTGTTGGAATTTGGTCTATTGTTCATACCTACCTGCTTTTCCTGTTGTATTTTTGTTTGTACGGGACTACCGGCTGTTGTGCTGTTATTCGGCGTGTTCACTCCGCCGCCCGGCTTGTTGCTGTCCACTGATTTGTCACTGCGCACAGCCGAAGTCGCAACAGACTTGGCTTCGCCACCTTGTTTCGAAGCGGCAGTGGATTTTATATCTTTAAAAAATTGTTCCACTTTACCGACTGAACCATTCTCCATCACACTCATATGATTGTTAACGGGAATATCCAGCTTTTTAAGAATGGTTATAATTTCTTTACTGCTCATGTTAAGGGACTTCGCATATTCATAAACTCGCAATTTTTCCTTGTTTTCCTGTTTACTCAATATACTCCACCTCCGACATTATACCGACTTGCTTGGAGATCATTTTTGCAAACCCAAGGTCTGTTACTGCAAGAACCACCCGCGTGTCTTTACCGATGCTTGACCCAATACGGTCACGATCCAATCCGATAAGAAGCGGAACCTTGTAAGTAGCACATTTGTCGCGAAATTTCTTTTGTGTATTCGCCGAGGCGTCGCCTGCAACTATAACCATCTTGGCTTCACCCGAACGGATCGCCTTATGCACAATCTCATCACCTGTGAGCAGTTTACCAGCGCGCATGGACAGACCGAGGTAAGACAACACTTTCATATCACTCATCCTCTTCACGCTCCTGTGCAGCAATGAATTCACCCTCGACTGCAATGAAATCGGCAGCGAGCTGTTCATAGATTTCTGGTGAAACTTTACTCTTCAGCGCACGATCAAGCGCACGATTTTTAAGTGCAAGCTTGAAACAAGACTCTTTGCCACACAGATATGCGCCTCGTCCGGACTTTTTCCCGGTCAAATCGATCAGTACTTCGTCCTCAGGCGTTTTAACGATGCGAATCAGTTGTTTTTTGGGCATCATTTCTTGACATGCCACACATTTGCGCAGCGGCACTTTTTTAGGTTTCATACGTCAGCGCCCCCTCCGTGCTTTCCTTTAGTCGACGGAGACGGAATCCTGATGCATTTCCGAAGAAGAATCTTTTTCTCTGCCGAATTCCTGCTCCGCCTGGCTCTCGCTCTTAATGTCGATCTTCCAGCCCGTTAATTTGGCTGCCAATCTAGCATTTTGACCTTTGATGCCGATGGCAAGGGACAGTTGATAGTCAGGAACGATCACCCGAGCCATCTTTTCCTCCTCGAACACGTGAACTTCCAAGACTTTAGAAGGACTCAGTGCATTCGCCACATATTCGTCCACTTGTTCGGAATAACGAACGATGTCGATTTTCTCACCGCGCAGCTCACCCACAATGGTCTGCACGCGCATCCCTTTTGGACCTACACAAGATCCAACCGGATCAACTTCCTCATTGCGAGAATGAACTGCGATTTTGGAACGAAATCCTGCTTCGCGGGCAACCGAACGAATCTCAACTACACCGTCAAATATCTCAGGTACTTCCAGCTCGAAAAGGCGTTTTAAGAGGCCCGGATGAGTACGGGACAAAATGATTTGTGGCCCTTTGGTCGTATTCTCTACTTTGGTGATGTAAGCCTTGATGCGGTCACCGTGAACAAACTTCTCGTTCGGCATTAACTCTGTGAGTGGCAGTGCCGCTTCGATTTTGCCCAGGTCGATGTAGATATTGCGCAAATCCTGACGCTGCACTACTCCCGTAACGATATCTTCTTCCTTATCCACGAAAGCATTGTAGATCAGGCCACGTTCGGCTTCACGAATCCGCTGAGTTACAACCTGTTTAGCCGTTTGTGCGGCGATACGTCCAAAGTCGCGCGGCGTAACTTCAATCTCCGCAATATCTTCCAGCTGGAAGTGTGGATTAATTTCCCGTGCAGCAGGCAATGAAATCTCAGTGCGTGAATCCAGGACTTCTTCCACGATCAGTTTGCGGGCATATACGCGAATAACCCCCGTATTACGGTTCATGTCAACACGTACGTTCTGCGCCGTGTTAAAATTACGCTTGTAACTGGAGATAAGTGCAGCCTCGATCGCTTCAAACAGCACATCCTTGCTGATCCCTTTTTCCCGTTCCAATTCATTCATTGCTTCAATAAAATCCATACTCATGAATGTTGATCCCCCTTTCAAACATGGCATCCCATACGTAAAACGGCTAAGGCTCGAAACTTGTGAGCACCTTGCCGTTATCGTGAGATGTGTCTTTTTCATTAATCAAGTGAACAAGGCACTTTAAAACAAAATGGCCAAGCGCGCACTGGCAACCTTTTCATAAGAAATGGTATGCTGCTTCTTGCCTGCTTCAATCACAAGCTCCCCATTATCAAAGGAAAGCAGCTTGCCTTCGAATTCCTTTAATTTATTCACCGGCTCGTAGGTTGTAACAAATACGTTTTTGCCTACGGCTTTGGCAACATCCTCCGCTTTTTTCAGTGGACGCTCCGCACCGGGAGAAGACACTTCAAGGAAATAGACAGATGGGATCGGATCGTTCTCATCAAGCTTGGCGCTCAGCTTTTCGCTGATCAAGACACAATCGTCGATGTCGATTCCACCCTCTTTGTCGACATACACCCGTAAAAACCAGTTGCTGCCTTCTTTGACGTATTCGATGTCAACCAGCTCGAAGCCTTGTTCGTTCAAGTAGGGTTGGATCATTTCTTCCACGGTAGATTTAATATTCGTTGTGCTCAAAACCGATAACCTCCAACTTAGGTCACACCAACTATAATCGCTGGCAGATGATTAAATACCCAAGATTCTTGTATACCAAAGACTAAAGAGTGGGTTTCCCCACTCTTCAGAAATTCGTACTATCTCGTTCACTTCAGAAATTATAACATAGTCTGGTAATAGTGACAAGTAACCCACCTTTGCATACCAACCACACTAATGAAGGAAAAATCGAAGTGTATGGCTTCAGACATAACAAATGAAGTTATCCTGCTAATTACCTGTCAATTAGAACAAGGACAGCTGATTGCTTTCAGGCAAACCACGGAAACATCCCATGTTGGTCAGCAACTCCACAATCGTTTTGGTTGCTTTGGACTTCTGCTGGAAATCCTCAATCGACAGAAATTCCCCATGCTCGCGGGCCGCTGCAATGTTACGAGCCGCGTTATCCCCAATACCTGCCAGTGCAGAGAATGGAGGAATCAGAGACTTCTCGTCCACAATGAATTTGGTCGCTTCTGAGCGGTACAGATCAATCGGTTTAAGCGAGAAGCCGCGAGCGGCCATCTCCAGTGCCATTTCAAGAACAGGAAGGCTGTTTTTCTCTTTTGGCGGCGCCTGGAAACCGAGCTGTTCGATCTCTACAATTTTGCGATAGATGGCATCATAACCTTGGCACACCAGCTCAATATCCAGCTCGTCTGCACGAACGGTAAAGTATGTCGCGTAATATTCAATCGGATGATACAGCTTGAAAAATGCTGTACGTACAGCTGAAATAACGTAAGCAGCCGCATGGGCTTTCGGGAACATGTACTGGATTTTGAGACAGGAGTCAATGTACCATTGCGGTACCTTGCAGTTTTTCATCTCGTCAATCCATTCCTGTGGCAGTCCACGTCCTTTACGGACACTCTCTGTAATCTTAAAGGCCAGACTCGCATCCATTCCCGCCTTATAGATCAGGAACAACATGATATCATCCCGACAGCCAATTACCGTTTTGATGTTACATGTGCCGTTCTTGATCAGATCCTGCGCATTGCCAAGCCATACGCCAGTCCCGTGAGAAAGCCCCGAAATCTGCAACAAATCGGCAAAAGACGACGGCTGAGATTCGACAAGCATCTGACGCACAAATTTCGTACCCATCTCTGGCACACCGAATGTCGCAACAGGGGAGCGAATCTGCTCCGGGGTTACGCCAAGGGCATCCGTAGAGTTGAACATGCTCATCACCTTGGGATCATTCATCGGAATCGTTGTTGGGTCAACGCCCGTAAGATCCTGCAGCATACGCATCATCGTCGGATCATCGTGTCCCAGAATATCAAGCTTCAACAGGTTTTCTTCAAATGCGTGATAGTCAAAGTGGGTCGTTTTCCACTCTGCTGTAACATCATCTGCCGGATACTGGACAGGTGTAACATCTTCCACCTCAATATAATCCGGTACAACGACGATTCCGCCGGGATGCTGTCCCGTGCTTCGCTTTACACCGGTACAGCCGGATGCCAGACGATTCAACTCGGCGCCGCGCCATTTCTTTTGATGTTGTTCTTCGTATTTCTTCGCAAAACCAAACGCCGTTTTCTCAGCGACCGTTCCGATCGTACCCGCACGGAACACACTTTTCTCACTAAACAGCACTTTCGTGTAATTATGGGCATGGGGCTGATAATCCCCCGAGAAGTTCAAGTCGATATCGGGAACTTTATCCCCTTTAAACCCAAGGAAAGTTTCAAACGGAATATCCTGTCCTTCCCCTTTGAGTTTCCCACCACAATCAGGACATGGTTTGTCTGGCAAGTCAAATCCACTCGGTACACTACCGTCAAGGAACCATTCGCTGTGCTTACATTCAGGGTTCACGCAGATATAATGTGCAGGAAGCGGATTAACTTCCGAGATGCCCAGGAACGTTGCTACGACGGACGAACCCACCGATCCCCGCGAACCTACAAGATAACCATCTTGATTTGATTTTTTAACGAGACGTTCCGAGATCAGATAGTTGGCAGAAAATCCGTATTTGATGATTGGCTGCAATTCTTTTTCCAAACGAGCAATAATGACTTCCGGCAGGTCTTCACCATAGATCGATTTGGCCGTGTTGTAACAGGTGTTACGGATTTCCTCCTCCGCACCCTCCAAAATCGGCGTAAAGAGTTTGTCCGGAAATAGCTTGATCTCCTCAAAACGATCGGCTAGCTCAATGGTATTGGTAACCACAACTTCATACGCTTTATCCTGTCCAAGGAACTGGAATTCCTCCAGCATTTCAGCTGTTGTTCTAAAATGAGCATCGGGTTTGCGCTGGTCCTTAAGCGGGCTGAAGCCTGTTATTCCATGAATCGTAATATCCCGATAAATTTTATCTCGCGGCTCCAAGTAATGCACGTTACCTGTCGCAATGACCGGTTTGTTCAATTTGGCTCCGATGTCGATAACTTTACGGACCGCAAGTTTTAGTTCTTCTGGCGTAGCCACAAGTCCTTTGTCCACCAGATGCATGTACATGGTCAATGGTTGGATCTCCAGAATGTCGTAAAACTCGGCGATTTCCTCGGCTTCTTCCACCGATTTGTTCAGGACAGCCTCGAAAAACTCACCTTTTTCACAACCGGATATAACAACCAGTCCTTCGCGCAAGCTTACCAGCTTGGACTTCGGTATACATGCAACACGTTTAAAATACTCGGTATGTGATAGGGAAACGAGCTTGTACAGGTTCTTCTTGCCCACATCATTCAAGGCATAAATTCCGCAGTGGAAAGGACGTGTATTCGACAAGTCTACCCCAACGAAATCATTCAAACGATCCAGCATCGTCAGACCTTTTAATTGGGCTGCATCATTGATGAGTCCATTCAAAATGCCTGCCAAAGCAATCGTATCATCGATCGCCCGGTGATGGCTTTCCAGTGCAACTTTATATTTATCAGCCAGTGTATTCAACCGGTGATTTTTCATTTTTGGATATAAAAGACGAGCCAGTTCTAGGGTATCAAGCACCGGATTTGGTAGCTCAGGCATGTCCAGATTTTTGAGGGATGCCTGAATAAAGCCCATATCAAACCGTGCATTGTGCGCGACCAGTACACCATCTCCGGCAAAAGCAACAAAGTCACGAATAACCGGTTCAAGCTCTGGTGCATCTTTTACCATCTCATCTGTAATGTTGGTTAACTGTTGAATGTTGTATGGGATTCGTTCATGCGGATTGACAAAGGTAGCAAAACGATCCACCTCTTTGCCCTCTTGAACTTTGACAGCGGCGATCTCAATGATTTTGTTCTGCGTTACCGACAGTCCCGTGGTCTCGATATCAAATACGATATACGTCGCCGTTTTCAGATCCATTGATTGTGGATTTAGCACAACCGCTACAGAGTCATTCACCACATTCGCTTCCAGGCCGTAGATCATCTTAATCCCATTTTTCTTGGCCGCCTTGGATGCTTCCGGGTAAACCTGAACACCACCGTGGTCCGTTACGGCAATGGCCTTATGTCCCCAATCAGCAGCTGTTTTGACATATTTATCAATGGACGTTACGGCATCCATCGTGCTCATCGTGGAGTGTAAGTGGAATTCTACACGTTTCTCATCCGCTGTATCCTTACGAGATGGCGGTGCCTTGATTTCAGTCAGATCCGAAGGAATCATAGCAAGCTCAGGAATTTGCATAAACCGGTCGTACTCTACACGTCCGCGAACTTTTACCCATTTTCCATTCGCCAGCAAGCTGAGAATTTTGACATCTTCTTTGGTTTTGGCAAACATCTTCATTTGCATTGAATCCGTAAAGTCTGTCAGATAAAAGGTGAATAACGTATTTCCATTCCGCAGTTCCTTGCGGTCCAGACCAAAGATCGTTCCCTGGAGTGTAATTTTCTTCTCCTCATCCTGAACTTCCTGCATCGGAACAGCCGGCTCTTTGATCTCATACCCCATCTGCAACCGCACATCACCTTGATCTTCTTCTTCCGGCAGTTCCATCTCGATGACTTCACTCATCATTTTTTCGATTACCTGTCGTTCTTCTACTTTCTTCTGGGCCTGGAATTGCTCCATCGCCTCTTTGTTGCTTCCCGCTTCGCCCACCTGCATTTTAATACGCAGTGGCAAGTGAAAATACTTCTCGTAGAATCGAGTAATAGCTTGGTCAATCTGCTTTTTGCGAGCAAGTTCCATAGATGTGGAATCACTCATCGTCAGTTGCAGCAGATCGTCTTCACATTCCACTGTCGCACGATTCATCCAACCATTTACAGACGGAATTTCACGAGTAACCCACTCCAGAAACAGGTTCCAATACTCATTTACGATATCATTAGACAGCACCTTGTCTGTATATTTAAAAGCAAATGTAATTTTAGCTATATGATTTAACTTCTCCTGAATATGCAGACTGAACGTTCGATAGATCGGCGCTGGCACCAGTGTGTCCTTTCCAATCTGAATATGCCATTCGCGATTCGTACGATTGGTCTCGACCTGTTCAATCCACCCATCCAGGAAATAAGGGTCAGTCAAACCTACCGGAAGTTCTGCCTGTTTCATCAACAACTCAAACCGTTTTCTCTTCTCCTCAAATCCACTCATCGTGTTCCTCCTGTGCCCCCTTAAAACATGAAAAGCCTCTGTATTCAAAAATGTCCCCGATCCGAACCCGCACCGATCCATTTTATCCGACAGAAGCTCTTCATTCATTACTAAACCGGTGAATAAGCTCTCTTCATCAAGCCGTCAACTAGTATGCTCTTGCAAACACAACAGTGTGCTGCGCTTTTTCACCACACGCCAGACATGTGTGCTTTTCTTCCGCAGGCTGGAACGGAATGTTCCGACTGGTTGCACCCGTGACTTCTCTTACTTTATCTTCACATACTTCTGACCCACACCAGCCAGCCAGTGTAAATCCGCGTTTGTTTTCCATCAGTTCTTTCATCTCATCCAGTGTGTCTACGGAGTAGAAGTTGTCTGACATAAATGTACGAGCACGATCAAGCATGTCTGCCTGAACTTGAGTTAACATCGTTTGAATCTCTTCAACGAGGTTTGCTTGCTCAACCACTTTCTTCTCTCCAGTAATACGGGAGACAAGAACACATACGCCGTTCTCCATATCACGAGGGCCAATCTCCAAACGGATCGGTACACCACGCATCTCATACTCGTTGAACTTCCAGCCTGGACGAACATCACTGCGATCATCCATTTTCACACGAATACCTGCTTTTTTCAGTTCAGCAAACAATTCATCCGCACGACCTACAACGGCATCACGTGTTTTTGGCGGTCCAATCGGGATCATCACCACTTGCGTTGGTGCCACTTTTGGCGGCAGCACAAGACCACGGTCATCTCCGTGAACCATAATCAAAGCTCCGATCAAACGTGTACTTGTTCCCCATGAAGTGGTATGCGCAAGTTCCAGAACGTTATTACGGCTCAAATATTGAATTTCAAAAGCTTTGGCAAAGTTCGTTCCCATGTAGTGAGAAGTACCTGCCTGTACGGCACGTCCATCTTTCATCATGGCTTCAATCGAGAACGTATCCACAGCCCCGGCAAACTTCTCGGATTTGGTCTTCTGCCCCGTAATAACCGGAATGGCAAGGTATTCTTCGACTACTTCACGGTAGATTTCAAGCATTTTCATCGTTTCTTCGCGAGCTTCTTCTTCTGTCTCGTGCGCTGTATGCCCCTCTTGCCACAGGAACTCACTCGTGCGAAGGAACGGCAACGTTCTCTTTTCCCAACGAACCACGTTAGCCCATTGGTTAATCAATACTGGCAGATCACGATAGGACTGAATCCATTTGGAGTACATATGTCCAATGATCGTTTCGGAAGTTGGGCGGATCGCCAAACGTTCTTCGAGCTTTTCTCCGCCTGCTTCAGTTACCCAAGGCAACTCAGGGTTAAACCCTTCTACGTGCTCTTTTTCCTTTTGGAAAAAGCTTTCGGGAATGAACATTGGGAAGTACGCGTTGCGATGGCCCGTTTCGCGGAAACGGCGATCCATCTCATCCTTGATGTGCTCCCAAATTTCGAAGCCGTCCGGTTTAAATACAATGCAGCCACGAACCGGTGAGTAGTCCATCAGATCTGCTTTTTTAATAACATCAATGTACCAGCGAGAGAAATCCTCACCCTGCGGTGTAATTTCTGTCACGAACTGTTTATCGTTTTCCTTTGACATAAGACTCCAGCGTCCTCCCATAACGACTAGTACTGAATACTCAGCACATAGTCAAACCGTAATTATCCGTTAATTAAACGTAGTATATCATTATATGTTACAGCCAGCATTAGCACAAAGAGCATCGCGAACCCGACAAAATGCACCATACCTTCCCGGTTAGGGTCAACCGGACGTCCACGCAACGCTTCGATTCCGAGGAAAACGAGACGGCTTCCATCAAGCGCAGGAATCGGGAGCAAATTGAAAATTCCCAAATAAAGGCTTAGAATCGCCGCCCATCTTGTTAATTGCTCGATACCTTGCTTGGCAATCTGACCAGTTACCTCAAACGTACGCACAGGTCCACCAATGTCATCCATGCTAAACTGATTAATCAAATGTCTGAATCCTTCAAAGATAACCCTGGTCGTATCCACCATAGCTACTCCCGAGAACTTGAACATTTCCACGAATCCAACAGAACGAGTCGGCAAGACAGGCGCAATGCCTACCTTTCCGCCTTCCTGACCTTCTACCGCACGAGGTGTAATCGTGACATTAAATGTCTCGTTCCCCCGACGCAGAGTCCATTCCATCGGCTTGTCTTTGGACTCAGCAATCATGGATACCATCTTCTTAGAATCCGTACCGATAACTGTACCGTTAATGGTTTCAATGATATCGCCCTTTTGTAGATTCGCTTGATCTGCCGCTCCGCCTTTAAACACTTCACCGATCTGCAAATTCTTTGGATTTTCCACCGGAACGCCTGCCATCTGTGCATAAACAGCGAACAGAACAAAAGCAAGAATAAAGTTCATGAGTGGACCTGCAAAAATTGCCATAGCGCGTTGAGCAACCGTTTTACTGCCGAACTGTCGATCTTTAGGCGCAATTTGTGTCTGCTTGCCTCGGCTGACCAACATTGCTTGTGGATGTATTTGATAATGCTGCACTTCGCCATCCACATCCAGTTGTAACTTAAGCGCGTTCTCCATATCAATGGAGATCACTTCACCGCGAATTACATTTTTACGGTTATCCAATTGGTCCAAATAGATCATTTTGACCTGATCGTCCACAGTTCGTACCGCTATGGTCTGTCCTTCTTGAATCTCAATCAGTTCCGGGTCTTCTCCTGCCATCCGTGCATATCCGCCAAAAGGCAGCAAGCGCAGTGTGAACTGCGTCTCATTTCTTTTATATGAGAATAATTTGGGACCAAAACCGATCGCAAATTCCCGTACAAGAATGCCGGCGCGCTTGGCAAAATAATAATGCCCCCATTCATGCACCGTTACGATGACAAAGAACATAAGCACCGTTAGAAATACCACTTGTATGGTTTCCAATCCCTATTCATCCTCCTTCACGGCACGTACCGCAGTCTGTCCCTCTAGACTATCATTATTCTCTAATCCCGCACAAGAGAATCGCTTCGTTCCGTTTACCTCAAAAAAAGAGATTACAGCACGGAAGCAAGCTTGCGGCTATCCTGATCACAGGCAGCAATTTGCTCCAGATCAGGGTTGTCCACATTTTGGTGCGCTTCTAGCACTGAGGCAATGATATCTTCTATTTTAAGGAATGAAATCTCTTTCCGCAAGAAACGTGCTACAGCAACCTCATTGGCTGCATTAAAAGCCGTCGTTGCAGTCCCTCCCATTTTACCACATTCATATGCCATTCTTAAACACGGGAAACGATCCATATCCATCTCCCTAAAATGAAGTTGTCCAACTTGGGCAAGAGACAACCGTTTTGCCGGAGAAGGCATACGGTCAGGATAGGTCAAAGCATATTGAATGGGGACACGCATATCCGGAGTACCAAGCTGCGCAATGATACTTGTGTCTTCAAATTCCACATAAGAATGAATGATGCTCTCTGGATGAAGTAGTACATCAATCTGTTCATAATCAAGACCAAACAACCAATGTGCCTCAATGACTTCAAGGCCTTTGTTAACCATCGTTGCTGAGTCAATCGTGATTTTTGAACCCATGGACCAGTTTGGATGCTTGAGTGCATCCTCTACAGTCACCTGCTGTAGTTGCTCACGTGTAAGATGTCGAAATGAACCACCTGATGCAGTCAATGTAATTCCAGCCACACTGGAGCGATTCTCTCCATTCAAACACTGGAAAATTGCCGAGTGTTCACTGTCAACAGGTAAAATAGAAACTCCTTTGGCTACTGCCCTCTCCATAACGATGTGTCCAGCTGTAACCAGAGTCTCCTTGTTGGCAAGTCCAATCTGTTTTCCGGACTCGATCGCTGCAAGCGTAGACTCCAGCCCAACACTTCCTACAACAGCCGTAACAACCGTGTCTGCATCTGTTCCTGCAGCAACCTCGATGAGACCTTCTGAACCGTAATACACTTTCGTGCCTGCTGGCACATGTGGAGCAATCTTATCAGCCAACTCTTTTGATCCTACCGAAATCTTTTTAGGCTGATAACGTCTAGCTTGCTCGATCAGCAAATCTGTATTGCCCCCTGCAGCTAGTGCTTCCACTTGAAAGTGTTCTGGATGCATATCAACAACATCCAATGTCTGTGTCCCAATCGACCCTGTCGAACCAAGAATCGCTATTTTTTTCATTAATGCACCTCACCTCTAACGAATCCAATGCTTGTGGGCGAGCCACCTTAGTCATCTTAAGCTGTCTTCTTCTAATATGGCAGTAGCATCAGTATATGTACAAATGGAAACACCACAATCCAACTGTCGCACCGATCCAGAATACCACCATGCCCAGGAAGAAGATTGCCTGAATCCTTAATGTTGTAAACGCGTTTGTAGGCTGACTGGATCAAGTCACCCATCTGACCAACTACTGCACAAGCAATCCCGATGAGAAATGCTCTCTGCCAGGAGAGCAAGCCATCTGATACCAAGGCAAACACCACCGCGGTGGCAATCGCAATAACAATGCCGCCGAGTGCGCCTTCCACGGTTTTGTTTGGACTGATCGAAGGCCAAAGTTTGTTTTTCCCAATCCACTTACCTACAAAATATGCTCCGGCATCACTTGCCCAGATTGAACCTAACAGAAGGAAAGTCCAGAATAAACCATGATATAAATGTCTAGACTCTGCGATGTAATAGAATCCTGTTCCAATATACAACACGCCGATGAAAAGCATAGCGACTGTATTAATTGGTAATCTGTTCTTAGTGACAACCGAAGCGGTCATCAAAATGAGCATGATGATCCACGAAATTTGAAACAAGGATAACGGTCTTACATCCCATACCATTTCCCAAGGAAATACCATAGAAACAATTCCAGCATATCCGATTAGGGCTACACCTGAAAACGGCTTCACCCCGGTCATTTTCACAAATTCATAATAACCGATGAGAGCCATAAGCAAGACCAATCCGTGATACCAAGGCCCGCCAAGCATACAAAAACCCAAAAACAACACACCTGCAATAATTCCAGTCGTTAATCGCTGTTTCAACGGCTTCATCCTCCATCTATTTCAAACCGCCGTAACGCCTTGTTCTGCGCTGATATTCGGCTACTGCTTCAAGCAGATGCTGTTTGCCAAATTCGGGCCAGTATATATCCGTAAACCATAATTCGCTATATGCAAGCTGCCATAACATAAAATTGCTCAGTCGCAGTTCTCCGCTCGTTCGAATCAACAGATCCGGATCTGGCATATCTGCGGTCAGCATATGTTTGTCGATGAGTTCAGGTGTGATATCTTCTGCAGCCAGCTCCCCCGACTTTACCTGCAGAGCAATGTCTCTCACACATTCCGTCATCTCCCGGCGGCTTCCATAGTTCATTGCAAAGTTCAACACCAGACCAGTGTTATGCTCCGTAAGACGAATAGCTTCCCGCAAAGCATTAACCGTATGTGAAGGCAGATGTTCCTCATGTCCCATCATACGGATACGTACATTTTTTTCGATCAGTTCTTCTAACTCAATAGCCAAAAACTCTTGCGGAAGTCTCATCAGAAAATCCACTTCTTCTTTTGGACGCGTCCAGTTTTCTGTCGAAAAAGCGTACATCGTCAGATATTTGATGCCCAGTTCATCCGCCGCGATGGTTGCACGTTTGACTGCCTTCATGCCGTTCTGGTGTCCAGCTATACGCGGGAGACCCAGACGTTTGGCCCATCGTCCATTGCCGTCCATAATGATGGCGACGTGCTGCGGGATATTATCCTCGGATATAGTCAGCGTTTCCTGCTTGTCAGCCCCATTCCACCACGACCGAACCCGTTTGATCATTCCTGTTCCTCCAAAATCCCTGAAGTTTCTTCATCTGAAGCTTGGAAAAAGAGACAAAACCCCACCGTATTGGAGGGGCTGCGCTTGTCTTACACTTCCATGATTTCTTTTTCTTTGGCAGCAAGTACCTTATCGACTTCAGCGATAAATTTATCAGTCGACTTTTGGATGTCGTCCTGATGTCTCCGGGATTCATCTTCGGAAATCTCGGACTTTTCCATTTTCTTAATATCATCATTCGCATCACGGCGAATGTTACGAATCGCAACTTTACCTTCTTCGCCAAACTTTTTGGTTAGTTTGACAAGTTCAGCTCTACGCTCTTCCGTCAGCGGCGGAATAGCGAGACGAATCATACTGCCATCGTTAGCCGGGGTCAGACCCAGGTCTGATTTCATAATCGCACGTTCGATATCACTCATCGCTGATTTGTCCCAAGGCTGAATCATCAATGTCCGGGAATCCGGTGTACTGATATTTGCCAATTGGTTCAGAGGTGTCATTGCACCATAATACTCAACTTGCACACGATCCAGAAGAGCAGGCGTTGCACGACCTGCACGCAACGTAGCTAGGTCACGGCGCAATGCCTGAATCGCTTTTTCCATACGCTCTTCAGCATGTTGTTTAACTGCTTGTGGCATTAATCTACACTCCCTTTAACGATTGTCCCGATACGCTCGCCCAGAACAACACGTTTGATGTTACCTTGTTCAGTAATGTTGAATACAATCAACGGAATGTTGTTATCCATGCAGAGCGAGGACGCCGTTGAATCCATTACGCCAAGGTTTTTGTTAAGTACATCCAGGTATGTCAACTGCTCAAACTTTTCAGCTGTGCTGTCTTTGAATGGATCTGCCGAATAGACACCATCCACTTTATTTTTGGCCATCAAGATCACTTCTGCTTCAATCTCCGCTGCGCGCAGTGCTGCTGTTGTATCCGTGGAGAAGAACGGATTACCTGTACCTGCTGCAAAAATAACGACACGGCCTTTCTCCAGATGACGAATGGCTTTACGACGAATGTACGGCTCAGCAATCTGCTGCATAGCAATTGATGTCTGCACACGAGTTGGCACTTCAATCTGTTCAAGTGCGTCTTGCAGCGCCAGAGAGTTCATCACCGTCGCGAGCATACCCATATAGTCCGCAGTTGCACGATCAATCCCGTTTTCACTGCCAGCAATGCCGCGCCAGATGTTTCCTCCGCCGCATACAATCGCAACCTGTACGCCAAGCGCAACTACATCTTTTACCTGCTGGGCAATGGATGAGATCGTTACTGCATCAATGCCATAGCCGTTTTGACCGGAAAGAGACTCTCCGCTCACCTTTAAGACAACACGTTTAAATACTGGCTGTTCCAATTGTTCACCCTCCACTTTGAATTGAACACCTTCCAGTGTCCAACCAACAAAACTTCTCGCGCATGGACTCCTGCTTAAAAAGAAAGGAACACAGAAGTGTTCCGCTCTTTTAGGAAAAACAAATTGCCGTTCAGTCATTGTTTTCCTGAGATATAAGGGAGTTTACGCTTCGAAGTTTCATCATTCTTATATCTTCGAAAATCAATCCTGCTTTGTCGGCTTGATAACGTCTTATTTGTTAACTTGGGACATAACTTCTTCTACGAAGTTATCCACTTTTTTCTCCAAACCTTCACCCAGTTCGTAACGAACGAAACGACGGATGGAGATGTTTTCACCAATTTGGCTGATTTTTTCATTCAACAATTGGGAAATTGTTTTGTCTGGATCTTTAACAAAAGTTTGTTCCAACAGGCAATATTCTTCGTAGTATTTACCGATACGGCCTTCAACCATTTTTTCAATGATTTTTTCTGGTTTACCTTCGTTAAGAGCTTGAGCTTTCAAGATTTCTTTTTCTTTTTCCAACTCATCTGTAGGAACTTCTTCGCGTGTAACATATTTAGGATTAGCTGCAGCGATTTGCATAGCTACGTCTCTAACGAAATCCTTAAATTGATCTGTTTTACCAACGAAGTCAGTTTCGCAGTTAACTTCAACCAAGACACCGATACGTCCGCCAGCGTGGATGTAAGATTCTACAGCGCCTTCAGTAGCTGCACGACCTGCTTTGCTTGCTGCTGCAGAAAGACCTTTTTCACGCAACAATTCAGCCGCTTTCGTTACATCACCGTTGGCTTCTTCCAGTGCTTTCTTACAATCGAGCATACCAGCGCCCGTTCTTTCGCGAAGTTCTTTTACTGCACTCGCATTAACTGCCATTATAAATTCCCTCCAGATTAAGTATTGTACGTACACGTACACTCTAAAAAAAGGGCAGTGAGAGGTTATCCACCTACCAACCACCCTTTTCATTTAATTCATGAATGTTATGTTCGAAAACTATTAAGCGGAAGTTTCTTCGCCTTGGTTAGCTTCGATAACGGCATCAGCCATTTTACCTGTCAGCAATTTAACAGCGCGGATCGCGTCGTCATTACCTGGGATAACATAATCGATCTCGTCTGGATCGCAGTTAGTATCAACGATACCAACGATTGGGATACCCAATTTGCGAGCTTCAGCAACAGCGATACGCTCTTTGCGTGGATCGATGATGAACAGGGCGCTAGGCAGGCCTTTCATATTTTTAATACCGCCCAAGAATTTCTCGAGACGATCTTTTTCTTTGCGAAGCAAGATAACTTCTTTTTTAGGCAGAACAGCGAAAGTACCGTCTTCTTCCCAAGCTTCCAACTGTTTCAAACGATCAATACGTTTTTGAATAGTAGAGAAGTTAGTCAGGGTACCGCCGAGCCAACGTTGGTTAATGTAGAATTGACCAGCGCGTTCAGCTTCTTCTTTAACGGAGTCTTGAGCTTGTTTTTTAGTACCTACGAAAAGAATAGTACCATTCTCGCCTGCGATTCCTTTAACGAAGTTGTAAGCCTCTTCGACTTTTTTCACCGTTTTTTGCAAATCGATGATGTAAATTCCGTTTCTTTCAGTGAAGATATAACGATCCATTTTTGGGTTCCAACGACGAGTCTGGTGACCGAAGTGTACCCCAGCTTCGAGAAGCTGCTTCATGGAGATTACTGCCATCTTCACACACCTCCTAATATGGTTTTTTATTGTGTCCTCCGCCAGCATCATTTTTCGCTAAGACTCTCCATTAGGAAAGCACCCTCAACAAAATTAGCACAGCGTGTGTTTTAACACCGTTATCTAATATATCATAAGTGTCAGTCTGTTGCAACATTATCTAAATCTAAATTTTATAGTTACATTATATCAAAAATAATCCATCTACCATCAAAAAGAACCGTCCAGTCCGAGCATGTACGCTCAGCTTGACGGTTCTTTGGTAATTTTGGCGATAATCGACTTAAAACTCTCACCCTTTTCAAGAGAGTATGTGCCCACTTGAATTTTTTTATTAATACCTTGAGACTTCCCTGCCTTGATAAAGGCTTGTGCATCGTCCACAATACCGGCTTCTTTCAGATTTTCGGCAACCATAACCAAACTATTTCCAGAACGAACCTTAAATGTTACGGCCGGTCCATTAGGTTTAGTTGGCGTCACAGGTGTATTCGTCTTGGGTTGATCTGTCTGTGGCTGCGTTGGTTCTGTCGGTTCTGCAGCAGAGGTGGTTTGCTGTGGTTTTTCAGCTGACTTCCCTTGCATCTGGCTGCTTTCCTGCTTTTTCTTTGACACCCATTCGGCTTCAGTATATAACTCGTCCTGAGTACCAACCAGTTTCATATCCAGACTCTTTGCTGCTGTTTCCAATTGTTCTTTCGTCCAATTGTCACGTTGTACCGGTTCCAAATTACTGTCAGACAGGGCTTTTTGCCCCACCGTAGCTAGTTGAAGCAAGATTGCTCCTGTAATCATGCCACTTCCTATACCAATCCACAAAGATCGCTTGTCCATGGTCAGCTCTCCTCCCGCTCTGCAAGCTGCAGTATTAATTGCACCTCACCAAGCTGTATGCCTGTTTGTCTAGAAATAGCATCCATAGACTTTCCTTCATCATGTAGCCTAAAAAGCTCTGTGTAACGATCTTTAATCGATTCACGCTTCTGATCTTTTTCTTGCTGCGGGTTATCTTGTAGCTCTGATGCTGATGCAATTTGTTGATTCGTTTCAGCCCTGACACTGTCCATGAGGCTTTGTGCTTGTAACCCCTCTGATCTCTGACCCGTTATGTTCTCTGCAGTGCTGAATTCAGTTGTCTTAACCTTTTGCTGCTCCAGCTGGTCAAGCCGTTGTTGTAATTCCTGAAGCTGTGACTGCATCCGATGATCTGCTGCGGTGGCTTCACCTTTGAGTTCAGCCACACGTTGAATAAGAGCATCGTTATCTTGTTCAATCTCTGTCATATAATGTTCGAGCGTTGACTCCATCTCCTGCACCAACTGATGCGATGGTTGCTGTACTTTGTCCTTACGAGGCATTATGAATGCATAAGCAATTGCGCAAGCTCCTAATATGACAATAATGATCCATGGTGACAAATTGCTTCTCTCCTTTTGTTACGACCACCCTCGGGCGCAAGCTTCCAGCATGTTTGTAGTCTTTTACATAGACAGATCAATATGTTTACCTTTGTAGGGATGTTCAGCAAGTTTCAAGTGCTCCTGATCATCCATCGTCTCCCGTCCATCAGTCCCACTATGCTGGTCTCGCCCGTCTGCATGACCATCTCGTACCGAAGTATGCGATGTCTCAGCCATGGCTTCACTGCGCTGCCGTGCCTCATTGGCTTCTTTATTCGTCTGTTCGGCGAGCAGATTCTGGTCAGTAACCGGTCTCTGCTGGGCTTCACTTTGATATCGTCCCGCTTCACTCGTTCGCGGTACCGCAATCTGCAACTCCACTGCTTTGAAACTCATACGCTCACCTCACGGTTTCGAATGGATTTCCTCAAAAGGATGTTGCTGGTTTTAAACGTACGGCACCATGGTAATATCTCCGTCCTGATAATAAAATGACATTCGGCTAACGGGATCTTTAATAAATTTCGTATATCTGCCGATAACTATTTTAGAGCCCCCGTAGATCATCTTCAAAATATCAACACGAGCTCTGCTTGTATCTTCAAGTACCTTTTCAATTTCCAAGATACGCATTTTCATTTCTTCACTCTGATGAAGAGCCGATTTTTGAGTTGAGTTTAATTTGATTCTCATCGCCATCTTGTCTGGCGTTAGTTGTCCTGCTGCAGCCAGCTGATCAAGTAGAGTCAATGCTTTCTTGGTTTTATCCAAGGAGCCCATCTGTTCTCTCATTTCTTTACGCAATTCATTCATTTCGTTTCGGAGTCTTGGTAGCACGCCAACCTCAATCGAGGTGACTGTCGACATCGTGTTACCAATAACACGCGCAGATACGTGCTCTCCGGCCTGTGTTGAGCCGCCAACGATAAGTCCTTTTGTTCCTGCACAGATTACAGCATGACCCGCACGGACATTGGAGTGCATAATACTTTGGGATACAAGTACATCTTCACCTGCATCAACATTGCCTTCTTGAATGAATGTGCATTTCACATGATGCCCGGCATGAATTAAACCTTTGTTGTAACCGATGATGCCACCGGTAATTTCGATAGAGCCACCTGCCTCCAGTTCTGCTCCTTCGACACCTCCGACGACACGAATGTCACCTGCCGCTTTTACCTTAAAGCCAGTTAGTACATTGCCTCGGATCACGACATTACCTACAAAGTCAATATTTCCATGCTTATAATCGACATCACCATTGACTTCGTACACTGGAAATACGTTAAGCTTGTTTCCATCTGTCCTGCTCACCAAGCCGTCAATTGCAGCATACATCGCAGAACCGTCAGGACTGACAACAACGTTTTTTCCAACTTTGAATCGGGCTTCTTTTCCGGAACGAAAAGGGATTTCTTCACCAGTCACTGCTTTACCTGGTGTGCCATCTACAGGATCGATACGCTTTGCAATGATCTGACCACTGCGCACATTATCTAACTGTATCAGCTCTTTGTAATCCACTTTTCCATCTTCTGCTTCAAGTGGCCGTTGCTCTCTGTCATCTTCTTTACCAATCAAAACTTGAATATATCCATCAATCCCTTGTACAGGAGAAACGCCTTCGGCTATCTTGCATTTATCTTTCAGGTAGGCAGACGGCTTATTCACAAATACTAGTAATGCTTCTCGCAATAGACCATGCTTAACGCCCTTGCTCTCCACAAATTGTTCAAGCTCTTCCGTGGTACAGGAAAAGCCTTCTTCTTCGTTGTAATATTCAAGATAAGCGATGCATTTATCATCGGATAAAACAACGTTTAGTGATTTTTCCATAACAGTCCGTTGTGTCAACGCAGATCTTCCTCCTTATTAGCCTGTCCACTCCCTATACGTATCTTAACTTCTGCTCTCTAGTCTTTACGCATCAGTAGATCTTTTTGTTTATCCAGTGTGCCGCGAAGCCGCAATATAGCTTTGGAATGTAGTTGGGAGATACGAGACGGCGAAAGAGACATGACCTCTGCAATTTCACTTAAAGAAAGGTCTTCGTAATATAAAAGGGAGACCACCGTTCGTTCTTTCACTGTCAGCTTCTCAAGCCCTTGGACCAGCGCTTCTTTTAAATAAAATTCATTGACTTTATAATCCGGATTTTTGGCTTTTTCATCTACCATTAAAGACAGACGTGTCTCTGACTCTTCTTCCCGGATCGGATCTTCCAGCGAGCAGAGCGACATAACTGCCACCTCCTGAAGCATATGTTGAAAATCCTTTGTTGACACGTCCAGATACTGGCTCATTTCTTCATCACTCACAGAACGCAAATAGGTCTGCTCCAATTGCTGGTAGGCATCTTCAATCCGTTTCGCTTTTTCACGTACAGATCTGGGAACCCAGTCTCCTTGACGCAATCCGTCGAGTATGGCTCCGCGAACCCTCCATGAAGCATATGTCTCGAATTGCAAGCCTCGTTCATAATCGAATTTTTCCAGTGCATCAATTAGACCCATTACCCCGTTGCTTTCCAAGTCATCTTTCGGAACGTTTTTGGGTAAACCAACGGCCAGACGGCCTGACACATAGTTAACAATATGAAGATATTTTTCGATCAACAATTTCTTTGCTTCAAGATCTCCGTATTCTTTCCACTTTTCCCACAGATCTGAATGGTTCAAATGTGAAGCTTTACGCTCGTTCAATTGCTTTCACCCTCCTTATTTGTCTGTCAGGTGACGAACGGCCTGCGCCAACTCCTCCGGGTCCTTGGTCCGGACAAGTTTAGGCGGATCCAAGGGAGCAAATCCCGTTGGAGCTTTCGTCTCAGATGGCGGATGATTAGCCCCGGCGGAGTCGCTCTGTCCGTTCTTGAGCAAGTCATTCAGCTCTTGTCCATCGTCTTCGAGTTTGATGTCCACCTGTGAACCTCTTAGATCTTGAGTGCCCTCTGAAGCATAACCAGATCCATTTTCTACATGAGGGCTAAACAATATGCCCAATCCCCAACGCAGACCATATGCAAGAACATACCAGGCTGCGAATCCAATTAATCCGCGTATTAAACTGGTCATCAACACATTGCTGCTGAATGCTACAAAAAAAGTCAGAACGAATCCGACTATGCCTGCTCCAAGATTAATGCGGTAGTTTCCTATCATGTATTATAATTCCTTTACACCCATTTGTACGCTGCGAATAGTTAAAAGTCCTGTCTCACAATTCATTTCGATAGTTCGACCGTAATTTCCTCCTGTATCTTCGCCCAAAAGTGGAATTTTGAGCTGTTCCAACATTTCTCGACAGGAGTCTGCATTTCGCGGTCCAATTCGCATTGTATCTCCTGCACCCGAGAAAGCAAACATCTGCGAACCTCCGGCCATCTTAGATACAATTCGCGATTGAGACGCGCCCATTTTCAGCATCTTCTCAAGCAATTCTGGCAATGCTGTATCCGCGTATTTAGCCGTGTTCAAATTACCCTCCCGGGCAATCTCTGAACTCGGAAGCATGACATGTGCCATTCCAGCGAGTTTCAACTGTGGGTCATACATCGTTAGCCCCACACACGACCCTAAGCCAGTTGTACGGATTACGCCAGGAAGTTGAGCGATATTCAGATCCGCCATACCGACTTTAACGATGCTTTTGTCCTCAATCATTGTCCAGTGGCACCCCTAGCGATTCAAAAATCTTTGCAAATGACGGCGGATCAGGAATCAGGAAAAATTGCCCTTCTACTTGATCTCTACCTTCAAAGAAAGAAGTATCAATTAACAATGCCGCATCGCCCATCTCTCCAAATTGCAACAGTCCATAACTAAGGATTGCTCCCGCCATATCAATTGCAAGCCCCGGCACCGTTGGGTACATCGATAACTTTGTGAAATCCGCCAGAGAAGACAGGTAAGATCCAGCCAGAATGTTTCCGATCTCAGATAGAGCTGAATGTTCCATTTCAGTGAACGCCAAACCTTCTTTCAGCTCAAAACCAGCGAGGCGGTTCAACAACAATTTAGCAGCCTCTGGTGTCATCATAAAGAAGAGATTACCAGGCGCTTCACCTTCTACACGAAGAAATATTGTGACTACAATGCGCTCATCACCACCCACTTTTTCAGCAATCTCCTCAAATGGAAGCATCTGAACGGTGGGTACGCCCATATCAATCGGTCTGTTAAGGAGTTGAGACAACGCCGTAGCGGCGTTGCCTGCTCCAATATTACCGACCTCTTTGAGCACATCCATTTGGAAACCCTCAAATCGGTTAAACATCTCCACGTGCTAGCCCTCAACACTTTCCAGCTGCACAATCTCGCTTTTATTTAATACTTCGTTAAGGTTAAGCATAATCAACAAGCGGCCATCATCCAATTTTGCAACACCACGAAGATATCTCGCTTTCACGCCACCAACCACTTCAGGCGGAGTATCGATCGAACTGCTTTTAATGTCGATAACATCATTGGCAGAGTCAACGATAAAACCAACCTGCATATCGTCAACACCAACAATGACGATCCGCGTTTGATCTGTATATTCCGTTTCCGCAAGGGAGAAGCGTCCGCGGAGATCAATAACCGGAATAACAACACCACGCAGGTTGATAACTCCTTTTACAAATGAAAGTGTTTTGGGAACGCGGGTAATGGGCATCATGCGCTCAATAGTCTGAACCTTGTCTACCTCAATTCCGTACTCTTCGGTTCCCAATTTAAAGACGATGACCTTCAACTCTTCTTCCATGTAAAAAACCTCCCTATTCGATTTAAAACTCCATTACTATGCTTATTTAATAAATGCGTTTGGATCAAGAATCAAAGCCACTTGTCCATCTCCAAGTATCGTCGCACCGGAGATTCCTTCAATCGCAGGAAGATACGTGCCCATAGACTTCAGAACTATTTCGCTCTGACCAATGAATTCTTCAACAGCGACAGCTGCCAGACGCTCTCCTTTTCGAATCACAACAATCTCAGTTTCTTTCTCATCCGCATCGTTGAAATCCGGCACTCCGAAAACTTCGCTTAATGACAGATAAGGAATCAAAGACTCGCGGAACGTAATCATTTTATTACCATGGATATTACGAACTTGCTCTCGCTGTACAATCGCGGTCTCTACGATCGAAGACAATGGAACTGCATACTTCTCTGAACCAAGTCGTACCAGCATCGCTGCAATGATAGACAGTGTCAATGGAAGCTGTACGGAGAAGTTAGTACCTTTGCCTGGAGTCGACGTAATCGTTACATTACCGCCAAGCGAAGTGATTTTTGATTTTACAACGTCCAGACCTACTCCGCGGCCTGAAATATCCGAGATTTTATCAGCTGTACTAAATCCAGGGGCGAACAACAATTGATTGACTTCATCATCGCTCATTTTCGCACCTTGCTCCTCCGTCACAACGCCTCGTTTGATCGCTGTTTGCAGGAGTTTGTCACGATAAATCCCTTTACCATCATCTTCAATCTCAATAAACACGTGGTTACCACTGTGGAAAGCTCGCAGGTTAACTGTACCCATTTCCGGTTTTCCAGCCGCAACCCGCTCCGAGATCGATTCAACACCATGGTCAACCGCATTACGCAACAGATGCACAAGCGGATCTCCGATTTCATCAATAACCGTTCTGTCCAGCTCTGTTTCAGCACCTGTAATGACGAGATCGATCTTTTTATCCAATGTTTTAGCCAAATCACGAATCATCCGTGGGAAGCGGTTAAAGACGGTATCAACCGGAACCATCCGCAATTTCAGTACGATGTTCTGCAAGTCCGTACTCACACGGCTCAAGTGAGCTACAGTATCCGACAGATCGTTATTGCCTGTCTCACTTGCTAATTGTTCAAGGCGTGAACGGTCAATCAATAATTCGCTGAACAAGTTCATCAGCACATCAAGACGCTCAATGTCAACACGAATTGTGCGTGAAGGTGCGGCTGCCTGTTTTGGCGTTGCTGCCTTCGCGGGAGCTGCTTTGCCTTCTTCTTGAGGTTTAGAATCTAAAACAGGCGTATCCTTACCAACCTCAGGTGCTGGTGCTGGTGCTGCTTCTACCGCAACCGCGGCTGCCGCCTGATTGGTCATCTGTTGCAACGTTTCTTGATCCAGCTGAATCAATTTGGCACTCTCAATTTCCGAGATGCTCATAATACCCTTTTCCAGTTCTTGCGCCTCTTTGGTCGTTATGTAATACAACGAGAAACTGCGCTCAAACTTCTCTTGCTCGATATCCTGAACAGAAGGATAGGCTTTAACAACCTCACCTGAACGCTCAAGCATGTCAAATACCATGTATGCCCGAACACCTTTTAACTGACTATGCTCACTCACAAGGACGTCAACGTAGAATACACGGTGACCTTCTGCGATCGACTGATCAAGAACTGAATATTGGAATTCATCCAGTTCTACAGCATTGGAGATCGAGGAGTTCGTTTGCTTGTCTACCTTTGCAACAGGAGCACTGCCTCCTGTCCATTCGCCACTTTCAATAGCCTGAAGCGAAGCAACAATGGAGGAGACATCCGCTTTACCTTCACCGCCACCTGTAATATCCTGAACCATAGTCTCCAAAGCATCCAAACTTTTGAACATGGTGTCAAAAATGTAATCCTGCATTTTCAGCTTTTCATTACGAACCATATCCAGTACATTTTCCATTTTGTGTGTCAGTGAAGCCAAATCCTCGAACCCCATGGTTGCCGCCATACCTTTGAGAGTATGAGCTGAACGGAAGATGACCTGCACTATACCCAGATCTTCCGGATTCGCTTCTAGTTGTAGCATGTTTTCGTTAAGAGATTGTAGATGATCGTTAGACTCATCAATAAACATGGATAAATATTGGTTCATGTCCATTGTGAGGCACCTCCTCCGTAAGTTACACTCCGTTATTTCACTGCTTGAACAAGTTTTGGCGCAATCTCCTGCAGGGGCAGAAGATGACGCACGCATTGCAGCTCCACAGCTGAACGCGGCATACCATAGACAACACAAGTTTCTTCATTTTCGGCAAACGTTGATGTGACTCCAGTCTCGTATAATTTTTTCATCATACGCGCCCCGTCGCTCCCCATACCTGTCAGAAGAACAAGATGTCGTTGTAAAGATGTAAACGGCAGAAGCGACTCAAACATCGTATCCACTGAAGGTCTGTGACCATTCACCTGTTGATCCTCACTCAACTTCAAGATAAACCTTCCATCTGCTGTCTTGTGAACTCTCAAATGGAAACCACCAGGTGCGATATAAGCCGTTCCTTTTTTAAGCACCATACCGTCTTCTGCCTCGACTACATGGAGCGGACTAAATGTATTCAACCGTTGTGCAAGTGAACGGGTGAAATTAGGCGGCATATGCTGCACAATAATAACTGGCGCCGGCAAATCCGATGGCAACTGCTCCAATAAAGTCTTGAGAGCTCTTGGTCCACCGGTTGAAGAACCGATCGCAACAAGTTTGTTGAACGATCCTTCCGATCCCGCTGAAGTTTTAAAAGCCGTATTAAGTTTAGTTGGCTCCTTCGCAGGAACAGGTGCAGACGCAGAACTGGTTGCTGGCTGTTTCGTCTGGAGTCGAGGAACCTCTGGCGATCTAACCTCTTTACGAGCTTGCAGTGAACTCACAGGCGGCTTACTTGGTATATCCGTTTTCGTACGAGGAGATTGATCAGGCTTACCTAAGCCATCCTTTTTCGTGATCGTACGCTCCGATTTCGGAGGAGAAAGCGGGACACTCGGTTGCTTTTTAGCCTGTAAGACTCCAGTACGCTCTTCAAATGAATTCTCTCTTTTTGGAAGTATCGGCGGAACTGTTTTTTGAAGCGGTTCAACAACTTCCTTCGACGTTTCTTCCTTCTTTACCGGTTGTGCTGGAGGAATTACAGTATTGCGGGAAGCCTCCATTTTTTTGATCGATTCTTTACGCTCAGCTTTTCGCTTCACTTCATGCATGGCAGCACGCATTCGTTCAACCAATGCTTTACCAACCTGAGCAATATCCTGATCATGCACAACAGACGGCTTACGAATAAAGTCAAATGCACCAGCTTCGAGAGCCATAATTGTCTCTTTCATACCTTGTTCATTAATACCAGAGAGCATAATCACAGGAATGAAGGAATCCTCCATTATGGATTTAAGCGCATCCAGCCCATTCATTTCCGGCATTTCAACATCCATTGTGATCATATCAGGTTTCAACTCTAATGCTTTTTGTATGGCTTCTTTGCCGTTTGACGCTGTGGCCGTAACCTTGAACTCTGAGTCCGCTTCAATTAAATCCGTCACAATTTTGCGCATAAAAGCGGAATCATCGACAACCAATACTTGATAGACCGCCATATTGTGTCACCTCTGTTTCCTTTTTTCAGAAATCATGTTGTTCGTTTAAGCCACTTTTTCATAAATCCTCTGATTCCTGACAAGGTTCCGGATTCCGGAGCTGCAGGTACAGCCAGATATCGAAGAGCAAGTTTTTGTATATCTTTAGAAGCCTTGCAATGAGGATAGGCTAATCGATAAGGCATCTGTTTCTTTACTGCTGTCACAACCTGAGCATCCTCTGAAATATACCCTAGAAGCGGGATATCTGTTTGCAAAAACCTTCTCGCCACTCCAGCTATTTTATCTGCTACACGCTCCGCCTCCCTTTCATCTTCAACCCGATTTACGATCATTCGAAAAGGAGTTGCGTGCTCCTCGCCGTGCATGACTTTAACTAAGGCATAAGCATCTGTTATTGAAGTCGGTTCAGGAGTAGTTACAATCAGGCATTCATCAGCAGCGCCGATGAATCTCATATTTTCCCTGGAAAGGCCAGCCCCGGTATCGAAAATGACGTAATCCATCTCTTGCGCAATGTCCTCCACCTCACTGGCAAAAAACTCCAGATCCCGATCAGACAAGGAGAATAATTCCTTCATCCCCGACCCCCCCGCAATATATGGCAGGCCATCAGCACCAAGTTGTATGATTTCCCTTATAGTTTTATGTCGGTATAAAAGATGATACAGATTATAGGAAGAAGAAGTTCCCATTAAAACATCGATATTTGCCATACCGATATCTGCATCAAACACCAGCACTTTTTTACCCATAGAATGAAGAGTCAGTGCAAAGTTTAATGTGAAATTGGACTTGCCTACCCCACCTTTACCACTAGCTACCGTAATAATTTTGGAGGAACGGCTACTCACTTTGCTTGTATCGCTCTCGAGTGGCGTGGAGACCAAACTTCGGAGTGATGCTGCCTGATCCTTCATTGTGTCCCGTCTCCCAATAACGCATGGGACAACCATTCCACATTGGGCTTCAGCAGATCATCAGGAACATTCTGACCATTTGCCACATAAGCAAGTTTGAGCGGGAAACGATGTAGAAGATTAAAGAGCGGACCGCAAGTTCCTGTTTCATCCATTTTGGTAAAGATCACTTTATCCAATCCATATTTACTGAAATGCTCAGTAATCTGTACCATATCCATGCTTTTCGCAGTCATACTCATCACCAGAAAGGTTTCACTGTTCTCAACTGGAGCAAGTAAACTCTGCAGTTCGGAGACAAGCAATTCGTTTCTATAGTTTCTGCCTGCCGTATCCATAAAGATCAGATCGCAGTTTTCTAGCCGTGATATGGCACGTTGCGTATCTCCTGGCGACTGCACAACTTCAAGCGGCACGTTCAGAATCGATGCATACGTTCTTAGCTGTTCAACTGCAGAGATACGGTACGTATCTGACGTAATAAAACCAACTTTACGCTGTTTTTTAAACATCTGCTCCGCAGCCAATTTGGCAATCGTTGTTGTTTTTCCTACTCCTGTAGGTCCAGCCACATATACAATTCGAGTGCTAGGCATGATGCCCTCTTGAATACGGTCTTTCAGAAAAGTCGCTATCTCCAACCGAAGTGCCTCTTCAACATCCGATTCTTGCAATTTACCATCAGCTAACCCCTGCTCAATAGGTTCAAACCAGGATTCCCATACTTCTGGCCAAATTTCTTGATCCGCAAGCCGCTCCTGGCTCTTCATTAATTCTTCAGGAATTGTTGTCGCAACTGTTCCTTGCTTGGAAAGCTTGGTCATCATCTGCTTCAAGTCCTGTAGCTCGTTCAACAGCATATCCTGCTGCTGATCCATACCACGATCTTGGATACTAGGCGTTGAACCCGAAAAATCCGCCCCTTGCGGTCGCGGTTTATGCTCACTGCTCAGAAAATCTGAGCCGTAATCCATTTTTTCATCTATTCCACTTGATTTGGATACAGATGGAACAGCCGCCGTTTTCTCCTGCCCTTTTTGGTCCACCGCCGCTACAGTTTTCCTTGCATCGGAACCCCCCACAAACGAACGAGCGGTCTGAGCATAAGCTTCAGGTACAAACGAACGAGGCACAGGCGTAAATGAATTTTGCGCCTTCTTGACAGAAGAACCATTCTCCTGATTAGGCTGCTCTTTATCTACTGCTGCAACCACTTCGATACGTTTTTTGCGGAACATCCCGAGCACTCCGCCCACCTTGATTTCTTTGGTGGACAGAATGACGGCGTCACTTCCCAGGTCTTTGCGAATTTGAAGCATAGCTTCGGGCATGGTCTCAACAACGTATTGTTTTACTCTCATAAGTTCACCACCCCGATACTTTGAATTTCAACATTCGGCTCCAACTCGCTATAGGAAAGCACCGGAATATCCTGCATCGTTCTTTCAATCACCTGACGCAGATACATTCGAATGGTTGGAGAAGTTAGCACGATGGGTTGTTGACCCGATTGAATTAATCGATTTACTTGTTCACTCAGCTTTTGGTACACACTTTGAGTAGAGACTGGATCCAGTGCAAGATAGCTACCTTGCTCTGATTGTTGCACACTTTCAGCAATTTTCTTCTCAAGTCCTGGTCCAACCGTGATCACTTGAAGGGTTTCACCTTTTTGCGAGAATTGTTGTGTAATCTGACGAGATAACGATTGTCTAACGTACTCCGTTAACACATCTGGATCCTTCGTATAAGTTCCATAGTCTGCAAGCGTTTCAAAAATGGTAACCATATCTCGAATCGATACTTTTTCACGTAGCAGCTTCGCTAGTACCTTTTGTACATCACCAATCGAGAGAACGGAAGGAATTAACTCATCCACCAGTGCAGCATAATTCTCTCTAAGGTTGTCCACAAGTGCCTTCGTCTCTTGTCTTCCAAGCAATTCGTGCGCATGTTTCTTGATTAGTTCTGTTAGATGAGTCGCAACGACAGAAGGCGGGTCAACTACCGTATATCCAGCGAGCTCTGCCCGATCTTTAGTCACTTCATCAATCCATAGCGCAGGCAAACCAAATGCCGGCTCTGTTGTTTCGATTCCTGTTACGGATTCTTCATCATATCCAGGACTCATCGCGAGATAATGGTTCAGAAGCAGTTCCCCGCCACCAACCGCATTACCCTTAATTTTGATCACATACTCATTAGGTCTTAATTGAATATTGTCACGAATACGGATCACTGGTACCACCAAACCCAATTCAAGCGCACATTGTCTTCGGATCATAATGATCCGATCCAGCAAGTCTCCGCCTTGTTGATTGTCAGCCAGAGGAATCAAACCGTAACCAAACTCAAATTCGATCGGGTCCACCTGAAGCAAGTTAATAACACTTTCAGGACTTCTGACTTCTTCAATCTGTTGTTCTTCTTCCAATTGCTCTTCTGCTTCCTGTTTCAAATTCAGATTATTCTGCATTCTCCAGGCGGCAAAAGCAAGAACACCTGCGAGCGGCAATGTTGTAATTACATGAATTGGCGTAAAGAATCCCAGCATCGCGATGACAAAAGCTACGATATAGATGAGTATCGGATATGTAAACAACTGGCCAGTAATATCATCTGCCAAGTTTCCTTCCGATGAGGCTCTGGTAACAATCAATCCCGCTGCAGTTGAAATAAGCAGTGCGGGAATCTGGCTAACCAATCCGTCCCCGATAGTCAGCACCGAGTACGTGGAAAGTGAAGTTGCAAAATCGTAACCATGCACCGTCATACCGATAATAAATCCACCGATCAGGTTGATTAGGAGGATGATAATACTTGCAATGGCATCCCCTTTTACGAATTTGCTGGCACCATCCATCGCTCCATAAAAGTCGGCTTCGCGTTCAATTTTGGAACGGCGCTCACGCGCCTGCTGTTCATTAATTAAACCAGCATTCAAGTCGGCATCAATACTCATTTGTTTACCAGGCATAGCATCAAGCGTGAACCTTGCTGCTACTTCAGCTACACGTTCGGAACCTTTGGTAATAACGATAAACTGTACGACCACCAGGATCAAAAATACGATAAATCCAATGGCTATTTGCCCGCCAGCTATCCAGCTCCCAAATGTTGCAACTACCGCTCCTGCATCCCCTTTACCAAGGATCAGCTTCGTTGTTGAGATGTTGAGTGCCAATCGGAACAACGTAGTAATGAGCAACAACGCCGGAAATATGGAAAACTGCAGCGCTTCTTTGCTGTTCATGGCAACAAGCAGAATCATCAAGGCAATTGAGATGTTGACAACAAGCAACAAATCGAGCAGCCAGGCCGGGATCGGGAGAATCATCATCAACACAATGCCGATAATACCCGCAAGGATAGCTAAATCTTTTGTTTTCAATGAATGTACGGCCTCCGATCCCTGTTATTTCGTTCTGCCCTTAAGTTTATATACATAAGCCAGCACTTCGGCTACAGCTTGAAACAAATCGGCCGGTATAGCGTCACCAATCTCAGCTCTCTGGAACAATGCCCGTGCCAGTGGTTTGTTTTCCATCGTAATCACACCGTGTTCTTTGGCAATTTCTTTAATGCGCAGAGCGACATAATCCTGCCCTTTAGCAATAATTTGCGGAGCTTCCATCTCAGATCCCTCATACTTCAGTGCTACTGCAAAGTGTGTCGGGTTCGTGATGATGACATCAGCGTTCGGTACTTCCTGCATCATACGCTGCATAGCCATACGACGCTGACGCTCCCGGATTTTGCCTTTGATCAGCGGATCGCCTTCCATTTTCTTATACTCATCCTTGATATCTTGCTTCGACATCCTCAGTTTCTTTTCGTTATCATACTTTTGATAAATGTAATCAAATATGGCCAAAACCATCAGAGCGGCAGCAATCTTAACCCCGAGGCTCAAAGTAATCGAGGCCGCAAAGTGTAAAATTGCGTCAAGCGAGAAATGAGAAAGTGCAGCTATATCTGACTTATATTGAATAATAGTGCTGTATACCAAATACCCGATAATTGTCATTTTTAAGATTGACTTAGCGAATTCAACCAATGATCGTAATGAGAATATATTTTTGAAGCCTTTAATCGGATCTAACTTCTCAAGCTTTGGCTTCAATCCCTCACCGATCAGCAGAAATCCAACCTGCATATAATTCACAAGCAAGGCTACAAGATAAGCTACAATCAATACAGGCGCGAGTAACAACATAACTTCTATTCCATAACGCATCATCAAAGCCATAACATTTTCACTATTCACTTCCATGCTCAGCCTGTTCATGAAGATATCTGTGAACAATCGAACAATTCGCTCTTTGTAAAAATTACTAAAAGTCATGAGGATTAAAAACGTAAACAAGAGGATGGAAGCTCCAGAAATTTCTGCGCTCTTGACAACCTGCCCCTTTTTACGGGCATCACTTCTCTTCTTGGGAGTAGCTTTTTCCGTCTTCTCTCCGGAAAATAACTGGAGGTCGAGTTGAAGTTTCATGCGAGTCTTACCCTCCAATCCCTCATCCAGGTCTTTGCCCAATCGTACCCAGTAATTTCTCCATGGATCTAAATATGGCTTCAAATAATTGACTAAATATAAATCCAAAGCTAGGAACGAGCAAAAGCAAAATGGCCAATCCAACAAGTACTTTAAGCGGCATTCCGACAGCAAAAACGTTAAATTGTGGAGCTGTTTTGGCTAGAAACCCTAAGCCTACATCTGTCAAAAACAATGCTACAACAATTGGTGCTGCCATTTGGAAAGCCAACATAAATGATTGTCCTAAGGTGTTCACCAAAAACTCTGCTATACTTCCATCGGCTAGTCTGATATAAAATTGATTGGATAATGGAATCCAGCGGTAACTATAAACAATTCCATCTAGCAGATAATGATGACCATTCATTGTCAGGAAGAGTAGCATGGCGAAAGCATATTTCAGGTTACCTGTGAGCGGTGCAGATGCACCAGTCATAGGGTCGTAAACATTAGCCATACCAAAACCAACCTGAAGATCAATAAACGTGCCCGCCGTCTGGACTGCCGTCATGAGAAGATAGGCTGTAAATCCCAGAAGCAGACCGATAAGGATTTCTCTGATAACCAGCAGAATGTAACTTACGTCGGTTGGAACAGTCTGATGAATACCAAAGCTCATGTACACTGTCAGCGTAACAAATGCAGATATTCCCACTTTAAACGAAGTGGGCACATTTCGAGCTGAAAATACAGGTGCAGTTACAAAAAATGAGGCAATTCGACAAAACATAAGCAGAGCGACAGGGAAACTTTGCAGCAATGTCTCCATCGGCTAAAGCCTACCCTATGTATCTGTATAAATTATCGAGTATGTTGAATGTGAAATCCATTAATATATTCAAGATCCAGGGCCCAAACAAAAGTACCGCCAGTAGTACTGCGACAATTTTAGGTACAAAAGCGAGCGTCTGCTCTTGAATCTGAGTCGTTGCTTGGAAAATACTAATCATAAGTCCTACAACCAGAGCTAGTATGAGCATAGGTGCACTGGCCAGCAATGACGTGTATACTGCTTTTCCGGCCAGACCGATAATAAACTCCGAAGTCATGACCGTCCTCCTTTAACTCTCCGGTTCAAGTATTAAAACTCAGCAACAGTGACTTGACTACCAGATACCACCCGTCCACCAGAACAAAGAGCAGTATTTTGAAAGGTAATGAGATCATGACCGGGGGAAGCATCATCATACCCATGGCCATGAGTGTACTCGCCACAACGATGTCGATCACCAGGAAAGGAATAAATATCATAAATCCCATCTGGAAAGCTGTTTTGAGCTCACTGATTGCATATGCCGGTACCATTACCGTGATTGGAATATCCTGATACGATTTCGGCTGTTCCGCCTGATTATATTTCATGAACAGCAAGATATCCTTCTCACGCGTATGAGTAAACATAAATTTCTTAATCGGATCTGCTGCCTTTTCCAGCGCCTCCGTTTGTGTCAAATCTCCTTTAAGATAAGGCTGTAATGCAACCTGATTAATAGAAGATAAAGTAGGAGACATGATGAAAAGTGTAAGAAAAAGGGCCAGACCGACCAATACCTGATTCGGAGGCATCTGCTGGGTTCCGAGTGAAGTTCGGACAAACCCAAGCACAATCACAATCCGAGTAAAACTGGTCATCAGTACCAGCAATGCCGGGGCTATGCTAAGCACCGTAATTAATAGAATAATAGATAATGAACTAGTACTTGGCGTGCTGCCATCACCGTTCCCAATCTGTATATCAATATTAGGAATCGGCTCGGCAAAAGCCACCGTAACGGATGCCAGGCTGATAAGTCCTACGAAACAACACGCTAACCAAATCTTTTTCTTCATGAATCCCTCGACCGATCTGTAGTATTGTCTTGATCCAGGAGCTTCTCCATCTTCTCTTTACGGTTTGGCATCTGCCGAAGTTTGGATTCAAACATCTCATGAAAAGAAGCAGTGTCCTCAATTTCCATTTCCCGAGGCGGTTCTTCTTTACGAAGACGTTTAGCGAGCTTGGCTATGATGGGTGGGAGGTTTCCTTGCTGTGAAACAGCATCCCGTTCAAAGGAATCCACAATTCTCTGTGCTTCTTCCAAATCCGAAACCTTATCCAGCAGCTGTATATTCTCGCCCACACCGATCAAATAAACGTTTCCGCCAATCTCTAAAATTTGCAGTGACTTGTTTTGTCCTAGTCCGACCCCGCCCAAAATGCGAATGGTTCCGCTTCGAAACCATTGCTGATTTCGTTTGTTCAAGAATCGAATCAGGTAGACAATAAGAACCAGGATGACGGCCAGGACAACAATCACCCATACTAGCTGTAGATAATAATTGATTCCTGCGCCAGCTGGTTCTGGAGTACCCCCCTGAGCCATCAACATGCTTCTTAAGCTCCCAGTGTTTTGCTGATTGCTTCGATAACCCGATCAGATTGGAAAGGTTTAACGATAAAATCTTTGGCTCCAGCTTGAATGGCATCAATAACCATCGCTTGTTGGCCCATTGCAGAACACATAATTACTTTTGCATTTGCATCAATTTTTTTAATTTCTTTCAGAGCAGCAATACCATCCATCTCAGGCATTGTAATATCCATTGTAATCAGATCCGGACGAAGTTCCTTGAACTTCTCAACGGCTTGTGCACCATCTGGTGCTTCTCCTACGACTTCGTACCCATTTTTGGACAAAATGTCCCGGATCATCATTCTCATAAATGCAGCGTCGTCTACGACTAAAATTCGATTTGCCATGTTGGTTCAAATCCTCCCTGAATTGTGCTTATTGTAATTTCTGAATACGGTCCCATTGGCTTAGAATATCTATAACACGAACACCAAAGTTTTCGTCAATGACAACAACTTCACCCTTGGCGATCAGTTTGTTATTGACCAAAATATCGACAGGTTCACCAGCCAACTTATCTAGTTCGACAATCGAACCTTGTGATAATTCCAATATATCTTTAATTTGCTTTTGGGTCCTTCCTAATTCTACGGTGACCTTAAGGGGAATGTCCATCAATAAATTCAAATTGTTCTCGTCTACATTAGCAAAAGCGCCATTTTGCAAATTGGCGAATTGAACAGGCTGTACATTCACATTCCTATTTGGCGCAGCACCATAGTGTTGAGGCTCACCATAAGCTGGCTGTGGTGGCATATGATATGGTTGTTGCGGTGGCATACCATATGGTTGCTGCGGTGGCATACCTTGAGGCATTCCCATCGGAGCTTGGCCATATCCACTATAGTCCTGAACAGGCTGCTGTGGAACCTGTGGAGGCATCTGTTGCTGAGCCGGCGGCTGTTCCATAACCGGTGGTGGCGTTGGTGGTGCCACTGGCGTCGGAGCAGGCTCGGGTGTTGAAGCTACAGGAGCACTGGAGGTCGACTCTTGAGCACCTCCAATTAACATATCCACCATGTTTTTCGCAAAATGTACAGGAAGCAACTGCATCAAATTCGAATCAATCAGATCCCCTACTAACAGACGGAACGAAACTTGAATGAGTGTTTCATCGGGTGGTAGATTGGTCACACCCTCGCCGCTTTCCAAGTTGAGAATATCAATCCCTGGAGGAGAAATATTAACAAACCGGTTGAAGATGGTCGACATAGATGTGGCAGAAGACCCCATCATTTGGTTCATCGCTTCCTGTACCGCGCTAATGTGAATTTCGTTCAATTCTTCGTCGGCCGGATTTCCCTCACCGCCCAGCATTAAATCAGCGATAATTTGCGCATCTCTCTTTTTGATAACCAGTGAGTTAATGCCCTCGAATCCATCCACATAGTTCACATGAACGGCAACATGTGGTTTAGGAAATGCTTCTTCGAACTGTGTTCGGCTAATAATTGATACTTTAGGTGTTGTAATATCCACTTTAAGGCCTAATAGTGTGGACAACGCAGTCGCAGCACTGCCAAAAGTGATGTTACCAATCTCCCCCAAGGCATCCTGTTCCAGCTCCGTCAGAAAATCATCAACCGTTTTCTCAGCGGGTTCAGAACTCGAGATGGATTCCGATTGCCGAAGCAAAGCGTCGATCTCTTCCTGGGATAAATAATCCTTACTCGTCAAATTCTTCAACTCCTTCGGTGACAATTTGATCTATTTGCACAGCCACACGGTCCTTAATCGTTCCCGGACTGCCAATATACTTCAGTCTGTCACCAACTTTAATGGAAAGCCCCTCTTCCACCGGTTTATTCAGCGTAATGACATCGCCAACCGATAATCCTAAAAACTCGGCTATCGAAATTCTGGATTCACCAAGTTCGGCTACAACAGGTAATTTGGCTTTGTTTACACGTGATCTCAGCGCTTCGTATTCTTCCGGAGCTCTCGTTTTCTTCTCTGAAACAAACCACTGATGTGTTGATAACCGGGACATAATAGGCTCAAGAACGACATGCGGTATACACAAATTGATCATGCCTGTGGTATCGCCGATTTTGGTACTTAGCGAGATCAAGGCAATGGTCTCATTGGGAGATACAATCTGCATAAACTGAGGATTCGTCTCCAGCGCTTCCATTCTAGGCGAGATATCCAGTACCGTCTTCCAGGCTTCCTGCAAACTTTCGAAGGCTCGGCTGAATATCCGTTCCATAATCGTCGTTTCAATTTCTGTCATGCTTGCAATTTTGGTCGGAGCACTGCCTGTACCACCTAGCAGACGATCCAGCATCGCATATCCCACATTCGGGTGAACCTCCATGACCATTCGTCCCTGTAATGGCTCTGCTTCGAAAATGTTCAAAATTGTCATCTTGGGAATAGAACGGATAAACTCGTCATAAGGCAACTGTTCTACCTGCACAACATTGATCTGAACGAACGTCCGCAGCTGGGCCGAAAAATAAGTGGTGAGAAAACGAGCAAAGTTTTCATGAATACGCGTCAGACTTCGAATGTGATCCTTGGAGAAACGCACTGCCCGTTTAAAATCGTAAGACCTGATTTTCTTCTGAGTTTCTTCCTTTTTCAATTCCTCGGCGTCCATTTCGCCTGAAGAAAGGGCTGCTAATAGGGCGTCAATCTCGTTTTGTGATAATACATCCACCATGTTCTCACCCCCTTACAGGTCTACAGCTTGTTCTATTCATTACATTGGCGCTATAACAATGTCTGAAACACTTGTGCTTTTCAAGTTCGGCTCAGGCAATGCCTCATTAATTAGCCCCGTTAGTTTCTCATTGAATTGTTTCATACCTTTTGCCGAACTCAGTGCCTCAGCCTTGGTATCCGCAAGCGTCTCAATAATGATTGGCTTAACCGTAATACTTTTAATTTTCTCAAAGTCTTCTTTAGCTTTCTTATCCGACAACTTGAAAGAGAAACTAACCATAATAATACGATCTGCATCAGCCAAATTGGTCTTAATCTGTCCCAGCTCGGATGAAACCTCTACAATTTCATCTGCTGTCAGCTTTTTTTCTTCAGCAGCTGCCGCTGTATGTGTATTGTCGTTCTTGTTTTGACTTTGCATAAATACAAAAACTACGACCACAATGAGTGTGATTGCAAGCAACGTTGTTGCAATCCAGGGCATCATCTTTTTCATCAGGACTCCTCCGTTTGCTGCACTTTAATCGTGGCTGCCTGAACTCCAATTTCACGGTTGTATTCTTTGATTTTGGAAATCACTTCATCGGCCTTTTCAAGCACGATTAATCTTTTTCCCGTTACCAGAGTAATATACGTGTCCGGCGTCTCTTCCACGATTTCGACCATCAGCGCATTTAACCACATGGGAGAACCATTTAACCGCGTAACTGAAATCATGTCAAGCCCCCTCAATCATAGTGGAGGAGCAAGCTCCCCCACCATTTCAAAATCACTAATCAGTTATTATCGTTTCAGGTTAACGACCTCTTGAAGAATTTCGTCTGATGTTGTAATGATCCGGGAGTTCGCTTGGAAGCCACGCTGTGACACAATCATCTCGGTAAACTCATTCGTCAAATCAACATTGGACATTTCGAGCTGACCAGCAATGATAGCCCCTGTACCGTCTTCTGCACTATTTGCTGTAACTGGATCAAGTACCCCATCCGGATTGGCATTCGCCGTCATACGATACAAGTTGCCGCCAATTTTCTCAAGACCTGCAGGATTAACAACTTTACCAATCCCCAGCTGCGCCCCCGCTTGAACCGTTCCATCAGCCATCGTCTGATTGATGAAACCATCCTGACCGATTGTGAATGAAACTACATCATCCTCAAGAGTAATGTTGGCACCACCATTATCCAATACGAACAAGCCATCAGAAGTTACCAGGTTCCGGGCAGCATCAACATGGAAATCACCCGCACGAGTCAAGTAAGGTACCGTTTGCGCATCACTCAAGCGTACCAGAAAAAATCCATCTCCATTAATTCGAAGGTCAGTAGGATTATTGGTGGTCATCGGGCTACCAGCCAAATGCATTGTGTCAATCGACCCTACTGAAACACCTAGACCTATTTGCTGTGCATTGACACCACCAGAAGGTGCATCCGTTGGAGCCGTTACCCCTTTAGTCGTTTGGCTCATAATGTCTTTGAACATCACTCGGCTTCCTTTAAATCCAACCGTGTTTACGTTCGCGATATTGTTACCAATGACATCGAGTTTGGTTTGAAAACCCCTCATCCCGGAAACGCCTGAGTACATCGATTTCAACATTTTACAAAATCCTCCCAGCCTTAAATTGGTTGCCGCATCAGTCGGTCAGCGGCATTCCGGCTCCCGAGAAGGGCCAGCCGGCTATGAAATAATTACAGCACTATCGATTTGAGTAAAGACATTGTCTTTCATACTTTCACTATCCATTGCTGTAACGACAGTACGATTTTTGACATTGACGATAAAAGCCATATCCTGCATCAAAATGAGTGACTCTTTTGCCCCTTTGGCAGCAGCCTTGTCCAGTGCAGAACCAATTTGTTTCATTTGTTCGGTTTTCAACTCGATACCACGTTGTTCTAATCGTTTAGCTGCATGATTGCTGAGTTTTAAAAGGTTATCTTCCAGTACTTGAGCAAAGGGTTTAGACGGTGCACCAGATGCGTCTCCCGTTTGAGGTTTGCGAAGCATATTTGGAGTAACAGGACCCGTATATAACTGTCCAACGGTTATACGGTCACTCATATGCTCTGCTCTCGATCTTCAGGTTCACTCGTCCCGGCATTCACATCAGACGGGTTACTACCATTAGTATTTGTAGCATCACTTTGAACGTTCTGGGCAGCTGACTTCGTTTCCTCAGCTTGCTTGGCACGATTCACCTGAATGATTTCATCCAGTTTAATTTCGTCGTTGCCCACCTTCGCATACTGAACGCCGTCTCGCACAATGATTGAATCTACAGTACCCTGACGAAGCGTACCACTGTCTGTTTTATCAGAAGAAAGCCAACTGATTTCCATACCGATCATACCCGATACCGCTCCAAGTGACTGATTTAACGTTTTAAGCTGCGTAGAGATGTTAACCAGTTGCTCCACTGAGCTAAATTGCGCCATTTGAGCGATAAACTCTTTATCTTCCATCGGCTGCATCGGATCCTGATTCTGCAACTGCGTAATCAAAATTTTCAGAAATTGATCCTTACCAAGTTCTTTCGTTGCAGCACTTGTTGTGGCTCTATTTGCAGCCGCGTAATTAGGCCAAGTATTATTAGTAGAAACAATTTCATTTGCCATATATTCACCTCATCCCTGTTTAAGCCTCTGCAGTAAATGACTCTCTCTGAATTTCGCTACCTTCCACCTGCTCGCTACGCCAGTTGCGCAACTCTTCCTGCAGCCCCGCGGCTGTCACAGCTTCATCGGTATGCTCCCCACGCTCACGGGAACGTTTTTGTTGCTGAGATTGATTTCCTTGTTGACGTCCGCCATCCTGATACATTTCAGATCCGAGCGAACTGTTCTGAGTGACCTCGAGCCGTTCCACCTGAATGCCCTGAGACTGTAACGAGGAACGTAACTGCATCATCTGTTGTTCAAGCATGTCTTTCGCCATGACATGTTCAGTCATGAACCTGGCAACCAATTGTCCGTTTTGCAACGTAATCTGTACATCCAATTTTCCCAAATGTTCAGGGCGGAGAGAGATTGTGGCTTCAGAAAATCCTTTTTGATTCACGATATCCAGCTTGCTAACCACGAATTGCGTCATTTCTTTGGCAAAATTCGTTGCTTGCATGACAGGCTCAGCGGGTTTGCTCACGACTGTACCTGAGCTTCGCAAGGATAACTCGCCAGCTGTTACAATGTTTGAATGATGGATTGCAGGTTGCGCATCGGCAACGGGTGTTGAGTCATTTTTAACCGTCACTGTTGTTGCTTTAGATTCTGTTTGAACTGTTGCTGATGCAGTCGTCTGAGGTGTTATCCCATCTGTTTTGGATGCTGTAGTCGGAGCACCGTTAGGTGTTTGAACAGCTGCATCCTTTATTGCTGAGAATGTATTCAGTATTGATTTGAGTTCAGACCAACCCTTTTTCCCATCCGTTTCGACTCCAGCTTCCTTCAACTGACTCTGCAACTGCTGAAGTAAGTGTTGGAATTCGGGAGCACTCTTGACTACATTAGGACCTGGTTTAAGAACTTCCGTTGCCAATTGTGTCAGCACATCCTGTAATACAAAACGGACTGCAGCTGGATGCTGAGACAGTTCAACAGCAGATGCAGATGTAGGAGCTTGATCTAAATTAGAACCAACCTCACTTAGTGAAGCTTGCTGATTTCCATCTGAATTTTTATTTAATAATGCGTACAATTGCTGGATCAACGATTGAAGACCTGCAAGCAAGGCCGGATCATTTTCCAGAGCTTTGTCTAACGTATCCAGATCACCAAATAATTTTTCAAGCATTTCCATCAAACCTGACGAATCCGTACCAACTAATAGTGAACTTAACGCGTCCGTTACAGATGTGTTATTTTCTTCATTTTCTGAGGCAAAAGTAAACATCAACGGAGCAGACGTCTTTGTTGTTACTGCACCATTCGTTCCATCAGTACCCTCACCAGTTCCGCTTCCCCCAGCCAATGACTGTGCCAGCGTCTGCAAGAACTCAGCTCCAGTTCCTGTAACCGAACCTTTAGACTGCGCTGTTGATGACTGTGTTGAACCAGAAGTTTTGGAAGAAGCCCCAGCGTTCATTTGATATACGAGTGACATTTTTTCACCTCCCCTCCATGCATTAAGAATAGAGTTGTTACTTATTGCCCATTAGCCGATTCAACACTTTGGCTGTCTCAACCGAATCTTCTTTAGACATGTTCTCAAGCAACTGGGATCGTGTTGCATCATTAACTGAATTGAGTATGGTCAGTGTTTTATCCGGACTAATTTTATAGGTTTCGAGCAATAGTTTGGCTCCGCTTGACGCAGACATCGAAGCAAAGGTCTGGCTTAACTGATTTTTATCCAAATTTTTACTATTAGTTCCTGTTGTCGTGGTCGTTGCTGCTGTTTCCTTTTTCAATCGGGACTGCAGGGCATCCAAGGCAAGATCGCCTGAAGGCTTCGCATCCTTCATCAGCATGGTCACATCCGCTGCAGTCTTCGGATCCATCTTTTCCAGCACCTTCGTCCGGGCAGTCGACTGCATCGCGCTCAACATAAGCACCATTTCTTCATTCGTCATATTTTGCAAAATCGGAGCGGCTTTACTTGGGCTCATATCAGCGTACATTTTAGCCAGACTTTTAATCTGCTTCTGATAATCACTTTCGGTTTCCGGTTCAGAAGCTGCAGCTGTTTCAGTAGCCTTATTTGCATCATCCAATTTCTTTTGCAAATCAGCTGTTTTCTGCGTCTCCGCAGTAGCCGCATCTTTGGCCGCTTTCAGTTCTGCTTCTTTCGCTGTGACCTGAGATTTTAGCTTTTCAATCGTTGCTTCCGCACTTTCAACCTGCTTTTCGCTCTTTTCCAACTTCTCCTTCTCCGGATCAAGCACCGGATCAGGTACCCAATTCTTGACTACAGGAATTTTTTTGGCAAGTTCGAGCGCGTTATTTCGAATATCTACATTAAATAGAGTAAGCAGTACACCTAAGAGTACAACCGTGAATACAATCGGGATCGAAATCATGAGAAACTTTTCCCATCCACTCCCGGACTCTTTTTCGATATCAGTGTCTTTTACAGCCACCGTTCATTCCTCCTTCACGAGACAACTTCGCATCCGGCTCACATCAGTTCGCGCGGGCTTTGGCGGCGAAGCGTACAGTAGCCATCTCGTCCAGATCGTTCTGTTCCCGGAGGAGCATCTCCTGCTGAAATCTGCCTTTAGCCTTATCTCTCGCTCCAAGCCACACTTTTTCGTCAACTACTTTACCATTCAGAAAGCTCTGATTCCGCTGCACATTGACCTGAGCATTCTCCACATCACTGTTCTTACGCGATATACATTCGTCAAGGTGATATGCATATCGCTGCATTTCCTGCAAACTGGATACGGAAGCACAATTTTCAGTTGCCGCTTGAATAATGTTCATCAGATTATTTCGATCATTAATCAATTGCAACAAATGCTCTTCTTCCGTCTGAAGTTTACCGATCGCTGTGGATAACATCCATTCTGCCTGTGTCTTCTCATTGCTTTTCAGGTCAACAACCTTCTGGAAATGATATCGAAATTTCATCGTTTACCCTTCATCTCCTTGCGAATTCAAGAATCAAACGCTCCTGTACTTCACTTAACGTTACCTTTTCATCAACTTTTTGCTTCGTAAAATCCCAGATATGATCAATCTGATCCATCGCTTCATCTATAGCTGCATTTGATCCCCGTTGATACGCACCGATGTTAATCAAATCTTCGGACTCTTTGTACACTGCCATCAGACGTTTCATATTGTTAACCGCATCAATCTGCTCTTCAGGAGCGATGTCCTTCATGACACGGCTGATACTTGCAAGCACATCAATCGCGGGAAAATGACCTTTATTCGCTATCGCACGGTTCAACACGATGTGACCATCCAATATTCCTCGGACTGCGTCTGCAATTGGTTCATTCATGTCATCCCCATCGACGAGAACTGTATAGAAGGCTGTTATCGAGCCAGTGGGACCTGTTCCTGCACGTTCCAACAGTTTCGGTAGACTTGCAAAAACGGAAGGTGTATAACCTCTCATCGCCGGCGGTTCTCCTACTGCCAAACCGACTTCCCTTTGCGCCATGGCGTAACGGGTCACCGAATCCATCATTAACATCACGTTCATGCCTCGATCTCTGAAATACTCCGCAATCGTCGTTGCTATGACAGCACCCTTGATTCGGATCAGAGCAGGTTGATCTGATGTTGCCACGATGACGACAGACCGTTCCAGGCCTTCCGGACCAAGATCCCGTTCGATAAAGTCACGAACCTCCCGTCCACGCTCACCTACCAGTGCAATCACGTTCACATCCGCAGCGGTATTCCTAGCGATCATGCCCATCAATGTACTTTTTCCGACACCTGAACCGGCAAATATACCCACACGCTGTCCTTTGCCTACAGTGAGCAAGCCATCAATTGCCCTCACGCCTACACTCATCGTTTCAAGAACACGCGGTCTATCCATAGGGTTAACAGGGGTATTGGAAGTAGAGTACATCGGCATTCGGGATGGTAACAATGAACCGTCAAGCGGCTGTCCCAGTCCGTCCAACACTTTACCAAGCAATTCAGAGCCTACTTGTACTCCTAAAGGTTTACCGGTTCCGACCACGTCACAACCCGGACCAATGGATTGAAGTTCTCCAAGCGGCATAAGCAACACCTTGTTATCCCGAAACCCCACAACTTCAGCCTGTAGCGGCTTAGCTGATTTGCCAGGATAGATGTAACATACGTCGCCAATGCTGGCATCCGGTCCTTCTGATTCCACCATAAGCCCAATGACCTGGGTTACTTTTCCATTTATACGCACAGGATCAAACTGCCGCAGATGCTCCATATACCGCTGTGAACTAAGAACCTTCATGTTGATTTCTTCGCTCCTCATCCTCAAGTGCTATGCGGATCAGTTCCTTTTTGATCTCGGCAAGCTGTGTATCAATTCTTGCATCAACACTTCCAAATGAAGAACGGATAACACAGCCCTTATCTTTAACCGTAGCATCAGGCAAAATCTGTAACTCTGCCTGCGAATCAATGGAAAGAGCAAGTTCCTCCCTTGAAGCTTGTACAAAAGAAAACTGCTCAGGCGCCACACAGAGCGCGATCTGTCCTTGCTCCCTTTTTCTGGACAAACTCTGACGTATCAGCTCAATCGTTTGTTCAGGCTCTACCGTAAGTTGCTTATCTATCACTTTCTCCGCAATGCCACAAGCAAGTTCAACAAGAAACGGCTCGGCTTCCTGAATAATCTGTTCTTTGGCAACATACGCTTCCTGAAGCACCCCTTGTGCTTCTTTCATCATCTCTTCGATCTTCACCTGGAGATCCAGTTCAGCTTGTGCTCGTCCCTCTTCAAACCCTTGCTGAAAACCTTGAGCGCGGAGAGCTTCTGTCAGATGTTCATCCTGCTCTCGTTGCTCCTGCCACCAGCGTTCAATCTGTTCCTGGGCTTCCTGAAGCATTCGCTCCGCCTCTTCCGAAGCATCACGCACCTGCTTTTCCGCAAACTCCTTGGCATCTTCCAGCATCTCAGCAGTAAGACGTTCTGTCTCTTCATCGACTCGTGCCTGAAGCACTTCCGATTCAGAAACTGCTGCACCGTCCTCTTCCAATCCAGTCTCATCTTCACCGCCATAATAGTGATGATTTTCGAGCCTTTTATGGTCTTCTACCGGTACATACTGGAAAGATTTAATCAAATTAGACAATGATATCATCTCCTCCACCACGTGCGATAATGATCTCGCCAGCTTCTTCCAGTCTGCGGATCGTACCTACGATACGTGTCTGAGCTTCCTCCACATCACGTAGCCGCACAGGGCCCATGAACTCCATCTCTTCCTTGAATGTTTCGGACATCCGTTTCGACATATTACGGAATACAGCTTCACGCACTTCTTCGCTTGCGACTTTGAGTGCAAGTTGCAGGTCGGCATTGTCGATATCCCGAATAATACGTTGAATGGAGCGATCGTCCACATTGACAATGTCTTCGAAAACAAACATCCGTTTTTTGATCTCTTCTGCAAGTTCCGGATCCTGAATCTCAAGGGAGTCCAAAATCGTACGTTCCGTCCCCCGATCGACACCATTCAAAATCTGAACGATGGATTCGATACCGCCTGCATTTGTGTAATCCTGCGTCACTGTAGAAGACAACTTTTGTTCCAGCACACGTTCCACCTGTGAAATAACTTCTGGTGAAGTGCTGTCCATCACAGCTACTCGACGAGCAACATCTGCTTGCTTCTCCTGAGGGAGAGAGGACAGAATGGCCGCCGCTTGCTCAAATTGCAGATAAGAAAGTACAAGCGCAATCGTTTGCGGACTTTCATTCTGAATAAAGTTCAGAATCTGATTCGGATCAGCTTTACGTGCGAAGTCAAAAGGTCTGACTTGTAGCGTAGCTGTCAAACGATTAATAACTTCAAGCGCTTTGGAGGAGCCGAGTGCTTTCTCCAAAATTTCCTTTGCATAGGTAATACCGCCCTGAGAGATATACTCCTGTGCCAAACAAATCTGATGAAACTCGGACATAATCATGTCCTTTTCGGATGCATCAACCTTACGTACGTTGGCAATTTCCAACGTAAGCTGCTCAATCTCCTCATCACGGAGATGTTTAAAAATCTGAGCAGACACTTCCGGACCTAATGTAATTAATAATATTGCTGCTTTTTGTCTGCCAGTTAATCCGGCATTGCCTGCCTTTGCCAATGCGTTCACCTCTATTCGTCAGCCAGCCACGTACGCAGCAGATTGACGAATTCGTCCGGCTTTTTCTTGGCCAAACTCTCCAATTGTTTGCGCACCTGACTTTCGTTCGTCACACTGTCCAATGTTATGGACGGGAACTCTGTTGCTACTGGAAGCGGGATTTCTTCCTCTTCTTGGATCTCATTTTGTTTACGACGACGACGTACTAACAAGATCACTACCGCAGCGATCAGGACCGCAATAAGTGCTCCGCCACCCCACATCATTGCAGGTGTCAACTGGAAGCCCGTATTGGCATCTGCAGCTGTTGCAAAGCCCTGTGACATGACTGATACTTTTTTCGTCAGGTCTGCGTCAGTTATTGTTGTGCCTGAGTCTGCCAATGACGCGCGAACGATATTAACTAGAATATTTTCGATCGCATCTCGAACAGGCTGTTGCAATTCGTTTTGCCCTGCGGGTGGTTCAACCGCCACGTTGATGGTTAAATCTTTTACAGTATATGGGCTTGAAATGATATCTTTGGCAATTCGATTCACTTCATAATTTATCGTGCTTGATGATTCTTCCGAATTCGCATTGCTATTGGAATCAGAAGAAGGATACCCTGGAACGTCCTGTTGGCCGGTTCCTGCTACACCACCTGTCGGAGTTCCCCCACCAGTGTAGCTCTTCTGAATTTGCTGTACACTGATCTCGATCCCCTTCATGTTCTCTTGATCAACAGGTGTAACGAGATTTTCTTTGCTTGTCACTTTATCGAAATTCAGTTTGGAGGCCACCAAAACGTTGACCTTATCCTCACCTACAATTTGAGAGAGGAATTGCTTCACGTTGTTTCGCACGTCACTCTCAAACTTTTTCTGTAACGCCATGTTCTCCTGCACTTCAGATGACAAGCCACCACTGCCACCGCGAGCGGTTGGAACGAGTTCAGCCTCATCCGTGTTCGTGATGGTGATGTTCTCGATGGGCAGGTTCGGAACAGCTGTTTTAACCAAATTAAAGTATCCATCTACAGCTGCCTGATTCGGGTGATACCCCGGTTTAAATTGCAATGCTACGGAAGCCGAAGCTTTGTCCTGTTCTTCCAAACCTGCAAAGATATTATCTTTTGGCATGTTAACAAGGACTTTGGCATCCTGAATGCCCTGCATACGCTGGAGTAGCTTTTCAACTTCTCCGTTTAATGCATTGTTGTATTTCACATCAAACTCTTTATCTGTCATACCGATTGGTGATGATGAGCTTTCAAACGCTTTATAACCAAGGGAACCATTTTGTATGATGCCTTGAGATCCGATATTCACTTTGGTCAGCGCTACATCTGTACTGGGTACAGAAATACTTTTTCCGTCCGCGCTAAGTTTATATGGGATATTAGATGAGTTCAGATAATTGATGACACCAGCTGAATCACTTGCATTTAAATCTGTGAACGCCACTTCATATTCTGTCTTGGATAACTGCATCGTGAGAACCACTGCTGCCAAAATCAGAAATAAGAAGGTTGAAATAAATAATGTTTTCTGCTTTTTGCTAAAGCTATTCCAGTACTGTGATGCCTTGTCCCTGTACTGGGCAATTCTCTCATTCACTCTGTCACCCCATCCGAAACTTTGCTTAGTCTGTCCTGACAAAAGCTTGAGCGTTCTCCTAGCTTTGATCAGGAGCAGTATCGCAGCTGCTTGTCGTAATGATCAGCGCTACTGTTTGCGCAAATGAACTCTTATAGTTGTGTGCGCATAACCTCTTGATATGCCTCAACCACTTTGTTACGTACTTGAGTGGTAAGTTGCAGACTAAGCAGGGCTTGTTCGGAAGCAATCAACACCTGATCTACATTCGCTTTACCTACCAAAAATTGATTTGACATTTCATGAGCCTGGGTTTCCTGTGCGGCTACAGAGCCCAGTGCATTTTGTAAGTATGTACCGAAGCTCTGAATGCTTTCGGCCGGTGTAGAAGATTTATTTTCAGTTCCTACACTTTTCATTTGCAACGGCTGAACTCCCTGAGCGTTAAACATATTGTTCTGAATCATAAATGTCCCTCCCTTTTATCTCTTCTTTTCAGTTCGTTGTCGAAGAATGCAACAGTTAACCTTTTCCAATTTCTAACGCTTTAGAAATCATCGCTTTGGTTGAATTCAGTGCAGTAACGTTAGCCTCATAAGAACGTGAAGCCGAGATCATATCGACCATTTCTTTTGCAATATCCACATTAGGCATGAACACATACCCTTCTGCGTTTGCATCTGGATGAGTCGGGTCATAAACCGGTTTGAATGGCGACTGATCTTCCCGAATCTCGGTTACCCTTACACCATCACCTGAACCTCCACCACGCATCTGGTTTTGTAACATCGTGCTGAAGGATGTTTTATTCGGTTCAAGCACTACCATTTTCCGCTTATATGGAACTGCGACCCCATTCGACATGCTCGCGCGCGTGGTTTCAGCATTTGCTATATTGGAAGAAATGACGTCCATACGCAAACGTTGAGCTGTAAGAGCCGAAGCACTGATTCCAAAACTGTTGCTAATGTTCAACGCGGTTATCTCCCTTCTACGCCTACTCGCATCATTTTAATTTGTTCGTTCACTTGCTGGATATAAGCGTTGTAACGCAATTGATTATCCGCCAGAAGACTCATCTCTCGATCAATATCCACATTATTCTGGTTGTTATTCATGGAAGTGGACTGGTCCATATTAACTACTGGTGTTGGTACTAAAGAGGAAGGACCTATGACAAAATGCCTTGGATCCGTTACTTTCCCTTTAAGAACAGGTAAATCACCGCTCATCTGATCCTGTAACATTTCTTCAAAAGAAACGTCTGATCGCTTGAAATACGGGGTATCGGCGTTCGCTACGTTATCAGCTATCGTTCGTTGTCGCATGTTCGACGCATCGAGCGCACCTTGTAATCTTTTAAAGCTAATATCGTTTAAAAGATTCACAACATCCCTCCTCTCATTAGTATATATGGAAAAAGATTGAATCTTTTCACGCGAAACTGCTGTTGTTTTTTCGACAAAAACATTCGTGTTTACACGGTTTTCTAGGACTTAAGTAGAATTAACTCTGATGTTGTCGTATAACATAAGTTTCTTCGAGTTTGGGATATATTACAATAAGAAAAAAGCCCTATCTTTTCTTAAAGAGAGGGCTTTTTGTGTATTTTCTGCAAAATATGATTTTTTTCGTAAATATTCAGTCCCAAATCAAAAATGTGTTAACAATCTTGAGGCATGCCCTTAAACATTCTTAAAATAAAACTCATTCTTTCAGCCTGTATTTCAGTCTGAGCACCTTTAAATGTACCTTTCCACAAAAGGATTTCAATTTGTTAAGTTTAGCATTTTTTACCGTCATATTAGGGTTTTAAGCTTATATTACACTGTATTTTTATGTAGCCAACTCTACTTTATTTCACATTTTATGTATGAAAATTCATTGGAACTATCATTTCTGACGCAACACTTTCTTAACAATTGTATAGGTCACTACTATTTTATATTTAGAAAACAATTGATGCCTTCTCCATTTTCCACAAAACGACGTTTTGCACATTTGCGCAAAATATTCCGGTTTATTCGCTTAGCACCAGATAACATTTAAATAATTAAAATTCTTTTAATGGAAATACATGGTTGCATAAAAATAGGAATACCAACTAATCCGCTACCCTTTATACAGTTATCCATGCGGCCCAAGTCCTAGTTTCTAGCATAAATGATCGCCACCTCTCTATTATCGGTCCAATCATCAGAAAAGGTTAGACCATAATATAAATAAGGATATGTATCCATAAACACGACATCTAACACAGCATGCTCTGTATAAAAGCACAGAACATCTTGATTAATGTTCACTGTTTATGGTACATACCCCATGTTTTATTCCATACAACCATCTTATCATGTGATACTAGAAGCTACATTCATTACCCTGCTCTTACTTAAAGGATGTATTGACTTAAATCCCGATCCGTCGCAATATCATGTAATTTCTCACGTACATACTCTGGTGTAATCACCATACGTTCCAACGTAAGCTCAGGAGCCTCGAAGGACAAGTCTTCCAGAAGTTTTTCCAATATAGTATGCAGACGGCGAGCCCCAATGTTTTCTGTGTTTTGGTTAACAGCTTCCGCGAGCTTGGCAATCTCGCGTATTGCATCCTCCGAGAACTCAATCTCAATATTCTCTGTGCGGAGCAAATCGACATATTGCTTCGTTAGCGCATTCTGAGGTTCCGTTAGGATAGAAACAAACTCCTCCAGGGTAAGACTGTTTAACTCCACACGAATAGGGAAGCGTCCCTGAAGCTCCGGAATCAGATCTGAAGGTTTAGCCACATGGAAGGCACCAGCCGCCATAAACAGAATATAATCCGTTTTGACAGGCCCATACTTGGTCATGACCGTTGATCCTTCAACAATTGGTAGAATGTCACGCTGAACGCCTTCACGGGAAACATCTGGACCACTTCCACGACCTTGACTGGCTACTTTATCAATCTCATCGATGAAAATAATGCCTGTCTGCTCTGCACGTCTTATGGACTCTTGAGTCACATCATCCATATCAATTAATTTGCCCGCTTCTTCTTGAATAAGCACTTTACGTGCTTCCTTAATAGCCAACTTACGTTTTTTCGTACGGCGCGGCAACAAACTTCCAAACATCTCCTGCATGTTCATGCCCATCTGATCATTACCCTGGCCAGCAAACATATCCATCATGTTCGGCGTATTGTCCTCTACATCGATCTCAATGATGTCATCTTCCAGTTTACCAGACAATAGATCGAATTTGATTTTACGACGACGCTCAGCAACGTTTGCGTCAGGTTCAGGTTCATCCTGATCCTGAGGGGCATTTCCATTCCCGTTGTTCCCAAAGATCATTTCAAACGGATTACGCTGATTTTTAGACTTGGACTGAGAAGGAGCCAAAATATGTACAATGCGCTCGTTAGCCGCTTCTTCCGCTTTGTCCTTCACTTGTTCAGTTCGTTCAAGCTTGACCATACGCAGGGATGTTTCAATCAAATCACGAACCATGGATTCCACATCACGTCCAACATATCCCACTTCGGTAAACTTGGTTGCCTCGACTTTGACAAAAGGTGCCCCTACTAGTTTTGCAAGACGACGCGCAATTTCCGTTTTACCGACGCCTGTAGGCCCAATCATCAGTATATTTTTAGGTACAATATCATCCTGTGTGTGTTCTGGCAAAAGACTACGTCGATAGCGATTACGAAGGGCTACTGCCACTGATTTCTTCGCCTGTTTTTGACCTACGATATATTTATCCAGTTCTGTAACAATCTGTCTTGGCGTTAAAGCTTGAGAATTCATAAGCTTCCCTCCTACAAGTATGTTGACGTCAATTCAGCCACAAGAGCAAAGAATCTCCTTAACGTAAACCGGAGCAGATGTAGCATCTTGTTCCTGTACGGGAGATTTCTTTGTTCCTACAATTCTTCGACGATAATGTTACTATTCGTGTATACACACAGCTCGGAAGCCACCTGAAGAGACTCACGTGCGATATCTTTCGCTTCCATCTGTCCAGCGTGACGTTTCAGCGCCCGCGCAGCGGATAAAGCAAAATTACCACCTGAACCGATCGCAATGATATCATCATCCGGTTCGATTATCTCGCCGCCACCTGAAATAAGCAACATTCCTGTTTTGTCCATCACAATCAACAAAGCTTCGAGCTTCCGCAGTATGCGATCCTGCCGCCAATCTTTTGCAAGTTCAACCGCCGCCCGTTGCAGATTGCCATGGTGCTCTTCCAGTTTACCTTCGAATTTTTCAAACAGTGTAATTGCATCAGCTACAGAACCGGCAAAGCCAGCAACAACCTGTCCACGATATAAACGTCTTACTTTTTTGGCTGTATTCTTCATCACAACGCTCTGGCCCATAGTTACCTGACCATCGCCCGCAATCGCTGCCTTGCCATTATGACGGACAGCACAGATCGTCGTCGCATGAAATGACATATCCATGATATCAGCTCCCCCACGAATAATTTATACGCGTTCCGGAACGGTTAGACCTTCTGAAGCAATAAACTTGGCGATACCATCCAGGGCACGATTTGCAAGTGCTTCATTTTTTTCTTTTTTGTTACGGATTCTAGTTTCCAATTTCGGTAACAAACCGAAGTTAGCATTCATTGGCTGGAAATGCTTGAAATCCGCCGTTGTAATATATTGGGCCATGCTACCTAGTGTCGTTTCTACCGGCAGTACAACAAGTTCTTGTCCTAACGCTGCTTTAGCTGCATTCATGCCGGCAATAAGACCCGATGCGGCAGATTCAACATATCCTTCTACCCCTGTCATCTGACCAGCAAAGAACAAATTAGGGCGCTCTTTGAATTGGTATGTTGGACGAAGCAACTTCGGTGAGTTAATAAATGTATTCCGGTGCATGACACCGTAGCGCACAAACTCAGCATTCTCAAGACCCGGAATCAGAGAGAAGACACGTTTCTGTTCTCCCCACTTCAAGTGCGTTTGGAAACCTACCAAGTTATACAACGTTCCCGCCGCATTGTCCTGTCTAAGCTGTACTACAGCATGAGGCAATTCACCCGTATGCGGATTAACCAAACCTACCGGCTTCATCGGTCCAAACAATGCTGTTTGTTTGCCCCGTTTCATCATGACTTCAATCGGCATGCAACCTTCGAAATAGATTTCTTTTTCGAATTCTTTTAACTGAGCAACCTCTGCAGTAATCAGAGCCTCATAAAAGAGTTCAAACTCTTCTTCTGTCATTGGACAGTTGAGATAAGCCGCTTCTCCTTTATCATAACGAGAGGCAAGGTATACCTTGTTCATATCTATGGAATCTTTTTCAATAATCGGCGCTGCAGCATCATAGAAATAGAAGTACTCCTCACCCATCAATGCTTTAATCTGCTCGGACAATGCTGGCGAAGTCAGTGGTCCGGTCGCTACAACAACAATGCCGTCCTCTGGAAGTGAAGTAAGTTCTTCATTCACCACTTCAATCAGCGGATGCTGATGCAAAGTCGATGTAATCTCACCCGAGAAGCCATCCCGATCCACAGCCAGGGCTCCTCCTGCCGGAACAGCATGTCGATCAGCTGCTCCGAGTACGAGCGAATTCAACATTCTCATTTCTTCTTTCAACACGCCAACTGCATTAGCCAGTCCATTGGCACGAAGAGAGTTACTGCAGACGAGTTCTGCAAATTTATCCGTATGATGAGCCGGCGTTTTGACAACCGGTCTCATCTCATATAACTTCACTCGCACACCGCGACTGGCGATCTGCCACGCTGCTTCTGATCCAGCCAATCCCGCACCGATAACTGTTACTTGTTGTTCACTTGTCAAAATCATTTACCCCCATCATATGCTAATCCGCTGATTCATCATCCAATTCTTCCACCGGCTCCTGATGATCACATGAAGTACACTGCAATCTTGTTCCCTTTTTGTTTCGCTTCTCAATCATTAACGATCCACAGCTCGGACAAGGTTTAGCGGAAGGTTTATCCCAAGATACAAAATCACATTCCGGATATTTGTCACAGCCATAGAAAATACGTCCTTTTTTACTGCGGCGTTCCACCACATGTCCTTCCTTACACTTCGGACAAGTTACACCGATGTCTTTAATAATCGGTTTCGTATTACGGCAGTCAGGGAATCCTGAGCATGCGAGGAACTTTCCGAAACGACCCAGTTTATATACGAGCGGCTTGCCACATTTCTCACAGATCTCGTCCGACACCTCGTCTTCGATCTCGATCTCTTTCATTTCTTCCTCAGCAAACTCTAACCGTTTCTCGAAAGATTCATAGAATTCAGCCAACACTTTAACCCAATCTTCAGAGCCTTCCTCCACATGGTCGAGATCGCCTTCCATATTCGCGGTAAACTCCACATTCAGGATTTCCGGGAAAAACTCTTCCATCTGCTCAATGACCAGCTCTCCCAGCTCAGTCGGCATAAATTTCTTCTCTTCGATCGCAACATATCCACGTTTCTGAATGGTCTCCAGTGTTGGCGCATAAGTACTTGGTCTACCTATGCCGAGCTCTTCCAAGGTTTTAACCAACCGTGCTTCGGTATAACGTGGCGGCGGCTGCGTAAAGTGCTGCTTAGGCTCAATCTCCTGCTTTTTCAGCACATCTCCACTCTTGAGCGGAGGCAACAAACGATCTTCCTCGGTTGTACCATCGTCATTGCCTTCTACATACACTTTCATGAATCCCTGAAAGCGCACCTTGGAACCCGCAGCACGGAAGATCGTATCTCCTGCAGCGATGTCAACCGAAAGTGTATCCAGAATAGCCGAAGACATCTGACTTGCTACAAAACGTTCCCATATCAACTTATATAAACGGAACTGATCACGACTCATAAACGATTTTATCGAATCTGGATCACGCAAAATGGAAGTCGGACGGATCGCTTCGTGCGCGTCCTGAGCGTTGGAAGCCTTTTTGGAATAGTTCCGCGGGCTCTCTGGTGCAAATGTCTCACCATACTTTCCAACGATATATTCTTTGGCTTCTTCCTGTGCGGAAGCAGCGATACGAGTCGAGTCTGTACGCATATACGTAATGAGACCGACTGTGCCTTCTTTTCCAAGGTCTACACCTTCATAAAGCTGTTGCGCAACCGACATCGTCTTGGAAGCCCTGAAATTAAGTTTACGTGCCGCTTCCTGTTGCAGTGAACTTGTCGTAAATGGCGCCGAAGGATTTCGAGTTCTCTCTTTCTCCTTCACTTCCTTGATTGTAAAATCAGCACCTTCGATCTGTTTCAAAATCGCTTGTACTTCAGCTTCACTGCCAAGCTCTGTTTTCGTTCCGTTCAACTTATGAAACTTCGCCTCGAATGGATTACCATCTGCACTCAGTTTGGCTGTAATGCTCCAGTACTCTTCCGGTTCAAATTCGTCAATTTCATTTTCACGATCCAAAATAATTTTGACGGCAACAGACTGAACTCGTCCTGCTGATAATCCTTTTTTTACTTTCTTCCATAATAGTGGACTGATCTTGTAACCCACGAGCCGATCCAGAATGCGTCTAGCTTGCTGTGCATTGACCAGATCCATATTTATTTTACGCGGCGTTTTGAATGCGTCCTTAACCGCTTGTTTGGTGATTTCATTAAATACAACTCGGCAATCAGCCGTGTCATCCAGTTCAAGTGCATGTGCCAAATGCCAGGCAATGGCTTCACCCTCACGATCCGGGTCGGCCGCGAGATACACTTTTTTCACTTTCTTTCGTGCATCCTTAAGTTCCTTTAATACTGAACCTTTGCCGCGGATCGTAATATATTTCGGATTAAAATCATTCTCTACCTCAACGCCGATCTGACTCTTTGGCAAATCGCGTACATGTCCCATCGAAGCTTTCACGATGAACTTGCTGCCTAAATATTTGCCGATCGTCTTCGCCTTTGAGGGCGACTCCACGATTACGAGTGCATCCGCCATAGGTCCATCCTCCTCTCAGTCATGAAACTGTTTCTTGTACTTCACTTCATACTTCGTATTATATACTCCACATACTGCACAGGTTGCAGCATCGTCATACCCTAGCATATTTGGTTCCTGGTAATTGGCTAATCTGCTTTTTTATGATTAAAGATAACAGAACTGAATGTAAATGTCCAAAATCCCAACCCAACCGATCTATCAATTGATCTAAAGACTGCTCTTCCTGCTCAAGTAAAATGATGATACGTCGTTCATCTGTAGAAAGTTCCACCTTTGGAAATAAACCTTGCTCCGCATGTCCTGACATTTCTGCCGAACGTCCTCTATTGTAAGGAAGTTGTTCTGCATTTGGCAAGTCCAAACGATACTCTTCTAATAAATCAGTAGCACAAGTGACCAATTTGGCCCCCTGTCGTATTAAATTATGTGCCCCTCGGCTCTTCGGCGAAGTAATCGGCCCTGGAACTGCAAATACATCTCTGCCTGCCTCGAGTGCTGCATCTGCGGTGATGAGAGAACCACTTCGTACATCCGCTTCTACAACGAGCGTTCCTAATGTTAATCCTGCGATAATCCGGTTTCGCTCGGGAAAAAGGCCCTGACGAGCCCTGGTTCCCAGAGGGTACTCTGACAAGAGTAGACCCGTTTCAGCAATTTGTTCTGCAAGGCTCGTATTTTCAGGTGGGTAAACCATATCTACCCCTGTACCAAAAACAGCAATCGTTTTACCATTTGCTCGTAATACAGCTTCATGACACACACGATCAATACCTCTGGCAAGTCCACTGACAATAGTTAACCCCGCAAGAGATAATTGTTCTGCAAGCTTTTCCCCAACTTTACGCCCATAAACTGTAGGCATCCTTGTTCCTACCATCGCAATCGAAGGTTGATGTAATAACCGAGTGTCTCCTCGAGTGTACATCACCCAGGGAGGCTGAGCGGTTTCCTTCATTAATATAGGATAATTTGAATCCAGATAAGTAATAACCTCGATCCCGCGATCATAAACCTGCTCTCTTCTACTCTCAATCCAGCCGGCATTAAATTCTCTAGCCAAACGAGTCGCCTGATCCTTCCTCAGTCCAGCTTCAATCCAGTCTCCTTCCTCGTAATAAAGCAACTCCCGCAACGAGTGCTGACCTGTCATCAATTTTGCAACACTTTTCTTACCGATGCCTTCCATTTCATAGAGTCCAAGCAAAATCCAACGTTCTTCCATGTTTCTACCTCCTGTGAGAGGGCAAATTGCCCTCTATTTGTGTGATAAACAACGATAAATTGCCACACGTTAACATATTCTGCACACTAAAGTTCGTCCTCATTTTTCTAAAAAAACGCAAAAAAGCAACCCTTCGCCCTGTTTAAAGGACAAAAGGTTGCTTACCTTTACCGTCTCCTGAATCAACGGCTCCGAAAATGAATCATTTCCGTGCCGTTTCTTCTATTATAACGGAATAGGATTAATGTGTCGTGCACAAATTCAAAATACCGCGTTCTTCGAGCACACTTACCAAAGTGGAGCCCATTTCCGCTGGTGTCGGAGCAACTTTAATACCGCATGATTCCAGCTTCGCAATTTTCTCTTTGGCTGTACCCTTACCGCCAGAGATAATCGCACCCGCATGCCCCATACGTTTGCCTGGAGGCGCTGTAACACCACCGATGAATCCTACCACCGGTTTAGTCATGTTAGCCGCTACCCATTCTGCTGCATCCTCTTCCGCAGTGCCACCGATCTCACCAATCATGATGACAGCATGTGTCTGTGGATCTTCATTGAAACGTTTCAAGATATCGATGAACTCGGAACCCTTAACCGGGTCTCCTCCGATACCTACCGCAGAAGATTGGCCAATACCACGAGTTGTGAGCTGATGAACAGCCTCATACGTCAGTGTTCCACTACGTGAAACGACACCAACATGTCCTGGCATATGAATGTATCCAGGCATAATGCCGATCTTACACTCGCCCGGTGTGATCACACCTGGACAGTTAGGCCCAATCAATACTGTATTTTTTCCGTCCATGAAACGGTCTACTTTGACCATATCCAGTACCGGAATACCTTCAGTAATACAGATGACCAAATCCAGTTCCGCATCAACAGCTTCCATAATGGAATCCGCTGCAAATGCTGGAGGAACATAGATGACGCTCGCTGTTGCGCCAGTAGCCTCCTTCGCTTCCTGCACCGTGTTGAATACCGGCAAGCTGACTACTGAACCGTCTTCCAGCGTGATGTCAACATTGGTTCCGCCTTTACCTGGCGTAACACCGCCTACCATTTGGGTTCCGTAGTCCAATGCGCCCTTCGTGTGGAACATTCCCGTTGAACCCGTAATGCCTTGCGTAATGACTTTTGTATTTTTATCGATCAAAATACTCACGTTGCTTCACATCCTTACGGTTATTTTTCAATTCCCGGACAGCTCCGGTACGAAGGAATGAACCTATTTTACGAGGGCAACAATTTTCTGTGCTCCATCGGCCATGGAATCAGCAGGAACGATATTCAGGCCGGATTCACCCAAAATACGTTTGCCCAGTTCCACGTTAGTTCCTTCAAGACGAACAACCAGCGGTTTGGTCAGGCCAAGCTGCTTCGCTGCTTCAACAACACCGTTGGCAATGACATCACAACGCATGATACCACCAAAGATGTTAACAAAGATACCGGCTACTTTGGCATCAGACAGAATGATCTTGAATGCTTCCGTAACTTTCTCTGTTGTTGCACCGCCCCCAACATCAAGGAAGTTGGCCGGGTCTCCACCGTAATATTTGATGATGTCCATCGTAGCCATCGCAAGTCCCGCACCGTTAACCATACAGCCAATGTTGCCGTCAAGCGCTATGTAGCTGAGGTCGTATTTGGAAGCTTCGATTTCTTTTTCATCTTCCTCATCCAAGTCACGAAGTTCTTGAATATCCTTGTGACGGAAGAGAGCGTTGGAGTCAAAGTTCAGCTTTGCATCCAGCGCGATAACGTTTCCATCTCCGGTAACAACCAGCGGGTTGATCTCGGCAATAGAGCAATCTTTTTCGACAAATGCCTTGTACAACGCAAGCATGAACTTCACAGCTTTATTCACGAGTTCATTCGGAATGTTAATGCTGTAAGCCAGTTTACGTGCTTGGAACACTTGCAACCCGATCGCAGGGTCAACTACCTCTTTGAAAATTTTCTCAGGTGTAGCTTCAGCTACTTCTTCGATCTCTGTTCCGCCTTCTTCGGAAGCCATCATGACTACACGTCCTGTAGCACGATCGACAACAACACCCACATAATACTCTTTGCGGATATCGCATCCTTCTTCAATCAAAAGACGTTTTACTTCTTTACCTTCTGGTCCTGTCTGATGGGTTACTAATACTTTGCCCAAAATTTCGGATGCATAGGCACGAACTTCCTCTGTGCTTTTTGCTACTTTCACGCCGCCGGCTTTACCCCGACCCCCTGCGTGAATTTGCGCTTTAACTACAGTCACCGGACTGCCCAGTGCCTCTGCGGCCGCAACCGCTTCATCGACTGTATAAGCAACCTTTCCGTTTGGAACGGTAACTCCATACTGTTTCAGTACTTCTTTTCCTTGATATTCATGGATATTCATTCTCGAATCCTCCTATCAACATGACTGCAACAAGGCGGGCTGGTAGACGAACAAAAGACATATGTTGACTATTTTCACTTAAACCCAATTCATTGTAACATGTTTTTAAAACGCTTTCCTTAAAAAAGTAATGGTTAATAGACAGCATTTTGATATGGATATGATCCCTTTTTGTGAATGCTTGGATATATATGGAAAAAAACCTCAACCGATTAGGCTAAGGTTTTCATCACATCGAGACTTTTATTATTATTTTTTAGCAGCATTTATATTCGATTCATGAACTTTCTCGAGCAAGCCTTTAAATTGCCCAAGCAGTGCTTCAAACTCTGTGCTGTTCAAGCAAGCATCTCCCTGAATGGCTTCAGGTATGGATAATGCCTTATTCTTAAGTTCACGTCCCGCATCGGTTAGTGTAATCAACACTTTACGCTCGTCTTGTGCAGAGCGCTCACGATGGATGAACCCGGCTGACTGTAATCGTTTGAGAAGAGGCGTCAGCGTACCTGAATCGAGGTACAGAGCTTCACCAATTTCCTTAACGGTACATTCCTGCCGCTCCCACAATACCATTAATACCAAATATTGAGAGTACGTCACACCAAGCACTTCCAGATAGGGCTGGTACAATTTTGTAATTTCACGTGAACAAGCGTATATGGCGAAGCATAATTGATTATCCAGCTTTAAACGGTCTGTCTGCATGTTAGCTATCTCACCTGCCTAATGTACTTTAAATTGCATATCTCATGGGTTAATCATCCTGCTTCACCTTTATTAGCGGCGAAATTGAGTTCCCCATTACTATCTTATCACAAAATAGATTAAAAAAAGAATAATTGAGCACAAATTATTTTACATCGTTATTTAATCATGTTAAATTTAGTTGTATAAAATATAATTACAGATGATCAATAGGACGGATAATCTACTTCAGGGAGGATCATCAGAACAATCACCAGAACAATTCAGGATTCAGACAAACTCATTGCAGTTCAATTCACACCGGGTTGACGCTCTGATTCCTTTTATATAAAATGCTAGTAGAAGCTGAGGAAGCACCTTAATTCGAGACTGGCTCGCCCTGCGCGTAGCCCAACATTCGAGTGAGGTGTTTCTTTGTTATGTATGGAAAGTTGTATAGCTCGTGTCTCTATGGAATTGACGGTGTATTAATTGAAGTTGAAACGGATTTATCTAATGGGTTGCCTCTGACTTCAATTATCGGACTACCGGATTCGGCGGTTAGAGAAGCTGTGGAACGCGTTCGGGCGGCGATTAAAAACTGTGGATATCAGTATCCTTTGCAACGAATTACGATTAATCTGGCCCCAGCTGATCTGCGTAAGGAAGGTTCCTCCTTTGATCTTGCTATTGCCATTGCTTTACTTACAACCAGCGGTCAACTTGTTCTTCCCCCGCAGGAACGCACTTTAGTTCTCGGGGAACTGGCACTGGATGGTTCAATCCGGCCCGTTCCCGGAATATTGTCGATGGTTGATCTAGCCAAAAGGCAAGGCTTTACTTCGGTTCTGCTCCCTTATGAGAACGTGGAGGAGGCGCGTTTGATTCGTGGAATCGGGATCTATGGGCTTCAACATCTGAAGGACCTTGCTCCTGGTCATACCCTTACATCCCAAGATTTAAATGGCAACACTTCAGGGGGAACAACGAGTGCGGGGCCAATCATTTTAAAAGACTACAGTCACCTTCATATCTCTGGACCTTCCAGTGCACGGTCCAATCAAGGTAGAGAACTTCTCTCTTATCCACATGAAGACTATAGTGATGTACTTGGACAGCATCATGTCAAGCGTGCACTTATGATTGCCGCTGCGGGGATGCATAATATCATGCTGGTTGGCCCACCTGGTACAGGCAAAACGATGCTGATTAAACGATTACCGACGATTTTACCCCCTTTATCGGAAGAAGAAGCACTCGAAGTAACTAAAGTGTTAAGTGCAGCGGGAACTCTAAAAGAAGCTCCTCAAGGACTGATTGCAGACAGACCCTTCCGGTCACCTCATCATACGATATCCACCTCCGGCTTGATTGGGGGTGGCGGCATTCCAAAGCCAGGCGAGGTCAGTCTAGCCCATCGCGGAATTCTGTTTCTGGATGAATTACCAGAGTTTCAGCGTCAGGTTCTTGAAGTACTAAGACAGCCGCTTGAAGATCAGACGGTTACAATCAGTAGGGCAAGAGCTGCGTTCACATTTCCTGCACAATTCATGCTGGCCTGTTCGATGAATCCCTGTCCCTGCGGATATCTGTCGGCTCAGGCGGAGGATCAGCGTTGCATCTGCAGTCCGGCTCGCGTTGCAGCATACAGGGCAAAAATTTCGGGCCCACTGCTGGATCGTATTGATCTCCAAGTCGAAGTTCCCCCACCAGGAGATTGGCGTATGGCTGGCACTTCTCCTTCATCTGTCGAGATGCAGTCCAAAGTGATGGCTGCCCATGCCATTCAGGCCAAACGGTACACGAACCGTTCAGTGCGCTGGAACAGTCAGCTCTCTGGCACATTTTTACGGAAGACAATCCATCTACCTCGTGAAGCAGAGCATTTATTGGATCAAACGATACAGACGTTGAACCTGAGTATGCGTGCCCATGACCGAATTATGAAAATGGCACAAACTATTGCTGACTTGGATCATGAAGGTGAGATTGTGACTGCCCATGTCGCGGAAGCAATACAATATCGGCAGTTAGACTTGAGTTTATTTTAATACGGATATTCAGTTGCTAAACAAAAGCCGTATTTGAACTCTGCTTACATGTTAATGAAGAGTACCTATACGGCTTGGTTGGCATCATAAGCACATCCAAAAATTGAATTGGCAGTTACACGTAAATCATAAGATAAATGAATGTCTCTTTTCAAAAAAAGCTTATCGGAGGAGATATCGTGGGAACATCAAACAGTGACAGGAATTTGGTTTATGACAAAACACTATTTGAAAATGATCATATAAAAAAGACCACATGTATGTGGTCTCGAATGAAGTTCTTTTATTCAAATAACGTTAGCTTCTCCTTGGCAGGTGTACGCTCTTTCGATGATGGAATGACCTCGGGGTATCCCATATAGATCATTCCAATAATTTTTTCTCCTGCCTTGATACCTAGTGGCTTCCGAAATTTAGGTGCATATAAAAATGGTTTGGTCACCCAAAACGTGCCTATATTTTCGCTCCATGCTGCAAGCATAAAGTTCTGAACCATGGCGCTGACTGCGGCGAAATCCTCATCCCAAATCGCTTGTCTCGGGTCTTCCTCCAGCACAACAAGCAAAATGGCAGGCACCTGTTGCACACTCCCCGAAAACTTGTTATCCTCACCCATCTCGGCTTCAATGGCCTCTGCGAGCTTTTTACGTCCTTTGCCATTGAACAACACAAATCTCCACGGCTCACGCAATTTATGGTTAGGTGCCCAAACGGCTGTATCCAGCAAATCGATGATTTGCTCCGTTGGAACAGGATCTTTCTTGAATTTTTTGACGGTGCGGCGATTCTCGATCGCATGGCGGACTTCGTTGATTGTCTTCGTCGTTTTACTCATGGGTCATGCCTCCCTCTCCAAATGGTACACACCAGGTTGCAATTTCATTATACACCTCTCTGTTAGCCAGATTCAAAGGACAGCAGATAAGAGAGTTCCGGATCAAATAGAAAAAGATGAACTATAGACATTATACTCGTCTAAATGCTCATCCTTTTTATCAACTAACTCCAAGCTAAAATGCATTTTCTAGATGATTTATGGACATGATCTTGCCAAAATGGTTCATCATCACCGCAATAACATCAAATCGAATCTGACGAGTATGTTCTCCGCTCATTTGGATGTAGACTCCAGCCGTTGAACGAACCTATTGCATTTTGCGCTGATCGACAGACTCTTGTGGAGTTCCGAATCCTGAGTTGGAACTTCGGCTTCGCACCTCAACAAATATTAACAAATCTTCACGTACTGCGATAATATCGACTTCTCCGCTACGACAACGCCAGTTTCGCTGGAGGATAGAATAACCCTGTTTCACTAACCAGCGGCAAGCTTCCTCTTCGCCAATCTTTCCCTTCTGCTGACGGGTCAACTTGCCACTAGGTTTCTGGCCAGATCCCTGTTCTACCATGATTCGTTATCACTTCGGCCTGAGGCAAGCCGATCGGCTCGATAAACATAGGTAAGCACTTCTGCTACCAACTGATACAATTCTGTCGGGATCTGTTCATCCAGATCCAGCTTGGAGAGCACTTCAACTAAAGCTGCGTCTTCCTGTACGGGTACGCCGTTTTCCTTAGCTTTGTCCAGTATGGCTTCAGCCACTTTGCCGCGGCCTTTGGCTACGACAACAGGTGCTTCACTTTCTCCCGGGACATATTTTAATGCAACTGCTTTTTTGGATAAAAGCTCCGGCTGTGGTAATTCCTCTTTCATACCTTGAAATCCACCCCTTTGTATCGCTCAGGGCTATAATCTGCAGCAGTCATCTTCCGCTCCATCCCGAGCTCCTGCCCTGCCGGCCAAGGTTCTGCCCGGAAGGTCAATAACTGATATCCAAGCTTGTCGAGCGATTGATGAATGATTTCACGTCCACTCTCCAACAAAGCTCCCATTTCTTCCCGATCATTAAGTACACGCAAACTGACAATGTTATTGACCACATGTACATCGACAAGGGTATGTCCCAAACTTCTCATATCCAAGTCAAACAGCAGACGGCAATTCGAGGCATCCAATTCCCCGCGCTGACCGCGGCGTGATTGAATCTGCACAGAGGCCGTCTGTTCACCGTCCGGACCTGTGATGGGGATAAACCAATGCATTTGCGCAAACGCTGCACCGCGATCGGTTGTGAGCAATAGTTGCTGACCTGTCAGGTATTGTATGGCTTGATTGGCGGCATCTTTCAGCGCCGCCGGAGCACTGTCGCTGCTGGCCAACTGCAGCAGCAAACCCTTGAGCGAGTCCGTGTTCGCCGGACTCGCTCCCTCGCCCACGCGCGGCTGCATCGCCGCGCCGTGAACGGCCTGCTGCTCGTGCTCTGCACCGAGCAGCTTCAGCACGCGCCCCACCCACGGGTCTCCCCCGTGGGTGACGGGCGCGTGCACTGCCGCCGCACCTGCGGGAGCGGCGGCAACACCGCCAGCCGGCTGCGCATCAGCGCCGGCTGGCAAGGGCTGCGGCGAGCCTGCGGCAGCCGCAGCCACTTGGCCGCCCTGCTGCGCAGCAGGGGCGGCTTGTGCTGCCGCACCCGGCTGTGCCGGTGCGGCAGTGGACGCGCCGCGCAGCGCGTCCAGCAGCGCCAGCAGCTTTGGCGCCAGCTGTGCTGGCGTAGGCGCTGCTGGCGCGGCCTGCCCTGCTGCGGCAGGTGTCGCCGCAGCAGCAGGCGTGTCTGTGCGGCCGTCTGCACGCACGGCCGCACCTTCCGCCGCCCCAGGTGTACCCGGGCGGCTCGCAACTTGGCCCGCATCCGCAACACGCGGCGGGCCTTCCCCAGGTATTCCGGTACCTGCCGGAATACCTGCATTCCCTTTGCCAGCCGTTTCCGCTTGGCTGGAAACACTCTTCGCAGCAGTCTCAGCTCCTGCTGTCTGTCCACCATTCGCCTGGCCTGCATTCAGCGGCACGTTACCTTTGGCTTGTTGCCCCTGATCTGATGCCGCACCTTCAGCAGCATCTGTAGTCACTCCTGCACCCGCCGCTGGAGTGGTCTGAACCTGATTCGGCTGTGACGCTACAGGAGAGGCTACGGGTATTCCGACTCCTGGCCTGCTCACATTTACCGCTGGCGCTCCCTCTTCTGGCTGAACAGCAACATTAGTAAAAGTTCCAGAAGCTCCCGCCTGTCCTGTGGACGCCCCCGCTTTTAAGCCTGCTGCTGCTTCGCCGCCAGGAAACGGCTTACCTGCCACCGTTTGAGACAAAAACGACTCCAGTTGATCCGCAAGACCACTTAACAACTGATGCAAAGGAGGCCCAAATACGGTCTGATGTAAACCTTTCACCGTTTCGGCCGTAATAGGCAGGCCCCTCTGAAAAGCAATACCCACCGCCTGTACCCATTCCTCCACAGGCACCTGTGCAGGTTTGGCTACCATCATGTTTTGCACCATGGCTACGTTATCCTTGGTCAGCGGAAACCCACTGCGTTGCATAGCAAGTAACAATTCACGGTTGTCTTTGGTATCCGCCAAACCTACCTCTTGCAACAAATTATTCAGTGAAGCCTGCGGCAGCTCCGCAAGCGAGCCAGCAACAGGTTTCATTACCGTTATGCCGTTTTCACCCGGAGGTTGAACCTGCAGAAGCGTCGTCTCACCCGGACGGAGCGGTGTCTCCAGTTTGGCACGCACCTGCACCCCTTGAATCTGGAGCACTGCCTCTCCACCATCATCCGATACACTGACGACAGATCCACGAACGACCTGACCTTCTTTTAATTCGAGCGGCTTGGCGTTTCCGGGCTTACTGTCTCCCATTAAACCACGAATCATAGAGCTGATATTCAACTCGTTCTCCCTCCTTTCCGTTCCCTTTCACTTAAAACAACGTATGCTGCTCACCTAATAAATTACCGAGAAAGCTCCGCCGATGCATCGGTGTTGCGCCGAGTGCCATAATCTGTTCCCGATGAAATTGAGTTGCATAGCCTTTATGTACGGGCAGACCATATTCCGGGTATAACGTATCCCATTCTTCCTTGCATAGCCGATCTCTCGTTACCTTGGCCACAATAGAAGCCGCTGCGATCGATTGGCTATTTGCATCCCCTTTAATAATAGATAACTGCGGTATATTCAAATCCACCTTTTCCGCGTCCACCAGCATGTAATGAGGTGTTACATCAAGTGCCTCTACCGCACGTTTCATGGCCAGTCTGGCGGCCTGTTTAATATTCAGACGATCAATCGTTTCCGCATCTGCATATCCTACACCTACAGCCAGCGCGTTCTCCATAATGATGTCATATAACGTATCACGTTTCTTTTCTGACAATTTTTTAGAATCATTGACCCCTTCCAAAATAAGCCCTTGAGGCAAGATCACGGCCGCCGCAACCACATCCCCAAACAAACATCCTCGTCCCACTTCATCAATTCCTGCGATATATTCAAACCCGCTACCCCAATACTCCCGCTCATACACCAAAAGATCCCGAGGTTCGCTAGTTTCTTTTTTCTTTTTCTTCGGTTTGCGTTGCAGTTCTGGCAATTCAAGCTCCGGCATTTCATGGTTTGCTGTCATTCTGTTCATCTCCTCACCCATGTTTCATGTAGCTGTGTAATCCCATGTAATGTATATAATTAATTAGACGTAGGCTATCGCATATTTGTTCTGATTAATCGTATTCCTGCACCATGTTTCGTGTTAAAAGTATGATTTAAAAGAATATCCTGATGTCTTCATTTATCGGTTGTTCTAGCGTTAAATTGAATACATACAAACTGATGTTCTGCAAATTTTCAACATCATTTATCATAGCATGATTTCAGGACACCTCCTATACAGAACAAACAATTCCACCAAGCACACTGAAATTCATTTTTTTACCATATTTATGCTAGGTTTATATCCCCTTAGCCTTCAAAACACAAAAAGGCCGTTCCCGGTAATCCGGTAACGGCCGCTTCTTTCGGCTCTTGTAAGGATATTTTCGATCAGTAAGGAGCTTCCATAGAGAAACGCCCCATCTTGCCTGCTCGTAATTCGCGCAGAAACGCTCGTGATGCTTTCTCCAGATCAATCCGTCCACCACTGATGACACAACCGCGAATTCGGCCAACCTGCTCCATAATGGCAATAACACTGTCCGAATCGTCCGCATCTTTGGAGAACTCCTGAAGACCATATCTCTCTTCCAGCGCATCCCAATAATAACGCATCAGATAACTGATTCCGAAAAATGCGATATCTTCTGCATTCAGTATTTCCTCTTTGATCGCACCCGTCACAGCAAGCCGGTAACCCACATTCTGATCTTCAAATTTCGGCCACAGAATACCTGGGGTGTCCAGCAGTTCCATTTCCTTGCCTACTTTAATCCATTGCTGGCCTTTGGTTACACCTGGGCGATCTCCAGTTGCAGCAATGCTCCGTCCAGCCAAACGATTGATCAATGTGGATTTTCCTACGTTAGGAATACCGACAATCAAACCCCGAACAGCTCGGGGATTAATGCCTTTTGCCAGTTGACGATCAATCTTCTCCTTTAGAAGAAGTCTTGCCTGAGCAGGAATATCTTTGACATTGGTACCTGTTGAAGCATCCACAGGGAACGCTGTAATGCCTTCTTTTTTAAAATACTCTATCCACTCTTGCGTCACTTTGGCATCCGCCAAATCCGACTTATTGAGCAAAATCATGCGGGGTTTATCCATCAAAATCTCGTCAATCATCGGATTACGGCTGGAGACAGGCAGACGGGCATCCAATAGTTCGATGACCACGTCAATGAGCTTCAACTTGTCCTGAATCTGGCGTCTGGCTCGGGTCATATGACCTGGAAACCATTGTATCGTCACCTTGTCTTCACCTCATTTAATACATACTTTAAGTTTTTTAGTGGTTAATCCACTTAATTTCTCCAATAGGCCAGAAAATAACATCAGCACGGCCAATAATATCTTTCAGCGATACATAACCGATCATTCGGCTATCTGTACTGTTTGGTCGATTATCCCCCATAACAAACACATGACCCGCTGGCACCTTGCCGTCTGGGAACTGTTCGTTCGGGAAATCCTTCACGTTATACGTTCCACCACTCGCTTCAGCCGCATCAATAGCACCCTGGATGTAGGTCTCATTCACCTTTTGTCCATTTACCGTTACGGTGTCTCCCTGAACCTGAACCGTATCTCCCGCAACTGCGATAACACGTTTGATGAAATCCCGTCCTTCGGAAGGTACATGGAAGACGATCACTTCACCACGTTTTGGCTCGCGGATATCGTACAGTATCTCATTGACAATGACACGTTCTCCTGTCGAGAAATTCGGTTGCATGGATGGCCCGTCCACCACAAACGGTTTAAAAAGTAACCAGCGAATCAGAATAACCAGCACGAGTGCAATGACAATGGCCTTCAGCCACTCGACTATTTCATTTTTCGCTTTTTTGGATCGATTATTTTTTTCTTCCGCAGGTAAGCTCTGGTCCTGTTGAACTTCTTGTTCCATTCAAGATCTTCCTCTCTTCACAGTACATGATTATAGCAGTATACATTCAGCTTTTTGCTTCCTCCCTATATAAAACTAGAGAAAACAAATTATTCAACTCAGTTATGTAATTCTTGCAGCCAAGCATTACAACCGTACATTGAACCACAATTCAAATGCCTTGGATAACTGATGTCACAATCCTCCCGGACTTTACGCCGCATATCCGCCATACCATTTTACTCGGAAGTGTACCTCCGGTTCAACTTTTCCCGGACAAAAACGAAAAGGGCTTGTCTCCAAGCCCTTCCCGGTATCCGTTATATTAACGAATTTCTTTAATTCTCGCTGCTTTACCGCGTAGTTCACGAAGATAATAAAGCTTCGCACGACGCACTTTACCACGGCGAGCCACTTCGATTCTATCGATTTTAGGGGAATGAAGCGGGAAAGCTCTTTCCACACCTACACCGTAAGAAATTTTACGAACTGTAAAAGTCTCACTGATTCCACCACCACGGCGTTTAATCACAACACCTTCGAACAATTGGATACGCTCACGAGTTCCCTCGATTACCTTAACGTGCACTTTCAAAGTGTCACCAGGACGAAAACTCGGAATATCTTTGCGAAGTTGTTCTTGTGTAATCGCTTGAACGATATTCATCTATGACTCCCTCCTTCCGTACAGGCGTTCATACTTCTTCCAGAGATCACCTTGTCTCTTTCATTATCCATAGAGGACCGCCGTATTCCACATAACAGAACTATTGTATCACGTGGCACATTAAAACACAAGCTAAATAACCAAATTTATAATAGATCGTCTTACATCCATCTGTGTTTTTTATTAACAATCCATAATTCGCAATTCTCGTATCCATTTCTTCTCTTAATTAGTAAATAGGTGAAAAGTTTTGGTCCGTTTTTAAAAAGTCAACCACTCTCGTGGATAAAATAATGTAACTTTCCGACATAGAAGATCGTCTATCATATACTTAAAAGCTCATTACACGAGCAGCGTAACGAATTTTAAGAAATAGATGAATCCTAAAGGAGAACCAGGAGAGACATGAAACACATCAAAAAATTATTGCTAGCCTCACTTGCCTTGCTCACATGCACCGTTACATTATACGCTTATGCTGTTAATCATCCTACCAACGCGTTATCCCACAAGGCCTGCTCGTCTTGGAATATCGTACAACGTAAATTCTTCACATTAACTCACTCGGACTTTTCGCTGCATTCCAAGCTGGATCGCTCTAACTTTGTTATCAAACAAGGCACGGCTACAAAAGTTCCTGTTCTCATGTATCATTATGTTACACCAAAAGTTGACAATCACGAGCCAAAGAATAAATCCATCATTGACCTGGATGTGTTCGAGCAGAATATGAAATATTTACACGAAAATGGGTACCGAACCGTTACTCTGGCTCAGCTTGAACAATACGTTAACGGTGAAATCTCGCTACCTGAGAAATCATTTGTCATTACCTTTGATGACGGATATCAAAACAATTATACGCTGGCTTATCCCATACTCAAAAAATATCATTTCCATGCTTCCCTTTTTGTCATAGGTAGCCGGATTCAGTCCACACCAGTCGCTTTTAACCCTAGTAAAAAAAGCGATATCTCCAAGCAAGAGATGGCCGCAGGAAGCGATGTATTTGAGTATAATAGCCACACCTTTAACCTGCATCACAAAGGATATATGGTATGTGGAGACGATCTGCCCGTTACGCTGGATACCAGCCTGCTGGATCACGATATTGAGCAGATCAAACATATCGGTATCAATACGCCATATATCGCCTACCCTTATGGATATTTCAGTGAACAAATGATTTACAAACTCCATCAGCATGGATATCGCATGGGATTCACGGTTAGACCCGGATTTGTTCACCCTGGGGATTCACCCATGGTTTTACCTCGCTTAACCGTTACAAATGATACCGATCTCCCTACCCTGCTACAAACGGGTTCCAATATACTCAGTGAGCGGTTCTAGATTAGTAATACTTTCAAACGAATAATTCAATTCTGCCTTGATTAAATCAAAAAAGCCGATGGATGCAGTCTAAGCTGTCCACTCGGCTTTATCTTTACCTATTTCTTATCTTGTTCAGCCCGGTATTGCTCCAGCCATCTCCGTTCCTTCTCCGTCAGATCTGCCGACTCCAACAGTTCAGGTCTGCGCTCCAACGTACGAATCAGCGATTGTTCTCTACGCCAAGCCTCGATATTCAGATGGTGTCCAGACAAGAGCATATCCGGCACTTTCATGCCTCTAAATTCAGGCGGGCGAGTATAGTGAGGATACTCCAGCAACCCCGTACTGAATGAATCCGTCACTGCACTTGTCTCGTTACCGAGCACCCCCGGAATCAGCCGTACAATGCTATCAATGGCCACCATAGCAGGTAGTTCTCCGCCAGTCAGAACATAGTCACCAATAGATAGTTCATCGGTCACCAGAAATTCGCGGATTCGTTCATCATATCCCTCATAATGACCGCAGATAAAGATCAGATGATCTTCTTGAACCAGTTCTTCTGCCTTTTTCTGTGTAAATGTCTCACCTTGCGGACACATCAGAATAATCCGGGGCGCTTTCATTGTGGCGGCAGCTTCTCCGCGCTGTTGCAAAACATCCTCTACGGCAGCAAAAATCGGATCAGGTTTGAGCACCATACCTCCACCGCCGCCATATGGTGCGTCATCCACAGTGTTATGTTTATTCGTTGCGTAATTTCGGAAATTGGTCGCCCCAAGCGAGACAAGCCCCTTGGCCTGCGCTTTACCCAGAATGCTTGTGCCAAACACACCATCGAACATTTCCGGGAATAACGTTAATACATCCACCTTCATGTTACAGCAGTCCTTCCATCAGGTGAATCTTGACCTGCTTCTGCTCTACATCCACATCCAGAACAACATCGTCAATCACCGGAATTAGCACTTCTTTTCCCGCCGGTGTTTTGACTACCCACACATCATTCGCACCTGGGGTCAGAATCTCCGAAATCGTCCCGAGTGACTCTCCCTCTTCCGTAATGACAGCGCATCCTACGATTTGATGGAAGTAATACTCCCCTTCTTCAAGTTCAGCAAGGTTTTCTTTGGATACTTTGGCTATCCCCCCCTTGAACTTCTCCACTTCGTTAATGTTGCCGTATTCTTTCAGACGAACGATATACATATTTTTATGCAGACGCGCAGATTCCACTGTAACTGGCACCGGATGATTATCCGGAGTAAACAAAAACAATTCAGCATTTTTGGCGAAACGTACTTCTGGAAAATCAGTCAAAGGCATGATCTTTAACTCGCCGCGAATTCCATGCGTATTCACAACTTTCCCTACATTCATAAACTCTGCCATACAATCCTCCTACGAAATTCAATCAAAATGATAAGCGATTACCCGCACACTCCACGGTCAGAAACATCTTCCGATCGCTGTTATCCCCGGATATTTTGAATAAGTTATCAAAAGGTTGATATCCGGTGCCTAAAGGCGAACACTTCGTTTCTTCAGATTTTTTCTGCCCGCTCCGTTAAAGTGTAATCTCCAAATTAATTTTAATCCTAAATTCCCTTAAACAATTAAATGATAAGTTCAGCATGCACGAAAAGGGGCTAGGACATGCATCCTAACCCCCTTTCGTATATCTTTAAGATATGATATCAACGGTAACCCGTTTATCCATCTTAACTGCTGCTGATGTGACGACCGTACGAAGAGATTTTGCGATTCGTCCCTGTTTTCCGATCACCTTTCCGACATCGTCGGGATGCACCGTCAACTCATAAACGACAAGCCGGTCTTTCTCAATCGTCCGAACCGCCACATCATCCGGATGATCGACCAAAGCCTTAGCAATTATGCTTACTAATTCTTCCATAGATGACCCTCCGAATCAGCACCTTATTTAGATAATTTGGACTCGTGGAATTTCTTCATCACGCCCGCTTTGCTCAGCAAGTTGCGGACAGTGTCGGATGCTTGCGCACCGTTTTGAAGCCATTGCAATGCTTTATCCTCATCGATCTTAACAACAGCCGGTTGTTCAACCGGGTTGTAGTAACCGATCTCCTCGATAAAACGACCGTCACGTGGGGAACGGGAATCCGATACCACTACGCGGTAGAAAGGAGCTTTGTGAGCACCCATACGTTTCAGACGAATACGAACTGCCATTTGAAAATTCACCTCCTTCAATGAAATCTGGTTCTCATATAAACGCTGTTCAATCAACGGAAAGGAAACTTCATTCCTTTACCGAGACCTTTCAACTGTTTCATTGCTTTATTCTTGCCACCCTTAGGACCCATCATATCCGAGAACTGCTTCATCATACGGCGCATCTCATCAAACTGCTTGATCAGACGATTCACCTCTGCGAGTGACGTTCCACTTCCGGTAGCAATCCGCTTCCGGCGGCTATGGTTAATCATATCCGGGTTACGCTTCTCTTCCGTTGTCATTGAATAGACAATCGCTTCGATTCGGCCCATCTGTTTATCATCGACCTTCAGGTCCTTCGCTTGTTTCATCTTACCCATACCCGGAATCATATCCATGATCTGGTCAATTGGTCCAAGCTTTTTCACCTGATCCATCTGCTCCAGGAAATCCTCGAACGTGAATTCTGCATTCCGCATCTTGCGTTCCATTTCCTTCGCTTTCTCGGTATCGATATTGGACTGTGCCTTTTCAATCAAGGACAACATGTCACCCATACCAAGAATACGTGAAGCCATACGTTCCGGATGGAATGGCTCCAGTGCATCAAGCTTCTCCCCCAGAGAGGCAAACTTGATCGGGCAACCTGTAACTGCTTTAACAGACAGTGCCGCACCACCACGTGTATCGCCATCCAGTTTGGTCAGTACAACCCCGGTCAGAGCAAGTTGCTGATTAAAGTGTTCCGCCACATTAACGGCATCCTGACCTGTCATACTGTCGACAACGAGTAATACTTCATCCGGGTTCACTACACTGTGAATCTGACGCAACTCTTCCATCAGTTCTTCATCAACATGCAAACGTCCGGCTGTATCCACGATCACATAATCATGTCCGTTATCTTTTGCGTGTTGCAAACCTTGGCGAGCAATCTCCACCGGGCTTGTCTGATCACCGAGGGTGAACACTGGCGCCTTCAACTGCTCTCCCAGTACTTGTAACTGCTTGATCGCAGCCGGACGGTAAATGTCGCCCGCAACCAGCAAAGGTCTGCTATTTTGCTTTTGCAACATTTTTGCCAGTTTACCGGAAGTCGTCGTTTTACCCGCACCCTGTAAACCAACCATCATGATCACTGTAGGTGGTTTATTCGACTTCGCCAGCTTAGCTTGACTTCCACCCATTAACTCTGTTAATTCTTTGTTAACAATGTCAATGATGACCATTCCGGGTGTAAAGCTGTCCATTACTTCTTTGCCGACAGCCTTCTCTTTCACTTTGGCGATGAATTCCTTGACCACTTTGAAGTTTACATCCGCTTCAAGCAATGCCAGACGTACTTCGCGCATCGCTTCGGCTACGTCTTCGTCAGACACCTTGCCTTTGCCGCGCAGCTTGCTGAACACATTCTGCAATCGGGTCGTTAATCCTTCAAATGCCATGATCCCACCTCCTTCATGCTTCATTCCATTTTAAGACCGATTCGTCTCACTTCACTGCAGACAATGGTTATTCTCCCAGTAAAGCAACGAGATCGTGTATTGGTTTGTTGTTATCCACGGTAACGCCAGCGCGTTCCAGTGCTTGTTGTAAATCTTCAAGGCAGCGGCTGCGTCTTTCATACTTCTCAAGCAAGCCAAGCTTGCTTTCATAGTTCTCAAGCACTTGTTCAGCACGCTTGATGTGTTCGTATACCGCCTGGCGGCTGATCTCAAACTCGGCTGCAATTTCACCAAGTGAAAAATCATCATGAAAGTAATATTTCAGAAATGTTTGCTGCTTCTCTGTCAACAATGATTCGTAAAAGGCAAACAGCAAGTTAATCCGGTTTGTTTTCTCAAGCCGATTTTCTTGACTCATATCGGGGCACTCCCTTCGTCAAGGAAAAACACTTTACACTCTTGCAACGTTCCTAATAATACCTAAAACAAATCAGGATGTCAAGCAAAAATACTTGTCACAATAAAAAGAGACGCTACGCCTGCCATGTACAGTTTAAAACTGCCATCTCTAGGCGTTATAAAGCCTCATTTTCTGTCCATTCAATAAAGCATAGAAGTCTTTCAAATCAGAACCAAAAAGAAAAACGAAACATCCCTAAAGAAGAGACGATTCGTTTAACGCTTCTAACGAAGTGGTGTCAGATAGATTAAGACCGCGAAGAAATGCAGAATACTGCCTGCCAGTACAAACAGATGCCAGATCGCGTGGTGAAACGGGAAACCTCTCCATACATAGAACAAGGTCCCCAGCGTATACATCAGGCCTCCTGCAACCAATAGTACAATCCCACCTGTGGGAATTGCTGACACAAGCGGTTGCCAAGCAATTACGATCAGCCACCCCATCGCGATATAGAAGATCGTCGACATAAACAGAAACTTTTTGGTGAAAAAGGCTTTGAAGATCACTCCGGCCAGTGCAATGCCCCAGATGACACCGAATAGCGTCCAGCCCAGCGTTCCGCGAACTGCGACGAATAAAAACGGCGTATATGTGCCTGCAATAAACAGATAGATGGAAGAGTGGTCAAAAAACTCAAACAAGTCTTTGGCCTCCCCCTCTTTGAGCGCGTGCACCAACGTTGAATTCGTATAGAGCATCAGCATGGTAATACCATAGATTGTAAAACTAACAACATGCCAGGCCGTACCTTTCATACTGGAAAATACAATTAACAACACTAACGCAGCTACACTAAGCGCAGCACCGATTCCATGTGTCACGGCATTGGCGACCTCTTCACGACGGGAATAGGTATAGGTATTGGCCATATCAACCTTCCTTTCTAACCCATTACAATATCAGTTACCTTTCATTATACACGTATTGCCGATGACATTACACGTGAGCTCTCACATGATGCAGCGGCAATACGGTGAACATGATTATTCATTTACGACCCAAGATCAGGATTGTGTATTCTCTTCTTCGGCATTCTCTGCCGGTTGCTCCTGAATTAATCCTGCGAACAACGCGTGAACAAATTGCTCAGAATCAAATTCCTGCAGATCATCAATTTTCTCCCCAAGACCAACGAGCTTCACAGGCAGGTCCAGCTCCTGACGGATTGCCACTACAATACCACCTTTAGCTGTTCCATCAAGCTTGGTCAACACAAGACCCGTTACTCCACTTTTCTCTCCGAAAAGTTTGGCCTGATTCAGCGCATTTTGTCCCGTCGTCGCATCCAGCACCATCAACACTTCATGCGGCGCACTTGGAATCTCACGCTGAATGACACGATAGATTTTGTTCAGCTCGTCCATCAGGTTACTTTTATTTTGCAAGCGGCCTGCCGTATCACATAACAACACATCGGCTCCGCGCTGTTTCGCGGCCTGCACCGCATCGTACATCACAGCAGCCGGATCAGAACCGGATTGCTGTTTGATCACATCAACGCCTGCACGCTGTCCCCATACTTCAAGCTGCTCGATCGCTCCGGCGCGGAACGTATCTCCAGCGGCCATAATTACTTTTTTCCCTTGCTGCTTGAAACGGTGAGCCAGCTTGCCAATCGTCGTTGTTTTACCAACACCGTTCACACCAACAAATAAAATAACCGTAATGCCATCCGGATTCATTTTCAGTTCATTGTTTTGTTCCCCACGAAGCAAATCTGTCAGTTTCTCGGACAACACAGGCTGTAACTCAGCCGCATCCTCAATTTTGCGTTTCTTCACTTCTGCGCGCAGGTCTTCGATCAGATTCATGACCGTATTGACGCCTACGTCTGCCCCGATCAGAATTTCTTCAAGTTCCTCGTAAAATTCCTCATCAATTTTTTTGCGGCGAATGACCAAATCGGTTACTTTTTCCACAAGCCCTTTGCGTGTCTTTTCCAGGCCATCCTTAAACTGTTTAGTAACCGACTCCGTTTTACTTGCAATGCTGTCCCGTAGCTTTTTAAAGAAACTCATAAAGCCCCTCCATCGTGTAGATAATTAAATCGTAAATGGTATGATTTTGTAAAATTAAATGAATCCTATTTGAAGCACACAGCAATCTCCATGCAATTAGGCGATGTCTGCTTCCTCATCATCCAGTTTAACCGAAACGAGCTTGGATACTCCGCCCTCTTCCATCGTAACTCCGTATAGGACATCTGCCTCTTCCATCGTGCCTTTCCGGTGCGTAACCACAATAAATTGGGTTTGCTCAGAGAACTCACGCAAGTATTGGGCGAAACGAACGACGTTCGCCTCATCCAGGGCAGCCTCAACTTCGTCCAATACGCAGAATGGCACAGGTTTCACGTGCAGAATGGCAAAGAGCAACGCCATCGCCGTTAAGGCCCGTTCTCCCCCCGACAACAGTTGCAGATTTTGCAGTTTCTTACCCGGTGGCTGGGCTACGATATCAATGCCTGTTTCAAGGAGTCGCTCAGGGTCCATCAGAACCAGATCAGCACGTCCACCGCCAAACAGCTTCGTAAAGACGGTACCAAATTCACGACGGATCGCGTCAAATGTAAATTTGAAACGCTTCGCCATTTCATCTTCCATTTCCTTGATAACCTGATACAATGTCGTTTTGGCTTCCACCAGATCATTCTTCTGTTCGTTCAGGAACTCATACCGCTCATTCACCCGCTGGAACTCCTCGATTGCACCGAGATTCACATCGCCAAGAGCGGATATTGCACGTTTTAACTTCTGTACCTCAGCTTGTGTGCTCTCCACATCTTCAGGCACTGGATAACGTTCTTTGGCAAGCTCATAGCCTAACTCATATTCATCTGTCAGCTTACGCAAAATATTTTCCAGCTCAACATCCAGACGGTTCACGGAAATTTCAGTCTGACGCATCTGCTCTTCCACCGCTTTGAGCTGTGTGCGCTGCTCCTTCGTTTCACTCTCGGCCAGCTCCAGCTTTTTCGACAGTTCACTGCGCGCGGCACGTTTGAAGTCCAATTCTTGAGATGCCTGTGCCTTTTTAAGCTTGTACTCGTTTAAATCTTCAATCTGTTTTACACTTTCACTCTGTGTTTTCTTAAAATCAGCTTCCATCGAAGCGAGCAACGTACGATTCTGTCGCAGATCTTTGACTAGTGAATCAACCTCTCGCTCCAATCTCCGCAATTGCTCTTCATTTGAGAAGCGTTCCTGATCCAGCTTACCTTCCCGGACTTTCAGTTCGGTCAGCTGTGTTTGCAACTCTTCTTTTGCAGACTCATTGGCCTTCCGGGCAAACTCTGCTGCATGAATAGCGCGATGAGTTGCTTTCTCCTCTTCCTCAAGTTGCTCAAGTTTTTTCTCCGCTTCAACCCGGGATTTGTCCAGTTCCTTAATTTCTTCCGTAAAGCCGTTCTTTTCCTGACCTGCCACAGCGACCTGCTCCAATACATGGCGCAGTTCATGCTCAACCTGCTTCATCTCCATCGAGGCCTGTTGCTCTGCATTTCGGGTATCGTCACCAGACTGACGTAGCTGATCCAGCTTGTCCTGACACTGCTCCAGCTGAGCTTTGACATCTTCCACACTGCGATGCAGTTTCACAATCTGCTGCTCGGTATCCACAATATCTTGATCCAGCTGATCCAGTTGCCGCTTGCGGCTGAGCAGACTGCCATTTTTTTTGTGCTGACTGCCGCCAGTCATGGAACCGCCAGCGTTGACGACATCCCCTTCGAGGGTTACAACGCGGAAACGATACTGACAACGTGCCGCAATTTTATTCGCAAACTCCAACGTTTCTGCAATGATGACATTTCCGAGCAAGCTACCGATGATCGAGGCATATCTTGAATCATACTGTACAAGTTCAGCACCGATGCCAACAAAACCGTCCATACCCTCAACCATCGAGCGTTCACCTGCACCGATTGAACGAGGACGAATAACGTCCAGCGGAAGAAAGGTTGCACGTCCCAACTGACGTTGCTTCAAGAAAGCAATAGCCTGTCTGGATACGGCCTCGTTCTCCATGACGATATGCTGCAGCGCAGCCCCCATCGCTGTTTCTACCGCAAGCTCGATCTTTTCGGGAACTTTAACGAGTTCTGCCACAGCACCATGTACTCCGTTTAGCGTCCCCTTTCGAGAAGCTTTGAGCACTTCTTTTACGCCCAGCATGAAGCCGTCAAAATCATCTTGCATTTCTTTCATCGTATCCCGGCGGGACACTTGTGCTTCGCGCTTTTGCTCCCATTTACGTACAGTACCACGGCTCTCTTCCAGGAGTTTTTGCAAAGACTGCAGCCGTTCGCTTTCCGAAATATAACCCCCGCGCAGTTCACTGATTTCCTTACCTAACCGAACCACTTTTTTCTGAATCTCTGCTTTACGGCCTTCTAACGTCTCTTTCTGTTCTTCCCATTTGCCGGATTCTTCTGATGCACGGTTCATTCTGCGCTCCAGCGTTTCTTTTTGCTGGTCCACATACCGTATTTCGTTTCGTGCCTGCGCCATCTGATTCATCAGTTCCAGCAAGTTCCCTTTGAGGCTCTCCTCCTGCTGCTGACTGATTCCACCCGTAACACCGATAAGCTTAGCTTCTTCTTCAGACAAACGATTTTTTACATCAGCCAGTTCCAGTTCAAGCTTGCCAAACTTCTCTCGCAAGGCAATCAGCTCAGCTTCACGTTCCTGATGTCTCTGCTCGCTCACCGCCAGCGTTTCCCTCAGTTGCTCCTGATTCGCTTGCAGATTACGCGAACGTTCCCGAAGAAGTTCTCCATGCCCTTCACTTTTCTCTGTTGCCTCACTAAATTGCAACAAAGCAGCCTGAAGTTCTTCTGTCTCCGTTTCCAGCAGACGCAGTGCATTGCGATCATTCTCCAGCTTCGCATCATGTGTGGATACAATCGCCGCCAATCCAACCTCTTCGTGTTTAAGTGATTCCAGACGTTCGCTCGCTTTGCTCCAGGAAGCATGAATCTGTTCAATCTGATACACATACATCGAAATTTCCTTTGATTTGAGTTCGGAACGAAGTTGCTTGTAATGCATGGCTTTCTCGGATTGTTCTTTCAGCGGGCCAATCTGATCTTCCAGTTCGGTTACAAGATCGTGAATACGTAGCAGATTTTGCTCTGTCTCATCCAGCTTGCGCGTTGCATCTCGTTTGCGGGATTTATATTTAACGATTCCTGAAGCCTCTTCAAAAATACCGCGACGATCCTCTGAACGAGTACTCAAGATCTCCTCAATACGTCCTTGTCCAATAATCGAGTAAGCCTCTTTACCGATCCCCGTATCCATGAACAGTTCTGTGATATCTTTCAAGCGACAGGATTGTTTATTGATAAAATACTCACTGTCCCCGCTGCGATGAACACGACGGGTCACGGTTACTTCACCGAAATCCAAAGCGAGTGCATGATCCTCATTGTCCAGTGTAAGGGAAACCTCTCCGTAGTTGACAGCTTTACGCGCATCACTGCCTGCAAAAATAATATCTTCCATTTTACCGCCACGCAGTGACTTGGCACTTTGCTCCCCCAATACCCAGCGGATACCATCGGATATATTACTTTTACCGCTTCCGTTCGGACCTACAACCGCTGTAATGCCACGAACAAATTCCATTTCCGTTTTGTCGGCGAATGACTTGAATCCACCCAATTCTATTCGTTTCAGAAACATAGGGCTTCTCGTCACCTCCTCTTGCGAATTTCAAATAATGCCTTCGACACCTAGTAAAAAATCCGATAATGCCTCCCGAGTCTCTTTACAAAAAAAAGAGCAAAAAGCAGTCCGGCCGATTACTTCCGCCGGGGCGGGCCCGCGGGCTGCTCTTTGCTCTTCGTTTGTCTAAGCGCTGCCTGGTACAATTCAGGCCTCCGGAAGCTTCAATCGTTCAAGCGCCGCAGATGCTGCCTGTTGTTCCGCCTCTTTTTTGGAGCGTCCTGTACCTCGGCCAAGTCGTTCTTGGCCCATATGGACTTCCGAGACAAACTCACGTTCATGGGCTGGTCCCCGCTCTTCGACGATCCGGTACTCCAGAGCCCCCATATTGTGATGCTGTGTGAGTTCCTGCAACTCTGTTTTGTAATCACTCATTTGCAGCTTGCTGCCAACAACGATTAACGGAAACACATGCTGATCCAGAAATGCTCGCACAGGTTCAAGACCCTGATCCAGGTATAATGCACCTATAAATGACTCGAACACATCCGCCAGAAGAGCTGGACGTGTACGTCCTCCAGTTAATTCCTCACCTTTTCCAAGAAGTACATATTGTCCAAAACTAAGCGCTTCAGCAAATTTGACCAGGGAAGGTTCACAGACAATGGATGCCCGCATCTTTGTTAGTTCTCCTTCCGGACGGTTAGGATACAGATGATACAAGTACTCCGATACAGTCAACTCCAATACAGCATCGCCCAGAAACTCCAGACGTTCGTTATCCTGATGTTGACTGAATCGGTGTTCGTTTACGTAAGAAGCATGGGTAAACGCTTGTTTTAGAAGCTGCCTGTTGTCAAATTTGATTTGAAGTTTTTGTTGTAACTGCTTCAGATCTTCACTCAAACGAACTAGCCCCTTATGCTTCAAATTTTTTGAGAATAATGGTAGCGTTGTGACCGCCAAATCCAAATGAATTGGACATTGCTACATTCACTTTGGTTTGACGTGGAACGTTAGGCACGTAATCCAGATCACATTCAGGGTCCTGATCTTCCAGGTTGATCGTTGGAGCCAGTGTCTGATGTGTCAGGGACAATCCGCAGATAACTGCCTCTACCCCGCCCGCAGCGCCAAGCATATGGCCTGTCATGGACTTGGTGGAACTTACGGCAAGCTTGTACGCATGATCGCCAAACGCCTTTTTGATGGCTAACGTTTCGGAACGGTCACCTACTGGTGTTGAAGTTCCGTGTGCATTGATGTAATCCACTTCTTCCGGCTGAATGCCTGCATTGCGAAGCGCCATCGTCATACAACGTGCTGCTCCATCTGGATCTGGTTCTGTCATATGGTGTGCATCACCTGTCAGACCGTAACCGATTACTTCACCGTAGATTCGTGCGCCACGAGCCTGAGCATGTTCCAGAGATTCCAGAATCAGAATTCCGGCACCTTCACCCATAACAAATCCGTCACGACCTGTATCAAAAGGACGGCTTGCCTTCGTAGGATCGTCATTACGTGTAGACATCGCACGCATCGCGCAGAAACCTGCAAGTCCAGTTGGCCTAATGGTTGCTTCAGCACCGCCGCAGATCATCGCATCTGCATCGCCATTGGCAATCAACTTGAACGAATCTCCAATGGAGTGTGTTCCTGTTGCACAAGCGGTAACAACGTTGATGTTCGGTCCTTTGGCACCAAGTGAAATGGACATCTGTCCAGATGCCATATTCGAAATCATCATCGGAATAAAGAACGGGCTCACACGTTTAGGGCCTTTTTGCAAAAGCGCATTGTGCTGATCTTCCCAAGTTCCCAATCCACCAATACCAGAACCAATCGATACACCAAAACGTTCTGCATCAATGTTTTCGTTGATTTTCAGACCACTATCTTCCACAGCTTTGAAACCAGCTGCCACAGCGAACTGTACAAAACGATCCATCTTCCGTGCATCTTTTCGATCCATATATTCTTCCGGGTTGAAATCTTTGATCTCGGCTGCAATCTGTGTCGTGTATTCACTAACATCAAATGCCTCAATCTGAGAAATTCCGGACTTTCCTGCCATTAAACTGCCCCAGAACGTCTCTATATCTTTTCCGAGCGATGTCATTACGCCCATTCCGGTAATTACAACTCTTTGTTTCAACCGACTCACCTCTATATCGACTGCATTACGCAAGTATTTTGTGGGAATATCCGCAGACTCGAATGCAAGACGCCTCTCCAAAGATCAGCAAGCACCTTGTCTGCGGGATGTGAAAAACCAATGAATGATGAGAAGTCCCGCCTGTTCGAAAACAGGAGCGGGACTGAATTGACTTTAGGTATGAGATTGTATGTAGTTTACAACTTCACCTACGGTCGTAATTTTTTCTGCATCTTCATCAGAGATTTCCAAATCGAATTCATCTTCCAATTCCATGACCAATTCCACTACATCCAAAGAATCAGCACCCAAATCTTCTTTGAAAGATGCTTCAAGTGTAACTTCAGCTTCGTCTGCGCCCAAGCGGTCGACGACGATGCGTTTTACACGCTCCAATACATCGGACATCCGGTTCACCTCCTCCTTGGTATTATACGAGAATCGCAGGCAAAATGCCATAGAAGACATATGCGGCTCCCGGCCGGGGAACCCGGCCTTTTTCCGGCATTTCGGATCGTCCAGCGCCTGTTCCCCGACTTTGATTCAAAGCCCAGGAAATTTACATGTACATGCCGCCATCGACATGCAGTGTTTGACCTGTCATATAAGATGAAGCTTCTGATGCAAGGAATGTAACCACACCAGCAATTTCATCCGGCTGTCCCAGACGGGACAACGGAATGCCACTAAGCATACCATCGACCAGCTCTTGAGACAATTCCTTGGTCATATCGGTTTCAATGAAGCCCGGTGCAACACAGTTCACCGTAATTCCGCGAGAAGCAAGTTCTCGAGCAGAAGCCTTCGTTAAACCGATAACTCCCGCTTTGGCAGCCACGTAGTTGGCTTGACCCGGATTACCCAGCACACCAACGACAGAAGAGATGTTAATAATTCTTCCTGAACGTTGTTTCATCATTGGACGTGTTACTGCCTTCAGACAGTTAAACACCCCTTTAAGATTCGTTTCGATAACTTGATCGAACTCTTCTTCTTTCATCCGCATAATGAGGTTGTCCCGTGTAATCCCCGCATTATTCACCAGAATATCGACATTGCCCCATGCTTCAAGCGTTGTTTTCACCATCTGTTCCGCTTCAACCATCTGACCTACATTCGCCTGAATCGTAATCGCCTGAACACCTTTTGCACGAATCTCTTCGGCCACTTCCTCTGCCGCAGCCTGACTGCCCGCATAGTTTACAGCAACATTCGCTCCGGCTTCAGCCAGGGCAAGTGCAATACTGCGGCCAATTCCGCGGGATGCTCCGGTTACTAATGCATTTTTACCTTCTAACGGTTTAGACATAACCATTCCTCCTCTCCCTGAATCTACATAAGTTGAACTTCGATTATTTACACAGCCACTAAGGTGACAGAATAACCTTTCAATCGCTGTTATCCCCAGATTTTCTTGATTCCCTTTTCCAAAGGGAAAAATCTGGTGATAAAGGCGAAGCATATGCTTCCGATGCAGCTTTCTTTCAGAAAGCTTTCAGCTTCGCTTTCCCAGTTTTTTTCTGTCCTCTCCGTTAAAGTGTAAATAAATAGTTTTGCTTATGTGATTTAATTATTTTTTAAGATCAGCAGCGGTTGCTTCCAAGGTTTCAAGACTGTTTACATTGTATAATTTTACGGTTTTATCTGTTTTTTTAATCAAACCGGTTAATACATTGCCTGAACCAATCTCAACAAACGTATCCACACCTTGCTCAATCAGCCATGTCACACTGTCTTCCCATAAAACCGGAGAATAGACCTGGGTGGTAAGCAAGTTCTGAAATTGTCCATCTTCAGCAGGTCTTGCGGTTACGTTAGCTACCACAGGAACCTTCGCAGGTGAGAACGTCGCTGTACTCAGCTTATCGACCAGCTTATCGGCAGCGCCTTTCATCAATGAAGAGTGGAACGGACCACTTACTTCAATTGCAATTGCGCGCTTGCCACCTGCTTCCTTCACCCGTTCTGACACGGCAGCAACGCCCTCTTTTACACCCGAAATAACGATTTGTCCAGGACAGTTAATGTTGGCAAGTTCAACTGTATCTCCGCTTTCTGACACTTCACGGCAAAGCACCCCCAGCGCTTCCCGATCCGCACCCAGTACAGCAGCCATTGCTCCCTGTCCACCTGGAACAGCTTCTTCCATATACTGACCACGTGCCCGGACAATTTGCACAGCATTCTCAAAGGAAAGAACACCCGCTGCCACTAGTGCACTGTATTCGCCCAAGCTATGACCTGCAACGTAGTCTGCCTCAATTCCTTTTTCTTTGAAAGCTTCCAGCAGTGCAATACTCGCGGTGAGCAGTGCCGGCTGGGTATTGGATGTCTGTTTCAGCTCCGTGTCTGGTCCTTCAAAGATCAGGTTGCTCAGCGAGAAGCCCAGCGCCTCATCTGCTGTGCGAAAAACTTCCGTGGCTGCAGGTACAGACTCATATACATCTTTGGCCATACCTACTTTTTGTGATCCCTGTCCAGGGAATACAAAAGCGATTTTACCCATTTCATTCATCCTCCAGCTGTCTAGTTTACCATACGAGTACGGATGCGCCCCAAGTTAAACCGCCGCCGAAACCAACCATCAAAACAGTATCTCCTGCTTTCATACGGCCTTCTTCTGCAGCTTCAACCAGTGCAAGTGGAATGGATGCCGCCGACGTGTTCGCATACTTGTCTACATTGACAACCACTTTCTCCTCTGGAAGTTCAAGTCGTTGCATAGCCGATTGAATAATTCGAACATTCGCCTGATGTGGAACGAACAAATCAACATCCGTGCGATCCATGCCAGCTTTGCGAAGAACTTCAATCGTTGCTGTACCCATGACACGAACAGCAAATTTAAACACTTCACGGCCGTTCATATAGATATAATGCTTTTTGTTCTCGATCGTTTCCGCACTTGCTGGCAGACGTGAACCACCGCCTTCAATGTTAAGAAGACTGCCTCCTGCCCCTTCTGCACCGAGATCAAATGCTTTGAAACCACGGCCTTCCGGAACTTCACCAACAACGACAGCTCCTGCTCCATCACCGAAAAGAACACAAGTGTTGCGGTCTGTGTAGTCTGTAATACGTGACAAACAATCTGCACCAATAACAAGCGCGTTGTTGTACATGCCGCTTTGAATGAAACTGGTTGCCGTTGCAAGACCGTATACAAACCCGGAACAAGCAGCAGACAAATCAAATGCAGCAGCGCCCTTGGCACCCAGTTTATCTTGCAGAATGCAAGCTGTCGACGGGAAAGAGGAGTCCGGTGTAATCGTAGCAACGATAATCAGATCCAGATCACTGCCTGTCATGCCAGCAGATTCAAGCGCTTTTATTGCTGCCTCATAGGCTAGATCAGAAGTAGCTTGATCCGGTGCAGCGATATGCCGCTCCTTAATACCTGTACGACTGACAATCCACTCGTCATTCGTATCGACCATTTTTTCCAAATCACTGTTTGTCAAAATTTTCTCCGGCACATATTTACCTGTACCAATAATCCCTACTGGGCGCAAATTATTCATATCGTCACTCACTTCCCACTAATTTCCTTAGATATGCTCTCCACCAACTGGTTTTGTACTGCAATCCGTGCCTGACGCACGGCATTTTTGATCGCATTGCCGTCAGCGGAACCATGGCTTTTGACGACCAGTCCACTCAAACCTAACAATGGGGCACCACCGTGCTCCGTATAATCAAGTTTGCTCTTTAACCCACGCAATTCTGGCATGAGTACCGCCGCAGCCAATTTATTTCTGAAGGATGAAGTAAATTTTTCTTTGAGCAGACCGAATATCGCTCCTGCCGCGCCTTCCAGTGATTTCAGCAGGATGTTGCCTGCAAACCCGTCACACACCAGCACATCACAGGCACCAGTCAGTACATCACGTGCCTCTACATTCCCCACAAAACGAATCGGAAGCTGTTCTAAGAGCGGATAGGCATGTTTGGTCAGCTCATTGCCTTTGCCCGGCTCTGTGCCCACGTTGAGCAACCCCACTCTCGGGGAGGCAATGCCTTGTACTTTTTGCCGGTACAAACTGCCCATCAGCGCGTATTGTGCCAAGTGTTCCGGTTTAGCATCCATATTCGCACCGAGGTCTAACGCAAGCACACCTACATCATCCATCGTGGGAATCATGGGGGCAAGTGCAGGACGTTCAATCCCGTCCATCCGGCCTACAACAAGCAAACCAGCCGTCATTAACGCCCCTGTATTCCCTGCCGAGATCATGGCGTCGGCTTCCTTCTCTTTGACCATACGTCCGGCTACAACCATGGAAGAATCCTTTTTGCGCCTTACTGCCTTTACCGGCTCATCATCTGAACCAATCACTTCGGAAGCGTGCCGAACGCTCAAATTGGCTGGTCTTGCTCCTGACTGACTTAAAAGAGGTTCAATCTTGGTTTCATCGCCAACCAGGACGATCTGTGTATCCGCCCATTCCGTAGCTGCGGCAATAGCCCCTTCTACGGTTGACGCAGGAGCATGATCTCCTCCCATGGCATCAATGACGATTCTCATTCCATATGACCTCCTTCTTTGCTGTCTTCTCCACCTGAATGATAGATCACAAAATTACCTTGGAACACCATTTCTTCACCAACATAGGTGAACACTTCAACTTTGGCTTTCCCCTTCTGACCGGGAATTGATTTCACATAAGCTTTGGCAATACACTTTTCTCCCAAACGAACAGAGCGAACAAAACGTATATCTGCCGAAGCAGTTAACGCAATCTCATCATTAATGACAGCGACAGCAAGTGAATTCGCTTGTGCAAAGACATAGTGCCCGCGGGCAATACCTGTTCTTGAAAAAACATGTTCCTCTTTGATCTCAAATAAGGATATCCCGCTCTTGTCCAGCTGTAAATCCACAATGTCACCGATAATCTCATGCAGGGGCAGTGATCGCACCTGATCATACGAGCGCTCCGCCATCAGTTTCATCCGTTCCCGAAGCTCCGGTATGCCAAGTTCCAGCCTGTCAAGACGGATCGTCTGGATACTTACCTTCAATTGACGTGTAAGCTCCTGATCGGTCACAAACGGATTCTCGTCTATCATTTTGGTTAACTGCTGTTGCCTCTGTCTCTTCGGTAAACGCTCGATGCCTGACACCCCCCGCTGTATCGTTTCCAGAACCTACCTTTAGGTTCGTTCTTTCAAACCTTACTTCTTTATATGCTGTAGCCCTGCTTATTCAGGGAGCTTCTAAATAAAAGTGTATGATGATCTGTATGTAACGTCAAATCTTAGAACCTGGTACTAAACTATAGTATATCTCATCCTGTGTCAAAAAGAAAGGCTAGTATAACAAATTCACATCACTTCATCAAAGTGCTGATGAACATGTGTAACAAGCATACATACCCGCTTGAACAAGCTTATGCGTTCACTTTTCTTTACACAAAAAAGCAACACCTCATCGAAATGAAGTGTTGCTTGATGTGTAGCTATTATTGAGAGATGATCTCTCTTGCTTTGTACGTTCCGCACACTTTGCACACGTGGTGAGCAAGCTTCAATTCGCCGCATTGTTCACATTTCACCATGCCCGGTACAGCCAATTTAAAGTGAGTGCGACGTTTGTCGCGACGCGTCTTGGACGTTCTCCGTTGAGGTACTGCCATTATTCCCACCTCCTTATCAAAATCAACCTTTGCAGGTAGTAGTTACGTTCGATTTTCAATCATGCTCATTTAAAAAAATCCTTGAGTCCTGCAAGCCGCGGATCAATAACCTGGTTATCGCAACCGCAGTCACCTTCGTTCAGCTCATGGCCACACTTAGGACAAAGTCCTTTGCATGTCTCGCTACAGAGCGGTACAAACGGAAGATCCAGCAGAAAAGCTTCCTCGGCATAACCTTTCAGATCAACGCTATCCTCATCCACATAGAGAGTATCGTCATCTTCAGATAATTCCTCCGGTTGTTTTCCCTGCTTGAATTGCTCATGAAAATCAATATGAAAATGTTCACTTAGTGGCTTGAGACAACGGGAGCACAACATGTCCACCCCTACTGTCAGTTTGCCATGAACATCCACAACGTTCTCCTCTCTGATCTCTGCAGACAAATCTGCAGTCAGCGGAGTAACGGCTGTGATATCTTGTCGGTTAGAAACCAGATGTTTGATATCCCACTGTTCGTTAAAGCGCAGGGGGCGATCACTGGTTGCCACTTTGCGAAATGGCATTATCATGTTCTATCACTCCAAACGAAACCAATTTCATAAATAGTTGTCTAACGAATGGCGGCAGTATACAGTACAAGACGATCCTAATATGTGCGTTCATTCCTGACTGTATGTATGCTGTCTGTCACTCACAAAAGATTTATGAAACTGACTTAACAAACAAAAATCATTATACCGATTTTCCAAGAGGTTTGTCAACACTTTTAACTTTACACCCTTTCTGGAAAACAATCACTCCGATTCAGCCGTCACATCTGATCTATTATAGACCTACTCCATCATAACTACAAGTCATCTATAGGATCTATACTTACGATTCTATCCCTTACTTATATCTGATGCTCTCCACTCCTTACATCGGTCACCAATCGTTAACGAATGGTGTGATCTATGTCACACAGGTCGCTAGACCTGATGCCTATACTTGTCGTAGATTCAATCACAAAGTAACTTTCACAACCATTTTTATAACCATCCATTATTGATATTTCAAAGAAAATCGGGAGGGAAATTACATGTTAAGCCAACAAACGATTGACGTAATCAAATCTACAGTACCCGTACTTGAAGTTCATGGAGAAGCCATTACACGCCATTTCTATCAAACGATGTTTACGGCTCACCCGGAGCTATTAAACATTTTCAATCACGCAAATCAAAAACAAGGCCGTCAGCAAGCCGCACTCGCCAACATGGTTTACACCGCGGCAATGCACATCGATAACCTCGCAGCTATTTTGCCAGCCGTTCGTCAGGTTGCTCACAAACACCGTAGCCTCGGCATTGTACCTGAACAATACGCTATCGTTGGCACTTATCTGCTTCAAGCCATCAAAGATGTACTCGGTGATGCCGCAACTGATGAAATTTTAGCCGCTTGGGGCGATGCTTATCAAGGGATTGCAGATGCCTTTATAGGCATTGAGCAGGATATGTACAGCGAAGCCGCAAATCAAACGGGTGGATGGGACGGTTTCAGAACCTTCAAAGTTGCCAAAAAAGTACAAGAAAGCGAACTCATCACTTCGTTTTATTTGATACCGGAGGATGGCAAGTCTATCTCTTCATACAAGGCAGGACAATATATCAGCATTAAAATCCAGCCTGCCGGACAGGAATTCACTCAGATTCGTCAGTATACCCTTTCCGACGCACCTGGCAAACCCTATTATCGTATATCCGTGAAACGTGAGTCGGGCGGATCGGATCGCCCTGACGGTGTAATTTCCAATTATCTTCACAATCATATTACAGAGGGGAGCCTGGTCGAACTTTCCGCTCCTGCGGGTGATTTCACATTGGATATGGAAGATCCGCGTCCTGTTGTGCTGTTAAGCGGAGGTGCAGGGATAACCCCTATGGTCAGCATGCTGAATACAATGTTGGAGTCGGATGATCAGCGTTCCATTACCTTTTTACATGCTAGCCCGAACGGATTATCGCACGCGTTCCGCGATCACGTAAGTCAACTGGCTCAGGAGCATGTTAATCTCAACGCACACTATTGTTACACTTCTCCTGCCGATTCCGATCTGGAAAATGAGCTGGTTTACAAACAGGGATACATGGATGCGGCATGGCTTCGTCAAGTCATTCAAGAACCGGATGCGAACTATTATCTGTGCGGCTCTGTCACGTTTATGCGTTCGGTATATGCAGAACTTCAGTCCATTGGTGTTGCAGAAGATCGTATCCATTATGAATTTTTCGGGCCAAAAGCCAGTCTTGCTCCTGCTACGGAGAATGTGTGAGCATAAAATACAGTCGGAAAGAAAGATAATAACAACTATATTTCAGGTACAGGCTGCATCTGCGGATGCAGGTTCTGTGCCTTTTTTCATCATTTGCTCTAATGCCAGCTCTATTCTATGATGAAAGAGGTAAAATGAGCTTTGACGGTGAACAAACAAATGTATGCTATCCTATATTGTAAAAATGTCATGACCCGCGTGATTAACGACCCCATGGGAGATTTCAACGCGACAGGAAGGAGTAACGCTCATGAAAGCTGTAGGCGTTATTGTGGAATATAACCCGTTGCACAACGGACATGTGCATCATCTGAATGAATCGCGGCGGCTTAGCGAAGCAGACGCCGTTGTTGCCGTGATGAGCGGCCCTTTTCTCCAGCGTGGCGAACCCGCCATCGTTGGTAAAAGGGCACGCACCGAGATGGCGCTCCATGCTGGCGCCGATCTGGTGATTGAACTGCCGGTTGCCTATGCGGTTCAACCGGCGGAGTGGTTTGCCTTCGGTGCGGTATCATTGCTGCACCGCACCGGGGTTGTGGACTCGCTCTGCTTTGGCAGCGAGTCCGGCGACATCGACAGCCTGCAGCGCATTGCGCGCGTGCTGGCTGTGGAGCCCGCAGGGCTGCGCGAGGATATCGCGCGCCGCCTACGGGAGGGCGCCAGCTACCCCGCCGCGTACGCAGGCGCGGCGGCAGCGCTGGCGCCCGGCGGCGTCGATGCTCACGACGCCGCGGCACTGCTGGAGCAGCCCAACAATTCGCTTGGGCTACACTACCTCATCGCGCTGCAACGGCTTGGCAGCGCGATCCAGCCCTTGACGGCGGCACGTACCGGTGCCGCCTATCATCAGGCGACGCCCGGCCCGGGGGCGATCGCCAGTGCCACAGCTGTCCGCCGCCTGCTGCTGGCGGACGGGCCCAAAGCCGCCGCACCATATGTGCCGGCGGCAACCCTTGCCATTCTGCATCGCGAATGGCAAGAAGGACGCGCTCCCATGCACTGGGAGCGCTTCGCCCAGCCGCTGCTGCACATCGCGGCCACCCGCCGTGCCTCCGAGCTGGAACGTATTGCCGAAGTCACGGAAGGACTGGAGCATCGGCTCATACGTGCACTCGCCCAGCTCCCCGAGCCTTCAGTCGAGGCTCTCCTGAATGCGCTCAAAACCCGGCGTTACACGCGCACCAAACTGCAGCGCATGCTCGCCCACCTGCTCCTGAACCACACAAAAGAAGAGTGTTCACCAGAGCGATTAGCCACCGGACCCGGATATCTGCGTGTCCTCGGTTTCACTTCAACAGGCCAGAGTCTGCTCAAACAGATGAAAAAAACAGCCACCCTGTCTGTTGTAATGAAACCCTCAACGTTTGAACATGCTCAACTGGAGTTGGATATCCAGGCGCAAGCCGCCTATGCTCTTGCCCATGACCAACAGGATTCGCGCAACATATCACGCATAATGTATAGCGACTACTACGAATCACCCGTGAGAATCTGACTCATCTCGCCCTACAAACTATAGAACCAGCAAAAAATCCCCTGTGCCGAGCCTTTGGCTGTCATCACAGGGGATTTTGTCATTTCGATTTTTTAAAAGCAACGTCTTACACATGTATCCTACCAATGCACAACACTTATCGTATTATTCAACCTGACCTGGACACTTAATTTACATCCCTTTTTCTCATTGCTTTCTCGCTCTTTTTTATGAATCTCCTATAACTGTTTTTCCGAGCGTACCTTCTTATTTTAAAAGAGGTCACTGCCCAAGCTCTTCTAAGTCCAATCTTCTAGTAAGATACTCTTATTTCACTTAAGACTTCACAGACAGAGTTTTCAAGAAGGCTAACGCATCATCGAGTGTGCTTACGGGCACAAGCTTCATTGGAGTGTTGATTTCTTTTGCTTTGGCCTCAGCTTCTTTGTAGTTGTCTTTAGGTACAAAGAAAATTTCTGCCTTTTTACGGTCGGCAGCGACAATTTTATGTTGCACACCGCCAATGGCTCCTACAACACCATCTTTCGTAATCGTACCTGTACCAGCAATCCGATGTCCCTTGGTCAGATCACCAGGAGTCAACTGATTATAAATCTCCAACGTGAACATTAACCCGGCAGATGGACCTCCCACCTGCGTGCTTGAAAATGTGATTTGTTTGTTCGGGTCTTCCGGCTTCACCTTCTGCACGGCACCAATCATCACCCCAAGTCCAGTACGCATCTTGCCTGTCTTGCTGTCTTTCACCTCAACCAGCGTGATATCCCGGCTAATCGTTTCACCGCCGCGCTCCAATTGCATCTCCACCGTATCCCCGGCTTTTTTTCCTTCCAGCTGTTTGGCAAGCACCGTATTATCCGGTGTAGCTGTACCGTTCACACCCAGAATAATATCTCCGGGTTCAATATCTCCATCCGGTTTGGGATTTTCCGAAAGACCAAACACAAAGATGTTTTCAGGCACAATGGAGTATGCAATGCCCGCTTTCTCATAGGCCGCTTCCATGGCAGAGGATTGCGAATCACTCATGAACCAGACTTGTTCAGCGGAGTATTCCGCCTCGCTTTTACCACGCAGACGATCTTCCTTTTTATCCACTTGTGCATTTTTATCAAAATACGAAGTGCCTAACAAAAATAAATTGGCATACGTTGCCGACACGGTGGTCATCATGAATACGCCTTTTTCATCTTTGTCACCGTCCTTCACGGTAACCATGGGTTTAACTTCATCCGCACTGCCGGGTTTATAAATAATATACGGCGTTGGCATGTACACCGTAAGATAAACAATAAGAGCCACCGCGATCACGTAGATCGAAGCTCTGAAACCACCTGTTTTCCGGAACCGATTCATCTCATGAGCCTCCGTTCTTATCTCTATACAAGCTGAACCCACTCCACAAGAGTTGCTTTGTGTAATTCATTTAGCTCATCTTATTCCATATGATTATAATCCAAGTCTAACACCTTGTTGTTCCTGCATACAATGGTACAGGCCGGATAGGCCGCAGGATGATTCGCCGTCTATCCGGTCAAGGCCGAACCGTTTACGAACGTGATTCGGCCGTCCACTATAATCCCAATGCCCGAGGGGCGTTAATTGATATGAGGTGAAACGATGACCGTATCCAGTGAGGTTCGAAGTCCGGGTTTGGTACGAACCGTATTCCTGAGCACCAGTGCATTCATGCTGGTTGTTGCAATAGTTGCATCTCCGAAAGAAGCGTTCGACGCATCCATTCAAGGACTCGACATCTGGTGGAAAATTGTCTTTCCTGCCCTGCTGCCGTTCCTGATGTTATCCCAGATGCTGACCGCGTTTGGCTTTACCCACGCCCTGGGGGTTCTGCTAGAGCCCCTGATGAGGCGTTTGTTCAAGCTACCCGGCCATACCGGGTTCGTTCTCGCTGTGGGCATGTGTGGAGGTTTTCCAACCGCCGTAGATGCCGTATCTCGATTACTCAAGGATCAACAAATGACCGCCAGACAGGCGGTTATTATTACGGCAGCAGCTCATTTTGCCAACCCTATGATGATTCTGCTGGTTATTGGAGGTGCTTTTCTTCATAATCCTGCCGCTGGATATTTTCTCCTCATTATACACTGGATCAGTGGCTGGATTGCAGCAGCCGTTGCCATTCGTCTCATTCCTGCATCCCGCAAAAAAAATCTTGTACCAGACTCCATGTCACCTAATAATGATGTCCATTCTCTCTCTCCAGCCCAAGATCACACAGAGACAGAAAAGAAGCAGTTGCCTCCCTTAGCTCCAGATTCTCAGAAACTCCGCATCGGTTCGCGCATGTTGCGAGCCGCTAGAGAAGCACATAGCCGGGACGCACGAGGGTTTGGCAAATTACTGGGGGACACCGTATCTCAGGCCGTACAAATTCTATTATTAACTGGAGGATACATCATCGTTTTTGCTGTATTTATCCGGTTACTCTCACTCTATCTGACTCCCGGTATTTCAGCTGCAGTTTGGCCTTCTGTGCTGGAGCTTCACCTGGGGACATACCACATTAGCAAAACAGCAATAGCACCCGCCCTACTGATGGCATTCCTGGCAGGTGCGCTTGGCTGGGGAGGCGTATGCTCGCACCTACAAGTCTCGTCGATGCTAAGAACAGCCATCCCCGGACTGCATTCCATGCTCTTTTTCATTATCGTTCGATTAGGACATGGGTTAACCGCCTTTAGTCTTACCCTCTGGTTGTGGGAACCATTCAGCCGTTACAGCACAGAAGTATCGACCACATGGCAGACCACTGCGGTAGAGCGCTCAAACTCTTTATTCTATTGGCCGTTTCTGCAATTTCCAGACACCACAAGTACATGGCAACTCATCTGGAACAGCTTCCCTGTAGCAGCCCTAAGTCTCGCTTTACTTCTTGGGGTAATGATTAGTCTCTCGGGCCTTACCTTATGGATTAACCGCCTTTTTTCTCGCTGATCTTCTGACGAAGCGCAGCTTCAACTTCAGGCGATACCAGATCCGTTACATCCCCATGATAGTGGGCGATTTCTTTAACGATACTAGAACTGAGGTAGGAGTATTTCGGGTTGGTCATCATAAAAATCGTTTCTGCATCCGGGTTCAACTTGCTGTTGGTCGACGCGAGTTGCAACTCATATTCAAAATCGGTTACGGAGCGGATGCCGCGAACGATAACCTGCGCTTCCTTTTGCCGTACATAATTAGCGGTCAGATCACGGAAGCTATCCACTTCCACATTCGGCAGGTGGCTGGTTACAGTAAGAATTAACTCTTTGCGTTCCTCTACCGTGAACAGCGGATTTTTACTCATATTGTTCAATACAGCGACGATGACACGGTCAAACTGTTTAGACGCTCTCGCAATTATGTCGAGATGTCCCATCGTTACGGGATCAAAGCTTCCTGGGTATACGGCAATACGTTCCTGCCGATGAATCATTTCAGTCATGAGGAGCCTCCTCTTCTGTGATGCTGTTTTCTTCATCCTCTGCCGCACCGGGTACGTAATCGTAAATGGATACAGCTGTCTCACCGTACACCGCTTTACGCGTTTGCTCAAACGGGCCAAATTGCTCCGGGTATTCATGTTTGGATTCATACTCAAGCACGATGGTTGCACCTTGGGTAAGCAGCTCCAGTTCGTGCATCGTTAACATTAACTCGTGCCCGTTCTTCATGCGATAGGGCGGATCGAGAAACACCAGATCAAATGTTGCGTTACGTTTAGCCAGCGCTTTGAGCGCACGACCTGCGTCATTCCGATATACAGCCGCCTGATCCTCCAGCCTCGTTGCCTTCAGATTTTCGCGGATCACTTCAATACTTTTCGATTCCAGATCAACAAAAACAGCCTTGTCCATGCCGCGGCTCAGCGCCTCGATACCAAGACCTCCACTGCCTGCAAACAGATCCAATGCTGCCCCGCCCTCAAAATAAGGACCAATCATACTAAACAACGCTTCCTTCACCTTATCAGTGGTTGGACGCGTACCTGTGCCGGGAACTGCCTTCAGCGGCCTGCCCTTCGCACTTCCAGATACCACTCTCACGAATGTGTCACCTTTTCTCTCTATGTAAGTTTATTGATAAAGCTATCGTACCACAATCAGGTTCCGTTTGAAAAATACTGTTGAGCAATATGTATAAAAAGGAAACCCTTGGGCCATTCTATAATTATCGACATCACAAGTGTCGTAGACAACCGCGGAGAAGACTTACGTTTCCCCATAAGCTCTTCGTCCGGTTTCTCCTCTCCCATGAAAAAGAAGCTCTCGAAAGAGGGCTTCTTTTTGTTGAGCAATTTATCGAGAGAAAAATTGGGTTAATGTGAAAAGTACAGACCATAAAATGATCCCAACAAAGATAAAAAACAGGAAAACTTTAAAAGCATCGAAAACAGAATGAATCGTAAACCAGCCACTTAACAGCAGGATCGGATAAATGGTCACAAGCATTACAGTAAAATGGATACCGCTTTTTTTCGCCAAAGTCCAATGTTCTATGTTATAAATAACAGTTGCAGCACCGACAAAAAGAGCAATCAGACTTGCAACAAATGTGCCTTTAGCGTCAGCATATTTTCCTTGAGAATAAAGGATCAGAGCGATACCGTTCATAATCACGAAGGGTATTCCACCTCTTAATAGTGCATTCATCACCAAGATTTCCAACCTTCTTTCTCAAAAGAACTAGATAATAATCCATTTTGGATAAATTGCTGGCCATTTTCCATCTTTCTTCTTTATACGGTAATCATTCCTTACAATGATTTAATGTCCTCTTCAATTTTACGAATCGGAATCCATACTTCAGTGATGAAATCCTTCTCCCGTTCATCCACCCAGTAATATTTTTCTATACAGGGTCCTTCCACTTGTTCAAAATTCGTTGACGGGAACCACTCGGTGTAGATCCGTTTCCAAATATCCTGAATGCTTACATCAATTTCGACATCATCTGGCATCGTCCCTCGGCTGTCAAAAACAGCATAAGTTTGATCAGGTATAGGAAGGACAGTAAATTCATCCGGTACCTGAATGCCCTCTGGCACTTCTGCTCCCATCAAATACCGCCTCGAACCATTCTCAGCAAAATCATAATGATACCCATATAACAATGATCCATCCGGTTTCTCTAACAACTTGAGTATCTGACCATGGGTCCCATCTTTCCAAATGCCCTCCACAAATACGGGTATCTCTTTATACGCATCTTCATGGATGATAACGCTTTTCCCAAATACAATAGAGCCTTTTTCCTCGACAAATCGATAATTCATCTCTGATTCACCTCTAACCTGAATTTGAAAGGAGATTCGAGGAAATGCTTTAAGTTTCACATTCATTTTCTTCGCCTCAAGAGGTGTTACCCCATGCATCCTTTGGAACGCTTTTGTAAAAGCTGCTGGACTTTCATAACCATACTTAAGTGCAACATCAATAACTTTACAGTTTGTTCCTGCTAACTCCTGAGCCGCAAGTGTGAGACGTCTGTTTCTTACGTACTGGGTAACCGTTACGCCGGTTACTGCATGAAACATTCGCTGAAAGTGATACTTCGAACTCATGCCTGCCCTAGCAATATCTTCAATCTCAATTGGCAAATGAAGATGTCGTTCCACATAATCAATCGATTGGTGAAGCAGTTTAAATATTTCCAGGATCTCTCATCTCCTTTCTTTTACAGTGTAAAAGAACCCTCTGGAATCTTCTTGCTCAGAAATGCTCTGATTTGTCTATTATTAAAAGAACCGACTAATCAGTCGGCCAGATACTGCTATTTTGACACTTAACTTATTTCTTATAGGTTACTCTAAGAATGATTGAACTCACCCGTTTCTACTCATACTTCTCCTGCATCTCATTCAACTCTGCTTCCTCTTCCGTCTGCAACCATCCAATTTCTTTAAGCCACGCACCCATATCTGCAATAAATGCATCCCTATCCAGATGATCTATCTTATACTTCTTCATCTTGTCGCTCACAAACGTATAAAACGCATGGCCTAATGCATATCGCTGTTTACTTTTGCTCCAGGTCTTATAACGGTCTTCACTAACCGTCATATCGAAATAGATTACCTTTTCTGCCTTCACATGTCTGACGTTTGATTTGCACCCATATTCATCGGGAAGGCAGCGGAAGACAAAGTACAGTTCAATATCACACGAAGCATATTTTTCAGCGGCTTTGTCGAAAACAGGCTGCAATTCATCAGATAGGTCAACAACTTGTGTCAGCCCTGACGTATCGGTTGTTTTGTCCAGAATCAAAGCGCAACCTCCTTGTCTCGACAACTCAAGTACATTCTTGTTTAACACGTTCTCTTTGTTTTCGATTCGAGATTCGCATATTCATTAACGTTATAAAAAGTAGGACAGACGGCAAGAACATAGAAGATGCTCCTGATCTGATCGCATAGAAAGCAAAAAAAATCAGTGAAAGCCAAGTTATGATTTCTATGATCTCCAACTTCGTTAACGTCACTTTAAAAGCTTTTTTTGAAATGATGCGAATCAGGAGGTAAGCAATTAAACTATAGAAAGCAACCATACCCAGCAAGGAAAGAGCAACGATTAACATCATCATTCTGAATCACTCAACTCTCATACTTTTCCTTAATTTTACTACAGAAGTAGAATTATGTCTCCTGATCTATCTACGTACTATGGATCACCAGAGTACCTGTCACTTCACTTCTCTTCACTTCTCTTCCGTCACAATCGTAGCATTGTAGATCACAACCCGTTTCCCGTTCAGGTCAAACAGTACTTTATTGCCATACTCCGTATCCTGTACGTCAATCTTGCCTTCGTAAGTCTGAATCAGCTCACCCGAATTACTATATACCTTAACTACACGTTCCAAGCCGCCAGCATTATTTGATCTCATCGTTTTGAGTGCACGTTCACCTGAAGCCGTATTGAAATACCATATAAATGATCCAACAATGATGCCCAGAACGGCGATCACTGTCACCCACACCCCTGTTTTTGCTTTTCTGCTCATCCTGTCCCCTCCTCAGTATCTTTGTGCAGTACTCTACGAGAATGAAGCGAGAACGGTTTCAATAAGGGAAAGCAAAAAAACAGAGGCCCCCATCCAAGGGAACCTCTGCCTCTGATATAATCACGTTTTAATTCAAGTTACCACTACATTGACAAGGTGCCAACATCACTTGTTGTTCTTACCGTATACTTCCCTTTTACAGTGAACGAATAACGAATTCAAAGCTCAGTTCACCATTGGAAGGAATTTGATATTCCGGATGTACCGGAGCGCCCCAGCTATCGTCACCGCCAACACCCATTTGTTTACCGGCTACCGTAACGACAGTGTAATGCACTGGTGGCAACTCATACACATGCTGCGCATTCTCCAGTTCAAACGCTGTATATGGTGACACATTCAATTCAACCGGTGCACCGGAAGCTTCGATTTTGAAACCGCGTCCTGCATTGTCCGTCAACTTAGCCCAGCGTACCCCTGTACGGTTACCCGACTCTTGCGGTACAAGATATGGAGCCATCGTATCTGCAACCTTACTGCCATGGATCCCCAGACGAGCGCCAAATGCGCGATCCGAATAGTTTTCCTCTGGTCCCATTGCCAGCCATTCCACATTCTCATAATCCGGAGATGTTCTGAACGACAATGCGTGGATAGGCAGGTTTGGCAATCCTTCGGTACCTTTGTACGTGTTATGCACATGTACACTTCCATCAGCCAGCACCGTATAGGTCACTTTTACCTCTACATCGGCCGAGATGTTCAATTTATAGGTGAACTCAATCCGGTACTGATCCGATTTTTGTTCATGTTTCCATTCTACAGAACGTGGCAACAGGCTGGCAGCATACCATGCACCAAGCTCAAAGCCCATTGCTGTACCCTTATCATTGTCTGTCGTTGCACGCCAGAACAGTGGTGCAGGTGGGATCGCAATCGTTTCACGACCGGAGAATTTCAGGGAAACGAGTGTTCCAAACTGCTTGGAGAACAACACATGCGTTTGACCAACGCGAACACCAATGTTTACGTCACCTTCAACCACCTGAATATCGCTCACAACGTTTTTATCCGTTACAACAGCCGCTTCGCTACCTTCTTGTGTGAAAATAAACTGGCCAAACGCGACTTCCTCACCTTTGTCACCCCACAGCGTTGCTTCTTTCAGTACAAACGCCACGTTAACAGCATATTCGCCACCTTCAAGAGCCTTTGCATTCAAAGGAAGTTCTATCACAGTTTCACTTTCCGCAGCAACATTTACATCCAGTGTACCGCGCAATACTTCATTTCCTTCACGCTCCAGGCTGTACACCAGTTCATACGCGGAAGTATCTGTGAACAGGTTCTGGTTTACGATTTTAACGCCGTCACGGCTTGGGAACAATTTAATGTTTTGATACAGGAATTTAACCTCCTGCATTTTAGCTGTCACTTTACGATCTGCGTGCACAATCCCGTTGCCACAGAACGAATAGTCTGATGGACGATCCCCGAAGTCCCCGCCGTAAGCCAGATACTCTTTACCGTAACGGTCTTTTTTGTAGATCGATTGATCGATGTAATCCCAGATGAATCCACCTTGATACATCGGGTACTTATCTTCAAGTTCTGTGTATTTATGCATACCGCCAATGGAGTTACCCATCGCATGCATATACTCACAGCTGATATATGGTTTGGTCGGGTTATCGTTCAGGAATTCCTCGATGTCAGCCGGTTTTGCATACATCCGGGATTCCATGTCACTTGTGTCATTGAAACGGCGGTCGTGGAACACACCTTCGTAATGAACCATACGTGTTGGATCTGCCGATTTGAAGTATTGTGATACTTTGTAGATCACTTCACCACCATGGGACTCGTTACCACAAGACCAGATCAGAATGGACGGATGGTTTTTGTCACGCTCTACCATCGAAATTGCACGATCCATAACAATATCATGCCATTCCGGCTTATCGCCAGGGATTACCCATGAAGGCTCAACAGCCCCAAGCTTTTGCCAGGAACCGTGTGTTTCCAGGTTCATCTCATCAATCACATAGAGTCCGTACTCATCGCAGAGCTCATACCACAAACTTTGGTTCGGATAATGTGATGTACGAACAGCATTCATATTGTTTTGTTTGATCGTACGCACGTCCCACAGCATGTCTTCCTTCGTTACAGCACGACCACGGCGCGGGTTGAACTCGTGACGGTTTACGCCTTTGAACACAATACGCTTGCCATTAATGTGCATCACTTTGTCGATCATTTCGAATTTACGGAAACCGACGGCTTGAGGAACAACTTCCACAAGGTTGCCTGCTGCATCATATACACGGATGTACAGACGATACAGATACGGAATCTCTGCACTCCAGAGGTTAACTTGGCCAATTTCTTCACGCAGTTGTACCAGCCCATTATCGACTACATTACCGCCAAAACTTTTGACTGTATTTCCGTTCTTGTCCAGAAGCTCGGCTTCGATCCGTGCACCTGTTGCCGCTTTTCCTTCCAGTTTCAGATCGAGTTCCAATGTACCGTTTGTATATGAAGCATCCAAATCGGTACGAACATGAACATCACGGATATGTGCAGCCGGAACTGTGTACAGATATACATCTCTGAAGATACCGGAGAAACGCCAGAAGTCCTGATCCTCTAACCAGCTACCTGTGCTGCGTTGGTATACTTCAACCGCCAGTTTGTTCTCTCCATCTTGAAGGAACGGTGTCAGGTCAAAGTCAGATGGTGTGAAACTATCTTCTCCGTACCCTACGAATTGTCCGTTCAACCATACATAAAATGCGGATTCCACACCTTGGAACGAAATGTATACCGGATTCGCTTCCCAGCCTGCTGGCAGATGGAATGTGCGAATGTAACTACCCACCGCGTTTTTATCCTGCGGCAGAGCTGGCGGACGGAGTTCATTCAATCCATCCCATGGATATTGCGTGTTCACATATTGAATCTGTCCGTAACCTTGAAGCTGGATATGTCCCGGTACTTCAATATCATCCCAGCCTTCGCTGGAGTACTCGGATGTATAAAATAGTTCAGGACGGCAATCCGGACGGATTGAGTAGTTGAATTTCCAAGTTCCATTCAGATCGTAACGAAGTGCCATCTCAGCGGAAGCCACAGCTTCTTCCATCGTTTGATAATAGCGGTGATCGGAATAAGCATGAAGACGGTTTACCTCAAATACACTTACGTCACCTAACCAGTTGATATCTGCCTTTGTTGCTTTCATCGGCTCTCTCTCCCTCTGTAGTACGAATTTCGTGATGAGTTTGCATCTATACAAAAAAGATAGAGGTACGCCTGTACAGGCGTCCTCCCTTCTTTCCTGCATTCGTCCAGTTGGACGTGATATGCACTTATGCTTATTTTACGGAACCAACCATACCTGCAACAAAGTGTTTTTGCATGATGAAGAACACCAGTGCAGTTGGAAGTGTTGCAATAACAACTGCTGTCATAATAACGCCGTAATCTGGAGCATAACCTGCGCCCAGGTTGGAGATCAGGAGCGGAATGGTTTGCTGATCTGGCGTTTGCAATACGATGAGTGGCCATAGATAGTTGTTCCAGCTGCTCATGAATGTAATGATCGCTGCTGCTGCGTATGTTGTTTTCATCGTAGGCATGTAGATTTTCAAGAAAATACCCAGCTCGCTCAGACCGTCAATCCGACCTGCTTCCAACAAATCTTTCGGGAACATTTTGGTGTTCTGACGGAAGAAGAAGATCAGGAACGCTGTTGTGATGGTCGGGATAATAACCGAAGCCATTGTATTAATACCGATTGCCGGTGCTGCACTCGAAATGGTTGCAAACATCCGATAGAGCGGAATCATAATCGCTGCAAACGGGATCATCATCGACATGAGCAGGATGTTAAACACGATATCGCGGGATTTTGTCCGAAATACTTCAAACCCGTAACCCGCCATGGAACCAATCAAGAGAGCAAGAATGGTTGACACGATGGAGATAATCGCTGAGTTGCTCAGTGCCTGAATCAGATTCGTAGTGTCGAGCAATTTGTTGATGTTTTCAATTAAAGCGGAGCCCGGCAGCAACGTGCCTCTAGTTACGTCTACTGATTTGTTTGTAGCGCTGACGATCATCCAGAAAAATGGGAAGATGGAAATAAAAGCGACGAGGGACAGGAAAACATATGTGAAAATGCGTTTTGCTTTTGAATTAGCCATTTTTATTATCACCTGCCACTTTGAACTGGATGATGGACAAAATAATGATCAGAATTACGATGGAATACGAAACGGTTGCTGCATAACCGAAGTCCGGTGAATATTTGAACGAAAGGTTGTAGATGTATTGTGAGATCGACATGGTCGCGTTACCTGGACCACCTTTGGTAATATTCATAATTTCATCAAAGATTTGCAATGTACCAATCGTTGATGTAATGGACGTAAAGAGAATGATCGGTTTGAGCAATGGTACAGTAATCTTGAAAAATTGAGTGAAAGCATTGGCTCCGTCAATCTTCGCTGCTTCATAGATCGATTGATCGATGTTTTGCAAGGATGACAGATAGAAAATCATGTTATATCCGGTCCAACGCCAAGTAACGGCGATTATGATCGTAATTTTAGCCCAGAACGGGTCGGTAATCCATTGAATTGGTGTGCCGATAATGTGTAAACCCAGCAAAGCTTGGTTCACCATACCATCCGGTGCAAACAAATACTTGAATACAACCGAGTAAGCAACAAGTGAAGTTACACAAGGCAAGAAAATTGCAGTACGGAAAAAGCTCCGGAAACGCAGTGTGCTGTCATTCAGCAATACGGAAATGAACAAACCGAGAATGATCATTAAAGGTACTTGAATGATTAAGTAAATGAACGTGTTTGATAATGCCGTACGGAACGTGGTATCAACGAGCAATCTTTTGTAGTTCGCTAGGCCCGAAAACTCAAGGTTGGCACCTTTGCCTGACTTGAATGATAAGAGCAGCGCTTGAATCATCGGATAGAAGTAGAATGCTACAATTCCGACAACAGCCAGCAAAACAAAAGCCCATCCAGTCAAATTATTTTTCTTTTGGAGACTGTCTCCTGTATTTATGGCTTTCACAGTATGGCTCCTCTCTCTCCATGCAACATGGTCAGAACCTACAGAGCCTCTCGCCATGTCCAGCTCGACTTGCGCCAGACAAGGGAGACGGCTCCGTTGTTTCCTAGGTTCTATAAGTTACCTTGGGATATTAGTTTAATTGTGCCTCAGCTTGTTTTTGTGCATCATTCAGAACGTCATCGATTGATTTACCGTTCAGGTATGCTTGCATTTCAACAACCAAGATATCTTCGATTGCATAAGTGTTGCTACCATAGTTTACTTTTGGAATTTCTTTAGTCCAGTTAGCGAAATCAGCGAAGATTTTTTGACCGCTGAAGAACTCGTCTGGTTTGTTGTATGCTTCACCATCAACAGCCGGCGTGTACGTACCGATTGCACCGATTTTAGTCAACAATTCTTGATACAACTCTTTGTCGGAACCAAAAGTTTTAGCCATAAAGTCAGCCGCTTGATCTGCACCAGGAACATCATTCATGATGTACCAAGAGCTACCACCCAAGTTGGATGCATGTACAGAGTTTGCTTGACCAGCCATTTTCGGCATTGGAGCTACAGCCCATTTACCGGATTGGGAAGCTTCTTGACGAACGGATGGTGAGAACCAGTTACCTGTAGGAATTGTTGCTACAGCACCGTTATTGGCATTGGCAACGAATTGGCTCCAGTCGGAATGCAATTTAACAATGTTAGCATCCATCATTTTTTTGTATGTTTCGAACGCTTCTTTCAATGCAGGGTTGTTGTTCAGATCAGGTGTTTTACCATCTTCAGCTGTGTACCATTTACCTGCAGTTTGGATCATCATCCGGATGATACCCAGGTCGTTCGGGTCAAGAGACAGAAGCTCTTTACCTGTTTTTGCTTTTACAGCTTCACCGATTTTGATGTAATCATCCCACGTGATATCTTGCAGGTCAGCAGCTTTGTAGCCTGCTTCCTCAAGCAAGTCTGTTCTGTAGTACAAACCAGCTACGCCGGAGTCAAACGGAATACCGTATTGTTTACCTTCATAAGAAGTTGGTCCAATTTTATACTCTGCAAAATCGGATGCTTTGATTGTGGAAGACAAATCTTTGAACGCATCTGGATAAGCGCTCAAGAAGCTTTGTGCACGATAGTCTTCAATCAGAACTACGTTTGGCAGACCGCTGCTTGTTCCGGAGTTCAATCCAGTGTTCAGCTTTTGAATGATCGCATCTTGAGCATTCTCAATGATGTTGATTTTCAGATCCGGGTTTTCTTTTTGATAAATGGCTTTAGCTTGCTCCAGAGCAGCAACGTTAAATGCTTTATCCCAAGCCCAGATCGTAATTTCTTTTGCTTTCTCGCCGCCACCACCGCTAGCAGCTTCTTTACCTCCACCGCCGGATGAACATGCGGACAACAGCAATACGGTTACGAGCATCAATACCCACATTTTTTTCAAAACATTCAACTCCCCTTCGACCTCTTTGTTTGTAAATTTGTTTGCGTTTTCTGAAAGCGGTTGCTTCCGATGTATTCATCTTATCATTCCCATTTCTCCATTCGTTAGTAAAAATTTTGTGCAGATTTGTCTTCTTATTGCCACAATGAAAACCTTTACAGAAAACGGTTGCACTTAATTTGGTTTTTTGTACTTTCTTTTGATTTTGTACTATTTTGAGCTGAAAATTTTACAAATATGCAGTGAGTCCGTGAATTTGCATACGAAAAACCCCTCATCTCTGGGAATCAGAAATGAAGGGTTGTTGTATTTTGAGACTTTTTATTATCTTTTTCAACTCGTAATCAACGGCAACGTTACAGTGACTCTTGTCCCCTCGCCAACGTTGCTCATAATCGTCACACCATAAGGTGAGCCGTACAACAACTCAATTCGATCATGCACGTTTCGGATACCTATGCCACTGAACAGTTGACGATTATTTTTCGGATTGGGTAGTGCTCCTTCTACATTAAGTCCTGCAATACCATCACCATTATCCATGATCTCGCACACTAATGATTCTCCCGCGCGGGAAACCATCACATGAATCGTGCCCGTTTCTTTTTTAATAAACCCATGAAAGAAGGCATTTTCGATAAAGGGTTGAATCACCAGCTTGGGAACCTGATAGTGTGTGCAATCCGGAGCTACGTAAAAGGCCGCTTTGATCCGTCCGCCATAACGCACATGGTTGATGAAGACATAATTTTTCAGGTTCTCGACCTCTTGCTCTACTGTTACCGTCTCTCTGACATCGCTAATCGTATTTTGCAACAAACCAATTAGCGCATTAATCGTTTCCGCAGCCCGATCTTTATTGCCCTGCTGTACCAGAACTTTGACAGAAGCCAGGGTGTTATACAGAAAATGAGGATTAATCTGGCTCTGAAGCGCCGCAAGCTCAGCATTACGTTGTTCCCGTTGCGTCTGTACAAGCTGATCCACGTAATCATGCAATTCATCTAGCATGTAATTGTACGCATGACCTAACTGCCTGCTCTCATAACTGCCGCTGATCGGGATATAGTTATCCAGATCACTCTTCGTAATGTTAGACATCTGTTTGACCAGTCTGCGTAGCGACTTCGTCATCTGACTCGTAATCAGGAATACCAGCAACAGAGCCGCAAACACAATCGCAGCACAGATCAATGCGACCGTCTTCATATCAATGAGCTGTCCCATCGCAGATTCCTTATCCACGATGTTTACCATATACAAACGGTAAAATGGTAAATATTCAGATAATATGATGCTATCCTGCCCCATGACTCGTGCATTGATGTTTTTGGGTGCCGTTTCATTTATGGTTTCGGCATATGATAACAGTTCAGATTGAGTCGTGCCAATCCAGTCTTCCCGGTTAGAGGATACGATCTCCCCTTTTTCATTCATAATGACGACATCATTGCCCCGGCTTGTAAAATTGGCGTAGAACTGACGGAATGACTCTTCCCTCATCGTGATATAAACCGTACCATAGATTTTGCTTCGCGTTCGATCCGTCAGCGCTTTTGTTGCAGAGATCATTCGCAATGTGCCCTCTTTGGTCTGGGCCTGGTAGTCATCGAAGATCAGACGACTCGGTGACTCGGTCGCTGCCTTTGTGATCTGATCCTGTTTTAATTCGTCGGCTGTTTTCTGGATGTATGAGGGATTGGTCGAAAAACTTCGTCCATTTACCCCCGCAATCGTAATACCCACTTCATAAAACTCAATGATGGACTGAACCCGCTTCATCGTTTCCCGCATACTGTAGTACGATTTGGACATGGTAACCGAATCCCCATCCCCATCCGATAGAAACCCTCGAATAGCCCCACTTTGGGCCACATTGTTCGTCACCGCAGCGATGGAGTCGTTAAACGCATCAAAATTCGTTTTGATCTGGCTCAGCACCTTCGAATTCGTGATGCTGAACGTTTCAGTAAACAGATTGGTTGACATATGAATTGTTGTCCACAATATAAGCACTGACACCAGGACTATACTGACAACCATAACCAGAATTAGCTTGGGGAATAATCCGAGACGCGACAAGCCATTTTTCCACTTTTTCATGAAGTAATCTCATCCATTTCTATATTAAGCCCAAAATTTACGCCGATAGCGACTTGGAGATAGTCCTGTGAATTTTTTGAACACTTTACAGAAGTAACTGTGATCTGAATACCCCACCATACTGCTAATTTCAGATATCGTGACATCATCCGATCGTAGCAATTCCTCCGCTTTCTCAATGCGAATCTTGTTCAGATATTCATTAAATCCTTCTTTTTTATGTGACGAGAAGTAACTGGATAGATACGACGGGTTAAAATGAAAATGTTTGGCCACTTCGGACAGCCCCAAGGGCTGGTCATAGTGCGCATGCATGTAATCCAGCAACATGGTCATATTCGGATCACTTCGTTTGCCTCCTGAACCGGAAACACATTCCTGAACCTCCGTCATGAATTGATCCAGAACCAGCATCACTTCGGTAAGCGTCGAGGCTCCATCCACATTTTTAAAATACGTATATTTACTCTCTTCAAGCCCCGCTGACTGCACATCCATATCTGCCAGGGTAATCGTGACATTGAAGATCAAGTTACCCAGAAATGATTTGATCTCGAATACATCAGCAATATAGTCTCTCCCAAGTGTCGCGGCATGTTCATGCAAATATTCTTTGGCTGTCTCCACCCGATTGCGTTTTACATGTTGCAAAAACATATTGACGTTGAATTGATACCCTGCAGGATGCATTGGCGGAAGCTCGCCATCAATCAGAATCGCACGATTCGTATAATAGAAGCAAAACTCCATTAATTTAAGCAAACGCTCGCGATAGATGTCTCCCATCTTTTCAAAAGAAAGAAATCTCTCACTAAGCACCCACACCGGAGCATTCTGCCCTGCCCCTGCTTCCTTAGCCCATTCCCTGATCTGCTCAACCGTAGCTTCATCTTGCTCAGGTTTCATGTTCAGCAACATAACAGACAACCGGCTTTCTGCTGGTAAAATAGCACATTCAATCCCAGGCAAGCGTTTTCGAACCTCAGTTTCAATCTGATCCTGATTTTTCAAACTACTTTCAGTAATCTGAAATGCGAGCAAGCGAAAAGCGCCTAACGGGAAGTTTTCCCGAATAACAGGCATTTCGTTGTCTTCGTCCAGCGTGAATCCGGATAACATTTTCTCCATTAATTGACCAAGCCGCCAGCCATCATGGGATGGCTCGTATTGAAGCTCCGGTATTTTGCCGGCCGTACGTCTTAACACTTCCAGAAGTTCATTCGTATCCAGCTTGGGCTTCAATATGTAATCTGCCGCTCCATGCTGCAATGTAGATCGAACATATTCGAATTCACTGAAACTGCTCAGCACAATGACCTCAATATGCGGGTAACCCGCTTTGAGTGTACGAACAAAAGTTTCACCGTCCATAACAGGCATCACGATGTCGGTAATGACGATATCCGGTTTTAACAACTCCACCTGTTGCAGACCTTCTTCGCCATTGGATGCTTCCCCTACAATATTAAATCCTTCTGCTTCCCAGTTCATGTGGTGCTTAATACCCTGTCTAACCAGAAATTCATCGTCAACAATCAGCACCTTGCACAACCGGTTCATGATCGCGACCCCCCTGTCTCTTCTATCACTCTATATCTATACCGTTTAACCCTCTATATGTTGGTTATTGAAGTTGTTGTTGTTAGCGGTTACATGAACATTATAATAATCGTACATATTGTTATATCTTAAATCCTATGTTTAAGCAATAGTAACTACTTATAGTTTACACTATATTTCGACAAAACAAGAAGTCCCAAAAACGCCACGACCTACTCAGGCATTTTGAGACCTCTTGTTCATTATTATTTTCTCAATTCAATCATGAACCGAATGTTACGGCTCTATTCCCCATTCAAGTTGACCCGCAACATATCCAGTTACTTTGGACCAGTCAGCATAAGAGGTATGCGTTCCTTCAAAGGAGTAATCATCCGTTTGAGTGTAATTGGTCCAATTGTCTTTGGAAAAGCGAGTCTGGATTTCCGTGCTCTGTCCTGCGTTTAACATTCCCGCAGTTGCCTTGAATCCAACCTCTAACACATGATCCGCTCCTGGCAACGCAGGATTAATGGAACTGAACGTACCGGTAACATTGGCACTTCCCACAGCAGCCCAATCGCAGAAGAAATTTTGAGGCTGACTACCGTCAATCGTATAGTAATATCGAATTTTCACATCGGACAGATGGAGTGGAGTTGTACCGGTATTGGTCAATCTGAATTTGGGAGTGATGGAACTGCCCGTAGCTGCCGTTGTTCCATTGTACATCTCGATACGAATTGTTCCACCTGGGATGACCACAGTTGTATCCTTAACGGTCAGGTTCAGCACCGCAGGGTTGCCTGCACTGAACTGAAAAGTTAACACAGCTGCACCTTTAGACAATGTGGCTAAATAATTTTTGGACAGCACAACCTGATTACCCGCAACGGTATAGTCGGTTCCGGCTACAAGTATCGCGTTTCCGTTCCGAATAGAGGTCAGTGTATTGCCATTAAGTGTTAACGTGACAGGAATATTGGCCTGATGATCCACATTCAGATCAAATTGAGCCGTTACCGGGGTGATGGTCGAATTAGGTACTGTAGGTGTGCCCCCATTGCCATTAACCGGGTCCGCATAGAGTATTCCGCGTCCGTTGGTACCTAGATATACTCTGCCATAAATACGTGGGTCACCTGTAATTGTGGTCACACGGGCGTACTGATGCTGATCATCGTTAATTCGCACCCAGTTCGTGCCACCATCATCAGAACGGAAAAATCCGCGAGTCCCATCAATCTGTGCAACGGCATACAAAGCGACAACACTTTGCCCAGGAGCTGCTTTACCAAAACCGATGCTGTCCGCTTCTTCTACATTGGCGAGCTTCGTAAAGGTCGCTCCAGAATCTGTTGAGTGCCACAAGCCGTAGGGCCCTTCTTCTTCATTGCCCCCAGCAAACCACAGTTCTCCTTCCACACCTGGCACAGCGTCGAGGTCTGAATTACCTGAGGCAGGAAGCCCAGTAGCTGGAGATACAGTGAACGATGCTCCACCATTAACACTGACGTAAATTTTCCCTGCAGCGAAGCCATAAAACTTGCTCGGGTTAACTCTGTCGGAAATGACTTTGGCACCTGCTGGTATGCCTGTACTTGCCGTCCAGGAATTACCGCCTACAGAGTGGAATACCCCGCGATCCGATGTGCTCCAGACCAGACGGTTGCCTGTCGCCGAGATGGCAACAGTTCCGCCTCCGGCAGTACCTGACGGCTCTGCACTTGCTTTGTACCACGTTTTTCCTCCGTCGCTGGATAATCCAATGGATCTCGCATTGGGATCAACCGTGTAATCTGCTTTCCCCACCCGTACCATGGTGTTTGGGCTCAATTCGGCAAAATCAATACTCTCTGTTGAAGGATAATTCGGATTCGTAAACATCGTTGCTGGAGCTTTGGTGAGATCATCATGACGGAACCCGGCAACATCACCGAGTGCACTAAGCAGATTCGCTCCGCTTGGCGGGCTAATCAAATCCATGACATTGGTTTCTTCAATGCCTTTGGCCATAACGGAAATGTTAATTTTCTTATCCTCGTCCCAATCCGTCAGATTGTTGGTTCCGTATATGGTTGCCCCCGTTCCATACATCAATCGGTCGGAATCAAACGGATCAATCTCCAGAGCAGCAATCATCCAGCCCAGCTTAGGCGAAATTTCCGGCGGTGCAGGATTCACACCGAAGGTTAACCAAGGCGCCGCGGAAATATCCTGCGTATATCTGAATTTTCGGTCAGGATACCCTTCAAAGTCCCATATTCGTGTCCAGGTATCTCCACCATCTTTACTACGGAACAGAATAGCATCAGGCCACCAGGAATTCAGCGTTGCGACCATTATCGTTCCAGGCTCCTGTGCATCAATAGCCAACCCGCCATAACCATAATAGTTATCCGAACTGCTGCTCGGAACTGGGCTGATGTTCTTCCATACTCCGGTTGCTGTGTTTAGCTTCCAGACATCCCCTTTCGTTCCGTCGTAGGGTCCCGCACCATTACTGTAGGTAATATACAAACTTCCATCTACGTCCATTTTCCCATGATGAGGCAGATAACCCGTAGGTTGTCCGGGAACAGCAGTCCAGGTCAAGCCGCCGTCGGTACTGCGATAGATGCTTTCACTTTTATCAGCTACGCCGACATAAATGGTTTGTGAAGCCTGTCCCGCAGAGCCGCTTGTTTCATCAAAAGTAATCCAGGCGAGACCTATAATGTCACTTGTGTATTCATTAGCAGGGTTCTCAACATAGTTACCCGGATTCGGAAAACTGGTCACTTCACTCCAGGTTACTCCAGAATCTGTACTTTTCCATAATCCGTTGCCACTGCGGGCTCCGAAATACAATATGCTGTTATCATTCGGGTCCACAACCAGACGCTCACCCATGGAACGTCCGGGCATGTTTCCCCCTACCTTGAAGGGTAGCTCGGTTTTCTCCCACGTATCTCCGCGATCAGTGGAACGGAAGATATATCCGTTGTCCTTCACCCATGAGTTCGTATACGTCCCTACAGCCATGTACACCCGATCTGGATCAACAGGGTCGGAGGCGAGCGCATCTACCCCGTTATTGTTCCAGTCGTCCCAGCCTACAAAGTCAGTAAGCGGAGTCCAGCTACTATCCACCGGATTCCAGCGATAAGCTCCACCTATATCAGTGCGCGCATAGATCAAGTCCTTTTCAGATTCATTAAAGATAATGCCGGGTATAAAACCTCCGCCTCCGCCAGTAACGACGCTTTTCCATTCGTAGGCCTCACTCGGCGCAGCCTCTGAAGTTCCTGCCATCCCCAGACCACCCAGTGAAGCCGTAACAATAGCCACACTTAAACTCAGGATTCGTAACTTGCTCATCCACCTTTTCATCTCAACTACTCCTCCTTTTCGCGTTTGTACATTTTGGCAATTCGCTCTATCCCCGCTGTCTCACCTGCTGATGATGGCGTATCAGACGAATCCATACCTTCTCCCTTAGAGGAGATCCACCTCCCTTCAATTTGCGGTTAAGCGCTTACAAAATTTTTCGAACGCCACCACAAAATGGATAATACTTTCAATAATAACATTCGATAGAAAACGTTTTTCCCCTCTGTGTAAATATCCACTTTTCAAAAAAAATTTGTAATCCTCTGGTAAAATAAAAAAAGATGCTGTTCACACAGCACCTTTAAACCCACTATGATTTTTCCTGCTCACTTTGCTTACGCTTTTCGTCCGTAGACATGTGTTTCCTGCCCTTTAACACCCGGCTTAACGACAAATAATGCACCTGCTTGCGGCGTTTCCTGCAAGCGCTCTTCCTTAATTCCTATACGTGCAGTAGTAATATATAAATCTTCGAGATCCGGGCCGCCAAAACAACAGGAAGTCACCTGATCTGCATGCACTTCGATCTGCTGTAACAGTTCCCCTGTCTCCGGGTTCCAGCGGGTGACTCTTCCTCCACCCCAATGGGCAACCCACAGCATACCTTCCGCATCCACAGTCATGCCATCCGGGAATCCCATGTCTTCCGGCACTGAGATGATACTCGTCCGATTGGAGATCGTACCCGAAGCCAGATCAAAATCAAAACGATCCACGGAACGTGTCGGCGTATCGATGTAATACATGAACTCACGATTCGGGCTCCAACCCAGACCGTTGGAGGTGGATACTTGCTGCACCATATTGCGTACAGGCTTCCCTTCCTCCAGACAATATAATGATCCAGCCTTTTGTTCGTTGTTCAGGCTCATCGTACCGGCCCAAAAACGTCCGTATGCATCACATTTTCCATCATTGAACCGATTGGTAGATTTGTCTTGCTCAGGGTCCGCGATCGCTTGCTTCTCACCCGTGAGCAGATGATATGTATAGAAGCCGCTTCGGAGTGCAACGATCACTTCATCCCCACGATAGGGCACCACCGCTCCGACATGTTCACCCACATCATAAGCCTGATCCTCACCTGTCTCGGGATGGTATGCATGTACTTTAAACCCTTCAATATCTACCCATAACAAACGACTATTTTCCGCATCCCAGCTTGGTCCTTCTCCCAATTGTGCTGGTGTATCCACAACTACAGTTACATGACTCATATTATCGCTCCTTCTTAGGATTTCGTATTTCTCGTCCATTCAAATCCAATCGCATCTAGAAAAGCTTTGCTAAGTACCATGTGACCCGTAGCATCCGGGTGTACTCGATCATGTGTGAGAACCGATGTATAAAAATGATCCCACAGTGGCGCAAATGCTGCCTGCGTATCTACAAACAACGCGTCATATTCCGATGCTACTCTGCGAACCGCTTCTCCGTAGATGTCCATCGTCGCCCGCATCGGATCTTCCGGGTTCGCTTCCAGATAATACGGGGTCATAAGCACAAGCCCTTTCAGATTCGGGCGCACGGATGCGACCAGTTCACGCAATGTTGCCTCGTATTCCTCCAGAAACACCTGTGAGTCAGCCAGTGGGTGATCGAACTGCCGCCACACATCGTTAATACCGATCATAATTGTGAGCCAGTCCGGTTTCAGATCAAGTACATCCTGTTGCCAGCGTTGCTTCAAGTCACGAACGGTATTCCCACTATTACCCACATTCTGCAATCTCAGCATCAGTTCGGGATAAATGGACCGCAATAAAGCATACACCTGTGCCACATACCCATGTCCCAGCCCTGAACTTCCTTCACCTACAGGATGTGCTCGTCCGCAATCGGTAATGGAATCCCCGATAAAAAGAAGTCTGTCATTCTTTTGCAATTTCATGGCGTTGTTCTCCTTTGCTGGATATTGATCGGTTAGTTCACTGGCAAAATAGAGTTTGTGCCGTTGCCGACGTCACCAACCTTGATTTTTAAGCCAAGTGAGACATAGATCAGACCACACTCGAACCGTAGCATCATGCTCCGCCAGTCCTAAACCATGTGGACCTTTTTCAAAGATGTGAAGATCATATGGAATCCCATGTGCACCCAAAGCCAAAGCATACCGTAAACTGTTCTCCACGGGTACAGCCTGGTCATCACTCGTATGCCAAATAAATGCTTCAGGAGCATCTGCTCTAACCTGTCGCTCTGCACTGAACGCTTGAACCTGTTCTTCGGTTGCATCCTCGCCTAGCAAGTTGATACGCGAGCCTTCATGTCCATAAGACTCCATTGTGATAACCGGATAACAGAGAATGACACGGTCCGGCCTAGAGCTTACCTGTTCAATCGGATCCTCATGGCCCGGTTGTCCATCATCGTACTGCGTACCCAATGTTGCTGTGAGATGGCCACCTGCCGAAAAGCCAAGTACTGCAATTTTGGACGGGTTGATCCCGTAGTGTTCCGCGTGAGCTCTTACATAACGGATTGCACGTTGCCCATCCGCCAGAGGCGCCGGATGACTGTGCGGTGCTACTCGATATTTGAGCACAAAAGCACTAATGCCAGCTCGATTGAGCAACTCAGCAACGGGCGCACCCTCATGGTCAGCGAGATGGCCATAACCGCCCCCTGGACATACAATGACAGCGCTCTCGGAACCCGGTTGAATAAAAGGAATCAGATGTGGCATTTCGTCTTCATGGCCTGTAGCCGCGTATGGGGCCGCCTGCTCCCACAAAGGAATAATTGAACTCATGATCGGACTCATCCTCTCTCATGTATATGGAATAGATTCGTTTAATCGTTTTCGATTCTAGGATTCGATACCATCATAACGGCAACAGGAAGAAGCATCAATACCCTTCTGATCTTTTTGTTCAACCTTGGCGTAATTAGTACAAGTTGCGAAACTGTTCAGGTGTGGCCCCTTCAATCCGGCGAAATGTGGCAACAAAATGACTGGCATCCCGGAACCCGGCCCGTGCCGCAGTCTCCTTGATCGTAAGTTCCATACTGCCCGTCAGCATTTCTTTGGCTTTACGTATGCGAAGCAAAATGAAGTAACTGTAGGCCGTTATGCCGAAGGATTGTTTAAACAGCGTATTCATATGCCTGGATGAGATTCCGATAATGCATGCCATTTGTTCTAACCCGATGTCCGGGTCGCCGTAATGTTCCTCCATAAAGGCAAGCAGCGGAGCAAGCCTTGCTACAGCTTGGGAGATGGAAGAGCGATTGCCAGTCATTCCGTGTTTTTTCAGCAAAATCAAGAAACGATACATGTCCGCCGAGGCTTCCAATCCGGATAAATCCTGATCACTCCCGATCGAACTCAGCACATGCTGACCATAATCGTTTAGTGGACTATCTGTTTCCCACTGGCGAATATCGGCCTCACCCAACCCAAGTGAATCTACGATGGCGGCACACTGCGAACCACCAAATGTAATATAAATGGTCTCCCACTCGTTTTGAACACGAGCATATTCATGAGGCAGGTTTGGGGGAAGCAAAATACCCGAGGTTTCGCCAACAATTGCTGAAGTCCCTGACAGCTTGAACTCTCCTGCTCCCTTGACCGTTTGCAGCCAGTGGTAATACGGATAACCCGCAGTTCTGGAGACTTTTTCCTGATTTCCGTTATATCCTATACTCTCGATATATAGTGGGAGCGGCTGATCCCGCGGTGTCATAAAAAAACGCTGATGCCCCGGTGAGATGAGCATGATAACCTCCTTAAATACAATAGAATCCAGTTCCATATTCTTATATGCATCATCACTTTTATTATATTTTAAAAGTCATATGTATCATATAGTATAGAATTATTCTTATACAAGAGGTGAGCACATTGATCAGCAGCAAATTACCCAAAATGTTTTATGGAGGCGATTACAATCCTGAACAATGGGATCATGAGACCCACCTGGAAGACCTCCGCATGTTTAAACTGGCGGGCATTGATATGGCCACGATTAACGTTTTTTCCTGGGCACTAATTCAGCCTGACGAGGTGACGTATAATTTTGAATATCTGGATCAATTGATTGATCGTTTGTACGAAAATGGGGTTTATATCTGCCTTGCCACAAGTACCGCCGCGCACCCGGCATGGATGGCCAAAAATTACCCCGATGTCCTGCGGGTAGACGCGGACGGACGCAAACGGAAATTTGGCGGACGGCATAACTCCTGCCCGAACAGTCCGACCTACCGGAAGTACTCCGAAATCATCGCAGACAAACTGGCCGAGCGATACAAAGATCATCCCGCAGTCCTTGTCTGGCATATTTCCAATGAATATGGCGGGGATTGTTATTGTGAAAACTGCGAAAAAGCATTCCGTGTATATCTCAAGAAACGTTATAAAACCATAGAACAGGTCAATAAAGCATGGAACACCAACTTCTGGGGCCATACGTTCTATGATTGGGACGAGATTGTGCTTCCAAGCAATCTGAGTGAACATTGGGGTCACAACAGTTCATCATTCCAAGGCATCTCACTGGACTACTCCCGTTTTAACTCGGACAGCATGCTCGAATGTTATCTGCTGGAGTACAATGCCATTAAAAAGCATATTCCCGATTCTGCCGTCACAACGAATTTGATGGGCTTTTTCAAACAGATCGACTATTTTAAATGGGCTAAATATATGGATATCGTGTCCTGGGACAGTTATCCCGGTCTTGCGACACCAATCAGCTATACCGCCATGGCTCATGATCTCATGCGCGGTCTCAAAGACGGTCAGCCATTTATGCTAATGGAACAGACACCCAGTCAGCAGAACTGGCAACCGTATAACTCACTGAAACGCCCTGGTGTCATGCGTCTATGGAGTTATCAGTCAGTCGCACACGGCGCGGATACCGTGATGTTCTTCCAGCTTCGCCGTTCCATCGGTGCATGCGAGAAGTACCATGGTGCCGTCATTGAACATGCAGGACACGAAAACACAAGGGTGTTCAGAGAGGTCGCACAGCTCGGCAAGGAACTGCAGATCCTCGGCGACACCACGCTTGATGCCAGAGTTCAGTCCAAGGTAGCGATTGTATTCGATTGGGATAACTGGTGGGCAATTGAAAAATCAAGCGGGCCAACGGTGGCTCTGAAATATGTCGAGCAAATTCACAAATACTACGCGGCATTTTTCCACCGCAACATTCAAGTGGACATTATAAGCGTAGACAGCGATATCAGCTCATACGATCTGCTTCTTGCGCCTGTGCTTTATATGGTCAAACCAGGCTTTGCTGCAAAATTGGAGCAGTTCGTTGCGGCCGGCGGTACCTTCCTGACCACCTTCTTTAGCGGAATTGTTAACGAGCATGATCTCGTGACCACTGGCGGTTACCCCGGTGAGCTTCGAAACCTGCTTGGCATCTGGGTCGAAGAGATTGATGCTCTCCTACCCGAACAGAAGAATAGCATCGTTCTGAAGGAAACATGGGGCGCACTTGAAGGCGTATACGAATGCGGTATGCTGTGCGATCTCCTTCACAGTGAAGGTGCAGAAGTGATTGCCGAGTACGGTGAAGACTTCTATCAAAGCATGCCTGCACTTACATGTAATACCTTTGGTCAAGGGCAAGCCTGGTACGTCGCCACTGATCCGGAAAACATTTTCCTCGAAGGTTTACTCGCAGAGCTTGCGGCCGAAAAAAATATTAAACCTTTGCTCGAAACCCCGCAAGGTGTAGAGGTAAGCGCACGTACGAAAGATGGGTTAACTTATCTTTTTGTCATGAACCACAATGCTTCCCCGCAGTCATATGATCTCGGTGATTCAAGGGTCCGTGAGTTGTTAACAGGCAAGGAATACACTGGAGAGATTAGCATTGAAGCCCGCGGAGTGCACATTTTAGAACGCACAACGTAGCGGTATAATCTATATTGTTGCACCGCTACGCGTGCATAAGACTTCGAAAAGAAAATAAAAAACAATCCGGCAGTTTATTACAACTCGCCGGATTGTTGTCTTGTTTTATTTTGCAACACGTAGATGAGGTTAGAGAATAACTCCGTCTTTGAAGATCGCGATCTCCCGGAAACCATGCTGTTCGCTAAGAGTCTGCGCACGTCCTGAAGCAATATCAATAATCTGACTGAATAATTGTTCTTTGACTTGTTCCATCGTCTGTCCTTCAAGCAGCTGACCGGCATTAAAATCAATCCAGTGCTTTTTACGGTTCGCCAGGTCCGATTGCGTTGCAATTTTGACCGTAGGTACCGGACCGCCAAACGGTGTGCCGCGTCCCGTCGTAAACAGCACGATATGCGCTCCTGCCGCAGATAAAGCTGTCACGGAAACGAGGTCATTGCCGGGTGCCTCTACAATGTTTAGACCCGTTTTGGTCACCCGTTTACCGTAACGGAGCACATCGACAACCGAGGAGCGTCCTCCCTTTTGCGTACATCCGAGTGATTTTTCTTCAAGTGTTGTAATTCCGCCTGCTTTGTTACCCGGCGAAGGATTTTCGTAGATATTTTGACCATGATTCACGAAATATTGCTTGAAACCATTCACAAGGTCTACCAAATCGTTGAAGACATGCTCATCTGCCGCACGGTTCATCAGAATGGTTTCCGCTCCAAACATCTCCGGAACCTCAGTCAGAATCGCTGTTCCACCCGCAGCAACGAGCAGATCCGCAACAGCGCCTACGAGCGGATTCGCTGTAATGCCGGATAAGCCATCCGAGCCTCCGCATTTCAATCCAATTTTCAGTTTGCTCAGTGGCAGAGGCTGACGTTTCTCTTGCTCAGCAATCTCAACCAGCTCTTCCATTAAACGCAATCCTTCTTCCAACTCGTCCTCGGTCTCTTGCGCTTTGAGGAAACGTACCTTCTCCCGATACTCCGGTGCGATGCACTCACGGAACTGATCCACCTGGTTATTCTCACAACCTAAACCAATGACCAGCACACCACCAGCGTTTGGATGCTCGACCAGTGAGGCCAGCAACTGTTGAGTATATTTCAGGTCGTCCCCCAGCTGGGAACAGCCGAAAGGATGCGGAAAATGAAACACACCGTCCACCCGACGGCCAAATTGGGACTGCCCCATCCGTGCAAGAGCTTCACACACCTTGTTAATGCATCCAACGGTATTGACGATCCAGATTTCATTGCGAATTCCCGCTTCCCCGTTCGGACGCAAATACCCATCGAATGTTCGTAAATGTTCAGGAGGCATGTCTATCGTCATCGGTTGTCCTGGCTGATATTCATATTCAAGCAAACCATGCAGACCTGTCTTCAAGTTATGGCTGTGTATCCAGCTCCCCTGTGCAATTGCTTCCTGGGCGATGCCGATGGAAAAACCATATTTCATCACATCTGCTCCCTGTGCAAGATCATGCACAGCGATTTTGTGCCCTTTAGGTACATCATCTTGCAGTGTGAACGAGTGACCATCCGGCAGATCGATACGCTCTCCCTTCACATAATCGCGAAGTGCTATGATGACATCGTCCTGAGGCTGGATCGCAATCCAGTCGTTGATTGTGCTTGTTGTACTCATTTCACTTCACCTTCCAGTTTACTGATTTCATGTACGAGTGCTGCTCGCAATCCTTCTTTTGCATCCAGATTCTCTCCCCAGATCACTTCATCGGAGAGAACCGCAGCAACTCTTTTCTCCAATTCAGCCGTTCCACTGGTCAAGTGATCGTAACCTTCCCAATGAGTAGCCAAAGCTGCCAGTACATCAGGGTCATCTCTTAGTGGAATCGTTTCTCCGCTCAAAAGCTGCGCTCTGTAGCCCTCCTGCGTCTGCAATGGGCGATATAAATAGAGGAATCCGGCAAAACCTTGTATTAGCCGCTCAGGCCAGCTTCCTTGACTCTGTTCATAGGCGAGCAGGGTTGGCAGTACACGTACTTTGAATTTACCGGCCGTATTCAGTGCAATATCCTGCAACTTGTGATCAATATATGGATTTAAGAAACGTTCAAAGACTTCTTCCGCATATGGCTCCAATCCCAGCTCAGGCATATCCAAAGCAGGCACAATCTCTTCAAGCACCGCTTGCCTAATCCAGGAACTAAACTGCGGATCTTCCATGGTTTCTCTTACATGTTGTTTACCGCGAAGCAAGCCCAGAGAAGACATCAGGGTGTGTGAGCCGTTCAGGATGCGCACTTTCCGAAGCTGATATGGCTTCAAATCTTTAACCCAGTGCACATTGAGCCCTGCTTGTTTCAATGGAAGGCGCTTGTCCAGCGACTCCTCGCCTTGAATCGCCCAGAAATGATAAGGCTCTGCCGTATTAATCAGTTGATCCTCATAACCCCAGCGTTCCGTAAGTGTATCTGCCTCTTCCTGGGTTGGCGCACCCGTCACAATACGATCTACCAGATTGTTCAGGAATTGATTGTGATGTTCGATCCAAGAGCGGAAGCTGTCCGAGAATCCGAAATCTTCACTATGACGGAGCACGCATTCTCGCAGAACATCACCATTGCCCTCAAGCAATTCACATGGCAGGTGAATGAGTCCTCTCGATGGATCTCCAGCAAAACGTACATATCTTTGATGCAAGAAAACCGTCAATTTACCAGGAAAAGATTGAACGGGCTCTCCTGGGATATAGTCTGATTGGATATATTTCAAGCCGGATTCTGTCGTATTCGAGATTACAAATTCCAGCGATGGCAGCTCCGCAAGTTCCAGAAACGTCTGCCACTCCTCGTATGGATTAATAAATTGGGAGAAGACAGAGACCATTTCCGTACGTTCCACACGCTTCCCTTCAGAGAGACCACGCGTAATCATTGTATATAATCCATCCTGATCACGAATCTGCTCCAGCTTGGCCTTGCCCCCAGGCCGAGGCTGTGTCACGGCTACAGAGCCGTGAAACTTGCCTTGCCGAGCACTCTCATGAAGCATCCAGTCTGCGAATCCCCGTAAAAAATTACCTTCCCCGATCTGCAAAACTTTGACGGGACGTTCAATCATTTCTTTGCATTTGCGCTGACTATCATTGCCGAGCAGATGCATCTTCAATCTTGGCCGCTTTGTGCTTGCAGACATGGACACTCACCTCACCGATTATTTGCGAACTCAGAATGCGAACAGCATATGCTGGCATCCTTTTATTGTAAACGCTTTAAATTCATTGTATCATCAATAAAAGGAAATTAAATTGCTTATATTGCGTTAAATATACTGTTTTTTGATCAGAATTGACATCTTATCTGAGACATTTGTCTCCCAAAGGAGTCCCAATGGAACATTCACCAGTTCGCACCACCATTCAGACCGAATCGGGCATACCGTTCCGCCTTGTCTATAGTGATACGAAATCTCCACAAAATGAATTACCGGATCATCTGCACGACTGGCATGAAATTATCTATGTCTATAGGGGACAGGGAAGTATTTTTATCGATGCAGGTCTCGAAGATATGCAGGAGGGAGATTTATTTCTTATTCCAGGCAGTACCGTGCACCGTGCATTGCCTGATGCAGGTAATCCGGTTACCTCTTCTGCACTGTTCTTCAGTCCGGGGTTACTGGCTTCAACCGCCGGAGGCATGTCCTCCTCCTTGCTACACCCATTTGAACGCTGTCGCAAACGGCGAATATACAAAAGGCATCTAAACCATGCCGAGCAGACACAAGTGTCTGCCTTCATTGATGATATTCATGCCGAGTTCCGTTCCGATCATCATCTGAGTTCTCACGCCGCACTGCTCCGATTGCAGCTCTTGCTTATTTTCCTTGAACGTCTGGATTCAGCTACCGGTCCTGCCCATGCTACAACATCACTACCTACACCGTCATGGCTGTCCTCCATTCTGTCTGACATTGATCTTAAACTGCGCAATCGATTGACTTTACCTGAACTTGCACAACAAGCTGCCGTATCTCCTGCTCATCTTAGCCGGGCATTCAAGCGTTACACCGGAATGACGCTAACGGATTATGTACTCGCTCGTAGAGTTATTATGGCGAAGGAGCATCTTCTGAATGGGGATGAAACGATGGCTGCTGTCGCAGATGCTTGCGGATTTGATAGTTTGCCTCATTTTTACAGACAGTTCAAGAAACTGACGGGCACGACACCGGCCGCATATCGCAGAACGATGGTACAACATCGCTAGGATGTGAAACGGAGATATGCACACACATATTATTCCAAGAGAGGATATGGTATGATATTCAAGGTTTGCGCAACACGATTATATTGTTACTGGAGTTGAACCTGTGATTATTAAATTTCTTATTTTTGGCCTGCTCTGGCAGATCGTTGGCAATCCGTTCATCGCCATTCTGATTTTGCTCGTCATCCTGTATTTCCTGGATCGTCGTTTTGTCGGCGTATTTCCAAGCTTCACCAAACCCCTTAAACGGTTGCGTAACATTTCCAGGTTGAAACAACAGCTAGCGCTGAACCCTAACGAAGTATCTTCCAAGCTGGAACTGGCCCGATTGCTCATTGAACGCAAACGTTACAGTGAGGCACATGCCTTTTTGCTTGAACTGGAACGCCCTTACGAACAGTCTGCTGAGTACTGGGAAGCTTTGGGCACAACTGAACTGTATCTCGGCAAAATCTCGGAAGGCGAACGTCATATCTTGCATGCACTTGAGATTAACCCCAGAGTCAAATACGGACAGCCTTATCTGAATCTGGCTACAGCCTTCAAGGATACGGATCGTGACAAAGCCCTTCATTATGTGCAGCAGTTTCAGGAAATCCATTCTTCCTCCAGTGAAGCCTTTTATCTGCTTGGCTCGGTATACCGTTCGCTAGGGCGTAATGAAGATGCCAAACAAGCATATGATCAATCCCTGAATGTGTATCGTTCCTTGCCCAAATATAAAAAACGTCAGGAACGGCGCTGGGCTGTCCGCAGTTGGTTCCGCAAACGTGCTTTGTAGATTGAACTACCTTCGTATATCAGCAAGCATCCTATAAAAGAAAGATAAGTGTGCTGGTTCTGCTCTTTTGTCCGTAGCAGAACCAGCACACTTATTTATTTGCCACGCATGTTAGTTCGTTAACAATTGACGTAATTGATTCTCATGCCGCCCCATCCAGTCCATTCGCTGTTTGAGTTTCACAATTTGCTCTGTAGCCACCTCTGGTTTATCCGTCCCTTCCAGCATCCGGCTGATAAAATGCATAACCACATCCAGACTTCGCAGCAAAATCAGCTGCGGGATTGCTTTCAGTTCGTCAGCGGTGAGTTCAACCTCTTCTCGAAAGCCCTGCACCAGATTAGCCTGCGCCTGCCACATCCATTCTTCGCTCTTGTCCATGGTCAGCATGTCAGACATCGGAACAGCCAGTTCCATGACCCGCAGATCCCAGGTGGCAAACTCAAAATCAAGAATCGCACTCATGTTGCCTTCTGGGTCTACCAGCACATTGGATGCGTTCACATCACCATGCACGATTTGATGCGGAAGTTGCTCCATTCCACGCAATGCTTTGAACAAACCTGGCAGTTCAACCAGCAACTGCTCTAACTCCTCGGCACAAGCCTTCAGCGTTTCCGGCGGCGAAGCACACATTCCCAGTAAACGTTCTGGTGTACACAGCGGATAAGCCTCGTCGATCCGGTAATATGGCGGATATACCGGCTTAAGTTCCAATTCGAGCTTGGCAAGAGCTGTTGAGAGATTTCCCGCTGCCCGTCCCAAAGGAAGCAATTGCTCGGGGGAATCCCATACCGGATTTACGCCTTCCAAATAACGAAACAGAGCCACGACTTTAAAAGTTCCCGTGATATGATCTTGTACAAGCTGGTAAGTCTGCCTATTCTCCTCATTAGAATGGTTACTTTCCTTCGATTCTTGATCCGCTGTCTTGCCGCTACTACTAGATAATGAAATGACTGGTGTTGGCGAATGAAGTTTAAAATCTGTATTGGACAGTGCGATAAGCACGCCATGTTCAAAAGCTATTTTCGCTTGATCATTATGTGTTTCGTATTGTCTCATAACATAGTCTGCATCACGGGTGTGAAGTACAAAAGTAGAATTATTCATACCTCCATTGCTGCGCTTACCTTGCCAATCCGATCTGAAGCCGTATAAGGCTAACACTTCAGAGATTAATTGTTTTTCCAATGGAAGAAGAGAATTTTGCTGTTTGTTAGACACCGATTTGAACTCCCCTGTTACGATAATTTGAATGAACTCTTTCATCATATCGGAAGTTGTAAGGCGGGTCTAGTTTTCTTCATGCTTCAAGCAAAAGGAACATAGCCCGTTCGATTCAACTGCTCCGCGATAATCCGGTACCCTCTTGCGTTTGGATGGACTCTGTCCCAGAACAGCAATTCTCGCTCACGTCCTTCAAACTTGTCGTACACCTGAGCACATGCATAGTTACCTGAACCTGCACTATTAAGATAAGAATTGTACTGTCGCACCCAGTATGCAGCTTCGGTTGATTGTGGATACGGGTTGTACAATCCAATGGAACGAACAAAGTACTTCTGATCCCCTTTTAACTGCCGAATTTGTCGCATAACCTGAGATACATGATGACGTGTTTCACCAAGCACTTGTGTCATTTTCCCGGCATTTGGAATACCTCCGCTAGCTTTAAATGTACGGATCAGATCGTTACCACCAATGGAAACCGTAATCATATCTGCTTCACGTATCGCTTGACGCACCCGAGGATGTCCGTTAATCATCTGCTGAAGTTCTGCCGATGTTAGTCCGTTCACACCCAAATTGTCCATAGATACAAATGTACGAAGGTTCATTTCCGCCATACGGCGATAGATTGGAACAAATCCGGTTCCGAGCAAAGCTCCTGTACCTACCGTCAAGGAATCCCCTATAGCTACATAACGATATACCATCCCGCCGCTCCTCTCTCTGCTGATCTCCCTGATCATTCATGAACTCCCTATATCCTATGAAGATCGATTCGACAAAGCGCGGGATAGTGTCCTTAGGCAAACACCAATCTTTGTGTCCATGATGAGTATTATAAAAAAGAAAGCCCCACCACATGATGCGGCAGAGCTTCCCTTCCATATGAAATATCAACATCAATGAGAATCACATACCAACGGTATGATTCGATTCGGAAGATTCCGACTGTTCCTTGTTGCGGAACGGCCACCAATTCGCCCGCCCGAACATCTTCACCATTACAGGTACGAAGAATGGCAGGAATAAGAGGGAATACAGAATCAGACCGCTAAGCACAACGGTAGCGATTTGCATCATCGAGAGTACCCCGGACGGATACATCGCCGCAAACGTCCCGCTTAGAATGACCGCAGCGGACAAGATGACGGTTCCCATGTTTTTCATCGCGTATAACATCGCATCCTGTACTCTCATTCCTTTGTTTTCGTTAAATCGATCCATAAGGAAAATGCTGTAATCAACGCCAAGCGCAATCAGCATAACGAATCCAAAGAATGGCGTAACCCAACTGATTCCGGCATAACCCATGATATTCACAAAGACCACTTCCGTAAGTGCCATCGATGTGAAGTACGCAAGCAGAAGTGAAATAATGAGATAAATCGGCATGATGACGGAACGAAGCAGGATTACCAAGATGATAAATGTTCCTGCGAGCATCAGCATAACGGTACGTGTGTAGTCTTTGTTCGAGATCGACTGCAAATCGGCAAACGTGCTGGTTACACCGCCTACGGCAACATCGGCTTTTTCAAGCGCACTGCCCTGAACTGCACGATGTACTGCCGCTTCGATATCTGGCACACGGTCAATCGCTTCTGTACCATACGGATTCTCAGCAAAAATAACATCCAGCGTCATCGTCTTGCGATCTTTCGATAGATACGTATCAAACACTTTTTTGAAGTCCTTATTATTCAAGGCTTCTTCAGGTACGTACCAGCCTGCGAGATCCGAATCCGGTGAATTTTGCAGTTGTGTCAAATAATCCTGAGCAGAATCCAAGCCACCTGATACTTTCTTGATTCCATCCACACTTTGGTTCAAGCCATCTGTCAATTGTGTTAATTGACCACTGAGATCCGAGAAGCCCTTCTGGATCTTCTCCTGCCCTCCCTGAAGCTGACCCAGACCATTCTGGATAGAAGGGATTTCTTTGATCACCTTACCTTGACCATCGGCAGCCTGTTTCAATCCTGTTTCCAGTTGACCAATACCTGTTACAATCTGACCCAGACCATCGGCCAAAGCCTTCTGTCCGGACGCTGCGGAAGCAAAACCTTCATTCGCTTGATTGATTCCAGCCGCCGCTGCACTCAGATTCGTCTGAATTTGGGAAAGTCCCTGCGCAAGCTGCGCTGTGCCTGAACCGGTTTGACCAATCGTGCCTTTGATGCGTTGATAGTCGGCATCTTGCTGCAATTCAGGGAATCGCTCCTCTAGAGCAGAGAAGGATGCTGTAAGACTCGTCAAAGCTGTTGAAACACCTGTCAATTGCTGCTCCAGTTCCTTCGTTCCATCGCCCAGCGCAGCAACACCTGCTCCTGCCTGACGGTAGGCTTGCAACAACTGATCATTCGCTTTGGCAAGCTGGTCTGCACTCGTTTTGGCTTGTTGAAGTCCGGCTTTGAGATCCCCTGCACCAGATGATCCATCCCGAATGCCTTTTTCAATACGCTTCAGTCCATCGCTTAGCTGTGTAATACCGGATTGCAGCTGGCTTGTTCCCTTGGTTAGCTGACCTGCTCCGTTTGCTGCCTCTTTAAGCTGTGGTTCATTTTTGCTCAATTCATTACTAGCTTTGCTAAGACCATCGCTGATTTTATCCAGACCTGTCTTGCCCTCGCCCAGACCATCCGATAGTGTACCTACCTGTTTGGTTACTTCAAAATCTTTGATCTCATCCCCCGTTGGACGTGTCATACTACGAACACCAGCAACACCGGGAACTTTTTCTACTTCGCGGCTGATCTTCTCTGCCACAGCCATATATTTGGCATTATCCATCGTTTCGTCATTTTGAATGACGATCTGACCCGGCAGGGATTCTCCTGGCCCGAAGCTATCTGAAATAATATTAAAAGCTTTGACCGAATCGTATTTGTCACCAATCTCATCCAGACTGTTGAATGATAATTTCCCGTCATATGTCAACAAAAGAGGCACCGTAACTGCGGCAACAATCAGCAGAGCTGCCCACGGACGTTTAAGTGAGAATTTGCCTGCTGCACCGTAGATTTTGCTCTCGGCATGTTCGAGCGATCCTTTGGATGGCCAGAATAACTTTCTGCCCAGCACAGCCATAAAGAACGGCACAATCGTCACGAGTGCCAGCATCATCACGGCAATCCCTACAGCGACCGCGACCGCAGAACGGTACAACAAAAACTGTGCAAAACCGATGGCCACGAATCCAACCAGCACTGCTAGAGCTGAGAAAAACACCGTTTTACCTGCGGTGCGATATGTAGCAATAATGGCATCCCATGTATTCTCATGGTGTGCTAGCTCTTCCTTGAAGCGGCTGATCAATAGAATGCAGTAGTCTGTACCGATTCCGAACATGACTGCAACCATAAAGATCTGTGTGAACGTGGAGAGCGGGAAGTTAACCCCATCGACCAGGAACGCAACAATCTGCTGGGATACGATGTAACTGATGCCCACCGTCAACAGCGGTACAAATGGAGCTACGAATGAACGGAATACGAGAAAAAGAATAAGTAAAATAAAGACAACCGTAATGTATTCCGATTTCTTGAGTCCTTCTTGGGAACTCTCAATCGTATCTTCATCAATCAAACCTTTACCTGTAATATAATGCTCAACATTCACTGGTTTCAGCGCACCATTCAGATCATTCCGCATTTCCTTTACGGTGCGGTCACCCATTTCAATCGAAAGTGAAGTCAGAATGGTTGTACCATCCTTCGAGATCATCTTATCTGACAGTTCCGGCTGTGTGAAGGGGTCCAGAACAGACAAGATGCCGAGTTTTTCTTTATCGGCCTCGAGTAACTTAACTGCCTTTTCCGCCTCTTGTTTGCCTGTTGTACCAAGACCATCCGGATTATAAAATACCAGTGCGATCGAGGTACCTTTCTGTTCTCCACTTTGAGCTGCAGCTTCATCCAGAATTGCAGCTGCTTTTGTAGAAGAGTACCCCTCAGGAACCGAAAATTGCCCTTTTTCCCGAATTAACTCACTCATGTTTGGCGCGGTAAACATCAATACAGCCGCGGCGACAATCCACAGCCCCATGATCCACCAGCGTCCTTTTAAAATTGCTCTCATTACTTCTCCAGCCCTTCTTCTTGTGTTAGTAACGCTGCAAGCTTCTCAAAAGATTCAATAAAGTTCTGGACCGCTTCTGGTGTAAAATGTTTCAAGTAAGGTTCAAGAACCTTCTGAATCTCCAGCTCAGTCTCCTTGTAAATCTGAAGACCGGCCTCGGTCAGAGTCAGATAGATAACACGACGATCACGTTCATCCCCTGCACGATGCACCAGATTCCGGTCAGCCAGCTTGGTTACCAGAGCCGTAATGCTGCTCTTGCCCACACACAGGAGCTCCGCAAGATCCGACGGGGTGCAGGCAGGTTTTTCATGTATGAGGCGCAGTGCACAAAACTGATCCGTTGTGACCGTTTGCCCTACCTTTTCCCGTATCTGGGTATCAAACCGCTTGTTAACCAGGAAAGACGCATCCAGATAACGATTCACCAAACTTTTGGCATCTGGGATGTTCATATATTTTTCTCCTTTCAAAACTAGTTCACATAACGAACTATTCATTAGTAAAACTATTCTATAATGAAACTATGTTGTGAAGCAATACTTTTTTCCTACTCCTTAAACAAAAAAACAGGACATCCGGCTCAGCACTTTTGCCAAGCCAAATATCCTATCTGATTTAATCGTATATGATTATACGCAAAACGTTTTAAAGCACATCCCTTGCTAAGCTTCCTGCTCATCGTCCTCTTTCTCAAGCACACAGCGGAATCTCTCCACGCCTGGATACAGTTCACCGAGACTATAGACGACAAATCCCGTGTTTCGGTAAAACTCCACCGCTTCCTGATCTGTCTCTGCGATCAAAGTATCCGGATTGTACTCTGCAAGAAGCTGTGAAATCATGCCCCGCCCATAATTTTTGAAACGGTTCTCGGGCAGAACTGCAATATGGCGAATGGTAATTTCGCTCGCTCCCGTATGTTCATAGCCAATTAGACCAACCAGCTGTTCTTCATCCTCATACCCCGTCAGAAACAGGTTACTTTGTGTCACATATTGCTGTACCGTTTCATTAACCTGATCCGGGTCTGGGAATACAGCGTAAGAGAGCAGCTCCTGGACTTCCGGCTCCTGCAATCGTGGCTTCAAATTTTTCAACAAAACAATTCCTCCAATTAAGTATTTAGTCTTTCTGCACAGCAAACCGAAGCAACTCGCAACGAAACTCTGTCGGTTCATCATACTTCTCTTCTTGGATCGTCTGGGTTACATGCTCCTGAAACAGAATGTTCCAGCCCTCGTAGGCCTGTTCCAGTAAAGCAATGACTTCGGATGTCGGCAGGTTCAATTCAATCAATGGCTCAATCTGACGGCCTGTCTGGATTTCTTTTTCTTCCACACTGGTACTCATCGTAATACAATGGATACCTCCGAGCCGGGTTCCCTCTTTTAATCGTTCCACTGTTTCAAGAAAAGCCTCTTTGCTAGATGTGTGTTCGAGACAGGAACAAGCCGCAATAAAGTCGAAAGCTTTCGGTTGAATCCGGTAATGCTCAACATCTGCTTTTTCGGCCTGAACGATGTGATCCACCTCATACTGTTTCGCATACTTGCGAAGTCCGTCTACCGCTTCATCCAACAGATCCACGCCAATAACCTCGCTGTTTGTATCTGCAAGACGTTGTGCAATCGGAATCGTATGTCTGCCCACACCACATCCCAGGTCAAGTACACGTAATTCCTGTTTATGAACAAGCAAACGTTCCAACATCTCCATCACCATAGGCATGGGTCTGGACATCCATGTTCCGTCTTCAAACAATTCATTGTTTTTATAAAAGTTAGAATGATATCCCGCTTCTGCTTGACGAGCAGCCTCAAATTGTTCTTCCCGCATTCAGTTACCTCCTGCAATGGATTTAGACCTTTACAGTAACGTTCACCTAAAAGCGAAGAAAAGAATCATATAAATTACTATCATAATTAAACTGGCCGTGACAAGTATTTTCCCCGCATCCCGTTTACTGGCATAGTCATTAAACAACAGTATTCCACCAATGGTCATCGCAATGGGCGCAAAAAATATCGTCATGATCACGAGCAGCACCATAGAATAACGATCCAATGCCGATTCTTCATACTCCGACATATATGGCTGATCTGGCTTGGCCGTTTTGGTCGTTACCATATTGCCGCACGACTTACATTTGAATTCATCTTCTCCCATAGGTTGATGACAATACGAGCATTCTCTTGAAAAACGTGGCATATCTATCTCCCTCCATCGGTGAACCGGTCTCAAAGTGGCATATGTTTCTGCAAAAAAGCTCCCAGCACCGCTTTATATTTCTCGCGATCAACCTGAAAGGCCGTTCCGTGACCTGCACGAGGAATCGTCAGCAGTTCCTTCTCTGACTTACACACTTCGTACAAGCGATACACCATTTCCGTTGGTACAAACAGGTCCGCCTCACCATGGATGAAGAGCACCGGTACGTTAACTTTGGCTAGTTGCTTCAGTGCAGATGCTTCTTTAAATGAGTATCCGGCCTTCCATCTTGTAATCAAGCTGGTCACCGGAATGAACGGAAAAGGCGGTAGCTTGTACAACTGTTTCAATTGGAATGTCAGTTCTTCCTCAACCGATGTATAGGCACAGTCCGATACAATGGCTCTGACCTGATCAGGCAGCTCTTCCCCGCCTGTCATCAGCACAGTCGCACCTCCCATCGATATGCCATGCAGAACAACATCTGTATTTAGTCCTACATGTCCCAGCACCCATCCGATCCACTGAACATAATCTTTCCGATCTAACCAGCCAAATCCGATGACCTCTCCTTCACTCTGACCATGTCCGCGATCATCCGGCATTAATACGTGATAACCCAGGGTTTCAGCGTAAAATCGGGCGAAGCCCGCCATTTCTCTGCCTTTCCCCGAGTAGCCATGAGCCAGAATAACTGTCTTTGCAGACTTGTTCTTTGAAGGAAGCCAGATGCCAGAGAGTCTCAATCCATCTTGAGACTGGATGGTAACGGTCTTGGTATCCTGAGCATCAAGCCATTGTAAATCAGCAACCGTACTGATCAGTTCATCTTCCACTTCCGTCTTAAGATTGGGGTTATCCGCCAAAAATGTTTTCGGCGTACGCCGAATCGCTGTCTTGAAGAAATAAAGTCCTCCAACCCACAGCAGAGCTATGATGATGATGATGATGAGAGCCGCCAGCCCGTAAAATATCATGTAAAAAATCCTCCATTTCAGTCTATGAGTTAAAGCGACTCCATATTTAAATCAATTATAATGCCGTCATAACCTAGCATGCTTCAACTTTTATTAGCCTGCTGCAGCGCTCCGCAAGCAGCCTGGTACGCGGGAAGTAGCTTATCAAGCAGTGGTTCTGCTTGATGGGTTAGTTCCTGTTTCGCGTATTTCTCAATCTGGCTGAACAACGTTGAGAGATAACTAATTCCGAGGCTTAGACTTCCTGATTTCAAGTCGTGGGCAGTCTCGGCCGCCGCCTTATGATCGGCTGAAACAACATGTCTGCGCAAGTCCTCAATTTTACCTGGCGTTTCCGCCCGGTACATATCCAGCAACATACTGAGCAACGTTTGGCTCCCATCCGTATTTAATTCAGCAATCTCACGGACAACGTCCATATTCAGAATCTGTACAGGTTTCGATGCCGAGTGCCACTTCCGAATGGTCGTATCGAGCACCTCTAAGGTAAATGGCTTACCGATAAAGTCATTCATTCCAGCCTCATAACACTTGTCCTTCTCACTTTGCATTACATTGCCTGTCATTGCAATAATCGGCGTCGATGGACGCATCTCATCCTGCTCTATTGCACGAATCTGGCGTGTTGCTTCAATCCCGTCCATAACGGGCATCATACTATCCATCAAAATCAGACTATATGTTTTATTGCGAAACGCATTCACAGCTTCTTCCCCACTGGATACACATTCGAGTTTAGTAAAACCCAGCTTTTTGAGTTGCAGTTGAACAAGCTGACGGTTAATAACATTATCATCAGCCAGTAGAATGGGCAAGGTGCGAGCATCTTGCTCAGGTGCATCCTTAGAGCTGTTCTTCGTTGCATCACCAACATTGTTTTTGGCATCATTTGTAAGGTTCGAAGTTTCGTCATCTACCGTTAACTGGGCACTCTCTTTGCTTTCCACCATGTGCAGCCCAAGTTCAAGCTCAAACCAGAAAGTGGAACCTCCCCCTTCCTTACTCCTGATTCCGATCTCTCCGTTCATTAATTGAACAAGTGACTTGCAGATCGATAAACCAAGACCTGTACCCTCATACTCTTTCGAACGTCCCTGCTCTGTCTGCATATAGGGTTCGAACAAACTTATTTGATCTTCTTCTGAAATACCAATTCCCGTATCATGCACCTCGAAGCGTACAAGCTGAGTGCGTGCCTGCTGCCTTACAAGCTTAACTTCCACCTTAACAGATCCATCGGTAGTGAATTTGTTTGCGTTCTGAATCAGGTTAATCAGTATTTGTGTAATTCGGGTAGAATCTCCTTCAAGCACGGCGGCGACTTCTGGGTCACAATCCATGATCATGCGATTTCTTTTCTTATCAATCTGGGGCTTAAGCAGACGCAAGATGTAATCCATAATCTCTTGGAGCTTTACCTCTCCTTGTTCAAGACGCAATTGACCTGCTTCAAGCTTGGAAAAATCCAGAAGATCCTGAATTAATTTAAGCAAAAGCTTGGCTGCCTCCTGGATAACAATGACTGAATCCTTCTGCTCCTCCGATAAAGGCGATAACGTTAACAACTCAGCCATCCCCAATATTCCGTTTAACGGTGTCCGAAAGTCGTGGCTGATGACCGCCATAAAAGCACTTTTGGATTCGTCAGATGCTACAGCCTTCTGACGTGCTGACTCAAGACCCGCATTGTTCTTGGAAAGTTGCCGCTGAAGCGTCACAAGCTCATTATTCATATCAGAAAATGCTGAAAGAGTGCGTTCCTCTTGCTCCTTGCTTCGAATCAGTTGGTCAGATAACTGCTCAATCGTTTTACGCAGTCTCTGTATCTCTTCATTGTCACTCGGCATCCCTTCATCCCTTTCCTATTCACTTGCCGTACTTACATTGTCAAGCGACACCGGATGATTAAGCAGACGCTCAGCGATAGCAACAGCCTCTTCTGCTCCAGGTGCATAACCATCAGCACCGACTGTTCGCCATAATTCTTTGTCTATATTAAACGGATAACCGCCAACCATCACTTTGACATGAGCCGTTTCTGCATGGTTACGAATACGTTCAATCAACTCTTTAGCCAGATGAAGATGATAAGTCATCGTCACCGAAATCGCTATTACATCACTCTCATGTCGCTTGATCGCTTCCACAATGCTTCCATTTGGAACATTGGCTCCAAGATAATACGTATCCCAGCCTTCCATTTCGAATACATCTGTAAGCATGCGTAACCCAATCTCGTGCTGTTCACTCCCCACACAGGCTGCAACCAGTTTTTTTCCCTTATTCGGTCCAATCAGCCATCTGGAGTACAAACGAGAAATAAAGGATTGTGTTGCTGCTGTGCAAAAGTGTTCCTGACCAACACTAATCTGTCCCCGTTGCCACAACCGGCCGATCTCGTATTGAACAGGCTGAAAAATGTAGCGATACATATCGCGGATCGTTGCACCATCATTCAGTTCTGACTCTACAATTTCGAAAGCTTCCTTGCGATTATTATCTAGCAAATGTTGCAAATACGTCTTTGCTTCGAGCCCGTAGGGCATGGATGCATGAATAAAGCTGGCCTGGGTATCCATATGCTTCATTACATCGATCCCCATCTCCAGATATTCCAACAGAAACTCACGGTGAGGTTGTTCGATTTCTTCATTTAACGCCTCTTTAATCAACTGAAGATTCATTTCCAGATCTTCCGCAGATACCTGATAGCCGGCAAGCAGAACTTTTAACCACGATATATAGTGAGTGAACAAACCGGGACTTTTCACAAGCACACTTTCTGCCAGATAGCTCAGACTGTACTGTGAGTCCTGCTTGGTTCTTATTTTTCCAATTGGACCGAAACGTTCCATTAAGTCGGGCTGCAACCGATACTGCATTTCGGTTATTTTCTCAGCCAAGATTTCTGCATCTTGAAGTAAACGTTCTCCGGCCTCCCGATGACTCATCGACGCATTCCTCCTTTGCCCTGCATCCTGTGCCGCATAAATCTATATCATGTATATCATTCCGTTTAGGAAACTCTACTAATCTAGTATACATGAAGAGTTCTATATCATTTCGATGATATAAAACAATCTTCCTATATTATGTAGCTATACGCAAGCCATATAGCCAGTATCCGAGGTATGTTGAAGACACAAAAAAAACGGATCCACGTTATATACGCAGGTCCGTTTTGCCTTCTGCAGCAAGCCCTAGTTTCTTAAGTAGGCGTATCGCCTCAACTTTTTCGGATGGTTCAAGCCCCTCCAGAATGTCAATAATGACTTGATGATGCTGTGGAAATATTTGCGTGAATAACTGTTTCCCTTCTTCCGTCAATTCCGCATATATAACCCGGCGATCCTCCTTGGAGGGACGCCGAAAAAGCAAATTCTTGTTTTGTAACTTGTCAACAACATACGTAATATTGCCACTAGACATCAATACTTTTTCACCGATCTTTTGCAAAGCCTGTGGTCCTTTATGATATAACAAGTCAAGTACTCCGAATTCTGTGGAATTGAGTCCATGGCTTTGGATGTCCCGATTGGAACGTGATGTCACTGAATTGTATGCGCGAATAAGAACCACAAACAATTGCAATGACAACTCCCGGTTATCCTCCGTTTTCAGCATTTCTATAATCCTCCATCAGTTATATACATTTCCGTCCGTTTCACCGGATAACTTCTGCTCCCACTCCTCGCGGAGCATGCCCATCCGAATTGAATCATAATACTCTCCAAGAACGAGCCGGCACTTCCGCATCCGCCCCTCGATTTGCAGTCCGATCTTTGTTGCAGCCTGCATCATTCGCTCATTACCAGACCACGTAGTCAGTCCAACCCTCACGATGGGCAGATTTTCAAATAAATGACCTGACCACATATAAAGTGAACGTGTACCGATCCCCCTCCCCCATCGAGAAGATTTGTAGATGATAATTCCCATCTCAAGCCACATCGATAACGGATCTTCAATATAATAACTGATCATTCCAACGATTTCTCCGTCTGCCTCAATGATTCGAAGGGATGCTGGCCGCCCTGCTTTTTGATCTGCTTCCAACCGTGCAAGTGTATGCTGCACAAAACGCTCGTATGGCTCATGCTCCAGCGGATAATAAGGTGCATCCCACTTTTTCCATTCGGGATTGTCATCCTTATAAATCAGCTCATAAAGTTCAGTAAGGTCATCTTGCTCCACGATTCGAAGAACAAGCTCATCATCTCTAAGGGGAAATTCTCTCATTCTAGATCATGACACCAACTTTCCGTCAAATTCGTTACGGACGGTGAAGTTCGTCGATAGTGCCGTCTTCTTTGGCAATGATCACAACGTCCGCCATCTTCACAAATAGTCCATTATCCACGACACCTGGTAACATATTCAGTTGTACGTTAAGTTCGGAAGCATCGGCAATGGCCCCCAGATGGCAGTCTGCAATCAGATTTCCGTTATCCGTAAGGTATTGTTTTTGCCCATCCATCCGCCACTCCGGCTGACATCCCATGTTCTCAAGCGCCTGAAAAGTCCATTCCGATGCAAAGGGTACAACCTCGACCGGTAAAGGGAATTTCCCCAGTTTTTGTACAGCCTTGCTACCGTCAGCAACAATGATCAGCTTATCGCTATTTGCTGCCACTATTTTTTCACGCAATAGAGCTCCGCCACCGCCTTTGATCAGGTTAAAATCCGGATCCACTTCATCCGCCCCGTCAATCGTCAGATCTAGTCGTCCAATCTGGTCAAAAGGAATAATCGGAATACCCCATTCTCGTGCCAGCTTGTCTGAAGCCTCTGAGGTAGCTACTGCCTGAATGTTCAGACCTTCCCGAACCCGCTCCCCAATTCGACATATCGCATAATATGCGGTTGAGCCTGTGCCCAAACCAACTTTCATTCCATCTTCAACGAACGCTGCCGCATGTTCTGCTGCAATCTGCTTCAGATTCATTATTTAACCCCCGCCTGCTCATTAATTTGTATAAACCATTATGTAGTTATTATAGATAAAACCTCATCCGATGTATATCCAAGCTTCCTGAACAGATTAAGATCGGCTTTCTGATGATAAATGGTGTAATTTTTCCCGCTATGTTATAGAATACAGAATGAAACTAAAAAATGGCAATTTTTAAAAATAAACAGTACTAATTACCTATAAAAAGAAAGATATGTCCATAAATACGTAAAATATTAAAAAAGTTTTAACAAAACTATTCAAATTAACGACATTTTACACGACATAATAGATATAGATGTGTTTTAATAATTAGACACACTGGTTTCAAAAGGTACATAAGTCTTGCATAGTGACTAAGAAAACCAAGACCATTGTCGCACTTTCCCTTCAGAAGGAGATGACAGAATGAAGTAACTTTTTGCTCCAAAAGCGCATCTTACAGATTTTTAATTTACAGAAGATCAGGAGTGGAGTTTAGTGAAATCATTGAGTTGGAAAAACATGTCGTTTTTCTCTAAGAACCTATTGCTCTCATTTACCAACATCATCATTATTGGCGTGGCTCTGATTGCAAGCAGTTATTACTTCCAAAGAACGATTCTGGTTGATCAACTGCATGGACAAGTAGCGCAGATTACGAAAAAGTGGGCTCAAGATATCAATGCGGCAGATGTACAAACTGCAATTACAGAGCGCAGCTACGAAGGTACTGCTCAGACGAAACTAAGAGCTTATTTCGACGAAATGCAAAAATATTATCCTAACATTGCACAAGCCTATATCTTCGGTGTGGAGCTTGGCGGCGACAACAAACGGTTAACTTCCCTTGTTGCGATGCCAACAAACCTGAGAGAGGCTTTTCAGAGCGACAATGTAAATATTGGCGATATGTACGAACAACCTGTCGTTGTAGCCAATGCTCTGAAAGAGATGCTAAATACCGATCGTCCAACGTTCACCACCTTTTATTCCGATGACTTCGGAACCTGGACGACCATTGCTTATCCGATCAAAGACAGCAACGGCAAAATTTTTGCATACTTCGCTGTGGATGCGGATGCCAGCGCAGTTCCAAAAGGTCTGAATTCCTTGTTATTAAATGGAGTTATTATTCTGGTAGCGTTCTTGCTTCTGTTCCTCATTATTCAATATCTTGTCGTGAAAAATACCCTCTCTCCGATTCGTCATCTGATCAAAGGCATCGATGAAGTCAGCAGAGGTAATCTGGATGTCAACATCCCGACAGGAAAAGACGATCTGGGACTTGTAAACGAAAAATTCAATGTCATGGTACGCCGTATCAACGACACGATCGTTAAAGTGCAAATGACCTCCCAGGAAGTAAACCAGTCTGCGAAGGAACTCTATGAAGTCTCTGAGCGCAACAGTGAAAATGCAGACTCCATTAACAATAACGTTACTCATATTAGTACAAACATCCGTTCACAAGAACAGGCTACCCGTGATAGTGCACGCGCAATGTCCGAGATGGCTACCGTAATCCAGACCATTGCGAGTAGTTCCGCAAGTGTTGCGGACGAAGCCTATGAGATGGAGCGTCGTTCACAACAAGGTAATACTGTAGTTCGTCAGGTATCCGAGCAAATGAACCTGATTACGCAATCTGTGAAAAATACAGCTTCAGCGATCGAAGTGCTGGAGAGCCGTTCACAGGAAATCGGTGATATTCTGAACATAATCTCGGGGATCTCAAGCCAAACTAATTTGCTTGCTCTTAATGCATCCATTGAGGCGGCTCGTGTAGGTGAAGAAGGAAGAGGTTTTGCGGTAGTTGCTGGCGAAGTACGTAAGCTCGCCGAACAGTCCGAACAGGCAACCAGTCAGGTTGGCGTATTGATTCAAGAGATTCAGGCCGGTATTAAACAAGCTGTACAAGCCATGGAACAAGGTACTTCTGAAGTAGATACAGGTCTCTCCGTAGCGGATCAAACCGGTCAATTATTTGATGAAATCCTGGAAGCAGCGAAAAAGGTATCCCACCAAATCCAGGAAGTTTCAAGTGCAACCCAGGAAATTTCAGCAGGCACAGAAGAGATGACCGCAACAGCGGATGACTTGTCTGCAAGTGTAAGCAAGACAGCTGATAGCAGTGAAAAGATCTCTGTATCTGTAGACGAGCAAAAGGCTTCTCTGATTACGTTGGTAGACTCCTCTACTCGACTCAACGATATGTCTGAAGAACTACAGGAATTGATTTCTCATTTCAATGTAAGCAAACAGCAATAAAAAAATAACTAACACTCGGTTTCAACCAAGGAGGATACCTGAAGTGATTGAAAACCAATCTTTCTCCCACTCCGTGGAATCTGGCTTGCCTGTTCTTCAGATTCCGTTGGATTATGGACGTCGCCAGCAAACATTCTCTTATGAGTCTACTCATATTACATTGAAAGCGTCATTGAGTCGTGAACTTAATCAGAAGTTTGGGGAACAGATGGTGTACCCTGCATTCCTTTCAGCTTATGCAGCCTTGTTATTCCGATTGTCTGCTGAAGAGGAGCTCGCGATTGGAGTACTTGCTCCGGATCAGGCAGCTTCTTATCTTTCATTAGAGCTTCAGGGCAAGACAACTTTCAGTGAATTATTCGAACAGATTACACGGCAACTTCAGATTCCTTATACACAACAAACCGGAGGATATCCTGAGACACTGTTTATGCTAAACAGTGTCCAGTTGCCTCAGGCACCTCAGGTGATGAATTGGAACGTGCGTTATGATCAGAACGAGATGATTCTCGATCTGTTTTATGACCGTTCGTTGTTACAAGAATCAACGATATTGCGATATGCGGAGTATTTTCAAACATTACTTCTCGCTCTCTTGCGTGATGATCACAAAGCAATCGGTGCAGTAGACATACTGACTGCTTCAGACCGATTGCTCTATCGGGAAATGAATGACACCGCGGTACTTGAGCCAGCGCATCCGACCATCCATGGCTGGTTTGAAGCCGTCGCTGCGGCATACCCGAATTCTCCGGCGATTACCTCACTTTCAGCGAGTTATACGTACCGGGAATTAAATGAACGCGCGAATCAGGTTGCTCGCGTGTTAATATCCAACGGATTAAAGCAAGGTGAATTTGTAAGTATTTTTATGGATCGCAGCCTGGATACGATTATCTCGTTGCTCGGTGTTCTTAAAGCAGGCGGTGCCTACGTGCCGATTGATCCCGAACATCCGCAAGAACGGAACAGTTACATTGTCGAAGATACGGCTTCTCCGTTTGTACTGACAACAGAAGCCTCGTTCGATCAAGCTAAAGCATTGTTTTCCGGCATTTCTACGGTACGTCACATTCTTTCCGTGGACGGACGACTTGCAGGATTTGCTGCCAGCAATCCGAACTTGGATATCAAACCTGATGATCTCGCTTACGTCATCTATACTTCAGGCTCTACTGGCAGACCGAAAGGCGCACTGATCGCTCACCGGGGTGTCACCAATCTGGGCAGTGTTGTACAGCGTGACTGCGACATTCAACCTGGCGATGTATTAACGCAGTTTGCCACATACAGCTTCGATGCATCCGTATGGGATACGATCGGTGCTCTGTTCTATGGAGCCGAGCTTTATCTGTTGTCGGCGGAAGAACGAGTATCTATTGAAGAGTTTGCAAGTGCAATCCAAAGAACAGGGACGACCATTATTACGATATTGCCAACGATTTTCTTTAATCAACTGGCCTCTTATCTGTCAGATGAAGGCTTTCATAAACTGGAAAAAGTGCGTATCATCACCGTAGCTGGAGAAGCTCTCTACGGGGAGCAGGTTCGGGCTTTCCAACGCAAATTTGGCAATCAGATTGACATCGTTAATGTATATGGGCCAACAGAATGCACCGTGGCCACCACGACACACCGGATTAGTGAACAGGTCCCGGGACACGTTGTTAATATTCCGATTGGCAGACCTATTCATAATTACAAAGTATACATTGTCAACGAAGAACACCAGCTATGCCCTGTAGGCGTACCAGGCGAAGTGTATATCGCAACTCCTGCACTTGCCAAAGGGTACTTGAACCTGCCGGAGCGCACAGAGCAATCCTTTATTGATAATCCGTTTGCGATTGGTGAGAAAATCTACAAGTCCGGGGATATTGCCAAAATGCTGGATACCGGATTACTGGAATATGTGGGACGCAGTGACTCTCAGCTGAAAATTCGGGGTCACCGAATCGAAATCGGTGAAATCGAAGATCATCTGGCCAGACTGGAACAGATCCAGGATGTTGCCGTTATTGCAAAGAAGGAAGCGGACGGCCAAAACATGCTCGTGGGTTACTTTACGTCCAAAGATGGAAGCACCCTTTCCGTAACGGATATCAAAGCAACACTTTCAGAGAAACTTCCATCGTACTTCGTACCCAAATGGATTTGCCAGCTGGATGAGATGCCTATTGCCCCAACAGGGAAAATCAACCGTAAGGCCATGGTGTCCATGCCACATGCTGAACGTCATACCGATCAGCCAGACCGCGTGATGCCCGAGACAGAAACGGAATCTATACTCTTCCATGCTTGGAAGGAGATTTTACAACACGAAGAGTTTGGTGTCGAAGACAGTTTCTTCAGTATTGGTGGCGACTCCCTGCGAGTCATCCATGTACTGGTTCTTCTGAAACCACATTATCCGCAGCTGAAAATCGCTGATTTCTTTGCAGAAAAAACAATTCGTGCTCTTGCTCGCCGAGCCATACTTTTAACGGAGCAACGTGAACCAGCGAAACGGACAACCACTGCAAATGGCATCATCACGCAACTTTCCGAACATCCGGTGGAACTGTCTACACAGCTTGGATATCCGAACATTCTTCAGCCTGAGCATGTGCTATTGACGGGTGCGACCGGTTATCTGGGCTCACATGTACTGCAACAGTTAATTGTGACGTCTTCGGCACGGATCTACGCGCTTGTTCGTCGCCCAAGCGATGGCACGACAGCAATGGCACGTTTAAGCAAAGTGATGCAAGGTTATTTCGGCAAACAACTTGCTGACCAGCTTGAAGATCGTGTTGTGATTGTTGAGGGGAATTTGGAGGAAAAGAACCTGGGTCTTGACGCTGAGCAACAATCGTTGCTTGAGTCAAGGATTGACCGTATCATTCACTGCGCGGCTGATGTTCGTCATTTCGGGGAGGCGGCGCAGTTCGCTAAAACCAATGTCGAAGGCACAGTTGCTCTGTTAGACCTGATACGTAACAAAAAAGGGGCTTCGTTCCATCACATATCAACGATGGGCATACCCGAAGATCTGGCCCTCAGTGGACAATGGGAATCGACATTGCAATATGACCGTTTCCCGGAAGATTTACATGTGGACAACGTTTACTCCGACAGTAAGCTCGAAGCGGAGAAAGTACTCATGACCGCCGCAGAAGAAGGCGTGCCAGTCAGTATCTACCGTGCAGGCAACCTGACATGTGATTCTCGTACGGGTCGTTTTCAGACCAATATCGATAGCAATGCGATCTACCGCATGATCAAAGCAATGTTATTGCTGGGCAAAGCGCCTGCCGCGGACTGGCTGATGGACTTTACCCCGATCAATTATGCCAGCGAAGCAATCGTGCATCTGGCCTTACGTCAGGATACGGCTGGACGTGTGTTCCACATCTGTAATCCGGAGCCGATCCGGTATGATGCCTTAGTAGAAGCCGTGAAACGTGCAGGTTACGATGTCGAAACGATGCCGTTTGAAGACTATCACCACTGGCTGTTTGATACAACCATTGCCAAAGAGCCAGAAGCTCTGCAACTTGCGATCGCTCAGTTGGAAGGTGACGGAGCGAAGGATTCAGCATATGCGTATGCATCGCCGGTAACAACGGCTTATGTCGAACCAGCAGGAATCTTCTGCGCCAAGACCGATGAGCGATTCATTCATACCATGCTGGGCTATGCGGTTCAGATCGGTTATTTCCCAGCAGCAATTCGTCCGAATTATGGTACAACCACGGTTGCAGATTAAACGATATGTTGGATAACGATATCAATAGAAATTAATAAAGCAAAAGCCACTTTATCGCGTTACGGCGATAAGTGGCTTTTTTGCATAAAGATGAGTCAAAAATGGCTAGCCCGTCATCATAACGTTCCCCTTTATACGCTATCTTTGCATCACAAAAACTATAGCCAGCGGATTATTGCAATGATAGCAAGATGAGCCGGATAGAAATAACGCCAGATCCACCGGGGTCCTTTCAAACGGAAACCTGCTTGGTAGTACTGTGCGATGGCAATACCAGTTGTTGCAATTACGCTGTACATCTGCAGAAAACTATGGTGCAGCATCAGGTAAAAGGCATTTAATATAACATGTGCCATAACCAGCATCGGCCCTTTGAAATAACGGAATAACAGCACGAGAAGCAGGCCATACATACCATAATCCATATGTGACCATTCCATTAACCATCCCGCCCCGATCGCAATCGGGATACTAATCAGCTTCGAAGGAAGCTTATCTAGGGCCAGCAGAACAAGCAGTGCCGACCACAGGGTCCAGACCACATTTAATGAAAAATGATTAAACGCAGCCATAAACGGAACTTGGGAAATCACTGCGATCCAGAATAACCGCCATATGTATTTCTGAACATTACGTGTATGCTTGTAGCCGATAAATACGGCAAAGGCATAGATTGGAAAAGCAATACGACCGATGATTCTCAGTTCAACCACATGTGGAAAAAACACAGCTCCGATATGATCTATCAACATCGTAATCATCGCAATCCACTGCATCATATCTGGTTATCCCTCCTCATCCCGACAATACCAGATGATCTATAGCATTTTAATCAGGATTCATGTTCACGCTCGACGTTACATTCATAATACATGAAGCTCTGATCCTGTGTATATCCTTCGGATTCATATAATGCTTGTGCCTGCCGATTGCTGATCGCCGTAGAAAGTACAATACGAAGAATCTGCTGTTTCTTCGCTTGCTTCATCACGGCCTGCATCAGCTTTCGGGCTATCCCCTGCTGCCGATATGTTGAGTCCACGAACAGGTCGTTGAGAATCCAGATCAGTCCCATCGAGACGGAACTATAACTGGGATAAATCTGTACCAAACCCATGACTGTGTCTGCGACTGAACCTTCTTCTCTCCCTTCGTTACACTCAGCAACAAAAATCATTGATTCTTGCTTACTCATTCGTTCTTTAATGAAAAAGGTCGCTGCCTCTAGATCCGAATGTTGACCATAAAATATGCGGTACTCATTAAAAAGCCTCGATACTTCCGAAATATCATTTAAAGTCGCTTGTCTAATTTTAATTGTCATTCTCTTTGTATTTTCCACGTACTTTTTCCCCCTCTTTCACTTCATTCATTTGCTTACGATACACATCCATCGAATCAAATCTTCCTTAAGTTCATTGTAAAAGAAATCATACCTTTCCCCCATTCATCAACAGGAGTAAAGTTTGCATTTATGTCCCCTTTCCCGAAACATGCCAGGCATAAAGTATATTTCTACCCAATTGTTGCACACTATAGTGATCGTTGTTCACTGACAGATGCTGTTTCATCTTGCAGTCAGGAGGAAAGCTCTATGAAAGAAAACATGCTCTTGCAAGTACAGTCCAGACTTATCGGTGTATCCGATATGATGTACCAGCCACTTCAGATTGGGCCCGTTTCCTGTACCGTGCTCTACATTCAATCCATTATTGATAACCAGGTCCTACGGGAAGCGATTGTCAAACCATTGCTTGAAGCGGCTGTACGAACCGAGGTCGGCTCCGACTTAATCGGCCAGATCGTAAGCGGGACTTTTTTTTCAATCGAAAATAGGCTCGCGGATACTGCGGAACTTGTTGTGAATGACCTTGTTTCCGGGAATGTTGCACTGTGGCTGGAAGGCATGTCAAGCATGCTTGTTTTTTCTATACCTAGTTATCAAAAACGTTCTGTTCCCGAATCCACCAATGAAGTCGTTGTCGTTGGCCCGCAAGAAGCTTTTATCGAAGATATCCACGTAAACATGTCGCTGTTACGTCACAAGATCAAACACCCTGATCTCAAGATGATTCAATTCAGCATCGGAAAATATACAAAAACTGAAGTATATGTAATCTACATTCAAGGACTGTGCAAACCTGATATTTTGGAAAATGTATTGACGAGTCTAGGTGAAATCAACATGGATAGTAGTCTGGGCGTGAGTTACCTCTCTGAATTCCTTGAAGATCATCCGCTCTCTCCTTTTCCACAATATCAATATACGGAACGGCCCGACTCGGTTGCGGCCGCTTTGGTTGAAGGACGGATCGCTGTAATGCAAGATGGTACTCCCTTCTCCCTGCTTATTCCGGTTACGTTCTTCTCTCTGATGCAATCATCCGAGGACTATTATCAGCGGTTTCATTCCGCTACGTTTATTCGGCTGATTCGTTTATTGTTTGCCATCGTCGCTTTCTTGCTACCCTCAGCCTATGTGGCGGTCACGACTTTTCATCCGGAGATCATCCCCACCAACTTGTTAATTACCATTGCATCGGCTAGAGAGAATATCCCGTTCCCGGCGCTGGTTGAAGCACTTCTGATGGAAATTACGTTTGAAGGGCTGCGGGAGGCCGGAATACGTATTCCAAAGCCACTGGGGCAAACGGTGTCCATTATTGGTGGAATCGTGGTGGGACAGGCCGCTGTTCAGGCGGGCATTGTCTCTGCACCTCTAGTCATTATCGTTTCGATTACGGGCATCGCCTCGTTTATCATTCCGCATTTCGAGCTCGGGCTAGCTTTCAGGTTACTGCGTTTTCCAGTGTTACTTATGGGCGGTACCCTTGGTTTGTTCGGGGTGGTCATCTCTGTCTACCTGATCTATTGGTACATGGTGAGTCTTCGCTCGTTCGGCGTTCCCTATATGCAACCCTTTGCTCCTTTCGTCTTGCGAGATCTCAAAGATACATTTATTCGTGTCCCTTGGTTCGGCATGAAAAAAAGAACCCAGGCTTACACACCGGATAATGAACCACGGCAGGATACGACATGAGAAACATCAGGGCTGCGAAAGATACGAATATCCAGCAGTGGTCACTAAAACTTGGACTAATCTGCATGTTTTGCATCGTCTGCACCGGGTGCTGGTCCAAAGTAGAAATTAATGAACGCACCTTTATAACCACTCTTTTTGTTGATACCACAGACAATCCAGGGGAGATCGAGGTCACGCTAAGCATGCCCCTGCCCAATCGTCTGTCTCCCGAAGGAAGCGGAACAGGTAAAGCTCCTTATGCATCGGTTTCCGCAACTGCGCCCACCATTGCTGATGCTATCGAGAAAATTCAGACGGATTTAACGCGGAAAATTTCATGGGGGCATACTCGTGTAATTGTCTTTGGACAAGATTATGCACGGGAGGGAATTGATGACACGATGGCCTGGATTTCACGCCAGCCACTCTTTCATCTAAGCAGTTACGCCATGGTTGCCCAAGGCAAAGCCAAAGACATCTCCGATTTGACACCTGTTTTTGAGGAAACCCCCAGCGATGTGTTACGGGAGTTTTCCACCGAGGAAAATTTGTTAAAGACACAGATGCTGAACATCCTTGCCGCTGACAAAATGAATCAAGGATTTGCCGCCTCCATATTAGACTCCCGGATAAAACCTATGGCGAGCGAAGAAGGCGAAACTAAAAAGTGGGTCAGCCAGATTGGTGGCGCTGTTTTCAGGCAGATGCGAATGGTTGATACGCTGACAGAGCAAGAGGCTCGCGGGGTGGCCTGGGCTTCAGAGAAACTGGATACATTGACACTATCCGTGCGTACACGCAAACAAAAGGCTAGTATGTCACTGTTTGATATGAAGTCCAAGATACAAGCTGAGCTCCGGAATGGCGAGCCTTTTTTCACCATTCATCTTACAGGGAAGGCTGAATTGATCTCCGTGATTCCCGTATTAAAAGTAAAAGATGTCCTCAGTGTTAAGGATATCGAACAAGCCGTCAATGAACAGATTACTGCATACCTAACTTCTGCGTTGCATAAGGCGAAGCGTCATGGGGCGGATATCCTTTCGCTCGGATATCGGCTTGAATGGAGGCATCCTGCAACCTGGAAAAAACTTCGTCCTGTCTGGAACCAGTATGTTAAGAATGAACTGCAGTTTGATGTGCATACCGCTGTCGACATCCAGTTTGTCGGCTCAGAGTCCAGTTTCTAGAATCTAAAATGTACAGCTGTCTGGGCTCTTTCAAGGAGGTTTGATCTTGTGTTTGCTGTCTTGCTCTTCGCGGGCCTATATTTACTGGATTGGCCTGCTGTTAAAACGAGTAAAAAATCCATAAAACGATCCTATTTTGCCGTACTTACGCTGTTCCTCGCTTGGAACACACTGGCATTGATCTGGCCGACCTGGCCCAATCCCAATCAGGTACTGTTGCTGTTATTCGGATGGGTTGACCATCTCATGTTATAAAGAAAGGGGAAACAGCCGTGAATCACCTTACCTCCGGACAGGCATACCGTTTTATGTTTGTGTACCTGTACTCCGAGCCTGTGGCTTTTCTTCTGCAGCGATTGTTCAAAATGAGCGGATATCAAGGCTGGATTTCAACCATTGGTGGGTTCCTGATTAGTTTGATCCTTCTGATGTTCACGTATCGTTTGGGCTCGCTCTACCCTGACCGAGCTTGGCTCTCCTATGGTGAAGAAGTGGTCGGCAAAATGATACATCGTTTTTTCACCAGTTTAATCGCGCTGTTATGTCTGTATCTGCTCTCCATTGATGTGGAGAACTTCATTATCTTTTTGCAATCGATGTACTTGCCCCAGACACCGATCTGGCTAACGTCCTCCATTACCCTTCTGTGTATTTGTTTGACAGCACGTTCAGGACTGGTAGCGATCGTTTTTATATCTGAGGGCATATTTCTGGTTCAGCTTCTCACCTCATCCTTGTTAATGCCCTCTGTGGGAGGCGGAGGTAACCCGGAAATCTTGATAGCTATGGCAACTCATCATGACTGGTCCGAAATTTTTATGGGCTCTATCTCCACTATGCCGTGGTTCTCTGAATGGATGCTGTTTCTATTCCTTGCTCCTGCTGTCGCATTCAGGCGTCCCATGTTTACAAGCATGGTGTGGGCAGGGTGCACTGTTGTCATCTTTATTCTGTTCTTCTGGGTCTTTATCCTGATGAATTTCGGTCCTTATGTGGCAGCGAGTCTAAGGTATCCTTTACTGGAATTGGTCCGTTTTGCACGATACGGTGATTTTCTGGACAACCTTGATCCTGTTCTGATCGCCATCTGGTCAACAACGATGTTTACACGCAGCTCCTTTCTGTTATACGTCTCCTCGGTCTGTCTATCCAGCATCAGCGGTGTACGGCAACACAAGTCCCTTACGTTTATTATTGCAGGGACGGCTGCCGTCATTGTGATGCAATATGCCAGAGATGCAGCTGCCTACGAGCTTGCAATCCGTTCCTACGCCATACCGGCTTTCACCCTGCTTGTGGAATCCATGCCCATCGTATATGTCGCCGTCTACTGGCTCCGATCAGGCAAACGTAAAAAAACGACGAAAGCCTCGCCAGCTCCGTCGCCCTAAACGCATATGGATTTTAATAGGTTTCTGAATTCAGCCGCTCTTGAACATGTCCTGGTTCAGGGAAAATAACTCCCTTTTTCAAAATGAGGTTTGCATACTGAGCACGTTCACCCGTTGCCACAATGACATAAGCTTTGGCGGCACGATCATAAAAATCAAAACGATCCTCGTATTCGAGTGCTTCGCTCATATCCTCGTATTCCTCGATTAACCGCCGATAATCTTCCCAGATGATCGGAATGACCGGATCACCTTTAACCACCTGCATGACAGCGGCTGGTCGCTCTACATAGGTGTCTAGCGGAAATAGCTGTAATATAGCTTCCAATAGCTGCACAGTGCCTATGCCATCACAACGTACTAAACGTTCAGCATGACTGGCAGCAGGGAAGTTCGCATCCGTTAGCACAAGTTCATCCCCATGTCCCATTTCGGACATCAATTTAAGTAACTCTGGCGGAAGAATCGCAGGAATATTTTTCAGCATTATTAAACGCTCCTTACATAACAAATTTTTTATTACTTTGGAAGCCGTTTCATCCCTATTCTAGCAGGATTTTTAACGTTTTGCATCGATGTGCTCCGCTCCTGCGGCACTACCATTTCCTTTGACAAAATTACTTGTTCCACATATAGTTGTTATAACAACTATATGAATTTTAGAGACATTTTCTACGGAAGCGAGGTTCATCAATTCATGGATTATTCTTTGGAGCAGTCCGTCGGATTTATGCTCGGACTCACCCACCGCAAAACATCTGCCCTTCTAGCGGCACAATTTAAACCCTACGATATTACCACAGAGCAATTTTCTGTGCTTTTTAATGTGGTACGTAAGGAAGGCGTTAATCAGAAAGAAATGGCAGGGTTTGTGTTCAAAGACCAGCCCACCACCGCACGGATTATCGATTTACTGGAGAAAAAAGGCTGGGTCGAGCGCCGCACGAGCGACCAGGACCGTAGAGCCTATCTGCTGTATCCTACCAAAGATGGCAAAGCATTAATTGATGTGCTTGTTCCAATTGAAAGAGAAATGAATAAAAAACTTGCTGAAGGTATACCGGAAGACCAGATGGAAGCATTTAAACATACTCTTTCCCTCATTAATCACAATCTGTAACTATTACAACTCAGGGGGAATGTTTCACCATGAAAGAACAATCTGCACCTGTCCGATTATGGACGACCGATTTTATTTTGCTCATGCTGTGTAATTTTCTATTATTTCTGCAGCTACACATGATCGTTTCACCATTACCTTCCTATGTACAGGATCGATTCCATGCCAATGCATTTCAAGTCAGCCTGTTCACCTGCCTGTTTGCATTAAGTGCCATCGTAGCACGACTCTTTTCTGCGAAAGCGCTTGAGAAAGGTTTTCGTAATGCGATGATCTATATTGGCTTGTCTGTAGCCCTGCTTGCTACGCTCGGCTATTATTTTGCTGCGGGTATCGCTGTTCTGCTTCTGCTCCGCATGGTGTTTGGGGTTGGATTCGGGCTCAGCAGCACTGCATTTCCAACCATGGCATCTGATATTGTACCCGTCAAACGAATGGGCGAAGGCATGGGTTACTTTGGATTGTCCACCAGTCTGGCGATGTCCATGGGGCCGATTATCGGTGTCACTTTGCTACAAGGAGCTGGGTTTGTCACCCTTATGCTCAGTACAGCCGGAGTGATTGCTGTGATCTATCCACTCAGTTACAGCCTGACACGTAAAAAAATAGCCAAGAAAAAGACTACGCAGGCTATTTCGATGCAATCGTCACATCAAGAGCAAGCTACTCGCGATGTTGCATCTGTTTCAGGAGCAAAACCGAGTTCTAAAGAAAAGGCTCCGTTTAACCGAAAACTGATCCTTCCAAGTGTGCTGAACGGTTTGCTGTCTATTACCTACGGCGGATTGGTTGGATTTATCGTTTTGTATGGCAAAGAAGCGCATCTCGCTAACCCAGCGCTGTTTTTCCTGTTTAATGCACTGGCTGTTCTACTCGTCAGACCGTTCGCCGGTCGAATTTACGACAGTAAGGGTCCTAAAGCTTTATTGATTCCTGGGGCAATATGTATCGCACTTGGACTTGTCACGCTTTCCTGGGCAACGACGATGCCCATCTTGTTTGTCGCTGCTTTTATCTATGGTATTGGATATGGCTCTATGCAATCATCCATACAGACCTGGATGATTCAAGTCGTCGCCCCTGCTCAAAGGGGGATGGCGAACGGGATGTTTTTGAACACACTTGATTTTGGTATTGCTACGGGTGCAATTCTGCTTGGCGCTATCGCTTCCTTGACAAGTTATACGGAAATGTACCGCTACTCTGTTTTATTTATGGCATTGTTCCTGCTGATCTATCTGATTCAGGGTAAACGAAGTGGCAGTTTCCAGATCGAAACACATCCGCTGTTATCCCATACACATATCACGGCAACGGATAGCGCTGCTTCACATGATACGAGTGATGTGCAAGTAGCACCTGATAAAAGAAACTAATAGATAATTACGTTTTCCTTCATAATATGTATTTACTGAGGCCTTACCTTAACATGGGTGTTCATAAAAATATCCACACTGACAATATCACCTGTGACGTATTCAGTACAAAAAACGCGTTTACATCTGGCAAGCAGCTACGCTGCTTTCTGAGACGTAAACGCGTTTTCAGGTTTCCCTTTAAAGTAAGGGAGTATTCCATCCACCCGTCAGTAAGGACTTTTTTTGCGGCGCAGTGGCGAAGGTCTGTATCCTTGGTCGGTTTCACTTTCTTGCACACGCCTTTTGCGTAGCTTGTCTTGACCGTCTTGCTTCTCTTTATTACCGTGCTTGTCTTCTTCGTCCTGCTTCTCCTGATCATCTTGCTTCTCATCACTCCCAGAAGTAGGCTCGCCTTTTTTCTCTGGTTTAACCGCCAGTAATGTGAGCAGACCTCCGACAGCACCTGACGCAGCCAGAATGCCAAAAAGCAAAAAATGGTGAGAACCGATCAACAAAGAAACAATGGGTGGACCGAGCGATACGCCGATAAAACGCATGCTGCTGAACAGGGCTGTAATGGTACCACGTTGCTTTTTGTCTACACCTTCTGTAATCAACGTGTCGAGGCATGGCAGTGCAGCACCAATACCCGCACTCCCTAGGGTGAACAATCCCACCACAACGTAAATATTATCGAACATGCCGATGATCCCCAGCGATACCGTTACCAAGGCTAGTCCGGCAAAACCGAGCCATTTCATGCGTGATTTATTTTTACCAATCCACTTGCCTGCGAAAAACGAAGCCAGACATAACGAAGCCAAAGGGATGGCCAAAACCAGTCCTTTGACTACACCTTTGAGCGCAAACTCACTCTCCAGCGTCTCAGAAAGATAATATAGGACGCCAAAAATAAGAAACATACAAATTCCACCGATCGCAAACAAAGCGTACAACCAGCGTCCCTTTACTTTGAGAACGTCACGGATAGAAGCAACAAATTCCGAAAATGTAGGCGGTTTTTCCTTCCTCTTCGGTGTTTTCACCAAAAATACTACGAGCACAAGTGAAATGAGGCATAGTACTGGAATCGCTAAAAACGGCGAATACCACAACCACACCGCCAGCGCAGCACCTAGAATCGGACTAAGCACTTTGCCAAAGGTGTTTGAAGTTTCAATAATACCCAGACTTTTGCTAACCTCATCTTCATTCTTGAACATATCTCCAACAAGAGGGATGACAATCGGAAATGCGCCTGCTGCACCCACTCCCTGCAAAAACCTTCCCCCAAGAATCGTCCAATAGGCGATATTACCGCTCATGAACCATGCGGCAATCCCGGCCACAGCACCTCCGGCTGCTGCAATGACAAGACTGGGAATAATCACGGCTTTCCTGCCGAATCGATCCGATAAATATCCTGCCAATGGAATGAGCAAGATGGCCACTACAGCATATACCGTTATTAGCATACTGACCTTGAATGAAGATACCTTCAATTCCCGTTCAATCTGTGGCAAAATCGGTATAAGCATGGAGTTCCCCAGTGTCATAATAACAGGGATGGAAGCAAGTGCGACAAGGTCCCACTTTTTATCAGACATACCCTAACCACCTTCGCAGATTCTACACACAACAGCGTTATTGTTGGTTAATCCGGGGGCGATTATTCAGCATATGTCAAAATGGATAGGTTCCATTAGCGGAATTGTTCGATCTTCCACTTTTCCAACAAATCCAACGTACGCTCCTCAAATATTCGGCCATCTTCCGGTTGGTCTACCTGATGCTGATGAACGTAGGCGTTAAAGTATGAGGACAATAGACGATACGCAAGCCGGCGTGCTTGCCCTTCTGGTGAGGATTCAAGGGAACGGCCGTAACCTGCGTGAAATGCGGCAGAATCCGTGTTGAGGATGGCCTCGTATTCCCGATCGGCGAACATCGAGCGATCTCCGTCAATAACAGCGGCAATGCTCATTCCCCCTTGTTTACCGTGCACGAGCACATTTGCTGCCCATAGGTCATTATGGACAAGCACAGGTTGTTTAATTTGATCAAAAAGAGCTTTATTTTGCTTGAAGATTGCCGTAATCTTTTCGCCTATGCCAGGCATAAACCCTACTAGGGCCGCTTTTTTGCTTGTTTCATCTGCGATAGCTATCAAGACCTCAGACCAGTGATCCGATCCACGAATCGTGCCATCCGCCTGAGGCCAACCGAATAATGCTCCTTCGATCCGATGCATGGTGGCTGTGTACATGCCTAATTGGGTATACAAATGATTTTTATCTTTCTCTTCGATAGACGCATGATCAAGCTGCACGCTTGGGATAAACGCCATAAACATATAGGTTCGCGGAACATCCTGAGCGCTGTCATCACAAGCCAGTACTTCCGGTGCAGGAATACCTGCCTTACGGTAATGCTCATAGACGACAGGTTCCGAGGCCATCATTGTGCGTTCAAATGAAAATAAAGGATCACACTCGGTTATCGGCTTACGATTTTCGTTCGTCAGTTGCAGTGGTTGTACACCCTCCGGTGCAAGGCGCAAAATGACGTCCGTAATCGCCGTATGCTCCAGTTGGATGCGATACGTCGTGTTAAACAGACCACCCTGCAGCAGTCCGTACTGTTTTACGACAACGTGATCTCCAAAATGTCGATGTACCAGTGCATGCAAAACTTCTGCTGATATTGGGCTATGTAAGCCCGAATGTTGGTGTTGGTTCTGATTTGCATGCTGTTGGTTATCTGAGTGTTGGTGTGCCATATTGTATTGCCTCCCTCTTTCCGTTCTCTCCTTGAAGGAACTATGCATTTATTTCGTATAAATAAACGAACAGACGGCGCCTTCAGGCACCGTCCCTTTATGGTCTATTCTAACATGTTACAGCTCAATTGTAAGTTTGCTTGCACCTGCTGATACCGTTACGATGATGCCTTGCTCGCCAGCTTCTTGTGATCCGCCATCCACGTTGGATACGGAATCAATGCCCCGAAGCACGATTTTCCATGGCTTGCCTGCACCTTCAGCACGAACTTCCAGCTTCGAACCGTTACGTGTGGCGGTCACTTGCAACTCACACTCAGCACTTTGATTTACAACAACCGCTTGCGCTGTCTGCCCGTCGGCAAGTTCAAACAAATGCAATGATACGTTGTCCGCAAAATCGTAATCCGGCTTGCTGTCTATCGCACCTACCGCGATCAAACTGTTCGGTCTGATCATCATTGGCAGTGTTTTGAAGTCATGATTTTCACTGATCCAGCGCCCACCTTGAACTTTTACCCCTGTCAGATAATTGGTCCATGTACCTTCTGGCAGGTAATAACGAACGTTACCTTCTTTGTTGAAGATCGGTGCAACCAGGATAGAATCTCCGAACATGTACTGTAAGTCAAGTGTCGCACAAGTCGGATCATCTGGATATTCCAGCACCATCGCCCGCATCATTGGCAATCCTTGCACAGAGGACTCTACCGCGGAATTAAACAGGTACGGCATCAGACTAAGCTTCAGCTTCGTAAAGTCACGCACAACATCGACAGCCTCTTCATCGAACAACCAAGGCACACGATACGATTCGTTACCGTGCAGGCGGCTGTGTGAAGAGAGTAACCCGAACTGTACCCAACGTTTGTATACATCAGGCTCGGCTGTCGCTTCAAAACCGCTAATGTCATGGCTCCAGAAGCCAAACCCGGAAAGACCGAGCGACAATCCACCGCGCAGTGATTCTGCCATGGACGAATAGTTGGACGAGCAATCGCCACCCCAGTGTACGGGGAATTGTTGACCACCTACGGTTGCTGAGCGGGCAAACAGAGCGGCTTCGTTTTTACCCAGGTTTTCTTCAAGTACATCAAATACCGCTTTGTTGTATAAGAAGGTATAATAGTTGTGCATTTTCACCGGATCGGAACCGTCATAATACACAACATCGGTCGGAATTCTTTCGCCAAAGTCGGTCTTGAAGCAGTCCACGCCCTGGTCAATCAAACCTTTCAGCTTGTCTTTGTACCATGCAGTTGCCTCTGGGTTCGTGAAGTCCACCAGCCCCATGCCCGCCTGCCATTTATCCCACTGCCATACACTGCCATCGGCTGTCTTGACAAGATAACCTTTTTCCATACCTTCATCGAACAGAATGGATTTCTCGGCAATATACGGGTTAATCCACGCACAGATTTTGAGTCCCTTGTCCTTCAACCGTCTCAACATGCCTTCCGGATCAGGGAACATATCTTTGTCCCATTCAAAATCACACCATTGATATTCCTTCATCCAGAAGCAGTCGAAGTGGAATACGGATAGTGGCAGATCACGATCAGCCATGCCATCAACAAAATGATTAACGGTCGCTTCATCATAATCTGTCGTAAACGATGTTGTTAGCCACAAACCAAATGTCCATGCCGGCGGCAGAGCCGGTTTACCTGTGAGCTTAGTGTAGTTATCCAGCACCTCTTTCGGATTAGCACCGCCGATAATGAAATATTCCAGCGTCTCACCCTGAACACTGAACTGCACTTTCGATACATTCTCGGAAGCGATCTCGTAGGATACCTTCTCAGGATGATTGACGAATACACCGTATCCTTTGTTCGACAGATAAAACGGAATGTTCTTGTACGCCTGTTCACTGCTTGTACCGCCATCCTCATTCCAGATATCCACAACCTGGCCATTTTTCACAAACGGGGTGAATCGTTCACCAAGGCCATAGACATACTCGCCCACACCCAGCTCCAGTTGTTCCCGGAAGAACGTACCTTCTGATGCTGACTCAATGTACGCCGGGCCTCTCCAGCCGCTTCCTGTCAGGCGTTTTTCATTATAATGGAAGCCGATATCCCAGCCTTTTGTTTTGTTCACGGTTACACGAAGATTTCCGCTTTTCAGCTCTGCACCGTTCTCATCCTGGGCAATTTGCACATCGGTATTCAGCGTGTTCAGTGCAAACTCGGGACCTGGATTAACTTTGCCCTTATGGTGGTTCAATTGCACACGAATAACATCAGGCATCGGGGAGCTGTAGGTTGCTTTGAGCAACGTTCCGTTCAGTGTATCGCCTTTGCGCTCAATGCGTTTCGTTGCTGCATATACAGTAAAGGAATCACCCTTTTGTACAATATCTCGAATATCCGCCGGATTTTGAACATGATATCCATCACGGATCTGCCAGTAGCCATCGGTAAATTTCATCTTGGATTACCTCCTTCAGTTATACTATAATGATATTGATATTAATGACGATTTTCTTCTTGGATTTTGATCATTTATATCAGTATTTTGATATTTCAAACGTAATTCTGACGAATTCCTATAATAATTTGCAAACGATTACATCTATTTATATGCATAAGGAGGTTTCATGATGGAACGCGAGCATTTACGGGAAGATCGAATCCACGGCAATGCCATGTATCCGGTCAGTGTGTACCCCGATATTCAGCAATTAAATGGGGACAGCATTCTCGATTGCCATTGGCATGATGAGATGGAGTTTACGATGGTGACGCAAGGCTCTGCTGTGTTTCAAATTGACATGAACCGGGTTGAGGTGAAGGCCGGAGAGGCTGTTTTTATTCATCGAGGTGAGATTCATGCAGGATATCTGATGGGCGATGAGCCTTGTATATTTTCTTCCATTGTGTTTCATTCGGATCTGCTCGGTAGTCATACGTTTGATGCGGTGCAGGAGAAGTTTATCGGACCTATTTTGCGAAAAAGTATACAGCTCCCCTATCACATCACAGCTGATGAAGCTTGGGGTTCAGAAGTTCTGGCCTATCTGAAACGCATCTTCGCAGATCACGCGAGCGGGACAGACACCTGTGAGATATCCACGAAAGCCTATCTCTATCTCATGCTTGCTCGCATGTTTGAACAGCGGAAGGTGCTTCCGCTCAAAAGCGCAGTTAACGGGGGCACACCGGATAAGATGGAGCGTCTAAAATTAGTGCTCAGTTACATTCATAAGCATTATCCTGAACCGCTGAAGCTGAAAGACCTGGCGGATGAAGCCAATATGAGCGAGGGACATTTCTGTCGTTTTTTCAAAAAGTTGGTGCAGAAGAGCCCTGTCGATTACATCAATTATTATCGGGTTCAGCAGGCCTGCGCACAGCTGGAGAATACGGATCATAAGATTGTTGATATCGCTATGGATGTTGGATTTGAGCATTTGAGTTATTTCATTACTACCTTTAAGAAACACAAGAACACAACCCCTTCTCAGTATCGTAAAATATTTTCCGAAAATATGACACTGGTGCCTGTTACGTTTACAGAGACTTTGCTGGTTTAAAAAAGGAATGAATCACATCGGGCGGTTACCATTGATGAGTTTTTGATAGAATATATGTTTACAAGGTCAACAAAAAGGTGCCTTCAGCACGTAAGCTGCAAGCACCTTTTATTTACGTTAACCTCTATGGTTTGGTGGGTTGCTCTACTTTCTTAACGTCTTCCATGAAGAATACTCATGTACAGAAAAACCATTAAAGGAAGTGTGGACACTCGCCATTTTCTCTACCAGCTTCAACTGTTCTTCCATGTAGGCGTCTCCCTCTTCGTAAAAGGTAATGAAGTCGCCTTCCTTGCTTTGCTTCGTTTCCACCGCAATCGATATTTTCTTACCTACAGAAGCCGCATCGATAAGTTCATCCTTTGCCACATTGTAGATAGCAGCAGCTGTATCCCGATAAGCCATAATCGTAATGGAATCAAATTTGCGGATCATCCAGCTGCTTACCGCCATCGTTGAACCCGGAATTTTGTAATTGTCCAGCCAGAACGGCAGATCAGCGGCCACAGGCATTTTCATACGCGCAGCACGGTCTATAATATAATTCACATTTCCCTGCCACTGCGTAATGACGCTGGCTTGATTGATCTTCCACTGCGGATGCACATGAGGTTCAATGTCCAGATGAATCCCTGCAAATTTCTCGTTAGCCAGTGCCTGTGCTTGATAAGCTTCAATCCAGTCCATAAAGGAAGCTATCTGTTCCCTGCTTTCAGTCAGTCCCCAAGCGGAACGTCCGTCCATGATATCCACAGCGATATTTTGAGCCCGTGCAAGACGGATAAAGTTCTTATATTCAGGGATTTTAATGTCCCGGTTCATCTGCAGATAGATCGTATTAATGTTGTTGGCCTTCGCAAAACTTAAAATATCCTGCGCATTATTTCGGATTTGAGTCGTATCCCACACCCACGTCCCCCGCACAGGCCGATCCAGCTTGCCATGTATTGTGGCATAACTGTCTACCGGTTCTACCGAACCTACCGCATCCACTCGGGTAGAACAGGCTGTGCTTAAACACAGTACCAGACAACTCATAAGCAAAATAAAACGAAATTCTTTTTTGATTTTCATATTTGTACACTCCCTTGAAGTTATGGCAGCTCTTACGTATAAATCCGGGTAAAAGGATGTCGTTTAAGATTCATTTTTCGCACGATTACGGAAGTACGATGAATTCAAACTGCTTTTATACGCAACATCACCTTTAAGACTCACGACGAAAGAATCATATAACTTATTTCGGGAATTCACAGTTCTGAATATATAGTCCAAAAGTCACAAAATTTAATGTTATATGTAAAAAATCAGAATTTCAATTACGACTTCAGTCTATATTTCCTTTTAATACTTCGATTCTGTAGACCCAGGAAGCGTTTTCTTCTCCAAAACAAAAAACCGCCCGAAGGCGGCGAGGCTTGCAATGAAACATCGATATTTATTACTCGATATACTCTCATTTGATGCTTTACCTTTGCTTTATCTGCTTAATCCACATTCATTTCATCAAACAAAGAGACCCGTTCAATGCCCTCTGCAGAGATGCGTACCAGTCCGATGTCAGACAAACGCAGTTCAGGAATAACCACCAGCGCGAGCAGCGATAAGGTCATAAACGCATTGTTCAACGTACATCCTGCCGATTGCAGTGCTTCACTGATTGCTGCCGATTGTTCCGCTACCACTTCGAAGGGCTCCACCGACATCAGTCCCGCGATTCGAAGAGGAAACTCGGTTACACCCGCATCTGTTACAACAGCTACACCACCCTGCATACGAATGACACGATTACCGGACTCTGCCATAAGTGCATCATCGTTTCCGATGATTAACAGATTGTGGCTGTCATGGGCTACCGTCATGGCTATAGCTGCTGGCGAAGTGAACCCGATCCCGCCGACCAATGCCACTGCGCGATTTCCCGTTTGTTTATGGCGTTCCAGCACGGCAATTTTGCATACCTCACCAGCAGCAGGCAGAACCACCTTGCCGCCTTGCACATTCACTTGCACATGCTTCTGCTTCGTTTCCACATGATTTTCCGTCACATGGATGATGCGTGCGCCTATAGTTCCCTCCACAACAGGTGCAGACAGTTCCAGATCCTGCGGCTGGATGTTTGCTTCCAGCTTCACCGTATTGAGCGCTTCCTCTGGATAAGTGAACGTGTCCCACACGGCTGTCATTTTACCGTTCTCGGCTACGACTTGCCCTGCAGCAATCGTTGTGCCTACACGTACATCCGCAAGGCGTCCATCTAACAAAATAATATCGGCAATGTTACCCGGAATCACCGCTCCGATATCACGCGCCACACCAAAACGTTCTGCCGTATTAATCGTAGCCATCTGGAATGCTGTTACCGGCTTCACGCCCTGAGAAATGGCAAGTCGAACGACAAAGTCCATATGACCCTCTTTCAGCAAAGATTCCGAGCTGCGATCATCCGTTACCAGCATCATTCGCCGAGTATCGAGTCCAAGCTCCGTACATGCTTTAATCGTCTCCGCGACATCATGCCATGCAGAACCCTGCCGCATCTTCGCATACATCCCCAGCCGCAAGCGCTCCACTACATCTTCTTTCTTAACACACTCATGATCTCCTGTCACACCGCTCGCCGCATAAGCAGGCAGACGCCAGTCGTCCGAGGCCCAAGTAAAATGTCCATCAGCCACTTTGCCAGCGCGCAGAGTCGCCTGAATCTCCCCAATCATGGTCTCATCCCCGTACACCACTCCCGGGAAGTTCATCACTTCACCAAGGCCGATCATGTCCGGTCCCCATGATAGTGCCTCTGCTACCTCTTCCGGCCCAATATAAGCTCCTGTAGTCTCCAGCCCTGGGTGAGTTGAAGGTACACATGAAGCTACTTGCATGTAAGCCGCCATGGGAGTAGTACGTGCTTCATCCAGCATGAGCCGCAGTCCTTTAAGCCCAAGCACATTGGAAATTTCATGCGGATCAAAGAATCCACCTGTCGTACCGGAAGGCAGTACAGCTCTTGCGAACTCCGATACTTTCATCTGTGTGCTCTCAATATGGCAATGACCGTCTAATAGTCCCGGAGCAATATACTTTCCATCTGCCTCAATAATGCGGGTATGTTCTCCGATCGTATGGCTTACATCTCTGCCAACATACGCAATTCGTGCCCCTTGCACAGCGACAGACATATCCGGCAAGATTTCCCCTGATATCACGTTAACCAAAGTACCGCCCCGAATCACCAAAGTTGCCTTCTTATCTCCTCGGGCTGTAGCGACCAGATCCGGTACACAATCGGCCATCAGCGGCCGCTCAAAAGCTGTTGTTTTCAAATTACCTGCCTCCTTCGTTAGATTCCCTGTTCCGTTGCCTGCTCTTAAAATTAAAGTATTTGTTACTCATACAATGAATTTTTTTCCCCATCATCATGCAACGCTCGAAAAAATAGATTGTTACGATTATATGAGCCTGAGCTTCGTGTGTAAAGAAAAATTACATCTATTGAATACATGCACAAGGAGATTCACCTTATTTATCAATAACAACTAAGATATGTCTGCTCATGTCACTATTGTTGGCAACTTTCTCTTCATAGCATACACAAAAAAGGCCAACCAGAACATGTCTGGCTGACCTCATCTTGCAAGAGTATTCACCCCAACATATCGCTCGGAGATTAGTGCTCTTTTTACTCCACACGAGTTGCAGGGATATCTTTCATCTCGTACCACTCTTCTGACTGTGAGGTGATAAATGGACTTGGTTTTCCTAAAGAGTATACATGCAGTAAATGCATTGCCCGGGTACAGGCAGTATAGAATAGCTTACGTTCCTGCTCACGGGAATAGGCATCAGCGGAGCCATTATAGATTAAGACTGCGTCAAACTCCACACCTTTCGCCAAATAAGCAGGAATCACATGAACGCCCTGTTCAAAAGCCAGCGTTGTTTTTTTGATCAGCTTAGGGGCAGTATTCAGCTTTTGACTTAGTAGGTTGTGTACTTCCTGGCTCTCTTCTGCCGTCTTGCAGATGACCGCTACGGATTCATACCCCTCCTGCATCAGATGATGAAGATCTGCCGTAATTTGCTGCACATGCTGCTTTGGATCAGAAGTCACGATGACTTTAGGTTTCTCTCCATTTCGGTTAAACGGGATGATCTCCTCCCCACCAGGAACCATGCCGCGTGTAAATTCCACTATTTCCATCGTAGAGCGGTAACTGCGTGTCAGCACAATAACCTCCGTGTTCTCTGGCCCGTATAAGTCACTTAATGGTCCAGTGCCGCTGAGTACGGATGAATGGGCGTAAATAGCCTGGTTAAAGTCACCCAGAGCCGTAATTTTCGCGTGTGGAAAGAGTCTTTTCATAAATGCGAGCTGAAAGGCAGAATAATCCTGAGCTTCATCAATAATGACATGGCGGATGTTCGAATTAATATGGAATCCTAGCAACAGTTCGCGCAAATACAGGTACGGCGTAATGTCCTCATAAGCCAACTCCTGGATCTTTAATCTGCGTAACGTCATGGTCGAGATTTCTTCCCAGTGGACAGGCAAAGGTTCCCTGTCAAGCAGACGAACCATCTGCGCCTGATCCTCGAACAGGTTTGCATACAACTGACGGACATCCACAAAACGCAGTGATTTGATCCATTTACGCAAAGGCTTCAGTCGGTCACTGACCACCATTCTCGCCAGAATCTCTCTTTCTTGCTGAAAATCATCAAACGTATGTGATTTCCCCTTTTGTTTACGTTTCAAGCGTTGGTAAGCGCGCTGCAAATCTTCCGCTTCCATTAGATCAAGCTGCTGATCAACCCACGGTGCACCTAGTTCACCTTTACCAAACGTCGAAAGTTCCTTAAGCAACCAATCGCGTAATAGTTCCAGGCGGCTAACAAGTTTGACAGACGAACCGAAGCTGTAAAATTTCGCTGCCATCGCTTCCGCATCGACAATCGCCTTACCCTGAAAACGAACTGGCTTGAATTTCATGCCTCCGGTTAACATGCTTTCTTTATAACGTGTAATGACTTTCAAAAATGATGCAGAGGACTTGAATCGTATGCTAGACATTCGTGCATCGTAACCAGGCTCCTCCGTTCCTGTCAGCACATATTCCAGCTGGATGAATGGGTCTTCAAGCTGATATTCCCGTCCCAAACGGCGTTCCAGATACTCCTGAAACGTCGTCTGCAACATATTCTCTTCCCCAAGCTCTGGAAGTACCGTAGATACATAACTGTTAAACATCGGGTTCGGTGAAAAAAGAACCATCTGATCTGCTTGCAAATGCTCGCGGTATTTATAGAGAAGATAAGCGACTCGCTGGAGAGCGGCAGAGGTTTTGCCACTTCCTGCTGCGCCCTGAACAATCAGCATACGCGTCCGGTCATTACGAATGATCCGGTTCTGTTCCTTCTGGATCGTTGCCACAATGCTCTTCATCTGTGCATCAGACGTTCGGCTCAGCACAGCCTGAAGCAACTGATCTCCGATCGTTACCCCTGTATCAAACATGAAACGGATACGCCCATCCCGAATGACGAATTGACGTTTCATTTCTATCTCTCCACTAATCTCGCCGCTTGGGGTACGGTAAGAGATCGGTCCAGGCGCACCATCATAATACAGGTTGGAGATCGGTGCACGCCAGTCGTAGATCAGGAAGGACTCCTCTTTCTCGTCCAGCAGGGATGCAATGCCCAGATAGATACGTTCCGATTCCGGATATCCATCCTCCTTGAAATCAATTCGTCCGAAATAAGGTGAATGATGCAGTCGTTTCATTTTATCCAAAGCCGCAGCTGTATTCAGATGACTTCGTTCACGATCGGACAAAACCTGCGATTGTTGCCGCATACTCGTTGACGTCTCCCCGACATCATCGGCTTCACTAAAGTTCATTGTGACTTCATCCCAGAAATCCTTACGCATCCCGACCACTTCGTCACGGAAGGAGCCTACCTCTTCTTCCAATGTAGCGATTTTGCGCTCAATCTGATCAGTCACGGTATTCACCCGCTCCTGTTCCTGGTTCCACTGTTGCTCATTACTCATATGTTATGCGCCTCTCTTTCCCCGGATTGTGTCTTCGAATATCCATTTGACAAGCCCGAAAAGGCAATGGTATAATTATTAGAAAGTAAATATTTTAACTTTATGTTAATTAATTCTAATTTTCTGAAAACCATTTTATATTGTACCAGTGACAACGTCCCGATGCAAGCGGAGACGTTATTTGTTATTTTTGCTTGTGGTCTTGTCGCTTTGTTCATTGATCTAGGAGCTTTACCGCGTCACACAGTATTACCCACATGTGCCTGTCCCTCTACTTCCTCAAGTCCTCAATGGTTGCATTCCAGCGTGCTAATGCCCCCGTTTGATCTTTTAATTGAAACGTAATACCAGACGTAATTTCTGCATATGGTGCCTGATCGATCCGAATATGAAGGATGTTACACTCATACCGATCTCGCGGGTGAATCGTGTCCCCGAGTTCAGGAAGTAAACGGACTTCAAGCCGAATATGCAATATACGCTGACCATGCACTGCAATTAACGTAGCCTTACCCGTTTCCATCATATTCATACTCGTTTGTGTCCCTTGCCAGAGCGCCAACCGAAGGCAATCAGGGCTTATAGCGATAACTTCTCCCATGCTGATCATCGCCAGATGAGGCCATTGTCCACCAGTGACGGTTAATAACTGTATCGCTTCATGCTGTTTGCTCTCCAGATCGCTTCCGCCTAACCATTCCAAGAGTTCTCCATCCAACTGCCTGATCTCCATTTCTACCCCTCAGTTCATTCATAATGGTTACCATTGATTCCTATCGATTTTCAGCGATTCAGGTCACTTGCATTCACCGATAGAACAAACAACCCGGACGCTACTGTCCGGGCTTTATATTGCCTATATTGTATCTTATTTTGCCATCTAAGGCCATTTCAGCCAGTTTAGCATGTGGTCATGCGACTCTTTATCTTCACTTGAAGTGCGCACATGGTCCGCAAGTCGATTCAACCGCTCCAGCTGATATCCGTAATCGTATATCGCTGCAGCCACAATAGATAACCTTAACATGCCGTCCTTATCGACATCAAACTGGGTAATGGCCTGTTCCATGAAATGATCATTCTCGGTTACAAACAGTGCGGCCTCTTCGCCATTTGGTTTGAGTTTGTCTTCAAATTTGAGCAAGGCATGCTCATGAAATTTAATAACCCGTTCGAGATGAGTATCAAAAAACAAATCCATTTCCGGTGTTCGCTGTGCCTGAAAGTAATGGCGTTCTACCGAATCCAGTACATCATATCCTTTTTGCAAACTTAACAGCATTTGTTTATATACAACCATCTGACGGGTTTCACTGAATTTGGCACGTTTCATCTTCTTCTGCTCTTCTTCAAACAAATGATACTTGTCAGATAAAGACTTGATCGATCCGCCTAGATTACTTTTCTCTTCCCGAAAAACAACCTCTTTGATCTCATCGGAGATCGATGTACGAAGTAGCAGTGACATCCCATTAAACACACTCTGAATCTGCTTCACAAACTGCACCTTCGGTTTAGGAGGAAACACCGAGATATTAATCAGGAAGGCGGATATAATGCCCACAAGGGTTAACAAGAAGCGATTCAGCGCAAAGTGCCAATCTCCTGAAGCTTCCATAATCGATACCACCGTGACCAGTGTTAGCCCAACCGTTTCACCCATATTTAATTTAAGACAGATCATAATAACCAGCACAATAATCAAGCCCACGGCAATGGGCTCGTTGGACAGCACCATCCCACCCAGTAGCGCTACAATTGCGCCCAGCGTGGTCGTCTGCAACTGATCAAGGAAATATTTCCATGAACGATAGATGGAAGGTTGCATGGCAAATATCGCTGCGATCGCGGCAGGCACAGGAGATTGCGGGTTCAAGAACAAACTGCTCAGATATAAAGCCAGCGTGACCGCTATACCTGTCTTAAGTACACGTGCTCCAAATGACATGGCATCTCCCTCCTCTTTCCCGACCTGTTCGTTTACGTTTGATGATAATCATGTTCATTATTACCCCATATTTCTTATTTTGCCCGAATGAGTTCAGGAGAACGATTTATTGTACCATGAGAGCTTATGGCTTTGCATCTTCATTCTCATAAGTCTTAGACACGATTTCAAATAAGTAAATTATTTATATCGCCACTACGAAGACAGAAGAAGCTTCCTTCCCGTTTCTTTTGTCCTGAACCTTGGTTATGTAAGGGTTAATCTAAGAAAGAAAGTCACCACTTAGCCTTTAAAGACCTATGGTGACCTTCTATACATTTATACGTCCGTGCCTTCCCATTCCTGCTTGAACTGCTCCACAAACTGCACCATATACTCATGACGCCGCTGCGCCAGTTCCTTGCCGTAGGATGTATTCATCAGATCTTTAAGCTTGAATAACTTTTCGTAAAAATGATTGATCGTCGTGCTGCGCCCATTGCGATATTCCTCACGGGTCATCTGTTCCCGAGGCGGTAAGGATGGATCATACATTTCACGCCCACGGGCTCCTGAAAAGGCAAACGTACGGGCAATTCCAATCGCCCCCAGCGCATCAAGCCGGTCTGCGTCCTGCACCACTTGTGCTTCCAACGATTCGACTGCAGCCCCTTGCCCACCCGCATAGGATATCGTACTGATTATGTTTACTACCACTTCCCGTGTGGAAGGCTCTAGTAGTGGCTGGTTGTCCAGCCAAGTGTTCAGCTTTGCCATACCGGCCTCCAAGCTGTCATTGAGCTTCTCATCCGGTACATCATGCAATAGTGCAGCCAGCTCGCATACAAACGGATCTGCACCCATGTGCCGTGCTAGCCTGACCGCCAGGGCAGTGACACGCTGAATATGTGTCCAGTCATGTCCGTCGGAATGTTTGGAAGCCTCATCTTGCACAAAGATACGAGCCGCTTCCAAAATGCTTTCATTAGTGGATGAATCTAATGTCATCAGGATTCTCCGCCTTCACGTGCTTGTTCACGCGGGACACGTCTCGCCACACCTGTCTTGATTGCAGCTTCAATAACACGATTGCGCATCGATTTGACAATCTTATCATTAAATACACTTGGGATAATGTAATAACGTGTACGCTCTTCATCTGAGATGGACGAGGCGATCGCTTGAGCAGCAGCCAGTTTCATCTCTTCATTAATTTCCGTCGCCCGGCAATCGAGAACAGCTCTGAACATACCTGGGAAACAAAGCACGTTGTTAATCTGGTTCGGATAATCCGAACGTCCGGTTGCCATGACCGCAACAATATCTTCAACCAAAGCCGGCATAACCTCAGGTACCGGGTTCGCCATGGCAAATACGATAGGATTGTCCGCCATTGTCTGCACATCTTCACGTGTCAATAGATTACCGCGGGACAATCCAATAAATACGTCGGCATCACAGATAACTTCGCGGAGGGAACCTGTCTCCAGATCGGGATTGGTACGTGCCGCATATTCCGTCCATACATCATTATCATAGGAATTCGTACGTACGATCGCTCCGTCGCGATCCACACCGATCAGCCGCCTCGCTCCTGCAGATAATAAGATATTACTGCAAGCTACACCCGCAGCTCCGATGCCACACACGACAATTTTCACCTCGTCGATAGACTTGCCAACCAGTTTGAGCGCATTGATCAGACCTGCATACAATACAACGGCTGTACCATGCTGATCATCATGAAATACCGGAATATCAAGCTCTTCATTTAACCGACGTTCGATCTCGAAACAGCGCGGAGAAGAAATATCCTCAAGGTTAATGCCGCCAAATGCAGGTGATATCGCTTTCACAGTGCGAATGATCTCTTCGGTATCCTGTGTATCCAGGCAGATCGGGAACGCATCCACACCTGCGAATTGTTTGAACAGCATCGCCTTACCTTCCATTACCGGCATGGCTGCACGCGGGCCAATATTACCAAGTCCAAGCACTGCACTACCATCAGAAACCACCGCTACGGTATTCCGTTTAATCGTTAATGAAAAAGCTTTGCCGGGCTCTTCTGATATAGCCGAACATACCCGAGCCACATCCGGTGTGTACACACGGGACAGATCTTCCCGGTTGTGAATCGGTGTCTTCGGTGTAACTTCAATCTTGCCGCCCAGATGCAGCAGGAATGTACGATCTGATACGTTAACGATGGACACGCCTTTAAGCTGGCGTACTGCTTCTATAATTTTGCTGTTATCCTGTGAATCGGTGACCGCGACAGTCAAGTCGCGCACACTGACATCCTGATTGGTCGAAATGACGTCGATGGCAATAATGTCTCCTCCAGCTTCCGAGATGGCCGAGGCCACTTCGCCAAACTTGATATCTTTCGTTGTCATTTCCAGCCGTATAATAATGCTGTTGCCGTCCAGATTTCTCTGATTCATTTCAATTCCTCCCAGACAATGAAAGTCTTAAGTTGACAAGTTACGTGTTTGTCTTCGCTACGTGGACACGATTATCCTTTATCTTGTCCAAAAAAAGCCCTCAAGTCCCATAAGAGACAAAATAAAATGGATTGTCCTGGCACCTGTTTGAAGGCTCAAGACAATCCATTTTAATATCTCTCTAGGTGTAACATTCGTTCATTTATCGGAGTGCATTCCTAAGGCTCATGTTTCCGATAAACTCCAATGCCCTATTCATATCTCCCGTTAAACTTACTTACGATTCGCCGCTCTGCGCAATACACGAATGTCGTATGGCTGTAAGTCCAGACTTGATTCAACCGCTTCTCCGCTAAGTACATCTGTATACGACGGACCGTCCAACTGAACCTGTTTCTCGTGCTCGGTGTAGTTCTGAATGAACACATAATCGGAATTACCGTCGGTACGAACATGTGCAGTAGTCCCTGCAGCCAAGTCTGATTTCAGACCACGCTCCAGATCCAGTTCAGCAATCAGCTTGCCGTAAAAGTCATCATAGAACGGCGCTTTCATCCGTGCAGCCATATAATAAGCTTTCCCTGAACCAAGCTCGTTCACGGTCAAAGCTGGACGGCCAGCGTAGAAATCAGAACGATATACCGCAAGTGACCTCGCACCTTCTAGATGGATCAGATCGCAAAGCTCAATTGCATCATACTCCGAAGTGAGTCCCAATTCATTCCCCTGCGCTGGAATAATTCCATTGAGTTCACGATCATGCAATCCGTCGATCTCTTCTGACCAGATGCCGAGCGTTTTACGAAGCGGTCCCGGGAATCCACCCAGGAAACACAGATCATTCTCGTTTACAATGCCAGACCAGTAGGTTGCCACAAATGTACCGCCCTGCTCTACAAACTTCTCGATCCGTTCGCCTACTCCTTCACGAACGAGGTAAAGCATCGGCGCCACTAACACTTTGTACTTGGATAGATCAGCTTCCATATCGATGACATCAACCGCTACGCCCTTTTTCCAGAACGCTTCGTAGTGAGCTTCTACTGTCTGCTCGTATTTCACCCCGATGTTGCGTGGACCTTGGGAGTCATTGACAGCCCAGCGGTTCTCCCAATCAAAGATAATCGCAACTTCAGCAGGAACCGTAGTTCCTACAATATCCTCCATGCTCTGCAGTGCTGTACCTACATCGGTCACATCCTGAAACACACGGGTATGCTCTGTGCCTACATGGTCTACTACCGCACCGTGTAACTTCTCGCTTGATCCGCGGCTTTTTCTCCACTGGAAGTACTGAACACTATCTGATCCATGAGCTACCGCCTGTAAGGAGGACAACAGGTGCATGCCAGGACGCTTCAGCTTGCTTACATCCTGCCAGTTCGTAGAACTAGGCGTGCTCTCCATGAGCAGGAAAGGCTGTCCGCCTTTGATTGAACGAACAATATCATGCATCATCGCAATCCGGGATGCCTGTTTCGCATCGTCCTCTGCATCATGCCATGTCGGATAACTGTCCCAAGAGAGGAAATCCAGAATATTTGCGAACTTCCAATAGTTCAAACCGCCGTAAAATTCCATCAGATTCGTCGTTACCGGCAAGTTTGGATTTTTTGCCTTAAGCGGCTTCGTTTCGTGTACGATGAAATCCGCTGTCTGATCCGTTACGAAACGACGCCAGTCCAGATTCATCGCATGAACCTGAGTTTCGCCGTGTGGTGCCGGAGACTCGACTTGACTCCAATCCGTTACCGTATGGCTCCAAAATGTTGTCCACCACGCGTGATTCAATTCATCTAGTGTTTTGTACTTGTTTTGAACCCATCCGCGGAAGGCTTGCTGACAATAGTCACAGTGACAATCCCCACCAAACTCATTTGAAATATGCCAGCCGATGACAGCCGGGTGATCCGAGTAACGTTCCGCCAGCTTGCTGTTCATCGCCGTTACTTTTTCCCGGTACACCGGAGAGGTATAACAGTGGTTATGGCGGAAACCATGCAGATTACGAACCCGATTTTCCGAGACACGCAACACTTCAGGATATTTTGCCGACATCCAGGCCGGTCTGGCACCGCTTGGTGTTGCGAGGAACGCATAGATCCCGTTCGCGGCAAAACGGTCCAGCACCTGATCCAGCCATTCAAACGTATACACGCCTTCTTCCGGCTCTAGGGATACCCAGGAGAAAATACCGATGGACATCACATTACACTTCGCCAGTTTCATTAAACGAATGTCCTCTTCAAGTACCTCTGGATAACGAAGCCACTGCTCCGGGTTGTAATCAGCACCATGAAGCATGTGCGGGGCTTTGGAACTTACGGGTGGAAATTTGTACGTCATTTATGAAAACTCCCTTGCTGTTGAATTACGATAATTTACCTATGCATATCTTTTAAACAAAAGTTGTAACATTCAATTCTTGCGCCGCAGTTAATGCTTTAAATGATTCAAGCTTGCGCCCTTTAAAATCAAACATCGTCAGATTACCCCAGTTGTTCGGGTGCCCCACAGACCATTCTTCTTTACTCGGAATCCACGCAGGCTCCCAATAATAGAATCCATGGCCCAGACCGCCGGGAACATCACGAATAATCTGTAACATATCCTTCAGATATCGGGTTTGTCCTTCTACCGTTGCAGGATAACCTGGCAGTAGCATGTCTTCCTGATTCATGATCCATTCGATGCCTTCTGGCTGTTCCAACGTCCACGGGTATGCCGTTTCAACCACGTTGATTGGTTTGCCGTAGCGTTTGGCCAGATCATTCAAGTTATCACGCAACGCGTCCAGTGTTCCATGCCACCAAGGATAATAAGACAGACCGATGACATCAAACTCTACACCTAACGCCTCGAAACGATCGTAGAACTTACGGCTTTCGGCATTGTCGCCACCGCGGTCAATATGAATCATGATTTGAATGGAGGGATCAACGGATTTAACCGCTGCAATACCATACTTCACAAGCCCTGCAAAACGTTGCCACTGTTCGTCTGTATCATGCTCTTCACCACCGACACGTCCATCATCCCATAGCATGCCTGGCGTAATTTCATTACCAACCTGAACCATATCCGGCAAGGCATCGTGTTCTTTCAATGTGCGAAGCACATCCGCCGTATATGTGCATACAGCCAGTTTAAGCTGTTCGTAGGACAGGTTCTCCCATGCTTTCGGTTTCCACTGATTTGCCGGATCGGCCCAGCGGTCAGAATAATGGAAATCGAGCAGAAACTGTAATCCCTGTGCCTTGATTCGTTTGGCTACTTCTACCGTGCGCTCCAGATTACAGTATCCGCCGATGGGATCATTCCAGATGCGAAGACGGATCGCATTCGCATCATTCAGTTTGAGAATGGTCAGCAAATCTTCCTCTTTGCCATCCACATCACAATATGTTCCCCCATGCTGTTCGATCTCGTCCATAAATGACACATCCATGCCGAGAACAAATGGTTGATTGGTTGATGAATTCAAAATATCAGCCTCCAGTGATTAGGGATTGAGGCTCAGCCTTTTACTGAGCCCAGTGTCATACCTTTTACAAAGAAACGTTGCAGGAATGGATACACAATGAGAATCGGCGCACTTCCGATAAAGATTTGGGCTGCACGCACCGTCGTTTGCGAGATCGTTGCCATTTCCTGCGGATTCATCGCCATCGTGCTCATGTCACGTTTGATAATGACCGTCTGCATGAAGGTTGCCAAAGGATAATCTTTCGCATTGTTCATGTACAAGAGACCGTCAAACCACGAATTCCAGTGAAACACCATGCTGAACAGTGCAATCGTTGCAATGGAAGGCATGGAGATCGGCAGGAAGATGCTGAACAAGGTTCTGAAATGGTTCGCTCCGTCAATCAGTGCCGCCTCTTCCAGCTCTTTCGGAATGCCGCGGAAGAAGTTAAGCATCAGGATGACCAGGAACGTATTGACTGCACCCGGAAGCACCAGCACCCAGAAGGAATCCATTAGACCAATCTTTTGAATAACCATGTAGAACGGTACCAAACCGCCGTTGAAAATCATGCTGAAGACGAAAATCCAGGAGTATACCGTTCTGCCTTTGAACTCACTATTTTCCTTGGATAGCGGATATGCCGCCAGGAAAGTAATCAGGAGTGTAATACCTGTACCAATGACGGTACGAAGCAGTGAAATCCAGAGTGAGTTCAGGAAAATCGGATTATTCATTGTTTTTTTATAGGCTTCGAGGGAAAACCCTACCGGCCAGAGACTGACCAGATTTGCATCTGCCGCAGCCTTGTTACTGAACGATACAGCCAGTACATGAATCATTGGCACAATACACATGATAGCAATCAGAATAAGAAAACTGATATTGATGACATTGAAAATGCGATATGATGGTGATTTATGATACATCGTAGTCCCTTCCTTCTCTGTTCATTCGATTAGAATATGCGGTATCCGGCGTATTTCTTAGCCAGGCTGTAGGATACGAGGATCAGAACCATACTGATCACGGATTTGAACAATCCGATCGCAGTTGCAAAACCCATCTCTCCATTTTCCAGCGCCGAGCGATATACGAATGTATCGATGATGTCTCCTGATTGATATACGAGCGGATTGTACAGGTTGAAGATCTGATCGAATCCAGCGTTGAGTACGTTACCCAAAGCCAGCGTTCCAACGACCATCAACATCGGTACAAGCGAAGGAATCGTAATGTGAAGTGTTTGCTTCCAGCGGTTTGCTCCGTCGATCTCTGCCGCTTCATACAGCGCCGGGTTAATGCCCGCGAGGGCTGCCAGGAAAACAATCATGTTATACCCGAATTCCTTCCACACATCCGTCAAAATGATCGTTGGTCGGAACAAACTGTTATCTCCAAGGAAGAAGTAGGGTCCGAGGCCAAATGTGCCGAGCACCCGGTTTACAAGTCCTCCCGTCGACAACAGATCAAGCAGAATTCCGCCCAGGATAACCCAGGACAAGAAGTGAGGCAGATATACGAGCGTCTGGATCGTACGCTGAATGGCCATCTTGCGAACTTCATTGAGCAGAATGGCGAACACAAACGGGACAAACAAATTAAAAATCAGTTTGAGTACCGCGATGATGAGGGTATTCCAGATAACCTGCAAACTATCATCACGTTCAAATAAATATCTAAAGTTATCAAGCCCGACCCAATCCGAGCCGCTGATACCCATCCATGGTTTGTAGTCTTGGAATGCCATAACGATTCCGCCCATAGGCACATAACTGAAAATAATCAGAAAGATGATGGCTGGCAGCAGCATTACGTGGAATGGCCAAGTTCGTTTTAAAGTTCTCATGATTGCTCCCCCTGTAATTCTTCCTACTCAAGTACTCCTGAGTGGCTCTATAGGCAAATTATATCAACCTACCAGCACCCCAAAACAGCGCATAAAAGCAATATAAATGGCACAAAAGCAACTACTTTGGACATGTACTGGAAAGAGGGACTCTTGGAGCTGTATTCCCCCGTTTCGCAGGTTTTTTTATGCATTCTTCAAGGTTTGAAAAATGAAAAAACGCACAGACTTTTATCGTCTGTGCGTCACGTTTGGCTTTACATTTTCATCGTGTATAGCCGATTATTTTTTCACGCCGTCATACCATTCGTTCACTTCTTGAGTGATCTGATCGCCGCCACCGGATTTCCATGTTTGAACAAAGGTATCAAACGAATCGACCGGACTCTTGCCATAGATGATCTCATTAAAGGTCTGGTTCTCGATTTTGTTGAGGTAATCCAGTTTGGACTTCATCGTTTTCGTTGTAGGCCCTGTGAACATGTCTTTGAAAGAAATATCTTTCTGTTCCAGCAACACTTTCGCTGCTGCAGGCGTTTCAGGTCCGTAGTTCACCGCTACGTCTTTTTCCAGCTTCGTTTGCGGCTCTTTACCGTCTGCAAGATTCATCAATGCTTTCATCTGAGCATCCGGAATACGCGCGCCGTCACGAACAAGCAGGTAACGTACGACGTTGACATATCCACCATCGATTTCATCCGGTTTTTTCTGTTTGCCGCTCGCATCCAATTGATAGTCGTATCCATCGAACAAACCGTTATCATATTCACTTCCTGGCTTCGGATCTGCATAATTATCAAACAGGTAGTTTTGATACGTAAAGAATGCTTCTGGATGTGCCATATCTTTTTTGATCAATGTCACACCGTTAACAAACTGTGTTCCGTGACGCATCGCTTTACCATCGGGTCCAGCCGGGATAGCAATGGGCTTCCATACGGCACTTGGTACGTTCTTCACGGTATCGATCAATGGCCATCCACTCATCCAGTAAGGGCCAGGGATAATTCCTGCTGTACCTGCCACTGCCGGCTCAGCCGTTTTGTTCTCATCCCACAGCGCTGCTTCCTGAGGAATGTATCCTTTTGTCAGCCATTCATTCAGTTTTGTCAACCCTTGTTTCATGCCTGAGTTAATCGAACCATACTCCAGCTTGCCATCTGCACCTACATTCCATTGGGAAGGCAATGTACCATAAGCGCCGAAGATCCAAGATGGATCACCCATCCATGTATTCATGGATTTCTTGAAACCAATGCTCAGGGGTGTTACTTTATCCGGCGCAAGACCATCCGGATTTTTGTTTTTGAATGCATCCATAACCACTTCCAGCTCATCAATGGTTGTTGGTGCTTTCAAATTCAGCTTGTCCAGCCAGTCTTGACGAATCCAGAGCAGGTAGTCGTTGTTGTATGCGTAATCCAGTACGGGAATACCCATTCTTTTACCGTCACGGCTGTATTGATTCCATACGTTTGGATCTTGCTCCATCGCTTTTTTCCATGTGTCTGAAGCATATTTATCGAACAACGGTCCAACTTCCTGATACATACCCGAGTCGATTAAGTCTTGAGCCACCAGATTGTCCGGTTGTCCAATCGTAACGATATCAGGCATTTCCTGACCGGAAGACATCGCCAAACGCAATTTTGTTGCGAATGCACTGTTCGTATCCGTCACGGACCAAAGGGATTTGATATCAATACCAAATTTGTCCTTTGCCCATTTGGTAGCTACGTTATTTTCCATGGATTCACCGTTTTTAAATTTCAGTTCCGGGTCAATCCCCCAAGCCGTCGTGATCGTTACTGCAGGATCATACTTTTCTTTGTATTCATTTTGAGCTCCTGTGGAGCTGGGTGTTGCACTCTCTTTGCTTTCATTGCCACCTGAACATCCTGCAAGCACGACAGTCAGACACAGCGTTGTAGCGAGAAGCGACAAGAATCTCTTTTTCGTTGATTGCGCTCTCATGTTGTTCCCCCTTAAATCGTTTTGGTTACCCTTTCATTATAGGACGGGTCAGGTACATCAGCCTATGATACGAAATCAAGATTTCTGCACCTTTGCCAACCTATATGCTCGAATGATGTTGTATTTATGTCTGATCCCGGAATTCATTCGGTGTCAACCCATAATGTTTTTTGAACATTTTGCTGAAATATTGCGGATTTTGATATCCAAGTTCACTTGTGATCTCATATATTTTTTTATTCGTATTTTTAAGCAAATACAGCGCCCGCTCCATACGCATGCGAATCATATAATCTCCCAGGCCCTCGCCTGTCTCTGCTTTATATATTTTCGAAAGATATACCGGATGTAAATAGACTTTATCCGCAATCATCTTCACGGAGAGGTCTTGCCCGGTGTCTCTGGTCACCAGTTCCTGCACCTGTTTAATGACATGTCTACGACTCTGTGCTCCCTCCTGATCGGACAATTCCTCCTGCAGCTTCGCCAGCATATCCATGGCCCAGCGCCTTAGCTTCTCTGGAGATTGGATCAATTGATGAGCCAGCAACAAGTCAAACCCCGCATGGTCGATCTCGTGCACCAAGTGACCCTGTTTGTGGGCGATGTACATAAAAGCATTGGTAACCGACAAGTACATCTCATACACATACTCTCTGGACAAGCAAACCTGATCCGCCGCGTCAAAAACGGCATTCAACTTGGCGGCTGCTGTCCCCCATTGTTTGGTCTCCAGTAGCTGCGGCAGTACCGGTGGCTTGTACAACTCTTCAAGAGCCTGAGCCGCATCATTTTCGGGGCGCTTGTTGATGGTATTTTCCATATCCATATAGATGATCTTGTGTTCTTCCGGTCCAGAAAGGACAAGAGAACCCAGGCTTTTTCGATAAACGTTGGTGAGTTCTTTAAAAGGAAACGGAGGGGTCACAACGATGGATAAATCTCCTTGAAGATAACGCACCACATGCTCCCGGAAGGTCTCGGCGACATTACGTAATGGACTGTTAACCAACAGGGATTCTTCCGCCTGTTCCCTGTTCTGTAGGAACATCACCAAGCAATCATGTGGCCCGCGGCTGAACCAGACATGATAGGTCTCCCCGAGCACTTCCTCGGCGATATTTCCAACAGCAAAATCCATCAAATCAATGGACTGCTGATCCATGGATGCAAAACGTCCAGCAAGACGAATCAGCATCATCGCAGCAGGGTGTTCCGGCTCTATATGAAGCTCATATTGCTCTAATTGCTCGCGCAGCGCTTTCGACGAAACCTCTCGGCCAAGCAGCAAATCATGCATAAGGTTCTCTCTCAGAATCTTGTAATCGGATTTACGACTGTACAGGAGACGATGATATTTGTCGAACTCATCCCACTCATCCCGCAGAGAGGTAATCGCCGCTGATACCGAATTCATAAACTCATCATCATTAACAGGTTTTAAAATATAGTCAGCCGCCTGCAATTGAATTGCCTTTTTAGCATAATCAAAATCACTGTGACCTGTCAGCAGGATACAGCGCACATGAGGCCAGCGCCGGTTTACTTCCGAAATCAGATCAAGGCCTGTCATACCTGGCATGCGAATATCCGTCACGACGATGTCCACTGCATTTTCTTCCATAATCTCCAGCGCTTCCTTGCCCGATGCTGCACGCAACACCGTTGTGACTCCAAGTTCCCCCCAAGGAATCGTTAACTCCAAACTTTCTGTTACATATGTTTCATCATCCACAAGCAATATATCAATCAATGTGGTCACTCCCTAGTCCCTTATATTCACTCTTTGTCTTTCAGCAGAGGTTGCTGTTCCACTGGCCATGACAAGGTCACACGAATTCCCCCGAGCTCTGATTCCGCCAGCTCAATGCCACCCTTCCCTCCATACCTGAGTTGTAACCTCTGATTCACGTTCCACAATCCGCAGCCCATCTCCTGATCCATCGTACCTGCAAGTTTGATCAGCATCGCTTCTCGCTCTTCTTGCGTCATTCCTTGACCATCATCTTCGACAATCAAAAAAAGTGTACCGTCTCGTTGCTCACCGGACACCCGGATCTCTCCGGCTTCTGCATCCGCTTCGATACCATGGATGACCGCATTTTCAACCAGAGGTTGTACGATTAGCGGTGGCACTTCGATCCGCAACATATCTTCTGGCAGGTCCAGCGTGTAGTGGATACGTTCCATACGCATACGTTGAATTTCAAGATAGTTGGTCACAAATTCAATCTCTTCAGATAACGGAACAACATCCCGCTCCTGTCTTGTAGTGTACCTGTAATACCTCGATAGATTATGCGACATAGCCACAACGGCATCGACTCGCTTCAGCTTCGCCATACTCGTAATGAACGAAAAGCAATTATAGAAGAAATGCGGGTTAATCTGTGACTGCAATTGCTTTAAACGTGCTTCCCGGACATGGATTTGCTCAAGGTATACATGCTCAAACAACTGCTGAATCTTTTCCACCATGGAATTAAAACGTTCAGACAAAAAACTGAACTCATTACGGCCTTTGGGCTCAATACGAACCGAATAATCTTCTTGCTTCAATCGCTGGAAACCGCGAATCAGTTGCTTTACTGGTACTTGAACTTGCACATATAACAAGTACGCCGCAATACAACTCATCAGCAGCAGACAAATCATTGCAGAATAAAACAGCTGATTCGACTGGTGAATCGGTTTCAAAATATCTGAAAGCGGCATGTAATCGACCAAATACCAGCCGGTTGTACTCGATTTCACAGAATTGACCATGTATGGCTCATTTCCAATGACGATCGTGCGATTTTCTACGTCTTGCAGTGTGTGGCTAGATAATTCTTTGATTAATTGATTAGTTAACGTACGATCTGATGTCCGGTTATAGATCACCCCTGTCCCTTCGCGAAAATAGAACGGGTCATGCCTGCCGTCGCCTTTGAATTTATCGAGCATGTCACGGATATTATCGCTATCGAACTCCAGCTTGATAATCGTTTCTGCATTCTCCGCAGGATTCTCGATGCCATAAGGCGACACCGTAATCCAGCTGAATTTGAACCGATCATTTTGCCCGTCCTTAATCTTGTGCACATCCCAGCCAGAGATGAGGCTTTCTTTTAAAGCCTGCTTGTCATAAGTACGGGCATCCCTTTCCGAGATCACCCTGCCAAGCGATGGAGAGTACAGATATAATTTGGTCTCCCAGTTAGAAGAGCTTTCCTGGATACTCAGCTTGTTCTGGATTCGCTTGACGAGATTGATGGCATCCAGATCAAAATAACGGCTCTCCGCAAATATGCGCCGAAAGCTTGCAATATCGGGGTCATGAATCAGCAGGTTCGGCCAAGACGATAATAATTCAATATGGGTATTGACCTGATTCTGGAAAAATTCAAGCTGATTGCTGTTCGAACGATTAAGCTCAGTCCTTAGTACGGCTGTTGTTTTATGATTGGAATACCAGTACAGGAGCACAACGGGAATAAGCATGATCAGAATTAAAATGACCATCTTGGAAAACAGATTTGTCCGGTATGACATGGAAGTTTCATCTCGCTTTATTTGTTTTCTACTTTTACTATAGAAGTGGAACTAACGATTTTACACAATCCACTCCGATGACAGAATAACCTTCCATTCGCTGTTATCCCCAGATTTTTTGATTCCTTTTATAAAAGGGGAAATCCGGTGATAAAGGCGACCGCTTCGCTCTCCAGGTTTTTTCTGTCCTCTCCGTTAACGTGTAAAAAAGAGTTAACTTATATCGTGACATTAATTGTAATCAAATTGGTTGTAAATACAATCTATTTCTTGAACGAGGGCAAACCAAATCAATAGAGTGCCCCACTATCCATTTTAAGCGTTAAAGCCCCTATGAAAAAGGAGATAAAACCAATTTATCAGCACTAAATTCAACTTCTGTTCACGAAAAAAACCGGCATATCTGCCGGTTCCGTCCGTATAAGCCAAGCTTGTTTTTTATGTTTTCCTTCTGCAAGTGATTCATTATATATGTTATGTACTTGAAACTAGAGTCTGTTTATCACGAACTAAGGAATGTCATAATCAAAAACCGTATTTCTTCCATCGACTTCCACATCTAATACAATATCCTTCAATCTGCCCCTCACTTCGAGCGGGCTTTCCGCCACACCTGAAAATTCAAGTGTACCCGTGAATGTCTTCCTCGGCTCAATCCGAATCGGTCTCGCCTCTAGATGAACCGACTGTAATGATTCGGACAGCGGATCATCCTGATTTGAATAGCTTCCATACAAATCAGGTTTAACCATTACAGCAACCGCAGAGTTACTGTAATTTTTCAGCGTCAATTCACAGGTTGCCAAGGCATATCCATTAGATGACACATCATAGGTGCATGAGCTGTCATTCTGCATGTAAGATATGCTATTCATACCTGTTGCTCCCCATTTCACCACGTACATCAACTTGTCTGTCATAAATGAATAACAGAGTATGATAGCCAGAACAGCAATCCATAACGTTTTTGCTACAAGTGGAAACGTACACATGATCTCTTTACGCGTAAGATAATATCCACAGGCAAGCATTCCAAGTCCAAAGTACATCGTGATGTGTACACCACTTAAATAGGATGTGGTATACGGAGAAATACCAATGAATAATAACAGCGAATCCCCTACTGAGAAACCGAGATGATGTTTAAAGGTAAAGATGATGGCAAACAGCAATAATCCCCCTGAGAACACAAGCCTGGTTCTCGACACGAAAGCACCTCCTAATCAACCACCTGATTATATCATATTTTTCCTATTTTTGATTAACGATCCAGACACAAAAAAAGGAGTTATCGGTTTTTACCGATAACATCCCTTTTGGAGTCCTGCCTGATGAGATGCATTGGATGATGGAATCATGCGATCTCTCAGGACAGCTCTTTTATTATTTTTGAGCCAAAAATGCATCCAGTTGCTCTTGTTTGGCTGCGATAATCTTATCGATGCCTGCTGCTTTCAATTTTTCCAAATACTTCGGAATCATTTCATTCGGATCAACGGCACCCGAAGTCATTCCCGGCTTAAATTGTTTGTTGACGTTATTTACGGCCGCAATTTCATTTTTAACCGACTGGCTGTTAAACGTGAAACCAAGGGCAGGAGATTTTACACCTTTTGCGTTAAACTCTTTGAACTTTTCCCATTTCTGTGGATCTTCGTTATCCCACAGATAGTTCAGGAACTGGTTACCCAGTTGCCATTGTGCACCTGGATTGTAGGTACGGCTGTTTGCATCTACGCCGTCAGGCAACTTAATGATGTTCTCTTGACCTTCTACTTTTACATAGTGTTTGCCTTCAATACCGAAGTTGAGCAAATTGTTAATTTCTTTGTCAGAGTGTAACAAGTTAATGACTTGCATTGCTTTCTCCGGTTGTTCGGAAGAACGGGAGATCGCAAGCATTGCACCAGAGGCATCCCCAGTTGTAATCGTTGGACTGGTCATCTCAATTTGCGTGAGCGGATGACCTACATAACCTTCCTCTTCCTTGTCTTTACCTGGCTTCATACCATCCGTCCACATGAAGGCTTTACCGGCTTTCGCCTGATCTTTCGGGAATACATTGGACGTAGCTGCATCACTGTTGATGTAACCCGCTTGATACCATTTACGTGCAAGTTCGGCTGCTTCTTTGAATTCCGGTGTTTCCACCTCGTTCAAAACGGTAGTCTCTCCTGCGGTCTTAGAGATTACGCCAGGTACAGATGCATCACCGAGGTAATCCCAATCCAGATTTTCCAAGAGTCCATTACCATTCGTATTGGACATGTAGAACGGAGTAACAGACGGTTCGTTCTCTTTAATTGTTTTGAGCAGTGGTTCCAGATCAGCCCATGTTTTAACTGCTGTCAGGTCCAGTTTGTATTTATCAGCCAGATCCTTGCGCACCAGCACGCCACGTGTGGCAGCAAGCTCCTTGTTCGTTGGTACACCATAGTTCACGCCATCTACCTGGGAACCTTCCAGGAAAGCAGGGTCCAGATTTTTCTTGATATCCTGACCGTATTTATCAAGCAGTTCATTCAGCGGCAAGAATGCGCCCTTCGCCACGTTTACCGTGTAATTCTGCCAAGCAGCGGTAAAGATAATGTCTGCTTTTTCCCCTGATGAGATCATCAGGTTCAGCTTGTTATCCCACTGTCCCCAGTCCACAGCATTAATTTTGATGGTTGCCCCAATCTTGGGCTCCATCTTTTTATTAATTTCTGCTTCCACAAGAGCGACATCTTTCTGAGGTGTTCCCGGATAGAACAAGGAAACCTCATAAGGCTTTTCATTGTTTGTGTTCGGCGTACTGCCCTCAGCACCAGGTGTTGCAGAGTTTCCCTTGTCTGACGAACAGCCTGCAAGCACCAGTGCCAGTGCCATGGCCGCCGCCGTCATACGTGACCATACTTTTAACGATTGAACCAATTGAACCCCTCCTGTTCATATAATGGACCATTGTCTTCCACACGTTTACCGTTCTTCCCCAATTCCTCATAAACGGCAAGCTTTCTGTATATGCCCTTTCGTCTATCTTCGATTGACCATACTCCCTCCCTAACCGGCCGGAGTTATCCTTTCACAGCACCTACTGTCAGACCTTTGATGAAGTAACGCTGAAAGAACGGGTACGCCAGTACGATTGGACCGATACCGACGACAGCCATCGCCATTTGCAACGTTTTGTTTGGCAGATTGAGAAGTCCGCCCTGCGATGAGATCTGTGAAGAAACGTTAGAGTTGGTTGTTAAATATTGAATATCGAGCAGCGTCCGGTACATAAGGTACTGAAGGCTAATCGTCCGGTTATCCGAAATAAAAATCATACTAAGATACCAGTCATTCCAATAGTTCAGCGTACTGAACAGCGCCACGGTTGCCATAACCGGCAATGAAAGCGGCAGTACGATTCGCAAAAACGTTTTCAATTCACCTGCTCCATCGATACGTGCCGATTCCAGAATCGAAACGGGAATGGAGTTCGCGAAGAAAGTACGCATGACAAGTACAAAGAACGGTGATAAGAGCAACGGCAAGATCAAAGCGAGAATCGAGTTTTTCAAATCCAGCACGTTGACGTAAACCAGATACCAGGGAACAAGTCCACCGTTAAATAACATGGTGAAGAAGATGAAAAAGGCGAACCAACCTCGGTATGGCAGATCTCTCCGTGATAGTGGATAAGCATATAATGCGGTCAGCGCAACACTCGTAATCGTACCAACAACCGTTACGATGATAGAAATTCCATACGAGTGGATGATCTGATCCATATCTTTAAAGAGGAATTCATAGGCCGTGAGGCTGAATTGCTCCGGTATAAGCTTGTAGCCATTCGCAATAACCGTTGTTTCGTCCGAGAAAGAGATGGCGAAGACCAGTATGATCGGCACGATACAGGCAATGGCATAGAATAAAAACATGAAATGAATGACAGCAGCAGAACGCTTGGATACAGCTAATGGATCACGTGTTTTCACAACTGACTTGCCTCCTCTCAAAATAGTGCATTATCTTTGTCGATCCGTCTGACGATGGTGTTGGACACCAGCACCAGTACAAATCCGACAATCGCTTGATATAGACCTGCTGCAGATGACATCCCGATGTCTCCACCAATGAGGAATGTCCGATATACATACGTATCAAGAACGTTGGTTACAGGGAACAACGCACCTGATTCCAGCGGAACCTGATAGAACAAGCTGAAGTCTGCATAGAAGATCCGGCCAATCTGAAGCAATGTCATAATGACAATCAGCGGGATCAAAAACGGAATGGTGATAAAACGAATCTGATGCCACTTCGATGCACCATCCAGCACAGCCGCTTCATAATATTCTTCATCAATGCCCACAACAGCGGCCAGATAAATGACGGCATAATAACCGATATTTTTCCACGTATTCACAAGCGGCAAGATGTACGGCCAATACTTCGGTTCCGAGTACCAGTCAATTGGCTGTCCTCCGAACATTTGCAGTATGGTTGAGTTCATGAATCCCGAGTCCTTGCCGAGGAAAGCCAAAACGAGATAACTAACCACAATCATCGATAGAAAATAAGGTAACAACATCAGCGACTGATACAGTTTGGACATCGCTTTGTTTTTAACTTCGTTAAGCAAAATGGCGAGACCTACACCGACAGTAAGATTGAGTGCAATAAACACGGTGTTGTATGCAAGGGTGTTTCGCGTAATTTCCCATGCATCGCTGGTCGAGAACAGGTATTTAAAATTGTCCCACCCGCTCCACGGGCTTCCCCAGATTCCATCCGCGTAGTTTACATTTTTGAATGCGATCAGAACGCCGAACATCGGCATATAATTGTTTACCAGCAGAAACAGAATGCCTGGCAAAAACATCAGGTAAAGTACCTTGTACTTGCCAAGATTGTACAACACGGACTTGCGCTTTCGAACCGTGCCTTCCGGTATCTCCGATATCCGTACGCCCTTACCCGCTTGGGGTTGTGTCTTCATAACGTGTTCTCCCTCACTCCTCTTGAATTCTTCCTCAGGATGAAGCTCCGTGCGCCTCCTGTGGTTCAAGTATACGGCGGGGCGATCAAGTCCTCTATCTGCTGTGGTGACCTATTCAGTTATCAAATTATGACTTTGATGCCATAAAAAACAAACAAAAAGCGCAGCATGCTGCGCCTGATTACATGGTTCTGGATTGTTTGCGAAACTCCTGTGGTGTAATGCCGGTACATTTTTTGAACATTTTCGTAAAATGAGAGTAATTATAGTATCCGACCTTACCCGCAATATCCGTTACCTTGACGGTGGATTGAGATAACAACGTTTTCGCCATGGCCACTCTGCGCTGAAGGATAAACTCGGACAGAGACATTCCCTTTTCTTTACGGAACAAACGTGACAAATATGCCGGGTTAAATCCGGCAAAAGCAGCCAGTTCCTCCCGCATCAGTTCTTCTCCAATGTGGTTTTCAATATAGATACATAACTGATCTACAATCGACATCGGGTTCTGATCATCCGGGTACAATACGGGAATGACACGATCTATGAGATCCAGAGTCCATTGTTTCAACTGCGGTAATGACCTCGTGACTACGGCTTCTTCCGGCTCCCGTTCTCCGGGGTACAAGCTGCGGATGGATACATTTTTCTGATGCAGCAGCGGGTAGACAACGTGCAACATCGCATGATAATAGAGCCGTAACATCTCTGGAGATAACCCATCCTGGGCAGCAAGTAAATCAAAAATTTCATCCACACGTTCACGCAAATCTTCTACCTTGCCGGTTTCAAAAAGGATAGACAGCTCCGAGAACCACGGGATAGGCAAAAACCGATCCTCCTGATCCCGCTCATCATACACAAAAACCTCTTCGAGCTCTTTAATGTTGCGGCGCTCCATGTCCATGAGTTCATTCAACATGCCTTGCAATTCGGTTACAGCTACCGGTGCACCTACATAACAGGATAGCCGGCAGTAGAAGTATGTGCCGCACTCCTGAATGTAACGCTGACAACGTTGCTCCGCTTCACTAGCTGCAAGGATGACATCATCTTGCTCATAGGCTAGCACTATATTTAAGCCACTGTGATCCTGGAACACTTCACCCGGTTTCTCTCCGAGTAATATTTCTCTCGCTGCATTGCGTAGAGCATATTCCAGTACCTCTTCATCGCGCAGATTAAATTCACGTACCCACTCTTCAACGGAGATTACGATGGGCAGTACACGAACCTCAGGATCAATCTCTGCACCGTACAGTTCGGCAAGTTTTTGCAGCCGTTGTGGAGTAAGTGCACTTCGCTGAGATACTGCGTCCTTCCAGAAACGTTCCGTCAGGAGTGGTTTATGGGTTTTCCAGCGTTTGTATACGGTTTCGTAAACTTCGTTCGTTCGTGTGCGTTGCTCTCCGTCTCTAATCTTCTCCAATGCTCTTGTAACTACTTTGAGCAGTTGGTCTGCGGGAGCAGGTTTCAACAGATAATCAAAACTATTCAGTTTGATGGCGGTCTGGGCATAATCGAAGAGCGCATGACCTGTCAGAAAAATCGTCAGAATGCCAGGGTCATGCTTCAATACCCAGCTCTGCAGGTCGAGCCCGGTTTCCCCGGGCATCTCGATGTCGCAAATCAGAATGTCGATAGCATGGGTTCGGATGACCTGCCGGGCTTCCTCCACATCACATGCACCGAATACCTGGTCAATTCCGGCTGCATTCCAGTCCACTCCCTCCAGCATGGCTTGCAGGGCATACACTTCATCATCCACGATCAACAGGTTCCGCATGATTTCCTCCTTCTTGCTCCTCGGTCTGAGCAGGCAAATAAATGCTTACTGCAGCGCCTCCGTCTATCCTATTTTCAAACGTTAACCCGGCCTCCGGACCATACTTCACCAGTAACCGATGTGCAACATTCCATATCCCGATGTGTTGCCCCCCGGGATCTTTGGCATATTCTCCCCGTTGTAGTTGTTCTAGTAGCACGGGCTTGAACCCGACCCCGTTGTCCACAATCTGTAGCAGGAGCATACCATCTTCGGCCTGACTACTGGACGTTTCCGTCAGACGCGCGGTAATCCGAATCACAAACGACTGCATTCTGCGTTGAAAACCATGGATAATTGCATTTTCGACAAAAGGCTGAATTGTCAGCGGCGGAAGCACAACATGTCCCACTTCTGGATCGATATCCAGTTCAAAATCCAGCTTGCTCGGGAACCTTAACTTCTGAATTTCAAGATAATGTCGAATGTGCTCCATCTCTTCGTTTAGCGTGATCACTCGTTTGCCAGCCCTTAAGCTGGATCTGAAATAATCAGCCAGATGACCAGCCATCTGTTGCACCAGTTCATGTTTTTGCAAGGAAGCGAGGCTATGAATAATATTCAGGGAATTCAGATAAAAGTGAGGATTAATCTGCATCTGCAATTGCTTGAACTCCGCCTCTCGCGTACGCAGTTGCTCTTCATATACATCAATCTTCAAATGTTGAATTTCCTGAATCATCTGATTGAAGCTACGTGTCACAAACTCCAGTTCAGACGAAGACGGTGCCTCCAGCGTTACATCGAGTTCCCCTCGGCTAACCCTTCTCATTCCCCGAATAAGCGCATTCATTGGACGGAACAGAAGCTGTCTTAGGAAGAAAAGTGCTGTGATCAAAATAACGGCCGCCCCGATCGGAAGTAGCCTGATGATCTGTTGGAAAAACGGCAGGTTACGCATCATATCTTCCTCTGGCAACAAGACGATATAATTCATATCCGACATGGCTGAGGGAATACCCACCATTAAATACTGACGAGCAGTACTATCCGGCTCCGAGATGACCTGATACGGACTCTCCAAATCGGTCAAATGATCGCCGACCAGCTTGATCTGCCCCTTATTTAACGTAGAATCAGATAATGCTCTGCCATCAGGTGTAACGATCACCGCTCCACCTCTGTCACCTGATTCAGCAAACTGTTGTGTGTCATTCAGCGCATTCATATCGACCAGTGCGCCAGCATAGAACTGCTGATTGATACGTACCGTTTTCACAAGTGCATTAAATGATCCTCCGCGGACGATGCTCCATTCCGGCCTTTGGATATCCCCTTCGAGCTGCCGCATCTGTGCAGGCATATTGCGCTGTACCACCGATTTTTTAATATCATAATTGCCCGCGGTTGCCAGCAACAGGTCATCATTCACCGCATCATACAAATAAAAAGAATCGATAAGATTATAGAAACCGATATCGGTCATAAACTTGTTCATGATTCGCTGCTTGGCAATGATGTAATCTCCGCTTCCGTATTCAAGAAAAAACAGCGAGATAATATCAGGGTCACGCTCACCCAAGCTGTATAAATATCGATTGGTTTCCTGTAATACACGCTCATTTTGTTCCACGTTTTTGGCCAAATGATTCATATTGGTGAGGGATACCTTATCACGTACGACCTTCATGGCATACACATTGTTATAGTACAACAGCATAAACAGCGGTAGCATGATTAACGTAAGTCCCACAATAAATTTAAAGCGTAATGAACGGATCAAGTTCATACATTAACGTCCTTTTGATTCAGGCTGGCTGAATTTTTTCTAATTTCTACCTGAAGATGGCATGTATATTGTAATCACCTCAGTTTGCCGTTGTCTATCAGGTTCGGTGACCCGCTGATGTGTGTTATCGTGACTTGCTATAGTCGTAGTCCCCTGTCGTGTGTTTGCTCGTTTCACTCATATAATTCTCTGGATGTAAAAAAAATCCTGCTCTATAAGTTGAACTAAAGACGTTTACACCGGGGCACTCCAATAACAGAATAACCTTCCAATCGCTGTTATCCCCAGATTTTTTGATTCCCTTTTATTAAAGGGAAAATCCGGTGATAAAGGCGAGCGCTCCGCTTTTCCAGGTTTTTTCTGTCCTCTCCGTTTTTGTGTAAATGAATAGTTCAATTTATAAAAGCAGGACATATCCTTAGATAATCACCACCTCCTTGAACATGCGGGTCTGACATGCATAGGATATAGCACTCCCAGGATCAATGACCAGGGAGTGCAGGAGGCTGTCATCATGATGAATATTCAACTTGTCCCGTTGCATTATGTATATTTGGCATTTATTGTCCTGATTATCGCTGTCATGGTTCGGCGCAAAGATACAACCATTATCTGTGTCGCAGGCATTATGACCATCGGACTGCTGGCAACTGAAACATTAAGTGGCTCCGTCACCGGGGTTTTTAACAGTTTTATCTATGCAACGAAGGAATTGTTAAGTACAATCTTTATCATCTCAATTATCGTAGCGATGAGCCGTGTTCTGATCCGTACAGGTATTAATGAAATCATGGTCACACCGCTCACCCGATTTATTCGCACGCCTCAAGCTGCATACTGGGGCATTGGACTTATCATGATGGTCGTATCTTTATTTTTCTGGCCATCTCCTGCAGTAGCCTTGATTGGAGCAGTACTTTTGCCGGTAGCGGTTCGTGTAGGTTTACCTCCGATTGGAGCCGCCATTGCAATGAACCTGTTTGGGCATGGCATTGCCTTGTCAGGGGATTACATTATCCAAGGTGCTCCCAAACTTACTGCAGACGCAGCAGGTATTCCAGTTACGTCAGTAATGGTTGCGAGTGTTCCTCTCGTCGTCGTCATGGGCACGGTATCTACTCTTACCGCCTTTTGGATGCTTCGCAAAGAAATGAAGACCCCCAAATGGAAGGAACAGGAGTTTGCTCCACGGCAGCAGCCGGCGTCTAAGTCACAGTCAGAACCAAATGAGTCTGCACCAGTTACCACATTGCCTCTTCGTCTGAGAAAAATATTCGCTATACTCATTCCGTTGTTATTCGCACTGGATGTCGTACTGATGTTTGTGCTGAACCTTCAGGGCGGGGATGCAACGGCACTAATCGGGGGAACCGCCGTCGTTATTCTGATTGCTGTTTCCATTGCCGCACACCGCCATAACGGATCAGAGGAAACGACTAATTATCTTATCGAAGGATTCCAGTTCGGATTCAAAGTATTTGGTCCGGTCATTCCGATTGCCGCATTCTTTTATCTCGGGGATGCTGCTATAACGGAGTTATTTATGAATCCACTTCCTGAAGGCTCACACGGGATCGTCAATGATCTTGGCGTTGCATTTGCGGGGATTGTGCCAATGAATGGAACCGTCGGGGCGATTACGATGACCGTCACTGGAGCTGTAACCGGTCTGGATGGCTCTGGTTTTTCGGGAATTTCCCTCGTAGGTTCCATTGCTGCCATGTTTGCAGGTACGACAAACTCGGCTCCGGTACTTACCGCACTGGGCCAGGTAGCCGCAATCTGGGTTGGCGGCGGAACGTTGATTCCGTGGGCATTAATTCCGGCTGCCGCAATTTGCGGGGTCAGCCCGTTTGAACTTGCGAGGCGTAATCTGAAACCGGTTATCATCGGATTAACGGTAACTACAATTGTAGCGATCTTTCTCATTTAAATGTGACGCGTGATCTGGCAAAGTCCCACAGCTCCGGTTTCTGCAGGCTGGCTAGATCTCTCATTGCTATGTAAGGATCACCCTCTAACCCTAGTACATGGGCGAAGGCAGGCTCTGTTTTCCACCCTGCTTGCTTAAGTCTGCGAATCTCGCGTTGCCCTACCTCTCCCCATAACTGCAACAAACTCCATTCGACCTGCATATGTAAGTAGGCATTCTGCTGATCGACAGGAGTTGCTTGGGCAAATATTTCAACAGGCCATAATCCCAAGCTCAGTTTACATGTGACATATACGTTCTGACCTGAGGCACTATCTCCGAACGTCCACTCTGTCCTTCCGTTCACCGCAATGCTCTCTAGTTGCCTAGCCATCTTAACTTGGAAAGCGTTCAGATCTTCTGAATAACACAGGATGTCCAGATCACTATCAGGAAGATGCACGTCAATCGGTACCGTCCCCGCAGGGAACGCAGCGTGGGCAGAAAGCATGAAAAGTAGTCCGCTCTCGTGCAACACACGGTAAGCATCTTGTTGCTGTTGATTGCCAACCGACAGGTGCGCCATTACTTTTTCGGTCGTATCCAGCCTCCCGTTCACACTCATTGCGGATGATTTCCTGCAGAAATTACTTGTTTCACTCGCCCCACTTGACCGTTTGTCAATCTCACCTTGATTCCATGAGGATGTGAAGGAGACTTGGTTAACAGATCCTTGACGATTCCTCTCGTGAGTTTGCCACTGGATTGATCCTGTTTCAGTACGATATCGACCTCTAAACCAGGTCTGATGTCAGCTCTTTTTTGTCCATTCAACTTGTTCACCTTCTCTATTAACATAATACTGTCTGATATAAAGACTTTATCTATTGTAGACGTTTCGATTGTAAAACAAAAGCCTAGAACTTATTTCCAATCAATTTGCAGCATACCCGCCAAACCGAGGTTCAATGAATAACTTCACGACAAACAGCCGCAAAGCATCATTGGTTCAGCTTGATTGCGGCTGTGATTAGCTTAGACTTACTAAAAAAATCTTACTTTCCAACACATTCTAGGTGCAGCTGATTTTACAGATGAATCTTTCAATCGCTCTCAATCGCCTGCACTACGGATGCTTTCGTGGTAATGAGGACGACACCCCGCCCTTGGCAGCTTCACGAGCTTTCACAGCCAGAAGTTCAGATACGGTAACAAATTGATAACCCTGTTCCTGCAGTTTGGGCAAAATCATTCGAAGAGCATCAATCGTATGGGATTTACTTTCCACTTTGTCATGAAACAAAACGATGTCTCCATTACGAGCATTATTTAATACTTTGTTTGTAATCGCTGATACACCAGGTAGAGCCCAGTCTCGAGTATCCTGATGCCAAGACCATAATACGATCGTATAGCCCTTCTGCTTCGCCGCCTGAATCACCATATCGTTATAATACCCCCCAGGAGGTCTGAACAACAGTGGGCGCTCCGCACCAGCATTTACAATCGAAGCTTCTGCCTCTTGCATGTCTTTCAAGTACTTGTCCGCTGTTGTTGAACGAACCGCATACGTGTGTGCAAATGTATGATTTGCGATCTCATGTCCTTCACGTTGCTCCTGCATGACGATGTCAGGAAATTTCTCTGCCCATTTGCCGAGTACAAAAAAAGTTCCCTTCGCATGATACTGTTTGAGCAAAGCTAAAATCTGCGGTGTCTGAACAGGGTCTGGTCCATCATCAAAAGTCAGAGCGATCAGTTTGTCCTGCGTGGGGACTTCCCATACGATCTCTCCCCGTTCTTCATAATACTGACGGTTCTTCTGCACTGGCTTGGCATACGCCCAACTTGTCGAACTGCCAAGGATTGTTCCAGTCAGTACGAACAATGCGATGAATCGGGTAGCTTTCAGGTTCATGTAATATCCTCACTTTGAATTTCATACGTCAAACTCTACGTTAGCATTGCCCGATTCATGCGAACTCATGAATAATCCATTAATCGTTTTTAAGAGCTGTTGCCTCTACATCATTGATATAACGACGTAATCTGGCTGCAACATCGCGTGTAATCTCTCCGTTCTCATACAGCTGTTGTATTGTATTGCGTTGCTCCTGAATAGCTACCATCTGAAGTTCCAGTTTATCCTGATTGAACGGATCTTCCGTCGTCTTATCCTGATTCCACGCACGTAACTTTGCGATCACCCGTTCATATTTGGAAATAACCGCGAGAGCCGCCACACGATTGGAGTCATTCATATGTGCCCGGATGGCTTTGATTGCTGCCTGAGAGGTGCGTAGCTTCACCTTGCGGAACAGTTCGGCATTTTCAAGCATAAAGGGCTGATCTGGTTTGCTGGAACGGTTGGTGAACAGTTGACCCAGCATTCGTCCAATCTCATTGAGCGACGCCAGCAGTTGAGTGTTCGTCCGGTTGGAGAGCATCATCTCCTTACGATCCAGCCAGTTATCACATTTGAAAGCCGCTTCAGGCCCAAGGGCATTTTCATCCATCATCACTTCAATCTCTTTGCGCTCAGCCCGGGTAGCAATTAGATTGATCGCTGTTTCCTGCTTCTGCATTGCTTTACGATTATCTGCTGTAAACTGCCCTGTCGCCTGTTTAATATATTTGGACAGGTCAGACACAACGGCCAGTGCGGCAGCTTTATTTTCATCGTTCATTTCAGACTTGACTGCTCGAATAGCGGCATTCAGCATAATGTCCTGTGCTCTGCGTTCAGATTTCTGAGGTGTATTTTCATCGGAGGATTTCCCCTCTTCCTTGGCTAACACAGGTAACAACGCGCTCGCCGCAATCAGAGAGAACAAAATAACACCAGCCGCCAGAAAAATAATTAAATCACGTTCGGGAAAAGGCGACCCGTCCTGAAGCACAAATGGAATCGAAAATGCTCCAGCCAGTGTCACTGCACCTCTTACTCCCGATAGAGAGAGAATAGTAATCTCCTTGAAGCGTGGTTTGCCAATAGCGGACTTCGCACGTAGCCATTCATTGACTTGCCAGAACAGATAAATCCACAAGAAACGTAACAACACAAGTAGAACGGAGATGATCAGTACATAACCCAGCACCTCGAAGTTATTGAATGATACGTTAACAAAGATCTTACTAAGCACATCGGGAACCTGCACGCCGAGAATGACAAACACCAGACCATTCAATATAAATAAAATAACAGACCAAGTGCTCGCAGACACCACTTGCATCTTAATCTGAACCGATTCTGCCCGGTCACGCTCAATCGCATGAATGATCCCGCCTGCAACCACGGCCAGAATGCCGGAGACCCCGATTTCTTCACTCAAGAGGTAGATGACGAATGGAGTCAGAATCTGAAGCAACATATGAATCGTTACATCTTCCATGCCCAGTCTGCGAATCCATACCCCGAGCCGAATAAACAAAAAAGACATGAGCGCACCAGCAAGCAGACCTCCTACGGCAATGATAATGAAACTGAATGTGGCTTGAGTGAGTGAGAAAACACCCGTAACCGTAGCTGCGATAGCAAATTTAAATGCAACCAGGCCCGAAGCATCATTCATTAATGCTTCTCCTTCAAGAAGTCTATGTATACTTTTGGGCAGATGTACACGTCCGGCCATGGCACCTACAGCAACTGCATCTGTCGGAGAAAGAATGGCCGCAAGCGCAAATGCGGCAGGAAGTGGAATGGTCGGAATCAGCCAGTGTATGGCATATCCGGCAACAGCAACCGTAACAAATACCAGTCCCAGTGCAAGCAAAAGAATCGGCGCTCGCAGATTCCATAGTTCGTTCCTTGGCGTTCTTTTTCCATCGTTATACAATAAGGGCGCAATAAATAGCACAAAAAACAATTCCGGATTCAATGGTAGATGTACACCTGCTGGTAGCAGAGCTACAGCTACTCCCAGTGCAATCTGAATAAGCGGAACGGGAATAAAAGGGACAAACCGGTTCAACACGTTAGATAGACCGATCAGTCCGAGTAGTGCAAGTACCGCAATGAATAGTTCCATGATGACAACCCTTTCCGCTATATAAGTCATGAATCGTTCGTGATGCCTTTATTTTAACAAAAGCATTGATGTTTATAACAAAGTTTTCATATTCATTTACCCACTTCAATCATGCTGATACACATCGTACCGAAACATTTTGATTGAGTTCATATATAAGATGTACAATATGTTAAGGACATACTCAGTCGGAAAGGAACGTTCAACTATGGCTTTTGGGATTAAACGGCAAGAACTTACAGCTTGGAAAGAACGAGTCGCTCGCGGTGAAATCGCCTATCTCACTCATTTCTGGATCGATTCCAGATTTCCCGGCATAACCAGTGTCACCAAAGTAGGCTGTGCAGACCTTGACCGCCTGGAACAATGGTGTCGTGAACACGGGTTAGACCCGCGTTATATTCACCGAAGACAGCCCTTCCCTCATTTTGACTTAATGGGCAGCCGGCAGAAAGATATTCTTATACAGGAAGGCTTCAGCGATCATGTATCTCGCTTTCATCTATAGCTCTGTTATAACACGCAAAACGCCAGTCTTCACATATTCATACCCGGTACCGGGTACAAATGCATGAGGACTGACGTCTTCAGGTGTCATATGCATTAACGATAGGTCTGCTCGAAAGATTTCATATTTTCCAGCAGCTTCATTTCTATTTTTTTGAGCATGCCCAGCATTAACTGCTGTTCTTCCTCCGTAAGCGCTTGTAACAGTTCCCATGTCATGCGGCCACGATTAGCATTCAACGTTCTGGCTAATTGCTCTCCCTCATCCGTTAAGGATAGCCAGACGATTCTGCGATCTTCCTCGCTGCGTTCACGTTGAATCAAATTTTCGCTTTCAAGTTGATTAAGTACAATCGTCGTAGCTCCAGAGGACAGACTAAGCTGACGCGCAACATCAACTGCCATGCAGCGTTTTTCACGTAAAATCATGCCCAATATATGGCTTTTTGTTGGATTCAGCTTGCAGTTCGTTTCTGACTTTTGCTGTTGATCCAATACTTTGTTTTTATATCTGAAGAAGGCCTCCAACAATTGATCAACGTTTGCCAATTGCGAGTTTCGCTCCGTATTCGGGCTCATATCCGTTCCTCCTGCCTTTCATTGTAACCTGCCTTATATTGTAACATATTTACACACATTTGGTTGTGAAAAAAAAGATTGCCTGGTGAGCAAAATGGTTGCGTCCCTTTATGTTGATAAAAAAATTGAATTTGGCCTATTGTATATAAAGAACACTTTGTTTATAATAACGTATATCTACTAGGTTACTTTTAGTTACTTAATTATTTAAATAAATTTGTTATCATAAAGTAAACTTCCGTCCACTACTAGATTTTCACTACTATATAGCAAGGGAATAATGTACATGAAATTGATGAAATCTCAGACAAACGATACACTCTACACGGATGTCTGCATTGTCGGGGCAGGGCCCGGAGGCGCCTTGCTTTCATATTTGCTTAACCAGAAAGGTATCTCTACATTACTCATTGAGCGACAGCCTCATCTGCATAAATCATTCCGTGGAGAACTGCTGAATGCAGATGGCGAAGCTATTTTGAACAAACACGGATTATATTCCCATATTCAAGAGCAGGGCTTGTTGCATCTAGAGCAGATTCAATATTGGGAAGAAGGAAACATCATCCATACCATTAACCCCGATCCAAGCAAAGGGGAGCATCATGTTGGCGTTCACGTACCACAAGATCATCTCCTCGAAGCGATTACGGCCCAGACTGAAGCGCTAAGCCCGTTATATCAGGTTCGCTTCAATACAGTCATGACCGGGTTGCTTCGGGACAAAGATGGTCATGTTGTTGGCATTAACGTGCGTCAAAACGGTGTTCCTGCCTCCATTAGAGCATCTGTCGTTATTGGAGCGGACGGTAGATATTCGGCGGTGCGCAAACATGCCGGCCTTGCACCCGAGATTCGCAAACACGGCTACGATCTGTTATGGGCTCGTATTCCTGCCCCACCAGGATGGGAACCTGCTGTTCGTATGGCAAGTATGGATGGGCAACAACTCGCGTTATTTTCACAATACGGCGGTTATGTACAGATTGGATGGAACATTCCCGAAGGAGGATATGCTAAGTTGCGTGAACAACCCTTTGCTCCTTTTGTAGGCAAGCTGGTAGCAGCTTTCCCCTGTCTTGCGGATTCTGTCGCTGCGCATATTAAGGACTGGAGTGACTTTGTGCTACTGTCTGTAGAGAGCAGTTATAGCTCCAAGTGGGCGGAGGATAATGTCGTACTCATTGGCGATGCTGCTCATACGATGACACCTACAGGAGCATTTGGCTTGAATGCTGCGCTTGAGGATGCCGATGTTCTTGCCGAACTGCTTATGCAGATGGCACAAAATAAATTCACATCTTCCGATGTGCTACAGCAACTGCAGGTCATTCGTGGCTCCAAAGTACAGCAACAACTGGCACGCCAAGTGCACATGGAGTCCTCTTTTCAGCAACGGTATGAATCCTTTCGCTGATTGCGAATCCATGAATACACAACATCAGCGTATTTCTTTTTTCGTGATATATTTTTCCGTTCAATCTAAAAAACCTCCACGCCAATGGAGGTTTTTCTGGGTTAAATCAAGCCTCGCTTGCATTCATCGCACTTACTCGCAGCTCTTTAAGTGGTAAAGCTTGCATCTCTGGATGCTGTAGCGTTACTGTGCGGCTCTCTCCTGGCAATAGATCAAAATAGTTATCACTGAATCGAACCCGGCCAACCGGCAACTCCAGCTTCACCATACGTGCAATGGCGACACTCGCATTAACGGTTACGGATTGTTCTTCCTCGTTTACATGAACGCTGAGCCGTGAGTGCGGTAACATCACATCTTTGGGATCACGCAAAAAGTAACGATTCATGGGTGCAACAAACCCTTCGGCTTGCAATTCCACCATCACTTCTTCCGCCCGTTTGGTTCCAAGCACTTCGGCTTCCTCTAAAGCTGTGATCTGCATAGATGACTGAGCGGGCACCTTCACTCCATATGCTGAAGTGTACAGTCGCTCTCCAGTCAGACCATAAACATTCAGTCGAAGTTGTCCTCCCACTTCATCCTGTGTATCATTAACTACCCATACGTTAAGCGAATGTCCTGGCTCATGCTCGAGCGACAATAGTACAGGATGAAAGAACGTTTTGGCATAATAAAAGGAAGCCTTCGGCAGCAGTTCATAATCGATCATCGACCAGCTTGTTCCCGGCCAGCTATCATTCAGCTGCCATACCAGCGCACCGCTGTTACGGTCATTGATTCGCCTGAAATGTTCTATCCCATAGCGTAGCCCCTCTGCCTGGGTCAACATGGAGAAGTTCATGTAATCCTCTACATTTTGTGGAATGCCCGTGTACCCTTCCATTAGCAAAATACCTTTCTGATGATTCGTATCCTTATTACGATAGGCCATTTCGGGACTCCCCCAGTAAAACTGGCCGGCAGGTATATTTTTCTCCAGCGTATACCGATTAGCTGAAGCATGCATGCCAAATTCACTGCTGAAGAGTGCTTGATCCTTTTTATAATTTTTGAACGTGACCCCTTCAATGCTATAGTCCAGCACAGGTACTTCTCCCTGTTTCCTCGGGTATACAGAACCGTGCCACACTTGCCAGTTGTGCCGATCTCCGGTATCCGGGTCATTCGCATCCTGTCCATGATCTGCGCCATAAGGTGAAGAAGGCCAGTACGGCCTGGACGGATCAAGCCGCTCCAATGCCTCAGGAATCAGTTCGTGGTAAATCTGTTCGCCGTAGAACGGACTTGTGATATCACCGCTAGCTGTTTTCATGTCATACAGCCAGTCGATTTCATTGTTGCCACACCAGATCGCTAGCGAAGCCCGGTTACGTAAACGAAGTACGTTATTCTCGACCTCTTGCTGTACATTTTGCATGAAGTCACGATTGAAATCCGGAAATAAAGCGTTGGCAAAGGCAAAATCCTGCCAGACAAGTACCCCTTGCCGATCACATTCGTCGTAAAAGACTTCTTTCTCATAGATGCCGCCTGCCCACACACGCAGCATGTTCATATGTGCTTCAACGGACAGTTCCACAAGCTCGCGGTACCGCGAATTCGGAATCGTTCCAATCAGCTGATCGGCAGGTATCCAGTTTGCTCCCTTGGCGTAGATTTTGACCCCGTTCAGGATAAAAGCAAACCGGCTCTCTCCCTGCTCATTATGCAAAGCTAGCTCAATCGTCCGTATGCCATATGACTGACAGTACCGATCCACTGCTATATCATCTGCATACAGCGTAACTTCAAGTGTGTACAGATAGGGTTCCCCCAGATCATGAGTCCACCATAGGCAGGGATGAGCCACATCTAACGTTACCTCTGCCTCCCCCTGTTTTACAGGCAAAGAAATAGCACTGGCTACAACCTCTCCATGCTTATCCAGAAGCCGGATATCACAAGTAGTCACAACTGGTTGTGTCCGTTCTTGCTTGCTACGCAAAGATAAAACAGATTGTACCTCTGCAGTGACTTGTACTTGAGCCTGTTCCTTGCTTACGGCGTTGGTTCGGGCATACACATGTTGCAGTTTGGCAATCGTGCTTCGCTCCAGACGGACCGCTCCCCAGATCCCTACCGTAACGATGCGCGGCCCCCAGTCCCAGCCAAAATTCATAGCCGCTTTACGCAGCCACGGGCGTTCTTTCGTATACGAAGACCAGTCAAACGTCTCCTTCTCACGATGATGAAGATGAAGCGGGTCAAAGCGTACCGCAATCGCATTCCAACCGCTTCGCACCAGACGGGTCACATCCAATGTATGAGACATCAGCATATTAGCGGTTTTTCCAACCTCATGTCCATTGACATATACCGTTGCAAACGTGTCCAAGCCTTCAAACACAAGTTCAATACGTTCCTCGGAAGATGCACCCGCGTCCAAATTAAAGGTGGTGCGATACCACCACTCCTTCTGCTCGATCCAGCGACTCTTGACATCGTTATGTCCAAAATAAATCGGATCTATAATGCCGCGCTCTGCAAGTGCCCCATGAACATCACCAGGCACGGTTGCCCCGATCCAGAATCGGTCATCCAGCGCTGCAGCGGCAACATCCATTGCTCGCTTTTCTTCAACCTCGTAATGTTGTATCTTCCACTGTCCTGATAAATCCTGACTTGTACGACAAACGTTGACCATTGTACTCCTGCTCCTCCCGTCTAGCTGCCTGAAGATTTAAATGCAAGTGCCTGCTCCCGGTATTCACTCGGTGTTTTGCCTGTATGCTTTTTGAACAGTCTGCTGAAATACTTCACATCCTCATAACCGCTAATTGCTGCGATTTCACTGACCTTTGCCGGAGACACAACGAGCATATCCATTGCCCGCCTGATCCTCATATCTGTAACAAAGTCACCAAAGGTTACACCCATTTCTTTTTTAAACAATTCACTAAGATGTCCTGGATGCAAATGAACCTGTCCGGCCACCTGCTGCAAGCTAATATCCTGTGCCAGTGCATTTTCAATATAACCTATCGCTTTTTGCACATGTGCGGCCTGCCCTTGTCCCATACGACTGTGATATGCCTGCATCACATCATATAAATGGTGGAACAATTCATCCCCGATCTCTGCCGGTTTCTTGTCGGTTTCAGGAGTCCAAGGCTCAAGCCTGGAGGGTTGTTCCCTTCCAATCGCTTGAAGTGTTCGCGCTAGCCAGCGGTGTCCTGCAATGATCACCGAATGTAGACAAGCTACATATGATCCTGGTGTGACATCAGGTTCTGCAATCAACCTCGTAATCAGTTCACGTATCCATGTTGTAAGTGTGACTGGATCATTGTCCATGAGCAACGTACCGAGGGTGGTCTCCTCCTCATGTGTCAACACCGTTTTGCCACCTCGCCTGCCGTTAACCTCTTGATATCGCCACACTTTTGAATCCAGCAGTCCACGGTACTGTAAAGCTAACAACGCCGTTTGATAACTACGGTGCAATTCAGAAGAGTGGTTAACAGGTTCACCAAGCACAGCGCGAAGTGAACATTTCAACCATGCCTCCATACGATCTATGCCTTCCTTGATCCTGTATACGCTTACTTCATTTTCGGAAGCCACAGGTAGAACACAGACAATATATTGTTTGTCAACCTGAGCAATCGTTCCTGGGAGCACTTCTTCAATCATATTCTGCACTGCAAACCGGAGCAGCGCATCGGAAGAGCGGCCCCAACCCTCTGCCTCAATCACAACAACTTGCCTGCTCACAGGCCGTTTGTCCCCACTAACTTGCTCTATGGATTGAACGGGGAGCGCATGTTCCACATCAAATGCGAGAAAGGATGGGCAACTCCCCGAATTCGTATGACCTTCGATCACCCATCTGGCAAACTTCCTCTCCCGGTTCTCACGTAACAATTGTCCCTCACGGGACTTCTCTGCCCATCGTTCTGTAATTCTTCCTTTGGCCTGCAACACCGTTTTGATGATCTCTTCCGGTTTGCTCGTTTTCAAGAGATAGTCTGTGACTCCATTACGGATCGCTTGCTGGGCGTAAGAGAAATCATCGTAACCCGATAAAATAATGACCTCCAGCTCCGGAAGCAGATGCTGTGCTTCTTCCGCTAGCTCCAGCCCCGACTTGCCGTTCATTCGAATATCGGTCATCAAAATATGCGGGTGTTCCTCCGCTAGTCGAGTTAAAGCCTCCTCGGCAGAAGCAGCTGGCGGAAGAATCTCAATGCCAAGTTCATGCCAGGCGATCACACTCGCGAGCCCTGTGCGAATGATGACTTCGTCGTCCACAATCAATAATCTCATGGCGATTCCTCCAGAATTGGAATGGAGAACGAAATTCGGGTGCCCCCACCCTTTTTGCTGTGTATTTCAAGTAACGCATCCGTCCCATAGTGAAGAAACAGTCTTTCGTTTACATTACGGAGACCATACCCTCCATCGGACAACGACTGCCCCAGTTGCTTCCCTTGGGAATGACTGCCCTGCGGCAACATGTTACTCTCATCCGCGGGGATAATACTGGCCCGCAATTGCTCCAATTGTTCCAGTCCCATGCCCGCACCGTCGTCCAGTACCAAAATGTTCATGCGCTCAACCGCGGAATCCTTCTGAATCATAATCGTTATCGTGCCTTGGTTTCCTGCCTGTTGAATCCCGTGAATCATCGCATTCTCCACCAGTGGCTGTAGCAGAAGCTTTAACATCATTCGTTGCTCCAATGCAGGATCAACAATATAATGCAGCACGAATTGATCCGGAAAACGAATCGACTGTACCCGTACATAATGACGGATATGCGCAATCTCCTGGGCAACCGGGCAGTAATCCTGTCCCTTATTCAAACTGATTCGTAGAAAATCACTTAGTCCCTCTACCATATCCGCGATCCGGTTTTCTTTGGACATCAGCGCGATCCAATGAATGGAGGAGAGCGTGTTATACAGAAAATGAGGATTAATCTGAGCCTGGAGTACACGCAGATCTGCTTCTTTTTTGCGAGCTTCCCCACGAATGATCTCTTCCTTAAGCGATTCAATATGTGCACCAAGCAGATTATAACTTTCCCCAAGCTTGCCAATCTCGTCATCACTTTCTGCTTGAAATAACGGCAGAGGGCGCTTCGGGTCAACTCGAGACAAATGTCTGGTTAATACAATCAGCGGCCTCGTAATCCTGCGAACCGTGAACCAGACCAAGCCACCGCTGATTAACGCTGACAAGGCAACCGCAATTGCTGTCAAAATGATAATGTAACTATTCTCTGAACGGTATTGCTCGTAAGGAACCATACCAACCAGCGTCCACCCCGTCAGTTCCTCAGGGTAATAAAGGACCGTACGTTTTCTTTCTTCCTCACCATACGTAGTCGTCCCACTATGCCCCTTCTGAATGCGCGTAATCAGTCCCGGTTCGAGATCAGATACATGTAGCCCAAGCCGGGATTTATCCATGGAGGACAGAACCTCTCCTGTGTTGCCAATCAGTTCAAGGCTACCTTCCCCTCTACCCAGTCCAAATGCTGGCCATCCTTTAGAGATCGCATTTTCATTTAAACTGATGCTAAGCCAGCCGATGGGACGATAATTGTGGATGCTGCGAATTGGCCTGATCAACGTAATAACGTTTTGAATTCCAGCATAATTGCGAACGGGATATACACCCGTCCACCTTTTATCCGCGTTTCCACTAGGGAGAGATGGGGAAAACAGACTACCTCCGTCCGGTTCATACCAAGTGGCCGTGGACAACGCAGCATCAAAGCGTCCGGGGTAAATGGCAATGTTCGCAATGTACTTTTTGGATGCAGCCAGATTGGTCATTCGTCCCACAATGTCCAGACGATCCGTCTCATGATCCTCGTCCCGGCTTAGATACTGCTGAATATCCCGTTCTCCAATGAGGAAAATCGATAAATTCTCTGCATCCTGAAGCATATAACGAAGATTCGCTTCCACTTGCTTGAGTGTATCCATCCCCGATAGCTTCGTTTTTTCCTCCGTGATCCGTGAAGAGAATAGGAAAGCAAATAGTCCAAGCGCTACAAGTGGCACAATCATCGAAGCTGTGACCACCACGGACAATTTTCGTTGCAGTGATGATGTAAGCCAGCGAACCAACTCTGTTCCTCCTTTGGATACGCTCCTCGCTTACCCTTTGACTGCGCCTGCTGTCATGCCCTTCATCACCTGTTCCTGAAAGATTAAATAGACAATGATCGTAGGAATAACCGATAGGGTCATGGCAGCAAGCGTTAGACCATAATCGGTCTGATATCCATCTGCGAAGTTTGCAATGGCAAGCGGTAACGTTTTCAATCCTGTTTTATTAATAAATACAAGGGCAAAGGAAAAGTCGTTCCACGCATGTAAAAAACTCAAAATGGTCACCGTAGACAGTGCAGGAAGCGACATGGGAAGCATGATCCGGGTAAAAAGTCCCCAAAGTCCGGTTCCATCCATAAAAGCTGCCTCTTCAATATCGCGCGGAATGCTGACTAGATAAGCTGTCAACACAAAGATTGCCGTTGGCAAAGCAAACGCAGTATACGGCAGGATCAAAGCCCAATACGTATTGAGCAAGGACATCTGTTTCATCAAAATAAACAACGGAACGAGTGTACTATGGATCGGGATGAGCATGCCTACAACGAAAAACGTCATAATCAGCCCTTTCCAGCGAAACTGGAACCGCGCCAGAATGAATGAAGCCAGCGCCGCGATAAACAGCGTCAGGATCAGCGAGCCGATCGATACGGTTAGTGAATTGCCAAAGGCCGTTCCGAGCTTCGAGCTTTCCCAGGCATTTGTAAAATTGACCACATTCCAGTGTGCCGGTAGACCAAAAGGTCTGCTGTAGAAATCCTCATTTGTTTTGAACGCACTAATCACAAGCCAATAAAACGGATACAATGTTAAAATACCATAGACCGTCAGCAGCGTCCAAAAGATTCCTTTACGAATCTGCCGAATGGAATGCCCTGCATGGCCTCGTGGTGTTGATATAGTCACAGGTGTTGTTCGCATAAGCGTGCCTCCTTTCTATCCGTTTTCTTTACGCTTCCGACTGGTCACCCACTGGCTTGTTCCGATGAGTAACAAGGAAATTAGAACAATCGTTGTAGAGATCGCACTACCAAAACCATATCGGTACGTTGTAAACGTAGAGTTATACATATACGTAGCGAGCAACTCCGTTGCGTGAGCTGGCCCACCTTTTGTCATGATATAGACCAGATCAAAGGACTTCAGACTGCCTGAAATACATAAGATAATGGCAACTTGTACCGTGCCCCAAATCATCGGCAGAGAAATAGAAACCAGTTTGCGGATTCCAGATGCGCCATCTATTTTGGCTGCGTCATGGATTTCACCCGGGATGTTCTGCAAAGCGGAGATGAAAATAATCAAATACAGTCCAACAAAACTCCAGAGCAAGGGTGGCACAAGAGAAAATATCGCGATCTTTGCATCGGACAGCCATTGCAGCTTCCAGCTCTCCAGCCCTAGTGCATCCAGCAGGAAATTCAAGATACCGATCTGTGGATGATAGATATACTGCCAGATCATTCCGATGACCACGGTGGACAATACCATCGGCAGAAATACGGCCGAGCGCAGAAAGCGCTGGAGCGGGTTGCTTTTGTGTAACATAACTGCCAACATGAGTGCTAATGGAATCTGGCCAAACACCGAAGCCAGCACAAAAATGACATTATTTTTCAAAGCCCTCCAAAAGATCGCGTCATTCCAGATCTCCACATAGTTGCTGAGGCCAATATATGTCGATGCACCAATGCCAGACCAGTTAAAAAAGCCGTAATATGCAGACCACACAACAGGCACAAACACAAACAATGCATAGATAATAACTGCCGGAGCAAGCCCCAGCATAATAAAACGCCGACTTTGCAATGCGTTCAATGGCTTCACTTCCCCTCGTATTGCCTTTCTAATCTGTCCGGTAACGGACGTTAATCTCTTATCTAAAAACCCCTCCCCTGCCGGGAAGGGGAATGAACTGTACTTTACTTTATTTAGGTTAGGTTAATCAGCCTCTATAAGCAGGAAACAATCTATTGTTTCATCGCATTCGCTTGAGCTGCCTGAATTCGGCCTGCAATATCTTCCGCTTTGCCGCCCATCAGCAGCTCCTGTAACCCGTTATTAATCACTTCAACCGTAGCCGATCCCAGTTTGGAATCGTATACCGGCGTAATCTTCACTTCCTGCATTAGATCGTACAATTCTACAAACAACGGATGAGCTTTGGACTTATCCAGATCAATCTTATAGCTGACCAATGTACTGCTGTCTAGCGTAGCTTTTTGACCTTCCGGACCAGCCAGGGCGTAGAATAGCTCCATCGCGGCGTCTTTTTGAGCACCACTCAACTTTTTGCTAACACCAAGACCCGTTCCTACAACGCCTGATGTTGTTCTTGGTTCACCTTTGCCACCTTCAACTGGAGGCAAAATCGTAATATGTGTATTTTTCAGCACCTCTTCCGGTGCATTGTTAACGAGGTTGGCGAGCGCCCACCCACCGTTCATGACCATCGCCGTTTTCCCTTGAAAATATAGTTGCATCATCTGGGTTTCATCAATACTGTTGAATCCGTCCTGAAAAGCCTTCATGTTTCCAAGCTCCTGCATTTTCTTCAGCGCTTCAACAAATTGCGGATCAGTGAAACTTGCACCATCCTGAGCTACGGCTTTCAAAAACCAGTCTGTACCCGTCACCCGATCAGCCAGCGTACTGAAAATGGTAGACTGGGCAACCCAGTTCGTTTTGTTACCGAGAGCCATCGGAATGATTCCTTTTTCGTTAAACGAAGCAACCGCCTGTTCCAATTCAGCCCACGTTTCAGGAACCTTTACGTTATTCTCTTTGAAGAGTGCCTCATTGTAATAAATAAAAGAGCTGGGCGCTAGATTCATGGGAACGGAATAAATATTTCCATCTACTGTGTATCCATCCAGTGCATTCGGAATAAAATTCTCTTTCCATTCCGGCTTCGCATCCAGATCTGCGTTGATCGGCTGCAACAGATCTCCTTTAACAAACTCCTTGGTCATTGCATCCGGCCACATCACGAAGAGATCCGGCATCTCATTGGCTGCTGCAACCGTACGTAACCTTGTTTTGAGACCGTCCGTAGGCAAGCCTTCATCCACCACTTCGATATCTGGATGCGCGGTACGGAAATCTTCAATAATTTTACGCATCGCTACCGCTTTAGCGTCTTGCCCTGTCCAGTTATGCCAGATGCTCACGGTGACTTTGTCACTGCCGCTACCACCTTCGGAAGAATCACCGCTTGAGCACCCTGCCAAAATGACGGCGAATAAGGTTAGTGCCGCTATGCCTGAAAACCATTTTTTCCACATCGTTATACTCCCCCTTGAGCACTTAATATCTGTATTGTAAATGGTAACGCTACCATAACGTAAGGTGACGATCCACGGATGCAGGGGTGAATAATATCGGTTCACTGTTTACATATCAAAAAAAGCCCTCCCGGGACAATGTCATGAAGTCAAGACTAACTTCAATCCCATTGCTCTCAGGGAGAGACTTTAAAATTGGACGTATACTCCATGTGCTGAACATGTATTGCATGATTCAAAGATATAATAGCTGGATAAGTTCGTATTAAAGGATTCTACATGTTAATCGTTCGGTTATTGAAGACTGTTTTTCACCAATGCTGCAAAAGCTTCAGAACCTTCGGCGGTCAGATGCACCCCGTCTTTTTCAAAATATTCGTCATGCCCTTCACTAGCCTGATTCCAATCAATAAGAGAAACATTACTGTAACTGGAGGCTGCATCCGTCAGAGCCTTGTTCACCGTTCGCTCCCAAGGACGCGGCACACGTACCGTGACAAGATAAACCCGTGTTTTATCCTTCAATCCATCAAGTACGGACTTTAAATTTTTGGAATTAAAGGAACCGTTCGTTCCAAGCTCAAGTACCACCTGATTGCCCATTTGCTTGTTACGCTTCAGATCCCTCAGCACATCTCCAGCCTGCCACATCTGACGGCCGACATGGCCATCTACGTACACACCGGATATGCTCTGCTCCAGATAAGGCTTGGCATCCAGAATAACGGAATCTCCGATAATTGTATATTGGACTTTTCCATTCTTAGTGACAGGTGTCACAGGTTTATCCGTTGCCCCTGAATCCGTTGCATCGGTTGTGCCTTCATCTGGTTTCGAACCCGATGGGTCGGTTTCTTTGTTTCCTGAATCAGACGAATTGGAAGCAGGATTATTGTCAGGATTAGATGGTGAGTTGCCCTGATCCCGGCTATCGCTGGATGAATCGTCCGGCTTGGCCGATTTAGACCCATCTGTAGATGCAGTTCCAGGCTTGTGACTCCCATTCGTTTTCCCGTCTGACGTCGACTCCGTACCTGACTGAACAGATGGATTCTTTTCCCCGGAATCCGAAGGTTTTGTTGTAACGGGTACAACGTCCTGACCCTTTTCTTCAGCAGACTTTTCGCCATTGAACACCGTAGACAGGGACACCGAATGTGAATCTGAATTGGCTGCTACTGGCAGTACCGTCTGCGATATGGCATAACATAGTAACAGGAACGTCATCAGCAGGCCTGTTCGTTTCCACCATACCTGACGGGGAACGAAAGAGGTACGCCCTCTTCCCCACAGTTTTGACAAGGAATCCCAAAAACCGTTATAACGAATCGGGTTTTCAATATATTTTAGCGACATCGATGCAAGTACAACCGTTGCAACGACTTGTAGCAACATACGTACAGGATGTGCACCCCCTGTATTTACAACAGGACTGGTCAGAACAATAATCGGATAATGCCACAGATATGTTCCATACGAACGTTCACCAATCCAGCGCAATGGCTTTGCCCCAATAATCCTTGCCAGCAAAGACGAAGGATGGGCAAGTACTGCCACCAGCAGGGTTGCGGCAATCGCTTGTATCACCATGCCCCCCTGATACAGGAACGAGTCGTATTCGCTCGTATTCAGCATCATATAGATTAGCACCGCTAGGGCAGCAATTCCTGATCCGTCCAATACGAGCCGATTCATCGCAGGCAATGTGCCAGACAGCTTCCGGCTTGGCCAGACTACAGCTAACGCTGCCCCGGCAAGCAAGGCAAATGCACGGGTATCTGTTCCATAATATACACGGCTCGGGTCCAAATCCGGGTTGTACATGATGGCCATGGCGCCAGCTGAAAGTTCAGCTGCAACGACAATGGAGACGACCAGCCATCCCTTTCTTTTGAACAAAACGATCGCTGCAATTAACAGAAGCGGCCAAAGCAGATAAAACTGCTCCTCAACAGCCAGTGACCAGAAATGTCCAAAAGGTGATGGCGGACCGAAACTTTCAAAATACGAAACATGGTGAAAGATATACCACCAATTACTTATGTACGTAACACCGGATAAGATATCCCCTTTGAGTGAAGCAAGCCGGGACGAGTCTGTACATAACAGCCAGAGCATCACAACCGCTGTCATGGTTAGCATGCCAGGCAACAAGCGCCTAAACCGCCTTAACCAGAAATCTCCAAGCGCAATGCGCCCATGTTCCCGCCACTGGGATAACAAAATATCGGTAATCAGATAGCCTGACAGAACAAAAAATATACCTACACCGAGCAGCCCGCCCGGAATGAAATCCAAATTTAAATGATAAGCAATCACGCCAAGTACCGCGATGGCTCGTAAGCCATCCAGTCCGTTCATATGCCTCTTTTTTTTCACTGATTGTGACATGCTCGCCCCTCCTTGTTACTGCGAGTCCACATCCATCGAGATCGGGGCATCCTGTTACACTGGCTCATTCTAGTTGTTATTAACATACGTATTGCACCTTCCATCTTTCATTTACAACATAAAGAAGACGAACTGCCTATAGATTTAGTTGTATTGATTGTGAATCTAACTTATATTTTCTCGTGATTTCACGATTACGTTTAGCATTATACGCCTGAAAACAACTTCATAATTGACAAGAATAGTTACAAACCCGTTTAACCGATGTAACCTTTTCTGCCAGCATAATCAGCTGTAAAATCATACTCTATATTTAATGTTTAATATAGTGCTTTTCATCGACTGGACATAATTACCTGAACTTATTCAATAGAAAAAGGCCGCCGACTTGCTCAGCAGCCACTATCCATTATAAACCTAACTCAGAGCGGATTGAAAGTTTTGCTTATAATTGCTTCTTCCTTCCTAGGACTCTAGAGGTGGAACGAGAATATCATTGCATTGAATCCAGCTTGCGTCTGTGAATCATTAAAACAAATAATCCTGCTGTAATCGCACCATATACGAGCGGTATAATTATTACCATTAGCTTCTTAAATAGACTTTGTGCATCATAATTAATTAACACATCTATAGTACTACTTAGAGGAGGCAACAGATAAATCATTGGTGTAAATCCGTCTGGCAACACCTGTTCTATACCTTTCACAGAAAGTGTAATAACAATGAGCACACTCAGCATTAAAAAAGACATGACTCGGGAACGAACAAACTTAGAACTAAACCAGCAGGCTAAAGCAATTCCCAGCCAAGATGAAACCAAATGATAAATCAGGGCCATGCCTAGCTCTTCAACACTCGGAGTTCGATCAAACTTTTGAAAAATGGCTGGGAACGAAACGGCATACAGAGCGAGTGGAATCGTAAAAAGCCAGCAATATAACAATTTCGCAACATAAAGTTTTACCAAACCGCCACTATGCAATACCGTAACCGATTCCTGATTTGTCGTTTCCATATCAATCAACGTATAACAAATAACAACAGAAATAATAAAAATAAATGTTGTTGAAAATGCATAACTAGCCATTACTGGATTCGGAACGACACTGTATACGAAAATAATCCCCATAAAAAATACAAAAGTAGCCGGACCATAGCGATAAGAACGCATGAAACAGGTATGTAAATATGACAGTAATGAAATCATTAGCCTAGCTCCTTTCTCGTTAGACTAACAATCTCTCCACCTTTATTTATAAATTCGGGTAAAAAACTACGATAATCTTTATACATAAAAGTCATGACCATATAACCATTTTCACTTCTTTTATATGTAATATCGGGGAAAAATTCAAGAAGATGATCAACAACGCTTAAATCTATGCTGCCTTCCAGCTCAAAATATACAACCTTCTGCTCAGAAGACGTATGTATACTCTCCTTACTCAGTCTTCCTTGATGAATCCAGTATGTGTTGCTTTCCAATTGACTTGCTAATAACGGATCGTGCACGGCTGCCAAAATCGATGTCCCTTCTTCCTTAATTTTGTTCAGAGAATGAAGCAAATGCCCCGTTGACTCTTCATCCAATCCTGAGAAAGGCTCATCTAATACCAGAAGGTCTGGCGGCTTAATCATAGCTTGCATTACATTTGTTTTCTGCAACATTCCTTTTGAGAAATGACTCATCTTCAACTGATCACTCTGTTCAAGACGAAACAAATCATGCAACTCCTTGATACGTTCTTTCAACTCTTTCTTAGTCATACCTGATATTCTGCCCATGTGTGTCAGATACTCCGTCGAAGTCATCCTTAGTTTCGATAATCGATCCGGGGTATATCCAATCACCAGATTCCTATGCTCAAGTAACCTTTGACCCGACGTTAATGGAATTAATCCACTCACCATTCGGAGCATCGTACTTTTCCCGGAACCGTTGTTTCCTCTTATAATAATGCAATTTCCTTGGCTAATCACAAGCGATACATCTGTTAAAATTTCTCGGCCGCCGTATTTCTTAGAAGCTTCTTTTAATGTTAATAACGCCTTCATTGTCACCTTTCCACCACCCTTTACTAACGATCCCGTTTTCTTTCTAATGTGATCCATGAATAGTAGAGCATCCAAAATAGAGGTGGAAATAGAGCTACTGCAATATATCGATGGTGATATGGGAGCGTAAAAATGGTACCTACTGAGATCGGCACGATCAGAGCAAACAAAAACAAGTACTTTTTCCAATGTTTATTCATGATAGATGCTACCTCCTTCCTTCGTCCAGAACCTGACATGAACATTCATTTAAACGGAATATGTGCCTCTTTTAACTGGATTTGTAAGAACACCGTCCTTATTTTAACATATTTAAGATTAAAGGGATGTCTAATGAATAAATAATTCAGATGAAACTAGATTCAATGTACACCGTTGACTAAAGAGACCTATCGACGTCTAGGCAGTTCGATTGAAGTCTAGCAACACAAAAAACGAAGTGCTGGTATGTCAGCACTTCGTCTGTACACTTTTTAGGTTGAACATCCTTGTTCAGGCTCATTAGAGCAACAATTCACTCCAGATTTGTTCTGGAATAGCTTAATTACACTTGCTGTATCCGCAGTTACTGCATGTTTTGCAGCCCTCCACATTGATCAAGGACGCCGAGCCGCATGAAGGACATAAGTCGATAGATTGTATAGGAGTCTTTTGCCCCTCACCTCCAGCATCGTCCAGTTGTGAGGTCGGTGTCTGCGTGTTCAGCAGAACTTCCTTTGTATTGTTGCTGCTGTTCATACGCTTAGCACTGATCGGATTCTTCACTCCAATATCCTCATTTATCTGAACATGGCTTTCCAACGCTTTCGCGACGGCATCCGCAATGGATTCCACACGATTAGCTCCAAAACCAATGGCCCCTGAACCTCCGATGCCTTTCAGATGTTTGATAAGCAACTCCACCTTATGACCATGATCGCCATATCGCAAGAATAGAGAGCACACCCGGCCCAGTGCCTCCGCCATCGCAAACACGTCGGAGCCTGCCTTGCCTACGTTGAGGAAAATCTCACCCGGTGTTCCGTCCAGATCATTAATCGTAATGTAAGCCATGCCAAACGGCGTATGCATCTTATACGTTGCTCCGCGCAATACTTGTGGACGACGTTTATATTGTTTATCCACCACACCCGTAGTCTGTTCTCCCAAGTCTGGCAAACTGGACTCTCGCTCTGCATACACCGGATTTGCTACCGAAACGGACTCAGCTACCAGACTGTTGAATTCCTCTTTATCCGCATTCTGCCCCTCAATAGCTGAGGTGTCTTCTTTCTTCGAAGTAGAAAGTACTTGAACATCTCTACTGCCGTCCCGATAGATCGTTACCCCTTTACAACCTAGATCAAAAGCTAGCTCATACAGCTCTGCCGTATCCTGCACCGTAAAATCAGCCGGACAGTTTGCCGTTTTTGAGATCGAACTGTCCACCCACTTCTGAATGGCAGCTTGCACGCGAATATGATTTTCGGCCGAAAGATCCATCGCCGTCACATAATAATCCGGTAGGGACTCACCAGGATGTTGCTCCAGCCACTCCTCAGCAATCGGCACAAACTGTTCATCATACCCAAGACGGCTCTGGCGAAAATACTTAAAAGCAAAATACGGCTCAATGCCAGTCGATGTGCCCACCATCGTTCCGGTACTTCCCGTAGGCGCCTGAGTAATCAGCGTCACGTTACGAATTCCTTTTTGACGGATCGCCTCTCCAACCTCTGGGTACGTCGCGATCATCTGTTTCATAAATCCACTTTGTAAGTAAGGTTCTGCCTCAAACGCCGGGAACGCCCCCTTCTCCGCGGCAATCTCCGCTGAAGCGAGATAGACTTCCTTTGCCATAAATCCATACAGTTTATTGAGAAAATCTAGCGATTCAAGACTGCCATAACGGATACGCAGTTTGATCATCAGCTCCGCAAGTCCCATGGTTCCTAGCCCCACCCGGCGTTCACGTTGCTGATTTAATCGATTTTCTTCAAAATGATACGGCGTCGCGTCAATCACATTGTCCAGAAATCTTGCCGAAATGCGCGTCGTTTCCGCCAGCTCTTCCCATGCCACATCGTGGTTTGTTTCATCATAGAATTTGGACAAATTGATTGCTGACAAATTACATACGCCCCAGCCTGGAAGGCCCTGTTCCCCACAAGGATTAGTACAGATGATCGGATTAAAATACCAGCTGTTCGACATCTGATTGTAATACTCCATAAATACAACACCGGGTTCGGCTGATTTCCAGGCGGATTCAATAATCGTATACCATATTTCACGTGCCTTCACTGTCCGGTATGGAATAACGTTATGGCCTGCCTCTTTCCATTTGGTCAGATCCCCATCCCACTGCGAATCATAGTCCGGGTCACTCGTATCGGGAAAAACAAGCTCCCAATCACCGTCCTGCTTCACAGCCTCCATGAACGCATTGCTTACGCAGACCGACAGATTGGCATTGGTCACTTGCCCCATCGTTTGTTTAACCGTAATAAAATCCAGCACGTCCGGGTGCCAATCGTTCATCATCAGCATCAGCGCACCCCTGCGGCTACCGCCTTGTTCGATAAGCCCCGTCGTATAACTGAACAAACCGCCCCAGGATACCGATCCGCTGGACGAGCCGTTCACACCTTTCACCACAGCCCGCCGCGGACGAAGGGATGACAGATTGATACCCACGCCACCGCCGCGAGCCATAATTTCAGTCATTTCGGTCAACGTCTTCATGATGCCGCCCCGGCTGTCTTGCGGAGAAGGAATGACATAACAGTTAAACAGCGTCAACTCATCACTGGCCCCTGCACCAGCAGCAATACGTCCACCAGGAACCAGTTTCCAGTCATCCAGCACCAAGCGAAACTTCTTCTCCCAAACAGCCTGTTGTTCAGGTGTCGATTCAACAGCTGCCATCGCTCGGGCAAGACGATCCCACATCTCTTCCGGTGTTTTCTCTATCGTAAGTGTCAACTTTTCCACATCGGTCTCAATGATCGTATCGCTACGTGTCCGCACTTTAACTAGTTGTGCCTGCCGTTCAACAATCTCACCGACTTCCTTCACCGGAAACTTGGGATCATCTTTCGTTAATACAAGTACAATATCTCCGACTTTTGCATGATTTGAATCGGCGTCCTTCCATGCGTACCGATCCAGAAATATTTTCTCGCTGAGCCCTTCCAGCTTATGTTTGTTCTCATGATGCTTCACTTGTTGGTTCGTTCCTGTATTGTTGGATGCCATCTCTGCAATCAACCTCCCCGAATAAACCGTTCATTTTAAATTCAATGCTGTCTTTGAGAATAATTTATGCCTATATACTACATGTAGTGATTTATAACCATTATATTACACTATATGTTGATTTTCTATGTGATCTATATCATAGATCCTCTGAAACGGGTTATGAACTTGCCTTCCTTCGTCCATACTATTACCTACGAATAACACAAGAACGGAGAGGAAGCATCATGAACCGGAAACATCCGCATCATATGAATCAACCTGTAGCTGACTTACCTGTTCCTCTTGAGTTTGATCGAAGCTGGCTGGAACAGCTTGAATCTCGTTTGGACAAGGGCGGTCCTTGGGGGGATTACCGACTCTTTCAACTCGGTATTCAGGCTGAAGAAACGAATCTCATTCCGAACTTTGACGAAATTCAATGTCTGAAACATTTGCAAGATCTGACCCCACTTCCTCACCAAATGGATACGGCACGCAAAGTATTATTCGAAATGTCAGGCCGAGCCATTCTCGCTGACGAAGTAGGTCTGGGCAAAACGATTGAAGCTGGCCTGATTTTGAAAGAATATATGGTTCGTGGTCTTGTATCTAAAGTGTTAATTCTTGTCCCCGCTTCTCTGGTATTGCAATGGGTACGTGAACTCAATACCAAATTTGGCATCCCAGCAGTTGCACAGAAAAAGGCTTATTCCTGGCAAAATGAAGTCGTTGTTGCTTCTATGGACACTGCCAAGAGAGACCCGCACAAAGATATGTTACTAAGTATGGACTATGACATGATCATCATTGATGAAGCACATAAACTCAAAAATAAAAAAACAACCAATTATCAATTCATGCTGCAATTACGCAAAAAATACTGCCTGCTACTCACTGCTACGCCTGTGCAGAACGACATGAGCGAGCTTTTCAATCTCATTAACCTGCTGAAGCCCGGTCAGCTTGGTCGTCAAGGCGATTTTGCCGCCAACTTTGTCGTCGATAAACGTGTGCCCAAAAATCAGGAGCAGCTCAAAGATGAGCTGTCCAAAGTCATGATCCGTAACAGGCGTGGCGAAGGCCCCGTTCAATTTACAAAACGCAACGTGTCTAACGTGGATCTGCAACTTTCGCCTGAAGAGCAAGCACTCTATGACGGGGTAACCTCGTTTGTCAAAGATCAATACCAGCAAGCAGGCGGCAACCTTAGCAGCATGCTTTCGCTCGTTACGTTGCAACGGGAAGTCTGTAGCAGTCGGGACGCTGTGTTTGTAACACTCGTCAATCTGTCCAAAAAGCTACCATTGGATTCTCCACTGCGGGATAAAATCTGGGAACTGGTGGCTCATATCAAGGCGATTAAAGAAAATACAAAAGCCGAAAAAACGATGGAACTGATTCGAGATATGAATGAAAAAGTCATTATTTTCACGGAATACCGAGCGACGCAGGAATATCTGCTGAATTATTTTCGTAACAACGGACTAACGGCTGTTCCCTATCGGGGCGGGATGAATCGAGGCAAAAAGGACTGGATGATGGATCTTTTCCGTGGCCGTGTTCAGGCGATGATTGCAACGGAAGCTGGTGGTGAAGGCATCAACCTGCAATTCTGTCACCATATGATTAACTTTGATCTACCGTGGAACCCGATGCGGGTAGAACAGCGGATTGGCCGGGTTCATCGGCTCGGTCAGCAGAATGACGTTAACATTTTCAACCTGTCTACGAAAGGTACGATTGAGGAACATATTCTGAATCTGTTGCATGAGAAAATTAATATGTTCGAGATGGTCATCGGTGGACTGGATGTTATTCTCGAACGGCTGGAGAAAAAGGAATCGATCGAAAAGAGTCTGTACAAAATTATGCTGGAATCGCAGAACGAAGAAGATATTCGCCGTAAAATGGACACCCTCGGACAGTCGCTGAACACAATTCAGCGCGAAGTTGCTGACGAGGTGCCTTTAATCACCAAACTTGATCTTCACAAAGGGGGCAACTGATATCCATGACTATGTCACCGCATGAGATCCAAGCTTACGTCCTAACCTATCTGGAAGCTTTGGATTGCCAGATCATGGAGCGGTCACCTGCTCATGTGACGGTTAAATTATCACCTGAAGCAGACAAGGCATTAACGAACCGTCCGTATTACTGGGGATTTGTGGAGCGTGTAGGGGTGGAGCCTGAGACCATGTCATTTACTTTTGTTTTTGACCCGGAAGCTTATCAGCAGATCACTGAGGCGGCGGAAGCCAAGGCCAAAGCGTCTCAGCCTGTTCAAACGCCACCTGATGCTCCGAAAGAAACGATACTCGGACGTTATTTTGGCATCACGCCTTCCATGCCGCAGCTTGGTCCCGGACGCATTCTGCGAGAAGATGTTGTGTATGGTAGCCGCAGATTACAGCAGATATTTACCGCAGCCCGCGAAGGTGGCGCCTTCGTAAACCTGTTTGAACAAGCCGCCAAACGCCAGATCAGGGCCACATCTCCGGCTGTGTATGAACCTTGGCTAGGGGTTTGTTTTAAAGTCGAGTTTGCTTGTGACCTGAAACGGGAGGAATTACACTTCCTTGGCATTTCACTAAGATCGGGTGAAATCATCGAAAAGTTCGGAAGCAAGCTGAGCCGGCGTGATCTCAGTCCAAGACTGGCTGAAAATATGCATGCCCAGTCACCGAAAATTTCGCTCGCTGATGCAGGGGCTGCTCTCGAATCACATCTCACCGCTCACTTAAGCAGGCTCGATTATAGCTGGGCGGAAAAAGCGAAAGAACGCCTGCAACTCGAACTCGATGTGGTGGACGCCTACTATGAAGCCGTACTGCGAGAAGACATGCCTGCGGTTACTGAAGATGAAACGGTTCGTCCTGTTATTAATCGGGTTCGCGGCATATTAGAATCGGTCCCAGCTGACGTGGAACTGGCCTCCGAATCTACCATACAACAGACGCAAGATGATGTAGACCCTGAGCAAGAAAAAGCAAAACAGGCGGTCATAGATCGTGAAGCGATGAAACTGCAGTATGAGAACAGGCGAACCGAGATGATCTGGCAATATGAGCCGAAGGTGAAGGTCACTGCCATAAGCAGCGGCATGTTTCACTTAAGATAAGACGAAGACACTACTTTTCCTGCAAATGCTGGCAAAAGTAGTGTTTATTCATAACCGTTGAACCGACAGGTTGCAGCACCCTTTGCACCCCCTATCCTCTACAATGAAGTCAGGAAGAAGGTGTTTACGATGAAAAAACGGCCCCGGTCAAAACGACGAAATATCTGGCATTGCCTATCGATCTTCTTGAGCATGATCATCTGCTTTGCTCTTCTCTCCATCTGGCCGACGGCTCATGCAGCGGCACCAACGAACAGGTTTGCACCCGCTTCTGTAGAGCAATTCGCGGAACTGCAAGTGAACGCACTCGGCACCTCCAATCCAGATTGGCTTGTAGCGAAGCTTGAATATTATCCATTAGGGCCAGGTAACCATGGCTGGTTTGTGCATGCCAGCATTCAGGACAAGCCCGTTGGATATATGATTATTTCTATAAATTCGCAAGGTCAGCTTCTTCTCAGTGAGTATGGTCAGGGAGAACATTCCTTGTTTAATAACGAGTTGCTAGGACAGGCTTTAGAACGACAGGGTTTGGATATGAAAATATTACAAACTGCTGGTGATAAGATTACACGTCGATATGCTGCTCCTCTTTTGGCTTATTGGAAAGTGGAACGTGTAAATCATCCCGCGATGTACATCGATGCATCCAATGGAGACTTGTTGCCGGCTGATCGGTTAGAACGTGTAGAGACTGACTCTGAAACAAAATTTTACGAGTTAAAGGAGTTGCAACAACAGATAGCTATACCTGAACCAACAAGATTTCATACGAGTCCTGTTATTCTACAGCCTGCTTTTGACCCTTCATCTCAACTAACCTGGCTGACATCTGAACCTCTGCAACCCTCTCAAGTGAAGCAACAGCTCCAGCAGAACCATAGAGAAGCCCTTGTCTTCTCAGCAGAAGAATGGAATCTGTTCTACGGTGGTCCTTTGCCAGTAAGCGGTTATCAGATATGGAGTATTGCAGGTTCAGCGTTTGATCTTTACGTCGGTCTTGGTGGCTTTAACTCCACACAACGCTTCATTCCCTTGAACAAGCTTTTGCATGATGGACATTTTTACAAGATTAATTCTTAGCACATGCACTCATAATCTTTTTTATAACTCAAAATGACTCATAAAAAGACGCATCCTAATACAGGACTGCGTCTTCTTGAATTGGCACTCGTGTTCATCTTTTTTAAGGAAGCGGTTCAACTCTTCTCTGATCTTCGTTTCTTCTTGTCTACCCATAAGGATACCGCAAATGGGATCATGCCAAACCATTTCATGGACCAGGGCTCTTTCCTTCTGCTTTGTGCTCTCCGTTCCTTTCGCTCATCCTTCGGCGTGTCGATGTAATGTACCACACGTTGCGTAATATATTTAACCAGTTCATCACTTTTAGCCATAAAGCAGCCTCCTCTTCTTCCGCACATCCGTGATCTAACGTTATCTCTATTGTGCGCAAGACGTGATTTAACTAAACATTTTTTTGTGCAAATAGCGTATGAAATGATCTAAAATGCACAGTCTAATGCCAAAGGTATCCATCCTGCCTTTTTCGCTTCAACACTTATATTTTGAAGGAGTGTATAATTCGATGTTTAAGCTACTTCTGACAACTTCTATAGCCCTGCTGATTAGTGTTTATCCTATGACCGGTTTCTCCTCTGCTTCTACACTGACTCGTCACGATCCATCTGCCTATCGGCCGTCCATCATGCCAATTATCGATGGCGATTCCTATCATTCAAGTCATCATGCTTTTGCCGCACCCGTTATCCTGCTGGATGTTGGCCACGGAGGTATTGACGGAGGAACATCCGAAGCAGGTGTTCTGGAAAAAGACATTAATTTAGCGATCAGTCAAAAGATATACTTACTGCTTCGCGGCAAAGGTTACACCGTCATCATTAACCGTCTAGGTGATTACGCACTTAGTGATGAGAACCGTTGGTTAAACAGTCGCTCACGTCACATCAGGGATCTCGCACAGCGCAAAAGCCTTAGTGAGGAAGTCAGCACCGATATCGTCGTTAGCATTCATGCCAACTGGAGCCCTCGTTCAGCTACGCACGGCCCGGTAGTGCTTCATCAGAAAGAGGGCCGCAGTTATCTGCTGGCACAATCGATCCAGGATGCCATGAACCAATTATGCGGTACACACCGTGAAGTGGTCTGGGGCAAACCGTTTTACATGCTAAATTATGTGAAACATCCGGCAGTCATTGTGGAGACCGGATTTTTAAGCAATCCAGCCGACCGGGCCAGAATCAGTGACCCGGCAGAGCAAAAGCGAATTGCCCAGTCGATTGCGGATGGTATTATTTATTATCTGTCGGTAGTGTAGGTGCAACCTGCCAGTGCCATACATCCCTTACCATATCACCGATTCCTACAAACTGAACTTGATTCTGCAGGCGGGAGACCGACTCCCGTATCACTGCCGAAGTATTCATGCCTGTATGACCGACATGACCAATGACAACACAGCTTTTCTTCTCAACTGCTTGCTGAGCAGCCAAATCAAGTTGCTTGCGAATATGTGCCTTTGAATTTTGATCATCCAAAAAAATGTCATTGCCTACAGGCGGCATATTTTTGGCTATGGCAAGATCGCCAACCACGGAACGAAAATTTGTACGGCTATCCACAAAGAAGAGGCCGCGTTCCAGGCATACATCCAGCACAATGGACATGATGCGTTTATCGGAAGTGATTTTAGAACCCATATGGTTGTTCATGCCGATGGCATAAGGCACATCATCAATTGCCTTTTCAACCCGCTGGCGAACCTGCTCATCTGTCAGATTGGATGTAATTGCCCCTGGGCCAAGCCACTCCGGCTTGCCTTTCTTGGGTTCCATCGGCATATGCACAATTACATCCATGCCTTTCTCATGTGCAGCGATCGCATCCTTCTTCGTCGTTTTCAAAAAAGGCATCACAGCTACAGTCAGCTTCACAGGCATATCGAGAATTTCTGCTGTGCCCTTCATATCGTTGCCCACATCATCGATGATGATGGCCATTCGATTGAACTGAGATGATGATGAAGCCGGCTCCGGTAACATGGCTGGCCTGGCAGAAACCCCAGTTCCTCCTGCTCCAATAACAGCTATGATGAAACACAGGAAGATCCGCATTTGAAACCTCATTTTAACCGAATATCCCTGTTTCGCTTGATTTCGTATCATATCCTGCAGCCTCCTTCAAACGTGGTGTTCTCATTGTTTGATTTCAGACTCAGTTCTATGTAAGCTCCCTTTCCCAATTCATTCTAGGAACATCTGAATGTTGTTGATTGTGTTACAAATATAGGAACGGTTCTTTTGCATCGATAAAATGAACCGGAATATCCCCAACGAGCGGCTGTAGCCACTCCGCCATATGTTTCATTCCCCATTCTTCGCTTCGTTCATGACCGATGACCAGCATAGCCTTGTTTAATCCAAGCATCGATGCATCATTGACGTACGCACACAACGTCCATTCCGTAATCTCCCCGCAGATCATGACGTCGAGTTGCTGCTCTTTCATCAGTTCCATCGGCATCGATTCCTTGCCTAATCCGAGGCTTCCGCCTCCAACAAGGATTCCGATACGAGAACATGTCATATCCTGGCTGCCCACGACCTGCAATACATTTATCTTTAGCTTTTCCTTTAACTCTTCGGCCAGATCGCGAAGCTGCATGGGTTCAATCTCATAAATCCACGGAAAAGCATAATCAACCTGATTTGACTCCCAGCCCAGCTCTCGAATCAGACCGGTATAGATTCGATCCGGCTTCGCCATGTGCATATAATCGTGATATCTCCAGATCGCCATGCCGTAATCCTCAATAAGCTTGCGCTTGGCTTCATATACCGGATCTTGCTGTATCCAGTCGAGCTGATCTGCCCCGGTATAAAAGGTAGGCTCATGTGTAATAATCAGATTAGCTCCTGCTGCATGAGCCTGCCGAATAACCTCGACCGTTGCCATATACGTCGTCACAATGCCTGTCACTACAGTGTCCGCTTCTCCTGTAACAAGAACATCGCCCGTTGGTGATAGACGCTGATCTCCACAGGAATCCTGCATAACCGTCTCCATCACTTGCTGTACATTCACGTGGATTCCCCCTACATTTTAAAATGGTTATCAACCTTTAACTGCACCCACAATGATACCTTTGGTCAGGTACTTCTGAAGGAAAGGAAATACGACCAGAATAGGCAATATACCGATAATCGCCATCGCCATGCGGACTGCCGTACTTGGCAGATCAGCAGCATTGGCCCCAAGCATACTGCTGGCCTGACCTGACTTGAGAAACTGAATGTTATTCATCAGACGAATCAGCATATTTTGTATTCCATAGTACTGGGGCTTCGTAATAAAATAAAGGGCGTTAATCCAGTCATTCCAATACGCCAGTCCCATAAACAGTCCGACTGTTGCCAGTACAGGCACAGACAGAGGTAGCATCATACGGTAGAAAATACGGAGCTCTGAAGCTCCATCAATCTGAGCCGATTCGATCAATTCAACAGGTACATTATTTTTATAAAAATTTCGAATAAGCAGTACATAAAATCCATTCGTTAATAGATTCGGGATAATCAGGGCGGCCAGTGTATCTTTGATCTGAAAGTATTTCGTCCACAGAATGTAGGAAGGTACAATTCCTCCGCTGAACAGCATCGTGAAAAATACAATGAACGCCAGCACATTACGATATTTGAAATCCTGGCGCGACATCGGGTAAGCCAGCATGCTTGTAATTAACAACCCAAGTGCCGTTCCCAATGTAGTAACAAGAAAAGATACACCGTACGCCCGCACAAATGTAGAAGCAGAAGACCACATGTATACATAAGCATCCACGCTCATTTTTTCAGGAAAGAAACTGTAACCGTTACGAATTAACGAGGACTCTTCCGTAAAGGATGCCATGATGATCAGCATAAATGGTAGAAATGCCAGTAACGTAAACATAACCATAGCGACGATGGAAAACACATGAAAAGCGCGTTCACCTTTAGTTTGTATCACTCGTGTTTCCCCCTAAAATAATGCATTTTCAGGATTTACCTTTTTGACAATTGCATTCGCAGCCATGACCAAAATGAATCCCACAACCGATTGATACAAGCCAGCAGCGGCTGACATCCCAATATCATTGACCTGCATTAGCGCCCGGTACACATACGTATCAATGGTCTGCGTTGTGCTGTACAGCGCTCCGGCATTCATCGGCACCTGATAGAATAAGCCGAAGTCGGAGTTGAATATGCGCCCAATGGACATCAGGGTCAGTATAATAATGGTTGGCTTCAATAAAGGTAGCGTAATCATGCGAATCTGCTTGAGTTTGCCTGCCCCGTCGATCTTGGCCGCTTCATAGATACTTTTGTCAATCCCGGAGATAAAGGCGATATACACAATGGAACCGTAGCCGGCTGTTTTCCACAATTGTATAAACACGAGCAGATAGGGCCAATACTTGGCCTCGGAATACCAGTTAATCTCTGGAATACCAAGGGGTTTCAATATTGAATTGTTAATAAAACCGCTGTCTGCATTCAGGAAGGCAAACACGATATAGGACAGAACCACCATCGAAATCAGGTTAGGTAAAACAAGTCCCGACTGGAACAGCTTAGACCAAACGCTTTTTAACAATTCCGACATTAGAATTGCAATCAAGATCGACAGCATCGTCCCCAGTACGATAAACGCCAAATTGTATAACAAGGTGTTGCGAGTCATAATCCAGGCATCACTCGTCTGGAATAAAAATTTGAAATTATCAAAGCCTACCCAATCACTTCCGAATATGCCCTTGGCATAGTTCACATCCTTGAATGCGATAAAGATACCGGCCATTGGCAAATAATTGTTGATTAGAAAATATAACAGACCAGGAGCAGCGAGCAGCAGTAGCGGCAATGTTTTTCTGAGCCCTCCGGATTTGGTTTTCACAGTCATCGCTCCATTCTCATCCTTAATGCAAAGCGCTGCAATGCTTCTTAGCTATACAGCGCCCCACATTAAACGTTTATCCACGTTTTATTTCTTCTGCTGCGCGATCCACTCATCCAGCTGTTTCTGTTTGCTCGCAATAATATCCGAAGCTCCCGCATCATTTAATGCTTTTACGAATTGAGGAATCGTCGCATCAGGATCAAGAACACCCGTTACAAGCGCAGGTAAAAATTGATTGACCACATTGGTAACAGCACTCATTTGTGTCTTCACTTCACTCGGATCAAAGATAAATCCGAAGTACGGTGAGCGCTCTGTCTCCTTGTTCTCCTTCAGTTTCAACTCCACATCCGACCAATTAACGCCCTCCAGCTGGTATTGCAATGATTCCGAGCCTACAATCCCCGTGCTCAGCATCGCTGTATACGGAACGGTAGATGCATCCATGCCATCCGGGAACTTCACATGATGCTCATCTACTTTGACATAGTCCTCTCCTTCAATACCGTACAGAATCGTATTAATCAACTGCTGATCAGTATACAACATGTTCAGAAACTTGACGGAGCCTTCGGGAACCTTGGTTGTACTGGACACCATCCAGCTCACCAGATTAACTGCACCGGTATCAAAGTAGTACGGCACCAGACGTTTCATTTCGAGGTTTTTGCCCGTTTGTGCACTCAGCGCTTTAGCTGCTTCCATCCCGCTGTATCCGCCCAGGAAGGAAAAACCGCGCCCTGAAGCAATCGTATCGGAGAAAGAAATGGATGTCGTCGCGGCATCTTTCTCTAGAAACCCTTTTTCAAACCAATTTCTCATCATCTTGGTGCCCTGTTTGAATGCATCTGTGTCATAGAAATTTTGAACTTTTCCGTCATTACCTACAACCACACCAATACCGGTTGTATCTGACAGGAAATCGATCTTGTGCATCCCTTTAAGCGCCAGAACGAGATTGGTATCACTTGGATTCACATTGACTGGACCGAAGGGAATCACGTCTGGATGTTTTTGTTTGACTGCCTCAAATACAGCCGGCAGATCATCCAGTGACGTCATTTGATCCGCTGTAAGACCGGATTCCTTCAGCATGTCGGCATTGTATACGATGTTGGTTGGCAGCGACATGCCTTTATTTACCGGAACACCGTAAATATGTCCGTCCATCGTGGTTGCTTCAAGCAGATTCGGACCAAAGTCCTTTTCCAAAATCTGCGTCAACTCTTTACCATATTGCGGCAATAGTTCCTCCAGTGGGTATAACTGGTTTTTGGATGCATAGTTCGTGAATTGCCCCAACGTTGTGAACACATCCATTTGCTCACCACTTTGTAGTGCAAGATTTACTTTTTGAGCATAATCAGCCGGACCATATAGTCTGAAATCCACCTCAACCCCGATTTTCGGAACGGTAATGGCATTGATTGCGGCTGTAACTTTACTGATATCATCGGGAATACGGTTAAATGAAGGCATGGCGAACACCACTTTGTCCACCTTCTGTGAACCGTTCCCCTCTTGCGCACTTGAAGATGAAGATTCCGTCCCACATCCCGCCAGAAGAGAACCGCAAAGCACCAGTGACAGCAGGGAACCCCATAATCTCTTTGTTTTCATCTTGCTTCATGACCTCCTTATGTCGTGCTTGTATTCGTTTTCATTTTATAAAATTGGAGTGATTACAGCTTTAACAAAAACGGTCTGTTTTTTCGTAAAAACGGTTTAAATTTTGCATCAGTTCAGTTAAAACAAAAACCCTGCTTCAAAATGAAGCAGAGTCGTACATTATGGGCAAATGTCCCTGAATTCCAAACGTTAAACTCCATTCTTCTCCCGGTCATAACTTTGTCTGGATCTGTAGGCGTTGGGCGTTTCTCCTGTAAGCTTTTTGAAAACGGTAGAAAAGTATGAAATAGTTTCGTATCCGGTTTCCATCGCAATCTGTCCGATACTCAGGCGGCTTTCAATTAACATAAGTTTTGCCGCTTTAATTCGATAGTCATTCAGATATTCCTTCATCGTTAGTCCCGTTTCTTGTTTGAATACCTTCGCAAGATAGTCCGGCGTTAGAAATACACTAGCAGCCACTTCATCACGATTTAGATCCTTGGTGTAGTTGTCGTGTATATAACGCATCGCTTTATCGACAATACCTTCCGAACGTTGACTTTCCTTAATCGTTTCGACTGTACGTTCTGTGACAAGGTGAGCCCATTTCATAAAATCAAAAAGGCTGTGCTCCGATTTAACATACAACTGCTGCGCAAGCTGATCCGTAAACAGCTGATGTGCCTGTACGTTTTTCTTAGCCAAAATCGCATAAACCACTTGAAGGAAATCCTCACGTATCACTTGCAACGTTTCAGCATGCAGCTGGTTTTTGGCAACGAGTTGTTCCAAATCTTTTTTCAGCCGGTTCACAATCTGGGCTTTCTCCCGCTCGATAAACAAGCTGGTATACAACTCTGTATCCAGATCGTATCGTTCCGGTTGTTCTCGTTGAAATACGGTATGCTGTCCATGAACTTTGCCTCGAAACATCACATTTGAATGATCCATGCGTTCCAGTTCTGTCTTTACACCAGACAGCTCGTTAATCGGTTTCGCCTCGCTAATATAACAGGTTCCCATACATTTCAAGTATTCATTCATCAATTGAATCAGCAATGCAGCTCGTTCTTCTAGTTGAACCTGGCTAGTATCATCTTCGTCCAAAATAACAGCAACATACAACATGCTATTTTTCTGATAAGAAACAATCCGGTCATACTCAAGTCGCAACAGCATAATTTCGGAACTGAGATTGGCAAATGCATATCGAAACGTACTTTCATTCCATTTTTCATCGATCTCGGATAAAAATACACTTGCAAGCACCAGCACATACGACTGCTCTGTCTTGATCGTCAGCTCCCGTTTAAGAATCTCCCCCTGAATCAGATCGAGCCGGGGCGAGATGGTAGCCATCAGAATATCGGTCCAGAAGCTGGCCTCGACCAGTCCTTTATTTTTCAGCCACGCCATGCCGAATTTCTGATACTCTCCCATCTGCCTTCTCCACTTCAATCCACCCACCGCCTTCATGACAGCTGCCTCAAGCTTCTCCTGATTCAAGGGTTTGAGCAGATAAGAGTCCGCATTAAATGAAATCGCAGTGGAAGCAAAGTCAAAACTCTCGTGACACGTAAAAAATATAAATGCACAGTCATATCCTTGTTCCCTGATCCACTGAATCATCTCAATTCCGGAACCTCTCGGCATCTCAATGTCACAAATGACCAAATCGGGAATACCTGCGTCAAACAACGTCTGTGCATCCTGAACACAGTGAGCCTGTGATACTTCGTTAAAACCATATGCTGTCCAAGGGATAAGTTCTGTTAACACCTGAACCGTAGGGATATCGTCGTCAATCAACATGCACTTCATCAATTTTCCCCCACTCTAATGCTAGACTCAGAAATGGACACCGGAATCGTTTCGTTTGAAACAGGTATCCGTATTTCGATTTTGGCTCCTGAAGATTCCCCTCCGCTCGACAGCACCAGCAAATTATCCTGTTTGTATAATAACTGCAATGTTTTATGAATATTTGCGATGCCTACGTGCTCACCTTCATCCCCTGCCCTTATGGATGTTTGGAATTGTTGAAGCCACGCTTGCGGGAATCCTTCACCGTTGTCCTCAATCACGATCTGAACATAAGCCCCATCATCTGCTGTCCGCTCCATGTGTACCCGGATAAAAATAGATAACATTTCTCCATACGTAAGGGCATGTTTGAAGCAATTTTCCACAAATGTCTGAATCAACAGTTGCGGAATACGAATATCACCCGCTGCCGCTTCCAGGTCCGTCATATAAAAGATCTGATCCGGGTAGCGAATTTCCTGCATACGAATGTAATTTTCAACATGCCCCATCTCTTCATCAATGCTGACAAGCATCTGTTCCGCCTTGAACATATAACGGAGATGCTGGGATAACATCTGGATCATACGCCGAATTTCTTCATTCCGGTTTTGATAGGTGAGACTGGAGATGGTAGATATGGCATTCAGATAAAAATGAGGTCTGATCTGCATCTGTAACACTTTCAACTCTGCGCGGCTCTTCTCAATTTTCTCTTCATAGGATTGAATCTTCAGATGTGTAATCTCATGAACCATCGATTGGAATGCATGGAACAGTTTCATAAATTCAAGCGAATACTCTCTGGAAGGAGGAGGGAATAACGTCTGTCCTTTTTCAACTTCTTTGGCAGCTCGGACCAATTCCAGGATCGGACGAAGCATCTCCTTGGTGATAAATCTCATGACAAGCGGCACGACGACCATGGAGACGACACCCAGCACGATGATCAGCCATTGAATTAATTTCAGTCCGGAAAATACACTTTGTTTCGCAACGATATTGGTCATATGACCGAATTCGGCAATCGGTTTGCTCACAAAAAGGTAACGACTACCCAGCTCCTGCTCGGTCGCTGCCAAATCCTTTGTTATTGTCATGACATTTCCACTGACCGTTGTCAGAATACGACCATCTTGACCACTTAACATAAATTGGCTGGCTGAATCTGCTTCCCGACTTGTGCGTGAAAGTAAATGATCAGCCTGAACAAACGTCCCAAAGCTCACTTCCCCGTACGTGATACATTTGAACAAATAAAATACGTCGTTCACTTGTACAATGCTCCACTGACCTTCCTTATGATCCTGTATCTGAATGTCCCGCCAGTTCTGGTGCTTCAAAAAGTCGGATAAAGCCAGTTTATTCGAGGAATTGATCCGATTGCCAAACAAGGTCAGCAGTCTTTCATCACGTGCAATTTGAACAAACATGCCATCGCTGGCATAATTATTCGTCATTTTGGACTTGAGCGCGTTGATCAGCCGCATTTCTTTAAAGTAGTCCCCTTCGTGACCAGAACGTATATATTGCTCCCCATAGTCCCTGGCGAAATCGGCTTGATTCTCGAATACCTCCATCAGGTCTTTGGCGTAGATATCCAGGTTATTATGAATAGATTCCGTGTAGATCGCCAGTGTGTGTTCCGAATTGCTAACGATGTGATTCTGAACCACTTGGAGCGAATAAATGTTGCTCAAAAGAAGAGCTGCGAAGAGAATAACCAAAATAACCGTGATCTGGGTGTACAGTCTGAATACGATGCTTCTGTTACGGAATAAGTGTTTTCTCTTCATGCGTTCCCTCTTCTCTTGTCTTCCGTGCTTGACCGGATAATCAACCAGCCCCTGAACAGTCGCTGATGACACACGACCCCCAGAGGCTTGGTACAGATCTATGATAATTGCTTATTCGTTAGGCCGTCTGCCCTGTCCTGCCCATTCCAGTGCAAGAGCGATATAGACATTCCAAAAATCCCAGTCATGCACCCCCGGACTCTCCGTGTAGGTCACAGGAACATGCTCACGTTGCAGGAAATCCCGAAAACGTTGATTCACATCCAATAAAAAGTCCTCAGTGCCGCAGGCCATATAAATGTCAGGGATCGACGCGCCCTTTTTCTTTAACCGCATCACCAAAGCTTCCGGATCTTTATCACTACCTTGCAGCTGGCTCAGATCCCCGAAAACCCGGCTGAAGTATTTATAATCCGCTACTCCGTCAGAGTAACCCGGCTGCGCATTCGCTATTTTGTATGGCAAAATCGCCGAGGAGAGTGCAATGATGCCACCGAAATGCTCCGCATATTTCAGACCATTCCGGATCGCACCATACCCTCCCATCGACAATCCGCCGATATATGTGTCCTCACGGCGCATAGAGAGAGGAAATAACCTGCGTGTGAATTCTACCAATTCCTTGCCTACATATTGGCCGTAAAGATCACCCTTATCTTCATTATCCAGATAAAAATGATTTTCACCTGCCGGCATAAACACAGCGAACCGGTGCCGGTCAGCAAGCTCGCGAATACGCGAGAAGGTGATCCAGTCCCACTGGCTGCCAGAGTATCCGTTCAGCAGGTATATAGACTTCAGCGGCTCCTGTTCGTTCGCTACTTCGGACTGACCCGGAATGACAGGCAAGTCTAAAGGTAGCAGAGCATTAAACGATACCTCTCTGCGCATGCTTTTTGAGAAAAAGTTCACCTGTACTGTAGCCATTTTAGCAATTTCCTTCCTGATTATGGTTTAGATCCGATAAGCTTCGAGATGCCCTGACGGGTCCGTGTAGTGTATCATGGATTGATACGTTTGGAGGTCAACCGTCAGACTGCACTGTTGCCCTTCCAGCTTCCAGTTCAGACAGAGCTGATTATCCGGCGAATCCAGAACGCTGAATTCGCCCTGAAAAGCCTGATGGCTGTTGCGGAAGCGGATCAACTTCATAAGACGCTGCACCACTTTTTTGTCCAACTGCTGCTCGATATCCTCCATTGTGTAATTCTGCCGATTAATCTCTCGACCTTCACCCGTTTCGGCTACCCGTGCCAGATCATTCTTCCCGGCGAACAGTCCGACATAATAGACCTGGGGAATGCCTGGTACAAAAAACTGAATGGCACGCGCAGCCAGATAAGCATCATCATCCTCGTTCAAAGCACTGTAATATGTGCACCTGATCTGATGCACGTTGAAACCATCCTCTGACTTATGTTTATCTGACAGAATCAAGCTAAGGTTGGCTCCCCGCTCCAGACAGATATCCACCAGCCGCTGCGCCTCATCTGTGCGTATCAGTCCATCAAGATCGGGCTTGACCGGAATGCCGTCATGACAGTCCAGCATGGTGAACTGATTGGCAGGTCTGTCCGCCAGATAATGACGTAATTCCCGGCTTGAGCGGTTGACTAACGTCTCCAGCACCCGGTATGGCAATATAAAATCATAAATCCAGCAGCCAAAATCGGCCAGTTTGTACTGTACACTGTAATGGGCGTGAACCTCCGGCAACAACTCGATCTCCAGTTCGTCCGCTAGTGACTTCACCCAGTCAAGGAAAACGTAAATATCCGGTTCAACAAAGAAACAACTGGTCCCCAGCTTCTTTATAACATAGCCAACGGCATCCAGTCTCACAATTTTGACATTGTTACTTTTGAAGTTCTCAAAAAATGAACGCAGCAGTTGCTGTGTGATCGCCGCACGTATATCCAGATCAATCTGCTCTGAGGGGTCTGTTTTGCCAAACGTTGTCCATACCTTCTCCTCTTCACCGCTCTCATGGATTTTAAACGTAGAGTAGGGTACCTCACGACGCAAAAACATCTGGTCAATATCCTTCTGCACAGGCACTCCATCCGTCCAAACCTTATCCAGAGTCAAGAAGAGATCGGCATATTCGGATGATCGGCCTTTCAGCAGAAAATCCTGAAAATAAGGCGACTGCTGTGAAATATGGTTAACCATCAGATCAACCAGTATATCCGTATGTTCGCCTATTGATCGAATGTCATCCCATGTACCGAAGGCAGGATCAATCTCCAGATAAGTTAATGGAGCGAATCCACGGTCTCCTGATGAAGGAAAAGGCGGCAGAATGTGCACGCCTCCTGTAAACAGACCAGCCAGTTCGTTCTGAAGCAAATGATTCAGTGTACTCAGATTGCCACCAAGCGAATCCGGATAGGTAATTAACTGAACCTGATTTTTAAGCAAAATGCTCCCCCTCTTCCAGTCCATACTGTTCTCTGATTGCCCCCAGAGCTGGCAGTTCTACAATCGCACCGTGATACTTCAATTTGTACGCGCTTACAGCAAAACCCGATTTTAAGGCTTCCTGAACTGTGTAACCTTTTACCAGACCTGTATAGAACCCTGACCAGAACGCGTCACCCGCTCCTGTAGTATCTACAACCTTCGTTGCACAGGTCGCAAATTCCACTGTTTCTTGGCCATTCGAAACCAGTGCTCCCTCTTCACCTAACGTCAGAATGACCAGTCGTGCCCCTAACGCTAGAAAATGTTTCAGATGTTCCTCGGCAGATGCTTCACCAAAAAGACGATCTGCATCATCCTTGGAAGGTTTAATGAAATCCACCTGCGGAATAATCGATTGCACATAAGCCGCACCATCTTCTCCCGGTTGCCAGATCATCTTATGGAAATTGGGATCAAAACCGATCAATACACCATGCTTTCTTGCTTCAACAATAACCTTTTCAATGGTTTCTCTGGCAGGTTGGCGAGATAACGGCCAGCAAGAGAAATGAACGATTTTGGAATTGCGAAGCCATTCCACGAGAGTTGCCTCAAATGATAGTTGAAAATCAGCCGCCCGATAGAAAATCGGGACAGGTGTACCCTTGCTTTTGCTAACAACAACCATGCTTGTCGCTTCATTAACGCGCCGAACCCCGCCAGTATCCATGCCCGCTTCACCCAGACGATTCAGCAGAAAAGTGCCGAATCCGTCCTCCCCTACAGCTGAGACGATATGCGAACGGATACCCAGCCGATTGACATTAATGGCAATGTTGGAGGGGGAGCCTCCAACAAAACGCGTATACCCGTCAGAACCCAGATGATCACCATATTCATTCGATATCATGTCTACTAGCAGTTCCCCTATGGCCAAGAGATCATTGAAGCGATCCTCCAGTTTCATCCGTTCATCCAGCCCAATCATCCTGATTCCTCCCTGAACCAATCACGGTATTCATTCAAAAAGCTGTCACCTGACTGACATGACTCCTTTATTGTAGGGCTATCTGCTGTACAATACTTTCATTAAGACGATCACTTTTTTCAAAAATCAGAGGTTGCCCTCTCCGGTTAACGTTTTAACGCCTGAGCTAAACGCTCAATATACTCCGTTCGAATCAGCTGACTACTCTCTGCCTCGGGAGCAACATGCTCTGAAGCATGATAACACCCGGGATACAAGTGAAATTCAACCTTAACTCCTGCTCTGGACAGACGAGACACATACTCTAAGATCTCATCCCGGAACAGATCCAGCTCACCCACGCAAATATACGCAGGCGGCAGGCCTGTAAGATCGGTAGCAAGGCTGGGAGAAGCATATACAGGAACTTCAATGTTAAATTGGTGTCCGAGATACATCTTCCAGGCCGCTACATTATGCGCCCGATTCCATATCGAAGGATGTGTCATCTCATAGCTGGACGATGTGCCATTCCGATGATCCAGCATCGGATATAGCGGTAGCTGAAAGCACAGTTCAGGCCCTTTGCGATCTCTTGTCAAAAGGGTGAGGGCTACCGCCAGCCCGCCTCCTGCACTGGCTCCCCCAACGGCTATACGCTTCAGATCTATGCCTCGTGCCTCGGCTTCTTCTGACATCCATTGAAGTGTGCTATAACAGTCCTCAAGTCCTGCAGGATAAGGATGTTCGGGTGCCAATCGATAATTCGGAGAGACAACGATGCAATCAGCTCGAATCGCAAAATCTGTACAGAGCTGGTCATCCCCTTCTGGACTTCCCAGAATCATTCCTCCCCCATGAATCCATAGCAGTGCCGGCCTCTCTTGTGTATTCTCATGTACAGGTGAATAAATGCGCAGTTGCAGTTCGTTTCCATCCGATCCTTGAATATACTCATTTACGATTTGAACTGCGTCTGAAGTCTGATCAACTTGTGATACATTCGGATCTGCATTTTTACGTGCTCTCATCAGGTCTTCAGGCAGCTGTATAACTTCAAGTCCTAACAGACCCGCCCTTAGCTCCGGTGCAACTCTATTAATAAAATCCATTCTGTATCCCCCTGTCTCGATCCAATGTTTAATTAATGAAGCTATAGTCATGAACGATATAAGTTGAACAATCGATATATACAAGAACATTATTACGAAAAATATAATGAACAAAGATATGCTTACACCTTATATATCAACCGGTTGACATATATAGCAAACAAGAAGAGTGCTTTCTTGAAAGCACCCCTTCTATGTCGTTTCCCGCTCAATCAGCTGGACTGGGAACAGGTTTGTACCCGAAGCAATTTCTTCTCCCTGAATCTGTTGTAGAACCAAGCCGATGATTCGTTCAGCCATCTCCTGTATTGGCTGCCGTATACTACTCAGACGTGGACTGAGCAGAGAAGCGATTTTCACATCATCATAACCGATAATTCGCATATCCTCAGGGATACGTTTTCCCGCCTGGCGAGAAGCCTGCACAGCTTCAGCAGCGATGACATCACTGCTCGCAAATATACCATCAACGGCTGGATGCTGCTCCAGGAAGCCTATGATCTCCTCTTGAATCTCCAGCTCATCCCCGGCTGAAGCATCCAGTTGCAGATGAATCGGTTCAAGTCCTGCATGCTGCATCACGGCTTCATATCCTTGTGCTCGGCCATTTGCCAGCAAAGCGACATGGTGTGGCCCTCCAATCCCTCGATAGAGAAAGGCTGGCTGGCTGCAATTTTTATCAAGGAGTAGCTGCGTAGCCAGCCTGCCCCCCATCTCGTTATCCGAAGAAACGACCGGAATGTTGTCGGCCACTTCACGATCCAATGAAACAATCGGAAGATTCAGATTCAGGTAATGCTGTACATCAAGAACAGAACTGCCTGTAATGATGGCATCCACCTTGTTTTTTTTCAACATATCAATATATTTGCTTTCTTTACTAACATCTCGATTGGAGTTGCACAATAAAAGCTTATAACCAGAATTGTCCGCATAATACTCCAGATGATAAGTCATCTCACTGAAAAAAGGGTGGGATACATCTGGAATGATCAGACCAATCATATTCGATTTTTTACGAAACAAAGCTCTGGCCATCTCGTTGGGTTGATAATCAAGCTCTTTCATTACCCGATAGACCTTTTCGCGCGTTTCTTCGCTAATGTATCCTCTATTATTTAATACGCGGGACACGGTTGTAACCGATACTCCTGCTTTTTTGGCAACATCATCAATCTTGGGCATAACCGTTAACCACCTTGCTCTTTTTAATCCATTATAAGCTTAATCGTTTTCCATTTCACTCCAGTTCACTTCTTGGTACTTCAGTGCTATTTCAGTGCCCCCTCTGTAATCCCCTTGATAATCTGTTTTTGCAGAAGCAAATACATGATCAGTACCGGAATAATCGTCATAATCAACCCAGCCATGAGCGGCGCATAATCCACTGAATAGGACGAGAAGAAATTGTACGTAGATAGTGGTAATGTTTTGTGCTCCGGCGATAACAGCACCAGGCTTGGTAGCAAGTAGTCATTCCAGATCCATAACACATCCAGCACAATTAATGTCACAAATACCGGCCTTAACAAAGGAAGCACAATCTGGAAGAACGTCCGCATAAGCGAACTCCCTTCGATAAAAGCAGATTCTTCGAGTTCATAAGGGATACCCTTGATAAATCCATGGAACGTAAATACGCCAAAAGGTACACCGAAACCCAGGTACATAAACAGCAAGGTTATTTTGGAGTCGAGCAGACTCATATTGCCGTATAACATCACCAGTGGGATCATTAAAACTTGAAACGGAAGAGCAAGTGAAGCCAGCATCGCATAGAAAAGAATGCCATTCACACGCCATTTAAAACGAACAAACAGATACCCCGTCATGGATGAGAAAAAAAGAATCAGCAACACGGAGCCGACGGTAATCAGCAACGAGTTCAGAAATCCATCCAGAAAATTCATATTGTCAAATGCACTGACATAGTTGTCCAGTTGAATTCCCGTTGGCAACGATAACGGATTTTCTACGAACTGCTGGGTCGATTTGAATGAGTTCATAATAATCAACAAAAACGGCGTGAGAAAAAGAAACAGCAACACGTATAGTAGTATTTTCTTCAACGAAGGAAGGAATTGGCGGATCGACATCAGGACTCGACCTCCAATCTCTTCAGCAGATACGATTGCGTCAACGCAATAATGGCGACTACGGCGAAGAGCACCACAGCCTCCGCTTGACCGACCCCGTACTGGTTAGACAGAAATGCCTTTTGCACGATATGATAAGTCGCGAGCTCCGTAGAGTTAAACGGCCCCCCTTTGGTCAACGCAAGGTTAATATCATAGGTCAGGAACGATCGAGAAATCGAAATAAATACACAGATCACAATGGCTGGAATGGTGAGCGGTAACATGATCCGGCGTATCGTTGCCATGCGGCTTGCCCCATCGATGCTGGCAGCCTCGAGCACATCATTCGGAACCCCGGCAAAGCCGGCAATATAGATGATCATGAGATAACCAATCAACTGCCATGACGTTGTGATGACGAGCGCCCAGAAAGCTGTGTCTGTATTGGTTAACCAGGATGTTTCAAACCAAGACCAGCCATACTTTTGCCCTAAGTAAGGAAGTACTTGTGAGAACAAAGTCTGCCAAAGATATCCGAGAATGATGCCCCCAATCAGATTGGGTGTAAAAAAACCAGTGCGAAGCCATTGCTCGCCTCTCCCACCACCCGTCAGCACAAGAGCAATAAAAAAAGCAGCAGCGTTTGCGATAATGACAGTGAAAAATACATATTTAAGGGTAAACCATAATTGAGTCCAGAACACGGTATCCTGCCAAACCGCGATATAATTGGATATACCAATAAATGTGTTATCCCCGGTACGAACATCCCAATTGGTGAACGTAAGGTACAATCCAACGATGAACGGGATCACAACCACTGCGAGAAAAGCGACAACGGAAGGAGCTCCAAACAGTAAGAAGGTTCCCGCGTTTCTCATCCGTATTTTTCTATCCATGTTGACCTCCTGTGGTTCCCTTGGTAACGGCTTGATGAAAGATTTGATGAACGATTGGAATATTGGAGGATGCGCCCCCTGTATGGATGCACATCCCCTTTCGAACGTTTATAATTCTATTTTCCTGCCTGACTAGCCCAGTAAGCTTGCACTTCCTCTGCCAGTCCATTTCGATCAATTACACCAGCCAAATATTTTTGCATAGATGCACCCGTCTTCGCCCAATAATCCTGTGGTAAATAATTAATCACACTGATATTCAACACTTTACCTTGGTCTACGTAACTACTCACTGCTTCAGATAAAATGTTACTGCTTTTCACTTTGACGTCTTTGTATGGCAGTGCCAGCCCCATTTGCGCTACAATCGCATCCTGCCCCTCATCACTCGTCACCATCCACTGAATGAATGCTTTGGCCGCAGTCTGTTGCGCTTCCGTAGAACCTGAATTATCAATAGCAAAGAGTTTCGGTTCACTGTAAGCTACTTGAGTATTTCCGTAATCTTCAGGGTTGTTGCTAATCGGAACAGGGATAATGCCAAACTCTTTGTCGCGGCCTTCCAGATTACCTATAACAGCCCATGTCCAGTCACCCATGAAATAAAAAGCCGCATCTCCTTTGGCGAAATCCGTACTATCCTTGGTGTAATCTGCCACGAGTGGATCTTTACTACGTGCGTTGTATTTTTTCAGCAGATCGAAGGTATCGATTAATCCGTTAAATGCAGCATTGTCCGTGAGCTTCGCAGTTCCATTTTCCAAGTCCTTCACGAACTTACGATTGTCTTCCACGTTGCTCGATTGAAGAGAATAGGTAAGTCCCAGATAATGCGCTCCAAGTGACCAGTCTGCGCCATGAAGCATGACAGGTGCTTTGCCAGCCGCCTCTACTTTTTTGAAAACAGCTTCCAGATCGTCACGAGTTTTAATGCTGTTTGGATCAAAAGGGCCACCCATCGCCTCTTCTACAACCCGTTTATTGTATAAAAGGCCATACCCCTGTGCTGTCCAAGGGATACCCAAAAACTGACCATCCAGTAGCGCTCCATCTACCGCACCAGGCTTCGTTAACCCTTCATACGTTGACTTTTCCGAATCCAGATTGAGGAATTTGTCTTTATATTGCAAGATTGTGCCTGCATCCAGATTGGCAATTGTTGCCGGATTGCCTGAAGCAAGCAAGGATTGGAACTTCTCCAGCTGCGCTCCACCAATCGGGGTAGGAATAAGCTCAATGGTTACCTCAGGATGCAGCTCATGATACGTCTTGAACAATTTCTCAAAAACACCGTTGACTTCTGCGGATGTGTTAAAAAAGGTCAATTTCACCTCTTTTGAAGCCTCTCCAGCCTGTTTGTCAGAGCCCTTTGCTGAAGAATCCGTTGTTTTACCCGAGGAACAGGCGGTAATGACCAACATCAGTATCAATACGCCAACAAACGGTACCCACGTCTTTTTCATTTCTTAACTTCCCCCCTGATGTTTGTTATGAATGCGTTTACATTTTGAATACAGCTTTATCATAAACACTGATGATTCGATATGTCAACCGGTTGACATAAATTTTAAACAGCGCTGTTATCCTATGAAAATAGCATTCGAGTCAAAAAAACATAAAAAATTACAAACAACTGCAATATATCGGGTATTTTTTACAGGAATAATATAGTAGAATTTACAAAGCAAATCCTTTTTTTGTCAAAAGATCTATCCCAATCATTTCTGAGAGGATGTGATGCCTCCCTTTTCGAAGTTATGCCGAGAAATTTATTTTTCTTGTCCAGGCTTTCGCAAGTCACATCTATATTGAGGAGAGTGAACACATTGAAGATGAGGTTTAAATTTAAAAAATCAGTCAACCTGTTGTTAGCCTGCTTAACTGCCCTCCCCCTAATGTTGACTCCAACCAACGTATCTGCAGCAAGTGACGCCAACATCAACTTATCCTCGGAAAAACAAGTAATCCGTGGCTTTGGTGGTATCAACCATCCCGTTTGGGTTGGTGACTTAACTGCAGCACAACGTGAAACCGCTTTCGGAAATGGTCAGAATCAGCTAGGATTCTCTGTACTCCGAATCTGGGTAGACCCGAACCCCAATAATTGGGCTCTTGAAGTTGCTACAGCCAAACGTGCGATTGAAAAGGGAGCTATCGTTTTTGCCTCGCCTTGGAACCCTCCAAGCAGCATGGTTGAGACGTTTAATCGAAATGGTGATACCAATGCTAAGCGGTTACGTTATGACAAATACGCTGCTTACGCACAACATCTGAATGACTTTGTAACATTTATGAAAAATAACGGCGTGAATCTGTATGCCATATCCGTTCAAAATGAACCGGATTATGCCCATGACTGGACCTGGTGGACTCCACAGGAAATCCTGCGTTTCATGAAAGAAAATGCAGGTAGCATCCAAGGTACCAAAGTCATGGCTCCAGAATCCTTCCAATACCTGAAAAACATATCCGACCCAATCCTGAATGATCCACAAGCACTTGCTAACATGGACATTTTGGGAGCGCATTTGTATGGAACACAGGTCAACAATTTTGCCTATCCTCTTTTCAAACAAAAGGGAGCTGGCAAAGAGCTTTGGATGACCGAAGTGTATTATCCTAACAGTGACAACAATTCCGCTGACCGCTGGCCGGAAGCCTTAGACGTCTCCTACCACATGCATAATGCCATGGTTGAAGGCGACTTCCAAGCCTATGTATGGTGGTATATCCGCAGGCAATATGGACCAATGAAGGAAGATGGTACAATCAGTAAGCGCGGATACAATATGGCCCATTTCTCCAAATTTGTTCGCCCAGGCTATGTCAGAGTAGATGCTTCCAAAAATCCGGATACAAATACTTACGTGTCCGCTTACAAAGGTGATAACAAGGTCGTCATCGTAGCCATTAACCGCAGCACTTCGGCAAAAAGTCAACGCTTTGTGTTGCAAAATGGCAATGCATCCACTGTATCTTCGTATGTAACAGACAGCAGTCGTAATCTGGCAAGTCTTGCACCAATTAACGTTTCCAATGGCGCATTCACAGCTCAACTCCCAGCACAGAGTGTAACAACATTTGTTGCTAATATTACTGGCGGCAACGGTGGCGGCAATGTAGGCACGGGCACCACTTATGAGGCCGAAACAGGAACAACACTTACGGATGCAGTCATTGAAACAGCTTATCCGGGCTTCACCGGTTCTGGATATGTTAACTTCAACGCTTATACAGGCTCCGCAATCCAATGGAATGATATCAATAACACAATCACAGGCACCAAAAATGTAAAGTTTCGTTACGCTTTGGAAAGTGGTACGCGGACTCTAGATATTTATGTTAATGGCACAAAAGTACTCAGTAATGAGCCCTTTACTCAAACAGGAAGCTGGTCTACTTGGGGTGAAAAAACAATTCAAGTGCCTATGAATTCAGGTACGAATACACTCCGAATCGTAACAACAGGCACAGAGGGACCGAACATTGATAACATTACGGTGACAGCAGCATCATAAGTTATCTGATTCTAAACCTTTTTTTAGCTGGGCAAAAAGTAGCCAAGCTCCCATGTTGAATAGACCTAAGTTGCTCTACTCGTCTATTTTGAGACAATACTGTAATTAAAGACTGTTGATTGTTCTTTATATCATTAGATAGAAAAAGACCTCTTAGCAATAGCCTAAGAGGTCTTTTTCTATCTAATGCGGTCGAGAGGACTCGAACCTCCACGGGGGGTTAGCCCACACGGACCTGAACCGTGCGCGTCTGCCAATTCCGCCACGACCGCATATATTGTGTCTTTCCAATCATTATCGGCGACAAGAAATAATATACCACGCGTAGTTTAACATGTCAACACATCTATTCATCACCAAATAAGTGCGAAACAGATATGTATCCGATTCGCACTTATCAGGCCTGCTTCAGATTAAGCTTATATATCCGTAAGTAGTGGACTTATTAGAAAATTCGGTTAAATAAACCATTTTCTACAGCTTGGACGGCCAGTTGCCGTACCATGCATAACCGCCTCTTCTTTCCTTTTCTATATCGCTCAGCTTATATTTCACAACGCCATCACGTCCCACAAAGATCGGTTTGTCCGTACCGAGTTCATAGAAACGTGCCCAAATCGGTGATGCACTGGAATCAGCAATAATTCGGCTATCCCCATTCGCTCTCTCATACCGATATCCTGTAATTTTCACTTTATTAAACCAGGCTTCGGCACCTTTGATAGATGCAGTGATTCTTGAATTAGCCGGTCTCGTTTTCAGAAACTTCACAATGTTCACGCTTTCACCTGCAGTTAATGAAGGCACTTCATAGATTCTGGCTCCCGCAGGTCTAAGTGAACTGGAATCATGCTGTTGTCCCCAGGCCGTTAACTTCCCACCGGATACCACCTGGGTATTCAGGATAGCATCGACTCCTTTGGAAACTGCATTTTTACTGCGATTTGCAAGAGAACTGTCGATAAAGGAGAAGTTCCCCTTACGTCCTGCGACTTCATCAAGCATGTACATCACATTAATCATCGCATCATCATTATAGGTAATATGTTTATGATAGCCGGAACTTTGATAGACTTGAGGCCAACCGCCATTGGAGTACTGCATATTAAGCAAAAAGTTGATGCCCTTGATCGCTGCAGCTGAGTATCGCGGATCATTTGTTTTTTTGAATTCACTTGCTAGCCTTCTGATTTCTGAGTATGTAGCTTTGTTATCAATCGTTGATTTGGCCCATTCACCTGACGTCTGACTGTAATCTTTTCTCCAGCCTCCATCGGGGCGCTGATTCTTTAAGATATCGGACATACTCGCCGTTGTACCGGAAGCATCAGCTGCCGATACGGTCGGTACAGGAAGGATAGCCATTCCCGCTACGGAGAATACCATAGAACACGCCAGTACAAATGTTACTAATTTTTTTGCTTTCACTCGACAACACTCTCCCCATTCACAAATTTGATTACTTATATCACATATATTCCAATGAAAACAATTTAAATACAAATTATGTATTTAATATGGTTATAATATGCAATAAATATATTTTTGTCAATATATGCAACAAACCAAAAAAATTTGTTAAACAGAATTTTTTCCATTTTAGCCTTTAACAATCTTGTTTAATATCCAAGTTCTCTCATATGAAACACAAATGACTTTTTTGTAATCTTTAACTCCCTAATTTCAACAAAATGATAACTAAAATCGATAATTCCGCTAACATTGAGGCTAAATGAACACCTTTAAACAGGTTTGACAATTACGCATTTATGCAATATAGTTTCAAATAGTTACAAAAACTTAATTATTCATTTGCCGAGTTTCAGGATTGAAAACGGGGGAACCATTTTGGGTGAATTATTCTTATACATAGGAAATATAGGGAACCTTCTACCGAACCCTTAGCTAACTCCGTAGGCATCGAAGGGAGAACATTGATTTTGAAAAAACTGATTATTTCCATTTTTGGGGCTGCTGTACTATTTACATCCGGGGCAACAAGCACAGAGGCAAGCACAATTAATACGATGGTTAACAATATGACAGGCATCCCGTACAAATGGGGCGGCACAACCATGGCTGGCTTCGATTGTTCCGGGTTTATGAGATATCTTTTCAACAAATATAGCATTGAGCTCCCTCGCACGTCGCAACAACAAGCGAAAGCCGGAACACCTGTCTCCAAAGCAAGCATTCGTACAGGAGATCTGGTCTTCTTCAACACAACAGGTAGAGGCATCTCACATACAGGAGTATACATCGGTGGAGGTCAATTCGCACATGCCTCCAGCAGCAAAGGTGTCAGCATCACCAAGTTGTCCAATCCGTATTTCAGTGATCGTTATGTAACCGCAAGACGGGTGACAGGTCAATTTATGTATAACAAAATGTTGGGTAAACTTTAATTGAATTTAAAGAACGGGGAGTAGCCTTTGGCTACCTCCTTACAGTAAAGAAAGTAAAGATGAGCTATAAAAAAACAAGGTCATACGCCTCTATTAAAGAGGTGTATGACCTTGTTAATTTTTGTTTTACTTCATTCACTAATGGAGCGCCTTCTGCACCCTCATTGCTCCCTGTGACAGAGCATGTCCGCCGCCCACTGCACCAGCAACAGCTACCGTCTCCATGATCTCCTGATCGGTCGCTCCCTTGGACCGGGCTTCCTCCACATGATAGAACGTGCACACTTCGTTATTAGCAAACAAACCGATACCTAGCGCAATTAACTGCTTGGTTTTGGCGTCAAGCACACCCGGCTGGAAGCACTCTCCCGTAAACTCATGATATGATTTCACCACATCCGGGAGAACGTCGCTTAATGCGCCAATCTGATCCTTATACGCATGAACTTTATCATTCATCAATGTCATGACTTGAAACACACCCTTTCGGCTGTAAATACAGCGAATTGTTCCACTGTACCTATCTTCTCTCGCGTGCGTCGCAAATATGCCTGATCCTGATGGTAATTCCAAACATTTGGTGTAGCAGACATTCTCTTTGAAGGAGCTTTCCGGTAACGTGAATCCGTTAAGCTAAGCACTCATGTCATTTATTCACTTAAAACACTTTGACGAGGCTCACTGAACAGCTGATAACGGTAAGACCGATCCAGCTTCACAACACGGCGATTTTGCCTGCGAATAAGTACTTGCTCATCATCCCAGGCTACCACGATGCCCGTTACATCATTAGACTCCAGTTCATCCCGCACTACTCTTACCTTCTCCCCTGACAAACGCAGGGCATCCAATTCTGTATCACTAATCATGTCATAACTCCTATACTCAAATTTCTTTACAAAAAGAGACCTAAATGAAAAGTCATTTAGGTCTCACGTGACTGTATTGGACTGTCATGTCATTCGAAAAAAAATGTCCCGACTGAGAGTTACCGCTGCGCGTGCTCTTTGCTGTCGTTCTTCTCGAACCAAAAATCAAGCACTTTGGCGGACATCACACGTTCTTCAAGGTACTCTACTTGGTGCGGTGTAAATTGTTCTTTCCAAGAGAAGGACAACTCTTCACACAAGCCTACAATCGTCAGTAATTCTGACCAGGCAACATAGCGTTTGTACCAGAAAAATTGAGGATGTTCAATCATATAGGGATAAAGGTCATCGAATTCCGTATGTTTACAATCCAGGGCACGTTCAAAATGAACTTTCGATTCCGCCAGCTTATCAATAAAGAATTGTTCTGTTGCCGGTTGGTTCCCCATGGTGTTGCCTCCTCTCCCTAACATAACCCCATTATAAAGGAAATCTAAGGCCATGCAAAGTCATACTTCAAAAATTAGGCCCAATTTCCTTCAAAAAGTCACATTTCATTATCGTCGAATTGCACGGTGCCATTATTCAGTGAACGAATGCGTACAAGAGCTTCTACTGGAATCCCTTGTTCACGGATGGTGCGGGCACCAGCCTGGAAGCTCTTCTCCACCACAACACCAAATCCCACAAGTTCTGCGCCGGAACGCTCAATAATTTTAATTACGCCGCGGGCGGCATCTCCGTTTGCAATAATGTCATCAATGAACAAAATGCGGTCATTTTCATGAATGTATTCGCGAGACACCATAATATCCGTTACGATTCCTTTCGTAAAGGATGGTACACGTTCGCAGTAGGCATCAGGATCGGCCAGAAGCGTTTTTTTGCGGCGGGCAAATACCAAAGGTACTCCCAGTTCATGTGCTGCGGCAAAAGCAACCGGAATCCCTGATGATTCCACCGTAATCACCCGAGTAACTCCACTCTCGCGAAAACGAGCAGCAAATTCCCGTCCCATCTCCATCGTTAATGCAGGATCAATCTGATGGTTCAGAAGACCATCCAGTTTCAATACCTGATCCGAGATGACGACACCCTCTTGTAAAATTCGTTGTTTTAATACGTCCATGATTTGACCTCCCAAGCCTATCCTATGAGGTATAAAGTATCATATATCCAGCTACAAGTTCAAGCGAAATCAACCCTAAGTCCACAGAACCTGATAATTCAGAGTCGTTAGCCGATCCTGCAGTCATGACTTTCATTGGTCAAGCATAACTTGTACTATGGTACCCGCATGTCCAACAATCCCGGGACCTGAAAGGGGAAACACATGAAACAGGTATTCCGGGTGCTACAGATTGCATTCACATACATCGGAACTGTTGTCGGGGCCGGCTTTGCCACAGGACAGGAAATATTGCAGTTTTTTACCCAATATGGCAAGTGGGCCACAATCACCATTGCTTTGTCCACCATGCTCTTTGTCTGGCTCGGAACCAAAATGATGCTTATTGCTCATGATACCCGTTCGCGTTCCTATGAGGATCTTAACAAACATCTGTTTGGTCACAAAGCTGGCAAATGGATTACATGGATTACTCTTATTGTTCTGATCGGTGTAAACAGCGTGATGCTCGCCGGGGCGGGTTCTGTCTTTATGGAACATCTGGGTTTGCACTACCAAACAGGTTTGATCATCACTTTGATCGGTACATATCTTCTTCTGGGACGTGGAATGCAGGCCATTCTGCAAATGAACAGTATTGTGGTGCCCATGATGCTTCTGCTGTCCCTGCTTATGATTTTCAGTACGCTACATCATCCGGGTGTCTTTCGTTTTGTCACACTGACAACAGATAGCAATCCGTTTCAGGTATGGATTTCCCCATTACTTTACACCGCATTTAACCTTGCGCTCGCTCAAGCGGTACTTGTACCTGTAGGCAATCAGATTCGTCATCGCAATACATTAAAATGGGGCGGAATTCTAGGCGGGATTGGCGTAGGTTTTATGCTGATGGCAGCCCATTTTGCAATGTCGGCCCAGATGCCAGGCATCGTACAGTTTGAAATCCCTATGGGAAGTATCGCTTTTCAACTGGGATGGATAGTGCAATCTGTATATGTCTCATTGATTTTCATGGAAATATTTACAACGTTTGTTGCCGACATCTACGGCATGACTTTGCAACTTAGACAACATATCGATGTTCATCCCCGGTTGATTACACTAGTCATCATGATGTTATGTTACTCGTTTAGCCAATTTGGATTCAGCTCCCTTTTATCCGTTCTTTATCCCATTTTCGGATGCATGGCACTCTTTTGGGCGGGTAAGCTCATTAGGGATCGCTGGGGTACATTTCGTGGTCGGAATAATATGAATTGAAGGCTTAGATATGAGATTGAAGCCGTTTAAATGGATAAAGTTATGGTACAATTTAAAGCAAACCTTAGTAAAGGATGGGTTCTGATGAAAAAAGCAGACAACTTGGCCTCCTAAATTCGTTTTATACAAAATTTAGGAGGCTCATCTAATGAATTTTAACAAAATTGATTTTAACACTTGGAATAGAACAGACATATTTCATCACTATATGAATCAAAATACTTCATTCAGCCTAACCAATGAAATGGATGTAACTGCTGTATATCAACTCATCAAACAAAAAGAATATCGATTCTATCCTGCATTTATCTTTTTAATTTCAAGTGTGGTTAACTCAAATCGTGCTTTTAGAACGGGTTACAACAAGGATGGAGATCTGGGATATTGGGATATGCTGGAACCGCTCTATACCATCTTTGATCACTCATCTGAGTCGTTCTCTGCCATTTGGACTCGTGTTACCGATGATTTCAACACGTTTCAAGATGCCTACATTATCGATGTAGAAAAATATAAACGTTCAGGCAAATTGTTTCCCAAGACACCTATACCTGAAAATGTGTTTTCCCTTTCGATGATTCCTTGGACATCTTTTACTGGATTTAACTTAAATATCAACAATAATAACCGTTACCTTCTTCCCATCATTACGGCAGGGGGATTCATCCACAAAGGTAATTCGGTATTTTTACCATTATCACTACAGGTTCATCACTCAGTTTGTGATGGGTACCATGCCGGATTGTTCATGAATGCTGTTCAGGAATTAGCAAACAATCCAGAGGATTGGCTGTTGTAAAATCCGTTATATACAAAAAGGCCGCTGTATCACTACAGCGGCTTGTTTCATATATTTGCTTTCCCAGTTTTACGACTGAAATTGCAAGTACATTTTTTTCAAATCATTCACCGATCTACCCAGCGAGTAAAATGTTTTGGCTTTTTCACAAGCGGAACGAGCCAGTTCATAGCGATATGCCGGGTCCAGCATGACCTTTTCCAAGGCATCAGCCAGCGCAGTTGGATCTTCAGGCGGTACGAGCAGTCCATTTACACCATCCTCAATCTGTTCAGGGATTCCCCCCACATCGGTGCCTACAAGCGCCAGACAGCTAAGCGCCGCTTCGGCGAACACTGAACCGAAGGCTTCTGCACGCGATGGCAGTACAAACACATCAAAGAATGGCATAAACTCTTCAGGATGTAGCGTATATCCATAAAAAATCGTTTCATTATAAATTCCCAGACGCTGTGCGAGCTCTTCCAGATCAGGACGAATCGGTCCATCTCCAATAATATGAAGTACATAATCATGTCCCCTATCCTTTAACTCCGCACATGCTTTAAACAAAATATCTAGCCCCTTGGCAGGAACAAGCCGGCAGACCGTTACCAGTTGCGGGACCGCATTATCATGGGGAATCGGTTTGAACCGCTTCTCATCAAAACCATTCGGAATGATGCCGATGCGGTCTGGATGTTTCACATACGGGCTCAAATATCGACGGAACGAATCAGATACCGTTAGCAGACGCTCTGCACGATACTCAAGCTCTCCATAGATGGCCTGCAGGAATTGATGTTCCAGCCCGTCAGGCTCTATACGGCCATTCAAAATAAGCTCTCTCTCATAACTGGAGTGAATGGTTTGAATGAGGGGAACCTCAGGAAACACCGACTTCATGGCAAGCCCTGCAATAGGATGATGCGCATGAATCAGATCATAGGGCTTCTGAATGCGAAGCTTGGTCCACCATAGATAGTCACGATATGTCTGAATATACTTTTGTACCACAGGACTATCCTGATAGATGGTCCAGTCAAACGTATCAAACTGTACTTCCTCTCTCCCTTTGTTACGAATACGTTTGGGCAAGGAAAACAGGTCCATCTCCCATCTTGGGCTTGCAAACCTCTCCTGCATATAAGGAATCATAGAGGATACACCTCCGGGCTGCTCCGGAGGAAAGAATAGGGCCTGTAGCAATTTCAACGTCATTATCCCCCTTTCCAACTTCATTTCTCTTTTTCCACATTCATTTATGATATATTAGAACATATGTTCAGTAAAGCGGCTCTTGAGCCTCCAACTCCGTTCTTTACACGAAAATGTATTTTCATGCATTTTATTGCATACCATTAATGTTTATTATGACATAGAAAAGCAAGAACATCCACCGCTTTGACAACTTAATTATTGAGTCGTATATACAACATATTCAGTCAACTCCACATGCAGAAGCTTATGTTTTACATTTATCTCTTCATCAAAGGACTAAGCTGAATATAGAAAATTAGACGCATAAGCTTAACTGCTTCCAGGTCCTTCCTCATGATGTCATCAACAACTCGTTACGAATTCTTGCTACAATTCAACCGGTTTCTCGTAAATGCTGAACCCATCATGCTTACCTGCATAGCCGAATCCATTTCCTGCATAAAACGTGTTTAACGTGACATTGTCAGCCCCGCAATCCAATCGTACGAGAGACTTATTTGCGAATTGTATGCCACGACTCGACCATTCCAATATGGACTTCCCCAGACCTGTTCGAGCATATTTTCTTCGTATGGCAAGCCGATGTAGATAGAGCGCCCCATCTTCCGCGTGGGCCTGATCTCCCCACAGCTTGAGATCCCATGGACTCGGCTTCTGCATGAGAATGACCATTCCAGCAATCTGCGCTTCTTTTTTGAAAACAAAGACGTCCCCTCGGCGAATGGCCGAAGGTGTATCATGAGAATCTTCCCCTTGTAACAATGCATCCCATTGGGAAGAGCCTTTACTTTTCAACCAGGATGCCGTCTCTGCAAGCAATGAGAGCACCTCTTCCGTGTCCTCCGGCTGTGCTTGAACAGCTTGAAAGCCATCATTAATGTACTGGCTGTGAATGGTGAATGTGTGTGTCATCATGTCCCTCCTATATGCTCCGGTTTCGACTGCTCGCTTCCCTTGGTTTGAACTACGTCCAAATCCAAAAGTCGCTCCCATTCGATACCATCGCACTGCATTAATTATAAGAACTAGTCGTAATAATAACGGGAAATTTTTTTTCCGTCAAAATCAAAACCAAAAAGCATAAAGACAAAAAAAATGGATAAAAGGCTTTCGCCTCTTACCCATCCATTCTGGCTTCATCAATAATTTGATTCCTGTACAGCATGGTGAGATGTAATGAGTCGAATTCAATCTCTCTGTTTAGCTCCCTCATTAGCACTTCTACCAGGGTTTTACGCTGTTCACTTGTGCCTGGTACATCGTAATCCATATAACCTGTCAGATCGGAATGTGACGTATCGATGGTCGCTGTGCCCACGGGCAGACCTCCGCGCTCCTGAACGAAAAGATCATAGATTCTGAACTCCCGATCCTTGTTCCTGAGCATTACATAACATGCTTCTTCCGCCTCTTCTGGCTCAATCATATCTCCGATCGCATCAATGGAGTTATCTTGCTCTTCATCTTCCTCCAGCTCTTCGGAAAAATCACGATGCACCCATTCTAGCGTCTGCAACTCGTTCCCCTGATGCCATATCCGAATGGTAATCGTATCGATGATCTCCTCATCCAGTTCCCGTACAAGCAATTCTGCCGCAGCTTCCTGTACCATGTCGTCAGGTTCTTCGTACCAGTGAATCTCCCCCTGTGCATCGGCTCCATACTGTTTGAGCGTAGCCTCTGCTACCTCTTCCCCTTCAACATCATTGAATACATAGCTAGATAAGTTACGACCGGCACTGATCATCTCCATTTCCAGCAAATGTTCCTGGTCTTCATATGTAAACGATCCATCCCGAGATGCGGGAATGATATTCAGCTCGCCTGGAAAGTCATCACCATAACGGCTCTCTTCGTCATACAGGTCATCATCTTCCGTAGCCGCTGTTCCGCGATAAGACCATAACGTCTCATCACTTCGTTCCGCTGGTTGCAGGACGGAATACAACGCGCCACAGCTCACCAAAACTTCATAGTAGGATGCCGCCACCGCATCTGCAAGCGTACGAACATAAGCATGTACCTTATCAATAATGAGCTGCTCTACTTCCTCTTCTATAGACTCCTGTTCCAGTTGAAGGCTGCCTGACAGACGCTCCCCTTCTCTGTAGATCAGTAAAAGCGAGCCTGTATATCTGCCATCTACCATAATATCCTGCACTTCACCACTTGCTGTGCGCAGATCCGCCGTTAAATCAATCTGTACCATTGACAGTCCTCCTCATTCCTAACGTATTCTCTTAGGATGCCCCTAGAGACAGTAGTTTATGAGGCACTGTACATTTTCGAACGATGATGGAGCCTTTTTCGTAGATCAAGTAAGGAAGAAGCGGAAGATTTATACGGACAAAATATACTTGTGGATCGCGTGCGCAACCCCTTCATCATTGTTGGACAAGGTCACTTCATCGGATGCGGCCTTAACCTCTTCTGGAGAATTATCCATCGCAATCCCTTTACCGGCAAAAGTGAGCATCGTAATATCATTGAAATAGTTACCAATGGCCATGATCTCGGATGGCACAATACCTTTGGAATCAGCCAGCCTTTTAAGCGCCGTACCTTTGGAAGCTTCGGGATGCATCAGATCAATGAAAAAGTCACCGCTACGTGTCATGTAATACGGCAGATTCCAGGACGTCCACTCGCGCTGGACCATATCCATCTGCTCGATGGGGCCAAAAGCTGTAAACTTCGCCAGAGGTTCAGTCATATCTGCCCAACGGGGTAGCTTAAGCGGCTCAGCCAGGAAATTATAATACATCTGCCTTACCTGTAATTCCAAACCTTCGGGTTGATCCACATATAGACCAAAAGCGGTATTGATGTCAAAATGCACATCATTTTCACGGCAGTACGTCATAATAGGTTCAAGTCCCTGGGTATCCAGAGCAAACTGATGAATAACTTCACGTGTCTCCACATGCGCAGTAACCGCACCATTATGCGTGATAACATAACCATTCAGACCCATCTGTTTCATAAAAGGAATCGTGTTGGCCGGGCCTCGGCCTGAACAAAGCACAATCTCTGCCCCTTGGCGTGAGGCCTGAATCAGTGTTTCTTGTGTCCATTCAGTCAATTCATGATCATCATTCAATAAAGTTCCGTCAACATCCAGTGCAATCAATTTGTACGTCATATGCTTCTCATCCCATCTGTGTTTAGTTGGTTGCATTGTTATTTCGCAAACAAGTCAGCTCTTCTGCAGTTAACTCGCGGTAACTCCCGATTGCCAGATCGGAATCCAGCTTAAGTTCTCCCATGGCTACACGTTTCAAATAGATGACACGTTTGTCCACAGCCTGGAACATGCGTTTGACCTGATGAAACTTCCCCTCATGGATAATAAGCGAAATAAGCGATACGACGCCTTCATCTGTTTCTTCATATCCCAGCACAGTCAGCTCCGCCGGCATGGCCTCATACCCGTCATCGAGTCTAACGCCGGCTGCGAAACGCTGCACGTCATCCACATCCACTTTCCCGAGCACCCGTGCTTCGTATGTTTTGGGTACATGTTTTCGAGGGGATAACAGATCATGGGCAAGAGGGCCATCATTTGTCAAAATAAGAAGTCCCTCCGTATCTTTGTCCAGCCTCCCTACCGGGAATGGTTGAAAGATCCGATCTTCTTTGCGCAGCAGATCCAGCACGGTTTTATCCCGAGCATCTTCCGTCGCAGATACAACACCCGGCGGTTTATGAAGCATCAGATAGATCATTTCACGGTAAACAATCCGCTCACCATCTGCTTCAATGATGTTTATTGCCGGATCAACCTGAATGCCGCTGTCCTTTACCGCTTTGCCATCCACATGAATACGTCCCTGCTTCACCATTTTTTTAAGCTCGCTGCGCGTACCTACACCCATATGACTTAAAATTTTATCCAATCGCTGTGTTTGTTTGCCTTTCCCACTCATACCGATGTCCACCTCCATCCTGCAGGGTATTCATTTTTCAATACACCATCCAACCATTTGCCCCAGCCGGCCGCATATCCATCCACGCATACGAGCACATACCCCTTAGGCGCTGCTCCTTCCAGAAGGTTAAGCCGTTCTTGCTCTACATTCAGCGTTTCCCCTTTCAAGTACCTTACTGCTTCTCCATCTTCAGAAGACAGATGCACACTTCGATGTGCCTCGGATGCACGCAATGCGCACGCCAGGGGATGGGACGGAACGAATCTCCCATTTTTAACCGTGCCCATAAACCATCCGGGGCGAATCACTTTCAACCCTTCCAGACGGGCAGCACCTACCGTTGACTGGTATACACGATCCCCGTAACATACCGTTTCACCTTCAAGCGGTATAACCAGATTCTCATTTACAAACTGAGCATAGACCGCTAATGGATCAACGGAGCTGGAATCCGAAGCTCTTCCTTGCCCTCGGTCAGACTTGCGACCACCAGCCTCTTTCCCTTTCTTGCCTGGTTTCGCGGTGTGTTTACCACCGCGTGTACTTTTGTCGTTGCTTGCTCTAGATTCAACCCGTAACAAACGTTCCTTTTTACGATCGGCTTTGGTTATAGGAAGCGAAGCCGATCGTAAAAAGGAACGATCCTCACTCGGTTCATGCAACAATCTGGACTCAGGCACACGTTGTCCAGCACCACGTTTTTCTTCATGTAACTCTTTACCTAACTCTAGATTAGATTCATCAGAGTGTTTGATCACAGCAACATAATGTCCCTCTCCTTCTAACAAGTGAGGCCACAATCGGGCTGTGCCACGCGTCTGATCCAGCACTTCTTCTGTCTCCGTCGCCTGATCTGGCAACATCTCACGCACCCAATCCGGACGTCCTGGGGCAAATCCAGCGGTATCAGCAATATTAACTACAGCAAAATCACGATTTAACTTCAAAAACTCGGCAATCATCGCTTCGTTTTCCTCCGGCGCAAAGGTACAGGTCGAATAAACAATCGTTCCTCCTGGAGCCAATAACCGCGCTGCCGTTTCGAGAATATCTCGCTGCATCAACACACACTTCTCCACAGAATGATGTTCCCAGGATTTCACCATGTCTTCATCCTTACGGAACATGCCTTCGCCTGAGCACGGTGCATCGATCAACACTTTATCAAAATAATGAGGAAACGCATCCGCGATGCGCTCAGGTGACTCATTCAGCACAACGGCATTTCTTACGCCGTACAGCTCCACGTTCTTGGCAAGTGCTTTGGTACGCTCTGAATGAATGTCATTCGTGACAAGCACCCCCTTACCTTGCAACTTGGCAGCAATCTGGGTTGTTTTCCCCCCAGGAGCAGCACACAAGTCGAGCACGCGATCTCCAGGCTGGACGTTCAGTTGCTCCACGGGAGCCATTGCACTCGGTTCCTGAATATAATAGAGACCCGCGTGGTAATAAGGATGTAGGCCAGGCTTCACCCCATGAGGCACGTAAAAACCCGTTTCGCACCACGGAATAGGTCTTAAGTCAAACGGGGCAATCTCTTTAAATTGTTCCATTGATATTTTAAGCGTATTTACGCGGAGCCCGGCATGCGGGGATTGTTCATACGATTGTATAAAAGATTCAAATTCATCGCCAAGCAAACGTTTCATTCGCTCTGCGAAGTCCAAAGGCAACTGTACGGCCATAGTTCCACTCATCCTATCCTGTTAAAATGACATATTGCTCTATGTTATCATATCCTGATTTTGCTTGCCTATCCTATCATGTGTATTCCACTACAGCGTGTAATGTAGTATAATGCTAATAGATTGTTTTATCAGCAAAAATTCGGTTGTTTATGCATATTATCCCAGCCTGCATTTTTGTTGCAAATTTTATCTCGATATGAAAAATGGGGGATGAACAATGAATTCCAAGAAGAAAAAGAAAAGCGCTACAATCCTTATCTTCCTCGGCATACTAGTCGTCATGATTGCTGCGCTGGTTCTCGTGAACCAACAATCCAAGAAACAGATGGATACTGTAGAAAACGCTTATGGCATTGCAGCTTCCAAGCTTAATCCGGCTACAAGAGAGTTGCTCAAAGATCCTAACTATCAACAAATCATTCTGCCGGCTGATCTGAAAACCAGAATTGATAACAAAGATAGCTTCTTTGTTTATTTCTTTGCTTCCGACTGCTCACACTGCCGTGCAACGACACCACAATTGATGCCGCTGGTAGACAGTGAAGGAATTAAGCTTCCACAGTTTAACCTGCGCGAGTTCGAATCCGGCTGGACAGATTACAACATTGAATTCACACCTACTCTCGTTTATTACCAAGATGGCGTTGAGAAAGACCGCATGGTTGGCGGTTTGAAAGAGAACGGAAGCGACAACGGTTATACTCTGGACGACTACAAGCAATTTTTTGATAAGTATAAAGGCAGTGCAACTCCAAGTAAAAGCTAGTTCAATGAACTTTGGTAAAATTAAATTCAATAAACCAAAAACACCCCGATCATTCCTGTAAAGGAGTCGTCGGGGTGTCTTGTTATACAAACATAGGATGTAGGACCCTAATTATTTGCTTGATGATTAGCGTTCTCGTCGTGCTCTTGTAACTCCGTCTGCTGTAGTGCCTTCATTTTCTCTTCGTAAATTCGTCCCCGGGTTGGACTTCGCCGCTGCGGAACATTAGGTTTCAGCTCCAGCGACCTTTTCTGTATATGCTGTACAAGTGCCTTATCCTCAATAAGGATAGACAGATCACGATACTCCAGTTTTTCAGAATCATGATCTTGTAACTCGTTTACAATTCTGTGAACGTCAGCTTTCAAATCGCCCAGATGGATACCGAGAATACTGTCAGGATACGATTCCAGCAGTTCGAGAGAACTTTGCAGCATCATTCGTCCACCGCGAAAATTACGATTTCTATAGTGATACAGTCCCACCGCGATTTGCAGCAGGCCTTTGTATAGCGGGTCTCGATCTCTTTCCAACCACAATTCTTCAAGCACCTCATGACACTCGAAATAATCCCGATCCCGATTAAAATAAATCAGATAATCAATGTAGAGCGGTTCATAACTGCTCATCTGGATTTTCGCCCTTTCTGGCGTTGTTCAGAAGTTCCTTCACATCATCCAGCAGCACTTTGAGCCCCTCCATATCATTCCGTTCCCAGCAGTCATTGAATCGTCTCTGTGCTTCAATTGCCTCATGAACCAGATGATAGAAATAAAGCTGTTGAATGATACTGAGCGTTCTTGACACAATATTGGAATCATCCTCGAAAGCCTTCTGCGCTTCCAGAATCTGCAGACGGATCGCTGACATCTCATTATCGAGGACGAAAGCGGCCTCTGCTGTTTTCTTAAGTCTCGCTCGCATGTCTTCCGGCAGACTTTCCCGGTATTTATAGCTCAAAGAATGTTCAATCGTTGCCCAGAAATTCATGGCAAGTGTCCGAATCTGAATTTCGGCAAGCACTTTTTTCTGCCCCAAGGCCGTCTGTACAGGATACTCAATGATCATATGAAAACTGCGATAACCACTTTCTTTGAAGTTGGTTATATAATCTTTTTCAATCAATACGGTTAAATCTTTCCGTGCTCTGATGTACTCGGCAACACGCCTAATATCATCCACGAATTGACACATAATCCGAATACCCGCAATATCCTCTATCCCCGTCTCCACATCATCCAGTGCCACATTCAGACGTCTTGATTTTTCCAGAATACTGGAGATTTTTTTGACACGGCCCGTAACGAATTCTATCGGGGCATATTCTTCCCGTTTCTTCAATTCGGCCCGCATCGTTTTGAATTTGACCTTCAATTCCTCTACCGCTTGTTCATAAGGAAGTAAAAATGTACCCCAGTCTCTACCGTCCATCGTTAAGCCTCCTGTCTCTATAGCATCCCCTGTTCTTATCCATTATACATGATGTTTGCCGGGGGGAAGAGTCCCGATCCATTCTACACTCTCCCACGCTTCTATTATTCCGTGTTCTGGGGGTATATCGCTCTTTAACGGTGGTCTGCACCAACCGCCTCTGAAATATGATGATATCCGTCCTTACGCAGTAATTCGCGCAATCCAGCATGGATTTTACGGTTTACTTCTGGTCCTTCATAGATTAACGCAGTATAGATTTCTACCAGGCTTGCTCCGGCTTTAATTTTCTCATAAGCATCCTCACTGGTAAAAATGCCACCGGAGCCGATGATGGGGAGCTTGCCTTCAGTCTGTCTGTATACCTGACGAATGATTTCTGTTGAACGTTCACGTAGCGGCTTTCCACTGAGCCCGCCCGTTTCCTTCGCGTGCTGATGCGAGAGACCTTCACGACTAATCGTTGTATTCGTCGCAATGATACCCGACACCCCACTCGCCGCAATCGTACCAACCATATATTCGAGTTCTTGCTCATTCACGTCAGGAGCTATTTTGACAAGTACGGATTTGGCTGCTCCACCAACCTTAGCCTGTTGGCGATTCATCTCTTCCATTACTGCAGCCAGCAGTTCTTTCAATTCATTCCCATGTTGCAGATTACGCAAATCCGGTGTATTTGGTGAACTGATATTGACCACAAACAAATCTGCATAAGTATATAACGCTTGTATACATTTCGCATAATCCAGATGAGCTTCCTCATTTGGAGTGACTTTATTTTTTCCAATATTGACCGCTACAGGGATACGACGCTCTTGAAGACGCGCAAGTTCACCCGCCATCGCTTCTGCACCGAGATTGTTGAAGCCCATCCGGTTCACCAGCGCTTCATCTGGCGGTAAACGGAATAGACGGGGTTGATCATTACCGGACTGTGCGAGCGGTGTCACCGTTCCAACCTCCATAAATCCGAACCCAATCGAAGAGAAACCGGTAACAGCCTGTCCGTTTTTATCCAGACCTGCGGCTAGACCAACCGGTGTAGGAAAATGACAACCGAACATGTCCACCGCCAGATCCGGGGTTTCACGCACGCCGTACATGACACGTAGTCCGGATGGAACTGGACGGACACTACCCACACCGCTTAGGCCACCAATAATCAGATGATGGGCCTGTTCAGGGTCCATTTTAAACAATAAAGGTTTAGCAAGACTTTTGTATAACAAATCACTCACTCCGTTCTGGTTCGGTACGCCATATGGCCGCTCTCCGTCTCTTATATGTAAAAAAACTCTACACACAAGTCTAGCCGTTTCTCCTTCAAAAAGAAAGTCATTTACGCATAGACAAACAAATTTCAAATCAGATGATCTAAGCATAAGAAATCGACCTACCCACTGGAAATAGCAGGCTGAATTCTTTACAATGAAAGCATGGTTACTCTAGACCATTTCGATACCTATGAAGGAGGAAAAAAGCCATGGCTCAGAAACGTAAACCACCTGCATTGCAACAAAAAAAAGAAGAGGTCAATCGCAAAGCCATCATATGGACAGCAGCCAGCGTTGGCGGTTTGATCGTTATCATTGGTGCTTTGCTTATTATTGCCAATATGTAGTTGAATCAGCATCGACTAACCGAACTTACATATAGTAATCTCTGAGCTTAAAGGGAACTTTACGATTATATCAGAGAACTGCAGGGTCAATTTAGCCAGTGATATGTTTTGTTTGGATTGTTCTGCTGAGGAACAAGTTTGTACTTATACCGCTGTTCGGCTTTTGGCACAGATGTTAGCTCTGGGAGCAGATTTTTACCAATGCGCACCGGAGTTCCTTGTGGAGCAAGAGCGAACAACTCTTCCACATCCGCTTTGCTCATCCTCACACATCCAAGGGACTCATCAAGGCCGATGCTATCAGGCTCATTAGTCCCGTGGATGGCATAATTCGTATTCGAGAGCTGCATGCCTCGAGTCCCGAACTCCCCATTAGAGTGGCCATTCGGGTTAACCACTTTATCCGTAATGACATAAGAACCCTCAGGCGTCCGCTCTCCGCCCAGACCCACTTCATACATCCGAATGATCGTATCTCCGCTGATGAGTGCCAACCTGTGGTTACTCTTGTCGATCACAATCTCAAGCGGCTCTTCAAAAAATGGCTGTCCCCCTAACGTATCAGCAAACGGTGCCTTTGTCTTCTTGGATGATGCGGTAGCCTGTTGTTTCCCGTTACCGTTAGAACTTGCCTCTTGAGCCTTGGCTTGATGAGTGGCTAACAGCTGTGGAAACATCTCACTCATTTCAGCTGAAGTTTCTCCCAAAATATTGTTAGGAAACGGCTGGGCCAGTGCTGTGACAGTCTTTGGCCAGGCTTTGTGTTGTTTATGATATGAAAGGATTGCACTTGACAACGCTGCGGCTGTCTCCTGTTTAGCTGTCCACGCGGAGGCCATACGTTTGATCTTAGAGGATACTTTAGGCGGTTCACAGTTACATTGTTCTGCATCATAACTCTGGGCCGTGAGCTTGCCTTTTTCATTGGTCTGCATAATGTATTTGACTGGCATATCCCGCTTCCAGACAGACCATTTCTCTGATGTCTGCATTCCGAGAACAGCCGTCGTATTCATTCCGGCACCTGATCCGGACCAGGCAGCAGCAAGAGCATCCCCTCCATCATTTCCATTGCCAAATCCGGCCGCTGTGAATACATTGCTCTGCTCTGTGGACGTTGGACTCACTCCTTGTTGCTCTTTAGCAAGCTCTGCAGGAGGTGTGTCGTCCTCTGACTCCAAGGCTTCAGACAGGGCATCCGTCGCCCCTTTCTGGGCACCAGGGGCATCTGCAGGCGGTAAACCCGCCAAAAGTAGTACCATTAACAGAGTCAGCCACATTTTGCGTCTGCGTTTCTTTTTCTCCTTAAGCTCAGACATCTCTACTAACTTATCCTGATAGTCCATCCATATGTCAGCAGGAGCTTTACTCCGCTCGAAAGCTTCATACACTTCGCCCGCTTGCTGAAAACAATAATTGGCCTTTCCTTCCTGTCCTTCGCCAAGGTACTCTTTGCCTAACAAATACCATGCCATTTTATTATCTGGATGTTTCTTGACATATGACCTTAGATCCGTATTTTGCATCTAATCCTCCATTATTCCGGCTTAAGCTTATAGAGTTATATATCGGCATCCAGCGTCAAAATATGCATAGGACTTCAGTACTTGGTACTAACCATTTGAATTTAACATATAAAAAAGCACACCTCCTGTCTCTGCGACAAAAAATGTGCTTTGATGTACATGAAATAAAAAAACTTAACCTTCTTTATTAAAAGGCTCGTCCGCTACTTTAATGGAGTCTGTAGGGCAACCATCGCATGCATCCTGCATATCATCGAACAAATCATCAGGGATGGCCTTGATTCCTTTGTTAGCATCGCCATCAAAGATCACTTCTGCCAAACCTTCATCATCATAATCATAGATATCTGGAGCTGTTGCTCCGCAAGCGCCACATGCAATACATGTGTCTTTTTCAACCCAAGTATATTTACTCATTGTACAATCTCTCCTCCTAGAGTTCACCACGAACCGTGTTTTTATCTAAAAACATATTAAACCAAAGTTTGAATAATTACAAATCAAATTGCAACAACCACAACTTTATATTATCCCTGTTTAGTCGAAACTTTGCAAGTTATCTTTTTGCAGTGACGTTCCCCTTACTTTGTGATTACGAAGCAATACGGAAGGGTCATCCCCCAGCATCCCTGCAGTCACTACCGCATTCTCACCGAATTTATCCCGGAGCTGATCCATAATTCGAATTAAACTTTCCTTTTTCGGCTTTTGTTCATATTCAAACAAATCCATCTGTACAGCCGACTCTTCTCGCGGAATCAATGTCTGCAACGTGATGCCAAGCATTCGTACAGGTTTTCCATTTCCCCAGTGTTTTGCAAAAAGCTTACAGGCCTCACGATAGATGACTGCCGCGTCCTCTGTAGGTATATCCATCATGCGGGACCTCGTGATCGTTTTCATATCAGGTGTACGAATCGTGATCTGTATGCCTTGACTGAGCATTTCGTGTTTGCGTAATCTTCGGGCTACCTGATCACTGATGTTGAGAAACACGCGGTGGATATCCCCCATTTCAGAGACATCGGCTGGCAGTGTTGTTGTATGCCCAATCGATTTATTCGCTTCCCGCTCCGCAACGACAGGCGAATGATGAATGCCATTAGCCGAATTTTTGAGCCAAGTTCCATTTACACCAAACAGGTCTATCAGCATTTTTTCGTCCGACTTAGCCAGTTGGCCGATCGTATCAATGCCCAGCTTTTTAAGCTTCTCGGCCGTCTTTTTCCCAATGCCAAACATCTCGTTACATGGTCTATGCCATAAAATGCGCGGCACGTCCCTCATTCGCAAAATCGATATGCCGTTCGGTTTTTTCAGATCCGAAGCCATTTTGGCAAGCAGCTTGTTCGGCGCAATCCCAATGGAACAGGGCAGGCCAAGTTCCTCCATGATTCTCTGCTGAATCTGTTCAGCGATTTCAATAGGTGTACCGAATTGTTTCGAACCCGTAATATCCAGATAACACTCATCAATTGAGGTTGCTTCCAGCAAAGGCGTATAACTATACGCAATCTGCATAAACGCCCTGGAGTATTGACGATACAGGTGGAAATCCGGTCGAATGACAATCAGATCAGGACATTTTTTCATCGCCTGTTGCACAACCATGCCGGTTGAAATCCCTCTGCTTCGGGCTGTGTAAGAACAAGTGACAATAACACCCTTACGCAACTCGCTGCTACCCGCAACAGCAGTCGCTTTTCCTCTATATAACTCCGGCTCTTCTGCTTCATGTACGGAGCAATAGAAGGCATTCATATCGACATGCAGAATCACTCTGCCAGCCGCTGGATAATACTCGCTTACATTCATTGGAGGATTGTTGTCTGAAGACTTCACGCCCCCACCCTTTCTCTCCTCCCGGCCGGGAGTTCGCTTTATTTTCATCCAGGTCTATTTTTGTTTCTTGAACACGGCCCTCACAACCAGACCAATCACAATCAGAAGTACTATTGTAACAACTACATTCTCCCATAGTATGGTCACTATTACTCCCTACCTTTCGTTGTTAAAATTATAACATAGGTCGCCTTTTGATACCCCGGACCCTTTTTCACAATTAAATCAAAATTGTTTACGTCAACCTGCGAATTCTATGTAGCATTTGGCTATAATGATGCTATAATAATTAATTATACAAATTCACGAGTTTGGGACAAATCCATCTAACCAGTTTAACACAGTGTAGCGTTGCTACATCGAAGGATTTATCCATTAACGTTCTTACCTTTTTTCAACCATACCATCAAAACTTATAAAAAAGCGCTTTACCTTAAGGAGGATCTTCATGTCAAAGGCCATTTCCATCTTCGATACAACATTACGCGACGGCACACAAGGAGAGGGTGTCAGCTTATCAGCAGATGACAAACTCAAAATTGCCAAAAAGCTGGATGACCTGGGTGCTCACTATATTGAAGGCGGAATTCCCGGTAGCAATACCAAAGACATTGAGTTTTTCAAAAGAGTCAAGGAATTGAAGCTGAACGCCAAAGTTGTTGCATTTGGAAGCACTCGCCGCAAAGGTAGCATCGCCAGCGAAGACACCAATCTGAAACGTATGATTGAATCCGGGGCACAGGCCGCAACCCTGGTCGGAAAATCATGGGACTTCCATGTGCATACCGCCTTGCAGACTACGCTTGAAGAAAATCTGTCGATGATCTATGATTCCATCGCGTATTTGAAACAAAATGGCATGGAAGTGATCTTTGATGCCGAGCATTTCTTTGATGGATTTAAAAACAACCCGGATTATGCACAAGCTGTCATGACCAAAGCCCACGAAGCCGGGGCGGACTGGCTCGTCATGTGTGATACTAATGGAGGAACGATGCCTCACGAAGTTCACGAGATCGTATCCACCCTGCACCGGATGTTGCCGCAAGCACATCTTGGTATCCATACCCATAATGATTGTGAGCTTGCGGTTGCAAACACGCTTAGTGCTGTACAAGCAGGGGCTCGACAGGTTCAAGGCACAATGAACGGTTATGGAGAGCGCTGCGGTAACGCTAACCTCGCTTCCATTATCCCGAACTTGCAGCTCAAACTGGGTTATGAATGTGTCTCTGAGGATTCCATGAAACAACTCACGAATGTTGCTCGTTATATCAGCGAGATTGCGAATGTGAATATGCCAATCAACCAACCTTATGTAGGTAATGCGGCATTTGCTCATAAAGGTGGTATCCATGTGTCTGCCATCTTGCGGGATTCCCGAACCTATGAGCATATCGTGCCTGAACTTGTTGGCAACAAGCAACGTGTGCTTGTCTCCGAACTGGCTGGACAGAGCAACATTGTGTCCAAAGCACAAGAAATGGGATTGGAATTTGATCCAAGCAGCCCGAACTCCCGTCAAATCATCGAAAAAATCAAAGACCTGGAGCATCAAGGTTATCAATTCGAAGGCGCTGATGCATCACTGGAATTGTTGATTCGTGAAGCGAACGGAGATATGAGAGAACTTTTCACCTTTGAATCGTTCAAAATGCTTGTGGAGAAAACGGCAGGCAAATCCGTGGTATCCGAAGCTTTTGTCAAACTGAATGTTGCCGGAACAAGTGTGTATACCGCAGCAGAAGGAAACGGCCCGGTCAACGCACTGGATAATGCACTTCGGAAAGCTCTTGTGCAGTACTTCCCTTCTCTTGCTCATATGCACCTGTCGGACTACAAAGTTCGTGTACTGGATGAAAAGGATGCGACCGCCGCCAAAGTTCGTGTATTGATCGAATCCAAGAACACTGAGAATACTTGGAACACGGTCGGCGTATCCGAGAACGTCATCGAAGCCAGCTGGGAAGCACTTGTACACAGTTTCCGGTATGCTCTACTCCAGGAAAATATCTCGGATGAGCCGGAATCCTTTTCGATGCCAACCCCAGGTCTAATCAATCACTAGAAGTCTAAATCAAACACTACACATGATCCTGCTTCTTATTTCCCGGAAAATAAACAAAGCTTCTGTCACCATTAACGATGGTGGCGGAAGCTTTTTCAATGCAAAACGATAAGCAAAAAATCTTTTCTTTTAGTTTGCGATCAGCTTTTTAATTTTTTTCTCCAGTTCTTTTTCCGGCAAAATACCAAGAACAATCTCTTGGATTACGCCCCGGGAGTCAATAAGAACGTTCGTTGGAAATGCAACGCCATTATACTGAGCATAGACGGTTCCCTTTTCATCAAGCGGGATCGGGAATGTTAACTTGTACTCGTCCACAAACGCTTTGGCATCCTTCAATTTATCGTATGAAGTAACATTTACACCGTAAAGATCCAGCTTATCTTGGTATTTTTCAGCCAGATGGTTCAGTTCAGGTGCTTCTTGTTTACAAGGGTCACACCATGACGCCCAGAAACTTACAAAGGTTGCTTTCTCTTTCGCCCCGCCTACGCTATACGTCTTGCCATCGAGTCCAGTCAGCGAAAATGGCGGTGCTAGTAACCCTGCCTTCGGCCCCGTCTCCGTTGGCATAGGCTGTTCCTGTTTAAAAACTGCGGCAATACCACTATCCGTATTCTGAGCAAGAGCTATACCAATAAGTAGGATAGCTCCGAGCAGTATGTATATGTTACGTTTCATTACTCGCCACCCTCTTGTTCATTCAATGTGTATCCAATGGAATTACATCAATCCTTTCTCATATTGTACCCTTTTCCCTTAAAATTTTACAATCGGCACCGAATAAAATAAAATAAAATAAAAAAGGACTCCTGCATGAAGCAGGAGCCAAAAGAGAGAGGGGTGAATACAAATGGCAGCACTTCACGGGCAGCAAAATACCTTAACCCTTCCTCGCTCGGTGGAACGAGAAATGTCCAGGCACATGCATCTTTCGCTGCCGCAAGAAGCCTGCGGGGTTGTGCTGGGTGAATCCGCAGCGGGCGGCATACGAATCAGTCGGTTTCAGCCCATTCGTAACGTAGCGCCTGACCCGCTGCATCACTTCTCGCTGGATCAATCGGAATGGATTCAATGTTTTTTCTCTGATGTTACGATCGTTGGCATTTTCCACACCCATCCGTGTTCATTGCCGATTCCTTCGCAAGAGGACCTGCAAGCCCTCCCGAACTTCGCGGGAATGATGCACACATATCTGATTGGTGCACCCGATCTTTCGGTTTCAGCTTCAGAGAACTCCAGATCATCTATGCTCCTGAACGCTTATCAAATTATATCGAATGAAGCACAGCCACGTGGTGAGGCTTCGTTTCAACTATACCCCTACAGCTTAATACCATTAACGTTACGCATGACTTAATTTGGTGTAAAGGTCACCCAAGGTCTCTATATTTTTGCGTTGCATATCCTCAAGATAACAAGACCATAACTGCGCCGTCATTTTAGCATCTTCAAGCGCATGGTGCCGTCCATAGATTGGAATGCCTCTAGATTCAAGCAGTTCATCAAGCCCATATCCGGGTCTCGAAGGTTCAAGCCAGCGGGCGAGCATCATCGTATCAATTAAACGATGAGTCAACCTAACTTTGGAGGTTCGCCACAACGCTGCATTGAGAAAAGCCCGGTCATGCGCACTCGCGTGAGCTACCAGTACGTTCCCACCCACAAAGGACATGAAATCATGCAATCCTTGAAGCAGTGTAGGCGCCTTCTCTGTCATCTGTTGCGTAATCCCGGTGAGTTCGGTAATATGCTTCGGCACTGCTGTTTTTGACTGGACCAGCGTATAGAACTGTTCCTCTTCCAACACAACGCCACCTCGAAGACGCACTGCACCAAAGGACAAAATTTCATCTCCATGCTGGGGGGAAAAACCTGTTGTTTCCAGATCAAATACAACAGCATCCAGTTCGCCCAGAGGCGTATGCAACACTTCAGGTCTACGTTGCTCCCTCATCATGGAACGGATAAATGCCATATGTTGCGCCGTAGGGGCTCCCATAATGGAAGCGATGGCGGAAGGAACCCCTCCCTGACGCAGCGAATTCCAAAACCCTGTACTGCCCCTTGCCGGCTCTCTCATGGACGTCTCCTTTCTGCAAAACGCAACTGTCTTTGCAAAGCACGATGCACTCGCTTGACCAATCCCAGTGTCTCCCTCAGTTCATAATGAATTTGCTTCTGCTTCATCTGTTTCTCATCCAGAAAACCACTGCTCTGCTGTAAATCCTCACGTATAACAACCGGCGTGTTTCGACGTAGCTTCAAAGCAGACGTAAATGCACGCTGGCATGTGTCCGTTAACTGAAAAGGAATGGCCTCAAGCGAAGTCAGCCTCTCCATACGTTTTAATGTTGATGATTCCTGAATCCCATGCTGCAAAGCCAAAAATCTAGCACTGTTGACCAGCGGGATATAAACGCCATATTTGACATCAAAGCCGCCCGCATGTTCACCAAATCGCTCTGTAACGACACGACCCATTATATTTAATGTCGCCTTATGTTTTACCGTATTACGTAATACCGCATCAGAGAGCTGTGGAACCCGGCGAAACTGTTCATAAAAGCTCGTAAGCCAAGCCTCTGCCAAATTAGGTTCCCCTGCAATAAAACGCATATCAGAAGCGATGATCAGGTTACGCACCGGTTCCCAGTTTAAGTCGGAACTCCATTCGAATAATTGCTTTTGCCAATCCGCCAGCGTTTTCCGCCAAAGAGATTCCGAGCACATCACCTTGCCCTCGCATTTGGCATAACCCAGCTCTTCCAATAAATCCGCAATACGGTTTCCCAGTTCCTTGAAATATTCTTCTTTTGTTGCATGCGGAGCATCACTGATAATCATGCCATTATCCTGATCACTCCATAATGTCGCTTCTTCCCTGCCGGAGCTTCCAAATACGATAAAGGCATAGGGGACGGGAGGCTGGCCGAAGCCCTCCTCTACCATCCCCTGAATGCATAACTCTACTGCTTTCCGTGCAATGCGGTCATGCAGTTCATTTACCATCTCGTACCATTCGACCAGCGACAAGGAAGCGGACATTGATTTCTGGAGTTCTCTCTGCAAAATAACACGTGCCTGGCGCAGTTCATGTGCAGAAGTTGCACCATCGATCCCTCGATAAGACCAGGAAAGGTTTGTTATTGAGATAGGTTCCATCATATCCAGCCTCCTTGAAGCAATTTCAATCTTGATTTACCTCAGGAGCTGAATGTACCACCTGATTTGGATTCTGCATGTTTCATTTGCTCAGGATATCCATATGTCCCGTGTTCACTAAGATCAAGCCCCATTGTCTCTTCTTCTTCCGTGACACGAATACCCATTACAGCTTTCATACCGCCGAGAATAATGAAGGACATCACGAGTACGAAGGCAAATGCGCCAGCAAGACCTAACAATTGAACACCCAGTTGGTGGAATCCACCGCCATAGAATAGACCCGCTTGACCTACGCCTACTTTCTCAGCAAGCTCAGGTGTTGCGAACAAACCGGTGGAGATGGCACCCCACATACCAGCGATACCGTGTACAGAGAACGCATAGATCGGATCATCAATACCTTTGCGATCGAAATATTGAGCAGTGAAGAATGTAATGATACCAGCGATTGCACCAATGACTAGTGCAGCCCAAGGTTCTACGAACGCACAAGCACCAGTAATCGCTACGAGTGCAGCAAGCACCCCGTTCAACATGCTAGGAATATCTGATTTTCCGAGAACTGCCCAGGAGATCAACAGTGCGGCAACACCACCCGCAGCAGCAGCCACGTTTGTAGTGAGCGCCACGTAACCGAAGAATCCTTCACCCATCGCTGACAACGTACTACCTGGGTTGAAACCGAACCAACCGATCCAGAGGATGATGACCCCGAGTACGGAATACACTTGGTTGTGACCTGGAATGATGTTAGGTTTGCCGTCTTTGTTATATTTACCGATACGAGGTTTCAGCAAGATGGTAGCTACCAACGCTGCTGTCGCACCCGTTAAGTGAACTACTGTTGAACCCGCGAAGTCTTGCATACCCAGCTCTGCGAGCCAGCCACCGCCCCATACCCAGTGAGCAACAACAGGATACATAATAATGGTATACAGTGTACCAAACACGATATATACGCTCATCTTTGCACGTTCTGCCATACCACCGCAGGCAATAGCCAGGGAGACAGCAGCAAATGCAAGGTGGAATACAAATTTAATCGTTAGTGGAACATCGGAGAAAGCGAGTGATTCAAAGGAAGCTGCCATGTTGTCTCCACTCATGAAGAAACCGGTTGTTCCGAAGAATCCGTTACCGTTACCGAAGCCTAGGCCAAAGCCAAGCCCCCAGAATGCAATAACTGAAATACCCAATGTCAGGATCGTCTTACCCGCAATGTGTCCTGCATTTTTCATTCGTGTCGAACCCGCTTCAAGGAGTGCAAACCCCCCCTGCATAAAGAACACTAGCACTACTGCCAGAAACGTAAATGCCGAGTTCAGACCGCTTTGAAGCTCAATAGTACTTGGACCCTCCGCAGCAGCGAATGCACTTACCGGAAAAGCCAGTAAAGTAAGCATTGCTAACATTGAAACCAACCATTTCTTTCTCATTTGCCCCACTCCCTCTTGTGTTATGTTTCTTTACATATCATGAAACTCTTAATGTCATTATAAGCAGAAGTAAGGAAAGTTGACAAGAGTATTTTTATCATTTCCAAAAATATTTTATGGGAATAAAGTCTTACGTCTTTTTCTTGCACTTAAGTACATATTCATACACTTTGAGTACATAGATATAGGAATAAAGCAAGCTATCTTCAAAGCATAACGTTTGACTGTACGGTTCATGATCATGTATCATACTTATTAGAAAGAAAAATTGAGCGTGTACATTGAGGCGCTTGTGGAAACTACATTTCCCTACATTTGAACTTGCAAGCGAGGTGAATATCATTGGGGATATGAAACTTTTTCGAATTGGCGAACTCGCCAAAACGGCTGGTGTAAGCGAACGGACAATTGACTATTACACAAAGCTCGGGTTAATCGCTCCTGAAGAACGAACCCAAAAAAATTATCGTCTTTATAGTCATGAAACCTTAACCAGACTTGAACGTATTGTACAGATGAAACAAGAGAAGTATAGTCTCGAAGAGATTAAACAATCTCTTGAGAAGTGGCGTCTGGTCAGTACTGAAGAACAAGTAGCCAGCAAACTGACAACACTTGAACTTCATGTTCAGCAACTTGAGCGAGAGGTCAATGAACTCAAACCATTGCTTGGAGAGATGAAACCTGTACAAGCACGTAAGATGATGGCAGGACTACTCACCAAAAGCGCGGGTACAATGGAGGCATTAAAAATCTTGCTTGAAAACACCATGATGTAGCTTATTATGAAAGCGGAGGAATGGATATGAGTTTTAATAACGGTATGTTCGTATTGATTATCATCGCCTTTTTGCTCTCGTTATGGGCGCAATTTCGCGTTAAGGGCACCTTTAGACGTTGGTCCGAAGTACCAAACCAGAACGGAATGACCGGTTACGATGCAGCCCGTCATATGCTCGATGCTAACGGCCTGCACGATGTGCCGATTGAACCGGTTCGCGGCTCACTCTCTGACCACTATGATCCGATCAATCGGGTTGTACGTTTGTCAGAACCTGTGTACTACGAAAAGTCCATCTCGGCATTATCCGTTGCATGTCACGAAGTCGGTCATGCCATTCAACACAAGGAAAGTTACCCTATGCTCGCATTGCGTCACCGGATTTTTCCGATTGTGAACTTTGCTTCTGGACTCGCACCATTCCTGTTGATTGCAGGTTTCCTCTTTAATGCGATGAACCTGGTTGGAATCGGTATTATCTTCTTCTCTGTCACTGTTGCGTTTCAGTTGATTACATTACCGGTCGAATTCAATGCCAGCAATCGAGCACGTGAAATAATGGTATCTGAAGGATATATCCGTAATGAAGAAGAAAAAGGCGTAGCCAAAGTATTGAATGCCGCAGCTTTAACTTACGTTGCCGCTGCATTGATCTCTTTACTTGAACTGATTCGTTACATCGGAATCTTTAATAGCCGGGACTAATTGCTGCAGATACTCAATGAACAAGTTAGATAAATAAAAACAATACCCCACCGTTATTCGGATGGGGTATTGTTTTGTTGTAAACCAAAATAATGAAGCAAAAATGAGCGGAAAGACTGAGCAACGAGTGGCAACTTATCATCTGCACGGTGAATCAACCCAATCGTTCGGGTTACTTTCGGCTGAGAGATCGCCACATGCGCAGGTTGCAAGGGATTCGTCTGGAATAACGCCATTTCCGGCAACAGACTGACACCCATGCCCGCCGCTACCAAACCACGAATCGTATCCGTCTCTTCACCCTCAAAAGCGATTTTCGGTGTGAATCCAGCTTCAAGGCAGGCATGCCATACAATAGGCCGCAGGGAGTAACCTTTGCTGAACAACACAAACTTCTCATCCTTCAGCTGTTCGAGTGCAATGGTCTCTTCTCCCGCAAGCGGATGATTCGGCGGCAAGATCGCATGCAATTCCTCAGTAAGTACAATATCACCAGCCACCTGATCATGTTTTTCTGGAAATGGTGAAATAAATGCAAGATCCACTTCTGCCGACAATACATCCCGAATCAATGTCGGGTACATCCCTTGCTTGAATCTGAATTTTACGTTCGGATACTTCTGACGAAAAGCCGCCACTACAGAAGGTATGAGATGAATTCCTAGACTGTGCGGAAAGCCGATCCGAATTTCCCCGTGCTCCGGGTCAAGAAATTCATGTACTTCACCTACAGCTTTGTCGAGATCCTTCAAAATACCTTCAACCCGTTTGCAAAAAAGCTGTCCTACCGCAGTTAACTGCAAATTACGTCCTTTTTGCATAAAAAGATCTACACCAAGCTCCTCTTCAAGCTGATGAATCTGTCTGCTGACCGCAGACTGTGCCACGTGCAATTCTTCCGCCGCCTGTGTAACATGTTCCTTTTGAGCAACTTTCAGAAAATAATGCAACTGTCTTAATTCCACTTGCCTGATCGCTCCAATCTGTTATACCCTACTATATCGTTCACCGCATATTCCATCTTGAGAACGTTCTACCTATTTCCTAAAAATCCGTGGTTTCCATAAACGAATAATCAAACCATAAATAAAGAATCCACCGAGCAAACCACCTAAATGCGCCATCCAATTGATATTAGACACTGCAAAAGAGAAAATAATCCCGAACAGCAACAGTGTATACATCGTTTTGCGCGAGGTTTCATCCATAATATTACGCTGGAACAATGCCACGTAGAGAAATGCCCCGTAGACAGCATAGATTGCACCAGACGCGCCTACCGAAATCGTAATTTTGTCGATCGAATTATACCAGGCAACAGCAAGAATATTACCTACTACTCCTCCCCCAAGATACAAGACACCGTATCTCAACGATCCAAGCAAGCGTTCCATCGGCGGAGCAAATACAATTAACGCAAAACTGTTAAACAAGAGGTGACCGAACCCTGCATGCAAAAACATGGAAGTCACATAACGCCACCAATCCTGGGCAAACAATTCATAATTCGTCAGCGCCCCAAACTTGAGCAATACCATATTGTTGGTGGAACCACCATTAAACGTTAACACGATAAACATAACAACATTCGCAATTAAAAGAATCGACGTCAAAGGGAAATACTTCAAGTAATCTTTCCAATTTTCATAACGGATAAATATCATAGATTTTCACTTTCACTCCACCCTGTTAAAATCAGACCTTCTCTTGAATCCATCACAATGATACACGCCCAGATTGGACAATGTCTTTCATAAAAGATTATAATGGATTTTGGCACGGATCACCAATTTATAAGGAGGAACATTATTTATGACACAAGAACGTAAAGGCGCAGCCACATTTAAAGGCAACCCTATCACATTGATCGGACCTGAATTGAAAGTGGGCGATCAAGCACCTGACTTCACCGTGAGCAAAAACTTGATTGAAGATGCATCTCTGAAAGACTTCGCAGGCAAGATTAAATTAATCAGCGTTGTTCCTTCTCTGGATACTGGCGTATGTGATGCTCAGACTCGCCGCTTCAATGTTGAGGCAGCTGAACTCGGCGAGAACGTTGTTGTTCTGACCGTCAGCGTAGACCTTCCATTCGCACAGGAGCGTTGGTGCGGTGCGGCCGGTGTTGACCGCGTGGTTACCCTTTCCGACTACAAAACACGCTCTTTCGGCCAAAACTATGGCGTTCTGATCAAAGAATTCCAACTGGATATGCGCTCTATTTTTGTCTTGGATGCCGAAGACAAAATTACATATGTGGAGTACTTGCCTGAAATGACAGACTCCCCTAACTTCGAGCAAGCCATTGCTGCAGTAAAAGCTTTGCTGTAAAACAACTTTCGTAATTGCAGAATAAAAGCGAGGAAGGTATCCTTCTCTCGCTTTTTATTATTTCATCATTTATTTCACTCATTCGCCTTATACTTGCTGAGCTTTTTATCAAGTACGGAGAACAAGTGCATAATCGTACGATAGTTGGAACCGAGATCTCCCAATGAACCGCGGGAAGCAGAGTACATATCCACTGCACTTCGTACAGGACTCACCGAAATAATGGAAACCGTAATATCCATTGTACGCCCAAACGTCGTGCGTTTTTCCAGTATAATCTCGCCTACAGAGTGCACCTCATGCAGTACTTTATAACCCGGAATTTTTTTTAGTGTCGAAGATACTTCTTCCCAGGCTTTTTCTTTGGATAAATTGTAATAGCGTGTTTTTAATTTGGGATCCTTGGCTCGATCGCTGGTTCCCTCCATACTTCGGATGATACCGACGAGCGTTCTCTTTAAGGTCAAGACCCTTCCTCCTTTGAGTGTAACCGTTCCATTATGTATTCTAGTGTAACATTGTTCAAGTAGTAACAAAAGGGTAAGCATCATATTTAACAAAAATACTAGGATCAACAATAATCCGAATTAAATCATTCATCAGATCCACCCAAAAATCAACATAAAAACACCCTGGCTTCCTCGTAAAAAGGAAAAGTCAGGGTGCTGTACATGGTGAAATTAGAAACCCGCCTATGCCGTCCGGCTACATTGTCTTATGAACCTGCTTGGCAGGTGGGTGACTGCAAAAATGCATTTGAAGTCCCCATGTCGTATAGACAGGGCTTTTCAGCAACACTTTGTATTAATCTCCCGAAGACATCATCATTGGTTCAAAACAACGAATAACCGAAACGTACATCGCAGGATGTACACCTATTATATCCCTAACTGTGTAAAAAGTAAATGCCATACAGACATGTTTTATTTTTGCTGTGTAAACTCTTTATTTTCAGCAGGTTCAGAACTCTGTGCTTCATCCTGTTCTCCTGATTTTTCAGCCAAAGCAGCTGCCTCTTCTTCCTCTTTTTGCAATTGAATCTTTTGCATCTGCTCCTGCATTTTGTTGTAGGTTGCATAGAAGTTAAAGAACGCAAACCAAGCCACGATGCTCATGATGAAAAAGATAAACAGCACCGGATAACGCAATCCGAAATAGAACAACAACCCGCTTCCCAGTAATGTGGAGAACACACGGAAAGGTCGAATCAGCGTTAACAGGACTGCATTTTTAATAATAAGGCCGATCGACATATGGTAATGTACAACCATAGAAAAGAAGTTAAACAGTGATACAAACAATAGCAGCAACAACACGAGCATAATTATGCCAACCAGTTGCATATTACGGAACTGGGTCATATAAACCGTATAGTCCAGATACATGATTGCGAACAGCAGTGTGTAAAAAATGCCACCAATTAAACTTTGTTTGTAGTTTTCCTTGTAACCTGTAAAGAATGTACGGAAGATCGGCACATCCGTATCTCCCATATTCCATTTACGAACAACCGTGAACAAAGCCGAGGTCGCCGGAAACAGTGTAAGCGGTGCCACAATGGCTATAGCCCAGTTCATTTGTAATGATTCGTTCGCGAGATTCTGTTGCATGACGAGCAGCTTCATAATCATGAAAAACAAAAAAGGTGAAGAACAGATCGCCCACAAGAGATTGCTTGCGGCCAGTCTTGTGATCCATTCTGTCAGCCGGTAAAGCCCGCCCATAGCTCCTTTAAATTCCAAACATTTCTCCTCCTCCGCACCTTGCGTCTAACCTGAATTCTAATATTAATATACCTTATTATATATAGGAAAAGCCAGCACTTCCCGAAAGTAGATCACTTTAGGCAAGACTGATCGTTCTAATAAATGGAAAGTTTATGAACTTTTACAAAGTAAAAAAAGATGGAGCAGCTTCCTGCCCCATCCTCATTAAATGTTACACTTATTCGAAAGAGTTATCTCTAGCCGGACGACGTCCTTCGTTATTGCTTGGACGCGGTTTGCGATCACGGTTGTAGCCGCCTTCTCTGCTTCCACTTCCACCACTGCTGTTGCGGTCACGGTTGTAACCGCCACGTCCACCACCACTGCTGTTGCGATCACGGTTGTAACCACCACCGCCACCACTGCTACGGTTACCGCTGTAACCTGATGGTTTGCGTCCGCCAGAACGAACATCTGGTCTACGACGTTTAGCACGGATTGGATCTTCAGGAGTCAGATCAACCTGAGCATCTTTTTTGTCGCCTGTCAGGAGTTTCAAAGCTGCGGACAACAATTGTACAGAATCATATTGCTCCAGCATTTGAATGGCAATACCTTTGTATTCGTTCAACTCACCGGATTGTACAATCTCCAGGAGACGTTCAGCCGTTACGCGTTGTTTTCCTTCAACCGCTTCTGCCATCGTAGGCAACGGTTTACGCGGAATACGGTGACGTGTTACACGCTCGATGAAGTGCAAGTGATCAATCTCACGCGGAGTTACGAAAGACCATGCCGCACCTTCTTTACCCGCACGACCTGTACGGCCAATACGGTGAACATAACTTTCCGGATCTTGCGGAAGGTCAAAGTTCACAACGTGTGTTACGCCAGATACGTCGAGACCACGCGCCGCCACGTCTGTTGCAACGAGTACATCAATGCTGCCATCACGGAACTTACGCATTACCGTATCACGTTGGTTTTGAGACAGGTCACCATGCAAACCATCAGCGGAATATCCACGTTTTTGCAAAGCTTCAGCCAATTCGTCAACACGACGCTTGGTACGTCCGAACACGATTGCCAGTTCTGGGGATTCCATATCCAGCAAACGGCTAAGAGCTTCGAATTTTTGGCGCTCAGGTACTTCAATATAAGCCTGATCAATCAACGGAGCGCTGACTTGTTTAGGAATAACAGAAACGTGTTCTGGATTAGTCAAGAATTGTTGAGCCAATTTTTGAATGTTAGGAGGCATTGTTGCAGAGAACAGCATCGTTTGACGGTCGTCTGGAACTTGTTTCAGGATCGATTGAATATCCTCCATGAAACCCATGTCGAGCATTTCATCTGCTTCGTCCAATACAACAGTTTGTACATCATCAAGTTTGATTGTTTTGCGGTTGATGTGGTCAAGGAGACGTCCTGGTGTACCGATGATAATCTGTGGTTTTCTTTTCAATGCACGAATCTGGCGTACGATATCTTGTCCGCCGTAGATTGGCAGGGAGCGTAGACCTTTGAAGCGAGTAAGTTTTTCGATCTCTTCAGCGACTTGGATCGCAAGTTCACGTGTAGGTGCCATAATGAGGGCGCGGATTTTATCATCCGTTTTGGAGATTTTGCTGATCAACGGAATACCGAATGCAGCGGTTTTACCTGTACCTGTTTGAGCTTGACCGATCAAATCTCTACCTTCAAGTGCAAAAGGAATCGATTTGGATTGAATCGGTGTTGCTTCTTCAAACCCGAGCTCAGTGATGGCTTGCAGCACCAGTGGTTCAAGATTGAAATCTGTGAAATTTAAATTTGTCAAAATTATTCATACTCCTTTTATATGGTGGACATGGTGGACAATCCACTTTGTTGTCTGTATTCTTAAGTAGCGTTAATATTTATAGGGTATCCCAACGGGACGAATTATTTTCATGAACGAACATAATTCCATGAATGGGTCCCCAAGATAAGACTAAAACTACAATCATGTGTTTGAAACATTTCAAATTTTAGCTTTCGATTTGGGAAAAGTTTCCTACTCAAGAATATCCACAAATCATTATATCATAAAACTATTCAAGATTACCAGCAATCTGGTTTTAAATAAAAATGAGGTGATTAAATTGCCCAAAATAATTTGGCACTCTTTGGTGATCATTTTGGGTGCTGCAGCTATTGCTTGCGGCTTTAACTGGTTTTTGGTGCCCCACCAGCTTCTGAGCGGTGGAGTATCCGGTATTTCCATGCTTTTAGGTTATTTTACCAATTTGAATCTTAGTATAATGTATTTTGTTCTTAACATCCCTCTGCTCATTGCAGGTTGGTTTATTCTTGGACGACGTTTCATTATATTGAGCATTGTGTCGGTAGCAGCCACTTCCTGGTTTATTGGACTGCTGCCTGTTTCTGCTGTAGCGACCGATCCAATTCTAAGCTGTGTGTTTGGCGGCGTGCTGGTTGGAATAGGTACCGGTGTTTCCTTTAGAGTGGGCGGCTCTACTGGAGGCTTGGATATTGTCGGTTCCATTTTCACCAGAAATCGTGATTTCCCGATCGGCACCGTCATGGCGGGTATGAATGGAGCGATCATTTTACTAGCTGGTTATCTGAATAATAACTGGAATACCGCTCTGGCCTCCATGGTTTCAATCTATGTTACAGGTAAAGTGCTGGATCTCATCCATATCAGTCACGTCAAGGTTACGCTCTACATCATCACCAATGAAACCGAAGCGATGCTGAAAAAACTTCTGACTCGTCCACGCGGCGTCACAAAAATTAAAACCCAAGGGGCATACACTGACATTGAAAAGGATATGTTAATGACTGTGACTACCCGTTACGAACTGGTTGAGATCAAACGCATTATCAAAGAGACCGATCCAAAAGCATTTGTTAACATCGTGGAAACCGTAGGCGTGATGGGCTCATTCCGCCGCAGTTAGTTATCTGCCCGTTAACAATTCGCAAGTTTGTGGTATAATAATGGTGCACCGCTCTTAAATATGTTGTAAGCAGGTTCTAACCTTTACTTTTCACAAAGCCATATGCTTTCCCGATTCGCGCCGAATGACTTACCATTTTGGAATTCGAGTAGGAAAGGGTGATTATTGTGGATACGGAAACGGTAAAACTGTTTGAAATTGTCAACAAATGGTGCCCGGAAATGCTCCCTTTCTTAAAACCGAATGAACTCGACTCTTTGATTGTTCTCCGGGATGGGCTGGGCATCCTGGAACAGGGAGATGCAATGGAAATCATTCAGTACAGTATTTGTGAGCATCAGAATGATGTGTATATTCAATAATATTTTTCAGATCGATTACGCCGCTTCTTGACGAGGTATTCCTCAGTCAGGGAGCGGTTTTCATTTTTTCCACATGTTTCATAAAAGGATTAATATGGTTAAAAGCACGGAGGCTTTGTTGTATAATCAAGTATGGAATGTACATAAAGGGAGTGAAAAAGTATGAACATACTGTGGGCTTTGTTCGCAATGGCCTTGGGAGGTTTCGGAGGAACGTCGGTAGCTCCGGATCTGGGTCATAGCAATAATAGTCAATTACCCTCGTTAAGCAACAGTTTTAACACAGCCATTATTCAATCACAAAAAGAACAAGTCGTCATTGATGCTGACAATCCCCCTGCCAAGGTCGATCCGCAACCTGATGCTCCTGTTGTTAAAGGCATATATGTCACAGCGTACAGTGCTGGTGGCGCAAGAATGGCACAACTGCTCGAACTAACCGATCAGACAGAACTAAATGCTATGGTTATTGATATCAAGGATGATCTCGGGTATATCACATACCCGTCCAAAAACAAGGCCGTGAAAACTATGGGCGAAGCAAAATCTTTTATTCGAGATATCAATGCCTTGATGAAACGATTAGAGAAACACAAGGTGTATCCTATCGCACGAGTTGTTGTATTCAAGGACACCATTCTAGCGAAGAAGAACCCCGAACTATCCTTTCGTAATAAGGACGGCTCTGTATGGGCCAACGGTAAAGGAGACAGTTTCGTGAATCCTTACAGCAAAGAGGTATGGGATTATAATATTGAAATTGCCAAAGAAGCGGCGAAGCTCGGTTTCAAAGAAATTCAGTTTGACTACGTTCGCTTTCCCGAGGGATTTGAAACACGCGCAGATACACTAAAGTACACACAGACCGATCAATCACGTGTTGACGTTGTCGCCGAATTTGTGCAATACGCACGTAAAGAGCTTGCACCTCTTGGTGTCCGAGTTTCGGTAGATATTTTTGGATATGCAGCCTCTGTGCCGGCAGCTGAAGGTATTGGTCAGGATTTTGTGAAAATATCAGAAAACGTGGATGTCATCTCACCTATGGTCTATCCAAGTCATTATTCCACCGGCTGGTATGGTGTGAAAGACCCTGACAAAGACCCCTACACAACGATTAAAGGTTCTATGAAGGATACACATAAGAAGCTCGACCCTACCAAAGAACTCAAACCAATCATTCGGCCATGGATTCAAGACTTCACCGCAAGTTGGCTGGGTAGCGGACATTATATCAAATACGGTAAGAAACAGGTCGAAGATCAGATTAAAGCGATGAAAGAAATGAATGTGGATGAATATTTGCTATGGAATGCATCCAATCGCTATACTCCTGGCGTACAGTACAAATAACTTAATTAGCACTTATAAAATTTTACTCGTTTAACCGCAGATTTGATTATGAACTCCATAATCTCGAGCCTCGTCCCGTTTATCGCGGGAGCGAGGTTTTTTATATTTTAACATCCTGAATATTTGTTAAGGCACTCTGTTCCTGCTTCAAGCCCCTTTCTCCTGTTGCACTATCCAAATTCGTAAAAATCCTCTACAATTAATAGCTGTCTGATATGACATCAGCATGATAACTATATAGATCGTGAGGCACCTTAAGTGAATATGAACACATCGAGCTTTCCACAAAAGATCAAACAGTTCCTGATTATATTTTTGCCCATCTTCACCACTCAAATTGCGCTTTCGGCCATGTCGTTCTTTGATACGAATATGTCCGGCAAATTTTCTCCAGCTGATCTCGCAGGAGTCGCTATAGGTACAAGCCTATGGATGCCCGTGCAGACCGGACTTAGCGGGATTTTAATGGGAATAACCCCTGTTGTCTCTCACCTGCTCGGCTCCAGGCAACATGATCAGATTGGACGGAGCGTCATTCAGGCGCTCTACCTGGGCATTGCTGTAGGTCTTATTGTGCTAGGAGCAGGCGCTTTATTGTTGAGTCCCATTTTAAACGCGATGCCCCTCGAGCCGCATGTTGCAAATGTAGCGTTTTATTTTCTGTGTGCGCTAGCTTTTGGCATTATGCCCCTATTCGGATATACAGTACTTCGCAGTTTTATGGATGCACTTGGACAGACACGTGTTACCATGCTCATCACACTCGTCTCGCTCCCCGTTAATATTTTGCTCAACTATCTGCTCATTTTTGGGCGGTGGGGTTTCCCTCAATTAGGCGGTGTTGGTGCAGGTGTGGCCACAGCATGTACATATTGGCTTATTTTTTTGATTAGCCTGTTTTTCGCCCATCGTATCGAGCCATTCGCCAAGTATTCTATTTTCCGTCAATGGTCACGGATCTCGTTTAGCAAATGGAAGGAACTTCTGGTCATTGGGGTCCCGATTGGATTTGCAACCTTTTTTGAAACGTCTATCTTCGCTGCGGTCACCTTGCTGATGAGCCGATTCGATACGGTCACGATAGCCGCCCATCAGGCAGCACTGAACTTCGCTTCTACACTCTATATGTTACCTGTGAGCATCTGTATGGCACTCACCATTCTGGTTGGCTTTGAAAATGGTGCAGGCCGGCTGAAAGACGCCAGACAGTATAGTCTGCTAGGAATCGGGGGAGCTATTGGCCTTTCCTTGATTACAGCGATTATTTTGCTGGTTTTCGGAGAGCCCATTGCGAGAATTTATTCCAACGAACAGGAAGTAATTACACTAACGCAGCATTTTCTAATCTACGCAATTTTCTTCCAAATTTCCGATGCCATTGCTACGCCGACACAAGGAGCACTACGGGGGTACAAAGATGTCAATCCGGCGTTAATCATTACCTTTGTCGCTTATTGGATTATCGGTCTGCCCGTTGGTTATTTTACGGCAACTTACACTTCACTTGGGGCATTTGGATACTGGATTGGTCTTATTGCAGGACTCGCAGTGGGGGCAACTGCGCTGTTGTGGAGACTGTTCCGGGTTCAGAAGAAAGCTTCCCTTCGCGCGTAAGCAAACTGCGTTCTCCTCGCATGCTTTTCTTCTTTCTTCACACAGAAGAAAGAGAATACACCGAATACAAAAAGAAGAGCACAGCTCCGAATCATACGGAGTGTGCTCTTTTTTTGTTGAAAGGAATTATTGAGACAAGCGTTGTGCAAGCTCATACGTTTCCATATCAAATGCTTTTTTCGTATTTACGACTTTATCGATGTCCGTAAGAACCAGCTCACCTTTGACAAGTCCACAGCCTTTATCCGTCTCGCCCGCAATCAGACTACGAACAGCGAAGTCACCAAGACGGCTAGCGAGGTTACGGTCAAATGGCGTTGGTGTACCACCGCGCTGGATGTGTCCAAGAACGGTAACACGCGGCTCATATGTCGGGCAGCGTTCCATCAGTTCTTTGGCCACGTCTTCGCCTTTACCTACACCTTCAGCTACGATGATAATACTGTGGCGTTTGCCGTGTGCAAAGTTTGCTTTCATACGTTCAGCCACTTCGTCCATGTCAAAGGGTACTTCCGGCACCAGAATGGTTTCTGCTCCCGAAGCAAGTCCGGCATGGAGCGCAATATCTCCGCAGTGACGGCCCATAACCTCAACGATGGAAGAACGTTCATGCGAAGACATCGTGTCACGCAATTTGTTCACCGCATCAACCACAACACTTACGGATGTATCAAATCCGATCGTGTAATCCGTAAATGATATGTCATTATCAATCGTACCTGGCAAACCCATCGTGTTAATGCCAAGCTTGCTCAATTTGTTTGCACCATGATATGAACCGTCTCCGCCAATAACAATAAGACCATCAATACCGCGTGCGCGCAAAATATCTGCTCCTTTTTGCTGGCCTTCCGCGGTATAGAACTCTTTACAACGTGCAGATTGCAGAACGGTTCCCCCGCGCTGAATAATATCCCCAACACTGCGCAGATCCATCGGGAAAATATCATTGTTCAAAAGCCCTTGGTATCCGCGCTGAATACCGAACACTTCCAATCCGTGAAATAGTCCGCTGCGAACAACCGCACGAACAGCCGCGTTCATCCCCTGTGAATCGCCACCGCTCGTTAGCACTGCGATTTTCTTTACTGCTGTCATGATGTTTCTTCCTCCTCTAGTTTCACTTCAGGCTCCGCAACAATACACCTGACTTACATATGCTTCCGTATCCACCGACTGAAAATGAAGAAAAACACACGTGTCATTGGACTGTTCTTCATCAAGCGTTTGGACACGACGCGAACTTCATGCTGTTCGCTGACTTTGGGATCAGACAGGTAAATGGCTATCAGTCCTTCAATAATCATCCGGTGAAAAGAAGTTCCCGGAATCTTCTGCACATCACTGCGAGCCATCTCCACAATAAAAGCAATTCGATCCAGCATCATCTCTACATTCTCATAATAATTGCAGAAGTTGAGATCCCCACCGACACGATCCTCATCCTGATCGATCAAATAATCGAGCATGATGTGTAATGCGCATACGTGCGGGAAATAGGCAGTGTGGATCGATACCGCCTGCTCTTCGGTCAGCTGATCGTCACTTGCAGCGAGAAACAGCATAAATACACCCAGAGTAGAGCCCGTAGCAGCGGCAAATTCGTTCCAGCGAAACTGAGGTGTGCGGTGGCGATGCTCCGACCACCATTCGAGCAAAGCCGTTTCTCTCAGTTCCGGTTTGATATGCTTATATACCTGCAGGTCCGTGTATAGGCCTGCCAGATCCTGTATTTGGGGCTTGGCTGACGCATATCCTGGTAGCTGACGAGTGAGCTCCTGACATGTCGTCACCAGATTCCGTAGGTATCCACCGTCATCCTGATCCTCACGGAGCGCATAATAATTGACAGGTGTTGCCTCGGGATCTACCGCATCAAGCATAGATTGATGGAGCAAGCGAAAATCAGCCGGGTCCATCGAGGTGCTGCGGTCACACAGATTGTCCAAATAATCACTTATGGTTTGATACGAAACGATTAGCGGAATAAGAATATGTCTATTGGACATGTCCGCTAATGCATAGACAGTTCCACCTTCACAGTGAAATTGCTTATCCCTTAGACTGGCAAGTGCTTGAGTACGTAATTCCTCATTTGGAATGGTCTCTGCCTGAGCACGCCATCCATCCAATGCCTTACGCGTTTCCGGAATGGTGTATTTGTACACCCCTCTCATCAATGCCAGCGGTCCTCGCGGGTACTGATGACGTTTTCGATTTGATTGGCTCAAAATAAATGTGCCTCCACTTTGGTTGAATACGTATTAGAGCGATTTTAACCATTCCTATTATAATATGATCCCCTTAATTGTACAAATGATCTACCGCATAAACCGCGTAAAAAATCGCATCCCCGTTCAAAGCTTTATGATATACTATCCATATTTCTATCCATCAAAGGAGTCGTTGACATGTCGTCAGGTGAACCACTTTCGTGGAGACGGTTATTTTCTTTTTTTGTGCCACTTGGCATCTCCGCCTCTCTAGTTACGATATCACACGTAATCATTAACAGCACACTTGCACGCTCTGCTCATCCAGAGACTGTTATTGCAAGTTATGCCATTGCGGGAAGTTTGCTGACACTCACGGAGCGTCCCTCCACTTTGCTGCGTCAAACCTGTTCCGCCCTGGTGCGTGACCGCCTCTCCTTTCAGGCTCTTACGTTTGTGACCAAAATATTTCTGGCTTGCGTGCTACTCATCGGATTTCTTATTGTGTACTCACCCATTGGTACCGGTGTGTTCAAATATTTATTCGTCGTCAGCCCGGATCTACTAAGCAAAGTGATCGACGTATACGAGATCCTGATGTACGTCAGTATTTTTTCTGTCATCCGTAATATCTATCAAGGCATAATCATCACAAATAACCGAACCAAATGGCTCACGATCGGCATGGTATTCAGGTTAGCGGGTATGTATGGGTTATCCCTGTACTTCATCTACACAGACTCTATTAACAGCGGTCGTGTAGGCGCTATCATCTTTGCTGCGGGAATGATGATTGAAGCTCTGGTTAGCTACTTGGAAGGCAGAAACATTATGAGAAAAATGCCTGCCAAGCTGGAGGATCATCCCGTTGAGAGCAAGGGGGATGTGTATCGTTTTTACAAACCACTGCTTTTATCCAGTTTTGTAGCCCTGTTTATAGGTCCTGTCATTAACATTGTGCTCGGTAAAACAACCGGAATCGCGCTGGCTATCTCCTCTTTTGCTGTAGCGAGCAGTCTGATGCAGCTCATGTTAAGCTTTTTTACCTACATTCATCAGATCGTGCTCAACTTCTATCTGATCGATGCCAAACTCGTTAAGAAATTTGCGCTCGTTACCGGTTTTATACCGTTCGCGATGACTGTCTCCATTGCGTATACGCCTTTAGGTCCATGGGTACTCGAAAATATCATGAGCGTTCAGGGCCAGCTACTGGAGCAAAGTCTCTGGACACTTCGCGCCTTTGTGTTATTTCCGCTGATCTCTCCTTTTCTGGACTTCAGCAATGGTCTTATTCTGCTTCGCGGTCAGACCAAAACGATGTTTCGTTCACAGAGCGCCAATGCCATTTGCACAATTATAGTATTGCTTATTCTGGTAAGCATTTTCCCCGCTTGGAACGGTATGATCGGGGCAGCCGCCCAATCACTTGGTTTGCTTGCTGAGCTTGTTATTGTCTGGCTGGTCATCCGGCGCACGCAAAAAGAACCAACGATGTCCATACCGCCATCTCGCGGCTCTTCATCCTTGAAAGGCTAGTCCATTTTGGAACACATTCATATCATATGATCTATGAAACAAATTATCAGAAGTCTAAATCATGAAATAATCTGAATTTAGATTTAAGAACGGAGTCTCTCATCATGAAATCAAGTCATACGGCCCGGCCAGATCAGAACTGGCTCCGGGCACTGATGTTCACCATCTTTGGTTCTACCGCACTCGTAGTATCCTATTTCCAGCTTTACTTTAGCCACCTTGGCTTTAGCCCCGCCGAGATTGGTTACTTGTACGGTATTGGCCCGCTCATCTCGGTATTCTCTAATATGTTTTGGAGCATGGCTAGCGACAAATACAAGACCGTACGGAAAGTTATGATCCTACTGCTCGGCGGCCAGCTAATCACTGGAATTCTGCTTGCCAATGCATCAAGCTTTGGCGAAGTGTTTGTCCTTGTAACTCTATTTTACTTTTTCTATTATCCGGTCTACCCACTGTCGGATACGATGGCAATTACAACGGCGAATAAATATGGTCGAAATTTCACGTCCATTCGAGTGTTCGGTTCCATCGGATATGCTTTTTTTGCCCTCAGCATCGGTTATGTCCTCGGCTCTTTTGGTTCCGAATGGACGATGTGGATCTGCATTAGCCTTGCAGCTGTGACCTTACTGATCAGCTTCCAGTTACGGGACCAGCCTGCTGGTAGCAGTAGCAAAATGGATTTATCCGGATTGTGGGCTATCCTGAAACGCCGAGATGTTCTTGCTTTTTTCGGCTGTGTATTTCTGCTGGCTATGGGTCATCGGATGAACGAAGCCTTTCTGACGATCACACTCAAAGATTTGGGTGCCAGTGAAGGATTAATCGGCTGGTCCCTGCTCATCTCCTCTGTGAGTGAGATTCCTATATTTTTGCTACTAAGCAAATACGGGAACAAATATAAGGAACTCCCACTTCTCACCTTAGCGGCCTTGATGTATACCATTCGATTATTATTCATGTCTGTCTCGCATACACCAGCAGCCGTTGTTTTTATTCAAACGATGCATAGCGTTACATTCGGTATCTTTTATGTCACTGCGGTTCGTTATATAACCCGACTCGTTCCCGATCATTTTCGAGCAACGGGCATGGCTTTATTTACGATTGTGTGGTCTAGCGCTTCTGGACTTTTAAGTGGAACCTTGGGTGGCTTGTTATTAGAGCTTACAGGACGTCAGACGTTCTATCTTACCGCAATGTCCTTTGCACTAGCTTCATTGATTGGTTTCGGCTTTCAATTGTTACGCACAACAACGCATCGTTCCACATGAGCGCTGAAAACCAAAAAAAGCACAGTCTCCAAATGGGGACTGTGCTTGTGTTTGTGATGTTCAGCTATAATCGATCATTTATAAGAAGTCCGTGAATGACGGAAAAATCTTACAATTTAGTTACGTTAGCTGCTTGAGGACCACGGTTTCCATCAGTGATTTCGAATTCTACCGCTTGACCTTCTTCCAATGTTTTAAAGCCGTCGCCTTGGATTGCGGAGAAATGTACGAATACGTCCTCGCCGCCTTCAACTGAAATAAAGCCATAGCCTTTTTCTGCGTTAAACCATTTAACTGTACCTTTCAAATGAACAACCTCCTAAAAATATCGCCATCTATGGCGAATATCCTTATTATACTGTATGGGCTTCCATTTTGCAATTTATCTTTTCCATAATTGATGAAAAAATTTGCTTTGCATCGTAGTGTACGGTATCATTTTACCAAAACCGTTAGTTTGGAGACTACCTATGATAAAAAAACATGAAATATACAAAACAGACAAGTGGAATATGATGACTGTAGAAGTACAAGGCAAGTATCTCGTTCTACGGGAAATATCAGAAGAATGGGGCGAAGAATGCCACACATTCCTTAGCCGTCCTGCATTAATGCATTGGGCCGAGCGTCGTTTCCCGAAAGAGGATTTCGAAAATCGTGAAGAGGAATGGCGTGCGCTAATGGCTGCCTTCAAGGGAGTTTAATCGATGCAGCTTGATTCAGGCAATGTCGTTATCTTCATTATCCTTGCCTTCGCGCTCGGGTTCGCACTGATCCTGGGACGTAATTCCGTCCCGGATCGTCTAAGAAGAGGAATGGCGCTAATCGCTACATTGCTCGTATGTTTTGCCTTTTTCCTCATCGTGTATTACCTCGTTAACATGGGAGCCTGATACAGAATTCTGAACGTGTTTACACGGGATTCAAGGCGCTCAAATATTTCGGCTGTGCCCAGGTCATACTATACGAAGTTATTAGGGACGAGTGATTCGTATGGTAAGGAGGAAGGCCGTTGAAATATCAGAAATCGTTATCTGTTCTTCTGGCTCTTAGTCTTATTCCTTCGTCTCCTGCTGCACTTGCACAGGAGACGAAGGCGGCTATGCCCGTATTTTCAGCACATAATCAAAGGAGGATTCCCATGAGTAAACTATTGAAACGTTCCGAGGTGCCAGCCGAGCATACATGGAAACTGGAAGATTTATTTGCCGATCAGAAGGCTTGGGATCAGGAGTATGAAGAAGTATCTTCTATGATGAAAAAAGCCTCCGAATTTCAAGGCAAATTAAATCAGCCTGACGTCCTTAAAGCCAGCTTCGAATTCGAAGACGAAATCGGGCTCAAGCTTGAACGGCTTTTCGTATATGCTCGCATGCACCAAGATGAAGACACAGCTAATCCTACATATCAAAGCCTGTCCCAAAAAGCTCAGAAACTCGGAGTACGGGTAGGCGAAGCACTTTCCTTTGTCACACCTGAGATTCTTTCTTTACCGGATTCAGAGCTTGACGCTCTTATTAAGAATGAGAGTCTCTCCGCATATACGTTTACCTTGGAAGAGATGAAACGGGAAAAGGCACATGTATTAAGCCAGGCGGAAGAAGCACTGCTCGCACAGGTCGGCAATCTGTCCCAAGCACCGCAGACCATCTTCAGCATGCTGAACAATGCGGATCTCAAGTTTCCACGGATTAAAGATGAGAATGGCAAAGAAGTCGAATTGACTCACGGCAGCTATATTCAGTTTCTTGAAAACCCAAACCGTGAAGTTCGGGAGCGTGCTTTCAAAGCGGTATATGAAACCTACGCAAAACAGAAAAATACGATCGCCGCAGCACTGAATGCCAACGTAACCAAAAATATGTTTTATGCCAACGTGCGGAAGTACCCTTCTGTCATGGAAATGAACCTATATGGTGACAACATCCCAACGGATGTGTATAACAACCTGGTAGACACGATTCATGAAAGTCTTCCGCTCTTGCACCGTTATATGGATCTCCGTAAAAAACTGCTGAGTGTGGATCAACTGCATATGTATGATCTGTTCGCCCCGCTTGTAGATGAGTACAAAATGGACATCACCTATGAAGAAGCTAAAAAGACGGTCAAGGAAGGTCTGGCGCCGCTCGGTAAGGAGTATGCAGAAGCTCTTCAAGCTGGTTATGATAACCGCTGGATTGATGTATACGAAAATGAGAACAAACGCTCAGGTGCGTATGCTTGGGGTGCTTATGGCACTCACCCGTATGTACTGCTCAACCATAAGGACAATCTGAACAGCATGTTCACGTTGGCACATGAAATGGGTCATGCGCTTCATTCCCATTATTCGGATACAACCCTTTCGTATCGTGATGCACAGTATACGATTTTCCTTGCAGAAGTAGCTTCAACGACAAACGAGGCACTGCTCATGGACTACATGTTGAATAAATCAACAGATCCGAAGGAAAAACTGTATTTACTTACGTATTATGCAGATCAGTTCCGGACTACGGTATTCCGTCAAACCATGTTCGCAGAGTTCGAGAAAATTATTCATGAACGCGCTGAACAAGGCGAAGCTCTTACACCACAGTTACTGTCAGAAATTTATTACGATCTCAATGTACAGTACCATGGCAAAAATATGGTCGTTGACAAAGATATCGAGATGGAATGGGCACGTATCCCCCACTTCTATAACAGCTTCTATGTATATAAATACGCTACAGGTTTCTCGGCAGCGACCAGCTTTTCGAAGCAAATTCTGGAAGAGGGCCAGCCTGCAGTCGATCGTTATCTCGGATTCCTGAAGAGCGGTGGAAGTGATTACTCCATCAATATTTTGAAAAAAGCGGGTGTGGATATGTCAACACCGCAGCCTATCCGCGAAGCGATGAGTGTATTCAAGGAATTAATCGAGCAAATGGAACAGTTAACCAAATAAGGTTGCGATCCCCTGTAATCTATATCCCTTGCCCCGGGCGGGCAAGGGATTTTATAATCAAGCGAGATGCAGTACTCTTGAAAAAGGGTAATGCATTCTAGTTCGCATTTGGTTCACAACAAGGAGGCAACATCATGAAAATGCAATGGGCACTTATCGCAGGTCTTGTTTTTGCGCTGCTGACAGGAATTTTTGCAGTCATCAATGTAGATTCTGTTCAGGTTAACCTGCTGTTCAATACGGTTCGGGTTCCATTGATTTTGCTGATTTTAGGCTGTACTTTAATTGGGGGTATCATTGTAGGTTCTTACGGAATTTACCGTCAATATCGACTGCAACGGGAGAATAAACGCCTGCATCTGCGTGTAGCTGAATTGGAAGCTTCTGCAGCCAGCGCTACTACACCCGTTTCTTACGATAACATGGATTCCACCCGCTCAACCGAACCTGAACACGATCACCAGCTGCACAACGATTCAATCCAGACTCAGCAAAAAGGCAACAATACAGGTACGTTGTAGAAATCAATCAGAAACAGCCTGCTGGTAGATCGGAATGGACATGCATTCCCCCAGACAGGCTGTATTCTATTTGACCTGTACCTGCAAGACAAAGGAGGAAAATATTGATGAGTTTTACTATTGATGAATCTTACGTTCTGTCTTTTTTGAAAAAATTACTGGATACACCCAGTCCAAGCGGATACACCCACCACATTATAGAGATGATTCGCAAGGAAGCGAGTTCCCTGAACATCTCCTGTGAACTGAACAACAAAGGTGGAGCTATGCTCACACTGCCCGGTGAAGATCCTTCCAGAACCATTGCTTTAAGTGCGCATGTAGACACGCTCGGTGCCATGGTGCGGTCCATCACCTCTTACGGCACGTTAAAACTGACCTCTGTTGGCGGGTTTACGATGCATAGCATCGAGAACGAGTATTGCTCCATTCACACTAGAGACGGCAAGGTATATACGGGAACGATTCTTTCTCTGCATCCATCCGTGCACGTATACCCTGATGCTCGTACGTTTGAACGCTCGGAAAATCATATGGAAGTCCGGATTGATGAAGTGGTATCGTCCAAGGAGGATGTATTAAAGCTTGGTATTGGTGTAGGTGACTTTATCTCTTTTGATGCCCGGGCTGTCATTACACCAAGCGGTTACATCAAATCTCGCCATCTCGACGATAAAGCCAGTGTAGCGGCCCTGTTTGGTATTCTTGAATCCGCTCATCGTGAAGGCTGGAAGCCTGTACATAACGTTTCTCTGCTCATCTCAAACTATGAAGAAGTTGGACACGGAGCGGCATATATTCCGGCAGAGATCAGCGAAATGATTGCTGTGGATATGGGTGCCATGGGTGATGATCTTAGCTGTAAAGAAACGGATGTATCCATCTGTGCAAAAGACTCTTCCGGTCCTTATGACTACGATATGACAAGTCGTCTAATTGAACTAGCCAAACAGGATGGCATGGACTACGTAGTAGACATTTATCCTCAATACGGCTCTGATGGCAGTGCTGCCTTGCGCGGAGGAAACAATATTCGTGCTGCCCTGATTGGCCCAGGCGTTCACGCTTCTCATTCTATGGAGCGCACACACAAAAGCGCGGTAATCAATACAGCCAAGCTACTTGCTGCATACATCACTACGAAGTAAGGAATGACGGTAGATTAGGTTACTTCTTAATTCACAATTACTTTGTTTATTGCTTTGATTCAGTTCATTCAGTTAATTTGAGCTTTTCTCAATATTAAAAAGGACACATTCTTTCACCGCATGAACGGCGTGGAAGTTGTGTCCTTTATTATTTAAACCAAGTAGGCACAATAGTACATCTCATGATCAGGCCTGTTCCACGTACTCTCGATACCGGCGTTCCTGAACCTGAAGCCGGGCTTCGTGATCCTTAATCTCTCCATGTAAAACCTGTATTGTCTGTCGTACCATGCTAAGTCCATGTTTCACCTGTTTCTCGGCACTACGAATTTTATCTTGAATCATCCAATCCACAAAGAAGTTATCAAAGAAATAGTCCGCAAAGGACAGCAGACCGCCCAAATTTAAATCGGCGTTTACCGCCATCTCTACATCTTCTAATTCCTTCTGAAAACGACGCAGACGCTTACCCGCATCCATAATAGCCACTTGTGCATCATTCATACGACTGCGCTTGATATGTGTGGAGATTGCACCTCCACCCATCATGTCATATATCCCCCAATTTCCTGCTGATTCTAAAGCTTTCTCTGCACGTTCAAGCGCATATACCAAGTAATCCCCTTCTCTGAGAGCTTCGTTAAGCTCCTGAAGTTCGCTCGCCAGATGTTCCTGATCTTCGGCCAATTGTTGCAGTTCTTCATCCTGCTTAAGCAGGCTTTGTTCTTTTTTCCCCCATAAAACTAGGTAGTCACTCTCCCATAACTTATACTGCGATTGTCTTTGAAGCTCTTGCTCAACTTGAATCCGTTGCTCTTGTACATCCTGTAACATTCGGCAAGCTGTATCATAAGCTGACTTGCTCTCCAGCAGCTCAAGCTCTTCTTTCTCCAAACGTTCCGTCTTCTTGCCGATCAGATCATAGAAAAATGAGGCCAAGCTCATGCCGTTCAGCCGATCCACGTCCTTCTGTTCTTTCTGAAGAGCTACGGTGCAATGTTCCACTTTCGCTTCCCACTGCTTCTCCTCCTCTTGGAGCTTATGGAGTCTTTTCGTCCATTTTTTGTATATTCTTCCTTTTTCCTTAAGCATGGCGAGTTGTTCATTGATTTCATTATTGATCAATTTCACGCTCTCTCCCTTCTATGGAATTCATTACTAATAAAACGTAACAAACAAGGGTAACGTTTCATCTTTTATGTTCAATGTTTGGATTCATCTATGTTATTTAAAGCAAAAATGCCTCCTCCAAAGCGGCACTAAGCCGCCTGATGAAGAAAGGCATTGGTATGGTATAGTATGGTTTGTTTGCTTACGTCAACCAAATTAAGATTTGTTTTGCTCAATCTGCTCTGCTAGCTCGTTAAGTACAGTCCAGCGCTCCATCAATTCGTCCAAGTGACGCTCTGCCTCAGCCTGTTCTGCCATTAACTCTTGCAGACGCGCTGAATCGCTAAAGGCAGCTTCCATCTCCTTGTTAATCCGGGCGAGGTTTGCTTCAGCCTTTTCGATATTTTCGTCAATTTGATCGTATTCGCGCTGTTCCTTGAAGCTAAATTTCAATTTAGGTTTTGCCTGCGTTGTAACTGGAGTCGAAGCTTCAACGCTTTTCTCAGTGACCTGTTTCTTGGCTGCACTCGCACCGCTCTCTTGATTCCCGGCGGCATTTTTGAGCATCCATTCCGCATATTCACTATAATCACCTACGTGCACACGTACAGCGCCGTTCCCCTCAAACGCCAGCACTTTGTCCACTGTACGATCAAGGAAGTAACGATCATGGGATACAACAAACACAACCCCCGGAAAATCATCCAGATAATCTTCAAGCACAGCAAGTGTCTGAATATCCAAATCATTAGTCGGCTCATCCAGTAGCAGTACATTCGGAGCAGCCATTAAAATGCGAAGCAGATACAAACGACGTTTCTCTCCGCCCGACAACCTGGCAATCGGTGTCCATTGGGAGGTTGGGTTGAATAAAAAGCGTTCAAGCATCTGTGAAGCGGTGATCAATGAACCATCTGCTGTTTTTATATTTTCAGCCACTTCCTTGATGTATTCGATCACGCGCAACGTTTCATCCATCTCCTGATGTTCTTGAGTAAAATAACCCAGATTCACGGTTGGCCCCAGAACAACTTCTCCAGCGTCCGGTTGCAATCGACCTGAAATCATCTGTAGTAAAGTAGACTTACCGCTACCATTCGGACCTACAATGCCTACGCGGTCGCCAGGAACAGCAATATAGCTGAGATCGTTGATCAGCTTGCGGTTATCAACAGATTTGGAGAGATGTTCAATCTCCAGTATCTTTTTCCCCAGACGCGTAGAACCCACAGACACTTCCAGAGAGCCCGAGCGTTGGACACCCTGCTGATCTTTCAGTTGTTCGAAGCGATCAATTCTCGCTTTTTGTTTTGTAGTCCGTGCTTTAGCTCCGCGGCGAATCCACGCAAGTTCGGTTCGTAACAGATTCTTGCGCTTTTGTTCTGAGGCCGACTCCCGTTCTTCCCGTTCAGCCTTCAGCTCCAGAAACCGCGTATAATTCGCCTCATATCGGAACAAACGCCCGTGATCAAGCTCCAGCATAACATTGGCCACACGATCCAGGAAGTAGCGATCATGCGTGATCATAAGTAATGCGCCACGGCGTTTCTGCAAATACTGCTCCAGCCATACGACAGAATCATTATCGATATGGTTCGTAGGCTCATCGAGAATGAGCAATTCACAAGGATGGATTAACGCGGAAGCAAGCGCAACCCTTTTTCGTTGTCCACCTGACAATGTCCCCATAAGTGCATCGAACTGCTGTATACCCAGCTTGGATAAAATGCTCTTCGCTTCACTCTCCATCTGCCAAAGCTGAAGTTGCTCCATTTGTTGGTTCAGGCGCATCAGACGTTCATTCAAAGCCGTATCTGATGGATTCAATTCGAGTAATTCCATCGTTTCCGTGTACTCACGCACGGTTCTCATCTCGGCACTGTCACCTTCAAACACTTGTTGCAATACGGTGTTGTTCGAATTAAAATCCGGATTCTGCGCCAGAAACTGCACGCGTACGTCATTACCGATGGAAATCTGTCCCTCATCCGCAGGCTCCATACCTGCAATCACGCGCAAAAACGTCGATTTACCAGTGCCGTTTACACCAACAACACCGATTTTATCCTGATCCGCCATACCGAATGAAGCATCCTTAAACAGGATTTTCTCGCCATAACTTTTTGCAATCTGCTCTACCGTCATTATATTCATTGCACGTTACCCACACTTCTCTATAATTTGAATGCTCTACCCTCTATCAGCTATCCTCAACTACACGATCTTGCATACCAGCTTATACTCGCAGAAAGGAACGGCATCCGTCCAAAAACAGCGCCGCTGCAAAAGCAATTCGTTTGTTCAGATCTTGTTCATTAAACTCTGGATTCAGCATAATATCCATCTTCAGCCGATCCAGAATGCCGATATACGCTTCAGCCAGTAACACAGGCTCAGGTACACCCGCGCTTTCCAGAACCCTGCATACCATGCTCATATACTCGTTCATAAAAGCTTTCATAAACTTCATCAAATCCGGATCATTATTCGGTGCCATAAAAAATAACTTCGTATGATTGCGCCGTTCATAATAATACGTCAGATGTGTCTTGGCGATCGCGCCAAGCTTGTCACCCGTGTTCTCGTGCGCTTGTAATGCATATTCCAGGCGGCTGATAAAACTGTTACAATCCCGCTTGGATACAGCAACAAACAGTTGTTCCTTGCTTTTAAAATATAAATAAATCGTGCCTTTGGCAATGCCAGCTTCATCGGCAATATCGGACATTTTAGTCTCATAGAATCCTTTTGATCCAAATATGCCGTAGGCCGCATCCAAAATCGCCTCCGATTTGTCTCCCTGCACCGTATTCAAATCTGTATCCCCTCCCTACAACGCCAAAAGGCTACCTAATCCTATAGCTATACATGCACCAATCACAGAACTGAGCACATTGACCAGATCATTACTCATCCAGGTCCAGCCCCGAGCCTGTATTGTTGGCTGACCACAATGTTCATGAACTTCAACCTCTCGGCCACATACTGTGCAAAGATACATCTTTTGCACGGTTGCACCGAGATAGGAATCAGCGAACGCTCCCGCTAGCCCACCGATCAGTCCAACCAGAATCCAGCCAAACCAGGCTGTTTGCTCCAATCCGCTAATCGACGCAAAAGCAAATGCCCCTGTACCAATTACAATACCGCCGAGCGCAGCCGCTGAACTCCCTAACATAGAAACGCCTCCCGAGGCTCCGGGGGTTAACACCTTCCATGTGAGTATAGAGCGAGGGGGCTTGCGACTGAGACTTCCGATTTCGGTTGCCCATGTATCCGAGGTGACCGTTGCCATAACTCCGATAAAAGCATACAACCACGCTGGATGCGGCATGATCCAGTTGGCCAGACATAACAGCATACCTATACCGCCATTGGCCATCACTTGCCCGGCATCCCGATTACCTGTCTTGGCATAAGATTTCTCCATCTCCTGCTTGCGATCTTTGCGAAACCTGGAAAGCAGTGTTGACGTGATAAAAAATAACAGCAGTGTGCCAAACCAGAACAGATTGCCTGCCCCGTAATATATCGTACCCATCAGAATTGCAGCAAGGCATCCAGACAGGGTTAGCGATTTCTTTGCATAAGCGGCCCCCGCTACCAGAGAAGCGCACACAGCGCCAATAATCCAATCCATAAGCTCTCCTGCATGTGACATCAATACAGTGCACATGACGTTTATATATTTTTGAAAGTTAATTATACCACGGTTTTACGCCAAAGCAGAAACTGAACATGCGGCTAGACAAAACCTTATTTATTTTTAAGTTTTACTTCAGGTTTCCGAGTTACAATTGATCTAGCTCAAACAACAAGATTAACTGAACTACTTCGATTCAGTTCATACACAACAACACAAAACAAGGAGCATAATAACGATGAATATGAAGAGAGTTTTTATTCTAGGCACAATGATTGTTACAATGTCTTTCGCTGGTTCTGCATGGAGTAAATCTACCATCTCCCCCATTCCCGAACCCAAATGGTCTATTGTCGATCTGGAGAACAGCAATGAGAATGAAGATGATGATTTGCTTAGTGCACTGAACCAGACTTCAGAAGAGGAGCTGGCGGAGAAACTGTATCAGGGACATTCACTACGAACAATTGCAGAGGGTAGCGGAGGCGATTTTGCTAAGGCCATTGCCATTCAGATTAAACAGCTTCAGTCACAGCTGGATGAGCGCCTTGCTAGCGGAAGTATCAGTTCTGAGCAGCACGCTCTTCAGTCCCTGGAAATTTCAGAATTGCTCACAGAGAGTGCTAACAAAACATATATCTAGTTCCCGTTTCATTTCAATCTATAAAAACTTCAAGGCAGCGCAACGCAAAAAAAGGAGCGCATAATCACGCTCCTCCTGTTAACACGAATCTATTTTGATTCTGTTTGCGCTCGGTGGCATAAACCTTATGGATTATAGCGTTGATTCAATTACTCCGCTGCCTTGATCGTACATGCTCCTAATGATTCATCCGCCCACGCCAGCTCAAGCACATCTCCAGGCTGCGCAGCACCTACTCCCTCAGGTGTACCTGTAAAAATAATATCTCCCGGCCCCAGGCCATAATGATGACCTACATAATCTACAATATCTTGTAAACTGAAGATCATGTTGACGATATTGCCGCGCTGAACCTGAACGCCGTTCTTCGTCAAGAAGAAATCTTTTTCGAGAAGTGCTACTGCTCCAGGAAATGTCTGAAAGGGTGTGATGGGTGCGGAGTTTTTAAACCCTTTGGCGGCCGTCCACGGGTGTCCTTTTTTCTTAATCACGGTCTGCACATCACGCAACGTAAAATCAATACCAAATGCATAGGCATCGACCAGTTCATCGACACGCACTCCCGGCTTGTAATCCTGACCAATGCGAATGACCAATTCAGCCTCATAATGAACTTCGCCTTTAGAAGCTGGCAATTCTAAACTTTCTCCATTCAATGGCACAACCGCATGAGAAGGCTTCATAAAAATCATCGGTTCATCTGGAACGGCATTACCCAGTTCCTCCGCATGAAGCTTATAATTTCGTCCTACACAATACACATTGCGAATATTCGTCAACATAGAGTTGCAACCACCTTTACTGGATTAATTACTTCGTTCATTGCTTCGTGTATTAGTTCGATTACAGCCTTACAATTAAGGTCTGAAAAAGCGGCTACTCGTCTCCTGAAATGCATCTTCCCAAACATCAGGACGATTCGTACATATCATCACATCCGGGTCGATGGTAGCCAGCTTTTTCATACTTGCCTTGTCATCCACTGTCCACGCCATCACTCGAATGCCGGCAGCATTCATCTCATTCATTAACGCTTTGTCTACATTGTTGTACCCGATGGAGAGGAACGTGCAATGCATTTGTTTCAATGCTACAAGCAGATCGCCGGGTTTGGCATCAATGATGAGACCCGTTTCTAATTCAGGCGCGAGCTTTTTTACTTCAACCAGTGCGGCTGGCTCAAACGATGTGATGACAACATCATGCTGCATATGTCTTTTTCTAATTTCGTGAATCACCGCTGCAGGCAAGCCTGGATACATGTCTCCTTGTGTTTTCAATTCAATGTTTAATCGGACTTTGCCACAGGAACGATCCAAGAGTTCACTCAAGGAAGGTATACGCTCTCCCTTGTAGTTCTTACCTTTCCATGATCCTGCATCCAGTTGTTTCAAGACAGACCAATCGGTATCCTTTACTCGACCTTTACCATTCGTCGTACGCTCCAATGTGAAATCATGGATCACCACAGGCACGCCGTCCCGGGATAGTTGCACATCCAGTTCCATCCACTGGACTTCCGGTCTTTCCATCGCCATATTAAATGCGGCCATCGTGTTCTCCGGTGCAATGGAAGAAAATCCACGATGGGCTACACACAGATTGTTCATCATCATCTCTCCTCAGCAAAACGCTACTTAGTTGGGCACTACAGTTCCATCTGCGTTGACTCGAACGCCTGATGACATCTTAGCCATCTGCTCCAGCAGAAGTCGGTTCGCCTCATCAAGCATTGGAACAGCCTGCCCAAGAGCAGCCTCATATGGAATCACCTTCATACTACACACCGCTTCGCGACTGCAACGCGCCTGAAAGACAGCTGTTTTCCACGTTTCTTCATTCGTCGATTTCGTAAAAATAAAATTCCCCGTACTATATGCAATCCATTTGCCTTTATAGTACTCAAGCCCCTGTAAAACATGAGGATGACCGCCAATAATCAGATCGGCTCCCGCATCCACAAATTCGTGCGCAAGCCTCGTTTGATCGGCATTCGGGGTACTTACACGCTCTTCCCCCCAATGCGCAACGACGATAACCAGATCAGCCTTCTTACGGGCCGACTGAATCGCTGCGATCGCTCTTGTGGAGTCATACGCTTCCGCTACGCCTGCCCGATTCCCGTCTGCCTTCCAGCTAGCCACAGGAACAACCCGACTGAACCCAAGCAAGGCAATTTTCATGCCTTTGCGCTCAAAATAGGCAGGTTCATAAGCCTCGGTACCATTCATACCCGCGCCAGCATGTGCGATACCGTAATCATTAAGATACGTTAACGTATCGACCAGCCCTTCCACACCTTGATCCAGAATGTGATTGTTTGCCAGATTAACGGCGTCAAACCCCGCTGCAGACATCGCCTGCAACGCTTTAGGGGAGGATTTGTAAACATAGGTTTTATCCGCAGCGCCCGTACCACCATGGGTCACCGGGGTCTCCAAATTACCAATCGTTAGATCGTCATTCTGAAACATAGAGCCAAGCTTGGCAAAGGGGTAATCATATCCGTTCTTTTCCAGCAATTCTGCAACTTTTCCGGAAAATTGAATATCGCCGACAAAATGAATGGTGACATCCTTAGATGAATCAGATGTTGAGGTTCCCTTATTGCTATCTGCCTTATCCGAGGCTCCTTTTCCAGTAGTGGCAGGTTTTGTTCCCGTTGTCGGCTTATCACCGCCTGCCCCTGAAGTTTCATTGATACCAGATCCCGAGTTATCTACAGCATCATCTGGCTCTGCATTTGGCTTCCCCTCTACCGAAGCTGCATCTTTATCCGGTACTTCAACTGAATCAGCATCAGACTCGGGCTGGTTCAATGCATCCCCACCCTTATCGTCCGCTCCTGAAGGTGGCTCCTGTTGCACGACCTCTGAATTAGCAGGCTGGGATGGTTGTTGTTCACGTGTGTTTAAGAGGTAATATAAGGCGATAAGACCAATGGCTACAATTAATATTACATTTACAATCCTGATTTTTGTATTACGGGTACGTCTTACTTTTTTCTTTTCTGAGCTTCGCTGTGATCTTGGGGGATACATAAGCAACTCCTCTTCTTAACAATAAATCCATATGCATACCATTATATCAAGCATATTCTGGATGTACATCCTATAAAAAAAAGGCCGTCCCTTCTGTAGATGTTGCTACATTGGAGACGGCGGATCTATAATTCATACTTTTAGTTCGTTGAAGTCAGCTGTGCCGAGGCCTGTATGGACATTTCTTTCGCTTGTCTGATACAGTCCGGTAACCCCACACCCTCATAACCAGCCCCTGCAATATAAACACCCGGAATTTTTTCTCCAAGCTCTTTACGAAGGTTAGTGAGATGCTGAAGATGGCCGACAGGATACTGTGGCATCGATTTACGCAATCTAGTAATCTCGGAGAAGATCGGAGTTGCTTCAATACCCATCGTTTCTCTCAGATCTTTCATGACTAGCTCCGTAAGTGCCTCATCGGGAAGCTCCACATTCTGTTCGTCTCCAGAGCGGCCAACATAGCAACGAAGCAAGACTTTGTCGTCCGGGCTGGTATGAAGCCACTTGGTAGATGTCCACGTGCAGGCCGTAATATTACGTCCTTCTTTTCGTGGCACCAGGAACCCTGAACCGTCGAAGACATGTTCCACTTCTTTTTTCTCAAAAGCCAGAACGACGTTAGCAACAGATACATAATTGATTGCATCCAGCGCCGATGTGTCCACATGCGGTTTTAGAAGCCCAGAAGCCACATAGGTCGGCACGGTGATTACAACGTCATCGGCTTCCAGAAATTGTCCGTTATCGAGTTCAACCCGATATCTGGCGTTCTGTGCATCCACACGCTCCAAGGATTGGGCGGCTGTATTCAAACGCTGATCCACATCATGAAGCTCATGGACAAGCGCATGCACAAGACTTTGCAACCCCTGACGGAAGTTCAGAAACGCACTCCGTTTGGTGCCTGTATGTGTCTCGGTCGGCTTGCGTCCTGTCATCATGCCTCGGATTAAGCTGCCATAATCCCGCTCCACCTCTCCGAACTGCGGGAAGGTTGCTTGTAGGCTGAGCTTTCGCATATCTCCTGCATATATGCCCGCCAGAAGCGGCTCAGTCAGGTTTTCCAGCACTTCCGGGCCAAGCCTGCGCTCAATCATATAACCGAGAGATTCATCCTCTGTTGTACGTTTAGGCGGAATTATAAAATCCATCAGTGCTCGCAACTTGCCTGCCGGAGAGACCAGCCCACTTCTCAGAAAAGGTTTCAGTTCTGTCGGGATGCCTAACACCAGACCGGCTGGCATGGGATGAAGCTTACCACGCTGCATAATATATGTTTTCTTCGACTCCGGGTTTTGGCTGACGAGTTCATGATCCATCTCCAGTTCCTTTGCCAGATCAATCATCGCTGTTTTGCGAGCCAGGAAAGAGTCAGGACCTTTCTCGATTACAAATCCGTCCCGATGCAACGTTTCGATCATGCCGCCCATAGACGAACTCTTCTCAAGCAAGGTAATCGCAGGTTCAAAACCAGCTTCCCTGTAATGCTTGCGGATATAAAATGCCGCGCTGAGGCCCGTCAGGCCCCCGCCGACAATAACAATACGTCTTTTCTTGTCTTCCATTAGTTATCAGACCTTTGCTGCCATTGGCTAATAATAGAGTCGCTCAATGTCTCCATATACAACGGGTCACTATTAAGCGAATCGATGCGCATCAATCGCATGTCCATTTCTTTAGCAATCGCTTTGGCTTCAATGTCGAGATCATACAACACTTCCAGATGATCTGAAACAAAGCCAATTGGAGCCACAAGTACATCTTCCACTTGTTCGCGCGAAAGCTCCTGGAGTGTGTCCAGGATGTCTGGGCCGAGCCAAGGCTCAGCAGTTCGTCCAGCACTTTGCCAAGTGAACTGCCAGTTCGCAATCCCCACTCGAGAAGCGATGGCCTCGGAAGTTTCCAGCAATTGATTCGGATAAGGATCTCCCATGTCAACAATGCGGGCAGGCAGACTGTGAGCACTGAATAGCACTTTCACATCTCCACGCTTCGCACCCGCTTCCTCAAATGCATCAAGTTTGGCACTTACTCGCGCGGAAAGAGCCTGAATGAGCTTCGGATGCAAATGATAACTTTCGATGAAGGACATCTGGATACCAAGTTCTTCGGCTTTTTCTCGTGCACGTTTGATGTAACTGCCCACACTCATCGTGGAGAAATGAGGTGCAAGCACAATGCCAATGGCCTTATGAATTCCATCTTTCGCCATCTGTTCCACCCCATCCTCAATAAAAGGATAAGCGTGTTTCAATCCTTGATAACAGCGGAATTCAACCTCGCCGCGACGCTCATCCTTTTGCAACGTCTCCTGAAGGTTTTTCACCTGGTTATCCGTGTTCTCACGTAGCGGGAAAACACCGCCAACAATTGCTTCATAGCGATCTGTCAGCTCTTTCAGTTGTTCCGGCTCAGGCGGACGCCCTCTGCGGATATGCGTGTAATACGCCTCAACACTTTCCATATTTTCAGGTGTGCCATATGACATCACCAGTACGCCTACAGTATTAGTCATTACTTACCGTCACTCCCGTCTTCAAAGCTTCTGTTGAATATTCATGAATATATGCTGTCAGTTCTTTTAATTTATCAAGAGAAGCTTCAGGGAACAAACCATGTCCCAGATTGAAAATATAACCCGGGTCCTTGATCCCTTCATCTATGATGACTTTCGCCTGTTCTTTAATTAACTCCATTGGCGCAGTCAGAATGTACGGATCCAGATTACCCTGCACCGCAAATTTACCGCCCAAGCGCCTACGTCCTTCGGATATGGAAACTCTCCAGTCCAGTCCGATGACATTCGCCTGCAAATCCTGCAAGGTTGGTAGCAACTCACCTGAGGCCACTCCAGGGAAATAGATTTTCGGTACATTCAAATCGGATAATTCGGTAAAGATACGAGTAATCGTTGGCAGCACATACGTTTTGAAATCTTTGGGAGAGAGTGCCCCTACCCAGCTGTCAAACAACTGAAATGCCTTACCGCCATTCGCGATATGAGCACGAATATATGTAATGACCATATCGCCAAGCTTCTGCATCAGTTTGTGCCACACTTCCGGCTCACTGTACATCATCGTTTTGGTTCGAATATATCCTTTGGAAGGTTGACCTTCGATCAGATAACTTGCAATCGTAAACGGAGCCCCTGCAAATGTAATTAGCGGAACGTCAAGTTCCTTGTCCAGAATGCGAATGGTTTCCAGAATGTGAGACAAGTCCCCCTCCACGTCAATGGGACGCAGACGATCTACATCGGCAGCCGAACGAATGGGGTTATCAATCACCGGACCTATATTTTTCACAATGTCAAAATCAATGCCAAGTGAAGCAACCGGATTCATAATATCGGAATACAAAATAGCCGCATCCACACCCAGTTTACGTACAGGCATGAGTGTAACTTCAGCCGCCAGCTCAGGTTGCTGACATATTTCAAGCAAGGAGTACTTTTCTTTAATTTTGCGATATTCAGGATCGTAACGTCCAGCCTGACGCATATACCATACCGGCACACGGTCAACCTGCTGTTTGAAACTTGCCCGAATCAGTCGATCATTATAGCTCATGTAAGAAGCCTCCAATAGTTTTTGGACTCATAACTACCATTATGCCCTTTTTAAACAGCCGTAACAACCATATGGGGATGTGTTCCAAGTGACAATACTATGACATTCGTTACACCCCTCATGGATATGCCATTTGTGATATACTAAAAGAATCGCTTTTTTTGAGAGTTACAGAAAAATCTTTGAAAGGAAGTGAAAGCACTTTGAAAACGTGGAAAGTCAACCTCATTGTGCTTTGGTTTGGACAATTTCTGGTCAATGCAGGCATGACCATGATTACGCCTTTTCTATCGCTGTTCCTTGCCAGAGATCTGGGCGTTGTAGGTGAGCACGAAATTGGAATATGGGCCGGATTTATTTTTGCAGCCAATTTCCTCACCTCTTTTTTGTTTCAGCCGCTCTGGGGCAAGTTGTCGGATAAATACGGACGTAAAATTATGTTGCTTCGCTCCGGTTTCGGTATGGCTGTTGTTATCGCATTGATGGGTCTCGCGCAAAACCCTTGGCAACTTCTCTTATTACGGTTGCTGAACGGAACCATCTCCGGCTTCAACCCTGCAGCTGTTGCTCTGATCTCAGGCACAACGCCGAAGGATCGTATGGGATTTGCGATGGGGATCAGCCAGTCCGGTCAGGTGGCAGGTACGATTTTGGGTCCACTTATTGGCGGATTGCTTGCAGATGCGGTGGGGTTCCGTCCTATTTTCTACATTACAGGCGGGCTCATCTTTGCAGCTTCCATGCTTGCAATGTTCCTCGTAAGAGAGACGTTCGACCGTGAAAAAGCTGCAAAATTGCCAGATCAATCGGTATTATCCGGATTGAAGGAGCTTAGCAAATCACCTCAGCTGCCGGCACTGTTCGCTGTGACGTTCCTGTTGCAATTTGCGATGATCAGTCCGATGTCGCTCTTGCCTATATATGTACAAAAACTGCATGGAACCGCAGTCGACGTGGCCTTCTGGGCAGGTATGGTTGGAGCAGTTACAGGGATATCCAATATGGCAATGTCTCCGGTACTCGGAAAACTCAGTGACCGGATCGGATCACACCGCGTCCTCACTTTTTCACTGATCGGAACCGGACTCATGCTTATTCCGCAAGCTTTTGTGCAAACGGTGTGGCAACTCATCCTTGTTCGCTTTATGATGGGGGTATTTATGGGCGGCTTGCTTCCAAGCGTAAATGCGCTAATTAGGGGGTATTCGCCAGATAGCATGATCAGCCGGGCATTCAGCTTTAACACAAGCACACTTGCTCTCGGTAATATGCTGGGCGCAGTCATTGGCGGATTCCTCGCTGGTTTCATCGGTATCGAGGGCCTGTTTATCGTATCCGGCGGCCTACTATTACTCAATATGGTATGGGTTCGATTCAAATTGTACAAAACACCTGTCCGCATTAAAGAATCGAAGACAACTTAAATTTTAAAACGGAAATAAACAGCAAAAGCCGCTTCAGTGCCATGTCTGGCCTGAAAGCGGCTTTTCTATTACACTCGTCGTTCGTTGAATTGAATCGGATATTCCTTCACACCAAATACAAAAGCGCTTTGAATCGGCTCCAAGGTCGTTTCAGGAACTAGCTGTATCTGCTCCATACGCTGGAGAAGCGTGTGAAGAACAACTCTCGCTTCCAAACGTGCCAGCGGCGCACCCAAGCAGAAATGAATTCCGAACCCGAATCCCATATGTCGGTTCGGCTTACGATCGGATACGAATTGATCTGCCTGTTCAAACTGGGCACCGTCACGATTGGCAGCCCCCACCCAGGATATAACCTGTTGACCTGCCTTGATCGCCTTGCCTCCTAGTTCTATATCTTCCCTCGCAACACGTCCAATGGCTACAATCGGCGGATAATAACGTAATGTCTCTTCTACGGCACTGGCCACCTTGTCCGGATGCTCAAGCAACTCCTCCTGTAGTTCGGGTTGTTCAGAGAGAATGCGCACTGCATTTGCAATCAAATTGGTCGTTGTCTCATTCCCTGCAGCCAGCAGGAGAATGCAAAAATTGACCACTTCTTCCTCCGTTAACTTCTCACCCTCAATCTCCGCATCTAGTAGCAAAGAGATAAGATCGTCCTGAGGCTTTAAACGACGCTGGTCCATAATGTCTGTGAAATAGGCATATAACTCCTGGATATTCTTCAGCTTTTCCTTCTCCAACTCTTGAAAAGCTTCTTCACTATCATCACGTGCACCCTTCACTAGCACATCAGACCACTCTTTGAATTCACGTCGATCTGTAGCCGGAACACCAATCAGTTCTGCAATAACTATGACGGGTAGTGGCGTTGCAAGATCATCAATCAGGTTCATCCTTCCACCCGACAAGTGTGGAGCCAGCAACTCATCCGCAATGTCCTGAATCCGTGGTGCAAGAGCTTCTATCGCCTTGGGCGTAAACGCCTGATTGACCAAATCGCGAAGTTGCTTGTGCTTCGGTGGATCTGTCGTTAACATGCTGGTACCGGCACGGTTACGTTCAGAAGAGAACAGCTTCGGATTTTTTAACACATACTGCACATCTTCGTACCGAAACACATCCCAGCATTCACGATGCTCATCATATCGGACTGGAGTGTTCTCACGAAGTTCTGCATACACCTGGAAGGGAGATAATTGTCGCTCCTTGTTGTGCAATTCCCGAATAGGAATGTAGTTGGCATATTTTCGGGGTGCTTGTTTCATCGTGTTTCCTCCAATCAATAATATATATTTATTTACATATAAGGTTCACATCCATTATAACCACAACTGGATAGCGATTCCAACTATTTCAGCATAAATAAGCCTCTCGTCCCAACGTATGCTACCAACTACCCTTGTAGTGTCGAAAGATAGTTATGTTAATTAAAATAACATTAAAATAATGTTATCCCTTCAATTTTCTCATTACCTCCCTTTCAACTAAAATTTAAATTCAGCCATTTTTTCTATTAAACATCTATTTATCTAGCAAAAACAATGATTGTAAGCGTTATTCCTGTACAATACAACATTTGTTATATTACCTAACATTAAATAATATTATCTCAATCTACTTACATAAAAAAAGAGAATACCTCACACAAAAACCACTTGAAGGAGTGTTTCAGCATGAAAAAACCATCTAACCTTCGCCCTTGGGCCGTATGGAGTACCGCCGCATTTACCGCATTAACTCTATCCCTGTCCCCGATCGGAACTTATGCCGCTCAGGCAGCTACAGTAGAGGTAAAAGGCACGGTCGGCACGGTTCAGAGCTCCCCAGCAACGCCTACACGTAATACCACCATCCCCGCAGTATCTGAAGCTTCCAAACAATCCACACTTCCTAATGTGCTTGTGATCGGTACAGGCGGAACGATTGCAGGACAATCGGAAGACGCAACCAGCTTCCAGAACTATAAGGCTGGTACACTTCTTATTGCTGATATGGTCAAAGATTTGCCGGACAAACAGAAAATTGCGGATGTGAGCACACTCCAATTCGGCAATTCCGGTTCAGGCTCCTATACGATGTCTGACTTGTACGACTTGTCTCAAACGGTAGATAAGGCGTTAGCTCAGTATGACAGCGTCGTGGTAACAACAGGTACAGATACGATGGAGGAAATTGCTTACTTCCTTGATATGACCGTACAAAGCGACAAACCCGTTATTATCACGGGATCGATGCGACCATGGACAGTAATCGGCTCTGATGCCCAAGCGAATCTGTACAATGCCATTAAACTGGCTGGCAGCGGTCGCACGAAATCTTTCGGTACCGTCCTGATGCTGAATGATACCATCCAGCTTGCACGCGGGGTAACCAAGACCAATGACTACCGTACAGATACCTTTGAAACACCAATGCTCGGAGCTGTGGGTTATATTGATGAAGAGAATATCCGGATCTACCGGGCTCCTGCTCGCGCGATGAAACCGGAAGGCACAGCGAAACCTGCATTTGATCTTAGCAAAATTACCAAAGCCGATCTTGCCAAAGTTGAGATCGCCATCTCGTATCAAGAAGCGGGCGGTGGAGCGATTGAAGGATTTGTGAAGAGTGGAGTGAAAGGCATTGTCACCTCAGGTACAGGGGCAGGTGGAATCTCCAGGGCAATGGGTCAAGCCCGTACGAAGGCTATTGAGGAAGGCGTTATTTTCGTCACGACAACCCGAACTGGTTCAGGCAGCGTGTATGGAGGTGGCAAAGGTATTATCGCCGGGGATAACCTCAGTCCACAGCAAGCACGGATTCTTTTAATGCTCGGACTGTCTTTCAGCGATGATTTTGATACGATTAAAAAATGGTTTGAAACATACGGCACCCCTGAAGTATAAGTCAGTGAAAAATAATTGCCAGATGTAATTGAAAAGGCCAAAGCAGAGGTTCATCCTGCTTTGGCCTTTTTTCCCGTCCTACTAGCCTTTATAATGAATAATAGCTTACATTCGGAAAGGAACATAACACGTATGAATTACTATTTTCTCGAATCTCAGTATCCCCGCACCGGATTCATCAGTGGCGGCACAACCTTCACTCCCGAAATGGATACCAATTATTCGGCTATAGATTATCCGTTGCCTGATGATACAAAGGCCGAGGTCGAACTTTTTTCATCGGTACGTAGCTTGAAGGTAGACTATTTCGAAACCGTTACAGGTACCCGTGTTGTATCGAACGCTTTCAAAACGCTGTTGGAAGAAACCGGAACGAACGTGCAGTTTATTCCCGCCGTTGTCCGTTATCATAATGACCGCCCAGTTGAAAAGACATACTGGATCGCACATCTCCTGAAACAAGTGGATTGCTTCGATTATGAAAGGTCGGAATACGGACGAAAAGCGGTCATTGCCGCTTCGGTGCACCAGCCACCACGTAAACTTGTCAAAGTGATTTCAAAACTTGTTCTTGATCCGGGCAAAATCGGCGGGCACCATTTCTTCATGCTGGCACATGTACAACTACTGAAACCGATCATCTCAAGTGAATTGTACGACACATGCAAAAAGCATAAATTAAAACTACATGTCACTACGGTATAGTTTGACATTTAACTTAGCTTTCAAGCGAGCTTTCAACGGAGTTTCGAATGACCTATTTCACCCAAGCCAGTGCCAAACCGTCATAGTCCGGAAGCATGGTTGTAACCAGACGTGGGTCATTTGCCATCTGCTCGTTGAAACGACGCACAGCAAGCACGGCCGGGCCTTGCTTGTCCGGATTAAGCGTGCGACCGCGCAGGAAACAGTTGTCACCTACAATGACTGCACCCGGACGCGCAAGGCGAATTGCATAATCCAGATAAACCGGATAGTTTTCCTTATCTGCGTCAATAAAGAAGAAATCAAAGGTACGTCCTTCCTGTGCCAGTTGCTCCAGGCTATCTGCCGCAGGCCCGATCCGGTACTCGACTTGACTGCCGAACCCACTTTCCTCCAAATGTCCGCGAGCCATATCCGCGTATTCTTCTTTCAGCTCAAGGGAAGTCAGACTCCCCCCTTCGCTCAGCCCACGAGCAAGGCAGATGCCGCTGTAACCGCCGAGCACACCGATTTCGAGCACAGCTTCAGCTTTAGAGGTTTTGGCCAGAAAGGTGAGCAAGCGTCCATACGCCGCAGCCACCGAAACCTCCGGCATGCCATTTGCCCGAATGGCCTCTTTTACTTTTAACAAGAGCTCATCCTCTTGAAATAATTGATTTACATATTCGTCCGGGGTCAGATTCACCACGAAGTTCCTCCTTGCACATTTGGACTACTTTCCATATCAATGCCCCCAGGTAGCTTTCTTTATAAATACCCTGGATAGCTTTTCATATGGATGCCAATGTTTTATAATGAATGTTTGTTATCCAACACAGACTATTAAACGTTGCATTACCTGCATTGAAGTTTTTGCGGTTAAGCCGCATTACTCATTGTAAGTTTTTTCACGGGAAGCGGCAAGGCCGCACCGTTACTATATTGGCCGCGAGAGGCTTAAGCCAGCTGCGGCTCGAAATGGAGTTGAATGAATTCATATGGCTCGATTGCAATTAATTGCAACCTCCGCGATGGGACTTGAGGCTGTTGTAGCCCGCGAACTGAAACAGTTGGGGTATGAGGATGCCAAGGTCGATAATGGCCGCGTATTTTTCACAGGAGATTACATTGATATTTGTCGCTGTAACCTGTGGCTGAGAAGTTCGGACCGCGTGCTGGTCAACATGGGGGAATTCCCCGCAACTACATTTGACGAATTGTTTGAGGGTACCAAAGCATTGCCCTGGGAAGAATGGATTCCGGCAGATGGTGAATTCCCGGTTGAAGGACGATCACAGAAATCACAACTAAGTAGCGTGCCAGCTTCACAAGGTATTGTCAAAAAGGCAATTGTTGAAAAATTGAAGCTGACGCATCACACCGAATGGTTCCCTGAAGATGGAGCCCGTTATTTGGTCGAAGTCATTCTCTTGAATGACCGCGCTCTGATTACACTGGACACAACAGGCCCAGGACTCCATAAACGCGGATACCGCAAACTAGTTACAGAAGCGCCACTGAAAGAAACACTGGCAGCTGCTCTGATTCAGCTTAGTCGCTGGAATGTTTCCCGCCCGTTCTACGATCCATGCTGCGGCTCAGGTACGATGTTGATTGAAGCAGCCATGATTGGATGGAATATCGCACCGGGACTTCGCCGTACATTTAACTCCGAGAACTGGGACGTAATTCCTGCTGAACTGTGGGAACAGGCACGTGAGGAGGCATTTGATGCCGTGCGTGATGATGTGCCTCTGCAGATTTCAGGTAGCGACATCGACCCTGAAGCGATTGAGGTTGCGCAAGCGGCGATCAAAAGTGCGGGCTTTGCCAAAGATATCGAAGTCAGCGTGCTGCCAGCACACCGGGCCAGACCTCAAGGAGAATATGGAGTTATTATTACCAACCCTCCATATGGCGAACGTCTGAGTGAAGAAAAAGAAGTGCAGAAGCTACTTCGTTCCCTCGGTCGCTCTTATCTGGATATGCCAACGTGGTCGTTTTTTGCCATAACCTCCACCAAAGCATTTGAAGAGTATTTCGGACACAAAGCGGACAAGCGTCGCAAACTGTTCAACGGACGGATTGAAACTCAATACTATCAATATTTGGGGCCATTGCCGCCACGCAACAAAACACCGCAAGCTTAAAGACACTTATGGTTAAGAAACGCTCTGACCTTTACGGTTGGAGCGTTTTTCTTTTGTTTGATCACTAACCAGCCAACAAAAGCAGGACTTCATACCTTATAAGAAGGGTCTGTATGACATGCGAGTATGAAGATGAGCATAGTTGAAATGCGAAGCGGTCACGCTATAATATATGAAGCCCTGTTTTTACATTCCGTTAACAAAATAAACGACATATTTAATCCATAGCTTCTCGAATCATGAACAACTACATAAAAAAGGGGGAAACATTATGGTTTTCACTCAGCCTATGCGAAGTTCCAGAACGCCCATGCTTCTGCGTCACCCATTGACGCTATATGTTATTTTCACGATACTGATCCTGCTTAAGCTGATGTTCCTGCATCACAATCTGAACGCGTATAACATTACCATGGGACTGCTTGATAAAGTGATTGCGGTTGGATCATTGTTGCTTCTGTCCTTCTGGGTCTGGTGGCTACCACGTAGAGGCATGATTGCTGCACTTGCTGTCCTTCACTTGTTTCTTACTGCACTCATCTATGCGGATATGGTCTATTATCGCTACTTTCAGGATTTCCTTACCATTCCTGTGCTCTTACAGGCACGACAGGTAGACGCACTTGGTGATAGCATTGCCACTTTAATCTATACCCGCGATATATGGTTTTTTGCCGATTTATTCATTGTTATTCCGTGTGCAGCCTTAATGCTGTTCAGCAGACGTTATCGCTCAGGTCAACCGTCAGGGATGTACACAAGCAGTTCTAACGGTAGTTATAGCGGTTACTCCTTCACTTCCTCCATATCTCATAAAAAGCGCCTCCGCCGCCGTCTATTGGCAGGTGTCACAGCGCTCATTCTGGGATTGGGTCTTGGCGCCGGCCCTATATATTATTACAGCAAAACCTGGGCTAAGGGGCTGTTTGATAACAATTGGTGGAATGTATCCATGTACAACGTAACCGGATTGCTCGCTTTTCACGGCTATGATACGTACTCTTATGTCAAAAATAATATAGGTTCCGGCCCCGAAGCCGATCCAGCCGATATCCAGCAAGTTAAAGCTTATTTTGATGATCGACAAAAGTCGAATGCAGGACAGCTCAACCAGCCCTTATACGGAAAATATAAAGATAGCAACGTCATTATCGTGCAAGGTGAAGCTTTTATGAATTTTATGATTGGACAAAGCATTGGCGGGCAGGAAATCACACCCCACTTCAATGAACTGATGAAAGAAAGCCAGTATTACAGCCACTTTTATCACCAGACTGGACAGGGAAGAACGTCAGATGCCGACTTCGGCGCCAACATCTCTCTGCACCCTCTTCCTGTAGGTTCAGCGTTTGTGCGATACGCAGATCATATGTACGATTCGTTACCTTCCATTTTGAAGGAGCATGGCTATAGCACCAACGTATTCCACGCCTACGAGAGCGGGTTCTGGAACCGATATACGATGTATCAGAATATGAAATACGACAAGTTCTACAGCAAAAATGATTTCATAGAAGATGACCCGCTTGGCTGGTCTTTGTCGGATGTATCTTTTTTCCGGCAGTCCGTGGAGAAAATGAGTAATGAGGTGAAGGAACCCTTTTATTCATTCCTCATCACACTTAGCAGCCATCATCCCTACGCCTCTCTGCCTAAAGAGAAACAGCAGCTGGATGTGGGTGAATTCCAGGGCACCATGTTCGGAAATTATCTGCAGTCTGTTCACTATGTAGATGCCGCACTCGGTGGTATGGTGGAGGATCTGAAGAATCGTGGACTATGGGACAAGACTATCTTCATGTTCTACGGTGACCATGACAGCTCGATTAACGACAAAGCTCAATATGAGAAGTTTCTAGGCCGTGGGCTGAACGATCTTGATATGGCACAGATCATGAACGAAGTTCCACTGCTGGTACATTTACCTGACGGAGCTGAAGCCGGTACCTTTGATAAACCTTCAGGGCAGCTGGATATTACACCATCGGTGCTACATTTGCTCGGGATATCGGATGAATCCTATTATCACATGGGAAACAATGTGTACAACGACACGGAACGCACGGTAGTGCTACGTAACGGTTCATTCACTGATGGTAAAGTGTTCTATATTCCCTCGGACGATTACCTTTATGCCAACGGAGCTTGTTACGACCAAGCCACTCACGAAACGACGGATATTAACGCCTGCAGGGTTGGTTTCGAAACAGCCTCAAAACGTCTGCATGTGTCTGATACGATCATTACCTACGATCTGATACGTCAATTCCGTGAGGAGAAGGAACGACCAGCAGATGCTACCGAGAACTCTTCGAAAAAATAATTAGGTACAGAAATAAATGTCAGACACACTTTTGTTAAAAAGGAGTATCATCTTATGTCGACTAACCTCCATTCACACGATATCGAACAAAAACTTTATGATGCTGCTACCGAGTTTGTTAAAGAGCGGTACCCTCAAGGTTGGGGCGGAGCAGGCGCTGTATATACCGACGCCGGATCTCTGCTCATCAGCGTAGCTCCAGAGGTCATCAACGATGCGGTGCATCTTTGCATGGAAACAGGCGCTTATCTGGAAGCTCATAAATTAAATGAGCGGGTAACCCACTCTCTCTGCGTAGCGCGCAATGACGAAAATACCGGATTCAAAGTGCTTACACCTTGCGGAATCTGCCAGGAACGCCTTTTTTATTGGGGAGGGGACGTCAAAGCAGCTGTATACGATCCGTCCGGACAACTTATTTTCAAAACATTAAATGAGCTTCAACCAAACCATTGGACAAAAGCTTACTCGAACGATTAAATTCGAATAACTTGCGAAAATTTGAAAGTCACTTTATAATTGTAACTATAATGGTTTCAATTTAGGAACATAATGGAGGTTTTAAACCAATGAATATTGAAGTATGGTCTGATTTCATGTGCCCTTTCTGTTATATCGGTAAACGCCGTCTGGAAAACGTACTGGAAAAATTCCCGCATCGGGATGAAGTGAAGTTGCAATTTAAAAGCTTTGAGCTTGATCCTAACGCAGAAGTGAACAGCGGAAAAACGAATGTAGATTATCTGACTTCCAAGTACAACATCAGTGAGGAACAAGCTCGCGGGATGAATGCACAGATGAATGCCAATGCTCGCACAGCAGGGCTCGAATATAATATTGATGCCATGATCCCAACTAACTCCTTCGCCGCTCATCGTCTGACTCACTGGGCAGATACTCAAGGTAAAGCCCTTGATCTGAGTGAGCGTTTGTTCCACGCCATCTTTATTGAAGGTAAACACGTTGGTGATCCTCAAGTGCTCGCTGATCTCGCCCAGGAGGTTGGTTTGGATCGCGAAGCTGCCGTTGCCGTTCTGTCTAGCGACCAATATACCGAGAACGTACGTGCCGATCAGGCAGAAGGCGCACAGCTCGGCATCCGAGGTGTTCCATTCTTCGTTCTCGATCGTAAATTTGCCGTTTCCGGAGCACAGCCCGACGATGTCTTCCTCGATGCTCTCCAAAAAGCATGGGATGAACGTTCCCCGTTCACCATTGTTGAATCGAACGATGCCGCATCAGATCGTAACGGTGTATGCACAGAAGAAGGTTGCGAGGTTCCTCAGAACAAACCTTCTAACTAACATAAAAAGCAGCAGATCATGGAAATACTCATGACCTTGCTGCTTTTTTTATGTTTACTGCAAGCGTCTCCCTCTACACACTAACAAACAACCTAATCAGAACAAAACGGAGAAGCGAAGCCCTCCGTTTTGTCACTGCCCTCGCACTCCGAAGCTCCTTTTCCAGTGACTCTCCTGTCCAACGTTGCTGCGGAGGGGGCGAAATCGATTCTGTAGAAGCGGAGCGTTCGCCTTTGTTTTCGAATTTCAACCTTTAAAAAATTTCAATCGAGGAAATTCAAAAACAACAGCGATCAAAAGAACGATTCGTCACCAGAGCTTCCACCAACGTCCCCCCGGAGCTCCCACCAACGTTAATACTTATTTAACCGGAAAATGAGCTTCGTCCTCAATCCCAGAATAGCTGATCCGGATGTGGTCCTGTCCGTTTGTCCGAATCAAGCGCATCAATCTGTCTCAACTCATCTGGTGTCAGTTCAAAATCAAAGATATCTGCGTTCTCGCGAATCCGCTCAGGTGTCACCGATTTGGGAATCGTCACAATCTGATTCTGGATATCCCAGCGTAGAATAATCTGAGCCGGTGTTTTGCCGTACTTCTGAGCCAATCCCTTCAAGGTAGATTCCTGATTTAACTTCCCTTTCATGATGGGACTCCATGCCTCAAGTTGAATGCCTTGGGCCCCGCAGAAGTCCTGCAGTTCCTGCTGAATCAGTCCCGGATGCAGTTCCACCTGATTCACCGCAGGCACCGTACCGCCTTCATCTATAAGATCGCGCAGATGATGTACCTGAAAATTACTCACACCGATTGCACGCACACTTCCTTCGCTATACAGACGTTCAAAAGCTCTCCACGTCTCTTTATATTGATCCCGGCCTGGCCAGTGAATCAAATATAGATCAATGACATTTAAACCAAGTTTCTTCTGGCTGGCTTCGAACGCTCTAAGCGTCGAATCATAACCTTGATCATCATTCCAGAGCTTCGTCGTTACGAATAGTTCATTACGGGCTACACCACTACTCGCAATGGCTTGTCCCACTTCCTCCTCATTGCCATAAACGGACGCGGTATCAATGCTGCGATACCCTACTTCCAGAGCGGTCTCTACCGCCTGTTGTACTTCTTTTCCTTTTGCCTTATAAGTCCCGATTCCAAGCCATGGCATTGTCACTCCGTTGTTCAGAATTGTGCAATCTGTAATATGTTTAGTCATCCTGTACCTCCCGTATTGATTTTTGCCTGCTCTCGGTCTATTAACCTTCTGACAGAATTTTAAGCGCTGGAAAAAAACCAAAAAAACCTGCAGACCATCACGGCCTGCAGGTTACGGTGTAACAGGAACAGTTTATTTCTTCCCTTGCCTGTGCTGATTCTGGAGCGAGTGTAACCTTTTCTTCTCCTCAATGAACATTTCCTGCGCTAACTCGAAACCCTGTCCACCCAGAGACAACTCTGCTTGCCTCATCGCCTGCTCGGTATGAGCCAGCCGCTGCTCTGCCTGCACAATGGTCTGTGCATTCGGATGGGACATGGCCTGGGATACAGCATAATGAAGCTTGTTCACCGCATTTTGCGCCTGAGATACCGTTGTACCCGCTTGCAAACTGGAATCATAACGCTTGGGCATGAGTTATTCCTCCTCGGAATCATATTCCTGTCACCTCGTTAGCATGGATTGCATAGAGAAGACTTATTCTTTTTTTGAAAATTTGTTCAAACTTTATGCCTCCAAGATACGTTAAAAGAGCAGAAGGTTGTAAGATCAAAAAAATGGAGGAATGCTGATTGAGTACAAAAGGGATTCGTATAGGCCTCCTAACCGTTTCATTGCTATCCGTTCTGTTACTCTTATTTTTTATTTTTTGGACGCAGCGCTTCACAAACTCCACGTATGAGATCAAAGGATATGTCTCTTCATCGTTGCATAAGGATATCCCCGTGCCTGCCAATGCCAAACTCATTGAATCCGCGGCATATTCCGATCACCCCACACAATCTCGGAGCGAAACGTATGAACTGAAACACATCGGTGGTGAACAAGGACTATATCCACCTGAAGATTATTTTCAAAAGTTACATGAGGTCGGTTGGACGGAACTGAAGGACGAGCAGATGGGCAATGTGCATATTCTTAATAAAGAAGACGTTCGCATCGCCATTGAAATTCAGGAGGACACCTTCCAAATATTTTTGCTCCATTCGGATCGGGATCGTCATCAAAACTTGGGCTAAAACAAAATGCAACGCAAAAGGAGAGGCTTCTGCCCCTCCTTTTCAGGTAGCTATTCGGTTATTTGATGAACTTGGAAACCTTCGTAAGTACTTCTTCTTCCGTTGGAGCACTGATGTATCGGCCGTTGATGAAAACAAAAGCACGCTTCGCACATGGGCCGCAATAAGATTTACAACCGATCTTGATTTCTGTGCCTGGAGCCATCTTCTCCAGTTTAGGCACAATGGATTTCAATCGGATGTGATTACATTTTTCGCATACGCGGATATCGTTAGCCATGAGTTCCCCTTCTTCGCTCCCTTAGTGGTCGCCGTGGTTGCCTTTGGATGGATTCGTGATCACAAATCCTTCTTGTGGCAAGTAGAGGTAATCAATTTTCACACCATCGAGCATAGGTTGTCCATTTTCCAAAATAACGTCGATGCCCTTATCTGTAGATACTACGGTGTCATTATCTCCTGGCGTATCCAGGTCAAGACCGTAATGCGCATGGTCTCCGTGTGCATGTGTAATCACAACACGCAATAGTTTACCTTCGTTCTCCGGCTTGTCCAGTTCAAGCTTCAACACTTTCGCTGCGTTACGAGTGATTTTGCAGTTCATTCAATTCATCTCCTATATTATCATTGCTGGTTTCAACAATTTCAGCATTCATTTTAAACTCCAGCATCTATTGTAAAGAAAGTTACAGCTAATCGCAATAACATTGATGCGAAAATGACATGAAGTCATATTTTCGACACGACCTCGAGATGTTGTTTTGTCCACCAGCACTGGATATTTGCATTCAGCTCGGCTGATAAACCAACTCATCAGAATCAGGGTTATTAAGCTTGGATTTACAAAGATAAAAAACGAGCGCCGCTTCAGCGCCCGTTCCGGTTATATGTCTGAACGATCTTTCGTTTCATGCCCGCTAACCCGAGGCACCTGCCTCACGCTCTCCGTGGGATAACAATTCTGCCAGTAGCATGCCCACTTCCACACAAATGTCATCAAATTGTTCCACAGGTAGCGGATTCACTCCAAGACCCACCTCTACGGTGAATCCCGGCTTGCCAAACGCTTGAATAAACCAATCTTTATAACCAGCATCACTACCACCAAGTTTTACCGCTTTATACCCGGACGCTTTAGCTAGCTTACGCGACAATGGCGCACTCTCTCTCGGCTCCAGATCCCGATAATTCCAATAGATTTCTTGACCTTGGCTATGCAGGGATACCACTGCAGCAAATGCATGTTCCTGCGTCCACTGTGCAAGCGCCTGAGCCTCAGGTTCTGTTAGCGGAGCCGTGCCCGCATAATCCCTAGGACCAGGCGAAAAAACACTTCTGCGCGCAACCTCCTCGTCCCAGTAAGCCGGAAACTGATCATTAAGATCCACACCTCTGATGTTCGCTTTCCAATGTGTAAAGTGTGGTCGTCCTCCATTCCACGCAAGTAATTCAGAAGCATACTTATGATGATTCACTACACCTTCCTGAACTAGCTCTACTCCGTCCGGGTTCACCATGGGAACCGCCCATAAGGTCGTCTCTTGCATCCAGCGCTGCGGATCATAGGAGTGCCACAGCGAGTCCAAGGAATACGCCTCAGCGTATTCTTCGATAAACCTCATAAGAACTGGCGTGGTTAACCATTCATTGGCATGAACCGATGCATTCACATGGATATGGCGAGGGCCTTGCCCGATTCGCACATAAGGTAATGTTTTTCCCATTACACTTGTACCGATCTCTCCCGATTTCACGCAGGAATAGCGTGCTTCCAATCGCTGTATATCTCTGATCAATTCACGATATCCATATTCACCCTCAATGTTCACGATGGTTTTCCCACCAGCCTGAGGAATATTTATACAGCATCCACCCCAATCCTTCACCTTGGAGATTTCGGGATTACTCTCACGAAGCTGTTCTTCCGATAATGCAAAACGTTCTGCCGTTTCCTGCACCGTTTCTCCCGGTGGTACCGCATATCTGCGTCCGGTTCCAGGCATCACACGTAACATCTGACCGGCAAGTAGATAAGGCTGCGCTGTAGCTTCGGGGTTCAGCGCACACAACAATGCATTAGTCATGCGATATGCCGAAGCAATTCGCGGTAACGTGTCACCTGTTTTCACGATAATCCATTGCAGTTCCATGTTGTTCTCCCTTCCACAGGTCTGATTCTCCCAATTGATTCTCCTTTATTCGTACCTGTATTATCGTATGCAAGCCCGGTTGTCCGTCATGTGACATCGTTCGCAGACTTCTATGTTATGTTAGATATTCTAGCCACCAGAGCAGAGTTGGAGCGTGCCTAAGAAATATATAAAAGCCCGAACCTTAACAGGTCCGGGCACCGAAGCAAAATTACATAGATGAATGCAGGCTTAATCCTATTTTTATCCCATATAATGATGATTACTAATACATTCCGACAGCGATTACGACAACTGTGTGACCTGCCAGACGACAGGTGTCTTGGAAATTTGCTCTCCCAGCCATTGTTTCGTAATATTCTGGAACATACGCGGATCACCAGTACAGAAAAACTGATGCACAGGCGTTTCATCTCCGCTTGCCAGCTTGCGTTTATCATATAAAATGGTACTGATTTCTCTCGCTGTTTCATCGGCTGAGCTGATGAGCTTTACATCCTGGCCCATGACATCCTGAATCGTGTCCATCAGAAACGGATAATGCGTGCAACCAAGAATCAGACAGTCAATAGGCTCTCTTTTAATTTCTCCGAGCGCTTGATCCACCGTATACGTTGTGTGTTCGGAACGAAATTCGCCTTTCTCCACCAACGGCACCAGTGCAGGACAAGCCTGGCTGACCACATCGACATAAGGAGACAGCTGCTTGAGTGCCGACGTATACGCCCCACTTCCGATCGTACCCACAGTCCCGATCACACCGATGCGGCCTGTACGTGTTGCCATAATGGCTGCCCTTGCACCAGGATGGATCACTCCAATGACAGGAACATCCACCTTGGTCCGGATATATTCCAGTGCTGCGGCTGTCGCCGTATTGCAGGCGATCACAATCACTTTCGGATTAAACTGAATCAAAAAATCAACGATTTGCTCCGTAAATTGTTTCACTTGTTCGGACGAACGGGGTCCGTACGGTGTCCGGGCAGTGTCCCCAAAATAAATGATCTTTTCCCGCGGGAGCTGACGCATCACTTCCTTCGCAACGGTCAATCCCCCTACACCGGAGTCTAATATAGCAATAGCTTGCTGCACGAACACACCGCTTCCTTCTTCATTAAATTCATTCTGATCATCCATAGTAAAAAAGCTTTCTACCTACCCTATGATATTTCCGGCAAAAAGGTACCTACATCTTACCCGATTTCATCGCCGGGTTCAAATTTAAGTCATTGAATCCTGTTGTCATGCATAGCATGAGCACACAACAAAGCAGGCTTTCCACCGGACTGGGGAAAGCCTGCTAAACCCGCATTGCTTAGTTTTCGTCTTTGGACTCATCGGTAGTAAGCTTGACAATATCTTCGTTCCCCTGCTCTGTTGGTACCAATTTCAAGCCTTGAGTTTGTACTGAATCCTCTACTTGATCTTGAACCTGGATCTCAGGTTGGACATGCCCCTGTACTCCTTCAGCTTTATCCGCATCTGCAATTGCAGCAGAAATCCGAATCTCTTTACCGTCCGAAGAACAACGCCAGGACTGGATATCCTTAATAACTACATCCGCCGTTTCCTTCACTTTGGATACGATCTGTGAGCTTTGCTCTCCCACTTTTACAGCCAGTTCTTGACCTTTATCCGTAACTTGACGAGCACCCTCGGAAATATCCTGACGCAATTCACGTCCTGATTTTGGTGCAAGCAGCAGTGCAGTGACCGAACCAACGACGGAGCCGATTAAAGCCCCCCACAACAAGCTTTTATTCGAATCTTTCATGATCCATCTCTCCTCTTCAATGGGTTAGACATCGGTTTATGAAACAACGATAGGATCTGTTCATCTGGGCCAATGCCTACTCTGTTCATGCATTATAAGCAGGATGGGCTTGACCTGACACTCTGGAGTGAAAAAAAAACGGAACAAACGCATCTCTGGGTTAAGATACCCATCCTCATTCTTTTTTACCGAACTGTCTGAGGCGCGGGTACAGCATGCTCTTCTCCGGGGTTCAGATCTACGACGTATCTCCCTGGTGCAATTAAAGCAAACTGATGCTCACAGCGCCAGCGCTGTCCACCAGATGAGCCCAAGGTCTGACCATCCTGCAATACATCTCCCTGATCAAATATGTAGTACGCAGCACCCAGAAGTGTCTGAGCCACCGTATCGGGGTCAAGTCCAGTAAAGTGACATTGCACATCAGGTACGCCAAGCGCAGATAAACCTACGGTATCCATAACCAGTTCTCGCTGTTGCTCCGTCCCCCCCGCTTGATACATCCGCACATTCATCGCAGCATAGAGATGCTCCTCGCGTTCCTGGGATTGAATGTAAGCATCAGGTTCAACCAGTTTGTCACTGCCGTACCAGTAAAGCGCATCACAATCCAGTGTGTCCAGCACAGCCAGCACCGTTTTCTGGAACAAGTCCAGACGCTGTTTACGCGGCATGGCAGCAGTAAACATATCATGAATCCGAATGGAATAACGGGCAGAAGCTATAGCTTGTCCTGCTTCAGGCCAGTGCCATGCTTGCTGTAAAGCCCCTGCAAAACGTGTACGGTCCACAATTTCATGTACGGGTAGCAAGCAAGTCTGAGCGGGGATGCTACCTTCCTGAAAGGAAACCTTATGTTCCATATGGTAGAACACCATCATCTCCTGCGTTCCCTGTTCCTTCTCTTCCTGTTTTACATCCAGTCTCCCTTGTCCCGTTCGATGGATGAGCGCCTCCTGTAACACATGCCGATTCACATCTGGCTTTTCATTAAACAGGAACTCCAACATGTACACGGGGTGAAATCCTGATGACATTTCATCGCTTTCCCGCTTCCCTTGATCTGTCCCTTTCGAATCTTTCTCCATACAGCTTCCCTCATTCCTTACTCTCTCACTTGGCCTTCATTTCCCTGAAAAGGTCCAAGTTCTTTTTCCACATAAGTGCTTACCTGGCCGGAGAACTGTTCAAGCACATCCGGCAAGGCTGCACTAAGTGGATTCAACACGGTTCGCTGCCAGCTGTAATAATCTTGCACAAGCGGTTTACGCAACGTAACGAGTTGACGCAAAACCCCGTATGTTGATTCATCAAATACGTTCTCTTCATAATTAATCTGAATAATATCATCGTAACTGCTTGCATCTCTCATAATGAAACCATCAATGAGATAACTGCCCACATCAGTCACAATCTCAACGGCAAGATGCAAACATCGTTCTTGCACCATCCCCAATACCAGACCACCATCCCAGGCCTGTACAACCTGCCGAAGCCCTTCAGCAACTTCCGGTATCGCGTCAAGCCGGCGAGCGATCTGCTCCCTATTCACATAATACATTCATTCACTTCCCGTTCAGTGAGTTATCGGTTTCGTTTCCCTCTGCGCTTAAGCCAGAAGATCATAACAGGGCAAGCGATCAGAAACACAACAAAAATATATAGAAATTCCATAACGTCTCTTAAATCGCTCATGCAGATTCCCCTTCAAATCCAGAATAGAATGTGTAAAACCTTAGATCACATAGTCAACAGCAATGGATTGTTCTCTCACTTCGTTCATGTACTTGATGACATCCTGATGGAGTGGGTGAACCTGATACGCCTGAAGATCTTCCAGCGAAGCAAACTCCGCTGTCAGTGAAATGTCGAATGATCTGTCCGAACGCAGTACATCGATACCCACCTCAAGGGACATGAGAACATCGATTTTGCCTTCCAGATTACGCAGAACCTGGGCAGCCGCCTCAACGCTTTCTGCAGAGCGATCTTTCATTTTGAACAGGACAATATGCTTAATCATCTTGGTAAACACCTCGTTTGGATTAATAACTAGAACTATTAGCTATGTTTCGTGTATCCAAAATATATCATATCACCGTCTATTACGAAAGGATGCTTTGTATGCGTTTCCCGAACAACAATAATATTCCCCCAGGCTAATCCTTCGTTGAATCCGACTGCCGATCAGAAGACACTCCCCCATTCTCAACCCTTTTCTCCTGACCTTGAACAGTTTGAACATCTTCTTTTGATTGAACCTCTTCTTTTATTGGGGAAGGGATAGCGGAATTTGGCTTAGGCATGTTCCATTCCCGGTCAGGCAGACTGCTCTGTTCCTCCTGTTTCTTAAGTACCGCGATAGCCTGTCTGAGCTTGGCAGGTAAAGGCAATCCAATTTTGGCATAATTCTCTGTGATTGAGATCAATTCATTGACCAAGTAAAAATAAATTGCTCCTCCCTTAATAATATCGGTCCCCATAATCAGATCAATACGGTGAGCAAGCAGAACAACGGTCAGCATTAGCCCTTTTCGTGCAAGTCCCCAGAAGCCAATATTACTGTTCAATCCCGTTCCCGTTCTCACAGCTGCCGCCAGACCTGTAACATAATCAATAGCCATAGCGATCGCAAGCAGACTAAGTAGCTGATCCCACCCGCCAAAAGCGAACGTCACAACCGCTCCCGAAATAGCAGTAACCGAACTCACCGCTGGGCTCACGTTCCTCACCTCTCCCTTGTTCTTTCTTGTTTGAACACCCTACAATATATGTGAGAATGAGAGATTGTGATCGTTCATCTGTCTTGCTGAACATGCGGATTTATCATTTCAGATTTGTGCACTTTTTTGGTTTGAACACCAAAAGTAGATTTACAAATGTAGTAGGAGTTCAGGGGAAAAACAGCATGAAATCAACAAAAATAACACAAAAGTTCTAAAGACCTATGAGTGGGTAAATAGAACTAATTAATTTGTAATCTCGTACAATTCATTCCATCTTTTTTAGTGAATCATTGTAATCTAGGAATATACTAGGATGTGTTTCGCAAGAGGTCTAGTTCGTAGTTCCCTCTTTCATGTAGAATGACGCACAAGCGGTTTTCAAACCAGTAATTGCGGCACTTGAAAGTACCCCTTTATTTATTGTAGTATTTGGTTAAAAAAATCGGAGGAAATATGCCTAATCAACCAGAACAACATTCCATCCAGGCGTGGTCTCTGATCAACCGTAAATATTTGGGAAAAGGTGTCCGTGTTAAACGGTTCCGCAAACCGACACGCTGTCAAATCCGCAATCGTGTTCTTCTTGCCGTGCTGATGGCCAACGATATTAAATTGTCTCAGCTCGCTGAAGACCTCTCGATCTCCTCACGCAGTGTAAGCGCGTGGGTGTATGAAGGGCGAATACCCGGCAGTACCAATCTGGACAAAACTTGTCAGTTGCTTGGCTACCCGCGACATATTCTTTTTAATGAAGAGGTCGTGCGCAACAGTCCTGTCATCTGTCAACCCGAGCCTTCCCGCTTTATGAAGCGGACGGTAACCCGCTCTCCAGTGAGTAACCGTATTTTGACAGGCCTGTGTATGGTCCATGATTTGTCGGTGACAGATGTCAGCCACTGGATCGGGGTTCATCCCGGCACTTTCCGCAAATGGCTGCATCAGGGAACGCTGCCTTCTGCCGCGTTTCAGGAACAAGCGGAACAATTTTTCCGCATCCCGAAAACTATTCTGTTCGCAGATGTCATTCTTAAGGATCGTCGTAATCAATAAAACAGCGAACAGCCAAAAGGCTCTGCGCCCTCTCCCGGGGGCCAGAGCCTATTTTAGTTGGATACGCCAAGATGATGAACGATGCATAATTTACCTGAAAAGACCACAAAATGAAACTGTGTAGCGAGCGGATTATTGCATTACAAAAATGGACCACTCCATACTCTATTTTAGAAGCAGGTGAATACAATGAAGTCATTCAAACATCTGGGGGTCGCCTTGGGCTTTCTCGCTGGAACCACCTTTGGTAGTGGAATTGCGTTTTTGTTTCGTTTCTCGCCCGTTCAATTAATGCTCAGTGTTGCTCTATTCGGTTTAGCTGGTATCCTTTCAGGATTGCTGACCAGTAAAATTTGGTATAACCAGATTCAGGAGCATTAAGGAAAAAGCAAACGAAAAAAGGTTTGTACATTGCCCATTCGGGCAACATACAAACCTTTTTGTTATGCGGTCGAGAGGACTCGAACCTCCACGGGGGGTTAGCCCACACGGACCTGAACCGTGCGCGTCTGCCAATTCCGCCACGACCGCATATTATGTATCTCTTCATCATCGATGAAAAGTATATCCGGTGAAACAATTCCTTGTTTTACCGTAATTCAGAGTATACATGTTACATTTTTATATTGCAACAACTTTTTTAATCCCTTAGAGGGACATATGTCCTTTTCTCACTAATTCAAACCACATATGTTTATCAATAGTAATTTTATAATGACATAAAGCACATATACCAATGAAGGGGACTTTCATTTGCTGAATTCAAAACTATGTTTTATCGGAGCCGGATTCCATGCCTCCACGAATATTTACCCTGCAGCGATCGAAGCGGGTGCAACCATTCAGGCTGTGGCTACAAGGAATCTTGAACGATCTAGGGCGGCCCTGCTTCGCTTTGGCAGTTCAGGTCAAGCCTATGATCATGCCGGCCAGATGCTGAAGCAGGAAACCTGTGACGGAGTCGTCGTCGTTGCTCAGCCAGTGGATCAAACCAAACTTGTGCTGGAATGCATTGAGGCAGGTAAACATGTCTATGTGGACAAACCACTTGGCTGGACTGCAGAAGAAGCCGCTAAGGTGGCCCAAGCAGCAGATCAGGGTGCTGTTGTGGTCATGGTCGGTTTTATGAAACGATATGCTCCGATCTATCAAAAACTCAAGACACTCATTGATGAGAGAACACTCGGTAAAGTGCACTCGTTCCAGATGAAATTTGCCGTAGATAGCACGCCTTTTTGTGAAAATGAAGAACAGTTTATGAAACTTGCTGCCATACATATGGTGGATCTCATGCGTTATTTGTTTGGCGAAGCTATGCAAGTAACAGGAACGACTGTAAGAGATGGAAAACATATTAACCAGAGTATTTCCTTGATTTTTGATGAAGGTGTCACGGGCAGTGCCTATTTTACAGGGATGAGTGCATGGTCACGTGAAAGCGAAAGTGTGCTGGTTACTTTTGAGCATGGATTCGCTCTAGCCGATGAGATCACCAAACTTACAATACATGAATCTCATAAAGGGGATCTTCTTCCATGGAAGTCTCTTGAAGAACACGATTCGTTATATACTCCTTCCGGCACCCCAATGTCTGGAGCTTATAGGGATCTTTATCTGCGTGGCTTTGTAGGTGAAATGAGACACTTTATGTCCTGTTGCCAGACGGGGGCCGTTCCACTCTCAAGCGCTCGCGATAATGTTAGCACAATGGCTTTATGTGACCGAATCCTGTCATCTTTCATATAGAAACAAACAGAAACAGACCCTGTTCATAAGGGTCTGTTCGTATTCTTCCGTTTCTCTGTTCTTCTGTGCTACTATTTTGCTTTTTCCACCGTCTGAATGATGACGGTTCGATTGCGTCCCTCTTCTTTGGCCAGATAGAGCGCATTATCTGCCAGATGAAACAATTCCGTTTCCGAGCGGGAATGCATTGGAAACTCAGCAATGCCTGCAGATATCGTAACCGTACGATCAACAGCTAATATACTTTCTTCAACTGATATCCGAATGCGTTCGGCTATCTCATACGCCTTTTTGGAGTCGTAATCCCTTAACAGTACAACAAACTCTTCACCGCCAAACCGAAAACAAACATCCTCAGGCCTTACAGACATCTGAATCAACTTCGCGATCTGTTTTAGAACCTCATCTCCGGTCGAATGACCATAGGTATCATTAATTAACTTGAAGCGGTCTATATCGAGAACAATGATCGCAAATGGATTCTCATCATGAGTCCATGCCTGAATCACTTCCTCAAAGGTTCGGCGATTATTCAAACCAGTTAATACGTCCGTTCTAGCATCATACACCAACTGATCCGTCTTGTTTCTGAAACTTGTCATTGCTCCAAGCACCGCTCGAGTAAGCAGATCGGCTTCCCTGTTCCAATGCGGCTTCACGACAGGTAACTCCACCTGCCCTTTGTCCACTTGCTGCACAAGATCAGCCAAGAATACAAACGGATGCACCAGCTTCCGGGCAACTCTTAACACAATTAGAGTCAACAATATAAAGGGTACCGCTATGTATAGCAGCAACAGTCCGATCTGACGGTTTAACTGATCATATACGATTTGGGTTGGAGATACGACAACCACTCCCCAGTTGGTTGCTGGAACTTTGTAATATCCGGCAAGCGTATTAACCCCATCCAAATTCGTATATTGCTCTTGTCCCGTCTGATTTTTGATCAGTTTCTGCACCACTGTATTGGCTCTAATATCTCTGCCAATTCGGCTGACGTTGGGATGAAAAAGCAGCGTTCCCTTATGGTCAACTATAAAAAAGTATGTTCCGTTGTCGGTTTTAAGTTGACTCCCAAACGACAAATCGAGTATATTATTTTCCTGCAAATAGATACTCCCACTAATCATGCCTTTGTATTTTCCCATTGGATCAACAATTGGTTCACTGAGAAAAACAATTCTACGATTCGTTCGCGGTGTCACGTAAGCATCTGATATGTATGAGGCTTTGGATTTGATCGCCGCTTTGGCCGCCTCGGAGCTCACATGTGTACCAATACTGGCCTGAGAATACGGTGACCTCGACAGCACAAGCCCCATCTGGTCTGCCAAGACTACAGCGTTAAAATAATCACTGCTATTATGGATGAGATCCAGCGTAGTGTTCAGTTTCTCCTTATCATTGAAATCGACATTTTTAAAATGTGCGGCTCCATACTTTAAGCTTTTTTTCATGGATTCAAATAAGGAGTTTAACGTTTGACTCATCTGTACAGCACTCGCATAGTTAACAGAAAGAGTATTGTTAATAAGAGACTGTTTCTGCGTGGTATACGAGGTAATCACCATAATGGTTAGCGTCATCAATACGGAGATTGTAACGAATCCACCAAGTAATGCGGTCAGACTGACTTTTTTGAACTTCTTTACTTTTCTGCGTAATCTGGATTTTTTTTTATTTGCAATCATTTTGCTTCCCCCGGATTTTCATAAAAAAGCATACCTACATCATCATATAATAAAGTTGTTAAGAAACAATGAAGAAATGACGTATATTAACTTTGAATTTATAGGATTGACGAATTTATGACAAAATAACTCATCCGGGGAATAAGCGAATTCTCTTCATCTATTTACCCTTCAATGACATAACCCTCTTCCAGGTTTTGCTCCACAAAGCCCGCCATATACCGCACCTGAACATCAATTGGGCGAAGACTTCCCATCAATATGCGATTCTGAACGTCATTAGGCTCGGCCGGAAGTGCAAAGGCACGTACATAAGGGAATTCTATTCCAAGCGTTGTGTAGATTGCGTTGACAAGCTGATCGTTACCACAACGTCCAAACACATTAAGCAGCACAGCACCACCTGCATACAGTTTGTCTTTTGCCATGTTAAAAAAAGAACGGTTCGTAAACTGCTCTGGTGTGCCCGTTGCCGTAAATGCATCTATAACGATATAATCATACGTCCCAGCCTGTTCCCGTTCCAGCAGTTCCCGACCATCCCCCACCAGGACAGGGGACCCTTTGTATCCAAAAAAGTGCTGACTGATTTCCACAACCTCCGCATCCAACTCCGCTACCTTAACTTGTCGATCAGACAAATAAGAAGGGATTGTGCCAATACCCTGCCCCACGACGAATACGCGATTGTAATGCGGGTTATTTCGCTCCATCAGATGTAGCATAGCCCTCGGGTACTCTAGAACAATCCTGGAAGGTTGCTCTACATCGATCGCCCCCTGCACGGCATCATTAGAGAACTGCAATACACGAAAATGTCCTTTTTCCCCGTAAAGCCTTTTCGTCTCGTACACCGTCAGCTCATGTTGCTCACTTTTATTCCGGTATAATACTCTCAACTTCCTGCTCCCTTCAGATGAACCTTTGAACCTATAAAATCCATATTACAAAGACCCTGTGACTCAATCTTGCAAACCAATTGCTTCGTGTAATGCCTGCACATAAGCCACGCCGAGATTGGAAAGTGACGTGCTTTTATGAGAAATCCACCCGACATTAATGGACTCTTCACATTCGAGGGGAACCGGAATGATCTCGTTGCCGTTCAGATCGGCGCTAAGCACTCCAGTCGAGATCGTATACCCATTTAGACCGATAAGCAGATTAAATAAAGTCGCCCGGTCGTTGACCTGAATGCTTTTGGGATGAGATAACGTACTCAGAATTTCTTCGGAAAAATGAAAAGAATTATACTCCCCCTGGTCAAAGGACAGGTAAGGATAATCCTGAAGCTGTTCAATGGCCACAGACTCCTGCTTCGCAAGCGGATTGTTCACACTGATGAAAATATGCGGTTTCGCTGTAAACAGGCTTGTAAACACAAGTCCGGCATCTTTCAACAATTTATTGATAACTTTGGCGTTGAATTCGTTCAGATAAAGGATGCCAATCTCACTCCGAAGACTTTTTACATCCTGAATGATCTCATACGTTTTAGTCTCGCGCAGTGCGAGTTCATACTCATCATGACCGTGCTGCTGAACAAGCTTTACAAATGCATTCACCGCAAAAGCGTAGTGCTGGGTGGATACCGAAAAGTGTTGCGGAGACGGCTTCGCATTCAGATAACGATTCTCCAGCAGTTCGGCCTGTTCGACGACCTGACGAGCATAACTTAGAAACTCCACCCCTTCTTTGGAAAGAGTGATGCCTTTATTGGTCCGTTCAAAAATGGTAATACGAAGCTCCTGTTCCAGATCGCGAATCGCGTTTGATAAGCTCGGCTGGGAGATAAACAACCGTTTGGCTGCTTCGTTCATCGATCCGTGTGTGGCAACCTCGATTACATATTTAAGTTGTTGTAATGTCATGACTTGACTCCTTTTCCGATATCCCTCGTATATCTTATATTCCATCAAGAGAAAGTTTTCTTTTGGGCGATCCCTGTCACTAGATTCTCTGCTTCCAGCGAACAACGTTCAGGAAACATACTACGTTGCTCCAGCTTATCCTGAATAAAATCAACGACCTGTTGCAGCGAGGCGATCTGATCTTCTACTTTTTTCTGATAATTGACCAGCATCTCCCGTTCCTCCGGAAAATCGTTCAAATCCGACTCCAGCGACATCTGCAGAAATGGCTTCATATCCTCAAGTGACATGCCTGTTTTCTTCAGACAAGTAATTAGGCTCATCGTCTGGATGTCCTGTTCCGAATAGACTCTGTGGCTGCTTGCTTTACGTTCCGCACGTGGAAGCAGACCAATTTTCTCATAATAACGAATGGTATCTTTGGATAACCCCGACCGCTCCGATATTTCATGAATGGAGAACGTACTTTGCTCACTCATCATTAGCCCTCCCATACCCATACTTCTCTCTATCATATAACTTGGAGCTGGCTCCAAGTCAAGCCTGAAATATCCCTCTTGACTTGGAGTCAGCTCCAAATTGTAGAATGACTCGAATACATGAGGAGGTCATTTTAATGAACCCAGTAAATCCGCTTCGCACAGCCGTAATAACCGGCTCATCTTCAGGAATTGGACTGGAACTAACAAGACAGCTTCTAAAGGATCAGTGGAAGATTATCGCTCTTAACCGCTCCGCGTTCCCGGCAGATGATCGTGTAATTCAGTCCGCATTAAGCTCAGGTCAATTACGATCCATTCAAGCCAATTTCACGAATTATGCCAGCCTTCGCTCAGCGCTGGACCAGATTCGATCACAGACGGATTCCATTGACGTCCTGTTCAACAATGCAGGCGGAAGCACCTCTACCCTCCAATACTCCGACCAGGGGCGTGAGTTGCATTTTGAGCTTCAGACGGTGGTTCCTTATATCATTTATCGGGAGCTGTATGAGTCGCTCCGCCAAGGGAGGATGAAAACCGTTGTGAACACCTCCTCGACTGCTTTTCGCATGCTAAAAGCGTTCGACCTTGATACGTTGGAGCGGCCAGCTTCCTTCAAAAAGCTTTTTGGTCCTTACGCTGCGTCCAAGCTCGCCCTCTCATTGTGGACAGCTGAGGCTGCATCCAAAGCTATGGCGGATGGCATTCGACTTCTTAGTGTTGATCCGGGTGGAAACAACACGCTAAGAAGCAACAAAACATCCGGTTTGCCCTTCTATATCAAACCTGTTATGAAATTATTCTTTTCTCATCCAAGTCGAGGTGCATCACTGCTTCATAACGCAGTGCTCGGGAGCGTGAAGCATGATTCTGGTGCGTTTCTGGTTAATAATAAGGCAGCACGCCTTCGTTTTCATGAGCAAGGATCTACCATACTTCAACGTGTGCATGAAATCTATGAGCAAAATTATCTGAATACCTAATTCATGCTTGAAATTTACCGCTCTCGCCCTGAAGAAGTCTGATTCCAGACTTGACCGAATAAGGTCAGGTCTTTTTATCTTTGTCCTTCATATTTTCCAAGCCTTCGTTCATAGGTGTAAGCATGGTGAGTAAACCACATGACGCGGATTGCAGCGGATATCGGAAGGAGACATCAGAATGAGTAAAGAAAAACAACCCAGTGCTCAGCCGTATATTATCCCCCAACCTATTCGAAGCGACGGTGCAGGCGGCCCGGATTATGGACCAAGAGATGTGTTAAGAGACAAGCAAAATCCCGATATGCTTGTCCCCCCTAAGACAGATAATGGCTTGTTACCTAACCTCAGGATGTCCTTCTCCGACACCCATATGCAGCTCAATCACGGCGGCTGGTCACGTGAAATTACGGTACGTGACCTGCCTGTTGCCACTACGCTCGCCGGCGTGAATATGAGCCTGACTCCAGGCGGCGTCCGCGAACTGCATTGGCATCAGCAATCTGAATGGGCTTATATGATCTGGGGTACTGCGCGCATCACTTCTGTGGATCAGAACGGACGGAATTTTATCGCTGATGTGGGTCCCGGTGATCTTTGGTTTTTCCCAAAAGGACTTCCTCATTCGATTCAAGGGTTGGAGAACGGGTGTGAATTTTTATTGGTATTCGATGATGGAAGCTTCTCTGATCTGAATACATTGTCCATCTCAGACTGGTTTGCCCATACGCCACCAGAGGTACTATCCTTGAATTTTGGCGTTCCTGAATCAGCCTTCCAATCGATGCCCAAGGAACAGGTTTATATTTTTCAAGATGATGTACCTGGTTCACTTGAAAGCCAGCGCGTTCAATCCCCCTACGGAACCGTTCCTCTTCCGTTTACCTATCGTTTGCTTGCACAGGAACCTTTGATCACACCTGGAGGAAGTGTGCGCATCGTTGATTCCACCAACTTTCCGATCTCCACTACAGTCGCTGCAGCGCTAGTCGAGATCAAACCTGGGGCGATGCGTGAGCTACACTGGCACCCCAATGCCGATGAATGGCAGTACTATTTGACGGGTGAAGGCAGAATGACCGTCTTTGGTGGCAATGGGATCGCACGCACCTTTGATTACCGGGCCGGAGATGTAGGGTATGTTCCCGTTGCCATGGGGCACTATATACAAAATACCGGAAAAGACACATTATGGTTTTTGGAAATATTCCGAAGTGACCGTTTTGAGGATGTCTCTCTCAATCAATGGATGGCTCTAACACCGCGTGATCTGGTTCGAGACAATCTGAATGCTCCTCCAGAACTGCTGGATGCATTACGGAAAGTGAAGTGGCCTGTCGTATAAAATAGTATAAACCTATATCATATGCACGAAAATGGGGTAAAAGGAAGAGAACCCCACATAGACCAAGGAGGAATATGAAGATGAAAGCCGTTACGTTTCAGGGCATCAAGGACATTCAGGTGAAACAGGTCGAAGATCCGGCACTGCAACAGCATGATGACATTATCGTTCGTATTACTTCAACGGCGATCTGTGGATCGGATTTGCATATCTATCAAGGCGCGCTACCTGCTGCAAAAGACTATGTGATCGGTCATGAACCGATGGGCATTGTGGAAGAGGTCGGACCTGAGGTTACGCGAGTCAAAAAAGGGGATCGAGTCGTCCTGCCTTTTAACATCGCTTGCGGTCAATGCTTCTACTGTAACCACGATATGGAGAGTCAATGTGACAAATCCAATGGAAATCCTGATATTCATACCGGGGGGTACTTCGGGTTCACCGAGCGATATGGTGGTCATCCGGGCGGTCAGGCTGAACTGCTACGAGTGCCTTACGGCAACTTCACTCCATTTGTCATTCCCGAATCCTGTGAGCTGGAAGACGAGGCATTATTGTTCCTTTCCGACGTGTTGCCGACGGCATACTGGAGTGTTGAAAATGCTGGCGTCAAGCCTGGGGATACCGTCACTGTACTCGGCAGTGGCCCTATTGGGCTAATGACGCAAAAGTTTGCCTGGATGAAAGGAGCCAAGCGGGTTATTGCCGTGGATCGTCTGCCTTATCGACTAGATAAGGCTAAACGTATGAATGACGTAGAGGTTTTTAATTTTGAAGAGCATGATGATATGGGTGAGCATATCCGCGAGATCACTCAGGGTGGAACAGATGTTGTTATTGACTGTGTTGGCATGGATGGCAAAAAGTCCATGCTGGAAGAGATCGGTCAGAAGCTAAAACTCCATGGCGGGGCGCTGAGTGCCATCGAAATCGGCATGAAAGCCGTGCGCAAGTTTGGAACACTACAGCTTACAGGCGTATATGGCTCCTCCTATAATATGTTTCCTTTGGGAAACCTGTTTGAGCGTAACATCAACATTAAAATGGGACAAGCTCCTGTTATTCATTATATGCCCGAACTATTCCGTAAAATTACAGCCGGTGAATTTGATCCAACTGAGATTATCTCACACCGTGTATCACTGGATAACGCGAGCGAGGCTTACCGGATATTTAATGACCACGAAGATGAATGCACCAAGGTCATTTTAAAACCCTGAATGAACGAAGGAAAGCTTTGGTAATGGATACTACATTACAGGCTCATTCTTTTGGCAATACAATGAAGGCAACAAGACCAGGAATAAAAATAAAAGCAGGCTTCTCTTACAAGAGAGGTCTGCTTTTTGCTTTTGAAGTTTCTTTATTCTTTAGGATATGAACCGTGCCTCTTCCCCTCTCACACTCCACGCTTGATTGCCTGGATATACACACTTTCTCCTTCAAAGCTGAGAATTTCATCCTGCTCTTTCTCCACGATATTAAAATAACTTCTCACCTTTCCCGTCGCATGTAGCATTCTTGCTTCAAGCTCCAGCCGCCCTTCTCCAAAGAGGGATGCACGTGTGCACCAATCATCAAAATGAAATTTTTTTGCAAAAGAAACCATCGTTTCAACCCGATACCCCATACGTTCCAAAAGTCCAATCCATTCTGTTTTCCGCCATGCCCGAACATGACTTGGGTCACGCCTTTTCTCTATGTCGTTGTAGAAACGATCTAGTTCATCCTGCTCGGGAGCCACATTGTCAATAAACAATAATCGGCCACCAGGTTTGGTCACCCGATAAGCCTCGGAAACAAACGAGGATACATCCGGAAAATGATGTGCTGCAATCCGGCAGGTCACCAGATCAAAGCTATTGTCCGGAAAAGGAATATGCTCAGCATCTCCCGTTACAAAATCCACATTTTCATGACCATTGCCCTGGATAAAACGTGCAGCCACCTCTAACATTCCTTCAGTCAGATCGAGGGCTGTCACGCGACTTACCAGCGGAGCAAGCGCATTCGCGACATGTCCTCCACCCGTTGCTATATCCAGCACACTCATATGTTCTGCCGCCTGAGATGATGCAACGAGCAACGCAAGGTCCTCACCTTGTGCATGAATTTCACTTGTGACATAATGCTCGGCATTCTGAGAAAATTGCTTCCGCATCTGATTTTTGATCTGATCCTTCTCCATTTTGATTCCTCCTCTTTCTCTCGGACATATCTTACGAATATATCCTTGATTTTACTTTCCGTCATCCCCAAAGTTCCATCTAGTGAAACCGAGTTTCATTTAGTCTAGAATCATCATATCATACCCCCTCTCCAAACGAAACAAAAAACACAAAAAAACATCCCTTCAATGAAAATTTCACTGGAGGGATGCCTAGAGTTGATAATCGTTTTACCATTGGTACAGCAAGTTCACCTGAACTTACATTAACCTAATTTATTATTTAACAAGTGTAGGTGATTTTTTCCACAATCCCAGAATGAGACCCGAGATGACAGAACCAATCGCAACAGCCAGCAGGAAGAGCAATGCATGGTTAGCCAGTGCCGCTGCGAAAATACCACCGTGTGGAGCTGGAACGTTAATGCTCCACAGCTGAGTAAGTCCACCTGCTACCGCAGAACCAATAATACAGGAGGTCAGTACACGAAGCGGGTCAGCCGCTGCAAATGGAATTGCACCTTCTGTAATAAAGGAAAGACCGAGTACATAGTTTGTTAGACCGGATTTACGCTCTTGCTCCGTGAATTTGGATTTAAAGAACGTTGTTGCAAGGGCAATCGCCAGTGGAGGAGCCATACCGCCTGCCATAACCGCTGCCATCCATGCCCCGTCTGTATTTCCGCTGGATGTAAATACGCCAATCGCAAAGGTATAAGCCGCTTTGTTAAACGGACCACCCATATCAATCGCCATCATGCCGCCGAGCAGCAAACCAAGCAATACCTTGTTACCTGTTCCCAGATTACCGAGTGCATCTACAAGCCATGTGTTCAAAGCTCCGAAAACCGGATCAAAAATGTAATAAGCAATCGTACCAACGATCAGCAAACCAAGAACCGGATAGAGCAGGATCGGTTTCAAGCCGTCAATGGCTTTGGGCAGGCCTTTTAGCGCTTTACGCAGACCAATGACCACATAACCCGCAAGGAAACCGGCAGCTAAACCACCAAGGAAACCGGCATTGGAGTTTACAGCCATCAATCCACCAACCATACCAGGCATCAGGGCTGGGCGGTCACCAATACTCATCGCAATGAATCCCGCAAGCACAGGAATCAAGAAGTGGAATGCTCCTTCGCCACCAATTGTTTGCAGCAGTTTAAAAATCGGATTGTCAGAACCTCCAAGCTGTTCAACCAAGAAAGAAATAGCAAGCAGTATACCACCGCCGACAACGAATGGCAGCATGTGTGAAATCCCGTTCATCAAATCTTTGTAAATTTTGCTTCCTACGCTTATCTTGCTATCGCCTGCACCTTCATCCTTCGCGCTGCTACCTTGGCTGCGATAGATTGGTGCATCGCCGTTGACCGCTTTGCGGATCAGTTCTTCGGATTTACGGATACCGTCACTTACCGGTCTTTGCAACACAGGTTTACCGTCAAAACGAGCCATCTCGACGTTTTTGTCAGCTGCAATGATAACCCCTTTGGCACGAGCGATCTCGTCAGCTGTCAATACGTTTTGTGCGCCTTCGGAACCGTTGGTCTCAACACGAATGTTGATGCCCATCTCTTGGGCTTTTTTCTTCAAAGCATCCTCAGCCATAAATGTATGGGCAATCCCCGTTGGACATGCTGTAACAGCAACAACAAATTCTTCTGTATTTGCGTTTCCAACAATGACACCGGAGTTGTTTTTCACGTTGTTAGCACCACTTTCAGTCGAAGATGCTTGTGCTACTCTCTCTGCTTTAGCCTTCTCTTTCGCAGCTTCCTTCTCCGCAGCTTCAGCTTGTTTCGCATCAAACAAAGCGCTAACTTCTTGCGGCGTATTCGTGTTCATCAGCTCAGCGATGAAATCGCTATCAACCAACAGCCTTGAAAGAGCCGCTAGTGTGCGGAGATGTGTATTGCCTGCGCCTTCTGGTGCTGCAATCATGAAGAAGATATGAGCAGGCTCGTCATCCAATGCTTCAAAGTCCAAACCCTGTTTACTTTTTGCAAAAACGACCGTTGGTTCATTGACCGCTTTGGTTTTTGCGTGTGGCATAGCAATACCGCCGCCGATGCCAGTGCTGGACTCGGCTTCTCTTTTGTAGATCATTTCTTTAAACAATGCTGGATCATTAATACGTCCACTCTGGTTAAGACTTGCAATCAGTTCGTCGATCGCCTCGTCTTTGGTTGTTGCTTGCAGATCCATAATCATCGTTTCCTGGATCATTAAGTCAGTGATTTTCATCTTGGAACACTCCCTTAAGTTCGGTCGGCCTGCACATGGCAGGCCTTATATCAGTTATTCAAGGTAATTAAAGCGTTGTAATCGTCACCTGATTACGCAATTCGTCAATAAACTCACGTGTAGCGAGGTCATCTGAGAAGGCTGTCGCACTGCCGGAAGCTACCCCTGTACGGAATGCTTCAAGCAAGTCTCCTTGCAACACATAGGTACCAACAAATCCGCCAATCATCGAATCACCAGCACCAACGGAATTTTTCACAGTCCCTTTAGGTACAGTTGCGTGATAGACATTCTTCTCGGTGATGAACAATGCTCCTTCTCCAGCCATAGAGATCAACACATGCTTGGCACCTGCTTCGAGCAATTTACGTCCGTAAGAAACCAATTCCTCACGTGTTTCGATGGTTACGCCAAACAATTCAGCTAGTTCATGATGGTTCGGCTTCACCAGCAACGGTTGGTGAACGAGTGCTTCCATCAGAGCAGGCCCTGTTGTATCAATAACAAACTCGGCTTCTGTCTGTTTGCATACATGAATGAGCCGATCATAGAAATCTGAACCAAGTGATGGCGGAACGCTACCAGAGAGAATGACGATATCTCCTTTTTGCAAGGAAGATAGTTTATTCAGTAATTGCTCTGCCTCTTCTGTACGAATCGCTGGTCCAAGACCGTTAATTTCTGTCTCATCCCCGTGCTTCAGCTTAATGTTGATGCGAGTATCATCTGCAATGGTGACAAAATCCGTTTGAATCGCATCCTCCTGCAACTTGTCATTGATGAAACGTCCCGTGAACCCACCCAAAAATCCGATAGCTGTGTTCGCAGCACCGAGTTGATTCAGAATTCTGGAAACGTTAATGCCTTTCCCGCCAGGTAATTTCAAATCCCGATTCATGCGGTTAAGTCCGCCGAGCTTCAAATCGTGCACTTCGACGATGTAATCAATGGACGGGTTGAGTGTTATCGTATATATCATCGCTATCCCTCAATTATTTTAGTTTTCTGGGTGATTACTGCACGCCAATGTTCAGGCATTCGCTCCGTAATCAAATCTGCCTCCTCCAAATCAAACAATTTGGCAAAAGTAATATCCCCGATTTTGCTGGAATCAGCCAGCACATAAGATTTCCCTGACAATTGATGTGCACGCCTCTTAATCAAGGCTTCCTCTGGATCAGGAGTTGTATACCCCATTTCCGGATCTACTCCGTTACTTCCTAGAAAACACTTGTCAAATCGGAAATTGTCCATGTTCTGTAGCGCGATACTGCCGATCACCGCTTTGGTATGAATTTTCATCATGCCACCCAGCAAGTAACTGCGAATTCGTTTGCTTACCAGCGCCTCCACATGGGATAGTCCATTGGTGACCACGGTTACATCCCTAGCTTCTATAAAAGGGATCATAGCGAGTGTTGTTGTGCCGGCATCTAGATAAATGCACTCCCCGTTCTGGATTTCCTGCGCTGCCAGGCGGGCAATCACTGTCTTCTGTTGAATGTTTTTGAACGTTTTTTCCTCCATGCCTGGTTCTAATGACTTTTCATTCACCAGTGAAGCACCACCATGAATACGTTTGAGCATCTGACGGCTTTCCAAATCAATCAAATCTCTTCTAATCGTGGATTCAGAAACACCCAACACATCAACAAGCTCTTGCAACTTCACAATTCCCTGTAAATGTAAGCGCTCTACAATTGCAGCATATCGTTCTTCAGTCAGCATATGCATTCCTCCAACTGCTTCTATAGTATCATAAATTCCGTAAAAAACAATCGTTTTCATTCAAAAGAATTCGAAAACCTTCAAAAACTTTCACCGTTCGACTTATTTTCTTGTCCAAGTGTCCCTATCCAATAGTCCATAGTACGCATCTGATAACCTAGTCCCTACAACGGAGAGGTGATGACTTCAATGTCAGACCGTACGATCAAACGACGGAAACCCTGTGTGTTACATCCAACCAAAGAATCTTCACGCCCGCGTTCGGGCTGGATTTCCTTCAATTGGAGCGGTTACGCAAAAAGAAAAACAACTCATCCCTATAGGCGGATTTCTGCTGATTGGACTGTACCATATGTTCTGCCTTCCTCCCGCAATTCGTATTCCTCTGCATGGATTGGCATTGACGGCTTCGCAAACACAGATCTGATTCAGACGGGAACAGCCCACGATTGGATACAAGGCAAACCCGTCTATTATGCCTGGTGGGAGATTCTTCCGGCAACCGAAACCATGATTCCCAACCCAGTAAGCCCAGGTGACTGCATGCGCGGTATCATTACGAAGTTAACTCGCCATTCCTGGTGCATTAGCTTGATCAACCTCACTAAAGGCTGGACTTTCCGAACTATTCAACGATATACAGGCCCTCAAAGCTCTGCCGAATGGATCGTTGAGGCTCCCTCCGTAGGTGGTTCCATTGCCTCCATGTCTCGTCTTAGTCCAGTTGCTTTCAGAAACTGTCGTCTGAACGGCCGCCCTCCTGCCTTATGTATCAGAGATAAAGGAATCCTGATTCAGGGCCAGCGTATCTTATCGATACCTGGATCTCCCAATTGTTGCAGAGATGGATTTGTAGTTCGTCGTGCTCATTAAGACTTGTCATTAAAAATCCTGCAACAACCGCCGCTTCTGGTGGCAGTGCTGCAGGATTTTGACGTTTTTGTATAATACGGCTTATTTCTACAATAACTCCGCGCTTTCCACTTCTGGTTTGGGTTTGAGCCATTTTCCTTCTTCGTTAATAAAAGCACCCTTGAATCTTCCCATCTCCAGTTGCTCGATTAGCTTCTCCTCATCCGTTGTCAGGATCTCAATTAACTGTTCCAGGGTGTAATATTCATCAGGGTCATAATCCATCAAGATGGGGACAGCAGTATCATATAATTCACGGATCAGATTCTCGAAAGAAAGCCGCCCAAGATTGGGCATCTGCCGATAGACCTGTAATGGTTGGGACACCATATTACGGAATGATTTGTTCTCAAGGTTCATCCACAACGTATTACAGGCTTGCACACTCATATAATTTTGCTCCACATCATAGAACTGTACTTCCTCAATTTTCATAAATTTCTCTTGAAATGCCACAATTTTAATTAGAGGTACATTGCGTATACGTGATGCCTTTTTCACATGAGCCCTGAATTGCTCATAATTCATTTGTTTTATTTGTTTCTTTTGTTCCATTTTTTATCCCTGCCTTTAACATGATCCAAACGACATTTTACAATAAATCGACACCGAGTGTAAGTCACAATGTAAAAAAACAAAAAAAAACGTACAGCATCCCCTCGCTGCACGAAATATATCATATGATCGCCTCAGCCAAGAACCCGGCGTTTCACCCATATCTCCGTAAATTCCAGCTCATTGTAATCATAAAACCCACGAAGTGTCTCCTCCCGGTCATCGAGGAACAATTGATCAGCTATACCTGCAACCAGTTTGGGGATGGCACTTCTGGTGCCCGATATCGCTGAAGCAGACAATCCACAACTGGCCAGTGCAGAATAATTGAATATAAACAAGCCATGCAGTAGCGTTTTTCCCTGTTCACTTTTACTGGTCATTGCAAATCCAGGGCTTAAAAAGGGGTGTGCATCAAGTAGCACATTTCGAACTTCCAGCGGGGCTTCGTAACAATCTTGCCAGCGAGCAATGTGCTGTTCCACGAGTTGCAGTTCGGGACGGAGAGCGGGATCGCTGAGCAGACCTGTGCTTACAATAAGAAAATCAAACGTATAACTTCCATGTGCCGTTTCAACCTTTGCTCCTTGATCCGTAGCTTGCACGCTTAACCATGGTGAGTCCAGATGCAACTCGAATCCAGGCCAAGATGCGGCCCGGTTGAACGTATCATTGGTAGGTGGCTGATTATATTTGAAAAAGTGAGATATCACCTGATACTTATCAGCTATAGGTAAAGCGTGAAACCGCTCGATCATGCCGGATTGTTCCATTTGGCGAATCGGATTGACTCGTGGTAATTGTTCACGTCTGACAAAAACATGAGCTTCAGCCACACCTGAGGCTAGCGCGTGGTTTGCATTATCAAAAGCTGAGGCTCCACCGCCGAGCACTGCAACCTTTTTTCCTTTTAACCGTTCAAAATCAATCATTTCTGAAGTATGGGCATACAACTCTCGCGGCAGATGATCTGAGATCAGTGAGGGTACATGCCACTCGCCGCCTCCTTGAATACCCGTTGCAAGCACAACTTTCCGAGCCAAAATGTGCTTTTCACGAATTCCTAGTTCGGTTACATGTAGACGATGAATTCCATCCTGCCCAGGTTCAATGAGGTCTAACTTAACTTCGTTCTGTACTGGAAGGTCCAGGATTTCCCGATACCAACGCAAATAATTCATCCAGTCACTGCGAGGAATTTTATCGATCTTCTGCCATCCCTCAACACCCTCCTGAGCCTCCCACCATGCACGAAACGTCAGAGAGGGAATACCCAGATCAATGGAAGTTAGATGTTTCGGCGTCCGCAACGTTACCATCCGTGCATAAGTTTCCCATGGCCCTTCTTGCCCTTCCACATTTTCGTCGATGATCAGAATATTCGAGATCCGTTCGCGCAAAAGTCCAAATGCAGCCCCAAGGCCACTCTGTCCACCGCCTACAATAACAACATCATAGACATGCCCCTCTGCGTGCTCTCTTGTACGAACCCAGCTGGTACCTCCAAAACATAAATACGCTAAATCATGCTTCACACGTTCATTCAAAGCTTCGAGGCCCATACTTCACCAACCCTTTCATGATCTATCTAGAACAGGCTCCGTTGCATTCATACATATTTATCTCTAGGTTGCATTGCAATATCCGAATAGAATTAGCGTTATTATATGAGTTGAAATCCAGTAGGGGAAGCTAACAGAAACGTAATTGTCATTCAACCTAAAAAAGTTAGGTATACTTGTTTCCTCATACTAAAGAAAATTACTATGTTTAAAATTTGCGCTGAGATACTCTTTATTCTTTGAAGATCACTTGCGCTCTTGTCAGGGTATACCACTCATAAAAACAACTCTCTCTAACGCAAAAAAACAGCTACCTTCGGAGATTAAAATACACCGACTGTAACTGTATTTTTATAAAACAAATTCTTTAATCATCCGATTTCAAAAGCATGCGCCATCGCGATTCTGAATCTAGTTTTGGACAAGTGTTACAATAGCCGTGGGCAGAACTGCCGCTACCCACTTGATACGCCAGACAGCAATACCTGCGGATCAGAAGCTGAGGGCCCTGCCATTCCGGATGTTCAAAGCGTTGTAACCGAGTGAAAAATGTATTATCGGTTGACTCCTCTAGCCATACATGTGCATCATGCTTAATGAGCTCAAGACGCTTATCCGTCTTCCATATCGCGTGATCTTCGATCGCTTGTGTAAATAATTGTTGTACATTATGCGCCACCAGTTCATTCATAACCCTTATGCTTGCTCCTGTTGCCGCAGCAACTGATTGGAAAATACGTCCCAAGTGTAGCTGTAAACGATCCCGTAGCATACTAATTTCTGTCCTGCGTTGAGCCAAAACCTCACTAGTTGGAGCTACATTTGCCCCAATCCCCAGTCCTGAACCATTATCCAGACTTCTTTCCAACCGAGTCTCATAGCGCATGCCGCCCGTGCCATTCAATACGAATCGTACAACATTATCCTCGATATTTAGAACAGTATCGTATAAACTGCAAGCTGAGATTACAGCCATAACCCATACCGAATATCGCTTGGCAAAAAGGGTACCCACCGCCACACTTCCTGTGCCGCCTTGATCGAGTCCTTGTTGTATGGCTTGTTGGTGTAATATCAAGTCTCTCTTCTCATCATGTAGCAAGTCACCGGCAGCAAAAACATAGGTGGAAGAATCATCGGCCCCACGGATACTCGTCACAAAAGACGATTCCAAAACAGCCACCATCTCTTCACGGTCATTCCCTGAATAAAGTACCATCTATTGAATCATATCTTTAATTTCATTTAATATTTCGATTCGTCCTATAGCTCCCCATCCTTTAAACAACCAGAAGGAATCGGTTTGATAGACCTGACCAGTTACAACAGCCGGGACGTTTTTCCAAAGTGAGCTTTCTTTCATCTTACTTAAATAATCCTGGGCATTAGGATCTGCTTCAAGCACAACATAATTGGCATCGATATCTGCTATCTTCTCCATAGACAGATCCTCACGTTGTTCTGCAGGTGTCACTGCAGAAGGTTCAAACCCAAGATCATGATACAAGAGCGTGTTGGTTGGGTGACCTGTTGCCGCATAAATCTGCAGGTTCTTCTCCCTTACTCTTAGGTAAGCCAGTTTTTTCTGATCCAATTGCTCTATTTTAGCTTTAAGTTGATCGGCTTGTTGCTCTACTTCCGCGATTTTTTCTTTGGCCAGATCAACCTTGTTGTACATTCCAGCAATAGTCAGTAAATCTTGAGTCCAATACTCTGTATCGCCGTTGTAATCCATCCAATCGTCACCTAATACAATCGTAGGAGCAATTTTCTCCAACTGATCATATGAATTTTCAGCTGTTCGACTCTCAATTACAATCACATCCGGATCAATCTGAACAATGGCCTCAAGGTTGGGACTATCTGCCGAACCTACCGTTGGAACCCCTTGAAGCTGATCTGCCAGATAAGGCAAGTAATCTCCACCGTAGCGTATTTCTACATTAACACCAGCAGGTTTCTCACCAATGGTAAGCATGTGATCAATATAAGCAGCAGATAACACAACCATACGCTCTATTTTTTTGGGTACAACCGAAGTACCCTTTAGGTGTTTAATTGTTTGTGTGCTCTTGTCTTCCACCGTGGTTGCCTTTTTTGAAGATGTTGCATCTGTTGCTTCCGTTGTCGACTTACCACATGCTACTAGAACGAGCATGAGCAGGGACAACAAGATCATATAGGCTGTTCTCTGTCTTAGCATTTCTTTTTAATTCCCCTTCTCTACTTAATAATAATAATCATTATCATTATGGTAGAAAAAAGCAAACAAGCTTTCCATGGATTATTCCACTCTCTTTACGTGTAAAATATCACCCTACGGTAACACCAAGCTGCTTGGCCACATACTTCATAGCTCTTACACGCCCGGTTGGACCCAGCGTTTGGAAGAACATATCCCCTGCATCATAAACATGACCTTCCTGTACAGCCTTCGATGTTATCCATCCATCAGATTTCATCAAACGTTGAAATTGAGTTCTCGCTTCTGCTGTAGGATCCACCATAACAAATAGATGATCCGCGTTGTATAGCTGTACATCATTGATGTTCATCTCCACAGCCCACTGTTCGCTTGGGTAATTCTCTGGCATATGTAATCCCATATCATCATACAGCAAGGAACCGGTCTGATTATGCAATCCATACATCCGATAGAATTCGGAGGAAACGCGGATAAACATTGCCGACTGCTTTCCCCATTCGGAGTGAATACGATTTTGAAGAACATGGCTTAAATCCGCATGCTGTTCAATCCAGCGAATAGCATATTCATTCCGTCCCATGATATTTGCCATATAAAGCAAACTTTTGCCTACTTGATTCGTGTGTTTAAGGATAGCCGTAGGAGCAATATGATGCAGAGATTCATTCGGTTCCATACGGTCACTCGTAATGATTAAATCTGGCCGCAATCCCTTCAACTTATCATAGTTCTGACCGGAACTGTCCAGAATAAGTCCTTGAGGAGAATCGGCTTGATGTGCAGGCATAAGGGTAGGATGAGTCACTCTCTGAACATAAGATAAAGCAGACACAGGTTCCAACCCGAGTGTTAGAACAACATCATCCAGTCCATAGTATAATGTTGCAATACGGTTAACTTTATTTTTCATATAAAACGTTGGAGCAACACCTTCATTTTTTTTAAATACCCGGCTGAAATAGTGCTCGTCCTTGTATCCGACCTGCTCCGCGATCATCTTGATTTTATCTGTAGAAAACAATAGCTGTTTGGCCCGAGTCATCCGTTGTTTCTGAATATAATCCATCGGTGTTATCCCAAACTGACGTTTGAATGTTCTTATAAAATGATTCACACTAAGCCCTGCAAGGCGGGCCATGTCATGCATTCGAATGTCCTTCGTATAGTGATGTGTCATATAATCTATGGCCAAGTCCATTGCAACATGAGGTTGAACAAACGATTTAACATTAGTCATCAACTGAATTAGTAGCTGGTGCAAAAGATATTTCTTGCCTATGTTATCCGATTCGGCTGCAGCGAAGTTTGTATAGATGAATTGATCCATCATTTCTTGAATATCTCGTCTATTGGTTGGAAGGTGAAGCTTACCCGTAATTGGAAAATCAAGCGGCTTCGTGTGCCAAACATTGTTTGTTCGGACAAGTTCAACACCGGAAAATAAGATTAGTTGCACTCGGACAGGGGCTTCAATATCTGTCTGTAACTCCACGTGCATGCCTGGACTAAGCACAAACCAATCGTCACGGGACAACGTATGCATTACGTTATCAATTGTCAAAGTCCCTTTGCCATCCATTACTCTGCATACGGCGAATCTTTTCCATACCCTGTGCTGGGCTTCTCCTGAAATACCGACATATTGGCAGATATGAACAGATGAAAGATATAATTGCTCCAGTCGTTTAATCCAGTCATTCCTCTCCATGATAACTCCCTTTCCATATGGTAAGCCGCTACTTCTCACCAAATTAATTATCTAATTTACTCTTCATCAACAAAATCCGACACTTTTTTATTTTCATTATAGTTTGAATGATAATAATTCTCAATAAAACTCAAACCGAGTTAAATTATCCTTTTAGGGACAACCTATATTATTAACCTCTCCTTTTTATGAATATCTACGTTAAGATAGGTTCTGAAAAAATCTATTTTTTCTTTTTTTCAACCTGTTGCATTCTCATCTATGACATGTTATATTAATTGAGCCATCAATGATTGACGTATCAACTATTGATCCATCAACGATTGAGAGAGCTACAGAATCATGAAGCAATGGCATTGTATACTGGCAACTTTAATTATTTGTTAACATACGCCGTTGTTGATTGGATTCACCCGGGAGGTCTAGTCATGACACGTATGGTTTCCAAAGAAGAGCAGATCATTAATCTGCTGAATGTACTGGGGAACAAAATCAGTCCCAAGTTTGAACGCTGTACCGGGATCAGTTCCTCTCGCTTTGAAATTCTGCACGAGCTGGATCAGGTAGATGAGATCAACCAATCTATGCTCCAGAAAATCATTAACATCGATAGTGCTGCCATTACTCGCCACTTGAAACAACTTGAAGCTGACCTCATGGTTACAAGACGCAAAAATCCTGAGGATAATCGGGTGACTTTTGTTCGTCTCACGGATCATGGGCGCAAACAGATTGAAGGATATAAAGCAGAGAAAACCAACTATATTCATCAGATTCTGGATGGTTTCAGTGAAGATGAGATTCAGGCACTGGCCGATTTCTTGGAACGTATGCAAAACAATTTTTAAACCATATATAGAGGAGAGATTTCCATGTCTACAACACAAAGCAAATTCCAAAAAACAAATGATTTTAACGAAATTACGTACGGTCGTCGTTCCGTCAAATTGTATGATCCAGAAGTGAAAATCAGCCGTGAAGAAATGACTGAAATTTTGGCAGAAGCTTCTCGCGCTCCATCTTCCGTAAACATGCAACCTTGGCGTTTCCTTGTTGTTGATACACCTGAAGGCAAAGAAAAGCTCGCACCACTTGCAAAATTCAACCAAAATCAAGTGCTGACTTCTGCTGCTGTTATCGGTGTGTTTATTGATATGAAAAACGGTGAGTACTTGGAAGAGATTTTTGGTAAAGCTGTGGAGCATGGATTTATGCCAAAAGAAATCGCTGAACAACAAGTTAAAGTGGTTAAACCTTATTACGACAATATGCCTGCTTCCGATCTGCGTGACGTTAACCTGATCGATGCTGGTCTGGCTTCCATGCAATTGATGTTGGCTGCACGTGCTCACGGTTACGATACAAACCCAATTGGCGGATACGAAAAAGCTCAAATCGCTGAAACATTCGGCATGGATAAAGACCGTTATCAACCGGTTATGCTGATCTCGATTGGTAAATCTGCCAAAGAAGGTCACCCATCTTACCGTCTGCCTGTAGATACGATCACAACTTGGGCTTAAGCGAGTACAACCGCTTTTATTATAAATTGCTCAATCTGCTTCTTAAGATGAAACACATAACGTTATTGTCTTGTATTGATTAAATCTTTTTGTAAACATACAACTATCTGGAGGTCACAACTATGATTATCATTCATGCACATTTGCAAGTACAAGCCGCTCAAGAGCAAGCTTTCTTGGCTGCTGCCAAAGAACTGATCGCTGCGACACGTCAAGAAGAAGGCAACATCAGCTATGATCTGGTGAAAAGCACAGAACGTGAGCAAAGCTACACGATGATCGAGCTGTGGAAAGATGAGCCAGCAACCGCTGCTCACAACTCTAGTGCTCACTTCCTGGCCTTTGTTCAACAAGCTGCGGCATTCATGGCTGCACCAATGAACGTTGAAGTGTTTGCCGGCGAAGCTGTTAAACAATAATACAACTAAAAGGAACCGTTTGGATCTCACCTAGAGGTGATTTTCAAGCGGTTCTTTTGCATGTTAAACAGCAGGAAATGTTGCAATATTTCCCATGTTCCTCCTGAAATGGTACAATGATAAAGGTGACATACATAATATATTCGGAGGTATATGCTGATGAAGATGAAAAAAGGACTGCTTTCAGGTTTCCTGGCTCTGGCTTTAACTTCCACTCTCCTCGCATCCACAAATGTAAGCGCAAACAATTCTACCGAGTCACGCACTCCTTTCTCCTACTCCCTCGTAACCAAAGGTTATGACTGGGGTCCGGGTGTTTACAAGATTATTCTGGATACAGGTGTAGCCATTCAAGGAAATACACTGACCAAAGACACCTTCAAGGTTCTTGCGGAACGTAATTATCCAATGATTAATTTTCAAACGCAGCAAAAGTATGATGGCTCAGACAGCAGTAGCAGAACGATCGAGAGAGCTTATCTTTCGGACAAAGACGGCAATAAAACCTCCCTCTCCGCAGGACAATATATTACGATTGAGATGAAAGTCCATCCCGATCTAATGACCGCAAGTCCGTTTATGTTTGATCTGCAATCGTTTACCAATAAGTATGTTGAGCTTCAATATACGATTGTTCAGCAAAAATCCCTTCAAGATACCATGGGCAATGCCGTTGAGCATTTGACCACAAGACCAGACACCCCGCATACCATGATCGAACAAGGTGTCGACGTGTTTGATACATCCGGCAAATTCAGTTACAAGGACTCCAAGTTCGGTCAGATTAATCTAACGTACGCTTCCTATATGCCGGAAACCAACAAGAAAAAACCACTGATCATCTGGCTTCATGGTGCCGGTGAAGGAGGTACGGATCCGCGAATTGCCCTGCTGGGTAATAAGGTGACCTCTTTAGCCGATGAATCGATCCAAAAGTATTTTGGAGATGCTGCTGTGTTGGTGCCCCAGACTCCAACCTTCTGGATGAATGACGGAACCGGGCAATATACCAAAGACGGAAAGAGTATGTATACGAAATCGTTAACTGCGTTGATCAAACAATATGTGAAGCAGCATGCTACGGATATTGATACAGACCGAATCTACATTGGCGGTTGCTCCAATGGCGGATTTATGACTTTGAACATGTTGCTTGCGAACCCGGATTATTTTGCAGCTGCTTATCCTTCCGCAGAAGCGTACGAGGATCGTTTGTTGAGCAAACAGGATATCGCCAAACTTAAAAATATTCCGATCTGGTTCACGGCGGCAGGAGCGGATCAGACGGTGGATACGTCCAAAACGTCAACAGCTACCTACAAACGCCTGATTGCTGCGGGAGCCAAAAATGCTCATTACTCCTATTTTGATAAGGTGCTGGATTTAAGTGGAGTATACACCAAAGGAAATGGCGATAACACCCCATACGAGTATAATGGACACTGGTCCTGGATTCCTGTTTTAAACAATGACATTTCCAAAGACTTCGATGGTAAACCTGTGAAAATCAAAGGTAAAAGCGTAACGCTTATGGAGTGGCTGGCTAACCAGAAAAAGTAACAGGCCAGGCATGTCTACATCGCTGGAGCCGCACCAAGCGGCTCCTTTTCTATTCCTTTGATATAACTACAGGCCACGTGCCGGAGGAATGCTTTGCGGGTTGTTGAACACATTTTGGGGATCGTATTTGGCTTTGACTCTGCGTAATCTGGCGTAGTTCGCCCCGTAGTACACTGGACCTGAGCGTTTGATGCCTTGATCCGGTACATTAATGTAGGAACCGACGATGTAAGGCTGTAATTTTTGGCGTGTGTTACGCACAATGGCAATATTTTTGGCTGCCTGGGACGGTTTCGTCCAGGAGCTGTTCCATTCCACATAGAACTTGGCTTTACGCCAGTAGAATGCTGTAGATGTAGGTGATTTACGACTGACAGCTCCGCCCCAGTTGAGGAAAAAGAAACCGGCGAATTCGCCTTCCACATTTTCCAGAAACGCTCGCATCGATTTGATTGCCCGATCCGGGAACGGCTTTCGTCCAAATCCGGAAGAAAATTGATTACTGTATCTCTGAGTAAGCACAGGATCTGGAGGTAGAAGAAAAGTAACCGCCTCTGTATAAGGCACTGAACGTATGATCGTCTGGGATGGTGTGCCCGTGCTGGTCATCGGCTTTAACAAACGCAGTGCCCCGGATTTAGAACCCAGAAACAAACCTTCCATACTGACATTGCCGCCTTTTTTGGGGCCGATAGACAGCTCACTCCCGAGCCGGGTATCAACGGAAGGCGCCCACTTTTGCCACACTTTGAGTACCTTCTCGAACTGAGCCCAAGGCCAGGTGATCCGATATACTGTCGCTCTGGCTGGTGCCCGGCGTACTTTGAATTTGTAACGGGTATAGACTCCAAAATTTCCTCCGCCACCACCTTGCGATGCCCAGAACAGATCAGCGTTACATTTTTTGTTCGCACGAATGATTTTCCCGTTTGCATCCACCATCTCGAATTCCAGCAGATTGTCACTGATCAGACCGATCGTTCGTTGAAGAGGCCCGATCCCTCCCCCAAGCGTAATACCACCTATACCAACGGTTGGGCTATCCCCGAATGGAGCAATGAATCCCTGACGTGCGAGTGTATGTGCAATTCTGCCAACTCGGTTTCCCGCTCCCACAACGGCTGTTCCTGTTGTTTTGTTCAGCTTGATGGTGTTCAGATCACTGACATCAATGACAATCCCGCCGTTCACCTGTGACAGATTAACCTCAAGCGCATGTCTTCCACTTCGCGGACGAATCGGTACGTTGTTCTCACGAGCCCATTTGATGGCATTGGAGACATCTTTCGTTTTTTGAGCAAAAACGAAGACTTTAGGATACCTGTCGGTATGCGGGTCCCAGTTTTTACGTGCTGCCTCATACCCTGGATCCCCTTTAAAAATGACACGTCCGGTTAGTTTTGTTTTACTGTTGGTTTTCACATATCCCACTCCCTGCGTTTAGCATCGTTATACAGCATTTCTGCATTAGGCATTTTATACTGTATGAACGACATTCGCGGAGGGAATGGGCTGTAGAATGTCCTATACGCAAAAAAATTCCCTTAAAGCGTATAGACCGCTGTAAGGGAATTAATTTTCATTTCGTAATTTTCATCAACTATCCGGTTCGATTTTGATGAGTTTCCGCGGCTCTTGTTCTTTTTCACCATACCAGACAAGCACATCAGCGAACAGATCCATGATACGAATAAAGCTTTTTTTGTCGGCTTCCGTAATCTGATCTGCGAGCTTAAATATGTCATCAAAACAAAGCTCACGAACAAATGCGGTGTACTTCGTGTATACCTCTCGACCTTTGGCAGACGGTTTGACGTAAATATCTTTGCGGTTACCACTCAGATGATATTTTTCAAGTAGTCCTTTTTCAGTCAAATTCTTCACATTTTTAGAAAAAGTACTGCGGCTAACGCCCAAACGAGCAGCCATCTCGGACATCTTCTCTTCCTGATCCTCTGCTTCCAGAATGTATTCAAGCGTCTGAATCTGGGCTGCAGAGAATGTCATATCTGTTCCGTAGCTTCGTTGCAGCTTATAGGTGTTCGAGTAGGCATTGCCGTATTTGATGATCTTCTCGACAAGCTCCCGATGGTCACCCATCCAATCTAATTTCATGCGTAATCCCTTTCGTCTTCGAATTCTCTCTCTATTACTCTACTGAAATCAGATTCGTTTTTCAATCCATGAGATCGCTTCTTCAATCACTTCATCCCGTGCTGTCTCATTAAATATTTCATGCATGAGATGTGCATAGATTTTCAGTGTTTTATCTGCCGAAGCGATATCTCCGTAGAAGTCACGGGAATCCTTTTCGCTAACAAGTCCATCATTCGCTCCATGTAACACAAGCACCGGATCAACAAATTGCTTCGCATGTTCTTTCAGCCATTCTACTCCATACCCCAGACTGTTAAACAAATCTACAGAAATCTGCTTTTCTACCAGCGGGTCATTAGCGTAAGCGGATACAACCTCAGGAACACTGCATACTCCGCTGCCGAGTTCATTCGGGAAATACGTGCCTGCTGGCAGAGCCATCGGCAGTTCTCCAGCCACTTTCGTATTAAATCGAGTAAGCGCTCCTGATAATACGATACCTTTCACTTTTCCCGGATATTTCGTTCCAAATGATGAAGAAGCAAAACCGCCCATACTATGTCCAATAATATACAGTGGCGTATCGCCGCTCTCCTCCAGTGCAACCTCCACTACAGCGTTGACATCATCAATCAGATGATGAAAATCACTATAAAATGTTCGTTGTCCTTCCGATCTTGCATGACCCCGATGGTCAAAACGGTATACGTTGAATCCACGGCCGTTCAATTTCTCTGTCAAATAATCATAGCGGCTGGCATGCTCTGCCAATCCGTGTACAATGACTATGGCGGCCTTCGCATTTTCAACTAAATTTTTGCTGAAATAAAGCTGTGTTCCGTCAAAGGATTTAAGTGTTGTTTCGATGCTGTTCATCGTGTATCCCATCCTTTTATTCATTTTTATATTCGTTATAAATAATATTGTTTCTTACAGAAACAATATATCACCCTTATGAAGCGTTTGTCCATGAATTTTTAAAGCGTTTACAATTAAATTTTTACGGAAGTGCATCTTCTTAAGGCATGTCATACTTTGTGCTCCTAAACGGTCAAAAAAGCCTCGTTCTTCTTCTTTTCCGCTTATTATTTCTGATGAACGTAACAACAATAAAAAAAGGACAGGCACTGTTTAACAGTACCTGTCTTCTCTCTCTGTATTGCTCTGTATTTATTCTGGTTCTATTACTACTCTATATCCAGTGTAAATCCAAGACTCGCATTTAACATGAGCAAAATCATAAGCAGTGATTCCGATCTTGTAGCATTGGCATTGGGTTTAAATGAACTAACTCTAGATTAATTCTAGCTTAACAACGTTTGTTGGATGATAAGCCTGCATCTTATGTTTGTTCGACGAATTCCAAAATTCTACTCACGCCCTCCACCATACCTCCCGTTTCAAAAAAACTGCTCCCCAATCTCACCGCTTCAGCTCTCATCTTCTCACTTCTCATCGTTTCAAACGTCATGTCCTTTAGATCTGAAGCAGGCATGTTCATATCACGGCCATACACACCGACTCCCAATTCTTCCAATCTCGATGCAATTGCAAATTGATCAGCCCCTTGAGGGAACAGAATCATTGGCACGCCAAATGCAAGGGCTTCGGACACACTGTTATAACCGGCATGAGAGATAAAAATATCTGCCTTGCTTAAAATCTCCAACTGAGGAACAAATGCAGATACCGTCATATTTTCGGGAATGTCTCCCAAGGATGAAATATCAATCCTTTTCCCTACTGACATAATGATTTGAGCTTCGCTGTATCTGAAAGCTTCAATACATTTCAGGTAGAAATCCGGGCGATCTGTATAGATGGAGCCAAACGAAATGTAAATCAGGGGAAGCTCATGCTCCTGTTTCGTTCTTATCCTCATGGATTGAAGCATTTCAGAGCTAACATTAGGGAACTGTGGACCTATAAACACAAAACGGTCATCAAACACATCCGAATGTGGCTGGAATACTTTTGACGTATATACTAGATTTAATTCTTCATTCCCACTAAACGCATCTACCAGGCCAAAATCTTGAATATGATGCCTTTCAGCCAGTTCTCCCGCCAAACGGTTTAGTTCGCTGGCCGTCGTGTCTGCAAATGCGTAGCCTTCTTGGATTCTGAATACCTTGTGTATGAGAAAATGATGGTCTTTCTCCAAAAGCGCCTGATTGATCGCAAACGTTAGGACATAACAGGCCACTGGCACCTCAAGCAGTTCTGCAATCAGTTTGCCCCAATGAGCGTCACTGTCCCTGACAATGTAGTCCGGTTGCTCAGCCATAACTTCTGCCAAAATCGCATGAAGAACGGCCCTGCTTTTCTGGATCACTCCAGGAACTAGATGCTCCAGCATCGTCTGCGGATTACTCAAAAATAGGCCCGGATCATTGTCGTCCACAAACAACTCTCTCATATTCCCATAGCTTCGAAAATCCACATCATAATCGGCAAGCAACCCTCTATATTGTTCATCCGAATAATAAATCACGGTCTCTCCACGTGCCAGCAACTCTGCAACAAGGGGTAGTGTTGGTTTAACATGGCTGAAAAATGGAAGGCTAAATATCATTACCGTTGCCATAGCGGACTCCCTTCGTCATACGATTCACACGTATTACTCATTTGTATTACCTATCAGAACTCCTTCGTCAAGATACGCAAAAATACCGTCAACGCCCAGCTTCACTCCGCCTTCCGTACGGATCTCTTCCCCGACCCTCTTGCAGGACTCAGCATAAGCCTTATCATGGAGGATACGTTCCGTCATAAACGAAATATCTGAAGGTGTGCAGTGTTGGCTATCGCCGATGCTTCCTGCCCCCAATGCCTCAATCCGGCTGGACACAGCAAACTGATCCGCTGCTTGCGGGAACACCAGCATAGGCACTCCGTGGTAGAGTGCTTCATTGGTACTGTTATGACCTCCATGTGTAATGAACACATCCACATATTGGAGCAGTCTTCGCTGAGGAACATGGGATCGAACAGTAAAATGCTCGGGAAACTCCCCCAATTCTTCAAGAGAGATTCGCTGTCCGACAGACATGATTACGTTCCACCGATGTTCCTGAAATGCTTCGATACATTTTCGATAAAAAAGAAGACAGTCGTTATATACGGTTCCCATCGATATGTAGATTACAGGCAGATCCTGTTCAACATGCGGCAGGTCTCCGCCCTCTTGTTCCTCCTCACGAATCATCGGACCCAGAAACAGATAATCCGAACCAAACGACTCTATAAATGGCTGGAAAACCCGTGAAGTAAAAACAAGATTAAGGTCGTCCGCCCCGGAAAAGGCATCGATCGCCCTATATTCTACAGAATATGGAAGAGAGAGTTGCCTTGTATATTCATTCAAATATTCGCTGAAACTGCCGGACTCGGGAAGCCACGCCATACGTCCTGTCGTATTTCCGAATACATTGGCAACAAAATAGTCATGATGAAGATCCATCATCGTTTCATTCAAAGCAATGGTAGTGATATAACAAATCACCGGAATATCAAGCATAGTGCCGATCATTTTTCCCCAATAAGATTCGCAGTCCCGGATAATGTAGTCTGGATCATCCTCCATCACCTGTTCAAGGAGTAAACGAACCATCTTCTGATGTTTATTCAGTTTATGTGGAACAAGCTGGTCTAACACTTTCAATGGGTCTGTCGTAAGAATAGGGATCTCTTCGTCTAACAGTGGAAGCACATCCCCGTAACTTCGACATATCACGCCTTCCATTTGTACATATTTCATATACGCATCTGTGGTATAGTAATAGACCTGTTCCCCTCGGTTGGCCAGTTCTTGAACCAACCTCACTGTAGGATTAACATGACCAAAATACGGAAAACTGAACACAACGGTTGTGCCCAATGCTGCACCGCCCTTTCGTACATCAAGTCTGAAATCTCCGAACATCGCAACATGCCCGGAGATTTCAAGAAAGTTTTAGTGATTTGAGCTACTGCACCGTAATCATTCCTGCTGTCAGTTTCTTCTCCAGTTCTTCGGCACTCGTCTCGAATGGAAGAGCGATATGCACTTGCATGTTGCAACCGACATGTCTGACGTAGAAATAAATCCCATAATGATCAGCCGCTTCTGCAAAAGAAGGTCCCCCATCAGGTATGACGTTATCTTCTGGTTCCGCTTGTATAGCTCCAAAATAATTGAGCAGAATCCCCTTGCCTGTGCCTTGATCTTCCATATCAGTGAAACGGATCTGGTGAGCGGAAGTCGTTTGATTCAATGCTTGAATTTGCTGCAAGAGTTGCTCCGCTGGGGAATGGGTATCCAGCACCAATGGAATATAGTCCGTAAAATTACCGACAAGATGATAATAGGTATGCTCCCCATATCGTCTTCCACTGCTGACCAATTGTACAGGCAATTGCTGTAGTTCAAGATATTCCCGCCCAAAAACCGCTAGCAAACCGAGCACCTTCAGCCAGCCTTCCTCCGGGTTTCCTCCTGCAAGCTCCCATTCCAACGTGATCGATGTGCTCTTCTGGGCCGGGAACTCCGCGAGCTTGTTACTCATGCCTAGAAGAAGCTGACGATACGTTCCCAGTTCGAAGCGACGCTCCAGTTCCATAAAGCTTATTCCGATCGGCCCCTCCTCGATCCGTCGCAGGTAATCACGATATCGGGTAGGATGTTTTCCCCCGTGCAACGTGGATGCCGCCCCTGTTAATACCTCAGCAATTAAACTGCAACTTAACCCGTCGGATAAAGCATGATGAGAAGAATACACCAAAACTTTCGCTCCGGTTCTGCTGTTCTCAATGACTACCATTCGGTACAACAAACGGTCTGGTCCATCCTCTTCAAATCTGTCATAGTACAATTCAGAAACCAATTGTTCCATTACTGCTTCGGAGCAGGTTGTCTCAAGTTTGACGTGTGGTACTTTAAATCCGGCAGGATGCTCCCGCAAGCTCCAACTTTTGGCCATAGTGCCATTGTACAAACACCTCATCATTTCCTGCTCCTGCACCAATCCATGAATGGCTTGATGGATATCCTCATATGTCTTGTCGGCAGGGAAATGCATAACAACACCAACGTTTTCTGCGCGTCCGAGATGTGTGGACTGGGAAGCGGTAAGAGGCAATATGGCCAATTCCACCTCTGCGGTCAATTGTCTTCTGTATACCTCTTGTTGATCTGCAATGGTTGCACGGGCAACCATCAGTTGCTTCCGTTCCGAATCACCCAAAACCTGTTGCAATTGCTTCTGTTGTGAACCGAATGTCTTCGCTCCACCGGATATTCGTTCTGGTAAACCTTCCGATTGAAGCTGCTGATCATCTTCAGATGTAGTTTGAAGTAACCGTTTCCCTAGAGCAACAGGAGATTGATGAACTAACAAGTCTCTCACATCCAGAGCAACCCCCTGCTCTTTCAACAAAAAGCTGGCTTTCATTGCCGAGATAGAATCGCCACCCAGTTCGTGGAACAAGTCATCGGTTCCGATTCCATGAACATTCAAGACTTGTTCAAACACACGAACGATCGTTGCCTCCAGTTCATTCTCAGGCATACGGGATAGCTCCCCTGCCTCTTGCAACAGTTCCAAACGTTGAAGTGCACCATGATCTACCTTGCCATTTGACGTCACAGGGAGCCCGTCCAGCTTCACCAAGAATGATGGAAGCATATAATGAGGAAGAACAGTCGTAAGCTCGATCTTCAGTTCGCGCGATGCTGGTGCATGGTCACCCGTGTAATAGGCTACTAGTGAATTTTCATTTTCCCACAGTCTAGGCAATACAACGGCTTCACGAACACCCGTTATTTGTAGCAGTCGTGCCTCAATCTCACTTGGTTCAACACGGTATCCTCTGATCTTAAGCTGATTGTCCATTCTGCCTTGGTATATCATCCTGCCATCTGGTAACAGTTTGACTAGATCTCCCGTGCGATACATCCGTTCAAACCCTGGCATGTCTGAGGAGACGAAATGTCTCGCAGTTATTTCCGGCAGATTCAAATAACTCCGCGCAAGTCCAGTACCTGCGATGCATAGTTCTCCAGACACCCCGACAGGCAGTGGGTTCAGTTCTGCATCTACAACGCACAGTCTGCTATGAGGGATGGAGTATCCAATAGGCACAGATAACATATCGGCCTCTTGTTGATATTCCCATATCGCTGCACATACAGATGCTTCGGTTGGTCCATAAGCATTCACACAGCGCATATGCTGGCTCCATGTCGACAGCATGGCCGATGACGGCTCTGAACCAGCTGTGATCATGAGGCGAAGACCAGGTAAATGCTCAGGTTGCAAACGTGCCATGTAAGGAGGCGGAAGCGTCATAACTGTAACATTCGCCTTTTCCACGTACCGTTCGAAGTGAACCGGATCAGCAATGGTCTCTGCTGATACTAAACACAGTGTTCCTCCGGTAGTAAATGCCATGGCAAACTCCCATATTGATGCATCAAAAGAGCAAGAAGCAAATTGAAGAATGCGATCTTCGGAATGTATTCCGAGCGTAGAGATAAAGAGTGTCGAAAGATTAGCTAGTCCTGCATGTTCTAGCGCCACACCTTTAGGTCTGCCTGTAGTCCCTGAAGTATAGATAATATAAGCCAGATTGTTTCTTTGTGGTCTGTGCAATGCGTTGTTTGTGTTCACATCGGTAAATTGCATATCCTGAGGCAGATAAACAGGCATATGATTTGCGGTATGCTGTGTATCTGCCTGATCCGTAATCATTAGCACTGCTCCGCTGTCCTGAAGCATGTATGATGTGCGATCCGCCGGAAATTCCGGATCGATTGGCAGATATACCGCTCCTGCCTTGAGTACCGCCAGAAACGCAATGACAAGTTCGAAGGAACGCTCCATTCTGACCGCTACGACATCTTCCAGGCCCAGGCCCCTTGAACGTAGCCAGTTAGCCCATAGTTCTGACTGTGTGTCCAGCTGTTCGTACGTCATATGTGAATCCCCAAACAACAAAGCTTCCTTATGGGGAGATCGTTTGGCATGCAGGGCAAACTGCTCCAGTAAAGTCAGGTCAGGTGCATCATATCGATTCTTACTGTTAAGTCCCTTCCATTGTTCATGCAAAAGCTCTTGGGGTAGCAGCGTCATCTGCGATACCAGTATCTGCGGATGTTCTATAACGGTCTGCATAATATGCATAAAATAGTCCACATAACGCAGTACGCTGTCCCTTTGGAAAAGACGGGTGCAGTACTCCAAGTCGAAATACAACACACCATCCCCGCCCTCAAACCCGGCTAAAGTAAGATCAAATTTGGACACAGTTTGCTCGAAGCCAACATGTGAGAAATGCAGTCCTCTAAAATCAAAACGATTCTCAGCCATATTTTGAAGGACAAACATCGTGTCGAACATCGGATTACGGCTGGGATCTGGCGTGTATCCCAAGTTCCGTGCCAAATCCTGATATTGTATCGCCTGATGCTCAAACGCACCCAGCGCCGTATGTTTTACCTGAGTCAGGAGCTCAGTGAAACGTAATTGCGGTGACACCTCGGCACGGATGGGAACCACATTTACAAACATGCCCATCGTGTGTTCCAGATCGGCCTGTGTTCTGCCGGAGACTGGCGAACCAACGACCAGTTCCTTCTGTCCGGACAGCTTGGAGAGCATGGTCTGGTACATTGTCAGGAGCAACATGAATAACGTAACGCCATTTGCGGCAGCGAGCCTCTTCAGAGACGACGTGCGAGTTGCATCAACGGTAAAGTTAATTCTGCTACCCTCCAAACCTTTAAGCTTCGGTCTAGGGTGATCATATGGCAGACTCAAAACGGGAACTCCGTTTTTGAACTGATCTGTCCAATACTGCCCCTGAGCCTGAAATGCACGATCCTCTTTCTGTTTATGTTGCCATACCGAGAAATCCTTGTAGTGAAGTTTGATCTCAGGTAATGAATCTCCATTGTAGATGCTCGCCAGTTCTGAGATGAATATGCCAATGGAGGCTCCGTCAGCTACGATATGATGAAGATCAATCAGAAGCAGATGTTTTCTCGGCCCCATCTTCGTTATTCCTGCTCGAAATAACGGCAGTCTTGCCAGATCAAATGGACGGATAAATTGTCTTATCGTTTCTTCAAGATTAGTTGAAGCCTGCTCAGAATACTCAAGTGAGACGACGTTCTCATCGTGTACTTCCTGAACAGGATCACCATTGATTGCATAAAAAGTCGTTCGAAGAATTTCGTGTCTCTTCGTCAGTTCCTCAAGCGCATACCGAAGTCGCTGATCGTCGAAATCCCCTTCGATAACAAGAGCCTCTGGCATGTTATAAGCGGTTGAATGCGGATCATTACAGAACAGCGTGTACATCTGCTCTTGCGTAAAAGATAAAGGATAATGCACCCCCGGATTTGCAGGCGAAATTGCCGGACAAGCACTGATTTCTTTTAAAGTAATCACTTCCGCTAACGCCTTGACGGTCTGCTTTTCGAAAATATGATCTACACTGATCTCCACACGGAATTCTTTCTGAATTCTGGACATCAGCATCGTCGCTTTAAGGGAATGTCCTCCTGCAGTAAAAAAATTCTCATCTGCGGATACCCTCTTCAATCCAAGAACATCAGCAAATATCTCACATAACTTCTGTTCCGTTTCATTTTCCGGCTCTCGGAATTCAACATCCAGGTTGATACAATCCATGGAAGAGATCACCTTCTTGTCCAACTTTCCGTTTTCGGACAGCGGAAGCTGATGAAGTCGATAATAGCGCGCCGGAAGCATATAGAAAGGCAACTCTCTTGCCATGTAATCACGTAATTCAACAGCCTTGATGTCGTCGGTTTGAAGATAAGCAATCAATCGGACGGGAATGCCTTCTTCTTCCTCACATACAACCGCTGCCGCTTGAACACCTGGGTAGCTCTGAAGACACTGTTCAATCTCGGGAAGCTCAATCCGATATCCTCTTAACTTCACCTGAGCATCCTTGCGCCCGAGACAACAGATCTCCCCCTCTTCCGTCCATTTGGCCAGATCTCCAGTCCGATATAGTCGCTCACCCGCAATAAACGGATTGGGTACAAAAGCTTGATCAGTAAGCTCAGGCTGGTTAAGATAACCGCGAGCCAGACCCGGACCCGACAAACAAAGTTCCCCAACGATTCCCGGCGAAACAGGCTCGTTCCAATGATCGAGAATATATGCACGCATGTTCGATATCGGACGACCAATCGTCACCTTCTCTCCCTGTTCCACATCTCTTTTACAGAGAGCGACGATACTGGATTCAGTAGGACCATACTCGTTGTATATCTTCACATCCGGAAGCCGTTCTCTGCTTTCCTGAACCAGTGCAGGAGAGACACTCTCCCCTGCAAGCGTAATAAGGTGCACACACAGTTTGTCTTCCGGTTTAATCTGTTGCAAAAGCAGGCGGTACAACGAAGGCACACATATAAAATGAGTGATCTGATATACGATAAGCAATTGCTTCAGACGTAGTGGATCTTTAACCTGAATTTCGGTAGCCATAAAGAGACTTGCTCCCGACACAAGCGGGGTCAAGAATCCCGTCATGAAGCCATCAAAGGAATAGGAAAAGAGCTGGATCGTGTTGTCCTCTACTCCCAATGCGTACTCTTCTTTTCTCCATGCGATTGAATTGACCAGTCCTCCATGAGATACGACTACTCCTTTTGGATTCCCGGTTGTTCCCGAAGTATATATAATATAAGCGGGTAGTTCAGCCGTGATGGGAACAAGGATCTCACCATCATTACTTGCTGCATCCAGGTCTTCACACGAAAGTAATCGTTCCACGTCTTGGAACAAAGAAAGACTAACATAACGGGCCTGTGTGAGCAGACGATTTACCCCGGCATCTTTCAGTATGAATCGAACTCGCTCTGCGGGCGTCTGCACATCTATTGGCAAAATACATGCCCCCGCCCTCCACACGGCTAAGATTGCAATGGCCGTCTCCAGGCTTCGGTCAAGGTAAAGTCCTACGATATCCCCTTGCTTTGTTCCGTCTTTAATCAATGCAGTAGCCCAGCGGTTTACTTTTTCCTCCAGCTCTGCATAACGTATCGAAGCATCCGATGTCACGATGGCTGTAGCCTCTGGTGTCTGCTGGACTTGCTCCGCAAACAAACCCATTACACTGGAACCATAGGTCCGGCGCGGCCCTGTTGCATATTCATTCAACAATCGGTCGCGTTCTAGTCCAGCAAGCACCCCACTGGCCTCCACCGGACGATCCGGGTTCTCTATTAATTGTTCAATGATAACCCCATACTGTTTCGCAAAACGCTCCAAATCAGCGGTGTTAAAGAAGCGGGTATTGCCGGCTAACACACCGCACAGCTTGTCCTGACTCCAATACATATGAAGCCGCATGCCCAGCGTCTCACTCTCTACATCTGTTACGTTGTACATCCCCTGAATGGAAAAACGAATATGTTGAAGAAAAGCGTAATCCCGGTCATGGACAACCTTCATATCGTCTACAAGGCGGTCCATCGAATAATCACTGTGTTTGACTGTCTCGATATATGTCGATTTAAGTTCATTTAGCCATTCCCGGAAAGTACAGCCTTTCGGGGAATGGTCGATGAGTGGAATCCAGTTTGGCTCCGGCGAACATTCGCTTGTGTCTTGTATTCTGTTCACCGGGTAAGCAACGGTAAGCGAATCACTGCTGGTATGCTTGTGAAGAAGAGTCTTTAAAGCTGTCAGTAAAATCAAAAACAGAGCTTCTTTGGATTCCCCGCTCATGGTGCGCAACCGTTCGCTTACATTCTGTGCCAACTTAAACGGGTAGGATTGAACAGCGGACTTCTCATGCTGAGGTGTAAAGGATGACGTGAACAACGTTTCCTCCGTTTTGAGTGCCAGCATTTTTTTTACCCAGTGCTTCTTTTGCAATCTTAGTTCCTGTGCGGAAACAGCCTCTTTTTGCGACGTTCGATCCATGTCACTTCATCCCCCTGGTTGTCTAGAAATGGAATTTAATTAGACTTTCTCCTTCATCTGAACTCGTTACAATTTCATCCGGGAAAAGATCTTTCAACAACACATTCGGATTTTCACTGATTTGACTGAGAACAATGAGCAGACAGTTCATCCAATCTTCCAGCTCTTCTACTCTATGTGCGGCACTATTGTAAACAAATCGAATGAGGAAGTTCTCATGCGGCTCAATGATCAGGTTAAAATCATAGCTTGTATACTCATGTAAATCGTAATCTACCATTTCCAGTCCGGAAGGAAGCTGCAGTTCCAGCGGATAATTTTCAAATACAAGGATATGATCCAGAACTACCCCGCCGCCAGACTTTTGGATTGAAGAAAGTGGAATATGGGAATAGGGTTCTTTTTCCATCTGTTCCCACTGAAGTTGTGATGCGAGTTCCAAAAAGGTACCCGAAGCTGACTTTACCCGAACAGGAATCGTATTAATGAATAGCCCCATCATGTTCTCGATATCTTGTACCTCGACACTTCTGCCCGATACAACTGCGCCAAAGATCATATCTTCAGTTTCGTTGAGATTCTGCAATACCGTCGCCCAAGCAGCCTGAAACAAAATATTTAGCGTCAAACCGTATTCGGCGGATAATTGCTTAAGTGCTTCCTGGAGCGTTTCTGGCAAGTTACGGGTAAGTTCCTCCCGTACATACTCACCACTTGATCCATGTAACCGTGGTAGCACATTTTTACTTCGGTATTCCGTTAAATACGTCGCCCAGTACGATTCAGCCACAGAAGGATCTCGCCCTTCAAGCCACCCGATGTATTCCCCATAGTGCGGCGCTGAGACAAGTGATTGTACATCAGGCAGATCGGCATATAGATCGAAGATGCTACTAAGAAGAAGGCCTACACTCCACCCATCAAGCAAAATATGATGAAAGCTCCAAACCAGACTATACGCGTTATCGTCTGATCGAATAAGCGTTACTCTCAAAGGGACCTCACCAAATAGATTAAAGCGCCGTTCACGATTTTGTTGAAGATATTGTTGAAACTTCTCGGGCTCACATTCGCCATGTTCCGCCGTCCAATCCATAAACTCAAAGGGAAGATTCCATGACTTCGCCACTGCCTGAAGCGGCCGTTCGAGCCCACGCAAGGCAAAAAATGTACGAAGAATGTCATGTTGATTAACCACCTGCTGAAAGCAATCTCTAAGCCGTTCTGGGTCAAGGTCACCTTGCAAATGAATGACACATTGCTCTTCGTAAGCCGTGGAATCCGGAAAACGAAGGTAATGGAACAACATACTTTCCTGCATAGGTGACAGCGGATAAGCTTTGAGCATTGGAAAAGGCGCTACCTGCTCAAGGACCTCCCTTTCTGCAGAAGGTACCAGCTGAAATCCCTCGTGTTCCTCTTCTGTAACTATCTCTCCCTCACCGGCATACATCATGTCTTGCAAACCATTAAGGAAACCTTGCAACATTCTCTGGATGGTTTCTGCTTGGAACTGATGTTTATTGTAATCAAACTCCACCAGCATCCGCCCGTCCGATAAGAGCACATTGCAAGTGATTGCAAATGGGCGGTCCGCATCTGGACTCTCTGTTCCGTGCATCGGAAGCTGCGAAAGCCGAAACAGATTTTGATAACGACGGTCATCCATTTCACCAAGGTAGTTGAAGCAAATCTGTGGCTCAATCTCAAATCCATGGAATGATCTGGTCACTGCTTCGGGCAGCATGTACTTCATTACGTTATATCCAGCACCCCTGTGAGGGATACGCTGCAACTCACGATGAAGCTGTGCAACATAAAGGTGTGGCATTTGGGCTACTGAAGTATCCAGATAAATCGGGTAATGCGATGTAAACCAGCCGACTGTTCGTGAATAATCTACAGCTTCACCGAAACTTTCCCGGCCGTGTCCCTCCATGTTGACCCATAGACCATCTCGAACACCCATTGCCTCCATTGCAGTACCTAAGGCAGCAAGCAACAAAGACGCGGTATCCGCCTCGTATCGCTCGGTCGCCGATTGTACGAGGGTCGTAGTGACTTTTTGTGTAAAATAAAGACTTGCCACTTCACTATCTCGAACCTGACCCTTCGTGTGTATCCCGTCCCCAATGAGCGACGAAACTGGTCGCGCCATTTCATTCTTCCAATATTGCGCTTCATGTTTCCATTCACCAGTAGCAACATACGTATGCATTCTCTGTGCGTAATCCTTATAAGAATCGGATATAGAAGGCAGAACTCGCTGGATATTCTGTTCGAGAGCAATGTAGATATCATAAAAATCATCCAGTAAAATGCGCCAGGATATGGCGTCGATGACTAAATGGTGAATCGTAAAGATTAGTTCGTCCCGATCTGACCCCTGGATGAGGCCCGCCTGTACTAATGGTCCATGCTTCAGATCCATTGCCCGGTGCATTTCTTCCATCATTCGTTCCTTGACAGCCTTGAATTGCTCGCTATTCGTCTCCCCTATTGACTCGGCTACTTGGAATGCAAAAGCCTGCCGGTCTGAATGTTGACAAGATTGCTGAATGTGGTTGCCATTTCGCTTAAATGTCATTCGCAATGCATCATGATGAACCGTGAGTAATCTGAGTGATTCTCTGACAAACAGTTCGTTGAACCTCGTAACACTAATCAGCGTCACACTGTTATTCCAATAATTCATTTCGGTAAAATTTTGCTTGAAAAACCATTGTTGAATAGGCGACAGTGGTACATCACCCTCTACAGGCCCTGAAGTTTTACGGGGGGATGTCTCTTCCAACGCTATAAGCATTGGGGCGATGTTGCTCACCGTTTTCAAACGTAAAATTTCAGCCGATTCAAGCCGATATCCACACTTTTTCATACGAGCCGCAATCTGTATCGCCTTGATCGAATCCCCGCCAAGTCGCATAAAGTGATCATCTCTGCTGGCATCAGGCGCTCTGAGTATTTCACGCCATGCCTGCAACAACTCCGCCTCACCAGGGATTTCAACCAGAGATGGATGCTCGAACGGAGTCGGTTCTGCCAACGTAACAGGCAGTTTCTTGATATCCACCTTTCCATTGGCAGAAAGCGGGAGTCGATCCAAACGAATATATTCGGACGGCAACATATATGGAGGCAGATACGTCGAGAGGTACCTTTCCAGCTCCGCAATCTCCAAAATTCCTGTCGAGACATAGAACGCGCACAAACGCTTTCCGCTACTTTCAGTCTCTTTGACAATCACTGCCGCTTCTCGAATAGATGAATATGTGAGAAGCAAATTGCGAATCTCTCCCATTTCAATGCGGTGACCCCGAATTTTAACTTGTTCATCGATTCTGCCTAGATACTCCATTCCACCTGCTGGCAACCAACGCACCAGATCTCCGGTACGGTAAACTTTGCCCGGTTCATGGAATCTGTCCGATACAAACTTCTCCTCGGTCAGCTCAGGCTGGTTAACATATCCTCTGGCTACGGCAACACCGGCAATGCACAGTTCTCCGGGAAGATGTTTCGCCTGCAAATTCCCTTGTTCATCGAAAACATATAACCGCATATTGTCAATCGGCCAGCCAATAGGCACCTCGCTATATGGTTCAGCAGGGTCGTATTGATGGATCATACAGCCAACGACCGTCTCAGTAGGGCCATACTCGTTGTAAATTTCAACATGCGGACCGAACATAGAGATAATATCCGCTGCCGCAGAGCTCTCAAATGCTTCACCACCTACGATAAAACGCTTCAAGCTTGATCCTTTTGTGTTATAAAGAGACAGGAGTTTTAGATGGGAAGGCGTTAATTTAATGAGATCCGCTTCACCATCTTCACAAATCCGTTCAAGCGCAAACTCCACATCTTCCGAATAAATAATAATTTGGTTCCCCGACAATAGGGGTGTAAACATCGATGTTACCGTCAAGTCAAATGAAATGGATGAATACAACGAAAAACAAATCTTTTCCCCTCGTACATAGGTCTGATCTGCCCAACGAATGTAGTTGGTCAAACCTCGATGTTCTACCATAACGCCCTTGGGCTTGCCCGTAGAACCTGATGTATAGATGATGTAGGCCAGGTCGTCAGGCCCGGCAATCTGTTCGAGGTTCACTGGTGTTAAAGGTACGTTTCCGTGCACTTCCTCCGTCAATATTACTGAACCCGAGAAATTGCACAATTCCTCATAGGCTGCATCCGCAATGACCCACTGTGCCTTACAGTCGTCTAATATATGACGGATACGGTCCCTCGGGTACGATGGATCGATCGGCACATAACAGGCACCTGCTTTCCATATACCGAGAATGGCTGCCAGCAGATCGGGAGATCGCCTCATAACCAGGCCAACGGCCATCTCTCTCAGCACTCCCTGCTCCTTCAACACCTGAGCATATTGATTGGCTCTCATGTTAAGCTCAAGGTAGGTGAGTTGCACGCCTGCACAAGATACTGCTATTGCACCAGGTGTACGTTGAACTTGTTCTTCAAATAAAACGAAGATGGGCTGATCAAGGAGCAGCGGGTTATCCGTTTCATTAAATTCATGGAGCAACTGCTTGGTTTCCGAAGCATGGAGCATGCTGATTTCCGAGATAGAAACGTCAGGTTGATGGGACACAGCTTCCAAAATGGCAATGAAGTGTCCAGCCATTGCTTCTATAGCTTCAGGGTGAAATACTGCCGTACAATATTCAAGATCGAGATACAGTTCATTTTGTTTCTCTACAACTTCCAGTGTCAGGTCAAACTTGGCCATTCTGTTTTTGTACTCGGAAGCCGTGAACTTGACGCCACCACTTATTTGCGGATCGATAGAAAGAGCTTGATGTTGGTAAACATAGACCGCATCAAACAAAGGATTCCGACCCGAATCCCGCTCCTCGTTCCCGAGAGCAATCCATTGTTCCAACGGATATTCCTGATGCTCCAATGCATGCAACGCATTTACCTGCACTTCATGGACCAGCTTGGAGAACCACTGGTTGCCGGAGAGATCGCTTCGCAACGGAATGGTGTTGACGAACATACCGGGAGTTCGTTCGATATCCGAATACAACCGTCCCGATGCGGTTGTGCCAACCATGATGTGCTCCTGAACAGAATATTTAGACAACATCACCTTATATGCAGCTAGAAAATAGCTGTATAACGTGACTTTCTCAGCCGCGGCATATGCCTTGATACGTGCCAGGATTTCGTCAGGTAGCTTGAAACCGTATCTTTCTCCTTCATAACTGCGTATAGCAGGCCGCTGATGATGAATTCCCCAATCCAGCCGCGGTATTCCGTCCTTGAACTGCTGAGCCCAGTATTTCTTGCTTTCCCTCATATCTCCTGCGCCGAAGCGGCCCAACTGCCATTGGGTGAAGTCCTTCATGTGCAACGTGACTGTCGGCAAACTTTGACCGTCATACAACTGGATTAACTCTTCCAGCAGCAGATTCGCTGAAAGTCCATCTGCGATCAGATGGTGCATATCCATCAGCAAATACTGCCGTCCAGATTCCTTTTGCTCAGTCCAGTACTCCATCCGCATCAGCGGTGCTTGTTCGAGGTCAAACGGCCGAATCGTGCGCAGGATCATCTCCTCCGTCGTATCACTGTCCAGCAAATGCATGGGAATTTCCATGAATGACTCACTGAGCACACGCTGTACCGGCTCGTCTTCATCCAGATCAAAAGTGGTTCGCAAACACTCATGCCTTTTGACCAGCGAGTTGACCGCCACTTTCAAGCGCTGTAGGTCAAGCGAGCCCTCCACAGTGATCAGTCCCGTGACGTTGTAGGCCGTACCTGCTCTACCCAGTTTCTCTACAGCAAAGATCGAACGCTGAGAAGCGGACTGTGGGTAGCAATCGGCTGAACGCGCCTTCGGAATCCGAAGGGATTCAGCCGTGGGAACATCGTCCAACACCTGTGCTAACTCGGCGATCGTTGGATGGCGGAACAACAGACTTAGCGGAACGTTGATCCCTAACTCTTCCTGAAGTCGGGCCGTAATGACTGTCGCTGCAAGTGAATTACCACCCACTTCCAGGAAATGATCATGAATGCCGGCGTTTTCCAGCTTCATCATTTCAAGCCATATCCGATGAATCCTGATCTGCATTTCCGTAACCGGAGGGGTATACCCTGCAGCTCTATCGTTTACGTTTTTCCGAGCTTGCTCGGCAGTGAGATCATTTCTGTACGGATTAAGGGAAGCAGCAAGCTTCTCGGATGAAACAAACGATGGTGTCGATAACAAAGTATGTATTTTACTACACCGAGACTTTGGTTCTGCCTCTCCTTCCTTCCATACTTTGGACTCAAGCGTATCCAGTAATAAGGTGTATGTTTCAAGCCAGCCTTCGGCCTCTTCCCGTCCACATACTCCATCCCCCACATCTAATTCCAGCACCAATTCTTGATCCACCTCAAGAACATTCATGCTGATCGGGTATTTGAAGGACGATGGCGGAAACGACTCAAGCTGTACTCTCAGGTCTTCGAAGTGAAATTCAGGCGTTTTGTCAAAATTAAAAATGGTATTGATGACTGGAGGATAAACAGATCCTCCTTCCGTGACTAGCACTGTAACGATATCTACGTAAGAGGAACGTTGGTGCTCCAGTAGCTCAAGCATTTCGCTCCTTACTTGTGTCGCGTATTCGGATAGTTCTACCTTAGCTGGCAACTGGCTTGAAAAGGGCAGTAAGTTGACACATTGACCCACCAATTGTGGCAGCCCCATCTGGAGCTGACCAGCCACGGGAATACCAACCGTGATCTGATGGAGACCTGAAATTCGAGATAACAGCATGTTGTATGCCGCAAGCATAAGCATAAATAAGGAGACACCCTTTTTTTTGCCAAATGCCCTCAACTCTGCCGTGAATTCAGTATTTAAGTTCCTGTACAGACGCATTCCCGGATAGAGTGAGACAGACTCCGAAGCGAGTCTAGCAGATACAACCAACTCCGGCTTCGGAGCGGAGAGTCGTTTAGTCCAAAACGCCCTAGCATGTTGCTTCTCCTCCAGCGGCAGATTATGTTGCCACTGTGCAAATGCAGAAAACAATACAGGGTCAGGAGACTGCAACCGATTTTGCATCGTGTAGTATCCGGCAATCTCTTTCAAAATCTGAACAATGGACCAGCCATCTGCTACTAAATGATGCACTTGCATGATGAGTCTATACTGATGCTGTCCATGATGTAACAGACAAAAGCGGATCAAAGGACTGTTGGACAGATCAAATCCATTGGTCCATTTTTGTTGAATGGATCTGGGCAAACCCTTTGACTCTTCTATATCTTCCGCTTCTTCAAACATAATTTTCGAAGCTACATTCTCAAACAGCTCCGTGTAATACAACCCTTCATCGTTAGAAAAATGGGTTCGCAACATCCCGTGTCTTTGGACCACATAACGAACGGCTTCCCGTAACCTTTCGCTATCCACTGCTCCTTCCAAACGAAGTACAACAGATTCCACGTAAGCATCGCTCATATGGTCATTGGCCAGAGATGCAAACCAGAGTTGCGTCTGTTCCGATGTAAGCGGATGGGGCTCGGCTTGTCTCCCCACTTCTACGGTCAATGCTTTGCCGGCTTGCTTTCTCCCGCCTCCCGGCGAGGTCGGTGAACTCGGAGGCAGGAATCCGGCACTTTGCAATTCCTCTACGCTTGATTGCACGGCATCTACAATACGATCGATATCCGCTTCCGAATGAGCTGTGGATAAAAAGCAGTTTCGGCCTTCCCAAATATAAATTCCTTTCTCGATTAACAAGTAGTACAGAAGCTCCAGATCAGACTTTTGCACAAAACGGAACAAGGAACCAAAATGCACAATCTCAAGCGGCACCAGTTCTTCTGCAAAATAATGATTCAATCTGTCTGCCAAAGCCGCCGTTTTCCTGTTCAATTGCTCCTGAAGGGCCGGACCTTCCTCCTGCAACCGCTGCAGGACTGCCAGAGCAGCATTCATAGCCAACGGATGCTGGCAGAACGTTCCGGCTACAAATGTTCTCCGTTCTTCATGCGGAGGGAACGAGGAATCCCCAAAAGACCACATCCCTCCGTCTATGCCGTCCAAATATCGTTCTTTTCCAGCGACGATGCCAATCGGCAAACCTCCACCGACCACCTTGCCATAGACCACCATATCGGCTTCAATGCCGAACCATGCCTGTGCACCTCCAGGATGAATCCGAAATCCGGTGATGACTTCATCAAAAATCAAAGCGATGCCCTCTGTGGCGGTCAACGAACGCAGCTTTTTGAGAAAAGCGGTTGGCTGAATGTCTGGCCTACGGCTTTGTACCGGTTCTACAAGTATTGCTGCCAGCTCTCCAGCACGCTGTTCGATGATCCGCAGTGATTCGGGATGATCGTAATTCAGGACAATCAGATCATCCACCATACCTTGCAAAATCCCTGGAGCGATTGGTGTGCTACTGCCTCCAAGTCCTGCACTCATAGCCAAAACACCATCGAAAGTACCGTGATAAGAACCTGAAAAGATCACTATTTTTCTTCGGTTTGTAGCCGCTCGAGCCAAACGCATGGCAACCATGATCGCTTCTGTCCCGGAATTAAAAAACGCAGCACGTTCTACGCCAGTCAATTGATGCAAGGCAGAAGCAACCTGACCAGCCGCTGCATTGATCGGGCCAACACACATTCCTTTTTGCATAGCCTCTTGCATTGCTTCGTTAATAAAAGACACCTGATGGCCGAACAGGTTCACACCGAAGCCCATCGTCAAGTCAATATAGCGATTCCCATCGATATCCGTAATGCCAGATCCTTCGGCCTGATCAACAACGATCTGATAGACGATATCCTTCCAGTAGGGGCGATAACCTGCCACATTGCGATTATTGGCCACCAATTTACGGAATGCTTGTGTATGAAGCTGTGATCGAACTGTTTTGGCAGTATATCTGGAAATAAATTCGTCTATAAAATGCTCTTGCACAGGGCTCAATCCTGTCTTCGAATGCGTTTCAAGCTTCTGGAACGGGACGTAGGGCCGATTGGTCTGCACACGTTCTTTTGTAAGATTAGAGGGCACGCTCTGGCTATCCGTCGAATTGTCGAAATAGTCTTTTTCCACCGATTTATTCGCCTGTACCGCCGTCGCCGCCGACAAACGAATTGCAGAAGCTTCCGATCCCGCCGAACCTGCCTGTAGCATGGAAAGTTGGAGAGTCATCAAGTCCAGTTGCTTCTGTACAATGCCCTCCAGACCTGAACCTGCTACGGATAGATTACTCGATTCGCGCTCTTCCTCTGATGACGCTGCATACGGATGTACATATACATTTTGCAAAAGTACGGCATCCTGAGGCACTCCCTTATCCTCTGTTTGCCCGTTTAGAATCGGAGACTCTGGCAATTGCTGAGATTGACTGGCAATATATTTCCCTACTTCAGCGACGGTAGACATTTCTTCGAAAAACAGATGCATCGGAATATCTACGCCAAATTCATTTTTGATTGCATGTTTGACATTGACCAGCAAAATAGAATCCATGCCAAGCTCCATGAAGTTTCGATTTATCCCGATGTTTTCTGGGGAGTACCCTGAAATATTCGATATCATTTCCTGTACCGCGCTTGTGAAAAAATGAATATTTGCGCTCTGGACAACCCGATGTTCCATCGTTGAATTCTCCTTTTTATCCTCCGGTTTGTGGGGTACTCCCCCACTGCTCTCTTCCACCATCACAGGAACAATCCAGTGGCGATGTCGATCGAATGCGTATGTCGGAACTGAAACTACACGCTTGTTGCTTCCAGCATGGAGACCTTTCCAATCGATGGGTTGACCACAAACATACTGGGTAGCGATCTGATTCAAGACATTAACATTTACCAGACTTGGCTTGGCAACGTTCAAGTTCAGGTCGGAGGAAGTTGAAGAGCCATCCTGTTCAGGTCCACCGAACCAGATTCCCTCCGCCAATTCACCGTATTGTCCGGTGAAAGTCTCGTACTGCAAAAATGCCAGCTTGTCCCGTAACTCTTGATGGTGATGTGCTATTACTGCAAGTTTGTACTCATACAGGCCTCTACCAATATTCGAGGTATAACAAATGTCTGTAAAAGATTGTGGGTCAGATGTAAGAAGAAAAAGACGATATTTATCGATCAGAGACCGCAAAGAGGTTAGCGTTCTGGCAGATAAAGTAAACAAGGAAGGTCCGTTCTCTGTATTCGGCGAAAGAACAACCTTTCTTTCGCTTGCCTCTTCCAGCACAACGTGACAATTGGTGCCACTCATACCGAAAGAGCTTACTCCGCATCGGCGTACATCCGTACCTCTCTTCCAATCCGATAAGTGAGCATTGACATATACAGGAGAATTCGCAAATTCGATTTGCGGGTTGGGCTTTTCAAAATAGAGCGAAGGCGGAAGCTGTTCATGATGAAGCGCCAACGCTGATTTAATAAAACTAACAATGCCAGCGGCATGATACAAATGTCCGATATTGGGCTTAAGTGAGCCGATCGCACAGAACTGGACTTTATCGGTATACAGACGGAACGCATTATGGATAGCACGAACCTCAATCGGGTCGCCTATGGGTGTTCCTGTACCGTGCGTTTCGATATAGGACAAGGAAGACGGGTGAATACCTGCACGCTCCCAAGCACGAATAAGAAGCTGTTCTTGAGCCGACCGGTTAGGTGACGTAATGCCTATGGATTTGCCATCTTGATTGGAGACACTTGCTTTAATTACGGCGTATATAAGATCATTGTCCGCAATGGCCCTGGACAAAGGTTTAAGCAGAATAGCGCCCATGCCCTCTCCTCTTACCGTCCCGTCAGCTTCTTCATCGAACGCCCTGACTTTAGACGAAGGGGATTCAATTCCGATCTGGGGCTGTTCGGCTTGTGGATCTAGAATTAATTGAATGCCTCCAGCGATAGCCATGTCACATTCCCTGGAGAGCAGTGCCTGACAAGCTAGATGAACAGCCATTAACGATGAAGAGCAGGCCGTATCAATGACCAAACTTGGACCTTTAAGATCAAGCAAATAACTGATTCTGCTCGCTATAGCGGAGGACATGTTACCTACTGCCGCTGCCGACAACAGATCTGTATTGTAAGAAGAGATCATTTGTTTATACTCGTTTTCATGTCCTGATCCGACATAAACACCAGTCCGACTTCCTTTTATGCGATCCCCGCCATAGCCTGCATCCTCAATCGCACTCCATGCTATTTCAAGAAACAACCTTTGATACGGGTCCATTAACGTTGCCTCTTTAGGCGGGATACGAAAGAAAAAATCATCAAACGTGTCAATCTCGGTCAAATAACCACGTCGTGGTGCCTTTATTCCCCCCTCTGACATTCTGACCTTTGGAGCTTCACGAATCCAATCTTCACCGCGACACAGATTGCTCCAGAATTGATCCAGTGAATCCGCACCAGGGACTTTGAGCGACATGCCGATCACCGCGATATCCTTACCTGACTGCTCCTCAATAACTGCAGCTGGAATATGATCTTCTTTCGTACGGCGAGGCAACAAACTTTTTTTCATCGACTCTCCCCTTCTCACTTACTGTGATACCGAAATGTTGGTAACCCTATCAACACTCAGTAGAGACTCAATGGAGTCCGCGACTGTCTGGAACAACTCTTTCATAAGAACCCCGTTCATTCTGGAAGGGTTGTAGCGGAAAAAAAGCTCTGATGTATCTTTTAAGTCCTCCCACTCCATGATCATGTCAAATACGTTATGAAGGGCATCTTCTGTATGCAACCACCCTTTTTGTGCGAACAGGCAGCGGACATATCCAGGTTCAATGCGAGTCACATGTCTTTCAATATCTCTCGTATGGTACACTTCTGCTTCACCCACTTTTTTCTTCGCACCAGCCAGGATGAGCAAATCTTCTATTCTTTCAACTTGCGCAAAATCCACGTGAAAAGGCACAATCCAGCCTTTGCCGTCCATCATGGTATGCACGGTCACTTTAGGTCCGGTCGATATTTCATAAATAGCGTTCGAAAAAAGGGCGAGCCATACCGCTTCGTCTGCAACTTGCAACTCGTGACAAAATGTCTGGAATCGATCTCGTTGCGACGAGGACATCACCATACGGTACTGATTCTCTGCTCCGCTCCACTCCGCTTCGAAGTACGGCGCTTCCAACTGGACTGCTTGGAGCGGTATCTCCTTTTTTGACAATCCATCTGAACTGGAAATCAGCTGTGCGAGCTGTTCCACAGAAGGATAGGCAAAAATATCAGTTAGTGTGATGACATCTGGATATAAAAGGTCTACTTCCTCAAGCATCTGAATAACGAGAATCGAAGTCCCACCTATCTCGAAAAAGCTGTCATGGACTCCGAAATATTTCTTGCCAAGCAGCTTGCTCCATATTTCAAACAGCGCTTGTTGCGTCGCATCTTTAGGTCTATGCACCAACGCTTCCTGTTCCCGCATTTCCTGCCACTTGCTTAGTTCGTCTTCGACTTTCTGAAATGCTCCTTCTTTATATTTTTCAATATATTTATAACGCTGTAACTTGCCGCTGGTCGTTTGATGTATCTTGGAAATCGGTAGAATAACACTTAGATGAATACCCATCACATGGTTTACATGTCTTCTAATCTGATCCGCGTGACGTCCGAACTCTTCCAGCTTGTCTCTGTACAAGACAAACAATACAACCTCTTCCGTGCCTGTAGCTTCGTTATATACTCCACAAGCAATCATTCGTTTGATTTTCAGATCCGTACATTCCTCTGCAATGCGTTCAATATCATAGGGATAATAGTTGGAGCCGTTAATGATGATGATGTCCTTGGTTCTCCCCGTAAACACCAGGTGATTATGGATTAGAAAGCCCAGATCACCTGTATGAGCCCATTCGTCCGGCGTAAAAAGTTTGTTGGTCGCTTCTTCATTGTTATAGTATCCGTCTGTAATATTCGCACCCTTGATCTGGATATATCCGATATAACCCTTGGGGAGCGTACGACCAGAATCATCACAAATTCTCACCTGGCTATTTCGTAACGGGGTTCCCGTTCCAGAGAGTGCCAGCCCTGCTTCATCCTCACTTGATAGAAAAACAGCCTGGTCCCCGACACTGAGATTATCTCTACGGACATAATACGTTGTGAACGCTTCGTTCTGCTCCTGAATACATACCGCCACACAAGCTTCAGCCATGCCATATCCCATTTTCATCGATTTCCCGTCAAGTCCGAAAACGGCCATCTCATCTAAAAATTGTCGACATGCGTCCACATCGATAGGTTCTGCACCGTTCACGATCGCTTTAATTGGAGTTAAATTCCAATCAAAAGAGCGCTGGTTCGCAGCTTTGTGATACGCGTTTAAGAAATACTTGATTCCGAAATTAGGCGAAGCGAGTATTGTTGCCTTGAAGTGGCTGGCGGTTTGCAACCAGAGAACAGGCCGTCTTATAAAAAGCCATGTTGGCATCTGATACTGATTCAACCCGGCCACGAGCGGGAGCAAATGGAACATAATCATGCCGAGGTCGTGAGTCAGTGGCATCCAATTTAGAAAAGCATCTTCTGAGGTGGCTCCCAAACGTTCTTCCAGATCATAAATGTTCGCGAGAAGTTTGCGATGAGTCAGTTTCACACCTTTGGGTTCTCCCGTTGTACCCGAAGAAAACTGAATAAAGGCAACATCGTCAGGGTTGGCAGAAATAGGTTGCTCTTGATGTTTCAGGTTCTGGTTTATCAGATCCTGGATATTGAGTAGAGCACAATTTCGATCTGGAATACGGGACAGATGCTCACGAAGTTCTTCCACATGCCGCGATTCCGCTACAATAAAGGGACGGTTCAGAACACTGGTTACACGTAACGTTTTGGCCAGCGATTCTTCATTTTTACTCACCGTCAATGGAACAGGGATGAACCCACCCAGCAGGCATGCCCAGAAAATAACGAGGAATTCACGGGTGTTATCCAACTGCAAAATCACTTCAGATCCTTCACTTACTCCGTTCTTCCTTAGAAGATGCAGGGCAGACATTGAGGACCGATAAAGCTCCGCAAAGTTGCAAAATTCGCTCTGGGATTCTCCTTCAATAAAGGTGATCCCTCGCTCTTCCAGAACAGTGTGATGATTCAGGGCCTCATTGAGTGTGCTAAACATGCCGAACCACTCCTTCTTCAGCTATATGACTGAGAATATCTCCCCGTTGTAAAGCAGGAGTCATCTTACAATCCAAAATGTGATGTAACGCTTCGAGTGCTTTAGCATTACCGCCTGCAACATCGCCTGCCCTAGCAAGTTGCTCCAGTTCCCGAAACGGCCCCGCGACCTCTTCCAGATAATCCGAAGTTCCCCCGTGAATATTGTAGTTTTTGGCGCAAAGTGCCGCCTTTAAATAACGGGCATAGGAGACTGCTCCCGTCCCCTTAGGCATCCTCTCCTTTATCAGCTTCTGCAGATTCTCCTTTGTGTCTATAGACTGGATCATACATGCATCAAGCTTCTCTCTTCGCAGCATATTACTTAACACGCTGCCTGGCCCAACCTCGATCAGGTTGTTAACCTGCCTCTCCATTAGGAATTGCACACATCCCTGCCAGCGGACTCTTTCTACCATTTGTTCCGACAAAAAAGAGGGGATGCAAGTCACAGAAGGATAAGGAAGTGCTGTAACATTGGAAAGCACGGAATAGCGCATGGAATGAAAAGGGATACGACCAAGTTCATCATACAATTGCATGGCCGCATTTTTCATGAATGGGCTGTGGAAGGCACCGCCCACTTGGAGCGATGTAACATGACCTCCTAAGTCAATAAAGCGTTCTTTCATCTTTGTAAGCGCATTCACTTGACCGGAAACGACAGTTTGGCGACTGGAATTCAGATTGGAAATGACCACCAAGCCTCGATATTCAGGCTCAAGGCATTCCTTCTCAATGACTTGAGGGGTAAGCCCATGGATAGCCATCATGGAGCCTGCTTTATTCTTCTGGGCATCTCGCATCAGCATGCCTCTAAAACGGACAAGGCGAATGGCATCTGCAAAATGTAATGCTCCCGAAGCAGTAAGCGCTGTAATTTCTCCAAGACTGTGCCCTGCCAAATAGACTGGCTCACGTTCCATTCTCTCCATTAACACACGAAAGGCAGCGATGCCAACCGTCAAAATACACGGCTGTGCGTAATCGGTCCGGGTTAACTCTGCCAGACTCCCTTGAAAACAAAGGTTCGATACGCTGTATCCCAAGATCTCTGAGGCCTCTTCAAACGTTCTTTTGGCTACTATGGAACTGGAAAACAGCTCCTGTCCCATACCTATATATTGCGATCCCTGACCTGGAAACAGCAGTGCCGTGTGCATAACATCCCCCTCAGAACCAGATATTCGACAATATTCGATGTTCAATTTACGTTGTTACATGATTTAATTATCTAATCATAATTGAAATTTAAGGATTATAATACAATTTATTTACATTTGAACACATTATATCAACACTGCCTTAAACAGATCAATTTATTTTTTTTACCCATTGCAAAATGAACTGAATGTCATTTATATTATAATAAATCGTGATTCATTTTTAAGAAAAGGAGGAATTGATCCGATGTCTCCAAAGTTATCCGATGATCAGAAGGAACTAAGGACTTTGCAAATTCTTGAAGCAGCGAAACGTGCATTTGAATACAAGGGTTATGGGGCAACAACGCTAAAAGATATCGTCGAAGAGGCCGGTATGAGCAGAGGCTGGATCTATCTATATTATCAAAGCAAAGAAGAAATCTTCGAGGCACTGCTTCATTGGCAAGATATGCGGTACAAAGAACACATCGAAACCTTGATTCACTCTTCGTCATCCATCTGGAAAATTATCCAGGATCTCTATACGCAGCAATTAGAGGATCTGCTTCGTTTCCCAAATGCGGGACTACAATCTGCTTTCTATGAATACTCTCTGATTGGCTCACGCGATGAAGAACGCCGGAACTTACTGATTGAGCGCTACAATTCGGGTGTTGCACAGTTCGCAACCTTAATTCGGATTGGCGTAGAGCGAGGAGAATTCTCAACTGACATGGACGTGATGGACATTTCCAGACTCGTTGCATCGTATCAGGAAGGAATCATGACACACTCCATCACGGTAGGTACCGAAAAGGCTAAAACAAGCATGCAGTTTGAGGCGTTGCTCGCGTATCTGAAAACACTGTTACATCCCGTAATGATTCACGAACCTGACCATTCGGAGGAAAACTAATGCAGGAACTTTTCCGTAATCCAACTTTCTTGAAACTCTTTCTGGCAACCTTCACTTCGCAGCTGGGAAATGTCGTTGGAAATATGGCGTTCGCTTATTATATGGTGGATCGTTTCAGTAACCAGCCGTCTTTGGCCAGTATGGCAGAGCTTATGTATTCCCTTCCAACCTTAGCCGTTTTCTGGATTGTTGGAGTCGTCGCAGACCGTTTTGATCGTAAACATATTGCTACATACAGTGACTGGATCAGAGCTTTGTTAACCTTGTTATTGCTACTTTTTGTTCACTATGACGTGTTGTTTATGTGCTTTCTGATTCTTTTTCTGCGTAGTTCCATTTCCAAGTTTTTCGGACCGGCCGAAATGGGACTTCTCCAAGGTAGCATCGGTCCAGATCAGTACGTTCACGCATCTGGACTTATTCAGATCATCTCAGGTGTATTTATGCTTTTTGGACTGAGTCTGGGAGCAACGGCATACCATTTCATTGGTATCGAGGGAGCTATTATCGTGGATTTGTGCAGCTTCCTGTTATCTGGTTTCCTTCTCGCCTGGGCCAAATTTCCCGAACAGGCACGCATGCCGAACGGAAAAAACCGTGTACGTGATCTGCGATTTTCTCTTGTCATCAAAGACTTCTGGCAGGGGCTTCAATATATTATACATAACCGGCTTCTGCTGATTTTAATTAGTGGATTCATGTTTTTTGGTATAGTTAACGGAGTTTTTTCCGTCCTTCCAATCTTTTCAATGAAGTACAAACTTAGCCCGGATCAGTATGTTGTCCATTCATCCCTTGTCACTGTCTTTATGGGGATTGGTTTCTTGATCGGCAGTATTTTGGGTCCCATTCTGATTCGGCGTTACACAAGAACACCCATTCTGATCACTTGTCTATTTCTAGCAAGCCTGTTCCTGGCAGGATTGGGCCTCGTACCTCGTGTGGAGCTTTATTTCGTTATTATTCTGCTGGCAGGGATCGCCATTGCTCCTATCAACATTGCACTTGGTAGCTGGCTTCCGGAACTTGTTCCGCCTCAGAATATGGGACGTGTGAATTCACTCATTGAACCCGTTATGATGCTGGGCCATTCTCTGGCACTCGGAACGATCAGCTTGGCTTTCCCTGTGTGGATCAATGTGACATGGCTTCATCTGACACTCGCTATATGCACAGTCGCCGTTAGTTTCTTCTATTTGAGATCACTTCCGGGACTTGTTCGCAAAACCACGGCACCTGCAACTGCTGAACAGGCTACACCATAATCATATTTTCCAAACCAAATCCCCCCTGCAATCCATCGGAGACACTACAGCATTCAGCATGATCTCGATGTTTATTTCAGGGGGCACTCCATTTACATCATCTCACAACCCCTTGTTCTGCCTGTTACGAATCATTGCCACAATCCATAACAACAGCGGAAGTAGAATAAAAACAACGGGCAGGTTAAACGGTACGGCTACAAGCTTCGGAAAAAGAATAGAGCTATCCACAAAGTTCCGTGGCAGCATAGATAGTATGATGGCAATTGGAGATGCGATAAAGATGAAGCTCCGCCAACGTTTAACCCCTAGCCACTGGGCAGTCCCGTAAGATGCTGCAAACAGATATAAAGACACCTTGATAAAAATCCCCATGATCCAGATCGCAACGACGATCGCATCGAGATTTTGCAGGAAACCAAAGGAAATAAAACGTACCAGATTAAGAAACGGATAGGTCTGTCTGGATGCCGTAGAATAACCAAAGATAGCAATACATTGCATCGCTGAAAGTAAGGTGAAGAGACCTGCTATAACAGAACCTAGGAGAGCGCCCTTCACGCCTTTTCGTGGATCAGCCACAAAAGGAAGAATCATCATGAGCAATATATTGTCGCCTAGGAATGAGGCTGTTGGCAAAGCTCCCTTCAGCAACACGGAAAAGGTATTGTCCATAATAATCGGCTGCAGGTTATCAAGTTGGATTTGGGAAATATTGAGGAGCAAGGGCACCATAATACCAAGCAAGATGAGAGGGCCCAGTACCTCGCTGCATCTGGCCAAGACCTCGATACCCGCATACGTTACATAAGCCGCAACAACAAGCATGCCGATAATGGGGATGATGACTGGCGTCAATTGAAGGATGGTGCCAATCATAAAATCGCCATACTGTCGCAAGATAATCCCTAGCACCGTAAACCAATATAATACATAGATCAAAATAATCACATGCCCCAGAAACTTGCCCATAATTTTAGGTGCATAGCTGATAAGAGACTCATTGGGATACATAATGCTTATACGTGTCAGCACATAGGCAAGTCCTACGGAAAACATACTGGAGAGTAATATGGAAATCCAGGCATCCTGCTTGGCAACAGCAATGGACGGATTAATCGTAAGCAGGATGGTCATACCAATCTGCATCGTGGAAATCAGCCAAAAAACCTGATTACCACTGATTTTTTCCTTGTACATGAAGACCCTCCTCTCCCTATTGCTTCTGTTGGGTATTGAACATGCCTGGACGCAAAATATCCGCTTGTGCATTTACTGTAATTTTGAGTTCTGGAAAAATAGTGTCCCATTCCTTCTCATGTTTTTTCCACAAAACGGGATATTTACGGTGAAATGCACCAGCAAAATTAAAAATATCCGCTTTATATTTGGTTTTAGCTTCATGGATCGCCAGGTGAATACGCTCTTCTATATTTTCTTCCAGTTGTTTTTCAATATTCGCCAAGCTATCACTGCTCTGGTCGATGTTAATCTCCGTTGTGTTCTGAATCAACTGATTTTTGCAATCCACATCGATTCTGAGAGACCATTCCCCGTTCTTGTACATGGGTGTAATCTTGGATCGGTTCCTCAATAGTTGCACCGACAAGGTCCCCTTCGTGTGCTCTGGACGAATTGTAATGATCGCATTATTCATCTCATCTACAGCCCACAAGATACCACGAGTGATTCGGTTATCCGCTACACCTACCAACTTATGGTTGTGCATGATCGCTGTTCCGTTAATGTAACCAATGCCTTTGGATGGGTCATCTTGTCCCGGAGCTTGTAATATCTCGACCCAAGGGAGTAAAGCCGCTCTACTCTCATCCTCCAGCATCTCCATTAAATGTGCCATCGACGAGTTGATGCTCGTTTTGTTTACTGCCATCTCACGCAAAACTTCAGACGTATTCCGTTCCAGAATCGAATGTTTTTCTAATACTTCTCTGGCCTTTCCCTTGGTGACAAAAGTAAACGCGCGTTCGCGCGGCTCGGAATCCCGCATGAGGAAGTCTAAATCATCCTTTAAGCCCTGCTCTACCTTTTCTGCACCAAATAAATAGACTTCGGAATGCCCCCAGAAAATTTTGCGCGAAAACTTCATCTGCAATTGGGCCAGGGCATCTGCTATATTGACACCTTGAGCGGATTGCACAAACGTTGTGCCACTTCCACCCGTTGCTTCTCCCCCAGACTGACCGCTTTGAGTTGAACCTTGAGGGATAAAAATCTGAATACTCACTTCAATCGAGTTGTCACTTGCCTTATCAATGGCTACACCCGTTACAAGCGCAAGATCATTGATCTCCTTACGATCCCAACATCCAGCCAGCAGTGGAAAGAATAACAGAACAACCAACATTAGACAAAAATAACGCATCCACGGCTTCATGGCGAGGCTCCTTCATCCTCTTGATCCGGACGGTTATTGGAGGGTTGCCGAATTGCATTTTTTCGCCCTGTCAAACTTGGTCTCTTGAGATTAGCCCATATTGGCGACACCATGAAGCTGTCGAGCATTTCACTCCACTTCATTGGCGCAAGGGGCTGTAGATAGGGAACACCGAGCGAGCGTAAGGAACATAGATGAATAATGATGGCGATGACGCCAAGCATCAGACCGAGCAGTCCAAACATTCCTGACAGAAACATAATCGGAAAACGTAACAGACGAATAGCTATACCCGCGCTATATTGTGGCAGCAAAAAAGATGCGATACCGGTAATGGCAACCACCATAACCATTGGGGAAGAAACAAGACCAGCAGAGGTCGCTGCCTGTCCAATAACAAGCGCGCCAACGATACTGACGGCGGAACCGACCTGTTTGGGCAAACGTACGCCAGCTTCTCGCAGTGCCTCGAAGGAAACCTCCATGAGCAACGCTTCAATCAACGCAGGAAACGGAATCTCTTCCCGTGACTTCGCGATACTAAGCAACAATGAGGTGGGCACCATTTCCTGGTGAAATGTCAAAATGGCTACGTAAAGAGAAGGCAGCACCAGCGAAATAATCAGGAACAAAAATCGCAGCCAGCGAATGAAACTGCTTATGACATAACGTTGGTAATAGTCTTCCGGTGATTGTAACATCGCAAAGAAAGTCGTCGGGGCAATGAGACAGAATGGTGTGCCATCCACCATAATGCCGATTTTTCCTTCAAGGAGAGAAGCGCTGACTACATCCGGTCGCTCTGTAACTTGAATCTGCGGGAACGGAGAATAGGGGTGATCCTCGATCAATCCCTCGATATAACCACTTTCCAGCACACCGTCAATATCAATTCTCTTGATGCGGCTGTGAACCTCTTCAACTAATGCATGGCTAGCAATGCCGTCAATATGAACAACAAGGACCGACGTTTTTGTATATCGCCCAACCTGAAACGGATCTAATTTTAGAGAAGGGTCTTTAATTTTGCGGCGTAGCATCGAAGTGTTTACACTGAGTGTCTCTGTAAAACCTTCCCTTGGCCCGCGAATAATCGATTCTGCTGCTGGCTCCTCAATGCCCCTTTGCTGCCAACCAGCTACCCCAATGGCAATACCAAACGGCAGTTGATCTACAAGCAATGCGACACAACCGTTAGCGATATGGTTTAACAAATCCTCAAAGCTTGTCACGATGGTGAGCTGACTTGTGGTCACAATAGAACCTATGTATGCGAAGTCAATCTGAGATTTGTCCGTGCGGGCTTGTAAGAGCGGGGCCAAAACATGCAGATCCAGCAACGATTCATTGACCATTCCGTCAATAAACAACATAAACGCTTCTCTGCTGCCCGCAAGCGGAAATGTTCTGGTTTTGATATCTGTGGAATGGTTGTATATCGTTTGGACAATGTCCACATTCTCCGAAAGCACGGTGCTGAAGGGCATCGTTCGGTAATCCAAAACGTCGACCATCTGAACGCTCCTTAAATAGGAAAAATAGTTTATTCGTTCAATGTACAGCCTAGTAGCAAAATTCAATGTAAGGATATATTTTCCCCAATCGGATTTTTTATTCTTTTAGCGTGAAAAAACAGCAAATAAACCACTTCAAAATGAAGTGGTTTACGGATGGATTTATACCTCTAGCGTTCTATTTTCACATTGCCCACAAGATTCATTTCTTCAACAGCCGTTTTACCCGCAATTCGTCCAAACGTAAAGATGTCTGTCAGGGCATTACCGCCCAAACGGTTGCCTGCGTGAATCCCCCCTGCCACTTCTCCAGCGGCATATAGATGGGCAATCGGCTGGCCGTTTTCATTCAATACACGGGTTTCCGTATCAATCTTGATCCCGCCCATCGTATGGTGAACGGCAGGTTTTCTAGGCGTAGCGTAAAATGGCGCTTTCTCTACTTTTAAACTAAACGTATCCTTATGGAATTCGGGATCAAAGCCCGCATCCACATAAGAGTTATACTTATCAATTGTCGTTCTGAGTACCTGAGGGTCCATGCCCACTTTTACTGCCAGTTCTTCAATCGTATCCGCTTTAAACAGAGTCCCCGCTTCAACTTGCCGATCTATCTTCTCCTGGCTGGTATTCGCTGCGGTTTTCTTAATCTCGTCGTCAGCGATTAGATAAAATAAACTTCCCTGTTCGATGGCCGCTTTAGTCAAGACATCCCGTCCAGAAAATTCATTAACGAAACGCTCGCCTTTTTTGTTAACAATGACAAAGTTCTCAGGTGGTACTTGTAGTCCACTGAACAGTTCGCCAGTCTCTGGATCGGCTACAGGCATCATTTGTGTGAAACCCATGCCTGTTAATGCCGCGCCTGCACTCTTGCCAAGCGATATTCCATCCCCTGTCATCGCGTAGGAATTCGTCGTTTTGATATCATCATCGATGTGGCTCCAGTACGTGTTATATTCCTTGAGCATCTGTGTATTTGCACCAAAACCACCACTAGCAAGCACAACAGCTTTCGCATGAACGGTGATTCTCTGTCCGTTGACTCCAGTTGCAATAACACCTGCTATTTTTCCATCTTCGATGATGAGCTGTTTAACCGGACTATCTGTAATAATTTGACCGCCATTTTCTTCTACATACTTGCTAAGTGCGATGATAAAGGCAGAACCATAACTTTTGACAGGTTTATGACCACGTCGCCACAGGGCACCCACTGGAGCAAATACGATGCTCTTATCATATTCGACCCCGATATCTTCAAGCCATTGCACACTTTCCAGGGCACGGTCTGTAAGTACTTTGACCAAATCATACTGTCCATAGATCGTATTGCCATTCAAATCCGTTCGTTTGCCCCCAAAATACGTTTGCATTCTGTGAAGTAGCGGGGAATCGAATAAATAAGCCTTTTGTGTTCCGAACTTTTCCTGATATGCTGTGAATTCTTCTTTTAGTGCATGGAAATCATCTATATATTCGGGATGGATTAGGTTCTCATCCGTACTTAACAAATTCTCAATAGTCTGTCTTTCACCTGGATTTTCATTAAACTGTTGTTGCCATAGAGGATCAGCTGCATTAACAGGACCACCCGAACGGATCGTGTTGCCCCCTACGGCTGGATATTTCTCCAGAACAATCGCACTTGCGCCGTGTTGTAGAGCTGTTGCAGCAGCACTTAAACCCGCGCCGCCTCCCCCTACAACGACCACGTCACAAGTATATTCCTCATCATCTTTCATCTGGCTGCTGGCAGGTTTTGCACGTCTTTTCAGAATATCCGGATTCACGCCGGCAAGCTTAACTGCTTTAGCAACACCGTTGATGACCGCGTTGCTCGTTTCAGAAGCACCGGAGAGCGCATCCACATTGAGTGTCTGTCCTTCAATAATTTTATTCGGAATTCTCACAAAAACAACATCGGCGATACCCTCGGTTTCCCCCTTTGCATCAATATCGATACTCTCGATTCGGTTTGCACTAAAAGACACTTTCATCGGCAAATTCCCACTGTGACCAATGGCATTGACCTCATACACACCCGGTTTATAAGTAAACTCTTCTTCCTCATTCAACTGATTAGAAATTTTGGCAAAACGAAGGAAACGCAGGAAACATACTTCCAAGAAATCAATCGTTCCTTCATGATTCAGGTTTCCTGCTTCGTCAAACGCTTTATGTGCACTCCCCAGCAAAAACTCATACCCTGGCATCACATTAGCTTCAACACCCGGTGCATCCAGAATTTGACGAAGATGCAACTGGGCACGAGATGAACCTTGTGTTCCCTGTGACGCTCCAATGATCATAACGGGCTTCCCAGCCAGCGGATGGATTTCAAAGCTAAGCCATTCGAGCAAGCTCTTAAGGGATGAAGGGATGGAATGATTATATTCCGGAGTTGCAATGATGACGCCATCACTTGCGATAATTTTCTCATTAAACGATTGTATAATGGCACTGTTCGTCTGGTTATCGGATTGATTAAACATCGGCACATCTGTAATATCGAGAATTTCAATGGCTGCTCTGGACTCAAATTGTTTTTGCATGAACTGAAGCAACTTGCGATTATACGATTTCTTTGCATTAGTGCCTACGATTGCTATGATTTTCATTGTAGTCAGCCTCCTACTCTTGCCAGGAAAATTTTTTCGTTTTTTGCTTCAACGTTCTTTTGGACAACAGTTCCGTCGTGATCTCCGTAAACAAAACAAACTCCCTGAAAATCTCTTCAAGCTCCGCTACTTTTTCTGCGCTAATCAGGCTGCCACTGTGATCAAATGCACTCTGCGATTTTCCCAAAAGAAACTCGCTGCTAGGCATCATTCTCGCTCCAAGCTCAGGTGAGTCTAGAATTTGTCTAAGATGCGCTTGCGCTCTGGAAGAACCAAGTGAGCCGTGGGAAGCACCTACGATCAGAACAGGTTTGTCCTTCAAGGTTTGAGTAGTATAACTGACCCATTCCAGCGCACTTTTCAACACAGCAGGGATCGCATGGTCGTACTCCGGAGTAGCAATAATAATGCCCTTAGCTTTGGAAATCTGATCCAGTAAATCTTGCACCTTCACAGGAATGTCAACTTCAGCATCTTCTATTTCATCTTTTTCAATAAAAGCAGGTAGATCCTTAATTTCAAACAAGTCAATCTGAGCCTCATCTGCAAAATGCTTTTGCATAAATTGAAGCAGAGTACGGTTCGTTGATTCATCCGAATTGGTACCCACGATAGCTAAATAATTCATGGTAATCCCCTTTCTGTCATTCGAAAATAATGTTCGTCAAAGTCAGACTCGATCTTTCGGCATAACTCTAACATAGGAATGGAAGATTGATCTAATAGTTATTCATTGCAGTTTGATAACCAATTTGTTATAATCAGCTCAAATTCAAAGTTTGTTATTTTTTTCACAAAGGGTGAGGGACATGTCTAAATTAGAATCACAGGATATCTTGTGTTACATCGACAGCCTTTTGAAATACAGTAACTTTAGCAAAGCCGCCCAATCACTGTATATTTCTCAGCCCTACCTGACCAAGGTCATCAAAAAAGTCGAAAACCAGTTGGATTGTGAGCTGATCACTCGCAACAAGCTTCCATATCGATTAACCGAACAGGGAAAGATCTATTATCAGTATTTAACATCGCTCGAACATAGCTACGCCAAGCTCATGAAAGAAATTTCCTATGCATCGGATATCGGCAACAAAGTGTTACGAATCGGAATTCTGCCTAGCCTGGGTTCTTATTTGATACCCCTTTTTTTACCTGCATTTTTAAAGCTTCATCCTGCTTATAAGATTAATCTGGTAGAGGATCTGCCTGAAAAAAATGAAAAACGGCTGCAAAATGTTGAATTGGACTTCTGGATTGGACAAAATTCGAGTAGTATTTCTCCAAATCTAAACGCATTTAGTTGGGGCAAGCATAGCTACCGGGCTGTTATCCCGCGCGGCTGTGAACTGTATCAAAGAAATGTTGCCGTCATCCCGGAGGGTACGTTTGATATTGCTACCATTCTGAGTCAGCAGCTCGTTTTAACGTCCAAAGGCTCTGCCGTCCGTAAACAGATCGATCAATTACTTAGTGTGCACAAAATACAACCAAGCATCGTGATGGAAAGCAACGAAATTCACACAGTGTTGAAGCTTGCCAAACAAAATATGGGCCTGACGATCATTCCCGAAAGTGTCCGAATTGACGAGTCTGCTTCGGAATACAACATCTACCCAATCCCGATTGATAAGATGAGTCTGGACTATTTTATAGCACATCATAGCGAAAGAAAGCTGTCTAGTGTGGATCATGACCTTATCCATACATTTCTGAATCATGGACAACAATGTGCAGTGTAGGAGGAGATCCGCATAAATACTTTTACGAAAATGATCCCTCTCATGGGAACTAAGATTTCTCTATTTATCGAGGGGGAAGATGCAGAAGAGTTCGCGCAGGAAGCAGAGAATATGCTGTTCCGTTACGAGAAAGTGTTTAGCGCCAACAGTGATCACTCACAGCTCGCGATGTTGAAGCAAGAAGCCGCCTCCCAACCGCTTCAAGTCGACAGGGAGCTGTATGATCTCATCAAGATAGGCAAAGAACATAGCCTGGAGGAAGATTCTTTTTTAAATATTGCGATTGGCCCGTTGATCAAATTGTGGAGAATCGGTTTCCGCGAGGCACAGGTGCCAGAGGATGCAGAGATTAAGAAGGTACTGGCGCTCTTAAAGCCTGAACATATACAGCTCAATGATGAGCACCAGACCGTACATTTATTAAAAAAGGGGATGGAAATCGACCTGGGAGCCATCGCTAAAGGTTATTTTGCCGATCAGGTGATGGCCTTTTTCAAGAAAAACGGAGTAATCTCAGCTATGGTCGATATGGGCGGAAATGTGCTTGTTCATGGGGACTCCCCTTCGGGTTCGAGTCACTGGAATGTGGGAATACAGAATCCCTTTTTACCCAGAGGCAATGCAGCAGCAATCGTCAGTATCAGGGAGCAATCCGTCGTTACCTCAGGCATATACGAGCGTGTTTTAGAAAAGAAAGGACAGCAGTACCATCATATCTTTAGTAGCAAAACAGGCTATCCCATTGAAAGTAATGTCGCTTCGTTAACCATTATTGCGGATAGATCACTCGACTGTGACATCTATACGACAGAATTATTCGGATTAGATGCGGCCTCCATTATTCATAAAGTGAATCAAATGAAACATATCGAAGCCGCCGTCATCACGACAGATGGGAATCTGGCCTACACCGAAAGTCTACGGGGAAGAATCCAACCACTATCCAGTTAATGAATGAGGAGATTGTTCAGGCGATTCTCAGAGTGTTTCAATCAATTTCTGAATCTTAGATTCGGAGATTAAATATACAGGGCCTAAGATATCCATTTTGCCGTCTTTTACACGAATAGCACTCTCCTGCTCTGCCGCATACACATTCATCTGTTCAGATAGTGGAAACAGGTATCCTTTAACAAAAGCGCCATAGTCGCGCCTAGAATGAGATTCATAGGCAAAATGATCAAAGCTCAAACCCTCATAAATCGTCGTTGTTTCAGCCTTAGGGGTATCGTCACTCGAAGATATCCATTTTGCAGCCATATTTAATGCACCTGCACTTGCACCGATGATAATGGCATTACTATTCTTAATCATATCGGATAGTTCATATTCCGCCAAAAACTCATGCTGCTGAACAGGATATCCTCCACACATAAAAATGACAGACGCGTTCCGAATCAACTGATGAGCCTCTTCTTTCTGCATACGATAATCAATGAAGTGATATTCATCAAAAATCAGGTTAGCCTGAGTTAACCAGGTCCATTCCGTAATATCCTCAAAGTTCACTTGCTCTCCTTCATAATCAGACGGCTTAGCGCTGATCATTACAAGTGATTTTCTATCTGTGATATCCTCTTGCAATCGTTCGACCGGTTTCTCTGGAAAAAAATTATTAAACCAACTGAAATAATAGTGAGTACTCAAACTGTATTACCTCCATATGTATAATTGACCTATCTCTATACTTAAGAAAACTAAAAACATAACTCCATACTAGCATAGCATCGAATTAAATGATGAGAAATGGTCCTATCTCCGAAAAGAAGTATGTCCGTTGCCCTATTCAGACCTGCCCACCCTATAAGATAATATAGAGTATATATAAACTTCGAATAAGGGATGGGATGATCATGAGTACGCTACAACCAATTATCCATGTCTTGCAACATTCTTCTGATGAAGACGTCGTTGAACAATTTTTTGAGCACGAGCCATTAATCTGGATTGATTGGAGAGAAGACGAGGGGGACATCATCCAATACTTCAACGGTCAACTGCCGGAATCCGATCAGATCAAGTGTGAGATCATCGACATCGACAAGCCGAGAGGCGTTGATATTGTGTTAAGTTCGAACGATCGAAAGCATACAATTCCGTTCGCCGATGATCGGACTGATCGAGACAGCGCGATTCGGGCGATGCAGGAAATGATTGCTCCCCGATATCAGATTCGATGGTTTATGGAGTCTTTAGGCAACGACACGTTAGCATATCTCTTATTATCTACGGAACAGTGGACAGAACTGGAGAACCAGTTCAGCAAAGAAAAACTTGAATTCTACTTCCAGCCAGTAACAAATAAAAGCAATATGTTTTCTCTCGACATGGATGAAGTATTCACTTTAATTGAAACAAGGCAAAAAGCGCGTACCTCCGAATAAGGGATGAAAACTCGTTGGTACTTGTACACTACTCTAAGTTCCCCGATTTTTATATCAAAAACGCCATCACGTATTGTGATGGCGTTCCTTTTATTTGGGAGCCTAGTAGGTTAACCGCTTCGTCTTGACTCCACGTAGATACCCTATATTTAACAAGCTTACATCAAACTCCATAAATTATAGATCATCATTGCTGCTTCGTCACGGTTAGCCGTTTTCTTCGGTGCAAACTCATCGTTACCTACACCGTTTATGATGCCTGCTCCTTGTATTGTCTCTACCGCTTGCTTCGCATAGTTTGCGATGTTTGCTTTATCCTTGAAAGCTATAGCTTCACGATCTTGTAATTTTAGTTGCTTCAATTGGATCGCCTTGTATACCATAACGGCCATATCTTCACGCGTAATATTCTCATGAACTCCGAAACTTCCATCTGGTTTCCCGTTCACAATCCCCAGCTTCTGCGCGATTGCGATATTTCCATGGTACCATTCTCCTTGTTTCACATCACTAAAGCTTGCCGCCTCGCTCTCATCCGATAACTCCAACACATTCATCAGCATCGTGATGAATTCTGCTCTTGTCACCTGACCTTTCGGATTAAACTCGCCATCGCCCACACCCTTTACGACTCCTCTTGCTCCCAATGCCGAGATCGCATCTTTCGCCCAGCCTTGGGTCACATCCTGAAAGCTCGTTGCAACATACGCTACCGTATACTTACTTAGATCCGTTGGTTTGAACTCTACTTGACCTGTTCCTGCATTGTATTTACCATTCATCACAACTCTTAGCTCTCCGTTGCCCTTTACATCGTATACGATGATGTTGTTTGGATTCTCAGAAACCTTCAGCGTATATGGCAATGCAATCACGAGATCATCTCTACCATCAAACGCCGTAAGCTTCGTACCATCTATCGTTAGCTTGATATCATATACGACCTCACCATTCATCCTAGCTTGTGTGCCAGCTGGCAGTTGATTAGCCGCTATTTTCTTGATCGACAATCCTAACGTTTTCCCTGCGCTTGTTTCTGTTCCAAGCCGTTCGGTAGCCAACGTTACGACTACTGAGCCTGTGTTAATCTCGATGTGATCTACCTTAGAAGCTGCACTTGTTAAGCGGGGATCTACCGCTAACTCAACGCTTAACTCGTTCAAGCTTTGATCTCCTTCAAGTTGTACCTGTAGCTTATCACCTGTCGTTTGATCAAGTGCACGCTTCACTGTATCAGGACTTAGCTTCACTATAGAAGCACCGTTCTCATTAACAACTGGCTTAATGTTTATCTGACCGTTGCCCATCACAACCGGTTCACTTCCACCTGTAGAAGCTGGTGGTACTGTAGGTGCAGGGATGTTACCGACACTACCACTACCGCCACCATCTCCATTACCACTGCTTGGTGCATGTGGTGTCACCGTTACTGTAGCGCTGGATGATATACCACCATCTACTGTAGTTACTGTAATGCTTGCTGTTCCTGGTGCCGCAGCTGTTACTCGACCTGTCGCACTTACAGTGGCTACTGCTGGATTACTTGAGCGCCATTTTACTGCCTTTTTCGTTGCATTTGCCGGTGTGATCGTAGCTGTCAATTGCCCTGATTGACCTTCTACGATGGACAACGTCGTTTTGTCCAAGCTAATTCCGCTAACCGGTACCGTCTTCCCACTGAGTGCATCATACTCACTTCGTGTAATCGGAATGACCGTTCCGTGACGCGGACTAGCGGGTAAGTTGTAGTTCGAAGATAATGTCCACTCGCCTGATGCAAGATTGGTTGTCTCGAATGGAATATAACCTCTTCCACCAAACTCATCTACGAATAAATACCACTTTTCTTCTGTATTCGATTTGAAGATGGTTGGCCCCTCGACCCATTTCATGTTACCCACACCTTGATTAATCATCTTGAAGGTTGGATCTAAGATCGAGTCACCCATCTCTTGGAAAATCATCTTGCCAAATGGAGCAGTAACTCCGTTGTCTCGTTCATCCTTCGTAAAACGATACACTTTTCCATCATGTTCAATCATTGTAGTGTCAATGATGGAGTACCCATAATCCAAATATACTTTCGGTTCAGTAAACGTATGGAAATCTCTTGTCTTGCTATACATCATTTGTTGATAAGCGTTACCGGTATGAGATGCATCATCAAACATTCTTGATGCCCAAAATACGATATATTCACCTGTTGTCTTGTCGTACATGATTTCTGGTGCCCAGGTATTACCCGCTTCTTCGGGTGCAACCTCTACCATGCGTTGATCTGTCCAGTTGACGAGATCACTCGATTCCCACACCATAATGGAACGGCTACCCCACGTCTGTGCTCTGCCCCAGTTACCATTACCGTTGATTTTCAGATCGGTGGCGATCATGTAGAACTTGTCGCCTTCAGGCGAACGAATAATGAATGGATCACGTACTCCCTTCTCTCCTAAGGTAGAGGTCAGTACAGGTTTACCCTCATTCAATTCTCGCCAGCTTAACGGATCATTACCGTTACTTAGTGCAAAATAAACTTGCTCACCTGTTGAAGTACCTTCCCCAGTGAAATAGGTGAAGAAGTATCCTGCATATTTTTCATCAGCCGGCAGTTCCTTGACCTTCGCAATAAACTCCTTCGTAGCGGATGTTGAGTTTAATGTAATCGTAGCTGTAAGCTTCACGTCTACATCTCCACTACCATGGATCGGACGTTTCACTTCACCAGTCCTTGAAAGGACGTTTGGTTGAGCGGAAGCCCAAGTAATCGTTGATCCATATAATCCAGATGCCGGTAAGGAGAGATGACCTCTTACATCCTGAATGTTATGCACAACTAGTGCCGCTTTTGCTTCATCTACAGCATTGGCATCGCTCGGCAATGCTTTAACCATCAACGTAAAAGTTTTGTTCGTTGTCTCTGTACCATCTGTAAATACCGCTGTTAACGTTACAACTTGATCACCAGTTGCGTTATCTGGTCTAGTCACGACACCTGTAGTTGAGATCACATTGCTCTTATCCGTTGTCCAGCTTATTGTTGTGCCATAAGCACCTGAAGTTGGCAAGGTTACATTGCTTGTAATCGCATCTTTGGATGTATTCGAAGCAAGCAGTTCATCGATTGTTAATTTCTCTGTCGCAGCCGATACAAGCATGCCCTTCATTGAAGCAATCTTCTGATCCGCACGAGCCTTAAGGATTGTAATATCGGCCGCAGTCATAGCACCATCATAGATTTGGAAGTCTGCAATCAACCCGCCGAAGTATGGATCAGCTGTATAGAATGACTTACCGATGGTTCCACTGCTGCCTGAAGTATTTTTTATTTGTTCTAGCGTCATTCCATTCGTTGAGCCTGTTGCAACAGCAACACCGTCAATATAAATGGTTAGTGTACCATCCTTGCCTGAAACAACCGTCGTCACTACTTTCCATTCATTATTCTTTAAGCCCGTGGTAGAAGTTGAAGACTCATTATTCCAGGCATTCGTCGCGATGCCTAAACGCGCTAGACCGTTAGCATTATATCGTGGTGTGAAATACGTATAGTGCGTATTATTATTTGGCCTTCCTAGTGCGTACAACCACTCCGCAGCGTTTTTACCGCTCCAATTCACAATCGATGAAACGGTGATATCCGTTAATCCATCGAGAACTCCTTGTGGCAGCTCTACATAGGAGTCCGCCCTGCCCCCGTTAAAGCTCAGCACACCAGCATCTTCTGTACGAATCCATTCTGCCTTAGACGGATTCATCCATTTTCCGTTGAAGTTACCTGTTTGATCAATAACCGTCGCAGTCCCACGATCGATATCATTCATATCGTAGTGCAGAATGAGCTCAGCCCCGGATGGCTGCTCTACTGGGGGAGTAACGTCTTCATCTGCTAATGCTGCAATCTCTTGACCAGATAATGCACGATTATAAATACGGAAGTCATCCAATTTACCATCAAACAAACGATCAGAATTATTTCTGGATTTACCAATGTAATTCATCGTTGTTTGCAGTAACATTCTCGGTTCAACATTAAATGTCGAGCTACGTTTAACCTCTTTCCCATTCACATACAGTACTGCTTCAAATTCATCCATAGTAACGGCAACATGTTGCCAAGTCTTCGTTGGTAATAGTCCGGTATTTCGCAATGCATATTTATAATCTGATCCGAGTTTCGTGCTGTCATTGCTAAATTTTTCTGTAAAAGGGGTTACGACAGCGAACTCTAGACTACCTGTATCGCCTTGAGTACTCAAGTACATGGTGTTGCGGTTAACCTGTCTACCTGTTTCGGAAGCAAAATCAAATATTCTCTGGTTGGCTTGATTTTTGTCCATTTGAACCCATGTAGAGAACGTAGCCTTCTCCAGATTCAAAGATTGAATCAGGTTATCTGGCAGTTTCACATATCCTGTAGACCCATTAAGCTCTAGCGAAGCGCCCTTTTTACCGATGTGATCCTCTTCATTAACCGTTGCTCCACCTACCAGTGTTGCGTGATGGCCATTCCCCGAAATGTCGTTCAACGTTGTACCGTTCACTGTATTTGCATCAAATGAGTAATGTACAACTGGGTCTGGTGATGGTGCGGGTCCCTTCAAAGCATATTTCTCTTGCAAAGCATTATACTCCGCACGTGAGATTGGGATCACCGTTCCGTGCCTTGGTCCTGGCGGAAGTGCATATTGATCACTGCTTAATACATTGTTAATATATTGCGTGCTGCTATTCAGATCTGTTGTATATCGTACATGATAAGGCCATGAATCCAGGAACAGATACCACTTGTCTTGATGAATATCCTTAAATATGGTTTGTCCTTCGTTGTTTCCATTTTTTCCGATCAAGCCAAGTTTGTTATCACGTGTACCCGGAACAGCGTCGTATTGAAGGCCATTGGCAGCAATACCGTCCTTGTCATAGTAGAAATTTGGTGCTTTCTCCACATACACTTTGGTATTGACTTCTGATTTGGTAAATCGATACAACATATCGTTATGCTCAATAAACGTCGTATCAATGGTTGGAAGTGACTCATCAATCATGACCTTTGGCTCTGAAAAGTTATAGAAATCTCGTGTTGTTGCATAGTACATCACATTGTACTGACCTGCCGGTCTTCCGTTATAATCACCGTATGTCTCTGTATTTTTCATCGATGAAGCCCAAAATACGATATACTCTCCGGTTGCAGGATCATAGATTGCTTCTGGTGCCCACGTATTTCCTGCTGTCTTGGGAGCAACCTTGACCATTCGTTGCTCGCTCCAGTTGACGAGATCCTCCGACTCCCAGATCATCATGTAATGGCTACCCGTAATTTGAGCCTGGTCGAAATTCGTACTTTCACCCATTTTCAAATCGGTTGCCAGCATATAGAATTTATCACCTTCGGCTGAACGAATAACGAATGGATCACGAAGTCCCTTTTCACCCATATTCGATTGTAGGATCGACTTCCCATTGTTCAACGCTTTCCAGTACAGTGGATCTTCAGCCGTAGCGAAGGAAATCTCTTCACCACCCTCATATTCACCTGTAAAGTACGCAAAGAAGTACGCATCAAGCTGTACTGGCGCAGCTGCTTTTTTAACGGTAAGATCAAACGTACGCTCTTTAGAAGCTGAGCCATTTGTAATTGTGGCTGTTAACTTAACGGGTACCTCCGTAGCTTGGCGGCTTACCCACCCTAACTGTGTAGCATTACTAGCCGCTTCAGCCGTGCCTTTAACAACGGTAGGTCTGCTAGACGTCCACGTAATGGTGGAGCCTTGTTCACCCTTAGTCACAAGACGTAAATTTCCTTTAACATTGTCTGCATTGTAGATCTCTAATTGTTCAGCATCCAGATCAACCTTTTGCTGGTCATCAAATTGCTTCAAGATCGTAACAGGGAATACAGCCGATGTAGATACGCCTTGATACGTTAATGTAGCCGTTAGCTCTGCTTGAACATCGCTTGACTGAGCATTTGGACGTTGTACAGCGCCACTGTTAGAAATAACTGTAGGCTGACTGGAACTCCATGTGATACTTACACCGTTTTTACCGCTTGTTGGTAAGGTAACATTTTTCGTTATTTTATCCGCACTCTGATCTGCCTCGTCCAAGTAACGATCTATGCTAAGTTGATTCGCTGCATCATCAACAGTAAGCTGACGTATTTTCGAGATGTGAGTTACGGCTTCTTGTTGATATAACTCGCCCACTTCTTGCTCCGTCAACGCACGGTCATATACTCGGAAATCAGCTACGCTTCCTTGAAGATATGGATCGTTCGCGAAGATGGACTTGCCGATAAATCCAGAGAACGTAGAATCTGGATTAATGATGTCTGACAGCTTTAGTCCCTTCGTATTACCTGAAGCAACCTTGACTCCATCCACAAATAATGTGATCGTGTTGCTGGCTTCGGAGAAGGACACCATTACATGCTTCCACTGTCCAGCGATCAGATTGGAGTTTGCGCTACCTGTCACTAACGCTTCGTTCGGCCAGCCATTTCTAGAAATACCTGTAGCAATCATATTGCCCGCTCCGCTACCGTGACGTGGAGTTACAAAAAAATACTTGTTTGTTTCCGGTGTTAACACTGTACCCAGACCGAAAAACCAGCGATTCGTACCATCATTCGTCCAGTTCACGATGGAAGATACGGTAATCTCATTCAGACCTTGTAATAGATCTAGTCCATTGGAGCCCTTAGGAATCTCAACGTATCCACTATTCGATGTAGAGCTCCCACCATTGAAGGAAATAAAACCAACCTTACTGTTAGAAATGAATTGTCCATTATTTGCATTTTTAAATATTCCATCAAATGTAACTTGTTTGTTGGCGACATCCTTCAGTACGAGTTGACCATCTACTTCTGCAGTGGTTTTCATGTTGTAATGAAGAATCAGATCATCATTTTGCGACTTGGCTTGAACGTTAATAGCGGATACAGCTGTAAAATCTCCATCTTTCGTTTGTACCGTAATGGTGGCTGTCCCTTCACTAACCGCTGTAACGTTACCTGCCGAATCGACATTCGCTACACTGGAATCACTCGATGTCCAGGTAACTTTTTTATTGGTTGCATTCGCAGGTGAAATTGTAGCCACGAGTGTCTCGCTGTCCCCTACTGATAAACGAAGTGTAGATTCATTAAGAGATACACCTTTAACAGTAACTTGTTCAATAGAGTCATCCTTAGGCAACAAGGTGACGATAAACGCCTTCGTTGCTTGGCTCCCACCCAAAGAAATGGTTGCCGTTAACGTCACTTGTTGCTCCATTTCTCGTAAAAACACTTCCCCCGTTGGGCTAATTGCACTTTCATCACTGGAAGACCATACTATCGATGCGCCATATTTATTGACAGAAGGAAGTTCAAGAGATTCGGTAACGGCAGATATGTCGCCTAACGTTAGCTCTTTTTTGCTTTGTTGAACTTGCTTTTCATCGAGCGATTGTTGATATACTCCAGCGATATCATCACTACTTAATGCCTCTCCGTAAATTCTCAAATCTTGAAAGCTACCCGCAAAAGTAGCATCCCCTAAATAATTGGAGCGACCGATGTAAGCTTCCAAATCCGTACCAAAGCTTGCTGTTGTTTTCTCTTTGGAGACGGTGCCTATACTTACTCCGTTAATGTAACCTGTAATAGAGTCTTCTGTAATCACTGTTGTATAGTGAACCCATTGACCTTCATATTGTGACGTAGAAGTGCCTGTTACGCCTATCTCCGTCGTCCAAGGCTGATCAACATTATTGCCATCTGTAAATACGGACTTAAACTCACCACTTGGATTGGATGGATTAAACAGCCAGTAATTCGTTGGCAACTTATTTTCAGCCTCTGGCGTACCGTAGAATAAGGCTGCGTAGTTCCCACGTCCAGTGTTACTCTTCATCCATACGGAGATCGTTGTGTTTTCTTGATGGTCGAACAAACCCGTAGGAAGTTGCACGTAGTTCGTAGTACTATCGGTCCCTCCAGGCAGAGTAAGACCATCGGCATAAGTGATATTGCCTACAGCCGTCCCATGCTTGCCATTACCTGATGTATCCAACACATCTTCAAGCAATGGATAATGCGCCAACATCGTTGGTGTAATTGGGTCAGCTGAAGCTTGATTTTTAAATGGCATACCAAAACTAAAACAGCTACTGAAGGTCAACAGTAAAACCAAAGTGATGTTTGTCATTCGCTTTCGCATAGCATTCTTCCCCTCATTGAATATTCAGAAGCACACAAAACCATAGCTCGCTTTCAAACCAAGACCCCTTCACTCAAGAAACTAGAGAACCACCCCAAAATGAATACGCTTACATTTTTTCATATTACGTGTTCCGATATTTCAATTCAATGTACTATCATGTTAATAACGTGGACTTTTTTATTTCAATTTGAAATTTGATTTGGATTGAAGCATTGTCCCTATTCCTCGAATCAATCGTTTTTATTCCAATATATACTTTACATTGAAAATAAAGGATTTAACTCTAGATAAACATAATATATATAGTTGGGCGCTTATAAACTTGATAACGCTTCCAAATACGGATGCGAGTAAACCATGAGCGCACCGGATCAAAAAATAAGGAGGATTGCATCTATGCCAAAACGATTTAGAAAAATGCTCGCGTTCCTTTGTTGCTTGGTAATGGTGGCCTCGCTAATGCCTACGAGCTACGCTGCCGACAGTGACAACATTGAGAGCTCAGCAGTAACAAATGAAACAAAGGCCGCCATTTTTGGCACTCCCGAACTCGGGTCAAACGACCCACTCTGGAGCCAAACTATGGAACATCACATCAACAAAAGCACGGTGCCCACCGACCCAAGACCCCATGCCACGGGCACAGCCAGAATCCTCTGGGATCACGACTACCTGTATGCCCGCGTAGTTGTGAATGACAGTAATCTTTATCAGGGAGCTGGCGGAGATCACCGGTATGACAGCCTGGAGTTTTATGTGGGTACCGGAACCAGTGGCTCTAATCAATGGCGTGTCAGCGCGACGGGTGTGTTTTCAGGGCAGGCCGCTCCTGGCAGAGCTGCATGGACCCAGATTACGGAAACTGGATATATCGTGGAGATGAGAATACCCAAAAGAAACTTGACCTTACAGGAGGGAAAGATTACCTTTGAGGTCTACATTAATAACTCAACGGAAAACGGCGGTGACCGCTATGAAGTCGTTTCCTCTTTTGGAGTACCCGACGCGGCTTATACTAGCTCTGATTCATTTACAGACAGCCTGCAGCTTATCTCAGCCAATGAAGTGGACACTAGATTATCCATTACCGCCACTGCCGGACCGGGCGGCTCAATCATGTCGAACCCACCCGGCGATGTGCTGAGAGTAGATCGGGGCTCTAACAAAGAAATAACGTTTACCCCCGATTCCGGTAAAGTTGTGGATACGGTAACGGTAGATGGCGAGATTGTGACTCTATCTTCTGGCTCTTATACCTTTTCGAATATTGAGGCTAACCATACCATTCATGTGACATTCAAGAACGATCCGGACGCAGGGGTACTTCCCTTTATCGTATGGAATGACAACTTTGCCAGTGGCGAGTACACAACGGCTGTTATCATTGATTTAGGCGAGGGAAAGGCGGCGTTAGGCTCCGCGCTTAATCCGGACTTGTTCGCCTTATCGGTTAGGAACACCACCCTGAATGGTGAAGCGGTTACCTTAGAAGGACCACGCAAGATCACAAGGGTATATGCTAATGATGAACCGAAGGTACGCGGCTATGTGGGGCCGGTTAGCAATTCACCAGATTATCAGGACGGACTGGCGAGCGGGCGTTACATCGTCGTTGAGTCTGAGTTTTATTCAGAAAGCGGCGGCAATACAACACTGGACGGCAGCAGTAACTCAACAAAGCAGGTTTACACCCTCAGCCCAAAGGGTGAGATCGTGCTGACAGAGGGGAATGCACTTCACAACGTGGTTTTTGAGCAAGAAAAAGTTGTGAATGCCATCCTTGATAAGTTCACAACCTTCACGGATAATTCGGTCAATCGCTCGCTCTACCTTCATAAGGATGAAGACGGTAACGTGATGAAAGGATTGCCGTTATATGTGTACACCCACGGCATGTCACGCGGCGGCACAAACGCTGCGGCAGACCAAAAAGCGGCCATGAAATCTGCCAACGGCTCCGTCGCTCTAATGAAAAAAATGGCCCAGAATCCCGAAAAATACGCCAGCCACATCCTGAATATTTCCTATAATGGCGTTTCTGTTCCCTCCACACAGAATGTTAAGAAGGTCATTGACGCCCTGATCTCCAGCGGCGAAGTAGATCCTAATCGTGTCTACGCAGCAGGCTTCTCCTGGGGCGGACAGTATACGAACAACTTAGTTAACAGCTATCCCGGCTTCTTCGCTGCCGCCGCACCTATGGCTCCGGTAAGCGGTTCACCGAACGCTAACTCCAATAACGCACACAATAACTTGGCCTATTGGATGTTTTTGAATGCTCATAACGTTGGTGGCTACCAGACTAACCTCAATAACTTCATCAATAACAATATGCCAAAAATGATTAACGCAAGGGCTTCACGCTTTGAGAGTAATGAGGTACTTACGTGGCCTTACAATCAATTTGATCAGCCTAATCTGAGACCTAATCCTGCCAACACACCTGTTCTGGCGGATTATATAGCGCATGAAGTTGAAGCGGCTGTTCTCTACAACGAGATAACGATGGGGACTTGGAGTATAGCTCCCACGGCACAATCTTCTAACTTGCCGGCCTGGAACAATGACTACACAGATGTCTTTGATTGGATGTTCGCGCAGCGAAAACCGGTCGTGCCCGGAGCGCCGAGCGGATTCAAGGCAACAGCGGGTGACGGACGGGTCACCTTGAGCTGGTCTGCTCCTGCTGACAACGGTGGTAACGCGATATTAGGCTATAAGGTATGGTATGGCAACGTACCGCCAGTCACATTGGATGCGGCGGAGACCAAATATACTTTCAATAACCTGACAAACGGCCAAAGCTACAGCTTCAAGATCATCGCGTTGAACGCGAAGGGCGATGGAGCAGAGATCAGTGTGACGGCCATGCCAACAGCGGCGACAACTCCTACCGTGCCTGGTTCTGGTGGAACTTCCGGTAATACAGGCAACATTGGTAACACAAGCAACTCCGACAGTACGGGCACCGGGACAGATAACGGAATATCAAATTCGAACTACACCCTGACTACACCGAAGGATAAACCCGCTGTCACGGACAAAAATGGAATTACCACCCTGCCCGGTGGCGGCAAGATTTCAACCAAAGGCGAGATCGAGATCACGGTACCAGAGGGTACAACGATAGACTCTAACGGTAAGGTGACTATTCCGGCGGACAAGATCGCCCAAGTGACGCTACCTAGCAGCAAAGGCACAGTGACCATTTCTGGTGGATCGACAATCGAAAACGACGGTACGGTCACTGTGGGTGGCAAAGTAGCCAACGTGAACCTGCCAAATGACAATCAATTGCATATCCATGAAGGATCAAAGATACGGGGCGACGGTACGATATTGATTGGACCGGACGGAGCAAAAGTCGACTTAAACAGCGGCTTGTCGCTAAACATCCGTGAGGCTACGGTGCTTGCATTCAATGATGCCACCTCATTGGGCTTCCTCATACGATCGGGCAATCCTTTTAGGGATACCACCATGGATGACTGGTTCTACAGTAACGTAAATTCCGCTTACACATACAACCTTTTCAACGGCACGACTTCTACATCATTCTCACCTAGCACCGGAATGACACGTGCAATGTTCGTGCAGGTACTAGCCAATCTGGAGAACGTAAAACAAACCGACTATAGGAGTTCCCGCTATAGCGACGTGACGGACGGACAATGGTACACGGCGGCAGTCGAGTGGGCGGCAGAAAAAGGCATAGTCAACGGTTTAAACGCCAATCTGTTTGACCCTAATTCTCCGATGACTCGCGAGCAGATGTTAGTGATCCTTTACAACTACATGCAGTACAAGGGCTATCAAATACCTAAAAGCCAGTCTAAGTCCTTCACCGACGAGAATGAGATGAGCTCATGGGCATTGGAGGCCGTTAAGGTGATGCGGAGCAACGGTGTTGTATTAGGCAATTCGGACAATCTCTTTGCTCCTAAAGCCACTGCTACCCGCTCTGAAGCAGCTACTCTCTTTGTAAGGTTCATCGAACACTTGCATAATTGAAAGCGCGTACAGGATGATACGCTCCTTCTGGCTAAGCAACATAACTAAAGTCCTCCATTGTAGAGGACCATTTTAAAAACGTCTTTTCTTTCACTTCCGATAAGAAGACAGACTTACGGAGCAATCCATCAAAAAACGCCATCACATTGAAGTGATGGCGTTTCTCTTGAACGGGAGCGGTCATTGGATTGAATTCATTAACGCGTAGAAATATTGAGGTTCATGAGTTTTATTAAGACGATACCATGCATCTAATGTTTCTGGAGAAAATACATCTAGCGCTCCTAAAACATGAACAGAAAATTCAAGTGGAGCTACTCCGGAAGCGGTGATCAGTTTTCCATCCGTAACAGCAACGTCCAATTTGTAATATTCTTCGCCTGTGTAAGACGGACAAATCATTTTAAGATACGCTAGATCATTGCTTGTATGCGAGCGGGAATCTAACATGCCTGCTTGAGCAAGTCCTATGGAAGCTCCGCAAATCGCTCCAACTACGATCCCTTCCTGTAAACACATCTCGGCAAATTTTAATATGGGCCTGTGAACATCCTCTGTCCATGTGTTTCCCCCAGGTAAAATCAATGCATCTACGCTTGTAATGTTGCACTCATCCACTGTAATATCAGGTGTTATTTTCAACCCACCCATTGTAATTACTTGAGTGTTTTCGAGCCCAACAGTAACGATTTGTACTGGAGCCAGTCCCTTTCTAAAGTATCTTCCTGAGTTTAGCTCAGCAGTTAAATAACCTATCTCCCAATCGGACATGCTGTCAAAAACATAAAGATATACTGTGTTTTTCATTTTGAATTTCTCCCCTTTTCTTATCTATCAAGGACTACAATCCATCGATAATCACTGACTATTTCATTATAAAATAGCTTCACTGACATCCGCTGTCAGTGAAGCTATTATTGTTGATAATATTCCATTAACTCTGCTGCAATAGCCACAAGTCTGTCTTTCACACTCTGGGGTTCGATGATTCGAATGGATTTACCATAGGATAGAAGAAAATAAGGGACAGAATTATGAATGGATTTTTTTTCAAATAAAAAGATGGCTTGATTAGATATTCGCTCTTGCAGATGATGACCGAAAAACCAATGCATGCTTAGTTCATCTAACGCTTCCGGCCTGCCTTCGATCCTTAAAGAAATTAACCCTTCCTTCCCCACAAGATCAGGTAACAGGTTTTTCATAAAAAAATCACGGCTAGAAAAAGCTTCAGGACGCTTAAAAATGAGTTGAGTACGCTTGATTCGTAAAATCCGATCTACTCGAAAACTTCGTATTTCATTTCTTCGGTGGCAAAATGCAACTGTATACCATTTATTGTTCCAGTAAACGATTCCATACGGATCTATCAGCCTGTTCTTTGGCTTCTCTTCATGGTTTGTACGGTAATCTATCTCTACAGTGATTTCCTTTTCAACAGCATGCTCCAATTCCGCTAATACGAGCTGACTCGAAGGGCTGGCCATGCGGTTTATCACTTCAAATCCAGATAATTGTTGGTTTAGTGTGCTCTCCTGTTGCTCATTCGAATACATTTTCAACTTGGCTGTCGCATTCTCTAATGTCTCAGTCAATGGATATCCGGCTTCTTTTGCAAAAACAGCAGCATGAAGAAGTGTCTTTTTTTCTTCCATATCAAATAGCAGAGGCGCTCTGATAAAATGATTCAGCAGACTATATCCACCATGATGACCTGCATCGGATATGATCGGCACCCCACTAGAACATAGTGCATCAATGTACCGATAAACGGTTCTTATATTCACTTCTAACTTTTCAGATATTTGCTTTGCAGTCAACTTCTCTCCCGAATTCAACATCCATAGAATGGCTAACATATTATCTTTTTTCGGCATAAGCAATCCTCCCCCATTTCATCATATTAGGAATTCCACCTGCGTCAATTGATTTTCACAAAAACAAAAAAACGGCATTTCTGCCGTTTCTCGTCACACACTCTTATGGAGCCTAGGGGGATCGAACCCCTGACCTCATCGCTGCCAGCGATGCGCTCTCCCAGCTGAGCTAAGGCCCCAGGATATGATGTTACATCTTGTCCAGCACTGCTAAAAACTCATTTTACAGGCGACTTCTATATCATATAAAATCCCTTCTGGACTGTCAATACCCTTCTGAAACACCGAAATCTATGGAGAAGAACATTCATGTTACGAGCACACACGGTATATACCAGATGCAGCTCCGGATTGCTCTTCTCCTTTTCCCCACTACATTAGTCCTCCAGATCTTCTTTGGACAGCAGTGATTTCAGTTCTTTCATGAACATGTTAATGTCTTTGAACTGGCGGTACACAGAAGCAAATCGCACGTACGCCACTTCATCAACCGGAAACAGCTGCTCCATTAACAGCTCGCCGATCTGGCGGCTCTCCACTTCAGCTTCAGCTGTGTTACGCAGTGACTTCTCCACTTCAGATACCATCATCTCCAGCGTTTCTACAGAGACCGGACGCTTCTCACACGCACGGATCAAACCACGGAGAATTTTGTCACGGCTGAACTCTTCCCTGCTGCCGTCCTTCTTAATGACGATCAACGGTGTTTCTTCAATCATTTCAAAGGTTGTGAACCTTCTCGCGCACTGCTCGCATTCGCGGCGGCGGCGGATGGATTTCGATTCATTCGCTGGTCTGGAGTCCAACACTTTGGTACCTAAATAACCACAATAAGGACATTTCAACTTAGATCACTTCCCACTTTTACTTTTTACCACATATTCCCTGAGCATATTTTGTAATGAAAATCGCATTCGCGACACATAATACTTTTACCAACCCGCGAGGAGGTGAACAGCAATGGCACAAAGCAACGGTAACTCCAACAACTTGGTTGTAACTAAAGCTTCCGCAGCCCTGGAGCAAATGAAATATGAAGTAGCTCAAGAACTCGGAATCAGCATCCCACAAGATGGGTACCAAGGTAACATGACTTCTTACGAGAACGGTTCGATCGGTGGATACATCACGAAGCGTCTGGTAACAATTGCAGAACAGCAATTGGCAGGTCAATACCAATAATTATCTGCATCGTAATACGTTACACAGAGGAGCATGGGGCGGCCGGTACACTACCGGTCTGCTCCGTGCTTCTCCTTATCTTTTTCCGAGCAATCGCTTTAGAACGTATCGTAGATCTTCACATACTGATTATAATAGTAAATAACCCGTTGTACATAGTGGCGTGTCTCGCCAAAAGGAATATCCTTCACCGTTTCAAGTGTGCCATCCCATACACCATTTTTCAACCAGCTGCTGACCTTCCCCGGTCCTGCATTATAAGCGGCAATCATCACAATTTCGTTGCCACCGAACTGGTCTGACAGATTACGCAGATACCATGTCCCCAGTTGAATATTTCGCCCGGGTTCATGTTTCAATTCCTCCAGCGAAGTATCCGGAATTTTGGCTTGTTCCAGAATCCAGTTCGCCGTATCCGGCATGAGCTGCATCAGTCCGATCGCACCACGTTTGGATTCTTTACTGGTCTTGAAATTGGTCTCCACCCTGATAATCGAAGCGATCAGAAACGGATCAACCTCATAACTTTGGGATTGCGCCCGAATCTCTTCCTTATATTCAATCGGATAAAACCAGGCCATCCAGTTCGTATTTAGAAATAACACAAGTACAAAGGAAACAAACATGATCAGCAGTACACGTTTTTTACGCAATATTTTCATAATAAACCCTTATGCGTTAAAAATAATTCAAGCTGCTTCTCCGTCTGAGCCCATGATCCGCTGTTATCAATAACGATATCTGCCCGCTCTTTTTTGCGTTCAATATCCATCTGGGCCGCAATGCGTGCTTCTGCGTCAGCCTGGGTCATCTGATCCCGGTTCATCAGTCGCTCCAGTTGTACTGCTCTAGGTACATATACGACCATAACTTCCGTAAAACCTTCCTCAAGACCCGACTCGTACAGCAAAGGAATATCCGACACCACCAGCTTGTCCGGATGTTTCAATTCGTATGCAGCCGCTCTTTCACGCATTTCCTTCCGGATCGCCGGATGAGTGATGGCCTCAAGCGCTTTACGTTCCTCAGGTTGCTGAAAAACAATACTCCCTAACTTTTTCCGATCCAGTGTTCCGTCCTCATTCAAGATAGCTTGTCCAAACCGCTGAACAGCGGCAGCCAAAACGGGATGCCCAGGCAACATAACTTCCCGGGCAATAACATCTGCATCGATGAGCAGCGCTCCCTTACTGGCCAGATAGGCGGAAACACTGCTTTTGCCTGTTGCGATTCCGCCCGTTAAGCCTATATTCATCGTCTCACCTCATAACAGCTTTATTACTCCTCAAAACAACTTGAATATTCCCATAATCATTAACAGCAGGGCCGGCAGAACTGAGAGTTTCTGCATCCAGCGCTGTGCTGCAAACCGTAATCCTACCTTCATGCCAAGTGACAGAAACGCCCCACTAAACAACGCAATCACCAGTGCTGTCCACAGCGTAGGGAATCCAAGCAATGCCGCACCCAGACCTGCACCAAAGGCATCCAGTGACAGCGCAATTCCGAGCCACATCGCTTCCTGTGCGGAGATACTGCCTGAGTTATCCATGTCCGCCTTGGACGGGCTGCGCAAAATTTGAATAACCACACCCAGCTTGCGCAATTCCAGTGTAAATACCATGCGCTCCACCGAACCATCCGTTGGCGAAGGCTGTACTTCCAGAACCATTAATTGATTCTTGCTTCTGGATGAAAGCCCCGAATCCGTTGTTCCATTTTCTTGAAGCAATCTCTCCTGCACCAATCCACTCTCTGCTTCCTCACGTTCTTTGCCCCGCCGCCTGATCAGTTGCAAAAGCGACCACGCACCAATCACAATGAGAATGACAGCCCCCACAATTGAAGCTACTTCTGGGGACACAACATGAGATAAGAGCACACCAACCTGCATAGATAACGCGATTACCAATCCCGAACAAAGCGAAATAATAGCAATGGATAAGAGCGGAATCTTGGTCCTCCGAAGTCCATATGTAATTCCAACTCCAAAACCATCTAAACTCACTGCAAAAGCAAGCGCCAGTAATGAAATAAAATGATGCAGCACCCCGGATTCCTCCCCTGTGCGGTACGTGCCAACTGATGATGTCAGTATGGGTATATGCCCGCTTATTTCTGCCATATCAGTATATGGAGGGAGGAATCCAAGGGTGCTATGATTTCATCATTTCATTGATTCAGTTCTGGTTCGGGAGATCAAAGTCGTTGACAATTCGGGCAAAAGTGCGTCCCACGTCCGCCAACGACACTTTTTTCAATCAATGTGCCGCAGGTATGGCAAGGCTCGGCTTTACGGCCATAAATTTTCAGCTGATGCTGGAACATGCCCATCTCGCCTTGCCCATTAACATATGACTTGATCGAGGAACCTCCTGCATTCACAGCATCCTGCAGCGTAGCCACAATGGCTTCATGCAAAACCTTCAGCTGTGCTTCGGTCAGCGTCTTCGCAATCGTCTCGGGATGTATACCTGCACGGAAGAGAGCCTCGTCCACATAAATATTCCCGATGCCAACCACATATGCCTGATTCAGCAATACAGCTTTAATTTTGGTCGTACGTTTCCCCACTGCAGCGCGGAACGCGTCCACGGTAAAAGCCTCATCCAGTGGTTCCAGCCCAAGCTTCATGAGCGGTTTTGAAACCAGCTCTTCACCTGCGCTGAACAGATGCATCGTCCCAAACTGACGAACATCCTTGTATCGCAATTCCGTGCCATCATTGAAGTGGAAGATGACATGAGTGTGTTTCTCCACCTCTTCGTGCTGATGATACACACCATAACGTCCCTCCATCCGCAGATGGGAGACCAGCACAAGCCCGTCCAGCAAAATCCGTAAAAACTTGCCCCGGCGCTCTACACCAATCACGGTATGTCCTGCCAGTTCCAATGCAAATGCTTCTATATCGTCAGGCCGCTGAATAATCCGCGGCAAATTAACGGTAACATGATCAATCGTTTTACCTACAATAAGTTGATTCAACGTTCTTCTGACTGTTTCGACTTCCGGTAGTTCCGGCATGATGTTCTCACCTCCCTTATATTATAACGGAAGATGACGCTCAGCGGGACCCTTTCTTATCTATTTTGCTTCATACCAGTTCTCACCAAAGCTAACTTCGGCTTTTAGCGGCACCGACAGCGGAAGCGCCTTTTCCATCACCGAAGGCACAAGCTCCTTCATCAGCTCCAGTTCATCCGCCGGCACTTCAAACACGAGCTCATCGTGTACCTGAAGTAACATACGACTCTGTAGCTTACGTTCGCGCAGCGCCTCGTCCATCTGTACCATCGCCAGCTTAATGATATCAGCCGCAGTACCTTGGATCGGTGTGTTCATCGCGGTACGTTCCGCGAAGGAACGTAGATTGAAATTACTCGCGTTGATTTCGGGCAGATAACGGCGGCGTTCCAGCATCGTTTTCACATAACCGTCCCGGCGTGCATCCTTCACAATATGATCCATATACCGGCGCACACCCTGGAATATTTCAAAATACTGATCAATAAACTGTGCCGCTTCTTTCCGCGTAATGTTCAAGTTTTGCGATAGACCATAATCACTGATTCCGTATACGATTCCGAAGTTAACCGCCTTCGCAGAACGACGCATGTCACTGTCCACATCCTCCGGCTTCACGCCGAATACATCGGAGGCAGTCTTCGTATGGATATCCATATCATGTACAAAAGCTTCCTTCAGACGTTCATCATCTGAAATATGTGCCAGTACACGCAGTTCAATCTGAGAGTAGTCGGCTGCGAGAATAGACCAACCCGGCTCGGACGGTACAAAGACCTTACGAATTTTGCGTCCTTCTTCCATACGAATCGGAATGTTCTGCAAGTTCGGGAACTGGCTACTCAGTCGTCCTGTTGCTGCAATGGTTTGACGATAGAACGTATGCACCTTGCCATCCCGGTCCGATATCTCTTTCAGCAAACCTTCCACATAAGTGGATTGCAACTTGGCAAGCTGGCGATATTGCAAAATGTGCTGCACCACGTCGTTATAAGGAGCCAGCTTTTCCAGCACTTCAGCGTCGGTGGAGTATCCTGTTTTTGTTTTCTTCACGACAGGCAGGCCCAGCTTGTCAAACAAAATTTCACCGAGTTGTCTTGGTGAGTTCAGATTAAACTCCGTACCGGACAACTTGTAGATTTCCGCCATCAGCTTGCCGATCTGTCCTTCAAATTCACGACCAAGTGCTTGTAAGTCTTCTGTGTTCGCCTTGATTCCCTGCTTCTCCATGTCGGCAAGAATACGGGATAACGGCATTTCGAGCTCATGGAAAAGCGAATTCATCTCATCGCTCTCCAGCGCTTGTTCCTGAAGGGGGATAATCGCGGCCAGCGCAGCGGCTTTCCGGCATAAGAAATCACCCAGAACTTCCGCCTCTGGTACTCTGTATTTAGCCCCTTTCCCCAGAACGCTATCGTCTTCAACCAGTGAAGGCAGCCCATACTTGGACGTCAGCCCGCTGATTGTCTGATTCGACTCGGTCGGGTCAAGCAAATAAGCAGCAAGCTGCACATCAAATGATGCACCTGCGAATTCAATGCCATGTGCATGCAAAGCCAAATCCACACGATGCAGATCATAGCCACGCTTCGGCTGGTCGGCACTTGCAAGCCATTCCCGAACAGGAGTTGCCGCATCAGACTTTAGTAATTCCGGAGATATGAACGTATATTTCTCCCCGGCACCTACGGCAAGACCAACAAGCTTCGCCTGATGCGGATTGTCACCATGCGTTTCCACATGCAGCACATCGATCGAATCCAACATATCCATCAGATCAGCTATGTTATCTTCTGTTGCAATCGTAGATTCAACCTCAGCCGCCGGAACAGCCTCTTGCTCGGAAGCCACGCTACCGCTAAAGGACAAACGCTCCAGCAATGACTTAAACTCCAGCTTAGCCAGTGCAGGCCCTGCACTAGCTTCTTTCAATCCATCAAACTGCATATCATCCCACGTCTGTTCCAGCGGAACCTCACGGTGAATGGTCGCCAGCTGTTTGCTCATGCGTGCATCTTCGGCATGGGTTTCAATCTTTTCCTTCATCTTGCCTTTCAGTTCACCCGTACCGTTCAGCACCTCTTCCACCGATCCAAACTGGTGCAGCAGCTTCAGCGCCGTTTTCTCCCCAACACCCGGAATACCCGGAATATTATCGGAAGCATCGCCCATCAGACCTTTCAGATCGATAATCTGTAGTGGTGTCAGACCGTAACGTTCCTTAATCTGTGCCGGGTCGTACAGTTCAATCTCCGTAACCCCTTTACGCGTCAGCCCGATATGTACATGCTCGGAAGCAAGTTGCAACATATCCTTGTCACCCGATACAACGAGAACCTGTCTGCCTGCATCATCCGCGCGTTTGGTCAGCGTTCCGATAATATCATCCGCCTCGAAACCAGCCAGTTCAAACTGCGCGATCCCGAGGCCTTGCAATAGTTCTTTGAGCAAAGGAAACTGCTCGGACAACTCCGGCGGTGTTTTTTCCCGTCCACCCTTGTATTCCTGATACCCTTCATGACGGAACGTCACTTTGCCCGCATCAAACGCCACCATCACATGTGTAGGCTTGTGTTCTTCCAGCAAGCGAAGCAGCATCGTCGTAAATCCGTACACCGCATTGGTGTGCAGACCTTTCGAATTGGTCAGGGGAGGCATTGCAAAAAATGCCCGATAAATAATGCTATTTCCATCTATAAGAATAAACTTGTCCATTCCAGCACCTCGCGTATCATATGGTCAGACTGTACTTACATACCTACTCTCATGATACCATACCTGCCACCTACATCAAAAAAACTTCACACCCCTTCTCACCACATTTCTTCCGCAAAAAAAGAACCTCCTTCCCAGTCAGCCTGTGCACAGGCCAGCCGGAAGAAAGTTCTCTCATTTCGATCATCAACTCTGATCTTGTATGTGCATGTTTCATTGCTTGTGCAGCAGTGCCTGCCCAGAACAACTTATTGATTCAGGTCCGGACGCTGACCTGTGACCAGATACACCGTGCTCTCACCGATGTTGGTCGCATGATCACCAATACGTTCAATGTAACGCCCAACCATCAAGAGCAACATAGCCTGAGATGCATTCGTTGGATGTTCAGTCATTAATGTGTAGAGATCACGAATCATGTTGCTGTACAACTGATCGACTTGATCATCGGTTTGTGCCATTTTATAGGCCAGATCCGTATTTTCTTTCAAATAGGACTCTATGGACTCATCAATCATGGATTTTACCACTTCCGCCATACGCGGGATATCCACCAGCGGCTTGATCAGCTCTTGACCTTCCATACGAATCGTTACCTTCGCCACGTCGAGGGCCAGATCCCCCATACGCTCCAAGTCACTGGAGATTTTGAAGGCCACGATAATACGTCTTAAATCCTTCGCAACGGGCTGCTGTGTAATAATCAGCTTGGAGCCCAGCTCCATGATTTTGTCCTCAAGGGCATTGAGATTCGCATCATTCTTAATGATGATCTGAGCTTTCTCTACATTCAATGTCTGCAAACTCTCAATCGCACCGTCCAAGGCATTTCCTACATGTTCCCCCATTTGTTTCAGCAGGGAGCGCAGTTCTTCCAGCTCTTGATCAAATTCTTTTCTGCGAATCATAGATTTCATGTCCTCCTTCTCCATCATCTCCGGGTAAGCCGGGATCATCCTGTTCAGCTCGCCTTAACCAAACCGACCGGATATATAGTCCTCGGTCCGGGAATCTTGCGGTGTGGAGAATAACGTCTCCGTATCAGCTGCCTCCACCACTTCACCATTCAGGAAAAATACCGTTCGTCCAGATACTCGTGCTGCCTGATGCATGTTGTGAGTAACCATGACGATGGTATATTTATGATGCAACTCTTTGACCAATTCCTCGATTTTCAGCGTGGAGATCGGGTCCAGCGCCGAAGTTGCTTCGTCCATCAACAACACATCCGGCTGTACAGCCAGTGCACGTGCGATGCACAGACGTTGTTGCTGTCCGCCAGACAGGCTTAACGCCGATTTTTTCAGCACATCCTTCACTTCATCCCACAATGCCGCATGAACCAGACTCTGTTCGACGAGTTTATCCAGTTCTGCTTTTTGGGTTACGCCGTGCAGACGTGGTCCGTACGCCACATTGTCATAGATCGATTTTGGAAAAGGATTCGGCTGTTGGAATACCATTCCTACCCGTTTGCGCAGCGTCTCCACTTCAATTTCATTACTGTAAATATCCGAACCGTTCAGCATAACTTGTCCTTCCACACGAACACCCGGAATCATGTCATTCATCCGGTTCAACGTGCGGAGCAATGTCGATTTACCGCAGCCTGACGGCCCGATAAACGCTGTGACGGTTTTCTCCGGCAGATCCATCGATATATTTTTAAGCGCGTGATGCGTATCATAGTATAAATTAAGTCCATCAATGTGAATGAGGTCTTTCATGGATGCTCACTTCTCCTTCGTTGCAGGGATCATCGGATTCCCTTTACGTTGAGACCGGCGTTCATATTCTCTACCAATCAGCACAGTCATCTTTAATATCCTAACGTAACATTGTAAAAACAGTACCACCTTCATGTTAACGGAATGTAAAAACACCTGAAGAAGACCTAGTCCGTTATACAACGTCCCAGGTCTCTCTTTTTTAATCTGCGCGATTTCCGTTATACGCTGTGCCTCGGTTGTGCTTTAGTTCACAGCTCGGAATGATCCGTAATCATGGCCTTCAGCTTCAACTGGATATTCTCTGCGACCCTGCCAGCTTCCCCGCCTTCAGCAGCAATGGTCTCCACGATGCAGGACAAAGCTTTTACCGCATGATTTAACTTCCCAAACGCTGCCGCACCTTCCTGCACAACCTGCGCACTCTCATCGATTTCAGTACCACTCGCCTGAATGAGGGATACGGTCTGCTGGGTTAAACGTTCAATATCCTGAAGCAATACGGTCATGCTTCCAGCCACTTCTCGTGTCTGTTTGGCAAGTGCCCGGATCTCTCCGGCAACAATCTGGAACCCCCGGCCGTATTCTCCGGCATGCGCAGCCTCTATCGATGCATTCAGTGCTAGCAACCCACTCTGATCCGCCAGCGTTCGAATGGAACGTGCCATACCCGCACCTGTTTTGATGGATTCGAGCATCTGACTTGCGTGTTTGCCCTGATCCCCCATATGCTCATGAACCTGAAGGTAGGAAGACTCAACTTGACGCAGACGCCCTTCTCCCTCATTTGACAAGAGGATAACTTGCCCTGCTTCCTGTACGGTCTGATTCGCCGCTTGAACCAGTTTGGTTACAGCCGCATGAATGCGTGAAATTTCCTGTCCACTCTCCGTCACGGTGCATATGCGATCTGCGGATGCCTTCTGCTGAAGTTTACGAGAAAGCGACATCACATCACGGATCGTCAGTACACCAAGCAAGCAATCCTGCTCCGTTACGAGCAGGCAGTCATAGAAATGATCCTCATCCCGCCGAAGCGCGGCATCAATAATAGCTGCGGGGTCCATATGTATATCTACAATAACCGGTGATGCGTTAGCTACATTCATAATCGGTTTACGATAAAATAAGTCCGCTGCGAACCTTCCGTTCAGTAAACGATACAAGTTCTCACGCATCAATAATCCTATCGGTTTCATGTGTTCATCACAGAGCACAATACATGGATGCTCCAGTCCATCACTTAACATCGCCGCAGCCTCTCCGCAAGTAGTATCTCCCCTAGCTATAGGCACCTGACGGAAATATTCAGTCAAAGAAACGGCATGTTCCTCCTGAACTTCACTTGTTGATTCGTCCGATTCCAACTCAGGCACGAACGATGTTTCTTCCCCTTTTTGTAAACTAACATCCAGATTCTCAGGTCTAGCCTCTAACAACATGGGCATAATTACACATTCTCCTTTACGTGCTAGCTCCGCCCTAAGGTGGGTTTTTAGGTACAAAGTATCACTTGGATAACCTTATCCTACTCCCCGTAAATGAAGAAAAATCTTCCTTTGTGTAAAAAGGAGGTAAAATAAAACTCCCCGATCATTTAACTAGAATGATGGGGAGTTTTTCTTTTGACAACCAATTTATAACCTACGCCGCGGATGGAATCGATATGAACGGATTCAGGGTCAAGTTCCAGCTTTTTACGTAATGAGCTGACGTGCACATCTACGGTTCGCTGGCCTCCGATATAATCAAAACCCCAGACCGCATTCATCAGATCATCCCGGGTCAGCACCACGCCAGGTTTTTTAGCGAGATATAATAGGACTTCGAACTCCTTCGGACGTAAGCTAATCGATTGTCCTCCCAGAGTCACTTCATACTTCAACGGATAAATTTCAAGTTCACCAAGAATAATACGTGAGCCGTCTTTATCCTCAGGCTGCGGTAAATCGTCGCCATTCGAGTAACGTCTGAGTACCGCATCTACACGTGCCAAAAGCTCGGATACACCAAACGGTTTCGTAATGTAATCATCTGCACCCGATTTCAGCCCTTGCACAACCTCGGCTTCACCGTTCTTGGCGGTAAGAATAATGACAGGAGTGCTTACTCCCTGAATACGCAGTTTGTTCAAAATATCCAGACCATTCATGCCTGGCAGCATCAGATCCAGTAGAATCAAATCGAAATCCTGAGACAAGGCCCGGTCATATCCTGCTGACCCATGATCCTCTGCCGTTACGTCATAACCTTCCTGTGTCAGGTTATACGTAAGTAATCTCGATAATGTCGGTTCATCTTCAATAACCAGCAAACGCTGTGCCATGATACCCCTTCTCTCTTCATAGGTTGTCTGTTGCCACAACACTTTTTCTATCATAGCACTAATTTGTTAACGCTGTGTAAAGCAAATGGCTCATTTTACATTTTGCTTCTCTAAGCCTACCTTTTTCTTTCCAAAGTAAAACTAGACTTCTTCTTCTTGAATTAAAGGCAGGATTACCCGGAAGGTGCTTCCCATCCCTAGTTCACTTTCGACCGACAATTTACCATGATGAAGCTCCACCAGGTGTTTAACGATAGAGAGTCCAAGTCCTGTTCCTCCCGAATTCCGTGATCGGCCTTTGTCTACACGGTAGAAACGTTCAAAGATTCGCGGCAAATCCTTCTTGGGAATACCAATTCCCGTGTCGGACACCGAGAAAACTACCTGCTCTTCCTCACTCGTCTGATCCATCTTCACCTGGAGTTTCACCCTTCCACCCTCAGGTGTATAGTTAATGCCGTTGGATAACAGATTAATGAAAATCTGCTTCATTTTGTCCTCATCCGCTTCAATATACAGTTCCTCCGGTACATTCATTTCCAGACGAATCTGCTTTTTCTCCGCTACCTTGGACAAAGTTCCAAGCACCATTTCGAAGAAGGAATGCACATGCACTGGTGAACATTCCAGCGGTGCACGTTTCGATTCAATCTTGGACAACTCCAGAATATCTCCAATCAAGCGGTTTAGTCGATCACCTTCATCATAAATAATCTGCAGGAAAGAACGTTCCGTTTCCTTATCCTGTACACCGCCGCTTAGTAAGGTTTCTGCAAATCCCTTCACTGCTGCCACAGGTGTTTTGAGTTCATGAGAGACATTGGCCACAAACTCGCTACGCATGGATTCCAATCTGCGAATCGCAGTTACATCCTGTAACAGGAATAACATTCCCCGATATCCGCCATTGTCTTCTGACATCGGTACACCATCCAGCCTTATCAACCGTTCTTCAGGGTTAAATACACTTACTTCTTCGTGCATCCGTTCCTGATTAGCTACGCTCTCTTCAATCGTGCGTGTCAGCTCGTAATGCCGCTTGAGTTCCGTGTAAGGTCTTCCTGTAACCTTCACGGCCTGAATACCGAGCATACGCTCTGCTTCCCGATTAACCAGTGCAATCGATTGCGTTGCATCAATCATGACGATCCCGCCCGTCATATTCGCCAACACACTTTGAAGCAATGCTTCATTGTCCCGAATCGTTTTGAGCTGGGACTGCAGACTGTCTGCCATGCCGTTAATCGCCAGACCCAATTGGCCGATCTCGTCCCTGCGCGTTACTTTTACTCTGGCATCGTACTCCAGCTTTGTAATCCGGTGTGCCACTTTGGTAATATGCTCAATGGGCGACGTTAGACCTCTAGCTACCCGGTAACTGACAAATGCCACAATGAGAAAAAGCAGGCCCAGGGCAGCAAACATAATCATCCATCCGCGTTGGAGTCCTTGATCCACCGCTTGCAAACTCATAGACAGACGAATAAAACCGTCGAATTTGCCACTTGGCATTTCAATCATGTCACTTTGATCCGAATTAACAGGCAGCGCGACATACAGCATGTCCTGCCCTAACGTTGCACTATATCGGATGGACTGTCCAAAAGTCCCTTCCGTAGCCGTCCGGATCTCTTCGCGATTCAGGTGATTATCCATTGTCGCAGGGTCACTCTCGGAATCGCCGATGACGACACCGTCTTTATTGATAAAAGTTACTCGCGAGTCTGTTAGACGATCCAGTTCCAGCGCTCGGTCCGAGTAATATTTCCGAGTTTCCGCTGATGTCGGTTTGGAAGCATCATGAAAAGGGAATGTCGCTTTTAACAAATTAATTTCACGCACCATCGTTTGTTCCAGTGCGGCGATATGAGTAGTCTTGAAAACTCTGCCCATCGTATATCCGGCTACAATGACGGATACGCCAATGAGTACCATCATGATTAGAGCGAGGCGAATGCGAAACGGTCTCATTAATCTCTTCCTTCTGTTATATTTTGGTCCGTTGAACAACAAGACAATTTACATAACCACTCTGATGACAGAATAACCTTCCAATCCCTGTTATCTTCAGGTTTTTTCTGTCCTCACCGTTCATATGTAAATGAGTAAATTCAAATGATGAAAACAAACCATTATTTATCCATTTAGTTCGTTGCGGTCACCGCGTGTCGTTGGATGTGATATAACTAGAAATTCCACATCTTGTGCACTTCGATTTTGCATCTGATGGGGTGCTCCCGGCGGGATTTCGATGCCTTCATGTGTTTCCAGCACATAGGTCTCTCCATTCAGCTCCATACAAGCCTCACCGCTAAGAACAAAAAAGAATTGGCGACTCTTCACATGTACATGCCTTGTTTCTGTCGTGCCTGCGGGCATTCGCTCATGAATCACACTAAGTGTCTCTCCCTGAACCAGATGCCAACCATCACACTGAGTCCCCCATATATAATGCGCTGCCTCTTGTTTGCTAATCTTCATATGAGTGCCTCCCGAATATGTTATCCGGTTTATCATATCACATCTAATGAGATATCTTTCCATGTAAAATGAGCAATAAATCTGCCTTCTTCCCCTCTGACTCACCCCATTGCTTTAAAGTCAGACCTGTACAAGGTATCATAAATATATCAACGCAGATACAGACTTTTGTAAATCACATCTTACAATAGATAGGACTTCAACCTGCCTCCCCTGTTCGGAACCCTCTTCTTATTTGAAAAAAATATATAAAGAAAGACGGGACGCCACTATGCTTTAGCGTCCCGTCTTTCTCTTCTCAATACAGCAACTATCCTCGCCCGTTCCGCAATGCCATTTGCACGGTGCATCACCTAGCCGTTAACGACTTCGCCGCCGTTCACATGCATCACCTGTCCGCTGACATAAGAAGAGTCATCAGAAGCGAGGTACACATAAGCTGGTGCCAATTCATCCGGCTGTCCTGGACGTTTCATCGGTTGCGTGGCTCCGAATTCACTTACTTTTTTCTCATTAAATGTCGAAGGAATCAAGGGTGTCCAGATCGGACCAGGAGCTACGGCGTTCACACGAATCCCCTTTTCAATCAGATTCATCGACAATGAACGGGTGAAGGATGTAATTGCCCCTTTGGTTGACGAATAATCCAGTAACGTCGGGCTTCCCCGATAAGCGGTTATCGATGTTGTGTTAATGACGGTGCTCCCTTGTTTCAGATGGGGCATAGCCGCCTGTGTAACATAAAACATACCAAAGATGTTGGTACGGAATGTTTTTTCCAGTTGCTCTGGCGTAATATCCTCCAGGTTTTGTTGCGGATGTTGCTCAGCCGCATTGTTAACCACAATGTCGAGTTTGCCAAGTTCATCGACCGTTTGTTGAACGCTTTTCTTCGCAAAATTCACATCACCGATGTCACCTGCGATAAGCACACACTTGCGCCCTTCCTGCTCCACCTGACGTTTCGTTTCCTTGGCGTCCTCATGCTCACTCAGATATACAATCGCCACATCGGCGCCTTCCTTGGCATAGGTCACAGCAACAGCCCGTCCAATCCCGCTGTCTCCTCCCGTAATCAAAGCCACTTTGTCCAATAGTTTGCCGGCTGCCTTATACTGCGCCCTCTCGAATTCAGGCTTGGGATTCATTTTGGATTCAATCCCCGGACGCTGATCCTGATGTTGTGCAGGCATCGTTTGTTGTTTTTGCTGGGTAGTACTTGACATTGTACCTTCTCCTTTCAAAATGAACATGTTTGATTTTAAGAAGACTTGGACACAAATAACATGCTTCCTTGTCTCTCATTCGTCATAACTCTCATTAGTCTCATTCTGTAGGATGGCATGAACCGACCAGATTATTCTTCTACTGGACAGCAATGCGAACCCTCATAATTACTGTCATTCCTTATTTACCACATATATGGAAATCCAAACTTTGTATTTCGTCACCATCTGCATTTGTGAATATTCGAAATTTTTTCGAAATTGACCTGTTTCATCATACAAATGGTGTTCCTAAGCAGATAGGGCTGATGTACAATGTACAGTGTGGAGATTATATTCATCTTTTTTTAAGTCACCTAGCGTGATTAGCAGCATCATCTCATTTGCTTCAATACGACAACAATCTAATTTGACATGGAGATCTGAACATGGAATCGCATATTACTACTTACATTACACTTGTGACCACGTCAGCCGTGCTGAATCTGTTTCTGTGTATGTATACGTACTTCAGAAGAGCCCATTTTCCAAACGCCAACATCTTTATCCTGTACACGGCTTCCCTGTCCGTATATACCTTCGGATATGCCATCGGCCTCGCCAGTAATACACTGGAACAGATGAAGTTCTGGAATATCGTCCAATATATTGGTATGCCGATCTCTGCACCGCTTGGCCTGCTTCTCATGATCCATTACACTGGAAAAAAGTTGTCTAAATGGCTGACGTCAGCCTTATTCATCATTCCTACCATTACGGTTTTTCTGGTTGCTACGAATGATTGGCATCATCTCTATTACAAAAGAGTATGGTTACGTGAGGATAGCACAGTCCCCGTCATGGCGATGGATATTGGTCAATGGTATGTTGTCCATGGTGCATTTACGTTCTCCTGCCTTTTATGTGCTGGCCTTATCTTAATTGGGCAATGGCGTCACACCAAAAAGATGTACCGTCGTCAACTGCTTACGTTAATTGTGTCGCAGATTATTCCGATGGTTGCTGCATTTGTGTACTTACTTGGCGTGACTCCGTTTGGCCTCGACCCAGTTCCCGTTCTGATGTGTGTTACATCGGCTATGTATATCTGGGCTATTCTGTCCTCCAGACTGTTAACCATTGTACCGATCGCCAAAGAAAGTATTTTTGAAAGTATGCGCGAAGGGGTTCTTGTGCTGGATAGTTCCTATCGTCTTGTCGATTTCAACAGATCCCTAAGACTGATGTTACCTGACATTGAAACATCGATGGTTGGGCAACCCTTGAATGACATCTGGCTTCGTCTTGCAGGAGAGACCTTTCCCGTTGAATATGAAAGAGAAGGGCTGCAAACCGACTTGTACTGGCAATTAAACGGAGAAACCGTCTGTTACCAAGTCAGGACGTCTTATGTATTTAACAAAAATCCTCAAGTTGTCGGTATTCTCATTATGCTAATCGACATTACCGAACAACGTTTTTTACAAGAACAATTGAAACAACTAGCTTATTTCGATGGTTTAACCAAAATATACAATCGGACTCAATTTTTAAACAAAGGAAGAGAATGGCTTCAAGAAGCCCGGCTTAATTTTCACCCCGTCTCTTTTATCTTGTTTGACATTGACCATTTCAAGCGTATCAACGACACGTACGGTCATGATGCGGGTGACCAAGCCATCGTTCATGTTGTATCCATGTGCAATCATTATTTAAACAGTGAAATGTTATTCGCCCGTTACGGCGGAGAGGAATTCGTTATCGCTTTGCCGAACATGGTACTCCAGGAGGCATATACTCTTGCAGAGCAGTTGCGAATGGCTTTGTTAAATCAACCGCTCAACCTAGAGGGCAAGTCCATTCCGGTCACCGCCAGCTTTGGTGTCTCCCAAACGGTTGGCGAGTCGGATACGCTGGAATCTTTGCTACGTGACGCTGATCACGCCTTGTATGAGTCCAAACGGAATGGCCGAAATGCAGTACGAGTTTATGGTGCCGGTGTTAGCTAATGATGAGTAGCGAGGTATTCAGGTTCCCGGCAGTCATTGAATAAAAGATCACAAAACAAACAGACAGCCTTTGCAGGCTGTCTGTTTGTTTGTCTCTGTCTGTACGGTTTGATTCAACAGTACCGGGCGTTACTTATGCCACCCGGTTGAAAGCGTACATGATTTCATTAGAAATTGCTATTTAGCGCTACCACTTGTCCTGAACATGTGCAAACGCTTCACCTTATACTCATAGTTATCGTTTGAGAATCAACATTAGACGCTGAAGACTCTTATTCTCCTATTAGAAAATGGATCTGTCCACCATCAGGTACACCATGATGAGCAAGAACACGGCAAGCAACGTGCTGAACGTACGAATTTTGCTTTGGTATGGTGTTACATCCTTATTATTTTTCACGCCTTCTGCGGCAAGACGTAACGGTTTACCCATAATTCCACCAATGGCTGCAATCGCGAGAAGAATTACTACGACAACAGCCATCCAGATGTGGGAGTAATCTCCCTTGGTCATCAGATAACCACCTGTAAGAAGCTGAATAACAAGCGCATACTGTGCAACTTTGTTTAAGGAACGAAGTGACGCGAATGCTCCCTCCTGTGCTGGCAAGCTCAATGTGCGAATTTTACCTACCACGAATGGCAAAATCAGATAAAATCCCATGGCCAGTGCTCCGACGATATGGAGCAAATACATAATCATTGTCAAAATTTTCATCCTCCTCAACATATTCGCTGTGCTGTATATCACATTTTATTATACTGGGGAACTTATCCAAAGAAAAGAAAACCTCCGTATTTACGGAGGTTTTCTCACTTTTCATGTTCAAAAAGTCTTCAAAACTTAAATATTAACGATTGAAATGACGTTACGCACCGAATCTGCAGACGTATCAAGCGCTGCTTTTTCTTCGGCTGTCAACTCCAGTTCGAAAATCTTCTCAATTCCGTTGCCTCCCAGAACGGTTGGCACACCGAGGAAGAGATCCTGATATCCATACTCACCTTCAAGATAAGCAATAACCGGAATAATGCGTTTTTTGTCCTTCAAAATGGCCTCCGTCATCTGGACCAGTGAAGCTGCCGGAGCATAGTATGCACTGCCATTACCCAGCAGGTTAACAATCTCACCGCCGCCTACACGGGTACGTTGCACAATCGCATCAATGCGATCTGCTGGAATCAGGGTATCGATTGGAATACCGCCTACACTCGAATAACGAACGAGCGGTACCATATCGTCACCATGACCACCAAGCACAAAGCCACGTACATCCTCTACGGATACATTTAACTCCTGCGCAATGAACGTACAGTATCGGGCAGTGTCGAGAACACCCGACTGTCCGATCACGCGGTTTTTCGGAAAACCGAGTGTCTGATACGCTGCATACGTCATTGCATCTACCGGGTTGCTCAGAATAATGACAATGGACTCAGGGCAATATGTTTTCACATTTTCACACACGGACTTCACGATACCTGCATTCGTATTCACCAGATCGTCACGGCTCATGCCCGGTTTGCGGGCAATTCCGGCTGTAATGATCACAATGTCTGAACCAGCTGTATCCTCGTAGTTGGAAGTTCCCACGATATGACTGTCGAACCCTTGCACAGGGCTAGCCTCCAGCAGATCGAGCGCTTTACCCTTGGTCGGATTCTCCAGTTGAGGAATATCAACCAGAACAACATCCCCGAGTTCCTTCTGGGCAAGCATCAGTGCAGTTGTAGCACCGGTAAAACCGGCACCAACGACTGTGATTTTTTTGCGCTGAATAGTCACGATTCACATCTCCCCTTACAGGTTTTTGTTACAGGTTGCTAATGATTTGATCAGCGAATTCGGAACATTTCACTTCTGTTGCGCCGTCCATCAGACGTGCAAAGTCATACGTTACCGTTTTATTGTTGATGGATGTTTCCATGCCTTTGTAGATCAGGTTAGCCGCTTCTTGCCAGCCCAGGTGCTCAAGCAACATTACGCCGGAGAGGATTACGGAACCAGGGTTCACGACATCTTTATCTGCGTATTTAGGTGCAGTACCGTGTGTTGCTTCGAAGATAGCATGTCCAGTTACATAGTTGATGTTCGCACCAGGTGCGATACCAATTCCGCCAACTTGCGCTGCCAGAGCATCGGACAGATAGTCACCGTTCAGGTTCAATGTAGCGATCACGTCGAATTCACCCGGACGAGTCAATACTTGTTGCAAAGCGATATCAGCAATAGCATCTTTAACGATGATTTTGCCAGCATCTTCTGCTGCTTTTTGCGCTGCATTAGCTGCATCTGTACCGTCTTTTTCTTTGATCACATCGTATTGTGCCCAAGTGAATACTTTGTCGCCAAATTCTGCTTCAGCCACTTCGTAACCCCAGTTTTTGAAGGCACCTTCAGTGAATTTCATGATATTACCTTTGTGTACCAAAGTAACGGTTTTGCGGTTATGGTCAACAGCATATTGTACCGCTGCACGAACCAAACGTTTCGAACCTTCCTCAGATACAGGTTTGATACCGATACCGGAAGTTTCTGGGAAACGAATTTTGTTAACACCCATCTCCTGTTGCAAGAACTGGATCATTTTTTTCACTTCTGCAGAACCTTCAGCGTACTCGATACCTGCATAGATGTCCTCTGTGTTTTCACGGAAAATAACCATGTCAACCAGCTCAGGACGTTTAACCGGGGAAGGTACACCATTGAAATAACGTACAGGACGCAGGCAAGTGTACAGGTCAAGCTCTTGACGAAGTGCCACATTCAGGGAACGGATACCACCGCCGATTGGCGTAGTCAGAGGTCCTTTGATGGCTACGATGTACTCACGAATCGCTTCGAGCGTATCGTTCGGCAACCACTCTCCGTATGTATTGAATGCTTTCTCACCAGCAAACACTTCATACCAAGCAATTTTTTTAGTACCGTTATATGCTTTTTCTACTGCTGCATCCAGAACACGTACAGAAGCTTTCCAGATGTCACGGCCTGTACCGTCACCTTCGATGAATGGAATGATTGGATTATTAGGTACTTGAAGCGTACCGTTGTCAATTTGAATTTTTTCGCCTTCAGTTGGGAGTGCAAATTTTTCCAATTTCATAATTACAATTCCTCCTAAGTTTTGGTTTCACAGTATGAAGCATACCACATTTTTGCAGGAAGGAAGGGCTGTCTCTACTCGGCAGTATAGCCTCATATTCACAAGCCCCTCGCCTCATCTATATGATTATACTGTTTTTGCTAAAGTTTAGCGAAGATCGATGGAAACGTATTTCTGATCTGTTGGGCCCGTGTACTCGGCACGCGGACGGATAATACGGTTATCTGCAAGTTGCTCCAGAATATGCGCTGTCCAACCGGACACGCGGCTGATCGCAAAGATCGGTGTGAACAATTCCTGATCAATCTTCAGTTGAGTGTATACGGAAGCGGAATAGAAATCGACATTTGGCTTCAAACCTTTTTGGCCTGTCACGATTTCTTCAATCTTCACGGACATCTCATACAAACGGGTATCGTTGTTCATCTCACCCAGTTCTTTGGACATCTTCTGCAAATGCTTTGCACGTGGGTCACCATTTTTGTATACGCGGTGTCCAAAGCCCATGATCTTCTCGCGGTTATTCAGTTTTTCCTGAATAGCTGCTTCCAGACGATCCGGTGTACCGATCTCGTCCAGCATTTTCATAACAGCTTCGTTTGCACCACCATGCAAAGGCCCTTTGAGTGCACCGATCGCAGAAGTTACGCCTGAGTAAATATCAGACAGGGTCGCTACCGTAACGCGGGCAGCAAATGTTGAAGCATTCAGCTCGTGATCTGCATGCAGAACAAGTGCCTGATCAAGTGCTTTTACCGCGGTTTCGGACGGCTCTTCTCCCGTCATCATGTATAAAAAGTTCTCAGCGATGGAAGCGCCTTCTTTTGGAGCCACAGGCTCTTGCCCTTTACGAATACGTGAGATTGCCGCTACAATGGTTGGCAATTGCGCTTGCAACTTCACTGCTTTGTTTTCGTTCGCAGCTTCTGTCATCTCGTCGGCTTGCTCATCATAGAGCGCAAGCGCGGAGACTGCAGAGCGTAGAGCTGCCATCGTGCTGATGTGTTTTGGATACAACTTGATTTGGGCGATCAATTCGCTTGGAATCGGCGCGTAATCGCTCAGACTTTTACGAAGTGACTTCAGTTCATCTGCTGTTGGCAACTTGCCAAACCAGAGTAGATAAGCAACTTCTTCAAAACTTGCATGTTCAGCCAAATCATCGATATCGTATCCACGGTATGTAAGCACACCGTCTACAATAGAGCTGATCGAAGAGGTTGTTGCAACGATGCCTTCCAGACCTTTGGTAGCTGTCATATTACATCTCTCCTTTAATAAGCGAAATCAGAAATCATTCTAAGTCATATCAGTGCCAAAGTGCACCTAACCTCTTTTGTAAACCGTTTCATTTTAAAAATGACCTAAGTTGTCAAAATTCGGTTTTCTTATCTGTCAATCGGTATTTACTTATATCATCATACTGGATTTTGTCGTTTATGTGAACATGATGAGAGTTCATTCGCACATCAAACATATTTATCGGAGTGATAAAGCATTTTTGAAAACCTTTACACAAGCAGGGTTGGGATTTAATGTGTACTGAACAATTTATGTCATTAGAGAAATCAAACCAAAATATAGTCACAAAATCTATTGCTATAATTTGTAAACCTCAGGCATACTTTAGGCAGACGATGTGCTAAGCAGGATTCCGGCACACGGTTGCAGACTGTTCTTTTTGGCGTTTCAAAAGCTGACGATTGCTCTATATTAATAAGATAAGCTCTTGACTGAATAAAGGGGAGTTGAACCTTGGATCGAATCATTCTCAAACGTCTGCTTCGCGGTCTGTGGGTTATTGTAGCTACCTTTCTGATCGCCGTAGCCGTATATCTGTTGTTCCCGCTGTTATATCCTTTTGTTATTGCCTGGATTATTGCCTACGCGATGAATCCGCTCGTAAAGTTGCTCCAGAACAGGCTCCGTTTTCCACGCTGGCTCGCGGTTACCTTATCACTTCTATTGTATTTTGGGGCAATCGCTGTAATTTTATCTGCGGCTGTTACTCGTATGGTTAAAGAAGTCATTTCACTAACCACCAGTTTCGATCTGCATGTGGACGAAATCAAAGAAACGTTTGTACGCTGGACGCAGAACGATACGATCCAAAGTTTGATAGCGCAGATTAACGATTTTTACAAAGAAAACCCGAATTATCAAGAAACCATTAACAGTAACATCAGCAAAACAACAGAGACCGTCGGAACAGCGGTAAGTGACCTTGTTACTGGGTTTTTCAACCTGATTTTAAACCTGCTGACCTCGCTACCTAATATGGGTGCAGTTCTCATTGTGGTGTTGCTATCTACCTTCTTCATTAGCAAAGGCTGGACTCGTCATAGCATTACCGTCTCTGGTTGGGTTCCGTCTGCAGTTCGCAAACCGATCTCTGATATCTGGAATGATCTCAAAAAAGCCCTCTTTGGTTATGTACGCGCACAGCTGATCATGATCTCGATTACAGCGCTGTTCGTCATGATTGGGTTGCTTATCCTTCAAGTCAAGTCAGCGTTCACGATCGCTCTGCTGATTGGTCTGGTCGACCTGCTCCCCTATCTTGGTGTCGGTCTGGTCATGGTACCTTGGGCGGCGTATTTGTTCATGAACGGGGATATCTATCTTGGCATCGGTATTAGTGTGATCTATCTTATCTTGCTTATTGCCCGGCAGATCATTGAACCGAAAGTTCTTGCCAGTAGTGTGGGGCTAGACCCACTCGCAACGTTAGTAGGCATGTTTGTTGGCTTGAAGCTATTTGGTGTGCTAGGCCTCATTATCGGTCCGGTGAGTCTTGTGATTCTCGATGCCTTTAACCGTGCCAATGTACTTCGTGACCTCAGGACCTATATCATTAATGGCAGAGTCCGATGAGTCTGATTGAAGAGCATTAATCACAATCCTTTTCCAGTTAAACTAATGCAAAAAAAGTCTCCGTTCCAAGCAGAAGGTGCCTGCAGAACGGAGACTTTTGGTTTAAACGAGATAGATGCTCTCCTATTTCGGACGGCGATAAAATGTAATGCTGCCGTTTCTCATCTTTTTCTCCAACCAGCCCAGGAAGAATAACCGATATACTGGACGTGTTAACGGAAATACTAACGTAAAACCGATGAGATCGGTCACAAAACCAGGGATCAGCAGCAAGAATCCGCCGACAAAAACGAAAAGACCATCGACCATTTTCCGCCCAGGCACCTTGCCGCGTTCCATCTCCTGTTTGGCGTCCATCAATACCTTACGCCCTTCAAACTGCAACATGGCTATACCAATCAAGGACGTGAGAATCATAAGAAGCAATGTTTTTCCGGCCCCGATCCAATCACTCATCAGAATGAAACCAAACAGCTCAATTACCGGAATTAATAAAAGTAAAGCCCACATCCATTTTCGCATTGATATGTTACTCCTTTCCTGAGAACCACACCTTTTCAAGCGCGCTGTATAGCTCTGAAGCGACCTTATCCAGTCTAACCGGCTTCCAGTCTGTATTCACCCACACATGCTGGGTAGATCCCGTCACCAATCGTTCACCTGGGAGTGATTCATCATGTGCCCACACCCGCTCACCGACAGCGAGTGAAGCATCATCTTCCTCAGACATACGTCTTATGTCGTACTCGTAATTCAGGCGCAAGCCGCTAAAAGCAGTGATTCGAGTGAAAATGATGATCTCGTCATCGTACCGCGCCGGTTTATGATACTTCACATCCAGACCGGTTACAGGAAGCAACAGTGCCTGTTCTTCCATTTTACGATATGTATACCCCATTTGGCGAATCATCTCGGTACGGCCGATCTCGAACCAGTTCAGGTAGTTCGCATGATAGACAACCCCCATCTGGTCGCTCTCCTGATAACGTACACGAAGACGAGCTGTATACCAGTTACCATTACTTTCTTTTCGCACGTTCTCAGCCTCCTTGGCTCTACCATTCATACGCTTCAAATCACAGAATCGTGTCATGAAGATGGAAAAAAAGCAACGGGACATAAGGGCCCATTGCTTCTTTCATGTTACTTACCGAATCATACGCTACAATTAAGCGTTGTTTGGAATTTGGCTAACTTTGATCAGGTTAGTAGAACCGGAGCGGCCCAGAGGTACACCTGCTGTAATGACAACCAGGTCTCCTTCTTTAACCAGTCCTGATTTTACGCCACCTTCAATTGCATTTTCGAACAAAGCATCCGTAGAATCAACCAATCTACCTTTAACAGGAGTTACACCCCATGCCAGTGCCAAACGACGGGAAGTTCTGTCTTCTGTCGTTACAGCGATGATTGGAGCTTCTGGACGATATTTAGAGATCATACGTGCGGTATGTCCGGATTCTGTCGAAGTGATGATCGCTTTTGCGTTCAAATCTTGAGCGGACAGAGCAACGGATTGACTGATCGCTTCAGTAACCGTTGTTTGTTGTGCAACACGTTGTTTCAGATACAACTCTTGGTAAGGCAGAGCAGATTCTGCTTTTTCTGCAATACGGGACATTGTCAGCACGGACTCTACCGGATATTTACCGGCAGCTGTCTCACCAGACAACATGATTGCATCTGTACCGTCAAAGATTGCGTTGGCTACGTCACTTGCTTCCGCACGAGTCGGACGCGGGTTACGTTGCATCGAATCCAGCATTTGTGTAGCTGTAATAACCGGTTTACCCGCAACATTACATTTTTCGATCATGCGTTTTTGTACCAGTGGTACTTCTTCAGCAGGGATTTCCACACCTAGGTCTCCACGAGCAACCATCAGGCCGTCAGACACTTCAAGGATTTCGTCCAGGTTGTCTACACCTTGTTGGTTTTCGATTTTGGAGATAATTTGAATGTGACCTGCATTATGTTTCTCAAGCAATTCACGAATTTCAAGCACGTCGCTTGCTTTACGAACGAAAGAAGCTGCGATGAAATCGATACCTTGTTCGATACCAAACACGATATCGTTAGCATCTTTTTCAGTGATACCCGGCAGGGAAATCGCGACGCCTGGAACGTTAACACCTTTTTTGCTTTTGATTGTACCGCCGTTAACGATACGGCATTTGATCTCGGTGCCTTGTACTTCCACCACAGTCAGTCCGATCAGACCGTCGTCGATCAGAATTGTAGATCCAGCTTCAACATCCTTAGGAAGATCTGCATACGTAATGGAAAGACGATCTTTGGTTCCCAGAATTTCTTCTGTCGTCAAAGTGATGTACTCGTCCTGAACCAATTCAATTGGCTCAACTTCAAGTTTACCTGTACGAATTTCCGGTCCTTTGGTGTCCAGCAGGATTGCTACAGTTTTGTTCAGCTCTTCACATGCTTGGCGAATCGCTACGATCCGTCCGCCGTGCTCATCGAAATCACCGTGGGAGAAGTTCAGACGGGCTACGTTCATGCCAGCCATAATCAGTTTCTTGGTATTCTCCAGGGATTCACTGGATGGGCCAATCGTACATACAATTTTCGTTTTGCGCATTTTGGGTTTCCTCCGATTTTAAAGGTCTAACTTTATATCTCTATTTTTCTTTTTCCAACTATTAAATTTACTATACTTTCGATCATTTGTATAGGAAATTCGTCACATCATTCTGCATTTCCCGACAAATTTTTCACAGGTTCTGCTTCTAACGGCTGTTCCGATGCTTCCACTTGGACAGATTCTGCCTCGGAATTTGCTTCAACTTCACCCGCAGGCTCTCTTTCTTTAGTAGGTTCTACCGCAGAGGCTGGTGCTTCAAAAGTCACTGAGCCGATTTTGCGGAATTTTTCATAGCGATCCTGCTTTAATTGCTCCGCACTCCATCCTTTCATCTCATCCAGATGACGAACTAGAGCTTCGGAGATCGCTGTTGCAGCTGTATCATAGTCCTGGTGAGCTCCGCCGCGCGGTTCAGTGATAATCTCTTCGATCACTTCCATCTCGAGCAGGTCTTTCGCCGTAATTTTCATCGCTTCAGCGGCCTGATCTGCTTTGGATGCATCCTTCCATAGAATCGATGCCGCACCATTAGGAGAAATTGCAGAATAGATGGCATGCTCGAGCATGAGCACACGGTTACCTACAGCCATAGCTAGAGCACCGCCGCTTCCACCTTCGCCGATGACAACAACAATAACAGGAACCGAGAGTTTAGCCATCTCCAGCAAATTACGGGCAATCGCTTCCGATTGACCTCTCTCTTCTGCAGTATTACCCGGATACGCTCCTTTAGTATCAACAAACGTAATAATCGGGCGACCAAATTTGTCAGCCTGCTTCATCAAGCGAAGTCCTTTACGGAAACCTTCCGGGTGAGCACTTCCAAAAAAGCGGGCGATGTTGTCCTTCGTATCCTTTCCACGCTGTTGGCCAAGTACCGTTACGGTTTGTCCATTCAGCTTGGCGAGTCCACCAACAACCGCAAGGTCGTCACCAAACATACGGTCACCATGCAGTTCGGTAAAATCAGTAAAAATGAGCTGAATCAGATCCAGTGCTGTTGGACGCTGCTGGTGACGAGCCAAATGCATCTTCTGAGCCGGTGTTATGCTGGTGTAAATCTCTTCTTCAAGTCTATGATAACGTTCTTCGAGACGGGCTATTTCTTCGGTAAAATCAATCCCTTTTTCCTGCCCAAACTGAACGAGTTCTTCAATTTTTTTGCGCATCTCAATCAGAGGCGCTTCATATGGCAAACTACCCGCCATTTAGACCCCTCCCTTTTCACTGTGCATATCGAGAAGCTTGCCAAGGGTTGCCCGAAGTTCTTTCCGGTGAACAACCATGTCCAGTTGACCATGCTGGAGGTTGAATTCTGCGGTCTGGAAATCATCCGGCAGCTTCTGACGGATCGTTTGCTCAATTACTATTCTGCCTGCAAAACCAAATACAGCGCCAGGTTCAGCGATAATAATATCGCCAAGGCTCGCGAAACTAGCCGATACCCCACCGGTTGTCGGATCGGTGATCACCGAAATATAGAGCCCGCCTTGCTCGTCCAAACGAGCTAAAGCCGCACTTGTTTTAGCCATCTGCATCAGACTCAGAATACTCTCCTGCATCCGTGCACCGCCTGAAGTAGAGAAAATAATTAAAGGAAGCTTCTTCTCAATGGCATGTTCAACAGCACGGGTAATTTTCTCTCCGACTACAGAGCCCATACTGCCTGTGAAGAAATCAAAGCTCATTACAGCAACAACAACAGGAAGACCTTCAATGGTCCCTTCTCCTGTTATAACGGCTTCCTTCAAACCCGATTTCAGACGTTGCTGCTCCAGCTTACTGCTGTACCCCGGGAATCCGAGTGGATCAACCGAAACCATATCTGCATCATGCTCAACAAAACCTTCTTCATCCAGTACCATTGCAATACGTTCCATAGCGTTAAGACGCATATGGTAGCCGCAGGCAGGACATACTTTCAGGTTTTTCTCCAGTTCCTTGCTATATTGAATGGTGCCGCATTTGCTGCACTTGTTCATAAGCCCTTCAGGTATTTCACGTTTCGGGCGCTCGACGGCTTCTTGACGTTCACCTGGAATTGCACGCTCGGAAGGTATGGTAGCGTACTTCCGTTTCTTTTGGAATATATCTTTGAACACAACTACACCTCTCCAGCCAATAATTTGATGGCCGCAGGCCACAGTCCGCTGTAACAATCAGCTTGATCTGCATGCTGCGGTGAACCGCTTACGCTTATAACTCATGTTAAGACTTATACCTTACTAGCATTCAGAACAAAATTCCTCCGATACAAGGCAAACCTCAACGGCTACTCTCCGCACAATTGAGGTTACCTGCTATAACCGATTAACAAAAAAAGAAGGAAGGACAGTAGCATTATACTCATGCAAGTCGATTCCTCTTTCCGCTTCCGCGGTCAGTCCCTTATGTACCAGTGGTACTTTTTGTTATCTGCCAAGGCACTTCAATATCGAGAATCAAGAATGAAGAATGGAATTCAACACTTCCTGAACCTCTTCCAATTCCCCAGAAGGGACGCGAATCTCATATTGTTGCTTGGATAAACTGATGGGACGGGTCTGTACCAGAAAACCTTCTTCCGAAAGCTTGGTCTTGATCTTGTCCGCAACCTTTGCTGTCGGCGCAATGTAAATCACCGTCCACATGCCATGTCCGCCCCCTAAGCTAATGTTCAGAGCCCGTATATTGGACTAATGATACCATACCTCCGTTTTTTTCTGCAAGGAAGGGTTGAAGACCTTTCAGGAGAAAATCGGATGATTCGGGACATTGTCCCCTGCTTGGCAAGCCAAATGGTCATAGTCATGTGATATAATTCGCTGACTTTTACTAAGAGGCAAAAACCTTACAGGGCAGCCATAGCCGCCCTTAATGCTATTGGACAGATTGAGATGGTAACCACAGGTTTCTGTTGGTATTAATAGATCTTACAGGTCTGAAAGGTATTTCTTGGCTTTAATATTCTTGTGTGCAATCCGCGCGGAGGCGGCTGCAGCAAGACCTGCAACCAGATCATCCAGGAACACGTGAACGGCCGATTTTTGTTCATTCAAATCATGAATCACACCTATTTTTTCCTTGTCCAGATAGCCAAAACTGGTTAAACCAATCATGCCATACACATGTGTTATCCCTAAAGCCAGAGTCTCGTCCACTCCATAGAGTGACTCATCCGCTTCCATTATCGCTTGCAGCGGTTGGGGTAGAAGCTTTTTTTCAGCCAGTTCGTCAAGCGCAATGCCGGTGTACAGTGTGTACTGTACCTCTCTTTTTTGCAAAACGGATTTTACGCTGGTTACACAGTCGTCCATGGTCAATTCCGGGTGGTACCCTTTCTGCAAACGATACACAATCTCTGCGATAGCATCAATGTGTACACCTCGCCGGGCCAGCATAGCTTCCGCGATCTCATATGACATATCTCGACCTCCCGCATCAATCCCCCGAGAACCTCCAAGTTCTTCGGTGTTCTCAAGTGTATGCAGTGAACTTCCAAAATGTTCATAAATTGTGCGAATGTACACGCTCAAGCTGACATTACGCCATACCGATCTTCTGTTGGCTAGCATGTGCAAGTACAGCTGGCGTTTATTGGCTAAAATTTCAAAGAGGGTATTTTCCTCATCATTCATTCATAGAGAGAGCCTTGTAATTCAAGACGGAGATCATGGTAAACGGAACAGACACAATTCCGCATAAAATAGAATTTCCCGGCGTATTTTGCTGTTTTTCACCGGAATAACCGTTCTTGTGATCATTACCACTGGCAATGTGTACATTCGCGCAAGGACTTCTGGTGAACGATAACACTGAGCCGAAGGGATACATCATTGACGGAACTTTTATAAAAAAAGGATGCCCACCGTTCTTAATCTTGCAAACGGTGGGCATCCCCCGCTGAAGGTGGTGAAAACCTGCTTCAGCTTTATTTGATTTTGACTGTCCCTTCACCAAGCATTTTCTCCATTTCGGAGAACAGTGCCGGTGAAGGTTTGATCCGGTAGGCGTCGCTCAAGGCGAGCAGCTTCTGCTGCTGCTCGTAGAAAAGTACGGTCGCTACCGGGCCAGGATGCTGCTGGAGCAGCTCTTTGAGGCGCGCCAGCAGCTCGGGCTTCTCGGCCTGCGGGGTGAGCTTCACGAACACCCGTTGCTCGGCCCCACGCGGCGCGCGGCCCTGCTCCGCCGCGCCAGCCGCAGGCGTCGCACTGCCCGCGCGTGCGCTGGCTGCGGCGCCTGTGCCTGCCTCGCTGCGCGCCGAGGCAGGGCTGCGGCTTCCGCTTGCACGCGCAGCGGAAGCGTCACCGCCTGCGCTGCTGCGCTGCGCTGCGGCTCCCGCGCCCGCCGGTCGCTGCGGCGAAGCCGCCTGCGCCGGGCGCGAAGCGCTGCCGCTGCCGGGCTTGCCGCGGCGGTCGCGGCTGCGCAGCTGCTGTTCCAGTGCCGCCGGTGTCAGCGGCGACACTTCTTCGGCCAGCAGCTTAAAGCCCTCGTCCTGCTGCTGCACCTTGGCACGCACGACGAGCAGTTCACCTTTCCCGACATGTTGCTGGCTTCGCCGCCATACCTCGGGAAAGAGAACCACTTCGCAGCGTTCGACCTGGTCTTCCAGCTCCATGAACGCCATGGCCTTGCCCTGTTTCGTCGTAATCGACTTCACGGACACCACCATACCTGCGGCGACGGCCATCGTATCGTCAGCCGCTTCCGTCAATTCCATGATCCGGTCAGCCCCGCTCGATGCGAGCACATCTTCGTAATCATCCAGTGGATGACCGGACAGATACAGACCAAGCAATTCACGTTCCAGTTCCAGCTGCTGACTTGCCGAGAACGGCGGAATTTCCGGATATTCAATCTCCCAGTTTGGTGTCTCCACAAAGTCAAACAGCTGAATCTGCAGATCCTCACGCTCTTTACGCCATTTCAGAGCCGCTTCAACAGTCTCGTCTAACATTGCCAGCAGTTGCGCACGATGTCCTGGCAGGCTGTCAAATGCTCCGGCCTGAATCAGTGATTCAATGACACGTTTGTTGCACACTCTCAGATCAACACGGCGACAAAAATCGAGCAAACTGTCGAACGGTTTTTCCTGTCTGACTGCCATAATGCTTTCCATCGCTTGTGTACCTACATTTTTCACTGCAGCCAGCCCGAAACGAATGGCTCCTGAGGACCATATCGTTACTACTCCACTATCCTTATTGCTTAATTCTGATGCCTTCTCCTGAATCCGTCCATGCGCATGATCGGGATTCTGGTTGTGCGTCACATCCTCAGACTGAGCATGCTCGGCACCCTGCATCCTATCATGATCCCGCATTTCCTGCTGATCATGAACCTGTTCCGATCCAAGCACAGTGTCCGATACAGATATTCTCACCAGACCCGGGTCTAACTTACGGCCCGACTCTTTCGAATCTGACTTAGCAGATACAGCGTGCAAACCTTCGTTGTATCCACTTCTCTCCATTTCCGTTAAGTGTTCGTTATCGTCCGGCATAGGCCCAGGATCATCCGGTAACGGCACCTCTCCGTAATCCCCATGTTCCTCATAGTTATCATAAGAAGCATCTTCGCGGGCTTCGGGAGCTTCACGTCTTGGTGGTTGTCCACCTGTTTCCCTTGATTCATCCATCTCCTTCACAGCAGACGAAGCAAACACAGGTGTGAACAAAATGCCACTTTCATTTACATCTGGCGGGAGCACATTAATCTGCATGTGACGGCATTCCACTACATACTCTGCAACCTTACGATGGCTCCCCATAACAGCGGTTAGCATAGAAGCCATGAAATGCACGGGATAGTGCGCCTTCAAGTAAGCCGTTTGGAATGCAAGCACACCATACGCTGCTGCGTGAGCACGTGGAAAACCGTAGTTGGCAAATTTGACAATCATATCGTAAACGAGGTCTGCTTCTGCTTCGCTATATCCCTGTTTCAGACTGCCCTGAACAAAGTGGCCTCGTTCCAGATCGAGCACTTCCCGTTTTTTCTTGGAAACAGCTCGGCGAAGCAAATCCGCTTCTCCCAAGGAAAAGCCCGCCATACGGGATGCAATCTGCATGATCTGCTCCTGATAGACAATGATGCCGTACGTATCTTTCAGAATCGACTCCAGATCATCATGTGGATATTCCACTTCAATCTGACCATGCTTACCCTGAATGTATTTGGAGATAAACTCCATCGGACCTGGACGGTACAACGCCAATACGGAGATAATATCTTCGAACACACTCGGCTTCATTTCCTTCAAAACACGACGTACTCCGGCAGATTCCAGCTGAAATATACCCATCGTATCGCCGCGTCCCAGCATCTCATACGTAAGTGGGTCGTCGTCAGCAATCCGTGTAAAATCAGGAACTTCCGCACGCTCCCCAATCCAGCGCAGACAACGTTCTATAATGGAGAGGGTTCGTAAGCCGAGAAAATCCATCTTAAGCAGCCCTATCGATTCCAGATTTTCCATGGAATACTGTGTCAGGGCTGTTCCTTCGCTTCCTTCCTGCAATGGAACGGCATCCGTCAGCGGATCTCGTGAGATGACGACACCCGCAGCATGCGTGGAAGCATGACGAGGCATTCCTTCCACCTTCATTGCCATATCGAGCAGCTCACGTGTCTTGGGTTTCGTCTCATACAACGCCTTCAGCTCCGGCGTAGCTTCCATTGCTCGTTCAATGTTAATGCCGAGCTGTGCAGGAATCAGTTTCGCAGCCTTGTCCACTTCGCCATATGGCACGTTCAGCGCCCGCCCAACATCACGGACTGCAGCTCGGGCTGCCATGGTTCCAAACGTAATAATCTGGGCAACATGGGCTTTGCCGTATTTCTGTGCCACATAATCAATGACCTCGTCACGACGTTCATCACTGAAATCGATATCGATATCGGGCATGGATATCCGCTCAGGATTGAGAAAACGCTCGAAGAGCAGGTTATATTTCATCGGATCGACATCCGTAATACGAAGTGTATAAGCCACCAGGCTTCCTGCCGATGAACCCCGACCCGGTCCGGTGACAATTCCCTGCTTGTGCGCATAAGCGATGAAATCCCACACGATCAGGAAATAATCCGAGAATCCCATGCTGTCAATAACCCGCAACTCATAGTCCAGCCGTTGCTCCAGCTCTGTACGAAGCGCCATATCGTTCCACCGATTGGAGTCTGCATACCGGGTATTCAAACCCTCTTCACACAACTGACGAAGATATGCAGACGGACTCAAACCTTCAGGGAGCGGACGGTATTCCGGTAAAATGGATTTGCCAAATTCCAGCTCCAGTTCGCAAGAATCGGCGATGCGGACTGTATTAGCGATGGCCTCCGGCACATGAGGGAACAGACGAGCCATCTGCTTGCCGCTCTTCAAATACAATTGGTTCGTTCCGATCCGCAAACGAGTCTCATCCTCTACCGTTTTACCTGTCCCGATACAGATCAGGACATCTTGCAGTTCTGCATCCTCTTCGGACAGATAATGAGCATCATTCGTTGCCACAAGCTGGATTTCCAATTCAGCAGCGAGTTTGATCAGCTGCGGATTGACTCTTTTTTGCTCAGCCAGTCCGTGATCCTGTAGTTCCAGATAAAAGTCGGAGCCAAAGATGTTTTTGTAACGTAGCGCGGCACGGCGCGCCTCTTCTTCACGCCCATGCAACAAATGCTGAGGAACTTCGCCGCCGAGACAAGCGCTGAGACAAATAATTCCTTCATGATGTGCCGCCAAACTCTCCATGTCGATACGCGGTTTATAGTGGAAACCCTCCAGATGTCCAATGGAACACAGCTTCATCAGGTTCCGATAACCGGTCATATTTTTCGCCAGCAAAATCAAATGATAGATCGGTTGATCCTTCCGGCTTCCCCGTTCTTTGCGAGAACCTGCCGTCATATATGCTTCACAGCCGATAATCGGTTTGATTCCCCGCTGGGCGCAGGCTTTATAAAATGGGATAGCCCCATACATGACGCCATGATCGGTCAGCGCAAGTGTCGTCATCCCCAGATCTGCGGCTTTATCCACGAGATCCGGAATACGCGCAGCGCCGTCCAGCAAACTATATTCACTGTGAACATGCAAATGCACAAAAGAACTCATGTCTTTTTACTTCCTTTCCCCGCTTACAGTGGCAGCTCTCATCATTGATGCTGTGTGCCGCCGTAGTGTACTTTATAATGCGCAAAATCCGAATCGTCGAAATCCGCGTAAATATGCACTTATATGAATGTTACCGTTAAAATTGAATTCTCTATCTAAATAAAAGAGTTTATTATTCTATTTTATCATAACGTCAGGGGGCTCGCCCATACAATAGAAGTACAAGCTGCTCCCCTGTTGTACAAACCTAAAACAGGCGGGATGCTGCTGGTCTGAAAGGGGTGTTGTGGGTGAGCACTTTTTTATCCAAAGCCATTCTTGATTTCTTTATTGCATTCGGGATCGTGCTGGGCGGCGCGATGATTGGAGGTATAGGTGCTGTCATTTCCCTTCAGCCTCCCACACAAACCATGCTCGATATTTCTGGCAAAATAAAAATCTGGGCACTCGCTGCCGCTGTGGGTGGTACGATCGATCCGATGCGAGTCATTGAGAGTAATTTTCTGGATGGCAACCTGTCACCAGCAGTGAAACAAATCCTATACCTGATCTCAGCCTTTATGGGGGCACATATGGGAACGGAACTGGTGAAATGGGTGTGCGGCGGAGGTCGGGGTTAGATGACCCGTGATGACCCTGTATGAGACTTCCCCCCTTCTCCCGCTACCGCCCGTTGATGCGTATGACTGCCGTATTTGTACTCGGAATGATCGCTGGATGTGTTGTGTATAACGGCGTGTTTCATCTCAGTTACAACAAACTGTGGCTAAACAATCAGGAGCTGCAACTTCAACTACACCAGAACGAGGAGGATATAAAAACGCTGAAAAAATACAGCAAGCGCCAAACGGTGATCAAAGAGATCAAAGTTCGCGCCGAAGAATCCGATAAAGGCCCTGACGAGGCCTCACTAAAACTAATGTTACAGAAACTCGGGGATGAGCTTGAAGTTTTGCGTGGAAGAGATGTGTATAACATCGACGAATATAGCAAAATGACACGCATCATGCTTAACCAGAAAATATATAAAGTCAGGGAAAAAGAATATTCCGTTCAGGTCAAAACGATGCTTGTCATGGAGGGCGTTTTACAAGTCTGGGTACAGATCCGCATTCACGTTCCAGCATAATCTCCGAAAAATGCAAAAAACTGCCCTGGTCTGCATGGTCACATGCTACAATAAGGGCAGTCTATGTTTTTCAAAAAAGGAGTTGCTTCTGCGTGTTGATCGAAGTATTCAAGTATATCCTGATCGCCCTCTTCGCCATCGCTATGATCTGTTCTGCCATGAACAGCATTCGTTCACGCCGGACAACTGACCAACATGTTGCCGGTTTGTATCGCTCCTGGACGAATATCTGGATGGGCTGCATGCTTATCATTCTCGCACTGATCTTGATGTTTGTTTTTACCGGTTCTACGTTATCTGTCATTGTGGAAGCGCTTTTCCTGATCATGGGAGCTTACAATGTGTTTGCCGGTCTCCGTAATCGCAGTTACTACGCCAGACTTAAACAGCATTCCAGCAATACAACCGCTTAGGGTTAAACATTGCACATGCCGAAGCGTTTCGCTACAAGTCAGGTTTGGACAACATATCAGCAAAAAAAAGAGAGCACTCCCGAACAATCTTGAGGTGAATCGAGTAAGCCGTATGCACTTTGCTGCATTGCTGTGATCGTACATGCTGATCCGTACATATCAAAGTGCACATGCCGCATAGCAGAATCCATGGTTCACGTCTTCCCCTGACGGGCAATCGCTCTCTTTTTATGTGCCTGGATATGTTTCCAGACAATCGCTTTCGATTACGTATTATGCATTTATTCTAAGCATGGTCTATGGACTGCAACGTCATGACTGCCTTGCACACCACACTGCCCTCACGGGTAATGACAATATCCATTTTGCATGTCCTGCGGCTCGTTTCCAGAATCATGGGGCGCACCATAATCTGATCCTCAATCTGCACAGGGCGGACAAAATAAGTCGTTACGTTATCAACCACATGGTCATTACCTGTGACGTCCCACGCTGCTCTTCGGGCAGCTTGTGTCATAACATTCAGTAACACACCTTCCGAGATCGTCCCCAAATCCGTGGCCATCTGGGGAATAATGAAGCCGTGGAACAAGAGTTCGTTCTGTTCCCCACGTTCTTCTGCGAATCCGTTCCAGATCAGATGATCAAAGGTCTCGCCAAGCTGGGGTTGCTTCTGCGCATCACGCATGGCTTGCAGTACTTCCTTACGTGTAACGGAAGCAATAAGCTTACGGTTACGATCAACGATGGGTAGGAAATCAATGCCTTCCCAGGTCATTATCTGCGCAGCAGAAGCAAGGGAGGTCTGTAACGATGCTGTAATCGGACGGCGAACGACACACTTTTCAATGCTTTGATCCGGTTGCAGTTCACTGACATCCTTCAGACTCACAATACCGATGACCCGGTTCCATTCATCTACAACCGGAAAGCGGTGCTCCCCTGTCTCCGACACCAGCGAATGGAAATCCGCGGCCGAACTCGTCACCTTGAGCACTTGCAGACGGGGTTTCTGGCCGATAATATCCTCCACCAGCATGATTTTTTTCTTGATCAGCCTGTCAAAGATCGCACGGTTAATCATAGAGGCCACGGTAAAGGTATCATGTCTGGAGGAGATAATCGGCAGTCCCAGTTCATCTGCCATAATTCTTACATCCCTGCTTGTACCAAAGCCACCCGTAATCAATACGCCAGCTCCTTGTTCCAATGCCAAAGAATGAGCATCTTCCCTGTTACCGACAATAAGCAGACTGCCAGCATCGATGTACCGCGCCATCGCCTGCTCCTTCATCGCACCAATCACATACTTGTGCAATGGCTTGGCTAGTCCTTCATTACCGCCAAGCACATGTCCCTCCACAATCGTGACCACGTCGGCAAAGGTCAGTTGCTCCGACATGCCCCGAGGTCTTTTTTCGATCCGCACCGTTCCGATTCTCTCTTTCGTCACGACCAGTCCGAAGTTCTCCGCCTCTTTAACGGCACGATAAGCGGTTCCCTCACTTACCCCCAGTTCACGTGCAAGCCCGCGCACCGAGATTTTGCTGCCCACCTTCAATTGTTCAATATGCTGTAGAAGCTGTTCATGCTTCGTGACGTTTTCTTCTTGTCCGTCCAACTGTACCACCCCCGAGGTTGCATCTGTACTATACTGTATCTATTATAACACGACCTTAGGGAAATAACCCCATCTGACATAGAGTCCTGACCTACAAAAAAACTTCTCAATGTTATCCTACATGGTCTGATCCTATATACTTTGCTTGAACACACAAATAAGACCGAAACCCCACACACTTCAGGATTCCGGTCTATCTAAAACTCATTTATACGGATTCGCTACGCTCCTGCTTGTCCAGCAGTTTCATCTCCCACTGCCGTAACTTCGCCCGGCGTACAGCCTCCAGCGCACGTTTCTTCTCCTCATCTACGCCAAGAATGAAATGCAGGTGTGCGCCTACAATTAACAGCGAGAACAGCACCCACACGATACCGAAAATATTAACCCAGTCCATTCCGCCAGCAAAGGAAATGCGCGGAAGCGCGATAACCAGCATTGACAATGCAATCAGCAGATAGATGACATGTTTTGTTTTTTTCAACCTCTTCACTATTCACAGCTCCTTCGTTCCATATATAGCTAGTCTATGAACGGTTCAGAGGGAATATGAGAGGATCAGAGAAAAAAACAGACAAGTGTGTCTTATTGAGCTTATAGCTTAAGCTTCTGCTCCGCCGTACAGATGAGCAAGGCTATCTGCAATAATTTTGTTTACATCCTCGATAATTACACTAAGGCGACGCTCTGCATCGAACAGGCGGCGGATGTTCAGGTTCAGACTCAATACTTCAAAGAGTTTCTCCATCTTTTCCATCTCATCCGGTGCTGGCATATCTCCACTCATCATGCGTTGTTGCAATTCCATCTGTTGGTTACGGAAGTTGTCCAGCATCGCTTTAGCCTCTGGATCAGCTTCAATCAATTTCATCGCAGAGGTAATCTCCTCAACCTCGCTACTTTCTCTTAGTGCTTTTGCCAAATCATTGGCTTTGTCATAAATATTCATTATAATTCCTCCTCTAAATTGGTTGTTCATCCGTGTAAGAACACGCATTCTATGCTCTCAAATAAAGGTTCTGGATCAGGCCGCCCAAAAACGCCCCAAATCAAACACATTTAAATCCGGCTGGGTCAATCACCAAGGGGTATATGTCCTCATATGATGAAGCACATGCCATGTTCAGATGCCGTTCAACTTCAAGATCAGACATCAAGCTGCCGCCCGGAAGGAGATCCGTGATGTCCACTAAAAAAGTAACGATACAGGTTACCGGCTCGGGCATCCTGCAGGACGACGTCATCATGCTGGGCGAAGGGGTTCTCAAAGCACTCAAGATTCCTTCGGGAAGACCTCTTCAACTGCAATTCGGTTCGTACCGCCGTGAAGTTACAGTTATTCCGGTTCCCCGGTATGACGGATTAAGACTCAATCAGACGGTAGCCAGCAAAACCGGCCTTGTGCCCCGTTCAGTCCTGAGGGTATCTTACCGTGCTTCCAGCCATACGCTTCGCCTGGGACCCTACATCAGCGTTATGGTCAGTCAGGATTACCCCGATCAACCTGATCGGCCCTTTGGCTCGATTACGATGTTCTGCCAGGAATTAGTGCATGCCTGCCGAAAGCAGGGCGCCTATGTATCCTTTTTCACACCGGAGGACATCGGAGCAGTAACTGGTCACATGCAAGGCTGGGTATATGATGACGGCTGGAAAAAGACCGTTCTGCCTGTGGCAGATGTGGTCAATAACCGGCTGACGTCCCGCAAACTCGAGAACAAACCTAGCGTACAGCATTTTATGAAAGAAGTAAAATCGCTATACGGTACACACACCTTTAACGAAAAGTTCTTGGACAAAAATGAGGTGTTTGACGCACTTAAGTCGATTCCGACACTCAAACGGGTGCTGCCCGAGTCCCATTTACTCAAAACATCAGCGACTCTCAAAGCAATGTGCCAACGTTATCCGGTCATCTTTCTGAAGCCGGTCCGTGGTTCACTGGGCAAAGGCATTATCCGGGTCTCCCGTCAGCCAGAAGGAGGATATCTAACTCTGGCGACAAGTGTCGGAGGTACCCGCAAACAATCTTATGCTTCTCTGGATAAACTCTATGCCAGTATGTCCGGAAAAATGAAAACAACGCGTTATCAGATTCAGCAGGGACTGACCTTGATTGACAACAGCGGCAGGCCTGTTGATTTCCGCGCACTCGTACAGAAAAACAAGACAGGAAAGTGGAGTGTAACTTCCATCGTTGCCCGTATTGCAGGGGGCAGTCATTACGTCTCCAATCTGGCGAGAGGCGGAAGCCTCAGTACCGTCAAAGAAGCCGTAGCCAAAACGCAGCTGTCCAGTTCTGCCAAAGCCTCGGCCTATGCCGGACTGCATACAGCAGCACTCGATATCGCCAAAGGGATTGAGAGTGCGATCCCCGCCCATTTTGGTGAGCTCGGTATCGACCTCGCGCTAGATACAAGTGGACGCGTATGGCTACTTGAGGTGAATTCGAAACCATCCAAAAACGATAATACCCCGCTGAGCGAGAGCAAAATTCGCCCGTCGGTCAAAGCCATGCTTGAATACTCCACATATCTTGCCGGATTCTGAAGTTTGATCTCATGAAGGAGGTGTAGCAACATGTTTACATCGCCGCAAAACAATACCATGGCTATACTCGTCCGTGAAGCAGAAGGCTCACCTCCTTTTGCAGATGAACGCTTCTGCCGCAGGCTTTGCGTGGAAAGTTTCAGGTACGGGTTACGAATTATCGTCATCCCGATTCCTGCCCAATATACCGAAGGCATTCTTCAGAGAGCATACACTTATCATCAAAAGAAATGGAAAGCTATTCGTATGCCTATGATCGATCTGGTGATGAACCGATGCCTGAATCCACTTTCCAGAAATACCAGGCAGCAGTTGGAACAATATCTACCTCATACCTCCAGTCTTCGTCAGCGTTCTTGGTCAAGTGCACTTCCTGGCAAATGGGAAGTTCATCGTGCTCTATCGAAGTCAACCACCCTTCGAGGACTACTTGCTCCAACCACTCGGGTTAGGTCGACTATTCCCTGGGAAATATGGCTTGCCCGCTGGCCCAAAGGTTTATTTTTCAAACCCGCCTCAGGAACTCATGGCAAAAACACCTTCCGCTTATCCACAGGAGAATTGCCATTCCCCTGGATTGTGGAGGGTCGTAATAGAGGCAACGAACACTATGTCAAGTCATTTTATCAAGCAACGGATGTATCTTCCTGGCTGGAATCACATCAGGCTGTACAAAACATGATTGTGCAGCCTTATCTGGAGCTTAGCCATCACGGAAGAGCATTTGATATAAGGGCACTGGTACAAAAAAACGGGCAAGGGCGCTGGACGCTGACGGGTTGTATGATTCGGGAAGGAGCTGAAGGCTCTCTGACCTCGAATCTTCACGGCGGGGGTAACGCTTATCCTGCTGATGCATACCTTACAGAGCGATATGGCAAAGACAAAGCTTCATCGTTGTTGCTACAGATCAAACATGCTGCCGCTCTCATTCCTTCGACGCTGGAGAGCCGTTTCGGCCGACTTGCGGAACTTGGTCTTGATTTTGGAGCTGATGTAGACGGCAGGCTGTGGTTGATTGAAGTAAATTCAAAACCAGGCCGCGCCTCATTTGCGGAATCAGATGACAAACACATGCATGCCCTGACGTATACACAACCACTTGCTTATGCCCGTTATCTGCTGCAACAACATGTTCTCGCGGACGTCTCACGTCCAATGAAAATGCCGAATTCATCCAGCAAAGCTGGCCTGAAACGCATCCCGATTCCAGGTAGCTGAGGCCTGTAATGCCTGCTTGCCATGGAGCACAAGGATCTTTTTCAGGATAGGAGGATAAATCATGAGTTTGACCTTTTGCAATCTGCATTTCACCCAAAAACCCGAAAAAGTGGTGTACGTATCTAATGCTTTAATGAAAAGCCTTAATCTGTCCGGCAAAAAAACGATACATCTGCGGTTCGGGCGTGATCGCGTGCCAGCCACCATCAAACCGATTCGCAAAGCGGGGAAACATCTGTATCTGGCATCAGGCATCCGCAACTTAATGAACGTTCCCAAACGTGGCAGCATTTATCTTCGCAACCTCCAGAATGATGAAGTGCAGCTGGGACCGCTCATCGGGGTGCTGTCCGACGGTTCTTCTTCAAGCTCGAATCCGTTCGGCTCACGTACTGGTTTCATCAAGCAGTTGCTCCGTGAAGGAAGCCGTAAATCGTATATCTATGCCTTCACTCCGCGAGATATCAACTGGCAGAACGAGACCGTTTCCGGGTACTTTCTCAATGAGAGCGGAAGCTTCTTCCGCAGGACGGTGCCTCTGCCCGATGTGGTTTACAATCGTTTGCCGAGCCGCCGCTCCGACTTCTCACCAGCGATCAATCAGCTGCGGGAACGATTTATCCGCCGTAAAATTCCTTTTTTCAACTGGAGCTTCTTCAATAAGTCGGATATTTACAAGTTGCTGGAGAACGAACCCACCGCAGGACGTTATATCCCGGAATCCATCACCAATCCTACAATTGACCAGATGAGGGAAATGCTTGAGCGGCATCAGTTCGTTTATTACAAACCCACCGCTGGCAGCCTTGGCAACGGGATCTACCGCTTAACCTACTCACCTAAACGTGGATATTTTGCACGTTATCGCAAAAAAGGAGGTAACGCCCTGTTGCGCTTTGGTTCATTTAATAGCCTGATGCGCATGCTTCAAGGCAGACATGGCAAGCAGTTACGCGGCTATGTCGTTCAACAGGGAATACGGCTGATTGAGATTGACGAATGCCCTATTGACTTTCGTTTCCACATGCATAAGAACGGGAACAATCAGTGGGTTGTTGTTGGCATTGGTGCCAAAAAAGCCGGACGTGGAAGTGTAACAACTCACATCAAAAATGGCGGCTCTCTAATGACCCCTGAACAGGCGCTCAGTCGCAATTTCGGGGAACGTGCGGGCGAGGTTCTGCAACAGGCGAAATCCGTCGCTATTACACTGGCCCAGGCGATTGAATCCCAGCACCAGCATCTGATTGGTGAGATTGGCTTTGATCTGGGCATTGATCAGGAGGAACATGTATGGATGTTCGAAGCGAACGCCAAACCCGGGCGCTCCATCTTCCGTCACCCTTCACTCCGGGTGGAGGGCAAATCGTCGGTGGAACACATTTTGGAGCATTGCCTGTATTTGAGCAAATTCCGGAAGAAGGACAGCATTTGATGAGCCTTCATGATGATTTCAAACCTGTGATCGCTGTACTCACCATGCATGATCAACAGCGGATGTTCAGAGGGAATCATCAAAATTTTCAGGATATTTTGCAAACAGGTGAAAGCATGGGCTACGTCGTTTATATCGTGACAGTCCGCGATCTTAATATGACTGGACCTACCGTGAAAGGATATACGTACAACAAAGGGAGCGGCAAATGGACTTCAAAGCCGTTCCCTCTCCCTCATGTGCTCTATAACCGTATTCCTAACCGGGAAGATGAACGCAAACCCTCGGTTCAACGTAAAATTGAAGAATGTCTGCAATCCGGTATTGAACTGTATAACCCGTATTTTTTCAATAAATGGAATCTGTTCGAATGGCTCAAAAAATCCAAGTCCACGCAGCAATTGATTCCTCATACCCGGCGGATGCGCAGCGCATCTTCACTTGGTACGGTACTTCGCACCTATCCTTATTTGTACCTGAAACCGGAGAGCGGCAAAGCTGGCAAAGGCATCATGATGCTCAAATTTCAAGAAAAAGAAAAGCTGCCTTACCGACTTAAAATACAAAACACTCGAAAAAGTATGACATACAAGGCAGCCACGTTATCCAAGTTATGGGCCCGAATTCGCAAAGAAACCGGACATACGCCCTATATCATGCAACAAGGCATCGAGCTCGCTTCTTCTCACAAACGACCTTTCGACCTTCGTGTGCTTGTGCAGAAAAATGGCAAAGGGCAATGGAGTGTGACTGGCATCGGTGCACGACTGGCAGGCTCACGCAGCATTACAACTCACGTGCCTCGAGGCGGAAGTGTAGAAGACCCGGAGAAGCTGCTCACCGAGCTATTTGGGGAAGAAATGACTACAACTCTAATGAAACGGGTAAAGTCTACCTCCTTAATGATTGCCAGGCAGGTTGAGCGCGGTTCGGGACATACACTTGGTGAAATGTCGATGGATCTTGGCGTGGATGATCTGGGGGAGATCTGGTTTTTTGAAGCCAATGCAAAACCGATGAAATTTGATGAACCACAGATCAGGCGGCGTTCTCTGGAACGCATTTTCCAGTACAGCGCCTATCTTGCCCGTCAGTCTGTACGATGAATGGCAGGAATACTGCATACAAAGAAGGTGATTGTTTGTGTCCTCACCTGTTCTGGGCATTATGACATTGTATCTGAATGAACACCGCGCTCTGGAAGAACGAAGCATCTACCGCCGAATGATTCTGGAGGGGCGCAAACGGGGACTTGATATTTATGTATTCACACCTGCTGATGTCCATTCCGGCGGCAGGCAGATCGAAGCGATGGTGTATGACGAAAAGAATGGCTGGTCCAGGGAATGGCGCGCATTCCCGGATCTGATTTTTGATCGGTGTCGCATTCAGCGAAACCATCGTTTCCAGCAGCTCCTTGCCTTTCGTGAAAAATACGGACATCTGCTCTTTCTGAATCGACCTTTACGCAATAAATGGACCATTCATCAAACCCTGTCCGAGCAATCCGCCTTCCGGCAGCATTTGCCGGAAACGATTTTATTTCAGGACATGTCCGATGTAAACCGAATGCTCAAGGTGTCCCCGCTGATCTATCTGAAACCGATCAACGGCACAGGCGGACGGGGCATTTTGCGCGTAGAACGTAGCAGCAAGGAACCCAGTACAGTACTCGTTCAAGGCCGCGATCAGAAGCGCCGCATCATTACACCGCGCAAGGTTCATCTATCCAGGCTCGGCCCCCTGCTCCAGCACTGGAACATGAAAGATAAATATCTGGTGCAAAAAGGGATTCAGCTCCAGCTTCCTAACGGCAGAGTACATGACTACCGTATGCTGGTTCAGAAAAACGGAGAAGGCGAATGGGAACTCACAGGATGCGCAGGGCGCATGGGCGCTGAGAAAAGTGTAACCTCGAACCTTCATGGAGGCGGGCAGGCCATAGCCATGCAGCGTTTGATGAAACAATGGATTCCCGAAGAAGAACTGCGAGAAGAAGTGACAGCAACGGCAGCAAAATTTGGCATTGATGTAGCTTCGTTCCTTGAGGATACGTATGGCGATCTATGTGAGCTTGCACTGGATTTGGCAATAGACAAAAGTGGGCAAATCTACCTGCTTGAGGTCAACCCCAAACCTGCCCGTGAAGTCTTTGCCCGAATTGGTGAACGAAGCATTTATTATAAAGCGATCACACAGCCGCTGGAATATGCTTTGTGGGTATACCGCAACCGCCCTACTCAAACGGTTAAAAAACCTCCCTCTCCCAGGCCCGTTACTTCTAAAGCAACGAGAGTGAAGCGGGGCCGGAGAGTGAAGTAACCAGCTAGCTGATCATACATCGTAACACTAGGCTGGGCAAAGTAAAAAGGATTGCAGGTTCAGTAATAAGCTGAGCCTGCAATCCTTTTACGGTTCCACACCATCCATCCTATCTAGCTGTAAGCATGGAGCTTATCATTTTATAAATTTCAGCATATGCACACAGGTTCTAACTACTTCCAGTCCACCTGATGTTCGTCGATCACAATCCGCGCTTCCTGACCGCGGTACTCGTAATCTAGCGTGAACCTCATTTGTTCCGGCTCCAGTGCACATCCTGTCACTTTCACAGCTTCTTCTGATTCGTCAGCCGGTAGGCCTATGGCTACAACGCCCACTTTGCCAGAAAATTCAGCTTTGCCTTGAATAACAGCCGTTTCCGATTTCGAGCCGTAGATTTCAGATACCCAGCCCACCTGTTCTGTCAACTCAAACGTTTCACTGCCATCCCCCGCCATCAAAAATTTAATGCACAGCTTCGTGGAGGAATCGTCAAATCGAATGCCTGCTCGCTGTTTCGCTTGATCTTCCTTGCGTAATACAAGCAGTGCATCCGGATGCAAATGGAACCGTTGCTCCAACGAGTGTGTCTTTTCAGCATCCAGCCAGTCCACCACCAGAAGCAGAGGTACGCTTTTGCCTGCAAGCACCCACCGACGATGGCTAACCGGATCGGGAAGATGTGTATATCCATCTTGTGAAGCATCCATAAAGTGATAGCTGCCTTGACTCTCATAGCGATGTGTTGTCACTTCTGCCTCAGGCTCACCCCATTGCTGAGTGGATACATAAGGTGTCTGATCTGTCCCGTCTATGGTAATCGTATTATGTGCCCGCGTGCTTTTGAAATAATGACGCCACTGCCCTTCTTCATACGTATAACGTCCCGTATCCGTAAAGAACAGCCGATTATTCCACATCCATTCGATGTTCAAAGCATCTGCATGACCGTGAGCACCACCCATCGGAGCTGCATCAAAGAACAAATATTGTTGCTCATCCCTCATCACATAATATCCGGTCTGTGGAAAAATGCGGCTCGTCAATGAACGGGATGCACCAGCCTGCAGCCTAACACACTGCTCGTATTTTGCCACACCCACCAGCCATAGGCATTCTGAACTGTCGGTTCCGCGAGCCATGAGATCCTCGTCTCCCAGAATTGCACCTAACAGTGTCAACCGTTGTCGTCCATCACTAAGCCAGTCCGAATCTCCAATGCCCGTCGATTGATGATCCGGTCTGATCATCGCTTCGGTGAACGCGGCCATATTCCGTAAACATTCCCCATACCACGCCGAGAACGGATGTCCCGAAATACCTGCCAGCAGATACGGTGTACTAAACATCTCAATACTCGCGTTATGATAGTGGGTGTTCAATTCGACCTGGATTCCCTCTTCATTCAACTGATGCAGCAGACACAGCTCCAGCCGTTCGGTAGCCACTTGACGCCAGAATGGACTGCGTGGATGCTCCTTGTAAAAAGCCGCAATCATAAACAAACCCTGCATATGCATAATGGCATGATTAATTTCCGTACTGCCAAGATAATGCGTCAGGAATTCCGCATGCTCCTCCAGCCCTTGCAGAAATTCGGCCCGAAAGGCATCGTCCAATTGCCGACTGGATTCCATATATTTGTACGCGGCAATCCAGGATTGCACACGCAGACCTGTTTCAAGCAAACGCCAAGGACCTGGTTTCTGAAAAAAAACTGCTTCATCATATGCCAGATGAACTGGCACCGGATTCTGTGCTCTCCATGTACGATAGTGATCGATAAAGGTAGTCACATATAACGGGTTGCCTTTCATCAGATAAGCTTTACCCAAATCAAGCATATGCCAGTGCCTGTTAATGCCCCACGTGAACTCCAGATCATTGGTCGGATTGTGAAGCCAGTCCACCGGCGTCCCCAGTGGAATCCAGTTGGTTAGATCGTTCGTATATGGCACAATAAATTCGTTCAGAATAGCACGGTTGGCAATCGTCACTGAATTGCGGGCTTCCTCTGGAAAATGCTCCTGGTAATATAGCGCTGCCTGCTGCAGTTCGTCTGCTGAAAGGTAAAAATCACTCATTGGTCTGCCTCAAGAAAATCCTGACGGAATGGCGTAAACACATCCAGTATAATCGCATCTTCCAGCGCTTTTACCCCGTGCGGCACATTCAAGCCTGCATAGAAACTGTCTCCCGCTTGGAGAACCTTGGTCTCTTCGCCTACTTGAACCTCAAAGCTACCCTTTACAATATAACTGACTTGCTCGTGCGCATCATGGGAGTGAACTTCGCCGATCCCACCTTTGGCAAAGGTAACTTCGACCATCATGAGTGTTCCACCCATCCCCAAAATTTTGCGCGAACTTGTTTCGTTAATGATATGTGGTTTTACGGAATTCTGGTCAATAATCATTGGATATTCCCCTCTCCAAGGCAAGATAATTTTGAAAGTTTCAGTAAAGTGAAGCGACCGAAGTATGAATACAACGGCCGCCATGTTTAGATTTTACTCTTCTTTGGACAGTTTACCTTGAAGCTTGGATGAATCAAACGATGGATCTGCCGCAATTTTAGTCAGGCCTGCCGCTTTGCTTTTCTCAAGTGCTGCATTATACCGTGTGTTCAGATCCTTGATCACGCCATCCAAATCACCACCAGTGAATACGTAAGCTGAGAAAGCTTCAGCCCATTTCATGCCTTCCAGCGAGCTCTCTGTAATCACACTTGGATTGGCAGGGAAGATCGCGTCATACTTCTTAGGTAAGAAACCTTCGATACCTGGAATGCTAGGTTTTTTATCGGAGCTGAGTACAGCAGGAATCAGAGAGATACCGTAACCTTTTTCATAATATTCACTTTGCAGATCCGTGCTGTATACGTACTCCATGAACTTCCAAGCTGCTTCTTTGTTTTTCGAGTCAGCATTGATGCCGATATAGGAACCACCAATAACTTGCGAAGCCCCTTTAATCGTACCATCATCTGTTGGCACAGGAGCAGCACCCCAATTTTCTTTGGTCGGGAATTGATCTTTGTAGACACCTGGCTCACCGGAGTGATTGATGTACATCCCGATTTTGCCTTGTGCAAATTGTGCTCTCAGTGGGTCAATATCCAAGCTTTCCACACCCGGAAGCATGCTGCCATCTTGATTCATCTGACGAAGTGCCTGGGCAATCGACTTGTACATGTTGAAGTCAAACTGACCTGTCTTGTAGTTAAAGCCGTCGATACCTTCGTTCGTGCTTGCACCGGCAATGGTGTTCGCCGCTCTCCAGAAACCGCTACCACTTTTGAATGGGCTGGCGAAGCCATAGATACCTTCACTTTTACCTGCTTCGGTAATTTTCTTTGCGTCTGCTACCATCTCAGCAATGGTTTTAGGCGGAGAAGCAATGCCTGCTTTTTGGAAAATATCTTTATTGTACACCAGTCTCCAGATCTGGCCTGTATTCGGAAGGGTATAGACTTTTCCATCAATCGTATTTTTATTTTCGATCAGGCTGTCCTTGAACGTTGCCTTCATGGCATCGCTCATATATCCGTCGATTGGAGCAAGGTACCCCTTTTGATAGTACGTTTGGAAATCGTCGATTTGAAACACATCAGGAGCTTGTTTACTCGCAAATGCGATATCAACGGCCTGCGGATAATTATCACCCATGACGGTCATTTCTACTTCAATGTTGTCTTTGTTGGTCTGGTTGAACTGCTCAATCTTGGATTTCATAAAATCAGCATCGTGTCGATCCGGAGTCCAATAGACCACTTTCGTTTTGCCACTACTCTGTTCTCCGCCGCCAGCAGCAGCCCCGCTGCCCTTTGTCGTTCCACTGTCTGTCGAACAACCAGCTACCGTTAATGCAAGCACAGCACTTAGTGTAGTCATCATCCACTTCTTAACCATTGAAATGCCCCCTTATGCTTGTCTGGACAACCTGTTTGGTTCCCCGTTAACGTAATGATAAACGTTCCACTTATGTCGAAGTGAGGGACATTCTGACTATGCAAGGTGGGAAAAATGACGATCTCTGTCTTAGCCGTTCTCATACATCTGCCGAAAATGTGTAGGGGTCATGCCACAATACTTTTTGAAAAGGCCACTGAAATACGGTCTGTCCTCATACCCCAGCATCTGGCATATTTCCTGTACCTGTACACCCGCAACCAGCAGTTCCTTCGCCTTTTCCATTCTTAACTTCGTAATATATTGAATAAGCGTCATGCCCGTTTCCTTCTTGAACGCATTCGCAAAATAACTTGGACTTAAGTGGACCGACTGGGCACAAGTCTGCAATGTGAGATTTTCGGACAAATTCATGCTGATAAACTCTTGGGATTTGCTAATCGCCTGTTTGACATCCGTAAGCCTTTTCTTATCCATGATCTCGCATCCCATACTGCTGAAATGCTTGATGTAGGCTCCCCAGCCCTCAAACGTCAACGAGCGCATCGCTTCAAGCACGGTCAAGTCTGCTTCCAGACGAAGCCGTTCTTCTTCTGTGATCTCATCACAGAACGCCCGGTAGATCGCAAATGCGAGTCCTGACAACAGACGGATCATCGTCAGTGGTTCGGGAAAACCTTTGGCGTTCTGCCAGACTTCCAAAATATCATCGATAATTCGGTGACAAGAGCTTTCATTGCCACATTTCAATGCGTAAAATAACTCCTTTTCCTTTTCCAAAGGATAGACGGGAGCAACCACATCCTGATTCTCCAGTTCTGCATACTGGAAGATGCAGTTTCCTTCACTGTAAAAACGATAAGATATCGCCTTGTCCGCATTGGCATAAGATATCCAGATTTCTTGTGGTCTGCGAGCGATCGTTCCGACTCCAATGGATATAGTCTTTTTGCTATATTGCTCCACATTGTGGCGGCATTGCTCCATAAGATCGGATAAATCAATCTGTTCGGATGTATTAAATATAGCGGCCAGGCGGTAACGATTTTCACGCAGTACAACACTTCTCGTATACCGATTCAATGTCTCGCTGACGATATTCTGAACCGCAAACGGAACGATCTCTGCATCCAGGTGCATCGTTGATCCGTACCGTGTATAACCATCCACCTCAATGACCATGACATTAAGATTGGAAGAATCGAGCTCAATGTCAAGCTCGTCCCACCGGCTTTCATTCAGAAATCCGCCAATCTCATGCCGAAGCAGACCTAGAAGATAACTGTGACGTTCGTACTCACTGCTGCTAACCGCTTTCTGTTTCAGCTTTTGAAGTTGCTGCGACTTCGCTTGTTCACTCTCGATAACCTGTCTCACTTTTAGCACCGCACCCAAAATCTCCTCAGGCGTAAACGGTTTGAGCAGATAATCGAAGGCTCCGAGCTTGATCGCTTCCTGGGCGTATTGAAAATCGGAGTATCCGCTAATAAAAATAAACTTGGAGCGCAGTCCAGCATCCATTGCCCGCTTCATGAGTTCGAGTCCGCTGAGCCGAGGCATTTTGATATCCGTAATGACAATGTCCGGCTGCTGTTCAGTCAGAAGCGACCAGCCTTGCTCTCCATTGTTCGCTGTGCCGACAATCCGCACCTCATGATCCTCCCACGGAATGGTGGAAACGATGCCCTTGACCACAGCCTGAATATCATCCATAACACACATCGTCAGTTGCTCCATACGTACGCTCCCTCCTAGCTAATCGGAATGGTGATGACTACCGTAGTCCCCACGTTTATTTCACTACGGAACACAAGCGAGGCTTGCTCACCGTACTGTAGATTTAATCGATCAACCAGATTGGATATAGCATATCCTTTCCGGTTCCCCTCTATTGTTTCTTCCGCATTCATTTTCGCTACATCCATGCCGCATCCATTGTCCTTGACCTCCAAACGGAGCGTATCTTCAAGACGATGAATCCGGATCAGAATGCGTCCTAAATCTTCCTTATCATTAAAACCATGCAGGATCGAATTTTCCACCAGAGGCTGAAGCAAAATTTTTAGAATTTCGATTCCTTTGCAAGATTCCTCTGCCTCAATCCGGTATTCAAACAAGTCTTCGTAACATTGCTGCTGTAACTGCATATACTGCTCGACGTGTTTGATCTCTTGCTTTACGGTGGTCATGTCTTTTCCATCATTTAACCCGAGTCTGAACAGCAGAGAAAGAGAGACAATCATGGCGCTGACATCCTTCTTCTCCCCACTCTCGCTTTTCCAGAACATCGTATTTAACGTATTGTATAGAAAATGAGGATCAACCTGAGCTTGAAGCGCCTTCACTTCCAGCCGCCGCTTGTCCTGTTCCGTTGCTCGCACCTCTTCAAACAAAACCTGAATCTGATCGAGCATCCGATTAAATCGATGTCCTACGGCACTGACCTCATCGTCATATTTGCTGCGAAAGCGTACGTCCAAGTCGTTGTACTCCACCTCGACCATGAGCCGCCGCAATTTGTTCAGCGGTTTCAGCAGCGCAGAGGATAATAGGTCGGACAACGCGAGCGCCAGCAGGATGCAGAACAGCATAATCAGGATGACCAGCCAGCGAATCTTCTTCAGTGGAGATAATAAATCGGCCTTGGACTGAACACTGACCATAACCCAGTCCTCATTCATCGATAGAGCCGAGTAATTCACCAACATATCTTGTCCCTGTCCGTTGGTATACGTGAAATCACCTGACCCGCGATCTAATCGTTGTGCAAATCCAGGCTCTGTTACCAGATCAAAAGTGCCTGCTCCCGGACGAATGACCTCACTTCCATTTTTATGAAGTAAAAACAATTGTACCTGACTGTTCATCAGATCCTGATTTAAAATATCTCGCATGGCTGCTTCCCTCATGTTAACGACCATGTATACCTCCGAAAAGGTATGGTTATCGATCACAATGGGTTTAAGCAACAGTGACAGCACATTACCCCGGGATTGGAATAATTCGCTGGGATGTGAACCAAACCACATCGTATTCCAGCCGGGCCGTTTGACAACTTCTCCATATTCCTTGTCAAACGCATTGCTTTGATTCGGGAAGTCTTTTGTCGAGAAAAAATTGCCGATCGGTGTCTTCAAATATGCGGTATCAATCAGCGGCTCTACCAGCTTCAACTGGGCAAATGTGGTCTGAAGCAGAGAGAGATTCTGATAATAACGCCCATCATTGTGATTACGCACATCCTTCATCACCTGTGTGAACGTGTCACTCAGCATGAACGAATAAGATGAAACGACAATATGACGCAGATGCTCGTCCATGACCTGTACGGACTTGTTCAGAATGCTCTTCTTTAATTCAAGCGCGTTCCGCTCTATACTTTTGGCAGCGAAGAGATAAGAGAAAATGCCCGTCACACTGATACACAAAACAACGAGAAAAATGTAGATGAGCTGTATCCGTTTTTTCAGAGACATTTTGTAGAAAGTTGACTTCATAGGCGGTCGCTCCTTGAACAAGGGCTGGCCCTGTCCGCTGTAATTAAAAAGAGTATAGCACAGCGGAATCTGCACGGAATACCGTTCCCCGAAATCTCTTCCTCAGCTTTACCGCCCTAACCTTTGACAGCACCCAGCGTAACTTGCATGAATGATTTATTTGCAAAAATGTATACAACCAGCAGTGGCAAAATCGACAGACAAGCTCCAGCCATCATTAATTGCACCTCAGCTGCAGCCCCGATGCCGTAGCGAAGGTTCGCCAGACCAACCGGCAAGGTTTGCAACTTGGGATTGCTCATCGTGAATACGAACGGAAGAATATATTCATTCCATGAGTTCTGGAAAACACCCAGTCCCGCAACAGCCAGACCCGGACGCAAGAGTGGCAGAATAATCCGCCAGTAGGTGGTAAAGAAGTTACAGCCATCAATCATCGCAGCCTCGTCCAATTCACGGGGGATACTCTTAAAGAACCCAACGAGAATAAAATAGGTTGCCGCATGGGCACTGATTAATATGATGATGACACCCCACAGCGAATTATTCAGACCCAGCTTGACCATGAGATCAAATTGTGGTCTAAGTACCACAGCACCGATCGAAATAAACAGTGTGGATGCCATGAGCAGCGTATACGCTTTTTTACCTTTAAAATTCACCCGATCCACCGCATAAGCAGCCATGGACGATACCAGCAGTGTTCCTACCGTTGTGGCAATACTTACAAAAATGCTGTTAATCGTAAATCCGGAAAAATTTGCTGTCTTCCAAGCCTGGCTGTAGTTCGTGAACTGCCATATCTTCGGCCAGATTGTTGCTCCTCCGGTAAGTTCCTGGTTGGTTTTGAACGATCCTAGTAACACGAGGATGATCGGGAACAGGGACAAGATCGCAATGATCAGCAAAAATATAAAGAGAATGGTTCGCTTCGTCCAGCGAGTCCAGCGGAATGAACTTGAATTCGAAGATGCAGGTGCAAGAACGGTTTGAGTCATCATCGTTCCCTCCTAATCATGATTAGTAGACATCATTAAGCTTTTTGGAAATCTGGAAGTAAATGAGCGTCACTGCCCCTACAATAAGAGCTGTTGTGAATCCAACTGCACTTCCGTAACCAAGCTGTTGCAAAGATTGTGTGTCCGCCGAAACAGGGAACAACAGTTTGAACAGGTACAGATACATAACCTCTGTTTTGCCATAAGGCCCACCCTCGGTTAAGACCATAATGCTTTCGTACCCCTTAAGTGCTGTCGTGATCGCTAGCATAATGATCATCTGCATTACTGGTCCGAGTAGCGGAATCGTTACATTGCGTAATTTTTGGAATTCGCTTGCTCCATCCAGTGATGCTGCCTCATACAGCTCCTCCGGAATGCTTTGCAGACCCGCAATGAACAACAACATATAGTTTCCGACAGCACCCCAGATCGCAATAATGATCGTTGTCAGCATCGCATGATTCGCATCCAGCCAACCAATTGGCGAGGATATGATGTGATACTTCATCAGCAGCTGATTCAAAATGCCGTTATATGAATTGAAAATGATGAAAAAAACAATCGCCATGACAGATGCACTAAAAATGGTTGGAAGATAGAAAACCGCTCTGAACAAAGAGCGGCCACGCCACTTGCGATTCAGGATAATCGCCAGAATCAGAGATAGCGGAATGGTGATGACGAGTTTACCAAGTGCATATATCCCCGTATTTTTTACCGAATCCCAGAACTGTCCATCACGAATAATCCGTGCAAAGTTATCAAGTCCGATGAAGATCGGCTTCCCGATGCCCTGATAATCATAGAACATGTAGCGCAGAGCCCATAACAACGGATAGATTCCGAATACCAGTGTGAGAAAGAGACTTGGGATGATGAAGATGTAGGCGTTCAGTTTGGATGGTTTCATCAGAATCAGACCCCCTATAGCTTTTGAATGAAAGTATAGAGGGATTTACATCATATGCGGGATAGGGAAATCAACTTTCTACAGGGGAGAATGTGACTGCGTGCAAAAACGCAAAAAACCTGCATAGGCGCAAAAAGGCCCATACAGGTGTGTGATAAAAAGCTGTAAATCGTTGATAAGGCTGTTGCTCATGTGCTGTTTATTGATAACCAGACATACCCTACGGAGGCCAGGTAGCTTTGAGTTTGTCAGGGGGTGTTGTCATGATCATGCAGTGTTAAAACACTTATTCTGCTTCTTCATATAGACGGAGCAAATCAGTGAAATCCGAGATCAGTGCATCGGAACCGGCAAGTTCTTCATCCCTCCCGAATCCGGCATAAGCACAGCCGATAACGGTCTGGTTATTCATTTTGCCCGCTTCGACGTCCGAAGAACGATCACCTACCATCCAGGCATCCTGAATCCGGTGTTTCTGCAGCAAAATCTGTACCAAGTTAATTTTGGAAGGTGTCTTGTACTGACCTGCACTATATACCCCTTCAAATAGCGGCATGATTTCGTGTGCGAACGCAACCCCCTTGACATAATCCTCAAGCCCATTGCTGGCAACAAACAGACGAATACCTTGGGCTTTCAGTGCTGTCAATGTTTCTTTGACACCGGGATACAGTTTGGAGTCGCCTCCATCGAGTCCTTCGATCTCAAGTTGCAGCAATAATTCATCGGCACGACGATGAGCTGCTTCGGATGCTTCAGGCATAACGACTTTCCAGATATCTTCAAGCAACATGCCCAGACTTCCGAGCATCCGCTCTTCCGGCGGGGTTTCTCCTTCATAATGCCCCTCTGCACGCAACGTATCAAATAACTGATGATACGCAGGCAAAAGCAAGGTCTCTGTCTGAAACAACGTGCCATCCATATCAAAAATCATCGCTTCCGGTTTACGTAAACCCGATATATTGGTCATATGCAAAATTCCTTTCGGAGTGAAATTGGTTAATTTGTAGATGAATTACTGTTCCGAAGCGCTTCAAGCACCTGTTGCGCCTCGTACCCATCGTGGAACGTATAAATCCTGCCCGGTTTTTCCTGAATACGGGCAATGACATGTTTCAACACAGGCAGTTCGCTGGAAGATTCCAGCACTTCCACGGGGGACAACGGCTGTCCGATCTTGCCACTCATCAATTCCTCCCAATTTTCCAGCGCAATGGTGCCCTCGGTGCCATATACAACCATGGACACACGCTCCTCGCCAGCAAAATGAGAAATCCCCTGCAGATGAACCCGAGTTCCGTCCTGTACTTCAAGTACAGCCTGCACTTCCTGTTCACAAGCATCAGGTTGATCGGCAGGATAAGTTACTTGAGCATTCAGTACACGTAGACGCCCGAATACATTTTGGATCATATGAATCCAGTGAATGCCAACTTCGAGGATAAAACCTCCCTGATCCCGGCTTGTGATCCATTCATTCTGCTGCCATGAGCGCGGCCACTGCGGGAACTGCAGAATCAGGTCAATTTTGCGAATGTCACCCACTGCCTGTTGTTTAACCATCTCTTGCAACTTCAACACAGCTGACTCATGCGGCATCGAAAAATGAACGGCGTGAACCACACCAGCTTGCTCAGCAGCTTCGACCATTTTGCGCGCTTCTTCTAAACTGTTAGCGAGCGGCTTTTCACAGAACACATGAATTCGACGGTCCAGAGCGTCCATAACCACCGGATAATGATATTTCGGCGGTACAGCAATGTAGACGAGGTCAATCTGCTGTTCATCCAGTAGCTGTTTATAATCACGATATGTTTTCACCGATGGACGGGTTGCTGCAAATTCCTGTAAGCTTTGCTCATTCGCATCACAGACCGCAGTAATCTCAACGGAGATATCCATTTGAGTATTTTCCGCTTGATGAATCATATGTAAACCCATCTTACCCAGGCCGATTACAGCCATTTTCAATGATGTCATTGCATTCCCTCCAATTCAATTTCAGTATAGCAGAAATCGTGGATTAGAACCGTTGATCATGCATTGCGTTATCCCGATATCGCTTCATCGCGTCAATATGTATAGGTAAATAGCCTCGGGTCATTGGAATCAGGAAAAGGATTGACAAAAAACCACAAAAAAAGATACCATTTCTAGTACCAAGTAATTCTTCTTCTTACAACCTTAGACAAATACCAACATGCACAATTGGATAAGCCGCCTGGTTCTTAAAACCTACTACTTTGAAACGAGGTGTCCACGCGTGAGAACTGTTGCGGACTACTTAGCAGAAACGCTACGCAATCTGGGTGTCACTCATGTATTTGGTATTATCGGAAAATCCATCTGTCCCGCTCTTCTGAAAATGGTAGATTACGGTTTGGAATTTATCCCAGGTCGTCACGAAGCCAGTTCAGGCTTTGCCGCGTCGGGTTATGCATTGCAGACAGGCCGTTTGGGCGTAGCCTTCGCCACCTCTGGCCCTGGAGGAACTAATCTGCTCACCGCAGCGGCCCATGCCAAAGCGAATAATCTTCCCGTTTTATTTCTTACCGGCCATCAATCTATTCAGGAACTGGGCATACCCCAGTGTCAGGATTCCTCTTCGTATTTGGCTGATCTGGCCGAAATGTTCAAACCTGCCACACTATTCAGCAAACTGGTCGAACGTGGAGATCACTTCGGAACCATCTTGAATCATGCCCTTTCTATTGCACTTGGCCCAAACAAAGGTCCTGTCCATCTCTGCCTGCCTTTTGACGTGCAAACGGAGCAACTTCCAATATGTCGTATTGTTATTCCAGAACCTGAGCCATTGCTGAGCCTCTCTAGTTTGAATCGAATCCTGCCTTTACTGCATCAAGCCGAGCGTCCATTAATCATTGCAGGCAAAGGTGTAACTCGTGCCGGGGCGCATGAGGAACTAAGGCAATTAGCCGAAACATTTAATATTCCAGTCGTGACAACTCCCGGCGGTAAAGGAGCCATAACATGGGATCACCCCTTATATCATGGTCCCTGTGGTGTTGGCGGATTCCCACACGGCGACGAAATGTTGAATCAAAGTGATCTGTATATTGTCCTCGGCTCCAGACTGAGTGATATGACGCTCTGTAATCTCAAGCCGCATAATCATCCGGCACAGCTGATTCAAATCGATACCGATCCAACTTTCGTAGGCAAAATCCTTCAATCTCAGACCTTACATATCACAGGGGATATCAAAGACAATCTGCAATATCTGCTCAGCATCTTGCCATCTTCTCTTACATCTGCTTCTACAGGTGCCTTCGAGTCCTTTGAATATCAAACTCCATTACCAGATCTGCCGCATCTGTCACTTGCTGCCGTACTCGATCAGATGAGCGAACTGCTTCCCTATGACCACAAACTGTTTGTTGATGATGGAAGCCACGGCTTTCATGCCGTCCAGCGTTACAAAGTGAAGAAACCCGGCAGTTTCATATTTGATGCCTACTTTGCCTGCATGGGGAATGCCATCGGCATGGCTATTGGTGCCAAAGCGGCTTCACCTGAAGAAACGGTTTTATGTATCACCGGAGACGGATGTTTTATGATGCTGGGCACAGAAATCAATACAGCCGTATGCAAGGATCTTCCTGTCATTTTTATCGTTGTCAACAACAAACAGCTGGATATGGCCTTGAAAGGCATGGAAAAAACGACGGGACGCATCGATGGCACACTTTTCGAGGTTCCCATGGATGCAGTCAAGTTTGCCGAGTCTCTTGGAGCTAAGGCTTTCCGTGCAGAAACGTTACCGCAGTTCTCAACCGCACTGGAAGCCGCTTTGGAATTAAATCAAGTTGCTGTCATCGAGCTGTTGACCGACCGGGACGAGATCCCACCAACGGCTCATCGGGTTGTCAATCTAGATTAGGAGGTACGAGTCATGAGTGACCAAGTGACCCAAGGGTTAGATCGTTTTGCCAAGCTTTCCGGGGAATATGGTGCGAAGGCACTTGCTCCGATTAAGGAGCATTTTCCCGAACTGTCCGAATTTATAATGGGAACGGCATATGGTGATATCTTTCAGCGGACAACCATTACAGATCAGTGGAAAGAAATCGCCATTATTTCGTCATTAATTACACAGGGACAATTCGAACAGCTTGGTGTGCATTATGCCATGGCCTTAAGTGTGGGTATTACCGTTGATGAACTTAAGGGAGTATTGCTTCATCTGGCACCGTGTGTCGGTGCTCCACGTATTATCAGTGCATTTAATGTATTGCTTGCCACGCTTGAGGAAATCCAGTAATTCAACGTTCTACATTTTTATACATTATTCGACCTTTTTATTGATCTTTTTACATTATTACCTTTATAATATGGGTAAATTATCCTCCCAGCCTTACAACCTGGTACCGCTCACTTTAGGGGCTATTGGACTGCTCCATTCATTCCATAGAGGATAGTTTTCACTCATTTTTTACAAAGGAGAGAGAACGCGCAATGGGAAAGTTTAATCTACAAACGGATGCTTCAAACAAGGTGTTGCACATTGAATTGGAAGGTTCTTTTTCTCAAGAGGATGGTCTTCGTTCGATCTCGGCTTATCAGGATACGATATCTGCCATCAACACCAAGGAGTTTAACCTGGATATTGACTGCAAAAAGTTGAATGTTACTGCTCCCGAGATTGTACCTCTTCTGGAGGGATGCCTGGCCATGTTTAAAAAGGACGAATACAAAAAAGTGGTGTTAACCTTGGAGAACAATGCCATTCTGAAAATGCAGCTTGCCAGACTTGGTCGGACGGTAGGGCTGGACAATCTCGAAATTATTTCGGCGTAGCTCCCTGATTTGTATGATGCTTTAATGACAGCTCTGCCTTTCCACTTAAGAGGAGGATGACGATGGCTGGAATTCGTATTGTAGATATCGATATGTATCACCCTGAAACCAAGGTGCACAATGATTTTTATATTGAACATTTTGATGCCAGAGGGGTCGATATTCGTGGTTTGTTAAAAGCACTCGGGCGTGAGTCACGTTACAAAATTGATCAGGAGGACGAAAACTCACTGACCATGGCCTTCGAGGCCACCCGAAAGCTACTCGCTAAAACCGGTTTAACCGGACAAGATATCGACTTGATTGCGTATGCAAGCCAAACACCGGAATATATTTTTCCTACGAATTCCTTAATGATTCATCATCTGATTAGCGGAGCAGCCCACACCATCTGTATTGATAGCAATGCCAACTGTGCAGGCATGACCGCAGCTTTTGAACAGGTCAGTCGGCAGATGCTTGGTAATCCAAGAATCAAGCGTGCGCTGATCATCGGCTCAGACTATGTTGCTCCTCATGCCAGTCCGGATGATCCGGTTTATTTTGCGAATTTCGGAGATGCGGCCGCAGCTGTAATTGTAGAACGGGATGAACATGCCGTTGGGTTTATCGATTCAATCTACCAGACGGATACCTGCGTATATCAAAATTCACTCTTTCCAGCCGAAGGACTCGCGAAGCTCGGAAGCACGGGTGTTGATGCAGGAGCTTTTCATGTGAAATTCACACCGTTTGACGATTCAATCTGTGTCGATGCAGCTTCAGAGTCCATTCGTACGTTGCTGACACGGAATGAAATCAAGCCGGATGAGATTAAAGCCGCCTGTTTCTCTCAGCTGTCCATTGCTAACATTCGTGCAGTGTCCGAAAACATCGGCATTGCTGATGACATTGCTGTATATATTGGCGACGAATTTGGTTACACCTCGACAAGCAGCCCGTTTATAGCCATGCATCGAGCCATTAGCTCCGGAGAGCTGCAGCGCGGTGACAAAGTGTTGTTCTGGACCGTTGGAGCCGGGTGGCAAAATGTTGCCATGGTCGTGGAATACTAAGGGCAAAAGCACTTCTACAAACTTATATGTTCAATCTGCAGGACGACCTTGAGGAACAACTCTTCATTCATCGTCCTTTTTTTGATCTTATTTTTTCAATCTATATAAGTTCAACTAAAAATTTTACACAGTCCACTCCGATAACAGAAGAACCTTCCATTCGCTGTTATCCCCAGATTTTTTTGAATTCCCTTTTCCAAAGGGAAAAATCCGGTGATAAAGGCGACCGCTTCGCTTTTCCAGGTTTTTTCTGTCCTCTCCGTTAACGTGTAAAAGAACAGTTCAACTTATATTATTGTACCTGAATATAAAAAGCAGCCCACCTGGACTGCCCTTTATCCCTTACGCTACATCTGTTGCTGATTGGCTCATCGTCAAAATATTTTCTTCGTTTCCCGATCATCCTTCAGAATTTCAACGGCCTCCCGGAACCGCAGTGAGTGCACAATCTCGCGTTCCCGCAAAAATTTCAGACTGTCCTGCAAATCCACGTCATCCGTTAAATCAATTAACCATTGATATGTAGCCCGAGCTTTCTCTTCGGCTGCGATATCTTCGTACAAATCCGCGATCGGATCACCCTTCGCTTGAATATAGGTGGCGGTAAAGGGTACTCCAGCAGCGTTATTGTAAAAGAGTGCTCTGTCATGTGCCGCATAATGGGCATCCAACCCGGCCAGCTCCAATTGCTCAATCGTGGCATCCTTGGTGAGTTTGTAAATCATCGTTGCAATCATCTCCAAGTGAGAAAATTCCTCCGTTGCGATGTCATTCAATAGACCGATGATTTTGTCAGGAATCGTATAACGTTGATTCAGGTATCGCAAGGCTGCTGCCAGTTCTCCGTCTGCACCGCCATATTGTTCCATCAACAGCTTCGCCATATGCGGATCACATTTACTCACCCGAACTGGATATTGCAATTTTTTTTCATATACCCACATGCACAGGACGCCTCCTTCGATTTTATACTTGCCAAGGCCAAGGTGTCTGGGACCACTCCCACGGATATTTGGAAAAGGCATGACCAAAATTCGTCAGCGGACCGTATAACTGCTGAAATTCATGTGCAACGCGCATCCGTTCCTGGCTGAACTTGTTATACTGTTCGATGCTTTGAAAATCTCCCGGATGTGTATCCAAATACAAATTCAGCTCAACCAGAACAAAATCCAGCGCCTGTAGTTCCTCCAGCAGTTCGTAATATTTGGCGTCACAGGCTTTCGGCTGTTCCTTCTCCATCGTTCACCACCGCCCTTTCCTTCGTTTTCTTCGAGGTATACGGACTGTACAGCGCCGGCCACAATGTGCCGAGCCTTAAAGCTTCAGCCGGACTGTATTGCGGCCACCCCATCGGCTGAAAAGGAATAAATAATTGCGGTGGAACCAGATACGTACGAATACCTAGAGGTTTACACGGATCAAATGGACCCACAAAAGGAACATAAGCCCGAACCTGAGGATCTTTCAGAGGATCTTTAAGAGGATCTTTCAATCGAAACGCCTCCTTTATCATGCAATCACATGCATTCTGCATTCTGGGCATTACTTCACAAGGCATACAGTACATCCCCATCATTTCCTGTCCTTATAACCATATGTCGAGATGATCAAGATAATCCCTTTTTACAGAAACTATAAGAAGGATTTTGCCATTGCAGAGCAAGCTCACTTATTCCCGACATGCAAAAAAAGACCTTTGAAAGGTGTCATAACACCAGCTCAAAGGTCTTACTTAAAAATCTTGTTTATCCGCTATTGTTCACATCGATTATCATCCGGAGACAACAGAAGATCACTGATCCTCTTCGAGAGGTTCTTCTTGTTCTTTCAATTGCTTGTACACTTTGACCCGGTTAATTCGTAGACGTGTAGACTCTTCGACTTCAAAAACATAGCCGTTCCGTTCACGTGTTCTCCCCTTAGCCGGACTGCCTTCCAGTTCTTTGAAGAGCCAGCCGCCAATGGTATCTACCTCTTCATCCTCAATGATCGCTCCGGTCCATTCATGAACTTCCTCAATCAACGAACGTCCGTCAATCGAGAAAGCCTCACCGATTCGTTCCATATGTGGCCGCTCATCCTCGAATTCATCATACAGATCCCCAACGATCTCTTCCAAAATTTCTTCAGCCGTCAGCAAGCCTGCAGTCCCTCCATATTCATCGACAACGAGCGTCATCTGGGAGTGCTTTTTCTGCATTAAACGTAACACATGACTGATCTCCATCGACTCGGGAACGTTCAGAATCGGACGTACCATTGAAGCCAGATCCTGTTGTTGCTCCGGTTCTGCCAGAAGCAAGTCCGTAATATGAATAAATCCGATAATCTCGTCCTTATCTTCTACGGCAACCGGGTAACGGGAATGCTTCGTTGCGTTGATGATCTTTAGATTTTCCTCCAGGGACAGATGGGTATACAAACAGTCCATATCTGTACGAGGTAACATAACTTCGCGAGCCAGCATATCGGAGAAATCAAAGATATTATCCATCAGTTTGATCTCATCCTTGTCGATAACTCCGCTTTTGGCACTCTGTTTCATCAGGATGCGGAGCTCATCTTCGGAATGGGCCTCGCTTTCACTCGCGGGTTCAATACCAGCCAAACGTAATAAAGCATTCGCTGATGCGTTAAGAACCCAGATGAACGGAAAGAAAATTTTATAAAATAATAGTAACGGTGCCGATAAAAGCAACGCCACTCCATCTGTTTTTTGAATCGCCAGCGACTTTGGGGCCAGCTCGCCAAGTACAATGTGCAGAAACGTAATGATACAGAATCCGATAATAACGGATACCGTTGTAATCAGACCTGTATCGGAAACGCCAAGCTTAAACATCAGCGGTTCCACAAGCAGTTTGGAGATCGCAGGTTCCCCCAACCATCCCAGTCCGAGAGATGTCAGTGTAATCCCGAACTGCGTTGCCGACAGATAGGCATCCAGTTTACCGTTCACCTTCAGGGCGTAACCAGCCAGACGGTTTCCCTCACTCTGCAATTGTGTCAGGCGTGTCTGTCTTACTTTGACGAGAGAGAACTCTGCTGCGACAAATACACCATTCAAAAATACGAGCAAAAAGACACAGACCAGATTAAATACCAGCTGTCCAAGATGAAATTCGGTATGAATGCCCAAGATGTAACTCCCCTTCTCTGTCTATTTCAGGAATGCACCTGGAATATTAACGTAAAATAGCTTTTCTAGATTTGAAGTCCACGCCTTTATAATACATATCGGCCACAAGAAGATTTGGCCCGCAACACGATGCAGCATCACAATGGCAATTTACGGTCTGATTGAGCGGATGCTCCGCAGACCATTCATGGAATACATCATCCAGCTTCCGATCATGGATATTGCCGAATGCAGGGATATCGGCAAAATCAGTCACGTACACGTTGCCAGTAAACATGTTGACGTTAACACGGTTGCGTCCGTCCGGATCATTACGAACCGTTACATTCGGTTCGCTGTACAAGCGATTAATAAGCTCACGATCCTGCTCAGCTGCACTGCATGCAAAGAACGGTAGTGTTCCAAAAAGCATCCACATGTCTTTGTCACGAACATCAAGCAAGCGATGAATGGCATTCCTCATGTGATCCAGTGATAATACTGGAAGAGAGGATGCAAAGTTAGAGTTGTACATCGGATGTACTTCGTGCCGTACACAACCCATTTCCCGAATCAATTGGTGAATGCCGTCCAGTTTATCATGCGTCCGATAATTAATCATCGACTCAGCGGAAATAAACATTCCGGCCTCACTTAGCTTGCGGGAGTTTTCCATCATCTTTTCATACATTTTCACGGCGACTTCACGTTTTACCGGTCTACCGCTGTTGGCAAATCCCACCTGATGGAAATCATCTGCATTCAAATAATTAAAGGAGATGTGCATCACATCCAGATACGGGAGAAGTTTTTCATAACGGCTGATATCCAGTGTCAGATTAGAATTGATCTGGGAGCGAATTCCGCGTTCCTTCGCATATTTAAGCAGAGGAATGATCATCTCATCCACCGTCTTTTGGCTAAAGCTGGGTTCACCACCTGTCAAACTGATAGTCTGCAGATGCTCCACCTCATCAAGTCGTTTCAACATTAGTGAGAGTGGCAGTGCAGGTGCCTCTTGCATCGTAAGCATATCCCCCACGGCACAATGCTCACATCGCATATTGCACAGATGTGTCACTGTCATTTCTACACTGGTCAGCACATGCCGGCCATATGCACGCAGAGAGCCAATCGGATCCCACGGATCATTCGTTGGCGATAATGGCATCGGTTGTACCGATCCTGAGTTTAGCATGGTCATTGTTCTTCACCTTATTCCTTTTATTAACCTAAAAAGTTTTATTTACATCATATCCGAGATTACTTTTTTGGGAGTTATCTTTTATCATAGCACAATTATGAATCTTCCTGCACAGCCAAACCCTGACCATTACATGACAAAAAACGCTCATGAATCATCGGAAATTCAGCCTAGCTTCACGTTCCCGATATGACCACTGAGCGCCTGCTCTATACTTCGTTAGCTTAACTATTCAGCTGTTCATGCTTCGTAAGTGTAGCAGAATCTTCCGCACCCTCCACCCCTGTAATCATGACGGATAGCTTCGTAGCAAGATTTATTTCGTAGGGGGCTGCAAGAACCTGTCCTTCTGCATCCTTGATCACACGAATCAATGGCCGTTGTGGCACGCGGGGTTGAATGGCAGCGACAACGCCAACTTCTCCAGTGCTCAGTTTTACGGATATACCTACGGGATAGATCGCTACACAATCCCTAAACTTTTCAAGCATCCACTGTTCATAAAGCGTTCCAGAACCTGTATACAGTACCTCTACGGCTTGATGCGGCAATAAAGCTTGACGATAAACCCGATTGGTCGTCATGGCATCATACGAATCGGCAAGAGCAATCCACTTCGCATATTCATGGATTTCATTGCCTTTCAAACCAAAAGGGTAGCCACTGCCATCAATTCGCTCATGATGCTGCAGTGCACAGTGTGCTGCGAGCAGAGGGATGCCGGGTTCATCCTTGAGAATGCGGTGTCCATACGTGGTATGCTGTTGAATAACCTTGTATTCCTCATCACTCAGACGTGAAGGTTTATGTAAAATGTCGGAGGGAATCTGCGTTTTCCCAATATCATGGAGCAGAGCGCCTAGACCAATCTCCATAAGTTGCTGACGTGTATAACCTGATGCCACACCGAGAACAAGAGTATATACACAAACATTCAGTGAGTGAGTATACAGGTCAAAATCGCTGGAGTTCATGTCCATTAACATGATCATCGCTTCCTTTTGACCACCAATGTCCTCAAGAATGCTGTTCATTACACCACTAAGCGCTTTACCAAAATGTGTGATCTGGTTTTTACTTTTGAAGCCGGACATATGTTGAAATTGCTGTTTGATCTCCACAAGTGCTCTTCGCTTGGTCTCTTCCTGTAACATATCGGGCACGATAATGTCTTCTGTCGCAGCATCCTGAATATATACATATCCAATCCCAAGATCTTTCAACCGTCCGATTAAACGACTCGTCAGTTCTACATCCTCACTGAGTAAAACCAGACCTTCCTCACTAAAAATTCGTTTCCCCAGCTTCATGCCAGGCTGCAATAAGTTTATATGTACTAAACGCACAGCCTATCCTCTCCCGCTCCATAGATGTAATGAACACTAGCCGCCGCATCAGCAGAAGGCAGTCTCGTTCTAGCTTCTAGCTTCTGGCTTTTAGCTTGATAACCAGCGGTTACGCAGGCACTCCTCCAGCGCCCCTGGTCGTTTTAATTCTTCTTCCAGCAAATCCCGTATAAATTCCGGAAGGTGATATTGTATATTGATTCCTTGAGCCAAAGAAGGATATCCCACATTAAACGTAAACATATCAAGCGTTCCAATCACATATTCACGCTTCCCATCCATAGGTATACCGTTCACATAAATGGATTGGATCTTATCATACGCTGGCGCACTAGGGTCGTAAAGAACCTCTATTCCATCTACACATAACGTCCCGAGAATACGTCCCCGAAAGCCAAATCCCACGATGGGTTTAGAGAAGAATTCCTCCAACAGTGACTGTTCAAGCGCTTCACGAATCTGATCACCATTCAAACATATTGTACAAGCATTTATTGGAGATGGACATAGGGAATGTAACATTCCTTTCGTAATGTCGCCTTGTGGCAGGTTTCCGAGTAACTGACCCGCATTCACAAGCGATATTTCCGCTTTTGTAAAGTGGCGTACAGCTTGCGCAAGCAAGCTAGCAAAAGGAGATTCCCGCTCGTAATAAACGGGCAAGGTTCGATCCGTGATCACGGCCGTCTCATCCAGCAATCGTTCAGCTTCCTTACGGTTCGTAGCAATTGCCAGAGACACCTGCTCTTCCAGCATGTTACTGTGTACTGGCACACAACCGCTGCTCACCAGTTGAACAGGCTCTGCTTGGCCTGCTCTTTCCAGCACAACTCTACCGAGCCATTGTCCGAATTTACCTGCCGCTCCCAGCACGGTATTGCCAATCAGCAAGGGTTCCTCCAGCACATGATGGGTGTGTCCGCCCAGGACAACATCAATGCCCTCAACCTGTTCCGCCAGTCTTTTGTCCGTTGAAAGACCCAGATGAGATAAAACAACGATCACGTCCACTTGCTCACGCAGTACCTCAACCTGATCTCTTAAAGTTTCTACAGGGTCCGTCACTTGCCAGCCTAACAGTTCATAGAAGGTGTTAAACGGGGCTGTTGCTCCTAGCAGACCAATGCGAAATGGTCCTTTTTCGACAATAATCCAAGGTTTCATCCAGGCTGGAGGACGCCCTGTATCCTGTTCTACCACATTGCCGCACACAATCGGACATAGGAGTCCCGTATAGGACTGAGCGAGTTGGTCTGGCGTAAAGGTTAGTCCCTCATTATTTCCAATCGTAATGGCATCATAACCTGTCAGATTGAGCACATCTACGTTGGCCATTCCGAGTGTGCCTTCCGTTTCAACAGCCATTCGATCCATATGGTCTCCAATATCGAGGACAAGCAGATGTCCACCTTGGGCACGTTCTTCATTGATCATAGCAGCGATCGCACTCATAGAGCCGAAATGACTGTGTATATCATTGGTGTGCAGAATGGTTAATGTTTGCTTCTCGCTGCTGCGCATTACACTGCCTCCCCTGCCGTTCATTAAACGTACATTCTTCTAATGGATAAGCATAACATTTTCTACGTCGTTATGATATATTTATAGGGTTTAGAGATCAAAAAGGAGAGATTCATTCCATGAAATTGACAATTCAACTATTTGCAGGTATTGCAGAACGTTTAAATACATCCCAACTTGAATTTGAGTATGATGGTGATACGCTTACTGCTGCTATGCTTAAAGAACAATTGAGCCAGGCTTATCCTGAGGCTGCCACACAGATTCGTTCATCATTTTTAGCAGTTAACCAGAGATACGCTCCTGCCGATACATTACTTAAGACGGATGATGAATTGGCTTTGATCCCTCCTGTATCTGGAGGTGACGGTTCGACGAACCAAGACGAGGATCAACCTTATACACAAGAGCATCGCACTGAAGACGGCCTGTTTCTGATTACCAATGCGCCCTTGTCCGTGGAGGCAACGACCGACATGGTCATTACGGCTAATCATGGCGCTGCGTTAACTTTTGTAGGCACGACACGGGAAATGACTGGTGAACAGCGTACGGTTCATCTGGAATACGAGGCATACGTCCCCATGGCGCTGTCCCATATGGCTGCGATCGGCAAGGAGATAGCAGAACGCTGGCCAGGTGTACTTTGTGCGATAAGTCATCGAATCGGCAAAGTTGACGTTGCCGAAATCAGTGTCGTTATCGCGGTATCCTCGCCTCATCGCAGCGATTGTTATGATGCAAGCCGTTACGCTATTGAAAGACTGAAGCAAACCGTACCAATCTGGAAAAAAGAAATTTGGGAAGACGGATCAGAATGGAAAGGCCATCAACTAGGACCCTGGAACCCCATGGACGAGAAAAAATGAGTCTATTCGCTGTTTACAGAGGCGCATAAACAGTAAATAAGTCGTTGTCAACCCATTTTTTTCTTGTTATTATAATGATATGTGTCGATATTAGTCGAGGAAAAGGTGGTTTATACGTGAGAGTGCATGTTACAGATCTTAAACCCGGCGACCTGCTAAAAAATGATATCTACAATACTTCAGGTCTCCACATGCTGATGAAAGGTTCCGTTCTCAGCGAAGATGATATATCTAAGCTGCTGCAGCATGGAATTGATTTCGCAGATGTAGAACAATCATCCGACCTTCACTCTAATGAACAAAACTTGCCTTCCGATCAGACCCGTCTGTTAACCAATCTGTTTAACGACACGATCAAAGGCACAGAATCTCTGTTCGAACAAGCCATAGAAAAAGGCTTTATTGATGAATCACAGGTTGACGAAATATTAGGCACCTTAACGGGACAGCTTGAAAAACAAAAGGATGTTGTCTCCCTGTTACTTATGCTGGATGGAGACATTGACTACACCTACAATCATTCCTTACAGGTTGGCATGCTCGCTTTTTATATCGCTGGGTGGATGGGTTATAGCCCGGATGAATGTATTACGGTAGCCAAGGCAGGATATCTTCATGATATTGGCAAGTCCAAAATTCCTTCTGAAATTTTACATAAACCAGGCAAACTAACGACAGAAGAATTCGCAGAAATGAAAAAACATACCTTTTATGGTTACGATATTATCAAAGCTTCAACAGAGGACGAAATCATCGCCATGGTTGCTCTTCAACATCATGAGCGTGAGGATGGCAGTGGTTATCCGCATGGTTTGCGAGGAGATGAGATTCACCCCTATGCTCGTATAACTGCTGTAGCCGACGTTTACAGCGCTATGACAACAAATCGGGTGTATCAGACCAAACAGGAGCTAATTTCTGTTCTATGCGAGCTATACAGCCTCAGTTTTGGTCAGTTGAATGGCGAAGCAACTCAAGAGCTGATCAAACATATGCTTCCGAATTTTATTGGTAAAAAAGTACTTCTCACAACAGGACAAACTGGTGTCATTGTAATGAACAATCCAGCTGACTACTTCCGCCCACTCGTTCAGACCTCTACGGCCTTTATCGATTTAGCGAAAGAAAGAGATATTGCCATTGTTGAAATTTACGTCCAATAAATACGATTGAAGAGAAAAGAGGGATCAAAGGAAGCTCGATCGAGCTTCCTTTGATCCCTCTTGCTTATATTCGGTCGATGGAGTTACACACAGAATGCTTTTGTGATGATAACCAACAGGATGAACAGTACCAAGATCGCGCCAACCGAAGTACATGGATTGTATCCACCTACACCGCCTACACCACCAACGTTGCCTTTACAGCCGTAACCTACTTCGCTCATGTGATTGCCTCCTCTTTATCAGGTATACCCTAACATATGACGCTTCCCTGCCAGAGGAACTGGGCGAAACGGCATTCTTCGCAATTTGGTTCATAGCCCATAAGATATGAGTGGTATGCACTTATACTGGCCTTCGCTCCTATAATGGCCTTCGCTCTAATACCAACCTTGCTCTTCAAGTTTCAATCCTCTTTTGGCACCAGTATTCCCGTTTCCTTCCGATACATGATCACAAGTATTCTCCAAAAGTCATAACTTCCTGTGTCATCCTGAATATAGGGACGATAATAAGCCAGTGCCTCCTGCGCCCAGTCAGGGCAACTCATGTTGGATAATCGCTTTTGTTCTTGAATCCAGCTTCCTTGAAGCTCTAATTGCTTCTGCATAAGCGTGAACAACTGCTTTTCCTGACTTGTCATTGGCGGACCCTCCTCCTGAGAGATCGTTCCGTATTCGTTTAACAAATACGCCGTTGGTTCCACAACACCATCTTCACTTGCAGTATACCCGTACGAAGGCGAGCTTGTTTTTCGAATCTCATAATGCACATGGGGCCCCGTGCTCTGTCCTGTACTGCCTTGGTAACCGATTAGTTGTCCTTTCCTCACTCGCTGACCAACCTTAACGGCAATTCGAGAGAGATGGGCGTAACAATGCAAGTATCCACGATGATCCTCCAGCGCCACAGTAAGCCCGTAACCGCCAAAACCGGAGCCTGTGCGTCCTTCCGTTGCAAAACGTACCGTTCCTTCAAGAAAAGCAGATACAGGCCCATTCCAAGGCTCGGTGACCAGGTCTACCCCTCGATGAAACGTCTGGCCTCCATGTATAGGATGAATTCGATAGCCGAATGAACTAGTAATCCGATACCCTTCGAAAGGGTTTGCATTCATAGACTCACATCCTTTTTCTACCATTAAATGCTTAACTCTATGAATTGGCTTGTGCTATTAGTCTTATTTTTACATGTTCAATCAAAGATTACTCTCTTTATGGCATAAGAAAAAAGACGAACCATGACGGTTCGTCTTTTTTCAGTACATATGTCTTAACCGATGGAACCTTCCATCTCAAATTTGATGAGACGATTCATCTCAACCGCGTACTCCATTGGCAATTCTTTCGTGAACGGCTCAATGAAGCCCATGATGATCATCTGTGTAGCTTCAGCTTCAGTCAGCCCACGGCTCATCAGGTAGAAGAGTTGATCTTCGGACACTTTGGAAACCGTTGCTTCATGCTCCAGCATGATGTTATCATTCATGATTTCGTTGTAAGGAATTGTATCCGATGTGGACTCATTATCGAGAATGAGGGTATCACATTTGATGTTGGATTTCGCGCCCTCAGCTTGGCGTCCAAAGGAAGCCAGACCACGGTACGTTACTTTACCACCATGTTTACTAATCGATTTGGATACAATCGTTGAAGTTGTATCCGGAGCCAAGTGAATCATTTTCGCGCCTGCATCCTGGTGCTGGTTTTTACCTGCAACAGCGATGGACAGAACGGAACCTTTAGCTCCACGGCCTTTCAGTACAACTGCAGGATATTTCATCGTCAGTTTGGAACCGATGTTACCATCGACCCATTCCATCGTTGCGTTCTCTTCAGCAACCGCACGTTTGGTAACGAGATTGTAGATGTTTGGTGCCCAGTTTTGGATCGTTGTGTAACGAACGCGGGCATTTTTCTTACAGATGATCTCAACTACCGCACTGTGCAGGGAATTTGTGCTGTAAATTGGAGCAGTACAACCCTCTACGTAGTGAACGAAGCTGTCTTCGTCTGCAATGATCAATGTACGCTCGAATTGGCCCATATTTTCGGAGTTAATCCGGAAATATGCTTGCAGAGGCACTTCACATTTTACGCCTTTCGGTACGTAGATGAAGCTTCCTCCAGACCATACCGCACTGTTCAGCGCAGCAAATTTGTTATCTGCTGGCGGAATAACAGTAGCAAAATATTCACGCAGAATTTCCGGGTGCTCTCTCAGAGCCGTATCGGTATCCATGAAGATTACGCCTTGGTCTTCCAGTTCCTTCTGCATATTGTGGTACACAACCTCGGACTCATACTGAGCCGATACCCCAGCAAGGAACTTTTGCTCCGCTTCTGGAATACCCAGTTTATCAAATGTTTCTTTGATTTCGGAAGGAACTTCTTCCCATGTTTTTCCTTGCTTTTCCGAAGGACGAACATAGTATTGAATATCATTGAAATCCAGTCCATCCAGATCGCCGCCCCATTTAGGCATGGCCATCTTCTCGAACTGTTTCAAGGATTTCAAACGGAATTCCAGCATCCACTCCGGTTCGTTTTTGATTTTAGAAATTTCCGTTACAACTTCCGCTGTCAGACCTTTGCCGGTTTGAAAGATGGATTTATGCTCATCGCGAAAACCATATTTATACTCTTCCATTTCTGGTGCTTTTTTAGCCATCTTGCTCGACCTCCCTATCGTTATTGTACATTGTCCTCTTCGTCAATTCCTTTGCGTAATGCATTCCAGGCCAGAGTGGCACATTTGATGCGTGCAGGGAACTTGTTCACACCGGATAGGGCTTCGAGATCTTCATAATCATCGAAATCGACTTCTTCCCCTTGCATCAATGAGGAGAAACGGTTAGCCAGATCGAGCGCCTGTTCAATCGTCTTGCCTTTGACAGCCTCGGTCATCATCGATGCCGAAGACATGCTGATTGAACAGCCTTCTCCCGTATACTTGGCTTCCTGAACGATTCCGTCATTCAGCATCAGCTGCAGTGAAATCCGGTCGCCGCACGTTGGATTGTTCAAATTCACCGTGACGACGTCATTGTCAAACGTTCCGCGGTTACGCGGGTTTTTGTAATGGTCCATTATAACACGACGGTACAGATCATCAAGTTGCATCGCCAAAATACTCCTTTGTCTGGATTAAGGCGCTAACAAGCCGATCTACATCTTGTTCGTTATTGTATAGATAAAAGCTCGCACGAGCCGTAGAGCTTACTTCAAGCCAGCGCATCAGCGGTTGGCAGCAGTGGTGTCCTGCACGAATCGCTATACCGCTCGCATCCAGCACGGTAGCGACATCATGTGGATGTACATCTCCCAAGTTAAAGGTAACTACACCAACGTGACGTTTAGCTGGTCCATAGATGCTGAGTCCATCAATCTCTGACAGGCGTTCCGTTGCGTAAGCGGCCAGTACACCTTCATGATGAGCAATTTCATCCATGCCGATCTGCTCAAGGAAATCAATGGCAGCGCCCAATCCTACTGCTCCCGCAATAATCGGGGTTCCGCCTTCAAATTTCCACGGCAGTTCTTTCCAATTGGAATCGTACAATCCCACATCATTAATCATCTCACCGCCGAACTCAATTGGTTCCATGGACTCCAGCAGCGCCTTTTTGCCGTAGAGTGCACCGATACCGGTCGGTCCGCACATTTTGTGACCAGACAGCGCATAGAAATCACAGTCCAGATCTTGCACATCCACCTTCATATGCGGTGTGCTTTGTGCGCCATCCACAACAATAACTGCACCATTGCGATGGGCGATTTCAGCGATTTGTTTAACGGGATGCACGAGTCCCATCACATTAGATACATAGGCAATCGCGACAACTTTAGTTTTGTTCGTGATTGTTTGCTCCACATCAGACAACTCAATATGGCCGTCTGGCTGTAGCGGAATGTATTTCAATGTGGCCCCTGTCTCCTTGGCGACTTGTTGCCAAGGGATCAGGTTACTGTGATGCTCCATCTGTGTAAGAACAATTTCATCGCCTTCTTTACAGTTGGCACGAGCATAAGACGAAGCCACCAAATTCAGGGCTGTCGTTGTACCGCGTGTGAAGATGATCTCCTGCGTGCGACGAGCATTGATAAACTTGGCAACCTTCTCACGAGCGCCTTCATAAGCGTCCGTTGCCCGGCTTCCGAGTGTATGCACACCGCGATGCACATTGGAGTTCTCATATTCATAATAATGTTTAACCGCGTCAATCACAGCACGAGGCTTTTGCGAAGTCGCAGCACTGTCTAGATATACGAGCGGGTGTCCATTGATTTCCTGGTGGAGGATCGGGAACTGCTCGCGAATGGATGGGTTCATTGTCCCAGCTTCTTCTCAATCAGGGACTGCAATTGGGTACGCAGTGCTTCCAAAGGAATATCCGCCACCACCGGAGCAAGGAAGCCATAAATGATCAGGCGCTCCGCATCCGTACGGTTAATCCCGCGAGACATCAAGTAATGGATTTGCTCCGCATTCACTTGACCTACAGAAGCCGCGTGACCTGCTGTTACATCATCCTCATCAATCAGAAGGATCGGGTTGGCGTCTCCGCGTGCTTTAGGACTCAGCATCAATACTTTCTCGGTTTGCTGTCCGTCGGCTCTTGTAGCGCCTTTCTCGATTTTCGTGATACCGTTGATGATTGCCGAAGCCTCTTCACGCATAACCGCACGTGTGATCATTTGGCTTGGCGTATTTTTACCGAAGTGACGTGCTTCAGTTGTGTAGTTAATCTTCTGTGAACCGGAACCCACAGCAATCACTTTGGAATCCGAAGTGGACCCATTCCCCTTCAAAACACTCATCGTGTTGCTTGCCGTATCACCATTGTTCATTTCACCAACGATCCATTCAATGGAGCTGTCATTTTCCAGAACAGCACGGCGGAAGGATACATCCGTTACGTTAACGTTCAGTTGGTGAACCGTTGCAAAGCGCACTTTTGCACCCGATTTTACGAATACTTCCACAACTCCGTTATGGAATACCGGTGCAGAGAGCTCACCAGACACGTAGTTGTCCACGTAAGTAACCGAGCTGTTTGCTTCGGCAACAACGAGTACGTGAGGCGCAAATGTTGCGGAAGCATCGTCTGTAAGCAATACTGCTTGCAGTGGAACTTCAATGTTCACGTTTTTCGGAACGTACAGGAACACCCCGCCATTCCACAACGCTGCATGCAATGCGGCAATGGAATGTTCATCGGCTTTGACCGCTGTGTTCAGATAAGGCTTGACTAGATCAGCATGTTCACGAACAGCAGTAGCCAAATCCGTGAAGATGACACCTTGTGTTGCCAGATCAGCAGACAATTTGGAATATACTGCACCAGAGTTACGTTGGATTACCAGGCTTCCTTCAGCTTGATCCTGAACCAGCTCTTTGATGGATGCAGGTACTTCTTCCAGGGAAGAGATTGCTGCGTCTGCCTTATATGTGCCGTACTCGCTGATACTCCAGCGTTCAATTTTTTGTTTTTCCAGTTTGGGAAGCGCCAGCTCACTCGCAAGCTTCAAAGCTTCGAGCCGCTGCTCAGTCAACCAGCCGGGTTCATTGTTACTTTCCGACAAGGCGCGAAGCGCTTCAGATTCAACCGGAAGAATTGTTTGTGTAGTCATTTATTATCCTCCTCCGTTTTGTCCTTACGCTTCTTGACCTACAGTTTCGTCTGTAATTCCCAGTTCCGCTTTTACCCAATCATAACCTTCAGCCTCGAGACGTTGAGCCAGCTCAGGTCCACCGGATTTCACGATGCGACCTTGCATCATTACGTGTACGTAGTCTGGAGTGATGTAGTTAAGCAGGCGTTGATAGTGCGTGATGATCAAGAAGCCGCGATCTTCGCTCTTCATTGCATTTACACCTTCTGCAACAATCTTCAAAGCATCGATGTCCAGACCGGAGTCGATCTCGTCAAGTACGACGATTTTAGGATCAAGCAGCATCATTTGCAGAATTTCATTCCGTTTTTTCTCACCACCGGAGAAACCTTCATTCAGGTAACGATGTGCAAACTCAGGGTTCATATCGAGTTCTTTCATTTTACCTTCCATTTGACGGATGAACTTGATCAGGGAAATTTCGTTACCTTCACCGCGACGAGCGTTGATTGCACTGCGCAAGAAGTCGGAGTTAGTTACACCCGCGATTTCGCTCGGGTATTGCATAGCCAGGAACAGACCAGCACGTGCGCGCTCATCTACAGCCATATCCAGTACATCTTCACCATCGAGAGTGACTGTACCGTCTGTTACTTCATATTTAGGGTGTCCCATCAAGGCAGAAGCCAACGTGGATTTACCTGTTCCGTTCGGTCCCATGATCGCGTGGATTTCTCCACCTTTCATTTCCAAGTTGATGCCTTTCAGGATTTCTTTACCTTCAATGGTCGCTTTCAGACCTTCAATGACGAAATTCGTAGTCATGTGTATTGTTTCCCTCCATTGATTAAATTGATGTTTACTGTCGAAAACGAAAAAGCGCCTATTATATCTGAACAGGGCTTCCCCTGACTTTCTCTGTTTCATCATACATCTGTAAAGCAATTTCTTCTTGCCACTCTCAGGCATACTTTCTTCACATGCTGTAGAGCAACAATCACTTTAGAATAATTCTAAACTGATTCTCAATGATTATCAAGTCATTTCCTATTAATTCTTGTCCTTCTCAGGAAACTTCATTCCTTATGATTCTATAATAAATGACTGTTTGAATCAAATTAGAAAACAACTTTTCATTTGCCGGACAGTGATATAAATCACAAATTTCACAGTTTGTTCAGCTTGCACACCAAAATGAAAAAGGACTTATCCATTTCCGGACAAGTCCTTTACACTTTATTTACACAAGTTTTTGCACATAAAAAAGATTACATTCTGAGTGTCTCGTTAATCTTCTGTACCTGGTCGGCAAAATCCGCAACGTTCAGCACCGGCGTCATTTCGCGCGACACCAAACCATTCGGAATGGAAATCCATGAACGGCAACCGTTATATTCTGGCAATACGGGAATTTCCATCGGTTCCTGCAAACGGTACACACGTAAAATCAACACGTGGAGCGGATCTTTCTTTTTCCACTTCAAACGGGATTCAGCAAAATCCGCTGTCCACATATGATATTCCAGAAGTCGATCCAGCATCTCCTGATCTCGAATCTCCAAATCCTGCGTTACTTCAGCATACGATGTAATGCGGACGGTTGAAGCTTCAGGCGCCCATTCGGCCAGCGACTCTTCAACATAGGATTGATCCGAGGACTTGATCAGTTCTTTACGCTGATGCTCATAAGCCGGATACAGGTAAAACGCTGGACTTTTCAACTCAAAATGTTTCGTTTCCTCCACAATCCCGCCTTTTCGCATCACCATGATCTGGCGACCGTTTTCCAGAGCTTGAATTGCAGAAGCCCATTCTTTTAATGCCGGTATCGCTCCTGTGTCTAACATTGTGTTCGTCCTCCCCTGTCACTCTTGACAGCAGTATAGACGCTTCACACTTATCTGACAACTTTTAGCAGGCAACACTGAACACTTTACGGATGAACTCATCAACCACGAATGGGTTACAGACAGACGGATCTCAGTCCGTCCTGAAACGGTTTAGCCCAGGTATGCACGAAGCATCCACATATGTTTCTCCAAATCCGCTTTAAAGCCTGTCAGCATATCAGCAGTTGGCTGATCCTCAGCCGCATCGGCCAGATCAATACCTTCCTGATACTCATTGGAAAGTGTAGCGAAGTCTTCAATCAGGTTCTGTACCATAGCGTTCGCATCTTCTTTGCCGGAAGCTTCCTGGATCGAAGCCATCTCAAGATATTCTTTCATCGTTGCTGCAGGGCTGCCTTTCAGTGTAAGCAAACGCTCAGCAATTTCATCCATTTGCACTGTAATTTCGTTATAGAACTCTTCAAATTTCACATGCAGTGTGAAAAAGTTCGGGCCTTTTACATACCAGTGATAGTTATGGATTTTGACATACAGTACGTTCAGGTTAGCCACCTGACGATTAAGTACTTGTTCAACGGATTTTGCTTGATCTGTTTTGTTTTTTGTAGCCATATTCAATCCCATCCTTTAATTTAAAATGTAGTCTGTCCACGTTATCTCAGGTTCCCCTGTACGCAAGACAGAGAGTTCAAGTTCAGAACCCGCTAATTTCGCGGAAGTGTTATGGGGCGCGGTTTTATTCAACCGTCCAGCCTATTCATTTTTACCCGCGAGCCTGATCTTCGAATCACCACAACCCAGACTTGTCTCAAAAAAAAGTTCAAAAAACGTGCTTTATCCGATATACTGTCATAAACCAAGCAAAGAAGTGGGTTTTCCTGTTTCTTCATATATATGGAGGTGGCACCTTTGACTCAATATCATCCTTTAACCCCACAAGAAGCGATCGAATTAGCCAAAACTTTACCGGGTCCATTTACGGCAGATGCGAATCTGGATTGTCGTGAGATCGGTGACGGCAACCTGAATCTCGTTTTCCATATCACGGATCAGAACTCCGATAAAAGTATCATTATCAAACAGGCGCTTCCTTATGCGAAAGTGGTTGGCGAATCCTGGCCGCTTTCCCTCGTACGTGCTCGCATTGAACGTGAAATTTTGCAGGAAGAATATCGTCTGTGCCCTGGAATGGTGCCCGAAGTGTATCATTATGACGATGATCTTGCATTAACGGTCATGGAGGACTTAAGTGACCATGTTATTATGCGCAAGGGTCTGATTGACGGAGCTTCCTACCCTCTTTTCGCTCAGCATATCGGAGAGTTTATGGCGAGAACCCTCTTCTTCACTTCAGACCTCGGCATGAACCAACAACAGAAGAAAGAACAGCAGGGACGATTCGTCAACCCTGACCAATGTAAAATAACAGAAGACCTGATCTTTGATGAACCGTATCGGATTGCACAAAATAACAACTATGAAACAGCGATTGAAGATGAAGCGGAAGCTCTTCGTACCGACGAAGCACTGCATTTGGAGATCGCCCTGCTCAGGGAAAAATTCCTGACCCATGGACAAGCCCTTCTTCACGGGGACTTGCATACAGGCAGTATTTTTGTAACTTCCGAGTCGACCAAAGTCATTGATCCGGAGTTTGCTTTCTATGGGCCGATGGGTTTTGACGTAGGCGCCGTGCTGGCGAACCTGCTTCTTCATTATGTTTCGCTGTCCGGCCGTTATCAGGATCAGTCTACACGGAATGAACGTGCAACAGAGTTACTGGACATGGTACGTGATGTCTGGACTGAATTCGATACTCGTTTCCGCGCACTGTGGACTACCGCTCTCGTTGACCCAATGGCTAAAACGCCAGGTTATCAAAACCTGTATGTACAGCAGCTTTTTCGAGATACGATCGGTTTTGCCGGGGCTAAAATGGTACGTCGCATCGTAGGACTTGCCCACGTCGCTGATATCGATACCATTACGGATGCTACTGAACGTGAACATGCACAGCGCAAGGCACTGGCCGTTGGTAAAGCCTTGATTAAGAACAATCGGCACGTAAATACAATCGGTGAGGTTCTAGATCTGGTATCTTCTGCCCTCGTAACGGTTAAAGTCTAACATTATTGAACGGAGGAACATTCATGACAACCCCTGAACATCAGCCTCTGTCTTCGCTCAATTGGAAAAAGGACAAGCTTGAAATGCTCGATCAGCGTCTGTTGCCCGAAACGATTCTGATGCTGAAACTTTACACTCCTGAAGAAGTATGGGAGTCCATCCATTCCATGAAAGTACGCGGCGCACCTGCCATTGGTATTGCCGCAGCCTTCGGCGTAGTGCTCGGAGCCAAAGCCTATGATGGCATCGCTATCCAAGGCTGGCTGGATCATGTCAAATCCGTCTGTGCACATTTGGCAACATCACGTCCAACAGCGGTTAATCTGTTTTGGGCATTAGATCGCATGATGCAAAAGGCTAACCAAGTCGTAGAAGCTGGTCTAAGTCTGGATGAAAGCACAGATGCGCTTGAAGCAGAAGCGTTGTTAATTCAGAAGGAAGACGAAGAAGTATGCCGCATGATCGGTGAACATGCCCTGCCTTTATTTGAGGATGGAATGGGTGTACTTACACACTGTAACGCAGGAGGTCTGGCGACAGCGAAATACGGTACGGCAACCGCTCCGATGTATCTAGCTCAAGAGCGCGGCATTCATCTGAAGGTATTCGCTGACGAGACACGTCCCGTTCTGCAAGGCGCCCGTTTAACTGCATTTGAGCTACAACAGGCCGGAATTGACGTAACGTTACTCTGTGACAACATGGCAGGTATGGTCATGTCCAAAGGCTGGGTACAAGCTGTCATTGTGGGGACGGATCGGGTCGCAGCAAACGGGGATGTTGCCAACAAAATTGGTACATACAGCCTGGCTGTACTGGCCAAAGCGCATAATATTCCTTTTTATGTAGCAAGTCCATTATCAACCATTGACTTGTCCACAACGTCCGGCGATCTGATTCCAATCGAAGAACGTGCAGCTGAGGAAGTGACCGAAGGATTTGGGAAGCGTACTGCACCGCAGGGCGTTAAGGTGTTTAATCCAGCCTTTGACGTTACCCCTAACGAATATGTTACCGCAATTATTACGGAAAAAGGTATTGTGCGTGCGCCTTTCCAGGAGAACCTCGCGGCTTTATTTGCGGAATAAAAAAATATATCAGATAACCCATATAGCAACCATTGTTGTGGGTCTGTAAAGAAAAGGGACAAGACGGATGCCTCCGACTTCGTCCCTTTTTTCTGTTCTATTTCTATGGTGCCGAATGAAACCGGCACGTACTTCAGATCATTTTTAACAATGCTTCTACACCTGTCATCCCTACTGTAATCCCCATAGTCTCTGCCTCAGTCGTCACCGATTCCATTGGTGCATGAAGCAGTTGCTCCAATGTTCGCACACCCACGGCCCGTGCGGCCACAATTTTGCGATCGCCCAGCTTCTCATTCAATAACCCCACATCAAGGGCGCCGCACATGATGTACCCTTTGGATGTATTAATCGTTAACAGTGTCGTTTTGGGAAGTTTCACTTCTACCCCAACGAGTACGTGTTCTCCCACCACAATCGGCTCCATCGTCACCATAATCTCACGATCCACCTCCTCTTCAACAGATCACGATAATTGTATGCCTCTTGGTGAATCGTCGTGTGGACACCTGCCGTGAAAAGAGAAAAGTTATGCTGAACTGTCGTCTTCAAGGCTTTGACGCGTCGGAGTTCATGTTGAATCTCTATCCACTGCTCTTCCATTCTTTTCTGTGAACGCAACTGATCAATGAATCGAAACACCTGATGGTTTCCAATTGCTGCTAGTTCTCCGTTTATCGAGGCGTCATGGTACGTTAAATTCAGATGATAATTCGCTTTGCGGATTCGTGACGAAGTGACCTTATATACGTATCTCAATCGATTCTGATATGAAATGTTCATGCCCTATTCCCCTGCTTCTTCCTGTCCTGATTACTAAATTATAGTTGTAGGTCAGGTTCATGAAGCCTGCAAAGGGTTTGATCACGGGATGAAAAAAGAAGAATATATGAGGAAAACAAAGGATCATTCTGAGTTCTAAAATTAACCGATTTCTAAGTCTTTGGTACTATGATTTCCATCATATTAGTGCTATAGTATATTAGAGTACATACGTGCTTACACATTATTTAACGGGGCTGGGATGAATGAAACAAACCTTATCCAATCAAGATGACGTCGGCTATTTATTTAATGTCGATATACTTATTAAGAGCCGTTCAAATGCATTGGCACTGCAGTCCCTGATCGAGTTCATAAACAAAGAAGAACAAATTGCGGACTTTCGGATTCACTCCGGAATTGTGCTTGGTCAAATCATTGAAGCTATGACTCAGGCTAAAACAGCTTCTACTGACTCTAATCAGAATTTCCTTGATTCACCACAATTTTCCAACGCACAGTTAAACTCCAACAAGTCAGACCATATCGTTGATTCGGTTTCGTCCAAATCACAACCACAAGAACCAGTTGCCAAGGAATCAAATTCAAAAGTTGACAAGAAAAAGTCTACTGCAGACACTTCCCATGTCGCTGATTCGAATTCGTTCGATGCCTGGATTGAATCCTTAATTAAAGAAAATCGTCTCACCCGAATTGTCGTAAACAACAAACATGGCAAGCATCAGAGCATTCCTTGTCGAATACTTAATTTTGATCGGGATAACAATGTGGTTAGCATTTATCATGTGGATGAAAAACAAGTTTACACATTCAGAACAAACGAAATAGATGAGTTCTTACTGTAGCCTTAAAGATTCAAACAAAAAAAGCAACCTGATCTGGAATGCGGTAAACATTCGGGCACAGGTTGCTTTTGTTATACGATTATTCTTTAACAAAGACTGCTACAGACTGGTCTTGCCCCGTTGCCAGACATCCATTGCAAACAGCAGCCAGCCAGCAATAAAAGCTACGCCACCGATCGGTGTGACCGCTCCTAAAATTTTGATACCCGAGATGCTAAGTACATAGAGGCTTCCTGAAAAAATGATGATACCCGCGAAAAGCAAACGCGCTGCCCATTTCAGCTTCGTTGATGCTCCGAGCTGCCCAGCAGTTAATCCTACAATTAGCAAAGCAAGCGCATGAATCATGTGGTATTGTACCCCTGTTTCGTAGGTAGCAATTGCACTTGCACCAATTTTGTCCTTAAGCATATGTGCACCGAATGCACCAATAGCCACCGACAGCATCGTTAATATGGCTCCAAGCATCATCCATCTCCGTTGCATATCCACTCTCTCCCTTGATTCGTTTCGAACGCCATTACTCCATATATTGTAGCGAATTCAAGCTCTAAAGTAAAAGAAATGCCTTATGCATATCTAATCTAGAATCGCTGGACACTATACAGGGTAATAAACATTCAGTATTCTATACAAATCATGATATCTTTTAAGGAGGTAGCGTGCCCTAATGAATAATTACAATTCACCAAACTCAGATGACTATACACTCCCGCCAGAATCAGCAGAAATCAATGGAATACCTCTCAAACATTCAGGGCCGGGGATCGCAAGTTTTGTTATTGGACTGGTTGGTTTTCTAGGGCATCTCGTAACATTTGTGTTGATGTCTCTTGTACTGAATAACTCCATTGAACTCCTCGGATCGTCAATCAGCCGGGAAGAACTCGCTATTCATCCGGCATTCGTTCTAGGTTCTTTGGCTTTTCTTGTCTGCCTGGTTTTTAATCTCATCGGCCTCATTCTTGGGATTATTGGATTAGCGCTCAAAAATCGCAAGAAAGTCTTTGCCGTTATTGGCACGATTCTGAGTGGACTACTTATTTTGTTTTTCACAGTGCTTGTACTTGGCGGTATATACTTGACGTAATGCTTTCCTTGAGAGCCCCGGTTCTTTATAATTAAGCTAGGTGGCTTAACCTTTGCCCCGTTATACTTAACATATGAATGACCAAATATTTGAATTCAAAAGGAGATTGACATGCCACGAATTAAAATTTTTGCGGACAGCACCAGTGATCTGGCTCCGGAGTGGATCCAGCAGTACGAAATCGGCATCATTCCTTTGTATGTGGTGTTTGGTGAAGAATCCCTGAAGGACGGACAAGAGATCAAACCAGAGCAATTGTACGAACGTGTAAGTCGCCATGGTTCTCTGCCCAAAACAGCAGCACCTTCACCCGCTGATTTCATGACCGCATTTCAACCTTACATAGAACAAGGCGACGATATTTTTTACATCTCCTTATCTTCTGAGCTTTCTTCAACCTATCAGAACGCTCTGCTCGCCAGTTCTGAATTTCCAGAGGGGCGCATCTCTGTAGTGGATTCCAAAAATCTCTCCTCAGGCATTGGCTTGATGGTAATGAAAGCTGTGTATGCAGCAGAACAAGGAAAAACGCTGGCCGAGATTACGCAGCAGATTGAAGCCATGAAACCAACGGTGCGTACAGAGTTTGTTATCGATACTCTGGAATACTTGTATAAAGGCGGACGTTGCTCCGGTATGCAAAATCTGATTGGTAGCCTACTTAAAATCCGTCCCGTCATTCGGGTAACCGATGGTAAGATGTCCCCCGCCTACAAAGTACGCGGTAAACGAGAAAAGGCGCTGGAACAAATGTTGCAAAATACGCTCAGCAATAAAGAACAGATTGATCGGGATTTAGTGATCGTTGTTCATACCATGGCTGAGGAAGATGCGTTAAACCTGAAAAAGACGCTGCAGGAGCAAACCGGAGCGCGCGTAGAATTAACTACGGCAGGTTGCGTCGTTTGCAGTCATTGCGGACCCAAAACGACCGGAATAATCTATAACACGATTCATTAGGACGAATGGTAACAACAAATAAAGGGCATGCTCAGCAGATTGCTAGGCATGTCCTTTATTGGGTTGGGGATGACAACTAAATAAGCTTATTTTCTTTGATACCCAGACCTCAACTAAAACTAACTTAATCCATGCTCGTCTTGCCCGCTTGATTTGATCGTTAATAGGTTCTGGTCTTCAGATCGTCCAGACTTTTGAATCCATAACCTTGCTTGCGTGCCTCATCAATGATTGCTCCAAGTGCCTCCGTATTGTCTTTCGAAACGGAATGTAGCAAGATGACAGCCCCCGGATGAAGCTGTTTCAGCACCTGTTGATGAGCATACTGTGCACCACGCTGTACATTCGTGTCCCAATCCTTATAGGCTACAGACCAAAACACATTGACATATCCCTGAGCATAACTCTCAGCAAGTGTACGATTGTTGAAAATACCGCGAGGTGGCCGCAAAAATGTAGCCTGTTGCCCCGTGAGACGGCGCACTTCAGATTTCACTTTTTCCAGTTCCTCTTTAATTTGTGTATTGGAAATTCGAGTCATGTCCGGATGACTCCAGGAATGGTTCCCGACAATGTGCCCTTCGGCAGCCATACGTTTGACAAGATCCGGCTGATCCTTCAAATAATGTCCTGTAACAAAGAAAGCTGCCGGTACCTTCTTCGCTCGCAACACATCCAGTATTGCAGGTGTGAACCCATTCTCATACCCATTATCGAAAGTCAGATACAGTTCCTTTTGTTTGGTATCCCCCAAGAAAATGGCATGATTATGCTCCAAAATAGACTTGAAACCTTCCTGATCAATGGAAGGCAGTTCGCCATTCTGACTTTTTTTAAAGCCAAAGTGGTATGCTCCATTAATGGGAGATGCTTCTGCCTGCGATGCCAGCATGCTAATGGTGAACAAGCCGAGCAGCAGATATAGCACCGTTCGCTTCATGTTATCCGCTCCTGTCCCTGAAATTTCAGTTTGTTTAATGGTCACAAACACCTTCAGGTAATATGCCGCAAGAGCGTCTATATTATGTAATCATTAGCGTTATATCCGTTTATTCTCGCGTGAGGACTGCGTTGGTTGATGGAAAAGCTCAAGTAAAGTCTGAGGTTTACCGCTAGTAGCCAGCCAATCTTTTACCGTCTGGATTGCACGAGTCTGACCGTCCCCTTGATCCCGCCAGGTTAGAAGCTCTATCACTTTGATGATGAGTGCTGACATGTTATGATTGTCCTTTTCAGAGCGTTCAGCACGTAATTTATGATATAGAGCCTCCTGCTCCCAATCCAGCAAAATTTCATCTCCGATCGTCGGTTTCATGAGTGTATAAGCCCGATTGCAGCCTTCGCAGCGAACTGTGTTCACTTGTTGCTGCACAAAATAGGTGTTCACTTCCTGCCCGCAATCAGGGCATATGAACCCTACCTGAATATTTTGAATGTTGTCACTCATGATCTTGTCCTCCTGCTCTCTGTGTATAACATCTATACCCGATATACAGACGGTTCACGCTTCTTTGACGGATAATTTTCATGGTCTATAATCTAGCAAATATGTTAAAATATTATACATAGGATTAGTTGAAAAGAGGTGGGATAACATGTCGAAGGAAGATCGTCATATTACTTGGCAAGCATCGAGTCTAAATCGACAGGATCGGGAGAATAACAACGGACATCGCAGTCGCACGATATGGTTTACAGGTTTATCCGGAGCGGGCAAATCCTCCATTGCATTTGCACTGGAGAGAACCCTGCATGAACAAGGTGTTCGCTGTTATGTGCTTGATGGTGACAATGTACGGCATGGATTGAATCGGGATCTCGGTTTCACCGCTGCAGATCGGCAGGAAAACCTGCGTCGCATCGGAGAAGTAAGCAAGTTGATGGTAGATGCGGGACTACTTGTGCTTTCGGCATTCATCTCCCCCCACGCACAGGATCGGGAGATGGTCAGGCAGCTGTTTGAACCGGAGGATTTCATCGAGGTTTATGTTCGTTGTTCTATTGAAGAATGTGAGCGGCGTGATCCCAAGGGACTCTACAAAAAAGCTCGCAAAGGTGAAATCCCTCATTTTACTGGTATATCTGCTCCCTACGATATCCCAACCTCTCCTTCATTCGTCATTGATACCGAACAATGCAACATTGAGGAAGCTGTTCAAGAAATTGTGCAACATCTGCAACGAATCGGTGCCTTACATCTTCCTGTACAGACCAACTCATCTCTGACTTATTAATTCAATTCAAGAAATAGATATGAAAGGCGTCCCTCTGCGGCACGCCTTTTTTCATTCTAGTAACACTCGCTTCTCTTTACTTCGTTAATAAGTCTACAACTTATGGTTTACTGTCCAGCAGCACCAGCTTGCATATGAAGCAGTTTGCTGAAAGTGCCTGACGAATCCATAGATAATTGCTGATATCCGCCTTCTTGGATGACCTGCCCTTCTTCCAAAACAATGACACGGTCTGCGGTTCGGATCGTGGAGAGTCGATGTGCAATGACGATAATTGTGACATGTCCTTTTAATCGTTCCAGCGCTTCATGGATCTGCTGTTCATTTTCACTGTCCAGTGCACTCGTTGCTTCATCCAGTACTAATACAGAAGGGTTACGAAGCATGGTCCGAGCCAGTACAAGACGCTGACGCTCTCCACCGGACAGGCGTATGCCACGATCACCTATAATGGTATCCAGACCTTGCGGAAGCTTGCGAACAAATGAAGCGGAAGAAGAAAATTGGAGTGCCCGCCACATCTGTTCTTCACTTGCATCCGGATCAACCAGACGTAAGTTCTCACGAATGCTGGTATGGAACAAAAAAGGATCTTGTGAGACATACCCGATCGAACTTCTCCAGTTCAATAACTGTTCCTCAGTCAAGGGTTTTCCATCAATCAGGATACGACCACTCTCAGGCTTCACCAGACCCATGATCAGATCAACAAATGTACTTTTACCAGCCCCCGACTTCCCAACAATAGCAGTCATACCTTGAGCAGGAATATATGCTTGCACATTCTTTAATGCATACGTGTCACTTCCCTCATAACGGTAATCCACATCCTCACACACGATGCTTTTTACCAGATCGATTGGAGCAATAGGCTGGGAAGCAGGTGTACCTATCTCTTTCCTTGATTCACGGATCTCACAGTTCTTCTCCGTTTGATCCTTCAACTCTCTCACGATCCGAAATGCCGGCAACATTGAACTGATGTACTCCAGATTAGACTGAATCGCTGTAAACCTTGGCCATAATCGTGAAAAAATCAAAATAATTAATAACAGGTTGGCTGGTGGCACCGACATCACCTGTAAAGAAAGGTAAATAAACGCCGCGATGATTATCGCCGCTGACACCCGATGAATGAGCTGTGTACCTGTATTTAACTGACTAAACTGCACCACATTACGTTCAATTTGGCTGCATATGCGATCAAACCAGCGGATATGCGAACTTTCCAGCATATTGCTCTTAATATCCTTAATTCCGTTGAAATGCTCCGTGATCCCGTAGTAGTAGCTCTGCGAGAATTCGGAAGTCTGATCTCCAATCTGTTTGGCACGCCTAACAAACTTTCTTAGTAATACAAATAACAACAAACCACTGACAAGTACAAGCGTTGTGAGCTTTGCGGATAACCAGAAAGCCAGCCCAATCTGAATCGCTGTAAAAATCAGCGAGGCTGCCATCTGCAGGACTAGACTTGTTCCCTGACTTACCCTGGCAAGTTCTGTGGTTAATATATGGTTGAAATCGGATTTTCGTTTTTGGAGAAAAAAAGACCACCGTGCCCGAAGTAGTGCACTGTAGGTTTCCAGGCGCAGCGTTCGTATGAATTGCTGCTGAATACGGGTATTGCGAATCGTCTGAAGACGCTGCATCCATGCCTGTCCTGAGAGGATAAATACAAAAGCCAGTAAAACAAGTAGCAATTGACCATTTTCCGAGAATCGGTGGAGTAGCTCCGTTAACCAGGGGATATGTATACCAGAAGAGCCCATCTCAAAAACACCAATTAAACTTAACATAGGAACAAGCATGTAGATGCCGATTCCTTCCATTAAACCAATCAAGATCATAGCTAGCAGATTCCAATATAAAATAGGCCCAGAAATATGATGCAGTTTTCGCATGAAATAATTTAACTCGGCGATCATACCTTTCCCCTCTCTGCCATCGTGCTTTTTTTGAAGCGCCGCCAGAACCAGAGAAATGGACGTAACGGAAAATACAGAAAAAACAGAGAACGTGGTAGCGGGAATTGATGCACATCCCAAGTACTTGGATATAACCGCTCAATAAAGAAAAACCATTTTTGCCTCGTACTACGAAGAGAGAATAAATAAGTTGAATAGTTGTGTAGCTCTTCTGGACTGTCTAACATTTCGTTCATAAACAGCGCGCCTTCTCTCGCCAGTCGCTTTCCCATACGCTCACGCGTAGCCATAATCGATAAATACGGATCGCCCAGCGGGGTATGCAACAGATCCGAAACGAGATGTAATGTCTGGGAACCGATGGCTAGACGTCCTTCTGCTTTCAAACGACGCTCTACCTTTTTCATATCGAGCGGCATCGAACGAATCATCTGATCGATATCCAGTAACCACCGCAGTCTGAACCAACCGTGTCTTGCACCATGCGTCACTAAATAAACCCATAAATCCTCTCTTTCAAGCATACGTACAGGTGTCTGGGTGTACGAACTGAATCGGCTTCGTTTCCACAACAGTTCAAACTCCGTTTCCCGGCCAGAATCAGGGTTAAGCCGCCAATGGATCTCCACTTGAGTACGTTTGACCGGATGAACATAACAGATATGATGCTCCCGCCACTTCCAGCTACGAACAGTAAGCGCCCTTTCCCCTTCTTTGCACTGGTAACCAAGGTTGACAAGAATACGCCCTGCTTCCTCCACATTCTGAACTGGAATTAAAATATCCAGGTCTTTCGAAGTCCGCATGGACACATCTCCGTACAAATCATGAGCCAGAGCAGGCCCTTTCAGTGTAATCGTGCGAATGCCACGCTCCCGAAATGCGCCACACACTTGCTCCATCTCGGCTGTTAAATGTAACATACGGAAAGTATTAATCGTATACTGCTGTTTCAAACTCCCTAAAACTGCTTCGGGAATAAACCGCAGATCCAGCATTTTTAATTTCATATAAATAACAGAATACAGACGATGATGGACCACAAGTTGTAAAAAAAGTGGCCAATCCATCTCGTGCAGTCGGCCCTTGATCTCCTCGGAAGTCAGATCTGCCAGATCATCTCTAAGCAGGCTCAAGATTAGCTTGAGCTCCTTCGGAAACCCTGTGGAATACAGTTCAGTTTCATGCGTCATAGACAATCTCTCCAGATCCCTTCTCAGGACATCGTTTGCCAAACACGCCGACGACCGTATATTGATCCATCGTATCTGCTCCAGTTACGATCAGTTTTCCACTTCGTAGCCAGGCGTGTGCCATCAGTTGTCCTTGCTTATTCCTTGCGGTACCCATATATAATGTACTCGCGATATTACGCCGTTCCAGCATTTTCATTGCAGCTATCGCCATAACAAGACATTGGCTTTCCCAAAACGTATATTTACTAGCAATCATAACGGCTTTCGATATGTTTCTTATTTCCGCCACTTGAGTCCGATTCAATCCAGTAACAGGTGTTTCGATCATAGGTGTACCAAGCCTCGGAGCAATTTTGGCAAACGGCCTTGTCTTTTGCACTCTAGCCCATCCTAGCAGGATATAAGCTTCCCATACCAAACGCCTTATCGTACCTGGAAGCGAGAAATAGGACTTCACTTTACGATACATGTTCCTACACTCCGCGCGAAATGTTGATTAAACCTTCACGTGAGAGGTGTTCCAAAAAAGCCACAACCTGATCACGGCATTGTTCTGCCTGAATGTCATATTCTGTAGCAAGCGTCTCAATCAATTCATTCAGCGTTCTCTCTTCTGCAATCAGTTCCCAGATTCGTCCGCCTGTACTTCCCAGATTGTAATATTTCCCGGAACTGATGCTCATCATCACCTTTTCGCCACCCATATCACTGACCAAGTTGCCATCCTTCTGGATTACGACGTCATTCGCATCGATAGGTGTAATTGCTGTCATATTTCTATCTGCACTCCTTTGCGTATATGATTAATGATCCGATCCACCATTTCAAATGCTGTAAAATGGTGCCCCGTTCTGCTAATTCTGTTAATCTCCACACTGGCTGAAAGTCTTGAAGCTGTTTCAAACAACCATTGAGCGAGTCCTTGGCGATTCACCAGTCCACCGCGAAAGGTATGAGAGCAGAGCAAGTGCAGACGTTCCAGACCACTTACCTCCTGCAAATACACAGAACCAGATTCCTGGTCCGGCTCAGGTACAAGTTCGTAGATTCCCCCAAGTGGAACAGCCCTCTCGTGAAAATAGTGCTGAACCGGTATGGCGTATTTCGTAATTTCAGCATGCACCGTTGCATAATCCTGCTGCTTCATTCCGAAGCCTTCCAGACTAGGCTGCCATAATTTCTGCTGGGGATATCCGGGGGATACGATCGCTCTGCCTCCAGCATCCCAGGTCAAGGCAACCACATCATCGGTGAGAAGAGGATATCCGCGTGAGGCCAGTGCCGCTGACAAGGTAGACTTTCCCGCGCCAGAATGCCCAACGAACGCGTAGGCCCAACCATCAATCACAACTGCGCTTCCGTGCAGAGGAAGAATACCACGCTGCATCATAATCACGGACATGCATGTCCCGAGGATAAACAGCCTGACTTTTTTCGGATCGGCACCAGATACTTGAGAGACAACGATTCGTTTGCCATGCTCCATGAAAAAAAGACCCGTATCTTCGATTCTGAAAAAAAGACAACCGTCTCGCGCCACAAAGTTGTCGCTACCAACATCCCATTTCTCCCATAACCCTGCCAGATCAAAAGACTCGATCTGTACATCAGCGACATCCTGCTGCGTTTCAGCAGTCAGAGTTGCGCGCTGCAACTCAGGCATCGGAATCTGACTCAACCAGCGTAAACCATAAGCTTCATAGTACAAAGGCAACAATAAAGGCGCCTCCTTCATTTATAGATATGAAAAAAGCCCTGATATTCACAAGCTCAATATTAGGGCGGAGGCGAAAAAGCTGGATTGGTTGCATTTCCGCCCTTTAAGTATGAACTAGCTGGGGAAACTACTAAATTAGGACGTTGGATCGTACATGTCGGCATCGTGAACAGTGATCCAGTCGATTTGTCTGTATCCTACCCCTGCCATCGTTTCATTCACATCCAACACTTCAAGAACGGGTGCTTGCCATTCCTTTTTTTCGTTTTGCATCGTTTTCACCTCCTTTCAAGAGCGTATACGTTTGCCTTGGATCAAAACTTCTGAATAAAGCGGTATACAATTAAACTGTGCATCATCAAACGCAAATCCGGATGGGATGCCAGTTCGGGCCTGGGACTTGGAAAATTAGCCAGAGCTGATTTAATCCGATCCGTGTTTAATATGCCGGCAACCTGACTGTCAGAACACAAGGTTTGCAGTTCCGAGGTAAACGTCTGCCAGTCAGGCAAAATACGGTGTAGCCAGTCCGCAGGTTGTACGCCCCGTACACGCTGATTAAGCCTCACTTTGTCCGGCAATTCCGGTGATGTAGCTCGGCGAATGAGGGAACGATCCGTTCCCTGTCTTACATATTGCTCAATCGGTACGGAGAGACAAAATCGGATCACTCTTGGATCACTTGTGGGATCGCGTTCCCATGCGCGGTAACGAAGGGAACATTTGGTGGCGACGGCCCCATTTTTATTTGCAATCGCTAGATTGTTGAACTTGTCGGCTCGCACCTGTAGTGCATCGGCTCGGGCACCGCCCTGGAGTACAAGGATGGATTTAAGTCGCTCCAGCACGCCTGTTCTCCTGGCCAAATCTGGATGAATCAGTTGTGCGCCTGCAGGCTGAGCTGTCCCCTTGTTATTTCCTTTGAACCAGTCTGGGAACGCTTTACGGCCTGTAATACGGGCGATGCGTGAGAATGCCATCCCTGTTCGTTCGCTGTACTGTTGCATCTCACGGAACCAGCGGAAATATCGGCCACTTTTCAGTAGACTAGCGTAATAATCAAGTGCAGGTCCCCATGAGATCGTAAAATTGCCACGTGCGCCTGTCAGCAAAATACCGGCATCCTGCTCACTCGCTTTTTCATAAAATCCACGGATCCAGAATGAATTTTCAAAGTATTTATAAGGCATCTCCATCATGTTCAGCCACGTATCTACTTCACTGAGCGGACTGCGTCCTTCAAAATCGAGATAGTTCTCCGAGATATTGCCTACGTGATTAATGGTGGAACGAATAAATGGTCGCTCGTCTGCTAGTAACGTTTTCGATGTGTAATCCGTAAAATCCGGAACAGGCACGTAGCTATAAGCTTGTAGCTGCTTCCCCTGACTCCGGAGCGTTCCGGAAGCAAAACCCGCAACAGCTCCTGAATCCAGTCCACCACTTAATGCCGCTGCAACCTGTCTATGCGTTCGTAAGCGCGAACCTACGGCTTGGCTAAACACCTCACGAAAAGCTTCAACATAGTCTTCATCTGATTTGAGTCGAAGCGGTTCGACATCATCCCAGCGATGATATTGCCTGAGTTCGATCCTCCCGTTTCGAAACGTCAGCGTGTGCGCAGAGGGCAACTGGTTCACTCCGCGATACACCGTGGAATGAATATCAGCCGAATCGTGCATGTCAGGGATGGCCAGAAATTCGGATAGCCAGTTTTCGTCAAGTGCCTTCTGCACCCCTCCAAGCTCAAGCAATGGCTTCATTAACGTACAGAAGGCAAATCGCGAACCGTCATGTCGGTAATAAAATGCCCGCATGCCCGTAATATCCCTCGCAGCAAACAACATGCGGCGGCGTTCATCCCAGATCGCAAATACAAAGTCCCCAAGAAGTTGACTAGCTACATCTTCTCCAAAGCGCTGGTATGCACGGAGAATCAGTTCGCTGTCCGCCAGTCCAGCCAGCTCTGCTCGTGAAATCTGCAACTGATCGGCCAGTTGCTCACGGTTATCCAAAATGGCATCTGAAGTGATGGTCAATTGACTTTCTTCATCATAGAGAGGCAATTTCTCGTTTACGGACTCCAGCGTAATCCACTGAGCATGGCAACTAAGAAACGCTTCATCCCCTTTCCATACCCCCGTTGTATCTGCCGGGATATGTCCAAGACTTGCGTAGAGCCGCCAGCTGTCCTCCCATAGTGCTTGCTGACCTTCTGTATGTACGATTCCGGCTATGGCGCTCATGACTTTCCTCCCCGAACGATCTTGCGCTGGGATGCCCATGCGCTAATTCGATGACCAAATGGTATCCATGATTTGATTCGTTGTAATTTGCTATGGGCAGCATGTAGCTGTTTCTTCAAACGTTCCCGCTCCGTATACCCACGTTCCAGCCGCTGATCCGCTGCGCGAAGAGCTGCCTGCAATTGTCTGATCGTGGCCATAGCGGCTAGTGACGGGTCAATCTTGGCGCTTTCCTTCTCCTCACTGCCGCTGTGGATCGGAGACCGATCCTTGGCTCCATTCATCGGCGCATCCATGCGGTAATTTGGCTGCCAACGACACTCCGTTGCGAGTACTAGCTGTTGCTTGAGCCGCTCCAATACCTCTGTATCCGGCTCTGCCTGAAACTGGACTCCCGTCCAATCTTCAGCTTCTTGTAGCTGTTCACTGTACCCCATCCGGTGGAACAGGTTCGCACCGAGTACACGGCAATACAGTTCAACTTCTTGCCGCTCGAGTATGTTTTTCCAGTTGTTAACAGAACCTTGATGTGCCTCCTGATGTGAAGAGAGGAAGGGGTCCCCGACGCCCATACTATAGAACATGTCAGATTTCGTACTATCCACAAACTGACCATATCGCTCCATGCCTTGTTCATAAGTAATGCCTAGAAAAGCACATAACTTCTCCAGTTCTTCCTGAGGTTTCATAACGAGCTGTTCATATTTTAATTCGTAGGCCAAAGGATGAGCCTCTGCAAAATAATCATTCAATCGAGTTAGACCAAGTGTCAGGTCTACGGCTTTCATATTGAGTTTTGAATGATTCAGACTCTGAATCAGATCAAAACCTTCGCCGGTATGGCGATTTACTTTTTTAAAGGATGCCGCTACAGAAAGGGGGTTACGCTGAAGATGAATGCGTCTGGACTGCGGAAACAATCGATCCAGCCATTCAAGCATATAATAATAACGCGGAGATTTATCAACGATGAAGTCTGCTCCGCTCCCTTCCAGAAATCCATTATATATTTCAAGAGCAAAGCTTCTGCACGCCTTTTCGAAAATATCTTCGGACACCATCGCTTGATAAAATTGACGGATGATGGAACTGCCACCGTAAGCGCGAGAGTCGGCTTTGGACAAATCGACGAGATTCATCAGAAACCACATCTCCTGCGTGGCAAATATGCGACTATGATTTTGCAGCATAACGGTAGATAACGAACTGCCACTGCGGGGAATGCATAATAAAAAGACAAGTCCGTTTCCTTGCGTATCTATCAATGGCAGCCTCTCCTCTGTAAATTTATAAAATTATGCCGTGGGATCGGATCGACCGGATGATCATTACCTTGGAAATGACAGGGAATTTCGACACTCTAAGATACAATATGTATTTATACCTTTACTCTATGATACAAAATGTATCATGTCAATCTTTTATTTTCACCTTTTCATAATTTATTCACTTGCCGATGATCTAAGTACGCAACAATGCAAAAAAGCCTCCAGTTCCTGTTATGAGATAAACAGAATCTGGAGACCGAGATAATCAATAACCGATACGACACAATGACTATATCCATCTTATCTAAACCAAGCTGACCTAATCTAACCTAACCAATTGAAACCAGACTAAACTTATCCGGTAAAGGTAACATCCTTCCCTTTTCCAGCCATACCTAGGCCTTGCATACGTTCCAACTCTTCCTGGTCGGCTGACTGAGCATCCTGCATTCCTTTCTGTACCTTCACGGTTAATAATACCGCAATGCCTGCTACAAAAAAGAAGATCAGTGACAGAATGCCCCAGCGGGTAGAACCTGTAATCTGTCCCACGTAACCAAATACAAATGGCCCAAAGATCGAAGCGAACTTCCCTGTAATGTTAACAAATCCAAAATACTCCCCCGTTCGTGCAGCCGGCATCAGATTGCTAAACAAGGAACGTGCCGTCGATTGACTAATCCCTTGCACAACGCCAACCAACCCTGCGAGCACATAAAAGTGCAGAGCTTGGGTCATAAAGTAGCCAAGTATAACGATACAAATATAAATACTTAAACTTACCAATAACACCTGCTTTGCTCCCCACCGCTGCGCCCAAGCACCTAGAAGCAGTGTACACGGGAAACCGATGAATTGCGTAATTAGTAGCGCCAACATCAAATCCGATGTACCAATGCCAATGCTTGTTCCATAGATTGTGGCCATCAGAATAATGGTATTAATCCCGTCATTGAAAAACCAGAATGCGACCAACATCCGAAGCAACTGCGGAAAACGCCGGATCTGACCGAAGGTTTGCCGTAATCTGCGTACGCCAACCTTTGCATAACCTGTTGCGGATGCAGGCAACTCAGACGAGGCTGGCCTTCTAGGTGCATAGCGGAAGATGGGAAGGGAGAACAGTAGCCACCACATCGAAACTGAAATGAACGCAAGTCGCGTACCTGCAAGTGTACTCGGCATGCCGAACCAGCCCGGCTGCTGAATCATTAACAGATTGATTGCAAGCAGTAACCCCCCGCCTATATAACCATAGGCATAACCTTTGGAGGATACCATGTCTCTTCGTTCTGCGGGAACTAAATCCGGTAACATCGCATCATAGAATGTATTTCCTCCGGCAAAACCAATCGTGGATAACACGAGCAGGGTAGACGCAAGCAACCAGTCTCCTTCTCCGATCACGCTGAATCCCAGCGTTGACACAATTCCTGTTATCGCGAAAACTCGCAGGAAGTCCCCTTTTCGTCCCGATAGATCAGCCAGTGTTCCTAGCAGCGGAGTTAACAGCGCCACACACAACATTCCAATAGAGTGTGTATAAGCAAGGTAAGAAGCTGCCGTATCCTTATCCAATGTTGCCGCAGCAACAGAAGCATAGAATACAGGTAGCACCGCCGCAAGCACGGTTGTAGCATAAGCCGAATTGGCCCAGTCATACGTAATCCAGGCTTTTACTGCACGTTTATCCACACTTAATCCTTCCTTTACATGCATCAGGGCTCGATGCTCAGAATCAGACCTTTTTCTCTATTGTAAAGGAAAGATATCACATATGATCATGATTTTTGTAAAATTTAAACATGTACCTCGCTCCAGCCTATCCTAAGGCAATTGCAGCGTATTTCATTCATTTTAGTTGAGATCGCATCACATATCGTCCCCGCCCGTGAATATACTTAATTACCGACAGGCCAAACTGTGCCGCGTAATCAATGGGGGGTGCCTACATGTCAAATTCACACCAGCCTTACTCGTTCGTCGTATCCCGGGAAGATTGGTCGCTTCACCGCAAAGGGTACCAGGACCAGCAGCGCCATCAGCAAAAGGTGAAAGATGTCATTAAGCAGAATCTGCCCGATCTGATCACCGAAGAAAATATTATCATGTCCGATGGAAAACAAATCATCAAGGTACCCATTCGCAGTCTGGATGAGTACCGTTTCGTGTATAACTACCAAAAGCAAAAACATGTCGGTCAGGGGGACGGTGACAGTCAGGTTGGCGATGTCATTGGCCGTGATCCTGCGTCCCAGAAGCCGGGCAAGGGCGAGAAAGCTGGCGATCAACCAGGTCATGACATAGTGGAAGCTGAGGTCAGCATTGAGGAATTGGAAGATATTCTTTTTGCCGAACTGGAATTGCCGGATCTGAAACAAAAGGATAAAGATTTGATCGAGACACATACCGTGGTCTTCAACGATATTCGCAAAAAAGGCATGCAGTCTAACATCGATAAGAAACGAACCATACTGGAGAACCTGCGCCGCAATGCAACCACGGGCAATCCGGGCATTCATCACATCAGTCCGGATGATCTCCGCTACAAAACGTGGGAAGACAAAATCATCCCTCAGTCCAATGCCGTCATCATCGCCATGATGGATACATCCGGGTCGATGGGATCATTTGAAAAATATTGCGCCCGCAGTTTTTTCTTCTGGATGACTCGTTTTCTTCGTCGTCAGTATGAGAAAGTCGAAATTGTGTTTCTGGCTCACCACACGGAAGCCAAAGAAGTGACGGAAGAGGAATTTTTCACTCGTGGCGAGAGCGGCGGTACGATCTGCTCCTCTGTATATATGAAGGCACTGGATATTATCGATAAACGTTACCCGCCTACCAGTTACAACATCTACCCGTTCCATTTCTCGGATGGCGATAACCTCACCTCGGATAATGAGCGCTGTGTGAAGCTGATCGGGGAATTAATGAAGCGCAGCAACATGTTTGGTTACGGTGAAGTGAACCAATATAACCGCAGCAGTACACTCATGTCTGCTTACCGCCATATTAAGATGGATCAGTTTATGTATTACGTCATCAAGGAAAAAGGCGAGGTGTACAAAGCGCTCCGCAGCTTTTTTCAAAAAAGAGAAGGAGGCAGCCTAGGATGACCGATGAAATCCGCGAACTGGAATACGCGATTGCTGAAATTATGGAGATTGCCGATGGATTCGGCCTCGACTATTACCCGATGCGCTACGAAATCTGCCCGTCGGATATCATCTACACCTTTGGTGCTTACGGCATGCCAACAAGGTTCAGCCACTGGAGCTTTGGCAAAACGTTTCACAAGATGAAAATGCAATATGATTTTGGCCTGAGCAAAATTTATGAACTCGTTATTAACTCCAACCCTTGCTACGCCTTTCTGCTGGATGGCAACTCTTTGATTCAGAATAAATTAATCGTCGCCCACGTACTCGCACACTGCGACTTTTTCAAAAACAATGCCCGCTTCTCCAAATCCAACCGCAATATGGTTGAAAGCATGGCCGCCACGGCGGATCGAATCAGCAATTATGAGATGGAATATGGCACGGAGGCGGTTGAAGCCTTCATCGATGCGGTAATTGCCATTCAAGAACATGTGGACCCACAGCTCATTAAACCGCGGCACCTAGACAAACAGCGTTATATGGAGATGAAAATTCGCGAACAACGTGGTGATAAAGCCCCTAAACCGGAAGGTCAATATGACGACCTGTGGTCGCTCGACAATCTGCAAACTGAGGAAAAGTCCACGGATAGTCTGCAAGTGCATCATTTTCCACCAGAGCCGGAGAAAGACATTATGTGGTTCATCCAAGAGTTCTCCGAGGTGCTCACCGATTGGCAACGGGATATTATGAGTATGATGCGTGAGGAGATGCTCTATTTCTGGCCTCAGATGGAAACGAAAATCATGAACGAAGGCTGGGCTTCGTACTGGCATCAACGTATTATACGCGAACTCGATCTGAGCAGTGAGGATACCATCGAATTTGCCAAGCTGAATTCTTCCGTTGTGCAACCGTCCAAGCAGAGTTTGAATCCATATTACCTGGGACTGAAAATCTTTGAAGATATCGAGCGGCGCTGGGATCATCCGACACGCGAGGAACAGGAACGTTGGGGACGTCAGCCTGGGCAAGGCCGGGCCAAAATGTTCGAAGTGCGCGAGTTCGACTCCGATACCTCGTTCATCCGTAACTACATGACCAAAAAGTTAACCGAGGACCTCGACCTCTACGTGTTTGAGAAAAAAGGACCCGACTGGAAAATTACCGACAAGTCTTGGGAAAACATCCGTGACCAGCTTGTATTTTCCCGCATTAACGGCGGCTCTCCGTATCTAGTCGTACAGGATGCAGACTATCTGCGTACAGGCGAACTCGTGTTGAAACATCAGTATGAGGGCATCGAGTTGGATCTGAAATACATGGAGCGCACGCTTCCGTATCTGTACCGTCTCTGGGGACGCACAGTGCATGTAGAGACCCGTGTGGAAGATAAACCGATCTGGTTCACCTATGACGGCAAAAAGCACCATCGCAAGTTTTTATAGGCGGGAGTGACGAAATTCGGATATATCATGAAAAACGAAAAAAGAGGCAAGTTCCAGATACTACTCAGGAACTTGCCTCTTGACCGTTTATACGGAATGAAACACCGTGTTACGTTCCCCCAGCAAACGCAGGGGTACAAAGAAATTATTTTCCACTTCATTGGCGGGTAGTGGCCTGCTGAAGTAGTAACCCTGGATCTCCCGACAGTCATTTTGCATCAAAATATCGAGCTGGCCTTTGGTCTCGATCCCTTCTGCAATCACTTCCATCTTAAGATTCTGGGCCATCGAGATAATTGTGGCTACGATAGCCTGATCGCTATGGCTTTCGGTGATATCCGTGACAAACGAGCGGTCGATCTTGAGTTTGTGGATCGGAAAATGCTTCAGATAACTCAGTGAGCTGTATCCCGTGCCAAAGTCGTCCAGACTGATCTTCACACCCAGAGCGGATAGCTCGTTTAGAATTGCCGTGGATACCGCTGCATCCATCATCATGCTCTCTGTGATTTCCAGTTCCAGATATTTGGCTTCCAGACCTGTCTCAGTTAAAGCATTCTGCACCTGCTCCACCAGGTTGGACTGGTGAAACTGCTGGCTGGACAAGTTCACAGACACCGGTATGAGTGGCCCGCCGCTAGCGTGCCACAGCTTCATCTGTCTACAGGCTTCACGAATCGTCCAGTTACCAATATCGTAGATCATGCCGGTCTCCTCGGCCAGAGGGATAAATACATCGGGTGCAAGCAGCCCTTTAAGCGGGTGTTGCCAGCGAATCAGAGCCTCTACCCCGATCATTCGGCTGTCCAGCGTACGAATCTGCGGCTGATAGTACAGCACCATCTCATTACGCTCCAGTGCTTTCCTTAGATAACCTTCGAGCTCAATCCGTTCATAAAGTTCAGAGTCGAGCTGAGCCGTATAGAACTGGTAACCGTTCTTGCCATTTTTCTTCACCTCATACATTGCGGAGTCGGCATGTTTAATCAAAGCATCCGTTCCAACCCCATGTTCAGGGTACATGGCAATACCGATACTGGCTGTAACGTAAAAATCATTTTCCTTCAAACGATAAGGTTGCTTAATCGCTTCCACAATTTCTTCTGCAAGTCGAACCACCTGTTTCTCATCCGCTTGTTCTCCTGTGACTACCATGGTAAACTCATCCCCGCCCATTCGGGCTAGCGTAACATTAGAGGTTGCCTGAGGATGAGAAGCTTCAATTACGGTTATAATCCGGTTGCTCACTTCTTTCAGAAACACATCCCCGATGGAATGCCCCAGAGAGTCATTAATCATCTTAAACCGGTCTATGTCCATGACCATTACAGCAAACTTATGCTGTTTTTGTTGTTCACAGACATTTATCGTAGTAGCCAGCACTTCATCCAACTTGCGTCGGTTAGGCAACCCTGTAAGTGGATCATGCAGAGCCTGATGCCGAATATTTTGCTGTGCCTGGGTCTCTTCTGTAATATCTTTAATCAAGATATGGCTCCCAACATGGGTGTCATCAATGATGACTGGAATGACCGCAATACTCAGATCAAGGAGTTCATTTTGTGTATTTCTCATTTTGGCCATGTAATGCCGCTGTTGCAATTCCTGGTTGTCCCACGTGTGAGCGTTATCCTTACTCGAACACTGTACACTGATCTGCTCAATAATCTGGTTAATCGGGCGGTCAATCACCCTCTTTTCAGGATATCCAGTAATTGTAGTGACTACAGCGTTAATGCCTTTAATGATACCTTCGCGATCTACGGAAACGATGGCATCCGAATGATTATGGTACAGTGCATGATACCACTGTTCATTTTCATGAATACGTTGATCTTTCTGAATCATCCGTTGATTGATAAAATTACCGAATAACGTGAGACCAATGGCCACAATCGTTCCCGCCGCAATAAGGTAAGCAAGAACCTCCGACTCCACCTGTCTGCTTAGACTCTCAGGGATGACTTGCACTTGATGAAATTGAGCTGCTGCCATTCCGGTGTAGTGCATGCCTGTAATGGCCAAACCCATAATGAGTCCACTGCCTATTTTATAGACCCAATGATGTTTAGATTCCGGACGATTGAAAAAAAACATCAGCCACAGCGCTGCATAGGAAGCCAGTGCCGCGATCAGAACGGATAACACCACAAGGCCCGGCTTGTACGTAATCGGAATAGACATCGCTGCCATGCCTACATAATGCATAGAGGTGATGCCTGCAGTCAGCAACAATCCGGCAAACACAAGTTTGCTAATCCGGTTGGACGGGCGACCTGCAAATTCCAATGCTACCCCCGACGCGATAATAGCTAACAAAACGGACAAGATCACCTTGTCCATGGAATAGGAAACGTGCATAGGGAGCACAAAAGCGATCATGCCAACAAAGTGCATCGACCAGATACCCAGTCCCATAGAGATTGCCCCGCAAGCAACCCACCAGTGACGCGCCTTTCCACTCGTCAAAGATACACGGCCTGCAAGATCAAGTGCTGCATAAGAGGCTAACGACGCAATGAAATAGGATAAAATAACAAGTTGTAGATTGTACGTGCCATGTATGTGCTCCACTCACTCTGTCCTTTCAGCCGGGTAATGCTCATATGTATGTTAAATGTAAAAAAAGAAGCGAGTGCGCTGCCTGGGCGACAGGCACTCCCTCCGTAGCATTTGACTTTGCGACTAGCGACTTAGTCATAAACCGATTGGCATACAATGAAACCCGCTAATGATGAATGTTTATAGTCTAAACGTCCCAGCCCTGAAAATCAACACTTATTTCCAGAAGCACAGCGCATTTCACCCTAGTCACTCATTTGTTACACTTCATTAAACATCCTCATCCAAAGCATGGTCAGTAATTCTACTTCTTTACCAATAACAGACTACCGAATCCGGAAGTATCGCGGTACGAGTTGCCTGAAGGATCACTCCACATGAAGACACTGCTACGTTTTCCATCTCCAGCACCATCATCATTCACCTGCAGATCGAACCCGATCCATTTACTTTGCTTGGCGTTAACATTCTCCAGCGGAATAGCTGCCTCTACCACATATCCATCCTTCGTCAGACGTGTACTTGATTTGAACAGCTCTTTACGGGCATTACCACCAAACGAAGTTTCATTATCGAAATTAACTCGATACTGGGCATCATCGTCCTCATAACTGCTCGTTTGATTTTTATTCAGATCAATGAATAGCTCAATGGAATCTTGTTCATGTGCGTTAGCACTTTTTTTACTGAGCAAAGGGTCTTTGACATCAGCAAGTACGTAAAGATACTTTTCATCCCACAGCAACTTCGCCTTGGCCTTAGCACCGGCATTTCCGGCAACCTTAACATCCGTTGTGATGGTCACTGCTTTTTTCCACAACTTATCTTCCTTACCATCAACAACAGGAGTTCCATATGAAACTTTGACTTGTTTTAATGCAGGGCCTAACTTAAGCTTGCCCCGACTTTCCTTTTTCTGCGGTTGCTGATTATTGGTATCATTCCAGACAATAATGGAAGTTTTATTGTTAGGCTGTTTATCCGTAATGCGGAAATCCAGAGATAACACCTTGCTTTCCGCTAGATCAGCTGCGGAGAACGGCAATGATGCATAGACAATATATCCCGATTTATCCTCCTTCACTTGGTACAGCTTCTGATCTTTGCCTTTGCCGCCATCCCGATGAAAGACGTATTGTCCATCTTTCGGTGTCGTGTTTTTCTTGCTGGTTGCCATATCATCCGGGCTGACAAAGACCTCTACCTGGTCGCCTTTCTGACGTGTGGCGTCTTTGACTTCAATGCGCAGGTTCAGTTTTTTCCCATCCCATAATGTCTTCACTTGACCTGTAGTACCTGCTGTGCCTTCGATGACATGTGAAACCGGTTTGGCCTGAACAGCTCCCCAGAGAATATCTTCCTGCCCTTTACGGTCTGGCAAGGATACTTTGGCTTGTGCGGCTGTCCATTCATTTCGATATACAGGCAAGGATGCCGGATCAACTAACGCCCAGTATGCCGGTTTGGCTTTCAGTTTACGGTCAAACAGCAGCGGTGCATCCTTTCTGCCTTTGACAGGAAAATCATCCAGCCATGTGCCGTCATCAGCAAGTCCCCATAACGTCACGCTGTCCATAACACCACGATCATCAAACTCCTTGAACAGATCAAAGAGCGCACGGTAACGATAAGCCTGCTCCAGCATCATCTCATCGGTCACAGGTTTCTCCTGCTCCGAGTTCCCCGAATAGATCGACATATCCAGTTCCGTTACTTGAATGTGAACCCCCAAAGCAACCGCCCGGTTGAACGCTTCACGAATTTGTTTTACATCCGGTCCGTACATCGACACATGCATTTGAAAGCCGATAGCATCAATCGGTGTACCTTTAGCCAGCAGTTTCTCCACCAGTTTGACCATGTCGTTCATTTTGCTAACACTGCCTTCGATACCGTAATCATTGATCACCAGTACCGCGTCAGGATCAGCCTCGCGTGCATAACGGAAAGCCAGTTCAATGTAGTCACTGTCATCTCCGTCACCGTCTACATCGCCAATGATATCCCGCCATTTCGAATTGCTCGCCTGATCACGCAGACCTCCGCCGTCCGAGATGACTTCATTAACAACATCCCACGTATGCACTTTACCTTTGTAACGGCTCACAATCGTTTGGATATGTGTTTTCATACGCTTCAGAAGTTGCTCACGTGTAGCTGGTTTCGATGGATCATTAGGATCGGTAAAGAACCAGTCCGGTACTTGACTGTGCCATAGTAGCGTATGGCCTCTGACCTCCATATTGTTCGCTGCAGCAAAGTTAACCAGCCGATCTGCCTCAGACCAGACAAAATTGCCCTCCGTCGGCTGCATGGCATCCATTTTCATGAAGTTGCCCGCAGTAATACTTTTAAAATGTTTTTTAAGCAGATCCGAGTGCGGATCTTGTGGATCTAGAGCCGTTTGGTCAATCGCTGCGCCAAGAGCATAAGATGTCCCCAGCGTTTTGGCCAAATCCGGGATATCCTTCTCAATTGCGATCGCTTCCGTCGCTGTAATCTGAACATCATCAATGTAGAACGGAATCGTGTCTGTCTCCGTCACTTCAGAAGACTGCTTCCACGGTGTCTCGGCATACATCCGCAATCCGCTTACACCCGTGCTTTCTGCCGGAACGATGACATCTGCTTCGATCTTCTTCCATTGGCCTTTATTCAGTGTAGTGGAAGCAAAGGTTGCATATTCCAGCTTAGCTGCATCACCATTAAATTCCTTCTCCAATGAGCCGTTGATTACCTGGGTTGCAGGCCCTTCATCATACATCGCCCAGAAGGAGACATGAACTGTACTTCCCTTTTGCAAGTAAGGCAACACCTCTACCAACGGTCCATGATAAGTTTCCGTTCGGGAGGAGGTTTTCAAACTGCGGTTACTATTGTGTCCGATGCCGCTGACTACCTCCAGCTTTTCAGTACCGCGAGGTTTCCATTTTCCGATATTCCCATCTTCAAAATCAGCGTTAAACAAAGCTTTGCCCGGTTCTCCCGGCTCACCTGGATTCTCTGGAGCAGGTTTAACAAGCCGGATTTGGAACTCGTCTAACAAATAAGCAGCGGTTGCATCCGTGCTCTCCAGATACAGTTGCAGGCCACTGCCTTGTTCATAACTATATTGTCCTTGCAGCTTCACCCATTTCTGATCGGTTACTTGCTCGGCTGCGTTAACCTGATCATATTGCGCATCCCCGTTGCCATCGCGGCGTTCCACGGTAAATTTCAGATTAGCCGGTGCTGAACCTGCAACCAGTTTCACGTAACCAGATATTTCAACGACAGCATTCTTGTCTACCACATCCGACAATGACAATGAAGGTCCATTCCAGGCCTCTGTGCGACCTGTTGTTTTCAGAGAACGTGTACCTTGGTAAGCTTGATCTCCAGTCACGCCAACCGTTACTCCACCCCGGGCTGTCCAGCCTTGGGTCGTGCCATCCTCGAACGAATGAGACAACAAAATGTCACCTGCATTTGCTGCGCTTGCCTTCTGTTCTCCTGCTCCGATCCCTGGCAACAAACTAAAGATCAGAGTTGCTGCCAAGCATAACCTCAACCATTTTCCCCGCACGTCAATTCCTCCTTGTGAATTTCGTCATCCATCCTGTAACGCGGTCAAACATCGGGCATTTCACAACACACTTCTGCATGCATGGATTTCCTCTGCTGGTCTGTTAACTGGCAACATATTACGTCGCACGGATGGAGTCAGGAACTTCAATGCACGGTTCTTAACCTCCTCAAGTGAGCCGGATTACGCCCTTGGGAACCTGCTTAACTCCATAAGTAAGCGGTTACATTATCAAATTTATGTCATCATACCTTTTACTGTAAATATGGAAATTTAGTGTCCATCCCCCTCTTTTTATACTTATGATCGCCGCCCATGCCATTCACACTTCAATATTAACGTATCATTCGGTAACAAAAAAAAGCACAGCCTATGGCTGTGCAGGTAGTTCCGGATACGTTTCATTTACAGGCGCTGTCGTCTGGCGAACAATTAAATTCGATGGTTCCGTCACGACAGGGGGTGTATACGAGGGATTCTCAATCATCGCAATCAGATATTCAATGGCTCGAATACCAATGGTGTAGATATTCTGATTCACCGTTGTTAATCCTGGCTTAAACACCTCGGCATAATACGTATTGTCGAATCCAACCACTGAGATATCCTCTGGCACACTGAAACCATGTTTTTCAATCTCATGAATCGCGCCAAAAGCAGACATATCCGAGGCACAGATGATGCCTGTAGGTTGCTCCCTAAGAGCCAGCAAACGCCGAGCTGCCTTGGCACCGCCATCAAATGAATAGTCACAGACTTCCAGATAAATCGTCGCATAAGGAATACCGCATAAACGAAGCCCTTCCTTGTACCCGTCTAAACGAAGGTTAGCAACAGCAGGTCCCAGTGTACCTGAGATGTAGGCAATCTTGCGATGCCCAAGTTCATACAGATGCTTCACTGCCATAGCAACACCATTAACATTATCTGTCGTAATGTAACCTGCACGTTTGCCAAACAGATCGGTATCTATGAACATGGTTGGAATCTCTGCCGTGACCAGTTCCTGAATGCTTTTGTTTTCCCGTCCTTCCCCGAAAACAACAACGCCATCCACATTTCGGCTACGGCAGTGCTTGATGAAAGAATATGTAGGGTCATCAAATCGAGTTGATAATCGAACAAGATCATAACCGCTATTTTCCAAGGCTGTTTTGATCCCTTCAAGTAACTCGGATACAAACGGATTCGTAAACGGAACGGTAAGCAGTACCCCCACTGTCCATGAACGGCGTTTAACCAGTCCACGAGCGACTACATTGGGTTGATATTTTAATAGTTCGATAGCTATATTCACTTTTTTACGTGTTTTTTCACTAACGTCCGGATAGTCGTTCAATACTTTGGAAACGGTTGCAACAGATACTCCCGCTTCTTTGGCCACATCATGGATAGAAGCCATCTAATCACCTCGACCTCTTTTTAAATCGCCTGTCTCCGGCTATATTATCTATAACAACAGCAGGTTTGTCTACCCATTATAGCTTATTACAACCGGAAACGGTATGGAAGGTTCCTGGTGCTTCGGGGTCCACATTACTGCTACAGTTTCCTCAAATCCGTTGCAAGCTTCTCCATTGCTGTCGCAAAAACGGCAAGCTCGGATGAACGTGAAGCCTGACTGCGCGCCCCGTTCGAAGTACGCTCAGACTCCTGCTGCACTCTTTTTAATATTTCCATGATCTGATCCAGATTGGATTGAATTTTGCTTTGCGCGTCTCTGGAGCTTGCCGCCAGCTTGCGTACTTCGCTTGCAACCACTTCGAATCCGCGTCCGAACTCTCCGGCATGTGCCGCTTCAATTGCAGCGTTCAAGCCGACAAGGTGACTTTGATCGGAAATTTCACGAATCAGCTCACCCATTTTTTCGATCTGTTGCATTCCTCCGGTTAACTCTTCAAGGAGCACATGCGCCTGATCCTGGGAAACAACCGTTTCCTTCGCTACAGCGGAGATGGATAACGCATTTTCATTTAATTCCGTAATCATACCAGTAAGTTCCTGCGTAATTTGTGTGATCGCTTGCAGTGTACCATCCTGATCCGAAGCGAGCTGGTGAAGCTGCTCTTTTTCTTTTTTTTCATAAGCTTCCAGAACAAGCTGTGAATCCAGATTGAACATTTTGCTTAGTGCATGTATGACGTAGTGCCACGAATCGGGGATAAGCTGTTTAAATATGGTGGTAGCGATATCCAGATAGGCCATGTAAGCACCGAGATAATAGTTCGTTGTCAGTCCGATACGCGAATGAACTAATCCAATGGTGATCCGCTGTTCAATATAAGCATCGTCCACAATGCCGTCTGTCATGGATAACCAATACATCCGTTGTGTTTCCTTCAATCGTTCAATATTGGAAAATCGGGCGATCAGCTCCGTTAATTCTGGGTACTTCCCCACATGTTTGTAAAAGTGATCCACCACATCTTCAACAACTTTTTCGAAGACAGGCCGATGATCAGCAAGTAGTCTTAAATCTTGTGCAGTTAACCCCACATAATCCAGTTGTTTTTGCCTTTCTGCCGAAATGCTACTCATATCCGATCGGATCAACTCCTTATCCACTTTTCAATCAAAAATTAAAACAATTTTAATTGATTATAGACTAAACTACCTAAACACACATACACCCTAAGAACTATTTAATGTGGGATTGATTATATTAAATTGTAAATTATTGATGAATAATGATTTAATTCAATATAAAAAGGCCCTGAATCTGTTGCGAAGGAGCCTCACAACAAATCTTCAGGACCTAATTCGGAATGGTGCTACAGGTTAACGGTTAAGCAAACTTCCTACGTATCTTAGCAATTCATTTGCACTTGCAGCTGTGTATCCATGCTCTTCGATGAGACGTTTGATGACCTCATTCATGCGCTTCAATTGTGTGGCATCCGGTGTTTTCGTAGAAGTCGTAATCTTGACGATATCCTTGAGATCAGCGAACAGCTTTTTCTCAATGGCTTCCCGCAGACGATCATGACTACTGTATTCAAATTTGCGTTCCTTTCGGGAGTATGCCGAGATCCGGATCAGAATCTCTTCCCTGAACGCTTTCTTCGCATTCTCGGAGATCCCAATCTGCTCCTCAATGGAACGCATCAGCCGCTCATCCGGGTCCATCTCCTCATCTGTCAGCGGATCACGTATTTTAGACCAGTTGCAGAACGCTTCAATGTTATCCAGATAATTTTCAAACAACGTTTTGGCTGACTCTTCGAACGAATACACAAATGCTTTCTGCACTTCTTTCTTCGCAAGTTCATCATACTCTTTACGTGCCAGAGCAATAAAGTTCAAATACCGCTCGCGTTCTTCCTTGGTGATCGAAGCATGTTGATCCAGTCCATCCTTAATGGCACGCAGGATATCCAGCGCGTTAATGCACTGAAGGTTTTGCTTAATCAAAGCGCTGGATATCCGGTTAATAACGTACCGCGGATCGATACCGGACATGCCCTCGTCCAAATATTCATTTTGCATTTCTCGCAGATCGGCTTCTTTATACCCTTCAACCTCTTCGCCATCGTACATCCGCATTTTTTTCACCAGATCCATGCCTTGTTTCTTCGTTTCCTTCAATCGTGTAAGTATGGAAAAGATCGCCGCTGTACGCAGCGCATGCGGTGCAATGTGCACATGTTTCATATCACTTTGCTGAATCAGCTTGGCGTAAATTTTCTCTTCTTCCGACACCTTCAGGTTATACGGGATCGGCATCACAATCATCCGTGACTGCAAAGCCTCATTTTTCTTGTTTGAAATAAAAGACTTATACTCGGATTCGTTCGTATGTGCCACAATCATCTCATCTGCACTGATTAGGGCGAACCGGCCTGCTTTAAAATTGCCTTCCTGCGTCAGGGATAACAGGTTCCACAGAAACTTCTCGTCACATTTCAGCATCTCTTGAAACTCCATCAAACCCCGGTTAGCCTTATTCAGTTCCCCGTCAAAACGATACGCCCGCGGATCAGATTCCGATCCAAATTCGGTAATCGTGGAGAAGTCGATGCTGCCTGTAAGGTCAGCAATATCCTGAGATTTCGGGTCTGATGGACTGAATGTACCAATTCCCACCCGGTTATCTTCAGAGATGATGACCCGTTCCACCGGAACCTTGCTGATGTCCCCACCAAATTCGGTGCGAAGTCTCATCTGGCAGGAAGGGCACAGATTGCCCTCAATGCGCACACCGATCTCTTTCTCTACATCGGGCCGAAGCTCCAGCGGAATGAGATGTAGCGGTTCCTCATGCATCGGGCATCCCTCAATGGCGTAAACGGCCCCTTTTTCCGTACGTGAAAATTGCTCCAATCCCCTTTTTAGCAGGGTCACCAACGTGGATTTACCCCCACTGACCGGTCCCATTAGAAGCAAGATCCGTTTGCGTACATCCAAGCGGCGCGCAGCCGAATGAAAATACTCTTCCACCAGTTTTTCAATCGAACGATCCAGCCCGAAGATTTCCTGCTCGAAAAATTTGTAACGCTTGTGTCCCGAGGCCTCTTCTACCCCAAACGATTCAATCATCTGATACACTCGTGCGTGAGCCGTCATTGCCGGAGTCGGGTCCTCTCTCAGCAGTGCAATATAATCTTCAAATGTTCCGTTCCAAGACAAACGGTCACTCTCTGCCCGATATTCCGCAACGCGTTCAAAAATATTCATGCTTGGTACCTCCCATGGCTCCTTTAGTGTGATTGTCAACCATTCCGAATGGTATGAAGAAATCAATAGAATTGCAGCTCCTGCTTGAATACCCTTCTGCGGTCCGGCTTAGTCCCGCTTCCTTTGTTACAATGGTCTTGTATGGATGTGAAAAGTGTATTACATACCTATGCGGCAACTTGGATAAGTTGACCTCTTTTTTTCAAACCTTGACCCTGAATTTTACGTATATGCTGTTCTATCAGACATCTTGTGGCCTCAGAAAAAAAAGCATGAATATGCTATAATGAAGGTTCTAATGATGGAAACCGGACAATGCGGCGAAGGCAGGCAGAGCACTTCGGGAGAGGAGTAAAGAGCATGGCTATACAATATGAAACGGAGCTGTATTCCCCTGTCAAAACTTTTTTTGAACAGCGCGGCTTCGATATCAAAGCAGAAGTTAAGCACTGTGACCTGGTCGGCATGAAGGCAGATCAGACGGACCCCCTTATTGTCGAGATGAAAAAAACGTTTAACCTGTCTTTGCTATTGCAAGGTTTGCAACGCCTGAAAATCAGCCCACTCGTATATCTGGCTGTGGAGCGTAACCGAAGTAAACGCGGAGCGGTCAATCAGCGCTGGAGTGAGCTAACAGCACTGTGCAGGCAGCTCGGCCTGGGGCTGTTAACCGTCACTTTTTACAAAACCAAAGCACCTCTAATTGATGTATTATGCGAACCCACGGTGATATCAGGTACTGTGCGATCCCTCCCGGTAGCTCGCAAGAGCGGGATACGTCGCCAGCGCCTGCTGAAGGAATTCGATGAACGAAGCGGAGACTATAATACAGGAGGCAGTACAGGCCGCCAGCTGATGACGGCTTATCGGGAAAAGGCTATACGTGTCGCCGCCGCGCTAAGTTCCAGTGGTGAATCTTCACCTGCGGCACTTGCCCGTCAGACAGGTGTAGGCTCAGCGGCAACCATTTTGCAGAAAAACTATTACAGCTGGTTTGAACGTGTTTCCCGTGGTAAATATATGCTCACCGTTAAAGGTGTGGAGGCATTAACGGAACATGCACTTATGATGCAAGACCAGGGACTGACGGCCGGGGAAATAGACGCATGGACTAAGCATGATCAATTGAACACATTCAATGTGAACTCGACTTCATCCGAAGATTGGGCACAGGAAGATCCTGTTCAGGTTGCCGAAATTACCGAACGTTATCTCCTGAACCCAACCAAAAACTGAACGATACGATGAACGATAAGCTCGCCAAAAACATACAAAAAACGCCCGTTATCTCCTTCCGGAGACGACGGGCGTTTTCCATATGGAATTGGATTAGAAGCTTGCTGCAACTTCTTTAGCCAATTTCAAGCCAGCTTCCACGATCTCTTGGGAACGATCAGGAGAAGCATTGTGACCTTCTACAACAACAACCTCAGGGTTTTGGATGCCCCAGAAGCCAAGTACGTTCGTTACATAACGAACGGACATTTCAGCAGATGCCATAGGCTCTACGGAATATACGCTACCACGTGCGTTAAGCAATGCTACTTTTTTGTCGCCTACAAGACCTACTGGGCCTTCAGCAGTGTATTTAAACATTTTGCCTGCTTGGCTCAGGTAAGAGATGTAGTTAACCAGTGGTGCTGGAACAGTGAAGTTCCACAGTGGGAATGCAAATACCACTTTATCAGCAGCAAGGAATTGATCTTGCAATTGCGCAGCCAGTGTTGCTGCTTTTTGCTCTTCTGGAGTTGCTTCGATACCGTTAGCTGCTTTGTAACCACCAGTGATTACAGTGTTGCCGTAGTAAGGAAGATCTGTATTGTAGAGGTCCAGCTCAGTGATGGTATCACCTGGATGGGACTCTTTGTATGCGCTCAGGAATGCATCGTACAATTGAACACTAACTGCTTGATCCGCAGGACGGTCATTAGCTTTAATAAAAAGAACGTTAGACATGTTAAAATTTCCCCCAATGATTAAAATGTATGAGTGTGTCCCCCTAACTCGCAACGGTTGTTGCATCGTATTAAAGAAGCCGATCACTCATTAATTCATATTATATATAAAAATGTTAGTGGATGCAATAAGGTAATCTAGATGATTTGTAAACTAATCTGAAATTCTTTGGATGAAATCGCTCACCTTTAGCTACGAGCGGTAAATTCTGAGATAGCTTCGTTAATCAAATTCATGCCAAGCAACAACTCATCCCGGCCGGGACGGCTGAAGTTTAACCGAATATATTGTTGATCAAGTGTTCCTGTGGAGCATAACGTTCCAGGCAGAAAAGAGACACCCTTCAATAAAGCTGCCTTAAGCAGTGCTTCACTGTTCAGTCCTTCCGGCAATCGCACCCATAGATACATTCCACCCTGAGGAATGTTATAGCTACATCCCTTCCAGCCGGGTCTCTTCAACAACTCAAGCATTAATTTAAGTCTTGTTTTATATTCCCTGTTCAGCATGGATAAGTGATCGCTCCATCGAAAAGGTGACTGGGCGAGCAATTGGTACAGTAGTCGCTGATTCATTGGACTGGATTGTCCATCCGCAATTCGTTTGACGGAGGCCATTGCCTGAATCAGTGATGGATGTCCCGCAGCCCACCCTGTGCGGAGTGCAGGTGCAACTGTTTTGCTGAAGGACCCGATGTAGAGGACATGTCCACCTTGATCTGCAGTGTCCAATGCGAAGAGTGAAGGATACTTGCGATAGAAGGTAGCTGGCTCCAAGCCGTCAAAATGCAACTCACCATAGGAATCATCCTCAACAAGCAACACCCCGTAACGCGCACACAGATCAAGAACAGCTTCTCGTCGTTCCAGGCTCCACAAAATCCCCGTGGGATTGGAAAAGCTGGGTGCAGCAAAAAGCAGCTTCGGTCTCACCTGCTGCATGTGCTGTTCCAATAAATCTGGTAAAATTCCATCCTGATCTCCCATAACAGGTACAATTGTGGCTCCTTGCATTTCGAGTACTTCAAGACAACCGGGAGAAGTCGGATGTTCAACAAGTACAGAGTCTCCCGGCTCCAGTAACAGACGCATCACGAGATCGATTGCCTGTTGGGTGCCTGTAGTCAGCAAAATCTGATTGGAGACAGTCCGGATACCCTTGCGCTTATTCCAATCATTATTCAACCATTCTCTTAATGGAGCATATCCACCTGGCTCACCATACTGCAATGCAGAAGGTCCTGAACTAAATACGGACAACGCCGCTTCCTCCAAAAGTTTAAAAGGAAACAGTTCCTCCGCTGGCAATTCTTCAGCGAGAGAAATGAAATACTCCTTGCCAGACATCTCACGTATATCCCTCAGTGGTGAAGACAAAAGCCTGTTGGTACGGGAAGCAAAGAAATATTTCATGGATAGATCCCCCTTCATCCCTATTCCGAAACTGTTCTCGCAGCCGCCCTACAACCTATTCCGACTGGGCACCAAATATAACTGAACGAATACCTGAATTATCTCATGAAGTGAGGCAATCTGACTTTGACCTCTAGGAGCAATTTTATTATGACCAGCTAGGACCAGCGGAGACAATAATTAAGACACCGTCTTGGATTGTCTTGCATGCAAGGCATAACGTTCAATGGCCTGTGCTCTGCTGCTCACTTCCAGCTTCACATAGATTTTACGCAAGTAATTGTCTATCGAGCGCCTACTCACATTGATCTCACTCGCTATTTTATCATAGGTTACCCCTTGAACAATTCTTTCCATAATAAAAGTTTCTGTCTCGGTTAGTTCAATTATACCTTCTTCAGACTGTGAATCGGCAGGTTGCCCCCAATCCTCACTGTTTAACCAAGACATGGGTATTGAAACGTAGCCTTCTCTTAGTCCGGAGATTAGATGAATCAATTGGCTCGGCGAAGCCTGTTTGGATAACATGCCGCTTGCACCGAGGCTCATCAGGTAACGAAACAACTTTACGTTATCTTCATCTGTCAGAATAATAATATGTGTCTCATTCGATAGCCCTTTGATTTGAGCGATGTACTGATCTGCCTGCCCTTCTGGCAAACGATAATCCATGAGAATCAAATCAGGCTTGTGCGCACTCACCAGTTCAAGACCCTCCGTTCCGGTCGAAGTCATACCACGTACCGTCAGATCCTGTTGCTCTTCCAAGATTAATTTTGTTCCCAGCATGCTGGTGGGGTGGATATCTACGATGACCACCTGCCATACTTTTTTCATTGTGGTTCCCCCTGTTATGTATTGGACAATTGACTTCTGTTTTCCATCTATATCCTTTATGCGACAGTCCGAGTATAGATGAAGCTAAGGTCGGATTATGTCGAATAAAAGGAAAATACAGGACTCAGCGCTCAAAAACTCTGTTTTCTGACTGTATTCTACTGTAGAAAAGGCAAGATGGGCCCCATTCCATGCATGAAATGATCAAAACCTAGTATAAAATTCCTGCATTTCTATCTAAAAAAGTCGAAAAACCTGCCCAAAGTTCCTACTTATTGCATCTATAAGAAATTGTATCCTAGGACTTCCTTCCGATGCAATCTCTTTTTGATCTATTATTTAAAGAATTTCATTTTTGCGTAATCAATAGCACCATGATAGAATGAGGATTGGAATTTTTTAATCTAATATATAGAACCAGGAGTGATGTTATGAAACCATCCGACCCGTCTTCTGACATCCATCACACCCGGAGCGCCAAAGGCAAGATCAGATCATCCGTTAAATGGTTTCTGGTCATGTGGATCGTTCTCATTGCACTAGGAGTCACTGGAACCTACTATTATAGTAATCACCTCCAGCAACAGATGATCAACCAGCTTCAGGTCCATACTGAGCATCAGATTGACGCATTGAAAAGCGATTATGAAAAGCAACTAACAACGATCTCTTCAGAAGTTGCAGCATTGCAAGGACAGGTTCAGTCCTTCAATGAACTGCTTACGTTCACCAAGGACAATGCAAGCAACAAAACAGACAACAGCAACAAATTGTATACGCAATTGAGCGAAGTGAAGAAACAACTGGAAGCTCTCCAGAAAAAGATGGACTTGCTCAAATGATTACACCCGTGAAACAGGTTAATCGTGTTTTTATGCTTTCACTCGCTCCTTTTATAGGATTGATCATATGTTTGTTGCTATTTCGTCCTGAATTAGAAGTAGGAGCTATCATGCCTACAAGCTTGCCAGAAGATCAGGTAACCTCTCAGACCCAAACAATCAGTAAGGAACTTGCGGGAGCAAAAGAGGCTGCTGTTCAAACTTCTTCTTCTATTAAAAGAACGACCCTGCTTTACAATAAAACGACCAGTACGATGTCTACCATTGTACAAAAGGCTAAAGTTCAAGCCGCCCGTCCGGAAACAATTTACAATAAGCGCATTACGTCCAAACTGGGCGTTCCTTTTGATCGTGTAGACAGCGATCGGATCACCATTGAACTCTATCGGGTAAACCCAGGCAGCTACAAGGGATATGCCATGAAGATCAAGCTGAAAGATCACAATGCGATGAAGATGGCCTTGAATAGTGAGCTAGGGCGATCAGAAACGACAATGCAGGCCGTGAAACGGAGCGGAGCGATTGCCGGGATTAATGCTGGCGGATTTGCTGACAGCGGCGGCAAGCGTTACCCCCTCAGCACTACCGTCATGGATGGGAAGTATATCAACGGTTTTCAGGCTAGCTTCAAAGACCTGTTCTTTGTCGGGCTAAACGATGATGGTAAACTGGTAGGAGGGAAGTTTTTCGATAAAAGCTCCCTGGATCGCCTACACCCGCAATTTGGAGCGACATTTGTACCTATCCTTATGAAAAATGGACAGAAAACGATTATTCCGGACAAATGGAAGGTGTCACCGAAGCGTGCTCCACGAACCGTCATTGGTAACTACAAAGATGATCAATTACTGATTATGGTTGTCGATGGTTATAACGAGAGCGGAAGTTCAGGTGCTACCCTCGAAGAGATGCAAGGTCGACTTCTTAAACTTGGCGTGGTGGACGCTTATAATCTCGATGGCGGTGGCTCCTCATCGCTAATTCTGAATAATCGAGTCATCAATAACCCTTCGGATGGCAATCTGAGACCTGTTCCTACCCACTTTTTATTTTACAAATGATGGGACAAGGCATTCCTTTTCTAACGAATATGGTTATAATAGAAGTAAATGAGCTTGTGCAGGAGGTGCGAAGTGTATGTCGTTTTCGCTGACATTCTGGATTATTGCAGTTGTATTAACACTATTCATCACAGGTATCCTCACTTCATCCTACAACCAAGACAAAACAAAAGGCCTGTAACTGTAGGGCCAAGTCTCTCTTCGGAGAGGCTTTTTTCATGTTTCTGCATACAGCAAAAGACAAGTTTTAAAAGGATGTTCTCTCCCTCCAAAGCTTGTCTCTTGCTATAACAATTGAATTCACCTAACAAACTCTCGGCGGTGACACGAAAAACTTGTTTAGTAACTGACTGCACGTTCGTTTGCATTCGGCATGTTCAACCTGACTTGAGCCGAATTCGGTCCGGTTACGGACTCCCCTTCCACCAACGTGACATATATGCGCTCGTGATCCACAGGTTCTCCAGCTATAATTTTAATTAACTGTTCAGCTGCAAGCGCCCCCCACTTTCGTTTCGAATAATCGATGCTTGCCAGTTTGGGCTGCACATAGTTGGTAAGCTCAATATGATCGAAGCCAATGACATCAATCTGATTGCCAATCTCGAGTTCACTACCCGCAAGACGATCACATAAACCTATAGCCATCTCATCATTAAGACAAAAGACAGCAGCCGGTCCGTTATACGTCCGTATAATGTGGTCTGCAGCTCGTTCCCCACCGCTTTTCTCGAAATCTCCCACGATTTCAATCCATTCCACATCCGCCTGACGCTCTGTAACCTGTCTTACAGCCTTCAACCTTTGTACAGAGTCAAACGAACCTTCAGGACCTGTAACCACGTAGATCTTTTTGTGCCCGTGTTCAATCAAATATTCCATCGCCAGTGTGGCCCCAGCCTTGTTATCGAGCAGTACCTGATTAATATTAGGATGTTTCAACTCACGGTCAAGCACTACAATTTTATGTCCTCGATCCGCATACTGCATAAGTTCCTCACTTGAGAACGTATGATCGAGAATAATGGCCCCGTCAATCATTCGCTCCGGCAACATCCGATGAGACTGTTTACCGCTACATACAATAAGATCATATCCCTGGGCATTACATATCGCCTTCATACCCGTTAACAAGTCTCCGTATACATCACCGCTGAAATCCGTGAGAAAAACACCTAGAATCCGTGACTCTCTCTTTTTCAAGGTTCTGGCAGCCGCGTTGGGAACATAGTTCAGCTCTTTGGCGATGACCAAAATTTTAGAACGGGTCTCATCGGTGACTTTATTGCTTCCATTCAGCGCGTACGATACGGTCGAGATGGAAACTCCCGCCTTTTTGGCGATATCCTTGATACTGACCATATTCTTCGCTCCTCTGTTATGTTGATCAGGCCTTTCCTAATGAAAGACCTGAACTTAAAATAAGAAGTAACAGACATCTCGTTACAGCATAAAACGATTCAGACAAGTCTGAATGTTTGGCTCTGTGTATCTCTGCTATTTGATCCAACCATCACACGAAACTCTCCACGATCACTGCGATAGCTGAGATCAGCATGATGATAACGCAATTGTTCTTTATTTAATGTAAACTTAGCCGTACCCGCTTCCCCCGGTGCAAGGGAAAGCTTCACATAATCTTTCAACTCACGCATCGGACGAACCACTTCGCCGCTTACATCCCGAACGTATAGTTGCACAGTCTCTACACCAGCATGATCCCCTGTATTGGTTACACGCACCTGAACCGTCAGAGAATCATTTGCAGTCATCTCCTGTCCCGACACTTCAACCTCTCCATAAGCAAATGTCGTATAGGAAAGACCGTATCCAAACGGGAACAACGGTTCATTCGGACTGTCAATATATTGGGAAACATAACGATTCTCGGTATTATCCGGGTTGATTGGGCGCCCTGTATTGAAATGGTTGTAATATACCGGGACTTGTCCAACCGATTGCGGGAAGGACATCGTAAGTCGAGCGGACGGATTCACTGCTCCTGTGAGAATATCCGCAATCGCTGCTCCTCCTTCACTCCCTGGGAACCAAGCTTCGAGTACAGCATCTGATTCGCTAATAAACCCGTTCAGATCAAGTGGACGTCCATTGAAAATGACACTGGCAATTGGTTTGCCTGCCGTTTTGAGCGCCTGTACCAATTGTAACTGCGCTGCCGGCAAACGAATATCTGTCCGCGAGCCGCCTTCTCCACTCATCTCGGAATCTTCACCCAGTGCAAGCACGATGATATCAGACTGACTTGCTGTTTCCAGCGCTGCGGCAATCTGCTCATCCGTGATAGTATGCACACCGCTGCCTTGAGCCACAAGAACCTTACCTTGTGGGAGGCGCTCCTGTAACGCTGTTCCCAGCTTCACCGCATCCGCTTTGACACCTTCACAAGACCACCAGCCGAGGATGTCTTCGCTTTGAGCGAAAGGTCCAATTAATGCAACTCTCGCATCAGGTTGTAGCGGAAGGGTCTGTCCGTCATTTTTGAGCAGCACCGCAGACTTCGCAGCAAGTTCTCGTGATACCTCACGATGTTCCTTGGAGAAAACGATCTCGCGCTCACGCTCCGGATCAGCAGCTCGGAACGGGTTATCGAACAGACCCAGCTTGTCTTTGAGCTGCAAAATACGCAAAACCGCTTCATCAACAAGGTGCTCTTGCACTTCACCCTTTTGAACCAGTTCAGGCAAATGGTTGACGTAACATGGCGTCATCATCTCCATATCTACACCCGCACGAATCGCACGGTATGCCGCCTCCCGGTCATCCTCGGCCGCACCATGGGCAATCATCTCACGAATGGAAGCCCAGTCCGAGATTAGCACGCCATCAAAGCCCCATTCTTCGCGCAAAATATTACGCATTAACTTCTCATTCCCGCTGGCTGGAATACCATCAACGGTATTGAATGAAGTCATGACCATCTCCACACCAGCATCCAGTGCCGCCTTATATGCTGGCAGATAATATTCACGGAGCTGACGCTCTGACATATCTACCGTATTGTAATCACGCCCACCCTCCGCTGCACCATACGCAGCAAAGTGTTTTACACAGGCTGCAAGACGATCCAGCTCATCCGTCAGGTTATCACCCTGATAACCACGTACAAAAGCAGCAGCAAATAAACTATTTAGATACGGGTCTTCACCCGTTGTTTCCATCACACGCCCCCAGCGCGGATCACGAACCAGATCGACCATCGGTGCAAAAGTGACATGCAAACCGGATACTGCGGATTCACGCGCCGCAATCTCGGCACTCTTCTCCGCAAGTTCCAGATCCCATGAGCAGCCAATGGCCAGCGGGATCGGGAAGATCGTTTTATAACCATGCACCACGTCTGCCATGAATAATAGCGGGATGCCGAGACGGCTTTTTTCCATATAAGCCCGTTGTACATCCATTATCGCTTGTGCACCGGATAAGCCAAGAATGGAGCCGCTCGCTCTAACGGATTGCTCTGTAATGCCCATCTCTTCCATCGGCCCTGTAATCTGTCCCTGCGTATCTGTTCCTTCATAGAAGTTGGCAGTCAGCTGTAACAGCTGTGCCACTTTCTCCTCCAACGTCATCTGATTCACTAAATCCATCAACTGCTGATTATTCACGTAACCATCCTCCACTACCTTTTAATTGAAAGAAAGAACCCGGCTGCGTTCGGGGAGAGACCGCGCACCGGGTTCAATCGGACGGAGAGACAGAACGCTCCTGTTATCTCCTTGTTGTTGTTCATTTCATTACGTTTATTTGAACTTTTCGTTCAATTCGTCCAGATAAGGCTGAACCAGAGACATTTTGCTATTAACCCACTCTTTCCAGTTAGCTTCCAAGTCTCCGCCTTTGAGGATCAAGTTCGCATATTCGTTTTGATAATCGAAAGATGCTTGGCTCTTCGCTTTGGAGTCGTACAGGTTAACATCCCAATCGTAAGGTGCAAGTGATTTACTTTCAGTACCAAGCTTTGCTTTCTCCTGGAACAATTCTACTGCTCTATCACGATAATCTTTTTTGATTGCAGGGTTTACTACACTGAAGTCATCGCCAAGAAGATAAAGTCCTTCAAAACGTGCAGGGTATTTGTCTTCCAAGACAGTTCCCTCTGGCAACAAGCTTACCAATTCTTTGTTCTCATCGTATTTCCAATCTTTGTTTTCAAAGCCCATGTTGATCAGCAATTGTCCTTCTTTGGTTGCGGAGTAATCGATCAAGTCCATGATACGTTCAAATTTCTCATCACTGATGTTCGGGTTAAAAATCAGAGCAGACCAGAAATTCGCTTGCTCCATGTTGCGGTATTTACCATCATCACCAAGAACGATCGCTGTGTGAACGAGATCATCACTGTTGACGCCAAGATTTTTTCTCATATCAGAATCCAGACCTTGTCTGTAAGAAGCAAGTCCACCAAGACTGGTTACTGCCGCAGTACCTTTTACTTTGAAGTTGTTTTGTCCTTCATTATTTTTCCAAGTGTAGAACTCTGGATTAAGCAGTCCATCCTTGTACGCTTTTTGCATCAATTTCAGACCCGTCAGCGTTTCTGGATCTGCAGGACCCCAATGGAACTGACCATCTTCACCTTTATAAAATGGAACATCTGTCATCGCATGCACACTGTTAGGCATGATGATGTTAGTCATTGCATCAGCAGCATTGTAAGACAATGGCACCAGTTTATTACCCACCTTACCTGGGTCCTTTTCTTTTACCAGTTCAGCAAACTGATTCAATTCGGAAGTTGTATACGCATCTTTCAGTTCAAACCCAACCGCCTTTGCCCAGTCTTTACGAAGAGCAATAACACCAATTTGGTTCGTCAGCGGGTCAGCCGGTTTGTTTTCGAAATAGATAGGTCTAGGAAGCACATACGTGCCGCCTGTCAGTTCTTCCAGCTTGTCACCCAGTCCTGTCAGCTTGTAAGCCGCAGCAACATTAGGCCATCTTTCTTTCCAATCATCCGGGAACTTATAGAACAAGCCTTGATCGATGTTGTTGATGGCATCGCCGTGTACATAATTCCATACGGCTACATCGGGCAGGTCACCAGAGTTAATCCAGAGACGAAGCTTCTCCCCCCATGAATCCCAGTCAATGTAGTTGTAATCCCATTTGATGTTAAACTTGTCTTCCCAGAATTTATGGAACTCATTGTCCATATTTCCGTTTTTCACTTCGGTCAGATTCGCTACAGAAATGGTCAGGTTATCTTTGTAATTTCCTTCCGCATCCTTTTCGTTGCCACCATCTGAGCCTTTGCTACTGTTAGAACAAGCGGATACTACCAGTACCATGAGACAGAGTGTGATCGCAAATAACGATTTGACTGACAACTTTTTGCCCTTTTTCATGCTTTTACCCCCATGTTTTTAGTCGAATTGCTGAAGCATTGAAATCTTATGTGTATATCAGGTCTTGATAGCCCCTGTTAATACCCCTTTGGCAAAGTGCTTTTGCAGCATTGGGAAGAAACACATAATAGGTACCATCGTGACAAATACCGCTGCCATTTTCATCCCCATGGAGAAACCGCTCAGCTTTACTGCATCCACACTAGATGCGTTGGATGCATTCGTTGTAGAAGTTACAATGATGTTCCTTAACACGTTCTGCAATGGTAACTGATCCGCTTTTCGCAGGAAGATCATCGCATCATACCAGCTGTTCCAGTAAGCTACACCGTAGAAGAGCGTGATAGTTGCCATAATAGGCGTGGCCAGTGGAAGCACCACGGAGAAAAGAATTCTCCACTCCCCTGCACCATCAAGTCTCGCGGATTCCATCAGCGATTCAGGCAAGGTATAGAAGTAGTTCATCATCAGAATCATGTTAAAGGCACTGAAGCTTCCTGCGAGAATGACAGACCATAACGTGCCTGTCAGATGCAGTGATTTCATAATCAGATACAGAGGAACGACCCCCCCGTTAAAGATCATGGTGAACAGTACCAGGAAAAAGAGAAACTTTTTAAATGGGAAATTACTGCGGCTCAGTCCGTAAGCCATGCTTGTTGTCAGGAACAAGCTCAGCGGTAAACCAATAATTAGCAAGATCAATGTATTTTTGTAACCCGACAGGATTCTTCCGTCAGCGAACAGTGCTTTATATGAATCCAGCGTGAACTCTTTCGGGAACATCAGGAACGGATTATCAGCATACTCTTTTTGGGTTGCAAATGAGATCATAATGACATTCCAGAACGGAATCAGAATCATCAGTGCAAGTACCAGTAAAACGGCGAATATCAAGTAATCCAGAAAGGTCATTCGTTCGGTGCCAATCTTAGGTTTTCTTCCAGCTTTGCTCATCTCACTTCTCCTCCTCTCTTATCGGAATAAACCGTCTCCACCAAGCCACTTGGCAAATCTGTCGGCCAGAAGCAGCAGCGCCATATTCACCAGGGAACGGAACAAGCTGACCGCTGTCGAGAATGAAAAGTCGGTTGATGACTGGAACGTAATCCGATAGATATATACATCGAGTACTTCAGATACATTTTTCGTCGCGGCATTCGCCAAGTTGAAAATCTGGTCGAAACCGGAGGACATCAATCCGCCCACCGACAAAATAAACATAACCATGATCGTTGGCATGATGTTTGGCAACGTAATACGAAACATCTGTTGCATCCGGGATGCTCCATCGATCTGTGCAGATTCATATTGATCCTGATCGATACCGGAGATTGCTGCTAGGAAGATAATTGCGCCCCAGCCGCTCGATTTCCAGATGTCAGTCAGCAACAACATCGGAACAAAGTTGGATTCCGAACCCAAGAAATTAATCGTCGGCAAACCAAGTAATCCAAGTGCACTGTTTACAAGTCCGTCATAGGCAAGCACGTTAATGACTACACCGGATACGATGATCCAGGACAGGAAGTGCGGAAATGTCAGGACGGTCTGGAACCACTTCTTCCCTCTGCGCATCCGCAACTCATTCAACAGCAGTGCCAGAATAATCGGAAACGGGAACTGAATAATCAGCTTCAAAATGTTAATGTAAAGCGTCCGCCATACGGCATCAATAAAGGTCGGATCGCGGAAGACGTATTTGAAGTTTTCAAATCCGCTCCACGGACTTCCCCAGATTCCAAGGTTAGCCTTGTAGTCTTTGAACGCCAGTGACAGGCCGCCCATCGGCATATAGGCAAACAGGATCAACCAGACCATCCCTGGAATAAGCAGGGTATACGTCATTCGGTGTTTCCAGATTTCAGTCCAAAGGGACTTACCTCTCAGGTTTGCCTTCAGCTTTTTGTTAGGTCCTTCGGCTGCAGGTTTCAATTTGCATCTCCTCACTCTACTATGGTGTTGTCGTTGTAAAGAAAATCAAACATCGTTTTCAGATGCTGTTCCCAAAATCGCCATTCATGCGTGCCAGGTGTTTCTACATACCGAAAATCAAATGCAGTTCCCTGCATATACTCGGCGTAGTCCCGATTCATGTCCACGAAAGGATCATGGTCCCCGCAACAACTCAATATCTTCGGCAAGGCTCCTCCCTGCTCCAGCAGTCTGGCTGACAATGCGTAAATATCCTGATCAGCCTTTACCTGTAACCGTTCCCCAAAAACCGCTTTCATTTCCTTGATCATACCTTCGGGCATATGGGGATCACGAAGCCGCGCCTGAATATTCGTTACACCGGATAAAGACACCACTTTGCTGTACTGCTCAGGATAGGTCAACCCACATTTCAACGCTCCATATCCGCCCATGGACAAACCGGCAACATAAGTTTTGGCTGGGTCGGAATTCAGCTTCAGTAGCCTTTCACATAGTTCAGGCAGTTCCTTCGTGATGTAGTGGAAGTAATTCAGGCCGTATTCCATATCCGTGTAATAACTGCGATTGGCTTCAGGCATGATGACGGTGCAACCATACTGGGCTGCATACATCTCAATGGTGGTCAGACGTTGCCAGGTACTCGCATTGTCTCCTGCCCCGTGAAGCAGATATAGTGTACCGCCTGAAGTCTCTCCGGAGTCACTGGATACCACGTGTATGCTTGTATTCATGCATAATGTGGGCGATCCGGTTTCGATCGTAATATGCGCCATTGATCGTAACCCCTTTCATCTTTGTTGCTTTTAACTGCGGTTTGCTTTTTCTCTTTCTTTGCTTGCTGTTACTTCCCCCAACATGCTCACCTTTACCGGCTTTGGTTATCGAAACGATTCTCTCGAATCGTTTCAAAAACAATCAACATTGATTTACTTGGAGTTTAAATATCAACATTTTACTTGGAAGCGATTTCTTCGAATCGTTTCGAATAAATCATAATCCCGTTGACTAAACCCTGTCAATAACCTTTTTACAATTTTCGCGTTTTTTTATCAAAAAAGTGACCTGATTGTTCCAATTTTGATTCAAAAGGCACTTTTATAACGAGTATTTTCGGATTTAATCATTCATTATTACACTGGAATTGACATCAAACCGAGAATATACTAACATGAGTTCTAATTTTGCAATCAGATTACGGAAACGTTTCACCAGACTGAATTCATTCAGGTAAACGCTTGGAACTGGAGGGTTATCATGGCAGAACAACTTAAAGGATTTATTGACACAATCACAGAAGAGAAGCTTGTTGTGCACTCTGTGCGTGTACTACAAAATGGGCGACTTCTGGATGAATGGCATTCGGACGGAGATCGCAGGCGTGTGCAACATTCTGTAAGTAAATCCTTTACCTGCATGGCGGTTGGACTTGCCGTTGAAGAAGGACTTATTCAGTTGGATGACACTTTGGGCGATTACTTCCCTTATGACCAAGCACAGCGCCCCCCCTCACAACTGCCCTCTCCGCGAGAGCTCACATTGAGGGATCTGCTTCGCATGTCATCAGGTCACGATGACCCACCCCTCTGGGCTGACGAACGAGCTTCTTTAGAGGAAAAGGACTGGGTCAAACACTACATGTCTCTATCATTGGATCGAATGCCAGGAGAACATTTTACTTACAGTAGTGGTGATACGTTTATGATCTCGGCCATGTTGCAAGAGGCTATTGGTCTGACAGTAAAGGATTACCTCATTCCACGTCTTTTTGAACCACTAGGCATGGTTGATATCCAATGGGAGACTTCTCCACTCGGAGTTACCTTGGGATGTGCGGGCCTTTGGCTGAGTAATGAAGAACTAAGCCGATTTGGACAGTTTCTACTTCAGGAAGGTCGCTGGAACGGTAAACAACTGGTTCCAGCAGATTGGATCAGAGTCGTTACACGTAAACAGATCGAAACGAATGGCGATGGAGATTGGGGAAAAGGCTATGGCTATCAGTTCTGGATGTGTTCGCATGACGCTTACCGAGCAGATGGAGCTTATGGTCAATTCTGCATTGTCCTGCCTTCCAAAGAGGCTGTCATCAGTATCAACAGTGAAGAGGAGAATATGCAAGGCATCCTGAACGCTGTATGGGATCAGATTTTGCCAGCGCTAAATCAGTCGAACTAAGGATGATTTATTAGTTTACATAGACACTGGGTGCAAGAACGAGCTTCCAAGTCGCTGTGTCATCTTATACAACGTTAAACATTAAAAAAACAAAAACACCATGGAGTTTGTATGCTCCATAGTGTTTTTTGCTTGCTTTTATGAAAGCTGAGTCATTTCTTCTAAGCATTGTGCGCATATGTAACGCTCTTTAAAGTCATTGACATCTTCCATTGATCCGCAGAAAATACATTTCGGACGGTATCTTTCCAAGATAATGTGATCCCCTTGAACTAAAATTTCTACAGGATCTCCTTCATTCATTTGATACCTTTTGCGCAAAGATTTAGGCAATACGATCCTACCCAATTGGTCAACTTTGCGAACTACTCCAGCTGGCTTCATAGCTACGGCACACCTCTCCTATCTTACTCTGAATTTCTAGGTACATTAGTACTATATCTATAGATTCGCCAAAATTTTGTCGAATCCTGCTGGAAATAAACATTTTTTGTCCTTTTTTTTGAAAAATGTTTTTTTAGCGAATTCTAACCGTCTTTTCGGATACCATTCACTAATCCAGTCCTGGGAAATTTAGCTGACGCAGTGCTTCATATACAATAATTGCTGCTGAATTGGAAAGGTTTAATGAGCGAACATCACCACTCATCGGCATCTTCATGCAAGTTTCTGGATTAGCAGCAATTAATTCAGGTGGGAGTCCTTTCGTTTCTTTACCAAACACAAGAAAATCTCCATCCTGAAATTCGAAATCGGAATACCGGTTTTTCGCTTTCGTTGTTGCGTAGAAAAACCGTCCGTTCGGATACTTCTGCTGAACCTCGTCAAAAGAATCATGATATTCAATATGAACGGCATGCCAGTAGTCCAGCCCGGCACGTTTTAAAGTTGCATCATCTGTCCGAAATCCTAAAGGACGCACGAGATGTAAGTGGGTGCCAGTCGCGGCACAAGTCCGCGAGATATTGCCCGTGTTAGCCGGAATCTCTGGTTCAACCAGAACGATGTGTAAAGCCATATGTGTTTAATCTCCTTTTATTTCATTTTCATGTACACAACAATCCTCTAATTTTAAAGAAAAGCCCTCCACACGTCAATGTGGAAGGCTTTGCCACAACAGTAGGATAGTTCATCGAAGCTTCACTACTGCCATATTTGGTCATACGTTCGTTTCTCAGGGATTATCCGTTCGCCTGTTGGAAGTGGTTCATAAAGTCGGTAAGGGCCTTAACACTCTCATATGGAGCCGCGTTATAGATCGAAGCACGAAGTCCTCCTACACTGCGATGCCCCTTCAGACCTACAAAACCTTCTTGCTCCGAAGCTTTAATGAATTTCTTCTCCAGTTCCTCAGATGCGAGTCTGAACGTCACATTCATCAACGAGCGGTCTTCTGCTGCAACGCAACCACGATAGAAATCCCCTGAGGAATCAATTGTATTGTAGAGCAGCTCCGCTTTCTTGATATTTTTTTGTTCCACACCAGCCAGACCGCCTTGTTCCTCGATCCATTTTAACACTTCGTTCACCATATATACCGAGAAGGATGGCGGCGTATTATACAGGGAATTGTTATCTACATGCGTGCTGTAACGGAACATGGTTGGAATGGTTTTCGGAGATTCACTCACCAATTCCTCGCGTGCAATAACAACGGTAATTCCCGAAGGACCGAGGTTCTTCTGTGCACCTGCATAGATCATGCCAAACTGATTCAGATCAAACGGTTTGCAGAAAATATCACTGGACATATCTGCGATGAGCGGTACCGATCCGGTATCAGGGAAAGCCTTGAATTGTGTACCTTCAATTGTCTCATTTGAAGTTACATGCACATAAGCCGTACGTTCAGGCAAACTCAGATTCGAAACATCCGGTAATTTCATAAATTTATCGGATTCTGAAGAAGCTACGATCTGTGTCTCACCAATTAACTTCGCTTCAGACAGAGCCTTTTTGGCCCAGCTGCCTGTCATGATGTAACTAGCTGTCTGACCCGCCCCAAGCAGGTTCATAGGCAACATCGCGAATTGTGTGCTTGCACCGCCTTGCAAGAAAAGAACTTTATACCCTTTCGGATTGCCTAGCAACGACAGCAATCGCTCCTGAGCTTCATTATGTACAGACTCGTACACGGCCCCACGGTGAGACATCTCCATAATCGACATGCCTGTATTACGAAAATCTACAAATTCCGCCTGAGCACGCTCCAATACTTCTAGTGGCAACGCTGCTGGTCCTGCATTAAAGTTATACGCTCTCTTTGTCACAAAATCCCCCGCCCTTTCCATCCTTAACTGACATATGAAGTAAATATTATCGCTATGATATCAGTATTCCCTGAACGCTTCAAGGGGAATATGCACTGAAAACTCGTTAAAAGCCATCAAATTCCTTTATCACCCTAAAAAGTTAAAGCGCTATACTGTTTGTTTCAAGGAAAAGCCTCCGAGAAGCATCCCGGAGGCTTTGATTTGGAACAATTTCGGTTCTGACTCCAACCGATTAGCAGTCGAAGTAGAGACTGTACTCATGCGGATGAATGCGGATTGCAACAGCTTTAGCTTCATCGCGTTTGAGGTTGATGTAATTATCGATGAATTCTTTGGTGAACACGCCACCTTCAGTCAAGAACTCGTTATCAGCTGCCAGTGCATCCAGTGCTTCTTCGAGGGAAGCCGGTACACTGCGGATGTTTTCTTTATCTGCATCAGAAAGGTCGTAGATATTTTTATCGAGTGGACCATATCCGAGCTCAGTTGGGTTGATTTTGCGTTTGATTCCGTCCAGACCAGCCATCAGCATTGCGGAGAATGCCAAGTAAGGGTTAGCAGTGGAGTCAGGTGTACGGAACTCGATACGGCAACCTTTAGGTGTTACCGCTGCTACCGGGATACGTACAGCTGCAGAACGGTTACCTTTGGAGTATACCAAGTTAACTGGTGCTTCATAACCAGGAACCAAACGTTTGAACGAGTTCGTGCTTGGGTTCGTCAAAGCAATCAGTGCTGGAGCGTGGTACAAGATACCTCCGATGTAGTGCAGGGCCATTTCGCTCAGGTTAGCATAACCGCCTTTGTCATAGAACAATGGGGAATCGCCATCGAAGATCGATTGGTGAACGTGCATTCCGCTTCCGTTATCACCAAACAATGGTTTTGGCATGAATGTTGCTACTTTACCATATTGACGTGCCGTATTGTGCACGATGTATTTGTATACAAGCAGGTTATCTGCTGTTTTCTTCAACGTATCAAAACGGAAATTGATTTCAGCTTGACCCGCAGTCGCTACTTCATGGTGATGACGCTCGATGGACAAACCAGCTTCTTCCAACAAACGACACATTTCGCTACGGATATCTTGTTGGGTATCCACTGGAGCTACTGGAACATATCCACCTTTAGTGCGAACTTTAAAGCCCAGGTTGCCGCCTTCTTCTTTGCGGTTTGTGTTCCATGATGCTTCTTCGGAATCAACGAAGTAAGAAGAGCTGTTCGTGCCGCTCTCATAACGAACATCGTCAAAGATGAAGAACTCGGACTCTGGTGCGAAGAACGCTGCAGTACCTACGCCGCTTTCTTTCAGGAAAGCTTCAGCTTTAACTGCGATACTGCGTGGGTCACGCTCATAACGCTCGCCATCCGGTGTGAAAATGTCACACATAACATTCAATGTAGGGTGTGCAGTGAACGGATCGACATAAGTCGCTTCAGGGTCAGGCATCATAACCATATCGGACTCTTCAATACCACGGAAACCTTGGATAGAAGAACCATCAAACGCTACTCCATTTACGAACGTGTCTGCATCAACAGCCGAAGCTGGCAAAGAGATATGATGCGCACGACCAGCCAAATCTACAAAACGAAAATCTACCCACTCGATGTTGTTCTCTTGAATTGATTTCAATACGTTTTCAACCGACATGTATTCGTCCTCCCAAATATTCCGAACATTAAACAACCCCACGAAGAAAATGTCTATATATTCGAATTTTTTTCTGTCGTCATTATAAATTCTGAAACATAACATCGTCAATACTTATGTAAGGTATTTTTTGCGAGCATGTTAGGTATACTTACATTTTATAATATTCAAAAATGCATATAACAAAGCAAATAGTTTATATTTGACCGATTTAATGCGGTGAAGCGACCCCAAAAACACCCTAAATCATGGAAAATCGTGACATCATAAATGTTTCTTATCACCTTTGATTAATAAATATGTTCATCTGTGCAAAACAGACGAAAAACCGGACATCTACCCAAATTGTTCACAAGGAACAAATCTGAACAGAAGTCCGGTTTTGACTCTTCAAATCTCTATAACCGTGTTAATTATACGCCTACACGTGCCGGGAAAAATGCAGCAGGCTGTTTAGCTGTGTTAAATGTTTTCCCAACAATCGGGGCTAGTTTCTCCAGATCTTGTAACAGGTTCGCAAACTGATCAGGGAACAGAGACTGCACACCGTCTCCAGTCATGGAGTTATCGGGATCTGTGTGCATCTCAATAATCAAGCCGTTAGCTCCAGCAGCTACCGAAGCTTTGGTCATCGGTTCTACCAGTTCACGACGTCCCGTACCATGGCTCGGGTCAGAGATGACTGGTAGATGGCTCAAAGACTGCAAGACAGGGATTGCCGACAGATCCAGCGTATTACGAGTGTATTGTTCAAACGTACGGATACCTCGTTCACATAACATCACATTTGGATTGCCACCAGCGAGGATGTACTCCGCCGCATTAAGCAATTCATCGTATGTCGCACTGAATCCGCGCTTCAACAATACCGGTTTGCCGCACTCACCTAACTTGCGCAACAAGTCGAAGTTCTGCATGTTACGTGTACCCACCTGCAGAATATCCGCATACTCTGCGCAAATATCTACGTATTCAGGCGTCATGACTTCGGTAATCGTCAATAGATTATGCTTCTGGCCTGCTTCCGCCATCATGATCAGACCTTCTACACCTGTTCCTTGAAAGCTATACGGTCCTGTACGTGGTTTGAAGGCACCACCACGAAGAACTTGACCACCTGCAGCTTTCACAAGGCCAGCGATCTCATCAATCTGTGCTGCAGATTCAACCGCACAAGGTCCGCCCATAACGACAAGTTCTTTCCCGCCGATATCTACACCTTTGATCGAAATTACGGTATCTTCTGGATGGAAGTCACGACTTGCCAATTTGTAAGATTTCGAAATCTTCACCACGTTCTCGACGCCCTTCATTTGGCGCAAGTGTTCTTGCATTTTAGGTTCAACTTTACCAATTAATCCAATGATGGTGCGATCCTCTCCACGTGATACATGTGCCTGCAACCCTTCCTTTTCAATCACACTAACGATATCTTGAATTTGGTCCTCCGAGGTAGCTTTGCCTGCGATTACGATCATAAATTGTCCCATCCTTCCTTGTATAAGAGCACTCGTTTATATCGTGCGTCTGATTATCTTGTGGTCCGTATCCCAAAAACTCTGTCACACTTAAACGCTTGTTCGCTTTTAAGCTTTTAATCACTAAAGCAAATATAACACAGTTTCTTCCTATCGTCAAGGAGTGATCACTATATCCGGTATTTTCTACAGGTAAAATATAAACTGTATAGACAAAAAAACATCCTGCTATGTCACGTCCCAATGAAACGAGGATCTGCACAGCAGGATGTTTCCTATTCACTTTTGAAACTATGTGGTACGCGTCTTCTCTCGAACCGGAGGCAATAGCTTGCTCATATTAACGGTACGCACAATTTCCCACGTTTCCGGCTGATCATGCTCATACTGCTCCAGATATTGAATAACTTCCTTGGTGATTGGTGTTGGAGTTGAAGCGCCTGATGTCACAGCCACTTTCTGCACACCTTTCAACCAGTCTTGTTGAATTTCAGATACGTCGGATATACGATATGCCGTCACGCCCGCAATCTCCTCGGACACTTGTGCCAAACGATTGGAGTTATTGCTACGTGGATCACCTACAACAATAACAAGATCGGCCTGCCCAGCTTGCTCTGCTACCGCTTCTTGACGTACTTGCGTAGCGAGACATATTTCGTTATGAATTTCAGCTCCTGGGAATTTCTCCAGCAACCGGCTCATAATGTGTTTGATGTCCCATTGACTCATTGTCGTCTGATTGGTAATCAAAATTTTCCCCGCAGGCACGTTCAGACCTTCAATCTCTTCTTCCTTCTCAATCAGATGAACACGGTCTGGTGCAACACCAATCGCACCTTCCGGTTCCGGGTGATTCTTCTTACCGATGTAGATAATATCATAACCTTCAGCCGTCTTCTCCCGGATCAGATCATGAGTCTTCGTCACATCTGGACAGGTTGCATCTACTGTGGTCAGCCCCTTCTCCCGAGCCAGCTTACGTACCTCCGGCGAGACACCGTGAGCCGTAAAAATAATCGTGCCACTCTCCACCTGATTCAGAATCTCCATCCGATTAGGACCGTCCAGCGTAATAATGCCCTCATCTTCAAAAGAATCGGTCACATGTTTGTTATGCACAATCATACCTAATATATAAATAGGCCGTGGTAAATCCAGGTTGCGTGCCGCTTGACGCGCAAGCACCATGGCATCTACAACTCCGTAACAATATCCCCGCGGCGAAATTCGCAGTACTTCCACTTGGTTGCCACCCGCTTTCTTTTCGGCTGTATAGGCCGATGTAATTGCAGTCTTCATCCTATTATACCTTTATTCGATAGGCGGGGCAAAGACCACAGGCAACCAGATGATAAAAGTGGTTCCTTCTCCTCGTCTCGTTACCACTTCAACCGACCCGTTATGCTCCTCAATGATCCATTTGGCAATGGATAATCCAAGTCCGATGCCCGGCGTTGCTCCGCGAGATTCGTCTGCCCGGTAGAAACGGTCAAATATAAACGGCACCTGATCTCGTTCCATACCGATTCCCGTATCACTGATCCGCAGTCCGACCTGCCCTTTATACAACAGAGCATCCAGCGTAACTGAACCCTCCGGGGTGTATTTAAAGGCATTTTCTATAAAAATAAACAAGACTTGTTGCAGATAATCTTTGCTTCCGTTTACGTAAATACCGTTCAGAATCGACAGATCCCCAGGAAGCCAGTCTGCCTGACGATCCAGGAACTGGGCTCTACGTGCTACTTCCTGCACCAGAATCTGCAGCGGAATGGGATTAAGCTCGATCTTCTGACCTGTATCCGCTCTGGCAAGGGATAACATATCGCTGATCAGACGGCTCATACGCTTGCCCTCATCAGCCATATCCTCAATCGCCTCAAGAGACATCTGCCTGATCGTTTCTTCATCCAGATTCGGACGTTCATTCCCCTCTTGATCCCACAGCTTTTTCAGGAAATCCACATTTCCTCGAATGGTAGTCAACGGTGTCCGTAGCTCGTGGGAAGCATCGGATACGAATCGGCGCTGTGCCGTATTCGTCTCTTCCAGCCCACGGAAAGACAGCTCGGTTCGCTCCAGCATGTTATTCACCGTTTCAATCAGACGACCGATCTCATCCTTCGGCCCCGAATACTGAATACGTACACTAAGATCGTCTCCAGACTGAATCTGATTAGCGGCATCAATCACATTAACCAACGGCCGCATGGACTTACGGGCCAGAATCAAACCGGATGTAATGGCAAGCGCCATAGCTACAAGCCATCCGAACACCAGGATATTCCTTAAAGCCTCAAGCAAACGCTCCTGTGAACTGACATTAGCTCCCACTTGAAGTAGTCCCCTGATGTCATTCGTTCCCTTAAGAGACAGCGCCTGCTGATTAACGAGAAAAGGGATACCATGCACACTGACTTTGGAGATCCCTATCTCATCACGAATACGGTTAATATTAATCACAGGAAAGGTAATGTCCGCTTTCTCCATATTACCTGAGAACTTAACCGATCTGCTTTCATAGTCCACCAGTTGAATGTAGATTTGAGCTTCCTGAAGCTGGCTCTCTGCAAAAGGATCAAGATCAAGTGTCTGCGATAATGGATTAACCCCGATCTGTTCCGTGATCCGCAGGCTCTTTTCCCTTAACTGCTGTTCTACTTCGTTGTAGGTATTAAAATACACAAAAGCATAAATGACCACACCCCAAAAGATCAGCACGGCTGCCAGAATTCCCGAATACCATGCGGTTAGTCTCAACCGAATGGACATGCTACGAGTCACCTCTCAAAATGTAGCCGGCTCCCCGGATCGTCTGAATGAGACGTTTGCCACCATGCTCTTCTGTTTTCTGTCTAAGCATCGCGATATAGACCTCTAGCACATTGGACTCGCCGCTATAATCGTATCCCCATATTTTATCCATAATGAGGTCACGAGACAGTACCCTTCTCGGATTTTGCATAAACAGATTAAGCAATTCAAACTCTTTTGCTGTCAGTTCAAGACGTTTGCCATCTCGGAGCACTTCGCGTGAATCGTTATCCAGAATGATATCTTCATATACCAAGCGATTGTCTACCACGTTGGAGATATCCGCTTTGCGACGCAGCAAAGCACGGACACGTGCGAGCAATTCTTCCAGCGCGAACGGCTTCACCAAATAATCGTCAGCACCGGTATCCAGTCCGGTCACCCGGCTCTGAACCTCATCCTTTGCAGTAAGCATTAGCACAGGAACTTTACTACCTGCTTCTCTCAATCTGCGGCATACCTCAAAGCCATCGATCTGCGGCATCATCACATCGAGCACTACGATATCCGGCTCCTTATCCATCAGCTTGCTTAGGCCTTCTGCTCCGTTAGAAGCTGTCTGAACCTCATATCCTTCAAATGCCAGGCCTCGGCGCAGCATAGACACAATTTTCTCGTCGTCATCTACAATTAAAATCGTTGAGCGCATGGTCTTTCTCCTTTACCCTATCGTTGTATCCCCATTGTAACAGGCCAAAGCCCGATTCGCATCTTCTCCATAATCCATAATAGAGAAACTATGCAAAAACAGAACAGAAACATCGTGCAAAAAAACGGAAGGGCCTTAAACCCTTCCGTTCTTACCTTCATCTACTTCAACCTGGTTGCAACTATTGTTGCTGTGTTTGTGTTGTATCGTAATCATACTTGTTGCCAATTTTCACTTTCACATCAATCTTCTTGCCGTCACGTACAACATTAAGCGTAATCTCTCCGCCGACTTTCTGAGTCTTGATAAAGTCGATCAAATCCTGACTTGTTGCTTTTGAAGTACCATTTACGCCGGTAATGATATCATACGGTCTCAGATCAGACTGGTAAGCTGGAGATTGGTACACCGTGCTTGCAACAACTGAACCTTCCGTAATATTTGTTCCCATTTGTTTGGCCACTTCCGGGGTGAGATTCATCAGAGAAGCACCGATAAACGGTACAGGTTCTTTCGGAACATCTTTGTTCTCTTTCAGATATTTCACCGCTTCAGAGATGACACTGGACGGGATTGCAAAACCGATACCTTGAGCATCCGCACTTACAGCAACGTTCATACCGATAACTTCTCCATTCAGATTCAGCAACGGACCACCCGAGTTACCCGGGTTAATCGAAGCATCTGTTTGCAACAAGTGGCTGTATTCACGTGTTTTACCTGTTTCTTGATCCGGAATGCTGATCGTACGTTCTTTGGCACTAAGAACACCTGCAGTTACTGTATGTTCAAAACCTTCCGGGTTACCAATCGCTACAAGCCATTCACCAACTTGTGTGCTATTTGAGTTGCCTAGCGGTGCTACAGGGAAATCTTTATCTCCGCTATTTTTCTCAATTTTCAACACGGCAAGGTCAAGATCAAAACTGCTTCCCAGTAATTTAGCTTCATATGGCTTGCTATTGTTCTCAAGTGTTACCTGAATGACATCTGCACCTTGAACAACGTGCTGGTTCGTCAGTATATAACCTTCTTTGTCAAAAATAAATCCGGAGCCGATCCCCATGGGTACGAGTTGATTGCTCGCTTGAGGTTGAGGCTGTTGACCTTGTTCTTGTTGTTGATTTCCGTTAGGTCCACCAAGTCCGCCACCAAAGAAATATTGATACAACGGATCGTTTGTATTTGCTCCACCTTGTCCAGAACCACGTGTGGACTGTTTAGCCAGCGTTTCAATTTTCACCACAGCCGGGCTCGCCTGTTTCACCACAGAGGATACATCCTCTTTACCTGTCGGTAGCAAGGACGCCGTCACGTTGTTACCTCCACCTGTATTACTCGGTGTTTCCTGAGCAGATTCCGTTCCGTTATTCGTCAGCGCGGCTTGGGGTGTGAACATGTTTGTTCTGTCGGCTGTGTACATCAACACAGTGATGACTAACATACCTGCGATAAAGGAGAACAGAAGTGATCTTACAGAAGACCTTGGTCTACGGTTGTTATAGTTCCAGTTACCATTGTTATTTCCATTTCCTTGACCTCCGCCATGACCCGAACCGCCGCCAGACATTCTGCCCGTTTGACCAGAGGAGTCATTATTATGGTAAGAAGGTACAGGTTTTATTGGATCTGGTCTTGTAATCTCCACATTTCCTTCTTGCCTTGGCCCATTGCCACTAGCTGTATCTTCCTGACTCACGGACTGGAATGGTCCGTAAGAATAATAATACGAGGAGTCATCATTTCCGGCAGGATTGCGATTTTCAGTTTGATTCGTTTCTTTTTCCTCATCTTGTCGATTTGATCTATAATTACGTTCGTCCATGCCTCTCTACCTCCCAATCTCTTATTTGCAAGAGATATTCTTTAACTGTCCTTATTTTGTACTTTGAACCTTAATCGTACCTTAAAAACAATTAAAAAGGAGATAAAAGCATGCAATATTTGCTGATTTTTCCCGTCATAGCAACATTTTCAGCCTTGCTTCTTCACCCATCCTTGCCGATGTGCGTAAATCGCCAGTTGCGTCCGATCATCCATCTCACATTTCATCAGCAAATTACTTACATGTGTTTTAACGGTTTTAATACTGATATGTAATTCTTCTCCGATATCTTTATTGGTTTTCCCTTCAGCAATAAGTAGAAGTACTTCCTTCTCCCGATCCGTAAGTCCAGATTCACTATCCCTCGCCGTCCGCTGCCGGATGCCTCGCGTTAACGCCTGTGAGACATCTCCTGTCATCACGGGCATGCCTCGGTTAGCACCTTGAAGAGCATAGATCAGTTCTTCGGCGGATACCGTTTTGAGCACATAACTTACTGCTCCTGCCTCAATCGCTTGAACAACGAGATCATCTTCCAGAAAACTGGTCAGCATGACAATCTTCATATTCGGAAATTCAGACATGATGGCTTGCGTAGCCTCAGCTCCGTTCATCACCGGCATCATCAGATCCATCAGAATCAGGTCCGGCATTTCCGAATCCTTCATCTGACGTAGCTGATCGAGTGCATGTTGCCCGTTACCTGCTTCCGCCATCACATGGAACGTAGGCTCCAGCATGAGGTAAGTCTTCAAGCCCATTCGTACCATATCGTGGTCATCCACAATCATTACGTTTACTTTGCCATTCATTCTGATTCCTCCTCGGACACGTTATCAAATTTCGGGATGAGCACTCGTACCGTCGTACCCGCCCCAGGCTTGGATATAATCTGCACCTGACCGCCCAGCTTCTCGGCACGTTCTCGCATCGTGGACAACCCATATGAGCCTGGTCGCTCCGTCTGTTGCAAGAAACCTTGCCCGTCATCACTAATGCTCATGCTGATCTGATGCTCCGATTCCCGGATAGCCAGACTAACGAGTCCAGCTTCAGCATGTTTAACAACATTGGCTACAGCCTCCTGAATAATGAGAAACAGCTGGTGCTCAATGGCATCAGAGACTCCGCCATCCAACTCCAGCTCTTTCACGCCTTTTAAACCATTTTGCCGACAATAATCAGGGAACCAGCTGTCGAGTGCTGCAGTTAGGTCGCGTCCCTCCAATTCAATCGGCCTGAGTTGCGCGATCAATCCACGCATCTGGCGCTGTGCAATATGAGACATCTGAATTAACTGGTCGAGCACATTGCGACCATGCTCCGGATTCATCTCTAGCAGACGGGGAAGGGATGAAGCAGACATGTGCATGGCGAATAGTTGTTGACTCACTGTGTCATGCAGATCCCTTGCCATTCGTTTACGTTCTTCGATAACGGCACGCTCAGAAGCCTGTTCCTTTTCAATTACCTCTTGCTCACCAAGCCGCTGGAGTAACCTCATTTTTTTCTCAATGGACTCCATCATCACATTAAATTCCTGATAGACCCGTCCAAAAGAAGCATCTTCCGCATCAGGCATGCGAACCGCAAGATTTCCTTTAGATACTTTCAACATATTGAGATCGAGCAAATCAATTTTGCGCTGAAGCCGCAATGCGGCGATATATCCGGTGACCACAGTTCCTACAACGACAACTCCGATATACGTCCATGCCCGATTGCGATTATCCCCTGTAAGCACATCCCCATATAACAGATAGAATCCGCCCAGTGTGATCAATCCGGTTAACACGAAATACGTCATCAGTTCCCACTTGTTTGCCTTAAGAATCGTTCGAATCATAGGTTAATCCACCTTGTTTACTTTGACATCGCCAATAAAAACACTGACAATAATGCGGAGCTTCTTACCGGCTTCTTGGTAGTGCGGAGTTTCCTCCTGCGCATTTCCCAAAAAACCTCCACGTTTTGTACCCAGAAGCTTCATGTCTCCCAGAAAAGAGCTGCTGGTGAGTGAAATGCCCAGATCCATGTCTTCTGGAACAAAAATCTTAACATCGCCAATAAAATGTGAAATGACAATTTTGGTCTCTCCATATGGAATCTGTGCCTTGGTCAAATCAATAACGGTATCCCCAATAAATGAGGAGATATTCATCGGTTTCAGCGTAAACACTTCTTTACCCATATGAAAATCACCAATGAAAGTGGATTTATTGATTGTTTTGCCATAGCCTTCTTCATATCCATACTTATAGTTATGAGAATTAGCGTGGCCAAAGCCTCCAAATTTTGGATCATCCGAATGTGAATGGTACTTCTGATGTGACTGTCCGAACTTTTCACTGTCTTTTTTCAGGTTCGGCCCCTCTTCGGAATGAAAGGATTGATGCTTACTCGAGGGTTGCTCTTGCTTTGGTTTGCCAAAGGTCTTCTCGAACTCTTCATCGAATGATGAGGGCATCTCCAAATCTTGAGGGGACAATGGCTTATAAGGCTGCTCAGGCGGTGGAGGCGGTGTTTTGCTTCCATTTCCATGAGGTTTCCGATCCCGATGACCTGGTCCAATTAGTACATATAACCCTCCGCCGATCAGCAGAATTGGAACTAGATAACGAATGAATTCTCCTAGGGAATAACCAATCACGCCCAAGTTACGCGCAAGGAAGAATCCACCTATGGAAAGCACGACAACGGGCCCAATAGCAGCATATCCCCCGTTACGGCGAATTTCCGTCAAACCTTTCACTCCCCACCAGATCAAAAACACCGGCCAGTATGTTCTAAATATATATCCTACATCAATGTCATATCCCAATTGTCTGAGCAAGATCATTGCACCTATAGCGATAAGAGGTATGCCAACCCACAAACGGTCTAGCGTAGATCGTTTCATCACTCATGTCTCCTTTGTCTTTATTCTATATCCAGTGTACCTTAGACATGCTAAGGTTAACAGCGCCGACAGGTGGAATTTGTCTCGGTCTCGAGACTGAGGGCTGAGGAGAATTATGTAAATTTTAATCATTTTAGAAAAGGAACATGAAATCGGGAATATGAAAATGAAAACACCCCGGAGCAACCGCTCCAGGGTGTACAAATCATCATCGATTCTTTATTCATTTTGCATAGTTTAATGCTTGAACCGTGGCAACTTACTTTTTCATTTTTCCTGCACGGCCGGTTTGACCTGTGTTTTCTACACCAAACTCGGCATTATATTTTTCATCAGGTGTTTGGAAATTGTCTTGTACTTTGTTTTGAGCGGATTGCTTCACTTTAGACGCGGCGCTTCCATTCTCCTGTCCAAATTCAGCATCATACTTCTCGTTCGGCGTTTGGTACCCTTGGGATTTCTTTGCCACAACGAATCACCTCTCTCTTCATATTTACACTGCCTGTTGCAGTGCGGGGTTCGTCCCCAGTCAATATTATGTGAAGAGAGCCATTTTGTTATTCAGGCATAACATTCCATTCTCAGATAGCTTTGTCCAGCCAGGAATCCGGTACAGTTTTATAGACATCGATCGCTTTGGACAACTCCGCCAGCATCTGCTCCGTACATTTCCCTGCACCCTGCTTGATAACCTGTACTTCAACATCCTTTTTACCCCATTCTTTGTACACCTGCTTGGTCGTCGGAAAATACAGATCGATTTTGTTGCCTTTAATGGCCGAGCCTGTATCCGCAACGATACCGTAACCATAACCAGGTATATACAATATGGAACCCATCGGAAATAACTTCGGATCTGCTGCAATGGTAGATACGGTTTCCTTGTCCCGTCGAACCTTTACCCCAGAATACGTTATACCGTATTGCGGATGTTTTGGCGTTTTACCAGTGGATTCGACTCCTGCTGTATATCCTGTTGCCGTCACCTTCTGGGTTTCCAAAATTTGTTCTGAACGCGGTGCCAGCACTGGCATGGCCGGGTCAGCAGGATCAATCACCCGTTTGGCTGGTAATTCAGGTTTTGGCAACACCATTGGCTGTGGAGACCACATAAAAGCCATGTACACGAGTGTAGTCAATTGAGCCTCGTCCGTGTATACAGGTTCGAGTTGATTTTGCTCTCCTGTCTGCTCGACTTTTAAATCACGAGCTACATCTTGTTTGTTATTATTGTTCATTTCCTGGACATGCATGATCGTGCTTTCCTCTTCAAATATATAGGCCTTGGCCTCATTGAAACTCATCAAAATCCCGGCAAATATGAAGCAGCACATGATGATGAACTTGTGGTTTTCATTGAATTTTAAAAAATGCTTTTTCATGGTATAACCTCCCCCTCACTTGCAAAGGGTTACCAAAAAGCATCTATCTTATACCTTTTGTCAGAGTATAGATACAAAAAGAAACACAAAAACCGTCTGAAAACGATGGGTTCAGCCATGTTCTCAGACGGTTTCGTTAGATTTATTTTACAACACAGGATTCTAAACTAGACTTGTCTTGAAGCAATTTCTTCTTTCAACTGAGCCACAATCTCATCCACCAGCTTCATGCCCAGATCGCCCTCTCCGCGTTTACGTACGGATACCGATGCAGCATTTTTCTCGTTCTCGCCCACAACGAACATGTAAGGCATTTTTTCTAGCTGCGCTTCACGGATTTTGTAACCCAGTTTCTCGTTGCGAAGATCTGCTTCTGCCGCGATTCCTGCACGTTTCAGCTTCGCTTCTACTTCACGCGCATACTCATCGTAATTTCCGGATACCGGAATGACTTTGGCTTGTACTGGAGACAACCAAAGCGGGAATGCACCTGCGAAGTTCTCCAGCAAAAATGCAGTGAAACGTTCCATTGTACTAATTACGCCCCGGTGGATAACGACCGGACGATGCTTCTGCCCATCATCACCAACATATTCAAGCTCAAAGCGCTCAGGGAGCAAGAAGTCCAGTTGAACGGTAGAAAGTGTTTCTTCTTTGCCAAGTGCAGTCTTGATCTGTACATCCAGCTTCGGACCGTAGAACGCCGCTTCGCCTTCAGCTTCATAGAACGGAAGATCAAGTTCTTCCACAACTTCACGCAGCATGCGTTGAGACATTTCCCACATCTCATCGTTCTGGAAGTATTTCTCGGTGTCTTGCGGATCACGGTAAGATAGACGGAAACGATATTCGTGAATGCCAAAGTCTTTATATACCGTTTGGATCAATTCGATAACACGAGCAAACTCTTCTTTGATCTGATCCGGACGTGCAAAGATGTGAGAGTCATTCAGTGTCATCGCACGTACACGGTGCAGACCTGTCAACGCACCTGACATTTCATAGCGATGCATCATACCAAGTTCGGCAATACGGATCGGAAGATCACGGTAGCTGTGCATATTGGATTTGTACACCATCATGTGGTGAGGACAGTTCATCGGACGAAGAACCAGTTCTTCATTGTCCATGATCATTTTCGGGAACATGTCTTCCTGGTAGTGCTCCCAGTGACCGGAAGTTTTGTACAGCTCTACGTTCCCCAATACAGGAGTGTAAACGTGCTGATAACCAAGGCTTTCTTCCAGATCAACGATATATCGTTCCAGTGTACGGCGCAATTTTGCACCGTTAGGCAACCAGATTGGCAGACCTTGACCTACGAGTTGCGAGAACGTGAACATTTCAAGTTCTTTACCCAGTTTACGGTGATCACGCTTGCGCGCTTCCTCCAGGAAATGCAAGTGCTCGTCCAGCTGTGCTTTTTTCACAAAAGCAGTACCGTACACCCGTTGCAACATTTTGTTCTTGCTGTCCCCGCGCCAGTATGCACCCGCTACGTTCATCAGTTTGAACACTTTAATCTTGCTTGTAGATGGAACGTGTGGTCCACGACACAAGTCGAAAAATTCGCCTTGTTCATAGATCGTAATTACGCTATCTTCCGGTAAAGCATTGATTAATTCAAGTTTGTATGGGTCGCCGACTTCATTGAAAATCTTGATGGCTTCCGCACGGCTAACTTCTTTGCGCACGATAGGCAGATTTTCATTGACGATGCGTTCCATTTCCTTCTCGATCTTCTGTAAATCTTCCGGGTTAAGCGGATGTTCGAGATCCATGTCATAGTAGAAGCCATCTTCGATGACTGGTCCTACGCCCAGATGAACTTCTTTGTTACCGTACAGACGTTTTACCGCCTGAGCCAGCAAGTGAGCTGTACTGTGGCGCATCACTTCAAGACCTTCAGGGGAATCCAACGTTACGATCTCCACCAAAGCCCCTTCATGAATTGGAGTGGACAGATCCACCACGATGCCATCCAGTTTTCCTGCTGCGGCATTTTTGCGAAGCCCACTGCTAATTGAAGCGGCTACATCCTCAATACTGCTCCCATCTGCGTACTCACGTACGGAACCATCCGGTAGTTTAATGTTTACTGCCATTTGTCTCATTCCTCCTGTAAAATATACATCATTCATTTTCATTGTCATGCAATGGACTGATCATCTATTGCGTATTTCCAGTTCGCCCTTAGATCAACGAAAAAGAACGCAAAAAACACCCGTCCCGGTCAAGGGACGAGTGTTATATCTCGTGGTTCCACCCTAATTCAGCTGATTGTTCCTCATATTAGGAAAACAGCCCTCATTGGCATGTCGGTAACGGGCATGACCCGGCAAATCCTTACTCACAAAACCGCCATCCTTCAAATGGTTGGGTAACCGGTTTTATTTTCAAAATTGCAGCTCCAAAGGGGTAAACCATACGCGATATCCGGAGGAAATTTCAGCCCAGGTTCCTCTCTCTGCACCGATCTAACGTGTGGCTCTTGTCTTTGTCAACGCTTTTGTATCAACAGTTATTATAATTGCCCAGATCGCCTGCGTCAAGACTTGTCAGCAATCCAGAACGAAGCACTTCACATTCGGGACATTGATGGCATATCTGCACCTTATCTTCGAAAATTTGGCATATCGTCGAGATGATGGGCAACTCGGGAGTGCTGGTGTGCAGCATGACCTTTTCCGGTGATATGGAAATAAGCGTACTCACGATCATATCCTCGATATCCATCTCCAGTTCCAGCCCCGGCATCTCCACAACCACCTGCTCATCTTTCTGCACAGGCAACAGATTAAGTCCCGCATCAAGCACCTGAAATTCATGTTTGCCCTTGTGAATCAGATGGATTAAAGGAACTTTAGCCTCCTGAAAAAATACAAAATACTTCAACAGTCCCATGAACTCTTCATATTGACGATCCATCCAGAACTCATCGAGTGCATATTCCACGAGCTCCTGCAATTCCTGCTTGTAGGCACGTATACGGAAATTCAGGATTCCTTCGAGATGGAAAAAATGAATGTCCTCCAAATCCTGCCTTAAACCTCTCGCTAATGTTGCACGGCGGCGCTCCCGCAGGCCCGGTTGATGCAAGTCACTATTCACGAGCAGCGGCATGCAGATGCGGTGAACCTTCTCAACTTCGTGTTCATCCATTACCGAGCATGATTTGGCAATAATATTCTCTACCATGCTTCGTTCCTGTGTTTCCATTATATAATCCGCAATACCCAGGGAAAGCAAATCACTGATTCGTGGCAACCACTGCTGGAAATCTTCGTGATTCTCATTTCCTCTGCACGTCCAGACTGCTCTGCCATCCTTATGTTTGAAGGTGAGCCGGAAGCCTCTTTTACTTATATGTAAACCTTTGGTTTTTTCCTTAATGCATTGTTGAAAAAGGGCTGCCTCCTCTTGCCCAGACACATCGGTCCATACTGTAAACAGTTCCATAAGAATCACTCCTTTCCTTTCTCTTCAAAGTATATGGCAAGGCCCAAAGGGATATACGAAGCGGTTTGATGGAAAGGGTGTCATGATTTCTCAGCATAAAACGCGAGCAAAAGTTTTTTGGCAAAAAGAATAATAGAAGGTTTCGTGAACTATGAATGAATGGTTTGGAGATCACGCAAAAATGTGTTATTATTTTTATAACAGTATCTTCACGGAAGGGGGGAAGCCGAAAATGAGACAACATCCTAGACTGCTCCATCACATGATTATCATCATTTTATGCGTTTTTCAGGCGCTGTGCTTCCCGATTCCAATGCAGACAGAGTCTGCCGTTGGTGTATCCGTCGATGCCACTTCGAATAAAGAAGGGCTTGAAGTGCTGTCTCAAATACCCGAGTCTCAGCAGAAACCTGCCATTCGCAAAAATCCGCAAGTAATGTCTAAGCTGGCTGTTAAGCAAACCAAGCCTGTATTTCTTGTCCTCGCATTGTTAATCGTGCTGCGAATTCCTACAGCAGGCCTTTCTTTTAAACCGTGGTATTGTCTGTTCAAGCGCAGATTATTTCTGTTGCCAATTAAATTTACCAGTATGTACTTATCCCTCTCCCCAACGGCACCGAAATACGCCTGCGCTCGTTAAGAGCCTGTTTGCCGTATTTGTCAGGTTGCCAACGCATGGAGCCACCTCTTGCTATAGACGGTGTTCTCATGCATAACTTATAACCCATTATGTAAACGTTACTTTTGAAACAACTGGTTTGAACTTTATATGTGTTCGTTTATTTGTCGAACTTAATTTCACAAAACTGATCTTGATTACACATCATATATTCGGCTGTGTCAGGAATTACTGGCTCTGTTTCCCTGCACCATTTGATGTTCCGCCTGAGCAGCAGATCAATTGATTACGGGAAGAAAGGCCTTCCTTCTATGGCCAGCCTCAATTACTAAGGAGGCATACTATCCATGGATGTACGCGAAACAGACTTGCCGGGAATCGGCAAAAAATTTCAAATTGAAACGAGCAGCGGTGATAAAATCGTCATTATTATTCACGATGATGGACGCCGTGAAATGTATCATTTTGAATATGATGACCCGGATCAAAGCATCTCTATGATTACACTTGACGACAATGAGGCAAGACAAATTGCCGCGATCGTTGGCGGATTAACCTACAAACCGAAGCAACTTGAAAATATTGAAGTTACCTTTGATGATCTGATTATCGAATGGTACAAAATCGAAGCTTCATTCGGATGCATTGGCAAATCCATTGGTGAATTGAATGTACGTCAAAACTCTGGCGCAACGGTCATTGCCGTTGTGGAGAAAAATCACAAAAAACACATCAGCCCAGGTCCGGAGGTTGTGATTAGCGCAGAATCTACGGTAGTCGCCGTTGGCGAACGCAACCAGCAGAAGCTTTTCAAGTCCCTCCTCCTGACGGGAAGGGGGTAACTCGATGGATCATTTGATTTTTGAAGTGGGTTTGGCGCTGGTGCTTATTGCAGCAGCCGGCCTTTTATCCGCAAAACTGAGATTTTCGGTTGTTCCGTTCTATATTCTGATCGGGATGGCCGTGGGGCCACATGCCATGCAAATCTGGCATTTGGACTTCCGATTTATCGAAAGTCAGCCGTTCATCAGCTTTATGGGACGGATCGGTATTCTCTTCCTGTTGTTTTATCTGGGACTGGAATTTTCAGTTGGCCGTTTAGTCAAATCGGGTCGCTCCATCGTTGTTGGCGGCTCGATCTATATCGGGATTAACTTCACACTCGGATTAGTGTTCGGTTTTGCTTCCGGCTTCCCGGCCGCTGAAGCGCTCATCGTCGCAGGGATCACAACGATCTCTTCCAGTGCCATTGTAGCCAAGGTGCTCGTTGATTTAAAACGAACCGCCAATCCCGAGACCGAAATGATATTGGGTATTATTATGTTCGAGGACGTATTCCTCGCCGTATATATCTCCATCCTTTCCGGACTTGTACTCAGTAGTTCTTCCTCCGTCGGAGGCGTCATTGTGTCCGCACTGATCGCTCTGGCCTTCATGCTCGTCGTCATCATTGTCGGACGCAAAGCGACACCGTTGCTGAATAAACTGCTCAAAATCCGGTCGAATGAATTATTCTCACTTGTTGTTTTCGGGGCATTGTTCCTTGTCGCTGGTTTCTCCGAAACGATCCATGTTGCTGAAGCCATCGGTGCGTTGCTCGTCGGTCTTGTGCTTGCGGAAACGGAACATGCTAAACGGATCGAACATCTGATTCTACCTTTCCGAGATTTCTTTGGAGCTATCTTTTTCTTCAGCTTCGGACTATCTATTGATCCGTTATCCCTTGGTGGTGAAGCCGTTTGGCTTGCTTTGATTGCTGTAGTGATTACACTGTTTGGTAACTTCCTCGCAGGTATGCTGGCTGGGCGCAGTGCAGGGCTTTCACCAAAAGCATCTGCTAATATCGGATTAACCATTGTATCTCGTGGTGAGTTCTCCATTATTATGGCCAATATGGGTAAAGCCGGTGGACTGTTACCATTGCTTCAACCATTTGCCGCGCTGTATGTATTAATCCTTGCTATTCTGGGGCCGCTATTAACCAAAGAGTCCAAACACGTATTCCGTATTTTGGATAAAATATTCAAGTTCAAAGATCCTCGCAAGAAAAAAGAAGAACCTAAAGTTCTGCAGAAAGAAGGCTAAGTAACATGTCTGTGCAGAGCAGACATATGTTTGTATTAAGCAACTGAGCGGCTACATGCTGACCTTTCTGTGAAGAACCCAGGGAGAATGGCTCGAAGCCGCACTGAAGGAGGATGGACATGTGAAAACACCTCTGATATCGGCTAATCCGGTGCCACGTACTACGAAGAGTAGCATAGCGCCCTCCCGCCGCTGGCTGAATCTGTTTCTGGTCATCATTGGCGGAATACTGGCCTCCGTGGGACTTGAGTTGTTTCTGCACCCCAATAAAATTATTATTGGTGGCATAACAGGAATCTCTTCCCTGTTCGCACACTGGACGGAGCTACGAATCGGCTTATTCCTGTTTTTATTCAATGTTCCGTTTATATTTTTATCCTACAGGATCGTGAAGAAAAAGTTTGTACTTGTAACTGTTCTGGGTTTGGTTGTCTTTTCGATCGGTGCCATCGTGCTACATCCCATGCCGCCGCTCGTCGAGCATCCCTTGGCTGCTGCCATGTTTGGCGGGTTATGCCTAGGGCTCGGAATCGGGCTTGTTGTTCGGTATGGTGGGACACTGGATACGCTGGAAATCGGTGATCCGTCCTCCCGGCCGCCTGAACGTGTGTTTAGCGGGAAACGGATGCTTATCGAAAAAATAATCATGCTGCTTAACTTGATCATACTGACAGCTGCTGGTGTTGTTTTTGGCTGGGATCAGGCCATGTATTCTATCATCGCTTATCTGATTGCCTATGAAATGGTGTACCTTGCATTCCGGGGATTCTCCCCCAAACGCAAAATATGCATTCTGACCACGCAACGTGCTCAAGTTGAAAAAGCTGTACGAAACCGCCTGCGCAGGGAACCAGGGAAGCTAAGTGCAACACTTGAGTCTTCCCCGATCGCTGACGCGGAGGTCTGGATCAAACAGATTCCAGGAACACTTTATTACGAAGTACATTTCCTGGAAATGATCTGGTTAAAATCCATTGTTCGGCACATTGACCCTCACGCAGGTATTATCTCGAATCCAGAAAAATGAAATAGCTAGCGAAAATAACGATATAACAAAACGCTCTCTTCCCATGAACTAATGGATCGTTCTCCATTGCTCATTAACCGGGAAGAGAGCGTTTCTTCGTACACATCTTCAAATTGTGAAAATTTATAATTCTACGATTGCTTTAACCACTTGAGATTCGGGTAACAGCCAAGTGTCCATTGCGGTTGGCAGCTCTTCAAAAGGTGCTCGATGTGTGATATAACCATCCATCGTTAATTTTTTTTCACGCAACGTCGATAACACCTGTTCAAAATCCTCACGTGTTGCATTCCGGCTGCCCAGCATACTCATCTCACGCTTGTGAAATTCCGGGTCATGGAACGTAATGTCGGCTTTCACCAGTCCAACAAAAATCAACTGTCCACCGTGAGCCACATAAGGTATCGCGCCATTCATGGAATGTACGTTACCTGTCGCATCAAATACAGCCGTGGCATAATCACCGCCAGTAATCTCGGATACCCGCTGCAGAGCCTGTTCATCCGCCTGCACGATCTCATCCACACCGGCCCAAGTTCGGCTCAATTCCAGCCTGTCCAGATTTCGATCCACAGCAATAACGTATGCACCTGCTTGTTTGGCAAAGGCCATGACTCCCAGCCCGATAGGTCCGGCTCCAATAACAACGACACGCTCTCCTGGTTGAAGTGAAGCTCTGCGCACAGCATGAGCCCCAATGCTAAGTGGTTCAACCATAGCTGTTTCATCTAATGTTAACCCCTCTGCTCTCAGCAGATGGGAGACAGGCACTGTAATCCGTTCTCTCATCCCACCGTCCACATGTACGCCCATCACTTGCATGGATGCACAACAATTGGTTTTGCCTGAACGACAAGCAATACAATGTCCACAATGCAGATAAGGAGTAATGCTTACCTGGTCTCCCGGCTGTAAACCTGCCTCGTTCGGGCCAATCTCTTCGATAACGCCTGCAAGTTCATGACCAAGTATACGAGGATACGTAAAAAAAGGCTGATTGCCTTTGTACGCATGCAAATCTGTACCACAGATACCAATTCGCTGGATAGCGACCAGTGCTTCTCCCTCACCTCTTTCGGGCTGCGGAAGTTCCTTCAGCACCAAACGATCAATTTCTTCACATACGATAGCTCTCATCACTGTTCCCCCTCAGATCCATTCGACGATATATTTAACTACCCGTTATATTCAGCACGACCACTCGGCCAAGTTTCATTGTTTAATGGAGCCAGAATAAATAATACCTCTTCCAGAAGTTGCTTATCTATAGGTTCTTCAACCCAGGCCGCGTTGTTGACAATGTTTTGCTGGCTCGCACTACTAACGAGAGTTGTTGGGATTTGTTCATTTGCTGTAGAAAATTGTACTGCCAGCTTGGCGATATTACTGCCTTGTTCCTCGCAGAAGCGGGCAGCTTTCAAACAAAGCTCTTTTACCCGTTCACCCGCTGGATGCCAAGCCGGTGTTCCGCGCGTGCTAAGCAATCCCATTGAAAGTGGGGAAGCGTTTACAAGTCCAACCCCTTTTTCCTCTAGTAACGGCAGTAGCGATAACAATGACGTATCATTCAGAGCATAATGACAATAGGAGATAATGGCATCCGCATCAAGCTGCGGCAACATTTTTTCGAATAAAGGCAACGGCAAACCGCAGATTCCGGCGTAACGAATCACGCCCTTCTCTTTCAGTTCTAACAATGTTGGAAAAGCTTCTTCAATGATGATCTCAGGAGCCACAAACTCGATATCATGTAAAAATAAAATATCAAGATAATCCGTATGCAACCTTGCCAGACTCTCTTGTACACTCTCCAAAATACGCTTGCGAGAAAAATCAAACTCGTTCTCACCATACCGTCCAGCTTTGGTTGATAACGTATAAGAGCTACGCGGCAAACTACGGATTGCTTCACCGAGTACCGTCTCCGCCTTGGTTAAACCGTAGTACGGCGACACGTCTATATAATTCATACCTGCATCGATCGCTGCATGAACGGTACGAATCCCTTCATTCCGGTCAATATCACGAAATACAGAGCCCAGTGATGATGCGCCAAAGCTCAAAACAGGTACGTCTAATGCTGTCTTTCCCAATTTTCTTGTTTTCATCAATTCGTTCCTCCCAGCAGGTTTGACTACACAACTGTCCCTCCATTGTATCAGTTAAAAATCTATATAACATATCGTCAAATGCGTAATATGTACTGTTTAATGATCTCGATTCCTGGATAAAAGGAGAACTGTACCTGAATCAGGTACGCACAACGAAAAGGGCCAAAGCAGGTTTAACCTACTTTGGCCCTTTTAAGCGGAACGAGTTGCTATTTACTTCACATGATGTGACATAAATTAAAAACCATATTGCTTTTCTATAAATGTAGGGATTAGTTCTGCATTACGAAATCTTTAGGCACAATGCTTTCTTCATCAAACATACGCAGAATATCGTAACGGGTGTTGCGCTGTGCCGGAATATAACCAGACTCCCGAATCAGACGCAGAATGGATTCAATGTTCACTTTGTATGTTGCTCCTGCGGAGGATACAACATTCTCTTCAATCATCGTGCTGCCGAAGTCATTACAGCCGAATTCGAGTGATTTCTTCCCGATTTCAGGTCCCATTGTGACCCAGGAAGATTGGATGTTTTTAATGTTATCTAACACCAGACGGCTAATCGCTACCGTTTTCAGGTACTCCTGTGGAGTCTGACGCTCCAGCTTAAGGTTCGTATTATCTGGCTGGAATGTCCACGGAATAAAAGCGAGGAAGCCTTCAGAATCATACTTATTGGCAATACACTCATCCTGCGCTTCACGTACACGCATCAGATGCAGCGCACGCTCTTCCATGGATTCACCCAGACCAATAACCATCGTAGCGGTTGTATTCATACCGATTCGGTGAGCAGTCTGCATCACATCCATCCAGTCGCGCCATGAACCTTTCAGACGGCTGATTTTGCGGCGTGTACGGTCATCAAGAATCTCGGCTCCGCCACCTGGCAAGGAGTCAAGTCCCGCCTCGTGAATGGCACGCACTACCTCTTCCAGCGTAAGACCATCGGATACTTCAACCATTTTCATAATCTCAGCTGGTGAGAAAGAGTGCATCGTAATATTCGGAAAACGTTCCTTGATCGCTTTCAACAAGTCCGTATAATAGCTGAAAGGCAGATTTGGATTCGTTCCACCTTGCATCAGAATTTCGGTTCCGTTGACATCTTCAGTTTCCTTGATTTTCTGGAAAATCACTTCATCTGGAAGCACATAACCTTCTTCTGAACCAGGTCTGCGGTAAAAAGCACAAAAACGGCAGTATACGTCGCACACATTCGTGTAATTGACGTTACGCCCAATAACAAATGTTCTGTATGGTTCAGGGTGCATACGTTTCATGATTACATTGGCAGCTGCCCCGATTTTGTCCACTTCGTCTGATTCAAATAACTGAATCGTGTCTTCCAAGTCTAAACGTTCGCCCCGAAGGGCTTTATCTAAGATACGGTCTACCGTACTCATCGTAAAAAAGCCTCCCTCGTAAAGAGAAAATAATACGACGATCACTCCCGGCTTGTTAGCAAAAAGCAAGTCGTGGCTGTAATATCGCATTTTTGTACTCTACATATCGTAACACAGGTTACATGTGAAAAAAAGCACCTTATGAAAAGGTGCTTATAAAATAAGTTAAAATTTTGACATATGAAAACCGTTTGAATGCTAGCTGCATCCGATTTTAAAATGCACCTATTTAGTCGTTCAATTTATAGCGTAGCCTGCAACGCTTGCTCGAGATCAGCAATCAGATCATCAATATCCTCAAGCCCTACAGAGAAACGCAGCAACCCATCGGTAATTCCACGCTCATGTCGAACTTCCGCAGGCATAGCTGCATGAGACATCATCGTTGGGTACGAAAGAATGCTCTCCACTGCTCCCAGACTTACAGCTACAATGGGTAGTTTCACCTGATTCAGGACAGCTTTTGCACGATCACCTGAACCGACGTCAAACGATACTACGGCTCCGTAACCTGTCGACTGACGCTCATGCGCTTCACGGCCCGGATGATCCTCAAGTCCAGGGTAATACACAGCTGTTATATCCTGACGCCCTTTGAGCCATGCGGCCAGTTTGGCAGTACTCTGTTCACTGTGAGCCATCCGCGCACCCAGGGTCTTCATCCCGCGCATCAGAAGCCAAGATTCCTGAGCTCCGAGAACGGTACCTAGTCCGTTTTGCAACTGTTTCAATTGTCTGCCCAGCTCGTCTGTACGCGCAACAGCCAGACCAGCCAGCACATCACTGTGACCACCGAGAAACTTCGTAGCACTATGTACAACGATATCTACGCCGAGCTCAATAGGACGCTGATAGTACGGTGTCATAAACGTATTATCCAGAATGGTAATCAGATCATGCTCCTTGGACCAGGACGTCACTGCGGCAATATCCGTAATCTTCAAGGTCGGATTGGATGGTGTTTCCATGTATACGGCCTTCGTGTTAGGCTTGATTGCTGCTTTGACTTGTTCAATGTCGGTCATGTCAACAAAAGTAGTCTCAATCTGCATCCGACTTAGTATCGTTGTGAGTAGACGATATGTCCCACCGTATACATCTTCCGTTACGATGATATGATCCCCTGCGGAGAACATCATGAACACACTGGAGATTGCAGACATCCCTGACGAGTATGCAAATCCGCGTACCCCGCCCTCAAGCAACGCGATGTAATCTTCCAGAGCCTGGCGAGTCGGATTACCTGAACGGCTATAATCATGTTGCGGCGGATTAAAGATATCAAAGTGATGGAACGTGGAAGCTTGATAAATCGGTACACTTGAGGCACCTGTTGTTTTATCAATTTCATCTCCAAAGTGAAGCAGCTTGGTGTCAAACTTCAGCTCCGACGTACTGGGCTTATGGTTACTCGATTCACTCATGAGGTTACGCCTCCTTCAACTTCCTTCTGTGCTGCCAGCAATGCTTCATTCAGATCCGCGATCAAATCTTCTGCATGTTCGATGCCTACCGAGAAGCGAAGCAGACGATCGTCCACACCTACAGCGTCACGAATTTCAAGCGGAATATCCGCATGGGTTTGCACCGCAGGATACGTCATGAGTGATTCTACACCACCGAGACTTTCTGCAAATGCAATTAATTGGATATGACGCAGCAATGGCTCAACATAGCGTGCATCCTTCACTTTAAACGAAAAAATGCCTGTATTGCCGGAAGACTGCTTACGCTGAACTTCATATCCAGGGTGATCGGACAAACCAGGATGGAATACTTCAGCTACAGCCGGATGTTCCAAGAGGAACTTCGCAATGGTAAGTGCGTTATATTCATGACGCTCCATGCGAAGAGCCAGTGTTTTCATACCTTTCATCAATTGATATGAATCACTCGGTGATAACACAGCTCCAATAGAATTATGAAGGAACGCCATCTCGGCAGACAAGGCCTCACCTTTGGTGATGATCAATCCAGCGAGCACATCATTATGTCCACCCAGATATTTAGTCGCACTATGGATAATAATATCGGCGCCAAGTTCAATCGGACGCTGGAAGAATGGAGTCAGTAGCGTATTATCTACAATGGTTAATAGATTGTGTTTTTTCGCCCAAGAAGCAACAGCTTGAATGTCCGTAATCATCATGAGCGGATTAGTTGGTGTCTCGATGAAAACAGCCTTCGTATTCGGCTGACGGATGTTCTCTAATGCTTCCAGATCGTTCGTATCTACATAACTTGCGGTTACACCGAACCGGGATAAAATCCGTTCCAACAGGCGATATGTACCGCCATACAGGTCAAGAGAAACGATCAGGTGATCCCCTTGGCCGAACATCGCAAAGATCGTTTGCAGTGCTGCCATGCCCGAGCTACAAGCAAAACCTGCATCACCGGACTCTAGAGCAGCTGCTGCTTCCTCTAACACTTTGCGCGTTGGGTTTGTTGTACGGATGTAATCAAACCCCGTGCTTTGTCCCAGCTTCGGGTGACGAAACGCAGTGGATTGATAGATCGGAAAGTTAACAGCACCTGTTACGGGTTCATTGATGGACCCAATTTGAGCTAAACGGCTTTCAATTTTCAACTTGTTATCTTCCATTACTGCATCCTCCTGTAATCTGGATTAGATTTGTGGGCCAATATCGTAAGGGGTTTCCTGATACACATAGTAATTGAGCCAGTTAGAGAATAATAAGTTAGCGTGTGCACGCCATGTAGCCGGAGGTATCCGAGAAGGATCGTCCTTTGGATAGTAGTACTTCGGCAGCGCGATGTCCAATCCCTTGGCAACATCGCGGTCATATTCCCATTTCAATGAAAACGGATCATACTCGGCATGTCCTGTGGCAAAAATTTGCTTCCCGTCCTTGGTGGCAACCAGGAATACTCCTGCTTCTTCGGACTCTGCCAAAATTTCGAGTTTATCATTTTTCTCAATATCCTCACGTCTTACCTCCGTGTGACGGGAGTGTGGAACGTTGAACACTTCATCAAATCCACGCAGTATCGGAACATGAGGTTTGTTGATCGTATGCGGGAATACGCCAAAACACTTTTCATCCAGCGGAACTTTGGGTACATCAAAATGGTGGTATAGACCTGCTTGAGAAGCCCAACATATATGCATCGTCGAAGTTACATTCGTTTTGGTCCATTCAAAGATTTCCTGAATCTCTTCCCAATAATTCACGTCCTCAAAATCCATTTGCTCTACCGGTGCACCGGTAATGATCATCCCGTCAAAACGGCGATGCTGGATCTCATCAAATGTTTTATAAAACAGATCCAGGTATTCTTGAGATGTGTTCTTGGAAGTGTGGGATTTGGGGTGTACCAGCACAACATCCACTTGAATCGGTGTATTACCTACCAGACGAAGCAATTGCGTTTCCGTCGTTTCCTTCGTAGGCATCAGATTCAGTATGGCGATCCGGAGTGGACGAATATCCTGCTTGTATGCAGATGATTCGTCCATGACGAAAATATTCTCGCTCTCAAGCACTTCTTTGGCTGGTAATGTGTCTGGAATTTTAATTGGCATAGTGAGTTGACTCCTCCTTTTTCATGGGTCGCATCTGGTGCGAAAATCACGCTCTGAGAAGCTCTGCATATGACAAAGACCTCTCTCGGATTCCGAGAAAGGTCATATGTAAACAGATATGCGCCTCTCTCATCTCTCAGTTACAACAGCATCACAAGGATGCTTGGTCGCTGCAAGAATTAGCACCGTGCGTTATATCGCCGGTTGCCGGGTTTCATCGGGCTGGTCCCTCCACCTACTCTTGATAAGATTTCGCTGTATTCAATTTTAATTCAGATATATTAACTTTTACTTTAAAACATTACTGCCCTCACGTCAAGAACCAGTTGATTGGTTTTGAACCTAAACTCGGAACCGTTCATCATCCGTTGTCATACACTGCCTCAGAGCGTGAAATAGACACATTTTTGCGCTTGAAAGCACCCTAGACCAGCGGTATACTAGACAAGTGTTTATAAGCCCTTATGTGAGAGGTGACATATTAAATGGATGGCGACCCGAGGCCCAACTGGCAGTCGAATTCCGAACAACTGCATAGAGAATTGACATCAGCATGTCGGCAGCGGGACGTTTCTTCCGTTTGATTATAGATTGACAACGCAGTACAGTCCTGATAACAGGCTCCGCTGCCGACCGGCTGATCTGTTCTTTTGCGCCCATATTAACGATGAAATCCGCCAAGACGGCGGGTGCAGAAGGAGTAGATAACATGAAAATCCGGTTGGTTAACAACGGTGTATTTATCCCGGTGGATGACATTCAGCAAGCGCTGACTCCACCAGCAGAAGGATTCTACTGGATTGATGCGGACGTGGACGATTTGGCTGTACTTCAGCCGCTGTTCTCCATGCATGATCTGGCTGTTGAGGATTGCTTGAGTGATGAAGAACAGCGTCCGAAGATTGAAATTTATGAGAACCATTATTTTATCGTGATTAATAGCATTCGTTTCGATGATGAAGAGATCTTCCTGCGTGCAGTCAATCTCTTTCTCGGTAGACATTTTATCATTACGGTTACCAAACAAAAGATCAGCGAACTACGTACATTGAAGCCGATTCTCTGGGAACAGGAAATCAGCAGTCCAGATCGTCTCCTCTACTTGCTTGTTGACTTGATTGTGGACAATTACTTCACCGTTGGTGATCGAATTGAAGCGCGAATTGAGAAACTTGAGGAAGACATTCTGATGCATACCAAAAAGTCACATCTGAATGAGATTATCGGTCTGCGAAGCGAGATTTTGTGGCTTAAGAAAGTACTGGGACCTCAAAAGGAGGTCATCAATACACTCAACAAAAAAGATCTGCGTCTCATTGATGATCAGCTGCAAAAATATTTCAGCGACATTTACGAGAACGCCGTAAAAATATCGGAAACCTTTGAAACGTACCGCGATCTGATGGGCAACTTGCGAGAAGCCTACCAGTCCAGTATCGCTAACCGCGCGAATGAGATCATGCGTGTGTTTACCGCCATCACCACCGTGTTCATGCCTCTGACCGTTATCACCGGTATTTATGGAATGAACTTTGACAACATGCCCGAATTACACTGGAAATACGGGTATTATGCTGTTATCGGCCTGATGATTACACTCGGCCTGACGATGTTCTTTATTTTCCGTAAAAAAGACTGGATCTGAAACGACCGCTCTATCCGCTATATCATACCATTTAAAGAATAAGACGAAGCGCTCCTTCACAGGGACGACTTCGTCTTTTTTAATATCACCGCCTCACGGCGTATTTTAGCTAACCAACATTACGCTCTGTTTCAGTATGTCTCCGAAAACGGATGCGAATCATCCGTAACCGTTCATACACTTGCTCCAAGCTTCCTCCTTCAGGGCGCTCTCCTCCGTAAACTTTATGTAACACAGGCTTCAGAAATGTATCTCCTAACTCCTCATATGCGTTCCATACCGCCTCTTGTTCAGTCTCAGGCATAACGGCCAGTTCTACATCCAGCAATGAATCCGTGTCATACCCTTCCAGATCCAATGTTTCGAGCAGTTCGATTAATTCACGCCGGGATAGACCAGATCGATTCACGATCTCTTCTAAGGTTTGTCCCTCTTTCATGCCTTCCAGCACGTGCTTACGCGTAATGAATTTATCCAGTTCCTGCTTGTACTTCTGCTCTTTCTGCTTATATAACCAACTTTCGTACTCTTCTTCTTGCAATACGATGTACACCCAGTCTAACGGAAAAGGTCTCGATTGTTCGATTCCACTCATCATTTCAAGCCATTCCAGCCCATATTCTGCTGCTTTGCTCTCACCAACACCCGGCAGTTGCATCAGCTCATCCATCGTATGTGGAACAAACGCACTGATCAGCCGCAACAAACGATTCGTCGCTATAAAATAAGGAGCCTTCCGATCCGAAGCCGCTTTTTGCCTGCGCCATGTGCATAAATCCTCATACAATTGTTCATTTCCGTATAATTCACTAAAACAATGCAGACGCTGGCCTGCATAACTACGTAGCTTCAGATCCTCATTCTCATTGTACAACCCATGCATCAATGGACGATACCCTTCGCTCATCTGCATGGCAAGTTGATGACGATATATGTGCATCAGCTCTTCCCACGAATGACCTTCATACCAGATCGTATCTTCCCGATCCCCTGCTTCATAACGACTCCATCCCAAGTGCCAAGTATTCTCCTCCTCGCCAATCCATAACTGGGCAATCTGTTCATGCTGATCAAACACTCTGGATAATTTGTTCATGAAAATGACTTCCATTACTTGTTCCCTCCTTTGGACGATACAGCCTGTTCGATTAACGAAGGTATTCTCTGTCTCTGTCTCCAGACAACACAAAAAAGCACCTCTCCCGCAGATCGCTGCAAGAGAGGTGCTTCCTCATTAACCGTACTATGCTGTTGCTCACATCATACCATACTGGTAAATTTCGTCAATCCCTAAATGCGTTTATTTGACAAGGCCAGTTTCGCCAGTGCCAGCGAACCACACAAGCCAGCATTATCTCCCAGACCTGGTGGAACAACATACGCCTCAATTCCAGCATGAAGTGACGGATGCTGCACATAGCCTGCCAGCAATTCCTGTAGTTTGCTACGAACCATCGGGAATAGGTGCTCCTGCTTCATCACACCTCCGCCCATCACTATTTTCTGAGGCGAAAGAATCAGCACATAATTCATTAGAGCATGTGCAAGATAATGCGCTTCAATCTCCCAGGCTTTGTGATCTGCTGGCAATTCATAAGCAGGTTGTTCCCAGCGCTTGTTCAGGGCCGGCCCCGCCGCAAGCCCTTCCAGACAGTCTCCATGGTATGGGCAAAATCCTGCATATGAATCTTCGGGATGTCTCCGCACGATAATATGGCCCATCTCGGGATGAGACAGTCCGTGCACCATTTTTCCGCCAACGACAGCTCCTGCACCGATGCCTGTACCTACCGTAATATACAGACAGCTATCCAGCCCCTGCGCAGCTCCCCAAGTGGCTTCACCCAAAGCTGCTCCATTCACATCGGTGTCAAACGTCATCGGTACATCAAAGTGTTCTTTGAGTTTGCCAATCATGTTGTACTGTCCCCAATGCGGCTTCGGTGTTGTCGTAATATAACCATAGGTTGGACTTCCTTCAATGGGATCAATTGGCCCGAAAGAACCTACCCCCATTGCTTCAATACCTTTGCCCTCAAAAAAAGAGATGACCTGAGCCATCGTTTCTTCCGGCGTGGTTGTAGGGAAACTAACTCGTTCCAGGACCTCTCCGTGTTCTGTACCAAGGCCACATACAAATTTGGTTCCGCCTGCTTCAATCGCACCTAAAACTGTCATGTTGATCTCACTCCTACGTTGGTTTGTAATAGGAACACTGCCGTATCCATATAGCGGTTCGGACTATTCAGCAGGGCTCAGTTACGCTCAAGCTTGTTCAACCGTTTAAGCAATGTCTGTTTCCAACTATCCGAGAGCACAGGAATAGAGAGTAGAGCCTGCATCCCTTCCACGTCCTGTTTCCCCTGATGCATGATCCGGTTAGCTTCAAGAATCGTCATGTATGAAGTATCTGTTCGAACTCTTCTTAAACGTGATGCAGGGCCAACTTCTCCCTCTTGCAATACTCGAAAATAAAAACCGGTATGCCCGCTTTCCTGAAAATATACAGGCAACTCCTTGTAATCATATCTTATCCCCAGCTTGAAACATGGTTGTCTCGGCTGACTGACTTGCACCTGCGCATCACCGAGTTCAAATACATCACCAATGCGAACCTCTTCCTCAGCGCATCCTGTAACGGTCAGATTCTCTCCGAATGCCCCCCACTCCAGCTTACGCTCCATCAGACGCTCAATCGCAGAATAGCGACTATGATCGTATACACAAACAGCTTTATCTGGACCACCGTGGTGCACCAGATCCGCTTGAGCATCCCCTGTCATTCCAGTGAATGACAGGAAAACCGGGGCGGAGACAGGATGTTTCACAATACCACTCAACACTTCATTTTTCTGGCCAGGCAATGGCTTAGGTTGCCCTATATTAATCGCCAGAACTGCCGTGCTTGCCTCTTCTGTTATCGAATCGGGTACAGGTGTCATGCCACATCATACCTCCATGATTACTTTTTATCGAACAGAACCACCAAATACTAATGTATTACTTAACAGCCGCCCTGGAGAAGTCAGCATTTTGCCACCTGCATACATCCCAGAGGATGCACCGCCATCCAAGTTCATCGCCTGTTTAGCTCCCAGCTTTTGCATCACAGCTGCCCATTCTTTTATTGTAGCACCAGAAACGGTAGCAAGCATCACCGAACCGTCGGCCATAATCGCAATTCCGCTTCTCGCTCCGGATGCATTCAGAATTTTGGGATCTTTGAACCCCTCACTTGCCGGATTTACCGATACCTTGCCATCCTTCACCAGACGCGGGCCAGCCCCCACAGCTGTGACCACCTCCTGCCACGGAATTTCCTGACCGGCTGCGTTCGTATATCTGTAATTCATCTCTACGGTGGAGCCTACCGTAAATCGGTCAGCTGTGGACTTCTCTCGACCTGTGAAGACAAGAACAGAACCGTTTTTGGGAATCGCTACGTTTGTATTCGGTACTTTTTTGGTCACAACACCCTTTTCCATAATCACTGCCGTTCCGCCCTTGAAACCAACATTGGCTCCACGTTCTGGGGTGTACAGCATCGAGATGCTTGCATCTGCTGAAGGTGTCCGGTTAACAAATGTTGCATACCAGCCGCTTGATTTTCCTTTCGTATCTGTGACCGTGCCCGTTAAGCTCACTTGAAGCGAATCCATTATCGCCGACCCATCTGCCTTAAAACCGATGGATGTGCCATATCTTCCTATATGTATAACTTTACCATTTGCTATTAACATCCCGTAGGGATCTGGTGCTCCATGATATGCTTCAAAAAAAGCTCCGTTGATTGCTGCTTGTGCGCCGTACGCTTTTACAATAGACGGCAATGTAGCGGTTTGACCAACCTGTTTCTTAGCAAGTCCTACGGTTACTGGTGTTCCTTTTGGAATCGAAACGGTCTGTACACTAAAACTACGTCCTGCTGCCTTCACTTTCTGTACTTTAACGCTAATGGCTGCTTTGGCATCCGCTGTCTGCGGTGCACTTACTGCCCCCGACAGCAATACCGGAAGTGCGAGGACGAGGGCCATTGCCCCAGTCCACCACTTTTTACTCGTTTTTTTCATCGTCACGTTGCTCACCCTATCGCCACTCCCATCCAAGAACCTAGGCTCTTCATCTCAAGTTGTTCAAACTTGTCCATCACCGTATCCGGGTCCAGACGCAATTCACAGCCTTCCAGCGTACAAGCCACCGGAACTGCACAGTGAATCTCTGCCAGCCTGCGAGACAGATGCAACATATCGAGATCACTCTCGATTTTTTTACGTACCGAAGGGGTAAGTTGATCCAGATTGCTTAAAATCCCTTCAATCGATCCATACTCTTGCACAAGCTTCAAAGCCGTTTTCTCGCCAATTCCGCGTACCCCGGGATAATTGTCGCTGGCATCTCCCATCAAACCCTTCATGTCAATAACCTGACGTGGTGTCAATTGTTTCTCAGCCATCAACGTTTCGGGATTATACACCATGTAGTTGCCGTGACCTTTTTTCATAATAATGATACTTGTGCGGTCATTAATCAGCTGTAACATATCATGGTCTCCGGTCAGTACCATCACATTCATATCGGTTTCTTCAGTGTAATATTTGGCAAGTGTTCCGATACAATCGTCAGCCTCATACCCTTCTGCACCAATATTCGGAATGTTTAGACTATCCATCACTTCACGAATCAGAGTAAACTGGGGAATAAGGTCATCTGGTGCTTCAGCACGATTACCTTTGTATGCTGCGTACTCCTCACCGCGAAACGTCTTGCCTCCCATATCCCAACAGCAGATGACATGGCTTGGTCCAAACGTCTGAACCGCATCCCAAAAATAACGGATAAACCCATAGACTGCGTTGGTCGGAAGCCCTGCCTTTGTACGTCTGATATATCCGCTTGCAGAAGTTGCATAGAATGCCCGGAACAACACTGCCATACCGTCTACCAGTAACAAAGTAGGTTCATTACGTTGATTCACTTGAATTTGTTCTCTCCTTGATCTATGAAAGCTGGAACAACAATTGATTCCAACTTCAATAGCATATTAAATATCGAAACTCATTCTATCATTATAACATAGTTACGCCAACCCTCATGGAGCATAAATATGCCACTACCTCGTCCAACCAAAAAAGCCCTGAATTGCGAACAATTCAAGGCTTAGCTCTGGTGAATGTCTTAGGCGTTGTTCCATTCCTGCTCATACGTATCTTCCTTGAAACCCACGGTGACTTTGTCTCCATCGGTTACGATCGGACGTTTGATCAGACGACCATTGGAAGCTAGTAACGCAATCTGCTCATCCTCGGACATACCTGGCAGTTTGTCTTTCAGCTGTTGCTCTTTGTAGACTTCTCCACTGGTGTTAAAAAACTTTTTCACTTCAAGTCCGCTTTTTTGAATAAGCTCTGTCAATTCGTCTTTCGATGGTGGTGTATCAAAAATAGGAATTAGCTCCAGTTCATGCCCTTTCGCTTCCAACCATTTCACAGCCTTACGGCACGTACCACATTTTGCATATTGGTATACTTTCAGTTTTTTCATGGATGTTCCTCCCACTCGGGTTTTGGTCTATCGCTTCCCTTGGTTTGCTCCGCAAATCCAAAAGTCGCTCCATCCCAATACCCTCGCTCAGCAATTTTTTTAGTCGAATGCGGGCTTATCGCCCCTCATTACGACGTGATTTTTCAACATTTATTCCAACATTTCTAGAGCTAGAGATTTTACGAACTCAAGCTTAACTACCTTAAAGCCTGAAGAATCTTAAAAGCTCTAAAACCTCTCTAGCCCTCGGCATGCTGTTCAGCTGCGCTACTCGCTGAACTGTAAGGCTCAAATACCTTAAAAGCTCAAAACCTCTCTAGCCTTCGGCATGCTGTTCAGCTGCGCTGCTCTCTGAACTCTAAGGCTCAAATATCTTAAAAGCTCTAAAACCTCTCTAGCCCTCGGCATGCTGTTCAGCTGCGCTACTCGCTGAACTGTAAGGCTCAAATACCTTAAAAGCTCAAAACCTCTCTAGCCTTCGGCATGCTGTTCAGCTGCGCTGCTCTCTGAACTCTAAGGCTCAAATACCTTAAAAGCTCAAAACCTCTCTAGCCCTCGGCATGCTGTTCAGCTGCGCTACTCGCTGAACTGTAAGGCTCAAATACCTTAAAAGCTCAAAACCTCTCTAGCCTTCGGCATGCTGTTCAGCTGCGCTGCTCTCTGAACTCTAAGGCTCAAATACCTTAAAAGCTCAAAACCTCTCTAGCCCTCGGCATGCTGTTCAGCTGCGCTGCTTTCTGAACTGTATACACTTTTATTTTCGAACATGCAGCTGCGTCCTAAATCCGAGGTTACTTTTCCGCTTGGGTTTGTCCCTCTGCTTCCTGAAGCATTACTCTCGGGGCCGCCTCGGTATCCAAACGTTTTTCCAACGCGGCCATATCTGGCGGCAGTGGAGCCTGGAATGTCATACGTTCCCGGAGGATCGGATGTTCGAATATCAGTTCACACGCATGTAGCGATTGGCGTTCAATCCACGTATCCCGTTCCTCACGAACAGCCATTGTCTGCTCATCCACGTTATGCACTGGCAACGTCTTATACATCTGATCACCGATCAACGGGCAACCGATAGACGTCATATGTACCCGGATCTGATGGGTTCGTCCACTCTCCAGCTTCAAACTTACAGCACTGGCACTTCCATCATCCCAGCGAGACAACGTTGTGTAGAGCGTTCTGGCCGCATATCCGTCTGGTGTAACGATACGGCGATGCGGTTCCTCGGGATCGCGATCAATTGGCCCGTCAACTGCCCCCTGTTCGGGAACAGGGCTGCCATGCACCAGTGCGATATATTTTTTATCCACAGTGCCGGCGATCATCTGCTCTGATACATGCTGGTGCACATACGGGTTTTTGGCAATCGCCAGCACGCCGGATGTTTCCTGATCTAATCGGTGGATTGGACGGAAGCGGAATTTCTGGCCTTTTTGTTGCCAATAATGCACCACACCATTAGCTAAAGTACCTGTATAGTGCCCATGGGTTGGATGCACGATAATTCCGGCATCTTTATTCACGATCAGCAGATGTTCGTCTTCATACAACACAGCGAATGGAATATCCTCTGGTAAAATATCATCGGATTCCTCTCGCTCCATCCGAATCTCCACCAGATCACCTGCACTCACTTTGACACTGATATATACCCGTTCACCATTCAGCATAACACCTTGTTCGGTGAGTTTGATTTTGGATAAAAGCTTACGCGAAACCTGAAGCCGCTTTTGAAGCACGGTTTTTAGCAGCCAGCCGTCCTCTACTTCGGTCACCGTGTAGGCAATCGGTGCATAATATTGGCTCATTCTTTGCGGCGGAATACTTTTTTGCTCCGCACATATTCAATGTCCGCAACTTGTTGTCTTGCATTGGCTGTCCGTGCAACAACAAAGAAGTAATCCGAAAGACGGTTCAGATACCGGCGCACCGACGGATTAATATCCGTATGCTGTCCCAGCGTAACGGTACGGCGCTCTGCCCGGCGGCACACTGTGCGGCACACATGTAGAGCAGATGAGAGTTGACTTCCGCCAGGGATAATAAAACGTTCCACTTTAGGATTTTCAGCATCATATTGATCGATCCACTGCTCCAGACGTGTGACCATCTCATCCCGTACTTTGTACTTTGTCTCACTTATTCGCACAAAAGCCAGATCTGATCCACAGTCAAAGAGCTCCTGTTGCACTTCAAGCAAATGTTCGCGCAAATCCTCAAATTCTCTGTTAGCAGAGTCAATCAAACTGATTGCTTGACCCACAAAGCAATTTAATTCATCAATCGTGCCATAAGCCTCTACCCGATCATCATCTTTGATAACTCGGCCTCCAATGACTGAAGTCTGGCCTTCATCACCGGTTCGTGTATATATCCCCATCATAATCCCTCCAATTGTGCATCAATCATTTATCAAACGCTGAAATATCTTACCCGATTACCCAAAGCTCGTCTATCCTTCATCTTCATAACGCAAATGCAGAGCTTTCAGATCAATCGCAAGTCCAGACACCAGCATAAACATCTGTTTTGCATTAGACTGCAGAATCCGGTTCACCGAAGCCATTCTCGCCGCAAAAATACGTTCCTCTTCTGACGGATGTAAGCTACCTTGCATCTCATTTGTAATGATAAGTATTTTCCCCTGATAGGATAGCAGTGCATCTAGTAACCGTTGTGTTTCCACACGTTGCAGATCCAGATCGGTTGCTTCCCTGAAACTCGCTGCCATCCAGGACGTCAGGCTATCCACAATCAACATGCGTTGATCCGCCAGAAAAAGATTGGATTCCCGATTAATCTGGTTCACCACTTCAGCAAGCTTCGGGCCGTTCCCCACCTGAATGGCACGATAATGAGCGGATGGCAATTCGGGAATTACGGAATCATGATCACCAGTGGACAAATATACACCTTCCCGGCTCATTTGAGCCGCATATTTCAGCGCAAAGCGCGTTTTTCCGCTGCCCATACCGCCTGTGACCGTAATCAGCAATCCGTTCCCTCCTCCCATACCTGTTCTAGATAGATGTTATTCTGTCAGCGCCTTGAGCACTTTTTTCGACTCTTCAATGTTAGCCGCTGACAATGGAATGGTAGCGAACAGATTGCTTGGGGCATAGTTTACATCCTTGAACATCTGCATATTCTCCAGCGGAATACCGTACAAGTGGGTTTCTTTTTTCATATCAGATCCATCGTCGCCCTTCCCTTTTTCAACCAATACAGATCCCTCAAATACACCACGTTCATATTTCTTGGGATCAAATGTATCATCTAGCGGGACATTCGAGCCGTTCTGACCATACTGTTTCATATCATTTTCAGGCAAGATAAAGATATCATGGCTGCCAGCGGCATATTCAACCAATATTTTTTGAACATCATACATCGCACTTGTAATGATTTCTACTTTTGGTTCTTCACCAAGCTTTTGCTGCAGATTTGTTTGTAACTGTTCCGAAATACCCGATGGATTACCCTGGTTATCAATAATAAACACCGTAAAACCATCTTTACCGCCACATCCGGCTAATATAAAGATTAATGAAATTATTGCGGTCAGTCCCCAAAATCTCCTCATTCCAGTTCCCCCTTTAGTCTCCTAACTCCAATATATCACAATTGTTCCACGCAAAAAAATAACCCGTATTCGACATTACATTAAAGTACATAACAAAAAGGAGACCCTTTCGGACCTCCTCTCTGCCGTGTTACAAATTATATCATTCTACATGTTCCTAGCATATATCCATCAACCCGATATTTACTTCGGTTTGACCGGATTAGCCTTCATGTATTCGTTAATTTTCAAGTCCAGCAAACTGCTGATTTCAATCACAATGTCGGATGTAAATGATTTCTCTTCCAGAAAAATCTGTTCCATCTTGCTGCGAAGCATGCGGATCTCATCTTCCAAGGAAATGTTATGCAAGGATGCGTCATCAGGGTTCACCGACCATCGGTCGCCATGATCGCTTTCTGCCAGAACGTGTCCACGATTTGTCGGTAAATCATATTCAACACAAAACAAAGCTAACCCCTCCTCAGAAAATAATTTTCCAAATATATGAAATCCTATTTCAAATTGAAATTATATCATAATATTTTGTAAAAGAAAGTATTTTTTTGGAAAAGTACCAAATGCCTTATTTATACTGTAGTTCTTCTTTGTATTAACCCTCTTTTTGAACTTTGTAAACAAAATTTCCGATACGTTCCAAAGCTTCGTTTAACTGGGATACTGAGGTCGCATAAGAGCAACGTAAAAATCCTTCTCCTTGCGGCCCAAACACGTTACCTGGCACCGCAGCCACCTTGTTCTCCGTTAACAATCGTTCAGCAAACAGATCGGAGCTGAGGCCTGTCTTCTGAATACTCGGAAAAGCATAAAACGCTCCCTGCGGTTCATGGCAATCCAGTCCAATATCACGGAACCCCTGTACGATCAAACGTCTGCGCTGGTTATAGGATTCGACCATTCGGTCTTTCTCACCCAGGCCATTTGTCAATGCTTCGAGAGCTGCTACCTGACCCATTGCCGGCGCACACATTACCGTGTACTGATGGATTTTGAGCATTGCTGCAATGAGTTCAGGATGTCCACACATATATCCAATCCGCCATCCCGTCATCGCAAACGCCTTGGAGAAACCGCTCACCAAAATCGTGCGATCTTTCATATCGGGAATTGAAGCGAAGCTAACATGTTTTTGATTATAAGTCAACTCAGCATATATTTCGTCAGCAATGACGATCAAATCATGTTTTTTGATGACCTCTGCAATCGGCAGCCAGTCTTCGTAGGTCATGATCGCCCCTGTTGGGTTGCTTGGATAACATAAAATAACAACCTTCGATTTCGGTGTAATGCTAGCTTCCAGCGCTTCAGCCGTTACCTTGAACTGATCCTTTGCATATGTCTCTACCCCGACAGGGATACCTCCACCGATGGAAGCAATAGGAGAGTATGCGACATAAGATGGCTCAGGGATAAGAATTTCATCTCCGGGCACGATCAATGCACGCAAAGCAAGGTCAATTGCTTCACTTCCACCTACGGTGACAATAATCTCATCTTTCGGATCATACTTGGTATCAAACTGCGTATCCAGATAACTGCTGATTGCCTCACGCAACTTCGGCATACCTGCATTCGATGTATAACTGGTCATGCCTCTCTCGAGGGAGTATACACAAGCTTCACGCATGTGCCACGGTGTTACGAAATCCGGCTCGCCTACACCAAGCGTGATGATATCTTTATTGTCGCCCACCAGATCAAAAAACTTGCGGATGCCGGATGGCGGGATCTGTTTCACGAGCGGAGCCAAATATGAGGACATTGTTTTGTTATTCCCGGTTGTCTGTTCATTCACTATCATGACACATCTTCCTTTACGGCGAGATCATGAGACGGTTGTCTTCCTGATGGTCTTCAAAAATAATCCCGTCCTGCTTATATTTTTTAAGAATAAAATTCGTCTTGGTTGACAGTACTGAATCAATCGGAGACAGCTTCTCCGATACAAAGTTAGCCACTTCACGCAGATTACCACCCTCTACTTCAACAAGCAGATCGTATGCTCCTGACATGAGGTAAACCGACTTTACTTGCGGATAAAGATAGATTCTTTCCGCAATCCCTTCAAAGCCACGCCCACGCTCAGGTGTAATCTGAACTTCAATTAGGGCCGTCACTTTCTCATCATCAATTTTGCTCCAGTTCACTACCGTTGCATATTTTACGATGACGTGTTCTTGTTCAAGCTGCGCTACAGCAGCTTTGATTTTATCTTCCGACTCCCCCAGCAGCGTTGACAGCAGTGCGGGAGTCCTTCTCGCGTCTTCCTTCAACAGATCCAGAACTTTAAGTTGCAGATCGTTCAACTCTTTCATCGTTTTCCCTCCAGCGTCATCCAGGTTCCTAAAATGAATTAATACTTATATTACATGAATTCAACGTTGGTGCATAGACAAAAGACCGCCTGCCTTCAATTCAGGCAAGCGGTGGTATGGTCTTTAAGCAAATGCTTCAAAACCCTTATCTACAGGTTACATGTAATAAGGGTTGCCGTAATTCGGTTGACGCGGAGATACATTTGGCACTTGACCATAAGAGCTAGTTTGTACAGTTTTTTCTTGCACGAATTGCTGACATTTCTGCTGTGCTTGGTGTGCAGACTGAATCTGCTTGTCCAAGTCCTGACGCGGTGCTTTAGCAGAAGCGGAGTACATGTTGTTCTGCTGCATCAGGTTAAACAGTTCTCCTTGCAGGCGAAGTGTATCATTCGTCAAATCATTGAACATAGTGCGAACCATCGGACAGGAAGATTCTGTTGTAGCCGTTGTGTATTCGCGCGAAGTTCGTCTCAGGTCTGCAAGAATGGTTTTTAACAAATCCTGTTCTTGCATAAAAGTTCCGGTTTGATTATACATGTGTGTTTTCCTCCTATGTGCTGATTTATTGCTGTGGGTTGCTTGTTGATGTGAATTATTGTGATTGGGAAGGTGCAAGAGATTGATGCTGATGCAATGTTTGAATCAATGTGTTCATATGTTGCTCATGAGAGCGAACATATTGATTCAATGCCTGTTGAATAGCCGGATGTGTAGATATGGAAGCTGTAGCTGCACATTGCTTGATCAGCATCTCCTCGTTGGAGATGGAATCGGCAATATAGTTCAATTCTTTTGGACTCAGGGCTTGCATTTGTGAATGTTGCATGTACGTCGTACCTCCTAGATCTATAGTTTATGCGAGTTTATTGTTACCTTGAAATACAAAACTATACCAATGTGAAGACAAAGGAGCTGGTTCAATTGGATCTTGTATATGGCACACCTTACTGGCCTTCAACTTATAAATCGGATGTGGATTATCCCTCTTTAAATGGCGACATCTCTTGTGACTGCTTGATTATTGGTGGCGGTATGGGAGGTGCACTGACTTCAAGGCTGCTTGCAGAGCGTGGATTCGATACGGTTGTCATTGACAAGCGAAAAATAGCACATGGAAGCAGTTCAGCCAACACCGGCCTGCTACAATATACCAATGACAAAACGTTGACATCGTGCATCAACACATTTGGAGAAGCAAAAGGGGTACGCTTTTATCAGCTGTGCCGTGAAGCCATGCAGCAGCTTTCCGAAATTGCCGGGAGTCTGAAGACCGATCCGTGGTTTATTCCGCGAAACAGCTTTTGTTTTGCCAGCAGCGAAGAAGATGTTTCTTTGCTAGAGGAAGAATATCAGACCTTACAAAAGCATGGATTCGAAGCAGAGCTATGGAACGCAGACCAAATCAAAAGCCATTTTCCTTTTGTGAAACCAGCCGCCTTATACACCAGAGGAGATGCGGAAGTAAATCCGTATCGGTTTGTGCAAGGGCTGTTTGAGTCGGCCGTTCAACATGGGGCACGTATCTACGAACAAACAGAAATGATTCACTGTGAATATGACGATGAAGGGGTCTTGTGTTATACTCCCCATGGCAAAATTCGAGCTAAGCAGATCGTTTATGCAGCCGGTTATGAAACGCAAGAGATCAAAAAAGACCGGGGAGCGTATTTGAAAGCAACGTATGCTATAACAACCAAACCTCTGTCTGATCTGAGCTCTTGGCATGAGCAAGCTATGATCTGGGAAACGGCTCGCCCTTATCTATATATGCGTACCACGCCAGACAACCGCATTATCGTGGGTGGACTTGATGAAGAAACACCGGACAAGGATCAGCGCGAGCTCCGTTCCAAAAATCAAGGCGATGTTCTGCTAGATGAGCTCAAAACATATTTCCCGCTTGATCAGCTAGAGGTGGATTATGCTTGGGGTGCTGTATTTGGTAATACACATGATGGCCTTCCCATCATTGGTACGCATCCGGATTACCCACATTCATACTTTGTCGAAGGGTACGGTGGGAACGGAACGGTGTACAGCATGATTGCGGCCTCACTGATCGCAGATGCCATTAGCGGCGTTCAGAATGAAGATATGAAGCTTTTCTCCCTAACAAGAACGAGCAAACCATCTCCAGCCTAAACGCAAAAACACATTGGATGACATACGGTTTCGTCGTATGAAAAACAACAAAAGGGTACGGCTAAGGGATAACTTCCATTCCCTCGCTGCACCCTTTTTTTTAGTTATAAACTTTTATGAATCACGAGCTGTCGTGTTGATCAAAAGTTTCCTCATAAACATCCAGCCAATGAGCGGAAAAGCCCCAAGGATGATAATGAGCCAGATTAACACTTTAGTTGATGGCGAGTTTAACACAGTAATCATAAATACGGTCAAGCCAAAAAGCCGCCCGCACATCAGACTGAGTTCCCTCAATACGACAAGTTCAACCCTTTTCTCCACATTTTCGCCGCTTGTGCCCATCATGTCGAAACCTGCGGAGATCATCGGCAAAATATATAGCGGCATCGCTATAGCGCTTCCGATTCCCATAAAAAGCAGTGTCCCATATGTCACTTTCCAGAGTAGTGGTAACAACACCAGAAGTAACAACACGGAACCTGTAAACATCCCTTTAGATCGATAATGAGGTTTAAACCATTTTCCTGCTGCCCAGTAACTGGCGAGCGCAACAGCTGAAGTAATAAGAGAGAATTGTCCAAGCTTGTACTCCTGGCTTGTCGCCAGATAAACCAGCAGTGCAATCAAAAAGGCAAATACCCCTTCCCGAACGCCTTGGGCAAACAGCCCCATGGAAAGCGGCCTCCACGGACTCTTTGGGGTGGACAACTGCCGGATGGGTTCTAACCAGCAGTATGTCCCGCTAACTTTTCGTTTTTTCAGAAAAAAACTGAAAATCACTGCAATAATATAAATAACAAGAGATACGGTGAATATAAGCCGATATCCTGTATTATCTGCCATACGTGAAATAATGAGGCCCGAAAACCACGGCCCAACAATGCCTGTCATAGAGCCTAACAAACCAACCCAGCCATTAAACAAGTCCCTATTTTCCCGATCCGTCACTTCGAAATAGACGACATTAAAGGCAATCCAGAATAGCCCCAATGCACATCCTAGGAGCAAACCTAACGGCCAGATCCAATCCACAGCGCTCTTGCCAGTCCACAGAACAAGCATATAGAACATACCAGATAATGCTGTCCCAAGCCTCAATGCACTCATTTTATTATGTTCCTTGACCCACTTCCCCGCGAGCCAAAACGTGATGCCAATAGCCAGTTGCTGACTGATGGTAAACCAGCCGAGCATGGCGTAATCCGGACGGCTTTTCCATAGAAACACGTTCAAAAACGTACCGGACAAGGCTCCGGCTAACGCAAACAATCCATTCACGCCTAAAAGCAGAATGGATTGTCTTCCCAAAGTAATCTTCATCTGCCCCTCCTCCATGACCTGAATCCAACTTAACTTGAACAGGTGGCTCTTAAGGCTTAACGTACCCCAAGCCGGAGGAAAACATGATGAATCTTTGGTGTTGTATAAAATTAGTTTTCAAACCAATGTGATCTATTCGTGTGCACTCAGGTTCTGAATCAAACGCAGACGGTCATCCTCTGATAAACTGTATTGAACCTGGAAGCAACCAGAGCACACGTAAGTCAATACCGTAAATGGAGATGACAAGACAACACCTTTCCCAGAAGCAGCATTGGCCACTGGTGTGAATGTATCCTGACTCGCTGTCTGCGTACCAGCTAGAATCATGAATTCCCGACAATTCGGACACTCTGGTACTTCCTCTTGCTGATCCAGTTGCTTTTCTACACCTTGTTCATATTGAATCAGATCGTTGCCCTCATCTGCATATTTATTCAATGTCCGAAGTTCTGGCAACTTCAGTTCCACTTCATCACCCCAAAGCGAAGTCAGGTCCGAGATTTGCTCTTTATCGTTTGAAATGTCCTTCATGTCGAACTCTTCTTCGCTATCATCATTCTCTTCATCACCAATGTTAATGTTCAGTGTACGGTAACCCTTTAATTCATTATGACAATACGGACACTCTTCTTCCGGACCCAGTTCCTCATCCCAAACAATCTCTGTTTGACACCAAGGACATACCGTTGTTTCCATCATGTATCAACCTTTCTCTTTCATATAATTACGTATTTAACACATAGATCACACCGATGGCAAAAAACACAATCGACGCCGCAAACAAAATCCGTATCAATATTTTCATCATCGATCCCCCTAGACAATGCTTGCGCCAATAACAAAGGACAGTGAGACAGAAATGATCATGGATATTAATCCAACTGCACGGTTATCTGCTTCAATCTCCCGGTCAATTGAAAACACTGGCGTCAGGAACTCGAACAAAAAATAAGCAATGAGCAACAAAACAAACCCGACAAATGACCATGTCATCGCTTCATATACTGAAGATTTTGCTTGAATGCAAAAACGGAGTACGTTGCAAATCCCAAAGATTTTCCCGCCTGTAGCCATAGCCACAGCCACATTGCCTTTTTTGATCTCCGTCCAGCATTTATATTTGGTCACCAGTTCGAAGCATGCCAGAAAAACAAGCAACTCCATAATGGCAACCGAGAAGAAACCGAGGACCATCCCGAGCGGATGAGACAGCAGTCCGTCAATCGCTTCTTTCACTCCCATTCTCCTTCCGAACCTGCTATCCACCTTGACTGAACAGCAGGCATTGTTTATTCATCTTGAGGCTATTCCAGTTCAGCGACGGTTACACCGTTTCCTCCCTCTCCGTAATTGCCTAGACGATAACTTTTAATATGTTTATGCTTCCGCAGGTAATCCTGAATACCCGTACGCAAAATTCCTGTACCTTTGCCATGGATAATATACACTTGACCCAAGTTGGCAAGGAATGCTTCATCGATGAAACGATCTGCTTCCATCAGCGCCTCTTCCAGGTTAGCCCCCCGCAGATCCAGCTCACTCTTCACGTTATCATCTCGAGTACGCTTCATGCCTGTGACTGGTTTTTGCTTTGGCTGTTTTGCTGCTGGTGCTGTCTGTTGCAACTCCAAATCATCCAGCGACACTTTCATTTTCATAATGCCGAGCTGTACCACAGCATCCTTGTTGCCTGCCATCTCCACGACATGCCCCTTCTGATTCAGACTATAAACCAGAACTTCATCACCTGGGCCAATTGCACGTGCTTTCGGAGCAGCTGTCTTTTTCACCGTTTTTTTACGTTTTTCCGGTTCTGCTTCATCCAGCTGCTTACGAGCAGCGATCAATTTATGCTCCTTGACAGAAGCCCCCTCTTCCAGGGCCAGCTGACGAAGATCCGCAATAATTTTCTCTGCTTCTGCACGGGCCTTATCAACAATGCTGCGTGCATCTTCCTCCGCTTTTTCAATCCGGCGGTCACGCTGTTGTTCCAGCTTTTCCAGCTCGGCTTGATGGCGGCTGCGCAATTTCTCCATATCCTGACGAAGCGTTTCCGCTTTCTGGCGCTCTTGTTCAGCTGTTAGACGGTTCTCTTCGAGCGAAGCGATCATGTGTTCAATCCGCTGATCTTCTTCTTTCACTTCACCGCGTGCATAATCCAGAATGTAACCCGGAAGCCCCAAGCGCTCTGCAATCGCAAAAGCGTTACTGCGTCCCGGTACACCGACAAGCAAACGGTATGTTGGACTCAGTGTATTAATATCAAATTCCATACTGGCGTTAATAACGCCTTTACGCTCGTACGCATAAGCTTTCAACTCACTATAGTGAGTCGTTGCCACCATGCGGCAACCTGTCTGGTGCATATGCTCCAGCATGGAGATGGCGAGCGCAGAACCTTCTGCCGGATCTGTTCCTGCTCCAAGTTCATCCAACAGGATGAGACTTTTCGGCGTCATATTTTTCAAAATACGAATGATGTTGGTCATATGGCTAGAGAACGTACTCAGATTCTGCTCGATACTCTGCTCATCACCAATGTCGGCATAGATCGCATCAAAGACACATAGCTGACTGCCGTCTTCGGCTGGAACAAACAATCCCGACATCGCCATTAAACTTAATAGACCGATGGTTTTCAACGTTACCGTTTTACCACCCGTATTCGGTCCAGTCACGATAATAGAGGTGTAGTCGTTGCCCAGCTCTACATCAATTGGAACGACATGTTCAATCGGAATCAGCGGATGACGTCCTTTTTTCAGCTTCAGGAAACCCCGATCATTCATCCGAGGCAGGGTTGCTTTCAGTTCACGGGCTAAACGTGCTTTGGCAAAAATAAAATCAAGCGATGCCAGCAAATCGACATCATATAACAGCCACTCACCCTGCTCACTGACATGGGCCGTCAATTTTTGCAAAATAACCTCAATCTCACGTTCTTCCCGAATCCGGGTTTCGCGTAATTTATTGTTCATAGCCACGATGGATTCCGGCTCAATAAATAGAGTCGCTCCTGAACCAGACTGATCATGAACAATGCCGCCGAAATAAGAGCGGTACTCTGCTTTGACCGGAATCACAAATCGATCTCCACGAATCGTAATAAGCTGATCTTGAAGCATTTTGGATACCGTAGATGAACGAATCATTGAATCCAGCTTTTCCCGAATCCGTGCTTCTCCCCCGCGCAGTTCACGGCGAATCTGTGCCAGCGTTACACTCGCACTATCTGCAACCTCCGCATTATCATCAATACAGATACGGATCGCATCTTCAAGCTCCTTCTGCTCGGACAACTGGTCACTGATATAGAAGAGCGACGCTATCGGCTCGTCCTCATGCAGCGTTGCAATCTGACGTTTCAATCGTCTGGCCGCATGTGTCGTTGTGGAAATACCCAGCAGTTCATGCGGGTTCAGGGTGCCTCCAATCTCAGCACGTTTTACAGAAGCCGTGATGTCTACAATCCCGCCAAATGATGGGGAACCTTTGAGACGCTCAAAGGTGAAAGCTTCATCCGTTTGTTGAAGTAAACGTTTTACTTCTTCAAGATCACTATTCGGTTCAAGTTGCTCCGCTTTTTTCTTGCCCATTGACGTTTGAGCAAAGCCAATCAATGTATTTAGAATTTTGCGATATTCTAATGTGTGTAATATTTTCGTGTCCAAGTGTACAACTCCTTCCAAACTATACCTGTATTATAACGAAAGAAACTTTGTTGCGCTATTTAACGAATCCTTCCACACATAACTTGGGGTATGACGCCACAAACTACATGTGTCAGGATTGTGCTATTCATTTTACTCCCTTAGAGTTCCCATGTTTATGCCCAATCCAATCTGAACAAAGGAGGTAACCCCTATGAATTTTCTGGGCCATGTCGTACGATTTATTATTGCAGCTATCGTCTTAATGGTTGTAAGCTGGATCGTTCCCGGTTTCGCCGTTGGTGGTTTCTGGAGCGCACTGATGCTTGCATTGGTCATTGCCTTGCTGGGCTGGATCGTTGAAGGCATCTTTGGCAAAAGAGTGAATCCTTTTGGCCGGGGAATCGTCGGCTTTATCGTAAGTGCACTGGTCATTTGGCTGGGTCAATATGTGGTTGATCACGTTGAGGTCAGCCTGCTCGGTGCCATTCTCGCCGCATTGGTCATCGGGATTATCGATCTCTTCATCCCGGTATCCACACCGTTTGATGCCGGACGTAGCTCCAAAAGCTAAAGACAGCCTGCCATGTTGGCTAACGCTCTAACAAGACACCTAAACCTCGGAAGGCCGTTGGCCTGAAGAGGTTTTTCTTTTTGCACATCAAGTGATCAGCAACTATCGATAAATTTCAATAAAACGACATACCCCACATGTACAGGCATCGCCAGATTGCGGTATGATGATTTGAGAAATCATTCAAATTTTATCCATCTCACACGTCTGAAGGAGGTACATGATGAAGAAAGGTATAACATGGCTTGCCGCGTGTATGTTAATTCTTGTTCTTGCTGCATGCGGTAGTCCCAAAGATTCAGCATCCGAGCCAGAGATTACAGCCAGCGAACAACTGGTGATCAAGGCAAGCAACTACGAATTCGATCAACCCGAATATCGACTCAAAAAAGGTGTGCCTGTGAAGATTGTTTATGAAAACGTCAACGGAAATCACGGTTTGCTCGTGCCTGAGTTCAATCTTCTGCTAGACACTCAAAAAAGTTCCAAAGTCATTGTCCCGGACAAAGTCGGAGAGTTCGAAATGTCATGTTCCGTTTCTTGTGGATCTGGACACAGTAGCATGATCTCCAAAATTATAGTAGAAGAATAACACTTCAAGACAAGAGCCCCCGTAGCGACGGGAGCTCTTTGTGTATTATAACAAATTATGCAAGAGTTTGCTGGTCAGCACATCGACGAAAAGAGTCATTCGTTACGTCTGATCCTGCTCAATCAATTCAATCCATTCGTTATATTCCGTCTGTAACTTCGTATATTCATCATGCAACTGACGATATTCCGTATTGAGTTGCTCCGCCTTTTCTTGTTCCATCTCTCGCTCAACCTGCATCAACCGAAGCTGGTTTGCCGCTAGTTCATAACGTTCACTTATTTCTCGCAGTTCATTCTCCATGATCTGCTTCTCCTCATCAGCCTCCACTTGATGCTGTTCCCGCTGTGAACGTTCCCTGAGCAACTGGTCTCGTTCTTGTACCAGTTCTTCCAGCTTCTCGGAACTCGCTGCACTCTCTCGTTGCCACGCTGTCAATTCACTCTCCAGCGCTGTCCAGCGATCCTGCCATGCCTGCTCCTGCTCCGCCCATTCGTCAGCTCGGAGCTTCCATACCTGTTCGTTCTGTTCTGCCGACTGAGTTGCCTGTTCCAACTGTGAGCGAAGCTCTTCTTCACGTGTCATTAGTTGCTCGATGCGAGAAGACAGTTCCGCCTGGTTGGCCGACAGATCCTCATGTTTAATTTGCCATTCGAGAGCTTCCTCTTCCGTCTGCGCGAGTTGATTCGCTTGCTCTGTATAACGCTTGGCAAGCTGCTCAGCGGACTGTCTTGCTTCGTTCAGCGATTGCTCCAGCGCATTCTTCTCCGCTTCGAGTTCACTCATTAGAGAACCAGCATTTTCTTCTCGTTGGAGAGCATCACTATAATCGTTACGGATCTGCTTGTATTGTTCTTGCAAACGGCTTAATTCCTCTTGGGCACTATGCAATTCATCGCGAGTATCAGCTAACTCCTCATGCTTATCATTTAGTTCACGGCGTGTGCCTTGTAATTCCTCATCCAATTGCTTGAGTTTTTCTTCCAGGACCTCGTTTTCTTTCTCATAACGAACAGCCTCTTCATTGTAGAGACGTGCTTCTTCCTTTACAACGGAAAGTTCATCATGTAAGGACTGTACACCAGCCTCCAGCGTTTCATTCTGATCGGCCGCTTCGAGAATCTGATTCTCCAGATCGCCAATATCGGCGAGTCGCTGTTCAGCAAGATCTTTCCATGATTGTTCACTCTCCGTTAGTGTTGTGATCTCATTTTGCAATGTACGTACAGCCGCATGTGCCTGCTCAAGTACCTTGTGCAATCTGCGCTGTTCTTCTTCTGACTTCGCTTCTGCTTCAAGCAAATGCTGCGCATCCTGTTCAAGCTGGGTATGCTGTTCCTGGAGTTTACGCAGTTGAGCTGTGAGCGCTGTTTCACGATCCACTGCTTCATTATACAGATCTTGCAACTGTTGCTGAGAGTCCTGTGTCTGTTTCAACGACTGCTCCGTTTCACGGAGTTTGTTCTGCAGATCATTGCTGTCTCCTCTCAATTGCTCCAATTGCTGCTGAAGCTCCGCAATTCGACGTGTCTGAGTCTCCTGATCCTGAATACGGATCTCGTGCTCCTGTTGCAATGACTCCACATGGGTACGTTCCGCTTGAAGCAACTGTTCTTGCTCAGACACCACTTCCTGCGCATGTTGAAGCTGACTCCGAACCTCTCCCAGTTGTTCATTGATCTCCGTTATGCGAGCATTTGCCTGAGCGCGTTCTTCCTGCAACTGACGAGCCAGTTTACTCCGCTCCTGCTGTAGCGTTTCTTCAGCCGCAGCCGTTGCCTCAGCTGTACGGGTAGCCGCTGCTTCCTGCTCTTCTTTCAATTGCTCTTCATAAAATGCCTCTTTCTCCATCCATTCCAGTTCGGATTGCTCGGAAAGAGCTTTAAACTCAGCCTGCAATTGCTCCAGTGTAGCCTGATGCTTCTGTTCAGCTTCAGCAATCCATGCTTCACGCTCTTGTTTCGCTTGTGCTTCGAACGCATCCGCCTGCTTCTGTGCATTCTGCTCGGCTTGCTCCAGACGTTGCTTCATTTGATTTTCAAGTTCGCTATATTGGAGGGTTGCCTCTTCCTCCACCTGTCTCAATTTGACTTCAGCCTGTTCCAGTTCAGAGAGGATCGCGGCTTCTGCCTCTTCTTTGGCCGCTTGTACCTGCTCTGCCGCCTGAACCTGCAGTTTTTGGCGCTCTGCTACTGCCTTGCTTTCGGCTTCCTTCAATTGTGCCGCAGTTCTTTCCTGCAACTCCTTGTACTCAGTTGCGGCTTTGGCCCGCACTTGCTGTAGCTCAGCTGCCGCACGGTTCTGTGCTTCTTTAAGTTGCGACGCAGATTGAGCCTGTACTTGTTTGAGTTGGCTTGCCGCTTTTTCCTCTGCTTCCTTTACACGTGTATTAGCTTTCACTTCTGCCTCTTTGAGTTGTGACGCGGCTTGCGCTTGCATCTTCTGGATCTGATCCTTCATTTGGCTGCGCTCTTGCTCCAACATCGCATTCAGTTTGGAGATTTCAGCCTGCTTGTCTGCGGTGAGCTTTTGCAAAGCCTGCTCCGCCTCAATCTTCTTCTGGCGAACCTCAGCGAGAGACTGATCTCGCTGTTGCAATTCTTTTTGGTGTTCGCTCTGAATGGCGTTTAATCGGTTCAATTCATTTCGAAGTTCTGTACGTTCTCCCGTGAGCATCTTGAGCTCATTTCGGATCTCCTGCGTCTGTAGAGACTGCTCAGCCATATGTACGGCCGCAAGTACAGCAATACGCGGCGTGTCCAAACGGGAATGACTTTTGGAGATGGCGCTCATACGCTCATCTACCAGATTAGCTACTTGTTTCATATAATCGGCACTGCTGCCGACCAGTTTATAGGAAGTCCCGTAGATCTCTACGGTGACGCGTGTACGATCAGGTGTAGTCACAGTTGTGCCCTCCTTCAAGTCTGTATGTTGATTCTAAGCTGTAATGACAAAAAAGTCACATCGATCCTCTATTGCTAAGGATTCGATGTGACTTCGAGCAATTCCTGCTAATCTTTGTTCAAAAAATTGACTTCTGTCTTATTTGCGCAGTTCTGCGTTGAATTGCTCTTCCAAACGTGTTACGACCCGCGCATGAGCTTCGGTAACTTCCTCGTCTGTCAACGTGCGTTCACGGTTTCGGTATACCAGAGCCATGGCCACACTTTTCTTGTCTTCACCCAGCTTGCTGCCTGTGAATACGTCAAATACCTGTACGTTCTGCAACAGTTCACCCGCACATTCACGGATGGTACGGAGCATGTCGCCAGCTTCGATATTCTTGTTTACCACCACGGCAATATCCCGCTCTACTGCCGGGAAGCGCGGAAGCTCACGATAACGAATATCCGCATCCGCTTCCTGATATATCGCTTCAAGAGCAATTTCAGCAACATAAACATCATTCAGATCATATTGTTGCTGTAGTTCTGGATGCAACTGACCGAGAGTACCGATCAATGTGCCTTCACTTCCATCTTTGCCATCCAGATAGATGGAGGCAGAACGCCCTGGATGGAATCCTTCCGGACTGTTCGCCACGAAGCGAATCCGCTGCTCAAGCCCCAAATAAGCAAACAAGTTCTCAAGTGCACCTTTGATGTCAAAGAAGTCCACTTTCTCTGCTCCTACATTCCATTGTTGCGCTACACGGTCACCCGTAAGCAACATGGAGAGTACCGGAATTTCATGCGGTTGCTTCGTCAGCTTCTCTTCCTCCGTGAAGAAAACACTGCCTACTTCAAACACAGCAAGCGAATCCTGCTTCCGATTCATGTTGTATACAGCAGCATCCAGCATCTGCGGCAGAATGCTCGTACGCAACACACTACGATCTTCACTCATCGGCATAGCCAGCTTAACCGCTTTGCTTCCTTGTGTCAGCGCAGGGAACAGCACTGATTTGTCCGGATGAACAAAGGAATAACTGATCATTTCCTGCCAGCCGCTACCAGACATCAACCCACGGATCGTACGACGAATGGCTTGAGGACGGGTATATGCTCCTGGTGTAGTCGGGCCCTCAATCCACGTTGTTGGAATGTTGTCGTACCCGTATAGACGGGCAACCTCTTCGAACAGATCCACATCTATCGTGATATCCCCTCTGCGAGTAGGCACTTCCACATCGAGAACACCCTGCTCCGCATCACCACATGCAAAGTGCAACCGGGCAAAGATTGTTTTCACCTCAAGCAGAGAAAGATCCGTTCCCAAATAACGATTAAGTCTGTTCAGAGACATTTGAATGACACGTTTCTCGGAAGCTTCAGCCCCAGCCTGCACAATCCCTTGATGTACTTGGCCTGATGCATAACGCTGAATGAGTTCAGCCGCACGATCCAGAGCCGTAATTACAGCACCCGGGTCTACTTCTTTTTCAAAACGCAAGCTTGCTTCGGAACGTAGCCCCAGTTGGCGCGACGTCTTCCGAACCGTTCCGCCATCAAACTTGGCGGACTCCAAGAGCAGATTCACGGTGCCTTCCGATACCTCGGAATTTTCACCACCCATAACCCCGGCGATGGCAACAGGCTTCACGCCATCGGTAATAAGCAGCATATGCGGTTCCAGCTTACGCTCCTGTCCATCCAACGTCACAATCGTTTCGCCTTCGTGTGCCATACGCACCTCAATACGGCCGTTCTCCAGCTTATCCGCATCAAACGCATGCAACGGCTGCCCGTATTCCAGCATGACATAATTGGTAATATCCACGATATTGTTAATTGGACGTACGCCTGCCGCCATGAGACGGTTCTGCATCCAGAGCGGGGAAGCCCCCAGCTTGATTCCAGTCACATAACGAGCCGCATAATGGCTACATTGCTCCTGAGCTTTGATCTCTACAGAAATATGATTAGCGGCTTCATCACCAGCTTCAACCAGTTGATCTTTCGGATTCGGCAACGTCACTTCGCGTCCCAGAATCGCACCCACTTCGTATGCCGCACCGCGCATACTCAAGGCGTCGGAACGGTTCGGCGTCAAGTCGAGCTCCAGCACATGATCATCCAGACCCAGCACCTGGCTGATTGGCGTGCCGATCTCTGTGTTTTCCGGCAGCACAAGAATACCTTCCTGTTGCTCTTTAGGTAGCAATTTGTCGTTCATGCCAAGCTCCTTGGCCGAACAGATCATACCAAGCGATACAACGCCGCGCAGCTTCGCTTTTTTAATATCCAGCCCGCCTGGAAGCTTTGCGCCAACAAGGGCTACCGCTACTTTTTGACCCGCATCCACATTTTTCGCGCCACATACGATCTGTAGCTCTTCCTCTTGTCCTGCATCAATCACACAGACATTCAGTTTATCAGCGTCCGGATGTTTCTCCTTGCTCTTCACATAACCAACAACAACCTTGTTCACCCCTTGGTTGCGGTTCTCCACAACATCAATTTCGATCCCTGCACGGGTGATTTTTTCTGCCAGCTCCTGTGGGGTTACACCTTCAAGGGCAATGTAATCAGACAGCCAATCTGTCGATACTCTCATGCACGTTCACTTCCTTAATCTTTGTATTAGTTTGACGTTCATTGACAATCAATATCATTACAGACGTCCGAATTGTTTCAGGAAAGTCTGATCACTGTTATAGAAATGACGAATATCATCTATGCCGTACTTCAGCATCGCGATCCGTTCTACACCCATACCAAAGGCAAAACCACTGTATTTCTCCGGGTCATATCCGCCCATCTCCAGCACTTTCGGGTGAACCATACCGCCGCCCAAAATTTCGAGCCAGCCTGTTTGCTTACAGACACGACATCCGCTACCACCGCATTGTACACAAGTTACATCCACTTCCGCACTTGGCTCGGTGAACGGGAAGAAGCTTGGACGCAGACGAATTTCCGTGTGAGCGCCGAACATTTCACGCACAAATTGCAGCAACGTTCCTTTCAAATCACTCATTCGAATGTTTTCACTGATTACAAGGCCTTCGACTTGATGGAACTGGAAGGAGTGTGTCGCATCGTCGTCATCACGGCGATATACTTTACCAGGGCAGATGACTTTGACAGGCACCTCACCTTTCATGCTTTGCATCGTACGAACTTGTACTGGAGAGGTGTGTGTACGCATCAACAGATCCTCAGTAACATAGAAGGAATCCTGCATATCACGCGCCGGGTGGTTCTTCGGCAGATTCAGAGCTTCGAAGTTGTAATAGTCCATCTCCACCTCAGGACCTTCTGCTACGCGGTATCCCATACCGATGAAAATATCTTCGATCTCCTGCACCACTTTGGTCAATGGATGCAATCCGCCTTGACGTCCGCGACGCCCCGGCAAGGTTACGTCAACCTTCTCGGATTGAAGACGCTTCGCAGTCTCTTCCTTTTGGAACTGCTCCTGCTTACTGTTGATCACCTCTTCAATCGCTCCACGAACCTCGTTACCGACTTGCCCAATGACTGGGCGTTCTTCGGCACTTAGTGAACCCATGCCGCGCAGAATCTCAGTCAGTGCCCCTTTTTTGCCCAAATACTTTACACGCAGATCAGCCAGCGTCTGCGGATCGTTAACGCCCGATAGCTGTTCCAGCGCTTCGATCTTTAATGCTTCCAAACGTTCTTTCATGTGTAATTGCCTCCTTTAAATGCTGTTATTGCAACAAAAAAAGGCCTTTTCTCCCCAAAAGGGACGAAAAGACCGTGGTACCACCCTTGTTAGACTCCCGTTGTCACATTGCAAAAAAGCTCTGCAACACGTTCTGTCTCACTTTGTACGGAATAACGACCGTTAACCGTTTACCCCTACTTTCGTCTCTGTGTCTGCACACATCATCAGGTTCAGGGAACCGCTCCGGAGTGAATTTCGGCAGCCTGGTTCTACAGAAACGCTCTCAATCTACGGCGCTTCCTCCCTGTCCAGAGGCACTGCTTACTTGTCTCCATCAATACGTTTGTTCAAATTAAACTAACCTTTATCGATACCAATGATCGATGATCGTTCATTATTATATGCAAAATACGGTGAAATAGCAAGCATGCCCAATTGCTAATTTGCAGATGCACCTTGATTTCTCAGCTCCTTCAACCGTTGTTGAATGACACGAATCTCGGCTGATTCCGCCTCCATCTCTGCCGCAGGCTCCGTGAGCGAAAAGCGTTCTCGTTCCGTTCCTGCAGGACTTGCGGAAGAAAGCAACTCAGACAGTCTCATCTCCAGCCGCAGACGCTCATCATCCGAATCACGTGTGCCCAGTGCAGACTCCCGTAGTTGCACCGTTTGTTCCCAATCGGCTACACCGCCTTCGAAGAGCGATGCTGTTCCATCCGGCTTTAAGTCGCACAGACGATTCGCCAAAGATCGGGTCAACATCCTGTCGTGGGATACGATAACCAGTGCGCCAGAGGCTTCTTTTAACACATTCTCCATCACTTCCTGGGTGTCGATGTCGAGATAATTCGTTGGCTCATCCAGTACAAGCAGATTAGCACCGCCGAAATACAACCGTAGAAAGGCTACACGGCATTTCTCCCCCATACTTAAATCTCCAATACGTTTAAACACATCTTCTCGTGAAAATAAAAAACATCCCAGGATGGTTCGCGCGGCACTTTGCGTCATGGAAGGAAGAACCAGCAAACTGTCCAGCAGCGTTGCATCCCCAGGCAATCCCTCCAGTTCTTGTGAAAAGTAACCGATGCTAAGCTGGGGATGACGGCTGATCTTTCCCTGTAAAGGCTGAAGCTCTCCAATTATTAATTTCAGCAACGTGCTCTTGCCCGATCCGTTTGCCCCACGCACGGCAAGCCGATCCCCACGCTCGACCGCAAGCCGCAAATCATGAAGAAATGACTGCTTTGGATCGTATGAAAAACTCACTTCTTCCAGCGCAAGAAGTTGACGTGCACCGAGTGAAGTCATTTGTAGCTCCATATTCAGTTTCGTAGCTTCCCGTGGTTTATCCACTCGCTCATTTTCGAGCCGCTCCAGTTGCTTCTGTTTGGCATGATAACGCGAAATATTTTTGTTGGCTCTGGCCTTGTAGAAGCTCTGGGTAATCTTCACCTCTTGGCCTCCTGCCGAGTCATGAGCTTTATGGAACCACTGCTGATAATTACGAATGGTCTCCTCCAGTGCTTTACGTTCCAGCTGTTGCTTGCGATAAATCGTCTCCTGTTCCTTCAGTTCCCGCTCTTTATGGCCTTTGTAATCGGTGTAACCGCCCTTATATTTGGTTAGTTTCTCTGCATTAAATTCAATTACACTGGTCGCTACCCGGTCAATAAATGTCCGGTCATGGGATACAAACAGCACCGTTCCCTCGTATGCGGATAACCAAGTCTCCAGCCAACGCATGCTCTCTTCATCCAGATGGTTCGTTGGTTCATCCAAAATCAGAAATTTGGGATTGCTGACCAGCAGTCCTGCAAGTCGTGCTTTCGTTTTCTGACCACCGCTGAGTGAGTGATAAGGCCTGCTCCAGTGTTCTGTAGTAAGCCCGAGGCGGGTTAATACCTTCTCCACCTCTGTTTCCCACATGTAACCGTTCAATTGCTCATATTCCTCCAAAAATCGGGCATACTCGTTCAGCAAAGCGTTATCTTCGGTACCATCAGCATCGCTCAATCGGCGCTCGAGTTCTTCCAGCTTCCGCTTGATTTCATCAATACGTCCACTCTCCCGCCTTACTGCATCCAATACATTTATTCCACTCGGCACCTCTGAGCGCTGACGCATGAAACCCCATTCTGACAATGGAAGTTGACGATCAATCCGTCCACCTCCATCCTCCTCGCCGAGTATAATCCGTAAAAGTGTCGTTTTACCGCATCCATTGCGGCCTAGTATGGCAAGTCGTTCGCCCTCGTTAATTTCAAGGTTCAATCCGGCAAACAATTCATTACCGTTCCATTCTTTTGATACTTCATGTAAGCGCACCAATGTCGTCATGAGTCCTCATCCTTCCTGAACAAAAAATCCAAAAAAAAACCGCTGGCATCAGCCGGCGGTTTAGCAATTTTGAATGGATTAACGCGTTCAAAATACAGATATGAGGCTACCATAGCATGAACAAAGAAACCCTGACGAGGGCCTACGCAAGCCGAAAAACTTGCTTCTTCCATACTATTCCCTATAGCTGAATTTGGACACACGAATCCCCTCATTGCTCAGCCGCTCGGCTGACTGCGTCATACAACAATCTGCAGTTAACTGGGGTTCACTTCATGTGTCTTACTTCATGGGACGTATGGTTACCTCTCATTCATGTGTAGTATCAATTCTCCGTTATTGTACCAGATCATTGAAAAAAAGCAAAGGTCAAGATGTCATTGTCTGTATCTAAATTCAAAAAAAAGAAAAACCCTTGAACATCCAAGGGTTTTCCAGGTACTGCTGTTAAGCGGGTGATGGGAATCGAACCCACGCTATTAGCTTGGAAGGCTAAAGTTCTACCATTGAACTACACCCGCAAAATGAACAATCGGGACGACACGATTTGAACATGCGACCCCCTGGTCCCAAACCAGGTGCTCTACCAAGCTGAGCTACGTCCCGTTAAATTCCAAATGGAAGTTAACAGTGATTTTACAAAACCTAATATACCACGATCCGCACTAACGTGCAAGGCATATCAACAGTTTTTTCCTAGAATTGGATACCAGAAAGGCAGGAACGCTCTCGCGACCCTGCTACTCCTTATCCCGCAGGCTTGTCAATATCTCTAAGGAACCTTTGCTCAAAGTCCGCCGCTTCAATCGGTTTACCGAAAAAATAACCTTGTGCCTCATGACAATGCTGATTGCGAAGAAACATCATCTGTTCCTCGTTCTCAACACCTTCTGCTGTAACCTTGAGTTGTAAATGGTGTGCCATCGAAGTAATCGTGGATACAATAGCAGCGTTATTGCTGTCTTCCATTATTTCATTCACAAATGATCGGTCAATCTTGAGCCGGTCAATCGGCAGATCCTTGAGATAATGTAGTGAGCTGTATCCCGTGCCAAAGTCATCAATACTGATATGTACACCTATCTCTTTAATTTTATGAAGCTGTTCAAAGGCCCGGTCTTTGTCAAACGTCATGCTCTCCGTGATCTCCAGTTCAAGCCATGCCGGTTCAAGTCCCGTTTCTCTGAGAATACTGTTGATGCTGTCGAGCAGGTGGGAATGTCTGAACTGTCTCATCGACAGGTTAACGGACACACATAACTTGCGATATCCCGCTTCCTGCCATAGCTTGTTCTGTGCACATGCCTCTCGCAGCACCCATTCTCCAAGCGGAACAATCAGTCCACTCTCCTCGGCCAGCGGAATAAACTCTGCCGGTGACACTGAACCGCGTTGCGGATGATGCCATCGCACAAGGGCTTCCATGCCTACGATCAGTCCGCTTTGCAGATTCACCTGAGGTTGGTATACCAGATAAAACTGCCCCCGAGCCAATGCTTTGCGCAGATCATTTTCAAGTTGCAATCGTTCCTGAGCTTTCATCTGCATGGCATGTGCGTAGCGGTTGAGTTCAATTCCCTGCTCCTTCGCACTATGCAGAGCCGTATCGGCATTCTGAATAATCTCTTGGGGAGATTCTCCATCATAAGGAAAGATCGCCATACCTATGCCCAGCGTAAGATGATATTCGCTCCCATCCACCATAACGGGTTTCTCAAAAAGTTGCAGAATGGACCGTGTCCGGCGTAATGCCGTATCTGTACTATAAAAGTCCGTCATGGTCAGCGCAAATTCATCTCTACCTAGACCAAACACCTCTTCTCCCGGAAGAGATGAATGATTCAATCGCTGTCCAACCTGACGCAGAACCCGATTAGCCGCTTGTTGTCCCAGGGAGTCATTTATGGTTTTGAAACGATTAATGTTGAGTACAAGTACACCGACGAGCTTTTCCTCCACAACCGCATCATCCAGCATGAGTTGCAGGCGTTGACTTAGGCGACGGCGATTTGGAAGGCCGGTGACGTCATCATGGTGTGCGATATAGTTCATTTTGGCCTCAGCGGCCTGTTGTTGCAGGAAGGGGGTATCAACTACGGATGCATAGAGCCCCTTTTGAATGAAAAAGTAGCCCAAACAATTGCTTAGCATACCAAGCAGCAGATTGAGATCGTCCACTACACTTGCAGTCACGAAATACCCCTGACCTAGCAGAAAACAGAGTATACCGCTCAGGATAGGTGGTAGATCGGCGTTTTTTGTCTTTTTCCACTGCACATACAGAACGACAGCCCCAGTAACATACAGCAGACCTGCGACCCAATGCAGGCGAGTGAATACTTTACCAAGCAGATGACCATCAAGCATCTCAGGTAGAAAACTCCACTCTTGAATAGAACAGATGTACAAAATCAGAAAGGCACCAAGGGTAGCGCTGAACAGAAGAAATTTGCGCGGTAATGCAACTTGCTTCTCGTGTATGCAATATATAAATAACAGTCCCGCAGAACAAACCAGTGATCCCATCGTTGACATCATTAATGAAAAATCGGATTCCATCATCGCTCTGTTAGGAACTTCTTCTGCAAACGAAACGATATGCACCAGTTCAAATAGACCTAACATTAAAAAGAGTGTTGTCATTAACACTCTGCGTAGCGTCAATTTTTGAGTTTGAAATAGCCAGCTTTGATTATAAATACCGATACAGGCGGCCGTTGCAGCAAATCCACCTAAAAGTGTTATCACCGGGTAACCCGAATAATTCAGATCATAGCCTGAAGAAGAACGAAACCATTGACTTACGAGGAAAAACAATAAGCCGCCGATGGCGACCCAACCTATTTGACTCTGACCTTGCGTTTTAAACTTCATGCCATGTTTTCCTTCCCGGGATCACTATCCTGTAATACGTGTACAACTGAATTCTATTGATCTGATTCACCAAGTATATTACACATTTCGACAAAAACATATATTGACCACTGTTTAATTTAAAAATCCATATATTCTATCTGGTACATAATAACATTTAAATCCCTATTCGTGAACTAAAAAATAGTTATAAGTAGGAATATCTATTCATGGAAATGAGTAAAAACAAGGCACAAAGAACTAAAAAAACATGGACCCCGAGTAAGAGGCCATGTTTTTTCAAATTTACAACTGTATTTAAGACTATTTTTATTTATCGAAGTTTACTTCAGGCGTTGTCAACTTATCATAGAAGTCAACGACTTTGTCTTTGTTCTCCGATGAACGAAGTGCCATAGCCGACCTTGGATGCTCATCCAGCGTCCCTGTAATCATGTAAGGCAGGATATAACCCCATTCTTCTTTTTCTCTCAGTGGAACCATAAGCTGTTCCAATACTTCAAGCACTGGGCGTAAATTATACTTGGTTCCTTTCAAATGTGCTACCAGCAGTTCTGTTGGGCAGTTTCCTGCAGCGCGTCCCATACCGTATACAGAAGCATCCAACAATTCAACTCCAAGTTCAGCGGCTACGAGCGTGTTAGAGAACGCAAGTTGCATGTTGTTATGCGTGTGAACGCCAAGACGTTTGTTCGGAAGATGAGTTTTGAACTTCTCCACCAGATATTTCACATCGTTATGATCCAGACTACCGTATGAGTCTACGATATAGACAACATCAACGGAGCTCTCCTTGATCATTTCAAAAGCTTCCAGCAATTCATTCTCCATAACATTCGAGAGTGCCATAATATTCAGTGTTGTTTCATAACCGCGATCATGGAACGTTTGCACCAGTTCAAGCGCCTTGTCCACATCTTTACTGTAACAAGCGACACGAATCAGATCCAGCATGCTCTCACTGCGCGGCAAAATATCGTTCTCTTCTACACGTCCTACATCCACAAGTGCAGACAGTTTGGTGTTGCCTTTTTGCGGAATGACTTTACGAAGAAAATCATCATTCAGGAAGCGCCAAGGTCCGGCATCTTCGGAGCCTTTAAGCAATTTCGGTGAATTTTTGTAGCCAATTTCCATATAATCAACGCCAGCTTCATTCAGCCCTGCATACAGCTTTTGAACAAAGTCGACGCTAAAGTCCCAATTATTCACCAATCCACCATCACGAATGGTACAATCTACAATTTTACTATGATTTGTCTTCATTAATGTCTGCTCCTTTTCTGACCAACTTGTGTATTCCTCTCATGATACTTGAACGTGACAAGAAAAGTAAAGGGATTCCGGGCTTATTTACTGTAAGATTTCCAGATTCGGTCCATCTCAATCATATCCGGGTTATGTTCATCTTTCTTCCCGTAGCGCACAGCATTATAGACTTCAGGAAGCCTCGTTGCCAACTCTTGCTCTGTGCCCTCTTTACTCTTAAGATAACTCTCCTTAATGCTTTCCGCTGTCTCTAGTGGCGTATAAGACTTCTCAACCTTTACTCCCCGATCCATCGCATTGCTTACCCATACCCGATAATAGTATCGAATACGCTCTCCAGCCTGAGTGGGGACAGGTTCCTTTTTGCGGAACCATCGTTTACGAACCTTTGTGGGCACCTCCAGCGTTTCGCTGATATCGACATAATCCGTTCTCGGTTCTTGTCTTTTTTGCCCAGGCTGTAACAATCCTTTGAAACGCTCCGCCAGTTTGTCCATGATGGTTCTGCCCAGTTTGACCAAAAGCCATAAAATCACAGCCGCCGCTGCCCCAAAAACGATCCAGCCGAGGATTTCCCAGAATAAAGAAGGATCTGAAGGTGGCTCTCTGAACTCATCCGGCAGGTTCATCGGCTCATTCGGCATCTCAGGTGTAAGTGGCGGTTCCTGAGGTGAAGAAGCTCCGAACAGACCTCTGATCCACGCAAGCAGACGATCCCGCAACGGTGCGAGCCATGCAGCAAGACTCGGAAAAGCACCGATACCTGCAATAATAATTAACATCCATAGGATCCGAAGGTGGTTTGCTCGTGTGAATTCCCGCAGTACCAATCTGCGCTTGCCATCATTAAGTACCGCACGATCCAGTTGTGCCCTGTATTGTCCCACAATCCAACATCCGAAACTGATGACTCCAGCAGCATAGATGTAGCCCGTGTACATCTGCATCGGTAGCATGAATTCAATTTGCATTGCTGCGATCGTGGATACAATGGCACTGATTACACCCACGAGTTGCAGGCGCCACAACCTGCTCGAATGAAAAGCAGAATCAAAATTCAAACCTGTGAGTGCAGCGATAAATAAACCTGCTCCAAGCGTAATGATTGCTGGGAGTGAAAGCGTCAGTAACATACCAGAAACCCATACGAACAAAATACAGATAGCAAATGCCATTACACCTCGAACGAATGAGCTTTTCTCAATAACGCTCGTAAAACGATGCTGAATCCATAGACCGAGCAGGCCTGCCATAACATATAAGCCGAACAACAGATATGGAAAATAAGCGCGGGTATACAATGATGTGATCGTAAAGATTGGAAACAAATATATGCCTATCGAAAGAACAGCCAACATGGATATGATATGCGCTCGCTTTATTGCATCATTTTCACTCATGCGCCCACCGCCCCTGTATCACGCTTCAACTGCTCTACAGGCAAAACCGTTACCCGATGCCCCTGCTCATGCAAACGTTCGATTTCATGTTCCATGGCAACCGAGACATATGATGTAATCAACAAATAACTGCGAATCTGCTTCTCTTCTTCATTCAATCGTACTTCATCTTGCAAAAACTGCTCCATCGGTACCAGACACTTTAATTCAGTTTCAGCCATAGCTTCCAGTAACATCTCCAGATGAGGTGTACCGTAATCCGGTTCAATACGAAGTACATCGCGTCCCCCGCCTACACGGTAGCCGTTATGTGCAAATCCAGCAGGCAATCCTCTTCCAATGGCCTCTACCACTGCAGTGGCTGCGTAGCGGAGTGCCTGCTCAATCAGTTCAGGCCGAGTAACCACACTCCACATCTCAGCAGAGTCCTGTATATTTACAATAATCCATGACTGGGGATCTGCCGTCCAGCCTTGCTTGTACACCTGAAGTTCTCCTGTCCGCGCACTTGCTTTCCAGTGAATACGATTCATTGGATCACCAGCCCCATAAGGCCGCACCCCCAGGATTAGAAACGGGTCTTCTACAATCCAGCGAGAAACTTCCACCTCTCCTTGCCACACTTGATAGATGGCTGGCATATCTTCCGTGTTAACCAATGAAGGATATACAATCATCGTCATCTGCACAGGAATCGGCTTTGAGGAACGCCATACTCCAAATAGATCTCCACCGGTCATGGTAGTTGTATCCATCGTGTACACACCCCGCTTGGAGCAGACAAACGGATGAGTGCGTGTAATCCGATTATACGGTTTTAATGTGAAAACACTTTTATGGTTCTGATAAATATTACCTTGACTAATATCCATACCTGAACCTGAACGAAACACAAATGAAGCAGGCATCATTGCTTCAAGTCTAAGCCAAGGTACAGAAATTCGTTTTTCATTGGATATCGTTTCGATCATCTCCAGTTCATCACCAGCGTAACACCTTGTTTTGCTGAACTGTCTACTATACTTGAGATTTCGCAACACAGGCCGTCCAAACCATATGCCATGCAACACAATCACTAAACTCCCGACAACGACAAGCCATAGAAGTGCCATAAGCTTAACGTCCGCCTGTAGTAAGTGTCTCGGTTGGCACCTCGGTTTCGGTCAGAATCTGTTGAATGATGAGTTCCGCAAGTCCTTCTTGCTGTCTGATTCGATTACGAAACACCAGGCGGTGAGCCAGAACAGGCTCTGCCAGTAATTTAATGTCATCAGGTACAACATAATCTCTGCCGTGAAGTGCCGCCCATGCCTGACTTGCTTTTAGAAGCGCCTGAGCCCCTCGTGGACTAACCCCAAGTGACAGTTCAGAATGTTTTCTCGTTGCTTCAGTGAGTTGTACAATATAAAGCAGGAGGTCCTCGTTTATGTTAACCGTCTTATACGTTTCCTGTGCTCTCAGAAGTTGCTCGCGCGAGATAATAGAAGACAGATCATTTACTGAGCGGCTGGCCACCGTCCTTCTTAGGATCTCTACACTTTCTTCATCAGTTGGGTACCCCATGCGAATCTTCATCATAAACCGGTCCATCTGAGCTTCGGGTAACGGAAATGTTCCTTGATTATCAATAGGATTCTGAGTCGCGATAACGATAAACGGCCGCTCAAGCTGCCTTGTTGAACCATCAATGCTGATCTGGCGTTCTTCCATACATTCGAGCAAGCTGGACTGTGTACGTGGTGTTGCTCGATTGATCTCATCTGCCAGTACAAGATTCGCAAACAGCGGTCCGGGCCTGAATTCGAAATCCCCTGATTTTTGATTATAGAAATGGATACCCGTCAGATCTGATGGTAGCAAGTCAGGTGTAAACTGTATCCGCTGAAATGTGCAGTCCAGTGAAGACGCCATCGATTTGGCTAGCATTGTTTTCCCTGTACCAGGGACATCTTCCAGAAGTACGTGACCTGATGCAATGATCGCTGTCAACATCAGTTCCATTGTATGCTCTTTACCCACAATCACTTTGCCTACATGTTCCATGAATTGTCCGTTCATTTGCTCCATATCTTGAATATTCAAACAAATCCCTTCCTTCCGCGATGCTTATGTATTCGCATTCATTTCTAACTATAACCCTTATCCTGCCAACAAAAAACAAAGGAATCGGCAAAATACCGATCCCTTCAGAAAACGTTTGGTCAATTCACCAGTGGAAGCTTGATCATAAAGCTGGTGCCTTCACCCTTTTTACTATCCACAGAGATGGTACCCCCATGATTTTTAATAATACGGTAACTCACGGAAAGTCCCAAACCCGTGCCGCTTTCTTTTGTGGTGAAGAAAGGATCGAATAAGCGTACCAGCGTGTTATGATCCATACCTCTTCCATTATCCGCAATCGTAATTTGCACAAAATTATTTTCCGTAGCTGTTGTGATTCGGATCAAGCCTGTATATTCTTCACCGACTTCTTCAATGGCGTCCATTGCATTTTTGACCATATTCAGAATGACCTGTTTGATCTGTTTCACATCAATGGATACATTAAGCGGGGTGTCATCCACCTCAAGCAGAATTTCGCATCCTTTCATCAACCCTTCACTCTCGGTCAATAGAACGACCTCTTTAAGCAAAGATTCTACGGTCATGACCGTTTTCTGCGGAGCCGAAGGTTTCGAGGAGTTCAGAAATTCATAGATAATGTCATTTGCCCTGTCGATCTCGGTGAGTATGATTCTGGCATACTCGTCTTTACCCAGCTGTAGCAGGTGGGGCCGAAGCAACTGGATGAATCCGCGAATGGCTGTTAACGGGTTACGGATCTCATGAGCAATTGATGCGGAGATGCGGCCAAGCATAGCCAGTTTATCGTTTTGATAGGCCGTCTGCTCGATCTGCTTATAATCCGAAACATCCTTGACACTAAAAAGAAAATCGCCATCCATCTGATCACCATAGGTCACGGTCACAAGCCAGTGCCTTCCATACTCATCCGTCAGTTCATGATAACGCTTACGATGAAAGATCGTTTCCCGATAAATTCGTAAAATTTTCTTTTTCTTAAATCGGCTCATCTGGGGCAGACGCAACATCTGCATTAACGTGCAACCGCTTAACAGATCTCTCGGCAGCTCCAGCAGCTTAGCCATCTGAACGTTAATAAACGTCAAGACCCCATGATTATCAAATAACATAATACCGCTATCCATGTGTTCTAGTACATTTTCATACTTATTGTTATCCAGATGTACTTGAGGAATCACATCCGTTGGTTGAGGCGCTATATCCTGAAATTCACGAATCACTTCAGGTTCCTCCTTTTCACGTAAATGATAAACTTTGCCGTTCGGACATCATATCATCACAGAAACAGGAAGGGCCGATTTTTTATTGATTACCGGGTCCCTTTCATTAGGGGGCTGAGCCGAAAATAGGATGGCATGTCCGGAACTTAAGCTGGTCTAATCCGGCTCATTCAAGAATGTCCGGAAAAATCATTTACGTTTTGTTCCTTACTAACCTTTTCCAATTCCCAAACGAAAACCCTTTATTTTGCTCCGCCTCTTTTGCAAGTCTGCTTTTATCATAGACAAGTTTAGGGAATAGAGTCAATCGGAGAAAGTGTCGAATGGAAATTATTTTGCAAAAAAAAAGAAAAGATCACTCTAAAACACACAAAAAACGAAGCCTCCTCTCCATAAAGGGAGATCAGCTTCGTTTCATACTGCTTATTACAGATATAGATATTGGTCTATCCATGTCACATCTCACTGCAATCTATAGCCCAGTCTTGTTATGCTGAATTTTAAGTTTTCGTTGACTCATGACGGCAAGGCGGCGTTTCAATTCGCTCTCCCATTTCTCATCCTTCATTTCCTTGGCGAGCCGTAGCAGATCAAGTGACATATCAATCTGACGCTGAACAATCACCATTGCATCTTCACTTTCACGGTTTACGCAATTTTCGAAGATGGCATCCTCGTCTTCTGTCACATAGTCTTGAAAATCAATCTCAGAAGCCCCATCGCCATGCGCATATTCAGCAAGAATTTCATATTCATTCTCAACCTTGTAATGCACCTCAACCCGGTGACACACCGGACAAAACAGCAGGGGAACATTATGAACCTGGGTGCGGTAATGCTTCAGCGTGCCCTTCGTTCCCACCATACTTGCCCCACAACAGTAACTCATTTTTGTTCACCCTCCTTATTAGGTGCCGGGAATTTAGTCAATATACACCCGTGCACTTGAAAGACCTCCGAAAGGGAATCGTTCAAACAGTGTATCACATTCATATGCAAATTATAAATGCGGATTACCGGAATGACTTAAATTACCGGGTTTCCATACCCTATTCGCCTTACAAGCCTTCAATTCCTCTTTCTTCTATAAAAAAGAAGATCTTCTTCTATTACATTATTAACACGTCTGACAGCTTGTTCAAACACCTTTATTAAGTTAACGGTATATCTTTGAAAAAGGTTGCAAAAAGCCCTCAATCCCGAGGGGGATGAGGGCTTGAACATCAATCGTTCAAGTAAACCGGCTTACAGATTGCTGTCGCCTGGTTTCCAGTTCATTGCACACAATCCACCGGATTGAAGTGCTTGCAGTACGCGAAGTGTTTCTTCAACACTGCGGCCTACATCGTTGTGGTTAACGACTTGATATTTCAGTTCGCCTTCTGGATCGATGATGAACAGACCGCGCAATGCTACGCCTTCTTCTTCAATCAGAACGCCGTAATCTTTAGCTACTTGCTTCGTAATATCGGAAGCAAGCGGGAAGCTCAACTGACCAAGACCGTTGCTGTCTTTAGGTGTGTTGATCCATGCTTTGTGACTGTGTACGGAGTCTACGCTCACGCCAAGGATTTCTGTATCCAAAGCTTTGAATTGCTCAGAAGCATCGCTCAAAGCTGTAATTTCAGTTGGGCACACAAATGTGAAGTCCAAAGGATAAAAGAAGAATACGAGCCATTTGCCACGGTAATCGGACAGTTTAACGGATCCAAAATCTTGTCCGTCTCCTGATACTGTTTCCATTGCGAAATCTGGTGCTGGTCTACCAACCAAACGTTCTGCCATAACTAAAAATTCCTCCTTTGGGATTATGTAAGCATCCATATGGATTGCTCATCATCAGGATGCACGCAGGGCGCTTGTCCTGTCATTAAATTTGTTGATACTTGTTCTCAAGTACAAATAAAATGTTATCATCCGTACTTCTCAAAGTCAAGATTATAAACGTTATTTTTTTATAATAATTATAAATAAGAAGTTTTCGTGCCGAATTCAAGTTGTAAATGAGAAAGGAACAGCCCTTTGCATTCTCCACTATTAGAAACCAAAAGACGGTCTGCTAGGGCATCAAAGGGCTGTTTCTTATACGAACCACAGGACTGTAACCTGAGATCTGTTAATGTCTCAATAAGTGAACAAGGCTGAAACGAAACTTAAGCTTTTTTCTGAATAGCTGCAACAATCAGATCGCCCATTTCGGTCGTGCTGATCGCTTTGCTCTTATCGACAGCAATGTCACTTGTACGGTGGCCCGCATTCAGCACGTTCGCTACCGCTTCTTCAATGGCATCTGCACCTTCTGCATAGCCAAAAGTTGTACGGAACATCAACGCGAGTGACAAGATGGTAGCAATCGGGTTAGCCAAGCCTTGACCGGCAATATCCGGCGCTGAGCCGTGTACCGGTTCATACAGACCGAAGCTTCCTTCACCCAGCGATGCCGAAGCGAGCATACCGATGGAACCTGTCAACATAGCCGCTTCATCACTCAGAATATCACCAAACATATTCTCTGTTACGATGACGTCAAAGCTTGCCGGACGACGCAGCAACTGCATCGCGCAATTGTCTACAAGCACATGCTCGAGTTCAACATCCGGGTAATCTGGAGCTACACGGTTAACGACTTCACGCCAGAGGCGGGATGTTTCCAGTACGTTAGCTTTGTCGACAGAAGCCAGTTTTTTACGGCGACCTTGAGCGATCTCAAATGCTTGACGAACGATGCGCTCTACTTCCGCAACATTGTAAGCACAAGTGTCCACTGCCTCTTCACCTTGGGCACTTTCACGTCTGAACTTCTCACCGAAATAAATTCCGCCCGTCAGTTCACGAACAACCATCAGGTCTGTACCTTCAAGTACTTCCGGTTTCAGCGTGGATGCGTCTTTCAAACAGTCAAACACAACGGCAGGACGCAGGTTGGAGAACAATCCAAGCGCTTTACGAATACCCAACAGTCCTGTTTCAGGACGCAACTCTTTACTGTTATTATCCCATTTCGGTCCACCTACTGCTCCAAGCAACACTGCATCTGCATTTTTACATACAGTCAATGTTTCTTCCGGAAGCGGCGTGCCCTTCTCGTCAATGGCAATACCACCAAACAGTGCGTGCTCTGTTTCAAAACGATAACCGAATACTTCCTCCGTACGTTTCAGAACTTTTTCCGCCTCGGCCACAACTTCAGGACCAATTCCGTCACCTGCGATTACTGCAATTTTTTTCACGTCTGCCATAGGTTGTCCACTCCTTCATTTTCATTCATCACTGATCCGCCCATGTTAGCGTTTCTGTGTAAACATCGTCTCATTAATAACTCTCTTCTTTGTATCATATTCTACGGTCATTTGACCAAGATATACAATCTATGACTTTAATAGTTTTTGCCTATAAGAAGATCATTACAAGCACTTCGAAGTTGTTCGCCAGTTCAGGGTAAGGTAAAATATAGCTGAAATCAAATCAGGTATGCTGGAGGGATGTTTAACATGCAATATTCGTATTTGGGTAAATCAGGCCTTAAGGTCAGCCGTATCTGTCTTGGTACGATGAATTTTGGACCAGCCACGGACGAGAAAGAAGCTTTCCGCATTATGGACGCAGCGCTGGATGCCGGCGTTAACTTTTTTGATACCGCTAACATTTATGGCTGGGGTGAAAATTCCGGTCTCACCGAAGAAATCATCGGACGTTGGTTCAAACAAGGCGGAGGCAGACGTGAAAAGGTCGTGCTTGCCACCAAAGTCTACGGTTCCATGCATGATGAAACAGATGGCCCTAACAATGAAGCCGGTCTCTCCGCATATAAAATCAGACGTCACCTTGAAGGCTCTCTTCAGCGTCTGCAAACCGATCATATTGAATTATACCAGATGCACCATGTCGACCCTGTTATCACATGGGACGAGTTGTGGGGTGCATTTGAACATGCAGTATACCAGGGCAAAATCGGATATGTCGGTTCAAGTAATTTTTCCGCGTGGCAGATCGCCCTTGCTCAGAGCGAAGCGAAAAACCGCCACTTCCTCGGCCTTGTATCTGAGCAACATAAATACAGCCTGAATTGCCGCCTGCCTGAACTGGAGATATTACCGGCGGCTAAAGCCCTCGGGCTTGGCGTTATTCCATGGAGCCCGCTGGATGGCGGTTTGCTCGGACGCAATGCCTTACAGAAACTTGAAGGGACTCGCAGTGGAGGCATTGCAGAACGAATTGAGAAACATCAGACACAGCTTGAGGATTTCGCCGCACTTTGCCGTGATCTTGGTGAGCCACAGGATACAGTTGCACTTGCCTGGGTAGCTGCCAATCCAGCTGTTACTGCGCCAATCATTGGTCCGCGCACACTGGAGCAATTCGAGACCGCCTTGAAATGTCTTGACATGACGCTCGATGAATCCACTCTTAACCGTTTGGATGAAATCTTCCCTGGTCCTGGCGGACACGCCCCTAACGCATACGCTTGGTAAATTTACAATAAAAAAAGTCTGACCCTTGTTGGACTGTACTCATAGATAGACTTCATCACGTCTACACTAAAGGTACAGTTGACTCCAGAAGGGTCAGACTTTTTCACATGTTCGGTTTTAGCTTTGCTATATCGGCTTTGGCCTTACTATTCCCACCTAATTGGCAGGTTTGTATGTCTGTACTCCAAGCACACCGGCAGTACTCTTCTACAAATTGACGTTAACACGGTTGGTGTACGTTTTACGTTTCTCAATGAGTTGGTTCAAGCCGTCAACATACGCACGAGCGCTAGCACCGAGAATATCTGTGCTCACACCGCGCCCTTGAACAGAAACTTGATTTTGGGTAAGGACAACATGTACTTCACCAAGTGCGTCTTTACCGTGTGTTACGGATTTGATGGAATAGTCCGATAGCGTTACTTCTTCTCCGCTCACCTGATCAATAGCGTTATAGATCGCATCCACCGAACCATTACCTTCCGCCTGTTTCTCCACCGTTTCCCCATCCAGCGTAGCAATACGCACTTTGGCTGTAGGCACGGATTCATCACCGTACGTAACAAAGATCGATTCCAGTTTGTACACCTCAGGTGCATCCTGTAATTTTTCTTCGATTACGGCAAGCAGGTCTTCATCGGTAACTTCTTTTTTCTTGTCTGCCAGATCTTTAAATTGTGCAAAAGCACGGTTCAATGCTTCATCATCCAGCTCATACCCAAGTTCAATCAAGCGTTCACGGAACGCGTGACGTCCGGAGTGTTTACCGAGCACTAGCTTGCTTTCTTTGAGACCGATCGTTTCTGGCGTCATGATCTCGTAGGTTGTTTTTTCCTTCAACATACCATCCTGGTGAATACCGGATTCATGAGCAAAGGCATTAGCTCCAACGATTGCTTTGTTGCCAGGAACAACCATACCGGTCAAACGGCTAACCAAGCGGCTGGTACGTGCGATCTCGGACAACTGCAGTGTCGTTTTCGCCTGGAAAAACTCCTGACGTGTTTCGAGTGCCATCGCAATTTCTTCAATCGCGGTGTTGCCTGCACGCTCTCCGATGCCGTTAATCGTACCTTCAATCTGATCAGCGCCGTTCAAAATGGCGGCAAGTGTATTCGCTGTTGCCATCCCCAGATCGTTGTGACAGTGTGCACTCAGCTGAACTTTATCGATGTTATGAACATTTTCTTTCAGATGTTTAAAAATATTCCCGTATTCATATGGGCTCAGGTAACCGACCGTATCTGGAATGTTAACAACAGAAGCACCCTCTTCAACTGCCATATTTACCATTTCCACGAGGAAATCATACTCGGTACGCCCTGCATCCTCCAGGGAAAACTCAATCTTGGAAAATGTCTTCTTCGCATAACGAATCGCAGAGCGAGCCGTGTCCAGAACCTGCCCTTTATCCATGCGCAACTTGTGCTGGCGATGGATTGGCGAAGTGGCCAGAAATACGTGAATGCACGGGTCTTCTGCACCTTTAAGCGCTTCTTTCACCGCATCAATATCCTGCTCTCTGGAGCGGGACAAACCGATGACCGTAATATTTTTAACCGCTTTCGCTACGGCGTTAACTGCGGCCAAGTCACCCGGAGATGCTGCTGGGAAACCTGCTTCCATCCGGTCAATGCCAAGACGCTCCAGTTGATGGGCAATCTCCACCTTCTCGCGAGTGTTCAGATTGACTCCTGGAGATTGTTCTCCATCACGCAGCGTTGTGTCAAATACATAGATTTTACGCACCTTCGCACCCCCTGCATATTATTCATTTCTGTAAACCAGAATAGCGGCTCACGCATAAGCACGGCCGCTATTTCCAGTTCACGCTGTAAGTTGCTCGAATCCCTTAAGATGCTTGTTCAAAAAGTGAACGGAATCGTTGCTTACTTTTTGATCCAGTGCATCATTTCACGCAATTGTCCGCCAACCACTTCGATTGGGTGTTCAGCTTCGTTACGACGTGTTGCTGTCAAGAATGCACGGCCGGATTGGTTTTCCAAGATGAAGTCACGTGCGAATTTACCTTGTTGGATATCGGAAAGCACTTCTTTCATTGCTTTCTTCGTATCTTCAGTAACGACGCGAGGTCCAGTTACATAGTCACCATATTCCGCAGTGTTACTGATGGAATCACGCATGCTTGCAAGACCACCTTCGTACATCATGTCAACGATCAGTTTCAATTCGTGCAGACACTCGAAGTACGCCATTTCTGGAGCATATCCAGCTTCTGTCAACGTTTCGAATCCAGCTTTAACGAGGGCACTTACACCGCCACACAGAACCGCTTGTTCACCGAACAAGTCTGTTTCTGTTTCTTCACGGAAGGAAGTTTCGATAACACCTGCACGTGTACAGCCGATTCCTTTAGCATAAGCGAGACCGATATCTTTCGCTTTACCAGTCGCATCTTTTTCGATCGCGATCAGACCAGGAACACCGAATCCTTCTACATAGGTACGACGTACCATGTGACCAGGGGACTTAGGAGCTACCAGCAATACATCGCTGTCTTTTGGAGCAACGATTTGGCCGAAGTGAACGTTGAAACCGTGAGAGAAGAGCAATGCTGCGCCTTTTTTCAGGTTCGGTTCGATTTCGTTTTTGTATACAGAAGCTTGTGTTTCATCCGGCAGCAAGATTTGAACCACATCTGCACGGCTAGTTGCTTCAGCCGGAGACAACACTTCAAATCCATCATTTTTAGCAGCGTCAAAAGATTTACCTTCACGAAGTCCGATGACTACGTTCAATCCGCTGTCACGCAGGTTTTGTGCCTGAGCATGACCTTGGCTACCATATCCGATCACCGCGATCGTTTTTCCTTTCAATACGCTAAGCTCTGCATCCTGTTCATAATAAGTAGTTACTGGCATGTTATAAGTCCTCCTTTGTATTGTAAAGAACCCTTCATTAATGAGCGGGTGTCTCAATGGACCGGTCAACTTCACATCTTTTAAAAAATTACCTGATCAATGCTGATTACCGCTTCTGATCCGATCCGTTCAGACACCCGCTCGTTAATGCGGGGGTGTAGCTCTCTTTTCAAGCGTTACATCACTAAAATGTTACTTTACAGCAGTTACTGGACTGACACATTTGGATCAGATAGCATTTATTTTACGCTAACTGAGCATTTTCACAAGTAAATCATTGTGTTCATGTATGGATCAGCCCATCTTGATTTCATTATACCTCTATACGTTGCCTCGTACCAATGCTGTTACGCCTGTACGGGACAATTCACGAATGCCATATGGCTTGAGCAGCTCGATCATCGCATCAATTTTGTCCGTATCACCAACGGCCTGTACCATCAGACTTGCTGGGCCTACATCGACAACCGATGCACGGAAGGTTTCCACCACACCCAAAATTTCCGGACGCTCCGAGGGCTCTGCCTTCACCTTGATCAGCGCGAGTTCACGAGCAACCATCGGTTTCAAGCTAAAGTCAACCACTTTGATAACATCAATAATTTTATACAGCTGTTTTTCAATCTGTTCGAGTGTTTTGTCGTCACCAATCGTAACAATGACCATTCGGGAAAGTCCTGGCTCTTCAGATTGACCTACTGTAATGCTTTCGATGTTATACCCGCGTCGACCAAACAATCCGGATACACGCTGAAGGACACCTGGCTGGTCATTAACCAATATCGAAATCGTATGTCTTATCATTCTTCAGCATCTCCCATCAGCATTTGATCGATTGTTGCTCCTTGCGGAACCATTGGATATACATTCTCATCCTTACGTACAACGAATTCTACAACGACTGGCCCTGGTGTATCCAAAGCTTCCTGCCATGCACGCTCGGCTTCTTCCTTGTTCGTTGCCCGCAGTCCCTTCACTCCATAAGCTTCAGCCAACTTCACAAAATCAGGGCTTCCTGCCAGATCAATGTGACTGTAGCGATTTTCGTAAATCAGTTCCTGCCACTGACGAACCATACCAAGTACTTCGTTGTTAATAATTACAATTTTAACTGGAATGTTATTGATCGCACAGATTGCCAGTTCCTGAGAACACATCTGCATCCCGCCGTCTCCGTTAATGGAGATTACCAGTCGATCCGGATTAGCCATTTGTGCACCGATCGCAGATGGGAATCCAAAGCCCATTGTTCCAAGTCCACCTGAAGTAACCCATGAGCGCGGTTGATTAAATTTGTAGTATTGTGCTGCCCACATTTGATGTTGTCCAACGTCCGTTGTTACGATCGCTTCACCTTTTGTGGTGTCGTTCAACAATTCAACAACCCATTGCGGCTTTAACACTTCATCCGAATCCGTGTAGCTATACGGCTTTTCCTGTTTCCACTGTTTGATCTGATCTCTCCAGGCATCTGCACGTTCAGCACGTCCAACTTCCTTGTTTGCAATCTCCAGTACTGTTTTCACATCGCCTACAATCGGAATATCAGTCGCAATGTTTTTGCCGATCTCTGCAGGATCAATGTCGATATGGACAATTTTCGCGTGTGGTGCGAATCCGTCCAGCTTACCCGTTACCCGGTCATCAAATCGTGCACCGATGTTGATGAGCAAGTCCGATTGCTGAATGGCCATGTTCGACGTATAGGTTCCGTGCATTCCCGGCATTCCAGTCCAAAGCTCATGTCCACTTGGAAAAGCTCCAAGTCCGAGAAGTGTTGTTGTGATCGGGATGCCCGTCTTCTCCACAAACTCGAAAAGCGCTTCGTGTCCGCCAGAGTAAACTACACCGCCACCTGCAATAATCATTGGTCGCTCTGCTTCCTGAATGGCCTGTGCCAAGCGATCCACCTGCAGTTTATTCGGTACCGTGCGTGGATTGTACCCTCTCAATATAACAGGTTCAGTGCTCGGTTCAAACAACGTTTTGTTTGCCGATACATCTTTTGGAATATCGATCAGTACAGGTCCTTTACGTCCGGTATTAGCAATATGGAATGCCTCATGAATGATGCCCGCCAAGTCTTTTACATCTTTCACCAGATAACTGTGTTTGGTGATCGGCATTGTAATACCAGTGATATCTGCTTCCTGGAAAGCATCCGAGCCGATTAAGCTGGAATTGACATTACCCGTAATGACAACCAGTGGTACGGAATCCATATATGCCGTTGCAATTCCTGTAACGAGGTTCGTTGCACCTGGACCAGAGGTCGCGATACATACGCCGACTTTTCCACTTGCTCGTGCATAACCGTCAGCCGCGTGAATGGCACCTTGCTCGTGACGAGTTAGAACGTGTTTGAAATCTTCAAAGCCATACATCGCATCGTAAATGTACAATACCGCACCGCCCGGATAACCGAAGACACAGTCTACACCTTCAAGCAGCAAACTTCTTAGCAAAATCTCGGAACCGCTAATGACCTCCGGCTTCATCCATCTTTCACGTAATTCATCTGTCGATCGTACTTCTGGAATTTGAGCTCCCATTAGTCATCCTCCTCTCGAAATTTACACCATTCTGACATAAAAAGGTACAAAAAAACCTTCCATCCCTGCAAACAAGTTCATGCTTGCGAGGGACGAAAGGTTATCGCTTCCGTGGTACCACCCAACTTTGTCCGAAATTTCGCAATAACGGACCTTACCAGGTATAACAAAACGATGTACAAACGACGTAGTCGTCTCCCATACCTGTTGTCTGTAACGCAGACTTACGATTCCCCCTAATACGCATGGATTTGACGTTCCAATGCTTTTCAGGAAAACAGCTCCGAGGTGAGCTCGTATATAAGGGGTAATGGTGGTGGTTTCAGCAAATCCATCCACTCTCTGAGCAAAAGAGCCCTTAAAACTTCGTCCTCTTCATAGCCGATGAAATATTCTCGTTAAATGTTAGGAACATTATATGATTCCTCTAACCGATAAGTCAATACCTGTTTTTGATAAAAATATGCTAACCACATTTACACACGCTCTCCACTCTATGATTGCCTCAATGTCCGGCCTTCATGCAGTCACCTTTTATCTCGCCCCAGGCATAAGATATACAGGCCGCACGACTGGCCTTGAAAGGAGGCCCCGCATGATCATTCGTCAGCGTTCATCCAAGCTGGATGACGGCGCAATTATGAAGCTGATTGACACACAGCTTGTTCCTTTATCACATATGAGCGAGAAGGAAATCCATAAAATACGCAAAGAAATACCCCTGCGAATGAACAGGGGCATGACCTTTGTAATCTCGCCGGAGCCAAATAAACCTGCTGTGGCATTCATTCATTTTCTCATGCATGGAGAACTGCTTTACGTAGATATGATGGCCGTTAGTTCGAAAGAGCAACGAAAGCGTTACGGACAGACGTTACTGCATGAAGCAGAGAACTTTGCAGCATCCCGTGGTTGCAAAAAATCCAAAGTCATGGTGGATGAAGGCAATATCAAGGGGAATCAATTCTATCAAAAAAATGGATATCAAAACCTGCGATATATCCTGATCAGTCGCTGTTACGAAATGGAAAAAAGACTCTAGTCGTTTTTAGAAAAATCCAGGCGGTCTCGGTCCGGGACCATAAGGACCATATCCTGGGCCTGGGCCGTAACCCGGTCCGGGTCCATAACCAGGGCCGTACCCTGGGCAACAATCAGGTTTCGGACCTGGACCATACCCTGGTCCAAATCCCGGGCCTTGGCCATAAGCGTAAGGTAAGGTCGCAATGGCCAGCAGATCAAATAATACCAAAGGCAAGATGGCTTTGGTACGTACTTTTTTTCCACCTAAACGCTTGAGAACGAGTTTGTTACCTGATACTTTTAACAGTTTCCCCGTAACCCGAGTACCGTCTTTTTTGACCGCAACTATGTTTTTGCCTATAAGTTTCATCGCTTCAGTACGCGTAACCTGTTTTCTCATACTATCCCTCCTCCTCGGATCATTCAAAACAGTGTATTCGTCCATGACCGAATTCGCCTGTTTCTTTGTCCCTACCGAAAAAGTTGGGTACTACAATGGAGCACACAAAAAAAGACCCGCTCAAAATCGCAGGTCTTTTCTCGAAATTATGTTTTGGATACCAAATGATATCCGGTTTGCTAAAGTTACCTTTTACCAGGATCATACGGTTCGCCCAGCGCAGATGGAGCCGAAGAACGTCCAACTGCAGCCACCAGAACGATGATCGTAAGCAAATAAGGCAACATGAAAATAATTTCCTGGGGAATACTCTGTGACCATTCAAACAATTGCACATAGTTACGGATCGCTTGAGAGAATCCAAAAAATACAGCCGCGCCGAAAGCACCGATTGGATTCCATTTACCAAAGATCATCGCTGCAATCGCAATGTAACCTTGACCGGAAACGGTATTATGCGAAAACGTACCTGTTGTTGTCAATGTAATGGCTGCTCCGCCAATCGCCGCAAGCGCACCACTGATCATAACAGCAACGTAACGGTAACGACGAACTTTAACCCCGACAGTATCCGCCGCGCTTGGATGTTCACCTACAGAACGCAGACGAAGTCCAAACGGTGTTTTAAACATAATGTAATATGTCAGGAATACAAACAAAATCGCTAGGTAAGTCGTTGGATATACATTTTTGAAAAATGCTTCTCCAAGCAAAGGAATGTTTTCGAGAAACGGCACATTAAATTTGCTGAAGCCTTGTACCAAAGGTGAATCACCTGAACCTTCAAACAGCAGTTTTACCAAATACAGTGTACTTCCTGCCGCTAAAAAGTTAATGACGATACCACTGATAATCTGATCAGCTTTAAACGTAATGGATGCTACCGCGTGAATAAGTGAAACGAGTACACCAAGCACGATGGCAAGCAGTACCCCCATCCACGCCGATGTTGTCCCGCCCATACCCGCTTCTTGGGCATAGTGAGCACCAATACCGGCTGCGAACGCACCAAACACCATGAAACCTTCAAGTCCAAGGTTTGTTACCCCAGATTTTTCCGAGAATATCCCGCCAAGGGAAGCAAAAATCAATGCCGTAGCAAAGACAAGCGTCGTATTGATAATTTGCCCGATTGTCAACAAGTCCATCTACAACACCTTCTCTTTCTTGCGCTTGGAATAGAACGGTTTAAGTACCCAGCGCACGATGCCTTGTGCAGCAATGAAGAAGATAATCGAACCGATGACAATCCGAATAATCTCAGGTGGTACATCCGCAGCAAAGCTCATTCCTGCAGAACCGTAAGTAAGCGTACCGAAGAGCAACGCACCAAGTAACACTCCAAACGGATGATTTAGACCAATCAAAGCAACTGCGATCCCGTCAAACCCGGTGCCTGGCGAACCTGACATTACGGTCTGATACTGGAATACCCCGAGAACCTGGAATGCTCCTCCAAGCCCTGCGAGCATGCCACTGATAAACATCGCTTTGACGATATTCCGATTAACATGCATACCTGCATATTCCGCTGCATTCGGGTTATAACCGACGGCACGGATTTCATATCCCTGCTTTGTTTTCCACATGTAGATATAAAAGAGCACTGCCATTACAAGAGCAATCAACGTTCCCATATGAACACGTGAATTGCCCATCAATTCAGAAAGCCAAGTCAGACTGATAGAGGCCGACTCGCTGATATCAACGGAGCGGTTCTCCCCTTGCAAAAGCAAAAATTGACGCACGATCAGATTGGCTAAATATAAACCAATCCAGTTCAGCATAATACTACTGATAACTTCGTTGACCCCGCGTGCAGCTTTAAGGTAACCAGCAATTGCTGCCCAGAGCCCACCAAATACCGCACCCGCAATTAGCGCCAGTGGTGCATGAATATAAATAGGCAGACCAGTAAACTTCACACCTACAAACGTAGCTGCTGTCATCCCTACGAGAAACTGTCCTTCGCCCCCGATATTAAACAACCCGGCACGAGCCGCAAAAGCAAAAGCAAGGCCCGTCATGATGAGCGGAGTCATTTCCCGCACAGCTTCCCCGAAGTTGTACATGTCACCAAATACTTTTTTGAATAAAGCACCGTATGCTTCAAACGGGTTATATCCACCAATTAGCATAACAATTCCGCCGAGAATAAGTCCCATCAGAATCGCTACAACAGGCAAAATAAACGAATCTCGGGTAAACCATTTTAACACTTTATTCATGCACAGTACCTCTCTTTTGGGTGCTGCCCGCCATCATCAAGCCAAGCTCCCTGTCATTGGTTTCTTCCGGCAGCACCTCGCCAACGATCTGTCCTTCATATATAACCGCAATGCGGTCTGAAACGTTCATAATCTCATCGAGTTCGAACGAAATCAATAAAACAGCCTTCCCCTGATCGCGCTGAGCAATCAATTGCTTTTGCACGAACTCGATAGCCCCTACGTCCAATCCACGTGTTGGCTGGGCAGCAATCAGCAATTCAGGGTTTTTATCCACCTCACGGGCTATAATGGCTTTCTGCTGGTTTCCTCCCGACAAGGAACGTGCTTTCGTCTCGATACTCGGTGTACGCACGTCGAATGCTTCTACCAGCCGCTTGGCCTGCTTTTTTATCGCATCAAAATTCAGGAAGCCTTTGCGCGTATACGGCTCCTTGTAATATGATTCCAGAACGATATTTTCACTCACCGAAAAATCCAGAACAAGCCCATGCTTATGTCGATCCTCCGGAATATGAGCAACGCCCGCTTCTGAGATGTGACGAGGAGAGTGATTGGAAAGCTCTTTTCCTTCCAAACGGATCGATCCGCTATCCACTTTGCGCAAACCTGTCAAGGCTTCAATCAATTCACTTTGACCATTACCGTCTACCCCGGCAATACCAACAATCTCTCCAGCACGCACATTTAAGTTCAGATCGTTCAGAACCGCGATACCTTCTTTATTTTTGGCCATCAGCTTGCTGACCTCAAGTACATTGGCTCCAGGTGTGGCAGGCTTCTTATCTACTTTAAACGTAACGTTTCGGCCAACCATTTTTTCTGCAAGTTCATTCGGATTAGTTTCCGAAGTTTTTACCGAATCAATGACTTTACCGCGACGAATAATCGTAACCGTATCGGAAATTTCCATAATTTCTTTCAGCTTGTGCGTAATCAGAATGATCGACTTGCCTTCAGCGACAAGCTTTTTCATGATGACCATCAGCTCTTTGATTTCTTGTGGTGTAAGTACTGCTGTTGGTTCATCAAAGATCAAAATGTCCGCACCGCGATATAGCGTTTTAACAATCTCAACACGCTGCTGCATGCCGACAGAAATATCGTGAATTTTGGCGTGAGGATTTACTTTGAGTCCATATTGCTCGGACAAGCGCTGTACTTCTGCAGCGGCCTTTTTATAGTTAATATTGAGACCCTTTGTAGGCTCGGATCCCAAAATAATGTTCTCTGTTACCGTGAACGGCTGCACAAGCTTAAAGTGCTGATGCACCATACCGATGCCAAGATCGATCGCCCGGTTTGGACTGTCAATGATGACAGGTTTGCCATTCACTTCAATGGAACCTTCATCTGGCTGATAGAGACCAAAAACAATGTTCATCAATGTTGACTTACCAGCGCCGTTTTCGCCCAGTAGAGCATGAATTTCGCCTTTCTGAAGCTGAAGGCTGATGGCGTCGTTGGCAACAATGCCTGGGAAACGCTTCGTTATCTGTTTCAACTCAACGACGGGGGTTGCTGCACCCATGTAATCACCCTTATAACTGATATAGTTTGGTTCCGCAAACGAAAGAAAAGCTCCTACTCGGAGCACTATTGCAATGGTTAGATTGTACAAATGTTATAATGCCTTGATCAAATGTTCCTGGCTTTACAATCACAAGGCCGGTCAAGACCGGCCCGGATGATTATGATACAGCAGATATCAAAATGACTACGAATTCGTATTACTCAGTAGGTACTTTGATTTCGCCGCTGATGATTTTTTCTTTGTATTCGTCAACTTTAGCCAGAACTTCTGGTGATACATTTTTACTGGAAGTATCCGCAATGCCAACGCCGTTTTCTTTCAGCGTCAGATTCTCAGATCCACCCGCGAATGTACCGTCAACAACTTCTTTATTCACGCGTTTAACCGCTTCGTCTACTTTTTTGATCATGGAAGTCAGTGTCACTTCATCGCCAAATTCAAGGGATTGGTCTTTATCCACACCGATAACCCATACATCTTGACCTTGTTTTTTACGAGCAATCGCTTCATTGAACACGCCGTTACCTGTTGCACCGGAAGCGTGGAAAATGATGTCAACGCCTTTGTTGTACAATGTAGCTGCAGCTGCTTTACCCAAGTCAGGCTTGTCAAAAGCACCTGTGTAGTTAGAGATGAATTCAGCTTTAGGGTTTACTGCTTTAACCCCTTCTCTGAAACCAACTTCAAACTTTTTGATCAGTGGACTATCCATACCACCTACGAAACCAACTTTGTTTGTTTTAGTGCTAAGACCAGCAACAACACCAACAAGATAAGATCCTTCTTCTTCAGCGAACGTTACGGATTTCACGTTAGCTGCATCCACTACGCTGTCGATAATCGCCAGTTTAGAGTCAGGGTTTTGCTCTGCTACCGTTTTGATCGCATCAGCCAGTTGGAAACCAATACCCCAAGTGAGATCATATCCACCTTTAACAAATTCGTTCAAGTTTGGAATATATTCTTCATCGGATTTACTTTGCAGGTATTTAACTTTAGCACCTGTTTCAGTTTCGGTTGCTTGCAGTGCTTCCCAAGCCGATTGGTTAAAGGATTTGTCGTTCACGCCGCCTACGTCAGTAACCATACCGATTTGAACATCGGATTTGGCTTCAGTGGAAGTTCCACCATTGTCTCCTCCGGCATTTGTTTCTTCTTTTGGTTTGCTTCCGCATCCTGCGAGCATAACCGATACTGCCAGCAACATTACCAGAGACAGGCTAAGCATTTTTTTCATTTCTCTTTTTCCCCCTTAATAATATGTCCCTTTCAAATCTCGTCTGCATTGCACGGATCAACAGATATAAAGAACAGGTTAAAAGCGAAATGTTTCGCTAATGGCTCACTAAAAGCGCATTCTTTTGCTCGATGCATCTGTTCATCTGTCGAAAAGCCGAACATTATGACCCGAAAAGAAAAATTTAGGACTGGCCTACTAGAGGTGATTATACAATCAACCAGTGTTAAAATCCAGATGTATAATCACCAAAAAGCACTTATTTTTGTACTTTTTTTATTGAAAGCGCTTAATAATTTAACGTTTTAACACACTAACGTTACAACGATGTGATGTTATATAACAAAAATATCACACCCACTTCTAAATTTTCGTAAAACCACTCTAATTCATTTGTATTATTGTACCGTTCGTGTTTTATGTAATGCCATGCTGTGTTATTCACCAACGGCGCTCGCACTCTGCTATCACTTCCAGCTTTTGCGATAAGTTTAGGTTGTTCTTCCTAAGCCGTTTTTATTCTCCAGTCCGTAAAAAAAGCCGCCATAGGTACGGCGGCTTACTTCATACAGATTTAAGCGTTGATTTTACCTTTAGCTACAGTAGCCAAAGAGTTGAACGCATTGATGTCATTAACGGCCAGATCAGCCAGCATTTTGCGGTTCATGTCTACACCAGCAAGTTTCAATCCGTGGATCAATTTGTTGTAAGACAAACCGTTCATACGTGCTGCAGCATTGATACGAACGATCCACAGTCTGCGGAAGTTACGTTTTGTGTTGCGACGGTCACGGTATGCGTATACCAGGGATTTCATTACTTGCTCATTAGCTGTTTTAAAGATACGGTGTTTGGAACCGAAATAACCTCTTGCCAGTTTCAAAACCTTTTTATGACGACGACGTACTACAAAACCGCCTTTTACTCTTGCCATATTAAAGAACCTCCCAAATAAATATAAATGTATCCGTGGTATGTGTATGGCCGAAGCCAATCCCCCGTACGGAATCTACTATTTTGAATTAACCTTTCAGGTTAGCCAAACCTTGTTTCAAACGTCTCACGTCACCAGCAGCCATTACAGGGTTGCCGTTCAGAACGCGCTTAGCACGTTTGGATTTGTGAGAAAGCAAGTGGTTTTTGTGAGCTTTGTAACGAAGGACTTTACCGGAACCGGTAATTTTGAAGCGTCCTTTCAAACTGCTGTGTGTTTTCATTTTAGGCATGTTGTGTTTCCTCCTCCAATGTTATCAGGCTTTAGGAGCCAAGATCATAATCATACTGCGGCCTTCCAGTTTCGGTTGACGTTCAACGGTACAAAGTTCTGCAACTTCTACCTTAACGCGTTCCAAAATCCGTTGACCAATAGACGCATGTGCAATCTCACGTCCGCGATAACGAACGGAGCATTTCACTTTGTCGCCTTCTTTCAAAAACTTAACTACATTACGAAGCTTCGTTTGATAATCGTGCTCCTCAATATTGGAACGGAACCATACTTCTTTAATGTCAACAATTTTCTGGTTCTTACGGGCTTCTTTTTCTTTCTTTTGTTGCTCATAGCGGAATTTGCCATAGTCCATGATGCGGCACACCGGCGGTTTAGCCTGTGGGGCCACATTAACCAGGTCCAAGTTCAGGTCAATTGCCATTTGAAGTGCTTCACGAATGGGAGTGATCCCGATTTGTTCTCCTTCAGCTCCGACAAGGCGTACTTCCTTCGCCCGAATCTCGTCATTAATCATGTGATCTTTACTAATAACCGTCCACCTCCAGGTCATTTTGAATATCCTGTTACACAAAAATAAAAGGGATGCCGGTCAAGCTACCGACATCCCTGTAATCAACACAATTCTTCATGAGTATACACTTCATAAATTATTGGGATCGTTGACCAGCCAACGTATGTTGGTCAGGTGAGAAGTCGGACTTCTGCTTGTGATTCCATTTTGCTATTTGTTTAACGCACTTGAATACTATAACATCTGCCAACAAACATTGTCAACATACAAAACATTTTTTTTCAAAACAGTGTGACAACATTCATAGCTAGGCAGAGGTTCACCAATTAATCTATCCAAAAGTTAGCCTTGTTTGCTCTGTACTTCGTCCAGGCGTACAACCCGTGTATGTTGCGTGTGGCTCCATTGTTTGTTGTTTTGCGTAAAGAACGCATAAAACGTAATTGGATACCATGACAACAAATAAATCGGGAAAAGAATCAGATACAGATACACTTTAGCAAACTTAACTTTTTCGAGCGCCATGGACAACAGAAACGTTAACACGTTCATGCCGATCGCTATGAATCCAACCCACAATGGGAAATATCCATAAATGTTAGCGATATGTGGGCCGTCCAATACGTAAATATCAATTGACATGACAGCCGTCAACAGGAAAGTGAGCAACACCACATACACATTGGCACCATACACAGCAAGGTCAAACTTCACGAGACTTCTTTCTTTAATGGACTGCCATAATAATGGGAAGAAGTATCTTCTTGCTACCGTAAAGTGCCCTTGCATCCAGCGCAAACGTTGTCTAGCTGAAGCTTTAAATGTCAATGGTTTCTCATCGAAAACTTTGGCATCATAGTTAAACACCGGATACACATTACGCTGTACACTTCGCATCGTAAACTCCAGGTCTTCTACAAGGCTTGTAGCGCCCCAGCCAATTTCTTTCAGCAGATTGGTTTCGAAGCACATCCCTGTACCGCCGAGGAAATTCGCCATGTTCAGGTTGTGACGAGACAACTGCCATAGACGGTTGATATACCAGTACGATACACCATAAGCCGCAGTGATCCATGAATCTTCAGGATTTTTCGTATCGATGTATCCCTGAATAACGCGTGCTCCATTGCACAAGTCATTGTTCATTTCGAGCAAGAAGTTTTGCTCAACCAGATTATCAGCATCAAGCATTACAACCGCATCATACTGACGCGGCAAATCCCACAGGTATTTAAGCATCCACTCGATGGCGTGCCCTTTACCTCTCAAGTCTGGATTCGTACGTACACATGCATTCCAACCATGCTGACGAACGATTTCTGCTGTGCTGTCTGTACAGTTGTCACAGATGACAAATACATCGTACAGATCTCTCGGATAATCCAGTTCCTTCAGGTTTTCCATCAACGCACCAATAACTTGTTCCTCATTGTGTGCAGCAACCAGCACAGCAAATGATTTTGTTGCAGGATAATTTTTCTTTTTCTTTTTCTTATACAGACCGAACAGCGAAAACGTGAATTGGTACACGGCAAGCAGTGCCAAAATGACCTGCAGCGTGACGAATATAGCGTCCAACATCGTTCTCTGTTACCCCCTTTTAGATAAAACCCAGATTACTTTAGCATTTTCTCTTCCTGATTCTGCATTTTATTTTTTTGTAATTGCAGAATATGACCCTGTGCTTTTGTGTACTACGTCAGTCATTCAGACAATGTTTCAAATCATGGCTGCGGCCAGTTGGCTGCTTTATCGATTCTGTATTCTTTTCAGCAATTTGTCAAAACCCCAATTCCACTTTCTGAAGCAGAAATGTGAACTTTAAACGCTGAATAGCCACTCCGTGATGCCACAACCTCGCATTCATGCCTGATATATCTTATTTTCAGCCGTTTTCTTGATTTTTATTTCTAAAGTCCCTTCTTTTTGATGTGGCTTACTGCAACTGAACCGCCTCTCTACATCAAATAACGTAAATGGCCACCAAAAAGTTTAATCTAAAACTCACATTTTTTTACCTCATTTCAGCCATGTTGAATCATTGTATCTTTTTTAGCAGAATGAAGTCAAAAAAGACCATTGGTTTTTCATCCACTCTTTTACATGAATTTTACGTTCTTTACATGTCTTCTTCTTGAAAAGGACAACATTTAAAAATATGATAAACATATGCCTGAAATAACCTCAAGACCTTCAAAATCGGTTATATACTTAACAGGTGGCAAACCGACACGGGTAACTTCCCGGAAATACTGCCGTCCTCGGGACGGCCTAACTGGCAGGAGGCCAATATGAGCCGTTTTTTCTTAAAGTTTCAAAAGTACGATCGTAATGTGTTTATGTGGATTAACGGCCGGCTTCATAATCGTTTTATGAATTTCTGGCTGTACTATTTCACCCATCTTGGTGGAGCAACTTCTTCCATTGCAGTATCTTTGTTAATCTGGCTACTGGCCCCGGCTCCATGGAGTACGACTGGACTTCAAGCCTGTATCGCATTAGCGGTAAGTCATATTCCTGTAGCCATTGCCAAAAAATTGTATCCTCGCATTCGACCTTATCTGGCCTTGCCTGATACAATAACGTTTCGCAACCCACTGACAGATCATTCGTTTCCGTCGGGGCATACAACCGCTATTTTTTCGGTCACAGTACCCTTTATGACTACTGAGCCGTTTCTATTGCTGACTTTGCTTCCCGTGGCCCTTATTGTCGGATTCTCTCGAATCTATCTGGGGCTACACTATCCGTCCGATGTTTTGGCAGGAGCCACAATCGGTACTTTAGTCGCACTTGCTACAGTTGCATTCTGGACTTAAAGCCGATATGTTAGACTCAGGAAAACCTAGCAGGAACAGGTGAAGCAAGCGTGGAGAAAAAAAGAATCTTACTATTATCTGAGGGCTTTGGCGCAGGGCATACCCAAGCTGCTTATGCATTGTCCAGCCACTTACGAAAACTGTCGCCGAATATCCAGACCAAAGTGCTTGAACTCGGAAGCTTTCTTAACCCGAAAGTAGCACCACTTATCCTTAATGCATACAAAAGAACGGTGACCAATCAACCCAAACTTGTTGGATACATGTACAGACAGCAATATAAAAAGCCATTGAATCGGTTAACAACTCTTGCACTGCACAAAGTGTTTTACACCCATACCCGCAGTGTGGTGCGTCAGTTGCATCCGGATGCTATTGTCTGCACGCATCCCATTCCAAGTGCGGTTATATCCAGGTTAAAGCGGTTAGGTACGAAGGTGCCTTTATGTAACGTTTTAACGGATTATGATGCACATGGTACATGGATTAGTCCTGAAGTGGATCTGTATCTCGTCTCCTCAGACGAAGTTAAATCCAAGTTGATGCAACGAGGCGTATCCGTAGAGAAAATCAAAGTAACCGGTATCCCGGTGCACCCAAACTTCTGGGAGCATCCCGTGCACGACGAGATCCGATCCAGATTTAACCTAAAAAAAATGCCTACCGTGCTTGTGATGGGCGGTGGTTGGGGAATGCTCAGTGACAAAGTTGTTCACCAATTGTTAGCACGCTGGCATGAAGATATCCAGATTATTTTCTGTCTCGGACGTAATGACAAAATTCGGATTAGCATGGAACAGGACCCACTGTTCCAACAAGAAAATATCCACATTATCGGGTATACAACGGAAATTGATAAATTAATGGAAGTCTCTGATCTACTAATTACAAAACCAGGCGGAATGACTTGCAGTGAAGGTTTGGCAAAAGGTATTCCGATGCTGTTTCATAATCCGATCCCGGGTCAGGAGGAAGAGAATGTACATTATTTTACGACCAGAGGATTGGGTGAACGAATTACCTCCCTTGATGTGGTTGTAAAGTGGATGAACAAACTGCTTCATTCCTATCCTGAGGTGCTTCAGAAGCGAAAACGCCATCTGGCCGAGATAGCCAAAGTACATCCGATGGAAAGCGCGCAGTCTATTATGAATTTGTTACAGGATATACGGCCTGTATCATCAGAGTCGACCCGTTTATAACCTTGTATAGTTAGAAAATTCCGTCCTTCTTGTCTCTTATAACGAAGAGAAAAGGTGCCTTCGAAACTGAAGGCACCTTTTTTTTCTTAAGTCTGCAGAATAACCACAGTGCTTATTGTATACCAGCAGATTTCAGATACTCCTGCCATTGCTTTGTATACTCGGACTGAATTTTGTCCAGACCGGCTTGTTTTGCTTTTTCCATAAACGTATTCAAACCGCCCTCTACATCCGCAACAAGGCCTACGTTAAGTGGATACAGATATTGCTTCTCGACTTGCTCCAAAGCCGCTTTCTCAGCTTGATAAGGTGTCCAATCCTCGGCAAAACCAGTGAAGATATCCGGTTTTTTGATCTTATCAAGGTCTTTAAACATAGCGAGAACATCATCAAAGCTCTTGTCATACAGCATAAACTCCGGATTACGCCATGCCCAGCCATTCATACCTTCACGCGGGAAACCATTGCTTTGTGCATCGCCAATCATATGATAGTATCCGTCTTTTACTTCAAAGTTTTTGCCTTCCACACCATACTCGGTCAGCCAGTTGTAACGTTTGTCGGTTACAAGCTTCTCGTAAAATTCCAGTGCTCTTTCCGGATTTTTACTGCTCCGCGGAATGGCAAAACCGTTGTGAATCGGATGCACCGGCTGTGCAAAACCTTTCGCATTCGGATATGGGAAATATCCGAGTTTCCAGTCCGGGTGAGTGGACTGAACCTTGATCACATCAGAATTGAATTTGTTCGGATTCTCACCAGCGAGAATGACAGCTGCTTTACCATTTTGCAACAGGGAATTGGATGTATCCTTCACATTCAGTACGTTTTTCGGGAAAAAGCCTTTATCCATCCAGCGTTTGTATGTTTTCAGATCTTGTAAATGCTGTGGTGAGCCCCAATAGGACGTCACTGTTGATGGTGTATCATACATAATATCCAGGCCATATGGAAGCTGACCCGCCGTATTTACCAGCTTGGAAGTCAATTGACGAACACCATGCGTATGGTTTGCATTGCTGTCTGCAATCGGAATCATGTTGGGCTCATTCGCCTTGATGCCGTCCAGGTATGCTTCGAGCGTTTCCATCGATTCCGGCTTCGGCAGATTATACTTCTCACGCAGGTCTTCACGGTATGCAATACCTTCCGTTACGTATTCAATCCACGTGGATGGAACCGTGTAGATTTTGTCATTAATCTTAACAGCATTCCACATATCATCCGGGACATGAGATTTGAGCTTTGGTGTTTTTGCCAACAGTTCATCCAGCGGCAGGAAAGCACCTTTCTTCGCATAAGACTGGTAGTTCGTCCAGTCTGCTGTAAAGATTAAGTCAATCGGCTGTCCGGAAGACAGCAACAATTTATATTTTTGATCCCAGTCCGTCCAAGACGTAAAGTTGAATTTTACATTTACATTCAGATCGGCTTCAGCCAGCTTGTTAATCTCCGACTCAATCACAGGCAGGTCTTTCGGAGCATCTCCAAGCATGTAAAATTGCAGGGTTACTTTTTCGCCTTTACTATCCGATGAGCCTCCCTGAGCATTACCTTGCGCATTCCCTCCAGAACCGCCGCCGTTACATGCGGCCAGCACGCCAGCAAATAACATCAGAACAAGTACCATAGACAGGTGCCGAATCATTTTTTTACGCATATGCATCCTCCCTTTTTGTGTTAAACCTATATGTTAGCGCAGACCCGCTATACATCAGACCATTCATATCCTCAGTAGGCTGACGTCCCCAGCGTGTGTACGTTCTAACCTTTTACAGCTCCAATGGTGAGTCCTTTGACAAAATAACGTTGAACAAACGGATACAGGAACAAAATCGGGCCTGTTACGATGATCGCCATTGCCATCTTGGTCGACTCTGTTGGAACGTCTTGACTGAGCGTTACCCCCGTACCAATCGCCATCTGGTCAATGAAGGTAATCGTATTCATCGTGTTGTACAAATAAAATTGGAGCTGGTACATATCCGGGTTGTTGATAAACAAGGAAGATGTAAACCAGTCATTCCAATAACCCAGGGCAAGAAACAGTCCAACGGTTGCAATGCCCGGCATCGCCAGTTTTAACACAATGCTGAAATAAATCCGGAAATCGTTGGCACCGTCAATCTTCGCCGATTCGATCAGTTCATCCGGCACCGCGGAGCGAATAAAGTTTTTCATCAGAATGATCAGAAATGGTGTCATTAACCCTGGGAAAATGAGTACCGTATACGTATCTGTCAGATTGAAGTAGTTCGCCAGCATAATGTACCAGGGCACAAGACCTCCGCCAAACAACGTTGTGAAGTAAATGAAAAAGGAGAACGTGTTCCGGTATTTGAAATCTTTACGCTGGAGTACAAATCCCGCCATGGTGATAAAAAACAGACCCAGTGTTGTTCCCACAACCGTTGTGAACACCGTAACGCCATACGCTTTGAGAACTTGTGTGGGGAATTTGAATACCATTTTGTAACCTTCCAGAGAGAAGTGTGTTGGAAAAAGATGATAACCATCCCGCACGATCGATTCGTTGCTGCTGAATGAACCTGACAAAATGAGCAGGAATGGCAGCAGACACATCAATGACAAAACAATGATGATACCATAGGCAATTAGCTGAAAAGCCAAGTTGAATTCCGAATCTTTGGCACGGGTCCGGGTCCGTATCCGTCTTTGGGTATGCGTTTGTGTGCTCATAGTTGTTCTCCCTTCTGCCGTATAGGCGTGCTTATTCTAGAACAAGGCGTAATCTTCGTTAATTTTGCGGATAATGTAGTTGACCGTCATGATGAGAATGAACCCGAATAATGATTGGTACAAGCCAGCTGCTGTTGCCATACCGATATCAAAGGTTACTTTCAGTGAACGATAGACATACGTATCAATGATATCTGTAGCGTTGTAGAGCACGCCGTTATTCCCGATCAATTGATAGAACAGGTCAAACTGTCCTTTCATGATGCTGCCAAGCGAGAATAACAGGAGAATGACAAACGTTGGTTTGAGCATTGGCACTGTGATGTACCAGATCCGCTGAAAGATGTTCGCTCCGTCAATGCGCGCCGCTTCATAATACTCGTCACTTATTCCCGTTATAGCGGCCAGATAGATGACCATGCTGTACCCGAGGTTTTTCCATAAGTAAAAGATAATGATCAGAAACACCCATATCCATGGTGTGTTGTAGATATCCACCGGCCCTGCCTCAAAACGTTTGAGCACGGTATTCACAAACCCAGATTCATAGTTAAACATGTTGTAAGCGATTACACTTAATAGAACAAAAGAGATAAAGTACGGCAGGAACATGACGGACTGGGTTATTTTTTTGAACAACTTGCCCCGAATTTCACTGAGCATGATCGCACAAAAGATCGCCAGACCGTTCCCCAGTATAATGAAAGCCAGGTTATACCCTACGGTATTGGTCGTAAGTTTCAACAGCATTCCCGATTGCCAGAGAAATTTAAAGTTGTCTAACCCGACAAACGGGCTTCCGAATAATCCTCCTGCAAAATCATAACTGGTAAATGCGTAGTAAATACCGACCATCGGAAAATACGAGTTAATGAGAAAAAAGATCAGCGTGGGTAGCAGCATCAGAAACATGATTTTGTTTTTGTTCAATTCTTTGAGCATGGCTCGATCCCTCCCAAAATGTAACGGTGAAGCTCTGAATTCATTGTAGACTGACTTCTTCGTTAATGAATACTGAAGCTTCCTCCCATTGGTGAACGATACTGCGAATTAAGAAGTGAACAAAATGTACTAATTATGAAATGAACGCATGTACGTTCACAAAAGTTGATATCGTGCATAACTCCAGCCGAATGAACAATCCCGCGAAAGTTGAACTTTATCTAGGGAAAAGGAACCAAAACGCTTGTCCACCATTGATGTAAACGCATACATATTATATAATTCAAGTTACCTTGTACTTCTGTTTTGCTACATATGAAATTCAGTACTTCTTATGAAAAATACATAAGTTCACTCATATCAGAAGGTTCGAGGGGGAAAAAGAATGCGCAAACGTTCAGAGGACAGCCAGAAAGTGTTCACGCGGATTCTGATCGGTATTATTATCAGCACCGCCGCAACGCTACTTGTGGCATCAGCCATTTTATACGTTAACTACAATCGAATTGCTCTCCGTCAAGTCTATCGTACCGATGTGAATAGCCTCACCCAGACCAGCCGTGAAGTGGCCAAAATGACTGAAAGTGCCAAGTCTCTCTCCTACCAGATTTATCAGGACTACACGATCTCTTCCTTAATGCTCTACTCTAAGCCCAGTATCTATCAGATCACTTCGGCCATGGAGCAACTCGATAATTACCGTATGTCTCTTCCTTTTATTGAATCCATCTATGTATATAACTCTAAAAGCAGTGAATTTTTTATCAGTTCCGACGGGGTTCGCAATGGGCAGCAGTCTATATCCGAGATCGATGACCAGGGGATTAAACATATTCTGGATCGTTTCCATGACTATAAACCGTTTGTACCTATTCCGAGAACGTATAAGGTCGGCTCAACCGAAGCCAGTGAGGTGAACAGCTACACTTACCTGTGCTACGACACCATTAACGACAACGCCAAGCTCAATTACGCCGTTATCGTCAACATTAAGGATGACTGGCTTAGCCCCAATATGAATGCGGCAGACCAGCCTGGAAAAACCTTCATCGTGAATGAACAAGGCGACTTGTTGTCCGATTTTGGTGATCGCCCACTGCTTAACCATCTCGCAAACGAAACCTTCATGCGTCCAATTATGCAGGATACGGAGCATTCTGCTTATTTTACCGAGCAAGTGGATGGGGAAAACTCACTTATCACCTACACCGCCCCAGACAGTCTAGGATGGCGTTATGTGCGAATCACCCCCTATGACGTGATTACAGCCGATATTCGCGGTATGCGCACGCACACCCTGTTATTCTGCCTGGGGTTACTGGCCGCGGGTCTGATTCTCTCTTATCTTGTATCGCGCAAGCTATATCACCCGATTAACAACGTACTTGTCCGCATGCGCGTGATGGAAGCCGAACGCCGGGGTAGTCTGCACTTGCTCAGACAGGATTTTTTACGAGGTGCGCTACAAGGGCGGGAAACCGTAACCTGCAATATGCTGGAAGAGCGGATGAGGTTCTACGGTTCCCCCATAGATGTACATCAACCCTCAAGAATGGTGCTTTTGCGCATCGACCATTATACCGAATTTTGCGAGACTTATCGGGATGATACCAAGTTAGTCAAATACGCAATGATGAACATTTGCACCGAAACCGCAGATATTCACTATTATGTTGAAGCTGTGGATATGGGCGGTGACCTGATTACGCTTCTGTTTAATGAAAAATCGAAAAATGATTCTTTGTCAGAGAATGAGGCTTCGGCTTCGCATCAAATTGAGGAATTGCTACGTATGATGCAGGCTGCAGTCATGACCCATCTCAAATGCTCCATCTCCTGTACGCTGGGTCCAGAGGAAAATTCACTGGAGGAATGTATTGAAGGTTACGCTCGTTCCGCTGAAGCATCGCTGCATCGCCTGTTCATGGGGCCAGGTTGCTTGATTCATACCGCAAGCATTATGGCGTATCAGAGCAAAGAGTATACTTTTCCCGCAGGCAAAGAAAGACAGCTTGTGGAATGCTTAATGACCGGCAAAACTGAGGAAGCCAAGCTAATATATGCAGATATCGTGAGTGAGACGGCCGCTTATCCGTTCACCGTCTTTCAACTCGCTCTGTCCCATCTGACGATGACCCTTAATCATGTTCGCAATACCCTTAAGAAGAACAATCAACTTACACTGGATTCCGTTTCAGGCAGTTTGATGCTTCCGGTGAAAAATGCTGAGGATCTCAGCGAGGTGCATGAACATTTTTATCGGATGTTTGACGAACTCGGCTCCAAGGTGGAGGAAAAACGCACACTCAAGCATGAGGAACTTATTCGGAGAATCAACGATATTGTTGAACGGGATTATGCTGACCCGAATCTGTGCTTAACCTCAATCGCAGAGGAATTAAGCATGTCGCCAATCTATGTCAGCAGGTTATATAAACAGCTCACATTGAAAGGACTTACAGATGTCATTAATGAGACACGCATTGCTAAAGCACAACATATGCTCGTGCAGACCGAAAATTCCGTTGCGGATATCGCCGAGCGAACCGGTTTTACCAACAGTTCTTATTTTTATCGGATGTTTAAAAAATTGAACGGCGTAACCCCTAACGATTATCGCCGTAAAGAACTTCATTCTGAGCATCTGTAACCTTTGTTTATAAAAGAAAAAGAGCGGTACCTTGGAGCAATGCATTTGCCCTTGGATACCGCCCTTTTTATGCTTCGTCCTGATCTTCACCAGACTCGTCTGTCGCTTCACGCACTTTGTACTTATCCAGACGCATTTCATTGTACTCTCGTAAAGCCTCTTCCCCTACAATCACTTCGACCCGATGAATGTTCATGCCTTTACCCATGAATTTTTGTTCATACTCGGTCATGACATGCTCTTCATTCAAACCCTCACGGTGCAGGTTCAGAGACAAATTCGTCATCTGCAAGCCAAAATCAGCGATTGAGTTCAGGGAGAACTCAAACAACGTTTCTGAATCCGTTTTAAAATGAATCTGTCCTTTGGGATTCAGCAACTCAATGTATTTTTTCAAGAAACGTGGGTGTGTCAACCGGCGGCGTGCATGTTTCGCTTTTGGCCAAGGATCACTAAAATTCAAATAAATGCGTTCCAGTTCCTTCGGATCAAACACCTCTTCGATCTGTTCGATGTTCGCAAGCGCCAGCTTCAAGTTCGGGGGTGTCTCTACCTCAGCTTGACTCCAGGCGTTACGCGCCTTCTCACTGGCACGACGAACGAGCTCATCATACATATCGATACCGATAAAATTATATTGTGGATATTTATAACTCATTTGGCTGATAAATTGACCTTTACCCATGCCAAACTCGACAAAGATCGGATGATCATTGCCGAACAGCTCCGCCCACTTGCCTTTGTGTTGCTTTGGCTCCAGTACAACAAGATCCTCTTGTTGCTCCAGATTTTCTCTAATGCCTTTTCTACCACGTAAACGCATGTTATTCCTCCGTTTGTCCATACTTGTCTTAGACTCATTTTGCCCAAGAACCGGCAAATTGTAAAGAGCAATGAAAAAGGAATCTCCGGACCTGCCACGTTGGGCAAATCTCAAAGATTCCCTTCTCGATTTATTTGGAATTGGGGTCCAACTACTTTAGTAGTTCATAGTCTACCTTATCTTGGTGTGAAAAATCAAATGTCTTTTCGAAAGCATCGCGAACTTTTTGTCTTGCAGCCGCTTTCACTTTCGGATTTCCATTAAAACGAACGCCTGTCAGGGCCAGCGCCTCTTCTGCCGTCAGTTCAACAGATACATGCTGGAATTCGTTATTTTTAACTTGGGAATTCATTCATATCACCTCACGGTATAGTATGATCCATGACGTCAACATTCATTCAAATGCCACGATGAAAACTACTCACTGGATGGTGTCTGACGCTGATTTAAATATAACACAAGGTGTAAACTATATCAAGTAAAAAACCTTGATTTGGCGGCCTTTTTTTTCGTTTGCATTCCCCTTTTTTTCGGATTTTTGGTACAATAAATGACGAAAACCGCACAGCATCTGCATACCCTGCTCAGGTATGATATTACAGAATAAGAAATGAACCAAAAAAGGGCTACATTTTAAGCCATAGACCTCAAAGGAGTACCTTGAAAATGAATGCACCAGCTACACAAGCGCCACTAATGTGGGGGGATAAACGGTTCCATACCTGGAATTATGAAATGCGAGATCAATTTAACAACAAAGTATTTAAAGTGATGCTGGATGCCGGGTTCACCTGCCCGAATCGGGATGGCTCCATTGCCAAAGGGGGCTGTACCTTCTGCAGTGCACGGGGTTCAGGCGATTATGCAGGAAGCAGACGTGAAGACCTCGTCAGCCAATTCAATACGATTCGCGACAGGCAACATCTGAAATGGCCTTCGGCTCACTATATCGGTTATTTTCAGGCGTACACCAACACCTATGCACCAGTCGAAGAACTGCGTGAATACTTTGAAGAGATTTTACAACAGCCCGGCGTTGTCGGTTTATCCATTGCTACTCGCCCGGACTGTTTACCGGATGACGTTGTGGAGTATTTGGCAGAGCTTAATCAGCGAACCTATTTATGGGTAGAGATGGGACTTCAGACGATTCATGATTCCACTTCGACTTTGATCAACCGTGCACATGATACGTCGTGTTATGAAGAAGCGGTAGAAAAGCTACGTAAACACAATATTCGAGTCTGCACGCACATTATCTATGGCTTGCCGCAAGAAACCCACGAAATGATGCTGGATACCGGTCGCGCGGTGGCAAATATGGACGTGCAGGGCATTAAGATTCATCTGCTTCATCTCATGCGCAAAACGCCGATGGTTAAGCAATATGAAGCGGGTCTGCTTCGTTTCCTTGGACAGGATGAGTATATCAAGCTAATTGTAGATACCCTCGAGATGCTCCCACCGGAAATGATTGTACATCGTCTTACAGGAGATGCCCCGCGCGACCTGCTTATTGGCCCCATGTGGTCATTGAACAAATGGGAAGTTCTGAATTCCATCGACCGAGAACTGCGTAAACGCGATACATGGCAGGGTAAGTATTGGAGGGAGGCATAAATGGGCTTTCTATCGGTTCTCAGCTGTGCACATCAATGGATTGGTTCTCGGCTCCAGCTAGGAGATTTCGCCATTGATGCCACGGTGGGCACAGGTGCTGATACCTTGTTTCTCGCAAAGCAGGTAGGCCAGCGAGGTCAGGTCATCGGATTTGATATTCAAAACGAAGCGCTAACACTGGCTCAGGCCAGGATTCGAAAGCAATCTGAAAGCAGCAAACTCGGCTCTATTTCCATGATGGAATTAAGCCATGCACGCATGGCCGAAGCCGTACCGGGCGCCTGGATTGGTAAAGTAGGAGCTATTATGTTTAATCTGGGTTACTTACCGGCTGAAGGGGCAGATGCTTCTATAATGACAGAAACAACGAGCACAATCACAGCACTTGAAGCTGCTATAAAGTTATTGCGTCCACGCGGTATAATTACTGTCGTGTTATATCCGGGTCACGAAGGTGGTGATCAGGAAGCTGATGCTGTATCTACATGGGCAACCGCTTTACCTGTCGAACAGGCTCAGGTTGTGATGTACCGCCAGTTGCAACGTCAAACTTCACCTTATTTAATCGGTATTGAAAAAAAATAAAAAATAATTCTCTTTGTTCACCAAATGAAATACACTGAACACATTGACTGGACAAGCCTTTGCTGGTTCACTCAACATCGCAGTTGCCACCTACATGGTGCAACTGTATTCTGCACATGTTCATCTACATCTGCATATGCCGATCGTTAGAGGGGCCTGAACTGGTTAAAGCGAATCACCATTTCATATACTAGAGGAGAGATATCCATGTCTACGCCATACCCGCTTCAATTCCAACCCGAATTCAAAGAACGTGTGTGGGGAGGCCGAGCGCTCGAGCAATTTGGCCTAACACCCCCTGAAGGACATATTGGTGAAGGCTGGATGATTGCAGATCACGCCAATGGTACGACCAAGGTAATAAATGGACCACTCGCTGGCAAAGGACTTGATGAGGTTCGTGAACAACTCGGAACATCCTGGCTGGGAACCAAAGGCGTTTCTGAAAAAGGCGGACGCTTTCCTCTGTTAATCAAACTGCTTGATTGTAACGATGACCTATCCGTTCAGGTTCATCCTACAGATGATTACAAGGCTCTTCCTCCAGGTGAACTGGGTAAAACCGAAATGTGGTACGTACTCGACGCCAAACCCGGCGCCCATATTATTTACGGTCTTAATGAAGGTGTAGATCGAGAAGAGCTGAGAAAGGCCCTGGAGAATGGCACCGTTATGGACACTCTTCGTCAAGTACCTGTGGAAGCCGGAGATACATTCTTTATCCCTGCAGGAACGGTGCACGCTCTCTGCGCAGGTGTTGTTGTAGCAGAAATACAACAAAATTCAGATACAACGTACCGGATCTATGATTACAACCGACCTGGACTGGACGGCAAGCCACGTGAACTACATGTAGAAGATTCCTTAAATGTCACGGCCTATGAAGGCGCCGGAGCCACAACAATGAAAACCAGCAATACAGTACCTGGTGAATGGCTCCAGCTTGCTTCTTGTCCTTACTTTGTAGTAGAGAAAGGCGTGGTGACTGAACGTTGGGATTTATCTACGACACCGGACAGCTTTACCATTCTTGTTGTATGTGAAGGTGAGGGTGCGCTTGAATGGAGTGGTTCTGAGGAAGGCGAGCAGCTGACATTGAAAGCAGGTCAATGTTATCTTTTGCCGGCTAATCTGGGTAACTATACATTAAGTGGCAATACAACCGTTCTTCGATCCTATCTTCCTTAAGTTTTAGTCAACGATAACCTGTGAAGGAGGAATTACACGAGATGCAGGAATCTACCTTTACGCTGATGGGCAATGAAGGTACCCGTGTTCATGTATACTGCTGGCTTCCCGATCTGGACGAACACATTCAAGGCGTTGTACAGATCGCGCATGGAATGGGCGAAACCGCAGCGCGTTATGCCGAATTTGCGGGTTATCTTACGAAACACGGCTTTGCTGTGTATGCTAATGACCATCGGGGTCATGGCAGAACGGTGGAGAGCACCGAAGCACTGGGTGATGCAGGTGTGGACGCATTTCGCTGGATGGCTAAAGATATGGTCAATCTGGGCGAGCTAGTTGCCAAAGAACATCCAGATGTCCCTCTGTTCCTTATGGGGCACAGTATGGGTTCTTTTTTGGTACAGCACCTCATGTATGCGGGACATGAGAGATACTACGCGTTTGTGCTGTCCGGTACAAACGGCAAACGAGGCTTGCTTCGGTTTGGAGAAAAACTGGCTCTACTCCAGTGCGGCATTCAAGGTGACAATCATCGAAGCCTGTTACTGAATGCCATTGTATTTGGCGGATTTAACCGCGCTTTCCGGCCAGCCACAACCCCCTTTGACTGGTTATCTCGTGACCGGCAGGAAGTACAGCGATTCATCGATGACCCAATGTGTGGAGCGATATGTACCGCTGGTTTTTTTCGAGATTTCTTTAAACTGTTACTCGAAATCCATCTTCCTCAGCATATGGAACGTATCCCGAAACACAAGCCGGTTCTTCTGTTCTCTGGTGAACTAGATCCTGTCGGACTTCGGGGCAAAGGTGTGCTTAACCTATACTCTCAGTATCAGAAGCTTGGACTTCAAGATGTAGAATATCATCTTTATCCAGGCGGACGGCATGAGATGCTCCATGAGACCAATCGTAACGAAGTGGCTCATGATGTCCTGAGTTGGTTAAAACGTCATATGCCGACGATCGAGCAGCAACATACACAAAATAGTAGTCAACAAGATGCCGATACCGTTCCGTCTTTTGAAATTCAATCGAATCAGACAGCTTTGATGTAAGAAATCTATTTCTGATTCTATTCCGATTCAAATGTGAGCAAAAACCCCCTGAACGAGCACAGTATGTAATGTGCTCATTCAGGGGGTTTTATTCTAGTGAAGTATCTCAGAATTCATAGGATGAGAAATAAAGTCCAATGCTAATCTCAGAAGTCATTAACCTTCAATCAACAATGATTCTGGATCTTCAAGCAATTCTTTGACAGTCACCAGGAATCGTACGGCTTCGCTTCCATCAATAATCCGGTGATCGTAGGACAAGGCGATGTACATCATTGGACGGTTTTCCATCCGTTCAGCATCAATCGCTACCGGACGAAGCTGAATTTTGTGCATCCCGAGAATACCTACCTGAGGAGTATTCAAGATTGGTGTAGACAATAGGGAGCCAAAGGTTCCGCCATTCGTAATCGTAAAGGTTCCGCCTTGCAGATCAGACAATGCCAGCGTATTCGAACGCGCTTTGGACGCCAGATCTGCAATGCTTCTTTCGATTTCGGCAAAGCCCAGACGGTCAGCATCACGTACAACCGGAACAACCAGACCTTCTTTGGCAGATACCGCAATACCGATATCGTAGAATTTTTTCAACACAACGTCTTCGCCATCAATCTCTGCGTTAATCGTTGGGAATTTTTTAAGTGCACCGACAACCGCTTTGGTAAAGAAAGACATGAAGCCCAGGTTAATATCATGCTTCTCTTTGAACTTGTCCTTCCGACGTTTACGAACGTCCATGATCGCTGTCATGTCAACCTCATTGAACGTCGTCAACATCGCTGCGGTCTGCTGTGCTTCAACCAAACGCTTCGCAATGGTTGCCCGGCGACGGGACATACGCTGACGCTCTACAGGCTTGGCAAAAGTTGCGCCGCTGGCTGCTGGAGCACTAGGTGCGGAAGCAGGAGCTTTAGCTGCTGGTGGTGCCACTGGAGTGGACGGCTGACTTCCATGGCTTTTCACATCATCCTGATACACGCGGCCAATCGGATCTTTGCTCTGTACTTGATCCAACTCAATCCCACGCTCACGAGCAAGCTTGCGTGCAGAAGGAGACGCTGTTTTGTTGCTATCGGATGACTCTGGTGGTGCCGCAACAGCAGCCGGTGCTACTGGAGCTTCCGGAGCTGGTGCAGAAGCGGGTTTGGATTCAGCCGCTGCCGGTTCGGAAGCAGCCGGAGCGTTTCCGCCCCCTGCTCCTGCCGAAAGTGTACCGATCGTTTCACCGATAACTACCGTCTCGCCTTCTTGACGAATGATTTTCTCGAGCACACCGCTCTCCTCAGCACTGATCTCGATGTTGACTTTATCGGTCTCCAGTTCAAGCAGAACATCCCCCTGATTAACGGCGTCTCCTTCTTTGACCATCCATCTGGATACCGTTCCCTCAGTTATTGACTCACCCATTGCAGGTACTTTAATTTCACTCACAGCTGTTACCTCCCCAGTGGAATATTATTCTTCGCCGTTTGTTTCAACGCTGCTGTAATAATCAATTGTTGCTCCATGCTATGCACAAGCTGGTAACCGCTGGAAGGACTTGCATGTTCCGGACGGCCTTCATATCTCACGGTAGTGCCTTCAGGCGCGATCTCGCGAAGACGAGGCTCCATATATGTCCATGCACCCATGTTTTTGTTCTCTTCCTGCACCCATACCAGCTCTTTTAATTGGCTGAAACGTGCGAGTACACGTTTGATCTCTTCTGCTGGGAACGGATAGAGTTGCTCGACACGAATAATGTGAAGCCAGGAATAATCGCCCTTCTCCTTTTCAATCGCATCTTCCAGATCAATAGCAACTTTACCGCTGCACAAAATAATGCGTTCTACCCGATCCGGTTTTGTGCCCAGACCTGGTTGCTCCAGCACAAGTTCGAATTTACCTTCACTAAATTCCACAGCTGGTGATGCAACACGCGGATTACGAATCAAGCTTTTGGGTGACATCATCACAAGTGGGCGTGCATCTTCTGTCTCGGTTAAAGAAGCTTGACGACGCAACAGGTGGAAGTACTGTGAAGCACTCGACAGATTAACCACAGTCATATTGTCTTCCGCACACAATTGCAGGAAACGTTCCAGACGTGCGCTCGTATGTTCTGGCCCTTGTCCTTCGTTAGCGTGTGGCAACAACATGACCAGACTCGATTTTTGAGACCATTTTGCACGCCCTGCTGATATGAACTGGTCGAAAATGACCTGTGCACAGTTTGCAAAATCACCAAATTGTGCTTCCCAGATTACGAGTGTATCCGGTGAGTACACGTTGTATCCATATTCAAATCCAACGACAGACTCTTCTGACAATGGGCTATTATAGATCGCAAACGATGCTTTTGCTTGTGGCAGATGATGCAACGGACAGAATTTATCACCATTCGTAGCATCATGCAACACAAGGTTACGATGAGCGAAGGTTGCACGCTCGGCATCTTGACCACTGATTCGGATCGGCTTGCCATCTGCCAATATCGTCGCAAATGCGAGCGTTTCTGCAAGGCTCCAGTCTACTTTTTCCCCTTCATTAAGAGCCGTACTCCGGCGTTGCAAAATCCGTTGCAATTTTGGATAAACATTAAAAGTCTCTGGCCATTTCAGAAGATCGGCATTAATGCTGCGCAATTGCTCCAAAGGCACCGCTGTCGGCGTAATTGTGACTGCCTCGGACTCACTGATGTTGCGCTGATAGTATTCATGCACTTCATTTTTCTTCATCTGATCATAGGCTTCTTTTAAGCGATCTGCTACGCCATCACGTACACTCGCGATGAATGCATCATCAATGACCGATTCCTTCTTAAGCATATCCTGATACAGATGACTGACTGTTGGGTGATTCTTCACTTTGTCATACACGAGCGGCTGCGTCGTTTCGGGATCATCTGTTTCGTTATGACCATAACGACGATATCCGATAAGGTCAATCAGGAAATCCTTCTTGAAACGGTTGCGATATTCCGCTGCCATGCGAATTGCCGCAATACAAGCATCTGGGTTATCTGCGTTGACATGCACAATCGGAATCTCATAACCTTTGGCAAGGTCACTCGCATAATAAGTTGAACGTGAGTCACTGCTGTCCGTAGTGAACCCAAGACGGTTGTTCACAATGATGTGAATCGTTCCGCCATTCTGGTATCCTGGCAATGCCTTGAAGTTCAGCGTTTCGGCCACAATACCTTCTCCCGGGAATGCCGCATCCCCGTGCATCAGAATGGTCGCTGCTTTGGTTACATCCTGCTTCGGATAACCTGGTTCACGGCGATCATCTTGAGCTGCACGTGCAAAACCTTGCACAACCGGATTGACGTATTCCAGATGGCTAGGGTTGTTGGCGAGTGTCAGGCGAGCCTGTACAGTCTCCCCGTCTTTTACAAAACGGTTCGCGCCCATATGGTATTTGACATCCCCCGTCCAACCATAATTGATTCCGGTTGAACCTTCTGATGGAACCAAGTCTTTGTTCGGGGCATGATGGAATTCAGAGAAAATTTTGCTGTACGGCTTGCCCAGGACATGAGCGAGCACGTTCAGACGTCCGCGGTGAGCCATCCCCATCAAAATATGACTGGAGCCTGCTTCTGCCATAAGGCGGACTGCTTCATCCAGCATAGGAACAAGTACATCGTTCCCTTCAATGGAGAAACGTTTCTGTCCAACAAACGTTTTGTGCAGGAAATCTTCAAATTGCTCAGCTTCAACCAAACGTTCCAACAACGCTGTACGTTCTTGTTGCGTAAGCGGGGCCGGGGATGTGCGGGATTCCGCACGACGGTTCAACCACTCGCGTTCTTGTACTTCATGCACATGGCTGAATTCGTAAGCGATCGGACCTGTATAGATTTGACGAAGACGTTGAATTGCATCCCAGCCAGTCGTTGTCTGACCGTCTGCACCTTCCCAGATCAGGGACGCAGGCAGTGCTTTCAAATCTTCCTCATTTAATTGAAAATGCTTAGGCTCCAGCAAAGACGTATCTGTTGCTTCACTGATTCCAAGTGGATCAATATCTGCAGCCAGATGGCCATACGTACGGATGTTCCATACAAGTTTGCCTGCTGTAACCGCTTTCTGCAATAGTTGAATATCTACATTTCCAGAAGCAGCTTGACCATTCCCGTTATTCGAAAGAGTCTCTGCACCCTTGCCGGACATCGGCGGTGCTCCCCACTGCTCGAACAATTCACGATAGGCCGGTGTCACTGCACCCGGATCTTGGGTGAATAATTCATACTGTTCTTGTACGTATCCCATATTGGGACCATAGTAACTCTCCCAGGGTTTCATGTTGCCTTTCTCGATCGTCATCGACGTTCCCTCCGTCTTGATTTTGTCATAGGGTTTGACGGAAATCATTGAATAAGCTGTAATTCGCGTTCGTTCAACATTTTAAGCGAAATTTTTCATGAAGTCCAATCATCGTGCTGTTCGTGGTAATAACGTTGTTCCGACGCTCCCGTCAAAGGTTTGTCTGCGTTTTCAAAACCAAAGTAATACAATGATTAGTTCTACCGTCGCACAGATGTCGAATAATGTCCTGATCCGTTCGAAGGTTATACGTTCTTCCCCGTTTCCAAAGAAGTTCGTGTTCTAATCTCTATTCTATAAACTTTTACGCTCAGGAGCATTTCCTATTTTTAGCTCAATTGATGCATAAATTAGATGAATCGAATAATTGGTGCAATTCAAGGCAAGCCAGAAACGCTGGATTCGGCCAAATCCAGATCTGATGTCCGTATATACCTCCTTAATAAGAATTGTGGTCCATTCTGTCCAAAAACAAACCGTCCATTTAAACATTAACCAATTCAAATGTCATTCAACAAGAAATTGGATTTTTCAGAATGAATCCTGACAATATACAACATAGAATAAAGCCGCTCGAATGCAAATCCCGGCGGCTTCCTGACTGATGGTCCTATCTTTCCTTCTGGGAAAGATTCATCATATATTGTGCAAAGGGCGTTAATTGCAGATCTTTCACTTGCTCTAATGTAAACCACGCTGCTCCCAGCGAGTCTTCACCATCAGGATTTCTTTTGATCTGTTCCATCGGATTGTCGTTCTGTCCGATGATAACATCGTATAAAATACCGATATGGTGTACTTCCTCGGGTTCACCCCGGTACTCCCAATTCACAACAACGGATTGTGAAGAACGAATGGACCATTGCAAAGGAATAATCCCTGTTTCCTCTTCAAACTCTCGTTTCAATGCAGTTTCCGGTGACTCCCCGAATTCCATTCTTCCACCGGGCAAATCCCATTTTCCGTAGTATGGCCCACGAGCCTTCTGGATCAGCAGATAGAATTGTTCCCACACAGCCAGTCCATATACACCAACATGCGTATGCGTGTTCACATTTGCGCCCTACCTTCCCTTACTTCGAAATTTCAGTTTCTTCACTTCTGCTCTACTTCTTCTCCTCGTCTGTGATGTCATTCAGGTCAACGGACAGGCGAATCATATCTACACAGCGGATGCCGTCCTCGATTATCTCTTCCTCATAATGTCTCACAAAAAAGTCCCGGTCCACGCCGGTTATCCGAAATCCACAGCGCTGGTACAGCTTCAATTGATGAAAGCTTGAATTGCCCGTTCCGATCTCCAATATACGACAACCTAGCCTTCTTGCCGCCTCCATCGCTTCCTTAATCATGTGTTTGCCAACACCCTGTCCTTGCAGTTCCTCCTGTACCGCGATGTTCACAATCTCTGCTGTCTCCGGACGAGTCTTAAGTAATACAAACTCTCCTACCATCTCTCCTTCATACTCTGCTATAAAACAAACACCTCTGCTGAGATATTCGTCTACAATCGTTTTTGAAGGATCTGCCATCAATAAAAGTTCATACGGTTTTTCTTCATCCCAGTCCAATATTCGGAACGACAAGTTCATGCCAATCCCCCACCTTTTCACATCCATATTATTCTTTTCCATGCCGTTTGCAGAAGCCTATGTATGGCAAATCTACAAATTACTCATTCTGAAGCTCCCAGTCTCCTCATGATCCTGTTATTCCTGATGTTTCTGCTGTCTCGAAATCTATGTTAGTCGTTCTGTTTGTTGTCTATGTGTCCTGCTTGATTGGAGTAATGGCGAATGGACATCCCCGTCGATCTCTGCATTCCTTGTTTTTCATAAAACGTCTGGACATCTGGATCACACAAGAGATCGATCATATATAGCCCCTGTAGACGCTGAAGCATGCGCTGTGTGAGTTCACTTCCGATCCCTTGACCTTTATACTCCGGCAGTACTTCCAGCAAAGGAACATATGCACTAAGTACTCCATCCGAGATCGCTTGAATAAAACCGACGACATTCCCGGTTTGCTCATCGATCGCAAGTTCAATCGCATACGACTGCTCTAGCAATTTCAGAAATGTTGAAGGTGATGGCGGGTTCGGCCAACCGTCAAAGAACCCGCCAGTTAATTGCTCACTACCAATTCCATCCAGCTTATCTCGAAATACGATTCCCATCGCTTGCACCTCCAAAACAAAGTAAATTCCATTATATCATAATATCTGGAACTAAATATATAGATATGGATATGATGTGATCGTTGCTATTCAGTCAGGCTCCTCTGCACGATAGACCTCTTCTTTCACCTTATCCCAGACATTTTCGAAGTAAGTCAGAAACATGGTCACAGTCTAATCACTATATGTCTTGAACGTCTCTTGCAAGGTTCGTCCGCTCGACTTCTCCCAAACTACACTTCGTTCAAATGTACCTGAGTTAAAAAATCGCGGGAACCGCTCTGCAAACCTGTCTTGCATCGGCAATTCCAATGCCTGTTTCAAGGGTACCCATACTAACTCCCCCTCCGGCGGGTCGGTAAGAAGTTCGCCTTCATATGAAGTCACCAGATAATTAAACACCATATATCTTAACCCTTGCTCAGGATCACAGAACTCATCCAGCCCTTTATATGTAATTTGCTTGGCCCAAAGTCCTGTCTCTTCACGAACTTCACGGATGGCCCCGTCCACGATACTTTCGGGGAACTCCACTTTACCGCCAGGAGCAATGTACCCCGGAAACCCTTTATAACTCGGCCGGTTCATCAGCAAAACCTGATCGCTAACCGGGTTCCACACCATGCTCATCGTATAAATCTCAACCTGATAATTCATGTTCAGCCTCCCAAGATGCGCTTTTCTTACGTTGTTACTAAACATTTCTGGAAATCATACGTTTATTCCTGCTAGACTTTGTTCCATATCAAAGACGGACGCCCGTAATATCAGATGCCCGCCTTTTGATCACGTATATTTGTGGTTTTCGTTAAATTAGAGGTACGCTTAAGCTTAACTTAGGATACAGTTGTAATCCATATCTGGCGTTTCTTCCAGTCCGCCCGGCGATATGCCTGTAACATCCCAAACTTGCGGATGCTGGCCTTGGGTATCACTTTATAAGACATCGTCACTTCGAACTCCTCATCAAATGGGAAAAAAGATAAAGCCACCTTTTCACCTGACACCCACTCGACTTGGACATTGGAACTTGGACAGGTGTCAAAACCACAGCCGAGCCCTTCTGCAAAAAAATCATAACGCGCCGTAGGTGTGCCTGGCTCTTCCATACATAAAAAGAGACTGAGCTGGTCACAGAACAGCATGATCTCTACATCGTTTTTCAGCCGCTCTTCCAGTTCTGAAGCATTAACGCCCAGTTCTTTCTTCCAACTCTCCTGCTGTAGCTGCTCTTCTTGCAAATACTGCCTGATGTCATCATCATCCTCAGAATTTGCCCCCAGCGTTTTTTGAAACAACTCTGTATACATCAGGCTACATAGTAAACCCGCATAAGGATTCTGCTGCCTTACTTCTTCGATTCCCTTGCGGTAAAACACAAAACGCGGTCTCAGCGGGAAATCACGAAAGGAGTACGGAATTTGACTATAATCGTTCCATAAAGGAGCGGCATCCAAGTCAATCCAGCCCCGGTCATGCTCCTTCGCCGCGAGAATCAGGTCATCCCGATGCGAGCCGTGGGGAAGCCACTTCTTTTTCCAATGTGCAGCCATATCTCCAGCGACAATTCCATGCTCATGCTGTGCGGTCAAAACAAAATCATGCTCTCTCTCATATACGATCATTTGCTGTCACCCTTCCGCATGGTTTACGTTTACATTTACGTTGACTTTAACATAATTTGGGTTACACTTTCTTATAAGCTGCCTTTCATCCTACAGTTAAGCTACCTTATCCCGGTATTTATAACATTTCGGATTAAGCAGAGCATGTAAAGGTGTTGTCAGTTCGCTGAAATTTGGTACACTAATGATTGTGTCTTCGATTACATTACATACAGAAAGCGGGATCTCATGAATTTATACTCACCTTACATCGAGTTTAACCGCAAAGAATGGGCCGGACTCAAAGAACATCAGGTCACTCTTCCGCTGACGGAAGCTGAACTGGAACAATTAAAGGGCTTGAACGAAGAAGTATCCATTCAGGAAGTTGAGGATGTTTATTTGCCCCTAACCCACTTCATTGACCTATATGCAAGAGCATCAAGAGAGCTTGATCGCCTAACGGCCTCTTTTATGAAAAAAGAAACGCTTCACACCCCCTATATTATCGGGATCGGGGGCAGTGTTGCCGTGGGAAAAAGCACAGCAGCCCGCTTGCTTCAGGCGTTACTTGCCAGAGGCAAAAACAAACCCAAGGTTGATCTGGTCACCACGGACGGCTTTTTATATCCCAATGCGGTGTTGCAAGAAAAAGGCATCATGAACCGTAAAGGTTTTCCTGAAAGTTATGATATTAAATCACTCATTAAGTTTATGGGCGATGTAAAATCAGGCAAGCCTGAGGTACAAGCACCGGTTTATTCACATCTGGCCTACGACGTAATCCAGGGGGAAGAGAAAACGATCTGCCAGCCGGATATTCTGATTATTGAAGGCATCAACGTATTACAAGTGAAGCGGGAGACTCCATTACTTGTAAGTGATTTCTTTGACTTCTCCATCTACATTGATGCAGAGGAAGAACACATTCGTCACTGGTACGTCGAACGTTTCAAGTTGCTCCGTCAAACCGCTTTTCAGAACAAGGATTCCTTCTTCCATCAGCGGTTCGCCAATATTAACGAAGAGGAAACCATTGAGACAGCCAATCAGATCTGGCAGGACATTAACGCGAAAAATCTGCATGAAAACATTTTACCAACCAAAGGACGTGCACGGTTAATTCTGAAAAAAGAAGCCGATCACTCCATTCAGCAGATTCAATTGCGCAAGTTGTAACCTGATTAAAAGGAGTGAAAATAACATGCAAACCCTCGTGGTTCTCGGCAGCATTATGATGTTTCTGGCCGTTGCACTCGGTGCCTTCGGGGCACATGCGCTCAAACGCAAGTTATCCGCTGACATGATCAAAATCTATGAGACCGGTGTCCAGTATCATATTGCTCACGGACTCGGCATCATCCTGCTTGGACTGTTCGCAGACAGATTAACCTCTACATCCCTTGTTGTGACCTCGGGATGGCTCTTGTTTGCCGGAATCATCCTGTTCTCAGGAAGTCTCTATACATTGAGTGTTACAGGTGTTCGCAAGTGGGGAGCCGTCACACCCATAGGTGGTGTAGCCTTCCTTGCCGGCTGGATAACATTGCTGTTCGCAGCTCTTTAAGAAAAACAAACGCGTAACAAATATATGGAGTGTCCTGGCTGAATGAACATGCGATGCCGGGATGCTCTTTTTTGTTCAATCCAGCCACAGTCTGGAAATGGCAGGTTGTTTCCCCTCCTCATATTCCTCTTCACTCGTAGACTCCTGCTCCCGTTTTAGAACATATACATCAGGATTCGAAAGCTTGGCCCACTCCGCATAACCAAAGGATGGATCATAATAACGAATGATTAGGGACAACAGGTTGCCATGCGTAACAACAGCTCCATGACGCTCCGGTCTGCGCCAACATTCCTTCAGCAGCGCCAAAGCTCTGGCAGCTGCGACTCTGGAAGATTCTCCGCCCTCTGCTGCCCAATCTTCATCCTCATATGTACGTTTAAGCACATCCATCCAGTCTGGCAGATCCCTTGTACTCAGCACTCTTTCCTGCAAGCGCTCATCGGTATGAATGTGCTGCTCTATCGCTGCACCCAAAGGCATTACAGTCTGTACCGCTCTTTTCCATGGACTGGATACGATATAAGAGATTCCATGACCAGACAATACATCTGCCAATTTTTCAGCCTGACTGCATCCCTCATCCGTCAGACTTGCGTATGGCTCCTGTCCTTCGGCTTTTGCGTGACGTATCAGGTAAATCGACTCCATTACTGACACCTCCCATAGTCTAGTCTACAGTACGTTGTCGCTTAGATATTGAAGTGCTGCACGCATCTTATTATGATCTTCCGTTCGACCCGATGAACTGAAAAAGGACACATTCCCTGCCTGCACCCGCCCCGTGTTTCCAGCTTGCTGCTGTGCACCAAGTTCAAGTCTTTGACTCAAATGACTTACCGTACCCACGCTACCATCAACAATCCGAATATGATCTGGTAACACCTTGCGCAGAATAGCTGTATAGAACGGGTAATGCGTACAGCCCATCACCACGGTACCGTATTGTTCCAGGTCCAGGCCTGCTAGCTTGGAGCGGAAGTATGCTGTTATTTTGACCGGATCAAACTCCAGCTGCTCACACCACTCCACCAATTCAGGCAGCGCAAGGGAATCGACCCGATGCTCATCATCCACACGAGAGACCAATTCGTTATACTTCGTTTGACTCAGTGTCAAAGCCGTAGCAAACACTAGCACGCGCTTGCCGTTGTCCCTATTCATCTCGACGGCCGGTTTGACCGCCGGTTCCATACCGATAATAGGAATGTCATACATGGAACGCAGATCATTCACCGCTAAGCTGGTTGCCGTATTACACGCAATCACGATTGCATCTACTTGTTCCCGTACAATCGCCTCCACGCAAGCAAAAATATAACGACGAACCTCGTCCGCCGGCTTGGTTCCATAAGGGACATGTAATGTATCTGCATAATATAAATAGGATTCTTCCGGAAACTGCTGCAAAGCGGTATGCAGTACCGTTAATCCACCGATGCCTGAATCAAAAAAAGCAATCTTTTTCGTCAAAGATGTCACCTCTATAACGTATTCTTTCGGTTCTGCGGACCGTAAATGTACTGCTCATGCTGACTGGAGGTGAAGGTTATCTTAGTCGGATTGATCTGCTGCGATCATGTTATATTGCCTCAACCAGTCTTTACCACTGTTCCAGTCTTGCACTGGATTATCTTCTCCCAATAATTCAGCACTGGCCCGAGCCATGATCCACTCTTTCAAACCATTATCCGGGCTGGAACCAAGTTGATTTAACAAGAAATTCAGACCTTCTGATCCCGTTTGTAGAATAGCTTCATATACGTCCCGATGGCCTGCAATATAATCATTCGGGTTACTGCTGGCAGCCAGAACAGGCTCGTTGACCATCGTATTCAAACTTTGTTTAATCGTTTCTTCTGCGGAAAGGTTATCCGCTGTAACAGTACATGCAGATAAGGCTAGCGCTGTGCATAAGGAGAATAAGCTCGTCATAAGCCATCTATGTTTCATTACAGCCCCCCACTATAGAAGGTTTTCTTCGAATAGAGAATTTCCTTGTACCATCCAGTATCGTTCCTTCTCTGGTACCCTCTCCAAAAACTCCTTGTAACTCCCGATCCAGCCATCCGGCATGTAATGCTCAAAGGAGGCAGGCTCCGGGAACATCGAGAAGAATAGCCGCTTATCGAAATCGACAAGAAAGGACGGCACATACTTCAGCCATTCATCACCGACAAGATGGGCTTCACGAAAATGATGAAGCGCACTCCTCAGTTCAGCCGCGCTTACCTGCTCCTCCTGAATGGCTTGTAAGAACACAGCCGCCGTCTCCTCATTCAATACATCGATACCAAACCGTTCTTCCATCTCTATATTTAAAAACCAATACTCCCGTTCGGTGACGTACCAGCGCCACACGCCCTGAAACCAAACGCCAACAATGGTATTTTCGGCATAGACAGGTTCTGTTTTCATCGCTCTATCTCCTGGCGCAAATTCTGTCCTTGCTTCACTGCAAAGGTAATACATGCCGCAAAGCTGTCATCATAATTATACTCGTCCCGATAAATACGGATATGCGCTTCAATGACATATTCTAGGTCTTTTTGTATGAAAGTACGAATCATACGATTTGCTCTCCTATTCCATCCAACGATGAAGTAACTTTTCTCCTTCACTTCTCCGGCCAGCAGCCTGCTGCTCCAAAAATTCGGGAACTTCTCGCAGTTCAGTTGGACGATATCCGGCTCCGCATCCACAGTTATGATAAGTAACACCATTCTGATATAACGTCATGACTTTGGTCCACTGTTTGATATCCGTTTGCTTGGGTGCTTGAAAATCATGCCCCATATTCACCATAACCTCCGCACATTGTGGACATTTATGTTCAAGTCGCGCTGCGGTTTCCTTACTTAGATCATACGGCGATACTTGTTTATAAGACTTACGGCAGTTAAAGCATGCATATATTTCTTTATACGGTCCAGACATGGCATATCGGCACATCTTCCATCAAGCCTCCTTGTCATTTTCCATTATACGGGTTTTTATACATGGTTACGAATCTACTTTTACTTCACTTGTACATAACCTCTTTCCAAGCCAAGCCCAAATCCGCCACAGAAGTGAATCGCTGGAACCGATCCGGATTTACCGCACGAAGGGCAACTTCATATAGTGCTTCTCCGGCATCCCAGCGTTTCTGGGAGCGATCAAGTTCTCCCCCAAGCAGTGCAAAGGCCATAGCGCCCATGTTAAACACATTCGTGACAGCATCTATTGACGCACCAAGTTCAAATTCCTCCGGAGACATAAAGCGGGATGAACCCCACATCCGTCCCATCGTATTCGTGAATGCACCTGCACGATATAGATCAATATCACAGATGTGAATCTCTTCCGCTGCAAAATCATAAATCAAACTGCCATCGTAGAAGTCTACAGCCACATACCCTTTGCGCTCCGCTTCAATATGAAAGTCCAGAATGCGCTCCATGGCTTGAATTCGCCTCTGTACCGGAAGTTGTCTGAACTGAACATAAGGTGAGCGTGGATCTTCGTACTTGGCTGGAGGCGGGAAAGACCAGTGCGAATGCAGACACTCTCCCTCCACCCAATCGAACACACAAGCGTAACCGTTGTCAGTCGCAAAATGGTCTATTAACCGAATCAGACTATCGTGTGCCAGATCTTCATAGATCAAGACGGAAGACTGCAAATGACGTATTGCTTCCTCCGGGTCTGCCATATCATTGGCCTGAACAGTACGTGCCCCCGCATACTTCACAAATTGCTTTTGACCATCCTCCTGCACCAAACCGAATGAAATATTGCCGGAGTCCTGCTGATCAAATACACAGAAGACAGTACCCAGCGGAGTCAGCCAATCGAAGGCATGTTTTTCTTTTAACATAAATGATACACCATCTATTTCATGAACAACCCGATCGGTCATAGAATTCCTCCTCTTGCCTATAAATTAGATGTTTTTATCTACACTTCTGTTGTAAAAATACGTCATGTGCGCTTCATCATACCCTTGGCCGCCCACTTCTAGCGCATTGCGTTCGATGCCGTAGGTTTCAAATCCATGCCGCTCATACAACCGTTTTGCTGAACTATTTGTAGTCACTACACTTAGATTAACCTGCTTCATAGTCTCCAGATGTTTACCCCGTTCCAGAACCTCGGATAACAGCTGGGAAGCCAGTCCATTCCCCCGATGAGCTGGTGATACATAGACACCCCAGATGAATCCTTTGTGCCTGAGCTTTAGACCATATTCTCTTTTGAAACCCATCATGCCCGCAAGCATGCCATCAGGTGTGAATGCACCAAGAATGTAATCATCAGGCTCATTATGTATTCGCTCTTTCACCTCACTGATGGATAACTGGCTGGACAACTCGTATGAAGCGCCAAAGGCTTCGGGATGCGTCCGTAGCGCTTCAAGCCGCAGAGGCCAGTACAGATCCGATTCGTCCCGTTGAATATTACGTAGCATATACCTTTCTTTGAAAGCATCTGAACTCATCCCTCATCCACTCCTTACATGTCAAGAAATATCAGGTCAATCATAATACAATCACTTTCTTACTCTGGAACACCATTATTCAGTTTATCCTTTCTGCTTCGCCTACCGATCTCGGCTCTGGTTCTGGCTGTCGCGCCGATCACGGTCACGTCCCATCGCTTCCTGAACCCGGTCACGGGCCGGGAGTTTGCTGTTGATATGCAGGAGTAGTCCTGTAATGATCATGAGCAACGCAATGACAATCACTTCAAACATTGATCAGACCTCCATTTCCACTTGGAAAAGATGATGATTCTGCTTCATGTATGGTCGTATAATCACTTATTCCCCACTATTGCAGACCACGGGCAATCAGCCACTCCAGCCATTTCCACGGCAACAACGCCTTTGCAATAATAAGAACCCGTGAACCTTTGCCCAGTGCATAGCGCAATTTTGGTGCACGCATGCGCGCAATACGTCCGATCAGATCAGCGACCTCTTGCGGATCAGGAGCAGTCTCACTGGCATGTTTCGAATAACGCAGAACCGCATCCAGCTTATGTTTATAAGCTGAGTCCTCACTCCGGTGAATCTCACCGAGACCTTTGTTCCAGATGGGCGTGCGATAGGCTCCTGGCTCCACCAATACGACCCGCATTCCAAATGAAGACATCTCATGGCGCAGACTTTCTGTGAATCCTTCCACAGCAAATTTTGAGGCAGCGTATGGGGCATATCCCGGAAAACCGGATAGGCCGCTTACACTCGAAAGATTAACAATCAGCCCGCGTTTCTGTTGACGCATGACAGGCAGAACCGCTCGCGTCACCGCGATAAGCCCGAACAGGTTCGTTTCCATCTGGCGTCGCCAGTCCTCCATCGACACTTCCTCAATAAATCCGCCTACAGCAAAACCCGCATTATTCACCAGCACATCGATTTGTCCATATCGCTGAAGCACCGTATCCACAGCGGTATGCACAGATTCCGAATCTGTCACATCAAGCTGTACATAATGAATCCGCTCGGTCACTCCTGCTTCCTCGGCACGATTCGCAAGTTCTCCCTTGCGACTTAGATCACGCATTGTAGCCATAACACGATACCCTTGCTTGGCAAGAGTGATGGCAGTCAGCATCCCAAATCCGCTGGAGGTACCTGTAATGAGAGCTACAGGAGGAGGTTGTTGCCCCGGCTGGCCTGATCTGGTTACATTTGCATGAGCTGATTGAAGTAATTCCGTTGTTTTTTCCGGTCCTGATGTAACCTTGCCATCCACAGGTTTTGGCGAATCCTCTCCTATTTTATAAGCCCACGCGGTCACATTATCACCTACTTTCATGATCGTTCGATTCAATTTTAACTAGTACATGTAGACTCTGCGTTGAACCTCAATTAATCCAACCGTCTCTCCACCCGTCGCAACTTCGTGATCCCTGCTTCAAACGTATACGGCACAAATTGAACCTCAGGTAGCACACATTGCAGTCGAACTGCCAATTTCCCTAACTCTTGCAACACAGCGGCCTGCGCCTGCTCCTGACCCTCTTCCTCGCTGACCCGCATTGACACCTCCAGCATCCCACTGCCACGTTGCACCACACGATAATGCTGAATAGCCGGTGAAGCCGCAATCACGGCACGACTGATAAAATCCGGAAAAACCGAAACAGCCTTTTCCTCATAGGTATGCGAAAAATAAAGCGTATCATCACAGCGGCCTTCAATCCGCTCGATGGCAGTGAACAACGAACCACAGGCGCACGGCGCTGCCGCCTCGGTTAAAATATCATTCAGCCGATACCGGATAATCGGCTGCGACGTTCGGGAAAAGTCTGTGATCATAGGCACGAACCGCCGGGTTGCAGGATCAATGTACTCTTTTTCAATATACACAATGTCTTCATTCAGATGTATCGTTCCGTGCTCGCACGTCGCTCCCAAAAAGCCTTCTGTACACTGGTACACTTGATGAACTGTCTGACCGAAGACATGCTCCAGCACCTTACGATCCAGAGGGTCAAGCACCTCGGCTACGGAAATAATTTTCTGAGGCACATGTGTTAGACGTTCTTGCTGATAAGCATCAGCCAGTATACGAAGCATGGAAGGAGGAGCCACCCACACCGTAGGCTGGTATTCTTTCATACGTTCAATCAGGACATCCACACGCTCCAGCAGGTCAAAATATTGGAATTTCAGCTTGCCACGCTTGACCGATTCGTACAGATTGCTATTCGCCCGCAGGAAGAACGCGATCTTCGCGGGTTTCCATAGTCCGCCTGGTAGCAGTTTGGCCAGCACGGTGCCCGTCCACGCGTCCTGCTCCCGATCACTTACCAGAAAAATGCCTCGATTACCCGATGTACCCGAAGATAACCCTACCGTGACGCCTTGAATGGAGGATTGCTTGAAGTTACGGGTATCCTCACTTTCTCCAGCGAGGATCAGGGCCTCTTCCTTCGTAATACCTACCGTGTTCAGCGTATCGAAATGCTGCATCATTACCGTTTTATCGATCTGCGGGAACTGTTTCCACTCGGATGCGTTCAGGTCTCCCCACCACTTTTGGTAAAACGGAGACTGTGCCCGTATCCGCTCCACATGCCGAATGATTCGGCGTTCCTGCCAAAGTTCAAGCTGTGCCCTGGTACGCCATCTTCGCAAGCCACGTGCAAGTGCATAATGAGTAACGATACGAACAGGATTGCTCATCGTTCCGTCCCTCCTGTGCCCCATGCGCTCAGCGCCTCTTGGCAATGACTCGGCACGATGCGAAGCCGAGGGAACTGTTGATGCAGGTGAACCAGCTTGTCAAAGTTCTGTCTGTACTCCTGCCGGTCTGACATAATGATGCCTGCCAGTGCATGAGGTCTGCGCTGTTCACGGAAAGCCCGGCTTGACCATACTGCATCTGCACATAAAAAATAATCATGTTGCTCTGTCCGCAGCAATAAACCCATCATGCCTTCCGCATGACCCGATACATCCACGCCGAGCAGGCTGCCATCTCCAAAAAGATCGTATACCTCTTGCCAAGGAAACTCTGCCAGGGCTTCAATCCCTGTATTCTCCCATATTTCCCTCCATCGCTTGGCAGGGTCGTTCACGGGCAGTGAGCGCTGGATAAAATCGTCAGGTAGCAGCCCAGCCAGAAAACCAGCCTTCACCGCCGCAATTGAACCAAGAGAACGAACCGCCTCATAGGCTCTCGGCAAATAAATAAACTGAGCCTCCGGGAAGTCCTTGGCACCTGCAATGTGATCCCCGTGAAAATGCGAAAGAATAACATAACGGATATCTGATGGCACCAGCCCGATCTGCTTCAGAAAATGGACGGCACTGTCTTCTTCCCGAAATACAACGGGCGTGATATGACGATATAATGCGTTCGGAAGTCGAGCGGTCTCTTCAAAAAAACGTGAACTGTACCCCGTGTCCAGTAGTATTGGGCCATGATCGGGATGGAGAATACAAGCGAAGCCTGCCGGAAAACGAACAGGCCGGATGCTTCCTCCCCGTAATGTAAGGAACTCTGGATGAGTACAGTAACCCGCTGCGCCTAAATATAATTTTACCGGCTTCGTTGTTAACATTATTCACTCCTCCACCAATCTGCAAATTGTCGCAAACCCGCTTCAATGGACACCCGCGGTACATATCCTAGCTGCGCCTTAGCATCGGTAATATCCAACGTTTGCGGCACACCCAAAGATCCAACGGTGTATCTGGTTAGTAACGGCTCTCCCAGAGCAGGGATGAATCGATGCACACCTTCCAGCATACTGGCCACTCCATAGGCCACTCGATAAGGAATATTCAGACGCCGCAGCGGCATGTCTAACATGTCAAAAAGAGTCCTGACCAGCTCTGCAAATGGTCTCGGGTCTGCGTTCGAAATATTGTAGGCTCTTCCAAGTGCATTATTAGAAACATCACTGCACAATAACAGCGCATCCACCACATTATCTACGCACGTCAGATCAATCAGCGCCTGTCCACCATCAATCATCGGTACTCCCCGCTTGGCATTCGCTGCAACAATCCGCGGGAAAAGCGTTTGGTCATACGGGCCAAAAATGGCTCGCGGGCGAATCATAATCGATGGCAATCCGTTACGATGTGCCTCCATCACAATGTCTTCAGCCATACGTTTGGTAGCCGCATAATGATTGGCCGATTTAGCCGGCAACAGGTCATGTTCATGAACTTCATAACGCGGTATGTAGTTAAAATAAATACTCGGCGTGGAAACATGCACGAACCGCTGCACCTGATGGCGTAGAGAATGATCAATCAAATTTTGCGTTCCCTGCACATTACTGCTGTAGAAATCCTGATATTTCCCCCAAGGTGAGGATAAGGCCGCACAGTGGAACACGATATCCTGACTTGTACACGCTGCATCTACAACCTGGACATCCCGAATATCTCCCCTGATAAAGCGAACTCCAGCCGCTTCAAGCACACTGCCGATCTCTTGCTGTCGCCCCATGCCTGTCACTTCCCAGCCTTCTGCTGCAAGCCTTATCGCCAGATGTCTACCCAGACAACCTGTAGCCCCGGTCACTAATGCTCTCTTCATCGTTGTTCACCGTTCCATTCTATGTCATGAGTCAATGCTTCCGTCAGCGTAATCTGCTGTGAACGTGCAAGACGCCAGGCAGTAAGTACGACCGCAAATTGTTCAAAAAAAGGCCGCCGATCCTGCCGCACATACACCACATCCCTGGCACCCTGCCAAGCCGTCCTCCAAGCTCGCAGGCTACCTCTGCTGCTATGAATCTGCCGGATACCACTTCCCAGCATGGGCAATGCTAACATCGCCTTATCATTACCTAACCTCGGTGTCACTTTGATCCCTTCGCTAAGTACCACTTCAGGTTCAAGCAATGCACGCACCAAGTCGTTACCAGGATGAAACAGATGAATGCCACTGGTTGCCCTCGGGTTACACTCAATCGCAGACACCTGACCCGTCACGTCTTCGATAAAATCAAATCCAATCTGTCCGCTGAAACCCGTCGCGCGTACAAAGTGTTCTACCCACGCGTGTGTGCCCTCATGTTGCACCTGTTCAAAAAAAACACTCGCGCCTACACTGCCCGTACGATATCGGCTGTCGTAGGTGGCATGCGCAATCAAATGGCCTTCATGCACTACACTGTAGGTGCACAATCCTCGTCCATGAATGTACCGCTGCGCCACCCAAGGTGAGGCAGGAGACAACGTATCTTCGCCCGGTGGATCGTGGTACCCAAGTTTCGGCATACGTACTTTGGCCGCAAAACGGGAGTAGACCGGTTTCCAGACCCACTCTCCCTTTAAAACCTGCTGCATCTCCAGCCACTCCTGCGGAGTTAGAATCAGATGTGTATCCGGGACCGGAAGCCCCATAGACTTGGCAAGCCTATTAAAATCATACTTATGATGCAGAACGTGCAACTGCTCCAGACTGGAAACAAGAACACGACAACGCTGCCTTAAGCGTTCAGCCCCACCAGCCACATAAAACACTTCTTCGCACATCGGAATCAGCACATCGATCTGCCATATATTAACCCAATGTTCCAGTGCAGACAGGTACTTCTCCGTATGGTGACGTGGCGATGGAACAAGTACGCATTGCTCCACCGCACTAGACGTTCTGCACAGATGATGGTCCATACTCTCCGCAATAAATACGAGGTGACCTGACCGATGCAACATACGCGCCAAATCCAGCGTAACCGGAGCTCTTCCCCCGGTAAGGAGTACCCTGTATGTATGACCCGTTTGTCCTTGAAGCACACGTTGGTCACGTCGTGCAAATCTAGTAGTCAAAGATCAGTCCTCCCAAAGACAGCCCAGCCGCCGTTCCGATCATCAATACCCGATCACCACGCTCTATTCGTTGCTGACAAATCGCCTCATGCAATCCCATCGGAATAGAGGCCGCAATCGTATTACCATGACCTCGTGTAATATCCATGAACCGTTCTGCCGGAATTCCAAGCTTCTTGCGAATCAGGCGCATCGCCATTGCACTGCCCTGATGAGGAATGACCAGAGAGAAATCCTCCATTCGATCCCCGGAAGCTTGAAGCATCTCATTCATAAACCCGGGTAACAGCTTGGACGCCATGCGAAAAATCGCCGCGCCATCCATATGAAAGAGGAATGGATCTGGATGTGCCACATCATACTGGGCCGCATGATGCCGCGTGCCTCCGCCTGCAATCTCCGAAAACCGTGCCCCGCGGCTATAGGTTCGCAGCGATGCATGAACGATCTGTGACCCGGATTCCTCAGATGCTCGCTCAATGATGACTGCCGCCGCGCCATCACCAAACAAGGCAGCACTTTCAGGATCTTTCCAGTTTAATCCTGCTGAAGCAATCTCGGTAGCTACGAGCAATACACGCTGGTAACGTCCAGCGTCTACCATATAAGAGATGACATCAAGTCCGTTCAGGAAACTCAGACATGTCGCATCCATATCAAAAGCAGGAACACCTGATTCTTCCTGTCCCATGGCCTGCTGGATAAAGACGGCTGTGCTTGGCAACGGCTGTTCTTTCGTACCGCTGGTGCATACCAAACAATCGATCTCACCAAAAGACAGCCCCGCATCGGCCAGAGCTGCTTCTGCCGCTCTTGCACCCATATAGGAAGAAGTCTCCTCGTCCGAAGCATAATAACGATAGCCGACGCCCGTCGCTTTGCTGACCCAGCCTGCGGGCACATGTAATCGCTCATCCAACTCTTCATCTGTCACCTTCATCTGAGGCAGGTATTTTCCTGTACCTGCGATTCTTACTCTTCTAAGCTGCATATGCCCAACCTCTTCTCTTTCATGCGTGTTATGTAAATTTCGTGATATTACCCATTAAACGAATATACCTGCAACTGAATAATAGTGATAATGAAAAAGAATATTTGAAGCAGCCTGATGATCGATCCCGGGCCTAAATATCATCGAAATAGACGGAAGGGCAGATTGCTCTGCCCTCCCATTCACATATTAATGATTCCTGCACATGTTTTTCACAGTCTGAAAATGGAGGCACCTATGTAAACTGTCTGCTCCCCATTATTTGGATTTAAGGAGATCAGCAAGTGCCTTATCCAGCGAAGGATAAGTGAACGTAAAACCTGCCTTTTCGATTCTGTCGGGAATGACCCAGCGGCTCTTGAGTACCAGTTCCGTTTCCGTACGGATAAATATAGCTCCAAGCTCAAGCATCCAGCGCGGGAACGGAAGTCCGATACGTGCCCCCATCTGCTTTCTAAGGCTTGCCATGAGTTCCCGATTAGTCACTGGATGAGGGGATGAAGCATTATAGACCCCTTCCAGATCCGGATGCTCCTGTACAAATATCACCATGCGGAACAGGTCCTCCATATGAATCCAGCTAAATTTTTGGGTTCCTGCTCCCTGGGCTCCACCCAGGCCAAATCGAACCAGATTCGTCAGTGGTTCCATCACCCCACCTTCCCCAAGCACAATCGCAATGCGTAGTGCAATTTGACGTGTAGATGGTAGCTTGAATCCGAAGAATGCCTGCTCCCAAGCCTTGGCAACCTCCACAGAGAAACCCGAACCAATCTCTCCATCTTGTTCCGTCATTGGACGATCTTCCGCATGTCTATAGATGGTAGCCGTACTGGAGTTAATCCACAATTCAGGCGGATGCACACAAGCCAATACCGCTTCCCCAAGAATGTTTGTGGTTTCTGTTCTGGAATCCATAATGATTTTACGATTCTCGTCTGTGTAACGGCAATTGACCGATTTACCAGCCAGATTAATCAGCATCTCCGCGCCTTCAAGTGCTTCAATGATGGCTGTTCGATCTTCCCAGGCGATGTGTCCAGACTGGCGTGAGATCACCAGCACATCGTACCCCAGCTTTTTAAACCGGACTGTAAAATCTTGACCAACAAATCCCGTTCCACCAGCAAGTACAACCTTTTTCACGGTATCCCCTCATTTCAGCAGATGCATCATGCCATCTACGCATTGCATTCATATCAGACTAAACAACGTAGCAGACCGTTTCGTTTGATATGGATTCCATTTCCGTGTAGAGAGACGCCCATCGACGTTTAAAAAGTTCAATTTCATTCAAATCGCTCGCTCAGCCTGCTTCTTGCACGCCAATCGCTGTATATAACCGACTTCGCTCTTCGTTCGCCCAAGCATTCGATGCATCCTGCTCTAGTCGAACCTGTAGTTCGTCATGAAAATCATGAATCATATACCCTTCGGGGAGTTCACCCAATATGGATGCAAAATCATACTCAGGCAAAGTTCGCCGCCCTTCGCCAATTTCTTTTAGCCAATTCATCCAGTCTTGCAGTGCAAGCACACCTTCCTGCCACAACTCAGCCTGCAGACCAAGCACATCCTGCAACTGCTCATAGGCAAGTACATCCGTAAATTGGCGACAAGCCTTGACCCCCAGTTCGTACAATTCAATCGCTGCACGACGAATATCATGCGTTAACCCTATCTCAAGACCTTCCAGGTAATCCTGAACCTGAATATGCTGACCATCATCATACAGTAAAGGCGCATGGGCGAGCATGCGAATAATGTCTTGTAAATCGTTCGTTGAAATCATGTTCTGCTCCTTCAGAGCAGGTAATTGATATGCTGTAATGATCATTCACTCCTGTTTCGGTCATCTATTGTTGACCTATAGTATAACATGCTTTTCTTCGTTGAATCTGGGATATAGAAACAGAACCCTCTTGACAAACAGAGGAAGAAACGAGGTTCTCACACACTGCGCTTGACTATGCACTACATGTTGTAGTAGTTTATATTTACTACGTAGTGTAGTAATAAAATTATCGTTATGGACGCATAACGTTGTAAAGGAGTGCTTCTTTGGTGCACCAAACTCAAAAATGGTCCGAAACCGAGCTGGAACTGATGGAGGTGATCTGGTCTTGTACTCCTCCGGTCACTTCTTCCGAACTGTTAGACATGTTTAAGGAAAAGGGAAAAGCGTGGAAGGCACAGACCATTTCCACTTTCCTATCCAGACTGGTGGATAAAGGGGCGCTCACTGTCACGAGACAGGGTCGAACCAACTATTATGAGCCTCTTTTACAGCCAGAAGACTACAAACTTCAGAAAACCAAGACAGTACTCGATGGCCTCTATCAAGGCTCTGTTAAAAATCTGGTTTCAGCCATGTATGACGGGGATAAGCTTTCAGAGAAAGACATTGCCGAACTAAAACAATGGCTGTCGGAAAAGTAGGTGGCGCGCATGAATCTCTTTATTGATCTGCTGATAACGTTGACGGTGGCTGGAAGCATTGCCGCTGCTTGCATTCTTGCCTTGCGCCTTCTGCCGGTACATCTTTTCCCCGCTTCCTGGCGTTACGGGCTGAGTAAAATGGCTTTCGCCTTTTATGTACTGCCCCTATCGTTCGGAATGACATGGTTCTCCAGTCTTTTTCATCATGCTTCACACCGAAACCTTGAACAATCTAACTTTTTGAACGGTATGCTTGAAGGAGCGCTTACCCCAGAATGGACGATATCTTCTACAGCGGCGTATGTTTTGCTCAGTGCTTGGGGAGTAGGCGTTCTCGGTTATACGACGTGGCAGATCTATTGTTATTACAGATTCATCCATGCGTTGAAACGTACACAGTCAGATGTGAAAGAAAATAGTGAGGCCGCCTTACTGCTCCCCATGATCAAAGAAAAGTTAGGTATTCGGCAGCATGTCAACCTGGCATATAGTCCAATGTTACGAAGTCCCGTGCTGGTCGGTTTAACGAAACCTACGATTTATTTGCCTCAAGCGGGTACAGCTCACTTGAATATGGGTCTGGTTTATCACCATGAATTAACTCACCTGAAATATAAAGATCTGTGGGTCAAGGCACTCACTCTAGCGGTCAGCGCTTTGCACTGGTTCAATCCTCTCGTTCACCTCCTTCGCCAAGAGATTCACACCTGGAGTGAATTTTCTTGTGATGAAAAGGTTGTCCAGAAGATGTCCATCGAAGATCGCAAACGTTATGGCGAAACCATTTTAAATGTCACCGCAGGGGCGCGAAGCTTGCCTGTGCAATTTTGCTCATCCCTTTCAGGGGAGGGAAAACAATTAAAAAGGAGACTTACGATGATGTTTGATGTCAAAAAAATGAAAAAGAAACATTGGATCATAACAATTTCATCCGTTTGTTTAATTGCTGTAGCAAGTACGTCTACAGCTGTATGGGCATCGAGCCATACGCCCAAAGTAGAGCGTGGAGCCACTGAAGCTATAATTGTACCTGACAACTCCAGAGAGACTGCCAGTCGAGCCACCGAACCTAGTGCTTCTACACCTCGAGATGAAGTCTCTGAAGCCGTAATTGTACCTGACAGCTCCAGAGAGGCTACCGTTCCAGCGGCTGCTTCCAGAACCACTTCTCCTCGGGATGAGGTCTCTGAGGCTACAATTGCACCTGACAACTCCAGAGAGGCTACTGTTCCAGCGGCTGCTTCCAGAACCACTTCTCCTCGGGATGAGGTCTCTGAGGCTACAATTGCACCTGACAATTCCAGAGAGGCTACTGTTCCAGCGGCTGCTTCCAGAACCACTTCTCCTCGAGATAAGGTCTCTGAGGCTGTCATTGCACCCGACAACTCCAGAGCAGCTGCCGAGTCCAGAGCAACTGAGCTTAGAGCTGCTTCTAGCGATTCTGCAAAAAAATGAGTCTTGTCCACCCAAGTTTAATGTAGTGTTCACCATAAAAAATAGAAAACAGGACGAAGCATTTTTATTCCTTCCGCTTCGTCCTGTTTCTCGTTTGACTATAAAAATGCCTTCACAGTGCCAAAATATTCACGAATCATATTAATCGGCTTCAAGTACCCTGGTGAAGGAGCGGATATACCGTATTCTGCAGCGTATCCGTTTTTGGCCGCAATATATTTCGACCTGAACATGTGGTAATCACTTGTGACAATCATAATTTTGGGATGTTCCAGCCCTGAAGCAAGAATGATTTTTTTAGAAAAAGCCAAATTTTCCTGCGTACTTGTCGAGCGATCCTCCATGATGATCTGAGCGGGGGCAATGCCCTGATCCACCAGGTAATTTTTCATCGCAAGGGCTTCAGGAATGGATTCACCTGGCCCCTGTCCACCAGATACAATGACTGGAGTCTGCGGGTGAGTGCGAATATAATCCAAGCTGGCATCCAACCTTTGTTTCAAGGTCAGTGACAATTCGGTGCCCTTGATGCCCGACCCAAGTATGATGACATAGTCCGCTCGCTCCTCTTCCTTTGAACCAAGCTGGGTAAATACCAGAGCTTCAATAATGATAAAGGAAACGGCGCCAATGCCGAAAACGACCAACAACCCGCGTTTCAGCCAGATGTGTTTCTCATAATCAATCCGTCTTAATATGATAAAGGTTGCCGCGAGGAGAGTAAAAAATTTCACGGCAAAGTTCCAGCCCCAAAAGATCAGAAAGAAAACCAAACACGCCAGTAGGATCAGATCCAAAATATATCCTTTCTCCCGTAAAAATTTCTGTATCAGTACAGCAACACTCCTTCCCATACATAGACATCCACACTTGTTATATTATGCCCTTACAATCGTGAGCTTGGGCCAGTACTGTTGCCAATTCTTTTTGCACACACGTTCGTTATAGTAGGCCGCGTCCATAAACGCCGGACTTTTGCGAACAACCAACGCATACAGATCCTCCAGCCCATAAGGGGCACATATCCTGATTTGATCGTCAGCATGTAGTTGTACACCGATGGCTGTTACTTGCTCAGGCCAAAAGCGCAGTGCATCTTCAGTCGAGTGATACGGCATGTCTCCGTTACGCAGGTGCATCCTGGCTTGATTTTTAACCGACCACTTCGTGTTACCTGTTGCAGTACACAGCTCCTGCTCCAGTTCGTAATCCCGTTCCTCTCGAAGATCGGCAGCATTAAAATAAACAACATCAATATCGCTATGCAGCTCCCGTCTGGTAAATCCATGAAGATCATCCCATATGTAATTACGAATATAACCCGCACCGATGTAACAATCGGGCAACTCTAGCGAACGTACAATCCGCAGATCCTGCATGATCTGCTCATGTTGTCGCAACGTTTGGACAAGTCGTTCTTCATATTGCACAGCAAATCCTCCTTGACCTACTCGAATCCGATATCTTCATTCCAGCTTGGCCGTCCGTCGTTCTTAGGGGTGGATGAGACTACTGTTTTTTAATATAACATGTTTTGAACCCTGGAATAAAATAAACAACTCCCCTCAAGCTGTCATTTTCATGTACATCCAAAACGAATGCACGCCTGAAAATCACGATTCCTGAGCGGAGTTATGATGTCATATTGATCGATGATCATTGATGAAGATAATTAACGCTTACGATCCAGATATTTAATACTTACTATTGGGCTAACTAATACTTACTATTGAGCTATCTAATGCTACCTATCCGGCTATTTAATCGGTATCCAGATTTGAGGCGCATGTTTCATGCCGCGGTAGACTTCCAGTTCAGGCAGCCAGGCATGTTCGTATGCATTTGAAGGGAACCATTCACCTACAATACGTTTCCACAGCTTTTGTATTCCCTGAGGCATCGGTTCCTCAACCTCGAAAACCACCCATTTACTCGCGGGGAACGTGAACGTAGATAGCCCTTCCGGTTGCTCCCCTTCATACGTTGTTGCAATCCAGTACTCCATCTGCTTGTGCTCGATCTCGCCCTGATCTACACACACCCCTAGCAAACCTGGGATAAACCCGTTATTCAATGCAGCTATCCGATCCTCTGTTCCATTGTGATACGCTTCCTGCCACATATTAGGGATTCCCTGTAAGTGCTGACTATCGACATACGAAAATCGTTGTTTGATACCCACAATGGAAAATGCCTCTTGTTCGACAATATGATGTTTCATTGGCTCTGCTCCTTGTAAACTGACTTGAATAACGAGTCGATTATACGACTGGACTGAGGCACCGGACTTTCGGGTTTCGCTTGGCGATATTCCATGTTGTCTGCGGTAAGCCTTGGTGAACGATTCAGGCGTATCATAGCCATACTTGAAGGCCAAATCCATAATTTTGGGATCTCCCTGCAACAGTTCATTGGCCGCCAGTGTTAATCTTCTGCGCCGGATGTACTCCGCCACGGTAACGTCGGTCATTAAACCAAAGATACGTTGAAAATGAAATGCGGACATATGCGCGTGCGTTGCAATCTGATCCGTCGTCATAGGCTCCAGTAAATGCTCTTCTATATATTGAATCGACTTCTGTATGGCTTCAATCCATTTCATGTACTGTATCACTCCTTGCTTATGATGATACACGAAGAAGGGTAGAGAAGCCTGTCATTTTGTGCTTTCTTTTGACCGATGTCTTTCTATCCTATCCCCACACACCAATCAGGAGAATGCCGCCAAAAATAACGATGGAACAGAGAATCCGTTTCATGCCCTGCTGTTCTTTTAATAACCATATCCCGAGAAAAGCCGCAAATACCGTTCCCACTTCCCGAAGCGGGCCCAATCTGGCCATTGGAGCCTGTTCCAGTGCAAATAGAAAGAGCAGATATGATCCCGGATTCAGCAAAGCCCCAAGCAAAATCGTCGAACGATTGACCTTCCATTCCTGACGCAAGCCAGCTGAAGCGAGCAGCGCTGGCGTTAATCCAGCCACAAAACCAATATTCGTAACCTCAAGCAACGCCAAGGGCGAAATATGTTGCAGATTTAATTTGTCCACAAATACATAACTCGTCGTACATAACCCCACACACAAGGCCATCAGAACTGGCTTCGCCCCCTTCATTCCAGAGCCTGCTTGTCCCTTCCTGCTCCCCACACCGCTAAGAACGATGAAACCAACAATCATACAGGCAATGCCTAACCATCCGAATCCCGACAACCTTTCTCCTAGAAAAGCAACCCCGATCAACGGCACCAGCAACGTACTCGTGCCCCGCATAATCGGATAGATCTGAGACAGATCACCAAGCTCATACGTCTGAGACAACAGCCAGGAGTATAACGCCTGAAGTGCCATCGACACGATCAACAGCGCATAAGCTGACACGGGTAACGACTCGCGGGACAATTCCACCACCAGCACAGGCAGCAGCAATACGGTGGGAATCATCATAATCGACCATAGAAAAACACTTTTGTTCAAACTTCGTTTTGTAAACATACTCCAGACGGCATGTGCCATTCCTGAAGCAAGCACCAGAATTAACGGTAAAATCATGCTGTATACGTCCCTCTCTGTTTTCCTTGCTTATTTGCTTATCTCTTTCTATTTCCCTTGCCACGCTATAGTACACTCTAGAATACCTTACGTCGCGGTCTCCGGTTGATGCTCCGGCTGTTCATTCACCACCGATCCATCCTCCAGACGAAGCCAGGTATTAAACTCCCGCTCACCTTCACGCATCTGAATGACACGTCCTCCGCGTAGCATACCTTCCCTTCCGTAGGTACTATGACCACTCGAACGCCCGTAACAAAGACGTATCCCTTGATACTGACCGTGAAAATCATTCACATGATCGTGTCCGCAGAACGTACCCATTACATCCCCCATCTCCAGCAGTGCAGCAAACAAACCCGAATTGACTTGCGCACAGCAGACAGGTTCATATTTGTTGCCATAGCAAACTTGGCTGTCCCACATCCGTTGATATTCCGGAATCGGGATATGGAAAAACGCCAAGGCTGGCAGCTTATCCCCCGGGCTGCGGCCGGGATTGACGCGTGTGGATTCATCCATCAGCCATCGGAGCTGACTCTGCTGAATCCAGCCATAACCGGGGATCGATTCCACGGTCGAATAACTCCCGGAATCGAGCAGATACAACACCGCTGCCGGAAGTCCATTCGCTCCGGCAATTTCCAGCGTGTAATTGCCCAATCCTGCAATATCACGCGGGCCCGCTTCCGTCACACTATGCGCATGCTCCTGAACTACACGCATGAGCTCTGGTGGAGTGATTCGTTGCTCGGCATCATGATTGCCAAACACAAAAGCCCACGGAATCCCACACGCCTCCACAGCCGAGACAGCATCGCGAAAAGCCTGCTCCGGATGCTCGCACGCCTGATTTCCCGAATCGACAGGCCCGGTGTAGATCACATCTCCTGTGAAAATAACCAGATCCGGCTGTTCCAGTTCGATGATTGATTGCATCATCCGCCGGCTTCGCAGATCTTCAGGCCGTCCGTCTTTCCAGTGTATATCGGTAAATTGTACGATGGTAAAGGTTCCATTTTCACGAAAAGTAAGCGGTCGTTTCACTGTGTTGTCCTCCCGAATACCACATGAATACGCATTGAACGCGAGCAATAAGCTTCACTTCATTCATGCAGTTAGATCTATTGGTTATATGTATTGCTGATTAGTGCTTGAAATAACTCGTGTTCAATCCGTTTTAAAATGTGGTTTATCGTGGTTTTTAGTTGTTTCATTTGATAATATCGCCACATCTATCCTCTGTCAACTCATCTCTTGATATCTAACAACCATATTTACCGAATGAAATTGACAAGTGATTTTCATCAACTTAAACTGTTAAAAACAACAACAATCCACACAAAGGCCAAACTTCTATAAAAGAACGTAACGGAGGCGGAATTTGAATGTCGTTAACATATGAGGAGCGAAAACAGACGATCCTTGCCCAGCTTGCCACACAAGGCAAAGTTCAGGTACAAACGTTGGCTCAGCTATTTCAGGTATCCACGGAAACCATAAGGCGGGATCTGGATCGGCTGGAGAAGGAAGGTGAATTACGTAAAGTGTACGGGGGCGCTGTACGTGTCCGCTCAGGTATGATCGAAGCGCCCTTCCAGAAGCGCTCACAGTTGCAAGTTCAAGAAAAGCAGGCTATTGCCGCCGCGGCAGCTTCGTTGATTGAAGACGGCGAAACCATCATGCTGGACAACGGCACAACCACACTCGAAATCATGCGCCAATTGCAACATCGCTCCCTTATCACGGTGATTACGAATTCTGTACCCATCCTGACTATTGCCCTAGAATCTTTTACAGGTAAAATCATTTTTGCTGGAGGCGAAATCAACACTGCTGTTCAAGCCGCCACTGGGCCTGGGGCACATGAGATACTTGACCAGTTCAAAGTGAACAAAGCGTTCATTTCGGCTGGAGGTGTTTCCTTCACCGATGGAATTACCGATTATGTACTGGAGGAAGCCCTGATCTCGCGTAAAATGATGGAACGCGCCGAAGAAGCCATCCTGGTGGCGGATCACACCAAGTTTGGACGCTCCACGTTTGCCAGAATTGCACCTGCCGATCACATATCCATGGTGATTACGGATTCAAGCTGCCCTACTGAATGGATCGAAAACTTTGGGCGGCTGGAGATTGAAACGGTCATTTCAGATTGACATCGATATACACATTCTATATTTTGGATATAATGATCATTCTATTTTTACTGAAAAATGGGTGAAAGGAGAGGCCCAAGCGATTATGAGTAGCAAAAAGGAAACGCTTCTTAACGTGTCTGAGGACCTGTTCTATCTGCATGGCTTTCATGCCATTGGCCTAAAACGGATCATTACCGATGCTGACGTGGCCATCATGACGTTATATAATCACTTTGCATCCAAGGAAGACCTGATTGTCGAGGTGCTTCTGCGCCGCGAACAGCGCTATCTGGAGCAACTACGTATATATGCAGATAATAAGGCACAGTCCGTCTTTCTCAATCTGGCTGAGGGTCATGCCAAGTGGCTGATGGAGCATGAAGCCAGAGGATGTCTTTTTTTACGAGCGAAGGAAGAATTCGGGGCTGATCAAAACCATGTTATCGTACAAACCGTTAACGGTCACAAAAAACACCTCATAACCCTGATAAAAAAAAGTGATCCCGAGGCAAATGATCGAAGCATCATGCAATTTATGCTGTTGTTAGAGGGTTCGACGGCGCTGGCCGAAACGGAAAATGTAAAAGAGGTCTGCCGGGAACTGATTCACATGACTCAAAATAGTTTCAATTCATAACACAAAGGGTGAGTTCATATTTCAACTCACTTTTTTATTTTCATAAGAAGTATAATGATCGTTCTATCTAAAATAAGGCGGTGAAATTCAATGAAAAAGATAGTCCTTCCTGGCGTTGCCCTGATCGCAGTATGTTATGCTTTTGGGCGTTTCAGTTACGGACTGTTTATGCCAGAAATCTCTGAGGCTTTAAAATTATCCGAATCGGCATCCGGGGCCATTAACTCGGCAACCTATATTGCTTATTGTCTTGCTCTTCTGACCGCGCCACTCATCATTAATCACAAAGGGCACCATTACGTCATTCAGCTTGCTGGAATCAGTGCTATTCTTGGCTTGATCGGCATCGGACTGGCACATGATACCTGGCTGCTTGCAGTCAGCGTATTTCTTGCCGGACTCAGCACAGGATGGGCATCTCCAGCCCTCGGGAATGCAGTAAGCGCAGAACTCGCACCAGATCTGCACGCCAGAGGGAACAGCTGGATCAATACAGGCACCAGCTTTGGCATTATCGTCTCCGGTCCACTCTACTTGCTATTCACCGATTACTGGCGTATAAGTTATATCCTGTTTGCCCTCATAGGCATAACCGTGTTGCTATGGAACCGACATGCGATTCCTGCAACCAAAACACTCCCTTGTACGAAGTCCATCTGGTCTTGCATGAGACCCACCAGACCGGGATCGGCTTTACTCATGGCTTGTATGTTAACAGGCGCAAGCTCTGCGATTTATTGGACTTTTGCCCGAAACTTTCTTACGGACGAGAAAGGGGCCTCCGATTCGGAAGCCGTCTTGTTCTGGATTGTTATGGGCGTGACAGGCATACTCGGCGGAAGTGCGGGTCGGATTATAGAACGGATTGAGTTAGGCTGGTCTTATCGTATAGGTATCCTGTTGTTATCCATTTCGCTTGGCGTTATTGTTCTGCCTTCGATGACGGCAAGTCTGGTTTCAGCCGTCCTGTTCGGTAGCACGTACATTTTTCTCACAAGTATATTCATCGTGTGGGCAACGAGACTGTTTCAGCCGAATGTCTCCATCGGCATTAGTCTTGCATTTCTTGCACTTGGCGTGGGTCAATTTCTGGGATCGTTCATGGCGGGATACAGCATTGAGGTATTTTCAAGCACGGTCGCTTTTCTGGCTTTTGCTATTCTCGGTTTGCTGGGACTATTCCTTCGCGTGAAACCGGCCTGAGCCGTCTCCAAAGCTGTCGGAAGACAGCGCATCATTATACTTGCAACATATTTCCGTAGAAGCATGGTTGCAGACTTACACCGTTTAATGTAACTTTGGTTCCTGTTCCGAGCGGAGATTAGGCTACAATAGGCTTAAATCTCTTCGGAACAGGCCGCACCAAAATAACGAGCTAGCTTCCATCGCTCTCCACCCTTGACTAATTCAAAAGGAAGCTACGCCCTGCCCTGACCAACCGAAAATGAGGACTCGCAATGAGTTGATCTACCGATATGCCCTTATGACCTCATTGTCCCAGACCTGAACCTCAATATATCGTTCGGGACCCTGTTTGCCGGTCTGATTCCAATCCTGTGGAAAACCATAGGTCTGAATTAGTTCAACTATTTCGTCTTTGGTATAAACCTGCTTGCGATAGGATTTATCGTCTTCATAACGCATCGTTGGGAAGAGATCACCGTAGGTGAAGCTCACAACTTCTGCGGGTAATTCCTCCCATGGAATAATAATATGATCGGGATCCTGATACCATGATTCTAGCCAGGGACATACACCGAGCGTTAGATAATGGGGATAGTCTTGTGCCGGCTTTCCTCCCTTAGCTATGAACTTCTCATATGCCATATGCTCGAGGCGTCTCCTTATTGTTATGTAGTCGGAAGACCGCTGAGCGGCAAAAACTCGGCCTTCCTGCCGAATCTGTTGTGAAACTGCTTCGGCCTCTCTCTGAGACAGGCTTGAGAGATTACGGAACGGGCCTACATTTTTCTCGAAATAATGGTATCCATTAAGTTTTTTCATGCAACTCATCTCCTTACAAAACATTGGATGGATTGATTCTACTCAAACATCATATCTTATGTTGAAATTTTTAGTTACTTCATCTTTATTAATTAGGAATTTTTAGCCAAAAATGATAAACTAGAACTATCGTATACCTAATACGGTTTCATCACTTTGTTAGTCCAATCATTTTATTGTACAAAAAAGGAGGTCATCCTATGTTTGACGTAAACGTAAAGCAAGTAGATGATCAACTCGTCATTCGCTGGCAGTTTTCCAAGATTGAAATCCCCATTTCTCAAATCACATCTGTAACTTTAGATAACACCTATGGAGGAAGTGAGCCTTCAGCTGTCCGAATCGGTTATGCTCGTTCAACCGAGCGGATTCTGATCCGAACCACTCATCAATCCTACATTTTATTTACGAGCAGCGAGAACATGTATCCTGCAATTCAAGCCATGGTCTCTCCCTCAGTAACCTCATCTATCGAATAGCACATAGTTAAGAGCCACCGATCAGATTAAAAAATCTAGTCGATGGCTCTTTTCAATTTGATTTCATTTACGTATCCGTCCGTACCTCATCCCACGCTTGATTCAGATAACAGATCAGCCAGTTAAGTGCACGATGCCGTTCATAAGCTACACCGGAATTTAAACCTGCAGGTGGTAACTCCTCTTTAATTCTGCTGTTTACACAGACCCAATTGTACCGATAGATCAAGTCGGCCTCGTCCAAAATTTCACCTTTGCTACGTAGAGTGGCATCCGACAGGAACTCTGCGTAGCTGTCCTTTTGCTGTAGATAACCAACGTCCTTACTTACGTTGCACAGCTCGGTAGGTGCACTCAATTCTTCCACGTACCCTAGTGCCCATAGCATGACATGGTATGCCTCATATCCCCAAGAGAAGCGAATGACCTCTTGCTGCTGTGCTCCATGCTGATCCAGAAAAGATTTTTCATCCGGAGAAAAGAAGGCGGACGCATCATACTTGTCGATGACTTCCTGCACAAGCGCCGCGGTGTCATCGTTACTCTCACCTGCTCCCAGGCACTCACCTTTTAGGGCGGCTATACAGAGAGCTACAGCACGCTGCGCAACCTCTTCCTTCGTTCGAATCGTTGTATCCTGCTCACCTGCCCTTGCTGGCAGATTGGCATTATACGGAACACCTTGCGCCACTAATCGCTGCTCTGAACGCGCCTTGCGCTCCACAGCATCCGCTGAGGGTAGACGAGTGTCATCCAGATAACTCGTGTGTGCGGTTACCGTGTAATCCTCTACTTCGGATTCTCCGTTTACATCCAGAAGCAGCTGACCCTGAGCATTCAGTAGGGAGCCACCTCCCCAGAAAATGACCGCATCCAGCGCTTCAGCCAGTTGTAATAACTCGTTAAAGAACTCTTCCGAGATATCTTCCTCTGTCTCGATGCCGATCACCATGTTCAGGGTGGAGCATTTAATCAGTACCTTTTCCTGAAGCGCAGCATTACGCCCTTCGATCTGACTCATAAACCCAAGCATACCTTGAATCATCGTGTTGAACTCCTCGGGATGCGTCTGGCTGGTCATGATGTTGAAACCCTTTGTTTTTTTGCTAAACCATTTCTTCTGAATCACCTGTATGTGCGTATGGTCTTCTCTTCGCTGGATGGCGGCATCAGGATAGATGGATTGGATCATTTCATACAACTGATCCAGGTCAAACTGTGAGCTGTATATCGCACAGTTTCTCATGGGGTGTTCGCCCTCCTTTTTGTGTCTGAATTCTAGTTAAGTTAGACTAAAGATTTTACACAGGCCACTCCAAAGACAGAACAACCTGGAGAGTAGCTGTTATCCCCAGATTTTTGTGATTCCCTTTTACAAAGGGGAAAACCCGGTGATAAGCGTATGCTTCCGATGCAGCTTTCTTTCAGAAAGCTTTTAGGCGACCGCTACGCTTCTTCAGGTTTTTTCTTTCTTCTCCGTTAATGTGTAAAAAATAGTTCAACTTATATAGTTTTTTTAAAAAATAATACGTGCCTCAGGTTGATCTTTGATTAATCCTTGTAGGGATCGAACTCATTGCCACCCGCCATCGCTACGCCTACCGGGCGCAGTACATGATTGATTTTCAGTGTATTCGCGTGCGCATGCAACACGTCTTGCAATTTTTTGTAGACAAACGGGCTCTCATCCGTGCCAGCTCCACGGAGCTCCACACCATACGCTCGAATGGCGGCTTGCATCTGTTCTTCACTAATTTCGCCGCCCATACGCGTGCGAAGCTTGTAATTCATTTTGCCTGCCGCCTGCGTACGACTCATGATTCGTCCTGCCCCGTGAACCGTACTGCGGAAAGACTCCGTATTCTCCTCACTATGAATGCCTTCTACAATGACCGAAATATCCCCCATACTCCCGCCGACAAAGCCAAGCTGGCCCGGTGCCAGCGGTGTCGCTCCTTTACGAACAACGACGACTTCCTCGCCCATATGCTGCTCTTTCCACGCAAAGTTATGATGATTATGTACGGCATATTCAGCACTCGCTCCAAGGATTCCAAGCACCTGTTCAATCACGTAATCCCTTCCGGCATAGGCATAACGACCCGCCAGTGTCATACCCGCCCAATACATATCACCCATTTCACTGTTCAAGTCAAACAGGGTCGGCGGCTGATCCATTGATTCACCCGGTGCTTTGCCACCGAACTCTCGTCCAGCCGCCAGATTAAGGAATCCACTCGCCACCTTATGCCCAAAGCCACGGCTGCCAAAATGATTGGCAATCCATACCTTGCCCGTCTGCTCTTCCACAAAAATATCGACAAAATGATTGCCGCTACCGACGGTTCCGAGTTGATTCCGTGCGAGTGTCTTCAGCTTCTGTTGTAATCCGCTTTCGATGGTATCAAAAAGCTTCCAGTTCGGATCATCGAACAGCTCATGCTCCACCGGTTTTGGATTGTTCCGGCCTACGCCGAATGAGATCGTTGTATTAATATCATCCATAATGACCGCAATCCGGTCACGAATATCGTCCCACATCAGGTTCGTGCGCACTGCTTTGTTGCCGCAGGCAATATCGTACCCCACTCCTGACGGACTGATCATGTTGCGGTAAGCAACCACTCCGCCGATCGGCTGCGAATATCCCTTGTGATGATCGGCCATTAAAGCCACGCCCAGCACATCTCCATATTTCGAACAAGTCACCGCCTGACTGACGGCATTCTCCAGCGGTTCCCCCCAGACTTTGATGTTATCCACGATACGCATATTCGGTAACCTCCTATGTATTCTTTTTCCTAAAGTTTAACAAAAATCTATCCTTCTCGATATGCTACTAAAGTATAGGTGTAGGATACGCTATACTGCTGTAAAAAAGGCTCCCCTTTTCCGTTCGCTCACTAAAAAAGAGAGCGTCCACTAGGGGGCTCACTCCCTTTTTTTTACAGTGTATAGAAAGAATACTGCCGCTTATAAATGTTTTCGGTATCCCTGAACCTTCTCGTCTCTAAAGCCCAGTTTCTCGTAAAATCGATGGGCTTCCTTGCGCTGATCACCAGACACCAGAATGATGTACGCACATCCCAAATCTTTGGCAATATGTTCGATCTTAAGCATGAGCTTCTGTCCAACACCCTGCCTGCGAACCCGTTCGGAGACAATGACATTCTCCACGACCATAAATGGCTCGCAAGAACCCATCAGATCCATGCATTCAACCCCCATAACCGATCCCACAAGTTTATCCTGATCGTAGGCTCCAAGCACATAGTAGTGACCCTGTTTCTTCATTTGTTGAAACGTCTTTTGCATTTGCTGTGCATTCATCTGCTGTTCATTGGGAGGTGTACCCATCAATTCATGGTACAGCTGGTTTAACGCAGGCAAATCCTGCGGTTCAATCTGTTTAATTGTAATCATCGTGAAGCCTCTGCTCCTTCTGATCTGATGAGATCCTTCTTGAAATAGTATTGTTGGTGTCCCGTAGGTGCATTCTCGATCATCGTCATCAGCTCGTACCCGTGTTTTAGGTAAAATTCAGGAGCCTGATACGAGAAGGTGTTCAGCATAATGAAATCACACTCCTTCTCCCGGGCCAAACGCTCTACCTCCTGTAGCAGTTTCGTTCCATACCCTTTGTGCCTCTCTTTGGCATCAACCCACAAGATATCTAGCTCGACCCAGTTCCAGCATAAGGTGCTCAGTACCCCTGCTACAATCTGCCCTGCCTCGTTTCGAATATGAAAATGAAGTTCCTCGTATCTGTTCCTTAAATCCTCGCTCACATGTGCCGCATTGTAAGCGACCAGTTGCTGGCGGACATAGGCTGAATCTTCTTCGGTACTTGGCGTAATGTTGGTATTTGGCATATTTGCTCTCCCTCTCGGTTCTACATCAATTAAAATTCGCAATCTACTATCTATGTATTTCATATTATCGCTTAACGTTATCTCACTCATCTTATACTAAATTACACAAAATGGAAACAACGCACCTCCCTCATAGGAAAGTGCGTTTGTTATCGTTCCATTCAATTCTGACTAAGCTACTAGCTACTGGGCTTCGGTCAGATAAACATCTACATACCCCCAACCCGTCATCCCCAACGGATCTGTAGCCATTATCCCAATTCGTATAGGCGTATTACTTGTTCCTAATGCTTTCACGTATAAGTTTTGTCCAACCATTCGAACAGTTGCTAATTGATTATCAGAAAATGTCGCTTCTAACTTAAGGGTCGAACTGTCATCATCCTCATCTCTAAACATGTAGGACAAGTCTATCTCGATTTCATCTCCACCTACATAAGCTGTATTTCCTGCTGGTGCCTCGATCAGTTTAGGAGGAGAACCATCAAAACCATATATCAGTTCTTCTTTTAGTAGCAGGGCATGATGCATTATGGAATCTGGTTCTTTTCTGAGGTTGATTTGATTGGAATCTAACCTTACATATTCCAAATTCGTTAAATCTACCAGTCCTCCTGGAATGTGAACAAGCTGATTGTTTTGCATAAACAATGTTTGCAAGGAAGCCAGCCCTGTCACGTCCAGCACACTAAGCTCATTATCTCTCAGATTTAGGTAATGCAATTTCTCAAGCCCTGTGACGTTAATTTCACTCAGACGGTTGTTCGACAGATCAAGCCACTCTAATTGCTCGAATCCAGAGGCATCCGCTTTACTTATGTTATTTCCAGATAAATCAATTTCTACGACATTTAATCCATTAAATATATCGACACCGGTAAGATCGGAAATGCCAGCATCTCTTGCATACAATCCTCCTTGAGTCTGGACAAGTGCCGTAGCTAATTCTGCTTTGGTCAGCGGATCATCTAGCCCCTTCTGTAGCCAAAATGCCATAGCTCCAGCCAATTGCTCGTCAGGGAATTGGCGGCTAATCGTATTCACTTGCACGGTAACCTGGAGTTGTGCCGTTACACTGGCACCTTGTTCATCAGTAGCTTGAATGGTCAGCATCGTCTGACCGGCAGCCCGTGGTGCAAGGCGAATTACCGAGTCCGTCACAGTAAAAGATACCATGTTCTCATCTCCCGACAAGACAGCGAACTTCAATGGTCCACCCTCTGGATCGCTGAAATAAGAAGAGGCCTGCAAGTCCTTAGAAGCGTGATCCAACGTCAATTCCTGAGCAGGCAAACCTCCAGGGGCAACGATTGGAGCATGATTGCTGGTTCCTGGATTAGATGGATTGGAAGGGGTTGAAGGTACAGACGGATTAACCGATCCTCCGCTTCCTCCACCTGTTGTTCCGCCGGACGTTGTTCCAGTATTATTGTTGTTGTTGTTCCCTGTACCTGTACCATTCGCAGTGCCTACTGTTCCTGTAATTGTACCTTGTGTCTCCGTTACCTTGCCTGGATTATCTTTTGGAGCCTGCGAATTAGAACCATCTTTCTCTGAACCTCCTGCCCTCAATACTCGAATCGTGTCTGTTGTTCGCACTGCAATGACAGCAATCTCTTGTCTGGACGTGGAACGTTTGGGTGCAAAATATCCATTTTCCCCCTTGAGAAGACCTAATCCAACGGCCTGTTGCACACCGGGCAAAGCCCAGGCGCTAATATCCTTGCTATCCTTAAATGATAACGATTGTTGACCATCTGATAGCCCAACATACCCTTTCACCTTCAGTGCCCGAATCATCGTAACAGCGAGCTGTTCTCTCGTCACTACACCATTCGGCCGGAATGTACCATCGGGATATCCATTCATAATGCCAGTTAAGTTAAGAGCATAGATATAAGATTCGCCTGAACTTGTACGCTCTAAGTCTTTAAATAACTGTTTCGGTCGTTGGTCTGAAGACGAGACCTTGATCTCCAGAAGCTGAGCCAACATATGTGCAAGTTCCCCTCTTGTCATAGGTGCATCTGGGTTGAAACGACCTGTACCGTCTGGAATAATCCATTGTTGCTGGGTAGCTTTTTCAATGGCTTGCTGGGCCCACGGGGCAGCAAGCTGCAGGTCCTGAATACTTGTTCCATCCTCCGCGGCACCTACTGTTCCCGGAGCACCAAAGAGAGTGAGCGACAACACAGCGGCTATATATGGCACAACTTTATTCCGACGCTGTTCAGAGTAACCTTTGTAATTGGAACGATGATTAGACATTTCTTAACACAACCTCCTACGGAATCTTATCGCTAATGACACCGGAAATTCACAGCGTTATTTCGTTAGATTTATTGTAGGAGAGACGACATCATCCAAACAGTCTACAAAAAAGTAGACATTGTTTCATAACTTATAATAAGCCCCGCTGTTCAGCAATTTGTACCGCATGCGTACGACTGCTTGCTCCAAGCTTGGCGAACACACGGCGAATGTGAGTATTTACGGTTCCAGGTGATATCCCAAATTCGGCAGCAATCTGCTTGCTGGTTAACCCTTCTGCAATATGACCAAATATCTTCTGCTCCATGGGACTCAGTCCCACTTCCTTCTGTTCATGCTTTGCTTCATCTAGTACTGAACGGCCCCGTACCTTTTGGTTTTGGACAAAAGCAGAGAGTAATTGCTTCACATAAGCTAATTTCACTCCATCATCCGAGATAGCCTTCTTACGGCGAAGCACCAGATACTGTTGAAGTAGCCATTTTACCGGCTCGCCTTCGGAAACAAATGAACGGATATATCCTTCAGGTTCTCCCAAAACAAGAGCACGCGATAAGGCTACAACACCAGCACCTGAGTCCCCCTGCTTCTGTAGTATCACGGACTCTAACAGGGCACATTCAATCTGTTCCGTCAACAGATCGCGTTTTTCAGCATGTTCTCGAACTCGTTGCAGTTCCTCTTGTGCGTAATCATAATGTTCAAGAGCCACGGCAGCACGTAATCGAACCATCCATTGAAATAGTTGGTCACAGCTCATTTCAACGAGCATTTGTTGTTCGTCTACCGGATTAGCGAGAATGTGGGTAGCCGTGTCCACAGGGCTCTGCTCAAGCCCTATTCGATTGCGATGTGCTTCCAATACAGATTTCCAGTACTCTCTATCCTTCTCAGACAGCAGACTCTCAGCCTGCTGCAACAGCTTTATACCTTCCTCAGCTCTACCTGAATGTAATTCAAGCCTAGCTTTCAGTACATATGCAGGAACAAGTATCGCCGCCACTTTGATCTGCAAGGCCACTTCAAGAGCTCGTTCCGCATACTTCACGGCTTCGGATAACTGGTCCTGTTCCATCAAAATCTCACCATATCCTGCTCCGTAGTAGGACGTTACATAGGCAGGTTCATCATACCAACGCTTTGTAATGGCTCCAAAACAAGCTTCAGCTCTCCTCAAGTAACCATGAACGCCGTGAAAACTTCGCATACGCATGCTCTCTCTTCGATCGTAGTCCATATACTGAAACGCGATATCATCAGGGTAACCCTGATCAATATAAGACACCAGATAAGAAGAAAGTCCTTCTAAATCACGGTTAAGATACGCCATATAGGCTCTCATGACACAGATCACTTGCAACAAATATTCAATAATTTCTGGCGCAACCTGCCCTTGGAGATGCACGCGGATGACATGCTCGAGCTCATCCAGTTGCTTCACCATCTCCCCATAAGGCATTTCACGTGCAACAAGAAACAAATAAGACATATATAACTTAGGACGAGCTTTCACTATTTCTAGCGGCAAAACATCAAAATATTTACGAAGTGTCCACCACTCTCCCATGATAAAATGGGCGAACAATTCTTCTAGCAATCTTGCGGCATCTTCCAGATGTAGCCCAAGAATATAATGATCCAGCGCTTCAGATGGATATCCGTTCTGTTCATACCAAAGTGCGGCAAAACCATGTAATTCGTTGGCCAACTCGGCGTGATTCCGTCTCAACTCACGCCTCAGGAATGCCGAGAATAAATGATGATAACGGTACCATTCTCCTTCCCGATCCAGAGGGATAAGAAAAAGATGTTCTTTCTCCAGCTGCCTTAACAACTGTGGAGCTTCATGCAAACCACTTAACACCTGACCTAAACGGCTGTTCATCCTTCTTGTTATTGCAGTTCGAAGCAAAAAGAGCTGCATCTCTGGTGACTGACGATGGAATACCTCTTCTAACAAATAATCCGAGATGTTTCTGTTGCCTGTCTCAGCATCACTTGCGCGATGGGGGAAAGAAGAGATGATGGGCAATGAACTTTTCACCGTGCCTGCACCTAATGTGTGAGATAAAGCAAGTAGCTTCAGCCCAGCCGCCCACCCCTCCGTCTGATGAACCCACCCAAGTATATCCTTGTTGGCATGCTCCATACGCATAACGTTCTGACAAAAATCAATGCCTTCCTCCGGTGTAAACGCAAGATCCTGAAGTGTAAGCTGCTTCAACTCGCCCCTTAGGCGCAGCTTCTCCAGCTTAAACGGAGGATACGTCCGGCTCGATATGACCAGATGAATAGACGAAGGAAGGTTTTCAATAAAGTCCTGCATCTGTGAATGAACTTCCGGCCGCGTTATCGCATGGTAATCATCCAAAATAAGCATGGTGTGCTGACCACTCTGGGCAACACGATTCAGCAACAAAATTAATGCCGCTCTCGGCTCGACTGGATAGCGCTGCAAAAACTGAGGCAGAATTTCTGCGCACAACCCCTGTCTCACGCGGTCCAACGCATGAATAATGTAAAGCCAAAACTGAAATGGATCTTGATCCTTTTCATCCAGACAGACACAAGCCGCTTGCCCTGCGGCACTTCTCAGCCAACTCCCCAATAGTGTTGATTTTCCCGAACCGGCCGGAGCAGTCAACAACGTCATCTTGGATTGCATAACTTCATCGTATTGCGAACTGAGCCTTGGACGATCCATGGTATCCGCTGGTAAAGGGGGCAATTCCAGTTTGTTCGTCAAAATCATAAATTGAAGCCAGTCGCCATGGAAACCAGCTGTTTGTTCTTGCTGCATGTAATCCTCCTGAACCCGCACTGAGGTGCACATTATAGAAATCGTTGTATGTACATTTAGATATTCTAAGTATACAGGGAACAATGTCGATGCCGCACACCATTTTATACAAAAACCAAAGGCAAATAACCCTGCACAGACAGTACAGGGCAAAAGAGACGTTTATTTATCTTGGATCACAACAACTCTAATAGCGCGAGTGCTACATCACGTGGGGTTTTCAATTGCCCTGTCTCATAAGCATCTCGAAATGCGCCAGACAGTGCAAATTCCTCTGTACTTTTTCCTCTCGCCACAGCCTGCAATTCCGTATCCACCATGCCTGGATCAAAGGCGACGATCTCCACCGGATTAGACTGTGAGGCTTGCTCCATCGCAACACACTGTGTAAACATGTTGATTCCTGCCTTTGATGTACAATAGGTAGCCATCGAAGGAGCGGGATAACTGCCCGATGCGGAACTCACATTAATAATTTTTCGGCGTGCCGTTATATGGTTGGTGTGGTGAATAAAAGATGACGTAAGAATCATCGGTGCGGCTAGGCTAATATTCAGATGGACGCTAATCTCGTCCGCAAGACACTGATCTATGGGTTTCAACGGTTCAAGCATGGCCGCATTATTGATAAGTCCGATATATTCCACAGAAAGAAGCGGAATCTGCTCCAATATGCCCGAGATTACATCGTCGATGCCCTGAATGTCTGTAAGGTCGAACTGGACATGAGTGTACCTTTCGTAGATATTGCCCAAGTCGGATGCTCCGCGTGCTATGCCGTAGACGGAGTCTCCTTTTTCCAAACAAAGTTCTGCAAGCTGTCTACCAATGCCTTTGGATGTACCTGTAATAATAAAGGTTCTGTTACCCAATATGCTCCTCACCTTTCAATTCTCATATCTGCTCTAATGCCGCAGGATTGATATGTATTTCATCTCTAAACTTGTTCATCCTGTACTTCTGGTTTTCTCCACATGGTCACCCACAAAATAGGCAAACCAAAATACGGATCTTCCTGCCCCATCGCTTTCATTGGACGCAGTTCCACACACTCAAACGGGTCCTCCAGTAAATACCGAAGCTTCTCCTCCGTAAAAGCAAGTCCGCCCCGCATTGACTTCTCGCGGTAAACTTCCCAATCGTCCATCACATGCTCCGGGCCGCCTTGATCGCCGAATCCTGGTGCAAAACAGGTCATGCCGAACAACCCTCCAGGCTTCAATGCACGATGAATCATCTCAATGTAAGGAATACGCTGATGCGGTAACAAATGGTGTAGACAGCCCGAATCGTAGACTAGATCATATTGCTGTTCTGGCGCCAGTTCGAACACCGAACGACATTCAAAATGAACATCCAGCTGTTCTTCCGCTGCCCGTTCCTTGGCCCAAGCAATCGCAGTCTCTGACAGATCATAGGCATCAACCTGATAACCGTGTCCCGCTAAATACAATGCATTCCGGCCGGGGCCACATCCCAGCTCCAGTGCTCTGCCACCTCTTAACCGTCCAGCTTCTACATCAGCAACCAGATTCTCGTCTGGCTTGTTTGGAAAAAACGGAATGGGTCTGTCCCGATTCTCATAGAACGGCTCCCAAAATTGCTTGGCCGATCTGAAATCCGCATCGAGCATATCATAGAGATCCTGCACACGTTTTATCGTTTTCTCCAAGGTCCAAATCCCTCCTGTTTTAACGCTTAAAATGGGTACTTCTCCACTATTGTTACCCTGCTGTTCCACTAGCATTTTTGCATGAAATCCTACTCCATTCACTACACTTTATTATAACATTTTTAACCATTCATTCTCTATTTTCCATGTAAAAATTCAGTAGAATATACGTTGTTTTTCCCATACAAAAAGCGAACAACATCGCATGTTGTCCGCTTGAAATTACAGTTATAAGATTACCGGTTTAAAACTATAAATACGTTTCGTTTTAGACCTTGCGCTCCATCACGGCAAAGTAATTTTTCTCATTATCTGCAAAATTAAAGACACGCCCTGTCGGCATCTCTACAATCTCTCCAACCGTTACATGTTTAGCAGACAAATCCGCATATAACCGATCAAGGTCATCGGTGAAAAACATCAACGAAGGTGTGCCCAGATTTACCCCGGCTGACATACGTGCCACGACCTCTTTATCATGCAAAATGATGCTGGTCTGTGAATCTTTCGCAGGAGCGATCTCAATCCACCGCATACCTTCATCAAGAATAACCTCATCCACGATATGGAACCCGGCTACTTCCGTCCAAAAAGCCAGAGATTCATCCTGGTTATTGACGTACAGCATAACTTGGCCTAATTTGCTAAACATGTGCCAACCACTCCTCTAATCAAGTTATCTCGGTATTCCTTCAATCTTAGATTGCCTCAGATTCCAATTGAGTATAACATGCATGTCCTATTTTAAGATAAACATTTTAGAGCAGCTGAATTGACGTTTCATGCCACCTATACGGCGAGGAAAGTTTGCTGTAATTTCTTTTCTATATTCCCAGTCGATCTCGAAGTGAAGTGATCTGGGCAACATGATGTTTGCCATGCCATGCATACAATCCTAGACAATGATCCAGTCTCATCGTTTCTTTGGATGCAGGATGATAGAACTTTTTAGCATAGTCTTCGTCCGTTAGCGCGTATAGCAATGCCGACCAGCGGCGATGTAGTGCATCCAGAAGATGCAGTGAAACCTCCACACCCAGATCCTTGGAATCGCTCAGTTCGGCCCAGCGTTCCTCAAAATACGGGCGAATCGTAGGCGTATCTTCTGTCAAAGCGAGCTTGAAGCGAATCACACTGTTCATATGACTATCTGCCATGTGGTGAATAACCTGTTTCAGCATCCAGCCTCCGTCCCGGTATGGCAGACTTAGCTGCTCTTCATTCAATCCTTCTACCGCTTCTCTCGCACGCTTAGGCAGGTCTGCAATATCTTGAATCCATTGTTGCCTATGAGCCAGCGTTATCTCACCTTCATGTGTGAACTGACCAATTGGATATCTATAGTCCATCTTATTTCCCCCATGATCCCTGTGGATTTGTTTACTGCATATGAACACGACACCACTTACCGGGCTATTTTATAGAGTGTACTCCATCAGCCAGCAATCTCTCATCTGTCCTTCATGCAGTTCATGCTGTGGCAATTGTTTAACCCTTTTAAAACCACATTTCTCGTAACAAGATAACGCACGTTCGTTCCACGCTTGCGGGTCCATAACCACTCTCCGGGCATGTTTCTCCTGAATCAAATACGCTGTCATAGACTTCACCAGTTGTGAGCCGATACCCTTGTTCCAGCAATCCGTTTCCCCGATAAACTGATCGGTCCCATAGATGATCTCACCATTGTCAGCATAACCATATTCCACACGTTCCTCTGTCTCCAGCTCATAGAACTGAATGTATCCGATTGGCCTCCCGTCATACTCTACAATACAACGGGCAGCCTCATCATCCTGATTGTAAAAATGTGCTCTCACAAGCTCCAGATCATGCGGCTGATCCCGGCCTTCGTAATACTGTAGAACCTCCGGGTCAGACAGCCATTGGACTAGCAACTGCTCATCCTCCGTCTGTAGCAGGCGAACTTTCAATTTCCCCACTTGATATACGATATTCATTTCATCCCCTCCCCGAATCCTTACGCTTTTACAGCCTTCCATATATATTTATGCTCTCGAACGGCTATTTTCCCATCAATCGTATGTTCCTTTAATTTGGTTTGCAATTGTTCACGAAACTCAGAGCTTGTGTAATCCGGGTTACCCGGAACGTCTGCAAGGAAGAGAGCAAACTCATTTTCGTCAGGAAAAACCATAAGTGCCTCATGATATTCTTCGATCTCAATCTGCTCGTAAAGGTTACGTTCCAACCGTTCACGAACCTTGGTAACATCCGTATGTATTCCAAACAGCAGGCCTCCCTGAGGGAGAAGTCTTCCGTATTCAATAATGGATGTGGGGCCTCTACGATTATAGATCAAGCCGAATTGTTCATCCTGAAAAGGCAAATCTTCTTTTGTTGTAGCACAGATAAAATCCACATTCTGAATGACACTGGACTCCAAACTCTCCTGCGCTATTTTAATCATCTCTTCCGAGTTATCGAACCCTGTTATATGAGTAGCATGTGCCGCCATTTTAAGAGTAAAGTCACCGTGTCCACAGCCTGCATCAAGGACCGATGTATACGCAGGCAGTAACTGGATCAGCCGCTCTTCGAACATTTCTTCTGTGGACTTCCCCTCCCATATGTACTGTGCCCGAGCTCTGTATCCACCATTACGTCGTGCAATCATATCGTACCACTCCATACTCATAGACATCCTCCTATCTGGAATTTTGATCCTAAAGTAACATTCGGGCGAGACCATACAGATTCCCCTGTTCTTATAAAAATTGAAACGCATCTATTTCATCGTCCGTATTATGCTCGAAATCATAATTCCCCCATAATAATCCATGAATCTGGAGGTTGCTCACATGTCATTTTTCAAAAAAATGCTGGCCAGTGTTGGTGTAGGTGCAGCAAAAGTAAATACGGAGTTACATACAACAGAAGTTATGCCCGGAGGAACTCTTTCGGGAATAGTGTACATTGAGGGCGGAGGTGTGGAGCAGCAGGTTGATCGGATTTATCTATTAATCAAAACGCACTACATTCGGGAAAGTAATGATCGCAAAGTGAAGGAAACGGCTGTTGTAGCCAAATATCTGCTCACCGAGGGGTTCACCCTGCAGCCTGGTACAAAACTGGAAAAGAGCTTTCAATTCGATCTACCGGAAAATTTACCGATTACACTACACCGTGCGGAAGTATGGGTGGAAACGGGACTGGACATCTCTAGCGCAGTAGACCCATCAGATCGAGACCTTATTCATGTTGTGCCTTCCAGGGAGATGGAGATCGTTCTGGATGCCATGGATATGCTGGGATTCAAACTTCGTGAAGTAACTAATGATTATGCCCCAAGGCTCGGTGGCAATCTGCCGTTTGTACAGGAGTTTGAGTTTGTGCCGACCACCAAGTTTCGCGGATATTTGGATGAACTTGAAGTTCTCTTCTATCCAATGGGGAATTCCTTGGAACTGTTGATCCAGATCGACCGTCGTGCACGTGGACTTAGCGGAATGCTCTCCGAAGCCATGGGCACGGATGAGACCTATGTGCGCCTGCAACTGCACGAGAGACATCTGGAGCGTGGTGCACGTTCCGTCGCACAAGGCTTGGAAGAGATTATTTCAGAGCACCTATAGACTACGAACATGCAAAACATCAAGAGAGCAGCCCCCGGCTATGTATCCATCTGATGCCAAGGGCTACTCTCTTTATCTCTTGTTTTTTCCCACAACATAAGAACGAACAACATAGTACGCTATAGCCAAAAGGAATATACCACCAACACTTAGGGTTATCATCAAACCGCTTCCACTTGCCGCATGTCCAAAATCAACTTGCGATGCCGCACCAGACGTTTGTAATGGTGTACCTTGCGGGACATGCTGTAATGTTAAAAACATACCTTGGGCTATTTTCCAAACCACTAACAAAAGTATGAAAATAAAGCTAACGATAATGGTTTCAATCCCCACACGTTTGTTCAGACGCATTCATTTCTCCCCCTTATTCTTATAGAACGAGAAACTGCTCCAGTTGCTGCTTTAATTCATCTTTATGCTCGTCTACATACTGGTACAGCAAATCGAAAACTTCTTCATTATCCGCTTGAAAGCTTAAATGTTGACCTTCCTGCTCTACCTGCTGTAATAACTCATGGATCTGTGTCCCATGTGTCTGCAAACTTGTTGATATGTCGTGTTCGGACAGACGTTCCACGTTCTCTCTGAGTTGTTCTGGCGTGATTCCTTGTTCCTTCAAGAGTTGTTCCACCTTATGCAAAATCATCGCATCTGTCTCATTGCCACTTCGGTTTAACGCTTCGATGACCTCTCTCAGATGCAGGCCGCTGGCATTCTCCAAATAACCGGTCAATCCATTCATGGATAGTTCCGTATCCAGATCAATAATCAGCATAATATCTCGTATTACTACAGGCAGTTCTGAAACTTGTTCCCGAATCGTGGCAAATTCAGCCCGGTACATATCCATCGCAATGCTGCCCACGATTTCTTCACCTGACATCTCTTCGATGCCTGCAGGCGGCATCAACTCCGCCAGTTCTTCCTGTAACTTGTTCATCTCACTTGTCCTCCTGTATCTCTCTATATAGCGTAGTCATGATCTGCGCCGCCACGTCTCTCCATCATACCAGAATATGCTGTATAGAAAAGAAATCGCGCCAAGTTAACATGCATTTGACTCATTGAAAATAATTCGCTGTTATGATCTTGGCATCACAAGTTTAGGGAGGGGTAAGGATGCGTCTAGCCTTGTTCACAGATACTTATCTTCCAGAAACCAATGGTGTCGCAGGAACACTCCATCGTCTAAGCAACCATCTGAATCGCAGAAATATAGAACATCTGCTGTTTACATCCCAATCCATCATGGAAGGAAACGTTGAAGCTCCCGTAAGCTCCGTAATCAATATCCCCTTTTTTCTGTATCCCGAATGCAGAATCGCTTTTCCCAGCAGAGTAACCGCCTATAAACAGCTACAGGAATTTCAGCCTGATCTGCTTCATGTCGCTACACCGTTTAACATGGGGCTACTTGGCCTGAGATATGCACTCAAGTTCCAGCTTCCACACGTCCTCTCTTACCACACCCACTTTGATCGTTATCTCAATTATTACAAGCTTGGAAGTGTCATTCCACTCTACTGGAAGTACATCAAGTGGTTTCATCGCACCTGTGATACTACATTCGTTCCGTCCCAAGACACGATGTACACCTTACAGGCTCAGGGGATTCAGCGGCTCAAGCTCTGGTCTCGCGGTATTGATTGTAACCTCTATTCTCCATGCAAACGAAGCCCCAACATTCGCGAACGGTATCAGATCACCGCACCTCTCATCCTGCTCTACGTTGGACGCATCTCTCCGGAAAAAGATATAGCCACCCTGACAGCCACGATGCAGCAATTGCCCGCAGAACTACAAGCCCATGTTCACTGGATCATTGTCGGTGATGGGCCTGCCCTTCCCAAGATGCAGCAGCAAGCGCCTGCCAATGTTACGTTCACCGGATATTTGCATGGTGATGAGCTTGCATCGATGTATGCATCAGCAGATCTGTTTGTCTTTCCTTCTTGTACAGAGACCTTCGGCAATGTTGTGCTGGAAGCCATGGCCTCGGGTCTTCCCGTACTGGCTGCTAACGCCGGCGGAGTCAAAGACCTCGTCGTACATCAACACAGCGGCATACTTGTTGAGCCGGGTAACGTAGACGCATTTATAAGAGAGATTGGCTTACGAGTCGACTCTTCGGAATTGCTGAAAAAGATGGGACTTGAAGGCCGGAAACTTGCAGAACAGCGTTCCTGGGAGCAGATTTTTGACACCCTGATTGAAGATTACGAAGAGGCCACCCAGCAACGTCATAGACGGAAGATAGGTCAAATCTATACGGCATAAATTTTGCTAGAGCAGGGTTTTCAATTCTCGAAGTTGCTGGATTGTATGTAGCGGTGTTGTCTCAACTATCTCAGGCCAAGGCTGGTTTACCTTCATCCAGATCGTATTCATGCCTGCTTTGGCCGCCCCTTGTATATCATTCAGCGGATGATCCCCGATGTAGAGGCATTGCTCAGGTTCTATACCAAAATGATCAAGGGCTAATTGAAATATACGCGGATCAGGCTTTTTCACACCTGCTTCTTCCGATACAATGATGTGATCATAATCCTCACGAATGCCAAGTTGATCAATCTTTCCATATTGAATATGTGTTTGACCATTGGTGATTAAACCGATTAAATAACGGCCTTTCAAATGCTGTACCACTTCTCTTGCCTCATCCATGAGCACCGAATTTCGCACATACTCCCGGCCGTAGAATGCCATTAGTTCTTCGTGCGGAGGATGTTCTGCCCAAGGTAATTCTTCTAATAATTCGTCGAACAGCCGGGGTTTCTCCTTATAACCATCTTCGTCGAGCTCGATGATCCGCTGCTTTATATGTTCGGTCGATTCCATGTGTCCAAAATACGTGTTGATCAAACTTTGTGTGAAACCCTCAAACGTTCTTGTCCGGTTTAGAATCGTGTTGTCCAAGTCAAAAATGACAGCTTTAATGCGATCCATGAAGTTTGTTCCTCCGTTCTCCTTCAGTTAATTGAGAAGTAGAGACTACTTTTTCTTTTTATGATAATGATAGCCTGTGCACAGACCTTTTTTAATCGATTTTGCGGAGCACTTGTGTCCACCGTTTTTGTCCAATCGACCAGGATGTGCATACGCCGAAGAGGATACACCGATAAGTATAACCAGCGATAAAATGAGTATAAAACCTTTTTTCATATTAAAATTCACCTTTCTTTTGACACCCTATGCTTTAGGGCTTTCTCACTTCACTTCATTTCATTTTACATAAAAATCCACAATATGGATATCCCTTATTCCAACTAAAGTCCCTTTATATAAGCTTATAGTGCCTCAACGCATGAGTTATTCCATCCTCACTCGCTTTCAGCGTGACGCAGTCCGCACTTTGCTTAACACGCTCTCCACCGTTTCCCATAGCGACACCTACGCCCGCATAAGTTAGTAGATCTATATCGTTCTCTCCATCCCCAAAAGCCATCGTATCCTCTCTGCGTATATTTAGGTGAGTTAGAACTTTCTGAGCCGCTACAGATTTACTGACTTCACCCGCTTCTAGCACATTGCAAACGTACGGATGGAATCGTACAAATCGTAAATAAGGAAACTGTTCTTTATATCGGTTTGTCTCCTCCTCATTTGCGTATAAACACATACAGTATATTTCCTTATCGAGCGTCATGATCTGTTCCGCATATTCCATCATTCCAAGTGTCTCTCGAAGAGCAACTATCACATGATGATCCGTCCGACCAGTTCCGTTCATGCCAAAAGACTCCGTAAAGTAGGAAAGTGCATGTCCCTGAGAATCAGCAAAATGACTGAATTCCCTAACCATGGTTGAAGAAAGAATGGATTTATGAATGATTTCACCACGGCAAGTAGCCAAAGCTCCATTAGCTGAAATAACCGTATCTATGCCAAGATGCTTAAACTCTTCACATAGATGATGTGGTCTGCCTGTCACAAGGATGATATGAATTCCTTTTTGGATTAACCTGCAAATGGACTCTTCGGTACACTTGGAGAGACTGCGATCTTGTTCACTAAGCAACGTACCGTCCACATCCAAAAATACAGCTTTTATTACTTTTTTCATTAACCCTCATCCTCTTCTCCTCTACTGCTGGTCGACTGTCGGCGCAAAATGCTTCAGGTCTGATTTCGTTTTACCGCTCTTCTGCGCCTCTTCCGAAATGCGATGGCTAAACTGAATCACATCATTATGTGCAAAATATATATACTCCACATCCGGTTCATCCTTAAACTTCACTACAGCAAGGAAGGGTGGCAGTTTTACGCTCCAGACGCCTTCTACGGATTCAATCTCATCAGGAGAATAATGTTTCTGCTCCGTTAAATATGTTGTGACACGATGTGCATAGATCATTTTGTTGACTTTTACATAGATAAACGGCGTGAGAATCAATACAATGAGCGTAATGCCAATCGTCCATGATACAATCTTTTTAGTTTTACTCATTTTACTTAACGTCCCCTTGTCGTTTCTACCGGATCTGTACCTCGTTGGAACGCCTCATGTACCACATCTGGAATGTGCCAGCCACATCATCCGGTATATCGTGAACATATTGATGCATGACAGGTTTGGCGCGATTTACGGTATGGATGGAAGCCAGCCCTAACTTGCGCTGCAAGGGATGACGAGTAATCTTGATTTCAATGACCTTTTCCCGTTTGGACAGAAACAGCGTCGAAGTCAGCGCACCTGAGCGAAACTGAATGAACTGATCGTTCAGTGCATACCGCGTATGATAAAAATTGATCACCCTACACGTTGTAATCCACACGAACAACAGTAGCGAAATCATCCACCATGTCTGTTCCATGCCGAACAAAACCGGTTTGAAGTATGCTAGCACACCCGTGACGATGATCCATAACCAGTTTGGTTTAAGTAACCGTAACCATAACGCTTTCCGAGGCAGCTTCTGCATTTCCTCCGTCACATGGTAGGAAGGCAGCATTTCTTCAATGATGCGATAGGCCTCCCTCACAGGTAAAAAGGGATATAATGTGTTAACCTCCTGGCTAGCTTCACCCAAACTGCCTGCGGTTGTAAGTTCTACCTCGGCAAGACCTAGCAATCTTTTCATCAGGGACTGTGTAATCTTGACGGCCTGTACACGATCTTTCTGGATCGAGAACGACGTCTTCTCCAGCATGCCCTTTGTAATATAAATTCGCTTGTCATCGGACGTGATCTGAAAATCTCCATATTTCACAAAGGTACGCACAATTCCAAGCCCGACAGATACAAGGATCAAAAGCAGAATGACCAGGCTCGTCACCCACCATGATTCAAGCCAGGTTAACACAAGGCTTTCGGTTACGGTTTCGTCTGGGAAGAAATCCTTCACGGTTGAGTACAAGGAACCCAAGATCGGGATCAACACCAGAAAACTAAGTGAAGTAAACGAAGCTTTGAACACATCTTTGCGCGTAGAACGGTAGTGAACGACGTGTTCGAATGTGCCTTTAATTCCTGTGTCATTGTTATTGGCATTGGCGCTTGAGTCACTGCCTGCTTGTTCTTCAGTTTCGGTATACTGCTCTGCAAGTAGACTTTTCTCATCCTTTGCATCCTGCTCATCATCCATAATTCCTTCAACTGTAGCTTGGTCCTCGGATAAATGACGGGCTACCCGCTTTTCTAACTGTTCTGCTTCAGAAACCGAAACGACCTGTAGCTGAAACGTCGCATCATCACCCTTGATCCCCGTTTCGAAGCGTATAGAGGTTACTCCGAATAAACGATGAACAAAGCTCGTATGTCGGCTCACATTTTGTACTTTCGTATACGGGATCGTTCTGCGGGTTCGACTGAATGCTCCCGTGTAGATATGGAAAGCTTTTTCATCGGCTGAATAACGTGTTGTGAACCATTTCCAGACGATAGAGAACAGTGCGATTGAAATACCAATATAAAAAATCATCCGTGCATAGAAGACCCATGCCTGATCTGATCCTGCACGAAATACGAATAAAAACAGAATAAAGGCAAATGTACTTTTAAGCAGATTACCCAAACTCCACAACAAGCTGAGTGCATGATGCCGTTTCATCTCCGTCATTCATCCACCTCGTTAATCCGGGCATAATCCGCAATCTGGTTACGCAGCGCATATGCCACATCTTCTGGCAAGGCCGGTATATGATGAGATGAACCCATCGTTCCGATGGACACCGAGTATAGTCCGTATTTTCTCATCAATGGCCCCTGATTCGTTGATACGGATTGCACCTTGGCCATCGGAATGACTTGGTGCACCTTGTTCAATGCCCCATGCTTCAATTGCACAAACTCTGCGTTAACGCCATAAAACCAATATCGATACAACAACACGGGCTGCAAAAATATATCCCACACAGCATAACCTGCGGATATAACCGTGACTCCCCATAAAATCCAGCCGATCCACGGCCTCCAATCATAGACGGAGTCCAGTATAAGCAACGCTGCCAACACCACAAAGCCAATGACGTTGTAGAGGATCGCGCTAACTCTCCACAACCTTATGGCATGAGGGGAAAGCTTCTGTTGCGGCGTGCTCCATTCCTCTGTTCCAGTTGTTACTGCCATATCTGTTGTTTCTGACATGTTGTTGTTCTCTCCTCTCTCATGTCTTTTTTGGTCAATATACTTTACGATGATGCGTATGTATCGATGCAGTAAGATAAAAGAAATAAAAAAAGATGACTCCTGTTCACGTGCAGGGGGGGTCATCTTTTGTTTTCGTTTATTTTCCAGCAAAATCCTGCACTTCACACAACCATACCATATTTTCGCTTCCTTCACCCCAGTAGTCCTTCGTCACAACATACGGCTCTCCAAACTTCCGCCGCCACTTCTGCTGTGCAATTCGATAACCACTGTCCAGACAAAATTGGGTAATCCCCCGCTTCTGTAGTTCGGTGACCAATGCCGCGATAAGCGCAGAAGCAATCCCCTGGCCCTGCAGTTCAGGTAAAACATACAGTGAGCCCAGCGTTCCAACGTGATCCAGACGATGGTTGGTGCATTCCTGAACGACTTTCCCGCAAGGCCCATATGAGATCGTACCTACGACCTTATCTTCTTTTCGGGCAACAAAGAAAAAGGGACTTGTTATCGTTGGTTCAAGATCAGATTCATGTTGCAAAACAGATTGTACTATAGTCTTTTTATGTTCGATCTCTTCCAGAATTTCATCCAGAAGTGATCCGATCCCTTCCTGACGGTATGCCTCTGGAATCGTTGTCTCAAAAATATGATATGCTCCATCCACATCTGCTGCCGTCAGTGTTCCGATTGTTATCAACTTGCCTGCATCTCCATTCATCTATAAGCCTGTATTCATGTTGTTGATCTCTTCGCTCCATTTAGTCAGTACGGCGCTGAATGATTTGTCTCAGTTGATTCGCGTTCTCTAGAGGGATCGTATATCCAGTCGTCGTATCCTTTTGGTTTACAAGCAAACCTTGCGATTTAGGATCTGTACCCAGTGACAGATCATACCGAGTGACGGAACCGTCTGTGTATGTGATGTTCATCGTGTATTCAGCAGAATAATCAAGCATCCCCTGCATACGCTCGGCACTGAATATGGCTTCGGTCACGATTTGAATCTCGTCAGCGCGGTCAAATTCTACATCGCGGCACGTTTTAGAGAAGTGAGCCTGATTACAAGATAACGTGATTAACGTAGGAATCCCTTCGCTCTGTTCTAGTTCCTCAGCCTCTTTGGAGCCCACATCACTCGAATTGTTGCCACCGCACGCTGCAATGAATATGACGCTGAAGAATAGAAGCAACATTCCGATATGTCTCACCTAGCGGCCTCCCATTCAGCTAATAAGTCGTTTAAACGTGGGACTGTTTTTTGGACAAAAGCTCGTACAACCTCTTCGGTAATGTAACACGGAATAATGCCCGGCGCTTCCCCATGTAAAAAAGAAAACGTGCGATCACGCCAGCGTATGATCTCATCTGCTGTTAAACGATCTGCCATCTCGTACCCTGACGAGTTATTTAAGGCCGACCATACTTCTTCGCTCCAATTCATGGTGCGATACAGATTAAAATCAATCTGATCCGTCTCCTTGTAATATAAACGGGCCAGGTCTTCCTTGGTTCGCACGGCTCCCTCACACTGGTCTTGCTCACGAACCTGTTCCTCGAATGCGGGATACACACTTCGAAACCAGTAATAATCCGTCATCACATGCATGAAGTAACCAGTGACAAAGGAAGTCCAGCCTTCACTCTTGCGCTCGCTGATGTAATCACCATAAAACTTCTGGAGACGTCCGGTATAATTGTCTTCTTGCTCAGGATAAAAATGAGTATACTGCTTGTCGTCCCTTGTTGTGCCTTCACGCATATGAATGGCATCTGGCGCAATATTTCCGAGATAAAATGCTCCCAGGTCCAGTGGTTCAGGCAACGTATCAGCCAATCGATGGGCTACACTTAAATGCACCATAGGCAGAGGCATAGACCGATCTCCTTTTTCCATTGAAGGAATGGTTATATATAATCTCTCGTTAGCTCACCAAACCTGCCAGTCTCTCGTCCTGCATCCGGTCAAACAACTTTTCCAGATCCGTATGATACGCAGGCTGATCCTTCACCAGCAAACGGATATATTCCGATCCACACTCGTAAAATACGAGGCGGTTAAAAGGTGCTGTATCGCCATAATGATTAGGCTGCAATTCATACTTGGCTCGAATCAAATTCTCGATATACCTTGCTGCTCCTTCATTCCATTCCAGCCAGCTCCAATATTCCGCTTGCTCTTCTGTAAGAGATTGGAACAATGCCGTTCGCGCCACCTGAATTTGCTGTAAATTCTCACTTTTCAACGCAGATAGAAGAGATTCAATTCGCCCAGCAACAATCTCATCTTCGTACGGGAATTCGTAATCGATCTCCCAGGTTACACGCCTCAACTGGGTCATTTTATGTTTAATCTGCATCCGGTCAACGATTCGTTCCTCGTATTTTCCATAGACAGAACAATGCACGTATTCATGGAACAGAAAAACCTTCTGCTCTAAATCTTTGAAAACAGAAGCGGTCACAATCGCGCACATCCGATCGTTCATATGATGTACAGGCATTGCGCCGAGGCAGTCATCAGGAATATATAGGTCGTCCGGTACGGTTTTGACCCATTCGTATTGCCCGGATACAGATGAATAATCATAGATATATAACAATGATTCGTGTGCTACAACAACCGGATGGTGTTCTGCAAAAAAAGGATGCAGGCTGACCAGCTCGATCTGAAGCTCATTTAACTCGTTAATTTGCTGCAAAAATGTATCCATGTCTAACCCTCTCTCTTTGCAAAATGATACTATTATCATACTAAATCAGTATCCGTAAATCACTGAGAGAAAAATGATAATGTTGTGCGAAACTCCTCCTAGCTTTTGATATATCCCGCTTTGGACAGCACATATTTGGTGAATGGATTGATATCCGGAATCGGCTGAGTCAAGTCGAAGTACCTGAGCTCTAACCCTTCATCATCCATCACCGTTGGACTGCCCGTAATGCCGCCTGCTTCATAGATTGCCATGACATTGTATACCTCATCTCCATGTGGATAACGGTAATACATATCCTGACCCGAAAATATGGTAATCAGCTTATATGCCTCTGCTCGCAGACCAGCTTCTTCATATAGTTCACGCGCAGCAGTCTCTTCCAATGATTCACCCGGTTCAAGCGAACCGCCAATGGTACCCCAATCCAAGCTATCTGTTCGTTTCTGGAGTAGCAGGTGACCCTGCTCGTTAAACACCAGTACACATGAACCTGCCATGATCAAGGGACGTGTGCCTACCAATTTTCGTAAATCCATGATGTACCCCATGTTAGCCTCCTGAGTCCAAATGTAGTTAAAACAGCCCCCGTTTACTTAGGAACCGGATTGTTTCAATATCCCCTGATCTACCGAATCTTGTACGATTTGTTGTGTATACTTCCACAGCGTTGCTGACCCATTTGCAATTTCGGCATTACGATTTAATACCTGATCACTCGTAATGTTATATTTCTGCCATGTATCACCTTCATTCTGATGATTATGAATGATCGGCTGCAACCGATCCATGGAAGAAGCAAACCTGGCCTCCGGTGTCTCTTTGGTCTCGAACTCCATCCACAGACTTAACAGTTCTTCGGCTTGGTCTTCTGGCAACATACCAAATAATCGGTTTGCGGCTTTAAGCTCTCGTTCATGTTTATCTGTGTTTCCTTGGGTGTCATACGCAAAGGTATCACCGGCATCAATTTCAACAAGGTCATGAACAAGTAACATCTTGATTACTTTAAGCATGTCGATTTCCTTGTTAGCATGACCATGCAATATGAATGCCATCATGGCTAGATGCCAAGAATGTTCTGCATCATTCTCGAGCCGTTCGCCATGGATAATTCGTGTTCTTCGTTCAATCGTTTTCAGCTTGTCTATTTCAATCAGAAACTGGACCTGTGACTCTAGTGTCTCATCCACGCTCTTACCCCCTTCAATTACTAACGCATACACTCTGAAATGCTGTACCAATAGACCTGATAGTTAAAATCCAGAGATAAACCTGCACCTTGTGCTAAACGGATCGAACCTATGTTATCCGGAGAGCAATCCCAATAGGGACGGATGCCTCTATCGTTACATTCGTTCATATACGCTTGAGCAGCCAAGGCAGCATAATTTCGCTTACGATGACCTTCCAATGTTTCAATATCAATGGCATGTGTGTTTCCATCGACAAAAGCAGAAATACATATGCACACAATCTCTTCCTCGCGAGTAACAACATAGCCAACACCATGTTTCAAAAAAGCATCTACGTTTGTCCAGAAATGCTTGATCTTATATGTGACAAAAGAAAGATTATTCAACCTATCGTCTTTCAAAAGTACTTCGTCTATTATAATAACCTGTGTTCCCTCGACTGGTTGTATAAGCATTCTAGAGGAAGATGAGCGCTTGGCACTCTTTATTTTCTCTGTTCGCTCTATTCTTTCATCCGTTGGGTTTAGCAGATACACATGCTGTGTATCATCGTTCAGTTCACTCGGGCCAGCCATATGCTCAAGTACCGCTTCCCACCGACTATCTTCTACGCCAATCTCTACGTCAGAAATTTGTAATGATGCTAATGTGGGATAAATCTGTGTCTCCATGTACTCTCGGAGTTCACTTCGGAACACTTCATTCTGAAAATCACCAATTAGCTGATAACCGGATTGCCCCTGAACCCATACAAGCGCCGCTTGAGGATTGAGGGTATCGTCGACATAGACCCGTCCCGGGTTCATGCCTGATGCCACTGCTTTGACCTCCATATTGCGACAGGCATTGGTTAGATGTTTTATTTTGTGAAATTCAGAAGCCTCCAGCTCAGTAATCATGTACTCAATCCTTTCTTCACCTCACCGCTCTACCTTCTGCCTTGCTCGACTTTCATTTTCAGGATTTTCCACGTCCAGGCACCATACCAGATGCCAGCAGCTGGAAACAACACAAGTGCCGTCAGTAAGTTTACATAAAACTCACCATTCAGGGTTAAACTTTGTCCGCTCCACGAGGTCATCACCAAGGTATACAGAAAAGCCAAAGGCAAACCCCAGCCCAAAACGCCGCGCACCAGGATATGATGCCTTTTTCCTTGCTGTAATTGTTTCTCCCATTTGATCCGTTGTGATTCTTTCATATATCAAGTTCTCCTTTAAGCCTGCATAGCTTCTTGAATTTGTTTGAGCATATATTCGGCATAATCTCTTAAACGTGTATGTTCCACATTGACCGATTCACGTTCCCCGTTGTACTTAGCCAAACATTGGGAGATAAGTTCCTGATGTTCAGGCAATGCTTCTGCCACCGCACGCTCTCCAGCCTCTCGCTTGGAGTGAATCACTGATTCCTGAATATACAACAGCACGCGTGACAAAGTTAAAACATAATAGACCGAATTGTCTACGATTTCTTCCAAGGCTGAACTTGCATCAGATGCAATGGATTGGATGACATGCTCGCGGTTCGCCGGCTGGAACAGTTCCTTGATCGGCTTGCCATACAGCACAATACCTCGATCATAGATCACCGCCATATGTGCAACCACATCCGGGTCTTCATGACCACCGCAGAGATAATCAGGATCATTTCTGTACTTCTCCCGGTGATATGCAGAATAATGAAACTCAAAAGGTGTAGGGTATTGACCACGTGTTACAGCTGACTCTAGTACAATACTAATCTCAAACCCTTTCGGAATATGCATTTCATCTTCTATACGTATCAGTTGGTCGGCGATTCTGCGGTAACTCTCAGAGGACCTTTTCTCTCTACATACAACTAAAATATCGATATCACTCTGCAGCGGATGGAAACATCCCATCGCCATGGAGCCATGTAAATACACGCCTGTTAACGCGTCGGTTAACTCTTCCTTTAATACTTCGATGAGCCTGCTCAATATGGTCTTTTCATTCACCTTGACTCTCTCCTTCTGTCAGAACCTCAACTGTCTATTTCCACCTTCATCTCCCGAACATAAACAGCCGTGCCCTTGATTCGGACATCCATCCCCTCTTGCTCCCGGCGTACGTTCACTTGGACCTTGCCATCTCTACCAATCTCATGCCCTTGCTCTACTGTAAAATCAACCTCGTGAATCTCCTGATTCACATACGTTAAATAATAGGCTCCCATCACGCCTGAAGCGGTGCCCGTCACCGGGTCTTCCGTTGTACCTGAGTATGGCGAAGAGAAATGCCTTGCATGCATCAGAGCATCTGCATCGCGAGTTTCGAAGCAGAAGGGATGTAAGGATGACTTGGGATTTTCAGATAAAATGTCCGGGAACTGAGAAGGATCCGGTTTCATTTTAACAAATGCATCTAAACGACGAATCGGAATTAATAACGTCCACGTACCCGTACTTCCGTATACGGTAGGCATATTCATGTCCAAATCATCCGTTGTCAGATGAATAGACTTAGCAAGCTTTTCTACATCGCCTTGAAAGGGAACAAACCGTGGCTGGTCCTGCTTCATCTCCATCAACCAGGTGTCACTTTGTTGTTCAAACTGAATTGGTAATATACCTACGTTCGTTTCAATCGTGATAGAGTCTTTTCCTTGTAGTACATCACGTGTCTTAAGTCCATACATTGCCGCCATGGTCGCATGACCACACAGATTAATCTCGTGACCCGGAGTGAAATAACGCAACCGGACATCGGCTTTTTCAGACTTCAATACAAATACCGTCTCATTAAAACCGACAGCATGAGCAATCTGTTGCATTGTAACTTCACTCAGATGATCTGTTTCAAAAACAACGCCCGCCGGGTTGCCCTTGCCTGGAATGCTTGAAAAAGCTTCATAGTGGTACACTTGGATAGCACGCATCTACTCTTCATCCTCTCTTTACAAAGCAGGAGTTGCCCCGCCGTATAATTCAAGTGATTCATTTTCAACAACAACAGCCCCACCATCCGGGCACGCATATACTTTGGTTTGATAATTTTGAGCGTATTCTCTGAATGATTGCATCATCTCTTCGGAACGATCCCAATGGGGTGCAAACTCGAAATCTACAAGAGCAAGGGCCTGTAAATCGGTCAAACCGATATGATTCTCGTCTGCATCCTCACCGTATCCAGCTATTTGAATCGTAGGTGTCATCAGGATACTGCCCGCGCTAACCCCAATCAAAATACCACCGTCACTAATGTAAGAACGTAGCTGTTCAATCCTATTTCGTTGCTGTAACAAACTTAGAAAATAAAACGTATTCCCGCCAGATAAATGAATCGCGTCACATTCGAAAAGAGAGTCCAGCATGCTTTTCTCATACTCGGTATCGAGATCATAATACTGCACATCTTCCATCTCAAACTGGCGATAAAAACGCCGAGTGTGCTCGACATAAATGCGCTGTGGGTCGGAACAGGAAGGGATGTAACCGATTGAGGGCTTTTTGTGCTGAAACAAGCTTCGAATTCTCTCATTCAGTTCATCATGGGGTTCAAAATACAGATCGCTAAGCAAAACCAGTTTACGCTGTGCCATTAGATTAACCCCTCATCTTGTATTAGGACGTGTCTTAGATTACTGCTGTCTTAGTCCATTCCATGCTTCTTAAACTCGCTGTCCAAAATGGAGAAAAAACACTGGTCCGTCCACTTATTCCGCCACCATAACTCTTCCTTGAAAATGGCTTCTCTTGTCATGCCTACATGTTGCATTAAAGCCGCTGATTTTACATTCTCGGCATTACACATGCCTACGACTTTGTGTGCTTGTAACTCGTTAAATGCAAATTGCAGTAATAACCGGGTCGCCTCGCTTCCGTACCCCTGTCCTGCATATTCAGGCAGCACTGCGAAACCAATCTCCCAGCTTTTGCGAAAATCAACGTAACTCCACATCTGAACGATGCCCACTGGTGTATCACTGGCATCATTCAAGCGACGGATAACAAAATCATACGCATACGGTGTCTCGCCCTCAACGTGGAAGTGACTCCGGTACTTCTCCTTTACATCCTCTTCCTTCGTTTCCACACTCTCTTCATAATTCCACAAGCTTGTATCACATTCCAGTTTGCATATAAAATCCATATCCTGCTCGTTTAAGCTACTGATCCGAATCTGTTGTCCGACGATTTCCATACTAGTGCCTAGTTCTCCTCTCCAAGGATAGCGATATAACGTACATGATTAGAAGATTCGAATAACCTTACATGCCATAACTATTGCAATTGCCCATTAATGTATCTACGATGGTTGCTTGAAGCATCTTGTATCCACAAATCCAGTTCAACCCGGCTTACATAAAACTGATCTTGAACTTTTATAAATGGAAACATTTTCCCCTCAAAGTGGTGAAAAGCATTCAAACTGCTCTGTTCTGTTTTAATGATGCTCATCACCTGATCTTCATTCATGCCCAGATATGTAGCCGTCTCTTTCAGTGTCAACAAAACCTTATCAAGCAAGAGCGTCTGCTGTGCCGCTGTCTGATTCAGTGTTCCATTACTCGAATCTTTGTCCTGATTCATGAGCAGTACAGAGCCAATAATAAATGAGACCCCCAGAATAAAACTGGCTAATAGTATCGATAATGAAAGGGAAATGGACTTCATGTGAACCCCCCTATTGATTCAGAATGTACCGCGTGACATTTTCATCAGCAAAATGTTTGAATACACTCTCTCGGTCTGCCAAAGTTAGTTCTCCCATATACAGTCTTTGTGTCTCCATCGACTGAAACAGCGTCATCAACCATTTCTCCTTTTCAAGCTAAACATCACGGACAGTGTAGTACCCTGCCTCTCCAAGAAAATCATCTCTGGTTAGATCATGCTCACCTAACATCATTCTGTAATTCGTGATCGTACCGTCGTGTGACACGATGAACGTATGCCCCGTCTGTTTTCTGCACCAAGCCAAGAGTTGCTCTGCTAGTCGTGTGAACTGTTGTGTATTCATCTGATTTATACTTTCTTCCCAGGCTTCTAATCCAACATCTATGTATTGCTTATCTGGGTATAGCAAGCTGAGTTCTGCCATTGAATAGATTTGATCACAGCCTAATGGAGCAAACTTCGGATCTTGAGGATACATTCTAGGGCCGACTAGAGGACTAATTACAGCCCCATTATGCTCATTCGTCATTAATAGTTCTACCGTTTCAAGAGTACGTTTAGTAGGACTTACCACAATAGTATCGTGAGGCATTATGTTGATGTTTTTACGTAAGGAAACGATTTGTTTTTTTCCCTGTTCAGTCAACCCCGGGTGTAATCGGTTAAGCTCCTTCGGATATTTCAACAAATGCTCCGCGTGACCATGACGAATAAATGTAATATCCACTCGGTACCCCTCTATTTCTGAATGAAGTGTCTTATGCTACTTGAATCACGAAGATTAACAAGTTCTTTTCGCAAAAAAACAGGATAAATCTCCATCTGCTCTGTCTCTTGGATGGGAGACCAGCGAAACGTTAATTTGCCATCTTGCTCCACACCCTTGAATTTGCGTTCATTATAGAAGGAATGCCCTCCGGGCAAAGAGATCACATAATAGAATCCCATTTCATGCATCTCCTTACCATCGTATTCATAAAAATCTTCGCAAACAAATGCCAACCTCTCTACCCGGATAGACACACCCAGCTCCTCCATCATCTCTCGCCGAATCGCATCCCCTGTTGATTCATTCATCTCCACTCGCCCGCCAGGCAAGTTCCAGAAATCATCCTGCTTCGCCTGGTGTAAAAGAACTCTGTCCGCATCCATCACAATACCGGCAACACGAAAGTTAAATCGGCTGTTGTCTTGCAAATACGATATATTTCTGTTCACCGAATCAGTCATCGAGCCGTCCATCCTTCAACAAATCCATTCTGAAATCCGTTCACAAACGACGGAATAAACAACACGACTAGTAGAAGGAGGCTTGCGCCCCCCCACCTGATGAATAATTTACGTTTACTAATCGCACCTAGGACGAACAACATTACCGTTACAACAATCAAACCTATCTCTACAAATTCCATCATCTTATATAACCTCCGTTATGTATCATTCTTAGTTGCCCTATAGTTCACCAATTACTCATAAATTTTGCCCATATACATCATCTGAGCACATCGCTTCCAAGGGTTATCAGGCTTCTCATAATGCGTTAATCCGTTAACGGATTCCTGCCCCCAATCTGCCGCAGCTTCCAAAAATGATTCGATCGAATCATTTTGCCATTCATCGGCACAGGTCTGTCGATCCTTACTTAAAGCACTTAGGAAAGCAATAAAAGTGGCTTCGTCCTGCACCTCATTCACAAGTTCAAATAATGTCTTCTGCACCGCGTTCTGAACCTTCTTTCATGTTGTACTTGTTAATCGATGTCCGCAATGATCCATTTCGCAGCATCACCATCTGCTTTCCATTTCCAAAACACCATGGTGGAGCTGGACTCGATGTCGTCTTCGTCCACTTCCGTAATCATTACAACACCTTGATAGAGCTTTTTTTGTTCCGTAATCGTAATGTCACCCATGGAAGTGATTTTACGAAAAGTATAATTCGGCATGCCGGAGATCGGAGATTCCGGCGCAAAGAGGCTCATATATCCCTTTTCATCCTGTTCATATAAGTAACGCATATGCGTATTCATTAGTTTGACAATTTCCAGCTCATCACCAGAATACTTGCTCTCATCCACATATTCGGGCGGGGTAACTTCATCTTGTGGCGTAGAGACTGCTGATTCATCTTCATCCACGGTTAATTCGTCATTCGTACTTACCGAGACCTCCGGTTGTTGTGTATCCTCAGGCTCTGTTTTACTCTGACAAGCCGTTACAAGCAACGACATAACACTGAGGATCAAGGCATACTTTCGGATCATTCCACTTCACTCCCAGTTCGTTTTCAACCCATGACTTCCTGTCGCTGTAAATTTTTCTCCCAGATACATCATAACCCATAATGTGGGATTTGCGAATGCTGTGGAAACACATCCACTTTCATACTACATTCCCTCCTGACATAAAAAAACACGCTGGCTGCATGGATATCCATGCTATATGCAAGCGCGCTAGCTCAATTATTTATTTACAAACCTATTTAATATTCCTGTACCCTTAACTTGGAGCTCCTTCCCATCCTCATCTTTCAAAAGATATCGGTGTTCCTATGCTGCATTACCATCTTTGCTGGCCTCATTTCGTAAATCTTCATATCATATTAAACGCAAATCAAATACCTCTTTACCTCTTTCTTATCTATTGAGCAACCCTTCATCAAACCATACGTCCTCATAATCCTCGGCAATCAAGAACCTCCATCCGGGAGCAAGTCCGAGATATCGACTAATCTTCGCATCCCATTCATCGATATGAGCAACATGCAGCGGTACAAAGAAATCATCAGCTGCCGAATATTCCTCGGCCCAAATGTACCAGCCCGTCGTATCGCCTTCTGGCTGAATTCGCATCCCATGGATAGGCTCGCGTTTCTCCTTTACGTTCCAGGCAATCCCTACCTTCAGGTGGGGTTCACTCGGAACATAGTCTGCATGGTATTTCTCACACAGTTGCTTCTGTACGTGTATAGCACTCTCCTGCTTCACCATATCCCTCCATCCTTGGCATCAGATGCCGTAATAGCCTCTGTATCCTGATAACCATTCGTCTTTGGAAAAATCCACAAAGTCGTACAGCTCGCACTTCTTGAGATAAAGCACCTGATCATGCGCTTGTTCGCCGCCCTTTTTTTCCAGATACACGATTGTTTCTTCAACACCTGCTCCGCAAAGCAGCTGCACATCAATGTAAGTGCCTGCGTCCTGATTTTTTCGTTTGGCTTGCCAGATCAGTTCTGTGTCCTCTACGTTCCCGATAGCAAACAACATGATGCACAGCAGTTTCAATACCTCATGATCCTCTATTTTCTGATTCTCCATCTCTTGTTGCAGCAGCCTACGAATGGACTCCCGCTGTTCCTTGTCAGGCTCCATTCCGTACAATTGCAACAATTCATCTTCATTCATATCTGTTCATCTGACTTACCTCAGAATGTCGTTTAATTCTTCCGCTTTTTTCCTGCTATCCATTCTAGCATAAAAATAAAACGCAATAACATGCAACACGATTGATAGAAGCCACATTCCCGGGAACCAAGGCGCAATTAGCTCAAACATCTCTCTGGAAAACAACCAAATGATGCCCATGCCTCCGGCAATGTTACATGTAGAAGAAATAACGATGTTCCATATCGGCTTCAACGTAAGATGATTCCACAGTGCGCTGTACATCACTCCAAACAATAAAGCCGCAATAAGGGAAATGCCTGCAATGTTCCACAAATACACCATTTGAATGGGCTGATCGCGGTAGAACAGCGTCAGCAGTAGGATGACCCAAAGAGTAGTGACCGTAAATACCTGAAAAAATGATTGTTTAAGCTGATTGATCATGATAGTTTCCTCCTAAAGTTTTGAATATAAAACCGACTGACGGAGTAGCTTGAGCCATCGGTCAGATTAACCTGAATTCTGGCATGTTCGGCAGCTGAAAAGTTGCTGATATGTGTGGTGTTAATCATCGTCTGATTGTTGATTCGTACGAATGAAGTATCTTGAAAATCTTTTTCCACATATTTCAGACGTAGGTTAAGCAAATATCTCTCTCCTGTGACGACACGCACCCCGCACATGCGATCTTCCGATTCAATGGCAATGACGCTGCTAAGTTTAATCCTCACCTGACGATTGTTTTTCGCCTGAATCACGACCAGTTCCGTCTCGGATTGACCAATCGCTTCCCGAATACGATCCCACTTTGACTTCTCTGCAGGATGAGTTACTATTTTGGCCTCGTTAGGCTGCATCTCCTGATTTTCCTCAAACATAACTTTCACACGTCGTCCTCCTCTCACCACTCATATTACATATCTGAAAAGACACTTCCCACTAATTTGCGTTTTGTTGCATGAACCCGTAGTTGTGTTGCATTAAAAACAAAAAAACTACTCTTCAGAGTAGTTTTACGATCTTTTGCTCGTTTTTCTATGCCTCTGCCTTAACCTCTAAAATTAGGTCCTGATGCTGCCGTACCCACTCATTCATCGTTGTGATCGCTTGCTGTGAAGCCTGCCGATATGCTGCGTATAAATGCTCCGTCTGCTGAAGCAACTGAGGGTCATGTTCCAAATCGGTTGGCGATACTTCGTGCCATGTTTCTCCGGATTTTTTGGCATCTGTTATAAGTGCTTCAATATCATCCAGTACATCAATCATCTCATTCAAATCAAAAAATTGCATGCCTTTCCTGATCCCGCTCCAGCTACGCAAATCAATGATGTTATATGCCGAGAACCAATAAAACTCTGCCAGACTTATGGTGTGATTGTGATATGAGTAAAACAGGTATAATGCTTGTTGCCCTTCGTTTAGCCGCATGTATACCTCTTTTTTGGCTTCCATACTCTGTCCGCGGACGGAGAGCAGCATCGGTTCAATACACAGCCAGCTTAGTTTTTGCGAATCTAAATCCTCTTTTCTGATCTCAGCCTTCATTACAAGCTCCTCTCTATTCACTCTTTACTTGATTTGAACAACTCGGCCAATTCGCTCATAAGCATCCATAGGGAACCCATAACTCCATCGAGTCTTATATTCCTCTAGACCTAAGTTCTTTAACTTACTAAATTCCCGGTAAAATAATTTCGTTAGCTTAACTAAAGTTAATTCCTCTGACATCAACAAAGTCCCTTCTGTGACCACCTGTGAGCTAAAAGTGTCACGCATCTCGTACACCATAAACCGAACCCGTGCCTGAGCGATTTTCTTGATTTTAAAACGGTATTCCCCTGGCTCCGTCTGCATCACCATGACAACTTCTTCCGCACCTCTATGTAGGGCAATGAGTTGACTAGCCATATCCCCCAAGGCATCCGACAACTAGGAAACTGGAATTTCGATGATTTCCTGTTGCTGAGATTCAATCTCTATATCCAGCCAGCCATGTGATTCGAGCTTCATCCCGATGTCCATCTATGTTGCCTCCCTACCTCATGCTGTAGTGCAAAATATGCTGAATACCGCTGTTGCCCATTCGGGTCAATCCAAGGTCGAGAAAACCAGATTTTACATACAACTGATATGCAGCCTTGTTTGCCTCATTCACAGCGAGAATGATTTCGTCAATCTCAGGATGAAACTCACGTACCCAATCAGGCAGTTGCTTCATGGCATCCAGTGCATAACCTCTCCCTTGATATTGCTCCGAGATCGACAGCGCACGAATGAGTATTTTGCGATCAGGCTCCACAGGCTCCACGTATTTTGACCCTTTATGTAAAACAAAGAACCCTACAGGCACAGCCTGATGTAAAATAACGATCGGATCTTTGTCCGGATTGATCATAGCCTCTTCAATCACCTGGGCAGGCAATGCCGTAAAGTGAATTTGTTCATTTTTCAGCGTAAACCGGGTTAAATCTTGATGATATTGTTCTTCATATGGTACCAAACAAATACCTTGTCCCATCCTGTTTCCCACTCCCAGTCTCGCTAAGAATCTATATAGATTCTCTGAATCCCCTTTTTCATAGGGGAAAATCCGGTGATAAAGGCGACCGCTACGCTTTTTCAGTTTTTTTCTGTGCTCTCCGTTAAAGTGTAAATGAATAGTTCAACTTATAGATGTTCGTAGACATGCCATTCTTTGAATCTTGTTTTCAAATTCAAGGCGGTCTTCAATATAAAAGTTGATATACTGTCCATCGTCAACACATGGAAATCATCCGCAGGCTCGTTCTCCTTGTTCATAAGGAAATCCAACTTTTCTCCCCTGTACTCGTACACCTCATGTGCTGACAGACCGCCAAACTCATATGCTTTCGCTGTCATCAACTGATCTAACCATCCGTAAGCACCGACGTATTCACGCAGGATTCTAAACTCCAGCTTTTTCACATCATGGGTGTACACACTTCGTCCATTCGGGTCAGCTTCGTAAGGTGGATAAATCTGATATGTCCACTCACGATCAGTGTATATATGGGCGATGTAACCGCATAGGTATTGCGCAAATTGGTGGTCTTGCTGCATCCGTTGTCTGTTTGATTCAATAACATGCTGAAAATCAGTATCTGTAGGAAATTCATGCTCTACAGCCATGAGGTGCGTTTTTGCCTTTTCACTGCGTATGTTCGTTCTCACATGAATGGAATCCGGTGCTAGGCTTCCCAGTAAGAATGATGGAGATGAATGCAGTACGATTTCAGATGCAACTGCAAAATGAACCATTGGCCAAGGCAAGCAAAGCCCTCCTTTTATCCAGAGATGTTATGATTTCAATGACGAAGTAGCGTAGCTTCCCCCTCTTTCAAAGTTCTGTCCTCTTGACGTCTTTGTCTTTCCGCACAAACAAAGAAGCAACAAGTGCAACGGAGCTTACAAGCGGTAACCATGTCATCCAGCCCATAAGGATTAGTATAGGTGCCAGCATCAGAATGACACCGAAAAACACCATCAGACGCAGCTTTTTCTTAATGCCTTTGACCGTCCAGATCAGCCCCGTGCAAGAAAGTACGATTAATAAAGCAATGTAGTATCCATCCATCCTGCTTTTCCCCCTTCGAGAATAAAATCAGCATTTTGATGAACAGTAACCTCCGTTTATGACATCCGCGATCCAATCAAGTAATCAACCACCGGGTACGAGATTACGTTGCGATCCCTGTAGGCTGAAGCTACGGCATCTGAATATGTGCTAAGAACACCGTTCTGGAGCATCACGGGTCTGAATCCGCGCTCCATGGCACCATTGTATGTGAACAGGACACACTCTTCTGCGGCAAAACCGGATACGATGAGCAGTTCAACGCCTAAATCTTTGAGCGTCTGCTCCAGATTGGTTTGCCAGAATGCATTGGAACTCTCTTTGGTGATCGTAATATCTTCCCCATCCACATCAATCTCTGAAATGACCTGATATTGCTCGGGTTCTGCTCCCTCCATGCCTTCCACATCTTGAATATGCACGACCACATGGTCATTGGAGCGAAGTACGTTCGCGACATGATTGATATATTCGCAGGCATGGTCTATGGCCTTCTGATCCATCTTTTGACGCACAATGCTCTCTTGCATATCCACAATTAACAATCCTGTTTTCATCCGATCTCTCCTTCTAATATCCAATGGTTTAATTCGTATTTCTGCTTGTCGTTATCCAGTTAATCATCCCTAAACAATTCATGCAGCATTCGATCCTGATTCTCCAGAAAGCTGCGAGTAATCTGATAATGATCTGTATCCTCATACCTAATTTCGTGAATATGTCCGTCGTCAAAACTTAGAATATCGGCCCCCGGATACCCGAGCAGAATGGGCGAATGTGTCGCAATGATAAATTGCGAAGTACTCGACAAGTCATGAATAATTCGCAGCAACGAGAGCTGCCGGGCTGGAGACAAAGCGGCCTCTGGCTCGTCAAGCAGATAAATCCCCTTGGAACTGAAACGGTTGATGAACAAGTTAAGAAAAGACTCTCCATGGGATTGCTTATGCAATGAACGTCCGCCATAATATCGAAGCGATTCCGGCATCTCATCGACATGGGATGCAAATTGATAGAACGATTCGGATCGCAAGAAGAAACCGTTTGCCATTTTAGGCAACCAGGCCAGTCTTAGATAGTCTCCTAGTGAGGACTCAGATGCATGTGTTTCAAACACATTATTCCGCCCGCCTCCGGCGGTATTAAATTCACATTGATGAGCGATGCCTTCCAGCAATGTTGATTTTCCAGATCCATTTTCACCAACAAAAAACGTAACGTTATTGCTAAACTCCAGTCGCCCCATGGAATGAATCGACGGGATACTGAAGGGATATTCCCCAGGTTGCTCAATCTTGTCTGACATTAATTCAACGCTTCGAAGATACATGATCTACCTCCTGCCATAGGTTCATTCACGTAAAGCCCTATGTCCATCGTACCCTATAATCCAATATTTTGGAAACCGCTTCAATTGAAAAAGAGCGAGCCCGTTGGCTCACTCTTTATATTACTTTTCCATGTTGCTGAACACGCTTGTCATTGAGCAAGCTGCCACAATCGAGAACTAAAACGGATACGCGCGTCCTTAGGCTAATTAAAATACAAATCTTCGCTGTGCCCAGTAGCTGAACGCAAAGATTGAAATTTCCGTCAGAATTTTAGCTGCCAATAGCGGAATGATCAGTTGTTCATTATACAAATATAACAATCCGTAGTTTAGTAACAGCACCAACAACACAAGCGAGAAGTATTTCGGTAACGACTGCTGAATCTTGGAACTCCGACCTGCGGAGAAAACATATTTGCGGTTCACAGTGTAATTGAACATGGAACTGCAAAGCCTTGCGGCAACCACCGACAGAAACAGATTATGTGTGAAATACTGTATGATGAATAATAATCCAAAATCAATCAGAGCAGATAAGACAGAAGATGTACTGAACATCAGAATGGGCATGTAGATACGAAACGAGTCTGCCAAAGGACGGAAATGGGAGGATTCATTGTGGTCCAGATAGACCGTATCAATGAATTCTTCTGTAATCTCATATCCTTCCTTATGTGCGTTTAGCAGCATGTTCATCTCATACTCAAACCGTTCTCCGGGAATTTGGCACAGCCAGTCCAGCATCGCATATGGAAAACCACGAAGTCCCGTCTGTGTATCATACACCTTACTGCCTGTTGTCAGCGCAAACACAGTACGGGTAACACGGTTACCGAAACGGCTACGGACAGGCACCTTACCTGTAAAGCGACGACTTCCTAATACAATGCCAGGGCTTGTCTGCGCAAGCAGTGTCTCAAAGATACTCCGAATATCATGCGGCAGATGCTGCCCGTCACTATCTGCACATACAACTCCGCCTTTGGGGCCATGCTCTCTAATATATTGGAAACCAGTCTTCAGCGCCCGGCCTTTGCCCCGATTGACCTCATGTGTCAGCACTGTACAACCGTACGCCTCAGCTGTCTCGAAAATTCCACGGTATTCAGCCCCGCTGCCATCATCTACGATCACAATAGGCCCAAGCTTAAATGTCTGTAACTGCATAACCAGATTCAATAAACGAACGTCAGGTTCATAGGATGGAATAAGGATTGTCATATTATTGTGCCTCCGTTAGATACAGAATGTCACTTACGCCACGTTCCTGGTTACGTCCCAGAGGATTGTTGACTACCCTGCCCATAAAATACATGGTGGAAGAACCTCCGCCGTCAAGGTTGTAAGCCTCGGTTGCGCCCAGGTCTTTCATCGTCTGGGCAAGTTCAGCCAGCGTCATGCCCCGGCTGTCATCCTGTCTTCCATCGACTACAACAAACACATAGTGGTTTGGAGCTATCATACCGATAGCTGTTCGTGGATTCGCATCCTGAATGGAGCGATTGCCAAAGTTATTGTCAATTTTCACACGACTGAAATCACTTGTAATTTCACCGTTCTGCACCAGAATCGGCCCAAAGGATAATGTATTCGTTACTCCTTCTGCCAGGAGTTCAGTAGAAGAAATATCATTTTCATTGTACGTTCGGATTGTCCCGTCATTAAACAGAGCTAACGCGTCCCTTGTCGGGCTGTCCCGATATAACACGCCATTACGGATAATGACACCATCATCACGGAATCCGTAGTAGTCACCGTTTATCGCAAAAATCGCGTTGTTTGCTTCGGCAATCTCCGATGTGTCCTCCGTGATATTGGTGCCAAAGCTATTGTCCGCCAGCGCACTTCGCAAACTGCTCGCGTCCTTCGCCTGTACATCAGCTACATAATAGGTAATCTGATCCGAGCCGGAGCCTGTCTGCACCTTCTGAATCTGTATCTTTAGATCATCACTGCTGTAACTCCAGTCATCTGACGTTGCATGTGCACCCGTTGCACTCGTTGTAGTAGAGGTTGTACTCGCTGTTCCCTCAGATCCAGCATTCGCCGTTGCAGGAGTAGCTACCGTGTTATCATCAGCCACAACCACCTGTACATGCCGAATCAAATATCGGTCAGCCAGGCTGTACAGAATGCTACCTATAACAATGACAGCCACAAGGGTAAAGGTAAGCCACCTGCGTTTTTTTCGGGAAACAGGAATGCTATGTTGGTCTTTCCGATTGTTTTTTTCAAAGAGTTTGATCATGTATCATTCACCTCTCCAGATTCATTTACGTTCTAATGCCATATTAGGACCGGTAACTTAAATGAATCTGAAATGAAAGAGGTAAGATGGCTATGAGTTTATCTTTAAAATACAAAAAAGATCCTCCGTTTCCGTTAAAGGAAATCAGAAGACCTCAAAGTAGAATGGATTTATGTGAATAAAGCATCATAAGCCGGGCAAGGGCGCTTTTCCAGAAAGTCCGTTAGTGCAGCGGGCTGCTGCTTATAGATATCTTTTAGCGACGTGCCACTATAAATGTTACCAATCACCACCGGATGACACAGCTCACAGATCAGAATGTCACCGTTACCATGCAAGTGTAATTGTTTCGTACCATCCACACAGTTCGAGAAATATACACCTGGCTGTTCACGCAGATTCAATTGTTCGGCAAACCGATCCATACATGTAAAATAGAGCGTTGTATCCGGCTTTTTATGTTCGATTAACGCCGTGACCGATTGAACCAGTGACTCTTTGGAGACAATCTGACTCCAGTCGGTGTGTGGCATCTTGATGCTGTTCTGAATCTCATGAATACGCACACCCAAGTCATATACTTTATCGCTAATCGCCAGCATATGATCCTGATTGCCTTTGAACAACAACGTTTCCAGTACGGTTTCCAAACCCAGCTCCGTACAAAGACGGATATTACGTTCTAATCTCTCATACATGCTTGGATGCACACGGTAGTAGGCAGCATACGATTCCGCATCGGTGTAGTTGAAAGAAATATGGATGTTGGACAAGCCGGCATCCCGTAATGCTATGATTCTTTTCTCTGTCAACAGACTGGCATTGGTGTTCAGCTGTGTATCTATGCCATGTGCTGCACAGTACGTTACAATCTCCAGACAATCCTGATATTTCAGCGTCACCTCGCCACCTGACAGGCGTACCCGCTTGAGATGTGGAAGCTCACGAATAATTCGGATAACCTCTGTACTGCTGATGCACTCCCCATCATCTCGATTGTAGGCACAGCAGTAGTCGCATTTGTAATTGCAATTCGAAGTCACTCCAACCTCTAGCCCTTCCAGCTCATAGACGCCCGGGGTCTCCAGTTCAAGTGCTTTATATTTGTTTCTGATCGTCATACGCCTCCCCTGATTATCTTTCAGCCAGTTACCTCCACGTCCTGATAACCTGAAGATTATAGCGAAAGACATTCCAAGGGCGCTATGACATTATGTACGTTCCATATAAAAATAATTAACTCCTGCACCTCTATAATTTCAAACGAATAAAACCGGCGACAGCAATAACGATTACCGTATACGCTGATACATGGTGCCTTGGAGTTCTGTTACTTTACGATCTTAAATGAGGAATCCTGTTCGTGTCCAATATGCTCCAGCCATTTTTCATGTTCTGAACCGTGTGAATACTCGTGTTGTCGATGGGATAAAAACTGGACGTATTGCTCCACTCCCTGTTAGCGAGCACATAATAAAGGACATTAATCACCCCACCGTGGGTCACCAGTAAAACATTTGATTGGATTCGCTTCTCTTCGAGTTGAACACAAAGATTCTCGAATGCATTTTGTATTCTTGTATAAAAATGGGTCGGACTTTCTCCGCCCGGAAAAGCAGTGTCCATCTTGAGCGTATTAAAATAAATCCCGGGGTACTTTTCCTCCGCTTCCGCATGGAGCATACCCGCCATGTCACCATTGTTCATCTCACGCCAATCAGGTGTGTGTACACCTCGAATGCCCAATGACTCTTCAATGGCTTGGCTTGTTTGCACCGCACGGGGTAGATCGCTGCTTATCACCGTATGAATATCATATTGCTCTTTATGTTCATACAGATACGATCCTAAAGCTCTGGTTTGAATAACACCTGCTTCGGTGAGTCCCCTTTGGCTCCAACCGCCGCGATAACCTTCTTCGTCTGCACCGTGTCGAACCAGGAAAATCTTCATGGCGTTCTTGTCACCTCTCACTGTCTCATCATTTAACGAACAAAAGTATTTTGCACACGTTCAGACTTGATAAAATACGGAATCCAGATCGCACAGGCAATGGCGGATCTTGCAATATCCCGAATCGAGCTTCCGTCTGTCAGTTCTCTCGCCATCGGAATCTGAGAGAGCAGCAGAGAATCCACGATGCCTACTGTAAGGCTAAGACTGTAAAAAATAATCATCAGGCGTGGAAGAATCGCTTTTTTACGATAAAAAGCAACGATGACATACACCGTGAATAATAGAAACAATATGTTGTAAATCGCCTCAAAAATAATCATTGGACCCCAAAGTGGGTGATAATAACCTGAATCTTTCGAAGTTAGAATCTCCCATGTCTCTGTGTTTAAAATGGGTAAAACAGACTGGCTAATCTGTGCAAGGAGCATCACTAATGTGAACCACAAACCAATCTGGATTAGGATCAGCCAGCCTCCGAGTCCAGACACACCCAATGGACGGTATTCTATCATTGATTCTTGAAATGGTTCTTGTCGAGGTTCTTGTTGCACTTCTAACACGTCCTTCTCTTATGCTGTTTTAACTGCCGCTATTCAATTCCATATGTATAAATACTCTATACGTTTCTTTCCTATTCTTACTTGAAAGCTATTTAGTCCCTCCCATAAAAATTTACACAGCTTCCTTATTGTACTACAGTGAAGAAATGAGGCATACTCATTTTTTCTACCTCCTATTATCAGGTTCGTTATACTTACACCATGTTCCGTCCCGTCCGCTCATGTCATAATTCAACGTAACAACAGCAGCCTACGATGCTGCTTACGATTACTTATAATAAGGAGGATTTAGCCATGCCTGATCCAAAATTAACGTTACTGCCTTTTGCAGATATCTCCGTTTATACCGAAGGTTTCGATATCGTCTCCGTACAGTGGGGACACGATGGGCTTGCATATATACTACTTATTAATCAAGTCCCTGAACGAAGAAAAGGTATGTTCGTGCAAACCAAACTAAAGGAGCCATACACGTACAAAGTGCTGATTGTATCGGATCAATATGTCCAGGAAGTTGTCATCGGGGGACAACAATTTCACTATCATTATGTACAGCCTTTACAAGAACATCTTCTGCTCGTTGGTGCGCGCTGCACCTATTATGGAAACGATCAATTTGATCTGAACGCCAAAGTATGTGATATGGAAGGCACGACGATTCGAGAATTTTTGCTCGGGGATGGGATTCAGAGTGTACAGGTGACGAAGCATGGAACGATCTGGACGAGTTACTTCGATGAAGGTATCTTTGGTAACTATGGCTGGGATCAGCCCGTTGGGGCGAGTGGATTGCTCGCTTGGGATGCATACGGGAATGTGCTCTATAAAAATAACAGTGCAGACATTGCTGACTGTTACGCACTCAATGTGGTGAACGAGGAAGAAGTCTGGTTCTACTATTATAGTGACTTTTCACTTGGTTGTATTTCGGGAGGATTCAAACCGGAGTCTGCTCGAATGAACTTCCTGAATCCAAATATATCAGGTTCCTCCGGTTTCTGTACGGATGGATATCACTTCCTGTTTGATGCCGGGTACGGGAAGCATGGAACATTTATTTTCAAGAAAATGCAGAAGTCTGGCAGCCTCACCAAAGGAACGAAGTTCCAATTGCTGAACGAGAAAAAACGCCCCTTCCAACAGGCGCGACAGGATTTTCGTCAGGATCGCCTGCTACTGAGTGAGGGGAACTTGCTGTATCAGGTCACGATGGAAGAACTGTTATCTGTTATAGAGTAGCTTCACATGAGCTGAGGAATGAGGAAAACGATCAAAAAAGCTTGAAATCAAAGATTAAAGTCATACCTTAAAGGACAATCCCTCTTCCTCCAGCGATTTACGCAGTATAGGCATGGACGATGGCCCTATACCGTGCAGTTTCAGAATTTCTTTTTCCGTATATTCAGCAAGTCTTGGTAATGTCGTAATATCTTCTGCTTCCAGTGCACGTCTTACCGGAGCAGATAGCAGGCTCATAAATCCCTCTTTCGGTTTCCGCTCCGCCTCACACTTGGGACAAGTCGAACAATCACTCTTTTTAAAAAATGTATGTCCCTTCTCGCATGTTCGCCGTGTTCCTTTATTGGTTGTCATTTGGGCTTTCCTCCTTAGAGATTGTATAATACGTTTGATAATAAGTTTACTAGAATGAAATTTAAATTGCAGGAGTGTGTTTAAATGAATTTAAAAGAAAAACTGATGTACATACGAGAAAATCAATATCAAGCACAGTCAGACGCCTTCGTCCTGATCCAAGAAATGTTACATAACATCGGTACGGTGGACGCACAATTGCGTGATGAGTTGATCTATACCACCCTATCTCACTGGATTCCTAGCCTTTCTCTGACTACATCCGAATTAGAACACATTTTAACCACCGTTTTAGATCGTGACCATCTGCTTTATGGACTGGGGGAAACCCATTCCGACTCCGTATTCACACGTTCCTTTTCCATGCTGGTTATCCCTCTTCTTTTCATGAGACACGCAGCATCGCCCTTCCTGTCAAGTGAGCGCATTCATCAGATTAAGGATGTAGTCTTTCACAATGTACGAGAAGAAAAGGATTACCGTGGATATGATGAAACTAAGGGTTGGGCTCACGCTGTAGCTCATGCTGCTGATGTGTTGGAAGATTTGGCTCAATATATTGAATTAGATGAGGCTGATTTATCAACGATGCTGGATCTGGTGTACGAGAAAATGACGATCAGTGACCGGGTCTACTCCGATGGCGAAGACGAACGAATGATAACACCAGTCATGTGTATTCTGGATAGAAACATCCTTAGTCAGGCGTCCGTTCAACAATGGATTCAACGTTTTGGCACGGTGGAGAATGAATCCGAATTTTTGCCTGCCTTCAGGCAAAAAAACAACATTAAAAACTTTCTCAAAAGTCTTTATTTTAGAATCAAATTTCATGGAGTGTATGATGCTGCCTTATGTCCAACGATTGAGCAAACGTTATATAAAGTAGAACCGGTCTACTACACATCCTGAAGAATGTGTTAGAGTCCATACGATGCAAAAATAGCGGCATACTTCTTCTCAAAAATCGTCCATCGCTTTTGGGCTCCATATTTAGCGTGTAGCTGTTGTAGATATTTCTGAACAGTCGTAGTATCGCCATTTTGCAGTAGATAATGAAAGGTTTCTTCGCTTAAATGTAGTGCGGTTATATTCATATAATACTCCACAATATCCCTGGCGCTGGTTATGTTCTCCATGTATTCAACGGCCTTTTCCAGGCCGGACAGTAGTTCTTGTGAAAAGGTGATCGGGTCGGTGTCAGGTGTCAACGAGTAGCGGTCTGGGGCAGATGGGACAATCTCTTCAATCCTGCAGGTCAGATGAGCCTGCTCCCCCATCGTTTTACCGCCTGATATCATAGACTGCAGCTCCTTGGAATGAATCATGCAGTTAATATAGAAGCGAACGTGATTGGCTGAATTAGCTTGGGACTTCTGAATGTTGAATCCGTAAATAAGACCGTCTTCGACTCTTCGAAAATTCAGAGCTTTTTTGGTATAACCGTGACGGGCAAACAAAGGTTTTACTTCATTTTTGATCATCTCTTTAAACAGCTCCTGCAACGGAACTCCCTCCCTCTATGCCTGCTCGATTTTATAAAAATACGGCCCGCACATCGATTCATGCGTATGTACATATGTCCATGTGAACGCCTTGTCAAAGATATAGATGTCCTGTTGTTCATCAAAATCAGTTGCGACAACAGCGCTTGCATTTTCGTAGACCTGTATATATGGTGAATGTTGATACATCACATATAAATCATGTTTCCCCTCCGCATCGAAGGCCGCTCGCGCTGCTTCCCCTTCTAAACATTCCTGCTGTTCGTAACTGAACATATGCCATTTGTACTGGCTGTAATAGATCGATTCTTTTAAAACATCATCCAGGTTATGGGCAAACACCTCATCCCAACGCTGAACAATCTCCTCCGATTCCTCGCACAACTCGGTCACTTGTACTCCCTTGTCCGCGATCATTTTCTCATACATATATTTGCGGTACACCATTTCAACTCGTGAGTATGCCACGTTAAGTTCACTTTCCGGCAACACATCCAGCATCCGATTAATCTCTTCTCGAATCATGGGTGAACCTCCTTTATGTAGATACTTTCAAAAAACATTTATCGATCATGAGATACGTACATACCTATCACACAGCAACTCCAATGGAAGCGTATAGATTCTCTCACTAAATTTCAAAACTCCAACAATGCCCTTCGTCTTCGGTTATATCAGCCCTTATCTGTTTTTTCGCAGCACATAGGCCAGTTCGTACATCTCGGCAATATCATGTCTGTTCTGTTCCCGAAAACGCCGTACCGCTTCATCAATCTCTACGGCCTCAACCGCCACCACCTGCTCCCCATCTTCGGGATTGAGCGGTTCACATACCAATTCCACATCACCGTAACCAATGACTCTAATGAAATGCGGATGCGGAATGTGAGGTCTATACGGCTCAAGAGCACTGGAAGTGCAATGAAACTGTCCAAAAACTTGGTAGCTACGTAGCTCCGCGCCTAATTCTTCCATCAGTTCACGTTTCAATCCGTCCATATAGTGCTCGCCTGCTTCCAACGTTCCTCCGGGCAGTTCCCACAGTCCGTTATCCAGTTGAAACACAACACACTCTTCTCCAACAAACGGAATAATGCTCACATTACTCACCAGTGTCTCGTCTATTTGCTCGCCCAGCCTAAACTCCGCCTCAATGATTCCCCAGTGGATCGACGTACTCAGTGCCGGAAATTGTTGTGCATCTATGCTGTTCATTCGCATCCAATCCTCTCCCAATGAAATTCATGATGTACTGTCATCCATTCGTAGCCTGAATCTTTACCTCAACGTACACGCCATTCCCTTCCAATTATAGTCGAAAACACAAAAAGAAGGCCACCTCTCCCACAGGAGCTGTGACCCTCTCATCGCACTGGAACTAACCGTTAAGCGTATTTCTCATCAACTTATTTCTTCGAAAAGCAAATTCACAATCCTCTAACGTGCTACCAGCTTTCCCTTTTCCAAAAAAAGAACCCGGCTACAGAGCGGCAAAATCCGCTCATCATGCGTAACCATCACCGCACTCTTGCCCTGCTCCTTCACGAGCCGCGCAATCGTGCCTACAATATCCAGCCCGCGCTCCGCATCGAGGCTAGCCGTCGGTTCATCCGCCAGTAGCACAGCCGGATCATTCATTAGCGCCCGCGCAATGGCAACGCGCTGGCGTTCTCCGCCGGACAGCTTGTCAGTATATGCTTTGCGCCGGTGAGACAGGCCCACCGTCTCCAGCAGTTCACCTGCACGGCGCTCGGCTTTACTTTTGTCCATACCCGCAAGCTTCGCTACTACTAATAACTGCTCCTCCACCTTCAGGTAAGGAATCAGATTCGCACTTTGAAATATAAATCCGAGCTGGCGCAGCCGCACATCCGAGATGTCCGTTTTACTTTTGCCCATGATCGAAGAGCCATCCAGTAGTACCTCCCCATCCGTGGGTTCGAGCAGTGCACCTGCAATGGACAGAAATGTACTTTTTCCTGAACCCGAAGGGCCCATCACGGCGACAAGTTCTCCTTCTGCCACCTGAAGATCAAGGCGATCCAATATTGTACGCTGGCTGCCACCGTCATCAAATGTCTGTGTAATCCCTTGTAATTCCAGTCGTTTTCTCATGCTGCCGTCCTCCCAATCGCATCGAGTGCATCAATTTTGGTAACCTTCCACACCGAGAACAACGAACCCGCCATCGACATCAGAATGAATAACACACAGGTCAATGCAAGGGTGGATATTCCTAATTGAAAAGGCATAGATGCTGGAAGAACAGATTCTAACAGCCGCACAAGCAATACGCTAATCACCAGACTACCGACGGACAACAGCAACACTTGTAGCGACACACTGCCTGCCAGATAACCGTTTCGTGTTCCAATCGCTTTTAAAATGCCAAATTGACTGGTCTTCTGAATTGTAATGACGTAGAAAAATACCGCCAGTACAAATGCCGAGATGACGTACAGGAAAGCAATCATCATCAATAATGAGCCCTGCTCCTCCTTGTAACCTGGAATAGCGGATACCGCATCCGATTTGGTGATGATCTCTGTCTTTGGTAAGGCGGCACTCAACTTGCTCACTTGATCATCCGCACCTTTGACCGCGATTGCATTGTAAACTGGCGCATTCAGTGAACCAGATGGAGTCGATGTACCCATTACAGCTTCAGCGCTCTTTTCAGTGCCAATAGCGTCAGTATTCGCTTTAGCAATCGCGCTTGTTCCAGTGCCAGTGCCGGTGTCTACTCGACCTATTGCAGATGTTGCCTGCACAGTACGTGATCCAGCTTGCAATGTAAGCCATTCCTGCTCATTCATAAACACCACCGGTGCGTGACTGAACGATTCATTTTGCACAAAACCACTCACTGTCCACTCCGTCCCCGAGGCTTGATCCACCAGAACCGTGCCAATCGTGACGCCGGATTTCGCCAGCTTCCGATCGACCACCACCTGCCCTGCGGACTGATCGTTGATCGCATTGCCTTCGGTAACCGTTGGCGCCAGCCAGCTTCCCGAGTTCACCATGAATAGGGTGACATCGATCTTCTTGGTATCGTCCGCCGGGCTGACGGTCGTCATTCGAACCCCAAGCGGCTCGGCATTATCCTGTCCAACGACAGCACGGGCCTCATCCAGCTCCTGCTGGCCCACCTGTGAACGAGTAAATCGATGATTCGAATCCTGTTCGAGTATAAAATGGGTTGCTGCCATATTTTTAATCGAAGCTGCGTTATCATACGACAGCCCCTGCGCAAGTCCGGTTACAAACAACACCAGAAACGAAACCAGCACCATGATGGTGGCAATCAATGCGTATCGTCCTTTTGCAAACCTCATTTCCCGTATAGCCAAGTACATTTGCTCTGACCTCCCTCTTGATAATCCAAGTATAGGAGGTGAAAATGAACGGAAAATGAATAACACATTACATCTGTGGAAGCGTTACGGTAAAGAGCGTGCCTTCAGCTGAACTGGACACCTCAATGGTGCCGTGATGGAGACGAATAATTTTCTGCACAATCGCAAGGCCCAGGCCGGTCCCGCCAGATGAACGTTCACGTGCATGATCCGCCCGGTAGAAACGGTCAAACAAAAAAGGCAGATGCTCGGCTGCAATTCCGTCTCCAGTATCCTGAATATACACGACACACGCTTTATCCAACTGCTCTGCCCGAACCTCAATGCTACGGCCCTTCGGCAGATGCTGCACCGCATTACCAAGCAAGTTCATCCAAACCTGCATCAGTAACACTTCATTGCCTGTAATCTTTATGGATTCCGGTACAGACATGCGCAGGGATAACTCTTTCTCCTCCAATTGCCATTGCAACACTTGAACCGCCTGACGGAATTGGCTTCTCAGCGCGAAGGTAGCTTGGGTTTGCGTCATATCTTCATGACCCTGTTCCAAGGAAGACAGGAGTAACAATTGTTTACTGAGCAACGAGAGATGCCGGCTCTCTTTTTCAATAATGGATGCATAGTGCGCACGTTCTTGCTCCGGTAGTTCCGGATCCGCTACCAATTGCGCAAATCCCTGAATGGAGGTTAACGGTGACTGGATCTCATGGGATACGTTGGACACAAACTGTTGCCGCGCCTGATCCACCCGTTCCAATTCTCGGCTCATCGTCATAAAATGCTGGGCGAGTTGCCCGATCTCGTCACGCCTTGCTGTATTTAATTTCAGATTATAATTGCCCTGCGCAATACGTTTCGTCGCTTCAGACAGCCGTTCAATCGGATTGACCAGATAACGCGTACTGAACAGAAAGATCAGGACACTGATACCCACCGTCAATGCCCCAATGAGCGCAAAGAAAATCCGCAGTTCTCCAAATTGCAAAATAACATCGGGACGCATGAACATGGCGTAACGAACCTCGCCCACCTGAAGTGGAACCCCCACCGTATTGCTTAATTGGTTGTCAAAAAATCCGGTAATAAACGGTTGGCTCGGAAACTCGGCCACGCCATGATACACATCGCCGCCTAGAACCAGACGAACAGCCTGCTTGTCCAACTCCTTTTCGCGGAATTCACGGCCGTAAAACTGATCATCGCCTTGACCATCGGTGACATAGATTTCGTATCCTAATGCCGCTGCATTGTGAAGATATCGCTGAACCGTACTCGGCTCAGGCTGCTCTTCGGCAAACTTTTTCATGTCCATGGCGATACCAACCAACTTCTCATCATTAAAGTCTTTGAGTTTAGCGTGATAGTAGATGTTGGAGAAAAAGAATCCGAGCAAACTACTGACGATAATCACCGCCACCGTAATGAGAAATATGCGAACGTATAACGATCTCAATGCGATTTCACCTCGATTTTGTATCCAATGCCCCGCACCGTCTGAATCACAAAATCATCTGTATAGTCCGCAAAGCGGTCACGCAACCGCTTGATATGTACGTCGACCGTTCGGTCGTCCCCTTCATAATCCGCCCCCCAGACAAGACGAATCAATTCATCACGCGAGAACAGGCGCCCCGGAAACTGCGCAAGCTGAGACAGTAGTTCAAACTCTTTCATCGGTAAAAAAAGAATCGACTGTCCATCGCTTACTTCCACATTGTTGCGGTCAATCACAATCCGGTTCATGCGAATGATATCGCTGGAAGTTCGATGATATCGGCGAAACAACGCTTTGACCCGGTACACCAGTTCCTCAGGTTCAAACGGCTTGGTCACATACTCATCCGTGCCCCGCAAATATCCTTCTTTCTTGTCTGCCAGCTGATCCCTTGCGGTCAGCAATATAATAGGAATGTCGTAATGCTGACGTATGTAATCACACAGTTCAAGTCCGTCCATGCCTGGCATCATCACATCCAAGATCGCAAGATCGATGGGGGTCTGCTGTATCATTTGGACCGCCTCCACACCATCCTGTGCTTCATGTACCCGGTATCCCTCCTTCGTCATGACATGGCGCAACAGTGCGCGAATATTCGCATCATCGTCTGCTAGTAGCAGATGTTTCATCTCGTAGTCCGCCCTTCTATAGTGATCCTGCCCCGATGGTAGCACAAAAACGAAGCCATTAGCCAGTGCAGTTAAGTGGTGCAGTTGACATTACAGCTGTCTGTGTGGATGCATGTTTATATTTTCGCAAATCTGGTTGACACTACTATGAGGCCGAATTATAATAAGTTTACGACATATGAGTGATTGCTCATATGTTCATATAAATAGGAGTGAACCGTATTACAAAAATGATCAGCAACACATCCACAAGTAACACGTAACGCTATATGATCACGCAACATACATAACAGAGGATCGTTCCAAAGGAGAGGATTACAATGTCAGGACAACAACATGGGCACAATCATACCCACGATCATGGACACAATCACGCGCACGGCACGAATAACAAAAAGGTACTGCTCTTTTCCTTCATTATCATTACCTTCTACATGATCGTAGAAACCTTCGGGGGATTCATTACGAACAGTCTTGCACTCATCTCCGATGCAGGTCATATGCTCTCGGACTCTATCGCGCTCGGTATTGCTTTGCTCGCGTTCACATATGGAGCCAAAGCCGTCAATACGGGGAAAACCTACGGTTACAGACGCTTTGAAATTCTGGCAGCCACGTTAAACGGCGTGACGTTAATTGCCATTGCACTTTATATTTTCTACGAGGCTATTGGCCGCTTCATCCACCCGCCCGAAGTGGCAACGATGGGCATGCTGATCATCAGTACAATCGGATTGCTCGTGAACATTCTGGTCGCCTGGATTATGATGCGTGGCAGCGATACCGAGAGCAACCTGAACATGCGCGGTGCTTATCTTCACGTGATCAGCGACATGCTCGGCTCGATTGGTGCGATTGCTGCTGCCCTGCTCATGATGTTCTTCGGCTGGGGCTGGGCTGATCCGCTGGCAAGTGTCATCGTGGCGGTGCTGGTATTACGCAGTGGATTTTATGTCACCAAATCTTCTTTGCACATTCTCATGGAAGGCACACCCGTAAACGTCGATGTGAACGATCTGGTGCAGACGATTCAGCAGGTGGATGGCGTCAAAGGTGTTCACGATGTTCACGTCTGGTCGATCACCAGTAACCTGAACGCACTGACTGCCCATATCGTGGTAGATGGAACGATGGATGTATATGCGTCCGAGGTGCTTGTACAGAAAATTGAGCATCTGCTGGAGCACAAAGAGATCAAACATGTCACCTTGCAGGTTGAGTCTGAAAAGCATCTTCACGATACCTCCGTCCTCTGCACCGTCAAAGGTGACGCACCCGATGCACATGCGCATCACCATCATTGATGTATTGCAGGTTAGCGGATACTCCCTTTTATTGGGATAAGGCAAAACAGGACGGTTCCCGTTAAGGGATCGCCCTGTTTTTTGCTGTTTATACTGCAATGAATTCCAGAAACTCCAGTCGATTCCCGAAGGGATCATTCAGATAAAAACGCCGTACTCCCTCGTCTGCTCTTGCTTCATCATCTAATACTTGGATACTGTGCTTGTGCAGGTGTTCGCGTAACTCCTCCAGGTTCTGGACATGAAAGGCCGGATGGGCTTTGGAAGCGGGTACAAAATCATGTTGAACACCGATATGAACCTGATGGACGCCGCATTGAAACCACACACCGCCGCGTTTTTGCAACAGTGCAGGCTTTGGAATTTCTGTCCATCCAAGAATTTGATTAAAAAAATCTCTAGCTTCCTTCTCGCAACCTTCAGGAGCAGCCAACTGCACATGATCAATGCCATTGAAATGATAGGCCATTTGATTCATCCTCCTATTAAGTTTCACTCAACGAAACTATGTTTCGTTTTATAATAACATTTTATAGATATAATTACAGTACGTCTAGCGTGTTTTTCGGCGACACACATCCGTTATGTATGCAATCCAATTGTAATTGTCTAAATATCAATCTCATCCCAATTTAGAATTACATATCCTCCCCATGTTCTATTCCCCATATGAAAAATTAAATCCACCATACCTGACCCCTCCTAAACGTCAATGAAAAAAGGCTATTGAATGGTACGATATCATTATATCCTTACTCAACTAAAACGCTAACGATCACCAGAAGCCTTATTTGGCCTGTTTCGCTGCTTTTTATTTTCTAACGATCACCAGAGACGCTATTTAGCTGATTTTGCGCCAATACAGTATATTTTTTATGTTTCTGGATGAAATAAGCTTCCTGGAGATCGTTAGAGTTTGGACACCCTCATATCAGAGTAAATAAGCTTCGTGGGGATCGTTAGAATTCTGACACTCTCATTTCAGAGCTGGAGTACTACTTAAGTCGTAGCGACACCCGGTAAACGTGCCTATAGATTCTTTTCATGAAGTATTAATTAAAATGACAAGAGCCCTGGCTTTAAGCCAAGGCCCTCTTCTTATAAGCTGATAAACATTTCCACGATCCCTTTTATTTCAACAGTACTCCAGCCACAGAAATCCGATCATCGACCAGTACGTTCAGGAACAATCACTCATCTTCCGACGAGCTTTGCAACGTAAAATAAAATTTTACGCCATTCGGCGTATTTGCTACACCATAGGACTGCTGATGCAGTTGTACAATCTCCTTCACGATAGATAACCCCAGCCCGGTTCCACCGGCTTGACGACTGCGCGCATCCTCTTCGCGGTAGAACCGATCCCATATCCGTGTCAGCTCATGCTCTGCAATGGAAGGCCCTTCATTTTCTACAATTATACACACTTGTTCATGCTCACGATTATGTCTAATCTCCATCCGAATCGTACTTCCTTCATTCCCGTTGCGAATCGCATTACTCACATAATTCAGCAAGACCTGCTGCATCTTCTCGGCATCTGCCCAGACATGTACATCGCGGTCACCCTGCACCTCGAACTTCATCTGCTTAGCCTTGGCGAGTTGTCTCATCTTCTCCACACATTCAGCTACAAGTTGATCCGCCGTAAAAGATTCCATACGTAGCTTCACCGCGCCAGCCTCTAGCCGGGTCAATTCCAGCATATCGAGCACCAGCTTTTCCATCCGATCGGCTTCTCGCAAAATGGTACGAATATAACGCTCACGTTTATTTTCCGCGATCTGATCCAGAAGTCCTTCCGCATATCCCTTCACCACACTGATGGGTGTTTTTAATTCATGCGAAGCATCCGACACAAAACGTTTCTGCAACTGCTCCATCCGGCTTTTATATTCCATCTCCAGCACCAGTTTCTCGTTCGTGAGTTGAAGCTCCTTTAGCGTACGATCCAGATTGGAAGAAAGACTGACGAGACTTTCGGACAGACTACCCAGCTCATCATTACTCTGAATCGGGGCCATGGCCGTGAAATCCAGATTTGCCATGCGAGCCGCATCACGATTCAATTGTAATAACGGACGTGAAACGATTTTGGAGAAGAAAAAGGACAGAACCACCATCAGCAGTAGCCCTCCGGCAATACTGAAAAAGGCATAATACACCTCCAGCGCGCCAAATGCCTCCCCAAGCTGCGTCAAGGGCGTTAGAGCAAACAGATACTCCACGACCTTACCATCACGAACAATCGGTTGCACAAACACCAGATTATGTACACCGCTCACAGGTTCCTTCCATTCGGTATGAAATGCTTCGCCCCGATCCAACTGCTCCCGCTCTGCTTCCGGCAAAGGAAACCACACGCGCAGCGCGGCCGCCATAATACCTTCCCGGTTATTCCACTGACCCGGCGCAGGCAACAATACCGAGTTTACGGTGCCACTAATCTCAATGACGCCTTCCCGATCGGCGTTGTGAGGAAGCACCCCAACCGCGGGTGACCCCTCTTTACGAATGACATAAGGCGAGAACAGCGCGTTTCCATGCTCCATGTAATAAGCACCTTGCACCGTCACGCGATCACCAGGCTGCAAACCATACGAAGTCAGAGCCGAGATGTCTGGAAAAAAGGAAACGGCCACAGGTAGCGATTGTCCCTTATCCGTGTTCAGTTGAATTCGAAACGGGTTATCGTAGCGAACCTCACCCTCTTTACTTAGAACCGCCATTTGCACATGATTTTGTGTAATGAAACTGCCCATCACCATAGGTGTTTTCTCCTCAGGCCATTTCTGCCGGGCATAATCCATAGCGAAGGATGTTAGCTTTTTCCCCAAATCACTGGCTCGTTCATGCTGGTAGAAACGTTCAAAGAACCAGAAATGTCCTGCCACAACCGTTGCAAAGAAGACGATATAAAATACAAGATTGGCAGCAAAAAGCTTAAATACGATCCCTCTCGTTTTCACGATTCAACCTCAAACTTGTACCCGATGCGAAACACCGTACGAATATATCCGGCATCTTCACCTAATTTTTTACGCAGATTTTTGATATGAGTATCTACCACGCGAGGGTCGCCAAAATAGTCCACACCCCACACCTGGTTTAACAAATGTTCACGCGTCAAAGGGAAGTTTCGATGCCTGAGCAGGTGTAGCAACACATCATATTCCTTATAGGACAGCTCGACAGGCTGACCATCTGACTCCACTACGCGTTTTCTCTCATATACTTTTATATTGCCAAAAGAAATGATCGGATCTTCCTGTCCTACTGTATTGTCCACACGTTTCATTAATGTCTCCGCGCGGGCAACCAGCACTCGCGGGCTGAACGGTTTCGTCACATAATCGTCGGCACCTAGCTCAAAGCCCAGCAGCTTATTCTCTTCTTCCGATTTTGCAGTAAGGATAATGATGGGCACGGTAGACTGAGATCGAATCTGCCGGCACACATTCCAGCCACTCACTTTGGGAATCATCAGATCTACAATCACCAAGTCTGGAGGACAGGCATTGAACAGTTCAAGTGCTTCTTCCCCGTTAGCTGCTTCAATAACTTGCCAAGCGGATTGCTTGAAGTAATCCGTGACCAGCTCACGAATGGATTCTTCATCTTCTATTAATAAAACGGAACGTCTCACAATTTTCCTCCTAAACACACATGAATCACACAACTGTTATGTATTATATCAACAATGATAATCATTTTCATTAAAAACGAAAAGGGGATGAACGTAATCCGGCATGTTTCTTTCATTTCATAATTCATCTCGTGCTTCTGCCGTACGAAAACATCTAGGCCTGTCGAAGCCCATCTGGATCGGCCTGACATTACTTATCCTGCTTGTTGCGGGCGCATATCTGGCCGTGATCTTTCATCTGCAACCCAGTCGCAAGGAACCGATCCTGTTCAACTGGTTCGCCTGGACGGACAACGAATCCCTGATTCGCTCGGTAACCACGATTAGACTGCCCCGAATTCTCGCTGCGGTACTTGTTGGTGCCGGACTCGGTATTGCGGGATGTCTGCTTCAGTCTTTAACATCGAATGATCTGGCAGACCCGGAGGTTATGGGCATTAATCAGGGGGCCAACATGGCGATTGCTGCACTGATGGTGCTGATGCAGTTCCAAACATTCCGTTTTTTCACCGTAACGGCTTCCATGTTGGGAACTGCGCTCAGCGGCATTCTCATTTATGTGCTCAGTGTGCGAAGTCGCTTCAGTTCTAGCAGTGTGGTGCTCACCGGGCTCGTGAACAGTCTGTTCTTTAGTTCAATGACCACCACGCTGATCATATTCCATGATACCGATCTGTAACAACTGCTGCGCTGGATGGCCGGCGATCTGTCGGGCATGTCCTGGGAAGATGTCATGTTCTCGCTAGTCACTCTCGTTCCCGTCAGTATCCTTTGTTGCTTGTTTGCGTCCCAGTTAAATGTATTGTCTATGGGTGAGGATACAGCGATATCTGTCGGACAACGGTTAACCATGGTACGGAGCGGAATCATGGTAGCCATTATTGTGCTCGTTGGTGCAGCAACGGCGGTATGCGGCCCCATCGGGTTCATTGGCTTAATGGCAGTACATATTATTCGTACGTTAACAGGTATCGATTATCGGGTGATTGTACCACTCGCTGCGCTGACAGGCAGTGTGCTTCTCGTGTATGCCGATCTGATCGGACGCCTGCTTTTCTATCCGTTGGAAGCACCGGTTGGACTTATTACTGCGTTTATTGGAGCACCGTTCTTCATCGTGCTCATGCGCATGCGCGGGAGGAAACGTTCATGACATGTTTAAAAAATCCGTCCTCCCGATCCAACTGGAGCTTTGCTGCACTGATGACCGCAGTCTTATTCTCGTTAGCGCTGGTATTCATCCTGTCGCTTCGTTTCGGGGCAACCCCCGTTACGTTCCATGAAATCATCGCCCAGTTTCAAGCGCAATCGGGCACGATCTATGAGCTTCGGTTGCCTCGTGTTCTCTGCGCCATGCTTGTAGGCATTGCTGCATCTGTCGCAGGTGCCATCCTGCAAACTGTCCTGCGTAATCCTCTGGCTTCACCTGATGTCATCGGGGCAACAGCAGGTGGCGGGCTGGTGACCGTAGTCATTATTTTACTTGCGCCGTTAACACCCGCAATCTGGTTGCCTTTCTATTCGATGGCAGGTTCGGCAGCGGCAAGTCTAATCATTTTCCTGCTCGCTTATCGCCGCCAGGGCACATCCATGATCCGTCTCGCTCTTGTGGGTATAGCCGTTAGTTCTGCATTACAGGCCATCATCAAAATGCTTATCGTTAAATATGCCATGAGTTCCAGTCAGGCACTGGTCTGGCTTAAAGGCAGCTTATATGCGCGCAGCTTGCAACATGTGGAGATGTTGTGGCCGTGGACGCTAGCAGGATTGTTAGCCGCCATGTTGCTCGTAAGGTACTTAAATGTTTTGAAGCTGGATGAATCCGTGCTGGTGTCCTTAGGCACCCGGGTTCGCATGGTGCGAACGGTACTACTCATTGTGGCTCTCGCTTTATCCGCAAGCTCAGCCAGTATATCGGGGAATCTCAGCTTTGTTGGACTTATTATTCCACATCTGTCCCATAAGCTGGTTGGAGAGAACTTCATCCGTTCCCTCCCATTTACCGCGGCGCTCGGCGCGCTACTTGTCATGCTTGGCGATATGATTGGCCGCATTCTGATCCCTCCAATGGAGATTCCCGTTGGCATCATTACATCGTTAATCGGCGCGCCCTATTTTGTATACCTGATCATCAAGCAAGGACAGAAAAAATAATTTTCAATATGGAGGGTTCATTCCCAATGAAACGAACATCACTATTTATGGTAATTATATTAACTCTTGTGCTGGTTCTCACCGCATGTGGCGGAGGAACGGCTGGCAACACCGCTGGTGTTACATCGGACAAGGAGTCAGCGGCTTCTGCCAATGAACCGAGTAAAACGGATAGTGGTAATGCGTCCACTTCCTCCACTGCAACATCATCTTCAGACCAAGGTTCAAATGAAGCCAATACAACAACGACTCCTTCAATTACCTCTAATTCAGACGGTTCATTTGTTGTAAAGAACGCCTGGGGAGAAACCAAACTCCCTGTCTCGCCCAAAAAAATCGTTACCCTTCATTTCTCCTTCACGGATGAGCTCGTCTCCCTTGGTGTAACGCCAGCAGGGATTGCAGGCTCTTATAAAGCGGAAGTGCTTGGTTACCTGAAAGATCAGGTGAAGGACTATACTTTTGTTGGAAATCACCAGCAGCCTAATCTGGAAGTCATCTCTTCCCTCAAGCCCGATCTGATTATCGCCAATGCCGATGTGCACGGAGCCATACGTGAGGATCTGGAGAAAATTGCACCGACCATCGCGCTCTATACCAATGGTTACGGAGACATGGAGCAAAACTTCGCTATGCTGGGAACCTTGCTTGGCAAAGAAAAAGAACATGATCAGGTTATGAATGAACTGAACCAGAACATTGAACAGACCCACGCTCAAATCCAGGGCACACCTAAAGTTATCGTCGTGAAAGCACTGGAGAAAAACTTTTACATCTGGATGAAAACCTCATATATCGCAACTCTGCTGGAGAAAATCGGCGCGGAATACAGCTTCGATGAGAACAAGTCCAGTCAGCAACAGACGCCAGGCAAGATTGACGTAGCCGATGTAGATCTGGAAACCCTTGTACAGGAAAACCCGGACTATCTGGTCATCTATGGGGCGAAGGCTGACCTGGATAAATGGATGAATAACAGCACCTTCCAATCGATTAAAGCGGTGAAAGATAAACATGTGCTCGTTGTTAATGATGAAATATGGGCACTGGGTAAGGGGCCTCTGTCGGGTGAAGAAATTCTAAAAGAGGCTATTCCATTCTTCACAAAATAATATGGTTTTCCTTAATGCAAAAGTAAAGCCAACCTTCCAAGCGAAGGTTGGCTTTATGTTATATACCGTTTCCACAAATCCCACGCTTCGAGATACTCAGGCAAGTCCTGCGGATGATGTTTGTTGCTTAGCCCGATCCGGCAGTATAGATGAACCACTGCTTCTTCCATCAATCTGAACTTATCCATAGTCACCTGCTCAAGATGACCGAATACATCCCATAACAATATCGGGTCGAGGTCATCGGGGGAGGAACAAAAAGCATAGAGAAAATCATAGAGAACCGGGCCGACCATCGGAGATGGGTCAATGACCCCAATCAGTTCCTTTTGCTCAAACACAATATTATGAACACCCGCATCCCCGTGCAAAAGAAATCTCTCCGACTCATCCTCATGAAACAGACGATTCACTGTAGATTGAACCAGATTGTAGTCTTCCGCTGTAAGCACATCACCAATATTCTCTCTCGCCTCATCGATACTAATCTGATTGAATGCCTTCCATGTCTCACGTGGATACTCCATTCTTCCCCATAACTTTGTATCCGGCAAACGTACATATGTATTCAACAGCTCTTTCACCAGCCGGGTTAACCATGCTTTCTTCGCTCCCCGATGGTTATGAGTCACACCTTCCATAAAGCTGTATGAAAAATAAGTGTTGTCCGAACTCATAAAAAGAACCTTTGGCAACAGCATCACTTCACTGTATGTATTCATAAACTGACATGTAACACGAATGTCCTCAGGATCATCCCATTTCAAAATGTACCGTTCGCCCGAGCTCGCAAGTAGCCTGAACACCCGCCCCGCCGTCGTTCCCGACAGCTGCTTTACTTCCACGATGTGTTCGTGAATGCTATGCTTTTGCAAGAGCTCGTTGATCTCCTTGGTGCTTGGGTTGATGTTTATCATATGTTTCTCCCTTTCCTTTTTCCCCTTCTCCTTTCTCCTGTTTTATCTAATCTTTGCAAGCAACTTCTCTTTCTTCTGGTCGAATTCATACTCCGAGATGATATTTTTGTCCTTTAAATCCCCCAATTGTAACAGCTGTTCATGGACATTAACTACGGGTTTCTTTAATTTATTGACCTTTACAAGCACAAAAATCGAATAAGGTATGGCAAAAAACATAGATAAAAATGCCCATCCTACTGCAGCCGCCTCGTCTACGGGTCCCAAAACAAAAATGAAAAATAACGTCAATGTAAATACTACAACTGCAATGATGGATAATGCCTTCAACTTCATTCCCCCCTAAATGTTATGTACTTTTTTATCATCCTCAAATGGACTATCTGCACTGGTTACTTCCTGTATAATGACAATCGGATCAGAGATCAAACCAAGCTCCTCATCCTTTGGATAAGTTACCGCAATGGTAGGCTCCGGCCCTGCAAATACCATCATGGACTCCATATCCTCCCACATGGTGCACAGGAAAAAGTGTGCGTAGTCTCCTTGCTCCACAACTTTCAGATACGCTCCGCGATTTCCCTTAACAGCGAGTGTATCTTCCACACCTGTTTCAACCTCATATTCCAGAAAAGCTTCCTTGTTCTCCAGCGGTACCGCTCCATGCCATGTTCTTGCGATCATCCCATCACTCCCCTTATACACTGAACATTTACTCATTCAAATTGTCAATAATCCAATGCACTGCCTCCAAAATATCTGCTGCAATATAATCCGGCTCCGTCTGAGCCCATTTATCTCTGAACTTCGTTAATGAGGATTCGCCCCAGCCTGTTCTCACCATGACCTTAGTCGCGCCTACAGCATGCGCAGCAAGCATGTCTGTCTCGCCTACGTCTCCGATTACGATGCACTTGGTCAAATCCAAATTGTACTGCTCCGCGGCCTGAAGTAACATGCCGGGTTTAGGCTTTCGGCAGCCGCATTCTTCTTCATGTGAGCAAATGTAGGCCTGATCGAATCCGTATTCCTGAAACTGCTGTTCAAACTCCTGAACCGTTGCCTGTCCGCGTGAAATTCGGTGTTGATTGGTGAGTGCAAAAACCTTCATTCCGTTTTGCTTTAAGAGCGTAATCGCTTCCTGTGCATTCGGATATAACTCAAAGTCTCTCGGATGAATAAAATGTCCTGTACCTCCGATCGTGCCATCTCTGTCGATAAAAACAGCCTGAACGTTTGGATTTGCAGTCATAAGGTTTGTTCACTCCCGATTTAAGTTATTGTATTAATCACTATTCACTAACTTAAAGATCTCACCGCTTCACACAGCTATTACACTATTTCATCGATAATATGTTTATTATCCTCCTGCTCTTTTGCATGTTGAAGCCGTCTGACTTCTACGCGCAGATCACGTACTTCCTTCATCAGTAGATCAAGTTTCCTTGATGTTTTGGACGAATCCACGGCATAACGCACAACCGCTGCAACAATAAGCACAACAATAATGCATACAAAAACGGAAATTAACGCTGTAAATAACTCCATAGTCGTGTACATCTCCTTGGTGTCTATGAACTTATGTGCCTGACAAAAGCATAATCGAATTCATATTATTAATAAATATTCAATTTAATTGTAACATTTTTCAACTCCACCCGTTGTCTTAAATGAAGGAGGATGAAATCTGGAATGAGGAGTGATTTATATGCCGAACTATTCAAACAGTACCAATCCTCCCTGCATCTCTATCTCTACCGAATGTGTGGATCACAAGAAACGGCTGAGGAGTTAGTTCAAGAAACATTTTACAGAGCTATGGTATCCATGAAAACCGAACATGCCGACTATGCCAGAGCATGGCTGTACAAAGTAGCCCGACATTTATTTATCGATTGGTACCGAAAGAACCGCGGGGAAATGGAAATGAGCCGGGAACTGGAGAAACAAAGTGTAGAGAATACATATCGTACTCCTGAGGAAGTACTCGCCGCTCGTGAACGGGTAAAGCTCATTCAACAGGTCATGAAGAAACTGCCCGAACAATATCGGACTGTACTGCTACTTCGCGAGATGAATGAGCTGTCTTACAAGGAACTTTGCAAGGTTCTGGATATGAATATGAGTCAGGTCAAAGTTACCCTGTTTCGCGCCAGAGCACGATTCAAAGAAGAGATGTTACAGATGAAAGGAGAGAATGAATGATGTCCAAGCCAACGGAACCAGATGATCTGTATGTGCTCCATGCAGATGATTTCGAACCTCAACGCCCGGAATGGGGTCATAAGCAATTTAGACGAATGGTATGGAAAACACGCTGGAAATTTTTCTTGAACGCAGGGGGAATTCTATTTTTAATATTTGTGCTCTATCATGTCTATATCACGGCTCTGCATATGTATTTCGATCAATCCAAGGTGCGGAACGAGTTCATGCGTTCCATTATTTCGGTGGTGGAGATTCATGGTGACGGACTGCGCGTCGAAAAAAGCCCCCATCAGACGTTTGAAGTCACTCCCTTTTTAACACAAAAGGCCAATCTGAAGGTATATCGCCTCGTCGGTTCATCGGAAGTGATCACTGGTGAGGTTCAGGCCGAACGGAGTATTACCGGTAAATTCAGTTACAAGATGAATAGCACAGGAGCTTATTTAAACGGTAACGAACGCGGTCCATTTTACCTTCCGTATGACTTGGTTGACGGCAAACCTTCCAATGAGAACACGGAGGAAAACAGCAGTTCTAAGCGACTTCGTAAAATAGATGACGGGCATGTTGCCGAGATGTCGATCTCATTGAAAAATTTAAAATCGCCGAAGCAATTGATGCAGTTGCTCTCTAAGTATGATGTCCGAGTAACAGCAATGCCGATCTATTCAGGCGAAATGCAGGAAAAAAATCTTTCCTATACGAGAGCAGGACTGTTTGATTATGATGTTCCTCATCTGACTCTTAAGCCGCTCTATGAAATGGAAGACGGCGGAGGCCGATGGTTTAATTATTTTCCTAGAGACACTAAAGATCAGGAGCTGGCACAGTCAGAAGGAACGATGCAGGAACAAATCCAAGCCATGATGTCTGATCTGGAATGGATGACGAACAGCCTCAGTTATAACGGTGTTGATTGGGATCAACGAAGACTTAACTATCTGAAAAAGAATGGCGTACTAGTATATGGAGCTGTTGTAACAGGGCCCATACGTGAATTGCAGAAGATTAGCGAGAATCCGGAATTCCGGCATGTGCATCTGAACCGGGTAGAGATATGGAATTGGGATTAAGCATACATGACCCATTGAAATAGAGATCATGCCTTGGTGTGAACAGGCATGATCTCTATTTTTACATACAAGAGTTACTGATAATGCAAACGAATCTAGAAAGGTACCCCCTCACTCGGTCTCGGCAACAATATCTGTACAACGTACAATCAATTCAGGCATGGGTTCTCCGTCCAAAAGAACATGCAGTTCGTACCCGTTATCGATCCGGTACAGCTCTTGGTACAGCCAGTGACTGCCCACAACCTCACCTTCTTGCTTAAGAATTTCAGGTGCAATCAACGTGAGTTTATTCATTTCAGTGAAGCCTCCCCGGTTGTCAAAACGAATAACCAGATTCTCCGAAGGCAATAGCTCCGTCACCTGACAATCATGAAATTGTACTTGGTTGCGAACATCATCCGCAATATTCTGGTTCACCATCGCTTCCCTGTATTCTTGTCCGATACGTTCCATCTCTTGGGTATTCTCTGCACTCTTTTTCTTAAGCTGCTGCATAACTTCTCTCGTGCAATATCCCAGTGCAAACACACGGATGTCAGCAATCTGGTTCAAGATGTGCGCGGGTAATTTCTCCGCATGGTATTGGTAGTTCCACTCCATCGCTTCTTTATACTTGTCTTTGCATTGCTTCACATCAAAAGCAGGACGGACATCATACTCCGCAATCAGCTTCTCGATATGCGCTCGCTCTTCCGGCGGCATGTGATACACCATCTGATCTTCCGCCGTGATCTCTTCCCCGCTAAAAGCTTTGTCTGCACGGGTCATCACTTGACCATCACTCTCCAGCATGAAACGTGGATCGGTATCGTATATCTCACGCTCTTGCTTTACATGTTCTTTTTCCTTCCGTTTGTACAGTCTCTGGAAAAGATCCTCATCCAGCGCCCCCGCGCCTTTATGTACTCTCAACCCAAAATGAAGCCCTGTTTGCTGGCACGTATCGTACCACTCTTTTGTTAAGTATTTCATAGCTACTCCTCCAGATTCTCCAGCCTCAACGTTCCCTTACTCTCACAGACATGCCGGTCTACACCCAGGATTGAAAAAATTTATGTTTGATTTCTTTGTCGTTCCGCGCGGCCCACTCACGGACTGCTTCTACACCTGCGGTTTCTTGATCTCCCTTAAAATAAAAGCATAAATCCATTGGCACAATCCGTTTGCCATAGCGTTTAAACCCGATTCGTCTGTAGTTCATATAAATACACTCAATCTGAGATGCATCGTATTTCTGTAATTTGGTAGAGATGATATGATCACTTTCCAGCGTAATGCTAGGTCTGGTGAACAGCAAACGCCAGATTAGAAAGATGATATAGCCTAGAATAAAGACGAAAAAAGATAAAGCGATGTATTTCATAACACCATTTTCACCGTAAAAAACATTTCTAGAAAATAAAACTACAATCATTAGCATACAAAGTAATTGCAGTACAGCTCTTGGATAAATCGTCTTATACGTCATGCAATATTCCTCCTAATCATTTTCTATATTAATGTGCAACCACTTGGAAGGTATTTTTCTGGCAAAATGCTTTTCTACAAAACCCAGAATATCATCAATTCCGGGCAGTGCCGCGTTGTGTTTGGCTTCGTCAAACGTCATCCATCGGTAATCGCTATGCTCATGATTCAACTGGACAGACTGATCTTCGTGCACATAACCTACAAATACGGGAGCCATGTAGATATAATCCTCTGCCTGTGAATAGAACTGTTCGAACTGATTAGACGTGTATAAACGAATATCCGTGATGCCCGTTTTCTCACGAATCTCTCGAATCGCGGCCTCCCATGCCTTTTCCCCTGGCTCAATACCACCGCCGATATAACACCACTCACCATGCAGCATTCGACCAGCCCGTTTCAGCATCAGCACATGAAATTCATTCAGATACTTCTTCAAGAGTACCACAGCAACCCCTTCACAGCGGATCGGCACAGACTGTTTGGGTAGAGCGGTTAAATCGGTTAAGTTGGCCGGAGTATCCTTCGTGGACTGATTAGCTTGTGTAGCCCTATTGGCTTGTGTGTTTTGGTCGGAATGACTTAATTGACCCGTTTGGTTCACTTGGCTTACTCCTTTCGCATTCGTTGTATGTTTCACCGATTCTCTCCCCTGTCCTTCACGTTTTCCAGGAATTAAAAATCCTCCAACACCTTCGACTTATCGCCGTAAACCTTATCCAGATGCTCTTCCCCCCAGTAGCACAGAAGATCCAGCGCGGGTTTAAGTCCCAATCCATAAGCTGTCAGTTCATACTCCACTCGTGGAGGAACCTCAGAGTACACCTTACGCTGCACGATCTCGTCCTTTTCCAGTGCTCGGAGCTGCGTTGTCAGCATTTTCTGTGTAATTTCGGGGATTAACCGCTTCAGCTCCGACGTTCTTTTGCAACCTGTAAACAAATGATAAATAATGAGCGGCTTCCACTTTCCACCCATCACTTCCAACGCTGCTTCAACACCAACTCTATATTTCTTGGGAGCCTCAGTACTGGTCTTGCCTTGTTCCATCTTGATCTTCCCTCCGATATCTTTCTGAGCCTCAATGTCATGGCCTTCATATCATGGTTCTTTATATCAGGGTTCTTAAATCATGACATTTCCATCAAGGTACATTTAAGTTCACGTTCAAATTTCATGTTCCTAGGGTACTTTCATCTCCCTATAGAACATCAAAGTGCGTACTTCCAGATGTTTTCAACTCTGTTTATAATAGCATCAGCAGAGGAGTTACGGCTACCGAACCGTGCTCCAGAAAGGTTGTGATTAATAATGAACGTATTAGTAGTAGTATCTCATTCGCGCAAAAATTCCCTGACCTTCCAGGTCACCGATCGTTTCGTTCAAGGTCTGACAGAAGCAGGTCATCAAGCTGAAATCGTGGATTTGCACGAGATTGGTTTTGATCCGATCCTGCGAGCAGAAGATGAACCGGACTATACGCAAGATAATCAGCGATTCTCCCCTCAGATTGAAACGGAAATTACACGGCTCAAGAAACACGATGCAATTGCTTTTGTTTTCCCTCTGTGGTGGTGGCATCTGCCAGCGATGCTGAAAGGGTATATTGACCGCGTCATGAACAACAGTTTTGCCTATGGTGCGAACAAGCTGCATCATGAGCAGATTTTGTGGATCGCTCTTTCCGGTGTAACGGAAGAACAGATGAATAAGCGGGGCTATGGTGACTCGATTCAAAACCTGCTCAATGTCGGCATTGCCGATTACTGTGGCGTGACTAATTCAAAGGTTGAGTTTCTGTACAATACCGTAGAAGCACCGCCGGAGCATTATGAGGAACTGCTGAATCAGGCGTATGAGTTGGGACTGAACTATGTTAGCGCTTCTGCCGAACAGTCAGTAACATAAATGGTTAAGGTCCATCTGCGCCTTTCACGATTGGAAAAATAAACATCTCACATTCCGCTCCGCCTTTGGTAAAATAAATCCCCCGTTTCCGCTTTTCAAGAGCGGTTATGGTAAGTAAAACCTCCATATCACACATCAAAAAGGGCCGCTCAACCGAGCGACCCTTCCTGTGTTTTGTGCTATTTTACGATACTAACGTCGTTTTCATAATTTGCTTATATTCGTTACACACGCATCTCCAGCTTTATTTCATCGTTGCCAGCAAGAATCTCTCCAGCATGCTGATATCCGTAATGCTCTCATTGCATGCCTTATCATCCATACACACATACTGGCCAACAGATGCAAAATTGTCCGCCGACTGTGCCTTGGTCTTCACGTTGTAGAATCCAAGCTCCTGATGGCGATGACAGAACATACAGTATCCCTTCTTGTTCGTGGGCGTAATTCGTCCCTCAATCCCGAGGAATTTGCCTTCGTGCGGGTACACAATGAACAAACGGCTTGTCGCAATATCGATCCATCTCAGGTACGTGGTGTGTACATAATCGATAGATTCCAGATCAGGAAGTTTGAGCTTCTTCGCCTTTGGAAACAACTTCTGAATCTGCTTGGCTGTAACCTGTGGGTATGGAATCAGATAGTCTTCAAGCTGATTCAGATAGAGCTGCACGTCATGCGGTGTCGCATACGTGGATAACTGCTCCAGCAGCTGCTTCTGTTCCAGCGTCAGATCCTCGAAGATGCCTACGGCATTCGTACTGACGGTGTAGCGGACCGTATCCAATACTTTGGGGTCCACGACCGAGCGCAGCGTTTTTAACAGAAATTCGGCTTGTTTAACAATGTAGTTATATTGATGATTATGAATAAATGGTGTTTGCATGGCCTTCAGCCCCTTATTTATAGTGGTCAAGCAAATAAGGTGCAAAGCCTGCGGGTTGAACCATGATATTGATGTTGATTTCAGGGCACACGATCTCATTTTGTCGCGCCCTACACAAAGTCCGCCCCTATTCAGGCTTTGCGTAAGGCTTTCTAGCGAACGAGCAATCCGGCATCATCCCTATTGCCACGTCATAACCCCCAATGCAGTCGATATACGGGAATTATAGCAGGAATGGTGGGAGATGGGCAATTACAGTGTTAACACTGCCTGCACCTCACCACAAGCCAATACATCACCAGTAAGTTGAAAACCAAGCGAGTCATAGATTTTCTTAGCAGCCACATTCTCTGGTTTATATGTTAGCTCTACCACTTTAGCTTCCCCACGCGGGGCTGACCGTGCATACGCAATCGCTTTCTCTACCATCTCTCTGCCGTATCCCTGGCCTTGGTACCGATGGTCAATCATCATTTTGAAAATGCCATAGCTGCTGTATTCGAAATTTCCATCCCCATCGTCATAATACATCGAAATAAATCCGACCATTCGTTCTTCCTTGTATACTGCAAATGTGATAATGATCTGCCCCTCATCCGAGGCTATGTACGCTTCTGCAAGTGCATGCTGATTCGAAGAGATGAATTGCTGCTGATCCGGAGAAACCTTGAGTTCAATACATTCAATAAAATTATCCCAAGAGATTTTTCTGAATTCCATTTCTTTTCCCCCTGCTCGTAGAGTGAATTGTAGATGCTACCCCATACATGCGCTTATATATGTTCATCTCGTATTCCTTTTTTTTATTTTTCCTATCGTACCATTTTATTCAAATAAAGGTAACCGGAGAGATTTAGTTGAACATGAAGGAATATACTTACAGAGAACTGATAGTGTTGATAAAATAAAAACGGTAAAGCCCTATTAGCACCAAATGGGTCTTCCCAATCGGTTGAACTAGATATAGTTCGCGCCAAAAAGGATGTGATCATTTGAAAAATAAAAAGATATTCATTAGCATTTTTACACTGTGTATTCTACTGCTATTCGGTTTTATGAGATGGGACCATCTTGAATCTGAGTCCAGCGCGGACTTCAAGTATAAGTTTGATCGATGGACAGGTCAGAAATGGGTCGAATTCTATCCACCACTAGCCTTCTCCCCCAATAGCATGGAGTTCCCACTCATTTACATCAATGAGATTCTTCCGAATGATATTAATAACTACTTAGCAAAACAAGCTCTTTCTGGAGAACTGGTGAACAAGTGGATTGAGCGAACTCAATATACGGACGGATACTTAGGTGTATTATTGTTGAACATCATCGTAACTGTGTATAGTTGCTTAAAGATATGGATGAAGAAACGTAATACAAGGTGATCTGTTAAAGACTACAAAAAAGAAGCTATCTCCCTGGCCTTCCCCAGTTTGACAGCTTCCTTTTCACGTTACATTCACATAACTTGAAAACAAAAGTTTACACATGCATTCCACTTCTCAATCGTTATTAACGCCATTCCAATTACAGCCTTAAGTCCCTACTCCTTCACGGCCCCGACCACAATTCCACTTACAAAGTAACGTTGCAGGAATGGATACACGAGCAAGATCGGCAGTGCGCTGATGAAAATTTGTGACGCCCGGATGGTCCGTTGGGACAGGTTCGCAATCGCTTGCGGGTCCATCTTGGTCATGTCGCCCTGCACGATAATCGTCTGCATGAATGTCGCCAAAGGCAGCTTCTCCGAATCACGGATGTAGATGATCCCGTCGAAATATGCATTCCAGTGCCCCACCATCATAAACAAGGACACGGTAGCAATAACCGGCACGGACACGGGCAGATAGATTTTGATAAATGACTGGAAATGACCTGCGCCATCGATAAATGCGGCCTCTTCCAAATCTTTCGGCACCGTACGGAAGAAATTCAGCAACAGAATGATGTTGAACACCGCCACCAGCCCCGGCAGAATCAGCGCCCACAGCGTGTTCATCAGACCCAGCTTCAGAATGAGGATATATCCCGGAATAAGCCCCCCACTGAACAGCATCGTGATCACAAAATACCACAAGTAGACATTACGAGCGCGGAACACACGTGTCTCCTTCGACAGAGCATACGCCGCAAGCGTATTGACGATGAGTGCAAGCCCGGTGCCCAGCACCGTCCGCTCCACCGATACCCAGAGCGAGGACAAGAAGTTGGAGTTATCAAACGTCTTGGCGTACGCCTCGAACGTAAATCCAATTGGCCAGAATGTCACGAGCCCTGCATTCGCAGGGGCGGACGAACTGAGTGAAACCATCAGCAAGTGATACAGCGGCAGCAAGCAGAGCACCGAAAGGATGGTCAGAAACACATTGTTGAAGATGCTGAAAATGCGATAAGGTAACGTTTTATGATACATGGTTCATCATCATCCTTTCTTAGAAAATTCGGTATCCGGCAAAACGATACGCCAGTCGGTACGAGATCACGATGAGGATCAGACTGATGACCGATTTGAACAGATTGACCGCCGTTGCAAAGCTGAACTGTCCGCTCAGCAGCCCTTCGCGATACACAAACGTATCGATGATATCCGCTTGCTGATAGATTAATGGGCTGTACAGATTGAAGATTTGGTCAAAGTTGGCGTTCAACACGTTGCCCAGCGCCAGCGTGGCAATAACGATCCCGATGGGGATAAGTGCCGGAATGGTAATATACATCGTCTGTTTCCAGCGCCCCGCCCCATCCACTTCAGCTGCTTCATACAGAGACGGGTTGATGCCCGCCAGTGCAGCAAGGAAGATGATCGTGTTAAAACCGAACTCTTTCCACACATCACTGATAATGACGGTGAACCGGAACCAGTTCCCATCCCCGAGGAAGAAAATCGGTTTGATGCCAAACACCGACACCAGAAACTGATTCAATATGCCCGTCTGTGCCAGAATATCGATCAGAATACCGGACAGCGTTACCCAGGACAAGAAGTGTGGCAGATACACTAATGTCTGGATCGTACGTTTCAACGCCATCTTCCGTACCTCATTAAGCAATAGCGCAAAGATAAACGGAATAATCAAGTTCATGATGATCTTTGAGCAGGCAAAGAATAGTGTGTTCCACGTAATTTGCAGGAAATAATCATTGGTCCACATATACTCGAAATGCTTCAGCCCCACCCACTCCGAACCACTGAAGCCCAGCGCGGGCTTGTAATCCTGAAAGGCCATTAGAATACCTGACATCGGAATATATGAAAAAATAAAGACCATAATGGCCGCTGGCAGCACCATGAAGTGCAATATCCACGGCTGTTTGTAACGTTTTTTCTTCTTTTTTTCCAGCTTGTTGCCCGCATTCGCCTGCGGGAGCCGTTGACCCTCTATTTTAGCCTCCATATGAACCTTCTCCTGTTCCCAAAAAAAGTTTTTGTGTGTCTTGGGCTTCTCTGATATAAATAGTATCAAGCCGTTCCGAGGTCTGACTATATAACATTGTTAGGGTGGATAGGGTTTTGTTAGTTTGATCTATATTGGTGAACTAATCGTGTTATTTACACGAGCCACTTCGAGGACAGAATAACCTTTCAATCGCTGTTATCCCCAGATTTTTTTGATTCCCTTCTTAAAGGGAAAATCCGGGGATAAATGCGACCACGTTGCTTTTCCAGGTTTTTTCTGTCCTCTCCGTTACACGTGTAAATAAAAACGTTCATCAATATAGTTAGATGTGAATGTAGAGGAGACTTTTTATGTATACATGGGAGCGCTTTAACGTTTTTCAAAAAGGAATCCGATCCCGCTTCAGCCTTTTCGCCAAAATCAATCTGTTAATCATCATTTTGTTCATCCCGATTCTGATCATGTACACCTATTCGAACAACGTTACGTACGATGTCGTCAGCAAAGAACTGCAGGTCTCGAACACCAAGCAGCTCACGTTTCTGTCTAGCCAGATCGATTCGCGCATCAATCAGATGATGGATTTCAGCCTGATTCTTTCGCGTGATCCGAATGTGCGTGCCTTCAACGGTCTGAACCTGTGGCAGGATAAGTATGACCAGATGCAGACGCGGTACATCATTCAGGAGAAAATGACGCTGCAGACAGGCGTAACCGATCTCTGGCCTACCCGCTACGCGGTGTACTCCCAGCAGAACAAAGAGGTGATTGCGAACTATACACGCGATACGGGTTATGATGAGGCGTATCTGAAAAAAAACATGAGCGGACAATGGACCTACGGGGATCATTCCACCGATTCGAAAGACGCCATGCAATCCTTTTACTGGTTCTATACGGATTCATTAGCACAACCAGGTATGCTCACAGGCAGCAATCTGGTCATTGAAGCCAGCTTTAGCCATGAGAACATTCAGAATATGCTCGACACGTACAAAGCAGGTGGACAGGGTGACCCATTCTTTTATCACAAAGGCAACACTCCTATTCTAAACCGCACCGCGGACAAGCAGTTATCCGGTGACCTGATCCGTTATCTGGATACTCACTCGCTTGAAGATACAACGCAAGATGTCGTGGAACTGGGCGGCAAAAACTATCTTGTCAGTACCGTCAAATCCACGTATCTGGACTGGCATCTGGTGGATGTCGTGCCGCTGTATCAGATATTGGAGCCGATCTCGCTGAGTCAGAATCTGTTTTATGCCTGTATGATTTTGCTGCTTGTTGTGGGCATATCGGCATCCATCCTTCTGTATCGCAATGTGCAGTACCCCATCCAGAAACTGATCAAAGGTCTGCGCCGCGTGCAGCAAGGCGATTACTCCGTGCGTTTGCACAGCAACAACCAGAATGAGTTTTCATTCTTATTCCACCGTTTCAACGACATGTCTCACCAGATTCAGGACCTGATCGAAAATGTCTTTCAGGAAAAAATACGAGCCAGAGAAGCGACGCTCAAGCAGCTCCAGGCACAGATTAACCCGCATTTTCTATATAACTGTCTCGGTTATATCATCAACATGGCGCAGATGAAGGACGAGCAAGCCGTGGTGTCCATGGCGCATAATCTGAGTGCATACTATCGCTACACCACCCGGATGGAACGGGAAACCTCTTCATTGCAGGAAGAAATCAAGCTGCTCGTTAACTATCTGGATATTCAGAAGCTACGCAACGGCCGTATTGAATATCACATCGATATTCCGGAGCATATGCTTGCCCAGTCGGTTCCACGTTTAATGCTTCAGCCAATGGTTGAGAACTCGGTGATTCATGGGATTGGGAAATCTTATACCTCCGGGGAGATTCGTATTACCGGGGAGAGTGTGAATGGCTTTGGCAAAATCTATATCGATGACGACGGCCCCGGTCTCACGCCGGAGCAGTACGAAGCGTTGAACCAGGAAATGCTGGAGCCATTGCAAGAGGAAGTCGGTTGCGGTCTCTGGAATACGTATCAGCGTATGATTCACACCTTTGGCAACCATTCCTATCTTTTGTTCGGCCCATCTCCACTCGGCGGCTTCCGCACCGAAATCGTCTGGGAAATTCCGAGCGAAGAAGCTGACAAGGAACGTGGGAACGACTCAGGTGGATAGATAAAGACAGATTAACCTAGTATCCGTTACCCTGGACCGCCGCATTTGTTGCTCAACGTCCTCGGGTAACGATTGCATACACTAATGTACGCACTAAAAAACGCCTTCCAACCGCTCATTGTGGCGGCGGTAAAGGCGTTTTTTCCTTCTTCTTGGTATCTTCTTCGTATCCTTTTTGCTATCCTCTTTGCTACACTTTTTGCTATCTTCTTGCTTTCTTTTTTCCATTTGCGACTACGTCTATACTTTCTTGCTTATCCGCTCATCCAACCAACTCACAATATCCGCAGTAACTTCGTCCCGGTTCGTTTCGTTCAGCATCTCATGCCGCCCGCCCGGATACAGCTTGTAGGTCACATTGTCGATGCCCTGCTGTTTATAGGCGTTGTACAACCGGATAATGCCTTTGCCATAGCTGCCTACCGGGTCCTTGTCCCCAGCGAAGATATGAATCGGCAAGTCTTTGCGCACCAGATTCAGATTGTTTTTGATCCCAAGCTTTTTGAGTCCAGTGAAAAAGTCTTCGAAAAATCCAGTCGTAAACACCGTGCCGCAGAACGGATCACGAATATATTTATCCACCTCTTCCGCATCCCGGCTAAGCCAGTCGAACTCAGTGCGGACAGGCTTGAACGCATCGTTGTAGCTGCCGAAGGACAGTTTGTTCATTCGGTGGCTTGGTACACGTCTGCCGCGGCGCCGAATCTCTTCTTTGGTTAACAACGAAGCCACATGAAGGATGAAACGCACATGCAAGGTTGAACCCGACAGGATCACGCCGTCTAATTCTTCGCCATAGAGCATCAGATACCGCTGCGTTACGAAAGAACCCATGCTATGCCCCATCAAAAATAGAGGGAGTTCAGGATACTTCTTCTTAATGATGCCCGTCAGTTTATACAGATCATGCACCATCCACTCGAAGCCATCGCGATCTGCCAGATGACCCAAGTTCTCCACAACCTCTGCCGTTTTGCCATGCCCTCGCTGGTCGTGGATGTACACGATGTATCCATTCCGATTCAGTTCCTGTGCAAAACGCTCATACCGGGCCGCCGTCTCCGCCATCCCGTGACAGATCTGCACCACTCCTTTGACCTGAGTCTCACTTGCAGGTAGCCAGTTATACACATGGATTCGAGTTCCTTCATCCGAATTAAACTTAAAATGATTTGTTGTACTCACATAATCCCCCCGTAATGATACTTTTTCTCTTCTTATTCTTTTCTTCTCTTTCTTTTTCTTCTTCGTCGTTGTCATCTTTTTCTTTATGTATTTCTGTATTTCCTCATCGGCTTCAAGGTTGCCACATGCTGAGTGAACGTTCATACATATTCATCCTACTTCCCTAAGGAGGAATTTAGCAATTGTAATTTCACCCTATATATCGGATTACTATACGTAAATATTGATTATTCAATCTTTTTTTCAAACGCATATGCGCCCGGAACTGTTTCCATAGAGAAGCGGATGGTGGTGTGATATACTGCTTGCAACACATGTCAGCTTAGAAGCGTGTAAACCCTCAAGCAAGGAGACAAAGCAACATGCAAATGATCATCGTAGACGACGAAGCACACTGGGTCGATAACCTGTCCATGACCAAACCCTGGCATACGCTCGGGATCGAACAGGTTCACCGGGCATACTCCGCTCGTGAAGCACTGCAACTCATTGAAACTCACCCTATTGATATCGTGATCTCGGACATTCAGATGCCGGAAATGACAGGCATAGAGCTGATCGAACGCATCCGCATCCGGGACAAAAAAATAAAATGCATCCTCTTATCCGGTTACTCCGAATTCGAATATGCCAAGAAAGCCATCCAGTACGAAGCCGTGGACTACCTGCTCAAACCGCCAACAGATGACGAACTGATTGGCGCCGTGCAGAAAGCCATCGACCAACTAAACAATGAATGGGCGCTTGTTAGCTCCCTGTCGCGAACGCAGTTTACGTTGCGCGAGAATTTGCCGCATTTGCGGGGACGCCTACTTTTGGAAGCCTTACAGGGACATCGGTTCTCCGCCAGCGAATGGGAACGTAAGCTCGACAACTACGACCTGCCCTTCCACACCGGGGATGCCGCGCTGATGCTGGTCCGTATGGATAATGAGTTCAGCCAGTACGACAGTCATGATCAGACCCTGATCGAATATGCCATCATCAACATGGCGGAGGAGATTATGGGCGAGTTTATGCACGTCTGGGGTGTGAAGGAGGAGCACGGGTACGTTGTATTTTTACTGCAATTGAAAGAGGCGAACGGCGATATTGGAAAAGAAACCATTCTGGAGAAGCTGTCCATTCAGCTTCAATCCAAAGTAAAACAGTTTCTGAAAGGCTCCCTCTCCATTGTCATGACCGAGTGGTTCACCTTCCCGGAACAGATCTACGATCGCTTCCGTCAGGCTTCCGCCTATTTCCGCCAGATCGTCGGGGACGAGCGTGAATTCGTCATGCGGGTGACCGATGTCGAAGCACCTGCGGCACAAGGTCCGTTGGACGTGCTGTACACTCCGCCTACCTTCATTCAGCTACTGGAAAGCGGCCAATGGGATGCCGCAGAAGACAAAATCCGTGCCGTCTGCGCCGAACTGGACGAAAAATGGTCGGAATCATGGGAACACTGTATGGAGGCCGGATTCCTCATCACCGCTGCGTTCACGAATCTGGCTCATCGGAACAGGCTTACCCTGGCAGGTCTAATGGGTAGTGAGATCGAGCAACTACAAAGCGGCGAAGTCTTCTCCACCATCGGCAAACTGCGCAAATGGTCGCTCGGCGTACTCGCCAAACTTAAGGAAGGCACGTCCAACGAGGTCAAGGATACCCGGTCAGAATACGTGAAAAAGATTCAGGAGTTTACAGATAAAAACCTGCATCTAGACGTGTCTTTACGTGTGCTTGCAGATCATGTGAACCTGCACCCAACGCATCTGTCCAAAATTTATAAGATCGAGACAGGCGAAGGCATCAGTGAATATATCGCGCGTCTGCGTATGGATCGAGCTTGCCACAAGCTGGTCACGACTACCAAAAAAGTATATGAGATCAGCCTGGAGATCGGCTATATGGACCCGGCGTATTTTATCAAAGTGTTCAAACGGCAATTCGGCGTGACACCCCAAGAGTACCGCGACCAGCATTAATATGAAAAGCAGTTCGCTTTGGATTACGTTACTTATAGATAAGTTAAACTATTCATTTACACGAGAACGGAGAGGACAGAAAAAACCTGTAGAAGCGAAGCGGTCGCCTTTATCACCGGATTTTCCCCTTTAAAAAAGGGAATCAAAAAATCTGGGATAACCGCTACTCTCCAGGTTATTCTGTCATCGGAGTGGATTGTGTAAAATCTTTAGTTCAACTTATATAGATTGCGATAACCAAAGTTTTTACACTTTCACTAAGAGAGTCCTATCGAAACTAACAAACTCATATAGATGCCCTCCTGCTCCTCTTGGTACAGTTACAGTGTAAAGATCATACATCGTAGGGGGATTGAACAATGATCAAATTTAAAACATGGTGGTCCTTGCTCATGGTCATCGCACTCATCACCATCACTGCATGCGGCAGTGGCGAGTCAGCCAGTGAGAAAGGCACGAATGATACACAAGAGGCTGTCGGCTCTGCGGAAGCGGAAGCAGCGTTTGCCAAAGGAAAATACGACCCACCCATCGAATTCAGCTCCGTGCTGATGCCGAAAAAATACGCTCATGGCGATACCAAAGAGAACAACGTACATGACCGTTGGATGCTCGAAACGCTGGGCATGAAGCACAAAGATACGTGGTATCCGGCCACTGACGATCAATACAGACAGAAGCTGCAACTCGCAATTGCGTCTGGCGAGAAGTTGCCTGATTTCGTAACCGTACCAACGAATGCGGTACTGACGAATCAGCTGATCGACTCCGGTCAATTCATCGCCATTGATGAGCTGTTCGAGAAGTATGCAAGCCCGATTCTGAAAGAGCACGCAGCAGCACATCCTGAGCTGTGGTATCCGTTCACCAAGGACGGCAAAAAATACAACATGCCAATCATGGAGTACACGGATAACGACGATACCCTGCTCTGGCTCCGTGAGGACTGGATGGAGAAGCTGAACCTGGAAGCGCCAAAAACCATCGCAGATCTTGAGAACATCATGGACAAATTCAAAAACGAGAACCCGGACGGTCTGTCTCCAGACAAAGTATTCCCGCTGGCCATCTCGCTCAAAAATAACACCAACACCTGGATGGGTGGACTGGACTGGTTGTTCGGTGCATACGGTACAATTGAAGAACAATGGAACAAAGACGCAAACGGTAATCTGGAGTACGGCTCCGTGAACCCGGGTGCGAAACAAGCTCTTGCCAAGCTGGCTGAATGGATGGAAAAAGGCTATATCCACGCTGACTCCGCCCTATGGGACGAAGGTAAATCCGCTGAAAGCTGGACCGCTGGCAAAGCCGGCATCCTGCCTGGCGCAAACTGGGTACCAGACTGGCCTGCTCCAGACCTGCTGAAGAACGTACCTGGCGCGAAATACAAAGCCTACCCTGTTCCGGCTGGTCCAGACGGCAAGATCGGTACGAAATGGCAGAACTCTGGCGTCAACGCAAGTATCATGATCAACAAAGATGCGAAGCACCCGGAAGCGATTTTCCTGTACTACAACTATCTGCTGGATAACCTGGCGAACCCGAAAGCGGGAAGCCCGTACGAGTACGGCTTTGCTAAAGGTTATGACTGGGATGTCGTAGACGGTAAACCGACCAGTGACAAAGAGAAGATCAAAGACTTCTCCAACGAATTCCCGTTCCTGACCGGCCCGGCGCGTATTCCGGATCTGTACATGAAAACACTCGTGAAACTCGCGAACGGCGAGAAGCCTGAAACACCTTACGAGAAACAAATGGCCGAATTCCGTAAACCGGAAAACTGGTACGCTGGTAAAGTCGTGATGTCCCAGATCGACATCCGCAAACAAAACTATTTCACAGGCGCAGCCACACCAACCATGGTATCCAAGTGGAACCTGCTCCGTCAGTCCGAGCTCGAAACCTTCAACAAAATCATCTACGGCAAACTGCCAATCGATGCATTCGATCAATTCGTAGCTAACTGGAAATCCAACGGCGGCGACCAGATCACCCAAGAGGTGAATGATTGGTTCAAGTCGGTGAGTGGGAAATAAGATTTTGTTGTTGGGAAAAGTAAAGCATTAAAACCCGAGCCGAAGCGAGTTATTCACGCTTCGACTCGGGTTTTTAAGTGTAGATCAGGGCCGCTCCCCCATATCTTATGGGTTTGCGTTGTGGATCAAGCCTGTGCATGCTTACCAAGCTAGCTATGTAAGCATGCACGGGCTTTTCACACTGCTAAGTTCGTAAATCAACTAGCGTTAGTCAGATTCATTCCCTCTCTCCGCCAACATCGACTGGCCTAGCAAGGATACCGTTAACTGAATACCATCTCGCAGCCCCTGCATGTACAACCGTTCATTTTCTAGTCCTTTGCTAACAATGTAACGATTCTCCCACTCCGCGTATTCAGGTGTCTGCTCGATTTCCTTACCTGCAAACCAAGCTTCAAACGCTTCGTCGTTTTCCTCACGTACACGACTCAGTTCAGGATCATGCTCGATCCGGGCAGTCACCTCATCCAGCCTTGCCTGAATCGCTCGCTGCATCCACGGTGGAAAATCCATAGCTTCTCCTCCCCTACGCATTATGTACTTCGCTCATTGCCGTACCACTCGACCAAGTTTCGCCTTCGTTTCATTAACTCGTGCCACCAGTTCATCCACCCTCCGGCTCTGTTCCTGAACCGCAGGATTGTCCCATAACGGAATCGCTTGCTTCAAGGATGCCTCACCAAGCTGATTAAGCTTGCGCCGTTCCTCTTCCAATAAGTCAAGCAACCGGCTCATACATGCACCTCTCTGATGGGTCTAAACTGTATAATATCTTCTTAATCACAGATGGTATCTGACTTAATCAATTGTATTTTAAATCCCTACGATTTTAATGCGGATATCGAATTTCAAAAAAATAACCACCGGTTTAAATCTCCGTTGGCTAGAAATAGTATTATCTCCACATACAAGCATACCAACAAAAGTGGTGAGGCGATCAGAAACCAGTCACAGCGGACAACAGCGACTCTAGTCTAATACTTTTTTTCTCCGGACAATGATCAACTAGTTCGATTATATAGTGGGCCATAGTGCAGGATAGCGGCACTTTCAAACGTCCTAAATGCAGAAGTAACTTTATCCTTTGATAACGCTTCATTAGTGTTTTCCAACTCCCACCAGGGATATTCGAGTATGCGTACACTTGCCTTAGGATGATTCCTCCAAATCTGAGGTAGTTGATGATGCTGAGTTTCTATATGCGAAATACGCCGATCGACTTATAATGACATGCCAACATATAGAAAAGCAGTTGTGCTGAAGACGATGTAAATTCCCGTAACATCAATGTCAATACGTTTGAGACAATTATTTAGAGGAAAACTCTCTGGCAGTAAATGTAATGGGAAATGGGGTATAAGCATAAATTATCACTTCTCCAGCATCCAAATTTGGAACATATAAGCTTCATCACATTTGGTGAATATCTAATAATCACATCTTATTCTATTCTTGATTCATCTTGATACACATGTTCAAATCACTCTCAAAATCCAAAACTGACTGATAACGTTTATTCCGTTTATCCATCGCTTTCATGACTATATTTTTGCACATGAATGAAACATGAAATCTTTTTTTTGGAAGCTTATTTGTTAATAAATAAAACAATATAGCCCCTAATGAGTAAATATCGGATAAATAATTAGAGGAAGCAAAATTGTTTAACTGTTCTGGATCAGTAAAATCTTCTTGACCATATCCCCTTTTTGATAATCCAGTAAAAAATGATTTTGATTTTAAGTCCTTTGCCAGTCCAAAATCAGCAATCTTTACTTCTAATCCATTATTTGTTTCAAATATTAATATGTTGTTTGGGGATAGATCCCTATGATATTTTTCTCTCTCATGTAAATACTTTATTCCTGAAATAATCTGCTTAAAGATGTCCATTCGTTGTTCTATCAAAGCTTGCCGGTTATTCTTTATCCATTTTTCCAAAGTACAATTTGCTAAAGGCATAGTAAACCAAAAGGTGGAACTTTTAAGATGAATTTTCTCTACCTCAATTATATTTTTATGCCTAAGCTCATTAGCTAACAACCTAACCTCTCTTTTAAACCGGAGTATATATTCATCCCCATCTTTCCTATAATTCTGTTTAAAGTAACTTCTTGAATTAAGAAGTTTGCAGGCTACAACTTTATGTGATTCAGGATCGAACACCTTGTATACTGTAGCAAATGCCCCACTTCCCTCATCATTTAACAATATTAACTCAAAACGGTGTTTAATATGATCCATCTTTAACATTTCCCGTTTTAATCTAGTTATAGATCTTATTAGTTTTTTTAAAATTAATGTTTGATTTTCCTTTGAATCTACTTTAACTAACTTACTATTTAGCTCATAATATTCTCGCAAAAAAGTGTCTAGACTCTCATTTTCTGGTTCTTCAATAACCTCAACAATCTCTTTTATAGAATCACTTATTTCATTTAAAGATAACAATACGACATCTTGTGAAACCTCTGGTTTTAAAAGCTCATACACTAAGTTGTACAAGTGTTCCACAGGAGAGATAGATATGAGGGGCACATTCAAGGTATTATTGATATCTGAAAGGAGAACTGATTCAAAGTCTTCATTACTTAGACCTGCCGCAAGCAAAATTTCGTTCTTATAGGTAGCTAATACCCTTGACTGGTTCCATATTTGATTGGATAAATGACGTAATGGTATATTGTTTCCACAATCCTTTAAATAAATATAGTATGAAATAGTAAGAATTATTGACTTATATTTCTGAAATGTTTTAATATCGGCAAGTACATTACCTGAATGATCTCTAACTACTGTTTCTTCAAGCCATTGTTGTATATGTGGCGTTAAAGGGTTTTTGACATTTCCAATTAATTCAAGAGCAGACTTTTTTAATTTTTCATGCTCAATTGCAATGTTGGGTTTTTCCTTCATAAAAAATTCCAACGCTCTAGGATCTAGCTTAATCGTTTTGGGTTCCCACTGAATTGCTTTTCGGGGGTTCGAATTCTTGAAAATAATTTGTATTACACCATCTAATAAAAGAATCTCTAGTGCATCACTTAAGTCAATCCAAGGATATTCTTTGATGATTTTTTTAATAAATGGAGTGTACTGCTTCGGCCCTTTTAAGAGTATCTTAATAATAAGACTCATAATACTCTTCTTACCATGTGGCTTACTTAAAGTAGCCTCCACACCGTTAAATTTCCTTCCACTTGCTTGCATCTCAAACGGAAAACGATAATTTTCTTTGTTCACTTTACTTATGACTAGTCCAATGTGCTGCTCATCAATTCTAAACACATGATTTAGGGCCATTAATATTCATCACCATCGCCTCTATTTTTTAACGCGTTTCTTTAGTATCAGTGGATTTGCGAACTGTTTGCCTGGCTCACGGGCACTACAACTAAATGCATGATCGATCCAATCAATAGTTTTTAGAGACTCACCTTGTTGATGTGTAATAAAATACTGGATATCAGTAACCTGCAGAAGTTGACCAATCTCATTCCCTCTTTCATCATCTACACGTGCTTTAGGCTCATCTAAAAACATAATGGGTGCAGAACGGCCATTTTTGTTATCATTTAAAGCAGCCAGCAGAATCATTAAGCTAGTACTAGCCTTTTGACCAGAGCTAAGATCTGGCCCGTCGACTGGAACAGGCTCCTTACCATCATACCCAATGAACAGATGAATTTCCCACGTTTCCGGTTCAGGGGTGATCTCAATTAATTTCCCTTTGGCAGATGCTTTTAGTAAATCTGCTAAACTCTCAAACTCAGAAATATAATCTTTCATAATATCTTTTATATGACCTCGGAATTGAAATAGTAAATCGTTACATGTACGCTCCAGCTCAATTCTGTCTTCTTTCAGTTTGTTGAGACTTTGCACAAGTAAGCCCACTTGTCCATCTTGTGCTTCCACTAATCGGACAATTTCTTCACTTACTGAGGGGTCATATAACTTATTTTTTTCCTGAAGTAGTGTGTTTAATATTTGCTGTAATTCTTTAGAGGTAAACACGTTACCATGGGGATCTCTGAAACCACTACCTTTTATTTCATATGATATAAACTCTATATCATCACTGCTTAAACCCTTGGCTTCAACTGCTATACGAGCCTTCTCCAAGCTATCAGTTAGAGAGTCTAATTGGTTTAATAATTCAATATGTTGTATAGAAGCTTCTTTTATTGTCTGTTCTGCATGAGTTTTTCTTAATGTAAATTCCTTCCGCGTTTCTCTGGCTTCATGCCCCTTAGCAGTGTTGTCTTCTTTATTCTGTTTAGCAAGAGCTTTACTCTTTATTGCTTCGTTAATATGAAACAATAAATCATTAACTTTGACCGTTAAACTAAAATGTGAATCCTCTAGGGCTGATAATTCACTTAATGCCTTTTGATTTGCTATATCCTCTTTTAATTCCTCCAATTCTCTTTCCTTAATATTGATGCCTGCTTTATATTTACTTATAATACTTTCTTGCTGAAGTAATAATTCTTTGGTAATTTTTTTTTCTTCCTCAATAGCTAATCTTCCACAACATAAATTGTGATATTTTAAATAGATAGCACCATCATTATCCTGAAGTAGACCTTGGATCGTTATACTTTGAATTCCTCTGGATTGAAGCAAATGACCTTCCTCTACAGTTTCAACAAGATATACATGATTTAATTGATTCAAATATCCTTCTACTTGTTTTTGATGCGTAATATTTATGGCGGAACGAATACTTGGAAAAGAAACATCTTTCCGTTTCGAAACTTCCCCCGCGTTTTTTGGCAAAGATACTCGTGAACCATAACGAGCTTGCTGCTGTAATTTTTTCACATTCAGATAGTTAGTCTCATCCACAATAATACGATAACGGTTGTTACCAATAAATGCCTCGATTGCTTTTTGCCACTTCCTCATTTCTGGTCTCACACTAATAGCATCAGAAAGCATAATGAATGGAATTTGATTATTCTCAAGAATCCCTCTAAATTCTTTCACATCACTTTTATAGGGGAGTAAATTATTTTCCAAATCAGCCATTGTTCTCTTTAATTTTTCCAAATGACTATGTGATTGGGAGTATTCTAACTTTTTAAGATCCAACTCACTTGTGAGCATATCTTTCATTTGAGTTAAATAATCAATACTTTGGGGGCTAATGAGTGTAAGCTCATTAATTTGTTTGGCTAGTCTAACGATTTCTACCTCATCCAAACTTTTTTTGCTTGTAAGCTCAGTGATTTCGGAATTTGCTTTTTCTTCGTTATTATCAAAAACCTTATATTCTTTATCTAAATTTTCAATTTCTTTATGCTTGTCCACAATTTTGACCGATAATTCATTCACTACATCCGACTCAAATTTTATCTGTCTTTCAACTTTATTAATTTTTTCCTTAACAGAATTCAGTATTTCCTGGCATTCGAAATATTCGATTTTTTTCAACTTAGTCTCTGTTAATTTCGCCTCCAACTCTTTCGATTGATAGAGACGAAATTTTTGCGCCCTCTGTTTAGTTTCTTCAAACCGAACCTTTGCCTGCTCCATCTCTTTCTCTGCCCGTTCAATACTTATCTCCTGATCACTTAATCTTTGCTTACTCTCGTCATAACGTTTTTTATAATCTTTTGTTCCCTTTAGATCAAATAGTAACTGAAAAAGTGTGTATGGAGTTGAATTAACAACTTCACGCACAGTATCTGGACTCATTGCCATTAAGTTGCGGAATTCCTTGGTTATACCAAGACATTGTTCTAAAATTTGAAGATACTGAGTTACACTAAGAGAAGCTTCACTATACGATTTAGAGTTTGAATGTAAATCTGGTAAATCATAAAATTCACCATCCATTAGGTAGTATTCTCTTGACCACGATCCTTGTTCAGTTTTAAAAATTCTGCAACACGCAGTAACCTCATCTTTGAATTTTCTATATTGTTCAAATGGACGACTACCGTTAACGGGGATATTATAAAATGCAACCCTAACAACCGACCAATTACTATCTTTATGAACATAATAAGAAAAAGTCCGTTTACTCTCATAGTGACTTGCACCTAACATTAACCGAAGTCCATCCCATATTGTTGTTTTCCCATGGCCTGACTGTCCAATAAAAGCATTGACTTTTTCGTGAACCTTGTACGGTTCCTTAGTTCTAGGAAGATAGCCCCAGTAAACAGTAGAGAAATTTTTAATCATTCTTGTTCCTCCTCCGTGTTCGAACTCTCTTCCTTTATTCTTTGGACCGGATTTAAGTTTGCAGTTATTCCTTGGATTGCATATTCACATATATCCATGAGTATCTCACTATGTAACATATAAATGGCAGGTCCAACAGTAATCTTTGACTTTCCTTTATCGAAGAGGATGTAGTGATATTTTTTTAATGACATAAGCAAAGCTTCAATTGTCTTACGCGGGTTCTTTCTTCCCTGTTGAAACTTAGCACCATAGTTATATAAAAGTTCATCAACTGTCAAAAAAAGTTCATTTTCAGGGTCTACATGACGCAGTTCCTTAGGGAGAACCAGCTTGGCATAAATTACTGTGAGCAACGCCATATGTCTTCTATCCAAGTCTTTAATCCTCTTATAAAAATAATCGAATGATGAAGAATCATACTCCTTCTTCAGTCTTATTACATACCAATCGGTTCCTGGTGGATTAAGAAGATCATATCCCATTAGAGAAAGATAGGTCTGTACATCTCTAAATAGTTTGATATCTCTTTCAATTGTACCTATTTCTTTTTTAGAAACCCAACCATAATGAAACATTGAGCATATTCTCTGAGCTTCGGGATTTATTGTTACCTCATTAATAGAATCTATGTTATTCCCTCCTAACATAACACTCTGTCACAATTTTCACAGGTCCTTGTAGTAATTCCTTATAACCATCGATTACATTGAGCCCAAATATCTCTCTTTTCTCACTTTCTTGATCCTCATCCAGTTCTCGCGTCAATTTGAGAAGTTGCCCTGTCCTATACATTGCTTGGCCGAAACTATCTATATCTTGATAGAGAATATCTTCCATTGGCACTTCATCTTTTAACTTCATTTTTAGGACAACCTCCTGATAGAAAACTTCCATAGGATTCTGAATTCGATCTAAACTGACTTCTTCTTCAATAATATCCACCGGTTCTGGAGAAGGTGTTGCTATAATTTCCTCTTTTTCATTTTCAAAAAATGCCTTTGTTTTGCTACTTATATTTTCTTCCCTTAATTGATACGTATGTTTTGGAGCGGAGAAGTTCATTTCAGAGAAACTTGATAAAATTTCTATAGGTGCTTCAAAGAGCGCTGCTTCTATCATTTCCGGAGAAATAAACTCGCCTAAACCTTTTTGACTCTCTCTTTGGAATTGAATAGCCATAGATAAAATTTGAGTCGTCAATTGGAGGATATTACTTGTTAAATCAAAAAATTCATCGTATTTTAACCTGCCAAAAATATCTCGATTGGTATTAAGCGCTTTTTGCGTTTCAGTAATCACTTTTATGATTGCATTAGTATGACTGCCTATTTCTAAAATTTCTCTCCGAGAGTTTTTTTGAATTACCCGTTCAAGATATCCCTTCCATACTGAAAGTTCTCGAAACCCCATATTTTTAATGGACTCTGTATGAGCCTCATTCATATTAAATTCGTCAGCAAAATCAGCTAGTATAATAGTTGTTTTAATTTGTTCTTCCATAGAGAGTTTTTCCTTGGCAAACGATAAGAATATAGATGTCAAAAAGGATCTTATTTTACCTGGCACCTCGTAATCAAACCCATCAAAAACTATCCATCCTTTTTCTTGAAGCTCTTTTATTACTCTATCCCTAGTCTTCTTACTTAAATATCCCAAATAATTTTGAGCCTCATCAAGTGAAAAACGTCCCGCTTCACTGGCCAATGTTTTAGCTCCTGCTATAATTAGCGTTATCATCTGAGAGTCCCGTAATTTAAAAATCTCAAAAATTCTTAAATGATTTTCAATACTTTTAACCATAACGATATCTTTATGTGATAAGTCATAGTCACTTCTGACCTTTTCAGAATGGTGTTCCTCGCTAGTACTCCCTTGGTACTCACCTTCCGCATCAATATTATTGTTTTTTGTTGAAAATCCCCCCATTAAAGAAACACCTCCTTTATCTTTTTTCTTATAAAAATTATTGTAGCAATGCAGTCATTTAATCCTCAAACAATCGACAATAAATAAGTTCTTATTTTTTATAAGAGTCTAAATTTTACAAACCCGGAATGTTAACGATTAGCCAACAAGATTTTAGGTTCTCAAGGTTTTCTACCCGAATTCGCTATCCCGATATGGCTCGGTCAGACCAAGTAGCAGCTTCGGCTTCCTGTCTTAAACCATACCACCAGCAACTCTCACTTCATACTGATTTCCAAAGTCACATTACTGACTGTTTTATTCCGATTGATAATAATAAACAATTGAGCCCTCAACTACTTCATCAGGCGATGCCTCTTTTCCCAAACATATCCCAACATTCTTTTTACCCGCAATCGAATGATTGATCTGAGAAGAAACAACATTATATACCTGCTCTTTCCCATCCGCTGTTTTAATCATGACCTGCTCACCAATCATCTCTTGAATGGTCGAAGGAAGAAGATCATCCAACTCTTCGTTTGCCCCCATCACAATGGTTCCATATTCAGGTGTATCAAAGACCATACCTACGCCAAACAGCATTTTTGTTTCCATTCTCTGACCTCCTTATCTCTGATCTATGAATAGTTCGCCTTTGACATCTCGTACTCGAAGATCGGCGTTATGAAGTCTAACGATGGCATCTCTCAATAAAGCATATCGTTCAATAGAATTGAGTTCAGGCGCGAATCTTGCTGCTCGAATGCTTGCTTGAGCTTCATCAAGAGCATAGTTTCTTTTCACAACCTCGGGAGGAAGATCATAAAGCGTAAACGATCTACCTGCGATAGTAGCCTCATAGTGTCCAACAATCTCGTGAGCAAGTGTGGCATTCATAGATATGCGAGTATTCGCACTCAATGTTCCTACGCCTGGGGCTGCCGCTGGGAGAACATCTGTGTTAATGATCAGCCGATTATACATCATACCTGTATTCCATGTGTCGTAATAACCGGGTTGCGCAATTAAGATGTTTTCTTCAGGAAAGTCTAGTTTATTCAAATAACGCTTTATCTCGATCTTTTGATTATCCGTAAGTGGTAACTCATTACGTTGTCCATTACTTAAAATCTGCCTGAGATCGACTGCACCATCGTATTTGACTGGGGCATCGATGTGCAGCTTAGGTTTGAAAACAGAACTTACCCCTAGCACCATGCCTCCTGTACCAAGCATACTTGCCCAATGTTCACTTGACCACGCATTCGTGGGCATGACAGCTTCCCTAATCGTTCCGTGAGCACCAAATGTCAGCCAGTTCAGCGTGTCTTGTGGCGAATCGAAAGCTTTGTCAGCTCGATCAACATATCCATTGACAAGTCCACTCGGAATGCCAAATGTCCAGTAGTCCAAAAATCCGCCTACACTATCATATCTCTTCTGGTATCGGTTTTCTGCGGATTGCACAAATGCTTGCCCTAACTCTTTTAGACTATCTACAGACTTTTCAAATGCATTACGAGTATCTACAGCTTCCTGTGGGCCACAAGCATTAGGTGGTGGAGGTAAACAGCTCTGATCCTTTGCTTCTTTCAACGCATCCGCTTGCAAAAACCGTTCTCCGTGGTTATGTAAAACCGTCGATATTGAATTCATTAATATGGTAACTTCCGTCATAACAATCCGGGAATGTTTGAAATCACTGTAAAATCGTTCTCTTGTACTTCCATCCCATTTGGCTTCAATATCACTTATGCTTCGTAGCAAACCTTCATTTATCTGTTGAAAAGCAGTACATGCTGTAGAAAACTGTTTACTTACTTCGAAAAGTTGATCAGGTGTAACCATAATTCTCGTCATAGAACACCTCACATAGGTTAAAGATTTTTATCTTTTCGACGACAGGGAATATTTGGATTTTACCTTTAGTTTATTGCTACTGTCAACGATATGTACTACAACCTTTCATCACTTGATCAAAGTTGCAGCTCCTGGTTCTGATACACTTTCTTCGTTATCATGTTTGTATATTTCAATCTCGTGATTTCGATCAGTTCATTTGGCTGCATCATATTTAGAATATGATTATCTTTTATTAATATTTTACGATCACCTCGTCCCAATCCTTTGACTATAATAATACTTTTATCCTTCTTCACATCTACGATCCGACCATTCGTTACGAATTGCTCTTGGTTCTTGAGATCAAGGTAGGTTAGCAGTCCAAGTATACAAAATATAATAAAACAAGAAATGTACAATCCAGTTGTCCATGCAGGGGGATGATTCACGAAGTAGTTTTTGACAATTAATTGCACGCCAATGATAAAAATAAATAATATGATGAAGCCAAATTGCATTTTCAATTTCTTTTTAGCTCTTTCGCTCATAGGCTCTCCCCTTCTAAATCTTTCGCTCCATATCCGTTCAATGTCTCACTCTCATTAATGGATCTTTGCGGAGATAAATCACAAAGTCTGGATTCGAAGTATGATACACAACGTTACCAGGCTCTACTTGAAAAACTCTTTATTTGCATCTTGTTCGGATACGGTACGAATCGGTGCAACTTCATCCACAACTTTTTTGTTATCTTCCTCATGAAACTGAAGGATAGAAACTAAAACAAATTGGTCAGGGAATAGCTCTCTTACTTCCTGCCACTTCATGTGCTATACCTCCTATTATTTGTATTTTTGAAACTTACTATCATTTTATCATATACACCTAAATTCAAATATCATTTCTGAATCTTAACATTACATTCGATACAAAGATGAAGGCGATACACCTTCACTTAATTTAAACACCATATTCGCTTGGAAGGAGGTCGGACTTTCTTTAAAAACAACTCATGGTGAAAAGATAATCATTTGCCTTAAATGATATGATGTAATTATATTAGGAAATGTTTGGTTAGAAAACGTTTTAAAAGTATATTATTTAAAGGAGTGTTCGTATGAAAGAATTATTTACGTCTTTTTTCTTTTCTTCTGATTATTGATATTTTAAGTGTTCAAGTAGCAGGGGCTACTGATCTTTGCATAATCGAAGCATATAATGCTTGGCTTCAACTACTTATTCAAAGGAGATATGATGTATAGAAAACTAATAATTATTTCTTGTCTGATAGAAGTTTCTTTTTTACTTTTTTTACAATATCGTTACAATAATATTTTAGATCTTTTTTCTTTCATTGGAGTGTTAGTTTTTTTCATGGTGCTGAGTTATTTCTTAAAAGTTCAACTAAGTAAAAAACGTAAAGAAATAGTACTTTTTATACAAACACTCTTTTTGATATTTATTCCAATTCATGCGATCACTACACTTCCTCAATACACGTATGAACGTGCGGTAGATAAGGTCACTCAGAACTTAGAAGAGCCTTATGTGGTTAATAAGCAAAAGAATACGTTAATTGAAGATGAATCTAATGAAATTAAAAAAGGTTATATGTTCTCAGTGGAAAAAAATTCAGAAGTAACTTCATTCGTTTTTGATCCATGGACTGGGAATTATCATGAAGTGCAAGATTGAGATAAGCTTAGCTATTCGGTTAAAATGATGTAGATTCTGCTATCATGTTAAAATTTACTTTTAAGAATCGGTTCGCCGATTCTTTTTTTCTTGCAGATTCTTAGGCTTCCGATCATGCATACCTGCGAATATAAGACCCAGGACGAATTACCGCGCAACATGAGTGTGATATTTAGTGATGTTCCCCCGAATAATCAGGAAACTTGATTTCCCAAGTCCATACATCCAGTGGGCTTTGAATACTGAATACGTAGTGTGATACTAGATGCAAGCAAACGAATCTTCGTTTAAAACAAAAAAGGCCTTTCTTCATCCCATAGGGAATCCGACGACCTTCCAATACCATTGAACCTAATTACTTTTCAAAAATAGAACGCTTGCTGTAAGCGGGCTAGTGCTAGTAACTCTCCTACCCCAACAACGCTTTTTCCACCTGATCCACAATCCCATTGATCCCCATCGGCCCATAACAACCAATCCACGTCGCCGCATCCACCGAATGCACTCGCTGTCGCTGCTCTTCTCCCCCACCGAGCATTCCCAATACCCGCTCCTCTGTTGCTGATATCCCATCCTGCATAAACTCATTACTCAGCAAAAAGTAGTGACTTGCCTGCACTGCGGGTAATCTCTCAACCGAAATATGATAGGCCGTATCCGAGGTGTCTGCGACAAACAGTGGAACAGGCAGACCCAGATCACTGTACAGCACAGCACCTGTGCGATGAGCGGAGGAATGCACACGAACGAGCGAATCCAGCGGGCGGATTAGAGCCACACTTTTGCCTGCCAATACTGTAGCTATTTCCTCAGCCAGCAAAGCCGTTCTGCGAAGATAGTCGGCATTAATCTGCTTGGCCTCTGCTCGCTTGCCTGTCAGTTCACCGAACAGACTAAGGATCGTCTGCCAGTTTTCGTTACGTTTGAACATTAGCACTGGAGCGGTCGCACTTAATCGTTCAAGATACTGTTCATGCACCTCGGTGCAGATAATCAGATCCGGTGCAAGTCGTTCTACCGCAGGCAGATCTGGATATTCATATGTACCTAGTAAATCGGTGTCCTTGAGTCCTGCCTGAAGGGGTTGAGGAAAAGATAACACGCTGCTTCCAAGTCCGACACTCCCTACCGGAGACAAGCCCAGCGCCAGCAAATGATCTGCATATTGCACATCAAGGACAGCGATACGCTGCGGTATTTCGGTGACGGTGTATTCGCCTTGCATATGACAGATGACCGGGCCTTGGGCTGATTCATAGGATGAAGCTGTGCGATTTTGCAGCAAAGTCTTCGCATAGTCTGCATCCGTTCTCGAAGCAGCGGCATGCCGATAATGCAGCGGTGGAACACCAACATATTTTTTAAACGCTCTGCTGAAATAATACATATCCCGATAGCCCAACTTGTCTGCAATTTCACCGATCGAAGCATCTGTATGACGCAGCATACGTGAGGCACTTTCCATACGCAGCTGAATGACGTACTCCATTGGTCCGAGCTGCTTTTCTTGTTTGAAACGACGCTGTAGCTGTCGTACGCTACAACCCGCAAGGGCAGCCAGCTCTTTCAGCTCCAGGTTCTGACGATAGTGCGACGCAATATAGGAAGCGACCACATCCACCATATCGGACTCCGCGCCCCCCTGACCACGTTCATACGCCATGATTAGCTCATAGATCATGCCCTGGAGCAAAGCGTTGGTATAAAATCGTTCCAGTCCTTCGCCACGGCGCCATTTGGCTACTATTTTTTCCGCATTCTCGATCCATTCCGCGTGGGCTGCCGAGTTCTGCACAAAGGATCTGCGCAGCGGATGTTTGCGATACGAAGGCACAACAAGAGAGGCTCCCTCCATGGAAGAAGCCTTGTATTTGATCACTATATAATGAATGTCCTCTGATCTGGCCGTCAACGTGTAGGATGATCCCTTCACCGCATGACAGGCAAAAGAAGCTCCAATGTGGCAACCCTCGCCATCCATTGCAAGCTCCCCTTCCCCTCCGTATGCCAGCAGCAGCACATTAGAAGTTACATTGGTTTCGTGTAAAACGCTGCCTGTCTGCAAAGTACCGCTATATCCGTCAAGCATCTTGATTGCTGTATCACTCCAACCACTTGTCTGTTCCTGCAGCGGCATTTCTCTCATCTCCTGACAATAACATAGGTATAATCATTACTGTTGTCATTGTAGTTGAGATTCTTTCTCATTGTCAATTTTCGGACTCGGCACGGCTCTTCGTCACAGAGATCATCCCAAAGAGTGGTTCAGGCACGATGAGAAAAACAAATATACAGTTGTTAGACGAAACTTAAATAATGTTGATCATAATCTCGTTAATCCATAGAAGTATCCAATCATTTAATAGGTTTCATACATTTTTAACTTGTCTGTATAAGAATCACATGTATAATAGTGGTAATTGTAAGAAAGCTAATACATATGGGAAAATTAGAAATTAAAGAATTGATTTCTAATTCAGAGAAACCGGCTAAATTTAATGTCTTGGTGCTGAAAATGGATATGGTATTTATTGTGGTTTTAAGAGAGGAGGAATTCATGCCATGGTTTTAGATATAAATGGCTATACGTTAAGAATCAAAAATAAACTCTTGCTTGATCACGCACATTTACATTTTCAACCAGGTGGTGTCAATCATATTGTTGGGAAGAACGGTGTGGGGAAATCCAGACTGGCGAAAGATTTTATTCTAAATAAGAGCGGTTTTTTCCCGAAACACTTGTCCTCAAACCTAACCGTAATCTCAAGTTATTCTAATATACCTGAAGATATTTCCGCCAAATTGCTTTTTAAGATATTAATTAAAAGATATGATCGGATGATGTTGGATCAGCTTAGTGATTTATTGAATATTGAAAATATACCCTCCAACATTCTCATAAAAAATCTAAGTGATGGACAGAAACAGAAGCTTAAGCTGGTATCATTTCTTTTAGAAAATAAGCAACTGATCATACTCGACGAGATCACTAATTCTCTAGATAAAACAACAGTCAATGAGATTCACCAATTTCTTAACATTTATAGCAGACAGCATCCAAACAAAATCATATTGAACATCACTCACAATTTATCAGATCTCAAAAACATTGAGGGAAGATACTTCCTCTTTCAAGACAAAAAGCTAGTGCAATACGAAAACAAAGATCAACTAATAAAAATATATATTGAGGAATAGTGACTATGATTGAATTTGCAAAAAGCCTATTTAATAAAGTATTTATGTTCCTGGCACTTATTTTTGTGTTGTCGTTCTTAATCGGTTGGTTCCTTCCTATTGGTCTTGATAAAGTTACATCCCTAAGTTATCGAGAGTATCTCTTCAGTACCTATACTGTCTTTACTCAATTTGGATTTTTAATGTTCTCGTTTATCATTGCTTTCTTCGTGAATAAGGAATATTCGAATAAAACCATTCTGTTTTATAGGCTGTTATCCTATGACAGTCTTAAATTCTTCTTGAATAAATTTGCCGTACTATTTATTGAATCACTTATTTTAATCACAATATTCCTTTCCGTTGTATCTATGGTGTACCAGGATTTTAGTCTGTTTTTGCTCATGGTATTTTTGTTGACGTCTGTAGTCACACAATACATTCTTATCATTGGAACGATCAGTTTGCTTTCTTCTAATATCTTGATGAGTATTGGTTTAAGTATTTTATACTGGATATTGAGTGTCGTTTTAGTAGCCAGTTCAGATAAATTAACATATGTTGCTGTTTTCGACGCTTCAAATTACCTTTATAGGCACATCAACCAAGTGTTTGCACAAGGAAACAATTTCATTTCTTTAAGCAATGTATTAACGGTTATTGTGTATAATCTTATCTTATTTTTAGTGAGTGTTCTGATCGGCAAACTGATGAACAAACGTTGGTTAAAGCTTGGAATTGACTAAAAAGTTGATGTACACGTTGGAATTTGGGGCAATCTGATAGGAACTTTTTTTACACAATTATGTGGATTGTCCCCTCTATAACAGGCAAAAGAAGCTCCAATGTGGCATCCCTCGCCATCCATTGCAAGCTCCCCTTCCCCTCCTTATGCCAGTAGCAGCACATTAGAAGTTACATTTGTTTCGTGCAAACGCTGCTCTTGCCGGGCATTTCTCTCATCTCCTGACAATCGCGTAGGTATAATCATTGCTGTTGTCATTGTAGTTGAGATTCTTTCTCATTGTCAATTTTCGGACATTTGAGGCAATATTCCCCTGACATCTGGTACCAGAAACAGCAGGTGAGCCGATCACTTTTGGCAACATGCACATCGTTCTTACACTCGGTAAAACGGGTTAACGGATTCTTCCTCTCACCAAACACTTGCCCGGACGCTACCTGCGTCAGATAGGCGAAGTCCTCTCGAATGATCTTACGTTCCTGCTCCGTCTCACCTTCATCAGGAGCGAATAGTCGCCCGATCCGCACCATGATATTCTCCCAGAGAATACTCATCGAAAGGGGTGCAATCGAAGCAAGTGTCTTTAACAGAGGTGTAAGCTGTACTGCAAACATCTCCTGGACCGCCTTTTCCCGCCAAACGTGTCTATCTCCAGTCCATTCTTCAGCCCGAAGCTCGTTCACCGCTAGAAAAGGAAATCGTGTACCCTCCTCATGTTCTTCGAGCTTCGGATGATAGAGAAAGCTGTTCTCCAGCTGAAAGGTTACATGCTGATGATGAAATGTCATCGCCGTCACGAGCGGAGTCGTCCATAGATAGCCAAGTCGCTTGGCTAACATGGAAGCGGCAACCTTCATGTCTGGTGCATCGATATAATGTTGAAACCAGCGGATATACTCTCGGCACGCCTCTTCGTCATGCAGCTCACTCAGCGCAATGCTACGGACACTATGTTCAGGCGGCTCGCCAAGCAAAATCGAATGATCCTCCACCGTCTCTTTCCATGCGTCTGTTGAGAGATATCGGCTCATATTAGTTCGATCCTAGCAGGGCTTCCGATGCCTGATCTACAATCAGGTTAATCGCAAGCGGTCCGTAGTATGCGATCCATAGTGTAGAGTTTACATCATACGTGCGGTTATTTTTCACAGCATCCAGAGACTTCCATACCGGATTATTCACCATCGCCTCAGCTTCTGCGGCAAACAGTTCATCCGACAGTACAAAGTAACGATCCGCCCCAATTTCAGGCACTTTCTCCATCGAAATCTCTACGGAAGTATCATCCTTGATGCCTTCAACAAGTGCAGGCATTTTCAAGCCCAGGTCATTATACAGAATGCCACCTGTACGGTGCTCGATGCCATGAACACGGATACCTTCTTTACGCGGACGAATCAATGCTACTGTCTCATCACCCAGCTTCTCAGCCAGTTTTGTTTTCATTCCTGCCACTTTCTCTTCATACGCTGTACGTACTTTCTCTGCCTCGTCTTGCTTGTCCGTAATCTTAGCTACTGTAGCTAACGTATCACGCCAGTCTTCGTAGAAATCGAGTACCAGGGTAGGTGCAATTTTGCTTACACTCTCGTACTGCTTTTCTTGGAAGTCGGTCATGATGATCAGATCCGGGTCGAGTGCAACAATCGCTTCCAGGTTAGGCTCGTCCCGTGTACCCAGAACTTCAACGCCACTTGCCTGATCACCTAAGTATTCTGGAAAATCAGTGTTTCCTCCAGCGATAACACTACCTGCTGGCTTTTCGCCAACCGCTAACATTTGATCCAAAAACTTAACATCCAGCACGGCCACTTTCTTCGGTTTTTCGTTTAGAGTGATGTCACCCTTCATACCCTTGATCGTTACTGGAAAAGCGCCGTCGGTCTTCGTCTCTGTACTCGCAGGTGTATCCGAAGGCGTTGCCGCGGATTGTTTACCGCTATCTGTACCTGTTCCGGCACCGCACGCCGTCAGGACTAGAATCAGGGCCAACATCAAGCCCATAAGTAATCGTGATTTGTGAGCAAAATAGCCTTTGCTTCCGGCAGCTTGCCCGTTTGTTCCTTGTTTCATTTGTAAATCCCCCTTATGTATACTAGTGATAATGATTTTCATTATCGAAACATAAAGAGAGTATAAACGATCTGTGTATCGTGTTACCATGTACTTTTGCGACATTTCAGTCGGACTAATGCGACATCACACTTGATATTTCACCTACACCTACACCTATCCACTATCCGCCTTTTAATTTCTCAGCAATGTAAGCCTGAAGACGGTAAATGTCTGCAAGAAGTTCTTCTTCCTCCGGCGTATTGCCATACTCCCCCAGCCAGCGCGGTGTACGGAACTGCCAATCCTCTGTCAGGTATTGCTTTTCATCGCGATACTCCCTAATATGTCCCAGAAAATATTCTAGAGAGCCGAAGGATTGCTTTCCTTGATCGTTAATGATGGATTGTGCGTTCTCAATGATAGTATGTAACATTTGCTCAATATGCTCTTCTGGATTCATAGTGGATCTCCTCCAAAGGAATATTTTTAAGGATTCATATCCAGATTTCGTTCAAGCATTGCTCCTATACGTTCAGCCATTACGGAAGGTGGGAGAGGTCTTTCATGCGTAAACCACCATTCGACGACCCCAATGATCGCTCCCCCCACATACTGAACCTCCACAATCTGGTCTTTCATTAATTCGGTGTTCATAACAGCTGGTTCGCTCTCGTTCCCGTTCTGTAATTCATGAATAAAAAAGTCCAGAAACTGCTTACGAAAAAAAGAACTGCCTTTACTCGCCAGCAATGCGTAGAAAAATAAAAAATGCTTCTCAAAATACTCAAACCACACGAATACCATGTTGTTATAACCCGTGTCCATCTCCGTAGATTCACAGATTTCACGCAAATTCTCAATATGCTCTGTGATGAGTTTATTCAGAAGATCGAATTTATCTGTGTAATGAAGATAGATCGTTCTGCGGCTGATATCCGCTTTTTCTGAAATGTCCTGGATCGTAATATGATCAAAATCTTTGTTCATCATCAGTTCAATAACCGCCGTTTTGATCGCTTCTTGCGATTTGCGTATCCTTCGATCCACCTTGACCACTTCACATCACCCTTTTTCTTCATGGTTAATACGCACTTTCAAACCATCTGTGCACAATTGCACGCAATCCAGCTTTTTAGCCATTGTAAGATTTTTATTTACGTATACCATTATACATAGTTAATAAATAATACACTACTGTGCATTAATTCACAGTGAGGAATGGAGTTTAACCATATGAAAATCGCAGTCATTGGGGCTACCGGAGGAACAGGAAAAAAAGTGATTGAACGCGCACTTGGATTAGGGCATGAAGTTATTGCCGTTGCTCGTCGTCCCGAAGCCATTGCTCCAATAGAAGGACTTACTGTTAGAAAAGGGGATGTGTTCGATTTACCTGTTATGATTCAGGCCATTTCCGGGGCAGAAGCTGTCATTAGTTGTATAGGCCCTCCACTCAATGTATCATCCACCTCCGCCAAGAAGGGCTTGGGTAATCTCAGTGCCGGTTTAAGTACAATGAAGGCTAATTTCTCACCAGGTACGGTCATGTCTGTGGGAATTCCAAATATTATTTCGGCCTGTCAGCATACAGGGGTTAAACGTATGGTGATGCAGAGCGGCATTAATTTGAGCGATGGTAGAGAACTTTCTTATGTCAGCCGTCTCGCCGTTCATCTGATGCGCCGTATTTTTTGGAAGGCCATTCAAGATAAACATATCGCGGAACAAGCGCTCATCCAAAGTGATCTCGAATGGGTCATCATGCGTGCATCCGTGCTTCAGTATGCGGAAGGGAACTTGGAATATACGGCTGGCCCACTCACTCGCATCAATCCAATTGCTGCACTTCCTTTTGCAGATTGTGCTGACGGGCTAGTACGCGCGGCAGTCAGCCAGCCCGATTGGATCGGAAAAATTGTGAATATAGGGAGATAGGTCGTTCGGATTGGAGGTTCGTTCAACTTCTTATATAATCAATGTAGGCCTTTGTTTAAAGCCAAAAAATCGATGCCCCAATAATAATTGAGACATCGATTCATAGCATCTAACTAGGAGGTGAATCATGAGTATGCGACTAAATAGGAAGTATATCACTATAGTGTTCACCGTTGCCATTATTGCTTTTCCTATAATCATTGGATTCTTTATGTTGAACAAGGTTGTCGATCCGGAAGAGATAATGGTCACGAAAACTACAGTTTCTCCTGAGATTATTACGATACAAGGTGGATTCGGAGACAGCATCAGCAAATATCACGGCTACAACATCTCACATCAAGATCATTCACTATTCATTCAGATCAAAGGCAGTAAACTTCCGATTAGAGGTCATAAGGACTTCAACATCTCGTTCACTAACACATATGGGAATATTGATGAAATCTACTTAGTAGGGCAGGACAACGCTAAAAGAAAGATTTGGCCCCAGCCCTGACTTTCATCTGAAGCCATATTCAACCCTTCCGGGTCACTTCCTATTCAATTCCAATCCTTATCTATCATAGAATCATAGACTTAACGGACTTAGACATAACGGATGCCTGCCTTCCCGTTGCTCTGACCACCGCATTTCCTATTACTGCACCTGCTTTTCGACCCACTCTTGCTTGATTCTGCGAATCTGGTTGAGATGGTTCTGCACATGAGCGACAAAACCCGGAATGATCGCAGCTAGAGATACTGTCTCGCCTTTGAAGTTAATGCCGGTTTTCTCCCATTCTTCATCGCTTAGCCGTTCCAGTAGTCCTGAATTGTACTGCACCAGACCATTAGCAATCGTAATCAGCTGAGAGATCTGCTCCTCATTTGCTTTTTGTCCAGCAACCCATGCATCCTGGTTAAAACCAGGCAGCGTCGCCGGTGATCCCGCTAATATTTCCCGGATACGAAAGGATACGACGATACTGTGATCCACCAGATGTGCCAGCACTTCCGTAACACTCCAGGAGGATGGAGAAGACTTCCATCTCAACTGCTGCTCGGTCAGACCCGTAATCTCCTGTTCAATCTCTTCATAAGCGTGTACATATGCCGATATGATTGATTCTGTCTTCACTGCTGTGTTTCCCATGGTTACCGCTCTCCGATCTATATAAGTTTAACTACAATGCGGATGATAGGAATTGCTGTGCTTACACCAGTTCTCCTGTAAATGCTTCTTTCAGCAATTGGAATGAACGTGCCCGTTGTTCAAAATTAGGAATAATCGTTGTAAACACAAAGCTGTTCACGCCGTATTCCTCAGACAGCTCGAGCAACCGCTTCCGCACCGTTTCCTTGGTCCCGCGTGTAATGTCCGCTTCGCGCTCCACCACCGTATACGTTTCTCCTGCCTGTCTTGCGAATTCTGCTGCCTGCTCCAACGTCTGCACATTCACGGTTTTACCGCTCGCCAGCGTGGCACGCACCGTTTTGTGCTGTCCCGCCAGCGCATTCGCCTCTTCTTCCGTATCTGCAGCAATGACCGACAAAGCTAGAATGGCTTCGGGCTCTCTGCCATGTTCCGTGTTAAACTGCGTGCGATACGTATCCAGTGCGGTCCGTGCCGTTTCGGGATCACTGTTGATAAACAGCGCAAACGCATACGGTAGTCCCTGCTTGGCTGCCAGTTCCGCACTGGAAACACTCGTGCCCAGCATATAAATACGTGCCGGCTGCCCTGGTAACGGATGAGCTGTCAGTCCTGGCTGTGCATGGGTTTCACCTGCCGGAGCATTCAGGAAGTTTCTCAGTTCTACCAGTTTGTCATCCAGTGTTTCCGGCTCGGCGATTCCCTTTTGTAGCGCCTTTGTGGAACGCGGCAAGCCGCCCGGGGCACGCCCGATCCCAAGTTCAACCCGTCCCGAAGCCAGTGTGGCAAGCACATTGAAACTTTCGGCCACCTTATATGGGCTATAATGCTGGAGCATCACACCACCGGAGCCAATCCGGATTTTTTGAGTCTGAGCAAGCAAATACGACACGAGCACTTCTGGCGATGATCCGGCAACACCTTCCGAGTCATGATGCTCTGCTACCCAAAATCGGTCATATCCAAGTGATTCTGCAAGCTTCGCCAGTTCTACGGTATTTTTCAACGCCTCCTCAGCCGACTGGCCCGGGAATATAATGCTTTGATCCAAAATCCCTAATGTAAATGACATATCTCTTCCCCCTTGGATATTCCTTAATCATGGTTCTAATCCCGTGTTCTTATATGGAGTACGCACTATCCGGCGTAATGCGTTTGAGAAACTGCTTCGTCCGTTCTTCCTTCGGATAGCGGAACAGCTGCTTCGGCTCTCCTTCTTCCACAATGACCCCGCCATCCATAAAGACAACATGGTTCGCCACTTCCTGGGCAAAACCCATCTCGTGAGTCACGATGATCATTGTGATGCCTTCCTCTGCAATCTGGCGAATAACCGCCAGCACTTCGCCTACAAGTTCCGGGTCCAGCGCGGAGGTCGGTTCGTCAAACAGAATCACCTCAGGGTTCATCGCCAGCGCCCGGGCGATCCCGACACGTTGTTGTTGTCCACCTGAAAGCTGGCTGGGGTATGAATCGAGCTTGTTCCCGAGACCAACCTTTTCAAGCAAAGCGACACTCCGTGTCCGCGCTTCCTCTTTAGCCACTTTGCGAACAGCGACAAGTCCTTCCATTACATTTTGCAGAGCAGTTTTGTGGCGGAACAGATTATATTGCTGGAATACCATCGCTGATTTTTGGCGTAAGGCATGGATGTCTTTTTTTGCGTGCTTGCCGTAATCCAAGGTAAAGTCCCCGAGTGTGATATGTCCGGAATCCGGTTTTTCCAAATAGTTCATACAGCGCAGAAGCGTTGTTTTGCCTGACCCACTAGGTCCCAAAATCGCAACAACCTCTCCGCGCGCCACATTCAGATTAATTCCTGACAGCACCTTATTGTCTCCGAAGCTTTTGTATATTTGCTTTAGTTCAATCATGACACGCCTCCCCGGTTGTACGACCTGAACCGCTTCTCTGCCACTGCGGTCAGTCTTTCAATTATGATGGTCAGACCCCAGAAAATGAGGGCTGCCGCCACATATGCCTCAAAAAATTTCCAGTTGGTCGATGCGACAATCTGCGCCTTGGCATTAATTTCGACCACCGATACCGCAAATGCCAGTGTAGATCCATGTAACATGCCAATCAGCATGTTAGAAATGTTGGGTAGACTGGCTGCAAAAGCCTGCGGCAAAACAATTCTGCGCAGCGCCTTCGTCGCTGTCATGCCCAGAGAATAAGCGGCTTCAATCTGCCCGCGATCCACCGCGAGTAAGCCCGATCTGACAATCTCTGACGCATAAGCACCCGCGGTAATCGAGAAGGACAGGTAAGCAAAGCCGATCAATGGAATGGACGATGAGTTGAACCCAAGTCCGAGTGATGAAGACACGCTGTCAATGATCATCGGCAGACCGAAATAGATCAGAAGCAGATGTGTGATCATGGGTGTACCGCGAATAAACGTAACATAGGCAGTCGCCAGCTGGCTTAGTAAAGGAACCCGAAACTGGCGGAGAAGCGCCACCACTGTGCCAATGATAAACCCGAGGACTACCGAGACCACCGTGATGGCCAGTGTAATCGGGATGACACCGAGAAGCTGCACGAAAGCGGTCCCTACAAAGGAAAGATCAAAGCTCATATCGGAGCAACCCCCCTCTTCTGCACTCTCCGCTCAAGCACACCGAACACCCTCTCCAGCACAAAACTCAAAACAAAATAAATGAGCGCCAGCGAGATATACGCTTCAATAAAATGACGAGAGATCGTTGCCAGTGTAGACGATTTGCCCGTCATCTCCATGACACCCACACTGAAAGCAAGGGATGTATCCTTCAGGCTGCCAATCACCATATTGGCGAATATAGGCAATGCCGTCACATAGGCCTGCGGCAATACAATCCGGAAGAAAGCTTGCGGGCCAGACATGCCCATGGCATAAGCAGCTTCGACCTGTCCCCGATCCACGGAAGCGACGGAAGCCCGAATCATCTCCACCATAAACGCTCCGCTATGGAGCGAGTAAGTCATAATGACAAAGTAGATGGCAGGTGCGCGGTTCGCATTAATCCCGAACAGACCCAAAATTTCCGGCACACCGTAATAGAACAAAAACAGTTGAATCAAAATTGGTGTTCCGCGAAAAAAGGACACATACAGCTTAGACAGCTGTTTCAGCACCGGAATATTGTACATCTGCGGCAGTGCCGCGATGGAACTGATGATTAGACCGAGCACCATTGCACTAACTACGATGAGAAGCGTAGTACTGATGGTGGGTAAGAGCTTTACAAAGTAGTCGATGACATAACTGAATTCAAATGGTGCACCCATCGTTGCGACCTGCCTTTCTTGTACGTGTTATTTCGTTTCCGATTGCGTAGCATCAAAGCCAAGCCACTGCTCACTCAGTTTCTTCAATGTACCGTCTGCCTTGATTTCCTTGAGTGCTTCATCGATACGATCCGCAAGTTTCTGTTCTTCAGAATCATCCTTACGGAACATAAACAGGGTATCCGATTCACTGAGTGGTGGACCCACCAGTTTCAGCTCGCCGCTCGGATCAATAAGTGGAAGCGTAAAGTCCGCTGCTACAAATGCCGCAACCCGTCCAGCCTTGAGCTGTGCGATGGAATCGTTGGCCACACCGCTTGAATACACAATATCTAGTGCATTGTTATTCTGCTTGTTGTAATTTTCCAGCAAGATGGCCTGGGCACTGGTTGCTGTCGTTAACACTTTTTTGCCTTTCAGATCATCAATGGAATGAATGGTATTGTCATCTTTGAGAACCGCGATTTTGTTCTTCCAGTGGGAATATGCTTCTTTATTGAATAGATATTTCTGTTCGCGCTCCGGGTTTTTCTCCATCTGATGCGCGACCATGTCAATTTTGTTCGTTTCGAGGCTGAGCAACAAGTTCGTGAACTCCATCGTCTGCAGGTCGAACTCGTAATCATCAAGCCGTTTATCAATTTCTCTGACGAGTTCTACATCGTATCCCGTCAGCTTGTTATTTTCGTCAATAAAAGCGACATTCGGAAATTGCGTGCCTGTTCCCACAATAATCTTGGTTGGTTCTTTCGCTCCGTCAGCTCCAGATGTTGTCTTCGTATCTCCCCCGGTACTGCATCCTGTGAGCGCCAATACGATTGCAGTTGTAAGTGTTAGAACAGACCATTTTTTCATGTTTTTCTCCCCCGTTATGTGTGCGATTATTTTAAACCACTAATTCTTACATGTTAACTAGGAATTAATTGATCTAAAAATAGCATTCCAACAGGAACACCGTCAACGGGTTTACTTATAGAACAATTCTATATATAAATAAAATATTCAATGGGTGCGATTACACCATACCTTAGCAGGACCGCAAGTGCCCACTTGCGATAATATAGACGACTTCTACATTAAACCTGATTCATTATCGTTATCTAACGTGATCTCGGAGAAACAAGCAAAAAACCTAACGAAGAATCGTTAGGTTCAAGATGTCCAACACCCTTATGAAAGTATAACTAGCCGCCCCTTCTCCTTCACTTATCTTCTATATAAGTTGGACTAAAGATGTTTACACGGAGCACTCCGACGACAGAATAACCTTCCCATCGCTGTTATCCCCGGATTTTTTTGATTCCCTTTTCTTCAACTTATATAGTTATCTTCGACTTAACTTCTTAAATGCCGAGTACTCTTGCCCGGAGTTCATATAACTTAGTATTTTTTCCGCATTTAAAAAGATAATGAGTCCTCGTTCCATATGGTTCACCCTTATCTATTAGATTGGTGTTGCCTAGCTGAGCCCTTCTCCCTTTAAGATATCCTTTGAAAATTGATCCACAGCGAGCCAGGTAGACACATCTTCTTCTACATACTTCTTCCAAGCGATTACAACATGAATTTCACATATTTCATCGGATTCCATCTGTGACATGGGCACACTAATCCCTTTTCCAGAACTCAGGATGTACCCCTGTGCTTCAACATCAATACCTTCACCATAGGATTTCGGAATCCGATCTCCTTGGTTTCTCCTCATCATTAACAGCGTTCCGTCTTGTGTACCGATATGTAACTGATACGTTTGATTTTTATATTCAATCGCTTCGAGTCCTTCTCCAGTATCCGATCCACAGCTTGTCCAGTTATATCCCTCTTTCCACGAGGCTGTGAAGCTACACTCATCAATCCGTTGCCCACTCTTCGGTTGGATTCGAAATACAGCTCCCCAGCATTCATCTACTGCCTGATCGCAAGCAAGTTCTACATCCACTCTACAAATTGCGAGTTCGCAGTCCCATGAATCGTAGTCATACTTATACAACCACCCACCACTGTTGAGCTTGGCGCAATCTGTTGCAAGATAGGATTGGTTGGAGACCGAAAGTAAGAATTCCACGGTGCCCAGAGGTGTACATATAGATGGCATCGCAGGCATCGCCTGTTGAACGATGGTTTCTTTTCCATGAAAAAGCTTCATGATTCTCTTTCCTTCCTAATATATTGTTGAAAATACACCCTGAACACATCATAGATCTCCTGCATTTCCATGATCTCGTTCCGAAACGTATCCCGAATCTCTTCACTTTGTTTGTGCTCAAGCTCCACATCGAACTCTTCAGCCTCGTATTTATTTAATAATTCATAGAAATATTCGCACTCCACTTTCACTGCCTGGTAAAGATCAGCATACTGTCCGGAAGCGAGCAGAAAGCTGGCCCAGGATATTTCTCTTCGATCGTACTTCATATACAAACAAGCGATGTAATGATCGTATAATGAGTTAAGATATTCATCGACGAAAGGTTCGGAGTGAATATATCTGTTAACGATTCCAATCGCGTCACCTTGATATTTCACTGTTGCTAATTCAATGATCCAGTATGGTGGCTTCTCATATTCCAGAATAATGTCATCACAAAAGAGTTGAAAGTGTTTGTACCAGATTAATTTACTCTCAAGCATGATCCCCAGCTTACAAGCAAACTCTTTGGTAGGTTCAATCTTCATAAATATATACTCCTTCTATACGCTCTAGTAGGATCAACGCTTGCCAATGAATAATGTCGTCTTAGTCCAATGAAGATTATACCCATAACGGTACAGCTCAAAGTATGGATACAGGCAGTTTTCTACTTCCTGCAAACCTTCATAACGGGGCCATTGCAAGTAATACGCTACCCAATAATCACAAGCAATAGAATAATAGGCTTCGCTTAGGATTTCAATCGCTTCATCGTAGTCACTGCGTGAGCTAAGGAGGTCTCCGAGAGCTTCGTAAACTGCCTCGCTATCTTCTTCGTCCGTGCCTTGGATGGCTCTTTGCTCTAACTTGCCAAGTTCACCCTGCGGTAACACAACCACTTCCTTCACACTGGCCAGATCTTGTAATGCTTCCTGAGCGATATCCGCTGATTCGTCATCTTCTGGCACAATGGAGAACAGAGTTTTCAAGCCTGCAATTAGCTCCTGACCCAGTTTTCGCAACGTTTCTTCGGGAGCAACCTCATGTCCACCATTGAAATACCCTGGCACATATTCACCGGTGAAGTCGCCAGGATTCAACATCTCATAGATTGGACGTATTCGGTCCAGAAAACGCTCACCGCCTGGAATCGGCTCAAACACTCGGTCAATACCCTCTCCCGATGGCATAAACCATTGAAAGAAGCCGTAAAGATGGTCTGCGTCAACCTGCTGATCCATCCATATTCTCTCCCCTCATTTTTAAGCAGCCCTACCACTCTCTTCATTCTTCCGTAATATCTTCATTCTCCTTAATGTGCGAACCAGCCAATCTAGCCGCCTGCCATCGGAATCATCTCCTATTCTTCCCACAGTCTAGTGACTTTCTCTAATCTCATCCCGTCAAATTGCAATTGATAGATATCCGGTTTCTTCATCTGATTGATAAAGTCCACTCCGTACGTTGGATCAAAGGCATTTATCATTAACGTCATGACATGTCCGTGTGTGCCGATCGCTACTTTTTTCCCAGAATACTCTTTTAAAATCTGTTTCAAACCGCTCACAGCTCTATGCTGGCACACCTTGTTAGACTCGCCTCCGGGCAATGCATACTCAGGGTCAGCAAACATTCTTTCCGTAATCGCGCTAAAATCCTCATCCTCAACAGCCTCATCTGAAAAATGCCTTTCTCGCAGATCCTCCATGAGCTGAATATCTAGCCCCAAAGCCGTTGCCAGCCCTTCCAAAGTTAGAACAGCTCTCGCATACGGACTTGAAATGATGGTATGTATCCCTTCTTCCTTTAATATCTCTGTTACTTTAGCTGCATTCTCCCTGCCCTTCAAGGTAAGTCCTCTTGTTCTTTCCGTTCCTTCATTGTATGGCGACTCGGCATGCCTAACCATATAAATGATCGTTTTCATAAAAAAACTCCTTTGGTTTCATCTCCAAAATCCATTCATCTATCGGTTCTTACTCCTATAAATAATTTGCAATAATTCTCATTTATGTAATAGTAGAAGTGGAGAAAAGAATATCTAAGAGAGGATAAGCTAATGTTTTCATTCCAAAAGAGATCTGTTCTAATATTCGTTGTATGTATAGTCGTCGTCACTGTATCGATTATCACATATATAAATGTTCAATCCAAACCGGATCAAACCGTCTATACCGTAGTCAATCTCCCGACCAACTCCATCACCTTCAGTGAAGTGGAAAAGCTCGATGCTTTTGCTGAATTAATCGTGATTGGATATGCAACAGACGGGTTTGCGGATCGTGAGCATGTCATAACTGCATTTGATGATGGAACCATGCAATCCTTCCACACTAATACCAACATCAAGATTGAGCAAATAGTAAAGAAACCTGAGGATTTCCCTTCAGATCTGACCGAATTGACAGTTATCGAACCTGTTAGCCTGGATGGGAATGTCAAGTACACGGCAAATGATTATGTAGAACTGCAGAAGGATGAACCAAGTGTGCTAATTTTGCTGAGAAACTCCTATGGTGACTTCGGTTTGATTAATGATAACTCGGGAAAATTCAGCTTGGAAGGCGTAAGTCCATATCGCTTACCCGAATCCTCCACATCACAACAATTATCCGATTACCAAATCTTTTGGGATGCAGTTATGAAAAAATACCACCTGGAATAGGATTCAGCCCCAACATTGGGGCTTTTTCGTTTGAATTTATACTTAAAAGGCTGTCACGGCAAATTTTACAATCGTTTATCTCGATCATATTCCGTCAATTTCTTTTCAATGAACGCCCATGCGCTGTTCAGATCACGGTGTACCCAATCAATGTCGTCAATAGGCTCGTCACTATATTCTCCCAAAATCAAAGTTCGTATTGCCTCTTCCGATTGCTTGCCTACAACAAGTGCTTCTGGGAAAGGAATTCTCCCAGACTTGGCTTTACCGATATCAAAAACACGCTCGATCAGATCGCCCCATTCGTAGACCAGCTCACTAAAGTCCAAAATCAAACCGTCTGGTTCCCAGGCTTCCACTGCTGCTTCTCCGATGGCACACATATAAATAGCATCTGAATTCCCAGATGAACCAAAACCATACTCACCCATGAATTTCAAGATCATGATGCTACAGTAATTAACGGCTTGGGAATCTCCCATATGCACTTCATATTTCAAATCACTAAGCTCTTCCAGCTTTAATTGCTTGGTTACAATGTCCATAATACCCTCCATATATAGCTACTTACATCCTCCATCCACCTCATGACAAGGCACATCAGATCGCTGAACTCAATCATGATGAGTTGCTATTTTTCCATATAATTGTAAACATTAAAATCATTATACTTCACATAAAACCCTTCCTTAATAAGCTTCTGTTGTTCCTCCTCAATTCCAAAGGAAAATGCTGCACCTGGACCAAGTCCTGTTTGACTTACTGCGATTTCTTTCCCATTTGTCTCGTACAATTTCACATTTGTATCCGTATAAGTTTGAATTCCCTCTTCAGTAAAGTATCCATTATATATAAATACTCCCGAAGGATTGTTCATATTAAAGGTCGCTCTAAACGAAAAATGAATATCATTACCTTTGTTTACCACATCCAGTAGCAGAGTCGAGTTGTGAATCTCGGCTGCTTGGATATCTTTTTTCATGGGTTTATCGACATTAAAATTAATCCATTCGGGTTTCACAAAAATTTCAAGAGGAATATGTTCTGATCTCAGCGTGACGGTATACCCATCTTGGTTCAAAACCTTCTCTGTTATTGCCTCGCTTGTGGAGTCCGACTTGTAATACTGATAAATAAATATTGCGGCTACAATCAGGATAACCGTTGAAAGTACTGCCCATCTTCTGTTATTCATATCTGTTCTTTTCCTTTTCGATGCTTAACTAAGACTATATGCTCATCCCTTCAGCCATTTGAATTAAAGTTGCTGCGGACTGCTGCTGCCCGATCAGTTCATACTGTAGCGCTTTTCCGCTGCTTCCAACCTCAATCCAGATCAACCGGTCCATTCCGTGATTCGAAAAATAAAATGCTTCTGCGCCCCGAACGCGTAGCGGTTTCACCTGAGACAATTCATCCTCGGACAGGTAAACTCGGCTTTTCGTTGTCCCAAAAATGTGAAGGGTCAGTGCCCCTTCTCCTTGATACTGGATTCGGATACCTACAAGTTTGTTGTTTGGATGCAAATCGCGGATCACGACCTGCTGTCCTGTGATTCTGCTCTCTTCAGCCATAGCTTCAATCTCATCCGGTGTCAGATTATCGAATCCATAATAGACCTGAATGCTCTCAACCCCCGCATGGGCCGGAAACTGCGGTTGCCACTCCGTCAGCGTTTCATTCAACTGCTCCAGTCCGTGCTCCCATTCAACGGCAGCATAATTCGTCTGCTGGGTGAATTGGTGCTCTCCAGCATTTGCAATGTAGATGGCCTTTCCATCACCGGGTTTCAGAGTACGTATAATTTGATCTACGACGTAATCACTTTCCTGTGCTTCCATCTGAATTCTACCAAGAAAATCACCATTTTGATTATTAATATCCAACCATGATCACCCCTCAGATTTGATATGTATCAATCATCCAGGTCAGTGTACCTGCCACCTATTGAATTACATACGAGTCTCAGTCACACTATCCCGACTTCTTTTACACCCAATTATCTAATATTTATTCAAACATCTCTTCATGACGTTGCCCCGGTTCACTCATCATGTAATCATCGTTCACAATAAAAATATGACATTTCTTCTCTATCTTACCTTATGAAGAAACCCCGCGACAATGAATCGCGGGGCTCATGTTTGACATCACAGTTGTATGGCTGAGATGTCAGCATAGATGTGACTGTTTTAAAAGATGACATACATGGTTCAGTTTTTTTATTCCCCCACCATTTCTTTTAAATCCTCAATTGTATTTTCACTTGAGTATTGAGTATTCTTAAGAAAAACAATTCCATCAATTTGGGCATTCTTAAACGTACAAGCATCAATACTATTATCAATAAACTCCGAATGAGATAAATCAGTTTCACTAAATATCGAAGCTTTAATGTTCGAATGAATAAATTTCGCATGTCTAAAAGTTGAGCCAGTAAAGTCTAATGACAATATACACTCTTCAAAAATCACATCGTCAAAATTAAAATAATGAATATCTCCATATTCCGTTACTTCGACTTTTTTTAAATGCTTTGTTCCTGAACGTACGAGATCTTTTAATGTTTTGATTGTCATTTCAGTTTCTATGATCATCCTGGATGACTCCTCTTTATTTCATTTCACTTATCGTTCCTTTGGCAATGGTCTTATTCGTTTTTAGTGAGAAACTGTTGCCGGGTTCCAATAGATGATTCGGCACTTCTTCTGAATTGTGGAATAGATAATACAGATCAGCCCTAGCTTCCCTATGTTCATCCGGTTGACTATGTAACTTCACGACAGCACTCCAGAGCCCGAATTGCAAATCTGGATCAACATCAAAAACGATAGGTGCCGAAAAGTCCTCCGTAATTGCTGCCTTCTGTCCGCCTTCTGCCTCGCTCAAAAAATACAAGCTAACAACCGCTACTTTCTTCACTGAAGACCACTTCCAATGTATTAGATTAATTAAAGCTCGATATATACCTCTTGTTTTTCCTCTTCGTTGTGAATCCGCCGAAATTCATACTGCTCTATTCCACCTATATTAATGCCAGAGAGAAAAGTTGGATCGAAAAACAGCACTTGTTCATTCTTCAACAATAACTTTTCTTTATACTCAGTAAGAAATCGACCTATAATATAATTCGTCGTTGATCATGAAACTCTTAAATCTTATGTTCTCAAGATCTATAACATTCGTAGCTTCCCTTGAATGAAAAACAATCACATTGAAATATTCCAGCAAGAAGTTAAACATAAATTGATACAAAGCTTGGATCATGACTTTCGTACAATCTGAATTACATTTCATATCCAAATCATATAACTCTACAACACCAAAAGGAGGCATAACATCCTCATAATCAAAATCATCATTCGATGTATCTGTTACATAACTATTTTTGATCCATGCGATCTTTGGTGAATGCTCCTGATATAAATCAATCACTTTACATTGAAAAGACAAGTTATCATTATATTGGACATGTATATGTGCAATATTTTCACTTTCTCCTTGTGTGACATTAATATGATGATTGACCACTAGTGCTTTGATTTCTGGAGACAAGTATTCCACATCTTTAAAGCTAAAATCTTTTTCTTCGAGAAATGTACTTACTCGCAATATTTCCCCTCCCAACATCCTTGATCCTCATTTTTACCACCCTCATTCTTTCTTTTGCATCACTCTTACGATTCCATCATGGAAGATTTCAATAACCTGCCTCTCTTCTCGATAGATCCATATATCGATTTCCAGATGTATTGTCATCCATTTCCTCATACGCTTTGTATGAATCCCATTCTATTCGACCATATAAATTGATTTTAAATTCCGCTTCAAATAACTTATATATTTCTTTTGACTGTTCATCGGTCATAACAATCACATCACTACCTAACGCTGCCAAACATTCTTCAAACAACACACTTGTTTCTCTTTCCTTATTTTTCAGTTTGTTTCTTCTCAGCAATGTCTGAAGCCTTCTTTTTCTATCAAATGACAAAGTTATCTTCCACTCTTTTCGCTGAATTCTCGTTTATGATCGAATACATTTTGAGGTCTTCGAATTTCCCTTTAATGAATATATGCTTTCTATAAAGCCCTTCAAACTCCATGCCTGATTTCTCCATGACTCTTGAAGAACCCGTATTCGCTGATATACATCTAGCTTCAATTCGAACCAAGTCCATATGTTCAAAACCAAATTGGATTATTTTCTCCACACACTCCGTCATATAACCTTGTCCCCAATAATCTCTTGACAATGCGTATCCAATCTCAGCTTTGTGGTGATTAATATCCCAGCCTACATAGTCGCAAGTTCCGATGATCTTGCCTGTCTTTTTATCGTGTATCCCCCATGGGCTAATCTGGCTTTTATTATATTTATCTATGATGAAATCAACAAAATTCTCGGTATCCTCTATTTTCATATGTGGATGCCATGTTGTATATTTGGATACTTCCGGGTCACTACAGTAAGAATAGATATCCTGCACATCATTCTTTTCAATTTTTCTAAGTATCGTTCTCGAAGTCTCAAGCACAGGTAAATCGTTGTAAACATCTTCAATCTTCATTTTCCACACCTCCGGTTTGTTGTTTGACTTTAATGCTAATCAATCATTTCGCTTTCGATTAATTGATATTGGTTATCAAATTCTTTACCGTTATTCAATCCATCAATTAACTGGAGAAGTCCATCCTTTCCCACCACTTTGAACCAACGGGTAACTTCGTAACATGCCAAGTTATAGTTAATCCAAGCCTCTTGGGTTCCATAATTATTAAATGCATCATGTGATCCCAGTGTTTGATAATCAATAGGCTTCTCGCCATTATTCGTATGTTCTTTCCATACGTCTTCGTTGTTGGCATATCGACCGTCTATCATGGTTGCCAGACCTTCATCAAACCAAGCAGGAACTTTGTCTTTATTATCTAATCTTTCTCTCAACTCTGCATGCGTGAACTCATGTGATATTACATTTTCATTTAATCCCTTCGGTCCTATAACTATATAATTCTTCCATGGATAATAGTACGTTTGACCCGTTATATTTTCCGCATATTTATTTAATGCACTCTGACTTAATGCAACTATTACATAGGGAGAAGCAACTCTACTGCCGAATATATTAATCACTTTATCTTCTGATGATCTGACAAACTCAAGCAGTTGAGTTTTCACGTCGCTCCCGGCGTCAGCTTCTATGAATACATTTTTTTCGATTTGTTCCATGGCTGAATAATCCACTAACACAGCATTCACAGGTTTTGCGTAGACTTTTAGAGAAACCGCTATAGTTGAAAATAGGAACAATACCATGATCAATCCAGCAATCTTGAATTTGCTTTTAAATAGCTTCATATGATCTCCATCCTCTTCGTGATTCTATGTAATTACGTTCTTGTGAATAATTCTAATACGAAATGACCCAGCTTTAGATCATTTTATCTTAGACTGGGTGTGTGTGATGGGATTCTCTCCCTTTATTCTACTTTAAGATGATCCCTTCATTTTATCGCCCGATAAAAGAGACCTAGAGCACCGGAATCAAAGGTTTTATTTTCAATAAGTTGAAGATTGATCTTCTGGTTGAGACCTTGGAATAACGGTAATCCACTTCCGATTAAAACGGGAGACACCGTAATTTTATATTCATCTATTAAATCAAGCTGCATAAGGTAGTGTGCGAACCTTGGACTACCGAGTATGACCATATCCTCACCTGGTTGTTGTTTGAGATTTTTGATCTCTTCTTCAATATTTTCTTTTACCAATCTGGAATTGTTCCACTCGACGTCGTTCAGCGTTGTTGAAAAAACAATTTTGGCGGTCTTCTCAATCCACTCGGCATGCTCCCGTTCATGCTGAGAAGCTGATGCGTCCGAACGTACAGACGGCCAGTAACCGTGCATCATCTGATACGTCCCACGTCCCCAAATGACCGTGTCAACAGTGCTCAGAACCTCTTTTGCGTGTTTCTCCAAATCGGCATCATAAGAAACCCAGCCAATATCCATCTCACCATTTGGTCCTTCTACATAACCGTCAAGCGACGAATGCAGAAATAAAACGAGTTTTCTCATCTTCACTTCTCCTTGTTTATGAGGGATATCTCCGCTAAATCTGAACTGAACTTGGGCATGATTCATCTTGTTTTCTCATATGGTTTGCTAACCACAAATGAAATATACGACGATTCCATAACGATGTATATCACGTTCTTCTATTTAATCTTCATCTCTATTAATAATTTCAACTGTTGATTTCGATGCATGAGGAAACGCTTCATATAAGACTTTAATATAAGTCTTTCGGTAACCCAGCCTATAATTCCAAACGGAGCAACCATAGTAAGCCGATCTTTCATGAGTGTCTTGCCGTTTTGTCCTTCAAAAATATGCTCATGTCGCAAGCTTTTAAACGCACCTTTCAGCATTTCATCTACAAAATAATAAGGGGCTTGGTATGCTGAGATTCTTGACGTTAACTTTTGCCTAATCCAAAAATGTCTAGCCTCGAAGGTTACCGTATCTTCATGATTTATTTTTCCCGAAGTAATTCCTGCGACAGCTTTCTCTTTCGTATGTTTCCACACCGTTTGTGTATGAACATCAATATCTCTAGCCATATCAAAACATAACTCTATTGGAGCATCGATTAGAATCTCTGTCTCAACTATAACCACTCCACAATCACCTCAACAAATACTCAAATCACCAATTCAATTAAGTTGCGGGACTCCTTCACTTACCTAAAGATCAATTCTAGTTTATCTATTCTTCATTTTTTCCATATGAATTTCACGCAATAATAAAAATAATGGTAGTCCGAATGAAACCCCAACGGTTAATGTTCCAATGATCGGTAACCACATATGCTTTACTCCAATTCGCTTTCCTTCATATATGATAAATCCAATCAAAACAACTGCTGATACTAACACATCCACCCAAGCAAACTCGCTAATTCGATTCTGTCTTGCTTCACTCAATAGCATTGTTAGATTGAATCCGTTTTCACCAATCCAAGGAATAAACGACATGTAAGGTAATATTATTCCTAAGATGGTTAACACCCCGAAGAAATACTTCAACCTCTCACCTCATTAATATATTATGTCCACCTAAATTCACATACTGGAAATGACTATCGTGCACCTTGGGAGCGTTCTAGAATGCCCACCTATGATCCTCTGGCAAACACTCATCACAGAGTAATCGATCATCGACAACCGCTCCGTTGTTTAGTTCATCTATATGATCCGGTTTTTCTCTGTCGGTTACCCACGAATTACATTTCGAACACCTTCCACAGTTCATACCCTCTGAATCAAGTAATATAGTAGAACTACTCTCCCATTTTAATTTTAGATTTTGCCTGACTGTAATTTCATTTTCAAGTTCTGGAATCAAATTGTCGCCAATTTCTTTGTATTCTTCATCACTCAGATCAATTAAATAAGCAACCTTAACAAGATACGTTTTCTTATTCATTTCCTTCCCCCATTGATTTGCCCTCTTCGAAAAAACTAAACCTCAATGATTCCTACTGCAGTGTAGGGATAATCAATTTGCTTCTTTACTACATCTGCCTCTTCTTGGCCTATAAACAATTCAATTAAATATAGTCCCAAATCAATCGATGTTGCTACGCCTCCAGCAGTGATCACGTTTCCATCTTTAACGATTCTCGTTTTAACTACTTCTTTACAGTAAGGCTGAAGTAATTCATATACATTCGGATGGGTTGTGGCTATCTTGTCCTTTAAGAAACCGGCAGCCCCTAACAAAAGTGAACCCGTACAAACCGAGATTTTGTAACTTACAGATTCGGCAGTTCGAATCCAATCTACAAATTCATTATCTTCTTTTAGTTTTCTAGTCCCCATGCCTCCTGGAACAAAAACAAGGTCATATTGAGATAAATCAGGTTTTATGACATTCACCTTTACGCTCATCCCAAGTTCATCCGTCACTTCCTCAGTCAATCCACAGATGTCCCATGTCGTTCCTTTGGTTTGGTCAAATAAGTTCAATCGATAGATAACGTCATAGAAACCAACAAAATCAAGAAATGTTACTCCATTGAATAAAATAAAGGCCATCTTCATAGAATCATTCCTCTCCAATCGCCTGCAGTAGAGGATGGAGATCTCTCCCTCTCACTCGATTTAATCAATCACAGGCTCCATAAAGTTTTCATCAGGATTTGCAACCTAAAGGTCTTCACCTATGTAATTCAAGTCTACATCCTGTTTTATCTTCAAACTTGCCAGCTTCAAAAATAAAGTCATTCACTTTTTTAAATCCGTTCTTCTCAAGGACCTTTAACGAGCCTTTATTGCTCGCCAAACAAGCACTTCTAAGAATTTGAAGATCCAATTCATGAAATGCAAAGGCAATAGCCTTTTGGGCTGAGATTGTACCTATGCCTCGGTTCCAGAAAGGAACTGCAATCCAGTAATCCAACTCTGCTGTTTTCTCAGTTAGGTCCACAGCATTTATAGACATGACACCCGCAAATTGATCATCCGATAAAATAGTAAATACATAAGATATCCCTTGTTCACGTCTAGCCATCACCATGTTCACCCATGATTCTCCTGCTCCGTCTGGATAAGGATAGGGAACATTGCTTGTCTCTGAAATTTCAGGGTAACTTGCGTATTGCTGTACATATTCAGCATCACAAGGTAAGACAAAGCGAAGCGTGACTTTCATAAGAATCATCTCCTTTTCGGGCTTTTGAATGATTCTAGGGTTGCTTCAAAATCACCAACATCCAGAAAATTATGATTGTTCCTTAATCGGTCCTCCTATGTATGGAGTCTTCCCATTCCAATAATCAATTACATGATTCCACCATCGTTTTGATTCTGGTTTTAAACATTTTTCAATTTCACTATACTCAATTTTCTTATCCGATAATTGGTTCTGTAATGATTCCAGAATACCGACTGTAGCAAATTCTTTAACAAATGAATCTCCATTCGTATGAAGCTCTTCAATGACTTCGAATAGTGCATCGAATTCATCCGTGTTTTTACGTTGATAACACTCAATAACATGTTTGACGAAGTCACTTATATCGACATAGATCAATCTCGCTTCCCCAAGTTCATAGTTCTCTTGGATGTACCGTTCATATCTATCCTTATAGGAGGGCACGGCTATTAATAACCTGTCCATGATTTCTTCTTTTTCAATCATTGTCGTATTCACCTTCGTTCCAGGTTCGCATCTCTCTAACATAGGGTGTGACTGCAAAACAATCTTCCAGATCGCTCTCATCTTGAGACCAGTAATTAATGGTATGGATATGTAACTCATAATCTTTACGTAGATTTTGTTTTATTCTATTCCATAGTTTGTGACCATCCATTCCTTTTCCTTCGGAAAGGTAGTCATCCAATGAAGAGATCATAATGATCATCAGTGTAAATTTCTCATTGTCGTTTAATTGATGATTCTCGTAATACGTAATAAATTCATCTAATCTCGATGCATCAGCCGACGTATACTCCCAGTCCTGTGAAAATGGAGTGAGTGGCGGCAGATTCAACTTTTGTATGAGACTTTCCATGGATGCTTGTTCAACATATTTAGGAGTAGCCTCCTTCATCTGTCCCACCTCACCTTCATTTTGATTTTCTGAAAGCAGCCATTGTATGTAAGGCATTCTCGAAATAGCGATATACTTCCTCTGCATTTCTTAGAAACTCTTCAACAGGTACATGACTACTATCCAAGTAACAAGCATACAGATATTCAACTAAAGCAGGATCAATCTCGCAATAGTTTAATATAGCATTTTTCATCTTAGTCATGTCGTCTTCCCATACCCCTGTATCTTCTATAATCAATGAATATAATGCACGAAGTAATCTCTTCGAGTAACCTTTAGTATATCTAGTTTTCATCGCGTCATCACTAGCATTAGAAAGTGAACGATGTACACGATCCACTTCCTCCTTGGTATCTCTATTTAAGTCTATGATGAATTCTGGAGAGATAATGATCGGGGGTACTTTTTCACCAATGTCCTCCCCATGTATGCAAACACAAATGATTTTAACCCAAAAACCCCAATCATTCGGCCTACTTAATACATCATCCATCGAGCAAATGATTGTATCCATCTTAGTGACAAACGGGTATTCTTCCAAAAGCTTATCCTTGATATTCGACAATCTTTCGTAATCAATATCTTCGGGTTTTGCACATACAATCGTAAAGTCTGCATCTGACTTATAAGGTTGAGCCGTTCCTTTGGGAATCGAGCCACACATATAAATGCTATGAATCTTATCTTTGAATTCGTTCAGGATATGCTCTACATACGTATCAACCAAATCCTTATATTCACTTTGTATGGTGATTTGATTTATAACTTTTTCTAATATCATATGAATTCCTCCTAAACTAAGAACTTCTTTCAGCTATGTGTCCGGTGAATTTCTCTTGCTTGACATGCCTCTACTATGGTTTCTTTAAGTATTGGATCATTCCTGCACCATAACTTTCATTGGGTCTCTCCATGAATCCAAATTTCTTATAAAAATCCTCTTTACCTTTTGCCGACATGAGTCCGACTGAACTTCCTGGCGGATACGTACTTGTAATATACTCCATCAGTTCCGCCATTATTTTATTGCCTAAACCTAGCCTTTGATAGGAAGGTAACACGATAATATCTTGTATGTAAAAAGTAAACCCACCGTCGCCCACGATTCTTCCATATCCTATCGTCTGCTCCTCAACCTCTATACAGATGGAATATAAAGTGTTCTTTAATCCACGTTCGATGGCCTCTATATTATCAGGATTACCCCAACCCACGATCTCCCTCAGATTCATATAATCTTCTACACTAATTTGTTTTTTGAGTATTTGTACTTCCATTGAAATCACCTCCGCTAAATTTATGTTGAGATTCCCTGCAATCCTCTACTGCACTTTGAATTCTTTGGATTCACTCGATAACCTCATTTTCTTTTGTTTGCCATCATTATTCATCATAAATTCGACATTCGTTTTAACTTTGTAATTGCCTGGCTGGTGGATAACGAATTCATAATATTCCTTACTTCTTTGTTTTTGTCCATTATTTCTATATTCTTCACCAGAACGAATCTCCACCTGATAGCCAATAGCGTGTTCTAATAACACATTTCCGTTTGGAAGGATTCTTTCGCCATCTTCATTATAAATCTCATAACTGAACATACCTGATCCATGAGATATCTCCACTGCCTTTTTTGATGAATTTTTCAAATACCCTACGAATTGAAAAGTTTCGTTGACCTTAATATTTGCAATTTCATCTACGCCAACCTGAAAGATGGAGTCAGGAGGATCTTTTTCTTTTTCATTATTGGGCGAACAGGCAGGCAAAATTAAAAATAAGATCAAGATCATTATTTTTACATTTAATTTTATCATTAGATACATTCACCTCAGTAGCCAAGCGTGACATTTTTATGCGATGTTGCCTGTTTAGATTTGCTTTCCAAATCTGTGTTTTAAATAGTACTTCAACCCAGCACGATCTACATCTGAAAACTGTTTTTGATCTTCTATCATCATGTTATAGACTTCTTCAACATTTTCCCATCTGATATTTGTAGTTTCATCTCCTACTTCTAAGAGATTGCCATCAACCTTACATATAAAATACATCCCCATAGAATCAACTGGACCTTTTATTGTTTGATATACACAATAAGGTTCTAGACACTCAACTTCAAAATCGGGATTAATCCCACGTGTATCTATACGCTTTTGACTACCTTCCACTTCAATAACAGTCAAACCTGTTTCTTCGAAAACTTCTCGCCTCAGACCATCTAATATGGATTCGAATAATTCTAATCTTCCACCTGGCAATTCTAATGATTCCTCATTCTTTTTATTTCGGGTCTGTATGATTATTTCCGTATTATCGTCTCCTTTACGTTCGACAATTGCTCTTGCATTAACATAGAACATCAAGCATTCTCCTTTTTTATGTCGATCTCTAGTGATACTACAGTAGCTTCGCATAACATCCCTGTATTAAAAAATGACCCAACCATAGATAGCTCTTATCTTAGGCTGGATCGTTTGTTGTCTGAGCTTCCTTTCATGATTAGCATCTGACAATCAAGGGTGATAACCCTGTAGCATGAATACTAGGTTATAGGATTTCAGCGTTTTCTTTGATACTTTGATATACCATAAAGATTTTTTAGTTGGTAACTCGTTCTTTTCCTATCGTAATCAACTAAAGGTTATCCATAGGAATCACATAATAAAGAGATTCGGCAGACACATCGAATCCTATGGACTGATACAGACTTAATGCGCGTCTATTTTGAGTAACTACACTCAAGCGGATTGGAGAGTACTCTTGATTTTGCAAGAACTTAACTACCTTCGAAAGAATGTCACGGCCATACCCTCTCCCCTGAAATGCAGGAAGCACACAAAAATCATGGATAATCGCAGTATTCGTATGAAGACAATTCACTCTAATCATGCCTAAGGGTGTCAGACGGTCCATAGCAATATACGTAATACGTGATGACTCTTTAGTATGGCTCAGATATTCCCTAGTCCAAGACTCGGAATCTCCAAAAGCCTCAGACAAACACGTAATCATAAACTCTAAGTCCTGTTCTTCAGCCAATCGCAGATTAACGTCCCCAACACATAATTCTCTATCTTCTATCCCCTTGAAGGTCATAGAGAATTCAGATGAACTAAAGCTAGCACCTAAATGTGTTATACAATTAATACCTGACTCAGAGTTTGATGGAATTCTGAAACGACAAGTACGGATACCCTGCATTTGCATCTCCGCCGTTGCCCTTTGAAGTAATTTCCGAAAAACACCAGAACGGCGAGATTGCGGATGAACCATACTATTAATATTAGCTTCAATCCCATCTGAGGAATACCAACTTAGAAAACCGACTAACTGATCTTCCTGTTGGCAAAGAAAAGCATGATCTCCATCTATCTCTTTAAGGCTTTCGATCCCCACCCTCAAACTTGAGTTATCGTATATCTTGCATAACTCTTCTAGCATTCTAATTTGATTGATCTTTTCATTTGAAAAGTCATTCATTTTTGCAATTTGATATTCTTGCACTGGTTGCCCTCATCAAGAAAGAAACACGCAGTTTATGGACGAGTAGGCGCTATCCCTCTAATTTCTGTCCGACTATTCATGATTACCAATTGTACCGCCTCCTTGACAAGCTATGTATACATTATTAATTTTATCAAGAGAATAATCAATATTTTTAGGATAATTAAGTGCTTTGCAATTTTGCTACTCATTTGAGAATATTAATATCAATAGGTGTTTAATTGATGTTAATATTTACGATGATTTCCTATAACGTTGTTGTATTCATGAACCCGAAAGGTTAAAAGGAGCAATAGCGAATGGGCGCTCCGCCACTTAGCCTTGCAGGAGTGCCTGCCGGAATCGACTTCTTCGAAAATCCTCGCGCAAACCAAGGAGCAATAGCGACGCGGCGTAGATATATTGTTACACGATGTATCCGCCTTCTTTGAAGCACCTACAATTATTTTCTTTGCAACACTCAACTACCGCCGTCCTGTTATCTTAACGCAGTCCCCGTAGTGTGACTGTTTATATGGAATACACTTCGTATTCTTTTTCCAATTTGTAACCTAATTTTTCTGCAAGAGCAACTGACTCTATATTGGCTGCCTCCCAGTTTGGGTGAATATTTCGACTTAGGCACTCAAGAATCAATCTTGATGCGCAAGCTAGTGCCAAACCTTGGCGTCTGTACAAGGGATGTGTCCCAATTGTAACTTCAATACACCCTTCATGATAAGTATAAGAAGAAGCACCGGTAATAATCTGATTATCCTTGAGGATAACAAATCCAATTCCATGCTGCACAAATTCTTCTATGGAAGAGAAGAAACAACAACAATCTGCCATAAAGGGATCTTGCAGTACCATTGGGTAAATATGTTCATCTATGGGTACGATTTTGAATGCAGTATCTATCATTTTTATGTTCTCTTCTAATTGTTCTACTTGGAAATTCGATTCTTTCTTAAAGGAATACCGGTTAAACTTTTGGAATGAATCCGAGTAATGTTGAGATAAAAGGGATATCCAAGAAAACTCATTCGTAATTATGATTTTCCCCCTGCATTCTTCAAGAACAAACCGCAATGGAACATCTACTTCTTTCAAAGCTTCGACACTTCCAAGTAAAAATGCGAAATCTCCTGCAACAATTACGGAGTACGTGGGCTCCTTCTTGCTGTCAATCCATGCCCTTCCTATATTTCCTTCTATACTCGCAAAAAGAACTGTATTACTTATACCGCTGCATAAAAAGCGAACAGTCTCGAGCTCATTTTTCTCTAATTCTAACACCAATTATTCCTCCCTTTGCGGCTATTTCTTATAACGTTCCTGTATTCATGAACCCCGAAGGGGTTATCTGCTGAAATCCCTCTTCGAAATGCTTCTCGCAAACCAAGACTCCGAAGGAGACGCAACTAGAATTATTATGTTATACGAAGTTACTCTTTAATTTATTGAATAATTATTGTCCCAAAAAATCTTTATAGATTTTTACAAGCTTTTTCAAAATTTCAATACTTTCTTCGACTTCGTTTGTTTCTAAAGAATGATTAGCATTAGCGATTTTAACAATTTCATTTTCTTCGTTGATTTTGCTTGCCAACTCTTCACTAAATGCTTGATCTTTTGTTCCGTATATGACTGCTCCATTGAACTTATTGACGTAGCGAATAGTATCTTTAATAGGTGTTAAAAATAGGTGTTTAATTGGCATATCAAGTTTCTCATGAACTTCCCCAGCTATTATTGTTCCTAGACTCTTACTAATAAAAACAATTTGATTATATTTATTTACTACTTGCTTAATCGACTCATGAATTTCTTCTACCACTCTTTGTACATCATCATGATCCAGTTCGGCTCGCGCAGCTTGATAACCATACTCTAATATCAGAAGGTCAAAACCACTTTGAATAGCGGAAGTTCCTGCGAAATGCAAGGTAGGCTTGTGACATGGATAATTTTGTCCAGGAAATAGAACAACTAATTTTTTATTTCCCTCATGAACTTGATAGTGTTTTTGTTTCATTTCGGTTCCCCAAAATGAAGGTACATTTAAAATCTCTAATTTCATTTTTCACTATCCTTTCTGGTTTTGGATTATTTCGTATAACGTTGTTGCATTCCTGAAGTTGATTCCCTTAGATAGCTCTTATCTTAGGGAAATCAATGTGTCGCCTGAACCTCTTCCTCGAAACGCCTCTGGCGACCAAGGGGCGAATGCCCCGCAGTAGGAATGTGATGTTAGATGATTTTATCAGACAGCATTGAATTAGCTCTCAAAAATTCTTTAGTTCTTTCATTATATTCCTCCCATAAATAATCTTTGTTTTCAATAATTAATTTTGGTATCTTCCATTCTTCAATCAATGACTTAATAAATTCTTGATTCGGTTTCCAATCTCTTTCAGCTTCATCTAATCCTTCTTGAGTATGTAAAGAAGCTATCCATTCTACACCTCTTACCTTACCAATTATTTCCCAATTTCTTCTAACATTTAATTGATAGATATAAACGAGAATAGGATTCATGTTTCTTAATATATCTACTAATTTACTAAATAGTTCTTCAATCTTTAGCCGGTCCATTCCCCTGTTATATGCAAAACTTAATGTATCTTGAAATAATACACTTTCGATTATAATAACTTCCGATTTATTTTTATGGGATTCTACAAAACTATTAAACAGTTCAACTACTCGATTAAAATAATACTCTGCCTCCTCTTTATCTTTTAAGGTCGTAAATTTACGCCCCCATATAAATAGTGGGTGATTTTCAGTTAATTCATGATAAAATATATTGTTTATTTCTTGCTTATCCAACTCTTTAGATATCATTTCCGAAAGCGTTGACTTCCCAGATCCCGGTATTCCATCTACTATGATTAGTTTATGAGTCATTATATATTTTTCCTTCTTTCTGATAATTTCACCTAACGTTCCTGTATTCATGAACCCCTAAGGGGTTGTCTGCTGAATCTGCTTCCCTGTCTAGTGCTTCTCGCAGACCGAGGAACCGACAGGTTCCGATGCGTGAATATAATGTTATGTGCTGTTACTGCCTACATTGAAATACTCAATAATCAGTCAAATAATCTCTTTTAAGATGATCAGTATTTATGTTTTGAAATTCAAATTCTGTTTCATCATAAGTAGATGTTACTAATAGATATTCAAACTTTTGAATTTTTGAAAATTCAATAACTGCCATTAGCTGGTGTTGACGAATCCCTCTCACACCACAATTTGCGTGGTAAAAATGCTTATCTCGAAAATTCTCTGCTGTTTTCTTTGAAATAAAAATGGGAATACGTTGTTGCTTTTGTTTATCTAAAAAAGAAACATAATTCCCAGTATTTTCTCCTTCACCATTTAACATCATTAATGCCCAAAAGGGTTCGCCAACAACATTTTCATCAGGTAAAAAAATATATGAAATTTGTTTAGACAAGATATCAGTTAATTTGGGCAACTCTTCATCCATTAACAAAGTAATCCCTTTGTTTTTTGCAGCAATTCTCGCTCCTTCCTGAAACCCAGAAGGTGCGATCATGACCCCTTGCATCGGAGCTACAGATTCTAATTTGCATGCAAAATCATGTACTTCTTTTCGTTCGATTGGTCTAGTGTGATTTTTACATTCTATTGCCACACGGTGTGGTACCCCGGCTTTAATAAATTCATAGTATACATCAAATTGATTTTTCTGCCCGTCATTACCAGTTATAACTACATCTTTAGTGATTAGTGCATTTTTCTCTTCCATCTTCAAAAGACTTGAATAGACATAATGAATGTATTCTTCAAGAAGCTTTCCTTTATTAATCATGTTTGATTCCCACTCTCAATATATTTGCAGTAATTGCACATAACGTTCCTGTATTCACGAACCCCAACGGGGTTGTCTGCTGAAAATCCCTCTCCGAAATCCATCCAGCAGACCCAGGCTCCATCGGAGCCGAAGCGTGAATATATTGTTATGTGGAGTACCGGGCTTCTTGAATCTACTTATAAATGATCGTTTCTGTATTTTCTTATGTGTTCTTCTAATGTCTCTCTTGCTTCTTCATATGTTCTAATCACTTCATCCACTTCGTTCTTTAATTCTTTATGTTCTTTCCAATATTCTTTCCCTACTCTGAGAACCGAACAAAATAAATCGCCTGTATACAATTCCCCTGATCTTAATGGGTTATCTATTAATCTCTCTAACGCTAGAGGTAAAAGAAAAGTTAGACTCATTTGTTGCCCGATCAATAGTCTTAAATCTTCATCACTCAATTCGCAAAGAGGTTTCTTTCTTAATTTATGCACTTGAATCACTAATGAGGAAGCAAAATTCGGTTCTCCCCAATATTTATCTTCAAGCTCTTCAAGGGTTTTGGTTAGATCCATTTGATGCATCGTTTCACCCTCTCGAATAACTAGTTTCTGGTATTTCACATAACGTTCCTGTATTCATGAACCCCAACGGGGTTGTCTGCTGAAATCCCTCTCCGAAATCCTTCCCGCAGACCAAGGCTCCATAGAGCCGCTGCTTGAATATTATGTTATGGGTAGTACCATTACTCCAGAGGATAATCACTCAATATAAATTGGTTTATCCTACTTGGATGTCTCCCTATACGCCCTTCATTATCAATGAATCCTTTAATTTCTATATTAGTTTTCTTTAATAGATTCCTTATGTATGCTTTTCTTTTGGTGTATTTTGATTTTTCAATTCCCCAACCAATAATGATTAAGTCAGTATCTGCTATAGAACTTTCAATATATTGATCATTTAATTCACCTACGGCCTCTGAATTGTTCGATAAAGCAGAAGGGTCTGTTGAAATAAATGCATATAAGTTTACTATCCTAAGTGTCCCAAAATCATTATCTATTAGAAAATTCATCAATTTACAAACACTCACATCAGTTTTTAATTCATCTGCAAAGCTCGGATTAATCATAATCACAGTCGCTTTTTTCTTCTCATTGTCCCAAACTCTCTCAAGCAAGTATCTGTGCCTTTTGTCTTTTGAAAAAATCACTTTTGATTGTATTTTAGCTTCTTGAATTATTGTCATATAATTTCGTTCCTTTCTATAAAACTTCTTTAGTGGTATTTCCCATAACGTTCCTGTATTCACGACCCGACGCATGTCGGGTGTCTGGCGAATGCCGGACCTAGGGCGTATGCCCGCAGCGTGAATATTATGTTATACGATGGAATCACTCTTCTCGATATACTCGCATAATTAATTCTTTATTATTATTCAAACAACTTATTATTGAGAAAAATATTCTATTAAAGTTTTAAGTATCTTCCCCGCACTTCCATCGTTAATGTATGAATCCACTATCGTAACAGTGGCGGAGGTTGTAGCAAGTACACTATTAAACACATTAGAAATTTTCAATTTAAGAGAATTAGGTACACTACTATGTTCTCTTGTATTCAGGTGTTCTATCAATTCATTCATTACTTCGACTATTTCCTCAGACTGTGATTCCAATATGTTAGGCATTATGTCCTGTACATCTTTTTTTGTCACTTCTTCAAATTTACCTGCATTTAAAGCTATCGTTAAATCAAAGGTATCATGATAGTTAGTCTTTCTATTCATATTGAAATCGCCATCATATTTTTCAAAATCAATTGCCATACTGAATAAAGATCTTTCAGTCGTATGAATTAGTATTGATGCCTCCCTTGTAGTTGAATTAACATAGAAATCAAATATTCCAGGATTCTCATAGGAAAATCCTTGTTTATATACAGTAGGCTTTGGACCGAATTTTATTAATTTAGGTATGTAGCCTTCTGGTCCTGTTACACATATAAGAAATCCTTCTGGGACTCCATAGTCGTCTATGAATCTAATTTTATTTTCAGTGGTTCTATAACAACTTGTTTCTCGTCCTTTTGGCTTTTCTTGGATTGTTACTCTCTGATCAGTAATGGTTATAGGAAACATCGGGTTATTAAGCTTCTTAGAGGGACTTTTGATTGTTTCATACGTCCAATTGATGTATTGTCCTGTTGCAAAGTAAACCTTTAAGTCTGCATGTTTATTTATTTTTTGGACTAGCACAAAATTGTGATACATACTACACCTCCATAAATATTCTATGTATGTGAATTAATTTTCTTTAACCATTATCTTTGATTTTTTGTTTGATTCTGTCGTATAACGTTCCTGTATTCATGAACCCCAACGGGGTTGTCTGCTGAAATCCCTCTCCGAAATCCTTCCCGCAGACCAAGGCTCCATAGAGCCGCTGCTTGAATATTATGTTATGGGTAGTACCATTACTCCAGAGGATAATCACTCAATATAAATTGGTTTATCCTACTTGGATGTCTCCCTATACGCCCTTCATTATCAATGAATCCTTTAATTTCTATATTAGTTTTCTTTAATAGATTCCTTATGTATGCTTTTCTTTTGGTGTATTTTGATTTTTCAATTCCCCAACCAATAATGATTAAGTCAGTATCTGCTATAGAACTTTCAATATATTGATCATTTAATTCACCTACGGCCTCTGAATTGTTCGATAAAGCAGAAGGGTCTGTTGAAATAAATGCATATAAGTTTACTATCCTAAGTGTCCCAAAATCATTATCTATTAGAAAATTCATCAATTTACAAACACTCACATCAGTTTTTAATTCATCTGCAAAGCTCGGATTAATCATAATCACAGTCGCTTTTTTCTTCTCATTGTCCCAAACTCTCTCAAGCAAGTATCTGTGCCTTTTGTCTTTTGAAAAAATCACTTTTGATTGTATTTTAGCTTCTTGAATTATTGTCATATAATTTCGTTCCTTTCTATAAAACTTCTTTAGTGGTATTTCCCATAACGTTCCTGTATTCATGAACCCCAACGGGGTTGTCTGCTGAAATCCCTCTCCGAAATCCTTCCCGCAGACCAAGGCTCCATAGAGCCGCTGCTTGAATATTATGTTATGGGTAGTACCATTACTCCAGAGGATAATCACTCAATATAAATTGGTTTATCCTACTTGGATGTCTCCCTATACGCCCTTCATTATCAATGAATCCTTTAATTTCTATATTAGTTTTCTTTAATAGATTCCTTATGTATGCTTTTCTTTTGGTGTATTTTGATTTTTCAATTCCCCAACCAATAATGATTAAGTCAGTATCTGCTATAGAACTTTCAATATATTGATCATTTAATTCACCTACGGCCTCTGAATTGTTCGATAAAGCAGAAGGGTCTGTTGAAATAAATGCATATAAGTTTACTATCCTAAGTGTCCCAAAATCATTATCTATTAGAAAATTCATCAATTTACAAACACTCACATCAGTTTTTAATTCATCTGCAAAGCTCGGATTAATCATAATCACAGTCGCTTTTTTCTTCTCATTGTCCCAAACTCTCTCAAGCAAGTATCTGTGCCTTTTGTCTTTTGAAAAAATCACTTTTGATTGTATTTTAGCTTCTTGAATTATTGTCATATAATTTCGTTCCTTTCTATAAAACTTCTTTAGTGGTATTTCCCATAACATCTAATTTATGTACTTCGTAAATACCACACATTCAACGTAATATATGAACTACGTATATGATAACCTACGGGGCGATATATGCGAAGAAAAATTTGGTGAAAAAGGGAGAAGTTTGAGATAATCAATCTCCCATGTCCATCCGATCCAGTGGGCTCTGAATACGCTGAATATTTTTCGTGCTAACATGCGTATATCTTTGCGTTGTTTGTGCACTCGTATGACCAAGAAGCTCCTGAATATAGCGCAGGTCTGTTCCGTTTTCCAACAGATGTGTAGCGAAAGAGTGCCGCAAAGCATGGATGCTACACTTTTTTACAATATCCGCTCGTTGTCTAGCTTCTTCAAAAACCTTTTGTACACTGCGCTCCGTAAGATGTCGATCTGATGATTGTCCCGGAAACAACCAACGCTCGGGTTTATATTCGGCGATGTACTTCTGTACAATCTCCCAAGCAAGATGAGAGAGAAGAGTTCTCCGATCCTTTTGACCCTTTCCCTGCCTTACGATAATCGTCTGACGATCAATATCCAGATCACTATAGCGTAGACGAACGACTTCGCCGACACGAAGCCCTGCCGAATAAGTGAGATACAGGATTGTCTTATGCTTGAGATTAGTCACAGCTTTCAGCAATAGGGTAACTTCTTTTTCGGACATAACATTGGGCAGCTTCACCTGCTTTTTGGGACGTATATATTGAAACTCAGCAGGATGAAGTAACACATGTTTACAATAAAATCGGATCGCACTAATCGTCTGATTCACACTGGAATGGGAGACTCCTCGCTCAAGTAAATCCAAACAATATGCCTGAACATGAGATGTATGGATTTCTGTATCCATCTGAGGAAGACTGGCCACAAATCGTTCTATCTGATTGCAGTATGCTTTAATCGTTTTGCGACTGTATCCTCTTAACTTCAAAGCTTGCTGCAATTCCTCCCTCTTCCATTGTGTTTGCTCTCCACTTAACTTCCAGTTCCTTAAAAGCTCACTCTCTACCCACAACTCCGGGGAAATCTCTACATCTAGCGCATCAAAGTGCTTTGTAAACTCCTGAAGAGATGCGTCTGAGTAGGGAATGATCCAGCGTTTTGCATCAGTCTCCCACCTTCTCCCTGTTACCTGACGAATGCGCTGAATGTGCACCGTATTATATGGAATTTGCACATATAATGTATCAGCATAACCTTTGGTTAGTATGATGGAGGCTTCTGTTCGGTTGTTCATACGACATTCTCCTTCAGCTTAATTGGATATATGAGTTCTATTGAATTTGGAAAATAAAAAAAAAGGAAGATCATCTTCATCCCGTAAGGAAATCCAATGATCTTCCGATGCTTTCGGAAATATGGTCGCTGCACCTACATGGCAGCGGCTTCTTCTCCCAGCGGCAGCGTGTAATACTGCGCCTGCTGGTCTTCGTGCTGCTGGTATACGACAACCAGCAGCGTCTGGCCTTTCGCGGCAAGCGGGCTGGCGCCAGCTAGCACACGCTCAAGCCGGAACGGAAGCACGTCCAGTACGGCGTGCTTCTGCAGTTCCTTTTCGCCGAGTCCCAGATCGGCGAAAGCACGGGCACCCATGACCGTCTGTGCGGTCATGGCCGAGGTCATTGGCAACGCACGCGAAGCGTTGCCGTGCCCCAGGTCCGCCGCTCCATCCGCGGCGGACCCCACCGCGTCGCGCGCTGCAAGCGACGCAGCATCCCCGGCGTGGCTGCCGATCACACCCGCCGCATCTGCGGCAGTGTCCTCTCCGGCAGCCGCCGAAGTTCCCGCAGCGGCCGCTCCACTCGCGCCGCTGCTTTCCAGCCATGCCGAGCCAGAGGCACCGGCAACACGTGGCAATCGAACGTCTTCTGGACGTTCAGCCAACGTTTTCATATAGCCCGCCCATTGATCTTTCTGGAGCACATCGTCCCACCAGATTTTACGCGGCTTGTACTTATGACCCAGGAAATAATCCAGCTTCATCAGACCAAGCACAATATCCATGTGTGGTGTGTTCCGTGACTCCAGGAAGCTGTGCAGACGAGTGAACAAATCCTCTAGCTGATGCCCAATCTTCTGCCAGCCCTGACCCTCCCAGTAATCGCCAAAGGCCTGGAAGAAATCAAACGGTGAATCAAACTCCTGCTCCATCAGATACTTCAGCGTATGATCCATCCGGTGCGCATTCCAGTATTTCTCCAGCACATCCTCCAGGCGTTTCAGGCGAACGATGTCGCTAAACGGCAACACGTCACTGCCCAAAATCTCATACGGTGCGTGATCCATATACGTATAATTGTACTTCTCTGCATCCAGACGAAGTCCCGTACCACGAAGCATTTTGAGGAATCCGAGCTGTAACTCTTCCGGCCCCAAAGCAAACACATCATTAAACGTCTTGCGGAACGTATTATAATCTTCCTCCGGTAGTCCCGCGATCAGATCCAAATGCTGGTCGATCTTGCCGCTGGCTTTGACTTTATTCACCGTACGACTCAGCTTGGCGAAGTTCTGGCGGCGTTTCACCAGTTCATTCGTTGGATCATTCGTGGATTGCACCCCGATTTCGAAGCGGAACGTACCCGGCGGCGCATTCTCTGCAAGATAATCAAGTACCTCGGGACGCATAATGTCAGCCGTAATTTCAAACTGAAACACCGTTCCCTGATGATTCTCGATCAAAAATTTAAACATCTCCATTGCATAATCCCGTTTAATGTTAAACGTCCGGTCCACAAACTTGATCAGCTTCGCACCCTTCTCGATCAGGTACAGAATGTCCGATTTCGTCCGCTCGATATCGTAATACCGCACGCCGACTTCAATACTGGAAAGACAGAACTGACAACTAAACGGACAGCCCCGGCTGGTCTCAAAATAAACAACCCGCTTCCCGAGATCCGGGATATCCTCTTCAAATCGATGCGGCGAAGGCAGATCATTCAAATCCGCTTTCGGGCGTCCTGGCATGAGAATAACCTCTTCCCCTTTGCGATACGCCAGTCCATAGACAAAATGAAACTTCTTGCTGCCTTCAAGCTCCGTCAAGAGCTGATGCAGCGTCTCTTCCCCTTCACCCATGACGATAAAATCGACATTGGGAATCTGGTTCATCCAATATTCGGTGTCGTAGGACACCTCCGGCCCGCCGAGCAAAATTTTCACGTCAGGCATAACCTTTTTCAAATTATCGATCACCTTAATCGTCTCTTCAATGTTCCAGATGTAACACGAAAACCCAATCACATCCGCCCCGCGCTGGTAAAGATCGGACACAATATTCATGACCGGGTCTTTGATCGTATACTCCGCGAGCTCAATATCAAAATCCTTCTCACTGTACGCCTTCAAACACCGCAGCGCCAGCGAGGTATGGATGTACTTTGCATTCAAAGTCGACAAAATTACCTTCATGGTTCACAACCTTTGCCTGGACACCCAGACCACATATTTTTTGGGAAAAGTAAAGCTCCACAGCCATCCTTCCCCGGATGCTGTTCAGACAAACCTCTACGCAACTCCGAGCCTTATTTATCGCCACACTTGCACAAATCCACATCGAAAACCGCGCAAGTACACACACGCTTCAACGCGCCAACACACTCGCAGGACTTATAAACAAGATCTACTAGCAAGGTCTACTAACAAGATCTATTAACCAGTCCGTATGCTATAACCGTCCGCGCCTCATAAACAAATTCCTATTTTGTCTTTCAAAGAGTGGACACCTCTTTTAAAAACACATACACTCTCCGCCCGAATATAGACACAATATATAGACTTGAATTTCATTAAAACAACTATATACTGTGTCAACACTCGTTAACAACTTTTAACGTCCATGTCCACCCTTTGAAAGACATTCTCGCCCATATTGTCTACTCTGAAAGGACACAATTCATGAGAGACATGTATTACTTTTTGAATTCGATTCTATTCTGAGCTTGGCTCTGATCCTGTTACTGGTTCTAATTCTTGTTCTGTCCTGTTCTTGATCCGGTTGTGGTTCTTCTTGTGTTCCTTCTTCTAATTATGCTTCCGGTTCCGCTTCTGATCTAGTTTCAGCTTCTGAACTATATAAGTAGAACTATAGAACGTACACAATCCACTCCAATATTGCTCATCAATCCATGCACATTAGTCAAATATCACCCATCACCCATGGCTAGTGCAAGTTGGCCACCCTCTACTACGAGCGCTAACGATCAGGAGAAGCCTTATTTCGGCATGTTCGGGCTTTGGAAAATTCTAACGATCCCCAGAGACGCTATTCTGCTGAAATCAGCTTGATCAGACTCTTTTTTCAGGATTTTAAATGAAATAAGCTTCCTGGAGATCGTTAGATTTCAAATGTCCCCGATTCAGGGCAAATAAGCTCCATGGGGATCGTTAGCTTTCCATCCTCTACTTGAGCAGCCTGTCAAATCTGTAGGCCTCGGTCACAGATCAGATATCACTTATCTCTTGTCATTTATCCTCATCACTCACGACATATTCACTATCACATATCGCTAACATATATCACTCATATTCATAAAAAGCGTCATCATCCGTATCCACTTCTTCACCCGATTGCTTCTGGAAGAATTCCAGGAACGGCAGACCGTACTTGCGGTACTTGACCTCACCGACCCCTTTAATGGTCAGCATGTCACGTTCTGTCTTCGGACATACCACACTCATTTCGCGCAAGGTGGCATCGTTAAAGATAATATAGGATGGCACATGTTCTTTGGCAGCCAGATCACGGCGGATCAGGCGCAGCTGTTCAAACACCGTTTCGTTCACAGCCGAAGGCATTGCATCGCGTCCGCGGCGTCCGCCGTAGTTTGTACCGGAAGCTGTAGCCGCTGTTTTCCGTACGACACGCTGCATGACTTCGCGTTGACCTTTCAGCACTTCCACCGCCAGCGGCTGTAATCGAACCACTGGATATTGGCCCTCAGACAACATCAGGTAACCTTCGGATACCATCACGTTGATGATCTCTGCAATTTCGCGCTCTGTGCGATTGCCCATAACCCCGTATGTTGGCAAGGAATCGAAGCCGTAGTCCAGCACTTTCTTGGCACGGGAACCCTTAAGTACCGAAGCGACCAGCGATACCCCGTAGCGTTCACGCATGCGGTGAATGCAACTGAATATTTTTTGCGCATCAATGGTCATATCCACCAGCTCACGGTCGTCTGTACACGAACTGCAAATGCCGCAAGGCTTGTCCTCGTGCACCTCACCGAAGTAATCCAGCTGTGCACTGCGCAAACAGCGTGTGGTATAACAGTAATCCACCATCTGTTGCAGCTTGCGGTAATCGTTCGCTTTGCGGTCACCCTCCATCGGGTTCTGCTCGATCAGAAACTTTTGGGTGATGATATCCTGTGCTCCGAAAAGTAAAATACACTGACTTGGCTCACCGTCCCGACCCGCACGTCCGGCTTCCTGAACGTATGCCTCCATGTTTTTCGGCATGCTGTAGTGAAGCACATAACGCACGTTGGACTTGTCGATCCCCATTCCGAAGGCATTGGTCGCAACCATCACGCGAATATCATCGTACAAAAACTGCTCCTGGCTCTGCGCCCGTTCATCGTCCGTCATGCCTGCATGGTAACGTCCTGCCGGCAAACCAGCCTGCAACAAACGCTGATGCAGATCGTCCACGTCCTTACGGGTCGCGGCGTATACAATACCTGGCTCGCTGGCATGTTCGCGCGCGTAGTTCAAGACAAAATCTTTTTTGCTCTCGCCGCGTAGCACGCTAAACGCGAGATTATCTCGCCCAAGTCCGGTCACATACGTCTGCGGGTCCTGCAAACGCAGCAGCCGCAGAATATCGCCCATGACCTCGGGCGTCGCCGTCGCCGTAAAGGCCGCAACCACCGGCCGCTCCGGCAAACTGTCCACAAACGGTGCTACCGCCAGGTAGCTTGTCCGAAAATCATGGCCCCACTGTGACACGCAGTGGGCCTCATCCACTGCCACGCACGAGATGGGCAACTGCCCCATCTCATCGCGGAACCAGTCCAGCTCCAGTCGCTCCGGCGCGACGTAGAGCAACTTCAACTCACCGCGCTGCGCCGCGCGGATGCGCTCATTCACTTCTCTGCCGCTTAACGTACTATTAATATAAGCGGCGGCAATGCCCGCGGTCGTCAGCGCATCGACCTGGTCTTTCATCAACGAGATTAACGGGGAAACGACCAGCGTCAGCCCCGGATATAACAAAGCGGGAATCTGGTAACAAATTGACTTCCCGCCTCCGGTTGGCATAATCCCCAGCGTGTCCTCATATTCGAGCAGGCTGGAAACGATCTTTTTTTGGCCCTCACGAAAATCGGGGTAACCATAATATTTTTGCAGGAGACCCTGCGCTTCTTCTAAAGTAGGTGCTTGCACACTCATGTAAAGACTCCTTACTTGTCACCGGTGTTCCTGCACCGGCTTGGTTCTATCCGATTCTGACATCTAGACGCGGCACCAGCGCCGCATCCCTGACAACAAAATGGCGTTCTCATGACTTGTCCGTCAAGCAAAACGCCGCTACCTTTAGTTTAACGGGCACGGCGCGAATGAGCAACCGCGTTTTAATGTAAAAATGGTTAACCCTTTTTAGACACAAGTCAAATAACCACTCTTTATAACAATTGTTTTGGATTAATTTAACTTATTTGTAATCTAGAAAACACTCACTATGATATGATCAGGAATGAAAATGTCAATGAACTTCTAGACCGCAAGGGAGGACTACGGTATCCATGGAACATTCTGAACATTCCGATCAATCCAAAATCAAATCAACATTGTCTAATAACTCTTCACGCAAATCTTGGGTTCGCAGGCATCCAAAAGCTTCGATATTTATCTCCTTGTTTATGTTGCCCGTCGTGGCTTTGACGCTTTTCTTCACGCTTCGTCCCTACCTCTCCACATTCGATCGTTCGGGTGAGGGTGATCTGAGCTCGTACATGTCATCTCCCAATGGAGAATACACGGCCGAACTATACGGTGTTCCTTACGGCGGCGCAGCAGGCGGGGTGACGATCTGGGTAGACGTACGGAAAACAGCGGATACAAGCGCTTCGAATGCCAAAAGCATCTATCGCGCAGAGTTTCATGGCGGAAATCACCTCGAATGGGAGAGTGACGATACCCTTCGCATTGAAAACTGGAGCGAGTATAGTAACGAGACGGTTACCTTGAATATAGATGAAGAAATTTATGATGGATGGGGCTGGGCTTGCAGCAGCTTGCGTACAAAGGACCAGTATGTAAGATGTTTGGAACCTGAATCGTGAATAACATATGTGATGAAATATCATGTCATGACAACTTTGCTTCGGAACATGGATACGGACGATAAGTTCAGTTGTTCTAAACGCGGTTTACACTGTTCATACTAAAACAGAGCAACAGCAAACCCCGTTTACCGACTTTCTCGGCTAAACGGGGTTTATTTTTATTAGGCCTCTGTAGAAGACCCTTATTGGATTGCTAATTTGATTGCTATATCTAATTGCTATATTTGAGAACTGTTATGATTCCCTTTCACCAATGGATTGCTAGCTTCATACTATTGGATGCCCCATCTTCACTTTCCGTTTTTGTTCCTTCTTACATGTGCTATCCTTCTCTCTCTTTTCTCTGTTTGCGAATCACGGCTTCGAGCTTCTCCCGGTTACCGACCAAACCTGGATCATCCGGCAGATACTTCCGAGCTTTCGTGTTATGCAACAACGCCTGCTCCCAGTTGCCCAGATGAGCATAACAGAGTGAGAGCCTGGCATGCGGCAGCCACGTTCGGCAAGCAGCCGGTACAGGGCGCAGACCCGGATCACGGCTGCTTACATCCACCGCCTGCATATACCAATAGATGGCGGTGACGATCTCTTGCCGCTCATGGAAGCAGGCGGCAATGGCGCAGCAGAAATCGGCATGCGGCAAGTCGTACTGGAACGACTGCAGCAATGCGCCCAGCTTACGGCCCGGCTCGCCAAGCCGCTCATAACATTCCGCCAGCCTTGCGCAAGCAATGAGCCGATCTTCGCGGTAACCGCTGGGCTGCTCCAGCAGCTTCGCGTAACCGCGTGCCGCCGCTGCGTAGCGCTGGCGGTCATAACATTCGCCTGCATAGTAGAACAGCAGGCGTCCCTGGGCTATGCCCTCTTCGGCGATCCATTTGCGCAGAATGCGCACGTTTCGCGCCGAATGATTGCCCGCCTCGCGGCGATGGGTGACGGCAATATCTGCCGTAATGACCTCGCCTTGCGGGAAGCGCAGCTGCTCGTGCAGCCGGCCATGCCAGCGGCAACCGGCATCCCGCCTGACCAGGCGAAGCCGGCGGTCCGCCACCAGCGGACTTCCCTCCGGCCCCTCGGCCAGCGTATAGCCCATAATCACACCCGCCGTCTTCCCTCCGGACGGCAGCTGCTCCTTCAACATCGCAAGCTTTGCCCGTTCCCCGGGCAACAACACATCATCCGCATCGAGCCACAGGATATACTCCTTCGTAGCCTGGGCGAATGACTCATTCCGTGCTGCGGCAAAGTCCTCATTCCATGTATACGTATAGACCCGGTCGGTATACTTTGCAGCGATGTCCATCGTTCGATCCGACGACCCTGTATCCAGAATGATAATCTCATCCATAAGGTCAGCCACCGATTCAAGACACCTTGCCAGTGTGCGTTCTTCGTTCTTCACGATCATACACAAACTGATGGTGATCACGTTTAAAGCCCCTTCCTGTCGTACGCGTACTGATTCACACAAAAGAGATTAAGCAACTTGTAAAAATCTAAAATTTCTACTGATCACAGATGACGCTATTTAGCACATTTCAGCGCTTTTGAAAATCTAACGATCACAGATGAGCCTATTTTCGTATTTCAGACCTAAATTTGAGGGAAATCACTGAATTTAAGGCAAATAACGTCGCTGGTGATCGTTAGAATCCTGTGAGCTTTGAAATGACCTAAATTAAGGCTTCTGGTGATCGTTAGAAAAACTTACCTCATTTATACTCTGTAATTTCTATAGTCATTGCAATGGTACTGGTACTGATAGTGTAGGTACCGCTGTGGTACGGTGGTACCCATGCTAATGGTGCAGTCGCTGATAGAGATACTTGAGTTAGAGCAACTACTTTTGTGTAAAATGTGTGGTGTTAAACTTAGTGGTTTGTGTGGTTTGTGTGGTTTGTGTAGCTAGCGTTGTTCGTATGCCAGTTCCATAGTGTTGTGTGATTGCGATATTGCTCCTGGTGTCGATGGTCTACATGCTGGTGATACAGTTGCTGATGTTAGGCTTGGTTTCGCGGTTAATGTTGGTGTTAACGATTAGTGGTGGTGTACTGTCACCGTCCTGCCTGTGTAGTGTTGGTGTTACGACAATGCTTCTCCGATTACCCTTCCTCATTCTCCTGACGACGCAGCCGTTTCAGCTGATCCACGGCACTGTCCAGCGCTTTTTTACGCTGTTTCATGGAGCGTAGATGTTGCTGCTCCACCTCTTCAAAATGGGTATGGTCCAGCTTCATCCAGTCCAGCACCTGGTTCAGAGGCGGTTTTACGTCGAGCTGTATTTTCTGGCGTTTGCGTGCTACACAACATAGATATTTATGATGGACTTCTAGTTTCAATACTTCAAAATACGGTAATAAACACATCGCCAGATTACTCGCATAGAACGTCTGTTTATGATCATAGAATGGATGATAGCCATAAGGAACAGTCACGATGAGTGTGCCTTCCTCTGTGAGCAGACGGTGAACCTGCGATAGCAATGTCTCGGGATGCGCAAAATGTTCCAGCACTTCCCCTAACAGGACAGTGTCAAACGTAGTTCTCGCCTTCCATTGCGTGATGTCCAGCATGCGAAAATCGACATGGTTGCGGACAGGCTTGGATTCTTTAGCCAGCTCCTCTTGCGCATAGCGGATACTTTCCTCCTCCAAATCCACGCCTGTCACCCGAAAGCCTTCACGCCCCAGCAAAATAGACGTAATTCCCTGGCTGCATCCCACATCCAAAATACGTTTGCCTGTGGTTTCCCGGCACATCCAGTGCACACGGGTCCTCGTCGCTTCATGAGATTCTTCGGAATTAATCTCTCCGTAATAACGTTCGTTCACCCGGTCATGATTCGCCATAGCCATCTCCCGTTTTCCCGTGCACATTTTTCATATCTTGATCCGCCCAGGCATCGTCTTGGATTCCATGCGATTCACCGTTCTCTTTCTCTGCACCTTCACCCGAGGGAACGTTCTCGCGTTTCGTACTCGGATATCTTTCATTTTGTCCTTTTACGTCTTCCCCTGCTGAATTTCTCTCTCTCGTGACCTGACCGCTGTTACTATGACCTTCCAATCCTGACGCTTCATGCTCTGTATCTTGAAAATCCTCTTTCTCCATCCCTTGTTCCTCATGCGCCACATGTTCTGTTTCCGCAAGTTCAGCATCTTCCACAACTTCTTCATATTTCTCATGTTCCTCATGGCCTGCATGTTTTAGATATTCTGATTGGACACCCTTTTCCCTTTCAGCACCCTGACCCTTCTCCTGCTCCAAGCTGTGTACTCTCCCATGGTCATGCCGCTCAGGCTGACCGAGCACAACGATATTGTTTCCACGGCAGCCAGCTGTGGCGTTACGTGTATCGAAAATCAGCGGTGCATGATCCGCCATCTCCTGATAATCAAACGCAGAGTGGTCTGTCGTGATAATCACCAGATCGGCCCATGTCCACAATTCGGGCGAAGCTGGCCGGCACTGAAGCATGGATCCATCATCTTGACGGAATACGGGCACCATCGGATCGGTGAAAACAACTTCGGCGCCCGCTGCGCTCAGCAGCCGGAAGACGTCGAGCGCAGGGGATTCGCGCAGGTCGTCAATGTCTTTTTTGTACGCCATACCCGCCAGTACAACGCGGGCGCCGCGAATGGAATGGCCGCGTTGCTCCAGCAGGGCTGTTGCACGCTGAACTACGTGCTCTGGCATCTGCCGGTTCGTCGCATCTGCGAGCTCAATGAACCGCAGCTCCGATCCCTGGCGATTGGCTGCCCATGATAAATAGATCGGATCAATCGGAATGCAGTGCCCGCCAATACCTGGTCCAGGATAAAACGGCATGTAGCCAAACGGCTTCGTTGCCGCTGCCTGTAACACTTCCCAGATATCCACGCCCATCTGCTCACAAGCCGGGGTTAACTCATTAACCAGCGCAATGTTTACGCTGCGAAACGTATTCTCGAACAGTTTCGCTGTCTCGGCAACGGTTGTCGAGCTAACAGGCACGACTTCGTTCAGAAACGAGCCATAGAATTGTGTTCCATAACTCAGACAGGCGGGAGTCGAACCGCCAATGATTTTCGGGGTATTTTTCACCCCGTAATGTACGCTGCCCGGATCAACTCGCTCTGGCGAATAACAGACATAGAAATGTTCACCTGCTGTCCAACCGCGCGCTGCCTCTACGGGCTGTTTCACATGCTCTTCCGTCGTGCCTGGATACGTCGTGCTCTCCAGAATGACAAGGCTGCCCTGCTGAAGATAGGGGGTCATCCCCCCCACTGCTGATGAAATATAGGATATATCCGGCTGATGTTTATCCGTTAACGGAGTCGGTACACAGATGACAATGACATCCGCACCTGCGACTGCTGCATAATCCGTGCCTGCCGTTAACAAATTCGCCTCCAGCAGCGTTTGAAGCACCTCATCTTCAATGCCGATAATATACGAATGGCCTGCACGAAGCTTAGCTACTTTGCCTGCATCGATATCAATGCCGTGCACCTGGTAACCGGACTGTGCCATCTCAACGGCCATCGGCAGTCCCACGTAACCAAGACCGATGACAACAGCCTTCAGGGAGCGGTCATGAATGCATTGAAGCGTGGTGTGCTGTGGCTTCGGGTAGAGTTGCTTCAATCGTTGCTGTTTCCGGCCACGGTGCTCTCCTGGAGTCTGTGCCTGCTTCTCCTTTTCATCTTGACGTTTCTCTTCGGGATTCAGGCTGTTCTCACTCATCTCTTCCACCTCCAAACGTTCCGCCTCCCTTCCGTTAGTCGATATATCCCCCTGCACGCAAAAACGTAGCTATCGCCGGTTTGTTCATCATTTCACTGTCAGAGCGATACTGATCAAACTTCACACGTGGCAGATGATCATAATGTTTCGTAAGACCTTGATCGGCATGCTCCGGCAAAATGACATAATACTGCGCATCGTACTGGCGAGTACGCGGTGCTTCAAATGGCGAGATCAGCACTTCGTGCAGCTTCTCCCCCGGACGGATGCCCGTCACTTTGTAATCGCCTGACGGGCGACCTGCCTGTTCGAGCATGACAGATGCCAGTTCCGTCATGTTGCAAGCTTTCATTTTCATGACGAATGTTTCTCCACCTACCGCCGCTTCCGCTGCTTTGAGTAATAAATGAATAGCTTCGGTACGGGTCAGGAAAAAGCGAGTCATGCCTTCGTCTGTAATGGTCAGGCTTTTGCCTTCGTCAATCTGTCTGCGGAACAAAGGTACAACACTGCCGCTTGTGCCCAGAACATTGCCGCCGCGGATACATACAAATCTTGTTTTCTCGCTCAGCCAGTTGGCACGAATCATCATTTTTTCGCCCAGTGCCTTGGTCATGCCATATACGTTAATCGGATCGACTGCCTTGTCGGTGGATACGTCAATGACTTTTGGAATCCCCATACGGATGGCCGCCCGAATAATATTCTGTGTCCCAATCACATTTGTTTTAAATGCTTCATCCGGCTGATCTTCACAGACCGGAACATGCTTCAGCGCGGCCAGATGAAAGAGCACATCTACGCCTTGGCACGCTTCCTCCACTGCCCGGTAATCGCGAATATCTCCAATGATAAAACGCAGACGCGGATCATGATTGAACTCCCGCTGCATCGCGATCTGAGCATACTCGTTCCGAGATAGCAGTCGAATCTCCGCCGGGTTCTGCGCAAGCAGTACCTCCGTTAGCTTCTGACCCCAGGAGCCAGTTCCTCCGGTGACCAGAATCGTTTGTCCTTGAATCATGGATGAATCCCTCCTGTTCAGATCATGAATTCACGTAAAACCTGCGCCATCTCCTCGCGGCTTAAGCGGTCTTTAGGTGGTACTTTTTTGACTGAAGTATTGCTGGAATGCACGATATTGACGTAGTTTCGCGGTGCAAGCAGCTCATGTGGCAAGTCGATCACATTCCCATGCGTGCCTCGGCCCGGAAGTTTGACCCGATATCCGGCGGCATATTCTGCTGTCTTGTACAGATAGACATAAAATTGCGGGGAGCGGTGGAATGCCGGAGCCATCTCGTTGTTCACACTGTCCCACAGATAACCATTCTGATTAATCAACGCCATCGTTTCTGGCTGAGGCTTTACATCATAGAGCTGCTGCACAAATGTTTTGTGATACAGATCGTCCGAATCCAGACGGGCAATATAGATGTTTTCTACGTCTTTGGCAAACTCCAGAATCGCACGTACACTCTCGATGTGGGTTCCAAAACGAATATTCGAAGGCAGGGGCTCCTGGCTCGCCAAAATCTCCTGCATCAGCTCCCCGGATTCTTTGGAAAGCTTCACCACTGTCAAGAAATCTTGATTCGTCTGAGCCTTGAGACAATGCAATGTAAATGTGCGAAAAATGGTCATACGGCGCTCCAGCCATTCGCGGGTCAGCCGCTGCGGATCTAACCCGTAGTTATTGAAGTTAATCTCAATCACAACTTTCCTGGACATACCCTTCCTCCTCATGAACGCTGTAAGCCTATATGGCGAGTACAGACGTTTTCATAGTTTTTTTAGAATGAAATCTCGCATCTACGAAACTCGTTCCTCGCGCTGATCGCTTACACTTCAATTCTCTTAAATGCCAGCACTGTATAACGTATGAACTTCTGAACATTCCGGCACCGACATATGTACTGATTTTCTTATAAATAGATTGATATACACCCCAAGTTATCTCTTGGAGGTCGAACGCACAGATCACGGTTTCTCTCGCAACATAGAATAGAGGAGCTTGATTTTCAAAGGGGGCAGGCATTCGGAATGAATTCTACTTATCTAGAAATGCAAGACGTGCTGGATCAGCTTGAAGCTGCTTTGCAAGAGAAGCGTCCATTCTCACTGGTGCGTGTGGGGGATGGTGAAAATATCGTGATGTCGCAAGAATCCGTATGGCCTATGGAGCAGGTGCTACAAGAGCGCTGGGCAATCAAAGCTAATCTCGGACAAAAGGGGCTGCGGCTTCCCAACCTGAAGATGCGGGACGAAGTCGCTGCTTCGTTGAAAAGAGCCACTATTGTGGGTGTCCTTCCGCGTGGAGACAGCACCATCAAGGCTCCGGATTATCTTAAGCGGCCGCTGACCGATATGATCTTTGCTCACTACGGCATCGTGCCTGCGTTGACCTGTCATGCTTGTGTGAATCGTGAACTTGTGCAAGTACCTCGGTTTTGGCAGATGCTTGCCGGCAAACGTGTGTTGCTTGTAACGCGTGAACTGGATGAGTTACAGGCCGCACTCGTTAAGGAGCCTTATCATCTCGACATCGTAAGTACACTGGCTTTTGACAACTATGATCAGATGGATGAGACCTTGCAATGGATTCAAACGCATCAGGATGACTTTGATGTTGCTCTGTTCTCTTGCGGGGTTAACGCCGTCATTCTTGCAGAACGAACCGCAGCGCTGGCAGGTAAAGTCGCTATCGATTTCGGCAAAGCCAATAACATGATTTTGAAAGGACGCGCCAACTAAGTTGCATCTACAGTATTCAGTTTTTCTCTATGCCCATGATCGATAGCGCTGCTTGTATCTCTACTTCTCCCTTTCCTTCTATATCAAAATCTTTCTACTCTCTCTTATAAATCAATGCTCTTACAATCCTGCTTCATCTCAAACTCAAAATCCCCGCCTCGGTAGGCGGGGATTTTGAGTTATATCTTGATTGGAATGATCTTGATTGCCATGTAACTGAAACGGGTACAACAAACGTTACTATAAGATGGTCTCTCTAAAGTCTTTCAAAGCTCCTTTAGTTGGTCGCGGCAATACCGTAGAACATCTCCGGCCCGGTTCGCACAGCTGTGGATACACCGGAGATGAATGACGTATATACATTTTCCAGCGCTGGTGGTGCAGCCAGATCCTGAGCTGTGAACGAATGGAACTCGGCACCGCCATTTTGCCCGACCGTTCCTTCTGCTCGATAGATGATGAAGAACGGATCGTACACAAAACCACGCACTATCTCTACAACAAACGTGTCGCCCAGTTCTCCCGTAACACCCACTGTACCATTCAAGGTAATGATAGGATTAATGACCCCCTGGGTTTGAAGACCGATTGCGCCGAAAGGTTCAGGGGATTCGGACAAAGGTAATCCCGGTGCCCCTACGTATCCCGAGTTCTCCGAGGTTCTCATATCGAGAAACACGCCCATGAAGTAACACCTCCAATGCTATGGGATAACATATTCTATGAAACTGACAACTCTTCGGATTGGATGGTTGGCAGATTTGATGAACCTATTTTTAATTCCGCGCGGTTAATGGTATATTGAACAGCATAACGAAATGAACGGATCGTATGCACACAAAGGATACAAGCTGTTCAGAAGGAGATTGTCATTCATGAATAAACGCAAACGTTCAACCGGCGGTACATCTGCCAAAGGAAAATCATACGGAGGCTCTTCCAAGCCGCGTTCCGGCCGTTTCAACACTTCATCATCCAAACCGAATTCCCCTCGTTCGGGAGAGGATACGAGTAAGGTTTCAGCTTCCCATTCGTCCGTGGCGCCTGCAAAAAACGGTGGCAAAGGAAGCAAACCGGCCAAACCGGCTACGGCATCCAAGCGTCCAGGCAATGCACATTATCGCAAGTCCGAACCGCCACGTCAGTACAAGGTAACCGAACCGGATGAACTGCTGAATTTCCTGCTGAAGCATATAAAGTCAGGACGTAATGCGGTGAAGTCCATTTTGGGACGTGGACAAGTATCGATAGATGAGAAAGTTGTAACGAAGTTTAACGAACCTCTGCTACCCGGACAGATCGTATCCATCAGCAAAGAAGGTGCTGTAGCCGCTCCTTCTCTGACAGGTATTAACATTTTGCATGAAGACGACGACATCATTGTGATTAGGAAGGAAGCCGGACTCCTATCGATCGCGGCTGACAAAAGTGACGATCTGACCGCTTATCGCCAGCTGATGTCACATGTGCGTCGTACCAACGAACTGAACCGGATTTTCATCGTGCATCGTCTGGATCGGGATACCTCGGGTGTGATGATGTTTGCCAAAAGTGAAGAGGTTCAGCAGCAGTTGCAAAACAACTGGAAAGAAAACGTACAAGACCGTGTTTATGTCGCACTGGTTGAAGGCGCGGTAGCTCAAGAAGAAGGCACCATCTCCTCTTGGCTCAAGGAAACTAAAACACTCAAGATGTACTCCAGTTCCCGTCCAAACGACGGGCAACATGCGGTTACGCATTATAAACGGCTGAAGTCGAACCGTGAGTTCTCCCTGCTGGAGGTTCGTCTGGAAACGGGTCGTAAAAATCAGATTCGTGTGCATATGGAAGACCTGGGACATCCGATTGCCGGAGATCGTAAATACGGCGCACGTACAAGAGATCTCGGACGTCTGGGACTTCATGCACGAGTGTTGTCGTTTATTCATCCAACGACAGGCAAACTGATGACATTCGAAACGGATATTCCGAAGCCATTCCTGTATCCGTTCCGCGGAGAGGCAACACCTGCACAATAACGTGCTCATACGAAGACGGACAACCGACTAAGATGCCGTTCCTCACGGACTCATTGTCCGTCTGAAAGGAGGTTAACACGTTTGCAAAACCTGTTCATTACCGGTTATCGTGCACATGAACTGCAAATTTTTGGTCAGAAGCATGAGGGTATTCCTTACATTAAAAAAGCCATCGCCTCCCGCCTTACACCTCTTGTGGAAGATGGCTTGGAATGGGTGCTTACTCCAGGTCAATACGGTGTCGACCTTTGGGCCTGCGAGGTTGTGTTGGAGCTGAAACAGAGCTATCCACATCTGAAGCTGTCGATTATCACTGCTTTTCAGAACCCGGAGGAACAATGGAAAGAAGACAAGCAGGAGTACTACCGTTCCATTCTGTCTGGAGTGGACTATTATGGTGCAATTAGCAAACAGCCATACATCGGGCCGTGGCAGTTCACCGCACGGGACGATCTGCTGCTGCGTAAAAGCGATGGCCTGCTGCTTGTCTATGACGAAGATGCCGGCGAAGGCAGCCCGCGTTTTGTAAAGGAAAAGGCATTGAAGAAACAACAAAATGAGCATTATCCCATCATTACGGTCACTTCCGAGGATATCCAATCGGTCGCGGAGGAAGAACGCATGAATGATTTTGCTTATGATGGGGACATCCCCTTCTAACTTTAGAAACTGTACAGCAAATGCTGTGCAGTTTTTTGCTATCGCCCCAAATGGGAAACTCATGTTTTTTTTCGGGCAAGGTTGGGTATAAGTAGTATTAAAACTGCGATTTTTATGTCGTATGGGATAAAGGGGAACTGCAACCATGACTTTAACGCCAGAGCAGCGCATCCAGCTGCACGGGTTCAATAACCTGACCAAGTCACTCAGTTTCAATATGTACGATATCTGTTACACCAAGACCAAAGAAGAACGTGAAGCCTACATTGAATATATCGATGAACAATATAACGCAGACCGACTGACTCATATTTTGAAAAATGTATCGGACATCATCGGCGCACACGTCCTGAATGTCGCACAGCAGGATTATGTGCCGCAGGGCGCAAGTGTAACTATGCTGGTATCGGAAGGCCCGATCGTTGAGATTCCCGAAGAATCCTTCGATGAGTCGCCTGGTCCCCTGCCCGATAATGTCGTCATGCAGCTGGATAAAAGTCACATTACCGTGCACACTTATCCCGAATTCCACCCCAGCGAGGGCATCAGCACCTTCCGTGCGGATATCGATGTGTCGACCTGTGGTGAGATTTCACCGCTGAAAGCATTGAATTACCTGATTCATTCGTTTGATACAGACATTATGATTATGGATTATCGCGTGCGTGGTTTTACAAGGGATACGAGCGGGCGCAAGCTGTTTATTGACCATGAGATCAGTTCGATCCAGAACTACATTCCGGACGAGATCAAAAGCGGTTTCGATATGATTGACGTGAACGTCTATCAGGAGAACATTTTCCACACCAAATGTAAGCTGAAAGAATTCGATCTGGATAATTATCTGTTCGGGTACACCAAGGACAAGCTCAGCAAAGCGGAACAACAGGAGATTACCGAATGGCTGAAGCTGGAGATGGACGAGATTTATTACGGCAAAAATATAGACCGTTCTTCCTGATTGGACAGACCAGTCAGGAGTGATGTCATCATGAATAAAGACAAGTGATCCTGATCCTGCTGACTTCCTTCACAGAAGCACATATTTGGGTCATATACTTGTCTTTATTGTTGTTTATTTCGGCTGTGACGGTGAGCCCACCCGCCATATGTTACTTTGAACAGATTGACAGTGTGCGCGCGAATTTCTTAAAATAGAGGGAACTGCACTCGGATGCGGTAAAGGAGGAACAGGGTATGATTGAAACGAATACGACCAAGCGTAATGAATCCCTTTTGCAAGCCTTAAACGCCCGACATGCAGCCATAACGAACAACATTGCTAACGCCGATACGCCCAATTACAAAAAAACAACCGTTGAGTTTCAAGATGAGCTTAGACGTATCATCGAGAACGGTAAAACCGGACAACTCCGGATGCAACGCACACATGAGAAACATTTTCCCGTCAGCAATCCGAATGCCTCCATCGTGCAGTACCGAGTGATGCAGAACAACGAAACAGCCATGAATAATAACAACAACAATGTAGATATTGACCGGGAGATGGCTATGCTTTCCGAGAATCAACTCATGTATAACTACATGGCTGATCGAGTCAGCGGACATTACAAAAAAATGAAAAATTTATTGAATGATTTAAAATAAAAGCTTACACCAGCAGCCCTCGTGGCTGTTTTTTTGTGTATGAGGTAGAAATGCCGATGATGAAAGCTAGAATGACAGGTAATAAAACATAAGAGAATATAAGTAATATGCCTGTTCCTGGCGAAGGTTTGTCCCCCGATTCTGTAATAGGAATTGTATAATTATTAATGAGAATAAGAACAATATAGAACGGAATCCATGAGACCGTTGGAATATATTTAAACTTTTCATTATATAACAGTCTCTTCGTTATGAAATAGAACAACACCACAAATGAAACCAACAGCAAAATACTAATAATACTTATTAAAAGTGACATTGTGTTGTTTGACCAACCCGTTAATCTTGTGATCCGGTAATAGTTTAGTTGTGGTAGATAGAATACATATAGAAAAATAGCACTTGGAATACTACATAATATTATTTTATGGAACCGATTCATAGTTTCACTCCCACATTATCCCTTTGTATATAATATAAAACAATTTCTCGATCAGCTCTAGTACTTTCAAGTGTAGCGTCTGCAAGCGTTGATCCAAGTTCTCCGCCGACCAATCCACACTGGAAGTTCGGTATTTATTAGGGCTGTAGTATAATGGGATAAGCGAAGAACGTTAGATTATATAAAAAGAGGTGCAACATGAATCGTCAATACAATGCGTTTCAAGGCTCCAAAGTCAGACTCACGGCACCCTGTCCCGAAGACAGCGTGCAAATCGCACATTTTACACAAAACTACGAATATATGCGTAACTTGGATACGGATATTGTGACGCCACAAACATCCGATGAGACCGGATCTTCTTCCGTTCGGAACGGTCAAGATTTCGAATTTGCCCTGCGCACGTTGGAAGACAATCGCTTTCTCGGATTTGTTGCCATCTATCGATTGGAATGGAATAACCGCTCTGCACAACTGGCTATCGGCATTGGTGAAGAACGAGATCGTGGCAAAGGTTATGGCAGTGACGCTCTTGCGTTGATTTTGCGATATGCATTCCATGAGTTAAACCTGAATCGAATTGCTCTTGACGTGATCGAATACAACGAAGCCGCAAGACGGGCATATCTCAAGGCCGGATTCCGCGAGGAAGGCAGGCATCGTGCTGCCGTTCTTCGAGACGGTACACAGTACGATCTGATCTCGATGAGCATTCTCGCAGCAGACTGGTCCGCCCAAACGGGATATCCCGTTTCGTTTCAGCCAGGGTCTAGTTCGGGTAGTGCAAGTGCTTTCCCTTCGGCAGGCTCTACTACGGTTGGTAGCATGGCAGTCCAGGCCACTCCCCGGATCGGCGTAGGTGCAGTGATCCTTAATGAACGAAATGAAGTGCTCCTCGTTTGGCGTAATCGTGCACCCGAACAGCACACTTGGAGTATTCCCGGCGGGAAAGTCGATGTGTACGAAACACTGGAGACGGCTGTTATCCGGGAGGTTAAAGAAGAAGTCAATCTGGATATTGTGATCAACGGTCTTCTCTGTACCGCAGAAACGATTCGCCCTGAGCGACAGGAGCATTGGATTTCCGTGCTCTACTCCACCAAGGTCGTTAGCGGAGAAGCACGCAATCTGGAAGAAGGCGGAGCTATTGGGGAGATTGGCTGGTTCCCGCTCCATGAGCTACCTTCTCCACTCGCCAGCTTTGCCGTCCCGGCATTGGAAGCAGCGAAGCAACAATATGCAGAGAAGCATCGGGACAGCGGCACCCAATGAAGGGCTCTTCCAAAAATACATTAACGCAACGTACCGTCCCTTTCATACTGCATGAGTCCAGACACCAGTTCGACTGGAAAGGTCAAGGTGCCCTTTCCCTGAAAACGTTCCGTTACGGAACATCATTATACGAAGCGGGTCATGGACATTTTGCAGTCGATCAGGACAGATATTTGCTTTTGAACGAAGGACAGGAATATCAGCTACATATTGATTCACCTGTTCCCGTCGAATCGTTTTGCATCTTCTTCCCTTCGGGGCTAGTGGAAGAAATCGGTCGGAATATCTCAGGAAGTAACCGGTATCTCTTGGATGAGCCTTATGCCACATCTTCCCTTGGTACACTGGACTGGATGGAACGAACATATCCTATGACCGATCAACTAGGAGCTGCTCTTGAGCGATTGCGCTCCTCCTATGCCTCTCAGGCCGTAGATGTATGGGGACTAGAGGAACAACTCTATCATCTGGGCGTGCACATGCTTGTTTTGCACCGTGAGATTCGGTTGGAAATCGACAGCCTGGATATGGTGAAATCTTCAACCCGAAACGAGATATATCGAAGAATCTATATCGCACACGAGTACATGACAGCCTACTATAATAAACCTATCACGCTTGCAGAGACTGCCTCAGCCGCGCATCTGTCCGTGAATCATTTTCTCCGCAGTTATAAAAAGGTATTCGGCATATCGCCACATCAATTTTTGACGGAACGCAGGCTTCAGGCTGCTTGTCAGCTGTTATCCAATACGGATCTCCCTGTTACAGAAATCTGTTACAACGTCGGTTTTGAGAGCCTTGGCTCGTTCAGCTCCCTTTTCTTCAGACGATTTAAATACTCCCCTGCACAGTATCGGATAAAAAGGTGATTTTCGAGAAGCACTGTCCGTGTGAACGATCTATCATGAAGTTAGCTCCGAACGAGCTTACGCTACATTCCCTGTGTGTATAGATACGAAAGAGGAGGTTTTCACAAATGAAAGAAACCGATCAGAGTCCAAAGCAGCTAGAACCATTGGAACAGCTATTTGAAGCTGCACAGCAGAATGATGTTGAAAAAGTAAAGTCCCTTCTTGCCGTACAACCAGAACTGGCCAACACGGAAAACAAGGATGGATTGACACCGCTGGGATATGCCGCACATTTCGGACGAACGGAGAGCGTACATACCCTTATTGAGCACGGTGCGGATGTGAATGCGATCTCTCATTCCCTTATATCCTTCATTCCCTGCAACACAGCCCTACACGCCGCACTCGCTGGAGAGCGTTCAGTGGAAGTGATCAAGCTATTGCTGGAACATGGCGCATCCACGAGCATCCTTGACAGTGACGGACAGCAAGCCCTTCACACGGCTGCCTTTCATACCGATCAGACAGCCATTATAGACTTGCTGCTTCAATATGGAGCCGATGTCAAAGCACTTAACACATCCGGCGAAATAGCACTAGATATTGCGAAGCAACGTGGTCATACCTCTGTCGCTGCTCGTCTGGAGCAAGCGATGGCAAAGCTATCCTAAGTGGGATCGATATAAGCCGCTATAGCGATGTGAATCCGTACTATACTTTGGACTCATGCTACACTTAAGACTCGGCATCGTACCAAGAAGGATATTCGAGATCATACTTGTAACCGTCAGAATCTTCCTGGAGCCGTAATGCTCATGAGAGAGCTGACGGTTTTTGCTGTATAATGCAATGAAACTTTCTGATGAGCAACATGCACAACATTTTTTTTTCAAAAAACAAGAACCGTTTGGCAACGATCTCTGTCTAATACGAAACAACATCAGCAAAGGAGGAGCCTTGTGACCCCTACCGAACTTACGCGAGCTGCACAAAAAGGGGATGCTGCAGCGTTTGCAGCCTTAATGGAGATGCATCAGAGCCGCCTGTACCGGATCGCCTATGCGTATCTGCATAATGAGGGCGATGCACTGGAAGCGATACAGGAAGCAACCTACCGCGCATACCGCAAACTCAAAAAACTGAAAGAACCTACCTATTTCAGTACATGGCTAATCCGCATCCTTCTAAACTACTGTGCAGATGAACGCAAACGCAAAATCCGGTTCAGTTCCGTAACCGAGATTCGTGAATCAGGCCGCTGGGATCGTCCCGAAGATCCGGACCTTGCCGCTGCGGTAGCTGCACTTGAACCGGAATACAAACAAATTATTATTCTGAGTTATTTCGAAGGTTTCTCGTTAACTGAAGTCGCTGACATTCTCGAAATTCCGGCAGGCACGGTCAAATCACGACTGCACCGCGCGCTTGGCAAGCTCCGGGATCAACTTGAACCGAAAGGAGAGCTCTTATCATGACCGACGAACAAAATCCGTTCGAAGCTTTGGAGACACGTCTTCAAGCACGCAAAGCCGAATACGATACGATGCCCGTACCGGATACAGCAACTTCCCGAGCTGTACAGGCCGGGATTCAACAAGCTTCCCGTAAACGAAAAACCAGATTACGCTGGCTGACCAGCTCCATCTCCGCAGCAGCCCTGATTTTATTGTTCACTGGCTGTATTCGGGTATCCCCTGCCTTTGCGTCCTTTGTCGAGCAACTGCCTGGAATGGAAGGCGTCGTCAATCTGATCCGGCAAGACAAAGGATTGATGATGGCGATTGATCAGTCCCTGTTGCAGAAAGTCGGGATCACCGACGAGCATAATGGGGGTTCCGTAACCGTGGAAGGCATTATTACAGACGACTCACGCATGGTTATTTTTTATAAGATGAAAGGCATGAAAAATACAGAAAAATTCGACTATGACATCGATTTACTGGATGGAAACGGTAAAGATCTTCCTGTTGGTTTTGGCTATTCTACAATCCACTTTGACTCAGATGATCCAGTGTATGAAAACTATATTGATGTTATTTTTACCGACCAATCCCCCCCTCCGGATGTGTTAACGGTGGTATTCAAATCGAGAGACAAAGCCAGTCCAGGGGTGTGGAAGGTAACGATGCCAGTCGATAAAAATTTAACCAAGGGCATGAAAAAGGTCATCCCTGTAAACGAAACCTTAGTCGTCGATGGACAGCGTATCCAGGTAAAACAGGCCACCATGTATCCAACCCGGTTGGTACTTGACGTACAGATCGACCCAAACAACAGCAAAAAAATCTTTGGTCTCAGCGATTTGCAACTCGTGGATGAACAAGGACGTGCCTGGAGAACCGACACCGCCATTGGGGAGGATACACGTTCCATTTATTTTGAGAGCATGTATTTCTCCAAACCCAAAAAGCTGACCTTACAAGGCTCTGGATTCTCAGGTCTGGATAAAAAAGAGCTTGATTTCAGCCTCGACCTGAAAACACGTGAGATTACGGGAGGCCCTTCCGGTCTTCAGATGCTTGGCAGCAAAGTAGAGGGCAAAAATCTTATTGTTGATTTCTCTGTTCCTGACAGCATGGAAGATAGTTTCGTACTCGGTTTCAGCGAAGTAAAAGACAGTACGGGTAAAACTTATCAAACCCCTGGTGCAAGCTGGAGTCCGGGACATGGTAAAGATCTGGATCACACCACCGTTTCAATCACCATCGAACATGGTGCAAAATTACAGGGTAAGCTTCAGATGAAAATTGCTACCTATCCGTCAAAAATAAACTCACCCTTTTCACTCGAAATCCCTGTAAATCCTTGATAGATTGCCTCCAATGAGCTGTCTTTGGCAAAACTTTGCTGTATAATGATGGAAATATTATGAAGTCATATCATGAGCAACTTCAGCTCAAGTGGGAAAGGTGTGTTATATATGAATCCGCGTTCCATCCGTTATCCGCAGCCACTCGTGAAGGGCGATACGATTGGTGTAGCCGCACCGTCCAGTGGTGTAGGCGAGTCTATGCATCGTCATTTGGAAGACAGCAAACATCATATGGAGCGTCTCGGCTTCAACATTAAGGAAAGTCCTTCCCTGCGTAACAATTCCAAATGTGTGAGTGCTCCCAAAGAATCTCGCGCGGCCGAACTGAACGCATATATGCTTGATCCCGGGATACAGGCCGTCATTCCCCCATGGGGCGGAGAGTTTCTGATGGAAACTCTGCCGCTGCTGGACTGGGAAGCAATGAAGAAGTCACCACCCAAATGGGTGCTCGGCTACTCCGATATCAGCACTTTCTTGTTTGCTTATACGTTGTTGACCGGCTCTGCCTCAGCTCATGGTACGAATTATGTTGATCTTCGGACAAATGAATTAGATCCGGTTACGGCTCGCTGGCTTGATGTGCTGCAGACGAAAGCTGACGAAGAGATCACACAAGTATCTTCTACCCATTATCAATCCGAATGGAATATGGAACTGCCCGGCTTTAATCTAGATACGCCATCTTGCTGGAAGCAGCTTGGAGCATCTGAAACACTAAGTGACTCTGTTCGCTTCTCAGGTAGGTTAATTGGAGGCTGCATGGACACGATAACGTGCCTGATCGGCACTTCTTTTGCACCGGTAGAAGACTATTTGCATCAATACTGCGCTGACGAAGGAACGATCTGGTATCTGGAAAGCTGTGAGATGGATGCAAGTGATATCTATCGCCGCCTGTGGCAGATGAGACAAGCAGGCTGGTTTGCCGGGGCGAACGGTTTTCTGTTTGGACGACCTGCCGGTTATTCGGACACAGATGATTTTACGTTTACCGATGCCCTCTCCTCTGCGCTTGGCGATCTGAACGTGCCTGTGCTGTATGATGTGGATCTCGGTCACATTCCACCTCAGATGACTTTTGTGAATGGCGCAGTGGGTCAGGTCAGTTACGAAAGCGGCCGTGGAGCTCTGCACATGTCATATGTGTAATCACCTTTTGTAGGCAGATGCATACCTTGAAGTAAGAAAGATTTTATTTCGAGGAAGGGTTGTGCATCATGTCTGAATCGCCATCCACACCAACCACACGTGTTGTATATCAGGCCAATCAACCGATGCTGCAATCCGTGCAAAATGTGCGGAACATGCTGCATCATACGGCTCGTCAGCATATCGGCAAGAAAGTGCAGGTTCAGAACATCGATGGTCAGGTTTGGGAAGGAGTCATTATTAGTGCAGACCGCGGAATACTGTACCTTCAAGTGACACCAATGCATGGTTACCCTGAACCGCGTGCTTTGTTTGGCCCAACGATTCTACCGCTGGTGCTGTATGAATTGCTCGTCATCACCTTGTTAATGTAAGCCAAAAGGGCTTCGTCTCTTTCCTTTCGAGGATTGGGCGAAGCTTTTTTATTCCATGTGCCGGGATTGCTTGTGAGCGTGTGAAATATGATACAATGGTGTCGGTACCTCGCCTTATTTCATATGAAACGGAGTTTGATCCGGTTGGAATACATACGTCATGACCCCTCTTCTCCTGTTGAATCCGAATCGGAGATGCGTAACAAAGGTCAACACCCTGTGACTGAACCGTCTGAGCAATCCCAAGTCATCGCCATCTGTCTGCTTGCCGGGAAAATCATGCTGCAAAGCGGCGGCGAAACGTACCGCGTTGAAGATACGATGAAGCGGATGGCCGCTGCATTGGGGCTGCCACATTCACATAGTTATGTGGTGCCCACGGGCATCTTTTTCTCGGTGGATGCCACGGAACCCGCGAAGCTGATTCGCATCTCGGAGCGCACCACGGACCTCGATAAAGTGTCTGAAGTGAATGCCGTCTCACGTCGCATCGGACAAGGGCAACTAACCGTTCAGGAAGCCCATGAGCTGCTGCTGGAGATCGAACGCAAGCCTTCCGGTTATTCGTATGCTGTCCAGCTAGGGGCCGCTGCCTTATCCAGTGCTTGCTTCACAATCATGTTCGGCGGAGGCTGGGGAAATTTTCTTCCGGCACTACTCTGCGGCGGAATCGGTTACGCCGCGGTCATTCTTTTTCACCGCTGGGTGCGCGTCAAATTTTTTGCCGAGCTTACAGCCTCCTTTGTCATCGGCATGCTCGCCTTTTTCCTCGTATATGTCGGTGCAGGCTTTGAGCGGGACAAAATCATAATCGGTTCTGTCATGCCGCTCGTGCCGGGATTACTCATTACCAATGCCGTGCGCGACCTGATGGCTGGGCATCTCGTATCCGGCTTATCTAAGGGCGCCGAGGCTTTTCTGACTGCTTTTGCCATCGGCACAGGCATTGCTGTTGTATTTTCACTTTTGATGTAAGACGGAGGGTTGCAGGAAATGCTCCATTTTATAGGACAAGCTTTAACCAGCTTCATTGCTTCGGCTGCGTTTGGCATTATTTTTAATGCGCCAAGACGGATGCTGCTTCACGGCGGATTTGTCGGTATGATTGGCTGGATTATCTATATTGTGCTGGAGTATGCCGCAGATGCTGTTCCGGCCACACTGGCTGCAACGATTGCTGTCGGTGTCATCAGTCAGCTATTTTCTCGTATGTTCCGGGCACCTGTCATTATTTTTAGCGTGGCGGGTATCATTCCTCTCGTGCCGGGTGGGCTGGCGTATAATGCGATGCGTAGTTTTGTACAAAATAACTACAGTGCTGCCATGGAGATGGCCGCCAAAGCTCTTATGTTGTCGGGTGCTATCGCCGTAGGACTTGTCCTATCCGAGGTATTAAACCAGATGATTCAGAGCCTTTCCCGTTCAAACCGCATCAAGTCCACCTCCAAATGAACCTCCCAATGGCAGGTTGCCACCAAGCAAAAAAAGCCCATGGTCTGCAAGCTGGAGTTTTGACTTAGCTCCGTTCTTGTAGGCTATGGGCCTTTTCGTTTACTTGATAAACGTATTTTTCACACGTACCGACTTTAGAAAATAGGGAATAAAAATACAGCACGTCAGCAACGAACGAATAATCAGGTTAAAAGCAGGGGTCGCATCCAGTATATGCTCTTCTCTTCCCACTTCGTTCTGAGCGATAAGAATCCAGGTAGCGATACCGATTATCAGATTGACAATGTACTGTACAATCATCAAACGTGGGAAAAGCCGCTTTCTACTATATAAAAGAACAAGATTCACAACAACGATGACAGACAAAATAACGCTACTAATGAATCCAAACCACAGCAACGGCCTTACGACTTCCGTATACAGCTGCGGGTCGATGCCCCGACTTCCTTCCCATCGTGCCGGATCCATGATCACCGCAACCTGTGAGATATCCGAAAGTAAAAATACCAGTGAAGCCCAAAGACTAATCTGAATTAAAATCAACCAGCCGCCCAAACCCGAAATACCTGGAAGTTCAGGCCTGGTGCCACTTTTGGACGAAACCATATCTACATCCTCATCTTGCTTACCGTATGCCCGATTCATATTCATGATACCCTCCTTAGAAAAATAGAAGAGCATCTATTATAACTTAATATCTGTATGTTGTGTTATAAAAAGGAGAAAATTCTCTGCTAAATCAAGCACGAATATCCATTGAGCGTTCCGCTCTCTTATTCCCTTTCCTTTATTCCTCGCTACGTTTCATCACCGTTCCGAACAACTCCGCTGCAGTTCCGCTTCCGGACTTTAAGTAATGTTTCGCATCCGTATAATCGAATCCCATCCACACGACCCCCGTCCATTTCCTTGTATATCCGGCAAACCAGATATCCCGATTTGCTTGCTTGGGCACATTCGGCAATGCGGCTTGTGTCGTACCCGTTTTGCCAGCCACATGATCATCAGGCAACTGGGCACGCTTTCCTGTTCCTTGGCTCACGACAAGCTGCAGCATGTTCGTTATTTCTTGAGCCGTTCGCCTCGTGATAACTTGTTTGTTCTCTGAGCGATGGCTATAGATAACTCGCCCTCGGGCATCCGTTATTTCGCGTATAAGGTGTGCACGATTGAATCTCCCCTCATTGGCAAAAACAGCATATCCTTGCGCAAGCTTGAGCGGCGAGACACCTTGATGCATCCCCCCAAGGGCAACGGACAGATTCATATCTTCATCCTGTAATTGAATTCCCAGTCGCTCAGCGAACCCTTTGGCTTGGTTCAACCCGATCTCGTGTAACAACCAAACCGCAGGCGCATTGATTGATTTTTGCAGCGCCTCCGACAAAGATACCGTACCTCTGTACCTTCCTCCCACATTGCCCGGCTGGTAATTCCCGTAACGCGTAGGTCGGTCAGGAAGCATACTTGATGGCCCGAATTGTCCAGACTCCAATGCAGGGCCATAGACGATGACGGGTTTAAATACGGATCCTGGTTGCCTTGCATCCTTCATAGCACGATTCATATCTCCCTTCACAGGATTTCGTCCGCCCATTATGCCTTTCACTTCACCGTTATGTTGATCAAGTATTACCATACTGGCCTGTACCTGTTGAGTTTCTCGGTCATCCGGAAACCAGACATGCTCCGCGAATGTTTCCTCCATTGCCCGCTGCACACTTGCATTCAAGCCCGTTCGAATGCTCCATCCTGCGGAACGAATCTCGGCTTCACCCTTGCCGGTGAGAAGTGAAGCCTCCTGCATGACTGCATCCAATGCAGATGTATAGGAAGGCTGCTCCATTGCCGATGTACGTGCCGTTGACAGGCTCGCCATATTGGGAGGAGGCGGTTGATATTCAACAGCTATAGCCTCTTGCATCTGTTTGCTCGTAATGATTCCCTGTTCGTGCATCATGGAGAGAACGACATTACGTCGCTCTTGGGAAAGAATCTCGTTATCCACCGGATTGTATATAGAAGGCCCCTTGGGAATACCCGCGAGCGTGGCGATCTGCCAGAGTTTTAACCGTTTCAAATCTTTCACACCGAAATAACGCCATGCTGCTGCCTTGACTCCATACTGCTGCCGTCCCATGTAAATCCGGTTCAGATACATTTCCAGGATTTCGTCCTTCGAATACTTCGTTTCCATCTCGATCGCAATGGATAACTCGTTTATTTTACGGATGAAGTTCTTGTTGGCGTTCAGATACAGATTTCTAGCCAGTTGCTGTGTGATCGAACTCCCGCCCTGGCTCCAATTCATATGTAGTATATTTTCTACCATTGCCCTGCCAACACCCATGACGTCTAGACCCGCATGTCGGTAGAAACGCCGATCCTCGGTCACTAAAAAGGCCTGTTTTAGCATATCCGGCATTTCTTGCAGATCGGCATACGCCATATATCCTCCGTTTGGTGTCGTCAACCTGATGATCTCTTGTCCAGCCTCATCCAGAATGACGGTTGATGACACTTGCTGCATAACTTCCGGTTGATGGCGAGTCACCATTTTTCCATACGAAAACAAATAGATGTACAGTAGCACCAGTAGAACCGCTACAATAACAGCAACATCGTACAATCGATATATGGAACGTTTCATCTTCACATTTAACATGATGGTTCCTCTGATTTAACCTTCATTTCAGAGCAATCTTTATTCGCCGTAAGCGCCGCAATCGCATTGATCTGATCACTCAATTGCCGCAGCTCACCACCACTTAAGACTTGAATGGGTGCAGGATTCCGGCCATTAGCAAGTTCATTAGTTCCCCGCACAAGGGCTTGCATGTCTTCGCTTATTTTCTGAGAACGAACCCAGAAAAATAAGAGAAACAAACCTCCGCCCATAAGCAACCCGATCGGTTTCTTTCCTATATGATTGATACTCCAATGTACGAGGTTGGTAAACCAGACAACTTCATGGAACATCAAACGATAAGCTAATCTCATGATCTGGTACATAACAAAAAGAAGCACGATGCTGAGAACCGCGCTTGCTCCGCAAATATAGATGTATTTCATTCGAACGGTGTTAAATCTTGAACTCATCTTCGGTACCCTCCTCATACTTCGAACAGATTGATAGAGGTAGCATACCGAATAGTTCTTAAAGAAGCGTTGTTAACTTCTTATCAAATTCTTAATTTACATATCCAAAGCTTAATATGAGAGGTATGATATGAACATTCTACTCTTCCTACTCTTCCAATGGCGTATGGACGGGTGGTTTTATGGCTGGAAAACGGGTAACAAAATCCGTCCGGCCCTGATCGCTATAAGCGGCAATCTGCCCCTGATGCAGTTCTATCATAGATTTGGCAATGGCAAGTCCCAGTCCTGTGCCTCCTGTATCACGAGAACGTGATTTATCTACCCGATAGAAACGTTCAAACAAATGTGGTAAGTCCTGAGCCGGGATCGATTCTCCGTAATTGCTGATACGTACCACAGCTTCTCCTTCTTCAAGAGCAAGGCCAATTTCCATTACTTTGCCCGTTGCACCATATCGAATCGCATTGCTGAACAAGTTTTCATAGGCTCTAACGAGTTCTCCCGGAGCAGCCTGAATCCATAATGGATCTTGTCCTCCAACGATCGTATAGGTCATGCCTGCTTCTTCAAGCATTGGAGCAAATTCTTCGGCGAGTTGCATGAGGAATGGAGTCAGATTCAGTGGTCTCAAAGACAACGGCAGGCTTCCGCCGCTGACCCGAGTATATTCAAACAAATCATCAATGAGTTTACGCAACGTCAGGGATTTCTCGTAAGCGATACTGACGTAATAACGCATTTCTAATTCATCCTGATACCGATCCTTCTCGATATACTCCAGAAATCCAAGAATCGAGGTTAAGGGTGTCCTCAAATCATGCGAGATGCCTGTAATCAGATCATTTTTGGCTGCAACGGCACTCCGTTCTTCCTGAAGAGATCGCTGGAGTTGTTCCGCCATCTGATTGATGCTCGCCGCAACCACACCAAACTCATCCGAAGTCTTCACCGCAATCCGATGTGACAGTTCTCCTTTGGCTACTTCCTGAATACCCGCCGTGATCTCATCCAGCACAACCATCACTTTGCGGGTGAACAGAAAGAAAAACAGCACAAAACTGATGATTCCTACAGCAATCATCAGCGGAACAGAGCCAATATGATTTACTAGCCAGCGAACCACTTGCCCCGGAATCGTATAATTCGGATATTGCTGATTTTTCAGAATCGTCTCGCCCACTTTACCTGCTCCATACAATATCACCGCAGTCAAAATGCCACTTAACAGAAATGCGTAAATAAACTTCCAGCGTACCGTATTAATCCATTTCGAATTCATGGTAGAAACTCCCTGCTTGTGACGTACAACCTAAATTGGTTTAATCATCTTATATCCGACACCCCATACCGTCTGTATGAACTTCGGATGTTTACTATCGTGCTCAATCTTCTCACGAAGTTTACGAATATGCACCATAACCGTGTTGTTAGACTCCATGAATTCTTCTTTCCAGACTTGGCGGTAAATCTGTTCCATACTAAGTACCGATCCTTGATGCCTTGCGAGCAGTTCAAGCACTGCAAATTCCCGGGGTGTAAGATGCACAGGTTTGTCATCCAGCCACACTTCATGTGTGTCTGTATTAATAATCAGATCATCAATGATCCATTCATGCTCCTTGCTCTCCCTGCCCTCATTAAACGTATGGTACCTGCGAAGCTGGGATTTCGCTCTCGCCACAAGCTCAAGCGGATTGAACGGCTTGGTTAAATAATCATCAGCGCCGATGCTTAAACCCGTTATTTTATCGATATCCGTACTTTTTGCAGACAGCATTATAATTGGCATTTTCTGCTCTTCGCGAATTTTCATGCAGGCTTCGATTCCGTCCATATTGGGCATCATGACGTCCAGAATAATGAGATCAATGTCTTCCGTCTTAAGCACCTCTAGAGCCTGTATTCCGTCATTCGCAGTAAAAATCCGGTACCCTTCATTGCCAAAATAAATTTCCATCAGTTTAATAATATCCTGCTCATCATCGACAAGCAGTATAGATGCTGGTTGTGCCACGGCATTTTTCCTTTCTGCTTCACAAGTGCTGCATCGGTTTAAACCGAATATGTAAGCAATCTATCTGTACACAGTATACCACTTTGGAATTAACCTGATATGTATTGATGATATGTATTCGTTTAGGCAAACATCGCCGTCTTGGGTTCTCTTCCCGTCAAGGTTAACATCGTATAGAGTTGTCCCCTGTGATGGTACATATGCCCCATCATTTCAAGTAACCATTCCAGACGGCTATAGGAAGCACCCCAATAGGATGTTGTTACATGAAGCAATTCTTCCGTCGTAAACTGCATGTAACGCTGGTAGAGGAAGTTCCGGTTCTCTATGAGAGAATCCTTGATCTGGTTCACAGAACACACGCGGTTCTCTTGATAAAATCGAGTCATTTCCTCTTCTGATGCACCTTCGGATATGTACAGATCTGCGCGACAGACTAACGCTAGATGCGAAAGTAACTCCCTTATAGAACGCTTGCCCTCAATCGGAGTCAGGTCCAAATCTTCTTCACTTAACTGATCGCAAATATCAACTAATGATGCAACCGCCGTATCAATATGTTTGAATGCAGACTGAATCAACATTATCACTTCCTTTTCATCCCATTATATAGAACATATGATCTCATTTCAACCTATGTACTTCCTTTAACTATTTAAACACGCTGGCGCCTCTGATTAACATATGCGCACAAAAAAAAGTCCCTCCTCCTCTTATTAACGGGGATTCAGGACATTTTGTTACAGCTATTGAATAAATATTCACCTAATTTATGGAATGGCAGTAGGCCTGGGTAAAAAAATGAACTAAAACTTAACTGGAATAAATCGAACAACATGTATGATCAAATTGCTCAGCCTCCAGGTCAGTACCTCGAATGAAGAACTGTAATTCACCGCAATCCAACCACTGAAAACCGATAGCATCATTCGTATCTATTTTTAACAGCAGCAGTGTGTCGGATAATTCCTCCCACGTGCGCTCCTCATCCCCATCGTAATGCGCGGTCAGCTTCTTCACACATTCCTGCTCACTGCCGGTGTGTGCCTCACCCAGCTCAATATAACTCAACGCCCGGTGTTCTGCATCGGGATGCTGCCCATCGGGGTAACCAAACATGCCGCCCCAATTCAGCGGGCTTGGGTGATTCCAGTCTGATTCGAATTCCAGATAACGGTCTAGCCAACGGCCTTCGAGAGCTCCCTCTGGATTGGAAACTGCCTCTGAAGCTTTCCCCTGCTCATCCAACGCCGCAGCATCTATGTACGCATATGTAGGAAGCTCAAGGTTAGGCAAGACGGTAACCGAATGCGCTATCGTAGGTTCTCCCCCCAGAGCAGTAGCCCCGTCCGGTTCTCGTTTCACAAGATTATATGTAGATGGTTCATAGATCACTCGATGTTCAATCGGATAAGCTGCATCCACACTGCCAATAAAAAAGTACAACATACCCCGCTCCGGCAACGTTCCGCGCCCGTCATTCGGTGTATACGGAGACAAATCCACCATATTCAGCTGGGCCAGAAAAGTCATTGGCACCCCGTCCTCCGTAAGCGGCCAGTCCAGATCATCCGGCAGATCAGGATGTCCGCCAACACGCGAATTTCCTGTTCTGCGATATTCATCCGTTGTGGACACATCCAGGCGAATACCCCAGCGCCCAGCATCCAGCACCAGATCGGCAACAGCACCGAGACCGTATTCTTCTTCGAGGGTTTTACGTGCTTTTCTAGTCAGACGTTCACATTGTTCCGGCTTAATCATATAGATCCTCCCTTTTTGACGTTACACCTATGCTGAGACTTATTCACGTTCACACCTGTATATTCTTCCGCCTTGTCTTTTTTCCCTGCTTTCTGTGTAAAAAAGAGGCTGACCTTCGTCAGCCCCTATCTTTTCATATACTTTTGTTATCGATTTGAATCAGAGGACTTCTGCTGATAAGCAATCATATGCTCCTCGCCATCCAGAAATTCATGCGACTGGTGCGCAGCCATCACCCCATGGTAACTGATGTCCAGACCAAGGTCTTCCTCTTCCTCGGTCGAACGGACAGGAACCACTTTGCCAATGAGCTTCAGTCCGAACCAGGTCATTGCGAATCCCCAGACGACCAGTGCAGTCAGACCAAGCACCTGAACACCAAGCAACTTCCAGCCGCCGCCCATGAACAAACCTCCGTCCGTGGCAAACAGACCTACAGCAACCGTCCCCCACATTCCCGAAACGGCATGAACCGGGAAAGCCCCTACCGGATCATCAATTCGCATGCGATCCAGCCAGTTCGTAGCAGCCATCATCAACAGACCGGAGACTGCGCCGATGAATATTGCTGCCAGATCACCTACAAATGCACAGCCTGCTGTGATGCCTACCAGTCCAGCAAGTGAACCGTTAATCACGGACGGTGCATCGGAACGATTAAAGCGGAACAAGGTATAGAGCAACGTAGCCGCACCACCCGCAGCTGCGGATAGCATGGTAACGATGGCGATGTGACCGATTCTGACATCTGTCGCACTCAATGTACTTCCCGCATTAAACCCAAACCAGCCAAACCATAACAGGAAAGCACCTACCGATGCCAGCGGCAGATTGCTTGGCAGTGCAATTGCACTTACACCAAGTGGTGTGTATTTCCCTTTACGTGGCCCGATAATAATAGCTGCCGCCAGTGCAGAGAAACCGCCCAGTGCGTGAATCACAGCTGAACCGGCAAAATCCTGCATGCCGAGCTGACTGAGCCAGCCGCCACCCCAAGCCCAGTGTCCGCCAATCGGATAAATAATCGCCGTCATCAGGATGATATATAGTAGGTATGCACGGAAATTGATCCGTTCAGCTACGGCACCGGATACGATTGAAATGACCGCAATCGTGAACGCGGCTTGGAATAGCCAAAACGTCTCCAGGGATACCGGGACGTTCAGATGAGAGAGATCACCATTCAGGAAAAAACCTGTCACTCCTATAAACCCTCCAGCATCTGAACCATACATCAAGCCAAAACCAATCGCGTAAAACAATAATGTGCCAATCGTAATATCAGCAAATACTTTCATGATAATATTCACACTATTTTTATAACGTACAAACCCAGCCTCCAGCAGGGCAAATCCGCCCTCCATCAACAAAATCATCGCTGCGCTGAGAACAACCCAGACCGTGTCGATCCCGGAGCTTAACGTTTCCAAAGTCATGCCTGCACATCCTCCGTTTCACTAAGCTGTCTGATCTCGCGGATAATTTCAGGCGAAAGCTCAATCTCTTCCTGCCGATTATGATTAGCGCTCTGAATACGTTCCATAATCTGATCAAGATCACGGATGCGCCTGCGAATCTGCTCCATCTTGCGGAATCGTTCCTTCACCTGCACCATGTATTCCACCGCTTGGTGATGAGAAGCCGGACGTCCCGCAAACCATTTGCGAACAGGAGACAGCGACTGATAAGCCACTTCCTCGGCTCGTCGTTTTTGTTCAAATTGTTCAATCTTCTGCTTGAGCGTTTCGATCTCATTTTCTTTTTTGACCTTCAACCGTTCGATAAGGTACAATAGATCGGACGATGATATTTGCAATGCTGTATGGTGATACACCTCGTCGATTACTAACATATCATGTCAGGACTCCTTACATATCAAGTTACTTGTTACCGATTATAGTTTGCCGGGGCATACCCGTCAATCTTTTTTTCGTTTTATGGAAGCCGTTGTATACAATTCAGCATACCCAATTTAAGGGTATGTTTTTTATTTTTTCCTCAAGTTCACCTAACAAGGGGTAATATAGGTAAAGTTCGCATTTGCTCATTTTGTGTTTTATGCTGGTTAAACAGGGTCTTATATGTTCGGTTGGACATATAGAAACAGTAATGTTATTGTAATAAACCTAAAGAGAGGATGTTTATGATGTTTGAACGTAATGACGAAATACGTAACCAAATCTGGGAGGCTATCTCCGGGTTAGATGAAGATCAATTGAACCGGAAACCTTCCCCGGAACAGTGGAGTATTATGCAAGTGTTACGGCACTTGAATCTGATGGAAAATGTCATCACCAAGCAAGCTCGTCTTGCAGTGGAAAAAGAACAGAATGTGTCCATTGAGAAAAAGCCTTATGAAATGTCTCTGGACCGCAGCAGATCTGTCGAAGCCCCTCCTCATGTGCAACCACCAACTGAGCCTGAGAGACTTGCGGATATTCGTAGGGATCTGGCTGAGTCCCATCAAGCACTGGAACAGTTTGCACGCGAGCATGATGTTGCCCTGTTACGTAGTAAGTCGTTCCCTCACCCGGCGTTCGGTGAATTGGATCTGGCACAATGGATCGATTTTACAAGCTACCACGAGGAACGTCATCTGGGACAGATTCGAGAGATCAAGCAGCAACTGGGACTGTAAATGGGTTCGTGGTTTGTAAAATAAGCAAAAAAACCTCCGCACTCCACTTATAGTGGGTACGGAGGTTTTCTTTAATTAAATCTGCGCCTCTTTCAGGCGGTGATCTGCTCCAACTTTTTTGCCCAGAATCACAAGGTCTCGATCCACGCCATCCAGCACCGCCACTTCCGGATAAAATCCCCACTGTTCGAAGCCATGCTTGCGCAATAACCCCAGGCTCGGCTCATTATGCCCGAATACAAATCCTAGAATCGTCGTTACTCCCAGTTCAGGACAAGCCTCGAATACTGTATTCAGCAGCATTCCACCGGCCCCAATCCCACGGCACTGCTGATCGACGTATACGCTGACTTCCACCGTCCCATTGTATGCTGGTCGCCCATAAAACGAACTCAAACTGGCCCATGCGACAACCTGCCCATCCCGTTTCATGACCCATAGAGGACGACGATCCGGTGTATGCTCATTAAACCATGGCAATCGTTGCTCTACCGTCACCGGCTCCAAATCCGCCGTTACCATGCGGCTCTCGATAGTTGAATTATAAATCTCTACAATTCTCGGCAAGTCTTCGAGACATGCATATTCGATCTGTACCTTTTCCAGTGCCATTCCCTATTCCTCCATTAACTTATATAGCTCTTATATCATTTCGAAGCCAAGTTCATTGCTCTAATTTATAGAGGTTATTATAATGGAAAAAGGAAGCTGGCGTACAGCATGTAGAATATCCATACCTACACAACAAGCGTTATCCAACAATAGTGCCGACTTACCCGCTTACTCCGGCAGTCCCTGAACCGTATTCCCCCGTGTCAACTCCTGGCTCTGATCGGCCCAGCGAATATTGAGGGAACGTGACGTGAACAGGTCTGGACCATCGGATACCTGGAAGTGCAAGTGAGCTTCACTGGAGTTGCCCGAATTACCTAAATCCCCGATGTGATCCCCCTGCTTGACTTTATCTCCTTTTTTCACCGCTACACTGCCTTTTTTGATATGGCCCGTGATACTGTATTCTTTATTGCCATGATCGATAACCACATAATTACCCGCAGGCTCTTTCGGATTCATCACGCCAGGCACGTTATCCGCAATATCGTTCTTGATCTCAACTACCGTACCATCCGCAGCAGCATAGAGCGGCTGACCAAACGCATAATAGTTGGCATTATCCTTGGCATCGCCCTGATAACTCGCCCCGTCTTTCGTCTGAACAATATCGAGTGCATAGCGCTGTGTTTCATGCTCGTAATGATAATTTTCCATAACACTATGACCTCCCCAGAAGACATACATCTCTCCTTTCATCGGGAACTGAAACTCAGTCTTGGTCAGCTTGTTATCTGTATCGGGATGTGGTTCCAGTGGAGTAATGCTTAATCCGGCAATCTGATGATCTTCTGTAAAATAGGCGAGGATCCCCTTGGTCCCTGAATCGTCTGTCCACGCATGTTCCGTCAAACCATTCATCTCAGAGTCTACCACCTGCTTCCACGACTTCACTCCTTTCAAAAAGCTGTCAGCAGACGCCTTGAAATCTTCCAAGGAAACAGCTTGCTTCATGTCAGGAGTAAACTGATTATAAATGGCATCTTTGGAGCCCTTCGTCAATGTATCCATGAGATTATCTGGTGTTACCTGTTGAGCTGTCGAACCATCATTTTGTTCTTTGCTTGAAGTGTCACCGTTATCCTTTTGATCCTTCACCTGCTCTGTAGCTTGCTTCTCAGCCTGCTCAGCTTCATCGGAGGTAACTTTGTTACTTGTACAAGCAGAGAGTACAGCACATGCTGTCACGGTTAGAAGGAGTAGTTTCCATTTCCTATTCATCATTCAACACCCTTTCTGATTATCTTTTCTTACTTACCTCAAATCTACATCATGAGTCTTATGGTTTGTCTAACCTTCACTTACATCTAGTTAAATTTACCGCCCTACCTAAGCTTTATAATTAAGTTTCTGTTAAGGCAACCTATCTTCCAATTGGTCTCAAGAATGTTATGATGGGCAATATAGCAAGAAAGAGAGTTAAGAGGAGGTTAACATTACATCATGGATCATGTCTCACTACTGCTTGTTGATGATGAACAAGCGATTTTACATATGCTCAAAACCGTACTGCTCAAAGAAAAGTTTCTCGATATTGATACGGTCACGACAGGTGAAGCAGCGCTCGAAGCATGCAACAACAAAACGTATCATTGTATCGTGCTTGATATTATGCTTCCAGGGAAAAGCGGCTTGGAAATCTGCCCTTTTCTAAGGCAGGTCACAGATGCCCCAATCCTGTTTCTAACCGCCAAAACAACGGACTATGACAAACTGACCGGATTTGCCGTTGGCGGTGATGATTATGTCGTCAAACCGTTTAACCCGCTGGAAGTTGTTGCAAGAATTAAATCGTTGCTTAATCGCTATTTGCCTTCCAAGACAGTCGTTTTGCAGCAACAACAAAACATTTTATCACACGTAAATACGTCATCTTCTGACCTATCACAAGGCATTTATGATTTTGGACGATTCCAAGTATTCGAATTGGCTGGGGAGCTTCGCGTTGAAGGACAGGCAGTGACCTGCCCGGCACTGGTGTTCCAGTTGCTTCTCTTCTTCTGCAAACATCCGAACCGAATCTTCACCAAGTCTGAACTGTATGAACGGGTGTGGGGTTCAGAAGCCATTAGCGACGATAACACCGTTATGGTGCATATCCACCGCATTCGGGAACGCATTGAAAAAGATCCTTCCAATCCGGCTTTTCTTGTTAATGTGCGCGGTTTGGGGTACAAGCTGATCCAGCCTAGCAACCTGTCACAGACATGAGTATTCGCCGTAAGTTATTAACTCGCTTCATTGGTATGCTCACTGGCACGGTCATTCTGATTATTTTGCTAGGATCAATCGCTACCATCTGGGTTTTGCAGAAAGTGAATGAAGTGGATCTGGTTGATGACTTTGCAAACAACGGATTGGATCAACTTATTAATACCGCCGAGATCCTGCCGGATAACACGATACGATACGATCCCGATCTGCTCAAGCAGGTGGATAAAAATCATGGCTGGCTTCAGGTTCTGGATGAAAAGGGCTATGTCATCGACGATTATCATGTCCCGTCCGATGTACCAGACCACTACAAACCAGGAGAATTAATCGCCTACTGGGAAGCTAATAAACCATTCCCCTATCAGCTATCCATGCTGATCCGGGAGAAGGACGGGAAATATTTTACGTTGTTATACGGAGAGCGAAATGCGGCCAAATCCTTACTTGATGAGATCCGTCCAAAGCTGTCGTATGAGGGCGGCAAACTGACTGTGAAACATGCGGAGCAAGAAACGATTCGCAAAGCAGATGCCTACATCCAAATATTGGACCCTTATGGAAAAGAAATCGACTCTTATAACAAACCGGCCGTAGGCGTGCCGAACCAGTACAGTATTCAGGATCTCGTTCTCCAAGTTCGTTACCCGAATCGTTCAGGCATATCGGTCGCCACATGGTACGATAACCAAAACGAAACGACCTGGATGGTAAGTGTACGGATTGATTCAACTGTCGTTGAGAAACAGAATCCATACGCTTTTATTCTTGAACCGGCGCTAATCGTCCTGATCTTGTCCATCGTTGCGCTGCTGATTTTACTCGCTTTATGGTACGCTAATCGATTCGGTGCTCCGATGCTGCACATGCTTCAGTGGTTGCAACGTCTGGAGAAAGGACAGTATGAGGAACCAACCGGGGCAGCAGGTATTCCGCGGAGCCAACGCCGCAATGGAAAATGGAAACGTAAATACCAAGTGTATGGCGACGTACTCCACTCCATGCAAGCTTTGTCCCATACACTCAAGCAGGATGAGGAACTACGGAAACAAACGGATTCCCTTCGAGAGGAATGGATCGCTGGCATCACGCATGATCTCAAGACACCTCTTTCCTCCATTCAGGGATACGCGCATATGCTGGAAACGGACAAATACACCTGGACGGCTGAAGAAGTTCGAGAATTCGCAGGCATCATGATCGACAAATCCATGTATATGGACAGACTTGTGAACGATCTTGCGATGACCTATCGGTTGCGGAGTGGAGGATATCAACCTGAGGTTGAACGAAATGACGTAAATACGCTACTTCGTAATCTCGTGCAGCGAGCCGAGCGCAACCCTGCGTACGGTGAAGGACGTATTGTCTTTCAATCTGCAGACGCGCCTGTCTATGGGCTAGTACACGTTCCTTCTTTTGAACGGATTGTAGATAATCTCACCGCTAATGCTCTGCTGCACAACCCATCCGAGTCTGTCCTCGTTGTTCGTGTCGAGGCCGGTGAACGTGACGGTGAATTTACAATCGAGTTTGCCGATAATGGACGAGGCATGAGCCCCGAAACCGTGTGGAAGCTATTTGAACGGTATTACCGTGGTACAGATACGGGAACAAGTGATGTTGGATCAGGACTCGGCATGGCTGTCACCAGAGGTTTAATCGAGGCAATGAAAGGTCGAATTGAAGTGTCTTCCACACCTGGAGAAGGAACAACGATTCGATTAATCTGGATGCAAAATGCATAAGAAATGGGCTAGCCTGCATTTGAACATTCCACTTGACCTTTCCATTTTCAGTCTATATAATCGGTTCTCAAGTAACACCTGTTCCAATGATTACATTAAATTCTACACACTACAGGATCAACGGATCTGAAATATCCCTGTGTTATTCAGCTCGTTGCATCCTTCATATTTAGCGATGACCAGAGACATGATTTGCATTGCGTGCTGCCCAGAGAGAGAAGGGATTGGTGAAACCTTCTTCAGCGAACGAATTCAAGTTACCCCTCTGTAGCCGTGGTCTCGAACCTCCGACGATGTACAGAACTTGCGCAGATCATCTCAATAGATTACTCCAATCGATGATTTCGTAAGATAGTTACTCGTACGGTCAGTAGAGTTCACCGCCTGATCCCCGTTAACGGATTCCAATGAGGGTTATGATGGTTCTGTTTGCGGCGGCTGGCCGAGAGCAGAATGCAGCATAACCAAATTAGGGTGGAACCACGAGCCAAGCGCACTCGTCCCTTCTCCGGGACGGGTGTTTTTTGCGCTTCCAACACAAAAAATATGGGAGAGTGGTTCACATGAGTCAAGAAAAACATGAGTATGCAAGCGAGCATTTATCCTTGGGTGATCAGCACGCAGAAGTGTCTGAGTCGTTGGCAGCCAAATCGTCGATTGAAAAGATTGAAGTCCAGTTGCAAGGCGGTGCTGTACGTAGTTACAAAGCAGGCATCACTGTAGGCGAAGTTGCCTCTTCGATTAGCACAAGTCTTGGTAAACAGGCGATCGGTGGGATCGTGAATGGCCAGAATGTCGATCTGAGCGAAAAACTGGAGCAGGACTGCGAACTCATCATTGTTACACTCGATAGCGAGGAAGGTCTGCACCGATATCGTCACAGCACAGCACATGTGCTGGCACAGGCATTGAAACGATTATATGGCGCAGATCACGTGAAGCTGGGTATCGGTCCGGTCATTGAAGATGGATTTTACTATGATGTCGATCTGGAGCAGTCCCTCTCCATCAGTGACCTAGATGCCATCGAGCGGGAAATGAACAAGATTATTCAGGAAAATTGGCCCATCCGCCGCAAAGTGGTTAGTCGGGTGCAAGCCTTGGAGCGATTCGAAGCCATCCATGACCCTTACAAGCTGGAACTTATTCGTGATCTGCCAGAAGACGCTGAACTTTCGATTTATGAGCAGGGTGAGTTTTTCGACTTGTGCCGCGGGCCACATCTCACATCCACTGGCCGAATCAAAGCGTTTAAACTGCTGAATGTCGCTGGTGCCTACTGGCGCGGAAATTCCGACAACAAAATGATGCAGCGTATCTATGGCACTGCTTTTCCGAACAAGGCCCAGTTGCAGGAACATCTTCACATGCTGGAAGAGGCGAAAAAGAGGGATCACCGCAAGCTTGGCAAAGAGCTGGAGCTATTTATGTTCTCTGAGGAAGCGCCTGGCATGCCCTTCTATCTACCCAAAGGCATGACAGTTCGTACAGAGCTGGAGCAATTTTCACGGGAACTGCAATTGCAGGAAGGGTACCAGGAGGTTCGTACTCCGCTCATGATGAACAACCGCCTGTGGGAACAGTCAGGTCACTGGGAGCATTACAAGGATAACATGTACTTTGCGGACGTGGATGACGCTACATTTGCCTTAAAACCAATGAATTGCCCAGGACATATGCTGATTTTCAAAAACACACTGCATTCCTATCGCGAATTGCCGATTCGCATGATGGAATTCGGTCAGGTTCACCGTCATGAATTCTCAGGAGCCCTGAATGGTATGATGCGGGTGCGGACGTTCTGTCAGGACGATGCCCATCTCTATGTGATGCCTGAACAGATTGAAGACGAGATTAATCGGGCCATCTCCCTGATTGGACGGATGTACGATATTTTTGGCTTCGATTATAAAATCGAGCTCTCCACACGCCCCGAAGATTCCATGGGCTCGGAAGAATTGTGGGATCAGGCGGAACAGGCGTTACGCAATGTGTTAGACGCCCGCGGTGTGGAATATCGCATTAACGAAGGCGACGGCGCCTTTTACGGGCCGAAGATCGACTTTCATATTCTTGATGCGCTGAAGCGAAGCTGGCAGTGCGGAACGATACAGCTTGATTTTCAGATGCCGGAGAAATTCGATCTTACTTATATCGGTGAAGGCGGTCTGAGACACCGCCCAGTCGTGATTCATAGAGCAATCTATGGCTCGATTGACCGTTTTATCGGCATTTTGACTGAGCACTATGCAGGTGCGTTTCCACTCTGGCTGGCTCCTATGCAGGTTAAGCTGATTCCCGTATCGGATCATTATGCCGACTATGCACTTGAGGTGCAAAGTAAGCTACGGGCAGCGGGTATCCGTGTGGAAACTGATCTACGCAGCGAGAAGCTAGGCTATAAGATTCGGGAAGCCCAAATGGAAAAAGTCCCTTATTCGCTCGTACTTGGTGAACAAGAGAAAAATGCCTCATCCGCCTCTGTCCGGGCATACGGTCAGGGAGATCAAGGCATGCAACACATCGATGCTTTTGTCCAGATGATTCAACACGCGGTGATGAATAAAATTGTGCTCGGACAGGTATAAGAGGTTATAACCTCTCGTCAGGTTGCAAACCAACCTGTTCTTCGCTCCACGTCCATAACTGCTCGGCAGCCGCCTCATCCAAAGCATGCTCTTTCAAGCGCTGCTCCTTCTGCTGATAAAAGTATCGCCCAGTCACCCCGGTGACATCTGGACTTGTTGCCAAGTAGATTGCAGTCCGGGCCCCTTCCTCTGGTGTCAAGAAAAACGGCAACTTGGCTGCAAGTGCCATGATGCGGGTGCCAAATCCGGTGTTGCGATCCACTCCGATGCTGGTTCCTACCGCACCTGGATGTAAACAGTTCGTCGTAACGGAAGTTCCCGCGAGCTTACGAGCAAGCGCCCGGGTGAAAAATACGTTAGCCAGCTTGGATTGGGCGTAACTTTTGATCGGATTATAGCCTTTTCGCAAATGTGGATCATCAAAATGAATTTTACCGGCTTTGTACGCCCCAGAAGACACATTTACGATTCGACCCTGTTTAGCCGCTTTCAGTGGTTCAATGAGAAGCAACGTGAGCAGGAAGTGACCCAGGTGATTAATGCCAATGCTCTGCTCGAAGCCATCTGACGTTTCTTTGCGCTTCACCATCACCACGCCCGCATTATTCACCAGTACGTCCAGGTGATTATAGCGCTCGCGGTACTGGCGTGCAAACTGACGGATGCTGTCCAGCGAACCGAGATCACACAGCATCAGCTCGATACTGGTCGATCCGGACTGACGCAAGGCTTGTTCAAGCGCCTCTTGTCCTCTCTTTTCGCTGCGGCAGGCCATAATGACGTGATACCCCTGCTTGGCAAGTTCAATAGTGGTGGCCAGTCCCATCCCTGAGTTGGCTCCTGTAACGATGGCTGTCTGAATGGACATGAGGTGTCCTTCCCTTCTGAACCGGAGGTTCCGTGAATTATTTTATAATGAAAGCGCTAAGGCATTATGTTCCAGAATATGAGATAATGAAACGATCACCTGATCAGCAACATTCATGAATAGATCGTGCTCCATTTACATCTCGGTACCCATGGGAGGACAAGTCGTATGCTAACCCAAGAGGATTTCAAACACGTCAAGAAACTCGCCAAGCTTGAGATTAAACTGCTGGAACAGGAATATCGCGATATTCTGAACCATGACGATTCCTCAATATATGAAGAATACGAATGGCTGAACGAAGAACAGTCAAGCGAGCTTACCCGCAAACGCAAAAACCGGAGATACGCTTCGCTAACGATGGAGTTATGCTCTATTATGGAACAGATGTTATTACAGCTTTACAAACGGACGTATCAGAAAAAGTTTAATTCGACCCAGCTCATGAAAACTCCTGCTTACCGGGCACGCTCCAACATGGAGATGCTGGAGTCCGAACTGGGTAAGCAACATATTGCTTTGAAGGCTGGCAAAGAGCCATGCAGCATAGCGCTCCATCAGGCGTTCCAGACAAGGAACAGATTAATTCACGAGAACTTCTCGTTCGTAACAATCGTGAAGGACGGCAGCAATGAAGAGGACACCTTTGAAACCATTTTACATGCAGTAAAAAAATATAGGAAACATCTGAGCTATGAACCGAACGTTCAGAATAAGGAGTAAGTAAGTGATTAAGTGATTAATTACTTACTCGTTGCTTGATGCATCATGGGAAAATGAACGAGGTACAAGCTGCGTTTACTGTCCCTTATTAAAAACACAATCATATAAGGAGGTGCTCCGGACACATATCCGGATATTTTATGAGCCAACCTATACCATCCATCACAGTGCTAACACTCAACATTCCAACACCTTCGGGCAACAGCCCTATTCATCCTGTGCTTCTTCAAGACGAAGACGGGTACACTCTGGTTGACACGGGCATGATTGGCCAATTTGCCGAACTTCAATCCGCACTGGAAGAGTTGAACGTCCCTCTCTCCGACATTAAACGTGTGATTGTAACACATCAGGATATCGATCATATTGGTAATCTGGGTGCTCTGCTGGATGCTATTCCAGGACTTGAAGTTTGGGCTCATGCGGATGAAATTCCTTATTTGACAGGTGCAAAACCTTTGATCAAATTCACGCCGGAACGCCGTGCCATGCTACCTGCCCCTGTGCTGGCTTTGGCCGATCAATTGCTGATGCAACTGCCTGAGATCAACATCAGCAGAGCACTTGCGGACGGGGACATCCTTCCGCTCCAAGGCGGAACACAGGTCATTCATACACCGGGACATACGCCAGGCCACCTGTGTTTTTATTTTAGGGAGCAACAGTTCCTGCTTGCTGCCGATGAACTGCGAGTCGTCGACGATGAACTGGTCGGCCCAGCGCCGCCAGCAACGCCGGACATGCCTGAAGCACTGCGCAGTCTGAAGAAGCTGACCGGCCTAACGGTAGATCAAGTTCTCTGCTACCATGGCGGAGAATATACAAAAGAGCCTGCAAAGCACATCGCCGAACTGGCTGAGAATTCGGAAGCTTAGGTGTCATGCTACATTTCGTCACCGCCGTACAGTGTTAACGTTTAAGCATTATAATTTGTGGGTACGGCACACTGTGTAGCATTTGAGTAACGTAAAACCTTTTCACAGTGTACATTGGTACACTGACTTTTTAAGTTGGTTTGTGCGTTCTCTCATATCTAAATGCCATAACTAGATTCCCTGTAATTCAAAAGCTGTCCTTCGTCTGTATACTGGCGGGGACAGCTTTTTTGAATTTTATCGCGATGGATGCGTTTGTAAACTAACACAGCAGAGCTATATCGAGTGTTCGAAACCCTCTATCTACCTTTAGATGAGTATTTACCTTCTGCCTATTCAATGCCCCGCAGTCGGCCAAAATTCTAAATTCTAACGATCATCAGAAGCCTTATTTGGCCTGATTCGCCACGTTTTATTTCCTAACGATCACCAGAGAGCTTATTTACTCCAATTCGTGACGATTTCGCCCCATTATGCGCATTTTCAGCAAAATAACGTCTGTGGTGATCGTTAAAATTCTCAAACCCTCAAAAACCAGCAAATAAGCTCGCCTGTGATCGTTAGAAATAAAAGTCGGAGTCAGTACCCATACACCCGGCGTGTAGCAGTCTGTAAAACCCTACCCTTTCCTGTCCCCCTGTGACACCCAACTCCTTCCCCTTTACTTCCTTACTCCTAACTCCCAATTTGGCACGTTCCCTCATTTACTCTGTAATCCACTTTAACTGCACTCTCATTTCCCGATCTACAGATCACCGAATTCCAACCAATCCAGCTAAATAAACGCTACCCTTCGGGCGTAAGCACGATCAACTTATCATCCCCGTCACGCGGTGTGCCTCGGCCATCGCGATTGTTCGTTAGCACATACAGTTTACCGTCTTCACCGGCGGTGACATTACGTATACGGCCCCATTCATCTTCGAAAAAAGGGACCACCTGCTCGACCTTCGTACCGTCTTCGGACAATACAACCCGCAGTAGCTGCTCCCCTCTCAGATTCGCAGCCACTAATGAACCCGCCCACGGGCCTTCCGCAATGAAGGCTACACCCGAAGGCGCCCAGGTATCATTCCCGCTATGCGCCAGCGGAGCCTGATAAGTTCCGTTATCATCGTCGTCGCCCTCTACTTCGGGCCAGCCATAGTTCTCCCCGGCAACAATCCGGTTAATCTCGTCATGATTGCGCTGACCGTGTTCGGTCGCATAGAGATACCCGTTATCCGGATTCCATGCCAGCCCTTGAGCGTTACGATGTCCCATACTGTATACAGGGGAATTCGGCCAAGGGTTATCTGACGGGATCGACCCATCGAGACCGATGCGCAGTATTTTTCCACCAAGGCTATCCCGGTTCTGTGCCAGTTCCGGTTCATAACGCTCGCCTGTGGTGATATACAGCAGCTGATCCGGTCCGATTTTGATTCGTCCGCCGTTGTGATTCACGCCGCCTGGAATGCCCGTCAATAGCTCTTTGTCGATTACCGCTTTTCCATCCGTCACCTTCAGGCGCAGCAAGCGATTGGCAATATCCTGTCCCTCCAAGTACGAGTGATACACATACAGATAACCGTTACTCTCAAAGTCCGGATCTGCCTCCAGCCCGAGCAATCCACCTTCGCCTTCTTCGTTAAAGGGTGCCTCGAATTCAATCAGCGGCTCAGACTCCAGTTTTCCATTCGTAATAACTCGGATCACGCCCGGGCGCTCGGTCACAAACATTCGTCCATCTGCAACCGTCACCATCTCCCAAGGTGCGTTCAATCCCTCGACCAGAACGGAAGCCTGATAGGGAACGACTGTATTCCCTTGCTCATCCCACTCTTCAGTACCTGTTTCAGCGTTGCCTCCGGTTGCCGTCTGTCCTTGACCCGTTCCTTCTCCTTGAGATAGCCGTTGCGAATCTGACGTCGGGGTGCCCGGAGCACAGGATGCGGTTAACAGAGCCATGCTAAGCAATGAGGCATAGAGCGGCACAGTTAATCGATTGTTCATAACGGATTAAACTCCCCTTTCAGCTTCTTTGAATATGTGCGAGTCTTTATTTCATGTGACTGTTCTATATGCCGACTCGTCTGTGTCTCTGTGTCATGTGACTGTATAGCAAGTCTGTATTGTGTCTCGTTGTGTGCCTGTTTCGTGTATGTGTGTTACAAGTCTCTATATGTCTAGTATATATGCGTCTTTTCCTTCAGCCAACGTCCCACCGATAAAGCGGTTTCGCCCTGTATTACCCTTGCCACTCTTTCCCTAAACGGTAAAAACAGGCATTCCTTGGCTCAAAAGTCGCCGCCAGTTTAGAATTTATTCAACATCTTCTATAATAGAAGGAGTAGACGCTATAATGCTAAGAAAACACGTTGGTTATTTAAAAGAACGTACATATGAAAGGTGGATATACTAATATGAAACAAACTCCTTTATCCAGACTGGAATCCGATCTGTCCAAGCAAGGACTCGATGCCATGCTCATCACAGATCCAAAACATATTTATTATCTGACGGGATATGCGAGCAATCCGCATGAACGTTTTATGGGCCTGATGCTGGCACGCGGTGAAGACCCGTTACTGATTGTGCCCGCACTGGACGCGGATGCCGCTGCGGCAGCTTCTACTGTATCCAACATTGCTACACATTCGGACACAGATAATCCCTACTCGCTGTTTGACCGATATCAAGGACGGCTGGGCCGGGTAGGTTTGGAAAAAGAATACGTTACCGTCTCTCGTTATGAGCAACTAAACTCCGCTCTCGGCGGTGCAAGTTTTGAAGATGTTGGTTCGTTGCTACGCGCACTGCGTTTGAACAAAACAAAGGAAGAAGTCACTCGTATTCGCCATGCCATCTACATAATTGAAGAAACGCTACGACAAGGTCTTACCCATGTACGTGCAGGTGTAACGGAGATCGAGCTGGTTGCTGAGATGGAATACCAGATGAAAAAACTCGGTGCCGACGGTCCCTCCTTCGATACAATGGTGCTGACTGGACCAAAAACTGGCCTGCCGCATGGTACGCCTGGGGATCGCAAACTGCAGCACGGGGATTTGCTTATGTTTGATATGGGTGTGTACGCTGGAGGATATGCGTCGGACATTACGCGTACTTTTGCCTACGGAGACATCTCGCCTGAACTTCGCACCATCTATAATACCGTACTTGCCGCCAACGAAGCCGCGATACAGGTTGTTAAACCAGGTATTACCTGCGCATCCGTTGACCGCGCTGCTCGTCAGGTGACGATTGATGCAGGATACGGCGAGCGTTTTATGCACCGTGTCGGACATGGACTCGGCATTGATGTGCATGAATATCCATCCCTGCATGGAGAGAACATGGATCTGCTTCAGGCTGGAACCGTGTTTACCATTGAACCGGGTATTTACACCGCAGCTGGCGGTGTGCGTATTGAGGACGATGTACTTGTAACCGAGACAGGCATAGAGGTGCTTACTACGTATCCCAAAGAACTGCAAATCCTGACAAACTAAGCTGCAAGTAGCAAGTATGCAGTCGCAAAACATGAGACAACTGCAACTTCAATTAGCACAAAAAATCCCGCAACCCATGACAACTTGGCTTGCGGGATTTTGATTCTTGCGATGGGGATCAGCGTCTATTAGAGTTCACATCCATCGCGATCTGAATCGATCAGAGGGTTGCTATGTCAGGCGTACATTTTGTATTCCATGCTCAATCAGCTTCCATCTTCGTTAGTCCATTTCATGGGTTATATCCTGCCAATCCTCCAGTTCAGGCAGCTCCTGTTTGCCCCAGTAATCCAAAAACCACTGAATCACCTTGGTTGTATCTGCCGTGGTGTAACTGTAATGCCGAAATCCGCTCTCACCTTCCTGCAAACGGGTCTCTACCACCATTTGCCCCGGTTCCTCAAGCGAAGCAGCCTGCAAATATATACTTCCCTCTACCCGTTCTGACGGTTGCAGAACGACAAAATCATGCAATTCCAGATCCGTAATCAAGTCCACAAATACCGAGGCATTAAGGCTATCATTCTCATAGGTTGTGCCATTGCTCTCCAGTTTGTAGCGCAGTGTGGAATACATGCTCAATCCCCCTTGTCTTATGTAATCGTAGACGTATATTATCAGGAAACAAATTCTGTTGTATAAATTATCCCCCTGCAGAGTCCATATTGCAACTGTGGCTCCGCAGAGGGATTTGAAGTGGCGATCCTATTTTAAGCTTCATCTTCCAATTTAAAGTTACGTGCGGCATACAGAAACGGCGTTCCAACCGCAGTCAGCACAAACTTGATCAGGTAGGTCGTCAGGAAAATTTCCAGCCACACATCCCATGGATAGATAAACACAAAGGCAACCGTGCAGAATACAAGCGTATCTACAAAGGAACTGATAATCGAGCTACCGTTCGTTCGAATCCAGAGCTGATTACGTCCTGGTGCAATTTTACGTAGCCAACTGAACAAACGCACATCCAGAAACTGACTGATGAAATACGCAGACAGACTGCCGAGTGCCAGGCGTGGCAACAGTCCAAATAATTTTTCCATGGATTCCTGTGCAAAGTCCGTCGGTGCCGCATTAAAGAATAACACCATCTGCATCAGAACGGTTGTCATGATCAATGTGAAAAATCCAAACCATACCGCCTTCCGTGCCTCATCCGCCCCGTACTTTTCATTGAGAAGATCACTGGTCAGATACATGCTCACATACATCGTGTTACCTAGCGTTAAGACGATTCCCATAATGTCTATCGTTTTAGTCACCTGAATGTTGGCAATGACCGTTGCTACACCGATCCAGGCATACAGACCTTTTTTGCCAAACAGACGATAACATAGAAGAAAAAATCCATACGTCACGAGAACGAATACCGCTCCCCACACCAAATTAAACATGAATACATACACTGCCTTCCTAGTTTTGATTACGCGGGATGGTTACGAACCGCGGTTTGGCGCAGCGCCAAAACATGAATAACTCTATCACATTTCTGCAACATTGAACAGCACTAAATCCCTCCAGCGTTGCATAACACCGTTAACCCAACACATATATCCTCACACGCTCTATACCCGCTATCACCCCGATCCCCCTTCTCTATTGAAAAAAAGACTCCCACCACTCGTGCCCCATCTGCACGTTCTGGTGCAATCCCACACGCAAAAGCCGCCCTCCGGAATGTCTCCGAAGGACGGCCTTGCATCCACTCTATTGCAGCTCGCTCTGCGCACGCTGCCTCACCAAGTGCACAAGCCGTGCGCGGCAAGCTTCGCGCAGCTTACGCGTGAGCAGCAGAATCCAGCTCACGGCTTTGATCGTTGAATGTGTCCCGATCGTTTTCTTTCAAAATTTTACTTGTCAACAATCCGGATGTCATGGACCCGTTCACGTTGAGCGCTGTACGACCCATGTCGATCAACGGCTCAACGGAAATCAGCAGTCCAACCAGAGCCACAGGCAGATTCAATGTGGACAAGACGATCAGGGAAGCGAAGGTCGCCCCGCCGCCGACGCCTGCCACACCAAACGAACTGATCATAACTACGAGGATCAACGTCACGATGAAGTCCCAACTCAGCGGGTCGATTCCGACCGTCGGAGCAATCATAACCGCCAGCATGGCCGGATATACACCGGCGCAGCCGTTTTGCCCAATCGTAGCACCAAAGCTTGCGGACAAGTTGGCAATCCCGTCGGATACGCCGAGTTTCTTCGTCTGTGTCTCCACGTTCAGCGGAATCGCTGCCGCACTTGAACGAGAAGTAAAAGCAAATACCAGCGTTGGCAGTACTTTTTTCACATACGTAACCGGGTTAAATCCGGACAGGGAGATGATGATCAGATGGATGACAAACATAATCGCCAGCGCCACGTAAGACGCAATGACAAATTTGATCAGCTTCAAAATTTCCTCTGCATTGGTGGTCGCCGTTACTTTCGTAATGAGCGCCAAAATGCCGTAAGGCGTAAGCCTCAGTACCAGCGTGACAATCCGCATTACAACGGCGTAGACGGCATTCACCATGCCACGGAACGTTTCCGCCTGTTGCGGTTTTTTGCGATCCAGTCCCAATACAGCTACACCGATAAAGGCTGAGAAAATAACGACAGCCAGTGTAGACGTACGGCGTTCACCCGTCATATCCGCAAATGGATTGGAAGGAATGAACTCCAGCACCTGCTGTGGAATCGTCTGATCCTTCACATCAGCCAAACGTTCCTCCACCTTCTGGATTTGAGCCGTTTCCCGGTCTCCGCCTTGAATCTCAATGGAAGTCAGGTTGAATCCCAGACTTGTTGCAATGCTGACTCCAGCAGCAATCGCTGTCGTAATTAGCAAAATAGCGATGATGGAGAAACTCATCTTGCCGAGGTTTTGCTTGCCCTTCAGATTCATGATCGCCGAGATAATCGACACCATGATGAGTGGAATAACTACCATTTGTAGCAGACGGACATATCCTGAACCGACCAGATTAAACCAATCGACTGACTTCGTAATCACATCCGAACCTGATGTGTAGATCAATTGCAGAATAACACCATACACAACACCCATACCTAGACCCGCAAATACACGTTTCGTAAACGAGATGTGTTTCTTTTGCATCCAGTAGAGAACACCCAGCAGCGCCAGCATGACCACTACATTCACAATTAATAGAAATGTATTCATTACCTTTGTTCCTCCTCAGACATGTATCATCGGTGTTGAACCGATTTTCTAATTTATATTTGGCCTCCAAATGTGACAATGAACAATATAACACATATCAAACTATTCTGGTAGGTATTAATTGATATTATGTAATATTCATGTTATTCATTCTGGATCGATGAAAATAATTATGCAGTTTTATGAAAATTCTGCTATTCAACCCGCGGTTAATTTTGTAAAATGGGTATATCCGCTTATTCGACAGCTTCGCAAAACTAAAAAATAGGTCTTTCTTCGTTAGTAAAAAAGGCCATAGAGAACGGAATAAGGGACAATGTTATTGAAGATGACGTGAAAGGGTGATTCTATGTTTCGCAAACGCACCGTTGCTGGCAAGATCAGGGGCACGTTATTCCTAGTGTTACTCGTTGCCTCCCTGTTGTTTAGTATCAGTTTTTATGCCGTATCCATGAATATTATTCAAAGTTACGTGCTACCTCAGTTCGACAAAGTTCTGAATACGTCCATTCAGGATATTTACAAAAATACATCTTCATCCAAACTTCTGCAGATCCAAAGTGGCGGTGCAGGCGCTGAAGGAGCGGCCATGACGGTCGGATCCTACCTGGCTGATCAATCCAAAGAACATAGCCTAGATGCGGCTTATGTCATTGCCGTGCAGGATGGCAAAGCCACCGTTGTTGTCGCTAGCATCAACTCCAAGTTCAAGACCGGAGATGCTATTGATGTAGAACCTTCCATGGCACAAGCAAGCGAGAAGAAACAAGTGGTCATCAGCCCGGTCTTCTCTGATTCTTATGGTGTACATAAAGCAGCATTTATGCCGATTGCGGGAAGCAATATGCTCATGGCCGTCAGCATGGATGCCAAGTTTGTTCAGGATAAAATTGCTCAAATTTTCTGGCTATGCCTTGGTATTACCGCGTTGGTATTTGTCCTTGGCTGGCTCATCTCTACTAGTATGATCAAAAGAGTCACCAAACCCATCATTAAACTTGTAGAACATAGTAAACGAATCTCTCAAGGTGATCTTACCGCTGAGCTGCAGATTAAAGGCAAAGACGAGATCGCCCAACTGGCCTTCAGCTTCCAGACGATGACACATAATCTCAAAGAAATGATTAGCCGTGCCCTCACTACCTCCAATGAGGTCGTTGTCGGTTCCAATGACTTGCTTGAGCGTGTAGAGTCCATGTCCGGTATGGTACAGAACTCCAGCCATGCTGCCGAAGAAGCTGGAAAAGGTAGTGTCAGTATCGCTTCCAGTGCATCCGAGAACGCAAGAGCGATGGAAGAGATTACCCAAGGAATTATGCATATCGCATCTTCTGCCGCCGAAGTATCCGAACAAATTAATGAAGCTGCAACAGAGGCGCTTAACGGCAATCAACTGGCACAAAATGCAGTGAATCAGATGGAGCTTGTCGGACAGACCGCTAGCGAATCGCTGCGTTATATCGAAACGATGAACGAACGTTCCGTTGCCATCGGAACCATTGTCAATTCTATTTTTGAAATTACGAAACAGATTAACATGCTGTCCCTTAACGCATCCATTGAAGCGGCCCGTGCGGGTGAACACGGACGAGGATTCGCCGTCGTTGCTGGAGAAGTCCGCAAGCTGGCGGAACAATCCAAGACAGCGACCGAAGAAATCGCCGATTATCTCGGTACGATTCGTGAAGATGCCGAACGATCCGTAAGTGCGATGAACCGGGTAACGCAAGAGATTGGTTCTGGAACTGCTGTTGTACAGCAAGCAGGTTCAGCCTTCCAGCAACTCAATGAACTGATCCAGAACGTCAATCTCACCATTCAAACCGTCTCCTCCTCCACACAGCAAGTTTCTGCAGGTGCAGAAGAAGTTAGCGCTTCGGTGGAAGAAACAGCACAGATTACATCCAAGTCTCGTGAGAGCATGGAACAGATTGCAACTACCGCAGAAATGCAACTCAGCGAGATGGACTCTCATTCGAGCACGGTGCGCCATCTGCATGAACAAGCTGTCGAGCTGCAAACAGCGATGAAGAAGTTTAAAATCGACTAATGATTGATTAAGCTTCAATCGAATCATCCGTCAACAATCATCAATAATGATCACATATCTATAACCCTGCATTTGCTATACTAAACATTGTAAATAATCTAATAAAAAACACCCCCATACCAGATGCAACCGTTCAATGACTGAACAGGTCGCGGGTCATGGGGGTGTTTTTTGCTATTCATCCATATTTCTCACTCGGATCATTACAGATAAGTCCTGAACAAAGTGCACATGTTAATTATTCAGGCTGTGTCAGGCCCATAATCTCATACACTCGTTGCATATCCAGTGATGAGCGCAAAGAGGTGGCTACTCGATCAAACTCCATTTCTTTGCGCTCCTGAGCACTATATGTTTCCTCCAGCGGTGCAAGTCCCTTTGCTGTACGCAGTCCGTTCAACCAGGAACGCCGGAATTGGTCGCTTTCAAACAGTCCGTGCAGGTACGTTCCCCACACTTTCCCATCTGATGTGCCCCATCCTTCCAAGAATGCTTGTCCGCCAGCATGAGCGATCTCAAACAAAGCGGTTACCTGTTCAGGTTCGTGGCATTCCGTTACACCCATATGGATTTCGTATCCCTTAACAGGTATGGCCGAAGACTCAACTTGTTTTCCTCCATGTAGCCGAATGGGATGTTCAGGCTGTACGTTCCCCATAGCTCTGACCGTCTGTTTGTGCTGAAGAAATGTTGTTGATAAAGGCAGTTTGCCAAGTCCCACCGCTTCCTGAGCTTGGTTTGCCTCGACAGCATACGGATCAACCAAGTGTTGTCCCAGCATTTGATATCCACCGCATATCCCCACAAGTTGAACATGTTCAAGCTCTGAATGAGCTTGGATCGCCTGTTCCAATCCCGATTCCCGTACATAAATCAGGTCTCCGATCGTATCTTTAGTGCCTGGCAAAATAATGGCGTCGGGGCTACCCAATTCCTCCGGTGAAGTCACATAACGTACATTCACGTCCGGTTCACGGGATAATGCATCGAAGTCCGTGAAGTTGGAGATGCGCGGATAACGAATGACGGCGATATCCAGTTCTGTCTCTTCTTTTTTGCCATGTCGAAGAGAGTCCAGCACCACCGAATCTTCTGCCTCGATCTGAATATCTCTTATATAGGGCAGCACACCCAGCACAGGTATTCCAGTCCGTTCTTCAAGCCAGTCTAACCCTGGTTGCAACAGAGAGAGATCCCCCCTGAACTTATTGATGATAAATCCTTTTACACGGGCTTTCTCATGTGGCTCCAGCAGTTCGAGCGTACCCACGATCGAAGCAAACACGCCGCCGCGATCAATGTCAGAGATCAGAATAACCGGCGCATCGGCCCATCCCGCCAGATTCATATTCACAATATCCCGATCTTTCAGGTTAATCTCTGCCGGACTGCCTGCTCCCTCCATTAAAACGATGTCATATGTATCGCGCAACCGATTTAATGCATCCATTACGGTCTGCTTCGCTTCAGGTAAGAAATGCTGACGATAATCCGATGCGCTCATCTGGGCAAAAGGAACACCATGCACCACGATCTGTGAATGCATATCCCGCACAGGTTTGATTAGAATCGGATTCATATCGGTCGTAGCTTCAATACCACAGGCTTCAGCCTGTGCCCCCTGCGCCCGACCAATCTCCTTGCCGTCTTCTGTAACATAAGAGTTCAGCGCCATATTCTGTGATTTGAACGGAGCAGGGCTGAAGCCATCTTGCTTGAAAATCCGGCACAGTGCCGTTGTAATGACACTCTTACCTACATCAGAAGCCGTGCCTTGCAGCATGAGTACAGCCGCTGGTTGTTTTACCTGATCTTCCACGGTCCCTCACCCCTGTCTTTCGCGCGATTAACTTGCTACACAACGATAATGCTCAAACCAAACGAAAACTCTCCAATGAAATTCTGGGTAGCTTAACCTCTACAACTCAATCTCTACAGCCAAAATAGTCCTTGAAGCACGCTTAATACCATCAATAAAGCCGCTTCCAACAGTTCGTTCATGGCACCATATGTATCTCCAGTAAGCCCTCCGAGCCGGGCACTGATCCGGGTAGCAACAAATCGCCCTATATAATAACACGCCACAGGCAGTACGATAACTGACGTTACAGGATACAACCACCAAGGGAGTGACCCGAACCCGCTGACCATGGCATCGGCAATAGCAATATCCGGTTTAAACAGCCATACGACAGCAATTGTAATGACGCCTAAGACCAGCGTAAGTCCAATCGCAGCGCTACGTGCTCGCTGGACTTCATTCCGCTCCCCGAGCCCTTTGAATAGAACGGCAAGCCCATCATCCCCACGAGCATTAGGCCAGGCTGACATGGCATAGACCATAAACCATCGGCTCCAGATCATAGGCAAAATCAGCAACGCACCGTACAACCAGTTCCCACGGGCAATCATATCGGCAATCAGTGCCGCCTTCATCATAAGGAGCAGCACACAGGCAATAACCCCCATCGCGCCCACTCGGCTGTCTTTCATAATCTCCAGCATTCGCTCACGGCTGCGGTAACTGAGCAGGCCATCTGCTGTATCCATCCATCCGTCGAGATGCAATCCTCCGGTAAGCCAGACCCATACAGCCAAGGTCAGAACCGCTGCCGGAAAAGCCGGAAGCAGGGCACCGCTCAGTGCGGCGACCAGCCACACGCAGAGACCGATTGCAGCACCGACCAGTGGATAATACACCACACTTTCGCGTAGCAATGGCGAAACAAAATCGAGCTGCATTTTCACAGGAAAACGAGACAGAAATTGAAAGGCCGCGGCTGCCGCATGTTTCCGCTGCGGAACGGCTGAACCCGCTGAGCCATGCTTCATAAGCGATACTCCTTACTTTTCAATTCGATTGGAATGCCTACCGTCACGAGAAACACCTCACGACAGATTGCTGCAATGCGCTGATTAAGAACACCTGCCAGATCACGATACACACGACCAAGCTTGTATTCGGGTACAATTCCATCCCCTACTTCATTGGTAACCAGCACAAGTAATCCGGGATAGGTTTGAACCGCTTCTACCAGTGCATCCAGATGACCTTGCAACACGTGACCTTCGTCATGTTCATGGGCCAGTAACACATTCGTCAGCCAGAGAGTCAAGCAATCCACCAGAATCGTTGGTGCGGACGTTCCCGTATGCCCTTCGCCCATCTGCTGAATTAGAGCAGGCAAAGCCAAGGGTTCCTCCATCGTACGCCAGAGGTAACCGGAACTTTCACGCTGCTTCTGGTGCATTGCTATGCGTTCACGCATCTCGTCATCATACGCCTGAGCAGTTGCTACATACCAAGCTTCTGAGGAACGCTGCATGCACAGACGTTCGGCAAACGAACTCTTACCACTGCGTGCACCGCCAGTAACCAATACACTCATCGGGAGCCATCTCCCTGAACAGGTGAGACCGTTAAAATGGAGGAACCAGTCGAATGCTCTTTCTCACTGGAATCAGAGTCCGAAGCCTGATTCGTTCCGTCTGACACACCCGCACTTGCAAAGGTCGCCATTTCATTCAAAATCAGACATGCTGCATCAATGAGATGCAGACTGAGTACTCCACCTGTGCCTTCTCCAAGGCGCATATCCAGATCTAGCATCGGCTTCAAATCAAGTTCACGTAGCAGAGCCGCATGTCCATTCTCATGGGAGGTATGGGAAGCGACCATATAAGCCGTACTCAGGGGAGCCAGCTTTCTTGCGATTAGTGCCGCCGCAGTCGAGATGAAACCATCTACGACAACTGGACAGCGATGAGCCGCGGCAGCGAGAATAACGCCGGTGAGTCCGGCAATCTCCAATCCACCCACCTTGCATAGCACATCCAGCGCATCCTCAGGGTCAGGTGTATTAACACTCAAAGCCTGACTTATAACAGCAGCCTTGCGTAGCACACCTGCATCATCCAAGCCAGTCCCTCTCCCAACAGCTGATGCTGGTGCAATACCGGTGAGCGCACTCATCACTGCGGCGCTTGCCGTTGTGTTGCCAATCCCCATTTCTCCGGTGACAAACAACCCTGTCCCTTTTGCTACTTCCGCGGTAACGACATCCACACCTACTAAAATAGCCTGAATCGCCTCATCCCGAGTCATCGCGGCTCCTTGAGCCATGTTGGCCGTGCCTTTACGAATGTTACGGGAGAGCAGGTTAGCATGATCAAGGTCAGCATTTACACCGATATCGACACAGATCACTTCCGCTCTGGCATGACGAGCAAGGACATTGACTGCAGCGCCTCCAGCCAGAAAATTCATGACCATCTGCGGTGTAACCTCGGCTGGAAAAGCACTGATCCCTTCAGCTACGACCCCGTGATCCGCAGCCATAACGATCACAGCCCTGCGATCAAAACGCGGACGTGCCTGCCCTGTCATCCCTGCCAATCGAATCACAAGGTCTTCCAATTTGCCGAGACTACCAGGTGGCTTTGTGAGTATATCCACATGAGCAGACGTTTCGGCAGCAATGGTTGGGTCAGGAGCAACAATCTTATTTAATACTTGCTCCAACTTCTGTTCTTCTGTCTTCATTCAACCAGCACTTCCTTCATCAAAATAGAGGCTCTCCCGCCTCGTTTAATCCAAGTCCCTCCGCAGCAGCAGTTGAGGAACCGCATGATCCGGATGGGACACCATCGCAGGTTTAACGCGAAAAATCTCTTGAATCTGCTCTCCCGTCATTAAACTGTGAGGTGTTCCCTCTCCCACTACCTTCCCCTCACGCAAAGCCAAAATACGATCGCAGAACAACGCAGCCAGATTGAGATCATGCAACACCGCTACAATCGTGATGCTGCTCTTCTTCTGCCATGCCGCTAACAACTCCATAAACTGCAATTGATATTTGATATCGAGAAACGTCGTTGGTTCGTCCAGCAATAATAATCGCGGCTCCTGTGCCATGACCTTGGCTAGGGCCACACGCTGCCGTTGTCCGCCGCTTAGGGAATCCAGAGGTCGATCTGCCAGTTCCGTGAGTCCCAGCTCTTCAAGCACTCTGTCCACCACATGGGCTCCCTCTCCCGATTCACGGCCTAGCCAGTTCTGGTAAGGATAACGCCCCATTTCGACAACATCTCGAACCGGATAGGAGATTGCGGGTAAGCCATCCTGCTGCAAAACGGCAATCATCCGTGACAATTGCTTGCGACTATATGATCGGATATCACGACCAGCAATGCTGATCTGGCCTTCACTTAACGATTCCGTTCCTGCAATAAGCTGGAGTAGTGTTGATTTCCCGCTTCCATTTGGGCCAACGACACCCCACCAATCTCCTTCTGTGATCTGCCAATCGGTAGGATGCAGGGCATGATGATCACCGTATGTTTTGCCCGCCCGGACAACAGTTACTAGAGAAGCGGTAGCATAATTTTTGTCGGTCGTCACGGCATCATCCCCTTCTGCAGCTTTTTGTTCCGATGCAGCAAATAGGCGAAAAACGGAGCGCCGACAAAAGCAGTCACGACGCCTAGCGGTATTTCAGTCGGTGCCAGCAAGGAGCGAGCTATGGTGTCTGCCCATACCATAAAAATCGCACCGCCAATCGCAGACAAAGGTACCAGCAAGCGATAGTCCGGCCCCACCAGCAATCGCAAAATATGCGGAATTACCAAGCCAACAAATCCGATGACTCCCGAAACCGAAACAGCTCCTGCCGTTAGCAATGTGCCTACAGCCAGCACAGATAACTTGAGCCTGTCCACACCAACACCAATATGCGCTGCCTGACGTTCACCCAGTGCCAAGACGTTCAGCGAACGTGCCCGACTCCATAGAAAAATCAGTCCAAGCAGAAAATACGGGAAAAGGATGGTCGTATACGACCACCCGCGCAGTGCCAGACTTCCCATCGTCCAGTATATAATTTCATTGATTGTCTGCTTCGACATGGTCGATAGGAAGGAAACGACTGCCCCCAAGAAACTTTGCATGACCACACCTGCCAGAATGAGGCTATGCGTTGGTATTTTACGTCCTTCACGAGCCAGCGACAGCACGAACCATAACGTGACTACCCCGGTCAAAAAAGCAACCAGCGGCAGTGTCCAAATACCAATGATAGCGTACTGCAAACCAAAGAATATCAGGAACGCCGCCCCCATCGAAGCACCAGAGGAAACCCCCAGTGTGAATGGATCAGCCAGAGGATTGCGTAATACACCTTGAAACCCCGCCCCTGCAATTGCTAGTGAAGCACCTACGAGCATCGCAAGCAAGACACGCGGGAAACGCACCTTCCATATGATTTGTTCGGCGGCCTTGTTCCAATCAGATGTAATCCAGTCGCCCACCCATGGCAATTTGTGAACGAGAATACCAGCGATGTCCCGGATGGGCAACGCCACTGAACCGATGCCCGTGCAGACGAGCACGGTAAGCACCAGCAGCGCCATGCCCATCGTTCCGAACAGGATCAGCTTTCTGCTCATTTGAACAGGTCAGGATAGATCGCTTTGGCAACATCTTTCAACCCTTGAGTTACGCGCGGTCCTGGACGGCTCAGCAAGTTGGCATCCAGCCCAATCACGGCATTGTTTTTCACCGCCCTAATTTGATCCCAGCCGCTACGTGCCTTGATGATCTGATCCAGCGTCTTGTTGTCCTCAACTACGTCATTGGCGTACAAGATAACATCCGGGTTAGAGGCAATGACATTTTCCTCGTTAATTTGGTACCAACTCTCTTTGTCGGCAGCAATATTGGTAGCCCCGGCTACGTTGATCAGTTCGTCCATGAACTCACCTTTACCAACCGTCCAGCCTGGGGAGAACTCGATGTATACTTTTTTCTTCTCTTCCGGTTTTACGGCTTTTACCGCTTCTGTTACATCTGTTACATCTTTCTTCATCTGCGTGACAAGCTTCTGAGCTTGCTCTTGATGATCGGTGATTTTACCGAAGGTTTCGATATTGTTTATTACATCGTCGATGGATTTAGGATCCGTTTTGAAAATGGTAATGCCCAGTTCACGCAGCTTCTTCACCGCATCCTCACTCATAGAAATGCCAGTGAACACGATGTCCGCATCTGCTGCAATAATGGACTCCTCGTTTGGCTTGGTGACACCGCCCATTTTCGTTTTGGTTTTTGCCGCTTCCGGGTAATCGTCATAGTCGGATACGCCAATAATCTCATTATCCAGTCCGAGGGCAAACAGCGACTCCGTTTCAGCTGGAGATACCGAGACGATTTTGGTGGGTGCTTTTTCAAAAGTGAAAGACTCACCCGTTGCATCTGTAACGGTCAGTGGGTATTGAGTTTTCAGATCCGTTTGCGTTTGTTCCTGCGACTGTTCCTGTGCAGGTTGCTGTGAGCTGCCCGCACCTTCTTTTGTTGCGGTATTACCGCATCCAGCCAGCGCCAGTGCCAGCATTGCTGCACTCAACAGTGATGTGAGTGCTTTCCAGTTCTTAATCATTGATTTAAACTCCCCTTCTCTATCTGTACTATTGTTGTTGCTTATTACCTCACTCTTATTGCTCTACCCCATCTTGGTGTTCAGATGAAAGGAAATGCAGACGTGTACACGTTTAACGGAGAGTGCAGAACCAATTTGGAGAAACGAAGTGTTCGCTTGAAAGCTTTCTGAAAGAAAGCTACATCGAAAGCATACGCTTATCACCGGATTTTTCCCTTTGAAAAGGAATCAAAAAATCTGGGGATAACAGCGATCGGAAAATGGTACTGCAATCGGAGTGGCCTCGTGTAACATAGTACTTTTCAACACATCGTGTACAACAAGAAAAATCCCTTATCCTTAAAACAAGGATCAGGGATGACGTCTCGCATACGGCAATCTGTACATGTAACAGCGGCTAGCTGTCCATGCGCACAGAATGGCCCGAAACGTTGTCCTTTCCTCGAAGGAACACCGGCTTGTACGTCCAGGGCTGGTAATCTGACTTACAGGATGGCTCCTGTTTCACAGTGGCGGGACCGTGCCGGATTTGCACCAGCTTCCCCATTTTACCCTTGTGCGCATGATAACTTGTCCTTGTTCTTCATGAACAACGGATTGGCACGCGGGACCCTTAGTCGCTAAAGATGGTTAATTCAGGTCAAACATAGTCGTAGTGCTCATCGCACGAATCACGTCAGTTCAGGCGTCTCAGCCCATCATACCCAATATGTCCGTCCGAGTCACACTTCTGTTGTGATTATAGGGTATATTGCAGCACCTTACAACCCGATGTACGGAAAATCCATTCGTCTGCCAAGCCAGTGATCCCCTTGCTTTTCAAGATCAACCTGAATAGCCTGTCCAGGGATGACATGTGTATCCCAAAACCCGACGCCATGGATGAGCCGGGACATCATATAACGGATGACACCGCCATGTGTCACAATAAGTGTCTTGTGTGAATTTTCGTGTGAATGCTCCGACCAAATCTGTTCGTACAGAAAAGAATCCACTCGTTCCGCAAAAGTCTGCCACGCTTCTCCTTCAGGCGGAGTTACCTTGTGTGGATCATCAATCCAGTCCCGGTACAAGAGATTATCCTTCAATTGCTCGTAATTCAGGCCTTCCCATTGTCCGAAATCATTCTCGCGCAGGCGCGAATCAAACTTCGCCTGTTCAATCAGCTGCGGTGCGATGTGTGCCAGCGTCTGGCGACAACGAAGCAGGTCACTGCAATACACCGTATCCCATGTAAGCTCGCGACACTGCTCGCGTAGCTGAGCCAGCTCTTCTTGTGCATCAGGCAACAGCCCCATGTCGGTATGCCCCAGATACTTTTTTTCCACATTCCACTGGGTTGTTCCATGACGGATCAATACGATGCTACGCTTGTACGGAGACTGTTTTGATCCAAGCTGTTCTAATTCTTTAATTACCACAATAGCGCACCTCCTGCTAACCACACACCCAAGGTTGCCAAGAAACAAAGGCCCACAAAAGCTCCCCCCGACCAAAACATCAGCCGCGTCGTTCGCACAATATCTTCCGACTCCATCGGCCGCGTAGCCTCGCCCATATAAGCTCTAAATGAAGCAACGCCGTGATACACGTTATGCCCGCCCAGCCGAATGCCTAGCGCTCCAGCGACTGCCGACTCGGGAAAACCGCTATTCGGGCTGGGATGTAACCTCGCATCCCGGGCAACCATACGCGCTGCGCCTTTGGCATCCAGTTTTAGCACCCATGCACCTACAATTAACAGCAGAGCGGTCACGCGAGCGGGAATCCAGTTAGCCCAGTCATCAAGCCGTGCGGAGGCCCACCCGAGATGCAGATATTTATCATTTTTATATCCAACCATGGAATCCAGCGTATTGACGGCACGGTAGGCCATAGCCAGCGGAGCACCACCAATAAGTGCATAGAATAGCGGCGACACAATGGCATCCACAATGTTTTCCGCAACGGTCTCCACCGTTCCCCGAACCACTTCCGGCTCATCCAGATGTGCCGTATCACGTCCCACAATCATACCGAGTGAACGCCTGGCTCCAGGCCAATCCTGCTCTTTCAGATGGCGGTACACTTCCATGCCTGCATCACGCAACCCTTTGGAAGCAATCGTTGTTGCAATCAGAATAATTTCGGCTGCAGCCGCAAAGATCGGATGAATCAGACCCAGCAGAAGGAGCAGACCCCATGTGACAGCAAAAGAACCTCCCGCAATCAAGATCGGGAACCAGATCCCCGCTTTTTTCAGCCCGTTATCTGTATGTACACGTGCCCGAATAACACGCTCCAGTGCCGAGATGCCTTTCCCCATGCCGATAACGGGATGCGGAATCCAGCGCGGATCTCCGATGCACCGGTCTAATATGTATGCAAGAATGATGATCCAAGCTCCAGACATGCCAATCCAGAACGTTGATGTCCATAGATGCTCCAATTCAAATGTCATTACTGTGTCCGTTCCTTTCTTTCCATTGCAATCCGGCCTGAAGGCTTTCTGTCACCGTGTCATATACCAGTCTGCCGATAACCGCTCCCAATGCAGTAGCCGTGCCCGCATATGAGTGAAGCGGCTGGCTATCATCTGCAGAAATCTGACGTACAGCAAATACAATGGCATCAGTTGTTGTACCTGTGGCAGGAAGTCCGTTCTCCGAATCGGCAATACCTGCATCGGCAAGGGCAGCGGCCTTGGCCTCCACGGCCGTCTGAACCGCATTAACCATCGCTCCAGGGGTCATCTGTCCGTTGAACCACAGCATGATATTAATCGTACCAGGGATATATGGAATTCTGTTTTGTTTTTTCCCACGGACATCAAACACGGTTCTATCGGAACCTGCTCGTGCTGCATTGGATACGCCTGCAGTCGTACAGCACAACAGTCCAAAATCCGAACTCGTATACTCCTGAATAGAGGTATGCTCCAATCTGACCGCAGTTAACAATCCGGCACACTGATCGGCTTGCTCTTGCCATTCATACAGCGCCTCTGCGATATCACGGGGTGGATCATCACATCGGTAGTGTTTGTCCACATAGATGTTAAAGACGCGGTTTAATTCAAGCATCCCGCCGCCATATACAGCGCTGGAAAGTGCGAGAGCAGGTTGTGGGCTCTGAGCTTTAACATGCCGTTCATGGGCAGCGATGTACAGACCCGGCCAGGAAGAGGACACGTAGATATTCTCGTCTCTATTTCCATCTGTAAAATAGTTATAAAACGGGAGTGTCACAACCGCTTCCCTCCCTTTATTTTTTCAAAATGTTGCGTATGCCCCTGCTGAATCCCCTGATCGACAGATGCCATATCCACGTCCTGATCCCCGCTTTGTTCAAGCACACTTCCGAGCACGTCAAGCAACCTGTCGTTGGCTTCAGCACCTTTGACCGCAAAACGTACATGTCCTGCCTCAAGCCCCGGATACATGGCACAGCTACGAATCAGAATACCCCGCCGCCCCAAAGCTTCCTGCATAGAAGCTGCCGTCCAAGGCTCTGGCACACGCACCAAAATGAAATTGGCTTCACCAGACGTTACGCTACACCCATACGACTCCAGTGCCTGGATTAAACGTGTCCGTTCAATCGTAATCTGCGATATCGTGTCCAGCTCGAACCGTTCCCCGCTACGCAGACAGGCTTCTCCTGCAATAAGAGCCAGTCCGTTGACACTCCAGGTGACTTGTTTCTCCGTCATCGCCTGTATGTACTTCGAATGACCTATAGCATATCCGAGACGCAAGCCCGGAATCGCATAAAACTTCGTCATCGAACGGATGATGATCACATGCGGATATTGATTCAGATCAGGAGCAAGTGACTGTCGCAGAGCCGGTGGAATAAAATCGATAAACGCTTCATCAATAACGAGCACGGTACCCGTCTTTTCGGCTTTCCGTGCTAACCTATGCAGTGTCTCCACCGGATATTGTACACCGTTTGGGTTGTTTGGCTGTCCAAGAAAGAGCAGGTCTACCTTTTCCATCAACTGTTCGATATGTTCAGCTGGCGCTTTCCAATTCAGCTCTTCAAGGCCTTCTGTATGCAAAGAATCCGCACCGAATTGCCGTGCCAAAGCGCGATATTCCGAGAAACCCGGTTCCACTGTTCCAACCTTGCGCGGAGCAAGTGCCAGCAGGATCAATGCCATACTTTCAGCCGCACCATTCCCTACGGAAATTTGCTCTTGTGTTACTCCCAAACGTTCACCCAGAAGCGCTTTGAATCCCCGATGGCCCGGGTCAGGGTAACGAAGCACCGAATGCAGACCTTGCTGTAATGCTTCCAAAACCTCTTTGGGAGGGCCTAAAGGGTTGATATTAGCGCTATAATCCAGAAAATCCGCTGCATTGCCTCCAAACCTCGAAGCTGCGGTCTCCACATCTCCACCATGTCCGAACACTTCGATATAACTGGTCATTCTTCCGTCATCCTCTCTGTATCTTCTTTTTATTATGAATGGCGTACGTGGGATGGGTCAATCCTGTATTCCTTCTCCATTCATCTGGTTGTCATGAGTCGGGCCCAAATCCGCCTTTATCTACTTGTTTTCTTTGTGTCCCAACGACAATTCGTTTACAATAGAAGAGGAATTTCAGAAACTTCAGTTTTCTGATTCTTTTGTACGAGTATCACTACATAAGGGGCTACGCGCCTCTCACATACATTAATGGAGGAATGACCATGCTGTTTGTAGATAACCAGGGCATTACAGATCCTTCTGTAAACCTCGCGATTGAGGAGTACATTTTGAAACATCTGCCGATGGAGGATGACAGCTACCTGTTGTTTTACATCAACCGTCCGTCAATCATCATTGGCAAACACCAAAATACGATTGAAGAGATTAATATCGAATACGTTCAGGATAACGGTGTGCAGGTGGTACGTCGTCTTTCCGGGGGCGGGGCGGTGTATCACGATCTGGGCAACCTGAACTTCAGTTTTATTACCGCGGATGACGGTCAGTCCTTCCATAACTTCCGCAAATTCACCCAGCCTGTAGTTGAAGCGCTGCACGAACTTGGCGTCAATGCCGAGTTGACTGGGCGCAATGATCTGCAAGTCGGCGAAAAGAAAATTTCGGGCAACGCCCAATTCGCTACCCGCGGACGCATGTTCAGTCACGGCACGCTGATGTTTGATCTGAATCTGGAGCACGTTCAGGCATCTCTGAACGTCAATCCCGAGAAATTCAAATCCAAGAGCACCAAGTCGGTACGCAGCCGCGTTGCCAACATTCGTGATCTGATTGACACCAATCTGACGATTGAAGAGTTCCGTGATGAGTTGCTTCGTCACATTTTCCGCATGGAGCCGCAGGACGTTCCTCAGTACAAGCTGACCGAGAAGGACTGGGATAAGATTAAAGAAATCTCGGCGGAGCGTTATAACAATTGGGACTGGAACTATGGTCTGTCACCGGAAAGCAATGTGAAGCATACCCGCAAATTCCCGGTGGGCATCATCGATCTGCGCATGAACATCAAGGATGGGCGTATCGAAGATATTAAAATCTTCGGCGATTTCTTCGGTGTTGGCGATGTAGCGGATATCGAGGACATGTTACGCGGCAAGCGTTATGACGAGACTGAAGTGCGTTCAGCCCTGGAAGGTCTGGATGTGAAGCATTACTTCGGCAACCTGGAGCTGGAAGACTTTATCGGTCTTGTTTTCCTGGAAGAGTAAATAAAGAAGGAAATACGACATTTAGATGGGTACAGGTTGTTTGAACGAATTTTCGATGACACATCTAACGGAAAAGGCAGAACTATTCGTTTACAAAATAACGGAGAAGACAGAAAAAACCTGGAGAAGTGAAGCGTTCACCTAAAAGCTTTCTGCAAGAAAGCTACATCGGAAGCATATGCTTATCACCGGATTTTCTCCCTTCTAAAAGGGATTCAAAAAATCTGGGGATAACAGCGATCGGAAGGTTATTCTGTCTTCGGAGTGTTCGTGTAAATCATCGGTGGTTCTGCGTTTGGAGTGACTCGTGTAATCTATTTATTTCGTTCAATGAAATAGACACAGATAAAAAAGGAGAGAAACATCATATGACTTACAAACTCATTGCCATCGACATCGATGACACCCTGATTAACGACAACAAGGAAGTTACGCCCGCTACGCAAACGGCTTTGGAGCAAGCGGTAACACACGGAGTAGTAGTAACCCTCGCAACAGGACGCGCTTACGCTTCCGCACAGGCACTTGCACGCCAAACCAAGCTGAACGTCCCGATCATTACGTATCAGGGGGCTTTGGTGAAAAACCTGCTGGATGAAAAAGTGCTCTACGAGCGCTATGTACCGCAAGAAGCTTCCCGCAAACTGTTTGATTATTGCCTCGAGAAAAATCTGCACCTGCAAACGTATATTGATGACAAACTCTATGCTCGTGAGGAAAATCAGAAACTGCTCGATTATGCCAAACTAAACGGCACGCAATATTACATCGAGTCTGACTTCATCAAAGTCATTGAACAACCAACACCAAAACTGCTCATTATTGATGAGCCGGATTATTTGGACCAAGTCGCTGTAGAGCTTCGTGAACTGCTGGGATCTGAAGTGCACATCACCAAATCCAAGCCGTATTTCCTGGAAATTATGCATAAAGAAGGTACTAAAGGCCACGCACTGACGTTCCTGGCTGACCATTTCGGTCACGAGCTTAGTGAGTGCATCGCCATCGGTGACTCCTGGAACGATCACGAGATGTTGGAAGTCGCCGGTCTTGGTGTAGCGATGGGCAATGCCATCCCTGCGTTGAAAGAATTAGCAGACTACATTACGGCGAGCAACAACGAAGACGGTGTTAAAGAGGTTATCGAGAAGTTTGTACTGAACGCGGAATAAACCAAAGTTCTTATAAAAAACAGCCCGGATACCACAATAATTTGTGGTTCCGGGCTTTCTTGTTTCTAGTTTTATTTTTTATTTTTGGCCAGCAATACTGCAGTTAAAAAAGAAATCTGTAACGACACAGTAATCCCAACCGAGACCATGATATTCGTTGAATCGGATATATGAACGAAAAATAAAACAAGAATAAATACCAGGATAGAAAGAACCACACTGGTTACGAAATTCAGGAAGACTTTTCTCATCATTTCACACGACTCCTCAAAGTAAGAACTCTTACTATCATACTATAGAAGAGATTCATCCGGTATTCTAGGAGCCTTGCACAATCACCTTCGTACGTCTCCCTTTCTTCAACCAGCTACTCACCTTCTCATTCATGGTTAACAGCCCCGAGATAACCAAAACGACACCGACCCATGTCACCCAGCTGACATGCTCTCCGTACACGATCGCACCGAGCCCAACGGCAATTGGTGGCGATATGTATAACCAGGTTGCCGGGAACAACGGATTAGTGCGTGACATAATCCAATAGAACAGACTGTGCCCGACCATTGAACCGATGACCGTCAGATAGATCACAGACGACACGGCCGGTAGCACATCCAGTGCCGACATATTCCAGGATTCCGTCAGTGCAGAGAGGATAAATAACAGCACACCGCCATACATCATCTGCACCGCATTAATGGCAACAGGATTCATCTCACTGAATTGATGAATGACTTTTTTGGAATATAACGTACCTGCGGAATAACAGACTTCCCCCACCAGTACCGCGATGCATCCCCACAAAAATAAAGAACCTGCACCAAGCGATACGCCTGGCAAAACGACTAGTACAACGCCTGTAAATCCGATCAGGCAGCCAACCACCATGCGGGCAGAGGTTTTCTGCCGCAATAATGCCGTTTGCATGAGCATAATCATCAGCGGTCCTGTTGCCGATAGAATAGCTCCTACACCGGAACTGACATGTTGCTCCGCCCAATATAACGTAGCAAAGGTCGCAAATGTTAGACCTGCACCTGTAATCAGCATTTCTTTGCGGAATAACAGGGACAAGTTCACTTTCCCCTTCATCCACATCCATGTAAACATTAAAGCTCCCGCAATCACAAACCGCAGTCCAGCAGATAGAAAAGGCGGCATGCCTGCCTCCACACCAATTTTAATCGCCAGAAACGTTGTTCCAAAAACGAGACACATTACGGTAAATGCAATCCCTACCATGTTAACCACTCCTTTATCTGTTCTCCATCATAGCTCATAGTCTATAGAACAGAATGAACAAAATAGAACAGTTATCTCTCATTAACTGTTACAATGGAGATCAAAAGGAGCGTGGGTCGGGTGAGCAGAACGGTAATGATGGCAGACAACAGCATGAAACGGTACGAGCAAGTTATCCACTATCTCATGGTACGGATTGAGGCTGGGGAGTGGGTTGAACAGGAAAAACTGCCTTCGGTACGAAGCTTGTCCGAACTGCTCGGCGTGCACCGGCTAACGGTTTTCAAAGCGTATCAGGAGTTAAAACAACGTGGGATCGTCTATGTTAGAGACAAATCTGGTTATTACGTCAGTCCAGCCAAACCACTATCCGATACAGATCAGGGAGATGATCCCTCCGTGTCGGCCTGGCTCTATTGGGACACACTTGACCGGGTCCAATCACTGGAAGCGGAATATCAGTTTTCCAAATCATTAATCGATCCTGCACTACTACCCAACCGATATTGGGGCGAATTGATGCGTGATCTGTTAGATCAATATCCTCGTCTACTCGGTACGTACTCAACGATCCAAGGCGATCTAGAGCTTCGTACCAGTCTGGCCAGCCATTTGACGGCAAAAGAACGCTTCTACCTGTCCTCTGACGAAGTACTGATTACATCCGGTGCTCAACAGGCGATTGATGTCATCTCCCGTGCACTGGTCAAGCCCGGAGATCGGGTACTGATTGAGCGACCAACTTACGGCCCTGCCATGGAAATTTTCCGCAAACAGGGTGCACGGCTTGTTTTTACCGATATCCATCCCGAAGGGTATGATCTGGAGCAGATTGAGCATCTGATGAAAACAGAGAAGCCACGCCTCTTTTATATGACACCGACGTTCCAAAACCCAACAGGCATCAGTATATCTGTAGAGCAACGCAAACAGTTACCTGAACTGGCTGAACAATATGGCTGTTTCCTGGTGGAGGATGACAGCACATACGATATCTATTTTAAAGAAAAACCGCCTGCGCCAATCTTCACTTATGATACTTCTGGACATACACTGTACATCCGCAGCTACAGCAAATATGTTGTTCCGGGTCTGCGAATCGCAGCCATTATGTGCCGTTCACATCTCATGGCAGGACTCCAGGCGATTAAAGCCCTGACAGATAACGGATCACCACTACTGAATCAGAAGCTGTTTCTTCGTTATTTCCAGTCGGATCGTATGCACCAGCATCTGTCCAAACTTCGAACTGCGCTTCAACTTCGAATGGAAGTGATGGAGCAGTGTCTGCTGGAGACAGACTGGACATGGACACGCCCCGAGGGCGGTCTGAACATCTGGGCCGAGCTTCCCGAGGGGATCGACACAGGCAGGTTGTTACACCAAAGCATGGAGCACTCCATTGCTTTTGTGCCTGGCACCGTGTTTGATCCCTCACACGCATCAGGTAGCCGTAAACTCCGTCTCTCCTTCTCCTACGCCCGTGAACAGCAGATTCGGGAAGGCATGGACAGACTGATCACCTTGGCGGCGAGAAGTTAAAAAGATACTTCGTTTTGAATCGATGACTAGAGCTTAAGAGCATTCGACGAAGGCTCTCCGGAATCCAGGCGGGTTCAGGGTGTTTGAAGAGTGGATTGAGCGTGGATTGAACCTCGCCAAGTCTTAGAAGTGTGCAGAATTCTGAATGTACCCACTGACAGTGGGTCAACGAAAGCTCAGAGAGTCAACGAAAATGGGAAAGGTGTCCAAGGCTTAGGTCAGACCACTTTTTGTCTATAATCAAAACGGCTGTTTCCTCTGTGGGCACATCGATGTCCACTTCATGCCAACGCTAACGATCACCAGTGACCTTATTTCAATGGAAACATGTGATTTTCACCCATTTTCCATCGAAATAACTAACATAGCACCTCCTGAGATCGTTACATTCTTAAATCACCTGAAATGGAGCAAATAGGCTCATCTGTGATCGTTAGCGCCCGCTTCGAGTCCCTAAAGTCAATCCGCTCACAGATCTTTTCTCTCAAATAGCCGGATCGTGACGACATACGATACAAGAAACAGAGCCACTATGGCTACGGCAATCCCCGAGATAATCGGTGTTGTAATCAGCCCTTCTTTACCCACCACATTAAGAATAAAGGCAGTCGGTTGTGCAAGAACAATTAAACAAACGAAGAAAACCGTATTGATAATCCCTGCTCCCTTTTTACTAAGTGCATAGAAAAGTGGCATATAAATTGATACCAGTATTAATACCAACCCCATAGAAATAAGGATATCCAACAGGGAATATTGTGGTTTGTTGAGTTCAGGATAGTTCAGGTTAACAATTTTGTGAATGCCGTAGGACACAAGCACTCCAAACAGGGAATAGAGAATGGAAGACAGGTACTTCGCTTGCACGATCTGTTTGCGACTGACCGGAAGCGTAACTAAAAAGTTATGATTATGATTTTTGATGTCCACCATCGTTGCTAGCATAATCGAGCCAAAAGCCGTATAAATCCCTACGAGATACATGGACATTTCCATCTTCGGGATAAACGCCCAGCTGAAAATCACCACATACAGAGCAATAATCCACAACGAACTTCTCAGTGCAATAAAGTCTTTGCGAAGCAGATTAAGCATGTTGACGTCCCCCTTTTGCCGTGAAATAAATCAAGTCTTCCAGCGCGGGCCTATGCAAAAGAGCCTCACTGCCGAACATACGCTGTGCCTCCGCTTTGTTGTCCGATAACGCTTCAAAACCAATCGATGTTTCACGTATGCCCACGAATTGACGCCGGGTATCGGCATCCAGCAGATCCAAATCCCCTTTCACTATAGTGTAGCGCTCAAGCACATCGTCCTTGGCCTCATTAAAAATCAGCTTGCCTTGATTAACAAAAGCGATATAGTCCGCGATCCGCTCCAGATCCGTCGTAATATGTGTCGAGAAAATGATGGATTTGGCCTCGTCCTGTATCATGCCGGCCAGTAGATCAAGCAGCTCTCTCCGAAAAACCGGGTCAAGACCGGATGTTGGTTCATCCATGACAAGCAGATCGGCATCATGAGACAAGGCAACCGCAAGCGAGAATTTGATCTTCATGCCTTTGGATAAATCCTGGATTTTCTTTTTTGGAGACAATTCGAATTGTTCCAAATAACTCTTGAATACGGCATGGTCCCAGCGACTGTAAAAAGGAGCGATTAACCTTGACATCTCCCTGATGGTCAAATGTTCATAATAAAAGCATTCATCGGACACAATACCGAGCCGCTGCTTGACAGCCACATCACCGCTCGGATTCTCACTGCCCAGCGTTCGCAATGTCCCCTGATCTGGATGGATGAGTCCGGTAATCATTCGGATTAATGTACTTTTTCCGGCTCCGTTTGGGCCAATGAGCCCTGTGATAAATCCCTGTTTCACATCCGTGGATATGTTATCCACCTTAAATAACGGATACTCTTTCGTAACATTCCGCAATTCTATCGCATTCATCTTGCCTATTCCTCCTCTAACAGCAAAGTAAGATGATGAATCAAATCCTGTGCGCTCATGCCCAGTTCCTTGCTCTCCTGAATAACCTCAAGCATCTTCGCTTCTAACTGTTTCATACGTCTCTCCCGGATAAAATCCTGATTTGCGCCGGATACAAAACTTCCCTTGCCAACCACGGAATCAATCAGTTGCTCTTTTTCCAGTTCTTCATATACACGTTTCGTCGTAATGACGCTGACTTGCAAATCCTTCGCAAGTTGACGGATGGAAGGCAGGTGATCTCCTGCTGCCAGTTCCCCGTTCAGAATGCTCTGCCGAATCTGGGATAAAATCTGGATATAGATGGGATCGCTTGATGCATTGGATATCCGTATATTCATGTTCGTTCCTTCACCTCATTGCCATTGTTTCATATAAATAACCAGGCATAGTGTATATATATAATATACACAATATACCTGGTTAAGGTCAACCTATTTTTATCCATTTTTCTTCTCTCCATCAGAAAATACAAAAAAAAGAACGACAGTCCGCTGTCGTCCAAATCTTTACATTCGTTGTTTCGATTATATTTGTTTTCTGTTCCACTCGCTTCTTCAGTTTCATTTACGGTGACACTTACGCACCTGTAACAACCTTATCTACCAATCCATATTCCACGGCTTCAGTTGCCGTCAGGAAATAATCTCGGTCCGAGTCTTTTTCAATGCGTTCCAGCGGCTGGCCTGTATGGTCTGCAAGTAACTGATTCAGACGCTGGCGGTGCTGGATAATCCGGTTTGCATGTATCAGCATATCGGATGCCTGCCCGCGTGTACCTCCATGCGGCTGATGAATCATAATCTCGCTGTTCGGTAACGCCATTCGTTTCCCCTTGGTGCCGCCCACCAGCAAAATCGTACCAAAACTCGCCGCCATACCGGTACAGATCGTCGAAATATCCGGCTTCACAAACTGCATCGTATCATAAATCGAGAAACCCGCTGTCACAGATCCCCCCGGACTATTGATATACATTTGAATATCCTTATCCGGGTCTTCTGCACTCAAAAACAACAATTGAGCCACGATAGCATTGGCCATCTGATCCTCAATCTCTCCCGACACCATAATGATGCGGTCTTTCAACAAGCGTGAATAAATATCATAACTCCGCTCGCCGCGAGCGGTCTGTTCTACTACGTAAGGTACAACGTTCATATATGTCGCCTCCTTATATTAGGCAGCCATGATGACCGTATATCCACCTCCATAAGGCATCGAAATCGTGCTCGAAGTGGCATAACCGTACATCAATGGCTGCATCGCTTGAGACGGCAGAGTCTGCTGCAAAATCGTACCCGCTACAGCCATCGGATCGTCCGTGCGATTCAGGCACAGATCAATTAGACGTGCGGTATCCCCTTGGCGGAAAGCCATCAGATAACTGCGGAGCTGCTCTTGCTCCAGATCAGCGGGCTCTTCCATCGTCGCCTGTTCCAATGCAGCATCCATCCCTGCTTCCTCGAATTTATGCCTGATCTTACTTAAAGCTGTGCGGGCACGGTTTAATGCTGCTTTTACGGCACCTTCGGTTGTACGCAGCATCTCGGCAGTCTCTGCCGCCTTATATCCCATGATTTCACGTAAAATATAGATTGCTCGTTGCCATGGTGGCAAGGTGTGAACTAACAGCTGCACCGCAGTCTCCAGCTCTTCAAATGATTCTTCTTCCGTACATTCGGACATCACAGGTTTCATCTCCGCGAGAATAGATCGAAGCTTCTCCTGCTTACGAATTCCATCAATCCATGTATTGCGTGCAATCCGAATCAGATAAGCTTCCCAATTAAAAGACGCGTCTGATCTTTCGGAAGCTTGCACCACCTCTGACGATAATCCCTTGAGACAGGTTTCCTGTACGAGATCCTCTGTCTCTGTCACTGATTTGGTCAATGACAAGCAATATGCATAGAGTGAAGCCATTAGGTCAGGCAATATATCGTGCAACATGGGATGCGAAATACGTTTCCCATCAGCATCCTTTGTACAATCCATATCATATCTCTGATTCGTTGTAGTAATCTGATTTATTGGACTAGCTTGATTCATTTGATTGGTAATTCCGCCATCTCCAACATGATCCGTCTTGTAATTACGCGTGTTGCTCCATTCATGCTCAAGTCTGTTGACTTCGCAATCTGCGGACTTCACAAAGGCCATCTCGGGGGCCCCCCTTTGTTTGTTCCTGATTAAGTGTTTCATTATGTAAACGAAGAACCTCCTGAAAAGGATACGCTCTTCTGAATTTATTTTTTACAACAAAATCTATTCCTCAATCTCAAATTCTCCAATTTCAATGCCGAATCCTGATTTCACATCGACATCGAATCTTAGCCCAGCGTCACCGTCATGCCTGTTCGTGCTATGGTAATGCCCTGATCCAGTTTATAGTCCTGCCTTACATCTACATCATGGGACATATGTGTAAAATAAGTGTATCCCGGCTTCAGCTCTCGCAAAAGCTCCTGCGCCTCCTGCATATCGTACACCGAACGCGTTGAAAACTCCGCCAGCTCATGCACAAAACTTGTGCCCAATACCAGTAGATCCAGTCCATACAACAGTTCCTTCTCGTCTTCCTTCAAATCTATAGCATCCGAACAGTAAGCCCAAGCATACCCCCTACGTTCCAATCGATAAGCGTACGAAAATCCATTGTGTCCGTGACACACTTTCCAGGAGCGAATCGTCCATCCACCGAGTTCAATCCCGTTATCCGTTTCCATAAAATCCATGTGACGAGCGAGCCACGGAAATTGTCCCTGTATCGTAACGATTACCTCACGCGGGGCATACAGCTTACCCTTCACGCCTAGCCAGCGGCACGCATCCGCCCATTCCGGCAGGCCGCCAATATGATCAAAATGCGCATGTGTAATCAGCAACGTATGCACCATACGCATTCCCTGATCTTCCATCTGAGAACGCCAGTCCGGCCCGCAGTCGATCATAAACATCCCGTCTTCAGGCTGATCTTCCACGTGACTACCATCATGAATCATGATCGATGAACGTTTTCGTCGATTTTCTCCTGTCTGCCTCGCCTCTGCACATACCTCACAACTACAATACACCCTTGGGACACCCATGGCGTCGCCTGTGCCCAGAAATGTGAGCTGATTCATTCCGCATTCCCCTCTCGCTCCCTGAAGCCGATTCAGCTCAGATGTGATGTCTCTTCCTTCGTAATCAACAAAGTTGTGCCACAAATATTTTATGTAAATTGTAATCCCCTACCTCCGCTTTTGCAAAAAAAAGACTCCCCCACTCACAGCTCATCACAGCTGGCCGGGAAAGTCTGTCGTCTGACCGGGCTGGAGAAACCCAGCCTCAGACATGATGATTCCATATGCGTCCGCTCACACCAGCGCACGCAGTTTCAACGTCAGTTCACGGCCAGCAGGAACCTCTAAGGCATCCGTGATGACCCAGTTCCATGCCAGACGTTGCTCTAGCACCTCAGCCTGTTCTGCAGTCAACTGCAAACCGGTGATGATGCCCTCACCCACCGTGAAATCCTTCTCTGCTTGCAGATTAAATGCTTTTTCCAGCCAGATGCCCAGGCCGCCACGTGTATTAAACGTAATTCGATACCCGTTCCGTACAGCCCCTTCCAAGTTCTCACCATGCTCGTCCGCATAGGAGAAAAACGTATCGTACCGATAATGCTCTTCGGATACGCTATCAAATGCCGCTACATCCTTGGCTTGAATCGCTTTTAATATATCCGCTTCTGGCATGCCCTTGCCGCGGGCCTGCTCCAGCCGAATCGCTGTGCTTTGGGACAATTTGATCTCTGTACTCATTACGGTCACACCTCTCTGCAATTACGATTATGCCAACATGTGTATTAGTATACTTCCTATTATAACCTTTTCGTAGTAAAAAACCTCCATCTCGGCATGCCGTAAAATGAAGGTTCACATTCCTGTATAAGTTGAATTAATCTCTCTTACACGGAACACTCCGATGACAGAATAACCTTCCAATCGCTGTTATCCCCAGATTTTTTTAGATTCCCTTTTCCAAAGGGGAAAATCCGGTGATAAAGGCGAGCGCTACGCTTTTCCAGGTTTTTTCTGTCCTCTCCGTTATTGTGTAAATAAATAGTTCAACTTATATAGTTCATTGTTCAATGGGCTACAGTCCTGCCAGCACCTGATACCATACGCCGCGTTTGGAATACAGTGTCTTCCGCACCTCATCCCATCCACCCAGATAGTTGATATCAAACAGTCCCGCTGGTGTCGGGAACGATTCTTTCGTCTCGGCAAATACGTCCGGGTCTACCGAGCGGAAGCCGTGTTTCGCAAAAATACGCTGCGCTTCAGGTGTCCGCAAGTATGCGATAAAGGCTTCCGCCAGCTCCCGATTGCCATGTTTGTCAGCGTATTTATCCACCACCACTGCAGGATTTTCAATGAGTATCGTATTTTTCGGCACCACGATATCATAGTCTACACCCTTTGCGATTCGAGCGAGCAATTCATTCTCGTATGTTACGATGACGTCCCCTACACCGTATTCAAATGCCGCCATCGAGGAACGGCCACTCTTGTCAAGGGATTCAACGTTCTGGTGCACCTCTTCCAGAAATGCTTTGGCTGCGGCAGGGTCTTTCTTGCCCTCTTTCTCCTCCGACAGCTTCAATCCTGCACCGTAAATAGCATTAATATCCCACTGTGCACCGCCGGATGTTTTCGGGTTAGGATACAACACCTTCACGCCAGGCTTGGTTAAATCCTGAAAATCTTTAATCCCCAGTGGATTGCCTGCTCGTGTACCTAAAACAACAATCGAACGGGTAATCATGCCCTCATTCGGAGTTTGTTTCCAATCCGTAGTGACCAGCTTGGCCTTCACCAGTTTATCGATGTCACTTTCCATCGCCAGCAAGGCTACATCCGCTTCGAACCCGCCGACGATCGCTCTAGCTTGAGTTCCTGAGGCTTCATAAGACTCTTGAAAATTAATACTCTGTCCCGTTTTGGCTTTCCATTCTGCCTGGAACTTGGGCAACAGTTCACCTACCGCATCCTTCGCTACGCTATATGCACCAATAACCAGTGTGTTCGAAGAATCCCCACTCGAAACCCCGGCTGGCTGCCCTGGCTCCTGCTTGCTACATCCGGCAGTCACACAGACGAGCACAAGCATCAGGATCACGTATAAAGGTATAAATTTCTTATTGTTTTGGCTCGTCTGCATGGCCGCTCCTTCTTTCATTTCTGCTTTATTCTTAACATAACAGGCTCTAGATCATGACAGGCATCGGATCTTCTTTCAGTCGGTTCTCAACAACCCAGCTCTCCGAGTCGTTGAACAAATAGGCGCGGTGCACAAGCACACGAATCGTTTGCCCGATCTCCAGTGTCGTTTTCTCCAATGAGCGATAGGTGATGAGCTTATGTCCCTCCACCTCAACTTCAACCATCCATTCACTACCGCGGAAGTGAAGATGTTTCACAATCCCTTTTTCCGTTGCAGACAACATCGTGAACTCGTTTTTGAGTCCAATCTCGATATACTCCGGTCTGATCAGTGCGCGCGTATTGCCACCATGCACAGCATGTTCGAAACCTTTCAGCTGAGAGGCATCCTCCACCACCGTAGACTCCCCAATAAAAGTCGCCACGAATGGGGTCTGCGGATTTTTATAAATATCCCAAGGGGTACCCTTTTGCTCCAAACGACCTTGGCTGATAATCATAATCTCATCTGCTACTTCAATGGCTTCATCCTGATCGTGAGTAACAAAGATGGACGTGATGCCTACCCGCTCGATCAACTCACGCAGCCATGAACGAAGCTCTTGACGGATCTTTGCATCAATGGCTGCAAACGGTTCGTCCAGAAGCAGTAACTGTGGCTCAGGCGCAAGCGCTCTGGCAAAGGCCACACGTTGACGCTGTCCACCTGACAACTGGTGCGGATAACGCTGTTCGAAACCTTTCAGCCCAGTCAGCTCAACGAGTTCCATCACGCGATCACGAATCTGGGCTTTGGGTGTCTTTTTCACCTTGAGACCAAACGCAATATTATCAAAAACACTCATATGTTTGAACAACGCATAGTTCTGAAATACAAATCCAATGCCTCGCTCTTGAGGCGGCAGATGATTCACGACTTTTCCGTGGAAGCGGATCTCGCCCGACCCTGGGCTTTCAAGCCCTGCGAGCATACGCAGAATCGACGTTTTCCCGCCTCCGCTGGGGCCGAGCAAACCGATCAGATGTCCTTTGGCAATATCGAACGAGACATCTTTTACCGCATGAAAATCACCAAAGTGTTTGTTCAGATCACGAACTTCTACATGCATCTTAATGCACTTCCTTTCGCTTCTTGGCCCATTCCATCAGGAGCAGCAGTCCTACGGAGAAGGTTACCAGCACCAATGCCACACCGTTTGCGGCTGACACGTTGAAATTCTCTACATCCTGATACACCAGTGTTGTTGCTGTCTGCGTTTTATTCATAATGTTACCGGATACGACCAATACCGCCCCGAATTCTCCCAGTGAACGCGCTACCGTCAGAACTAGACCATAGACCACTGCCCAGCGGATGGAAGGCCAGGTAACACTCCAAAACGTTCTCCAGCCATAGGCTCCAAGTGTGGAAGCCGCCTCTTCCTGCTGCGAACCTAGCTCTTGCAGGACGGGCATAACTTCCCTTACCATCAACGGGAACGTAACGAACAACGTGGCAATAACCATCCCTGGAAAAGCGTACACCACATTAAATCCGATGCCCTCAAAAAATCCTCCCATGATGCTGTTTGGTCCAAGCAACAAAACAATCATCAAACCGCCAATAACCGGCGATACCGCATAAGGTAAATCGACAATGCTGTTAAGCAGTCCTTTCACCCGTTCACTCAGCCATCCTGCGCGGACCAGATAAATCGCCATCATGATGCCAAACAGTGTATTTAACAGGGTAACCACCAGAACGACCAACCCTGTCATCATCAGTGCGTGAAGCGCCTCAGGACGCATAATACCTTTAACAAAGCCGCCTGCACCATCCTCAAACGCGCCAATCAGAATCCGTCCGAGAGGAATGATCAACAGCAATGTGAACACTACAAACGTAAGTCCGATTAAGAGTCTTCTCATCTTCTTCTCCCCCGCATCTGTACGAGATTGATCAGCCAGAGGATCAGGAAGGAGAGTGTTAGAAGCAATACGGATACTGCGGCCGCTCCTGTCGGGTTATCACTTTCAATCTCACCATAGATAAAAACAGAAGCGGTTAGTGTTCTGCCCGGAATATTACCGGCAACCAGTACAACTGCGCCAAATTCAGCAAGCGCCCTGGAAAAAGCCAACATTCCGCCGCTAATCATGCCAGGAGCCATAGATGGAAGAATGACCTGCATGAATGTACGTGCCTTGGAAGCACCCATCGTGTACGAAGCCTCTTCCTCGGAAGGATCGATCTCTTCCAGCAAAGGCTGCACTGCCCGGATGACAAAAGGAAAGGTAACAAAGGTCATCGCAATTACAATTGCAGGCTGATGAAATACAATTTCAAACCCCATGGATTCAGCCAGTTTCCCGACAGCACTGATCGGGCCGAGCAACAGCATAATCATCAGACCGCCTACAGCTGTCGGCAACGCAAAAGGCAAATCGACGAGACTGTTAAGAAAGGATCTGCCAACGAATCGATATCTGGTTAACACCCAGGCAATCATGGTTCCTAAGACCACATTAATTATAGCGGCGACCACGGCCAGACGTACCGTTAATAGCACCGCCTTCCATGCGATCGGGTCCATGATGCTCTCAGCAAAATTGCTCCATCCTTCAGAAAAGGAATTGGCGTACACACCGATGATTGGAAGTACAATGAGCACGATGAAATATAACAATACGGTACTGCGAAAACCCCAAGTCCATCCCTTGTGACGAAGAACGGTGTTCATTACTGTGTTCCCTCCCAGCCTCCGGCTTTAACTCCGGTCGGCAGTCTACCTGACTTCATACGACATTTTCCTGAGTTGGATAAGTTTACTTTATTATTATTCCCATTAGTCTACTTGGTTTTTGCTTATCTGATACTTTACCAGTTTGCAGTGCTGATCGTCAATGCTTTTATTCGAACTATTTGATGCCTCGAATACACAAATTTCCCCATTTTTAATAAACGATTTCAGTACATTACATTGGCGAAATTCCGTTCAATGTAATCAAACATTTGTGTAGCCTTCATCCTTGTATACATCCTTTTATAAATCGTTTATTTCTACCTGTAGAATCAATGAGTTTTGTTGATCTTCAGGTGGTTAAGTTACTATCTGAGGAGTTAAAATTGAGGAGAGCCATTACAACGACAAGGAGGAAAGACATGTTATACACACAAAATATATCAACATTTGCAAGAGATGAAATGAAGGATATCACACGGGAAGTCAAACAAGTTGTGCAAAGCAGCGGCGTGCAGAATGGCACCGTACTCATTTATTGTCCACATACAACAGCTGGCATTGCTATTAATGAAAATGCCGACCCCGATGTTAAACATGATGTCTTGTTACGTCTCGATGAGGTGTACCCATGGGAGCACCCACAGTATCGTCATGCCGAGGGCAATACGGCCTCTCACCTCAAATCAATAACTACGGGTCCATCACAGACTGTCATCCTTCATGAAGGCAGACTGCTTCTCGGACGTTGGCAAGGGATCTATTTTTGCGAATTTGATGGACCGCGTAACCGGGAGTATTTTATCAAAATTATGGAAGGTTAAGTTCCATCTCAAAAAACACAAACACAAACACAAACAGGCGCTCCACCCTGTACCGGGGTTAGGAACGCCTGTCTTCATCTTCAGCGTATGAAAATAATATCTTTCGCATGATAACGTAATAAAGAGTTAATGTTATGATCAATCACCGCCTTGAAGTGTAGGGGCAGGCATAAGCGGCAAATTATTGCACGCCAGGCTGCTGACCCAAGTTACGGCACAATACTTTCACATGAGACAACGCAGAGGATTCGATCTCAGCAAACGTTAAACGGTCTTGAATATGATACGATATGAATCCGTGCATAGCCAGAAACAAAGTACGCGGCACATGCTGAATATCTTCTTCGGCACAGCCCTCTTCCTTCATATACTGCCGAATAATCGACGCAAACAGTTCGAAACAACGTCCTTGCTCCGTACGACAATAGGACAATAACTCCTCGTCCCGAATCATAAACATAATCTCGTATTGATACGGATTTTCCAGACCAAATCGAATAAACTCCATCAAAATATGCTCCACTTTGTTCACGCCGCCTGCAACCGGCCTGACCATGGCTTGCAACAGTAGATGTCCCAGATGGTTGAAATCCTCTACCACGATCGCATAGAACAATTCTGCTTTTTCCTTAAAATGATAATACAGCGACCCATGACTATAGCCAAGATGCTGGCCGATGCTTCGCATCGAAATGGCGCGGTATCCTTTGGTAATAAAAAGATGCCTCGCCGCCTCCAGTATCCGCTCCCTCGACAACTCCTGTTCGACTGCTCTTCTAGCCATATATTTTATTCCCCTTCAATAAAATAAAGCCGCTGTCCCTCCGTGATCCGGGATTGCCCTTGCGTCAAATCCGTGATCCAGGCGATAAATGCCTCGGTTTCACTATCCGGCGGAAGACACGTTAACGTAACTTTATCGGTGAAAGCCGTTTCACCTGTACGCACTTCCCGGCCCCTTAACTCATTTTCCACTTTCCCAAGCCACGTATAATCCAGTTCGACAAATACTTCTCGATGCAACACTTTGGTAATGGCTTCACCTGCTTCAATCGCTGCCACAGCACCATCTGTATACGCACGAATAAGTCCACCAGCGCCAAGCATGATTCCCCCGAAGTATCTTGTAACAACAATCGCTACATTCTTTAATTGCTGATTCTTGATCACCTCAAGAATAGGTTTACCCGCTGTACCACTCGGCTCCCCGTCATCGGACTGCTTCTGAATCTCATCCCGCTCGCCAATCATGTACGCCGAGCAGTTATGTGTCGCATTCCAATGCTTTTTCTTGATATCATCAATAAAAGCAATAGCTTCTTCCTCAGTTGAGACCGGCATAATATGACCGATAAACCGTGATTTCTTGATCACAATTTCCAGTTGTCCCGATCCTCGAACCGTTCGATAACGTTCAATCATTTCCAATCCAACTTTCCTTAAATCATCCATTTTACAAGAAAGCAGTTCCCCGCATATTGCGGATGAACTGCCTTGGTTAATGACACCCGGGAAACGATACCCTGCAAAAGCTCGCATTCCCGGATGGACTTAACAATCTTTATTTAACTATATGAGCGAAGCCATGAATTATTCAGAAAGTCTCGCTTCGAGCGCTGCTTTCTCTTCTTCAAAGCCTGGTTTGCCCAGCAATGCGAACATATTTTTCTTGTATGCTTCCACGCCCGGTTGGTCAAATGGATTCACACCCAGCAAATATCCGCTGATGCCACATGCTTTTTCAAAGAAGTATACCAGATATCCGAAGGAATATGGAGTCATATCTGGAATGTTCACAATCAGATTTGGAACTTGGCCATCTGTATGTGCGAGCAACGTTCCTTGGAATGCTTTTTTGTTGACGAAATCCATCGTTTTTCCTTCCAGGAAGTTCAAACCGTCCAGATCGTCCGCATCAGCTTCAATGGAAATGTGTTCGGATACTTCTGCGACTTGAATAACGGTTTCGAAGATGTTCCGGCTACCTTCCTGAATGAATTGACCCATAGAGTGCAAGTCTGTGGAGAAATCTACGGATGCAGGATAGATCCCCTTGTAGTCTTTACCTTCGCTTTCACCAAAGAGCTGTTTCCACCACTCGGATACGAAGTGCAAGGAAGGCTCGTAGTTCACCAGAATCTCTGTTCCTTTGCCTTTACGATACAATGCGTTACGAACAGCAGCATATTGATAGGCTTCGTTCTCCGCTACATTCGGATTGCTGTACTCTTTGGAAGCATCAGCTGCACCTTGCATCATTTCTTCGATGTTGATCCCTGCTGTTGCGATTGGCAACAAACCTACTGCTGTGAGTACGGAATAACGTCCACCTACATCATCCGGGATGATGAAAGATTCATAACCTTCTTCATTCGCCAGCTTTTTGAGTGCTCCGCGCTCTTTATCTGTTGTTGCGTAGATACGTTTGCGAGCTTCCTCTTTCCCGTATTTTTTCTCCAGAGCTGCACGGAAGATACGGAATGCAATCGCTGGTTCAGTTGTTGTACCCGATTTAGAGATAACGTTCACGGAGAAGTCTTTACCTTCTACCAGATCCAGCAAGTGTGTCACATACGTAGAGCTGATGTTGTTACCTGCAAAATAAATCTCAGGAGTTTTGCGTTTGTCTTTCGGCAAGTTGTTGTAGAAGGAATGTGTCAGCATTTCGATCGCTGCGCGTGCTCCCAGGTATGATCCACCGATACCGATCACGATCAGCACTTCGGAATCGCTTTGGATTTTAGCAGCCGCTTTTTGGATGCGGGCAAATTCTTCTTTGTCATATGCTGTCGGAAGGTCGATCCAACCGAGATAGTCGGAACCTGTTCCTGTACCATTATGAAGTTGCTCGTGAGCCAAGCGGATCGGTTCAGCGAAATAGTCTACTTCGTGCTGGTTTACAAATTGCAAAGCTGTACTATAGTCAAATGTCACTTTTTTTGCCATGATCTCAAAAACCTCCTGATATCGGTATATTATTTCCGTTTTCCATGTTAAACAACTTGTCCTAAGGATACTTCAAATCCAACTTGCTGACAAGCTTATGCACGAACTTGGCTGTTAACATTCAAGAAGCAAAAAGGGCAAATCGAATCCGCAACAATGCGGTTCGAGTTCCCCTTCTTGTGTTATTCCGCCGGGTACGAGCAGACGTAGTCGGTAACGCTGCGTATCTCCAGTTTGAATTTGGATTCAGCAGGCACGTGGAATGTAGCTTGGCCTTGAATCTCTTGCCACTCTTCTTCACCAGGAAGCAATACTCTCAGATCGCCGGACAGAATCTCCATAATTTCGCGGGAATCTGTGCCGAACTCATAGTTACCTGGAAGCATGATACCTAGCGTCACTTTGCTGCCATCCCCCAAAATAACCGTTCTACTGGTTACCTGGCCATCATAATATATGTTGGCCTTTTTCACTACACTGACTTGATCCAATTGTGACATGCGTACCCGCTCCCCTGAAGTTAATGAAAACAAAAGGCAACACAGATCAGGGCAGCCATGCCGCCCTTGACTCTGCGGAAATAACAACTGTCATGAGCCAGAAGCGCCGGAAGACGTTCGGCCCATGACAGACTGTTGAAGTATAAAGTTTTAATTACAGCAATGCTTTTACGCGGCTAACTACGTTATCCACAGTAAAACCATACTCCTGGATTACACGGTCGCCAGGCGCGGAAGCACCGAATGTGCTGATTCCGAGAATGTCACCTTGATCTCCAACATATTTTTCCCAGCCCATTGGATAAGCCATTTCGATCGCCAGACGAGCCTTAACATCTGGAAGAAGAACGGACTCTTTGTAAGCTTTGTCTTGTTTCTCGAACAGATCCCAGCTAGGCATGCTGATTACGCGAACTTGAATCCCTTGCTCAGCAAGTGCAGCTTGAGCTTTAACAGCGAGCTGTACTTCAGAACCTGTCGCGATGATTTGTGCTACCGCTTTACCGTCTTTAGCATCGGACACCACATAAGCACCACGTTTAACGTTCTCACGTGCACCTTCTACAGTACCTTCGAGGATCGGCAAGTTTTGACGAGTCAGTACCAAGGCAACCGGGTTGCTCTTGTTCTCCAGCGCGTAAGCCCAAGCTGCAGAAGTTTCGTTACCGTCAGCTGGACGAATTACCGTCAGGTTCGGGATGATACGCAGGGAAGCCAATTGCTCGATCGGCTCGTGCGTAGGACCATCTTCACCAACAGCGATACTGTCGTGAGTCAGAACATACGTTACTGGCAGGCTCATCAGTGCAGCCAGACGAACAGCCGGACGCAGGTAGTCGGTAAATACGAAGAACGTACCGCCGAATACTTTCACGCCGCTGTGCAGTGCCATACCGTTCATCGCACCAGCCATACCGAATTCACGGATACCGAAGTAGATGTTACGGCCTGAATAGTCTTCCGGAGTGAAGTTTGCCAGGTTGTTCAAGTGCGTCATTGTGGAGCTTTCCAAGTCAGCAGAACCACCTGTCAGATGAGGCACATTGTGTGCAAGACCGTTCAGAGCGTTACCGGAAGCTACACGCGTAGACAATGCTTTGTCTGTTGCCGCATATTTCGGCAGATCACGATCCCAGCCTTCTGGAAGATCACCGTTAATTGCTGTTTCGAACTGAGCAGCCAGTTCAGGGTATGCTTTTTTGTACTCAGCAAATTGTGCGTCCCATGCTTTGTTTGCAGCAATACCTTTTTCTTTTACTTGAGCAAAGTGATCGCGAACTTCAGCTGGTACGTGGAAGTTTTCTTCATATACCCATTTATAATATTCTTTAGTCAGTTTAGCTTCTTCTGCACCCAGTGGAGATCCGTGAGTACCGCCGTGGCCGCCTTTACCCTGCTTGTTCGGGCTACCGTAACCGATAACGGTTTTCACTTCGATCAATGTAGGACGTGCTGTGTCTGCTTGACCTTCTTTGATTGCTTTTTCAATTGCGGGCAGATCGTTACCGTCTTCAACACGCAGCACTTGCCAGCCATACGCATCAAAACGTTTAGCGATGCTTTCGGAAGAAGACAGATCAAGTTTACCATCCAGCGTAATGTCGTTGGAATCGAACAACATGATCAGTTTACCAAGGCCCAGACGTCCAGCCAGGGAAGCAGATTCATGAGATACGCCTTCCATCAGGTCGCCATCACCGCAGATTGCATATGTGTAGTGATCAACAACGTTAAATTGATCTTTGTTATAAGTTGCGCCCAGTTGAGCTTCAGCCATAGCCATACCAACTGCCATTGCAATACCTTGACCCAGTGGTCCGGTAGTTGCATCAACACCAGCTGTATGTCCAAATTCCGGGTGACCCGGAGTTTTGCTTCCCCATTGACGGAATTGTTTCAATTCTTCCATAGGAAGATCGTAGCCGCTCAGGTGCAGCAAGCTGTACAGCAACATGGAGCCATGTCCTGCGGACAGCACAAAGCGGTCCCGGTTAATCCAAGTCGGGTGGTCCGGGTTATGAGTCATCGTTTTTGCAAAAAGCTGGTACCCCATCGGAGCGGAGCCCATCGGCATACCCGGGTGTCCGGAATTTGCCTTCTCAATTGCATCAATCGCCAAAGTACGTACGGTTGTAATCGACAGATTGTCGATTGTGGTGTTCTCGTCCTTTTGAATCGCTTCGTTCTTGTCAGTCATGGTTTGTCCTCCTCATGTCTTTAGATAAGTCGGGTGCGCAAGCGAGTCCCTCTCATCATACAAGCAAACCGCATAAACAATAAGTGAATCCGCTTGAATGTTTCATTTTGACTTATTCACTTTTGTATTGTATCACTTGCCGTGAAGCTTTTCCATAACCTTCTTTTAGAAAGTTACGGAAAAATTCGGCTGATTCTCGCTAAACCTTGTTAATCCATCGGATGAAGTATAACCTTTAAGCTGAAAACCATACACTTTTTAGAGATTAACGTGAAATTTGCATCTTCTAGTCTGTATCTCTCGATTCGAGAGCAAGGTGAACGGTTTATTTTTCAGATAGCTAGGTATGCTTCATTCCAAGGAGGGCTTGTAATGTCAGATGCAGTGCGACACCCGTCTCGTTCGTTAAAATCATCATTACCCTTGTTTTCCGGGATCATAACCGGAATCGTCAGCGGCGTTTTTCTGGGACTGTTTCTCAAAGTGGTCCAAACATTAACTGACGAAAAGGTATACACCTTGCTACTTAACATTGATTTTGTACCAGGGCTTCCTCCGCGCCTGCCGGAATGGATCGAATTTTTCCTGCACCTTGCTGTATCTGTTATCATCGGGATTTTCTATATCTGGTGGATCAGACGTTCAGGCCGTCCAGTCAGTAGAGGAATACTTATTGGAGCCGTCTCTTCCCTGCTCTATCTCCCTTTGTCTCCGTTATCCCCACGTGTACCCGATCTGAATGACGCTGGTGCCATTTTCTATTGGGTCGTTGGCCATCTTCTCTTTGGTACTTTGTTAGGTCTATGCGGAAAATACATACACGCCAAAAAGCGGCACCCGGTTCATCATTGAACTGGGGCCGCTCGGATTATAGTGCAGCACTCTCTGAGTGACTGAGTCTACTTCTCTTGTAAGGTTACGGATCAACCTTGCACAGTATTAAAGCGTAAACTTAGACTTAAAATACGACTGTTTTATTTTCGTGTACAAGAACACGGTCCTCCACATGCCATTTCACAGCCCGCGCAAGCACAACACGCTCAATAGTACGTCCAATGCGTTTCAATTCGGTCACATTATCCCCATGGCTTACACGCTGAACGTCCTGTTCAATAATTGGGCCGCCATCCAGCTCCTCCGTTACATAATGCGCCGTTGCGCCAATGATTTTAACACCACGGTTATAGGCTTGAGCGTATGGCTTACCTCCAACAAAGGCTGGCAAGAACGAATGATGAATGTTGATAATACGGTTACGGTAATGTTCAATAAACGTTGGAGAGATAATCTGCATATAACGGGCGAGAATAATCACATCCACATCGTTGCCGATCACTTCCAGTTGACGTTGCTCCGCTTCTTTTTTCGTATCGGCTGTAACCGGAATATGGTGATACGGAATGCCGAAAGACTCTACATAGTTTTTCATATCCAAATGGTTGCTGACCACAAGCGCAATATCCGCATCAAGATCGCCAGCCTGCCATTGCCAGAGCAGCTCTACCAAACAGTGATCCTCTTTGGATACAAAAATAGCCAACCTTTTTTTGCGGCTAACCGCTGAAAGAGACCATTCCATCTCGAAACGTGTTGCTACATCGGCAAAATCCGCTTCCAGCTTCGCCAAGTTGCTCTCCAGTTGCGGTAGATCGAACTCGATCCGCATAAAAAACATACCGCCTGACGGGTCCATCGTATACTGGTCAGACTGTACAATGTTGGCACCATGTTGATGCAAAAAGTGTGATACCGCTGCTACAATTCCCGGACCATCCGGACAGGAAATAAGCATACGCGCTCGATTGGCGCGGTTTTGATCATCAGGTCGTATTTGTTTTGCGTGAATCTCCATCGGGTTAATCTTCCTCCTTCAATTAGACAAGACATACATGAACTATATCAGGCAAGACTTGCAGGGATTACCCTGCAAGCCAAGCAATCAAGCGGTGATTGATTTGTTCTTCATTCAAATGCGGGAACAATGCCGCCTCTGTCACCATGTCATACAAGCGTTCCAGCGGTTCACGCGGATCAGCTTTTTTGGCTTTGGCATCATTTTTGAGCAGTGTCCACACATCAAGTACATACGCACGGGAATCCAGTTCCTTACTTTTGAAGAAGTGCTGCATTTGCTCGACTTCACTCAGGAACTCCTGACCGAAACGGCCTTCCACGTCTCCGCGCAGCAATGCAATTTCAATTTCATACATCGGTCGCTGGGTTTTGGCATCTTTACCAATCCACGGCGTTTCCAGAATGAATGGACGATTATTCAGCTTCTCATGGTTTACAATACGGTTGATTGCTTCAAAACCAATCCAGCCCGATCCAATCGGTGTATGACGGTCTTTGCGTGCACCGGCAGCATTTTTACTATCGTTAATGTGCATTACAGCAATTCGGTCAAGTCCAACCGTTCGATCAAATTGATCCAGTACACCATCCAGATCGTTGACAATGTCATAACCCGCATCATGAATGTGGCACGTATCCATGCACACCGTCAGACGTTCGTTATGTTTCACTTTCTCAATAATCTGTGCAAGTTCCTCGAAGCTACGGCCCATTTCGGTTCCTTTACCAGCCATCGTCTCCAGTGCAATATTCACATCGGTTTCCTGAATACCATCGAGCACTTCATTTAATCCTTGTGCAATACGTTCGATACCGTAATGAGCATCCTTATCCGTAAATGCACCAGGGTGCAATACGATGTTTTTCACGCCAATGGCGTGAGTACGGCGAATTTCCTCCTGAAGGAAGTCCACAGCCAGTCCATATGTGCTGTCCTTGTAAGAGCCCAGGTTAATGATATAAGGAGCATGCACAACAATGTCCTCAAATCCGCCTGCCTGCATGGCAAGTTTGCCTTCCTCAATAAACATCGATTCAATAGGCTTACGGCGTGTGTTCTGCGGTGCACCCGTATATATCATAAACGAACTGGAACCGTACGAGGACGCTTCCTTCGTTGCACTCAATAATCCCTTGTCCGAAAAGGACACGTGGGAGCCGATTTTCAGCATCAATAGATCCCCCTTTTTCTGAATTATCCACTATCATAACGCGATTATCGAAATAAATCTAGAAATGCGATATAATTCGAATGAGAGGCTATTTTTGACAGCAAATTACGGAACATGGACGCCTTTTCATCAGGGCGTGAAAATCAATAAACCGAGGTGATTTGGCAATGATTTTTAATACCTACACCCAGCTTTTAACGAGTAGTTCGCCCAGCAACTGGTTTATGAATACGATTGCGTTCTGGACGCTTTTGCTGCTTGGAAGCATGTGCATCGGTGGATTTTTCATGATGCGGAAGTTCCTTAAGGTGCTGCCGAAAGCTGACGGAAAGTCCAAGCTGGATTGGCAGAATCACTGGGTGGAGACAAGCCGCCACCTATGGACAGATGAAGCCAAAGCTTTTCTGGATCAGCTTGTTGAACCTGTACCTGGCCCTTTTCGTGACATTGCCAAACATTCCATTGCTGCCGAGATTGGTAAAATTGCCGTGGAAGATCATGCAACCGAAGTGTCCAGAGACCATTGCATTAAAGGTTATATCATTGCGACACCAAAACGGGACAATAAATTTCTGGTTAAATTTCTGGAGAAAAATAAAATCGACTATACTCCCTATCGCCATTTGATGAAATAATCATTTGATGAATTATAGCGTATGAACCGATTGGAAAATAAAGCAGGTCAGCATCGTTAGATGTGGTACCAATTTGGTTAAATTAAACACATGTTAGCTCCGCTCGGTAAGCCCTTTTCACTCATTTAACTTACCATGCGGGGCTTTTTGACCCATAAGAGAGGATGTTCAATATGAAAATTGCCATTTGTGGAGGTACCGGATTTGTCGGAGGCGCACTTGTAGATTACTGGTTACAGGCCGGACATCATGTGAAAGTAATCACTCGCAAGCTTCCTGACATGCATAATCCGAGTAAAAACCTTACATATATATCCTGGGATCAGCTCGAAGAAACGCCGCAGGAACTGGAAGGTATTGATGCTCTGGTGAATCTAGCGGGCGAGACATTGAACCAGCGTTGGACAACGAAGGCCAAGCTGGAAATTGTGGAATCCAGAGTTAGAACGGTTGCCCGGGTTGCCAAACTAGTGGAATCGCTACGACAAAAGCCGGAAGTTGTCGTCCAGGCTTCAGCCATGGCAATCTACGGCACCTCTCCCGATGAAACCTTTGATGAGAGCAGCCCGCAAAGGTCGATGAATTTTCCTTCCCGCGTCTCGGAACAATGGGAAGTTGCCGCCGATGCCATCCGGGATGTAAGACTGGTCAAAATCCGGGTCAGTCTCGTTTTGGGTCATAAAAAAGGGGCATTCCCATTGATGAAACTGCCCTATATGCTCGGATTTGGCGGCAAGATCGGCAGCGGCAAACAGTGGACCAGTTGGATTCACATCATGGATATCGTTCGATTGATCGACTTTACTATTCATAACAAAGAAATTTCGGGTCCAGTTAATGCTTCTTCGCCCAACCCGGTAACCAATGATGAATTCGGCCGTACGGTAGGCAAAGTTTATCATCGTCCTCACTGGTTCCCTGTCCCTGGCTTCCTGATCAAAACACTGGTTGGTGAACTATCCGTCGTCCTGCTTCAAGGACAACGGGTCATTCCACAAAAATCCTTGGATCACGGTTTTAAGTTTACCTTCCCCACATTGACTCAGGCTCTTGAGGACCTGAAGCATCGCGGGTTATCCGATTAAAACAAATTACATTTGGATCGTACAGTTCATCCTGACACTCGATAAACGTAGACCGATTCGGCCAGGATGAACGTATCCCCATCCGTCAGTGGATATTCTTTGTAAGGAGCCAGCAGATTTCCTTGAAGCATCGTTCCATTGACGGAACCTAGATCCTTGAGAGCATAACCAGACTTGCTCCGACTCAATTCCACATGTGCACGGGATACACCTGTCGAGTTATCTACATATTGAACCATATCCGCTGCTCTTCCAATGACAAACGATGCCCCCTTCACATCAACACGTTTGCTCCCTCCACCTTTATTTAAAGTTAGTTCAAGGTAATATGATGGTAGACTAGGGCTTCTGTCTTCATTGGATAATCCGTCCAGTGCCTGCAGATTAACTGTTGCCTCAACGGCTGAGCCCGTGAGATGGGGTTCAGAAGTGCTCCCCCATTCCCTATCCCGCTTCTCAGTGTATGGTGGATTAAGCATATCTCCAGACGTTAGGTTCATAGGGGATATGCTCATGCTGCGAAGGCGGGAAGAGGTATGATCTTCAGCAACCTCAGGCAAAGATTCAATGGATTTCCCCTTATCTTCTTCGGGCTTATCCATGGCATTCCAGCGCCAGCTCTCCTGAAACATCTCCTCTTCTACTTTAGCCCCCTTATCCTTTTTCCTGCCAATCACTGATAAAGATAAAGGGATATGAACGCCGGATACACCAGCGGAATCACCCGTTCTCTTCCACATCCAACTCGCCACTGCAATGAGGCCGACACTTAGCGCTGTAGACAAAATCATTGCATTCTGACTTGGCTGCTGCATGTAGATAAATCTCCATACTAATGCCATGGAAACTATACAACCTAGCCAGATATATGTCGTACGCGAAGATCTAGTGACCGAATTTTGCTCTTCCATCTCCACATTTTTCTGATCTACGGAAACAAATGATGAAGAGGACTCAAGTTGAGTTGAGGTCTGATTCTGATGAAAGTAGTTTGTATTTCTCGACGAAGGTTGGCCAGCTGTTGGCCTGTGTAACAAAGATTTCGAATAGGGGTCTACTTTTTTAATGTCTACATCCGGTTTGATGATTTGCTGGCGCTCACGTTGATGACGATCTGATTGTTCTGTATCAGGTTTATTGTAATTAAGTCTGGCGACGCTTTTCTTTTCAGGTAGCTGACTGGATATCAGTCGTGCTGGTTTACCAGTACACAATTCTAATAAAAGTTCACGTAATTGCCGAATGTCCCAGCGCTCATCATCACATAACTGTAATACTCGTTGTATGCCCTCTCCTTCTAATTCCTGAACATGAGCCATAAGCTTGATTACCAAGTCACGGAATATCTGCGGGGGTTGCTTCTCCTGCCGGGCATGGGCATTCATCATGGGTACGTAAACTAAACCAAGCTCCCCTTGCTCCATTGCCCCCTGAATAAATATATAGTCTTCGTGAATACACAAATTTTGTGGTTCCAACATGTAGTGCCTGCACTCCACAAGAGCTTCTGCCAACTGAAATAAAAGATTATACAATACCGGCAAGCTGATTTGAATCGATTTTAACATCTGGGACAACATCTTATATCCGGAGATGTCATACTGTAACGTTACATTCTGATCAATCTCCCGAGTGAATAAAGGTAGCATACGAGGAATTCGATTCGAGGTTAACATACCGATCTGTACCCTGCTGAGTTCCTCCATTCGTAGCCCATCCGCTTTTTCCAAAACCATAAATGTCCCGCCGTTACGTACGAAATCCCTCGTTAAGCCATACATACCGCTCCTCACTTTCCATTGTTTTAATATGTTAACAAAAGTCATTACACGGATGCTCCAATAACAGAGGAGCCTTTCAATCGCTGTTATTCCAGAGCAGAGCAACTACCCAAACATATAAATCCATGAGCTGACGAAACCGGGAAGTACAGCGAGCATAAACGGGAACTTCAGCGTTTTTTCGTGACTTACGAGTTTAAGAGAGCCCAGTTTAAAGAAACCGAATATATTAAACATCATTGTACGTATTCTCTGCGACGCATCTTTGCGAAATAAAAGGATAACTAAGCCGATTAATCCAGCGTACAGAATGGAATATATGATCACGTGTATGCCAAATGTAAACCCCGTCCAAGCTCCTATGCCCCCAAATAACTTCACATCTCCTGCACCGACTGCACCAATGACGTACATTAAAAACAACATACCGAAACCAACAGCAAATCCAGCTAAAGAGAACCACATACCTCCCCAGCCTCCCCAGGCAAGATGAGCAAGCACTCCCATTGCCGTTACTGGTAGAGTCAACCGATTCGGAATTTTCATAGACCGTATATCGGTTACAAACGCCACCAGAAGATATATACCACAGATCACATAAAACCATCCCACCTATATCATCGCTCCTTACTTTCTGGATGCTACCGTAAATGAAGTTTCCGTCTGCATGCCCTCCGCAGTCTCTACAACAAAACTCCAAGTCCCTTCCGTTGTTCGAGTGCCCACAAACCATGTCCATTCTATGATTCCGTTCTCGTCAGCCGTAGCCCAGCCAATATGCTTCGCAGAACTCTCACCAGACTTGTAAAAAATCGTGAGATTAGCCGTTGCGCCTGGCTCGACCTGAACCTTTATCGTTGCATGGTTCCCTATGAATGCTGGATCTGGCTTTGATAAAACAGTTGCTGACCCCGTGCCATTTTCTCCCCCGCTTCCGTTACCACTTCCTTCTCCTGTGTCACCAATCCATATCCGCTCTGATGCAGCAACTTGAATTCGTAAAGGCTTGCCGAGAAAAGGAACCTTCACAGGCAACTCATAACTCAGCTCTATTCTGAAATACGGATTCGTCTTATTCTTCAAGTTAGGAACGGATACTCCGTTAACATGAATACGTTCCATATCTAGCAGTGTAGTTTCAACAAATGGTTGCAACAACGGCTTCACAACCGGATCAAGTATGGCTTCCATTACCGACGTTTTGATTCTTTGCAGTGGCTCTTCACCACGTTTCGCTGCATCTCGCACCCAGTCACTTAAGGGTGAAGGCAAGGAAGAAGCGTAACCGTCTGCCCATTCCGTCAGGGACAGCTGTGGCCATTTCCAGCCCTCCTCCAGCCTCTCACCTCCAGCAGAATCTGAAGGCGCGAAGGCAAGCGATACTGGATAAACTTTCGTTGATAACTGTTTTACCGTTTCCCCCGCTGTACTCTGCAATGCGGTGGAGATCAGTGTCATCTGAACAATGAAGATAAGAAATAGGATAAAGAATAGAAAAATGGGTAGAACCAGCGAAGCCTCCAGCACCATAGTGCCCTGTTCTTTCTTCGCTTCAAACACCTGTTTTCTCAGTGACTTCAAGCGTTCCAATCTGCTTATCCGCGTGATCCGATGTTGCATCTGCACACATTTCCTTTCATCCTGAACCTGAACCCTTTTTTCCATCATGCCTCCATCAACATGTTTTCACGTGTTTAATAGGAATAATCCGCCTTCCGTTCAATGAAAAAACGTCCATCTTGTACTTGATCCTCACTGCCCATAACAGCGCCTATACTTCGCACAATTCCAGGCAAAAACCATAGCTTGATGCTGCTGCGCATCTGACCGGAAGCATAAGTTTGTTTCTCATCCGGGTTAGCTCCCGTATTCAATCGGATCAAGGCTAACATTCGGGACATTTTGCGATCATTATTGCTATGCATAAGCAGGAACAATCTAAGGTGATCCCTGTATGTCAGCTTCACCTTGATATATTTGGATAATTCTACATTGCCGTCCTTCGCCAGCTTCACCATATCTTCTATTGCATGCGTGATTCCATACAGGATCGCGGCAGACAGCACAAGAAGCGGATTCCCAAGCTTACTATTCTCACTTAGTCCTTCAGCTGTACGAATCGCCAGACGCATTCCGAAGACCTCCGCATATGCAGATGCGATGTTACCTGAAGGGTTATGAAAACCGTATAGGATATACTCCAGCTCCTGATTCTCCAGTTTGAACACGTCATTAACATCTCCACTACCTTCCGTCCAGGAGAACAATTGACCAAAATCCATGGAATTAAAGTAAGCAAGCGCATATTCATTCTGAAACAACTCATCGCCAAGTTGTCCGAGTAGTCCTGACATCCCTCCAAACAGGTGATCCATTCCCTTCATGGCATTTCCACCGGAATCATACGGATCACTCGCAATCTCTGTCTTTTCCGCTCGCTCAAAGCTTTTTTGATTGAACGCTATGTTGGCCTCATAAAATTGTTCCAATTGTTTGAATGTCTGCATGGAACCGGAACTTCCGTTTTCTATCCGGCTGAATATCCGTTTGATTTCCTTCAACTTCCCTTTGGACTGCTTGTCATTCTCTTTACGCTGGGCATCCGATCTACGGCCGTTTTCAAGTTCCTGTTGGCTCTGTGTGATAAGATTGGAAGGGCCTGTTCTCCCAAAAGAATTCATATAACGTTCCGTAGTCTGACTTGCCTGCCTGACCGCAGGTTTAATTGGAACACCACTCATACCCGTCACACTCCGAAGCTGGGTATTGAGTTCCATGCTATCTTTTCCCACGCCAGAGAAGTCTTCATTTTGAGAAATCACACGAGATTTTATCCGATCAAATAGAGCATCTTCCCTGACAAGCTCGGAAGCGAGCGAACGTGTACTTTTGGCTTCATTGCCGGAACCCGCAGATGTCGGACTCGTTCCAGGGAGGGTAGAGCTACCCACGTTGTCATAACCGGCATTCTCGGAACGATTTTCTCCTTCCGCAATCACTCGTTTCATTTCTTCATTAATTTCACGTGCCTCTTCAATCTTGTCCTGTGCTTCCAATAGTTTGGTCTTATGCGCCTCTAGCGCTGGTTGCATCAACATGCTGATTCCTGTCACAATCTGATTTACACCTGTCCGGTAACGCCCCAATTCCAATATGTACAGCTGTTCAATGAGAGGCAGTCCTTCGTCTGCTTGTTTCTTGCTTAAGTAATCGGCATAACGTGCAGCCGCTTCTGCCGCTGTCTCTGGCGCTGTCTCAAGCATTTCTTCATAGATGGCCTGGGCTGGCGGTTTCATGATCAAGTCTGGAAGTTTCATTACCTTATCGGCAGATTCAATCTGATTCCCAATCGCTTCATCCAGCAATTTCTCACGTTTATCATAGAGCTTTTGTAATTTCTTCAACAGATCTACGGTATGTGCTGCTTCCTTCATCTCCTCTGACATCGGTTTGAATCGATTAATCACTTCAATAGCAAAATCAACCGGCGCTCTATACTTCATGTCTTCCTGGATTTGACGATTAAAAATATCATACCTGCCCAGTTCACGTTCCATACCGAGTGAAGTGGTGTCCCATTGAATATCCAGAATCGGGAAACCATCCTTTACGGAAGAAGGTTTCACACTATCATTCAACACTTTGGCCATAATGGCATCTCCGCTACTGTCGCCATATGCAAACAAACCATACTCCCGAAGTGATGTATCATAAGCTGACATAACGGATCTCATTGCGGCATGTGCCATCCGCTCCGTCTGTACTTTGAAGGCGGCAATTCTCGCATAATCAATAAAAACCGCCACAAACATATACACTCCAGCCAGAATCAAAATCAGAAATAACGTTACAGCTCCAGCTTCACCATCTTTTTTTCTAAACAGTGCCTCCCTCCCCCTTTGCTCATTTTTCGTTTTTTCCAAAATGCTGTATAACTTGCCCTGCCTCCACAGCTGAAGTCGCTTCCTTTCCACCTTTTCCTTTAAACTTGGCACCGTAATAACGGATCAAATCCACCGTTCGGATGAATTCAACCGGTTCTACAACAGCAGAGGAGCCCTTCGTGAGTACAAGATTGCCGGAATCAAACAAAAATGAGGGCAGAGGCAACGATATAACCTGCTCTAGCTCAGTTGTTACCTTCCGCTGGATCAATGCATTTTGATATGTCATTGTGCCCTTCATGGCTGAAGGCATATGGCTAGATGCTTGTGCTAGTTTTTTTTCCGAAAGATTGCCACCTTCTGATTCAGGTATAGAAACGCTAACCTCATTACCCGCTCCCGCCCAACCAAACAATACTCCTAACAGCCGATCATCGCTTAACCGCCAGTACAAGTGATCATATTCCCCGGAAGCATATTCGCCTGTCAGCGCCTGTTTGTGACTATTATCCCAACTGTAGGCAGCTCGTTCAGAAGCCGCATAAGCATGCTGGTTTAAAAACGTTTTTTGGTACATGTACATCGTGAAGAACAGCAGCAACACCAGGATAAATAATATGATCGGGAAGACCAGGGAAGCTTCGACAGTGAAGCTCCCTTCTTCCTTTCTAAAACGTCTACTCAAAAAACTCATTACTTTTGTTGCTGACATTTTTCAGCAGTCTTGTTACCAACAATTTAATCTGATCTTTAAAAATCAGCGCAATAATGATAATTACACCAATAATCAGAATCAGTTCCAGCGTACCCAGACCCTCTTCTTCTTTCCAAAATGCCGCTACCTTGTTCTTCATCCCAATTTCCCTCCTACATGTTCATCATCATAAAAGCTGGCGCACCGATCATGATCACGATTGTAAAAAAGATCAGCACCATCGGAAACACTAATTTCGAAGAGGCCTGCTCTCCCTTGGCCCGGCTAACCGCCTTGCGTTTCTCCCACAATACATGTGACAGATCCCGCAGTGCCAATACAAAGTCACCTCCTCCACGCCTGAAATTCAGTAAAACTGTCGTTGTAAAAATCGTCACTTCCTGCACACCACATCGGCGGCTGAACTGCTCTAAAGATTGCTGAAACGAGTACCCGTTATTCCAGTCTCCTGTTGCTCTCCGCAATTCGTTGTACAAGGGATGATTCCGTTCGCCCTGGCTATTCACACTATGGTTGATTGCACGTTGCACTGTTTCCCCTGCCCCAACCAAGAGCACAATTCGATTAAGCAGTTCAGGTAGCTCTATAAGGATATCTTGGTCTCTTCGCTTCACCTTGGTGTAAAGATCCTTATACATCGCAAATGGTAAAGCAATTGCAAGAACGACTCCACCAGCTAATGCTCCCGTGCCTACCTCCCTCACGAGGGATAGTAAACATCCTGACAGCAACACTAGCCATGAGTACGTCAACATTTCAGCACAATAGAGTAGCGTTTTCTCACCGCTATGTTGTATGCCATGCATCTTCTGGATCGCGTGCTGCATCCGAAACATAAGTACAGGTAATCTGCGGCCGATCTCGAACTTGTCGAGCATAAACAGAAACGGAGCATGCATTTTTTTCAAACGTAATCCTTCCATATGCAGCTTTCGTAAATGCTTGTAAGTTTTCCCCCGGGTTCGATCAAGCACAATCCAGCCCGCACTAAGTACTCCTCCAATCATGAGGGGAAACAGCATCTTTTCATCTCCTCACACTTTGATATCCATAATGCGATGAATCCATAGATAACAGCAGACCAGCACAGCAAGCGCACCTGTAGAAATGAGATATCCGAGCCCGCTGTATAGTGGTTCCATAAAATCTTTGGCGGTCAGGTTGAGAAATAACAAAAAAATGAAGGGTGCCGCAAACATCACTTTGGATTCAAATCTTTTCTGTGCCACAGCAACCATGATGTCCTGTTGAATATCCAGCTTTTCTCCAATCACTGCGGAGGTACGACGAACCACTTCCACCAGATCACCTCCCGTTCGTTTACAAGTAATAAACACGTCTGCGAAATTCGTAATATCTTCAATCTGTGCCCTTTCCGAAAAATCCTGCAACGCCTCTTCAATCGGCTGACCGTATTCCATGCGTGTCCGCAATATAGTGAACTCTCGAATCAAATCGGTATCAGCTTCAGGGTTCAACATCCGCAGGTCTTCAACGGATTCCTTAAAACCGTTTTCCACTGACTTCCCGGCCGCCAGGGCCGAGGATAGTGTATACAGAGCTTGCTTGAAATGCAGACTAAGTGTCATCCTTCTGCGTTCCAGTAGCACCTTTGTCCAAAACCTGGGCACCCATATACAACCAGCAGCCAGTATCGTGCCTGCCAACCAGTGATGATAAAACAACAAGCCAACACCGAAAAATAAACATCCGCTGACCAGCATACAGACCAAGCGTTGTCTTGAGCTAAGTGTATATACGGTATAATTCGTTAATGCTTGCTTGCCCTGCACCGCCCTCTGCACCCTCTTTCTCTCACAACATGGTTTGGAACTTCCCAAAATCGTTAACAACAAGATAGGTCACATCAAAAACATTAAATCATAGTTGTTATAAGACGTTTTTCTTTTCCACTCACCTTGTATCCCATCCTATAGCTCGCTTTATTTTCATAGCTTACTACTTGTTTTCTGGTCCGGCCTGCTCAGCTAATTGTTCTATGTATCCTTCAAGCCACTCTCCAAGTCCGGCCATATGAATCTTATCCACCTTGGTCAGGTTGCCCACCCGGATGAGTCCACCAATGATACGCCCTTCCCGTTCCTCCTGCTCCTGAAATCGAAACAACGGGTTCAGAAGCACTTCACCATGACGTAAACCTATCACTTCACTGATTTCCGTCACACGACGTGAACGGTCTCGAAGCCGGGAAAGATGTACAAAAATATCGATGGCCGAGCTAATCTGCTGTCTTACAACAGTAATGGGAAGTTCCGCTCCACTAAGGACCATCGTTTCAAGTCTACTGATCATGTCCGAGATCGTATTTGCGTGACCAGTAGACAAGCTCCCATCGTGGCCCGTGTTCATCGCCTGTAGCATATCCAGCGCTTCCGCTCCCCGTACTTCCCCAATGACAATCCGGTTTGGACGCATCCGTAGGGAGGACTTGATCAAATCCCTGATGGATATCAGACCTTTTCCTTCTGTATTGGCATTTCTGGTCTCCAGAGAGACGAGATTGGGCACAGTCACGATCTGTAACTCCGCTGAATCCTCAATCGTAATAACCCGCTCATCAGCAGGGATGAACTGGGATAACGCGTTCAGAAAAGTCGTTTTCCCCGAACCTGTACCTCCCCCGATAAAAATGTTGTATTTGCTCCGCACTAACTGCTGTAATAACTCGGCTGCTTCCTCATGCAAGGCCCCCTTCTCAATCAGATCAGACATCTTCATCGGCTCACTGGGAAACTTCCGGATCGTCATCGTTGGCCCCTTTAGCGCAATAGGCGGAAGCACAATGTTGACCCGTGAACCGTCCTTCAGGCGGGCATCCACAATGGGGGAAGATTCATTGACGATGCGGTTCACACCAGACACGATTATTTGAATAATATCCTCCAACCGCTCTCTGGACTCGAATTGCAGTGGAATCTGTCTGACCTCCCCTTCTTGTTCCACAAATATCTCCCGATGACTGTTGATCATAATCTCCGTAATGTCCGGGTGATCCACCAGAGGTTGTAGAATATCCAATCCGCGAAAAGAATCGTACAATCGTTGCACCAACTCATGGCGCTCACCTGAAGTCAAATCTTCCAGGCCCGAATCACCGAGAACTTTTCTCTCAATCCCATGCCACAACTCCTCATCCCCGGCAGAAGAAGTCATATCGAGCGAAGCTCGGACCTCTCTGCGAAGCATTTGAAATTGTTCTTCACGGTCTGTGATGTTCCATAAATGATCTGTCATAACTCCCCAGGCTCCTCCTGTATAAAAATGCATCTTGTCTTGCGGCTAGCCACCTCCTTCAGCCTGAATCAGCAATTCACACAATCTCTTTACTTCACGCTGGAAGATCGGTGAACTCAGCATGACCTCTTCCTGATTCATCTGTTTCCAAGAAGGAATATAAGGCAACACTGCATCCACATACAGATCAGGTCTTGGCAATGGATTGATCACTTGCTCCCGATATTTGTTGATGACAAAATACGTACGCTCCAGCATACTTCCTAACAGTTCTGTTCGGTTACGCTCGTTATGCTGAAGCCATTGTCCCCATCGATGCATCGCGGCGATATCATCTTCTACTAACCAGACGAAGGTATCTGCCGTTTTCAGGATGCCATCACTACGTTCATCCCAGCCTGAGTCTCCGTCCAGAATCAACACTTCATATTGCCCGGAATCGGTCAGATACCGGATGAGATCCACTGTATCCGCTTTAGACATCTGTAACATTTCCTTACGGTTGGCTAACGGCCAGAACACATCCGCCTTTAATGCCTCATGCCCAACAACATACTCAACTATTGTTTTCATTTGTCCTGTTACCGAGATATCCGAATAAGTAGCAGACGCTATATCTGTATGTGCATCCGTACTTTTCCTTCCCCCCGCACTTCTATCTTGTGTAGGACCTTGATTCAGGCTACGCCGCTGCGTCTGTAACTGACCACCCGCTACCTCCCTTTTACAGGCTTTCAGATCATATAGTAGTCGTGATAAACCTGTCTCTGCTTCCACATGATGCTGACTGCCCTGCCGTAACCCTCTCTCCAGGAAAGGAAATGAGCTGTCCAGAGTCTCCAGATTGAGATACAACACAGAATACCCAGCGAGTCCAAGTTGCTTCGCCATATGCAGAGCTACGGCTGTTTTACCACTCCCACCCGATGCCGATAATACACCGATGGTTAATGTTTCTTGACCCGAATGTCGACTCCGCTTACTACGTGGTTGCCTGCAAGCCCTCCTGACGGCTTCAAGCAACGCAGGCAACGGCTGATACTTCATGAGTCGCTTCGCCTCGTGCCCTTCGTCAGCTCCTTCGCTAAGCATAAGCCATGGGATACCTGAGACATCCCCACCATTCATCAACCAAGGGTTTAAAAACTCAGGTTCAGCGATGATCAGATCAGGTAGCTCTTGTTCATCCAGTTCATCCATATGATTCCTGAATGCTTCCCACTGTGAAAAAGCGATGAATCGCATCGTGGAGCTTGACGAACTACTCTGTACATAGTCAAGCCAAGCTTGGATATAATCTTTATCCCTCGATACCAGCATTGCCTTAAGGACAATCAATTACGTTTCCCTCCCATCAAAAAAAAGCACAAAAAACACCGCCCATTTCCCGCATGAAATTGCAGGATATGGACGGTGCTTCCGTCACGTGCTATGAATGTATGCACACTATAACATACAATTTCTGGACGAGCAAGGGATTTATTCTAACCATCTCACTTAAGAACCATAAGGCGCTCCAAATTCAATGATATTTCGATCCGGATCAAGGATAAAAATCTGAGCGAATCCAGCCACACTATCTGGTCTAGCTTCATATTCAATACCTTGCTCTTCCAGCCAAGCTAGCGTCTCCGAATAACTGACCACCCAAAGTGCAAAATGTCCGTCGGTTGTATCAATCCCCGCTTCCCGCAGCGTATGACCTTCCGGATGTTGCAACAGATGAAGTTGCTGACTGCCGATCGCATACCACGCACCCGTGGAACGAAACGGAGGACGCTCAATCTCCTGCATTCCGAGCAAACCCGAATAGAATTTTTTTGCGGTTTCCAAATTACGAACAGCCAGACTTACGTGATGAATATGTGCATATTTGATCATCTCGGTATCCCCTTCCCATTAAAACAATGATGAATTAACCTTACGCAACCACATGTTTACAATCACGGCTGATCCTTTTACAAATGACCAAATTTAAAAAATAAATCATACAAGTCCATATTATAACACTCTAAAGAACTTCCAAAATCAAAAAAACACCCCTGATCCTTATCCGGTCTACCCACAGGTATTCCGAAGTAAGAATCAAAGGTGTTTCAGGCTTTACTTATTTTGCGCTGTCCAAAGCCTCTTGCGGGATTTTGATTTCTGCAACTTTGTCATGGTTGGAGAACGAAGTGTCCATTTTCATGTCCATCGTCATTTTCTGATTGTTTTGCTCCATCTCCATCACCATCTCTACATCGATCTTCTCCATAAGAGACGTCTCTTTGTTAATCAAATATTTCATCTTCATGCTCTTAATGTTCATTTGATCAAGCATAGCCTGCATTTGAGCATCTGAACCGTTTTGTTCCATAACGGATTTAGCCAATTCCTTGACATTGTCACCCGATACATCTGCGTTCAGGACATAGTTGTCGCCCTCTTCAGTGATCTTAACGTCTTCTTTTACTTTTTTGAATTGGTCCAGCTCTTTTTCCGGGTTCATGCTAGCTTTCAATTGTTCGATGAGCGCCTTCGTTTGCTCTTCTGGGATCGCTACCCACTGGTCCCCCACTTGGGAGTAAATTTTGTCTGAAGTAATATACTGTTTTACGTTTTGCTTTTGTCCAGACATATCCAGTTCCATCTCTTGATAGATCATCATTGGATCTTTAATGATATCCATTTTCAAAGACGTTTTTACTTGCTGATCTTGAGATTGCTCACCAGCATCCACTTTAATTTTTTGATCAATGTTAGCTTCTGTAGTGAAGCTTTTCAGCGCTTTCGTTGCTTCACCTGTTTTGGCAAGCAATTCATCCAGTGTTGGAACAGCCGCATTCTGCTCCGCTGTATTGTTGCTTTCAGTCGTTGTTTCATTACCTGCTGGCGGCGTTGCAGATTTATCTGTGTCGTTTCCGCATGCTGCCAAGCTTACTGCCAATAATGCCCCAATAATCATTGTCGTCCACTTCTTCAAGTTGTTATCCTCCCAATAATGTAAAAAATAATGTAACCCACAGTAATTACCCAGTAATTGCCGATATTAATCACCTTACATGAAACTTCTTTCTTATGGAAGCTTATCCTTGAAAACTGATACTTTTATACTTATAAAAATCGATCTTTAGTCTCGGGTGTAGGCAACATACATGCATCGTCCTTCCCAAACCAGCGGTACCGATTGCGCGCAACCCAGTTGTATACTGCATTACGAATGAATTTGGGCACAATAACAAACACATAGAGTAGCGGATAAGGAAACTTGAGACCTTTGGCCAACCTTAACGCTGCTGTGGAGCGTGTATAGTATTTTCCATTTTCAATCAATACAAACGTATCCATGCTGTCAGTTCTCAGACCACCCTTCTCCAGCAATCCTTTCGCCACATCCGACTGAAGTGAAGCAAAATGATATTTCGCCTTCGGATCACGCTTGATAATCCATTTGGTTAACCCCTGGCAGAAGTGACAAACGCCGTCTACAAGAACAATCGGGTGTCCCTGATGCTTATCCTCTTGGTCTACTGTCATATGATCGTGGCCTCCTATATGGTGCTGTTAGATTACTTACCCATTTTGAGCAACTTTCCTCGCCTAACCTAAATTTGATCCACCAATCTCTCTGGCAAAATAGAAAAAAAGCGCAGGCTCAGTGCCTACGCTCATAACTGTCCGACAATTACTCAGCCAGTGCTTTTTCCATCCACTCGTCGTTAATCATTTGTTGATGCAGGTCACCTGACCATTGATCCATACATTTGCAGATGAAGTCTTTACGACATACAGGACAAGGTGTTTTCTGCAGACGGCTGATCGCAGTCATTTTCCAATCCGGAGATTTGGAGTAGAATACACGGCACTGTGTACCATCCACCAGTTTCATCGTAAATTCGTACAATCCGTCTTTTTCGTTTTTGCTGGCTACTTGCAGTTGTGCAATGCTTGGTCTATAAGACATGGATATCACCCGTGAATTCAAATTTGGTTCATGCTAATGACACTGACACTTTCAGTACTAAATCATATTAAAGAAATTTCAGGTCGATGTCAACTCACGCATGTCTATCCGCCGAACAGAATATCCAGAATCGTGCCAACTTGTCCCTGTTTCTTGCCTTTCAACACGTCCGGGTTAAACACTTCCACATATCCACAGGCCGTACAGCCTACAAACAAATAATGGTTATGCTGAATATCAAACACCTTACTGAGCCCCGCTCCTGACATAGAGACTTCTTTAATGTTGCATTCCGTACCCCGGCATTTGGTGCATACAAATTTCCTCTCAATCATCTCTTCAATACTCATCGCCGTTCCCCCTTAATGGAATATGTGGCATGAAGTGACTGTACGTTTATGTAAAAGAGTACGACTTAATACGGAGAAATCCTCCTCCGCTTTCAGATTAGGTGAATTCTCAGGTGATATATGTTGGAAAACAAAACCCTGCTGAGCTACCAGCAGGGCTTGTGTGCTTGAAGATCAGATATCACTGGATACCTTGCTCTTTGTTTTACCTGTGCCTTTCAAAGAGAAAAAGCCAGGGATTCTCCTATCTATTAGACAACGTTGAGTACAACGTCGATGTTGCCGCGGGTTGCTTTTGAATACGGACAGAAGTCATGCGCCTTGCGGGCAAGATCCTCAGCCTGACTGTGATCCACTCCCGGCATACTCACATCCAGACGAACCGCTAGCTTGAATCCGTCATCTGTTGGATCTTTGCCGATCGATACGTTGCTGGTTACAACGACATTCTCCAATTTCACACCTGCTTTGCGTGCCACGTTAGCCAGAGCGCTCTCGTAACATGCACCGTATCCAGCTGCAAAAAGTTGCTCGGGATTTGTACCTTCTCCACCAGCACCGCCAAGTTCTTTCGGCATTTTCAGATCATGTTGCAGTACACCGTCCGAAGAAGCCACCGAACCTGTTCGTCCACCTTTTACTGTCGCTGTTGCTGTATATAAAGCTTCCATCAGAATCTCTCCTTCGTTAATAAAGTTTTGACTGCCTACAATTCATTTTAAACTTCTGGCTCGATTTGAAACGTCTGATTGTGTACTTTATCAGCTTTTACATTTGGCTAAATTTCATGCGTACGTGATAAAAGTCGTATCTTTTTACGAAATGGGTACGATATAAAGAGGCTCTTCGAAAAATTCTCCTTTTTTTTGTCCGACTACACAAAAGTTGCACTAGACAAAAATTATTGAGGGTGTACAATGTAAACATGAACATAAAATTTTAGATATATGAGCACTCGTATTTATCCCGTTTATTTGCCACAGCATTTGTGCTAGAGCACATCCTAAAAATGAATTTATTCCGGCTACAGGCCGGCCACATCTTATTGTAAAGTCAGGTGATCCATGTATGAGTCAAAAAAATCCGTTCAATTCTCCATCCAGCGAATATGCGTCTGCTTCCGCAGCTACGATGGCCCCCTCGCTAGGTGAGGCACACAGTTCCATGAAAGTACCCAAAAATGCGGCATGGTGGAAAAAGTTCCTCGCCTTTGTCGGCCCAGGGTATCTTGTCGCTGTTGGTTATATGGACCCCGGCAACTGGGCTACGGATATCGCAGGCGGCTCGCAATTCGGTTATACGTTATTGTCCGTCATCCTTTTTTCCAACATGATGGCCGTGGTGCTTCAATCCCTCGCAGGCAAGCTAGGTATTGTCACTGGGCGTGATCTCGCCCAAGCCTGTCGTGAACGCTTCAGCGCTCCCGTTGTCATGATGTTATGGATTCTATGTGAACTGGCTATCGCGGCTACGGATCTCGCCGAAGTCATCGGCTCAGCAATCGCTCTTAAACTTTTGTTTAACATTCCCATGTTGTACGGTGTGATTATTACCGCAGTGGATGTATTACTCATTCTCGTACTACAAAACAAAGGATTCCGTGCACTGGAAACACTCGTCATCGTGCTGATGGCAACCATTGCTCTTTGTTTCGGCATCGACCTATTTTTGGCGAAACCGGATATGGGCGGTGTTCTTCACGGATTCGTTCCTAGCACCGAAATTTTGCAAAACCCGGCCATGCTCTACATCGCCATTGGCATCATCGGGGCTACCGTTATGCCGCACAATCTGTATCTGCATTCATCCATTGTGCAGACCCGCCAGATTGAGCAGACGACTCAGGGTAAAAGAGAAGCTATCCGCTACACCACACTGGATTCAACCATTGCTTTGACGTTAGCTCTGTTCATTAACGCAGCCATCCTGATCGTATCTGCAGCTGTATTCCACAGCGCGGGCATGACACAGGTAGCAGAGATATCCGATGCATATCATCTGCTAACCCCACTGCTTGGTACAACGATCGCCAGTGTCTTGTTCGGCGTAGCTTTGCTCGCATCCGGTCAGAACTCAACCCTTACAGGCACGCTTGCAGGACAGATCGTCATGGAGGGCTTCCTGAATATCCGTATCCCGGCGTGGTTGCGTAGACTTGTTACTCGACTGATTGCCATCATCCCTGCTGTTATCGTCACTGCTATTGCCGGTGAGCACGGCACTGAAGAGTTGCTGATCTTGAGTCAGGTCATCCTGTCCCTGCAACTGCCATTCGCCGTCATCCCACTTGTGATGTTCACAAGTGACAAAAAAAGCATGGGGCCTTTTGCAAACAAACTGTGGCTCAAAATTGTCTCTTGGGCTATTGCCGCTATCATCGTTGTGCTGAATGTGTATTTGATTATTCAGACCATCATGCTGTTCTAGTTTATATATGAAAAGGCCGATTCGCTGTTGGTATTGATCCCAACGCAAATCGGCCTTCTTTGTATCATTATTGTGATACGCTCTAATACCCTCATACCTTTAATCTACCCCACACGATCTAACCTGAGACTCATATAGATTTGCCTGCATCCTCATCGGGTATGAGTAGCGGCAGCAGTTCATCTAGGGACTCCACCGTCCAATCTGCACGCTCGTCATCCGAAAGCTCTGGCTGGAACCTTCCGTATCCTTGCAAAATGCGAATGGTGCGTAAGCCTAAACTACGTGCTGGCATAATATCATTATCAATTCGATCTCCAATCATAACCGCTTCTTCCGGCGCGCATCCAGCTTGCTTCAGAGCAACCGCATACAACTCCGGATCAGGCTTGGACACCCCTTCTTCTGCCGAACAGGCCAGGACATGGACATATTTACGAAGTCCGTAGCTTTCCAGCCTCGCTTCAGTCCCAGGACTCTGATTCGCAATGATGCCAATGCGATAGTGATGCGAAAGCTGTTCAAGCACCTTGGTTGCAGAAGGAAACGGTTGCTCCAATTCTTTATGGAATTTCAGCTTGTCCTGAATCTGAATGCGGTGATCTTCATCATGAATATATGTACGTATGGCCACTTTCATGGGCCACTGTTCATAATTACGGTAACAGGTAGCAAACAGTTCTCTTACCGCCTCAATCTTTACTGGATAGCCGTAATCATTCGCTTCCCGAACGAATTGCCCAATAATATCATCTACAGGCTCCCATTCGTCCACCAGCGTATCCCCCACATCAAAAAACAACCACTTCAATCCGGCAATATCCGGCACGCTGATTCCTCCTCGTTAGCTGCAGGTTATCCCTCGCTTCTATACTACCGTACTGTTTCCATAAAAAAAGAAGACCCACGACAAGCATGAGTCTCCTCAAATTCCGTTAGTCTATACCTGCAATTATAACAGGCGTCTTACCTTGGATCAATGTCAATCACAAGCTGCTCACTTCAGCCTCCGGTTTATTGCAGCTATTAAGAAGGAACCCGACTTCTCCATTCAGTGAATACACAATTTTATCGGCGCCCATTCCACGATAAATCCCTTTAGGATGGCTCTGCTCCGTGATCACACACAAGGACTTCGATGTCCAAGAGCGACAAATTTGAAGATAGCGGCATGTCAAGTTCAGACTGTTCTCAAAAATAAATACATTGCCTACACTGCCTTGCGGCAAAAACCATTTCTCAGCAGCTGCTGTATTCATACGGATGACGTGTTCCACGCCAAGACGGCGAAGTTTGCGCTCCTCATCAGCACTGTTCGTCAGAACGGCAAATGGCATTTTTTTATACATCAGCAATTTCACAAATTTACGTCCAGCTTCATTCGGAGCGGTTACCAAAATCATCTCTTTATCCATTCTTCGTTCCTCCCTTGGCGTGAAAAGACAACAAAAAAAGAAGCGTGGGGACCAAGGCCTCCGAAACGCTTCTTAAATAATCCATGACGAAAGCGCCATGAACCAGCGTGCGGTTTGTTGCCTCTCCCTTTAACGCTTACGAGGTTAGCTGACGGATTCGGGCGCGAGAGTCGCCCTATTTCCGGATTTCACCGAAAAATTCACCCCATGAATGTCCGCTGCTGTCATACAGCCCATTCTGTTGGTTCCCCCGTTTTCCATACACAATGAATGGAAACTCAGCGATTAAAACATCGTTCGTAAATCTTGAGTATAAGACCGATCGATATTATCGTTTGTTTCGTTTTTCAGGTACAATTTAATTAAAATTCAAATTACGCTATGAATCATACACCCGTACCATGATCATGTAAAGTGCATACAGATCACCGAATCGCCAGATTTCCGGCAATAACCTTTGATAATAACGCTTACAATGAGGTCATACGCTATCCTTCTCTTCCAAGCTACCTAATTCTCAACCGCACAAAAATTGATTCATGTATTTCTCATCCATTTTGGAGTCCAGCAAGCGAATGGTTATAACAACGCTAAATCCAAATAAGTTTTGCATTATTTAATTGTTTAAAATATAATAAGTATATTAAGAATAACAGGATGGAGGCGTACCCCATGTCAGTCTATGATTACAAAGTAAACACCCTTCGCGGACAAGAGATTGAGATGTCCCAATATCGCGGCAAAGTGTTGTTAATTGTGAATACCGCAAGCCAGTGCGGTCTCACCCCTCAATTCAAGGGCTTGCAAGAGCTTCAGGATAAATTCCAGGATGCTCCGTTTGAAGTGCTTGGATTCCCAAGCAACCAATTCGCGCAGGAAAAAGGATCTTCCGACGATATTGCTGAATTCTGTCAGATGAATTATGGCGTAAGCTTCCCGATGTTTGAAAAAATTGACGTCAATGGTTCAAGCGCTCATCCGCTCTTCCAACACATTACGAAAGAAGCACCAGGCTTGCTCGGTTCCAAAGCCATCAAATGGAACTTCACCAAATTCCTTGTCGATCAGGACGGTAAAGTTGTGAAACGATATGCTCCGCAGACTACACCGGACAAAATCGAAGAGGATATTCAAAAGCTGATTAACAAATAGATATAGACTTTTGAACAAACATATAAACGAAAAAAGCCACCTATAAAGCAAAGAGCCAGAAACTGCTCAAGCTTTTGGGCGGCTTTTTTGCGTCCTTTCTTTTAACACATATCCTCATCCTGAATAATTCGTCCTTGTTGCTATATGAAAACAAAAAAAGAAGCTCTCCATCACGGAAAGCTTCTCTCGTAAATCTTCATATGATGCGGTCGAGAGGACTCGAACCTCCACGGGCATACGCCCACTACCCCCTCAAGATAGCGTGTCTGCCATTCCACCACGACCGCATGTCGTAAATTATCGGCAACAGAATTGATTATACCGGATTCTTAAACAAAAGTAAAGTCTTTATTAATCACTTTATGAATGACATTTTACTACAACCGGCTTTACTCTAAATTGATAACAGTTCTTCACCCCTTCCTATTCCACACCTCTTGCAAAATCCAGTCATATTTCCTCGAAAATTACATATCATTAATCTGATTCGGCAAAAAGGCCAAAGGGACTTCAGATATGAAATATATGACACAGATAGAATTTTAGATGTTATATTATATTACAATAATTCTGAATTATATTTAATTAAGTTTTTATTTTCTCATAAATCATTGACAAAACACGGATGTTTATGTGAATATATATATCATATAATTCGGATTTACACATCAAACTTAATAAAAGATCATCATATGTAATTAAACATAACACAACAAAGCGCAGGAGGCGAATGATCGTGAACCGTGGGAATAAGCTACTCGATTACGCGAAACTGCTTGATCCCTCTGTCCAGGTGGGAGGATTCACCCATTTCTTCGGCATGGACACCCACATCAAGGAAGGCACCATTCGGACATCTGAGGAACTCGAATCATTTATGCGTTGCCAGTTACACCCCAGTCTCGTTCGTCTAGAAGGTATGGCTATCAAGGGGATTTACACCGCAACAGATCATAAGGATACTTGGCGAATTGCCCTGATCGACAAACTTGTGCATGTACAGCGAACCCCTCCTGAACTTAGAGAGCAGGCAACAATCATAGGCAAACGTTTAATCAAACTGTCTCGCGCCTTGCATCCTTGGATCGACCTTAGCCCGCTTGAACAAATCTTCGTAAAATACAATTCAGTTGGTTGCCTCCCCACCGTTCACGCTTGGATCAACCACCACCTCGATATCCCCGTCGAAGAGGCGGTTCTCGGTTACTTACATTCAGCCATGAATGCATGCGTATCCGAAGCTTGCAAGGTTATCCCCCTAAATGAAAATGCCACTCGGGAACTGCTGGCTCGCCTGACCGCAGACCTTGAGAATGAATGGACTACCGTGAGCGCCTCCTCACCGGATGCACCCATGCATCCTACGTCCATGTCTATGAAGTCGTTATTCCCCAGCTTCCACATGCTTGGAGCAGGGTTGCACGCTTACAGAGCATAATTCCGCACTCCTCCTCAAAACCTCTTTTTCAGAGCACACCAAAAACACGCCGCAACTCCCCTTGCTGGCGTGTTTTTTATTTTCTTCAATCAAAAAAATGCGGACTTACGTCATTTTAATTCAAAAAATACACTTATTTCCGTATTTTTTAATTGTTAGATGACGAATTTACGTATATAATGGAACCAACAGCACGTATTTCTATCTATTTTACATGAAGAATGACCTGCTGAATACTATAAAATCCACTCAGGGGTGAACCCTATTGAACAAGAAGAAGCCAGTCACTCCGTTCGGATGGGCTATCAAACGACGGCTAACCGAACTTCAGGTCGATCAGAAAACCTTTTGCGAACAACATGATATTCCGCCCTACCGTCTATCCAACCTTATTCATGGCACACGCAAAGCAACCCGATTCAGACATCAGGTCGCTGACATTTTGAACATACCAGAGGAACTGAGATAAGAACACTTTCATCCATCATAAGGAGGACTTCTCTCATGGGAACCATTACATCCGACCTGGAAAGCCTATCGTTCCAGGCGACCAATCATCAGTTGATCATTATTGATCATCAATGGATGATACGAAGCTGTAACCGGGCCTGGCAGCACGGACTTCATAAACTCTTCTTACGCGCAGCCAGCCGCCACAATCATTACCTTCACCTGATGGAAGCATGGGCAGCACAACAGAAAAACCACTATCCATCCAAGTTCGCGAGGTATCTGAGGCATAACGTTGTTCCTTTTAACAAAACCCATACATACGATATCTCTGTTATTACACCACACAACGAAGAGAAATGGTTTCGCGTAGAACTTACTCCCTTACAGAACGGACCTACGATGGATACCAACCTCGCTTTGGTGGCTCACACAGATATTACAGAACAGAAGAAGACAGAACTTCAGCTGCGACAAGCCTTGACTGAAGCTCGCACCCTCCATGGACTACTGCCTATTTGTGCCGTTTGCAAACATATCAAGGATGAATCAGACGAATGGAACAGCGTCGAGCGCTATCTGGAAAAACATACTTCCGCCGAGTTTACACACGACATCTGCCCAGATTGTATCCGCCAGTTGTACCCCAAATACTCCAGTATTCTTGACCAGCATCACTAAACCGATATTTCTACAGAAAAAAAACCTCCCTACTGTCCCGGAAATCATTCCCTTGGGCACAGATGGAGGTTTTTTTATCAATCAGAGACACTTACGTCCCTTCCTGCTCTGACTTATTTTCGTCTTCCGCTTCAGGTTGGTAGCTATAGTTTCCGGAATCTTTACTCTCTTTGAATTTGCGATAACGAGTGAACTCGATATATTCACTAATAAAAGACTGTTCCACAGTCGATAATTCACTCTCTTGGCAATTCAATTGCCGCAACACGTTAAAAAAATAATCTTCCCGCTTTTCCCGCACAATGGCTTCCTTCGATAAACGCCCAATCATTAACCAGTCCAGACTCACATCAAAAAATGAAGCAATTTCAATGAGTTTATTTGTACTCGGGATTGATTTACCACGTTTCCAGTCACCCAGATTGCCTGTGCTTATCTTCAGCTGTTCACAGAAGGCCTTCTTTGTCATCCCTCTTTCGGCAATCAGGTGCTCAATTCGCTCATAGATTGACTTCATGCAAGAACCGCCTTCCAACCGTAATATCAACTTAAATGCCATATGATTGAATTATAGCACAATATTTCTGAATCCTCAGCCCTTTTATATCCAGGAAAATCACTGTTCCAGTCGTCTGGAGTATCGTCCGATAAATACTTCAATCTGATTGGCCCGGTTCGCTGATTAAAGGTTCGTTTTAAACAATAACTTAGCATTCGCGAAAAAAATAGAAAAAGACACCCTTAATTCCTTAAGGATGTCTCACTCTAAAATCTGATGCGGTCGAGAGGACTCGAACCTCCACGGGTATACACCCACTACCCCCTCAAGATAGCGTGTCTGCCATTCCACCACGACCGCATATAAAATTGTAAATGGTGAGCCATGAAGGGCTCGAACCTTCGACACCCTGATTAAAAGTCAGGTGCTCTACCAACTGAGCTAATGGCTCTCAATGTACCTTCACCTGATGTTATGCCATGCTTCATATCGAATGTTACAGAGCAGTGACTTTCAAAGAAACCCCTTATTAAAGACGAATCTATTACGGTGAAGAATGAGGTAATACTATGACCCGTAGGGGATTCGAACCCCTGTTACCTCCGTGAAAGGGAGGTGTCTTAACCCCTTGACCAACGGGCCTTATGAACAATTTGTCTTCTTGGCGACAAGAATGAGTATATCACAGAGAAACATAACAGTGCAACACTTTTTTTATAATCTTTTAAAACCCAAATTTTTGCTCGCATCCAAAGGTCATTTTCTCAACCCATCGGCCGACTTCTTATCTCCTAATCTCGCTTCTTATTTACCTTATCTCGTTATATCTAAAATCACATTCTTGTCATGACCGTACTTTAATTATGTAAATTAATGATTAAAAAACTTATGAAAACTTATTTTCACTTACAATATTGCAGATCACATTATAATTACTTATAATTAAACTATAGTACAACGCACGGTCATCCATGAATATAAGGAGGCTTTACGTTTGTTTCAAGAAGAACGCATGCAACTCATTATTGAGCACCTGCGCAAGCATCATCGTATCTCGGCTGAAGAGATTGTATCTTTATTCGATGTCTCACGAGATACGGCACGCCGGGATCTGATTAAACTCGAAGAGCAGGAAGCTATTATTCGTACACGTGGTGGCGCAATCCTCCCTTCTCCCCCACAAGAGTTCAAGTCGTATCAGGATCGGTTGAAGTATGTATCTGAGGAAAAAAGAGCCATTGGCAAACTGGCCGCTGCTCTCGTTCGTTCAGGAGAAACCATTATCCTGGATTCCTCCACAACGGTGCAGTCCTGCGCGGAGAATCTGAACGGGAAATCCTGCACTGTAATTACAAATTCCATTCACTCTGCTGATTCGTTATCCAAGCACACAGCAGTCCAGATTCGACTGTTAGGAGGCCGATTGGATAAGGAACAGCGTTATGTCTACGGTACACCGGTTATTGAGACACTCTCCCACTACTATGTGGATAAAGCCTTTATAGGCATTGGCGGTCTCACTATGGATGGATTCAGTGCTTCTGAAGAGGAAGGCAAGATCAAACATCAGATGATGAAATCGGCCAAAAAAGTAATTATCCTCGCCGACCACTCCAAAATGGGCAAACGTTATGGTTATCGTTTTGCAGACTGGTCGCTGGTAGACGTATTAATTACAGATCAATGGCCGGATCAGGAATGGCTGGATTTTTTAAACGAACAAAAGGTTGAGATTCTAATCCCTGAACCCACACAAGATAAGGAGTTGTAAAGATATGAGGTTATTTGCTACCGATTTAGATGGAACTTTGTTGAATAGAGACAGCCAGATTAGCCGCGAGAATGCCGATGCCATCCAGAAAGCGCAACAGTCTGGCATGAAAGTAACCATTGCGACCGGACGCGTATATTCAGATGTTGTGGCGATTAGCCGCCAAGGCGGAATCAAAACACCGATTATCGGTTCCAACGGCGCTACCATTCATGATGAGAATGGAGAACGCTTATTCCACCTCCCTCTGGAACGTGAAACGGCCGCTTCTGTCATGCAATGGCTGGAAGATGAGCACATTTATTATGAAGCTTCAACTCAGATGGGCATATACGCTGCAATCAGTACTCATGAGACGATGCTCGCCGAATTGGAACGTGTCCTGGGATCAAAACCCGGTGAAGATATCGAGCGCATGATCCGTTCGATCAAAAAACACTACGACAAAAAAGACTATCACCGCGTGAACAACCATCTTGAAATTCCGGCAGAAGCTTGCATCTATAACATCATGGCCTTCTCGATGAATCCAGCGAAGGTGCAACGCGGACGTGAATATTTCTCCTCAAGAACCGATGTGGCAATGGTAGTCTCCTTTGAGCATAACTTTGAAATGCAACACCCGGATGTATCCAAAGGCAATGCCCTCTCCAAACTGGCGGAGCACTTGAACATTTCGATGAAAGACACAGCCGCGATCGGGGATAACTTTAATGATGTTTCCATGTTACAAATGGCTGGGCTAGGTATCGCAATGGGCAATGCCGAACCCGAAATTCGCGCCATGGCTAAAACAATCACACTAACCAATGTAGAGCATGGCGTCGCTCATGCGATTCATAGCCTGTTAGAAGGCAAACCGATCGCGCCTGAGGAAACCATTGTCTCGGAAGGCTGATAAAGTACCATTCAAAGGTTAGTAACATTAGTGAAGTGAAAACAAGCACAGCAGTCTCCTTAACCGAGCCAGCCTGTGCTTGTTTTTTGGGTTCCGTAACATGCCAAGGAGCGCAACTCTCACTTAACCTCTCACTCGACCTCTTATTCGATCTCATCAGCCATTTATTTCTATGCCCGAAAATTCTCGCCTTGTCTCTCCCCAAGTCCGTAATAATGCCTGAAATTATAAATCAACGGATGCCATTGCTTCGGATCAATCTTATTGAAATCTGAAATCAAATGAGAATGTGCATGCACCTTCACCGCTTTCACTTCTACAATCGCCATATTCGGCGTATGCTCCGGGATACGTATATGTTGTACAGCCGCTTCAATCTGAAGCGGACATTCAGCTATTTTATCTGGCGCTACTTGAACTGAACTTTGAGACGTCAGACCTACTGTCCTAAATTTATCTTGGCAAAACGTATATCCCATTTCTTCTTTAACTTCTGGCAGGGGAGAGCTTCCCGTCAACCGCCCCAGCGCTTCTACTCTTCCCCACATCGAGTCATCCGGCAGATTAATAACACATTCAGGATGATGACAGAGATTCTCATAAGCCTTGCCCTGTGTACCTATCCCCAGTACCAGACAATCCCCCAGCGCCCAAGAAGACGATAATGGGGAAAGATTCGTAGACCCATCTTCGTTTAAAGTACTAAGGATGATCACAGGGGTGCCATAGTATAAAATACTGGGATTAATAGTCTCGTGCTGATTCATCCGAGCCGACTGGGTAGTTTGTTTTGTGCTATACTGCTGCATATCGTTGCTCACCTTATACCTCTCCTGTTCAATTCATGAATTGAAACCAATTGTAATACAGCATTATTTCAACTATCATCGAAGTATGAATGCATATCCGAATATTACTGTTATCGCCTCACTTATTGCCGATACAAGCCGTTCTATATTCCTCTCCGCTCTGCTGGATGGAAGGGCGTTACCTGCCGGCGAGCTGGCCTATATGGCCGCAGTCAGTCCACAGACCGCAAGTAATCACCTTGCTAAACTTGTAGCGGGAGGACTATTGGAAGTAGAACAGCAAGGTCGTCATCGGTATTATCGTCTCGCGAACGAGGACATTGCGGATCTGATTGAGAAAATGGCCAGCATTGCCCCAGCGGTACAGGTTCGCTCATTGAAGCAATCCAATCAATTGCAACAATTAAGTTATGCTCGCACCTGTTACGGGCATCTGGCTGGAAAACTCGGGGTTTTACTCTGCGAAGCATTGCTCAAGAGAGGTTATCTGGTTGAACCTAAAGAAACGCAAGGTAAGGATTATCTAATTACGGAGGAGGGATCGCAGTGGTTTAGCTCATTTGGAATTAAGCTGCAATTGAAGCCAGGATCACGCCGGGCCATCGCTCGTAAATGCCTGGACTGGAGCGAACGCCGTCATCACCTGTCCGGCTTGCTTGGTGAACAGCTCGTTCAGCGATTACTTGAACTGAATTGGATTCGTCAAAAAACAGGAAGTCGCTCCGTAGAAGTAACCGAGGCTGGAAAATCAGGTTTGTACGAACTTTTGGGTATTTCCCTGTAAACGGCTCAGATGCTAAAAAACCAAAAAATCCTCTTTACATGAATAATTTTCTCATTCATGTAAAGAGGATTAAAAGTGTATAATCAGAACGGAGAGAGAGGGATACTCTCACTTCGCTCGAGACTGCGATGTATCGCTACCGAAGCTTATGCTCCGACGAACCTTTAGGGTTCTCATCCCTGGCATAGAAGTATATTCAGAACGGAGAGAGAGGGATTCGAACCCTCGCACCGCTTACGCAGTCTAACCCCTTAGCAGAGGGTCCCCTTATAGCCACTTGGGTATCTCTCCAAGAAATGGCTCCCCGAACAGGACTCGAACCTGTGACAACTCGATTAACAGTCGAGTGCTCTACCAACTGAGCTATCAGGGAAAATTAACTTGAATAACATTAATTTATCATGATTAATAATTCAAGTCAACCTGCCTTTGACTCCCTTTTTACAACAAATTATTCCTAGTGTTCGTCAGATGGTTTGAATTGTCAGTTTGCCTGAACATCGACCGCAGCGATAACGCTTGGGATCTATTTTCCGTTTACGCAAATACTCCATCCCGCAACTCTTGCATACCAGCTTGTACCGATACGGTAGCGGTTTTCTGCCCTTGTCTCCGGGGAGAGACTGACAGAACCTTGAACCACCTACTTTTTGCAAAAGTGCCTTGAATTCCGGGTCCCTATGCTGGTATCCCCGCCCTCGAATATGCAGATGATAGTGGCACAGTTCATGCTTGATAATTTTCTCAACCTCGTCTTTTCCATAAACTTCGAGCTGATGTGGATTTATCTCGATCCGATGACTTTTGAGCATATACCTTCCACCCGTTGTCGTCAGACGACGGTTAAATATCGCTTCATGAGTAAACGGAACTCCGAAATGTTCCAGAGAAATCTGTTCAATCCATTGTTGTAATTCCTTATTTTCCATCATTCTCCTCTCTCTCCACCCGCCCGAGCACACTGTTTTTCCCGTACAATACTTGAATTTTAACCGTTTCGTAGGCTACACTGTCAAGTAGAATGTATGAGGGGAGATTAATACTCGTTATGCCTACAATGCGCTATGTCATCCTGCAGCAGGAGCAACAATTACAGTTTGTTGAAATGCCCGCGGATTATGCTTATCAACTCAGTGCGCTTAATCTGCGTCTGCACAAGGAAATCGACAAACTCACGGCAACAGATGTACCCGTTCTACCCTGGGCTATTGCCGAATGTGATCATCTCGATCTGTTAAACGAAAACTTGTCCATCATCGGCGGGCTTGATTATATCAATGCCCTTGAAGAGCGTTTTGCTGCCCTGCGTGAAAGCAATTATCCTTTGATTTCCCTGCTTACCGAGATCCGGGCACTACAAGCCCAATTGGAACAATGGTATGAAGAAGAGATGGAGTCGTTCTGATTCATTTCATAGGGAAATTATGTCTGTTTAAAACCAGATGTATGAGCATTCCTCAACCATTACCTTACCGCAATATTGTAATCCTTCTCTTTTGATTCGCAAAACTCAATACAATGCAAAAGGCGCACTTCCCGCACAGGGGAATGTGCTTTTTTTCGTTCTGGTTCAACAGATTATGATCATTTTGAATTGACATGGAGTTATCCCGCACAGTCCAGGCTATTGCCACATATGCTAACGTACAGATGAATTATGCAAAAGGAGGAGATTCCTTTGCCTCAATGGCTCTGCAACCAACTCATGCGGGCGTTCCACAAAAAGGACAGTCGTCAAATCAAGTTACTGAACGAATGCTGGTATTTCTATCGCAACAAACCTGCCAGCGGTTCACAGCGCAACATCGAGAACGAAATCTAAGCCTTGTACACCAAACACCATACCTATCCATACCATTGCACCAAAAAGGATAATACTTAACAGCAAACAGCCTTCCCAATGCGGAAGGCTGTCCCATTATACGTTTACACGTATATACGTCTACAGACGTTTAGTTTGACATCACATCATGATGCCAAAACGCGATAATTAATCACGAATTTGCAGATGCAGGTTTTTTCATCGTCAGGCCAACACGGCCTTTTTTCGTATCTACATTCATCACCCAGACGGTCACATTATCACCAACGGAAACAACATCCATCGGATGTTTAACGTACCCGTTACTCAATTGAGAGATATGGACAAGCCCATCACTTTTGATGCCGATGTCAACGAAGGCACCAAAGTCAATGACATTTCGAACGGTACCTTGCAGTTCCATACCTTCCACCAGATCTTCAATCTTGAGTACATCGGTGCGGAAAATCGGCAGCGGCATCTCTTCACGAGGGTCACGACCCGGGCGCTGTAAACTGTCCAGAATGTCACGTAGTGTAGGCACACCGACATTCAGTTTAACGGCCAACTGTTCTGTCTGCTGTTCGGACAGAAGTACAGACAGTTCTTTGCTTCCGAGTTTGTCCAGCTCGACCTGAAGCTCTTTGAAGAGCTGATCAACCACCTTATACGATTCAGGGTGAATTGGCGTACGATCCAGTGGATTCTCCCCTTCAGAGATACGCATGAAGCCTACGCATTGTTCATATGTTTTTGCGCCCAAACGGGGCACTTTCTGCAACTGGCGACGACTTGTGAAACGGCCGTTCTCTTCGCGATATTTGACAATGTTTTTGGCAATAGTTGCATTAACACCAGCAACATAAGACAACAAGGAAGGTGAAGCCGTATTAACATCCACGCCAACATGGTTAACTGCGGATTCTACGACAGCCTTCAAGCTCTCTTCCAGAACCTTCTGGGATACATCATGCTGGTATTGGCCGACGCCAATCGCTTTTGGATCAATTTTAACGAGTTCAGCCAGCGGGTCTTGTACCCGGCGAGCAATAGAAGCCGCGCTACGCTCGGCAACATCCAGATCCGGGAATTCCTCTTGGGCAAGCTTGGATGCAGAGTACACACTTGCACCAGCCTCGTTCACAATCAGATAAACCAGACTGTCATCGCCATTCTCCTGAATGATCTCGGCTACAAACTGCTCTGTCTCACGCGAACCTGTCCCGTTACCAATAACGATCAATCCAATATCGTACTGCTTAATCATCCGATGGAACACTTCAGCCGCTTCACGCTTCTTGTTATGCGGAGGTGTCGGGTAAGTTACAGCTACTTCGAGCAATTTCCCTGTATCATCGACAACTGCCAGTTTACAGCCTGTCCGGTATGCCGGATCGACACCCAGTACACGTTTGCCATGAATCGGTGGCTGTAACAGCAGGTTACGAAGATTCGCGGAGAACACCGAAATCGCCTGATTTTCCCCTTTTTCCGTCAACTCGGCACGCACTTCACGTTCAATGGACGGTGCAATCAGACGTTTGTACGCATCTTCGACGACGGCACGCAAAATATCTTGCACCGCAGAAGCACCACGAATAATCTGGCTTTCCATATGGCGATGAGCTGGTTCGGCTTGCACGTCTAGTCCAACCTTGAGAATACCCTCCCGTTCCCCGCGGTTAATCGCAAGAATGCGGTGCGGCGGCATCTTTTTGGCTAATTCGCGGTAACTATAATAGTTCTCGTATACCGACTCTTGCTCCGTATCCTTGGCTTCTGAAGTCAGCATGCCGTGATCCAGTGTATATCTGCGAATCCAGGCGCGAATAGCCGCATCATCGGCAATATTTTCAGCGAGAATATCCTTTGCCCCTTGAAGAGCCGACTCTGCATCCTCCACCCCGAGTTCTGCATTAATATAACGCGCAGCCTCCTGAAGTGCATCTCCTTGTTTCGGCTGTTCCCAGATCCATACGGCGAGCGGCTCCAGACCTTTTTCCTTGGCTACACTGGCACGCGTTTTACGTTTCTGACGGTAAGGACGGTACAGATCCTCTACTTCCTGCAACTTGACAGCTTGCTTAATGGATTTCTCCAGCTCTTTGGTCAGCTTGCCCTGTTCCTCTATAATACGGATAACTTCCAGTTTACGGTCTTCCAGATTACGCAAATACACCAAGCGTTCTTCAATCTGCCGCAGCTGGTTCTCATCCAGTTCTCCAGTCATTTCTTTACGGTAGCGGGCGATAAACGGAATCGTATTGCCTTCGTCCAGAAGCTCCGATGTGGTGCGAATCTGCTTCAAGGACAGTGACAGTTCCTTGGCTACCTGTTTGATGATTCGTTCTTGGCGTTCCGCCTTTAATGTTTCTTCATTGGGTTCCAGAACCGTTTCCTGTTCAGACAAATAAATCCCTCTTTCCTTCCTGAATCGTTCATAATACTCATTTCAGGGCAGCAGTGCTGCATAATAACAGTATGGTCGATCATCCGAAGTTGATCTCAAGCTTTTCAAGCTCTAAATAACACTCTTCTCTATATTATCACAAAATCACGTTGAAATTTCTATCATTCCTATGGCACGTCTGTCATTTGCGTTATTGCACTCCTAACATCCTTCCCCGTTGAACGAAAAAAAAGACCGAGAACGTCATCATGACGTCCCCTGGTCTTCTTAAAAAATAATTTACTCCAATTCACCTAAATAAGTTGAGAGTTTCTTTTACACGTTAACGGAGGGGACAGAAAAAACCTGGAAAAGCGAAGCGTTCGCCTTTATCACCGGATTTTCCCCTTTGGAAAAGGGAATCAAAAAATCTGGGGATAACAGCGAATGGAAGGTTATTCTGTCATCGGAGTGGACTGTGTAAAATCTCTAGTTCAACTTATTTACACCCGCTCAAACCGGAACATTTCGCTCAGGTAGTCTCCAGACTCACTACCTACAGCAATACCGCCATACATCAAGGCATCGCCTGTAAACGTCTCTGAGCCGCCTTTCAGGCGGTAATCCGCGTTTGGATCAAGCCCTTTCAGCTTCAGACGTTGAAGCGGTGCATTCGGTTCAGAAAGTACACGGAAGTAGAATACAATCACTTCACCGCCATCTGGTGCAATGAACATCCATGCCGTTTCATTGCCTTCAAACGGACTGAGCAGACGACGGAAAGTACCGTATTGTACCGTACTGCGAATTTCCTTGTATAGGTCGACCTGTGCTTTTACAATTGCATTCTCTTCGTCTGTAAACTTCGTCAGATCCAGCTCATATCCAAAGTTGCCCGACATCGCAACATGACCGCGAATCTCCAGAGAAGTGATCCGGTTCACCTGATGGTTTGGCACAGCCGAAATATGTGAACCCATGGAACTTACAGGATATACAAGGCTTGTACCGTATTGAATCCGCAAACGGGAGATCGCATCCGTGTTATCGCTGGTCCATGCTTGAGGCATGTAATACAGCATGCCCGGGTCAAAACGTCCGCCTCCGCCAGAGCAGCTTTCGAACAAAATATGCGGGAAGGAAGTAACGATACGCTCCATTACTTCGTACAGTCCTAGCATATAACGGTGCGCCGTTTCGCGCTGTCTGTCCGCCGGGAGTAATGCAGAGCCGACCTCTGTCATGTTACGGTTCATGTCCCACTTCACATAAGTGATCGGTGCAGAGCCCAGAACATCGGACAACATCCGAACGATCTCGTCACGCACATCCTGACGGGAGAAGTCGAGCACAAGCTGTTGTCTTCCTTCGGTACGGCGGCGATCAGGCACATGCAGACACCAGTCCGGATGCTTACGATACAGCTCACTATCCGGGGAGATCATCTCTGGCTCGAACCACAGCCCGAACTGCATGTCCAGACCTGTGACACGGTTAGCCAAGTCATCCAGTCCTTGAGGCAACTTGTTTTTGTCCACAATCCAGTCGCCCAAGGATGAATTATCGCTGTCCCGGTGACCGAACCAACCGTCATCCAGCACGAACAACTCAATGCCGAGCTTCTGCCCTGCACGTGCGATCTGCTCAATCTTATCGGCATTAAACCCGAAATACGTTGCCTCCCAGTTGTTAACCAGCACAGGACGCTCAGCATTGCGGAATTGTCCACGCGCCAGACGTTCGCGGTACAATTCATGGTAGGATTGAGACATGCCATCCAGGCCCGTAGCCGAGTAGACCATAACAGTCTCAGGTGTCTGGAACGACTCCTGCGGTTCAAGCTTCCAGCTGAACTCAAACGGATTAATACCAACAGATACACGAGTGGTATAGAACTGATCCACTTCTGCCTGTGCAGTAAAGCTACCGCTATATACTAAACTGAATCCATACACTTCACCTTGATCTTCATCCGTTCCCGGTGTCATCAAGGCAATGAACGGATTTTGCTGGTGACTGCTGGAGCCACGGCGGCTCTCGATTCCTTGCAATCCGGAAGCAAGTGGACGACGAACGATGTCACGTTCACGAGTCCAAGCACCCGAGAGTTGCAGCAATTCGTAATCTGCATGTGGCAGGTCTACAGAAGAGCTGAGTGCTCGCAGTACATTTACCACGTTAGCGCTCTCATTCACGATACGCATCGAGCGTGTAATGGCGTTAAAAGCAGTAAACGCAGTATACGTTAACTCAATTTTCACACCCGACACCTGATCTTGCATTTCAATAATAAGCGTATCCGCTTCATCTTCGGATTCTACATACGTTGCCGGAAGTCCCGTTAACGCCTCTTTTCCCTTGACCAAACGATGGCCTGTATACGTAAACTCGGATACCGTTGAACCATTCTCCAGTTCCAGCTGGATGGCCGGGTTGCGGAAATCGCTCGTTCCATAGACCGGAAGTTCCACTGGCAGGGTGTCAAACGAAATCGTACGATCCTCCGGCACCGGATTTGGACTAAAGGATGCTCTTTCCGTCCGAACATGAAGCCAGCTCAGGTCGGTATCACGCAGTTTTTTACCATAATACAAATGCACCAAATACCCCGAAGGCAATACCTGAAATACGTAGCTCGCCTCGCGGGTCTGTAAATGAAACTGAAGTTTCTCCTGATTGATGTAAATGCTCATATGTCTCCTCCATCTATCTATATAGGTCTTTCGGGTAAACGGTTTCTCAGGTTCCATTATAACGAAAAGATCATCAATGTTCTACGCTTTCACCAAGTCTTAATCAAAAGAGCGCACAACACCCATAAAGGTATCGCACGCTCTTAAGATTACATTCTGAAATTGTGTGTTCCCTCACAGGAACATCCGTTGTCAACAGACAGGCGAGCAAGCACATCAAGTGCTACGCTTTACCCTAAAAATCGATTAAACCCAAGCTGATCTGCAAGGCCTCGTTAACCAATTTCATGGTCTCCTCGTCCAAATGCGTAATCTTGTCGGTCAGCCTCTGCTTATCGATCGTCCGAATCTGTTCGAGCAAAATCACCGAGTCCCGGTCAAAGCCATGCGCCGCTGCATCAATCTCGACATGTGTTGGCAGCTTTGCCTTCTGAATCTGGGCGGTAATCGCCGCCACGATACAGGTTGGACTGAACCGGTTGCCGATATCGTTCTGGATGACCAGAACCGGCCTGACGCCACCTTGCTCAGAACCGACAACGGGAGAAAGATCCGCAAAAAAAACGTCACCACGTTTTACGATCACTGTCTACACCCCGCTAACTAAGCGGTCCAGAGTGCTGTCCGCATCTTCCTCCGCGTGAAAGGCTTCGGATGCCATGGTCAGGTTAATTTTAGCCATCTCCATGTACCCTCGCTGCATTGATTCACGGATGTAACGTTTCTTCCGTTCCGTCAAGTACAGCTTCATTGCTTGCCTAATCAATTCGCTGCGGTTGGAATTCTCCAGCGCTACGATGCCATCCACTTCCTGCAAAAGATAATCAGGCAAACTGATCATAATCCGCTTGGTGTTCTGCAAGTTGGCCACCTTTCTTCCACCCCCACAAACCTTTCGCCATTGTGAACCAGTATTACGCTTTTCCAGAACTTTTATACAAAGGAATATATATGCCCCGCGTATATCAAGTATGCTGTACTCCATTATAAACACGGGAATCATTATTCGTACAGACTAAACATCGCATTTCAGGATTTAATTCCTGACAACGTACATATTTCGAGATACTGCGACAGTATTCCTTCTGTTCTGAAAAAAACTTTGCTGGTAATCGTGTCCAATTTGCGAATTACGTTGTCAAAAGGGGATTGATTCTGGCGACTACCTCTCCTCCCCGGGTATAGACCCGAGGAATACGATGTGCCATCATGCAGATCACTTCATAGTGAATCGTACCAAGCTGGTCTGCCACTTCACTAGCGGTAATTACACCACCAGACTGGTGACCGATGAGAACAACCTCTTCGCCGGCTTGAATTGCTTCCGCTTCTTCTGCGAAAGATTGTAGCGACACCATACACTGATCCATGCAGATCGTACCAACGACAGGAACGCGGCGGCCACGTACAAGCACTTGTGCTTTGCCTGTCAGCATTCTTGAGAATCCGTCTGCATAGCCGATAGGCAAGGTCGCTATTCGTTCATTTTCATGTGTAAAATAACGGGTTCCATAACTGACTCCCCAATGGGACGGCAGTGTTTTGACCAGAACCGCTTTTGTCTTCAGTGTCATTACCGGGAGCAGTTTCACTACCTGGTGATTCACCTCTACCGAAGGATACAGTCCATACAGACTTATGCCCACACGTACCATATCATAGGATAATTCAGGTGTATCAATAGTAGCGGCACTGTTCGCCGTATGTATAATCGGGATGACACATCCCTGATTCCGAAGCGTCTCTGTAACGCTCTGAAACCGTCGATACTGTTCCAGTGTATAGGTCTTGTCTTCTTCATCTGCTTTGGCATAGTGAGTAAACATACCTTCCAGCATTACCTGATCAAGTGAGGAAACCTCTTGTATAAAGTCAAAGGCCTCATTGCCAGGTAGCAGACCCAATCTGCCCATGCCACTGTCGATCTTGATGTGAACTTTCAGCTGATTTGCGAATGTGCCTGGATTCACCTGTTTGATAGCCTCAAGCACTTCTCTGCTAAACAATGTAATCGTCACATCATGTTGCCACGCTACAGCGACTCCTTCAGGCGGCGTATACCCCAATACCAGAATCGGGCTTGTGATGCCGTGCAGACGCAGTTCAAGAGCTTCGTCCAGGAACGCTACACTTAAATAATCCACGCCTACTCGTTCCAATTCTCTGGCTGTCTCTACTGCACCATGCCCGTAAGCGTTGGCCTTTACACAAGCGAGAAATCTCGTACCCTGAGGTAACGCCTTACGAAAGGCGGTTACGTTGCCTCGCAAATGATCCAGATTGATCTCCGCCTGAGTCGGCCGATATTGTCCTTGCACGTTAAGTCACCTTCTCTAATCTTCTTAATCCGGCTCACGTCAGACTCCATCGTAATGCCCCAGCATGTCACTGTCAAATAAGCAGAAATTTCGCTTCTCAGATCATATGCTGTAATAGCCTGCAGAGAACCATAATCAAGTGCAGAAGACGGCCGATAAGCACAGTTATTACAGTCCGCTTGGGTCTCAATATACAGCTGTATATAACTTGCTTACATCAGCTTATTACCCGGTTCACTGCGCGTAGAAGCGTATTTTGTATTTTTAGACTGAACTAGGCATGTTCTTGGGTACTGTAAAAATAGATAAAGCACCGGAGAATTGAATTCTCCGATGCTCTATAGCATTCCTTGGGATAGCACGGCTATGCGTTCTCGTTTTATTTACCTGACTCTTCCTGCATGGAGGTCGCTATACGTACCATCTCATTCTCAGGCAGATCCGCGCTTGTAATTCGGTATTCCACGCCATCGGAAGTCCAGGTCAGCGTCTGCAAAGCATCTCCGCTAATCATACCCGCTGTAAATCCAAGATCAACCAGACGGGAAGGGGCAAGGGATACAGCACGATCCTGAGGTCTTGCTTCAAATATGGTGTAATTATAGGTTCCCTCATACCGAAGCAGAACGGAATAATCCCCGGCTTCTTCCAGAATCTGATCATCCTTCAGCTTGACACCTTCCGGCGCATATGTCGGTTGAATAACACCAAAGCTCTCGGCTTCTTGCGGTTCAGCCACAGTAGGTTCTTCGGTACCCTGCCCACTTGTTGCCCCTTCTGAACCTTCTGCTCCTTGTGTTCCTTGTTGATCCGTACCCTCACTTACGCCTGTCTGCCCATCAACAGCTCCCCCGGTTCCCTCGGAGCCTGGCGTAGCCCGAGGATTAGCTGGCTGTTGTCCGGCGGCGTCATCGGTTTTCTCGGCTGGAGCAGCACCTGCATCTGTTCCTGTCTTATTCCCTTCTTCTGTTGCAGCCGTCATGTTGCGTTGCATATCAAAGGCATCTTTTCCAAATTCGGCTCCGAACTTGAAGCTGTCAAACTTCACGTCCACCACCACATTGGCATTAGAGTCGGACACTTCTACTTGTTTTGGTGCGTAATCACTCTTGTTCAGCCAGATTTTTTGTCTTACGAGAGCATGTGTATTGTAGTTGGCAGCAACATCGAATACATAGCTTTCCTTTTCATCTGCAAACTGACGGGTCGTATCCCCTGTAATGCTTCGAATCAACGTTTCATACAAGTAAACCTGACCCTGGTTATCCGGCCAATCACTTTGGAAACGGAAGCTTTTATTCTGGCTCGGTGTCAGTACAAACACACCTTCATCGTTACGAAGTACAATTTGCGTAACATCCTTCTTGGCATTGGTTAGTGCAATACGGTAATACGAAGGCTTCTGATGCCATACCTCGACCTTGTACTGCTGCGGTGTTTCTCCGGTATGCAGCGTCATAACGCCTGCTCCCTGGTAACTTTCCATCTCTCCAACGACTTCGTTCAGATCTTTGACCACAGCTGCCGCATCCTTCTTCCCGCAGGCGGCAAGTAAGGCCGATAAGACCAATACCATGGCAAGCATCCATGATATTCGGCGCATGACATCATCCCCTTTAGCACATGTTTTCACTTCAGGATTGTGCGTACAGCAGAACCCCTACTTGATTAGTACATGTTATGAGGGACTTGTTCGATATATGCGGACTAGTTTGACAAGCATGGCATGAAACGTTGTTGAAACGGATTTCTTGTCTACCATAGCGGGATATACACCGGATAACTTGTCTCCGTATTCGGCGCATCTGTTTTTCTTTTAATCCAAAGTTGCCGCAAATCCGGCAAACCATAGCCTGAAATTTTGTAATTCCGTAGCGAGACATCATGGGCGTGCACTTCTTTGAAAGCATATACCGGCAGTATAAGCGCCTCTTCAACCAGCCGCCCCTCCAGTTGAATTAATCTTTCCATACGTAGCACAGGTTCCTGAATCATAACGATATTTTCACATGCTTGGGCAAGCTCGGCTCTCCAATAATCATTCATTGCAAGCAGAAATAACGTATTTCCGAATGTATACATCGTTATCAGACTCCGCATCACATGCTCATCAAATACTTCTCCCGTATAGATCATCTCATAAGGCTGCAGTTCGTCATGATAGACCATATGAACAGGATCGCCAGTCACAACAGTTATGTTTAAACCCACTGATTCACAACGCTTGGCAAACCAAGCCATATCTGCCTCCATCTGCTCCCCTTCTTCAACCCAGACTCGCAACGGTTGTCCCTGGTAAGCACTGCGCTCAAGCAACGTTGCTGCCTGTACAAGTCCAGACTTGTCCGATCCCGTCTGACCTGTCACAGCCTCTTCAGAAGGAATTACATTTTGTTGCTCCCGTGCTCGAACATGATTCAAACGATCGACCTTCTCCATGTAAGGATTATCCATTGATTCAACCAACTGATCCGAATCGAGTAACAGCCGGACAGCTTGACGGAAATAAAGATCATGATGCGGGCCTTCCTTTTGCATATTAAACGTCATAAATACACCGCCCTGAATCTCATGCTCCACAGAACGAAGTTCACCGTCTGAGAATAGACGCTTCTTAACTAAAGATTCAGTCAAGTCTGCTTGAGGAAGCTGCAAGAATTCAACCCGATCAATATATGCTCGGCCTCGGAAATAAGTCGGGAATACCTCCATTACCAACAAGGTCGCGTCATGATGCGTAATTCGATAAGGTCCTGTTCCAATCGGACGAAGGGGTTCCATCTGTACATCCCTAGGTACAATCGAAGCACACAAACTGCTCAGCAGATCAGGCAACATGAAGTTAGGCTTATGTAGCACAAAGCGTACGGTCAGGTTGTCTATCAATTCAACATGTTGAATTGAACCAAACATGGTTTTGCAAGGATTATCCGGATCAGTAACGATACGATCAAACGTAAATTTAACATCTGCTGCTTCCATCACACGACCATGATGAAACTGAACGCCTTTGTTCAGATAAAACGTCCACTCTCTACCCTCCTGATCACTCTCCCACGCTATAGCCAGACTTGGCTCACATTGCTGCCGCTCTGCATTGTAACGAACCAGACGGTCAAAAACCTCAGTGATAATAAAACCTTCCCCCCACATCGCCGTCTGCGTTGGGTCAAAGGTCTGGAAATGAGTATTCTGCGGAATTCGTAATGTATCCGTTCTACCTGCAACCCCTTCAATGGAACGTAGTCCAAATTGAAGTTGCAGACTATGCAACAGCCTCTCTCTTAACTGAGGTGGCAGGGATGAGGACATTTCATAGGCTTCTTCCATCCTGTTTGCATGCAGAAGCTGATCAAAACGTTCTGCAGCAACTTCTGCCACTGGCTTGCAAAAGACCAGAATGGACTTTTTTCCTCTTCCGCGCTGCGGGCTCCATCTTGCCCAACCATGCTCCTGAAACTTGTTCATAATCAGATTCATGTTACGCATCGTACAGCACAGATAATCCGCAAGTTCACCTATAGTGATGTAAAGCTCTTGATCATCACGTACATGCTTAAGCTTCAAGCGCAATTGTATATAATGCTCCGATATATCCATGCGATGTATGTCCCTCCGAATGGTCCATTTTCTTTGTTCCCTAAAATACGAAACATGAACGACCATGTATACAGTTTTTCTTCAGGTTTTATTTTATTATACTCGATAATATCAACATGACCACAGGAAGGAAGACATACTTGCTATGAAATTTGCTGATTTGCACTCGAATATTAAAATTCGAATTGTTACTGATTTTTTTACTGATCTGACACAAAAGACTGTTCTTCCGTTTATGGGGATTTATCTGAGTATACAGATTGGCGTTGGATGGGCAGGGCTCCTACTGACCGTTAATATTGCTGCTTCCATGCTGGCGGGACTTGCCGCTGGATACTTGTCTGATCGAATGGGACGTAAAAAACTGATGGTCATCGCCCAAAGTCTGCAGGTATTTTCTCTATTCTGGCTCGCAGCTGCCAATTCACCCTGGATGAATTCTGTCACACTTACATGTCTTATGTTTCTACTTAGCAGTATCAGTTCAGGGATAACCGCTCCGATTGCAAGTGCCATGATTGTTGATGTAAGCAGTGAGCAGGAACGTCATTACATCTATGGTTTGCAGTACTGGACAACCAATGTAGCCATAACTTTCGGTGCATTGCTGGGAGGCCTTTTATTTGAATCATTTCGTTTTCTACTGTTTAGTCTGGTATGTGCGGAAAGTATCGTAACCTTGCTAATTCTACTATTTCTAATTCATGAAACAATGGTAAATAAACATTACGTTTCAATTAATTCAGCAAATGACCCATCTGTATCTCCACCATCTGAACCCTCTGGACAATTGAAGTCAGCTTTACAAAACAACATGTTAAACACGTACAAAAAAATACTTCGCGATAAACGTTTTATGGGCTTTTTTACAGCAACCGTTCTTGCAGTTGCCCTTGAATTTCAGTTGGATAAATATATTGCCGTAAGGTTAAAAAATGAATTTGCTTCAGAATTTCTCGGCTTTCATATATCGGGCCTTCACATGTTCAGCATAGTCATAATCATCAACACAGTAATGGTTGCCTTAATTGCCATTCCATTCGGCAAGTACATCAGACGCATCAGTTCCAAAACGATCATAACAGCCGGAATGCTCCTCTATACCTCTGGTTTTGTCGTTCTGGCTTTCAGTAACTGGGCATGGTTGCTTATAACTTCTGCTGTACTGTTCACCATTGGGGAGCTTATGTATTCACCTGTGCGTCAGGTTCTTCTAGCCGGCATCATTCCCGATTCAAACCGCGCGGCATACCTGGCAGCTGATGGACTCAGCTATAATGTTGCCGCTCTGCTGGGAAGTCTTGGCCTGGCAATAGGAGCTCTCTTCCCTTCATATGTGATGGCCGGTTTATACCTGACAGCAGGTTTGGGAGCCCTTTTCTTTTTTCGAATGTCACTTCGAGCAGAGGCCAAACGCAATCCAAACACTTCCTTTGCAGATGCCTCTTAAGCAATATCTATCCATAGACGCAAATAAACATTTGAGAGCCTTTCGAGGCTCTTTTTTACGTTTATTCGAATTCATTCATCATCATAAAAAGTAAATAATCATGTTCATTTTGTATATTATACTTTACATTTAGTCGATTATCATATACATTGTATTCATGGAGGTGAGTACATGGAAGAATTACACAATCACGTTCGGGAGTTACGAGCCAGAGACCGATTGTCTCAGGCAGAACTGGCGAAGCTCATCGGAGCATCAAGGCAAACTATTGCTCTGATTGAACGCGGAGATTATTCTCCCTCGGTCGTTCTGGCATTAAAAATAGCTCATGTGTTCGGCGAATCTGTTGAAAAAATATTTGAATTGAAAGGTGGAAATATAGATGAATCAAACCGCTAATACCTCATCCAAAAAAAGAAGAATGCGTCTTCCGCTCTATGCCGCTGGCGGTGCTGTTGTCGGATTTATTTCCTCAGCCGCGTTCACCAAGCTTCCTTCTGATCTGAACTGGACCCTATCCGTTTATTACGATTACGACCTGCTATTTGCCCTGATCGCTCTGGTGGTGCTTGTTATGACCATTTGGAACAGCATTAGTCTGGCTCGTACCCCCTCTGCCCGTCCTGAAGAAGAAGAAGCGGATGATATAAGTGACCATCCCTCCTTGATGTCTCCGGCTGAACGTTCGCTTGGAAGCGCCATGATGCTTAGCACGTTCAGTGTGATTACTTCATTTGCATGGGTCGCCCTTGCCTTGTCGTTATACGCATCGAGTAGAGACTTGCCCAAGTCTAGCAATCTGTTTACGCTTGGAAATTTGGTCGCCGCCTGCATCGCTGTAATCATCGTCGTTGTCCTGCAGAGCGTGACGATCAAACGTTACAATCGCTACTTCCCTGATCGCGCACTGGACTTGAACTCCCGCAACATGCAGAAAAATCACTTCGAAAAGCTGGATGAAGGCGAAAAATGGATCGTGTATCGTGCAGCCTATCGCTCGTTTCAGATGATGAATCTCCTGCTTGGCGTCGGCATGGCCGCTTTAGTCGTATATTCGATCTTATATTCCTTTGCCGCTTTCCCGATCATACTGCTGTCAGTCATCTGGATCATCAACATCGGCGTTTATTTTCGTGAAACTTATCGTGCTCAGAAGCAGTAATACACAGTGAACTACCTACTTTGGTAAAAATGACTAAAGGAGTGATGATGTGTATTTATTCAACCGAAATACCCGGTCCAAATGGAGCGCCCTGACCAGCGCATGTATGGCACTTGTTCTTTCTTTAAGCCTCTGGGCTCCCCAGGTTCAGGCTCAGACCGGGGCAACAGCCCCTGACTCTGACGGCTCGAAACAGCCTGTAACACTGAATACCGAATCGGCTAATGCTTTTCTGGATAAGTTCTTCGCCTCATCTGAAACCAAACCACATTACGTTGGTGCGTCTGTCGTCGTTGTAAAGGATGGTCAAGTTATTGCTGAAAAAGGATACGGTCATGCCGATCTAGACAAAAAAACACCTGTCGATCCGAAAAACACCGCTTTTCGTGTCGCTTCAGTCTCCAAAACCTTCACAGCTGCTGCGGTCATGCAGCTTGTTGAACAAGGCAAGGTCGACCTGAAGGCTGATTTTCAGACCTATGTGAAGGGGTTGCACTTCGAGAATCCATTCGATGCGGAAGTAACCGTAGAACATCTGTTGACACACACCACAGGGTTTGAAATCCGTGATCCACAGCCGGAAGACATCCACACAGACCAAGGCAAGTACATAACGATGGAGGAATACGCCGAGCAGCACATGCCTCCTGTTGTGCGAAAGCCTGGTAGCGCCTACATGTACGATAACTTCTCGTTTTTGCTACTCGGGTTGATCGTCGAAAATGTCAGCGGCGAGCCGTTTGAAACGTACATGCAAGAGCACATCTTTAAGCCTTTAGGCATGAACAACAGCAGTTTTATGCTAGATGAAAAATTCCAGAAACAGCTTGCCACTGGTTATGATGCAGCTCACAATCCGGTTGACATGTACTTCATTGATCCCAATCCATTGCCACAAGGCGGCATGCTGTCTACCGCGGATGACATCGGCAAGTTTATGATTGCCTTTCTGAATGACGGCAAGAAAGATAACCAGCAGATTTTGAAACCAGCAACCGTGAAAAGTATGGAGCAGTATCGCTCTTCCATTCACCCGTTGCTGCCGGATAGCACGTACGGATTCGAAGCACCATTTCAGCTCCCTGGGGCGGGAAGCAGTTCCAAAGTAATCACCAAAGCAGGCGACCTGTCAGGTTACAGCTCTTATCTATTTTTTATTCCTGAGCAGAACACAGGCGTCTTCCTTACCTATAATCAGAATGGAGCTCTGCGTAACCTGCTCTACTCGGCCTTTATTCAAAACTTCTTTCCTCAGTACGCTAAACCCGTACAATTCAAGGATTACACACCGCAACCTGCGGAAGAGTTGCAACGTTTCAACGGTTTTTATGCCGACCTTCGGATCAGTGCACTCATCAGCAAATTGCAAACTGGCGGTGAAACGTCCAGTCAATTAAGCATTAGTGATCCGTATCTGGGTGAACGTAAGCTGATTCAAGTGGAGGACAATCTGTTCACGGATGAATTAACAGGACAGTTCACAGCCTTCAAAACCTATGAAGATGGAACAACCTACATGAGAGAGCCGTATCTCAACCCATTCGGATATGCCAAAAAAGGGCAAAAAGCGGCGGGCTTCCTGGATGTTAAGAAGAACAATCCTTATGCTCAAGCGATCCATAGCTTGCAATCGCTTGGATATTTCGAAAATGAAGCTAACCAGTCTTTCATGCCCAAAACGACTGTAACTCGTGCGGAATTTATCGAGGATATACTTAAATTAAGTGGACTCAAGCCTAGCAAAACATCACCGCCTGCTGACACCGACTGGGCTGGCCATGCCGCTGCTGGCTATATCCAGCTTGCTTATGAAATGGGTATGATTACAGGTGCAGACGAGAAACAGTTTAAACCCGATCAAGCCATTGTTCGGCAAGAAGCAGCAGTTATGATATGGAGAGTATTTCAGCTGCAGTATCCAAGCGAACTGTTTAAGGACGTTAAACTTGCAGGCCACACAGATGCTTGGGCTGTGCCTGCAGTGCAAATGATGGTGAAGCTGGGTATCTACGGCCCTGAGGTCAAAATGCTGGAGGACAATGCTGCAGATTACCTCTCACGCAAACCTCTCATTCGTCAGGAACACGCTGCGATCATGTATGCGTTAATCACACAGCCGACCGATCGTATTGTCGCTGAATTGATGGCTGCACAGCAACCAGAGCAGGCAGGATCTGAGAAGATTACTAAAGAAGCCGCGACGCCAGAGAGCAAAGCTGAGAATGCGCCTAATCAAGCGACAGAAAGCGCTCCTCCAGCAACATCCGTTCAATAATTATGCTATACAAGTAAATGACAAAAAGGCTTGTTCGAAAGGATTTCTCCTTTACGAACAAGCCTTTTGAATTATGCAATTAATGAGGATACATGTGTGTTTCCGTTGCGCTGATCAAACTTGGCTGCGGTAGCCTGGGCATACTCTTCAAAATAATCTGCAAGTTTGAGTAGGTTTCCCGGATCTCCCTCATACGGGAATGAAGCCGGCAGACGCAGGCGATACCCTTCTGAGTCCTTTTCTTCAGCCCAGCGCCGCAATAACGAAGCTGCCTTCGCATAATACATCATTTTGGCATACGCATCCTCATGATCGGCTGCGAGCACCAGTGTTTCTTCAAGGATATCAATCCCTTTGGCAGGATTCGTAAGTGCGAGATACTCCATCTGCTCGGAAAAACTCTGCACGAAATCATTTTCACCTTTGATCAAACGATATCCTTTAACCTGATGTTTATCTGCCTCATCCTTCCGTCCCAAACGATACAGTGGCATCAGAACTTCGGACAAGGTCAGATGTGGGATCTCCGCACAGCTCATGCGTCCTTTGAGAATCGGCTTGGCGACTTCCAACACCTTCTCGTCGTCTCCCTTTAACATAAAATAACGCAAAATCTCGTCCTGCTCACACGCCTCGCAGTCACTCATGAAGTCGCGGTCTAACGCTCTAAACTTGTCATAACTGCGCCCCGCTTCTTCCAGCTCTCCGAAATCCATAAAAATGCGGAAACGGTAGTACCAGTAAGAACGCTCGCTGTACCCATAGGACTTAAACCTTGCTCCGAAATCCTCGAGCAGCTCCATGATCTTTTCACGTGAGATTTCCGGGAAATCGGGCATTTTGCCAAGAATCCATTTATAAGACCACAATAACGTTTCTTCATCATACAGCTCTGGTTGCTGATCAAACTTGCCTAGTTGCCAGGAGAAAGCGATCAAAGCTTTCATCGGATATCCACAGAAGGTGGCGACATCCACAATCTCTGAACGTGCTTCGTATGCCTCCTCAACCATACCATTGAGATCAGCCACCCGCGCTGCTTCCTCCAAAAAACCAAGCTTTGCGGAACCATTCGGCAGCTGATAGGCCTCTTCCATCAAATCTTCGAATTCCATCTCTGTCTTCATCAGGCATCTCCCTCATGATTCGTATTTGCGCGTAAACCCCAATCAATAAACCGTACAATTCCCTGGTTCAATACTTCAAGCTCCTGCTTGTTCATGGCATAATGTCCCATCATCAGTGCGTTGACATACAACATTTCAATAGCAATCGGTGTCATCTGATTATCTGGTGACGTCAACACCCGTTTAATGATCGGATTGTTCACATTCAGATACAACGTCGAGTACCCTGCCGAATTAATACCTGATGACAACGAACCGAGAACAGAGGAAAATAAGTCTGTGCTCTCTTCGCTCGCTTTTTCCAGCGCACGCAGCGTGGATGATTCCTGCGAAAGGGTGAACAACACCGGCAAGTCAGCGGGCTTGAATCCTTTCACTTCTGCGCGGCAGCGGAAACGTTGTAATGCCGAATCTGCCAGGCGTAGCGCATCATAATACTGGTTACGTTCAGCCGGTGCAACATCCGTGAATGTCATCGATACTTCATCTGGTTCAATACGCTCGGTCTCTACGTTATTCAGTATGACAGGCAGCATCCCCATCAGTTCTTTATCGTAGATGTAACCTGCGTTAACGACCAGCATGGACTGTGCAGAAGCCACATGGTGGATCTGGCGGTATTCATCAATGGTACTGGTATAGTACAGTGTCTCTCCTTCATCAATCAGTTCACCCAGTTCCCGGTGTCCTCGCGTTGTATCGAAAGGCAACCAGCGGTGAATCATCGCGTAAAATTCCTGATCCTGAACAGCCAGCGCCTTCATCGAAAGGGCGTGCAGACGAATCAACTTCTGTAGACGTTCAGTCTGCTGTTCAGCCATTTCGGTTAGTCCCATCCGCAAGGCGTCTCCGAGCTCGGAGCGCACTTCTTCCAGCTTTTCATTTTCATAAAAATGCTCTCTTGAAGCTGTCGGCTGCAGCTCGTCGGTCCAGATCAGACATTTTACAAAGAACGCCCATTCCGGCAAAATATTCTCGGCCTTCTCCGAAATAAGCATTCGCTTCAGATAGACCCGGTGAGAACGCTTGGCATTCAAATTCACGGCGTGCGGCAACACATAGGCAATGCCTCCCGTGCGCCCCGAAGCCGTTGTCAGCGGGATGAAATCCTGGAATTTCTCCCCAAGCAGACGTTCACCAAAGGCAAGCACTTCCGCACGGCAGGAACGAGCAAGCTCTGGACGTGTTAACCAGATCGGAGAATCCTGATTAACTACAGATTGCCCCCCGTCATGAATCAACGTGACCGGATAAGGCAGTAATGCACCATAATAAAATAAGGCTTCTTTCACATACTCCGCTTCAAAGTAGTGTGCCGCTTCCGGCGTGCAACGCAGATATACTTTCGTTCCGGGAGACAATTGCGTGTCCAGCTGCCTAATCGTATACGTACCATCCGGCTTGCCGCGCCACTCCATGGAAGGGCCGCCCTTCACTGATTGAGTCAGCATGACAATCTCATGACTGACCATGAAACAACTCAGAAGACCAATACCAAAACGCCCAATAAACGATGTCTCGCCATCCAGCAATGCCTGTTGTCCCCGCTTCGAGGATTGTCCAATCATCGCTAGAAACTCATGGATGTCCGCTTCGGTCAGACCAACTCCGTTGTCCTCCACCATCATCGTCAATTGATCTCCGGTTCCTGTTAGCTCAATACGAGCTTCTCCCTGATATCCCGGTTCCACTTCCTTGCGTGCCGTAATCGCATCTGTTGCATTCTGCATAAGCTCACGCAGAAAAACTTTTGGACTGCTGTATAAATGATTCGATAAAATTTGGATCATTCCGCTCAGGTTCACCTGAAAGCGATATTCATTGGGTGTACTCATAAACCACTTCACCTTTCCTTTGGATCTAACACAACACTTAGCCGGCTTTAACATCTTCACACTGAATAAATGGATGTGTTAGACGAACTCATTATGTATATATCGGCCTATACTCTATTACTCCATTATCTATAGCAATGAAACAGCACTCAAACGGCCTTCATACCTTCTTTTCAAGGATACATTGTACAGCCTGTCAAAAAAACAAACCTTAGACCCGATTTGGTGGAATTTCCCGGGGAATTATGCACTAGGATTTCAGGACTATTGAAGCAATAATATATTTCTTTAGTCTTAGTTGAACGATCTGACACCGCTGGACGTATAATCATCAAATTTAGAAAACGGACGGTGACTATACATGATTGAGGTTCTCAATATAAACAAATATTTCGGGGAGCATCAAGCGCTACAAGATGTCAGCTTCACGATTCAACAGGGCAGTATAACCGGGCTTATTGGCCCAAACGGCTCGGGTAAAACAACCCTCATTCGGATCATGAACGGAGTTCTGGGCGCAAACAGCGGGCTGGTTACCATCCAAGGCATGGATACATCAATAAAAACAGAAAAGGTGCTGGGAATCTGCGGAACACTGACCGAGCAAAGTGGCTTGTACGAAAATATGAGTGGGCGGGATAATCTTCTGTTTTTTGCGGATGCCTTTGGGCTAAAACGTGCAACTGAACGCATTGACGAGTTGGTGCATCTCCTTGAGATTCAGGATTACCAGCATCGTAAGGTCGGTACCTATAGCACAGGGATGAAGAAACGTTTAGGTCTGGCACGGGTGCTGTTGCACCGCCCTTCGATTTTGTTTCTCGATGAGCCGACCAACGGTCTCGATCCTGACGGAATCCAGACTGTGCTTCGTATCATTCGTCAGTTAAATACGGAGCTGAACCTGACGATTCTCATCTCCTCACACGTGCTTACTCAGCTTTCCGCCGTGTGTGATCATTATATTTTTATGGAAAAGGGTCGTGTTGTTGAGAAAGGGACTGAACAGGAGATCATTCAGCGTTATCAATCCGCACCGCGGCTAGAGGTCGAAGCAGATATGCCACGCGGTTGGAAGACGGGGATTTATTCGCCTGAGACGGTTACAGCGCATACAGCAACATACCAACTCTCGTCTCGAGAGCATATTCCGTTGTTGCTTCGGCAGCTGACCGAGCATGGTCAGGTCTATCAGGCACGTATGGAAGGTAATGATCTGGAAAGCATCTATTTTGCGATAAGGGAGGCGAATGCACATGAATAATCGTCAGGCGATACGTGCACTCATTCGTAAAGATATTCGTTCTGTCACATCCAGTGTGCAACTATGGCTGCCTATGCTGATTGTACCGCTAATTATCGGAATCATTGTTCCCTCTGCTATGTTGTGGGTTGCATCCCGCGTGGATCTACACTCGATTAGTAACTTAAATGTTGTATTGGACACATTAGACAAGCTCATTCAGAGTGGACAGATGCCCTCCCTTGCTACCATGAGCACAGACAATCAACGCATTGTTTATTTTCTTGGCTTGTATATGTTCGCCCCCTTGTTTCTCATCATTCCAGTGATGGCTTCCAGCATCCTGACTGCCAACAGTTTCGCTGGCGAGAAGGAACGCAAGACACTGGAAGGTTTGCTATTTACACCAATGAGCATGAGTACACTGTTTAGAGGTAAAGTTCTGGCTGCTTTCATTCCGTCAGTGTTGTTGTCCTGGGTGACCTTCATCATCTATGGGGTCATTGCCAACATCCTGATGTACCCGATCTTCGGCACACTGATGTTTCCGAACTGGAACTGGATCATTCTGATCCTTTGGGTGGTCCCTACATGCAGTTTAGCCGTTATTCTCCTCAATGTGCTGATCTCGGCTAAAGTACGGGGATTTCAGGAAGCTTACCAGCTTGGCGGACTTGTTGTCTTGCCCCTGATTGCCCTGATTGCTGGTCAGGCTACCGGCATGTTAATGATTGGGCCATGGATGTTGCTGGGCACCGGTGCAGTGATGCTGCTCACGAGCTTTATTTTACTCCGTCTCGTAACCATGTGGAACCGCCGTCAGCAACTTGCGGAGAGTCAGATCTGATTGAGAAATAAACAGACGCGAGTTATGATGTGGAGACATGTACTTGGGATGATTATAGAGAGGAATGGAACAACAGCATGGAATACAACCTACTCCAGAAATTAAAATATGCTTCATCATTAACGGCACAGGAGAAGCATATTGTGGACTTTATCCTGAACGACCCCGAAGTTGTATTCCACTCTACAGCCCATGAACTGGCTCAGCAGACTTATACAAGTGCGTCCACTATTGTTCGTCTATGCAAAAAGCTGGGTACCAAAGGGTACCCAGACTTTCAGTTAAAGCTTGCGCTAGAATATCAACAACATCCCTCTTCCCCCTTACGGACGCCGGATCATACAATCACAGAACAAGGCAATGTACTGGCTGCGATTGACTCTGTTCCCTACCTATATCACCAGGCGCTGGATGAGACACACCGTATGTTAAGCGCTCCTGTTCTAGTAAGAATCGCGAATTGGGTCAAAGAATCCGCACGTATCGATATCTACGGTAGCGATATGAATTATTATTTGGCACAGCAAGCTTGTGCCAAATGGAACGAGCTTGGCATTGCGGCGGTGGCACACAATGGTCCCAACATGCATTATTTAAATACAATGAATACCAGTCAGTTCATCCTGTCTTTTGTCATATCTCATACGGGAGAGAACTCATCCATGATTGAAGCTGCCAGAGTACTGAAGAATATGCAACGTAAAGTCATCGCCGTGACCGAAAACAATCTTTCAACACTGTCCAGACATTGTGATGAAACACTGCTAAGCTATGGTTATAACGAACAATTGAGGTTATCCAAAATGTCTTCCATGATCTCGGTACTCTATCTGTTTGATATGCTGTATATGGCGAGCATTAGCGACAACTACTGAGATTTATCATTAATCATTTATCCGCATCCGCGGCAAAAACAATTCCCGCATTTTTGCGAGCTTCCGCCAGTACGTTCATTACAGAACGGCTGTGTTGAAGCAGTTCATAACACCGCTTATAGTTTTTAGCCAAATAAATATCTCTGAACACTTCCCACTCATAGTACAGCCAATTGGCTTTGTTCTGCGCACTATACTCCTCAGATGGCTCTTTCCCGATCTGAAGCTTGATTTCCCGGCAACCGTTCGCTCCTCCTACAACCTGTAGGTACCCTTTTTCTCCCTGGATGAGCACAAAGTTCATGCCATTCGTATCTTTAGCACCTACACATTCTGCAATGAACTCGGGATACTTGAGGACCACAACTCCTGATGTATCAATGCCGTTCGCATGCTGATTCGCTGTATACGAAACGGTATTCGGACTGCCAAACAAACTCATAACCAGATGCAGATTGTAAATGTTGATATCCATCAGCGCTCCACCAGAGAACTCGGGATTAAATACGTTCGGTGTCTGCCCCGCTAGAAGATCATTGTATTTACGGGAGTATTGACTGTAGTTACACTGAATCAGTTTGATCGCACCAAGCTTTGGTAGTTGCTCCTCGATGATTTTGATATTGGGCAAATGAATGTTGGAGATGGCCTCAAACAGCAGCAGGTTCTTTTCTTTTGCAAGTGCAATCAGCGTTTCTGCTTCCTGAAGCGTGGACGTGAACGGTTTTTCACATACAACATGTTTACCATGTTGAAGTGCCTGATAGGCCTGTTCATAATGCATACTATTGGGCGAAGCAATGTAAACGAGATCTACATTTTGATCCGAAAGTAAGGACTCCAGGTCTGTATAGATTGTACTTACCCCATATTTACCTGCAAGCTCTTGCGCAGTCTCTCTCTTACGGGAGTACATCGCTGTGACCATGACATCCTCCAGTTCATTGATCGCGGATAAAATGGCATCTACAATGGAACCTGTACCTATGGTTGCTATCTTCATCATATCGTTTCTCTCCTGTCGTTGATGGTTCAGTCTGCTTTCCTTGCCGCTTCAACCCCATCATGTAAAATATCCAATACATACAAAACCTCGTCATCTTTGACCGGTTTATCATCGTGATGTCGAATGGCATGAAACAGTCGGTCGTATAAAATGCCGTAATCCGTTGCTTGCGAAGGAACTTTCTCTGTATGTGATATTCCCTCATCGTCTACATAACTCATTGTTCCCCAGTTATCCTCCGATTCAGCTTCAATAGATACCCTGGTTCGTCCTCCCTCATTTTTCTTTTGATGTCCACTGCTATATTTGACAAAGCTTCCCCGATCCCCGTGTACAACGAATTTCGGGTGCTCAATCTTAACAAGAAGACTGCACTTGATCGTGGCCTTCATTCGTCCATACCGAAAATCAATATCAATATAATCATCGGATTCACCCGGCGTTATCAAACTTCGAACGTCATAATCTATCCGATCAGCTACGCCATATATTGAGATTAACTGATCAATGGTATGCACGGCCAAACCTTGCAGCAAACCAAATCCGCTCCTGCTGTAATGTGGGTGGAAATAATCATAGTGGGACTGGAGTTCAACAATATTCCCCAGTTTGCCGCTCTCGATTACTTGTTTCAATGTCAGAAAGTCCCCATCAAATCTGCGATTCTGATTCGCCATAGCGATGAGGTTTTTACGCTTAGCAAGTTCGAAGATGTCTTTGGCTTCCGCAGAGGTCGAAGCAAAAGGCTTCTCCACAAGTACATGTTTCCCATGTTCCAATGCCAGATTGGCGTACTCTACATGGCTATCCACATGGGTGGCGACAACAATGAGTTCAATTTCATCATCCTGCAAGATGTCTTCAATATTCGTCGAGAAAGCAATCTCGGGATAGAGTGATTCACGCTCTGTGTCGCCAACCCGATCTTCCTCCCGGCGGTATATCGTTTTCACCTTGATATTCTCTTTTTTGTCCAGATAAGGCAAATGATAATTCACTACCGCATTTCCAAATCCAATGATCGCTATATTTAAAACCATGACAGCTCACCCCTCTTCTCTGGTTGAGTGTAATGTTACCACGACTAAATTAGGTGGAGAATATTTCAGGACGAGAATGGTAGCATCATGCGCAAATGGATTTCAAGTTGAACCGAGTATGAAATTCAATTTCATTCTCTTGCTTTTTCTCCTTCTATCCCTGCTCTCATCCCCATTCTAGATCTAACATAAATTCCATAGTTTACCGATATAACATAAGAAATTGACGACATATATCTAAGGGGAGGAAGCAAGAATGAAAACAGGGTATACATATGTACAACGCACCCTCTGTGCATTGCTGTTATTTACACTCATTACAGCAGTTACATTAGCAGGCGGAACCGCTGCCCAAGCAGCTTCGCTAAGCCAGTCAACCGTCTATTATGAATCTGATGGCGTACTTTACAAAGTATCCGGAGATGGTAGCAATCCAGCAGAAGTATTAATTGATTTTGAAGGCGTAGATTTGACTGCAGCGGGATCATATCTCTACTACACTCAGTCCTCTACTTCCACAACATTACTTCGCGTTCCAAATGACGGTTCCAGTGATGAACCAGAGACATTCGCTTCCGATGTCATCAATTATTATGCGGATAACGGATTTATCTACTACATAGACTCCAAGGGAAGCATATATCGTGCCAATGGCGACCAAGGTATATCATCTGCAACCAAAATTGCGGACAAAGTTAATACGGACTATCCACTTCTAATCGTGACCAAAGGACGTGTGTACTATAATGCCTTGGTTGGCGGGAATACGTGGGTGGCTTCCAAAGCATCAAACGGTACTGGAAACGTACAGAAGCTGGCCCAAGGTGCTGTAGAGAGTCGTTATTTTGTGAACTTTGCCAAAAATGAATTACAACTCATGGTCAACACCAATCCTGACGAGCAATATTACTCTACAAAAGCTATTGTGATGTACAAGGCCAACTACAACACAGGTAAAGGCACGGCCGTGAATGCAAAAGCCAAGCTTGATGTAAACGCCGTTTATTCCGGTGGCTGGAGCAACAATCTATATGTGTACAATAGCGGTATTAAGCTGGACAGCAACAAGGAATATAACTATACCCTGGGCAAAGCTTATGCATTGACAACATCCGGTAAAACATTTCAGCTTCACTCCAAAAGCGTGCGAGAAGTCAGTGCAGTTGGAACAGACAAGGTGGTAATCATTGATGCGGATCAAAAAGCGTACGCCAAAACGGTTACTGCGAGCAAGGTGAGTAAAACGTCTAATCTCAACTTGAGCAACGTAACCTACGTTACGAATCAATGGATGAATGATAAACCGGATGTTGCCTACATTTCTGGAAAAAACGGCCTTTATGCAGTCAATCCATCTCTAAAAGTAAGCAAAATAGCTGCTGACGAATGGGAAACGTTCCACTTGCGAGATGATGTTCCAGGAATCTTCTACATCCATGCGAAAGATGAATTCCGTTTATATCATTCAGAGTCCAATGGAACAGGGCAACAAGCATTAAGTGATATATTCCTGGACAACATTCTTTTGATTACACTGAATTAAGTCCTTTCCAGATTCGTTAGATTTTCAGGTTTGATTAATAATGTAAGAATAAGATGGCTCTACAGCTTTGGTGCTGGGTGTCATCTTTTTTTGTGATGCTCACATTTTGACGTATATGTTACATTCGACGTATAAAATTTTCATTTTTCTTTTCACGTTTTCTGTTTTGTCGAAATTATTTTTCAAAAACGCCTTCCATTTGAGAATGATAATTGTTATCATTAAGAAAATAAGACAAAAGGATGGTCCGTATGAATGAATCGTTTCCCGTATTAACCGAAACCTCTTCTTTACCGCTACTCTCTTCCATGTGCCGAGTACGTCGCGGAAAAAATTTCCGTATACAAGGCATCACGGTAAGCCGGCCCATACTTTGTCTTATTTTAAAAGGCAACGGCCTTCTGGTTCTGGACGACATCGTTTACGAAGCACAGGCTGGTGAACTGTTTCTGATCAAACCCGGCTTGACTATCGATGCAGTGGCTCATTCAGGAATCACTGAATTCCTTATGTTAAGTATGGAACAAGTCAATATGCAGCGAGTACGAGGCAAATGGAACATGACCGCTTCTTCCTATCTTCCATTTGAATGGCAGGCTGGCAAAATGCGCATCCGGCATGAACAGCAGGCAGCAGAACGAATGGCCAAGTTGTATGATTCCTATCGAGGGGAACTTGCAGATCATTTTGTCAGCATACATAGTCAGTTACATGAACTTCTACAATTCCTGTCAGAGCATCGATTGGAAGAAAACCTTGAAAAGGTAGATCCCGCACTGGAGCGTAGCATTTCATATATGCGTCGTTTCATGAGTGAAGGTATTAGCATGGATCATCTGGCCAAAATCGCCGGACTGACCCCAAGCTCATATTCCCGCAGCTTCAAAAAAGCAAAAGGCATGTCACCTACCGATTATCTCAATCGGCTACGGATTGAAGAAGCCAAAAAGCAACTGATAGAGGAAAACTGTGTTCTCAAAGAGGTTGCAGAATCCGTTGGATATGGCAATGAATATTATTTTAGTCGTAAATTCAAGCAGATGACTGGCATTGCGCCAAGTATATATATGAAGAAACATCGGTTACGTGTAGCCACAATATCTAGCGCTGGCTTTGATGAGCACCTACACTCCTTGGGATTGAAGCCAGTTGAATCACTGAATTTGGGCCATAGTCAGAATAAGAAGACAGCGGAGCAAGAACGTAATCTAACGAACCAACTGGAACAACTTCGCAAAGCTAAACCTGATCTGATTATTGGTGACGTGTCCTGTCAACCTTATACTGATCAACTGAAAGGTATTGCCCCTGTCGTCATTGTCGAAGTGACCGATGATTGGAAAGAGACTCATATTCGGTTGGCAGAGCTTACCGGGCGTGAGAAGCAAGCAAAGCACAATTTCAAGGAACTTGCACTTCATCGGTTGGAAGTCGCTCCATCCTCTACATTTACATCGAGTCGCGACCGGAAGCATGTCGTTTGGACAGACCGAATGAATTCTCCGCTTATTCATTCACAAGCCAAAGGCTCCACATTGCGGATTCCCTCACAACATATACAGCGGAAAAAGAAAAACCTATTGAAGCCCGTTGTCATGCATCCTTCTACGGCATTGGTACACGAAAACTTGAGTGTCATCGGGCGTTAAAAAGCAAAGGGACCCTTCCTGACGGAATGGGTCCTTTGTTTCGAGCTTATAACTGTTCTTTCATTTCTTCTTTAATCTCTTCTTTTGGAACAAGCTTATAGATTTCTTCATCTTCCATCGTATCAATAAGCCTGTCGAGCCATCGGTAGTATGCTTCCGCTTGCAATACTTTACGCTTGTCCTCATGCAGTACTTGCAGAAGCTCAGCGTCAGTCTGTTCATCAAGCTGATCCATCAACCGGTTCATCTCATCTACGGATTTACGAAGAATCTGAAGGTTGCTCTCCACCGCTTTTCTCCATTTAATGGCGAAATAATCCGTAAACGTCTGATGCCAGTCATACTCCACTTCATATAGATCTTTTCTGGAGCCTTTGCTCCACACCTTATTTACCATTTTTAGATCCAGCAGAGTTCGTACTCCGGTGCTCATGCTTGTTTTGCTCATTTCCATTTCCCGGCCCATATCATCAAGGGTCATCGGTTTTTCTGCGAAAAATAGCAATCCATATAAATGTCCCGTGGACAACGTTACGCCGTATAGATCCATATTTCGTCCAATGGCTTCGATAACGCGTTTACGGATCTTCAGCACCGCTGTCTGCTGATCCTCTTGCAAATGGTCCAAGCTCATGCTTGCAACCTCCATTCTGACATTCCAGTCTTGGCAAAAAATCAGCATGTTCAAGCTCTGCTTACATGGGAAAGCATGTAACTGGATATTCTATAAGCTAGAAAACACCTCACACCCAATGGATTATCTTGGGAACTTTACCATGCTTCAATTTGCCTACGATGATCATTTAACCAAAAAAATAAGCTTTAATTCAGCTCATTTTCTATTGTAGGAAAAGCAATAATAAATGTAAAGATGTCTGATTAGCCATAATAAGGAGATAAACAGAGCATTTCGAAGGAAAACTTTGTACAGTTTTTACTGTATAAACATTATGTACTGTTTATTCGGTTGCTATACTGGTTAACTATTGTTAGAATACAAACCGTTACCCAGAAAGACGGGAAGCGAAGCAAAAATTACCGGATTTGGTGGCTGGGCGCACAAGTGTATGGGCTTGTGGTTGCTGAAGGCCGTTCGAAGTGCACAACACATCAGAAGGGGTGAAAACATGACCATACTTGAAGTAAAAAACGTAAGTAAACTGTTTGGCCCCCAAACCGAGCAAGGTCTTGAATTACTGGAGCAAGGTTGGGGCAAAGAAAAGTTGGCCAAAGAAAAACAAATAACGGTTGGTGTCAATCGGGTCAACATGGAAATTAAAGAAGGCGAAATCTTCGTTATTATGGGCCTGTCCGGTAGTGGTAAGTCCACACTGGTTCGGATGTTCAATCGCCTGATTGAACCAACATCCGGAGAAATACTGGTTCATGGCAAAGATTTGCGAAAAATGAACAAAGAACAATTGCGTGAAGTACGCCGGAAAACGATCAGTATGGTGTTTCAGAAGTTTGCGTTGTTTCCGCACCGCACTGTTCTTGATAATGTGGAATATGGTTTAGAAATTCAAAAGGTAGATAAGGAAGTTCGCCGTGAGAAAGCCAAGACCTCACTCGAACTGGTTGGCCTTAAAGGCTGGGAAGACAAAATGCCGGATGAACTGAGCGGCGGGATGCAGCAACGTGTCGGCCTCGCTCGGGCACTTGCGAATGACCCGGAAGTACTGCTGATGGACGAAGCCTTCAGTGCGCTTGATCCATTGATTCGTCGTGATATGCAAGATGAGTTGATTGAGCTTCAGGATAAGATGAAAAAGACGATTATTTTCATTACCCATGACTTGGACGAAGCGCTGCGCATCGGCGATCGGATTGCTCTTATGAAAGACGGCGCCGTTGTGCAGATCGGTACACCGGAGGAAATTATGATTCAACCGGCCAACTCATACGTGGCCCGCTTCGTCGAAGACGTGGACTTGTCCAAGGTCCTCACAGCATCACACGTTATGCGTCGTCCTGAAACAATTACAACAGATCGTGGTCCCCGTGTTGCTCTCGAGTTAATGCGTGAGCGTGGGATATCGAACCTGTTTGTCATTGACCGCTCCAAAAAATTGCTGGGCGTCATTACAGCAGAAGACGCAACCCGTGCAATGCGCGAAAATAAAGTATTAAACGATATTCTGATTACAGATGGTCCGACAGTGTCGCCTGAAACTCTCATTCATGAATTGTTTGAGATTGTAAGTTCAGCCCATGTGCCACTCGCCGTTGTAAGCGAAACTGGCCGTCTGCAAGGCGTTATCGTTCGCGGAGCCCTGCTCGGTGCACTAAGCGGTGAAGTCGCAACAAAGGAGGAACCTGTGAATGATTCCCAAAATACCACTAGCATCGTGGATTGAATCCATCGTTGACTGGATGAGCTCCTCGCTCTCCGGATTGTTTAAAGTGATCTCTGTCGTTATTCAGGAAGTAGTCGGATTTTTCTCGGGGCTGTTTATGTTGCCTCATCCGCTCCTGTTTATTGCTATACTAGGTGTACTGGCGTTTTTGGTAGGCAGATTGCCTCTTACCCTGTTTACTGTTATCGGATTCCTGCTTGTCGATAACCTGGGCTACTGGTCTCAATCCATGGACACGCTCGGTCTTGTTATCACGTCAGGATTGATCTCAATTCTGGTCGGTGTGCCTGTTGGTATCTGGCTGGCATACAGCAAAACGGCTGCACGGATTATCACACCGCTGCTTGACTTCATGCAGACGATGCCAGCATTCGTTTATCTGTTGCCAGCCGTTACGTTCTTCAGTCTCGGCGTTGTTCCCGGCGTTATAGCATCGGTGATCTTCGCTATTCCGCCAACCATTCGTCTGACTCACCTGGGGATTAAGCAAGTTTCCAGTGAACTGGTTGAGGCAGCGGATGCTTTTGGATCAACTTCGGCTCAGAAATTGTTCAAGGTACAGCTTCCGCTCGCCTTGCCTACGGTGATGTCCGGTATTAACCAGACCATCATGTTGTCCCTGTCCATGGTTGTTATTGCATCCATGATCGGTGCACAGGGTATCGGTGCAGAAGTGTACCGTGCTGTAACGCAGCTTCAGATTGGTAAAGGTTTTGAAGCCGGTCTTGCTGTCGTGGTACTTGCCATCGTGCTTGACCGCTTTACGCAAAATTTGTTTATGCCTGGCCGCAAAAAAACTTCTCGTGTCTCTACGAAACAAAAGGCATGGATTACTGCAGCGGCAACACTACTTGTACTTGTTGCTGGCTTCTCTCAATACTTCACGGGCAGCACAACATCTGCTGGTGGCAACAACGGAGCAGCCAATGCTGTAGGTAAGGAAGTGAACTATCAGATTATTGGTATCGATCCAGGTGCAGGCATTATGAAATCAACCGCCAAAGCCATCAAGGATTATAACTTGTCAGACTGGAACCTGATTGAAGGTTCGGGTGCCGCGATGACCGCTACACTGGACAAAGCCATCAAAAACGAACAACCAATCATCATTACTGGCTGGACTCCTCACTGGATGTTCAACAAGTATGATCTGAAATATTTGGAAGACCCCAAAAAATCGTTTGGTGATGCCGAAGAAATTCATACCATCGCTCGTAAAGGCCTGAAAGAAGATCACCCGGTTGCTTATGAGTTCCTGAAGCGCTTTAAATGGACTTCGGATGAGATGGGTGAGATGATGATTGCCATTCAGGATGGTACATCCCCTGAACAGGCTGCCAAAGATTATGCAGAGAAACATGCGGATCAGATTGACGAATGGACAAAAGGTCTGACACCGGTGAACGGTGATGCGTTCAAACTGAGTTATGTTGCATGGGATTCCGAGATTGCAAGTACCAACTTGCTGAAATATGTCATGGAGAACAAACTCGGATACAAAGTCAACGCACTTCAAGTTGAAGCTGGACCTATGTGGACGGGTGTGGCCTCAGGTGACGTAGATGCATCTCCTGCGGCCTGGTTACCACTGACACATGCTGACTACTGGGAACGTTACAAAGATCAAGTTGAGGACCTTGGAGCCAATATGACAGGTGTACGCACAGGTCTGGTTGTTCCTAAATATATGACGGACGTTAACTCGATTGAAGATTTGGAAACGGGGGCTTCAACTTCTGGTTCATCCTCTGAACCTGCGGCAAATGCCAACGTTGGAGATGAAGTCAACCACCGGATTATCGGTATTGACCCAGGTGCCGGTATTATGAAATCCACCGCCAGTGCCATTGAAAAATATGGCCTGACCAACTGGAATTTAGTAGAAGGGTCCGGCGCAGCCATGACGGCTACGCTGGACAAAGCTTACAAGAATAAAGAACCAATTATTATTACAGGTTGGACTCCGCATTGGATGTTCAACCAATATGACCTGAAATATTTGGAAGATCCCGATAAAGTCTATGGAGATGCCGAAGAAATTCATACCATCGCTCGTAAAGGTCTGAAAGAAGATCATCCGGTAGCTTATGAATTCCTGTCCCGCTTCAAATGGACTTCGGATGAGATGGGCGAGATGATGATTGTCATTCAGGACGGTACCTCACCGGAACAAGCTGCCAAAGACTATGCTGAGAAACACAAAGATCAGATTGATGAATGGACGAAAGGTCTGACACCCGTGAACGGCGATACGTTCCGTCTCGGTTATGTTGCCTGGGACTCCGAGATTGCAAGTACGAACCTACTGAAATATGTAATGGAAAAAAATCTCGGTTATAAAGTCAATGCACTGCAAGTTGAAGCCGGACCAATGTGGACGGGTGTTGCATCGGGCGACGTGGATGCTTCTCCGGCTGCATGGCTTCCTCTGACACATGCTGATTATTGGGCTAAATACAAGGATCAATTGGATGACCTTGGTGCCAATATGACAGGTGTAAAAACGGGGCTTGTTGTACCAGCATACATGGATATCAAATCCATCGCAGACTTAAAGGATAAATAAATCTTTTCTCTTGTTCAAACATTCTTTGCAGTAAGTTGATTTTGTTCTTATAGCATTGTTTCTTTTAATGAAAACGGCCTATCTCGAATGTACGAGATAGGCCGTTTTCGTTTAACTAACAAAGAGACGAAAAGGGCCTTTGTGCCTCATCGTCTCTTCTCTTATATCATTTTTATTATGAAAGGTTTACGCGTAATCCCTTAGGTGTTAATTGCTTGATTATTTCCCTGTGCCAAGAAATCCTTCTTTGAAAATATTCAATACATAGTCGAGCGTAATCGGGTCACTGTACGTCACCGCTTTGGTATCGAGCTCGATAACCTGTTTGTTCTGAACGGCCGGAATTTTACTCCAGATTCCCGACTTCATAATCTCGTTATCCCGAGTCATGTCTCTACTGAGCACGATGAAGTCACCCATGTACTCCGGAAGCACTTCAAGTGACAAGGAGTGATAACCATCTTTTAACGTATCATTCTTTACTTTTTCAGGCATATTCAACTTCATGGCTTGGTACAGCGCTTCCGTTCCACGTGCCCAGTGATCCCCCATGGCAAAAACTTCTTTATCAGCGATTTCGATGGTGGACACCGTTACTTTATCTCCATACTTCGCTTTAATCTCATTGCCGATCTCCCCGGCTCTTTTGGTGAAATCATCAATCCATGCTTGTGCTTCAGACTCTTTGTTCAGCACTTTACCAATCTCCAGTTGCTGTTGCAAATAATCGAGTTTACCCCATGTGTATATGATCGTTGGGGCAATTTTGGAAAGTTGTTCAAGATTTTTCATATGTGAACCTGCAATGATTAAGTCAGGATTCAAAGCGGAGACACTCTCCGGATCTTCATCACTTACGATAGCAACGTCTTTTAATTTATCCTTGAACAGCGGATTTTCTGCTGTCCATTTATCTACGCCCACTGGCGTTACATCCATAGAAAGGATATTGGGACCGTTCGTCAAAGCAACGATACGTTGCGGTTTAGCCGGAATTTCCACGGGCCCTGTCTCGGATTGATACGTTATCGTATCTGAAGTATTCGCTGCTTCACTGCTCGTCCCTTCCGTTGCAGTTGTCTCTTGTTTTCCATTGTCTGATGCACCGCTTGAAGCCCCGTTACCACATGCGCTGGCAATCATCGTAAACAACATCAGCACGATGAACGGTAGAATCCATTGCTTTTTCATCTGTATAGTCTCCCCTAATCGTTAATGATAATCATTATCAATTTAATGAACGTGTTGATTATATGATATGAGTCAATAGCATGTCAATCATTTATCAAAATCCCTTGTCCCAAAGTAGACTCTTGGAGAAATGTGCCTGCTTGGATACAACATATTTATCGCAAAGAAAATACAGCTAGCAGAATCAATCCTGCTAGCCGTATCCCATCATTTCAACTTCATTTGAAACACTCTAATTATGCTTCCAATCTGGTACGGAATCCTTATTGCTGCGATCTAAACTCAATGGTGGAAAGGATTAGAGTCACGACTTCAGCCCTCGTCGCTTCTGCCTTTGGATTAAACCTGTTACCTCCCGTCCCCTTCACTAATCCTGCTTCCTGTGCAGCAGCAATGTATGGAACAGCCCATGCAGGTACTTGTGTTGCATCTGCAAACGTCAGTGATGACTTGGAATCCAGCGGCAAGCCAAGGGCTCTCACCAGCATAACGGTCATCTCTACCCGTGATATTTTGCCTGTTGAACGGAATGTATCATCCGTATATCCACTAATAATGCCTTGGTCCACTGCCTGAGCAATGAAGCTTTGAGCCCAGTCAGGAATGGATGCTGCATCTTTGAAGGCTAGCGCTTTATTGCTTGCAGGCAATTCAAATGCTCGTGCCAGCATCACAATGAATTCAGCACGTGTCGCCGGCATATTCGGACGGAAGTTACTATCCTGATACCCATTGACAATGCCTCGGATAATGGCAGCTTTGATCGCTTCTCCTGCCCAGTGACTGCCGATATCCTTCAATTCCACCAGTGGGTTGGCTGGAGCCGTGCTACTGCCATTCCCGGAATTGCCCGGTACTCCCGGTGTAGCTGGATTTGTCGTTCCTCCATTACCCGGATTGCTCGGAGTTGTTGGTGTTACAGGTGTCGTTGGAGTTGGATTGCTTGTACCACCGCCATCACCCCCACTTCCCGGTGTACCGCCATTGTTGCCGCCGCCGTTACCAGGATTGTTACCATTTCCATCTCCATCTCCTGGAAGAGGGACGCCTTTAAGATCGGTGCTACGACCTTCCACAGCTTGATTTACGGTGCCGGTCCGATCCAGATGCTCAAGGAAAATCTCATAATCAACCAGATTTAATTCATAGTATCGGCCATTGTTTTTCGCGGCTCTCATGCTACGGTAGAAGTCTCCTCCGTTAGCCATAAACGAGTTTGTGGCCACAATATAATATCCGTTTGGATCAATATCGGTAAATGTTCCATTACCATTTTTAATCTGAACTTTTATCACACGCTTGCCTTCTTGAGTTACGGTATTTGTAGTAGAATCCATTTTTTCTCCAGGCTTTATGGAATCATAATAAAAACGCATACCTGATACCTGCGGGAACCGCCCTTCTCCCGTTTCCACACCGCTTACCCCGTTTTCGAGCGCGGCTGTAATTTCCTTGCCTGTCATTTTAAGTGCCGTGAGATTATTCCCGAACGGCATTACGGTCAGCAAATCCCCGAGCGTAATATTTCCTTCCTTGAACGAAGCACGTATACCTCCACTGTTCTGGATCGCGACGTACCCTTTGACGTCATTCTCTTTTACGATCGATTTTACTTTTTCCAGCATGCCATCGGTCATAAAATTCCCCAGATTCGTTTCCTGCTTCCTTACACTTCCGCGCTCTCCATCCAGGAATACGTTTGTTTTACCGATGACTTTTTTCTTATATTCGGCCAAAGGTGATGCATATTCTTGCAACTTCGCCAGTGCCTGTGCATCATCTTTATACACGAAAGCATCGTCGGCTCCCTTGGCATCGAGGTTCAGCAATCTTCCATTCCACTTCTTCAAGATGCCTGCTTCATCAAATGTCACATCAAGTTTACCAAGCGATACATCATATTCTCCCGTCTGCACCACCAGGGTTGGTTCCTCTGCATCCCCAACCACGATCGGTTTGTTCAAAATGGTATGGGAATGTCCGCCGACAATGATATCGATGCCTTTTACGGCTTCAGCCAGCTTCAAATCCTCGGAGTAACCGAGGTGTGTCAGGGCAATAATTTTGTTAATACCCTCTTCTTGCAACATATTTACCGTTGCTTGTGCACTAGCCTGAACATCCTGGAATTTCAGATCATCTCCTGGTGAAGACAGGGACACTGTGTCTGAAGTGGTTAAACCAAATATCCCCATTTTCTCCCCGTTCACCTCGGTTATAATCGCCGGATAAATTTTGCCATCTTCCCCTGGTTGCCCGATGCTGGCTTGATACAAACTGCCCAGATCGGTATCCTTCGTGTAGTCAATATTGGCACTTACAAAAGGGAATTCCGCTTTATGAATGAATTCTTTCAGCACGGCCGGCCCTTTATCAAATTCATGATTCCCGAAGGTCATCGCATCATATCCGATCATATTCATAAACTCCAGATCAGCGAGACCATTGAAAAGGTTGAAATATAATGTCCCTGAAAATACATCCCCTGCATCCAGCACAAGTGTATCGTCGTTGCGAGCTTCTTTTATCGCTGTCACACGGCGAGGAATGTTGTCCAGATGCGCATGTGTGTCATTCGTGTGTAGCACGCGTAGCTTAAAATCACCTGCTTCTGCCGGTTCTCCGATACTCAGCTGTGCCAGCAGCGGATCATGATCACTAACTCGTCCGTATGAGGTTTCAAAGTCAGCGTTGACATGTACTACCTCAATTGCCGCCGTGTCTGACAGATTTTTACTCACCAGAATGTGATCCAGAGTCTGGGAATTGCCATCGTAGATGTAGGAATAACGCTGATTCTCAGGTAGCTTGTCGACCAGATTATCAAGTTCATTGCCTGCAACGATGTTTAACGTCTTGGAAAACTGAAAATCGTTAAAATCACCAAGTACAGCTACATTGACTTCAGGGTCTTTGGCAGTCAATTCTTTTACAAAACCGTTCACAAGCTCAGCTTGCTTGGCCCGCTGCACTTCACTGCTCCGCGTTGCAGGCTGGATTCTGCCAAACGGTTTCAGATCACCGCCTTTGGAATTAAAATGATTCGCAATCACAACGACTCGCTCACCGTTGAATTCGAATTCCGCAGCCAGCGGTTTACGTGAACTAGCAAATGCTTCATCCGTCGGAGCAATACGGCCAGGATTAAAAGACAAGCTTCCGTCAGCGGAAACAGCGACTGCTTTGGACGCATTGCCTTTACCTATCCCCGCCGCCAAGGAAACTCGTTCTGGTTGGTATAGGAAACCTACACGAATGTTGGCCCCTGGTGCACCGCCATCCTTATTATTTTCCGGAGCAATTTCACTGAATTGATAAGTGGGGCCATGATTGGTCTTGATCGCATCGATCAGCGTCTGAAAGCTCTCATTCGCTTCCGTTGTCCCCGTATCCGCATCACCGTCATTATCCTGTACTTCCATAATGCCGATAATATCTGGTGCTTTCAGATTGTCTACAATGATTCTTCCAATTTTCACAGCTCGTGCAGCATCCTTTTTGCTGAAATTCTCCACATTAAATGTGGCGATGGTCAGCTTGTCCTCCGCCTTCTCAATAGTCGTCACCGCTTGCTCGGTTGGACCCGGGATGACGGGTGGCAATGCCCCATCGGGATTAATTCTGAAATTGCCGTTCGTATAGGTCATCACCCCAACGACGTTACCGTTCAGTTTATCTCCGGTCTTGACGGCACCAGATGGTTTTTTACCAATAAATAACCGTTGCGGATTAAGATCACTTTCGAAGGTTTCTTTTCCGTTATCCGTCAAAATAACACCGCCCGCAGGAGTACGAAGCGGATTATTAACACCATTGTCCACGACAACGGCAAGACCCGGTTGGCTAGAATATGGCCCTATAATCTCAGGATTTTCAAGCTCTACTCTCATGCCCTCCAAACTTTCATAGAAATCTATGGCATCCGTCTCGGGGTTAAATACCGACAGCGAATCGCTGTCAATAACCGTTGGAATGATACGTCCATTTTTCCCCAGCAAAGCAGGGGCTGGCAACGGTTGATCCTGACCTTCTACCGTAATGGAAGAAGCTACAATTTCTGTTGTTGCCAATTCGGATTCTGATACAGCGTACTCCTTCACTTGACCCGATACTTTGACTCTATTTCCTGTAATCATGCCATGAGATGATTTGTATACAAGGATAGCCTCCGATGTGTTGTCATCATTGTCTTCCATCCCGGGAATCTCTTGCATGTAAAACGAATTTGAATTCACCACATACGTTACAATTCCTTCAACATTTTGCACGGCTAGTCCATCATATAACGAGGAATGTGACGCCCCTTGAATATCATGAATTCTAAGATTGTCCAGTTCCTGAATAACCCTGTAACTAAAACTGTATACTTGGCTAATTTTACCGTCTAATACAGCCACTGCTTTAACTAAAGTATCCTCATGGATTGTGATTGGCTGGTTATATAAGGTGGATGCTGTCGTCGGATCAGCCCCATCGACTGTAAAATAAATGCTCGCACCCGCCATAGGCGAGGACAATGAGACGTTTGAGCCTGTTACGATTCCACCCGAAGGTACACTAGCTGTTACAGAAAGTAGATTTTCGACAACATCTGCTGACGTACGAGGAATCAGCTCAAGTCCATAACTGGTGTGATAGGTCATGACACCTGTTACTTTTTCGTATGTCTTGTCTGTTTGGAGTGCAGAAGGACTATTTTTGGCATAAATGATGATCTCGCCGCCTTGTGCATCTGTCGCATAAAAAGTAGAACTGCTGTTTTTTGTCACCGTAACTTCATTTACTTCGACAAGCATTCCTTCATATTTTCCTCCTGATCCTTTTCCCCCACCTGGCGCTGGGACAAAGTCACGGGATGTAAGCTTGAGAGGCTCGGGTAAGCTTTGATGTTTGTTCAAAATTTTAATATACCCGCCTGGAAATCCAGCTTTATCTTTCTCCACTTGAAGCAGACCATTGTATAGGCTAAGCGGGCCATAGGCTTCAATCTGATCACCTGGTTCCACACTTGCATCAGTTCCACGTATAACAATTCCTGCATTTTCATCTTGAATATACAGGTTTGCCATACCTCCGGATTCTTCTCGATAGGTAACCAACCCTTGGACAGTTACGGGTTCATTTTCTGACTTGGTTCGTGCTTCCGAGATAGAAACAGGGGTATTGTTAACCACGGTGTAATCCAAAATTGTGAAGTCGCTATCTTCCAATCCTGTTTTATGTGCGTAAGCTTCAATGTGAGTAGCATCCGTTATCGTAATCGGGGATGTGTAGGGGATAAATTCAGTCTCATCATTTAATCTGTAAGAAATGGAACCTCCAACCGTAGTTGTCTCCAAAGTAATCAAGGTTCCAGAGGGAACAGCGCCTGATGAAGGGTTCGCACTAACACTTGCTGCCTTCGTTTCAGGTTTTTCATCCACCTGTTGAAATTTGGTTGAAGAAATACTTCTAATGCCATTGACAGTGAAATAGGTTTCTAATGATCCATTCGTAATCCTGACTTTGGAATGATACAGGGAGGTATTGCTTTGTAATCCGAAAGTGCTACGAGGTGCATTCATAGGTACTTGTACCGGCATCATTTTACTGATATCCGTTTCTTCAGGACGATCTGCCAGAGCAAAATTAGTATCCGATGTAAAGGGTGGATTCAACTGAACGGACGATCCACCGTTGTAGTAGCCAACAACATATCCTTCAATCGTCGCCGTTGATTTATCGGAATTCTTCGCTTGTGCCTGGGCTACAGTTAATACTTCATCTGCTGCTGATGCTTTGCTGTCTAACAGCCCTGCTGGTATAGCTCCTGTCAGTAGCAACATTGTCGCCAGAAATATTCTGAACCACCTAATCATCTGCATACGATACATGTTTAACCTACCCCCATGTTTTTTTAAATTAGCAATCATTTGTTCACATAGCTTGTACATTAGTTCAAATATAAGATAACTGAACGATAGAGACATGTAAATCATATTTCTTCAAAATGATAGAAAATAGAACATAAACATTACGAATGAATTAGTTTTTATTAACTTCGGGATCCATTCGTTCGCTTTTCAGGACTTAAAGAGGACATTTTGTAGGCAAAACTATAACAAGTTAAGTATACAGACCTATATCGCGTTAACTTTAGTAACATATAAATTGATTATTACTCATGGATTCGACAGTGAATGATGTAAAATATAACTAAATACACACACCATAATACGGCGATCGATAGGACCGCCGCATCTGGTTACGTTCTAATTCATTTCTGCTTCACGGATTGTTATTTCTTCACTGTGCTATTGTACTGCTTGATTTTTTCCGTAATCTGCTGTGCCGCCGCATCCAGTGCTTCTTGTGGCGCTCCTTGCCCATTCAGCACCGTTTCAATCGCTCCTTCGACAATTTGTCTCGCTTCTGGAAAAACACCCATAACTGCGCCGGATGTTGCTGTCGAATCGGCTGAAGCATGCAATTGGTCGACTGCTGTCTGGAACTGCGGATATTTCGTCATATTATCCTTTAATACTTGCTGATCGTAGGCTGCTGTCGTAATTGGGAAGTATCCTGTCGCCACACTCCAGTTCGCTTGTACCTCAGGTGTAGCCAGATACTTGATAAACTCCCAAGCGGCCTGCTGCTGCTCTTCCGATTTGTTATTCATAATGTACAAGCTTGCCCCACCAACAACCACGCCGCCTTCTTTAGCATCCGCTGGACGAGGCAGGAAACCTGTTCCCAGTTCAAACTTGCCGCCTGATCCTTCAACGATTTTGCGCAGCCCTGCTGTGGAATCCAGCGTCATACCAATCTGCTGTGCCGTAAATGCTGCCGTGGTGTCGTCTGTATTACGTCCCAGATTCGAGAGGGTTTTCTCGTCAATCATCTTTTTCCACCACGTTAACGTCTTCACACCCGCTTCGGAGTTCAGCATAGATTCGGTTGCCGCCGCGCTTCTCCCGTTTCCATTGTTTACATAATCTGCATTCTGGTTTGCGAAAAATTGTTCCATAAACCAGCCATAAATCGCCATCGACGCTCCTGGTTTACCGTCTTTGGACAAAGCCTTAGCTGCTTGCTCGAACTCTTCATACGTCTTTGGTGGATTCTCCGGGTCCAATCCGGCAGCCTTGAACATATCCTTGTTGTAATACAAAATTGGATTCGATGTATTAAACGGCATCGCATTCAGTTTGCCATCAATTGTATAATAACGAATAATGTTCGGCTCCAGTTGGGACAGATCAAACTTGTCCTTGTCGATGAACTGTTGCACCGGTGTAATCATGCCCGAGTCAATCATAAACTTACTGCCAATCTCATAGACCTGGATCAGATCCGGCCCACTGTCGGAACCCATTGATGCTTTAAGCTTATTCAAGCTCTCGTCATATTTCCCTTGGTAGATCGCTTTAACCTGAATCTCTGGATGGCTTGCATTGAAATCGGAAGCAAGTTGGTTAATGGCTTTCTCGCCTGCACCGGACATGGAATGCCACCATGTCAATTGAGTTGTTTTAGCTGCTGCCGCATCAGCTTGTGTCCCACTTGCCGGGCTACTTGTTTCTGTTTTCGTACCACAAGCCGAAATAACCAACATCAGCGCTGCTAGCATTAGTGCAAAGGTTCCTCTTCTTTTCATGTCGCTCTCCTTTAGATGGCTCGCGTTATAAAAAAACATTTGTTGAGACTGCACGTTGTAGCCGTTACGGATACGAATCATTCTTACGATCGCTGTTGTCTCCAGATTTACCTGAACTATTTTTTAGTCGTTAAAATCCCAGAGACAAAGGCGAACGCTTCGCTTCTTCAGAATTGATTCTTCTCCTCCACTACTCTTGCAGCTCATCAAAACCTTTTATACAAGGCGAGCCTCATTTTATTCGCTCATGGCATTTCATGCGTAACCTGAACGGTGATGCAGGTTTCCTTTATCCCTTAAGTGCTCCGGCTGCCATGCCTCGCACTAGTTGCTTTAGTCCAAAGATCAGTAGTAGCAGAGATGGCAGGATCACCATCGCAGTTCCGGCAAACACCAGATTCCACGCCGTGGATTCCTGGAACTCCAGCATAGAAATTCCGATTTGAGCCGTTCTCATCTCGGGTGTGTTGGTTACAAGCAACGGCCAGAGATACGCGTTGTACATACTGAGGAACGAGTAGATCGCCAGTGTGCCAAGTGCCGGACGAGACAACGGCAAGACATGTGAGATGAAGTAACGAATGTGTCCGCATCCATCTATCTTTGCTGCTTCGAACAGCTCTTTGGGCAACTGCATAAAGAACTGCCTGAGTAGAAAGGTGCCAAATGCGGTTGCGAGAAACGGCACCGTCATTCCCTGATAACTATCCAGCCAGCCCCAGCTGCGAATGGTCAGATAGTTCGGAATCATCGTCACTTCCCACGGAATCATCATGGTGGCCACAAACATGCTGAAGATAACGTTTTTACCTTTAAATTGCATTTTGGCAAAAGCATAAGCAGCCATACTGGCTGTAATTAATTGCCCGATCGTAGTCAACCCCGCCACCAGAAAGGTATTCCCGATGAATCGTCCAATCGGCACAATATCGAACACTTCTGCGAAGTTGGATAAATCAATGGATGTCGGGATGATATGCGGTGGATACGCACTCGCATCCTCAGGCATCATCACCGCCATGAAGAAGGTGTACATCACCGGATACAATACCAGTGCAGCGCTGATCGTCAGCAACATATAGAGCAACATCTGATTCCATTTTGCATTCATTGGTAATGCACTTTCCTCTCTACCCATTTGAATTGAAGCAGGGTCAGTAGCATAATGACCGCGAACAGAATTAAAGCCTGTGCACTTCCTGTCCCGAAGCGGAAGTTCACAAATGCTTCCTGATAGATGGAATACACAAATACATTTGTGCTATCCATCGGGCCGCCCCGCGTGAGAATGTTGATCTGACCGAACGATTGAAACGCACCAATGATGGATACCACCGTCACAAAGAACAACGTTGGCGACAACAGCGGCATGGAAATTTTGCGAAACGTGAGCAAAGCGCTCGCCCCATCCATCTTGGCACTTTCGTAGATCTCATCCGGAATTCCCTGTAATCCGCTGGATAGAATGATGTAGTTGAAACCAAGGTTCATCCAGATCGTCATGATGGAGATTGAAACCAATGCCCAATCGGGACTCGTTAACCAAGGAATTGGATCAATGCCTGCTTTGCCAAGCAGATAATTAAGCATCCCCAGCGTCGGATGGAAAAGAAACTTCCAGATGACGGCCGACGAGCCTACCGATAACACAACAGGCAGCGAGAAGACAAATTGGAACACACGCATTCCCTTAAAGCGGTTATGAGTCAAAGCCGCCAGTATAAGGGCTACGAATATGCCTGTCGGTACGGTGAACAGAACAAACAGTAATGTCACTTTCATGCCTTGCATAAACAGACCTGACTGGAATACCGCTTTGAAGTTATCCAGCCCTACATAAGCCGCAATCTGTCCCGTCGGGTCGGTAGAATGCAGACTCAAGTACACTGACTTGAACATGGGATAAAACAGAAACACAGCGAACAAAAGCAGCGATGGTGCTAGAAAACCGTAAGCCAGCACGTTCTCCCTCATCCGCTGCAACCGCAGCGAAGTTGTCCGACGATTGTAGGAATTCGAGGTTATACGCCGTTTTATGGCAGGCAGGCTGAACTGGTTGTCAAGATCACTCATCTGAAGTTTTTCCTCCTTGAACACCCTTCTTGGATTACACCTCTTGGGTTATGCTCTCGGTGTACAAGCTCTGAGATGAATAACTCATCTGAACTCAGCACCACGAACTCTAGTTTAATTTTCCAATGTCACAGCAATATGGAACTTGCATCAAATTCAAGTTAATCCTTGCCCAACCGTTTTACATAACGCAACATAGAACAGGATGAATTTACCAAACTGCACAAATGCGCAAAAAACCGCAAGGAACCTCCAATCTGGAGATTTCCCTGCGGTAATATGTGTAAATACTATATTAAACATTAACGTTATATTGATAAAACCTGCTTTACATTCATTTTCCATTACCGATTCAGATGATACGGCACCGTCGTCACAATCACATCTTTATAATTAATTAGATAAGCCCGAATCATGAAGCTGGTCTGGTTATGCAGTACATTTTGCCACCAGTGCTTCGTAATAAATTGCGGTATCAGGATGGTGATATGATCGGTTTCGGCTGTTTTCCATTCCACCGTATCAATGAATTTCTTCAGCGGGCCCATAATGCTGCGGTACCTCGATTTGATTACGACCAGACGGACGCCTGGATTCCATTCTTCCCACTTCTGCTCCATCTTCCGTATAGCCTCATCATCAAAGCCGATGTACAGTGCCACCACATGATCCGACATCGTCTGGGCGTAACTGATGGTATTCATCACCACCCGAGTAATGCCCGCCACCGGAATAACAATCGTATTGCCTTTCTTGGCCGGTTTATCCACCTGAATATCGATACGTAGTTCGTCTGCGATGTTGCAGTAATGGCTGCGAATGCGCATGAACACATAAACGACCAGTGGCAAGAAGATAAAGATAACCCATGTCTGCGTGAACTTGGTGAAAATAAAAATGAGTGTAATCGACAGTGTGGTCAGCATACCGATTGTATTCACCAGCAGTTTTGTCTTCCACCCTGACGGTTTAATTTTAATCCAGCGTATCATCATGCCGAGCTGCGACAGTGTAAAAGGAATGAACACCCCGACCGCATAGAGCGGGATCAGGTTGCCAGTATCCCCTTTAAATCCAACGACAAGAAGTGCCGACATGACGCTGAGAAAAATAATCCCGTTGGAGAAGCCCAGACGGTCTCCTCGCACCATGAACATATGCGGCATATATTTATCCTTCGCCATCATGAAGGACAACAGCGGGAAAGCAGAGTATGCCGTATTCGCCGCGAGGAACAAGATCAGGGCTGTAACACCCTGGATAATAAAATACATCCATCCTCTGCCAAACGTAGCTTCGGCAATCTGGGAAATGACCGTTGCTTTGGGATCAGGTTTGATCCCATACCCAAAGGCTAACAGCGTAATACCGATAAACATGGCACCAAGGATGCATCCCATCAGCAGCAACGTTCCGGCTGCATTTTTCTCCGCAGGTTGCTTGAAGTTCGGAATGGCGTTACTAACCGCCTCAACCCCGGTCAAAGCCGAGCATCCAGAGCTGAACGCTTTAAGCAGCAGGAAGATACTGACATGCGACAGACTTGTTCCGAATTCCGGAGCCGCAGCATGCATACCACCAGTCAGAAATTTGAATCCACCCGAAATAATGAGTATCGCAATCGAAAAGATAAACAGGTAAATAGGGATCGCCAGCACCGAAGCTGACTCCGTAACCCCTCGTAGATTCATAACGGTCAGAAACACAATCATAATAAGCGCAATAATGACACTATAGTCATGCAGTACAGGAAAAGCAGATGTGATCGCATCCGTACCTGCGGAAGAACTTACAGCCACGGTCAGGATATAATCGACTAGCAATGAACCCCCGGCAATCAAGCTCGGTGTGGTGCCCAGGTTATCCTTGGCTACGATATACGCGCCGCCCCCTGTAGGATAAGCAAATATGGTCTGGCGATACGAAAAAATTAAAATGACGAGCAATCCCAGCACGGCGATGGAAATCGGAACCGAGTACCACAAGGCGGCGAATCCCGCCGCAACCAGCACCAGCAAAATCTGTTCCGTACCGTAGGCCACGGATGATAAAGCATCGGAAGACAGGATGGCGAGCGCCTTCCATTTCCCCAATTTTTCTGCATCCAATTCAGCCGACTTCATTGGCTTGCCGATTAAGATTCTCTTCATTTTGCCAAGCATGATCATAACTTCCTTCCATCTCTTGTCTATAAGCTTCTTTGCTTCTCATCTGGGTAACAATGTCTGTTCTTATCTATGAAGCATAGTTATTATGCAAAATCGCAGAGCCATTGACAATACGTCATTTCACCCGAAAATCGCCAGCGCGTGATAATGCATTCTACGATTCAATATTCGATAACAAAGCCTTTCTTGCTAAGCAAAATGAACGTTTTTGACCCAAAACGGCGATTGTTTGCCTGATAAAAGAAAAAGACCTTCGGTTCAAAGAACCCAAGGCCAAGATAACTACATCAGAGGAACTTCATATTTTAAAATTTCTATACCAAAGAAATACAGTATCTGTTTAGATTCCACTAAATCACCAAGTTGTTAAGCAACTTATCACTAATGTCAATGTCTATCTCTTTTAATTTTACAACGGCTGAATTTAAACTTTCAACCAAACCAATATTGTTAGTTATTATCATTTTTAAATATAAATTCCTCAAAATCAGAGAATGGTCACGCACCATCTTGTACTTTGAAATAATTTCATTCGGTTCTTTTAATCTATCTAGGTCTGTTAAGTATTTAATCCTAAGCATCATACATTCCTTGTGCTCGTATAATAAATGGGGTATTCGTATATCTTTGCTTGAAGTGTTATGTTGTATTCCTTTCAAATGCTCTATAAATCCATCATAAGTGCTCATTCCATAGTAATGACTATCCGATAGCGGATTAGAATTCATCATATTACGTTTAGAAGAGTTATTGGAGTACATATAGTCCTCCAATAACTCTTTGATAAGATTCATATTCAACTCATATTTAATATTTTTTTTGTAAATTTGAGTAATTGGTGCCCCTGCACTGTGAATAGCTTTCTCCATTAATTCAAAGGGAACACTTGTTTTTTCATATTGCATATTCTGATCAAATCCACTAACCAAATATAATTTGTTAGCTAAATCATAACCATAAATTAATATGTCATGATAATATTTTTGTTCAATTTGATAGGCTTTACGTGATGGAATATAATATTCGTCTACAATTGTATACAAATAATGTCCTTCATCAATTGAATACCGTAGAACATCATGAACATCACAAGATAATTTTTCAAAAAAAATGTTGGGCGACATTGGACAAAAATCCAGCCAAGGAACTGCTGTGTGAAATTCTTCTGTTGCTAAATGAAAATCAATAGAGTAATTAAACAAGTCTTCTTGATGAGAGGTTCTACCAACAACCTGAATATAATTTGAGTAAAACCAGGGAAGACATTCAGGATAGTTTAAAATAATAGATAAGCGGTATGCATGGATTTGATAGCAACGAATGGGAGAATCTGCTAAAGGAAGAACAATCACTAGTGCCTTTTACCCCCTTGAAATTATTAATTAAGTTACCCACATTAAACTTAAATATAATTGCGACTTTGATTATTAATCAGTTAAACAAATTCTAATCAAACCTAGTTCATATAACAACCTGACAATTTATAGATGTTTCATCGGATAATTAATAAATAATATTGTCTTAGACTTTACCGCTTTTCAATCATTGGGAAATTAGACATGAATGAATGTGTTCTTTTTGCCCATGCTCCTACTTCGATCTAAAAGAGCCCAAATAACTTTGAATGATTCCGGGACGAGGGGTTACGCCAAATTGTTCTGTAAGAGCAAGTAGTTGCTCATCCGTAATCCGCTGCCTGATATCGTGACCTGCAACAAGCATGTACACTTGTGCTGCTTTCTCGATGGTCTCAATCAGACCAAACGCTTCGTCAATCGTTGTACCTGTTCCAAAAATGCCGTGCTGCGGCCAGATGACCGCATGATACTCCTGCATTTTCTCCGCAGTTGCGCGGCCGATTTCATTCGAACCGGGCATCATCCAAGGGATGATCCCAACGCCATCTGGAAATACCACCACACATTCGGTACACATCTGCCAGAGTGTCTTGGTAAACTTGGCCTCATCCAGCTCATGGATAAAGGTCATCGCAAGTACATGTGTCGCGTGGTTGTGCATGACAACCCGGTGGTTCGGGTCTCTTTTCAAACGTTCAATATGGCTCATAAAATGGGTCGGCAGTTCACTTGTCGGGTTCGCGCCACCGTTCAGCCCCCACAATACCTCCAGCTCCTGTCCATCCGCAGATACACGCAATACACCCAGATTGCCTTCCGGGTCTGCCAGCACGTTTTTGAAATATTTGCCCGATGCCGTAACGATAAAATACTGTCCCGCCAGTTCTTGCACGGAAAAGGCAGGTGTAATGGTGCGGATCACATGATGAATGTCAATGTAAGGTGCAACCTCTTCCTCTTTCAGTAGATAGCTGACATTACCGCCATTACGCTCATCCCATCCATTTTTCCACATATGCTGCGTAATCTCTGCCATCTCGCGTACAAATGGAATATTGAATCCGGCAGGTTGCTGTCTTTCGGTCTGAAGGGTCACGTTCATGTCTATCCTCTCCTATGTTCAAGTATAAAATGGGGCTGTCACGATCAAATTAAGTTCCTTTTTTCACATTCATTATACCTTTGTTTCTGTTTGTTAGTCAATAATAAACACAGATTATTATTTTATTTATTTTTGTTTATCTTTATTTTATTGTAAAACGTCGAAAACAAGCAAAAAAATACCCCGCCGTCGTCCGGCAGGGTCAGTCACACATCTATTTAACACGAGAAGGGGTTTACAAGAGTTATCATATCTTTCCCACCTTAATAGAAGCTGAACGCGAAATAAAAAATGCATGAAAACGACTCAAGATAAGATACCCTAGAACGTTAATCAGCGGGCAGTATTATTTTTCCGTAATCTATAGAAAGGCTTCATCACACCTGTTGCTTCATCCCGTCGCTCGTGCATTTGCTCAAATCCCAGTTGGCTCAAAATGTGACATGCCGCTTCATTATCCGGATGATGACTTGCCACCAGCGTCGCTACCTCTAATTTGTCAAAAGCATAACGAACAACAGCCTGCGCCGCTTCTTGCGCATAGCCTTGTCCCCAGTGATCCCGAGTCAGCAGGAAACCAAGCTCATAGATGTTCTCCTCCGGATCATAAGTGCAGAGGCCACAGCAGCCGATAAACACGTCTGAATCTTTCTGAAAAAGGGGCCAGTACTGCACCCCCTCCTGCTTCTCACGCTCGATCTCCTGAGTTAGCCTCGCCTCTACTTCGTCTTCGCTCAGAACCTCGTTGCCACGAACCCACCGGGTCACCTCATGATCACCCCAGAGCGCAAACGCGAGGGCACGATCACCTTCGTCCCATGTCGTAAATACAAGTCGCTGCGTTTCCAATATTTTGGTTTGCTTACGGTTCATATTCTATCAACCTCCCGAATCCCAGGCACAGTCTCAACGTGCGGTCTATACTATTCCATTAATCGTGTACGGTTCAGAGTAAACTCTCGGGCCCCAACATTTTATGTAGTTTGATACGCCTTCCCCTGTTTACGACAAGGCTTCAATATAAAAAAAGACCCCTGCCGACCCTGTCGGCAGAGGTTCATACGTTCTACTAACATCCGATAGATTACGCCAAAGCAACTTCAATCGTACCGGAAGCAGCACCTCCCTGGTTCGCCAGCAAAGCGAAGACCAGCACCTGACTTGCGGTAATGCTCAAACTGCTGTTCACCGGAACAATATAAGTGACAACTGGAGCATTTACACGAGTGATGACGAGAGATACCGGAAACGGTCCATTGTTGTTCACCGTAACACTTGCATTGGTGCCGCCAGACAGGTTTTCATAGTAGGATTTACCCACACCCGCTGGCAGATTGTAGAACTGTAATGGTAAAAGGATGGCCATCAAAATCACCTCCTTTTTGCTTTGATACGGTATTCTATGTTTCAAATCTAGTAAAGCCACGGTGAATTAACCCTGGTAGAACGTACATTTATAGCTGACATATAAGTTTAATAGATAACGTATCCCGCGAAAAACAAAAAAAGCCCCACCGGATGATCCGGCAGAGCTGCTTGTCCAAGAACATACCCAGGAACAAACTAGGCATACAGCATAAAAAAGTTCAATTCATGGCCTTGTTGTTTGAGGTAATTATAGAGCTGTGAGCGATGGTGGAACACATGTGTGAGCGTTTCGATCTGCCACTGCACCTGCAGGTGTCCATGCTCTGCATAGAAAGCTTTGGTAGAGCGGTTCAGAAAGTCCTCTTCGCTGAGACTTGTAATATATGCTTTGTACGCCTCGAAATTGCTCCATAATGTCTTTTCCAGTTGCTCAATATCCTGGTTTCCAGATAAACGGTTCTCCACTTGACCTACTTCAGCCTCACCTTTCTCTTGCATGATGACAAGATCCGAAGCCGTAATCTGAATAAAATGATGCACCAGCTCCACAAGGGAACGCATATTGTCCTGCGGACGATACGCCCAGTCCTCCGGACGAATTAGACGAATTAACGAAGCGCCTGTGCGTACGCCTGTTTCCAGTTCCGTTAACAGATGCTCTCGAATTTGCAATGTTCCATTCATGATTCATTACTCCTTTGTGATAAGTCTATGATTCATAGTATAACGGAAGATACGGCCGCATCATTGTACTTTTCGGACAACATCTGTTGATGCTCCTGAACAGCAACTAGCGGTGTATCACCGTAAAACTTGCGGAATTGCCTGATCAGATGCGCCTGATCGTAAAATCCATACGTCTGTGCCAGTTCAGCTCCGTCCGTAGCCAAGCCTTTGCGAATGCCATGCAGCACCTGATGGAAACGAACAATTTCACTAAAACGCTTGGGACTGATGCCCACTTGTTCGGTCATTTTGCGATGCAACTGACGTTCACTGACAGCTTCTCCCTGGGCAAGGTCTTGTATACTCAAGCGGCCATTATCCTTGAAGATCCGATAGAGCACATTACGAAGCAAATCCTGATCAGCATGATGATGAATCGGGCTACTGTGCAGGGTCACTCGGCGGAGGTAGGACTCCATCACCTGTACACGCTGGGCAAAATCCCTCGTTTCCTCCATCTTCAACTGCAGCTCGTCCCATCGGTCTGGCCAGCATTCTTCCAGGGGTATACGTCGGTCTGTAAACAAATTCAGTGACTGACCGTGTAAAAAAGGAGCTCCCCCGGGAAAAAAGCGAACCCCAAACGTATATGCTCCCGTAGTAGGCGCTGTCAACGATAACGGAAAAGCAAAAGGCTGCATGTAATTGCCGCAATAGCTATACGTATACCTTTCTTGCTCTGGATTATAATCGATCAGGATGTCAGTGCAACCATCTGGTAATACCCGGGCAGAGGCCGGAAATTTCAACCTTAAGTCATTGACCTTGATGTCCATGTCCATTCCATCTATGCCATACTTGCCATCTTCCATATGTTCCCGAGTTCCTGACTCCCAATAACAGGCTATATAAGGTGTAAGCACAGGGGAAGGACTATTCTCTATGTAGTATGTACGGGGGTCCATCCCATTCATCTGTACCGGACGATACAATGCGTGCAGACGAGCGTCCATGCATTTCCCTGCCTTTCCCTTTTATGCGAAAAAGAGCCTCATCTAATCGGTATCTCCCGGTATCTCTCAATATCTCTTGGTTCACATTATATAATTATGCTCATTCTTCTCTCTCATCATATCATGAGTATGATCGCTCAGCTAAACATAAAAAAAGTGCCCTGCTCGGAGGACAATCCGAACAGGGCCAGTCACACATCTATTTAACACGAGAAGGGGTTTACAAGATTTATATTAATCCCTCAACCTTAAGAGAAACTGAAATCCAGATGAAGAACAGATCAAAAAATGAACGAAGGACAGATGAAGAACAGAAGAAAAATAAGTTAGGCACTATTACTCGTCTTATCAGCCTAAACCATGCAGTTTGCGAAATTTCTCGGGACTCATGCCCGTATGTCGTTTAAATATCGTACAGAAGTAACTCGCATTTTCATACCCTACCCGGTCAGCCACTTCATAAATTCGGAGCTCCCGCTCACTGAACATCAGCTGTTTGCTACGATTGATTCGTTCCTGGTTGACATAAAACACAGGTCTCACATGTAAAGCTTTCTGAAACAACCGACATAGATATTGAGGAGATACAACAGCCACATCCGCCAGTTCCTTCAGCGACAAAGGCTGATCCAGGTGCTCTGTAATGTAACGTAGCACGGGTTTCAACCGTTCCATCTCGTCGTTATCGTTGTCCGACACAATGAGCAAAGGCTTCAGATCCAGTAGCAAGGCATACAGGTGTTTGGAACTGTCCCGATCATCGGCAGCATTCATCGCATCCCCCGTGCCTTCCTCCCTTACAAGCAACAATTCCAAAGCGTTCAGCAGTTCGGGTTTTCTAAGCTTATATACTCCTGAACTGGTGATTCCCGCATAGGCCAGTAGCTGACTTGCCTCCCGCCCCTGAAAGGATACCCATGCCAGTTCCCAGTGATCCGTAATAGGCCTATACTCATGCGGAATATCGGGGTAGGTGATAAACACCTCCCCTGGGCCAACGATATATTCTCCTTCATCCTCTATAATCAGCCTGCCTTGTCCCTGAATGACCTGATGAATCTGGTAATCGGGAAAGCCTTCCGGGCGCTCCGTTTCAAATTGATGTTCCCAATACCCAACGGTCGTCATATAGACTGGCAGACGTGCGGCTTCGTCTGTTTTACCAAAAAAGATTCGTGTATTCATGCGGTACACCACGCTCTCCAGCTTTAGTTTCATATTGTGATATATATGGGCAATATTCTTTATTTTCTAAGTACCTGATCAATTCTATACTGTGAATATATTATAACATGATCAAAGGAGCTGCTGATATGCGAAAGAAACTTGTGCACACCCCTCCGGCTAACGGATATCCGGAATGGAACAACAATCCCGAGACGTTTCAGGTGAATCGTCTGCCAGCCCATGCCAATATGGTAGCGTTTCCAACGATAGAAGAAGCCTTGTCCAATGAATTCACTTCGTCCCCTTGGTACCAGACGCTAAATGGTTCATGGAAGTTTAGTTTTGCTGAAACGCCAGAACAGCGCATTACTTCTTTTTACGAAACCAGCTATGATGCCAGCAACTGGGATAACATCGCTGTCCCATCCAACTGGCAGCTTCAAGGCTATGATTATCCCCACTATACGAACATGACTTATCCTTGGGTGGAGCGCGAGCCTGAGTTAAAACCACCCTTTGCACCAGCAACCTATAACCCTGTCGGTTCCTATATTCACACTTTTACAGTTCCTGCGGACTGGAAAGATCGTCCGGTCCTGTTGCACTTTGAAGGCGTTGAATCTGCCTTTTATGTATGGGTGAATGGAGAACTTGTTGGGTACAGTGAGGATACCTTCACACCTGCGGAGTTTGATATCACGGCATATTTAACAGAAGGTGAGAACAAGCTGGCAGTTGAGGTTTATCGCTGGTGTGATGCAAGCTGGCTGGAGAATCAAGATTTCTGGCGGCTTAGCGGTATTTTCCGCGGCGTATATCTGCACTCGCCTTCGCCGGTTCAGATCGCTGATTTCTTCGTTCGGACGGAACTCGATGATGCTTTGCAGAATGCAGAACTGCAATTGGATGTGAAACTGTACAATCATAATGCTGGACAGCAAGTGGAAGGCTTGACGGTTCAAGCACAGCTCTATGATGCGGAGCAGAAGCTTGTTTTGGATCAGCCGCTCGCTGCAGAGGTTTCTTTTGCCAATGAAGAAGAAATAACGTTACACCTCTCTACTCCAGTTGCGAACCCGCTCTTGTGGAGTGCCGAAACGCCTAACCTGTACACATTGGTGCTGTCCATCCAGAATACTTCGGGCGAAACGGTCGAGGCTGTTCGTACCCGTGTCGGATTCCGCAGATTTGAGATCAAGGACGGCTTGATGAAAATTAACGGCAAACGCATCGTGTTCAAGGGTGTCAATCGCCACGAATTCTCGCCAGATTCAGGACGGGCCATCGGCCGTGAGGATATGATTCGTGATATCGAGCTGATGAAAGCCTATAACGTTAATGCCGTGCGCACATCGCACTATCCAAACCAGACGCTCTGGTATGAGCTGTGTGACGAATACGGACTGTATGTGATTGACGAGACGAATCTGGAGACACATGGTACTTGGTACTATGGGCAAAAAGAAATGAACGACGACAACATCCCGGCAAGCAAGCCGGAATGGCGCGACAACGTCATCGATCGCTGTAACTCCATGTTCCAGCGGGACAAAAACCATGCGTCCATCATCATCTGGTCGCTTGGTAATGAATCGTTTGGCGGCGATAACTTTATCGCCATGTACGACTATCTGAAACAAGCCGACCCAACAAGACTCGTTCATTATGAAGGAACTTATCACTACCGCCCTACCGATTCGGCAAGTGATATTGAATCCACGATGTATATCAGCCCGAACGATATCGAACAGTATGCACGGATGAAAGGGGACAAAAAACCTTATATCATCTGTGAATACAGCCATGCGATGGGCAACTCCTGTGGCGGTCTGCACCTGTACTGGGAAATGTTTGATAAATATGAGATTTTACAAGGGGCATTTATCTGGGATTGGGTGGATCAATCCATTCGTACCAAGACAGCAGACGGTATAGAATATCTCGCTTACGGTGGAGATTTTGGCGAGTCTCCGCATGACGGCAACTTCTGCGGTAATGGACTGATTTTGGCAGATAAAACGGTTACGCCGAAGCTGGAAGAAGTGAAAAAATGTTATCAGAACGTTCGCATGCAGGCGCTCAATCTGCAAACCGGACTGGTTCGCATCGCGAATCATTTCCTGTTCACAGACCTGAACGAATATGCACTCGCCTGGACGTTGTCCCATAACGGAGTATCTGTGGAAAAAGGGCATCTGGACATTGCTGCACAGCCTGGCGAATCCGTTGAAGTCCATATCCCTTACACACCATCTTCCGACCTGTACACAGAAGCTGTTCTTACTGTCTCTCTGGAAACCAAGAAAGCTACGAAGTGGGCAGAAGCAGGACATGAGATTGGTTGGGAGCAATTCGTCGTATCTCCTCGTCTGCGTGCAATTCAGCAACCTGTTGCGGGAGCAAGTGACGCGCTTCAAGTGGAGGAACTGCAAGATGGCGGATTGAAAGTGAATGCGGGTGAAGTCTCCATAAGCTTCAGTTCGGTTACTGGCGCACTTACTTCCTATCAGATTAACTCTCAGGAGCAATTACTGGCACCTGCTCGTGCGAACTTCTGGCGTGCGATGACCGATAACGATCTGGGTAACAAACTGAATGAACGTGCCGCTTTCTGGCGTGACGCTCATGCGACCAACAAGCTGATTCGTTTTGAACATCATACGGATGCGCAGGACTGTCATGTGACAACAGATTATACGTGGGATGCCAGCCCGGGAAGTACGCTGTCCATCACCTATCACATCAAACCGAATAGCGAGCTTGAAATCAGTCAAACCCTCGTCTCCGGTGCAGGTCTGCCTGAACTTCCTGAGTTCGGTATGCTGTTTGAATTAAAAGACAGTCTGGATACGATCTCATGGTATGGTAGAGGGCCGCATGACAACTATATCGACCGTCAGACCAGTGCACGCCTTGGCTATTACACCGGAGCCGTTCGTGATCAGTTTGTTCCTTACCTGAAACCACAGGAATGTGGTAACAAAACGGATGTCCGTTACGCTGAGATTACATCGGCTGTAGGCGAAGATGCTGCAAAGGGCAGCATGGGGTTGCATTTTGAAGCCAATTCGCCGTTTGAAATCAATGCACTGCCATGGTCGCCTGAAGAACTGGAAGCAAACGACCACGTCTACAAATTGCCGGCAAGCTCACATACCATCGCTCGCATCAACTACATGCAGATGGGTGTTGGCGGTGACGACAGCTGGAGTGCACGTACGCATCCAGAGTATACGCTGCAAGCCAATCGTCCATATCATTTTACGTTCACGGTAAGACCCGTATAACATCAAGCAAGCACTGCTGGCGATCTGCCGGCAGTGCTTTTTTGGTTGCATGGTTAGAGTCTTACAGTCTACGTTGGAAGTTTGTCGCAGGAACATTATAATGATTGGAATATAAGGGGAATCAGATGCTATGAGTGAATTGCACTCACTTGGGATTGCTTGATATCATCTGCACCACATGCTGTCACCGTTAATAGAAGTAATAAAAGACAAAGATTCAGCCTACCTAGTGTACCGATCCATATCATCCATCGCAGAATCATGCATTCGTTTATGATGATCTTCATGCTGGCGAACGTCATTCTTTAACTTGGCCAGAAACCCCCATCCCGTAAAGGCAAGCAACAGTACAGTAATTAATGCATACGCAAAGCTATATAAATTCATATAGAAGTTAATGAAAATAGCAGCCAGCATCAAGCCGAGAATCCATAATGTGAACTTTGTACCCTTTCTCAATTCATTCCCTCCTCCAAAATCCATATTAACAGAAGAAACCAAACCGACAAAGAAAAACTCCATGTCAGTTTGGTTTATAGGCACTTAAAATTCTTCTATATAAATTGAACTAATCATTGGCACGATCCCGGAGAGGACAGAAAGAACCTGAAAATGCGAAGCTACAAGTTTTCTGCAAGAAAACTACTTCGGAAGCCTATACGTCGCCTGACAGCTTTTCTGAAAGAAAGCTGTATCAGAAGCATACACTTATCACCCGATTTTCCCTTTATACAAAGGAATCAAAAAAATCTGGGAATAACAGCGATTGGAAGGTTATTCTGTGATCGGAGTGTCTGTGTAAATAATCTTTAGTTCAATTTATTCTAATTCTTTGAACCTTTGAATCATCGTAGCAACTTCTGCTCTGGTTGCAAGACCAGAAGGATTTAGAGTCAGATCAGAATTACCATTCATAATGCCCTTTGACACAGCCCAATGAATTGACTCTTTGGCAAAGGCCGAAATTTTATCTGCATCTTTGAAACTAAGGGTTGAAATTTTGCTCTGCAGGCTCAATCCTCTACTCTCTGCGTATCGATAGAGCATCACCGCAATTTGCTCACGAGTGATTGAAACATTAGGAGCGAATATCCCCTTACCATATCCGTTAACGATCTTGCTTTCGTTTGCCCAAATAATAGGATCTGAATACCAACGACCACTTTGAACGTCTGAGAACACATCTGCAAATTTAACATTAGGTTGATTTTCCATACGATATAGTGCAGTAGCAAGCATTGCACGACTCATGTTCTTTGAGGGTGAAAATTCTGTTTCAGAAGTTCCAGTGAATAGCCCCGCATTATAAACATATCTTGCAGAAAAATAGAACCAATCGTCATGTGCTATATCTGTAAAAGGAGTCTTTCTTACAAATGTAACAACGACAGTTGTGTCACGACTAATCTCTGGAATGGTATAAATGTCACGACCTATGAATTTTTCGCCGTTGACAATGATATATTCTGTTTCAAACCCTTCATCAGGAATCACTCTGATCGTGGCAGAGGTTGTTGCACGAATCGTTTGATTTTCGAAGCCATCAGCAATTTTACCATTCCCACCTTTTACAGAAGCGTTAACCGTATAGTTAAGCTGATGTTTAGGGCCCCCAGAACCACTAGAACCATTAGAACCACCGTTAGAAGCATTAGAATCCTCGTCCGTGATAACCCAACGTTTCGGGCCTACAATTTTCGAATTTTCAAAATTAGAAAATGCAATCTCAAGCAACTCTATAGCTTTTGAAATTTCCGTATCCAACGCGTTTTCATTCTCAAAAACAGCCTCAGCCTTAGAGATCGCACTTCTTAGATTTTGAGCGGATTTTGTTGTATACCAAAAGTCTGGATAATATATGACTTTGGGATTATCCGCAATCGTAACTGAAGCAAGATAAGCTTTTGCAGCCTCAATGTCTTCATATAGTGCAGACTTAGAGATTTCCTTTACACCAGAACCGACCACAATTTGTACATCTTCAAACGGTTCAATTCCCCTCAGACTTGCATCTTTATTCGTGATGAGAAAGTTACTTAAAGAAAAATCGAACGTTCCGTTATTTCTAGCTTGGAAGACGGCAGTTCCAATATTTTTCATGATTTCATCATCTTTACCGTTGGCAGTCATATCGAGATATACATAATTGATGTCACCATCGGAATAATTCATTGAAATGTCTTTTTGCATATTGACACTCGTGTTTTTTACAACATAAGAATCAAAGTGTAGCTTTCCTTGAAAACCATATACCGGCGCTTTACCCGCACCAGTATATGCAAGACTTAGTTTCACAAATATGTTCTCTCCAACATCAAATGAAGATTTTGGAGAACCAGAGCTGTCAGTTACTGTGATGTCCACACGATAACTAAGGTCAGCAGCATCGTCTGCCCCGTAGACGTATGATGGTAGAGTAGCTACCAGAAGTAGCATGCACAATATCACTTTCAATTGCTTCATCATCGTCTCAGTGCCTCCATTAGTATGAGTTGTGCATCTACAATATCAACAACACCATCACCGTTTATATCAGATCTCATCCAGTCTTCAGAAGAATTAAAGCCATTGTAGACATTATTTAATATCCCTTTTATCGTCGCCAGAACGTCTGCTCGATCTACAGCCCCACTACCATTCGTATCTCCACGAAGAAGATTAGGAGATTTCAATGTTGGTTCAAAAACAAGATTGGCTGTTAATTGTTCACCCGTGACAAGTTCTCTTGAAGAACCAATATATGCTTTTTTAAGATTGTCATACAAGAGCGTTTGTTTCTTGCCGTCAATCACAACTGTTGCTTTACCCATATTGATCTCCGTATATAGGGTGAACAACGAGAATCCTTGTGATTGCCGAACTTCATAACGATATCCAAGATCTTTCACACGAATGTTGATTACATCTGACAGTTCTTTATAGACTATTTTTCCATTCTTATCTTCAAAAGCAGAAAGTCTATAACCAACTTTGATTGCCGTTTCGCCTGGAGCCAAAGCTTCAATGGTACCATCCTGTGAAATCTTGATAATGTTCTGATTATATAGAACATCCCATACAATATCTTCTTCTTTTAAATCCAATTCGCCACCCTGACGAAGACCTTTAACAGAAAGCACTGTTTTTCCGCCAATCCCAAGTTCGATCACATCAGGTTGATTCTGCGAGTTCTCAAGGTCAGATATAAGTTTAATACTCTCAAACTCTGACAATTCACGATTCACAAGATAAACGGGAACAACCGTTTCGTTTCCAGCCTTGTCAACTGCTTTAAGCTGTAAAGTTTCGTTTGGTTCTTGACTTGAACTCTTACGATTAACGACAAATGTCCCGTCTGGATGGATCACAATACCTTCTGAACTACCATCTAAAGTTAATGATGCAGATACCTCTGTTAGCCCATGGAAGCTATATCTTGAGTCCGCACTAACAAAAACAACTTGATTGCTGACTGTATTATCAACCGGCTCCTTATCAAGGCTTGGCTCTACTTCTTCACCTAAAAGTAATATCGGTGCACTTGTATCAACAGTAACACCTATTGCCCCTGATGATCTGCTACCTTGAATGGTGTCTCGATTTTCACTAACTGCAGTAAAGTCAATCAAATTCTCACCGTCTTCAAGGTTTTCTTCAAATGACCAAACCGTCTTAAATTCTTCAGGCGTGTTCTTGTTTTCCTTGTTCAGGGTCAATGTCATTTTGACCGGTCGATCAAACGTGTACGTTGCCTCTAATTGTCCAGTCCTTAAATAATAATTTTCTTTTGATTTGTCGATATTGGTTTCAACACTGACAAGCTTAGGTTTACCCATGGCAGGCATAACAAAGCTTTGCGATGATGCAACCTTGGTAGAGCTATAATATTCCGTAGCATTAAGTGCTGACTCAACAATTTTAACGGATTTTACTTTGATAAAATACTTCTTGCCTTCCTTTAATAGAGGGAGGTTGGTTTGGTCTTCTAATGGTTTCAACCTAATTTCACTGCCTACAGGGAACTGACCAAAGGAATTCTCAATCTCAACCCCGTTCTCATCTTCAATCGCCACAAAATAATGGGTTGCAGTTTGGTCACTTCCATTGATGTTAACTTTCACGTATCCATCTCCACTGTATTCCGCTGATACTGATTTAGGTTCTTGTGGAAGTAATGGATTGGTAAAAGTGATTGGAGATGCAGTGATCTGCTTACTCATTCCACCCAGATGGTTAACAAGCATTGCAACCACATAATACTTCCCTTCAGGGAAAGACTCCGGAAGTGTAAAGACATGAGAACCTGATTTAATTTCATCCAGCTCAAGATTACCAATACTAATTAATGATGATGTGTCTTGCATGTTATCTGATTCAATGGTTTGCATAATGGATGGATCTTTGGTGACATAGACATTAACTGCTCCTGAATATGCACTTTGCCCGTCCGTTGTCCAAGACACATCAAGCTCACGGCTCGTATTATTACTATGCGTAGTTTTAATGCCTGTAAGCTCCGGGATATTTTCAACACTGTTTACTTCAAAATTGTCAATATACACATTTGGTGTTGTCACTGAAATGGACCAGTTACCACCAACAATAAGTGCTGGATCAATCACTGAAATATACAACGTATTTTTACCATTCATCGATTGAACAAGATAGTTTCCATTTCCCTTATTATCGTCTTCAACCATTGTCAATTTATTACCCGCTGGATTAGTGACTATGATTTCAGATGCAGAAGGTTTGACATGGCCACGAAGTGGGATTTCAAAGAGTAGTGAATCTTTTGATGCCGGGATCACTTCTTTTGTAATGCCATCTCCGGCTCTAGTTTTAGCTATTTCCTTTGTCGTGAGCCTTCTCATATTCGTTCCATATAATGCAGTGGTAGGCACAAGATTTCCGCTCGCATCCAGTTCTTCCGAGTGAACATAGTGTACAGCTTTTCCTCTAGAAGCGAGATTGATGGAACTACCAAAGTTAAAATCGCCATCCCAATAATAGATAAAGCCAAATTTTACGCCGATAACTTTCATGTTTGCACCCACAAAGTCAGATGAAACAGCTGCCTCAACGCCTCCAATTTCCTTTCCTCCTATGATGGGGACTGAAGTTGGAATATAGAATCCTGCGTATACATAACCATAGAAATAATCTTCAGTAATTTTAATCGTTATACCACCACGAACCGCCCCGGCATGAATACTAATATTACCAAAGGCATTTAGCTGAAATGGTGATATCCACTGAACATTCATTCCCGCTTCAAGATTAAGTAATCTTCCTTCATCGTCTTTTGCCAACCGACCCGTACCTTCAAGACTAAGACCGGATAGTTTTGCCTCCAGCTTGAAGTCACCTACAATAACCAGATTTATTAATAACCTTGTTCGAAGATGAAGTGTGATGGGTGGAAGTTTACCGTCTGATGTTCCGGAAATAGTCTCTGCAAGATTTCCGAAACCTCCACCAAGCCCTGTCATAAATACATATGGCGTAACGATCGGAACTTTCGTCGTATTACTTGCTAAGAAGAATGTAAGTTCATCAAGCATGATGCTTGGAACATTATTTATAGGAACCTCTTTAAATGCCAGCGAACCTTCTACTTCTAGCATGGTAAGAGCAACTCCGTAATCTAGTTTATAGATTCCATCAATCGTATCTATTGTTACTTCTGCCATAGCACCCACTTTATTTCCTACTAATGGACCTAGTAAATCTTCTGGCAGAGCTACAGCTAGTGTCGTATTGACACCAATAAAACCGATTTTCTTATCTTTACTACCATAGCGGATATCACTAATCTCGGCAGTAAGGGAGCCCTTGTAGTCATAATGCTCTTCACCTTTATTTTTATCTGCTGCTTTTAAAGGCATTGAAATCTTTCCGCCGAAGCTAATTCCGAAGTCTTCCTTATCCTGAGTCATGACACCGTACTTGATATTGATTAAAAATCCTGCAATATTTTGTAGCATAGAACCTGCATCTCCAAATTTCAGTTCTAATGCTTTAGCCTCATCCTCGGAAACAGCTTCACCATCCAAGCTGTATTTCACTCCATTTTTAACTTCATAAAACCATTTATTATGCCATACATTAACAGAGTTTATGACTTTTATGGTGCCATCGCCTTCTAATTTTGCGCCAGCGTCCGTAACTGTCATCTTAAGTGGCGTGTTGCTATCATACGTCAAGATGTTGTTAATCGTAATGTCGCCATCGGCTTTACTGGCAGAGTAATATCGATCTTTACCCGTACCCATTAACCTGACTTTCCCACGAACGGTCAATAGAATTTCGGTTTCATCTTCTACATATTTTATATTGTTATGAACAATACCATTTCTAGTGACGCTACCCTCGATAAATTTTTTCATTACATCTTCGTTTTCAAAATTAACATAATCATATAACTGTCTATTATTAGAAGAGTTTGTTATTCGAACTAGTGAAACAATTCCGTAGCTTGCACTTTTATCCGCCAGATTATTTGTTACATCTAACCCAGTTGTAGAAATAATCTTTTCTTTAAACGCACTAATTAACTGTTGATTTGTAAATCTGAATTCAATGTTATATTTTCCAACAGGCAAATTTTCATTGGTAGAGAACGAAAGAGCTTGACCATCTTCAACAAAACTTATTTTTCTTTTGTCGATTAACGTAGTTGCGCCGCTTGATGCAGAGACAAGATAAAGATCCCATCCATCAATTCCTGTAATCGCTTGTTTCAATTCGTTCATATCTCCAGAAACGGTTATATTTTTGTCTCCTTCATGAAAAACTGCAGAAGGGAAAATATGTTTCATGGAGACATCAGGAAGTTCCCCTTTAATCGCGGGAATTAAAATGTTTGAATTCGCACTATACTCAACCAGTTTATGTGTGCTTGAATCCATAATTGCCGTTGCGTTTAACGAAACTATTAATCGCTTTGCTGTAATCATGGATTGTTTCTCTGCGATGATTTCTAGATCGGGAATGTCAAATACAGTACCAATGTTTAATCCACCAGAAATTCTCACCGTATATTCTCTTGTATTCGTCGCTGCAAAAGTAAGTCCCTCATCGAGAGTAAGGGTAACCACCGGTTCGATTAGTTCTTTAGCTCCTGTAACACTATTATCAATGGTTACTGTTGCTTTAAACTTACCATCGTTTAGATATCCATCTTTGCCTTCATTCACTTGAACTTTATCTGTCTGGATCCCGATTGCTACCTCTTTCTTTTGTGTTTGATCAGAAAAGTTACCAACACCATATAACAATTCTGAAATTCTCACTTCCCCTGCCTCAATGGGTTTTTCATTCCAATAATATGCTGTTGCCGTATCAGGTACTAAATATTTGTTTGAATAGTTCGTAAAGTCAACGTTAGGATTCGGTGTATAATCGTATCTTGTATTTGCAAGATTAACCCAATGTCCAACAATAACTTTATCCACATTTACATCTTTGTTCCCACTCCAACCAGACAAAAGGGCGTAGGCCATTTTGTCTGAAGCTGAAAGAGAATCCACATATCTGATTTGTTGTGGCAGGTTTTCACCACTGTATTCTGTTTCCACGATGGTCGGTTGTTTTGGGTTCACAAGGACATGGGGTGCATCGATATTTGAACCAAGCGCATTATCTAGAAGGAGACGAATACCTACCGTTCCCGCTTGGCTATTATTATTGACCACATCATATGAAATACCAACGTTCCCAACCCGCGAGTTATTAGGGTCAGTAGAAATGGAAACCTTTTGTGTGATTGTGTAACCCTTGATATCCCATGCAATCGTCAAAAGTCTATTTTGCTCAGAGACAACAGGTTCATGAAGCTTGGTATCTATTCCGAACCATCCATATTCCTGACCGAAAATATAATCTTTTCCATCGATCCGAACGGTAGTAAATGATGTTCCATTGCTTCTTGCCGTATCTTCCTTATAGAGAAGCGGAATATTGTTGTCAAAAGCTTTTTGTGGATGACCATCCACGGTTTCAATCGAAAATCCACCCGTTTTTGAATTGATTGAATATTTCATAAAGTCGTTTGCAATTGAATAATTCGCACTGCTTGCATCTGCACTCAATGGGAAACTTACAAGAGTGAATAGCATCGCTAGAATAAGGGATACAGCTATGCCGCGTTTTAATCGACGATCAACCATCATTGCCTATTTCCCTCCTTTGTTTGAAACATATACAGAAATATTGAAATAATCACGCTTGTCCGTTTGAATATAGATGGTATACCAACCATTTGAGACATTATCAATGGTATACACTCCGTTTTTCTCCCGCAGGACCGTTCCTTTTGTTTTCATTTGGCCTTGTGTTAAACTGCCTTTTTCATAACGTGCATACGATACTCCAGCAAAGTTTTTCAGTAAAATCTCAACTTTGTTTCCAATCACCGTTGCAACATTTGAACTGTCAGGCATGACTCCGTTCACAAGTGCTATGGTGTCATAAAGACCTACAAGACGAACTGTACGACGAATAGTCGTTTGATTTCCTGCGTCATCTCTTACTGTATAGTCTATATAGTAAGGATTAGAGCGATTAAATTCATTCGCCGAGATGTTGTCTGGGTTAAATACTCGCCCGCCAACATCATAGTTGATGGTAACCTTGTCAGTTAAATCAACCTTTTTATTGGCAACCATATCCCATGCTTTAAAGTCAAGAAGCTTCGATTTATTATAGGCAATGGAAGCATCTTTTTGAGGAGTCATTCCCTCAATGAAGATGAGCTCTTCGCCATTTTCAAGTGTTAACTCCGGAGCTGTTTTGTCGATGAGACCTACGTCAACACCATACGAAGCCTGCTCTCCCGTTCTTCCTTGAAGATTGAATACATATAGTCCATTGTTGCTATAGTTCATGGACTTATCTAGTTCCCAAACGTCTTTTCCTCCAACGGATTTCGTATCTTTATCCGTGGTTACAGTGACCGTGACATCCTGGTTTGTTATTGGATTTTTATCCGTTCCGACAACATATCCTTCTTCTTTTCCAGATGTATCAACGCCAACCGTAATCTTATTTTGATAATCCTGTTCTACCCACTTACCAGCTTCGTTTTTCACAAGATATTTATAAGACCAATGAATTTCTTTAATCTTTGGTGCTCCTACTTCAATTCCTTCAATCGTTAGCAGTATTTTTTGCGTTAATCCTGTTTTGTCTCTAACTTGGAAGACATGCTCCCCATTCGTTTTAACATTGATGACCGTATCTTTATAAGACACCTCATCCCCATCTTCATTTTCAACCGCTGTTGAAAGTGCATATTCATATCCTTTATAAGAAACGGTAAGGTCTTTCATATTTCTAAAGATGTCGAGCGGAACGCCATCACTGTCCCGAATTTGGTCAAATGACACATCAACGCTTAACTTATCTTTGGCTAATGTTGCGGTTGCGGTAACTTGTGGTGGTGAAGATACAATATTGGAAACGGTAATAATATCATGACCTTCGTTACCATAGTCATCGACAAAGGACATCGTAACTGTACCATTTTTTCTAAGGCGAACTGCTTTGGTACCAGGGATATGAACGATGTCCCTATAGGTCAAGCTGCCAACTGGCTCAACACCTGTGACCCGAATTGTTTTGATATCTTTGCTAAACTGTGTTAACTCCACATTGACACTTTGTGTAGTAATTTCAGTTGGTAGCGTGCTGTACGCTCTCGCAGTTGCAACTGGCGCTACTTTGTTAATATTTGAGACAGTTATTGGAGTAACCCACTTGTTTCCTGCGTAGTCATACGCTGTCACATAATAGATACCTGAGCTATCCAGTTCAACGACATATTCATTCTCAAGCGGCTCACCCTTGAATGGGTACACGACATCGTCCTTCTTAACCTCTGCAAATGATATTTCACCTGAATCGTCTGTTAATGTGATCGTTGCATGTATATTTTGATTCGTCTTTGCTGTGTTGGATAACACATAAGAGGTTTGACCAATCGTGTTGTCAAAAAGCTTATAGCTAACCGTACGAGAATTTGTGTTTCCTGCCTGATCTCTAAACTCAAAGGTGAATGAATTAACATCTTCAGTTAGAATTCTTGAGAATGAAGCATTGTTATTAGTCATAGATAGAGTTTTCTGACCACTGATCGGCTTAACGGTTGCCATTACTCTTCTATAGGCCTTCCCTTCTTGAATTGGAACCCAATTCCCTAGATAGTTTTCGTAGGTGTATTCCACCCTGTAGTGTACGTCTTCTGCAATTGGCGTTGTATCAATATTTGAAATGGTAACGGGTACGGTTGTTTCTATTCCCGCTTTGTTTGTTACTTTGAAATATACCGTTGCATTCTGTTCAAATCTTTCGGTATGAGATGCAATGGAATCAATTTGCTCAAAGTTTATCCCATCATATGAACGTTCCAGTTTCATAATCCCGCTTTCCGGGTCAGATATTGAAAGCACTGCATTTACAATTTGGTTTGTTGGCTCAGTCGTTGAATACACCACATCAGTAACAGCTGCAGTTTCATCAACAACTGAGATAGCAACATACTCATCTTCCATCCGATCAGCTTCAACTCCTTCAGTTGTATAGACCTCGAAGTAAGCTGACTTGGTTGTCTTCCCATCTCTTAGCGCTTCAAATACAAGCTTGGAATAAGCCGTTCTTCCTTCTACCTCTGTAAATGAAGGATCAACTACACTTAGCTCCGTATTTAGTTCTAAGCCTGACAATACGGCATTTTCAACAAAGAAAAATTGTCCGGAATACTTAGGATTAGGATCAATCACATAGGTGAGCTTATCGCTCTCCTTATAGGATATAAATCCTCCATTTTGAATAGGAACTCCATTCTTCTCTACATTTCCTGTAATCTCGAATCCTTGAATGAATTCAACAGTAGGTGTGAACTTTAGAACACGATCCCTTCCAGCCTCATCCTGAACATATAGACTAATTTCGTTATTGTTCTGAATAACCAGATCATGGTCTATCGCATACTCAACAGATGTTGTTAATAGCCCTGTATACAGTTGGTTCGACCTTGCCATTTCATTCACCTTATCACCCTCATTTGGTGCATTAGGCATGATTGTTACTGGAACATTGAATGTAACCTTAACCGTTGAAGTCGTTTTTGTGATTTGAGGGTTTGCGTTAACACTTACAATGGATGCCTCCGCGTCCACCAAATTCACACTGGAGTCAACGAATACTTTTTCAGTAATATTGCCTGAGTTATCCGCTGCTTTAATCCCAATTGCATAGTTGCCACTTAACCCTTTCAAATCAATCGTATATGTTGTCTGTTTGTTTCCTTCGCCATTAACGACGGGCTGACTACTTTGCATTTTTACTGATTTACTCGAATTAAACAGTTCATAATCTTCTTCAGTAAGAATATGACTGGCTGATGGATCTTTAATAAGTGCGAATGAAACAGTTGTGTCACTCTTGTCTGAAACATCGACCGTGATCCGGCCATCTTGTCTTGCTCCATTGGTTACCATTTCGCTGGATGCTATTGCATTCGGAGCTGCCTTGTCAATATTCGAAACTGAAATCGGTACTAAAACCTGATTGCCAAGCTCGTCAGACAGTACCAGGTTTGTTGTAACGTTCTCGCTCACAGTTACTGTGAATGCACCGTTTGTATATGGAGAAACGGTGATTTTGTCCTGATCTTTTGGCTCAACCGTCAGTTTTGAAATGCCTGTCCCAACATCATTAGCTACTATTCTTGCCGTTACTGATGCGTTGGTTGGCTGAATGGTGCTGTAGTCCGGTAATTCAAAAGTTGGTGCCTGGCTATCATATAAGATTTTGACAGGTCTTGTTTCTGTTAAAAACTCTGGCCTTTCGTCAGCAGGGTGATTTAAAAGTCCAAATTGAAGATATATTGTATTGATCCCTTCTTTGAGTGCCACCGGTGTATCTAGTGTAAATGCAAACTTACCACCTGAGTTATTGCTCTCTGTAAAAGTTGGAACTAACACACCCTGATCTGTCGGCATCCCGTCAATTGTTGCATAATAGACTGGATTTTGATATTTCGTTGCACTTTCAGAAGTCCAAGCTGCATGGGGTTCATTTAATACAACATCGACCTTATATGTTCCGTCATTGGTTGCACCCATTCCGTTTAGCGTCTTGGCTTGAGCATGTGCTAACGACTCAATTGTCGCAGGTCCCGACCTCATCCCAAAGTACGGGGAAATCTTTTTACTTTCCTTACCAAGAACATCCGTCGCAACAACAACAATGCTATAAGCACCCGAAGGAAGTCCTGTCATTGTTAATGTTTGATCAACTTCGAATACACCTTCACTATTTGCTGTCAGTGTTAGCGGATGATTTTGCGTATTCTCAATCTTCGTTTCTGTTTCTGGTTTAGCTAAATAATAACTTGCACTTGCAATACCACTTGCATCTGTCACTTTAACTCTAAATTGATGTGTTGACTTGAAATGATCATGCTGATTGCCAACGATATAACTAATTTCCGGTGCTTTATTGTCGTACGTGAACTCTCGAGTAAATTCTAATGAATTGCCAGAGCGTTTATCTTTAACTCGATATTCAAGTATATATTTACCGTCCATCAAAACTTCAGTTCCGCTGCTACTACGTTTCTCAGCTGCACCAACATCATCGCTTGCATCATAGACAGTAAAGTTTTGTGTGAAGCTTGTTCCATTACGAGGATGAGAGACCCATCTATAGCTCGTTTCAATATTGGAATTACTTACATCGAATTTGATATCAAAATGTGTATTTGGTGAACCTGTATCCTTTGTAATGAGGGTGTCAGCAACAGAACCATTAAAGATCTGGACTGTTTTTGTATAATACTTTGACGCTTTCTCATTTCTTGAATCGTTACCTAATGAATCCACTGTGAAATAATATAGAGTCCCGTCAAAGCTATCACCTTTGGGAACAGATAATACAGCCGTTGAACTTTCACCTTTTGAATCTACAAATGCCCACTTGCCTTGAACTGAAGAAATTTCTTCTGATCCAAGTTTGATGTCATCTACAGGCGTATTTGGTGGTGAATCCGTACCGTTCATAAACGTATAATACGTTCTAGACCAACCACCATTACTTTGTTGATAATCTTCCATTTCAAATCTATAGTCATTTCTTTTACGAGACTGTGCATCTTGCGGCTTTACACTTTCGTGAACCGTTACACGCGGAGCCTGGTTATCTAATTTAATATGTTCAATCTCTGTGTATCCAGCATCTCCACCAAGTGAATTGTCAGCTTTATCCCATCCATACAAACGAAGCTTGAATTCGCCCTCTGTAGGATCAATTGGACTTAAGTTTGTACTAACGCCTTTTAATACCTCCGTACTAATAGGTGCTGTAACTTTCGTTGCGCTACCTAAACCGTCAAAGTTGGTTATTCTTGTCGTTGTCGGTTCATAGACATCCCCATTTTTCTTGTATAGCTCGTATGCCAAATAGTTTTGATTATCAATGGTGTGAGCGACATTCCCCTCAGGGTAGAGTGTTTCGCTAGCCACCATATAAAATTGATGCACTTTTTTCACATTATTTTGAATGGAATTTTGACCTGTTAGATCCTGTCCATTTGCATCGGTAATTCTGATCGTTGGTGTTTTTGTGTCCACTTTATGAGTAGAAAAATAAAAACTTTGTGCTGAATTCGATTCTGGTGTGGGTCTCTCCAAATAATATGGCTGTTTTACACCATTTTTCGTTAAAAAGGTAGATACATCATTAAGCTGTAGCCTTATGCCCTCACTCTCCACTTCGCTAACATCCATGGGTACTTTCCCCGTAAACTGAAGTGTACCATTAGGTTTACCATCCTCTCCCAATAATTTGGTCATGGTCAGAGTAGTAAGTGGTGTTGCAGTACTATTCCCAAGATATAACACTGGTGTTGCTTGAAAATTAGTAATCAATTCTTCTTTCATTTCTTTTATCATCGTTTTTCTATGAATTGAAAGTGCATCAACAGTAATATTCACATCTGTTAATTTTCGATTTAGATAGCGATTGTCAGTTGCATGGGAGAACGTAGCTGTTTCCGAAATATTTTCATTGCCTAAGTCATAGATGCTGCGATAGAACGTATATGTAACATCTTTATAATAGTAATCCGCTTGCCCGATTTTTGTTGTTAAATAGGTTTTAACTTCGGGATTTCCTGAAGTTGTATGGGCAAAAGTCCCTCCAAGGCTTTCAGCGTTGGTAGACTGGGCAAGGAGACCCACCCTATAGGTTAGTGATATCTCCGCTTTATTCTGCGCAACCATTGCATCGTGAAGCTTTTTGCGGTCAATATCTAACTTGAAATTATTCGTTTTGGTTGGCTCTTCAAATGTTAACCAATCTCTACCTACAGCATCGTCCGAAACGGTATAGTTGATCACTGGAGTATCTTCATATTGCATAATGTCGTATTCACCATATTGATCTCTAACCTTTTTGTCCCACTCTACACGTTCAGAGCCTGATGAATTAGTATCAAGGTAGAACTCTCCTCCACCAACATCAACATTACCCATAGCTGTGAATTTCCGTTTTGTTACATCTGAAATATCACGATAAAGTCTGCCCTGATCTTTTGTCCATGTGTTTAATTTAATGGTCTTCGCCTGTGTTGGATTTATGCCCCCATTAATAGTAGGAAGCCATAGAACCACAGAATCCCCGTACCAGTCATCACTGCCAACCAGCCAAAAGACCAATTCATTCATTCTCCATGGTGGAATATTCTGCAATTTGAATGTATGTTGCACATCAGACCAAGCCGCAGCGGCGCCAAGTGCTCTGTAATGATCAGAGGCTATCCCAGCATCATAGGTACTGACACCCATATGAACATCATCATCTGTTCCTCCATTGTCGTTTCCTCCTGTTTTCACACCGAACACATAGGTGTACTCTGTTGGCACATTCGCATAAACAGGTGCTACTGATGCCAGAAGTGAAATAACTAGCATCAAACTTAAAATCTTCTTCATGTAATGCCTCCTCGTTTTATCGTGCTTGCCATTTTGACCTAACATCTTACACTCCATTTGTTACATTTTCATTTTCAAATCTGCTATTTTGGCGGCTATCGCCTGCTGCATCGGCAGTGTACGCATTAGCAGTTATACATCATGTTCGACAAATTGTGACAGTTCTTTTCGTATCATATCATCATTGATTACAGGAACGGTGTTATATAAAGAAAACTTTAAGTTTCATAGATGAACATAATTGCAAAAAAAGAGACCGCAAAAATTTGGTTAACCTATGCGAACCTCTTAATGAAGAATCTAGGAACCGTTTTGATTCATTTGAGCTTTAAGGCTCATTTTAGTTAAAAATAGATTCTAGATACTTTGAACTAAGACCGATGGCTTTTAGTTCTTCTTTCATTTCATTTGCATGTTCCATTTTTTTGTTAGGAACGTACATACCCACACCATTACGATTTTTAAAACCTGCTGAATTTTTCACTTCAAAGGCAAGTGCTTGAGCAGCAGCAGTAACTTCTGATGATTTACCCATTAGATCTATAAGATCATATTGATCAAATACCCCGTCGTTTTTGCCTAATAGATCAGAGTTTTTTGCAAGGTCTGTAAGCGAGAAATCAAATGCTGCATTTTCTATTGCATGAACCAATGATTCAGCCTGAGAAAGCTTCATCATTGACATTGTTGTCTGCATGCTAGATTCAATCCCGGAATGAAGGGTAAAGGAATCTAAAATTAAACGTCCTAATCTTTCCGAGCTAATTTGTGGGTTTCGCTCCATCGCACCGATCCATGTGGTATAGTACAATCCTGCAGCGGGGATTGAATCTTCAGAAGCGATGAGATACTTGCCATAGTTTCTAAGCGAATAGGCCGTTTCAACTGTGCCCATAAGACATGCATCAAAGACGATTAAGTCGAAATACATATCTGATGCATCAATCGCCTTCGAAAGCTCCGAAACCTTCATCGTTTTTCGTCCGTTTAGCTCGTCTGCACCAAAGCCACCCATTGTACCGTACCCGTGATCCCATAAAACAAGTATATAACGATCACTTGGTGCCACGGCTTTGCCCCAAACAAGAAAATCCCTTAGTGTTTTAGGGTCTGATGCGGCGGTTTGGATGCGGCTTGGATGCTTTTTAAGTCGTCCATCGCTAACTTCAAAGCGTTCGGATGCTCCATCCGTCATATATTTGTTGTGATATTTGAGCGTTCCACCTGTTTGAATCAGGATGTTCGTATTTTGGTTTGGCTGACCACGATATATTTCTTCCAAGTCATTGGTTAGTTGGCCTTGTTGTGATTCAAGATCAGAACCAATTGCATATATTAGAACCGTCGTTGAATTCAGTTTTTTATCCTTCTCCAAGATCAATCTTGCCTCGTTTAAACTTTGCGTTGTAAACACATTTTTCTCTCGAAGGATCTGACCATGTGTTGCAATTTGGTTTTTGGGTCTGGTGTTTAACACATAGCTACTTATTTTGGCAAGAGTTCCCCGATTGAATTCGACTTCTTTTGTAAGGTCTATTCCTAAAACGATTGAAGCGAAAGAAACCGCAGTTTCATATGTAAAGTCACCCTTTGTTTCTGAATATCCCAAAACTCTTAAAACCATTGCACTATATTGCTTTAGAGAACTTGGTTGGTTACCTCCGAAATGATGCTCATTGATTCCATTAACAATGCCATTGGCGTAGGCAAACGACACATAGGAACTTTCCCAACCCGTATCCTTAAATGGATTTTTGTTGGTGTTTTTCTGAACGTCTTCTTCCTTCCCCCACAGACGAAGCATCATCACCAGCGCTTCTGCTCTGGTAGGCACCCTCGAGAGTTCATAGCCATTCTCCGTTCCATTGAATAATCCCAAGTGGTTAAGCGCATCTGCATGGCTTGTATCTTGTGCCGATGCTGATGAAGTTGTTGCAAGAAATAAAAATAATAAAATGATTAAACTTCGGATATTTCTCATCACATTTCGACCTTTCAATCTGAAAATTTCCTTCTTAAAATATGAAAGATAAATACGCGGCTTGATAAAACCTAGAAAACATTGTTCTGTTCGTTGCTTTTGCATAGCTACTTTAGCCTATCATGGAGGATTAGCCCCGTGTGAAAGTTAAAGAAATCTTTAAGTTCGTACTTGCAACTCACTTCTGCAATCAGCGAAAGAGCCTGATCTCTAGAAGAACAGACTCTTACCCATATCAGAAATCCTATTCAATTAAGTGGAATCACAGAAGCTTAACCAGACGCCTGATGAACTACACATCACTTAATATTCTTAAGTTTATTTGTATCAGCACCCAACTGCACATTCATTATTCCAGTCATCCCTTGCGAGCATAACCCGTAGTATCGCTTATCATCATACAAAACAAAGGACCACTCTTAATAGATATTAAGAAGTGGTCCTTGTATTATTATAATTTGTTTAATGCTTTAAAGGTTTTTACACCTTTATTACATCATGCCGCCCGTTTTGTAATCACATTCATCTGCCTTCGTCTATATTTGTGTAGTGCCTTTTTATTTGATTTATAAAGATAAAACGTGTTTTAATATTCACCTATATTCCCTGTCGTTCGCAGAGATCGTTATTTTTGTGTGATTTTTTATGGTTGTGTTTTGAGTAGTTATCCTGGCAACTTGTGGTCGTTTACTCATAAACATTGTAACAAAAAGTGCCTCGGCCATAAAGAGCCAAGACACTTTATTACACGCTTGCTTTTATAATCTCTTCTATCTGAATCCAACTGTAGTCCTCATCACCACGTACAAGCTTGACTCTCCTGCTCTGCCTGTCAATTGTAGTGACTACCCCACGCATAACTTCATCATCAAAAGGATTAAACACCGTAAGCGTAACAGAGTGACGTTCCTGAAAGGATTCAAAGATTGCTTCCTCGATAAGTTGCATTTCTTGTTCGTCCAGGACTGGCTTGCCTCTTCTTTCCTGCAGACTCATTTCCCGAAGATATGCATCACGATGTTCCGGTAGAATTATGCGTGATCCTTCGAAAACTCCGTTCCCTGTCAATTTGCTTGCCACAGTTCATTCCCCCTCAATATTGTGTCCAGTAGTCCGTATTAGCGGGCTTAATCGTCTGTGGTGAGGCAGGAAGCTGTGGCTTCTCAGATTCCCGCTCCCAACCTTCCAGAATCACAATGTTGGCCGTATCAGACTTGTCATCCCATTGTATGTAATTTGAAGACACGAGAAAGTCCAAAGCAGCCATGACATCGGCTTTATTTTTACCCGTCTTGACTGTCAGCTCATGCACAGTGGGAAAACGGCGGCGGCCGCTCTTAAAGTTATACAAAATCCGAAGCACTTTGCGCTGGTAATCAGTCAATACGATTATGCCCCTTCCCCTGTTTTAATGGGTTGCCATGCCAGTAAACCCGATTCCTTAAATGTTCGTGGCTGACCAGACAACAAATCATCAGCTTTGATCATTCCGGACCGGATACTCTTGATCTGGATTCGGCGCTTCGTGATCTTCCCACTTTGATCCTCATATATGATCTCAACTAACCAACCCAAGTATTTTACTGGCATGTTCATCCCTCCAATAGTAAGAACATATGTTGTTTGTTATTATATGCGAATATACGTTCGTTATTCAATAGCAAAAAAACCCACCAGCAATCTAACGCTAGTGGGTTTAAACTTAATTAGTTCTTCTTCGTTTTTTGTTAATTCGTATTGATAATATCATTATTACAGTCAATAAAAGAACGATATTAATACTACTTGTATTAAAAGAATTTGTTACAAATACATTCATTGCCAACATTATAATTGCTACAGCCATGATTCCTGTTAAAACATACTCTTTTCTGATCTTGTCTCTTTTAAATATCAAACCTACGATAGTGACCAGTACAACAGCAGGAATTAAAAGAAAGAGTAGTATAGTTGCGTATGCAGCGCCCAAGATATCCCTCCTCTCTTTTAATATTCTACTTTATCCTTTATTTGTTGTCACTTCAAAGTAAGTTATTGGTAACCAATGAAGATTCAAGGTAACTCCTTTGCCAGCATTATTATGTGCCATCGAATTAGCAATCATAGTAGCACCAGCACCTTCAATTGCAGCGACAACACTCCCTATTTGACCACCCGGAATAAATGCAGATACCGCTGCGAGCATTGCTGCTACTTGCGATGTTTGCTGAAGTGAATAAATCATACTTTTTGTTTCTGCATTATCAAAAGTAATTGCAACTCCCCACCAGTAAGTATTGCTAAATACGAACGGGGTTACTACTTGACTTCCATGGGAAGAAACTTGATTGTTCAGTGCACTATTCAAATTTTGAACACCCTGAGCGAAATGATTGTAAACATCTTGTTCAACAACCTCTTGAGCAGCAGGATCAATGTGATATAAATTGTCTGAACCTTTGGTTATGTATGGTGCCATGGCTTCAATAGAATTCATGATTTTTGCTGAAAACTCATCTTTACCTATAACTAGCATCTTTTTGTTAATACTAGACTCACCTTTAGGTAGTTCGATCGTCGGAGATGTGGTTGCTGAAGTTGCTGAAGATGCAAATGCAACTGGAGCCAAAGATGAGATAGCCAACGCACTACACAATACAGCAGACAACATTTTTACCTTTTTGTTCAATTTTATTCCTCCTAGTATTAAATTATGTTACATATTGTATATTAAAGCAATTATATTAATCTATCAACCATTATTTTCTATTATATGTGAATATTTTGTTAATTATATATTTTGTTAACCTAATATAAAAAAAGGAACAATAGGAATTACTCCTGTTGTTCCTTTTGGTATTCAATCAATTGCGAGATATCGGTAAGTTCCAATGCCATCATAATTTTATTTAGATTTTCCCGCGACCAGGCTTTAGACTTATTCTCTGCCATATCAGATACAGTGTTCCATCTGATTCCTGTCATACTGCTGATTTGTCGAGGGTTAAGCCCTCTTTCATCCATAAGTTCATTCAACTTTAATCTAATCATTTCGTCTTCACCTCAAATACATCATACACATAAACATACATTAATTCAACGATTACCGTTGAAATTCAACGAATTTCGTTGTATCATATACATAAGGGGGTGAACAACAGCAATGAAAACATTGGATTGGGTCTTGCTCCTAACAGCTATCGCAAACATGACGACGGCCATCGTCAATATGCTAAGTACAACTGCTAAGAGCAAGGGAAACAAAAAAGGAACCAAACGACGCGCACCACGCAAACGTTAAAAGTTCCCGAGTAGGCGGCTTATACAGCGCCTGCTCACCCCAATCTTATCATAAACGGCAATTAAATTTCCACTAGGAGGGCTTAGGATGAACATCGCTATATGGACCATTGCTTTAGGTGGGCTAGTCATCTCGGTCATTGCTTTAATACTGTCGGTTAGAAATTTCAGAAAATAGCAGAAAGGTTGGATTGGGGAATGCAATTACCATGGAGATACAATGCTGCAGGAGACATCACATACATTTATGTGACTGGGGCAGATAAGTATTAGCAAGCGGTTCGGATCGTCAAACGATTACTGGGCCGCAAAGCTGCAGCTGAGCTGCGGACAAACAAAAGCCGAACACTTTGTGTGATCAAACTATATATGTAAACAAAAAAAGACACTGCCAGCGTAATGCCAGCAGTGTCTTTTTACCGATGCTATCGGATTTTTTGAATGACAGCTACCTTACATAGGGCTACCTAATAGGTCGCTTATGTGCTTAATGTTTGCACACCAACAATAAGGGTTTACACTGTCATAATAATAAATATATCCAAAAAGATTTAGATTAAATCAAGTTTATGTGTGGGTGATGTGGACGCAATGCCAAAGTATCGACTACCATACAGGCAGTTTATGTGCTATAAGAGTGACACGATGTCAATGGGCTTACTCGCTATCCACATCTTTATATTAACGTTCCAATTGAACTTTGTAAAGGCGAACACGGGATTAAAATTGACTAATTTTAAGCACTTTATCGGTGCCAAAATGCTGGTAAGGAAAGCGCACAGCATGTTCTATCCTTGGCTTAATTAAGTTGTAGTAATAGTCATATCCATATTCATAATTTGTATTTATTGCATTTGCTACAAAATCTGCAGCTTGTATAAGAACAGAATTTTGAGACTCAATATAGTTAACTTTTATTTTAACTGGGAATCCGCACTCATAATTCACTTTAATCTTTATATAATCCTCGAATGAATTTTCTGATCCAACTTTGATACTTCTTTTGTCTAAATTGATGGTAAGTTCTTTGAGGTTTTTTCTTTTACACATAGGGACAATGAGGAATTTCAACATAAAATTATAAAGTAAGTTTTCATCTTTAAGGAGTTCGGGCTTTACATATTGAAGATCTGCAACTATATATTTAATCTCGATGTCTTTGGAGGCAATTTTGCGTAGGATATAGTCTTTAATAATTTGGTTTGAGTCAGATGCTTTAATCTCTCTACTTTCTGAGAATCGTTCAAATTGTTTCTTTACATTGACAATCGATCTATTCATCACATTTTCCAGCGGCCTAAGATTACTACCAGCAACACAAGCTATAGTGAAATATCTTCCCTGAGTACCTAAATTTCCTGATTCATCAAAGTTAAGAATCACTTTTATCACCCACAACATTCTGATTTTTTTATACTATCTATCTCCAAATATTTAATTACATAAACTATAGAAAACAGTATACCAACAAAGCCATGATTTTCAAACATTAAACATAAAATAAGAACACAAATTCGTGTTTATAAATCAAAAAAAGCACCTCACCAGCTTGAAGCCAGTGAGGTGCTTTTACCGATTCTTTCGGATTTAGATGTATATTACCACGATATACCTAAACTATCAATTCTTTGTGAAACATTGTTGAGTGTTTCTCGTAATTCATATAAACTCTAATTATAGATATTTTAGGGGGTATCCTTTTGGAGAAGTTGACGCATTTTATAGAAGAAAATGAAATTCCCATTGTAATAATCCCTGAAGATAGAAAGTATTGGCTGGTAAGAACTCAAAGTGGAGAATTCTACGACGAATTTTTTCATGATGGGTTTATTGGAATAGGCTGGAATGAGTTTTCAGATATTGATAAATTTTTAAACACAGAAAAAGATGAGATGACCGGTCTGATCAGCATTACATATAAACCAGAAGATGAAGCAGAAAAACCACCCCAGCCTGGGAGAATATATGGACAAATCCATAGATTTTTATTTGAATTAAACATTAACGATATCGTTATGATCCCTTCAGGCAACTCCTCACATATTAGCTTTGGCATTATTGAGTCTGACACTTATATTGAAGAAGTCAGCGAAACGGGATTGGATATGGGACTATGTCCTTTTATTAAGCGACGAAAAGTGAACTGGATCAAAACGGTCCAAAGAGATAAGCTTGACCCGTATCTATACCGAATGATGCAGGCTCATCAAGCTATAAGCAATGCAAACGATTACGCGAACTATATTGACCGGACACTACATTCTTTCTATCTCAAAGGTGATAAAGCCCACTTTGTTGTGGACGTAAAACAGGAAAAACAAATACCAGCCGTTGACATGATAACTTATGTAAGTACATTACTAGATATCGTACCTTTGATCGAAAATCCCGAAAATCCAGAGACAACGTTTCAAAAAGAAGATGTAGATTTAAAATTAAATGTACAGTCACCAGGAATGATGGAGTTTATATCCCATTCCCCTTATGTAATGATGATTCTGGGAATGGTTGTAGTAGGTCTCGTTGGTGGATCATTTAAGTTTAAAAATACAAACGGGAAAAAAGAAAGTACAAATGAAGTCGAATTACAAAGCGAAGGTATTATCGAGAAGGTTTTCAAATACATCAAGCATAAAGATGAACACAAACTTAAAGAGATAAAACAACAACACACTATCTACAAAGATAAACTTAAAGCAGAATTACCAAAAGAATTAACAGAAAAACTCGATCAGTCATGATCGAGTTTTTTTATATGGGGAACCTATTTTAATAAACCTCAAGATGATAAATACACTTATGACTGAGAAAAATACAAATTTGATAGGTAGACCTTCTAATATAAGGTGATTAAGTATTTCCAACTGTCCCAGAGTCACATCTTGAAGTGCATATATGATTCCAAATAGTAACATGAAGGTACCTAATTTAGAGATAATATGAAGTATTTCATTTCTATCAACACTCACGATTAGGTACCTCCTTTTCTTATAATACTTACATTATGCACTTCTAGGGAACATTATACAATACAAAAATTTTCATTTTATCCCAGATCATTTATATATAGTGTAGCCGTTTTGCTCTTGTTATCCCACTTAATATCGGCACCGATTGACTCCCCGATTGCACACAAAGGTACAAACGTTTCCCCTTTGATCAACACACCATCTTTGATCCTCTTTCCATTTACAGTGACGGTCACCTTATCAGTAAGTTTGTCCTCCTTCACAAATTTACTTTGCAACCCTAGGTATGCAACAATACCCTGGATATGACCGTCAATGATCGCATCGATCACACTGGCCTGTTTCAAGCGATCAGCGTCGGACAAAACATCGATAAACAAATTCTCGGTCAGAACTGCCGGCATTTTGGATTCTCTGAGCATGTGCAGGTTTTTGGCTTTCATCCCCCGGTCGATGCCGCCCAGCTTAGCCATTGTTGCCTTGTGCAAAGCTTCCTGCAGCTTGATGCTACTTTGGGACGCAGACGTGTAACGGTATGACTCGAACCCACCCTTGCCACCGCCAGCGTTACAATGGATAGAAACTAGGATATCAGCACCTGCAGCGTTTGCTTTAGCCGTCCGCTCCCTAAGCTCCAAAAATACATCTGTTGATCTGGAGAGCAGCACCTGCACATCCTCATAGGTCGCCTCCAATCTTGCCTTGATGCCAAGTGACACCTTCAGCGCAATATCCTTCTCCTTGAGTCCATTGCCCACTGCTCCAGGATCTTTACCACCGTGTCCTGCATCGATCCAAACTTTACGCTGCACCATTTGTACCAGCTCCTTTATCGTTATCATTACCACCTTTACCCTTCAACACTTCCACCGCTTGGCGGATCACTGCCGGGATAGGTGCACCCATCTTTCCGCCATTTTCAGTAATGGATAGCAGCTCATTTGCGATATAAAAAAAGGCTACCGTATCCCTGAACAAATGGCCATCACCAAGAATGCCATCCACCAAGTGTCCCACCGCCACCATGGCAAAAATAAAGACCTTACGGGCGATCCCGATAAGGCCAATTTTGCTTTTCAATCCCCCGGTAGATCCGGCAGCCACCACTCCAGTTAAATAATCCAAAATTACAAATACAAGCAATACTCCCAGCACTCCGGACCAACCTCCAAACAAATAGGACAGCATCCAGCTGCCCACGGCCAAAGCCCATTTCCCCACATTCTCCACGTCATATCCCCGATCTATTTAATATATTGACTTTGTCCTTCTGAAACACAAAAAAACACGATCCCCGTTGTGGTCGTGTTAATCAAAAACTATTCCACGATTCTTATCACCCCTTTCAATGCCAGCATGACGAATATGAGTATGCGGTAAAAGCTTTCACGGCTCACAACGCCACACCCCTTTTTAATAAAAATCTACATTGACAATACCGTTACCGGATAATAGTTGTAAGTATGCGACTGAGCGCCTCCTTCCATATCCAGTACCCCCCCACGAAATTCCATAACAGCGTCAGTCCTGAATCCTGACGGCTTCGAAGACTGATAGTTTGTGTACGTTAAACTGGAAGACATACGTTGCGATTTAGCTATGCCCGATCTAATGTCCACCTGAGCAGAATGCAACCTGGCTGACCTATCGTCAGTTCCCACAAACGCCTCAGCGATAGGCCACATGCGACCTTCAATATCAACTAAAACGAGAGCAACCTTACGCCACCCCCCTGTTGTAGCGGTAATTACTAAGGGACTTTCCGTACTAGTCTGTATGGACAATACGCTAGTGTTAGCTGGAACCGTGAAAATGACTGGACCAAAAACCCCTACACCTGCGGGGATGTTCATAAATCCGCTGGTATAAACAGTATCAATCCTCCGGTAAACACCCTGCTGTATTGCGTTGATCTTTGCCGCCAGTTGCGCCCAAGTGTCGTTTATCGAAGCACTGCCACCCTTGGCGTTGATGGCGTTCACCACGCCCTGCTTCGCGTCAACGCCAGATTGCTTTACCGTCTTCATATCGTTTGCCAGTTGTGACAAATCGCCAGTGAAGTCATAAGGAACATCCTTGTTGCTTACGTTACGCAAGTTGAATCTAATGCGAGCAATACCTTTTGTTGTCCCTGCTGGCGCGTTAGATACAACGAGCCTCAATCTAACTTGGCTGACTAAAGGAGGGATTGTGATAGTCGTCCGTTTACGATGCCACCATTTTTGCGGGTCTGCCGCCAAAGTAAATAAAGTAGCGCCAGTAGATTCGTTTTTAACCTCAATCTGAATAATCGTGCTTGACGATGACCCTGAACTGTAAAACATAGCCTGCAAATCATACTGAGTGCCCGAATATACGTTAAATACTCCGGTGGTATCAAGCACGGCGTATTGTCCCGATGGCACGGCATCATTAATATAGAACATTCCAGTTACATCAGCGCTTGTGTTAGCTAAAAATGGATATCCGCCGACATTAGTCCAACCATCCAAACCAAATAACCCGGTCGAGTTCCACAGCAGGTTTGTTGTGGGGTTGTCGTTGGGGAGGATAACATCATCAGCATTGATTATACGTTTGAGGGTTGGTGTGAAAGCCACGTCAGCAGTAGATGTCACTGCGCCTGTGTCAAATTCATAAATCTCGACGTTCGTTGATCCACTTGTATAGAGCAGGAGAATCCCTCTCGCTCCAAAGTTTACGTGAGTGTTGGTGTATCTAAAAGTTCGGGGCGACCCGCTCGGGTCTAAGTAACAATTACTACCGTACAGAACCCCGCCCCCGGCGTCAGCAGAAAACGAACCCCACGTTTGATAATCAACTCTTCCTTTCAATGCGCCGCCATTACGCGATAAACTTGAGTTTTTGGCGTTTGACTCGGCTTGAGATACTTCCGCACTTGTCGGTACTTTCTTCCACGGTCCCCATCCAAAATAATAGTTTCTTTGGTACACTTCCATGTTATTCGGCTGGAACGTAGTCAAGGTTTGCGAAACTCCCGCATGCGGCTCAACTGTCAGATGGAATGCCTCTTCTGTCGGAGAATTAAGCAATGTTTCTACAGTAGCATTGGCGGGACAATAATATCCCCCCTCTGTCATGTAGGTATTAAGATCTGCTCCTGCAGGGATAACAATTGACTTCTTAATAAGTTCATCTTTCAGCGAATTAATTTCTTCGCCGATCTCGTTCAAATCAGGTGCTTTAAAAAAGTCTTCCATAGTCCAATCAGTTTTGGCCATTAATCCGTCACCTCTGTTATTTCAAAAGTTTCAAGCATCAAGTTATCTGACGTAATCGGCACGTTGACAGGTTTGGAACTTATTCGAATATTGTCTCCTTTGACCTCGATCAGCGTTACCAGAGACACGTCAGCCGCTGGGATCAAAAAATTGAGAGCTACTGTCGAACTAGTCACTTCTTTTACTATAAAATTGGTTATTTCATAAACCCCATTCAGCACAACCTTGGTTATTCGTGAATTCAGATAAACAGCCAAATCGTTCAAAATCTCTTGATCCATTACAGTGTCACCTCCGGCCCTAAATCCGCGAACGGCTTTTCGCCAAGCTTCCAGCTTCCGTCTAGCTTATAATTCCAGGACACGTCCCTTTTGACAGTCGTATGCTTGATGCCGATCCTGTGCCGCAGGGATGTATTTTGCTGGTAGGCCATATTGGCAGGCTTAACCGTTTGGATAGTGTGTTGTACCTCTTTAAATAGATTGGCATTCTCAATATTTGTAGTGACTATCAGTAAAAATTCGGCTGGATTAACTGAGACAACGGCCATCCCGGGGCCGATAAGTCGATCAAGCTGCGCCTGCAGCCAACGTTGTGTAAAAGGTGGCTTAGTAGACTGCCTGTTAATGATCCGTTTACGCCGAAAGTCCAGGGACTCTTTCGCAGGATCAGCCTGGATACGGAGCATTTTTTCACGGCGTCTGATTGCTTGTGCGCTGGCCGTCATGATGAACATGTCGTCACGCTGGCGCAAGATTCCTGCAGCAATGTTGTCCAACTCTATTTCTTGTGCCATCAGTAGAGCTGTCATCTGCTTGCTGTCGACATAATACGGCGGCAAATACTCTTGCAATCTACTCACTGAGCGTCACCGTCCCTAGTTGCGGCACTTGATCGACTGTCAGAGTGATGTTTGTTGCAGATCCATTGAGTCGTGTATTCATCACGTCCAACACGCCTGGGACGCCAAGTATGCGTGCTTCCAGTGGGGCTATACGCACCGTCAAAGGTGCATCATTTTCCCAACTCTGACGCAACGCAAGTAAATAGGAACTGATTGAATCTTCGATATCTTGCTGTACTTGTCCAACGGTTGTGTCAGCGGACAGTGTTAGTGTAGAACTGATGTTAATAGTCACCCAACTCAAACCAGTGATAGTTACGGTGTGACCGATTGGTGCTAACCCAAGTCCCTGCCCTGCAAAAGGCACAGGGTCAACCTGCTCCTGTAACTGCTCAATCAGTGCGGCTGAAGGCGGTACATGCCCCGTTGCCATAATGGTAGCTTTTACTGAGCCGCCACCTTGCCAAACCGGAGTGATCCGCACGGCTCCGACACCATCCAACGCTCGAATCATTTGCCGGTAGTCAGCAACGTTCCCCCCAAATGGCTGTTCATTTATTTCAACAAAAAACCGTTCCCGGAGCTGATCGTCCGTTTCTTCATCTTCTCCAGGTACCAGGATGTCGCTTAACATTGCTGTTGCCAAATCGTTGATGTATTCCATAGGAAGCAGTGCACCGAATGGGGCATTCCCCAAGACTCCTGCAGTTTCAGAAGCCATTTTGTACACGCCTTGTGAAACTCTCTCAGTGACTGAATAATTCAAATCCTCAATAAAAAAACGGCTTCCGATAGCCACATCGATTCCTGCTCCATTGGAATCAAGGAACGTGCCTTTTCGAACTGAGAACGTTGCTTGCTTTCGATTTACACCCCATTGAGCTGTGCCCCGGGTAAGGTATTCATCTGTGGCTGTATCTACATTGTATAAGTCATCACCTGCAGATAAATCGATATAAGCTTGAGTTAATTCGGCAGCTGCAGGCGCTAAAGCATCATATATAATACTGCCTGGTCGTTTATCAATGTCATCCGGTACCCGGTCCAACATTCGTTGAAGGATGGCTTCATATTCGTATTCCTCTGTGTTATACACTACCCACCACCTCCGTCATGCGCAGATCTCCCTCAATCGTTACAACCGTGAATGAAACCGTCGCACTGTCACCCTGTTGCTCGATATCGAAGTCCCGCACCTCACTGATCCGTTCGTCGTAGATCAATGCTTCGGTGATAACTCGTGGTAGTTCGGATGCAACAAAGGCTGTGCTCGATCCCAATCCAACCACCGTATCCGACTCTGCCCCATAACTGTCCGGATAAATGACGTGTTCAAAGCGTATCGTCCGGATTGCCTTAATTACAAATTGCTTCATGGTCGTCAAGCCATCTATAGGCCTCCCAATCTCTCCAGTTGCTGGATCGAACGAATACGTCCTAGTCGGCTGGATCTCAGACGTAAACAGGTCAGGTACTTGGATATTTAAATCAGGAGTCAGCGCCATATTTCACCAACCTTTCCGCGATGTAAAAGGACTGGCCGCCCTGATAGCTCATGACTAATACCCTATCTCCAGCCTTCAGTTCGTCCAGGAACATGACTGTGCCTGAACAAATACCGGAACCTTTTAACTTGCCGTTCCCTGAATACTCGTCGGTTTGAATCGTGCCATCAATTTCAAAATCACCTTCGATTTCTACGTCACGAGTGTAAGATGTGAGACGTTCTGAGACAGACAACATTTCTGCAGGTATCGGATTTTTCGTGTCCAATCCAATTTGAATGCTTAATGCAGGTGGAGGGGTCAGAACGACAGCGTTAAGCAGCTTCACCGGCCCTGCCGCTTCTATAGCAGCTACAGCAGCCTGTTTGATAACATCCAACATAACTCATCACCCCAATATTTCTTTGCGGAGTTGTTCCGCAAACTCCTTGTCCTCGTCCTTTTTCGACTTTTTCGACTTTTTCTTGCCATCTTTCTTTTTCGACTTATCCTTATCGGCATCGCTTTCCTCGGGTTGGACTGTCGCATCAATATCAGGCAGATCATCTGTTTTGGTCAACGTCAGCGACATCATATGTTCGTTTCCACTAAAGGAATGGCTGTCCTCATCAACATAAAAAGCCCGGCTTACGCCGAGCTCTTTTGCTATCACATATACTGCAGATCCAGAGATCACAGGGGCAATACCGAGCGCATCGATACTAAAGGTCTCGCCTATCTTTCCTTTCTCCATCATCATGGCGGTAGCTCTTTGCATCAGCTGTGCTTTGTTCAAGTTGTCCGAAACCTCTTCGTAATACTGGATCGTGCCATAACGTTTTTTGGTAGTCGGGCTATCTACCTTAACGGTATGTGTTGTAATGACCTTTTTCTTGGCCGTAACTTCCTTCTTTCCCTTTTTAACTTTCGTGGTGATCTCTGCCGTGGATGTACCTGTTAATTTAACCTGAGTATACATATCTTCGATCGACTGAGAAAATGAATAGTCCACCAAATTCACCCCGTCTTCGATCACCCATTTACGTGCGAGATCCACACGCTTAGTCAGGTGCAGTTTCCCCTTGTCAGAATACAGATAGTATCTGACCCGGGTATGCTTGTACGTCAGCGATATGGCCGTCAGGATCATATCAAAAAGGGTGCCCTGCAAGATGCGGGTAAGCTTATGGGGTGTGTCTGCAATCTTGCCTATCGGGATACCGAAATCAGCACAAATACGCCGGACGATCTCGCCCAGCGTTTTCCCTGTGAAAACATATTTGTCTTCGGACTTAGTAAGGTACACCAAATCGTCATATGCCGTGAGGGATAGACTTCCGTTTTTGGTGCGTTCCTTCGTAAACACCGTCCCCCTGAACAACTCTTCGCCTTTCCACTTGAACAGGAGTTGGTCACCCACATCCACCGGTTGCTTACGATGCATTCCCCTGGTTGTTGATAATACAGTAGCAACAAGAGTCCGGGGAGCTCTGAGTTTTTGGCCAGACCATTGCACATCTTGCACCGGCAGTTCATATGTCCCATCGCTTCGAACCACGTATAAATCCATCATTTCAGTTTGATCACCTGCCCAGCCTTCAAAGCATATGGCGCCTTGATCTTGTTAAGTTCAGCAAGCTTCTGCCAAGTTGTATTATTGGCCTTCGCGATCTTCCACAAGCTATCCCCGGTTTTTACCTTATAGCTGGCCGGAGTCGTCTTTGTGCTGGGACGAGTAGCAGTGCTACTGGTTGTGAATTTCTTACTTCCATTACTAGACGTCTTGGTCGTGTCCAGTTTACGAATTGTGACAAACTTGTATTCGCGGAGCGACAAATCATAGTAAAATGTTTCAACGTCGCCGCCCTCTTCCCGGTATACAAAGTCCTCAACCGTTGCAGCGAAATTCCAAGGGGTTCCGCTCACGAGAAAGCGAATTGGTTTGTCTGATGCCTTCCACTTTTCGATCATGGCCACTGCTTGTTTAGGATTAGGAATGTCCTCATATTCGCAATACGGCCCCCATGTCGCAGGAAATAAACTGCTAAACTCAAACGTCTTGAGAACCGGATCATTAATTATTGCCACCTCACCGATCCCCGACACATCCAACGTCGTCGTTTGACTGCCATTACCGATGGTGATATCTGGAGGGTTGACTGGGAGGCGCAACCGCTCAGCATTGTTGTTCCAAGATAGCCAGATTTCACGACTCAAACGAATTGCACCCCCTGTGCTCCAAGATTAAGTTCCTCCTGTAAGGCCTTTTTGATGACACGTACAACTTTTTTGGCATCCATGTCATTGGAGTAGTGGTTGTCACCTGTGACATTAATGTTGATTGGAGCTGATACAGGAGCCGATGTTGCTGATCCTCCAGATGCCGCCATCCCTCGGATCAGTTCCGCTTCTTCTCGTGGCAGGACGGTTTCACCCTTGTGAAGATTTGCTTTGTAGTTATCGTAAGGGATGTTTGAGATCCCATTTGAATGACTCGTAAAATAGTTTTCTGCAATATTAGGTAAACCTGCATCTCGTGCAACTTGTGCGACTTTCTTGTTGTTATTACGCATTTCTTGGGTTTCGATAAGTCCTATTTCCTTTATCTTGAACCCATAGTCTCCACCCTCCAATACACCTGGAATATCAGGGATAGGTATACTGATTTTATTAAGTTGCTCAATCATCCAGTTAACCCTCTTTAAGATCCAATTCACTCCATTTGCAACAATATCTTTTGCTCCATCCCAAACATCAACAAGTATTTTTTTAATTACGTCCCAGTTCTTCCATGCTTCCCACAGGACACCAAGCGCAGTTACCACCCATCCAATCACAGGCAAAAACCGAACAAACACACCGATTACTCGACCAATCCAAGGTATAAATGGCTTAGCCCATTTGAGAACCTTGATGAATCCCTTGCCAAGCCATAGTAAGGCGCTTCCTACCCATTTCAAAACACTCCATAAGACTTTGAGCACTTTCCAAAATCCTTTGAAAAAGGGTATGCCCGCTTGGATAACTTTGAATCCTTTAGCTGCACCATAGACAAACAAAAATGCAATTCCTACCCCTTTTAAGATGGGTAATAAGGTATCCCAATTCTCAATCACCCATTGAATGCCCTTAGATAATCCATTAGCAAGTTCTCCTGATAATTTGGACACACTCTTGGTAAAACTGGCTATAGATTTCTGGCCTTCTGGTGAGGAAGCCCATTTGTTCAATTCAATGAATGCCGGAGTAACTGCGGTAATCACTGCCTGCCCTATCGTCTTGAGCGTTTTGCCCAAGGTGCGACTTGCATTATTGATCGGGGTCATGGGATTGTTTTCCCGCATGGAGTTGAATTGTTTCTCCAGTTCCTTCGTTGCTTCGATAGGGTCATTGATTGCACGAGCTGCGGCAAGGACTGGCTCCTTAATGTCCTCGTATTTGGTACCAAGCAACTCAGTTGCGTAAAGGGCACGTTGGGCTTCACTCGGGATTTTGGACAAAGCTGTGGCAAACTCAAACATTACTTTTTCTCCGGACAACGTGCCGGCATCCATTGCTTTATAGAGTTCCTTGGTACGAGATTTTCCTAGTACCTTAGCCATGGCCGTAATCTGGTTGTCGGTCAGTTCGTTGCGGCGAATGTTAAATTCACGGAACATATCAGCGGGTTCATCGAAGTTCCGACCACCCGCCTGGACAGCGGCAACAAATGCAGATCCCACTTGTCCCATATTGAGTTTCAAGTCCTTGAAGGTTGAACTGTACTCATTAATCGTATCCAGGTAATCATCGTACTGATCGCCAGCGTTTTTGATGACATAAGCAGACACATCGCCAATCTCACTCATGCTGCCGAGTTGATTTTTATACGCCGATGCAAAAGCACGGTCAACCTCAGGTATGTCCTTACCATACAACTGTGCAAACATGGCTGAAGTACGGGCAGCCTCCTGGAGCGCCTTGCCCTGCAGGCTTGTTTGCTGTGCAAAATCTACAAGAGATTGAGCAACTCCCGAACGTTCAGTGCCGATGTTTTCACCGTAATAAATCTGATCGGTCATGCTTGTAACTTGCGGTTGGCTGATACCGCTGATAGCCGATGCTCTAGCATCCGTTTCGAACGCCGATGCCCCTTGTGCAAGTATCGCCGTACCACCGACTGCAGCACCCAAACTTAGCATCCGATTTTGGATACCACCTGCCGCACTCTCGATCCGAGCAATAGCACGAGTCGCTAAGTCTTTGACTTTGACAACAATCGTTGCAGTTATCGCCCCTACACGTAAAGCTAATGCTCGTAACTTTGTAAGTCCACGCAGAGCCAAATCACGGACTCGCGTTTGCATTGTAATTCTCATGCTATTGAGTCTTATGCCAAGTGCTCGTAAACGGGTAAGACCGCGTGTTGCTGCATCACGTAAACGTGTACGAAGGGTTGCCGTATATGATCCGAGTGCTGTTGCAAGAGATCGGATACGAGTTAACCCGCGTGTCGCCAAGTCACGCAATTTGGTACGAACAATTATGGCACTGGATTTAATAGCATCGCCCAATCGTTTGATACGCATCAAACCACGAGTCGTCATATCCCTCAAGTGCGTTCTTACAACAGCAATCCGACCACGGAGGTAGGCCATATTAGCTCTGATGCGTATCAAACTTGCGGTTGCTCCGTCACGCAACTTTGTCCGCACAACTGCAACCAAGTGGCCGATTTTTGGTACTAGCGTTGACAATCGGCTCAAACCTCGTGTAGCCATATCTTTAAGCTTCGTTCGCACAGTAGCCGTTTTACCTTGGAGATAGGCCAAAGTTGCCCGGATTCGCACAAGGCTGGCTGAAGCACTGTCTCTGATAACAGTCCGAACTACCGCGACCTTGTGGCTAATCTGGGGTATTCGTTCGGCCAATTTATTGAGTGCCTTACTTGCCCAATCTCTCACACGGGCAGTTACGGTCACAGGCCTACGAGCTACATCTTCAGCTAATCGTCTGAGACGTTGCAAAGCTTTACTCGCATGATCCTTGATTGCTGTTCGGATAACTGTGGCACGCTGATTCAAGTAGTTTTGTAGACCTCTGATGCGATGTAGTCCCCTTGAAGCTGTATCGCGTAGCCGTGCTGTGATAATCGCCCTGGTACGTGACAATGACTCTATACGTTGTTGTACCTGGTTAATAGTGTTCCTTAACCGGCTCATATTCCCGCCTATACGATTGATGCGATTACTCAAACGATCTCTTATATCAAACAGTGCAGTTAAAGTTGCCATGGCACGCCCTCCTTCCTACGCAAAAAAAGGAGCCGCTTGGCTCCTCACTTGTTATTCTTGCGTGCTTTTTCTTCATCAGTAAGAAACTGTTCGATAGATCCATAGATATAAGCCCGATGGTACGAGTCCATTGCCCACAAGTCCTGCGGCAAAATGTGTAGCTTGTGCAAAGCATAATGGGCATAAACAGCATCTCGGTCACCGGACTTGATTAGTTTTTTACTTCATCGATTAGGTCGTCTTCCGATTCGTCAAACCCGTTAATCCGGTTGGCGGCCTGCAGCCATTCCATATACTCGCCACCTACGGACAAGACTGATCGAGCAACATCTACTGGATCAGTCAGACCATAAGATTTGAGCAATTCGGCATCTCTAAAGTCAGGATACATCGTAGATTCGATGGCGATCCGGAGGGAGAACCGTTTACTATCCAGCTTTTCACCGACCTTCTTACCTTTTTTGATCTCTGGCTTGGTGCATTCTGCTTCAAGTTCATCAATGCGTTTGGTGGACAAAGGTTTCATGACGAAAGGAATTGGTTCTCCCTTTTCATCTTTGTATCGCCGAGTGATAATCACCTCTTCTTCTTTGACCTCTGCAGCCTTACCCTTCATGAAAAACGCCATGTTTTTACTCATATCAATAATCGCTCCGCTTCTAAATTAATTTTTTTACCCCAATGTCGGGGCGCTAAATGTATTAGGCATGTCCACATCGTCAAACGTAAAGCTGACCTCTTCGTCCAACGCATCGGCCTCGGTATCCAATTTGGCAATAACAACGCTGTCCAGGTTAACCCCTTTGAGCACAACTGTTTGCTCACCGATGCTGGAAGTTGGATCTTCATTTGTGATCTGAATATCAAAGTACGTATCGACACCATCTTTAATGTATTGCAGCATCAGTTCACGGAAACGGGATGTTGTGTAATAAATCGTCATTGTCCCCGAACCGGACCAACCAGTTGCTTTATGTTGTACACCGCGGCGTCCCAAAGTTTTAATCTCTGCTTTCTGTTTCTCAACAGAAGCTTCGAGAGTCTTTACATAAAACATCTCTTCAGCTACCCCGTTAATGGTTGCGAATGCGCGGCCTTCTTGACCGGAAATGGCGTCTTGCGCCTTCAAGTATCCTGGCATTGGTTACTTCACCTTCACTCTCATGTAAATTTTCTCAATGGAATCGACAGGCTGGATACTCATTTCCACGAATATTGATTCCCTAGCCTCACCAGCTACGACAGACACATCAGTTTGGCTGTTAAAGTTTTGGATTGCCCCGAATCCCTGATAGCTATTTGCGATGTTGGTCAGGGCAGACCGGAACAAGTTGCGACCATCAGTGGAATTATCCGTTTTTCCAATATGATACTGTTCAAAAGTATCCTTACAGTCATTCGCCAAACCATCCAGTACCCGGATAACCCGGTTCTTGGATCGTTCAGCACCTTTGGTCAGGGTGTACGTTCGGAACGTGTTAATATCCTGTTCCACAATGGCACGTCCCCGGCTTGCCGTGAACAAAAATTCACCAGCTAGCAAAGCTGCCTCAATCTGTGAATTGGTGTACTTGACGTCCACGTCCACAGCATCATCATACGCTGTATAAGTCAGAGACTGACTAACAGACGCACCTGCGGTTGCACCGGCAACCCATGCGACCGCCTTAATACGATCAACAACAGTTTGATCAGACAGGATAACACCGTTTTTGACGCTGATCACTCCTTCATAATCCGCTGTCGGATAGTTGGACATGACCGCCTGGATCTTCTTGCCCTCATCTTCACGCTGGCGTTTGATAAATGCGGTATACAATGCTTTGAGAGTCGTATCATCGGCCATCAGACCGACCGTGTTAAACTCTGTGACCTCCAGCAATTCCAAATAAGCGGTATGGTCAGCGTTTGTTACTGCACCATCAGTACCGCTCGTAAGCGGCACACCTGCAGAAGCGGCAAGTGTCTTATCCGTGCCAGTAGAACCAAAGACAACCCAATCATTATTAGCAAGTGCATCGATGTTAGAAACTGTTTGTTTGTCCTGCTCAGTTCCTGCAACCAATGTGTGTACGTCAAATTTGGTTACATCGTCGATATTGGTTGTAATGACAATAGTGATGTCGTTACCTCGCACCCCGCCATGCTTGGCCGTAATAACCAGATTGCCGCTTGTTGCTGTTGCTTTAACGCCCGTATTCAAACGATACAGCAACAACTTCTGCGCACGTTTCAGCGCTTCTCGCACGGGTAACATCTCAACCGCTGTGATGTCATAACCCAGCACATCAAACGGATCAGCCCCGGCTTCAACTGTAATCAATTGTTTTGTTGGTCCCCAACTGAGCGGCATTGCCATAGTAACAGTACCCCGCTCGCCAAGAGTAGTTGTTGCTGTGCCCTGGGATTCAAAATTCATATATACGCCTGGGCGCACCTTGTTTTGTCTTGTCCAAATTCCTCCGGCCATGATTAGCGCACCTCCCTTGATTTAAATGCATTCATTTGTCGTTGTACTTCATCGTGCGTGTACGTCTGGCCATCCTGTAGCACTGCGACAAGCACATCCTTTTCCGCATTTGTGAAACGAGCGGACTGCAGGAACTGCTCTTTCCCAAAACGCGGTTCTTCAGGTGTAACCTTGGCCGCTTTTGTAATACGTTCTTCTTTTGCTTCGCTCACAATATCACCGCCTGATTCCTTGATTTAAATACAAAGAGCCCATCTTGTCGTAATCCACCCGGTTGTACCGATACCGGGATGTCCACGTAAAAGTGAGCTGTGCAACGCCTTCATCTATAATGCGAGAATCCATTTTACGGATTCGCATGTATTTCCCCGTATCGCGGCCATCCTCGTCAATAACAGGGATGACCATACGGGAATGTCTTATGGTCTGGGCAATTTGTTCAGCAGCGTCAGCCGCTTGTTCGTCCTTCTTGGTAAACACTTTAACAGCGAGTGAGTAATCCACCCTGTACGAACTGATGGAGCTGGGAGCGTCCGCCATAATGGGTTGAGGGAAATACATAGATGGAAGAACAAAATCCTGCGGCATGCGATCCGTATAGATCTGGACGGGATGAATCTTATAACATGCTGACATGATCGATCCAACGTCACTGTTCACCGCGGTCTACCTCCCCGCCTGATGGCGCGCCGACCTCTCGGTAAAGTATCAAGCCATTCTTGCAGACGACGTTCAAGAGATTGCTCAAACAAGCGCTCAAAGATCATCAAGGCCGTATCCCAATAGCGAGTACCGTCTACCCATTGACGTCTAAGCATCATGCCTGTACTTGCTCCAGAATCATATTCAAACTTGTCACCACGCCAACGTCCCGGTACCCAACGTTGTTCAACGCCTTCCTTGGTTGTCCAATGGCCGTCATTAACGAATTGTGCATACTCCAGATTGGTACCGACTTCGAGACGTAGGCCGCCTGCAGACGTAGACCAGACGTTATCGCCATCGCCCCTATCAAAGCTGTTCAGCAAACGTCGCGTGTCGACCGTCTTCGTCCGGATAATCTCATCCTGGATAAGCTCCAGAAACTCAAACCCCATCGCTTCCAGCCAAAGGGCATATTCTCGCTGTAGACCACCGTTTGCCGCTTGGTCTAAACCTCGGATTAATTCATCCAGCCCACGGATCTCCGCACGGTTACTGCTCATAGATTGCCCCTCCTTGTTGCCGTGACTTCCCAGTGGTGGCCCTGGAGATTGCGGGGAACCTGCAACGTCAGCTCCACACCATTCCATACCACTTTGTCATTTACCCGGACGTCAACATCCGGGAGAAAGTGAACAAGGAAGGAATGCAGGATCTCGTTGTTCGGCTCAGCCTGATTGATGGTTTGTCCCTTCTCAACGAACCAACATGGCACGTCAGCTGCGTCCGGTACCGATCCATATTTAAGTTCAGCTGCGACCGGTACACCGAAACGTCCAGGTCCTGCGCTTGACTGCATATGGTAAATGTCACATCGATCCCTCAGCATATCTTCATAACTCATAGCAGCCTCATCCTCATTTTGACGTTACCCTGCACCGGCTGCGTCTTGAATTTACGCAGCATAGCCAGGATGGACGCCTTACTGATTATCTGGCCGTTGTCCAAAGTGTAAGAGTAACCGCCGATGCTCTCAGACTTAATTCCCTTAGCAATCGACTCATCCCCATTAATCAAGGCGTAATACTGCCCCAACTGGACAAGAGCAAGCCGGGCTTCTGGCGGCAGAACGGGGTAAAGGATCGGATCACTGAAATTGTGACCGACCTCTTCAAACACTTCCGTTTCTGCCTGCAGGATGTCCATCTCAAGCAAATGCGACGCCCGTGCCTTGACCTTCTTGAACACCGTGTAATCAATGATTTCCTGCGGTGTAATCAATGCCATAGGCTATTCCTTGCGGACAGAGAACAACGCATTATTGGCAAGACGTGAATACAAACTCTCCGTTACCGCTTTTTCCTCATCCACCTTGAAGACGACACCACCCACATCAAATGTCTTTCCCCGAACAAGAGTCGCAAAATATTGAGAGTCGTTCTTCGTGGTTACAGAATCGCCTGCTGTTTTATCAGATGTTTTATTTTCGTTTTTTTCAGCCTGACCTTCAAGTTCAAGGGACGCTTGTTCGGCGGAAGTTCCTTGACTATTCTGATCCTCAGTATCTTTCACTGTATTGTTTTTAGCTCCTGCCATGATTGATTGCCATCCTTTCAGATTTAAGTTGAACTTCAAACTAAGCTTTGATGTGAATGATCTTAACTGTTGCGTCTTCTTCTTCCAACTGAACATCGATTTTAGCCGTTAGAACGATGATGAATACACGACGAGTAATGTCCTTGTCTACTTCAATCTGGAGTTTACGGTTCATACCCACAACAATATTTTTGGGATGTGTAAGAATTGCATCGGTCACATCGGAATAAGCAACTGGTGAAGTGACATTGTACGGTTGCAACATAGCAATTCCGTTAACAGGAACACCATACGCGTTTACCAGGCGACCCCCATCCAAACTTTGATCACCACCGGATGTTTGACGAGAAGCGACACTGTCCCTCCAATCAAGTTCAACTCCGGTGTTTGTGTAGTACCTCCATTCCGCAGGATTACGCAGGTACTGGTTAGGAACTGCTTTGATTCCTCGTTTGAAGATTTCTTTAACAATTGCGTCCCCTTCAGCGTCGACGATATGAGAAGTCACTTTCTTACGCACACCATCAATCAAAGCAAGATACTCATCGGCTGAATCGGTATCTCCGTTGATGATCAGTTCCTCCAAATCGAGCGCTGCACGGTCGGCCAACAGGTTCATAATAGTCGTCCGAATATTATCGCCTTCGATGTTGTTCTCAATGGTGTCGTAAGAAATGTTGATCTCGGCAATAACTTCCTCCGTGTTCAACTTAATAGTACCTGTGGTCGGTTTGGTACGTTGTCCCTCGGTGAGCGCAGTACCTTCAACACCTGGACGCAAAATACGTTGACCAAAACCAATTTTTTCGATTTTTTGACTATCAGAGGTCATCGGAACAGTACGAGCTGAATTAAGAATTGTCGGTGCCGCGATCATTCGACGGAAAAAAGTGTTGAATTGTTGTTCATTCATGCGACCGCCTGACGCGAGATCCGCAAGGGTCATAGTTGCTTTTTCAATGATTGCTCTGTTGCTTGGCATAATAAAATCAGTCTCCTTTATTGTTTAAAAGTTTAGTTATGACTAGAACAAGCCTTTATACGGGTCATTTTCATCATGAGCAGCCTTATGAATGGAATCTGCTTCACCTTGTCGGGATAGTCCTCGTGCCTTTTCGACAGTCTCCAGACGAGATTCAATCGGGGCCAATGCTTCCTTGAGGACATCCTTCAGCTGATCAGCAATACCGCCTTCTGGCTCTGGTGTTGGGGTAGTCCCCTCAGGATTTTCACCTTCACCCTTTTCCAATTTGTCCAGTCTATCTGAGACAGGAGCAATTGCTTCCTTCACAATTTGCGCAATGTCTTCTTTCTTCAATTCGTCTTCCTCCCCTTCGTCCTGCTCATCTGCAGGAGCTGTTTTATTTTTAAGTTCGGTTAATGCAGCAATGGCATCATCAACATGCTTGAGATTGCCCGCGGATATCTTTTTACCAGCCTTAGCGATCTGCTCGGGCGGTTTCCCTAGCTCTTTTGCAATGTCTTTCACGGTCAAAACTTCCTGAGCGATTGCCACAAAGTCTTGAAGGGCTTCGCGGATCGTTTCAGGATCGCTTTCCAATTGAGCATTCCATCCAGCGTCCCAGTTGAAAATGACATTGTTCAGGGCATCTTGTGCAGCCCAAAATTCGCGCCGACGACGATCACTTTCGTACTTTTCGGCCACTTCGCCTTTGGCAATCTTCTCGCTGTTACCCGTGAAAAATGATTTCATCGCATGAAAAAAGCCTTTGACCTCATCACTTTGATGGGCCGAAGGCTCCTGATCTTGCTTTTCAATTGCTTCTGCGGTCCCGGCCATGGAATAACCAGTAATATCACCGCTCTGGATTTGCTCCCAAATCTCTTCGCTTGCTTTTGTGACAAGTACCCACGACCCTTTAAGGATCGTCTGGTCACCAAGTTCAAAATCTACAGGTGCAATGTAACATTCGACAACATCTCCAACACCGGGGTCAAAATCATGCTGCGTATCCATGACCGCGCCCTTGGCGATCGCAAGATTACTCATGAAGCCGTGAACAGCTTTTTCAATCTCAGCTGCAGTCATGATATCGCCGTGGGTATCTTCGGCATCTGGCTCATAAACAACACCATACACCAGCTTTTTCTCGTCATCTGCCTTTGCGATCAAGCGAACCTGCTTTTGGAAATCAGGCTTTTTGTCGCTCTTGGTCAAGAAGAATCGTTTTTGATTTGCTCCCTTATCTACGTAACTGATGTGCGTGATATCCACGTTTGTTAGTTCTCTTGGCATTTTCTTTGTTCACCCCCTCTCAGGATTACTATTTTTGTAGTCATCGGACAGGTGTATTGAAAACCGCCAGATACCGACGATACATCGACGTTTTCATGATTCCATAAGCATGATGGACAATCAATAATCTTCAAGGTCAGTCCTCCATTTCACTCAATACCTGCTGTCGGATCGCTTCTTTCTCTTCCGGACTCAGGCCTAATATTTTTTTATCCGTCACAGGGGACATGACACACTTGCAACCGATACGTTCTCCCGGTGGGAGCTGAGGATCGCGAGGGTAATCTCCGCTATGACCATTTACGTCAAAAGGATCATCCACCGCCACTTCATCGCCATCCATCTTTACATGAGCTTCGCGGGGATTGTTGTTTTTCGATCCGCTATGCCTCCAGCGTTTGGCAACAACTGCCGGGCTCTGCTTGTACGCTTCCCACTGGCTACGACTGGATGCCGCTAAAATTTCAGTTTGTGCCGTGATTCGTGCACGTTCACGATCAAACTGCGGTAAATCCTTGATGCGTTGAACAGCTACTTGAACGGATTCACCTTCTTCAACTGCTGTAATCAAGGCTTCTTCAATTGCATTGTGCGAAGTGAGAACCATAATCTTGCCCAGATCCTTACCCCAATCTTTAATCCACTTGGTGGTACGTCCGGACAACGTAGAAAACGCGACATCTTTATCAATCGCCTTCATCATATCCGCCGCTAGATCAGTTATTGTCGCAGTCAGGAACAGCACTGCCTCTGCGCTGAGCAAAGCCGCGAACTCATCCGATGCAAATAAATCCTGTGTAACAAAGTTGATGATGTTATCCAGTGTTTCATCCTTAGCGACGAAGCCGTTAATACCGTTCACAAAATGCTTCCGCTGGCCCCGTAATAGTTTGGCAACAGCTGTTTCAAAGTCTTCCACATAATCAGGAACCTTTTGCAATCCGGGGAAATCAGGAACATCTTCGGTCAGATCCCCTTCCTCAGCTTTGACAATGGATGCGATCGATGTGAGTAAACGGTCAATTGGTTCCACTCTGCAATCCCTCCAGTACGTCCCGCAAGTCCTTCAGCACGCTGACGATTTCTGATTGAGACGCTGACGACTTCGATAGTGCAATCGGGAACGATCCGTTTGTCGGTTGCTGTCTGAGCGTCAAAGGTATATTGGCCGCTTCGTCTTCGAAGTTTTCAACAGTTTTGCCGAGTATCTTGCCTACATCATCCCGAACGTCATTGGGAGCTACGCCGCCAATTGCGTTGTATACGGTCAGCAGCTTGGCCTTGTCTTCACTGTCGGAGATGTCCGGCCCTTCGAAGAAGACTTCGACATGCTTAAGGTTGTAAGGCTCCAACAAAACATTGTTAATGATGAAAGCGAGACTCTCCCGTTCAGGAACAAAGACTTGTTCCTCCGTAATTTCCCGCGCCTTATCTGCGGTGGCCCTGTTAAAGTCGCGACTGCGGCCAACAAAGATATCCGGCAGCCTGAATGCAGATTGCTGTTTCATACGTGAGTTGTCGTCGTAAGTCTGGAACAACGCATCACCTTGAAGGATGTCGGCCAACGATTTCATTTCGATATCGACTTTGGTCTTTTCATCTTCAGTGATCCCTTCGTCCAATCCTTCTACTTCAAGAATCAGCCATTTGTGTGCATGGTCAACTCCGTTAACGCTGTTCGCATACTCTTCAAGTTGTTTTACACTATCAGTTGTAAGCATGCCGTTTTTGACCAGTACAGCCATAGGAATGTGGCGACCTTGATCGAAATAATTAAGGTTCAGTATTTCCGCCTTACGACTGCCCGACATATGAGGCGACTGGCTAATCCAACGAGGTTCGCCGTATGCCCCACTACCAATTTTGAGATGCAATATTTCGTTTGCTTCATCCCCTGGCGCTATATCTCCCCCGTACTGACCTGTTTTCCAGCTCATCTTACGCGGATCGCCAAAAGCTTTGAACCAAACCTTCGAACCATTGATCTCCTGCAGGTATCTGCGGAACTTCTTACGCCGTTTGAATTGTTTACCATTACGCCACACTATCACTTCTGTTGGATCGCCAAGCTTGGACACTTTAATGTACTCAGGCTCCATGTTTTCGGCTTCTGCAGGCATCCCGGTTCCGTCTCGGATAATTTCAATGTACCCGTTCCCTGTTTGTTCACGATGTTCTATTGCTTCAGCCCAAACATCCTTGAACGGTTTGTCAAAATTGAAGAACTGTAGGATATCCTTGACACGTTCCCACTCCGCTTTCATTTCAGCATTTTCTTCAATGCTGGTGTCATCTTCTTTGTACTGTAGACCAAACCCGAAACCAGCGATGTTTTGCTTATACGCATCGATGCACTGAGGGAGTACGGTGCTTTCCTTACTCATTTCAATCAGGTCTTTCGGGTTGTATGGTGGAGTTATCAGATCTTCAAACGAATTGCCTTCGTTCTTCATCGCCGTTGATGTACTGCTCTTGCTGACAGACGTTGATTTAATCACTCGTGCGTTGACTCTTCGCATGTTGTCTCCTTTCTACCGTCCTCGGGTCGGACGTTCGCGTTGTGGCCGCTCAGACGGTTTATTCTCTCGATCTTTCTTCCGTTGTTTAGCACGTTGCATCAGATAATCGGTATGGATACCATACCGCCGAGCATCACAAGTATGGTCGTTTTGTTTGATGGGCTTATCTTCACCGCGCTGGGCTGCTTTATTGTCCCAAATGTAAGAAACCAACTCCTTCAGGGAATTGGTGTTTTCGGCGCAGATATAAAGTTCATTGTGTTGAAACCGATTGGATACTGTTTGAATACCATCCAACACAGCATTGACAGCAGCGCGTATATGATTGAATGCCCGTCGTTTCAACTCAATGATGAAAGCTTTCGCAGATGGGTCGATGAAAATCGCGTATTCGTCGCCGTCAGCAAACGCCTGCAGGTCATCGGCGTATTCGCTATTTGTCTTCTCACCCTTTTCCTTGATGTCGTGGTAATACTCATCCAACTCGTAATAAACATCACCCAGGACACCGTATTTCAGGAACGTGGTCGGGTTATTGGCCCCGTAGTCAATACATATGAACTTGCGGTCAAACGCCGCTGGGAACCAATCCCGAGGTTTCTTGTGGATTTTGTCATTGAACTTGGTGAAGATCACGCCTTCGGCCATAACCCACAGCCCGAGAATAAACCGTTGATAGAAAATCCCTGTATACATACGGCGGTACCGATCACGGACCTTCTCAGACAGAGATAGATTGTCCTCCATAGTAAAGTGCAGATGAATGGCACGTTTAACAACCAGGTTGTCCAGCCATTCCACTTTAAACCAGTGATAAGGCCCTGCTGGGTTGCAGTTAAACCACACCTTTGCATCTTCAACGGAACAGCGGGCTGTCGCTTGGTCCACAAATGACTTGGGCATCAGAGCTACCTCGTCGAAAAACATCCCAGCCAAAGTGATACCTTGAATCAATTCCTGAGAACGTTCATCCTTACCACCAAACAAGAAAAACTGGTTTCTTACGAGTCCGCGGGAGACTGTGAGGACGTTATCTGTCTTATTGTCATGCACCTGGTACCCACGACTTGCAAGCATACGCTTAAGTGGACCCACGACATTACGTCGAAGAGCACCGATCGTCTTACCTGCCATGCCGAACTGTTCACTGCGGAATGTTTCCGTTGCCCAAACAATGTACGAAAAGGCCATAGCTACCGTCTTGCCAGCACGAACCGATCCATCACAAATGATGGCTTCCATATCATGATGTGGGCTTTCGGGCATCCACCATGTGAGAACCTGGACTTGCTTTTCAGAGAAAGGCTTCCACTTGAAGGGTGCTGGTTTAAGCTTCAGAACTGCCATCTTTAGCCCACACCTCCGCAGCGCGTCCCCTTAGAGCAGCCATGAATCCATCATCCTCAACTTCATCAGGCTCAGATCCACCGCGTTTGATCATCAGCTCATGTTTCAACATCTCTATCCGAACACGTTTCTCTTCATCCAGCAAACGAGCCTTTAGCTCAATGGCTTTCAGCTTCTTGTCCTGGACGCGGGTCAATGCTTCCTCGAGGGAAATGATGTCATCAATAACACGGAACGTCTTTTCCTCAATCTCGGACTCGACCAGTTCAGTACGGGTGATAGGGACAGTTTTCGTTTTCCCTGTTATCTCATCATGAACCGTCATGGCTTCTTTGATTGATTTGAGCTCATAAAGAACACGACGTTCTTTTTCAGTCAGTCCATCGGTTAATCTTTTAATCCTCAACAACATCCTACGTTCACGGATTTCAAACTTCATAATGGCTTCATCAGCCTGGAGAATCGGATCAGTATCAATCCGATCAATGAGATCCAGCTCGTCATCTTCCAAGGCATCAAGCCAAATGCTTTCATACTCACCTGTCGTTACGGCTTTCTTGTTACCGTAAGGCCCACCGTTGCCGCCTTTATTGCCAACAGCACGTTTATTCCCTGGCGGTGCTCCCCCGCGATTCCCGACAGCATTTTTGTTCCCTTTAGGCGCTCCACGTTTAGTAACGTTACTAATGGTTTCAATGGTAACGTTACTATTCAATTCAGCCGCCCAACCGTCCTGAGACTTCCATTTTCTAATCTGCGTTTCTCCAATAGAAAGAGCGGCAGCGATGTTTTTTAACTTCATCGCCCCGCCGCTCTCCAGCCACATCAGTTTTGCCTTGTCCCGTTCAGGACTTCTCTCTCTGGCCATCTACATTCATCACCACCCCCAACAAAGAAGAGCCGCGACAGTCAACCGTCACAGCTCCTATTTCACTACAGAGTATTCAGATTCAAATTCAGCCTGCTTCATGTGTTTCAGTGTCCCGGATGCGTCCTTAACAATGTAATCCCCGACAAACACCACCAAGGGTTTCAACGGGTCAACGATCACACGAAGCTCTACCACATTACCCGTCAAGTTGATTGAAATCGGAACCTCAACAAACGAAAACACTTCATCCGTATGCGACGTATTGTTACCTTCAAACTTTATGGCCGTAACCGGAATGATTTTCTGATAGCTTTTAACGGACATGATATAACCTCCATAGATTTATTTTAAATCTTCTACCTTCTTTCCGATAAAAAGATAAACGATTTAACAGGGGGATTTAAAATGAATTCTATGCTATGGATGATTTCTGTACTAATACTACTAACATTGCTGATAATTCCAGTTGAATTATTACGCTATCGGAAGCTAAAAAAAGAAATTGAAAAGCCTCACTCAAAACGTAATATAAAAACCACATCCGGTTTGTTATATTCCTACAATGACATTTACAATCAGAACAGAGAATTATTTAGAGCTAGTTTACTACATCTAAGAATTAAGAAAGAAGAGTATGCAAAGGAAAGCTTGTTTGAAGATTTTTTCAAAATGGTAACTTCCTTGGTACCCATTGTAGCAATTGTAATCTCACTAACTACAATGGTATTTAAGAATTCTCTTCATGCACTTTCGTCTTTTTATGGAGCAATTATAGATTTAGCTGCTTGGCTATTCCTTGCAGTTGTTTTCTTCACTATCATCTCACGCCTTTATATATATTCTTATAGCAGAGCAACTTTGATTATCAACAAACACCTCATTGTCGCTGAAGATGTTGAAAAACATCCGCAAGAAAGAATTATTTATACTCCGTAACGTAATGTTGGTTCACATTGTTTAAGTCAATCGTCCTGCTGAAGCTTGATATCCAATTCGATGAGACGTTCCAGATCCTGAACGGTCTGCATCTTAATATGTCCAGCCTGCAGGTCTCGGACCCACTGGGCAATGGCAGCCTTAACGATTTTCCGGTATTGCTCTTTGGATTCGAGGATACCTTCCGCGACTTCGAGTTCATGCTGCAACAAAATTTCATCTGGTGTTCTCATGCGTACCCCTCGGCTTTCCTGTATGATGGAATGCGAGATAGCGGATGTCTGCATAAATGCCGCGCGCGGCGGGCCGCTATCTCAGCCGGGGGATACCCTGGACGAATGGGGAGACGTTACCGTGTCTCCCCTTTTATTTTGGATAAGGTTTGTGCAGGGGCATGATCTTGCGCCGCATCTTCTTGTTTAACGGCATCAAGTACTTATGTTTACCTTCTGTACGATACAACTCAGCGTGTGCATCCAAGTTGTTCCTGATCCACTCGATCCGTTGACTGCCGGTACCGTACTTGGAATGAATTGATTTGGGATGAACCTTCTTCCCTTTGATGATGAAATAATGCTCACCATCAGTCTTTCCCTCGTAAATCCAATTTGTAGCCTGATAAATACCGCCGTGATGCTTTTGCTCAACGTCGGCATAACTGACGACCAGCTCCACATTCGGAGATTGTTCCTTTAAGAATCGGAGTGCTTTGGCAAGGATCTCCGATACAAATGATTGATGCTTGGTTAAAGCAACACGTGTCAACTCGCAGCATTCACGCTGTGTCAGGCCATAAGGAGAACCGATATTCTGAGTCGCCCCACGGCTGAAGATAACCACACCGATAAACTGGCCATCTTCCCAAGCCCCCACCTTCACCGACTTTCCTGCAGGCAAGCTGCGGCTATAGTGAAAGTTCTCGCAAGCGAACTTCGCTGCTGCATGCGTGGCCCAATCCACCTTTAAATCAATCATGTTCGAATTCCTCTCCACAATGCGGGCATTTCACCAGCTTTGAGCTCAATACACCAAGGTCGCCCTGATCCTCAGGAGTCCCGGCATCAAAGTTTGGAATATCAATGTCACCAAGCATCTGTTTCAGGTCAACATCATCAAACCCCGATAAGGATATGTCAGCCCCTGCCTGTTGCAGATCAACAAGCAACTGAGTGAGTGCATCATCGTCCCAATCACCAGATACCTTGTTCAAAGCGATATTCAGGAGCCGTTCCTGCTGATCACCGAGATCCACAACCGAAACCTGCAGTTCAGTGTGGCCAAGCTCGTTGACCATGATCTTATACCGTTGATGGCCGCCGACCATATGCCCTGTGCGCTCATTCCAAACGATGGGCTCGACATATCCAAACTGTTCAATGCTACGGCGAAGCTTCTCGTATTCTGGATCGCCTGGTTGCAGGTCAACGCGGGGGTTATAGGCTGCTGCATTAATCTGATCGATTGGCACGATTCTGATGTTCATATCAATTACCTCCATGAATTTATGGCAACAAAAAAAGGACACACCCTTAGGCAATGTCCTCATACAATCTATTACTTACTGATTTTTTAACGCATCTTCCAAGATTCGAAATAGTCTACCGTGGCGTTCTCGAAGTGTATCATTAGTTTTGAGATGTTTAATTCTCTCCATATTAACACCTGTTACAAGGCTCCTTGTCTTCAAAGCACTTAAATAGTCAGAACCAGGGTTCTGTGATTTAATTCTTTCAATCTCTTCGAAGTCTCCATGATCCAATTCCCAAGTGTCTTTCATGTTATCCCTCCTCTCAGAACTATCATACTCAAATTCTAGGAGTTATACCAAAGGCAATTTTGAGGGTGAATTGTGTTGAGTTGGTTTCAACGTATGGACGAGCTTCATATTCGTGCGTACGCTCACTCAGCGCCTGTTCTCCGCCCTTTAATGGAATGATCCCTGCAAACGGACGTTCCCATGTTAAGAAGCTCAGAACGGCTCATATTCTGTCATATGAAGACAAAAGAAAAAGCACCTATTAAGGTGCCTCCTTTTCAATCGTCAATTGCATTAATCCACTCTGGTGTCTGACTTTGACTAGCTCTTGATTGCTATCGACTCTCACGATTTCATGATCTTTTTTGACAACACAAACCCAATGACCATCTTTATAGGTTCGTTCTTCATATTTTAGATCACCATTTTCATAAGGTTCTGAAGTATATTTCCCATTCCTTACAAAAACGAATTTTTCACCTATATCATCTTTATTGTACTCGAAATATGCCATAGACATCCCCCTTGTTTACACCATAATCATTCGACAGCTAAGAGGAATTTCCCTTCTTCACACAACAATCAGGAGGTTTAGGACAAAACTGCTTAACTCCATCCCATCTTCCCCATACACAACCTTTGCATTTCTTCGGCTGCTTGTTGGGACGAATGCGTATCTTCTTACGTCTTCTGCTGATCACTTCAATTCCTCCAATAAAAAAGCCGATCCCGAAGGAACGACTTTGGTTGTGATATGTATAATGCTTGTGTTACGTCCTAAAAGCATGCGCCCGAAACGGTCGCTGCAAAAACGCTGCGCTCTTTGCTTTAAAAGCATACGAGCTTTGTAACTATAGAGGAAGAACAAGACCATTTTACTGGAGCGCCAAAAATAGAGTCAACGTTTCTAGTAGCCTGATTCTCTCAATATCTATAAGAAACAATTGCTGCGCTCTCGATTCCTCGCTAATTCACTTATGCGTTCGTCTTTACATTTCCAGTTTTCTTTGAAGCAGACAACTTCTCTTTCATTGTAAGCAACATCTCAACCAGTTCATCCCGAGCAATCAGCCTTACCCCATTTGATTTAGCGAGCTGATATGCCTGCTCAGTATAATTGCTGTTTGTGACAACCCATGCCCCATTTGCTCTATAATGTGCCTTAGCTCCTTGAACCTCTTGAACAGCTTTTAATCCAACATTTTTTTTATAACGTTTAGCTTGAACAACGATTCTTTTTCCATCTTTGGATATAACGAGATCGGCGCCATAATCACCTGCAGCTTTTGTCACTTCCGCCTTAAACCCTTGTGAACGAAATAGATGTCCAAGATAGTACTCAAACTGCACTCCATCCATTTTGTCGATCTCGGCAATTCCTGATCTCTTCAGCCGTTCAGCACGCTTTTGTTGAATGATGACCATTAAAACAATAATCCCAACAACACCAAGAAATCCAACGACAAGTGAAGCTTGCCAAGATTTTGTTAAAGAATAGGTTCCGACAATACCTCCCAACATTGCCATGCCGGCTAATCCTTGGAATAATTCTTCTTCCTGTTTCGCCTTACTTTTCCTTCTCGCCATAACTCTGCCTCCGAGCGTGTAAATTGTACTAAAACACTTTTCGACACTTGGGACTAATTTCCTGCTATGAGTTGAAAAAGGCGAGAAGAGGAACGCCCCAGTCAAATGCCGCATGTGCAGCTGTGCGTTTCATTCTCGCCTTTTTCTATGCTCCTAATGTATCACGAAATAATAGTCATGTGGGGTTCAACGTGGTCTCAAGATGAGGTCAACCTTGGTTCACTTTGGGGTCAATAATTCCTTATCTTATACATGATAAGATAGACTATAATAATGTTGTTGCATTTAATCCAAAAAGAATAGAGGCGTGCAGAATGAAAATACTTAGTGTAAGTATTGAAAATTACAAAAGCATTCAAAACTCAAACTCTCTTGATTTACATAGGAAAGTTAATGGTTTTGCAGGTAAAAACAACACAGGTAAATCAGCTTTTATTGAAGCGATATACAAGGTTACTCATGGTGAGTTAACTGAATATCTCAATAGAGATATTGATACAATCACTTTAGTCATGGAAATTACCTTCACAGAAGAAGAAATTTCACTATTATATGAAGATATAGATGAAGATTCTAAAATAATTGACTCAAATCTTTTAAAATTGACTTATCTATATGATATTAATCAAAACAGATCATTTTTAGAATCAGTAGAAAGATTTCTTGATGATACATATCAGCGATTTTATTATCCCTCTAAGATGGAGACAAATAACTATTATACTCTTGTTAATAAACTTTATAATAGGATTCGAATTTCTGAGTTCCCTGTTCTTCTTAAAAATATTCATAAATTGTGCAAAGATAAAATTATATATATTAATGGATCCAGGTATGTTCAAGCAAAAGAAAGAATACACTTACAAAACTCTTTACAAATTGAAGGAACAAATCTCAATACCATACTCTATACATTAAATAATAATGATCCTGTTATCTTCAAAAAAATAAATAAAACGTTTAGACAAATATTTAATGATGTTGCATTTATTAGTACTCCTATAAATGAAAATGATCAGACTTACATCAGCATAAACTTTGAAGACATGAAAACTCCTATTCCTTTATCAGAGTGTGGGAGTGGATATACTCATGTTTTATTACTGTTATGTGTCCTATATATAAAAGTAGATAGCATAGTTCTTTTTGACGAACCACAAGTTTTTTTGCATCCCTCTGCAGAAAAGGCAATTTACGATTTAGTAAGTGAAAACAGTGAGCACCAGTATATATTTACTACTCACTCACCTATTTTAATTAATTATCCAACAGAGAAACACTTAGTCCATGTTAGTAAATCAAATGGAATTAGTACCTTCACACCACTCGAAAAAATTCAAGATATATTGTTTGATATTGGAATAAGTAACAGCGACTATGCTTTGTCTGATAAAGTAATATTTGTAGAAGGGCAGACTGAAGAACTTGTAATTCCGATGATTTTATCTCATTTCGGATTAAAACAAATAGGTTACAACTACAGAATATTGAATATGAAGGGAACAGGTAAGGACTTTATCAAGAAAACTGCTATGCATGACAATAAAGAAAAGCTCGACTTAGTCCTGGGGAGAGTATCTCAAAGCCCTATACCTTATAGGATAATTATTGATGCTGATAATAAGACTAAGGAAAAGATTAATGAATTAAGAGAAAGTTATGGAGATAATATAATCATTTTGGATCGACGAGAGTACGAGAACTTTTTTTTGGAATGCTATCAAGAGCTTTCTGAAATTATTAACCAAAATTCATCAATAGTTGTTACAGACCCAAATCGAATAAAGGGCGATATCGAACAATTATTATTAGCAACCGATGACTTTAAATTATTTCCTAAAGGTTCTACAAATTTATTAAAAGATGTTGTTGGAAGTGAATTGTTAGAACGTCTATTTGAAGGTTACTCTTTACACTACAATAAAATTGTCCATGGAATGGAACTTACTCAATTAGTGCTGAACAACACTCCAGAAAAACTGGAATTCTTTAAGAACGAACTGCAAAGTTTTATCAAAGGATAATAGTACAATAAAGAGAAGCTGACGATTAATCGTCAGCTTCTCTTTTAGAATTTCGCATCATCTTGCTCAAAAAAGCCTATAAGCTTTAATGTATTTGCAATACTCTCTAATCCCTCATCAATTTTGCGCTTGATCGTGCTGTCACTTAGTGCACGACGGAAAAAGAGTACCGTTTCCTTACGTGAATAACCTAAAATGTATCTGTATTCAACTGCTTTACGGGCTTCCTCGTCTCTGATTAAACGTTGTGCCCTTTCCAACTGATGTGTATAGAAGTCATATTGTTTGTACACCCATCGTTGCTTCTCAATAAGAATCGTGGCGTTAAGCGTCTTGTCCGCATGCAGATCTGTTTGATCGATGCGGCGGGCTGTTTCACCGTCAATTCCTACTTGTTGCAAATCCTGCTCGAATTGCTCAAAGTCTCTCATTAAAGTAACCATATCTGTATATTTGTCGAGCAGGAACTTTGTTCGCTGGATTTCCTGTTTAGATGCTTTTGCAAAGAGTTCCCCTTGTCCCCATGCCATCGCCATACCCCTCATTCCCCTTCATCCTGTGATATACTAATAAGAGGAATGAGATAATATTTACTACCCTGCCCCCGCCTGGCCGCCAAGCTTGCGGGGGATATTTATTTATTCCGGAATCACTTCACTACAAAATTCATCCCATTCAGTTGCGCAATCCTCTGCACTCCATCCGTTTACCAATTCCTGCGGATATCCGTACTCCAAAAGTAACGCTTTATGATCTCGTTCCAATTTAATATTCATCTCCATATTTTTAGTTTCTAATAGTAGGACAAGTATTCAATTTATTCATGTAATTCATGAAAATTATCTTCCTAGATATAACCATTCCTTTTAATCCCTCGGATAAATTAACTCTTATGTTAACAAGCTATGTTCGTAATAAAAAATAACGAGAGGTGGATGTCAAATGCAATGTAATACCGATCACACAGCACAGCTTCTAACTGATGCCGACAATGTTCCTGTAATGGCTAAAGGTACAATATATCTTCGTTATCCAAGTGATGGGCGAGATAAAATTGACGGAGCGGCAAAAGATATTTGCACTGCAGAGGCAAATAAACTCATACAAAGTTATAATCTTTTCAATAATCCTAAGGTAAACCTTGATCATGTAAATGTTACTGAAATTAAGCAAACAGGTGGTAGCCAAGGTTGTGGTGGAATTTTAGGTAATGAGTGTCATTGGGACTACCACGGAGAAGCAAAATGTGAGATTTACGTGAAGTGCCAATAACAGTCATTTAAATCTCAAGTTTAGAGAGGATTACCTCTCTAAACTTTTCTTTTATTCAATAAAGAAAAAAATTTCACCCTTCGCCTTCTTGTCTTTTGAACTTCGTACCCATGTGAACCATCGGTACCGATCCTCGATCAGATATGACTTGCCTTTAGGCATGAAATTACTTGGTTCAATCCGCAACTTACCAAAACCCGTTTCCACAAATCCGATCACGGCCATTTCAGTTCCTGCAGCACATACCATTTTGATCTGATCGATGCGACAACCATCATTGATCAGCGGGGCAAGCTTGTAATCTATTAGCTGAATTACCTTTGGTGAGATAGCCATGTAATCAACTCCTTTTATCATTGCCAGTGATGCGTTAGCCCATGTGAGCTATGGACCTGTACCTAGCTAAAGAAAAGACTTTGAATTGAAGGTGGATGTCTTGTTGCATCACGCACAGGTGGTCCTCATTAATGAATGATTGCTGGAATTTCGTCTGCAACCGGTGCAACCCACACCGGGTTCCAACTCAGTTCGAATGATATGCCCGCCTCGGCTTCGGCTGCTGCTAACAGAAGAACGTTCCCCATTTCCTCTTGGGCGTCTGGAGGAACCGCATTGCCGATGTACTCCCGCGCTTTGGCATCACTGCACCTTTCTAGTTGGAACGGTCGGCCGTCAGGAAGGTGCGTCGGGAAGCTCTGAATCATAGCCAATTCGTATGTCGTAAGCGGTCGGTGCCATGTGCCATCTAATGAGATAATCGTCCAGACGCGTTGCTCGTTATCTTTAGGGATACGCGGATCTGGTACTGCTACAGCCGCCGCATGTACGTCCGCGCTACCGATAACCGTTTTGGAAGGCTGATCCCAATCAAGAACTCCCATCGTATCTGCACGAGGGTTACTTTTAATTCGAGGATCTGCAATGACTTTGCCTTGTCCAGCAGACACACCGCCTGTAGTTACTGTTGGAGATGTGTTAGCCCAATCAGATACCCTATATGCACCGTCATGGTATTGACCCAACACATTCGGATCAGCAATGAGCTGCGCACCATTCTGTACGTCTGTTGATCCCGTTACTGTGGCCGCAGGGCCATCCGTAGACTGCATTCGGAACTGATCAGTGTAACGCCCCGGTCTATCGGGTACCCGGGGGTCAGACACGCTGCCAGCAGCTTGCATAATACGATTGGCTGAGCGGACTGTCTTTGCTGTTGCGTCCCAATCTTGAACGCCATAGCTGTCCGGATGAAGCTTGGTGTTAACCCGCGGATCAGATACAGCAATCGCCCCTGAACCAAACCGTGTACCCGTTACGCATGGGGCTGGTTCATCAGGTGGCACAATCCGGTACACTCCCGGGTGTCGCCCTTCGCGAGTTATAAGGTTGGGATCAGATAAGTTGGTTGCTCCCTGATTTGGTCCAGCAGCGCCGGTGATGCATGTTGCTGGATCATCAGTATGCTGTATTCGGAACAGATTCGTTTTTCCATCCCCATTGATCTGTAGGCGCGGGTCCGATATGGCCGCCACGCCATTGCTCCGACCAGGTCCTGCCGTGCTTGTAACCGCTCGGCTTGGCTTGTCCCAGTCTGCAACCTCGTAAGCACCGGGGCGTGGTTCATGCACAACCCGAAGGTTTTCCCAATCAATTTTATTCAGATCCCGCCAGTCGCCACCTGCAGGTATCAAGGCCAACCGCATCCACGTTTTCCATTGGAGACGTGGTAGCTTATGGAGCGGCCCTCCAGCTATGATGTCGCCCGGTTCCGGCAGATCGGAAAGCACATCACCGATTGAGCGTAGCGGCTTTTTCTCAGGGTAGTAAATCACGTTCGGCAGCTGCGCTTCATGTCTAGCCAAGATCAGGAACCGCACACGGTTTTGGCCAAGCCCTCCGATCTCTCCAAGGTTGTGATCAGCACGGATGCTTACCGCATACCCATGTTTTTTAAGCAACTTCTTAATCTTGGCCAGCAAATGTTTTCCCCTGCTGGTTATCCGGGGCACGTTCTCCAGTTGAATGACAGCCGGTACCGATCCACCGTATTCAAGACATGCACGAAGCGTCAGCTCCAATCCGTGCACAGTCAAATAGTTAAGGGCTTGGTATTTGTCAGATGCCGCCTTGCCTGCAGGTAGCAATCCGCTCAGGCCTTTACATGGAGGACTGAGAAATAAGAAGAACGGGACTTGCTCTTTAAATGCCTGCCATACGTCCCATGCTGTTACTTCTTCCCAATCCTCTGGCGGCTCGTGACCGTGCCAGGCTTCGTATTGCCAGCGCTCAAATAGATCCATGCAAACCGATGTCTCTTCGCCTGTAATTAGATCATGATTACGGCACGCCACCGGATCGCTATCGATCGCGCACAGAACTTTGAACTTGTACAGTTTGCCGCCATATTCCACTTGACTACGCATTGCGCCCGCCGTTGCCCCGCCAACTCCAGCAAAGAGGAAAGCAGATGTTTTGTATTCAACGTTGTCTTTCAAGGCTTCCATAAAATCGCCCTTTCTTGCTCAATTTGAGATCATACGTTCTGTTTAATGGGTGTAAGTGATCACCCCGGCCGACTTTTGACCGGGGGATGCTCTAATACAAATCGGTAACCGAACTGCCGCACTTCTTGTTTACTCCCCCTGGGTATTCCACTGAAACCTATATAATTTAAGTTCGTAGTATATAAAAAAAGTGAATTGGGGGTATCGATTATGAATCAGAAATCTCTTACAACCGGCACATCTTTAGGATTGCTCTTTGGCATTATTTTTTGGACGGCGCTAGATAGTGTTCCCTTGGGTATTAGTTTTGGAATTCTCTTTGGAGTTGTATTCTATCTTGCTCCAAAACCATGAAGGCTCCTAACGATAAATAAATTGTCATTTACCATAGCAATGCAAAGATCATAAGTTCTGTTTACTGCATGCAGCTGGTCACCCCGGCCAACTTTCGACCGGGGATGGTACTATTTGAAGGATTAGACTGCTACGCCATCCTGCATCATTTTAGTGACACGTTTCTTGTAAGCATTGTATTTGGAACTGATTTGTGCACTTGGGATATTGATCTCCTTCGAAATCTCCAGCCAAGTCTTGCCATTAACCTTCCGCCGTTCCAACAGACTTGGGAAGTCAGCAGGAGCATCAGCGAGTTTGATATCATCGAAAATCGGACGTTTGTTGAGAATAAAGATTTCGAGAGCTTCCTTGTCGATCTCAACTGGAGCGTTTGTTTTCTCTCCCTCAACCCCTTGTGAATCTGCAGGCGGCTGCTTATCACCTTCTGAATCATCAGAGTTAAATTCCATTTCTCTAGAACCATCCCCACCTTCTTCATTCAGCCAATCAGGTGTTTCAACGGTTGGCGGTTCGCCTGAGCCCTCTTCGCTGATACGATCCCCTTCGCCCTCTTGCGGCACTCCGGAATCTTTTCCCGTCTGCTCAGTACCGTCTCCGTTCGGGTTTTGTGATTCATCTTCACTGTTGAACAGTTCCGCCTGGTTCTCGTCCTTCTCTTCACCCTGGCCTTCAATCTTGGTAACCACTCCGGAAGAATCAGTTGTCACACGGCGCCCACCGTTCCAAGTGTTGTACATCGGGTCACCTTCATCAAAATCGAACGAAGCCTGCGGATCGCCGAGATGAACCAAAACGTCTTCCCCCTGACAGTTGCTCAAAAACTCCAAGAAGGGAACAGCAGATTTCAAAGGAATGAGTAGCTTCACCTCAACGTCAGTTCCGATTTTGATTCCCTTTGCTACCTCTGCTGTAAATTTCGCGAATTCAATTGTCATGATTATGCAACTCCTTTGATATGTTTTTGATAGTACGCCCAGCACAGTGCCAAAGCGTCTGAGGGGTCAAACAGCCGTTGCTGTATATCACCTTTGTTATATTTGCCTTTCGGATCGTCCCGTTTGTAGAGGACAGGAACAGCAATCTTGTCGTAATCAAGGTCAAACAACATTTGCATTTCCGTTGCCACTGTCTCTTTATCTGCGTTGCCCTTGCCTGTGAACATCTTCAGTTCTGATGGTCGTATTTCTGCAATTGGAACCCGATTATGGAGTGTAGCGAGTGTAACCATAGAATAAGCACCAACCAAAGCGATAACGCTATTGGCATTCTTGAAATGTACGGGGCGTTCCAGAACAACCACATCCGGCCTGTGATTCTGAATCATGTCGTAGTTGTCCTGGTAGATAGCGTTCAAAACTTTCGGCATTTTGATATCTGAATAATCTCTTAGCCCGAACTCAATTGGTTTCCCCTTCGTCATAGTTGCCCATCCTGCATAATTGGTACCGTGATCGATGCCCATAATTTTCATCGTTTCGCGTTCAGCTCCTTCCGTTCCGGTTTTGGAAGCATGTCCCGACTGAGCAAGAACACTTCTCCGATTAACTGACCATGTTGGCCGATCACGTCATACTTGATCTTGTTTTGAAAGATAGCGTCAATCGGCTTCCGCATGCTGTACACCTCCGGTACCGACAATTGCATCAAACTCAGCGATCCCTTCATGGAGCTCAGTTTGATCAATTCCCGTAAATTCCGTCTGCAGCTCGTCCTGATCGGGAACTTGTCCCGTGTTCATGAAACGATGCCTCATGTACTCGTACACTGACCATCTGTTTAAAGTGCCGTCCATCATGCTCCCCGCCGAATAGTTCTCGGTTTACCTGAATACCGATGAACGATGACCATTTGGTCCGGTAAATCTCTTTCGACCAACCAGTTCTCTGCGCTCAAGCCATTGGCTTTAATCTCAATTTTCTGCCGTTTTGTCGGCCGTTTCCCCTGTTTCATGTCCGTTCCTCCTTATGCCCATTGGCGTTTATTCATGTCCTTTGGCTGTTGTGACTGCTGCGGTGGTGTTGGTCCAAAAGCATCGTTATGAGTGCGTTCGTAGTTGACAAATTTATTAAATTGCTTCAGGAAGACCAGCTCCACCGTTCCGACCGGACCATTCCGCTGCTTGCCGATGATAATTTCGATGATATTGCGTTTTTCCGACTCTTGGTTGTAGTAGTCGTCCCGGTACAGGAAGGCTACGATGTCGGCATCTTGCTCGATAGAACCGGATTCCCGAAGGTCGGACATCATCGGACGCTTGTCCTGCCGTTGTTCGACTGCCCGGCTGAGCTGGGATAATGCGATTACTGGAACATCAAGTTCGCGCGCCAAGTGCTTCAATGTCCGGCTGATCATGGAAACTTCCTGCTGCCGGTTTTCGCTAGCTTTACCGCGTACTCCAGCGACTTCGATAAGCTGCAGGTAATCGATCACGATCATTGCCAAACCCTTTTCCTTCTTGAGCCTGCGACACTTGGAACAGATGTCCTGAATAGTGATCCCTGCCGAATCGTCGACGTAAATGTTTGTTTCGGCCAAGGTTCCGATAGCTTTGGTCATCTTGATCCAGTCTTCATCTTGAATGTCACCCATCCGAATCGAACTAGCATCGACATTCCCTTCTGAACTGACAAGTCGCTGGGCGAACTGTCCGTCAGACATCTCCAAACTGAAAAGTGCCACTGCATCGTTCGTATTCTTAGCGACATTTTGCGTGATGTTCAGTGCAAAAGCCGTCTTACCTACGGATGGCCGTGCCGCGACGATAATAAGGTCACTGCGTTGCAATCCACCTGTGATGCTGTCCAAGTCTTTAAATCCAGTGTGTAGCCCGTTGACGATTCCGTTCTTTACGTTGTATACCCGCGTCTCTACGTCATCCACGAACCGCATGAGCACTTCTTTAATAGGCTTGAAATCCTGCTTTGGTGCAGCTCGGTCAACAATCTTGGTTTGGGATCGCTGGGCACTCGCCAGCAGCTGTGATACTTCTGTTCCACTAGCAGCCTGTTGTATCTGCAAGAAACTGGTTTGCATGAACTCTCGGCGGATAGATAGGTCTTTCAACTGCTCAAAGTAGTAAGACGCGTTTGCCACTGTTGGTACGCTTTCTGCAAGTTCGGACAAATAAGGGACGCCCCCGATATCTTCCAACTCACCATTGTCTTTTAAGCGCCCCACTATCGTCATAAGGTCAATTGGTTGTTGCCCTTCATACAGTTCAGAAATGGCCCCATATATCAAGGAATGAGACTTGTTATAAAACACATCTGGAGTCAGTCCGTCCGCATGTTCCATAACCTCACTGGATTCAAGGATCATCGCACCCAAAGCTGCTTGTTCAAACTCCATGCTGTACGGTAACTCAATTCCTCCGAAGCTTTGCAAGTAAATCATCCTTCCATCCGGGCGGCGGTAGCGTGGCCAACTTCCGGGTTACTTCTCTTTGATTTAGGTAAGCCCTGGTTGCTTCCAGTTCCCGTTCTCTTGCAGACTGATCAGCGGCGAATCCTCGTATTTCAGAAATCTTGGGATAAAAACTGTTTGTTTCAATGTGCCGTTGAACGTTTTGTACAGCTGTTTCAAAAGGGAAATCTTTCAGTGCCCTGAGATGGCGATCCACGTTTTCGTCACTGTCATCAAAGTTTGGATATTCATCGGTTATCAAAACGAATAACCTCAACACATCAGCTCTTTCCACGAGCCTCCTCCTCTCTCAACCTTTGCTGTAAATTCGCTCTCTTTTGTTGTTGGCGGCTCAGCCTGCGTGGTTGCGTAGCCGCTGGCGTTGCCGAACTTGGAACAAGGTAAGGTCTAGCATGCTGCTGTTCCGGTGCTTGATGAATTTTCCAAGCCTCCTCGATCCCTTCCACGTAGTACAAAAAACTCTTAGGAAGCTTGAACGTGTTTCCCTCGCGTTGACGTTTTGCCTCCAGTAGGCTTGCCATAGTTCGGATGGTAAAAGGGTTAGGCGTACCTCCGGCGACCATCTTACCCATGGCTAAACGCTCTTTCTGAGAAACATTAAAATCCAGTTTGTTGTGCATCTTGCAATAGGCATCCAATATTTCAATCATCCCATCCCCCGAAGGAACAGGATTCAAAATGTCATCCCATGAATCCGAAGACTCTGCAGAAATAATAGCAGTAGTAGTAATAAGATCTTTAATATCTTTTAGATCGGACAGTTTTGTCTGATCACTTGCTGACTGATCGGACAATTTTGTCTTATCACTTTGGTTGTGATCGGACATTTCTGTCTGATCACCGACTTCGGAATTTGGTGATTTTGGAGATTCTGCCTCGAGTGATCGGACAGTCTTGTCTGATCGCTTCTTCGAATTTCGAACCTTCAAAATCAATCCTCTTGGTGCCCTGGTCACTTCAATGTACTTGTTGGTTTCAAGGTCATTTAACCAGCGACTAACTGTCTTGTCGTTGATCCCAAAATACTCAGCTATCTCGGACAGCTTCATTGGCTTACCGCCGAGGACAACGCCCCAGACAGTCCCTTCCTCTTCAATCTCCTTCGTAGTTGAACTGATGCACCAGAGGAATAGCCATATCGCGTTGCCTATGTTCTTGTAGTGGTCTGGCTCCAAGATGCCGGAATAGATCGGAAACGGGTAACTGCCTTCGGGCATAACGCTCATCCCCTTAATGCTTTGAACTTGTTACAGCGTAAACGGCGACATCAAACTTGCTTTCCGTACCTGTTACTTCTTCAATGACCGTCTGGATACCACGTCCGAAATGTGAAACTAAATCGTTAATGGCTTGCGGCATTTGGTCCGGTTCGGTGATAATAGCAGCTTGTGCTCCCAGCGAGAAAGCAACATCTCGCAAATGCGACTGGATAGCTTCCGGCCCTTCGACAACGGCTTCTTCGAACATATCTTGAAGCTGATTAAATACTGCCTTCCTTTGCTGCTTTGTGGTCATATCGCACGCTCCCTCATCGTTTTTTCTTTCCAAGCCTTGTCCCCCAGGCAACGAGCGGGTGTCACTTCAAAATGACGTCTGCCCTGCACATAGGAAACGAAAAGGCCTGATGACCGTTCATAGTACATCCCGTTTAAAACTCGCGGTGTTGGTGAATTTGGTTGCGTCTGAATGGATGAGAACAAATCGAGTTGAATAGGTTTGCCACTCATTGATCACGCCTCCTTTTGTCTTGCAGGAATACATGCGGGTACTTGACTCGTTTGACCTCCCAATCCGGGTACCCGCGTTCAAAGTACGCCCGTGTTTCCCGTTGAAATGCTGCCTTGTCAGTATCAAACAGTAGCCAGATCCGCTTACCCATCATGCTCTTTAACAGAGGCTTGCCAGTGAGATCATCCATGTGATCACCTACCCGCTACATACACTTGCTTGCCTGTCAGTGCTGCAATTTCACGCTTGAACAGCGCTTCGTCACTGTTGTTGTCCGACAAATGGAGCAAGTGAATTTCTTTTACACGACGCATGTCATTCGCCCGTATGAAGTCCTTCACGTTCTCCAGGCTAAAGTGAGAACGGAGCAGACGATTTTTGAGAACCACCGGCACACGGCCAGCGGCAATATTTTGATTAAGAATTTGAATGGAATAATTGCACTCCACCATGATGTGAGTGAGTCCAGTAAACCGATGCTTGATGTAATAGGTATCAGTTGCGAACAGAAGCTTGTCTCCCGCCGTATTAGCCAGAAGGAAGCCCAAGGGCTCCGCGGCATCATGCTGTGTATCAAAAGGCAGAATCGACCATGTACCTATGGTGAATGGCTCAAGCGCCGATACACGTCGCACACGATGACTATCTATCCCTAAAGCATCAGCAGTACCGGCACTGGTGTATATGTCCACTCCGGCCTTGATCAGATCCTTGACAGCGCCGCTATGGTCACCGTGTTCGTGGGTCACTAGGCATCCGGCCAACGATGATACTTGGAAGGCAAGGCCACGTTGAATATCTCTGTAACGAAGCCCTGCATCCAACAGGAGCGGGGTTTTCCCGTCTGTAATCCGGTAGGCATTTCCTGCGCTACTGGATCCCAGGGATGTAATATCAATCATCAGAAACCAGGTCCATTGCCATCAGACGAACCCTCATCACCGAAAGTCATTTCAGGCTGTCCATCTCCTGAAGGTTGATTATCGTTAGGAACATCATCCAGGTGTTGTGGGGTAACATCGATTACGTCACGATTTGCATTCGCTCTGATCTCTTCTGAAACCTCAGCATCTGACAAGTCGCTCTCGATCTGTTTCAGGCGCAGATAATCATCATCAATCTTCTGTGAGTCAATGGTAATATCGTTGTGCGCCGCACGATAAACGGTTTTCCAGACCATTTTGTCGTACCATCCTTCCACCTTTTCCGTACCTACCTTTTTCCCTTTCTCCCATTTGTCTTTCTCGCCTCCCCAGAACTCAGCACTAGCTTTTTCTGGTTTTCTTTTCTCAATCTCCTTGAGCGTCATCATGACCAACTTGTTTTTCTCAGGGGTTTTGATAAAAGAGTGAAAATAAAATCCACCAAGGATGGTTCCACGGTCAAAAGGGTTTTTTATCTCAAATTCATAACTTTCATGTGGGTGATTTGCATCTTTCTTAATAGGTGCAAAGTAATCATTTGAGTAAACCAGCTCAACAGTTACATGGTCCGGAACTTCCAAGCCGTATTTTACTGATTTGAGTTCAATGCCCCGGTACCCTTCGATAAAGCCGATATCGTACTTACCTGTATTGTTGTTTTTAAAAGGGATCAGATTGATGTGATTTGCTTGAGCTGGGTCAAATCCGATCCGTGCATAAGCAACTACATCGCGTGACAACTTATCCATGTTCACATTCGCCCAAGTCATAGGAACAGGATCACGATACTGATCAGATTTCTTCAGACGCTTTTCTTCTGCAGTCTTCAGCACTCCATCTAAAGCAATGAAGTAATTCTGTGCAAGACGTTTCTGGAAGTTAGTAAGAGCAACCTCGCCGACGCTTGAACCAAATTCAGAAATGACTTTGGCCATAAAACGTTCAGATTGTGTTGGCTCTGTTTTAGCAATAGCTTGCTCCCCTGTTTGGGGAGCTTGTTGATCTTGTTTAGACAATTAAATCGCCTCCTGGATGTCGTTATGTTCTAAGCGAAGCTTTTTGTCGTCCTCTGAAACTACCAAGCGGATCACTTGGGCATCTGTATCGATGAGCTGCGTCACGGCTTCGGCATTGTCGACAAATATCGGTGCTGAGAACCCGTAATGCTGTCCCAGCGTGTTGATGATGTCCAAGCCTACATTGATACGGGCGGCATTGTTCAGACCACCTTCATATGGCACGCCGTTATAAAGCGTCTTGCAGACATCTTTCAAACCGCCATTGATCTGTTCTTCGAACAAACGGAACCGCGCATGTTTAAATTTGCTGTTGATCTTGGATTCCAACATGCTGACCTTCGTCCGGGTGAACTCTTCTGTAAGGAACAACTCGTGTTCCAACTTCTCAAACTCTCCCGCAAGCTTCCGCTCTTCCTCGCTCAGCTCAGCGATGCGTTTCTCAGTAGCCGCGACCGCCGCCAATTTCGCTTTATCTGCTTCCAGATCGTCCACTTGGGCACGAATCAGCCTAATCTCTGCTTGCACCTTACCGATAGCATCCGAGGAAGAAGAACGAAGTTGCTCGATCTCTGCACGTACTATCTCAGCTTCACGTTGTTTTGATTGATACTTGGTATTGTCAGCAGGATCAGCAATGTTGGTTTGTAAGCTTTGCAGGGTAGCTTCGGCAGCCAAAATTTCCGCTGCTTTCGATGCGATTTCCTCCTGCAGCTGGGCCATTTCTCTATTGAGTTTTTGCAATTCTTCTTCGAGATTGCGCTTTTCAGCTGCCGCAAGCTTGCCATCGGCACTAATTGCTTCAAGTCGCTTGGACTTGTCCAAATTGAAGGCTTCAAGCGCTTTGTCCTGTGCTGATTGCAACTGATCTTCAGGAAGGGCTTGTCCACATGTTGGGCAGTTGGCATCATGCTGATGCTCATGAACTGGATACTGAAGGCTATCAAGGGACGTCCATTCTTCACGCAACCTTTTAACTTGGCTATCAGCACGCGCAATCTGGCTTTTATAACGATCTGCTTCACGTTGCCCAGCTGAGAGCCGAGATTGCAATTCAGAAGCTTCACCGCGCAATTGCGATAGTCTTGTTTGTTGCTCGTGGACTGCCTTCAAACCATCAGCCTGAACACGTTGCTTAAACTCCGACAGTTCGGTGTTTATCTCACGCAAGCGGATCTCCTTGGCTGACAATTCGCCTCCTGACTGTATCCGTTGAAGCTCAGCGGTTTTGGCGTCAACCCTGCCGCGCATCGTATCGATGTCCTCTTGCAACAATTCAGCGTCCAAGTCAGAAACATCTGGCATGCTGCGGCGGGCTTCGTCAATGCGGACAGGGATTTTCTCCAACTCTTTATTGATCTCTGATCGACGAGCTGCGATCACTTTGCGGTGATCCTCAAGACTACGGTCGCCCAGGATGTCCGCCAGCGGTGCAAGTTGCTTATTACCTGCAATAATCTCGCTGTCCGTCATATCCCCACACACATCAAGCAAAACCTTACGCCGTGCATCTGGTTTAAGAATCTCGTTAAAGTAAGCAGGATTGGTCAACAACTTGAAGATATCTTCACTGATCAGTGCATCAATCTCAGCTTTGTATTGACCTTGTTTGACTGGAACACCATCCACGTAATAATCCGTTGTATGTCCCCCAAATTCAGCCGCTGCTTGTCCCCGTTTACGTGTCCACTTCTCAGCGAACACCTTTTTGAAAGAACGACGACGACGATCAACCATCAAGATAGCTTCGACTTCATGTTGCAAGCCGTGTTCAACAACTTTCCCGTTCTCATCCAGGCCTTTGATTTCGAAGTCTGTCCGGTTCTGGCTGTCTTTTCCGAACAGTGTCCATACGAATCCATCAAATAAAGTTGTCTTGCCTGTAGCGTTATCACCGTAAGCGGATATGTTCTTTCCGTCAGCATCCAATACAAAATCCCGTAACCCTTTAAAGTTGCGGAGGGTTAGGGATATCAGTGTGATCTGTTTCATGCGCTCTGCTCCTTTGCTTTGAAATGCTGGCTAATTGCATCAGCAACAGCCGCAAGCTGATCGTCATCGGCCAATAGTTCGACTGAACCAAATGAACCGGAAACAGAAAGGATAGCAGGTGTGTAATGCATCGCTGGCTTAACAGCAGCATCAATGGTCTGAGCGGATAAATCGACAGTGATAGCAGTCGTTTTACTCATAACGTCCTCCTTGTTTGACACGGCCACCCATGGTAAGATGACCGTGTATACTATTCAATTTTCAATGTTCTGAGATAGCCCGCTGCAACGGGCTATTTTTCTTTTGTAAAGATACTGCGGGGCGCTTCCCCATCTTCTGCGATTGTCTTCCAGTCAACTATCACTGGTGCATTCTCAATGCTGGCTATCAATTGACCATTCTCATCCAGTACATAAAACTCGGAATGAACGCGATCCGGAAACTCTTCCCCCACCTGCTTGATCTCAATGACCTCGCGGCCTTCAATTTCGGTACCGACTTCAAACACGCGAGTCGGGTTGCTGACAACAGTCAGCCGATGAATAATTTGCACGGGTTGTCCTCCCTTCATATGTATTTGCGGTTACCCGCGACGCCTCACGGCGTTTCGTCCGCTACCGCAGCGGACTCATCAGGCGGTAATTTGTTCTATGGCTATCACTGCACGGACCATGTACTCCGTCGGCAACTCTCTCAGACTAGTAGCAGCATTCTGCCAGCTTAAGAAAACATTCATTCGCTCACTACGGTAGTTCTCAATACTGGAAGCTGCTTCTGTTGCTAGAACTGAACTACTCGCCCTCAAAGCCAAGGTGGAAGCAACATAGTTGTCGATAATCATCTGTGCCAGTTGTTCGTTCATACTGATTACCCCTTGCGCTTTTGCTCGGGAGACGATAAAATGAGCAACACAAGAGACTTTAACCGAGTTCTCAAACCAAGCGTTCGGCCCGCCAGCCGGACGTTTTTCATTTCTGCTTCCGCAAACCGGATCATCCGGTTAAGATATTCCTCTGCATTTTCCAATCTTCCAGGCAACATTCTTTCAGGTTCGTTTTGTATCAGTCGTAAGTTATGTAGAGAATGTTTTCCTGCCTGCAGCGCTTCGGCTGCCAGTTTTTCACGAGTCATTCATTTATCCCCCTATCAATCTTTGAATCATGCCAACCCCATCCATCCCGTACAAAAATGTGACTATGACTTCCCTGGCTCCTGTAACTTCAGCCCAGTTCATCATCGTGTTCATATCTGGTACCTTGTGATCCTTCTCAAATTTTGAAACGCAGGCTTGTGTTCTATTGAGCTTGTCCGCCAACTGTTCTTGGGTAAGACCAGCTTTTTCACGACAAGCCCGCATTATTGCCCCAAACTTCATTTCCAACCAAGTTCACCCCCTCTCAGGAATATTCCAAATCGGAATGGCAGTGCTATTATCAAGGGGAGTATTATATCCGTAGGAGCTTCCCCAGCTTTGTGATCCCTTCATCGTCCGCCAGTAGCCGGTACAGCTTCGGCGGATTTTCTTATTTCATCTAGGCGAGCTTGGGTTGTCTCTTTTAAGATCAGTAATTCATCAATCGTGATCTCTTCCGGGTTATCAGTGTGACGCCGGGAGTACAACGTTTGCTGAAGAGCTTCATCAGGCTCCATACCTTTGAGTAACACTCTTATTGCAGCACCAGCTACACACATGCAGCTTGGGAGGTCTTCCGATACCAATGTAACGTCATCAAGCAACGCCTCCTCGCTGTTCCCAGTATCCTTTGGCGTTGTCTTTCACCCAGTCGGTATGCTCATCAATCCAAATCATTAGTGAGTGAAAGGGGACTCTTGGATGCCCAAACTCACGAATCACTGGGAAGTCTTCTCTGTTTAAAAGTTCAGTTGCTTTTGTAGCACCGATTTTCAAGAACTCCATCAATTCCTTCTTATCCATTAAGATTGGATGAGTTTGAGAAGAAGCAAAGGGTGATTGCTCGATCGCCTTCTGAACAGCCGACATGATCATTTGTTCCAGTTCACTCGGATTGACTTCAATTTTGAACATATTGAGGACTCCTTTCTTTTATGGTTTTGGTTGTTCGTAACATCAAACAACTTCTTTATCAGTGTTAACCTCACTTTTTTGTTCTTTAAAGGAACATTTCTCTTCAAAAAAAAGTTCCCATTGAAAACATAATACTTTTGCTATTGATTTAGCTGTATTTACAGATGGTGTTTTATTCCCATTCTCAATGTTAGTGTAATAACTGCGTGAAATTTCAGCCTCATCAGCAACTACAACTTGTGTTTTGTTAGCAATTTCACGGAACTCTTTGAGCCATAGTCTCATATAATCACCTCCACGAATGTTCCTTTAAGTAACTTTATATCCGAATTATATGTTACTAAAAGGAACAAGTCAATACAAAGTTATACTTTTAGGAACATTTGTTTAAAGTTTCTTAAAGGAACATTATAATAAATGTATCCTCAATAAAGTTGGTGTCTAATATGGAAAAGGTATTCTCTAAAAGACTAAAGTCTGAAAGAGAACGGAAGAAGGCTTCTGAATCTAAATGGACCCAAGGATATGTGGCCGATATAATCGGAGTAGCACGTCCTACCTACACAGCCTATGAAAATGGAACAAAAGAACCCCCATTGGATACATTGAACAAGATCGCTGATCTTTTTGAAGTTTCTTTAGATTACTTGCAAGGACGTTCAGTTTCTCGTCAGCCTTCAGGTGGTAGTGCCTACATTGATGGCGGTAAAGGATGGACGGAAGAAGAAAAAGAAGTGGCTAATGCAGCTATACAAGCGTGGAGAGAAATGAAGAAGAAACAAATGGAGTCGAACGATAATTAATCACATAGTTTTATAGCAACTTTCCCAGCCGATGGGTTATCAAAAGGACGAACGAAATTTGAAAAAGATAATTTTAGCTTTAATTGTGGTATTTGCTGTTACAGGGTGTTCTAATAAGACTCAGACGCAAGAAACAGTTGAGTCAAAAGCAACAAAGACACTCAGTGAAGATTCTTCAAATGAGAAATCAACTGTGAGCGACGAAGAGAAAGAGAAAATTGAACCTGCCTTTGGCATGCAGGCAAAGGATCAAGGAAAGTTGCCACCTGTGATTGACGGTGTTTTAACTGTCGCTGGACAAACTACCCCTTTTGAATATGGAGGTACCTTAGAATTAAAAAAAATAATTGAACCAAAGAAGACAATCAAGAGTGGCCCACTCAACATTACCATCCAAAGTATAAAGCTCTTTGAAGTAACGGGACTATCCGATGAATACCATGCTTCATTCAGCCAAAGAGCAGGAATTAAAGTTGGTTCTACAATTAACTACGTTCAAATTTTCTACGAGATGAAAAATACCAACGATCATGACGTAGAGTTTTTTGGAATGGATAAAATTGTTCTCAGTAATGGTCAACAAATTGAAAGAACAAATAGTTTTATTAAATCAACTTTCGGTGATTCTGTATTCTATGGACCAGTAATACAAAAAGAAACTCTAGCTTTATTGTATGATGGGAATTCTGATGAAATAAGCTCAATTCGTCTGATTTTTGGACCCGTTTACGATGCTGAAGACAAAGGTATTACTACATTATCCGATACTAAAAAGCTTGATTTAAAATTTTAGCCCTTCCGGGCTTTTCTTTTCAAACAAAAACCGAACATATGTACTTATTAACAAGGGGAAATGGCACAATGCTTCCATATTATGAACCAACAGAAACAGAGCTGTTGATCTGCGATTTGTATCAAGCGTTTGGCATTAATCATCCGTACGAACTGGATATTGACCTGATTGCCTCCATTTGGGGGGCTGATATCATTTATTACAATGGAAAACCGAAGTCACACTGGGAAGATTGGGGCAGTGTTATTTTTTTAAACAAGAACTCTTCACTGAAACAACGAAGATCAGACTTTTTTCATGAACTGGCTCACATTGTGCGCCATGAGGGCAATCAGGATGAACTCCCAGAGCTCTTTGTAGATCTGCAAGAGATACAAGCCTCGAACTTCTGCTTAATCGCTTCTATGCCTTATTATCTTCTTCCTACGCCATTAGATATGACATGGAGTGAGTATATCGGGCTCCTTTCAGAAGAGTTCAGAGTACCAATTGAGGTAGCTGCGGATCGTGCAGAACACATCGCCTCCAGGCTTCATGAAGAGTATCACAGACACCGTGAGGATATTGAACTTACTAAAGATAAAATTCAAATTGCTGTCTCTTTATTCCGTTCTTCTCAACCGAAGAGCCCTTCCAAAGAAACACTCCGTCTTCTTCAACAACTTAAAAAACAGATTAATGCATTTTAAGGAGCTGATAGCACATGGCATCTTACACGAAAATCAAAGCCAATAATAAGCAAGGCTATAAGTGGATTTGTACATTGGAGGGGCCTCCTGATCCTGTTACAGGTAAGAGAAAGCAAATACCACGGCGAGGGGATTCACAGAAAGAAGCACTTGCTCGTGCTCAAAAAGTCTTGGATGATCTTACACATCACGGGATAGACTCTAAAAAAAATAAAAAACTGCCGTTTGAAGAGGTTGCAGCTGACTGGCTTAAAACATATTCAAAAGGTGAAGTAAAAGAAAGTACTGTTAGAATTCGGAGTAAAGAAGTTAAAATCCTTGAAAGATATATACGTAAAATCAATATTGATAAAATATCTCACAAGCAGTATCAAAACATTCTTAATGACTTGGATGACGAGAATTACGCTAGAACAACTATTGAAGGTGTTCACGTTACGGCTAATATGATTATGAAGTATGCAATTAAACATAAAATGCGATTGGACAATCCTTGTACTGGGGCTATCATTCCAACAAAAAAATTAACTGTGGAAGAAATTGAAAATACATCAATAGAAGATGGGTATCTGGAGAAGAATGAGCTTACGGAGTTCCTACATGCTGTGTTTTTGCACGGTATGGACATGGACATTGAACGCTTCTATTTGTTGGCTTTTTCTGGGCTGAGATCTGGGGAACTTTGCGCTTTGAAGTGGACAGACGCAAACTTTGAGACAAACGAGATCCGGGTTACCAAAACTTTGTATAACGAAAATAATAACATGAAGATGTACAAACTTACTCCTCCAAAAACTGAAGGGTCGATACGAACATTTGAAATAGATGAAATGGTAATGGATTTACTAAAAAAACATTACCAGAAGCAAAAACAAGCGATTATTGAATTCAAGAAAATGATGCCTGGTTATCATGACGGAAATTTCATATTCTGCAGAGCAAACGGATACCCTTTTATACAAAAAAACGTGCTTAACAGAATGAACAGAATACTTAAACACACATCAATCACTAAAGAAGCTACCCCGCACATCTTCCGCCATACTCATATCAGCATGCTATCAGAAGCAGGGGTTGATTTAAAAACGATCATGAAACGAGTTGGACACGATGACCCAGAAACCACTTTAAAGATTTATACTCATGTAACTGATAAAATGAAGAAAGATGCCAATGAGAAAATAAGAATTCATTTTGCGGATATTTTAGATTTCAATTTCAATAAAGAACCTGCTTTGCAGGAAATGTGATTTTTTCGTGATTTAATAACAAAAGGCTCCCTCTCGGGAGCCTTTAAAATAGCGGTATTACAGGCTTTTTGTAGCCTAACTTACATCATGCCGCCCATTCCACCCATGCCGCCCATGTCAGGAGCGCCAGCAGCGCCTGCAGGTTCTGGCTTGTCAGCGATAACCGCTTCAGTAGTCAGGAACATGGCTGCTACGGAAGCCGCGTTTTGCAGTGCATAACGTGTTACTTTCGCAGGGTCAACGATACCTGCTTCGATCATGTTAACCCACTCGCCAGTTGCAGCGTTGAAACCTACGCCAACTTGCTCTTTTTTCAGACGTTCCACGATTACGGAACCTTCTTCACCAGCGTTAGCCGCGATTGTGCGGATTGGCGCTTCCAGAGCTTTCAGTACGATGTTCACACCTGTTTGCTCGTCGCCGGACAATGCTACACCAGCAACAGCATGATATACGTTCAGAAGCGCAGTACCACCACCGGATACGATACCTTCTTCAACCGCAGCGCGAGTTGCGTTCAGGGCATCTTCGATACGCAGTTTGCGTTCTTTCAATTCAGTTTCAGTTGCCGCACCGACTTTGATTACTGCTACACCGCCGGACAGTTTAGCCAGACGCTCTTGCAGTTTCTCTTTGTCGAACTCGGAAGTTGTTTCTTCCAATTGTGTACGGATTTGGCTAACACGAGCATCGATATCGGATTTGTTACCAGCACCGTCAACGATGATTGTGTTTTCTTTCGTAACACGGATCTGACGAGCTGTACCCAATTGTTCCACAACTGCGGATTTCAGGTCCAGACCGAGTTCTTCCGTAATTACTTGGCCACCAGTCAGGGCAGCGATATCTTGCAACATTGCTTTACGACGGTCACCGAAGCCTGGAGCTTTAACCGCTACAGCATTGAATGTACCACGCAGTTTGTTCACAACCAGCATCGCCAGTGCTTCGCCTTCGATATCTTCAGCGATCAGTACGAGCGGTTTGCCTTGTTGAACGATTTTCTCAAGCAATGGCAGGATGTCTTGCGTGCTGGAGATTTTTTTGTCTGTGATCAAGATGTACGGGTTGTCGAGAACTGCTTCCATTTTGTCCGTATCTGTGATCATATATGGAGAGATGTATCCGCGGTCGAATTGCATACCTTCTACCACTTCAAGCTCCGTTGCGAATCCACGGGATTCTTCAACAGTGATTACACCGTCTTTACCCACTTTTTCCATAGCTTCAGCGATCAGTTCGCCTACTTCTTCGTCAGCTGCAGAGATTGCCGCTACTTGTGCGATGGATTGTTTAGTCTCAACCGGTTTGGAGATGGATTGCAGTTCAGCAACCGCAGCTTTAACCGCTTTGTCGATCCCTTTACGGATACCGATTGGGCTAGCGCCTGCAGTTACGTTTTTCAAACCTTCTGTGATCAGGGCTTGAGCAAGCACTGTCGCAGTTGTTGTACCGTCACCGGCAACATCGTTTGTTTTCGTTGCAACTTCTTTAACCAGTTGTGCACCCATGTTTTCGAATGCATCTTCCAGTTCGATTTCTTTTGCAATGGTTACACCGTCATTTGTGATGAGCGGGCTTCCGAATTTTTTCTCCAGAACCACGTTACGGCCTTTTGGTCCGAGCGTTACTTTCACTGCGTTAGCCAATGCATCCACACCACGAAGCATGGAGCGACGAGCGTCTTCACTGAATTTAATGTCTTTAGCCATTTAAGAAAACCTCCCTAGTATATTGTGTAAAATGGTACTGCTATATGGTTCGGTTAACCGATTAAAATTTGAAATTAGTCGAGAATCGCGTGAATGTCGCTCTCTTTCATAATCAAATATTCTTTACCTTCGAATTTGATTTCTGTACCGGCATATTTGGAGAAAATAACGCGGTCTCCTTCTTTCACTTCCAGAGCTACACGTACGCCGTCTTTCAATGCACCCGCACCAACTGCAATGATTTTACCCTCTTGCGGTTTTTCTTTGGCGGAGTCCGGAAGTACGATCCCGAAAGAAGTCGTTTGTTCTTGCTCCAGTGGTTCTACCAATACGCGTTCACCTAAAGGTCTGATCATGAAAAATAGCCTCCTTTTAAAATTATATAGCCTTGCATTTGTAGGTTGCAGCCATATGTATTAGCACTCGACAGTGTTCAGTGCTAACAACCAACTTTATGATACTCAACTTGAAGCATGATTTCAAGTCTTTTTGATGAATTCTTGCGAGAATTTACGTTGAATTTACATCCATACGGCTTGACCACTTATATCCAATAAGCCAAATCACGCCTGGTACAGCTGGATGAATGTTACATTCATGCCTTCTATTTTACGAGATTCGTTGCCTTAGATGCAAACTTCACCCCGTATCCCTTTTCCATTGTATCCATCGTTCCGTATAATATGCCTGCATGTCCAGATCTCTTCTCATCTTCCAATAGAACCAGAAGACCCGGATCAGAACAAATCGTCTTCTCCGGGTCTTCTGGCGAGTAGATTTGCCCTCTACCCGCACTTCATTTTTGATGCAGGCAGCATTCTCACTCTAAACACATAAATTATGGAGTTCTCTACCCTGTATGCTGATTGTCCTCGGACCGCATATAACGAGCTTCAATCTCCTGATCGGCTGCAAGTTGCTTGCGATACACAATGGCGGATAGAAACACACTGATCTCATACAAGAGCAACAACGGAATCATGACAAGCAGATCAGATATTAAGTCTGGAGGCGTAATGACCACTGCAATAAAAATCAGCACGAAATAAGAAATTTTGCGCATTTTACGCAGACGAATCGGATTCAGAATTCGTAGCCCTGTCAGGAACATAATCAGCAGTGGCAACTCAAACAGCAGTGACACTGGCAACACAATGCCAAACAGGAAACTGAAGTACTGCTTCATTCCATATGTCTCGACAAGTCCCATTTTCTCCGTAATCGTTGTTGTGAACGCAAGAGCCATTGGAAAAACAACATAATACGAAAAAGCGACTCCCACCAGAAAAAGTAGAAATACATAAGGCACATACTTCAGAGATGCCTTACGTTCTTGTGGCCGCAGACCAGGACTCACAAACTTCCAGAGCTGGTACACCGTAAAAGGCAACGTGATAATAATGGAAAAGAGCCCGGCAATCTTCATATAAATCCCGATACCGTCCCAGAACGAGAACGCATGCAGTACGAAACCCTTGGCCGTCTCTGCCTTCGTCAAATACTGATAAACCGGGTCTGCCACGAAAAAACCTGCAATCAGTCCCAAAATAAAAATGCTCAATACATAGATCAGCCGCTTGCGCAGCTCACTCAGATGTTCGGTAAGCGTCATTTCTTCATTTTGCCGCGTCATGCCTGCCTCCCCTGGAATTTCAGCTTTAAAATACAAAACCCTTCCGGCAGGAAGGGGTCTCTCTCTTAGCCATGAAACTTATTCCGGCAGGCGTTTATCCAGAGGTTTCTCAGCGGCCGTTATATCAGCTGCTACCGGTTTCGCTTTTTCCTGCTCTTTCCGGCTGGAAGCATCATCGTCCGAAATAATATCACGTGCGCCTTCCTTGAACTCGCGGAACGTACGCCCGACAGCCCGTCCCAATTCCGGCAACTTGTTAGGCCCAAACAACAGCAATGCAATCACGGCCAGCAAAATAAATCCTGTTGGTCCAATCGAACTTAACATAGATCTTCCTCCTTGTTTCAAGCGTTCAACATGCGCATATCCGAAGCCCTGTTCATCAGATGTCTGAACTGCATTTGGATTTATGCCCATCATACCACAGATGTAACCACTTACATAACCCGCAAAATGTTATAACTGTGCTTTATTTTCCTTATTGCTTGAATTGGCCTGTTACCATCAGGAGCGCTTCCGGAAGCTGGTCCATAATAGCTGCCAGATGTTCGTGCACACCCTTCGGCGTACCCGGCAGATTCACAATCAATGTGCGTCCGCGAATCCCGCATACCCCGCGGAACAACATCGCAGAGCGATTTTTGCTCATCACACTATATCTCATCGCTTCCGCCATGCCGGGAACTTCACGTTCAATCACTCGTCTGGTCGCTTCAGGCGTAATATCCCGAATGGCCAGCTCCGTTCCACCCGTTGTTAGTACGAGATCAGCGTGAAAATAATCGGTCATCTCGATTAATGCCGCAATAATCTCATCAGGCTCATCCGGAACGATCCGATACTCCACGATCTGACCACCCAGTTCTTCTTCTACAAGTTCCCGTATCACCTGCGCACTTGTATCCTCACGTTCTCCACGGGCCCCTTTGTCACTGGCTGTCAGGATTGCTGTTCTCCACACCATAAAGATCACCCTTCTCCTCTATGAAAATAATTATCCGTTATCGGTTGAAATCACCGTTTTTACCGCCGCTCTTGGACTGCAACATTGTCGGGCCGATGATCATATCTTTTTGCATCGCCTTGCACATGTCATAGACCGTAAGTGCCGCAGCCGAGGCAGCCGTGAGTGCCTCCATCTCGACACCTGTTTTACCTTCTGTCTTGACGGTTGCTTCGATATGGAGTTCGTCCACGCTGTTATCATGAAAACGAATATCCACACCATTCAGTGCAAGCGGATGACACATCGGAATCCAATCAGACGTTTTTTTCGCCCCTTGGATACCAGCAATCTGAGCAACCGCGAGCACATCGCCTTTTCCAATACGGCCTTGGCGAATGGCTTCCAGTGTCTCCGGGTTCATCGTGACTTTCGTTACAGCAACAGCGGTACGTACCGTTACATCCTTACCCGAAATATCCACCATCCGGGCTCGTCCCTGTTCATTAAAATGAGTCAGCTTCCCACTGGAAGATTGACCTTGGTTTACTTCTGAGTTCAATCACATCACAACCCTTTATTCGATATGTAATATACCTTCGGGTGTTATCAACAGATCCAGCCGCAGATCTAGCGGGTCCATGGGAATGTCAGGCTCCAACTGGCCAGGTAATACCAAAGCAGCCATGAGAGGTCTTTTACCTTGCTTAGCACAATGGTTCTCAAGACTCGCTGCAAACCGGTCGTAATACCCACCACCGTATCCGATACGTCCTCCTTGAAGGTCGTAACCCAGTCCGGGTACCAGCACCAGATCCAAAGCCGGCCAATCTTCGGGTTGCAACACTTCACAAGACGCCTTAGGTTCAGGTATGCCCCAAACGCCTGGTTCGATATCCTCCCGGCTCGTCACTCGCCGCAGTTCCATTCGTGGCGAATCAGCGAGCACTTTGGGCGCTAGCAACACATCCCCTTGTTTCCACCCCTCTTCAAAAAGAAAATCGGTGGAAGCCTCACTGCCATAAGACAGGTAGCTGAAAATAACCAGAGCCTCACGCTTTTGCCTGTTCTTGCTTAGCCGCAGACGATCCAGTTCACGCTTCAGTCCGTCATTCATTCGCATGCTGGCTTGCTGACGCATCTGCTCGTCCAAACGATCGCGTAGCTGTCTAAGCCGGGAGCGAAGCTGCTTCTTCTGTTCCGCATGATCCTGCATAATGCTGACGAACCTCCTGTTGATGTGGAAGGTAAAAAAATAAATTCAAGCCATTGCACTTATATGTTAAGACAAGATGTCATCTGGATGATCAGGTTCAAATGATTCATTTTCTGCAAAATCGTCATGGTATAACATGCCTTCTTTCAGTTTATCACTGATTGACCAAAAAGACTACAAGCCGGAGCCGTTCCCAACCGGTGCATTTGCTCTGTATTTCATGTAAACTGAGAAGTAAGTGTCTATTTCAGAACTCGACCTATGGAGGAACTTAATTCTATGTTGCTGCAAGTATCCGGAATTATTAAACGTTTTGGTGTCGATCCAATCCTGGACGGCGTGAACTTACAAATATTAGAACGTGAGCGCATCGGACTGGTTGGCGTTAACGGTGCAGGAAAATCCACTTTACTCAAAATCATCGCTGGAGAAATGTCCCATGACGGCGGACAAATCTTCAAATCCAAAGAAACAACGCTTGGTTACCTCGCGCAGAATAGCGGCCTGCAGTCTAACCGCAGTATCTGGGAAGAAATGATGCATGTCTTCGCTCATCTGACCCAGACCGAAGCTGAACTGAGACAGATGGAGCATGATATTGCCGATCCCGCACGAATGGGAGATGAAAAGCAATACGCTGATCTGCTGGAACGCTATGCAAGACGCTCGGACTGGTTCAAGGATCATGGCGGTTACGAGATGGAAACGCGCATTCGCAGCGTACTGCATGGTATGGGTTTTGGTGAATTCTCCCCAGACACCCCCATCAGCACACTCAGCGGCGGTCAGAAGACCAGACTCGCATTAGCCCGCATTCTGTTGCAAGCTCCCGATCTGCTTATGCTGGACGAGCCTACCAACTATCTGGACATCGCAACCTTGACATGGCTCGAAGATTATTTGAGAGGATACTCTGGCGCACTGTTAGTTGTATCCCATGACCGGTACTTCCTCGACAGACTTGTGACGACAATCGTTGAAATCGAACGTCACCGCTCCAAAAAATATACGGGTAATTACAGTCGCTATATGGAGCTGAAGGCAGCAGAGTATGAGATTCAGATGAAACAATACGAGAAACAACAGGATGAAATCTCCAAGATGGAGGACTTTGTGCAAAAGAACATCGTACGCGCTTCAACGACGAAGCGTGCCCAAAGTCGTCGCAAAGCACTGGAGAAAATGGATCGTCTGGATAAACCACTTGGCGATCTCAAAAAGGCCCATTTTTCATTTGAGACCGCTGTTATGTCTGGCAAGGAAGTCCTGCGTGTCGATCAGTTATCCGTTGCATACGATGAGGGGTCACCTCTGTTCCGCAATGTGTCCTTCGAGTTACGACGTGGTGAAACCGTGGCCCTGATTGGGCCTAACGGGATCGGAAAATCAACGATGCTGAAATGTCTTACCGGCAGTCTTCGTCCTGTGCAGGGTGATATTCAGTGGGGCACCAAAGTACAGATCGGTTATTATGACCAGGAGCAGACTGGACTGAATCCGTCCAACACGGTGCTCGAAGAACTGTGGAGTGCTTATCCAGGCATGGAAGAAGCGCGCATTCGGACCGTACTGGGTAACTTTTTGTTCAGCGGTGACGATGTGCTCAAAAAAATATCCTCGCTCAGCGGTGGAGAGAAGGCTCGTGTGTCTCTGTCCAAGCTCATGCTGAAGGAAGCCAATGTGCTTATTCTCGATGAGCCGACGAACCATCTCGACCTCTTCGCCAAAGAAGTGCTGGAAGCCGCCTTAATGGATTACGAAGGAACGCTGCTCTTTATTTCACATGACCGGTACTTCCTGAACAAAATGGCGGAACGGATCGTTGAGCTTCATCCGGGCGGCACTGAGCAATACCTCGGTAACTATGACGATTACGTGGAGAAAAAGCAGGAATTGGAGGACATTGCACGTGAGGCCGCCGAGGCTCGCCAGGCCGCTTCCAAATCCGCTTCTTCAACAGCAAGTGCCGGTTCAGCAACAACTGAAAAATCCGGTGCCGCTTCCTTCGAGGCAGATAAACAAGCCAAACGCGAAGAACGAAACAGACAGCGCAGACAGGAAGCTCTGGAGCAACAGATTGCCGAATTGGAGTCCGAAATCACTTCGCTCGAAGAACAGATGACTTTGCCAGAAGTGTATCAGGATTATATGAAATTACAGGAACTACAGCAGTCATCGGAGGAGCACAAAAGTCAGCTTGCAAAAGCTTATGAAGAGTGGGAAAGCCTAGCGATGGGCTAAGCTGTGATTCCGCGTGATGATTCTGTCTATGATTCCGGTAAGGCTCCGTGTTACGAAGGTAACGTGGAGCCTCTTGTATTGTGTAGGAAACCAGCGATTTAGAAGACGCGGGTTTCGCTGATAAAATAACTTCAACACTCTCAGCTTGGTAGAGATCAAAAATCATATTTTCACATTTGTCAAATATCCATGGATTACGTAAAATTAATTTTGGAAGGCATCCCCTTTTATTATCCACAACAATGAGTAACATTTCACAACCCTTTTCATGTAATCAAACGTTGGTAGAATAAGCTTTGTATGAAAAAACCATATTTATCCACCGTTTTATCCACATTATCCACAGCAATGTTGGTAACTCAGATGCATTCTATCCCCTGAGAACCTCATGTTTCGAAAACACATGTTGCAGTACTTCACCTTAGTTACCCACAAATTATACTGGATATGTGGATAACTATAGTCACACCTTGACAGATTTGATTATTGCTATATGGTTTTTCGTTTATTCCATTCTTTCATATTTTAAATGGGCAAGCGAGCGTGTTCCTACTCTGCTCCTATCATTAAAAACAGAAAAAGGGTTCCATTCCGCCCAAATCATGGCGGGAAGGAACCCTTTTTAGCTTTTTTTTTGCTATATCATAATCACATATCTAAGGCACCTTAATGTACAGACACCTCTTCACTATCCGCAACAGATTCCGCTTTCAGTCCAGCTGCATTACATGCCGCAACGTAAGCCAAACCTGCAGCCATGACAATATCATGATGTGTTGCTGTACCCCTGAACTCTCGTCCGGCACGTTCTACGGTGATCACGGCTTCCGCGCTGGCTCCTTCTCCCCCACTCAAGGCATGCATCTCCATATCAACAAACGTAATGTCATCTGAGATACACTGCCCGATAGCCTGGATCGTCGCATCTACAGGACCTTTGCCTACGGCAGAGTAGGACTGTTCCCCTGCACTCGTACGAATACGGACCGCAGCCATGCGGTCTGTCATGCTACCTGCCGTCACTTGCAGCTCAACCAATTCATAGTCCTGTGCCGGAATATTCATCGTTTGGCTTACCATTTGCAACAACTGGTCATCACTTACCACTTTTTGCTGATCTGCGGTAACTTTGAACACTTCGTACAGCTGTTCCATTTGTTGCTCATCCGGTTCAAATCCGTATTTGCGCACCCGATCCTTCAGAGCATGACGACCCGAGTGTTTCCCCAAAATAATCATACTGCGCGGAATGCCCAGTGCTTCCGGGTCCATAATCTCATACGTATTGCGGTTTTTCAGCAAACCGTCCTGATGGATGCCCGACTCATGCTGGAATGCGTTACGTCCAACAACCGGTTTGTTGTAAGCAATCGGGAAATGCATGGCTCTGCTAATCTGGCGAGATGTCTCATATAGCTGATTCAGCTTGATGTTGGTCGTGGCTCCGATCACGTCTCCGCGTGTTTCCAGCGCCATAATCAGTTCCTCTAACGCGCAATTTCCTGTCCGTTCCCCAATCCCGTTAATCGTCACTTCAATCTGGGAAGCACCATTCGCAATGGCAGCCAGACTGTTTGCCACGGCAAGCCCCAGATCGTTATGGCAGTGGGCACTATAGCGAACTTTATCGCCGCCCCGCGCCCCTTCGCGTACGCGTCGGAACATCTCTCCATACTCATGCGGCAGCGCATAACCAACGGTATCCGGCAGATTAATAATACTCGCCCCTGCCTCAATGGCCACTTCAATCATTTCAATCAGATCATCCATCTTGGTACGCGCAGCGTCCATCGCTGTGAACTCCACGGTATCCGTAAACTGGCGTGCATAGGAGACCATCTCCCGAGCCGTTGCCACCACTTCACTGCGTGGACGGCGTAGCTGATGCTCAATATGAATATCAGACGAGGATATAAACAGGTGGATTCGTCGCCGGGCCGCATCTGCTGTAGCCTTCACTGCAGCATCGATATCGCCTTTGACTGCACGTGCAAATCCGCAGATTTCCACCTGTTGCAATTGTCTTGAGATCGCCTGAACCGCCTCAAACTCCCCTGGACTGGAGATGGGGAATCCAGGCTCAATGACGTCAATGCCAAGCGCTGCCAGCTGTTGAGCCAGCTCTATTTTTTGCTCAGGATGCAGGCTAGCTCCGGGTGCTTGCTCTCCATCTCGCAGCGTTGTATCAAAAATGTCAATCATGCGTTTGTTCGGATTGGTTGTCATATTCATTAACCTCCATTAATTTTGGGATATCGGTTCATATATGTTTGGTTTGTGAAAAGTTATGTTCAATGTGATGTGTGATGGTTCAAAGTGTACGTCGACTTACACCCTGAACAACTGTTGTTCCAGATTTCCTGATCAGACTTGCATCCATATGGCTGTTCCCTTTCGCCCACCCTGCTGCCGGCAGCAAAACAAATAACCCGCCATCTCATCAAAGAGACGGCGGGTTATTCTCCCCTCCGCGGTACCACTCTCGCTTGATGGCTCAGCCTGCACTGACACCATCCACCTCGTGTTCTCCAAAAAGTTCATTAGACTTCATCCTAACTACGGCGAAACCGTAACATTTCAGAGAAACACCCTGTAACGGGGGTCAACCGTTGCTAAGTACACATGAGTTGACACCGTCTCGTTTAGTGACGAGCACACTCAACCTCTTCTCATGTTTCCAAAGCTCTGTTCCCGGGCGAGATTCAAACGATTCCAGCCACTGCGTCGCACCACCCCGCAGCTCTCTGAGCGCTTTTGCCGTTCTACTGCTCCCGTTCATTACGTTTGTTGATATGATATTTATTGTTAATATTGATCAAAAAATAAAATCAAAAAAGCCTGCCTTCTCCTGCATAATGCAAGAGACGACAGGCTGTTCACCTTCGCGGTACCACTCTTGTTGACCTCAAGCCTGTTCGAATAACAGCTTGAAAGTCCCCTTAGTATTGTGCATCGATCTCTACACTTCGTAATTAGCGTAACGGAAGTTGTCTCCGTTTCGTTCTAATATGCTTCGACCCGAGCACAATGGCCCATTCACGGAGGCAACCCGTAACGATATACTGTCGGCTGGCTTCAGCCTTCGGCCCGTTTCTTGCTAGCCGTGTTCCATCGTTCCGCTTCCAGGTGAGTTTCAGGTTTCCTTCGGCTACGTTGCACCATCCCGCAGCTCTCTAATGACCCGGAGTGACCTTACTGTTCCTGTTCATCGCGTTTTTCAGTTCAGGAGATTATTCCTGTTTAAATTTGTAACTAATATACATTCTTCACAAACCGCTGTCAACCATTCATTTCAAAAAAGAGAGAACTTTACGCCTCGGTCTGAACCGACCAAGCTTCCAGAGAAAGTCCCGGGTCCGCCTTCGCGTCAAAATTAGTCCCCTCGCCGCGAATCCATTTCAGATGTGCTGCCGCGCCGATCATGGCTGCATTATCCGTACAATATTCCATTGGCGGGATGACGAGTTCAAGTCCTTCCTTCGCACAGCGTTCCTGCAGAGCAGTCCGCAAACCGCGATTGGCAGCAACCCCACCGCACAGAAGTAACTGACGTGAGTCATATTCACGAACAGCACGTACCGCTTTTTCCACGAGCACTTCAACGACTGCTTCTTGAAAACCACGTGCCACCGCAGACGGTTCCAGTGTTTCACCACGCATCTTGGCCTGATTCAGTGCGTTGAGTACAGCCGATTTCAACCCACTTAGACTGAAATCATAGGACCCTGCTTCAAGCCACACTCGTGGCAAAGGAACAACATCTTCAGCTTCAGATGCCATGCGGTCTACATGCGGCCCTCCCGGATATGGACAGCCGAGCGCACGAGCGACTTTGTCATATGCTTCACCGACAGCATCGTCCCGAGTGCGTCCAATCAGCTTGAACTTGCCCTCGGACTCCAGATGTACAAGCTCTGTATGTCCCCCGGATACGACTAGTGCCATCGCTGGATATTGCAACTCACGCACAAGACGATTCGCATAAATATGACCCGCAATATGATGGGTGCCGATCAGCGGTTTGCCCAGAGCCATCGCGAGTGTCTTCGCTGCTACGATACCCACCAGCAATGCGCCGACCAATCCTGGTCCCTGCGTAACCGCAATCGCGCTCAGATCACGCGGACGAATGCCAGACTGCTCAATCGCTTGCTCCAGCATTAGCGTAATCACCTCAACGTGTTTGCGTGAAGCCACCTCGGGTACAACTCCGCCAAACGCTTTATGTGTCTCGATCTGACTAGAGATGAGATTGGACAATACTTCACGTCCATCTTTGACCACGGCTACCGATGTTTCGTCACAGCTTGTCTCTACCGCCAGAATATAGGATGGAGTTCCGCCTTGATTATCTATAAGATCATTCATGAATCCATTACGCTTCCTTCCTCTTCGCCGCTCCGGCCCGCAGGCGGAAGTACCGCCCACATGATCATTGCATCCTCTCCGTTATCGGAGTAATACCCTTTGCGCAGACCTGCCGATTCAAACCCTTTTTTCTGATACAAATTCTGAGCCACGACATTCGACACCCGAACTTCCAGTGTCATTCGCTCCATACCGAGGTAGGCTGCCGTCTTCATTAACTCGTCCAGCAATTTCTCGCCCAGTTTGCGGCCCTGGTAGGCTTTTCTCACCGCTATATTGGTAATATGCGCTTCGTCCATAATCGTCCACATTCCCGCATATCCAATAGCAGTCCCGTCCAGCTCCATGACCATATATTTAGCAAAATGATTATGCTTCAATTCATTGTGAAATGCCTCTTCCGTCCAAGGGAGGGTAAATGCTTCATGCTCAATCTCCATCACGTCAGGAATATCTGCCACGGTCATGAGTCTGAACTGAAACATGGTCTCCTGTCCTTCATTCGCTACGTTGTCCATCCGCTCTCCCTCTCCCTTCAGCCTTTGCGCAGCAGGTTGGCTTCGGCTTCGGACAGCTGGGTGTAGTTCGGCACCAGGGCATGTACGTCATCGCGCTGACCTGCAAGCAGCGCTTCGGCGCCGAGGCGCCCAATCCAGCGGCCTTCCAGCTCATACGGTACGAGCTGGAGCGCCGTTCCTGCGGGGCAGCGAAGCTCTGCCGCTGCCGCCGCATGTTGGCCCGTCTCGCCGACGATCCAGACGGCAGCGGGCCGCTCTTCCGGCGCCGCCTCCGCCAAGCGGGCGGCGAGCTCTTCCAGCCATCCGTTCACTTGACGGATGGCATCCGGCGCCAGCCGGCGGGGTGTATCGCCGCCGGCTGAGGCGAACAGCGCGGTATAGGCTTGACCGCGCCGCGCATCCACGAGCGGAACGATCCAGTGGACAGGGGCGGCACTCGTGCCACCCTGGTCCGCGGATGGCGTTCCGCCAGCCCCGGCTGCGGCATCATCTGCCGCAGCTTGCGCCTTGGCGGCGAGGCCGCTGTGCCAGCCGCCCCAGGCGAGGGCCTGCAGGCTGGACACCCCGGCAACGGGGATGTCCCACGCCCAGGCCAGCGTCTTTGCCGCGGTCACCGCAATGCGGATGCCCGTGTACGAGCCCGGTCCAATGCCAACGGCAATCCCGTCCAGTTGGCCTGGCTTCGTACCGCTGGCAGCGAGCAACTGCTCCATCACAGGCACGACGTGCACCGAGTGATTACGCTCTGCTCGCTCATTGCGCTCTTCCAGTAGCGACCGCTCCTCCATCACCGCTGCAGCCATCACCGCGGTAGATGTATCCAACACCAAAAACCGCTGACGCGGCTTTTTTTGCTCCTCGATCGTCCCATCATTCCTTAATGCTTCTAACGTTTCTTCTTTCCCTAAACCTTCGTTCGTCCCTTCATTTCCAAAACCTTGTATCATCCTATAACTCCATTCTGTCTGAACTGTCGACATAGCGCGGCATATCCCTCACCATACCCATCCAGCGTTATCGTTCGATCTTCCAGACCTGTCGTCTCAATCTGCACATGAAGATGCTCTTCGGGTAACAACTCAGGAATGATGCTGGACCATTCCACCAGACTGACTCCCGTACCATAAAAATATTCTTCAAGACCCAGCTCATCCGCTTCTTCCAACGATATGCGATACACATCCATGTGATATAGCGGCAATCGACCCTCGTATTCCTTGATCAGCGTGAAAGTTGGACTGCTTACAACATCTCTCACGCCCAAATGCCAGGCAAACTTCTGAGAAAAAGCGGTTTTACCCGCACCCAAATCGCCGTCCAGTGCAATAACCATGCCAGCCTGTGCCTGCGCTGCAAGTGCAGCCGCAAGCGTTTCTGTATCTACAATGCTGTGGGAGTGATACACCCACTGCTCGTGCGTCTGATTCAATATACGCCCCACCTTTGACGGTCTTCCGTCTGAGTTCACTTTGAACCTTATTATATCGGTCCCTTTCCTTGCCCGCAACATCGAAGGAACATGCTGGAAAGGTTAGACTTTATAACCATCTCTTTGCGTAATCACAGAAAGGATCTGAACCTAAAAAACCGATACCTCCCGGTATCGGCCGCACTTTCATTGAATTCCAGAATGACAATAACCTCTAGTTTCCGCTGTACTTGTCACATGACTGCTACTCTTCCAGACGATCCACTCGCACCGTTTGGGTGTTCCCTGGTCTGCTGCCCACCTGTACCGTTGCCATGCCGTTTGCCTCATCCACATTTTCAATCCAGACAGGCTCACCTTCAAGCGTCACCGCGATTGTATCTTTGGAATTATAAATAGCTTTTGCCCGTTTTGCATCCATCATACTATTCGTAATCTCCTTCCGGGTCATCATTGTGATCCTCTTGCACAATCGTATCTGTCGTACTATCCCCAATATAACCATTATCCTCTGTAACCTGACCGCCGCCCAAACCCTCATTCACCATACGATCGATATCCAGCATAAAGGATTCCCGATCGAGCGGCAGTTTCTCTGAAGTTACCGCTTCCCAATTGACATCTGCTGCCGGCGTATAAAACTCTTCTGCACTCTCGGCATCCTCCAGAGGGTAGGGCGTAAACGCGTGCTTGTGCGCCTCTTCCTCATCTCGCCTGTTCTTCATCTGGCACCTCCCCATCATGTTTCTGTTATCATCCCCGACTCTTGCTGAACCATACAAAATGCTGAAGACCCCCATCTAGATATCCCTAACCACCATACAATCAAGGGTTTACGACTATCCCTTACAACAGCTGCCCATACTATTAACAAATAAGAAATTTGAAAGGAGTCGCCTTTATGCATACGGTCTGGAAAGGTGCAATCAGTTTTGGTCTCGTGCATGTCCCTGTCAAAATGTTCTCGGCTACGGAGGACAAAGATATCTCCATGCGTTACATTCATAACGTTTGCGGAAGTCCGCTCGCTTATGTACGCCAGTGCCCCTCCTGTGAGGTCGAAGTCAAATGGGAAGAGATCACCAAAGGCTATGAATATGAAAAGGGCAAATTTGTTCTTTTCGAAAAAGAAGAACTTGAGGCCTTAAACGAGTCCAGTAGCAAAACCATTACCATTCTGGATTTTGTGGATTTGACTGAAATTGACCCGATCTATTTTCAAAAAACCTATTATCTCTCTCCTGATCAGGCTGGTGGTAATGCCTATCAGCTTCTCATGAACGCCATGCGGGATACGGGAAAAATAGGCATTGCTAAAATCTCCATCCGCTCCAAAAGTAGTCTCGCCGCCATCCGCGTTCTGGAAGACTGCTTGTCGATGGAAACTATTTTTTACCCGGATGAGATCCGTCCCGTGTCTCAGGTTCCTAACCTTCCTGAAGTTCAAAATGTAAACGAAAAAGAACTCTCGATGGCCAAACTGCTAATCGACCAACTTTCAACTCCGTTTGAACCTGGTAAATATACAGATGATTATCGGGCAAAGTTGCTTGACCTCATTCAACACAAGGTTGCTGGGGAGGAGATCAAGATCGCTCCAGCCAAACCGGAAGCTAATGTGATGGATCTTATGGCTGCACTTCAAGCAAGTATTGAAGCAGTAAAGCCCATTCCTTCAGACCCTGGAACAACCACGGCTAAACCTAAAAAACGCGCTCCGCGCAAAACAACCGCCCAGGCTGTTGCTGGAGGAGAAACCGATGCTACACCTGCAACTCCGAAACGCAAAAAAGCCCCTGCTAAACCCAAAGCTTAAGCGTGCTGTTGGAGTAGGAGGGTTGGGGGCCCCGCTTGTATCTAACGGACCGGACGTAATTGGGTCACCATGATCCCAAAACTGCCCTATCGGTTCGTTAGCAAGTGGTGGTTCATTTATCTGTCACCACCCTCGACTCGCCACTATGACCATCCCCAATTAAACAAACATCTCAGAAACTTTTGATGAAACAATATCGACTAAGTTATTGACTAAACAAAGTAAATATTTTATATTAACTTATGAAAAGTAACTTATTTATATTTATAAAGTGATGATCTTCATTTTCAAAAAATAACATGTTTCAAGGCTCACTTTTACATCGATATGCACTTCGTTCCAATATTTTAATATTCACACATTCTAATTTGTGATTTGTTCACGATGAGAAGTCATTATAAGGAGGAAATAACCATGAGTACGACTTATCAAATCCCAGCCACAACCCATCTAGGTGAAGTCAGTCTCAAAATTAACAATCTGGATCGGTCCATCCAGTTTTATACGGACGTTGTTGGCCTTAAACTACTGACACGCCAAGATCATATTGCCACAATGACAGCGGACGGAAAGAACGTCCTTCTTCGCCTTGAAGAAGTGAGCAACAGCATCACTTTGCCCGAGCGCTCCCATGCCGGACTGTACCACTTTGCCATTCTGCTACCTGACCGCAAGTCGCTTGGACTTGCCGTTCGTAATCTTGTCGCATCCGGGATCGATATTGGTCAGGGAGATCACCTGGTGAGTGAAGCCTTTTATATCTCTGATCCCGATTTGAACGGGATTGAAATCTATGCCGATCGCCCTCGTGATACTTGGAAACGGGATGCTGACAATAATTACGTCATGGCAAGCGATCCAGTGGATGTGCAAAGCTTGTTTGATCTGTCGGCAAGTGAAACTTGGGATGGTTTGCCAGCTGGCACCGTTATCGGTCATGTTCACTTTCACGTTCGCAGTCTGGAGGAAGCCCGCAGCTTCTACTCCGGTATTCTCGGATTTGATGTTGTAGGCAACTTCGCGAATATGTCAGCACTGTTTGTGTCTGCCGGAGGCTACCATCACCATCTGGGACTTAATATTTGGGCCGGAGTTAACGCTCCAATCAATCCTGCCAATGCTACGGGAATCAACTATTTCACCATTGTGTATGCCCATAACCATGAAGTTGAGCAGGCCGTTGAACGTCTGCGCGAGTCTGGCGTTGAAGTACGTCCCGATGGTGTTGCATGGTATGCAGCAGACCCGCAAAACATCGGAATCCGCCTGATTGCAGAGGCCTAAAGCTCAATTCGTGTTACTTTGAACACAAACTGTTACCATCCATTCACTCTGCCGATTTCATTCTGCATTCCTTCTCTTGATCAAATTTGTTACTGCAAAAAAAGCCTGACCTCGTTCCTCCAAAGCTTCCTTAGGAGGTAAAGGGTCGGGCTTTTTTTATACTTCTGATAAAACCGTAAATATTGGTACATCCTAACTCAGACTTAAACATTGTCAGACGAAGGAGATTTATTGAATGATTGAAAAGGGACGTTTGACCGTCAGGCAACTTGCTTCGCTGATGTTCCTTTGCACAATCGGTGAGCAGATCCTCTTTTTCCCCTCGATGATCACATCTTATGCCCAGCAGGATGCCTGGATCTCTTCATTGCTTGGCGTAGGAGGCGGAATAGGTGTGCTTCTGATCATGCTCGCTGTATATCGCTTGGATCCGCGTCTGAATTTAATTGAACATGTACTCCGGGTGCTGGGGCCTTGGGTCGGTGCTGTGATCAGCGCATTCTATATTTTTTATTTTCTGATTGGTGCATCGACGTTTATCCGTGAAATGGGAGACTTTATGACGACAAACATTCTGAGAAATTCGCCATTATGGGTGTTGCACCTGACATTCATCTGCGCCCTGACTTGGGGATTGCGATCGGGACTCCCTAACATGGGAAGGACTGCCGAAATCCTGTTGCCTATCGTTGTCCTGTTCTTGATTATTCTCACCCTATGCCTACTCCCCAAGGCAGAGCTCGACAATATAAAACCCATTCTTGGTCGGGGATTCCTTGATCCGTTCAAAGGCTTTATCGCTGTACTTACATATCCGTACTGTGAATTATGTATTTTCATGATGTTATTGCCTTACACAGAGCAACGCCCTCATCTGAAAAGAGATTTTTTGCTCATGGGTATGATCGGCGGATTAATGTTAACGCTAACCATAAGTATATGTCTGCTTATTATGGGACCATTCATGACACAGCATTACTGGTTTACTTCATTTAATCTGTCCCGTCTGATTAACATTGGTAACTTTCTAGAACGCATTGAGGCTATTATGGCTTCCGTCTGGGGTATCGCTGTATTTTTCAAAAGTGTGCTCTTCTTCTACAGCTTTGTGCTTGGGCTCGCTCATCTGTTTGGCTTGTCCAGCTATCGGAATCTCATCTTCCCAGCGGCATTTCTTATTTTAACATGTTCCATCCTGATCGCTCCGAATGAAACCTTCTATCTGAAAGTGATCATTCCCTACTGGATTGACTGGGATTTAACCTGTGGCATTTTTCTGCCGCTGCTGTTGATCCTGATTCATCATTTGAAACATAAGTTGCAAAAACATTAATGCCCTCCACGCATTTGATTTAATCCTCACACGTGGCTGGCTTAAGGAAGGAAATGAGTAACACATGATCAAACCTGTTAGTCCGTTTGAACCTGTATCCCGAGACACTTTACCGACAGGCTCCCAGTGGATTGCCCAGATCAAGTGGGATGGTGTACGCATGCTCGCCTATGAGAACGGGCAAGAGTTACGGCTGGTCAATCGCAGGTTACACGACCGGACGACCCAGTATCCAGAACTAGTGGGACCGCGCAATCTATGCGAGGGCAACTCTTACATTTTGGACGGTGAGATCATCGCTCTCGATCCGGATACGGGACGCCCTTCCTTTTATCACGTACTTCGCCGGGATCGCATGAGCAAGCCGGATAACATTGCTCAAGCCAAACAGCAGATACCGATAACATATATGGTTTTTGACATTCTATATTACGATGGACAGTGGGTCACAGATCTGACACTATCCGCTCGTCAGCAGCTGCTTCACCAAGTGCTACATACCAGCACTCATGTTCAGGAAGTAACCAACTCAACGGATGCATCTACTTTGCTAAGCGTTATGAGGCAACATCAGATGGAAGGCATCGTCTGCAAGGATCTCACCAGCACCTACGGAATCGGTAGCAAGGACTCACGCTGGCAGAAGGTGAAGATCATGCATGATCTGTACGCCATGATCGGGGGTGTTACGTATCGCGATGGAATCGTTAACGCCGTTGCGATTGGCGTATATGACGGACCTCATTTTATCTATATTGGTCATGTAGGAACAGGGAAGTTGAACATTAATCGCTGGCGGGAACTCACTTCACAGGTGCAACCACTTATCATAAAGGATAGGCCGTTCCATAACATTCCTGAGCGTAGCGCAGAGACAACTTGGATACAACCCCAGATTGGACTTAAGGTGCAGTATATGGAACTGACGCATCATCGCACACTGAGACATCCTAGCATCCAAACCTTTGCAGAAGTAAAACGGGAGGACTGCCTGGCGAGCCAGTTACAACATGAATTCCAGTAAAAGGAGGTGAAGTGGTGCCACACAAAGTCAAAGGCTCCATCAAGATCGAGGGTGTAGAACTCACGGTTACGAATCCAGACAAGCTGTTATGGCCAGAGGCAGGGATTACCAAAGCCATCTATCTGCAAAAGTTGGCCGCACTGGCTCCTTATCTGCTAACCTACACTCACAACCGTTTACTGACAACCATTCGCTACCCTCATGGCGCTGGTGACACGTTCTTTTATCAGAAAAATGCACCGGAGCCTGTGCCTGATTTCGTTCATACACAGGATCATGAAGGTATACGGTATATTGTCATGAACGGGCTACTTGAACTTCTCTGGTTAGGAAATCTGGCCGCACTTGAATTCCATCCTTCGCTTCATGCGATTAACAGTACGCTACCCTGTGAATGGATGATTGATCTTGACCCTTCGATGGAGCACGAGCCGCGGATCATGCAGGCCGCCTTGATTGTAGGTGAAACATTGTCCTCCCTCGGGTTGCAATCCGTTCCCAAAACCTCTGGCGCCACAGGTGTTCAAATCATTGTACCAATTACTCCGGGTGTAACATTTGATGAGTTACGGGATATTGGTCATTTTGTAGGTAAATATGTCACGCAAAAACATCCTGATTTGTTTACGCTGGAACGGCTCAAAAAAGATCGGGGCGATCGAATTTACTTTGATTATCTCCAGCATTATGGCGGCAAAACATTAGCTGCTCCCTATACCCCTCGCGCAAAGCCACGGGGAACCGTCTCCACTCCCCTGACTTGGGATGAAGTGCGCCGTGATGTCTCTATTCAGGATTATCACCTCATGAATATTATTGAACGTCTGACAACCGTGGGCGACCTGATTGCAGCAGTGCCACCGCAACCTATGGAACTGATTCTGAAACATCTCAAGAAAAAATAGCCGATATCCTGAATCACAGGATATCGGCTATTGGTATAGTAGAGTCATATCGAGCAGAAAGCTTCGCTAATGGATGCCTTTTTTCTTGAAGCGTCCGCCCTTCACATCGTGAATGTTACCGATAGCTACAAAGGCCTGCGGGTCCCAGTCCTCAACAATGGACTTCAGCTTGGCTTCTTCCAGACGAGTGATGACCACAAAAATGATCTTTTTCTCATCCCCGCTGAATCCGCCTTCTCCGTCCAGATACGTTACACCACGTCCGAGACGATCTGTCAACGCGGAACCGATATCACGATACTTCTCACTGATAATCCAGACCGACTTGGACTGATCCAGCCCTTCATTCACGATATCAATCATCTTCATGGCAATATAATAAGCAATCATCGAGTACAGAGCGTTCGGCCAGCCGAATACGAATCCAGCACCCGCGAAAATAAATACGTTAATAATCAATACGATCTGTCCCACAGACAGCGGTGATTTCTCACTAAACAAAATAGCAACGATCTCTGTACCGTCCAGTGAACCACCTGAACGAATGACGAGACCTACTCCCACACCCAGAATTAATCCGCCGAATACGGCACCGAGAAGCGGTTCACCCGGCGTGAGTGCTGGAACTTTGTGCAGTAGCGATGTTCCAATTGACATCACGACGATCCCCAGCAAAGTAGATAATGCAAAGGTCTTACCAATCTGCTTGTAACCAAGGATTAGAAAAGGCATATTGAGCAAAGTCAGAAAAATCCCCAGCGGCAGATGTGTAAGCTCTGAAACCATAATCGAGATCCCCGTGATACCGCCGTCGATGACGCCGTTTGGCACGAGGAATACTTCAAGCGATACAGCCATAAGCACAGCACCGATCAGGATCATTACAATACGTTGCAGAAATTTCAGCGTAAACACCGAGCTTTTGACGCCGCGGTCGGCTTGCTTGGCCGTTAATTCTTTCACCGTTACATTGGACATGGTATCCCCCCCCGTAAAATCAGAATGTGAATCCATTTTATATATCCATTAAATCACTCCACGGGGAAGCTGCATGTAGAAAACGAGCCAAACTGTATTCTTCATGTACTTTAACCCACCATCAAAACGGGCATCTAAAGGCGATATAAAATAGATTCAAGATGTACTGCTTGCCGGATCACACTTCCAAAAGAGAGCAAAAGGGAGCCTGTTTCCCCAGACTCCCCCTCCTTCATCACGACATGATTTATGTAACTATTATATCATAAAAGATCAAATTGGAGCAAAATACTTAGCAAAAAGAAGATAAATTCAAAAAAAGTGAATTTATCTTCAGAAATCTGCCCTAAATCGGCTAAAGAAGCGGAGAAAGCATGCGAGAAAGCATTTCAGCCCCTTTTTGCAGACGTGAGCGATGTTGGAAAGCGAAAGTATCTATTTGGCTACACTCCTCTAGGTCACGTTCAAAATCATGCATCAGACGATGAATCGCAGAGCTTTCAAACAATACAGCCGTCAATTCAAAATTATAAAAGAAACTGCGCATATCCATGTTGGCCGTCCCTACTGTCGCCAGTAATTCATCGACAATCATCACTTTGGCATGCACAAAACCTTTGCGGTATTGATAAAATTTCACACCGGCACGTAGCAACTCTTCAACATAAGAAAGAGATGCCAGATGCACTAACCGTGAATCGGATTGATACGGAATAATAATTCGCACATCCACTCCACTGACCGCAGCGGTCTTGAGAGCCTCGTAAAGAGCTGGATCAGGAATGAAATACGGTGTTGTAATATATATCCGTTCACAGGCTACTGAAATCGCCCCAAAACACATCTCCTGAATGGCGTCCCAATCTTGATCAGGTCCACTACCTAAAATCTGAATTCGTTCTCCGCCGCTGCAAATATGAGGTGGAAACAACTCTCCGAGCTGCGGCTCCATAATCCGTTTTCCCGAGGCCAGCTTCCAGTCGTTAAGAAACGTGCTTTGCAGGAAATAGACAGCATCTCCTTCAATCTGCACATGGGTATCTCTCCAAAATCCAACCTCCGGGTATTGACCCAGATAGTCATCTCCGACGTTAATACCGCCAACAAAACCAACCTTCCCGTCCACAACTACAATTTTACGGTGGTTTCGGTAATTAACTCTGCGATCAATCGTCGCAATGAGCGGTGGCAGGAAAAAATGAAACTCAACACCCGCATCCTGAAGCTTGCGGATAAAACTCCAGCTCAGTTTATGACTGCCAAGCCCGTCACAGATGAACCTGACTTTAACTCCTTCCTGCGCTTTACGGATCATGACCTGTTGAAAGCGAGTACCGATCACATCATCTCTGAAAATATAGAACTCGACATGTAGATGGTGCTTCGCCTTCTCCATCTCTCTAAGCATAGCGGCAAATGCCTCTTCCCCATTGGTAAGCACTTTACTCCGGTTACATCCCGTAATCGGGCTTTCGGACAAGTGGGATAACAGGTTGAATAAACGTTGCTGGTGGTTATACCTATCCCCTGGCATTTGGGCAATCTCTTCTATAATGTGCGCCTGTTTCCAGATCGTTTCCCGCATTTCTCTGAAGATGCGGGACCCGCCCTTTCGCAGCTTTTTGCGTTTACTGTAGTCCTGAGCCACGAAATAATACACAACAAATCCGACTAAGGGCACACAAAATAAGATGAACAGCCAAGCCACTGCTTTGGCTGGATTGCGGAACTCCAGCACAAGAATCGTAGCCGCTTGAAAAATAAAAACAAGTAAAATAATGACCAGCCAGAACATGTGGCCTCCCCCTTAGTACATACGCTATAATATTTTAATTGTCTGTTTTGTAATATTCCGTAATCTGGATCTCCATCCTTTTCTTCGCTCTCATTCTAAACAGCTTTGACGATATTGTTCCCAGCTAATCATAGATACCCAATGTAGACCTCATTCGTAACGAATACTTAGATAAAACTTTACATAACCTAACTTCAACACTGTTTTGCATAACTCCCTTTCCAGACTCTTCCTCTTTTCTTCCGGTAAAGGTGGTCTTCTTACGTAAAATTAGATATAATACTCGTTAAAACTTATTACATAAAAGGAGAAGAGTAGTGAATGGACAGTGAGAGGTATGCGTTAAATTTGGTTTTGGTTGCATTTTTGATAGGGTTATCGGCATTTTTCGTGGCAGTGGAGTTCGCTCTGGTACGGGTTCGTCCGAGTCGGATCGACCAAATGATTGCAGAAGGGAACAAACGGGCGCTCGCTGTGAAGCAGGCCGTCGCTAACCTAGACGGATATCTGTCTGCTTGTCAGCTTGGGATTACGATTACGTCTCTCGGACTGGGCTGGCTCGGTGAACCCACGGTAGAGAAAATCCTCCACCCGGTGTTCGAAAGCATGAGCATCCCAGATGCACTCGCTTCATTTTTGTCCTTTGTCATTGCCTTTGTAGCGATCACGTATTTACACGTTGTTGTGGGTGAGCTTGCACCCAAAACGATAGCGATCCGCAAAGCCGAGACTGTCGCACTGTTGACGTCCGGTCCTATCATCTTGTTTAACCGAGTGATGTATCCTTTTATCTGGCTGTTAAACGGCTCTGCGAACCAACTGGTCAAATTGTTTGGCATCAAGCCTGCTTCGGAACATGAAGACGCACACTCTGAAGAAGAGCTCCAGATCATTATTAACGAGAGCTTTGAGAGTGGTAAAATCAATCAGGCGGAATTTGGGTATGTTAGCCGAATTTTTGCATTTGATGAGATGCTGGCCAAAGAGATCATGGTTCCCCGGACCGACATGGTCTGCCTTTATCTAAATAAAACGAACGAGGAAAATCTAGAGATCATTCGTGAAGAGCAATACACTCGCTTTCCAGTCGTTAATGAGAGCAAAGACGATATTATCGGTATCATTAATACGAAACAATTTTTCTTAGAACTGTATGGTAATGATGAACCCGTCGACCTGTCTTCCCTCATTCAGCCCGTTTCGGCTGTTCATGAGACAACTCCAGTCAAGGATCTGCTTAAAAAAATGCAGAAGGATGGCGTGCATATTGCTGTTCTCGTCGACGAGTATGGAGGCACGTCGGGGATTGTAACGATTGAAGACGTATTGGAGCAGATTGTTGGTGAGATTCGCGATGAGTTCGACGCAGACGAAGAAGAAGAAATTCAGATTGTGAATGAGCATTATATCATCATGGATGGTAAGGTTTCGCTGTCCAAGGTCAACGATATGTTCATGTCTTCGCTTGATGCGGACGAGTGGGATACGATTGGTGGATGGCTGTACAGTCACCGTCCGGAGATGAACGAACAGGAAGAGTACGAATACGAAAACCTGACCTTTGTCCTGCTGGAAAAAGATAAAAATCGCTTCTACAAGGTGGCTATCGTCCCGAAAGAACCACTGAATATGTCAGACTACACCGATGAAGACGAGAAAGAAACAAACGTTTGATTTAAAAGGTCTGTCCACGTCATTTCCGACGTGGACAGACCTTTTCTTTATGCTGAGGGATGAAATATCTTACCTACTTCTTATTTGGCATCTGCTCGATCTTCAACAATCCGGTTCTGGATTTTCTTAAATATAATCTTGAGGATCATGTAGAGCGGAATAATAATAATCATACCTAGAATGTTGCCAAGATCGGCTCCAACGAGCAACAGGATCACCGTAGTCAGCGGATGAATATCGAGCTGTTTGCCATACACATAAGGAGAGATGAGATTATCCTGTATTTGCTGTGCAATGACGATAATGATCAGAGACCAGAGAGCCATGGAAGGCGAGTCGATAAAAGCAACAATCACAACAGGAATCGCCGCCAGTAGCGCCCCTACATAAGGGATAAAGTTCAGAATAATGGACACAACCGTTAACAATAGCGCATAAGGCAACCCGATAAGAAGAAAACCGATAAACATGAGAATGCCCAGCGCCACATTAACGATAACCCGGCCTACAATATAATTGCTCAGAGCCTCATCAATTTCATGCACCGTCTCTTCCCCGTCTTTTCGGTAATGTCTCGGCAATAACAGCGTCAAGTTGGTTCCAAATTTGCTGCCTTCCTTGAGCATGTAATAGAGCATAATCGGAAATGTTGCCAAAATAATGACCAAGTTGGACACGACGGAAAATAGACCAGAGACATAATCCGTAACCTGCGTAATCCCCTGACTTAAATACTTGGACAATCTGGTAAACAAGTCCGAATTCTCAGGCAGGTAACGGGCAAGAAAACGATTGTTTTCCAGTGCTTTAATCTGCTCTACAAGAGATGACACAAGCTTAGGTGTATTTTCGATAAAATTCCATAACTGCTCCCGCAGGGAAGGCCACACGAGAACGCTGAATCCTGCGATGAGGAGTCCAACAGCCACATAAATAATCAGGACAGACAGTGCCCTTTTGATTTTGTGCCGCTCCATGAAGTCCACGAGCGGACGCAACAGATAGTAGAAAAATCCTGCGATCAAGAGCGGGATAATAATGATATGAATCAGCGAAGTGAGAGGGCGGAAAATAAAGTTGACTTTATCCCCCAAATACACGATCAGCAACAGTAAAATAATTGCTGTGCATATGCGGTAAAATTTGTTGTTAATCAAGAAAAATGATCCCTCCATGCGCTGCCATGCCAAAGTGACTGCGACGATAATATGATTCTAACATTACAATACCAGTATGTACCCTGAATAGACAGCTATGCCACATGAAAACAAAAAAGAGGCAGGAGTTAACCTGCCACATCTCTTTTGTTGAACACAACCCAGGAAATCACCATAAAGATGACATAATATGCAGCGAGAACTGCCAAGGAGAACCCGAGAGTCATGCCCTCACTTGCTCCATTCATCAAGCCCATATCCGATGAAGAGTTCATATATTTGCTCAAGTTCATATTATTGAACAGAACATATTTAGCCCATTCATAACGATCCGGATTAAAGATCAGCGAGAATATATTTTGTGTAAACATAATAAACAAGGACAAACCAATCGCAAGTGCACCTGAACGAAATACCGAGGAGACCATAAAGGCAATCGCAAGTGTAATAAACAAGTCGATATACAGATATCCCCATCTCGTAAACGCATCAGCTGCGATTATACTGCTGTCTACCGAAACCTCATGGGAGAAGAGAATATACGAGCTAAGCATGGCCATACCAATCACCAGTAGTGTGCTTAATATACTAAAACCTACTACAGTGAGATATTTGGAAGCCAAAATTTTACTGCGTGACCATGGTCGGATAAGTAACAGTTTAATGGTTCCCCATGTAAATTCACCCGCCACCGTTTCTGCTGCAATGACTACACAGAAGATGGTGTTCAGAAAAAATGCAATCTGAACTGTTGTAGCCGCAGGCTGCCAAAACAAGGTATCACTTGACCCCATGCCTTCTCTCATTAAGACAGGCATGAGTAACGAGATCAGAACAAGAATAGCTAACATAATCCAGGTACGTACACGACGGAACACCTTCATATTTTCATTCAGTAGCAGATTGCCGAAACTACCCAATGCCGCCACCTCCAGTCACTTGCAAAAATTGATCTTCCAGCGTACGAGTCACACTACGAATGGCATAAACCTGCACGCCTTCACGTACCAGTTTGGCATTGACCGCAGGAATCTGTTCTCGAGAGAGAGACAACACGATAACCTTACCCTGAATAACTGCCTCACCCTCCATGAGTTCAACAGCACGTTCAGCGTCATCGACTTCAAACGCAACTTCAATTAAAGCATCTGAACCTTGCTCATCCCGCAGATTTCGAACATCAATCAGTTTACCGTTCTGAATAATAGCTACGGTGTCACACATCAATTCCATCTCGGACAACAGATGGCTTGATACAAACACGGTGATCCCCTCTTCGTGGGTGAGGAGCCGCAGATAATCTCTCAACTCCCTTATGCCCTGTGGGTCGAGACCGTTCGTTGGCTCATCCAGAACTAACAGCTTAGGTCTATGTAATATAGCCTGTGCGACACCAAGGCGCTGACGCATACCCAAAGAATAGGTTTTTACCTTGTCATGAATCCGCGCTGTTAGGCCCACACGCTCAATGGTCTCTGCAATACGTTCCTTGGTAACGCCAGGTGACATACGGGCAAAATGCACCAGATTCTGATATCCGGTCAGAAACTTGTACATCTCCGGATTTTCCACAATCGCCCCCACTTGGGCTATCGCCTCTTCAAACTCATTCTTTACACTGTGTCCGGAGATGAAAATATCTCCTTTACTAATGGACATCAGACCTACCATCATTCGAATCGTTGTTGTTTTCCCCGCGCCATTTGGTCCTAAAAAACCAAAAACCTGCCCCGGAGAAATATCCAGGGTCAGGTCACTGACCAATGATCGGGAGGAAATGATTTTACTGACGCCTTGAAGTCGGACGACCGGCTCCTGCTGCATTCAATCCTCTCCTTCATGGACGGGCTTATTTCATGCCCGTTTCTCATATGAGCATAGTGTATCATAATCTTTAGTATATTGTCCTGCAAACTGGGACTTACCTTCTCGTTTTGACTCAACTACACACGCCTCACAGCATCCAAGTGGCATTTCACTCCGGTAAAATCCAGTACGAAACACGTGATTGCCTCCATTGCCCTCTGGCTTCTGGGCGGCGTCTCTAGCGACCGACACAATCATCCCACAACTGACACAGTAAAAGCGGCCCGTTTCATTCAATGGAATACCTTCCCCTCACAGGGAGTCTCTAGTCCCTGTTATTTGTCGTTAGACGCTGAAAATTGATACATTTTGTATCCTAATTCGTAATTTACTTGACACCGGGACTATTGTCAAGCTTTTTAAGCATGGATTTAGGTTGAAAATTCAAAAAAACGCTATAAATGCGACAAAAGTCTCGCATTTATAGCGCTTGATCAAGGACTAATGATACAAAACGGTATATTCAACCTCCATTTACATTACAACCTATGTAACATTTACTCCTCATCCTGATATTGCACCCTATCATGCATCACGATGAAGTTTCAGTGTTGTGTTTCCTCTCATCTGGATAATACCATAACAGCGTCCACTGCTTACCATCCTGCACAAGGTAACAGATCTGCACAAGATCAAACTTCCCAAAGGTTCCGGAATACGTTTGTGTAACTTTGATTTTGTATGCTTCGGGAAAGGGCTGCACGCCCTGAATGATCTCCACATCAAATTCCCGCTCTGGCGGTTCCATCTCCAGTTCAAACGTCTGCACACCAAAATGCTGCATAAAAATGTGAGCTCTATTCTGCACATAGGCACTCTTCGGAAACCGCTCTTTCATTAAAGGATGAAAAAGCTCCCAGGAGCTTCCGAAGTCACCCGTTTGCTCGTATTTGTAAAACTCTTCTGCTACAGCAGCAGCCTCTGTAGGCGCATCTGCACGAAACAGTGCAGGTACACTCCTAATAATCAGCCACAGCAAAAGCACTACAAATAAAATAAGTCCACTTTTTTTGAACAGTGCATTGCGGTTTCTTCTTCTTATCATCATTCAGCCCCCTTGTCCTGCCTACCCCATATGTATGATGGTTTGCAAACAAGTAGAAGCTATGCCTGGACTACACACTGCATTTCCTGGGAAATCAATGATGTCTCCTACCCAGCAAAGCTCGAATTCCTGTATAAACCGCGATGCCACAACTTCCGCCAATCAAGTCTACACCGACATCCCAGATTGAACTCGTACGATTGGGGCTGAACTGTTGGATATACTCGTCAATGGAGGCAATCACTGCAACGAACATCAGCGCCACCGTAATACAAGTTATGACTCTCACCCGTTTGTAACGCAGACTGCCATAGATTAATACTGCGAGTACAGCGTAGATTAATAGATGCGCAGTCTTGCGAAAGAGGAATTCTACAAAAGCATAAGGCCTTTCTCTTAGTGAATACTCGTGCCCATTATAAAACAGGTGCACATCGGGCAATGTCACCCCGATGTGCACCTGTTTGGTCAAACGTTGAAGCCATGGCTGAATATTTTGCTGTTGATAGGATTGGGAAGACATCAGCCAGATTATCGCAATCCAGACCCCTGCTAGCATTAGCCAAAACAACATTTTATACGAACGATTCTTCCGTTGATATTTCTGTTTTCTTGTTTCTCTTCCCTCCGCATTCAGCAATGTTTTCACCACTTTCCTTGCTGTTTCACGGACGTTGCCCTTACTGTTCTAGGTGCTGCGTCAGTAATCCGTGAATGCGCTCCTTTTCCTCTTGACCTACAATAAAATAATAAATACCGTTGATCTTCTCGCCTTTTCCCTTGATCTCAACTGTATCGATTTCTTCCAGGTCGCTACGATAATCCAGAAGCAGTTCTTTCATCTCATCAAATGTCAGATCTGTTCTGACATGTGTACCCAGCTCATCTAACATATTCTGAAGGTGAAGCACACTGGAGAATTGCATCGTATTTTTGAGCATCTGCTTCAGGACCTCTCGCTGACGATCATTCCTTCCCAAGTCGCCCTTCGGATCATCATAACGCATTCTGGAGAACCCGAGAGCAGCGACACCATCCAGATGAATATTGCCCTGCTCATAACGTTTACCCTCATAGTCAAAGGCAAACGGGTTGTTTACATCCACACCACCAACAAGATCAATGATTTTGGAGAACCCCTCCATATCTACTTTCATATAATAGTGAATGGGAATTCCCAAAAATTGTTCGACTGTTGCAAGAGACATATCCACGCCCCCAAAGGCGTAAGCATGATTGATTTTGTCTTCGGTGTTGCGTCCTACAATTTCCGTTCGTGTATCTCGCGGAATATTAAACATCAGCACTTTCTTTTTCCCCGGATTCACACTTAGAACAATCATCGTATCTGAACGTCCTCGATCATTCTGGCGTTCATCTACCCCCAGGATCAAGGCATTAAAGGGCTCTTTGCGATTGAGTTCAACCTGGAGTCCGCCCTTCGCATCGGTTACCGAAACAGGCTTTACGGGATTACGAGGCTCATAAATCTGATCAGCGGTTGATTTAACCGATTGATAGAGATAGATCGCATAACCAAATACAACGATGATTAAAAGGGAAACGATCCAAGCCGTCCATTTCATCCACTTTTTCATGGGGATCTTCCTCACTCATATTGTTGATATTCACTGACAGATTAGATAATTGCTGTTGCTTTCCCTTCCACCTTCACGAGACCTGGACGTCCGACAGAATAATAGTGGAAGGCAGATGCTTGAATCTGCTCCGCACTATACACATTACGACCATCAATCATCACAGGCTCCTTCATCGTTTGGGCTAAGGTTGTCAGATCAACCTGGGCAAATTCCTTCCATTCTGTCAGTACACATAGCGCATCCGCGTCTTGAGCAGCATGAAGCGGGCTATCCTCCCACGAAATCGAGGCAATGTCGATCTCTTTACGGAAGTTAGCCGTTGCAATCGGATCGTAGGCCCTGACCGATGCTCCAGCATCAATAAGATGTTGAACAATATCAATGGCTGGTGCGTCTCGCACATCATCGGTATCCGGTTTAAACGCCAGTCCCCAGATAGCAATTGTTTTGCCTGCGAGTGACCCCAGCGCTTCCTCCAGCTTGTAGATCACTTGCATACGTTGGTCCTGATTGACTTGCACTACAGATTTCAACAGTCTGAAATCATAATCCACCATACCTGCAATCTGGATCAGCGCCTGTGTATCTTTAGGAAAACAAGAGCCGCCATAACCGATCCCTGCCTTCAAAAAAGCAGACCCGATGCGTTTATCGTACCCCATGCCTTCTGCAACACGTGTAACATCCGCCCCAACTTTCTCACAAATATTCGAAATTTCATTAATAAATGATATTTTGGTTGCCAGAAATGCATTGGATGCGTATTTAATCATCTCCGCTGAGCGGATATCTGTAATAATCAGATTACTTGTTAATGGCCGATGAAGTTTCTTTAACGTCTGGATGGCCCGATCACTGCTCGTGCCGATGACAATCCGGTCGGGGTTAAGCGTATCCTTGATAGCGGAGCCTTCTCGCAAAAACTCGGGAACAGAGGCCACGTCAAAGGGCTGGGAGGATATGCTGCGAATCAGATCGCGGATACGGTCATTAGTACCTACAGGAACCGTGCTTTTAGTCACGATGATTTTGTAGCTTTCGAGATGGGTGCCGATCTCCATAGCCACTTGCTCTACATAACTCAGATTCGCCTCACCGTTTGGTAGAGAAGGTGTACCTACGGCTATAAAGACAATATCTGACTGGTGTATCGCCTCACCAATGTTTGAGGTAAACGACAGTTTACCTGCTTGCGTATTGGAAATCATCAACTCTTTAAGACCAGGTTCGTAGATTGGAACGACGCCCTCATTCAGCATTTGTACTTTTTCCTCATTGTTGTCTACACAGATCACCTGGTTGCCAATCTCCGAAAAACAAACCCCTGATACCAGACCTACGTAGCCTGTTCCAATCACCGCAATATTCATCTTGTTTTCCCCCAATTCACGCAATTTTGGATAATATCTTCCCATTCCATCTCAACGCGAACGATGTCCTCTTCCACCAGTTCACTGCCCATCTGCACCTCAATAATTTCGAGTTCGGTCAACGCTTTGACACTGTGCTTCCCTCCTGCCGGAATCACAATGACATCTCCTTGATGAAGCGGTCTGAGCTCGCCGTCCATAATGAATTCACCTTGTCCCGAGACAACGGTCCATACTTCATTTCGTTTGAGATGGTACTGGTACGAAAAGTTTTTATGGGGCTCGATGATGATGCGTTTGGTTAATACTTCTTCGCCTTTTTTATTGCGTGTGTAATCAAGCACTCTGTAACAGCCCCAACGACGTTCTTCATACATGGGGCGCTCAGCGCTATCTTTTAACACTTCCTTGATCTGAGGACTCGCCTCTTTTTCACTGACCAGAATGCCATCAGGACTTGTTGCCACGATCAAGTTGGATACTCCCAGTACGCAGACCGGAATGTTTAATTCATTAATCAGATGTGTGTTCACCGTACTGTTCGTCATGACACCTTTGCCCACAATATTGGTACTCATCTCATCTGTCAGCGTGTTCCATGTACCAAGGTCTTTCCAGTACCCCTCGTAAGGTGTAACCACAATATGCTGAGCCTTCTCCACCACTTGATAATCAAAGCTGATTTTCTGCAGTCTCCCGTACTGTTTCAACATTTCTTCATACTGGATAGGCAGTTCAAGCGAGATGAGCAGATTAATCAAATAATTGAGTTTGAATGCAAAAACCCCGCAATTCCAAAGGGCAGATTGTTCGATCATCTCTGCCGCTTCAGCTTCACGGGGTTTCTCTTGAAAACGGGATACTTTGGCGTAACGTTGTTCTTCTTTAGTTTCAGACCGCTCTGGAATGATGTAACCATACTTTTCCGAAGGATACGTGGGTTTCACGCCAATTAACGCAAGCTCTGCACCGGAGTCATCCAGCACGTCCTCCAGCTCTGTTACTTTATAAAAGAAGGACTCCTCCACATAGGGATCAACCGGAAGCATGGCTACCGTTTCATTTAAGCTGGCTCCCTGCACGGAGTACAAATATACGGCCGCCAAGGCGATTGCGGGGAAGGTATCTCTTCGTTCAGGCTCAACGACCAGATCCACTTCATAACCCAACTGACTTCGCAAAATCTCCACCTGCGGTTTGCTCGTTGCTATCGTTGCTTGGCCACTTAACCCCGTGTGCTGCAATTGCCTCCATACGCGCTGTACCATCGATTCCGTCTGTCCGTCCTCGCCTTCAAGCACCTTCAGGAATTGCTTGGATCTCGTGTCGTTGGACAAAGGCCATAACCGTTTACCTGATCCACCGGAGAGAAGTACGATTCTCAATGCAACCACTCCACTCTATATATTTTTAAGATGATACGGGACAGCTTTTCGTTCGTTATACGGTTGCCGTTGATTCCATATACTTGGTCACGGGTGGAGCACTCGCCTTGGAAGAGGAGTCCATATTGGCTGTGTTCACTTCATGTGTCCATATCCGGTAATATCCCGAATTCTTCCCATAAGAGTTATCAATCAATAGGTTAGGCTTCGCCATCAGACAAGACAGGATGTGACCATGTAATCTGGATGTGTGAATCATGCGATAATCCGCGAAGCAGCGTACCGCCTTATTCACAAGGTAGTCACTATATTTCATCCATATGAATTGGGAGAGGGCTCGCGAAGCAGGTTTCTTCAACCCTTTACTGATATAGTAGATTAGCTTTCGCTCATATTTGTTGTACAAGGTGGGCCAATCCAGGTAATCTCCTTGCTGCTCTGCGGAATTCAGAGATTGTTGAGCTGCTGTCTGTTCGATATCTGTTCTAAAGAAATTCAATCTCTCTTTACGAGAGTTACGTTGGATCTCCATCGGCCATAATTGGTGCGCCATATCGGGAACTAAGTTCACCTTAGAGTTGGAGAAATGATCCGAGGCAATTTGAAACGATATCTCATCGCGAACATAGATATGCAGATCTGTATGCTGAGCAAAAACAGATGCAGTTCTTTGAAGAATAGCTTGATCCTTATAAAATATCGTCTGAGGAAGAATCACGATTCGATGATGCGGGTAATGCTGAACGATACGTTCTCTTAATGATTGATGAGCTTCGTATAAATCACCGAAATTCCCACCACCATGAAGAACAATAATATGATCCTGGGGAATTTCAACTTGGTCATGAAAGTCATGGACGCTGTATCGTTGAGACACATAAATATGATGGTCTTTGAAAAAAGCCTCTGTTCCTTTCATAATAAGCAGATCACCACAATTGCTGTGAACGGGATAATCAATGTAATAGATCTTCGAATGAGGGGGCACAACTTCAAGGATCGATTCAAGCCGTTTTTTCAACTCATCCATGGGATGAATCTTTTGCACGTTTGACATCTCTTCTGGCTCCTTTAAATAGATTTTTTTCTCTCCATTTTTGCTTGAGGAAGACCATATCTTCCTTGTTATATAACATCTTGTGCATCGGCATTTTGAAAATAATCGAAACGGATATTAATGACATCAACATACGGACGAAGGAACCAAGTAACAACGCCAGCCCTAAACCGTATAACCCGAACATGGGCGTAAGCACAAAGAACAACGTAATCGTCACAGCAAGTGCGATAACCTGCCGAAGCACGATAACGCCTGGTCTACCGAGCGCATTAAAAGCCGAAGCCAGAATCCAAGATCCTCCGCCAACGATACACTCCAGAGACAACAGATAGAATACACCGCTGGCCTCCAGAAATTCCGGGCCAAACAACAAGTCAATAAAAAAACGACCAATCAGCATACTCGGTATGATGATGATCGTCATAAGTACCATACTAATGCGGAAAGCTCTGCCAACAAGAGACAACACCTGTTGCTGCTCCATGCCGGCTACCTTTGGAAATATGACATTGGTGATGGCCGTCTGCACAACATTAAACATACGCGATAGGGCAAACACAACCGAATATAACCCGAAATCTTTGGGTGTCAGCAGAGCCAAAATAATAATTTTGTCAAACTGGCTATACAACGTGCCTAGCAACTCTACCCCATATACACGAAGGCCATAGCTGAATAGATGAATCCCCGTTCGAATCTGAGCCACCAGCTTGCTGACGGAACTGAATATTTGCTGACGCATGGCAATCATATAACAGGTCAACACCAGTATAGTGCTGGCAAAACTGATAATTATGGCTCGTTCCACGGTTAATACCTGCGCTACCCACAGTAGTACCAAGCCTGCAAGATTCAATAAGGGAGCCAGCAAACGCGACAGATTATAAATATGGAACTTGTCGGTACCTTGTGCGGCTGCCGCAAGCACACCCATGAACAGCATCACTGGAACCATGGATACGGTATACCACCTTGCAATCGCAATAACAGATTCCGAATATGCTGATAGCCAGATAGGGATACCAAACCAACTGATCACCCCGGCAATGATACTGATCGGAATCTGAACGGCAAAGCTCATGCTGATATAAACAGGGAGTTGCTGGCTGTTTTTTTTGACATTGTAAATTAACGAGGTGGGCAGACCAAATGCGGCCAGACCCGAAATGAATGCAGGCCAGAATAAAACAGCCGCAAGCTCTCCCTTCCCCGTCGCTCCGAACATGCGAGCTGTAATAATGGAAGTTAGCGTAGTCACAGCCATAATGAGAATATTAGCCATACTTGTCATGACAATGGTCTGAATAATGCTTCGCTGCCTTGGTTTTCGGGCAATCGCCATGTTCATCAGGTGTTCAGCCCTCTGCCATTTCGGAAAGATCCCACAATCGTGCCGTTCCGATAAGATATTTTAGCCATCTCACTCATGACTTTCTGCACATTATTGAAAGAGATGACGATTAGTAGAGCTGCTTGCACAATTCTTATCGTGTGTTTGAATACGCCCCATGCACTTTTCTTATACCGTGTGGCATCACTTATACCTTGCCAATACACTCGGCGTAATAGCCAACGTTTGGTTAATCTGCTTTTTGCTATTTTGTGTTCAACAACTGCATATGGACTGTAGAAAACTTTATGTTCTTGGCGGACTCGACTGATTAGCTCACTCTCTTCACTTGACATTAGATTTGTACCAACCCGCCCCAAATCTTCTCTAAATGGCTCTAACTTTTCGAAAATACTCACTCTGAATGCTACATTCGCCCCAAAAGGAATAGAAGGCGCAGGCATCTCAACAACTTTTTCAGAAAAATCCATTAGAGTGTACAAGCTCACAATATCTTGTGGTATCCATTCGGGCCTTCCGCCCTCCCATATAGGAACGATTTTCCCACCCACACAACCAATCCGGGAATCCATATCAAATATCTTAATGACTTCGTTGATCCAAGTAGGACATGCCAATGCATCATCATCCAGAAATAAAATAAACTCACCTTTTGCTTCCTTGATTGCCCGGTTTCTTGCATAAGAAAGGCCTAATTGTGGTTCAAAAATATACCGTACATGCTCCGGCATGTGAGACGAATCAAATAAATCCCTAGTATGATCTGTCGAATGATTATCTATGACCAAAATTTCGTAATCGGCAGGATCGGTATCTCCCTTCAATACACTCTCAACAGCCTGCATAGTGTCTAACGCTCTGTTGTGTGTACAAATGGCTACAGAAGCCCTCATGCTCTCACCCCAATCACATTGATATTTAGGCCAATTGCTTCAACAACTTTCCACGATGCGACCACAAACAATAGTTGACTACCCAGTCGTATCCGTTATCCCCCATCGCTCTGGCTAGCCCATCGTCGGTCATTAATTGTTCGATACGCGCAGCAATCTCCTGATCATTAACCGGGTCTACGAGATAACCGGTGATATTGTCCTTCACGGCGTCGGGAATACCGCCACTGTTGCCTGCAATGACAGGTAATCGATAATAGTTGGCTTCCAGGAATACAATTCCGAACCCTTCCACGTCACCCTTCTCCTTGATATCCCGGCTTGGCATAATGAAGAGATCCGCACATTCATATAATTGCTGAAGCTCATGGTCTGTAGTACGTCCTGTAAATACAACAACAGATTCGAGTCCGTACTGAGTTACCAGTCGTTCGAGTTCTCCCTTATACGGCCCATCTCCGCAGATAACATACTTCAGATCAGGAATATGCGTAACAACCTGACTCACGGCTTTCAGTGTGACATCATGACCTTTGCGTTCCACAAGTCGCGAGACGGTGATCATCACTTTTTTGCCATGCAGACCATACTTATCCCGTAAATCCCCCTGGCTCCCTGTATCCGCGTTAAGCTTGTTCACGTTAAGTCCCGGTGGAATAATGACAATCTGAGACTCCGAAATCCCCAGTTCAACCAGCTTCGACTTCGTATATTGGCTATTGGAAATCACCTTGTCCGCACGCTTCAGAATGAACAACAGCAGTGGGAATAATCGGCTATTAACCATCCCCATCACATCCAGGCCGTGAACATAAGGAAAGTATTTTACTCGAAAAAGGAATTTCATGAATGGACCGGCTAAGCCAACCGGGAATATATTCACAAAATGAATCTCATCTGTTTTTTTGCGCCATTTCAACAAAATCAGTTGCATGACCAGAACAAGCTGCGAGAGAATCAACAGCCATTTATTAGAATCCGAAAAAATACGTTTCCGAATGATTTCAAAATCACTCTTCCGGTCAAACTGCTCGGACTCTGCGGTATTATTTATTTTATTGGTCAGCACCGTTGTCTCTTCTGCTGGAATCTGTGATATCAGCCCGTAGGCATAATCATGAATCCCTCCCTTTTCAGGTGGGAAATCAATCGCAACAAACACTTTGTTCATAGCTTTATCTCCCTCACAACAATACATTTGGCATGCTTACACCGTGCTCATAATAATGTTGACCGTATCCTTGGCACATTTGTTCCAGGAGAAGAAGGCCGAGTGCTCTTTGCCCTGAATGGACATTCGCTGTCCAAGCTCCGGATCAGACATCATCTCTACCAGACGTGAAGCTGCTTCCTGCGGATGATGAGGGTCAAAGTACAGTCCTGCCTCTCCGCATACTTCCGGGATCGAACCACGGGAAGACACGATAACCGGACAACCAAGCGCCATCGCCTCCAGTGGCGGTAAGCCAAACCCTTCGTACAAGGATGGGAAAATAAAACCGGTGGCATGTTCGTAGAGCGCTTTTAACTCCTCATCCGTCACATACCCTACCCAATTCACACCTTCCGAATCATTCACAGCATGATTGCTGAACACCTTACTGTTCTTGGAGCCCACGATGACAACACTCAAATTCTGTGCTTTCACCTGAGGTAAAATCTCCAAGATCAGCTTAAAGTTTTTGTAAGGGTTCATCGTGCTGACAGCCAGTACATACGGGGAGTTAATCCCATATTTCTCAAGTGTGCCTTGAGCCGCCTGCCTGTGATGAATATGATCGATGCCCAGGTGTGTAACGGATACCTTCTGAGCGGCAATTTTGCAGTGTTGAATAAGTTCACCTTTGGAAAAGTTAGACACGGTAATGACCTTTTTCGAAATCTTGCCTAAGCGAACCGTTAAAAACTGATACCATGACCGAAACGCGAAGGAAAATGCCTTCGGATAACTGAATACAGAAGCGTCATGGATCGTCACGACCTGATTGCGTTTGAATGCCGGGCCTGTGTTACACAGGTTAATCAGCAATCCCTTTTTCGCGTAAAATGGTAACTCCAGCTGTTCCCACACATGTCCCTTCAGTCTGCCAACAATCCGGTGCCGAATATGTTTCAGTTCAAGATGAGTAACCACATTCGCGGGTGAGAGCAGGCAAAACTCTACTTTCGTACCGTCTACTTCTCCAGCGTCAATCAAATTATCGATTTCCTTCACGAGTTCAATGGCATATCGCTGAACCCCGGTAACGGTCTGTGTAAGGAAACGGGCATTGATATAGATTGTATTCATGTTAATCTCCATTTCTCTTTGAAATTTCCAAACGGGAAGCCTGCCCGGCGGTTTGGAAGCTAACTTCTACATTTCTCGCTTCATAATAGAGACTCACGAACTCCTCATTCATTCGATCCGAGCTAAACTTCTCTTTATACACCTGATGTCCCGCTTCACCCATAGTTGCCAACGTTTCTTTATCAAGTTGCATTAGAATCTCTCTCAACCCTTCGAGTCGTTCAAGTTCAAAGATGTAGCCATTCTCCCCATGCGTCACCAGCTCTGGCAACGAGGCCCGATTGCTAGCGATGACGGGTTTGTGATTTTTCATTGCTTCCAGCGCGACCAAGGGTAACCCTTCCCACCTGGAAGGCATAATGATCGCATCACACTGCTCGTAATAGTGATCAATCTCTGCATTATTGACCCACCCTAACCGGATCATATTGTCGGTAAAGGTCCATTCATTTTTTTCCAATACGCTGTCTCCAATGATGTATAACTGAATACGCTGCTGCAGCTCGGGATACTGCCTGAATGCATCCAGCAGCAGATCCAGTCCTTTCTGCCGATCGTATCTGCCCACAAACAAGAGCCGAATCATGCTGTCATCCTCTTGCTCCTGATCTTTTTGCACAATTACTTGCGGCTGCTCTTCATGATTTTGAGGCTTGTGAGACTTGCGGTCACGCAGGCCACTATAAACGAATCGGGATTTGGCTGGAGACATGCCCATGCGAATCGATTGCTGCATCTCATATTTTGAAATGTTCACGATATAGTCTGTTTTGAATTCAAGTATTTTCTCGATCATGAAATAAGCCTTTTTATGCAGGGGTTTGGTATCCATCAAAAAAGACCAGCCATGTGAGCAGTAAAAGATACTCGCTTTGCGTGGTGTAAAAAAAAATAAGCCCCTTGCGAGCATACCCGCAAATGAGCTGTGTACATGAATAATATCCGGCTCGATCCGCCGAATAGCTTGGTGAATCTGTCTCATTGCTGAGAAAAAGTGTTTCGGGTGGCGTTTGTAACTGTAACGAAAGATATGCTCTGGCTCCAGATCAAAATCCTTTGCCGAGTTATAATCACTCATCAATACATAAACCTCAAACCGGTTACGCTGGTAGGACACCAGCTCGTTTAAATACGTGGCAATACCGCCCACCACATATTCTCCGATGTGCAAAACCTTCATTTTCGCTCACCCGCTTTATATGGTATATCACCTGCATTACGATGCTGATACAGAGCTATGCCTATGAACATCCAGAAAAAAACGTTCGCAGGAAACAACTCAAGAACGTTGGTCGTCATACTTGCCGCAGCCACTCCTGCGCCGAGGGCTATAGCCACCTGAGGAAGTCTGGAACCTGCCGAGTAAGGTGAGGCATTCATTCGTCTAACCAGTGTGATCAACAACCACATGAATAACATCAATAAATAGGCAAGACCGATCCAACCTGTCTGTTCGTACAAGGAAAAGTACTGGTTATCCACTGCAAAATTACTGGAGTTCAGACCCATCATATGTGTGCGCCGGCTGGCAGCACCAACCGAACCAATTCCGTTGCCGATCATGCCATTCATGGTGAATGGCGAGGTTAGGCTGCTTCCCCATATCTGTAATCGATCAAGCAGGGATGAACTGGAGAGCAGATTTTTGGACTGCAGGAACCTGCCTCCGAAAAACACAATTGCAGGCAGTGTCAGAAAAACAACCGCCAGAACTAACATATTCTTTTTGCTGTACTTGCGAATCTGAATTAAAAAAAGAACCACCTGATATACAAACCAGAGCAATAAAGCCGATCGAATCGTAGATAAAAGCAAAAAGCCGATCGTCAGCAACTGGATCATCAGGCGAAAGCTACGGTGCTTCACTGCCAGCTTGGTTTGTTCTGCAATGATGCCTGTCATTAACAGTGCATACGCATAACCATCCGGCGAGTACGTAATGGAGGATAAACGCGGCACACCCTCAAGATAGTTTTTGATGTTTACGCCGTATACGAATCCCATAGTGATTAACTTTTCTATACCCAGCGCATATTGGGCGCACCATCCTGCAATGAGCATAATAAAAATAACCAGATTGGTTCTGGCAAATGCGTACATTCCACCCTGCTCGGCCATAAACATGCCTGCAAATAGCATCACCAGTGGTAAAAGCGTAATTTTGATTCCATAGACTAACGTGACCACGCTGGAACCAACAAGTACATTTAACGATCCGAGCACGATGAGGGAGGCCAGTATAAACAGGAATAGATTCAGAAAATGAATCTGCTGGCGATATACCCGAGCAAGTGTGTATACCGCAAGTAGCAACATGCCTGCGTCCTTTAACGAACGAATCACAATATTATCGACATAGATCGAAATCAGACCATAAATGGACAGATAGAGCAGTAAGAAATGAATCAACATCATGATGACTGAGGAAGGCGCATCAGACCTCGCTTGAACTAATGATGGCGATTTGACGTTCAGAGAAGTCATGTACATCTTAGCCTTCACCTCCAATTAACTTCTCGTAGATGATCGCATGTCTGGTGAGAAGATAATCTTCATTAAAGGATAAGCTGTGTTCGCAGCATTGTAGCATTAATTCATTTTTCTCCGCTTCAGATAAGGCGTAATAATGGAGGATTGCGTCACGGATCGCATCCGCACGATGGGCGGTGAAAGAGAAGGTATCCGCATCCAGCAAAATCTCGGGCATGCCCCCAACCTTGGAAGCGTAAACTGGCGTACCTGCTTGATACGATTCGATGACCACTCTGCCAAAAGGTTCATCCCAGGTGGACGGTACAATCGTGAGATCCATCTTTTTCATCTGGGAAGTGATCTCCTTTTTATCGATTTTGCCCACGAACACGATCTGGGGATCAGCCCCTGCAAGTTCTTGTAATGTCTGAAGCAGAGGGCCATCCCCATGGATGAACAGCTTCCCCACAATCTGCTGATCGAGCTTTTGCACTGCTTCAATCAGATACTGAACTCCTTTGACCTCGGTTAGTTGTCCAAAATATCCAACGTGCAGGGGTTGCTCATGACGAACCGTTTTCCCCGCATTAACATGCTGAACCTGATTATCACGCTCAACAATGTTATGAATGACATGTTTGGACGCGTGCGCGAAAAACCCCAGTTCGGTATGCTTGTTAAGCACATGTTCGGATATGCCAATAACGGAAGAAACTCTGCGGCTGTAGTGTTTGGAAATCTGTCTGTAGAACCTGGAATATGCCGAGATCGCGATGGGTTCAATTAACGAAAAATCGCGCAGGGTATGCACAACCGGGATGTTCAGTTCAAACGCCGCTTTCCAGATCGCAAGGCTTAGTCCCGGTATATTCTGAGTGTGGATCAGAGCAGGACGTTTCATCATCAGATATTGTTTAATATGCTGGTACTGCTTCACATTAAAAATATCCTGGATACGCCATAACACTTTGTCAGAAGTGCTGGCCTGCCTTGCTGTATCACCGATCCAGTACCGATTATTAAATGGTAGCCGCGAGATTTCAATCCCGTTCACTGTATCCGTCTGCACCCCGCCCTCCTTGTGTCCACCAACTGTAATGACTTTAACGTCATAACTGGACTCCAGCGTCTGGGCCAAAATCTGTGTCGATATCTCGGCTCCCCCAATAATATGGGGTGGATATAAACTGTGAGCAATCAATATAGTTTGCATGGTTCTCAACTCGCTTTTATTCAGCTTCATTGTTATCAGTTCAGTGTGATCAAGTTTCCTGTACCTGCAGCATCGATCGATAGTGCTCTATCGTGCGTTTCAATCCCTCTTCCAGACCAATCTCCGGCTCCCAGTTTAATATTTCGCGAGCTTTATCAATCACTGGACGTCTAACCTTCGGATCATCTTCAGGTAAAGGCAAGAATACAACCTTACTGTCCGATTGTGTGAGCTGTTTCACCAAATGAGCGACCTCAAGAATCGTGTATTCCGTAGGGTTTCCGATATTGATAATCTCTCCATCAGCCCGATCTTCCGCCATGAAAGCTTGTAATCCCCGAATGTTATCATCCACATAACAGAAGGATCGGGTCTGTGAACCATCTCCATACACTGTAATATCTTGACCCGTCAGTGCCTGCGTTACAAAATTAGATATCACCCTGCCGTCATCATTGCGAAGCCCGGAAGAATACGTGTTGAAAATACGCGCAACTTTCACGGAAACTCGTTGTTTTGTGTAGTATTCATAACAAAAAACTTCGCCTAACCGTTTGGCTTCATCATAGCAAGCTCGTGGCCCCCACGTATTTACATTGCCTCGATAACTCTCCGGCTGCGGATGAATCTCGGGATCGCCATAGGCTTCACTTGTACTGGAATACAGAAACTTGGCTCCTTTGACCCGAGCCAGTTCCAGCATATGATAGGTTCCTCGCGTGTTCACCCAGATCGTGCCAATCGCATCTGCTTGATAGAATTTAGGTGAAGCAGGCGAAGCCAGATGATAGACTTCGTGCACCTGCTGATCAACGAAAATATCCATTGTATCGGGACGTGTAACATCTGCTTCATGGAATACAAAGTTAGGGTTCTCCATAACCCCTGCCAGATTGCGAATCACACCTGTTGAAAGATTATCGATCCCTGTAACCCGATGGCCCTGGCCGATCAAAGATTGCACGAGATGAGAGCCCAGAAATCCGGCAGCACCTGTCACTACAATATGTTTCATTACATCACACTCCAAATCATGATCCAAAATGGTCAAAAGGTGTTGCTTTTAATCATTACACCGATAGTTTTAAAAATGATCGTAATGTCCATTTTCATGGATACATTCGAGATATAGTGGAAGTCATACTGGAGATTATGGTGAATAGGCTCCTTCCGAGCCTCGCTCACCTGCCACAATCCCGTAATTCCCGGTTTCACCAGAAAACGCCTGCGTTCCAGATCGGTATAACATTCCTCCACAATACGTTTCATCTCAGGTCTTGGGCCGATAAAACTCATATCGCCTTTGATAATATTGAGCAGCTGCGGCAGTTCATCGAGACTCGTCTTGCGCAGAATTCTGCCTAGTCGTGTAATCCTCGGATCATGGCTGGTCGTTGGCGAAAGGCCATATTTCGGTGCGTCTGTACGCATCGTTCTGAATTTATAAATGTTAAATTTGACTCCATTCTTCCCGTACCGCTCCTGCTTGAAGATCACAGGCCCTTTGGAATCCAGTTTAATCAAAATAGCCGAAAGCAGCATGACCGGTAATGTGATGAGCAGTAACAGAATAGCGATAACAAAATCGGCCAATGGCTTCATCACATCCGTATACCCGCCAACACGTTGTGAGTATGGCTGCTCAAGTACAGCGGCATTCCCCTCTTTAACCAAGGTTTCCCCACTCCCAAAGTATTCCGGTCCTGATAGCTTCACAGACTATCCCCTCCAGCTACAAGGATTTGATTCATCTGTTCCTTCATTAGAATCTCTTCAATCGCCATCAGCACCGGTGCACGCAACTCTTTATTTTTGAGTGCAAAATCGAGTGTCGTGAGAATATAGCCCAGCTTCTCCCCTACATCAAACCGGGAGCCTTCAAAGTCATAGGCGCTAATTCCTTCATCATCATTCAACTTTTGCAACGCATCTGTAAGCTGAATTTCCCCTCCTGCACCGACATTTTGCTCTTCCAGATACTCAAAAATTTTCGGAGTCAAAATGTATCGTCCCATGATGGCCAGGTTAGACGGAGCCGAACCTAGTGGAGGCTTTTCAACCATACTCTTAACAGAAGATAAACGTCCTTCTGTGTGCAACGGATCAATAATCCCATAGCGGGATGTTTCACTCGGACTTACCGTTTTCACGCCAAGCACCGACTGCTCTACCTTTTCATACTGCTGGATGAGCTGTTTCAGGCACGGCACTTCCGACACGACGATATCATCGCCAAGCAACACGGCAAAGGGTTCATTGCCTATGAAATTCCGGGCGCACCAGACCGCATGCCCAAGTCCAAGGGCTTCCTTCTGTCTTATGTAATGGATATCCACGTTGGAGGACTTCCGGACTTCTTCCAGTAAACTGAGTTTCCCTTTCTCAAGGAGGTTATGCTCCAGTTCAAACGCACTGTCAAAATGATCTTCAATCGCACGTTTTCCTTTTCCCGTCACGATGATAATATCTTCGATCCCGGAAGCAACCGCCTCTTCAACGATGTACTGGATAGTCGGTTTATCCACAATAGGGAGCATTTCTTTAGGCATTGCCTTTGTAGCAGGTAAAAAACGGGTTCCCAATCCAGCAGCAGGGATAATTGCTTTTCTCACCTTTGTCATAGATATCACCCTATCCATTTAGTTTTTTTATTTAACTCAAAACCATGAAAACATGAAACATATCATTCATAAATAGGGCATTGAACCCCTCCTCACATCACACCCCTGACGATACACGTCTAAGGTACACTACCCACAGTGTGACCGAGTGCCTACCTTGATAGAGGTATAGTAGACATGACCTTTGAAAATGATTTGAAAATGAAACTCCATTGTCTTGCCTGTTATTTTTCCCCGTAACTGTTATTGCGGCTTTTCGGAACCTGCACATTGTTCAGCACAGCGCCCAGAATACGTGCATTCACATGTTCAAGATGAGCCTTCGCCTTTTTGACCAGATCCTTTTTCACCTTGCCTGCATTCACCACAAGAATGACACCATCACACAATGAACTGATAATCAATGCATCTGTCACGGTTAGAACCGGCGGTGTATCGAAGAGAATAACGTCATACTCTTCCTTCAAGCCTTCAAGGAGTGCTGTCATCTTACGTGATCCGATCATCTCCGAAGGATTAGGGGGAATCGGCCCGGAAGATAAGACATGAAGACCTTCCACCCCCGTTTCCCGAAGCACTTCCGTCACTTTGTATTGACTCGATAACACACTGGTTAGGCCTACATGGTTGGGCACATTAAACATCAGATGTACTGCCGGTTTACGGAGATCCGTATCCATTACCAGAACCTTTTTCCCTTCCTGCGCATAGGTGACTGCCAGATTGCCAATCGTCGTAGTTTTCCCTTCCCCTGAGGATGCCGAGGCAATCATGATCGTTTGAATCTGACTGTCTATGGATGAAAACTGAATATTGGTTCGTAGCTTTCGATAAGCTTCTGATGAAGTGGATCTGGGATTAGCCATCGTTACCAGGCCTACTCGTTCATTGGTTAATCGTGACATACTGTCCATCACCTACCTGTTTTTGAGATATGGATGACTGTTTTGACATACGGCTCTCTTCTTTTCTTATCTTGGAGATGACAGCAAGTGCAGGGAGATTTAATTCTTTCTCCAATTCATCTTCCGTTTTCAAGGTGTCATCCAAATATTCCAGCAGGAATATAAACCCTACTGCCAGTAGTAGGCCAACAATAAAGCTGATCAAAATATTGATGATGGGGTTGACGTTAATAGGATTGGAGGAATCCGTAGGTTTCGCTTCACTTAGGATCGTGACATTGTCTACTTTCATAATTACGGGGATTTGAGATTTAAACACTTTCGCAACTGCGTTTACGGTTTTTGCGGCTTTTTCGGATGATAATCCCGTAGCCGTTAGACTCATAACCTGGGACTCATTGGCGGTGGAAACTCGGATGTTCTGCCCTATTTGATTACCAGTCATACCAAGATCGGGGTATGTAGATGCCACTTTATCGAGGATTGCAGAAGATTTAATAATCTCCATATAAGAGTTGATCACTTTGATGTTTGTCTGAATAGTTCCAATATCCAAACTTGGAACACCTTGGGCATTATATGCCTGGTTGACGATTAATTTGGCGCCTGCTTCATAGATCGGTACAGTAAAAAAGTAGTTTTTGACACCTGCACCAATACAAGCCACAGCTACGAAGGCAACAATAATCCAGATGCGTTTACGTAAAATGTGTAAATACTCTTTGAGTTCCATTCGATTTTCCTCCCATTTAAGTCAGCCATATTAAGTGACTATGTATTTGGTACATCAGTAGCTGCTCACCAGAATAAAAAGCTGCGCTTTTTCTTGGCTGGTAATACAGCTGAAATACGTTGATTATTCCATATGGATTGTGCATTATCTTGAAAATGTTGAATGCAGCAACGTCCCAAACGTCTTTCGAGCAACGGATATACGACATCCAATTTAAATGTTCGATGTTTCGTATCGTGTGCATCTGATGAAATGAAATGAAACCCGTTTTCTTTGCAAAAATGAAAACACCACTTCTGAACTTTTCGCCCGAAAAGCCCAGTGAATGATTCCGCCGTAAGCTGGCATAGTCCACCTTGAAACAAGTAGTCGGACAACAGCAATGGCTTTTTCAAAATGACAAGGTTGCGTTCCGGATGAGCGATAATAGGGGTAATTCCCGCGATTCGCAGTTCGTGCAATATTCCGGGGAACTGTGAGGGAATATGACCAAAGGGCAACTCCAGCAACATATAACGACTACCGGCAAGTGTGCAGCACTTTCCTGCATACAAGTCTTCAATCAGCCTATCATGCACTCTGATCTCCTGACCGGGATCAATCTGCAAACGAATATTTCGTTTGGCAAGCTCGGCACGAAACATATGAACAGCCTGATTGACTACCTTTGGTTCATTGTTGTAATGTCCGTTCAGGTGATGCGGAGTTGCAATAATGGAGGTAATTCCTGAAGCTACTGCCTTCTCAGCCATCGCAACGGACTGCTCCATTTGAACAGGACCATCATCCAGACCGAATAGAATGTGGCAGTGCATTTCAACCATATCCAAACTTCCTGAAATAGTATGCTCCCCCTTGCCCCTTTATTCATTGCGCAAATGCTTTTGGTGTTAAAGAACTAATGCATAACGCTACGAAATATAGTAAAATGGCGTTAAGTACATGCTTGTTCAGAAATTGTTCAGAGTCCACCTCATCCTATATGATAAAATCAATGTAACGATAAGGCTTCAGCTGAGGAGATGGATCTGTTGCATTCCCATATGTAGAACGGGGAACCGCCTCAAATTCAACTTCGGTAAGCATTCTGTTTAACTGTCCAGTTATATATAGTGTTTGGTCTTTCTGAATATGCAAGTTTGAATGATACAATATCAGTTCTCCAAAAGGCTGTTTCCATTGCAGCTTGGCATGAAGCCTGACGCATATACGGCTGTCTTCTACATCTAAACCTAGTACCATTTCTGATATTACGGGTAAGTTCAGGTCGCTCAGGAAAGTGATTGCTTGTGTATCCATACCAAGTAACAGGACAGGTCGTCTTTTGCGGTCTACCATTTTCCCATGAAATTCCTGAATGTACATATGGACATTTGGTTTCAGATCGGCCCATTCCTGAAGAATTTTTGAATTCATGATTTCATTCCTTTAGAATGGATTGGCCAGCATGGACGAGAACGTTACTTTTGACAGGTATAACGCTCAAACCATGAGGAAATACTTAAACTACTAACTATGATACATTTTGTAACTCCATACGTTCAATTTACGATACAATACGTATCATGTCAAGCGGTATTTGGACATGGTTCTTTTGATTTACGACAATATGAGCTGTCCTTAGACAGACCTATTTAATAAGTGGTATATGAGACGAATGAGGCGTAGTACATTTGCAGGAAAGTTTACCCTGATCAAAAACTTGGCTCAGGATTGTTTCAATATATATGATGGTGTTCAGGGGGAAATAGCTTATGAGCTACGGAAATCGCATTGCTGAATTACGAGAACAGCGGGGACTTACTCAAGAAGAACTTGCGAACTCCATTCATATTACGAGAGCAGCTCTTTCCCACTACGAGAAAAACCGGCGCAAACCGGATTTCGAGGTGTTAACGCGGCTTGCTGACATTTTCGATGTGTCCATTGATTATTTGATTGGACGTACGAAGCAAAGTGATGTGGTTATGGATGAAGACGTGCGTGAATTCGTGGATGCGCTTGAATTGTCAGATAAGGAAGTGTTAGAGCGCTTTGATCTGATGATTGATGGTAAACCTTTAACAGAGGAAGAAGCTCGTCGTTTTATCGCTTTTGTACGAATGGAACGCAGTATGGATTAATTATGCTACACCCGAAAAGAAAACCCAGTTTCCGAGTACTTCCTGCTCCGGTTTCTGGGCCTTTTTGTGCATCATGATTTCCCTCCATTCCTTGGTGTGCAACGGCTCATGTACACTTGCTCTCGGAGGATACGAAATGTTTCAAACGCTCCGGGTCGATTCCACATTGCAGTAAAACTTTCATGATGTCCACTCGGGTTGCTTCGACTTTGTTACTTGTCGGCTTAGAATCGCCCATGTTTGGATGCTTCATCTTCATTCCGCTAACCTCTCTTATCTTTATACTTTCTCTGCACGCCAAAAACTAAACCTAATTATACTTTAGAACGTTCCTTGATGTTGTCGTCTCATGGCGATAACGTTTTTTGAGCGGGTTCTAATTTTGTCGAAAGCAAAAAGGAGCCTTATAACGCCGTTCTGGCGGCTATAAGACTCCTTTTGTTTTAAATCTTTTCTTTTATTAGGAAAATAAACGAAACATTACCCTCCGGTGCGCGCAAGCTCACGCATATTTGCCTCAAATGCGGCCAGCAAAGCGGCTTCACCTGTCAGACCTGTTGCCTGTACACGCTCGATCTGTTCCGTCATACGTTTGAAGTCCTTCGGAATGACACGAACAAATTGATTCAGGGAATCCTGCCATGTATCCAGGATACGCTGACCTGCATCACTTCCAGTGAGTGCTACGTGCCGTTGAATCATGCCACGTAGATCTGCACTTTCGGCAGTATCTTCTACACGCTCCAAAAGAACCATTTCCAGATTGCAGCGTTGCAGGAATGTGCCTTTTGGATCATACACGTAAGCAATACCTCCGGACATCCCTGCTGCAAAGTTACGACCTGTATCGCCGAGTACTACGACACGCCCGCCTGTCATGTATTCACAGCCATGATCGCCTACACCTTCAACAACAACTTTAGCTCCGGAGTTACGTACAGCGAAACGTTCACCAGCAATACCGCGGATATACGCTTCCCCACTAGTCGCCCCATATAAAGCAGTGTTTCCGATAATGATGTTATTCTCCGCTTCAAATGTCGCTTTTGGTGAAGGCATAACGATCAGCTTGCCTCCCGACAATCCTTTACCCACGTAGTCGTTGGAGTCTCCTTCAACCGTGAGTGTCATACCTTTTGGTACAAAAGCACCAAAGCTTTGTCCAGCGGAGCCGACAAATTTAAATTTAACCGTATCCTCAGGCAAACCAGCAAGACCATACTTACGTGTAATCTCACTACCCAGGATGGTACCCACTGCACGGTTCACGTTGGTGATTGGCAGAACCGCTTCTACAGGTTGACCGGATTCAATAGCTGGCTGTGCGAGTGGCACGAGTTGTTGCATATCCAGCGTTTCTTCCAGTTGGTGATTCTGATGCTGTGTACGGTAACGTGCAGCGCCTTCTGGCAGTTCAGGCACATGTAGCAATACTGACAGATCCACACCTTTTTTCTTCCAGTGATCCACAGCTTCTACCGTTTCGAGGCAATCTGTACGTCCAACCATTTCCTGAATGGTACGGAATCCAAGATCAGCCATAATCTCACGCATGTCTTCAGCAACGAAACGCATAAAGTTTACGACATGTTCAGGGTCTCCCATGTAGTTTTTACGCAGTTCCGGATTTTGTGTTGCCACACCAACTGGACAAGTATCCATTTGGCAGACACGCATCATGATACAGCCCAGTGCAACGAGTGGTGCAGTAGAGAAACCATATTCTTCCGCTCCAAGCAACGCTGCAATCGCCAGGTCACGCCCGTTCAGCATTTTACCATCCGTTTCAAGAACAACACGATCACGCAGATTGTTCAGCATCAACGTTTGATGTGTCTCTGCAAGTCCAAGCTCCCACGGCATACCGGCATGACGGATGGAACCTTGAGGAGATGCCCCTGTACCGCCGTCGTAACCGCTGACCAGGATAATGTCCGCACGACCTTTAGCTACACCTGCAGCAATCGTTCCGACACCCACTTCAGATACCAGCTTCACGTTAATTTCGGCACGCGGATTAGCATTTTTCAAGTCATAGATCAACTCAGCCAAGTCCTCAATCGAATAGATATCGTGATGCGGCGGCGGTGAGATCAGACCTACACCTGGTGTAGAACCACGAACTTCTGCTACCCAAGGATATACCTTACGACCTGGCAGCTGTCCGCCTTCACCTGGTTTAGCCCCTTGTGCCATTTTGATCTGAATCTCGTCAGCATTGACCAGATAGTTGGAAGTTACACCAAAACGTCCGGATGCAACTTGTTTGATCGCACTGCGACGGGAATCCCCATTGCTGTCTTTCACGAAACGAGCTGGATCTTCTCCGCCTTCACCTGTGTTGGATTTACCGCCTACACGGTTCATGGCGATTGCCAAATCTTCGTGAGCTTCTTTACTGATCGAACCGAAGGACATTGCACCCGTTTTGAAACGACGCATGATGTTTTCCACCGATTCCACTTCTTCGAGCGGAATGGATGCTCCGACCGGTTTCAGCTTAAGCATAGAGCGAATCGTAAGCAATTGATCATTCTCACCCTGTACGAGTTTGGAATACTTTTTGTACAGCTTGTAGTCGCCCGTACGTACAGCGTGTTGCAACGTATGAATCGTTTGCGGGTTGAACAAATGCTCTTCCCCGTCATTACGCCATTGGTATTCACCGCCGGAATCCAGCACTTTATCATTGCCGTCTTTATCCGTGAAGGCACGGTTGTGATGTGTCAGCGCCTCTGCTGCTACTTCCTCCAGACCGATACCACCGATTCGTGAAGGTGTCCAAGTGAAGTAACGGTCAACGAAATCTGATTTCAGACCAACGGCTTCAAAAATTTGAGCACCGCGATACGATTGGATCGTGGATATTCCCATTTTGGACAATATTTTAATAACGCCTTTTGTTGCGGCTTTAATGTAGTTTTTAACGGCTTTCTCATGGGAAATACCGCGCAGCAAACCTTGCTGAATCATATCATCCAGTGTTTCAAATGCCAGATAAGGGTTAACCGCACTTACGCCATAACCCAAAAGCAATGCGTAGTGGTGAATGTCACGTGGTTCTCCCGATTCGAGCAAAATGCTGACTTTCGTTCTTGTACCCTGACGAATCAGATGGTGATGCAGACCTGCTACAGCCAGCAATGCCGGGATTGCTGCATTCTCGGCATCCACACCGCGGTCAGACAAGATCAGAATATTATGTCCTTTGTCGATGACACGGTCTGCCGCTTCAAAGAGCAAGTCCATTGCTTTACGCAACCCTTCCGCTCCCTCTGCAGCGGTGAAGAAGATCGGGATTGTCATGGAACGGAAGCCCGGACGACGAACGTGGCGGATCTTCGCAAAGTCTTCATTAGACAATACCGGTGTATCCAGACGAATCTGGCGACAGCTCTCCGGTTCAGGGTTAAGCAGGTTACGCTCCGGACCAATCGTTGTCGCTGTAGAGGTAACGATCTCTTCACGAATCGCGTCAATCGGCGGATTGGTTACCTGTGCAAACATCTGTTTAAAGTAGTTATACAGGCGTTGCGGACGATCTGACAGAACAGCCAGAGGTGCATCATAACCCATGGAACCTGTGGCTTCCATTCCTGTGGATGCCATTGGCTCCAGCACTTTGCGCAGTTCTTCAAATGTATATCCGTAAGCCAGTTGAAGTTGCGTAACATTGTCATGTTTAGGGTCTGGAAGCTCCGGTGCTTCCGGCAATTCGTTCAGATCCATCAAGTGCTCTTCAAGCCAATCCTCATAAGGATTCTCTGCAGCAATGAGTGCTTTGACTTCTTCATCAGAGATAATACGGCCCTCTTGAGTATCTACGAGCAACATCCGTCCTGGACGCAGACGATCTTTGTACAGAATGTCTTCCGGTGCGATATCCAGAACACCGACTTCGGAAGAAAGAATGATTCGGTCATCCTTCGTTACATAATAACGAGCAGGTCGCAAACCGTTACGGTCAAGCGTAGCACCGATCTGTAAACCGTCTGTAAATGCCATAGCCGCAGGGCCATCCCATGGCTCCATCATCGTGCTGTGGTATTCATAGAATGCCTTTTTCGCAGGGTCCATCCCTTCATCAGTGCTCCATGGCTCAGGAACCATCATCATCGCCACGTGTGGCAGGGAGCGTCCGCTTAGGTACAGGAATTCCAGCGTGTTGTCAAACATCGCTGTATCTGAACCGTCCGGATTAATAACCGGTTTTACTTTCGCAATATCGTCGCCGAACAGTTCGCTTTCGAACAAGGACTGACGTGCATGCATCCAGTTCACATTACCTCGCATCGTGTTGATCTCACCGTTGTGGATCATGAAACGATACGGGTGAGCACGCTCCCAGCTCGGGAAGGTGTTCGTACTGAAACGGGAGTGTACGAGTGCAATCGCTGACTCAACCAGTTCTTCCTGCAAATCCAGATAGAACTTGCCGACCTGCTCGGTTGTCAACATGCCTTTGTAGACCACTTTACGGCATGACAAACTCGGCAAGTAGAATGACTCTCCTTCCGCCTCGTCTGCTGAATAACGAATGGCCAGTTCAGCACGTCTGCGAATGACATACAATTTGCGTTCAAATGCAAGCTCATCCTTCACTTCATCCGATCTTCCGATAAATACCTGACGTACATAAGGCTTCGCTGCCAATGCAGAACGGCCCAGCATCTCATCATACGTAGGTACATCCCGGAAGCCCAGGAAGGTCTGTCCTTCTTCTTCAATAATCTTCTTCAGGCTCTCTTCATGTGCAGTACGGACTGCCGGATCATGAGACAGGAACAACATGCCCACGCCATAGAATCCCTGTTCAGGCAATGCAAAACCGAGTCGATCTGCTTCCTTTGCAAAATAACGATGTGGAATCTGAATCAGGATGCCTGCTCCGTCACCGGAATTCGGTTCACTTCCCTGACCCCCACGGTGCTCCATATTACTGAGCATGGTCAGTGCTTGACTAACGATATCGTGTGAAGGTACTCCTTTGATGTTGGCAACAAAACCCATACCACATGCATCTTTTTCGAATTGTGGGTCATACAGACCTTGTTTTGGAGGTAATCCGATGTGTCTCATGGAACGCAACCTTTCTATAATGAAGTATTTCGGAAAGATCAAGAACATAACAACAGGCAACATTGAAACGGGAGGAGCTGGCATTTCGCTTGCGATAAGCCTGCCTGCTGAGATGGAGAGGTGATAGCTTGAGCCATCTGTTGTAAGCCTGGTATTGCGGTAAAGACCGCGATTATTGCGAAGGACTGAATCCGGTGATCCGGTAACAGCATATATACAACAATATGTAGCCGCTGGCACGACTACTCAAGATGGAGCGACGTTTTTTGATATAGTTCTATTATTTTAACACCGACCTAACATCAGCGCAATTTAAACTTTTTAATACCTCTGATAAGAATTGCTTTGCAGTACAGCTTTAGTGTATTGACGTTTAAAAACATCTCTTTTTCGAATAATTATACACATTTTATAGCAGAGCACAACTGATTTTAATTGCTGATAAAAGAAAATCGTTCCATATCCAGCCTACGTTTGACCATATTTTCGCAATTTTCATGCTTCAACTTCCAATATAACTTTCTATTTTCATACTATTGAATACAAAATGGCCTGCAGCTTAATTTCGCGCCGCAGGCCATTTGTACTATTTGACTACTATATTGCATAATTTCGATACATATGCTTTAACTTTTTTTTGCAGAAAGTTGTGCGAATTGTCGTCTTGCTTCATTCAATATTATACAGTCAAAGGCTGACCGCCTTCGGCAACTTCAGCTTCTCTTTTAGTACGTCGGCCGTTCAGGAGGAAGTACGTTAGCGTAAGCAACACAGATATAGCTGCATAGACGCTCAATATTTCAGCCTGATGCCACATCACATTGAAGTTACCGCTGGAGACAACGGCTCTGAGACCCATAATGCTGTGTGTCATTGGTAGCCACTGACTGATGGATTGCAGCCATGAAGGAATCAGTTCTACCGGGAATGTACCCGCACTTCCTGCAAGCTGGAAGACCAATAACAAGATGATTACATAACGTCCAGGCAGATCTAGCCAAGTAACCAGCGCCTGAACGATCAGCATGAAGGTTAGACCCGTTATAATCGTAAACAGATAAAACAGTCCTGTACTATGTGTCTCTAGTCCGAGACCGTATAGCATAAAGCTTGCTACAATAACCGACTGGAAGATGCTCACCGAACCAAATATCAGTGTGCGGCTTACGAAACGGTTCCAGCCTGTTGCTCCAGGTACAGACGTTTCACGCATTTTCAGAACGATGGTAGAGATCAGTGATCCTACAAACAGACCGATGGACAGGAAAAATGGTGTCATGCCTGTTCCGTAATTACTTACGTTCTCTGCCTTGTTCTCGGAAGAGCTAACCGGTTCTGCAAACATATTGACAACTTCATCTGTTTTCTTCACTTTGGATGTTTTCTGAGCAGCATCCTTAAGCTTCGTTGCCAGTTCACCAGAACCGTCTTTCAGTTCTGTAAGACCATTAGCCAGTTTACCGGCTCCGTCACCCAGTTGCTTAGAACCATCAGCCAGAGATGAAACACCGCCGCTAAGTTTACCAACACCTGTCTGCAATGCTGCTGTACCTGTACCTAGCTGTTTCGCACCAGTTGCCAGTTGTGTACCGCCTGTAGCTGCTTCACCTAATTTGCTACTGAATTGTTGCAAGCCGCCTGAGAGTTTGGCTCCGCCCTGACTAAGCTGTCCAGCACCTGCAAGCAGTTGCTTCTGTCCATCAACCAGTTGACTTGCACCTGCAAGCAGTTGTTGTTGGCCTCCATGCAGTTCAGTTGCGCCAGCAGCCAGCTGCTGATTACCTTGGTGGAGTTGATCCGCGCCTTGTGCCAGCTTCTGCTCGCTCTCATGTAGCTGTGTACTGCCATCAGCAACAGCCTGACTCGCTGCTATCAACTTTTGAACATCGGCGCTTGCTGCCAGTTCCGGGTTGCTTGCGGCCAATTGTTTCAATCCGGCTGCTACTCCCTGTGCGCCATCGGCAACTTTACTGCTACCATCCACAGCGGATTGCAGACCGGTTGCCAATGTTCCACTGCCCTGAACTGCCGATTGCAGACCGTCAGACAGCTTCGCACTGCCTTGTTCGGATGATTGCAGACCTGCTTGTAGCTTGTTTGTGCCATCCAATGAAGATTGCAGGCCGGAGGCCAGCTTGTCGCTTCCTTCTTTCAACTGGTCAGCACCACTTTGAAGCTGCCCAGTAGCTGCTTCATGAAGTTGCTGTAAACCTGAAACTAGACTTGTCGTTCCATTTTCAAGTTTGGAAGCTCCATTATGCAGCGCAGTAACTCCGTCACTTAACGGAGCTAGTCCATCCTGAAGTTTCAACGTGCCGGATGCAAGCTTAGCCAGATTATCTTTAAGTTTCACAGCACCGTCGTCGAGTTTTCCAGCACCTGTCTTCAAATCTCCGGCACCGTCGCCTGCTTCAGCCAAGCCATCCGACACTTCGGAGAACTTATCTAACAGCGTCTCTGCATAAGACTCTGTAACTTTGGCCGAAACTTTAGCCTTCAGATCTTTAATTGCCGTTTTACCGATTTGCGCACCTACAAAGTTGTAATTACCGTTCGGCTCATAGATCAAGTCCGCTGGTGCAGGCTTATCATCCAGCAATGTTGTGGCTTGGGACGAGAAGTTCTCTGGAATCGTAATCTGCATGTAATACTTGTCGTTTTGCATGCCGTCCTTTGCCTGAGCAGCACCCACAAAGTCCCATTGAAAATCTTTATTTTTCTTCAGTTCGTCAATAAGGTCTTTACCTACATGAAGTGACTTCCCTTCCAGTTCGGCTCCTTTATCAAGGTTAACTACCGCTACCGGGAGTTTATCAACACGACCGTATGGGTCCCAGTAAGCCGCCAAATAAATGCCGCTGTACAGGATCGGTATAAATAATATCGCAATTACAGGGATCAACACCTTCGGGTTTCTCACGGCTGATCCCAAATCCTTGAAAAACACGTTTAATGATTTCATGTCATTTTCTCCCCTTAATCTCTCTGCTAGACAGCAGGAATAACCAATATGAAAACAGAATGAAAAACTCTGGTATTTTTACCGAAATACGTGATGACCAAATCCCTCAAACGGTCAGTTGAGAGCAAAAAACAAACTTGTCTTTCGACAAGCAAGTTTCAATCAACAGAACTGATCGCAGCTATGCCTTCCATTAAGAAAAGACGAAAGTAGTTCTTGATTTCCTCTTTGCTAAGCGGATCATGATGTTTACTCCAGTCCGAAGTTAATGCAATATACAATCGAATCATCATAAAAGCAACAACTTGCGGATCGCAATCGCGTATTTCTCCCCCAGCTCTGGCTTTCTCCAGTTCACGGGACAGAAAATCGGAAATGACCTTCTCGACTTTTTCCAGACCTTCTTTGGCCTGTAACGTTCCAAAATCCTTCAACTCCTGTGACAACTTCACGAGCAACTCGTGATCACGGCGGAATTCCAACAGCGCATCGAGCACACGAAACAGATTATCAAAAAAAGCACTTTCCTGATGCACTTCACGTTGCGCAATGTTTTTCATCTCCTGAATGACTTCCACCAGGATTTGATCAAACAGCTGTTCTTTATTGGTGAAAAAGGTGTAGATCGTGCCTTTGCCTACATTGGCGATCTTGGCTACTTGATCCATCGTAGTCGCTTTGTATCCAAACATGGCAAACGACTGGGCGGCTGCATGAATCACCTGCTGTCTCCTGTCGATCGGAGCCATTTTATCCCCTCCTTGCTTCATCTAATGTGACGGTTAATTCCATCGCTCTCTATAAAATGACCAAAAATACAAATTGGTCATTTGGTCAAAAACTACAATATCACCTTGAAAATAAGAATGCAAGCCTAACAATAAAAAAATGTATTAATATTTTTTAACCGAAATGCAGTGGAAACTGTCAGCGTCGTCGTCTATAGTGTAAGATGACTCAAACAATCCGCATATAACTGAAGTTTGCTGTCTCAAATCAGGTTATACGGTGTAAATATTTTTGGATGAAACATGATTCCGTGTTTTGCTGTATATTCATTAGTAACAAACCTAGCATAACTGTCCCTACTTAAAACGTACGAAACTGTTCTCATTCAAATTTTAATTTTAACTCAAACTTATGAATAAAGGTGAACTCATGCGAAAACCAAGAGTGCTCTTATTATCAGAAGGATTCGGTACTGGTCATACACAGGCGGCTCATGCTCTGGCACATGGCATCAAAAAAGTAAGTCCTCATGTTCACAGTCGTGTTATTGAACTTGGGAAATTTTTGAATCCTACCGTCGCTCCACTGATCTTTTCTGCATATCGAAAGACACTATCGGTTCAACCCAAACTTGTCAGCCTGTTGTACCGCACACAGTACAACAAATCTTTAAACGGCTTAACCAAACTGGCGTTGCACCGTATCTTCTATACCCAGACGGCGCAGGTCGTATCCCAGTTGAAGCCGGATATTGTAATCTGTACCCATCCGTTTCCTAATGCGGTTATTTCCAGACTTAAACGTCAAGGACTGAATATTCCGCTTTACACGTTGATCACTGATTATGACGTACATGGAACGTGGATTAACCCTGAGGTAAACAAATATCTCGTATCCACTCCGCAAGTTAAAGCCCTGTTAGAGATTCGGGGGGTTCCTTCCTCACAGATCCAGATTACAGGCATTCCTGTACATCCTGATTTTTGGGAGTCCGGGGATAAGGTCAAGCTCAGAGAAGAGATGGGACTGCAGAATATGCCAACAGCTCTGCTTATGGGGGGCGGTTGGGGGCTTTCTTTTGACGAGGAACATATGAAAACTCTCGCATCCTGGGCAGACCGGGTCCAATTAATCTTCTGCCTCGGAAGCAACCAAAAGATGATCGACAAAATGAAAGAAATCCCTTGCTTCCAGCATCCCAACATCCGTATTCTGGGATACACGAAGGAAGTCAGCAGACTCATGGATGTTTCAGACGTCCTGATCACCAAGCCAGGAGGCATGACATGTACGGAAGCGATGGCTAAAGGCCTTCCGATGCTGTTTATCCCTCCACTGCCAGGACAGGAAGAGGAGAACTGCGAATATTTTGTACAAGCCGGATATGGAGAGATCATTCACTCTAAGGATGTCATAACGAATCGATTCCGGGAGTTGTCTGAAAATCAGCACAAGCAAGGCAGTCTACCTAAGAAGAACAAAAGGTATATAACAGGACATTCACCAGCTTATGATCCAACCTGTTGTGCTCAAGCTGTTCACGACTTACTCTTCCCTGCAACAACAGAAGTTACAACTACGTCTCTAGAGCGTTTCTCAGCGGGCATTACAACCAGACCTTTGTCTGGTACCAGACTTCCTTTATAATCCCTCTAAGGGGCCTTAGGATCGGTCTGAGGACGCAATATTCAATACACGATCAATCAAGTGCTTAAACGAATACGAAAAAGCAAAAAAGGTTCCCCTTCAGAAAATGAAAGGGAACCTTTTTTATTTCTATTGCATTTCATCGTATGATCTACCAAAAAAATGGGTAAATTACAATCAAAGATACTAAAAAAAACGACGAAATAAAACTGCATTTTTACAAGATTCAGGGCTTATGTGACACTCACATTGTTAACTACCCTGCCTGTTTGCAGAATTTTAAGGTGCTTTACTTGTAAAAAGTATGATGCCCAATCGTTTTTACTTCCTTCTTCGTACGAGCCACTGTCAGATCATCAGCAAGCGTCAAAGATAAAAAATAATACGTATCATCAGACACTTCCTTCTGGCCGTTCAGCGCAGCATTCACAGCTTTGATGCTATCTTCATTCGGGGTTACCCGTTTTAGTCGTCCATTCGCCACAGGGCTGAACTGTGATTTTTGATGGATGACCTTGTAAATGGTATCGGGAAAATTGGCTGACCGCAGCCGGTTTAAGACAACGTTGGCAACTGCCACTTTGCCTTTGTACGGTTCGCCTTCCGCTTCTGCCATGACAATTTTTTGTAGCAGATGCAGCTCTTTATCGGACACACTGTAAGACCAGGTTGCTTGTTTCGCATCTTCCTGATTCAAAAGTTTGGTCCGCGTAAAGTAAAGTTGTTGGGGGGGAGTTGACATCGCAGCCGCCGCTTTGGCATGTTCCATTTTAGCCAATTTCAGAGCAGCTTCTTTTTTGGCTTTGGCTGTAGCGATAGCTTGGGCTTTTTGTTTAGCCGCAGCTTCCTGTTGCTCGCGCTCTTCCTGAGCAGTCAAAAGCCAGTTTTTTGCTGGCAAAGCATTAGTCCATGTTACGGATTGTCCAGACGTGTCAGAAGATAGACTTGTCCCATCTTCCATCATTCGCCTCTGGTCTTGCGGCAATGATGGGCTGTTATGCGCCGAAGACGCAAGCTCCGTCATCTGTTTACTATCACTCGCTTCATTCCATTTCCCCGTCGCCTGAACGACATTTACCCCCACTATACATACAAGCAGCACTGATAACATCGGTGCTACCCAACGATTCTTGCTTATAATTTCCATTCGAAGATTCCTCCTATCGAAACAATTCCCTAATCTTAGTAACCAAAAAAAAAGAATTTGAATAACGATGGCTAATATTACATAGGGATAAACACAATGTCAATGTGAGTTTATGGTATTAAAAAGTTTTTCAGGAAAATGAAAACGTATCCACTGTCTCATACATTGGCGTTTGTCCAAGCCTTGTCACATAAAGTACAAAACCGTCTACTGACCATGAATTTCCATGAGAAGCATGTTCTGTAACGATTTCGGAAACTCCAGAATGATCCATACCAGGAAGCGATCCAAGATATTTTCTGGCTACAGTAACATGTGGACGGTAAGGTCTTAACTCGGCTTCAAAACCCAGACCTTTTGTAGCCTCTACAATTTTTTGCTGTAAGTGATGTAATCGCTCTACATCTCCGTTAACACCTCTCCAGAGAACTTTCGGTGTTTTCTCCAGACCAAACGTTCCCCATTCCGATAGCTGCAGGTCAAACGTATGAAAATCAGCGGCTACGTTGTGCAAAGCTACTCTAAGATGACCGACATCACTCATCAACGTATCCCCCAGGAATTGCAAGGTAATATGATAGTCTCTTTGGTCAGTCCACTTACGAAAATCAAGCTTGTTCCGTATTAACTTGGCCTGCATATGAAGAAACTGCTGAACAGATTCAGGCAGACGCACAGCAATAAACAGACGTTCCCGTCTGGATGCATGTTCTTGAAGTTTTGGGGCATTCATTGCATACACCTCTCTAAAGTTCGCTCTATTATTCCATAACTATGCATATCATTTCAAGCTGGGTAAACATAGAGTGACACACAATATAGATTTTGCATATCAGACTCCGTTCCTGAATTTTCCATTTACATGCACAGGATACACTGAATCTGATACACTTGACAAGACTAATTCATCGATCTCAGGAGGCACACACATTATGAGTAAAATCGTATGTTTTCCATCTCTATCCGAAGAACAACAGCAACAGATCCAGCAGGCTGCGCCAGGATACACGATCAAAGTGGGTAAAGCCAAGGATCTGGATCCGAGCGAATTAAAAGAAGCCGAAATTATACTGGGCTGGTCTCCTCTTGTAACTGAACATGCTCTGCATCAGGACAGCCCTTTGAAATGGATTCAGGTCTGGTCAGCCGGTGTAGATAATCTCCCATTCGCGGAGCTACAACAAAAAAATATTCAGGTGACCAGTGCCAACGGCGTTCATGCCATTCCCATTACAGAAATCATTCTGGGCATGATGTTATCCCACAGTCGCTGGCTAAGACAAGCTATGCTGTATCAGCAGCAGGCTGAATGGAAGAATCCCGGCAAAGCACTGCCGGAGTTACATGGTAAGACAGCTGTTATCGTCGGAGTCGGCGAGATCGGGACCGAAACAGCCCGTGTATTAAAAGCACTAGGCATGCGTACAATTGGAGTACGACGCTCAGGAAAAGACGTGCCCCATGTTGACCGTATGTATGATATGTCTGGACTGCATGAAGCTCTAAGCCAAGGTGACTATGTGATTAACATTCTGCCATTGACTGATGAAACCCGGCATATTTACGATCAGAATACCTTTAACCATTTCAAGACTGATGCGTGTTTTGTCAATGTAGGTCGTGGCCCTAGCGTAAACACGGAGGCATTGCTGGCCGCCTTGCAAAGCGACAAAATTGCCTTCGCTGCTCTGGATGTATTCGAAGAGGAACCCCTTCCAGCAAACCACCCGCTATGGGGCATGGATAATGTGTTAATTACACCTCACATTGCAGGAAGCACAGAACAATATACGCAGCGCGCTCTCGATATTTTCATCAAAAATCTGGAAGCCTACGTTGCAGGTAAAACTCTTCCGCTCAATCTTGTCGATTATAGTCATAAATATTAACACAAACACCCGTTCCCATGCAACTTGTCAAAATGATGTTTGATCATTCTGGATGAATTCAGAACAAAAACACTCCACGAAGGATTCTTTCTTCCTTCGTGGAGTGTTTATTATGCACTCAAACGTATAATTACATGCACATCCAGATCATCACATACACACCCAGACATGACGTACAAATGTGCCTTTACGCACCGTTATGTACTTTTCTATCGTCCATCCGGATTCCAGCAAGTGAGCCTGTACCCACTCTGTGGAAACGACGATAGCTCGTTTGCATAACTTGCGTAATTTCTGGAGCATCTCTCGCTGTTCTTGATCGGGAAGAACCGAACAAAGATTATAGGGCATGTCGAAAATTGCCGAATCATACTCACCTTCCAGATCCCTCATGTCTCCCAAAGTAATTCGATTGGCGTCATACCCGAAATGAGGTAGATTAACTTTTGCTCCGCGCACAGCAAGTGCATTAAGATCATTGCCTACTGCATCAATTCCCATGGATAAAGCTTCAATGACCACCGTTCCCATTCCGCAACACGGATCCAGCAAACGATGATTTTCCGCCTCTGGAACAGCAACGTTTACGAGCGCCCTTGCTAAGGTTACACCGAAGCCTGTGGAGTAGTTTTGCGGCTTCTGCTGATGGTTTTGCCACGATTTTTCCGCTTCTGTCCACTGACCCAAGATCCATTTTAGACCTATTTTAATTAGTCCGAAAGTCACTTTAGGTTGTTTCATCTGCGCTTTTCCATGGATGCACATCCCGACTTCTTTTTCAAACTTCCGTGCCTGAGCATAGTCAGGTGGCGTATCTCCTGCTTTTAGACAAACTACCTTAAATGTCTCATCCTGCTGCAAACGAATGTTTCGAGCTATAGGGAGCAGCTCCGTAATCGAGTCTCCTTCACCCAATACATTCAGCCGTCCATGCATAAATGGACTTCTTCCCGGCGGGATACACCGCTCAGACCTAATATAAGAACCACTGGTAATGCGTATTTCTGAATCCAACTTAAGCAATGTACTCAATTCAAGATGGCATAACTCACGTTCATTTTCATGACAGGCAAAGATGTATATATATGTAGCTGCCATCATAATCATCCTCATTTCTTGGTTCTACTTTTCAAGTTTAAATCAAAAAAATAAGGGATTCCATTGCTGGATATCCCTTTCAACTTTAATTTTAGGACCTGGTCTTAAACTCGAAATCCGACCACACATCCACCTTTTCAAACAATCGTTTTACCCTGTTTCTTCTATTATAAAGAACGGCTTATACTTTTAATTTTTCAATGGATGTGAGCAGATCGTCAGACAGTTCCTTCAACGTTTGAATATTACTGCTGATGGTCTCCATAGAACCGACTTGTTCCTCAGCCGAAGCAGAGACTTCCTCCACACTGGCCGCCGATTGTTGAGACACTGCAGAAATCTGCTGACTGAAGTCATTCATCAGGCCACTGCTCTGTTCCATACCTGAAAGCCCTTCCGACATCGTGCCAATTACCTCTACCATGCCTTCTACGGATGTGTTGATGGTTCTGAACAACTTACCTGACGTAAGCATACGCTCCTGCCCTAATTCCGTTTCTTGAACGCCAACACGTAGCTCATTTACTACACCCTGTGAATCTTGCTGGATATCCTGAGTGATGGTCGTAATTTCTTCAACGGAAGCTTGGACAGCTTCTGACAATTTCCGGACCTCCGATGCTACAACAGCAAAACCGCGTCCACTCTCTCCAGCCCGTGCAGCTTCAATCGATGCATTCAACGCGAGTAAGTTGGTTTGGCGAGCAATGTCGTGAATCACCAAAACCAGCTTGGAAATGTCTTCATTTTTACGGTTTAGCTCCTCCATCTTGCTCATTGAGGACGATACCGAGCTGGCAATCTGTTGCATCTGTTGCACGGATTCTTCCATGGATTTGCGGCCGCTCTGTCCCTGCTCCAACACTTGATTGGACATCATACGAAGCTGATTTCCCTGTTCCGCATGCTGCTGAATATGATTATTCAAATCTTCCACTGTGCGAGCCGACTCCACAGCGGTCTGAGCCTGACTCTCAGCCGCCTTAGCCGATTCCTCCATTGTGATCGCAATTTGCTGACTGCCGATCTTCACTTCTTCCGAAGCAATGGCCAGTTCGCTACTCTGACGATTCACCGATTCAGCTACACGCCTTACATTGATCACCATCGAGGTCAGGTTACCTTTCATCTCATTGACTGCTTTCGCCAGGGCGCCCACTTCATCTTCATGTTTGGTATGTACATCCTGCACGTTTAATTGACCTTCCGCGATCAATTTAACAGCACTGATGACACGAAGCAACGGTTTAACCACCTGTGTGCGGATGATTGGAACAAATATGGCGGTAATGATAATCATCGCAAGCACACCTATGAGCACAGACAACCTGCCATCTTGAACAGAACGAATGGTTTGAGCTGCCGAAATATCGGATTGCTGCTGGTTGTAATTGACGAGATAATCCAGATCAACCTGCATCAAATCAAACGAAGCAGATCCTTTGTCAGCTACTTCTTTGGCAAGCTGAGTCTGTCCTTCGTCACTAACCCGAATGGCTTGTGCATTCATTTTAAGATAGTCTTCCCATTTACTCTTAAACGCTGTCCAGTGCTCATTCTCTTCCTCAGACTTTGCCTGTTTATCATAAATTGCAATCGTCTGAGCCGTTTCACGAATATACTTGGTGCGCTCTTCGTTAAGTTTGGACTTGTCCGCTTCCTCAGCGTCAAAGTAACGATAACTCAGTGATAAAACATGTTCGGTTGAATAATTTAATTGGTTGATCTTCTGGATCGAAGGCATCCAATTACCTGTAATGTCATTTGTGTTAGTCTCAATTGAATTCATCCGGCCAATGATGGTAACACTCAGAATAATTAAACAGAGGATTAACAGATAAAATGCGATGCTGATACGCAGACCGATGCTCTTGATTTTAAATCGGCTAAACATATGATTTCCCCCTCATGACAACTTTCGCCACATTTACAATTTAGTGCTTTTCTCGCAAATAAACCCATCTATTGGCCCCTTGCAAATTACACTCTTCTATATTTATCTGCATTATAGCGATAAAGTATTATAGCATTCTTTTGTCGGTAAACGCTGTAATCTATGAAATTTTGTTGAACTTTATCGAATTAAAAATGAGCTGCAACATCTGTATGATTCAGATCTGCAGCTCATCACCATCTTAACATCACCTAACACTTGATTAGGCAATTTTAGATTCACTTTGTCCCTTAACTCATTCTAGATTTTAACAAGCGGTAGGACTCCAGCCTGCATTCATAATCAGGACCACCCGTTACCACGAGGATCCGGTTGGTATCCAGCCTCTGCCCTACTTGCCGAATGTACTGCCATACTTGTTCGGGTGTGCCAGCAACATGCCGCTTCACCTCGTTGTCCTCTTTATGGACAGAAATACTCTGAGGGTTATCCTTGACGCTACCCACGTTGGTATCTCGCTCATTTGTGTGCTCTTCACGACTTTCCTGGCGCTGGTTCTCAATCTCACGACTCCACCTTAAAGCATCGTTCTCCGTTGCCGCACACATTGCACTGAGCGCCACCATCACTTCTGGTTCCTTCAGCCCAGCACTAGGCACGAATTCCTCACGATAGCGGCGTACAGCCTGAGTTCCATCCGAATCACTCATGAACTGTCCAAAAACATAACCCATACCAAATTTCGCAGCATATACTGCGCTTTTGACATTGGTCCCTAGCATCCATAAGGATAATGGAATTTCTGGAACTGGACGCGCTGTAACCGGAACATCCTCATACGTAAAACGGTCTTCCAGCAATTCGGTAAGCGAAGCCAGTTTGGCGGGAAGGTTCGAGACATGTTGCAAATAATTGCCACTGAGGGCCATCGTTGCATGAGGTCCTCCGCCAGGAGCCCGTCCTAACCCGAGCTCGATCCGTCCCGGATAGAGTGAAGCCAGCAGACGGAACGACTCTGCAACCTTGAGTGGACTATAATGCGGAAGCAGAACAGCTCCCGACCCAAGCAGAATGGTATCTGTCTTTGCACCAATATGAGATAGCAACACCTCAGGAGAAGCCGAAGCAAGTTCAGGCATATCATGATGCTCAGACGTCCAATATCGTGTGTAACCCCATGCTTCAGCTTGTTGAGCCAAAAGCACTGCTTGCTGAAGAGCATGCTCAGCGGATGCACCATTCAGTCTAGGAACGAGATCCAGCACGCCGAGACTGAATTTTTCTCCAGAGCAATCTTGTGTGCTGGCACCTAAGCTCTCAGTAAAGGTTTCACTTAAATTTGCAACCACACTGTACAACTCCTTTGATCTCTTGCCTCTCTTTGATTTTGCACCTAGTCCAGATCGTAGATCGAACCGACCTTCAGGCCGTAAAGTTCATTATAAATTTTCTCGGCGAATGCATCGGTCATGCCTGCAATATAATCAATCACCATATGCTCCCAAGTCCAGATCGGCTGCGCTTTAGCTTGATCCTTCTCATATCGTTGCAACCAATCGGAAGGAATGATGGATTTTGACGTTTCCGGATCGAGAAAGGCATCCCAGAGCCGTTTAATCATCCACTCACTGCGCTTCTGCAGGCGTTGCACGCGCAGATCCCGAATCATCGTCACCCAGGCGAAGCTCTTGAGTACACTCACGGTGCGTAACATGTCGAGGTTTTCTACGCCTTCGCGGACAAAGGTTACCTTTTTCCAATCCCCGTCATCAATGACTCCTAGACTGCCGACAAAAAGACTGACCCAATAGGCCTTTACCTCACGACGAGTACGCGAGTAATCATGCTCGCAGAAAGGCATTTTCTCATTCCAGATGCGCAGGAACGATGCAAGAACTTCTTCCACTTTTTCCGCGATCGCCTCTCTTGTCCAGCCCTTCCAGAACAGATCCTCCAATGTTGTAACTTTGTCTACGATGAGCCGGTTGATATGCTGGTCTTGCAGGAAATGCTCGTGTACTTCAATTTTTCCTGCCTTGATGCCATCCTCCAGATCATGTGCAGAATAGGCAATATCATCGCATAGATCCATCAGTTGTGCTTCGAGCGTTTTCTTGCCCGCCGGGATGTTCCAGCGCTCCCGAATCTCACGAATGTACTGCCACTCGTGGTGATACATGCCTTTCTTGCTCTCTGTTCCAGGGTACGGATACTTGTTAATCCCTAGCAGCACAGCATCAGACAAGTTCAGTCCGTCGATATCTTCACGTTTCTCCAAATACATGATCAGGCGGAAGTTATGTGCGTTGCCTTCAAAATGCTCATATTTCCGTTTGAGCTCCGCTCGTACGTCAGACTCAGCCTTAGGGGCTTTCGCGGCACGACTTTTTTTCATAATCTTCTTCGTCTCACTGTTGATCAGATCATCCAAAATGCCATCGAGCACTTCTTCCCCTTTATGTCCAAAAGGTGGATGACCAAAGTCATGTGCGATCGCCGCACATTCTACAACTTCCGAATCGATAATCAGACCGGGGTTCTCTGCCCGGCCCCAATCTACCTCCGGGTAATGACGCAACAGGCTTCTCGCCGCTTCTCGCGCAATCTGTGCCACCTCAAGGGAATGGGTCAGACGTGTCCGGTAATAATCACCCGTACCTGCGCCAAACACTTGCGATTTGCCCTGCAGTCTCCGGAACGTTGGGGAATGAATCAATCGGGAATAGTCTCGCTCATACGCTGCACGAGAGCCCACCAGCTTGGTAAGTTCAGGGTATTGTCTATGTTCTCTCAGATCATGCCATTGCATGTAGATCACTCCTAGCCGACTGTCTCTATTTTGAGTGATTATACACAACATCTGCGGTTTCGAAAAGCAAAATCCGTCTGTCATGTCATCTCTTCTTACATCAACATATGATGCACAGTCCTCTCTATGTATATTATACCCTGCAAGACTACTGTCTGTGCATAGAATGAAGAACTGTACGTGGATAGTTGAGCCGGTGAGTGTTACCTCGATATAAAAGAAAACCCGACAGACGAATGACGTCTTGTCGGGTTAAACTTTAAATGAAGTTTTAAATCTAGCAGATCTATACCATCACTTTGCAGATATCATTCGTAAACTCTACCGGGTCTTGAATCGGCAATCCTTCAATCAGTAATGCTTGGTGATACAAGAGGCTGGTATACAGGCTGAGCTTCTCTTTATCCTGTGCAAAAGCATCTTTCAACGATTTGAACACATCATGGTTCACGTTGATCTCCAGCACTTTATCCGCTTGAACATCTCCGCTGTTTGGCATAGCTTTCAGCACTTTCTCCATCTCAATCGTCAAATCACCCTCGGTGGACAAACATACCGGGTGGCTGCGAAGACGTTTGGACGCTTTCACCGCTTTAACTTTGCCCTCCAGCTGTGCCTGCATCGCTTCGAACAATTCTTTGTTGTCATTGTCCTGCGCTTCAGTCTCTTCTTTTTCCGCACTGTCTTCAATACCAAGATCACCACTGGAGATGGATTTGAACTCTTTCTCCTTGTAATTCGTAATCATTTTGATCGCGAATTCATCGATATCGTCGGTGAAGTAGAGCACTTCGTACCCTTTTTCCAATACGCCCTCGATCTGTGGCAGTTTCTCGATTCGGCTGATGGACTCACCCGCAGCATAATAGATATACTTCTGATCTTCCGGCATTCTGGAGACGTATTCGTCCAGGCTCACAAGCTTGCTCTCTTTAGAAGACGTGAACAGCAACAGATCCTGCAATGTATCTTTGTTTGCGCCATAATCGCTGTATACGCCGTACTTCAGCTGACGACCGAACGCTTGATAGAACTTCTCGTAGTTCTCGCGCTCGTCTTTGAGCAGGCTTTGCAGTTGGCCTTTGATTTTGTTTTTGATATTCTTCGCAATCAGGCTAAGCTGGCGGTCGTGTTGAAGCATCTCACGTGAGATGTTCAGAGACAGATCCTCGGAATCCACCATCCCTTTGACAAAACCAAAGTAATCTGGCAACAGGTCGCCGCACTTATCCATGATCAATACGCCGTTGGAGTATAACTCCAGACCTTTTTCATACTCTTTGGTGTAGTAGTCAAACGGTGTATTCTCCGGAATAAACAGGATCGCATTATACACCACCGCGCCGTCCGCGCTAATGTGCAGATGTTTCAGCGGTTTGTCAAAACCGTACCGTTTCTCCATATAGAAGTTGGTATAGTCTTCTTCGGTCAGTTCGCTTTTATTTTTACGCCAGATCGGCACCATGCTGTTGACCGTTTGTTCTTCCTTGTAATCCTCGAACTCGTTCTCCGTACCTTCCTTCGGACGGTGATTGGTTACATCCATTTTGATTGGATAACGAATGAAGTCAGAGTATTTCTTGATGATGGATCTCAGGCGGTACTCTTCCAAAAACTCGTCATACGAGTCTTCTTCGGTATTTTGTTTAATCGTTAGAACGATTTCTGTACCCACGGTATCTTTTTCCGCAGGTGTAATCGTGTACCCGTCAGCACCTTCGGATTCCCATTTCCAAGCTTCGTTGCTGCCCAGCGTTTTACTCGTTACCGTCAGCTTGTCCGCCACCATGAACGCCGAGTAGAAACCTACCCCGAATTGACCGATAATGTTATGGCCGTCTTTGGCTTCGTTTTCTTTTTTGAATGCCAGGGAACCACTCTTCGCAATGACTCCGAGGTTGTTCTCCAGCTCTTCCTGTGTCATACCAATCCCTGTATCGGTAAGGGTAAGTGTGCGATTTTCCTTGTCAATGGTAAGCTTGATATAATAGTCCTCTTTGTTGAAAACGAGCGTGTCGTCCGTCAATGCTCTGTAATATATTTTGTCGATGGCATCACTGGAGTTGGAGATCAGTTCTCTGAGGAAAATTTCTTTCTGTGTGTAAATGGAGTTGATCATCATATCCAGCAAACGTTTGGATTCTGCCTGAAATTCTTTTTTAACCGCCATGAATGAAGTGCTCCTTTCGAATTTAGGTATCAAATGATTCAGTTGAGTACAGAGGCAAGCTGAGCCATATACGACTGAACCATTCCATATGTAGTGGTGTGATTAGCTTCATTTGTTAGCACTCAAAGACTCAGAGTGCTAAACCCTTCTTTTTATATAACATATGGGAAAATTGGGTGTCAATACGAAAACGGTTATTTTAACAAAATCATGGATTTCATTCTGTAAAAAACCGATTAAACTTCTATACTGACAACCACTCTTCCCAGTGTAACGCACTTGCTCCAGCAATACAAAAACCGCCACGAATTGAAATTCGGGACGGTTGGGTGATATCGGTTATTTCTTCGCCATCTTTGGGTCAAGAGTGTCACGCAGGCCATCGCCCATCAGATTGAAACCAAGTACCGTCAGCATAATGGAAAGACCGGGAAAGATGAGCGTCCACGGAGCCTTTTGGATGTACTGACGTGAATCCGAAAGCATCTTGCCCCACTCCGGGTCCGGTGGTTGCGCACCCATACCTAGAAATCCGAGCGCCGCTGCCTCGATAATCGCTGTACCGATTCCGAGGGTACCTTGCACAATAAGGGGCGTAAGACTGTTTGGTAAAATGTGTCGAAACAAGATTCGGCCGTTCCCCGCTCCCAATGTCCGTGCCGATGTAATAAACTCTTCCTGCCGCAAGCTAAGTACACGCGATCTCACCAACCGTCCATACGTTGGAATATTCACGATCGCAATGGCGAGCAACGCATTCTGCAAAGAAGGGCCCAGAATCGCGACAATCGCGATCGCCAGCAAGATGCCCGGAAATGCCAGCAAAATATCAAACAGACGCGAGATCAGCATGTCCGCCCATTTTCCATAGAACCCCGCAACCAGTCCAAGAAGTGCTCCAGCAACAATAGACCCAATGACGGAGAAAAATCCAACCCACAGCGATATTCTTGCACCATGAATTACACGGGAAAACACATCCCGTCCCAGGTCATCCGTCCCGAACCAGTGCTCAGCCGACGGAGCTTGAAGCCTGTCCTGTAGCACCTGCTCTTTGTAATCATAGGGCGCAATATAGGGGGCAAGGAAGGCTAATACGATGAAAAAAAGAATAATGATCACCCCTGCCAACGCAAGCCGATTCCGCCGAAACGTCCTCCACGCCTCACGCCAGGGACCCGATCTACTCGCGCTGACTGCGTCAACGGTTTGTCCGGTATTGGTCGACAATTTGGCCATACAGGTTCTCCTTTGCTGAACTTAGATAATGGAAGAGATAAACGGTTTGTTTACACAGAAGAATAAACCAGCCATCGGGACTTTATCGTTGTATCGTAGGATGCTTTGCTCTGCTATCCTGTCCCTCCTACTTGTAACTGATTCTTGGGTCAAACACCGCATAGAGCAAATCTACGATCAGATTAATCAATACAAAAAAGAAAGCTACGATCAGGATTCCGCTCTGAATCACAGGATAGTCCCGTGAACTAATCGCTTCATATATGTAACGCCCTACACCCGGCCAGGCAAAAATCGTTTCCGTCAGCACAGCTCCCCCCAGCAGAGACCCCGTTTGAATGCCGATAACAGTCAGCACGGGGATAAATGCATTCTTCAGCGCGTGCCCGTATACGACAAAAAACGGCCCCAATCCTTTCGCCTTGGCGGTACGAATATAATCGGAACTCATCACTTCCAGCATGCTGGAACGTGTCATGCGCGCAATCACAGCCATCGGAATGGTCCCCAGTGCTACACTTGGCAGAATCAGATGTTTGGTCACCGTCCACAGCTGGTCCCAGCGTCCTGCAAGCATCGTGTCCAGCACATACAAACCTGTAATCGCATCCACCGGATCACGTGCATTCATTCGTCCAATGGACGGTAGCCATTGCAGTTTGTTAGCAAACAGCCATTGCTCCATCAACCCGAGCCAAAAAATCGGCATGGATACCCCTACAAGCGCAATCACCATGCAACAGTAATCAAACCAGGAGTTGTGCTTCCAAGCACTGACAATCCCTGCATTCACACCAATAATGACAGCAAACAACATACTTGCCATCGTAAGTTCGAGTGTCGCTGTCAGATAAGGCACGATTTCCTGGGCAATAGGCACCTTGGTGCGAATAGATGTGCCCAGATCCCCTTTCAGCAAGTCGCCTAGATAGGCGAAATATTGCTGGAACCAGGGTTTGTCCAGTCCGAGCTGATCCCGGAGAGCCTGCTTGGATTGTTCCGTTGCTTTTTGCCCCAGAATCGTCTCGGCCGGATCACCGGGTATTGCATGGATGATGGAAAAAACGATCAACGTCATGCCCAGCAAAACGGGCAGCAGTACCAGCACACGTTTGACAATATAGCTGTTCACTTCCAGATCACCTGCCCTAAAGGGTTCATCTGCATGATTTCAACTTTGGCAAAATCAAAGAAATAGCGCTGGCGAACACGTATGCTTTGGCTCGTCACGACCCGGATGTAGAATCTAATAAGCATTGCATGTCCGCCAGCGCATAACTTGGTTTAACACTTGCGTTTCATTTATTTTCACTCGAAAGTTTTATTCAAAATAAGCCCCCACATACGATTCCGTTCCCAGCGGAGAGGTTACAAAACCCTTCAGGCTGGCTTTCCCGGCAAGAATCGGTGTGGTATGCACAAGTGGAATCCAAGGAGCGTCTTCCTTGATGATGACCTGAGCCTGTTTGTAAAGCTCGGCACGTTTATCCTGATCCGTCTCCGTTTGTGCTTTGGTGAGTAAGGAATGCAACTCTTCATTTACATAGTAGCTACGGTTGTTGCCTGGAATGGCGTCTTTGTCCAAAAGTGTATACAGGAAGTTATCTGGGTCACCGTTATCCCCTGTCCAGCCGAGCATATAGAGATCATCCTTCTCCCCGGCTTTGGAATCTTCCAGATAGGTTGCCCACTCCGGAGATTCGATGGTTGTTTTGACACCAATTTTCTCAAAATCCGCCTGAATTGCTTCAGCTACCTTCTTGCCATCTGGCATGTACGGACGGGATACAGGCATGGCATAAAATGTTACCGGATCTGGCAATCCGTCAGGGAAGCCGGCTTCGGCCAGCAACGCTTTTGCTTTTTCCAGATCATACGCGTAATCTTCGATCTCATCATTGTAACCCCATAGAGTAGGTGGCATCGGGTTAACCGCAGGCTCTGCCTGTCCAGCAAAGAACGCGTCAATAATGGCCTGTTTGTTCACGGCATGGTTCAGGGCTTGTCTGACTTTCACGTTATCAAACGGTTTTTTCTTAAAATTAAACCCGATATATGCCACGTTGAACGGCGGACGTTCAATCTTCTGTAGCTCGCTATTGCCTTCCAGAATGCTCAGATCATCCGGATTCAGGTCTTCCATAATATCGATCTCGCCATTTTGCAATGCATTGAAACGAGCCGTGTTATCCGGAATGGAGCGCACAATTACCTTGTTCAGCTTCGGAAATCCTTCCCTCCAGTAGTCTGCATTTTTCTCCAGCGTGATGGAGTCGTTCCGTTTCCACTCTTTGAATACAAATGGGCCGGTGCCGACAGGCTCACTCTTGAAGTTTTCTTTCTTCTCCTGGATGGCAGCCGGACTGCCAATGCCAAACGGAGTCATCGCAATATTTTGCAGGAAAGGAGCTTGTGGCTGGTTCAGGGTAAACTCCACTGTCGATTCATCGAGTGCCTTCACTTCTTTGATCACACGCGCGCCATCTGGCCCAAACATGGAATCATAATAGTCGAAGGAATCACCTTCGAATTTATATTCACTTGCCGGATCGCTCCAGCGATTAAAATTAAACACTACGGCATCCGCGTTAAAGTCAGTTCCATCATGGAACTTCACCCCGGATTTCAGCTTAAATACATACTTTAGCCCGTCCGCGGAAATTTCCCAGCTCTCAGCCAGCGCCGGAACCACTTCGGTTCCGCCCTCTTTGTAATCGAGGAGCGAATCAAACACCTGATGCCCGATCTTGAGGGATTCCCCATCCGTTACGATCGAAGGGTCAAGCGCAACCGAATCTCCGCCGCGTCCCATAATCATCGTATCCTGGGCGGCTGCTTCTGTTGGAGGTTCATTACCTTCAGCAGGTGCCGGCGTTCCTTCCCCGCCATCTTTGCTGCTGGAGCAACCAGATAACACAAGTACGGTACTCAGTGCCAAAGTCAGTAAACCGGACATCCATTTTTTTCTCATTCGCATACGTACAACACCCTTCCCTGTCTCATAATGTGTGTGATGATTGCGACCGAAAAACGGTACCTCTGGCCGTGCGTGCGATGATGTGGTGGCGATGCGATGCTATTTAATTTGAACTAAAATTGATTTACACAGGCACTCCGATGACAGAACAACTTTCAATCGCTGTTATCCCCAGATTTTTTTGATCCTCTTTGTCCTCAGATAAAATCCGGTGATAAAGGCGAGCGCTTCACTTTTCCAGTTTTTTCTGTCCTCTCCGTTTTTGTGTAAATGAATCGTTCAACAAATAGCTAGTCATCAGATAATCCCTAGTTGTAATTTTTGTATCATCAATTAAAGGCTTTATATGCCTGCGATACCTGTGTTGAAGTGTTGAGAATTTGGAAACGAGTTAAATTAACAGAGCGAGAGGATACCATAGATGTAGAAGCATTGAAAAGCCTGGATCAACGGATCACCAGCGTGCAATTCATGTATTTGAACCAAGGTCAATTCGGATCAACAAACTTACCCTAGAATAGGGAAAAGAATAGATCGCAACATTAGCTTTGGGACGTTCGTTCCGTGAGTTTGTCTTCATGAGGTGTAAGATCAATTTGATCCATATACGGGTAGAAAAAAGGATAGAACAGATCGACACTACAATAACTTTTCATGTTATGGTTTTGTCATGATGAGGAGGTTTGTGTATTAAATCGTGGTGAAAAACATTTTCGTGTAACTTACTTTACATCACATTTACCAATTAGACAAGAACTTTACAGAGATACGTTTTTAACAATATTACACGCGTCAGAATTAGTGACATTATGTACAAAAAAGGAACACAGCTCGACAATAATCGCCCGTGTTCCTTCCTGTTTTTCTCCAGATTCAGATCTGTTCTATTTGTAAAGCTGACTCATTGAGACTTAACCATAGACGGATCAAATATTTACCTATAAGTATGTCAGAAAATGTTTAAAATAACGGGTAGTTAAGTACAATACAATGTTTGTGAAACGTTCTATATAATGATATATTTGTATAGTATAATGAACAAAAATAGAGGAGGTTACTTCTTGAATGCTATACACATCAGGATAGGAAACAACCTGCAACGTATTAGAAAACATAGGCAGTTAAGCTTAGATAAGCTTGCTGATTTAACAAAGGTTAGTAAAGGTATGCTTCATCAAATTGAGCGAGGAGAAACGCAGCCCACAGTAACAACCGTGTGGAAAATTGCTACGGGACTCAATATTTCGTTTTCATCTCTACTTAAAGAGGATGAGGCAGTAGTATCCATTGCAGCTCGAAAAGAAATTCCAGATTTAACAGAAGACAATGGAAATTGTAGAGTATACTTACTGTTTCCGTTTGACCCCCAAACACGTATTGAAATGTTTACGATTATTCTTAGTCCTACTTGTAACTATGTTTCACTCCCACACAATGATGGGGTTCAAGAGTACATCACGGTTACCTCAGGAGTGTTTAATCTACAGATTAAGGATGAAGTGTACGCCTTACCAGAAGGACAGGCTATAAGATTTGCAGGCAATGTTGAACACCGTTATATCAATAAATCGGACGAAGATGTAACGATACAGGTTGTTATGTATTATGCGGAATCTTAGTCGCATGTAATCATTAAGGAGGGATACACGTTGACAAGTCAACTTAAAGACAGTGCACAACAGGTTCAAAACAAACTAATAGAGTTGGGATATGCAAGTAAAGTCATAGAACTGCCTGACAGTACACGAACTGCACAGGAAGCTGCCGATACGATCGGTTGCGAGGTTGCACATATAGCTAAGTCAATTATCTTTCGACTCAAAAATAACGATAAACCCTTATTGGTTATAGCCAGTGGAGTAAACCGAATTGATGAAAATCAAATTAACACCCATCTGAATGACAGTATAGGAAAAGCTGACGCTGATTTTGTACGCGAACACACAGGATTTGTTATTGGAGGCGTGCCACCTTTAGGACATATAGAGTCAATCATCACTCTTATTGATGAAGACTTGTTACAATTTAAAGAGATATGGGCGGCTGCTGGACATCCAAGAGCAGTGTTTCAATTAACACCCGAAGAATTAGTGCAAATGACAAAAGGACAAGTCATCTCTGTAAAATAAATTAGTGTTAACTTTCTGTTATTTCGCTAACGGGAAACGATACATTTTCAAAACGAAATAGGAATGTGAGTTTGTAGATGGGTAAATTGGAAGCATAAGTTTGCCAAAAGGCAAACTTATGGGTTAAGTCTCACTCATATCATTTACTTTTTAAAAAAACCTCTACGGTGCATCACGGTAATAAAACGATAAAAGTCGTAGCTTGCTCCGTTATCGATACTAAACAACGGATTTTTGGTATCATAGGCCAGTGCTGCATCTACTGCGGCCTTTGCCCAGACAGGAACTTCCATCTGCTGACGTGCCTGTAAACGATCGACCTGTGCCTTCAACGCATCAAACGCGGCTTTTTCTTCGGCTGTCATCGGTTCTCCCCCCTTCGGTGGTACAGTTGGTGGATTCGGATTGGATGGATTCGAAGGTGTGGTGGGGTTCGACGGGTTGCCGGGATTATTCGGATTGGTTGGCTCTGTCGGGTTCGTTGGATTCGTAGGATTCGGGCTTGGCGTAGCTACTGTATATCTCGCTCTAAGCTGTGCCGCTGTTCCCTCGAATTCGTTCATGTCCACGTTACCGCTGATGCCATTTACCTTGCCCGAATCCGTATACTGCCAGAACGTCCAACGCTTCCATGCCGGCTGAGCATCAGGCACCCGTGACGTGCTGTATCGCGCAATCCACAGATCGTAGGAACTCAAAGAAGTATCGAAATTGCTAGCAAATGAATTTCCTGTGTATATGATCGGTTTTACACCTGTGAGACGTTGGATTTCTGTTAAAAAAGCTTTGGCTACCGTATTCATCTGGGCTTTGCTCAGATTGCCGGGGTTATTCTCGTAATCCATAACCGGTGGCAACTGTAGGGCTTTGGCTCCCCCGATCTGGTTCAGCGTATTGGCATAATGCGCTGCTTCAGCCTTTGCAATCTCGACAGACGTTCCGCGGAAGAAATGATAGGTTCCCACCATCATGCCCGCCGCCAGCGCACCGTTTACATTTTTCTGAAAATTCGGATCAATATAGGTCCGCCCTTCGGTTGCTTTGATAAACACAAAGGTCATGCCGCTTGCCTTCACCTTCGCCCAGTCGATATTGCCCTGATACCTGGAGACATCAATGCCCTGCGTGTTGCCCGGGGTTCTATTTTGCAAATTTCTCACACCCTTTATGCGGCTAGTTGCCATTTGTATATAGTTAATGCGGACGGGTTAAATGCTGCCTGTGTGCGTGTCCATTGTTGTAATGAAAATGCTATGAGATCATAGAGTAACAAAGAATAAAAGATAAACAACAGTAATGAATAGAAGGGATGACTCAACGTAAGGAAAGCACCCGTAACGGGTGCCTTTTTCATTGTTGCACTGCTTAGTTATTTCGTCCCTGTTCGTTCTTCACATCATGTTTGAGTAAAAAACTAACTGTTCTATATTAAATCGAACTAATTCAGATACTTCTAGCTAAATACTTTAACTGCTTCTCTTAGAATCTGAATTGTTGTCTTGATCCGCGGCTTTTTCTTTGGACTGTTCATACTCTGGAGAATGATTACTTTCACTTTTGGTATTATCCCACGACGGAGGAGTATGTGACAATGGGATTGGTAATGGTTCCTCCCCCGCCTTTCCTTTGAGCACTTGAATAGCTTGCCGAATAACTGGCGGAATCGGGGCGCCCAGCTTGCCACCATTTTCAATAATGGACAGCAACTCATTCGCGATATAAAAAAAGGCGACCGCATCCCTGAACAAATGTCCGTCTCCCAGAACACCGTCCACCAGATGAGCCACCGACACCATTGCAAATATAAAAACCTTTCGTGCGATGCCAAACAGTCCAACATTACTTTCAAGTTTGCCCGTCATGCCCGCCGCCACGATCCCTGTTAGGTAATCGAGAATAACGAAGACTAGCAGTACGCCGAGCACTCCTGACCAACCACCAAAGAAGTAGTTTGCCGAGCTGCTCATCAGCGCAATTCCCCATTTCCATAGGGTGTCCCATCGTTCCATGGCTTCACCTCCTTTAAACTCATGATAAAAAAAACATAAGTAATAAATTTACAATTCAAATCATTTTCATTAATATCTATATTAAAATATCATAAAATGAAAAGATGCTCTCTACCTGTAATTTCCCTACTAGAGTGGCTCAAATAGAGAACGTTCACGCCAAGTACACCAAGTACAGAACAACCTGCCAACCCCTGTTATGCCCAGATTACCTGCTTGATGTCCTATATTTATGTTGATGTTATTGGCGTTGTCGTTGTAGGGGTCACCACCATACACATACGCCATGAGGCTTGCGAAGAAAGTCAATGCCAGCATGACGAATATGAGTATGCGGTAAAAGTTTTCACGGCTCACAACGCCACACCCCTTTTTGATTATGTCGTTTGTAGCCTTAGTCCGTATGCGGAACTGGTAAAACTAGTAGCAAAACTGCCAGAACCATTAATGTAGACCCCTATAGTCATATCACGAGTACTGTCAAATCCAGCAGGCTTTGGAGGAGAAGCGTATAGTCTGACAGACCCGACATTAGACTGTGGAGTAACGTCATGAAGACCGTAGTTACTCCCCGATAGCAGATACAAACTAGCCGCTACGCCTGCGTTTAGGTCTGCTTGCAGAGTATAAAGACTTAAAGCGTATACTGCCGGGTTATTACCATAAGCCTGTTCTGAAAGACGCCATATAAGTCCGTTTGCATCTCTAAGCCCAAATGCAAGTGACGTAGTAGAACTCGCTATCCTTATACCCCATAAACCGAAGCCAGTAGAATAGTTTGATATAGATATTGTTTTTGCGTTCGCTGGAACTACTGCAAAATCACGCACCCAACCTAGTTGACCCGCTGAAATGTTGGTACTAACGTAGCTTATAACGGGTTCGGATGCCGAGTACGCCCCCTGCTGAATTGCGTTAATCTTTGCCGCTAGTTGAGCCCATGTGTCATTGGTCGAAGCACTGCCACCCTTGGCGTTGATGGCGTTAACCACGCCCTGCTTCGCGTCAACGCCAGATCGCTTTACCGCTTTCAGCTCACTTCCGATATAAGCTAAGTCTCCTGTGAAATCGTAAGGCATGTCTTTTTCCAAGTTGTGTAAATTAAATCTTATACGCGAAAACGCCTTTGCTACTCCAGCGGGCGCGTTACTAACAACAAGCCTTAATTTAATCTGACTTACTCCAGTAGGCATCGTAAGCGTCATCTTTTTGCGATGCCACCACTTTTGGGGGTCTGCATTTAACGTGAACAAAGTTTCGCCATTAGACACGTTTTTAACCTCAATCAGTATATAACTATTTGTGTATGAGCCACTACTAAAAAACATAGCTTGCAGATCATATTTAATGCCAGCATACACAGTCATTGCAACGCTATCCAGTATGGCGTACTGACCAGACGGGACAGCACCATCTACATAAAACATTCCAGTTACATCGCCACTAACGGAGGTATTGAACGGGACTGACCCCCCGCTAGTCCAGCCATCCAAACCAAACAATCCAGTCGAATTAGATAAAAAGTTGGTTGTAGGGTTGTCATTCGGCAAGATCACGTCATCCGCATTGATTATGCGTTTAAGAGTTGGGGTAAAAATCTCACCAGCTGTTGTCGCTACTGAACCAGTGTCGAACATGTAAACTTCCATTTCTTTGGACGATCCAAAAAACCGCAGATAGACGCCACGAGCACCAACAAAAGAATGAGTGTTCTCGAACCGGAACGTCCCATCTGTTGGGTGTAAGTAGCAGTTATTACCATAAAGGGTGCTACCATTCGTATTCGCGGATAAAGCCCCCCATGATTGCATTGTCAACCTACCTGTCAACGCTCCACCCGTACGCGGTAGACTTGCGCCTTTGGCGTTATTCTCCGCTGCCTGTCTTGCATCATTAACCGCCTTGGATGTCGCCGCGAGAGTTTGGCTTGTGCTCTCCGTAGCGTTGCTTAACTGCACCTTCCCTTTCTGCGTCAAAGACGCATCAGGAATGTCCATCTTGCTCACTGCTTCACGAAGTGTATCCAAATCGGCTTGCGTCGCAACGCCTGCGTCAATCTTTTCAAAAACTGCATTAATGCTCTCCCGACTCACAGTTTCATTTCCTAGCGGAAGAGGTAATTTCAAACGATCGGTTTCCTGTGGCATTACGCCCACACCTCCAGTTCATTCCACGTCAGGGACGCGGCATCAAGTTCATCCCAAGTTTTCTGCTTCTTGTCCAGGTCGTCCCAGACCAGATAACGGTATTTATATTCCACGGCCATGTGGGCCGGTTTTAGTTCATCAATAGCTCGTTTCAGATCATCGATATTGGGCGGAATGCCCATCGTATCTACAAAACTCACCGTAAAACTCCACGCTTCTGGCTGAAAAGTGACATCCACCTTGCCCCCGGCATAGGCTTCGGCTACATTCGCGACCTGCCTACCCGAAAACTTACCTGCCCCGCGCAGCTTCGACTCCACCACAGCACGCCGTTGCTCCACAGGTTTGAGACGATCTGTTTCAATGCCAAGCTCCTCCTCCCAAAAATCCAGCCCCCACGTTGCCGTGCGGACAAAAAACTGCTCCAGCGTCTCGTCCAGAGCCTGATAAAGCAGATCCATCTCACTGCCTTTAGCCTGCATATCGGCCCGCATGACGCGCGAAGTCTCATAATACTGAGGCAAATACGAGAACAGCTCCTGCCCTTTCTCACTCGTAAGTCCAACATCTACAGCATTCCTAACCTCAATTCCCACACTACTCATGCACATCCACCGCCCCCAGCACAGCCACCTGGTTGGCGGTCATCTCGATATTCTGGTCGCTTACGCCGTTCACGGTTAGCTCCGAATAATCGATAATCGGCGGGATGTCCAGCAGAATCGCAGCAATACGAGTGTAACGTACGAGTGGATCGGCAAAAGCAAGCTGCTTCAAATACGCGGTAACCCCGCGCTCGATTAATGCCCGGACATCCGCCAGCGTGGCATCACTTGCCAGCGTCAGCTTCACCTGAATGTTCATCGGCACTTCCTCTGCCGGCATCACCGTCACCACAGGTCCAGCCGGGGCAACGCCCTCGCCTTGTCCATCTTGCGTGGGGTCAACATACTTTTGCACCGCAGCCACCAGATCAGATCCGGCAGCGCGCTTGTCCGTATCGAGCAGATACAGCCCAACGCTACCCGGCCCCTGCCATAGCGGGATCACCCGCGTGGCCCCGACACCCGGCACTTCACTGGCCCATTGCACATACTGTGCTTTGTTGCCGCTTGTACCCTGATTGCGGACTTTGGCATAAAAGCGCTCCAGCAGCGCGGTATCTGCCTCGATGTCCGCACCGCCCTTAATGACGTCCGTGTTCACCACGGACGTCACGCCGCTTACCGGTGTAGACAGCACGGTTAACGTGCCTGCGGGTACATTGCTCTCTTTTCCAGCAACAAGCGCACGTACCCCTACACTCCCCACACCATCTTCATCCAGTTCCACACGGCCCACCGTTTCATATTCCAGCGACGCTTCACCGGACACCTCATCTGCGAGCGTAGCTACAACCGTACCTGCTGGCACGACTTTCCCCGGCTCACCCGTAAATTTCACGGTGCCCTGTGCCGCCACCGCCGCCCGGCGTGTAATGCCATGTTCCCCCGCCCGCAAATCCAGCTCCTCCGAACGAAAATTCGGATCATGGCTCGCCGCTGTACTGGCAAATCCACGCCGCAGTAGCTCCTGCGCCCAAAGCGCCGCCTCGGACAGCATAAAAGCTACCGGAGCTTCCGCATCCCACAAAAACGAACCTTCCGACTTGTCCAGATCCGCGGGCAGACGATCCAGCATGCGCTGCATAATCTGTTCCTCCGTCTGGCCCTCCAAATAACGCGGAATCTCAGCCATCCCGTCAGATCACCTCACTTTCCAGAATAAACATCTCATCCTGCACACTCATCACCCGGCACGTAAACCCGCACTGCTCCCGGTCCCAATCGAATGTAAACTGGTCCACCGCGTCCGTACGCGGATCAGCGAGCAGCGTTTCCGTCACCATCCGGGCAATCTCACTTTCCATCACACCGCGGCTATCCCCCTGACCGATCAGATCCTCCAGCTCCGAACCGTAGTCCCGAGAGTAGATCACATGTCTGTACCGCGGAGTTTTCACCGCCTTGATACACCATTGCACCCACGCTTCATGCGCGTCTGCTGTAGCCACCTTGCCACTTGGAGTCAGCACAAAATCACCGGCGTCATAGTCATAGCGCCAGCTTCTTCCAAAACGCACTTCTTCCGAAGCCGCACCCGACAGGTCCTCTTCATCTCCCCAGACCATACCCGTTTCCGGAAACAAACTAGGCATTCGCACTCACCACCTTACACAGCACCACAATATCGTTCCCGCCATTCACCCGCATCGCCAGCACGCGATCCCCGGCTTTCAAACCTTTGCCCAAAGACCAGACTGCTTCTTCCACTTCCTCTTTTTGCAAAAGAAAGCGTCCCGTGCCCGTCGTACCGCCGCCAGCCACGTCAGATATCCCGGAAATCGCGCCAGCTATCTCGCGCTCCGGCAACCCCAGCGTGCCCGGTAGCTCAGCCACGAGATAGTCCTGCACTTCGTGCTTGAAATCGTCCAGCTTCACACCAGACGCCGTGATCGTACCAAGCACCGCGCCCAGACCTCTCACCGCCTGACGGGAATGTGTGCTCATCGCTCCCCGCATCACATCGGCAAACTCCCCGTACGGATCTTCTTTATTCAAGATAAAACCTCCTTTTCACCAGCTCCGCCGTGCCCAGTTCCAGCGTCATCGTGCCCGGCCCGGCTGACAGATCCCGGCTGACAGACATGACGATCAGCTTCAAACCTTTCAGCGTGACCGCGTCTCCAGCGCGAATCGTATTAATATCCGGGGCCGAGATCGTAAACGTCTCCTGTATGCCTGTCAGCTTGCTTTTCGCCAGTTTTTTTGCGGCGGCGACTGTTTTTACCTGATCGTCCTCGATCAGTTTTTGCAGTGTACCCAGTTGCTCTGTATCACTCTGCTCAATCGCCAGCACTTTGGAAGGCACCTCTTTACCGCTACCGCCAGACTCAGACGCTGCCATGACTTTTACTTTCGTAACCGCACCCTCCAGCGTCCGCATCTGCGTCAGATCGATTAGCCGATCCAGCGCGTGCACCTTCGTGTTGCTACCTACCTTAAACAACTGCAACCCGCCAGGCATCATCCGTGGGTGGTACATGTCTCCCCCGGACTTGGCTGTTTCTTTCAGATCGGCAAATATCATCGAAAAAATCGTCTGTGACCGATACACCGCCTTACCCAGCTTGGTCTTGATCTCTGGCAACGTAGCCAGAGGAATTTTCCATTCCTTAGCGTAAGCTTTGAGCCGTTGTACTGCCGTCTGATCCTTGGGAAACAGGAATTCATCCTCCGATTTTTCGAGATAAATCATTCGGTCGTAGACCGTGAGGGACAAACGCTTGGTACCGCTATTGGAGCTTTCCGCTTCCCAAATGACCGCTGGATGGAGAAGATAGACCATTGATTTTTCGCCAAAAGGAACCCCGCTAATCCGTACCGCCATGCCCGGTGAAATCGCAGGAAGACCTGAAGATGCCGACACGGCCAGCCGGATGTTCGCCTGATAGGCAATCTGATCAAGCGAGTCCTTCAGCGTAATCGTTTCGACAAGCTTGGTGATATCGTACTTGTCATCGACAATGACCTTGTAGGTCATGGCATCACCAGCTTTTGCCCCGGCTTGATCCGGTTCGGATCACTGCCGATAATCTTGGTGTTGAGCTTGTAAATCTCGTTCCATTTGGAACTATTTCCGAGCTCAAGCTTGGCTATTTTAGACAGGGAATCCCCGGCTTTGACGGTATACGTCTTGCTATTTTTTTTCAGATCGGTACGTGAACCAGACTTGCTACCAGCAGCACCCGAACCCACCTTCTCCACTTTCGAATCCCGCCACGTTCGCAGCGTCAAATCGAAATATATATCTCCAGGCTCCCCGCCGCGAAAACTCGAGTTGAGTGAAATCAGAAACACGGGTACATTCACTCCGGTTCCGGAGATGATGAAACGCAGTGGTTTCTTGGAGATGAGGAAAGTGTTCAACACATTCATCGCCACGCGTGGATCAGGAATGTCCGTCACCGTACAATAGGATTTATCATACTCTTTTGGAAAAAAAGAAGAGAAGGTGATCTCCTTCACCTTCTCCCCTTGTGCAAAGTCAAACTCGCCATGCTCCAGCATATTAATCGTCTCGTATCCTTTTGATCTGGAAATGTTGACTTCTTCCGGATTCACCGGGAATACAAACGAAGTACTGCCATCCTTCAACGTGAACGACATTTCGTTAGTACCAACTTCATCTTTAAGTGTAGACATATCTGCGGCCTCCTTTCTGCTTAGGCCATAATCGTTTTGCGATTTTGCATCGCCCGGCGGAGCTCGTTCGAGATCCGTTGCCCTACCTGTTGAGTCACAGCATCGTAATCAATTGCGTTCTCGCGGACCGTCACCTGTACCGTTCCCGGCGCTACATTCACCGAGATCTGGTTGGTCGTTTCCGTTTTGAAATCCTTAAGGTAACTTGCCAGACTGCTCATCTGTTCTTCGGAGATACTTACTGTGAGTGGCGATGCTTTACCGCTCTGCTGTCCCGTTTGATTTAACGCCATCGCTTGAGATTGCATCATACTTGTTCCAATCAAACCCGTAGCTGTCGGTGAGCCCAATCGATTGTTCATATAAGCTTCGGGTCCGGTGATCGATAAAAATTCTGGCCTGTACGCTGGCGGCATTTGCGGCGCTGCAGGTACGGAAGGGGTTGAAGCAACGGTTGCAGGCGGAGTAGTCTGTTCTTCTTTTTTCGATCCAAAACCGAAAAAATTAGAAAATCCCTCAGTGAGACTCTTTGCTTTCTCAGAGACGAAGTCAGCAGCACCAGATAACGCGTTGCCTAAACCTTCCGATGCATTGGATACAAAGCTACCGATATCCTTCGCCTTATCTCCAATCCAGCCTCCCACTTCACCACCAGCCCAACCACCAACAGCACCACCAATGTAAGTACCGATTCCTGGCAAAATAAAACTACCAATGGCGCTACCAATCGCAGTACCCGCCGTTCCGCCAATCATGTTCCCCACAGCACGGCCTCTTTCCTCAGCAGGTGCATTGGCGATATTAGCCACATCTGCCAGCATACTGATTGGACCAAGCAATTTCTTTGCACCTTTGGCAAAGCCACCACTTAAATTATCCATCAACCCGTTACCAGATAACATGTCAGTTAAAGACCCCAATGAACTATCCATAAAACCTAAACGACCGCCCCCGCGGATTCTTCTTCTCCCTCCTCTATTACGATTGCGATCGGCCGGAGGAGTTGGGGTATCAGGTACTGGACTTGGTATTGGTGATGGGCCCTGGTTCGTACGACTACTTGATCTTCTTCCACTTCGGTAATTTCGCCTACCCCGATCTGAACTACCACCATCCGTATTCGAAGAACGGACTCTGCGGTTTTTACTTATCTTTCCACCTGTACAACAGCAACATTTAGCTGCAGGACTTGTGGTTGGATCTGAAGCAGGAGGTTCTTCTTTTTTCTTTTTGAATTTTTCAAAAATTCCTTTAACATTATTAAATACATCAAACAAACTGTTCACCTTTTCAGCAGGGTCAAAGACATATGTATCCAACCAACTCTTAGGCTCTTCTTCCTTGGCTGGATTATTGACTGTATTATTATTACTGCCAATGTTCAGCGCCAACGAAGGCCCACTTGCTGGCGTCATTTTCCCCATCGCCACTTCAACCTTTTGCTTCACCTCGACCGACACCGTTCCAGAAGCCTTTACTAACTGATTGCGGAAGCTATTCAGTTTGATCAGCGCACGATCCAAAGCCGGACTTAGCTGATCGTCCAATCCAATTCTCGGTGTGATCCGCAAGCGGCTCAAACGGACAGCGGTACTATAGATGCTTTCCAGTCTGCGTCCGGTGGTTCTCAGCTCATCATTCACTTTGATCAACCCTTGATAACGAACCCGGTTCAAGCGATCTGTGGAACGTTGAATCTGATCCAGATAACGAAGGGTCGTCTTCATTTGTGTGTTGGATTGGGATAACCCGATAATCATTTCTGCCATTTGTTTCACCTCCTGCCTGTTTGGCTTAACGATTCATTTGAGCGGATATGGCCGCCATCTCTTCTTCCGAGAACGCAAGCAAAAGCGAGCGCTCCCCCCGTGGCAAAGACCAGAACTCTCCGGGACGGAGATGATGACGCACCCACATGTGATACAGGAACGTGGTCATCCCGCCGGAGTGAATCAGTTTTTTAGGTCTTCAATCTCCACGCCGAAGCCGGATAGTTCGAGCACTTTGTCACCAACCGCATCCAGTTCACCAGCCAGCAACATACGGCGCACCGCCTGCTCTCCACCTGACAACTTCATACGTCCGGTGATGCGGTTGTCTCCCCAGCCGGACAGTTCCAGTCCGCGTACACTCATTTTCACCGTAGCCTCGGAGATCAGCAGGGCATTAAACGTTTCGGTATCCACTTTTTCTTCGGTGCGCCCCTTTGTCGTTTTACGAATCGTACAGCGCTCGCGAATCTGATCCACTTTGGAAGACGTCAATCCACGCAAGGTGAGCAGCAGATCCAGACGCTGGATACGAACATTTTCTTCTGGCAGACGTTCTGCCGCCTCAAACAACTGATCCAAAATCTGCTCTTCGGACAAATTTTCATTCATACTCATCGGTTAAAAATCTCCTTTTTCTCATGTATTCTCTGAATTCGATGTGCTTCCGTGTATCTCATAATCATCTTAAGACACCAAAAAGACCGAGAGGTTCCCGGTCTGCTTCAGTGCCCTTGCCTATTGTGAACAAATCCAGTAACGTTTCATAAAAATCAGTTCGCTACAATCGGATTCAGCAATTCGAATCCCTCAAAGGTAAAGCCCGTTTCTTCCGGCACTTCCTCGCCTGCCGTCCAGTTCGCCAGCTGAATTTTATCTACCATGCATCCTTTCAGCAGCACACTTTCATGTCCGTACGACTCGGGATCGTCCAGCTTGGAGATAATCTGAAATTTGGTAAAGCCGCGCTTGATCATATCGGACGTAACCTTGTAACCTGTCATCGTACCTGTACCTTTTTTGGCACCGTTTTTGTGAACCTTCCATTCGTTGCCGACAAGATTCAGCTCACGTTTCTCAATCTCTACGCTGGCCTCCAACTTGTTAATATTAGTCTGCCACACACCATCCATATGCAGCTGACCGTGGGTACCGAGAATCACTCTTGATGCATCCAACATGTTTATTTCCTCCTTATTATGGTTGAGTGGTTATTGTTCACATATCATAACGACGTGATCGACATGCTTCTAATTGCTGTATCCCTGGAATTTCGCTGTCCTCTCCGTTATTTGTGTAAACCAACCACTCAACATGTCCTTCTTCTTTTTTTACAAAACGATCTACTAGCCTGTTAGCCTGCTTTCAAGCCTTTTACCTTATTGCACGTAAAACGTACCAAACAGTTGCTCCATCACGTCTGTCAGCTTCACATTCCATTGCAGGAATACCTGATCGGCCTCCGGTTTCAGCACAGGGGATGCGCCATAATAGGCCGGGTCGAGAACAACATCATACCCTTCGGCTTCGATAACATTACTCTGTGCGAGCAACGCCAAATAAGCCTTCATCGCACCAATCAGTGCCTGACGACCTTCTTCGGTATTATTCACTTTACCGATATACGTGTCTTCAGCGGAACGCTGCAAATCTGTATTAATCGCATCCATGACCCGGATCGACCGGATTTTTTTCCACGCATTATTTTGTCCGGCAGCAGGGGTAACCAGCGTATTCACGCCACGGAGAGCTTTAACCCGGCGTCCATCGTGGAAGAAAATAAATACGCCATTCTGTACAGCCTGCTCCTGTTCGGCGCGTGTCCAGCGGCGTGTAACATCATCAAAAGGTGTTGCCGCATATGTCGTGCATTCGTTCAGACGTTGTCCGGCGATAAGACCTGCAACATAAGCCGAGGTCTGTGCGGAGCTATAGAACGCATCGCCCAAACGCACACCCGTGCCCACATTAATCACACCTTCATGGTTCAGCGTAAGGGAGCGCGTTGCAGCCTTCTGAGCTGCCGAAGCGGACGTATCATCTGCTGTGGAGCCACCGAATACAGCCATGACTGGCTTGCCTTCACTGCGAACCCGTTTGACCCACGCCGCAAAGCTCGCAAGCAACGCTGCATCCGCCGCATGATCCAGGGCAAGCACATCAAACTGTTCGCCTTCCAGCGCCCCCTGCAAAACAATGTACTCTGCATTCGTCAGTGCATCATTGCCACTTACACCACCTTTGAAAGCCGCACCCGATACGTTCGCAACCTCCCCAGTCCCTTCTCCAATCGCCTGAGCCGTGATCCAGAGGTTTTGCTCATCGGCATTGATCTCTTTCGCAAGAGTTGCTGAAGTAACATCTGACGTCAAGAGCGCATATAACATCCGATTGCCTTCAAACAAACGCACTTCAAACTTCGTATTGTCGATCACACCTGGCTGAATCGTTACATAGAAGCCATTCGCACGGTCGCCTGGATACTTTGCATCGAGTTGGAGCACATCCGCACCACCACCGTCTTTCAACGTCAGCGTAGCTGCTTTCGCTGCCGAACTTGCCACCCGATAAGCGAGCAGTTTCTTCGGTCCGCCGAGCAAAGCCAGTTTCAAAGACGCATAAGCCGTACCGTTATCCAGTGCATTTGCCGCAAATGTACGTTCAATTGCCGTTTCACTGTTTACTTCCACAAACGTGTCCACCGGACCCCAGTTAGCCTTGACCGGCACAACGACCGTTCCACGACTGCCCGCCTGAATAGCCGAAGACGCCGCCGCCTGAAAATTCATATACAATCCCGGAAGGACCGGACGATTTGTTTGTTCCCAAGTTCCACCTGCCATTATTCATTCACCTTCGCTTTCAAAAATTGGTTGATTCTTGCCTGTGCTTCTTCAATGGAAAACGTCTCGTGCGCCGCTTCGAACAGCGCACCAGCCAGCACCTCTGCCTTCACGGCAAAGAGGGCTTCCGAATGATTCATCAGTTCAGCCCGCGTATACTGCGGGAGAACCGGTAACTTTTTTTTCAAAAAGCTTGCCATGTATCTCTCACCTCGTTGGTTTAACAAAGTTCAAATGATCTCGTCTCACCTATGAATTTTTGATCCTGTAATCTATAAAATTTCTACGAAGAAGCAGTCTTACTAAAGCTATGAGTCTACATAAGCTAAGGTATAAAACGATCTGAAACTATCCCTTAGTGATAGCTTCTCTGGGGCTTACTTTTACTCGATTCCTTTGTTATGGTGGATCTCACGCATAAGAGGTGCACTTGTAACCGGACGACGGATTCGCTGTGTTAATGTCAGACGAATCTGTCCATTCAGATACGCATCGGCTTGCAAATCCGCTGTTACCTCATCTACTGTCACATAACGTGTATGACTCTCGCCGATCGCGTTAGCTCCAGCTTCCTCACTATCCAATGGAGTCATTGGAATCCGCGATTGAAGTGCCAATTGCTTGACCAGATAACTTGCCGCGTGATCCGTCAGAATTGTATCATCGGTAAGAACATGCCCGATCCACTGTTTGCGTACTTCAAGCGCCGATGTTCCCGCCACTGCGGTACTGTTCCCGTTTAATCGCCACAGTACAGACGGCATCCTATACCCACCTGGCCAACTATTGGCATACACAGACCAGTTCGATCCTAGCATGTTCGCTGTCCAAAGCTGCAGTGCAACAAGCCAAGGATCACCCATGACAGGGCTATTCCCGGCGGCGCCTTGCGGTTCAGGAACGTACACACCAAAGCGCAAACTACGTGTGATCAAACCTGAGGCAACATCTGCACGGTCGCTGTCCGTAGAACCCAGATAGAGGCAAGTAAAAGCTCCACCTTCCTCATCCTCCAGCCGCACCTGATGCAAGCCCGCGATTAACGATGCTGACCAGACCTCCACCAGCTCTGCACCCCCGTCTTCCGATCGGGCATACGGTGAAATCTTGATGATTCGCCTGTATCCTGCCCAAGCTGACTTCGGTACTTCTTCGGCAAAAGCAACAACTGCGCATGGACCTGACAACACTTCACCCGAAGCGGGAATATCCTGCACGCGCCCTTCCCAAGCAGGTATAAGAGCCGCAAGCTTCTGCTTTAACGTCTTTTTAATACGTGTGCTAATAGACACATTCATTTCGCCCCCTTCCGCCGTAAAAGTGAATACTGCCGCATGTTACAGCAACCATGTGGCAGTTCGGGACTCCCCCTTTTTCCATACTCCATGTAGAAACCGGATCAAAATGCAGGGACAATCTCACCGCATCAAAAAGACCAGCCGTATTGGCTGGTCTGTACATTAGCGTATGTGCTTTCGGTGTGTCCCTCGGCAATTGATCCGATAATACTATCTTACAGCCTTTTTCCCCTACCGCGGATGGTGATTGGGTTGACTTGTGCGCGAATAAGGGCGGAGCTTGGGAGGTAAAAAGACGACACTTTTTATGTGATTTTTTTCTCATAAAGATAGACATTTACATGATAAAAACATACCCTTAATAAAGTGATCGTGTTCTATTAGAATGGAGGCGATTAAATGAAGAAATCTGATCTATTTTACATCTGGGTGTTCATCTCAAGTTATTTGGCAGGTGTAGTTGCTTATACTTTGAGTTTATTTCTACTTTATGATGAAAAAATGAGTGATTGGGGACAACTTCTCATGTGGACAGCCCCCTCTTTTTTCACAGTAACCTTGCTATTATTTCTCTTATCCATTCTTCTATTGAAATTGATGAATAAGTACTTTCTTTGGACACAAACGCTGTTATTCACACTTGCAGCCATTGTCCCCGTATATTCTATCACTATTCTTCCTGGATTTTGGAACTTTACAAGCAGTGCTTTTCTATTTTCTCCAGAAGGAATGTTGTTCTACCTATTTTTCTTTATCTCATCTCTCATGTCTTCTTATGGGTTATGGATCGCACATAAGCGTCACAATAATAAATCATTTCTCATACTTTCTTTTGTCGTAGCTATGATGTTCGTCATCATAGTTGCTTGGAATTGAGAATAGGAAAGCGAGCTACCGTTCATGAGTAGCTCGCTTTATTCGTTCTCAACTTAAACTACAGCCCATTTCTCCTGTCATTCTAAAACATGATTTTAATTCATCCTCACCTGCGGGCTCAGCGTAATTTCGAACGCGCGTCCCCAGATGAAATCAGGGTTATTGTATTCCAGAAGTGCACCGTTATACGTGGCGTACGTCAGTTGCCCGTCACAGATTTGGCGGATGGCCGGATTACCTTGCCCGAAAGCCGGTTTGCTCGCCAGTTCAGCGGTGTGTGTCTGCATGAGATCGCGTAACAAGCTTTGCAGATGAGCGTAGTCCTCTTCCGAGTTAAACAGCACCATATTCTGATCCGCCAGTGTTGCCACATTGGTATACAGGGCATGCGCACGCGAATAGGTGCGAACATCGGCAATGGCTACCGCTTTGTAGCTGTAGTCCTTCAGGAAACGTTTGAACAATAGTGAGCCGTGTGCATTCATGGCATCCCGCAACTTATGTTTATGCTTTTCCGTAGTGATTAGCGCAAATCTGGATTGTGCCATGCCAACCGCAAGACCAATTTTGTTTCCCGGTGTATTCCAGGCACTGTATCCAAGTACACGTCCGGTATATGGACTATTGAGCAATACTTCAGCCACATCGACGTTCGCAGGCCCTTTGCCCACAAAATCAATCAGGATCGAAGGCAACCCCTGCTCCCCATTCGTTGCCAAACGCTCCACCGCCTCCTGCACCTGATCAAGTGCTGTAATGGCGATGATCTCCATATCCACTGCGGAATCTGCCCCATCCTCAATCATAACACCGCCGACGATATCGACGTGGTGGACCACGTTTTGGTGTACATCCATATATTCATAGGTATTGATGATCGTCGAACCGTGTGGCCCGTAATACTTCACACCATATTTTGTTTTAGCCCCACCTCTGAACAGCTGATTCGCCATCCGTGCGACCAAAGCATGTCCCAATCCATCGGCATCCGGCAAAATAATCGCACGATCCGGGTTCTGTCCATCCGTACCGCCAAGCCATTCGTTAATCCGCGCTTCGACATACTTGATCTCGTTGATCTGAACCCCTTGTGTATTCGCATCATCCACACCAACGGCAAGGAAATCAATGTATCCTGTACGAGCCAGTTGATCCAGAATGTAACGGTTCGTTTTAAACTTGTGCTGTCTTGTATTGTAGTATTTCTGTTTATCGAAATATGTGGTTCCCCCGTACTCTACTCCATCTGTAGAAACGTTATATCCTTGAATAATATCTTCAAATTCCGTATAAGTCTGGCGTGGTTGTTGCATCAGAGAGCGAGATTCATTATACGCATCCAGTGCCAATCCATCTGCAAACGAAGTCGTTGCCAGTCGCATAATCGTATCCATCACAAACAGCGGTTTGCGCGGATACTTCGTTTTAATGATTCGAATGACATCCAGCAAATGAGTCGTATGCTCGTCATATGACGGATACGTTCCGCCGCCGTTTTCGCGAAGCTGACGGCTGCCGATCAATCCACCGTAAGCGAGCATATCCGTTGAAATAATGAAACCGTCTGCCTTCGCTGCATGTTTGACAATGAAATCATAGATGTTGGACGGATTCCCGTAAATGGGCGTCGAAGTGCCCAGCAGCGTTGTGCCGTCGGTCGTCTTCTTCGTATCCAAACGGTTCTTGATATCCTTCAGGTTGGGTGTAACGATGTGAAGACCGGCTGCTTTCCCTTGTACAATTACGTCATCCAGATTCGCCGGACGATCATCGAGTGGTACATACAATACTGTTTTCATATCATGTAGCCTCCTGTTTTTTGATATTCTTCAATACCCGATCAGGGCAAGGGCGCAATCACCGAAATGAAAAAAAACCAGCATTTGCTGGCCTGACTTTTGTGCGGGATCTACTTTTCTGTCTCTTGCACATCGTTTAGACTTTGTACACTGTACGCTACACGTTGCTCCCCTTGCTTCTGATCCGATAATATCATCTTACCTTCTTTTCTCCCTCATGCAGACGGTATTGCGGATGAATTACGCCGATTTCTCGTTGGTTTTCTGCGAGAAAATGGAAATGACGAAAAAGCACCTGCCGCTTAGACAAGTGCTTGATTTAATGAACGTTAATTTTGAGTAATGGATCTTTCTAAGGTTTACTCGATACATATAGATTGTATAGAATGTGATTTGTTCGTTATACTTCCTACGCAATAATATAACGGAAGTTCTCCCAAATTTCAGGCATAGGTTCCTCATGTTTGGCATGGTGATAGAAGCTGAACGGAAATTTGAAAATATGCCCGCCATACCAGTCACGGCAGCGCCGATCCTTCAACCAGTATTCCAATTCATGTGGCAGAGCGCGTGAACGCTCAGCTTGTGCTAGTGGTAACATGTCCACAGGGGATTGCAGCGTGGCTGCCTCCGGCGTCAGATCGATATCACGGCTCAGGCGCAAGGCCTTGACCATTTTGAGAAAAGGCGGAATGCCTTTATAAAACAGGGCCTGATATCCCAGCTCATAAAGCATGTTCAGCGCATGACCGTAGGTAAGCATATGTCCAATCAGATCATGATGGGCTTCCGCTTGATAAATCGTACGAAACGCACCAAGTTCCTCCAGAATAAACTGAGACAACTGAATCGGATGCAGTATCTCAGGAAAATTGTCATTCTCGTCCAGCTGCATATGGCGAATCTCTTTTACCGTTGTATTCACCCAGGATCTGCCTGGAATCGTACGTTCAAACGACTCAATTAATTGAGCAATCTGCTCAATCTCTTCTACGGTGCCCCATCCATCAAGTTCACGAATGGCTTTGAGACTAATCGCTCCATAGATCACTTGGTGTCCTACCCAGTGCAACTCGCCAATCGTGTGCTCCAGCGCGTCTGCAATACGCGCTTCGGCTTCTTCTAACGGCATGCGTTCACTTGGTGAAGCCGTATGACTGATATGTGTCCCATGCTGGCGAAGCATCGCTTTCGCTTCCGCGGTAACACTGCCAGCGGCAAGGGCCGTGAGACGATTTTCCCTCACCCAAAAGTAAGCCGCAATTGCCCCTGCCCCATAATGGGCATGCCATAGATCACCGGTGTGTTCCCGACTGGAGGCAATTGTCGCTAGTCCCTCTTCCAACAAACGTCGATCCAAGTGTGCCATCCCCCTTCAAGTTATGGAAGCCTCGCTACAAGCCGGACTACTCCTGATCTCAATAAAATAAAGCGTTTACTTCTATAACATGATGGAGTTCAGATACTTATTCCCCTTTTGCGCTGTATCTGATCTAAAGATATTTTATACGGACACTCCAGTGGCGGAATATCCTGAAGAGTCGCTGCCATCTCCATTGAATTGAAGCTTGCCCACTTGATGGATCGTAGCTTCTAACGGGAAAATCTGTGCCTTTTGATTAGAGAAAAACCATACTCGTTCCTTCCTCACCACAATAAACAAACCGTTTCGATCACCTACAGGAGAAAACGTATCACTTCCTTCGCCCCAGCGGGATAATCCTGCTTTCTCCAATTCGTGCACTGTGGCTGGCACATCCTCCGAAACCAGCCCGATCTCACACACCTTCAAAATATCTTCCACCGAAAATGCGCGCTCTTGCTCGTTGTTTTTCCTGTGATGAGCAATCAGCTCCACAATGTTCCCAGCCGGATCTTCAAAATATAGTGAGTGGGAGTCCCAGTTGTTAGAGTAAGTTTCATCCCGCTCTCCATCTGTGCTTAGCCTCACTCGTGACGCCGCCCACTGCTTGGCTTCCTGAAACTGATTCGTCGGGATCATCCAGGCAAAATGATAGAACGGCGCTCGGCCCTTTCCCTCTACTTGGGATGCAGTGTTCCAATGTTTGAATATCATTTTGGTGTATCCGGCCTGCAAAGTGAAGGCTTCCTCCACAGGATTAATCTCGGATACCCTCATGCCCAGCGTAACTCCATAGAAATGATGCAGTTCCTCCAGCTTTACGCTATAAAACAGTACTTCCTCTATGATCATATGCTTCTCCCATGCATTTTCTCCCATTCACTCCACGGCACCAAACCAAGCTCTGGCTTCGCTTCGTCCGGCAGCACGGCAATGAATTCTAACGAGTGACCATCCGGATCGGCAAAGTAAACAGAAACCGCTGGCATCCAGCCAAATACATATAGCTCTCCAATGTCATCATCCAGAAAATTACGAGTGGCGATGCCCTTGTTTTCAAGGTATTCAACGGCATGTTTCATATCTTCCAGGGATACTTGAAAAGCAAAGTGCTGACGTTGCACCTGCGCGGGGTCTTTCTCCCACAGCCCTAGCATGGCATGGCGTTCGCCGCCAATCCAGTAAAATAAGTATCCGCGTTCCGGGTTTTCACTAGCAAGAGGTAATCCAAGTACCTTCTCGTAAAAATGATGTGATCTTTGAAGATCTGTCACATTCAGATGGGTTTCATATAAACCTTTAATCATGCTGTATTCCCTCCTTCTATTTCATTACGATGATGAATTTATGCTTTCCTTGCCGCCGTTAACGTCTGAGCCAGATTCAGAAAAGATCCGAGTACGCGCTGCACCCGTTCCTCAATATCCTGACTACCTTCGTATTCCTCATATCCGTCAAATGTCGCTTCAAATCGTCTGCGCTGTGCACCACCAATGGAGATCCATTCTGGAGCATTAATCCCGTGCAGATTACGTACCATGGTTTGCATTTGGGTAAGTGAGCTTACCCCAACCGCTCCTCCCGCGGAGCTGATCGACAGAACGGGTTTGCCGCTGAAATGAGCCTGACTTAGATGATCCAGCGCATTTTTAAGCACACCGCTTATGCTACCGTGGTACTCCGGTGTAGAAAGAATGATGGCATCCGCCGCAAGCATCAAGGTATTCAATGCTGCCAGGTTCTCGTCAGTCTCTTGCTTTTCATCCGGAGCATAGAATGGCAGTGGTTTTTCATACAGATTAAACAAGCTCGCTTCGTGTCCTTGTCCTTGAATGATCTCTACGGCATATTCACCCAGACGTGTGCTCGTTGCATTTCTTCGGTTGCTGCCTGCCAATATCACAATATTCATTACAATCACTCTCCTGATCGCTGTTATTATCGTCATCCATGCTCTTGCTTCTCGACTTTGGTTATCCTTATTTTACCTTGATGTAGGTCGGCATTCGTCAGCTAATGGACTTAACTTCAGCACAAAAAAACTCAACCTTTCGGTTGAGTTCATACGACTTTAGTCTGAATTTTGTCTGAATTTGGCGACTACAATGATAGCCTGCAACTCATTACAGTTCCCAGCCATTCCGAACAGCATGAAGCGCTGCCTGAGTACGGTCTGCAAGCCCCAGTTTATCCAGTAGATGACTGACATGTGTTTTGACTGTTTTCTCGGTAATCACAAGCCGAACCGCAATCTCTTTATTGCTCAGCCCTTGAGCGATCAGCCCCAGCACTTCGCGTTCACGGCGAGTGAGTGCATTTAGACCTTCATCGGACGGAGGACTCGATGGATTAGAGTTCCATGAATGACTTGAATGACTTGAATGATTTGAACGACTTGAATAACCTGGTTCATCTAACTTACTCGGATTGCTCCGTTCACTTGGTCCACTCGTTTGGTGTACAGTCTGGTTCGAACCTTGGAAAGGCTTTTCCACTTGCGAGCTGCCCTCCACTCGACTTGCTTCTGACAGCATATCCATCGACGCCATGACGTGCATCAATTGACTTGCAGCCGCCGGATGTAATTCGACCTGACCGGAATGCACATTACGGATCGCAACGGCTAAATCCTCAGGCTCGATATCTTTGAGCAGATAGCCCTTTACGCCTGCACGAACGGCAGGAACGACATGATCCTGATCCGAGAACGAAGTTAGCACGATGATCCGTGTATGTGGCAGCAGATTACGCAAACGCCTGGCTGTTTCAATACCGTCCATGACAGGCATATGAAGATCCATCAGAATAACATCCGGCTCCAGGTCCTGCGCTTGCTCCAAGGCTTCTTGCCCGTTCGATGCTTCACCGATAACCTTCATATCCTCCTGCGTTTTCAGAAAAACATGTAGTCCCCGTCTGACCATGACATGATCGTCGGCAAGTAATATTGTAATCGGCATCTTTGCCTGCCTCCTGACTCTATTCCGATTCATGCGGAAGTGGTATAACTGCCGTCACGGTTGTTCCTTTACGCGAAGAACTCCATATATTGAGCTTGCCTCCGAGTGATTGCGCACGCTCCCTCATAATCGACAATCCGAGTGAACTTTCCGATGATGGCTTCCGCCGCTTGGCGCCGCCCTTACCCCGATCCGAGATCGTGAGCTTCGCTTCACGTTCACTGAATTCAAGCTGTATGCATGCCGAGGATACCCCTGCGTGCTTTCGAATATTGTTCAGCGCCTCCTGACCAATACGCCACAAACCTTCTTCAATGAAACGTGGTATGGAGCGCATCCCCTTACGGTCAGCGATAACTTGAAGTCCTTGTTTCGCACCGTACTCCTGTAACGCGCTTACCAATCCGGCCTCCAAACCTGATGGACGAAGCTGCATAATCAACGCTCGCATCTCCTTAAGGGCTTCCTGAGACAAGGCTCGTATATCTCTCATCACTTCCGCTGCCGGATGCACCGGTTCCGAACCGGAGAGCATACTCTCTGCACCTTTCGCCGTCAGCGATAGGGAGAATAAAATCTGATTCACCGAATCATGCAAATCCCGAGCGAGCCGATTCCGCTCTTCAAGCCTCGCCAGTTCGCGCCGATGATCTGCCAGCTTCAAGCTCTCACGTGAAGCAATGATATGTTCTGCCAGAGCCTCAAGGACTTCCTTGTCTGCCCGGATCAGATCAAGAGATCGTGACTCAGTACCAACGATCAGCACTCCTGGTTCCTCTGGTGCATGATATGGAAGAGGTACACCAACCCCTGAAGCAAATTCACCCCATTGAAATTCAAGCCTGAATTGGCCAAATATTTCAGCAAGTTCATCTGCGGATAGGATGGCGGCACGATAGTGATCCACGATCCGATCCATAAGGCGTGTCCCTTCCAAGGAAAGGGGATCTGGCGTGTCCGTCCATACCTCACCATGAGCATACATTGCATGTATATGAAATGTGCTATTCGTTTGTTGTACAAGCGCAGCGAACGGCCAATCAAAATGCTTGCCAAGTAACCTTACTACGGTGTCAGGCAATGCATTCGACTCGGTACACTCATTGATCGCAAGACTTAATGCTGTACCGAAATCTCCGAGCCGGGCATAAAGTTCTGCCCGTCGTTGCTCCGCACGATACAATCGCATTCGCTCCATTGCACTGCCAATCTGATAGGCTACCGCCTGCAAAAGCGCGAGTTCGCTATCGCTGAAAACCTCTTTACCTGGCGCTGCCACATTGAGCAGTCCCAACATTCGTTCACCCGAGCGCAGTGGGACTGTAGCGTGGTGTGTAATATCCTGTGTGTCTCCCCACTTAAACTCCACAGCATCTTCAAGACGTTTGCAGTTAATGATATTAACCGCATGCTGCAGCCTTCCATCCCTGAAACGATTGATACACCAGCACGTTCCCGTTCTCATGGGCTCTTTATCGTTTCGAATTAAAGCTGGCGGCAGGTTATAGTCTGATACACAGGCATACTCTCCGCGTTCATCGATGAGAAAAAGCCATCCCGCCGTGAGTCCGGTTAGCTCAAGTAATTTGCCAACCACCGTATCCAGCATCAGACTAAGGTCATTGGAGGTGTTTAACGTTTCCGCAATGGTTTTCAGTGTCACCATTTCCTGCATTCCAGCCTCTTCCGGCATTGGCACTCCCCCTCAGATGCTCCGTCTGTGATTTTGTCCAAACCATTGTAACCAATCCTTCGGGGATATGAAAGCTTCAACTTTTTGCCTAATGCTCAGCCAAGCTTCTTCCGTTCTTTTCTTGTGCATGACAGAGGTTCCATATTCATCAGCCCACGGTCAGACAAAGCCAGCGCCAATTTGTAAAAAGCACGGGTACGAATCTTGGTATAGGTATCCTTGCTCACAGGCGGATCAAAAACATGGTTGTATATTTTATAGTCAAAGACATCATCGTCCTTCATATAGCGCTCGTTTACTAATACCCGTTCTTTCTCACTGAGCCGAGATACGATATGATCAATGGTATCGCAGTAAGCCTGACGCGCACGCTGGACATCCACATTAAAGATTGCTGTTTTCGCGGTAGAATCTCCTGTGACATTGGTAGCCCCATGAAAACGTTCCGTATAACTTGCAGTCACCTGCACCTCACGTTCTTCAAAAGCAATCGTTTTATAAATCCGATACTTCTCCAATACAGCCTCGACAGCTGCCTGCGTTTTCCGACGATCCAATTCCGGTAATATCAATTCCATATTTGTCATCGTTGCCATAGTCATTCTCCTCCTAATGTTAATTCACTCTATATTTCATTCCATTTTGACGACTCATACTGATATTTCTGCTCATCCCCATCTTCTAGCGAAGACTGTCTCCCACATAGAATTGTTCCGATTTTTCAAAACATAACGTTTTTTATTTTTTTCTTCCGTTGCCTTTTGGAAATGGCTCCCTGTTTACATTATGTTCGTACTTTGTTCGTATTTCTATTAGAGGATACCACTTTCTGGAGAAAAGAGTAAACCTTCATTTTGGGTCATTTAGACGATAAAATAAAACCTTCGCTCTCATTTCCTATACCTTTTGGCATAATTGTTTCATATCTCTTTACCTAATGGTATATATACGATATAGTACAGATAATTACTGAACTCGTATAAGTCATTTGTTTTTTTATAAAGAAGTCCATGGCTCTGGGAATGATTCCACGTTGGCAGGAGCACAGACGAAGTGCAGGAGGCGGAATCAATTCTGGAGAAGCGGAGCGCTCGCCTTTATCACCGGATTTCTCCCTTTAAGGAGAAATGATAGGAAATCCGGGGATAACAGCGATCAAAAGAATGATCCGCATCCGGAACGGGCAAGTATGCAGAACGTCACATGAGCAGAACGAACTTCTTTATAATCACAAGCACTTATGACGAGTCGAAGGAGATGCATGAGTTGTGGAGCACGCTTTTGGTCCTTATATGAAACAACTGCGAGAGCAGCAGGGATTCAGCATCAACCAGCTCGCCGAAGCGGCTGGAATAAGCAATTCACAGATTTCACGGATTGAAAATGGTGTGCGCGGGGTGCCTAAACCAGCAACGATCCGAAAAATTGCCGACGCACTCGCCGTACCTTACTCAGACATGATGAAACAGGCAGGTTATATGGAGACAGGCCTTGAGGCGAACCCTCAGGAAGTACCGGAATGGGCGACGTACAAGGATCGCCGGGATTTTAAAAAAATGCTGGAGGATGACGACGATCTGATGTTCGACGGAATTCCATTGGATGAAGAGGACAAGAAACGGATCAAAGACGTGCTGACTGGTTTGTTCTGGGAAGCCAAACAGATGAATAAACGGAAAAAGCCAGGCGAATCGGATCAACGCCCATGAGACCAGGACGCGAGTTCAAACTTATTGAAACTGCAGGTGAGATCATATGGATGACATCGTAACCAAGCTGATTCGCAAACACCGAACCAACTGTCCGTTCAGCATTGCCCGTGCTGTAGGAATACAGATTCGTTTTACGAATCTGGGCAAGTCTACGAAAGGGCTGTATTTCCGTAAACTTCGTCGCAGATTTATTGTGATTCACAATGACTTGCCCCCTGAATGGCAGCGATTTGTATGTGCACATGAACTGGGGCATGACAGACTGCACAAAGGAATTAACCGTTTCTTCCTTGAGGAGCATTCCTACTTCGCTCCAGGCAAATTGGAGAGACAAGCCAATCTTTTTGCCATTCAACTATTGACGGCCGGAGTCACACCGGAACCGGAAGAATCTCTTGAGAAATTTTGCTTACGTACCGGACTGCCGCGTGATGCGCAGCATTTTTTTTACAGTAATTAAGAACATACGTTCTTTATCATGTAGTGTTGAACCCGTTTTCCAGGCAGAATCAGATGTCACTTTCAGGTTACTTATTTTTACGCAAATCACGAGATTTCCTCAACATAGTCTGTTAAAATACTACATGAGCTGTATAAACGCTCTAATAGATTACTATTTTGGGAGGTTTCGGATTCATGAAAAACTGGAAAAACGTTGTTTCACTTCTGCTAACGGTTTGTTTACTGTTCGGCAGTGTAGGCATTGCGGCAGCAGCAACGGAATCTGCTCCAGGAACAGGTAAACACATCACTATCCTACATACCAATGACATGCATGCTCGAGCAGTGGAACAATCACCTGCTATGGGTTTTGCCAAAGTCGCAGGCATCGTTGATAAATATCGCAGCGAAAATCCAAACACCCTCTTGCTGGATGCAGGCGATGCGGTACACGGTACCACATTTGCAACTCTTGTTAGAGGCGAGAGCATTGTGCAGGTCATGAACGAAATAGGCTATCAGGCGATGGTACCTGGTAACCATGAATTCAACTATGGCTCGGAACGTCTCATAGAGCTGGCGAAGATGATGAAATTCCCTATGCTCAGTGCAAACGTGAAGAAAAAAGATGGAACTCGTATCTTCGAACCCTACCTTATTAAAGAAGTGGATGGTGTGAAGATCGGGATTATTGCCTTGACTACACCAGAAACCATGTACAAAACGAACCCGAAAAACGTAGAAGGTCTGCAAATTACAGATCCTTCTGCAGAAGCTAAAGTTCTTGTGAATGAAATTCGTAGCAAAGTCGATGTTGTCGTTGTTCTCGGACACCTTGGACAAGATGTTTCCAGTACGGATACAAGCTTCAAAGTCGTTAAAGAGGTGCCGGGCATTGATGTGTTCATCGATGGACATAGCCATACCGTATTGAAAAACGGACTTGTATCTGATCATGGAACTTTGATTGCAAGTGCAGGTGAATATACCAATTATGTAGGTGTCATTGACCTGTGGGTAGACGGCGGCAAAGTTTCGAAGAAAACAGCAACATTAGTGGATGAAACCGGGGCCAAAGACATTAAACCCAATGGGAATGTTGCAGCACTCGTAAGTTCCATTCAGAAAAAACAAGAACCGATCCTGAAAGAAGAAGTAGCAAATACCGCTGTTCTACTCGACGGCAAACGTGAACAAGTACGTGCTGGCGAGACCAATCTAGGAGACTTGCTGGCTGATGCAATCCGTGATGTCAGCAAAGCCGATATCGCTTTGACTAACGGCGGAGGTATTCGTTCTTCTATTGAAAAGGGCATCGTAACTAAAGGTGATGTCATTACCGTTCTTCCCTTTGGCAACCAAGTCGTTACCCTTGATGTAAAAGGCTCTGATGTACTCGCAGCCCTGGAGAACGGTGTAGGTTCCTACCCGGAACCAAGTGGTGGATTCCCGCAAGTATCCGGAATTACATTCAAAATTGACGCCGCTGCTGCAAAAGGTAGCCGTGTTCATACAGTAATGGTCGGTGATAAAGCTCTTGATCCAGCCGCGACCTACACCCTTGCAACCAATGACTTCACAGCTGTCGGCGGTGATGAGTACACGATGTTCGCCAAGTATCCAACAACCGGTATGTACGGTGCACTGGATGAGGCATTGATCAACTACATGCAAAAACTCGGCGCAGTCGATATTAAAACCGACGGCCGCATAAGTGAAGGCAAGAAAGCCGCTGTAGAACCAGAAGCACCGGGTACTGAGGCTCCGGCCCCTGTTCCAGCACCAACACCAACCAAGCCTCAACCAGAAAAACCAAAGCCGGAGAAACCGGTCAAACCAGCACCGGGGAAACCAGCTCCAGCCCCTGCTAAATTGCATATCGTAAAATCAGGCGAGTCTCTGTATTCGATCTCCAAACAATATGGTACAACATGGCAGACACTTCAACAGATCAACAAAATCAAAAACCCACACTGGATTTATCCAGGTCAAACATTGAAGTTGCCTGCTGCTTCTTAATCTGCACCATTCCGAATAAACGACGAAAGGGAGTCCTTACCCAGATCACTGGCTAAGGACTCCCTTTCGTTTTCTATTTCAAAAATAAATCTCTTGCATGCCGCTTTCGGCTTCAAAGTTGATGTCTACCCCCTGCTGAACTAGAACATATATGCCTGTAATATCCGTATTTATGCGATTTACGGCGCGGATGATGCACAACCACGCTTCCGCTAGTTTTGCATACTTATACCGGTATCACTTCGAATAGCCAAGCCTAACGTGTCTTTATGAGCAAAAGCACAATTAACCTGAATTTTATTTTCCAGATATAGTCACTTGGTACGATTATTTTCTGTGATTAGACATTCTTTCTACTTCTAGAGTCCCGTTTTCCAAGGAACCTCTAGCTTATTCAGCTAAAAATAAAGATCGACACAATATTCAGTCCTATTATATAGGCAAATGTTATCTATCACATATGACATGTATTTTCATCGCTACATATGCTAAGTCCTGCTTAATCTCGGCGCATTTGCTCTTTCACGTAATTCACAGCTTCCTGTGCCGTTATACTGATTCGCTTCGTCTCGCCTGAATCAGCAAGCATATGAGAGCCCAGTTCTACCTGTGCTTCGGCCGCTCCTCTGCCTACAACAATGTGTACAGGTAGCCCGATTAACTCGGCATCCTTGAATTTCACACCCGGCCGTTCATCCCGATCATCCACGAGCACACGGAATCCACAATCCATTAGATGTTGCTCCAACTCAAGAGCTAGCTTCTGTTGATGCTCGTCTTTCCAGCTTACCGGGATAAGATGCACATCATAAGGCGCTACAGATACAGGCCACTGAATGCCCTCTTCCGTCGCATACTGTTCAGCAATAGCTGCCATCAAACGAGATACCCCGATACCGTAACATCCCATTACAGGTGCACACTGACGGCCATTGCGATCCAGGAAAGAAGCTCCCATGGCATCGCTGTACTTTGTACCCAGCTTGAATATGTGCCCTACTTCAATACCTTTGGTGAACACAAGTGGTTCACCACATGATACGCAACAATCCCCTGCAGTGGCAAAACGGATACGCTCGACTTGATCCAGCGCAAAATCCATGCCTGGACGAACACCTGATAGATGCATGCCAGCCTCATTCGCTCCGGTCACTGCATGTTTCATGGTGGCCACATCAGCGTCTACCACCATACGTAACCCAAGCCCCACTGGTCCAAGATAACCGACGGTGAGATTGGAATGCGCGGCGATAGTTGCATCGTCAGCCAGCTCCAATTCCTCTGCGCCAAGCACCTGTTTCAAGGCAATATCGTTCAGTTCATGATCCCCACGGACAAGAGCAGCAACAAGCTGACCATCCGCCAGATAAAGCAATGTTTTGATCATATCTTCGGCCTTCTGATCAAGGAAAGAGCATAATTCTGCGATGGTTTGAACACCTGGTGTCTCAATCCGTAACACTTCCGTGTGCTCATTAGCTTTTGGTTCATTCGTAAGGATAGCAGGTTCTACGGATTGAAACGCCGCCTTCTCCAGATTCGCAGCATAACCACATGTTTTACACGTCACAATGGTATCCTCTCCTATATCAGCCAGAGCCATGAACTCATGTGTCTCACCTTGTCCACCAATGGTTCCCGCATCTGCCTCAACTCGAAGAAAGTCCAGGCCACAGCGTTCCAGAATGCGGCAATATGCTGTATTCATTGCCTGATAGGTTCGATCCAGTTCCTCCCAATCCGAAGCAAATGAATAGGCATCCTTCATGATAAATTCTCGGCCACGTAACAAACCAAAACGTGGACGGCGCTCATCCCGGAATTTGGTTCCGATCTGATACAAGGTAAAGGGAAGCTTACGGTAAGAGTTGACCTCGTCACGAGCTAATGCCGTAACGACCTCCTCATGGGTTGGTCCAAGCGCAAACTCTCTCATGTGCCGGTCCTTCAGACGCATCAACTCTGGACCATATTGCGTGTATCTGCCGGAATCCTCCCACAGCTCTGCTGGTTGCATAATGGGTAACAATACTTCCTGGCACCCGGCACGATCCATCTCTTCCCGAACGATTCGCTCGACGTTCAGAAGCACACGTCGCCCGAGTGGTAAATAACAGTATATTCCCGCGGCCACTTGACGAATCATACCCGAGCGCAGTAGCAAGCGGTGTCCCGTTGCATCAGCCTCAGCTGGTGCTTCACGTAACGTTGGAACAAGCATTTCACTTTGACGCATCTTGAATACACTCCTTTTATTGATCAGATAGGTAGGCACTACGCACATGAAATCTTGAACAGCAAAAAGACACATTCGTCAAGGGACGAATGCGTCGTGGTACCACCCTTATTTAACTGCATACAGTCGTTTCATAGCTCGCGCGCTAACATACAGTCCTTTGGGGCATAACGGACCCTTCCGGCGAAGGTTGCAACCTGTTATGAAACAGACATTCCCCTTGGCAGCTAACGAGGTAGGAATTGCGCAGCAGCAACAGGAATGTTACAGCAATCCATTCCCTCTCTGTTGAAGCAAGCTTACGTGATTATGTCCTCGGTAAACGCTATTTTTCATTTTTGATCACATTAGAACATTTAGACGAACTTGTCAATCAATACAATTAAATGAAGGGGTCACTCGAAACCCTTATACCAAGCTAATTCAGGCGAAATCCATAACAATGGCTGACACAGCCCCAGGTTCACTGTAGAATAGAGATTAACATTTTACGGATCTAACGTACGGGTCCCTGAATGGAAATTTGTATCTTTCATAAAGGAGTTTATCTTATGTCCTATATTATATATGATCTTGAATTTACAGTGAGTCGCAATACACGCTACTCCTCTGAAATTATCGATATCGGTGCCGTCAAAGTGAGTGAGAACCCGGATACAGGCCTTACAGTCACGGACACCTTTCATACGTATGTTCGTCCATCTAACAAATCCGTCCTGTCTACCGACACCGTTCAGTTCACAGGAATCACACAGAAAGACATCGATGCAGCCCCTCTTTTCCCGGCAGCACTGCGTCAATTCATCGATTGGATGGGCAATGAGCCTTATTATATGTGCTCCTGGGGACCAGATGACCGCAACAAATTCATCTCCCATTGCAGAACACATCATTTGGATGTGGCCTGGATTACCAATCATAATGATTTACAGCAACAATGGTCGCGGGCCATGCACAAAGAAGGAAAGTTTCGGCAACTCGGACTTGCCCAGGCTCTTGAACTCTGTGGAATTGAATTTGACGGTACACAACACCGCGCTTTGGATGATGCCATTAATACAGCTAAAGTGTTTATGCACCAGTTCGACAAGTTCAAATTAGAAAATAATTGCGCAGCGGATGATGAAGGCATTGCTTCCAAAGTGGTTTACTCCAGTGCTATGGATGATGAGGAAAAGGAATCACCGTTTGGCAATCTTGCCAATCTTTTTAAAGCCAAGGAGTAAGACGGTATCCAGACGTTAAACCTGTAATCTGAAGTTCATTTTGGATTGTACACTTGCCGCCAGCGCTCCAAATGTTCTTGCATCAGGTTACGACAATGTTCCGGTTCCAGGATCTCAGCCTCTGGCCCGTATCTGGATATCCACACGAAAAATCCCTCAGCATCACTCACTACAGTTTCAAACAATAGGGTACCTTCAGGCTCTCTGGTCAGAACGGGGCGCACAAAAAAGCGTTCCTGCATCACGCGGTCCACAACTTGGGAAGAAAATCGAATTTTAACCACGGTCTCTTCTGTACTTCCTCTCGTGATCCAGGCAGTACGGAAATAAGACTGGATTAAATAATCATTTTTGCGGAAGGTACGTGGAATAATTCGTAAATCGTATAGCCGGTTTACCTGAAACGTTCTCATTCTCTCGGAGAGATGGCAATAAGCTAACAGATCAAATTGATATTCCCGAGGAATCAGGCAATATGGATCAAAGCGAATCATCTCCATTTCTCCCTGAGACTGATATTTCCCTTCCATGCTGTTTTGTGAAATTCCTGCTTGAAGCAACAAAAGGAGCGAATCACTCGATTCATCACCGTCCATATTTTGACAGACGATTCCTCCTTCTTTAAACATTCCTCTGACCTGCTCAGCCCATTCCACTCGCTCGGTTCTGTTCTTCTGGCTTGAAGCTACTACTTTCTCGTAGGCACTCTCAAATGCAGGCTTTAATAGCGGACGAATATCTTCCATAACGTCTGCAAGCTGTATGAAAGCTTGGGCTTCCTCGTCAGACCAATTTAGCGGATACATGGCAAAATGGCTGATAAACATGTACCCTCTTCCGTGTCCCATATTGGCGATCGGAATATGCATTGCGCTGAGGGCCTCCATGTCACGGTATATCGTCCTTTCCGTTGTCTCGCACCTCTCCGCAAGCTCCCGAGCCAGAATGCCCGGCTTGGCTTGTACCAGCGTAATAATGCGCATTAATCGGATTAGTCGGTCTGTCATTTGGCCAGGCCCTCCATGATGTTGTTTCAAATAGTATGATACAGCTCCATCCTCGACTGATATAGTATGGATATATACATTCGACTTATTGTTTAACTTCACCTTCAAAACTTATGTAAACTGGTTCTCTCTGTACGGTTATCACTTGACTACGTTTTCATTGATCTAACAATGTTCTTTCACATTTTGGCGATTGGCAGTAAACGTAATACCATAATGATAACGAAGCTTCTCCACAATCTCCGCTTCTGTTAAATAATCCAGATCCTGTTTGCGTGCAGCTTCGATTAACAGTGCATCGGCATGACGGCGCAACATGTCGCTACCTTCCTGGGTACGGCCTCGTTCATAAGCACGTAGAGCCTGTTTAAGCAAGGGTACGGTTTCGTTCAATTTAATCGTTTTCTCTACTTTCGGGTCTTCTGGCTGTCTTAGCATGCCCAGGTGACTTGTATACTGAATATAGAGTTGTTCCCGACGAAGAAGCACACGCTGACTTTGCTTTAACTTGCGGGTACTCCAATAGGCAGAACATATTGCTGCTTTTCCTGATAGATGCGGTCCTACGGCAAATTCCAGCAAAATCTGTTTACTTTCTCCCTTGAGTACATCACCAAGTCGCAGTACCCAACCAATATCTGTTTCTTTAGATCGGCATCCATAAATGCCTTTAAGCTGAACGCCATATTCAGGTTTGAGCAAAAGCTCTAAATCTCTCGACATAATTTTGGGTGCTATTTTCCTAAGTCTTTTGGCAGGGGCTCCGTAACGCCACTCTACCATCATATATACGGGATCGGCTCCCCCTGTCGGTATGGCCTCTTTATTCCACGAATAAGATACTTCAAAGACTGAGTTCACTGGTAGTCTCTCCCCCGATTTATGTGTATTATCTTCTAAGTTAGCAGGGTGAATGGACACTATATTGTCACGGAACATATGTTCTCATTACTTTTTTCCATTATATTAGTTTTATTCCCCTTGATCCGCCTAGAAGCGACAATAAACGACGAAAAAGCTTGGCTATTAGCCAAGCTTTTCACACCCTTCTCTATGACAAGTCCCAACTTAAACAGCTGGATGATTATGCTCCATTTTGTGCATGTACTGTGCACTGTCCGTTTGATTAACCGGTGCATAAGTTACACTGTCAATAATCAGTTTGCGTCCGACTGGCTCGCCATTTAAAGTAATCATGATTGTTTTCGTTGACGCGCTCTGGTTTGATACGTACATATTATTCTACTCCTTCATTATTAACGATCTTATTCAAAATCGAAATATATTAATTTTAAGCATTATATTGCATATTTGTGAACAGGATATACCCGGAGCGGAAGTAAATCTATGTGTTTGCTCTGTCCGGGGTACTGCTATTCTTGTATTACCCGCTGATTTTTAAAATAAAACATTTGTTAACATCAATCTTCACGAAACATTCGGGTAATAAAACGTAATCCTCTTGAACCCAACTCCGGGTTTTTGACGTATAATGAAAGAGCGAGAATTCAACAAATGACGACGAATTCAGCTCTGAATCGATTCTACCGAAGAGAGGTGTTATTCATGCCAAAATCCATTCAGGGATATTTCATTCGGGTGTTTATCTCCACATGTATTCTATTTACAGTCATACTCGGTTCTACTGCAAATGCAGCGAGTGCGAATATATTCTCGGATATCTATAATGGTTGGGAGCGTGTGTCGGAACTACCTGGGGAAGTGAACGCATTACAGGAGAGTTACAAGCAAACCCTGGAGCAACTGAATCAAACCTCCGCCCAGCTCGGACAAGCCCAGGCGAATGTCGAAGCATTCAAAGCACAAAATGATCAACTCCTGGCTCAGAACCAGAAACTGACCGAAATGGTCAGCAAACTTCAAACTGAACAGGATGCCAGAACAGCCACCGCACAGCGAATTCAAACGATGGTGATCACCATTGTTGCTCTCATATTAGGTTACTTCCTTCTGATTCGCGTGATGCGCTGGGGAATGCGCCGGCGATCTGGCCGACTATAAAAGAACAGGAGTTACTGCATGCATATACATCTGAACCATGCTGAAGCTGGCGGAGTCGGACAAGTGGTTACATTTTCACTGATTCAGGATGACCGTCTTCATATTCTGCATCCGCAGCAAATCGTTGCTTTTCGCGGTGCCAGCAGCAACAGACAAGATAAATTCATGAATATCTCGGGTATGTATCGCAAAAAAAAGCTGATTAAATCAGAAATTACTGGACCATGCCAATTTGTAGCCGCCCTTCCACCGGGATTCACCATGAAAGAAGTGCAGCTTACGGAGAACAGTGATTTGCTTTATGATTTTCGCCACTTGTTCTTCTATTCCGAAGGTGTCACGATGCAGACCAAAATTCAGAAGATCAAAAACATGCTGATTACCCGGGATGCGGTGAAAATGAAATTCTCGGGCAAAGGAACCATTGGTTTGCTCACACAGGGTCAGGTATGCCAACAAGAACTTCACCCCACCGCCCCACTCTATGTAGATGCTGGAAGCGTCATTGCTTACCCTGAAAATGCCCATCTGGAACTAACCGTATATGGAAACAACCTGGCCAGTCAGCATATGAACTATCATTGGAAAATGACAGGACACGGCCCGGTGCTTTTTCAAGCTGGACGCGAAAACTACAGACTGCAACAGGACGTCAATGATGAAGGTTTATTCAAACGTATATTAAAAGAAGTCATCCCCTTCGGCAACGTCATTATTAAGTAATTTTGGGATTTTAAAAAATGTGCCGATCCGGTAAATGATATGGTATACTGTACCCGGACAATTAAAGAAGAAAATCCATGCTTATGGCATGGGAGAGGTTCGCGAACTCCCTCTACAAGACTTGACCTATGTAAGGTCGCTACAGTCTTGCGTACTGCTTTCCGTGATTACACGTATCTTATAAAGGTTTAAGTTGTAAAAGGATATGGGCTGACGTAATAACGTTGTCACGATGTACGTAAAAAACTAAGGACACTTGCTTATAGCAGCTTTTTTGAAGCGGTTATTAAGAAGGTGTGTTTTTTGATGGATGCCAGTTCATGAACTTCTCTGTTCTTCCGACATTCCTTGCTACTATGCTGGGGTGATCTCAAGAAGATGGAGAGGTTTTTTTATGTTGAACAAAGAAAAAGCGGTCGTTGTATTCAGCGGCGGCCAGGATAGCACAACGTGTCTGTTCTGGGCAAAACAACAATTTGCCGAAGTTGAAGTGGTTACGTTTGATTACGGGCAACGTCATAAGCTGGAGATTGAATGTGCGGCAGCGATTGCCAAGGATTTGGGCGTGCAACAAACGGTTCTGGATATGAGCTTGCTGAACCAGCTCGCACCGAATGCGCTCACACGAGATGATGTAGAAATCACCCACGAAGAAGGGGAGCTGCCCAGCACATTTGTGGATGGACGGAACTTGCTCTTCCTCAGCTTCGCGGCCATTATGGCAAAACAAAAAGGCGCTCGCCACTTGGTCACAGGTGTCTGCGAGACTGACTTTAGCGGGTATCCCGATTGCCGGGATTCGTTTGTGAAGTCGATGAATGTAACTCTTAATCTGTCGATGGACTACCCATTTGTCATTCATACGCCGTTGATGTGGCTGGACAAAGCAGCAACGTGGAAAATGGCCGATGAACTGGGCGCTTTCGATTACGTGCGTGAACGTACTCTGACTTGTTATAACGGCATCATCGGTGACGGGTGCGGCGAATGCCCCGCTTGCAAGCTACGCAAAGCGGGACTCGATCGTTATGTAGAGGAACGTGCCGTTGCTCTTACAGCTACTCCTTCCACTGGAGTGGATGCACGATGAGAGAACCCGGAACGTTTCGCATCGTTGAGCGGTTGCAACGGATTGACCAGGATATTTTGCCCACGCAGTTGAGATATCATCGCAAACGTGTGCTAGTCAGCAAAGAATTCACTTTTGATGCGGCACATCATCTGCACTGTTATGAAGGCAAGTGCAAAAATCTGCACGGGCATACGTATAAAGTGGTTTTTGGCATCAGCGGTTATCCGGGTGAAACCGGGCTGACGGTTGATTTTGGACATATTAAGGACATCTGGAAAAGCCGGATTGAAGGTTATCTGGATCATCAATATTTGAATGAAACACTGCCTCTGATGAATACGACGGCTGAAAATATGGTGGTCTGGTTGTTCGAGCAGATGGAACATGCTCTACAAACGGAGCCTTATGCCGGACTTACAGATGGCGCACGCACGGAATTCGTGCGACTCTTCGAGACTCCGACCAGTTATGCTGAAGCAAGACGGGAGTGGATGATCGATGAGTAAGGAAGCACGCATCCCCGTCATGGAGGTTTTTGGTCCGACGGTTCAAGGCGAAGGCATGGTCATCGGGCAAAAAACGATGTTTGTGCGCACCGCGGGCTGCGATTATCGCTGCTCCTGGTGCGACTCGGCCTTTACCTGGGACGGCAGCGGCAAGGACCAGATTCGCATGCTGGCCCCGGAGGCGGTATGGGATGAACTGCGCCGCCTGGGCGGCACGCGTTTCTCCCATGTGACCCTCTCCGGCGGTAACCCCGCCCTGCTGGCTTCGCTGGGCGGGCTGGTTGCCCTGCTGCGGGAGAACGGCGTCCGCACAGCGGTTGAGACGCAGGGCTCGCGCTGGCAGTCATGGCTGGCAGACGTTGACGAAGTCACGGTCTCGCCCAAGCCACCCAGCTCAGGCATGGACACTGACTGGGCTGTTCTGGACGATGTGATCAGCCGTCTGGCTGCTGGCACCGCGGATCGAAACCATAGTCTGAAGATCGTGATCTTCGATCAGACAGATCTGAACTATGCCCGCCGTGTGCATGCACGGTATCCGGGCACGGCTTTATTTTTACAAACGGGGAACCCGGATATTTCTTCGGCGGATACGCCGGATCTGGCGGCTTCCCTGCTGGAGCGTTACGAGTGGCTGATTGATCAGGTAAGTGCCTCGGACGATCTGAACAACGTGCGTGTGCTTCCGCAGCTTCATACGCTGGTATGGGGTAATAAACGCGGGGTTTAAATATATACGAGATATAAATAAGAGGCCTACGGCTTCAATTGAATACGAGGAGTTTATTGGAATGAGACAACCTGACGAGATGCAAGATGTAACATTGCTGGGCAACCAGAATGTGAAATATACATTTGAGTATGATCCTGGTATTCTGGAGAGCTTTGATAACAAGCATCCGTACCGTGATTATTTTGTAAAATTCAACTGCCCGGAGTTCACTAGTCTGTGCCCGATTACGGGTCAACCTGACTTTGCTACGATCTACATCAGCTATATTCCCGATATCAAAATGGTTGAGAGCAAATCACTAAAACTATACCTGTTCAGCTTCCGCAACCATGGTGATTTCCACGAGGACTGTGTGAACATCATCATGAACGACCTGATCAAACTGATGGACCCACGCTTCATTGAAGTCTGGGGCAAATTCACCCCGCGCGGCGGCATCTCTATTGATCCGTATACCAACTATGGCAAACCGGGAACCAAATATGAGCAAATGGCCGAGCACCGTATGATGAACCACGACATGAACCCGGAGACGATTGATAATCGTTAATTTGAGTCTGTAGATACTGCTTGCTTTAAGTAGATGTCCGCGATTTGGATTATATGGTATAATTTGTTACAACAACAGAATGGCTTGAATGGGCGGTCGGCTAGTCTCCTGAGTAAGGAGGTGATGCCTGTGGAGATAAAAGATGTACTGACGTTGATGATCAGTTTTGCGGGGTTTACAGTAACCTTGATTGGACTGATTGTAACCATCGTCATTGCATTGAATAATCAAAACAAAAAGAAATAGGCCGCCCTCGGTAAGGTAGCAGCCTATTTCGATTACCTGTCCACAGCCACCGCCCTTGAAAGCGGCTGTTGTAAAAGAGTGAGGATGTTGACGCATCCTTACTCTTTTTTATTTTATCCTTGTTGCCTACAGTTTATCACAACATTTCCCAAAACTCCACATGTACAAAAGTTGTTTTCATTTCCCCCTCTGTTCCCCTTGTCGGTCGATCCGATCTATCCTATTATGTAACAATATGCTTAATTGCATAGAATCTAACATAGGCGCTGATCCCTCGTGACCGCGACCAAAGGAGAACTGGACATGTCTACACAAACCACATTAGCCAAGGACGCCGCAGCGCGTTCGAAAGCCCCACCCGGATTGGATGCCCAAGGCACCGTATACCGGATACTAATTGCCATCAGTCTGGTGCATCTGTTCAACGATTCCATTCAGTCTGTCATTCCGGCAATATTTCCTATCTTAAAAGACTCCATGCATCTAACGTACACTCAGATCGGCTGGATCGCTTTTGCGATCAACTTTACCGCATCGATTATGCAGCCTGTTGTAGGCTGGTTTGCTGATAAAAAACCTACTCCGTCGATCCTGCCCATAGGCATGGGTTTCACGTTCACGGGCATGTTGTTGCTCGCTTTTGCCGACAGTTATATGATGGTGCTCATCTCTGTCATTTTTGTCGGGCTCGGCTCCGCTGCTTTTCATCCGGAAGGCTCCCGGGTATCCCATATGGCTGCGGGCCAGCGCCGCGGACTGGCACAGTCTATTTTTCAAGTGGGCGGTAATGCTGGACAATCCCTTGCACCGCTCCTGACACGCTGGATTTTCATCCCGTTTGGGTTGTTTGGTGCCATCGGCTTTACGGGTATTGCCGCGATGGGAATTGCTGTACAACTCTATGTCGCACGTTGGTATGGGCAGATGTTGCAATCCGGCGCATATCTGCGTAAACAAGCGGCGGCTCGTCGCGCTCCCAATCCAGCGTTACGTCAAAAAATTGCTGCCGCAATTACGATTCTGATTCTGCTCGTATTTGTCCGTTCGTGGTACGTGGCTTCAATCGGAAGCTTTTATGCCTTTAATCTGAAGGATACGTTTGGTTTATCCACGGAAGATGCGCAAATTTATATTTTCCTCTTCCTGGCTGCCGGTGCACTAGGCACATTCTTTGGTGGCCCGCTCGCAGACCGATTCGGCAAACGTAACATGATCTTTCTCTCCATGGCCGGGGCCGCACCGCTGGCGTTGCTGTTACCTTATGCCAACTTGTTCTGGACTGGCGTATTGCTGACGATTATTGGCTTTATCATGTTATCCAGCTTCTCCGTTACTGTGGTATACGCTCAAATGCTCATTCCGGGCAAAATCGGAACGGTTTCTGGTCTGATTACTGGTCTTGCCTTTGGTATGGGAGGCCTTGGGGCTCTCGTGCTCGGCAACTGGATCGACGCCTTCGGCGTTTCACCCGTCATGCAGATATGCAGCTTCTTGCCACTGATCGGTATCTTTACGTTCCTGCTACCATCTGACAAGTTGCTTCATCGCTGGGCAAAAGAAAACGGGAGCGAGGAGTAAGTTCTTTTGGCTATATCCTGCTCTGGAGATCGTTAGATTTTAAAAAATCTGCTTCCAGTATACTTATAAAACACGTACAAAAAGGCTTCCGCCCGTATCTGAATTCATGCAGATCGGCAGGAGCCTTTTTTTCATCATATAATCCTATCTTAGAACACGCTTCCCTAGTCATCTAGAGTAATATTAACCTATAACCAACTGTCTTAGGCGGATTTATCTATTTCAAACGCTTCATAATCAGCCTTTTTTTGTACAGCATTTTGCCTGCTTCAGCGACGTCCTGAATGGTATTTTTATTGCTGACCGAACCAAAGATCATGCCTGCAATGGGCACCAACTGGAACAGCTTTTTCCAGCCAAAAGACTCACTGTATGAGTTGAACACTTCACGCCATCCCTGCATTTGAGAGATCACTTCAACTTGTTTCTCCGGATTGTCATAGTCGGCGAGCTCTTCAATGATGGCTTTCTTGCCTACAATATCGGCGGAAGAGAATTGCAGACATTTCACGATGAAGACACGCTCCAGTGGATCATCGGGATTATACCCGTAACATAGCGCCATCTCTTGCAATACTTTCAGTGAAAGTCCCATCACGAGCGGAATGTCCGCAGCAATGGTGACGATGCCTCCAAATCCTGTCGCAGCTCCTTGTGCCGCAGCAAATTTGCTTCGACTTTCGGTGATATTATCCGCCACACGGTCCAACACCTCAAGTGGTATTTTTTCCACACTATGAATTTTGGCCGTGTTCTCTGTGTTCGTATCCTGCTCTAATCGGTAGATGTCATCAGATGTCATAGGGTAACCCGAACGCTCGGCTTCTTCTTGCAGAAGCTTGGCCACTTTCTTTTTCTGAACAAGAAACTTACCACCCGTTTGCAAATATTGGCCCACTTCGTTCAGGGAGTCGCCAATCTTCTGTTTGATCGCCTTCGGCATCACTTTATCCAGCATTGCAAATGGCAGCCGCCCAATCTTGTCCCATATGAACAAGTCCTTCTGTTCCTTCTCCCACTTTAAAATCTGCTCAAGCTCCCCGTCTAATATCTCGCGTGATTCCATATGTAATCCTCCTTAGGGTTGTAGTGTACTCCCAAAATTCTGAATATGACACAGCTCATTCTCAGCTTAACACATCATAACAAAACACCGAGAATATGTAGGAAACAGGTTAAACTGAGGGGCTTTGGCTTTGGTCTTGGCTTTGGGTTTTAAGCGTTTCGCACACACTCTATTTAGTCTAACGATCTCAGATGAGCTTATTTGATCAATATCGAGCTTTCTCCAATTCTAACGATCACCACAAACCTTATTTCGCTGAAAACGCAAGGTAAATGCCCTTTTTCACATCAAATCTACCAAATAAGCTCTCCTGAGATCGTTAGAATTTCAATCAGTACAAAAACGGCTAAATAGCGTCTCCTGTGATCGTTAGAAATCTGCACACCACGTCCAAGGCTTTAAAACAAAAAGTAATAAGCAATTCCGTTTATATTTTGTTAATTCATTTTTTTCGATGTAATGGTATACGCTTCTGCCTCTCTTCGGTTGCTTTCACGATCTAAACTTTCTTAATCCAGACTTCTAACTCACACTGTTTAGATAACTTTGTCCTAGATCATACATATCAAAAAGAGCCTTTTGTCAGCATGATCTGCTCACCAAAGACTCTTATCTCTTATACTTTATCCAAAAAAATACTACTTCACCTCTGCCACGGACTGGCCATCGGGAACCGGAATACCAAAGTTCGGCGTTCCATCTTCATTCCAATGAATGACCTGAGCGCGGGCGTGACGGTTCGGATCGTACAGCGGATCTCCCTCAATCTCTTTGTAGTTGCGCGCATGATAGATCAGAATATCGGTTTGGCCGTCTGGTGAAACGGTAAAGCTGTTATGTCCCGGTCCATATTGTCCATTCTCTTCACAAGTCTGGAATACCGGTTTCGGTGATTTCACCCAGCTTGCCGGATCAAGCAAATCGGCATCTTCATCGGCTGTAAGTAACCCCATGCAGTAATGATGATTGGTTGCACTAGCTGAGTAGCTGATAAACAGACGACCATTTCGATGCAGCACGGCTGCACCTTCGTTTACTTTAAAGCCGATAATCTCCCAGTCATATTCAGGTGTCGTGATCATGACCTGTTCTCCGCGCAACGTCCAAGGATTTTCCATTTCACAAATATAGAGGTTTGAATTGCCGTCAATGCTCGGATCTTTCTGGGCCCAGACCAGATAACGAATGCCTCTGTGTTCAAAGGTCGTGGCATCTAGCGCAAAACTCTCCCATTTGGTTCGAATTTGCCCTTTCTCCTCCCACGTTCCTTCAAGCGGATTAGCGGAATCGTTCTCAAGTACATACATGCGGTGATCAAACAAACCTTCGTTGGTTTCACTTGTATGTGCGGCCGCATAGTATATGTACCATTTGCCATCAATATAATGAATCTCTGGTGCCCAGATGTTTGCACTCATTGGCCCAGTCTCACGCTTCGTCCAAGCGGTCACTGGTTCGGCATCTCTCAAGCTCTCCAGTGTCGTTGCACGCCGAATTTCAATTCGGTCAAAGGCTGGTACGGAAGCAGAAAAATAATAGTACCCGTCTGTATGACGGTACACCCAAGGGTCAGCGCGCTGCTCCAGCATGGGATTGGTGAATGTAATGGAATTAGTCATGGGAATGAACCCCTTTCATATGTGTGTGTATGGCTTGAATCTATGATGTGCTCAGTGTGCTTGCAAAAATATGGAGAGCAGAGTTGGGAGGGCACAGCGGGCGTTCGCGGGCGGTAGGGCCTTGGTGCTCTCCTTGACCTCCGATTTCTTCCATTCACCGCTCCCGGCGGTGGAAATCGGATGGCAAACTCGCACGCACGGCTCCTTCCTCCCTCTCACTGCTGGTGCCCTCTGTACTGGTTGCTCGCGATATTTTCGCTCGCTAGTACACATCGGGCTTCGAGCCTTTAGTTGGCTCGATAACTTGTGGCGTTGACCGCTTGGCTGGGTCAACTCTCCCCGTAGCCGTGCTCAGGCACTGCGGACGTTCGCGGGCGGCAGGGCCTTGGTGCTCTCCTTGACCTCCGATTTCTTCCATTCACCGCTCCCGGCGGTGGAAATCGGATGGCAAACTCGCACGCACGGCTCCTTCCTCCCTCTCACTGCTGGTGCCCTCTGTACTGGTTGCTCGCGATATTTTCGCTCGCTAGTACACATCGGGCTTCGAGCCTTTAGTTGGCTCGATAACTTGTGGCGTTGACCGCTTGGCTGGGTCAACTCTCCCCGTAGCCGTGCTCAGGCACTGCGGACGTTCGCGGGCGGCAGGGCCTTGGGGCTCTCCTTTCCCTCCGATTTCTTCCATTCACCGCTCCCGACGGTGGAAATCGGATGGCAAACTCGCACTCGCGGCTCCTTCCTCCCTCTCTCTGCTTGTGCCCACGCGTGGAACGCTCGCGATCCATTCGCTCGCCGGCATACCTCACTGAACCACCCTACGGGGTCAGCGGTCTACTTCTCAGCTGCGCTGATTTGTTTGCCCCAGACCGCGATGCCGCGGTCGTTCAGGCCAGTTACTACCAGCGCAGGCTGGCTTCGCTCCCAATCCCAGGATGGGAGCAGCTTTAGCTCTTCCGTGGAAGCACCGCCCCACGGGCTTTCCTTCCACGTCAGCGTTAACGTTTGTTTGCCATCAAACGTCCAGTTTCCCGAACCGTTGTCGCTTTCAATTTTTCCTTTACTCGTCAGCGTATATGGCACAGCCTGCACCTGTCCATTTACAGACGGATCAAGCGCCATGCCTTCCCACGTTCCGGCAATCATCGGTTTCGGAATATCCTGTGCGGTCTCTCCGGCATAACGTTCAGGCGACACGACAGGCCAGCCATCCTTCGTCCACAGCATTTTACGCACATGCAGATACGGCCAGTTTTTATCCGTCTCGCCCCGCGCATGATGCACGATGTAATAATCGTCGCCTTCCTTCAGCACGGAATTATGCCCAGGAGCAACCCAGCCTTCACCTTCCGTGAAGCGGTATCCGCCCAGAATTTTGGTGCCAATCTCATATTGCGGCAGATGCTCCGTATCCAACATTTTATTGCCGCTCATATCCGTATAAGGCCCTGTGATGGAGTCGGCACGAGCTACCCGCACATTATAGTCTTCGAACAGAGAATCATAAGACACGAACAGGTAATATTTTTGAAACTCTGGATTATACACAATGTATGGCCCCTCGACTGCACCTTCTTCGGTTGCACGATCTCTTGCTGCGATACGTGTGCCATACCCCTCTTCCTTGAACTTGCCCGTATCCGGATCAAGCGGTGCAATGTAGATCCCGTCGAAAAATGAACCATATACCATCCACGGGTTGCCTAAGGCATCAAGCACCGGATTGGCATCAATGGCATTCAGGCCGTCCTTTTCCTGACCAGCCGTCTTCACAACCAGTCCTTCATCCTTCCACGGTCCCTCGGGAGACTTGGAGGTTTGCAATCCGATCGCTGACTGTGTACTACCAAAGCTCGAAGCCGAATAATACAAGCGGTACGTATCCCCGGCTTTAATAATATCCGGTGCCCACAGGTTCGTCGCTCCTGTCCAATCGAGCGCTTCCTTCGGGATACCCGGCAAAGCCTGCCCCACCCATTTCCAGTTGATTAAATCATCGGATTTTCGCACCATTACGCCTGGTTTCGGTTCCCCTGCTACTCGAACGTCTGTGGAATAGACATAGTAGCCTTGATCCGTTTTGATAATCGCAGGATCATGTGCATTGTTAACCGTCCACTTGGATTCATCATCCAAAATCGAAAGATCATACATTTTTGGTTCCTGCGGAGCTTCCGGAAAAACCGGAGGTTTCGCCGTGTCGCCGCCATCTGCACAGCCTACCGTACCTAGAAGCATCAGTAACATCAACATCGCAACTCCTTTCCTCGCCCTATGCCACTCCTTAAGTCCTGTCCAATATTTATCATATTTCCGCTCTTTTCGTTCCTTCCTTACTCTCCAACTTTTCATTCCCATCACCCTTTGACCCCTGAAATCGCAACCGACTCGATAATCTGCTTCTGGAAGATCAGGAAGATGATCAGAACCGGAAGCAATGCCACAATCGACGCCGCCATAATGAGCGGATAATCCGTTTGAATCGCATAGGTCGCGTTAAAGTTCGCAATGACAAGTTGCAAGGTTTGTTTTTCAGGTGAATTCAGATAAATAATCGGTGCCAGATAATCGTTCCAGATCCCCATAAACCAGAGAATCAGCTGTGCAGCGACCGCAGGTTTGATCAGCGGAAACGTAATACTGGAATACAACCGGAAATAAGAGCTTCCGTCGATCTTCGCCGCTTCAATAATCGCATCTGGCACACTGAGCAGATACTGCCGCAGGAAAAAGATCATAATCACATTTCCGAATAGTCCCGGTACAATCAGCGGCAGCAAGGTGTCCACCCAGCCCAGCTTGGAGAACATGATAAATTGCGGGATCATGACCGTTGGATACGGAATCATCATCGAAGCCAGCAAGGCGAGAAATAGTTTGTTCTTATGTGGAAATCTTAACTTGGCAAAAGCAAATGCCGCAAGACTCGACGTAAATGTCCCAACTACCGTCACACTAAGAGCTACAATGAGACTGTTTTTAATCCCGCTGAGCAGCGGTCCTGCTTCCCAGATCTCTTTATATTTATCAAATCGAAACACTTCCGGAATCCAGACCGGCGGAAGCGCGAATACATCCTGTTTCTCCTTGAGCGAGGTGGACAGCATCCAGAGCAAAGGCGCAATCATCGCAATCGCACCGATGGACAGAACGATAAATATAATGGAATTGGTTACTTTCCTTCTTTGACTATAAGACATCTTCCGTTCCACTCCTTTCCTCGCCCATTAATCCCCGTCGTAGGCTGATCTTTCGTTAAGTTTGAATTGTATAAGCGTAATCACAAAGATGAAGATACCCAGAATCATGGCCATCGCAGAAGCGTAACCCATCTGCAGGTTGCTAAAGGCCTTCTGCCAGATATAAAAGACGATTGAAGCGGATGCATATTCCGGCCCACCTGTCGGTGTCATGATATTCATCTCGGTAAAAATTTGAGAACCACCGATGATATTTGTCACCACGAGGAAAAAAGTTACGGGTTTCACCATCGGCCAGGTGATATTGCGGAAAATCTGAAATCCATTCGCTCCGTCCAGCTCGGCGGCTTCGTAATAGGTACGGGATACACTTTGCAGTGCCGCCAAATATAACAGCATGGTATACCCCAGGCCTTTCCAGACGGTCATGATGATCAGTGCGGGTTTTACCGTATCTTTGTTAGCCAGCCAGTTCGGGCCTTTGATACCAAACAGATCGAGGAACTGGTTCACCAGACCATAGTCTCCGTTGTACGCCCAGTTCCACATGATGGATACCGCCGCCAAGGAAGAAATAACCGGTATGTAATAGATCACACGAAATGTAGTTGTACCTGGAATTTTACGATTCAGCCCCATTGCCAGCAGTAGTGCCAACAACAGACCAATCGGAATACCGAGCATCAGGTAAAACGTATTAAACATGGCCTTGTAAAAAAGATCATCGGTCAACAAATCTTTGAAATTGGCAAGCCCGATAAAATTCATCTGCCCCAGGCCGTCCCAATCGGTAAACGAACCATAGAGGGAATAGAGGAACGGGAACAATACAAAGATCACAAGCCCCAAAACGGGGGGCAAAATAAACAAGTATCCATACATCATCTCTTTGCGATACAAACTCGATTTCGTATTCACGTGTTCACCCCTGTTTCTAAGATCAGCATGTGGCATACATCGATTGGCCTTTTTGAATCATGGCTTCTGCTCTGTTCCGGTCAATACATGCCACATGCTCGTATGGAATCTGGCGATAAAATTAAACTAAACGTTTATATCGTTCACTCCGTTACAACATGTAAAAAATAGTTCAATCTGTATCTTCTAAAGAGCAAATGATGCCAGCAGCATCGGTTCAGGCTGCTGGCATCCCTTGTCTATCTATTTATTCTGTGATTTCTTCTCCTGCTCCACCGCTTTATCCAGCAGTTTCTGCATCTTCGGTTGTTGTTGCTTCACATAGTCAGCGGCGGTCATCTTGCCATCGAGTACCGGCTGAATGTCGGTGAAGAACATGTCGTACCACTCCGCGTTGTACGTGTAATTACCTGGCAACGCTCGTCCGTAGTCTTTTACGATATCGATGAATTCCTGTTTGTTTTCCGGTTTGGTCGAAGTATCCTTCGCCCACTCATCAGCCATATCAAGCAAGTTCGGAATTTGCACCTTCGCGTCTACTAGTTGTTTCATGCCATCTTTCGACGCAGTAAGGTAGTTTACCAGTGCAGCAGCTTCTTCCGGATGTTTGGTTTTGGCAGATACACCGATTCCGAGGGAGCCGATCCATGTCGCTGATTTGCCTGTTGATCCTGCCGGGAAAGGCAACAGATCATAATCGAATGGAAGCTTTTCAAATGTACTCATATCCCACGGACCTACAGGGAAGAACGCCATCTCACCCTTCATCCAGCGTTGATACGTATCAAGCGTTTGTGCTTCCTCAATGGAAGGAGTGATCTTGTACTTGTTCTGCATATCCGCGAAGAATTGTAGCGCTTCGGCAAATTTTGGATCATCAATCGTGACTTTCGTTTTGCTCTCGTCCAGCCAGTCAGCCCCGTTGCTCCATACAAAAGATTGCAGTGCCCATTGTACGTTAAAACCTGTACCAAATACGTCCGGTTTACCGTCTCCATTCGTATCTTTCGTTGCTTGCTGATTTACCTTGATAAACTCTTCCCACGTATAAGGCTTGTCCTTGTCAGGGAGCGGAATGCCTTCTTTTTCAAAAAGGGTCTTGTTATAACCCAGTGCAAATGGCCCGACATCCTTAGGCATACCGTAGAGATCACCTTGCCCTGCCATCTTGCCATCATAACGATACAAGTCCACGCCATACTTCCAGATATTATCCAGATTGATATCTTTGTTTTTCTCGATATACGGTGTCAGATTCATGAGCACATTGCTGTTCACATAGGCCTTCATATCACCCGGTGTGAAATAAAATACGTCTGGCAAGCTATTGCCTGTAATCGCCGCGCGAAGCTTTGTCGCATATTGATCCGCTGCGGTAACGATGATTTTAACTTTGACGCCGGGATGTTCTTCTTCGAACTTTTTCACGACAGCCTGATACGCCTTCTGCTCATCCGTGCCGCCGCGGAACATAAACGTCAGTTCTTTATCTCCGCTCGAACTTCCGCTTCCCCCTCCACAACCTGCAAGCACCAGTGCACTGACCAGCATTAGCAACATAAACGTGACCCAACTCTTTCTCTTGACCATATGAACCCCTCCTGATCTGGACTTGTAAACGTATTCAATACCATGAATCAACATTTCTGTTGTTAAATTTATCAAATCCAGATCCTTTTAGTCAATACTTTATTAAAACATTTTATATTTTTGTAAAATAAAAATCATACTAATACGTCGGCCAGCCGTTTCCGTCCCATAACAAATCGTTAATCAGCAATTTCGGATTGCCATTATCCGTTGCATCATAAGCATGCCGTACGATTAGATTGCCGTTGACCACGTCCTGCCCACCCGGGCCTTTCCATCTCACATTACCTGAGTCCAAAATCGTGCCGCCACCGTTCATCATACTCACTCCGTTTTTGTCGACGTAAGGACCTGTGATGCTGGTGGATCGACCGTAGACCATTTTGTAAGTACTGTTCACACCTTTACAGCAAGAGTCGATCGAAGCAAACAAATAATAATATCCGTTGCGATACGTGATACTTGGCGCTTCAATTGCGCCACCGTTATTCGGACGTGCTGCAATCGAGGAGATGTTACCTGTCGGTTTCATCGTGTTTTTGTCCAGTTTTACAATTTTCAGACCGCTCCAGAACGAACCAAAGGCCAGCCATGGATTACCCGAAGCATCAATAACCAGTTCCGGATCAATAGCGTTGTAGTTATTCGATGTATTGGATTGCAGTACAAGCCCTTCATCTTTCCATTGCCCCGCGCCAACGCTGTTTGCGGACGCTAACCCAATCGCAGACCTGTTGGAACCAAAGGTCGAGATGGAATAATAGAGCCAAACCTTGCCGTTATACCGTTGTACGTCCGGTGCCCATACATCCAGGTCTTTCTGTGCAGGGACAGCCGAATTCCACCAGGACGGTTCACTTAGAAAAATCTGCGGCACACGATACCACGACGTTCCGTTATCGGATTTCAGCACCTGAATACCCGGACCTGTGGAAAAGGTGTACCAGGAATTGCCCTCTTTGATGATCGTCGGATCATGAACGGCAATGTCTCCCGATAGATTCCAAAACGCGGCTAAAGCCCGAGACTGTCCTGCAAGCACTAACACCATCACCAACAATGCAGGTAAAAACCAACGCCTTTTGGAGGAGAACTTCGAGCTGTTCATTCCATGCGAATGATCAGAATCCCTTAATTCGCCTGAGCCTGATGCCATTTTCACCGTTTTAGAATCCTTCCATGTCTTCCACTCTAAACTCCTCAACTTCTTCCATGAACTGAACTTTTCCATACCGGAACGCCGCCTCTCCTGATTAAATGGTTGCTTTGGTTCATGAAGTATTAAATCAATTTAAGTATAATAGGATTATAAAAGCGGTTACATTACAATTCAATGGTATATTTCAAATATACATGAATTAATTTAAGTTTTTATTTTAAGTATGTGGGGATAAAATCTCATATAGGCTTTAAAAATTTCATTGTTTATATAGGGTATATCTCACTTTTCTCCGCTCTTTCTTTCGAGCATGTAATGATTTATAATTATCTGAAATAAAACAGTCAAATGTGCAAGAGTCTGTGTAAATAGGCTTTGTTCAGAACGGGGAAAGGACATCCACCTATGATTTATATTAAAGATCTGATGTCAGGTGTGAACATTTTCAAAGCACTCAGCTCCGAAATTCGCATTCAGATTATTGAGTTGCTGGCCAGAAACCAAAGTCTTAATCTCAATGACCTCGCAACCAAGCTTGGACTTAGTAACGGCGCGATCACAATGCATATCAAAAAGCTGGAGGAAAGCGGATTAATTGAGATTAACACAGCGGTCGGCAAACACGGCATTCAGAAGATCTGTTATCTTAACGAGGAAAAGTTGATGGTTGACCTGCGTTCACAGGAGATCCACAACCGGTACGAGGTAGAAATCCAGGTTGGGCATTACAGTGATTATCAGGCAGCACCCACATGCGGCATTGCTACGAAAGACAGCATTATCGGGGAGTTTGATGACCCCCGTTACTTTGCCGACCCGCTTCGGATCGATGCCGAGATGATTTGGCTAGCGGAAGGATATCTGGAATACCGAATTCCCAACTACCTGAAGCCCAACCAGACGTTTAGCGAGATTCAACTCTCCATGGAGCTCGGTTCAGAAGCCCCTGGATTCTGTGACAACTACCCGTCAGATATTTACTTCTACATCAATGGCAAAAAGATCGGACTCTGGACGAGTCCAGGAGATTTCGGCGATACACGCGGTACGTTTAATCCGGACTGGTGGCCTCCTCACCTGAATCAGTACGGTATGCTGAAGCTGATTCGCATTACGAAGGAAGGCAGTTATATCGACGGATGCAAAATCTCGGACGTTACCCTGGATGATATCGGGCTCGATTACAAAAGCGATATTCACTTCCGCATCGCTGTCACAGACGGCCCAGTCAACAAACGCGGCCTGACGATTTTCGGCAAAAACTTCGGTAATTACGGCCAAGGTTTGCTCGCACGGGTGCTTTATAACGTGCAGGAGGACTAGACAGGATCTGGCTGGAAAGTTTGGTTGAAGATGCTCCTAATTTTAGAAGAGTGCGAATCTGCACTCTTTTTTTAGTGATATACTTATGACCTGTATTGAACAAGAAGTGATGACGGGTGGGGTTCTATTGAAACTGGAACGGTTAGTCTCGATCATATACAAGTTACTTAATAACGAGGTGTTGTCTGCCTCTACCCTTGCCGAGGAATATCAAGTATCGCCCAGAACGATCTATCGGGATATTGATGTGATCTGCGCAGCCGGATTTCCGGTTGTTTCGCATCAGGGAATGAATGGCGGGTATGGCATTATGGATGGGTATAAAATGGATAAAAGCCTGCTCGGCTCCTATGATGTGGATGCTTTGATTACAGTGCTCACCAGCCTCTCCACCGTATTTAACGATGTGCGTGCACAGGGTACAATCGAACGTTTGCAGACCATTGGAGAACAACATGAGAGACCAAACTTAACTGTAGACCTGAATACATATCGAACTGAGCCTGACTCGCTTTCGCATCTTCGTGCAGGAATCATGCAACATCATGTCGTTCAGTTTGATTACATTAATTCCAAAAATGAGCGCACAAGCCGAGAAATTGAACCTGTTCGATTGCAGTTTAAATACCGTAGCTGGTATGTGTATGGATATTGCCGAAGCCGGCAGGATTATCGGGAATTCCGGCTGTCACGCATGTTAAACGTACATCTGACCAACCGTCATTTTGAAGCGCATGTTCTCCCCATGGAAGAGCCATCTACCGCTCCCCCTGTCACCCAGGAGATCATGACAGATGTGGTATTTCGCGTATATCCGGATGCACTCGCGGAGGCGCTCGATCATTTTCAGCAGGCAGACAAACAATTTCATGAGGACGGCAGTATGACAATGCGCGTTCAGGTTCACAAACCGCTTCAAGCCCCGTGGTTATGGTCTTTTTTGCTGAGTTTGGGAAGTGGCGCAGAGGTTTTGGAACCTCTAGCTCTGAGGGATGTATTAGAGACGCAACTACGAAATGCACTGAGACGTTACGACAAACACAATCATTGAAGCCCGATAATGGGAGTCTTGTGAAGTGAAAGAAGAAGTATGACACGCTGTTGTCATACTTCTTTTTTTATACTCATTTCAGTAACAAGGCAGGCACTAAGACCATCCTATCATTCGCTAAAATAAAGGAGACGATATTTCATGAATCACCTAGAAGAAATGGTTCATTATCATGTTTGGGCTTCGCAGATCATTATGCAACGCATTCAGGAGTTGCCGGCTTCTGTGCTGCATCAGGAAGTGAACAGTTCCTTTCCCACCCTCGCCCATGCGCTCAGTCATATGAATGCTGTGGATCAGATGTGGTACTTGGTGCTAACCGGAACCAGCATGCCTGAAGCTTTACAAATCTGCATGCCGCGTAACGGGGAAACGTTTGCCACCATAGAAGAATATTTCGAGCGTTATGCCGAACTATCCAATCAATACCTGACTTGGTTCAGTCAGCAGACGGATTTGGAGCAGGTGCTTCTGCTTGACAATCCCTTTGCAGGCGTGCGTCAAACCCGTTTCGCGGAAATCATCTTACATCTGGTGAATCACGGGACCTATCACCGGGGTAATATATCCACCATGTTGCGTCAGCTCGGCCATGCTTCTGTCATGAATGACTATTCCAGATTCTGGTACGAAAACTCCAATACTTCAGAGTAATTCTCTAATGCTAAATCTTAGATACAATGCAACATGAAAGGTCTTGAATATGATGCCGTCTGTTCCACTTGAACGAATACTCACCTTTACCTTCAGGGAAGAGTTAAAAAAATGGTTACAGAAGCACGGAACTACAGAGTCCTGCTGCTGGGTTCCTGTGAGTTTGAAACCACGCCCCGATACCCTTTTATATCTGGATGCTGTTGAAGAAGCATTATGCTTTGGCTGGATTGATGGCGTCAAAAAGAAAACTTCCGATGGCCTGTTATTACAACGCTTATCTCCACGTAGTCGCAAAAGCTCATGGACAGAGCTCAATAAGGAGCGTGTGCGCCGATTAGAAAGGCTAGGTCTAATGCAAGATGCGGGTAGAAAGGTTCTGCCGGACATGAATCCTGAAGCTTTTGTTGTGGATGCCGAGATTGAAGAGAGGTTAACTGCGGACAGACAAGTACATGATCATTTCGTAGCTTTTCCTCTCCTCTATCAACGGGTACGTATCGACACGATCCAGAGCGTTAAACGGCAGCCTGCTCTCTTCCAAAGCCGACTTGATAAGTTCATCCAACATACGAAGGCAAATCAACTGTATGGACAGTGGCATGATAATGGAAGATTGCTGCAGGATTAAAGCATGTGTGTATTGGTTCGCGGATCAGCCGGTTGAATGTCGACCCAGAACCCAACTGGTTGATTTTGGTTCAAAATAGAGCTTGAATCATACCACGCACTCTGCTGCTTGCATAACACCGGGCTAACTGCTGTTTGAATAACTTCCAACGCCTTGCTTTTGTTCATTTATTCACCCTGATGCCGAATTTCTAACGATCACAGGATACGCTATTTAGCCGTTTTTCGCCTGACTGGAATTCTAACGATCACCAGACACCTTATTCTCCAATTGTTAGCTATTTTTCAGGCGAAATCAGCCTAATTGGCTGAAATAGCGTCTCTGAGGATCGTTAGATTTTAAAACACCCTATTTTGACCAAAATAAGCTCTGTGGTGATCGTTAGTGCTTCAAGCTTACTCATCACTCTGGCTCTCCACGCAAAAAAAAGGCCAGCCAGTAATGACTGGCTAACCTGATCACACGAAAACCATCTGACCGAACTTTCCCATAGTTGGATGCTAATCAGATCACTTGACTGGCAACTGGCTGGCACCCTTTCATAGAGCATACGATCAGTTAGACGGTTTTCTAGTTTTCTGGAGGCAACTGGTAATGTGAGCAACCTTACATATGCTTTACTTGCCAGAAGGCTGTGCTTCAGCGGTGTAGCCCGTTGGAATTTCGGCTTCTGCCGTTACTTTGGTAATCACCATTGGATACATCATATCCGGATCAGGTTGCACGATGGAGTATTTGACAATAGCACGTTTATCCTTCTCCAGCTTTACCTCATCAATTTTCAATCCGTAACCCGGGTGCGGCATTTCAGCCGTCAGGGTTACTTTACTTGTTTTGTCATCCACTTTGCTGATCGTTACCGCAGGTACGATGGCTTGCTGACCTTCACCGGGATTCGTTGGAGCCGGTTCAGTTGAACCGTCATCACTATGCTGATCCACAAACTCAAGCGCATTGAAAATCATACTGGCTGCCTCCATACGAGTAAGCGACTGATCCGGGCGGAAGTTTCCGTCCTTGTCCAGTTCAATGATGTTCATGTTCAGCAAGTTCTGGACCGCAGATATGGCGTCCTTACTTAATTTTTTTTCATCCTTCACTTCATTATACTTCATAATTACCGGATAATTACCGGTCGTGTTAATTCCCTCATGCAGCAAAATAACAAATTGTTCACGCGTCATCTTGCCTTGCGGATTCACTTCTACAGGAACGGAAAGGCCATTCTGAGTTGCCGCTTGCACAGCATCTGCATACCAGGTATCCGGACTGATTTTATTCTGAGCGGAAGCTTCCGCATATGCATTTTTCAAACCAAATGCTTTAACAATTAACTGAATTCCCTGCGGTTCGGACAGAGCAACATCCGGCCTGAACAGATCCGCCGTTACTCCATTCACAATTCCCTTCGATTTCAAAGTATCCACAACCGCCTTCTGGCCCTCATCCTTAATGTCGGAAAATGCAAATACAGAAGCACCTCCTGCTGTCAAAGAAACGCATAGCGCAAGTGTTGCAGCCAATCCTTTTTTATGTTTCATTTCCTGGCACCTCCATTATGATTAGTAAAACCTGTTTTTCATCTTTTCATCCCTACAGACGGGACATCTTCGTAAAATGTTTCAGTTCTTTTCGCATTTGGTGAATACAATTTCATAACAAGGCATATGATTTGCGGTGTATCGGTAGTCTATTTCAAGCTGTACTAGTACGTTGACAACGACTTATATTAGCGCGAAAATATAAATAGAAAGATTCATCGGTTGACGGATAAATAATAAACAAGTTCGCATAAAGTAAGAGGGCATGACACGCTACGATAAGGTGTCTGCCCTTTTCTTGACTTCGTAACAAAGGAGAACCCACACCTATGTCCAAAAAAGGTTTGCTGCGCGATTACGTGTTATCCAACTGGTCGATCTATCTCCTGGCTGTCCTTTTGATCATTGCGTCCAATGTCGGTCAGGCCTCCCTGCCCCGTATTCTGGGCAACTTTACGGATCAACTCTTGCAAAACACACTCCAGATGCAGACGGTGATCCGTTATAGCTTATCTCTACTTGCAATTGCAATTGCATACAACCTGCTGTTTGGTACCGGCCAGTTCATGATTATGAAACTGGGTCGGCGATTTGAATTTATAACGCGCGAGCGGATATTCCGCAAGTTTTCCGAGCTTAGCGAGCACTATTTTTCCAAACAGGGCAACGGCAAGCTGCTCAGCTATTTTATGAATGATGTCACCTCCGTCCGGGAAGCCATATCAAACGGGGTTACGATGATGACCAATGCTGCCTTTCTATTATTGTCCTGTGTAGTGATGATGTTGCTTAGCGGCATTCCGCTGACACTGATCCTGATCAGCATTGTACCTCTTCTGGCTATTCCATTCCTGGTTGTGTTCTTCGGCCCACGGATTCGAAAGCGCTCCCGTGATGTGCAAGAGGCGCTCGCCACAATGACGGAATCTGCGGAGGAGCAGCTTGGCGGTATTCGCGTCATCAAAACATTTGCCATCGAGGATAACGCTCGTTCTCGTTTTGGCGCAACCGTGGAGGATATCAAAAATAAACAGCTACGGTTAGTTCGTCTATCTTCCCTTTTTCAGGCTACACTTCCGTTGCTCGGTGCAACGTCTCTCGTAATTTCGCTGCTGGTTGGAGGCATTCTAACGATGCAAAACTCCATTACGCTAGGTAGCTTTGTCGCTCTGACCTTGTATCTGCGAATCATTATGGGTCCACTTCAGCAGATTGGTAACGTGATTAATACGATGCAACGTTCAGGAGCCTCGCTCGAAAGAGTGAATGATCTCCTCAGTGAAGAACCCGATGTACAGGAGATCCCTGAAGCAGAGACACTGCAGAACATGCAGGAAATTAAGATCAACGATTTGACGTTCCATTATCCAGGTAGCTCATCGCCTGCGCTAAAACATATCCAGCTCCAGATTCATGCGGGGCGTACGGTTGGCATTGTCGGTAAAACAGGTTCAGGCAAAAGCACACTGGTCAAGCTGCTGCTCCGTACATACGAACCGCCGGAAGGCAGCATTTTCATCAATGGCACAGACATTCGGGAACTGTCACTGGACAGTCTCAGGTCTCAAATCGCTTATGTGCCTCAGGACGGCTTTTTATTCAGCACCACCATACGGGACAACATTGCATTCAGCGACCGTGAAGCGCCTATGGGTGACGTAGAAGACAGCGCCAAACAAGCGATGATCTATGAAAATATTGTGCGTTTCCCTGATCGTTTCGATACCCTGCTGGGTGAACGTGGACTTACGCTGTCTGGTGGACAGCGGCAACGTACCAGTCTTGCTCGCGGATTGATCAAGCAGGCTCAGATCCTAATTTTGGATGACAGTATGAGTGCCGTAGATGCCGTTACCGAAACAGGCATTCTCCGCAGTCTGCGTAAGATCGGCAAAGGCAAAACCACCTTAATCATCTCTCACCGTATCAGTGCCGTCCGTCATGCGGATGTCATCCTCGTGTTGGATGAAGGACAGATTGTTGAACAAGGGACGCATGCGGAGTTGATGGCTGCCAAAGGGCTGTATGCAGCGACCTATCGTTTGCAGGAGGAGGGGTTACATCATGTCTGATGCGGATGCGAATCCTAAACACACCAACCATAATTCTAAACGTACCGATCAATCGGAGGCCTCCACCAACGATCATCACAGTAAACGTGCTTCATTTAAAGAAATGATGGGCTACGCCAAACCACATCGCTGGGCCTTTGCCGGCATATTTTTCTGCTCCCTGCTCGGCATATCCGCCGATTTGTTGCAGCCTTATCTGGTCAAGATCGCTATCGATGACCATCTGGCTGTAGGTCAAACCAGCACCTTGTTTCTCGTTAAACTCGCCGCCGTTTTTCTGGGGCTGGCTGTAATCAGTTTTATTTTTACCTATATACAAAATAATCTATTGCAACATGTCGGACAGAGCATCGTCGCTCGCATTCGCAAGGATTTGTTTAGACATATTTCCAAAATGTCCATGTCTTTCTTCGACCGCTTTCATATCGGCAGTCTGGTGACCAATGTGTCCAGCGATACGGAGACGATCAGCAGTTTCTTCACCCAGGTACTGCTCAGTCTGATTCGGGATGGCATGATGCTGGTGCTCATTATCTTTTTCATGTTTCAGCTCGATCCTATGCTCGCCGGTTATTCACTCATCGTACTTCCGGTCATCGCTGTCGTGGCTGCCCTGTTCCGCCGCAGACTGCGGAGCGCCTATCAGAATGCACGCACACGCCTTTCCCGTCTGATCGCGTTTACGGCGGAAAACCTGTCGGGTATGTTCCTGATTCAGGCGTTCCACCAAGAAGAAGAGCAGAAGAAACGATTCAAAGAACAGAACGCCCTTCATCTGGAGGCAAACATTACACAGGCACGTTCCAATGTTATTTTTAACCGGACGTTTGACATTCTGGGTAACGCGGCGCTGGTGATGATGGTGTGGCTGGGTGGTCGCGCCGTGCTGGGTGAGTCTTTGCAAGTCGGAGTGCTGTATGCGTTTATCAGCTACATTCGTCAGTTTTTTCAACCGATCAACCAGATTACAATGCAGTGGAATACCTTTCAATCGACCACTGTTTCGATGGATCGGATCTGGAACATTTTGAACACGAGGCCTGAAGTACATGACCCGTCCCCGGATCAGGCTTCGCCGCTGGAACCGCAACATGTGATGGGTCAGATTGATTTCAATAATGTATCCTTCGGTTACAAGGCAGATCGCCCTATTATTCAACATATGAATCTGCACCTGTACCCTGGGGAGATGGTCGGTATTGTGGGTACAACCGGAGCGGGCAAAAGCACACTGATCTCCCTGCTCAATCGTTTCTACGATGTCAATCAAGGCAGCATTCAAATCGATGGCACCGACATTCGACACATTCCGCAAGCCGCGCTCCACCGGATTGTGGGGCTGATCCAACAGGAGCCTTTCCTGTTCTCAGGCACCATTATTGATAACGTGAGAATGTTCAGGGAGGATATTACACGCGAGCAAGCGATGGAAGCATGCCGATTTGTTGGGGCAGATGCGATGATAAGTCGTTTGCCGCAAGGCTATGACACCCGTCTGTCCGAGCGCGGAAGCGGGTTATCCGCTGGGGAACGACAGCTGATCTCGTTTGCACGAATCGTTGTATTCCAGCCGCGGATTCTTATTCTGGATGAAGCTACGGCTAATCTGGATTCACACACCGAACAACTTGTACAACATGCACTGGAGTCCGTATCCCAAGGCAGAACCACGATTGTGATTGCACATCGCCTGTCTACAGTCATGCATGCTGACCGAATTCTGGTCATGGAACAAGGGTCTATCGTCGAGGAAGGATCACATCAGGAGTTGGTTGCGAGCCAAGGCGTGTATGCGGATTTGTACCAGCACGCACGGGAAGCAGGACAACAACCTAGCAAGTCGGGGTAATATTTTTAGCGTTAGTTTGAATTACAACATTCCTCTCAACAGGACATACGGCCCTACCTAAATGCCGCAAGAACTCGTAAACTTGATATAGGATGCACAGGTCAAACAGGCCGCTCTGCTCGTGCAGGCGGCATTTTTTACATATGAATCTGCAATGAAAGGAGGTGACGATGATGTTGCCTGCAACTTCTGAGGAACACCATCAGGGGGAAATTCGCTATCGTCGCATCACAGCGATCTGGAAAGGGAGCCTTTGTTTCCTGTTTCTCGCCTTATGTATACTGCTCTTATGGGTTATCGTTGCCGGGCAGACCGAGAGTGTGGAAAAAATCTATTACCCTATGGCTGCGATACTCGGCATGTGGATGGTGGGACCGTTTTTCTTTATGTTTTGGACCCGTTCCATTCAGCGCGTGGCGATCCTCGTCTCATGGGATGAACAATCTCTCCATGCGGGTCAGCGCCATATTCCATGGAACCAGATTCGCAAGATCGAGCTTGCTACCCCTGCCCGAAGCAAATGGCAATTATCCGCCTCCCCCATGTACGCCTTGTATCTAAAGGACGGCACTCGAGTTCATATTCATACGGACCATTTGTTTGGAAAAAAAGAGCTACAGTCCTCCTTGTCTACTCTCCAAAAGACGTTAAGGGAACATCCATGTCCTGACCTGGATTGAACTTGTCCAGGTCAGGACATTTAGGATGATGATTTCTCCACTCCAATGGATAAACTCACCCTATAATTACCTAGCGGTAGCAGCGCTTCCAGCAGTTCACCGAGCTGCTCTGTTGTTCCGGTCTGCACCTGCATCAGGTAACAACCTTCTCCACTGACACGGTGGACTTCAATAATGTCCTCGCGTCCTGCCACAAACGCACGGAAGGCAGCATGCTTATCGCCAGAGTTCAGAAATACCGTGACAAATGCCTTCAAGCCAAGGCCGAGGCGGTCCGGGTTCCATTTTACCGTATACCCTTCAATAACCCCCAGGTCCTGCAACTTGCGCACTCTCGCCCCAACCGCTTGTCCTGTCAGATGCACTTCCTCTCCGATCTCCTTGTTCGAACGCTTCGCATCCCGGATCAAAATCTGTAAAATGCGTACATCCGTGGCGTCTATCGTTTCGTTCATAGGTATTTAGCATTCCTTTCACCTTGAAAATAGTCGGACCGATATGCATTCAGCAGGTTATGTACGACGTGAATCGGGTTGTATAACATATAGGATAATACTAAGAGAGAACCCGAAGGAGTGCAAATCAAATGAAAATCCAATTAATTCGACATGCCACCCTGTGGCTGGAATACGGCGGTCTGAAAATTCTGGTTGATCCCATGCTAATGGATGCCGAGAGCATGCCCGCTTTTCAAAATACACCAAATGAGTTGCGGAATCCTAGAGTCAATCTCCCTGAAACCGAAACAGATTATCTCAAGCCTGATCTGCTGATTGTAACGCATACCCATGCCGATCATTGGGATGAAGCAGCCGCAAATCAACTGCAGAAGGATATCCCATTGTTGTGCCAGCCGGGGGACGAGCCTACTTTCATAAAAGCAGGATTTACGGATGTAACCCCTGTCGACGTAGAGCATATGCATCATTCGGTCCGATTCTCGCGTACATCCGGTCAGCACGGTACAGGGGAGATTGGCAAACGTATGGGTAAGGTCTCCGGTTTTGTGCTTGAAGCGGATGAAGAACCGGTCACCTACATTGCCGGAGATACGATCTGGTGTGATGAGCCTGCGACAGCAATCAAACAATATAAACCAGACGTCATTGTAGTCAACGCCGGGGGTGCACGCTTCTTACAAGGTGATCCCATCACGATGGACGGACCCGACGTTGCTGCCGTAAAACGCGCCGCACCTTCCGCTCACCTCATCGCCGTTCACATGGATGCGATCAATCACTGCATGACAACACGCGCTGACCTAGCCGCTTACCTGGCAAAAGAGCAGTTGGAAGGCCAAGTGCTCATTCCAATGGACGGGGAAAGCTTCGAGTTTTAAATTACGGGGGTAAGCGAAGGGGCATAGTTGCGTATGTAGGATGGTTAATTTAGACCATGTCCCCTGCAATCATCATTCGTATGATGTAGATTGCTCGTGAGTTTTTCTAACGATCACAGCAGACGCTATTTGGGCTGATTTTGCCACTTTGAAATTCTAACGATCACAGCGGAGCCTATTTAAGCGAAATACCCACTTTTCCCTGGAATTCTACCCATTTTCACCGAAATAACGTCTCTCATGACCGTTAGAATTAAAATGTGGCGTTAAATGCCTAAATAAGGTTTCTTGTGATCGTTAGCGCAATTGGACAGCGAAAAAACACTTTACTGGGGCGCTCTACTGGGGCACAAAAAAACGGTATGCGAGTAGTCGCATACCGTTTTTTATTAAACATCGGCCTTACTTACCAACTTTAAACTCACCCTATTTCAGGTTGAGCCTACTTAAACGCTCGTGTTACTCCAACCTTATCTCACCAATATCTTACGATCTCGAAGCGCTACAGTGGTTTCTATGGCCTCTCAAAGCCACCGCAAGCCTCTTATTGCACCTTTAAACGAATCACGTTCCAGGATGCTTTCGCCAGACTCGCGGTGATGAGCGTATCGGATACTACTGCTCCTCCGCGATTGTGTGGAACAACATTGTTAGGCTGTGTAGCGGTATTGACCGCTTTGAGGTCATCTGCTTCCAGAACGATGTGCTCGATCAGAGTGCATTTGCCAAAACTGCGCAGGTCCACTTCAAGCGGCAGAGACTCTTTCAAGTGACGATTGACCGCAAACACAGTTACTTCTCCCTGCTCTTCGTTATGCACCGCAATGCCTTCCAGATAAGGAACATCTGTAATTTCTTTCGTATCGTATTTCGGTGATTGAATCAGAGGCACAAGCGCTGTGCCACGGCCATATACAGATGCATGCATGAACGGATAGAAGATGGTCTGTCTCCATGATGCTCCGCCCGTTTCGGTCATAATCGGAGCAATTACGTTAACGAGTTGAGCCAGACACGCCATTTTAACCCGATCCGCATGTTTAAGCATACTGATCAGCATACAACCCACCAAGAGTGCATCCTCGTGATTATAAATATCCTCCAGCTGCGGCGGAGCTATCTGCCATGCATCCATTTTGGAATCATTCTCATGGGAGTGATACCAGACGTTCCACTCGTCAAAGGACAGATACATCGTCTTTTTGCTACGTTTCTTCGCTTTGATATAATCACATGTCGCTTTCACCGTATCAATGAACCGATCCATCTCCAACGAGCGTGCAAGGAAGGTTGGCGTATCATCCTCCGGATTACCATAATACTGGTGCAGAGACAGATACTCTACATGATCATACGTATGATCCAGTACTGTTGCTTCCCAGTCTGGGAAAGAAGGCATGCCCAGGTTCGAGCTTCCACAAGCGACGAGTTCAATCGTTGGGTCCGTCCACTTCATAACTTTGGCTGCCTCCACGGCAGTACGTCCATATTCTTCAGCAGTCTTATGCCCAATCTGCCAAGGTCCGTCCATTTCGTTGCCCAGACACCATGTTTTGATCCCGTGAGGCTGCTTGTATCCATGTTGAATCCGAAGATCGCTGTAATACGAACCTTCCGGATGGTTGCTGTACTCCACGATATTACGGGCTGCATCCGCACCGCGTGTTCCAAGGTTAACCGCCATCATCACTTCGGAGTTAGCCTGTTTAGCCCAATCCACAAATTCGTTAAAACCAAATTCATTGGTTTCAATCGTTCTCCATGCCAGATCCAGCCTGCGCTTCCGCTCAGATACAGGCCCAACACTATCCTCCCAATTGTAACCGGATACAAAATTACCACCTGGATAACGTACAATCGGCACATGAAGCTCCTTCACCATTTCCAGTACATCTGTACGGAAACCCTTCTCATTGGCTGAAGCATGCCCTGGCTCATAAATTCCGCCATATACAGCACGTCCCAGATGCTCAATGAATGAGCCATACAAACGTTTATCCACTTCACCAATTGTAAAATCTTTATCCACCGTCATTTTCGCTTTTTCCATGAATGATCTCATCTCCCTAAGATTAATATAAAAATTAATTGATATTCTATGGATCAACGTTCATATTTATATTAAAATCGATAACAAGACATATTTCAACCCGAAATTCGAAAAATATTATTCTTTTCATTGAATTTATGTTTAACTTAATTCTATAAACGAAATTGGAGGAACATCTGTGATCAGAGCAAATACCGATGCCGAATGGCTCCCTTTATATGAAGCACTTGCCAGTGAAGTTCGGCTACAGATTATCCGCCTTGTGGCTGAGACACCAATGAATGTGAAAGATATAGCGGCATCCCTCGGACTGAGTAGCGCAATTGTTACCATGCATGTCCGCAAACTTCAAGATGTCGGCATTATTCAGTCCAAAATGGTACGCAAGGATGGCGGCACACATAAAATGAACAGCCTGGCTGTCGATTGGATTGGCATCTCCATGCCTCAAGAAACCGGAACATCCCGCAAGTTTCACGAGGTTTCCATCCCTGTCGGGCACTACACGCATTTTGACGTATATCCTACCTGCGGTTTAGCGACATCTGACCATGTCATTGGACAATATGATGATCCTCGTTATTTTTTGGACCCGGACCGGATGCATGCTCATATCTTGTGGATGGGACGCGGATTTGTCGAGTATAAAATTCCAAACTACGTGTTAACCGGGCAGCAGATTGACGCCATTGAGCTGTCACTGGAGATCGGATCAGAAGCCCCTTCCGTTAATCCAAACTGGCCTTCAGATATTACGTTCACACTAAACGGCATTCGTTTAGGGGAATGGACCAGCCCGGGTGACTCCGGCAATGGTCGCGGCATATTTACACCTGACTGGTGGAGTGATATCGTCAATCAATATGGCATGCTCAAAGTGCTACGTATAACCCATGAAGGCACGTTCATCGATGGACAGCATCTGTCGAGTATCACACTCGCTGACATTCCAGTGGAACGCAATCAGTGGACGCTACGTCTCTCTGTAGAGGAAGATGCTCGGCATGTAGGCGGGATGACCCTGTATGGTGAAGGATTTGGTAACTACAATCAAGACATTTTGTTCCGATTGTTCTATCACGATGGAATAGCACCTTTGTAAACTAAAGCACAAAAAAACACCTTTCATTTGCCAAAATAACGGTCAAATGAAAGGTGTTTTAATTTTATGTCACTGTCCTACAACGCACTGCCTCCGAACAGGAAGCGGGATTCCCAGTGCTTGCCGGCAATATCACTTACTGTCACACCGCCGCCAGCGTTGGAGTATGTATGCAATATTTTACCATTCCCCAAATAAATACCCGTATGTGTAATCGTCGCCCGAGATTTGTTCACGCCACTGTAGGCTGATGCAGAAGTGCCTTTGTAAGACATAAAGTACATGAGATCACCACGTTTCAGGTTCTTCCAATTCGTTGTGACCGTACCTTTCTTCTTCACATAATCTCCTTGTTGGCGTGAGTCTGCCGGAAGTGTAATGCCAAGTCCGTCAATAAAAGCTCGCCTTACAAAGCTGGAACAGTCAAACGTTGCCGTACTGTCGCGATCCGATGCATATTTATAGGGTGTCCCCATGTATTTCATTCCGGCCGCAATAACCTTCTCTACTGCAACACTTCCCTGACTTGTTGAGCCCTGACTAGAACCCGAGCCACTTGAACCGCTAGTCGTGCCCGTATTGCCTGTTGTTGATCCACCGCTTATCGCTTGTGTGTATTTGGATGAAGACGAGATATAACCTGTCCGATTAGAAGCATCTTTGATTTTATACCAATCCGATCCGGATTGCTCAAGCACAGTTAATGTTTCTCCTTTGGAAACCATACGAATGACTTTACCAGATGACGCTGGTGAGGTTCGAAGGTTTACACCCCAGATGACTTCTACTTTCGATTGATCTGCCGCTGCTGCGGATACCTGTCCTGTGAGCGCTGCCGTTGTTAGACTTCCCATCAGCATTGCTGCTGTTACACTTGCCGTAACAATGGTATTCTTCCAGTTCATGATGTCGTGTCCCTCCGGATATTACAAAATTTTAACCAAGAAGCCATCTTCCCGGCTCGCCTTATTGTAAACGGGCATTCTCTAACGTTCATCAGCCCAAAGTCCTGCAAGGGTTTAGACAAGTGTGAGCACTAAGGATCAGGGAAAACGTTCTTCGACTGGAAAAATAGAGCATACCCTACACGGAATGAACGGTTAATTTTTTGTAACTAATTGATACACCTTAGATTTCCACGTTTTGGTCAGGCAGACCTTTGCTGCACGCGCATGCAACCTATGCACTAGATTTTAATATTTCTCCTCATCTAACTGGAAAACATTACTACGTTTCATTTCGCTTCAATCTGGAATCCCTCTTTCACAAATGAAAATAAATGGATTTAAATCGTTGAACACGAGAAAAAACCGGGGATTTCTCCCCGGCCTTTCATCGGAAGTATACTCACCAGCAGATTGGAATAAAAGATCAGACTTTCCGTTCCCGGCCCCAATTCCTGAAACTAACCCTTTCCCTTCATTCCATGCTCCGCTTGCTGATTCAATTATGGCTCCATTCCCCATACCTTCACGCCATCCTGGTATGCTGTTACTTTTGTCCATGCACCAAATGCGGTTTGTGTAGCGTCGAAAGAGTAATCATTCGCTTGATCAAAATTCGTCCAGTTGTTTTTGGACGAGCGTGTTTGAATGATTCCTGTCTCAGCACCAGCAGCCAGACTACCTGCTCCGGCAGTGAAGCTGATCTCCAGATACGTATCTGCCGTACCTTTTGCCGGCTCCACAGCTACAAATTTGCCCTGCACATTGGCACTGCCAACCTGTGCATAGTCACACCAGAAGCTCAGATCAGCGGCACTATCTTTCGTAAAGTAATAACGAAGTTTCACTTTGCTCAGATCGACGGCCGTTGTACCTGTATTCTTCACATTGAATTGTGGTGTAAGAGAGTTGCCTGAAGCACCCGAGCCTCCATTGCGATACTGCACTTCAAGTGTTCCTGTTGAAATCGGAGCAGCCATTGGTGTCAACACAACCACATTCGAGTTCGTCTGTCCATCGGCATTGATGGCAACCACTCTGTAGTTATAGGCCGTACCATTCACTGCTGTTGCATCGGTATACGTCAGTGCCGTCAGCCCTGTCGCAAGAATGGCATAAGCACCTGTACCTGTCGAACGCTGCACGTTATAGGTTGCCGCTCCGGTTGAAGCCGTCCAGTTCAGCACAGCTTTTGCATCCCCTGCTGTTCCACTCAGGGTAAAGGCTCCTGGTATAGCTACTCCGGCCTGCGGTGTTGCCGTAACCTGCGCAGATGGCGCGGACTCACCAGCACTATTTACAGCGGCAATGACATAATAGTATGCTTTTCCATTCGTCAGTCCGGTGTCTGTAAACGTAGAACCGCTAACGCCAGTTGCTACAGAAGTATACGGGCCACCGTTCACTTCGGCACGTTTTACGGTATAGGAAGTTGCTCTCGCCGCAGCATTCCAGTTCAAGACCACTTGTTTGTCACCGCCTGCAGCAGTTACGCCTGCAGGAGCGGCAGGTGCTTCCACGCCTGGTGTTTCGCTGTCACCAAGGAGACGGTCGAACTCTCCATAAGCGGTAGCCATATCAACCTGTGACCAGAAACGGTGATACGTAAAGGTCGGTGCACCATTTTCCCACTGCTTCGTGGTCGGGTTGTAAGATGTTTTGTACTTGTTCTCCAGATAAGCCCAAGCCGGATCTTGCTTGATTGCAGGACGCAGATCGGAGTATCCGATGTACACGCCATTCCCGCCTTTTGCCGGATCGGAAGGTACACCTGCGGTGCCTGGAATCGTATTACCTTGACCGAACGTACCCGTCCAGTTCGCCGGGAGATAGATCTCTTTCGCGAAGTAACGGAAGTAATCTTTACGCTCTTCCTCTGTAACAATACCTACACCATCATTGTAATCCCAAGCTGTATCGAGCAACGTCTGAGCCAAGTCTTTGGCTTCCTGACCTTTCACACTGAGCGTACCGTTCTCTGCCTCAGTTCCAGCTGCGAAGAACGTCAATGCTTTGATATAACTTCCCAGTACCCCTGTATCCTGTACTGGATCTTTAGTAATGGCATGGAAGTTTGGATTATTCGTATAGGTGCTGAATCCATTCCATTTATCCGGCTGTCCTTGCCATTCCTGACCACCTGGAATCCAGAACTCGCCTGGAGCCGGAGTTGTTGCTACCTGAACATTTTTTCCACCGAGAATACGCTGTCCTGCAGCATTCAAATAGTAGCCTTGAGCATCCGTTACAGGGCGCTCACCAGCAAACACATAATCTTTGGTCCAGTCCACCCATTTTGTAATGACCTGTTTAGCCATTTTGAAGTTCTCAGAGGTCAAGTCACCGCTCTCTGCCAGGATGTAATACATCTCCGCCACACGCTCCAGCGGCCATGCCTGGAATCCGAACCACGTGTTGGAATCCGGGTCGCGATATACTGGTGCTTCCTGATAAGCCATATCATAGAACGTGCTCACACCTGCCGGGTAAGATGCGTAGGAACCACCAATGCTGTTGGTTGCCCCGCCGCCAACTGCACCTTCATGGGATTGCAACCAAGTGTAGAATTCGAGCTGACGTTTTAACGTCGCATTCCAGTCCGCTTTGGCTGTAGGTGACTCTGGAATCAAGCCGCCTGCCGGATCAGACAGGGCATATGCTGCAACCGGGTTTTGATAGGCTTGGTGCGTGTGACTTGCCCCAATACGCCATGCCCAATCCCCGCCTTGACCCAATCCACCGCCCCATGACGTATACCAAGCCATGAGATACATGTTGGAGTCTTTACCTGTACCTGGGGTTGGTGTACCGTTCTTCGCACTTCCAACCTTCTGGAAATACTTGTCGTACATCCCGTACCGCAGATAGTCACCCATCTTTTTGGCTTTATCAAGATACTCCGTATTGTTATAGCCCATCTCTTTCGCCCAGTACAGTACCTGTACTGCACGCGCATCCGCATCCGTTGCATTGGTATAACGCCACTGTGCCGATGGAGCCTGATTTTCCTTCGTAAACAGACTCATGAACCCTTCGCCTGCTTTACCAAATGATTTATCATCCTGGGATGGATGAGGAACTGCCTCCCACACGGACTCCTGCTCCCCACGCTGGAACGTATTCACATACGTTGTTGTATGAGAAGGATTCAGCAGATTTCCGTATCCATACCAGTCATCCACGTCGATCAGCCAGTGCATCAGATACGTCTGATTATTACCATAGGTTGCCTTGAGTTCGGCATCGAGTGGGTCCTTACCTGCTGCATACTGACCATTCAGATTGGAAGGATACTGGTCAGGGAATGGTTTTTCCGCTGCATATGTTGCAGGACTGTTTGGATTATAGAAACTCATCGTTGGTTGCTCTTCCTTGCCGTCCCCTTCATTCACCGGAATAATATACTTCTCCATGTTATCCCAGGCTGCTTCCAGTTTGCTCCAATCGCCCGTGTAGTGACCATACATCGTTTCTAGCCACAACCAATAACTGTACGCCTCCGACGTAGACATATGTCCATAATCCGGTGCCTCACTCAGCAACGTTTCAATGGAGTGATAAGGAATCCCTTCTGGAGAAAAGTATCCGTTCGCCGGGTCTTTTAATTGACCGTATAATTGCAAAAAGCGAGCTTCATTCACTCCATCGGCCTGAATTTCAATCGCCTGATCGGCAGCATGTGCCGTTTCAGGACCAGCCCAGAGTCCCGTGTATCCCGTCAGCATGACGGTTCCTGCCAGCATGGCAGTTAAACTCTTTTTTGCAGCTGTTTTCAACATGAATATATACCTCCCTGGAATAGTGGAAATTTAATATCGATGCTGCTGGTCTGCCCATGCTGTTCTTTGGCCTCTTGCTTGTCAAAGTTCTTTGATTTACGGCTCTAGCCCCCATACTTGGGTACTGCCTTGATACGCGGTCACTTTGTTCCATGCAGCAAAAGCAGTCTTGGAACCATCATAGGAGTAATCATTGCTCTGATCGAAGTTACTCCAGTTATTTTTTGAAAAACGTCCCTGAATCACGCCCGTTTCTGCTCCGGCTGTCAAACTTCCCGCTCCAGAGGTAAAACTGATCTCCAGGTACGTATCCGCCGTTCCTTTTGCCGGATTCACGTTCACAAACTTTCCTTGCACATTGGCTGTACCCACCACGGCGTAATCACACCAGAAGGTCAGATCCTCTGTGCCATCTTTGGTAAAGTAGTACCGGATTTTCACCGTGCTCAAATCAATAGGCTGTGTGCCTGTGTTCTTCACATTAAACTGGGGGGTTACCGCATTGCTGGAATTCCCGGACCCTCCGCTTCGATACTGCACTTCCAGCGTACCCGTTGACACAGGCGGTCCCGAAGGTGTCAGTACAACCACGTTAGATAACGATTGCCCACTTGCGTTTACGGCAACAACCCGGTAATTATACGAAGTTCCATTAAGCGCTGTCGTGTCCGTGTAGGTCAACACAGTCAGCCCGGTCGCTACATCCGCAAACGTACCATTGGCAGCGGCACGTTGTACCTTATAGCTGGCAGCTCCAGATGCTGCTGTCCATGACAACACCGTTTGATTGTTGCCAGCTGTTCCACTTAAAGTAAGAGCTCCTGGCACAGTTGAACCGGCCTGCGGCGTCCCGAGCACTTGAACAGAAGCTGGCGATTCGCCGGCTGCGTTTACAGCGGTCACCACGTAATAATACGCCTTGCCATTCGTCAATCCTGTGTTGGTGTAAGTCAATCCATTCACACCTGTCGCAACGGTTGTGTACGGGCCACCACTAACCTCGGCACGCTTCACCGTGTATGATACAGCCCCAGCGGAGGCAGTCCAGCTCAGCGTCACCTGATTGTTGCCAGGCGAAGCTTGCACTCCAGTAGGAGCGACTGGCACGGTCACGGGTGTAACACCCGGCTCCTGTCCATATACCTTCACTCCAGCATCATATACAGGAATGTGTGCACTTTTTACCGGAGTTCCTGTCGTCAGGTTCTGGTAGGAAGGATCATTCGCTGGATTCCATGCCCCTTGCGGTCCGGTAATCCGGAACTGAACTTCCTTGCGATAATTCCCCTCTCCGCCTGGATAAATTTTGGTATTACTGAAGTCTGCTGTAACGGCATAGATCCGCTTGGCGGCATCCACGACGACAGGTTGAGAAACGGTTGCACCTTCAGCAGAGGATACTGTGACTTGAACATCGGATACGGTGCGTCCCGCAGCATACACTTCACTCAAATCGAGGAAATATTTGAAGGAAAGCTTATCTCCCATCCGTGCAGGCCAGCCTGAGCGGTTGTTAAGCAATGCACGGATTTCCGTATAATTGGAACCTGATGACCGCACGGCAGCTTCTACAAAGTACTCGTCACCTTTGACTTCAGGAGCAGGGAAATTCGCCAGAGGCTGATGATTCTGTCCATAGAGCAGATTCATCTTGGCGAGTGCACCCGTGAAGCCCGCATTATAATCCGTCGCCACCTCATTGCTCACATAGTCCGAGATATCGTCCGTATATTGATCTGACGCATTTGGTCCTCCCACCATGGCGCCGTATAAAATATGACGATGATTTGCCGGAATATCTTCGTTGTTCATCCATGAACTATGAGCGGTACGATGATGCGGATGCTGTGGCGGATTTTTTCCGTACCCCACAACATAACTGCTCTGACGAGGATTATCACCTAAAATGTAATTCATCTGTGAAGTCGCAAAATTTTGATATCTGGATTTTTTCACAGGGTCACTAACCCAATCGGAGTACACGAATGCAATGAATGCTGCATTGGCTGTATATCGGAGTGAACCCCACTGATCCAGCCACGCCAATCCGCCCGGGGTGTAAGTCACACGCCCTCCATTCGTGCCAACCGTCCAGTAATCGAGATTGCGCTCGGTTGATTGGATGAACTTTGTTGCCTCCGGCATATTCAAACTGGAGGTGATTCGGGCAAGCAGAATCTGGGCGCCGTAATGTTTACTATCCCAGCCCTGTGTCCAGGTATAGGGCCAGTTCGCGGAACCTCCACTTGTAGACCACCGATCTGCAGCTGCCATCGCCTTGGACAAGTAAGCGTTATCATTGGTAGCTAAATAAAGCCATGCTCCGCCCCACGCGAGCTCATCTTCATATCCCGTCCACGAATTATAAAATGCAGCAGCGTCAGTAATACAATCGGTGTATTTTCCCCGATATGTATCTGCAAAGTTGTACAGTTCTTTCGCATGCTGAAGCATCTTCGCCGAGTAGGTTGGATCATCATCTGCAAACACGATGGATGCCGCCGCCAGTGCAGCAGCCGTTTCTGCCGCCAGATCACTTCCCGGACAGGAAGCATCGATCTTGAACGAAGGCCGGTTCATCTGCATCACCTCTGCAGGTCCCCACCAAGCATGATCGATATTGCCACCTCCGACTTGTCCCCATAATTCATTTGGCTTAGTATGCGCTTTCATAAAATAGTCGGTTGCCCACCGGATATTATCTTTGATTTCCTCCAGTTGTCCGGCTTGCTCATAGCCGTCGGCATACTCAACGACAGACCAGGCTAGCATGGTTGCCGAAGCAGCCATTGGAAATCCAAATTTCACATGATCTCCAGCATCATACCAGCCGCCGGTCAGATCGACACCGACATCGGCGCCATCCTGCAGTCCCGAGTCGCCCCGCCATTCAACCCGATTATTGGCAGGCAACGGGCCTGAGCGTTGCGCTTCATAGAAATAAATAGCCTTCTGTAGTGCTTCGGCATAGTTATGATCTCCGGCGGCCGCATCCGCCTGACGTAATCCTGTATTCATAGAAAAGCTCCCTGCGAGAAGTCCTGCCGATAACGTTACCATAGCAACGCGTCTCCACCAGCGCCCTTTCATAAATCATGTTCATCTCCTTTTCTCGAAAGTTCCAGATGAATGCTTCCCAATATTCTGAGTGACCTCGCTCCTCTCCATGGTGGTAACTCGATGTAATTTCCACCATTAATTACCATTATAGTCGTTTGTTTGACTTGAAATATCAACATTGGTGACTTCTGAAATAACATTGTTGTGACTTGATCAGCGTGATATGACAAAAAAGCTGTTTCTACACCGGACATGCCGGGAAGAAACAGCCTTTTTGACGATCTGCTTTTGCATCTATACTTTGAATTTGTTCACTTGTCCCTGCAATTCCTCCGCCATTTTGGATAACAATCCGGCCGAGGAAGCAATCTCTTCCATGGAAGCTAATTGCTCCTCGGTTGCAGCAGATACGTTGTGTACAGAACCCGCAGCTTCCGAAGCAATATTGGAGATTTGACCCACGTAACTTACAACCTCATTGGTGCTAGCTGACATCTCCTCAGAACCGGCAGATACTTCTTGAATCTCACCAGCAACCTTGTTGGCAGCGTCCGAAATCTGTTCGAAGGCTTGACCCGCTGCAGCAACCAGTTCAATGCCGGTTTCTGTTTCATTACTGTTTACTTTTACAGCTTGTACCGCATGATCCGTATCTTGCTGAATCAGTTGTACAATCTGTGTGATCTGCTGTGCAGAAGCGGAGGATTCTTCCGCCAGCTTGCGCACCTCTCCTGCAACGACAGCAAAGCCTCTACCGTGCTCCCCTGCTCTTGCGGCTTCAATCGCTGCATTCAAAGCGAGCAAATTGGTTTGACGGGCGATGTTATTGATCACTTCAGTGATCGTGCCAATCTCGGCAGAACGTTCGCCGAGTCCTGTAACCAGTTCTCTCAAGGAAGCGATGGAGTTACGAACCGATCCCATCTGTTCAACCGCTTGCTGAATGATTTTGTTTCCTTCCGATGATTGATTCGCCGCATCCACAGCGGATACGGATACACTTTGAGCCAGTTCGGCAATCTGTTCTGAACCCAATGCCATCTCATTCATTGCCTGCGAAGAACGCTTCACGATATCCACCTGATTCGATGTTCCTACAGACAATTCTTCCACCGTTTCAGTAATTTGCTCCGAAGCTTTTGCGTTTTGCTCTGCACTCGCGAGAAGTTCTTCGGATGAAGCCGCAACTTGCTCCGATGTTTCCGATACGGATTGAATCATCGAACGCAGATTTTGACTCATTGTATTGAAGGATTCTGCCAGAACACCTAGCTCATCCCGGTTCTTCAATGTAATTGCCTCACCTGTCAGGTCACCTTCAGCAATCGCTGCGGCAGCTTCACTCATCTTTTTAACCGGACGAGAGATCATACTTGCGATGAAAAGTGCAATGAATAAGGATAACAATGTTGCAACAATCGCTACAACTAAAATGATTGTAAATGCGTTCTCAGCAAGTTTAACAGATCCCGCAGAAATTTCTTTCGCCCCCACATTGCCAAGGTCAATTAATTTCATAATATTATCGTTAGCTGTATACCACAATGGATAGGCTGCCGTATGTAGCTTGCTAGACGTTTCATAATCATTTTTGAGACCATATTCGATGAATTCAGGCATTTTTTGCAAATAAGAATCATAATTCGTAGAAAACTGTTCGTACAGTTGCTCTGCTTCAGGATTACCCTTTATTAAAGTAAGCAATTGTTTGCGCTCATCTTCCATTTTAGCAAGCAGTACTTTTAAAGCTTCATTCAGTTTCTCCGTTTCACTTGGGTTCTGTTCTACAATGATGGCTAGTCCCAGTCTTTCGACATCGGATATATCACCGTTCATAATTCCAAGCAAGGTTACACTTGGCATCCAAGTCTTATCAATCTGTCTTGATTTGTCAGCCATCGTAAACACTTGCGTTAGCGTGTACACGCTAACAAAGATAAGCAAAGCCAAAACAATCAAGAAACCGGTTAATAATTTGCCACGAATTGAAAATTTCACTTTCCCCGATGCGTTCCTTCGCATTTTTCCCATGTTCCCACTCCTCCAACTTCCCCCAATAAACTAGTACATCTATATAATATATCGACATAGATATTCTTCGAGTGAATATATGAAATCTTAGTTTTAAGGAAATTTCTCTTAACAATGAAATAAGTATATTTAACAAACCATAATTTCAATTAGTTGATGGAAGTCGATATCCATTGCCTGTGTAAGGTCGTAAATTTTTCAAAAAAACTGGCGAAACTTCTTAATGAGTGTTCCAACCTCAACAAACGAACTATTCGTAAAACAATATCGAAATTTAATATATTTTCGGAATCAAGTAGGACAATTTACTTTCTTTTTGTTAAACTAGTTTGGGGGATCTATCAGTTCTACATAAGAAAGGTGAGATTATGTTTAAAAAATGGTTATGGAGTACAGCCCTGACCTTGGCACTTGTTGTAACAGGAGTCATTGTCTACTACGGATATTCAATCGTTCATTTTGCCAATAGCATTTCGACTGCCGCATCTAGCGATTCGCCTAATTCTAGTAATGCCTCGAACAGTACGGAAAGCTCCGATACACCCAAAGTGGTCATTCCGAAGTGGGACGGCAAAGAGAGAGTAAATATCTTATTAATTGGCGGTGACTCGAGAGGGGATGACGCAGGGCGTTCGGACTCGGTGATGGTCGCTTCAATTGACCCGGTTTCGAAGAAAGCTCACTTATTCTCTGTGCTTCGTGACACTTATGTTGCGATTCCAGGCCATGGGAAAAGCCGTCTTAACGCTGCCTTCTCCTATGGAGGAGCCGAATTAACCAAACAGACGGTTAGCAATCTGCTCGGTATACCGATTCAGCATTATGTCTACACAGACTTCACAGGCTTCATGGCTCTCGTTGATGCGCTGGATGGGATTGATATTGATGTGGAAAAAGATATGTATTACACAAGCAAAGCGGATAAACACATGTATGATATTGATTTGAAAAAAGGGCTGCAACATATGGATGGCAAGACAGCCCTCCAGTATGTCCGTTTCCGGCATGATGCAACCTCCGATTTCACACGTACAGAGCGGCAGCGCATCTTTATGACCGAACTTGCCAAGAAGATGCAGAGCACCACTTCGCTCTTTAAAATCCCTGAGATGCTGGAAGCCATTGCTCCTTATATCAAAACAGATCTGAGCCCGACCCAAATGCTGAAGCTCGCTTCACTCGGCTTTGATATTCGTGTGAACGAGATCGACCAGCAGCAGATTCCACCGAACAAGTTGCTTACAAATGAGCGGGCTGGATCTGCTCAGGTATTAGGTGTGAATGTGCCCAAGCTTCAAGCTTACATTCAGAAGTTATTTGAAGAAGATAACCAGTCTTCCTCTGATAGCTCAGTAACTGGAGAATCAAATGAGGAACTAACACATCATAACTAGTAAAAGGACGGCTTAGGCCGTCTTTTTTTGATTCCTTTTTTCGCCATTTAATGCAGCCTTAATGTTTGGAGGGTAGTCTTATATGATGACCCTGGCTACATAAGGGAGGAATGGAAATGAAAAAGCCGAAAATAGCTGAATGGACCGAACTTCGCGGATTAGCTTTTCTGGCTATCGTCATGCAGCATAACATTGCTGAATACATCTATCGGCCAGATATTGAGCAACCTGATTCCGTGATGCTGACTATGATTTATCATTTGACAAGGTTTGGCACACCTACTTTTGTATTTCTGTCGGGTGTGTTGTTGTTCTATCACCATCGCCATACGAAGCCGGATTATCCCCGCTTCATCGGGAAGCGATTTGGTGATATTTATATGCCTTTCTTCATATGGACGCTCATTTACTGGTTAGCTGTACGTGTGTTTACTCCTACGTTCTGGACTTCCGGTATGCCGGATCCGGGAAGTTTTGTACATGAGTTATTTATACCGCAGACAGGATATCACCTGTGGTTTGTGCTGATGGTGTTCCAATTTTATATCCTGTTTCCTTTATTTCTCGCGGGGGCTCATGCTGTTCGTAAAAGGCTCGATAACCTCAAGCGTTTTACGCCGAAACAGGTGACGTTAACCATCATACTCGTTGCAGCACTATTTTATCTCTGGCTTATGAAATGGTCTTATTATGATATGGCTGACTGGACACAATGGTGGCCAGAGCCCTGGTCTAGCATGCTGGAATATCGTTCATATTCATGGCTCATGTATTGGTTCTACTTTTTCCTTGGCGCGGTATGCGCCTGGACGGTGGAAAGCTGGAGGAATTGGACGATGAGAATGCTCCCTTGCATGATTGCGGTCTTTGTCGCGATGTATATCTGGATGGGGTACGCTGTACTGCGCGGGTCAGAAGATACGATGAACCTCAATATCTCTACGTACCTAAAACCTAGTACGTTCATCAGTATTATGGCTCAGATGTTAATGCTCTACGGTTTCCTTGTTCTGCTACATGGTAAAAACCTATGGTTTCAGCGTCTTCTCACTTGGATTGGACGCTACTCCTTCGGCGGTTATCTAGTCCATGCCTTGGTGATTTATGCCATCGCATATGTTACCAGACCATTACACCTTAGCGGGTGGCATCTGCCTGTAACGATAATCTCATTCATAGTCACCGTTGTGACCGCTCTTGGCATTAGCTGGACACTGTCTAAATTGCCAGGCTCTCGATTCATGGTTGGATTGACACGTAGCAAGGCTCGGCAAGCTTCTGCTTTTAGTGATCCATTAGCGGGTTCTGGAAGACGCACCCCGAATCAAAATTCGCCCCTTAGGCCCTCAGACGTGTAAAACAAACAAAGAGCGTGCTCTCCTGCGGAGGACGCTCTTGAATTTTTTCCTCATCTTGCTCAGTAGATCAGTCATCTTGTTCTATGAAGTTGATCATTTCACTTCGGTTGAGGTGGATCGGCCAGGCACGTGTCCCGGATGAACTGGAATGGAATGACTGTGCCGTTTTTGATGAACGAACCTTTGCAGATCACCTGTTAATTGTTCTTTTAACTGATTCACCAGCTGTGTTTCACTGATGCCCTTCGCTTGCGCAATTTCAACCAAAGACTTACCCGCATGCAGTTGTTCTTGCAATTGTTCAGGTGTAATCCCGATATATTTCGCTATTGCCCCTTTATCTACCATCGTATGTTTTCCATGGTGCGTAAATTCACGTCGTAATTCGGCAAGCGGGGTATTCACTACTTTTTTTAACTTCACATCCATATTTGCTTTCGCTGCTGCAGCTTGTTCCTTGGTGAGACAACCTTCTTTCACGGCCAAATCCAAGCGCTCTGACAGCGTGGGCTTTAATTTTTGCAGTAACTGTTCCTCACTGAATCCTTTGCGTTCCTTCGCGATCTGGGTTAAGGTCTTGCCAAGTTGCATCTGCTGCTTCAAATCACGGAGTCCAATTCCGAGTAAATCGGCTGTTTCTCCGATCATAAACAGACCATGGCCTGCCTGCATACAAGGCTTTTGGTTTCCACCGGCAGATTCAGCCAGGTTTTCATCTTGCTGCTCCGCAGGAGAAGCGGGATCAGCTAAAGCCATCTGGCCTGGTGCAACAGCAAAAATGATAACAGCCGCGCTGGCAGCCAGCCATGATTTCCAATTTATCTTCATTCTTTATCCACCTTTCTTTGTCTCGATATCCTCTGCCTTCTTAGTCTGAACCCAAATTGCAACTTTTTATGCTATAAAATCCAAAATGTCTTCAAATTTCTCACAAATGATCACAAAAAATCCTATTTTTTTCAACTAACTTAAGCTATACTGTATTTAACTTCTTGATCTTACTGCATATTCCAACATTTAATGCAGGAGGGACGTTTTCATATCATGCATCGAGAATGGCTAGATCCGTATATGCTTGACGTGAAGGCCGTGTTTGATTCCGTTAAAGAGCGTCTTCGGCAATACCCTGATTCACTGGCAGGGCATGCGCTTGAACAACTCCGTTTGCTCAACCCCTTCAGGGGAGATCCGGGACACAGTTGCATCGGTTACATCACTCCGCTATGGATGCAGTACACAGAGGGACTCCCCTCCGATCAAGCTCATCAGCTTAGCACAGCTTGCCTGTTACACATGATGTATTTTCTTAATCTGGATGATGTCATGGATGAGCCAACTGAGGATGCGGTGCTGAAGTTATCTCTGGGGAATCTTTGCTATGTGGATGCCCTTCAAGTCTATAACGCATTATTTGAACCCTCTTCTGTCTTCTGGAACCATTTCAGACACGTTATTCAGGACTGGGCAGTAAGCGTAAATGGTGAATTACGTGTGGATTATTTTCAGCATAACCCACTTCTCATCGCCCAGAAAGCTTCACCAACGCAATTAGGAGTCATTGGTTCCTTGATTTTACTAGAGCAACCGGCTCGAATCTCTTCGGTCTGCGGTGCACTGAATATCGTTCTCATGACTCTACAGATGACAGATGACTTTACAGACACGAAAATGGATGCTGTAAACGGCAACTACAATAGCTACCTCTCTCACCTATCCACAGCTCTCCAACAGGAATATCCGACGAGTCATGTACTTAACGAATCTATACACCACAATGTCTATAACTCACAACTGATGAACAGTTATGCAGACGTAGCTCAACACTTCAATGACATCATTACATCTTCTAACTTGGAGTTTCCACAATTCATTGCCCTGAATTCTTATCTGTGCAACTCATTGGTACAAGCAATTCAGGAAATAGAACAACGTAAAAAAAGACTTTACCGAGGTGGGTTTCACTACTGGATCAGCGAACCACAATCCGGGCCTTCTAATACGGGACAAGCCGATTCAGTTTAATTTAAATATGAAGGGAATGTTGACGATGATGGTGTCAGAAAAAACGTTGCATGAGGATATTATTGAGAAAGCTTGGACAGATGAACACTTCAGACAACAACTCCATTCTAATCCTAAGCAGGCACTTCGCGAGGCGTTTGGTATTACGATTCCTGATCATATCAAGATTCGCACAGTCGAGGAGCAACAAAATGATTATGTTCTGGTCATTCCACCTAACCCTTCCAAAGTCAATTATGACGTCAATTGCGGACCGTGGAGATCGTTTTAATCTTAGCTAAATAAAAAAATCAGGGGTAGAACATTAAACTGGATATCCTCCCCGAGTCCATCATTTAACGAACTCGGGAAAAGATACAACAGCTTCTGTTCCTACCCCTTTTGTACTTGTAAAACTGATCTGTCCATTCATCGCTTCCACGATGCGGAAGGTAACCATCATACCTAGCCCAGTGCCTTTGATTTTATTAGAGAAATACGGTTCTCCCAGTCGGGACAAGGCTTCCTCACTCATCCCTTCACCATTATCTCTGACATGCACTTTAACTTTGCCATCCTGTGAGTATGCCCAGATATCAATCTGACCTTGTCCTCCCTGAAACGCCTCAATACTATTTTTAATAATGTTGATAAAGGCCTGCTTGAACTTCGAAGAATTTCCACGAATATAAATATTAGGCGGGATATCCGTTGTAATTTTTCCACCTTCCAGATTGGCCATCGGTACCAGTATACCTTCGATATGATCAAATTCATCTGAAATATTCAATGAAATAATGTGATCAAATTCCGGTTTTGCAAAAGTCAGAAAATCCGTAATAATACCGGAAGCCCGGTCGAGTTCTTCCAATGCAATACGTACATATCCTTTGTTCTTGTTATCTTCCTGCTCTGTCATAAGTTGAAGAAACCCTCTCGTCACCTGAAGCGGGTTACGCACCTCGTGAGCAACTGAAGCGGCAAGTTCGCTAATTATTTCCATTTTTTCAGATCGCTGCAACTCGTTGTTGAATAGTTCCAGTTCCTTGGAGTACTCTAACACTTTGTTATGTTTTTCAGCAAACCGGCTACCAAGAATAGCAATCAATGAGATGACAAATGCAACCATCGACCACTTCCACCAGAGCAGGTGATATGCCCCGCTTCGCTGATAGTACCAAAGAAGTTCCATGACACTAATCAACGAAAAGGTGCCGAAACCAACTGCTAACAGGATCGCTTCACGGTTACGTTGTAGCGCCCGGGCTATCGTACCAACCAGCAGGATGGTCAGCACAATAACCAGTATAAAGCCCACCACATGCTGTACAAGAAGACTGTACAATAGATCCCATTGCCCACCCGATACTACATATACAAACAATGAAAACACAGAAACGATGGAATAGGCCCATTGAGCCTTCCTTAATTTGGTGAATATCCCGTGTACACCGGGGCCAATAACTTGTTCAAAGAAATAACAAAGTGCTGGCATGCCGAGTAACATGGCCAAATCAAACAGAATAGAATACAGGTCCCCATACACTTGATAGAAAGTGTACAAGAATTGAGAATAAGTGATCACCATTGTCCCGATGGAACCCATCACGACACACAGTGATATCCATAGTCCTTTATGAAACTGACCCAGAAAAAATGTGCAACTCAGCATAATAAGCGAGGTAAATACAAAAGTTGAACCCAAAATGATATCCATTAACCCATTATGGAGATACTTCTCCTGCAACATGGCATATGGCCCGACCTGGACATCACCTTGAATGCCCAACCATCCTCTCTCATTTTGCGCCCAAACATAGAGTGTATTACCCGAATTTTCTGCAGATAGCGGTAAAAAAACGGCATTATTGTCGTAATTATAATGGTAATTCTCATATACTTTCCGATCTTCAAGATAGATCACAATATGAGTGCCTTTAATATTTTCGAAACGAATCGCTGAACTTCCGTCATGCAAACGGGGAATTGTCAAACGTGTCCACAAAGAACCTGATGGTTCTTTCGTACTGTCTACAATTCGCTCAACACTACGTTTCTCCCATATTTCATCCTGGCCCATAACCTCACTAATGAAGCCCTGATCTCCAGCGTTCCCCCATTTCACTTCCCATCCTGTAATGGCTACAGGCTGCCGAATCTCTTCTGGTGCGGCAAGCACGAGTCCATGCGGCATACACAGAATCGTGCATATCGTCATCCACAAGATGATAATAGCTTTGGGCACATTTCTCATTCACAGCACCTCAAAGTTTTTATTTTCGCTTCTTCATTTCTCCCTCACCCTATCAATTCGCCACCGTTTATCATGTCACCTTCTTACACAAATTTAAAATTCACATATAAGTAGATTTATAGTCTTTTTTCCATTTTATTGTTATAAAAGCCGTTAATTTCGCAAGTCCTCAAACTGGTTTTCGATCATTTCACGTTCCTTCTGTTCCACTTTCGTACGAAACTCCAACCACTGCTCCGTTTCTTCATCATCGTAAATGGTCCATATATCAGAGAACAAAAAATCACGTAACTGAACAACCTGTCCAGACCATATACCGCCAACCCAGAACAATCCATCCGGACGACGAATGACTGTACGAGAAAATCCGGGTGTGGACGCTTTCTGTCCGATCCGAATACGTGTGATCATATTGCCTAATGTGTACCAGTCCACGTTGCACCCCTCCTTGAGTAGTCATGCTTCATCATAACATAGGAAAAACAAGAAATGCTGGAAAAACGGCTGGCACGATTCAATCCAGTGGATCATGTGTAATGGTTTTTCAAAGCAAAACTCACTTAAACAAGGAGATGATTATGATGAATGAGCCTCATCGCACGGTAGAAGTTGAACATAAGGATGTACAACACAAATCGGATTCAAGTATGGTCGCCTCTACATTTATTAAATATGCCGCATATATCATTATCTTTTTCGGATTTCTCTACTTCCTTGTGAAATATGTATTCCCGAAATTTTAATGAATTCCTGACATAATCTGGTCTGTTTACGGGGACAATATCATGCTTGGAATGACGATAAAATGCTGAAATGATGGCATTACTTTGTTTGAATTCGTTGTACTATAAAAAAGTTATGAAAGGAAGTGCTGATGATGTCTGATAAACCCATTAGCAACGTGGAAAGTGAACGCTATTATGACCGTTACCAGAGGTCCCGTGATATTCCGCCTGAAACCGAAGTACCCGAAGGCGACATGGATACCTTTGATGAAGTTTCTGGACGCCGCATTGAAATAGAGATGGAAGATTCGGAGCTTCCACCTGCATCTGCTGTAGACGAAGAAGGTTTGGAATCCCGCTTGGCGGAAACTCCACTGGAATCCGTACCCGATGCAGATCTGGTGCAACCGGGCAGCCCGGTTGATCCTGCCGCACCCGACCCCGATGCCCTGCATGGTACAGATCTGTTAAACGGAGCTGGAGCTGACGCTAAACCACAGCAGAATATCTTGCCTCCGCGTTAGTAGATGTCTTATTTTGCTTATTCTGATAATAGGAGGTGCTGACATGACCAAAAACAATGAGGAAGAACAGGTTAAAGAAAATAAGAACCTTGTTACCGAGCGGGATATCGATCCTGATTTTGGCCTCTTTACAGAAGATTCTTTCCCTGATGCACTGGAAGATGAAGATCAGCGCGATGCGGTCAAACATGCCATTCCCGACGAACAGACCTCCGAGTAAACCTCATGAACTGATTTGCAGATCGGCATGCGTAAACGTTGCGCTGAATGTAATAAAGTGATGCTGGAAACCCCCTCAACAAGGGGTTTCTTTTATTTTCTCTTCAAAGCTTGCTCTAGCTTACACAGAAAAGAAGATGACAATTGCATTTCCAGCGTCATCTTCTTCCCATATTTATAACGTTTCCTTCAAAAACCTGAATCCAAAATCTATAGCTAAACGCAGTTCTCTCCAGTTCACCATTGCCATTGCAAGGGTCACTTCTCCACTGGCTTAGCCACTCCGGGGAGCTTGTGCTCCAATCTGGACCACTTGACCACAATAGCAGTAGCCAGAAGCGCAAGGCCATTAATGATAAATATCCAGCGAATCGGCAGCCAACCGCCAAGGACACCGCCGATAATCGGCCCTGCCATCGTTCCGATCTGGGCTGCGGACTGGTTCAGACTAAATGCACGTCCCCGAAATGCCGGTTCAGTCACCTGTACAATCATCGCATTGATCGCAGGAAACACGGCCGCAAAAAAGAGTCCGTAGACAAATCTCAAGATGCCAAATGCAACGTAACCTGTTGTAAAAAACTGCAACAGATTGCCCACCGCGCCGCCAATGAGTCCGATTACCAGCACTTTTCCAAAACCGATCCTTGATCCAAGCTTGCCCCAGCGCGGAGCCATAATGACCGTCGCAACCCCTACCGCCGAGAAAATAATCCCTGAGCTTAAGGAAGCCCGATCAGGCTGAACTCCCATCTCCATGACATATACCGTTAATAGCGGCTCCAGAATCATGACAGAAAAAGTACAGATGCCCATCATACCAAGCACGGTGACAAACACACGATTCGCTCTCGCTTCACGGATATCATCCATAACATGCGAACGTGCCTTGTTACGATTAAAATTCTCTTCCTTGACCCAGAAGGTTGCAATGATTGCGGACACCAGCACGACTATCGCCGAAAATAGAAACGCACTGCGGTTGCCATAATAGTGGCTGACAAACCCGCCGATCAGTGGACCGATAATCCCCCCTGTAGCTCCAGCAGTGGACATAATCCCCAAAGCATATCCAGTCTTCTCTTCAGGTGTGTTCGTGCCCACAAGAGCAATCGCCGCAGGAACAAATCCGGCAAGCAATCCTTGGAGCAGTCGAACCACAATCAGTGAATACGGATCTTGTACAAAAAAATTAATCAGATACAGGACAGCCAAGCTGTACCCTGAACGAATTAACATCGGCTTGCGCCCATATTTATCGGCTAATGATCCCCAGAAGGGTGATACAAGAGCGCTTGCAAGAAAAGTAATACCAAAAGAAAGTCCTGACCAGAATTCCAGATGATTGCGAACACCCAGATCACTGCTTAGAAATAAGGGAAGAAACGGAATCGAAATGGAATACGCCGTACTGCAAAAAAAGACACCGATCCATAAAATGATCAGATTACGCTTCCACGAGAAGTTCATATACCCGCCCGTCCTTTCCGTAACTGACGCCGGGACTGCCGTGTTTGGAGCGGACGGATCAGACCCGTACGTCCCCCTGATGCGGAAGCATTTTCCTTATTTTACACCCATGCTCTCATGATGACCATCCCCAGTTCACCGAATTAACATGGCTTGCATTGCCATTCTGAGCCAAGAAACGGTATGATAGTTGAAGAATTCACCAAACTATATTGGATGAAACTCGTTATAACAACGAACCAAGGAGGAACATATTCATGTCTTTACGGTGGAAAAAAACAACCGCAGTCTCGCTTGTGTTTGCGATGCTGTTGATCGTTATGAGCGGATGCGTACGCCCGGCAAGCAATGCTACGCAAACTCCGGTTCCAGCACCACCAGAGGGTGCTAATCCTGTAGCCACGATTGAGATGCAGAACGGACAGAAGATCGTCATTGAGTTGTATCCTGAGATTGCCCCCAATACGGTGTACAATTTCATCTCCCTGGCGAACAAAGGCTTTTATGATGGCCTGATCTTCCATCGGGTTATTCCGGGCTTTATGATTCAAGGCGGTGATCCGAACGGCAATGGTTCAGGCGGACCAGGTTATGCGATCAAAGGTGAATTCACCTCTAACGGTCATAAAAACCATCTGAAGCATACCCGTGGGATACTCTCCATGGCACGCAAATCTGACAATCTCGATTCTGCCGGATCTCAGTTCTTCATTATGCTGGCTGATGCTGATTATTTGGATAACTCTTATGCGACTTTTGGTAAAGTGACCGAAGGAATGGACGTAGTTGATGGAATTGCAGCACAGCAAATTGGCGAAGGTGACAAGCCGGTTACGGACCAAGTCATGAAGAAAGTAACCGTTGATACACACGGACTGGAATATCCAGAACCTGTGAAGATTACAGAGGAGAAGAAGTAACCCTCTTCTAAGAACAAACAAAAGCTCTGTTCTGTGCATTTGGCGCAGAGCAGAGCTTATTTAATGATAACGTTTACATAAGTAACTGGATCAAAAACTCTTTTTCGGTCTCGGATAACAACTCAATGTATCCATCCCAATAAATTCAGCCACCCGATAACCGCAATCCACAGTGGGAAACTAAAAGCCATCCCCCATGCAAGCCCTTTCAACAAACTACGGTTTGCCTCCATGAACAACGACTCCTTTCTTCAGGGAATAGTCGTAGTATCGGTACCATTATATGGTTTTATACCTGTCTTCATTCGCCGTGACCTGCCCTTTTTCCTGCATGTGCTCTGCAACTTCATGGAATGCGCAACACGAACCTGATATACTATGACTACAATAATGATATGGATGATGATTCATGTTTTTGAAAGGAGATTTTCCAAGTGGCTAAATCTAAAAGACGTACTCCAGCACCCAAGGCTCAGAATCAAAATCAGGACCAACCGACCACGCTGAAAGATTTACTGAGCAGTGATGTGCTCGAGAAACTGAAAGCGCAAGCTGACGAAGCCAAAGCTGCTGAAGCACAGCGCAAAGAGCAGGAGCGTTTACAGGCAGAGGAAGCTCGTAAGGCGGAACAGAAGCGCCGGGACAATGACTTTGAGTATCTGCTGAACAATAGCTCCATGGACTGGAAGAAACATAAGTAACCAAGAGATGAAGTGGTCACACCAAGCTGTCCATACATCCTATGATACAAGTTATACGAATGAAACGTATGAAGCTAATCTTACTTCATGAGATTATTTTCATACTATAATTTCTGAACAAAGCAGGGCCCAGATGGGGCCCTGTTTTTAATATGAGCACATATGATTCACCTCCCCCATGTCGGGTATTTAGAAGTAGAGTGTTCAAGGACAATTCATACATGGAGGGATCAATGAATGGCTGAACAACGTTTGGAAGGTAAAGTAGCAATTGTTACTGGAGGCGGCTCCGGTATTGGTCAGGCCTCTGCCATTCGATTCGCCGAGCAAGGGGCCAAAGTATACATGTTAGATCGTACACCCGAGAACGCAGAGGAAACGAAACAGATCATCGAAAAAGCCGGTGGCGAAGTTTATGTGATTGAATGTGATATCTCCAAGCCGGAACATGTAGAGAAAGCCATCAACCAGGCGGCAACCGAAGCAGGCAAGCTGGATATCGTTTTTGCTAATGCAGGAATTAATGGCGCCATGGCTCCAATTGAAACGATGAAAATCGAAGATTGGGATCAGACGATGGAGATTAACATGCGTGGCACGTTTGCAACCGTGAAGTATGCCATCCCTCATCTGAAAGAGCGCGGCGGCAGTATTATCATTACGAGTTCCATTAATGGCAACCGGGTATTCTCCGGCATCGGATTTTCTGCATACGCTTCCAGCAAAGCAGGTCAAACGGCTTTCACCAAAATGGCGGCACTGGAGCTAGCTCGTTACAAGATTCGTGTCAACGCCGTTTGTCCAGGAGCGATTGATACCAATATTGATGACAATACGTATACATCAGATGATCTGAAAGATGTTCAGATTCCAGTGGAGTTTCCTGAGGGGCATGAGCACCCACTCAAAGGCGAACCAGGAACATCGGAGCAAGTCGCCAATCTGGTACTGTTCCTCGCTTCAGATGAAGCCTCACATGTAACAGGCACACGAATCTACGTGGATGGTGCCGAATCCCTTCTGCGTGGATGAGCTATTTATTTACACGCCCACTCCGATGACAGAAATATAACAAACCCGCAAATTTTCTGGATGATCAGAATGTTTGCGGGTTATCTTAATTAAAACTCGGATTCAGGAAACTTAGTTTTTGGAATACGTCTGCGGCTGCTTTTCCTTTTTGCCACTGATACGTTTCAGCCACTCAGGAATCGCAAAGAGCATAAGGTACAACAAGGAGAATAACACCAGAGCCAGAATCTCTTCTCCGAGAATGTAGACCGGATAAGGCCCAAGCATATCTAACACAGACGGTGTGCCCGGTTTATGTCTCAGGAACATATAATTCGCATCGAGCAACACATCCAAACCGTATACCATGAGCGCAGCAATGTTTACAAATATCATGGAGCCTGCAACAGATCTCCATCCAGGACGAAGTTGTTCCACCCAAGTCATATAGAGAAGAGCAAGAATGATCATCGCATGTGCAACAAAGAATTGAATGAAGCGGAAATGAGCAAAAGCATAACCAAGATTCGGCGTAATTATAGCCATCAGAGCACCTGCAATACCTGAAAAAAGCAAGGCAGAAAATAACCATTTTTGGCGTGTCAGTAATAACAACGCTGATAATAATAACGACAGACTGCACAGCTCCAGCGGTAGCGATGTCTGCAGACTCCAAATTCCTCCATACACATACCAGATTTGCAGTACAATCTCACAACTTACCATGAATCCTGCCAAACCGATGCGTACGGTCATGCCTGAACGTTCAGACATGAAACGAAGACGATGCCTAAAAAGAAATAACAGAATAACAAGTACAAAAATAATGATCATCGATGCAATATGTGAAGTCGAGAATGCCGCAAAAGGCTCTGCATCATACGGGTCAAGCCAAGGTGGATAGGCCATGCCTTTTCTTCTCTCCTTTTCCGGTTAACAGAGGTAACTTCTTATAACGCGATTGGTAACTTTTTTCATTCTGCCACTGATCACTATACCTGTCCAGCTTCATTCAAATAAGTATTGTATTTTAAATATCTTTATGTTAAGATAAAACCAAGAAATAAACATACAAAAAGTTAGTAACTTTAATATTGAATTGATACTAGTCGAACTTAACTCCTTACCCTGACTTGTTATTTAAAACATTAGCGATCTAGTACATTTAAGGAACGTTCATAAGACTTCAACTTTATCTCTATCTAGGAGGAACATATTATGTTAATCAAAGGACTTCACCACGTATCCGCGCTTACCGCGCATGCCGATCAAAACTACCGTTTCTATACGGACATCATGGGCCTTCGTCTGATCAAAAAAACGGTCAATCAGGATGACGTTTCGGTCTATCACCTGTTCTATGGAGATGAGAAAGGAAATCCCGGCACAGAGCTCACCTTCTTCGAAATTCCAATGGCTGGACGCACACGTGAAGGTGTAAACAGCATCTCTGCCACCTCACTTCGTGTGCCAAGTGATGCAGCTCTTGCGTATTGGGCACAGCGCTTCGATGAATATGAAGTAACTCACGGCGAGATTGTGCAACGTGGAGGCCGTGCAACACTGGCATTTACAGACTTTGAAGGTATGCGGCTGATTCTCGTTTCTGATGAACATAACTCGGGTGTCGCCGGGGGTAAACCTTGGGATCGAAGCCCTGTGCCAGCGGAGTATGGCATCATTGGACTCGGCCCAATTCATCTGACTGTGCGGGATGCGTCACTCACTACACCTGTTCTCACCGAATTGCTTGGGTTTAGAGCAAAAGGCAGCTACCCCGCGTTTACTCCAGGTCAACCTGATGTACTTGTGTTTGAATCTGGTGAAGGTGGTAGCGGTTCAGAAGTTCATTTGGAGGAACGCAATGATCTGGAGCAAGAACGGCCAGGACGCGGCAGTGTTCACCACGTGGCCTTCCGTGTAGACAATGAGGAAGAATTAAGACAATGGGTTGACCGAGTACATCAGTTCCGATTCCCAAGCTCCGGTTTTGTAGATCGCTTCTACTTCCGTTCCCTGTACTTCCGTGAAGCTAACGGCATTCTGTTTGAGCTTGCGACAGATGGCCCGGGATTTGATACGGACGAGGACTTCGCCACACTTGGAGAATCACTGGCGTTACCTCCATTCCTGGAAGGACGCCGTGCTGAGATCGAAGCAAACCTGAAACCGCTGGATACCATGATCCGCTAATATTCGTGACTATCGGGTAAGTCAGCATTGAATTTTCAATGAAATGAAAATAAAACGATGATCACCACACAACTCTGTATTCAAAACTTGAGTCAGAGGATGCCTGGTGAATCATCGTTTTTTATTAGCCAGTTTAACGTAGTCTGTCTTATTTGGTCAGATACGATGTTGTAAGTGGTACAAACAAGGCTGAACCTGGATCTTCGGATACAATCTCGACATATACAGCGTCTGTGCCTTTAACATCCACATCAAGACTCATCATACCGCTTTCCGGAGTGATGTTAAATTTTTTAAGCGTTGCGAGATCCTGATCATAAATATGAATCTCCTGATTTCCTTTGAGCGCGGCAAGTTCCAAGTGCAGAGAAGAATACTTTTTACCCGTATTGATCTGGATATCTTTTCCCTGCTTCGCAGGGTCATTATGCAGATAGACATCCTTGTAATCCTTGCCTTTGTATGTGGTATCCTTAGGATCTTTGGTGTGCCAAGCGGTAGAACCCAGTACGGATGTTCCAAGTGCACTCAGCGTTACTTTTCCGTTGGTTACGGGCGCAGATCCATTCGTTCCACCGATGAGGACGGATGAAGTTGCACCGTCATAATTGATCTCTGTTCCAAGCAACGTACCTACTGCACGAACCGGCAGATATGTGGTTCCGTTATATGTGATCGGAAGTACCGTCTTGCCATTGGCATCCTTGGCTGTCACTGTCTCACCATTTAATTTCAGGGTGATTTTGCTGTTGAGATATGCTTTGATTTGCTCCAAACCTGTAGCTGCCAGTGCACCTGTACCAATACCGAGTGTCAATGTGCCCACCATCAAACCAAGTACGACCTTTTTCTTCATCAAATTCCCTCCCAGACGTTTAAATGAGTTGTCCTTTATACATTTAAACGACTAAAGCGTGAATGTCAATTGTTTTCAGCATTTTTCCGCAACTTTTTTTATTTCCAGACAGCACAAAATGAGGCTGTAGTCACTCCTTTTTTTTCAGCCCCATCCAATGGTCACGCTTGCCATGGCATGTCCTATATTTAATTAGGTATTTACATCTAAGACCTCGTGCTGCAGCACAAGATCACCCTTTGCTCAATCAAATGATTCGTAGTATTCCTCTTCATACACTTCCATACTATATTTCAAGTCGTTCGCCTTCCATTCCCCATTCTGAAACACATAAGAAAACGTTAAATCGCCCGCATAAACCCCTTCGCCATATGCACCCGATGTAGAGACAACAAGCTTGTTATCCTCCACGCTATAATAAGTTACACGACCAAATTGTAACTTTTCATGATACAGAACATCTCCTGCTCCCTTCTCCACATTGGAGGGCTCGGCTGGAACCCCATTTAAAGTCACCCCAATCTCGATCTGGTCGGAGGTTACCGTAACTTTGGAATCCACATGTTCTTTCACAATCTCATCCAGAGTCTGCATCTTCATTACATCCAGTGAAACCGGATCAAGAATGTGTGCCTGACCCAGATAAATTCCGGTGCCGTGTCCCTCTGAATACAACACCACAATCTCTTTTTTACCATCACCGTTTAAATCCAGTTCATGTACTTCAGGTTTGTACGATCCCCCCTCTGCTCTCCAATCACTAAATTCACGTTTTTTGCCGTTTGCCTCAACCACAAGGCCATTATATATATATCCCGAGCCCCCAATACTCATTGGGTACACTCGAACATCATTATTCTCTGGAGCCACGGAAACATCATCTGCTTTCACCGGCATCATATCTTTGTTGCTGTTCAGTGCATCATTCATTCGATCTATATGGGAAGCCTCGACCGCTGTGGCCTGGCTGGATGATTCATCTATATTAAGCTGTTGTTGCGACTCATTTGTCGTTTTGGCAGTTGAAGTTACTGAAAGTGTGGCCACCGCCAAAATAATCATCAGCAGGATACCTGTCCAAGTTTTCAATATACTGGGCTCCTTCTTCTGTTGTGATAATCCTATTATATCTTCATTTATCGCCCGCGCGTTGCAATTTTGTTAATCTTTCTTAAAAATTCTTTACAAATCTTCAATCACACGAAAAAACGTTCGTCTTTTACCATAATAAGCTAGGGCATGTCTGAAAAACTGATTAGCTTTCAAGATACGCCCCAATTTCCCGGAAAATAAAAAACATTCCGGAAGCAGCTCAAGGCTGCATCCGGAATGCTTTAGTTTTATCGAGTAATCGATCTGTTAACTGTCTCAACTCTTCTGCAGAAGAGGATATCTCCTCCATGATTGCGGTCTCCTCATGCGCGGCATCCATGATGCGCTTCGCTTCATCAGAGAAGGATCCTGCTTTCCCCTGGATCTTCTTCACATGACCATGCGTTTGCTCCACACGCCCTGTCTGCTCAGCAATTTTGGAACCAATATCATGAGCGCCTTGCATAAACACTTCAACCGTACCTGTCAATTCAAGCAACGTCTGATCAACGGAAACCGTTCGTTCTGATTCGTTCACAACAAGTCCATGCTGTTCATGGCTCAGCTCCACGGTTTCCCGAATTCGTTGTTGTACACGACTGATCAGTTCATTAATGCGATGAACGGAATCTTTACTCTCATCAGCAAGTTTGCGAATCTGCTGCGCTACAACGGCAAATCCTGCGCCCTCTTCTCCTGCACGCGCCGCTTCAATAGAAGCATTCAATGCGAGTAACCCTGTTTCTTCAGCAATATTTTTGACCGATTGCGTAATCGCTTCAATATCGGAAGCTTCCTTCTCCAAGAGCAACATAATATCACGGGAACGATTATGAGACTCGGCCAGTTCATCCATGCCTTTCATCAAAGATGAGAAGGTTTCTTTGGTATGATCCACCGAACGTTCCATCTTACCAGACAATTCGGTCATACCTAAAGACTGATGTTGCATTTTCTGAAAATCATTCAACATCTCATCGGCGGTAATTAGGGAATGCTGGGAAGTCACTTTCTGATCCTCTACGCCAACCGCAATATGATCCACGGCCTCAGACATCATCTCGATCTGTTCTGCAGCCTGCGTAATGGCTTCACTCAATGACTGTGCGTTCTGAGAGGTTGTCCGTGTACTATCCGCAATATCGTTCACGATACTTCTCAGATTAGAAACCATTACGTTGAACGCATCATATAATACGGTAAGCTCATCTTGTGTACGGCGCTGCGGAATCTCCGTGGTGAGATCACCGGAAGATACCTGCTGCGCTGCACGAGACAGCTGAACAATCGGACGAGTCAGATAACGGGAAGCAATCCAGCCGAGAATCCCGTTCCAACATACTCCCATAAGCAAAATGATAGATATGTACAGCCAGTTTGGCATATCAAGTGAAATCCAATCTTTTACAAAGAAAATAAAAAAGCCGCTAGTTCCGTACGTAATAATTGAAATTAGTACCAGTCCTGCGACAGTCTTCGCCCCTAAAGTCCATTTCATGTTCGCACCCCGTAGTTCTTTTTTCCTATTTTACCAATCTTGTACCAAATTTCATGTGACATATATCACTGAAAACGCTCTATTCACCTTTTGCATATCGTTCATGCATGACTTTCATACCATAAAGCTCATAATGAATAAGACAAGCTTAGGTACCCCTCCCTTGTAGCTGTAATTCATGATATGAAATTTTAAATTCCCCAATTAAAATTATTATCGGTTTCAATGAAAGAATCATTTAGCTTGGCATCTATTTTGCTTAAATGATATACTGAGTGCGCTTCAGCAACGCTGGAGCCGAACTATTTTTATGATGCCACTGGAGGCGAACGAGATGTCTACTATGTCCACACGGACGGAGAAAGATTTTATCGGCGAAAAAGAAATTCCAGCTTATGCGTATTATGGAATTCAGACGGTGCGGGCTGTAGAGAACTTCCCGATTACCGGTGTTCCGGTTCACCGCGAACTGATTACAGCACTGGCTGCTGTTAAAAAAGCGGCAGCGATGGCGAACATGGAACTGAAAATGCTCCCAAACAAGATTGGGGAAGTCATCATCATGGCAGCGGATGAAATGATGAAAGGCCATCATCTCGATCATTTTATTGTAGACTCCATTCAGGGTGGTGCAGGCACCTCCATGAATATGAATATCAACGAAATTTTGGCCAATCGCGGACTTGAACTGTTAACGAAAAACAAGGGAGACTACTTCCACTGTAATCCGAACAACCACGTAAACATGTCTCAGTCTACCAATGACGTTGTGCCAACAGCCTTACGCATTGCGGCTTATCAGCTCTCCGAGACCCTGCTAGGCACGATGAAAAAACTACAGGAAGCCTTTCACAAAAAAGAGATTGAGTTCAACGATGTTGTCAAAGTAGGACGTACACATCTACAGGACGCCGTGCCTATCCGACTTGGACAAGAGTTCGGTGCTTATGCGCGCGTGATTGGACGGGATATTGAACGTCTTCAATTCGCCAATAAACGTATGCTTATGATCAACATGGGTGCAACAGCTGTAGGTACAGGACTCAATGCCAAACCGGAATATATCGTCAAGGTTACCGAGTATCTGTCTGAGGTGACTGGCCTGCCGCTACAGACCGCAGATGATTTGGTTGACGCGACACAGAATACAGACGCGTACCTGGAACTCTCAGCTGCACTGAAAGTATGCGCTGTCAGCCTGTCCAAAATCTGTAATGACATCCGCATGATGGCTTCAGGCCCGCGTGCCGGACTTAATGAACTGCTTCTGCCGCCACGTCAGCCTGGATCTTCCATTATGCCAGGGAAAGTCAATCCGGTCATGGCAGAGGTAATCAATCAGGTTTCCTTCCAGGTCATGGGAAATGATCACACGATTTGCATGGCTTGTGAAGCCGGACAATTCGAGCTGAATGTGATGGGACCGGTTATTGCATTCAACCTGTTACAATCACTGAAAATCATGAATAATGGTATTGATGTCTTCACACGGTATGCTGTGGAAGAGATGGAGGCCAATCGTGAGCGCTGCGAGTTGATTATGAAACAAAGCTTCAGTGTCGTGACTGCTCTGAACCCGCATCTTGGTTATAACGTAGCGGCTTCAATTGTAAAAGAAGCATTGAAAACTGGCATGACCCTGCAGGAAATCATCTTGGAGCGAGGTTTGCTGACTCCAGAAGAATTGGAAGAGATTCTACATCCAGAACAGATGACCACGCCGGGGATTGCCGGAGAACATTTCCTGCGTAACATGGAGCGCATGTAAACACACTCATCTTATGAGTTCAGATTGAAAATTCTAAAGAAGCCCCGTTATCCGTTAGTCAACGGATAACGGGGCTATTTGAAGTATAATTCGATGCGATAAATTTCAGACTTATAAAGAGTCGTTCAGACTTAACGTGATAAGACGTATACACTTCAAGCCCAGCGTTTTCGTTCCAGGGATGACAGAATTCGAAGCTCCTCCCTGTATTTCGCAACGGTTCTTCGAGAAATGATGATGCCCTCGCCTTCAAGGAGAGCAGATAATTGGCTATCTGAGTACGGCTTGTTTAGTTGCTCGGTTCGAATGATTTCCTTCAGCCGCCGTTTGACAGCCGATGCAGACGTCTGCTCTCCAGACACGGTCGTAATACCGGAATCGAAAAAAGCCTTAACCTCGTAAACCCCATACGGAGTGTATATATATTTTCCGTTCACGGCCCGACTAACTGTTGATTCATGCATCTGTACTTTCTCAGCAATCGCAACCAGATTAAGCGGCACCAGTGCAGCGGGGCCCTCACTTAAAAAGCGCTTTTGCTCTTCCATAATGGCCGTCATCACACGTAACAATGTCCTGCGCCGCTGTTGCACACCGCGTATAACGGCTCTCGCCTCAGCTGCCCGAGTCACCCAGATCTCACCGGGAGACGACTCCTGTATCCAGTTGTTGCAAGCTTCATTTACGGTTACGCGCGGATTGCCTGTTGCAAGCAGCTTGAGCACCATTTCCCCATGAACCATATCCACAGTAGCATCGGGGACGATATAATGTGCACGTTCATTACAGCCTATCGATCGACAAGGCTTAGGGTCAAGACGAGTAATATACTCGTATGCTGCTTGTGCTTCCCGCGAAGTTATACCATACTTGCCTGCTGTCCGCCCGGGATGAAAAGGAACCAACGCCTCCAGCCCTGCCCGCACAATACGCTCGGCATAAGGAATCGCTGCTGGGTCACGCTGAATCTGCAACAGCAAACATTCTTGCAGATTTCGCGCCCCTACACCCGGAGGGTCCAGGGACTGCAACAAATCAATTCCTGCGTTCAGTTCGCTCATGGACAATCCGAGCTCAACCTGTACTTCAGATAGCTCAACCTTCAAGTAACCATCAGCATTCACACATCCAGCCAAATAGACCGCCACTTTCTCCAGCCTATGCGGAATTTTCATCGTGCGAATTTGCGAAGCAAGGATTTGTTCCAGCGTAGGCGCTGTTCCTTTGGCTTGAAGCAGAGGGTCATAGGAAGGATACACCTGCTGATTGTTTCTTCTTGATGGCTTAAAAGAATAAACGGACTGCTCTTCCAGTTCAAGAAGCGGATTATCCGCTGCGACATCCTGCAAATAACGAATCAGTTCCTGACCGGACAAGGTCAGCAAATGAAAGGACTGCTTCATTTCCGGCGTGATGGACAGCCGGAAGCGCTGTTCCTGCACCAACTGAACACCTAACATCCGATGCCCTCCTTATGTCAAGCTGGATACTATTCATTGCAACACTGGGATTTGCAGGAATAATACCATACAGTTCAGCCCTTGTCAGCATGTCAATACATACATGCGGTCTCAAACGTCATTTAATATTTTTCAGACACCAGCTTCGCTTGGGTAAACAGCAACAGATAATCCCTGCCTCCTGCTTTGGAATCGGTACCCGACATATTAAATCCACCAAATGGATGTGTCCCTACCAAAGCTCCCGTACACTTGCGGTTGAAATACAGATTACCTGCAAAATACTCATGTCTTGCCTGCTCCAGATGTGCCCGATTGCGCGAGATAACCGCACCTGTCAGACCATAATCTGTATTGTTGGCAATCTCCAGCGCATCCTGGAATGAATCGGCTTTGATGAAAGCCAGCACCGGGCCAAAAATCTCCTCTTGCGAAATCCGGGCATGCGGTTCCACATCCGCAATAATGGTCGGCTCGATGAAGAATCCTGCCGGATCTCCGGTACCTCCCCCATGAACCAGACGTCCTTCCCCTTTGCCAATCTCGATATATTCGGTGATCTTTGCATAAGCCTTATCGTCAATGACAGGGCCCATATAATTTCCCACTTCAAGCGGACTGCCCACCGTCAGCTTCTTCGTACGCTCCAGCACCTTTTGTAATACTTCATCATATACATCCTTATGGATAATGGCACGGGAACACGCTGAACATTTTTGTCCCGAGAAACCAAAAGCCGAAGCTGTGATCGACTCGGCTGCCAGTTCCAGATCACTGTCACTGTCAACCACAATGGAATCCTTGCCACCCATCTCGGCGATCACACGTTTGATCCACTTCTGACCCGGAGCGGTGCGTGCAGCACGTTCATTGATCCGCAGACCGACATCGCGGGAACCTGTGAAACTGATAAAACGTGTCAGTGCATGATCGACAAGATAATCACCCACCTCACTGCCTGGCCCTGGCAAGAAGTTGACTACTCCATCTGGCAGACCCACTTCTTCCAGCAGTTCCACGAACTTTGCAGCGATGACCGGTGTAGTGCTTGCCGGTTTTAGCACCACCGTGTTGCCTGAAACTAGCGCAGCCGAGGTCATGCCTGCCATAATCGCCAGCGGGAAATTCCACGGCGGAATCACCACACCAACACCAAGCGGAATGTAAGTCAGTTCATTATCTTCACCAGCAATCCGTACAAGTGGCTGCGGCTCACTAAGACGCTGCATTTCCCTTGCATAGAACTCCATAAAATCAATCGCTTCAGCCGTATCTGCATCTGCTTCAGGCCAGGTTTTGCCCGCCTCATAGACCATCCAGGCGGAGAACTCATGCTTGCGGCGGCGCATGATTGCCGCTGCTTTGTAGAGATAACGGGCCCGTTCATTCGGGTCCGTATGTTTCCAGGTATGGAACGTTTCCGCAGCCGTTTGGATGGCCTTCTCGGCCAGCTCCCGATCCGCTTGATGAATCGTTCCAATCACCTGGTCCTTAGCAGCCGGGTTCACGGAGGTTAACGTGCGGTTGCCGGTTATTTTTTTTCCACCGATAATCATCGGATATTCCTGTCCCAGTTCGGATTTCACCTTATGGAGCGCTTCCTCAAAGGCTTCCCGGTTCGCTTGCACCGTAAAAGCTGTAAATGGTTCGTTAACAAAAGGGATATTCATCAATGATTCCTCCTTCAGGATGTGGTTTCTACTCACTTTATAAGTCTCACAAAGATAATTTACACGAGCACTCCGAGGACAGAATAACCTTCCATTCGCTGTTATCTCCAGATTTTTTGGATTCCCTTCTCCTAAGGGAAAAATCCGGTGATAAATGCGACCGCTTCGCTTTTCCAGGTTTTTTCTGTCCTCTCCGTTATTTGTGTAAAAAAATGTTCAACTTATATCGATCGCTGCTCGGATTCACGCAGCACTTACGTCTCATTCAAATATATGAAGCAAGAAGCGTGCCAACTCCGCTTGAGAATGAAATATTTTTTTGTTTCACGGAGATAAAAATGTTCATAAAAATAATTAGGGTATCAGCAATCGCATTCAACAGATTTTGGCACGATTTTTGCTAGATATGTAAATATACAATCATGAATGTTTAGGGAGGAACCACGATGAGTGTCGGAACGGAACTATATCGCAAAACGTTGTTAACCGTAGCTGGCAATAAAGCCGTAGAGAACCTGTCTCTCAAATACGGCAAAAAGCTGGCTGGCAAGTTCATAGCTGGTAATACGCTGGAAGAGGCGCTGGAAGAAATTCGCGTTTTAAATAGCAAAGGCATTATGGCAACACTGGATCATCTGGGAGAGGGCATCACCCATCTGCGCGAGGCGGCACTTTACAGGGATGAATACGTGAGGTTAGTTGAAGGTATAGCGCATAGCGGTGTGGACTCCAATGTTTCACTGAAACCGACCCAGATGGGGCTGGCACTTGATCCGGAAGAAGGGTACCAGAATATTCGTGCGGTCGCCGCCCGAGCGAAGGAACATGAATTGTTCGTCCGGATTGATATGGAGGACAGTCCGTTCACCCAAGCAACCATTGATATCGTACGTAGACTGCATGCGGAAGGGCTGGATAACTCAGGTACCGTATTGCAGGCTTATCTGCATCGAACGGAAGAGGATACCCGCGATATGATTCGGGAAGGTATTCGGCTGCGTTTGGTCAAAGGAGCGTATAAAGAACCTGCAAGCGTCGCATATCAAAATACGTCCGAGGTCATTCACCAGTTCAAAACGATGATTCGTCATCATCTGGATCAAGGTGTTTATACCGCTGTGGCCTCCCATGATGATCACATCATTAACTGGACGAAACAATACGCGAAGGATCGGAATATCTCTCCTGAAGCCTTTGAATTCCAGATGTTATACGGTCTGCGTATGAGTGAACAGGAGCGTCTGGCACAAGAAGGTTATCGCATCCGTTGTTATGTCCCTTATGGCACGATGTGGTACCCGTACTATACCCGCCGTCTGGCAGAGAAACCTGCGAATCTCTGGATGGTTGTGAAGAACATGTTTCGCTAGAATTGATGTAAGAGATAGCCCTTCACGCCATGCAACCCAGTCATTCTGGAGTGCATGGTTTTTCCTTTTTCCAATGATGCAGCACTGCCAAACTTAAACGTTCACTCTAAACAAGAATATATGTCTAAAAAATAAGAATACACAAAATTTAATGTACAAAATTTTAGACAAATTCTACACTAATAATCTTGTATCTTACCCTCATATCGATCTCCATCTTTACATATTTTCTTATACTTATACATTTTGACAAATAATGAGCGTGATATAAATTGACACAAAAATAAATAAAAAAACCTGAAATAAGTTAAAAACTGTAGCTAAATCAACATTTTTTCATATCTTCAATTAAAGAAAACGTATACATAAAAACCACAAAACGGGTGAGCGTTATTAAAACAAAACAATCGAACAAGAGATGTCAAAAAATATATACACAACTCTGTTGGAGCGATATAATAGTACTAATTCCAATCACTTTAATCCGTATGTTGTAATCGAGGTGATCCTGATGAGACATTTACTACCTACTCTAAAAGAACTGATACGAACAGACATGCACATTTACGATGAATCCTCCGTTCAGGAAAAGCTTCTTCCACGCCCGTATACGGATTCAGATATCAACGTAACTCGACCTGTTTTTGTACGTTCTGGTACAGGGAGCGCTTATCTCTATTGCTCCTTCCTGGATCAACCAAACTTGCCTGATGAGAAAGGCCTGCCTTCCACATCTTCTGCTAAATCAACAGAACCCGACCCTTTTCCGGTTACCCCATCGTTCTTTGTCCCTGTCCCTTTGATCTCACTTTCTATGGAACTGGCACAAGTGATTCCTTTGTTTGCCAAGAGCTCTATTCTCATCATCATAAATGATCGTGACGAATGGACCGGCTATATCACGGCATCTGATGTCATGAACTCACTTCATCAATCCTACCGACTGATGGAAGCATATCTGGAAACTACGCTTGAGACAGCCGGTTCCGCACTATCTTTAATCGATGAAGAAGCCAAGGTGGCGTACTGGACATCCGGTGCGGAGAATATATTTTCTATTCGCAAAACCGATATTATCGGTCAGCCTGCCGCCAACTTTTTCCCACCCGAAAGACTTCAATCACTCAAAACGTTGTATACCGGTGAATCGGTCTACCGCAAACAGCATCAACCCAGGTCTGATCTGTTCGCTCTAATCAATGCCCGCCCTGTCAGGTTGGATGGTCGTATTGTTGGTGCAGTCGCTGCGGAGGTCGATATCACAACTGAAATTCGTCTGCACCAGGAATTATTGCATATGTCCTCCAAAATTCAGCATTTGGAAAAAGCCGTTGCCCGGCTTCATCCCGAGACCGATCCTTTTGCGCGTATCAAAGGTAGCAGTCCAATTATCCGGCAATGTCTGGAGACTATTCGCAAGATCAGCACCACTCCTGCTACGGTACTCATTATGGGGGAAAGTGGCACGGGCAAGGAACTCTTCGCAAAAGCCATCCATGATCTTCGTGAACCAGAGACTGCTCCTTTTATCGCGATTAACTGCGGGGCCATTCCCGCTTCATTGTTTGAGAGCGAGTTGTTTGGCTACGAGAAAGGCGCTTTCTCCGGGGCAGACCCTAAGGGGAAAAAGGGGAAAATCGAGCTGGCTGAGGGTGGCACTCTTTTTCTGGATGAGATTGGGGAGATGCCTTTTGAACTGCAAGTCAAGCTGCTTCGTGTGTTGCAGGAACGAAGTTATTTTCCGGTTGGGGGTACCCGCACCAAACAAGCTAACTGCCGAATCATTGCTGCAACCAATCAAGACCTTCCTGCCATGATTACGCGTAATCAATTCCGGGAGGATCTCTACTATCGACTGAATGTCATCAATCTGATTATTCCGCCACTCCGGCTGCGTAAAGAAGATATCTATGAGCTCACCCAGACTTTTCTGCAAGAATTCTCGCTACTCTACAATCGTCATATTGAAGTGATTCCTCCAGAATTGTTCAAACGTTTATTCGAGTACGATTGGCCGGGGAATGTCCGGGAACTGCGCAACGTGATTGAGCGCCTGACCATTCTAACGATGGATGGTGAGATCAAGCCGGAATACTTGCCTGATTCGCTGACATCAGCGAAAGTAAACGTACCTTCTGAGCCGGAACAGACAGTAGCCAACCTCAAGTCTGCGGAAAAAGAAGTAGCGCATGACCCCAATGTGACAGACTCCCAACAAGAGGGTCACAGACCTGACCATCTTGCAGGGGTTGCTCGGGAAGCGGCTAACCCAAGTGTTACATTCCCCGAACAAAGTTCGGGCTCCTCTTATCAGCAACAGATGGATGCGTATGAGGCTCGGCTTTTGCTTCAATACCTGAAGGCCGCAGGCGGCAACAAACGAACACTCGCCAAACAACTTGGCATCTCCAGAGCTACACTCTACAACCGTATGAATCGGCTTGGTATATAACCCGTAACTCCCGCGGTGATTACCGCTTGCTTTTTACAGTTAACCAAAATGCACGGCTAGCAAACGAAGAACATTCCACCCTTGCCGTTGCAGGCGATAGAATACAGAGAATTTGAGGAAAAATCAGAGAAAGCTCAGCGCCGAGAGCAGAAACCAGCAAATAAGGTTTCTGGCGACTCTAACGATCACCACAAGCCTTATTTGCCCATTTAGGCGTGGTTTCAAAATCTAACGATCTCCAGTGACGCTATTCAGCTAATGTCCTGCTGAAAATGGGATGAAATGGGCAAATTGCTCGAAATAGCGTCCGTACGGATCGTTAGAATTTCAACATGGCGACTTTGGGCAAAATAAGATTTCTCCGGATCGTTAGAGTTTGCGGGGATGCTACTTATGAACAGCTAGATGAATCAGCTAGAAAAACCCGCAGTTACGGATCTTTCCCGTTTTACTGCGGGTTTATTGGTTGTTGCTTTTCATTTTTGTTTTGGTTTTCATTTTTGCCTTGTTCTTGTTATTTCAACCGATGGCTTCTGCTATTTCTGTGCGACCATCTTTCTTCACCCTTTACAATATTCTCGATAAACGAATCAGTGCAGTCCTAATATGACGATAAAAAGTAGCCCTGCTCATCGAACACACCTGCGCTGCGGCAGTCGGATTGCCAGCATGGGTCCAGTAAGCCGCATGTAACAGTTTCTGATCCTGGGGAGACACTCCATGTATTCTGCCTTCCAACAGATCCAGAACATATAATTGTAACTGAATGCCGTCCCTCACACCTGTAATTCTGTCTGCGTACTCTTGTAACTCTCCCGGTGAGCGAAGGTGTCCGAGCATTTTACGAACTTCCTGTTCAGACCAAACCCTGTTATTGGATCCCGTTATCTGGGGCTTTATTGCATTAGCCGGGGGGTCTGGATGCAAAAGGGACATCACCCAGGCACCGAATTGTCCGCTACGCAGATCAAGTTCCAGCACATCCGCCTGATCTGCATATCGATCACACGCACGTGTGGACGTTCTCCGCATCTGAAAGCCGATACTCCGCAGAAACAACTTCAGATGTGGATTGGTCGCAACAAGAATGGCTCTCGCCCCATCTCCCAGGAGCGACAAACGATCCAGTGTCATATATCCGACAAGTTCCTCACGTGTATATCCAGGCACATCATCTCTCGCCGCAGCCAGCAATGCGAAGTGTGTATCACTCTCATCCGGATCATTCTGTAATTCCTCTGGCGTAAAGCACTCTTTCATCTCATTCGGAAAATATTTCAAAAGTAAATCACTGATCTCCCGATGCACCAGCACGGTAATAAACATCGCAATCGTTTCGCCTTTCATATCCCGCTTTATTACAATACCTTCAGGATATCGGAGAGCCAGTTCATCCAGGAAGGGGCCATAGTTCACGGCCTGCCAGGGCTCAATACTGTATTCACACCATTGCTCGAGCAACTTGTGAAGAGAGGGTAGGTCAGCCTGCTTCATTGGTTCAAGCGGCGAGAACAAAGAATCGCGTGAGACGTCAGCATACTTGCGAAACTGGAGCATAGATTCCTGACAGAGTAACAGCATCTTTCTCGCAATTTGACGCTTCCCAAGTGCACATGCCTGTTCATGGAGTGGTTTCAGCAACTCTGCAATCCGAATCCGCATGGACTGCATACGATGCGGCTCGCGTTGCCGGAAATCCCGCATCAAATGTACCCGGGCCATATCGTGCAAGGCCAGACCGTCCGGCGCGGAACGAATGAAAGACATCCGTCTCAGCATGTGATATTCTTCTTGTTTAACGGGTACATTCAGTACCTTAGATAAGAGTTCCTGGTTTGCTGTCTCCAGCAAGGTTAACACCTCCACCATCGGATGCAGACGTGGCGTGGTGAGTTCAAGTAACAGCCGGGCACTGATCATATGTGACAGTTCAGCCCACTCGGCATGAGGAAGATTCCGCTCCTGATCAGCCGCTTCCACTGCAAGAGCAAGTCCCAGCGGATGTCCATCCGTCATTCTCGTAATGACTCCAGCCATACTCGGCTTTAATGAACCTGCGGTTGCAATATACTCCGTAATCTCATCCGCGGTAAAATGTTGCAGCTGCAATTGAACCAGATGCTGATACAGCCGGGGATGCGTTCGCCATGTTGCTGAAAGCTCTGAACGAGATGCAAGTATGATAAGTATCCCACTTAGATGAAGTTTCGCTATGAAAACTTCCATAAACCAGCTCTCGAGCAATGCAAGTTCCTCGTAGTTATCTACTGCAATAACGAGCCGTTTCTCTCTGGGCATGCTTTTCAACAACGATAGCAGAATGTTGCCCTGGCTATTCAACAGCCCAAGTTCCAGTCCCAGGGTTGAACTAAAATAATCCATAAACACGGAGGGCGTTGTGCCACATGCCCGTCCATCCATCCATATAGCGGTTGCTTCCTGCTCTCTAGCGATGGACAGCATTTCTGAAAGTAACGAAGACTTCCCAATACCCCCCATACCCGTAACTGAAAATATAGTCATAGGCGCTTCATCATTTTCAAACCACTGCTCCAGGATCATCAGCTCTCTGGCTCGACCAACGAAACGCTTTTCGTCCCTGACAACCTTCTGCTTTCGAGATTCACTTCCGTTCCCCATATATATCCTCCGTACTAGATACTGGTACTTTTACTGTAGCTTACTTTTATATAAAAATGAGACTATATTGAGACGCGCAATCGCTTCCGAAATGTTAGAATCTTGATAAAAGCCAATTTATAGAAAAAGGCAAATCTGTGCCTCTTCTACATTTATCGAACCACGCCGTTTATGGATATCACAAAACGCAACACTCCGCCAATCACCCTGAGCAAGCCTGCACACACGATTTTACCGACTTGGTTTCATGCTTTCCTTTCGTATCCTACTCCAGCCCGATAATTCAGGAAAGGCGGATTTGTGTGAAAAAACATCTCGACATTTCTCATTTGAGCGGACAACTTGGCATCCATTCCAGTAAGCTTCAGGCATGGTTAAACCTTACCGGTTTAACTGTTGCAGATCCACAAGACAGACGGGAACGAAGGTCTGAGCGTATGACATTTCCATATCGCCTTGTAACACCTACCTCACCACTTCAGGCTACCTCTTCCCGTGCATTCGAACGCTATCGGAGCCGTTTCTCCAATACAGGGTCCCGTCGCCGGTCTCGTGCCTTACGAGGTATACGACGGATCAACAAGCTGTAAATGAGCAAAAAAAACACCTTCTATTCAAGCAGTGCCCATATCCAAAAACGTTGCTGTCATGACAATTGTCCATCTCCACCTTCAATCATGGCATTAGCTAACAATGCCATCTCCAAGCACACACGTTTTCCCTGTTGCATATAACCTGGTCCCAGCAGTTCTTCCAGTTTCTCCAGTCGGTTATACAAAGTCTGCCGATGAACGAACAGCTGGGCGGCCGCATCCCTTTTGCACCCGAAATTCGCCAGATAGGCATCCAATGTTTCGACCAAACGCAACTGATGGCTTCGATCATGCTCTATAAGCACACCCAGATGATCGCTCGCAAAGGATTGCAGGAAAGAAAGCGGCATGGCTTTTAACATTTGATATATACCCATACGATCGTAAAAGTGAACATGTTTCATTAATTTGACAGACCTCGCCACTTCAATAACCTGGACCGCTTCCTGAAGGCTATCCTTCAGAAGAGTTAGTTGATTTCGAAGTTTGCCGAAGCCCGCATGAATTTCGACTTGTTTCAGATTCGAGCGAGCGAACCGTTTCATATCCTGAGTGATGCTCTCTAACATTTGGATCAGTGGCTGTTCAGAGACAGTTTGTGTTTCTTCCTTGGCACAACAGAGGTAGATTTGATTATTTTTCAGCATGATGAGGCTGGTTAGATGATTTTTCTTCAGAAGTGAGCGAAGCAATACGAGAATGTCCTGATGATTCGCCTCCATTCGCTCCCGGCCCGTCCCCTTCATGCGATGTTCAATCTGCAATAGACCTCCCGCGAACCAATATTGTCCCTTCACTAACAAGCGAAGCCCCATACGTGTTCTGGCCTGTTCCTCCTGCTGAATGTGGCCATTCATCAAATCCTGAATCAATTCATTCTGGTTGCGTACCATCTTCTCTTCAAGAAATTGTGAACGAAGCGTAAGCGTAGCTGCAGCTTTGGCTGTGTAATCAAGCAACAGCTTGAGATATTCTACCGTTGCCGACGGGTGCACAATCATACCTATGGCTGAAAATACTTGGCCAAAACAAACCACGGGATAACAGAGCAAAGCCCTCTCCTCATCCATATGAAACCACAGCTCCGTATCGGAGTCGTTCAGATTTAGCCGTTCCACTTCCTGGCTGTACCAGCTATAGATGGCCTGCTCCATGTCTGGAGCGAGTTCTGGCACAAAACTCCCGGCCTCCATCGACGAGATGTATACCACAGGTTTTGCCGCATAGGCATGTAGCAGGTCGAGAACCGCCGACATATCTGTACGCTGCAATGTGCGTTGCTGAAGCTCACGGGAATACGTCTCCAGGCTCTTTAATAGCTGGTGTTGGTGGTTAATAAGTAGAGAATGGATATCTTGCGTAATCTCAACAAAACGCACGGGTTGTTCAAATACGATGAGTGGAAACTGATACTGGTTTGCCAGTTCGATCAATGACTCTGGTATCGCATGTATGCTGGTGCCAAACTCGACACATAATCCAGCTGCATCACGGTTGATCAGCTGCATCAGATAAGCTTCACGCCCTTCTTCAGACTGAAGCCATAGACCCGTGGATAAAATAAGATCATGTGGGCTTACAAAAGGGGACACATTGGTAATTTCCAGCACATGAACCCAGCCTACCTGACGTTCCAACCCTTCTCTCCCTGCCGCGAGCCGTGCTTGACTAAATACCGGACGTTGCAGGATATCTCTGACAGTAAACACACGGTCATTTCGCAAAGTCGATCCCTCTTAGTGTTATTTTTTCTTACATTATAATCCAAAGACATGTGTCCTGAACAGTCTATTTCGACGAATTGTTGAGTCTTGATCCTAAAAATTAGACATTGTGTAAGGTGCAAAACGACGCATGGAGTCATAAACTTGTAGTATAAGCTAACAACCAAAAAATGGACGAGGTGCATGGCTATGAGAATCGGGATTCCCAAAGAAATCAAAAACAATGAAAATCGTGTAGCGATGACTCCTGCCGGGACAGCTGATTTTGTGACAGCCGGGCATCAGGTCTTTATCGAACAAGGTGCGGGACTTGGCAGTGGGTTTACGGATAAAGAGTATGTTAAAGCTGGCGCCCTGATTGTTGAAGAAGCCGCTCAGGTATGGCAGGATGCCGAGCTCATCCTTAAAGTGAAAGAACCTCTTGCCAGTGAATATGGTTATTTTCGCCCCGGGCTGATTTTGTTCACCTACCTGCACCTCGCCGCAGAGCCGGCTCTCGCCAAAGCACTGGTCGAAAAACAGGTGACTGCCCTTGCGTATGAAACCTTGGAAGTCGGCGGCTCTCTCCCGCTGCTCACACCTATGAGTGAGGTGGCAGGTCGGATGGCTGCGCAGATCGGTGCGCAGCTTCTGGAGAAAACAGAAGGCGGCAAAGGCATTCTGTTATCCGGCGTGCCTGGCGTAAGCCGCGGCAAGGTTGTCATTATTGGCGGCGGTACGGTAGGTACCAATGCGGCCAAAATTGCACTTGGTCTGGGGGCGGATGTCACGATTCTGGATCTGAATCTGAATCGGTTGCGCCAGCTGGACGATATTTTTGGCAATCAGATCCAGACGCTGGTATCCAGCCCTTCCAATATTGCGTCCGCCGTCACCGGGGCGGACCTGCTGATCTGTGCGGTGCTGATTCCGGGCGCCAAAGCGCCAACACTTGTCAGCGAGCAGGTTGTGAAGACTATGGCACCCGGGTCGGTCATTGTGGATGTGGCGATTGATCAAGGCGGGATCGTCGAGACCATTGATCATATCACCACCCACGATGAACCCACCTATGTGAAACATGGTGTCGTGCATTATGCGGTGGCGAACATGCCTGGCGCCGTACCGCGCACGTCCACGGTGGCGCTGACCAATGCCACCATGCCTTATGCGCTGCAACTGGCGAACCATGGTGCAGCCACCGCGATTCGCGGTAGTTCGTCCATTCGCAGCGCGGTGAATGCGCTGAATGGACATATCACGTATGAGGCGGTTGCCCGTGACCTCGGGCACGCCTACGTACCTGCAGGACAGGCGCTGGAAGATGCCGCCGCTGTCCAATAAATCTTCTGGCCGTTCCACCTGGAAGCAAATTGTCCAGCCTGTGGAACGCACACAAGCGCAGTGCCCATGGAGGATTCCTCCGGGCACTGCGCTTCTTTTTTTGACATATAGGACGCATATTAGGATGGATTATAGTACAGGTTACGCGCCGAGTTCATTAAACCACTCGTTCACTACATACCTCACGAAAGTTGCAATCCCGGCATGCACGGTGCGAAGGCATTGGGGTGAAATAGGACATGTCCTTTGGACGGTTGTAATACTCATCGGCCACACAGGAGCGCATCTCCTCGATGTAACGCCCGACGTTCTCCTCTACTTTGCGAATGTCCTCTTCGGTTGCAGCAAACTCTTTGTGTTTGCCAGTCAACAGATACTCCACCCGAATCTCAATCTGCTCCAGTGGAACCTGGTAATGCTCTCTTACATAGGAAGCGTATAAAATTAACTGATCGGAGAAGTCATCCTCCTTGCCCGTCTTCCAGTCCACAATGACAATATTGCCGTTGCTGCGTCGATATAATAAGTCCATTTTCACATACACACGCGTATCATGTAGCTGCATCGTATCCCATTTCTCAATCTCCAGAATCGTTGTACTTGCACGGGACAAATCTTCCCACGTCAGCGTCTGATACAAGTTGCCTACACAGGCTCCTGCGCGTTCTTTTATCGTTGCGACCCGGTCGTTCAGTGTATCATCGCCATAATAAATTTCCGACAACATCGTATGATTTTTCGGATTGAGTCGCCATTGCTCCGGATTCATCGACTCTTTGTATGCCTGATTCAGCAGATCACGTATCGTCTTCTCCAAAAAAACTTCACGTGGCTTCGGTTTTCCCTCTTCTCTGCTTCGTACTGCCGACTCACACATCCGGTGTGCAAGATCACCAAATACCAGATAAAGATTACTCAGTTGCTTCAGACGATACAAGCGTACCTGCATCTCATCCGCTGATTCTGTTTTCCAGCCGTTGTGGGCACCATAATAATGATAATAATATTTGCGCAGGCACTCATCGAACATACTCGCCCGCGACTGCGAATAAGACCACTGCGGGTATTGTGCCATATGATAATCTGCCTTTCTGTATATCGGATCTACTCATACCAATGCTGCGTGCCGTACTGTAGGGACGTATCGTAGGACTGATCTGTAAAACATAACATCCGAACTCACTCTATATATCTACCTTTAGCATACATCTGGCTGAACAATCCTTTTATTGCTCACAGTATAAAGCCCTGGCCGTCATGCCGCAACCCGGCTTCCGTTATTTTCTTGTGTACGCAACCGTTTGAGGAACGATACGTATCGTTTATATAGTTACATCAGGATGAAGAGAAGTCCATTTCACTTATCATCTGCACGTTCTCCATCCGAGGCTAACGATCACCACAGACCTTATTTGCCCATTTTGACGGCTTTTAAAAATCTAACGATCTCCAGCGGCGCTATTTACATGAATTTCACCTGAAAACGGGTTAAAACAGACGAATTTCGCAAAATAGCGTTCCTACGGATCGTTAGAATTTGAACGTGGCTGTTTGGGGCGAAATAAGCTTTCTCGTGATCGTTAGAAAAAGTTGAATTTGAGCACGAACGGTATTAACCTATTACGTAAATAACTACGGAAAATATGTACGGGCATATCCAAAAGGAGGCGCCACCCATGAAGCAGCCGGATTGGTTCCAAGCAGAAGTAGCATTACAACAAATTCAAGTCATCGGAAGCGATCGGAATGAGCTGGTGAATATCATCGGCGAGGCAGCAGGAGTGAACTGCATTGGTATTGGTACGGATGCGGCTGTATTTACGTATGACCAGCTGCCACAGTATGCCTTCAAAGTGTATTCGGATCATGCTTTAAATAAATTAAATAATGAAAAACAGGTCTACGCCCAGCTTCAGGGCCTATCTTACTTCCCAACGTATTATGGCAGCGGCCGAAATATACTGGTCATCAGTTACGAACCTGGAGACACTTTACTTGAATGTTTGGAAAAAGGAATCCCCGTCCCCGAGCAGGTCATGCTCGATGTAGACGCAGCGCGAGAAGCGGTTCGTCGCCTTGGACTGAATCCACGCGACATCCATCTCAAAAATGTGCTTCTCCAGAATGGACGCGGCAAAGTGCTCGACGTATCGGAGTATATTCAAGAGGGAGACGATCATCGCTGGGAGCATCTCGTATGGGCCTATCACAACATCTATCCACGTATTAAAGGTACGCCCATCTCCCCACGGATGCTGCAAACGATCAAATGGGCTTATAACCAGCTCGATCAGGCCAATCTCAAAATGGAAGATCTCTCAAAGAAAGCTAATCGACTGTTCTCCAGGTTTCTGAAATAGACCGCACTGCAGCGAGCGATGAATCCAACCCTTCCCCCAACCACCCGGATTTAGCCGATAATGGGCTAGATCAGGGTGGTTTTTGACTTCACATTCCTTTTCTTCAAGCCTTCTCCCCTTTCAACAGTATCTTCCTCCCCTTCCCACTCACCCTTCCTTCATTCCCCGTGCCTGCGAAGGCGTCATGCCTTTGTACTGCTTGAATAATTTTGTAAAATAGTTCGCATTGTCACATCCCACCTGAGCGGCTATTTCCGTAACTGTGAGGTTGCTACCTTGCAGTAGGCGCTCAGCCTCACTCATTCTGCATCCGTTTACGTATTCTACGAGCGTACGTCCGGTCAGCTTTTTGAACATTTTGCAGAAATGATATACGTTCACCCCCACTTGGCTTGCCGCTTCACCAACCGACAATTTCTCCTGGGGATCAGCCTCAATCTGTGCAATCAACTGTTTGAACCGCTCGCGGTTAGGAAAATACACTGCATTCGCTCGATCCCGCAACTGATGCGGCATAAACGTCCGGGCCATCAGCGTAAACAACGCGTGCAGCTTGGACTTCACTACAAGCTGATACGCCGGAGGTTGCGTCGCCATCTCTTCCACCGCTTCATTTAATAAAGAATAATACCCGGCACAGGCCGCATTCTCTGCGGCTGGTTTGACCGGAAACCGCACACTGCCTTCCAGATAAGGCGCAACATACTGCTCATGCACTGGATCGCTCGCAAAATCGTGAAACAATGCTCGATTGACCACAACCGAGTCATAATGCACATCTCCCTCATCCAATGCGTATCCAACATGCAGAGCGCCACCCGGAATGATAATTACCTCTCCTGCTTCAATTTCATAAGGGCGGCTATCGATATGAAATACGGCTCTACCCTTACGCATGATGATCCACTCAAAGTGCTCATGCCAGTGCAGATATAATATACATTCTTCCGTTTTTTTCGCAGAACACCGATTTTGGAACAACTGAAACGGATGGGATTTATGATCAATTCGCGTGTCTTCATGAAGCGCTTTCAAGTCTAGCATGGCTTTCTTCCCCCTCACCACAAAATCCGACTAATAAAGCACAAAATTGTTTAGAGCCTTCCCATAGATCCAAGGCTATAATGAGTGTGTCACGAAGTACTATAAGCCAATATTGGAGTGAATTACAACCATGAATCCATCCATTCGTATCGGAACCCTTGTAGGCGGCCATGATGCCGTTCGGGTCATTCCGCAGATTATGCAACACGGCTTCGAATCCTTTAACCTGACGTTCTGGCAAAGTACGGGCAACCTGGACCTGGCAGAAACCGCCAAGCGTGTACGCGATATCGTTGACGAACAAGGCATCACCATTTCAGCTGTAAGTGTATTTGGTAATCCGCTCACCGGCACAGGGGATAACGCTGACACCTTGGCAAGCTGGGAGCGAGTCATTGACCACGCACAGCTTTTTGGGGCAGATATCGTCTCCGGCTTTACCGGACGTCTGACCAATCAACCGATTGACGAATCGATTCCACGGTTCAAGGAAGTGTTCGGTGAACTGGCACGACGGGCGGCAGACCGAGGTGTACGCATTGCTTTTGAAAATTGTGATATGGGTGGAACGTGGCAGACCGGCGACTGGAATATCGCTCACAACCCGACCGCTTGGGAAATGATGTTTAATGCCGTTCCTGATGAAAATGTGGGGCTGGAATGGGAACCCTGTCACCAGATGGTCAGCTTGATTGACCCGATTCCACAGCTTCGCAAATGGGCTCCGAAAGTGTTCCATGTCCATGGCAAAGACGCAACCATCGCCTGGGATATTGTCAAAGAACATGGTGTGCATGGACCGCATGAATTTGTCTGGCATCGCACCCCCGGCTTTGGGGACAGCAATTGGGCAGATATCATCACCATTTTACGCCAGAACGGCTACCAGGGCACGATCGATATTGAAGGCTGGCATGATCCGGTGTATCGGGACGAACTTGAGATGACCGGGCAAGTGCATGCATTGAATTACTTAAAACATTGCCGCGGGGGCAGCTTTGTGCCCAATCCGGTGTAAAGACATAACGGCATGAAGACTGAAAGACTCAGTTACTCATGTGCCCATAAAATACAAATGCTCGTCACAATCACATGCACTTCTCGCATGGAACAATAACTTATAACATGGATCAATAACATCTATGCATCTATATGAGGGAGTTGAGCACATGACCTACCCTTATCGGGTTATCATCGCAGGTTGCGGGGCAATGGCAAACACTTGGGCGGACTATGCCAAAGAACGACCAGATACGGAAATCGTGGGACTCGTTGATCTCTACGAGGAAGCTTCATCATCTTTTGCCAAGCGACACAATTTATCCTGTCCAACCTTTACTAATATTGGTGATGCCCTTGAAGCTGTCGATGCCAACATCGTATTTGATGTGACCATCCCTTCCAGCCATTATCATATTGCGATGACCGCGCTACAGGCAGGTTGTCACGTCTTTGGCGAAAAACCGCTGGCAGAATCCTTCTCGGACTGTACGGACATTGTGCAAACCGCCCGCAGTACAGGACGTATTCAAGCGGTGATGCAGAACCGCAGGTTCGATCCTCGCATCCGTGCCTATCGGCAGCTCATTTCCAGCGGAACGATTGGACAGCCGGGATATGCAGGAGCGGACTTCTTTATCGGGGCACACTTTGGTGGTTTCCGCGACCTCATGGACAGCCCGCTTTTGCTGGATATGGCGATACATACCTTTGATCAGGCTCGTTATATCCTTGGTGCAGATCCGGTGTCGGTGTACTGTCATGAATTCAACCCTCCAGGTTCCTGGTATAAGGGCAATGCGATGGCAATATGTATTTTCGAGATGTCCGACGGATCTGTCTTCGATTATCGGGGGTCTTGGTGTACCGAGGGCGTGCCTACATCCTGGGAAGCAAACTGGCGCGTGACAGGTGAAAAAGGAACCGCCATCTGGGATGGTCATGACAACATCTATGCTGAAGTGGTCAACACACTCGCACTGGAGGCTGATGGCAAGCCATCTTTCCTCCAGCGCGCTGAACGAATCGAAGCGGAGCTGCCTGTAATGGACAAAACCGGACACCACGGCTGTCTTGAAGAGATGTTTGCTGCACTTGAAGAAAATCGACTGCCCGAAACGGACTGCAGTGACAACCAGTTCAGCATGGCTATGGTGCTCGCCTCCCTTGAAAGCGCACGTACCGGACAAAAGGTACGGATTGCAGATTTATTGAAAACAACAGGTGAGCCATCTTGAATGAGAAAGGAAGTGAGACTTATTGGATAGCGAAAGTGAAATTATTATTTCTCCATTAAATGCGGACTTAGTAGATGATATCCATACGACAAACGAGGATTTTACGTTATTCGGTAAAATCATCCCCAGTTTACAATCTGGACAATGGTCCTATGAAGAAGTTCTTTTTGATGAACCGAAAGAAACGCGTTTTCCGGATGACAACCTGGATTGGGACGAATATATCAACCAGGACGATAAAATGTTGTTTTTAGCGTATATGAATCAGGTTTGTATAGGACAGATTAGAATCATTAAGGATTGGAATCGCTTCTGTTATATTGAGAACATTGCGACCAAAAAAGAGTATAGAGGTAGCGGAGTTGGAAGGCTGCTCCTCCATAAAGCAGAAGAATGGGCAAAACAAAAAAATCTTATTGGAATGTCCCTCGAAGCACAAGATGACAATCTGGGTGCATGCCGATTTTATGTAAAACAGGGCTTCGTACTAGGTGGAGCCGACACACTCAAACAGTCCTATACCCCTAATATCGATACCACTTTATACTGGTATAAGTTATTCAAGTAACGAAGGCTCCAGCAGCATAAGGAAAACAGCCGTTCCAACATTGGAACGGCTGTTTTTATTCACCTACAAAATACGCTTCTTCATCGCTTTGTACACCAATTGCGCAAACAAACTGTTGGACCATGCGAACCATGGACGCGTATACGTATCCGGATCATCGACATGAAAACCTTCGTGCATATACCCCGTTCCCGCGTCGGTGTTCTCCAGCAAATCAATCATGGCGAGCATCTCCGCGTCATTGTCTGCCGTTAGTCCTTGCATGGATAATGCCATATGCCAGATATACCCTGGAGGCGTGTGCGGGCTACCGATGCCCTTGGCCGCTGTTCCTTCATAGTAATACGGATTTTCTTTACTCAAAATAAAACGCCGTGTATTCTGATACACCACATCATCCACGGAAACATATCCGATATACGGAATCGACATCAGTCCTGGTGTGCCCGCATCATCCATTAGACAGACGTTGCCATATCCGTCCGTTTCATAAGCGTAAATCTGACCATACACCGGATGACGGTAGGTACCATACAGGGCAATGCCGTGCCGGATCTCCTCCTCCAGGCGCGCCATACGGCTCACCAGCTGTTCGTCACGGAACACCCATTTTGCAATCTCCCCCATCTGGCTCAGCGTCACCGCGGCGAACATATTGGACGGAATATTGTAGTGAAAATCACAGGCATCGTCGCTTGGGCGAAAGCCCGACCAGATCATGCCCGTATAGTTTACTGGCATCCCCATTCCCTCGTTACGCAGTGTATCGTGCGCCGGGCAGTTACGCCGCATGAAACGATACGGAGATTGCTCTACATGACGCTGTTCCGTCTCCCACAGGTGCACGATCTGCTCCATGACCTTTTTAAAACGTTCATCAAAGATGTCTGTAAGTTCAGTCTCACGCCAGTATGTATAGGCCAGCTTCATGGAGAAACACAACGAATCCAGTTCAAACTTCCGTTCCCATACCCAAGGTGACATTTCTGTCTCATCATTCGCGTCCCAGTGCCAGCCATTGGCCGTTTCGTTAAAAGCGTTCGCATAGATGTCTATATCTGCATAGAACGTATGCCGTTTAATCAGCCCTCCGATAATCCGTTGCAACTGCGCGTCATGCTTCGCCAGCGGAACGTAATGGGTCACTTGCTCCACCGAATCCCGGAGCCACATGGCGGGGATATCTCCCGTAATAACAAAGGTTGTACCGTCATCTAACAGCTTAGTGGTCGTTTCGAGCGTATTCGGAAAACAATTATGGAACTGAGCCAGCAGCTTCGGTCTGTGCTTCAAATGCTCATTCGCTTCAGCCAAAACATCACGAACAGCTTGGGGTAATTCCAACTCGGGCATCGGAATTTTAGGTAATCTGAACTGATCCATGGGAGTCCTCTCCTTTTTTATAAGTTAGCCCAACTAAAGAGTTTACATCTGCACTCCAATGACAGAATAACCTTTCAATAGGACTATTGTTATTTTTGTTATTATAATTTATAATAACGTTATTATCCTGTAAGTTTACCTGTTCCATGTAAGCACGTCAATTCACAATTAATCAGTTTCCTATTCAATCGGCTACCCATATGACACAAGTCATTTACCTACTGATAAAATCAGGTTTATCCATCTGTACATAAAAGGAGTAATCATATGTCTCGAAAAGTATCGATCCAGACGCTAGCTGACCAGCTGGGGTTATCCAAATATGCCGTGTCCCGCGCACTCAGCGGTAAAACCGGTGTCAGCGAATCTACGCGTGCACGGGTTCTGGAACTTGCCCGTGCACTCGGGTATCGCCAGAATATACCCGGCTCGGCGAGCCATACTGCCAATACCAATAAGGCTCATGCAATCGAACCTCCATTTGTCCTAATATGTATGAATCAGCTTAACCGGGGTGAGCCGCACTATTGGCAGCGTGTGCTGTCAGGCATCATCTCTGGCTGTAACGAGCAAGGCTGGCATCACGTCATTGTGTCACCTTCACTGGACTTACCGGGCAAGGAGATTTCACCTGAAAAAGCCATCGCACCTCATCTCGACTGGACACGTTGTGCCGGAATTATCGTTATGGGCGCTTTTCCGCATACCGTGCTGCAAACGCTGGTACAGACAGGCCACCCCATGATTTTGGTCGATCATCAGGAGCCTTTGCTGAACTGTGATACGATCAGTCATGATAATCTGGAAGCTGGCATTACTGCGGCCAGATATCTCCTGTCGAAGCAATGCAGACGCATCGGTCTGATTACCGATGACGGACGTGCCGCAAGTTTTGCACAGCGTAAGATTGGAATCGAGCTGGCTTTGAATCATTTTTATACCGAGGCAAGGGAAGAAGTGGACTTTCAAGCTTGGAATGTAGCCTATGAAAACGGAGAATGGGTGAACAAGCTCGCTGACACCATCGAGCGACTTCCTGCTGAAGAACGCCCCGATGCGTGGATTGGCGCGAATGACGATATCGCCTTACAATGGATGCACAAACTTCAGCATATGGGATTATCCACGCCTAAGGATTGCTTGGTCATCGGAATTGACAATGTGTACACCGCTGCCACCTCATCTCCCCCGCTGACTACGGTACATTTGTGCAAAGAGGAACTTGGGCAACGAGCCGTCGAGGCTTTGAAGCGTCGAATCGAACGCCTAGGTACACCGAAAGAGACGGTTATGTTATCAACCACATTGATTCCAAGGGATTCGGCTTAATTTTCTATCTACGTCAAAAAAAGAGCCTCGCATTATTAATGATGCAAGGCTCTTTTCTTTATAATTCATAATTGAAGATGTTTATTGATCCCAAGGCATACTTGAATCACTCGCAAGTTTTACTTTCCAGTCCACATCCCCGAAATCACGATGCACCACGGTTCGTTTCAACGTCAATTTCGTCCCCTTATCCTTGTTAAAACCAATAACAATCAGCTTCACTTCATCGATAACATACTGTTCATTCAGATTGGCTGGGTTTCTAGTCCCCATGATCTCAACGGGATACTCCTTCCCTGTTGAGTCCGTTGCGACCCACTCATCACCATAAAACTCATTTTGGAACAAAGCGCTTCCTTCCAGCACAAGAGAAGTTTCATTCCCCGATCCACCCGTTGTTTGGCCATTCGATGACAGTCCACGCTGATAATTAAACCGGTACAATTCGATTTGATCCCCAAGGTGATTAAATGAAGCAAACGTATGGAAGTTGACGTCTTTCTTGGCCTTATCCAGATCAACGTCCATCGTCTGTCCCTCTTTCACAGGTATCGTGTAACCGTCCAGGACAAAGCGAATATTGTCTGCATTCAGTGTCACCAAAGACGGGTCCCACGTCTCCGATATCTTAAGTGGGCCTCCTGAACTCACTTGACTTAAATCTCGATAACGGAATTTGGCCTGTCGCGCATTGGGTCTGCCCCCGTTGAAAATACGATACTCCCCCGTGTCCTTCACTTCAATATGATACAGAATATCCATGTCCCTTGCCCAATCTTCTCCTGCTTTAGCGCGAAGCTCGTCGTTCAGATTCACTTCCAGATCAAGCCGGGTTCCGTTTGGCGTCTGCACCAATTGCGTCATAGCCAGTTCCAGCCCTTCCGGTGTTGTATAGGACGCATTCATCGGGGTTTCTTTGGACATCACTTTTGCTTGGGTCATATCCAGTTTGAACTGAAAGCTCCAGTCTACGGAGACCTTTTTGTCCGTATAGGTTTTGGTATTCACATCATAGCCATAGCCATCTCCTACATCTAAATGCCCGAAATCTCCACGAACCGTGATTTCATCAGGGATGTCTCGATCTAACTGAAACACCAGTTTATTCAAAGAACCATTCCCTTGCCTTGTATCACGCGCAAGCTCAGCAACATTATTCCCCTTTTCATCTGTAATGTGGATATCCTCTACTTTCGAGCCCAGCAGATACATTCCTGTGCCATCAGGTGCCGTTTGCTGTAACATAAGTATAAGTTGGGAACCGTCTACAAGCACATCTTCAATCTTGAGTTGGTACCCCTGATCATCGATATCAATGTTCGGGTTCACGACAAGCCCAAGCGGTTGAAGCCGTTTGTAGTCGTCTGACAAGTTGGCATATCTCAGAACTTTCGGGACGGGAATGTTGGGCAAAGGAGGAATATTTACGGCGTTTACAGGCGGCTGAACTGGCTTTTCCGTTGTTTGATCCCAAGCAGCCCAAGCTCCTCCTGCAATCAGTACCGCAACCGCGGCGGCGATTCCCGTTCGATAAATCCATTTCCTCTTATGCGACTTTTTGGTTTCCCATGGTACCTGCACATCAGGTTCTTCCATAGACACATGATCCAGCTTCTGCATCACTTGTAATGTAAAATCTACATCCGGCCCCTCGCGAAACAGCTCCTCTTCCCACTTGCGATCCTGCTTCTTGTCCTGCTCACTTGAAATAGGCTTCATAGGTCGATAAACCTCCTTTACGTTCCATCTGCTTTCTCAGCATTTTCTTCCCTCGATAGAGTGCATTACGCACTTGTGCGTCACTCATATCTGTAATTGTGGCGATCTCTTCATAGGTCAACTCATTGGTGTATTTCAAGAGCAGTACAAGCTTGTACGTTTCCGGCAACTGTTCAAGCTGAAGATGGATTTCCCGCTTCATCTCCTTGTGTAGCAAGCTTTTCTCTGGTGTGTCTTCACTGACGGATTCGATCTCCTGATCGGCGGTCATCATCGGTTTCTTTTTCCGCATATGATCCCTCATGATGTTCACTGCTATGGTATACACCCAAGCCGAGAAACTGCTGCCTTCTCTACGGGTCGGCATATATCGATAGATCCGAATAAATGTGTCCTGTGCGAGATCCTGCGCATCCGGGTGACTTGCGCCCATTCCGCGTATGATGCCGTAGACTTTATTTTTATATCGATCCACGAGCACGCTGAACAGCTGTTTATCCCCATCTATAATGCGCTGAATCAGTTCCTCCTCTGGTATCAGATGTGTCATGTAATCCCCCTTCTCTACAGCGTCCATGCATGGTTCTGTACTATATAGACGGAAGCTGTTCCCTAAATCTCTCACTTTATCGTCAAAAAAAAGAATCCACCCTCTCCGGCCATCGCCGAACGGGGTGAACTCAAATCTACGAATGATATCGTGAAGTACGCCGATTTTTCCTATTCTCCACCGTTCTTCCCCGCCACAAAATCCGCAAGCTGGGCATAGATTGCCACAATTTCGTCCATCGACATGCGTACAAGTCCACTGGAGGAAGGCGCAACAAACTCCTGAATCTCTTTCACAACCGGGTCATCCTGGAATCCCCATTCTACTTTGGAGCGTTTGCTGTACTGGGTGTATACACCTTTGCCGACAAAACAAGCGATATCCGGCCGGTATGTTTCCAGCTTTTTCCGCAAAATCTCGCGCCCTTCCGCATACTCTTCCTTCGTAATATCCTCAATGCCTTTCGTTGGACGGGCTACGATATTGGTGAAACCATATCCCAGCTTCAATAGTTCACCATCCTCTGTTGCATCATATAAACGCGGGGTTAACCCGGAACGCTCCAGAATGCGCCAGAAACGATTGCCTTTATACGCATAATGATGGCCAGTCTCTCCCGAGGTAATGCTGGGATTGAATCCAATAAACAAAATCGATAAGCCAGTATCCAGATGATCCGGGATCATAAGGAAACACCTCCTGAACTTTTTTGACCAAATGCCATTGCAGCTTTGTATAAAATGATATAATGATCGAAGTGTTTTCCGTAAAGAACTGAAATTTTCATGAAAAAGGAAGTTGAACCAATGATTGCAGACATCATGTTAGAAGTCGTCCTGCCCGTCTTTCTCCTGATTGCTGTCGGGTCCTGGATGCAAAAGGTGTTCAAGCTGGACTTGTACACCCTCGCCAAAATCAATTTCTATTGTATTACCCCCGCAGCCGTCTTTATGAGCATGTATCACTCAAATATGTCCGGTGAGCTGCTTGGCACGGTTACGCTTTTTTACGCGATCTATGTACTCATTCTCTATATTATAGGCTCTGTGGTATCCCGCTCGTTCCGTATGAACAAAGGCATGAAAGCCGCCTTCAACAATAGTATCATGCTGGATAACGCAGGCAACTATGGTCTACCGATTAACGCACTGGTATTCCGGGGTGACCCGCTCGCCTCTTCCATTCAGGCACTGGTCATGTCCTTGCAGGCTCTGCTCACCTTCACTTATGGTGTTTTGTCGATCCAAGGCGCGAAGCTAAAGGGCAACTACCGTGCGGTAATTATCGGCTTTCTGAAAATGCCAGTACCTTATGCGCTACTATTAGGCATTTTGTTTCAGGCGTGGAAGCTGCCTTTACCTACATTTCTGTCCATGCCACTCACCTATGCACAGCAAAGTATGGTTTCCGTTGCACTACTGACTCTCGGGGCACAAATCGTGAAATACCCGATTCGTTTATATCGTCTTGATGTGTATATTAGCACATTTTTGCGCCTGCTGATTGGTCCGGCAATCGGCATCAGCATTGTGCTGCTACTCGGACTGGAAGGCATAGCGGCTCAGGCACTCATTATCGCATCGGGCATGCCTACCGGAGTGAACTCTTCCATTCTTGCCGAGGAATATGACAACGAGCCTGATTTTGCTGCCCAGACGGTGCTGATCTCCACTCTACTTAATATTATTACGATTACGGCACTGATTTCGTATGCCAAAACGTTCTAAATAATTAACCTAAGCTCACATCCTTATTAGAGTTAGTGGGCTTTTTTCATTTAGCTTCATTCGTCCCGGTTATAGACATAAAGTCTTAAGGCCATATCATTTCTGATCCAACCTTAGAACTGTTTCGCGCGTCAAAAGGTTACTATTCGTTGTGAAATCCCGTTTCACCTCTGATTTTTTTCTTTGGGGAGGAACTATTGATATGAATAACCCTCTAACTGAAACTGGCAAGGATAAACAGGACAAAGTGAGCTGTAGAGATTACTTAATGTTGGATGAATTAAATCGATTAAGCAGGAAAAAAGCTTTGCTGCAGTACGTTGAAGAACTTCCGGATCTCCCACCTAAAGAAATGGCCAAAAGATTGATGGGTTATAGGTTAAATTGAATATTAGGTTTTCATCGCAGGATTGGGTGAAAGAGGTTGTCAGTATACCATTTATGATTCAGGAGGTTACTTTCAGATACAAAGAAATGAAACTTATTGGAATTTATGGAAAGGAACTGTAGATCAATGGATTTGAACAGTTTCAAGTTCATAAAGGTTATCCATATATAAAAATGAGTGAAAATAAGGGAGGTAATCATCAGATTTTAATATCTAATCTGACTGATGACAACAGAAGTATTCGTTATTGAGTAATCGTTAGTATATGAGTTTCGAGGTAAATGGCCTACCTTATACCAACGTGTCATTGATTCTTATGATTTTATGTATACTCTAAGTATGTGAAGAGTAGACAGAACAAATATCTTAGAAAAACAATTTAAACTATTCTGTCCCATTAATAACAGTCTATTTTTTTACAAGGATAGTCAAATACGAAGCATATCACATTCAACACAATTTTCATCACTTTTTCTGAACATTTTACACTATTAAACATATGTAATATTTGAAAAAATAAGTGAGAGTAAGGCTAGCGTTTTTTGCTCGATAGCCCTACTCTCATTTTCATTATTTTATAGATTATTTAATTTCAACATAATCATATTCTAAATAAGCATACTTCTTAGGGTAAATAACGTCCGTACTGAGTAATACTGAGCTTCCGACATCAGTGCTGTAAGTATATTGAGTAGCTTTGTACATCTGATATACTGGTCGATATCTAATTTTATACTTTTTACCATTAGGTACTTTAATAGAGTAAGAAGCCGTTGTGCTATTGGTTGCTGAGATACTAAAACCTACTGCAGCAGTAATATCATCAACTTTTGCAGTCAGTGTTCCGGAGTAAGTATTGCTCACTGAGACAGTTTTTGAGAGTGTTAATGTTCCTGGTCCGGGGCCGGAAACTCCATCAACCCATGCACCATATGATAAACCTTGGTATCCTTGATTGGTCACGACATTCCAAAGAGCGAGAGTTGTAATCTCTCCTCCCTCTCTCGTAGGAATGTTTTGTAAATTAATTGATTCTGACGTTGCATCTTGACTAGGTACCTCTTGAGCAAAAACAGAAGTTCCTAATGAGAGAGAGAATACAGCTGTTAAAGCAATTACAGTCATTTTTTTCTTCATTTGCTTGCTCCTCACATTATTATATGTCATTATACATATATAACCATAACATTGCTCCTTAATAATTACAATAGTGTAAAAGAAAGGAATTGATAATTTGTTTCTTATTTCTGGATTTGTATGTATTTCTTTTTCTGTCTCTATGTTTTTTATATTGAGGTTACTCTCTAATATTTATCCTATTGGTATTTTGGGGGCTGGTGGAGAAGAAAGTTTAAATTATTTCGCCTTTAAATACACCCTTTTCCCTGTAACTCTATTGATTATTGGTGTTTTACTGGTGCTTACTCAACTGTTCTTAAGCATAAGGGAGAAAAAATCCCGCAATTTCCAAAAGTAGTTTTTAGTCTGTCCATACAAAAATGTTCCAGATAAACAAGAGTTTCACCAATCACAACAAAAAAGTTCAATATAAAAATAACTCTTTCGTGGCCCTATTGAGCTAACGGGAAAGTTAGCTCGACAAGAAATATAAAGGCAGCTGATCAATAGGATTAGCTGCTCTTATTTAAATAATCAAATTTATAATTTATATAATATTATATATTATTATATAAATGTAAAATATAGTTTGGTTGGGTTAGCACTCATGTCAGTTGTTATAGAATCATCTTCTCTGATAATTTCCAGACCCATGGTTAGAGCTTTAATACGAAAAAATGATTTAATTGACTTTCTTTTCAACAAATTATCCCCTCCAATTTTATGTATACACTATCTCCAATTACTTCCCAAAGTAAGTTCTTACAGCAAAAAACTCACATAACGTTAGTGATTCTTCGGTACACACTCTCGTTCCATTTACCATAAATCACTGGTGAGCCACCCGTGATAGGATCCATTCCTAATGTTCATCTCTTCCAAATATGCCTTTTCGGTAATCCGATCAGCCACGAGCTTCCATCCGGTGAATCTATCAAGATCATCATCTTTAGCTGATTGCCTCATTTCTTTAAACAATTTAAAGCATTTCCAAACCATCCTTTCGTCATAAATTGCGGACTTGGATCGATCGCTTTGCATCCCCTGTCTCTCATCATTAAAGTATATCTAATACAAAGAAGTCCAAGCGCAGCGATGAGTCGTTGCACTTGAACTTCTTCTATGATACGCCAATTCAGTTATCGCCTGATACTATCCCAATGGTCTGTCGGCCTTCTTATGAGAAGACTTACGAAAGACTATGATTCAACCGTGGTTCGGTCTGGAAACTTGCCGCCTTCTCTGAACAAACATCTTACCAGCCACTGAGCTGCCTTATTGAAAAAAAAGCTGGGACTGATTCCATCCACTTGCACAGGCTCTAGTTCCTTCACACTTTCCTTGATCTTGTTCATCTCAATGAGTCCCATCTTCCGCTCATTCGGTCCGAATCGATAAATAACCTTTTCATCGTCCTCCGTCTGTTTCACCAGCAAAATCAATGACGCCATACAGGTTACCCCCTCGTTACGTAGTGAGATTCCAATGCTATTCAATCCTCTTATAATTATTACCTAGAATAGAAAGATTAGATATAGGGCTTTGGTTTATTAGACTGATTCCATAATCCCATCTTTGCTACAAAAAAAGAGGCCCTTAGGCCTCCATTTTCATCATACCATGCAACTAATTTGATTCCAGACTACTGAAAAATCGCTCAACAAAAACATCACCATATTTTTTCTTCATATGTGCCGTGTTAAAAATATATTGTTCCATACCGTCAAGCTTGCGCAGACTGCGTACCAGTATTTTCCGATCATCATCAGATAGATCAAGGTCATCATCAATCTTCATTAAAGCATTTTTCACACGTGCAGATACCTGTTCCATATACAGATGGTTTTTGGACTTCGGCGGAATACATTGCGTCAGGTCACAGCCTACAAAACGAACACCGTCAAGGATGCAGTTTTCTAAATTGACGATTAACTTCTGTTTGCCATTTCCCTCAAACGTAATATCCACTAACTTGCCGGTAAAGGAACAATTGACGATATTTGCTACTTGTAAAATCCGATCATTGAATCTACATTTAACAAAGGTACAGTCGATAAACGTAGCATTCTCCAATGTCATGCCCCTCAGATCACAGGAGGTAAATTCACAATTGGTGAACACGGCTTCGTTCTTGCCAATGCCAACAGAGCGCAAGTCGGACCGAATAAATGTACATTGATCCACTGTGCTACCTTCAAAAAATCTCGCATTCGTAAGATCACAGGTATCAAATACAAGCTGATGCAGCGTGCAGTTCCAGAATATAGGCGAACCAACATTCGAGTTTGTTACGGTCGTTCCGCTTATCGTTTCGTTTTCATACCTTAAAATATCAGAAAAACATTCGTTGTCCACTGACATACCAGACTCAAGTCTTCTCATCCCGATCACCCTATCATTTCATCCAGAGTTTAACCCGTCACTTTTAGAAAAAAAACGTCTTGACCAAAAAATTCCTGTTCTTAACTCGTTATTATACCATAAAGCAATTTATATATTGAGATAAGCACTGTTGTCTGGGAACGAAAAAAAGTCGCTGAAATAGCGACTTTAATGAAAATATACACTAAACACAACAAAAATAATGTCGAATTAATGTTGTTATATGAATTTATTTGTATTTTTTTATCACATTATGTCTGGGATCAATGAGCCATGTAAACCGTTCCTTATTCATATATACTTCCCGAGCATTCACAATAGATGGGATCACATCCTCCCCCTTATAGAATACTCTTCCCCCGACTTTCTGAATCGGCACATGGTAAGAGATGCGCAAAGCTCTCATCAGCACCGGTTCAAGTAACATGGCATAATAACTAATCTGGTGCTTCTCTGCATAATGAACGATCGCAGATAATAAATCAGTAACATATCGCCCCCGAAAGGTAGATAAAATAGCAAGTTTATCGATTTCTGCAATATGCCCCATCTCTGCCTGAATCAATGGATGCTCCAGAAAGGGACCGATTTCGTTCATGGAACTATCTTCGGCGTAAGGTTTGATTTCAATCGAACCTACATAATGGCCTTCCTCCGTAACCACCACATATCTTTCCAGAAACACCTCTGAGAACTCAAACTCAAATCCTTTCTCATTCCATACCGTTGTCCATATCCCATTGAACATGGCAAACTCCAATTCATTTTCTACCCGTTTAAACATGGTCTTCGCTTCCTTTCTGAGTCCTTTTATTGGAAAACTCACCATTACTATCGGTGCATGTAAAGTTGCTATGTATACAAAAACACCAACACCAGGCTTCACCAAACAAAGAAAGAAAGCGAAGTACAAACGGTATATACCGATAAAACTGTACAACGCAAAAAAGGAATGGAACTGGATGGAAAATCATCCAATTACATTCCTTTTCAAGTTCGTTCATGAACCACGACCTATAAACGTGGATCTACGCGTTCCGATTCCAGCGATAATGTGGCGAGCACACATTCATGAATTCGTTCTACGGACTCTCCTCGCACAAAACGTTCGATCCCTTCCATGCCCAAAGCACTTTCAAGTAGAGCATGTCGCTCCTTTTTGGACGTTTTACGTTTGCGAAGACGGGACACATGCTCAGGAGCCAAATAATCCATGCCGTAGATGAGATGCAAATAGGCACGTCCTCTAACTTTGAGCGCAGGCTGCATCATTTTGTTACCATTCCAGCTGCGGAATGTCTCCGGTTTGATGACGATCCCCTCATGTCCCTCAGCCGTCATTTCCTCCCACCAGCGAATGACCTCTTCCTCATCCGTTTCATCCGCAATAATCCGGTATTCCGTCTCCATCATCAGCGACGACAACCGAGCCAGCTCACGGTTTTGTAGCATGTGCCACTCATGTGTACGCTCCCAGAAGGTTCCCGTACTGTGAGCCAGCGTATGAAACGGTGCAATGCGAATGTCAGCAATATCCTGCACATCCCAGCAATAATATTGGAACACATCCCGGAATGTCTGCGCATTCGCCAGTTTAACCTCTGTTTCCTGTAACCAGTCCGCAACGTGGCGGCCCGCGCTCATAGCCTCGCGAATTTTGTCCATCACAATGCTGCGATCCATCTGCGCTGCCTCAGCGACATGCGCATATTGAGATGCAATAAGCTCCCGCGCTTTCAGGTTCCAAGGTACAATCTCTGCATCCAGCAATACAAATTCGGTGGAATACCGTTCAAAATAACCACTTACGGTCAAGTCTGCATGTAATCTGGTGAGCACCTTCTGTTCTCTATCGGGATCAAAAAAGGATCGGCCTGTACGTGTCACGATGCTCCCCAACATCGGTCTGCCTACTCGCTGCGATGCAACCTGTTCGTCGCGGAACAGAAGCAGTATCGCTCGGCTACCCATATGTTTTTTCTCTGCTACCATACGGGTCACGCCCTGAGAACGATAATAACGGAATGCATCTCGCGGATGCTCCATAAAACCTTCTACCGAACATTCACCCGGCGGTGGACTCATCGTTGGCGGGATATAGACGAGTTCCTCCAGTGGCACCGTAAAATGAGAAAAGATATCCAGTGCCGTCTGCGCCACTTCTCCCTGCACAGCGACATTCAACCGCGAACCCGTCTGAACGGTAAAACCGTCCTTGAACTTGCGGATGTTGGGCGGTGCAAACCGTTGCTGATTCCAGCGTTTCAACGGACTGTCTGGATCTTGGGCATAGTCTTGCTTCGCCGGTACACTAACACTCTCCCGTTCCGGCATTCTCCACGCCGTGAGCATACCGCCAAACACAACACCCTGATCGATATTCACCGTATCATTCACAATCGTAGGGTATGGCCTTGGATCATGTCCCCAGACAATGCATTCACCGGACGTATGATCCACGTACCAGTCTTTACGTACGGGCCGCCCCTTATCATCCGTTCCTTCCACATCGCCATATCGACAGTAATCCTGAATGCGTTTGGACTGTTTGCCGATAAAATGGTCCCGTATCCCGGCATGGGCGACAACCACTTGTCTTACCCCATTCCGCGTAAACACCAAATGAGCAGGTGCATTCAGCAGAAAATGCTTCAACGAATCCCGTACCCTTTTCGCCTCTTCACTGCCTTGCTTCTGTTCAAGCTGGAGCAATTCAGCTTTCACCCGTTCATCCCCATGACTTAAGGTGACATCACGGCCGTCCAGATAACGTGCAATTTTCCATCCATGGTTACTGTCAACCATATAAGCAAGACCAGCGGCACAGTGTTGTTGCCAGAAAAGCAAACATTTTAACGATTCCGGCCCGCGACTGCTTACATCCCCGACAGAAACGAGTTTCCGCCCTTCGGGATGGCGCATCAGGCCATCTTCCTGTTCAGCGACGTATCCCAGACGTTGCATGACTTCTATCATTTCATCATAACAACCGTGGATATCGCCAATGATATCCATCCCCGCTCCCATGTCTAACATGAACGGATTCGTTGTGCGTACAAAGGTCACAGGATATGGATGTTTCAGCACATAACTGGCATCGAATCCTTCATCACGGATCGCACGCAGCGTACGCTTGAATTGCTGTGCCTGTTGTTTTACGCGTTGACGGCCACGCGGATGTTTACGCTGATCATCACGTTCAAGTAATACATGCTCCGGTACATCCAGTACTACCGCGATAACGGGGACATGGGATTTGCGTGCCAGCTCGATTAACCGTCCGCGATCCTCGGGATACAGATGAGTCGCATCCACCCAGGTCAGCTTGTTCAGACGACAACGTGTGGCGAGTATGGCTTCCATTGCTTCAAATGCTTTGGCAGATACTTGCTGGTAATCTGCATACAGCACATCCGCTTCACTACGAGGCCGTTGCCTCCATTCCACATACTCGTCGTCGCCTACCAACATGCGGAACTGATCGGACGAGACGACCTCGGTAGCGCGGATGACATCCTTTTCCACAAGTTCTGCAAGCAGTGTACTCTTTCCACTGTTCGATGGACCAATCAGCACTACGATGCCTGCATGCGGCAGTTGGATCTCTCGCTGTCTATCCTGCGTATGGCTTGCGATTTGTCGCTGCATTCCATCTGTTCCGTTGTGCGAACGATTGTGATCACCCGCGCCTGTCTGCCTTTCGTTTCTCATACATGCTCCTCCTTTCCCCGTGTGAACATCGCCAATTGTGTCGGCTGCCCGTAGCCTTCCTTTTCCTCACCAATACCCCTGATCTCGTAAGCATAATTGCCTTTCTCTGCCCACTCCGCACATCGGCCATTGAATTCCTCCCGTGTCCATTCGAAGCGGTGATCATGGTGACGGAACTGTTCTTGCTCCATCGCATACACTTCGTTATATTCCTTATTCGGAGTAGTAACCAGTAGCACTTGCGGCCGATACTCCTTCAGAATCGTTTCCATAATGCCATTCAGACGATATGCCTCAATATGCTCAATCACTTCACACAAGATCATGACATCCTGATGCTGTAATTGCTCGTCAAAATAAAACAGAGAACCAAGCGTCGGTTCCGGCATAGCTTGAACCCCTGCCCGATCCTGCATCTTGGCGAAACGTTCCATCGCCCGCAAACGTGATTGACCCGATGGCTCAACAGCAAGGATTGATTCCACTCCCGGAATATAAGCGAGACGTGCAGACAGCTTCCCCTCACCTGCCCCCATGTCCACAATACGGCGTTTTTCAGGCAAAGAATCCACAATGTCCGTGATCGCGCGGTAACGTAGATCATTTAATCGTACAGGTATTTCGGACGAGTCATCAGCTCGATCTGCACTTGTGGCCTGAACTGTGTCTGCATTCGGATTCTTATCCTCATGCCTGGATATTGCCGACTCCGATTTTAATGTTTTTTTCAGATCACCTTCTGCTTCCTCAGCTTGTTGTTCTAATCGTGAAGGCCCATCATCCAACGCGCCATGCAGACGTTCATACGTCCGAATCAGTTCGGCAAGATGAAGCGTACGCCTAACGATAAGTCCCTTAAGCGGATGGGTATCTAACCAACCCTCACCGTAACGGTTGATTTTATCAATCTCATCCTCACTGATGAAATAATGCTTGTAGTTATCCAGCACCGGAATGAGCAGAAATAGCTGACGTAAAGCCTGTTGTATCGTTTGTTTACCTCGCAGGGTGATGTGACGAACTGTACTTCGATTTTTCAGGTCAAACGAATACGCCGACTCTCCCCGTTCCACAGTAATGTCATATCCCAAACAGGAGAACAACTCCTCCACCACACGGTCAGGCAGATCAGAGGCAACCGGGCCAAACTTCAGCTCCAGTTCAAAGGCATGATCCACCCATCGCACATAGTCTTCCTTCGGTTTGCCATTCAGAGCTGTGCCCAGCGCATTCCGTATGTAAGAGCAGAATAAACTGCTGGTCACAAACTCACGGTCATTGATGTATTGTGTGATATCATATCCATCCGGTGTGCCTCTAACGAGATCGACCGGATCAGGCTCGGCATGAATCAACACCTCCGTCTCTTGCTCACTCGCTTTGGTGTAGACCATCCGAACACGCACACCTTTATCTGTCCGGTCATACACATTATTCGGATTTTTGGCGAGCAGGTGGGATACAACCCCTGCGTTCACTCCACATGCTTTTACAATCAAATGCATACCTTCTCCTCCTTTCGTTGATCTTCAACCCATTTTGTGAGTTCTAATTCCATCCATTCATTTATGCCCAAACTTCTTGTACAGCTGATTGAAATATCCGATTTAAGACCTCAATCTCCACAGTCGCTTGTCCTTGAATCTCGGTAGCCAGTTGCTCTACATGTGCAATTTGAGCCGTAATATACGCTTGAATGGCCGGAAGCTGCGGCTCCATATCCAGTTCGTCTCCGGCTTTTTTCCGGCGTAACAGATCATGAATTTCCGTATACAGAGGTGTGCCCGCTGGAACCAAGGTCTCAACGAGTTTGTCAAAAGCCATCGGCGGCATGGTTTCATAACGTTCAATCCAGCCACAGGCCAGCAAAGGGCGCAACACATAAAAGTATTTTTTGATCTTCACCTGCTCGCCCTGCAAGTAATCACGGAAGTTTCCCTTAGCCATGTTCAGGTAATGGTACAAGCATGATTTCGGTGAAAACGTTAGCGGCGACAGACTCCGAATCTGCCCTGCTACGCTATATTGCTCATCGTATTGAATCGGGGACTGTAACCACTCCAGCAGCGGCGGGTTGGACTTGCGGAACAGCTTCAACGCTTTGCGTATATCCCATCCGTTAATATCCAACTGGTCGCTGATCGGACGTTCAATCACATCCCGTTGCTCTTCAATCGACAGATACCACTCTAACGGTCTGACATAAATAAAACGCACATCGTAGTCACTGTCTTGGGAAGGAAACCCCCACGCCCTGCTGCCTGACTCACAGGCATAAATAATGCGAACTTGCTCCTCCTGCTCAATCTGTGCAAGCTGCTTCGCGATGATGTCTCTCATTGTTTGTTCCACCTCACTCATATCTGTCCCCCTCCTCCTTCTCTTCCTTCATTTAAAATTGACTTTTCCGTACACGCTCGGCAATCGTCTCATACCCTGTTGCTGTCTCTGCAATATATGTCAGTACGGCTTCGCTCCAGCCATAGATGTAAAAAGTCTGACCATCCCGCGGCGGAACCATAGCCTGCCGGTAAGGGGTAATATCTACAATGAATGCCTGCAGCCCCGGATTCATGGCGCGTCGGTATCGTTCTAACTCGGCATACATTGGACTCCCCTCATTCTGTTGCTCATCCGTAATCATAATGATGCGATCCACCGTCTCTTGAGACTCTCTTAGCTCTCGTACAGGTCTTCCTGTATCGGTTCCGCCTTGTGCACGAATTCGATATGCCTGCGCCAGAATACCCTCGTCCAGCTTCGGGCGGGCATCTTCGACCTGTTGATCGAACAACCAGAACAAGGAGTTGCCCTGAGTTTGTTTGTATAGCGCCAGTGCGAGCACGGAACCGATACGTAAGTAGTCTCCCTGCATGGAGCCTGAGCGATCGAGGAAAATAGCCGTTCTTCCCGGCAACCGTGGCAGATTGTGCACGGATAGCTCCACGGCCTGTTGCAACGCTTCCCGGAGTTCTGACCGCTCAACCATCTCATAAGCTTTGACGAAGCGAAAAGGTAATATCCGCGATTGACGCAATGCCTCGGCATCCGTCAGACGACGTGTGACGTAAGCGATATTTTTCTTTTTGGCAAAAACTCCGGCACGATCCATCGTATTTAAATGACGCAGGAGCGCAAACATCGGCATCTGGAGCATCAAAGCTTCCCAAATCGGACGCGTCGGCTGAAGGATCGAGGTCACGACCGAATAAGGTAGTTTCCCTTTTTCAATCTGATGAAGCTGACTGGCAGGGTTACGTGTCGTTTTCAGTTTCTCCAGTGCCTGAAGTTGCGGAAGGTCCACCAGACTGGTCTCATGCCCCCGCAAATAACGGAATAAGGCTTGTTGCTTCTCATCCTTCGGCTTGGGATGTGCAGTGACGATCATATCTCCCAGACTGTACCCACGCCCACGTCCATTGTATTTTATGGCCCAGTATTCGCTGATTTCGTTCAGAAACCGATTGACTTGACGCTTCACTGCACGCCCTCCCTCTCCCCGCCCGCTTCCTCTGAGGATGGTCAGAAAATCGGCCAGATCCGCTGGCGTCTTCACGACATGAGCAAACACTTTTGCGAACTGCTCCGGATTAATCTTGGACAATACGGCGAGCCCATACAAAGGCTGAAGCCGCATGAAACCTTCATTTCGAGCATATACCAAAGCCTTCGCCATGAAGTTTGCATCCAGTTCCGCCATCTCCTGATGGCTGCTCCACGCTTCTTGCATCAGCTGTTGTTCATCCGCATAAAACGTATTGTTAAGCGTATTCGTCGTCAACATCTGTACATATTGTTCCTCGACCAATCGCTCATAAGTTGCATATCCATCATGATTATGTACTACAGATTGAGGTGTATTAAATAATGATTTGGCTCTACTCATCGCACATAACCTCCCTACGCGTAAAATGCTGTGCTTCATCTATGTGGAACATCTAAAGTTGTTGTTTAACGTTTCTTCGTTTCTAATAAAAGGTTTCCGAGGAAAAAGGGGGAAGGTTTTACCTGCTCTACCGCTGAGCTACACCGCCATAACCGGCGGCGATTGGATTCGAACCAACGACCTGGTCGATTAACAGTCGAAGTAACCCTCCCAGGCGCCTCGGAAACAGATCAGCCGAGCTAATTCACTGCCCCGCTTCACATCCTTATTATGCATGGAAACCATCAACCACGAACATGGTGAAAGTATGGCGACTTGGCGTGAATTAGAGTGAGTTGCAGTAACTTGGCGTGAAGTGAATTGCAGTAAGTTGAATTCAAATGACATGAATTTAACCGAGGTCTAGCAACTTTGCCATGAAAACAGGCGTTTATCTTGATACAATGAAAAATACATAGTCCAATCGGGAGTGAGACACATGGCTAAAGAAAGCTTTGATAAAGAAATTCAGTTCCTGCGTATGCTGTCTCTGACCAGCGGCGCATATAACCGTCAGCAGTATGCCAAACGGCTTGGCATCTCTGTAAATACCTTTGATAAAACACAGCGCAAGCTGCGAGATATTCGTCAGAGCTTGACCAATCAACGCACAGACAGTGAGTTGGGCTCAGAGATGACCGACCTTGTTCGTTTCCAGTACGGCGAGTCTGCCGAGCCTCTGCTACTATTTCTTTTCCGTGCCAAATCCATGAAAGAAACCGAAGTGGAGCGCTTGTCCGTCATTTTACATACCCTTCAAGACTCCGCGCTGACCGCGATGGAATTACTGGATGCCTGCTGTGCCGATTTGCCGGAAGAACTGGCCTTGCCGGATGAGAAAACGATCCGTTCGGATCTCAAGTATCTGGAGGAAGTCGGTGTTATTCGTAAAGAGCCGGGCGGACGTCCTTATCGTTATTCGTTACAGCAGGATGTACTGACACGGCTTACCCCGGAAGAACAGCTGGAGTTATACGACTTCGTTGATATGATGGCGAACACACAGGTTCCATCGGTGCAAGGATATCTATTGCGGGATAGTATGAAAAAAGTAATTAAAGCCAGTTATCCGCAAGAAGAAGCGACGGAGCCATATATTTATAAGTATCATTATTACTCACGCATTCTGGACGAAGCCCATCTGTACACCCTGCTTGGAGCGATCCGTCAGCGAAGACGTGTGCAGTTTCAGTATTTTTCACCGAAGAAACCATCCAGCTATAGCTCGCAAAATACGAATCCAAAGTTTGAACGCGAGGCTGGCGGAAGCTCCAATCGGATCATCCCGATTGAAGTCGTTTATGATCACCAGTATGGGCGCTGGTATGTCATCGGTTATCAGAGTCGGCGGAGATTCGTGAAGTTTCGGATGGAGGGCATCACCCAGCTGGAGGAGCTTCAGCCTATTGAAGAAGAGCATATGCTTGCATTGAAAAAAGAATGGGCTGACATCAGCCGGTACAGCTGGCTTGTCGATACAGGCCGCACCGTGACGGTGCAAGCACGCTTTTTCCACCCGGGAGATGGTCAGCGTAACTTTATTCTGGATCGCGTCCGGCTGCAAGGACAATGGGGAATCATTACACCCGAAACGGATCATAGCTTTTTGTATGAAATTCAAGTAAACGGTACAACAGAGATTAAACCTTGGCTACGCAGTTTTGGCTCAAGCTGTGAGATTCTGGCTCCGCGTAAGCTGCGTGAGGAAATGATCGAAGAATGGAAGGAGATTGCGGCGTATTATGAACCTGTTCGAGAAGATGTTCAACTACCAGATCATGACGAGACTGAATGAAACCGGACTGTTCACCTGGACTTCGCAGGAGCGAGCCTGGCTCCGTATGATGATGGAGCATCCGGCTGCACAAGAAGCCTTAACCCCCGCAACCTTGACCAAACTAAACAACATGCTGGACGGGGAAAAGCACTTGAATCTGCAAGATTACCTGACGGAAAAAGCCAAAAGTGAAGAAAGCAGTGTCTCTCATCCCCTGCTGAGGCCGTTACGGCAGATGATCCTAAACGGCGAAGGGTTTCAAATGACAGGTCGTATCCGTAGCGGACGCACAAGCCAGGAGCAGTTCGGGTTCCCGTATAAGCTGGAATATTCCATGGTCAAAAAGGAATGGTATGTGCTCTGGTATGCCCCGCACTTTGCCAGATTAATGTCTACCAAGCTGCATAGCATCACCAAGCTTGAGGCCAGATCCATTAAACCGGAGGCCGCATCACGATACAAAGCTAGCATCGCCCTGATCACGGAAAAACGTAAAACGTCGATCACCATCGAGGTATTGCCTGAGTTCAATGCGGAGTTGTCCCGAATACTGTATGCCTTCTCCTGCTTTGAGAGAGAGGTTACATATAACGAAGCGAGTCATATATACCGGATTCTGCTGACGGTTCCGCGAAACGAGGTCGATTACGTGTTGTCCAAGATGCGTTTTCTCGGTAAACGTGTTCGCATCATCGATCATTCGGCTCTGCAGGAGCGTATGTCCGAGACTGCTGCCAAGGTGCTGGCACGATATGCGGAATCCGAGTCCATACAGCCGGGTGGTGAAACGGCTGCGCAAGGGGATTAGCACAAACCAGCGCTTTAAGAGCTATCACTTAGCAAACTCCTCGATCTCATCTTCTCTGTTGGATGCACGATACACAGTAAAAAAGGACAAAATGATGCAGGCGTGCATCTGACCTGACCGCTACTCCATCGGCCTAGAACAGATCAATCGCCTCAACTTCGTCCTTGTAGATGAACGTAATTTTGAGAGATACATCCCTATACATTCCAGGTCTACGAACTACTGCTACTGGCTGCGTTCCGTCTTTTGTTAATCGCGTGCACGCCCATGACCACAGCAACCAATTCATAAGTGTCTAAGTATTCGGATTGATTATCCAGCACAAACGCCCCTGAACTAAACCAACCGCTGGTACGACGGAAGCTTACTACAACACGGCCCGATCTATCAGTCACATCATATTCCTGCGAAAATGCCGGAGCAGATACATCATATATGCCACGTGAGCCCGCATCGTACTCATACTTTTTGCTAAAAAAGCTGAATCTCGCTCTTAGTACCCCCAGATGTGTGCCATCTGCTGCGGTCACGTCCCAGCGATTCGTCAACATACGGAATTTGCCGCTACAGACAAGGCCATTTTCATCCGATACATCGAGTGATGATCCAAATACACTTTTCAAATCCAGGTGCCCTGCCCGTTCCTGGTCGGCATTCAAAATTTCGGTATATCCGGCGTTGAAAAAGTTATCTCTGAAGTACAATTGCATATCCCTCTCCCCTTCCCGATGTTGTAATGTCTAATGATGCTCATCATGCGAATCCATCTTTAATTACCCTATTCGCGGTTATTATACATATATTTACGTATTCAAACTGGAATAGGGTGCATATATCCGTTCATTTCTGCCAAAAGAAAAAACGAGCAGCTCTGCCACCCGTTGTATCCATTCTGTATTCTTTTGCTAAAGCAGGGATCAGACTTCCACTTTTTTGGTGTTCATATAAATAATACCCCATACGAGAAGCGCGGCAAGTGCCATTTCAAACACCGTGGTCCCCCACCGTCCATCCGCCCATATAACACCGTTGGCTGAAAATGAGATGCCCGTGCTTTCTTCGGTGAACTGAAACAGATCATTCGGACTGAACTTTCCTGAAAAAATAACATTTTCCAACCAGCTAAGCAGGTTAATCAGAACAATGAACGTGACAATCCCGATCCATGGGCCTGTTTTCCAGCGGAACGTTCCCGCTACACTAATGGAGAAAAAGATCATGATCGTCATAAACAGAACAATCCAACCTGCAAAAAACAAAGTACTCCATATCTCAGCTACACTTATGTTGACACCAATATAAGCAGACAGATCAAGCCCCAGTTTCATCGTAATGTAGAGGTAAGCGTGGAGGAAACCTATCAGCAGCAAGCCCAGTCCGCAAATTGTACCAAAAATGATAGGTGATAACACATGAGATAGACCCGTGACCGGGATCAGACGACGATTATAGGAGCGGATATTCGCAGCGTAGGTTTTTATCGTCTTCACATAGATGGCTACTCCTGCCCCGACGTATGCCATGATACCAAGCACATTTGCAGTGACACCTGACGACACAAATATCATCAGTCCCAGTTGAACAATAATGAGGATGACTAGCCCTGCCAGCAGGGTGTTCCAGCTTCTTCTAAAATCATACTTCAACAATGTCATCATTCTGCATAGACCTCCTTGAACATCTCATCCACACTTTTTCCATGCTTCAGCCTGATTGTCTCGACTTCCTCATGCATAACTACCTTGCCTTCCCGAATAAAGACCACTTCATCGAAAATGCGTTCAATATCATTCACCAGATGTGTGGAAATGATCAGGCTGCTGTCTTCATCGTAAAATTTAACGATCGCGTCCAGAATCTTACCTCTGGCTACCGGGTCCACGCCGCCGATCGGCTCATCCAGCAAATAGAGCCGCGCCTTACGAGACAATGCCAGTGTTAACTGCAGTCGTTCATTCATGCCTTTGGACAAATGACTAACACGCTCATCCGCTGAAAGATTCATAAACTCCAACATCTCCCGTGCCTTTTCTTCATCAAAATCGGCATAAAAATCACGGTAGTACGCGATCGCATCACGAACCTTCATCCACTTCTCGGTTAACGGACGATCCGGCATGAATGAAACGAGTGACTTCGTCTCCAGTCCAATCGCCTTACCTGTAACCTGAATGCTACCGCTAGCGGGATGTAGCAAACCTGCGACCAGTTTCATTAGTGTACTCTTTCCACTTCCATTGCTACCTAGGAGACCTACAATTCGTCCTGGAGCAATATTCAGGGAGACATTGTGTAACGCCTGTTTACGTCCATATGTCTTGTTGACCTGATTAAGTTCAAGAATGTTACTCATGTGTCTTCTCTCCTTTCCCCTGACTACCTTCTGCCAAAGCATCCGTCACGATGGACACAATATCCTGTTCTTCGATTCCAAGCTCTTGCATTCCGGTCAGGAAACGATCCAGCAATTCGCCGGCCATTTCTTTCTTGATCATCATGATTTTCCTCTCCTCACTTGTCACATATCTGCCCAAACCCCGCTTCGTCTCAACCACTTCTTCACGCTCCAGCTCCTGGAACGTACGCTGTACTGTATTTGGATTAATCTGCAGTTCGGCAGCCAGTTCACGAACCGAAGGAATTTTATCTCCTGCCTTGAGGGCGCCGGTTACAATCTGTCGTTTGATATATTGCATGATCTGCAGATAGATCGGTAAATTGTTATCAAATTCGATAGGCACGATGTTCTCGCTCCTTTCTGTATTGGTGTGTTAGTTACATAGTACACTAGGTAGTTAGTATTGTAAAGCCTATTTTCAGTTGTTATTTGAGCACACAAAAAAACAGGTCTCAAAGACCTGCCGTTCTAAGCCATATGTATTATTTCCTCCCGTTCAAAACGTAAATCCTGCCGCCTTTACCATGCTGCCAATGATTCATCATCATAAGATACAGTTCGTCGATTGGCAAAGTGATACTACTTTGCGCAATACTGATGGTTGCATCCACCATATGGCTATTCGCCGCCATCAGCTTGCGCTTCATCCCGTTATGACGCTCCATAAATGCTTTCTCATCCTGCAGTTTAACCCCAATCATTTTTTGCCCCATCAGCTCATACATAAACATATGTTCAATTTCCCTCCAGGCCACTGCCCCGCCTGAGGTATAAGAGGAAGAATCAACAAACCCCTGTTCATTAATGACAAAGGAAGGTTCTTTTCGGATCATCTTTACCAGGCTGTAGAAGAAACATGTGCCAAAAAAGAGGACAGACAACAGACCAAGAACACTGGATATGATGGAAGTACCTGCACCTGAAGATCGGTCAAACATCAGAAAGAATCCGGCACTCACAAAAAGCGCTGCCCCTGCCGTAATCAAAGCCATTCGTTTCCTGCTCGGATATTCCACATGCTGTTCATAAGATGTATTCAAGCATAACTTCCTCCTTCTTGTGACTAAATCATGTGCAGTTCAAAACAGGAATTGCATTGTACATTAAACCATTCGGGCTAGGCCTAAACATTTCCTGTGCGTCTATTCCTTCCTTGTAAAAAAAACTTAACGTCATTCCATTCGGCAAGTTGTTGTCCTGTACTTGTCTTTCCGTTAATATAAATGGAAAGCTTAGGAAATTATCCAATCTGAATACTAGTGGGAGGACAAGCGATGAACGAGCAACGTGGCATGACATCGGAAGATTTGTACCAGCTTACATGGGTTAATGATCCGGTCCCTTCTCCTCAAGGCGGACATCTGGTGTATGTTAGCCGGCAAGTAAATGAAAAACACGATGGTTATCGCTCACACCTGAGACTACTTCATCTGGATAGTCAAAAGGACAGACCTTTCACTTCTGGAGAAAATGATCATTCCCCAGCTTGGTCGCCGGATGGGGCACAGCTTGCTTTTATACGCGAAGTGCAGGGAAAATCCCAGGTATGGCTCATGGCTTCAGATGGCGGAGAAGCTCAGCAGATCAGTCACCTGCAGCATGGCGTCAGTTCCTTCTTATGGGCGCCAGATGGCGGGACTCTGCTTGTAAAGTCTTCTGTGGAAATGATAGATAAAAAACCAGATTCAATGTCCGCGGAAGGCTACAACACAGATCATAAGGGAAACTCACTGCCTCAAGAAATCATCGTGGACCGAATTCGCATGAAATCCGACAGCGGAGGGTTATGGAATGGACGACGTTCCCATCTCTTTGTTATCGCGCCAATCAGCGCAGAGGCTATTCCTGTTACGACGGGTCACTATGATATCGGGGACTATGCTTGGTCTCCGGATGGAAAACGCATCGCCTGGATTACTGAAATGCCTGAAGAGGGCGCGGATCATAGCGACTTTAAATTGACCAATCATGTGTATACATCCAGACCTGATGGATCAGATCTACAGCAACTAACCCCGGAAGGATATACCTTCTATCGGCTTAGTTATGCACCTGACGCGCAATCCCTGGCCCTTCTCGCCAGTGACCGCTCTTATGGCAATGCTACCTTGGCGAAGTTGTATACACTCCCGATATCGGGTGGAACACCTGAATGCCTAAGTGCAGATTGGGATGTACAGATGAACCATAGCCTTGTTGGTGATATGCGCTCTCACCTCGTCACGACAGGTCCGCTATATTCCCGGGATGGATCTTCCATTCTGTGTCTTGCTACGATACATGGCAGCGTGCGTATCGCTAGATTTGCATTAGATGGAAGTGGTGCCGATTACATTTTGCCAGATGAATGCGAGATCTATCAGTTTGCAGAGCTGGCACAGGGCCAGATCGTCGTGGCTGTTGCGAATACACAACATCCCGGTGAATTGTATCTGTATGAACAACCGTGGAACCCCGAAATCAAATCTGTCCGTCTCACGAACAGTAACCCGCAGTTAGAACAGGACATTTGGCTTAGTACGCCAGAAACCTTCTGGTTTGACTCGTCGGATGGGCTACAGCTTCAAGGGTGGATCATGAAACCTCATGGCATCGTTGAAGGTGTCAAAGTTCCGACCATTCTTGAGATTCATGGCGGCCCGCATATGATGTATGGTTTTACTTTTATGCATGAGTTCCAGCTCCTTGTTGCTCAGGGCTATGCTGTGGTATATATCAATCCGCGTGGAGGGCTAGGATATGGGCAACAATTCGTGAATGCCTGTCGTGAAGATTACGGCGGAGGCGATTACCGAGACCTGATGGAGTCTGTGGACTATGCTTTGTCCCACTATGCCTTCATTGACCCATCCAGACTGGGCGTAACCGGCGGTAGCTATGGCGGGTTCATGACGAACTGGATCGTGGGACATACGAACCGCTTCAAAGCCGCTGTTACCCAGCGTTCCATCTGCAACTGGTTGTCATTCTATGGCGTCAGTGATATTGGATATTTCTTTACGGAAGATCAGATTGGCGGTAATGCATGGGATGACACGGAAAAACTGTGGAAACATTCTCCGCTGGCTTATGTGGGCAATATGCAGACACCACTGCTTATCCTTCATGGCGAACAGGATCTCCGCTGTCCCATTGAGCAAGCCGAGCAATTGTATGTTGCACTGAAACGCCGCAAGCAAACGACCCGACTCGTTCGTTTCCCTGGAGCCAACCATGAACTATCTCGCTCCGGCAATCCACATCTGAGGGTGCGACGTTTAGAGCATATTGTCGGGTGGTTTAACGAATATCTGTAAACCTCCCATGGAAGATGAACGAAAAGATTGACCCAAAGACTGTTACATGGATACCCTGCACTTTGAACGCAAAAAGCCGTTATGCCTGTAATCACGAATCATTACAGGCATATCGGCTTGCTTTATTTTAAGAATTAGACAACATATGAACTTGCTTATTCTTCTCCCCAGATGACCGTAACTTCATTCAAATCCTTATCGCTTGAAGATGCGTTACCTGTAATCGTTACAGCGTACTTGCCTTCCTCACGACCTAAAATGCTGAATTCGTCAGCTTGAATATCCTCACTGTTTTGAGTCAGGTTTTTATTCTGATAATAGTTTTTGTAAGATGAAGCGAGAGTGCTCAGACTCTCCTTGGATGTATAGATCAGCACTACTTTTTTGTTTCCATCTACAACATTCTCAATCAAGCTGGTCGCTTTTGCATCCTTAGGCAATGGGAAATCTGCTGGCAAGTACTTGGATTTTACGCCTGGAGCTTGTGTGTTCGTACCTGTCGATGGAGATGTGGATTGACCGCCTCCAGTGGATGCAGACCCGCCTGATGAGCTTGAAGCACCGATGCTTACCTTATTATTTTTGGCGTCATATTTCACTTCTGTATTTAAAGCTTCAGCAATGGAGCGAGCCGGAAGGTATGTACTGCCTTGATACGTAATAGGCGCAAGTTTTTTGCCCTGATCACCTGTCGGTGTGAATTTTTGTCCGTTTACTTCAATGGCAAGTCCGTGATTCAGATAGGCTTTGATCGTTTCCAGTTGCGTACCTGCATAGACACCTGCTGATCCCGTTAACACCATCCCAAATACGCCTGCTGCAATCAACCACTTTTTGTTTTTCATGTTCCTTCGCCTCCAAAGTTCAGTATAATAAAAGATGAATATTACATATTGAATCGAATCATGAGGTTATGAAAGGTATAGTGCAGATGAATTTAGTTCATATAACAATGAACTGTATCGATAATCCTTCAACTCCCACCTCATGTTAGCCATATCATAAGTACTTGATGGCAGGTTGTAAACGATATCTCGCTAAATCAGGACTTGGGTCATATAAAAATGGTTTAGAAGTTGCGAAAATACAAGATGTATTAGATAATGATGTCTTGTTTGTAGGACGTAACAACGAATCAATGAACCAAGGAGGACTTCTTTGTTATGATAGATCAATATTTGTTTGATACACCGATTGACCGAATATCTACCGCTTCCGAGAAATGGGACGGGCTTGAGGCATTATTCGGTGTAGCAGATGCACTTCCTATGTGGGTAGCCGATATGGATTTTGCTGCTCCTCCATCTGTTATTGAAGCTTTACAGGCCCGGATGGGACACGGCATCTTTGGTTACACTCTGCGAACCGAGGCCTACCATGCAGCCGTCACAGACTGGATGCAACGCCGCCACAACTGGAAAATCCATGCGGACTGGATCGTATTCACGCCAGGGATCGTACCTGCGCTCAGTATAGCGGTACAACAATTTACTTCACCAGGGGATGCTGTAGTCATCCAGACACCCGTATATCCTCCGTTCTATGATGTCGTGAGAGATCAGGGACGGGAACTCATTACGAATCCACTGATCGAAGAACATGGGAAATACAGCATGGATCTGAATCATCTGGAGAGAAGTTTCCAGAATGGAAAGGTCAAAATGCTGATCCTGTGCAGTCCTCACAATCCGGTTGGACGAGTATGGAGCCGTGAGGAACTGGAGGCTCTTGCATCACTGTGTCTGAAATATAATGTGCTCATCGTATCGGATGAAATCCATGCTGATCTGGTGTATGAACGTGGAACACATACACCGCTAAGTCTGATCTCGGAAGCGATCGCAGCTCGCAGCATCATCTGCACAGCACCAAGCAAAACGTTTAATATCCCCGGATTAAGTTCATCAAACATTATCATTCCTAATGCCCAATTGCGGGAACAGTTCGCCAAAGGCGTGCGTACCATGGGTTTGTCCAGTATCAGCACACTAGGAGCCGTAGCAACCGAGGCGGCTTATAACGGTGGCGAAGACTGGCTTGATCAGTGTCTTGCCTACATTCGGGACAATATGGAATACGTGCAGCAATTTATTGCGGAGCATCTGCCTGGTATCCGTCTGTACCTTCCTGAAGCCACCTATTTGTTATGGGTCGATTTCCGGGAATTAGGATTGACTCATGCGCAATTAAGCAAGAAACTTCTTCATGAAGCAGGACTCGCATTCAATAACGGGGTTGTATTCGGCAAAGAATATGCCGGATTCATGCGCATCAACGTAGCCTGTCCACGTGCAACAGTTGAAGAAGCTATGCGCAGATTATTAGTTCTGGCCAATAAATAAATAAATAAAGGGTGTCCCGGTCGTCATGTCATGTTTTTTTCATGGTGAACCGCTGTGACACCCTTTTTTAAAATGGCGATTTAACTTGAATTCTTTGTATCTTTAGTTTTCTTTTTTATGAGCCTGAATAAATTGCACGGATGCCTGTAGCGCCTGCTGCGCTGCTTCACTCCCCAGATCGAACTGGTAATCATGTCCCAGCTTCTCCGAAGATGATTGAAAAAATAACGTTTCTGTCGTGACACCTTGACGCTCTAACACTTCTGCAAGTTCAATCGATTGTACGGTCAAAGGATCATCATTACCAGAAGTAATAAATGATGGTGGAAAGGCGGCTGTGGCCTGAAGGACCGTTGACATTTCGTCCAGATGTGGATCATTCTCGTATGCCTTGCTTCCCGTATATGACCAGAGAAACGTTCGCATAAACGGAAAGCCTGTACTCTCGACAGTACGCAATTGATATGGCCCACAGAACAAAAGTGTACCTCTTAACTGTTCAGGCTTCACTGATGGCGTTATATTCATTTGTTTTGCCAGATTGGGATTGGTAAGCAGCGCCGCAGTCTGACTTGCAATCTGGGCACCAGCCGAATTACCGGCAAGAAACAGGTTGCTCGGATCACCTTGATATTCACTCACATGATCTCTGATATATGTTAAAGCCTGATTGGTTTGCATTACGGGCACAGGGTATGTCGTATTCGGCGCAAGTGCATAATTCATGCTGACCACCACATGACCACGTTTGCTTAACTGCACCGCATAATCGGCTATGTCTTTTTTATCACCCATAACCCAGCCGCCGCCATGAACCCACAATATGACTGGCAAGGGTTTAGTTGCTGCGGAAGGATAATAAATGTCCAGCGTACTGTTGTTACGACCTCCATCTGCATAGGCCACATCGGTAACACGGGTTATCCCTTCCGAAATAAACGATGCCTTGTTGCTTTCATTTGTATTAAACAATGCAATCCCTGTCTTTAGCAAAAGTACTGTTATTCTGGGTGTGAAATGTGAGCCTACTCCTACAACACCGATAATCAGGAGCAATAAACTGATGGGAATCCAGTAACGCTTTCGTTTCAAACCCGTTCTGCTCTCTATATGCACCAGCCTGCACCTCGCTCCATGTTCAATGAATGGTTCTGTTATAGAGGTGTACGCACCAGAAAAAATCTAGTTTCTCCCATGCAATTTTCTTGCAGGATCAGGCTCATTCATTTGGATCTGTTGTGGATTTCTTGGCTTACTGTAACGTAGATCGTAGACACCTTTTGCTCTAACGTGTGAATATGTTGGCTCGCAACCGTCCATCTCTCAGCAGAAGAAACCAGGGAATTCAGGCTACTCAGCACACGTGAAGGCTCACCTTTTTTTAGGGTTTGTTTAAAGTTACGAAGCGCATCCGAATACCGTTCTCTGGACAAACTGACTTGTTTCTTGGCCGTTTGTATCTGCTTTTTTACAGCATTTGTGCCATTTAACATCGCTCGTAGCCGCTTCACCTCCTTATTTTTCCGCTTCCGTGCTTCAGCAAGGCTCAATTTCTTCGCACGAATATCCTCACGTGCCAATTGCACCAAGGGTTTTAGCGTGTCAGCCTGTGTACGAATGGCCGAACTCCACTCTTTGCTCTGGAGAGCCTTGGAAGCAGACAATTGTTTGTTCAGTGAGCTATAAAGTTTGAATAAAGGTTCATAACGTGCCTGCGTAAGTTCCACTGACTTCTGAAGAGCAGCCAGCTTCGCTGCATCGGTATTACTGATTGCCTTTCGAAGCTGCACCAACTCAGTAGCGTTCGCTGTATGTAATTGCTTGATCTTTTGTTCCCACATCTCTTTTTGGGAAATCCATTTCCCGGCACTTTCGTATGTCTGTAGTAAGGAACGTTCCGTTTGCGCATCTGCCTTATTCACTACTGTATTCCAGGCTTTCTGCGCAGTAACATTCAGCTCAATCCCTTCACCGTGAACTGTTGTTGCACTACATATCATTCCAATGCCGTACGTTGCAACAAACATTCTTCTTAAAACCGAATGGCCGACCAGTAGCTTTAACCAAAAATGAAAAAACTGCACCCACATTGACTGCCTCTTCCACGTTTCCATTGGTTGTCGAGGCAACGTAAATTGCTCTATCAATCGTTTCTTCTCCGGTCTTAAATACATCATCCTTCTGCACCCCTTTTTCTCAAAATTAGTATGGAAGTCCGCGACACTGTTCACCCTGTATATATCCAATAATCGTTCCGTTCAGCGTCCAGAGTAAAGTTCCCTTGCAGTTCGAGATTCAACGTCAGCGATCGTTCGGCGAACGACAAAAAAGCACCCGCAAGTCAGGCCTATGCCTGCTCTTACGGGTGCTTCCCTCTTGAGCCGTTCCATATTAGATTCAGTGATTCAACGAATCGCTTGGATCTTCACTTTTTCAAATATATTCCATATATTTCATTTGGTCAAGCTGAAGTAAAGAAAAATTTAAAGATCGATTAGAATGGCTCTCATATCCTCGGTAAGATCATCCTCTTCTAACATCATATAGACGTTCTGGCCTTTATTAAAATTAAGCTTGATCTGATAGAAGATACCCTGATCGGTGTAGTAACCTGATCTTTGCCGCTGGAGCAACTGGCTGATAATTTCTTTGTTCTTGGTGGCTACCTTCTTGTTTCCTTTTAGATTTTCATCTATGAATTGCGGGTCAGGATAGACATATATAGCTTTACCCGTGCTGTTAATCTCTTGTTTAATAAACTGGGCAGAAGCAACTTCATCTACAGAGACCTGCAACTGATCATACAATTTGTTCTCTTTGAGCCATGCAATTAAACGGGTGTAGGTTGGTTTAATCTCATATGTGGAGCTAAGATTAGGTTGATCCAAAATCTGCTTGGACGATAATCCATCCCGGTAATCTTGATAAACCTCAGCTGATGCATACGACTCCCAATGAGATTTTTGATCTTCATACGTTTGATCTAAAATTTCTGCTTTCAAGAGTGCCTTGAATTCACGAATGAGCTGCGGGTTACTGATGTATACAGCGCGATCACTAGTCAATCTTGACCGGATCCCAACGCTGCGAACGTCATCGTCGAGTGCATAGGTTCCATAACTGACTGCTTTATAATCTTCGAAGTTTTTCATATGCTCAAACTCTTGTTGAAAACGGCTCTCTTGAACGGTATATTGCCGCGATATTGTCTTTCCATTCTTCAATTTGTAGTCAACCCTGACGCTCTCTTGGTCAGGTATAATCCGGCTTTGTCCCTTCTCATTCAACGTCTGACGGGAATCTACAATTTTCTGATGAAGTACAAGAACAGCATCAATATATCCCATGTCATTAGAGTAGAATTGTTCATCATCCAGCTTTACAATCTGATTATCTACATAGATCGTATGGTCCCCGCCAATTCGAACCTTCTCGACGTTGTCTTTCGATGGCACATTTGTCGCATAACCATTCCAGTCTGCCACAGGCACGTAAAGAATAAGTGCAGTTGCAATTCCATATACAGCAAACTGTGGTAATAAGCTACTGTTCCAGATCAGCCAGGTTTTGCGAATGATCATCTCAGCTCCAATATAGCCCGCAACGCCTCCGATAATATACCCTGCAACGCCCCATATCCCGGAATCGCCCGGGGAAATCATTGAGAAATATGCACCACTAAGCAACACAACCGTGAACATAAATCCAAAACGGAAGATTGGTTTGACAATGCGAAATGCAATGGCTTGGGTTGCCGATTCTACATGGCGCTTACGGTAAAAGAGATACGATAGAACGATCATAAGTACAGTCATCCCAGCGTAAATACTCAGTTCGCCCCATCCAGGAATCGCATAACTGAGGCTGCTGACGCGGGAAATTGGAGAAATCGTCTCGATTTTGAATCGGAAAATGTTTTCCGGATAACCAAACAGATAATGCTTCAGATGCAGTCCAAAGACTCCCCAGAAAATCAAAGGAATCAGGCTGATGCCATATACAGTCAGACCCTGTAGAATAGATTGCCCGATACACATCCCTACCGCAACTGTCAGCGTAAACATGAAGAGAGAGACAATGCTTATGGTTACTCCCCACATCCAGATTGCACTGTCGTTAAAAACATAAGCGGGTTCATTCAGAGCTACGGACACCCACTTGGTAACTCCAGCCGTAATCCAGATGGGGACCAGAATCATTACATATCCGGTCATCAGGTTCATCGTGAGCAAATGTCTACGCTTCAGCGGCAGGCTGTGATATACATCCGCAGGCCCCCCTGCTTGAATGTAACGGAACAGGAACAAAGCCATCACAACCGGCACCGTAATTGCAAGAAACCAATGAAACTCCCCGTTTACTTTAAATAGAGTACTAATGTCCTCCGTATAATCTCGATACTCTGTGCCGATAAATAGCGGAAGCGTTAATAATAACAAGAGATAAACAATACCAAGCCATCCGTGCTGCCTGAAATTTTGGTACAGGATACCGCGGTTAAAGTATAATCGGTTGAATGTCATACCCGGCACCCTCCATTTCATAGATAAAAATCTCCTCCAGTGTCAGCGGCAACACATCCAGCAGATACGGATCATGCAAACGAAATTGCGCCGTAACATCTTCACGATGACCTTTAACAATATACAAAGAGACACTTCCTCTTTTTTCTTCATGCATAATATGAACCTGTTCTTTCAATAAATCAGCATGATCCGGGTGGCGGAAGGCAACCTGAATCTTGTGTGTATCAGCCTTAAGGTCATCCAGATCCTTCTGCACGATAATTTGGCCTTTGTGCATAATGGCTACATGATCACAGAGATCTTCAATCTCCCGCAAATTGTGGGAGGAGATGATAATCGTCACCTGACGCTCCGCCGCTTCCTGGAACAAGAGGTTTTTGATCTGCTGGCGCATGACAGGGTCGAGTCCATCAATCGGTTCATCCATAAGCAACACCTCAGGCATACAGCTGAGTCCCAGCCATACCGCAGCCTGACGGCGCATGCCTTTGGACATGCGATGAAGCTTGCGTTTTACATCTAATTTGAAGACAGCCCCGAGTTGGTTGAAACGTTCCTCACTCCAGCTTGGATAGATTGAGCGGTAGAATGCAGCCATATGCGTAATCGAAGATTGCGGGAAAAAGTTTGGTGAATCTGCCATGAAAATAGTGCGGCCTTTCAGGTCTAAATTTTCGTATACCTCGGCTCCGTTAATGCGCACTGTTCCACGGTCTTGACGATAAATACCGGCAATGATTTTGAGCAACGATGTTTTGCCTGCCCCGTTGGAACCGAGCAAACCATAGATCGACCCCTTATTTATGTACATAGTTACGCCATCGACAGCCTTTTCCTGTTCAAAAGCTTTGACGACTTGATTCAGCTCAATCATGGGGCACCTCCTTCTCTATACGGGCCATCGCTTCTTCGAATAAAAGAGTCATCTCCGCCTTGGATAAACCGGAAAACGAAGCTTCGGCAATCAGTTTCACCAAGGATTCTCTGATCTCGTCTTTCATAGCCTCCTTCGGATGTTCCACAGATGGTGATACGAAACTTCCTTTACCCTGCACGGAATATATATAACCTTCTCGCTCAAGCTCACGGTATGCCTTCTGAATTGTATTCGGGTTCACGGTGAGCTGTGTTGATAATGACCGAACGGAAGGAAGCTGCTCATCGGGTTTCAGAATACCGTATACGATCATTTCTTTGACTTTATCCACCAGTTGCTCATAGATCGCCTTCCGGCTACGTACATCCAATTCGAACATCCCGCACCTCCTTTCTTAACTTAGTATGTCGCCTTGCTTGTTTTGCTGATAGTGCACTCTCGGTGTACCATCTGTACTACTATTAATAATACAGTTAATACAGTTTGTCAATCTTTAACTTTAACTCCATGCCTGAATTAGGGAACAGTAAAATGTATATAAAACCAATCCATATGGTATAGTTGACATATAAAAAGGAAACAAGAAAACGATCATGTTATTTTCTAAAAGATCAGAGGGATATTCCTTTCGAATATAGTTTAGCGAGGGAGCATCTGATCACTTCTATAAATATCGTTCCTCCTTATTGAGCTGGTGCGAATATGCTCGAAACTGGACTTGGTGCGAATAAGCTCGAAAGATTGTTTTGCACCTGCTCCTTCGTTATGATGAGTTACAACGGCTTAGTATGAGTTAGGATGAATTAAGATGAGGTATAACAAGGTATGACGAGATATGAGTAAGATCAGTGAGGGTGAGATAGAGAGGTAGTTATGAGTTAGAGATGCGATGAGTTAAAATGATAGAATGAGTTAGGATGAGTCAGGGTGGGTTAGTGTGAGGTGGGAAGAGCTAAGATGGGATGAGTTAGAGTCAGTGTGAGTGTGAGTGTGATGAGTGAGTGTGAGTAACAGTATGGTGGAAAATTTTCATTTTGCTATTCGCTATTCGCTGTTCCGGCTTTTGGATAGGACATGATCGTGTTTATACCTTGTCCACTTGTCGTGTACATTTGAGGATTTTGTTTATCAAAAGGTGGACACTTTTCTTAAAAGAACACACTTCACCTACCAACCTACATATAGATCAAAAATAACAATTTTGATTTTCCCATCTATATATGGTCTTTTGGAGAGTACTGTCCACTCTTTGAAAGACAAAAAGAATGGATTTGTTTCCATACAGTGGACATTTATATATACAGAAATCTCTCAACGACTACAATTAAAATCGAGGTAAATAACCATGAACACAACAAAAGGTGCATTTTCAAATAAGGCCGCTTCTTCACGCATACTGATTGTAACGGCTGTGGACGCGGAAAAAGACGCCATCCTTCGCGGCTTGGGTGATGATGCCGCAACACAGTTTGATGTTATTGCAGCGGGCGTTGGCCCTGCCTCGGCCGCTGCCGGAACTGCCGCTGCCCTAGCTTTTGCTTCAGCAGCGGCACGTGAACTGGCGCACGGCACGGCCGCGCCAGAGGAACTTGATGCTGCGCAAGGCACAGCCGCATCTTCAGGGCCGGGGCCCGTTGCCGGGACCGGCGCCAGATCATCAGCCTATGGGCTGGTGATCAGTGCCGGCATCGGCGGCGGGTTCCCCGGCCGGGCAGACGTCGGCTCCCTCGTGGTAGCCGACGCCATGGTTGCAGCCGATCTGGGCTCGCAGACGCCAGACGGCTTCCTCTCTGTGGACGAGCTCGGATTCGGCTCGTCCCGTGTGGCTGCGGACGCGGTGCTTGCCGCGCGCCTGCGCCATGAGCTGCAGCTGGCAGGGCTCGCTGTCAGCGGAGGCACTGCGGTCACCGTGTCCACGGCGACCGGAACCGCGCAGACGGCCGCGGAGCTGTTGCGCCGCGTGCCGGATGCTGCCGCCGAAGGCATGGAAGGCTTCGGCGTAGCAACAGCTGCGCAGCAGTTCGGCCTGCCGGTGCTCGAACTGCGCGGTATTTCTAACGCGGTCGGTCCACGCGACCGCGACGCTTGGCGCATCAAGGATGCCCTGGATGCGCTCCAGGCAGCAAGTTCTATTTTACGGGAGGTTATCACATCATGAATATTGCTTTTTCCCCTTGTCCTAACGATACTTTTATCTTTCACGCTTGGGTACACGGTCTGATTCCTGGTGCACCTGAGCTTGACGTTCGCTATGCGGATATCGATATAACGAACGGTCTTGCTGCAAGTCCAATTGGACCAGACATTCCGGAAGTGATGAAAATCTCTTATGCGGCGCTACCTTATGTATTGGAAAACTATGCTTTATTACCTGCTGGCGGTGCTCTGGGCAGAGGCTGCGGCCCTTTGGTTTTAACAGCTGATGGAACAACTGACCCGTCATACCTGTCTGGACGACGTGTTGCCGTACCAAGCGAGCGCTCGACAGCCTATCTGTTATTCCGTCTATGGGCCGCGCAAAATGTTCCCGGCGGTGTAGGTGAAATTGTTGTCATGCCTTTTGATAAAATTATGCCTGCTGTCCGTGATGGTCAAATCGATGCCGGGCTGGTTATTCATGAAGCACGTTTTACGTACCAAAACTATAACTTGCAGCTGATGACTGACCTCGGTAACTGGTGGGAAAATGACACAGGCTTGCCGATTCCGCTCGGTGCAATTATTGCCCGCCGCGATCTGGATGCTCACGCATTGGCGGGCTGGGCACGTGCCTCTGTGGAGTACGCTTGGGCTCATCCTGAAGAATCGCAGACATATGTCATGGAGCATGCACAAGAGATGGATCCCAAAGTAGCCGCTCAACATATCGACCTGTACGTTAACGAATTCAGTGCTAACTTGGGTCAAGACGGCTATGCTGCGATTACGGCCCTGCTTGGTCGTGCCATGCAAGAAAAACTGGTTCCCGAGTTTGACTTGAACTTGCTAAAAATCTAACCTTCACGTTACGCTCTCTCTGTATTGGGAGATATATGTACAATTAAAATAACCACACATATGAATAGGGCAACGCCTCTCGCCACCTTTGTGACGTATTGGAGTTGCCCTTTATATTCGTTGGATTGGTTTTCGATTGGCTAGTTGTTGCTTGCCTGGTTATCAATATATCAGCAGTTTAATTACTTGTTTCCGTCTCCGACATAACCGTGCGAATCATCGATCGCAGTGCATCCAGCATCACTGGGAGTGGCAGAGATGGGACAGAAGGTGCCTGAACAGCCATTTCTGTCGAAGCCGGAAAATGAACAAAGCCTGCTCGCACAGACAACTGTTGCAACCGAATGTAATCGAGTATCCGGTACATCGTGTTATTACATATATACGTTCCTGCCGTATTGGAGACTGTTGCTGGTATGCCTATAGCTGACATATCATTGACCATCGCCCGGATAGGCAAGGTGGAAAATAAACCATCGGGACTTCCGGCTGCAATCGGCTCATCCACAGGGCGCTGCCCCTGATTGTCCGCATAAGATCCGGGCGGAATGTCCTTCACATTAATGGCGATGCGCTCTGGCGTAATTGCCGTTCTACCTTTTGCCAACCCGCAGGCAACAACAACATCCGGCTGAAAGGCCTGCATCTCTGCAATCAGCATGTCTGCACACTCATCAAAATTCACAGGTAGCAACACGGTTTTTAATACTGCTCCCTCGATCACATCATGCGCTAATGCTTCCATTAACGCTCCCGTCGGATTGACAGCATCACCGCCAAAAGGTTCAAACCCCGAAATCAGAAACTTCATCAACTGCTGCACTCCCTCCTGATGGACTAATCCAAATGCTACAACCTGCTTCGCCTAATTAGTAACGCTACTCTTCCGTTATACAACTGCAAGGCTTGTACAACTCCAGCGCCCCTTTTTAATCAACCCGCCAACCCTTTGTTTATTTCTGCGGATATAACAACAGATGCCATCACAATAAACTAACTGGACTACATCACTTAAAGAAAACACTCGCCATAAGCGTGGGACTTCTCACACGCCCGGCATTTCCAGCGTTCCATCCAGCTTGCGTGTATCTAAGTCACTATAAATAAGGCCTTTCCCATCACTAGCCAGCGACACTTACTCCGATCTGTAGCGCAATCCCCACTGCCGCCGAACCGTGTCCATCAGCTTCATGATCTCCAGGGATTCGTCCAGTTTCATGGTATGACTCTCTGTTCGACCTTGCAGAATGCAACGTCCCGCCTCTTCTGCTTCAAATGCGTACCCGAGACAAGTCCGATCATCCACAAACTTCTCTGGCTCGTCCTGTCCGTTCACATGTAAATAAGCTTCTTTGCCTGCGAGGAAAAAAGGCAGACGAATTCGGCCCTCCGTACCATAAATGACGGCCTCATTGTTCAGATTCAAACGAATGGCACCGCTTAGTGACGCCGAACGCCCCTCGGAATAAGACAACAATATAGAGAATTGCTCGTCCACACCCGTTTCCCCAATGTGTGCTGTGCTCCATACATGTTGAGGTTGTTCACCGAAGATCATCGACGCGAAAGAGATCGGGTAAACTCCGGCATCCAGTAGCGCACCACCGCCCAGATCGGGATTAAGCAGCCGCCCCTCCGGCTCCCAGCCGATGCGGAATCCAAAGTCTGCCTGCACCATCCGTACTTCACCAATACGACCTTCCGCAATCCATGCCCGTGCCTGTACAATCGGCGGCAGGAAGCGTGTCCACATGCCCTCCATCAGGAAAAGTTTCCGTTCTCGCGCCGTTTCCACGAGCGGCTCCAGTTGACGTGAGTTCATCGTAAACGGTTTCTCACAAAGTACCGCTTTGCCCGCTTCGAGGCAGGCCATCACATTTTCCTTATGTACCGGATGCGGCGTTGCCACATAGATGATATCCACCTCAGGGTCTCGCAGCAATTCATCATATGAAGCGTAAGCGCGTTCAAAACCGTATTCGGTTGCAAATTTCTCCGCACTACCTGCAGTTCGTGAACCAACCGCTGCTTTCACCGCATTTCCCGCATGTGCCAAATCCTTGGCAAACTGGGATGCAATCCATCCCGTGCCCATAATGCCCCATCGTACCTTATCCTGTCCCGCTGTCTGTGTCATACGTACATCCTCCCTACTACCAATTTGCGTATTACAAGGTTCATGATTCAGACCAGCCAACATGGTATCTCTCTTATTTTACCAAAAAGAAACGTTTTCGTCAGAAAAGCTTGCTTCCCTTTATCACATTTCAATTCCGCAACAGATTTGCTAAGATAACTTGGAGACACATAATGAGCACATGTACCCTGTTGAAGAACACAATGATCCCAATGAAAGGAAGGTACGCTATGATCTCTGAGCCAAATCAAGGCCATAACCGCATACCTTCAGATGACGAACTGACTGTACGCCCTAGCGGCAATTTAAATCATATAAATACACGTGCAACGGCTCGCAATGAACTTCACCAGTTCCTGGATCATGCCTTGGTTGAACTTCGCCGGGCAGAGCATGTTAACACACAGCAACGTTTCCGGTGGCAGACGGACGAACTCCCGAATCATACCTTCATCTATATACATCGCTTCACGGGAACACAGATTGTGGATGCAGAGCCATCCCGTGTTGTTCGCAAAGCGGCCTGTTTGTACCCACCCGGAACCCGTTTGGAACTTGTGTCGGATGTCGATCAAGATGCCGAGCTGTATATTCTTGAATTTGACCTGTTTCGAGTGACGGAGAAAACAGAAGCGAAGCGCATCTATGAACGTGAACTTCATTCACCTGTTGCCGGATGGATTCGAGGTCCCTTTTACGGCATTCAACGGATCGCTACCCAACTGATCGAACTTACACATCCCGATAACGAAACAGCATCCCGTGAAATCAAAGCACAATTACTATTAGCCGAGCTACTCTATCTACTCTGGCCTGAAGAACATGCAAGCCCTACGGATGAATCGGAGCAGGATGATCCGGAGTCCTGGTTAAAATCCACATTGCAATATATACAGCAGCATTATATGCATGAGATTAAGCTGGATACCTTAGCCGAACTGGCCGGCATGCATCCGTCGTATTATTCTCAACTGTTCAAAAGCCGAATGCACAAAAATCCGATCGAATACATTACTCATTTGCGTATGAACCGGGCGAAGGAAATGTTACTGACCTCCGATCTGCGTATTCGTGATGTCGCCCGTGAGGTCGGTTACCGTGACGAGTTTTATTTCAGCAGACGGTTTCGTAACTATGCCGGTTATGCTCCAACGGCTTATGCCAAGCAAGTTCATCGCAACATAGTGTCACTCTCTTATCCCTATACCGATCATCTGATGACACTTGGCATCACACCCTGTGCAGCACAGATTCAAGGCCTTCTGCCACATCTGCCCCGTTCGCTTACCATGCCTTTTCATGCCTATGAACCGTGGGAACAAGGACGGCAGGCATTTCTCGATGCGAATCCCGACCTGATTCTGACCAAAGATAACGCTACGGCTAAAGCGATGGAACATATTGGTGATGTTGCACCCATCATAACCATTCCATGGAACCAGACCGACATGTTCGGCCATTTGGAACAGATCGCTTCGATTGTAGACCGGACTCAGGCGGCCAAAGAATGGCTGGACAAGCATGAGCGCAAAGCAGAGCGTGCGCGCAAGAAGATCAAAGAAAAGGCTGGCAGCCTCACTGTAGCTGTAGGTACATTAACTTCCAAAGGGCCGCGGATGTACAGCCACCGTAACTTCGGTCATGTGTTTTACCGAACGCTACAACTCAATGCACCTCAGCGTATTCAGACGGAACTGAACGGCAAGGCTCCCGGAATCGGCTTCAACTGGATGCCTTTCACACCGGGAGAATGGGACGGTCTGGAAGCCGATGTGCTTGTACTTGCGACAGACAACCTGCATCACCCGGCAACATTATTGCAAAAATTAAAGAATGATCCGCTATGGAACAGCCATCCCGCCGTTCGCAGCGGCCGTGTGCATCTTGTAGATTGGAACGCTTGGGTTGTGTACGCTCCATATTCCATTAACATCCAGCTTGAGGAAGCGCTCTCGATGTTGACGAACAGGCCCGCACTTTTGTAATCTAAAAAATGTCCATTTCCCAAATCTTAATTTATGCCATGTACGGGCCTGGATTAAGATTTTATAATATTCACTAATTGATAATGATAATCAATAACAACGAAAGATGTTATTTGTTATAAAGGAGTGACCCGTATCCAACATCCGGGACTGCCTCATCGCCCGTCCATGACTCAACGATCTGCAGTCACCGTTGGGCTGATGTTTCTGTCTGCCATCGCGATCCTGCTGATCAGCATGTTTGTTGCCATCTCATTAGGAGCCAAAGGCTTAACACTGGAAACCGTGTGGACAGCCATTTTCCAGTACAACCCGGCTCTGACACCGCATCAGATCATTCATGAATTGAGACTGCCACGCGTGCTTGCTGCCGCTGTGATTGGAGCAGCTTTTGCTGTAGCCGGAGCCTTGATGCAAGGCATTACCCGTAATCCACTGGCCGACACCGGCATCCTTGGCATTAACGCTGGAGCAACGTTTGTCGTCGCATTAAGCTTTGCGTTCTGGCCGGGATTATCTTATGGATGGATTATGCTTTTATCGTTTATAGGAGCCGTGCTCGGTACATTGCTCATCTTTCTGCTGGGCATGGCTGCCCCAGGGGGCTTGAGCTCCATTAGGCTCACGGTGGCTGGTGCAGTGATTGCCGCAATGCTCGGTTCTCTGAGCACAGGAGTAGCCATTTATTTTGATCTGAGCCAGGATCTGGCCTTCTGGTATGCGGGAGGTTTTGGAGGTATTGAATGGCGCCATCTGAAACTGATTCTTCCGGTGTTGCTGCTCACACTACTATTAACCATGCCGATCGCACGTCGTGTTTCGCTGATGTCTCTGGGGGAAGAGGTCGCCATTAATCTCGGGATGAACCTGCGCTGGACTCGCTTTCTTGCTCTTGCCGCTGTCGTTGTGCTCGCAGGGGTGTCCGTCTCCGCTGTAGGTTCGATTGGATTTGTAGGGTTGGTTATCCCTCATATCTCCCGTAAACTGGTTGGCGTAGACTATAGGCTCATCATTCCGATGTCTTCCCTGCTCGGGGCGATTCTACTTGTGCTCGCTGATCTCGGGGCACGCATCGTGAATCCGCCTCAGGAACTGGCGGTAGGTATTATGGTCGCTTTTGTCGGTGTACCGTTCTTCCTCTATCTAGCCCGTAAAGAAAGGAGGGCTTTGTAGTGAAGAAACAGGGAATGAAACTCCTCTTCAGATCCCCTTTAGAGAAGTTTAATCAGACCTCTCGGGGCAAAAGAGCCGTACTTATCAGCTCTGTTCTGCTGTGTCTCGCAACATTGGTGATTCTCATCAGTCTGAATACAGGCACAGTTCGCGTATCCCCACTGGCCGTGGTGCAGACCTTGCTGGGACAAGGGAGCGAACAGGATCAGATCATCCTGTTTGACTACCGATTGCCCCGCATTCTGGTTACCGTTCTTGCCGGAGCTGGATTGGGTATTGCAGGTGCTGCGCTGCAAGGCATTACACGTAATGCACTTGCCGATCCGGGGATTCTGGGCTTGCATGCCGGGGCGGCTTTTGGGCTAATGATTTTTGTCAGCCTGTCGTTCAGCATGGATACCTCAGTAGCACTGTTGATCCCACTCTTTGCTTTTGCCGGCAGTGTAGCTGCAGCGCTGATTATTATGCTACTGTCCTATGATCGAAACAGCGGCGTATCACCAATTAAACTGATTCTGGTCGGCATTGCTGTTGCTGCTGGATTTCATGCGCTTACGCTCTATCTGTCGCTACGTCTCGACGAGGACACGTATTCCTTCGCTGCACGCTGGCTTGCAGGCAGTGTATGGGGTCGAGACTGGATTCATGTCCAGGCTTTGTTACCTTGGACCGTAATCTGCATCGCCTATATCTGGAGCCGTTCCAAAACGTTGGACGCCTTCCATCTAGGCGATGCCGCTGCGACCAGCATCGGCACACCTGTGCGCTCGCGGCGCATCCTGCTTCTGCTCTGTGCCGTTGCCTTATCTGCGGTCAGCGTATCTGTCGCTGGAGGTATTGGCTTCATTGGACTCGCCGCCCCGCATCTGGCCCGCAGACTGGTCGGGCCACTGCACCGGCACTTGATTCCCGCCGCAGGACTGATCGGCATGGTGATTCTGGTAACGGCCGATACGGTCGGCCGGACAATATTTGCACCAAATGCCATACCAGCGGGTGTTGTTGTAGCCGCGATTGGCGCGCCCTATTTTTTATACCTGCTGGTACGAACGAAATAAAGCTATCCAAAATATGAATTTCATCCATGAGATGTTTAAGGAGAACGCGAATTATGTTTATGTTGAAGAAAAATCTTATGCTTATGCTTATGCTAACGATCAGTTTGGTGCTGGTACTTGCAGCCTGCGGAACGGCCAAAACGTCCACATCGGGCGCGAACGATTCAAACACCAATGCTAACACAAACACCTCCGCAGACGATTCAAATAGCACTGCTGCTTCAGGTGCACCACGTATCGCTTCCATGTCCATCCACCTGACCAATGATTTGCTGTCCCTCGGGATCACGCCTGTCGGTTCTGTCATCGGCGGGGAAGCGAAAGGTTTCCTGTCCCATGTGGCTGATCGCCTGAAAGATACAACGCCACTTGGCCCGGTCAAGGACCCTGATATGGAAGCACTGCTTGCACTTAAACCGGATGTCATCTATCTGGATGAGGAATTCTCCGGTGACGATGTGGCCAAATTCGAAAAAATTGCACCTGTACATGTGTTCAATCTGGACAACGGCACATGGCGGGATCACCTGAAAGAGATTGGCAAACTGGTAAATCGCGAGAAAGAAGCGGAGCAGTATATTCAGGACTATGAGACAGAAACAAAAGAAGTCCAATCACTGATTCATGATCAGATCGGTGACGGCACTGTCATGGCTATTCGTGTCACAGCCAAGGAATTACGCGTATTCAGCACACGCCGTCCTATGGGCCCTATTTTGTACGATGATCTCGGACTGACTCCAGCCAAAGGCATCAAAGACATGGATACCTCCAAGCCATATCAGGTCGTATCCCGTGAAGTGTTGCCAGACTATGATGCCGATGCGATCTTTGTCGTGGTTAACTCAGATGATGAAGCCCAAACGATGTTCAAAGAGCTGCAAAGCAATCCAATCTGGCAAGGGCTGAAAGCGGTCAAAGCAGGCCACGTGTACCCGATCGGGGCACAGCCTTGGCTTGATTACTCTTCCATCGGGAACAAAATGGCTATGGATGAAGCAAAAGAGATGTTTTCCAAAAAATAAACCAAGCTTCGCCTATTCATAAAAACAACAAAAAACCTCGCTTCAGTAACGGAAGTGCGATTGCGAGAGCACAGGGCATATGATTCATGCTCCGAGCTTAATGAATACAGGGATCAGACTTCGTAATAGTCTTACTCCCTGTACCTCGCACGCTTCCTTACCCAGCTGAGGTTTTTTCTTTTAGATACAACATACCGATTGTACTCGATCATACTGTGCATACAACGATCTCAATATCCATCTCCGCAAACGTATTCTGAATAATTACGCTGACCTTCTCCCACTTCAATCTGTCCAACCCGCAACCGATTCGAGGCATAGCCAGCCCAGTAATTCCCTGTTCTAAGCAGACATCCCGCATAGACTCAACCGCCTGGGTTAATGATGCATACGTAGGTTTATTCGAAAATTTGGCTTTGGTCACAAGATTCAGCGTCCTTCCAACCGGATAACATCGCCCAATCTCCAGCGGCTCCAGCTTCGCTTGCTCCTGAAGAGTCCGTAGATCAAACCGCTCTCTGAATTGCACCGCGATTCCTTTACCCATTCTCGCATCGGCGGATATGCAGTGTGCCAGCGCATAGTGATGCTCTAGTTCAAACAAATCCTGCTGTCGTTCATGAAATTGCATGTTAGTTCCCCTTTCTATGACATGACGTCCGTGCTTTCTCCTACTTCACCTGCTCACACTCATGCTAGCAGACGCTTGAAGGTCTCCAACGTTCGCTGTCCTGCACTCCGGTCATATATGGCAAATACGATGTGATCAAAGTAGTCCCTGTATCCTTCTTCATCCAAAACCTCGGCAATATACGATGCCACCTGTGCCGGTTCATTCCGGAACACACCACAGCCAAAGGCCCCAAGTACGATAGTTCTATGACCTTGTACAGCGGCAACCTCCAATATATATCGAATGCGTTGCTTCATGACCGACTTGATCTCTGCATCTGTTGCTTCCTTCCGCTCTTTGACTACACCTGTATTTACCGCTGGAGCGGTGATAAAGGCCGTTGTGTAATATTGATCCAGCAATCGGTCGTAGTCGTCACGGATCACGGGAACATCTGGAGAATAGATCATATGGTCTGAATAGAGGCACGTACGTTGCTTGCGATTGTACTCATACATCTCTGTCATCTGGGCAATACATGGATATAGCCCTGTTGCCCGTGCCAAGCTTTCCTCCTGAGCCTGACTTCCACCAAGGAAACCACCACCCGGATTTTTGGCCGATGCAAAATTCAGACAAACTACATCCGTTCTGCCTTCCTCTAAGGTTAGACGCGCTGCTGCTGCCAGCGTCGTTTCACCGGTTACTTCCATCCGGGCCGGGTTTCCTCCTTTGCGCAATTTCTCCCCTAGTTGAGAAAGCTCCGAGGGCCTATAGAGAACTGAATTTTGAATGGCTTGCTCCATGTCTTTCTTGATATGAACAGCACGATCATAACCGTTTACATACACGCCTTCCTCCAGAATCTCCAGCGTCTGATGTGCTATACGTGAGCGTCCGGAACGAGAGCTAACGCCAGTCTTATCTGTTGATGCGTTAGAATTACGAGACCCGGTGGTCGTATTATTTGAATTACTGATGTTGCTGTGTTTGTTTTGTTTATCGAAGTTACTCATGTCGATCCCTTCCTATCTCTTCTCTCAGACGAGTAAGAATCTCACCTAGCCAGTTCGTTCCTCGCCATGTTTTTCGGTTACGAATACGCGGATCTTCCTCCGCCAGCCCCACACCCCAGATCCGATCATCCGGGCTTGCCTCTACAAGTGTTGTGCCTTGGGTGGCGAGCAAAGCCGCCAGTAAATCCTCGTTCTGTGTAAATTTTGCCTGATTGCCTTCATAGACAATGCGCTGGCACTCGCTTTCCCATATGGTCTGGTCGAAACCTGTGACCTGGCGCCCCAGCTTTTTTTGTACCGAAGCCGAACGGGTCTTCATGATTTTATCCGCAATCTGTTGATCGCCAAAGAGCAGTGCTTTCTGATGCATCATATATTGCTCTGCACTTGTATACTGAACCCCGTCCACCGTAAAATCAGCCTTAAACCACTGGGAGAACGGCGATGCTGTCTGCCAGAAAAACGTAAACTTTTCCATACATATCACCTCTTACTTCGTTCCATTCCAAACGATTGCTTACATCCTTCGGATTGAACTATTTCTACTCATGACTAACTCCAACTACAGTACTTCTCTCTCCGGATTTAATCGGTACAGCCGGGATGGCCGATGACCCGCACTGCTTGTATATTCCCCCGTTTCAATCACCCAGTCTGCCATTTTGCGCCGAAATGCAGCTGCCAACAGTTTTCTGCCGCTAATAATCTCATACACTTTCTGCAACGCCGTTAACGTGAATTTCTCCGGCATCAGATTAAACGCGATATCCGTATATTCAATCTTGGAACGTAGCCGCTCCAGCGCGTAATGAATAATTTGGGCATGGTCGAATGCGATCCCTTGAACATCCACCAAACTCAACTTGCTGTTCCGCACTCGCCCTTCTACCTGCTCTGTGGTCTCCACAGTGGCTGACAACTGTTCTGTTTCATTGCTCAAAATAAGCTGCAATCTGCGCCCTGTTACCCGGCCGCGTTCATGAATATGACGTTTCTCTTCAATGAGTTTCTGCTCTACCCGGAACCAGCTTGCGTCGCTGGCATCATCACCCGCCTGAAGCTCCAGTTCACTGCTGTCCACCAGAGCCATATAAGAGCAACTAATGACCCGTGTGCGCGGATCGCGGCCTACATCTCCCCATGTATACAGCTGTTCCAGATAGATACCGTCCAGTCCTGTCTCCGTATGCAATTCCCGACGGGCAGCATCCTCCAGTGATTCATCCATGGAGACAAATCCCCCTGGCAGTGCCCATTGCCCCAGGTAGGGGTGACCTCCCCTGCGAATCAGCAGTAAACCAAGCTCCGGTTCCGCCAGCTTACGGTAATTTTCCTGTTCTCCGCTTCGAATCGTAAATACGAGCATATCCACAGTAACCGAGGGACGTTCGTATTCTCCGGCATCATAGGTTTTTAAAAACTCTTCCTCGCTAATGTTGACTGGATCAAACGCTTTGTCTCCATGAGACATGGTTCATACACCTCATCCTGTTATTAACAATATGTTATTAACAATTCGTTAATAACAATGTAGCATACTCGTAGGGAGCAGGTCAAATCTTCCATAAAGCCAAAAAGCCGCCACCTTTGCTCTACACTTTCATAGCAAAGGTGGCGGTTAACACACCCGTTTAATATTCCATAGAATTTATAACGCGGTGCAGTCTCAGAGACCCACCTAATCTTTCTTAAAACACGCTATCCGGAACGTAGTATATTTTCTGCCCACTGGATTTATTTCCTGGATCGGCAACAATCAGAAAGTAGACGTTCCCGTTCTTGTTTTGTACACCCTCGATTTCGTGTTTTCCGACATTCGTTATTTTTACAAGAGACTGATACACGCCTGAACTGGAAATTTTAGCAATCTGAGGTGTATCTCCTTCGGCCCCGCCGGATGTAAATATTTGAGTCTTACCGAGCAAGTCTACTCCTTGGAATGACCCATTTGGCCGAATTATTCCGCTGCCCGACTGCGTGAAACTGGAAACAGCCGCCTTAATTGCCGCAGGGCTGTCCATGCGAACCTGCTTGTTTTGATCAAGCAACCTGTTTAATGCAGCCGTATCATACACAGACCAGACTACCTTATCCGTGTTGGACTTTCCGCCTTCCCTCGTTTGAATTCTGAACACGGTGTAGTTGCTGTTGCCACCGCCATCCACTCGGTATGTCGTTCCCTGTTTCGTACCCTTTTTATTCGCATAGTTCATATAAGTAAACCGATGAAGGTCGGTATAATCTACAGTTTTGCCAGCAGCATATTGAAGTCTAGCTACTTGAAGTGACCAGACGTTATCAGATGATGAATCCGCTTTGGAGCTAAAATAAAAATAGTTCGCTCCGTTGTACGTATACATATCCAGCGTCTGGCAATGCCCGCTGTTCGTAATCGTCATATGATCCACGTATTCGGCATTATTGCCTTTGATTAGTAGTCTGGATAGTTGACATGTCGTATTCACCCGCTGCGTTACGTATACGTATTTGTCTGCTATATAAGCCTTCTGCACCACCCGGTTAAATTTGAGTCCTTTGAGGTTATAAGCCAGTTTTGCTGAAGCATTTACGGTTTTTCCTGGAGAAGCTGCAATAGCCGGGACCACAGACATCATAAATAGCATTACTGCCAGAAAAGCGGCTACGATCGTTTTCCACTTCATTGTTGCAAGGTTGAGAGATTGTTTTTTAATCACACAGGTGCCTCCTTTTTCATTAAGTATGGAATACATCGGATATGTTAGGTGGTCTCTGAGACGATACCGCATTCAATAGATAGTACCATATTTTCCAAATTACGAATCATAAATTGCACATCACGAAACTACTACTTCTCCAAGAACCTAATTTCCTTTAAAATTGAATAATTCTTTTTAGTACATTTGTGTTATATTGTTTTTAATTCATATGTACCAAAAAAAGGAGGACTTCATGAAACGAATTGCCCTACTCGATATTCTTAGGGGTTTTGCAATTATTGGCACCTTGGGAACCAACATCTGGATTTTTGCTTACCTTGGTGATCTGAACCTGGTATTCGGTAACGTGCTTGAGCCGTGGTGGAGTTCAGGAGATCGCCTGATGCAGACGATCATGCTCATCTTGGTGAATGGAAAATTTCTTGGTATGCTCACTTTGCTATTCGGAGCCGGCATGGAATTGAAACGCCAAAAAGCAGCTCGTGAAGGCTACGCATGGCCCGGTGTCTATATCTGGTCATGTGCACTTCTGCTGCTGGACGGACTATTGCACTATATTTTGGTAATGGAATATGACGTATTGATGAGTTATGCCATTACTGGCATGATTGTTTCGCTGATTATTCACCGCTCCAGGCGCTTTATGCTAACGATGATGGTGATTGCAGGAGGCATACATGTGATCGGCGTTACGGGAATTACAGCCTTGCTGGCATTTGAATCCGGTTCATCCTTCAACGGTATGGATACTCTTACACAACTGTACGCTTCTGGAACGTGGTGGGAACAAGTGCTGTTCCGGTTGCATAACTTTGGTTTTTTCCGTGCAGAATCGATAGCTATTATCCCACTGAATGTTTTTCTCTTTCTACTAGGAGCACTGCTTATGAGAACGGGAGTATTTTCTAACGACGAGTCCGGACGCCGTAAGCGCCGTAAACTGATGATGATCGGGCTTGCGGCAGGTATTCCTCTAAATCTGCTGTTGCTTGTTCCCGGTGGAATTATGGATGTTTGGGTACGCTATATCAGCGCGCCAGTACTGACCCTCGGTTATCTCGGAATTATTGCTTATGGATTGGAAAAAGGTCTTTTCCCCAAGCTGTTCGAGCGTTTCGGTGAAATTGGCAAGATGGCGCTGAGTTGTTATATCGTACAGAATATCATCGCCTCTGTGCTCTTCTATGGATGGGGACTCGGTCTGGGCGGACGCCCATCTTCTCTATTTATTTTGCTGATATGGCTTGGCATTTGTGTGTTATTAATGCTATTCTCACACCTCTGGCTACGCAAATATCCACTAGGTCCAATCGAATGGTTGTGGCGCAGGTTGTCGATCTCCCCTTCTCCCAAACCCGGAAGTACGTCTCAAGACACATCTGTATAAATGCGTTTCGCGCAAATAAGGGCATCCCGGAACTCCATCGATGATTGATCGTAATCAATGACCGATGGAGTTCGTAGGATAGCCCTTGTTTATTCCATACTGCTAAACAACCCAGCACGCCTTATCCCCCCTTTTTGCGCTGGTCTGACACACAACACTAACTATTCGCCCGATTCCACAGGCAAACACAAGGTGAACGTGGAACCTTCCCCCATTTCACTGGAAACGGTAATACTACCGTTATGGTCCTGAACAATTTTTTGGCAAAGTGCTAGCCCCAATCCCGTTCCCTCCTCTTTTGTTGTGAAAAACGGGTTGAAAATCGCGGTTAACGAACGCTCGGGAATCCCGCTCCCCGTATCCGCTATGGAGATCAACACGTTATCCCCTTCCTGTATCATATCGATATGTACCTCTCCGGGGTCTGACATCGCTTCAAAAGCATTACGAATCAGATTGATTAGAACTTGTACAATTTTATCCCGATCCATGTTCACACAAACCGACTCATCCCGCACATGAAGGGTAATCCGATGTCCTCTGGAAGCCGCATCCGATTCGGTCAAAGACATAACACGCTCCAGACAATGTGCCAGCTTCTCCGGTTTCATATGATGGGCTTGAGGTTTGGAAAATTGTAAAAATTCTCCCGTTAAATCGGTGACTCTGGTGACCTCACTCATAATAACTTCATACCACGGTGCGATATTAAAGGATTGCCCACGTGACAGTTGCAAAAATCCTCGGATGGCGGTGAGTGGATTACGGATCTCATGGGCCATCCCTGCAGCAAGCTCACCTACAGCACGCAGTCTTTCGGAACGGAACACTTCCTCTTCATTTTTAATCCATTGACTACGCTGTTGCTCGATCAGTTGATCTTCCGCAATGGTCATGAATTGTTGCAAGGTCTGTGATAACCTCGGATAACGCGATATGCTATAACTTACTTGCAATCCCTGTAGCTGATTAGACAACAAGGAAGATATCCGTTCTTCGATATAAGGTATTTGCGGCAACACAATGGCAAACCTGTCACCAGCATACCTCGATATGCCATAAGCTTCGGGGAACTGGTTCGTGATCTTTTTTCCGATACCCGTAATGACTGCACACCAGGGATCATCTGATCCTTTTTTGTAACCGCTGAAATTATTGACATTCAAAAGAATCAAGAGGAAGGATCGTTCTTCCTCCAACGTCTTATGAAGCACCTGCATGTATCCTTCATAATTTAACAATCCCGTAAGCGGATCATGAAGGGTAAGAAACCGATTTTTTTCCCGAAGTTTCCGTTGTTCAGACTCACTGTTCATTAAAGTATGATATAGCCAAATAACCACTACCGCGGTCAGCAAATCAAATAATGACACCAGCAAACTGTATGGTTCTATCGGAACATATGACAACCTGATGATCGTATACTGGAGCATAAGCAGCAGCGAAATCGGCAAGGTCTGTACCATTCTCTGCTTGTCCTGAATCATTGAAATGATGAGCATATAATAGAGCAGATTACACCAGTTTAATTGACTGAAATAATGAAATGCACCAAGGATTAACCATTGAATCCATGTTAAAAATGGATAACGCCGTTCCGCCCATATGCTGATAATTAGCAGAATGCCTGTGACGATCATCAAGGTTGGATGCGATGCTTGTCCCAGTACAGTAGAGGATACCATGACAAGCAGACAACCTATTGGGAAAATTACCATCTTCATTGTGTAACTTAGCAAATAGCCTCGCCCCCTTAGACAAAAGTCACACTTTCAAACATATACACAAATATTATATCGATTATGATTAGCCGATGTTGTCGATTATTGGAAGATGTTAAAATTCGCAAGAATATATAATTTTCACAAAGAACAGGACATATGAATGCATTGAAATGTAAAAATGTGCACATTAATATTTCCGTACGTATCTCGCAACGCAAAATTCATCATAAACTATTCAAAGCCAGCTCTCGAGGGATGAGGGCTGGCTTCTTTGTTGTTTTTCCATATTAGGTAACTTGTTCTGGAAGAATAAGCGGATCTCCTATTATTTTTTAGCCATATATTTTCGAATATCAAACGCTACAGCTGCAACAATAATCAACCCTTTAATAATCAGTTGCCAGTAAGGACTTACCCCGATGAAGGTGAGACCGTAGTTAATGACGCCAAAGATCAGCACGCCTGCCATCACACCGGGTACAGTTCCGATTCCTCCAGCCGTAGACACCCCGCCAACAACACATGCAGCAATGGCATCCAGTTCGTACATATTACCGTAGTTGTTCGTTGCTCCGCCGGTACGAGCCGCTTCCAGTACTCCGCCCAGTCCATAAAGCGCCCCAGCAATCGCGTACAACGCAATCAGGTTTCGTGCGACGTGAATACCGGATACGTGAGCGGCCTGAATGTTTCCGCCGATGGCATACATATTTTTACCCAGACGGGTTTTGTTGAAAACAACCCAGCAGATCAGTGCTACTCCAATGGCGATGAGCACGATGTAGGGGATCGAATAGCCTCCACCCAGATCAATATAACCTGATCCTATTGTCGTGAAATCCGGTCTAAGCCCTCCGATGGGTTGCGACTGGTTTGGTTCTGTATCGAAATAGATCGAGTTCAGACCATAGACAGCGACCATCGTACCCAATGTGGCAATAAAAGGGGGGACATGTAGCTTGGCAACGATAAGGCCATTTACTAAACCAACGAGCAACCCTGCTATGATGCCGATTACGATCGGCAAGCCCACCCATAATTGCGGCAGATCCGGGAAAAAGCGATTGGCATACGTATCAATCTGTAACATCGATGCCGATACCACTGCTGTCAGACCAACTACGCGTCCAGCCGACAGATCGACGCCTCCCGTCACCAGGATGAACGCCGCACCCAGTGCGATAATCGCGCGAGTGGAAGATTGTTGTAAAATATCTCGCAGGGTGGAAAATGCGAGAAAGTTCGGATCGGCAATGGCGATACCGATAACAAGCAGGATCAGTACAATAAAAATCGCACGCTGAGCCACATATTGCTTCACTTGATGAACAAGGGTTGTATTCATTTGTGTTCCTCCTGACCAGCCATCCGCTGCTGCGCGGCCAGCCTCATAATGTGCTGTTCTGTCGCCTCGGCTCCGTCCACAATACCGGTGAGGCGTCCTTCGCTCATGACCATAATGCGATCTGACATCCCTAACAATTCAGGCATCTCGGAGCTGATCATGATAATGCTTTTGCCTTGCCGAGCCAGTTCCGTAATGATCGTATAGATTTCGAACTTGGCTCCAACATCAATTCCGCGTGTGGGCTCATCCAGCAACAGAATCTCAGGGTCAGTCAAGAGCCAGCGAGCCAGCAGTACCTTCTGCTGATTGCCTCCAGACAAGTTCCGAATGAGCGTGTTAACTGAAGGCGTTTTAGTTCTGAACTTTTGCGTCTGTTCCCGTGCCTCTTCCCGTCCCTTCTTCTCGTCCAGCAAACCCAGACGATTTCGGTAACGACCAAGGCTTGCGATAATCGTATTCTCATAAACGGATAACACGGGGAATATCCCGGTCACTCGTCGCTCTTCGGTTAATAGTGCTATGTTATGACGCTTGGCGGCAGCGGGCGAGTTAATCTTCACCTTGCGACCATGAATGGTAATCGTACCGGAAGCCAGTCCTCGCAGTCCAAATAAGGATTCCATCAGTTCCGTCCGCTGCGCACCTACCAAACCGCCAATGCCAAGTACCTCGCCTTTGCGCAGATGAAACGAAACATCCCGGAACGAATTCGGCTGATTCGACGTCAGACCCTCTGCTTGAAGAATGACTTCACCAGGGACATTAAGCCTTTCCGGGAATCGTTCACTTAAATCACGTCCAACCATACGTGTAATGATCAGGTCTGTCGTCAGATCCGCAGCATCCCAAGTGCCTACAACAACTCCATCTCGCATAATAGTCACTTCATCCGAGATCGTTAAAATTTCCTCCATCTTGTGTGAGATGTAGATGATGGACACGCCGCGGCTTCGCAACTTATTGATGATCGTAAACAATTGCTCCACTTCTTTACCCGTAAGGGATGAGGTCGGTTCATCCATCACAATCACTTTGGAGTGAAACGATACCGCTTTGGCAATTTCCATGGATTGAATTTTGGACACAGACAACGTTCCAGCAAGTGCCTTCGGATCAATATCCAGATTCAAATCCTGAAACAGTGCCAGCGTATCGGCATACATCCGTTTCTCATCCACCAGAAGCCCCTTCATCGGGAAACGTCCCAACCATATATTTTCCATCACCGGACGGTGCGGAACCGGATTCAACTCCTGATGAATCATGGATATACCCTGCTGTAATGCGGCCTTCGAATTCGGTATTTCTACATCCTTGCCTTCGATGCGCACTGTGCCTGCATCGGGACGATACATCCCAAACAAACATTTCATCAAGGTTGACTTTCCCGCCCCGTTCTCGCCCATCAACGCATGAACGGTTCCCGGCTTCACCTTCAGTGTGACTTCACTGAGCGCCTGCACGCCGGGGAATGCTTTGGAAATCCCGTTCATCTCCAGCAGATAAGGTGACTGCATCTTCTATCTTCCCCTTTCATCTGACCGGCAAAAAAAGGACGCTGCCAAGATGACATACGTCCCTCTCTGCTACTATTATTGGGCGTCGGCAATGTTGTCTTTCGTAATTTTTTTGTAAGCAATCCAGACATATTTCCCGTCTGTAATATCAAATTTGGTATTTTCTTTGGTTGGTGTCTCGCCTTTGGCAAGAACAGCCGCCAGCGCAACCGTTGCCGCTCCCTGATTTTTGGCATCATTCAGCACGGTGCCCAGCATGGTACCATCCTGCAACGCCTGAATTGCTGGAGCTGTAGCATCCACACCTACGACAGGCATCGTTTTGCCATCCTTGAAGTAACCCGCTGCTTTCAATGCTTCAATCGCACCAAGTGCCATGTCATCATTGTTCGCCAGTACCGCTTCGATTTTGTCGCCATGCGAAGCAAGGAATGCCTGCATTTTCTCTTGGCCTTTTACCCGATCCCACATCGCCGTATCTTCGGCCAGTGCTTCAACTTCAATGCCCGCATCCTGTATGGCTTGAACCGAATATTTGGTGCGTAGCTCGGCATCCTGATGACCCGGTTCACCTTTTAGCATGACATATTGCAGCTTGCCATCGCCGTTTTTATCAGCTTCCGGATGTGCTTTCCAGTAATCCACGATCAACTGACCAGAAATTGTACCGGACTCTTCCGCTTTCGCACCGACATAATACACTTTATCCCACTTGTTCATGTCCTCTGCTACAGGCTCACGGTTCAGGAATACTACCGGAATATTAGCCGCTTTCGCCTTGTCGATAATGACACCTGCTGCGGTCCGGTCTACCGGATTCACCGCCATGGCATTGTATTTCTTGGATACAAACAGGTCGACCTTCTCGTTCTGTGTCGGCTGCGCATTCTGACTGTCTACAATATCAAGGGTAGCTACGCCCTCCGCCGCTGCAGTCATTGCGTTCCTTACTCCTGTCATAAACGTATCGTCAAACTTATAGATGGCAACGCCAATTTTCGGGTTTTCCGTTTGCGTTCCGGCTTCCGCCTTCGTGCCACTGTCTGTTCCCGCGCTTCCGTTCCCACCAGCGCTGTCTCCTCCGTTGCTGCACCCTGCCGCCACAGCCATGCACACCGTAAGCAATAATGTCATCCACGTTTTCTTTTTCATTCTTCATGACCTCCCCCAAGTTCATTCGGCTTTACCGATGTCTTTATTATGAAAGGGTTTACATTGTTTTCGAATACAATATCTTCATCTGTTCTATCGAAATCCTCATCAGTTCATCTATTCTATATAAGTTGAACTAAAAGTTTTTTACACGGTCCACTCCGATGACAGAATAAACTGGAGAGTAGCGGTTATCCCCAGATTTTTTCGATTCCCTTTTTCATAGGGAAAAATCAGGTGATAAGCATATGCTTCCGATGTAGCTTTCTTTCAGAAAGCTTTTAGGCGAGCGCTTCGCTTTTCCAGTTTTTTTCTGTCCTCTCCGTTAATGTGTAAAATAAACAGTTCAACTTATATAGCAAATTCACATGAATCAGGAGAATTATATTCATTGAACAAACGGAAATAAGAGCTTTTGATTATCCATCCAGAACATATTGTCTGTGCTAACGACCTTGGTTTCCAGGATGACCCTTGTCTGAACATGCTCCCGCTTCAGTTTGGCAAGTGCCTGATTAAGCCCCAGGTAACCAGCACTGTACCCATTCTGCACAATCAATCGTTGAAAAACGCCTTCCTGCAACTGCTCTAACTGCTGTTGTTCGCTACCGAACCCAACAATGCTGATCTGCCTTCCATCCTTGCGACGATGCAATTCATCTGCCGCCCCGAGCGATGCCGGCTCTTGCAGGGCAATGATTCCGGTCAGCTCATGCTGATCCAGTAGTTGCTTGACTGTTTGCCAGCACGCATCCCTGTTGTTGCATACTGATTTGGGAATGAGGTCGATGCCCGGGTATTGCTGCAACGCTTCCTCAATCCCTTGTTCCCTCAGAACCAGGCCTGCGCTTAGCGGGTCCGGGCCTACTAAAGCAATAAGGCCATGGCCTTCCAGTAATTCGGCCATGGCCTGCCCGGCTTGACGTCCTGCCTCAAGATTATCCATGGAGATGACACTGGTGATGCCTTTGACGGGGAACTCATCGTTCAACACAATAACAGGTACGATACCTCCATCTGTTCTCACCGTCTCTGCCTCCCGAATGATTTCGCCAAGAACATCTTTACTTAACGGATCAACCAGCAGTGCGGTTGCCCCTTGTTTCAATGCGAGTTCAGCTGCCTGGACCTGGGCTTGTTCACGCTCACTGCGGGTATAATCCCGATTTGCCGTGGCTGGTGTTGCCACAGGTGGCGGACTTATTGCATAGTCCGCATTAGTTGAGGTGTGTGAAGCGGAGTCCACGGGATACGCTTCAACGGTGATGAGCTGTGCGCCGCGCTCTTTGGCGGCTGCCTCAGCTCCCAGGCGGATCGCTTCGGCGAGCTCCCCCGTGCCCGCAGGCGTAATCAGCGCTATGCGCTGTGGCGACGCCGGTTGATCCGCTCCTGCCATGCCGCAGGCGGCACAGATGAACAGGCAGCAGGCTGCAGCTGCCTGGCACAAGGCTTTGAATAGCCACAATCCCGGGGAACCGGGAAGAGTGGCCTGGCTTTTTTTGGCCAATACACGGCATGTGCTCTTGTTCTGGTTATTCATTTTGCTGCTGGTTTCACCAGTGGTTTTGCTACTGATTAGGCTATCGTCCATCATTCATCCCGTCCTCCTTCTGTTCCTCCTGAACAGGAATCCGAATCCATACCGTAGTGCCTTCCTCCAGCTCACTTGCAAATTCCAGACCATATCCCTCACCATAGTAGTGCCTGATGCGATCATGCACATTGCGTACAGCGACACCGGAACCCGCTCCGCTCTTCACTACCGGACGGCCGTTGAGCAATCCCGCCATCTGTTCCTCCGACATGCCTACACCGTTATCTGTAATGCGAAATACCAGAATCTGCTCTTCACGTTGCACATGCACCTCGATACTTCCCTCGTCCATGTGATACTCGATACCGTGCACGATGGCGTTTTCAATGAGCGGCTGTAGAATGAGCTTCAGTGTCAGGCAGTCCAGCACCTGCTCATCCGCATGAATATTGAAAGTAAACTTGTGTTTGAAACGCATCTGCTGAATGGTCAGGTAATGACGGGCGTGCTCCAATTCTTCGCGGACGGTAATGATCGTTTTACCTTGGCTGAGACTGATGCGAAATAATCGGGAGAGTGACGTAATCATCGTGATTACTTCATCATTACGGCTCATGCCCACCATGCGTACAACCGAATTCAGCGTATTATACAGAAAATGCGGATTAATCTGAGCTTGCAGCGCCTCCAGCTCCAGACGGCGTTTCTGCTCCTGTTCATGAATGATCTCATCCATGAGGTTACGGATTTTGTTCACCATCAGGTTGAACCTACGCGCCAGGCGCTCGACCTCAAGCGGTCCCGTTATGGGCAGCTCCACGTTGAAATCCCCTCGTTCCACCGCCTTCATCTTCCGTTCCATCCGCCGGATTGGACGTGTCAGACTCGAAGAGAGAAACAGGGATACCACAATGACAAGCACCAGCACAACAACCAGCACACGAATCAGGTATCCGTTCACTTCCTGACGTGTTGTCATGATTTCATCCAGATACGCCACACCGACAATTTTCCAACCGATATTGGCCACCGATTTGACGGTATTCAGCCTTTTCTGCCCATCCGCCTCATCTTCGTAACTCCCCGTAGCCACGAGAGCCTGCTCAATGTTTTCTTTTTTCAGTCCCATATACATGAGTTGCTGCTGTGGATGATACACAATATTGCCAGCACTCTCATCAATAATATAGACGTAACCCCGTTGCCCCAGGCTGACCCGGCTGCTCAGTTCGTCCATTTGTTTGAAATTGATATCGACCAGCAGGATGACTTGCTTCTTCTGACCCTGTTGTTGGATGGTAATGCCCTTACTCATGGAAACGACCCATTGATAGGGTCCGGCATACATATTTTGAATATGAGGCAAGGAAAAGCTTAGATGATTAGGTACACGTAGGGCCGATTGAAACCATCCTTGTTGAGTGACGTGAGCACTGCGCTTCAGTTCGGCAGCCGGCCTGTTCTTGAGCAACTGTCCGTCGGCATCGAGCAGTGTAATGGAAATGATATCTTCCCGGCTGCTGAGCAATGTATCCAGCTGTTTGTCCACCTGTTCCCCTTCCCATGTACCGTCCCGTAGCATATGTTCCTCAATGGCACGATACAGATGGGACATGCTGCGCACGTAATCCTCCAGGTTATAACTGACCTGATCCACAATCTGTCTGGTCGACAGTTCTGCACTGCGCTCCGCAGCCTGGGTGAATTTGTCATGCAGTAATATCGCCATAATGGTGAGTACCAGCACAATGAAGATGGAGAAAGACCACGTAATAATGGAACGAATGCTGCTGACCTTGGACGAACGAACGACCAAGCGGAGCTTCATCACAATAGACTCGATTCGTGCGGTTAACGCGCTCCAGTTCATTGAAGGGAACCTTCTGGGGTCGTAATGGCCTGTTTCCGATACTCTTTGGGCGAGACGCCAGTATGCTTTTTAAAACAAAAGCTGAAATAATTCGGCTCGGCAAAGCCCACCTTCTCGGCAATCTGAAACGACTTCAGCTCCGTAGAGCGAAGCAGTTCCCTGGCTTCATCCATTCGAATCTGCATCAGATATTGCAGGAAGGTAAGCTGTACTTCTTTTTTGAAAATGCTGCAAAAATAACCGGAGCTGATATGTAGATGTGCGCATACCTTCTGAATGGACAGATCCGGATCGGCATAATGTTTCTTCGTAAACGTGAGCGCCTGCTCCACAATATCTTTGTATACATGCTGACGCCCGCTGGATATCCGCTGTTGTACAAGCAGACAGACTTCACTCACCTTATGCTGTGCCTCGGACAGACCCGGAAGTCGGAACAGATCCGTATACAGCTGGAATCCGGCACCGAATATATCCTCCATCTCTTCACCCGAAGCCTGTGCGGCCTTCCAAACGGTAGTTAATACTTCGATCAAATACAACTGAATATCACTGCGCCCGTGGTCCACCGTAATTTCCCGGAAAATGAGCTGTAGCCCTTGCTCCAGCTCTGCCTGCGTTCCCGCCTTCAAACAGCGGGTCAATGTCTGTTGTTTCAATTCATCAAAACGTAGCTTGCCTGCGGCCTGCCGCTCCACGTCCCCAATGTAGATCAAGGAATCCGTCCCTGGCACAAGTCGGTAATCCAGCGCCAGCAAGGCATCCTCATAGGCATGTTTCACATCGGGAAGGGTGTTCACAAGCCTGCTCGATCCAATCGTTACAGGCATACGCAAATAGTGACGGATGCTTCGTACTACATTTTCCAGTGCATGCTGTTGCGGGTTTCCCGCCTTCCCTTCTATTCCGTCCAGCGGTTCCACGTAGAGCAATACAACCGTCTCTTGGTGCATAAAGGCATAGCCTGCCTTGTGATCTGCCCACACCTCTGCCGCAATATTCAGCGCTGCAAACAGCTTCAATTCTGGATCTTCGGTCGGATGCAATGTAAGGATCGATACGCCATAACGTTTACCTCCCAGTTCCAGTCCGCACTGGCTTGCCCGACTTAATATATATGCTGATGATTTCTGGCGATGTAACAACGTTGCAATCAAATCTGCCTGTAATAAAGGCAAACTGGTGCGATAGTGTTCTCGTAGCTGCTGTACGTCTTCACGTTCCGCAATCTCTGCCTCCATCTGGGCGCGCAATCTGGTGAGCAGTTCGGTAAGATGTCCAGCCGAGAAGGGCTTCAACAAATATTCATCCACACTAAGCGATACCGCCTGCCGAGCGTAATCAAATTCATCATATCCCGTTAAAATAACGACCTTCACTAGTGGATTTCGCTCTCTTAATCTTCGTGCCAGCTCCAATCCATCCATAAACGGCATGCTGATGTCAGTAATCACGATGTCGGGTTCTATCCTCTCTGCCATCTCCAGAGCCTCACGGCCATTCTCGGCCAGACCCACAATGCGTAGATCCAGTGCCTCCCAATCCACCTCGACAACCAACCCTTCACGAACATCTTCCTCATCATCCACGAGCAGAACCCGGTACATGATATGCTTCCTCCCTTTTTCTCTAACGAACGAATATGCACGGTCTTTAACCGATATCATAAAGCGCAAGGTTTCCAACATAATATACAATAAAATTCAATTCATGTAATCGCTTTCTTTTTGGTGAGAAAATATGATCTACCGATGAATCATTTTATCCCGTCTGGCAAGGGATTTCGCTTCTATGGGCGCTCTTTTTTTTAGAAAATACATTCAAAAATTGACTTATATTGGTACGCGTGTTATGATGATATAGGTCGATACATTAGTGGACAGAACGTCTACGGTCTAACCACCGAATGAGCATTAATTATTGAATGCAGCTCATACCAATGGTCGTACAAAACTTATTATTTTTGGAGGAATCACATGCAAACAGGTACAGTAAAATGGTTCAACGCAGACAAAGGATTTGGCTTCATCGAAACTGAAGAAGGAACAGACGTATTCGTTCACTTCAGCGCCATTCAAGGTGATGGTTACAAAACGTTGGACGAAGGTCAACGTGTAGAGTTCGAAGTAACTCAAGGTAACCGTGGTCCACAAGCGGAGAACGTTACTAAACTGTAATTGATACGAGGGCTGCCTCCGGCAGCCCTTTATTTATGCCCACCGACACTTACTTTGTTTTTATTTTATCTATATCCATCACAGAAAAGAGGTTTTTATTCCAACAGATCATTATAAAGCAAGTGAACACGTTGTATTTTCCACGGTTGACGACATCATTAACTTCTACTCGCCTCAGCAAACGAGCACTGAACGTACCGAAGCTCACTCACGTCCTGCGCGTGCGGCTGATCCAGCCAAACATACGGATCACACGAATTACAAGGCCGAACGTTAACCACGAAAAGACAGCAACCTATCCGACAAAAGCAGAAGGCCCTGAACCGCTTGAACGGTACAGGGCCTATTTCTATTTTATTTGTAGTCCTACATCTGTATGCTTATTTTACATAACCGTTTCGAATGGCAAAAACCACTGCCTGCGTGCGATCCTCCACCTGAATTTTCTGCAAAATGCGATGCACATGCGTCTTTACGGTGCTCTCGCCAATGAACAACTTTCGGGCAATCTCTTCATTCCTTAGACCGTAAGCCATCTGTTGTAACACTTCAAGTTCACGTCCCGTGAAGGCATCTGCGAGCGATGCGAGCTCTCTCGTTTCCTGTCCGAAGGTTGAATTCACGGCTTCTTTGGCTTTTTTTTCATCCTGGGCTGATGTTCCGGGCGACCGTACTGCTATTCCGATCACCTTCGCGGCAACTGCGGTTCTGTAGATCGCTTCACCGCGATAAGCCGCCCTGACCGCATCAATCAGTTCTTCCGGCGCGGCGTCCTTCAACAGATAACCTACGGCCCCGGCACGTATTCCCTGATATACATAATCTTCTTGATCAAACGTCGTTAATATGACGACCTTGCATTCGGGCTGCAAATCCAGTAAAGCCTGTGTGGCTTCCAGTCCGTCCCCGTCCTCCATCTGCACATCCATAAACACGACGTGGGGGTTTAACTCTGCCGCAAGCCTCACCGCCTCATGTCCGCTCCCTGCCTCACCAACCACTTCCATATCTTGCTGGGCATTAATAATAAAACGCAACCCATGCCTGACCAGATGCTGGTCATCCACTAGAAGCACACGAATCGTTGATTTCTCTGTCATAGCTCACCACCTCCTGAAGTCGATTTTATGCCACCATGCGGAATGCAGACAGTCAGCTTCATCCCATGCGGATGGATCGCTTCGATGGTCATGGATCCTCCAACCCTCTCACACCTTGCTTTCATACTGGATAAACCAAAACCAGGTACAAGCGGTTGTTGCTGGATGAATACGCCGTTATCCTCTACCTGCATGAACAGATCCTCTTCCTGTTCCTTGATATGTACGCTTACTTGGGTAGCTTGTGCATGACGAATAATGTTCGATAACGCCTCCTGTAGAATCCGGTACAGTAGTTCGGACGTCTCCTGTGACCATGCTTCCTTTTGACCAGCATAGCGCAGTTCAATGGAACAACCGGTTAGCTTCTGTACTTCACTGACCAGACTGTTCAGCGCAACCAGTCCAAGCCCAGCTTCACTGCTCCCCATCTGATGAGCAACCGTCCGCACTTCCTGCAAGCTTTGCCGCACCACATCCAGCACGGTGCCAATGGCTTTATCCGCTTCAGTAGCGTCCACCTTCATCATATATGGAATAGCTTGAAGTTGCACAATAGCCGATGTCAGACGATTCCCGATACTATCGTGCAAATCCATCGATATTCGTCCCCGCTCTTCAATCACCGCATAGTGCATTAAACGCACGGTTGCCCGCTCCAGTTCTTCATGCGTATGCTGAAGCTCATCATGTGCCTGGCTCAATTCGTCATGTACAGCCTGTAATTCGGCATAATGACGCTCGCTCTCTCGCCTGCTCTCCCGCTTGATCCGTGCTCCCCAGCAGAAAATGTACGTAACAATATAAGCCATCGTATATAACCAAATCAGATGTAACTCCACTCCGGCAGCATACAATAATAGCCCGTTACCCACGAGAATGATTAACCCCAGCCACCAGGAACGGAATACGGGCAGATTCAACGCAGCATATCCGATGAGATAAAAGGTAAGCTCAAAAATACGATACTCTGCATGGAACAATGCCGCATAGAGAAGCGTAGCCGCCCAGGTTAAACCAATCATGATCGTACGAATCCGATCTTTTTTTAGCCAGTTCGGTGTCCAGACCAGTACAAAGTAAGGTAAACGGATAACGAGACCTGCACACAAACCGGGCCAGGTGAATGGTTCCATTGGACTGACCAGATTATACAGTAGCAACAGACTGAGAATCATATCCCCTGTGTGATCAGCTATAAATTTTCGTATGTTATTCAACGTGACCATTTGATTCTGCATAAGTTTCCCTTTCGCATCACCTTGAATCCAGCGAGCCTGATCAGATGACTCCTCGTAAGGATTCCAGTTTAATTTCGACTATACGTTGAAAACTATACCTTGACAGCTTGCATGTGACGAACCCGATAATAAATGATAAACCGACGAGCAGCAATACTCCCGAGCGGTATAAATAGCAATGCACTGCTCAGAGCAACCACACTGTGATGTACATCCAGTGTACTGATGTAATGCTTAACCAGCATAATGATGATAAGTACAATAGCTGTGCCCATGGAACCTTTAGACATCACTTTGCCAGTCAACGCATCCACCCGCAACCGTTCCATCCAGGCACGCCACAAGCCTATACCGCAACCAATGACCAGAAACATAATATAAAAAAGCAACGTCAGCCCTGTAAGAGGTACTTGAGATATATTGAAAAAGATGGCAACCGCAACAATCACAGGTAGTATCCACATGCGATCAAGCTTAACCTCTTTTTCCCTCATCGATAACAATACAATAATCAAACCTGTAATCACCATATTCAACATCTAACATTCCTCACTTTCTTTCATATTACGTCTCTTCTTACCGCTCCATCTAGGAACAGTATAACCAGCCCAAAGTAAATAAAAGTCCACCCGCAGGTGGACTTGATGCAATTTCACTTCAATCTGTAGGTGGATCGTGTTGAAAGATTATAGAGAAGCAGCCTAGGCCACATGTTATATCTTAAAAGGTTTCAGGGATGCTTGCAGTTCTGCCGAAACATCAGACAGCATCGCTGCGGACTCCTTGATCTGCTCCACAGATTTGAGTTGTTCTTGTGCAGACCCGGCGGCATGTTGAGAATTGGTGCTGGCCGTCTGTGCATGACGTGCAATCTCGTTCACCGATGCCACAATCTGCTCTACACCTGCCGACATCTCTTCACTGGTCGCCGCCATATCTTCGATCTCTGTTGCAATGCGCAGGTTCGTATCCCGAATCTGGGTAAAGCTCTGTTCGGTTTCTTTTGTAAGTCGCAAACCCTCGCTTACTTCTTGCTTCACTTTGGCCATCGCTGCCAAGGAATGCAACATGTCCTGTTCCATCGCTCCGACAAGCGCTTCAATCTGGCTCGACGATTGTCCAGCCTGTTCAGCCAGCTTCCGCACTTCGGTAGATACAACGGCAAAACCTCTACCTTGCTCTCCCGCTCTTGCAGCCTCGATGGAAGCATTAAGCGCGAGCAGATTCGTCTGGCCTGCAATGTCATGAATAGCAGATACCATCTGACCGATCTGAGCAGACTTCTCCTCCAGCATACGAATCACTTCATCCGTCGCACTGACGGAAGCTTCAATGGCTGCCATCTGTTCCACCGTTAGCTGTACCGCTTGTCCTCCAGTGTCCGCTTGCTCCCGTGAGTACACTGCTGCATCTGCAATGCTGGAAGCTCTATCTGCTATACGCTGTACGCCGATAGCCACCTCTTCCATCGCTTGCAGATTCTCGTCCGTACTTACAGTCTGACTTACGGCCCCTCGCGCGACCTGTTCCACAGAGACAGCAATCTGTTCTGACACACTTGCGGTCTGCTCCGCAATCTGTAGCAGCAATCCCGTGGAATGACCTGCTTTATCCGCTGCGTCCAGACCGCCTTGAATAATGCCCTGCAAGCTACTTCTCATTTCATTGTAACCGGCACTTAGCATGCCAATCTCATCTCTAACATGATCGACCACTGGATGTGTGAAGTCTCCCGTTCCTGCACGTTTAATGGCAAGAGATACCCGGTTAATTCTGGCTCTCACCCTGCGGACGTACCAAACGATCAACACAATGGCAATCAACATCGCAATACCAACGACGATCAGAAAGGTTCGAAGAAACGAAGAGATAATCACATCAATTAATGATTGGGAAGCACCCACATAGAAAATACCGATGATCTCTCCTGATGCGTTTTTAATGGGTTCATAAGCAGTTTGAGTCTTCTGTCCGACAACAACAGCTTCCCCGAAATACTTTTCACCCTTCTGCAAAACAGTCTGTGCCACCTGTTCGGACACCTTCGTACCTATGGCGCGTTTCCCGTCAACCATTACATTCGTAGCGATTCGTTCATCTCCGCGAAAAAGGGTCACGGTATCCCCTGACGCATTGCCGATTTCGTCCACCAGATCAAAATTTTCTTCCAGCAATGCACCGCCTTTGTACAACTGTCCATCTTTAATGGCCCAGTCTCCCGGGTATTTGTATGACAAAATGTGATTCGCCATCTCGAGGTCCCGTTTCGCCTTTTCGGTAGCGAAGGTCTTAATGCCATTTCGCATCTCCATCACAACGCTGACCGCTACGGCCGAGGAAAACAAAATGAAAATACCAATCACGATCAAACTGATTTTAGTACCAATACTCATGCTACGCATGTGTGTGAGCCACCCTTTTCACGATTAAATTGTCTTGATCTCTGACAGATTGGGTTCTGCTTAGAGATTTCACATATAGACTTATCGGCGGTGACATACACATTTTTTATAACCTGACTGTGACCTTTATCACATTTTTTCTGAAATATTAACCATTCCATGCCACATGTCCTAAAAGTGCAGATAACTCTTTGTTTAGAAAATAACATTTTCGTAATTCGAATCAGGAGAGAACACTCATAACAATATGACACTTCTTACGTAAAATACGAAGATAATCCAAAAGTTCCAGTCCATAAGTCCTATTTTGTTTGAAAAATCTAACATTAATATGTCGAAATAACGATATAACTGAGGAGTAGAACTTACCTGGAGTTCATATACGTGAAGAACAAACACAATATAATTAGCAACTATAGTCTTCTTATCTGTAACGACATTGAAAATCTCATCGTAATTGGAGATGTCTATCCATCATGAAAGCAATGCAACACTAGCGTATACGACGTCCAGGTGAAGTCCTTTTTAATTTTACAGGAGGAGTGAATGACCTTGTTTAAAAAGCTTCGCTGGAGCACCATTCCATTTTTCGCCAAAAATCTGATCATTTCATTCGGGAGCATCGCTCTGATTGGAATTATTCTGATCACCGCAGCTTATCAGTTGCAAAAAAGTATATTAATCAAGCAATTGCAAGATCAAGCCGAGATTACGACCTTGAAATGGTCTCAGGATCTGGACACAAGTCAGGTTGAACAGGCCACATCCGAGAAGAGTTATTCCGATACATATCAGAGTAAGCTTAAGGAATATCTAGATTCCATCCACACCTTTAATCCCAATATCGCGCAAGCTTACATTTTCGGTTCACAGCTGGATCAAGAAAAGAGTGCTCCGATTTATGCGATTCCAACCAGTCTGGTTGAACCGTTTGAGAAAGATAAGTATCTGCCCGGTACAAACTATCCGTTATCTCCTCAGATTGAGCATGGTCTCGATGATATGAATGCAACCGGCGCACCTGCGTTTAGTGATTTTTATACCGATGATTTCGGAACATGGACAACACTGATGTATCCAATCAAAAAGGCAGATGGCTCCATCTACGCAGCGCTGTACTTTGATGTTGATGCAAGTGCCGTTCCTAATGGGCTGAATAAATTACTGTTGTACGGCTTGATGTATCTGGTCGGTTTCCTGATTCTGTTCATGGTACTGCAATTTATTATGCTGAAGAAAACCATGCGCCCGATTCGTGACCTCATGAAAGGCATTGAGGAAGTAAGCACAGGTAATCTAAACGTTACGATTCGGACAGGACGAGATGATCTCGGAGTCATTAACGACAAGTTCAATGAGATGATCGAGCGTTTCAACACGACTCTGTTCAAGGTAAAAAATACATCTCGTCATCTCTCGAATTCGTCGAAAGAACTACTGGATATTTCGGCGAAAAACAACGATAATATTCAATCGATCAGCACCAACATCCGTGAAATCTCAACAGGTCTCGTCTCTCAGGACAAAGCAACTGTGGAAAGTGCACGCGCTATGACCGAGATGTCTACCGTAGTGCAGAACATTGCCGGAAGCTCGGCTGAAGTTGCCGATGAAGCGCTCAGCATGGAGCAACGCTCGAACAACGGACATGAAATTATGCAACAGGTTATCGACCAGATGGGCCTGATCTCAAGTGCGGTCCAGAACACTTATGCGTCGATTCAATCTCTAGAGAACCGTTCCAATGAGATCAGTAGCATTGTCGGAATCATTACGGATATCGCTGGACAGACCAACCTGCTCGCCCTGAATGCTTCCATCGAAGCGGCACGCGTTGGGGAGGAAGGCCGAGGCTTCGCAGTCGTGGCTGGAGAAGTACGTAAACTGGCTGAGCAGTCCCAAGAATCTGCAACCCAGATTCGTGCGTTGATCGATGAGATTCAGCGAGATATCGGACAATCGGCAGACGCAATGGAACGGGGTTCGGAAGAAGTACAAAAAGGCCTCAACGTTACACGGAAAACGGGAGTTTTCTTCGAAGATATCTTGACCGCTACCAACAAAGTAGCGAACCAGATTCAGGATATCTCCAGCTCCACCGAGGAAATCTCGGCAAGCACACAAGAAATGTCCGCAACGGCAGACGAACTGTCTGCAAGTGTCAGCAAAGCAGCAAGCAGCAGCAAACTCATCGAGAACTCCATCGCCGAACAGGAAACTTCCATGGCTGCCATCGTCAGCGCATCCGACGAATTAGCTGAAGTATCCGAGCAATTGCAAGAACTCATCTCGTTCTTTAAGGTAAAAGAAGCGTAAGCTGAGAAGTTTGGCTTGGCAGGCATACCGCGGAGGAGAGAAGTACAGATTATGCGGTCGTTGTGAATTGTATTGCATAAGAACCCGCAGAAATTGTGAGGAATTGCAGGCAATCACCAAATACTGATCATAGGCGGTATGCGCCATAGAAGTACCATCAACCAAGGCATGAGTGTTTGTGCACTCATGCCTTGGTTTTTTAGCTTGCTCTGATTGATGTTAATTCTAACGATCTCAGGAGACGCTATTTGCCTGATTTTTTGCTTCATAGAACTCTAACGATCACCAGAAACCTTATTTGTTCCAAACACCTTGTTTTCCGACGTTTTCTGCTGTATTTCTTCCAAATAACATCTGTGGTGATCGTTAGAATTGGAAAAGGTCATAAACTGACCAAATAAGCTCTCCTGTGATCGTTAGCACTCGTCCGAGACTAATTCACCGCATCAGCTATGCGGCTCAGGCCGGCCCTAACTTCGTCCACGCTTCGGTAAGCTCCCGCAATTTTAACCAGCTTCCATCTATTTTGCTGCTTCAAATAGTGTAACGTCACCGCGCTTGGCATCAGGCATACTCGCTCATCACCCATTTCGAACCATTCCAGCTGCATTCCCAAATTTGCCGCAAATTGTTGAATACGTTCTACTGTCTCCATTGCAGCTAATTTAGAAGTAACTAAAGTAGACTCTACTGAACCTGAATCTGACTCTACATCTATTTCTGTCGCTACTCCTACGCCGTTCCCTACTTCGGCCCAAACATCCACACTATCAAACAAGTACGTCCCGTCCATCTGGAATGTCATATTCACCGTGTATCCTTCGTAATCAAAGCTAATTACTTCGAGTTTTTCCGCTTCCACACTCCACACTTCATCCGCCTGTGCTCTAACCTTCTCCAATGTGATCTGAACATCTGCTGGTAAACACTGCGGCAACTTTCCCTTTTGCACATACTCTTCCAAAGAGGTCGCGCCGATAAGTGACTTGGTTTGCTCGCTATTCATCGTTTGTTCGTCAGCACCTTTCCGAGTCTCTATCAATATTGTACTATTGCGCTTCGTTGTTAAAGTTAAAGAATAAAAATATGTATACATCGGTTGTATGTCGCATGAATGTTTAATAAAATGAAAGTAAGGAAAAATAAGAGTAGCCAGGCCAATGGCTACTCCTGTACAGCATTTGCGATGGATAATCCTCCAAGTGTGTTTCGTAAGGTGAAGAAATAACCCGCTAGGCCTCCAACCTATGGCGGGTTATTTCTTTTTTCGATCAATGTATGTCAGGAGCGCAATAATTAACGTTGCGAACATGATTACATCTGAAAAAGAGAAATTCATAGACACCACAAATTGGCTGTACATTTTAAATTATCCCAGTGTGTAGGTGCTCAGACGAGCATCTTTTTTTTATTTTTTAACAACTTACTTAAGTTCACATATTTCAATCGACGAACTCCAAACAGAGACGCTCGGTCAGGTGCAATATCCTGTCTAGGCGCCTTGTTTTATGGTGTAGCTCTTTTATTTCAGGTATCCTTTGGACTTCCAATATCGCTTCGCAAAGGATTCAACAGCATAGGGCAATTCCCCATCCAGCAAATCCTGATTCGCTTGCATCAGCTCTTTGCGTCCTCGTTCCAGCAATTGAACGGCATGTAGTAATTTAGGACCACCTACATAATGAAGTTCAAGCAACAATGGCTCTTCCTCATCCTCTTGCTCCTGAGCCGAGTATTCAATTAACACAATTTCCGTGCCGTCCGCATGCCGGTGTAGCGTATAGAAGTATTTCTCGACCTTCGTCTCCCCTTGTGTATCCGTATACTCTCTACCAATACGCAGCATAGCTGGCTGGGGAACATCATTATACATTTGACCTGCTTGTCGAAATGCAAAATAGAAGTCTTCAATCCACAACCCATGCCGGTCATCATCATAATAATCGTCATACGGCTCCGCGATAGGCAACGCTAATAATTCACGAATACGTTGCGGCGAAATCAAGGTGCGGACATACTGGTAATTCGATACGGACTGCAGCAAAGTATCCCATCCACGGTTGCTTAACTGCTGAATATCCGAAGGTGAGTCTTCCGTAAATACGCTCCATTCGGAGTTCTCACTGTTCACATAACGATATGCGCCTGAGATCATCCAGACAGGAGTGCCCGCTTGCTCAGCAAGTTCATTAAGAGAGCCTGAAGCTTGGCCTGCTGGCTCTATTTTGAGCAACAATGCACAGCCTTGGTCGTCTTGAAAATACAGACTCCGGAAATAGCCTTCCGTATACTCATCCCCGTAGACAGAACCTCGGCAAAACTGTCCATCCACCCAAAACTCATAGCTGTTCAGCAACTCACCCTGCTCTCTTACAGGTAATAATGAAGGGTGAGTAAGACGCTCAATGTTCTCAGCGGTGAACTTATGATTTTCGAACCAATCCGGTACATCTGGCGCTAGTTCTGCGGCATAAATATACTCTCGTTTAATGATAGGCTGTCCCTGCTGTAACCTCTTTATCATCTCTTCTCGCCATGGAAACGGCTCTTCTGTATCTTCGTCAATTACACACTCAGGAACAAATAACTCCAGCATGTCAAAGCCTTGCCATGGTCCGAGATCCTCCCACTCTTCAAGCTGACGCTTCACTTTCCGCTGTCCTTGAACCTGAATTCCATATTGCTCTGTACTTACTAGCAGCCCACCTTCTACGTTGCCTCTCACCGTCAATTCTCCATGGTTGTAATCTCCCCAGAACATATCCTCCACATAAAGATTACCTGTAATATATATTTCCTGCCCTCCCACGAGCATATAAGGCGTTGTAAGATCACCAAGCACAAACAGATTAGAAGAGGCCGCGTCGGATTCGGTGTTTCCAATATAACAATCAACGATCAGATTTCCCTCCACCATAATTAAAAAAGGCCCCTCATCCAGCAACAGCTTACTGATATGAAGATCACCTGAATGCAGCCATACTTCCTCGGCATCAAATTCACCATCATGTGCATCATTCTGTGTATACATCCAGCTTTCGTGAGGTAACCTCGTTTTGATATCGGCAAAAGTAACCTTTTGACCTATGTGATGTATGGACATGTCCTGACACTCCTCATCGGTTGATATATGGATAACATCTTCAAAACTTCTAATCTCGAGTGAGTAGCCGATTGCTCATTTTGATACCGACTCCCCCCCTATGATTTCAATCCACACACTCCATACGGAGTGAGACAGCGAAAAACACGTATAGTACGTTCGTACACATCACAAAACTACGTTTTTTCACTACTATTCTATGTGTTCCCGCCTGCGAATTCAATCTTTTTCCAGCATATTGTTGCCAAAAGGCATCAAAATGCCCTATTTTCACTACTTTCAAGGTGCGAATCCCCCGGGGTTTTCATGTGAGCTTCACATTCGCACCTTACTCTACTCTCCCAACTTCTCCCCACCCCACCATCACAACGTTCACTTTCCAAACTATGACATAGATCACATCCAACCTCATACACAAGTGCTACATTAGATAACGACCAACTGACCAAAACAGTAAACTGGTCAATTGTAATTTGTGTTTTACCCGCTTCACCGATTACACACGTCAGACCCCAAGGAGGTGCATAGCCGTGAAAACGATAGATCGAAGGCAACAGGTGATGGACTCTGCCGAGAAATCCTTTGCCCTGTTTGGCTACAAAGCCACAACGATGGAGCAAGTGGCGAGACTGGCCAATGTGGGCAAAGGAACGATCTATACCTTTTTCGAGAACAAAGAAGAATTGTTTGATGAGATCCTGCGCTCGATTATTGCAGACATGAAACGGATTACGGAGCAGACGGTGAAGGAAGAAAACTCTTTTCTGGATAACGTGCATCAGAGTATGGACTCGTTGCTGGAATATCGGGAGGAGCACGAGCTGCTGATCAAGCTTTTCCAAGAGGTCAACGATTTCGGAACACCCCAAGCGAGAGAGGGTCTGCAAAAAGTAGAGAAGGCCATTCTCGAATATCTCGAGCGTCAGGTTAGTCGGGCCATGGAGTTACAGCAGATTCGGAGCGACGATCCAAAGCTGGTCTCGTTTGTGCTACTGAAGTTATACGTCAGCCTAACATCCGATTGGAATAAAGCGCATCCTACCTTGCACAAGGATCAGATCAAAGCGTTTGTAGGTCTTTTTCTCAAAAATGGATTATCCCCCAACTAGAGAGACGCCCGCAGACGCACACATACCATACTAAATAGAGAAACAAGGGATAAGCGTAAGATAGGGAGAGAACATCATGAAATCATTTCGTGTATTTGGGCAGGATCTGAAATCCGCCTTTAAGAAACCAAAAGTATTTATTCCAATTCTCGTGGTGCTGTTCATTCCCGTGTTATATAGCGGACTGTTCCTGAACGCCTTCTGGGACCCATATGGCAAAATGAATGAATTACCTGTCGCCGTGGTCAACACGGATCGGGGTGCAGTTTACAATGACAAATCGCTTGAAGTCGGTCAGAATCTGGTCGATGAGCTGAAAAAAAGCGATGATTTCAACTGGCAGTTCGTCACCCGCGACCAGGCAGAACAAGGCATGAAGGATAACAAATATTACATGACCATTGTCATTCCAGAAGATTTTTCTGCCAAAGCAACCACGCTGATGGATGAGCATCCGGCTCCGGCTGAGCTGATCTACGAGCCCAACGAAGGGTACAACTTCCTTGCGGGTCAGATCGGTGGTACGGCGGTGAAACAGATTCGCTCCAAAGTCTCTGCCAAAGTCACAGAATCATATACCGAAACCCTGCTGGATAAGGTCGAGAAAATCTCGGACGGTTTGGCGGATGCCGGAGATGGCGCAGGTAAAATCCATGATGGAGCAAGCAAACTGGACGAAGGGGCGGCTACGTTAAAAGAAAACCTGGCGAAACTGGCTGACGGGGCAGGCAAGCTGCAAACCGGCGCCGTTTCGTTAAAAGAAGGCACAGCCACCCTCGCCAAAGGCACAGGTGATCTTAACTCCGGCGCGAGCACATTATCCAGTGGTCTCGCACAATTAGCTGCCGCCGGCACCAAGCTGGGTGACGGCGCAACGCAGGCTGCAGCTGGCAGTAAACAGCTGCATGCCGGTATCCAAGCTGCGCAAGAAGGCGCGTCCAAACTGGACGCCGGACTCGCAGCTACCGAACAAGGCAGTGCCAAGCTGACCGCCGGACTGCAAACTTCCGTGGAAGGTAGCGGCAAAGTCAGCGAAGGCGCAAAAGCGGTCGCCCAAGGTCTGGCTCAATTAGCAAAGGCCAGTCCCGAACTGGCAGCCAGCCCCGCTGTTCAACAGTTACTCGCGGCTAGTCAGGCCGTTGCCGCTGGCAGTGAGCAGGTATATCAAGGCGGACAGCAACTCGTTGCCGGAAGTCAGCAACTGCAAGCTGCACAGCAACAATTGCATCAAGGCAGTAGCCAGTTGGTTCAAGGTGAAGAACAGCTGGTACAAGGCGCTGCACAGTTATCCGGCGGACAAGAAAAGCTCAGTGCCGGACTCAACCAATTCAATGCCAAATTAAACGAAGCCGCAGCTGGCAGTGCCAAATTGGCAACAGGATCAGAGCAACTGAATACTGGCGCAAGTAAGCTGTTGTCTGGCGTAAGCCAGCTGGAGGGCGGAGTTTCCACCCTTACGGACGGTTCTCATAAGCTGGCTGATGGTGCTGGTAAGCTACAAGAAGGCACGATCAAATTAACGGACGGTTCCGGTGAACTCGCCACCAAATTAAACGACGCTGCGCAACAAACGAGCAGTGTCAAAAAGACCGATGAACTGGTCACGATGTATGCCGAACCTGTTCATGTCGATGAACACAAATTAAACGAAGTGCCCAACTACGGCACAGGTTTTTCGCCCTATTTTCTATCACTCGGATTATTTGTCGGTGCGTTGATTGCAACGCTGGTTGTGCCAACACGTGGCAGCAGTGTAAGTGACGCAAGTGGCTGGAATCGATTTGTCAGCAAAACCCTTGCCTTCACCATTATGAGTGGCGTTCAATCTTTGCTCGCTTCCGGACTGGTATTGTACGGGCTTGGCCTGAAGGTACAGAGTGTGCCGTTATTCCTTCTGTTCAGCTTTGTGACGAGTCTGAGCTTTATGTACATCATTCAGGCATTGGTCACTTGGCTGGAAAATCCGGGACGATTCATTGCCATCCTGCTGCTCATCTTCCAACTCACCACCAGCGCGGGAACGTTCCCACTGGAACTCATTCCAAACTGGCTGAAAGTGTTCAACCCATGGTTACCAATGACGTACTCCGTAACGGGATACAAAGCGGTCATCTCCAGCGGACAATTCGGCGTTGCCTGGGATCAGATCGGCATTCTGTGCATCTTCGCTGTTCTCGGTCTGGTCGGTACATTGACGTATTTCCTGAAACATCGCACGGTAGAAAACGAAAGTCTTGGTAGTGAAGCTGTGCTTCAAGCTTAGATAAGATATTCAGCTTTGGTATAAAACTTAGCTATCATGTTGGATTTAATATAAATATCAACACAAACGGTTATAGAAATGTAAAAGGCATATCCTTTATGTCAGACTAGCTGTGATGCAGCGAGTTGGGACAATGGATATGCCTTTTTGAATTTGTTTTTATAATAAAATAACCTTTGCCGGCTTCATGTTATAAGCAAAAAGATTCTATACTTATCGTCAGGCTCTCACAACATGTTCTTCAACAAACGCTAGAAACTCTGCTTGCAAGGAGCCGAGAGTAAGCATTTTTTTGATGATGCTAAACCGATAATGAATACCATGAGACTGAAATGACCATATCGACGCCAACGAAACCCCGGATTTGAGTCGCTGTTGCTCCAGATCTGAAAGTGGTATTCGAACCATTTGAACAACTTTGGAAGAAAATAAATTGAGGAACAAAATTTTAAGCACGTCATGATTGATCAGCAATATAGCTCGAGATGTCGTTGAGGAAATCGCTTGTGACGTAACATAACAGGCCAGCATATCTGCTTCTTTGTAAGGTTCGCTTAGTCGATTTATTAATTTTCTAGTAATAAGTAGCATATTGATCGTACTCCTAATATGTAAAATACACCCGCAGTCAAAACTATAACACTAAAGACTGCATCAACCAACTGGCATAGTTTTATCAAAAATAGTGGTGCGTGTCTCTTGGAAAGATCGTATGAACTCGAGGTTTCTCTCACCTATATTATCTATGGGGAAAGTTTCGTTTTAAATGCACACTAGTGTGGGCGATCTCCGGTTTCCAGATTCTAACGATCACCAGCGACACTATTCAGCCTATTTTAGGCATTTATAAAATCTAACGATCACAAGAAAGCTTATTTACTTGATGTACAGTGATCTACGCTACATTTTGAGGGTTTCAGCCCAAATAACGCTTGTGGTGATCGTTAGAATTCCAAAGGTCGCCGAAACGACAAAATAAGCTTCTCTGTGATCGTTAGCGTGTTGGTTGTAAGCGAAGCCGAGAAAATCAGATTTCAATCCACGCACTCCATACGGAGTGCGACAGCGAAAAAACACGTAATAAAAGCATAGATTGTATACTTTATTACGTGTTCTCGTTTAATTCTTCTACTAATTAGTTTCATCTTAATATAAAGCCCTTAAAATATTCAAGGTAATATGCCAAAAGGGTTCAAATCAGCCTATTCTCAGGTGCGAATCCCCCAGGGATTTCATGGGAGCTTGGCATTCGCACCTGTTTTAAATCACGCTCCACCGTTACTCTTCCATATCTACTCTCTTTAAAAACGTCTGGGTACGTGCGAGCTTGGGTGCACCGAACAGTTGATCGGGTGGGCCTTGCTCGGCAATTTCGCCATTGTCCATGAAGAAGACACGATCCGCAACATCACGAGCAAAGCTCATCTCGTGCGTGACAATCATCATCGTCATGTTTTCCTGTGCCAATTGCTTGATGACGCGAAGCACTTCTCCCGTCAGTTCCGGGTCGAGTGCTGAGGTTGGCTCATCAAAGAGCAGGATGTCCGGTTGCATCATCAGGGCACGGGCAATCGCTACGCGCTGCTTCTGTCCACCGGACAGATTCGCCGGATAAGCATCGGCCTTGTCCGACAATCCGACTTTGGCAAGTAATTCCGCACTGCGGCTACGAATGACTTTGGTACTTTCCTTTTTCAACGTCTTCGGTGCGAGTTCCAGGTTAGCCTGTACAGTCAGATGCGGGAACAAGTTAAAATGCTGAAACACCATGCCCATACGATCGGTAATCTTCCGAATCTCTGCAGCACCTACGTACCTTCCGTCATCCGCCAGTGTCTGATTCTGAATTCGAATCGTTCCGCCTGTAATATCCTCCAAGTGGATCAGGCTGCGCAGCATCGTGCTCTTCCCCGAACCCGAAGGCCCGATGACCGCAATGACTTCCCCTGGCGCCACGTTAAAAGATACCTGTTTCAGCACATCCAGTGTGCCAAATGATTTTTTCAACTGATTTACTTCTATACTATAGGTCATATGCAGACAGTCCTTTGATTGAACAGATTTGATTTATTCATACGAAAAGCGCTTCTCCAGAACCTTGAATAGCAAGGTAAGCACCAGAGTCATAAGCAAATACATAATCGCCGCTACGAAAAATGGAATGAGTTGCAAATCCCGATTCACTGCGGCTTGCGCATAATAGAGCAACTCGGGTACAGCTACAGCGTAGAGCAATGCCGTATCTTTAACCAGCGTAATGGCCTCGTTCGCTGTGGCTGGAAGCACCACCCGAACCATCTGTGGAATGATAACTTTCGTCATGGTCTGCCACTTCGTGAGTCCAAGCACTTTGGCCGCCTCATGCTGACCTTTATCAATGGACAACAATCCGCCCCGAAAGATTTCTGCAAAGTAAGCTGCGTAGTTCAGAATAAATGCGATAGCCGCTGCAATGAAACGATCAAAGACCAGATACTCTCCGATGACAGGAAGTAATGGAAGGCCGAAACAGAAAAATAATACTTGCAAAAGTAACGGTGTCCCACGCATCACATAGACGTATGTGTGTGCAATCCACGCCAGCGGTTTGAACTGGCTCCGCATCGCCAACGTTACCGCGAATCCTAGGGGTACCGATAGCACAATCGCAAGTAAAAATAAGAAAATCGTCGTTTGTGCACCTTCCAGCATCGGTTTTATAATCGTTGAAATATAGTCCCAATTCATGAATTAGTTCTCCTCTAATCTGTTAACCCCGCACTCCTTGGAAGCATATCGCTCCATCATGGAATACGGGGTCATCGTTTTCGTGAGTACAGTTTCCCCAACTGGGAAAAGCTCACATCATTATTTGTCAGGTGTGTTTCACCTGGCTACTTTCAAATTCGCAAATTCAATTCTAAATGATTCTTCTTACTTCAGAACCTTATCCTCACCAAGCCATTTCTTAGAGATTTCAGCGGCTTGGCCGTCCGTGTTCAGCTCATCCAGCGCATTTTGCAGCTGATTGAGAAGTTCTTCATTGCCTTTTTTGATCCCGATGCCATATTGCTCTGGCGCAAGTGATTCATCCAGCAATTTGAAAGTGCCTTCTTCCTTCGACATATAATATCTTGCGACCACTTCATCAATGATGACTGCGTCCAGACGTTTCGTTTTCAGATCAGTCAGTGCCAGTACATTGTCTTTGAATTCTGAAGCTTTGACTTTATCCTTCAGAGGACTTGCCGCCAGCGCATCTGCCGCTGAGGACAATGCCTGCAAACCTACATTTTTGCCGTCCAGTTCGTCCAGCTTCGTAATCGGGGAGTCTGCCAGAGTAATCGCCACCTGACTGTTCTCCAGATAAGGCTTGGTGAAAAGCACTTTCTCTTTGCGCTCGTCTGTAATTGTATATCCGTTCCAGATCATATCGATCCGGCCGCTGTTCAGCTCCGACTCTTTGGAAGACCAATCAATCGGCTGGAAAGTCACCTTTTTACCCATTTTCTCCGCAGCTGCACGGGCATAATCAATGTCAAATCCAACAATTTCATTCTTCTCATCCCGGAATCCCATTGGAGCAAACTTATCGTCGATCCCTACAATAATCGTATTCTCGTCTTTACTTGCCGAGCTGGAACAGCCCGCCATAATGATCATACATATGCTAATAAATAATAGTAGAATTGCTTTCTTTCTCATCTCTCGTACCCCTCCATGTCTATGACCAAGCTCAAACGCTTTAGTTCGTTACCACGTTATCAGAGACTTATAATAACATAGCATGAGAGAAGAGTCGAGCACCTTGCCCATTTCCAGCGAATTCAACCCTAAGAATTGTCAACAATTTGTGAAAATAAAGCCCGCACGTCAGCCGGTTCCACCAGCTTCTCGCGAACGATAGAATCCCAGAGCTCCGGCTTTTGTAGCGCTTTAAGCTCTGTTCCAGCCCATTGCTGCGCGAGCTTGCGGTCGAACACAACCCGTGTGTCTTTGAACTGGTAGACAATCTGCTCCAGATTATCGATCAGTACAAAGTTTGCAAGAGCGTTATACACGAGGATTCGATCAAGTTGCACCGCATCCATCTCATCTGTATTCAGACTGTAATTAATCTGAGCGGTCAATTTCTCGGGAAACAGCTGATAACCATCCAATTGCTCATGTAACGGCAGATTCTGATTCAGATGACTTAGATTCGAGAAATTCCCCATGTACGCATTTTGATATTTGGCCAAGGCCGTAAAATCATGCGTCAGCGGACTATTCTGCTCGGCTTCATATCGACTCTGATCTGCCGCAATTTTAGGATTAACGAACCCTTCCACCACGACAAGACCCAATAACCCGATAATAAATAAGGAAACAATCCACCGATTCTTTCCGTTCATATGTTATCACTCACTTCGTATTTGCTAACGATCCGGTATGCCCGGTGAACGACCAGAGGAATGAGGATACTAAGTAGCGGTAATGCAAAAGCAAACAAAATGACAGCGAGCTGGTAGGGTCCATTCACCTGAATGGGTCGGTCAAACCAAATATTGCTTCCAAATCGCAATGCTGCCTGCGTACCCCAAAGCACAAGCACAACGGCTGCCCACAGCCACCATGCTCTACGTTGCCACTGCTTCAACACTAACACACGAACCCGTGTGGTCTTTTCTGTATCGGAAGATCCACTGCCATTCTCTCTGTTGCTCATCGAGTAAACTACATAAGCGGCTCCCACAATCAGGCTAATGATCAAAAGCAGATTGTTCAGAGCAGCACCGCCTAACATCACTCGTGTAGGAATCGTGATAATCCAGGCAACCAGGCTGTAGATAAGGGTCGATTGCCACAGCGCTGTCCAATAAGGAACACGTTTCACATGTCGGTAATCACTCATGAATTGTTCCATACCATCCATATGCTGTATCGCTGTCTGGAAAGCTTGCTCCTCGCTCATGCCTTCAGCCAGATAATCATCTATTCGTGCGGCGAGGTTGCTACGAATTTCTTCTTTCAACTCCCGATGCTCCAGTGTATCCTGTGCACCTGCAAATAAACTCTCCAAATGCCGATTCATCCGTCTTTCGAGCGTCATCCTTACTCATCTCCTTCTTCACCGGTGGCAATCATGCAATCGATTAACGTTTTGGCTGCATGCCAAGCTTGAACCTGCAATTGATAAACTTCACGTCCCTGGCTGGAAATCCGGTAGTATTTCCGCCTTCCACCCTGCGTCTCCTCACCCCAATAAGACTCCACGTACCCACTCTTCTCCAGCCGTTTCAGACTGGAATACAGCGTTGGCTCCTTAAGTTCAAACTGCTCCCCGCTTTTACGATATATTTCCTTAATAATGCCATATCCGTAGTTGTCTGCTGGAATAAGCACACTCAAAATAATGGGGTCAATATTTCCCCGAATCAGGTCACTGTTAATCACTTGAACATCCATCTGTGCGTCTCACCGCTCTCCCTCTTACTCTGAGTATACTATAAGACATATTACTATGTCTGTAAAGGTAATATGTTGTGCATTGTAATTGGTTTTATGTGCCCACAACAAAAAGACGAAGCAGTTCTAATGCTGCTCCGTCCTCGTTTCTCTTCTTTTCCGCTTCATTCACGCTGTTATCTATGCCTCATTATCATGCTGTTTTTATGCTTTTGCGCTGGTTATTGTTATCCTGCTATAATGACTTTTGTTTCTGCACTCTCTACCTCTGTACCTTCTCGCGGTCCTTGCCTTTATCGGACTCACCTGCATTTTTATTCGCGGCATCCCGATCTTGTTGCATCTCTTCTACCGTTTTGACCTTCAGACGTGCTGCGCCTTCGTATGCCTTGGTTGGAATAAGATCACCCGTAGCAAGTCTCTCTTCTGCAGCTGTAATCGCATCACTGTACTGTGGCAACCACTTCGCCTGTGCAACCAGCATCTCATCGACCATCTGCCAGATTTCCTTCGGATTACAAACCGCGCCTACCAGCGGGTCCATCATAAATGCCTGTCGTAGCAGCTTATCGTCCCCATGCACTGCTGCCTCCACCGCAAGGCGCTGCACGGAAATACTCACATTGCACACCGCCGCTGGGCCCAGAGGCAGTTCGCCGATATGCGGCATCGAGATGCCGTTACGATCCACATAACCCGGTGCTTCAATGATGGCATCATCCGGCAAGTTGGAGATCACCCCGTTGTTCACAGTGTTAAAATGACCCCGATACACACGTCCCGTCTCCAGGCTCTCTATGATATAGGAGCCGTGCTCTTCGCCGCGTTTCTCCGGTAAATACTGCATCGGATCATCCTTCATCCAGTTTGGGAAATCCGTTTCGAACCAGTTACGCCCCTCGGTACACACGCGCAGATATCCACCCGTTTCACCGTTAATCCAGCTTCCCATGTCAATCCAGTCATTAATCTCTTCAGGACGTTTGCGATACCATGGCACATATTCACTTAAGTGACCATTGGATTCAGTACTGTAATAACCAAAACGGCGTAACATATCGATCCGAACTTTCTCCGTACGACTGTACTCGGGATGCTTCTCAAAAGCTTCCAGCAATTCCCCCGTAAGATCCTTACCTTTGTGGGACGCCTGAATATACCATGTCTGATGATTGATACCTGCACAGATAATATCCACTTCACTCTTTTCTAGCCCGTACACTTCCGCAATCTGATGATGTCCATGCTGAACGCCGTGACATAGTCCGATCGTCCGCACACCACCGTACTTGTTGCACGCCCAGGTCAGCATCGCCATCGGATTGGAGTAATTCAGGAGCAGCACATCCGGCGCACTCTGTTCGCGAATATCTTTGCAGATCTCAAGCATCTCGGCAATCCCGCGCTGTCCATACATAATGCCGCCTGCACACAGCGTATCCCCGACACATTGATCCACCCCGTATTTGAGCGGAATATCGACATCGGTTGCAAAAGCTTCCAGTCCCCCTACACGAATCGTACACAGAACATACTTGGCGTCTTTCAACGCTTCTCTCCGATTGGTTGTCGGCTGAATCTGAATATTCAATCCATTCTCTCGGATATCCCGCTGGCACAGCTCGGTGACCATGTCGAGATTGTGCTGATTAATATCGCAGAATGCGATCTCGATGTTATTAAATTCCGGTACGGTGAGCAGATCACGCAATAATCCTCTTGTAAAACCAATGCTACCCGCCCCGATAAACGCTACTTTGAACGACATGTACATGTCCTCCCGTAATCCGAACCTTCCGGCTTCGGTTAATGACTTGCTTCATGGGTTCATTGTAGCAACAGTAAGACGGAGAGCGTTATCAAAATCATGACCTGTTCGGAGGCAGAGTGTCAAAAATCCTAACTTATCTTATCTTTTCTTATTATTCTCAATTCTTCTCATATCCTCAACTACAGTTGACTATAGCTAATGAGTTGAATCCCTTGTTCCTCCACATATTCCCGTAGTGCCGGATTGAGCAACACCGCAAGATCATGCTCACGCTCCTCTACCAGAGAAGAGATACTTCGCAGTTCATCATCCGCATAACCTGGATGTCCAGCAATCTCAACGATATTTTCCGTATCCGTATCCTTATACTGATCCAGTACCCCGCGCAACCATGATTCCTGCAGAGTAGGCATAGCCGGATCACCACACAATATATCCGTAGACCGAATCCCCGCATCCACAAGCTTGCCGTTCAACTCCGGAGATAAGATATCATCTCTTCTCATAGGAACGTTATATTCCCGAGCCAGTTCCATGACCAAGTCCAACATTTGTGCATCTTTCACACTCACCCCATGATGGGTATCCAGATGATTTAACGTTAACCCGGAAGCGAGAAACTTCTCGATCTGTGCCTTCAACTCCGCGCGTACTTCCCCAGGATCATAGGTCGAAGGAATAAGTCCAGGTTTTCGATAGAAACGGCCCGACTCGTCCACGATACTCTGAACAGCCGAAGCTTCCAGCACAGGGGTCATGAACGTCAGGTTCAGATGAACCCCCATAGACGTAATGCCCGCTTCAAGGGCCATAATGCTACTCTTTTCAAAATGTACCGAATTCACCAACGCCGAGGTATCTGTAATCAGACCCTGTTTCATTCCATGAATGATGCCTTCGCTCACTCTCATCGTGATGCCATAATCATCTGCATTAACAATCAGCTTCATCTCGCTCTACTCCTCTCTGATCTGATTTAGGATCGAACAGATAACAGTTCCTCTGTGACAGCAACCGTTCCTTCTGACAGCAACGGCGTAATATCGCGGAATTGATCGGAGTTCGTCACCACAATTGGCGTGGTCAGCTTAAAGCCTTCGTTCCGAATCTGATCCATATCAAATTCAATCAGTACCCCTCCCTTACGGATTCGGTTCCCTTGCTGAACCTTCTGAGTAAAATACTTCCCTTTTAATCTCACCGTATCTATGCCGATATGCATGAGAATTTCGACACCTTCGTCCGAGGTGACTGCGATGGCATGTGCACTTTTCATCGTGACCGACACGACGCCGTCTACCGGGGATACGAGCTGACCTTTGGACGGAATGATGGCTACGCCCTTCCCCATCGACTCCGAGGAAAATACGACATCCTCCACGTCATGAAGCGGAATGACCGTTCCTTCGAGTGGACTTGTAATCAAGCATTCCATCGCAACGTTCGCGTCGATCCCGGCAGCGTTTTGTTCCATTTTCGCCGTGGACGATTCAGGTGTTGGGTGCTGGTTATTCTCGTCTTTCTGTACCTTCGGACCTTCAGCAACCTGATTATTTTTCTTGCTCTCGTAACCAAACAGCACCACACACAGGGCTCCGCCCGCAATCGCAGTCAACACGCCAATAATGTAATACAACATTGGACTCTGGGCCGGCAGTGTGAACACATTAAGGAAGAAATTGAATACAATCAACTTCACACCGAGATATCCCATCAATCCACCGGCAATGGCTCCAGCGGCTACCAGATAAATAAGTGTTTTGCGATAACGCAGAATGATACCGTACAGAATCGGTTCAGTAACCCCGGACAGGATTGCAGAAAGGAAAGATGAACCGCTCAAAGCCTTAAGATCTTTATCCTTTGTTTTCAGGAATACCCCGAGACCAATCCCCATCGAAGCCGCAACGGATGTTGCCGCAAGAGGTGCAATGAGATCGCCCCCAGCGCTCAGATTACCCATAATAATAGGCACCGTTGCCCAGTGTAGTCCAAGCAATACAAGGAAGGACCACGTTCCCCCCAGAATAATTCCGGCGATGACCGAGTTGCTGTTAATCAGGAAATTAACGATATCCCCGATCCATTGACCTACATACTGCCCGAATGGACCAATCAACATGGCCGTGAGCGGTACCATAATGACAAGGGAGAAGAACGGAACTGCGAACAACTGCACATTTTTGTGCATGATTTTCTTCAAAAACTTCTCCAGAACCGCGTAGATGCTAACGGCGATAAACATCGGAAAGACCGACGAAGCGTAGTTCATTAACGATACCGGAATGCCTAGAAAATGAGTTGTAGTTCCCGCTGCTGTCAAAGCCGTAAAATTCGGCTCCATTAATGCGGCGCCGATCGCCGCTGCCACATAGGAGTTCACGTTCAGAACTTTAGCAATCGTAATCCCAAGTAGAATCGGCAAGAAATAGAAGATAGAATTCCCTGCCGCAGCTAATATGGCATACGTTCCACTATCCACAGCAATCCATCCCGCTCTCTCAAGAACGATTAACAGCGCCTTGACCAGGCCCGCTCCGGCAAATACCGGGATTAATGGCGTTAGACTGCCCGATATCAAGCCAAAGATGGCTGAACGAATGCTCTTCTTTTCTTTTTCAGAGCTTGCACCGGAACCTGCTCCATCGAATTCCCCTTCCGCAACGATATGTTTGTACACCTCTGACACGTCATTGCCTACAACAACCTGAAATTGTCCGCCGCTTTCAACCACCTTCAGGATGCCTGCTGTGTTTTCGAGTGTGTCTGCATCGGCCTTCCGGTTATCGTTCAAGACAAATCGCAAACGGGTAGCGCAGTGAGTCAGCGATTGAATGTTCTCCCTTCCTCCAACGCGGTCAACAATGTTTTGAGCTAATTTGAGATAATCCATGTTGTTCCCCCCATACTTTGTATAATCCCTACAATTCAGATCTTCACTTCATCATTTCGGATGACGTACTACGATGACAAAATAAAAACCTGAACTGAAGCTCGTCTACTGACCTTAGTCAATACACAAGCCTCAGTTCAGGTTTCGCCTGCCGAACAGTCACAATCCCTAATGTATAATTTGTATACGTATTTCTTCATTCTTCCGCCAGATCATGCTCACGGTTCGTGACCCGGTGAATGTGGATCATGAAATAAACCATTTCCTCATTCGTTGTTTTCTTCTCGTAGTTAATCTCCAGATAGTTTCTAATCTTTTTCGCGCACGCGTACGATTCGGGGTACTTGTCCTTTACATGATCGTATAAAGAATCCCGATCCTCCGGAATCAACTCATCATGAAGAATTCGGTACGCAAAATATCGCAAATGTGTGAGGAAACGGCTGTAATTAATCGAGTTTTCGTCCAGTTTGATTCCAAAATGGTATTTCACAATGTTCGCTAGATCGTTAACAATCTTCGTCATCTGATAGGTTTGTTTCATATCCTGCCCACGCTGCTGTGCATTCACAAAATGAAGAGCAATGGAACCAGCCTCATCCTCTGGCAGCTTCACGCCTGTTTTCTGCTCAATAATGCGGAGCGCTTTAAAGGCAACTTCATATTCGGCTGCATAGAATTTTTTGATCTCCCACAGCAAAGCATTCTTTACAATGATGCCCTCAGGAAACCTTCTCAGTGCAAAACTGATATGATCCGTTAGGGTGATGTAGATGTTGTCACTGAATTTGAGGGCAAGCTGTTGTTCGGCAAATTCAATAATTTCATTCGACAACTCCAGATGTTCGGTTGGAATCTCACCAATCAGCCCCATCAGTTTGTCAGACGTTGCTTTTTCAACGACGAACTTTTTCTCTACTTGTGAAAAGTCGATAACATCACTGTTATGTTTGTTATACCCGATCCCTTTTCCCATCACGATCATTTCGTGCCCGTTATCATCCGTCAGTAAAATTACATTGTTATTAAAAATTTTCCTAATCTTCATCTGCATCACCCCCAACTCATCACATGCTCGTCCCGTTAATATTCCATAAAATTCTTCGAAAAATCAAAATCTCCTATAAAAAAAACCTAAATTGAAGCAGTAACATGCACAACTCATGTTTACTACGAACAATTTAGGTATCGCCTGCCGAACAGTCACAATCCTGAATATATTAAATTACTACTACATTATCAACCAATGGGTTACTTCTGAACAAAGGATATCATGAATACCCTTTCAGTTCAACATTTAGTTTCTACCCGCCTGTTCCAGCACGGCGGCCCTGCTTCTACTCCAATTCCTCCGGGTAACTCCACTGAATTCGCTCCATGGAATCCCGGTATTGAACAGGCGTCATGCCTGTATATTTTTTGAAAAGCATATGAAAATACTGCCGACTGCCCACACCCACATAGTCTGAAATTTCGGAGATCGGAATATTGGTCTGCTGGAGCAACATCTTGGCCTTCTCCATCCGTAGCATCGTCAAATAATCGGTCGGAGTCCATTGCATATAATTACGGAAAATGCGGTGCAAATACCCTGGATGTAAATTGACTGCTGCCGCGATATCCTTCATCTGAATACTGCGATCCATATTGTGATGCATGAATTCAATCGTACGTTTTATATATATCTCTGTCTGATCCAGTGCACTTCGTTCCATCTCGCCTCGCAGTCTTGCAATCCGAACGAGCAGTTGGATAAAAAGAGTTCTTACCAACGTTCCCTGCTCCGGGGATGTCAGGTTTCGGGCTTCACGATGAAGCGTGCGCTCTTCGGCAGGAATCACTCCCATGTGTACTGGAGAAAGTTCAGACTTCGTTTGCTCTTGCGATTGTTCCGGTGCCTGCTCTTGTCTCAGCCTCTGTTCCATCAGACCACGCTGATCCAGCTCAAGCACCAGGCTTTTCATCGTGTAATACACCTCTTCCGGGTCAGGCAAAACAAGATAAGGAGTAGATCGAGTTAGAAAAGCATGAACCGTATCCTCTTCCTGCGCAAGTTGCTTTATGGTAAGTTGTCCAGATGCAGTACGCGCAAAACCGAATTCTACATTGAGCATTCGGCACGGCACGCCGTCCTGCACCAACAGCCGATGGGGAACCCCTGCATCCAGCAGGATGAACTGTCCTTTTTTCAACACCGCCTGTTCCGAGCTTCCGTCTGCCATCCTCACATCCACTCGGCACATACCCGTAATGATGTACATAATTTCCGTGGAGTCATGAGTGTGGTAGGACATCTGATAATCATCCCATTGTTTGTAATAATAAGCGAAAAAACGCGGACCCCAATCTTCGGTGCGAAGGCGTTCCTGAAAAAGACTGCCTGAAAAGGATGGTGTATGATTCGTTACTGATCCTGTCCCCATCTCTACAACCTCCCTCCAAGCGCGATATGGCGTACAGATGTATTCGCTCTATTTTTGAATAAACATCGTTAAAATTGACGTTAGATGCTACTAATCCGGTACTGCTCCCCATCCATGATAATAACCTGGGAGTTCGTTATCGGCACGAGAGGCAGTGCGGACTGATACTCTTCCATAACCTGAGCTGCCGACTCTACAAATGGGGGACAACCCACATGCGGCACGGGATAAAAATCAACCGCATTCAGCCCTTCGTAACTGGACAAGTCCGGTGCTACCGCGCAATCATCCATAGCTTTCACATAGGCAATATCAGGGGCGAGAATGATGGAACCCGCCGACTCTCCGATGTATATTTTCCCTTCTTGGATGTGAGCCTGTATGTATTTCTCTGCTCCACTTCTGCGAAGCTCCTGTAATAGAAAAAAGGTGTTGCCACCCGACACGTAGATCAGGTCACTTTGTTGCAACTTGGTTGCTACTTCTTCAGAAGATGCCGTGGATACTTCCAACTCTTGTACGATAAGTCCCCACTTCTCAAGCTCCTTCCTGCCCGCATGTACATATGCATCATATGGCTCAGGAACCGCAGCTGTCGGAATAAAGGTAACGGTTCTTCCGGTTAACGTTTCTTCCAGTGTGTTCAACAAGCTTGCTGTGTCAACAAAAGAAGATGACAAAAACAATTTTTTCATATTAATATCCTCCAAATTGTAATGGATCGAAACGTTCAGTTCCTATAAGCTTAGTATAAAATCATTATATCATGATCTGCCATTTCTAAATCCAATGTTGAAGGAGATTTCATGCGATGAGTACAACCTTTTATCTGGTCAGACATGGTGTCAAAAAAAGTGATATTGGAGACGTGCCACTTACTGCCGAAGGTAGCCGTCAGGCTCAATTGACCGCCCGGCATTTCTCGAAAGCTCCGTATCCCATCCACCGGATCGTAGCGAGTCCACTCCGGAGAGCACAAGAAACCGCCGAAGCCATTGCTTCCCTTACCGGGTCTGACGTCTCGGAAGATGCACGCTTGCGTGAGCGAGCGAATTGGGGTGATGATCCCGAGCAGACTTTCGAACAATTTGTAGCTTTGTGGGACCAGTGTACCGCAGACCCGGAGTTCATTCCACATGTTGGTGACTCTGCCAAACAGGCAGGCACACGGCTGGCCTCTTTGCTCGGCGAACTGGCAACACAGGCGCCAACCGGCAGTCATATTGTATTGGCTACCCATGGCGGTCTGATTACCGATTTCCTGGTGCAAACGTTTTCCGAACAAGAACTGAACAGATGGCATCCGAATTTCCTGGTTGAGCAGAAACGTCTCGTTCCCGAGTGTTCCATCACCAAGTTACTGATTCAGGACGGTCAATATACGCTGGAATCCTTTGCTTCCGCAACACACTTGACTGAAGACATCGAGAAGTAGTTGGATGTACAAAAAAGCTCTGGAATCTCTCTGCGTGATCATTACACAGAAGCGAATTCCAGAGCTATTTGCGGTTAGCTTACATCATTTCTCTTTCTAATCTGAGCGGACAGTCTTATTTATCCCCTTTGCCTTTCCCCGGAGTATAGAAGTTCGGCAACGTCACCTTCGACCAATCGATATCCGATGCCATGTAGAAGGAAGGATACGAAGGCTGGTTATATCCGCTGTTCTGTCCAGCAATACCTACACGATACATCGCATCATGCATGAGCGTATAGAGCTTGCGATCTGTTTTCTCGGTGCTCAAATAGATGCGGATCGCTGAACTGTCGGCTGTACGCACCAGCATCTCCTCACGCCAGTCTCCGAATACATCGGCAACCAGCGACGGTGTACCTTTCGTGTGGTTATTGGTTAAGGTTCCTGTCGCGGTCAGCACTGTGCCGCGTGTCCAGTCTTTGATTGTAGGAGTGACATCGATGGCACCGTCTACGATTTGGGTGGTCATGTCGGCGGCCCAGCGAATGCTCATATTGGTTCCGGGCGCCTGATCACTTATTTTTTCCCCCTGTGCCGTCCATAATCCGACAGCCCATGTCTCCAGCCCGCGCCGGGTTGGATCGACATCTCCGACCATACCGCGTCCGGTATCTTTGCCTGTATATCCGCCATAAATGACTTCTCCGGTCTTCGCATCACGCAGGGAATATCCGTACGGCGCCCAAGGTCCGCCCTCATGTACCATAAAGATCTCCAGTCCCGGGCGATCCGGGTCGATATCTGCCACATGCAGTGCATCTCCGTGTCCTAGACGGGCAATCGTTCCCGGTGCAGCACTCTCGGGCGGCATCACATCGGTGGAACTATATAACACACTACCATCGTGGTCAATCGTAGCCGAACCATAGATAATCTCCTGTTTGCCGTCACCGTCTACATCCGCCACACTGAAATAGTGTGCTCCCTGTGTTGTAATCGAACCGTACTGCGGGTCTGTGCCATCTACACCATGTGGCCCGTCATTGAACGGATTTTTCATCGGTGTCCAGCCACTGTCTACCATCCACTCTTTTTTCAGTTTCTTGCCATCCCAGTTGTAGGCAGCCATGGTGGAGCGAGTATAATATCCGCGTGCAAAAATCGCAGACGGTTTCTTGCCATCCAGGTACGCAACCCCAGCCAGGAAACGGTCTACCCGGTTTGCCGGTTCAATGCGTGCCATCGCATAATCGCCCCACATCAGGCCGTCATCATGACGTTCGGGTTCATACGGGACGGTCTGTAATTCTTTTCCCGACTTGCCTTCAAACACGGTAATATACTCCGGCCCGTCCACAATAAACCCTTCGAACTTGCGCAATTCATTGCGGGCGCTCCGCTGCGGTGCGTATACATCTATAAAATAGTCAGCCAGACTTTCCGCATCCTGCTGGGATAACGGATAGTTGTATTTTTTCTCGATTCCAAACGCCTCTTCCAGTGTCGCAGGCCAGTTTCCTTTCACAACCTCTTCGTGTTTATGCCAGTTCCGGAACATATCGACCACATGGTCATAGTACCCTTCCGCACTGAGGCGATAATCGTCCTCGTGTGTCACCCCGGCTTTGCGATCTTCCTTCGGCAGTGTGATGTACTTTTGTGAGGTTGGTTTGCCCTTTTTGTTGTACTTCATAATTTGTGTGCCCGGAGCGGTCTTGAACATCAGTTCAGCCTTGCCATCTCCATCAAAATCATAGACAAGCATCTGCGTATAATGCGCTCCCGCACGAATGTTAACCCCGAGATCGATCCGGTACAACAGCTGACCGTCCAGCGTATAACAATCAACGTAGGTATTACCGGTATATCCTTTTTGCGATACGTCCTTAGCATTGGATGGGTCCCATTTCACAAAAAACTCGTACTGACCATCCCCGTCCACATCACCAACACTCATGTCATTGGCACTGTAGGTGTAAGCTTCACCCGCAGGTGTCACACCGTCAGCCGGCTTTTGCAAAGGAATATCCATATACCCGTTCGCCCAAGGTTTGACGGATGCGCTTCGTTTGCTTTCTTTACCTTTGTTATTCACGGCGGCAACTTCATAACGTGAAGATGTCGTACCTGTGCTGTCTACATAGTTCGTGCTGTCTGTGACCTTTGCAATTCTTTTGCCATCCCGATAAACGTTGAAATCCGTCCCGGTCAGCCCCTTGTCACTGTACCCTGTTGCCTCGTCCCCAAGCAATCTCCAGCTTAGAAAAACACCTTCGGACGTCGAAGCCGCTACCAGCCCGCGATCCAGCTTCTCTAGTTGAATGCTTTTCCCCTGCGATTGGGGTTGGGATTGTGAAGCATCCGCTCCACTGATCCCCACAGTTCCACTAAGAATTAAAGCCAAGCTGAGTGCAGATGAGAGCACTTTGGCCCCGAGAGGTATGCGCGATCGTTTTGCCCTATGAGTGCTAGCGCTCTTCTTTTGGCTGACATACGTACTGACATGGGTTCTATCGACGGTGCTGTTACTATGTTTAATTCGATTATCTTCTACTGATCTTAAGTTCATCAACCTTCACTCTCCCTGGTTAGAATGGGTAATGATACTTCTACCTGAACATGTTAATGGTCTGGTCAGTTTCGTGTTCATACGAAGATCAGATTCATGCTCATGTTAGGTCAGGTTCATTTTCATACATCAAAGGAAAAATGGTTGCGCTTACATTGTGAGGCGAAATGAAATTCACGAAAGAATTTAGTTGGCCTGACGTACTTCCTTCTCCAGTTCCTCCGATCCCCCTTCCACTCTCTTTACTTCCTTCGTAGCAAGAGTTACCATCCATCGGGTACTATTATAGACATCCTTACCGCCTAACCATAGGCAAATATCCGTGCAAAACGATCAATATTCAGTGTATCTCGGTCAGAGTGTACAACGGTGAATAATGAAAAATGAACAATCTTCAAAGGCTTATCATTATAGCTCATTCTTCCAAACCGTCGGATAGCGCTCCAAGCTCATTCATCCCAAGCTCCTGAGATCGTTAGACAAAAACAGAGCTGCCCCCGGTCAATGAATGACCAGAAAACAGCTCTGTTTTGATAAGTTGTGCGTACACTCACACGTACATTAGCACTAAATCACCAAATGTATGACCTTTAAGGCTCAATTCCCCATACAAGACTACCGTCTTGATAGAGTGTGACTTTATCCCAATCCTGATAGGATGTTTTCGTTGGGTCATAGGAATAGTCATCACTCTCGTCAAAGTTGGACCAGTCCGTTTTGAACATACGAAGCTGAATGTCTCCGGATTGTCCGCCCGCAGCAATGCTTCCTGCGCCGGACTTAAAGCTCAGCTCAACATATCCATCTCCAAAGGTACGGTCGATGTTGGCTGCGCCAACCACTGCCCAGTCAATGGCAGAATCCATCGCCGCCGAACCTTCTTTGGTGAAATAATAACGAAGTTTCAAATCACTCAGATCCACTGCAGTGCTGCCCAGGTTTTTGATGTTGAACAACGGTCTGATCTGGTTATCCGTTGCATTGGTATCCCCTGCACGATATTGCACCACCAGATCACTTGTTGGTACAACCACACCCGCTGGTGTCGCAGAGGCTACAGTAGAATTAGCACTTTGCCCAGCTGCATTCACCGCACTCACCACATAATAGTAGGTTGTGCCATTGGTCAGCGAAGTGTTAATATACGACGTTGCAGTTACATTCGATGCAACCGTCGTGAATGGACCCGATGCCGTCAGGGCACGTTTTACGTTATAGCTTGTCGCACCTGCCGAAGCTGTCCATGACAGGCTCACCTGTGCATTGCCAGCTGTTGCTGTCAACGCTGTTGGTGCCGCCGGAGCCGTTGCAACGGCTGCCGGTGTTGCCATGGCCGATGCAGAGTTCACACTCTCACCTGCTGCATTACTTGCTGTCACGACATAATAGTACGTTGTCCCATTCGTCAAGCCCGTGTTGGTGTAAGTTGTTCCGCTGACATTGGCAGCAACCGTTACAAATGGACCGGATGCCGTCAGCGCACGTTTCACCGTATAACTCGTCGCACCTGTCGATGCCGCCCATGTCAACGTCACTTGAGCATTACCGGCCGCAGCTGTTAGTGTAGCAGGAGCTGCCGGTGCTGTGTTTCCACCTGGAGGGTTGCCTCCACCATTCTCAGAGAGTACAGGGAAGGAGTTCTTCACCAGTTGTACGAACTGATCATGGAACCAGTGACCTGATACCGGCGCGTTAGGCAATGCACCAGTCAGCACCCCATCTTTCGTTGTATACGTTGGATCACACATCCGGTCGAAGCCTTTACCCTCATTGTTCGGAATTTCGGAACTGGAGCCATCGGATTCACCTGGAGGTTTCACCCATACATAGGCATCCAGATGCGCTGGTCCCGGAGCTGCCTTCGGTGCTTCTCCGATACCTGCTCCGCTTGCATTACACCAGTTCCCCCGGTGCTCACGGCGATCCACACGACCTGAATTTACATAGTCATTGATATTGCTGCCTGTAGCTGTAGCTGGACGATTCACACCGCCCCATCCGTTACGGCTGGTATCAATAAGGAAACCCGTGCTCGCTGGCCATCCTGCCTGTACGAAATCGGCATACAACTTCGCTGTGAAATCGGTTTCGTCAAAGTACGGATTCCATTCATAGAACTTCGCTGAACGAATCGGTTGTCCACCGATGTTGAGATCCGGGTTGGTTAGGTTTGGTTCAGCCAGCGGTGTAGTATTGGCAGTATTCGTAATGAATCCATCCGCACTGCTCAGTCCACCCAGCGTATCCCCGACTACATCGGTATAGAGCGCGACCGCTCCAGAACGGTTGTTATCCCATCCGAGCCAGCCGGAGTGACCTATATCGAGATAGTTGTATACGTTTGGAATCGCATGGAGCTTGTCGAGCGTATATTTAATCCCAGCTTCATAAATCCCCGTTGAAGCCGCTTGACCACAAGCCGGTGTGCTCAGATTGGTTACCAGGTTAGGCAAACTATCTGGCTCAATAACAGCGATAATGCGGATGTCTTGATATTTAGGATCAGCAAAAATATCTGCAATCACGTCAATGTAATCCGTTTTATACGTTTGCAATGCTGCCTGGGTTAAAGGAAGCTCCCCGTTAGAAGCGAGGGCATGGCAGTCCCGACCCGGCAAGTTATAGATGACAAAGGAAGCCGTAATAGGTACGCCTGGCTTCTTCTGAGCGAGAACCGCATCCAGATGCTCTTCCACGCTCTTGCGACCAGCATTCTCGGCCCCGCCATAGATGGCTGCAATACGGTCAATCCATACCGCAGTAGGGTAAGATTTCACCGTTTCCATCTTCGCTTTCAGCGAAGCATCACTGGTAATTGCAATAGAGGTGTCCACAAGTGCAGAGTAGTCCTCATTGAGATAAGCCGTGGCGCCCACAAACGGATTGTTCACATGCGCCTCCGCTGCCTGTGTCACACCTGGAGACATGCCAGGGAAGATCCCTGCTGCAAGCAGCGCAGCTGCCATCATTTGTTTTACACCTTTACGCAGCAGCTTCTGGCCTCTTGATTTGGTTTTCAATGTTTTCTTCATAGTTCCACCTTTCCCTTAGATAAGATTGGTCTCGACTCATGTCTGCTGTTCCTCTGTGTAGAAGCAGGATGCATGGCACAAAGTGCATGAAAAAATGTGTGGTGTTTCGGTCACCTCCATCATTAAAAGGGCTGAAGTCAAAGAGCAAATAAAAATAAACGTCGGGTGTTTTCAGTAGAATTGCTGTGTGTGAGCTTGTGTGGGGGTTGAATCTTGAGAGTAAACCGTGGTGGAGTAGTTAAATCATCATCTTGGAATTGAAGTGTGAAGAGAACGTTGAATGCGAACTAACTTTGCGTAAGCGCTTTCCATTAAAACTTGAAAAAAAATGTGATCTCGCGTATGACTGCTTGTTCACCTCCTTATAGTGTGATTATACGACATGTAAATATTACTGTAAATTGAATTATATAAATTAAATTATATTTTTTTCCACATAAAAAGAAGGAATTTGCTCCTCTCTGTCGCAATAGAAAAAGCTCATTACGGCACAAAACCGCAATAAGCTTTTACCTCCTTCTATGGAATAACAACAACATCCCCTGGCTTCAATCCACTAACAACCTCGGTTTTATCTCCGGATTCCATGCCTGTCTTAACCGCTTGCTGCTCCGTCTGTCCGTTCCCTTTATCCAGTAGCACGTAAGGTTCGGGCTGATCACGCATAATGGCGAGACTCGATACGGCAGTCACCTTGTCCTTGCGCATCGTTTCAATGTCTCCTTCCAGACTGACACCTCCATACATGCGAGCATCTGGCTTCAGATCGATGACAACATCAAACTGAGAGGCCTGCTTCAGATCGGTATCCGTACTTTTCCGGGCAAATTTGGATACCTTGCTTACTTTTCCGGTAAATTTCAGATCCTTCTGCGCACTCATGCGCACCTGTACCGGCATGCCCTCCTTCAGCTTGAACATCTCTTCCTCACCGACAATAGTATTGAATTTCATTTTGCCCGTGTTCGTGATTGAGCCGATTAACTGCCCTTCCGTAACGGCCCGTGTTTTGTTATCCTGCTCATTCAACTGAAAGATCCCTGTGGTCGTAGCATGCACCACTGCCTTGCTCATAACATCCTGCTTCTTGCGGATCTCCTGCTCTTTGAGAACCAAAGCCTTTTGGCTAAGCTCGTTCGCCAGACGTTTGCTCTCCCGGTCCGCGAATGCTTTTTTACGTTCCTCTTCCGTCACACCTAATGTTTCAGTCATGCCGGCCTGGTCGATGCTGATCTGATTCATCTCCACATCTAACCGTGCTTTGTCCAGGTCACTCTGCATCTGACTGACTTCTGTCTGTAATGCCGACGTATCGAGCGTGAACAAAACATCCCCTTTTTTCACTTGTTCCCCGTTCTTGACATGCCACTGTTTAATATTGGAAGCATACGGTGCAAACACGTCCGTCTGCTCGGTATAGACCGATTTCCCTTTCACTTGGATGGTCTGTGTCATCGTCTCCTGTGTCACATCAAAAGTGATAGGCGGAGGAGTCTCAACGGGCGCTTCCGGCTGGGGTTTGTATTTCTCATATACCCAATACCCTGCACCTGCCATAAGTACAATCGTAGTGATGATGCTGATCCATTTCTTCATGCTTAGTTCCCTTCCACTGAAAAGTTTGAGTCTGTTCATATCTCCAAATGTTCCACGTTCAGCCATGCACGTTAGCCTTTCCGTAGATCCATCACATCGATTTAATCACACTTAGCGCATTGGTTCGCGATGCGCTGATGGCTGGATAGATACCCGATACCACACCGACAAGTACGGCAAAAACAATCCCCAGCGGCAATGCCGATTGCTGAATGATTACTGTCATCGGTCCGCCCGCCTGATCCGCCATCTGACTTGCAAGTAGCTGGTTCACCCCGCCGAGCGCGGCAAAGGCAATCCCCACCCCAGCCACACCACCAATGAACCCCAGCATGGCTGCCTCCGCAATAAACATCTGACGGATCTGCCACAGGTTGGCGCCAAGCACCTTCATAACCCCGATCTGCTTACGCCGCTGATGCGTGGACATGATCATCGCCACAATAATAGACAGTGAAGCCAGCACCATAATAAAACCGCCAATACCGATGGCTGCTTTCTGGTACATCGCAAGCTGTCCTGCCATGGCCTCTTCCTGAAAAAGATTACTTTGCGTGTTTAACGTCAGCTTTTTGATCTGCTCTTCCACCTGAGCTACATGCCGCTTGTTATCTACCTTCACCAATGCGGAATTGAGACGTTTGAGTGCCGGGCTGTCCGTTTGTTGCAATCCCAGCTCATCCTGCAGAGCACGTGCTGTATCCAGCGGAACATATACTTTTTTGTCATTCTGAGCGCTCATATCATCCATATTGGACGGTTTGGCTAGTTCACCCGATACACGTATCGTTCCACTCATCTTGGTCTTTCTGCCATTCGTAAAATCCTCATACCGAAATTGTATACGTTGCTGCATCAGTTGATCCTGCTTCATCATCATCTCATTGTACTGTTGCAAAAGATCATTGTTATAGGGATCGGAATTCAACTGCTCAAAGAGCTTCTGAGTCACTTTGGAATCGATAAAGCCGTAGGTCGCTCCATAATTCACAATTGCAACTCGGCCATTGCCAGTTCCGCTGCCCTGTGCATATTTGTATCCGAACCCGCTCAACGTCTGCATCTCGGTTCCAATCACTTCCACGTAGGAGCTGCGCCCATCCGGAAGCACCATATCGAGCGCATCCAGTTTCAGCATAGGAGCCACAGCGACAACGTGAGGAAGGCGCTGAATAATCCGAATTTTCTCCATCGTCAGCGCGCCGCGTTCAAACTTACTCTTCGTGCCTCCGCCGCTTCCATTTCCCGTTTTGATTCCCTCGTTCGGGCTGATCGTAATCTCGTCCATCTTGTAGTTATCATTCAACGTTTTCTCGCTGTATGTCTGTACCGACTGCCCCACACTCAGTGCAATAATCATCGCTGCCGAACCGATTGACAGACCGGTCATACAGAGTAATGTGACCACTTTGCGCCGAATGATCTGTCCCCAGGCCATGCGCACTACGTCCCGTATTCTCACTGTTCCTCTCCTTTTACATGAACTCTCATACATGCTGCAACTGGGCAACCTGTTGCTGTTCGACCAATCTCCCCTGCTGTAACGTCAGTACAACCTGCATCTGTTCGGCCACCTCGGCTTCGTGTGTCACAATGACAAAGGTTGTTTTCATCTCTCTGTTCAGTTGCTGCAAAATGGAAAGAATCTCTTCCTCGGTCTCTGTATCCAGATTACCCGTCGGTTCATCTGCGAAGATAACCGAAGGCTCCGTGATGAGCGAGCGGGCGATACTGACCCGTTGCTGCTGACCGCCTGATAACTGCGACGGAAAGAGATTCGTCTTATCGCCGAGCCCCACTTGTTCTAGTAGACGAAGCGCCTTTTCTTTACGTTTGGATGGTCTTATTCCCATAAATACCAGAGGCAACTCTACATTTTCCCGGATCGTCAGATTGGACAACAGCTCGTAGGATTGAAATATAAATCCAATGTGACTACGCCGAAACTCCGCCAGACGATTCTCACTGAAACGCACAATATCCTGTCCTGCGATCCAAATCTTGCCTTGTGTTGGCTTCATCAAACCAGCCATCAGATTCAGCAGTGTGGACTTCCCTGAACCTGAACTACCCAGCAGCGCAACCATCTGCCCCTCTTGAATCGTCAGATTAATATCTTGCAGCACGGGAACATCGCCCTGTGCATTGCGGAAGGCATGGGATACCTGTTCAACTTGAAGCATTCGTGGCTTGTCTTCCTTTCCATTTCCTGATTATGTATTTCTGTGTATCTCACTTTATTATAGTGCGCAGATGTATCGGGGCAGGACGCAGTTGTATCCAACTTGTAACATGTCAACACAAAAAGCCCTGCGGCAGAGCGTACAATGCTTGCCCGCAGGGATATATGTTCTTTCTAATATCTGAATAAAACTAAGGCTGTGGCAGCAAATTCTCTACATGAATCGACCTCTCGCTGGGTAGTGCTCCTGTCATAAACCTACCATGCCTTAAAGCTAAAACGATACAACTCACTCTTGCTGGCGGTGCTGCTTGCCATGAACAGTTCTTCCTCAAACCATTTCAGCTTGATAAAATTGTTGATATTCCGGTAGATCACCGTATCAGAGGACAAGTTCTGATCATTGAGGAAGGCAATATGAAGCTCATTTTTCTGATTTTCCAATGTATTCAGATAAGCAATTCGGGATTCGTCCGCGCTCAGATCAAAATTCCAGAATGTGCCCTTGGCCAGCAAGTTCAGCTTATTTTTTTCCGCCTGATATCGATATAGTCCCTGCACCTGATTCACTTCACCCTGAAAGATCATATCCCCATTTTTCAACAGATGGTATTGCTGGATATCCTTCGATCTCAGGTATAAGGACACGTCCGGATTTTTCTCCAGCGACACACGATAGACGGCAAAATCATCCTTGTGCATGACCAGAACATAAGCCTGCTTCATATCCTGACTAATCTCAAAACTGTCAATAACGATGTAATTCTTGCCCGACTTATCCTCATGTGTCTCTACTCCGACTTTCTTCATCATGACCTCATCGGAAAACAGGATCTCTTCTTTGCCCGTTCTCAGATCGGTCTGAATGAAACCACGATCATCATGACTGATGGATGTGTCGTTACTGAGAAACTCCCTGAAATAGGAATGTTCCTTGCCTAGTTTGGTTCGTTCACCACTTTTCATATCGTATATAAAAGCCGTGCGTTGGGCTTGTCCCGAACGATACTGAGCATACATCAGCTTGGTTCGATCCGGGCTCAGTACAACGCCAAAATCCGTGTTGCCACTGATCTCTTTCACCTGGTTATCATCCAGATGCAACTTGAGCAGCCGCAGTCCTGTATACGAACGTTCGGTACTGTTAACAACAATCGTATTCCGATCCCCCATATCAAAATCGTAAATAACAAAATCATTCGGAATTTTAGTCGCTGACTCGATTTGGATTGTACTGCTCGATGGGGGCGCGAGACGACTGTTGAATTGCTCACCAGGCAATATCACAGTACGTGGTTTAAGGTGACTCATGCTGAACAGGCTGCCAATCCCGAATATCCCCCCGACAAAGGCAATGAGTAGCCCGGACAGCATCAGCTTATCGCGATGTTTACGCCAAAAGCCGGTATATTTCATGTGTTTCGATCCCCCGGCAGGCGGATATGGACTTGCGTCCCTTCCCGCATGATGCTTTTCATCTCCACTGTTCCTCCATGACGCTCCACAATGTTTTTCACAATCGACAGCCCCAGGCCGGCGCTGCCTTTTTCGACACGGTTCATGCCCTTATCCTGGTAAAAGGGTTCAAACACATGATTCAGGGCTTCTGCACCAATGCCTTCACCCTGATCTCGAATCATAATGGCAATAGACTGTTCTTCCCGCGAGGACTGCACTTCAATGATCGAATTCACATCACTATACTTGACGGAGTTATCCAGTACGTTCAGGAATACCTCTTTCAGCTTGTCCCGATCCCCCCGTACATATAGCTCTTCTTCAAGTTCATAATGAATGCCGATATTGTACTTGCCTGCCTTGATCGACATGTCCTCACACGCTTCCCGGATAACTTCCGAGACGTCAACCCGTGCAAAACGGTAGTTCTCAATCACTGCCGAAGACACGGACACTTCCAAAATATCCGCAACCATCGTATTCAGACGACGGCTTTCCTTGATGATATAATTCATGCCCTTGTCGAAGAAATCCGGGTCGGTGAATCCATTATCCCGCAAAATCTGCGCATAGCCCAGAATAGTCGTCAGCGGTGTTTTTAATTCATGTGTCACATTGTCAAAAAAAACTTTGCTTCGTGCCTGTACTTGTTTCACTTCGTCCCGTTCTCGCTCAATCACATCGATCTGCTCTCTTACCCGGTCAATCATGACCGTGAAGCTCGCCGCCAGTTCCCCAATCTCATCCTTCGTGGCAATTTGAATATCCGCATTCAGGCTACCTTGGGCCACTTCGGCAGAACGCTTCGTCAGCACACGAATCGGCTGTGTAATTTTCCGGGAAATAAAAATCGAAGCAATGAAAACGAACACAAATATCGTCGCTGCGAACAGCTTAATTGTATCCTGAAAGCGCATATTGCGCCGGTAAAGATCCGTATAATCCTTTTCGAGTTGCACAATGCCGACAAGTTGCTGGTCACTCTGAATCGGAAAAGAAAGGCTTGCGACAACTCGTCCTTGATCCACTTTTGTCGTATAGGCAATGCGAGATTGCATCGCTTCTCTCAAATCCTCTATCTCTGTATGTTTGACCAGCTTCCCTTCACTGGTGCTGGAGCCATACATGGAGGCATCGGGACGATAGAGCGTAATGCTTCCACCCACAGCAGATCCGATCTGCTCTTTTAATTCCCGGCTGCCTGCTTCCAGCGAATCTTTGCTGATCCGTTTGTTATGGATGAGAAAGTACTGATTCAAGGCGATATCCAGATTTTTTTTGGATTGCACCATATCCTCTCGCACTTCACGATACATATTCTCTTGAGCGACCTTGTTGGACAGAATCAGCAGAGCCGAGAAACCGATAAAAACGATCACCGAGAACAGCACAACCATCTTGAACTGAATCGTCCATTTCATGTCTGCACCTGAATATTCAGCTTGTACCCTACGCCAAATACCGTTTCAATCATCGATATGCCTTGATCACCGCTGTCCAGCTTTTTGCGAATGCGCTGCACATGGATGTCCACGGTACGCGTATCTCCTGCAAAATCAAATCCCCACACCTTGTCCAGCAGCTCTGAACGTGTATGTACTTTGCGGTGGTGGTTCACGAGGAAGAGTAGCAGATCATACTCCTTGTTGGTGAGCCCTGCTCGTTCCCCATCCTTCCACACCTCGCGCTCATCCTTACGGATCTCGATATGTTTGCCTAACCTAACGACTTCGTAAGACTGGTTCTCCAGCGTTTCGCTGATGAGATCGATCCGGCGGAAAATAGCCCGGATGCGGGCAACCACTTCGCGGATATCAAAAGGCTTTGTAATGTAATCGTCAGCCCCTAGCTCCATGCCAAGCACCTTGTCCAGCATATCGGACTTTGCCGTAATCATGATTACCGGGATTTTGGAATTCACAGACAACTGTCTGCACACATCGAAGCCGCTCATATCGGGCAACATCAGATCCAGTAGAATCAGATCGGGCTTCGACTCCCGCAGCAAATTCAATCCTTCCCTGCCCGAAGCCGCCTCCTTGATCTCGAATCCTTCCTTGCGAAGCGAATAGGACAATATATCGCGAATGGACTCTTCATCTTCGATGATTAATATCTCTTTTGGTCTCATAATACATTCGTAATCTCCCTGCTCTATGAATTTCATCTGTCTATATTCTGTATCCCAAGCCGACTGCTTGAACAGAGGAAATCAAGAAATGTTACAACTCCGATACAACTCTGAACCTTTTGGAAACAACCTCCCGCTATACTGGCATTAATAGAACGCCAAACGGACCGGAACCAAGGTTTGATCCATATCCAAGGGGGATTCACATCTTATGAACCACACACAGATTAATGATGCTTACATTAACTATAAATCAGAAATCACCAGGTATCTATCCCAAATCGTCAAACAGCCGCAGGATGCGGAAGACTTGGCGCAGGATTGTTTTATCCGTCTCATGAACGTCACTGTCCATATCCCTGAAGACCGCATTCTCTATTATCTTAAACGCATCGCCCGTAACCTGGCTATGGACAGCTTTCGCAGACGTACCCGGACCTTACGCCGAGACAGCCGGCTGGAAACCCCTGCTCACCATGTTGATACTCCTCAGATGGAGATTAATGAAGGAGTTAACGAAATTGTCTCCCATATCCACAATACCGAACATCGCAAAATTTTGGAGCTGCGCCTGATCCACGGGTATTCCATTAAAGAAACAGCCCAGATGGTGAACCGCAGTGAAGGCATGATCAAATCTTCCGTTTTCCACGCCGTCAATCGTATTCGTGCCAAAGTCATCTCGTAGAGATGGCTTTTTTACGTTGTGTTCCCCTACTCCGTTATCCACCACATTATTATTTCCATTCTTGTAACAACCAATAATCCAAACGACCTATTCATATGCCAAAATGCCTAATTTTACAAAGTTCGATCTAATTTTTACAATTTGTTATGACTATGTGAGATTTTCATGTGGTAGAATATGGACGAACTCATGAATCAACTAATATTTGGGAGGGATTTGGTTGGGTAAAATGAAACGTTTGCGGGGAGTTTGGTTAAAATCACTCCTGGCATTATCCATGGCTTTGCCACTTCAGATCGGATTATGGAACGGAGATGCTTCGGTTCATGCGGAAGGACCGACAGACCCGGCACCATTCATTCAAGCCAAGGTCGTTAACCAGAACGCTGGTAAGAAAGTGCTGTTCGACAATTCGCACGGTCAGACTGCCGGAGCAGCCGATTGGGTTATAGATGGTGGCTTCTCGGATTTCGGTAATGCTCTGGCGAACGACGGTTATTATGTGAAAGAACTGCGCAAAACGACACCTTTTACCTATGATGATCTGAAAGAATACAACGTATTTGTCATTGCAGAACCTCAAATTCCTTTCAAAACGTCTGAACAGGCGGCATTGAAACAATATGTTGAATCCGGCGGCAGCATCTTCTTCATTGGAGATCACTACAATGCCGACCGTAACAAAAACCGCTGGGATGGCTCTGAAGTCATTAACGGCTATCGCCGCGGTGCATATGAAGACCCAACCAAAGGCATGAGCACAGATGAGCGCAATTCAGCAGCCATGCAAGATGTAACCAGCACGGACTGGTTGTCCGATAACTTCGGCGTACGTTTCCGGTATAACGCACTCGGGGATATTAACGCCAATATCATCGTACCTGCGAATCAAGCATTCGGCATTACCGAAGGCGTATCTGCGGTAGCGATGCACGCAGGCTCCACGCTGGCGATCACAGATCCGGAGAAAGCCAAAGGTATTGTGTACTTGCCAAAAACCAATGCCAAATGGAATAACGCCGTTGACCAAGGTGTATATAACGGTGGCGGGATCGAAGAAGGTCCTTATGTCGCTGTATCCAAACTGGGTGCAGGTAAAGCGGCCTTCATCGGTGACTCTTCCCCGGTGGAAGATGCATCCCCGAAATATTTGCGCGAAGAAACAGGCACACGCAAAACAACATATGACGGCTTCAAAGAAGTCGATGATGCTGTATTACTCGTGAATACGGTAAACTGGCTGGCGACACAAGAAAACTATACTAAGCTGTCCGAAGTAAACGGCCTTACATTGGATACAGCTACAGCGCTGTTACCATTCGAGGAGCCAGCGGCTTCCACTGAACCGCAAGCTGAACCTTGGGCTGCGCCTGCGGCCGGATACAAGTGGTATGATCGTTCAACGTTCAAGCCAGGCTCTTATGGTGGCCCTGCATCCAGTGCTAACGCAGCGTACAGCTTCGTGAAGCAAGATACATTGCCGAATGCCGAAGACTTCCAGATTCGTGTGGTTGTAGAAAATATGGCTCCAAACACTACCGTTTCCGGTTACAGTGCCGGTATTTATCTGACAGGTGGAACACAGGTAGCTATGATCCAGAATGACAGTGGAACATGGCCAACTTCATACGGATACAGCTCGGCGTTTAGTGTAACATCAGATAGCAACGGACGCGGGATCAAAGATCTGAATGTACGCATCAAGCCAGGTACGAATGGTAACGCCAGCTTACGTCTGCGTCAGAACGGTAGCAACCTGATTACCAGTGCGGTAAGCATTGCTAACGTACCTGCAGAGCCACTGCCTGAAGAACAAGGTCCAATTCCAGCAACCATTAGCGTAGCCGAAGCACGCACCAAAGCGGTTGGCACTACAGTTACCGTTGAAGGTGTTGTCACAACGAAACCGGGTTCTTTCGGTGGACAAGCCTTCTATCTTCAGGATGATACAGCGGGAATCTACGTGTTCCAGCACACGAGCGGATTCGATGTAGGTGACAAAGTGAAAGTGACTGCGCCCACAACGATCTACAACAGCGAGTTCGAATTAACCGATGTGGTTGCGATTGAGAAAACTGGAACCGCTTCTGTTCCAGCTCCAGCGCTGGTTACAGCCATCAATGATGCGAATCAAGGTCAACTCGTTCAATTGGAAAATGTAACAGTTCAGAACATCATCAGCGCTACACCTGCCGGTTCATTTGAATTCGATGCGGTAGCTGCGGACGGGACAAGCACACATGTGCGTGTGGATACACGTACTGGTGTGAGCGAAACGACTTTCCCTTATGTTGCTGGTGACAAGATTGATATCACAGGTGTGTCTGCCATTTTCAAAGATGTCTATCAATTGAAACCAAGAAGCTTGGATGACATTGTAGCTTCGGAAGAACAAGGTGGAGGCGAAAATCCTTCTACTCCAGCCGAAGGAGCGCCGGGCAAACCGGTGCTTTCTTCCGATAACGGACATACCACCGGGCTGTCTGATGGTTCATTCAACGTTAGCATGAATCTGTGGTGGGGTGAAAATGCCACCGAGTACAAGCTGTATGAGAACGGTGTCCTTGTGGATACGCAAAAGTTAACAGCAACTTCTCCTTCTTCACAGTTTGCTAAAACGGCGATTAAAGACAAAGCGAACGGAACCTATACGTATGTTGCCGAGCTGATCAACGACAAAGGTGCTACTCGCAGTGACGAGTTAACGGTTCTCATTGCGAACGCGGCTCCAGGTAAAGCCGTTTTGTCTCAAAACAACTGGGACGGCGATGGCAACTACACCGTAACGATGAACCTCTGGTGGGGAACCAACGCAACCGAGTATCGCCTCTATGAAAATGACGTACTGATCGATACGCAAGCATTGAACGCTGCTACACCATCTACTCAAACGGCAAAAACCGACCTGAACGGTCGTGCGAACGGAACATACACGTATCGTGCCGAGCTTGTGAATGCCGCTGGCGTAACTAACACGGAAACCGTCACGGTACAAGTCAGCAAAGCTGCTTTGCCATTGGCGAGCTAGTTTAAATTAAGATTAGGATTAGATGTAGGAATAGAGTAGGCAAGTGCCGAACCGAAGTAGCAATATAAGTAGAAATAAACACACCGAAAGTGAACAGAAACTTAGGCATAACGTAGATCAAACCGAATATAGTAACCACCGATAGAAACGAATGCAGGACCGGAAGTAAGTAATACCGTAGTAAGTAGAAATGAAAAACGGAAATTAATGAAGAGCAGAGCCTAAGTAGTAACGAAAGCAGTAATGAGAGCAGTGATGAAACAGCCACAAAAGTAGCAACGTAAACCATAACGAAAAACCGAAACCAACCCAACGGCCAAGAAAGAAGCTGCGGTGATTTCGGTTTTTTTGTAGTCTTTTGTAGTCTTTTTTAGGTCATTTTTAGATCTTTGTAGTTTTTGGAATGTTCTATTGTGGTTTTATTATGGTTGCATTGTGTTTTCATTTCTGGCGTACCATTAAACCGTTGAACCTCTACTCCCTCAGCGCTAACGATCCTGAGAGAGCTTATTTGCCCCCTTTTTCCACATTTAAAATTCTAACGATCACCAGCGACGCTATTTGGCTATTTTTCAATATTTTGAGGGATAAATCGGGCAATTTGCAACAAATAGCGTCTGTGCGGATCGTTAGAATTTTAATGCAGACTTTTTAGGCTAAATAAGGCTTCTGGTGATCGTTAGCGATTCAAGCTAGGTTCAACAGGACCTTGCCCCCTCAATCCATAAGAGTTAACTCACCTACATGTACACATATCTCTACACTTTCCCTACACATAACGTAAATCAGCTCATCTCAGTCGAGGTTTCTCATAACCGTCCCTTACATAAAGAATACTGTTCCACACCGCACAATAAGCCGCAAAGGCCAGGAACCCAATGACAAAAATAAGGTTCATCTGCGTAAATGAAGCGCCGCTACCCATAAAAATAATAAGAATTGCACTGAGTCCGATATTTTCCCTGTTATGCTTTTTAAACTTCTGAAAGATCATTCGGTACAGCAATATAAGCACCATAAACACGATCCATATCAAATAAAATTTTTCCATAGCATAGTTACCTCCTTGCAAAAAGGCCAACTTTAACGTTAAAAGTTAACGTTTCGAGCCACATATTCAACATCATTATGTACGTTCCAACTTTTCCAGCAGCTATATTCATCAGGCAACAATCTAATTTTACCAATATATCTAATTTCTAAGAATTAATAAACCACATAAACCCAAGTATCCAGGATGTGATAAACAGATACACAATAATTTTGATGAACACATATTCTTCTTTCGCTTAAGGAAACACACCACAACAACAAATGGGAACAGGGTTAGCGCCATGTTCAGTATAAGACGAGTTCTTCAGCAATACTCAGAATGCCCGTTAGAATCAACAAATAATCCGTATAATAACCCACGCCCCCTTTAATTAGAGCATCGGTATCTTGTACGGATAAACTATAAATTCCAGCGATCGAGAAAAAATATGTATAGTTAATTCTGTTTTTAAATTCAGCTACCTACAATAGGAATCATTTGTACAATCGACTTCTTTGCCCTTGTCAATGAAAACTGTGACATAATTATCTTCCGATCGGCCCCTAAAAGTTAGCTTAACATCCGTCTCAAATGTTGTATTAACAAATGGCTTTACCTCGTTTTTTTCTATATCTCCTTCTTGTATCTTTCTCATATAAACAACGGTTCGTATGACTTCGTGATCGGTCCGGCTCTCACTCTCCTTCTGGTCTATGACATAAGGCAACTGTTGTTCATCAATAATGTGCTGCACTTGACTCTGAATCTCCGATTGGACATGTTTCGAAGGCGTTCTAAAGAAGTCGAGAATTGCGCTTTGGTTTGGAACTACTATAAAATACATTACAACAGATGCTATAAAAGAAACGATAATGGTTCCAATTATTCCTGACTTCTCCTTCTTGTTAAGTACATACACCGCGACAACAAACGGGAGAAGTGTTAACACAAGATACAAGAGAGTATGACTTGCTGGAGGAACGTCAAAGATAATGAGGCCTCCGTCTCCGGATAACATCAATAGCACTATTAAATAGGCAAAAAGCCATCCTCCTCCAATACTCAATATCGATGCAATAATAGGTAAAATAATTCTCAAAATGAAATTCACCTCCTTCTCATATTAAAATCGGAATAACTTACAAATTATTGAATAGATAATTAAGCAAATTGTACAACTATTTTCACAAATTATTTCAAGTGAAAAATTAGGCAACTACCAACATATCACTAGATTTAGAGCCTGTTTATTTTAAACCAACAAAAAAGACTACCTAATGCCGCATCATCCAGCAAAAGATAGTCCTTCTCTCCACCACTTCATTCCGTTAGCTACACCAGTTTCTTCCGAATATAACCCGAGATCAGGTCAATGATCGTGATCATCACGATAATGCCGAGCAGGATAATGCCGACACGCGGCCAGTTGCGTGTGCTGAGTGCAAAGATCAGCGGTGTTCCGATCCCGCCTGCGCCGATCACACCGAGGATCGTGGCAGAACGGACATTAATTTCGAACCGATACAATGTATAGTTCAGGAACCCCGGGATAACCTGCGGCAAGATGGCAAACCAGAGCTGTTGCATCCGGGTCGCTCCGGAAGCCAGTAACGCTTCGGACGGGCCGTAGTCAATATTTTCAACCTCATCCGCGTACAGTTTACCCAGCATCCCGATCGAGTGAAGTCCGAGGGCTAACACTCCTGCGAATGATCCGGGACCTACAGCCTTGATAAAAAGCAAAGCCATAATAATCTCGGGAAATGTACGGATGAAACTAAGCATCATTTTACCCGCCCCAGAGATCGCCCGATGGCCACTCATGTTCCGTGCAGACCAGAAGGCAAACGGGATACAAAGCACAGCGGAAATCACCGTACCTAGCACAGAAATCGCCAGCGTATCCAGCAGTCCGCGCAGCAAATCCTCGCCTTCCGGCAAATATACGAAATTCCAGTCGGGCGAGAAAATACCCGCGATAATAGCCTTCATGATCTGTCCGGCGGTTTCTTTGAACCCGGTAAAAGGTACGCCCGCAAGCGCCCACGCATAGACCAGAATTAACAGCAGAATGATAAGCCAGCGCAGCGGATTTTTCCGTGGCTTGGGTCTTGGCCGAATACGGCTCGCTTCGTTTTTCATCATAACAATTTCTCCCGTAGCTTAGTGCTCACATAGTCGATAATCAGAACGATGGCTAGTGTGAAAATAATAATGGTATTGGTCTTGTCATACTCCAGGAATCCAAGTGTAGCTTCGTAATAAAGTCCGATACCACCCGCTCCGACGAGTCCAAGGATGGCGGCGGCACGTACGTTAATTTCGAAGGCATACAGCACATAAGATGTGAACTGGGCTGCCAGTTGCGGCACGACACCATAGACAATAAGCTGAATTCGGTTCATGCCCACAGCGGTCATCGCTTCAAGCGGTCCTTTGTCAATCGTCTCCAGCGTTTCATAGGTGAGCTTGGCGATCAGACCTACCGAGAATACAGCCAGTGCAAGAATACCCGGAACCGGCCCTAGTCCGAATACAGCAACGAACAACGCCGCCAGCAACAAGTCCGGAACGGTTCGAATCAGATTTAATAGAAAACGTGCCGGATAATAGATCCAGCGGCTCGACGCCAAATTACCTGCACAGATGATGGAAATAGGAATAGCAATGATTGCACCGATGGTTGTCCCGAGCAAAGCCATACGAATCGTCTCCAGCATGCCCTGTACGATATTGTCAAAATAACTCCAGCGCGGCGGAAACATCTCTTTCAGCAGCTTCCACATCTCCGGGCCACCCGTGAACAGTTCTGCAAAGCTCGCATCCGTCTGCTTTGCGCTCGCCCACAAGAGTAGCACAATGATGACTAGCGTCAGTAGATGTTTGGTCTTCCCCGGTGGTTTGGGGCGATTCACGATCTGCTTCGGGCTTGAGCCAGGTTCCTTGCCTGCACCTGAGCGCCCTTCATGTTCAAGTGAAACGTTGGATTGTCCTTTCATACCAGCACTTCTCCCTGCTCATGCACAGCCTGCTTGTCCAACAACTCATCCGCCAGAATCGGTCTGCCGTAAATTTCAGCAAAACGCTCATCCGTCGCTTCTTCCACCGGACCATCAAATACAACCTCTCCTGCCCGCAAACCAACAATACGTGTCGCATATTCTCTCGCCAGATCAATAAAGTGCAAATTAACAATCGTGGTAATGCCGAGATCCTGATTAATCCGTTTGAGGTCATCCATGACCTGTTTCGTTGTCAACGGATCGAGTGAAGCCACCGGTTCATCGGCCAAAATAATTTTGGCTTCCTGAGCGAGTACACGGGCAATCGCCACACGCTGCTGTTGTCCACCAGACAACTGATCTGCACGAGAGTAAGCCTTCTCCGAGATATTCACCCGATCCAATGCATCAAAGGCCAGTTCTACATCCTCTTTCGGAAAACGACCCAAAATGGTACGAAGTGTGGAATGGTACCCCACCCGACCAGCCAGTACATTGCGCAACACGCTGGATCGTTTCACCAGATTGAAGCTCTGGAAGATCATGCCGATATCCCGGCGGATCAGACGCAGGCGTTTGCCTTGTGCCTTGGTAATGGAGCTACCGTTAATCAAAATCTCACCTTCACTAATATCATGCAGCCGGTTGATCGACCGCAGCAACGTGGATTTGCCTGCACCAGACAAACCGACCACCGCGATGAATTCTCCCTGCTTAAATTTCAAATTTATGTTATTGAGGCCTTTCGTGCCGTTCGCATACGTTTTGGTCACGTTGTGAAGCTCAATCATCGCGTTAATCCTTCTTTCATCCATAATATTTATCGATATAAGTTGAACTAAAGGATGATTTACACAGGCACTTCGATGACAGAATAACCTTACAATCGCTGTTATCCCCAGATTTTTTTGATCCCCTTTTCTAAAAGGGTAAAATCCGGTGATAAAGGCGAACGCTCCGCTTTTCCAGGTTTTTTCTGCCCTCTCCGTTGTTGTGTAAATTAAAAGTTCAACATATATCGTTTCCGCTGTTCCCTAGCAGAAACTTATAATAACGGCACAAGCCAGAACAGCGTCAATTACGCTGAACTGGCCTGTTCACTGTGCAAAGTCACGAATGGCTTGTTGGAACGAAAAACTACTCGGTTTTCACTTTCTCGTTATACTGGCGAACGATATCGAACTTGCTGTCATCGGACTCCACATAACCTTCGTGCGTGTAGATTTCTTTGATGATCTTGTGGCCTTCTGTATCTTTACCGATATCGATGAAGGCTTGTTTGATCTTCGCTGTCCAATCTGCGTTCATGTCGGTACGAACGGCGATCGTATCGTTAGGAATAGGCTCAGTGAAAGCAAGTACTCGTGTATCTTTGAACACATTCGGGTAGTCTTTGGAAACCGTGTTACGGGCATCCTGGAAAATAGCTGCTGCATCTACGTCACCGTTCAATACGGCAAGAACAGCTTGGTCATGGCCTTTAACGGTTACAGGCTGTACATCTTTGAGCGGATCAATGCCGCGATCCAGCAACAAGGCTGCAGGCCATACATAACCAGCGGAAGACGTTACGTTCTGATAAGCCATTTTCTTACCTTTCAGATCCTCAACCGATTGGATCGGAGAGTCTTTTTTGACAATAATCATCGATTTATACGAATCTGCCAGTTGCTCTGTCGGAGCGCCAGTCTCATCATTCACACCAAAACGCTGTGCTTGCAAAATGACTTGTGCTGCTCCTTTTTCTTTCGCAAGTACATAAGCCGTCGGAGGCAGGAAACCTACATCTACTTTTTTGGAAGCCATCGCTTCGATAATCGTGTTGTAGTCCGTGGATACGCTGACTTTCACCGGGATACCCAGCTTGTCGCCAAGCAGTTTTTCCAGCGGTTTTGCTTTTGCTTCAAGGGTGTCTGCATTCTGTGAAGGAACGAATTGCACTGTCAGTTCCGTAGGTACATAACCTTCAGCGGTTTTGTCTTTCTCTGCTGTTTCGGTTGATGTGCCGGACGCGCTTGAATTGGCTTCAGCGCCATTTGACGAATTGGATGTAGCATTAGACCCACATGCACTCAGGAACAGTACCAAAATCAACAATGGTAAAAATAAAGCAGACTTCTTCAATCGAACACCCTCCAAAAGTTTTTCTGATTTTCAATACTTGTCTACTATAATTGGCAAATATTTGCGTGATGTGAAACGAAATTTGGAGTTTTGTAAAGTTTCTTGGCAGGCTGTCAACGTGACATTCTTCTGTTAAAATAGGCTCATTATCGTCGATGAATTCGGAGAAATTACGCTTGGATTAAGGCTTAACATCCGTTATTCAGGCTAGTTTTTCTGCTTCTTTCTACGGTTTATGCCATATATCTAAACTTATATATTAGAGGAGATTGTAAAATGACACGCATTCCCCCTACGACAAACTTCGATATCTTGTTCACAAGTGACCTTCACGGGGCGATTCGCCCGGTCCATTACAATACCAACGCATATCGTCATGCCGGTCTTGCTTTGCTGGCTTCCCTGATTCGGCAGGAACGTGAACGTTCGCCTGAATTACTGTTAATCGATAACGGAGACTTGCTGCAAGGCTCCCCTCTGGCTTCTTATGCAGCTTCTCATGCACCCAAAGCGCAGGCACATCCTTTTATTCACGTCTTAAATGAGCTTGGATACGATGCCGCAGTGATGGGAAACCATGAGTTTAACTATGGCCAGGAATTGTTACGCAGTGCGGTGGAAGGTTCCTCCTTTCCTTGGCTGTCTGCCAATATTGCAGAACTGCCGCTTGCTCCTGAAGGAGCAGGTATTCCGGCTTTTGGCGAACCGTATCTGATCAAGACGCTCTCGACTGGTGTAAAAATCGCCTTGCTCGGTGCAACCACCCATTACATCCCCAACTGGGAGCATCCGAAAAATATTGAAGGGCTGCATTTCATGAATGCGATGGATACGATTCGTACTTGGGTGAAGTACATTCGGGAACATGAACAACCCGACGTACTGGTGGTCAGTTATCATGGGGGATTCGAGTGTGATCTGGAGACGGGTGAACCCGCGGAGCGCTTAACGGGGGAAAATCAGGCATATGCCATCTGCCGAGAGATTGATGGCATTGACATACTACTGACGGGTCATCAGCATCGCCAATTGACCGGCGAAATCCATGGAGTAACTGTAATTCAACCAGGGTTTAATGGCAGTGGATTAGGTCAAGTGTCTGTGCAACTTCAGCAATCGCCGGACACGGGCAAATGGGTGGTAACGGAGAAAAAAGCGAAGTTGCTGTTGCTTGAGGATTACCCTGATCTAAGGCCTGATCCTGCTGTAATGAAGCTAACTAATGAGCTGGAAGCTTCGGCACAAACTTGGCTCGATCAGCCGATTGGCGAAGTAGACGGGGACGGGGATTTATCGATATCCAGTGCCACACAGTTGCGGCTTCAGGCGCATCCTTTTATTGATTTTGTACACCAGGTTCAGATGGAAGCGACAGGGGCACAGCTCTCCAATACCGCAATGCTTAGTGAAGAAGCCCGCGGATTCGGCCACCAGATTACAGTGCGTGATGTCTTGTCCAACTTCATTTACCCTAATACCCTGACTGTGCTCGAACTGAGCGGCAAGGATATTCGGGATGCTCTGGAGCAGACTGCACGTTACTTCGAACTGAACGTATCGGGGGAAGTCATCGTAAATCCGGCGTATATGCAGCCCAAACCTCAACACTACAATTACGACATGTGGGCTGGCATCGAATACGAACTGAACATCTCCAAGCCTGTAGGCAGCCGTGTCGTGAAACTGGAACGTGATGGAAAACAGCTGGAGATGGATGGTACATACTCCGTCGTGATGAACAGTTACCGCGCGGCAGGCGGTGGAGATTATGCGATGTATCCAGGCAAAAAGGTGCTACACGAAGGCGCCACGGACATGGCTGCACTAGTAGAAGATTTCATTCGCAGGAATCAGCCATTACAAGTTCGGGAAGTGCATAACTGGAAGGTCACCAACTGAAGTTTGGATTGTGGAAAACGAAAAATGAACAAGTACATGAATTAAACGAGTACGTGAAAAAGGACGGAGCCGGCTTTATCCGGTTTCGCCCTTTTTACTTTTTATGGAACGAAGACTATGGAATCACTGGTAGGATCAACATTGTTCTATTAAAACAATGAATCCGAGAGAAGCAGTACAATGAGAAAAGCCCCTAACCAGACCAGAAACAAATTTGCAGTTGCGACAGCCCACTTGCTTTTGCCCGAATGATAGAACGCCCAGCATACGAAGGAAAATAATACACCCATGGGATACGTAGCCATAAGGATTGCTGCTATCGTATCTAACAATGGGTGGTCACCAGACTCCCGATAGCCATAAAAAAACAAACTAATCATCAGTGCATACGGATAGGCTACAAGCGTTAATCCATAAATAATATTGAAGAATATAAGCCGATATGCAAGTTTGGGATTTTTCAAAACAGATGGACAACCTCCTTGTGAACAATGAACTCATTTCAGTATATCCACCTGTTTCTATCACGTCATGGTATATTTTGCCATTAAAAGTATTAGTGTATATCCATATACATCTCCTTTCAAACAGCAACCTGTTTGTGCATTCTATTCACGCGTCTGTAGTGGTAAGCAAACAGGATGAGTCCCAGCGCACTTGTAATGATCTCCGTTACTGTCATAGACCAGATGATACCTGTAAGGCCATAGAATTTATGGAATACGATAATTACCGGAATAAACAGTGTACCCTGGCATATCGCCATGACATTGGTTGGTATGCCTTCTCCTGCCGCTTTGAAAATGCCTGTAAACAGTCCTGTTAATCCAGTGAACAGAGCAGAGATCAACATCGCTACCAGAATTGAACTTCCCGCCTCCAGTACGGCTACATCCGAAGAGAACAACCGAATGACAGGTTCCTTGAACATATATACAACGCCTATAAACAGAACACCAATACCGACGATATATAGCGAGGCCTGTTTATACGTGGCTTTTAAACGACCAAACTTCTTACTCGCGAAACTGTGTGCCACCAGTGGGATAATCCCCATAAAGATCCCCATTGCAAGAAACTCGGGAAGCTGTACAACCCGTAAAGCAATACCGAATCCCGCGACTACGTTTTCTCCATAGATCATGGCATAATGGTTCAGTAGTAGTGTAGATACAATTAGAAAAGAGGTCTGTAGCAACTCGGAAACTCCGATTTTGAATACTTCCATCTGGTCTTTGACCTGAAGTTTCCAATGTCCCAGAAACCCTCTCAAATTCTCGCTGCGGCGGGACAAAAACCAAACATAATAGGCCGCGGAACATGCATTGGCTAATACAATGGATAAGGCGGCTCCAATCACATGCCAATTCAATATCAGAATCAACAGCACATCCAGAACGATGCTGGCTGCAATACTGATAAACATACCGATCATAGATTCTTTGGATGCGCCTTCCGAGCGAACCAGCTGTTCCAGTGTAAAATTGAGAATAACGATAGCCCCGCCTGCCAAAAGTGTAATGGCATATTGACTGGTGTATTCATATACAGCCTGATCCGCTCCCAGTCCCTGAACAATGGGTGAGGTGAATAACCAGGCAATCAGGGCAATGAGCAAACCAATACCCAAGCTGGAATAAAAGGAATACCCTGCAACTCGTTTCGCTTTTTCCTGCTCCCCTGTTGCCGCTAAACGTGTAATGAATGTGCCACCTCCGACCCCGAACATATTGCCAAAAGCCATTAATACCGTAAAGATCGGCAGTCCCAGCGTAATGGCGCTAAACATGCCCGTATCATGAACCAGACCGATAAAAAACGCGTTGATGAGGTTGTACAATGTCCCCGCAGACATACCAAGCATCATCGGAATGGACAGATGCATAATCGATTTGTGGACAGGCGCTTTGTCCAGATAATAGGAGTTTGAATGTTTTTCTTTCATGGTAACTTCCACCTTTCTTAACCCTTTAACAATTAGAGTTCTAAGTATTTGTTTAAAAAAATACGAATCGAAGTTCATAATATTCTGAAAAGAAATATACAGCTTGATGCATTTACGTTCATAATTACATTTACAGCTTCAGTCACAATGACAGCTACATTTACAACTTGATTAATAGAACACTAATAGTTCAAAATCTAAGTTTCCGCCCAAGAGCAGTTCATCTGCTCTATACATCCCCAGTTACCGTAATCAAACTTATAAATTCTGATTAACCTTGGTCAGCAAACGCATCAATGTTGCCTGCTCTTCATCCGTCAAACTTTTCACGATCTCGTTCTCCACGGTCGCAAACATCTGCTCTATATCTTGAATCACCTGCTCGCCCTTCGGCAGCACATACAGATTCTTTTGCCGTTCATTGTCAGCAGGAATTTTTCGAACGATATAACCGTTCTTCTCCAGTCCTTTTAACATACTTGTAATCGTTGCATCTCTGCGATTGAATGCGTCAGCCAGATTTTTCTGAATTAATCCTTCGTCCTGATGCTCGTAGATATATCCAATAACTCTTCCTTGTTGAGCGTTCAATCCCAGTTCGTTGACCTGCTCATCGGCTTTGCGTTTGATCTTGATTCCAATCGTTTGAAACAGATCCGAATACGGCGTATTTTCGCGCATGATTCTTCCCCTCCTGTTCTGCTTCCTCTTTAATTTGTTTCCCCACTGTTCTCATACTCACTTGCTCAATCACTCGCTCAGACTCAAAATCTAAATGTTAGATATCTAACTGTTCGCGAACTAAATATACAACTATGACTTCCTCTCTGTCAAGGATCAATATCTTTTTCTTTACTGCACATATCCAACATATCAAAGAAGGATTGAAGCCCCCTTCCGGGCCCCAATCCTTCTGCTGTTACATGGCTAGCCAAAGTCTGCATTACTGTCTTTACACCGGAAGGAACAGTCCCCCTCCTCGCTTCCTTCGACTCTCCTGATTGCCTCAAGGTATCCGCACTCTATTGTGCTTTCTTTCGCAATTGGCTGTTATACAGCTCACTATAAAATCCACCCTGTTTCAGCAGTTCATTATGTGATCCCTGCTCTAGTAGTTTCCCGTCCTTAAGTACCAGAATCCGGTCGGCCTGACGAATCGTATTCAGCCTGTGGGCAATGACAAAGCTGGTGCGGCCATGCATCAGACGTTCCAATCCCTCCTGAATTTTGATCTCAGTCACCGTATCAATGCTGCTGGTCGCCTCGTCCAATACCAGAATGGACGGATCAGCCAGGATGGCCCGGGCAATAGCAAGCAATTGCTTTTGTCCTTGGCTAATACCGCTCCCATCCGCTTGAAGCACCCGGTCATACCCGTTCTTCATTCGCATAATAAAGGAATGTGCATTCGCCAGCTTGGAGGCAATCTCCACTTCTTCATCGGTTGCATCCAGACGTCCGAACCGGATATTTTCACGAATCGTTCCCTGGAATAAAAATGAATCCTGCAATACAAACGCCATGTGCGACCGCAGGTTTTCCCGCCGAATGGTTGTCATCTTGTGCCCATCGACGGTAATCGTTCCACTTGTCGGATCATAAAAGCGGGACAGAAGTTGAATCAGCGTTGTTTTGCCTGCTCCTGTTGGACCAACCAGCGCAATCATCTCGCCCGGCTTCGCTTCAAAACTGATGTCACGCAGAATATCACGACCCTCATCATATCCAAAGGACACCTTATCGAACCGAACGTTGCCCTGAATGTTATCCAAGGCAATGGCAGCCCCTTCATCCTTGGATTCCTCATCCTCATCCAGCACCTCGAATACCCGCTCCGCCCCCGCGATCGCAGACAACAGCGTGTTCCACTGATTCGCCAGATCATTCAACGGACGTGTAAACTGACGAGCGTACTCTACAAAAATAATGATGACCCCTACCGTAACGGAACCCTGTATCGCCAAAATACCGCCAATCCCCGCAACGATTGCAAAGCTTAGGTTGTTGAGTCCGTTCATCAGTTTGGGAATAAAACCTGAAATCGTCTGTGCCCAGAATGCGGAAATACGGATGCGCATATTACGCTCCTCAAAGCCGCGAATGACCCGTTCTTCCTGAGAAAAGGCCTTGATGATCCGCTGTCCGGATAACGTTTCCTCAATATAACCGTTGAGTTCCCCCAGATTTCGCTGCCGCTCTTTGAAAAGCGGACCCGTTCTGCGCGTTATCCAGCGCATCCCCAGAGCCATTAGAGGTACAACAATAAATGTGAGTAACGTGAGCAACGGGCTGAGCCACAACATCACACCTAATGTGCCGATTAGCGTTAACACACTCGAAAAAATCTGAATCGCTGAGCTGTTCAGCGTACTGCTGACGTTCTCAATATCGTTGGTGACCCGGCTCATAATCTCACCTTGCTGGCGCTTCCCAAAGAACGGAATCGGCAGCTTATGCAGATGAGCAAACAGATCATAACGCATACGGAATACGGTCTCCTGCGCAATTTCAATCATCCAAATATTCTGGAGCCAGGATGTGAGTGAAAAGAGCACATACACCGCTACCAGTCCGAGTAGAAACCAAGTCCAACTTGAACTGGTCACCTCTCGAGAGATAAATTGGTCCACTGCTACACCGACCATATAAGGCCCAAGCAGAGCCAGCGCAGAGCTGGCAAATACCATCAGTAACACAAGTGAAAGCTTGACTTTACGGCGTGAGAGGTAACTCCAGATCCGACCAAGCGTGCCTGACCAGTTTTTGGCTCTCACTTTTGGTTTACGCCGCCCCCCTGAACGGAGTGACTCGGAATCCAGAACAGGCTGTGGCTGACGGAAAGGCTCAATGAGTGCTTTGAACATACTGTGCGCCCTCCCCATATTGTGATTCATGAATTCGGCGGTATAACTCCGACGACTTCATCAAGTCTTCGTGTTTTCCCTGTCCAATCAGGCGTCCATCATCCAGGAGCAGAATCAGGTCAGCCGAAGTGGTTGAACTGATCTTCTGCGTAATAAGAAACGTCGTACAGGAGAGGTCTTCCAGTGCACCTAGAAGCCTGCCTTCAGTAGCTACATCGAGTGCACTTGTGCTGTCATCCAGAATAAGTATGCTCGGACGGCGTACCAAAGCTCTCGCAATGGAGAGGCGCTGCTTTTGTCCACCCGAAAGGTTAACACCCCTTTGACCGAGCAACGTATCATATCCGTTCGGCAACTGCTCGATGGTCTCATGAATCTGAGCCCGCTTTGCCGCTTCCACAATTTCATCCATCGTGGCATCTTCTCGTCCCCAAGCAATGTTTTCACGCACAGAACCCGTGAACAGTACGACTTCCTGAGGAACATAACCAATGGCTTTACGAAGGGTAGGCAAATCCAGCTCGGATGCATCCACAGCATCAATACGTACCTTACCTTGTTCTTCCGTATACAAGCGTGGAATGAGTTGCACCAGAGAGGATTTTCCTGATCCGGTAGCTCCCATAATCGCAATCCGCTCACCTGCTTTTGCAGAGAACGTAATATCTTCCAGCACTTTAATCTCACTATTGGGATAACTGAAACCAACTCCGCGGAACTCAACTTCACCTTGTACGGCTCGCTGCTCCTGCTTATGCTGATCGGAGCCATAGCTATGCACATGATTCAATGAACTTTGGGTATCCGTGTGTCCGGCCTGTTCCCGTTGACCCGTACGCTCCGTCTCTGACGTATCCTCGGTTTCAAACACTTCATTCAGACGCTGTGCTGAAGCGCTCGCCCGTGAAAAGGTCACCAAAATCCATGACAGTGCCGACATCGCTCCAATGGTACGTAGCAAATAGTTAATAACCGCAACGACTTCACCCACGGTTGCCGAACCTGATACGATATCCTTCCGTCCAAACCAAAGCACGGCGATAATACAACCGTTCATCATCAGCAGCATGAATGGCATCGTGGTCTCCGTCAGGCGAAGCGCGGAGATCGTGCCTTTCATCAGCTTGCCGCTGAAGCTGGCAAAGCGTTCAATCTCGTGGCCCATCCGTACAAAAACACGGATCAGCCGGATGCCTGTCAGATTCTCCTGGATGACACCGTTCACGGCATCCAGTCTGCGCTGCACATTGCGGAACAGCAGCGCTGCCTTTTTAATCATCCAGATCACAACAACAAGCAACACCGGCACCATAACAACAAGCAACAATCCCAGCCTCGGACTGACCACCACTGCCATAATCATGCTCCCAATCACTACAAGCGGAACACGGGTCATGAAGCGAAGACTCATAAAGATGGTATCCTGAACCTGGGTCACATCCCCGGTTAATCGTGTGATGAGCGATGATGTCGCAAAACGGTTGAACACGGCATAGGAAAACGTTTGCATCTTGTCATACAACTTCTCTCGCAGATCATACCCGAATCCAAGACTCGCATGCGAGGCAAAAAATGAACTTGCAATCCCGGCGGCAAATGCGATGACCGCACTGCCAACCAGCACGCCCCCCCACATCCATACGACGGCCAGGTCTCCCTGCTGGATGCCATTATCAATGATTTTCGAGATCAGATAAGGCTGAGCCAGCTCCACCGTTAATTCAATCAGCATCATAACTAACGCTGCAATGGCGGCGACCCGGTATTTTTTCAAGTGAACGAACAGCTTGAGCATTCCCATTCCTCCGGCCCGGAGCACGTTACTGGCGATACCGCATTACAATCACACCATCAGCTCCGTTATTCTCTTTCTTTAAAGCTATGTAAAATTTCACGTAACCAATACGACTATTATATCGCATTTTCCATCTGCACACCGTTATGTTCTTCTCATTCTTAATATTAACCTCAAATTTCAAGCTGCAATCGACTGCTCAAAAACATGGTGGCTTATCAAAATAAAATACCCGAGGCAGCGTCGCCCGTTGCCTGGGCATCCTTTTACAGCTGTTTTAACGCGGTACCCACGTAATCACGGCGCTCTCTCACATACGTGCGAATCTTCTCCGGTTCATTCAGAAAGACATTCATGGGCCACTTCATATAAGGGTCGTTCCCTACATCTTCCCGAATTCCATCGTGTAATCGATACACTAACGGCATGATTTTTTTCTCCGTAAAAGCAACCTCCAAATGCTGTTTCATCAGCTTCTTATACTGCTCACGGAACGTGCGAAATGCGAGCAAACGCCCCGTAAGTTTATTGTACCCCTGAATGCGAACCAGATTCGGATTGACCTTGGCGCCGTAACAATTTCTCCCCCAAGTCCCTTCGTAATCCCAAGGAAGGATACCGTATTTTCCACTTTTCACTTTTTCGTACCATGTATAGTTCTGATGGAATCCGTCAAAGTTGCCTGTCAGCACAGCCCCGCTCAACCATCGCAAATAGTTGTCAATATCCACCCGCGATTGTAAAAAACGAAACAGATCCATCTTGGACTTCATATTCAATTGTTGAATAAACCTGCGTAGCCTTCGGCGGTCCTCTGTATTGCCGCGGATCAGGCTGTATCCAGATAACTGGCTGTTTTCTGAATGAGTTGATCCGGTTGATAATGCAAAATTGGCGTTGTCGTTGACGGCATAGAAAATACTCCGGACAGGCATTCTCCGCTGGCGAAAATAAGAAGATTTCACGCCTTCAATTCTTACATACACCCCTGCGAGTTGATCATTGAGATACAGCACACAGTGGCGCGTAGCAGGTGCCGGAACTCGAATGGACTCAAAGAACTGAAATGAAAGTGCGTTCCGTAACAGTGAAGGGTCATCATATTCCGCATTGAAGTGGAACGTACGGCTTGCCGTGCGAATCTCAAATGATTTTTTCTCATAAGCGCGTGTATGCCCACCCCGGTACCGAATTCGAATGGGAAGCTGCTTGCCGTCCATCTGCATCGTGCCGTTCACAAACGTTTCTGACCATATGTTCGATGTTAATCGCTGGTATTCATTCGTCGACACATGGATGTGGTAGACAGGTAGAGTCATTTCCATCCGCCTTTCGGTCACCTGTGAGTTAAGCCCGTAGGCTATTACATCATCCTATGCACAAGCACAGCAGACCGTAAGGGCGAATGCACAGCCCATTTATGGAACCATCCGCGAAGTCACAATGTAAATTTGCTGAAAACATATCACACCAATCTATAAATTACCATTTTTCTCATAGATTACTGCCAATTTGCTATACAAATGGTTGTCTGCTGGTTCCTGAGATGCTAGGTACACATATGATTAAACTACAGACAGACTCCAATGACGAGTGGCAGGGATTCAACAAACATCAACGAACAACCGTCAGCGGCCTATCTGAACTTATATCTGGGAAGGGGCAAAATACAATGTCTATGAATGGTCAGGGAATGAGAGGTTTGGTTGGAAGAGAAGTCAAGATTAATCGTGGTGGACCCGATTCAATCCAAGGCACATTAATGGATGTACGCTGGGACTACATGGCTGTTAGCTGCAAAGAAGGTATGGTGTATGTGAATGATGCTCATGTCAAAAGTATTACAGACACAGGTCGTTCCGGCGGAGCCAGAGGACCTATGGGGAATGCGATTCCGGCGAACACATTCCTTGGCGTTATGCAGGCACTTCGCTTCCGTCCTGTGCAGATCAACCGCGGAGGCCCGGAAAAAGTGGAAGGCATCCTGGCCGATGCCAACCAGAGTCAATTAATTCTGACGATGAAAAATCAGGAGATCATCCGCATTCCTTTACAACATGTGAAATCCGTCTCCCTGGTTCGTGGAAGTAGCAACAACAACAACAATAGCAATAACAGCGGCAACAACGGTAAAAACACAAGCCAAGGGAATAAAACACAAAATACGCAGTCTGGCGGCAATCGTTCCCAAGGGAATCGCAGTGCAGGCAACCAAGCGTGCGGAAACAAATCACAGGGAAATAAATCAGGCAACAACAAGTCGCGTGGCAATCAGTCTCACGGGAATAAATCGGGTGGTAACAAGTCTGGTGGTAACAAATCACGGGGAAATCAATCTCGCGGAAATAAGTCTGGTGGCAAACGGTAATTAGAGAAGAACAAGGAGCTAAGTTACTACCAGTTTAAAGGGGGGAATGATCATGCTGATCTTTATCGCAATCGTCTTGACAGGTGTGCCTTTGTATTGGATTGTTATGCCGGGAAGGCCCACTTCGACTCATGAGCATCTGAAACAGTCTTCACAAGGACTTCTCCCCCTGGGAGGTGAATCACAGTAAATGCCTGATTACCAGTTGTGGTTAACCTTCGGGGTATTTATCATCACTGTCATTTTCCTGATGTGGCGGCCTGGCGGATTAAATGAATCTATTCCCACTTCGCTTGGGGCGCTGCTTCTTATCCTGACCGGTGTAAGCAGTTTGGGGCATATCCTGGGCATTTTCGAAATTGTATCTGGCGCAGCGATTACGATTCTTTCCACCATTGTCATGTCCATTATTCTGGATAGCATCGGCTTCTTTCGCTGGATCGCTGTGAACATGATTGAAAAGGCACGAGGTTCCGGCTTCCGATTGTTCTGGCTGATTCTATTACTTTGTTTTCTCATGACCATCTTCTTCAACAACGACGGTAGCATTCTGATCACTACCCCCATCATCATTCGAATCTGTTCCATGTTACGTCTCAAAATTCATCAGCAGTTGCCCTACCTCATCTCCGGTGCACTCATCGCCACAGCTTCCAGCGCTCCGATCGGACTCAGTAATCTCGCTAACCTGATTGCTTTAAAGATGGTTGGATTAAACCTGAACACCTACACTCAGATGATGTTTGTACCATCCATGCTCGGAATTATTGCTATGACTTTGCTGTTACTCTATTATTTTCGCAGAAGCATACCCAAAGTTATTCATCAGTTCCCCGTATCCATGCAAAGTTCATCTGGATCAGGCTATCACCCACTGCAGACAACAGAATCCGAATCGGATAACTCCAAAACGAATGTAGACTGGTGGTTGTTCCGTGTCTGTATCGGGATTGTTGTATTGATCCGGGCAGGATACTTTCTCGCTGAACAATTCGGTGTACACATGGAGATCGTCGCCATCACCGGTGTGGTCCTGATGCTCGCTGTAAGGTGGTATCGTACACGATCCGGACTGAAAGATGTCGTCACACAGACGCCGTGGCATATTCTTCTCTTTGCCTTCAGCATTTATATTATTGTGGACAGTCTTCACCGAGCCGGAATGACAACATGGATTACCGAATTCACAGGCCCGATTGCCGAAAGAGGCAATGCCAGTCTGATTGCTGTATCCGGGTTACTATTAACCGTGCTGTCTAATTTGTTCAACAACTTGCCCTCGGTCATGATTGGAACATTCGCTGTTACAGACCTTCATTTGAGCGATACTCAACTTCATCTAGCATATCTCGCTAATATACTAGGCAGTGACATCGGAGCATTATTAACACCCATAGGCACACTTGCCACCTTAATCTGGATGTATATATTACGGACCCACCATATTCGGGTCTCATGGAAACAGTATATGAAAGTAACCTTCATTGTGATACCCATCAGTTTAATTATCAGCCTATTTTCCTTATATATCTGGGTGGCTATGCTGTATTGAGAGGAGGTATACTGTGAAATCTGCAACAACGTGGTTAGGTAAAACGATAGAGTTTGAATTGTCCGGCTGCAAGTTGCCTATTCAGGGCGAGGTCATTGATGCAGGAGAAGATATCATCGTTGTCTATGGGAATCAGCGCTACATTTATGTGCCGCTTCATCATATTCAAACGTTACATTTTACAAAATCAGAGGAAACTTCAACTAGCCTGAACGTACCTGCACCTGATCCCGAAATGGACCATGACAACATCTCTTATCGAAAAGTACTAATGAATGCTCGCGGAAGATTTAGTGAGATTTCCATTGGTGGGCGAACGCTGCATGGTTATATCACCAGCATCATGAACGATTATTTCATCTTCTATTCTCCTTTGCACCATTCGGTCTACGTTTCCATCCATCATCTGAAATATATTATTCCGTCTCCCTCCAATAGCAGACCGTTCGCGATGGAACATCAACATTTCCCCATACAGCCATCATCCATCTCACTCTCTCGCACACTCGATCAACAGCTGCAAAAAATGGCCGGAGAACTCGTCATCTTAAATCTGGGTTACAAACCCGAACAGACTGGATTGCTCAAAAGTATCAACGACAAGTTGCTTGAATTCATTGATGCTGAAGGTAGTGCGCGGTTCATGCACACCAGCCATGTTCAAACGCTTCATTTACCTTAATGGTTAAAATAGAACACAAACAGGGATATTCCGGAGAATGGCACTATGGCCTGGAATACCCCTGTTTCATGTTTTTTTGCGAACCTTTACTTGTTAATCGTTAATCTGTGTGCTGGCGATTTAATTGTCTATATAATTGCTTATTTAATTCCTTTAGCCTTCGCCATGTGCTCAGCCCGAATCTGATGATCCGTTGAATTCACTGTGTTCAGCATGTTCCAGATCGCCTGAGTGTCCTGTTCTTGATACAAGGTCTCCGGAAGTTCTGTCTCCAGTCGTTCTGTTTTGCGCTGAATGGTCTCCACAATTTCATGATCATAAATAATCATTTCATCGGAATTGACATACCTTACGGCTGGATCAACACTGATCCGACAGCGATTCGTGAACGTCACCATGGAAACCAGCCGAACACGCTTGTAATCCCCGAGATGTGCCTGAATCGCTTCAACATGGGCGCGGTGTTGCATGAGCGGATTATACATTTTGACCCTGCTGCTGCTCACGGACCAATTCGCTTCGCGGCGTCCCCCACGAATCTCTCCAGTTGTCAGATTCCGGGTTTCGATGACAAAGATCGCCCGCGGGCCAATCACGACATGATCAATCTGGGAATATCCCGAACGTGACTTTGGATTGGTAACCAGCAGATCGTTCAACACTTTATATTCACTGGGCAAACCAAGCAGTAATTCAGCGGTTGTTGGTTCTTGCGGTGTACTGATCCAATCGGGTTCAGACTTCTTCTTTTTGCGCCGACTACGAGCCAGACGGGGAGGAATTGCTGTAACTGGCGGCAGAGCCGAAGCTGCAACAGAATCGGTAAGCGGGCTCACAAGCTCTGGCTGCGTCTTGAACAGAGACCAAATTTTCTTGAACATGGGCAAGCTCCGTTCTATTTGGAATGGTTAATGAAATATGGCTTATGAATTATGGTTTATGGTTTATGTAGATGCTTAGTACCTTTTACATGAAAACTTCTATACCTTATGTCGGATAAAGTCGAACAAAAATAAAGAGACATTGGCCAAATTCATTGTTTCGTTAAATGCGCACGACAGTATATACCCAAACCTGCGACTTTAGACGCACATCAAATCCACAATAGTCCATATCAAATCCCTATCAAGTTCATTTCAAATCCATATGAAGTTCCCTTCAATTCCAAAATATAAAGAAAAAGCAGCATCCCCTTTTCCCTAAGCAAAAGAGTCCGCTGCTGTCTTCCCATGTTCGTCTTCTACGCCTGGAGATAGTACGTGTACAGCACTTGTGTACCTTTCTCATCCAAGCCATTCTTCGATATTTCCTGATAGAGCGATTCCGCCAGAGCCAGTCCCGGTGTGTTCATGCCCATCGCTTGAGCAGACTCCAGTGCAATACCCATGTCTTTGATAAAATGTTTCACATAGAATCCAGGCTCATAATCGCCTGCGATCATGCGCGGACCCAGGTTGCTGAGGGACCAGCTTCCGGCTGCACCGGTCGCAATACTCTTCAGCACATTCTCCGCGTCCAGTCCCGACGTCTTGGCATAGGCGAGTGCTTCGCATACGCCGAGCATGCCAGAGGCGATGGCAATCTGGTTGCACATTTTGGTATGCTGTCCGGCGCCGGGCTTGCCTTGCAGCACAATATTGGTGCCCATCTGCTCAAAGATTGGACGCACCGCTTCGAAAGCTTGCGCGTCACCACCCACCATAATGGACAGCCTGCCGTCCCGTGCGCCGATGTCGCCGCCGGATACAGGCGCGTCCAGGGCATGCAAACCTTTAGCCTCCGCAGCTTCGGCGATGCGTGCAGCCAGCAGCGGGCTGGAAGTGGTCATGTCAATCAGGGTTGAACCTGATTGGGCATGAGCAACAAGCCCGCCTTCCCCGAGATAAATCTCCTCGACATCCTTGGGATAACCGACCATGGTGATGATTACATCACAAGCAGCAGCCAGTTCTGCCGGCGTTCCATGCCAAACAGCTCCTTCCTTCACGAGCGCTTCTGCCTTAGCGGCAGTGCGCGTGTATACATGAAGCGGATAGCCTGCACGCTGAATGTGACCAGCCATGCTTTTTCCCATAACGCCTGTTCCAATAAAGCCTACTTTAATCTCTTCAGGTGATTTAGTTGATTGTGTCATCGCAAGTTTCCTCCCTGTTCTTGAGTGATCCATAGTGAATTTGATTGAGTGATTGATCGATAGTGATATTGAGTGCTTCATAGTTCATATGAGTGCTACATAGCGATTTTGGGTGATGCAATTGCTTGTCCATACTCTGTTGAAGAGGATGCGGACAGGGACACCGATGCGAGTGAGTAAGTGGATACTGATGCTATCATTCTCTAACGATCACCAGGAACGCTATTTGAGCAATATCACACCTTTTTATATTCTAACGATCTCAGGAGACCTTATTTCGGAGAATTGGTTCAAAAATGGGCGTTAATCTTGTCTTTTCAGCAAAATAAGGCTTCTGGTGATCGTTAGAATTCGAGAACTCCCCATTTCGCTTAAATAAGCTCATCTGAGATCGTTAGAATATTAAAGTGGTGAGCGAGAGCTCACTTCTTACAGCTTATACCTCGTACCTTGACCTATTCCTTATATCGTATATGTTATAGCTTTCTTTCCCCTCCGTCCATCTCGGGCTGATTTTTCTGTGAAAAAATCTGAAAAACGAATCATTTTCTCATAGACTGTACAATCTAACGAAAACACATCGAAATGGGAGGGGATGGACATGGATCAGGAAAAAGGGCAGATCACCATCTGGTTATCCATCTCCATTATTTTGCTCAGTGCCGGGCTGGTCTGTCACGTCTTGTCTGTCCCCGCCATTCTGGATGTGGCCGGAAGAGATGGCTGGCTCTCTGTTCTCGCTGCAGCGCCATTGTTCATGCTGTTCCTGGGTATGATGTACATCATTATCCGCCGTATTCGCGGACAGCGCTTGACCGATTGGATCACGCGTGAGTTTGGCGTCGTTCCCTCCTGGATCTTTCGCATTACTGCGGTCTTGTTGCTCTTCTCGCTAGGGACACACACCTTATATGAAACCACCAACTGGACGGTATCCACCTATCTCCCTTTTACACCGACCTATGTGCTGGCTGGTGGAGGTGCTCTGGTTGCTGCCTGGTCAGCAGCCAAAGGCATTCGTTCGATTGCAATGACATCCAGTATTTTATTACCTCTGGTCATTCTGCTTGGCTACTTTGTTATGTCAGCCAATATGAAATACAAAGATTACAGTCAGCTCTTCCCCATTATGGAACATGGCTGGACTCCCGTCATCCGAGGAATGATCTACTCTCTAGCGGGACTCATGGAGATCTGGGTGTTGATGCTCTTTCAACATGACATTAAAGGCAAACTACGCTGGTGGCATGTGTTGTTGCTTGGCCTCTTCATGATCAGCATGGCGCTGGGGCCTACACTCGGAGCCATTGTTGAATTCGGGCCAGAAGAAGCGGCGAAACAGCGGAATAGTCCATACGAACAATGGAAACTCGTCAATATCGGCAAACTGTTTCAGCACGTTGATTTTCTCTCGATCTACCAATGGCTCAGTGGTTCATTTGCACGTGTTGCCATCTCCATGTACCTGATTGTTGATCTGCTGGATATCCGCAGACCTAAGAAACGCTACATTACCATCCTCTGTCTCACGCTGATCATGTGCGCTTTGGCCATTCAGTGGTGGCGCATTGATTACGTTGATTATTATGTCGATCACATTCAATTTCCAGCCATGCTCTCTTACGTGGCAATCATCACCACTCTTTTGACACTGGCCGCTCTTATTCATAAAAAGGACAAGGAGGCTCCTGCTCATGGCTCAAACGCCGCGAACGAAACCAACCCGTCCAGGGACTAAACCGTTCCGTATCGATCAGCATCATCTGGAAACTTTTTTTGCAGGCTCCGATGATGTTATTATCGACAGCCACCGGCTTGGTGACGGACAGATGAAGCTGATTGTCGCTTATTGCAGCGGCATGGTCGATACACAAATTATCCATGACATCATCTTGCCGGAAATGAAGCGAACCTACGAGATCACACATTTCATACGCAAGTCTGACATTGAAAAAAATATTAACCTGCAATGGAACAGCGTTGACCTTGATGATGCGCAGTATGGAACGGAACTGATCTCCCTTCGTGTTTTTGAAGGGCATCTGCTCCTAGGCCTCCCCTCCCTGCAGACCATGTGGAGCATCGATATCTCCAATATGGCTACACGGACACCAGAAGAGTCGACGACAGAAGTCTCGATCCGCGGAGCAAGGGATGGTTTTATTGAACCACTTGCTGTAAATGTATCCTTGATTCGCAGCCGGTTGCGTACGGCCGAACTTGCATGCAGTATCGAACTCATCGGATCACGTTCAGCAACCAAAGTGGCTCTGATGTATATGAAAAACATCGCCAATCCAGCGTTGATCAAGGATATAAAACATCGTCTCCATACCATTCAAACCGAACGTCTTATGACAGCGAATGATCTGGAAGAGTTGCTCTCACCTGCCAAGATCACCTTGTTTCCCTTAACGCATTACACGGGTCGACCTGATTTTGCATCGGAATGCTTGATGAGTGGCCGCTTCGTTCTGATTGTAGACGGTAATCCCAGTGTAATTATCGGGCCTGTAAACCTGTTTCTGTTGCTCAAATCACCAGAGGATGCCAGCTTCCCCTTCCTTCCGGTGAATATGGGGCGCTTGCTCCGATTCATCGGTCTATTTGTCACTATATTTTTGCCCGGTTTCTATATCGCGCTGACTTCTTTCCATATGGATCAAATTCCGTTTCCCCTCGTCGCAACGATATCTGTCGGTCGCATGGGGCTTCCTATGGAGTCTGGCATTGAGATGTTTCTCATTATGCTGCTTATGGAGCTGTTCCGGGAAGCCGGCGTCCGTTTGCCCAGCGCCATTGGACAGACGCTAACCGTCGTCGGTGGTCTGATTATCGGAGATGCAGCCATTCGGGCCGGTATGGTCTCTCCGCTCATGATTGTCGTCATCGCCGTTACCGTTGTAGCTGGAGCAACCATTGTCAATCAAGTCATGACCAGTTCTATACTCATTTTGCGCTTCCTTTGCTTTATCTTGGGAGCGACACTGGGAATTTACGGGTTCATTCTGTCCATGATCCTTTTTCTAATCTATCTGACGGACTTAAAATCGTTTGGAATCCCATATCTTACACCCTTAACACCGCTGAATTTCAAACAAGCCATTGCCTCTCTGTTCAAAGTCCCGACGGGTTTGGGAAAACGTAGACCTGTCTACCTGGAGACACAAAAACCGCGTAAGGATGGCAAAGGTCGATGAGCAACTTACTACCGTGCTGGTTACAACGCTGGTTATTAAGTTTGTTGAGTCTTTTGCTTTGCATCATGACCACCGGATGTTGGAGTGCATATGAGATTCAGCAGGTGGATTATGCCAAGGCCATTGGCATTGAATATAAGGACGGCATGTATCATATCTACGTGCAAACTCTTGATTTTTCAAGTATAGCCAAAACGGATAATTCAGGGAAATCATCCGAATCCCCTCCGATCTGGGTCGGACATGCTCAAGGGAAAACGATGAGTCTTGCCATGAACGAGTTATGGCGTGCATCTCAGCTCCACATTGCTTGGGGGCATGTGACAGCCATCGTCATGGCAGAGAGCGTGCTGAATAACCAACACATCAAGGACGTTTTTGACATGCTCGGACGATTTCCGGAAGCACGATATACGACATGGGTATACGGTACGCGAGAGCCTTTGCTGGACATACTGAGCACCGCTTCAATCTACAACTTGTCTCCACTGGACAGCATCCTGCACAATCCGTTGCCCAGCTACATGGAAAATTCACTGTTTGCACCTGTACTCAGCTTCGAACTGATTGCCAAGCACAATGATCCCGCAACCACGACGTATCTGCCTGTCATTGCCTTAAACAAGGACTTATGGCTGCAAAATAAAAAGGAACATGACTTGTTTCTAATTGAAGGAGCTTATTTTGAAAGGATGGGTGAAAAGTTCAATTTTTTGTCGCGAGACGAATTGTCTGGCTATCACTGGTTGATTAAAGGTATGCGCCGGGCTCCTCTATTGGTTCAAAAAAACGGTGTAATCTATGGGGCACTCAGTGTTGGACTGCCCACAATAAAAATAGAACCGATCATCCGAGAAGAGAAAGTTACCTTTCGGATTGATGCCAAATATCTGACTGCACTGTATGAATATCTCGTCCCCATGACATATGACGAAATGACCCAAGTAAGCGTGGATACGCTTAAAGAGCAGATCATGGAAACCTATCGAAATGGATTAAAACGGGGAGTCGATGTATACGGACTACAAGAAAAACTGTATCGCAAAAACCCGAAACTGTGGCACAAGTTATCCGGGGATGGGGAAAACCTCATTCTCACGGAGGATTCCATTGAAACTTTAAATATCCACCTGACGATTCCGTATACCGGGAAATATAAGAGGAAAGTGTAAAGGAAGAAACCCTGCTGCTGATAACAAAACATGTTCAGCAGCAGGGCTTTTAGACATCATTTTTTTCATCGTAAAAAATGTTGCCATCAAGACTTCGAGCGTAAACGCTGCACTAGCTCCAGCACCCAACCGATGATGACTGCAAAGGATACGCCAAACAGTAAAATCGGAAAGTTGTAGTATAGCGTATTCGTATATTGGTTCAGCCAGCCAAAACGATACACTGCCGATTCTGGGTCATGTGTATAACCGTTTAGCTGCACACGCAGGTCTTCAAAGATGTAGATTTCCCAGAAGACAGATAATACACACAACGCTGCAGCAACAATACTGACCGCCGCATTGCCCCATTTGCCCCAGTACTCGCGTTGGTCATAGAACCACCATTTCGTGACATATGCCGTCCAGAAACATAAGATCAGAAAAGTAAGCACGGATGGAAATAAAGCAAGAATGCCCAAATTGCCATTCCCAGATACACCTTTACCCATTTCATGCTTGATCGTCATTCCATCTACGGCAAAAACCATGAGCACATTCCATATCAGGAAGATCAGATACGGCTTGTTAATGCGTTTGATCACCTTCATTTTACCCTCTCCTCTCCTATCCCGGCTCACTTCCAATAATAGTCCATCACTCGTAATCGAGTAACAAGAATCATAAGTTGTGGGATAAACACAAAGACAATATACACCAGAATAATTAACCACAGATGAGCGGCAAAATGTTCAGCACCAAACGATGGCTTTGGTCGCTCCACAAAGTACCACCATATTGGAATAGCCACGACCCATGTTAATGTTGTCGAAGCCAGCATGTCCTTCACATCACTCCAGAGAAAGCAAAATATAGCCGCAAATAAGATTGGAATCGTCCATGAGTTTAAGATAGGACCCCAGCTCTGAAAAATGAAAATAATGGCGGGATACAGAAGAATAGTCGTCCATCTCCAGATTGGATTTTTATAAATCCTCATATTTGACCTTCCTCCTTGTTTAACCTGTGCTTGAAAATCGATGCCTAGCATTGTTACGTCCTAATCATTCCGAATAGGGATGTATCCTTAAAAGTCAGGCATGTTTTTGGAAAAAATAGCTCATACTACCTTCAGGAAAATATTGAAGGAGTGACAACATGAGTTTAAAACGCATCGTTGCTATTGGAGCAATTCTGGCATGTACATCTCTAGTTTGGGGATGCGGTAACGGCAACAACAGCAATAACATGCCTACTGCCGAGCAAACGAACACGAACGAACAACAAACCCGAAGCTGGGGAGATCCCAAACGGTTAGAAGCTTCTCACCTGGAAGCTCTGGAAAGAATGGAGAAAGATCATATCCATCGCATGGTTTCTCTGAGCGTCAACACGGATGGCGATCAGGTCATGACAACGCTGGAGCGTTCAAGTCAAAAACTTGAAGAGATGAGACCACTCGCCGAGATGCTCCAATATGAAGGCCACCCTGCTTTGTTACAACGAATTCAGGAAATGTCAGGAGATATTGAGGGCTCCAAAAATGCAGTCACCGAAATGAAAAACAATCCTCCGTCCGGAAAAATTAAAATCCAGTCTGCGAAGACAGATGCCCTGCAACACATCAACAGTTTTCGTGACTACCATGAATATGTACAAGGTCAGGTCAAGGTGATGAATAAGTAATAACAAGCCTCCTTTATCTCAGGCCAGCCACATATATTATAAATAGTTAGACTCGGAGCCTTTGATCTGCCGATTCTAACTATTTCTTCGTTATCGTCATATCTATAGTTATTGAGGCATTCGTCTTGCTCTGCGATCTTCCCGATCTGCTTCCTCCATCTTACGAATATATCGTTTGAGTTCCTCTTTATGGGCTTCAAGTTCGGCAAGTTTAGTGGAGGCTCCTTCTACAAAAGACTGCATTTTGGAGGTTAATTCGGTTGCCGATACCCCTACCCAATCCTGCTTTAATCTTCCATGGATCGTTCGCATTTTCTGTTCCTGTTGCATAAGCCGTTGTTGTAACTGTTCACATTGCTGAACTGCTCTTCTTAAGTCTGATAAGGATACGGAAATTCTGCCCATGTCCTTCCTCCTGTTAGTCTGAATAAGATGCCTTGTGCTTTACTGCTGGTCTGCAATGACAAAATCTTCTCGCTTACGCTCAATGTAATCTGCAATCTCACTAATCGATTCCTGGTACCAACGATTGATCCGTTGCAGAGTCGCTGTCGCGTTATACGCAATTGGGGTAAAAGACTGACTTTCGCTTGTGGAAATATGCGTCTGAAACATCTGAATCGAAGCTTGCGCATCACTGGAAAACCCAGTTAGACTCATTCTCATTTCACGAGCAGACTGTGCTAACTCTTCCGGTGTTAATTGTATCTTTCCTCCGCCTAGTCCCCCTTGATTCCCAGCAATAGCTGTTATCAGTGTGCCTACTGCTCCTGAGGTAATTTTAGAGAAGGCAGCAAGAGCCTCTTGGTGTGCAGTCCATCTTGGAGAGATATCCAGGGTAGCACCTGTTTTCCGATCAATTAATGGACCAATCAAATTCCCTTGTTCATCAAAACTATATTGTTTCATGGAGTGATATCCTTTCCCCTCATCCTTGGAAAAGGAATCCATGAGTCTGACAATGTTGCCCATTTGCAGTTTATCCAGATCAAAACCGAGTTTTAAATCATGCACCAGCATCGGTGATCCCGCCCCCAGAGGTTGAAACGGGATTTTCAGCTGTAACTGAAATTTCCAATCCTGATACATCGCATTGGCCGACTCGAAATCTTGCCCTTTATATACGGTAACACCGACATGTCTGTCATATTCGACTAATCCGCCCGCACCTACAGAGTCATTAGGATGAACAACATTAAGTATTTTGTTATCGAAGTATCCTTCGTTAACCTTGGCAATGCTGGCATCATCCAGCAGATTCATCACACTTGGGGCACTGTAGGTCATCCCGGATACATCATTCCGAGCGGCAACATATTGAGCTAAGCCACCACCAAGAGAATGACCTGTCACCGTAATATCTGAGTCAGGATATGTCTTCTGTACCACCTCATATAGTTCCTCAGCTTGGTGAAACTGATTGTTCTCCCAAGACATTTTATCCATAAGAAGTTTGAAGGGACTATTTTTAAAAATGTTATGGCGTTCCGGGTCAGTTACTGCATCTTCGAGTCTTCTAGTTCTGCCACCTAAAACATCGAAGGCATCTGTTTCCCAATCCGCAGCCATATCAGTAACATTACCTCCTGGTTCTGTACCACGATAACCTATAATTACTTGATTCGTTTTTGGATTCTCAAGTACAACTGCATCAAATCCTGAATACTTTCTATGCAATTCTGCACCATCAGGTTCGACTGTAGTCCAATCTTTATATTCATCCTTATCTAAAACATTACTTCTTCCAGCAGGGACATTCGTATAAGCAAGTTCTGATATTTTCATATATAATTCGTCCGGCTTGTAAGAATTCAATCAAATCACCCTTTTCTCAATTTAGAAGAAGTTGTATAATGCACAATATCTAACGACAACATTAGGAATATGAGGTGAAATATTGAAAAAGTCATTATTTCTTTTTCTAATACTAGGCACGGTTGCACTTACTTTATTAGGTTGTATGTCCAGCGAAAAAAAGGAGATTATCCAAAAGGCCGAGGAAGTAAGCTTGGCTTATTTCAAAGAAACCTACGGCATTGACGTTGTGTTTACAGATCATAAGTTCATCCCCGCGGATCTATCTCATACGGTTTCACTGACAGGGTATGTACAAGGACACAAAGATCAGGAAATTTTTGCAATGGTTGATTATGATACGTATACGGTAAAAACCGGTTCAGTACCTGATGCGATCAAATCCTCTAAATAGAATATAATGTCACCAGCTTGACCCTGCGTAAGAGCCTGATACTCCATCAGGCTCTTTTTTGGTATAAACGTATAGGATTGAATCTATCCTGCATTTTCCAAAGAAGTAGAATCATTATAGATCATCTAATACATATCGTGTATAACATCGCTCATAAATGAGTAAAAGGTCATTATGCACATCCTAATCTAAACCTAGTTTATTTGATTTATTCATAGGACGTTGTTACCAGAATATTAATATCATATTGCATCTTTACACGTGCTCTATCAACACTTCTTCATCGACCACATCTTGCGCTTCACTCCACCCAAAGGGATGCCCAGATAAATAAGCAGAAAAATACAACGGGAGCCAGCGCTCCGGCAGCAATCCATATCCATAACTTAACCGGTCTAGCGTCTCTCCAATACTTTTTGACCCCATTCAAACGTCCATTGCGCCAGTTGGCGGACTTTAACTGACGAATCATTCGCTGCATCACTTGCTCCCGTTCTTTCCCTTGCGGCACGTCTTCCAGTGCACGACGAAGCTCCTCATATAAATGCGCCTCTTCCAGACTTGTTTCTTCTAGATGTGGATTACTCATCTTCTAACCTCCCATATCATGATCCCTATACCTACTCAACAAACGAACCCACCCTAAAGTTTGGTCCATTTCATAAAAAAGACAAGTCGATGACAATACGTTCAACATTTTAATAATAGAAAAAAGCCCAAGTGTTCCTGGGCTTGTTAACTTCTTTTCAGGCATATTGAAATTTTAGCGAATCCAAGTTAATTAACATCGGGTTCTACCATCTCTTACGCGGATGATCTCCAGATTGATGACCGTTAATATCACCCAGACTTTCTATGGTATCTTTATAAATTTTAATGAGAGACTGAACCTTGCGAAAGTCAGGATCTTCAGGCCCGATTCCCTCCATAAACATTCTCTGAATGATCTGTTGAAAAAAGTCCACCCTTGCACCCAGTTGCTGTTTCTCCAGTTCAAGCACCTCTTCAAAACTATGATTCTCTATGTAATCCATTAACTCATCGTTCTGTGATGACCGATCATCCCACCGATGATCCCTCTCGAACTCTTCCGAATCATCTGATTGTAGATTAACCGTGGTTCGCAGACGCGATAATACGATTTTTTCTTTGGCAAGCATCACATGAAAATCCTTGTTTTGTAACAGATCCGAAACGACCAGACGACACATCTCCCGGTTCTCAATCAGAATGCCATCAAACGGATGCAGCTTCCATTCTCCATTGGAACAGAACAGATTAAAGTTGAAAAACTGACTACCATACTTGTATTGAATGTTAATTTTGGCCTCATCAATGATTTCGAAAGTAAACTCCAGCATGTTAGGCGGCTCCTTCTTCGACTTCCAAGGTTTGCCTTAATTTTATCAAAGACTCCCCGGAAAATACAGCATATTAACGTTCATTTAATTCCGCAATAGACTCTGCTTTTTCACTGCTAGCTACGACGATCAGAACACCCACGATACCGGCAATAATGAGAGATAACATGCCCTGCCCCCTTCACGATGAAGATGTACATGTTCACAGTGTATGCCAACAAACTTCAATGTATGCCCAGTATCGTCCGCATGAGATTGGAATAAACCTGTGCCAATTTCGGACTTGAGAGTTTCTTCTCATCGATGCAACTACAGAAAAACAAAAAGAGACGCCACGGCGCCTCTCTTTTTGCTTATATTATGATTAATATATGAACTGACTTACTAGAAGCTATATAAATTGAACTATTCTTTTATACATTAACGGAGAGGACAGAAAAAACCTGGAAAAGCGAAGCGCTCGCCTTTATCACCGGATTTTTACCTTTGTGAAAGGAAATCCAAAAAATCTGGGGATAACCGCTACTCTCCAGGTTCTTCTGTCATCGGAGTGGACTGTGTAAACTCTCTAGTTCAACTTATATAGGCACCGAACTAATCCAGATAAGAGCTTAACGCATTCGCATCCGGTTGCTTTTTAGTCTGGATACTGCCGGCTTTGGGAGCTTCCAGGCCTAACCGTTCACTCATGCCAGCATTGAGTGCAGTCATCTTGGCTGTATAATCATTGCAACTTTCAATAATACGGCGATTCGACTGCTCCGAGAGATCCAGAGCTGACATCAAATCTCCAATAGCCTGATTAACCGATTCCATCGACATCGCCGGTTTGGCTAACAGATCATTCGTCTTTTCGGTCGTGGTTCGCAGCAATCTTGCATTCTCCTTGAACTGTTCTTCAATCGTTCTATTGGTGGCTTCCACAGCCGAGATAACCTTCTCCTGATCATTCAATGCCATTGCAATCATGGCGGATACCGTGATCAGATTTGCCGTTTTATCAATCGCATTGTTTACGGAATCAATCAGTTTATCATTGTTATCATTAATAATATCGGTAGCCGCAATCGCCTGATTATAGAGCATAATCATCTCGGTCATGGATTGTGTACGCGTAACGACCTTTCGCAATCCGCGCTCCAAGTGAGCCTTGCGGTTCTCATTTTCCGGCTTGGCAATCTCCGCCTCGAATAGTTCCTTCAACTGATTACCAAAAGCAATTTTGGTTTGCAAGTTATAGATTTCCTGAATCGAAGAGCGTTTTAATTGACGCATGCTTACAATGCTTTCTTCCAGATTGTCCTTACCATCTCTCAACCCATTAATGATACTATCAATGTTTGTTCTGACAGACTGGTAGCGATAGACATAGTTTTTCAGTGGACTTTTGCGCAGTAATCGTCCTACAAAACTCACATTTTTGCTCTGTTGCAAGCTTTCGCACTCATCACGTAGCTTCAAGATCATCGTTGACACTTCTGCCCGATTACCAGACATCAGATCATTAACAGGTCGGTCCAGCATTTTTAGCGTTTGACCCGCTTTTTCTTGCGTTTTGACACCCAGTTTGCCGATATCATCCATTAACAGATCTAGCTGAACAACATCCGTCTGCGATACTTTCTGGATTAATTGGCTTGCTTCCTGGTTAATTCGCTGCTGATCATCCTGCTTCAGTTGAATATATTCCGTGGCCATCGTAAACCTCCTCCTATAATTCAGAGCTACTATACCTTTGATGAATAAGCTCTGCTTTATTCTGAAGCTCCATTAAATCCTTGTGCTCAATGGTAGATACAATCTCTGAAACTTTGGAATCCACATCCTTCAAACCGTTTAATAACATCCGGCGATTTGTGCGCTTTGCTTCTCCACTCAAACGAAGAAAGGGATTAATGAATCCATTGAGATCTTTCAAAATCAATCTTCGCATCGTATGGTTAATATCACCATTGTTTAACTCTTTCAACGCCGGGATCACTCGCTGCAATCTGGCAAACAGAGCTAACGACTTCTCCACGATTTCATTGTCCAGTTCATTTTTTTGCCCTTCGGAGATCACCATATCCTCCAGCACTTCAAGATACTCGATGACCGGCCCAAAAACAGGGTCCATATCCGTGTGTTTATGCTTTGAACTGACTTCGGAAGCGCTAGTCATCTCTGCTTGTCCAGTTGTTGGATGGATTCGCTGATTAGCCGAACGTTCAACACGTTCAACTGTCCCCTGCTCACCGGATGCACTATTCAACGCCGAAGGTTCAGGGTACCGATTTGAATCCAATGTCTTCACTACGGGCTCATGCGGCCTGGATGGAATCAAGGCACCAACCATTGTAGCCACAGCCGGGATAGCCCAGGTTACAAATTCAGGGACAAAAAAGCTGCTTACAGCGGCAAGTCCATACCCGATCAGTGCACCTAATCCAATTTTTGTTTTGCGTAACATCTATTTTCCTCCTGCCTGTAACAACACTACCGTATACAATGAACAAATGAAGACTACACTTGATCACTTCGCTGCGGTGTACTTCTCAAGATCATCTATATAATCGTATTGTAAAAAAATCAGTCAGAAGGTGTCAATGTTTGGCAACGGTTCTTTAATGATTCCTAACCTTCTGCTCATCCATAATGAGTGGCTGCTCCACATGACTACCCAATATGCCATACTGCGGGTGTAGCGGTCCAACCTCATGACCCAAAGCCAGTTTTACAGCCAGATATGGAAAATTGATTCCTGAAAGACAAGACACATGTAACCCTCCGGACATCCTTGGATTAATCTCTAGCAGTTTGGGCGTTTCATTCTGATACTTCATCTGAATATTAAAGTTATATGGAATGCGATACGCGCTAGCCACCTCACTCGCAATGTTCAACAGGTCTGCATTTTCCTCAAGTTTTCTTAATCGTCCACCTGCTTTGCGGCGAGGCACAGCTGCCAGCAGATTCCCTTCACTGTCAGCCAGACAATCGATACTGTACTCATATCCCTGAAGTCTCTCCATAACCATAAGATTCGGAAAAGATTCTACAGAGGAGAAGGCTCGAAATGCGTCTTCAAATGATATACGATTCTGCGTATGTCCAGACAGTTCTTCCAGCGGATTACGACTATTGTCAATCACCCTGAATCCCATTCCGCCCTCACCGTTGCAAGGCTTGAAGCATACTTCATGTCCTGCGTTAGTGAGTGCTTCATAAGCATGTTTGAATTGAGAGGCATTACTGACGGTATAATAATCGGGAATGCTCATGATTCCAAGTTCACGAACTGATTCGTAGAAGTGATGCTTCTCCATCAACTTTTCCATCAATTCTGTATCTCTGCAAACCAAAACCTTGGTTCCTACCTTTTCAAAGAGATGTATATTCCGACTGATATCCAGCATGTGGAGACGTGGAATAAATAGATCAATCTGATGTCTGCGGCAAAAATCAACACAGAAATCAATATACTCTTTTCCTGTCACCTTCGGCTCCAGTTCTGCATGATCACATGCCTGAAGCGCCATGTTGTTCGGATCAGAATGTGTGCCATAGATTTCGAACTGCATCCCATCTTCGTTGTTCCGAATCATATTCATATAGTGATATGCCACCGAAAACCAGCGATTAAAATATATACGAGTCTTGGTCATGAGACAACATCTCCTATCGCAGCGTGGTGTATAGAGCGAACATATTTCAATATCTCGTCTGCGGCAAAAATACCGGATTGTTTGGTGAACTGGTAGTGAACCGTTTCAGGATTCCGCTGTTTCTCGCGGTATAACTCTCCATGCCGTGGAGCAATCGCATAATCTGCAAAATCGAGCAGACAACGATCCAGTAAAGAATCACCGGACGCAACAACGGGTACATCGCCAATCTGATGGCGAATATGCTCTACCGCAGCTCGTTTATTCACCGCTGAGGGAACCAGATATAACTTACGGCCTTGTATGGAAGCCTCCCAGCCCAGGGATTCCACACGCTTAATCTTCTCTGTAACTTCTTCTACCGGCATGAGATCACGATGGATGACAAAAGCGAAAAACAACTCATCACATAGTCGCTCTCCTACAACCCATTCCTTGTTCAGTACATCGTCAAAGATCTGACGCACCTCGGCAGCCGTTGCTGAATGCTCTTGAAGCTTGGAACGAACATGTTCGTTCCAAGAGGGATCGACCTTGCCATTCATCAGAATGTTGCCACCATTGCTAGTTATCGCATAGGACGGAATAACCTCTTGCTGAAAGATCTGTATCCGCTGATACTGTGCCACTGTCCGTGTCGTTACTGGAATGAACAGGATATCTTTGGGGAGTGTCATCAGTTGATTCAACGTCTCGGCTGACATAAAGGCAGACAACTCACCACGAATCCATTCTGCAGGAACCAACCCGGGCGCATCCTCACCAACGCCCATAGAACGGCGAGAATAGACCAGTGTCTGATCCAAATCACTTGCATAGATCATTCGCCGCCCTCCTTTACAGATCGAATAATGCCACAACATGAATAACTTAGCCCAGGGAATACCTCAACGGGAACTCCACGATCTTGAGCAAGTAGCATGATATGTTTCAGGTTAGGATTGTTCGGACGGTCAATCAGTATTTTCCAAGGCACACGGCGCAGCAGTACCCGCGTCGTCTCTCCAATCCCTGGCTTGATCAGATTTACATCCTGGATATCAAACGCCTGTTGAATGGATTGAATATCCTTCATTCCCTGCCATGTGACTTCTGGAGGATCGGCTAGCGCATCCTCTGCTTGAAGTGAGGCCTCCGTTTCAACTTTGGTAAAATATTCTGAAATCTTGTCTACATACATCGTCGACAGATCAGAAGAAGCCCACTCCTTGTACCATTTGGCTCCATGGAAGTCATTCGGTCCAATAAGATCATCCCGTAGCACAGTCCGACTCATCAAGCCCGATACGGTCGAGTTAAGACAGGCACTTGGAATCAAATAATCTTCTCGGGTGCCATAGGTATCTGAGCAATGACCGGGGTCAGCGAGTACGGCCAGATTATCATTCAACCGAATACCATAACGTTGATCCAGGCTGTCGCAGGCATCGACCAGCACCTTGCGAATGGCTCCTTTGCCTGTCCAGCCATCGATGAATTGGATTGGCATATCAACCCCATGCTGTTGCCAAATATATAAAATGGCATTCTCATCTATTCCTTTGCCACGGATAATCGAAATGCTGTAATGAGGCAAGTCCACGTTATATTTCATGGAAATATAACGTTTCACCAGAATGCCAATGGGCGTTCCTGCACGAGCCAGCGAGACAAGAACGGTGTTCAATCCCCGCTTGCGTACAATAATCTCCGCTACCGTTGCGGCGGCTCTGGCTACTTTTTCAGCGGCTTGTGCTAAAGTCTCGTGAAATAGCTCAATATATTCATCCGAAGGGTGATACTCGACAGGTAGCATCTCTGAATAATGCACGCCCGACTGAATTGCATGTTCACGTTCTCCGGTCTCTTTTTCTAATGAAATGTTACTTAGATCCTTCAACAAAAATATAACATCGGACGGGTCATAACTCCCCATGGGTTCAGGAGGTTTAATCTGTTTCTTGATTATGCTTTCCATAGCAGGTAAGTTCATCGCTTGTCTTCTCAGCCTTCCTGTGGAGCACCGCAGTACACCACATGTATTTGCTTACATCCGAGTTGTAACAACACATCAAGCATAGGCCGCATGCGTTCCTCTGACATATGTCTTTCCATCAAAACAAAGATCTCATCATATTGCCCAGGCAATATATTGTAGATATAATTTCGGACAGCCGGATCTTCTGGAGAAGCATATCCTTCACCTGCAACAACAGCATATCCCGGGCGATTGACCGTATAGATCGGACTTCGAGTCGTAGACTGATAGAGAACACCGTCGCCCATCTCAGCTGCAATCCGCATCGGGATATGCATAAACTCACCCGTTCCCATGACAAGGGTTCGTTGTCCTTTTCTTTTTTCACGTAAGATGGATGCAATCCTTGTAATGCCTGCACTCAGCATTGAATTAAGGCCGGAATGAATTCCGAATCGTCCTGAATATTTCAGGTAGGGAAGTGAACAGCGATTCCCCTCTGAATCTGCGGACACTATAGCCCAAGGCTCCAGTTCACCTGCTACAGATATAACACTTAACAGAGATGTGGATTCAGAGATTTTCTTTTCCCCCGAGATATCAATGGCTGGCTCACCCGTGACCTGAATTTTTCCTTTTAACAAAGAGAGAGGGGTGATAGTTATTCCAAGTTCATCTTCTAATGAAGAAAATTTTTGCTCATCTGCATCCGTACGCCAATCCAGTAATGACGCAATATAATAATGTTTACGCGGATAATTACGCTGGATATCCCGAATGATGTTTAACGTGGTGTTGCCTGTCGTAATCTCATCATCCACGAGGACTAGCGGCCCACCCTCAGCAAGGGAGGCAGAGTCCACTGCATAGCAGCGATGAGACATCGCATGGGAATGCTCCTCCTCGAACTGGATATCCGGCTCAATCTCGGGAAGGAATTCTCTCGTAGAATGAATGTACGTTGCACGGTTAGCAAATAGCTCGTACATGCTGTGTCCCAAAGCTGTGGCCGTCTCGGCAAAACCAACAAAGCGAACCTCTTCAGGCAAACTCATCTGCACACCCATTAGATATTCATAAGCCTCACGTGCCTGTTCTGGATCGATTAGTCCACGGACCATTTGTTGCTTCCACTCTATAGTACGCTTGTCTTCTCCGTGCGTTACATCCTCATACAATAGAACGGCCAGAGCAGCGCCGCTTAGGAGTGAAGTATATGGATTGACGGCAATATGCTTGCCCAGCAGCTTGCTGACAAAGAGAAAAGATCTCTTTTTATTCAGGCGTGCCGCCATAGAGAACAGATTCTCCAATGGGATTGCAAGCGGATTATGTGTAGCCTCGACGGTGACTTCAAACTGATCAAGAATAGGAAACGTAAGTCTGTTCGTGTTTGGGCAAGAGCCCGACAAAATGCTGCTGTTCATGTAACACCCCATATATTTGTGATCGGATCAAGATTCGTTTAGCCCAGCTTAAATGCGGTTTAATTTCGTTCATTTTATTGGTATACGTGCTTTTAAAAACACCCAGGCTCCCATCATTTCGAGCGATAATCCCCTGTGCGTCCATGAATTCCTCATGCGTAACCACATACATCGCCTGAACAGGTTTGATCTGTGTCGGATGGATGATCGTTTTACCTACAATGCCGTTCTCCTTATCCATCATCACTTCACGCATGAGCCCGTCCATGGAGTTCGTAATATATTTCATTCTGAGGTTCCGACCTGTCTTGCCCAGAGATTCCTCAAATGGCGTCTGCCTTAATTGGGGTTTGAATACACGTTCACGCTGGCTAAAATACTCCCAGACCGGCCCGGATATCACATATCCCTGATCTGCACGCCCGAATAAATTGACAATATCAGCTATGCAATCACGTATCGTTGCAATGTCGTAAATCGTAAGCTCCGGGCTTCTCCGCAGACCGAACAGACTTGAGAAATCTGTGGCTCCGATTCGGACATTCAATACATATGGTGCATACTCATCCACAATCTGTTTCAGATCCATTAATGTCTGCCAACGTGACTCTCGGTAAATAACTTCCGCCGTCTCCATAATGGGCATCGCATATAAGAGTGGATGTGAATGATCTTTCTGCTGATTATACTGGTGAACAAGCTGCAGATAAGCACGTCCATTCTCACAGCTAAACTTCGGCAGTACAACACCTGTTAATAAAGAGATTCGTTCTCCCAACATTTCTATAAGGTGTTCCAACTGTTCAGGGGATCTCATCCGGACGAATAATAAAGGCATGTCATTGGTGTGCAATTTTCCTGCCTCCATGTAGTCGGTAATAAGTCCAAGTTGCTGAGACAGACATTGTTCCGCAAATTCGACTTGCTCGTCGCCTACCGCATCTTCCAGATCAATAACGATGGTTGTAAGTCCTTCATGTTTACGTTGTAGAATATCGTCTGCTATATGCGGACGTGTGGCTGGCATGTACAAAGCAGCCCCAACAGCGTATGCCAGCATTTCTTTGGAGGTTCGATGACTAAACGATATGGGCGAAGAAAAAAATAAAGCTTCTTCTTCCTCTGCATTCAAAAAACTAAAATATTTCAGGTTATTCTCCTCCTTGCACTTCTGACTTGAAGTCAGTTCTGCATCATAAAATGAATGCTGTCGGGGTATAAAAACCAATCCCTCCAAGATGCGGAGGGATTGGTAGTAGGTGTTGCGATTTTTAAAACTAAGCCTGACCTTGATTTTCTTTTTTCTTTCTTGCGGAACTTATCAGCATAGCTCCAACAAATACAACAATCAGTAACGAGAAGAAGAGTACGTTAGGGATATGGAAGCCAAAAGCACTCAACATCATTTTTACGGAAATGATCGCGATAAGAATAAATGCCGCTTTTTCCAATTCAGGAAATTTGTCAATGAGTTTGAGGAACACTTGTGCAACTCCACGCATCATGAGTACCCCGATAATCCCTCCGAGGAACAACACCCAAATCTGCTCACTGATACCAAATGCAGCAATAACACTATCGATACTGAAAGCAATGTCCATCAGTTCGACCATAAGTACGGTTTTCCAGAACGAGTATTGCTTGCCTTCCTGATTCTCCTCTTCCTGAGACTTGAATAGTCCCTTGTAAGCAATGTAGAGGAGGTATAACGCTCCAAGTACCTTGATCAAGGTAATCTTGACAAGGAATGTTCCAAGCCCAATAGCAATAAACCTGAAAATATATGCACCTAAAATACCATAGAACAATGCCCGTTTCTGTTGCTCCTTAGGTAGGTGTTTAACCATTACGGCAAGCACCAGAGCGTTATCTGCGGACAAAAGACCTTCCAGCAAGATCAAACTGCCGATGATTCCCCAACTTACGGGGTCGGAGAGAGTAGCCACAATCTCGGTCCAAGAGAAAAAATGACCGTAATTCTCACTAATACTTCTAAAGAAATCACTAAACATGAACAGAGAGCCTCCGCTAACTCAAATTGTTATTTACTGCCGGCAGTCCAGCGCATACCCCATCCATGGGCTTCATCCAGAGCGCGGTGTCCATTGTAGAACTGAACGATCCTCTCAATACTAAATGTTTCATCATTCACGTTGCTGAACATAGCGATTCCGCACATTCCTAAGGAACTTCCATATTCATTCATTCGCACGATAATGTCCGGGCCGTCCTTCTGGTTAATGGTAACGACACCGTCCGCTTGCGACCAATTCGTAACCCCTTCATAAATGTAGGTGAATACGAGGAGTCGTTTGATTTCGGAAATACGTGCACCATTAATACGCAGATTCTCTCCCGTTTTCACTGAACCTGTCCGGTCATCCCCATCCAAAGCAATATAAGGATACCGATTCAAAGAACCAAACGATTCACCTAACGCCTGGATTACTCCTTTGCTACCATCCTTCATTTCGAAAAGGCAACCCAGATCCAGATCCACGCTCTTGTTTCGCCCAAACAATCCCTTGCTCGTCTGTTGATTCCAGTTCAGATTAATTAGAATCTCACCAAGTCCACCTGCATTTTTCTTCAGGTTGATGGTATCGCCCTTTTTCTTCAGCTCAATCTTGCTCAGGTTCAACTCAATCTTGGGTTGAGGCGGTGGAACTGGTGGAGCAGGAGGTTTAGGCGCAGGTGGCTGAGGCACTGGAGGGACGGGCTGTGAGGAGGTCGTGTCGTTCTCCACACTCACGCCAAAGTTACTGCACAGTGCATCCAGTCCACCGGAAAAACCAGCCCCTACAGCGTTGAATTTCCATTCTCCGTTATGTCGGTATAACTCGCCAATAACGATCGCCGTTTCCACGGTAAAACCACTCGCTAAATCATACCGCAACGCTTCCTGTCCGCTATTCGCATGACCAAAACGAATATAGGTGTTCTGAACCTGGCTAAAACTCTGGTTTTTGGACTCCCCTTCATAAATCGTCAGACTGAACGCAATCTTTTCAATACGGGCAGGAATTTGGCTCAGATCGATATCGAACTGCTTTTTATCTGATTGCTGCGGTGTGTCTTTGTAGGTAATAAAACCGCCTGTGGGCTGGTTATAGAAGATAAAATCTTCATCACCAGATACCTTTCCGCTAGCACCAAGAAGAAAAGCAGATGTGTCTAGTTCAAGCGCAGGAGAAGAATCCCAGCCAATGCCCACCGTCAGCCGGGTAAGCCCGGGATTCGTTTTAGTGAGGTCCGTTTTTTGCCCTTTGACGACTGTTACAGCCATAACAGATTCACCTATCCTTCTCTTATTTCGCGTCTAGTCCATAATTCTGGCATAACGCGGCGAGCCCGCCTGCAAAACCACTGCCGATCGCCTGGAACTTCCAGTCTGCACCGGAACGATAAAATTCGCAGAACACAACAGCCGTCTCGGTAGAGAAGTCTTCGCCCAGGTCATAACGTAAAACTTCACGGTCACTAGAAGCATCGACAACACGAACAAAAGCGTTGGATACCTGACCAAAATTTTGTGCGCGTGCTTCATAATCGTAGATCGTTACTGTAATGCCGATTCTCGTGATGTTTGCAGGGACTTTGCTGAAATCTACGATGATCTGCTCATCATCGCCCTCTCCCTCACCTGTCCGGTTATCTCCTGTGTGAGTCAATGATCCTGCGCCGCCTGTTGGATTGTTGTAAAAGACAAAATCATCTGTTCCTTTGGCTTTGCCATCCTCATGAAGCAGGAAAGCGGAAGCATCCAAGTCGAAATCGACTCCGCCACTATATTTGTTGGTATCCCATCCCAGGCCCACTACAACTTTAGTCAGACCAGGGTTTGTTTTCGTAAGGTCAATCCGCTGTCCTTTAGCCAAGCTAATCGTCATCTATTCGTCCGCCCTTCTTTTCAGCAAAAGATTTTAAAAGATCTTAATGTAATGAAAAGGAAAACCGTCAGATCGACGGCTTTCCGGTATTGCTATACATGCACAGCTTGATTAACAATTCTATTGCAAGCCATAATCCCGAGTCAGTCCAACCAGACCGTCTTGGTAACCGCTACCGATTGCGCTGAATTTCCACTCACCGCTATGACGGTACAACTCTCCAACGACAACACCTGTCTCAATAGAGAAATCTTCGCCCAAGTCAAAACGGATCAATTCTTCGGAATTCGCTTCATTTACAATACGCACGTAAGCGCGGGATACTTGTCCAAAGTTCTGGCTACGCTCCTGAGCTTCATAGATCGTAATGGTAAACGCGATTTTCTCAACGTCAGCCGGAACGTTAGGCAGGTCGATTTTAATTTGCTCATCATCGCCATCGCCTTCTCCAGTGCGGTTGTCACCTGTATGCACGACAGAACCGTTCTCATTTTGAGGATTATTGAAGAAAATAAAGTTTTTCTCCCCGTTCACTTTACCGTCAGCGTTAGCGCAGAATACGGAGACATCGAGGTCAAAATCTTTACCGCCGTCATATTTGTTCGTATCCCAACCCAAACCTACAGTGATTTTAGCCAATCCCGGGTTTGTTTTTGTTAAGTCAATCTTTTGACCTTTAGACAGATTAATAGCCATTCAAGATTCATCTCCGCTCACTATAATTTTAGTTACTGAATTCATTTCAGGTAATCCTCATTTTTACGTATAACGACGAGCAAGCTCATCGATATGTACAGCATGAGCACCTTCACCAATAGCTGAGAATTTCCATTCGCCACCATGTCGGTACAGTTCTCCACAGATGAGGGCTGTCATACCCGCATAGCTATCCGACAGGTTAAAACGAACCAATTCTTGCGAATTGCTACCATCCAGGATACGAATATAAGCACGTTCAATCATTCCAAAATCCTGTTTACGATTAACACAATCATATATGTTCACGACGATCAGAATTTTATGAACATCAGCAGGTACGACGGAGAGGTTAATTTTGATTTGCTCATCGTCCCCTTCACCTTCGCCCGTCAAATTATCTCCGGAGTGAACGACAGATCTACATAAACTCGTTTTGTTATGAAAACAAACCAGATTTGTTTCTTTGGTTAACTTTCCATTTTCACCTAATAGCAAAGCTGAGGCATCACAATCGATATTGGCTTGTTTTTTTCTCCCGAAAAACCCTTTCGAGGCTACAGGGTCCCAACCCAAACCGGCGATCACCTGGGTTAATCCAGCTTTACCTTTGGTTAAATCAATTTTCTGTCCCTTTACCAAGTTAATACCGGCCACTAATATTCACCTCCTTTCAACTTCTCTATCTAATAGACTCTAGAGACTAAACTCACCTGGATTCAGGCCCAGAACTGTACAAATTTCCGCCACTACTCTGCGCTCTTGATCATCAAAGTTACCATCAGCAGCACCAATAGCACTGCATACACCTACAATGACACGCCCTACTTCAGGTTTGGACTTGAACTTGGCAATCGCCTTCAAAGCTTCCTGCTTCCCGATCTCAGGGGAAAATTCGAAATTATTCACATAATGATTGAATCTTTCAATCACGGTTGTCATATCAAAAACCTTCAATTCCTGACTCAGGTTAATATAACCTGCCATCTTGTTCTTCTCTGAAGCATCGACGGACCCATCTGCAAAAGCAACCAGGGCACAACCAGCTACTACAGCATCCATGAAATCTTTGTTCTTGAATCGCTTGACTTGATCCTCTAAACCTTGCTTGGTTGAATTGAGCCAATTCTTGAAAGAACTCATATGTACCCTCCGTTAAATTCATAATTAATGTATTTATTTTGGTCAATATACTGTAAAATCCAGTATATTGTTTACAACCTAAATGTCAGAAATGAACAGTTAAATTCTTCCTCAACTATACTCTTTTCTGTGCCAATTTTCTACAATAAAAAACAAAAACCAATCTTTTATACCACTTCATACTTTTTTCTAATATAATTCGTAATTTATTCATTTTATCTACAATTTATTACAATATTCGACATCATAATTCGACAATAAATGCGCATATGAACAATATCTTTTGAAGAAAACAGGAATCATATAATCTCCAAAATTTGCGGATTTCTACCAAATAACATAAATTAGTACTAGAGAAAATCTTTAATTTAATCTATTACATGAGAATCCGATCTACACGCTACATACCAGTCCCATATCTACGAACGGAGGAATATATGAAATCAAAATCAAACTACTCCAAGCTGTTCGGTGCCTTTTCCCTTACGTTTCTAGGAGATGGATTAACGCTCGCTGCCGTCCCCTGGCTTGTCTCCACTCTAACAACGGACACGTTATATGCATCCATTACGATGACTGCCCTGCGATTACCTTGGCTGATTTTTAGCCTGCCGGTTGGCGTATTAATCGACCGATATTCACGCAAACATATGCTGGTTGGAGCCAGCTTTACCCGGATGATATTTCTATTGTTCCTGACGATCTGTATCTGGGGAGGCTGGATCAGCATACCTCTGCTTGCCTTGTTTATGTTCGGGATTGGTCTAAGCCGCGTTGTCTTTGACAGCACCGTGCAGACGATCATTCCTCAGGTTGTAGAGGAGAAAAAACTGGAAAAAGCCAACGGCCAATTTACTGCCGGGCAACTGATCACCAGTGATATTCTGGGCGTAGCGCTTGGCGGATTCATTATTACGATGCATATCGTCTACCCTTTTGCCATTGACACCGTGACGGCTATACTCTCGTTGTTACTTATTAGTGGTCTGCGCGGCAGCTTTCATCCCGCGAAATCAAAAGAATCCCAAGTTCAGGAACAGGCGGAGAAGGAAACTCGCCCGATGAAAAATTGGAAACGCGAGATGTGGTCCGGCATTCAGTATGTGTTTCAAGACCGCTTTCTTCGCGGCCTGGCCATCTTGTCGGTAACGATTACGCTAATGTTCTCGATGATTCTGGTCACTCAGATTTTCTTTGTACGTGAAGTATTACAGCTGGAAGCGTATGCCTTCGGTATTCTGATCTCTATTGCAACCATCGGCAGTATTCTGGGGAGTCAGGCTGTGGCTTATATGCGGAAACGCTGGAGTTCCAAACAACTCATTCTGCTCTCCATCCTGTCGATGGGGCTACTCTATGGAGCTGTTGGTCTAACGTCCAATGCATATGTGGTCGGTGGTCTATACTTCTGCGCAGCCTTCTTCATTGTTGTCTACAACGTGGTCCGTTCGTCGATCCTGCAACGCTCCGTTCCAAATGAACTGCTCGGACGTGTAGGCAGTGTGTTCCGTTTTCTGTCGTTTGGCATAAGCGCCATCGGCACCTTGCTGGGCGGATTGCTCGTTCGCGTGAGCGAAACCTTTTTCGACCGTCTGTTCTCATTGCAATTGCCTTATCTGTTACTTAGCGTAGTTTACATCCTGGCCTGCTTCCTGTTTGCTTCCAAAATGCGAAATGTAGCTGAACAGTGACAGTAGCAATCGTCAATATACACATATCGTTGATTCGTCTGCTTTAAAAACAGTGACAATCTTAACTATCGTTTCAGCATGAGGCTATCGGTGGATCTCCATTTTAAAACAAAAAAGCGGACTTGGAAGGAATATCCTACCCGAGTCCGCTTTTGAATTCATTCTGTCTTTATATAGCTATAATCAAGCCGGATTAATTCAGTTCTGCATTCAAGCAGATCGAACCATGCTGACGCACGTTAACGACAATGACTGGTGTATCCAGCATACCGCGCATCCAGTTCATATACTCTTCTGCCTTCTCGTTTGGAACAATCGCCAGAATAACACCTGCGAATCCACCACCATGCACACGACATGCGCCATCGCCAAGGTTGCTCAGGTAGTTCTCGGTCAAGGCGAGTGCCACAGAGATCTCTTGTTCACGGGAAGCCCCGCCTTGATACACGTTCTGCAACCATTTCCATGAAGAGTTACCCGATGCAGTGATCAGTGACAAGAAGTCAGCAAAACGTCCTTCACGCAATGCGGATACCTGTCCATCCACACGTTTGTTCTCAGCCAGGAAGTGCAATGCACGTAACACCGCACGGTCTCCGGCTGCTTCACGAATTGCAGGCAATTTGGCATAAATATCTTCTTCTGAAATTTCACGCACGTATTCAGCGCCAAGTGCTTTCGCAACGGCTTTCATCTCGTTAGGTACAGATGCATAATCTTCTGTCAGGTCAGCATGGTTGCCACCTGTATTCACGATGACCAGGGAATATCCGTTCTCTTGGAAATTCCACTCCACAGGCTCAATCACAGGTTCAGCCGGATTAGCAAAATCAATCGAGATCAAACCGCCATATGCACAGGCCATCTGATCCAGTAGGCCGGACGGTTTGTTCCAGTAATGATTTTCCGCATATTGTCCGATTTTTGCCAGTGTCACGACATCCAGCTTGCCATCGTTATAGAAATGGTTCAGGATCGTACAGATCAACATTTCGAAGGATGCAGAAGAACTGACACCCGAAGCCGCAAATACGTTACTGGAGATATCCGCTTTGAATCCACCAATGTTGAATCCAAGCTCTACAAAGCCAGCCGCCATACCACGAATCAATCCGGTAGTACCATCATCTTCTGCGTTAGGTTTCAAGTCCGCAAGGTTGATGACATACTTTTTGTCGTATCCCTCGGAGTAGAACGTAATTACGTTGTCCCCTGTCGGTACAGCCACGGCAATCGTGTCCAGCGTAATGCTTCCCGCGAGCACTTTACCATGGTTATGGTCCGTATGGTTACCGCCGATCTCACTGCGGCCCGGGGAACTGAATAGATGCATTTTCTCCTGCTCACCGAAATGCTCGCGGAACGAAGCATCCAGCTTCTCGTAACGGGCACCCTGCTCCTCTACATGCTGTGGTCCGTACATTTGCGCAAGCAAAGCCTGTCCCTGTGCTGATTGAATGAGTTCTGTTACCTGTGTGGTCATCTCTATTCCTCCCATTTCATATGCAAGCGGTATGTAACCGCTATCCCTTGTGTCGTCTAAAATCCTTCATCGGATTAGCCATCCCCATTATCTCAGCTTCTGAGCCGAAAAGGTAGGGCAGAATTGAAATTTTGGAAGCGTTTTTTGAAACATGTGTCCATTTGTAAAAATGCGTAATCCCCAACTTGAACGAGATTATGGAATATGAATCTTGATGGTGTATTTTCTTCCATATTTTTGTTGAAAAGGAGTGGTAATATACGTACTGACTACAGGAATTTATTTGAGTAATATACATACTGATGTGCTTTAGTCTTTTGGGTTGCATATCTGGTCTGATCTTATTTTGTTTTGTTGATTTGTTCGCCCGCCTGAAATAAGAAAAAACCTTTAAGACTATGCTCCGTTGTGGGAGCATGTCTTTAAAGGTAAGGTTCGGATGGATCGGACTTCCTTCCATGAACAGTCTGCAAACATCGTTGTGGACATGAAGCTATTGGATGCTCGACATTTGCGCTGAGATGGACACGTTCCCCTCTTTTACAATAACCTCGTTGAAAAAAGGTTCAAAGAATGAAGCAGGCACGTACGTTATGCCTTTTCTGGATTGAACGGGTACAGGCAATTCTACATCGTGAGTCAGATTGATGACTTTCAACTTCCCTGTAAACTTGGCTAGCGTGTTACCTTCCTTCACGATAACGGATTGAATGCTGTCTTCTACACGAGTCGCTTTATCCGCTGCGATCCAGCTAACCTTGTATCCCAAAGACTCTGCCGTAGCGCGCAAAGGCACCAAAACCGTCCCCTTTTGCTCGAAAGGCATCAGTTCGGGCTTACTGGTCTGTATCTCTTTGCCGTTCACGGTTAAGGTGTAGGCCGGTGCGGATGCCGCTGCACTAGCTTTGGTAGCTGAAGCATACAGCGCACCGGCTACGGTGACAACGCATAGTGCGGTAGCAAACAGTATCCATTTTTTCATAGCAATCTCATCCCTTCTGTTTCAATTGATAACCTGTCTATCGTGGTAAACGTGATCAAAACAGGTTTAGTTTCATAGAAAAATATCTAATGATCCAGAACAGCCAGGATACTGGACTACTCATCAGATTCAAGATCCATATCGCAAGAAAAGCTTATCCGCTTCAATAAGATGAAGTAATGATAAGCTTTTCTTTGTTTATTTTAGCTTTACCACCTATTTCACAAGGGATGCAGAACCAGATGTAGGATTATTCGCTTTCTGCCGTTTAACCTCATCAAGATATTGGGTGAATCGGGATTCTCCAGAGTAGCTTAGAAATAACCATTCCAACGCTCGTGTCATTCCGATATAGAAACGAGACACTTCACGTTCATCGACTTCATCTTCTTTCCCCGCTTTGCGAGGCATTGTCTCAATCGAGATGATAAACACGGCTCTGAAATCCAGTCCCTTTGCACTGTCAATCGTTAATACTTTGATACTGTCCTCTTCGCGATTAAAATTCTTCTTGGACTGATCATCCCGCGTTACCCAATTATACGTCAGACTGTTATCGTCCAGAGTTTTTCCCAATTCTTCAATAATATTTACTTGATTGGATTCCTGTACCCTGTACAAAATGGCAATATCCTTCAGAGCAAATGATTTTTCACGACGTAAATAGTCTATGGATTTAGAAACAAACTCCATTTCAAGTTTTGTACTCTTACTTCGATAGATCAGAGGTTCAGGACCTCTGCGTTTCGTGAACTGAGGAGGAATAATCTCAATCGCATCAGCACCGGTATGAATAACTTTCTGCTGTAACTTGGACTGATCTTTATAGAAATCCCAGGCAAACTGCACAATCTGTGCCGTATTCCGGTAATTAATCGTTAAAATCTTGGAACGGCCACGGAAGTCTAATCCTGTATCCTGCGCCAGGCTATTTTTACGTTTGAAGATGGTTTGTGCCCGGTCCTCTACGAGTAACAACGACTGCGTCTCATCATTAAGGCATAAGCTCACCAGCCTCAGCCAATCTGCATCAAAGTCCTGTCCCTCATCAATCAGAATGGCATCATACTTCGGTAATTCTTGTTGCCCCTGTTCCACCTTTTCCAGCAAATCGGGCAGTTTCCTGTCTATGATTCGAAACTGCTGTCCAAGCCACGAGTGGAACGTTTTCACCTGAATATTAGATTGGAGCTCGGAAGACGTAGTCTGTGCTGCAAAATCAAATAAATCCTCAGGCTCCGCCAACTTCTGTACAATGGCCTGTTTTAGATACTGTGACAAGGTTGAACCATAGCAAAGTACAAGGATATTCCAGTCTGGATGCTCCTTAGCGAGCATGCTTGCACGACTGACAAGAACGAGCGTTTTACCACTACCGGCAACACCGCGAATCAAACGATGCTTATCCCCAACCTGCTTCGACATCTTCTCCTGATGTAGGTCCATCGTCTTAATATTATGCAAGGATAACAGGAGCTGATCCTGATGAGGCACAACTTCTTTGCGCTCCGCACTGATTCGCACTTCAGGAAACAGATGGTAGCGGATCGCCTGTATATCTTCATGTGTCAAGCTATAATGATTCCGAGTAGGAACCGTGAACATATGTAGTAATTTCTCAATCAATATCTCTGCCGAGAAATCTTCATCATCTGGGTCCATTTCTTCTCTAGTCAGTACAAACAAGGGATCGATTACACTGTATAGGTCCATGTGTAGAAAATCTTGCTGCTTCAAACGACTGAATACCACACCGTAGCCGTAATTGAATTTTAAATATCCTGGTGTTCCCTCTTTGATCAGATTCTTATCCTTCTTCAACTGGTCTGCAATCGAAAAAGCATAATCCCTCGCTTGCTTCAAAGGGCTTCGGGCAGTGACCAACTCACCTGCTGTATTACGAAGTGTCCATTCATCCCGATTCACTTGATGCAACGTGCCTTTGGTATAATCCTTCACTTCCAGTACCAGCAATCCTAAATCAGGTCCGATAATGACAAAATCCGGTCTTCTCCCACGAATTTCAGGTTCATAATAAATGATATATTCTTCAGGCAGATGTTTCTTTAACGTCTCAAATAATAGTCGTTCTCCTGCTGTCGCCTTCTTCGGAATTACTTCTGGTACTGTATTCGCCATGCCAATCGCTCCTAATTCTAATGATCTAAACTTGCTATAATTTCATTATCTACTAGTCGACCACAATTTTCCACATTTAAAATTCGCAGTTGTGCAAAGGTACAGATTAAATTCATTCTTTTTTCCTGAATCTTTTGTAGTAATGTATCTCATAATCGCTTATTAGGTTTCTTAATAACTATATTTATGTTAAGGTTTACCAATCCATCCATCAGATCACAGCCTTAGACAGATAGAAGCACTATGAAAGTAAGAGGTGACACTACTACATGCAAACCAAAAATGAAAGGCTCCCCTCACTCTTTTTACTTATATACATGGTTCTATTACTTATCAGTTACAGTATGTATGTTATTTGGGAGAATACACGGTTAAGCCATGCTCAACAGTGGCTTTCTGAGACGAACATTACACAAAACGGTGTTGACTCCATTAGCCAGCTTGGAAGATGGACAACGCTCTCAGAATCGATGTTCCTCGTAATATTTGTGATCGCAATGATTGTTGTCATGCTTCGCTATCAAAAGAAGCCCACAAACCAATTTTTCATTGGGAATGCAGCACTGTTTGTTGGAATTGCAGTCGTTAGTTATGTCATTTCACTTATGAGCTCTATGCCTATTGGTAATTTAATCCAACCTATAATTGTACCTGTCTTCATACTCGTCGCCCTTTATATTTATCGGTTATGGAAAACAAGATATGAAAAATAGAAACCAGACTACATACACTAAACGGTGTGTGGTCTGGTTTTTATTTAAATGGTCTATTGTAGTTTCTATTGGTGATTTTAATCCCATCTGAAGATAAAGCCATACTATGATTTCGAAGTGAATAGAAACTATCCCCGCTCAAAATACGCATGCAACCGATACAGACATATTTCCCGTGTCCAGCGATATAACACTGCTCGTTCCTCTGAGTTCTGCACTTCTACATTCAGTGAGAACACGCCATCTTCGAACCGCGTCATACTTCCCTTTGCCCCGCTCCACTTGGACATGGGCATATCGATAATCAGATTCTTGATCTCACTTTCCGTTTTCTCATTCCATTCCGTGAGCGCGACCTTACCTTTATCCGAAAAGTCCTTTCGTTTCCGATACTCCTTTGCCGTCAGGTACGTATAAAAAAATTCACAAGCTTGTCAGTGGCTTGGAACTGCTTATGCTTCTTACTATGCTGGAGATTAGCCGCTGTATTCATTCCATCCATCTTTACTGCTCTATAGTAAATCTCATTATCTTCCACTGCAATATAATCATTTGTCTCTACATTTTTTACTTTAAATAATTTCGTCCCTTTTTTATACTTGTTGGAGAACAGATTGGGTAATTTATCGCTCTCATTTGTAGAGTGTTTTTTAATTGTTCCAATTTCGATTTCCACATCGGTTGTAGGAACTGTGTCAGTTGTCACCTTGTAAACTCCCTTTTCCCAAGTTACGACATCAAATGCCCAACTTTGAAGTTCATTATGCCCTGAGTTTGAGCATGCCACAAGTAACAACATGGAAGTCAGAATGAATACCAAAGCCCTTCTCATAAAAAATCCTCCCACTACAAACCAATGTTATAAATCTCCTGTCTGGTGATTGTGTTGATAAGCTGTTCATATATGCCTTGTTTCATGAATTTACCTCGCGAAGGATAAGATGGTTGTAGATATGTAGTTAGTCTCCATATGTGATCTCTTTTAAGACTTATATGGGGTATGGATACAGTACTACGATCAAGATACACCGAATTATATGTAAAAATAAACTTATATTCCATGTTATATATGTGCACAATTTGTATATACAATGAACAACTGTTATAACGAATCCATGAATTCACAAACAATACCTCAATACCTTAAACATAATTTTAGTTGAAAAACTGCGGATATATACATGCCGATTACAGGGCTGGTGTGGACGCTGCTGCGCTGACTTTGGTGGCTGAAGCATATAGTGCAGCAACAGTATCCATTTTTTCACAAATGGGTGCTCCTTTCTCGCTTATCCTCGGTTTGGGATTTATGTTTCAGACGTGAGTCGTAGCTGTTTTGTTTCACAGCATACGTTATGATCCCCAGTCTAATTACAAGCCTTGTAGCTCATAATTATGTGTCATAGCCCTATTGCAAAAAAAGCTTATCTGCTTCGTTAATGATGAAGCACAGATAAGCTTTCTTAAAGGCCTATTTTAATCAGTCCAATTATATCTACATTTTATTGTAATTAAAAAATATGAATCTCTCAAAAAACAAAATTAGCTGTACATTAAACAAATACTTCAGTGATTTCCCCATAACTACACGCTCTAATTTTAGTAGTTATCTGAACTCACCAGCTAAATCAACTCCATCGAATGTAGCTTTAGGATAGTAAAACACAAGAATAGGTAACCCAGTGAATGAATCAGTCTTATTCAACGTCAGATAACTTACCTTACCAGATGAAGCCTGGCTCACTGTATTATTATAAATTTTCCCCATTGAACCATTTTCAAAGTTGACAATACCTACACAATCAATCTTGATTTCTGCTCGAATATTTCTTTTTATTGCACTAGTGTCCCATGCATCCATGTATAGTTTCCAACTATTTTTACCGAAGCTTGTATCATACTCCACATATCCCGTCAAAGCTAATGTTCTATCACTTCCTGTGAAATATTTCTTTGATGTAGATAAAATTGAAACTCCACCTTTATTTTGTTTATATGTTATATTATTGTTTAAAGATGAATACTTTATTAAAAATTGTGTGTCCTCCTCAGAGAAAGGTTCGTTTATATCATACTTGTCCAAAATATTTTGTATTTTAGATGTAATATCTTCTTCTCCGACACTTGCATATGCTGAATTTGTAAAAATAGTAGAAATAGATGTAGAAACAAAAAGTATAATTAAGAATATACTAATCTTCTTCATTGCACTTCCTCCTGAGATTTATTTTATGAAAGGGGTTTAGACATGGATATTGTTTGGAGCAATATAATATTCTTCATTCTTGGTCCTATAGGTTTAGGAGTATTAATCTTCGGAATAATTTATTATAGTAAGAAAAAGTCTTAAATTTATCACCTCCTACAAATAAACCTCCTCCCATATAATACTATATATTATATAATTATCCATTTAATCCTCTTTATAATTTTATTTTCCTACAAAACAATTGTGAATATATGTTTTATTCATTCTTATAACTTCAACATAGTATGTTAATTAAAAATCCATCAATACCCTTGTTCACCTTGAAAGGGTTATTGATGGATAAGTTCTAAAAGCAAGTATATCTATATAAAATACCTTGTACCTTTAAGTTCCTCTGATTTTTCTCCCTCGTTCAAAATACTCATGCAACCGATACAGACATATTTCCCGTGTCCAGCGATATAATACTTCCTTTTCTTCGGCATCCTGCACTTCTACATTCAGCGAAAACACGCCATTTTCGAACCGAGTCATGCTTCCCTTTGCTCCGCTCCACTTAGACATGGGCATGTCAATGATTAGCTTCTCAACCCCCCTTGCCGTCTTCTCATTCCATTCCACGAGTGAAGCCTTACCTTCGTCCGAAAAGTCCTTTCTTTTCCGATACTCCTTTTCTGTCAGATACGTATAGAAAAATTCAGCCATTTCACCCGGTGTGATCGGTTCCATCCAGTGCATCTCACCTCGCTCCAGCATATAGAGCAGCACGACCATTTTGTAGCTTTTGTTCATGAGCGTCTTCTCTACATCTCGCAGCCATGCCTCGTGCCGAACATAGATTTCCCCCTCAGTCGGGGATAATAATTCCGCCAAGTACAGGAAACCAACATATGATCCAAATTCGCTCCGGTATCCGATGCTTTTAGACTGACCCATAAGATGGAGCTCCAGATAAGTCGGGATGCGACCAAGCTCTCGTTTTACATTCAGAAAATCCTGATGCAATTTCTCGCGGCGTGGCATCCGTTTGCGGCTTAGCTCCTGAAGCAGATTCACTACTCGAGTCTCCAAATGAATGCCGCAGTTATCCGGAATCTCCGGTATAGCTACGTTCAGCGCTTTTCCACCGCGTTCCTCTTCTCCTCGTACATCAAACAGGCTAAGCTTCACATCCGCATTGCGGTAATTCCCGATCAGGTCGATGATAACACAGTGTGACTTCCCTTCCGCTAATCTCAACCCGCGACCTACCTGCTGAGTAAATACGGTAAGTGACTCGGTTGGACGAACGAAAAGTAGTGTATCTACGCTTGGAATATCCGTTCCTTCATTAAACAAATCGACGGTCAGCACAACTTCGAGTTCACCCATATCCAGTCGCCGGATGGCTTCCTCTCGCGACATCTCCGATGTACGCGAATGCAAACTAAGCACCTTTACCCCCTGACTGCGGAAATACGCAGCCAAGTAGTCCGCTTGACGAATAGATGAGCAGAATCCGATGGTTCTTGTCTGCTTGTGCCGCATCCATGCCGCATAGATCGTTTCCACATGCTCCTCTTGCAGCTGAACGGACATAAGCTGTTCCTCATCATACTTGGTGCCGATCCAGCGAATCTGCGAATAATCCGTATCGTCGAATACACCGTAATACTGAAATGGCGCAAGCCATCCACGCCGAATCGCTTCGATAAAATGCATCTGGTACGCGACATTCCCGTCACACAGCGCATATACATCCTTACCATCCAGTCGATCCGGGGTTGCCGTAATGCCGAGTAGAAACTGTGGACGGAAATATTCAATGACCTTCATATACGTCTTCGCCGCCGCATGATGGAACTCATCCACCACGATCAGATCAAAGGCATCAGCCGCAAACACATCCCGATGTCGTTGCAAACTCAGTGTATAGATTGAAGCGTACACACAGTCTGCCTCTCCATCCTTATGCTTGCCATTAAATATCCCATGACTACGTTCTGGCATGATCTGATGGAACGATTTTTTCGCCTGATTCAAAATCTCTTCCCGGTGCGCTATGAACAAAACCCGATTAAACCTTTGGGCGAAAAAACCCGCCAGATAAGTTTTACCAAGTCCAGTAGCCATCACCACCATAGCTCTTTCATACTGCTCCTCCATGGTGGCGTTCAATGCTTCGAGCGCATCTAACTGGGCAAATCGCGGCTGAATAGGCAAAAGAGACAAAACAGCAGGCTCTTGTTCGGTCTCCTCATCTGGCAGCCTTGTACCGAACTCCGCTTCCTCCATCTCCATGATCCGCTGGATCATCTCCGGGTTCTTCTGGTGATACTGCTGGTACTCTTCTTCATATTGTGCGATGGAATCCGGGTTCACTGGCAAGGTTGTCTCGTGATAGAAACTCTGCATGAACTTCTCCAAAGCCGACTGAAACGTATACGGCTCTGCCTCCGCATTCATGGCCAGATTCCATTCATACCCCGTCTTGAGTGCCGTGAATGAAAAGTTCGATGAGCCGACAATCAACATGCCTTCTCCATGTTCATGATCAAACAGATACGCTTTCGGGTGAAAAGAAGTCCCCATGCTTCGCCAAAGTCTTGCTTCGATTCGTGAATCAACTTCACATAGCGCCCGTAACCCTTCTGGCTGTGTGATGTATAAATAATCTCCCGCGAGCATCCGCACTTCTGCTCCGCGTTCTGCCGCCCGCTTGAGATGTGGAGCAAGCAGCTTCACTCCAGATTGCATCATAAAGGACGTCATAATATAAATCCCGGACGCATGCTGCATCCGGGTAATAAGTTCATCGGCCAGATTGTCGGTAATCAGTTTTACATTAAGCTTCGTCGACATCGATCAGATACACTCTCTCCTGAAATCCTCCGCGCGCCTCGGCTTTATCCGCACGCAGCTTGTCCAGTTGCGCGACGTTGGCTCCATGCACCTCTGCCAGCGCCCGGATCACTTCGAGCATATCCGCCAGTTCCTCCAGCGCTTCCTGATCACTTCCAGCGCTCATGTATTCTTCCGACTCTTCACTCAGCTTTGTTCTCAATTCTTGCTTATATTCCTCCGGGTCCAGAATGCGCGTCCGACACTCCTTACCGCTGGATGTAATAATATGCGGAATCTTGTCTCGCACCAATTTGTTGTATGTAGGCATGTGGTATATCATCCTCTCTACTGTGGCAGCTTTCCAGCACCGCGCCAGAATCTCCCTTTTTGCCATTATACCATTTGCCATGAATGGTGAACGGTTGATTTTGTAAAGTGGCGGGAGCAAATAAGAGGTAAAAAAAAGCCCATAACTACTCGTTTAGGAGTTGAGATGGGCCTACTTCGAAATTCGTGTTACCTATAAGGAATTCGGGTTCACATAACACCAATCAGAGAGATTAGAAGTTTTCAAAGCTTTATCCAGATCAGACAATGTATACACCCAATCTTCCTCTATCCAAACTATCATCTGTGGGTGTCTCGTAAGAAAATTATACAGAAAGGTCAGCGTGACCTCTTCATTTTGATAAACCTCATCAATAATAAGTGTGTTAAAGTATACCTGCCCATCCTCTCTCCATTCCAGCTCTCTGTATTGATGTAGAGCAGGTTCATCGTACACATCGACTCTGATCGTATTATTTACCTTGCCATGGTCTGACTCTTCTTGGTTTGGACATGAAATACCCAAGGCACAATGTTTCATGTTCTGCTCTGAATCTACATCTTGAATTCCATCAGTTAAATGTAGGTTTGATTCCAGACAAACTTGTCGTATATCTCTCACCAAACGATCTATGGATATATTACTGTTCTCTTCTACCAATACAAAAGCCGATGCCATTACTTCAGTACCTCCCTTAATTCATCCAACGAGTTAACTACTTTTACGCCCTTACTTTTTGCATAATCGATTTTCCCAGATGCAATTGGACCCGTATTTTCCAGCGGTGCGTCAATATATAAAACAACTTCCTTCTTATTATGATTAAAAAACTCTTTATGATTTATATCCACGAGTCTATCGATTTGGTCTATTTTCACTGCTCCCGCTGATTTTTTCACTTCAATAATTTGCGAGTTTGTAACAACATCCAGATCCGTAACTCTTAATTTATTGTCCACATTTTTAACTTCCACTCCAAATCCAGTTACCCCAACATGACTTTCTACAAATTCACCGACTTTCCCCTCAACAACTTTACCTGTATCACGGCTATTTTTTGCAGCATCTATAGCATGAGGTATATTTTTAGGATTTTGCTCGATCCATACAATTCTGTTGCCAGCATGGTTAGTATATTGTACTTCTAATCCTTTGTTCGTTTTGCTGAGTATCGGATTATCATGCAATGTTTTGTTGGGAACGTGACCGGGCTTCGCTGCTATATCTTTTGATAGCTTTAACCCACTTTTCGGAACCTTGTACCCCCTATTATACATTCCCGCAAAAGCCATCAACATATTACTGGCTTGCAGACTGGTTATTAGCAGTCTAGCCCTATTCTCGGAAACGGGTTCTCCTGAGAATGGGTATACCCCGTTCTTCAATTCATCGACCTGATACTGCATGATATCCTCACCCTCAGGCCCAACATCAGGTGCAGATTTCATGTCCAGTGACCCGGTATCTCTTTCATACGCACGAAGTGTTTCTGGTGTTACATTACCGTCTTTATCCGTTGGCATCATTTTACGGAATTGAGTATTATATACCATCGTGTACTCTGTTTTATCCGAATTGTGGTTTGAATCAGACACCAATTTCTGCAATGCGATCGAACCAGCAACTGCCCCCACGCTAACCTGTTCCTGATCCGCTTGTTGGAATCTCACAGCAATAGCCTTGAGATCTTGAGAGGACTTCACCATACTCTCCAGTGCACGATCCAGTACAGGACGAGATTGCTGAAAATCATAGAAAAACCGTTCCTGTGTGGCACCCTCCCACTGTGACTCGATGAAACCGATCCGTGCGCTCAGGTCACTTCGTATTGATTCCAGCTGCCGTCTTCCCTGCTCAATCTGTTTAGATACATGTAGTAGTTGCTCTGGTGTTACTTTAATTGTACTCATAAGGTTCTCTCCGAAATAAATATGATTTAACTATGTTAGCAGAAGTATAAGACACATACATCCGTCCAATATCCTGATTTTTCCTTATTATAAAAAACTTTCGCTAAGTACCTGTACTCTTGAAGTCCTATTTTTAATAAAGCTGACCACTACATTCAATTAATAGTTTATTTCAATTCTATATCATTTATCAGTCGGTTCTCTAACTCCTCTAGTATTTCTTCTGTTCGTTGAAGCAGCTTCTTGATGTTGTTTGGTTTTAGCGTCCGATCCTGGTTAAACTCTTCTATGGAAGACATATGTTGAATCGTACCGATAAACAAAGCGATATCCAGTCCGGGCACAGTATCCGTATGCACTATATTCAAAATCTCATTCATGGTAAGCTCCTTCGATGGATGTACTACATGATACTTTTGGATATATAACGCCTTGACCATAGAAGCTAGCGCACAATCGCAGAGGATCAGACAAGCCTGGAACTGATTGTGACTATGCATGATGTTGGCAAGTTTGATGTGATATTTTGTATGCTGGTGATAGTCCATTATGGTATTACGCACTATATAGTCATCTGGACTACGTCTGGACACAGATTCTATAGAGTCATAAGATCCTTGAAAACGTGGAGTAGAATCTTCTTGGTGATTACAATGTGCTTCGGTAATGGACCAATTTCTTGCCATTGTCATCCCTCCAATGAGTTAATACCAATATTATACAACAAAATGATACTCATAGTAATCAAATTTATATTTTGTATTCTTCGTTTGGTGTTTACCTTTAGGAAACTTGACTACACTTTTGAACATAGAGAGGTGAATACCATGAATGAGGATAGAGAAGTTTTAAAATTGGTCGGAGCCAGAATTCGTGCACTACGCAAAGAAAGAGGGTATTCACAAGAATCCCTCGGAGAAAAAGGCGGATTTCATTTTTCATACATAGGTCAGATTGAACGTGGTGAAAAGAACGTTTCTTTGGTGAACTTAGCAAAGATAGCTGAGTCCCTTGAAGTGAACTTAATTCAATTATTTGCGTATGTGGAGGAAGAATTTGAAGTAACCGAAGATGAGAAACAAATCAAGGAAATTGTACAACTGTTAAGAGACTCTAATTCAGAACATATACGCACAGCTAAAAATGTTGTAAAAGGAATACTAATGTAAATAAACCCTACCATCTTATCAGAATGATAGGGTTTATTCATTACGTGCAATCAATAATTCATTGTATTTTAGTTCTACTTTGTAAGTAACTCATCAATTCTTTATCCCGGCAGTAAACATAACAACCTTTCATCCCCCGAGACATCAAAATTTTATAAATGTTTTTCACCAGCTTAGTTAACTCCTCGTTTTTAAACTTAAGCCCTTTTTTCCCCATTCTATCCTTGTACTCATCATATTCTGAATAAAGCTTCATTTTTTCTGAATCAAACTTTAGATCATTTCCTATAATTACGCCCACATAATCAAATTCAAGACCCTGAGACGTATGAACACATCCAATTTGATCTATACCACTCTCATCTATAGCCCAAGTGCTTGATATGGAACGAGCATTCCAAGGCATAGCAAATTGATGTTCTTCAATGTTCACATCAGGAATTTCTCCATTGCGATTACCGTCCTTATCAGCAGTCCAATTCCAAGCAAATCCCGCTAGCATTCTTGCTTTATACCCCTGATCGTTTTTACTTTTGATAAGATCGTATAATTCATTTGGTGAGTCCATTAATTTATACTCAAAAGAATCTTGATCCCACCCATCGAAATTAGCAGTAGGGCGAATTTGCAATGCATTATCAACCCAATTTAGAAAACCCTCTGCTCCGGAGCAACGAAACTGTGCTGCTAGTGAGTATTCATGCACTTCCGAATTATAAACTTTTGCTAAACGTTTAATCTCTGCAATGGAACCTATATCTTCAGGTCGAATGCGTTGAAAATCATCTATGAAAAATACATTCACTTTAGAAGCTTTAATGATATCCTCGATCTGATTCTCCCCAAAGTATTGATATGCTCCTTTGCCCTTCAATCGGTGTGCTTCATCCACAACAAGCACGTCATACATGTTAGCTGGTTCTTTGTATAATTGACTCGATCCCGAAAATAACATCTTTGTCCGTGTCTTGTTTTTAGCCTGTCGTTTTGTCAAAGTTTCTACCATAACTGTTCGAAATGATGAATTGGGGGCAATAAATTTAACATTTAACTTGTTTCGGAGTAATCCACCAAGAGCATTCATGGATATTACGGATTTGCCTGTTCCAGGACCACCTTCCACAATAATGGTTCGTTTAACATCTGTTTGCTTGGCGAGACTCATTATAGCTTCATATGCAACCTTCTGCTCATCAAGCAATACAAAATCAGAGTTTCCCTGAAATAATCCATCAATATGATCAATTAGCTTTCTAGAGGGACGAATCCTACCATTTTCAATTAAATAAAGTAAGTTAACACCCTGCCCTTGACCTACGTGCCGTTTTAGGAAATTTTGAAGTTTAGATGTATCATCAGCTAAAAACAAGGGAGCTTCTCGTATAATATCTTGATATTGATCATATTGGAGGGGATCAGGATGAACCGTTCTGTAATTATGTAGATATGCACATGAGTATCCATTAATATCCTTGGAATAAACAGCCTCATTCATATCACTTAAATATTGTTTATATGACCAAGCCTGATACGAAGGGTGTGGTGTCTCCCTTGTTCTTCCTCCAATAAATGCCCTCACAATATCTTCACGATCCATAGCCTCGACTGCATCCCACTGTTTTAACTCCACAATCACAAAGTTGTCATTTTTCTGTTCATCCTGACCTGCAATGATAAAATCTATTCGCTTACTTGTAGAAGGAATATTATATTCAATCAATATACCGCAGTCATCTGCAACCTTAGAATTGCGAATAATTTTCTCCATAAACTGCATCGAATTATTCCAAGCTCTTACCTCACCTTTGTTTGGTCTCTTCCCCATACCTTTAATATAGGCTTCCTCAATTTGAAGTGTAATCTGATTATTATCAACTGATTCCCGGAAAGCTAATGCGTTACTGCTGTAGATAATCATGATGCACCCCTGAATTAATTTTCTTTAACTTCTTTTTTCTGTAATCCTAAAGCATTCGACATAAGGGTAGCTATCCCCGCTGCAAATAAGTGTAATTCCAACAATTTGTTTTGTATGTAATGAAGGAATTGAATTATTTTCATATAAGAGTTACTCATAATTGAATTTTGCATATTAAAATAAAATTCAGTTGTAGGCATAGGAACAGCAAAATGTAAGCAAAAAGTGTAATAAAAAGCTTTGCTATAAAAAACAATCATACTTCCTATATCAAAGTTATCTGCATAATTAAGAAACTCTAATGACTCACTTGTCTCAGCGAAAGATAGGTAGAGATATGAAAATACCATATCAGGAAATATTAAGGCAAACAAAGAAAATAGAAATATAAATATGATTTGATATCGAGATTTATTGTTCAATACTTTAGTCTTTACAAGCTTAAAAAGAGATTCGAAAATATAGAAAGCAATTATTAATGTAAACAATGCTACCAGAAGGGTTTTCAACATATCCCATGTTAGGTATCCTGCTATATAAACTAACATATTATTGCTCGAATATTGTTCAAATACTTTTATAAGGAAAGCATAATAAACAAAAAATAGAACCAAAAACATAACTAAACTTAACATAAGCATAATAACAACGGAAATATAAATGCCTAATTTCAATTTATCATTTATAACATGATGTAACACAACAAGAATATAAACAGGTATAAATAGTATCGTCACCGTGCTCAAAACAAAAAAGAATTCTACGGTCCATAAATGGATAAGCACTAATGAAATTGCCCCTAAGAAACAATATGCAATCCAAGATTTTTTAATCTTCTTGTGAAATTGAAAAGCTAATAGTATGATTGTTGACCAAATAACTATGACTTTCATATTTATGTCTTTTGAAAACAAAAATATCAGAAAATTAAATATATGTGGAATATATAACATTATAAAATAAGTTATATTACTACTTTTCATTTTATTATATCCCCTTATTTATTTAATTCCTCAAACAATACACTTATTCGCCACCGCCACCATCTTCGCTGGCATCTCTTCCCGCAGTCGCCATACAAAGCTCATGGGTTTGTTCCCTTCATGACTCACGTAATCCGCTTCACCCAGGAAGACAAATGGAGACGTATAACCATGCTCCTCCTTATACTCCCGCACGAAAAGTGCGATCCGATTCCCCGTCTCCCGATGATGAATATAACGCTGTGCAGTTGCGGTATGCTCCGACACCCTGCTTTGAGTCTGCCAGTGGAACAAGCGCTCGTTGATCGCATAATCCTCATACAGCGTGGAGGGCGAAAAGTCTTTATCCGATTTGTTCAGTGTAATGAAGAAGATATCCGTCTGTTCATCGGAAAAATATTTCACCCCTTCGCGGAAGGTTGGCGATTGCTCGGCATTCCAGTAGCCGAAAGCGGCGAGCACTTGGTCGATGGAGTACATACAGTGGATATCCAGTGGACAAGTGTACGGGAACGCGTTGCTTTTATCCACAAATCGCAGATGAGTGAGGTTATATTTGAAAATATCCACAAGCTCGGCCCGGAATGCTGCGCAAGACAGAACACGTGTAATCCCTTCTTGAATGCTGCTTAGCCCCAACTTCTCCGGTGCAGCCCGGTGGAAGGTGTAGTAGAACATGATCAACATGCGCTGTTCATCGGCAGTGGTAGGCTCTTTACCATTTTCAATATAGTCGATCAGGAACTTCAACCAGCTTCGGGAATTAATCGTCAGCACCGACGGCAATCTACGGATATATTCCACTTGCTCATCCTCTACTGGCTCGGTTAGTCCCGCTTCGGCCAACAGACCGCGGAAATATCTTTTACCTGTACGTCCACCATACAATTCATATAGTGTTATTCCATGATGCTCTACAAAATGAGCCAGCGTCAGCGGCAGTCCAGTGTCCTGCTGGAACGTTTGCAGTTTCTGGATCAGCGCTCTGCGATTGCGGCTCATCTGCTTCAGATTACGCATAACGTAATCCTTGGCCTGTTTTTCCAACTGAATAAACGTGCCACGAGGCAGGTTCGAAAAGCCGTTCTCGACATAATACGAGATGGAATGTTTGGTCGCACCGATCAGGGCGCGGAATTTATCCTGGTACCTGTATTCCTGATGCGCTTGCCCGATGAAGTCGAGCACGGTCAGGCACTCTTTGCCTTCTGCCATCCGTAGTCCACGACCGAGTTGTTGCAGGAATACGGTTAAACTTTCGGTCGGACGCAGGAACAAAATCGTATTCACCTCAGGGATATCCACACCCTCATTGTACAGATCGACAACAAAGATCAGGCGCAGTTCCCCGTTCACCAGTTTTCCTTTTGCAGAATGACGCTCCTGTTCACTTGATCCACCATGCAGCGCAATAGATGGAATGCCGGCTTCGTTGAAAACTTTAGCCATATACAGCGCATGATCTACCCCTACGCAGAAACCAAGTCCCTTCACATCATCCAGATCGGTGACGTATCGGTTCAGACTTTGCATGATCTGATTGGCACGGATTTTGTTATGGGTGTAGAGCTTCTCCAGTTCGTTCAGGTCATAGCCTTTACGTGACCACTTCACCTGAGACAGATCAACGGTATCGGTGACACCGAAATATTGAAATGGGCTAAGCAGCTTCCGGTCGATAGCATCCGTCAGACGGATCTCGGCGGCAATCGTATGATCGAAGTACGCGGTTATGTCTTTGCCATCCATCCGTTCAGGTGTTGCTGTGAGTCCTAGCAAAATCTGTGGCTCGTAGTGAGACAGCAGTTTCTGGTAGGAAGGTGCGGCAGCATGGTGAAATTCATCCACAATGATATAGTCGTAATAATCTGGACTGGTGATATCCGTTAACTTCATTGAATTCAGGCTCTGTATGCTGACAAACAAATGCTCCAAGGCCTCCGCGCGGTGACTCCCGACATGTAGCTCGCCAAAGTTCATATCCTTCAGGATATACCGGAACGTGTCGCGGCTTTGCTTCAGAATCTCTTCCCGATGGGCGACAAAAAGAAGCTTCGCTCCCGCGTGGTTTGCGCGGAATCGCTTGTAATCGAAGGCAGATATGACCGTTTTGCCAACGCCTGTGGCGGCGACGATCAGGTTACGGTTTCTTCCATACAGCGTGCGCTCGGCGCTCAGCTGTTCGAGCACTTCCTTTTGATAATCGTAGGGCTGGATGTCGAGGTGGAAGTGTCCGGTTTGGTCTTTTTTGCGGTTCAGAGCCGCTCTCAATTGTGCCTCATGCTCCTGATCCTCAGGTATGTATCTCGTAAATTCGCGATCATTCCAGTAACTCTCGAATGTCGCTTCGATCTTACGCAGCACATCCAGGGAATCCTTCTCGGTCACCTTGAGATTCCACTCCATGCCACTGGTCAGGGCGGGGTTGGACAAATTCGAAGAGCCGACATAAGCAGTCGTGAATCCCGTATCGCGATGGAAGATATATGTTTTGGCGTGCATCCGCGTGACTTTGGTATCATACGAAATCTGGATTTCAGTGTTCGGTAATTTGCTGAGCTCGGTAATCGCCTTGAGGTCGGTTGCCTCCATATAAGTGGTTGTAATGATCCGAAGTTTGCCTCCACCTGATGTGAATTGCTGGAGCTGTTCCAGCAGCAGGCGAAGCCCACTGAATTTGATAAAAGACACCAGCCAATCGATCCGGTCGGCGGTCACGATCTCTTTTTGCAACTCCAGCAGCATACTTGGTTCAGACTTGGCACCTGTGAATAACGAGCTTTGGGCGATCGGCGTATCCGGGCGAATGATCTTGCTATCCCGAATGGCACGGATGCTGTTCAGCTTGGAATACACATGGGTCAGCACTTCCCCCTGCTCATCCAGTTGCAAGTCGTTATACTCCTCTTCCCCCAACGTGCCTTTCAGGGTTGCAATAATCTCATTGCAGGTTCGAATCTGCTCTAATACGGCCATCTTGTCTTCCGTCTGTTCCCGTACAATCTTAAGCGCTCGCCGTGTCACCGCCGCCAGATACGTGGACAGCAATTTACGAGCTTCCTCTGCATCCAATTTCTCAGTCCCAATGTGATACACATCCGGGTCGAGCGCCGAAATCTCCTGTCTGGTGATTGTGTTGATAAGCTGTTCATATATACCTTGTTTCATGAATGTACCTCGCGAAGGTTAGAATGGTTGTGGATATGTAGTTGTGTTCCATTGATATTGCTTGGTATTGGTAAATATGGTCTCTACTCTATTATCGTCCAGCACGTGAGAAATTTCATTAGTATTTTGGATGGAATAGCAAACAGCACCTCTACTTGTGGTATGGTAACATATGTATATTACTATTTATTCAGAAGTTAAACCAAGCATCACGGAAAAACGATACAAGGAGGATTGAAATGGTAACCAAAGTTATTTATTCATTTATATTATCTACTGTCATATTGTTTAGCATAGTTGGCTGTACAACAGAAACTAGCGCAACTCAAGAAATGGCTCAAACTTTAATGAAAGAGGACAAAAATAGTGATCTATTTTTAATCGAGTCGATTCTCTATAAAAAGGTCAAAACCGTTAACGAAACAGAATTTAAATCTGTAAACACTACTCCATACGGTCAAATATCTATGAACTATAAAAAAAATAAAAAGTTTCAATCCGGTATGGCTTCTGTGTTGCCTCCAGGCACAAAATTGTATCGTTCAATAGAACATCCTGAGTATGTATATTCCAGTAAAAAAAACGGATATACAATGTATCAGTCTGTTCCTGAAGGTTAGTCCAAATTTGTTGGATTTGTGGACCTTTGATCATGCAATGAAGTATGCACAATTGCACGTTGAATTCGTACAGTATAAAAAACGGCTCCTATCACAGATAGAAGCCGTACAATGCTTTGTTAAATCACTTCAAGCAATCCTTATGACACTACAAATTGTACGACAATTGGAGTACCATCATTTAATGCATCTCCACCGGGGATGGTAAGTGTAGTGGTGGTAACCGAGGATGTGTCTGCTGTTTGCATAAGGCCATTAATGTAGAGATTGTAGTAATTGAATGAGCCTGGAAAAGCTGTTGCGGCTGTACCTGCATCGTCGGTAAAAGTTGTCGCAGCGATTGCAAACGTTGCTCCGGTTCCTGTCCCATCCCCTATAGTCGCAGCGAATCTTAAACTGTTCTGAAATGGTGTAACAAGTGGCATGTTTCTCACCTCCTACCTGACATAGTATATGTAGTAGATTTGAGAGTAGTGCAGGCAGAGGGATGAGATGATATAACCATTTTCAATTATTTAGGATTACCGCTGTTAATTGAACGATCTCAATGATAACTGGTGTTTCAGCAAACAGGACACCGCTTTGCGATGGAATAAATAAATCATCTGCAGTTAACACATACGAATTGCCCGGTTGTACGATCCCATTAATATAAAGATTGTAGTAACTCGTCATGCCGATCCCTGCAAATTGAGATATACTGCCTCCCTCATCATTAACAAATTCACCAGCAGCAACCGTAACCGAGTTCGACAAATCCAAATCTGTGTCAGGGAAATAAAAGTAGCGATCTGATGTAGGAATGATCTGAATTCCAGGGACACTGCCCGGCGGGCCTTGCTCACCCGGAGGACCCGTTGCTCCTTGCACTCCGGGAGGCCCCTGCTCACCTGCGACACCTTGAGGACCAACTGGACCTTGCGCTCCCGGACTTCCCGGTTCGCCTTGTTCGCCGCGAGGACCAGCAAGTCCCTGCACTCCAGGGGGGCCCTGCTCACCTGCTACACCTTGTGGACCAACCAGACCTTGCGCTCCCGGACTTCCCCATTCGCCTTGTTCACCACGAGAACCAGCAGGTCCCTGCACTCCGGGAGGTCCCTGCTCACCTGCTACACCCGGAGGGCCAATCGGACCTTGGGCTCCCGAACTTCCCGGTTCGCCGCGAGGTCCAGCGACACCTTGCACTCCTGAACTGCCTGCTTCACCCTGCTCACCCCTTGGGCCTGCCAAGCCTTGGGAACCTTGTTGTGCGATCAGTCCCTGCGTTTCAGGAAAACTGACTGTTTTTATTTCCTCCATTTTAGCGGGGGTAAAATCCAAAGTGGGCTCAGGACAGGCGAGAGGAATATTTCTTCTTCCAGAGAATATGCTATTTCTGTATCTGCGGGATACTTTCTTTTGTCTCACGCGTTGCTTGCAAGCACATCTTTTTCTTCCCACAGCTTTACGTATCACATACCGTTTCTTACGTTTTCTCGGAATCTTGTTACAGCGTTTCGTTGAAGGATGTCTCTTTCTTACTGAGTGAAGAGTCGTTTTCACCTTGTTCGTATGCTTCAAATTCGCCACCCTCCTTAGGCCAGTAAACACAGTATATATGCCCTATACTATGTCTTCTGCACATGCGGAGAGTGTGCGAATAACTATGACCACAGCCCAATAAAAAAGAACTACAGCTTCTGCTATAGTCCTCCCTCTTACCTGTTACACCATTATTTTCTTAATCGTACCTGGGATTCAACGCATCTCTCCAAACGTCATCTTCCACGAAATCAACATTTTTCTCCTTAAAATAAGATCGTGTCTCTTGCTCCAGATCATTTAAGATTTGAGGCCAGTCCTTCTCTTCGATCACTGTCGTTTCAAAATCTCCGACGATATTCAACCACCGCTGATTTAACTCTTGGTACTGCTGTATTCTGGCTTTTAATTCAGCGGATACAAGATAATTGCTGATATCCAGCCTTTCGAATGTCATCTGCATCCGGCGAAGTGCCTGCGGCCATATGTCTCCTACTTCTATATGATTGATAAATAACGGCACAGGTTGAGCCAGCCAATTCGCTTCCTGACTTAAAGTGAGATTCATGAAGTTATATTTATCGATGATCTGCATTATATCTATTAGACCGTAATAGACTTGCCTTGCCTGCTCTCCGTCCTCAACCATCTCGTTTATGATTTTGCCATCCTCCAGTATGCGGTTAAAAATAAGATCATTCGTGATGATCGCACTTTTCATGTCAACGATATCTTGGCGGATATTCATAGTCAGGTACTGTTCATACATTCTTTTTTCTCTGTAGAAACTGTAGGTTAGAACAAGCAAGATCACAAACGCAAGGCAGCAACCGATCTTGAAAATCCGTTTTTTAAGGATCATAGCGAGATATTCTCCTTGGATTTTATAGTAAGAAGCACCTCTACGTTTATGTGGTAGAAGTGCCTTAAGTCTCTCATCGTTTTAGTTGTGAAATTTTATCTAGATGATTATCGGATCAATGTAACACCAACTGTTATTATATGAATCCTTTATCCTTTCAAGATCAGGTAAAGTGTAGAACCAATCTTCCTCAATCCATACTTTTGCATCAAAATACTCGTGTAAAAGAGCAAATAGGAATTGAAATAATAAATCCTCGTTACCATCGAAATCGTCAGAAACTATCGCTTTAAAATAATTTCTTTATTAGCGCTTCTTCTATAAATACAACGTATAGGCATTCAACACAAGAAGTCCCTCTTACATTTACATGGCAGAAGTGCCTTTAAATCTAACTTTAACGTTCCATAAAGTTCTCATATTTAATATGCTCAAGAAGCTCTCCATAATTCGTCTGAAGCATTTCAAGGTAAGTTATGTTGAACGTATATGTTCCTTCTGCATAAGAAAATATTTCCTCTCCGGATGTGTGGTAGAATATTCCACTTACATGGAGCGATTCTAGAATTGCAAATGAGATTTCGTACATCATTTTATAACAGACTTCATAATGTTGATTGTTTTTTAATTCGTAAGATATAGTCTGTTCATATATAAAATCCTCTTCTTGGAACATCGTTTCATAAGAAGCGGCTGGATGATTTGGCGGAAAATGATTATTATATAAAGTTATTTTCAAACCGTTGCCCAGATCAAACTCATCATTGTTTTCATTTTTTTTATAACTCACCTTAAGATTTTTACTTATTAATAGATTCTTCATCCGTAAGGCATCCTGTTTTCCGTTTAGTTTAAGTGAATACTCCATAGACTTGTCTCCCCTACTTTATGGATATACAGAAATTATCTTACCGTCCTTTTTTATTGCAATAACTTCTTCTAAACCTTCAATTTTCCAATCTCGGAATTGTTTCAGCAAAGAAGCGTCATCTCCAGCCCACTTTGACAAGTTAATTACCACATTCTTAGTTTGTTTTTTGGCTACGACTTTTTCTTCTACTTCACTCCAAATACCTCGGATACCTTTATTCTCAGTTGGTGAGTAGCAATCAAATATACGATCTTCAATTCGAAAATCTGGGTCTCTATTAATATCAATACCATCGCTTTCGCGAACTTTTGGGTTTTGTTCAATTTGATAACCATTTCTCGCTAATACATCAGCAGCATCATTTTCAAGTTCTAAGGACTGTTTAGTTGCCTTATCAGCATTATTGGGGATTCTTGTTCTGGTTCCATTTGGCACAGCTTCCGGATTAGGTAGTCCACTTGGCTTAATCACATCAGATTTTGCATTGTTTTTTTCATTTCCCGTCTCCTTCTTACCTCCCCCACCTCCACCCGATTCATGGCGTTCCTTCGGGTGTAAAGCCTTACCGAAGATAAAATAAGAGAGGGCCTGGCCGACCATCGCACCTTTAACATAACCTGACTCGTCTTCGTCGAGTTGCTTCTTCTTTTCATCGACAAACTGCTCGATATCAGACCTTGCCGTTCCGTTGCCCCAGGCCGCATCCCAAGCAAAGGCGAGTCCACGTCCAGCGTCAACTACCTTACCTAGAGTCATCGCATAAGCCAAACTGCCTAATGTGCTTAACGGATTATAGATGAGTGCTTCGGCTGTCTCGCCCAGACCTGTAACGGTGTCACCAATGGCTTTGTCCACTGCTCCAGTGAAAAAACTTGGTTTCAACTCATTGGGGATGTACAGAGCCACCTCACCTGTGCCGTCTGTCGTCCTGAAATTATTCGCAATGAAGGTAAACTCCTTCTGAATATTATCCAGCATGCCGAGTGTTGACGGGAAAACATGCTTGACCTCCATGAAATCCCAGAAGAACTTTTCTTGTGTAACCCCGGACCATTCGGATTGTAGCATATTAAGCGATTTATCCAGTTCACGAACCATTCGGTCCAAATCCAATTTACATTGCTGAACATAACGTGCCTTGGCATCCAATTCATCGGGGTGTACCTGAATCCGCAACATGCCGTTATCACCACCAAACCTGTTCATAGTATTTACACCTAAATTTTAACAAATGTAAATTCTCTTTGGAATTGAACAGAAGGATCATTCTCTCCCTGAAAGATTCAGTAATTAGGTAACTGCTCTACACAGCCAAGTTTGCGCATATACGTATATCCTATCTAATTTATTGTATTATTCCGGTTCATCCACGTGAAGATCAGGCCCCCAGCGGAGGAATCATTCCAATCATCATTTCAATCCATGATAATTAATCTCCACCACCGCCCGAGTCCCCGCCTCCGCCAGAATCTCCGCTGTCTGATCCGTGATGATGACCTCCCCCGCTGTAGCTATCCGTATTGACCGAAGTGTGATCGCTGCTTCCACCCGAATCAGGGAATATCGTGGCGAAGACATAATTGGTGCGATCAAACGGAAATTCTGCCGCAAACATCGCCCTGAATATGCCTCGCAGATGCAAAGCTAGCACCAATAGAGGTGTATGTTTTAATGTTGTTGATCCAGGTACACTGTTATCTGATGCAGGTTCACGATCCGCAAGGCGTCTGAGCTCCGGATCATGGTGTTGCTGTAACACAGACCAATCTGTTTTGCGTACACATCGTGATCCAATGCCCAGCACCAGAGCGGTCTGAATGATCTGTTCCAACACTTCTGGCGACTCACTCAGGCGCTCGACTGGAATGCCCTTTCTGTATCGTTTACGCCAGTGACGCATAGAGGCCTCCCAATCTCTCGCAGACGGAGCCACTTCTCTAGCAGGCAAGAACAGACGAACAAAAATAGACAGAAAAATCATACTGTACAGCGATGAAGTAAACGCTGAATTGCCGTTGATCGCCACAGTGAGGGTGATCATTAATCCTACACAAGCCGCTTGATAGAGCAAACGCACATGAATTTTCCGAATAACCAAGAACCAGATCACCATTGTAACTGCCAGACCTATCACGCCCGGCACAGACACACGCTCTACAAAACACACGATACCTGTCAGAAGCATCAGAATAGGAAACATGACATAGACAAGCAATCGCAAAAGCAACGGTGTTCGAATCAGCTGTCCCCAGTCTCTCGTCTCTACGACTTGTTTCTTCCACGACTGAACGCCTTCGCTCAGCGCCTTTTCTTTAAGCTGGTAGTACTTCATGGCTTCTCTCCGCTTACTTTCCCCTTCGCTTGGTCCAGCCAAAGCATCGAGTCTCAGCCGTTGTTTACCGAAACCATAGGTAGAGAATAGCCATTGCAGCAGACCCTGTTCATCCGGCGAACTGTTAGCAACCGAGGATTCCACACTGTACTCCAATGTTGTTGTGGGTCTAAGTTGAGGATTGCTTTCCCCCGGGTCATTCCGATATCGTCCTTTGGTCTTCACAACTCGCATCGACAATATGCCTTTACGAATTAACTGGAACATGGTCGCCTGCGTGTCCTTCAACTTCAGTTGCCCCTTGCTCCGCAAATAGGCCAGAAACAGTGGGTCTGCTTGCTCCACTTCTTCGTCTGTGAAAGATCCCTTGCTAAGGCGCGCCCTCACCCAGAGCAGTAACTGAACAACAATGATACCCAGAAGCACCCACATGATCCCTTCCATAAGCTGCTTCAACCATACCTCCTGCAAGATCGGGGCCAGCTGTCTCTGGACAAGAACCGAATGATAGAACTGAGACGAAGCTTGCCAATCTGTTAGTACATCTCTCATGTGATGACCCCTTTCATAGGAAAAATAAAAGTTTGACGATCTACCCTACTCTATATAAACCTGTTCATATCCCAAAAGAATCCCACCAGAGCACCCTTTTTTCATTGCTGCGCCTTTCAGTGTTCATTCTTAAACATTCATCATTCATGCTTCATGCTTCATGTTTCATAATTCTTAACTCTTCTCTTCCTCCTGCATGTTTGGAAGGTAGAAAGCATTTTGCTTCTCACAATCGGTTAAAACGTACACTGATTCTCCACGCTCAATTTTGGTCAGTTCCAATCCCTTGCAAGTATTCGTCATGATCTCTTCTCTGGAGCCATACTTATCTCTTGTGGCATCATAGGTGGATTGAAACAGCGTACCGTCATAGATTAGCTCATGGATGATGGGATCGCCTTCAATCGTATACATGGTGACCCGGACATGATCCGGTTGATTCTTTTTCACATTTTGCATAAAAGACTCCCACTTATCTCGGTTTCGCATCTCCCCCGAAAGAATGACAACATCTCCACTTTCTTCTGCTTGCTCCCCGTTATGCGGCTCGACGATGGCAGGAAAAGGACTTCTCTTCTCTACCGGATCGACAGTCTGCTGCGGATCATCCGGACTACATCCTGTTGCGAGTACAGCTGCCAAACATAACATAATAAAATATTTTCCCATTGCAATCACCTCATATGTACAACGTGACCAAGACTGGATAGGTTACATTTTTTGAAAATGAGTGTCCAAACTCTGCAACATCCCCTGCAACTTTTTTAGTGAAATCTCTTCAATTCGTGTAACCTTCATGCTAGTTCTTACGTCTATTTAACAGCACTTCCATTTTTACCATTATCCTTCCAAAAGAGGCGATCCTATGTATTCCGATAATCAAGCTAATCATGTAACAACAGAAAAAGCATCCTCTTCCTCGCTGGCCAATCCGGCCCGCAAGCAACAAAGTACATCCCTTCGCCACTTCGGTAAAATTCTGGTTTCAGCTGGTGTTGTCTCTACTTTGCTCATAGCTACGTTGCCTTCGGTGTCTACTACGTACGCAGCCAATGACCAGCAGGCTTTCACAGGGAGCGCTCCGGATCGAGCAGTCTCGGCCTTCTCTTCAGGCTCCTCTCCCGAATCCTCTGTAACTTCCAATACAGCTCAGGAGCTCCACTACACTCAAGTAGCAGGGGGGTACTATTACACGGTGGCGTTAAGAAGTGACGGTTCTGTCTGGACATGGGGACGAAACCTGTTAGGAGAGCTGGGAATCAGCGACACGGTGAGGTATCGCCATACATTCAGCCCTGTCCGTATTCCGCAGTTATCCACTGTCACCGCAATCTCTAACTCCGGTGGGGGATACAGTTTAGCTGTTCAAGCAGACGGAACCGTGTGGCAGTGGGGAGATGGCAGACCCCCCAGTCAAGTTCCTGGCATCACCGATGCTAGACATGTTACCGCAGGATCTTTCATGAGTGTAGCCCTCCTTCGGGATGGTACCGTTCAATCCTGGCAGACCCCACCTCAGAAGCTTCCTAACACGATGAACGAGGAGGCTGGGAAGAAGCCTACCCTGCACCGAATCAGCGGTTTGAAAAATGTCGTGCAAACCACGCTATCTGGTTACGATGGATATGCGCTAAAAAAAGACGGTTCTGTCTGGACATGGAAAGAAGCGGATAAAGCGGGCAGTCCCCCTTCCAAAGCAAAGCCAGTCAAAGGCCTCACCAATATCACGTTCATCACGAGTAAAGGCGGGCAACTGATGGCGCTCGATTCGAAAGGTAGAGTCTGGAGAATGGATGTGCAAGGAAAACGGATTCCATACCACCACGAACTTAAAGTGAAAACGTTGGATGCAAGCTCCAATTATGTACTTCTGGTGACTACAAAAGGCGAGGTATACAGCTTCGGAAACACCGTAACGGGCAAACAAGGGAAAATAAAGCAGTTATCAGATATCAAAGGTGTGTCTGCCGGGTACTACCATAGTCTTGCACTTTCCTCCGATGGAAACGTCTGGGGATGGGGTGGTGACAAATATCAGGAGGCAGGTGCGCCGGCCACATCTTCGGGAGGCATGGTGTACATCCCTGTTCAAGCTAAGTTAGGTACAGATATCTATGTGAACGGCAAGTTACTACAATCCGTATATCCTGCAGTAGAAACAAGCGAAACACTTCAACTTCCGATCAAAACGATTGCGTTAACACTTGGAGCAACATTTGAGGTGCATACCGCAGAAGGATTAATAAGTCACTATACATTAAAATATAACGATCGGATCATTACGATTAAACCCAATGAACTGCAATACACGGTATCCACCTTAAGTAAGCTTGACCCGCAGGAAGAACAGGTTATATCGCTACGTGAACCCATTGGTAACTACTCTGGAGCTACCACAGCACCTTATGACATGTTGCAGGGGCTTGGGCTGAACGTAACCTGGGATAGCAACACCGCCAAAGTAACGATTGATGAAGTGAAATAGGATAGGGGAATTCCTGCTCATTGGGCACATAAGTTAACACTTGTAAAACGCTTAGAAAGCTACGCATACACAAACTGAAAAAATCCTCCTGAAATCAGTGGCTGTTAGGAAGCAGTATCTAAGATTTCAGGAGGATTTTTGTAACTATTTATGCAAGAGACGGTTTCTGTTATATACTTTTATTTTTCTTACGTTTCCTTGTGCATGTGTACTTAGGTGTATGTTTGCTCTTCCTTATTTACTTCTCGAACCGGAACCAGCCAAAGTCAAATTGACTTCCGGGCAGAAAAATAAAAGTTACCTTTTGCTCCCCGTATACCGGTTCTAATTCAAATGTCCGTTCCTCGTACCCTTTGGATTGAGTAAACTCCACCAGTTGGTTATTCTGCCCGTCTGCACCCGAGAAGCGAATATGAATCGTATTTTTATCTATCGCTGAAGCGCCATAGATCACTAGTTTTGACGTACCTTCAGTTGTGAAATTCATCTGATCAAACTCCAGCGAAACGTTATTCCCGATGCCTGCCACACGGTCGTCCTCAATCGTGAACGTATCTCCGTACAGATGATCGCAAGACGCAGCTGCATTGGTTTCAAAAGCCCTGCTTTGGCGTTCAAACGAGAAGCCCTTAATATGAATCTTCTGTTTCAGCACAAAGCAGATCGACGTAATACCGCTGAGCCGTTTGGATAGACGGTACGTCTCCTCCTGGTATACATTCCATATCGATTCCTTGTCGTACACGACATCGGCAATCATCACACTGCCCTCTTCACCCGGCATGCCTTCCCAGATTTGAAGGAAATACGTTTCACTCGACAGCGCAAAAATGGGAATGGTGATCGTATCCGAGCCGTATGGGCCGAAGTCGATATTGCGGAAGCCCACATGAGTTTCGCTGTCCCTGCTGGTAGCTACGCCACGTTCATTACCGTTGCCCACATCACCTTTGGTACAGTCATACAGGCCACCTGAGATAAATCCATACGGATCTTTGTAGGCTGTACCCAAACCTTCTGCCTTGAACTCCAGTTGGGAGATGAGCTTGGGTTTGTCTGTACCATTGTTGCTGGTTGCACGCAGGCGGAACGCCCCGTCGCCCATAGCTGATACTCTGACCCTGTGCCTTTTCTCGTCTACGTCTATACTCTGTGAACCTGGCTCGTCGCCCATTCCAGAAGTAATCACTTCCACCTTGGCAATATTGGACACGATGCCAGCATCGTTTACAACAGACCATTGCACACCCCGATAGGAAGTATTCTCCGGGTACAGTTTGGCTGTAACCATCACTTCCGGGTTAGAGGCATCAAGGATCTGTCCTGATTCACTGATGATTTCAATTTTCCGCAAAGGGATCTCCTGAGCGTTGCCCGTCAGTACAGGATGCTCTTCATTTTTCATGAAGACAGGTTTCGCATCCGCTGTTATGGGTTCTCGCCCCTCATCCGCTACTATAGATTCGATTGTAGTTGTTGCTCCTTCTAATCCTTCCGAAGACACTTCGACCTGGATTGTTCCTGCCTCATTCGTCGATCCAATAATCGCCATCAGCTTACCACTGAAAAGTCTTCTACTAATACCTTTATACGGGTCATAGTCCGTGCTATCCCCGTTATCCAGACCGAGCAAACGTCCCGCACCGGACACCTTCACCTGCACACGATTATTGGCATTGTGCACCGGATGGCCTGATTCGTCTTCCACTGTAATCTCTACATAAACGAGGTCTTTTCCGTTAGCCTGCAACTCCTGTCGATCTGTCGACAGGCACACTTTCTTCGCATCGGTAAAAGAACGCTGTACATCGGTAGCAATCACCGTACCATGCTCATCGTATGCGATAGCTTTCAGCTCACCTTCTTCAAACGGCACTTTCCACCAGCCGGACAACTGGGTTCCATGAGCATGGTCGATATCATACGTGCCGATGGTTTCACCGTTGAGCTGCAGCTCAATTTTGGGTGCGTTGCTGCATACACGTACATCAATGATCTGACCAGGGCTAAAATCCCAGTAAGGGAAGATATGCACCATTGGACTTTTTTTATAATCCGTCCAGGCAGCTTGATAGATGTAATACGAGTCTTTCCGGAACGTGGCTGTGTCCAGCTGTCCAAAATACGAATTTTTCGTATGATACGGCGTCGGTTCGCCAATGTAATCGAATCCTGTCCAAAGGAATTGCCCCAAGGAAAACGGATGATCGCGCTCAGCGATGATGCAATACTCCGGCGATTTCGCTCCCCAGCTGGTCGTGCTGTTTCCAAGTGCCGAGCACTGCTCGTCATCATCGTCCAGAACAGGTTGTTCATATGGGAAGTGATAAATGCCCCGACTTTGCACAACTGAAGAGGTCTCACTACCATAGATAATCCAGTCCGGATGTTCGGCATGATGCTGGTCATAATATTTTTCCGCATAGTTATAGCCAGCGAGCTTCACGATATCCGCACATTTCTGGGCATTTTCCCAAGGCATGTAGTTCGAACCAATCGTCACCCGTGCGTTTCCTTTCGGATCAAATTCCTGCACATACTCCATCAGCATGCGCGTCACTTCCTGCCCACGCTCATCCGCATGGGTATCATAGATTTCGTTCCCGATGCTCCACATGATCAGACTGACGTGATTCCGATCACGTCTCACCCAACTTCTTACGTCGCCATGTGCCCACTCCTTGAAAAACCTGGCATAGTCATACGGCGTCTTCGCCCGTTCCCACATATCAAATGCTTCGGACACCACCAGCATGCCCATCTCATCAGCCAGTTCCATGAACTCTTTCGCCGGCATGTTATGCGCGGTTCGAATCGCGTTGACTCCCATCTTTTTCAGCAAAACAAACCTTCTTCTCAGCGCTGTCACATTAAACGCAGACCCTAATGCACCGAGATCATGGTGTTCGCAGACACCGTTCAATTTCATTTTGACAGCGTTGAGATAGAATCCTTCGCTGGCATCCAGTCTGACCTGTTTGAACCCGATCCGCTGTGGAACAGACTCGATAAGCTCCTCATGTTGCTCTCCCGAGATCAGACGTAGTTCTGTTACGAGATCATATAAATGGGGTTTATCCGGGCTCCATAAGTTGGGATTAAGGACGTTAAGCTGCTGGCTGTTTGTAAACTGAATTGGATGTTCATGTGCTTCAACACCTTCATCTATAGCGCTCGCCACCATCTCCGCCTGAGAGGATGCAATGACTTCACCGTTGTACAGAATCGTATGCACCAACTGCGCACGCTGATTCTGTTCCAGACACAGCTCTGTATCTACCTCCACCTTCCAGCCATCGGGTTGCTGCTCTATGGAAACATAGATGCCGTCCGTTACGATGTGATTGCGACTCCTCGTTTTCAGCCACACATTACGATAGATACCCGCCCCGGAATACCATCTGCTGTTCGGACTCTGATGCACAACTTTGACCAAAATTTCGTTAACCCCGTCCAACAACGCATTCGTAATTTCGTGCTCAAACGCAGAGTAACCATACTTCCACTCCCCAACAAACTGCCCATTCACATATATGGATGAATCCATGTATACCCCGTCGAAACACAGAATCACCTGTTGCTCATCCTTCGTATATTCAAACGTCTTGCGATACCACCCAATACTGTTCTCATATAAATCCAGCGTATTGTAGATCAGCCAATCGTGAGGGAGCTCAACCGCCTCGAAGGAAAGCTCAGTCAGATCAATAGGGTCAAACCGATCCGTTGGCTCATTGAGATTAGTTTGCTCAGTAGAATCCGCATCTTTAGTAAGATCAGTATCTGTATTAGACTCCGTCCGCTTTGTAACGCTTAAATCACTTTTGGCAAATTGCCATCCGTTATTAAAAAGTCTCTTCGCATTCATGCCATCTCTCACTCTCTTCTGGTTGAATAGTTTATTACGTTAAACAGCCTAATTCCGCTTTATAATCGAAAACCTTTTCGTGAAATGATAAAAAATACTTTTTGCTAGTTAACAATGCAACAATTATACCATTTCTCTCATCTTTGTAACGTAATTTAATCTAAATAATCAAACAAAAAGTGAACGTTTTCATAACTCGCCTTCATTCTTTACGTCGATCTTTTATCGCATGCTACCCTAATATAATCTCACGATCTACGACGAAAACAACATCAAAAAAAGGCAAAAAAAGAAGGCAACCCGCGCACGGGCCACCTCTAAATGGCTGATATCAGTTAAAATTCTGTTTTACACTCCCCGTATTATCTCTCTAATTAAGCCTCACTAACTTAAATCAATCCCCTTACCACCTGTCCCTTTTTCTAACGATCACCAGAGACGCTATTTGGGCAGAATCACACCGTTTTATTTTCTAACGATCACAGGGAACCCTATTTTGAGAAAAGGAAGCGAAAACAGGCGATAAACCTATGTTTTTTGCGAAATAAGCTCCCTGGTGATCGTTAGAATTCCAGAGGACCCTATATCACTCCAATAAGCTCATCTGAGATCGTTAGCGTTGTTAAGGTATCGGAGAAACACTCCCCACCCCATCCTATGCCTTGTAAAAAGGGTTCCACCCTTGGCCTTTGCCCGATGGCATCGCACCTGGCACACCGTCCGCCTCAAGCAGCGGACGGACAACTAACTTCACAGGCCACGCCTCGCTCTCGAAGATCACGCGCTCCAGCGTGGACCGATCCGTCTCGGGAAGCTGCACCTCGTGCAACGCTTCCCGCCAGGCTTGCTCCGTGATCTCCCAAAACTTCGTTTCCGGGATGTTGTACACTTCGCTCATCGCCTCCATGATCGCAGCCAGATTCACCTGCGTCCCAAGGGACTGCACATAAAAAACCAGCTTCTGGATCGTCTCATTATAGAGACTGTTCGAATAACCCGGACGAATATGATATCCCGGATCGGCAATTCCGTGCTTGTCCAGATACAGTTGATGCAAACGCACAGAGTCATGATCCCGGAATAATAGTCCCTTCACCTGATTATGCTCTAACACCAGACAGCAGTTCTGACCATGAATCTCCGGTACAACCCCCACCTTGAACAAACGCATCACGATATCATAGAATGTAGTCGCAATTCGATTGTAGAACTCCAGAACATCTTCTACACTCAGATTCCTGCCCATGATTTCGGTGAGCAGATGGTGCCCATCCAGATTTACGCCGAGTGCAGCCATCGGCACAATTTTGTAGGCATCATCCAGCAGTTCGGCGGGATAGACACGAATCTGTGCTGCCAGATGCCGCGGGTGATCGTCGAACAATCCCATGGACTCCGGCATGAAACCCCACCAGTTCTGTTCCTCACACATGTACACTTTCTCTTTCAATGTCTCGTCACAAGCCACTGCCTGCCTTAACATCTTCTCTCCCACAAGTCCATTCAGCAGCTTAACAACCGGAAGATATCGCGCGGCACCGAGCGACAGCACACTAACGGGCAACTTGAGCATAAGTGCAGACTCAGCCGTTTGAGCCATAGACCGCAGAGATGACGTAGCAAATACATCTCCGATCTGCACATCCAGCACCACAATGCTGCCTTCTACGATTTCTTTCGTAAATCGCGGCAAAATGATGTGTTCCAGCTGCCAAGGATGCACGGGCATAGGCAAGTACTCATCCAGCGACAAACCTCTGCGAGAGCATTCAGCCTGCACTTCCTCTCGCTGAGCATCATACAACATATCCAGAATCGACAAGCCGTCTTCACAACCCTGTTGCACAGCATCCCGCTTGATCGCTACCCAGCGCAGCCGGATTACTTTCCCGAACTCAGCTGCGTATGTCTTAACATCCTCGGCGCTGAATCCAATCTTTGCTTTGGAAGTCGGATGGAACGGGCGATCCCGGAGCGCAGCAATGCGCTCACTTTTCACAAACCATTCATATGCAGACTTCGGACGGTAAGCAGACAACGTCTGAACCTGATCCCAGCCAAGTTCGTACTGTTCTACAGCTAGGTCCAAACTTGCCAGAAAATCTGCCACACCCGGCTGCTTAAATTCATCTTCGGATAACGCCCGTTTCAACACCGCACGCCCCACGGCCGCCGGAGTACCCAGCATCGTCCAGCTTCCATCCGAATGTTGCTGATAGATCGGTGTTCCCTGAACCCACTGAATGCCTTGCCTTACTCCGTTTTCAACCAGACAAAGTACTCCTGCGGTATGCAAACCCAGACTGAAAGGCGGCGTAACAACGGACATATCCTGAGCACTAGCGTGATCCTCAGTAGAGTTACTCTCACTGAAATTATCCAGCGTAAAGTTATACTCATTGGAGTTATACCCACTCTTGTTCTGCTCATCGACAATGTGACCATGTACATGTTTCTTCGCGCTACCCTTTTCCCATTGAGCAAACCGCTGATATAACTGTCGAAGCTGTGCAGGTGCAGTAGCAAAATCAACAAAACGGTGACCTTGCAGTGGAAGTAACTGCTCAGCGAGCAGGCTATTCATCAGATCGGACATCACCTGCTGTTCAGCAGTTTGCCGACTGGAACGTTGCATTAACGTTGACATGTTCATCACCCTCCATCAAATAGTGGAATGCCGGGTGCGGATGCCCCAGAAAATCATGATGCGAGATCGTCCAGGCGTACGCACCGGATTTTTCGAACACAATCACATCGCCGACTCTTAAACAGTCAATCTCTGCATCGGAGTGCATCCGATCCTTCGGCGTACATAATTCACCTACAATATGGGCTCGCTCTCTCCGCACCTCGGGTCTTGTAAACTCATGCTTCCATCGATCCGTATATACAATGTGGAAGGGATGATTATGTCCCCATGACGCAGGCAGCCGATGATGATGTGTACCTCCCCTTAAAATGACAAACATCTGTCCGTGCGAACGTTTAATATCCGTTACCTCGGTTGCATAATAACCGTGATCTGCCACTAACAAGCGACCTGATTCAAAAAACAACTCTCCACCTCGGGTAGCCAGACGATTTCTAGCTTCACTCTGCTGCAAAAGCGTGGTAAACAACGACCAGTCAAAGCCCGGACTCCCGTCATATGTCACACCAAAGCCTCCGCCTGCATTGACCACGTCCACCTGCAAGTTATATTGCTGTTGCCAACGCTCCACCTTTTGCAAATATAGCTCGATCATCTCGGCATGCAGTCTGGCGTCCATATTGTTCGACAGGGAGTGGAAATGGAATCCGCATAACCGAACTGAACCCGCGCCTTCCACACGAATCAGTTCAATCGCTTCGTCCACCGAATCTTCATCAATACCAAAAGGACTAGGGCCACCGCCCATGACAATTTTGGTCTGTGGCAAGGTGTTACTTCGCAAGTTGATGCGGAGCAACACACGCACCTCGGGCTTCTGTTGCCCCCTCTCTTTGGCAATCGCAATGATACGGCGCAACTCCAGCAGGCTCTCTACATGGATATAACTCACGTTATGCTCGATCGCCAGCTTCAGCTCGCTCTCCTTCTTACCCGGGCCGCCAAACAGGATTGGAACTTCCTGGCTCACCGCCCGAACCTTGAGCAGCTCGCCAATAGATGCCACCTCGAAACCCTTCATCAATGGAAGTAGCGCTTCAATAATGCGTGGATCGGGATTGGCTTTGATAGCATAAAATAACTTCGTATTCCATGGCATCGTTTGCAACATACCGCGTACCTGCTCCTGAATACCTGCCAGATCGTAAATGTACGCACAGATCGGCTCATTCTTTTCGCGTTGAATCGCATCTAAGGCTTGCTGTACACTGGTTTTCATAACTGTCCACCTGCACTTCCATAGTCATTCCGCTTTTGGGCGTAGGCCCGAAATGCCGTATTCCGATCATCTCCAAGCACATAGATGTGCACACCACGCTCACGCCATACCGCCATATCTTCGATGCTTCTTGTGACTGTTGCATAAGGTACGCCGAATTGTTGCGCGTTCTCGTACAATACGCCTAATGCTTCTCTCACATCCGGGTGGTTGGTCTGCCAAGGCACACCAAGTGATTGTGATAAGTCCGCTGCACCTTCCAGCACAAAGCTCACCTGCGGATGAGATAAAATCTCCGAGCTCTGACGTACCCCTTTCACACTTTCAATCATCGGCACGATCATCACCTGCGAGTTGGCTTCCGTAATGTATTCCGTTAGCGGGAATTTACCGAATACACCTGGACGTCCGCTGTTCAGACTACGCATGCCCAATGGATGGTAATACGCATGATGTGCGGCTTCCTTCACTTGCGAGAGCGTCTCCACATGGGGAATCACGATGCCCTGTGCCCCGCAGTCGAGCACCCTCAAAATTTCCGTGCGCTCGACCTTAGCAATCCGCACAAGAGGTGTGATGCCCACCAGTTCGGCGGCTCTTATCATCTCTTCTACCGATTCTATCGACGTTGCCGTATGCTCCAGATCAATGATGACAAAATCATAATTGGCATGACCAATCATCTCGATGACGATCGGGTGCGGAATCGATACAAATAGGCCAAATACCTGCTGTTTGCAAGCAATCTTTTCCTGAAGTGTATTTTTCCTCATCGCTTTGTTGCCTTCTGTTCAAGCATATCCTTTGCCAACCGGAGTGGATTGTTTGTTTTGCGGAAATATAACTCCCCATCCCCATACAAACGCCGTTTCGTCATCTCTTCAATCAGGGCATCCTCTGCCAAAAGATCAAACATGTCAAACCGCTCGGCATACTCGGGATGCTGCTGCTGATAACCCATAATCACTCCGGCACACAGTTGCCAAAAGGCTTCTTCGGACAAACCGTATGGCTCCAGCGACAGCGCAATATCCGTCATGCAGATAAAAAAGAACGCATCGTACGTATAGTCACGTACCTCCGACACATCTCCGGCATAGATGAACGAATATCGATTGAATTTGCGATGAGTTTCCGGTTCAGGATGCAGCTTCGGTGCACGTTCCGGGTGTAGTAGCTGATCCGGGACATAACGAACGCCATCATGTAAATCTTTCAGGATGATGCGTTTCGGCAACTCATTTTCCAACACCAAAATGATATTCTGGGCATGGCATTCAAACGCAATTCCGTGCGCATACAAAAGATGGATAACAGGCAGTGTAAGTGTACGCACCAAGGCCTCTGCCCATGGCTGAACCCCATGTCGCTCGATCGCCTCCTGGATATAAGGAACCCCGTCTCGTTGCACCAGCATAAGAGCATTCAGTGGCCAAGCCGTCTCGCCCTCATTCAGGTGAACGGATACATTCTCCCGCCAGATCGCCCCCAGGGTGCCGTAAGCACGGCCGTACTGCGTAACAGGTAATTGTTCATAACGGAACGACAGACCCATGATTTCTTTTAAAATGGCAAACTGCTCCCGCTGTAACACTTCATCCTCGCGCACCAGTTGATCCAGCCAGTCACTAATCAGGGGGGCGTTTTGCGTCGTATGTTGGGCGAGGATACGTGTGCTAGATGTGTTCGTAATACTTAAAGCCAGCTTGATGTAAGGTGCTTCTGGATTTTCCCGATTAGAGAGGGAACGAATGGATTGTTGCGCACGATAGGCTGAGGCCGAAGCCCCCAGATATATGATGTCTCCATCCATTAGTTGTTTGGCAAATATGGATTCGATCGCGTGCTCCCACTGCCACGGATGAATCGGAATGAATACGTAAGCATCCATATGTAAGGAAGCCGTTTTGTCCGAAATCACCTGACGAAATTGCTGCAAATCTTCCTTGGTCAGATGCTGTTCCAGCAGTGCTGCCATTTCGTATCCATCGGATGTAGCCGCTTGAGCCAATTCTTTTCTCACCGCAACCCAAATGAGTGGAACGTCGGCATTGAACTCGGGGCCATAGGCTAGATTGTCTTTCAGCGAGAATCCTAACCTGGACTTGTAGCTTGGATGATACAGATGGCCATCAGTCATGTGACTTTCCAGCGCATCGTAGTGACGATCCCCTGCCGGAATGCGAAGAGGCAACAAAGCCCGGCACTGACTGTCTTTAGCCATCGTTTCTTGCAATTCCTGAACAAATGCCGTCAGTTTCGCACCCTGCAAACGATTCAGCACCATCTCTTCCAAAAACACATCCAGATCCGTGCAGACCACGCCTTCGCGCTTGATCGACCCGGCCTTCACCTTCACCCGTGCAAACGAAAACTTCTGCTCTGCGTCACACGAATACACCACGGATTCACCAGTTGCAGTAACACCGCAGGTCGACCACTCACTCCCGCTCACCTGACGATCCAAGATGTCTTCGAACCACATCGCTTCCAGCGCCTGGCGTATGATCCTTTCCTGAACTTCCACGTACACAGGGACTGCGTTGTCATTTGGCATTCTACGTCCTTTACCCGCTATGTTTGGTTGATGTGATTCATTTGATTGGGGTGATTCGTGTGATTCATTAGGTTCGTTTTGTTCGTTTTGTTCTTTTTTTCCGCTTCGTTCACTCGTGCTGTTAATCTTATTTGTTCCACTTGTTCCGCTTATTTCAGTTGTCTCTGTTTTTAACATTTCTGCTGGTTTACTTTCCTTCTTCTCTTCTGCCTCATTGCTGATTTCCACGAATCTCACGTGCTTCACTCCCTAAACGTTTCATGACGTTACCTACCGGCACATAAGCCGGAGTTTGACTAATGCCCGTGAGACAACTCACCAGATTTTGTTTGGCTAGAAAAGCGTCTGCCGTCAGCAAATGCTCTACATAAGCGTTACCTGTTCGTGCTAATTCTTTCTCAAGCATCTCACGTACCTGCATCCAGAAGTATTCCTCCGATACGTTCACATCCCGAGCCAATACATGAATTAACGAACCCAGATGGTTCACGATAAAATAATACGAGGTTCGCGCCCATGCCTTCTCACGCGAATAACGTAACAGCTCAGACACTTCTGAACTTAGAATCTCCCTTTGCTCATGCCGCTGCCATCCATCCACTAGCTGCTCATCTACACTGACCCCTTCCAGATCACGTACGATAAAAGCAACCGGCATGCCCTGCTCCAGCGTCACCAACGTATTCTGCAAATGGGCTTCAAAATGAATGCCTTTCTCTCCGGCCGCCCGCACAAGCGGCAACAGTGAACAGTCCAAGTATCGTGACAACCATTGCTCTACCTTGTCACGATCAACGACATCGGCATCATCCTGTCTACCACACAGCATGGTCACTAAGCGGGATGGTGCTCCTGGCAATGGCGACTCCACCAGACTGGACAATACATAGGTACTCGCAGCGTCGAACTCAATCGGACGATAAGCAACGGTGAATAATCGGGTAAGTTCTTCGTCCTCAAACTTACATGTCGCTACACCTGTCTCATATGCGATATGGGTACAAGGCTCCGCTTCGAAACAGCCCTGTTGCCACACATAATTGGACGCATCCAGTGTCCGCCGCATCTGCTCGGCACTATTGGTGCGAATCATATTCGTAATCTGCATATGCAGCGACAGCTTGATGTTGCAGTTCCAGTCCGGAATGTATACTGTACGTACGGAAGAAGTCGGATAGGCAAGAGGCCCTGCCTGGCCGAGCAACAATATCTTTTCTTCAACGATGTAGGACTGCACCTCGTCCAGACCGGAGATATACGCATACTGCCACGGATGGATTGGCACAATCCCATACATGGCCAGCTTTTCTTTGGAGACAGACCATTCATGGCTTCCCAGAAGCTGATGCAGATCCATTTTGTCCGCATGTTGTACCCATTCCTTTGTATACACATCCTGCCTTACGGCGATGTAACAGAGCTGAAAAGAGGTTCGAAGTTCTGGACTGTATCGCTGTACATCCGTGGCAGTGAAACCTCTGGAGTTTTTGGGAAAAGGATGAAACGGGTGACCGTACAGCAGGGATTGTTCAGAGGTAATATAGTCATATATCTCAAGATCGGACGCCTGCTCAATGTACAAGGTCATGTTAGCCACACTGTTCTCCACTTTTTGAGTAAATTCACGAACGCGTTCGGCTCCCCCACCTTGATCTCCACTAATTTCAGAAGCGATCCAGCGTACCAGATCCCGGCTATGCACGGCTTGTCCATTCCAGTTCATGCTGAGATATTCATGCTCCCCCATCGCCGAGTAGTAAGATAGCAACCCCATCACGCTTACACGGCTGGTTGGAAAAGCAATCGTATACGTCAGCGTATCCGGGTTAAGCTGCATATGTTCAGCTTTTTTCGGCCCAAGCTCACGGATATAACAGTTCAGCAGCAACTTGCAGGAATGCTCATCGGCCTGTTGCTCCGCCTTGGACCGGAGTTTGTTTTCCATTTTGAACAATGAAGCCAACCTTCTTTCGAGTTATAAGTAAGACTAGAGGTAACGTCAGCAGAATGGCACAACCAAGACCTACGCATATTTCTTTAACGGCTCCCCATTTCGCTAACTCAATCGATCTTCCATGTCCGGCGAGCCATTGCCAGCGCATATCGTAATACAGCGTCATGCCCATGACTGCAAACGATGAAGCCAGTCGTTCAATCGTTGTGGACAGCACCGATCCTTCATGCATGTCTTCCTCAGGTAACGCCTGCAGCCCAATTGCAGAAATGCTCATACCGGACAGTCCTACGCCAATGCCCCGGCACGCCATAAGCACCCCGATGATCCATATGGACGCCCCCATGGGCAGAAAGGCAAACGTCAGAATAGAGATCGATACCAGCAATGTGCCCCAAGCGATAAACTGAAGTGACCTCCCGCGATCCAGCAAGTTTCCTCCGATCCACATGAACAGACTCGTGGAGATCGAGAGCGGAATGAACAAGGCACCGGAAAGCGCCGGTGACAACTGAAATACCTCCTGAAAAAGCAGGGGAAGCGCAAAAATCACGCCAAACATGACACAATCCTGAATCGTAGAGATCAGAACCGTAAGAGGAAATACACCTTTTCTCCGCAGTAACGAATAACGGATCAGCGGTTCATCACGTTCATTCTCAACCTGGATAAAACGAATAAGAAGCACTAGGCCAAGCACAATCAGTGTCCATGATATCCATGGAGCTACTGCTGGGCTGGCGTACACCTGTACGCCCAGACTGAGTGCACCCACTGCGCCAACAAGCCGCATCACACTGGATGGATGCCACTTTTTCCTGCGAGCAGGTGTGTAGGCTTGAATCACTCGTCCACAGCCGATCAATGAAAAAACAGCCAAGGGTACATTCAACCAGAACAGCATCTCCAGCCTTCCATACTGAATGATAAATCCGCCAAGGGTCGGTCCAGCCGCAGGAGCTAGCATCAGCAGCAGTCCCCATGCACCCGTAATGCGTCCTCGAACCTCCGGGCCGTAGACATCGAACAGCAACACAAGGGATAAAGGAATCATCAGGCCAGCTGCCACACCATGCATGAACCTTACAAGTAGCAATACTTCAATATAGGAATGGAGCAATGCTCCGAGCACCGAAAATACTCCATAGATGCAAATACCGAGCATATACGTCTGCTTACGCCCCAGCCGATCTACGACCAGGGAAGCCAGCGGCATCGTTAATGTCATGGCGAGCATATACAGGGCAATGATCCAGCCCCCAGCCGTGGCGGAAATGTCATAATATTCGATAAAATACGGAAGCAGCAGGTTAAAGGCACTGTTGGTAAGCACAAGTGTGAAGGCTCCTAGTAGAATGGCGAGTAAAACCGCATGCCGCCGAAGCAGCGATACACTCAGCATAAAGCTGCCGTTAATGCAATGGCTTCCGATACCGATTGCTCAAAGATCGCGAGTACCTCGCCTGCTTCCTTCTCCGTAATATTCAGCGGCGGCAAGAAACGCACAACCGCAGAATGACGTCCGCCAACTTCCACAATGAGTCCATTACGGAAACATTGCTGCTGTATAGTGGACGCTAGTTCACCATGCTGTAGATAATGTCCAAGACGATCCTTACCCCCTTGCGGGTTAACCACTTCAACACCGATCATTAGCCCGCGGCCACGAACATCACCAATTTCGGCAAAACAGCTTTTCATCGCCTGTAACCTTGCCATGAACTGCTCACTACGCAGATGCACGTTCTGCATCACATTCTGCTCCCGAATATAACGGAGCGTGGCTAGACCTGCTGCCATGGCCAGCTGATTGCCACGAAATGTGCCCGTATGCGCACCGGGTTTCCACTGATCCAGCTCCTCCTTATAGATCACAACCGACATGGGAAGACTGCCACCTACGGCTTTTGAGCAAATAATGACATCAGGCACAATGCCCGCATGTTCAAACGAAAACATCCGCCCCGTACGTGCAATGCCGGTCTGCACTTCGTCAATAATGAGCGGAATATTTCGTTCCGCAGTGATTCGGCGTAACTCTTTCAGCCACTCAATATCTGCAGGAATCGCTCCACCCTCGCCCTGTACCGTTTCTACGATCACTCCGCACGGTGCAGCTATTCCGCTCTCGCAATCATCCAGTACATTCTCGATATACTGTGCACTTAATCGGGCAGTCATGCCTTCACCAACACCAAACGGACAACGATATTCATAGGGAAATGGCAAGAAATGCACATCCGGCAGGAGACTTTGCAGGTTTTCTTTTTTACTCAAATTGCCGCTCATGGACATCGTCGCTTGGGTTGAACCGTGATATCCACCTTGGAAAGCCAGAATGGACTTCCCGCCTGTAGCATGCTTCACCAGCTTAATTGCGGCTTCGACCGCATCCGCTCCCGTTGGGCCGCAGAACTGAATTTTGGATGTATTCCGCATCTCTTCGGGCAGTAAAGAGAATATCTCTTGCATAAACGAAAGCTTAAGTGGTGTGGCCAAATCGAGTGTATGTAATGGAATCTGCTGATCCAGAACATCCCGAATAGCGCCTACGACTGATTCATGGTTATGTCCAAGCGCGAGTGTGCCCGCACCTGCCAAACAATCGTAATACTCACGGCCTTCCGTATCCGTGATCTTGATGCCTTGAGCTTTGCTGATGACGAGCGGGAAATGCCGTGGGTACGCTCGTGCGTTGGACTCCTTCTCGTTCTGCAGCTTCAGGTATTCCGTCTGAACCTCTACTGACATAACTCTCTAACGCCCCTTATCATCGATTCAGGCCCAACTGCCTGTACATTCGTTATTGAATAATGCTAAGCGCTAACTCTGACTGAGATATTCCAGATACTGCCGAACAACGTCTCGTGTCGTGCCGCCATGTGGATACACATGGTGAGTGAGATCTGGCAAGGCGTTGACCTCCAGAATGCCTCCCTGTTCCGTTGTAATAGGTACTCGAATGTCCTTACAGCGAACATCGATACCTGCAACGTCAATCTGGAGCGCTCGGGCTGCCTGTATCATCATGCGGACATTATCCGGGTGAATGTCATCCGTACAATCCCTGTAAAATTCACTGATCTTTCCGGCCGCCGAATTACGGAGGTCATACAGTTCAATCTCCTGATCCACAGGAGACACGTCATTCAAAGCAAGTCCTTGCTTACGCAATGTATCCAGCAGATGAGTATTGTCTAGGTCAATCGCGGGGAAAGCTTCGTACATACCGATCTCTGTGTCCTGCATGCGGTTCCGGTTCAGCATTTCAATCCGTTCACGGACAGACGAACTGCCGTTACCCGTCACATACACAGGACGGTATTGGTTAACCGCCGCTACCTGTTCGTTGATAATTAACACCCGGTAGTCGGTTCCAATGACATATTGTTGTAGCAGAATGCTACTGCCATATTGGGTTGCGAGATGAATTGCCGCTTCCAGCTCAGCAACGGTGCGTACATCCAGGGTAACCCCCTGACTGCTGCTCGAATCCAGCGGTTTGACTACGATGGAACTGTATTGATGAAGGAAAACTTCGGCCTCTTCTCCCATGGCCGCTACAACGATATGAGGGGGAACTGGCATCCCCTGTTCATGCAGGATCAGATTACATGCCTGTTTATTCTTGGCAATCAGTCCTGCGATCAGCGGTAGCCGATGAGTTCTCGTTTTGTTAATGATGATCTGTTTGTGCTCCAAGGACAGTTTTAGAAAATCCTCACAACCATCCACCAGCAACTCGCACCCGATCCCCATCTCTCTTGCTTTGTTCAGAATCAGCCGATTCTGTAGATTCTCAAAACCTTCTGGAAATACGGAACATTTGGAACGAAGTAAATTCATATCCGACCTTCCTATCGGTTGATTTTATTGATAATGATTATCAGTATCATACAAAATCTATTTTATGGTAATTATTCACCCGTTGTCAATATGAAACTTTTAAGGAAAAAATATCTTTATTTCAGAAGGGTATTGGTATTGTAATCGTGGAGTATTGGCATACTTAGGCATAACAAACAAGGCAAGCTATGGAGTTTCCAAATCCTCTGCTTGCCTGTTTCGTTATCCCCATGACAATAAATTGATGGTACTGAGGAATAATTTTGGGGGTGGATGGCCGTAAGAACATGACGTATACGCCTGTGTCCATGATGCTATAAGAATCGTAGCATTTGCCAAAAAAGGCAAAGCAAACGTACCGATTCAGCATTACGGGTATTTTTGACCAACAGGTGCCTCGAAGCTCTTGTTTATCAAGCCATCTGTGTATAACGTTGCTGCGTTTCATGCAGCTTCCTGCCTCTTCCGTGCGGGATACAGGTGGGTGTACCGAATAACGGATCTACAGCAATGTCACACTCCATCTGAAAAACGTTTCGTACGAGATCACGAGTAATAATATCCTCCGGTTTGCCCTCTGCGTAGATGGACTTGTTGTGCACCGCAACGATATGATGTGCGTATCGACAAGCCAGATTCAGGTCGTGAAGCACCATCACGATGGTACGCCCTTCCCGTTCATTTAATTCAAACAGCAGGTCCAGAATATCAATCTGATGTGTCATATCCAGATACGTCGTAGGCTCGTCCAGCAGCAATGTTTCTGTACCTTGTGCCAAGGTCATCGCGATCCATGCACGTTGACGCTGACCACCGGATAACGCATCAACAGGACGATCTGCAAGTTCTGTCAGATGTGTGGACGCAAGAGCCAGTTCAACCATGCGCTCATCCTCACGCGACCATTGTTTAAGCCATGTCTGATGAGGATAGCGTCCTTGGCGAACCAGCTGATTCACGGTCAAACCTTCCGGTGCCGTCGGTCCTTGGGGCAGAATAGACATGCGTCTTGAGATTTCTTTGGTGGGTAGCTTTGCAATCTCTTCACCATCCAATAGCACAGTGCCTGAGCTGGACTTCAGCAGTCTTGCCAGCGTACGTAGCAGCGTCGATTTGCCGCAACCATTACTGCCGATCAGGACTGTAATCTCTCCCTTCGGAATGGTCAGGTTCAGGTTTTCAATAATCGGATCTGCTCCATAGGAGATGGTAAGCTCCTTGGCTTCCAGAATACTCACGGCTCTCTCCTCCTCAATAATGGTTTCGATTCTTAAATAATAGATACAGAAAAAACGGTGCACCAATTCCTGCGGTAAATACGCCTGCAGGGATATCCAGCGGCAGAAATACCGTTCGGGCAATGAGATCGGCTGTACATACCAATAAAGCACCTACAAAGCCGGATACCAGCAGCAAGCTGCCAAACATCCGCCCTACCAGTTTTCGTGCAATATGAGGAGCAATTAAACCCACAAAGCCAATCGTACCTGCGACAGACACCGCAATCCCGGCGAGAAGCACACTGCATAATAACAAGGCAGATCGATGCCACTGCACCGTAACGCCAAGCCCTGTGGCAAGGTCATCTCCGAACTCCTGCGCATTCAAACTGCGACCAAACCACATGGCGAGGGGCAGGACGATGATAATCACAGGTAATATCGTCTGAATATCTGTCCATGTGGCTCCATAGATGCTTCCAGTTAGCCAGATATAAGCCTGACTTGCTGTATAGAACGGGCTTAAAATCAACATAAAGGTCGTGCCAGCGCCCGTTATAGCCGATACGCCTATACCGATCAGCACCAGCCGGATCGGACTGACTCCTTTTTTCCAGGCCAAGATATAAATGATGAATGCTGTGACCATCGCACCCATGACCGCAAAGAGTGGTAGCAATTTAATGCTTACGGCTCCACCCAGTAATGTTACAAATCCTACAGCTGCCACTGCAGCACCACCCGTTATACCGATGACATCAGGTGAGGCAAGTGGATTACGGATAATTCCCTGGAGCAGTGCTCCCGACATTCCCAGTGCGGCCCCGACAAGCAGAGATAACAATACACGTGGAAGCCTGAGTGTCAGCACGACGAAATCATGCTCTCCTGCATTCAGTCCAAAGATGGTGCGAAGGACGTCCAGTGGAGAAATAAAGTCACTGCCTAAGCTTGTTCCGACTACCCCTGCTACCAGAAACAGAAGGACACATACAGCGATAACCATCACGGACTTACGTTCCACTTGAATGGAAACAGTATCTTTTTTATTCCGATACGTCAGCATCTTCCTCATATCTTCGTCACCCCCTTCCGGGCGATATAGATGAAGAAGGGTCCGCCGATTAATGCCGTCATTACACCCAGTGGAACTTCCTGCGGCATAATGACAAGCCTTGCTACGACATCAGCTGACATTAGCAATATCGCTCCACCCAAGAAGCAATACGGGACAAGCCAGCGGTAGTCATTACCAACAAATGCACGCATGATATGTGGTACGACCAGACCCACCAAACCTATGGAACCGGCAACTGCTACAGAACCACCCGCGAGTACTACCGTAACGATTCCCATCATCACTTTGACCAGTAGTACGTTCTGCCCCATCCCTTTTGCAATGTCATCCCCTGTTAATAACAAATTTATAGCTCTCCCCATAAATAACGACACCACTGCGGCTACCGCCATATAAGGTAAAACGGGATACAGCATTTCTAGTGTTCGCCCACTTACCGAACCGGCAAGCCAGAACAGAACATCCTGCAGTCCCGTGCCGTCCAGAACAAGAATCGCTTGCGTAAAAGAGGCAAACAAGGCTGAAATAGCGGTACCCGCTAATACAATTTTGATTGGCGTCAGACCATCACGCCCCAGTGAACCCAAACCATATACAATAGCTGCCGAGATTGCCGCTCCGGCAAATCCAAACCACATCATCGTGGTTAACGAAGACACGGACAATACGACAACAGCAATAACAATAAAGAAAATTGCACCTGCGTTGATCCCGAACACACTCGGGGAAGCGAGCGGATTACGCGTCAGTGCCTGCATCAGTCCGCCTGCAACAGCCAGACTTGCCCCTACAACAGCCGCAATAATCGTGCGTGGCAATCGCTCTGTCAGAAGCACCACATGCTCTACTGATGTTTCATCATAGGACTGAACCGCATCCCACAACATATGAAACGTAATAGGGGTGCGTCCCAGAATCATGCTGGCGGTTGCAGCGAGCAACATAAGAATGAACAACCCAACCAACCCGTATATTTTGGCACTCGCCTTGGTAAAAAGGGGAAACATACTCTCACTCTTTCATCTATGAAGTGAAACAGGACCTGCCTGCCCATACACTTTGCTAACGAAAGTTCTGGTGCATGGCGGATCCTGATCCGGTTATTATTTATTCAGGTTGAACAGCTTGTATAGATCGTCCAGCATCATGTTGGCTGATGTATATCCGCCTGCCATGTTCCAGGCTACCTCATCGACCTGGTACAGTTGATTGTTTTTCACAGCATCAAGGTTTTTCCAGAGCGGACTGCTCGTCCAATCTTTATAATTTTTCTCGATCGCAGCCGTATCCGTACCTGAATTGAAATTAAAAATCATGTCTGCATTCATATCCGGAATGGCCTCTTTGGATGTCAGTTCAACACCCCATTTATCTGCATCATGGCCCGCTGGTCTTGTAAATCCAAGTTCCTTCAGGATTTTACCTGCATAACCCATGTAGAAAATACGAACCTGATCTGCTCTGAAGTTAGTAATGGTTGCTTCAATCGGCAGACGGTCACCCATTTTCTCTTTGAAATCCGCTACGCGTGTCTCCCAATCGGCAAGTAGCTTATTCGATTGCTCTGTTTTGTTCATTGCTTCCCCGACCATCTTCAATGTTTCTTTCCAATCGAACAGCGTTTCGGTCACGACCGTTGGTGCGATCTGGGACAGCTGATCATAGATTTCTTCATCTCTAATTTTGGTAGCAATAATAAGATCGGGCTTCAACTTGTTGATTTCTTCCAGATTCGGCTGGGATTCCTGACCTACTTGCGGTACGCCATCCAGATCTTTACGCAGATATTCATATACCGGCTGCTGCACCCATGATTCCACGACACCTGCCGGTTTCACGCCAAGTGCAACAACGACATCATTCGCACCTTGGAACAGTGTCACGATTCGTTGCGGAGTTCCCGTGATTTTTGTTTCCCCCATGGCATGTTTGATTACCCGAGTCTCGTCTGTAGCTTTGACCGCTTGATCTCCATCCGTGCTACCTTCAGCACTTTTACCACTTGTTGCTGAGCTTGCTGTATTGGTTGTACCCGCACTTCCCCCTGAAGCACAGCCAGCCAGCAGCGAAATCATAAGAATAAGTGCTGCATAAATATATAACTTTTTGCTGAATCGAAACATGGAACCCGTCTCCCCTTTTCACTCTAAATGATATTGAATCTCATTATCAATTGTATTGTAATGGAGTTGGATGATTTAGACAAGCACTTATTTGGAAAAATATTTACGATTCATATCCAGCTTCATTTATTCTATAAACGCCGCTATAAAAGCAAATTTCAGGTGAATACATATAATATAAATCGATATTATCCAACGTTGGTGTAACCACTTATGCCAATTGTCACCTACTTCTTCTGGTCCAAATACAACTTGAACTATCCTTCTATTTCATGATGTGACGGTATACAAGTAAATTAATATTTATACATAAAAGTCTTATATTTATGAATAATTTGACCGTACTTTGTACTTTTCGTACTTAGAGTCGGCTCATATAACTCATCATTTATTCCTAAATTATTCCTGTAAATGAAACTCTTCTTATGTTAGATTATCCCTTGGAATAAAATCACATATAGAGACAGGGGACGGACATTATGAAAAAAAATTGGATTCTTTCGATCCTGATGAGTATGGCGTTGATCGGCGGCATAGTTCTTCCAACAGGGCATTACGCTGCGGCAGCAGACAATTCCACTGTGATTTCGGACGAGGTAAACACGGAAGAGACAATCAACCAGGAAGAACAGGAACTTACGGCGGATGACCAAGATTTTCTGGATTATTTAGATGCATTGGAAGCAGCGGCTGTTTATGAAACGAAAGCTATAAACGCCATAGGCGGAAACACATACATCACCTCTGCCAATCGCAAATCTTTCTTTTTGACGTTAAACAACACAGCTATCCCGAATTACACAAAGTATGTTTCCATGCTAAAGCAGATCAAACCGGAGAATACGGAGTTGAAAAAAATCCATGACAAATTGATTAGAGGCAGCTACGCACAACTGGAAGGTTATCAGTTGTTCAAAAAGGCCGTGTCTAAAACAACAATAAACCGTACGTTCCTCAAGCAGGGCAATGACAAGGTTGCTGCGGGTAAGAAGAGCATCGAGCAGTACCTCAAAGAAGTTAAGACATACGGAGAACAACTGGGATTCCAGATGTAGTATACTCGGCTCCATAATTAATTGATAATTAAGGAAAAAAAGTGTTTTCTTTTGCAAAAATAATTCGTATAATATCCGTATAATCAAAAGGCTATGCTGCCGAAAGGTACAACCTCGTGAACATGAGAGGTTGTGCCTTTTTTGCGTTTTCTACGCGTTTTTCACGGCATTCTCTAGCCCTATTTTGCATTTAACCATGTGCCAAGGAGTGATATCTATGATTTTAGAAGCCATTTATCATCGTCCCAAACTGAACTGGTCTTATGCGTATAATCGAACAACCATGCATCTTCGCTTGCGGTCCAAACGGGGAGATTTGGATGCCGTTATTGCGATTACAGGGGATAAATATGCCTGGGATCGGACGATCACACATATTCCTATGCAAATTTTCGCCCGGGACGAAATGTTTGATTACTGGGAAGCCGAGACATCTCCGCCTTACCGCAGACTTCGTTATGCCTTTCAGCTAATCCAGGGGGAAGATTCTGTGTGGATGACAGAGCGAGGATTTGAACAGGTACTGCCGGATCATCCGCTGGAAATGTTTGATTTTCCATTCATGAATCCGGTTGATATTTTTGAACCGCCTGCCTGGGTTAAAGATGCTGTATTTTATCAAATTTTCCCCGAACGTTTTGCGAATGGCGACCCATCTCTAACGCCAGCAAACGCTGAGTCTTGGGGCGGTACGCCTACACCTACCAATTTCTTTGGCGGAGACCTGCAAGGCGTGATGGATCATCTGGATCATTTTCATAAACTCGGGATCACAGCCATCTATTTCTGTCCATTGTTCGAGGCCACGACCAACCATAAATACAATACCGCGGATTACTTGAAAGTTGATCCTCAGTTTGGCACGAATGAACAATTGAGAATGCTAGTGGACGCATGTCATGCTCGCGGTATACGAGTCGTTCTGGATGCTGTATTTAACCATTCGGGAAAAGAGTTTCCTCCTTTTATCGACGTAATGAAAAATGGCGCTAATTCCCCTTATGCGGACTGGTTCTACATCAAGGATTGGCCGCCACGGGTTGAGGATGGCATCCCAACCTACGAAACCTTTGCCTTTGAGCCGCTCATGCCGAAGCTCAACACGGAGCACCCGGATGTCAAAGCGTACCTGCTTGAGGTTGCACGCTACTGGATAGAGGAGATGGATATTGACGGTTGGCGACTGGATGTGGCCAATGAGGTGGATCACCAGTTCTGGCGTGAATTCCGTCAGACGGTCAAAGCGATCAAGCCCGATGCTTATCTGCTCGGTGAAATCTGGCATGATTCATTAATGTGGCTGCAAGGCGACCAGTTCGATGCAGTCATGAACTACCCTTTTACCAACTCCGTACTGGATTATGCCGTGCACGGCAAGCTGGATGGACTCGGATTCGCCAACGAGATTGGCAAACTGCTTGCTGCGTACTCCCAACCCGTTACCGAAGCAGCGTTTAACCTGCTGGGCAGCCACGATACGCCGCGGTTACTGACGTTATGTGATGGCGATATACGCAAAATGAAATTGGCTGTCACGTTGCTTTTCTCCTATCCGGGTGCGCCTTGCGTCTATTATGGAGATGAGGTCGGACTGGACGGTGGATATGACCCGGGTTGCCGCAAATGTATGGAGTGGGACGTGGGCAAACAGAACCGGGAACTGCTTGAATTCTTCATCCATACGATTGAGGTACGTAAGAAACATCCAGCTTTGCGCAGCGCGGGGTTAAAGATTATGTATGCCGAAGCAGGTGATCCTTGCCTTGCTATGGAACGTGTGGATTCGGAGACGGGAGAACGTATGGTACTGGTGATCAATGCCAGTGATGAGCCTCGTAAACTGGAGCTTGGATGGGGAGATCATAACGTATGGCGTGACTTGTATACTGCGGCTTCGGTTGAGGCAAGACAGAACAAGTTGACCTTGGAGCTCGGCGCATACGGCTTCTCTTTGTTGCAATGTGAGGTGAAACAGCCAGCAGAAGCATGATTTTGGTAAAGGGTACAATTCCGAAGGGCTGAACGTGAATAACGTCCGGCCCTTTTTTGTATAAAAAGCACACCCTTACGTCTTAAGCAACGTCTCTCCTGTATGAACAAAAAAAACGCACATCCCTTCGGATTTATGCGTTCTCCAGTTCATGGATTGTATTGGATTCATCAGCCTGATCATTCTCTGATTAAGCGGTTACGCATGATCCGGCGGCGATCATACCGGCTTTCTTACCTTTTTCATACGGGAGCTGACGAGTGCTTCCTCTGTAATCACAATTTTCTGCGGAATTTTGTATGCAGGCAGTTTGTCTTGGCAATAGGCCCATATAGCCCTGCGAAGCTCTTTCAGTGAACTAGGATTAGCGAGTCGCACTGTCGCTTTCACCTGCTGGCCTGTTATCCCGCTCACTTCTCCCGTAACTACCGCCGCTTCAATGCCATCCATCTCTTCAAGCACACTCTCCACTTCGGCAGGGTACACCTTCCAGCCACCTACATTAATAATCTCGGAACGCCGACCCAGAATGCGGATATATCCTTCCTCCACCACTGCCTCATCTCCCGTTCGCAACCAACCGTCTTCTGTAAAAGGAGACGGAGCATTCAGGTAACCCATCATCGCCGTTGCGGTATAAATCTGTAACTCCCCATCTACAAGCCGACACTTCACCTCGTCATCCTGAATGGAAAATAACAGCGAACCCGGTTCTTTAGAACGTGTTGGTAAAATCCCCAATTCGGACATGCCGTAAGCTTGAATCGTCCTAATCCTCGGAAAGCGCCGAGTCCAGGCTTCCAAAACCGACTCAGGCATTACTTCCGAGCCATAAGAGACCACTTCCAGGCTGGAAAGGTCGTAATGCTCATCTTGTTTTCCCAAAAGCAGCAGATTCATAAATGTCGGGGATACGGGCAGTGCCTGTACACGATGTTTCTGAATGGTATGACACACTTCCTCCGGAGTACGGTTCATCACAATACACAGACACCCGCCGCTGGATAGCGATTGTAGCATGGTATTCACCCCGCCGATGTGGTCAAACATCATAAAAGGGATAGTACGTAGCGGACGCACCTGCCGTCGAAAGGCCTGTAACAACCGGTCTGCCCGGTGAACCGTCGCCTTACTTACTCCCGTCGAACCTGAGGAGAACAGAACTAATCCGCCCACCTGCTCCAGTCGCAATTCAGTCAAAATGGACGGCATCGCTTCTTCTTCATGAGTCTCGCTCATCTGTCTCACCAAAAGCTTGCCTGCGTCTACACCCAAGCGTACAGCTACATGTGCAAGCTTTACGTACTCGTCCCGTTTCGCTTCGACCAAATTACGGTCGATCGGAAGCACGATGCACCCTGCTCCAAGCAATGCCAGCATTGCCGATGCTGCATAGGGAGAATAGTCCTCTTCCAATGTGACAACCCGCCCCGATATCCTCTCTCTCTCGATCCATTCTCCCATGAGAAAAATCTGACGAACCAGCCAGTCGTAACTGTACTCTTGCTCCTCCCAAATAAACGCCGGGTGCTGCATGTGAGCGGTAAAGCGCTCTAGCAAAAAATCAATCACCTCACACCCTCCCCATCACTGCCCAAGGTCTGCTGCTGTGCAAGATAATTCACCAGCGAGCCGACCGTCTGATACGGACTTTCCGGCAAGGAAGCAGCAGCAATCTCGGCGAGAGCGTTCCCCAGGCCTCTTCCCCAATGCTCTTCAATGCCCTGCTCTACCACAGCCAGTAAAGACACCAGTTCCAGTGAATTCAGTCGTCCATCCCGACCATATAGTGGTGCATTACCGCCCTCATCCAAGGCAATGAATGTGTTATGATACGCATTCAGCTCCCGACAGCTATCCAGTACAATGCGTAGCAGGGCAGCCTTGTGTTCATTTTCGTTGTCTATATCTGTTTGGGATTGCCGCGGATATGTGGAAGCTTGAGGCAGTGCTTTTCTTAACGACGAATACCAGTTGTATTCATCTGCGGCTAGCTCTTGCACTACACCTGACAACTGAGCTTGCCACCCTTCACGCTGCTTCAACCTTGCCACCTGAAGCAAACTATTGGCCTTTTCCCATCGGAGAATGATGTTCTCATATTCCTTGGCGTATTGGTCAAGCGGCGCACCCAGCCACTCAGCAGACTCCTTGAGCACGTCCCGGAAATAATATCGACTCCACCGCATATCAAAAAGCAGACCCGATATTCGCGCTTCGCTCTCTGCATTCCCTCCTGCATTTCCTTCCAGTGCATCGATCAGACTGGTAGAGACAGCATGTCCAAAATAAAAACGCCGTGCTCCCTCCATGATCGTTCTACCTGTCAAAAATTCATGTACCTGAGTAGTCAATGCCTGGGCCAGCATCTCCCGGTACCCCTGCGAATCCAGCAGGACTTTGGCCTGAATATCCGTTGTTCCGTAGGTTCGCAGCGTCTCCTTCCGTTTAACCTCCGCAAGTTCAGGGATCGTCTGATGCCCTCTCCAAAAATCATGGAAAGCTGCATGCTCCACCTTGCCTTTAAACTTGTAAAACACAGGGTCGTAGACATACATGTGGTCTTCATCCATGCCATACACGGCAAGCCAATGATCCATCAGGTAATGCCTTGAGCCTTGTTTGACATGTTTGTTAATATACTCGGGATTGTGATAGTCGTCGCAATAAGGCAGATGGTAGCTGGTGCCTGTGGCCAAAAAAAGTCTGCCCGTTTCAAGCTGCTGCCGGATCAGCACTTTTCCTTCCTCAAAGCTGCCCAGCTCCCGCTGGTCGTTAATCTTCCAGATCGGTTCCTCATAATCCAGCTTGTGAAAATAAGTCTTCACCAAGCCGTTATCTTCGCATGATGGCAGCGTATATAATCGGCTGGCAGCCAGCATGGCAAGACTTGAAACGGAACCCTGCCGCTCAAGCACTTCATGAATCAAGGGGAAATTGCATGGATAATAGTAAGGGATGTCCAGTGTTGGAGCGAAGGAATGGATTATCATTTGAGGGAGCCTCCTATTTCTACTTTGGCAGATGCACTGCCCCAAGCCTGAATATGATAGTGGAGAGACATGTCTTCGATTGCACGAAATATTCGATTGGCTATGGGATTGCCTTCCTGATCCGTCTCGAATAACCGGAAACCACGGGTAAAACGGAAAGAGAAGCCACTGTCTCGCGGAATATGATAACAGCCTTCATAGTGACCATCACCTGCATGCATGAGCTTCATGCCCATCCCGCCGTAGATGAATTTTTCCCATGGCTCCGATGATCTGAATGTTGGTGTAAGCTTTGCCTGCATACAGACCTGTACAACGGGGGTTAGTTCAGATATAACCCTGTAATCTCGTGTAGCCGTTAAATCACCCGATTCCAGCGTAATTGTAGCACTTCCTATGGCCTGAGGAATCAGCGTACCGTCTGCAAGAACCTGAAGAACTTCAGGATGACTTGAAACATACTCTCCGCTTAGCAAGGTCTGACTCAGACCGTTATCACACTGGAACCGCGCCTGAACCCTTACCTGCATTCCACCTTCTAGTCCGATGACATCTCTGCCATATAGCTCTAATGAAGTCGGTTGCCCTTCTTGACCGAACATGTACAACAGGGGGAAATGTACTCGCGCTCCCCAATCCGCTTCCTGATGGCAAGCGTCTGCCTGTTCGAAGTAAGCCAGCTTTTTTGCATCCGCTCCCTGATCCAGCATCTTCTGTACAACCCTTCTCACCTGTTCAGGCAGGAACAGTCCTTCGGTGTCTCCAATATCCACCCACATGTTCACATCCGGAATGGTATCCGGCAGTCGGTACATGTTTTTCTCCCGCAGTCCATTCTCAGCTTGTTCATCCAATTGTGCATCCACAAAGTACGGAGACATCATGATCAGCTTGCCAAACACATCTGGATGACGCATCCCGATATGCAAGGTGCATAATGCAGCCGCCGAGGAACCGAGTAATCCCGTGTTATCTCTATCTCTCTTTGTCCGGTATCGCTGATCAATCATCGGTTTAAGCTCATCAATAATAAATTGCTCGTATTCAATTCCGGAGCCTCCTATGCCGATTGCTTCCTGCTCAGCATCAACGTAGTGATAGAACTCGTTGCGGGTAACCGGACGAACGTGGGCAATGGCAACAATAATGATGGGTTCAATCCGGCCAGCAGAGATGAGTTCATCTGCTGCCAGGTCAAGTTGCCACGTTTCGTTTCCCGGACTGGATGGCCCAAAAGCCCGCTGTCCTGCATGAACGTACAACACCGGGTAATGCCGTTCAATCTGCTCCTCGTAACCTGGCGGAAGATATACGTAAATGTTTCTCTTATTGCCGAGCTGCGATGCCTGAATGTTTTTCAGACACGCTATAACAGATCCTGTGCTCACTGCCATCAACCGCCTCTCTCTTCCTTTTCCCTCAGGACAAACTAACTAAGCAAACCTCCCCCGGATTCTGCTGTGAATCCTAGGTGACAACAAACAACCCCGCCTCAGGAGAGACGGGGTTGTCCCGGATAGGTCAGCTGAATTACAAGCTGATCCGGAAAGCATAGCCCTTAATTTGATTGAATCTGCGAATAGTTTAAATCGAGCGGGATACTTTTGTAAATATAAAAATAGAAAAAAAATACTCAGAAAAAATTTATTGACATAAAAACCAAATTTTCTTAAGATAGCGTTGTGATCATAACTCGAGGGCTATGCTTTTAAACCCCAGTGGTTTAGGACAACCCCGGTAACTCCCCATGGAGATACCGGGGTTGCCTGCGTTTGCGCCTGGAAGGAGGAATCCAAACATCTCAGTGAATCAACCTGTACTATTGTAAGCGCTATAATTCAAAGTCCGTTGGTTGTTTATCAAAAACTACTACATTCACGAAGGGTGGATTACCATGTTTCAACTGGCCAAACGCGCATTCCTCAGCACTACACTGACCCTCGGCTTGCTTGCCGGCAGCGCCCTGCCGTTCTTGCCAGCTTCCGCTGTATACGCCGATCCGGACACCGCTGTGACCAACAAACAGAGCTTCAGTACTGATGTGATTTACCAAGTATTTACGGATCGCTTTTTGGATGGCAATCCCTCCAACAACCCCACCGGAGCTGCTTATGATGCCACATGCAGCAATTTGAAGCTGTACTGCGGCGGAGACTGGCAAGGGTTAATCAACAAAATCAACGATAACTATTTCAGTGATCTGGGTGTCACAGCGTTGTGGATCTCCCAGCCTGTCGAAAATATTTTTGCGACGATCAACTATAGCGGCGTAACCAATACTGCCTACCACGGCTACTGGGCTCGAGACTTCAAAAAGACCAATCCGTACTTCGGCACGATGGCGGATTTTCAGAACCTGATTACGACGGCTCATGCCAAAGGCATCAAGATTGTCATTGACTTTGCACCGAATCACACCTCTCCAGCGATGGAAACCGACACCTCTTTTGCCGAAAATGGCAGACTGTACGATAACGGTACACTGGTAGGCGGTTATACCAATGATACCAACGGGTACTTCCATCACAATGGCGGCTCCGACTTCTCTTCCCTAGAGAACGGCATCTACAAAAATCTGTATGACCTGGCCGACTTCAACCACAATAATGCGACCATCGACAAATACTTCAAAGATGCGATCAAACTGTGGCTTGATATGGGCGTTGACGGTATTCGGGTGGATGCGGTAAAACATATGCCTCTCGGCTGGCAAAAGAGCTGGATGTCCTCCATCTACGCACACAAACCCGTGTTCACTTTTGGAGAATGGTTCCTGGGATCAGCTGCATCCGATGCAGATAACACGGATTTTGCTAACAAGTCTGGTATGAGCCTGCTCGACTTCCGCTTTAACTCTGCGGTGCGTAATGTGTTCCGTGATAACACGTCCAACATGTACGCACTGGATTCCATGATTAACAGTACAGCTACGGACTACAACCAAGTGAACGATCAGGTGACGTTTATCGACAACCATGATATGGATCGTTTCAAAACAAGTGCGGTCAACAATCGCCGTCTGGAACAGGCTTTGGCCTTCACATTGACTTCACGTGGTGTGCCTGCCATCTACTATGGTACTGAACAGTATTTGACGGGGAATGGCGATCCGGATAACCGTGCCAAAATGCCTTCGTTCTCCAAATCCACTACAGCTTTTAACGTCATCAGCAAACTTGCGCCTCTGCGCAAATCCAATCCAGCCATTGCCTACGGTTCCACACAGCAGCGCTGGATTAATAATGATGTATATGTTTATGAGCGTAAATTCGGCAAGAGCGTAGCCGTTGTCGCGGTAAACCGCAATCTTTCCACGTCAGCAAGCATTACAGGATTAAGCACTTCCCTGCCTACAGGCTCATACACGGATGTACTTGGCGGGGTGCTGAACGGAAATAACATCACCGCCACGAACGGTAGCATTAACAACTTCACCCTTGCTGCGGGTGCAACGGCAGTATGGCAATACACAACTGCCGAAACAACACCAACCATCGGTCATGTTGGTCCGGTTATGGGGAAACCCGGTAATGTGGTGACAATTGATGGCCGTGGATTCGGCTCGACGAAAGGCACGGTCTTCTTCGGCACTACAGCGGTTACCGGAGCAGCGATTACGTCTTGGGAAGATACACAGATTAAGGTAACCATCCCTTCCGTTGCCGCTGGCAACTATGCAGTCAAAGTTGCCGCGAGCGGAGTAAACAGCAATGCTTACAACAACTTCACCATCCTGACTGGCGATCAGGTCACCGTTCGCTTCGTCGTAAACAATGCGTCCACAACGCTTGGACAGAACCTCTATCTGACAGGCAATGTAGCCGAGCTTGGCAACTGGAGCACCGGTTCCACTGCCATTGGACCAGCATTCAATCAGGTCATTCATCAATACCCAACCTGGTACTATGATGTCAGCGTACCGGCAGGCAAACAGCTGGAGTTCAAATTTTTCAAGAAAAACGGTTCAACGATTACATGGGAAACCGGTTCTAACCACACATTCACTACACCAGCAAGCGGAACAGCCACCGTTACGGTGAACTGGCAGTAAGAACTTCATATCATTGAATACACAAGCTAACCCGGAATACGCAAATGTAGCGTATATTCCGGGTTTTGCTATGTGATCGGATTTGTGATAGAGAATGTTTCGTTAAGATCTTGTTGAAAAAACCGCCTGTCTTCATTTGTATGAATATCTAAGTATAGGTTCGAATGGACTTCAAGGTTGTGATGGCAACGATTCCTGTTGCAAGCAACATCATCCCTACGCCTTCCAATACGGCGGCGGCACCCCAGTGATCCGCAAAGATCGAGACTACTGTCAGCCCCAGAATCGGCGCTGTACTTGTAATGGTGCCAACGACACCATAAACGCTACCCTGCATCTCATCTGGCACGGCGGTGCGAAGCATAATCTGGGTGAGCATCGTGCAACAGGCAAACATGGCTCCTCCACCAATGATAAGCGGCAAGGCCATGAGAGGCGAGGATACATTCGCCATAAGCATATAAACAGGCCCTAACACAAGTAAGCCGATAAAGACCCAACGCCCGCGATGTTTCAATCTTTTTCCCGAAGCGATCAACACTCCTGATCCAATCATGTATCCCAGCGGAATACAGGTCTCGATCAACCCGAATTGAACTGGATTTGCCTTCCATACGTTAACAGCCATCACCTGAATAAGCATCATCGCTGACATGAAAAAGAGAAGTATCAGCGGATTGAGTAATACAATGGAACGAATGAGTCGACTCCGATAGATGTAAGCAAACGAACTGCGCCACGCCTGTGCAAAAGATTTCGGGTCACCACTGGCACGCATCACCTGTGGAAAACGCCCTGCCAGCAGCACACAGATTGCAGACAATAGGAAAGTTGCCCCCGTAATCAGGATGGCGACAAAACCACCAAACGCAGCTACAGCGACCCCGGCGGCCGCCAAACCACTTATACGAGCCAGATTGTCCACCAGATGAATGGTACCCGTTGCCTGCTGGATGCGCTCTTTACCCACGATGCTCGCAGCGGAAGCATGAAATGCTGGAGCCTGAAACAAACTGGAAAACATCGATAAAGAGAGCAATAACAGCAATACAGGAAAAGGTACATGCCAGCTGAACAGGCTAACTGCAACCAGCAAAGCGATCACACCACGAAACACGTCTGAAGCCAGCATCAGCTTCCTTCGATCCAGCCGATCGGCCACCGTACCCGCTACTGATCCAAATAGAAAACTGACCACCATATTGCAGATCTGCACAGCAGCCATGCTCTTAGCACTGCCCGTTGTCTGAAGTACCCACAGGCTGATGGCAATACTATTAAAACAGTCACCAAAAACAGATATGCCATACCCGTACAGGATTCTGCGGAACGTCCTGTTACGCCATAGGGTGCGCGGAGCTTCACTGCTCTGCAGAGTAGCTTGTCCCCCTGGATAGACTGTAGCTTCAGGCTCACTGGAAGGGTTCATGCCCATACATCACCTTCCTCCTTTTTCTTCATTAGAAGCCCTCGACAAGCAAGCCTTAATCAGAAAGCCTGGATATAATTCTACATCCCCCTAAGCACAAGCAGACACTTCCGAAGCGTGGCCAGTCGACATAGACATGACGTTGCGTTGCGGAAGTGCCTGGTCGAATTGCCGCAAGTGCGGCTCATCTTGCCATTAATGCGGCTGACTATGCTGTTGAAGGCACGGTGTCTTCTTACCCTTTGGAAGCCCCTGTGGTCAGCCCCTGAACGAGGAAACGTTGCAGGAATACAAACAACAAAGTAATTGGAATAGCAATCAGTACAGCTCCTGCAGCAAACATCGTGAAGTTACTGTCCTGATATCGATTCACGAGATCCCACATTCCTACAGCCAGAGTCCAATTTTCTTTGGTACGCAGCACGAGTCGGGCAAAAATAAAATCCATCCACGCCCCCGTGAAGCTGGTTAAGGCAACGTAAGTTAGCATCGGCTTGGATAATGGGAGGATGATGCTTGTGAACACACGCAGATGACTGGCACCATCGATACGAGCTGCTTCATCCAGACTGCGCGGGATGGTGTCAAAGAAACCTTTGACGATGAATCCGCCCAGCACTGCCCCTGAGGAATAGACCAGAATAAGCGCAGCATGCGTGTCGAGCAGTTTGATTTGCAGCAAAATAATATAGATGGCAATCATGCTCATGAAGCTTGGAAACATGCCCAGAATGAGCATGGTGGACAGAATCGTTTTACGCCCCCGAAAACGGAACCGGGATAACGCGTACATGCCCAGCGTCACCATCAATGTGGAGAAAATCATCGTGAAGAATGCGATTTTCAGCGTATTCATATACCATCTGCCGTACATAAAGGACGGATTGTTAAACAGCTCTCCATAATGGGATAGCGTGAATCTTTCCGGCCATAAGCGTTCACTGAACAATGCCGCGCCGGGACGTAAGGACGACAGAAAAATCCATAAAACTGGATATATGGATACGACAGCAATAATCACTAAAAGCACGTAACTAAGCGTCAAACGAATCGGATTGTTGCGTTTCTTCATTGGATCATGTCCTCCTCCTTGAATGATTTGGAGCGGCGGAAATTCCAGATGGAGAAGGTAGCAATAATCAGGAAGATGATGATACCTACCGCAGAAGCCATATTGAATTTATTATTGTCGAGTGTGAGTTTGTAGAGCCAGGTCACCAGCAAATCCGTTGCCCCAGCATACTGATAGTCTCCGCGAAGCGGATTACCGTTCGTTAGCAGGAAAATGACGTTGAAGTTGTTGAAGTTTCCGGCAAACTGCATAATCAGCACCGGTGTCGTGGCAAATAAAATAAACGGCATCGTAATAATCTTGAACTTCTGGAACGCAGAAGCGCCGTCTACTTCGGCTGCCTCATACAGATCACGCGGAATAGCGGTAAGCACACCCAAAATGAGCACCATGCTGACCGGAATACCGATCCACATGTTGACGACAATGACAGTAACTTTGGCCCAGAACGGGTCCGTCAGCCAAGGCAAGCCTTCCAGTCCGAATGCTCGCATGTACGTATTGATTGGTCCAAACTGACCGTTGAAGAGATTGCGCATCAGTAGCAACGAGATAATCTGTGGAATGGCATAAGGCAAAATAAAAATGGTACGCCACAACTTTTTGAAGCGGATGCCTTTCTGTTCAATTAACAAAGCTACAAGAACTCCGCCGAAGTACGTCGTTACGGTAGCCAAGACAGCCCAGATGACTGTCCAGGTGAGCACCCCGTAGAACGTCTGGCTCCAGGATTTGAGCTGGATCAGATCCGTAAATGTTTTGAACCCTACCCAGTCCACCAGTTTGGCTGGTGGAATATGATCCGGTGCCGCATAGTTCGTAAACGCAATCGTAACGGTGAACAGAATCGGCATGATTGTAAAAAACAGAATACCGAGTGCCGGGATGGACAGGAACAGATACGGAAAATTTTTGTCCATTACATTGCGCATCGTTGCCGCGGCTCCCAGCGTCGGTTTCCCTTGCTCTCTTGCAAGTCCGGTCATATACGCATCCCGGATATTCAGAATGTAAACAAGCACAAACACAAAAAAGACCAGCAGCACAATAATTCCGTCAAGCAACAAAAAGATAGAATGGTCGCCCTTTTGAAGCACCGTTGAACCATTCACTTTCACAAAACGCTGTGTATTCTCCCCCAGTGTCCATATTCCCCATACCGCTTGGGACAGCCGAGGAAGCAGGTATGCAAGCCCTGCTCCCTCCAGCAGCAATAGAATAATGCCTTTAATCCACTGCCGATTGTATAACTGTCCGAGACCTTGCAGTATGATGGAGCATATGGCTGCTGTCATCCGGTGCTGCTTTTCCCGATTGGGCTGGGCAGACACCGGGACATGCTGTTGCCGCATATGCTCCCTCCTCTCCGTTTGGTATCATTCATCGTTCACCGTTCATTCGTGTCATCGCTGTTTCGTCATTATTGTGTGGTTGCCAGGCTCTCCTTAATCTGTTTCACAGCATTGTCAAGGGAGGCTTTCACATCCTTGCCGCTATCCCAAATATCTGTAATAGCTGACGATATAGGTCCCCATACACTGTCCATGGCTGGAAGGGAAGGCATCGGTGTCGAGTTGTTGAATTGTTCAAGGAAGGCTTTGTTGATCGGATCTTCCTGTACTTTGGCGTCTGCCGCCACATTTTTGTTCGCCGGAAGTGTACCGTTCATGTCAAAGTTCTCCATCTGGGCTTCTTCGTTCGAGAGGAATGCAGCCAGCAACTTGGAAGCATTAGGATACTGGGTAAACGCATTGACGTAATAGGCTTTCACACCCGAGAAGGAAGTCATTGGCTTGCCATCAATAGCGGGAAGCGGAGCAACTCCAAAATCAATTCCGGCGTTGCGATAGTCGGCAATGGTCCAAGGTCCGTTAATATCCATGGCCAGCTTGCCGCTGGAGAACAATCCCTTTTTGATATCGTAGTTCACATCGCCCATCTTGAGCGGCAGCACCTCACCCTTCAGCTTTTGGAGGAATTCTCCCCCCTTCTGCGCTCCTTCGTTGTTCAAACCGAGGTCACTGCTATCCATCCCGTTGTCCCCAAAGATATATCCACCCTGAGACGCTAGGAAAGCATAGTTATAATAGAATTGTTGTAATTCCCACATCAGCGCATACTGATTGGATTTGGTATTGTTAAACGTTTTGGCAAAATCGATAATTTCATCAAAGTTTTTCGGTGCTTCGGGGTACAAGGCTTTGTTGTAAAAGAGGGCATACGTCTCGACGCTGTACGGATATCCGTATAAAATGTCTTTGAACGTCACCGCTTTCAGCGCATTCTCGCTGGTATTAGCTGTGGTCTCAGCTTCGAAGATATCATTAGGCAAAATAAGTCCTGCTTCCGAGGCGCTTCCAATCTTGTCATGCGGGAACACAACGACATCCGCAGCAAGCCCGGCAGGGCCATCCGTCGTTAACTTGGTTACCTGATCTGTTGGCGGTAATTCCTCCATTTTGACCGTGACGCCATATTTTTCTTCGAATTTTTTGACTCGTTGCTGAATAAAGCTACTCTGGTTTTTATCCTCCCAGATGACCAGTGTTGCGCCCTCTTCTGGCTGGAGATTCTCAGCAGTCAGCTGCACGGTATCCTCTGGATTATCACTTGGCGCTGCAGGAGTAGAACTTCCTCCTCCTCCGGTTGAACATGCAGCTAGTGTAAAAGCCATTCCGATGGACAGAACTGTGCCTTGCCATTTTCTCATGTGAAATGTCCCCTTTCCCTCTGTGTAGTTCAAGAAAATTTTGCGCTTTTCACCCTTTAAACGCCGTAGATTGTCAGGATTTGTGTTCCATGTGAATCGTTGTACAAACGTTTGCCCAAAATGAAACACAATGTCACTGATGCATTCGATATGTAGGGGTAAATAAGTTAAAAGTATGTAAATTCAATGATGTAAGCGCTATAATATATACCACATCATACAATACCGAACTTTATTTGTACAAACGTTTGCACAAGCTGTATTCCTTCAAATTTAACCATATCCTGAATTTTGTTCACAGTAATTTCCTATTTCCTTGATCTAACTCTATCTTCCTTTATTTTGCTCCACTTGCATTCCGGGTTAACGAGTTAACAATTGATTTCTGGTACCCTTTGCATTACCATAGGAGAATGTTGAAATGATTGAATCAGAAGGGGTTTTTTACATGATTACGATCAAGGATATTGCCAAATTGGCGGGTGTTTCCCCTTCTACAGTGTCACGGGTGATTTCAGGCCATCCCAGAATCAGTACGGAAACATCTCTTAAAGTTAAACAAATTATGAAAGAACTTAATTATCATCCCAATATGATGGCTAAGAGCCTTGTATCCAAAACAACACAGACGCTTGGAATTATGCTGCCCCGTCCTGCGGAGGAGCTTTTTCAAAATTATTTCTTTGGAGAGTTGTTGCGCGGCATTATTACCCACGCGACTCGTAACAACTATGAGTTACTGCTGTCCACCGAGACGTCCTCCGATGATGAATTACAGGCCATTTCCCGTCTCGTGCATGGTCGTAGGGTCGACGGTATTCTGTTGCTCGGTTCCAAACGGGACGATCCCATCATCTCTTTTCTCGAAGAGGAAAAATTCCCGTTTGTTCTCATTGGCCGAAGTGAGACACATCCGAATGCCCCTATGGTCGACAACGATAATGTGCAGACCGCGTATGATGCAACGCAGCATCTTATTGCACAGGGACACACACGCATCGGCTTTGTGAGCGGCCCGCCTGATATTACGTTATCGCATGATCGCATGCGTGGATATCGGAAGGCTCTTGAAGAATCCGGATTAACGGCAACGAACGACTGGATCGTGGAGGGTGAATTCTTACAGGAAAGCGGCTTCCGGGCAATGTCCCTTTTTATGTCGCTGCCCGACAGGCCTACCGCCATTGTAGTTATCGATGACAATGTCGCTTTCGGTGTGTTAAGAGCACTTGCGGAGCTGGGATATCGAGTGCCTGAGGATATCAGTGTGGTCAGTTTTAACAATATCGCGTTGTCCGAACTTGCTTCACCTCCGCTCAGTTCCATTGATATTGGCACATACCAGCTCGGGTATACCGCAGTTCAGGTTTTACTAAAAATTCTTGGCAACGAGCCTCTCGCTCAGAACCCGGTTATTATCCCGCACCGCCTGATTGTACGTGAGTCCTCCCTATATTTGAAGGCAAAGCCCTTCCTGAGTTAAGCGCTCTACCTCATCTTTTGGGAAGTGCAAACGTTTGTCCTTTAACAACTCAGGCAAGATCTGTGATGAGCACAGATGCCAAAGAAGCCGCATTTCTGCGGCTTTTCTTTTGCTTTATTTCCCTATCCTTGCTAAGCGTCAGTACTATTTCCCGTTCCTAAGCACAATTAATTTACCAACAAATTAATACGAACTCCAGCCTGCATCAGCCGTAATGACAGTCCCATTTACAAAACTGGACTCGTCCGATCCAAGGAACAGAGCCACTTTGGCAATCTCTTCACTCGTTCCTACTCGCGGGTTGATCGCCATCCCCTGCTGCTGCCGTCCCGCACCGAACGGGTTAATACCTGTCATGGATGCCCCGATGTTAGTCGCAACCGCTCCGGGTGCAATGGCATTACAACGAATACCTTGCTCGGCATACATGTATCCTGTATTTTTGGTAAAGCCCACCACAGCGTGTTTGGAAGCGGTATATGCCGCTCCTGCCCGTCCACCGTGCAAGCCCCCTGCTGAAGCAATATTCACAATAACCCCTTGCTGTTTCTCTAGGAAAATTGGCAGCACTTTGCGTGTGGTTCGCATCACACTTGTTGTGTTCACCGCAAAAACCTTTTCCCACCGCTCATCGCTAATATCCGCAGCTGGCTCCATCCCATCCATAATCCCCGCATTGTTGACCAGAATGTCTACTGTACCGTATTTACTCACCGTTTGATCAATAAGTTGCTGTACATCTTCCTCTTTCGCTACATTAGCCAGAAGAACGAAGGCTTCTCCACCGTTCGCCTGAATCTCTTGAACGACAGCCTGAGCAGCTTCTTCGTTGATATCGGAAACAACGACCTGGGCTCCTTCTTGTGCATACAATGTGGCAATGGCTTTGCCCATTCCTGATCCTGCCCCTGTGACAATGGCCACTTTATTTTGAAGTTTCATTTGTCTATTCCTCCTTTAAAATGTATTCGTTTACATAAAGATAACAAACAAATGTTCATTATCTCTTATCCTTAGTATAATAAGTCATAGCTTTTCGATACAATCAGTAAAAGCCTGTCCAAATGTACGTTAAACAACAGGCTCTCACCTGTTTGTACGTTATCTTTTAATAAATATCACTTGGGAGGAATTCCAATGTCTGAACCATCAGAAGCTATGGACCGACGAATCCGCAAATCCAAAGCCGCCCTGAAGGAAGCCCTCCTTCATTTGATGCAGAAACGTCATTTTAAAGAAATCTCCATCTCGGATATTGTGCAGCTAGCTGATCTGAATCGGGGAACCTTTTACAGACATTATCAATACAAGGAAGATCTGTTCAACGAAATCCTGCATGATGTGACTCAGGATCTGGTGACTTCATTTCGCAAGCCTTACGAGGGAATGAAGGAATTTCAGGTGGGTCTTATGCCCTCTTCCGCTATTACCATCTTCGAACATGTGCATCAGCACGCCCAATTTTACACCCTCGTTGTGCAATCCGAAGCTTCTTCCAGCTTTCAGCGTATGATCTGTGATGTGCTGCGGGATCTGTCTTTACAGGATCTGAATCATATTTTCCCGCCCCATATTAACCCGGAACTGCTCGCAAGCTATCAGTCTCATGCCATATTTGGCATGATCATGGAGTGGATTAGACAGGATTTCAAGCACAGTCCCACCTATATGGCGGAAGAGTTATTCAAAATTATTCATTATACGCCCACACAACGATTAAAAACTGAATAATTTCTCAAAATATGGGTATAATAATATAGTTATTATTCAATTATTTACACATTGTCTAGTGAATTCAAATTTGAAGCAGGAGGAATGATGATGAAATCTTTCAAGCATCGTCTTGAGCAAAAAGAACCTCGGACCGGTCCCGGCGGCATCACTCGCGGAGCCTCGGTTCATGACTTCCCCGCATCTATCGGTATTGCGGGAGTATCCATGCGCCTGGAACCAGGCGGCATGCGTGAACTGCACTGGCATGCCAATGCGGCCGAGTGGGCATATGTGATCAGCGGTTCCTGTCGTACCACCGTTATCCATCCGGACGGACACGCGTATACCGATACCTTTGAACCCGGAGATGTATGGTATTTCCCACGCGGATACGGTCATTCCATCCAGGGACTCGGGCCGGACGAATGCCATTTCATTTTGATTTTCGACAATGGGGATTTTTCGGAGGATCATACGTTCAGCATTACCGACTTTCTGACTCAGACACCGGATCATATCGTGGCACAGAACCTTGGTATCTCCCTCGAACAAGCAGCCAAGCTCAATCAGGGCGAAGCCTATTTTGCCAAAGGCCCGGTACCCGATGACAGTTCCTCCTCTGCGACTTATCGCCGTAACTCTGAACTGACCACGCCGCATCGTTATCCCTTGCATGCCAAACAGCCACGCCGCGCGCCAGGTGGCGGTACGCAGCGTACGGTAACCGTCGAAGATTTCCCCATCTCCACCACGATGGCGGGTTCTCTGATCGAGCTTCAACCAGGTGCTCTGCGGGAACTGCATTGGCATCCCAATGCGGATGAGTGGCAGTATTACATTAGTGGCAGTGCCGAAATGACGGTATTTCTCGCCGAAGGGCAGGCTGTCACTGAACAATTCGAAGCTGGAGATGTCGGGTACGCTCCGATGGGTGCGGGGCATTATATCAAAAACACGGGTGATGACGTCTGCCGTGTACTGATTGGATTCAACAGCGGACACTATGAAGCCATTGATCTTAGTGAATGGATCGCAGGCAACCCGGTAGACGTGCTCTCCACGAATCTCGGCATGTCCCGTGATGAGGCAGAACAGCTTCCTAACGATACGCTGTTTATTGCACCCGATCAGAACAAGGGAAAATAACCAAGAAGGCTATACGTGAGTGTCGCAAGGTTCATTCCCGGAGATTAGCTCAGTTAAGGGAATGGCGACTTAAGCGAGAAGAAGCGAACCTGACGGTTATCTGAAAATGGAGGACAGATGCCTATGCATTCCGTACATGACTCGTCTTCCCCGAACGTTAACAACGAGAGTATCGGACACACGGTAGAACGTTTAGAGCCGGGATTTTCCCGGCTTTTGTTATCTTCCGTTCTTGTATTGCTTGCCGGTTTCCTCGATTCCATTGGATATTTGGGGCTGGGTAAAGTGTATTTATCCTTCATGAGCGGCAACAGCACCAAGCTGGGCATCGCTCTATTTGAAGCAGATTATGCGTTATGGGCAACGACAGGGACTGTCGTTCTTTTATTTATTGCAGGGGCATTTGTCGGCACTTTCATTACAGAGTCATGGGGGAAATGGCATCTGACCCTTATTTTGGGCATGGAGTGTGTATTGTTTCTCTTCGCAATCCTGTTGTCGCTCCTGTTCCACACGCATTATATTATATTCCCGATCACCATGGCGATGGGCATGCAAAATACGATGCACCAGATGGTTGCACATGCAGATGTAGGCAAAGGCTTTGTATCGGGTACGCTTTTTGGGATCGGTCAGGCTCTGGCCAAAGCTGTACGTGGCAAAGCTCCTGCATCGGAATGGGCCGTGCTGGCACTATCTTGGTTTATTTTTGTCATTGGCGCGGCGCTGGGCGCCTGGATGCTCGTTAATGGCGGTCTGCTCCTATCCCTCATTGCGGCTCTGTTGTTTCTTGTCCTGGTTATCCCCTATGTCGTTTATATGCAACGTCTGAAAAACGGTTGACCCTGAATAAAAGGGCCAACCGTTTTTCACCTTTAGTTCTAGGAAATCCCACTCGGCTTCATGTATACTATAGAGGAGTGCAGAAATAAGATAAAAGGAGGTGACATTTCACATGAAAAAATCAAGTATTATCTCATTAATGACCAGTTTCATTTTGCTTGGCGGGGTGCTTCTCTTTCCTGCTCCTCAAGCCAATGCTGCCAAAGGAGAATTCTCTACATATTGGGAACAGGACGAGTTTGACGACGAATATCAATCTGAAGGAGATTTAATAGACGATACAGAAGAGCCTGAGGCAGAAGATGAGTTTATTCAGGAAAAAGCGGAATTAAAACAATATCTTGATCAGATTTTTGCTATCGGGTCCTATGAATCTAAAGCCATTGATTCCTTAAGTAGTGTAGGTGGCACCGTATCTTCAGCGAATCGAAAATCGATGTTTCTCAAGCTAACGAATACGGTAATTCCGAATTATACCAAATTCGTCTTCAAAGCAAAACTGATCCAATCCAACAACCCAGAAATCAAAAAAATTCATACCTCCTTCATCAAAGGAACTTATATGCAGCTTGAAGGTTATATGCTTTACAAACAAGCTGTTTCCAAAAACAAAGTGAACTACACGATCCTTCAACAAGGTAATGCTAAAGTTAAAGCTGCCGATGTTATTCTTGACCAAGTTACTGATTCATTGTTAGCGTATGCTGACAAAATTGGGTACGAGTAATACCTGCATGCGACTATTGCAAGAAAAAAGCAACCATCCTTAACTAGTTATTAGGGAATGGTTGCTTTTTCTAGTTATTCTCAGAGATTAGTTACAGACCAAGCTTCTGTCCTTTTTCTAATCGTTGAATCTGCTGTTCCCCGCTCTCCGCCAGTTCACGGAACTGACCGATCGTCTCGCGCATTCTTGGCAAAGCCTCTTGTTTGTAGACCGAGATGGAGTCGAGCGCAGACAGCACATCCGTAAAGGCTTGCTTCATCGTATCCACCGAGATACTTGCCTCGTAAGCCTGCTTCTGGATCGCTGTCCCCTGATCCTTCAGCATTTTGGATGTGCCAGCGATCAGATCATTCGTGGTACGGTTAAGCAATTCGATTTTCTGCAAGACGATCTTCTGGTTGTATAGTGCACTGGCAACGGTGACTGCAATCTTAAGCGCGGAGATCGTCACATTTTTCGCCCGATCCACACCACGAATTAACTCTTTGTTGTTGCGAATGACCACTTCAATCGCCATGATTCCCTGTTGGTTTACGACCAGCATCTGTTGCAAATCCATAACACGCTGACGGAGCGGGAACAATACTTCTTCGGTAATAAACCGCACCTTCTCAGGGTCTTCCCCGCGAACCTTGGCTGTCTCAATCTGTGTATCAATGGATTCATCCATTAACATACCAAGCTGGATCTCCTTCTGAAGCCGCTTGGTTAGTTCGCGCAGGCTCTGCTGCTCGATCTCAAGCGTGGTGTTGTCATTGCGCAGCGTGGCACGGCCCTTGTCGAGTGAAACGACAATATCGGCGATGACGGCGTCGGCTTTCTGGTACTTGAGGAAATACGCGCGCAGCGGATTGAACAGCTTGCCCAGAAAGCCTGTTTTGGCGAAATCGACCACGCTTGGGTCGAGATCCTTCAGTTGCATATGCAGCTCGGTCAAGCCTTTGGCGACCTGACCGCCCTCGTCACCCGTCTTGGACAGATGTCCAACGGAGACTTGAAGCAGCGCGTTTTTCTCGGAAGAGGATCGCATGGTGTTCATGCCAAAGCCGTCGATGGATTGCAAAATTTCTTTGCGCTTCTCCAGAGATTCGAGGTCCAGGTTCATAATCATATCCACATTCGAAGTTGCTACCTGTTGCAATTCCGCGACCTCGGCGGGCACCGGTTTGATCTCTTCTTCAATCACCTTTTGAATTTCCTTCTGGCTCGGTATTTCCATCGTAAACGACATTCACAGTTCCCCCTTTTAGTTACATCCGTATCTGCTTACATATGAACGTTAATAACATCTGTACGTTAATCTAGACTTACATTTGTACGTTAAACAGGTTTCCGATTTTGTAGACAACATCGTCGGTGTCCGCATTAATGCTCGCCGCCTCGTTAATGCTGGAGATGCTCTCCAGGGCTTTGATGTCGGCGTTATATCCAATCGTGTAGATCGGCACTTTGTACGTCTCCACCAGGTCTCGAATATCTTTGAGCGAATGTCCTTCGTTCGTCTCGCCATCACTCAGAACAAAAATCAGCGGTTTCACGTTAGGGTTGGCTGCTTTGTAATCCTCCAGCATTTTGATTGCAACCACGATGCCGTCGAATGTCGCTGTTCCCCCGCTCGCTTGCAAACTATCCACCGTTCCGACAAACATGGATTGCTGGTTCGTATCATATTTGGCAATCGGCAAATTTACGGTCACGTCGCTGGAGTATGAAACCAAACCAATGCTGTTGTCCGTACCGAGATACTTCTGACCTTTGCGCAAAGATTCTTTAAGACGGTTGAGTGGTTCTCCGGCCATACTCCCCGATACATCTGTCACAAACACAGCTGCAATTGGATTACTGCCGTTCTTCTTCTCTTTCCAGACTTTCTGCGCGGACAGCAATGTTCCACCATCCACCGTAGCCAGCTCCGATTTGTAATCTTGCAGGCCGTTGAATCCGAACTCTACTGCCTTTTTCTGATACTGATCTTGCGTGACAAAATCAGCGAACTTCTGGATGATCTCCTGTTTGTTCTGCGGCAGTTGACCAAGAGCATATAGCGGGCTGTCATGCCTTACACCGAATGGGGTAAACACATATCCGCTCTTCAGATCGGCTGTATTCACATAGGTCTGATACTCCAGTACAAAAGCATCCAGTCTGCCCGACTTGGCCGCTTCCCTCATCTGAATCGTGGTGGATGCAGTGAATGGCACGTTCGCCTGGAATTTTTCAAAGCCTTGAATGGCTTTCTCGCCCAGCGGATTAGCGCTGTCATACGTATTTAATGCGGTAACCAGGAAGTTCAGTCCTGTAGAACTGGCAAACGGGTCGGTATAGCCCATCGTCAGCTCATTATTGGCAATAGCTTCGGTTATCGTTTTGACGTTCACGGAGCCGTAGGTGTTCACCAGTGCATCATATTTGGCTTTGGAGATGACGATTCCCGGTACGTTGCCAACGAGCCGCTTCGAGATCAGCTTCGTCTTCACTCCGCTGGCTTCCACCATCTCGCCCCACAACTCATTGGACGGGGTGAAGGCATCGGGCACATACTTACCGGACTTGATGTAATCCGTTGCGGTACCGGAAGCAATATTACGGATTTTGACCGATACCTGTTTGCCGCCGGCCGTGATGTTCGCTTGGTTAAATGCCTCTGCGACCTCGGTTAACCATCCATCCACGCCACTACCCGACTTCTCGGTGGAGGAGAAAATTTCGACGAAATCATTGGTGGTGTTCTCCACTGTAACCGGGAATTTGGAAATGTCCGGAAGGGATTCTGCAACATCAACCGGATCAAGATCAATCTGTCCTTTCACCGGTTCCGCCGTAGCTGGTGCAATGTCCGCGTACAATTTGCCAAGTTCCTTACCTGCATTTTCGGTCGTGACCTGTGTGGTAGACTTGCCAAAGTTCGATGTCAGTGTGATTCCTCCATAAACGAGACCAAATACTAGGACTAACATGATCATGGATATGAGAAAAAACTTTCCCTTCTTTGCCATAGGTGCAACCCCTCACTGTCTATATAATTTGGTGTGCTTGATTAACTGATCAATCTCCTGCATACAAGGCATCTGCTCAATATCTCCAGCTTCAACACTGTCCAGACGCGATATCTCCAGCAACAGCTGATCCAGCTTCAATAAAATCTCTTCATTCGTGTGAAGTGAATCCTTCACGTAGGTCAGGTAATCGTTGTACACTTTCGTTTTCTCCTGAAAAATCCTCTGCGGGATCGCAGGCGATTTGGCTTTCATCATGCTGGCATAATCGGCTTCATCGAAGACGTTCAGTCGATTCAGTATGCTGCGAATGTTCAGATATAACAGCTTCTCTACCTCTTCCGTGACCGAAGCGAATTTCTTAAAACTCAGCTCGCCGGGGTCAAAACGTTGATGAAGCACATTCATCAATGTCTCTTTCTTTTTTTTCATCCGGTTCAGTTGGGACAGCCCCAGCGTAATATCTTCTTCAAGGATTTTGATGCGTCTGTAAAAGGACAAAGCTTCTACATAATCTTCATGGGTTTCGATCTGTCTCACGGGTAAAACCACCGGCTGTTTGAACAATACATTGTAACTGCCATAGAAAAGTGCAAGTACGCTTCCGAAGAGTAGCGTCACGGAAAGTGCGGTCTGGAACGCATTCTCTCCGAATCCAAGTCCAGCAAAACCCGGGGAGAAGGCCAGAACATTCACGGCCACGATGCCGATGATGAGCCCAAACAATTGTATGTACCTGGTCATGGTCGATCCTAAGGCCTCCTTTCATGTTAGATATTAGGATTAAATGTCGTATATTCCCTGTCTCTCATCTTCTTATTGTACATGATGTGAACGCTCTCAGGTGGATAGGATTGGAAAATGGAAGGGATATTTACGTTAATATTAGAGCGCTATAAAGTAGATGTTTGACTTGAAGTTCGAGTGGTCTTCCAGTGGATTTGAAAGATCTTTAAATGATTCTTGCCAGATATTTAAAAGAGAACTCGCGCTGGTATTGGTACTGTACTCCATAAGCTATGATGTCGGAGCAGTATTCTTCATAGTAATATACGTGGATAGAGCTTATCCCATTATCCTTTTCACGGACAAAACAGAACGAGCTTCACAACTTGCTGTTTAGAAGAACTGCTGGACAACCAGGAACTACGGAGGCGCGTTAGTGGTAAATGAAATGTTATCCGGTAATACGTGGAAAATCAGGTTACGTGTCATTTTTTATATAGACTTGTCTTAGCGGGCTGGAGCATGATGGAGTGCGAGAAGGAGTTTTCGTCAGGGAATTGCATACCAAAAAGACGAAACGGCGATAACTCCCATTTCGTCTTGTGTATGTTATTGTTCCTCACATCTGAATCCACCTACTCACTTACTCAACAAGCTAATGATCACAGATGATGCTATTTGGTGTACAGATGATTTGTTGTTACTGGACGCTCACACGCAAAAATCCGGTCTGCTACGTGTTGTACGAACCTCTGTCACTTTTCCCGCACAGCCGTCGTCCCCGATTGCCTGGAATGTTACCTTCACACTCTCTTTATCTCTGGTGACCTCTTCCGGAATCTCATAGCTGACACGGAATACTTCGCCGATCTTGTTCATATGAATGCGCTGTTCCCCTACAACTACATCTTCCACCAAAATACTAAACTGCCTTTCATACCGGATACCCTCTCGGTCAAAATGTAGATAGTCCCCGCCCCAATAGGCTACGCACAAATGATTCAGAGCATCCGGCTCGACAGCCAAGCGGTAGCCGAATGCTGCTTCGTTTACTCCGTAAGCCTCACGCCACATATACAGCCTGCTGCGTCCGTCTGTACCGGAGCCATTATATTGCTCCCCGCGGCAGTTGCTCTCCAATTGATGCCCGATCTCATCCTGCTGACCATCCGGCTGCACGCTATCGATGGTGATATCATTTAACGCTTTCTCCAGCGCATCCCCTTCATCATTCAACGCCCAATACACCGTATAGAACTCATGATGCACATCATAAAACGGAATTAGTTTCACCGCTTCACCTGTAGATGTCACTTCCTCACTAAGCTCAAATGTAAGCTTCTCTTTATCGACAACCTTGATCCACTTGCTCACATCCTCTTCTTCCGTTTGGATAACGGGTACGGGAGCTGTTTTTGGATTCAGTGCAGTTTCGTCGATAATGGTATCCTCGGGAAGTCCTTCACTTCCAAGCGCACCAGCTAACACAATCGGGCCATACTGGAATGCCACCTTGTGGGCATCATCCCGTGCTGTATATTTACGCAGTGCCATCGGCAGCGTAATAGTAATCGTATCGCCCGCTGACCAAGCGCGATCGATGGACAGATAGCCGGGTTCCAGACGTGTATACGACTGGGCCGAATCCCCGCCTACGGTTGCCGTCATCGGCTCCTGAAGCCAGGACGGCACGCGTAGTCTTAGACAAGCCGAGGCGCTGCCTTCGGTGATTGTCAGGATTGCTTTTTCCGAATAGGGGAAGTCCGTTTCCAGCTTTAAGTTCAGTCCCTGTGATGCCCACTCCAGCTCGGAAGCGATGTAGAGGTTCACATACAAGTCTTGTTCATCCTCATAATAGATAGCTTCTGCATACTTGCCCGGGTTCTCCATGCCTGATCCGGTGCAGCACCACCAAGCCGTATCACGTGTGCCGTAGATTTTGTAATGCCCTTGCAGAGTGGAGGCAAAATAGGTTTTGTTGCCCGTAATCGGGTCTTGCGTGCCGAGGATATGGTTATAGACCGCGTTCTCATAATAGTCCATGTAGGCACTGTCCCGGTTCCAGGCAAACAGCTGCTTGGTCAGATGCATCATGTTGTGCGTACAGCAGCTCTCCCCGGTTTTGATGCCAAGGCTCTCCATGCCCTTTGCTTCATAATGCTCGGATATGCTTGTCGCGCCAAAGACATAAGAACGATGCTTCACGGTTGTATCCCAGAAAAATTGTGCCGCTGTCCGGTATGATGTCCGTGCAGGGTCTTGATTGTATATTTCGGCTGCGCCGATGACCTTGGGAATCTGCGTGTTGGCATGCCTTCCTTGCAACTCATCCCGCTCCTGCTCCAGCGGTTCCAGAATGAGTTGGTGCGTGAATTGACGGGCAGCCCTCAGATAGGCTGAGTTTCCTGTAATCCCGTACAATTGGGCAAACACTTCGTTCATCCCGCCATGCTCAGACATCAGCATCGTCTGGATCTGCTCCTCGGTCATGGCACTCAGTCCCGTCACTGCCCAATCCGCAAAACGTGCAACCACCTCAAGAGCCTGCTCATTGCCCGTCTTTTGATAGGCATCAATCAGACCACGATAGATTTTATGCACGCTGTACCACGGAACCCAATATTCACCGATGTTAAATCCGCCAATGTTCTCCGCGCGAAAAGCCATACGGAAAGCCTCCTCAGACAAACCCCCGACATATCCGCTGCCCGTCGTCTGTTGAATTGCCGCCAGTTCATTCACAGCATAATCGAGCGTTTGCTTTAAAGTAGAATTACCCGTCGCCTGATACGTCACCGCGAGAGCCGACATGTAATGTCCGAGGGAATGTCCGCTAATCGAGCGTGCCTCCCAGCCTGCATATCGTTCCTTGCGAGGTGTTAATCCGTGGGCTTCATAACATGGAGCCAGAAAGCGGTCAATCTCCAGTGATAACAAGTAACGTTCACCGATATGTTGTGACGTTTGAAATGGACCTTTCAGCAAGTTAACCTGTGAGGGGCCCAGAAATCCTTTTCTCGTATCGATCATGTGGCTCGCTCCTTTGGCATATGAAATAACTTCAAATGGTTTCTTTTAGTAGGGCTGTATTTAGAGATAAAGGATAAAATCCGTGTTCCACTCCGGCTAGAACTTATCTCTGCCATCTAGCTTTCACCCTTGAATGTCCTCATATTATCAAATAAACTACAGTTACAGCAGACTCAGAATCCAAGAAAAGGTGGATAAATCCGTCCTATGTCAAAACCATTGGAGCACTATTTATGTGGAAAATTCATATCAGAGGGCAACTGGAGCCATATGCGTCGAAGCATGCCGGTTCATGAGATCATTTTGATGCTGGAAGGTGAGATGTATATTGCGGAGGAGGACAAACGATACGTTGTTCGTGCGGATGATCTTTTATTTTTAAAGGCGGGCCGAACGCATTATGGTTACCAGATTAGTGACGCACCTGTGAGCTTCTACTGGATACATTACGGTACAGCACCTGGCTTATTCTGTGACTTTCCAACTCTTTCAACCATTCAGATTCCTTCTATGGCAAATCAACTGTTCAAGCAGTTATTGCATGTATCTTCCTTCTCGTCCGAAGAGGCGGATGCTGCTGCGCTATTACTTCTCAAAGAAATGGAACGTAACCTGCGCTCAGACTATCGCCAGCATAACGCCGTGGTGGATCATATCTGTAAGTGGGTCGATATCCATCTGCATCTGAATATTACGGTGAGTGAGATTGCGGAGAACTTTAATTTCAACAAGGACTACATTTCCAAAATGGTGAAGCGGGAAAAGGGAATCGGACTCAAAACGTATATCCTCACCGAACGCATGCGCCGTGCCAAACGACTGTTGCTCAACACCAATGCCAGTGTGAAAGAGATTGCAGCCCAATGCGGCTTTAGTGATTACAAGCTGTTTCTGCGTACCTTCAAACAACACGAGGCCAGTACGCCAACCGAATATCGCAACCATCTATACAGTACACAGCTGAATCGGTTGTAAAAAAGATATAGAAATGTTGAAATCACTTATAGAAGATTCTAATATATCGGTTTGAATTCACTGTGTTATAATGCAAGGAAATATCATTCCCCACTTTACTTATAAGAAAAGGAGAATTTAGACATGACGACGGCTGCCATTACGATTCATCCTGCTTCCCCAGCTGACCATGCTGAGATTGTTGACATTCTGGTTGCCAGTTACGCGGAATACCAGAGCTCGTTTGAGCAATCGGATCGTTGGGAAGCCTACCTGAAAGATATCCGCGAATCCGTGGACAATCCATACTTGACTGAATTATGGGTAGCCAAGATCGAAGATCGGATTGTCGGTACCGTTCAGTTATTTGAAACGGCACATAAAGCCTCTCCCAATTTTGATCTGCCGATTGATTATCCGTTTATTCGTCTGCTGGGTGTTGATCCCGAGTGGAGAGGACATGGCATTGCCCGTGAACTGCTTCAGCGGTGTGTGGAATCCACGAAGGAGCTGGGCAAAAATGCAGTTTATCTCTATACCGGTGGTCAGATGGTGAATGCCATTCGGTTATATGAGCGGTTTGGCTTTATTAAAGATCAGGAGCTTAGTCCCGTGGAGGGCGGAGGGCAGGTAATCTGTTATCGTTACGAGATAAAATAAAGTCTTAACGGACGACATATAATACGGACTTACCAGGCTTATCCAAAGTAATAGTGCATTCTGGAGAATGTTACGTCTCTTTATAAACATGAAACATAGGGCTGTTCTCCTGCCATCTGTAGATGACAAGAGGAACAGCCCTCTTTGTTTAAACTTGATATCATAACGTTACAAAAGATTAGCATCTTGAACCTGAGCTTAACCGCCAATCTCAATCAGAATTTTCGCATGACTCTTGTCGCTCATCAACAGCTCAAGTCCCTCCTGCACAACATCATGCAGCTTAATTTTCTTGGTGATTACCTGCTTCACATCGAGTGCGCCTTCAGCAATGAGTGAGATGACCTCAGGGAAGATATGTCGGTACGCCAATGTGGCGGTCAGATTCGCTTCTTTTACCAACATGTCGAAGAAGTTCACTTGAAGCGGGTTCGGAATCGCGGCGATCACCACAACTTCTCCACCTTTTTTAATCACGGACACAGCACTGTCCATCGTCGGTTGCACGCCAGCTGCTTCATACGCGACATCGATTCCACCGGATTGCTGCGTAATGACCTGTGTTGCATCCACCTTACTGCTATTTACCGGAATTGCGCCAAGTTTAGCCGCCAGTTCCAGACGATCTTCGAATACATCGACAGCGTACACTTCAGATGCCCCAGCTGCTTTGGCTGACAAGATGGTCAGCAAACCAATCGGCCCTGCACCGTATACAGCAACCTTATTTCCGACTTTTAACTTACTATGACGCACAGCATGAAAAGCAACGGCAGTCGGTTCTACAAGCGCCCCTTCTTCAAAAGAGACTTGATCTGGAATCGGGTGCACCATATACGCTTCCACGACTACATATTCGGCAAAACCGCCATCCGCGTTCAATCCGACAAAACCAAATTGAGTACACTGATTGTATCTACCTTGAATACAGTACTCACACGTTCCACAATGGTAGAGAGGTTCAACCACCACGCGATCACCAATATTGATACCGCTTACATGATCACCTAGAGCACTTACTGTTCCTGCAAACTCGTGTCCCAGTGTCAGCGGCGCTTTTTGTCCTGAAAGCGGATGATTCTCTCCCTCTTGAATACCTACACCATGATGATACGCATGTAAGTCACTACCGCAGATTCCGGCATACTCGACTTTGATCTGCACCTGGCCAGACTTTGCAACCGGAACCTCACGATCTTCCACACGCACGTCTTTATGACCATACCACACTGCTGCCTTCATTCTGTACATCCCCTTTTATCTAAACTGTTAATACAAGAATGTTCTGCTTGTCTATATATTATATCGCTATTCAACCATTATTCATATTTATAGATACTTATGTTAACATTACTTATACTAATGCTAAAAAGGGATGATCGCATGAATCTGGAACAACTCGAATACGTTGTCGAAATCGCCAAAACGCAATCGTTCTCCGCCGCATCGGAGCATCTTCATGTCACGCAATCTGCGATCAGCCAATCGGTTCATCGCCTGGAAAAAGAGCTGGGGCTGCTACTATTCGAGCGTTCCAGACAAGGCACTCATCCCACGCCGGAGGGTAAACAATTTATCGCCAAAGCGCTGGACATTTTGCAGCGAATTGATGAATTGAAATCACTAAATGCAACGACATCTACATTGACCGGTGATCTTCATGTGGCTACTTTCCCGAGTGTTATGCCTTACTTGGTGCAGTCGGCAGCAGATATGAAACGAGATCATTCACAACTGAGATTATCGATTGAAGAGAAAGGTTCCATGGAGATCATTGAGGACATCCGCAATAATAAAACCCATCTGGGCTTTATCGCCATTTACGCGAAACAACTGCGCGAATTGGATGGGTTACATTTTACACCGATGTATTCGAGCAAGCTTGTTGTATGCACCCATCAACTGTCTGAACTGGCTAAGCACGCACGCGTGACTCCAGAGCAACTAAAAGAGTATAATCTAGCGTTATATCGGGACGGTTTCATTGAAGATTTTCTGCAGGAGTTCACCTACGAATATGGGCCTTTATCCATCTTATTTAAGACCAATAATTCGGAGGCTATCAGCACTGTGTTAACCAGTAATATTGCCGCGACTATTGGGCATGATTTTTCTTTTCACCAACACCCGCTTTGGAAAGAGGGGTTAATTAAGATGGTCGAAATTACCGAGATCCAGCAGCCCAAAATGCAGATCGGCTTCGTGCAGACGGAATTCAGGGAGGCTGCAGCTGCGGCAGAACAATTTGCCCGTCGTTTCAAACAAGCGATAGAACTCGGTCATCTATAATCTGCTGTCCATGTATATAGGTTATATGCCCCTAGCAAAAAAAAAGCGCTTCGCCATGTGGCGGAGCACTTTACTTATTTCCTCTAAATTTAGTTGCGCTTCACTTACACCTTCACCTTTTTCACCGCTTCACTCATCTCATTCGTTTGCTGTTCCAGCATCGTAGACGTTTCGGCCACCTTACGGAACATCACCGATTGATCCTGCATCAAACGGTATATCTCATCCGAGTGATCCGACACGCCTGCGGAAATCTGTGAAATCGTGTTGACCGAAGCTGCCGCCTCTTCCGATCCGGCCGTAATTTCTTCAGCCGCAGCAGAGACCTCCTGTATACGCTGGGTAACTAGTTGGAACGCATCCACGACTTGTGAGAAGGCCTGCTCGGCTTCAGTTGTAAATACGACCCCCTGACCAATCTCCTGGGCAGTAACCCCCATTCGGGAACCTATCTGCTGTGACTCCTGTTCAATACGAAGTAATAAGTCCGAGATTCGTTCCATAGACGAACTGGAGGCTTCGGCAAGTTTCCTCACTTCTTCTGCCACAACCGCAAAACCCTTTCCATGCTCACCCGCATGTGCAGCCTCAATGGAGGCATTAAGCGCGAGCAGTTTGGTTTGACTTGCGAAGTCACGTACCGTATGCAGTGCACCACCAATTTCAGTAGAATAGTTGTTTAACACCTGCACCATCGTGGTAACCTCTCCAGATACTGCAGAGATGTTTTCCATCTGTTTCTTCATAATCGTCATGCGTTGCTGCCCCGATTCCGCCGTAGTCAGCGCCATTGTTGCCGCATCCGATACCACATTGGAGGATTCAGATATATCGTTGATGCCTTTTGCAATCTCTTCCATAGCATGCGCACTGTCACTTGCACTCTGCTTCTGTGTATGCGCACCTTGTCTTATTTCCTCAACGGCACGATCCACTGTTTTACTCATCGCGAGCATCTCTTCGGTACTCCGATTAAACTCTTTCGTGGATTCGGATAACAATTCGGTTGTTAAAGCTACTCCTCCAACCATGTCACTTACTATTTTATTTAAATTCCCAGACATATGTATCATCGCCTGATACGTTGTTCCGATCTCATCTCTGCTCTTCAAACGATAGGCTGTCAAAATGCGATTAGCTTCGGCAAGCTCACCTTGTGCCATCTTTTCCACACTTGATTTCAGCGGATGTAGAGGGCGCAGTCCTCTAACGATAAACCACATCACTATAGCAATACCTGCAAGAGTAGCGAGCAGTAGGATCACATACAACGGCAGACTTGATCTCAAAATATCGGTTTCGATACCTCCGATAACAGAAATCCCTGTATCGATACCAATTACACCCGCAAGAGTACCGTTGCTATTCAGAATTGGAGCGTAGGAAGAAATATAATTACCGTACTCTGGATTGTTAATGATCGGCGAACTTGCTGTTTCCCCTTGTAGCAACTTCTGCACCGCATCTGCAGGAATGTCCGTTACTTCGTTAATTGCTGAAGCTTTATCCGCATCCTTCATGCCATCCACCATGATCAGTGGCGTTCCTTTATCGTCAATTTTGACGAAATACACATACATGGCACCAATACGCACTCGAAAATCATCCAATTCATCCCGAATACGAAGATACTCCTCATTTTCCTTGGGGTCCTTGGCAAAGTCCACATATGATGCTGTATCCAATTGCTTCACATAACTCTCGGCAATCTGAATATTGTAGCTTGTGATAGCCCCCTGCGCAGCAAGTTTCACATTAGCGATCTGCGTCAGCATACTTCCCGCAGCTATAATCGTAATGACCAGTGTAACAATAGCCGCAATGCGCACAACCAGACGTTTCCTGAAAAAACCGATCATTTGCTCCCTCTTCCTCCCCACGAACCCAAGCCTTTTTGACTAGGCCGTACCCAAAAAACATATGTTTGAAGCACTAAGTATGGGAAAATAGTATACGAATATGTCGAATTACGCAAGAAAATATTGGATTTACATAAAAACGTTATCATTTCCGTATTCGCTTTGGTATTAGGGACTTTAAAAAGAGTTATTTAGCGAGGTTTTTAGAGGATTTCAGGCAAAGAAAAACTCCAACATGGTAGTTGGAGGTCTGTAGTTACTTTATCATCTTATGTGGGTCATGTTTCGAGAGAGTCTCTCTGTCTGAGATAACAATTGTATATTCATTTTCTACATAAAATGATTTGATCGGATAAAAGGTCAATCATGAAAAATATCTGACCATAATCAACCTGATAGATCTAAATCTTTTGCAATTTTGAGTATAAAATGAAAGTAATTATATCTATTCATAAAAAATCATAGAAAATAAGTTTAACTAGTTTATCTACCTAAGTAATGCTATGAGTTAGGTATGCTCCTACCCAGCTTATGCAATATTAAACTTTTGCTTGATTTCTATTAGTCGAACTTCAACCTCATCCTTAACATTTGGATTACTCTTTAAATAGTCAATACTGGCTTCCCATAGATACTGATAAAAAGTGGAGTAATCCAGTACAACTGTCTGATCTTTCTCTACCGCAGGATAATCAAAAAAATAACAAACCCCCGTATCTCCGAAATATTCTTCTTCCCACTCATCTATCTCACCAGCAAAAACACACCAAACACTTTCACTACCACCATACCCTTCTCCAACGCTATATTTTTTAAGTGCATCTAAAAAATATTTTCCCTCAAGATGTCGATAATACATATCTATTAACTCTTTTTCTGTTAATTTGGCATTCATCAAAATCATCCTCCTATACATTATTCTGATATCGTCGGAAAGAAGTTGGTTACTTTTCCACTTTCATTAAGATATCCTGTGAATTTTAGACCGTTCGATGCTGTTCCACGAATTTCCCTAACCACAATCTCTCCACTCGCCATCGCTTCTTTTCCCCATTGTATCATTTGTTCATTTGAAATTACTTTTGGATCATATACAGTCTTAGGACTTGGAATATTTTTATACTGATCAGCTATTACTTTCAATTCCCTATCAAGTGCCGGAATTCTATAATCAATCTCGAGGACTCCAGATATTGTAGGATGTGGTGTTTTCGAAACAATAAGTTCCTCAAGATTCCAACCTTGGTCTGTTAAAATCCTTTCGAAACTTTCTAAATTGTGACCTCCGACAATCCCTTTATTCTTTTTCCTTACAATACTTTGTGCATTTATTAGATGATCGTCAAAACCGTCCAAATACTCAAAATTATTTTTATTCACCCATGTAACATTATCATCACCATATTTTGAACGTAAGTACTCATCCCATTCTGCGCCTGTTCGAGTGATCTTACTATTTTCCGTCATCCGTCCCGCCTCAGGCAAACGATTAAACGCACTAACCTTGGCGCCGCCTCCTGACGAGGTCAGTAAATTATGCGGTTTGATCATCTTAGCGGTGAGGCCACCGCCGACCATCATGCCTCCCATGCCCATCATATTGGCCCAATGTTCGCTGGACCAGGCATTCGTGGGGAATATCGCTTCACGGATTGTACCATGGATGCCAAATGTCAACCAATTGGCTGTATCATTGGCAGAATTAAAGGCTTTATCCGCTCTATCCATGTAACCTTCCACCAGACCACTTGGGATACCAAACGTCCAATAGTCCAGAAATCCGCCGACACTGTCGTAACGCTTCTGGTAGCGGTCATCTGCAGCCTGCATAAAACCAGTACCCAGTTCTTTCAAACTATCCACCGATTTTTGAAAAGCATTACGATTGTCTACAGTGGGAGCCCGGCATTCATTCGGTGGAGGCGGCATACAATTTGCATCGTAGGATTGCGTAGTCTGCTGATCCGCCAGTCTGAACTTCTCCGCATGTCCTTCAAGCGTTTTGGCAATCGAGAGGGATAGTGAACTGAAGTTGTCCATCACTCGTTGCGCCGCGATGAAATCAGCATAAAATCTTTCCTTGGTGCTCCCGTTCCACTGCCTTTCAATTTCGAACAGCTGTTGTTTCAAGATGTGATTCATCTGAGCAATCTGACTTTGGGCTGAAGCGAACTGTTTTGAAACGGACAATAGCTGTTCCGGGGTTACTTTAATCGTTGTCATGGTGTACCTCGTTATCGATATCGTTCTAATTATGTATTTCGTTGTTACACGAAAATTCTGTGTTTCATATATGCCAGTTCATCCACCAGCACATGGGATTCAGTATAACTGGATTGAAATTCTTTTCGTAGAGACTCCTGACTTAATCCTTTAGTTCCTATTACCCCCAGTACGCCCTATTTGTAACTGTCTTTGTGACCTAGATGCCCCCCACTGCACCGATTCAAAACTTACTATTGTCATATAAGATAGATTAGGCTATATTATTAATTAATTGATCAGTTAATTAATAAATTAATTAATGTGCAGATAAGAGAAAGGAGAATTTTTGTGGCTAGAACTGTGAATGAACAGAAAAGGCTTGAGCGACGTAAGCGCATCTTGGAAGAAGCTGTCGTCTTGTTTGCGGAAAATGGATACTCAAACACCACAACGGCTCTTATTGCTAAAAATATCGGTGTGACTTCCGGAACCATATTTCAATACTTCCAAACTAAAGAAGCTTTGTTTCATGCGGCTGTCCTGGAACCGCTTGAAGATATCCAGAAGAAATCACTTGCTATGCTCCAACAAAACGGTACGCCAGCCGAATTACTTAAAAATATGGTCAAAGACCAATTCGACCATATTTACTTCTATACCAATGAGTTACGACTTGTTCAGTCTGTATTGGGACAGCGAATCCGGTTCCCAGAGCTTACTCAAAAGGTTCTGAGCAGTATAAAAGTAATGACGGACACGATTGAAGCTGTTTATGCAAAGGGGCAATCCCTGGGAGAATTCAACCCAGATTTCTCACCGGCTATGATCTCACGAAGTTATATCTCTTTCTTAAATGGGGTAGCGTTAACACTCGGAGAAGATATTGTTCATCATCCGGAATGGGAAAATCTAAAGGCACACGCCTATTATCTGTTTGCCCCCGTACAACACAGCAAGAACTAACACTGGAGGAAAGAAAATGAAGCAGCAACAACCGTCACTCGAACTCAATTCGACATTTAAAAATCGCATTAAAAAACATAAGAAACGATTATGGAGCCTGGCGATTGCACTCGTACTTATCTTAACTGTCGTATTCTTCATATCTTATAAAGTCGTAGACATCCTGTTACACCATCCACGAGATACCAATGTCAGTTATGAATTGAACATGGATAAAACCCCCTATGAGGTCGTTGAATTCAAGAGTTTAAAAAATGATAATACGATAAGAGGGACCTTCTTCCCGGCAAACACTTCTTCAGACAAACCAAGTAACAAAACGCTAATTGTCGTTCATGGATATACAAGTAATCGCCTCGTCAAAGGACGTACGCCAAAGTTGGCAGAGCATTTCATTCCGAAAGGTTATAATATATTGGCCTTTGATCTCAGCGCGCAAGGTAAATCCGATGGTGAGATGATCACACTCGGTCTGCGTGAGAAATATGATCTGCTTGCAGCTGTTGACTATTTGAAATCCAGAGGTCAGGTAGGCGAACATATTGGCGTCATTGGCTTCTCTATGGGAGCTGCTACGTCTCTGCTAGCTACAAGTGAAAGTGATTATATTGAAGCGGTTGTAGCGGATAGTCCGTTTCGGAATGCCGGTTTATTTTTAAGGGAGGGTCTGCCTGTATTCTCTGGATTACCTGCATTTCCATTCGGTTATACCTCCACATGGATGGCTAATTGGGCATTTGACGTTGATCTTGATTCTGTGTCGCCTATGGATGCGGTTAAGAAGATGCAAAATAAACCGGTTATGCTCATCCACGGTACTGGGGATCAACAGATCAGTTATACAAATTCAGAAAAGATCTATGAGAACTTGAAGAATAATCCTGATGCAGAGGTATGGTATCCAGCAAATACCGAACACATTGATGCTATTAATCATTATCCAACAGAGTATTTTGCAAGAGTGGACCGTTTTATGGATAAGTATGTAGGAAAATAATTTAATCTGTTAAAGTCAGCAGTATAATCAAAATCATCTTTTCTAAGAAACAACATAGATATGCTTATCAAAAAAGGTACAGACATCTCAACAATGTGAGATCATCTGTACCTTGTTTTTACTTAGCCTCTTTAAGCTGATTTGTTATTCATCTTGCGGAATCGAATCAAAGACCAGATCGTCAGCAATGCAAGTACACCGAGACAGATGCTAATACTGAACCGGTTGCCTTCATCAAACACAAACATCAGAGCAATGACGCTCAGGATCAAGACAACGACTCCGGTGATGTATGGAAATCCCCATACCTTGAATGTAGGCTGAACCGGATACTTTTTGCGCAATTTAAGCTGTGAAGCAGCGATGCAGATCCAGACCAAAATCACGACAAACCCCGGAACCGCAAGTAACACTCTAAACAGCTGATCTTGGGCAAACAGCCCTAACATGGAACCTGCCAGCAGCACAACGGTACACACCAGCAAGGTATTAATCGGGCTTCCGTTGCGGTTGGTCTTGGCAAGTGCTTTAGGAGCTTCCCCGCCAACAGCCATGGAATGCATCATACGAGATGCTCCGTAAATGCCCGAGTTCGCTGCGGACAGCACCGCGGTCACCAATATAAAGTTCATAATATGTGCAGCACCCGGCAGGCCAGTTGATGCCAGTACCTGTACAAACGGGCTGCTTTCCGGCCCAATCTCATTCCAAGGAATCAGGCCACAGATAATCAGAATCGGCAACGTGAAGAACAAGATGATTCTGAACATGAAATTGCCCACGATCTTTGGCATCACTTTCTCCGCATTTTCCGTTTCCGTCAAGGTCAGACCGATTAGCTCCGACCCTCCATACGAGAACATAACAACAAGAAGCGCCGAGAAGATCGATGTCCATCCGTTCGGGAAGAACCCGCCAGCTTGTGTATAGTTTTGCAGATATGGTGTGTTGTCACTTGGAATAATACCAAAGATCAGCCCTGCCCCGAGCACGATAAAAATAATGATCATCGCAATTTTGATTCCGGCCAGCCAAAACTCAAATTCCCCGAACACACCAACGCTGAGCAGATTAACCAGTATAATGAATGCCGCACATGCCAGACTGAGCATCCAGAGCGGCACGTCCGCGAACCAATATTGCAGGAAACTGCCCGCAGCGATGACCTCGATAACACATACAGATAACCACAAGAAGCAATACATCCATCCCATTATAAACGAAACTCTGCTTCCGAACGCTTCCTGTACGAAATCTTTCATATTTCTATTCTTGTACACCGTAGCCATCTCTGCCATCGCAGCCATAACCACAAGCAACAACAGTCCGGCAAAAATGTACGTTACAATAACACCTGGGCCTGCAAGTCCAATCGTGCCTGCACTGCCTTTAAAAATGCCTGTCCCAATGACACCCCCCATCGCCATAAAGGTAATGTGTCTGGGTTTTAATTTTTTCTGTAATGATTCTTCCGTCTGAGTCTGAGCCAATTGAAATCCTCCTGAGGTACAAAAACGTCTGTAATCCTTGTCTATTTTTGAGCAATATAAAGTCCAGTATACCCTATCCATGATGAAACAGCCCACCCAATCTGTATGGCCAATTCATCCCAAACTTATGACATGCCTATGATTTATACCCCATAACTGTACAAAGTAATCGATATGTTCCCCATGTAACCAGGCTATATCCCACTCCATACATCACCCACGCACCCAAATTGGCGGTGAAAGTTGCCCAGTTACTGGTGATGTACAATAAAGGTAACAAGAGAGACATACCTAATGCGACCGCCCTGCTGCACCATTTTGTAGCGTACCAGCAGACGCCCAGAACAAAAGCGATTAAGGGGCACAACACAAATACAACGAAAATGGGATTCAATCCTTCAAACCACCAGTAGAGCATGTTTTTGCCCCTCCATTTCATTGATGCGTCACAGCGTTCAAATCTCAAATGTAAGTTTACCACTTTTTGCGTTGTATGAACTGTATCAAATGTTTCATTTTTTCCTCAGAACCATAAACACTTCAACACATAAATAAACGTTAAAAACCAGCCCCCCTATACTAGAGAGACTGGCCGTTTCCGTTTAGATTCATCGTCTATAATGTTATCCGATAACTTTGGTCATAAATGTACTGTTTGGGTCTAGAACATAATCAGCAAACGGCTCGCAATATTCAAAACCAAAGTCTTCATACAACTTGCGTGCCGGGATAAACGAATCCATCGAACCCGTTTCCAGACTGATGCGCTGATATCCACGAGACATAGCCTCTTCAATGATGTGCGTCAAAATATGGCGGGCTACCCCTTTACGTAAATGAGCGGAAGCTGTACGCATCGATTTCAGTTCCCCATGCCCCGTGTTCAATTCTTTAATGGCTCCGCAGCCAAGTAGCTCATTGCCTTCCCATGCACACCAAAATGTGATCTCGGGCTTCTTCAGCCCATCCAGATTCAAAGCATGTATGCTCTCTGGTGGGGAATCCGCCGCCATACCTAACAAATGCTCCGCGATTAGTGCTTTTACTTGATGCCCACTCAAATCATCCACTCTAATTTCCATCGTTTCCACTCCTGCCGACATTTTGTGATTTATCTCTCCACGAAGCTGATCAATGATTATATATTACAACGATGTCAGGTTTTATAACAACAGTGGTTTCTTGCTGGAAAACGATAAGAAAGTGGGTGGATTATATTATGATTGCTGATACGATACTGCTGTCATCTGGCATGGCTCACACGCAAACATGTAATACACACCTTCACCATTCTCCTGAATCATCTCACCGTCCAACTGTCCGATAGCTTTCATCGTAGCAGAGCAGGCTGGACATACTGGATAATCTGCATCTTGCACCCAGCCGGGGTGACCCCCAACCTGTGATATAGAAGGTTCCATTGCCCACTCACTACCATGGAAAGGCTGACGCGGTTCCGGCGCGATACGGAACCAACGTCGCTGTACCTGCTCCTGCGCCCCTCCTGACCACTCTCCCTCGCCAGCAAGGCTACCTACATCTAAGCTACTTGAGCTAACTCCCGAAACATCTACGCTCATCTCTTCTACATCAATTTCATCAAATCCGTCCGGCTTCACATTATACTCACTCCAGATTGGTTTCCCTTCTGTATCCATTTCCATGTACACCACGCTGTAACTGCTGCATACCAAACAGGTTTGCACATCAAGTTGTGGAAAGTTCCATTGAACAGACCGAAGCGATGGATGTTTCACATGTAAATTCATTAAGCTGATAAATGAACTACCACACCATGGACAAAGCTTGGAGCTTGGCACAAGTAAAGAAATCGGAGAACCATTCAGGTTCTCACTCTCGCCTGCCTCTACATCACTGTGTTCTGCTTCATACAATAAATAACTTGGGGTGATAAACAATTCTCTGCGTTGACCTTCTTCAGTTAACTCCCACCCCGCCTGCAACGTATAACGCTCAGGCTCGACATATAGCTCGCCAGCCCATTCGGGCGGAGACTGCTTCCACTGCCAGAACTGCTGTACAACAACTTCGTCACCGATGTAGGCCAGCATGATCAGGAAGTGGTTACGATTCTCCTTATCGTTGTTCACCTGCTGAATCAGATGATCTCGCGTCTCGCCAGAGGCACTTTTAAAAAGAACAGCTGGATAAACGATATCCCTATCCAAAAGTTCAGGAATTTCCGCCGTCAGGGGCAGATCATGATAACAAACAAGATACAGCAAGATATCCTTACCGCTATCTCCGTCATCTGAGCGGATCAAGTCCATTGCGTAACGCTTCATCTCACGTTGTTGCTCTACCGCAAGGGACAGATATACTTGTTCCATGGAGTATTTATACGGTACATATCGAATAAGTTCGTTATATGTCCGGGGTTCATGCATGATTTTCAGAATCTGCGCTGCGTCCGTAACGCCCTCGTACAGATTAACATCACGCCGATTCGCTTCAATATAACGTTGATGTGCCTCCCGTTCCATCTCCTGCTTACAAGGCATACAATACCCACCTGTTTTAGCCGCTGTTGCTGGCAAAATCATATGGTCGCATCCTTCACGTATACACGGAATACGTTCTGCCATGCTTCTGCCTCCTTCAATTTTTAGGAATGGTGTCCAAGTTGCTCCTTGGTGAATTCGTAAAACGCAAGCGCATCCTCACTGCTCTCAAATCCTGCCTGAGCTATTTTCTCGCTACCGCCGCCTTTGCCTTGGTAAGCCCCGAGATTTCCTTTGAAAAACGGCCCGCACGCCCATTCGGACGGCTGTCCATTCTGAGCCAGCACAACCTTCGCTTCCGAGATGCTGGCAAACAGCACCAAACCTTCATGTTCTTCCGTAAGTTTGGTAGCAAGACTTTGCATGTCCTTGAGTGATTTGTCCTCGAAAATCCGGGCAATGACCAGCCCTTCCCGTGCCGCAAGCAGTTCCTGTGCGTAGTAAGCGTCGTTGGCAGATTTGACAGCATTCAGCTCGCTTTGCAGCTGTTTCTGCTCCTGTTCCATTTTCCCAATACGCTCCAGAAGCTCGTCCCGGCTTGTCTTTAATTTGGTCGTAATACCGTTCAACACCTGCTGAACGGCCATGAACTCGTTTAAAGCTCTCGTACCGCATTTAAAATAAATTCGTGTGCTGCTCTTGATCTTCTCCGTTTTCAGCAGCTTAATGATGCCTACTTCGCCTGTAGCTGCCACATGTGTACCGCCACAAGCATTGTACTCTACATCTTCAATCTCCACGATGCGAATGTCCTCCGTCACTGTCGGTTGCTTCACTAAAGGTAAACGTGTCGCTTCCTCCGCGGTAACCCATGAACTACGAACCGGAGCATTGCGAACAATCTGCCGATTCACCTCTTGCTCGACTTCAGCCAGCTGTGCTGCGCTGAGATTCTCTGCAGCTACATCAATCGTAGCGTAGTCCATGCCCAGGTGAAAGCTGAGTGTCATGGCATCCGTCAGTTTTAGTGTAATTGCTGATAACAAATGCTGGCCCGTATGTTGCTGCATGTGGTCAAATCTTCGCTCCCAATCCAGCTCACAGTCCACATCATCCTGCTCCGGGGAACGCTCTAGCTTATGCCATACTTCTCCGTTTTCCAAGTTCACATCCAGAACAGCAATGCCGCCAATCTGTCCCAGATCACAGGGCTGTCCACCGCCGTGCGGATAAAATGCAGTCTCGGCGAGTGTAACGTATACGCCATCTTCTTTCGTCATTCGATTGGTAATATGTGTATGCCACTCGCGCGTGTAGGCAGAGTCATAGTAAATTTTTTGAGTCATTGAATGGATTCGTTCCCTTCTCGTTCAAGTAAGTTACCTCTACTCTCAGATTACACTATTTCCCATAGCAAAAGCCAATATTGCCACTTTTATTCCTCGCTTTTACATCAGGAATACCATTGGATAAACTGCACATTTGTATATTCCACTCTGCATCCTCCGTTTACAAAGATAAAAAAACCGTTTTGTAAGCTAGCCTACAAAACGGTCCCTATTATTATTCAACTAAACCCTAGACTTGGCGAATTTATTCACATTCATCTCAGCTGAACGGATTGCTTCAACAAGATTATTATCTCGTTCATCCTGGGACCTACGAAAATAGAGACTGCGTAAGAAGTTTTTAACATTCACTCTGGATATAACCTGACCTCGATTTCTAGGCCAGCTTTTACATCGAACCAATCCGTTAATCCATGATATGATATCCTTTTGCGAAAGCAAACTCTGTTCTATTATGGTATCCAGAATGGTTGTCATTCGCTCATCTTCTTCTTCACTGAAGATATGTGTTTTATTTTCCAGCATGTTCTGAATCGAATTTAGAATGTCTAACTGCAAATCTGAGTCACTCTCTGGACATTGTATCAGCTCCACTAACATATCCGCACCGTGAGCTGCACTATGAGCCCACCCTCCTTGAGGTACGTAACCCCTCAAATCTTTCTCTTCCTTATAGTAACGAAGAAGTACATTCTTCAACTTTATAAAATCAAATGAATTCAGAAAAGGATTCTGACGATGGCTGCGAATAATTAAAGCAATTGGTAGGGCAGAGAATGTCCTTGTGAATACGGTCTCATCTCCTACATTGCCAATATGATAAAACAAATGCTGCTCATCTATTAGAGTATTTAGAAGATTACATAATTCTTCTCGAGAAAATAAATTCTCGGTTTGTATCCAATTATAAAACGTTGGATAAATTAACTCATCGCGAAGTTCGGGATGCGGATCTCCGATATATCGCAGCATTAGTGGTAATATATCATGCAGATATTCCCCTTCACGAAGGTGGTAATCCTCTGCTTCAATTCTCTGCAGATCCATGATAAGCTTTGCACGCAAATCGTTCATTTTTTCATCTCCTTTAATATGCCCATAATCTCTTCAATTACAATTTCCGGTTCATCATGATGGATATTATGTCCACTGCAACAAGCAATCCTATGTCTACTTGACGTTGACAACTTCTGAAAGTCAAATTGTAACTTTTGCTCAATTTCCAAAATGGCTTGAGCAGGCCAGGTGTCTTCCATCCGATCCGGCAAGCCTCTTGTAATAATTGAGAGAGGAATATCATATAACTGGGAGTGTTGAGTAATCTGTTCATAACTAGCTACCTTATCAATCAACTCATGATTTAAAAGTGGATTTTCGTAATATTCCCTATTACTTACACGCAGTGTTCCAGTCAATACCTTTTCATAGGCAAGTTCCTTATATTCCGGAACCCCATCAACTAAAACAATCCCTGATACAAGATTTGGATACAAGCTCCCGCATAATCTGGCTATTAAACCTCCAAAAGAATGGCCCACCAGTATAAATGGCGATTTCATATTGTGTACAAGTAACAATTCTAACATCTCGTTCACCAGATCTTTACAAGTCCGAGGTACTGAAGTTCCTTCACTTTTTCCTACCCCTGCGCGGTCATACGAGAACGTTGATGCTACTTCTGATATCTGATCCTGAATCAGATTCCATGTCTCACAGCTGTCGCCTAAGCCAGCAATAAAGACAACGCTTGGGGTCCCATTTCGTGAATATTTACAATACAATTTGCAATCCCCATATATATAATAAGCTTCGTCATACCTATTAAAAAAACCAGACCCATTAGTATTTATTCCCATGCTTTTGCTGTGAGGAATTGAGACATCCGTTCCATTGCGCCACGAAATTTGTCAGGATGGAGACCGAAACCAATCCGGAAATGACCTGGTCGCTCGAAGACTTCACCAGGCAGAACTGACACCTCAGTATTCTCAATTAACCTCTCTGCAAAATGCTGACTACTGATCGACTTATCTTTCAAAAAAGGAAATGCCACAATACCTCCTTTTGGTTCAATCCAGTCTATGACGGAGTTGTGCCTGGCAACAAGTTTTCTAAATTCAATTATATTTTCCAATACCCATGACTTGTGCTCCATACCAATTTTTTCCCAGTGAAGCAGAAGACGATAGGCCAGGAAGTCATTAATTGAACAAATCGTATGTGTCGTATAATCTTTAAAATCACGAATTTGATCAACCAGCGTTCTATCTGCAACCACCCAACCTACCCGAAGTCCAACACAGGCGAGACATTTTATCATCGACCCCACAGCGACAACACACTCCGACTTTCCATATAGAGATGGAATTAAATCTTCATCTCCATAAGGAATAAACCTGTAATGTTCATCAGCCAAGATTTCAATTCCATACTGTTCAGCAATCTGAATAATTTCCGCAACTTCACTATCTGTAAGAAGTGCCCCAGTAGGATTATGAGGATTGTTCAGCACGATGATCTTGGTGTTGTTATCAATCATGGATTTCAAACTTTCTATATTGATTTTAAATCCTTCCTCGGTCTTGAGATCTAATAATCTGACTTCATAACCTAAATACTTAGGAACTTCATATAAGGTCTGGAATGCAGGGAATGGAACAATAACATTTGCACCCGGCTCATAACGAAGATGATAATAAATAAAGACAGCTTCACTTACACCTGTTGTTACAATAATCTCTTCAGGGCTTACATTGTCATAAAATGAAGCAATACTTGTTCTCAATTGGAGGGAACCGTACGTATCATTGTTTTTAAAACTGCATTGAAGCAACTCTTCTATCTTCGTTTCAGTAAGCTCAAGGACTTCACCAAGTGTGCGATCTTCTATCCCACTTTCTCCTAGATTAAATTTCGTATATTGATTTTCGATCAACCAAGGTTCCATCAAGTGCAGTGCCATTTGCATAATTGAACTCTCCTTTTATATCATTTATTTTTCAATTCTTTCTGGAAGATTTCAACTAAACCTAGTAAATAGGGATCAGAAAACAGATTCCAATGATCTCCTGGAGTATCTATAATAGTTACTTTTCCTCGGGTCATCTTTTCCCAGTACGATTGAGTGAATCTTACCCATACCGAATCATTTGCTTTGATTGCTAAAATATCACTTTCAATTTTGGACCTGATTTTATACTTTTTTTCAATATATCTGAAGTTTTCTTGAACAGTCATTTGTGGGAAGTTACTTATATTTTTTTTAGAATGTTTTAGATAATAGTCGTGAGTCCAACTATTCGGTGATTTCTGAAATCTTCGAAGCATGGATCGTTTTACCACTTTATATGGTCTCGACAAAACAGAACGGAGCCACACATATTTAAGCTGGTTATCATTTAACCATGGCTGCTCATCGATAACAATCAGCTTTTCAACAGTTTCCCCCATATTCTCTAACATTTGCACAAGGCTATACGCAAACATAATTCCGAAGCAATGTCCCCCAATAATATAAGGCCCCTTAGGCTGCACCTGTTTAATCTCATGCATATAGAATGACACTAATTCATCCAGGTTCTGAGGCAATGAAGACCCTTCAATTAATCCTTTGCCCTGCACAGCATAAAAATTGCAATCCTGTTCAAGGCGCTTAGCTAATTCTTTATATCCGAATACTGTGCCATCAAGGCTGTGAAGAATAAAAATATTTTTTTTCTCACTTGAAACCCGATTCATTCTAACTACACATTCCATATGCGAGAACATGCCTTCCATCTCAATACTACTCGCTAAAGCAGATATCGTCGGATTGGAAAACAACTCGCCCAGTGAGATATTCACCTGGAATTCTTTTTTAATTTCACTCACAATCTTGAGAGAATTGATGGAATTACCACCAATCTCGAAGAAATTATAGTTAGTACCAATTTCTTTAATGTTCAGGACACGTTCCCAGATATGCACCAGCTTCTGCTCAACTTCGGTATTGGGTGCCTGATATTCAACACCAAGGTTCTGAACTGCTTGAGGCCTAGGAAGCGATTTGCGATCAACTTTCCCTGTTGGTGTAAGTGGTATATGTTCTAATTGAACAAAGTAAGATGGAACCATATACTCAGGCAGATTAGCGGACAGATGTTCTCTTAATTCAGGAACAGTAAGTTCTCTGTTGGCAACAATATAAGCACACAATAAGGCGTCCCCGCCTTTTTCTTCTTGGGCTGTTACAATAGCCTCACGAATATCGTCGTGTTTTAATAGCACATTCTCAATTTCTTCAGGTTCGATTCGAAATCCACGAATCTTGACCTGATGGTCAGCCCTGCCTATTAAATCCAAGTTGCCTCCATGCATCATCTTGCCCACGTCTCCCGTTTTGTAAATGATATCCTGAGGATTATCCGTAAACGGATTTTTCATGAAGACGGATGCAGTCAAATCACGGTCTTTGTAATAACCTGAAGATATGTAGGGTGTCCGAATGTAGATATTTCCTATGTTTCCCTCAGGACAAATCTGCATGTCACTGGTTAGAATCATCACATTTGTATCTGAAATAGGTCGTCCCACAGGAATCGTGATGCGATTGGCATCCTCTTCCTGTACTCTGTAGAAAAATTTTGCTAGCGTTGTTTCAGTTGGACCATACATATTCACCAGTTGTATTCTACTTCCAAATAATTCTATAAACGGTTTTACATCGCTTCCTCTCAGCATTTCACCAGCTAGAAGGATATAACGCAGATCCTTTAACCTATTTGAGTCTTTAATCTCTGTAGTTAAAGACCGAAATAGTGTGGGAACGAGATGCATCAAATGAACCTTATTCTGCTCCAGCCATTGTAAGAGATATGACGAGTCAGCAATCATCTCTCTACTATCAGGGATACAGAGTGTTGCACCGGAACACAAAGGGACAAATACATCTCTTAAAAATGGATCAAACGAAGGTGAGGTCAGTAGACTAATTCTAAAACTCTGATCCACACCAAATTCCTTGATCTCCCAATCAATAAAATGTTTCAGACTTCGGTGTCTTCCTAGGATCGCTTTCGGATTGCCCGTAGATCCAGAAGTGAAAATAATATAGCCATTTTTGTTTTCCTCAACTACAGTCATCTCTTGATCATGTTCAGCATTCGAATTCATGATAACTACGTTGATATGATCATAGCCTTTTCTAACCATCCCTTTATTATCTAGGAGGAGAACGTTAATTTTCCTGTTTGCATCCTTCATAATCAATTCGATCTTATCTAACCATTCAGTATCAGTAATCAGCCACTCACACTCCACTTTATTTATCATGTATTGGAGTCGCTTTTCAGGGAAGGAGGGATCCATTGGTGCATATATTAAACCGGCTTTGAATATTCCAAGAATGGATGAAACGAGAGTAATGCTGTTATCCAGCATTACTCCGATATTTTTTTGCTTTCCTACCTTCTCTCGCAAAAAATTTGAGATCAAATTCGACTGGTGCTCTAATTCAGCATAAGTGACCTTCCTGGTACCCCACTCGATTGCAATGTGATCAGGTGTATTACTTGCTACATAACTTACTGTCTCATGAACGTTTTTCAATTTTACGGTTGCTATTGATGTCATAGATTGTAGCCCCCCGCTTCAAATAGTCAGAAGAAATCATCATTATCAAATGCGTCGTCGAATTCCTCCAGAAATACATTCGGGCTCTCTTTTGGCGATAGGAAGACCCTACTAATCGGAATTTCGTTTTGTTCAACTACAACTTCAAGTACTGTTTTGAATCCTTCAGTCAAGTTCAGCATCATTGACTCATCGATGCTATTATTGAACAAGTAGTCCAATGTAATACTGTCCTCTGTCTCGGCCGCATAGAGTGTTAATCCATATTTTGGCTCTAACTCGTCAAATGTGAATGGCTGAACGTTAAACCCTTCAAAAGACCATACCTCGGCATCTTTTAGCGGTAAATAATTAAACAAGATTGAAAATAAAGATTCGTAACGAAAGTTTAATAGTTCCTTGGCATCAGCATATAGCGACTCATACGGATAATCTTGATGTTCCTGACCTTCCATCAATTTATTCTGTAGTTGGTGTAAATAATCAATGAATGTCTCCGCATGATGAAGGCTAGAACTGATCAACATCAGATTAAGGAATACTCCCGGCATATACTCTGTCTCTTCTCGTCTTCTACCTGCTACCGTTACGCCTAATGTAAGTTCACTTCGATCCATAACTCGTAGTAATGCCATCTGGAAAACACCCAATATAAAAACGGAACGAGTTATCTCATGTTTATGACAAAATTTATTTACATGTCCTATCCATTCAGAATCAATCACCATTTGTTTTACTATGCCCTTTGGTCGTTGTCCGACAGATGCCCTGGCAGCAGGTAACTCAGTATAAACAAAATCTCTAAGACTATCGATCCAGTACTTTCTGGATGCCTTAATCTCTTCCGATTGCATTAAAAGGTTATGCCAGACAGCATAATCCTTATAATGAAGTTTTGGGTCATCCAGTTCGATTCCTCCGTACAAACTAGCAAATTCCTGTAACATAATTGATAATGATATTCCATCCGATACAATATGGTGCACATCGAACAACATCAAATGCCTATTTTCTTCAAAAGTAATCAAAGCTGCTCTAAACAAAGGTGCAGCGGTTAAATCAAAAGGTTTAATGAAATGTAACGCACGTTCTCTAAGTTCTTCTTCTGTCCCTTTTAAGAATTGGATATCCGTGTCAACATGAGATTGAACAATCTGCACAGGTTCACCATCATTTAGATCAAACGAAGTTCTTAATATCTCATGCCGTTCGACCAGTTTCTTCACTGCATTCTCAAACTTCAATATATCCATTTCCCCTTCAAGAATCATTCCTGATGGCATATTGTATGCTGTGGAATGTTCATTCATCTTCCACATGATATAAATTCGTTTCTGAGATGAGGATACTGGATAATATGGCATGATCTCCGCAGACTGGATTGAAATATGCGGATTGTATTCAGCTGCCTGAATGAATGTTGTTAATTCTTGAATTGTAGGATGCCTGAATAGTTTAGCCAAAGGAACAACTGTATTTAATTCCTTGTGTATTTTTGATATAAGGATAGTTGCTTTCAACGAATGTCCACCTAATTCGAAGAAGTTATGATGGATGCCGATACCTGTTACATCAAGAACCTGTTCCCACATCTGTACTAAAATTTTTTGAGTCTCGTTAACTGGTGCAGTGTACTCGATACTCAGGCTCTGTAAGTTCTCTGGTTCCGGTAAAACTTTACTATTTACTTTTCCGTTAGAAGTTAATGGAAACTCCTCGATTCGCATGAAACGCGTAGGGATCATATACTCGGGAAGCTCCTTCGAAAGATATCTCTTTATCGCTTTAAGGTCGAGTTCCCCATCTGAAATCACGTAAGCACAAAGATACTTGCTTCCGGTCTTATCTATGCGATCAATGACTACTACTTCATTAATCCCAACATATTTCAGCAATTTCTCTTCAATCTCCCCTGGTTCAACTCGATATCCCCTAAGCTTGATTTGATTATCTTGACGCCCTAAAAATATGATGTCTCCGTCACTTGTCCAGGTTCCTAAGTCACCCGTTCTATAAATGACCTCACCAGGAGATATAGGATTATCTGAAAACTTTTTGGCTGTAAGTTCCTGATTGTTCAGATATCCGCGGGCAAGCCCATCTCCTGCAATACATAATTCTCCTGGAACCCCGATGGGGGAAATATTGTTATCCTTATCCAAAATGTAAACTCTTGTGTTTGCGATAGGCTTGCCGATCGTCGTAGACCACGGATTACATATTGCTACGATCGAATCTACTGTCGCTTCGGTAGGACCATAATGATTAGTTAATTGATAACCTTTGGAAAGAATATCTAGTTTAAGAGTATCGTCCAGCTTATCACCCGCAACAATAACAATATCTAGACTTTCAGGCTTCTCATCATAGCTCAAGAGCTCTTTCAACGTAACCGGTACAAACTGAGCGATCTGAATACTATTTTCCTTCACGAAATGAAGGAATGCCCTCCGATCAAGTGCCTGATCCTTCTCAAGAATAAATATCGTAGCCCCATATATAAGTGGTGGAAAAATTTCGACGATCGAAGCATCGAACGATACATTAGCCATATGAACAATATTCCGATGAAGTGACAAGTCGAACATTTCATGATAGTACATGGACAAATTATGAACGCTCTGATGTGTGATCATAACACCTTTCGGATTTCCAGTAGATCCTGATGTATACATGATATACGCTAAATCTTGTGCCTCATTTACGTTCTCAAGGTTATGAGAGACTCCCTTGTACAACGATTCGTCATCAAGATTTATTACTGCTCCATTATAATCATCTGGTGCCATCGTAATTCCCGTCGTCATCAAGAGCTTGGCTCTACTGTCCTTCAACATATAATTCTTACGTTCCTCTGGATAATCAGGATCAATAGGCATATAAGCTGCCCCCGCTTTTAGCACAGCAAGTATGGCTACAATGATGTCTATAGAACGCCCCGCCAGAATTCCAACGATATCATTTCTTGCTATTCCTTTATCTTTGAGAATATGCGCAACCTGATTTGCTCTCTTGTTTAACTGGTCGTAAGAAATTTTGACATCACCATAAACTAATGAAATTTCAAGAGGATTCAGCAATGAGCGCTTTTCGAACAGTGCATGCAATGTCTGTTCGCGATCGTAACTTCTCTCAGTTCTGTTAAACTCATGCAATATTCGGCTTGTTTCCTCTATTGTTAGCATGTTAAGTTCTTGAATCTTAATTTCAGAACGTTCAACTATTTCCTTAAGGATATTTACATAATGTTTCGCAAGGTTTCCTATCATTGTCTTGGAAAACAAGTCAGTACAGTATTCTATGCTAATTGACACTACATCTGGCTGTTCTAAAATATCCATAGATAAATCGTATTTCGCTGTACGACTCTCAAAATTGTGAAAATTAAGTTTCAAGTCTTCACCCATTGAAAAAACATCTTGAGTGATACTTTGTAAAGCAAAAACCACATCAAATAATGGATTTCTACTCAAATCTCTTTGCAAATGAAGTTGTTCAACCAGATCATCAAACGAATAATTTTGATTGTCATAAGCTGCAAGTGCAGTCAGTTTACATTCTTGGAGCAACTGGTTAAACGTTTGCCCACCAGATACTTTATTTCGTAGTGGTAGCATATTAACAAACATTCCAACAGTATTTTTTAATTCTTCCTGATCTCTTCCCGCGATAGGCGTCCCAATAACGAACTCTTCCTGACCGGTATATTTATACAACAAGACATAAAATGCTGACATCATAAGCATATGAAGCGTCGCTCCATTGTCAGTTGCAAACCTCTTCAAAGATAAACTTAGCTGTTGGTCAAGCTGGAGGTCTATGCTAGCCCCATTATAGCTCTGGATTGCAGGACGTACTCCTTCCGTTTGCATATCCAATACAGGGATATCTCTCGAAAAAAGCTCAAGCCAATACTCCCTTTGCTCAGCTATAGCTTCCTTATATTCACTACTGTTTTGCCATACAGCATAATCCTTATATTGAATACCAATTTCGGGTAACAACAGCCCTTGATACAAGCTACAAAACTCTTGAATTAGAATATTCATAGACAAACCATCCGAGATGATATGGTGCATATCCATCAGTAACATATGCTCATTGTCTGCAATTTTTACCAACCCGACTCTTAATAATGGGGCCTCAGACAGATCAAATGGCCGGACAAATGCTCTCTGAATTTCATGAATATGTCGTCCCGAATCTGTCAGAATGTCAATGGAACTAACTACATCTGTATGGATTCTCTGAACAATCTGATCGTCTACTATATCAAAAGTTGTACGCAATCCTTCATGTCGATCTATGAGCTTCTGAACTGCTTCCTTCAAACTGGTCATATTAAGGATACCCTTTAGAGACAATGCGACAGGCATATTGTAACTGGTATCTACTCCATTAAATTGGCACATCATGTATAATCTTTTTTGCGCGGAAGATACGGGATAATAATCCCTGAACTCTGCAGACTGAATGGGATTATAGGAAACACGCTTCTGGCTCTCAATATATTCAGCTAGCTGTTTAACAGTGGGGCTATTGAACATTTCACTCAATGGAATTTCAACCCTCAGCTGTTTGCGTACTTTGGATACCACAGCTGCAGCGCTTAAAGAGTTACCTCCGATTTCAAAAAAGTTGTCACACGCACCGATGGCATGCCCCGGTCCCATAATTTGATTCCATATTTCCGCAATTTTTATTTCAAGAAGAGTTGATGGGGCAATATATGGCGTTTGTGTAACGACTTCTTTGTCTAACACCGGAAGTGCCTTGCGATCTACTTTCCCATTCAGACTCAATGGAATGTTTTCAAGTTGCAGCATAAAACTCGGCACCATATAATCCGGAAGCTTCTTTAAGAGATATGTCCGTAGTTCGCTAATTGTTACCTCAGAAGAAACAGTAAAGTAAGCACATAGATATGGATTTCCTGCACGACTTCTTGCCACCACTACTGCTTCTTTGATTTGAGGATGTTGAACCAATTTCCTTTCAATTTCCTCTAACTCAATCCGAATCCCACGAATTTTGACTTGGTCATCAAGTCTTCCTAAATATGCGATCTCCCCATCAGGTAACCATTTAGCCATATCCCCGGTCTTATACATTCTGCTACCTGGCACATAGGGATTGAGTACAAATTTCTCTGCCGTAAGTTCAGTGCGATTCAGATAACCTCTTGCAAGGCCAGTGCCGCCAATGCATAGTTCTCCTGGAACCCCAATTGGTTTTAACTTATCCTCTGCATCAACAATATAGATTTGAATATTATCAATCGGTTTGCCAATGGGGACATTCTCCAGATCATCTCTCATTGAACAATCAAAATAGGTTACATCAATCGCCGCTTCCGTCGGTCCATAGAGATTAATCAGTTTGACCCCTATACTATCGCAAAGAAGTTCATTGAATTTAATTGCTTGTTTTCCGCTCAGTGCCTCTCCGCTAGTAAAAACTTGACGAAGACTTGTTAATTTGTTAACCGTCTCTGGCCTTTCAATTTCTTCAAGGAAGATTCCTAACATTGATGGTACGAAATGCATTGTGGTAATCTGATGATGATCAATACACTCAATGATTGCAGCAGGATCCTTTTCACCTCCGGGTTGTAGGAAACATACTTGAGCGCCTGTAATCGCCCACCAGAACATCTCCCATACTGACACGTCAAAAGTAAATGGAGTTTTTTGCATAATAATATCCTGTTCACCGATAGGATATTTCTTTTGCTGCCATAGAATTCGGTTCACCAAAGCTTGGTGTTCAATAATAACTCCCTTGGGTTGACCTGTAGACCCAGAAGTGTAGATGATATAAGCCGGATCTTGGGAAGTTCCCACACGAACCAGATTTGAGCTGTCACCTTGATATAAAGTTGAATCATTTAAACTCATCACTTTTAAATGGCACGCACTAAACTGAGCCATCCATATTTCTTGCGTCAATAAAATCTTAGAATTACTATCTTCTAGCATGAATTGAATACGTTCCAGCGGATAATGAGGATCAATTGGAAGATAAGCCCCTCCCGCTTTAACAATAGCCATAATAGCTACAATCATCTCAATTGAGCGTTCAGCGATTAATGCTACGACATCATCTCTTCCTATCCCATTATCCCTAAGCAATCTGGCCAATTGGTTGGATCGTTCGTGAAGTTCTTGATATGTTAGACTTTCATCACCAAACACGACAGCAATCCGCTCAGGTATTCTTTCTGCCTGCTCTTTGAACAATTCATGAATCATGATATCCTTCGGAAATTCAGCTTCTGTGTTATTGAAACCAAATAACAGTTGCTCTCTCTCATCAGATGATAACAGTTCGATCTCTGCAATTTTTAATTCAGAATGATCAACAATTTGTTCAAGAATGCATATAAAATGCTTACTAAAACGTTCCATTGTCTCATCCCTGAATAACTTCGTACTGTATTCCAAAAGAAATTGAACAACACCCTCGTTCTCCTCAACGTTAAGTGCAAGATCAAACTTCACTGCTTGGTGATCCACACGAAGGGGCTCGAACTGGAGTCCTTTAACTTCAAGCTTTTTCATATTCATATTTTGGAGTACGAACAAGACATCGAATAAGGGGTTCCTTCCCTTATCTCTTGGTATGTTCAGTTTCTCCACTAACTGTTCAAATGGATAGTCAGCGTTCTCCAGAGCTGTTAATGTCGTCTCTTCGACTTCACGAAGAAAATTCAAAAACGTCTTTTCACCGCAAGGCTTACTACGCATAGCAAGTGTATTCACAAACATCCCCAGCATAGATTTCACATTCGCATGTGATCTGCCAGCAATCGGAGAGCCGACAATAATGTCCTCTTGACTAGTATATTTATGGAGTAGCACATTAAAACTTGCTAGCAAGACCATGTAGAGCGTTGCACCCGTCTGTCTAACGAAAATGTTCAATCGGTCTGATAGCATTCTATCTAGTTCAAACGAAAACCGCTTTCCCTGGAAACTTTGCATAGCTGGGCGAACATAGTCCGTTGGCAAATTCAGAACTGGAATTTCCCCGGCATATGTATCAAGCCAATATTGCTCTTGTTGTTGAATTCTATCACTCTCAAGTAACATGTTCTGCCAATATGCAAAATCTTTGTACTGAATACGACAAGGTGATAGCTCAATTCCCTCATACAATTGGATAAATTCCTCTATTAAAATGCCCATGGAGGTTCCGTCTGTTATCATATGATGCATATCAAACAGCAAAAGGTGTCTATCCTCTCGAATGTTAGCTATCCCTGCCTTTATTAAGGGAGCACTATGAACATTGAAAGGACGAATAAACCTTCTAAGAGTCTCTTCAATATATTCTTCCTTCGTCTCTAGTCGTTCTACTCTAAAATCAACTTTCTCGTGTACAATCTGTACGACCTTCCCATAAACCATTTCAAAAGATGTCCGCAACAGTTCATGTCTTTGAACCAATTGCTGGATAACCCGTTCAACTCTAGTATGATCCAGATTCCCTTTCACTATAAAGGCTGCTGGGACGTTATAGCTTACGCCAACTCCATCTAATTGACTAAGAACATACAACCTAGTTTGTCCTGCGGAAGCTGCATAGTAAGCGGCTTTTTCCAAGGGTTCGATAGGAACATATTGATTCAACTTCGTAGACGCAGCAATATACTCTGCAAGCTGCTCAATAGTGGGGCACTTGAACAACTCTCGCAGCGGCATCTCAACTTCAAATTCCTTATGAATTTGAGCCATTAATAACGTTGCGTTCAGGGAATGTCCTCCACATTCAAAGAAATTATGAGTTACTCCAATCTCCTCAAATCCTAAGAGTTCTTGCCATATACTGATTAGTTTCTCTTCCACATCATTGGAAGGAGCCTTATATCTTCCTTGCATTATTAGATTTTCCTCAATCTCCGGTAATGCATCGATATCAATCTTACCGCTGACTTTTAGAGGCAAGGTGTCCATAACGACAAAATAAGCAGGAATCATGTAACTTGGCAATTCTAATGATAGAAACTCTCGAATCACAGTCGTCTTTACTGTAGTATCCGCTGTTAGATATGCGCAAAGCTGTTTATTGGTTTCGCTGCCTTTAGGAACTACAACAACCGCTTTGACACCCTCATAGTTGAGAATCCGTTTCTCAATTTCAGGAATCTCAACAAGATATCCACGTATTTTCACTTGAGTGTCCATTCTGCCCATGAACTCTATGTTTCCATCAACCAGCCAACGCCCACGATCCCCTGAGCGGTACACCTTGATATCTGTCAACTCTCCAGACTGTTCCAAAGGAATAGATATGAACTTCTCTTCATTTAACTCTGGATTATTTAAATATCCCCTAGCTAAACCATCTCCACCAATATAAAGCTCACCAGGGACACCGATAGGACAAGGCATTTGATTCTTATCTACAATGTACACGCTAGTATTACTTATAGGCCTTCCAATCGGAATTGGTCCTTTAACGTAGCTTTCGATGGAGAAACATGTAGTAAATGTTGTATTTTCCGTCGGGCCATATCCATTAATAATCGTGACATTTTTACATTGATTTTTTACGGCTTGAATATGTGCAGGTGATAACACGTCACCACCAATCAACAAATATTTAAGCGTCTCAAACATCTCCGGTTTTGCTGAAGAAAGTTGATTAAATAAAGGGGCTGTTAACCACATCATATTTATCTCCAACGCAACTATCGCTTCATGCAATTTACGAGAAGACAAAATTACGTCCTCATCAACAAGACATAATTGTAATCCGTTTAAAAGAGCTCCCCATACTTCGAAAGTAGAAGCATCGAATACAAGCGATCCCGTCTGAAGAATTTTATCTCCCGCTTCAAAGGTAATATAATTCGTGTTTTTCACAAGTCTAATAACGCTTCTATGCTCAATCATTGTCCCCTTCGGTCTCCCTGTGGAACCCGAAGTATAGATTATATAAGCTAGATCCGATGACATATTGGTTCCCACAACAGGGTCTGCTTCCGAATTCCAAAGACGCTCATTTTCCCGACTTATATCCAGCCATTCTCCTGAATAACCAATATCTAAAGGTTGTTTGTTAGTTGTTAAGAGCAGTACACTTCTACTGTCTTCAATCATGTATTGTATACGATGTTCAGGATATTGCGAGTCTATTGGCATGTAAGCCCCACCCGACTTCACAATGGCAAGGATACCTATAATCATTTCCGGAGTGCGTTCCGCCAACACAGCGACAATGTCCTCCCGACCTACACCTCTCGATCTGAGTTCACAAGAAAGAATGTTAACCTTATCATTCAACTCTCTATATGTTAGCTGATAATTTTCATGTATAATCGCGCATTGATCCGGTGTTCGTTCGACCTGTTCTTCGAATAACTGACCTAAAGTCTTGTCTTTAGGATACACACTACGCGTATTATTAAAATCAAATAAAACTTGCTTTTCCTCAGAAAATGACATAATTTTCATCTCAGCTAGACGCTGGTTCAAAGATGTAGGGATATTTTGTAATAAATTCAGGAAGTGCTGTGCCATCCTTTCAACCGTAGGTCTATTAAAGAGATTAATACCATACTCGAATCGGAATAATATGCTACCTTTTTCTTCTTGGGCACTCAACGTTAGATCAAATTTGGAGATATTAGATTCGTAATCATATAATTGAAATGAAAGCCCATCTAAATCAATAGTGATGTTCTCTGTATTTTGAAGCACAAACATGGTATCAAACAACGGATTTCTACTGATTTCCCTAGTTTGTACTGTTTTTTCAACGAGAAGCTCAAAAGGATAATCCTGATTCTCGAATGCTAGCAGAGACTGTTGTTTTACCTGTTGAAGGAACTGCCCAAATGTTAATTCAGCCCGAGCGTGATTACGCATCGGAAGCGTGTTAACGAACATGCCCAAAATACGATCAGTCCCCGCATGATGCCGTCCTGCCACAGGCGATCCGATTATAATATCATCTTGTCCTGAATATTTGGAGAGTAAAAGATGATATGCGGCTAACAACACCATGTAGAGCGTCGTGCCAGTTTTATTCGCCAGAGAGAGTATCGCTTCAGCATCTCTTGCTTTTAACTCAAAAGTGAAGCTATCTCCCTCAAAACTTTGTGAAGTTGGTCGAACCCTATCCAAAGGCAATTCTAGAGTCGGTACGCCCCCTTTGAATGTATCCAACCAATATTTTTCCTGATTTAGGAATGCTTTTGATTCTATCATGGTATTTTGCCATACAGAATAATCTTTGTATTGTATTGCAAGTTCAGGGAGTTCGTTCCCCTTATAAATATCAATAAAATCCTGTATGAGAATATTCATTGAAACACCATCTGAGATGATATGATGCATATCAAGCAGCAATACATACTTCTCCGATTCAGATTCAATCAGTCGGCATCTAATCAACGGAGCTTGACTCAGATCAAATGGTTTTACAAATTGTTGCATAACTTTCGGAATTTCAAAATCATGCATTTTTACATGCTCCAGTTGAAATTCAGCATCGGGATGGACTTCTTGTACAATCTCGCCATTCTTCACCAAAAATGAAGTACGAAGGGCTTCATGCCTTTGTATCAAACGTTGTAGTGCAGTCTGCAGATGCTCACGATCCAGCCTGCCTTGTATGACTACTGTGCCTGACATGTTATAGTTCATAGAGCCATTTTCCAACTGGTTCAGAATATAAAGTCTTTTTTGAGCCGAGGAAACTGAATAATGATCCCTTATTCCTACAGGTTGTAGTTCGATATAACGACTTGTATCTAATTGTTCAATCATACTTGCCAATTCCCGAATCGTTGGATACTCAAAAATGTAACTTAACGGGATCTTTACATCCGTTTCTTTATGAATTCTAGATACAACTGACGTCGCTCGTAATGAATGTCCACCCATTTCAAAGAAATTGTAGTCAATTCCTACTTGTTGAATATTAAGTACCTGCTGCCATATTGCTACCAACTTTTCTTCTAGCATGGTAGACGGTGGTGTGTATTCAGTCGCTATTGTCGAAGTTGTATCGGGGTCCGGTAATACCTTACGGTCTAGTTTCCCATTAGATGATAAAGGAAGATGCTTTAATCGAACGATAAAACTAGGAATACTGTAGCTAGGCAAATTTGCAGCTAAATGTTTCTTAATATCCGTAATCAATACATCGTTGTCAGCTGTAAAATATGCACACAAGTAAGTACTGCCGCTCTCATCTGTTTTTGGAACAACCACTGCTTCCTTTATAGCCGGATAAACTGTAAGTTGCTTTTCGATCTCTCCTAGCTCAATTCTGACTCCACGAATCTTTACCTGATGATCCATTCTGCCAAGGTACTCAATATTACCATCTGGCAACCAACGTGCGAGATCCCCTGTTTTGTACATTTTCTTACCCGATACGAACGGGTTATCTACAAATTTTTCGGATGTCAATTCAGTTCGGTTCAAATATCCTCTCGCAAGGCCATCTCCAGCAATACAAAGTTCTCCCGTTATACCTACAGGCTGCAGTTTTCCAACCTGATCCAAAATATATAACTGAATATTATCTATTGGCTTTCCAATTGGAATGAGTTCCATACGATTATCTGCAGAACAATTATAATAAGATACATCAATAGTAGCCTCTGTCGGTCCATATAAATTTATTAATTCTACCTGCATTGTTTCATGTAAATAATCATTAAATTTCTTCGCCTGACTCACTCCAAGTGCTTCCCCACTGCAGAATACTCGTTTCAGACTGGAAATCATCTCTACTTCATCCATCACTTGAACATAATCTAGAAAACTGTTTAACATCGACGGTACGAAGTGCATCGTACTTACATTGTGTTGATGAATGCATTTTATAATCGCGTGTGGATCTTTTTCACCGCTTGGCTCCAAGAAACATACACTCGCACCATTCACCGTCCACCAAAACATTTCCCACACAGATACATCAAAAGTAAATGGGGTTTTCTGCATAATTACGTCAGACTCATTAATCGGATATTGTTTCTGCATCCAGTTTATCCGATTAACAAGAGAATAATGAGCAATCATCGCTCCCTTAGGCTTTCCAGTAGAACCCGAAGTGTAAATAACATAAGCCAAATCCTCTGAGGAGCCCATACGTTCCAGATTGGAGTATTCACCCTCATACCACTTGGGATCATCAGCATTTATCATCTGAATATTGAGAGTGTGACGCTCTACCAAATGCTTTTGTGTTAATAGCATCTTTGCTCCGCTGTCCTCAAGAATAAACTGGATACGATCCTGCGGATATTCTGGATCAATCGGCAAATAAGCACCGCCTGCCTTGACAATAGCCATAATAGCTGTAATCATCGTCAGTGATCGTTCAGCCATCAACGCCACGATCGAATCTCTTCCAACCCCCATGCTTCTCAGTTTCCGAGCAAGCTGATTGGAGCGTTCGTTAAGTTGCCTATAAGTCACCCTAGAATTACCATAGACAGCTGCTACATGATCTGGGGTCTTCTTTACTTGATTTTCAAACAGTTCATGAATCATCGCAAAATTAGGATAATCAGCTGTAGTTGAGTTAAACTCTATACTTAATTGCTTCTCTTCCTCTTTAGTCAACAGATCAATCTGAGTGATCGGCAAATTATAGTTCCAAATCATCTGTTCTAATATATTCACATAGTGCATAGACATCCTCTGAATCATTGCTTCGTCAAACAAATCACTCATATATGAGAATGTTAATCTTATTTCATCAAAAAGTTCAATTTCGACTGTAAGGTCAAAATTGGTTTGTTCAAATATGGAGTAGTCAGTTACCCTTAGTCCATCTTCCGATTTCATCATAGTCTTTTCAAGGGGGTAATTTTCAATGACTAGTATTGAATCAAACAAAGACTCTTGAATCCCAACTTCACTGCAAGCCTTAATATCTACAATAGAAGTACTTTCGTATTGCTCCCTCTCATAAATACCTGCCTCCACTCGTTTCAAAAGATCCTGGACACTATCGTTTAGCTCTGTTTTCACCCGTAGCGGAGGGGTGTTAATGAAAAGTCCAACCATATTATCAACACCTTCAACAGAGGCACTTCTCCCAGATACTGTCGTTCCGAGAACAGCATCCCATGTGTTACTATATCGCTGTAGTAAAATTCCCCATGCAGTATATAATAACGTTGCTGAGGTTGTCTTTAACTCCCTTACCGTTTGTGCCATCCGCTCTTTGAATTCATTTGGTAACGTCAAAGGGTAACTATGTGGATCAGTGACTTTTTTTGAAAATCTGCTACGCTTCGGCAAAAGATTTTTGGTGTCAAACCCTTTCAAGTACGAATCCCAAAATTTTTTTTGTTCCATACTGTCCTGCTGGCGATGCCACTCTATAAACTGTTTATACTTATTTTTTGTAATAATTCTAAATTCTTGTCCAGTTCGAAGCTGACCATAAAACCGGAAAAATTCTTTCAGCAAAATCCCGTTACTCCAACCATCCAGTATAATATGATGATTGGTTATTATCATTTGATAATGACCAACCTCCAACTTACAAAGTATAATCCGGAATGGTTCACTACTTATATCTATCGGATTAGCACGATCCTCTTCTAAAATAGATTGCAAAAGTCGTTCTCGTTCGTCCTCCCGCTCACTAGAGAGGTCATGCTCTTTTATAGATAGGAAGCATTCTTTCAATACAATTTGTATTGGCGCCGATAACTTATCCCATCGAAACACAGTTCTCAGCATCTCATTTGATTCTGCGACGAGCTGCCATGCTTTTCGGAATAAAGCACTGTCTACGTGACCATCTAAATCTAGAACAAGCTGTTCAAAATATAATTTACTGCCTGGGTGATTCAGGTAATGAAATAACATCCCTTCCTGCACAGGGCTGAGGGGATACATATCTTCTACACTTTCTTTTTGGAGCTTTTTCATTTCTATCATAGGAAAATCCCCCAACTTTATTTTTTGTCAATATTCCTTATAAAACTTGTAAAAACAGGATTTCGACTTAATATTAAGCACAATATTACGATAACTGCTCCAGAAACGATAACGACATACGTCCATGGGATATATTTGAAAATCAAACCATAGAACCAAATACCAATCGGTGTAGATATTAACAATGCCGTCTTCAACATACCAAACACCCGCGCACGTAGATCCTCTGGAATCTCGATTTGAAAGTAACCCAAAATAGGAATATTCTGTACTGTGTTTAGCATACTGATTAAGCCCAGCAGTACAATAAATACACCAGTAATAAGAAACGTGGAGGATTCCTTGAACATCGGAAAAGATGGAAATGACCAACATATTATGATGAAAGCTTGGATTTGCAATAAAATAAAAAACTTTTTGAACATTACGTGGCCTGACTTTAATCTAAATACATAAAGTGCACCAAGGATCGTCCCGACAGCTGCGGCCCCTCTTATTAAAGAAAGTTGAATTGCCGATACATTCATAACATCGTAAGCGATATAAGGTATCCCCAAATACAATAAGGGATTGTAAATAAAGTTTATTAATACAGCTACGAACAACAAAAGCTTTAAAATCTTTTGATCATTAATAAAAATGAATACCGCTTTCAAATCAGACCAGTAGCTCTCTTCAGCTTGCCTCTCACCGTGGGATTTACTATCGAAAATGATAAAAATTACTGACAAAGCTCCAATTAAAAAAGTTATGGAGCTTAGAGAAAAAATCATTACCATCCCTAGTTTATTATAGATAATTGCACCTATGACTGGCCCCAGGATATTCATGACCGCCCAAATTCCTTCCAGACTAGCATTAGCCTTTGCAACTCTTTCTTCACCTACAATGTTAGGAATTGAAGAATTACCCGCTAGCCAGAACAGACTTTGAAATGCATTCAACAAGATAACAAGCACCGAAATTATAAAGATACTTTGGAGATTCTGTAAAAATAAAAATAAGAATAGAATGGAGATAAGTGCACTAGACACTTCAGCAAAAATCATAATCTTTTTTTTGTTGTACTTATCTACAAATACACCACCGAACATATTTACAGCAGCCTGCGGAAGGATTGCCAAGGCTAATATTGTAGAGAAAGCCGTTACCGAGCCTGTCAAGTCCAATACATATAAACTCAGAACAAAATCAAACACACTCGTGCCAACTACCGACAAACTTCTTCCAAATAAAAACCACAAAAAATTCTGGTTATATTTAATAGCTTGTTGAGGCTTAGTCTTCATCTGCAACTCTACATTTCCCATGTTCCGCCCCCTGCTCTTATATTTTGGTTAGGAGCACCATCTTCTTTTCTAAAAAGAAGAACTGCAATTCTATATAGAAAATACATTCCAACACCTGCTCCTAACTCAGCAACTGCTATCAGTATAGTTAACGGAGCCCATACCGATACAAACCCCCACCCTACACCATTAAATGCAAATTGAGGAATATAGTAGATTATCCATTCAAAAACGATTAATAAGAGAAGAAAAAATAAAATCATAAAGTTTGTACCGAACTTAGGTGCTACAAATCTTCTTTGTTTATTAATTATCTGTAATATTAACTTCCACATTGCAATCAACAAGGTAATAATAACCAGAGACATGATCACACACACTACAACGGAAACCTTGTCGGTAACTGAATATACATCAGAGATCACTGTATTCACATTTTGTCCCATCAGCATTTTTATAATGTCCTTGGCCGTAGAATACGTATAATCCGAGTTCATGTTAGCAAGCAAGGCCACGCCCAAACCTTCATTCGGCTGTAGAAAGATAGCTGATGAGAAGTTTGGATTATTTCCACCATGGTAGATACGTCTGCCCTGGTCATCGATATACCATCCGTCCCTATACATCCAATCTTCTCCGGTAGCTACATACGCCGGATCATATTGATGCGACTTTAATACTAGAGAGCTGTCAATTTGCCCTTCTCCGAGAAAGCCTAACTGGAATTTTAACCATTTTTCCATTTCTTCCGCGTTACTTAGAATATAACCAGCTGGCGTGTTGCCTCTATAGGTCGGTGCATCGTACAAGCGAGGTTTCAAAAAAAACATTTTGTATCCCTTAGAGACTTCATGTTGTGGAACATCCGATTTAAATAAATAGGTATGATTCATTCCAAGTGGTTTTAGAACATGATCTGTCATATATGCCTCATATGATTGACCTGTCACACGCTGAATAATTAAACCTAAAATATCGTAATTAATTGTTGCATAGGAGAACTCCTTACCGGGGGCGCTTTGTAGCTCTTGCCCCACTAATAACTGTACGGTTTTCTCTAATGCATCATTTTCTGTACTCTTTGGAATCTCATCTATGGTTTCGAAAGCAATCCCGCTTGTATGGTTCAGCAACTGTCTGATCGTAATATCAGCCTTTGCCCCGTTAAAATACATATTGAATTCAGGAATATACATTGTTACTGGGTCTTCAGACCGAACCTTTCCTTCTTGTTCTAATTTTAAAATTGCAAGAGCAGTAAATGCTTTAGTTGTAGAACCAAGTTCAAAGTAGGTACCAGCGTCTACCAATTGTTCAGCTTTCAGATCTTTGAATCCAAAGCCACCTTTATAGAGCAATTTATCTCCCTGAACAATAACAATTGCCGCGCCTGGTATATCTGCCCTTTTCATCTGATCTTCAAAATAGCTAACAACCCGTTCGATCTGTTGCTGTTCTATTTGAAAAGGTTGTGCATTCACGTTAGCGCTATTCATTGACATGTACAAAGTAAAAAAAATGACTATACATAATAGCTTGTTGAGCTTCTTCATTTCACGGCTCTCCTTTTTCTATATCGATGCTATTGTTGTTTAAAATTTAATTTTTTTACAACATCATCGATCACTGAACTGAATCCTGGCAGAAATGTTTTAAAGAAGCCCGTACAATGATGTGCCTTTGCGTATTCTGGATTTTTCATCAAAACAATATGTGCTTTTCTTAGATTATAATGAGGAATATATGCAAAAAGGTGATGTACAATATGATAACTGTCATGATGAGGAGATAAGATGAGTCTTTCTAGCCAATTTCCATAATTGTTTCTACTTGAATATAGGGGGTCTGCCCCTTCCAAACCCGAGTGGTCTGAAAGATCAGACCAAAACCGTATAATGGGGAAAACAGTAACCAGTGTCACAAACCAATACAATATAAGCTGCAACCAGAATCCGAATACAATGGATAGTGTAATTACAGTGAACCAAAATCCCAACTTAATTACATACTCCACCAAGCTTTGTTCTTCTTTAGAAAATAATCTAGCAATGCAGCCTCGAATGTTTTTGAAGATATGCTTGATAATAAAAGAACCGAGAATGTATTTGAACACGAAATCTTTCTTGGATATTGTTGACTGGCTAAGACCAAGAGATTTCAGTTCCGCAGTATCTGGGTCCTTCTCAGTCCATAAGTATTTATGGTGTTTATAATGCGAATTACAATACGCAGTGTAGTTTGTAAATGTAGGGAATGCCACAAAAATGGAAGCTACCCATTTATTCAATTTGCGATTTTTGAATAACATTCCATGACTTGCTTCATGCATGAGATTATCCAACCCCCTCATTCTTCCTCCAATCAATATAATTGAAAGAATATAAACGAGAAGATTAGGATATATCTGTGATACAGTAATGGCGGCAGCAATCAGTAGCCAGTCCAAGGCGATCGAAAAGAAGTTATACCAGTTATTTTTTTCCTGAAGAATTCGTATTTCCTGAAGTATTTCTTTATTGAAAGGAATACCCTTGTAGTATTGGACATCATGAATATCTCTTTCACTTTCATAAGTTATTTGTTGGACAGCCGATTCACTCATATGTCAGGCTCCTAATCCATTTTTTTATTAATATCCTGTCTTACCTATCGAAATAAATCATCCAATTCATCTTGTGAGATATCTAACTTAAAATCGGAAGGAGTGAACTCTTTATTGCTTTTCTCTTCGCAAAAATGGACAATTTCCTGTATTTTTTCTATAAAATTATTTAATAAATCTTGCATAGTTTCAGTGTAAAACCTGTTTTTGCTAAAGGTAATCTCGATATGAAATTTTTGGTTCACTACCATAGCTACTATGTCTATGATTGCAGTAAGATGATTGCTACTCCCAATGTTCAATCCGCAATCTATATTAGTGAGTTGTTGAAAATGGTTGTTAAACGTATTATCAAAATCCCCTAGGTAATTAAATCGAACTCTTTTAGAGGAACTATTTGGAATGGTTTGGTTTATGAATTGTAATATTCCAAAATCAAAGCCCTTGTTAGGTATGTTTTTCAATTGTTCTTTTAAACTCTTCAATTGAAAATCCAATCCCTGATCTTCTACGATAAAATATGCAGGATATATAGTGGTAAACCATCCGACAGTTCTAGACACATCCATTTGTTCATTAATCGTTTCTCTCCCATGTCCTTCTAAATCAATTACAATCAACTCTTGTTGAGTAATTGGCTTTAGCGTTAATAATAGGGCGATAATCAAACCTTCATGGAGAGTAAGTCCGTAAATCTCTTGAATTTTTCGGGAAAAATCATCAAGAGTTTGTTTATTCAACTGCCTTTTCACCATCACTGAAGAACTTATATCATCTGGTCCTTGTTCAAATTCAACAGGAAAATAACTTTCTTTTAATTGAACCTCTCTCCAGTATCCCATTACATTTTCAGAAATCCCTCGACTATAAGCTTTTAACTGGCTGGACCAATCCTTAAATGAATTTGTTTTTAGTGGTAAAGAAATCGTTTCCCCTTGTTCGAATTGTTCCATTAGGGTTATAAAATCCTCGATCAATATTCTCCAAGAAATACCATCAACAGCAAGGTGATGTGCAGTAAGCAAAATCAACTGCTCATCTTCGCCTAATTTGAACATACTTCCTTTGAGTAATGGACCATATTTCAAATCAAAACTTGACTTAACATGAAAACCAAGCTCTTTTATTTTCTTTTCCCTATTCAAATCCGTTTCATTTGAAAGATCAAAATATTCCAAATGACTAATATCGTTCCTAAAATCATTTCGATAAAACCACTCATTTTTGCTCTCATCATAGTTAAGCCGTAACATATCATGATGTTCGATAAGATAATCCATGCATTTCCGAACATGATCGAATTTCACAGCTTTCTTGCATGATAACAAAACAGACTGATTATAATGGTTGACCTCTTTAAAATCTTGTGAAAAGAACCATTGCATAATCGGTGTCATTTCTACAACTCCAGTACATCGATCTTGATCTACTGGACTAACATCCTCTCTTACAGTCATTGCCGCTGCAATTTCTTCAATGTGGCCTTTGCTAAGAATGTCTTTAACAGCGATATAAATATTGAAGTTTTTTAACTTGGAAGCAATTTGAATAGCTTTTATAGAATCCCCGCCAATTTCGTAAAAATCATCATCCATACTAATATCTTGAACTCCAAGAATCTCTTCCATAGCATGGATTAGCTGTTTTTCCTCGTAACTACGGTAACTGATAATATCTTTAACATCTGTATCTTCTATAGGCAATGAATTAAAATCAACTTTCCCATTCACCGTTAATGGTAGCTGTTTTAGAAAAACAAATTTATTTGGAATCATATACGTTGGGAGTTGTTTTAACAGCCAAGTCTTCAAGTCTCCAACATCTAACGCTTCCTCACTGACATAGTAAGCGTAGAGCAGTTTCCCCTTGACGGTTACAACGACATCTTTTATGAGCTTGTAATCCAAAAGAGACTTTTCTATCTCTCCAAGCTCAATACGATATCCTCTCAGCTTTACCTGATTATCTTCCCTTCCGATATACTCAATATTCCCATCAGAAAGATATCTAGCAATATCCCCTGTTTTGTACATTTTCTCTCCTGGTCTGAAAGGATTATCTATAAAGACTCTTTCAGTTAATTCTTGCCTATTCAGATAACCTCTGGCCACACCATCACCCGAGATATAGATTTCACCCAGTAATCCCGTAGGTATCGGACCCAAATACTTATTCAATAAATAAATTTGTGCATTGTCGATTGCTACACCAATTGGAACTGAAGCACGAGTATCTTTCTCTACATCGTACTTATAGATCATACAACCCACAGTAGCTTCTGTTGGCCCGTATTCATTGTAAATTTCGATATCACCACCAAAGCTGTCCACCACTTCTTTAGCGACTGTAACCTTGAGGTTATCCCCTCCCACGATCATTTTCTTTACGGAGGAGCTCCGATTATCCATATCCTTAATCAATATAAGATGCGCTGGTGTAAGCTTAATAAGCGTCGCCAGATTTTCCTTCATAATTTTGTGTAGAATAAACTCTCCGCCATCATCAGCATGAATAGAAATTTGATTACCAGCAATCAAAGGAGTAAAAATTGAAGTTACTGTTAAGTCAAAAGAAATTGAAGAATATAGTGCAAATATTTCATTCTCTCCCGCATACGTTTTGTTAGCCCACCAAATGTAGTTGATTAGATTTTGGTGTTCAATCATAACCCCCTTGGGATTGCCAGTTGACCCTGAAGTATAAATCATATAAACGAGATCATTGGAAGAGCAGCCTCGATCTACATTTTGGCTTTCCTCCGTGTAAACCCCTTCATGTCGGAGATCAAATGTTTGACCTCGAAATTCTAAGCCTGATGGTAATTCATCATTTGTTAACAAGATGATAGCTTCTGAATCCTTCAACATAAAATTCATTCTCTCTACCGGATAAGACGGTTCAATTGGCAAATAAGCTCCACCGGCTTTCAGCACGCCTAACATAGCAATGATAAGCTCGAAGGAATGAGATGCACGGATTGCTACAATTTTCTCTTTCTTCACTCCTTGCTTCTCAAGAAATGACCCCAGTCGGTTAGCTCTGCAGTTTAGCTCTCTGTATGAAAGTGTTTGACCCTCAAAATGCAGAGCCACGTGGTCTGGTGTTTTCTCAACTTGTGCCTCGAAAATCTCATGGACTGTTTTGTCACGTGGATAACTTGCCTCTGTCGCATTCAAGGCATAGATTCGCTCATGAAACTCATCCTCACTACAAAGATGAATATCCTTAATCTGCATTACTGGATCTATCAACATTTGATTTAAAATATGATTCATACTCTCATACATAATTTGAATTTCTTCTTCTGTATATTCGCTAATTTTGTAGTCGAAATTGAGAGTTATTTCATTGTTTGTCCATTCATTTACGATTAATTGCATAGAATAACTCTGATTTTGACCATGATATTCCCTTACTTCAGCCGGCAATCCAGCAACATGCTTAAAGTATTGGGTGTTATAATAATTTACGCAAATTTTGAAAAGACTGTCGTAACCTTTTTTATTCAATCCCAGATCAGCAATTAACAGATCATAGGGATATTTTTGATGTATATAACATCTTTTTAACTCCAGAATTACCGATTTGAAGAGTTCACTTACCGTCCAATCTGGATTTATATTCATTCTTACTGGGACCGTGCTCGTATACATACCAATTGTTTGCTTATCTTCTTTATCAGTCCGATTCATTACAGGAGTACCTAGGACCATATCTTCTAGATTCATTATTTTATGTAAATAAATAAACATCACTGTTATAAATAAAGTGTTTAGTGAAGTACCCTGATCTATAATGAATTTATTGATTTTTGCAGACATCTTTTGACTGATACGATATGACTGACGTTTAGCTTCCAGACTTGTGATACCTTTATATAAAAATAACTCCGGCACATCAATGAATTTCTCATGCCAATATGCTTTATTCTTCAGGAATCGTTCTGAATTAAGATACTTTTTTTCTTTCCCAATGTAATCTACATATGAGTATGAAACTGCAGGTATTTCCTCTTTTCCCTCCAATAAATTGGTATACTGATCACAGATTTCTTGTTGAATAATTGAAGTTGACCAACCATCAGATATTAGGTGATGCAATTTTAACAAAAAACCATATTCTGACTCACTTATTTTATAAATCGCGAGGTAATACAACACTTGATTTTCCAATTCAAATGGTTTATCGAACTGTTTTTGAGCCCAATTCTGCATAACCTTCTTAGGCTCTTCGTAACTACTAAAATCCACGAAGTCAATATTATACTGATTATCCACTTTGATATACTGATAAGGTTTTCCATTCTCCTCACCAAAACGCAAGTGCAATCCTTCATGACTTTGTATGACATTTTGTATTGCCCTAATAAAAAGGTCTGGATTAAGACGGCCATCTATATGTAAGCATCCTCCAATATTATGGAGTGAAGAGTTTGTATGTATTTTTTCAGTGTACCATATACGTTTCTGCGGATGTGTCAAATTCATCTTCATACTTCTACTCCCCTTAACTTCCCTTTTATATTGAATCACGAATTACCCATTGGTCAATTATTGCAGTGCAATAATTATTATTCGTATTTAGACTTGATTTTCCCCAAAAAAACATATGAAGATATTATTTTCTACTTTGCTATTTTCGAATTAAAGCATGAGAATATCTATCCTAAACCTTTACTGTTTATTGATTCATTAAAAGGAATATTATTACTTTAAATGATATTGTTTTACATAAATAAAGTCAACAAAATTTTACATTTTATAAAAATATTAAGTGAAAATGTCGTATTTAGCTCAAACAAAATTCAAATGATCTCTTATCAATTTAAGAAACTTAATTCGGTAATTTTTTGTAAATGATTTTCTTATAAAAAAAGCACTCTATAAGATGGACTTTTTTCAAAGTTTCTATCTTATAGAGCGCTCTTTATAATTTGCAGATTGTTATTTAAGTATCATTTGTTAGTCACACATCGGAGTGGTCAGTGTAATCTACAAGCCACACCATATCTTCTTTAATTAAACCAAGTTCCAGAAGAGAACGGTATTCGCCACCGTCACCATCGTAAACAGCAACGTATTCACAAATGCCGCGAGCCATACATTGTTCGTTTTTTCAAACAATTTGCGTGCGTATACGGCAGCGATGATCAGACATGGCACCAGCGCGAACAACAGAATGCCGTTCAGTGCTTGAGTTGGATACAGGGCCACACCTGTCATAAAGTCTTTGCCATACTGTGCCAGCATCCACAATACCAATCCGCCAACATTCAGTACAATCGCAAGGAACATACCACCGCGTTTGCCGCGCGTATTGGCGTTCAGTGCAACGGCACTCACAAAGTAATAGATCAGGAACAGTGGTGCATAACGCAGTGCAGTAACGAAATGTGCCTGTTCGAACGTACGTACCGCAAATGTCCAGATCCGGAAGTCCGTTCCGAAGATCGCCTGTACCGCGAACAGTAGTGCATAGCCGATTACAATAGCCAGTACAGCTGTTACAAGGCTGGCAATGATGGTTCCGATATTCAAGCTAATGCCGTAATCACTGAAACGAGTGCCTGCATCCTTTTTGGAGAAATAGTGGAATGCAAAGGTCACCAGAATCATAATCAACGCCGATACCAACGCCCAGTATACGATCTGGTTCGTCGTTGGTTCATTGAAGTATGTGCCTGTAACGACAATTTTGCTCGCATAGTTAAACACAACCCACATGACCAGAGACACAATGGCCAGCAGCACGCTGCCTACGCCGATATTTTTCATCCGGCGGCTTGCCGCATAATCATTCTTTTTGCTTCCAGCCAAGATAAATCCAATGACTGCACCAAGCACACTTACGATCAACACGATCAGAGCAATGACACGCAATACATTCAATCCGTCTGCCGATTTATCCATTAGCGTTGGGAAAAGAATGGCGGGGATCAGCGTGCTGAACGCAATCGCGAGCCAGTAGATCGTTTTTTGCTTGCCACTTACGGCAGCGGAAACTGTTGCGATCTCGTTGCTAACCGCTTTACGCAGCAATGGCAGTCTGAGCAGCAACGTAATCAAAGGCACGATCATCAGGAAGAAACCGATCAATGCTACAAAGTTAAAAGCTTCCTTCGCCCACCAGATCTGATTTCCCGATCCCAGATTCACATTCGTCTGGTTCGGTGACGTTACCCCATTGAAAGCATGCGCGTAAAAGTCGATCAGATGTCCCGTCGTTGTTGGCGAGAAATGGTTCCACGGGTGAGTCTGATTCGGTGTGAACATGATGTGCTCACCTGTTTGCGAAGGACGTACCACTTTGCCATCAACCATCAGGTCACCAGACTGAACTTCAGTAAACTTGTCTGTTTCCGCTCTTGGCGCATCTGCAGCCAGTCCGAGGAATGCTTTACCCGAGATCGTTGCGGCAAGATCTTTGCGCATCACGGTACCTTTGATTTCTTTTTCAGCGGCTGTCTTCTCTTCGTCGGATTTATTGAAGAAAAACTCGTCATATTTACCAGCAATCATCCCTACTGTACGGCTTCCAAAAGCTGATTGTAGCTGATCTTGCGGAGCCACGGCTGCCGCATACGAATAATCCGCGCCTACAGAGATTCCTGTATAGATCATGCGGTGACCAGTTTGCAATGCAGTCATCTCATCCATGTACATGGAGAGCAGTGTCGAGAATCCGCCCATGGAGTGACCGCTCACAGCAACATATGCGTTACCTTTATCATCTTTTTTGGTGAAATCCTGATTATAGATATATTTAGCTGCATCGAATTGAGAATAAATCCAGAACGTGCCGAACATATCTTTCACCGGAATAGGAGCACTCCAGCGGGAATCCCCGTGATCATACATATCGAGTGCGAGCACGATGTAACCACGTCTGGACATCTCAATGGCAGGTGCATCCTGCATTTCTTTCGTGTTCAAATAACCATGCGTTGTAATGATGACCGGTCTTTTGTCATCAGCACCCGCGCCTTTTGGCATGTACAGCAGACCCGATAACGTTCCGTGATCGGCCTGGAATTTGATCTCTTTAACCTTGACGGAATAGAAGGATGTGTTGAACATGCCGGCAAACAAGCTGCCGAAAATAACCAGAACGAGTGATAAAACCAGCAACCCCTGCGGTTTTTTCAAGAATGATGTGACTGTTCTCATTGGTTGGCTCCTTTAAGTAATATAAAATGCGATATAAGTTGAACTATTCTTTTACACAATAACGGAGAGGACAGAAAAAACCTTGAAAAGCGAAGCGCTCGCCTTTATCACCGGATTTTTCCCTTTCGAAAAGGGAATCCAAAAAATCTGGGGATAACAGCGATTGGAAGGTTCTTCTGTCATCGGAGTGGACTGTGTAAAATCTTTAGTTCAAATTATATAGATAAATAGATATCACTATGCATACGCTTCCCTCAAGGAAATAAACGAAACAGCATGTCATAATGCAGTTAACAATACAAGCCAACAATAAACCCAAATTTAATAATTCAAATTCGATGTAAATGAGTACATGTAAATATTGACTCACTATGGCCTAAAAAAGGCACACATAACGACGCCGGACTCCGGCGCCGTCACCTGTGTCAATTCGGTTCTGTATAGTTCTGTATAATCTATATCGTCATTCAAGCTATTTTAATGAATTCTATCTTACTTCAAAGACTCGGACAGTTCGGTGAAAATAACACCCAGCGCATACGCGCCAGCATCCGGATATCCCAAACTGCGGTCACCGACCGTACCTGCGCGTCCCATACGTGCTACGATATCTTCCGTTTTCTTCGCACCTTCTACCGCTGCGGCTGCACCTTTGGCAAACACAGCTTTGAAGTCATCTCCAGACTCTGCACTTTGCGTCCAGGCATCTGCACATGGGACGAGTGCGTCGATCAGTGTTTTATCCCCTACAACCGCACCGCGTCCGAAGGAACGCTCACCTGTTGATTGAATGCCTTGTACCGCTGCCTGCATCATTTCAGCAAACTCAGCGACATTCAAATGTTGCTTCTCACCTACCGCTTTGCCCGCTGCACGGAATGCCGAACCCCAGATTGGGCCGGATGCTCCGCCGCAATACTCCATGATGACGAGGGAGCACGCATCGAGGAATGAGCCGATATCTTTTTTCTCTTCGTTAACGATGTGGTTCCACTCACGCTTCAATTGACGGAAGCCTTTGGCTACACTCATCCCGAAGTCGCCGTCACCGGCATGGGAATCCAGTTCACAGAACGGCACTTCGTTCTTGATGATGATTTCGCCCATTTTATCGATCAGGTAAACCATGTTATCCAGTGAGAACTGATTATTTTCAACAACAGCTGCTGACGCATCCGTCTGCACCTCATAGGATACTGGAGCATCCTCCGTCACAACTGCTTCCAGCGCTTCGGAGTAAGCAACTTGTGCCACTGGAGGGCCAGACACCTTGAATGCAGGTGTGTCGCTTTCCTTAAACAACAAGGTTTTCAATTCATCATCCAGCTTCAGAATGGTAACCGATGCTCCCGCCATGTCGATACTGGTCATGTAGTTGCCCACGAAAGTCGTCGCTACGTTAAGACCTGTATGTCCTGCAAGCTCACGTTGCACCGAGTTGTTGAGCAGGTACAGCTCTTGCAGAGGTGTTGCACCAAAACCGTTCACAAGCACAGCGATCTCGGCAGACGCATCCTGATCCAGCTTCATATCTTTGAGCAATGCGGACACCATACGTCCTGCAAGTTCGTCTGCAGATACGATTTTCTCACGTCGAATACCTGGCTCACCATGGATCCCTACCCCGAACTCCATCTCGTCTTCCGCGATTTCGAAAGTTGGTGTTCCCTTGGCAGGAACCGTACAAGACGTGAATCCAAAACCGATACTGCGCACGTTCTGCGCCGCTTTCTCGGCAACAGCCTTCACTTCTTCCAGGCTACGTCCTTCTTCCGCTGCTGCGCCGGCAATTTTATGAACCAGAACCGTTCCAGCCACGCCGCGGCGTCCTACCGTATACAAGCTGTCTTGCACAGCAATGTCATCTTCCACACGTACATATTGCACGTTGATGCCATCTTCTTCAGCCAGATGTGCTGCGTTTTTGAAGTTCATCATGTCGCCGCTGTAGTTTTTGATGATAAGCAGTGTACCTTTGTTGCTTGCCGTTGCTTTGATCGCTTGATATACCTGGATTTGGGAAGGGGATGCAAATACATCTCCGCATACCGCTGCATCCAGCATACCTTTACCGACATAACCAGCATGTGCTGGCTCGTGACCGCTACCGCCGCCGCTAATCAGGCTGACTTTATCCGCCTGAATCTCTCTGCGTTTAATCACTTTATATTTTTTCAGAAATTCCAGCTCCGGGTGCGCAAGCGCAATCCCGTTGCACATTTCCATGACAACATGTTCAGCTTGGTTGATGATTTTTTTCATTTATTTTGCCTCCTGGCGTGCTTTGTACTCCCGTCCGATTCGGTCAGCTGCTGCAATCGCTGCGGCTACTTCAGGAACAGTAATCGGGAATGGCATCGCGTGGATAGATTCCTCTGGAATGCACGCAATCTCCGCTACTTTCAACAATTCTTCTTGTGTAATGGTTTCTACGCCGATATCTGCCAGACTTACAGGCAATCCTACGGAAAGACAGAAATCCATCACTTGGTGCAACTCTTCGGTTGGTGCATTTTCAAGAACGAGCTGCGCAATCGTACCGAAGGACACTTTTTCACCGTGGAAATAGTGGTGTGTGCCTTCCAGAACCGTCAGACCATTGTGGATCGCGTGAGCTGCAGCCAAACCGCCGCTTTCGAATCCAAGACCAGACAACAGGATGTTCGTTTCTACGATGTTTTCCAGGGCTTGAGTTACCACGTTGCTGTCACTCGCTACTTTTGCTTTGGCGCCGTCCGTAAGCAACATTTCGTAACACAATTTAGCAAGTGCCAGTGCTGCATTCGTTCCTACAGCAGAAGGTGTGTACCCTTCACGGGAACCCATTGGCAGACTTGCATTCACACGGGAGTAAGATTTTGCTGTTGCTCTTGCCTCGAAGTAAGTTGACAACGCATCTCCCATACCGGATACGAGGAAACGTGTTGGTGCATTTGCAATAACCGTTGTATCTACGAGCACCACGCTTGGGCTTTGTTTGAAGTATGCATAATCGTCAAAAGAACCTTCTGGTGTGTACAATACTGCCGAGTGGCTTGTCGGTGCGTCTGTTGCTGCAATCGTTGGGCAGATGATTAATGCATCACCTTCAGCAACACATTTTGCAGCATCAATGGCTTTACCGCCACCGAGACCGATCGTGCATGTACAGCCTTTTTCTTTCGCAATTTCTTGCAAACGAGCAACTTCCTCACGTGAACATTCGCCTCTAAAACCGCTTTCAACAAACGTGATATTGAATTTTTCTGCTGTTGCATCCAGCTTGGCTTTAACACGCTGTACATCGTCCGGGTGTGCAATCAACAACGCAGAATCTCCGAAGGATTTTACGAAATAACCCAGGTTCAACAATTCGTCTTCGCCTTGCACGTACTTGGTTGGGCTGATAAATGCTTTTCTCATAATATGATATGCCTCCTAAAAGTAGATTCGATAGAATGTTTTGCGCAGCAACGCTTGTCCTTCTTGACTTGAATTCAGAGGTTAAGGTGCCTCGCTCCGTGTTACATCAAATTTTAATTGTTGCAATTGACCTAAATATAACGCAGAAACAAGAGGTTTACAGTGGACTTTGATAACAAATTATTATAATTTGCAATCGTAATTTTTTGCTTTTTCGCATAATCGTGGTATGTTATTGTCATGAGATGGTTGAATTTTGACCTCCCATGTTCCATTACCCGTCCTGTTCACGTCTTAATATGTACAACTTTCAACTTTTTAACGACTCTCCGATCGATGAATTCGGTCTGCCACGGAGGTTTTTCACATGATTAAAGAATATCTGCACATCAATAAAATACTGGATCTGGACAAGTGGAAGCGCCTTCAGGATTCCCTCGCCACCGTCACCAAACTTGCTATTCTTACCGTTGATTATAAAGGTATACCCGTGACCAGCCACAGTAGCTGTCAGGCTTTCTGCCAGAACGTTCGCAAAGATCCTGAGCTTCTTCCCTACTGTCAAAAATGTGATTCTCGCGGCGGTTTGGAGGCTGTTCGCCTTAACGAACCTTACGTTTATCTCTGTCATTTCAATATCATTGATATTGCGATTCCGATTACGATAGATGGAAAATATATTGGCGCGGTCATGGCCGGACAAGTCAAACTGGCTGATCCCGAGAAAGGTACCGATCTGGAACAGATCGTGACGTCCAAAAACGTACCGATGCATGATGCGAAAATGAAGGAGTTGCAGGCAGATTACGACCAATTACCCGTCATGACGTATGAAGAGATCGTGAAGATTTCCAATATGTTATCCCTGCTCTGCAACTATATTGTCGAGGAAGCGCTGAACAAAAACTTGCTGGTGGAGATGTTTGAGAAAGCTTCAGGCAATCAGGAGTCCGTCAACTTGTCCACTATCCTGCCGGGTTACTCGATCCGTAACATCGAGTCGATCAAAAAGGAAATGACCAATGCCATTGCGGACGCTTATCTCAAAAATAGTCCAAGTGATACGGAGAGTCTCAATCCGGTACTCCAGCCTGCTTTTGAATATATCCATAACCATAAGAGCGAACAAGTGTCTCTTAAACAAGCAGCCGATCTGTGCCACCTGAGTCCAAGTTATTTCAGTAGACTGTTTGCCAAGGAGACGGGTGAAAACTTCACCACCTATCTCGCCAAGCTCAAAATCAAGTGGGCCAAGCAACTGCTGGAGGTCACAGACATGCCCGTTTCACAGATCAGCGATGAGCTGGGATTTAATGAATCGGGGTATTTTATTAAAATATTTAAAAAGTTCGAGGAAATCACACCTGCCCTCTATCGTAAATATATTCAGGAGAGCTGATTAACCTGTGATATGTTTTTCATATCAATCATGCGCTTAATAGATATTTCACCTAATTATCTGCACTTGCTACAATGGAGTCCAGATGAGTAAGGAGGCATGACAAATGGAATATCGCAAATTGGGAAACAGCGGTTTAACCGTCAGTGAGATTTCGCTGGGCAACTGGATTACACATGGATCACAAGTTGATGATCCAACAGCACAAGCTTGTGTCCAAGCTGCATTGGAGGCAGGTATTACGACATTTGATACGGCAGACGTATATTCGGATACCAAGGCGGAAACTGTGTTGGGACAGGCTATCAAGGGAGTCCCAAGAGAGAGTATTGAACTATGCACCAAAGTCTGTCATCCAACCGGCCCAGGTCACAATAACAGAGGACTTTCCCGCAAACATATTATGGAAGCCTGCAGTGCTTCATTACAACGATTGCAAACAGATTATATCGATGTCTATTACGCTCACCGCTATGATACACACACTCCACTGGAAGAGACATTCCTTGCGTTTGCTGATCTTGTTCGTCAAGGCAAGGTTCATTATATTGGGGTTAGTGAATGGACAGCTGCTCAGATTGAGCAAGGCTCCGCACTAGCTAAAGAGTTGCGTGTACCTTTCATCGCAAGTCAGCCGCAGTATTCGATGTTATGGCGTGTAATTGAGCAAGAAGTTGTGCCCGCAAGTGTACAGGCAGGTCTGGGACAGATTACATGGTCTCCACTCGCTCAAGGCATACTATCGGGTAAATACCTTCCGTATGAAGCAGTGCCACCCGGATCACGAGCAGCAGCCCAAGCAGGGAAACCCTTCTTCAACAAGCTCGCCGGTCGTTGGTTACACGATGATGTGCTGACTGCTGTACAACAGCTTCTTCCTCTAGCGAAGGAACTAGGTTTGACTCTTCCTCAACTCGCTGTTGCCTGGGTTCTTCATCATCCCTACGTCAGCTCAGTGATTATTGGGGCATCCGGGCCAGAACAAGTACTGGAAAATGTGAAAGCTTCCGGTGTGAAACTGGATCAGGATATCCTCACTCGAATTGATGAAATATTAGGAAAATGGATTGAGAGAAATCCTGTCCTGACGGGTTAATATAGTTTAGTCGCTCTTGTCCATGTGTATAAAACGGGTGACCACACCCTGATTCATGTCCGTCCGCCATGCCATGTATAAGGGCACGGAGGGCGGTTTTTCTATTAAAGGTAAAAATACCACACCTCTGCGCTGAAACACCTCCACCGAAGAAGGAACAATGGAAACTCCCATGCCTGCAGCAACGAGGTTCACAATCGTATACATCTGGATTGCTTCCTGCGTAATTCGCGGTTCTACCCCATGCTCCCTGCAAAACTCCCGAACGAGACGATGAAATGGTGAGCCCAAATGGCTAGGGAACAAAATAAAATCCTCTTCCGCCAAGTCAGTAATCGACACTTGAATCTGCTCTGCCAAAGGGTGATCGTCTGGAACCACCACCATTAACGTTTCTTCCTGGAAGATCCGGAAAGACACATTTGGCTTATGCTCCTGATATCGTAAAAATCCAATATGGATCTGTCCATCTTGCAGTGCCTGCAGCTGTTCAGAAGATGTCATCTCACGCAGTGTAATTTCGATCTGTGGGTACGCTACTCGAAATCGCCTTAGCATATCGACCATCATACTGCCTGAAGCCGAATCCACAAAAGCTATCGTTATATGACCAACGATGCCTTGGTCAACCTTCTGTGTGAGATGGATAGATCGTTCAAGCTGAGCCAAAATTAGTCTTGCCTGATCTAGAAATACGGCTCCCGCAGGTGTTAGCCTAACCATCTTTTTCGTACGTTCCAACAGCTTAACACCTAGTTCTTCTTCTAGATTTTGGATCTGTTGACTCAGCGGCGGCTGAGTCATATTTAATCTTTCGGCCGCACGATGGAAATGAAGTTCCTCCGCCACGGCGATAAAGTAGCGTAACTTTCGAATATCCATTACACCTGATACACCTCCCCTCTCCCCGTTACTTCATCTGCTCCTCCACCCAGATTGCAGTCTCTGCATGCATCGTCATGAGTGCACAAAAATCAGACTCGATCTCTACTAACGGAACATCCTCCCCGCTGTCATGAATGAGCATCATCACTTTGCCAGAGGTCTCATCCAGAACGGCTATGCTACCCTCACCAAATCCGCCGATTGGAAAAAGCTTCAGCCCGCCAGGCAGGTCGTATTCCTTCTCGTACTCTCGATATGCATCCTGAAACTCGGGATACGCCCAGTCTAGCTCTTTGACTGAATACAAAGCGGGGTCACCAAAGTTGCACGCCCCGAATTCTAGTAGCAGCGCACGGTACGCCGCAGGCAGCTTCACTTGGTACTTTTGCTCAAAATTGTTGATGTCCTGCTCGGTTTCAGGTTTACTGCCACTCCCCATCGATGTTCCATATGCCTGCACCAACAAATCCCGAATCGGGTCTAGCTCTACGAATTTCATCTGTTTTGCAACTCTCCGTCCAGCCAAGTCAGTGCATCTCGTAGCTTGTCCTGTGGTATCAGGTCATAACGATCTCCTGTCGACATTTCGTATGAGCAGCTGTTGCCTCCGGTTTTGTTCAGATACGATGTAATGCCGATATCAAACTTCTGCACCATCTGCACGAGCAAGGGTTCAACCTCGGAAGCTGCGAGTGTAAAGTGAACGTGAAACATATTGGATACAGGAGTTTCAGGGATCGTGTGAATCCCGTGGCATGCATTGAACAGCGAGGCAAGTTCCTTGGCCTGCTCGTAATAATGTCCCATTTTGCCGACACGTTCATTGTAATAATACTTGGAGCTGAGAATATACGGATACAGTCCGATCAGATCGCCGCCATGCCGCCGTTTCCACACCTTGGATTCCTGCATGATGTCCGTATCCCCAGCAAGAATAGCTCCTGCAATGCCGCCAATACCTTTGTAAAAAGAGATGTATACACTATCAAACAAACCGCAGATCTCCGCTGGTGTTTTCTCGTAATAAGGCGTGATCTCAAACAGGCGCGCTCCGTCCAGATGTAACTTGATCCCGTGCTCACGGCAGTATGCCGAGATCGCCTCCAGTTCCTCATAAGCCGGCAATTGCCCACCTATCTCTCGCTGTGGTAACTCAAGTAACAAACAGGCGTATTTCCCCTTAATTCCTTTCACATCATCAAGTGTAATCATACGATCCGCTTCTCCCAGCAAAATGCTTTCGATCTGATGCAGCTCCTTTAGTCCATCTTCTTCATGAATCTCCAGGTGAGACAGCGGATGATACGCAACTCGCTTGATGCCTGCCCGGTCACACCAGATGCGAAGTGCAATCTGCTGCGCCATCGTGCCGCTTGGGAAAAACACCGCCGATTCCTTCCCTAGCACATCTGCCATCTCCTGTTGAAACTCATCAATGATTGAGCCATTCCCGTAGTGGTCACTGAACGTTTCTCCATCCACCTGTTCCAGAGCCTTTTTCAACACTTTCACTTTGCGGCTACCGTGCCCGCCTACAATGTACGCCGCCTGACCGAATGCGTCGGCAAGTGTTAATTTGTTATTTGCCAAAATCAACCTCTCCTTTACTGTTCCTGTATCGTCATAATCTCCACTAGAGCCTGGAGCGCGTTAGAACGATGTTCACCATGAGCATAAACAAATCCTACTTCCAGACGAGAATATGGGTCAGGAAGTGATACAATGTCTACCTCACCTCTGGCTGCTGCTTGAGCCACCGAAGAACGAGGCAGCAAGGACACGCCTAAACCGACAGTAACACCATTAATAATGGTATCGAGTGTCCCATATTCCATGACATTTAGTGAATGAACCCCTTGGGTTTTCAAAAAATCCTCCGCCTGAGTTCGGTGGCTGCATCCAACCTCAAAAAATAACATCGGCCTGCTGAGTAGCACGGGCATATCAAGTTCACCCGGTTTAACGATCAGCACCAGCTCATCGTCGTACATTTTCATATAATTCAGCTTCTCATGTTTGACCGGACCATATACCAGAGCACCATGTAATTCATGGGCTATAACCTTCTGATTCAGCTCGTGTGTACCACCAGTGACAAGGGAATAACGTACCTTCGGATAACATGCGCAGTACTCGGCCAGAAGCGGTGTCAGAAAACGAGAAGCCGCAGTCTCAATCGAACCCAAACGAAGATTTCCTGTCGGTGGACTTCCTTCCTGTGCGGCCTGCTCTGCTTCATCTAATAATTCCAATATTCGATCTGCGTAGCCCAGCAGGTTCTCCCCTGCCGGAGTGAGCAGCATCCCCCGATTGGAGCGATGAAACAACGGCACTTGAAGCTGATCTTCCAATTGTTTGATTCGTGTGGTCACGTTGGACTGAACATAATTAAGTGCGGTGGCGGCTTTAGTGATACTGCCTTCGCGGGCAACCGCCTGGAATATTTTCAAATCCCCTGCATCCATTTTCTTCTCACCTGCTTGTCTTTATATCAGAGCATTCCGCCCTATTGAGATGTCGTACATCAGGCTAAACACTCTTCATTTCTTCACGTATTCTTATCTATCATTATTCCTGATACTGACCTTCATTTCTGTTTATTTTACGTGTTTCCATCTCGCCTGTACAATGACTCCGTAATGAGTCGTCCATCTACTCTATAAGAGCACTAAGCACGATGACAGAGTAACTATATTATACAGGGAGGTAACATCCATGAACGTATCCAAAACGATGAATGCAATCATCCATTCAGGTCATCGCGGCCTTGAAGGTCTTCAATATTCAACCTGTCCAACACCTGAAGCAGGCCCCGGACAAGTCGTTGTAGAGCTGAGCGCTGCTGGACTGAATCACCGGGATCTCTTCATTATGTCAGATCGTACGCCTCAAGACACTCCGCTTATTCCCGGATCGGACGGGGCAGGCATTGTGGTAGAAGTTGGCGAAGACGTGCAACATATCTCCATAGGCCAAGAAGTCATCATTCACCCGACGCTCGGCTGGGAACATACCGCAGACGTACCTGTGGTTCCAGGTATAGTCGGAGGCCCTTCGGATGGAACACTAGCGCAATATATTACACTGCCTGCCAGCAATGTGTTGCCCAAACCTGAACATCTCTCCTGGCTTGAAGCTGGTGTATTGTCTCTTTCTGCACTGACGGCGTATCGTGCGCTGTTCACTCGCGGGGGGCTGAAAGCAGGCGAACATCTTCTGATTCCCGGAATCGGAGGTGGTGTCGCAACGTATGCTTTTCTTATGGCTTTAGCTGCGGGAGCAAAGGTCACCGTAACATCTAGAAGTGAGGTTAAACGAGCTGAGGCATTACGTCTCGGGGCTCATCAAGCTTTGGACAGTCATGCCGATTGGAAGAGTACGATGAATATTCAAGAGCCTGTTGATATCATTCTGGACAGTATTGGACAAGTGATGTTCCCCAAATACGAAAGTGTCATCCGACCTGGCGGACGAATCGTCATGTTTGGCGCAAGTTCAGGCGATGACTTACATCTGCCGATTCGTTCGATCTTTTTTCCGCAGATCAGCTTGATCGGTACTTCTATGGGCAGCCGTGAAGAGTTTGTGCAGATGCTGGATTGGGTAGATAAACATAAGATCCACCCTGTAATAGACAGCATCTATCCACTGCAAAATACGGCACAGGCATTTGAACGATTGGAAAAAGGTGAGCAGTTCGGCAATATCGCGATTACGATGCGCTAAACAACGACCTTTTTACCATGAACTTTCCCCTTATCAATGATAGACTAATGCTTAGACATGGTCATCAGATAGGGGGATTTGTCTTTGACTCGTTTTCTAAAACGTCATATGAAACGCGCTATCCTTGTGCTGATTGTAATCATGCTTGCTGCTCAGATCCCTGTGATGAAGGAATTGCTGGCTAGAGGAGCTACAACATTATACGCAGCTGTCAAGTATCCAGATCAAACGATCACATTTGAACACTTTGAATATGAGCCGCACTTTGGGGACTATATCATTTCCTATAAGACTCAAAAGTCAGATGCGCTACATCTCACATTAGCACCAAAAATGCTACCCATTTTCGTAAAATATGATCCTTGGAGTGAGCCTATTTTAGACTAAACGGGCCTGCACCACCTTATTCATTCAATCCATTTCATTATTCAGGAGGAGGTACTAGCAATGTCCAATCATGAACATCTTGTCGTATTAGTTCGCAAAATTATGAACGCGGAAGGAACGGAGCAAGAATTGGATGATATGCTGACAGAAGTGCAAAAGGCTCTTCCTTATGCGGAGGTCAGTAATCTGATTTTCTGGGATGAACGTGAGTTAACTGCGGAGCAGATTGTAGAAGAAGCACTTCAAGTTCGCCCAATACAGCTCCCGCCCCAATCTTGAACTTATTCAGGAGGTGAATGATATACATGTCTAATGAAGATAAAGAAATACATTATGCAATTGGAGCTCATCATTTCGATTCAGCGACTTCAGAGGAAAAACAGGAAGCGCTTCGTCAGCTCATCGAATTACATGATGCAGAAATAACTCGGCAAGTCCTTGCTCTTGGTATGAATACACAGGAAGAAGATCTGGTGCGTATTGAAGCTTGGCGAGCCCTCGGTATGGCGGGAACTTCTCCACTTCTTACTGAAATTCTTGAAGCAGCGGGAAAACTGGTACGTAATCCGGAAGAAGACGAAGATGTTCAGATTTATGCTTTAATGGCGTTAGCCCTGCTCCCCGTTACCGAGGCTGAAATTGGGCTGGCTCTGGATGTCATTCAGTCAGATTCCTATATATTGGTGCAGAGTGCCGCTTTCGATATTGTAAAAGCAAACAAACACCGGCCGCATGCTGTGCTGGCGCTGGAATCACTGCAAACGCATCCTGAGTTCGGTACTGCGGCAGTACGGGAACTTCAATCTATCTCGGGACGTGATCATTAATGAATTCGAACGATAAACAGCAGTCACCAGAACAAGCCGGTGAACATTTAACAGAAGAAACGACTCAGGCGGTACATCTTACTCAAGGCGAGATTCATGCCATTCAGAAGGCACTTCTTTTTCTCAAGTTCGAATGTGAAGAGACCTCCTCTTTGTTGTATTCAGGCAGTCCCTTAATCAATAGTGCTCTTAGCAAACTGAGAGAGGCAGACATTCACGGCGATTTTTCCAAACAGTTTCACTCTCGCCCTAGTCCCCATGCAGAAGCGTTTATGCGCGATAAGCTGGAACGCTCTTATAGCGAAGAGCATGTTCCACATGAACGGACAGAAGCACAGCTGAATGACATCTGGCAGAGTTGCATGTTCCCCTTTCCTGGAACCTCCTACAAACAAGATTCTGATCCTAAATAATTTAAAGTTCTTCCCCTGCGGAAGGGCACACCAGCCCACGGCATTCTCGGGCGATCTATTGATGTATAGTTTAAATTCTTTCATTTCGGTCCACTATTGAAGCAAATTACAGGTATAATGTAGAAAAGTTAGGGCGTGTCTGAAAACGCTGAAGGAAGCAGATTTTGCTAATTTTTTGTTCCAAGCCAGGAAGTTTATCGTAGGCGTGCCGGGGCACGTCAAGGGAAAGTGACGCAGCAGGGGGCAAAAAGGCGGTAAAAGATGCACTTCAGCGGATTTCAAGACACGCCCCAGTTGATCCATTACATACAGGAGGGGAATTATGGAAACGGAAGGTTTACGGGGCGTCGAGCAGCTTGCTCTGAAGAAACACAAAATTTACAAGCAAAGTTTGTTGCGATATCTGTCACGCTCTATGCTAGCCAGCATGTTCATCGGATTCGGGGTCATCGTAGCTTTTAAGACGGGCAATTTCTTCTATATGGAGAATTCCCCATTCACATACCCTATGGCAGCCATTACGTTCGGTGCGGCAATTATTCTGATTGCCTATGGCGGCGGTGACTTGTTTACAGGCAATACGTTCTATTACACCTATGCGGCATTACGCAAAAAACTGCGCTGGTTTGAAGTGGTTAAGCTGTGGATTGCGAGCTACAGTGGAAACTTGATGGGCGCGGCGGTATTTGCCCTGTTGATTTATCTTACGGGACTGTTCGATTCGGCACAGGTGAACGGTTTCCTACTCAGTGTAGTCGAGCACAAAATGGAAGCTCCAGCGATGCAGCTCTTTTTCCGCGGAATCCTCTGTAACTGGCTCGTGTGTCTGGCGTTCTTTGTGCCGATGTTCATGAAAGAGAATGGCGCCAAGATGTTTGCCATGATGCTTTTTGTATTTTGTTTCTTCATCTCGGGATATGAGCACAGCATTGCGAATATGTGTACGTTTGCAATTGCGCTTGTGTTAAACCACCCGGGCACGATCTCATTCGGTGGTGTGATTCACAACCTGGTGCCTGTGACGCTCGGTAATCTGGTAGGAGGCGTGTTGCTGATGGGCTTCATGTATTATGCGGTGAACAAACCTTTCCTGGACGATGAAGAGGCACATTAATTTTTTTGAAAATAGCCCCCTTCCTTCCCGGTTCAATGACCACGGTTTACCAGTAAGGAAAACATAGAACCCCGGTAGCGTCTCCCATACAGGAGTCACCGCCGGGGTTTTATCTTTACCTAGAGAAGCATCTTAAACCGTTCTCACTTAAGCCTGACAGATGATTTCTCCTAATCAAGCTCCTGTTCGTTTCATCTCCAGATGAAGCAACGGAAAAGGATTGCCTGAACTGTCCAGTTCGGATCGTCCTGTCTGTACAAATCCCAGCTTCTCATAAAATCGGGCCGCATCCTCATTCTGCTCATTCACATCTACTCTAAGCTCAGTGCCCTTCATTTTCATCGTTTGATGAACCAGAAATCTCCCAACGCCTTGTCCCTGAAAATACTCGTCTACAAACAACATCTCAATAAAGCTATTGTCCAGACCGATGAAGCCAATCGGCTCTTGCTCGGTATCCAGCACTTCCCAGACCTCGACTTGTTTGAATTCCAAAGCTTCACCGACCATCTTTTTATAAAACAGAATGTGATGCTCCTCCAGAAATGTATGTGTCGCTCGAACAGCACGCTCCCAGATGGCTACTAACTTGGCGTGGTCCTGCTCCCGATAAGGTACCATTAACATGTCTTATGCACTCTCCTCTGCTGAAAACATAATGTAGCGCAGAATCCCATCCGTACTTACTCATGTACCATTCGTATGTACCTTGATTCCTGCGTATATCTTAACATATTCTGTCATCCTCAACATCTGCAAACAACAGCATTATATAGCCAATCCAATCCATAGATTACACCACTGCTTCTCTCATTAGAAAGTGGTATGACCAATAGACCGCCCCAAGTGAGGCGGTCTATTGTCATTCGGTATATTAATGCTACACATATATTTTTATTGCTGAAGCTGTGCGAGAATCTGCGGATCTTTGATTTTCTTGTCCTCAGCCAGCAGTACGATTTTGGACAAAATCTCGGCGGTTCTTGGATCTTCATCCAGGAATGGCAGGAAGATTCTTCCCCGGTGCTGGCTATGCACAGGCACGATATACATTGCACCAGTGGCCCGCTTGAAGACATTACCGCTTCCCAAATGAACGGCATATTCACCCAGTTCACCTTCGATTCGTGCATAATTGCCGTCCAAACGCACATTATCCAGCTTGAGCAAACGCAAAGACTCATTCACAATAACATGTCGCATCTCTATGGTTGTAAGACTTGCCTCTGGGTCCACACCGCCAACGTGGGCAATGCTAACTACCAGATCAATATCACGCATGACCTCTGAGAAGAACACCTGTGGTACATCCTTCAATTCTACAGGTTTATACGTGCGACGATCATAGAATTGAACGGTCTCCAGCGTAGGTGCCTCTGTATCTGCTGGAGAGAACCAGTCCGCCATCGCATAGAGATTAGCGATCAAGTTATGCTCATAACTCACCTTTTGCAATCCCTCTTCATAACTTACCGTCCATTGACGGCTTTTCAACAAACTTACCGTTTTATTCGGCTGAATCTGATATCCTGCGTAGCGACGAGAGACCGTACCTTGAGCAAGTTCATCTTCATTCGGCAGGTAAAGTTCGCGGAAAACCTGTTTAAACGGCTGACGCTCCTGACGAGTAAAGAGATCGCGCTGGAATTCACTCCACTTGCCGCTCTCATACAAATGTAGCGGATGTGCAATCAGCAACTGATCTTCTTCCTTCAATGTATAGGCAACTCCCTCTGCGACCGGGGCTAGCATACCACCGGATGCAACATCAAATCTTCCAAGCTGCTCACCTGACTTGAAGATCAACGTCCTGAGTAGCGGATGAATGACCGGATTAAGCATCAGACTTGCAATCTCCTGACGTGTGAAGGCTGTGCCTGCGACCATGGAGCGCTCCAGTTCCTGTCTAGCCCGTCGATACTGATCGACCAGATCGGATTTTAGCTCCTTCAACTCTGCAATATATCCGTCCTTTTTGAGACGAGCAGGAACGGACTTCAGCACTTTGCCTTTACTAACAATGACGAGATCAGCCTGCCCCTCCTCATCAATGACGAGTTGAGCCGTCGTATCGTCATCCAGTGCATGCGGTTCGAAATACGATTTCACCTCATCCAGCTTACGCGCTTCCATATCCCACATGAGACGTGTTACATCAGCATAACCCGCGTTCCGCGCAAGGTTACCAAGCGCAATCTGTGAAGCTAATCCTTCACTCGCGCGCCGCTGCGCCCCGAACTGCTTGCTCTGCAACTGAAACTTCTGGATAAAGTCGTAACGCTCTCTTACATCCCGATCCCGTTCCTCTGCCAGCGGAATCAGACTATAGGTCAGTAAGTGATCCTTATTCCGCTTGTCTGCTACCGAATCATACATGTCCTTCAGACTGAGTTTGCCAAGGGCTGCATCTGCGAACAATTGTGATCTGCGATGGTTGGCTCCGCCCGAGATGTACTTCGCACAATCGTACAACAGGTTGAATCGCTCTTCTCCAACCTCAGCGTAAGCCTCTTCAAACCAGGCGATATCAAAGGCCCCATCATTAAAGTCCTGCGGCGTAATTGGGGAGTAATGCGCAACAATTGTTTCCTTCTCCGCACTGAATTGTTCATTAATGTGAGCATGGAAGTACCAAGCCGCACTACGAAGCCCCTTCCAGCCTAGATGTTTCGCCACAAGTTCCATCCATTGCGGTGCATACATGGCGGCTTCCAGCAGCTTTTTCTCCTTAACCGGATACTTCTGCAGCAATTCCGCCAGCAACTGTTCATCTTCCCCAGCCCGTGGATGACAGTGCTTAATCAGATAACTGAACATTTCTTTACGCGTTGTATTCCCTTCACCATAACTATAAATATACCCACGAACAAACGTATCCTGATCCATGGCAGCAACCAGATGCACCCAATGTTCCATGCCTTCAATGCGTTCCAGTTTCATAGCCAGATTACTCACTTCAGTAGATAGTTCCCCCCGGGTCAGTTCAATCTCCAGAATGCGATTGACCACCGTATCGCGCAGTTGAATCAGCTTTGGATCATCTTTGATCCGCTCTGTGCGAGCCGAGGTCATGTCACGGATGAACAGATAACGGAACGGTCCAACCATCAGTTGACGGTAAATCTCCTGATCATCAATCAGCTCTAATTGGTAGGCTCGCAGGAAATCGTCAAGTGACAGGAGAGACAACGGATGGTAAGGCTCTACCAGATGAGAGAATTGATAGGCTGTCTGGAAATATCGCTTAAAGCTCGCGTCGTCATACACGGCATTCCGGACAATATATTTCCACGGTTCTGTCAGAATCTGAAGCATTCCCATTTCCTTCTCCATATGCTCTGCAGGCATACTTAAAATGATCGAACCCCATGCCTTCTCTGCAATCTCGAAGATTTCAGCTGAATCACGATCCAGAAATGCAGCCGAGATCAATGCATGAACCTGATCTTTATATGGCAGTGTGCCCATCATCTCGTGCAGCTTCACCATCTCATTCAATGGATAGGTCTGTTCAGCAAATGTTTTGCGCCAACCCTCTAGTAATGGCATCTTTCTTAATTTGTCGTAATCATACTGCTCGCGATAAAAAGAGTAATGTTCATCCAATGTGCCGTTCAGCTTGCCTAACTGCAGTTCGACATATAGCTGTAACAGTTCAATACTGCTCAGACCGTTTTGCTCGAAATATTGCTTCCACACTTCATCCAGCGGAAACTGATCCAGTTGTTTCATTTTCGACCGATCGCCATAAGGAACCTTGGAACGAAGGCTGGTTCCGACTAACAGGGTATCTTTGTAACCTGCATAGTACTCCACCACATATTCATGATCCCTGTGCTCATGAACCAGTTCATTTAATCCTTTCATGAAGGCACTGATCTTATCCAGTGATATATTAAATATATCCTTCGGTTTGTTGCCAGAAAGGTCACGTTCTTCATCGAGCAGCGTTTGCCGTTGATTCGGGTCAAATAGACCATAGCCATTGGAGGCCGTATAACGACTTCCTTCATTAAACAGTTTGTCGAGCAGCTTCTGTTCCTTGGCTGTAGGCTTCTCTAGTTCCTCTGCGAATGGCTTGAGCTGTTCCAGTTGCTCTGCACGTGCCGTATCCGTTTTAATCTCCGTTAACAGTTCAAGTGCACCCAGACGTTGCAGCTCATTCTTCGTTTTTAGTAATCGTTGAACTGAATCTTTCAACTTCTCAACAGGTTGCAACAACAGGGCTTGAATCACCTTTTGCCGGAGTGATCCCGTTTTGAGTTTTAACAGTACTTCCATCTGCTGTAGCTCATCTTCGGTTAGTACCAACTTTTTCACTTTTTGCAATGCACTCTCACGGTTACTCATGCTTTTGTCAGACAAACTTTCAAACACAAACTGGCGCTGCACCTCGTTATCAGGCTCTTGCACAAAATGCGACAGTAGCTCTCCGCGCATTTCGGGGCTTAATCGATCCTTGAGAGCAATAATCTCAGCAATCCAGTCCGCATCCATATCATAAGCAGCCAAATACAACATTTTTTTGATGACGTCATCACTATCGATCTGATAGTGCACAAAATCCAGCACACCTGAAGGCCCGCCTGCACCGCCCTTAGGAATGAAATCCAGCATCTGTTTGAATTGATCAAAATCATGGCGGCGTGCCTGTTTATCTTCAAGCACATCCCAGCGAGGCACATAGACACTGCGTTGGTGCTCCCCCTCTTCAAAGCTCCAATTGTGCGAATACGCCGCCGTATAATTTTTCACAACCCAGTGGATCAGTTCCGGATGCTGAACACCCAGATGATTACGCGCCATAGCAAGACGAAGCCCCAGGTACTGGCTGTTAGCCAGAACGTACTGAGCTACGATCTTCTGGTACATCTCACCCTGTTCCATGATCTCTGTAATCTTAGGTTGCAGGTCATTCTCTTCAATGACCGCCGTGGCCCACAGACTGATGTATAGTTTATTAGCATTTTTCTCCTGTCTCCACGCCTCACGAATATCCTCATGTACTAGCGCTTCGTAGACCTGTTCAAGTAATTGTGTTGCCACACGCTGGTTGGCCGCTTCAATCCCGATCCCTGTCCATACGCCCAATGCTCTGACGACAGAGCTGAACCGTATCAGATTGTTGTCCAGAATGATTTTTAATATGTAAATATACGCTTCTAACGTGCCTTCGTCCATTCGTTCCACAATGCTCTGGCGAAGTCCTTCCTGCAGTCTGGCTGCAATCAAGAGTTCACCCACCATGTGATAGGCTTCGGCCTGTTCACTCATAAAAATGCCTTTAATCATCTCGTTTGTCAGTAACGCAGCCTGATTATCCCCATAGATAATATCGTGCAGTGCCTGCTTGACTTCAAGGTTCGAATGATCCAGTTCATAGGCAATACAGTCCGGCAATACCGCACGGAACTCATGCTGATGAAGCATGTTTGGCTCACGAATGGTTAAATACTCGTTCAAACTAAACCCTCTTGCCTCCATCCGGAATAAACCAAGCAACTTGCGCATCACATGAACAACATGTTGTCTTGGATCGGCGGTCCGGAAAGGTCTGCGCTCATAGCTTGTACTATATGGATACAGCGTCGCACCTTCAGCAATATAGCGGAATCTGGCAACAAACCCGTCAGAGGCCAAGTGCTCAAGCACCTCAAGGATCGGCTGGAATAATGGCTGTTGCTTCTCGATCGCAAGGTTGATAAGTTGTTTTTCTATATTAAAATAGTCTTCTTCATCCCCACGCAAGTAAGTTGATTCTGCCAACGTTATCACATATTTCGCTACGTCCAGCTTTGCCCCTGTAAGCGTAGCTGCTTTCTCCTGTAATCCCTCAATATACGCCTGTACCTGATCTTCCTGATTCATCCTGTTCTCCTCCTTGTCATACTACTTCTGCTCCCCTTACCACAGACGTCCGGCCAGCATCGTGAAGCGGATAAAGGTCACATGAGCTCCATCCTCTATGTTCAGTGGTTGATCCAAATCTTCCAATTCTTCATCATTCAGAAATACTTTGTACATTCCGTCTTCATAAGCAAGTATCGCGGCTTCCTTCGCCTCTCCAAGATCAGGAACGCCCTCGCCATGTATTGTGCCAAAACCCACTTTTCCCGTAGCACCCTGCGCGTCGATGTCTTGAGGCATCAGATAAGCAAGCATCCCCGCTGCGTCCTTCCTCTCTCGAAAAGCTTGCACCTGTTGTTCAACCATGTTCTCGATAAGCAGTCGAAGTGTACTTGTTGTTTCCGGAAGTTCAGCGGCTTGTTTCGCAAGAGCCGGTTTGCGTTTGCCCAAACTTTTCACTGTAATCCATAATTTCAATGCATCGTGTCTCCTTTCATAACTTCATGCATAGCTTCATTCATAACTCCACCCACAAAAAACCAATTTATTACAAATAGCTAAATCCCATTCAATCAAGAGTTAATACCCGAAAGCAATAGATTTCAAAACAGAACAAATACGTACATATGTACCCCTAATAAACATCATAACGAAATTGCTCACCTCTTTCATGGGCCAATATTCATGTTTCCATCGAACCAGCGAACTAGGGCGTGTCTTGAAACCCACTGAAGTGCACGTTTTACCCCCTTTTCGCTCCCTGTTACGTCACTTCCCCTTGACGTGCCCCGGCACGCCGTTGCACATATAACGCAAAAAGCTGCTACACCCCACGAAACATCATGAGATGTGCAGCTATTCCATATTTAAATAGTAAGTAAATATAATGTATCAGACCAGTCGCAAAGGCTGAATTTTCACGGCCGCTGTCTTGAATCCAGGCATTCGGCAGAAGGGATCCAGATCAGGCCTCGTTGCCCGGTTCACATTTTGGATTCCGCCCCAGTGCATGGGCACAAACAGCGTATCCTCGCGGATGGATGCCTTGATTCGCGAACGGACAGTGAAGCTTCCGTAGGCCGACTGGACCTCTACCCACTCTCCGTCACGGATGCGATGGCGAGCTGCCGTTGACGGGTGCAGTTCCACAAAGTTCTCTAACTCACGAGCAGCAAGTGCTGGGCTTCTGCGTGTTTGCACACCTGTTAGATAATGAGCGAGAATACGCCCATTCGTTAGAATCAAGGGAAAAGCTTCCGAAACATCATCCCACCCTAGACTGGCTCCCGGAGTAAACGTAGCTTTTCCGTCGACATGAGCAAATCGTTCATGAAACAACATTCCCTCGCCCTGCTCATCTAAAGAAGGACAAGGCCAGTGCACTCCTTGTTCATTTCTCAGTCGTTCATAGGTGATTCCATAGTAATCCGCTACTCCGCCACGACTCGCAATTCGCAATTCATTGAAGATATCCTCAGCCTTCGCATATTGGAACAACGAACCTTTGCCCAGCTTCTCGGCAATGCGGCACAAAATGTCCCAATCGTCTAACGTTTCTCCAGGTGCAGACCTTCCTTGTTCCCGCAGGAGAACACGCCCTTCGAGATTGGTGAGTGTGCCTTCATTTTCCATATAAGCGGTTACGGGCAGTACAAGATCGGCCAATCTGGCCGTTTCAGACAGAAACATATCGGCTACGACGAGAAAATCAAGCTTTCGTAAACCTTCCTCTACCAAGCTTACATTCGGATTTGAAACGATCGGATTAGAACCCATCACAAGCAATGCGCGAATGTCCTGCTCATAGATACGTTCCATCATCTCATAAGCTGATACACCTTTGCCTGGCAAAAGAGTAGGGTCTACTCCCCAGACAGATGCTATATATGCACGGTCTTCCTCACTTTCAATAGAACGGTATCCTGGTAGCTGATCTGCCTTCTGTCCGTGCTCCCGTCCCCCCTGTCCATTTCCTTGTCCGGTAATTGCGCCATATCCGCAACCTGTTCTGCCGATCTTTCCGGTTGCCAGCACCATATTCAGAAAATGCCGGACAGCCATGTGTCCATCCGTCTGTTGTTCCACCCCGCGTGCCGTCATAATCATGCCAGTATGTGCTTCGCCATAAGCCATTGCCGCCTGACGGATCAAGTCCAGTTCGACCCCACATGCTTTTGCGGCCTGCTCAAGATTGAGACTTTCCATCTCCTGCACAAGCTGTTCATATCCGGTCGTACGTTTCTGAACAAAGCTGGAATCAGCCAAGCCCGCATCCATAATTACCTTCAGCATCGCATCGGCCAGCAGTGCATCCTTACCCGGCTTCACTTGGAGGTGAAGATCAGCAATGGCTGCCGTTGCTGTCTTACGAGGATCAATCACAATAATAAACGTTCCATTTTCCTTCGCTTCATTAAAATACGGTAAGAGCGTTGGCTGACACTCAGCTACATTCGTTCCTGCCAGTATGATACATGCTGCTTTAGGGATGTCCGAAAGCGGAAACGTTAATCCACGATCCATTCCGAAAACTTTGCTACCGGCAGAAGCTGCTGCTGACATGCAGAAGCGGCCGTTATAGTCGATGTACTTGCTGCCGAGTGCTACGCGGGTAAATTTTCCAAGCAGATATGCGGTTTCATTGGTCAACGATCCTCCGCCGTATACGCCTACGGTATCAGAACCATACGTCGTTTGTAGCTGTTGCAACCGATCAGCAATCGTCTGCATTGCTTCATCCCATGAGCACGGCTCCAATTCTCCCTGACGGCGAATGAGCGGATACATCAAACGCTCGGAACTGAACACTTGCTGATGAGCATTCATCCCTTTCACGCACAGGCGGCCCTGCGAAGCCTTATTGGGCATGCCTTGAACCATATACTCCGCTACTTTCTGACCTGCAACGGGAGCGGCAAGCTCTTCTACGGACATTTTGCATTGCACACTGCAATAAGGACATTGGGTCTCTTTTACATATAACCTCGACTTCGCTTGGTCTGTATTTACCGCGTCCATCATCATGCTCTCCTGCCTTTCCGGGTTATTCATGTAAGCTTTCAAGCTTTCACCTGAGCAATGAGGTTTTCAAAAAGGGTCTCCGTTCCACGCTCAACATCCTTCTCGCGCTCCTGTGCGCGATTAAACGTAAGTTCTCGCTGGAATTGTGTATTCAAAAGCGTTTCCCGAATCGACATCACTCCCAGACGTTCAGTCCACATCCATAAAGGTTCATCAAACCAAGCCGTTTGTCGATACCATTGCAGACAGGCCGATGCGAGAATGAACGCTTGCTGCTCTGATTCCGTTGTCCCGAGCAAGGAGCCCTCCTTTACCGGATGCCCGGCATGACCTCCGACGTAAATTTCCCATCCAGCCGGAGAAGCCTGCAGGCCTACATCGGAAACCAGTACATTCACCGGGGATCGAGAACCCCAAGCAATAGCGATGTTCACTTCGGAAGGCATCACTGCTGTTTTCCAATCGGTACGAAGTCTCGTCTCCAGATCGCTTGCAGTAATACTAGAAGCCAATGATGGTACATGTCGCTCCGAATAGATGTGAACCATCTGATCATGTCCCTGCACAAGTTCCCCTTGTAAATCTTCCGCTTCCAGTCCGTAAAGGTCTGTCTTCAGCACTGTTTTCGCATCATTTTCTGCGGAGGACTGCATTAATCCTGAAACACAAACATAATAGCGAATTGCAGGAAGGCATACCGGGCACCCGTGTTCCGAATGCCAGTTCAGCCCCCTCAACAGTGAATTGAACTGTTTGTCTTCCAATGGGAGGACTCCAGATCCAACGTTCGAAATGTCAGCTTCTTTTGCATATGACTCAAAGATAACGCTCACCCGATGCTTCAGCTCTGCGTGGCTCATCTCCGTACAGTGACATACAGGGAGCACGGCAGGTTTCTCCTTCGTACCGCCTGATTCAGCACTTGTGCTAACACCTCCATCAAGTTCCACACGTTTAGCGTGTTTCAACAGAGCGCCTACCATAGGTTTACAACCACCGCATGAACCTGAAGCTTTGGTTTGTTGCTTCACTTGTTCTTCCGTTTCCAGCCCTTGCTCCTGAATGGCTTTTAAGATCGCCGCTTTGGTTACATTGTTGCAAGCGCAGACCGTTTCCTGGCTTGGAAGCGCAGCTGCTGCTGTTACTGCAGGATCTGGCGTATCTTCCTTGGGGGCAAGCTCAGCCACATCGGCTCCACGTTGTACCAGACCAAGGAGGGCCGTGCCCTCAACCGTGTTGCCAAACAAAATAGCACCTCTAACCTTGCCAGCTTGCATCAGCACTTTTTTGTACGTGCCCTGAACACCATCCAAATGCTGAATGGCCGTCTGCAACCCTTCGTCACTGATGTCTCCTGCCGAGAAAACATCTACCCCCGAGACTTTCAGCTGTGAATACGGAACAGAACCTGCATAGCCCGGCACCTCCTGTCCGCACAATGTGCGCGCCAGCACCTTTCCCTGCTCATACAGCGGTGCTACCAGACCATAACTGATCCCCCGATGCTCTGCACATTCTCCCACGGCATATATATCTGGTACGCTGGTACGCATATGATCGTCAACCACAACAGCACGATGTGTAGCAATGCCGCTTCTCCTGGCCAGATCCACATTCGGGCGAATCCCGACAGCAACAATGACCAGTTGTGCCTCCAGTTTGGATCCATCTGTGAAAAGCAGACCCTGCGCTTGTGAACGTCCGGTAACTTTTTGCGTATTTTTATTCAAAAGAAAGGACATGCCCTGATCTTCAAGCTCACGTTGAAGCATCGCTGCAGCTTCGTAATCCAGTTGTCGATTCATAATATACGGTGCATTATGGACTACCACCGCTTCCATCCCTAGATGCAACAGTCCCCTTGCAGCCTCCAGCCCAAGCAATCCACCACCGATGACAGCCGCTTTGCGGTATTCTTTGGAGTAATCTGACATGCGAGTACAGTCATCAATGGACCGAAAAGACATTACACGCTCCTTATCAATGCCCGGAATTGGCGGAATAAACGGAGAGGACCCTGTCGCGAGGATCAATATGTCGTAGGTTTCCTTTTTGCCAGCTTCCGTCTCAATGAACTTCGTACGGGTGTCAATCCGATGAACAGTCTCACCTGTGCACAGCCGGATATTACGCTCCGCATACCAGGTCCAGTCATTGATGATAATGTCCTGTATGGAATGCTCACCTTGAAGTACTTTGGATAACATAATTCGATTGTAATTAGGGCGAGGTTCCGTCCCGTAGATGACAATCTCATACCGATCCGGCTCCAGGTTAATAATCTCTTCTACACATTTCACTCCAGCCATGCCATTGCCGATAACTACCAGTTTCTTTCTACTCATGGGCCGCCCCCTATCCCTTTCACATCTGCAAACTAAACCGAATTGCCTCTCTCTGATTTAAAACGCAAAGACCCCTTTTTCGATTTAAAACAGAACAACCCCTTTTCTGATTTAAAACACAATAACCCCTTCTCCTTATGGGGAAAAGGGGCACCATTGCCTCCGAGTTCTACACGCCATTGTGCAGATTCTTATTAAATTCAGATTAATTGAATTTAAAATATATGTCAACTAAATTGACATGAAATAATGAAAATTGGGTCATGAAATAAATATTTTAAAATTTAATGTTATTTTTGTTGACATTACCTTTTTCCCTTTTTATAATTTGAATCAAAATCACAGCGATGTGATCATCTCAGAAGCGGGAGCACAAAGAAGTGTACCGCCTGTCGGCAACGGGGCCGCAAATCGTTCTAATTCAGGACGGCTTGCGGCCTTTTTCTGCCCGAACAAAAACATAGAGACATAACAAAGAACCTACTTGGATGAGGAGCGATGAGGAATGGTAGAGAGCAAAAGTTTTTGGAAAAGCGGGCATAAGCCCACACTGTTCGGAGCATTTATGTATTTTGACATCAGTTTTATGATCTGGGGTATGCTCGGTCCGCTCGCTGTTATTATTGCCATGGATTATCCGATGACCCCGTTGGAAAAAGCAAATCTGGTTGCCCTGCCCATTCTCGGGGGTTCCATCCTGCGGCTGGTGCTTGGCTTCATGTCCGACTATATTGGTCCCAAAGTAACCGCTCAGATCGGTATGTTATTCACCCTCGTTCCATTGTTACTGGGCTGGTTATGGGTGGATTCGCTCAGCCAACTCTATGTCGTAGCTCTTTTACTCGGCGTAGCGGGCGCCTCATTTGCAGCCGCGCTGCCGCTTGCAGGACAGTGGTATCCTAAAGAACATCAAGGTCTTGCCATGGGGATCGCCGGAGCAGGTAATAGCGGAACGGTTCTTGCTACCTTGTTTGCCAATCGTCTGGCCACTCATTTTGGTAGCTGGGAAGTTGTTTTCGGACTCGCGATCATCCCGATTGTTATCGTCTTTATCCTCTTTTCCATCTTCGCCAAAAACAGTCCGAATCGTCCAGAGCCTAAGAAGTTATCCCAGTACGGAACTTTGCTTAAACAAAAAGATGCCTGGGTCTTCTGTGCCTTCTATTGTGTCACCTTTGGCGGTTTCGTTGGACTGTGTAATTATCTGACTATTTTCTTTAATACCCAATATGGACTTTCTGCCGTTCATGCCGCTGACATTACGACGTTCTGTGTCATTGCAGGCAGCTTCTTCCGGCCTGTTGGTGGTTTTCTGGCGGATAAAATTGGCGGAACCCGGATGCTTACCTTCTTGTACTCCGGCGCCTGCATCATGCTTCTGGGTGTATCCTTCCTACCGCCGCTTCCGGTAGTCATCGTCATGTTGTTCCTCGGCATGATGTGCCTTGGGGCCGGGAATGGTTCTGTATTCCAGCTGGTTCCACAACGTTTTGGCAACGAGATTGGTCTGATGACAGGCATCGTAGGGGCTGCCGGAGGTTTGGGAGGTTACGCGTTGCCACTCATTCTGGGTCAACTGTACAGCTCTTATCAATCTTACACGCCAGGATTTGTTATTCTCAGTCTCATCGCTGCCGCTTCCATGTGCCTTGTTCTCTTCATGCAATCCCGCTGGCGGGTAAGCTGGCTGAGCAGAAGTGGCAAAGGCATTGCGGATTCAACTTCTCTGACGTCTTGATCCCTTGCCTACACATGAAAACAGCGTAGCCATATCGGCGGCGCTGTTTGTTTTATTCCTATCAATTATTCAATCCATTTTGCTCATGCTGAATACTTCTGAAGAATAATAACGGCATTATGTCCGCCGAAGCCGAAAGAATTGGACATGCCCGTCTGCAAGACCGCTTCTCTCGCGACATTTGGGACATAATCCAGATCACATTCGGCATCTTTCTGCTCCTGATTAATGGTTGGCGGTAGGATGCCTTGGCGCAGCGTTTGAACGAGAGATATCGCTTCTGCTCCCCCTGCAGCACCAAGCATATGCCCCGTCATGGACTTGTTCGCTGTTACGGGGATATGATAGGCCAATTCACCAAAAAGCTGTTTAATCGCTCTCGTTTCAGACAGATCACCCGCCTCTGTGCTGGTCGCATGAGCATTGATCACATCGATATCTCGAGGCTCCAGCTTTGCATCCCGCAACGCTGCCCGCATGGCAAGATAAGCTCCTCTACCTTCAGGATGAGTGGCTACCATGTGGTACGCGTCGGAAGTAGCCCCATATCCGATAACTTCAGCGAGAATATTTGCTCCCCTTGCCAGTGCATGAGACAGAGCTTCCACGACCAGAATCCCTGCCCCCTCGGCCATAACAAACCCATCTCTGCCTGCATCAAATGGTCGGCTTGCCGCTGTATAAGCTTCATTTCTGGTAGATAACGCTGTCGCATTGCCGAAACTAGCAAGCGATATTTCTGTGACTGCCGCTTCTGTACCTCCTGCAAAAATAACATCTGCTCCTCCGTGGCGAATCAGCCGGTAGGCTTCACCAATGGCTGTGTTTCCAATCGAACAGGCCGTTACCGGGGAGAGCGTTGGCCCCCAGCAGCCAAACCTCATACTGACTGTGGCTGCCGCCATATTGGATATCATCATCGGGACAAGCGTTGGACTGACCCGCGATGCTCCTCGTCCTGACAAGACACTGCCCTGATCCATCAAGGTCTGAATCCCACCTATACCTGAACCAATATATACACCTGTCCGCTCCCGGTCCAGCGATTCCAGCACTAGACCTGAATCCGATAACGCCTGGTCTGCTGCTGCAACAGCAAATTGTACAAACCGATCCATGCGTCTGGCTTCTTTGCGTCCAAATCTGGCTTCACCATCAAAATCATGAATCAATCCGCCCATTCTTGTTTTATACAATCCGCTGTCCAGATGTTCAATCGGAGAAATTCCCGATCTGCCTTCCTTCAAAGCGCCCCAGAATGTATCTACATCATTGCCGAGTGGAGAGATCACACCCATTCCTGTAATCACAACACGTTCCATACTCATCCCGGTTTGTCCTCCTTGTAACGTTCTTCATTCAGTTTCCTGATGCTTATGCATTCATAGTGCCATTTCTGTATATCCTATTACAAGTTGTCATTTATCATAGTATAATGACTACCATGATAAACAGATTGAAGGTGATCCATTGAGTGATGTTATTCGACTACAGGCGTTATCCACTTTTCTGAAAACACAGCGTTCGAAACTCTCTCCAGAATCCGTTGGCTTGCCTGCCGGAGGCCGGCGAAGAACACCTGGTTTAAGAAGGGAAGAAGTCGCCCAATTGGCTAACGTCAGCACGACCTGGTATACCTGGCTGGAACAAGGACGAAGCATTCAGGTTTCACATGCTGTACTGGACAGCATTTCTTCTGCTCTCAGACTCACTGCAGATGAACGAAAATACTTGTTTTCTCTAGCTACGGAGCATTATTCGGATCTGCCCGTGCCGGAACCAGACACGCTTCAGCTTCACCCGTCATTGCAGAAAATCTTGCAGGAATTGCGCTATTGTCCTACCATTATCTCTGATCGGCGCTGTTTCATCGTCGGCTGGAATGAAGCTGCAGCACAAGTTTTTATGAACTTTGAACAGATCCCCTTAGAGCAGCGGAATATGATTAGTCTGGTATTTGATCGAAAAGAGTTGCGCAGGCTTGCAGTGAACTGGGAGGACTTCGTCAGCGGATTTTTATCTATTTTTCGTGGCTATTATGGTCGTTATGTCGACGATGAATGGTATAATTTATTTTTGAATGATATGATGAATCGCCACCCTGATTTTCAAGCATTGTGGAAACAAAGCAGCGTAAGCAGTGCTCCTGACGTATGGATTGAATTCAGACATTCGAGAGCAGGAAAAATGTTGTTTGATCTGACCTCACTACAAATTCAAGGTAATTCTGATTTGCGATGCAGCATTTATACACCCGCACCAGAAACGGCAACAGAGCGTAAACTCATGCAACTGCTTGATCGAAGTAATGAATCCTGAATTGCTTACTTGCCAGGGATAGCGACATCCATTACCTAACATACCTATATAACGTGGATTTAGAAAGGAACACCATGACTAAAGTGCTTATTATAGAGGACGACAACATGCTGGGCGACACTTTATCCCTGTATTTACAAGGTGAAGGCTACGAAGTAGATCGTGTGGACACCATCGGGTGTGCACTTTTGCAGCTTGAAACCAGACCAGATATCATTTTAATAGACCTGATGTTACCTGATTCAGGTGGGAAAAATCCATGCGCAATCATGCGTGAACATACCTCCCTTCCGATGATTGTCATTTCTTCGTTAACCGAGGTGTCTGAACGTATTCGCTCCTTAACCGACGGCGCAGATGATTTTGTCTGTAAACCGTTCAGCATGCAGGAACTGAAGGCTCGCATCGAGGCCGTTTTACGCCGCTATGCTTTATTGGAAAACTCTGTAGTGACCGAAACCGAAAATGGGTTAAGCCTCGATGTCGCACGCAGAACCATTTTGCTAAACAATCGCAGAGTCGAAACCACATTTTCCGAATTTGAGATCATGAAGCTGTTTGTGCTTAATCCTGGCAAAGTGTTCAGTCGGTACGCTTTAATCGAGGCCATTCGCGGAATAGATGCGTATATTAATGATCGGACCATTGATGTACATATTACGAAACTTCGCAAAAAAATTGAAGATAACCCGAAAAACCCCCAATATATTCAAACCATATGGGGGGTCGGGTATAAATTCACACCTTAGCATGACCTCTGCTAGTCATATTTACCATGGTAGTGACTCTGAAATATGATCAATTTCTTGCTGCACTTGTTCCAGGATGGAGGTCCATTCCCCTTCGAAGGATGGAACCGACAGAAGGGATTCCAGATGCAGAACGGCCTGCAGCAGTTTCGCAGCATGCAGGTGGGCTGCAACACCTTTGAGAGAATGTGTACTCCGTACAACTTCATTCATTTGCTTTTGCTCAAGATAATTCTGAATTTTTTGCTCAAATCCGCTATATTCTAGAGCAAACTTATTCAACGCGTACTGCAAAATGTGCGGTTTGTTATCCATCTGTTTCAGGGCTTTATCCGTATCAATCCCCCTGATGTCATGCAAACCCTTCAGATCAATCCAGGCCGTCAATACATCTTGGAGCTGTTGTTCACCAATCGGTTTCGTCAGAACGGCATTCATACCCGCCTCTATATATTCCTTATGATCTTTCTTCATGCTATTTGCCGTAAGTGCAATAACGGGTAATTGATCGTACTGCCTCATCTGACGAATGTGTTTAACAGCTTCTAATCCATCCATTCGCGGCATGAACAAATCCATCAAAATCAGCTTCCACGGCTGAACATGCAGCTCGCTCAGTACCTCTTCTCCATCCTTCACCACTTTCACTTCAAAGCCCAACTGCTGAAGCAGCGCCCGAATGGCGATCTGATTAATCTCATGATCCTCTGCCACTAAAATGGCTCCTTGATTTATTCGTTCTGAGGACTCATCCTGATTTGTAATTTGGTTCAAATCCTGCACTTCTCCATCCTGCAATGTCAACAAAGTCTCAAACAGCCCGACACGGGTAATCGGCTTAAACAAGACTGCCTTCGGATTAATAAAATTCTGCTTAGCTACAAGAGCATCCTCACTAATACCGCGCGTATACCCAAACACCTGAATCCGTGTACCCCGGAGCCTATTCATTAAATACTCCCAGTCCGGTTCATCATGTACATGTTTCATATCCATATCGAGCATGATCAGGAGTGAAAACGATTCATCCTTCTCGTAATCATAGTTATCATTGACAAGCACTTCATGAAAAGAAGAATAGATTTTAGGTCTAAGACCAAATGAGCGCAACATCTGTTCCAGATTTTCTGCAACTCTTCTGTCACTTTCCACAATCATCACATCATTCACTGCATATAACAATGGATAGGTTGGCAGGAAAGAACGATCCTCTACTTCTGTCAGTTCATACACTAGCTCAAATGTAAACATGCTATATTCACCAAGTACACTTTCCACTTGCAGACTGCCGCCTAATGAAGTGATCAGGAGATAACAAATGACCAAGCCCAAGCCAGAGCCTCCATACTTTCGATAGGTCGATGGTTCGGCCTGACTGAAAGGTACAAATAAACGTTCCATCTGTTCAGGGGAGATACCAATCCCGGTATCCTCTACCTCGAATCGAACTTCAACATGTTGATCCTCAAGTGTGAGCACTTCTGCGTGAAATATGACATACCCTTCGTCCGTAAATTTAATGGCGTTATTAAGCAGATTAATAAGAACCTGTTCCAAACGGAACGGATCACCAATGACCGTTAAAGGCAGCTCGGGATCGGTATGAAAAATGATCTCAATATCCTTGTTACCGATAGCTGTACTGATCTGATCCGCCACTCGTTTAAATACATCCTCCAGAGAAAAGGGAACATTCTCCACATTAAACATTCCTGCTTCAATTCTCGAAAAATCTAGAATATCATTGACCAACGCAAGTAACGATTGTGAGGATACGGTGATCTTGCCTAGATAGTCCTGTTGCTGAGGCGTAAGAGGTGTTCGTTGCAACAAGGAACTGAAGCTGGTAATACTGTTCAGCGGCGTCCGCAACTCATGGCTCATCAAGGCCAAAAACTCACTCTTTGCCTGACTGGCTTTATCCGCTTTCACCCGTCGATACTTGTCGGTCATATCTTGAAAGACAGCCTTAATTTGTTCACTTGAACCGGATGACTTGATCGGATAAAGATGAACGCGAACATGCAATTCATCACTTTCACCGATCCGGAAGGTCAACTCCGCCTCATGATTGGTTTTAGACGAGATAACTTCTCGTAAAACGGTAGCCCAGCAATCTGATTTCTCCATCACAAGCAAGTCTGCAAGCGCACGACCAATGACCTGTTGCCGATCCGCCTGAAGGACATCCAGAAATTTATGGTTAACGGAAACGATGTTGCCTCTATTGTCCAATCCTGCAACCCAATTAGAGGACACTCGCTCCAGCAAACGATAGCGCTCCTCACTTTCCTGAATCCTTCGCCTGACAGCACGATGTTCTGTAATATCAAGTCCATACCCGATAACATACTTCACTACCTTGCCTTCCAGAAAAGGCCCGAGCTTAACCAGAGCATAGTATCCTTTATGCTCAATCTCGAAAAAAAAGTGTTCGCCTCTCCAGGCGCGGTTGAATTGTGTTTTCAAAAATTGAATTTTCTCCTGAGGTAGTGCATTAATAGTCCCGAGCTGGAAGCTTTGCTCCAGACTTCGCATGTCCATACCTAGATGAGACAACATTTCCCCTTCGAGCAAAAGAAATTCAAACTTCCCGTTCAGCTTTCGCAGTTTAAATGTAAACCCTGGCTGTCTGCGTAGCATCTCCAGCATTTCCTGCTCTTTTTGTACCACCAACTGTCTATATTGATGATTCTGATTCAGGAAATAGATGAACAATACAACCAGCAGCATACATACAATTTGAGACAGTAAAGTAATCCCGTGACTATAGGGTGTCGCCGGATATGTCAAAACCATCGTGAACTGGTAAACCGAAATGAACAGGAGCGATCCGGAGAACCACCGGAGATTAAATTTGTGTATATACTTAAAATTCAGGGATGCGAATAGAACAAACAAAAGTTCGTACAATGCATAATCAAAATTTTCAATGGACGGCCAAAAACCAGCATTAATTCTAAACATCCACAATCCCGCAAAGGTAATAAACGCTGTTCCGCCTCCCCCATAATAGGCAGCAAGAAGATATACGATGGATCTAAAGTTTAACATCGAGCCGTCATCCAATATAATGGAGAAGTAGTATAACGCAGTACCTAACATGCTCATCGCTATCCCAATGATCAAGCGAGAGGTAAATGATGGCTTATTCCGATTACTCGATTGATTCAGATAGTGATGAATAAGGAAGACGAAAATTAAAATTAATGTAAAATTTAAAACGAGATCGCGTAGCAAAGTTCACCATCCAAGTTACGACTTTAGCGTTGTTTAACATACGAAAAAACAGGCCAGATTGGCCGATTGTATCTCCGCATTAATCAAATCATATTACGCGTCTCCCCCTTATTCAATTGCGGATATTTCCTTATTTCTCCCTAATCCCTCCTCCTTTCTTCTAACATTTACCCTTCGATACGCATTCCAGAAACTCCCACGAAATTACCAGACTAAATGTAAAAAAGGAGCCTCACGGCTCCCTAATACTTGAACTGTTGGATCAGACGTTGCAGATGTTCTGCCATACTTGACAAACTTCTTGCAGAAGCTGATATCTCCTCCATCGAAGCCAGCTGTTCTTCCGATGAGGCTGTGACCTCTTCCGAAGTTGAGGCATTCGCTGAAGCAATGCCTGCCAGTTCGCTAGACACAGCCCCAACCTCCTGTACTCCAGCCGTAATCTGCTGTGAAGTGGCTGCGATCTCTTCAATCTGAGGTGTAGTCTCGCGCATACTCTCCAGAATACGTTCGAACTTCTGAATAGCTTCAGTGGAAACCTCCATGCCCTGCTCGACCTCTAATGCCACTTTCTTCATCATATCAACGGATTCCAATGTATCCTTCTGGACCGCAGATGTCAGTGTAGTAATATCTTGAGCAGACTGCTGGGATTGTTCTGCGAGCTTGCGAACTTCTCCAGCTACTACGGCGAACCCATTCCCGTGTGCACCTGCACGTGCAGCCTCAATCGACGCATTCAGAGCTAGTAGATTCGTTTGTTTTGCCATATTTCCCATCAGCTCTGTGATGGCCGAGATTTGCTCAGAACGTTGATCCAATGTCTGAATGATACGACTCATCTGTAAGACGGTCTCTTGAATTGATCTCATCTGATCTACCGTCTGCTTAACCGTGTTGCCACCTTCTTCTGCTTGTAATGTGGTCTGTTTGGCTAATTCGGACACATGAACCGATCTCTCCGCAATATTGGTTACACCAGACGTAATTTCGCGCATAGCCTCGTGATTATGCTCAATACCATGCATTTGTTTCTCGGCTCCCAGCGTAATTTCCTGAATAGCTCTGGCCACCTGTTCACTCGCAGCACTGGTCGCTTCTGCGCTCTGCGTCATCTCTTCTGATGAGGTAACTACCTGACTTGCGCTATGCTCTACATTCTGGATCAGCAAGCGCAGATTCGTCTGCATTTTGCCAAAAGCGTCGCTAAGTTCACCAAGCTCATCCGAACTTTTACTTACAATAGTCTGTGTCAGATCTCCTTCACTCACTTGTATCGCTTGATTTTTCAATTCTCTGATCGGTTTAATAATAGATCGCATGACAAGCCAGATAATTACAGCCCCAACGCCAAGGCAAGATAACAACACAATGATCATACGATGCAGAATCGGAGCTGTCGCCTCATGCACCTCGGAGGTAAACATCGTACCTGCGATTTTCCAATTGGTTGAACCATTCGTTAAATAATACATAACCTTGGGCTCATCATTATAGACATAATCAAATGTGCCTGATTCGTTATCAAATACCTCTGCCCAAAATGACTCTTTCGCGTCTGATCCAGCTGGGCTGTTCGGGTGATAGATATACTTTTTGCTACGATCCAGCAAGACCATATATCCCTGCTCCCCTACCTTGATCTTGCTTATACTATTGCTAATGTCGTTCAGATCCAGATCAAGACTGACTACACCAGAGCGATCGTCCAATGCCTTTGCAATTGAAACCGTAACTGAATTCGTAGATGTGGAGGTGTACGGGTCTGTGACGATAACCTGACCAGGTTGACTCATCGCTTCTGTATACCAAGGTCTGGTTCGCGGATCATAATCTTGCGGGGTAGCTGTATCCGAAGAACTTAAATATTTTCCATTTTCATTTCCTATACTGACCAAAACCACATCCGGGTTCTGCCCGATGAATCCCTTTATTTCCTCCAGCATGTTTGCTTCTGAATTTTTCATGGTGTCTGCAGTAAAAACTTTCGCATAATATTCAACCTGCTTGCGTTTCACATTGACTATTAAATCAATCGTACTATTAGCTAAATTCACGTTTTCCTCTGCACTATGTAGAATTTGTTTCGTTACTTCTTCTTTGGCATTGTTATAAGACAATACACCTATAGTGATGGAAGGGGCCGCCAAAAAGATAATGAAGGACATGATCAGTTTGATCTTAAAATCGGTTACAATCTTTCCTAACCAACCTGTTTTTTTGTTTTCCAACGACAATTCACTCTACCTCTTCCATATTAAATTGATATTTTCACTAACATACAAAAAAGTTATTAACTAAATTAAACGAATTTAACTCCGGTTCTATTAAGTTTCTAAATAGTTGTTAACAGAAGTAATATCACAAACAAAAAGACCCAAGCATATTTGCTCGGATCTCAATGTTCGAATCTCTATACTCACCTATACCTTAGAATGCTGGAATGGCAATATCTGCGTAATTTTTTTCGAAAAAGGCTTTCACTTCAGGGCCAGCCATACGTTTAGCCAGCTTCTGGATGGCTTCGGAGTCTTTGTTATCCTCACGGGCTACCAACGTGATCGCAAAATGGGAATCGTCCTTCTCGGTCAGCAAAGCATCCTTTTTGGGCGTCAGACCGAGCGGGCTCGCATAGGCAGGAGTCATAGCTACCAGATCTGCATCATCCATCATACGGGCAAGCATCAGCAAATCTACTTCTTTGAACTTGAAGTTCTTTTTATTCTCTGTGATGTCCGCTTGTGTCGCATTAAAACCTACACCCTCTTTGAGTTTAATCAGGCCGTTTTGTTCCAGCATGACGAGGGAGCGCCCGATGTTTGAAGGATCATTGGCAATCGCAATCGTTGCTCCTTCTGGCAGTTCATCGATGGATTTGTAGGTTTTGGAGTATCCACCATAGATCGCGTTGTAGATGGGCTGAACAGGAACCAGAGTTGCACTATTCGCCTCATTGTACTGTTTCATGTACGGCACGTGTTGGAAGAAGTTCGCATCCACTTCCTTGTTTGCTAGAGCCGTATTCGGCTGTACGTTATCTGACAGCACCACAACCTCCAAGTTTACGCCATCTTCTTTAAGAAGCGGTTTAACGATATCCAGTACATCCGTCATTGGCGGAATCAATGTCGCTACTTTTAGTGTAACTTCCTGTCCGGCTTGTGATTCTGGCTTCGCCCCCTCAGTAGCAGGCGTTTCTTCTTTTTTACCGCAGGCGGATACAACCAGCATAACCGCGAGTAGCATGAGCATCAATTTTACTTTCATTAAATATTTACCCCTTCTCTGTGTAATGTGTAGTCGTTTTTAACGGGTTCCTCAGGATCTGCGATCCAACCAGCGTGATAATCGGCTACCTGTGAATTGAATGATCTGTACAAGCACAATCATGATAATAATCGTAAATATCATAATTTCCGTTTCGAAGCGTTGATAACCGTAACGAATGGCAAAATCACCAACACCGCCACCGCCCACAATCCCCATTACCGTAGAATAGGAAACAAAACTGATCGTTGCTGTTGTAAGTCCCAGCACAAGACCAGACCTTGCCTCCACGTACAGGAATTTAAGGATAAGCTGCACGGTTGAGGCTCCCATAGAAGAAGCCGCTTCGATGACACCTTTAGGCACATCGAGTAGCGCCTGTTCGACAAGGCGGGCATAATAAGCAATAGCAATGACCGATAAAGGCACCGTTGCAGCTAACGTACCGATGGATGTGCCTACAACCAACCGAGTGAACGGGATCATGAAGACGACCAGCAGCAGGAATGGAAAGGAACGAATGATATTCACAAGACTGCCCAGAACCGTGAACAAGGCTCGATTCTGGTATCGTTGCCCTTTACGAAACAGGTACAATAGCGTACCGAGAGGCAAACCGACCAGCACTGCTGCCGCGATGGATATCCCCACCATCACAAATGTTTCTCCAATGGCCTGCCAGATTTCATGCTGATATTTAAGCACTGACTCAGGTAACATCATTGCCCGTCCTCCTGTTCCGCCAGACGCTGGAGAGTGGTACCCGTTACCTTTTCCGTTCCTGTTCCACCCAAAGTGTCGTCTGCAAGCAGTGAAGTAAGGATATCCGGCTGTGGAACCGGGATACTGCGAACTTCTGATTCCGATAAGGTACGCACAATCTGACCCTCTTTCATCACCGTAATACGGTGACATAATCGACGAGCTACCTCCATCTCATGGGTAACAACGACAATCGTCACCCCCATCGTTTCGTTCACATGACGAAGCACATCCAATATTCCCCCTGTTGTCTGCGGATCAAGTGAAGACGTTGGTTCATCGCAGAGCAATACAGCTGGATGGCTGGCAAGCGCTCTGGCAATAGCAACGCGCTGCTTCTGTCCGCCGCTCAGCTGAGCCGGATACTGGTTCGCTTTGTCCTCCAGTCCTACGAATCGAAGTACTTCCAACCCTCGCTCTCGCCGCTGTGAACGTGATTTGCCGGCCAGTTCCAAGGGCATGCTCACATTGCTCAGCACCGTGCGATTGCTGACCAGATTGAAATGCTGGAAGATCATACCGATGGACCGACGTGCCTGACGCAAGTCTCGCTCGTTCATTCCGGTTAGTTGCTGACCATTGACGGTAACCTCTCCAGCATCAGGCTGTTCCAAACCGTTGAGCATCCGTAGCAAGGTCGACTTTCCTGCCCCGCTGGAACCAATAATGCCATGAATCTCACCTTTACCTATTTCAAGCGAGACGGATCGCAAGGCCTCAAATCCCTGATCCGCACGGGAACCGCGCTCGTTGAACCGTTTGCTCACACCATATAATGAAATCATGGAGATTCCTCCCGTGAATGATCATGTATGGTTCCCTCAAGTATCTCTCAAGAATCTTTCAAGAACACATGAAGAAAGCCCGCACAGCCGATAACCGGAGCGCGAGCAATCCTGTTCATTTATAATAAAACAACATGGCGACCCAGACAAGCTTTTAAAAAGAGATATCTCCTTCCAGCTGATCAACTGGAAAGACACGGAAACGTCCGTTAGCTGATCCGACATACACTTTATCGTCGATTCGGTTGATCATGCCATTCTTTGCATCCCGATCCCGATGCTCCGGAGTCCCCATGACTACATCATGCACGCGCCCTAGCAGAGTTCCATCCTTTTTATCCATCACAAGCAAGTTTTCATTTCGCGGAAGCAACAAACGATCTCCAATGATGAGGTAACTGCCCTGATTGGTCGAATATTGGTTTGTTCCAACAGATTCTTGTGCATCCCACCGTGTCTCCCCGGTATGGTAATCCACGGCGGCAGGATATCCATTTCTAATGACATACAGTTGATCCGCCTCTAGAAGTCCACGTTCAATTTTCGCATCAACCGTCCAGCGAATCTTGCCTGTATCTGGGTCAAATAAGGAGGTTGTATAATCTCCGTAATCACCGTACATATTTCCTTTTTTATTCTGACGAATCAGCACCATATCATCATTCAGTACTTCTATCTGCTGACCTATACGTGTGGGAATTAGAGATTGTTTCTTACCAGAATTCAAATCAAGCAGCACCCACTGATCATCCAGCAACATCCAACGCCCAAGGGGTGCTGAGCCAAACGGATCATAACGATGGATGCCGTCAAAATAGGAATCATTCTCGATATGATCTATCGCGGATGGTCCCGCCTCCACCTGCCAAACCGTTCGTCCCGTTAGAGGATCTGCGGCAACAAGCTGATTTTTCTCCTGATATAGAACATAAGGTTCGTCGGCATTCCGATTAAGCAATTGATATCCTGTCGTTAATTTCTTAGTCCATAACCGTTTACCGGTTGAACTATTAAGCACATGAATCCATCCATTACTGGAGCCTTCAGCCGCAGGGATATCTACAATAACTACGTTTCGGGCAGCTTTGATGCCGTTCAACCATACCATATCGTCAGGTGTATTCTTATTGTTTATACTGGTATTCCGCTTATCTTGTACCTCAGGTTTATATTCCCATAGAACCTTTCCGTCTTTCAGGTTGATATGGCGCAAACGATCCAGATATTGCTTGCGATCGGTGTCATAACTTGTATATAGTGTAACGGCATCCCGCTTGGTATTTAAAACCGCTTGAGCAGGACCATATCCGTTATGCACTCTCCAGAGCAATTTCCCTGTATGTCGATCCAGCGCGTAGAAGGAATCATCATAATGCATGCCGCTAAATCCGCCATCATCTCCCTTCATGAGGAGCACATCATCTGTACCCGCTTGTAAAAAGGTATAGTTCAGATCTCCCTGATTCACCCATTCCGGTTTCCACGGTAGCGTTTGCGGGAGCGACTTCCCCATAGCAACTTGAGTGAAATAAGTAAACCTGCCCATACGCTCATCACTTCGGAGATCTGCCTCATTATCCTGACTCGCTAGCATACTCCAATGAATCTCGGTCAGCTTGCCGTTGTTATTAAAGGTTAACAATAAATGTGCATCCTGCCGCTCATATCTCCAGGTCTGTCTAACTCGCATCGGATCACCTGGTTCATTCAGATTTCTGGACTGCTCCTTCCAATCCGGCTCCCCTAACCACTTGGCAACCTGCTTGGTGGTCGTCGTTTGATCCAGCTTGGTATCTACCAGATGGCGGAGCATAGAGATAGATAACGATGGCTCACTTACAAACCATCCATCGGAGACAGGAGTTTGACCTGTGATATCCTTTTTCTTGATCCAGAGCATTACATGGTGATAACCTGTCCATTCCTTGCTCCAAATACGGGGAGCAATGGACACGCCGACCCACTCCTTCCACTCAGCCACGATGAGCGCCTTCTTCAATAGCGCCTGATCGGAAGGCCAAGTTATCGTACTGTCAGGAGTGAGGTACAATTTGCTATCCGTTTGAACAGTGAATGTATGAGGATCAGTTTGCGTTATGCTGTCACTCTGCTTAAGCGCATACCAGGCAGGAAGCCAGTAGTTATCTTGCTGCTGGTTCTTGACTTGCATCCACTCCCCCTGAACCCCAGTCAAAATATACTTTTCCTTCGGTATAGTGAGATATGTAATCTTCATCTGATCTACTGCAACACGGTTATCCTTCCGCCCACTGAAAAGAGGCAAGCCCTCTCTGAGCGTTACTCGTTCACCCTTTTTGTAGGGGATCTTGGCGGAAATTTGCTGCGCTGAAAGCAAGGTTGATGAACCAGGCAACTGTAAATCGTTAAAAATTGTATCGTAGACTTGAATTGGAGCTTTCGTGTCAGTTGTCTGTGTTGCTGAAACCTGAGCCTGTCTGCCCGACACATCCGTTTGGGGATCTGGCATCATACATCCTGTTAGCAGTAGCACAGTTATTCCCGTTAAGGTAAAGCAGCGAGTATAACCCCATATGTTCTGATTAGGCTCCTTTTTCACACACATTCATCTCCCAATAGAAGTTATTTCCATATAAGACGCTCCCCATATCAAAAAGTTACCTGTTTTCCGAATGAATCTTGGAAAAATCATATCCTTTCTTCCCTCGAACACAGCTTTATTTTATGCCCTCAATTCACAGTTTAATATACAGGAATTAGGTTAATATCTTATGGATGTTCCATTAATATGCAACTTTTGGGATAACTGTTCCGTCTAGTGACTTGAAAGGAGAATGATCATGACAAACAAAACACAATCACACAACGCACGATGGAAGCAGAAAAAATGGAAGATGCTGCTGGCCGCCTCCATTCTGACCGCAGGAACAGCTCCTGCACTGTTCACGCCTACGGTGGCTGAGGCAGCCACTATAATAAAACCTACGGCTTACATTAACAATATGCCTGCAGAATACGATGTGGTCATCCGCCAAGGCGTCACGTACATTGCCCTGACTGAACTGCAATTTCTCGGAGATTATACCTTCGGTTACGATAATAAGAGCAAACAAATCAGTATCAAAACAGGCAGTGACCAATACGTGCTGACACCCAATAGTAAAACGATGAAAAAGAATGGACAGAATGCCACCCTGTCCTCGGCTCCAATTCTGGTAAAAGGAAAAGCGATGCTGCCACTTCGTGCCATTGGTGAAACGTTTGGCGCACAAGTGCGCTGGAATCAGGCTGCCAAGGAAGCTTATATTTACACCACCAATGCTTCCGTAGTGAAGGATTACAACGGTTCTGATTTGACGGCAGCTCGCGAAGCAGCGTTGCGGCTGCCGCGGCTTTCAAGTTTCGGCCAACCGCGCCTACAGGTGAAAAATCCGCTCGGGCCAGTGGATTCATCAACAGTTTACATTTTTGAACAAGGCCAAAAAGACCGCTTCTTCTTGATTGAGGATAACGATCTGGTCAGTTATTACACAATCACGAACGGAAATGCCATGCTGAAATGGCAGGCTAATCTGGGTAAACAAGCGGGAACTCTGGGCGATTTGTTCTTTATTAAAGCCAAGTCCGTTTCCGAAGCAGGAACCCGCCCTTCTGTCGCTGGTAAAACACTCGTATCCTTCAAGTACTCCCTCATGCTGGAGGAAACTACCTACGAGATATCAAACAAGGCAGGCTCTATAGCAAGCGGCTCTGCTGCTCCAGCCAAAGGCAAGATTATGGTTGAAGTGCCTGAGGAAAAATAGTTTGCATATAAAGAAGGCTAATAAAGGGATGTTCTATTCCCACTAAAAAATATAATTCACTACAAGAAAAACGGGATGAGGCAGCCAATGCTACTCCATCCCGTTTTTTCCTGTTTCTTCAGTTACTCCCTGGCAGATGCCAGCTTGCCCCATAGCACTAGCGTGTTCACTACTTTGCACCTGTTTGCAACAAAATAGCTTCAATTTCCTTAAAGCCTTTTGCTCTAGCATGACGAAGGGGAGACACACCATCGCCATCAGCCAGATTAACATCAGCCCCATGTTGGATAAGCAATTCAATGGTCTCCTGTTGCCGTTCATTGCCATCGTTTAGAATGATCGCCTCCAGCAGTGCTGTCCATCCCAATTTATTCACATGGTTCACATCTACCGTGGTATTGGTCAGTAGCTCTCGCACCACGTCAACGTATCCATGCTCCGAAGCGGGGATGAGCGCCGTTCCTCCGTACCGGTTTGTGATAGCAGGGTCTGCCCCTGCCTGAATAGTAAGCTTCAAAATATCCAAATACCCTTCAGCGCCCGCATATAAAAACGGACTATTCAACATGTCATCCTGCTGGTTAACATCCGCACCTGCTTCAATCAGCTTTTGCACAGATGTTATATCCTGATTATATGTCGCAATCATCAGGGCCGTTCTCCCGCTCTGATCTTGAGCCTGAACTTCTGCCCCCTGCTGAAGGAGCTTTTCGATACTCTTGGTATCTTTTGCTTCAACTGCACTGAATAACTGCTGATTTAGTGAAGCCACGTGACTTCCCTCCTTTAGGTTACTTTTTTCGTTAAGCATACAGCCTTGAACGAACAGCACACTGCTGATCAGAATAATCAGCATCAGGGATTTGTTCATAGGTCCTCCTTACTGCTGTACCAACGTTACCGATGATGCAACACTCCAATCGTCAACCGGGTTCAGCGTATAGATTGTGCCGGAGATCAGCTTTTCTCCATTCGCAAGTTCAAATACACCTGTTGCACCTTTCCGGCTTGAATATTTATACGTCGCTGTCAGGACATGCCCATCTGTTGCTGTAAGGCTAACACTCCGTCCAGAGAATAGTTCATCTCCCGGATCTTGGGCAAGTGTCACTTCAATGGCACTATCACTCGCGACTTTAGCGCTCTCAACGACTAATGAATCAAATGATTTCGCAGTAAAGGAAGCATGTTCGATACTGGCCCATTCCGAAGTTACAGTGTAAGGTACCCCTGGTTTCAGAATCTGGCCTTCTGGCAATCGGAATTTGGGTTCTTGTCTGCCATCTGTCGATTGAGTAAACGGAACATATTTGGCAATGATCGGTTCGCCATTTTCTGGCGTAATGGTAACTTGTCTTGCCTGCATGGACGAAATAATTTGATATGTTTTGCCGTCTGCCTGCTCCTGATCGTTAAGAATGAAAGCATTAGCCCCGCGACCAGCGCTGTATGCCGAAATAATATAACCGTAATCCACCACACCTTTTTCCTTCAAAGCTTCAATCTCAAACGTATCATTCGTGACCTGACGCACTTGAGTCATATTTACTTTAACGTCACTGCCTTTGAATGAACCAGCATCTTGTCCCTTATATGTAAGGCTGTATGCTTCTCCAGCTTGTTGAACGGATGTCGGCACGATGTATGTAGCAACAGAGCCTGTTTTCAAACGTGGCATATTGGTTAAGGTTAGCCCCCCGCTGAATGCAAAGTCTGTCCGGGATTTGGCAAACACTTCATCTTCTGCCGTAAGCGGTTTGTCGAAGGTGATCACAAGAGTCATGTTATTCAACGGTTTAATACTCTCAATGCGAGCTTGATCCGATGGGATAGCTTGATAAGCCTTTTGCAGCAACACTGCCGTTTCGCCCCGTGTTACAGAGCCCGTTTCTTCATAGAAAGCACTCATCCAATGGTGTACGGACTTCACATCCCGTTTTAATGCTTTAGATACAACCTCTTCCAGCTCCTCATCCGTTACCAGACTTTGAGGATGGAACTCGCCATCCACGGACTGCATGATGCCCATCTCCACTGCCTTCAAAGCATACGGTGCATACCAAGCATTCGCCTGAATATCCGTTAACGTTACTGCACTGTCTCCTGTCTTGCTCTGCAAATCAAATGTTCTATATATCAATGAAGCTAACTCTGCGCGTGTGATCGCCCGAAGTTCACCCATCGTTTGATCGCTATATCCGTTCATGATACCCAGACGGTTCAGTTCCTTGATGGACGCCTGCACCTGTTGATTCGTAAGCTGTGTCGCTGTAGCGGACATAGAAGTTGTGAATCCAGCTGCCTGAGCTTGAGGTGTTGTGAATGGAAGTGTCGCTGTTCCCAATACGGTTATCGTTAATAGTGCTACTAGTTTACGAGCTGTAAGATTCATGAAATGTTCTTCCCCTCTGTAGGTAGTTGTTGCATCTATCTATAGCGTAGGGGATAAAAAGAAACTCCAACGGACAAATATATTAACAAAATATAAACTGCAACGAATCTTTCTCTAAACTTATATGGTGAAACGATACCCCGCACCCCAGACCGTTTCGATGTATTCGGGATGTTTCGGATCACTCTCCAGTTTCCCGCGCAGCTTGCGAACATGCACTGTTACCGTTGCAATATCGCCATTCGATTCCATGCCCCAGATCCGTTCGAACAGATCGGATTTGCTGAATACGCGGTTCGGATGACTCGCCAAAAATACAAGCAGATCAAATTCTTTGGTGGTGATGCCCACCTCTTCTCCGTTCAAAAATACACGGCGTGATCCCTTGTCGATGTGAAGTCCGCGAATGTGGATCTCATCCTGTTCAGCAGGTTTGCTCTTGCCGAGCAATCTCTCGTACCGGGTCAGGTGAGCCTTGGCTCTTGCGACCAATTCGCTTGGGCTGAACGGCTTCGTAATAAAATCGTCGACACCGAGATTAAACGTGCGGATTTTATCGATCTCCTCTTTTTTCGCGGAAACGACAAGGATGGGCACTTCCTTCTCCTCACGAATGAGCCTGCATAATTCGAAACCATCCATCCCGGGAAGCATCAAATCTACGATGACAAGTCGGTAATTCTCGTCCAGAGCACGGCGCAATCCTTCATCCCCGTTATGACACAGCTCTACCGTAAATCCATGGAGTTCGAAATAGTCCCGTTCCAGTTCGGCAATGGTCGTTTCATCCTCAATGATCAGAATATCAGTCATGCTTTTTCCCCCTTTCATCTATGAGCCTTTTCAATTGGATATGGATGCTCGTGCCTTCACCCAGCTTGCTTTCTGCCCAGATTAAACCACCATGTCCAGCTACAATCTGGTGGGCAATGGCCAGTCCAAGACCGCTTCCGCCCGTAGACGAGTTGCGTGAATGCTCGGCTCGGTAGAAACGCTCAAATATATGCGGCAGATCTTCCTCGGATATGCCTTTCCCATTATCCTGGAATGTAATGGTATTCCACTCTTGATTCGTTTCAAGAGTAATACGGAGTCGTTTATCATCATCATTCATATATTTCAGTGCATTATCAACAATGTTGACAACCGTGCGTTTCAGTTTATCCAGATCCACAGCAGACAGAACGGAGCCCGAAGTTCGGTTATGCCACTCGAGTCCTACTCCTTTGTCCTCCAGATCATATCGCAGTTCTTCAATGCTATCCTCCATAAAATCAACCAGATCCACTGGGCTGAACACAAACGGTTCCTGATTCAAGTCTAGTTTGGAGTACAAGAACAATTCATCCACCAGTTTATCCATGCTAACCGCTTTGGAATGAATAATGTTGACGTAAGTGTCCATCTTCTCCGGTGTGTTCGCTACCCCATCCCGAATGCCCTCGATATACCCTTTAATATTAGTAATCGGCGTGCGAAGATCATGCGAAATGTTGGAGACCAACTCTCTGCGGTTCATCTCATCTTGCTGTCGCAACTCATTGGATCGTTGCAACTGATTCCGCATACTTTCAAATGCCTCACTAAGCTGTCCCACTTCGTCATTGGAGGAAGGTTCAAGCTTGAAAGACAAATTACCGTTTTTGATCTGTTCGGCCGAACTTCGTAACTGATGCAACGGTTGAATGAAACTACGTGTAATCCAGCGGAACAGAAGCAGGTTAGCGATGATCAGGACACCAATCAACAGGAGAGACATCACAGGCAACAGCTTGCGTGTCAGTTCTGCAAACGGACTTCTCTCCCGAATAACAAAGATACTGCCTCGTTCTCCATCTGAATACTGAAAATCAAACTTGGCATACGCGTAGAAGCGCTCACCGATGTTAAACGTACTTCGAATCTGGTTGTTGTTCAGATCATAGGCGGGCAGTGCCTGTCCCAATCCGGGTTGGTGGAATGTCCGCGATTCAAAGATCGGACTGTCCTCACGCCTCACGTAGAGCCCGGATTTCTCGGCTCGAAGTTTCATATCGTATTCCCGAAGCAATACCTTGTCCTGCAGCTCGTCCGGATCACTTTTCGCTGTAAACTTCATCTCTTGAAAGATCGTCTCTCCCTGTTCCGTCAGTGGATTGATCTGATAATGGACTTTGTATATATCTCGGAAACTTTGCAAATCCCCTGTTGCCGCAATCGTATAGAGACTTGCTGTAAGCAATATAAAAAGGAGACTGATAACAAGCATGCCTGTAAACGAAAGCAACATTTTGATGCGAATTGACATAAATATCCCCTCTTAACCATGCGATTGGTACAGTTAGTGCACATGTTATCACAAGAAGCTTCATATTGCCCATATGCAAATCAAGTTGGCTAAATGTTGTCGTATGGCTATGAGCATAAAAAACAGGGTGAAGCAGCATTTGCTCTGCTCCACCCTGTATGGTGCATATGGCTTAGTTATATAAGCAACATGCTTATTCAAACGATTAATGGATAGATTATTCAATGGTTAGACTAGTGATTCCTACCGCACTGTTCGACAGATAAATTTGGTACACTGATCCAGTCTACCTAGTTTGGATAACTAAGCTCCGCACAGTTTAATACTGCGTATTACCGGACTGGCTCGTTTTACCTGAAGCGAAGCCTTTGAAAAGCGTTGGCACTTTGGAATAACGTGTATTGGTAATTTTGCCTTGGGAGCTACTACTATCTGTACGCATAATGGCATCTTTTACATTCGAGATGTTGGAATTATCAAGAGTCATGTTGACAGTGAATGTTGTGCCTCCATTTTGCCGCACCAGCTTGCCGATATCATCGGCACGGAAGTTTTTAATGTTAATTGTGCCTGCCGCATTGATCTGGAACACTTTATCATAAGCCTTGTATGCCGCACCGCCTGTAATGTTCACCGTTCCTGACGATTTCAATGTCAACGCGTCCTCGCCCACATCCTGCCATACTACATTCGAAATATTACAGTTACCATAACAATGTACACCGTCTGCCGCTGGCGCACCGATGATGACATTTTTCAGTGTAGCGCCTGCTTCCAGCCGGAAGACCGGCTTCTGATTCTCTGCTTGAGAACCGTCACCCAAGGTGGATGGATTAGCCACAAAGGTTTTCCCCTGTCCATCATACGTCGTGCCTTTAGGTACAACAATCGTTGAGTTTACAACCGTTGGCGCAGCCGCTGCGGGCATAACACCAAATATGGAAGCGACCAGACCGGCGGACAACAACAGCGTTAACATTTTTTTCATCAAGAACATCCTCCCTTAATATAAGTGAATTTGTCTCCAAGCACGCTAGCTTGTCTGACAGAACCGCAGAAGTAGATCACTGCTCGGAACCTGTCCTAATCCTACAAAAAAAGGGAGATTACAGGAATAATCTTAAGATCACATTTACATTTTTTAGCATTCCTTCTGCATTGTTCGCATATATACATTCTGTTTTTACATTGATATGTACCGATATCAACTTCAAATATGCCGTCTTTATTGTCTGGATATCATCGTTAACCTAAAAAGAACCCCCTGTTTTTAAAATAACAGGGAGTTCTCTAAATATACTACGTCTAACCAAAGATTATCCTATTCCTCTGCTCCATCTGTTCCTTGAGAAGAAGAATCTGGTGTTAACGTATAAAGCGGGTTAACATTAGTAAATTGATTCACAGTTTCATAAGTCACTGTACCGTTTTCAGCAACAATCATTTTCAGAACGATCCAGTACAATTCATTTCCGCTTCCTTCTTCAACCGTGTAGGTTGCACTTGGCGTTGGGACAGCTCCGTGGAATACATCAATTTTAGCACCAGACATCTTGATTGTACTTGTGCCTGAATAATGATGTACGTAGAAGGTATATGTTCCCGGAAGCAATTGGCGAATCGTCGTCGTCTCTGGTCCATAAGATGTAGTATCATCCAGATCCAGATCTACCATCAGTTCGTCATCATAATAATAACGTTTATCCACGTAGTAGGTATGGAACACTCCTCCATCACCTGCTGGGCCGATAAGATGTGAATCCAGATCTGCTGGATCTTTACCCCAGGTTAATACAAAACGTGTTTCATTAGCTGCCGGAATTTCAATCGCTGTTTGATTTTCATTTTGGTTTTTTACATTAACAGCCGATACACCAATAAGATATGTTCTAATGTACTTTGTATCTCCGCCTCCAAGCTCACCTGTATAGATGCCTGGTTGCAGATTAATGTAATAATCACCATAAGTGTCTGTCGTTACTGTACCAACAATATCACCCGTTTTGTTATCAAGACCTTTTCTAAAAGAAATCTGCAAATTGGCTACTGGTGCTCCAGCGACATCTTTAATATGTCCACCGAATCCTGTAAGTTTTACAGAAGCACTTTGGCTTCCTGCAAAATGAGTCTTTTCCGTATTGGAATCAACTGTAATGTATAATGTGGAACCGTAACTATCGATAGGGCTAAATGTAAATTCCCCATTGTGATACTGTAAATTATTCAATTCCCGCTCTTGACCGTTATAGTATGCATGTACCACAAAGTCTTCAGCAGTCAGTCCAGATGCATCCAGTCCATTGGTAAATGTCAGTTTAGCACTTCCATTTGTAACCTGAATCCCTTCAAGTCTTGGGTGTGTCAATTCATTATATACTGCAACAGTCACTGGAACTTGAATGTGATATTCTCCGTATTTAGCCTTCACAACGGTTGTACCGTTAGCTACAGCTTGAATTTTACCAGAGTTTACAGTGACAATGCTGTTATCTTCCACTTCCCAGTTTGCAAGAGAGGTAACATCTTTGTTCGCTGAGCCAGCTACACCTGTAAGTACAATTTGTTTCGTTGCATTTACAGCTGAAAGATCACCAATTTCAGGTAAGTATACCAAACTAGTCACTGTAGGATCTGCTTCAATTCTTGGATGCTGTTGCAACCCGCTAAAGTCACTTCCCTCTACATTGACTTGTGCAGAAGTTAACGCACCCGCTCCAGAGAATTGCACAATAGCATCCAGTATCGCACGATTTACGGTTGCACCTTGATTGATTTTGAAAACCGTATTCAGCGCTTGTTGGAACACCTCGAGATTTCCGATGCTGGAGTTGTCTCCAAACTCTACTGAAATCTGCTCTGCATGAACCATAATAGAGTCAAACGTTCCGTTCAACACTACCGCAGCATTATGTGGAATAGAGTCTGTCAATTCAATCGGACCAACATCACCTGTGGAATCATTCTTTACGATGGCTCCAGACTTGATCTCAATCTGTTGTACATCACTCGCACCTTCCAGAACCAAACGAACACTTCCATCTGCTTTATCCACAATTACAGTTGCAAGAACAGAGTTCAGTGCATGGATACTGTTGGGTCCTCCACCTTTAATGCTAGTTGTTCCTGTAACAGTAACATGATCAAGTGTAACATCACCATTAGCTACAGATTCAAGAACTTGAAGGTTACCATTGATCTTAGTGTCTTTCAGAATTACACCTTGAGAACCAATCGTGACATTACCGGTTACGTTACCCAAAGTGTATGTGCCTGGCGAAGTAAGGTTTTTGCTGGAAGTTTGTTGACCTCCTCCATTATTTCCACCAGTGTTGTTATTGTTTCCATTATCCCCGGTAGAGCTATTGTTGCTACTGTTACCTTTATTGCTGTTTTCAGAAGGCTTCGTTGTTTCTGGTTTTGTGGGGTTAGAGTTGTTTGTATCTTCGTCTGTCTTCGCAGGAATCATAGTATTATCATATGTAGACTTATTCATCACAAACTCATAAGCAAGTCTTGCCAATGCTTGTCGATCCGCTACACCCGTTGGATTAAACGTTGTTGTTCCGTCTTTCTGAACAATACCTTTAATAAATCCGGATTGATATGCGAGTGACACAGAATCCTTCGCCCAGTCTGATACTTTATCCAAATCAGCGAGCTGTGGCTTCGTTGTTTGAGCTGGTGCGTTCTTTGTTTCCCAGCCGAATGCTCTTACGAAGAATACAGCCAGTTCCTCTCTCGTAACTTTTTTATCTGGAGAAAACGTATCCTTAGAGGTTCCTTGGGCAATACCAGATTGAACGAGTGCAGATACATAGCCAGCATACCATTTGGATTGCTCCACATCTTTAAAGGAACTAGCTACAGTAGAGTCAGGCTTTAATTGAAGCGCACCCACCATAATCTTTGCCAATTGAGCACGTGTTACTGAATCTGAGGGTTTAAATGTTCCATCCGCAAATCCAGATAAAATGCCTTTTTCAATTAACTTCGTAATTTCTGTTTTGGCATACGATTGTTCAACATCCTTAAACGACGTTACAGATGATGAGGTCACTTCCGCCGAGGCTAGCAATTGCATAGAAAACATAGAGGCAATCAATGATGTAGAGAGTACTGCTGACAACTTTCGATTAAACTTTTTCCATTTTAAATTCAAAACTCGACACACTCCTCTTAAACGTCCGTTATTAACACAAAAATGTAACTTTTGAACTACTCCCCCTTTTATAATCAGTAGGATAATAATACCATGTATATTTATAAAAACAAGATTAATAGACTATCATTTTACATAATAGTTGAAATCATGAATCAAATGGTGCCTATTCTTTCCTAATAATAAATAAAAAAATGTGCTACTCGGAATATTACCGAATAACACACTTGAGTTATCTGTCGTATGATTTTAGGCTCCTGCTCCAAAGCGCTGCCGGTATCCGCACTTGCGGCAAAGTTCTTCTACAGCTTCCCTTTTGGAAAAACCGTATACCAGATTGTTCGCACGCTCTCCGTCCACAATATCGGAAAAAGACTTTTCATGGATGTTTCCAAGGTTGATGACACCTTCTCCGTCCAAACAGCATGGAACCACGGTTCCATCAACCAGCACAGCTGCCTGACTGCGTAATGCATGACAAAAACCTTTGCCGTCATCTTCAGGTGCATCGAGGCTTGGCCATTGGAATTCATGGTCCTGATTCAGGTATACGTTGGGTGCAATTTTCACGCCACTACCCGCAACCACCTTTTCTTCAATACGGAAGTCCAGATTGAATTCCTTTTCCAGCACCTCAAGCGTCTCCCGATTGCGATTCATCTGAGCATTGGTGAAGTTATCCTGAGTCAGATTCCATAGTCGGAACGAGACAATGACGTTATGTTTCACCGCTTCACGAACAAAAGACAAGATGTTATGCAAGTATCCGTCACGATCCGTAGAACCTTCATGACCGTCAAAGCTGTGCAGCGAGAAATTCATCTGTCTCAGTGCAGGTTTGCCCAATAATTTATGCTGTGTCTTTGGCAGTAGCGTACCGTTGGTCGTAATGTTCACTTTAAATCCCTTGGCATGAGCCATATCCAGCAACAGGTCAATTTTGGGATGAAGCAGCGGTTCCCCTTTGACGTGCAGGTAAATATGTTTTGTGTGTGGTTTGATCTGATCCAATATATTATTAAAGACTTCAGGGTCGATGAATCCTTTGGCTCGCTTCGTTTGTGGACAAAAGCTGCATGCCAGATTACAGATGCTCGTAATTTCAATATATACTTTCTTGAACGTTTTCAACTCAGGGTCCCCATTCTGCCGGGAGGAACAACGGTCCTGCCCTCATTCGTAGTACGGCCATATGAGCCAATCCCCATTATATCGGGTTCACGAGCTAAGGTAAATCAGAATAGCGGATCAGTAACAAAGTCCAGTGTATTTTTCATCCCCATTTCAAGGCTTAAATCCTCGCCCTATTTACATTAAGTCAAGATGGATATATGCTGAGTACATAACTGCATATCTTGTACATTTGCACTGGGGGAGCCTTGCGGCTGAGACGAATACGACGATTCGGACCCTTTGAACCTGATCTGGATTATACCAGCGGAGGGAAGTGGAGCGGCTTTTATTGGCAGTAGGGGATCTCTATCCTAGATGGGGATCAACTTCAGTTCAAACGTATAGCTCCGTTCATTTCTCCGGAAATGGACGGGGCTTTTTTGTATTTCAGCAAGTCGTCTCGCTCATAACCATATCCATCATTTGAAAATAAGGAGGTCATTTGGATGTCTTATCTTGAACGTGTACGTTCACTCAATCCTTTGGTTCATAATATTACCAACCTTGTGGTTGCCCCTTTTACCGCAAATGGTCTGCTTGCCCTCGGAGCCTCTCCGTTTATGGCCTATGCTCATGAAGAAGTCGCTGACGTCGCTCGAATGGCTGGCGCGGTGGTTCTGAACATCGGCACATTGGATGAAAAGGTCGTTCAAGCGATACGTCTAGCCGGACAATCAGCCAATGCACATCATGTGCCTGTTGTCCTTGATCCTGTTGGTGCAGGAGCCACGACATATCGCACCGATACGGTACAAATGCTGGTTCGTGAGCTTCGTCTTACCGTATTAAGAGGCAATGTCGCCGAAGTGGCCCATGTCATTGGTGTGCCATGGAATATCAAAGGTGTGGACGCTGGGGTTGGCGAGGGTGATCGGATTAGCATTGCGGAGAAGGCCGCGCAACAACTTGACTGTATTGTCGTTATTACGGGCCAGTACGACATTATTACAGACGGATATCATACTTTCCTCACAAGCAACGGACATGCATTGCTCACCCAAGTTACCGGGGCAGGCTGTCTGCTAAGCTCAGTCATTGGTGCTTTTGCAGCGATTGCCGAGCCGGGGCGCGACATGCTGAACAGTGTGGTGGAAGCTGTCTCAACCTACGGTGTAGCCGCTGAACAGGCTGCAGCACGAACGGCTCATCAGGGGCCAGGCAGCTTCCAGATTGAATTGTTAAATCAACTGGCGCAGATTACACCTTCGCTGTTCTCCGAGCATGCACAAATCCGTCAGATTCGTGGAGGTGTGTGATGAATATTGCTCAAGCGTTAACGATTGCCGGGTCTGATAACGGCGGCGGTGCAGGAATTCAGGCAGATCTCAAAACCTTTCAAGAACTTGGTGTATACGGCATGACGGTCATTACTGCAATCGCCGCTCAGAACACTACAGGGGTTCAAGGCGTGTTTCCGATTGATTACGACGGCATTGCCCAGCAACTTGATTCAACGGGAGTCGACTTTCAGCCGCGTGCCATCAAGACAGGTATGCTGTATAGTGCCGAGATTATTCGTCTTGTTGCGGCAAAATGTCAGCAATACGACTGGTCAAATCTGGTTATTGATCCCGTGATGGTTGCCAAAGGAGGTGCACCTCTGCTCCAGCAGGAGGCTGTGCAAGCACTTGTGGAAGATCTGCTGCCTCTTGCTTTGGTTATCACACCTAACATTCCCGAAGCCGAACTACTTATCGGGAGTTCGATTCGGAACCTGAGTGAGCGCGAGGAAGCCGCAAAGCAATTGGTGCAGATGGGTTCAACATATGCCTTGATTAAAGGAGGACATGATACGGGAAGCGGTACGGTTATCGATGTCCTGTATGACGGGCATTCCTTTCATTATTTGGAGAACCTTCGTGTTATGACACGCCATACCCATGGAACCGGCTGCACGTTCTCTGCTGCCATTACGGCGGAACTGGCGAAGGGTGCCCCTATTCTGGCTGCCGTTACGACCGCGCGAGCATTCATTCAGGCAGCCATTGAAGATGAGCTGGGATTCGGGACCGGGCACGGGCCAACGAATCACTTTGCGTACCAGCGCAGACAGCGGGGTGAACGCTGATGCGTAGATGGGATGCGGAAGCGGTGCGCCGCGCGCTGCAGTTGTATTTGGTGATGGGTAGCGTCAATACGACGCGAGACCCGGTGGAGGTGCTCCGCCAGGCGATCACTGGCGGCATCACGCTGTTCCAGTTCCGCGAGAAGGGAACTGGTGCACTGGCAGGCGAAGCCCGCATAACACTTGCGCTGCGGCTTCGTGAGGTGTGCAGCCAGCACGGGATACCGTTCATCGTGAACGATGATGTGGAGCTGGCTGTGGCGGTGGAGGCCGACGGTGTGCACGTCGGCCAGGACGATGCGGACGCGGTGCTGGCACGCGCCCGCATCGGAGAAGGGCGGATGCTTGGCGTATCCGCCCACTCCGCCCTTGAAGCCCGCCGTGCCGTGCAGGCGGGCGCAGACTATCTTGGCGTCGGGCCGATGTACCCGACGCGCTCCAAAGCGGATGCCCACGCTGTGCTGGGCCCCGCCGGGGTTGCGGAACTGCGCGCCGCAGGCATCGCAGTTCCGGTGGTCGGTATCGGCGGCATTACGCCCGATACCGCGGCCGCCGTGATGGCGGCTGGAGCCGACGGCGTAGCCGTCATCTCCGCCATCGCGGGCGCGGCCGATGTGCACGCAGCGACTGCACAGCTCGCTGCGATCACCCGCAGGGAGCAGGCATAGCCATGCTCCCTGCCCCATTATGCAAAGGTTGCAGCCACTCGGTCTTCAGCCTCTGCATTCTTGTTTTATTCTTCGCCTCCTTTGCCTCGTTCTGCAACCTATACATCTTTTATCCTTATCCTTCCGCAAACTGGTCATCCTGTAGCGCCCCATACCTCCTTCTGCATCCTTTAAATCCTTTCGCCTTTCTCACCTTCTTCCCACCTTGCATCACGCATATCGATCTTATCCCCTCCCTTCCATCCAAACATATTTAATATATAAATCATTTCTACTATAAAGCTTCACATTTACAAACCATTATCTTTTAATTACTATGAATATAAAAACATCTCCGAAAAATCACCTATAGAATAAAAGGAAGTGAGTTTATGGATCAGATCGATAGAAACATCCTGTTTCATATGGAAAACCAAGCCAGATTGTCCATGACCGAATTAGGAAAATTGGTGGGACTTTCACAGCCAGCCGTCACGGAACGTGTAAAACGACTGGAGGAAAGTGGTGTTATTGAAGGGTACCGCACCATCATTAATCCGCAAAAATTAGGAAAACAAAGTACATCCTATCTACTATTTCAGACTAGAGAATGCACTGCTTTCCTTGATTTCTGCCGTATGTCGCCCGAAGTTGTAGAATGTTATCGCGTCAGTGGAGAACACAATTATTTATTGAAAGTCATGACAGATTCTATTGCAGACTTAGAGGCATTCGGAAATCAATGTGACAAATACGGAATCTATACTACACTTATCGCAATGTCCTCGCCTATTGCATCCAAAAACCTAATTGATGAACCCCAGTTCCTGATCTCAAAGGAATCCTAACCATTCATCTTTTCTATTTTAGATATCACCATTTCAAGGTGAACTAGGAAATCCGTGTTTTTTAGAGCACAACGTGATGAGAAGAGCGATAAACAACAATATCACCAAGGAACCCGGCAGGAATCTAGCTCCGCTCCAATGAAGCAGGATAGCACCAACCATACCTCCCGCACCGATCCCTAGATTCCATGCCGTTACCAACATCGATTGGGCGATATCGGCACTGCGGCCTCCTGCATGTGCAATAGCTGTTTGGAGTAACGTTGCCGCTCCGCCAAAGGTCAATCCCCATGCAATCACCCCTATAATGATAACAGCCGGCTGATTGCTCCAGATTGCCATCGCCGCTGAGGCAAAAGCAAATATCGCAACACTTAATAGCACCAGTATCCTTAAGTAGCGATCAATCAGCAGTCCAATAATCCAAATACCCACCACTGAAGTTACGCCAAATAGGAGTAAAATCAGATCAACTCTATGGGCCAGTGCTGTATTTTCCAGAAAAGGAGAAATGTAAGTATACAAAATATTATGGGCTAACACCCAGGCAAGCACCACAAATAAAATAGGCCTTATTCCAGGAAGAAACAGGATTTTATGCAGTGAGAGTTGATTCTGCTTGACCTCGCCTTCATAATCTGGAACTTTCCAGAACACCCATACAATAAGCGCGAGCGTCAATATAGATATCGTTCCAAAGATTAAACGCCAGCTTACATACGTTCCAAAAAAAGTACCGATCGGAACACCAAGCGCTAATGCCAAAGGTGTACCTGCCATAGCAACGGCTATAGCTTTTCCTTTTAATGACTCTGGCACCATCCGACGTGCATATCCAGCGGTCATTCCCCATAGCACCCCCGCTGCTACTCCTGCACAAAAACGTGCAATCAACGTTATAACATATACCGAAGATAAGGCAGTCACCGTGTTAAATAAGAGAAAGCCTATAATACATAGCAGCAAAAGAGGTCTACGTCTCCACCCGCGAGTTGCCACAGTCAGTGGAATTGCCGCTGCCAGAGAGCCTGCAGCATACAACGTAACAAGTTGTCCGGCTTTTGCCTGCGTTATGTCAAGACCCATGGCAATCTGAGGGAGTAGCCCAGCAGGCAGGCTTTCAGTAAGTATGCAGATAAATCCTGCCATAGCTAACGCCAGTAGAGCCGCCCATGGAAGACTTTGTTTTTGGACATATGTATCATCTTTAATAGAATACATCTCGTTTGAAATCACAATGAAAGCCCCTTTATTCTGTATTTTGGATAGCTCCAATACTCACTTGCTATCTTTATTAAGCTTACAGAAATAAGCAGGGGTTTTGCATACAGCATTAAAGGTACTTAAGCTTGTTAACGAAGAAAAACCTTCTTTTTCACAAGCTTTGCTTTGAATTCCTATGATGCTCCTTTTTCACAAAATTAACGTATTGACTCTCACGTAACGTGACATTGTACAATTCATGGTGTAAGGAGGTTTCACCCATGGCCATGAAAGTAAAAGAAGTCTCCGAACTTGCTTCGATCAGTGTGCGCACACTGCATCATTATGACGAGATCGGGCTGCTTGTTCCAGATCAGGTCACTGATGCCGGATATCGAATGTATTCGGATGCCAATCTGGAACGACTTCAGCAGATTTTATTTTTCAAAGAACTCGGCTTCTCGCTGAAAGAAATCAAAAACATTTTAGATGACCCCGCCTTTGATGCGGAGGAAGCATTGCATATGCACAAACTCATTTTGCTGGAAAAACGCCAGCGTTTGGATCAAATGATTACCACCATCGATAAAACCGTACTACATCTAAGAGGAGAGATTGAAATGACCCCTAAAGAACAATTTCAGGGTTTTGATTTTAGTCAAAATCCGTACGAACAGGAAGCACGCGAGCGCTGGGGTGACAACGCCGTCAATGAGGCAAACCAGAAATTAAATGACCAGCCGGCTGACAAACAAAAAGAACTTTCTAATCAGATGAATGATATCTTCAGACGATTAGCAGCCATTCGCCACACAGCACCCGAATCTGCCGAAGTACAGGGCGAGATTAAACAATGGTACATTTACCTGAATGAGATCGGGAACTATTCCCCAGAAGCCTTCAAAGGACTTGGTCAGATGTACGTAGACGATGAACGCTTCACCAAGAATATCGATCAATTTGGTGAGGGACTGGCACAATTCATGTGTCATGCCATGGCTGTATTTGCCGATCAGAATCAATAACATCAAAAAGGACGTAACCCCTGAGGCGTTACGTCCTTTTGATAATCTCCACCGATCCCTCGATCGAAATCCCGGCCGCAATGTGAATCATCCTGATGTTGATGTCCACTCCGAGAACTTTATGTTTTGCTTACGCTCTTGGTGCTTGATCCGAGGTCGATGCTTCTGATGCCATGCTTGTTTTCGCCATCCGGCCTGGAATTTGCCAAGCAGATACAATTGCCAAAACGATGAACAACCAGTCTGTAGGCTCGCTAAAATATTCTTGGATCGTTTCTGCAAACGCACTAATCATTTCTCCGTCAAATACCAGAGTCAACATGCTCACATCGGTAAATAATTCAGATGTAAAATAAACCACTGTCAAGTATTTACCAAGCAAGATACCCACCATCGCGAAAACAACAGCAATAATCTTGTGCACCGTTGAGATTTTTTTGTTTGAGAACAACACGACAGCGTACCCGCAAAGCACGCCAACCAGTATCGCAATAAGTCCAACCTCATACTCCGTCATAGCTGCAATCGCAGCCCACACCACACCTCCCAGTATGGCAGCAATCAAACCACCGATAATCGGCATTCCAATCTTTACTCCTTGCTTTTCTTCCACGATGTCTTTCCCTCCTGAGTCATGCTTATACTATATTTCCAGAATTCACCTTCCCTATAAAACCACAAAAAGCTTCAAATTTCAACATTTTTCTGTATTTTAATAGCTATATACATACATATTCCAATAAAGCTTGATCAACTAAATCCCTTTTTTAGATTAACTTATAAAAAAACAAAAAAAGACACCCCTTCCACAGCCTGTATCACTGTAAAAGAGGATGTCTATTTTCCCCTAATCCTTGTCCTATATAGGGTAAATATATTTAAATTATACCTGCGCTTCTTTGGAAGGCTTAATAACAGCTGCAATCTGCTCCAGAATAGCATCGACTGAAGCCGAATCATGCACATCATATTCATCAATGTTCAAGCGCAGTACTGGGCAAGCTGTAAACCGGTTAATCCATACGGAATAGCGCTCATGCATGTGCTCCCAATACGAGCGGTCTGTCTGAATCTCCATTTCACGACCACGTTCGTTAATCCGGTTCAGAATCGATGGTAAACTGCCTTCCAGATAGATCAGAACATCCGGGTGTGGAAAATAAGGCGTCATGACCATCGCTTCAAACAAGCTACTATACGTCTCAAAGTCGGTAGCAGACATCGTGCCCTGATCGGCATGCATCTGTGCAAAGATGCCCGTATCCTCATAGATGGAGCGATCCTGTACAAAACCACCGCCCAATTCAAAAATCTTTTTCTGTTCTTTAAAACGTTCAGCGAGGAAATAAATCTGCAGATGAAAACTCCAGCGTTCAAAGTCATGGTAAAACTTTTCCAAATACGGATTATGATCAACCTGCTCAAGCGATGTTTTGAAATTCAATCGATCTGCAAGTGCCGCCGTCAGTGTGGACTTCCCCACCCCTACCGTTCCTGCTACTGTAATTAATGCATTCGCTGGAATGCCATAGTTATTCATATGATAAGCTCCTTTACTTGATTAACAATCTGTCTGAAGTCCTCAGGATGTTCCACAAAGTCAAGTTGCTCTGCATCAATCTTGAGAATGACTGGCGGATTCGTTCCATTGGCCAAATACTCCATCCCTGTTTTGTAGTCGGCAATTAACTGCTCCATATACGCAGGGTCCATATCCTGCTCAAAGGAACGCCCGCGCTTATTAATCCGGTACATCAATGTATCCAGCTCAGCTTCAATGTAGAGCACCAGATTGGGTTTGGGCAGGTCATCCGTTAACAGATGATAGATTTGGCGGTATTTATCCCGCTTCGTTCCTTTTAAGGTACGTTCAGCGAATATCAAATTTTTATAAATATGATAATCCGAAACGACTGGGCTGTTCTGTTTAATAAATTGTGCTCCGGTATCTTCTAGTTGCTTAAATCGGTTACACAGAAAAAACATTTCGAGTTGGAAGCTCCACTCGTCGATATCTTGATAAAAGGAGGCCAAAAATGGATTCTCCTCGACAATTTCTTTAACCAATGGGAGATTCAATTCTTGGGAAAGCATCGTAGCTAACGTTGTTTTCCCCGCTCCAATCGGACCTTCAACAGCTATAAACGGGGCTGATTTCATGGTGTTACGGTTCCTCCTCGTAATTATGCGTGTTCCGTTTCTATATAGACCTCACCTATTGTATCACAGCTTGGCACAATGGAAAGACAGTATTTTATGTATAAAACAAGTCAAAATAAGGGTGTTTCATCAAACTTATATCGTATCATAACTGAAACTGTTTTTTCACTTAGCTTAGGTTTAATCGTTCACACAAAAAAACACACCTGATTTTCATCAAGTGTGTCTTCGCTTTGCTTGGCGGCGTCCTACTCTCCCAGGACCCTGCGGTCCAAGTACCATCGGCGCTAGAGGGCTTAACGGTCGTGTTCGGGATGGGTACGTGTGGAACCCCTCCGCCATCGCCACCAAACGAGCATTTGTGAAACAAATGCATTCGCGTTCCATTCGGTCCATCACAGCAGTGTGGATGAATGGTTCAGCGCATATTCAGAGTGTTGTTCTCTGAAAACCAGATTCGAAACGAAACGCACGCGATCAAAACTTGCTATTGGATAAGCCCTCGACCGATTAGTACTGGTCAGCTCCATGCATTGCTGCACTTCCACCCCCAGCCTATCTACCTCGTCGTCTTCAAGGGGTCTTACATACTGGGAAATCTCATCTTGAGGGGGGCTTCACGCTTAGATGCTTTCAGCGCTTATCCCGTCCGTACATAGCTACCCAGCGGTGCTCCTGGCGGAACAACTGGTACACCAGCGGTACGTCCATCCCGGTCCTCTCGTACTAAGGACAGCTCCTCTCAAATTTCCTACGCCCACGACAGATAGGGACCGAACTGTCTCACGACGTTCTGAACCCAGCTCGCGTACCGCTTTAATGGGCGAACAGCCCAACCCTTGGGACCTACTTCAGCCCCAGGATGCGATGAGCCGACATCGAGGTGCCAAACCTCCCCGTCGATGTGGACTCTTGGGGGAGATAAGCCTGTTATCCCCAGGGTAGCTTTTATCCGTTGAGCGATGGCCCTTCCATGCGGTACCACCGGATCACTAAGCCCGACTTTCGTCCCTGCTCGACTTGTAGGTCTCGCAGTCAAGCTCCCTTATGCCTTTGCACTCTTCGAATGATTTCCAACCATTCTGAGGGAACCTTTGGGCGCCTCCGTTACTCTTTAGGAGGCGACCGCCCCAGTCAAACTGCCCACCTGACACTGTCCCCGCACCGGTTTACGGTACCAGGTTAGAACCTAGATACGATCAGGGTGGTATCCCAACGGTGCCTCCACGCAAGCTGGCGCTCACGCTTCAAAGGCTCCCACCTATCCTGTACAGATCGTACCCAAATTCAATATCAAGCTGCAGTAAAGCTCCATGGGGTCTTTCCGTCTTGTCGCGGGTAACCTGCATCTTCACAGGTATTAAAATTTCACCGGATCTCTCGTTGAGACAGCGCCCAAGTCGTTACGCCATTCGTGCGGGTCAGAATTTACCTGACAAGGAATTTCGCTACCTTAGGACCGTTATAGTTACGGCCGCCGTTTACTGGGGCTTCGGTTCACAGCTTCGGGATTACTCCCTAACCACTCCCCTTAACCTTCCAGCACCGGGCAGGCGTCAGCCCGTATACTTCGCCTTACGGCTTCGCACAGACCTGTGTTTTTGCTAAACAGTCGCTTGGGCCTTTTCACTGCGGCCCCCTCGTGCTATTCACACTACCGGGGCACCCCTTCTCCCGAAGTTACGGGGTCATTTTGCCGAGTTCCTTAACGAGAGTTCTTCCGCGCGCCTTAGAATTCTCTTCTCGCCTACCTGTGTCGGTTTGCGGTACGGGCACCTTCATCTGGCTAGAGGCTTTTCTTGGCAGTGTGAGATCATGACCTTCGCTACTGTAATTTTCACTCCCCATCACAGCTCAGCCTTACGGTTAGCGGATTTGCCTACTAACCAGCCTTACTGCTTGGACAGACATCCATCAGTCTGCGTCACTACCCTACTGCGTCCCCCCATCGCTCGTAACGATTTACGGTGGTACAGGAATTTCGACCTGTTGTCCTTCGACTACGCCTTTCGGCCTCGCCTTAGGTCCCGACTTACCCTGAGCGGACGAGCCTTCCTCAGGAACCCTTAGGCTTTCGGCGGATCAGATTCTCACTGATCTTTTCGTTACTCATACCGGCATTCTCACTTGTATAATGTCCAGCGCTCCTTACGGTACACCTTCAACCCTTATACAACGCTCCCCTACCCCTGATGCAAAGCATCAAGCCATAGCTTCGGTGGTGTGTTTAGCCCCGTTACATTTTCGGCGCAGAGTCACTCGACCAGTGAGCTATTACGCACTCTTTCAATGGTGGCTGCTTCTAAGCCAACATCCTGGTTGTCTGTGCAACTCCACATCCTTTCCCACTTAACACACACTTGGGGACCTTAGCTGATGGTCTGGGCTGTTTCCCTTTTGACAATGGATCTTAGCACTCACTGTCTGACTCCCGGAAGTAAGTCTATGGCATTCGGAGTTTGACTGAGCTTGGTAACCCTTGCGGGCCCCGCACCCAATCAGTGCTCTACCTCCACGACTCTGTTTTCCGAGGCTAGCCCTAAAGCTATTTCGGGGAGAACCAGCTATCTCCGAGTTCGATTGGAATTTCTCCGCTACCCCCACCTCATCCCCGCATTTTTCAACATGCGTGGGTTCGGGCCTCCAGTGCGTGTTACCGCACCTTCACCCTGGACAGGGGTAGATCACCCGGTTTCGGGTCTACGTCCACGTACTATAGTCGCCCTATTCAGACTCGCTTTCGCTGCGGCTCCGGCTCTTCACCTTAACCTTGCACGGGAACGTAACTCGCCGGTTCATTCTACAAAAGGCACGCCATCACCCCTAAAACGGGCTCTGACTTTTTGTAAGCACACGGTTTCAGGTTCTATTTCACTCCCCTTCCGGGGTGCTTTTCACCTTTCCCTCACGGTACTGCTTCACTATCGGTCGCTAGGAAGTATTTAGCCTTGGCAGATGGTCCTGCCGGATTCATACGGGGTTTCACGTGCCCCGCACTACTCGGGATCCGTCTCGGAGGGAACAGACTTTCAATTACAGGGCTTTTACCTTCTTTGGCGGGCCTTTCCAGACCTCTTCGCTTAACCGGTTCCTTTGTAACTCCATGTGAGACGTCCCACAACCCCAAAGAGCAAGCTCTTTGGTTTGGGCTTCTCCGCGTTCGCTCGCCGCTACTGACGGAATCACTATTGTTTTCTCTTCCTCAGGGTACTTAGATGTTTCAGTTCCCCTGGTATGCCTCTACTTGCCCTATGTATTCAGACAAGAGTAACTGGATATTACCCCAGCTGGGTTTCCCCATTCGGACATCCCCGGATCAAAGCTTGCTTACAGCTCCCCGAGGCAGTTTCGTTGTTCGCCACGTCCTTCATCGGCTCCTAGCGCCTAGGCATCCTCCGTGTGCTCTTAGTAGCTTAACCATATGCTCCGGTTTCGTCTGCTCGCTTCCCTTGTTTTGGACTACGTCCAAAGCCAAAAGTCGCTCCCACCCGATACCATCGCAACTGCATTATCTACCGTTTTTATTGAAACTTGTTATACACAAGTTCAGCTAAAAAGGAATGTTCTAATTCGCGTTTGTTTCGTTTCGATATCTAGTTTTCAAAGAACAAATCGTTTGGTTCGGGCCGTTCACGGATGTGTCGGTCGAACAAACGAGAAGTTTTGAGAGTTTGAGCTCTCAAAACTGAGCAACGAGTGAGTGGTTTGCAGCTGAGCTGCATAATTTGAATGTTTCCACGCGGGAAACGATTCTCCATAGAAAGGAGGTGATCCAGCCGCACCTTCCGATACGGCTACCTTGTTACGACTTCACCCCAATCATCTATCCCACCTTCGGCGGCTGGCTCCTTGCGGTTACCCCACCGACTTCGGGTGTTATAAACTCTCGTGGTGTGACGGGCGGTGTGTACAAGACCCGGGAACGTATTCACCGCGGCATGCTGATCCGCGATTACTAGCAATTCCGACTTCATGCAGGCGAGTTGCAGCCTGCAATCCGAACTGAGACCGGCTTTGTTGGGATTGGCTCCATCTCGCGATTTCGCAGCCCGTTGTACCGGCCATTGTAGTACGTGTGTAGCCCAGGTCATAAGGGGCATGATGATTTGACGTCATCCCCACCTTCCTCCGGTTTGTCACCGGCAGTCTATCTAGAGTGCCCACCCGAAGTGCTGGCAACTAAATATAAGGGTTGCGCTCGTTGCGGGACTTAACCCAACATCTCACGACACGAGCTGACGACAACCATGCACCACCTGTCTCAACTTTCCCCGAAGGGCACCTAACGCATCTCTGCCTCGTTAGTTGGATGTCAAGACCTGGTAAGGTTCTTCGCGTTGCTTCGAATTAAACCACATACTCCACTGCTTGTGCGGGTCCCCGTCAATTCCTTTGAGTTTCAGTCTTGCGACCGTACTCCCCAGGCGGAGTGCTTAATGTGTTAACTTCGGCACCAAGGGTATCGAAACCCCTAACACCTAGCACTCATCGTTTACGGCGTGGACTACCAGGGTATCTAATCCTGTTTGCTCCCCACGCTTTCGCGCCTCAGCGTCAGTTACAGCCCAGAGAGTCGCCTTCGCCACTGGTGTTCCTCCACATCTCTACGCATTTCACCGCTACACGTGGAATTCCACTCTCCTCTTCTGCACTCAAGTCACACAGTTTCCAGTGCGATCCGGGGTTGAGCCCCGGGATTAAACACCAGACTTACATGACCGCCTGCGCGCGCTTTACGCCCAATAATTCCGGACAACGCTTGCCCCCTACGTATTACCGCGGCTGCTGGCACGTAGTTAGCCGGGGCTTTCTTCTCAGGTACCGTCACCTTGAGAGCAGTTACTCTCCCAAGCGTTCTTCCCTGGCAACAGAGCTTTACGATCCGAAAACCTTCATCACTCACGCGGCATTGCTCCGTCAGGCTTTCGCCCATTGCGGAAGATTCCCTACTGCTGCCTCCCGTAGGAGTCTGGGCCGTGTCTCAGTCCCAGTGTGGCCGATCACCCTCTCAGGTCGGCTACGCATCGTCGCCTTGGTGAGCCGTTACCTCACCAACTAGCTAATGCGCCGCAGGCCCATCCCCAAGTGACAGATTGCTCCGTCTTTCCAGTTCTCTTCAGGCGAAGAAAACAAGTATTCGGTATTAGCTACCGTTTCCGGTAGTTGTCCCAAGCTTGAGGGCAGGTTGCCTACGTGTTACTCACCCGTCCGCCGCTAACCATTAGAGAAGCAAGCTTCTCTTCAAGTCCGCTCGACTTGCATGTATTAGGCATGCCGCCAGCGTTCGTCCTGAGCCAGGATCAAACTCTCCAATAAATATGAATTTCGCAGCGTCGTTAAACGCGGTGTAACTCATCGGGGTATTGAAAAGAGCGATAAGCTCATTTTGAATCTGACGAGATTAAAATCTCATTTGTGTTCCAGTTTCCATACAGCCAGATGGCATGTACCAAAAACCTTCACGTCATTCTGCAAGCAGAATGTTTACTCACTCGTTGTTCAGTTTTCAAAGATCAAACTTGTTTGCGCCACCGAAACCATTTCGTTTCAGCAACTCTTATATAATATCATGTCCGAACCAACTTTGCAAGCTCTTTTTTTTCAATTTTCTTTCGAAGCTTGTTTTCAATGGCTTGCCGCACCGTGTAAGCTGTGTTTTCTTGGCCGGAATAAGAATATACCACGTATCGACACCACATGTAAAGCATTATTTATTAAATTTAATTTTCCATATTTAGGATTAAATTTTGAGATGTTGTTTACTCAATATATAAACACTTTGTTTTTAAAGTCACATTGTCTTATGATACCAGCCGTTTACCTTAAGAACTAAACGAAGAGAAACTAATATTTATATCTCTCTCTATAATAAAAAGCCTTCTTAAAAATCTATTTCCCCTATGCCTTCATAAAAAAAACAACAGTTCTTCAGATATGAATACCACATCCAAAAACTGCTGTTTCTCTGAAAAACTACACACTTGATTCCACTCCGCCTCTTCCCCTGTCCATTTAGTTGGACTTATCCGTAGCAGACTCAGCGTTTTCCTTATTCTTGGTTCCCTTGCTTTTATAAGGCTTAGGAGCACTTTTCGCTCGGTTGGCACTGGCTTGCCAGCGATTCCAACCTTTTTTGCCCGTTCCGCGGCCTGTGCCGCCCTTACCTTTTGCTTTGCTCATGTTATCACTCCATTAATCCTGTCTATGTCTAAAAATGATCTTCCTCGGTAATGTTCCAATGTAACTCAGCCCATGTGATTCACTTCCAGCATTTCTTATTATACCAAACTTGAAGTGTTCACGTTTTATATTTAGGAGAATTACACTTGAACCTTTGGCTCTTGTACCGATTTAACACTTCTTAGCACACGTAAGGATAATAAGAAACAGATGCCAAGCACCGCCGCAGCCGATACATACGGATAGTTAATATTCACATCAAACAACGCTCCAGCTACGATGGGTCCAGCGATGTTGCCCAGACTTGTATACGCGGAATTCAGCCCAGCCACAAATCCCTGTTGTTCTTCAGCGAGCTTGGACATCTGCGTACTGATTGCAGGGCGTAAAATATCCATTCCCAAGAAGACGATAAACGTTACAACAACGATTAACCAGTACGTGTGAACGAACAAGGTTAGTAATACAAATACGGAGACAAACAGCAAACATACCGTAATAACCTTCTTTTCCCCAAATGTGTTCAGCAACCAGCCAATCAGGGATACTTGCACAACTGCTCCAGCAATGGAACCAAATGTAATGATAAACGCAATATCTTTGGTCGTGAAACCAAACTTGTGATCCACAAACAGGGAGAATACCGTCTCGTAGTTAGCCAAACCAAAAGCCATGACAAATACGATGATTAGACTGAAAAAGTAAGGTTCCCGGTAAGAATTGATAAGCTGAGATACCATACCTGGTGCTTTTACTTTTGCCCCGCTAGTTTCAGGTGTAGTCTGCTCACTCGCGCTCCGCTCGGATTCAGGCAAGATAATCAGTGTAATGATTGCAGCGAGCAAACCCGCAACCCCTGCCGCATAAAAAGGAACCCGTATGCCGAACTCGGCAATATAACCGCCAATTCCTGGCCCGATGATAAAACCTGTTGTAATGGCCGCATTAATAAGCCCCATGCCTTTACCGCGTTCTTCTTCCGTTGTGATATCAGCCGTATAGGCCATAACCGCAGGAAAGATCAACGCCGCGCCAATACCGCCCAGCATTCGGGCTGCGAAGAGCAGATAAGGCGCGTTCACCGCACCGAACATAAATTCTGATACCGCAAAGATCAGCATCCCGAATACGATAATCTTTTTGCGTCCCCACTGGTCTGACCAACGACCTGCTGCTGGAGAGAACAAAAACTGTGTGAAAGAGAACGCCGCGAACAGAAGTCCCATCGTAAAGCCCGTAATATGAAGCAAGTTCATGTAAGCAGGCATGATCGGCACAACCAGACCAATACCCATAAATACGAGAAAAATATTCAACATCAACAGCAGCAACGCGCCCCTGTTACGTGTCAGTAAAGCCATGATTCCATCCTCCATCGTTGTCTAATTATGCTGTTTATCCTTGGCAATCCCGTGCAGAAATACACTGGCGGCCTGACGATACAACGCAAGAGCCTCGCCCGGTTCCAGCTTACGCGACATTTGACTAAGCCCTATAATGGTACTTTCCAAAATCAACGCAAGATGCTCTACATTCTGATCATTGAACTCCCCGCTGTCTATTCCTTCTTGAATCAGCTGCTTATTGAATTGGATATGCCGCTCAAACAATACTGCGATTCGTTCTTCAATATCATTCTCTTTTTTCTCTCCAGTGAAGAACTCATCAGCCGCTTTTGTTAAAGGATGGTTGATATCATCCATAATGAGCTGTTCCGCCAGTCCATAGATTTTCTCGGTGGAAGTGTGATACAGATGAACTTTTGATTTCCAGCTTGCTTCCCACTCCCGATCCCATTCATCAATGAGATAGAGGAAGAGCCCTTCTTTGCTTTTGAAATGATAATATATATTTCCCTTGCTACTTCCAGTCGCCGCGACGATGTCCTCAATAGACGTTGCTTTATATCCTTTTTGTACAAAAAGGGCTTTGGATGCATCCGCAAGTTTTTTCTTGGTCTGCTCGGACTGGAGCTGCTTTTTATTCAAACTCACTCACTTCACTCCATTCTTATATACTGAACATTCGTTCTGTATTCTAGCAAATATATGTCTAATCCGCAATATAAAAGGAGAACCCGCCATGTGGCAAGCCCTCCTTTTATTCACGAATCCATTTATTTCTTCTTTTTACCCTGTCCATGTAATATCTTTAATTGGCCATTCTCGTATCCGACCTGATATGTCACGTTATATTGAGTCGTTACGTATTCCCCATCCTTGCGCTCCTCGGCAGCGATCACACCGCTCACTTCCATCTCTTCCTTACTCGTACTCGCAGACGAAATTTTCTCCACACTAACATAGCTCGTATACGTATAACCTTCACGAAATTTAGCGTAACTTGTGCCCTTCTGCCAATCACTTCCGAGCAACGCATAGGCCGATACATAATCACTCATGTTCAGGTAGTTGTAAAAATCAGCAACCAGTGCTTCCGCTTCAGATAAAGCAGCGGACGACGTCTGCGAAGATGAGTCCCTTACCGTTTGTGCCCCTTTGGTATCAGGTGAGCGCTCTGACCATTGTTGCACCTGCTTCAATACACTGGTGATAGGAATGCTGAACCCCAGTCCACCTTCCTGTTTAACCACCGTCGAATTAATCCCCAGCACTTCTCCCGTTTCCGCGTTGATCAGCGGACCGCCGCTGTTACCGTTAGTAATCGGAGCAGATATCTGATACAAGTTGGTATAAATATAAGGCGGGATTTCAAAACTGCGATCAAGCCCGCTAATAATGCCGGTAGTTACCGTATTTTCAAAACCCAGCGGACTGCCCAGTGCCAGAATTTCATCACCAACCTCCGCTTTGGCTGAAGCAATAGGCAGAGGTTCCATTTTCACAAGATCAGGGACTCTGACAACAGCAACATCCGTCTCTTCGCCAAAACCAATCACTGTACCCCGATATTCCTGATGATCCAAGGTGCGAATCGTCACTTCTTTGGAACCCTCGACGACATGCGCATTAGTGATGACATCGCCCTTGTTATTATATAAGAAGCCTGAGCCCAGACCATCGCTACTTTCAATCGTAACTACTTTTCGCTGACTATCTTCAATAATCTGTTTACGCGTTTTCTTTTCTGTGGTTTTAGATGTTGTTTTTACTTTGGGTTGATCCGCCTGTTTCGAGGAAGCCACAGCCAGTTTGGGAGCTAGCGCCATCTCATCTGCTGTATGCTGGTGAATCCAAAATACGCCTCCAGCACCAGCAACAATAATTATTGCACTGGAAATGATCGTTCCCCATACACGTTTGCTCATTTTGTCGTCCTCCTACTCCACATACCATGATGCATTCGTAACTGTCACATTCGCGGCTTCATATACCCCATAATAGTAGGTTTCAAAATATCCTTCTTCGCCTACATCCAATATAGCTGGGTATACATAAACATCTGTCTCACCGATGTAATCGCCATTGGAGGCATTGATGCTAACGATAAGCGCCACGGATGATATAGGGCGTGTTCCCTGATTAAACACCGACCCGCTGATATACAAGTCTCCATACTCATCCAGCTTAGCAGACAGATCCGTTACGTATACAGCCCCTGTACGATTGCGAAGTTCTTCTTCAGCTGCTTGCTGTTCTGCAAGTCGAATCCGTTCTTCCTCTGCCTGCTCAAAAGCTTTCTTCTCACGCAACACTTCATCCCGGTATTTAGTCAGCTTCTGATCCTCAGGCGCATAAGATAATCCGTTGTCCACGGTTTGCAGTGCTGCTGTAAAATCACGCTTCTTCACTTGCTGCTCCGCCTGCTTATAACTGATACCTGCCAGCTTATCGGTAATCTGCTTTTTCACAACTTCGGCTTCCTTACCGTTCAGATTGGAGATCGTTTTGAGTTTTTCAGCGAGTGCCTCGACGGTTGTTAACTGATCAATTTCCTTTTTCACTTTCAAAACAGCCAGGGTCACCTTTCGATTGTTCAACGCTGACCTTACCTTATCAAACACCGGCTCTTGGCGTTCGTTTAATGTTTTAGCCGCGGTTTGAATCATTTTGTCCGCTTCCGACAGCTTACCTGTTTTGAGCAGATTCGCGGCTTCGTCCATTTGTTTTAGTAAGTTGTTCGCTTGCTCTGTAATTTTACGATCCTGAACGAGTGCTCCTACATTCGGTCTTTGAGCGAGGGCTTTGTCCAGCAACTCCAGAGCTTCTGAATATTTCCCGTCCAGTGCAGCCTTCTCTGCCTCAAGATGCAGTGTCTTCACATGAGCGTTAATCAGATTCTCTTGATTATAATAATACGCTAACAGCGCCCCCATAATTGCTGCAAGTAGCAGTGGGATAATCCATACAAATGGACTGCTCTTGCGCTTGCTCACCGTTCCGGTTGCAGATGCATTACGTGGCTCCAGTCCTGATGGCTCCGACCAGATTTGCTCCTCTGTGGAGCTATCTTGTTTCAATCGGGTTCCACACTTCTGACAGTGGTCTTCCCCAGAGCTATTTTTCGTGCCGCATATGTGACAATACATCCTGATCCCTCCAGCCTAAACATATGTAAATTTATACATATTATATCTTTTGTTTTTCTGTTGTCGTTCTGTTACTTGATATCACTCCAGAATATGTGTTGCCTAATCTCGGGGTGAATCGACATTTATCATATAGCAAAAAGGTAAAATGCACCATATATTCTGAAGGAAAAATAAGATATGTAGTAAGGATTTATACTGATCATTTATTTTGTAGCCTAAAAAAAGACCTTCCTGTTTTCAAGGAAGGCCTTCATGTATATTCCGCAAGTCCATCTGATGCGGATCTATTTAGTTTCATTTATTTATCCATTCAGCGATAGTTAGAGGGCACAATTCATGCTGATCTATTCGGGCTGGTTCGAAGGGAACGCGCTCAAATTGATATAAGAGACTTCCCATAGATGGTTGTCCAGGTCTTGAAAACTCCGTCCATACATGAATCCATGATCTTGAGGTTCGTTATATTGCTTCGCTCCAGCATCAAGGGCAGCTTGTACAATCGCATCCACTTCTTCACGGGAAGCAACAGATAAAGCGACGATCACTTCTGTTGTCTCAGCCGCGTTCGCGATTTTTTTCGTGATAAAGGATTGGAAACGTTCCTCCACCAGAAGCATGGCAAAGATATTTTCTCCGACAATCATACAGGTAGCCTTATCGTCCGTAAACTGGGCATTGAATTCAAACCCTACTTTCGTAAAGAAATCAACCGATCTCTTCAAATCCTGGACTGGCAAGTTGACAAAAATCTGATTAGCACGAACAGCCACCATTGATCACCTCGGATTCCTAGAATAGATTCCACCCCAAAATATCACCTCGCGTATGCGCTGTCAATTATGTATAATGGGGCTATTCCAACATGTGAGGTGAAAGGGATGTTGTTTCCAATCGTTCGAAGTAATTAAATGTCGGGCTGGATCAAAACGCGTACCAGCTACCAAGGGGTAGGTCTGTCCTTTTGAGCCTGTTCGATGTGTAGATGAACGATGATTGAAAACAACAAATCCTAAATAACACATCACATACTGGAGGAAGAATTAATATGACAATACAGTGGGATTACAACACATTTTATGAACGTGTCGGTCAACAAAATGGATGGGATTTCAGCACGATGAAGGTGATCTCTGAACCCACCGACTGGGACTTCTATGATGAGGTGACTCGTTGCACACAAACATCCGATCTGCTGCTGGACATCGGCACAGGTGGAGGCGAAGCCGTGCTCGCCATTGCTGAACATGCTCATCTGCTTGTCGGCATCGATTTGGCTCATGGAATGATCGAGACAGCTCAGCGAAATTTAAAGCGAACTAAAAAATGCTCCAATGTGCGATTCACTCAGATGGATGCGGACAACTTACAGTTTCCAAAGTCATTCTTCAATATCGTTTCTTGCAGACATTCCGCATTCTCCGCGTCAGAAGTGTACAACGTTCTCGCAGAGGATGGCGTATTCCTGACCCAGCAGGTCAGCGAGCACGATAAATTGAATGTAAAGCAAGCATTTGGACGTGGACAACATCTCGGCATAGAGCCCGGAACACTCTTGGAAAAATACAAACAAGAGCTGCAACATGCAGGTTTCCAGCACATTGAGGTCCGTGAATATAACGTAACCGAGTATTACGCTACACCTGAGGATCTCTTGTTCCTGCTGACACACACACCTATCGTTCCTCAATTTGGAGAACTCGAGTCCGACCTGGATATCTTTGAACAGTTTGTTCTAGATCACCGCGATGAGAAAGGGATTCGCACCAACTCGGCGCGCTTCATGATTACAGCCAGAAAATGATCTTAAATCTATTATGAAATTTTAGTATATAAAGTAAAATGAAAAACGCGTCTTGGCGACCTGTATGGTTCAAGCCAAGAACGCGTTTTTTGGTTATTTCTTATCGTTGCCAGATTTCATAGTCACGGCTCAAGCTGAAGTTTCTCCAGGAATGGTTTCAAGCGATCCACCACATAATGGCTGCCACCGCGCCCGTTCACCTCTTCGATTACGGCTGCCAACAGGAACGACGGTGATTCGGTATCAAAGGTAACGAAAAATCCATTCTCCTGACCTTTCTCACCCTTCTTCGCTTTCAGTTCGGCCGTTCCTGTCTTGCCTGCAAGACCGCCAGCAATCGAGCTAAGGGCATGTGCCGTTCCGCCTTGACGAGACACCACCTGTTTCAGTGCGTCAGTAACGGTATTGGCTACATCCGGTGTGATAATCACCTCAGGATCAGGGGTCTCTTTTCCAACAATCAATACAGGTTTCACCAGCTTGCCTTCATTCACAAACGGCGTAAACGCAGTAGCCAGATGAATCGGCGACATTAACATCTCACCTTGACCATACGAAGTGTCGGCTAGCAGCACCTCGGAAGAAAGATCCCTGTGCGCCTCATTTGCATACTGACTAGGTTTCAAATAGAGTTCATCCAGCCCGAAATTGTCACCAAACCCGAACTTTTGAATGCCCTCGATAAACTTGGCGCTCCCCATCTCAGTCGCTTCCATTGCAAAATAAATATTGTCGGAGTATACGAGGGCATCCACCATATTTACGGGACTCAGGCTTTTCACCCGCTTCACGTAATATCCGCCCCAGCTATCATTCTTCCGCCATTGCAAACCAGAAATTTCATGGGTTTTGTCCGGTGTGGTCACCTTCTCCATCAACCCCGCAGCCGCAGTAATCGCCTTGAAGGTTGAGCCGGGAGCATATCGTGTCGTTACTCGGTTGATAAAAGGAAGCTTCTCGTTCGCCGAATAGGCATCCCACTCGGCCTGCGTCAGACCGGTAACCATTTTATTCGGATTGTAGGAAGGCGCACTCACCATAGCAAGCATATTTCCGTCCTTCGGATTCATCATCACCATCGCTCCGGCATCGCCGCCACCCGCCAGCGTCTGATACAATCTTTGTTGCTGTGCGGAGCTGATGGATAGTTGCACATCCTTACCGTCGACTGCATCTTTGCGGATCAATTCGGAACGCGTGTTGCCCGCTTCATCCGTAATTTCAATTAAACCGCCACGCTCTCCGCGTAGCTGCTTCTCCATAGACTGTTCCAGTCCGGCTTTGCCGATCCAATCTTCCGCACGGTAATACCCTTCGGTATCTTTGTCCAAGTCTTCCTTCGTGGCCTTACGCACATATCCGATCAGATGTGCCGCTGCTTCACCAAGCGGGTAATACCGAATTTCCTTACTTTGCAGAGCAACTCCGCTAAGAGAAGAAGGTACATCAAATTCCTCTGTCGAGCCCATTGGCACAAAAAATTCCGGTTTCACCCATGTCTGACCAAGTGTCTTCTGAATGGCTTCTACGGACACCTTGTAATGATCCGCGATGCGTGCAATCATCTGATCCGGGTTCTCTCCGAGCTTCTCGGGTACGATGCCCCACTCATTCATTGTGCCCTGGGTTGCAAGCGGCAACCCGTCACGATCTACAATATCTCCTCGATTCGGGAATAACGTCTTCACCCGAACTTTGCTACCTTTCACCATGTCACTGAGGATCAGGGACGGATTCCAGTTAATCTGCCAGACTTTGCTCCCGTCCTCCAACTCCTGTCGAACTAAATTAAGCGTATGTGTCTCGTTGACTTCCCCTAAAAACGTGGTCAGGTGTAGATCATAATCGGTCTGGTAGAGATCAGGGTTACTAGCCCCTTGTTCTGCCTGATTCGTCCCCTCTCTGTCCGTTGTTGCTTGTGATTCAACCTTAGTCTCGGTTCCACTTTCAGTCCCTGTTGTTTGAGCGCCAGAGTCAGCTTCCGTTCCTGTCGTATTCGCTGCTGTCAGCTCAGCTTTAACAGCAGAGACCTGCATACCCGAGTAGATTGCATTGTATTTCTCAATAAACTGTTCCTTAGACATGCCTGCCTCTGTCAACGAAGCAGGTGACATCAACGAATACAGCTGGCCGAACTCTTTCTTTTGTAAATGCTCTATGTACTGATTCACAGTTGTCTGCGGTTTCGGTTCCTCCGGTTTGCTATTCTGCATATAAAGATACATTCCAATACCGCCTGCAAATAGAATCGGCAAGAGTCCATATAATAATTTACGTTTCGATTTCATGTCACATCACCTCTACTCTATACTATAAATTTCCTGCGCCGATTAAACAATGTGACAAATCTGATGAATTTGTCATTAAAAATAGCCTTAAGCTCACATAATATGTTTAAATAAGAATAGTGAATTACATACTAAAGCTTTTTTGCGATGCAAAAGGCTGAAAAGGAGCCCGATGATGGAAATCAGCTATTTTTTACTCCCAAAAGCCGAAGTGGCCTATATCGAGTCTACCGCTTCCATGAAAGATGCTATTGAGCAGTTGGAATCGCACCACTACACCGCCATTCCCGTAATTGATCCGGATGGAAAATATGTTGCTACTCTGTCCGAAGGTGATCTGTTATGGAAAATGCGTAATACGCCTGGATTAACATTTGATAATATGGACCAAGTGCAGGTCGATGAGATTAGCCATCGTGTCTATAATGAGTGCGTGTACATCGAAGCAGAGATGGAGGATATGCTGACTCTTGCGGCAGACCAAAACTTTGTGCCCGTGGTGGATATAGATCGGGTCTTTCTTGGAATCATTCGTCGTAAGGATATCATTGAATATTACACCCGCAACATATCCGATTAATAAATCTCGGGTAGCATGGAAGTGCTACAGTGAGATTACGGTATCTGCAAAAGATCAATCAAAAAAGGCGAGCCCATAGGCTCGTCTTTTTTATGTAATCATTCCACTAACGTAACAATTTCCACATTATGGACTTAAAATAAAAATGTTGCTAATTTCGCATGAAATAAATACAATAATCTTCATGATTCGACATATTTCGTCATTACTAGACTGTATTTAAACACCAAAACATGTCGTTCCCATCACATATAATGGATTAATACACAATTTCATTCATTTCTTTTGTTCAGAATTCGTTCAGAACGCTATTGTACGATAGACATATGGTTAGACTTGATGAACGTTAATTACTTTCACCAATTATAGAGAGAGGTATGCACCTTGAATCGTTTAAGCACACGCAAAAAAATGCTGGTTACCGCAACGGTGATCATGTCTTGTATTTACGTCATATGGCGTACCTTCTTCACCATTCCTTTCGGCCATGGCCCGCTTGCCGTGACCGCCGGTCTTGCCCTCCTGATTGTCGAACTCATTGGTATGTTTGAACTCGCTGTGCATTTTTATAACATGACCCGGCTTGAATATCCTGAACTTCCTGTCGTTGATGAGTCATTGTATCCTGACGTTGATGTTTTTATAGCTACATATAACGAACCTGCATCCTTTAACGAACCTGCATCCTTGCTTTTCAAAACGATTAACGGCTGTCTCAATATGGATTATCCGGACCGCTCCAAAGTACATATCTACCTGTGTGACGACTCCAATCGTCCCGAGATGCGAAAACTGGCCGATCATATGGGGATTAACTATCTGACCCGGACAGAGCACATCCACGCCAAAGCTGGAAACTTGAACAACGCCATGAAACATACTTCCTCCCCTCTAATCGCCACGTTTGATGCCGATATGATTCCGAAGCATGATTTTCTGACGTCCTGCGTGCCTTATTTTCTGACAGGAGAAAAGATCGGCTTCGTGCAAACTCCGCAAAGCTTCTATAATCCCGATCAGTTTCAATACAATCTGTATTCCGAAGCTCGAATTCCGAATGAACAGGACTACTTCTATCGCGATGTGCAGGTCGGACGGAACAAGTCCAACTCCGTTATCTACGGCGGAACCAACACGGTACTTTCGAGGCAGGCACTCGAAGATGTGGGCGGTTTCTATACTGGTTCCATTACAGAGGATTTTGCCACTGGCATTGAAATGCAGAGCAAAGGGTATCGCTGTTTTGCCACCAATAAAGTACTTGCTTCGGGACTTGCTCCCGGTGATCTGAAAAGCCTGATCAAACAGCGCCAACGCTGGGCACGCGGATGTATTCAAACGGGCAGAAAAATGAATATCTTGTTCAAGCGTGGACTTACGTTTGCCCAAAGACTGAATTATATCTCTTCTATAACCTATTGGTATTCCGGTCTTAAACGAGTGCTGTATATCATGTCACCCATTCTGTTTGCTGTGTTCGGTGTGCTCGTGGTGAAGTGTACCATTTTGGAAATTCTCGTGTTCTGGCTACCGATGTATCTATTAACGAATATGTGTCTGCGTATGTTGTCAGGTAATATTCGAACTACGAAATGGACGAATGTATACGAAACTATTCTTTTTCCATCACTGCTACCTGCGGTCATTCTGGAAACACTGGGCATCACCATGAATAAATTTGCAGTGACTCGTAAAGACGGTGCTCATAACGATCGTAGCTACCAGCTCAAACAGATCATTCCGCATCTGATCTTGGCTGTGCTCTCTATAATCGGTATCGTCAACTGCATTCACTGGACATTTAGTCAGGGCACCATTGGTTTTCTCGTTGTTCTATACTGGCTGTTGATTAATTTCTACAACATTATGATGTCGATCTTTTTCCTCAGCGGACGTAAAGTGTTCCGCAACTATGAGCGTATTCTGGCTGCTGTGGACTGTACACTAACAACCGAAGGTGAAACGCTGTCCACGGTTACGCATGATATTTCGGAAGGCGGGATCGCTATCGTACTGGATACGCCGAGATACATCCCGAGCGAAGCCCAATTTGCTGTACGTCTGGTAACAGATCATTATTCAAGCGAGTTTACAGCCAAGGTAACTCACGTAACTTCATTCGGTAATAAGTGGAAGTATGCATTCAAAGTGCACGAGATTACAGAACAGGATCAGCGTCAGTTGTTACATATTGTGTATGACCGCGAGCCTACGCTTCCGCAGAAGCTGGATAAAGATATCAGTACGTTTGAGGACATCCGTCTGAATTTTGTAAAACGCGGACAAGTGGGCCTCATGTCCAACCGCAAGCTGGCACGCATTCCGCTGAACCATGAACTGGACACACCCGAATATGGAACCGTTATGCTGATGGACTTTAACTATGAATTTTTGCTTTTGAACATATCACGGCAGGAAATGGTCTATGAGCTTCGTTTGCCGCTTGCCGAGGGACTCGTTCTTGACTGTATGTGGGTGAAGTCGATGCGAAGCAAACATGGCATTCTGTACCAGATCAGAAATATTCAAGACATTGCCCGAAATGGACAAATGCCTGAACTGGAAGCTCTTCTGAAACAATGGAATGTGGCGTATACCGAGGCAGACAAACCAAAACGCCCAGAACAGAATAAAAGCTTCATCTCGAGTGATGAACTCGACGAGATGGCCTATTTATAACATGGAGGCATAGAAAGCATGAGCACGAAATGGCAGCAATGGCTGCTTGTCGCAATCCTCGCAAGTTTATCAGGTTTATCCCTCATCACTGCTACTGCTTCGGCTCAGCCGGATCAGATGCAGTGGAGCGAGAGTTCTATAAAGGTATGGAATAATGGAGCCAAAGTGCAGTCCAAGCTGAATCGTAACGGCAGTTTACAGATTAACACCTCGACACAGGGGCTACAAAAAGGCTATTACTCCGCCTATGTATATGAGCTGCAAAACAGAGATTGGTCGGGCTATAGCGAGTTAAGGTTCTCGATTCGCAGTGATTCCGATCAGACGCTGCCGCTAAACGTTGTCATCACACGAACGGATCAATCGGCACTAACAGTAGCGGATCAACGCAATGTCATCCTCATTCCCAAAGCAACCAAAGAACCGAAGCTGGTTCATCCCGTAGATGGGTTGATAAGACTGGAGCCCGGGTACGAGGGGGAGGTTCGTGTTCCCTTTTCCAGCCTCATGGTTCGAAATCATGCAGCTACGGTTGGCCGTGTCACACCAGAGAAAATACTGAGCTGGGGCATCACAATGACCACGACTGAGAACGCACAGCTGAATTACCGCGTTGGAAATATCAAACTGGTACCTAGGAAAGAAGCTGTTGCAGAAAACCAATTATCTTCTGTAATGATCAAAGGTGATGAACGAGTCGTGAAACCGGTGGCCGGTGAATCGGTTGCAACGTATACCGTTAGTGGCCTGCAGGCGACAGCATCGAAAGCTTTGGAAACGCCAGAAGTAGAAGTGAATTTCCAGCTTGCTCATCCTGTACAGGGCGTAACAATCACAACGGGTGGCCTACTAACCATTGGAACGGACGCCGCAAAAGCCGAGGTGGTGACTATTCGTGCGCTGGTGGATCAAAAGTGGAATCTCGATTATACCGTTAAACTTGATCGTTCCACGGCGATGCAGATGAAGGAAGCGGATGGAACACCTCGTTTCATCCCCTCGCCAGGCCAGGTTTCCAAAATACTTGAACCTTCTACCGTATGGTTACAACCATGGATGGAATGGATGATCCGAATCGGCCTTCTTCTGATTGGACTCGCGGTGGTTATTCCATATTGGCTGTGGCGCAAACTTCAGCACGGCTCACAAGCGGGGAAGCAACGTTCGATGAATCATCGCAGGTCCAAACGGATATTTAAAATGTAGCTTTTTTATTTCATCATTAACATCATCAAGGAGGAAAGGCAGTGCTCTTTTCCAGTGTAGTCTTCTTATTTTATTTCTTGCCGCTTGTGCTGGGGCTGTATTATATATTGCGGTTTTCTGTGACGCTGAAAAATATGTTGTTGCTTGTGGCAAGTCTGTTCTTCTACGCATGGGGTGAACCACGCTTTGTGCTGGTTATGCTGGTCTCCATCGCACTGAATTACGTTTTCGCACTGCTCGTGGACAAGTACCGGGATCGGCGCACTGCCGCTTATACCGTTATCACCGTGATGCTAGTTGCCAATCTGGGTATGCTGTTTGTTTATAAATACCTGGCGTTTGCCCTGCGCATTGTCAATGAAAGTACAGGCTTTGGCTTCAGCATTCCGCATATTGCGTTGCCGCTCGGCATTTCCTTTTTCACCTTCCATGCGATCTCCTACGTCATTGACGTGTACCGCGGACATGGAAATGTGCAGAAAAATCCGTTTTATGTCGCCCTCTATATTTCCTTCTTCCCTCAGCTTGTAGCTGGGCCCATTCTGCGTTACAACATGATTGCGGATCAGATGATGCATCGGAAGGAAAGCTGGGACAAGTTCGCGGTCGGCTGTTGCCGGTTTATTGTGGGTTTGAGTAAAAAAGTGCTGTTATCTAACAGCATGGCCATTGTGGCCGATCATGCATTCAGCATGGGCGGAACAGGCGATATCGCTTCAAGTCTGGCTTGGCTGGGAGCGATTGCCTATACATTGCAGATTTATTTCGACTTCTCGGGTTATTCGGATATGGCGATTGGACTCGCGCTTATGTTTGGTTTCAAGTTTGAAGAAAACTTCCGGTACCCGTATATCTCACGCTCCATCACCGAATTTTGGCGCCGCTGGCACATCTCGCTCGGCACCTGGTTCAAGGAATATGTCTACTTCCCGCTGGGAGGATCACGCGTTAGCAACAAGGATAAAATGATCCGCAATCTGCTGATTGTCTGGGGACTGACGGGCATCTGGCACGGGGCAGAATGGACATTTGTCATCTGGGGTCTAATCAACTTCGCGTTCATTGCACTCGAGAAAATATTCAACCTGGATAAGAGCACACGGTATGCTCCGTTCCGACATTTCTATGCCATGTTTATCGTAGTTATTGGATGGGTGATTTTCCGTTCACCGGACTTGTTACAGGCTGGCAACTACCTTGGCAATATGTTCGGACTGTATGGTAACGGGTTCTGGAGTGATACGACCTGGATGTTCATGAAGGAATATGCCCTTTTCTTCATTCTAGGCATTCTGTTCTCCACTCCACTTGCCTTACGGATGAACAAATGGATGGTGGATGGTGTACGCTTCGGTAAACCGCTTGAACTGCTTTACCCGGTGACCATTATTGCTCTGTTCCTTGTGTGTGTATCCTACTTGGTCAAAGGAACATACAACCCGTTCATATATTTTAATTTCTGAGAGAAGGATTTCATATGCATAACTTTTTTGCCAAAAAGAGAATGACCGCCTTCCTCTTCATTCTTGCGCTCGCCACGTTCTCGATCTTGAATATGATTCATTCTTTCGAGCCTTTGAAAAAAACACTGGCGTCAGCGGACTACCGCTTCTCCAATGCCAAAGGTATCATCAACGAACTGGATGCAGATATTAATGAGCACGTTTTTGAAAAGTTTGGATTCGTGGAAGCCTACGGATACTTGCAGTCACTCATGTGGAAGAACGAAGAGAACAATTTCGAGGTCGTCAAAGATACGGAGGGTAAGCTTCACTATACGTATTTCGCCACGGGACCAACGGATACGAAAGAACTTTCTGATCGGGTTGCCGAGCTAGGGGCACAATTGGGGTCAAAAACCAAGCTTACGTATGTCATGACACCTGATAAATATGTACGTGGCTATACAACATTTCCGGAAGGCATCCCTTATAACTACAATAACGAAACGGCCGATGGTTTTCTGGATCATCTGAAGCAGAGCGGAATCGACACGCTGGATCTGCGCGAAGGATTATTGGAGAGTGGCATACCGGCGAAGGATTTGTTTTTCACAACCGATCATCACTGGAAAATCAAAACGTCCTTCTGGGCCTTCGGCCAGCTGGTTCAACATCTGGACGGGCTGTACCATAAGCCGCTCGATCCCGAGCATTATTTTACAGACATGAATAACTACAATGTAATCCCTTATAAGGATTTCTTTATCGGCTCACAAGGCCGCAAAACCGGGAAATTGTACGCCGGTGATGATGATTTTGACCTGATTTATCCTAAATTCAAAACCAACTATTCTTTTTATTTTAAAACAGGTGAGACGGAAGCTACCTTAAATGGTCGATTTGAGGATGCGTTGCTTACGACATATCCCCTGAATGTGAAGGGTGCTCCCTACGACCTGACAGCGGACAAATACTTTACGTATCTGTATGGCAATCAGGGAATCGTACATGTGACGAATAAAGACAATCCAAACGGACTCAAGGTCATGTTTATAAAGGACTCCCTCGCCGTACCTATGATTTCTTTTCTCTCGACGGTTGTCTCGGATGTGTATCTGATTGATCCAAGGTATTATCCGGGTGACATTATAGATTTTGCGAAAAAGACCGATCTGGATCATGTCTTCGTGTCGATCTCACCTCAAGATCTCGTCGATGAGTTTTTCCCTTACGCGAAGAACAACGTAGAAGGTCCATTCACCAGCTCTAAGTAAAATATCGTTCATCAAATTGGAACATGCAAAAGGGTACTGCCTTGGCCTTCATAGCCACGGGAGTACCCTTTTACTGTTACAGTGTGGTCACTTCCGCCAAACCGAAATACCACTCCAGAAAGGCATTGAAATCCGCCCATTGCGGCTTGCTCTCTCCATTCAGGAAACGTTCGATGGACTCCCCCAGTTCAACCAGCACAACCTCGCCGGTCTGGCGATTATAGAAAAATCCACCTTCCCCTTCAAAGCTGTCCAGCGGAATATATGCCTCTGGTAACCCCAGTGTAAGTTGCGATATATGCATATCCTGCAGATATACGGTATTCTCGATCACCCAGCAGATCTGGTAGAGCTCCTGATGCCGACTATAGAATGTCGGTCCATCCTCTGCATGAAGGTAGAATTGTGCAAAATCCGAGTTCAGATCCATGTCCAGCTTACGCAATGCTTCCTCATATTCAGCTGGCACATCTTCATGCCACCAGCCTTTTACGCGGCAATGTTCAATGACTTTAGTGGATAACATCAAAAGCCCCCTAATCCATGTTATACGTCGTTTAATATTACATTCTGACCCCAACGTTTTTCTATTTAGAGAGTAGCACGATTGTAGAGGACTGCACAAATGGGAGAGTTGGAATTAAGGATAAAGCTTTAGACCCTGAAACATATTGGTGAAACTTTCCTCCTGCATCTACGTCTTAAATACAAGAATATAACTCGAAGGAGATGACTATGCGAATAAGCTGCAGCCCCGGTTTTCCCGGAAGTATGATCGGTTCCATTGATCTGAGACCAACCAAGCATAACCAGCCCCCATCCACGACAAGTCAAATTTCACAGTATGTTGATTCTGGACTGATTTCTATTCCCTATGTGACCGATCCGGAATTTGGATCACACTTTGATATGATGAAGATTATGAAAGGTACATATCAGGAAAAGTTCCACGAAAGCTATGATGTTGAATTTACGATCGATGTGGATCAAAAAGGTTATATTACACAGTTTGAGCATACCTTCCCATTGGAACGTTACATCGATCTGATTCGAACCCAGTCGTACCGGGTCATTCAGACGAAATGGCGCGGCCAGTCCTTTCATGTGATGACCTACAGTTATATGGAAGAGGTTATTAATCCGAACAATGTTATTTTCCGCTGTACGAATGCAGAAGATGTCTTCGTTGTGGCTGAGCTTGTCCCTTTTCGAGCAGGTGGCGTTGTGGAGCAACCGAATAATCTGTATCTTCACTTCCGCGCATTGATATCAGCACGAGATGACCTATATCCCATTGATTATATGTGTCAGCCGGATTTCGACTTAAATCTGGAATGAACGAGTTGGATATGAGCGATATGAAAGAGGAGCATACGTTATCCTGCATCTAAGGATAGCCTGTGTTCTTTTTTTAATCCTTTCATTCTGGATTCACCCTAAGCAAAATCAACGAAACAGACGATAACATATATATAAAGTTACATTTGCGTATCCCTTTGGGTGTGTACTGAAGATGAGAGGAGTTTCACATAATTATGATGGGTACAAAAATGAAAATCAGTTCCCTGCTTACACTTTCACTCGCTGGCCTGTTATTGCTTCTGGGCGGAACGCAGACCGCTCATGCAGAACAGATCGATAGCTTGCTTCCCGAGCGTAGTCAGCAAGAAATCGACCAAAAGTGGAATGAGTGGATGAGGGTTGATCAAACACTCCCTATGTTTACCGAAACACCTTCCACCGTTTTCCCTTATTCTGCCGGACTGCTCAATGAGAGATATCTGGAGCAAGGTCTGAATGCTGCCAACTTCTATCGCTTTATCGCAGGCATGTCTGGAGACCTGTTACTCGATCCGGCTTTGAATATGCAAGCCCAGCACGGAGCTGTTGTTGTCTCCACCGGAGGGCAGCTTAGCCATTCCCCTGAACAACCGGCAGATATGCCGAAGGATTTTTTTGATAAAGGCTATACCTCAGCTTCCTCATCTAACCTGCATGTCACCAGCAATGACAAATTCAATGTACTGGCTGGAAGCATCAAGGGCTACATGAATGACTCGCATGCATCCAATATTGATCGGGTAGGTCATCGCCGCTGGATTTTAAGCCCGAAGTTACAACGAATCGGATTTGGACTGGCTGCCCATCAAGAGGAAGAACAAACTCGTTATTATAGTGCCATGCAGGTTTTTGACAAAAGCAGAACTCAGGTGACACCGTATAACTACAGCCTGTTTCCCAACCAAGGCGACTTTCCCATTGAAGCCTTCGGCGCACTTCAAGCCTGGTCCGTTCAATTAAATAATGACGTGTTCGCAAAACCTGAATTGGAAAAGGTTCACGTCGAAATGATCCGAACCTCTGATCAGCGGAAATGGACGTTTAACCAGCAAGAGAACACGGAATTCCCTTTCCCTTTCGAATACTACAATGTAGACCCCTCAAACAAACGCTGGTTTGAGCAGGCCTATTTTAATGTCGAGACATCCAATTTCGGCGATAACAGCGCTATTATTTTTCGTCCTGACGATGTGCAGTTGTTGAAAAACGGTGATACCTTCCAAGTACATATTACAGGTCTGCAAAAGAAAGACGGCTCTCCCGCTGAAATCTCCTATACGACACGTTTCTTCCATGTAGACGGCGGGCAGGATCCGACTTTAACCAAGATTACACCTGCAAAATCAAATCTAACTTTGCGAGTAGGAGACACTGTAGACCCCCCCTCCGTAACAGCGATTCTTGGGGATGGAACGTTATACTCTCCATTTTCCAACCTGACCTACACAACATCTTCGGATAAGATCGCGATCCAGAATGGCAAAATTGTCGGAACAAAGGTCGGTAAAACCGATTTACGAATCCGTTTTGCCGGGAAAGAAACGGTTGTCACGGTCATAGTCAAAAAAATGCTCCATTATACAGATATTCAGGCTCACTGGGCTAAAGATGATATACTGTGGGCTATTCAGCAAAATATGGTTACCGGGTATGAAAACGACACCTTCAGGCCCAATGCTCAGGTGAGCGAAGCCGAGTTTCTTTCCATGCTGTTTAATATGTATGCCAACTCCAAATACCTGCGGTATATGGATAAGACCGATGCTCCGGGTGCGAACTGGAGTGATCGTTACTATACCTATGCATCCAGACTCAATCTTCCTCTAGAGGCCAGCATTCGAAACCCCAAGCTACGCAATCATGCGCTGAATAGAACAGAGGTTGCTATTATTGTAGCCAGTCTTGGCGGTAGAAACTATGTTAAAGATGAGGACAATATTCAGTATTTGCTGAACATGGGATACTCCTCTGGCAAAACATCAGCTACAGTCGAAGGTTATGCTGGCAAGGAATTATTTACACGCGCAGAAGCTGTTGTATTTCTGAGGAACTTGAAGGGAAAAGGATTTCAGCCTTGGGGTAGACCTGAACAAGTCACAGCAACAGGCGACAATGAGAAACAAGGGAACCTCCCGGATGGTACAGTTCAGGCCGAATATACGGTTGATCACACCTTGACTTTGCGAGGTACGTTTAAAGCCTATGCCGGTCACACCATTCCGATTGATATCAACGGACCAGCACCAGAGGTACTGCCTATTCAGACCGAAAACGTAACGCTGGATGCAGACGGAAGCTTCAAACTAACGGTCAAGGTAAATGAACAAAACACCAAACATCTTAACCTGTACTTGAATGTAAAAGAAGATTACTCCTACTTTATTCGTGTAGAAGAAGGAAAAATGGCCATTAACGAATACACTGAGAATTAAGAACGTTAAGAACAGCATCGTTAAACCAGCATTAGACTTCGGGTTCCGGTTAAACTGAAACAGCACCTTACGAACAAGCAAGCATGGGAGATCGTTATCCGGCTTGTACGTTTCGAGAGGTGCTTTTTTCATGGAATCAACTGTTCATTTACGCATAACTTCATCTAATGGTACAAAAGGTTCATTTTATTAGAATCAACTAACTAATACATCCTCTACTGTCGATAAAACACAATGAAAGTATATTATTTACATTTTAGAAGTAGAAGGAGATTAGAAGATGTTTATTCGGAAAAAGGTTATTCGCACACTGCTTACGCTTCCTCTAGCTGGTCTAATGTTCGTACTACTCGGTGCACAGCAGACCTTAGCTGCCCCCGTCGACAGCTTGTTGCCTGAGCGAAGTCAGCAAGAAATTAATCAAAAATGGACGCAATGGATGTCGAACAAGGATCAACCCGCTACATATATCCAAACCCCTTCCACCACAGCACCTTATGTTGCTGGCGTATTAAGTGAATCGTCTCTGCAACAGGCACTAAATGCGGCCAACTTCTATCGTTTCCTTTCGGGACTGGAAGGCGATCTTGTGCTGGATGCTACGCTTAACGTTCAGGCTCAACACGGTGCAGTTCTTGTCTCTACCGGTCCTCTAAGCCATTTTCCGGCTCGACCTGCCGATATGCCAAAAGATTTTTTTGACTTGGGTGCCAAATCAGCCTCCAGTTCCAATTTATATGCTTCCTATGGCGCTGCCGGCAATCTGGCTGTTAAAAGTGTGGAAGCGTATATGGACGACTCCGACGCAAGTAACATTGGCGCACTAGGTCACCGTCGCTGGATTCTGAGTCCGCAGTTGAAAAAAGTCGGCTTCGGAATTGCATCCCGGGACAACAAAAATTATGCAAGTCATTTTAGCACCATGCAGGTGATGGATACCAGTCGGGCAGGAAAGCTGCGCTACAATTACAACCTGTATCCAAACAAAGGTGCGTTTCCGATTGAAGCTTTCAATGTGTCGCAGGCCTGGTCTGCACAGTTGAACCCGGATGTGTTTGCAAAACCTTCAGATTCGGAGGTTCAGGTAGAACTTACACGAACGTCGGATCAGAAAACCTGGAATTTCGGTGGGAAAACTCCTGCCAGCAGTGATCCTGCCAAAGCGTTTTTCAACGTCAATACCGATGGATATGGATATAGCTATGCTATCATCTTCCGTCCGGATAACTTAAACGCATTGAAGGATGGAGATACGTTTACCGTTCGAATTACCGGATTGAAGAAAAAAGATGGTTCCAACGCAGACATCGTTTATCAAACTCAATTTTTCACGGTTAGTCCCTCCGCAGAGGAACCTGTGACCGATCCAGAGAATCCTGGAACGCAGCCCCAAGATCCCGGAACACAGCCTGAAGAACCGGATACCGGTAATGAGGTAATTCTTGATGATCGTCATGTACAATTCGAATATACAGCGGAGCGCACCTTGAACGTACGAGGAACACTTACAGCATATGCGGGTCAAACGTTCTCCTTTCAGATTCATGGACCGTCACCAGAAGAAAAACATATCCGTACGGAAACCGTCACAGTGGGTGCAGATGGCCGTTTCAATCTAACGGTTCGCAGTCTCGGTGTGTCTGATCTGAACATCTACCTACAGGTGAGTCCCTACTTTATGTATCTGATCCCTGCGGCCGGCAACTCTGATGTTACCTATTATTTTGAGTAGAAAACGTCCACATTCTCCTTCACTCTGAATTCAACAATCTGGCGAATTAGTTCCTCCGGCAATGGCTCATCAAGTGGGAACTGAACGGAACCCTTCGCGCCCTTAAACCTGGAGAGTTGTTCCTTGAAGGCCAGAATACCACTGGGTGCAGGATAGAACCCGATATGTTTTGTGTATGCGGCAAAATGAACCAGATTCCCATGCTGCGCATATGTAGGCATTTTGTAACTAATCTTTTCTTCAGCGAGCGGAGCCGCTTCCCGAATGATCTGCCGTAACCTCTGTAATTTTAGTTGCACATCCGCTGGAAATGCAGCAATATATTCATTCACTAGTTCCGAGTGCTGTCCGTTTTGATCCATCTTGTGCTCCTTCCACCACGTTTGTTTCAGTGTCGTTCGCGGCGAGTAATATTGGCTCTATTGTACTACATCAGACCATATTCTTCTGCTGAAGTTGAAAAGATTCTAACAAAAAAGGACACTCGTCTGAGTGTCTTTATACTACAACGTCATGGCCCTTCCATTACGCATCAGATAATCTTCTTTGTCCTTGTAATCCGGCATAATACTACCTACCCGCCGCCAGAACGAGCGATCATGATTCATATGATGAATATGGCACAGCTCATGGATGATAACGTAATCAATGACCTCTGGTGGCGCCATGGCAAGGCGGTAATTAAACGTCAACTTTTTGTCCCAGCTACAGCTCCCCCATTTCGTAGGAGAATCTACGATATCAATAGACTTCGGCTTCACCTTCAGTTCCTGCTGATAACGTATAATTCGCTGCCCAATCATGCGTTTGCATTCTGCAAAATAAAACTTTTTCAAATTCGCACGCAGTTCTTCTTCTGTTAACCCCTCCACCGGAATTAATTGATGCAAGGCATGGGCTTTGCCAAAGAGCAAAAATGCCCCCTTACCCTCATTCTCATATTCCTTAGCTTGGGGACCATCCAGGACTTGCTGCATGCGAGCTGATTTTTGTACAATCTCAGTTCCATGTTGCATAACCAGTTGCCGGATCACTTCCTCACTCGTGCCATTCGGAGCCTTAATGGTGACCATGTAGGGCAGTTCCATGGTGATCGAGGCTTTTTTTCGTTTACCGAATTCGATATGACATGTAATCATGTGTCCCTGAATCTCTATGTTAATCATGTTTATTTGTACTCCATTCCACAAATTGATCTCTTTATCGATTATACCATTCAGAGGAATAACATCCGAACAATCTATATTGAATTTTTATACATTATTATGTATTATTATTTAATTCGATGTTATATCGTCTATATCCTATGTGAGGAGGATAAGCCACATGTATGCAACAGAAAACAAACTTCGTCTGATTGAAGAACTAACGCTCAACCACTGGCAACCTTTATCAACCTCATTGTATGACGGTTGGGTGCTACGTTTTGCCGAAGGATATTCCAAACGCGCCAACTCCGTTCAACCGCTCTACCCTTCTACTCTGGATGTGCATGAAAAGATCAAGACATGTGAGAATATCTACAGTTCGAACCAATTAAATACCATTTTTAAAATTACGCCGTTCATTCAACCTGAACAATTGGATCAACTTTTACAAGATAAAGGTTATTTCGTTGTAGATAAAACGCTTGTACAACTTCGAGATCTGAAGGATCTGAAAGTTCCTGAACATTTGGAGGCGCATATCAATGAACAGTTAACGGAGGAATGGTTAGATCATTTTTGCCGTTTAAATGCGGTCAGTGAAGAGTTTCGGGCAACCATGACACAGATGTTATTCAATGTCCGCGCAATGACGGGATTCATCACACTGTCTGTTGACGGCTGTATAGTGGCCTGTGGGCTAGGTGTGGTTGAACGTGGATTCATTGGACTGCATGACATCATTACAGATCCGGACTACCGTAACCGCGGTCTGGCGGAGCAGATGATTTTGCATTTGTTGCATTGGGGAAAAAGCCATGGTGCTACTTCAAGCTATCTGCAAGTGGTCGAGGGCAATGCGGCGGCACGGCGACTATATGCAAAATTGGGATATACCGACGCCTATTCGTATTGGTACCGGGTTAAGAATTATACATAGTCAAACAGGCCAAAGCAGAGGGACTCTGCCTTGGCCTGTTTATTTGAAATCTTCATCGAATGGATTGACATCCAATTCAAATAACGAAGTTATCACTATATCATATATAGCGTTCACCCTATTACGGACTAACCGTACCACCATTGGCATTCAATGTCTCTCCGCTCACATAACTGGATTCCTGACTCGCCAGGAATACGTATGCTGGAGCCATCTCGGCAGGCTGCCCTGCCCGGCCTAGCGGTGTGTTGTTTCCGAATTCAGCCAGTTTCTCTACAGGTTGTCCACCAACAATCTGTAGCGGTGTCCAAACTGGACCTGGCGCGACAACATTCACGCGAATACCTTTGCTCCCTACCTGCTGTGCGAGCGCTTTGCTGAACGTATTGATCGAAGCTTTTGTTGTTGCATAATCCAGCAAAATCGGAGACGGTTTATACGCCTGAATCGACGAAGTGTTGATAATCGAACCGCCTGCTTTCATATGTTTAATTGCTGCTTTGTTGAGCCAGAACATGGAATAGACATTTGTTTTGAACGTCGCATCGAATTGTTCTGTCGTCAGGTCTGCAATCTGCTCGACAAACTGCTGCTTCCCCGCCACATTAGCAAGAATATCAAGGCCACCGAGTTCTTTGACTGCCGTTTCAATCAACTGTTCACAGTATTTCTCATCCTTCAAATCGCCTGGAATGGCAATAGCTCTTCGGCCAGCTTCCTCAATCAGTTGCACCACTTCCTTGGCATCTGCTTCCTCTTCCGGCAGATAGGAAAGTACAACGTCCGCACCTTCACGTGCATAGGCGATTGCCACCGCTCGACCAATCCCGCTATCTGCACCGGTAACGACCGCTTTACGACCAGTGAGACGCCCGCTTCCTTTATACGTTTTTTCACCGCAATCTGGAACAGGAGTCATCTCACGCTGCAATCCCGGCTCATCCTGCTGTTGCTTCCACTCTTTCGTTGCCTTCGGATATTGTGTCGTTGGATCTTGAATCGAATGCTGATTTTGCGTAGCCATGTTTGGTTCCTCCTCGGTTCAAATATATGTGTTGTGAATTTCATCTGTGTAAAGGTTCACTCTTTCCTTTGTAACCGAGTTGCCCGGTATTTAAACTGAAAAAAAACACTCCTTCAACATACGGACTCTTTGCGAGTCACAGGGTATGTTCAAGAAGTGCGTCATCATTGTTGCCTTTTATTTGGAATCGTTAGCTTTGGACTGACGCCCGCCGATGCCAAATACGTAATAGCCAACCACTACAATCGCCATAAACGTTGCACCCACAATCAGCGGCAGACGTGTATCTGGGTTAAAGGCCATACCGATAATGACCAGAATAAGATACACAATAATAATGTAATTGCTGATGGGGAACCATTTCGACTTGAAGTTATGCTCGGCAAGGTCCTGCCCCCAACGCTTTCTGAATCTGAACTGACTGAACGCCAGTGCAAACCAAGGCACCATTCCTGGCAACACGCTTGCGCTGTAAATGTACAGGAACAGCTTCGAATCTGGCATCAGATAGTTAAGTACAACCCCGATCAGAAGAAGCGAGATGGTTACCACGATACTGTTGCGGGGAACCCCACCTTTGGACAGCTTTTTGAAAAAAGCAGGTGCTTGTCCGTTCTCTGCCAGTGTGTATAGCATCCGTCCTGCGCTGTAGATCCCGCTGTTACATCCCGACATCGCTGCTGTCAGGACCACGAAGTTAATAATTCCTGCCGCTGCAACAATGCCGACTTTGGCAAAGGTGAGCACGAATGGACTTCCGGTCTCTCCTACCTCGTTCCACGGATACAACGTAACGATCACAAATATCGCACCTACGTAGAAAATGAGAATACGCCACACAATATTTTTGATCGCTTTGCGCAGTGTATGTTTCGGATTTTCTGCTTCTCCAGCCGTAATTCCGACCATTTCAACGCCCTGATAAGCAGCCGTTACGATACATAGTGCAAACAGGAATCCTTTAATGCCTCCTGGGAAAAATCCTCCGTGACTAATCAGATTAGACAAACCGATCGGTTGTCCTCCATTACCCCATCCGAAGAAAATAAGACCTGTTCCGATAACAATCATCGCCACAATGGCGGTTACCTTGATCATCGCAAACCAGAACTCGAATTCGCCGTAGAACTTGACCGCTGCCAGATTGGCTGCCGCAATAATGAGAACACCTGCCAGTGCTGGAAGCCACTGTGGAATATCCGGGAACCAGTATCCCACGTAAATTCCAATCGCCGTAACTTCCGCCATGCCCACCGTAACCCACAGGAACCAATAGCTCCAGGCCGTGAGGAAACCGGCAAGCGGGCTGATATATTTGTGAGCAAATGTTGCAAACGAACCGGTCACCGGCTCCTGAATCAACATCTCACCCATAATACGCATCACAAAAAAGATAATAATCCCGGCAAGTAAATAGGCCAGTAATACGGACGGACCTGCCCATTTGATCGTGCTTGCCGATCCCATGAACAACCCCACGCCAATCGTACCGCCGAGCGCAATCAGCTCAACATGGCGGGGTTTTAGCCCTCTCGATAGTTCCTTTGATTCCAAGTGATTCTCCCCTTTTCTCATAAACAGCTTCCAATTATCATTCCATTTCAATCCGCTCACATTAACGCAATGCAGAATTACTTCATCAAATTGTACGAGATGTGAAGCAGAAATACAATATGGATTATGAGGAAGTAAGCACTCACAGGTACATATGTCAAAATTTGCTCAAATATCTAATCATTTCTTTGTGATGTGAATAGCGCTTTTGTTCATGTTACCGGAATTTTTCCAGTGTGAGTCACGTATGATTTTTAATGCCTTTGCCAACCGATCCATGAAAATTAAATGAGGAGGATAAAGATGCCAAGCTTGTTATTGATCTTATTTCTGTTTAATCTTTCCCTATTTCTACTACATGAAATGGATGCGATCCGACGATCCGAATGGAAATTGTTTATCGTATTAAAAGATATGGAAGCAGAAAAAGCATATACATATTTCACATGGATTCATCTTCCACTGTATACGATCATCTTCTCACTTCTTTTCAGTTCCTATCAGACCATAACATTCTGGGTACTAGATGTATTTTTTATCATACATACCGTGTTACACTTCTTTTTCGAAAAGCATCCTCAGAACGAATTTAAAAATAGGTTTTCCAGATCGTTGATCTATCCAATGGGATGCATTGCACTGATTCATTTAATATTTCTTATGTTGAAATAAACATTACTAATCATTAGGAGGGTTGCACATGCAACCAAAACTGCTGGAAAAAGCCGAATTATTCGTTTCTAACACCCTGATGCTCAAGAAACCATTCAAATGGCAGAACCCCATCATGCGCCGTTTGGCGGCGTTGCTATATGTAGTGGAGAATAAAAGTATAGATCCAGAAGCCATTCAACAAAGCAACGACTTGATGAAGCAGCACACCAAACGTTTCTCTGCATTTAGGGGCCCTTCTTCCTTTCATTTTGCAGCTATGCTTTCTCTGACAACGGATCAACTTACAAGACTGCAACATACGATTCAAGTCCATGACTTGATGAAACAAATCAAGTTCCGCAACTCCGATTACCTGGTGATGGCTGCCTATCAGATCGCTGCTCAAGTGCCGCCTGATCAATATCAGCATACCGTGGAACGTGCCAAAGCATTCTATGACCGTATGAAACAAGAGCATCCCTTCCTCACAGGACATGATGACTATATTTTCACAGCGATGTTAGCCCTCTCGAATCTGGATGTGGACACTGCTGTCGCGCATATGGAGCAGCTCTATCGGGAGTTAAAACCTCATTTTTCCGCGAAAAACAGCGTGCAGACCTTAACACACATTCTCGTTATCGGGGATGGCGGATCTCAGGTCAGTGAACGTTTGCTGGCTTTAGGCGAGGCTTTCCGTTCAAGGAATCTTCGGATGGATAAAACGTACACATTGCCTTCACTCGCACTCTTTGCGCTATTGCCAGCAGAGATCGACTTGCTGGTGGATCAGGTTATTGAGACATATGACTGGTTAAGAACTCAAAATGGTTTTGGGGCGTGGTCTATAAACAAACAGGAGTTGCTGCTGTTCTCATCTGCATTGACTGCACTTCAACATGTGGAGAGTCTACAGAATGAGATCCTCACTTCTTCTATGTCTACAACGATTACTAACATTATCGTCGCTCAGCAAGCCGCCATGTCGGCAGCAGCTGCTGCTGCTGCTGCGACTGCTGTCTCTTCCACGCAATCATAGTTGATATCGGTAGTGCAAAATTGAATATTGCTATAATAATTGATTATATTAAGCATCAACAAGTAAATAAAAAACGATTATGCGAGTAAACCTGCATAATCGTTTTTTAAGAACAGTTACTTTTTATTTCATATGAATTAGTTCCCTATACAATACCTGTATCACGAAACTCCTCAATAAAGTCATTCAACCAATCTTCGCCATAATCCAGGGCGCCCATATCACTATCAATAAAGGCCACATCCAGACCCATCACCCAGAACCTGCGAGCGATAATAAACAAGTCGACCGCCTGTTCATCTGCATCTGTAAAGCTCCGAACAGATCGATATCCTTTCATCAACGCATCCCATAACTGCTGCTTCTTCTCCGCATCACCCGACTGCCGTTTCCGAACTTTCACTTGAGCCAGATCATACGCACGCCATCCCATAGCAGCCCATTCGAAATCATAATGGATGAAGCGTTCTTGCTGCTCAAACACATTGTTGTTTCCATGCATATCGCCATGACATAAGCCGTAGTCCAGACCTGAACTGGAGATGGTAGAGATCTTTTCTTTTAACACGGTGGTAAACGTTTGCAAAAATGCTGTTTCCTTATGACTTTCTCCAATGTAACGAATGATTCGCTCCAGTGGCTCATCGATGAGAAATTTCGTATCCAGCTTAAACCTTGTATTTACTGACTCCAACTCCGTTACTGATGCTGAAGCAAGTTCTCGCTCCTGTTCCAACTTAATCCCATCCATAGCTTGGTGCAGTTCAGCAGCAGAACGGCCAAAAGCGTAGCAGGAATCCTCATCTTCCAGATTATTTTCTGTCCCTTCAATATAGTGAAAGATCACAGCTGCCCGCTTTCCTTCAGCCGCATCCAGCATTGTATACCCGGTCTGATCTTTCGTTGGGATAAAGTCTCCCACCTCTGTATACTCACTTGAACTTAGACCTTCTTTTAGTGCAGTCAGAACACTCAGTTCATAACGAACATCTGCTTCCGCCACCTCAGTACGATATACACGCAAGATATATACTCCTGTACTTGTCTGTACCCGGTAAGTATCATTCAAACCTCGCAGCCAAAATCTACATTCTTTCCAAGTACCGATATCATAATGTGCCTTTAATGCCCACTCCAGATATGCCGGACTGAGCACCGAACGCAAAGCTGTTGGATGATTAAACATAGTCAAGTCCCTTCTTGTCTGATATTTTGTTAATATACTTAATATATACCATGCAGGGATTTATTGGAACGCTTATTATAGAGCTGTTTTCCCTGTAATCACTTTCCACTTTTTATGTTCCTCAGACTTAGAATCCAACCCACAACCAGACAAAGCTGCACACTCCCGAAACGCAAAATGTTTGCATCCCTTACACTTCTCTTGGTTCAGATGCCTTAATGCATAGGTTATAGCTTCTCCCGTATGTTCAAACCGATGGGCCGGATCTAATCGTTCCAGCAAACCTGTTCGTTTCAGCATTTCGAGCGGCTGCTCCTGAAGTCCCGACAATAGTACGATCCCGCCAGTACGTTCAAAATGCTTGATTAAACTAGCCAGGTTAGCCTCTCCTGTTGTATCGATAAAAGGAACTTTCCCCATGCGTAACAAGAGCATACCTGGACGCTCCGGAAGTGAATCCATAACCGATTTTTCAAACATATCCGCTGCACCAAAAAATAATGGCCCTTCGATCGTGTACAGGCTGATCTGTGGACAATCATGTCCCTCCCGTACCATGTGAGCCATGACCTTCTCATGTTTATGATCCGGATCAGGCAGTACCTTGGCCACTTTCAGCATCTCGCTCATTCGTTTCACAAATAGAATGACCGCCAGAATCAACCCCACCTCCACCGCAGTCGTAAGGCTCGTGAATACAGTAAGAAGAAAGGTCAAAAGCAGTACAAGCGAATCCCCCGTTCTGGTTCGCAGTACATAAGCAAAGGATTTTCGTTCACTCATATTCCAGGCTACCAACATCAGAACCGGCGCCATACTGGCAAGCGGTATATGGGATGCATACGGTGCAAATAAAATCAGAACAAGCAAAACAACAACACCATGAATTACGCCCGATAATGGAGACACTGCACCCGATTTAATATTTGTTGCTGTACGAGCAATGGCTCCTGTCGCCGGGATTCCACCGAACAATGGTGTGACAAGGTTGGCAATCCCCTGCCCAATCAGTTCCCGGTTGCTGTTATGGCGGCTGCCCGTCATACCATCAGCGACAACAGCGGACAACAGCGATTCAATACCACCGAGCATAGCAATGACAAAAGCAGGTTGCAGCAGATTCACGATACGCTCCCATGTGATCTCCGGCAAGTGGAATCCAGGTAAAGTTCCAGGAATAGTACCGAAAGATGAGCCAATCGTAGCCACCTGATCTTTGAAGAAGACGGCTGCAACAACGGTCGAGCATATCAGACCCAGCAGGGAAGCAGGCACTTTGGGTGCAAACTTCGGCACAAGCAGAAGAACAGCCAGGCACACCCCCGCTGTCAGCAAACTGTATATATTAATCGTCCCGATGTGCATCCCGATCTCTTTCATATTGGAGTAGAAATCCTCATGTTTCGTGACACCCGTAAGTCCCAGCACATTAACGATCTGTCCACTAAAAATCAAAACAGCGATGCCTGCTGTAAAGCCAATCGTCACGGGTCTTGGAATGAATTTAATTAATGCTCCGAGTTTGAATACCCCCATAACAATGAGCATCAGTCCAGCCATCATGCCAGCAATAAGCAAATTTTCATAACCATACTGCATGACTATAGCAAAAAGAATTGGAATAAATGCCCCTGTCGGCCCACCGATCTGAAATTTTGAACCGCCCAGCAGTGAAATCAAAATACCTGCAATAATGGTGGTATACAATCCATATCCCGGCTTGACTCCAGAGGCGATGGCAAAAGCCATACCCAGAGGAATCGCAATAATACCTACAATCAGCCCCGATATCAGATCCTTGCGAAAATCAGCTATTCGATACCCCGCATATCTCCCGATGCCTCTCATGCTCCATGACCTTCTTTTCTTCATATATTTGAATATTTGAATATAAAGTGAACACTACTCCTTGATATATGCTCTGTCAATCGCAAATATCACAATCCTATAAAATTGTGCTTCCGCTACCTGATCTTGCAAACATCAAAACAAGAGCTCCCTGCTAACTTCCGGTTGCTCTTGTTTCCTGTGTCAGCTGTCTTTACGCATATCCTCAAGCATCGAAATCGCATCGACTAGATGGTTATCAAAAATCTGCTTGGCAACGGCAAGCAGTTCCTTAATCAGCGGATCACGAAGGGAGTAGGTGACTGTAGTACCTTCTTTCATGCCCTGTACTACATTTTTGCTACGCAACACAGCCAGTTGCTGGGATACCGCAGATCCTTCCGTTCCAAGAATGCTTTGCAGTTCATTGACGCTTTTATCTCCTTCACTCAGCAGTTCCAGAATGCGAATTCGCATCGGATGTGCCAGTGCTTTGAAGAAATCGGCTTTGAACTGTTGTACGTTCTGATTCATACCCTTTTGCTCCTTCAATCGAACTCATCAACCTGACCCTATCATACCATAGAACGAAGTGAGGGCTTCCATTCACACGATATGATATGATGAAAAAGCGAATACATTATTTGGTGCAAAGGAGCAGTAAACATGTCTAATTCATCTGAATATTCGCCTTCTGGCGTTCCTATTATTCGTCATAAAGATTTGGATCGCGAGTGGCAATCTACTTCTTATGCAACAACCGAATGGCTGCAGCGGATTGAGAAACACGCGGATACATATCTTGGCGAAGCCGACTCTGTGTTCCATGAGCTGGTGTCCGATAGAGTTCATATCGATGTCCATATCATTCGTCCAACACCAGAACGTAATTATTATACGTTGTATACCACAGGTATGAGTGCCTTGCCAATGAATACGCCTGAAGATGCAGAGGACTATGAGTATGCAGAACTGATGATATGTTTACCTCCGGATTGGCCTCTATTAGAAGAAGAATTAGAAGAATCCGATAATTACTGGCCGATCCGATGGTTGAAAACGATGGCTCGACTGCCACATGACTATGATACCTGGCTGAGTTGGGGTCATACAGTACCCAATGGCGACCCGGCAACGCCATTTTCCAACAATACAGATATGTGCGCCTTAATCGTGTTGCCTCCACTTGAGGTTGAAGAGGATTTCCTCACACTGGACATGGGGGGTGGGCAAACTGTGCACTTCTATGCGATCCTTCCAATTTATCCGGAGGAGCTTGAACACAAGCTGGAGTATGGCTTAGACGCTCTGCTTGATCAATTTGAAGCACATGACGTGAACGAAATTTTGGATGTAAACCGGGTCAATACCTGCGGGGAAACGTAGCATCCTCATCCAGATATGTTCACAACGAACATCAAAAAAGCTCAATCCTGTGCGCCTCTGCTACTGGACTGAGCTTTCTTGGATTGATATTTTGTTATTCGCCGTTACATATCAGTACGAACCATATTCGAACCAGTCAAAGTCCGCCACCTGATCGGAAGACTTACCATTACTGCTACTAAACATGCCGATACAGCACCCAACAAAACCACCAGCCACCTCCGTGCTCAAGCTGGTCGTATCCACTTGCCCTGCAACCAGATGATACTTACTTCCATCGATGCTGTAGTAGAAGCTGAGTTGTTGTCCTAGCGCCACCATTTTAATGTAAACACGCGGAGTTTCTCCATCCAGCACAACTTGGCCAACCTGTGATTCCTCACCACCAAGCCACGTCATTACCCGCAGCACCTGCTGCTCGCCTTCACATGCACGTTCGATTCGCACGTGATACTGGTCATTCTGGATAACCACCAGACCCGCCGTCTCATATTCATGTTGCGGCACAAATTCCATCGCAGTCGCTGCAACATAATCCATATGCCGCTGCCGTACACAGACAAAGCTGGAATTCTCAAGTTCCTTCAATGTTTGCGGTTTCAGCTTCAAGCGCAGGTAACCTTTGCGTTCAGTCAACGAGTACAGGTTCTCCTGAGGATTACGCAGGAACATCCACTGCAGGCCCAATTCATCATTGTCAAAATTTTCACAGCGCAGATCTGGTTCCACAGGTACTGCTGGCAGATTCAATACCCCCTGCTCCTCCAGTTTGCCCAGCCCTTGATTGACGACAGGCCAGCCATCTTCCCATTCCACTGAAGCAATGAATGTCTCACGACCAAGATTACTGAAAGCCCCACCATATGGTCTGGAAGCCAGCATCACCATGAACCATTGACCGTTAGGTGCCTGTACCAGGTCAGCATGTCCAACATTAATAACCGGATAATGCTTGCCCATATGACGATGCGTAATAATCGGATTATTCGGATTGCCGACGTAACCTTCGGTCAGACTGTTGCTACGTGCAATCGTAACCGCATGGTTCAGACCTGTGCCACCTTCGGCAATCATCAGGTAATAATACTCACCCATTTTGTACAGATGCGGTCCTTCCGGCCAAATCACATCTACCATCGCCCCACGCCACAGAACATAGCTGTCTCCGACCAGCTTCATGCTACCCAAATCCAGTTCACGAAGCCACACTTCCCAGTTTCCGTTGTAACGGACGCCTTCCGAGCAAGGCCGTGTACCTAAATAGTATGCTTTGCCGTCTTCATCGAAGAATATGGTTGGATCGATACCTTCCGCACCTTCAATAAAATAAGGATCAGACCATGGCCCAGCCGGATCGGTAGCGGTTACAACAAAGTTCCCACCATGAGATACATTCGTTGTGATCATATAAAAGAGTCCATCATGATGCCGAAGCGTCGGTGCAAAGATCCCTTGCGAATGCCCTGCGCCCTCCAGATTAAGCTGAGACTCACGATCCAGCACATTGCCGATCTGTTTCCAATGAACCAGATCACGGCTGTGAAAGATCGGAACGCCAGGAAAATAGGCAAACGTGGATGTGACCAGATAAAAATCTTCCCCTACCCGGCAGACAGACGGATCTGGATAAAATCCTGGCATGATCGGATTGTTAAACGTGCATTGCTCGCCTTGATTAACATTGTTCATTCTTTTACCCCTCCAATGGTGAGTCCAGTGACAAAGTATTTTTGCAAGAATGGATAAAGCACGACAATAGGCATGGCTGTCACAATAGTGATGGCTGCCCGAATGGATACGGGGGTGACCATATTCGTCACATTTTTGTATTGATCCACATTGACCGTTCCCCCTTGTGACGTTGCCGAAGATAACAGCTTCATCAGTTCATATTGCAAGGTGGTCAAATTGCGGTTACCTGCCGTATAGAGCATGGAGTCAAACCAGGAGTTCCACTGACCTACAGCAATAAAGAGAGCCACCGTAGCCAGCACCGGTTTAGAGAGCGGAAGCACAATGCGCATAAAGATGCGGAAATCTCCTGCACCATCCATTTTCGCCGATTCAATCAGCCCTTCGGATAACCCCTGAATATAGGTACGGATGACAATCATGTTGAATACCCCGATGAGTCCGGGAATAATGTAAACCCAGAAGCTGTTCAGTAGCCCCACTTGTTTGATCAGCATGTATCCAGGAATCAAGCCGCCGCTGAAATACATCGTAATCACAAAGAGTGTCGTTACAAACTTGTTGAACATGTATTCCTTGCGGCTCAGTACATAAGCCAGCATGGCTGTACAGAAGAGCTGTACCACGGTTCCAATGACCGTTCTGGCAACTGAAATAAATGCCGCTTGGGTCAGATGTGGATTTTGGAACACAGAAACATAGTTTTGCAGCGTCCACTCTCTCGGCCAGAGATAGATTCCCCCGCGAATCGTATCCAGACCGTTATTGAAAGATACGGCAATGGTGTTTAAAAAAGGATATAACGTAACAACCATAACAAGCAACATAAATATGCCGTTGGTGATAGAGAAAATTGAGTCACCCAGGCTTCGTTTTCCGCTAATTCGATTCACAGCGCTGCCCCCTTATCATATCAACCGCTCTTCCCCAAGAGATTTGGCAATCCCGTTGGCGATAAAGATGAGCACCAGACTGACCACACTTTTGAAGATTCCTGCCGCGGTGGCAAGTGAGTAGTTTCCAAGATTAATCCCGTATTTTAGAACAAAGATATCAATCGTCTCGGATACATCCTGCACCAGTCCGTTCCCCAGCAAATATTGAATCTCAAAGCCTGCATTCAGTACGTTACCGACGTTGATAATCAGCAGGATAATAATCGTTGGTTTGATGCTCGGCAGAGTGACATTCCACATTTTACGGAAACGACCTGCTCCATCAATGGATGCTGCCTCATACAGACTTGGATTAATGGAAGCCATGGATGCGAGATAGATAATCGTGCCCCATCCAATCTCTTTCCACATGCTCGACAGACCAACGATGCCCCAGAAGTATTTGGGTTCGGCAAAGAAATTAATCGGCGCATCAATCAGCCCCAGCTTGCTCATCAGCACATTCACAATCCCGTTTTCCGTCGACAATACATTCGCAACAATGCCTGTCACGATGATCCACGATAGAAAGTGCGGAAGATAAGAAACGGTCTGCACGACACGTTTAAATAAAACCAGCCTTAGTTCGTTGAGCAAGAGTGCCAGACCAATTGAACCGACAAATCCAAGAAACAGACTGATCAGACTCATCGCCAGTGTATTGCGAATGACACGCAAGAAAGTCGGGTCTGTAAATAACGTTCGGAAATGATCCAGTCCTGCCCAATCCTGCTCCATAAAACCAAGGCCTGGTCTATAGTTTTGAAAAGCCATGAGCCAGCCCCATAAAGGCCCATACGCAAAAATAGCAATAAACGCAATGAAGGGGAATGACATCCACATCAATTGGCGCTGACTTTTCATTCTGGACAAGTTATACCCGATCCAGCTCTTCCCCGAAGGAATATGACTGGTGTTGACCGAGGACTGTAGCTCCTTTTTAGCCATGCTTTTCTCTCTCCTTGATTCCGAGTTTTATCTATATCATCCGAAGCGGATGATTCGAATCCATTCCTGTCCAATGGGTACACGTTTATGTGTGGATTAAGAAAGGCTACAGGATGTCCTATAGCCTCTCTGCCTTGACCTTAGCTATTACCTACTGATACCGCTTCTCGTATTACTCTTCACACCACTTATCATGCTATTTGTCATATTTCTCTTACCGTAGTACTTTTCGTAAGGCTTATCGTATTGCTTATCTTGCTTCTTATCGTATAACCTGTCTTACTACTTGCATCTGTTTCACCTGTTTAACCCCATAGCTCTACACGTCTGCGAACCTCTTCGGTCAGTGCATCCTCATAGGCTTTGATATCCGCACTTTCTTTCAGTGTGGATTGATATTCTTCCCACGCCTGATCAAACTCTGCTGGTGAGGTCATGATCACTTTAGGCAACCATTTGCGTTTCACATCGTCCATCTTCTGTCTGGCAATTGTTTCTGGCTTATTCGGTTCAAAATTGAACGTGTAGATCGGGAACCATGGTTCGTTCTCTTCTGCAGGCTCCAGGAAATCCGTGAATTTGGTGTATCCGTAGGCCTTGAGCACTTTTTTATCAATGTCATTCAATGTAGCAAGGTATTCTTCAGGCTGTTCTTTCGGGTCCATCGCGTTTTTACCGTCTGCTGTCATGCCTTCATGGTGAGGGAAATATACCAGCGGGCTTCCAGTGTTGGCAAGTACCCAGTCCGGATCTTTCGAATTGGCACGTTGCTCCTCGTTACGGGAGAATACACCTTTGTCATCCACCTGATAATCTACATCTTTCTGTCCCCACGTTCTCAGAACTTCCGTCTCCGGATCAAGCAGGTCGTTAATGTATTGAAGCGCTCCTTCAACATCTTTACAGCTCTTCGTGATCGCTAGTCCGCCGTTGACGTTCAGAATCGGCTTATGCTGATAACGTCCTTTTACATCTTCGGACAACGTAATGGACAGTGGTACATACGTTCTTTCATACAGCTTTTGTTTGACCAGAGAAGCCTCTGCGTCGAGGAACTGCCATCCCTGGTCGACCATTCCCAGTACGCGTCCCGTTGAAATTTTGGAAATGTACTGATCGTAGTTGGCTGTGAACGTTTCATTGTCGACGAGCCCTTTATTGTAGACCTCATTGATCTTTTTAAAATAAGCCTTGGCTTCCGGAATCGTATTGTAGTTTTTCGCTGTTAACGTAGCCTTATCAACAATTGCGGCTCCTTCATTCGGATAGCCGGCCAGGAACAGCGGCGGGTTCTCCAAGGCGAAGTAACGCCAGTCGTAAGAAATGATCTCGAATCCGATGGTCGGCTGGCCGTTAATCGTTGGATTCGCTGCTTTGTACTTTTCGATCAAGTCAAAGTACTGATCCAGCGTTTTGATCGTTGGATAATTCGCCCACTCCAGCACCGCTTTTTGAATCCAGAACGCTTCCCCGTCATGGGATACTTTCATAGACTCGCCTTGTAAATTCCCGAATTGCGGAATGAAGTAGATATGACCATCCGTTGAATTCTTCATTTTCTTCCAATTGTCACCGAGATAGTTTTTGATATTCGGATATTTGTCGATGTAGTCTTCGAGTGGCACAAGCGCACCGGCAGATACTAATTGCTGTGTACCATCACTGCCATCAATAAAATCCGGATACTCTCCGCCTGCAATCATTACTCCAATTCGTTCTTTGGCGGTCTGGCCTGTGAGCCAATCCATCGTGACACGCACGCCTGTTTTTTCCTCAATAGCCTTCATTACGCGGTTATCATCAGGTGCGAGCTTGCCTGGTACAGCAAAAAATGCGGAAAACTGCTTCAGTTCTTTGCCGTCTGCCGTCTTCTCTTCCGGTTTGGAAGCCCCTGGTGTACAACCGGCGAGCACAACCGTAAACATCAACGTGAGTAGAACGAGTTGCCTTAATCTTTTTCTGACATCCTTTTTCATCATGACCCCTCCAGCGAAGTATGTTGAGAGACACTCTTTAGAAAGCGCTTTCCAAAGGTTGATTTAAAATTATCATTGTTACTTGCTCTCCTCAACGGGACAAATTATAGACCTCATCCCAATAATTCCAGATATACAAAAAATCCTGCTCCCCCTCAAGGCGCGCAGGATGATGAATCCGAGTTATGCATCGTTTGTGCCCTTTTTCGATACTGGGCAGGCGTCTCTCCCCTGATTTTCTCAAACCGGTTAATGAAATAATCGGAGTCCCGATACCCGACCTTCGTTGCAATCTCATAGACTCTATAATCCGTTCTGCGTAACAATCGAATGGCCTCGTCAATACGAATCTGATTCAGGTAATCACTGAAACTCACGCCATAATGCTTTTTAAAAATCTGGCCCAGATAGGCGCTATTCATGAAAAAATGCTCTCCAAGCAGCTTCAAGCTGACATTTTCCATATAGTGCTCATGAATGTAAGCCTCGACTCGCGCCAGTACACCCATTGCATTCCACTTCTGACGCTCTTTCAGCTTCTCCGCACATGTGTATGAAAAGTCGCAGAGATTCTCGATATTCTCTTCCATGGACAGCATGGCATAGTTCGTCTGCAGAAATGTGGACTGCATCCATTCCTCATCTGAATTCAGATCCGTATCGTCCCTGTTCACTAATCCAAGCAACGTGTACGCCAAATAATGAAGATGAATGCCCACGATGCCCGGCTCAATGCGTTGCTCCAGAAAAAATTGAAAAATGGCCTGCGCATGACCGCGTATATCTTCAGTCTGTTGCTCCTCGATCGCTTGAATCAGTCCGTCAAAGAGCTGTTTTTCCCGTCCGGCTGGTTGATTGGTAAATACACTTGTGTCCATATGTTCAAAATAATAAATCGGCCCGTACGCACTAAAGAAACGTAAACTTTTAATCTTACCGCAAGAATAATAGGACTCGTGCAGTTCCTCCAGCCTGTGCACTTCCTTGCCGACATAGATGGCTATGGCTGCACCCTGTATCTGACTTAGCTCTGTATACAGCCTTGTAACGTATTGTTCCAGTGATAATGCCTCACGCTTCAGCAACAGGTCGGTCACAATATGCAGCACTCGGTTTTTCTCACCTGTAAAAGATTTCAGGACATAGCCTACATGATTCTGATTGATATGGGCTTCCACGAGCAGACTCCCATCGTTCTGCTGTTGTTCTCGCTCCGATTCCGTTTCAATCATCAAGCATCGCAACTTCGTCATTACATCCCCATATGAGACCTGGATACTGGCGAGTGTATCTTCATCTGCCGTTCCAAGCAAAATCGATTGCACCTGTTGAGTCATAACGATATGTTCCTGTTTTTCCTGATGCCGCTTTTCTTCCGTTCTTTCCATGAAAGCCTTGCGGAAGGCCACCAGCACTTGCAACAACTCATCCTTCACAATCGGTTTGAGTATATAATCGTTCACCTGATATTTGATCGCTTGTTTGGCGTACTCAAACTCATAGAAACCGCTAAGTAACACCATCTTCATCTCGCCGCCGTATTGTTCGTAGATGATTTTCGCGAGTTGCATGCCATCCATTTCCGGCATTTTAATGTCGGATATGATGAGGTCGGGCCGCATTGTTCGGATACATTCGAGTGCCTGTACCCCATTAGAAGCCTGACCACAAACTTGAAACCCAAGTGAATTCCAATCGATCAGCAAAAGCAGTCCTTGGCGAATAAATGGCTCATCGTCCACAATCAGCACGTTGATCATATTCTCGCTCCTTATCCCTGAGATGCTTGTACAAGCGGAATTTGTATGCGAATCGTAGTCCCCTTGTACCTTTCACTGTCAATGCTTACTTGCACACGTTCATCGAAATACATTCGAAGCCGAATATATGCATTCATCACTCCAATGCTGCTCAGTTCGCTAAGCCGTTCCAGACTCGGATCAAGCAACATCGTTCGAATGAGTTCCAGCTTGTCCTTCTCCATGCCAACTCCGGTATCTTGGATCACAATATGTAGTTGCTCGTTATACTTCTGGAATCTGACTTCCACGACTCCATCATTCAAACCACCTTCAATACCATGGATACAAGCATTTTCGACAAACGTTAACACGGTCAGCTTCGGAATCTTCATCTCCAATATCTCAGCATCGGTAACGTCAATAACGAACTGTAACTTCTCGCCAAACCGATATTGCTGGATCACCAGATAACTTTCGACAAAACGAATCTCATCTTGAATGCTTACGAGATCATTGCCCCAATTAATCGTTTGCCTGAGCAGCAACGCCAGCTTCTGAATGATATCAGAGGTCTCATGTTCATCCTTGATCAGACTACGCATGCGAATGGTTTCTAGTGTATTAAACATAAAGTGTGGATTGACCTGACTCTGTAGCGCCTTTAATTCAGCCTGTTTCTTGGAAAGTTCAAGCGCCTGCCGTTCGACCTGCCCTTTAAATACGATCTCGATCAGATTCCTGATTTTGATGACCATCATATTGTAACTATGGGTTAAGCTACCGATCTCATCCTTGCCCGCAGGTTCTACAATCACTTCAAATTTTTCCTGTTTAACTTGATCCAAATGCGTTGCAATTCGGCCTACCCTGTGAACAAGGGATCTGGAAATAAGCCAGATAAGTAGTGTTGGTACCAGCAGATTAACAATAATCAGCAGAAGCAGATTGAATCTGGAATCCACGATCTCCGTCAGAAAATCCAGCTTCTCTCCACGCACAATAATCTGCCAATTTTCCGATACGACAGGAATCAATTCTGTGGACTGTCCCTCATCCTTCGACATGCCAGACATGAGATGGAACGGCTTCCTTGCCTGATTCATCTGTGCATCATTAGAGAAAATAATCCGATCATTCGAAACGATATAGATTTTGCCGCCCGCTCCCTCATTTTTGAACGATTTGTTAATGAAGGCGTAGTCGAGATCTACCTTCAATACTTTTTCCACCTGCTGTTTCCCGAAATAATTGAGTTTGCGTATAATGCTAACCTTACGGCCGCCTTGAGTTTGCGACATCTCTGCCTGCTGCTTGTCAAAATAGGAATAAATCATCATCTGGTCGTCTGTGTTCATGAGCGCCTGATACCATTCACTTTTCCTTATGTCATCATTCAGCTTGATAAAGTTGCCGCCATTTACAAACGTATCGTTATCTACATAAAACGTCACCTGATTCACTTGCTGATAACTGTAATAATACCGAACCAGATTGTTGCCGCTCAGCATATCATAATATGCAAAATAATAGTCTTCCTGATTGTTGTATTTGGACTCCATAAACCGATTCAGCGTAGCATCCGTATATAAAAAATTGGATACGTACAGGCTGTTATCCAAGCTGTTCCGCAGATTAAAGCGAATCCGTTGCTGCATTTCGTTGATCCGGCTCTGTTCTTTGGCTTCAATCTGTCCTTTGATGCTTTGATAAAACACGGCATTAGTTGCCACCACAGGAACCAGCACACAAAAAATAAACATTATGTATAACTTCGTTCTAAGACTCCAATCATCCAGTAACTGAATACGCTTACACTTTAACTTGCGTTTCATGTCGTTGTTGTCTCCCCCACCCGTGTCATCCATTACCACCATTATAACGAGCCATGGTGATAATGGAATACACGTTTCGGACTAACATCTTACATATTTGCGTTTAAAACCAAGCTGATTGCGGTCCAGTGCCTTTTGAATATTGTCGAAAGCACTGATCTGCTTGCTTTTCGGCTTGTCCAGACCTACTTCAAGTGGGCCAACCCTTTTGGCCGTTTCCACCGCTAGCTCATGCAACGGAACGTAAGACATGGCGACCGTATAGATAAATAGATTCATGGCTATTTTGGCCCGTTCAGGCGCACTGTGAATCGTTTGTTCTACCTGCTCAAGCATCTGTCTAAGTTTACTTTCCTCAAACTCGGTATCCTTGCGGCTGCCCAAAAGCCAGCAGTAACAACTCCATCCGCCGGACATTCGCAACTCTTCTCCGCTCGCAATCCAGGTGTCTGCAACCTCCTGGGCAATATCCGTCTCCGCTAAAGTTACAGCAACGATATAATCGGACACCATATAGAAATACGCCGCATCCATCCAGCGATCAAAATCGGCGTGGGTCATCACTTTCGGGTCAGCAATCACACCTGCAAAATACATGGCATCATAGTTGCCTGTTGCATACAATTGCTCAGCGAGCGGCTGATTTTTCTTGATCTGCTTCGCCATCGGTTTCATCGCCCCTGTCGCAACTCCAAACAAGGGTTCATGCGCACCGTTGGATATATAGATCTTTTTTGTACGTTCTTTGCCCAGAGCCTCAAGCTCTTGCATAACCTCGTTTACATTCATGTGAGCAGCTCCTTTGTTTTTCAATAGTCTAGCACATCAGGTCGTATGTCCATACATGTAACGTATGACATCATTATAAATTTGTTTGCTCCACAAAAAGCCCAAGGCTTATAGCGTATGTGCTACGAACCCTGAGCTTTCTTGTGTCAAACGAATCATTTACATGACTACTCCGATAACATTACAACCTGGAGAGTAGCTTATGTTATACCGAAGCCTGCGCTCCAATCTGGGTAATCATTGTATCAAATGGTGCGATATCAAACCTCTGCATCCCCTGCTCCGTGTCAATCGTCGTCGTCTGCGCCTGATCACTGTTGTTGATTACAACCAGCTTGCCGCTCTCGGGATAATACGCACACTCGGTATACACATTATCCGTAATATACTTGGTATTGTGTTGCTCATTACCTGCAAAGCGGATCAGATTCAGCAGCAGTCTGGCATTCGCCCAGTTGAATTCGAACGAAGACAGATAGATTCCCTTTCCTTTGCCAAACGCATGTACAGACAGTGCAATGTTCCCTTCCGTTTCCAGCACCACCTCGGCCGTTCCATCGGTCAGATAACGTTGCGGCTTGCCTTTCACTGTTGCACCTTCTGGCACAAGCTCATGCCGATCCTGCACGTCATAGGCCCATTTTCCATGCACTACACGCGCACCTGTATCCTCATCCATCCCAAGCACATGAGCCATTCGGAAAAAGGTATCATAACCTTCCACAGCCGACGGCTGGTTGATGCCAATAAATGTGCCTCCTTCGTGCACCCAACGGGTGAGCTGATCCACACAAGCCGTGTCATTCCAGTGCTCGCCACCGCTCCATGCAGAACCGGCTCTTCCAGCATTAATGACGACATCCACCTCGTTCAGCACGCCTTGGCGAATATCTTCAAAATCGATAAAGCGTACATCAACCGGCAACCCGGCTAACGCCTCATTCACATGAATCAAGTCATGCATGTAAGTCTCATGAAAATGTCCCGACAACGTCCAGGATCTCAATCGGCCCCAGCTATGAAGCACAGCCACACGCGTTTGAAGCTGCGCAGGTTTGCCTGCCTGGTGCAATGCTTTGATCTCCCTGAACTCATCTGCGACCTTCTCGATATATTCCACAAAATCAGGATAAGGCTCTACCAAATGCAGGTATCCGCCCAGGCCAATCCGGTCGATTTTCTCGCGCAATAACGCGCGCCGAATGTTGATCCAGTAATTTTTGGCATCAAGCGTTGGGTTCCCACCCTCCTTAAAGGTAGGTAATCCACCTAACCCAACGGGGAACAGATAGGGATGCAGGCGAATTTCATGTGTTTCAGCCTTGACGCCCGAACACATTCTGGCCTCATAGCCAGAGAACACACATTTGATCATGCCATCGAAGCCAAACTCTTCAAAGCGGTCATTGTAAGGCTCCATGCCCACCCAGCTATCGTCATAGAATACATAAGCCAGCTTGCCATGGCGATGAACGATATCAATCAACTTTCTGCCAAAATCAATGACAAAATCATTGATAAATGCCATCCAGTCCAGCTTGCGCTGCCCCGCAGGCATATGGCTGACCTGGTACTTTCCGCCATTCACAAAATCCTCTGCGGTGAGTGCATAGCCATATTTTTCGGCAAATAAATCAAGCCCTCTTGAACTCACCGTAAAATCGTAGGAACCCCAATCCGAGAAAAGATGGCGGTTACGCTCATCACTACCCCAAATCCAGGCAAAGTTATAGAAGAGCGACGTGAATCGAACAACCGTTGTTTCGGGATGAGCAAGGCACCATTTTTCCATCCAATCCAATAGATACGTTTGTGTATCCACATACATGGGGTCGATCTGCATCAGGTGTTCTTTGTCCCAGTTGTTGGTTGTGTGATTATACATAGATATTTCTTCCCAGATACGATAGACCATGAAACTTACCGTGTATTTATGCCAAGGGGTGATGCCAGTAATGACCACGTTGCCGGATTCTCTTTCGTAATTCCACTGTGTTCTCGGTACTTCCTGTCCGGTCGTCCGGTCGTACACCTGCCAATACTTCAACGCTTCCTTCGAATCGTTCACCTTGAATTGTTCGGCAAAAAAGTCCTCCATCAGATAGATGGAGATATAATCCTGAACGGCTACCTTCGGCTGAGTAATAAGAAAACATTGCTGGAGCTTATCCTTATTCCTTGATGCCCACTCATTATGATCCCGAATGATACAGATCGTCGAATAAATGCCGTATCCGGCCTGAATGATCTCACCCGACAACTTTGTCCCGTCACTATCTCTGATCACATCGGCTCCCCACCGCTCAGCCAGCTCCAGCGTCAGTGCTTCATAACCGGATTCTCCTGGTAACGTGAAAGAGCCTTTAGTTGATTTCGGCAACATGTTCACTCTCCTTGTCGTAACATATCCGACAGAAATGCCAGTGCCAGTCCCTGACCCCATCCTTGAATCCAGTCTTTCGGAATGTTGCGGTACCCATCGCGATCCTTCATCACAGCTGTTCCGCCGGAGACCCCGAGTACACGTCCATCCTCGCTGATATGGTGCAAAATGCCGCTAAGGGCCTTTTGTACATATTTCGTATGCAATGGGTTGCCGTTATTAATCATAGCCGCTGCAATACCGCATGATGCGGAAACTTCCTCATAAGATTCCGCATCATCCAGCACGGTACGCCATAAGCCATCTTCCGTCTGCAGCAACTTGATAGCCGCAAGCTGATCACGCAAGGAACATTCAACGTCCATACATTGCGGATACAAGTACCACTCTTTGAGTTGCGGTTTGACCTGTGACATCGTATAAGCTCCCCATGCATTCGCTCGTCCCCAGTAAAAGCCGGACATGTGATCCTTGTTCACGTTGTTATAACCGTGATACCACAGGCCGGTGCTTGGATCTTGCAGGTATTTGATATGCCAGTAATACTGATTCAGCGCATCCTGAATCATCGCTTCGTCCTTCAGCTTGCTACCCACTCGGAGCAGGAAAAAAGCCGCCATAAACAGCGTATCTGCCCAGGCCTGTTCAGGAAAATCATTCGCTGTTGATACCGTGTGCTGTAACACCCGATCGCCAAAGCGGAGCGCATGATTTTGCAAATAATCCACTTTACTCATGACGGTATCCCAATACTTCTGATCGCCTGTCTCTTCGTATAACGTGATCAATACATGTCCCATTGCACATGTATTCACCGTCCAGCTTGGCAAGCCTAGCTCTATATATTCATCCGCCCACTTCACCAGCCTGTCCAAAATCTCCGGATCACCTGTCGTTTGGTAAGCTCTCGCTACTCCGTAATAGGCTACGCCGCAGGGCCAATCCCAAGTCAAGTCCATATCCAGTGTTTTTCTCGTTACGTTCTGAATAACGTTTAAAATTTGTTCACGGTCGTATTTCACTTGCAGCATTGAAATTCCCCTCTCCTGCGCACACTCCTCAAATTGAGTTTAAGAAGTGACCGTCCTGTGATGTAAACGCTTTACTTATTTCATTGTACGCAGTAAAATAGTTTGCATCTAAGCATATTCGTAACAAAACTGCGCAATTTCGATCATTTATAATCCGACGAATAGGAGCAGCCGGACATGCCCAAACCGAAAAAACCTGTCATTGAATACCGCCATTACAGCCTGCCCATAGACTTTCCTGTTCTGCTACTCAGCGGGGAACGCTGGAAAATCTCTGATATGAAGAGTGAGCACCTACATTTCCATAATCATATGGAGATTGGCATCTGTTACTCCGATGGAGGTGTAATGGAGATCAAGGGAGAAAACGTTCCTTTTCGAGCCGGAGATGTTACATTCCTACCTCGTTACCTGCCCCATACAACATACAGTTCACCTAATACGGCAAGCAGGTGGGCCTATCTCTTTTTTTCGCCAGAGGAACTGTTCCAGCATTCATTAAAAACACCGCAGAGTAACATGGAGCCCAATCTCCGAGCTATTCAAGCAGGTCGTTGTGTGTTACATAAAGATCAATATCCGAAGGTGTATATGCTAGCCACATCGATTGTAGAGGAAATCCAGCGGCAAACCCCATTCTATCGAGAGAGTGCGTATGGATTATTAATGTCGCTGTATATTGAGTTGCTACGAATTCATGCGAGCGATGAGAACGGGCTTAGCCGAGAGCAGAAGCTGGAACTAGAACAGATGCGGGAAACGGAAAGGCAGAGCCGTCAGCCTGATCTGGTTATATCCCCTGCTCTGGAATTTATCACGAGGAATTACATGATGCCGGTGACGATTGATGAGCTTGCAGAACTGTGTCATCTAAGCACCACCCATTTTCGCCGCAAGTTCCATGAGATTATGGGTACGACCCCTCTTGATTTTCTAAACAGTACACGCGTAGAAGAGGCTTGCAAACGTTTAAAAAGTACCGATGCCTCGGTGCTCTCGATCTCTGAGCAAGTCGGGTTCAGGTCCATTTCCAGCTTCAACCGTTGCTTCGCCAGATTAATGGGTGAGTCGCCGAAGGCTTGGCGCACAGGTACTCACATGGAAGCTCAATCAGCCAAAGCATCTATTTTGGCATTCACAGGCTGGGTCTAAGCTACATAAAAAAATCCCGAAAGTCATTGGAGACTTCCGGGATTTTTTAATTTGTTCTTATGACTGACTCCATTTCGCAACTCAAATATGCAAACGAATCTTTAGATCAGGTCAGACTGTTGCAATAGTCTTCTCAGGAGGGTCGCTGTCTCGGCTCTTGTTATCGACTGCAATGGTGCAATCGTGTTCGAACCGCGACCCGTTACTAGCCCCGTGTGTACAATTGCTGCAGCGGATTCCTTCGCCCAGTCGGCTATTTGTTTTGCATCTGCGAAGCTGGACAACTGCTGCACCGCATCAGCAGGCACCTGACTGTCCAGTCCTGTAACTTTCATGGCTCGTGCAATCAGGGTCATCGCTTCCTGACGGGTAATCTGCTCTTGTGGACGGAATGTGCCGTCTTCATAGCCGCCGATCAAACCATATTTAGAAGCAGTCTTCACGACATCTGCAAACCAGTCTTTATCATTCAAATCTCGGAAGCCATTGTTTCCTTCACCCGGCTTCAAACCCAGTGCACGTACGACGATGGCTGCAAATTCGGCTCGTGTAATGCTACGATCTGGTTCGAAATTGCTGTTTGATACGCCGCTCACGATCATACGTGAGCTCATATCGTTCACTGCTATATTACTCCAGTGGTTAGCCACATCCGTGAAGGATTTAGGAGAGTACACAATGCTATATGCACTGTTGGTCAAGCTGTTAATCTTCGCATAATATGCTCCGTTTATTATTGTAATCTTCGTTGGTACATGACGAACGCTGCCATCTTTATCAATGACGACACCTGTTGTCATTTGGTCTGGAGCAATGTTTGCCGGAAGAGCAATCGTACGCTCTACGTAGCTACTGAATTCATTTACAGGTGTAGTCTTACCGTTATAGCTGGCAATTACGTTGAATTCCACAGGTATTCCGACCAGCGTATATCCAGCTTGCTGTGAAACGGAATTCGCTGCTTGTACCGTAGTTGGATCTACTTGGGCAATCTCTACTTGAAGCTTGATGCTCTCAAGGGAGTCGTTACTATTCAACTTAAGCTGTTCAGCCACGCTGCCAATCCGAATCTGACTTGCTGGCAAAGTGTAGCTTGCTGTATCTGTCTGGAGTACCAACACCGCTTGCTTATCTTCCATAAGCTTCACCGTCTGTCCATTCAGCTCACCGATAATTACACCTGTATTCGCACTATTACTGCCCGTAACTGGAATCGTGATTACGCTGCCAGCGGCTTCGGTATTCAGCTTTTGGGCGATCGCTTCCGCATTCACAGAAATCGTCACGACCTGTTGCCCATTCACTGTCGAAGTCATTAAGGTTCCCGCAGATTGTGCCTGGCCGTTCACCAGTACCTTTACGTTACTGCTGGTATTATTATTGGTCACTGGTGAGGTAACGCCTCCACCTCCGTTACTTGCTCCACCAGTTCCAGAATTTCCAGTATTGCCAGTAGCGTTATCTTCATTACTGCGAGTAATGAGTAACGTATAAGTCTTCTTGGTGCTGCCATTCGGTGCAGTCACCTCGATTGTTACTGTATTCAGTCCGTTTGCGAGCGAAATATCTGCAATTTTTCCACTCGTACCATTAATTTTAACGCTCGCACCTTCTTGAACAGAAGTGACACTAACCACTAACGAGCGGATTGAACTGCTCACAGTTGCTGTATAATGTTCCACATCCGGGCTAAAGACCGGAGATAATATACCACTAGTCAATGTCAGACCACCCAGGTCGGCATTGTTACTAGGCTCGCTGAGACGTTTTACGATCAGATTGTAACTGTTGCTGTTGCCGTCCTCTCCCGTCACCTTGATCTGTACAGGATTCAATCCTGTCACCAGATTAGAAGCCGTATAGGAATACACATCATTGGTCACGGATTGCTCGGTTGCTCCAGTGACGCTTATTGTCTGGCTGGTCTCTGCCTTGGAGAAGGAGAAGTCCAGACTGGTTACTTCGGGAGCTACTTCCACTTGGTAATTCCGCTCTTCTGGCGAGAAGGTTGGAGATAATGTACCGCTATTCAGTGTAAGACCACCCAGCTGGGTATTGGTACTAGGTTCGCCGAGACGTTTGACGCTCAGGTTATACGTATTGCTGTTGCCATCCTCGGCCGTCACTTTGATCTGTACAGGGTTCAAGCCTGTTATCAGGTTAGAAGCCGTATAGGAATATACATCATCGGTAACGGATTGCTCGGTTGCTCCAGTGACACTGATTGTCTGACTGGTCTCTGCCTTGGAAAAGGAGAAGTCCAGACTGGTTACTTCAGGAGCTACTTCCACTTGGTAATTCATCTCTGCTGGCGAGAAGGCTCGATCCAGAGTGCCTTGACCTACACTCAGGCTGGACAGTGTAGCATTCTCGGACTGCCACTTGGCATATAGAGTCAGATTACTAGTCACAGGTGACTGAAAATCATAAGCTTGTGTCAGCTCGATATCTGTATACCAGCCTAAAAACTTGTATCCAGCTTTACTCGGTGGCGATGGCTCTGTTGCCATAAGATTATGGCCGACTGACTGCGACAAGATTGGGGTGCCTCCGTTCGTGACGAAGGTAACATCCGAATTCCCATTTACCCATTGCGCATAGAGTGTAACGTCAGCGCCGTTAATGTTGAAGGTGTCATTCGGACTGTAGTCCGTGCCTGTTCCATCTGCTGCTGTATTCCAGCGTGAAAAGGTGTAGCCTTCCTTCTCCATATTTCCGGTGTTTCCAGCTACTGTGACGACGGGAGACAGCATAGAGTAGCCCTGCTTGTCTACAGGCACACTTCCTGACTCATGGCCATTGCCGTTGTAGCTGACGTTATACTGATTAACCAATGATTTCACAGTTGTTTTCTGACTAGCGGATTGATCCTGGTAAGCGACATATGGAATGTCGTTGGAGCTTAGCGCAAACGATACATACTGCACTTGATTAAGAGTATCAGGTCCTGTGAAGTTACTTCCTCCAACAGGTTGCCACTGATTCTGGACGAACTTTTTGACAGCTCCAAAAGGTTGCTCTGTGAACATGCCTCCATTGTCACTATAAGCAACATATGGAGTTCCTTTAGAATCGAAAACCAGTGTATTTTCTCTGGTCGAGCCAACAGAAATGCCACCACTATTTCCAACGTTCTCCCATTGCGTACCTGTGAACTTTAGTACGGTAGTTTTATAAGAATTGTCTTGAGTTGTAAAAGCAATATAAGGAACGTTGTTGGGAGCGATTGCGATTGCATGGTTCGATGATTGACCCGCTGTGAGCTTGGTAGCTCCCACGTAACTCCACGCAGATCCGTCGAACTTCTTAACAGACAACCTATAGTTGTCTGTCCCGTCACTGTAGACCACATAAGGGGTATTATTTGAATCCAGAGCGAGAGCCATTTCATTCGCGAAGCCTGAAGTCACTGACGCTCCCACGTTAGACCATACATTATTCGTGAACTTTACAACTTTAGCTACAGTCTTGTTGGGATGATCTCTATAGAGAACATAAGGATTATTCGCTGAGTCGAAGACGATCTGCATCATGTTCGCTGCTCCTGGTGAGATGTTGTTATCTCCTACATACTCCCACTGACCAGCAACGAATCTCTTAACTGCCAGCTTATAGTTGTTGGCCGCATCTTGGTAAACAAGATATGGTGTACCTTGCTTATCAATGCTTAGGAACAACTCATTGGCTTCTCCCGATGAGACTCCAGTGCTTCCTACATTTTGCCACTGGCCGTTCACAAATTTCTTTACTACTGCTTTACCAGAGTTCCCGGAATCTTTAAAAGCAACATAAGGAGTATTTTGTGGGTCTAAAGCTACGGAGTTGTATTCAGCCCGTCCAGTACTAATACCTGGGGCACCTAAAGTTGTCCAAGTCTCGGCAGCTGCGTGAGCACGGTCTCCTCCCCAAGTGTGGAATCCCGGGATACCGCTCAGGACTAATAGACAGGTGAGTATCATAGATAAAGCTGTTTTTGCATTCAGTATATTCTTGCTCATTTTTTACTTCCTTTCTTATTTAATTTGTAAATCAAAATACTTAAAGATTTGTACATACTCTCAGACCCATAAGTCCAGAGTTGCGCAAAGATAGGTCTTTGGATACTTTCACTAGATCCTTTCGACATATCACACATTCGAATTATACAAAATCACAATAAACAAAAAATAAACAAAGAATTTTGTCGATATTGAATTGCACCCTCTGGGGATATCCGCTACAATGCCGATAGAATACTAGAGATGATTGGTAATCTCCCAAAGGAGCAGCAAAACGTGTTCATACGAATTTCAGGTGTTGTTCTCACCGTGATACTTGCTGTTACGCTGCTGGTTCTATCCACGGCTAGAGAACCGCAAGCCGCCGCTCTCCATGCCCGTCAAGGCATTCTGGATCTATCGACCTGGAATCCGAAACTTGAGAATCGCATCAGGCTGGACGGTGAATGGGAATTTTATTGGAAGAAGCTACTGCCGGCTTCAGCTCATATCGCGGATCAAAAACAACAAGGATCACCAGCATCACCTGATGCTTATGCAGAGGTTCCTGGTACTTGGGGACCCGTTCAGATAGGGGATGAACGATTACCGTCCTACGGTTTTGCTACATACCGGCTTGTCCTAAAAAATACACCCGTTGAAGGCACTCTTGCCATCAAGAAAAGCAACATTCGCTTTGCCAGCGAAATTTACGTCAATGGAACCAAACTGATGGAAGACGGACAAGCCGTGGAAAAAAATGCAGGGTACAAGGCAGGCAATTCACCACAAATCGCATTTTTCCCGTATCATGGCGGTGATATTGAGATACTGGTTCGGGTCGCCAACTATGACTATCCGAATGCAGGCATCTCGGGTCCGCTTTTTTTTGGAGAACAGGCTGCCATGCTAAAAAGCCATCAGAACCGCACGGCCATTGAACTGGCAACTATGGCTGTATTGGCTACCATATCCATCATTTTTCTCATCAGTTATTTGGGATCTGCGCTATATCGAAACCGGGATGACTCTCTGTTACTGCTCGGCCTGGTATGCCTATTGTATGCCCTCTACAATGGCATGATCAGTGAACGAGTATTAGCAACAGCAAGCACAGATCTTACATTTAGTACGTTATATAAATTAAAAGATTTTTGCTCCGTTGCCTGTCTCGGCTTGTTGATCTTTTATTTCTACCGTTTCAGGACAGGCATGTTCTCGGGGGTAGTTACCTCTGTAACCCTATTTATTTTTGGCGCATATGTCAGTTTGCTCGTACTCTTTCCTATCTCCGTATACGTGTTAACCGCACCTTATGTTATCGGACTGTACACATTGATTCTGCTATGGCTTCTGGTGCAATGTGCTTTGCGGTTTGTGCTCAGCGAGAAGGGAGAACGATTATCAAGCTTTCTATGGTACGCAGCCATGCTCTGTATCACGCTGTACTGTCTGGACATCAACCTGTTCTCGATCTCACTAAAGGAAAACGTTAATATCGGACAGGTATGTATCGTACTGTTCAGCATCCTGATGTTATTTCTAGCCGTCCTGCGGCTCTTCGAGGCCTACCTTACCGTTCGATCTCTGAAGGATCAGCTTCTCCTGCTCGATCAGGTTAAGGATGATTTTCTATCCAACACATCGCATGAGCTCAAAACACCGCTCAACGCCATCGTTAATATTAGTGAAAGTCTGCTCAAGGGTTCGGAAGGCCCGCTCACCGATGAACAAGCACATAATCTGGCGATTGTGACGGGCAGTGGAAGACGTTTGACGTACCTAGTGGATGAGCTGCTGGACTATTCCAAAATGAAGCATGGGGACATCTCGCTGCACCGTTCAGCTACAGACCTGTCCTCCTATGTCGAATCGGTGTTGCGCATGCACTCCTTCCTGCTTGGTACCAAAAAGGTGGAACTGATCAATGACATCCCAGCCTATTTCCCGGCAATTTATGCAGACGGGAATCGTCTTGTTCAGATTCTGCACAACCTGATCGGCAATGCCATCAAATTCACGGAACAGGGTTCTGTCCGGATAAGTGCTACACTCGTTCAGGGAAAAGCAGCACTGCGCATTACCGATACGGGACGCGGCATCAGCCCCCACAAGTTGGAGCATATCTTCCTGCCTTTCGAACAGGAAGCAGACGCGGGGCCAATGGTTGCCGGAGGCACAGGTTTGGGTCTAAGCATCACGCGCAAACTTGTTGAGATGCACGGAGGAACCATTCACGCCGAATCAACGCTGGGTCAAGGCGCCACATTTATTTTGACGTTCCCACTGGCTGAAGGTAAAAAAGAGAAACGTGCCAACGTGACGCCTTTCAGCATGGCGCCTACGGTTTCGGGAAATCGAGAACTGAGGTATGAAGAACCTGTCATTATGCAAGGGGTACGGAATGAGTGGATTCTCGTGGTTGACGATGATGCGGCCAATCTGCAGACAATCGTGGGTCTGCTGAAGCTAGAAGGATACAGTTATGCCGTTACATCCCGTTCCCAATCGGTAATGATGCTGATGGACAAACTTCCTGCCGTGCATCTGGTGATTGCCGATATCATGATGCCAGGCATGTCAGGGTATGAACTGCTCGATCGGATTCGGGAGCGCTTCTCCCCTTCCGAACTCCCTGTGCTCATGCTAACCGCAGGCAATAAAGCTCATCAATTAAAGCTTGCGCTGGAGAAAGGTGCCAACGATTTTGTATCCAAGCCTTTTGAGTCGGAGGAATTGCTTGCACGGATCGGTGGTCTAACCCGGATGAAAACATCTGTTCAGGCTGCACGTAATGCCGAAATTTCCTTTTTGCGGTCCCAGATTAACCCGCATTTTCTGTATAACGCCTTGAATGCCATTGCCGAATTATGTGTGGATGCGCCAGATGAGGCAGAACGATTGATTTTACAATTATCCAGTTATTTGCGGGGCAGTGTTCACTTCAAACATCTGGATTCCAAGACCAGTCTGGAGAACGAACTGGGTATGATCGAGGCCTATGTAGCCATTGAACAGGCACGCTTCGGATCAAGACTCGAAGTCATTATCGATGTAGATGCTGATGTGGATCGAACTATGCAGATTCCGCCGCTGATTCTGCAGCCCTTGATCGAAAATGCTATTCGGCACGGTCTAATGTCCCGTGTTGGCGGCGGCCGTGTTATGCTATCTATTCGCAATCTCAGCGAAACAGAAACCAGATTTACCATTGAAGACAACGGCATAGGTATGACAAAACAGAAAATGAAAGAGCTCCGCCAGGTCGCCGATGGTAGCACAGGTGTCGGTTTATGGAATATATCCAGCAGACTCAAACTGCTGTATAACAGGGATTTTCGGATGGAAAGTCATGATGGTGAAGGAACCCGTATTACGCTCGATCTTCCCATTCAACACCAGAGTATGAAGGGTAACGGGGGGTACATTACATGATAAAAGTAATCATCGTAGACGATGAGGATCTATCGCTCAAACGACTAAAACGGATTTTGACTGAAAGTGGAGCCATTGAGGTATGCGAAGTATTCCATGATCCCGAGAAAGCTTGCGAATATGCAGCAAATCACAGTTTTGATGCTGCTTTCCTGGATATTACCATGCCACGAATCTCCGGGATGCAACTGATCGGCGAATTGCGCAAGCATCACCCCTCCCTGCCGATCGTGCTGGTGACAGGATATGAGGAATATGCCGTACAGGCTTTTGAAAAAGAAGTCATCGACTATATCATCAAACCTGTGACAGCCGAGCGTGTAAGTCGTACGATTCAGCGCTTGCAGCAACTTCTCCGAGACACAGCTATCTCATCGGAGCCGGTATCCCCATCCCCACGTCTGACTGTGCGGATGTTAGGCGAATTTACCGTGCTTGATGGAGCGAATGTGGACATCCCTGTGAAGCTACGAACGCCGAAAACAGAGGAGTTACTCGCATTTCTTTTATGTGCGAAGTCGACTAGCCGTGATGTACTCGCTGATACGTTATGGAAGGATCTCAGTCCGCAGAAAGCCTGGACTAATATCAACTCAACACTTTACTACGTCCGGCGTGCGGTTGGAGATAACAGCGATGTTCCACTTATCCAGAAGGATCGCAACGGGATTCGGATTGACCGGGATTCCATCGATTGTGATCTGTATGAGTTTGAAGCGTTATTTCGCCAGATCCGTCAAACTTCAACCTATTCACCTGAGATGTTCGAAAGAATAGACACCTTGTATCGTGGTGAGCTTTTGAAAGGACGGCATTATGAATGGGCACTTGCATGGTCAAGACAGCTCGAGAGGGACTTCATCACAATGATGGAAACGGCTGCTCAATATCATATCCAGCAAAAGCAACCCCTGCGTACACTGCATTATTTGGATCGAATTCTGCAGATCGATTCGATTCGGGAAGATATTCACCGTGAAAAAATCGTGATCTATCTTTCGCTGGGTCGGCGGACTGAAGCCCAGTGGCAATACCAGTTACTCGAGGAATCGCTTCACGAGGAGCTTGGCTCCCGCCCAGCAGCCGATATTCAGCTGTTGTTACGTCAATCTTAGCTGAGACAGAGACAAACAGACCTAAGACAACAAAGCCCAAGCCTGGCGGAATGACCGCAAGCTTGGGCTTTGTGAATGTTTAAGCTGAAGTTTATTTACAGATTCTCCGTAGCCAGTGTGAATCCCTCAATCACCGCATCTTCATCCACTTCAATCATAATACAGCGTCTTCCCTGATAGTTGACTTGTCTCACATATTTGAGATCCTGCGGACTGATCGAGATGGTCGCCACCTTGGTATCAATCTTGATTGATTTGGAAGTGTACTTCGGCATCACGCTGTTCGCCTTCAGTTCATAGTTTTTATTGTCGACGATTGTTTCGAATGCACGTTCCACTTTCTCGGTGGTCAGTTCTTCTACGCCGCTGGCTGTAAGCAGACGTTCTACGTCTTTGTAATCCAACTTCGGTGGCTCTTCCTCATGGGATTCCTCGTTCACTTCAATAACCCGGTTGATCTCTTCATATACATGAGCCAGGGTTGTGGCATCCATCTGCTCACCCGTGATCTCTTTGACGATATCCTCGAATATTGCGCGCTCCTCCAAGGCCGTCACAGAACGTTCCCCATTCAGCACATTTTCAACAAAATGAGGGTCCGGGAAATTGGATTTGCCCGTGCAGTACAGCACACGATTTACGTCGGAATAGTTGTCCGTAACGCTTGGATATAGGAAACCCTGCTCCGGCGTGCTTAATTTGATGATCGGATCAACGATGATGTTATACTTGAATTCCCGCTCTACATAGTCAAAGAGCAGCGTCTTCCGCTGTTTCTCCGTGGAATTCACACTACACAGGATGAAGGGATGAGCAAAGACCTCATTTTTCTCGCTTTCCTCTGTTGCCTCATTTCTCGCCTTCGTTGGCAGATAATACTGCCCTTTAATAAACGTAACCACCATATCCCGTTCATACTTGGCATCAGCCATCATACGATCGACAAGCAACAGCATCAGATCCTGCCACTCATCCGGGTCACCTGTGACGAGTGCCTGGTGAAGCATCACCTGTGCCGGCTCCTCCGCTTCTTCTTGGAACTTCAGTTCGAACAGTTTCTGATCCAGTTCACCTGTCAGCAATTTTTTGAAATTACCCATGTATAACTCTTGCTTCTCCCGATCCACCAGTTCAAACGGATGACGTTCCCAGTGATAGACTTCATTGGTTTCTTTCGTAATATAGACATTCAGGATGTCGTAAATGTTCAGCAGGTCATGATCCAGCTTGAATTGTTTGCGAATGTGCGCGACTTCTTTTTTATTCATGATTCGTTAGACAACTCCTCAAGTAAATTGGCTTTACAAGTATAAACGATAAAAAAAAGCTTCGCCAGAAGGAGGTTTAATGTTAGTGGTTTTGGACGACTCACTAAACAACATTTGTCCATGTCCAAGCAACGTCAGACTATGGTTGAAATGCCCTTAATCCGTTAAGTTCATGATAGTTATACATGATAATTAATCCCCCTATTTGTAACATGGAGAAGATGGCATTAGGTTTTTTTCAAAAAATTTAGGAATCAGGACAAGGAAGGAAGCGAGTCAGATCATGAGTATTAACACCAATGCAATGATGGGATTTGCCCCTGCGCTGGGCTGGAATTCATGGAATACGTTTACGTGGGACATCAATGAGCAATTGATTCGGGATGTTGCCGATGTGTTTGTAACGGAAGGATATCGTGACGCCGGGTACGAGTACATTGTCATTGACGATTGCTGGAGCCTGAAGGAGCGGGATGCGGACGGCAATCTGGTCGTAGACCCTGCCAAATTCCCGAGTGGAATGAAGGCGCTTGCAGATTATATTCACGACAAAGGTTTGAAGTTTGGCATGTACTCCTGTGTCGGAACACATACTTGTGCCGGGTATCCAGGCAGCTTCGAGCATGAATTTCAGGATGCGGCATTATTCGCCGAGTGGGGCGTGGATTATTTAAAATATGACTACTGCTTCAAGCCGCGCCATATCTCTGGCGAATTGTTATACAAACGCATGAGTCTTGCGCTCAAAAACTGCGGCCGCGATATTCTTTTCTCCGCCTGCAACTGGGGAGAGGACAATGTCTACGAATGGATTCGTGAATCAGGGGCCCATATGTACCGTTCCACCGGGGATATCCGTGATAACTGGGATTCGGTCAAAGAGCTTGCTCTTTCACAGCTCGGAAAACAAAGCTATACGGGCTCCTTCTGCCACAATGATATGGATATGCTCATCGTAGGCATGTACGGCGGAAGTAACAATGACTTTATCGGTAGCATTGGCGGCTGCAACGATATTGAGTACAAAACCCATTTCTCCCTCTGGTCGATGATGGGTTCACCGCTTATGATTGGATGTGATGTACGCAAGGCCAATCAGGTCACCAAGGACATTTTGCTGAACCCCGATCTGCTTGCCATTAATCAGGACGCAGAGGCACGCGGGGCTTACCGCATCAAACCTGAGCCGCAATGGTTCCATACCGATGATGTATTCATGCTGGTGAAGGTGCTTACGGACGGTGATCTGGCGATTGGTTTCTTCAATCTGAGCGACAGCCAGCGCGAACTATCCCTGCAATTTTGGGATATGGGACTGCCTTACGCATCAGGCTACTCCCTGTCTCTCTATGACTGCTGGGAGCACAAGGAACTCGGTGTATTCCGCGAGCGTTATGCTCCCGTCATAGCGGCCCATGATTGTCTCGTCGTGCGAGCCAAACTGGTGAAATAAATGGCACAAAGCCGGCTGTGCACCATCTGTCAGGTTCCGCTCACTTCCGACGATGTCGGCATCTATCTGAAATTAGTCTCATTAACAGCCCGGCAATTTGTCTGCATTGATTGTCTTGGGGTGAAGCTGAATTGCGGGCGGGAGCCGATTGAGAAGCTCATTCGTTACTTCCGTGAGTCCGGGAACTGTGCACTTTTTCGCTAAACGTTACTTGTAAATGTCTTACTAGTTATTTTTTTCTGGTGCAACATCATATATGCAGATGGCGTGTATGATGTTGCCTTTTTGAATACCCTAGAAAAATAAAGCGGATCATTATATCCTACCGAATATGCTATGGATTGAATGGACAATTGAGATGACTCAAGGAGCTCGCAGGCACGCCGGATACGACATGCCGTTATGTACGTTGACACCGATTCACCTGTAGCTTCTTTGAACCTGCGGAACAGGTAACTTCGCTCCAGATTTACGGCCTGTACAATCTCTGCTACCGTCAAGGATGATTGCCAGTAGTTTTGCTCGATATAAGTTTTCGCCATCCATACCTCATCTCTGGTTTCTGTCTGCTTCTCGCTCGGAAAAAATTCAATGTAATAGGACAGTAACAGCTGCAAACGTGCATCCGCTCTTAATACTTCACTTGGTGATGCACCTGCATTCCAGGCCAAATGAAACCACATCTCCATCGTTTCCGGTGCGGCCGGCAGTACAGGGTGCTTAACCGATAGTTGTGTCAAATCTACGATTCGCCCTGCGTTTCGTCCGTCGAACTCAATCCATACGTACTCCCACGGGTTCGCCGGATCGGGGTAGTAATAGATTTCTTTTTGCGGAAAAATGATAAAGCTCTCTCCGGCACCCAGCCGATAATGCTTGCCTCCGGTTTCCAGTGTACCCTGCCCTCGAATGATGTAGTGTAGCGCATAGACGTCACGTACACCTGGTCCCCACTGATGAAGGTTTACAGGTTTGTGTCCGCCGCTGATAAAAAAAATCTGGTTCGCCCTGCTCCCGTCTCGCCATAATGTGTCCACGTCAGCAACTCCTTTCGTGATCCCAGTCATTATATATCATTATGAGGGGTTATTGGTTTAATTTCGATGCTGGAAACAACGCTTCAAGTTGCTTATGATAGAAACAGAGGGCATATCGCCCAGCAGATTTGTAAGCGCAACCAAACATCTTGGATCGACATACATGAACGATGTTCAATTCAGAGAGGAGAATGTTGTGTGCTTAGAACTGTTACGGTCGAAAATGGTCAAGTTCAGGGACTGCCTGCCGCAGATCCACGTATTACAAGCTTTAAAGGTATTCCGTTCGCCGCGCCCCCTGTAGGCCGGAATCGCTGGCGTGCGCCACAGCCTGCTTCCGATTGGGATGGTGTACTGCAAGCCTTTGATTTTGCACCGACCTCCATGCAGGCACCAACCGTCATTGATGATAATAACATCTATACGCGAGAATGGGCGGTTGATCCTGATCTGCCGATGAATGAGGACTGTCTGTATCTAAATGTGTGGACACCTGCCAAACGAACCGATGAGAAACTACCGGTCTTTGTCTGGTACTTTGGTGGGGGGCTCCAAGTCGGTCACACGGCCGAGATGGAATTTGACGGTGAACGCATTGCGCGCAGAGGCATTGTGGTCGTGACCATCAATTACCGCTTGAATGCATTTGGTTTTCTGTGCCATCCAGAAATCAGTGCGGAGTCACCTCACGCACCGGCGAATTTTGGACATCTGGATCAGCAGGCAGGAACAGCCTGGGTGAAGCGTAATATTGCCGCGTTCGGCGGTGACCCGGATCAAATTACAATTGGGGGACAGTCTGCTGGCGGTGGCAGTGTTCTTAGTCAGATGACCTCTCCGCAAAATAAAGGCCTATTTCAGCGAGCTGTCATCATGAGCGGTATTGCAACAGAGTTATATCCAAACGTTCCTGTACCCGCTGTTCGCAGTACGCTGCGAGATGCCGAGCAGAAAGGCGTTGAATTTTTTCGTTTCCTTGGTGTATCTTCTCTGGATGAAGCCAGACAGCTGGATGCCGTCACACTACGGGATAAAATTCTGGAATATCGAAGCTTCTGGGGAACGGTCATTGATGATCAGTTCTGTATAGGTGATCCGTTCACTCGTTTCATGCAACATAAGCGTGAACTTGTTCCCGTCATGCTTGGGCATACGTCCTCCGAGTTCTGGACCCGGCCTGCGGTAAACAGTGTGGAGGAACTGAAACAGATGGCTACAGAGCTATTTGGCGAGGATGCTCCTGCCTTTTTAGAACGATGTAAAGCCGATACTGGCGATCTGGATCATGCCTTACAGCTGGCTTCTGTGCGCATGATTGAACATGCGATTCAGCTTGTAATCCGTTCTAATAGCGGTCATCCGTCGGAAACACCGCTCTATTATTATAATTTCGACGCAGACATTCCGGGCTGGGATCAACCAGGCACGTTCCATTCGGTCGATCTGTGGTTCTTTTTTGAAACACTCGCCAAATGCTGGCGTCCTTTCACGGGTAAACATTATGATCTGGCACGCCAGATGTGTAACTATCTCTCGAACTTCATTGCAACAGGTGATCCCAACGGCTTGGACTCCACCGGTAAACCACTTCCCTACTGGATTCCGAGCAGCACCGAGCAGCCGTATCGCATGGAATTTGGTGATCTGGCCCAATTGCAGCGTGCCGTACCGGAACCTGTGCTTGAATTGATCATTGAGCAGTATTTTAAAAAGCAGACTGAACCTGTAGTTTGATGTAGTTGCTGTACACCACATCGTTCTTGAGCAAACTTCAGAATATCCGTCCTAAACGCATATCTGCTTCTTCCTTCAGCAAGTATCCGTCCGACAAAAAAGAGCCATGCAATATGCACGGCTCTTTTGGTCTTGTCTATCTTATATTTCGCTATTTTTCTATCTTACCATTTAGCTGTTTTACTGTTTTACGAGCACTCTCTGGATCAGTCCCATTAATCCCACTCAAAAGCTCCAGTATACAATTGATAATACGTACCTTTCGCTGCTAACAGCTGTTCATGGTCGCCACGTTCCTTGATCTTACCATGCTCCAGCACCATAATGGCATCGGAATTCCGCACGGTAGACAAACGGTGGGCAATGACAAATACCGTTCTGCCCTGCATCAGATTATCCATCCCCTTCTGAACCAGCGCTTCGGTACGTGTATCGATAGATGAAGTGGCTTCATCCAGAATCATGACCGGCGGACTCGCAATCGCTGCTCTGGCAATCGCTAGCAACTGACTCTGTCCCTGTGACAGTCCATTGCCGTTACCATCCAGCCGGGTCTCATACCCGTCAGGCAGACGTTCAATAAAACTCGCCGCATACGACAGCTTTGCCGCCTGAATGACCTCATCGTCACTGGCCTCCAGCCTTCCGTAGCGAATATTCTCAGCGACCGTACCCGAGAACAGATGGGTATCCTGCAGTACAATTCCCAAGGAACGCCGCAAATCTGCTTTGCGAATACGCTGAATGTTGATGCCATCATAGATGATCTCACCTTCAGTTATATCGTAGAAACGATTGAGCAGGTTGGCTACAGTAGTCTTGCCTGCACCCGTTGCACCCACGAACGCAAGCTTCTGTCCAGGCTTGGCATATAACGTAATATTCTGGAGCACTTGTTTCTTTCCGTCATACGTAAAACTGACATCCTTAAACTCCACTTTGCCTTTCAGAACAACGCTTGTTCCGTCCTCCAGTTTCCAGACCCATCCGGCCTGATCCTTGTTTTTCTCTAAGGTCACGCGGCCTTCATCTGCTTCAAGCTGTTCATCCATCATGTTAAATATCCGCTGAGCCCCTGCAACAGCTACGACAAACATGCTGACCTGCGAGGAGATTTCGGCAATCGGCATTGTGAAATTACGGGATAAACTCAAAAAAGCTGCAATAATCCCCAGACTCAGACCGGCGTTCCAGCCCGATATGGACATAGCTCCGCCCGCAATAGCCACAAGCACGTAGATTAATGTCGACAGATTCTCATTGATTGGCATGAGAATATTCGAATATTTGTTAGCTGTCGCCGAGTCGTCAAACAATTTATCATTCAGATGTGCGAATTGTTCCATCGCTTTTTGCTCGCGACCAAACACTTGCACTACCTTTTGCCCATGAATGATCTCCTCGATATATCCATCCACAACCCCGATAGACTCCTGTTGCTGAAAAAAATGCTCGGTTGCCTTGGTACCGACGGTTTTGGTAACCCAAAGCATCGCGAGTGCACCTAGCACAACCACGATCGTTAAAGGCACATCAAGAAACAACATCGTACCGAGAACGACCACCACTGTCACGGCAGTGGACAACAGCTGGGGCAATCCATCCGTCAGCATCATGTTCAGCGTATCCACATCGTTCGTGTAATGACTCATAATATCCCCGTGGGCTTTACGGTCAAAATATTTAATTGGCAACTTCTGCATGTGATCGAATAAGCGGTCACGAATCCTCTTCATAATCTGCTGTGAGACGGTAATCATCAGCCGTTTCGAGACAAATGTACTGATGACTCCAGCAGCATAGATCACAGCCAGAATGATTAAAGCCTGTAACAAGGCATCAAATACTGGATTTTGATTTCCAAGTAGCGGCGTAATAAAGTCGTCGATCAGCAATCGCAGAAAGGCCGCTGAAGCAACAGAGACGGCAGAACTCACCAGCACCAGGATCAGCGCTAGTGTCGTTCTGAATTTGTAATACTTAAAGTAGGTTAGCAGACGTTTTATCGTCCGGCCATATTGAATGTTATCCATCCAGTGCTTCACCGCCTTTCGTCTGTGTATAATAAGCCTCTTGATAAATTGTATTTCGACCCAGCAGTTCCTCATGGGTTCCGATATCTACCATCTTGCCTTCATCCAGCACGACAATCTGATCGGCATCTTCCACAGATGCAATACGCTGGGCAATGATAATTTTGGTTGTATCCGGTATGCTTTCTTTGAAAATGTTGCGGATTAACGCGTCGGTCCGTGTATCTACTGCGCTGGTGGAATCATCCAGAATCAGAATCTTCGGTTTTTTGAGCAAAGCTCTGGCAATACATAGTCTCTGCTTCTGACCTCCCGAAACGTTCGTACCGCCTTGTGCCAAATGAGTGTCATATCCATCCGGAAACGTGGAAATAAACTCGTGTGCCTGTGCTGCTTTGCACGCTTCAATCAACTCTTCATCGGTAGCATGTTCATTGCCCCAACGCAGATTCTCCTTAATCGTGCCTTCAAACAGGACGTTTTTTTGCAATACCATCGCGACCTGGCTGCGAAGCAAACTTAGATCGTACTTCTTCACATTGACACCACTGACAAGCACTTCACCCTCACTGGCATCATATAGACGTGGAATCAACTGTACCAAGGTAGATTTTGCACTGCCCGCAGCTCCAATAATACCAATCGTCTGTCCCGAAGAAATTTGCAGATTGATGCCAGACAGGGCATAATTCTCGGCTTTGCCTGAGTAACGGAAGGACACATTGCGGAATTCGATCTCCCCGTTGTGTAGCTCTGTAACGGGTGACTCCGGACTGGTAATGTCCGGCTGTTCACTTAACAGGTCATTAATCCTTCCCGCCGAAGCCCGAGCAATGGCAACCATAATGACAACAATACCCAGCGTCATCAAACTCATTAGAATTTGCATGGAATACGCGAATACACTCGTAAGCTCCCCGGTAGTCATGTTTCCGCCCACAACCAGTTTGGCTCCAATCCATGAGATCATCAGCATCACGGCATACATCACAACTTGCATCAGTGGAAGTTCATACGACAGAATGCGTTCTGCCTTAGCCATCTGTGCAAATATTCGCTGGGATACGACCTGAAACTTGGATACCTCACGCTCTTCTCGCACATAGGATTTCACAACCCGGATACCGCGTACGTTTTCCTGCACAACTTTATTGAGATCATCGTAACTGTCAAAGGCACGCTCAAATATCGGAAAAGAATACTTCATGATAATCATCATGCCAATTGCCAGCACGGGTATAACAATCACGAACCATGTAGCGATGGACGGGCTGATACGATACGTCATAATCGTTGCAAAAATCATCATGACCGGGCTGCGGAAGGCAATCCGGATAATCATCAGAAATGCATTTTGCACATGCGTAATATCCGTAGTCAGCCTGGTGACGATCCCTGAGGTCGAGAATTTATCCATATTGGAGTACGACAGCTGCTGCACATGACGGAACAGGTCGTAACGCAAGTTTTTTCCGAACCCCGACATCGCAATCGCAGAATGCTTACCCGCCAGCGCTCCAAAGACCAGAGACACCAGGGCAAACAACACCAGAATCAAGCCATACTTGGTCACCTGATTCATCTGGCCCCCCGTGATCCCCTGATCGATCAATTCAGCCATAAACAGCGGAATAATGACTTCCATGGCCACTTCACCAAGTAAAAACAAGGGCGTCAGCCACGTATCCTTTTTATATTCGCGTACACTTTGCAGTAATTTCCTGACCATAAGCATTCTCCTCATCTAAAATAAACACCCTGATCTACGATCTAAAGGTAGATCGGCGGTCAGAACAGCTGTATTATAAACTGTATAGTAACTATACAGTCAATCTATTATTTTCGACCTGGAGGTACTTATGCATTCCAATGAAATGTTGTCCATTAGTGCTTTTTCCAAGCTATCCGAGGTTTCGCGTAAAACCCTCATTTACTACGACCGGATCGGTCTGTTCAAACCTGCCTATGTGGCGGATAACGGTTATCGCTATTACAGCCACAGCCAGTTTGAAACAATCGGCGTTATTCATATTTTCAAAGAGCTCGGCATGTCCCTGGAGGAAATTCAGCAACATCTCGGTGAGCGTTCTCCAGAAACGACTCTTCAACTTTTGCGCAAACAGGAGGAGAATCTACAGTTGCAGATTGCAAAACTGACTCAGGCCAAACAAATGATTATTCAACGTGCGGAAAATATAGAGCAATCCATGCACCTCGACACCAGCCAAATGCATGTCATCTGGCAACCTGAAACCCCCTTGCTGCTGAGCCGCCGTATCTACTCATCCAAAAAGGAGTTCCCTGAGGAACTTTGGGAGGATTTTCGAGTACGTTTGAACAAGGAACATGCCCCGCTTGGTTATCCCGGCGGCGTCATCATTCCTAAAGCGGATCTGCTACGCAAGGATGGAGATATGATCTCCCATATGTATAGCTATATGACCACAGAGCATCATGAACAGGCGTATATGCCGGAGGGATATTATCTTGTTTCTTATGCCAGAGCCGACTATGGAGATACCGAGAGGTTTTTTCCGCAAATCTTTGATCATATAGAGAAGAAACAGTATGTCATTAAGGGTGATGCTTACGAGGATTACATGCAGGATGAGATTGTGCTGCAACATGCGGAAGATTATCTGGTTCGGGTTATGGTGCATATTGAGGAGCCAAATGACAAAGGAGATATAGCTTAACTCACTTAACTTGGCTTAATTAAAACCAAAAAAGGAACAATTCGCAACCTGCCGAATTGTTCCTCTCTATCCCTGTTGGGACTGCCCTATTTCATCTAACCTAATCCAAACTATATTTCATTTACACCCTTAACAAACCACGGAAACCTCTTGCAGCGTAATAGGACTCTGCCCCGTTATGGTACATAAACACGGTATCGTAACGGCGGTCGCAAAAAATGGCTCCACCCCGCTGTCTAATATGTTCAGGTGTCACCACCCAGCTGGATGTTTTCAGATCAAAGTTCCCCAGTTGCTGAAGTTCACGATACTGGGTCTCATCCAAAAGCTCAATGCCCATCTCGATGCACATTTGAACAGCGCTATGCTTAGGTTTGTTCTCTTTACGTGCATCCAGTGCAGCCTGATCATAACATACACTACGGCGACCCTTGGGACTCTCTGGTGAACAGTCTATAAAGATATATTCACTTGCCTCACTGTCCAACTCCACAACATCCGGTTCGCCGCCCGTCTTCTCCATCTCGTGCAGTGACCATAGTTTGTCCGGGTTTGCTTCCAGTTTAGCCTCTACGTTAGCCCATTCCAGATCGGAATGACGACTCATATTCTTTTCAAAACGGGTCTTTAATGCCTTGAACAATTCATCACGTTGTTCCGGTGACAGATCTTTTTCATTTTCAATGGAGTTCATGGTCATCCTCATTCTCCCCCGGTTCATTAGCATATAGTGGTGCAGCGCACTTATTCTACTCGATTGTAGTGAAAACTATGATGTTATTCAAGTATTGTCCAACTGTCCAACGCCAGCAGACGAACCGCTTCTTGTTCATGCTGTCGGTAAGCTCTTAAGCGATTGCGGCAATCCTGATTCCATAGTAAGTCCTCACCAGCGACCTTGAGCAAAGATAGTCCAATCCATGAAGAAGCAATATCCGTCCGCGTTCTCAACACATCTACGATGTGGAGTAGCTGCTCCGGTTTCCAATATCCTTTCCCATCAAGCACCGTACGCTTAATCTGCCGATCGACCGATTCAAGTACATACGGATGCGCATTAACGATATCAATAACAGGGTGTAACCCTTCGACCGCCTGATCCGGCTGGCTCCAATCCATTGCAGCCAGGTGCAGACGAATCGCCGTGAGCTTCAGCGATTCATGATGCTGAAGAGTCCTGATAATGGATGCATATAATGGAGCAAGTCGCCTTTTCACCGATATAGAACCCGAGACAAGCTGATCAATTAACTCCAGCAAACGTTGACGATGAGGTAAATCCCGCTCTCTACCTGCGTTCCAGTCGTCCTGGGCCTCCACTTCAGCCAACTGCCGGATGACTTGTACGACCTCATCATTCACTTTCCCGTCCCTGCTAACCGTGACCAAGGCAAGAATCGCGGCTTTCCAGCGCGTACCATCCTGTAGATCGATTAGTGCTTTGCCAGCACATTGTGAAATGACCTCTGCACTTACATGTCCCCAGCGTGACATCGCATGAAAGGCTTCCATCGATACAATCGGGTCATCATGCCCCGCAATTTCGGTAATCCACTGTAAATATCGCAGTCGCGCTTCCACCGGAAGTTCATCCGGACGCTGATTCAGCAAACTGCGCGCGATGTCTCGATCCGAAGAGGACGCCATGATACTCATCATTGTCCAGCTTCGCTCATCGTCCAGACATTGCCTGGCCGCATGACCAATGGCAATAATGACATCCTTGTGCCGCTTCGGCTTCTCAAATTCACGGATGAGTAAGGTCACACTTTCACTACTTTTATAAGTTCCCAGCAACCGAACCGCTTCTTTCCGCACCGTAATCTTGAGTTTTTCCCGGTCCAACAGGCTCGAAAGCATGGACGTGAGCAACACCGGGTTCACCCTGCGTGCGCACCTCGGAATGGAGTACATCGCTACTCGTGCACGATCTCCATCCAGATTATTTAACAACACAGGTAGGGCGTCTTCCGGTTCCTCCGTTAACGAAAAAGCATGCAGGGCAGCCTCCACGATATGTACTTCCGGATCAGTTAGTAGCTTCTCTAGCAATGGATTCGAGCGATAATCCGGCATACCCGCCAAACTCCGCATCGCATTTGCACGCTCATAGAAGCTTCGCTTGTTGTCTTGTGCCATGCGGTCAAGTAGCGAAGCCAGCGCTTGTTGCTGACGAGGCAACCAGCGATAAAAGCCATGATATGCTGGAACCAGATAGATGGTTTTCCCCGTTAAATGCTTGCCTTTGAGGACTTTGCCAGAGATAAACGGATCGAGCCACTCCTGACGTTTCCGGTGTAAATGCTCAAACACTTCATAAAATGAGATGAATGTCGGATCAAGATCCAGCAGTTCCCTAACCCGTTTATCCCTGGTCTTGTAGGGAGCGAGCCAGTACCTGACGGCTTGAGCCGCTGACTTTTTACTCTTCACCAATTCCTCGAGCAGGTCGTGCAGTTTGGGCAGTCGATCAATCGCTTTGCCAAATGCACTAGCCATCTGTAGAACGACGTAGTCACTCTCCCGCTTGTTCGCTTCTACACCTATAGCATAGATCTCGTCAAATAGGGTTTCGAGTGCGGCCTGCGGCAGACTGTTCCACTCTCTGGAAAATAACATAAACTGCCCATCACGCATCGCCATGCGCTTGATCGCTCTAAGCGCAAATTGGAACAAGCGACGCCCAGGTTCACTTGCATGCTCCAGCAGCATGTCAAAAGCCAATTGCTCGACTCCCGTTCTGGTTCCATACGAAGTATCTCTGGCCTCAATGACACTGTCCACCAGGATCGTCAGATGTGGCAAATGCTCTTCCTTAAACAACGTGACCGGACATCTCGATAGTTCTGCCATTACCATAAAACGTACCGGGTCCTGATCGTTTTTCACTCTCGTCAGGAACCGTAACGTGTCCTCCATACCACTACGGGACAGAGCCGTGCTTTGAATCAGCCGGGAATAAGCCATAGCACGCTCATCCGCGTTCGATACCTGAACAGCCTGCTCCAGCGTTTCTCTAACTTGTGCAATCAGACGACGTGTTGTCATTTCGAACGTTCTGCCCCGGTCTTCCCGGACTTCTCGCAGGGTGAGCATGCGAACCGCTTCTTTGTCGCGTAACTGATGCGGCAGTACATCGAGCAGGGCCATAGGGAACATTCGATTCGTTCGCTCCTGCACCGGGTACGCTGCATCAAATAACGCTTCACGGCTTGAAGGCGCGAGCGTATCCAGCACCTTTGCCACTTGAAAAGGTGCTTCGGCAAGCATGGTCACCAGTGCAGTCCATTGTGCAGTGGTGAAGTATCTTCTCTTTTTCAACACACCCGCCGGAACTCCGTTATTCAGCAGATATGCCCTTGTCTCCTGCCTCGCGAGCAGTTCAAATACTTGCTCAGGGCCGGTCCGAATCAGGATACCCAGTTGATTTTTAATCACGGGATGAATCTGTTCTTTTGGACCATAAGACAATGCATATTCCAGGACTGCTGCGGGTCTCAATATACTCAGCTTCTCTACCGCCGTGCCCATCTCATACCACACACTGGACCTGTCGCTCTCCGATACTTGATTCAAGGCATTTTCTAAGTAAGCAGCGACCAGGTCCGGGTTCCGGGTTGTTATGGTTCGCCAATTATCAATTGCATATCCAAGCTGTGGCAATCGTGTGCGAACCGTTGCTTCACCACACATGGATAGCAGGAAAATAGCGTCATCTGCGCCCCAACGTTCCAATACGACCGGCAACAGCCGTTCTGCCCAGTCCTGTCTGGTATACTTCACAATGCTCCGCAACAGTTGCTGACGACAATGGTGCGACATCGAAACGATCTCGGTTTCAATGTCATACCCCGGATCAGTGACCACCTCTGCGAGCATCCAGGCAGCCCGGCTCCTGACCCCAGCCTTGGGATGATTTAACGCATGTATAACAGCTTGTGCATCCTTTACCGCGCCAGCTCCGGTTAACGCCAGATGTGCCTCGTACGCTGTCCCGCTGTCCAGTAGCTCAATCAGAAGCGTAGCGTAATCTTTCGCGCCCACAGCCAGATGATGCCGTCCCAGCCGCGCAATCTCTTTCATTCGGTTCGAATAACCAAGCGAGTCCAGTTCTTCTAAAACCCGAGTTTTACTCAGTGGAGTATGATTGTTCTTCATGAAGCCTCTCCCCTCAATCACATTGTGGCCCTTGCTTTCACTTCATTCTTATTTACACTTTTTCCCCTTTTGCTACTCTCTTATATAACCCTTCCTAACACTTGGAAGTTACATCGAATAAGCAAAAATGTATTATTTCTGCCTAGGGCGTGTCTTGAAACCATACGACTTCCGATCTCATTTACTGAGAATAACGGGCAGTTCGATCTGTAGGATAAATGTTTCCTCTTGTTCAGATATCTTCAATGTTCCGTTATGCTGTTCGATGATTTTCTGGCAACTGACGAGTCCGATCTCGTTACTGTCCTTCGTTTTGTCCACAGGTTTAATCCGGTTCCGAGCGGTCATGATTAAAGTGTGTTGCTCGATAGATAAATCGATATCCACTGGATGAGAACGATCCGCATATTTCTTTATATTCGAGAAAATATTGTCAAACACACGACGGATCGCTACAAGATTCAACTCGATCAAAAAGGCCTGTTCCCCGTATTTCTGCTTCAACTCAACATCGAAATTTTCCATTAAGGCCAGTTGCTCATCCAGAAGCTGATCAAACAACTCTCGCCCATCATAGATTTCGGATTCCACATCCTCTTCCTCTGATGCAGAAGAGACCGTGAAGTACTCAAACAGCTTATCTGATAGAATCTTGATCTGATACGCCTTCTCTCGGCTATTGTGAATATACTGGTGCAGATCCTCCTGTGTCTTGTATTTACCCAGTTCAATGATGTCCATGTATCCAAGCAGAATCGTGAGCGGTGTGCGCAAATCATGAGAAATCGCCGTAATCAACTCTCGATTCGCACTTCTCACCCTCTCCTCGCTACCGAGCCGTTCCACAAAAGATTTTCGCATCTCATCGATACTCCATGCCAGCGATGACAGCTCGTCTTTACCAGACACCGTAATCTTATAATCCAGATTGCCGCCTTCCAGTATTTTGATCTCCCGCTCAAGCTTGCCAATATAGGATATTTTCCGATTAATCATGAGCAAGAATGCAACAATAAACACAATCAAAGCTGCGAATACCGTCAAAATCAAAAGCAAGTTATAGTACTGATATTCATAGAAACCAACCAAATAAATCTGAGCCGGCTGATCTGCAAACTGGACGGTTGTAATCGGTGTTCTGGACGGTAAGAACTGAGTTATTAGCTCTTTATTTATCGCAGGATCCGCTTCCGTGTTGGATGCATAAATCAATTTATCCTGTCCAAATATGAATAGCTCCAAGTACCGCTCCCCACGAATCCATTCCGAGAGTCTCTGATGATCCTGCGTGGACAAGTGCTCACTGCTTACCATGGTCTGGAATCGTTTCAGCGCATCCTGCTGCCTGTTTTCGATAAACGTCGATTTGCTGAGATAACTGTCCAGTGCCGTCTCACCAACCACCTGCAAGACGATGAATGTACCTACGGCAACGAACAGCGAGAGAATAATGGCAAGTACCAGCTTGAGCTTCAGTTTTTTTCCGATAAGCAGTTTATTCAATTTTGTACCCCTTCCCCCAAACGGTCTGCACATATTTAGGATGCTGCGGGTCGTCTTCCAGCTTGTTTCTCAAATTCCGAATGTGAACCATTACCGTGTTATTACAAGTATAAAAATAAGGCTGCTGCCACACGCTCTCATAGATATTTTCGGCTGAGAAAACCTTTCTTCGTTTGGACGCCAAGAGCAACAGAATCTGATACTCAATTTCCGTGAGCGAGATTTCTTTCTCACCGATATACACCGATTTGGCATCCTTGTGAATGGTCAGATCCTTCACCGCAATGTTCTCAGCCTCTTCGATCTTCTCCTTGCCCCGGTAGACATAATATCGGCGAAGCAGCGCTTTGACCCTTGCCACCAGTTCGGTATACGAGAATGGCTTGGACAAAAAGTCATCGCTCCCCGACGAAAAGGCTAGTTGTTTATCCGAATCCTGTGTTTTTGCTGTCAGGAACAGGATCGGCGCACTCGTTTTTTCACGAATCTCCAGACATGCCTTCAGTCCAGACTTATTGGGCATCATCATATCCAGAATAATAAGATCTGTCTCTTCCGTTACTTTATCGACCGCGTCTTGGCCGTCGACGGCTTCAATAACTTCGTAATTTTCACTTTCTAGTAAAATCTTCACGATCTCACGAATCTCACTATTATCATCTGCAATTAAAATCTGCTTATTGTTGTTCATTCGAAATCCCTCCGTTCATTCCAGTATAGTCTGCGTGTTTTAACAGAGCCAGCGGATCAGGATCGCCTTAAGAATTCTTAAGAAGTTAAGTAGGTATCTCTTCATGATTTCGATTTATACTGTTAATAGTGAATGTCATTACAAAAAGGGGTCTTACGTTATGCCGAAAATCTCAAAACGTATGGTGATGAAAATACTGTTGGGCTTGTTCGCTGCCTTATCCATGGGCCTGCTGGTTTATTATGCGCCTGCCATCATTAAAATCATGTCGTCGATGGACAATTTCAGAGCTTATATTCATTCCACGGGACACTGGGGCCCGATCATGTTTATTTTATTCCAGATTCTGCAGATCGTCGTTGCGCCGATTCCAGGAGAAATCGTGCAAATTGCCGGTGGTTATATCTACGGTACTGCACTCGGTTCTTTCTATACAACCGTTGGTCTGGTCTTAGGTTCAGCCATTGCCTTCTACTTTACCCGTTTCATCGGCCGTGATTTTGTATCGCGCCTGCTACGGAAGCAAAATATGAAATGGATGTCATTCATGCATGATGAGCGAAAATTTGCTGCCTTTTTGTTTATCTTTTTCCTCGTTCCCGGGTTGCCCAAAGACATGCTTGTCTTTGTCGCTGCGCTGACATCCATCAGCTCTTTACGCTTCTTCACTATTCTGCTGGTTGGACGTTTGCCCTGGATTATCGCTTCGGCCGTGGTAGGTTCCAACCTTCATATGCAACAATATACCATCGCCATCATCATATCGGTTATTGCTGTCGTTGGATTTATATTCGGATACATCTACAAGGACAAATTAATGAATCTGTTCTCCAAAGCGGATAAAACGAATCCGACAATTGAGAATATGGAGAACAATGAAGATAGTGAGATCAAGGAGATAAACGAGACAAAGGGACTCAACACGACGTTAAAAACAAAAACTGCGCCTGCTTTAGTTAAGCCGAGAGACTTGGCACCGAAAAAAGGATAAAGATGACAGAAGAGTTGAATATGTACGATGCCATCACACACACAACAAAATACGAAATACGGAATATGAATTAGATATGCATGATCTATTTCCGTCATCATTGGAGGAATCATATATGCAAAACATTGTAACGGATCGATTGATTTTACGTAATTTTGCCGCAACGGATGCGGCCGGATTGCTCGAGTATACCGCGAATCCACGAGTGAACTGCTTTATGGATCATCAGATGTCGACACTTGAGGAAGCAGTCGCTGAGGTAGAGAAACGAAGCAAGGACGACTCCCATATCGCCGTCTGTCTGAAAGACAGCAATGAGATCATTGGAGAGCTGTTTGGGATGACAGAAGGCCATGATCCAGATTCAGATTCGGACTCGAAATCGAATTCAGACTCAAAATCAGACCCAGATACGTATAGTGTCGGCTGGAATTTTAACGGGAGGTTTGAGGGAAAAGGATACGCCAGCGAGAGTGCTCGTGCCTTCATGGAATACCTCTTTATGGAGCAGGGAATTCGGAGAATTTACGCTTACGTGGAAGACGATAACTTCCGGTCTCAGAAGCTGTGTGAGAAACTGGGCATGCGCCGGGAAGGGCTGTTTCTTGAATTTATTTCTTTTGTCAAAAATGAAGACGGTACGCCGAAATACGAGAACACGTATCAATATGCGATATTAAAAAAAGAATGGCTGGCGCAGCATGCTACTGCGAAATAGCGTGATCCAAATCCCCGGATCGTGTGAATATATTCCTTGAGCCGATCATTACAGCGTAAGTAAATTCAGCGCCCTGCCAATAAAAAAAGCGGCAGCTTCCCCCGATTGAATTTCGGGACAGGCTGCCGCTTCTTTATGTTTATCTAGTTCCCAACAACGTGCCAATGACTTTCTCCGCCATAGCCTTGCCCTGAGAGATACAATCCGGAACGCCAATTCCGCGGTAACCTCCGCCACCAACGTACACTCCAGGCATAACATCTTCCAGTAACTTCTCAACCTCTGCGATTCGTTTTAGATGCCCGACTTGATATTGGGGCATGGATAACGGTAATCGGTTGATCTCTGTAAAAACAGGCTCTGCGGAGATCCCCATGGTATCCTGTAATTCGCGGCGTACTTCAGCAATGATTTCTTCATCGGTAAGCTGATGACTCATCGGTTCACGGCCGTATTTCCCCACATATGCTCGCAAAAGAATGTGACCTTTCGGCGCTGTATGCTCCCACTTAGATGATGTCCAGGTGCAGGCTGTAATTTTGCGTTCTTCCTTGCGCGGTACAACAAAGCCGGATGCATTCAGGGAAACACCCACATCCTGCTCGCGATAAGCAAGTACGACGTTCATCACCGAAGCATACGGGATCGCACGCAGGTGTTCTGTAATCGCCTCATGCTCATGTGCAAGCATATCCGCTGCTGCATACGCTGGAGTCGCAATCACTACCGCATCCGCCGCAAGCGTCGTTCCATTGTTAAACTGAACCGTATAACGTATAGTGTCTTTTCCTTGCTCTTGTTCTGCTTTCGACACACGGGAAATTTCCGTGTTCCTGATCAAATGCGCTGTGGAAGAAAGTGTCTGTTCAAGTTGCGTTACCACACCTTCCAGTCCGCCCCGTGCACTCAAAAACATGCTTCGAGTGGCCGTGCCCGATGGTTTTGATGCGGGTTTGGGAGCTGGACGGGTTGCCGATATAGTTGTAGGTTGTGACGTAGACTCCGTTGTGGTTTGAGCCGTAGGCTTGACTGTTTGCTTCGGGGCGCGGCTTTTTCTCACACCCAGCATGCCCACGATCAGGCTACGGTGTTTTTGCTCCGTTTCCTGTAGCATTGGAAACGTTGCTTGTACACTCAGTCCGTCCGCATTGCCAGCATATATGCCTGCCAAGAGCGGCTCGGCGATCTGCTCCAGTACTTCATCGCCAAGGCGTCTGCGTAGCAGTTGCCCCAGGGACTCATCCTCCCTGCTCGACCTCCGCGGCAAAACAAGATCTGCCGCTGCTCGCACCTTGCCCCGAAGGGACAATAAACGAGTTGTTACGAAGGGTTTCCACTTCGTAGGCACTCCGAGCATAAAGCCATCCGGAATCGGATGCAGTTTATTCCGATACGCGATATAGCTATGCGACACCCCTGGACGCGTACCAACGAGTTCTTCACCCATACCGAGCTCCTGCATAAGCTCAATGATGGAGGTTTTCCGTGCGAGAAAAGAATCGGGCCCCCGTTCGATCACGAATCCATCCCTTTTACCGGTGTGCACATGTCCACCGAATCGATCATTTTTTTCAACAATAATAAGTTCTGCTGCAACATCATTCGCTCTACAAAACTGTTCGATATAATAAGCTGCGCTCAATCCGGTAATGCCACCGCCAGCGATGACAACTTGTTTCGTGCGTTGATTATCCATGCTACACTTCCCGCCATATAAACTTTAACGCAGCGCCGCCGGGATATAGGCACAGGAAGGATCACTGTCCATGTAATCTCCCGTCATTGCATACGCTCTTGCTCTGGAGCCACCACACATCGTTTTGTACTCGCAGACTGCACATTTTCCGTTCAATTTCGACTTATCCCGCAAGGTCTGCATCACCGGTGAATTCCGGTACACCTCAATTAGCGACTCATTCTTCACATTACCGCACACCACGGGCAAGAAACCGCTAGGATAGACGTCCCCCGTGTGACTGATAAACACAAACCCGTCCCCATCATTGACCCCTTGCGGTGCACGTCCCAGCATATCTTTGCTTTTGGCGAGACCCTTGGCAAGATCTGCATGATTTCCTGCGCTCTGCTCGGATTGAAGTTCTAAGCCTTGCTTGGAGTTCTGCTCTGAGGCCTGCTCTGCTCCTGCTGTCCGTTGCTGTATCATTACCCGTCTGTAGTGAGGCGCCTCCGTTGATTTCACGCCGTAAGGCATCTCATGAGCAAGCTGCACCATCCACTTCATGACCTGTTCATGCTCTTCCGCTGTGATCATATCTTTCTGCTGAGCTCTGCCTGTCGGAATGAGGAAAAACAGACTCCACAACACAACGCCCATCTCTTTCACCTTAAGGCTGATGGCCTCCAGATCGTGTAGGTTATAACGGGAAACGGTCGTGTTGATTTGAATCGGAATGGCTGCTTCCTGCAAAAATCGAATGCCCCTCATCGTCATATCATAAGAACCTCTGGTTCCGCGAAAATGATCATGAATCTCGGCCGTTGACCCGTCCAGACTAAACGCCCAGCGGGATAAACCGATTTCCTTCGCTTGCATAATTGCCGCTTGAGTGACCTTCGGCGTGGCACTAGGCGTCATGGACACGGGTAACCCCTTCTCCCGAATCGCATACTCCGCCAGTTCAAACAGATCTGGCCGCATTAGCGGGTCACCCCCCGTGAAAACAAATAACGGTTGTTCCTGCATAGCGGCGATATCATCTATCAGCCTTTTTCCCTGTTCGGTGGTCAGTTGACGTGGATCAGCCCGATACTGGGCCTCTGCCCGACAATGTACACATTTCAGCGCACATGCCCGGGTCACTTCCCAGATCACGATGAACGGATATTGGGTATAATCACGTGGCTTCATCTGCGGCCTTAACTGCTGCATTTGCGCCTTGATCTGTGGCATCGTCATCCATTCTCCCCCTATCTACATGCCATTAAGTGTAGAGCAGATGTCGGGTCAGGAAAGTGAGAAGAATCACAAAACAGACATAACGATCACACGGTAACGAATCAGGCAAAATAAAAAGCGATCTCTCCCGAATCCTGCTCGGAAAAGATCGCCCTATGAAAATATCTATATGTTATAGAAATTAGTTGCCCCAGTATTGCTTCGCAATCTGCTGACCCTGATGAATCTTCGCCCACTGCTGGGCTTCGCTCAGTTCGTTCCCGCCATCACAGGACGCAAAACCACATTGGTGAGACAGCAGTAGCCTATCTTTGTCAATGATCTTGGAGGCTTCGTCCAGCAGACGAACCACGCGCTCCTCATCATCGAGCGTACTTGTTTTGGAGGACAGCAGACCCAGTACAATTTCTGTATCCGGTCTGTCTTTGAACACTTCCAGCGCTTCGATGGAACCCGCACGATCATCATCCCACTCCAGGAAGAAACGATCATACTTCAATTGCTTCAGGAACAGATTCGCAATCTTCACATACGATCCGCCGCCCATGTTACGGGAGTCATAGTTGCCGCGGCAGTTATGTGTCCACATTTTCAGACCCAGACTATGACCGAAGTCAATGACCGTATTGTTGATATCAATAAACTCCGTGGCGAGACCCTGTACTTCCTCTTGATTAATATGCTCTCCGGTAAAAGGCGAGTTCGGATTGTCATCGGCAAACAGCTCCCAGAGACAGTCATCCATTTGCAGAATTTTACCACCCGCAGTTGCAAACTCCTGCACAAATTCCTTATAAGCACTTACCAAGCCGGCTTTCAGCTCCTGTGTATTCTGGTATACGGCATCCTTGCCCCCAATGTTGTCCGACCACGATAATTCACCGAAAATATGGGACGGCGATGGAATGCAGAGTTTGGTCTGCTGGTCACCCGCTTGGTCTTGCAACTGCTTGAACAGTTGAATGAAATGATGATTCTTGCCGCTCAGTTGCCCCGTAATACGCAGCCCGATATCTTTACGTGTTTCATATTTAGAAGTGCCGTCCACATCCCGGAAAAAATACCCATGATCCGCAATATACCGCTCCACTCCGCCGAATCCCCACACAAAATCGAGATGCCACATCGATTTGGAAAATTCGCCGTCCGTGATAACAGACAAGTCGTTCTCAATCTCTTTTTGGATCACTTGTTCAATCGCTTTCGTCTCACATTGCTGGTATCCTTGAAAGTTTTCATAGAATGGATACTGGATATCATCCCGGTGTTCAATCTGTGTTTTATATGTCAGCAGCTCTTCCGGCCGCAATAAACTCCCTACGATCTGGAACTTGTCAGTCATGTAAATAACCCCCTCGTTGTATATGATTATCATATCACGCGGAGCGGGGTTAGAAGAGATACCAAAAATGTATGACTGGTTATAGCTTCAGGCTATAACAACTGGGGAACAAACACATGTATGCTCTTCAATTTTGATGTTTAGTTTTTAGTCTTTTCCCTCTATTGAAATCGTCTCACAGTCATTGAATATTGCAAACCGCTCGAAACATTCCTTCACCACGGCTACAAGTTCTTCGGTTGGCTGCATGCCTTTTTCGTACCAGACATGTTTAACAACAAGCCTTCCAGATTTCCGTTCCACGATAATCTCGGCTCTCCCAATGAACCGGTCTCCATACAGTAAGGGCAACACATAATAGCCAAATTTCCGTTTGAGAGCTGGCGTATAGATCTCCCATTTATAGTCGAACTCAAACAATGCATAAATAAGCTTTCTATCCCACATTAAATTATCCAGTGGAGCAATTAATTCGCAACGCTCTTGTAACTCCGGATTTTGCAGTATGTGTTCAATCATAGGTAAGTCTTCTGTCCGGCAGTATAAACGTTCCTTGATTTGTTCTACCTCAACAGCAATAATGCGATCCTCCAGCAATAGCTCATGAAAAGCCCTGTTCCGCTGCTCTGTTTTTAACCCCCATATATTAAGCCAGGCATCGGATGCACGATTCCACAGTAAACCAACCGCACCGATTCGGCGCAATACTCTCCACTTGTGATGATCTAATTCATTCAATAACGGTTCCGGGGCGTGCAATAAATCAGATTGTATGTGCTTCTCAGCCAGATCATAATATTTACGTGTTCCTTTTTTATGATGGATAACCAGTTCACCTGTCGAATACATCTGCTCCAACACCGAGCGCGAAACATTGTTCCCACTACTCCAGTGAATGGCTGAACGCCAAGTGAAATCTCCTTCTAGTTGCAATGCATTTAATTCATTCGAACTTACCGGACCAACTCGCTGTATATAATCCCGTACTTGCCTTGTGAGCGTCTCCATCTGGGGATAGCTTTCGGCATGTTGCCTGGCCGCTTGTCTGTACCGTTCGAAATAAGGCCAGTCCTCAATAGAGATTATAGCGAGATTCTTATCGGGATAATCCATCAGTAATCGATCTTCATACAATAACTCTTCAAGCATGTTCTTGCTAAACCCACGAATGCGTGACTGCAATACTAACTCGGCATTTTTTCCACAGATATCGATAGGATCATATTGAAGGCAACCAACCTGTCTTGTAAATTCCATGACCCCTGACTTTCCGACATATTGATGCTCCCCCAATAACCCATGCTTTAACAATAAAAACCGCCTGGCTTGCCGTCTGGTTAATTGTATCATTGGACGTATTCACCCCTTAACAAGTTCAACCACAGTAATCCCCCGAATATGTATAAAATATAGCATGAACAAAACGTATGTTCTTATTATATCTTATCTTTGTTGAAGTATAAAAACAATATGTAGTACAACATATTTTGTTCTAAACCGCTCTACATTAGATTCTCTACCCTTTGAGCTTGCCGATAATAACCTTTGGTTGGCTAAGTTCCAGCGTTGCGGTCCGATAAACACAAGTAGACCGCCCCCTTACAAAGGTCGCGGTCTACTTGGTCGTGTATGCTCTTGTTTGAAGCCCACCGCTCTTAGAAGCGGCTATTTCGGCAAAGAGTCGTGTTACAGCACGGCTCTCTTTGCTTTATAAGCTGTTTGTAAGCTTGATTTAACATGCGAAATAACGATTTCACACTGTCCTGCGGCGCAGTTCGTAAAAATACTGCACGGCAGAATGCTTCATTTTAATCGAATCCGACATGTTCAGAATCCGCTTTTTGCCCACCCGTCTGTCGATCAGCGCCAAAATATTGAGCAGAATGTCATTGCTCTCCAGATTGTCCTCGATTGAAGTGGCCAGAAACGTTGTTGCTACCGACGTAAAATTCGATTTGCTCAATGCGGCTTGAGCCGCTAACAGTTCCTTAGCATGAGATGTGCTTTTTCTACCTCGCACCATGATCTCAAGTCGTTCTTCCGGTACAGCCCCTTTCGTTTCTTTACGAATGGCTTCAATCTCTTCCATACTTACAGGAATTACGATATTGGGATCATTCTTGATCTCCTGATCGGTCTGATACCACCGTATGGGTGTCGTCGTATCCGCCATATTAAGGATATTCTTCTGATCCACGGTCAGATAACCACTCCCTGATTTATCCGGTGAATAGCGGTAACTGGTTGCCCGGTACGCTACTGTGCCGGCCAGTGCGGGGCTAAGGAAACTCTCTAATTGTTGTTTTAATTTACTCCAGGACATAGTTCCTCCTATTCTCAGAAAAGCTTCAACAGAACATTTACATAAAGTATAGCACAGCACAACGATACGCCCCTCTAATAGCTACAGCACAAAAGAATAGTTCACCTTTGAAGTCATCTGGGTCTTTCTTGAAGTTTTTATCTCCATGACTCACACATTTTCTTTTGTTGATGCTATCATGAAGATATTCAGATATTTATAGCGAATTTTGTAGATTGGGGTCAACTTCATGTTCAGGGATATTCTGCGAGTCAGTTCTCGTACGATCTTGCTTCACATCATTTTTGTCGTTGTTATCGGTTTGGTCATAAGCTACGCCGTGATGTCTGCACCAGATTCCCCTCCCGTTAGAAGCGAACAAGGCATACTCGATTTAACTCAGGGTCATATTCGTACAAATCCTGTACAGTTAGAGGGAGAATGGACATTCTACTGGCATCAGTTGCTTTCGCCTGAGGATATACGAAGTCGTATGGAAATGGGTGGACAGTCTGACCGATATATCAATATACCTGGATCATGGCTAGGCTACCGATTGGATGGTCAAGAACTGACAGGAGAAGGCTTTGCCACTTTTCGTCTGCTCATTAAGCTTAGCGAGCAGGACAGAAATGAGCGACTTGCGCTGCGGTTACCTACCATTTTCCATGCTTATAAACTATGGGTGAATGGAGAACTGCTTGCAGAAGCAGGTAGGGTTGGTCAGGACAAAAGTAACATGACACCGCAATTGGCAACAAAACTGGTGTTCTTCCAGCCCGAGAGCGATACGGTAGAACTCGTGATGCAAGTATCCAATTTCTATCATAATCGTGGCGGTATCACCAAAGAAATAGAACTAGGTGGCAGTAACGTATTAACGGTCCAGACTAAACTGAAGGTTGCCACAGACATGTTTGTAACAGCAAGTCTGCTCGTCATTGGCTTGTATAATCTGATGTTGTTCTTGCTCCGCCGTCAGGACAGAGCACCGTTATACTTTGGTCTGTTTACCTTGTTGTTTGGCATCCGATCCATGCTGAATGGCGAGCTGATGTTTACACAATTTTTTCCTGATTTCCCGTGGGAATTGCAGTTTAAAATGGAATATCTGACTCTTTGTCTTGGTGGGTATGTCATTACCAAGTATTATGAATGTATTTTCCCGAATTATGTCTCACGATGGTTCCGTCTTGGCAGCCGAATCGTAACGGGATTACTCTGCCTGGTTGTTGTCATAACCCCTGCACTGATCTATACCAAAATGTTAATGTTGATTGGTGCGGTCGTTGTTCTTCATATGGCATATCTGATGGTTGGGCTAGCCAAAGCGGCTATGCAGCATATGGAGGGAGCTCTGATTTTCCTGCTCGTATCCGTGGTTGCTTTGGTTACGGTGATTAACGACTTCTTATACTTCAATGAGTGGTCGCCAATCGGAAATACTTCTCCGGCAGGTCTGTTGATATTCACGATTGCACAGCTGATTCTGCTTTCTTCCAGATTTACAAGGGCAGCAACAAACGAGGTGCGGATTGCCCGTGAGCTTCAGGAAGCGAATGACAGGCTTACCGATATGAATACCAATCTGGAGCAACTGGTGAAGGAACGTACACATGCATTATCTGCGGCTCACGAAGACCTGCGTACGTCGTATGAGCAGTTACTCCGCTCAGAGCATGGAAGAAAGAAGCTACTTGCCTACATTACGCATGATTTGCGTCTGCCGCTGTCCAGCATGCTTGGTTATGTCGAGGCGGTAAAAGACATGGTAAAGCCAGAACGCAATGAACAGTACCTAAAATATATTCGTGATAACACGATACGGATTAATCATATGATCGGGGAGTTGTCCTTCTTGTCTCATCTGGAGACAGGACAAGTGGAATACCACATGGAGCCGGTTCATGCAGCCGACTTCTTACATCGATTTTATGAACAATATGAGCTGGTTGTGCTTGACGCAGGATTGGATTTCACACTGGACATCGGCAGAGGGGAAGATCAACGGGCTGACTTTCCGCACATTGAGATTGATGAGCAAAGAATAGAGCAGGCTTTGTTTAATCTCGTATCCAACGCGATGAAGTTCACCTCTACTGGTGGAATCATACGTCTTGCTCTAGCCGTGGATGAGACAGAAGATCCCTCTATTGTGATCATTAGTGTACAAGACTCTGGCATGGGTATTCCCCCGGATCAACTCGAGCAAATCTTTGATCGCAATTACCGATATGATCGGCCAAGCACGGACATGAAAGTGGAGGGCAGTGGACTCGGACTCGCGATTTGCAGGGAAATTGTTCAGGCACATGGGGGAAGCGTTCATGCAGACAGCGACGGCGAGACGGGATCGATATTTTATATATCGCTGCCGCTCTATTCAATAGCAGGAAGGTGACCACATGAAGGACTCGTACAAAATTATGATCGTCGATGATGATCCCCATATATGTGAGATTGTTCAGGCGTATTGCGAACGTGAAGGTTTTAATTGCACTTATAGTCATACCGGGACAGAAGCCATGCAGCTGCTTACATCGTTTAATCCTGATTTGATTGTACTGGATGTGATGCTAGCCAATGAAAACGGCATTGACTGGTGCAGGAACGCAAGAGGCTACACTGATGCGCCGATCTTGTTTCTGAGCAGCCATGAGGAAGATGAGGTGAAGATCAGTGCATTAACGGATGGCGGCGACGATTATGTGACCAAGCCGTTCAGTCCAGGCGTACTCATGGCCAAAATCAAGGCTCATCTTCGCAGAGTATCGTCAAGCAGGCGGGAACAACTGCTGGAGTTACCAGGGTTGCAACTGGATTTCTATGCTCAGTCCGTCAACATAGGTAGTAAAACCATTTTTTTATCCAAAAAAGAATTCAGTCTCCTGTCCTATATGGCACAGAATGTGAACCGGGTGATCTCGGTCGATACGTTATTCAATCTTGTCTGGGGCATGGAAAGTCTGGAGGATACGAGAACGGTCGCTGTACACATCAGTAATTTACGCAAAAAGATAGAGGATGACCCTCTCCATCCGGAGAGAATTATTACGATTCGGGGAGCAGGATACATGCTGGCTTCGTCATAGCCATTCCGGTAACGTCTTTTTTATTATGCAAAATACAAAAAAAGGGTTGCCCCTGATGCAGTTAGTTCTGCACGGAGCAACCCTTTGAATTGCATTAAATTAAACCGGATACCTTCAGTAACCGTTGTACAATCGTCGCAACTTCAGCACGGGTAATATTCGCCCTCGGAGCCAGTTGTTCTGCTCCTCTGCCGCTCACGACACCTGCTTCCAAGCTTGCTTCTACACCAGCTTTCGCCCATGCCGCAACAAGTGAAGCATCCGTGTAAGGTTTCAGCATTTCATCGCTGCCCTTACCTGCAAGTGCAAGCTTCTCTGTTAGCCCGGTAATTGCCATCGCTTTGGACAGAATCACCATCGCTTGTTCACGGGTAATCTTCTCTTGCGGACGGAAAGTCCCGTCCTCGAAGCCATCGATCAGCTTGTAATCATAAGCCGTCAGCACAGCCGAATGATACCAATCGGAAGCTTTTACATCTGCAAAAGGTGAATTTCCTTCAATCGGTTTCAATCCCAAGCCCCGCATCATGATAGCTGCGAATTCAGCACGTGTCATATCCACATTCGGATTGTAAAGATCATTACCACTGCCATTTACAATTAAACGGGAACCCATGTCATTAACAGCATCCTTGGCCCAGTGACTTTCTACATCTTTGAACGTCAGCGGATGCCAAACTACCGAGTACAAGCTATTGGTCAAGCTGTTAATGTGGGCAAAATACTTGCCATTCTCCAGTGTCACTTTGGTTGGAACATGACGTACAGATCCATCTGGATCTGTTACGATCCCTGTTGTAATTTTGCTTGGATCAATGCCTCCCGGCAGAGCAATGGACCGTTCCACGTATACATTAAACTTGTTTATATCCACAATCTTTCCTGCATATTCTGCTTTGACTGTAAAGTCAATTGAAGGTGCTACCAGCGAAAGTGCATTTTGTTTCGCCGCATCTTCGGCAACCTTCATCATTGTTGCTTCCGGAGAAGCGATACGCAATGACAGCTTGATGTCCTCCAGTGTTGCCACCTCACCCAGTTGCTTGGAGATTGAATCAATATCAAGCTGCTGCGCAGGAATCGAGTAGCTTGCATTTCCTGTTTTCACAACCAGCATCGCCTGTTTGTCTTCCATCTTCTTGATCATCTGTCCAGTGAGTTCACCAATGATGATATTAGACTCCGCAGAAACAGGGATTGTCACAACCGCACCTTGCCCTTCTGCATTCAGCTTGGTGTCCAGTTGCTGCTGATCGACAGTAATCGTCGTTATCGTACGCTCACCTTCTTTAGAAGCTACAGACTTACCAATGCGCTCCTCTTTGCCATTCACCAGTACTACAACCGCATCATTGGTCGGGGCTGGCGTGCCTGCAGGAGTTGCTCCTGCGCTAACACTGTTGTTGCTTCCTGCATTGCCAGCACTTCCACTGTTTCCACCAGCGTTGCCATTGCCAGTTCCACTACCGTTGCCGCCAGTGTTGCCACCTTGATCTGTTCCACCGCCGTTGCTAGTGGCAGTCCATTTTGCATATAAAGTAACATCGCTATTCACAACATCTGTATCGTTATTCCATTTTAATGTTCCTGCTGCATCCTTGTACCACCCTTCAAAGGTGTAACCTGCTCTTTCCTTAACAATCATTACTGGAATCTTGGAGCCTTGTGTTACCCCCATTGAGAATGGAGCAGTTCCATCCTGCCGATTAAAGAATACATTGTAAGCCGGAAGATTAGCTGAATTGACAGTCACCGCCACAACCAAACTATTGACCGTTGACGTTTGATTCTGAGCAGCCAAATCGTTTGTGTTCTTCACTTTCACATAATAGTACACCTTACCTGCTTGATCTGTAGGTAAGGAATAACTACTCTCTGTTGCACCCTCAATCAATGTAGCGCCTTCAACGCTATCATTTGTGTTACTGTACCATTGATAGCTCAATGTACCACTGTCACTTACCGTGGCATTCACGCTCAATTGCGGGCTCTCGCTTCCCTGATCTACCTTTAAGTCCACCAGGTCCGTATGAATTACCGGAGTTGCTGCGTTGATGATGAGCTTCTTAACCTTGCCGAGCTGATTATCAACAGCATACAAATTGCCAATGGAATCTAAAGCGAGCCCATACGGAATACTGAAATCGGCTTTTGTACTAATTGGCGTCGCTTCACCATTTGACAGTTTTTTCACGCCTTCACTGTCTGCAACATACACATTACCGTTCGCATCCGCTGTCATTCCTATTAACATGATAAACTGTACGCCAGATACGACTTCCTCCGAACTATCGTTCCACAACGTTTTGACCGTAACTCCATTACTATGACTAGCATACATTTTCCCACCAGTCACTACTAAACTAGAAATGTAACTATTAATTGAACCGAAGTTCTCCCAAGTACCATTAACCAGTTTTTTAATTACGTCGCCTCGATCTACCACATAGATCTGATCTTGCTCATCAACTGCCAAATGCGATGGATTGATAAGTCCAATACTATCAACGGATTCCCAAGCATCTCCAGCGTATTTCAAGATAGAGCTGTTATTGTATCTGGATACATAAATCGTACCTTTGCTATCTGTTGCAATCCCTGTATAAAAATCTTCTCTTTCCTCTCCATCAGCAGGAGTGATATCCTGCCAGTCACTGTCTATAGTACGCTTAACAATTTTCATTCCACTTATTACATACACCGTACCATTCGGATCGACTGCAATACCATTTGCACCAACAAAAGATGCCTCTGGCCCCGTGATATCTTGCCAGCTCCCCTTACTTACAAGTACTGTAGCTACAGTGCTCGGCGTTGTTGTAGAAGTTTCACCTAACGTATTGGTTACCTCAACAAAATAATACGTTATTCCCACAGTTGATGCGGGCGCATCATACCTGCTTTCCGTTGCTCCTGCGATCTTTTCAATGTTTCCACTCTCGACACTTTTCTTCGTATTGCGATACCATTGATAGGATAGCTGACCACCATCATTTACGTTTGCAACGACTTTCAACTGCGGACTTGGATCATTCAGGCTTACACTTCTATCCACAGGTTGTCGGGTAATTTGAGGGGATTGTGCCTTTGCTGGTTCCGTAATCACTGGTCCTGTTCCACCACCATTGTTGCCGCCGCTACTCACCGTCACTAGCGCAAGGGAACTATTGACTGATGCGGCTTGATTTTGGGCAGCAGAAGTATTCATATTTTTCACATTCACGTAATAGTAGAGAATGCCAGGTTGAGTTGTCGGTGCGGAATAACTGCTCTCCGTTGCACCCTCAATCAATGAGGCTCCTTCCACGCTATTTTTCGTGTTGCTGTACCATTGATAGCTCAATGTACCACCATCGTTAACTGTGGCATTAATGCTCAATTTCGGTTGCTCAGCTCCCTGATCTACCATATCGCCAATGGGCTGTGCATGAATAACCGGAATTGCTGCATTAACAATCAGCCTTTTAATATGTCCGCTCTCATAATCTGTGACATACACGTCTCCATTGTGACTTATGGCTACACCATATGGAAGGCTGAAATCACTTACTTCACTGACCGTTGTCCATACGCCTGCAGACCGCTTCCTTACAACATGATTATATGAGTCTGCTACATACACATCCCCACTTGCATCGGCTGCAATTCCTTGTGGCATATTAAATTTTGTGCCAGCTGTGATACCTTCCCAGCTACCATCCATTAATGTTTTAACTCCAAATTCAACAAAGTTATCATATGTTACATAAACATTCCCATTACCTACTGCTAATCCAACAGGAGTAGAGACATTGAATTCACTGATACTTTCCCAGGTTCCATCGACCAGTCTTTTAACGTTTCTGAACTCTCTATCTGCTACAAAAATCTGGTTATTCTCATCCACTGCCACATCAACTGGCGTGGAGAGACCTTCATTAGTGCCATTAACAACTCCCCAAGTACCATCCATATATTTCAAAATAGAACTACTGCGGCTCCGCGACACATAGATTGCCCCTGTGCTATCTGCAGCCATACCCGAGATATATTCGAGACCTTCTTCTGGTGTTATATCGATCCAGTTACCATTGTTGGACCGCATCTTAATTGTTGTGGAACTAGCCACGTACACCGTACCATTCGGATCAACTGCGATATCAATTGGTCCATTAACAGGTATCTCTGGCCCCGTTATATCTTGCCAATGCCCTTCAGCCAATGGGGGTTTCACCGTTACACTGACTACTTGGCTAGACTCTATTTTGGAACTGGCACCGAGTGTGTTCTTTACCTTAACGAAATAAAACGTTGTTCCTGCCGTCGTTGTCGGCACATCAAAGCTACTATCCGTAGCCCCATCAATGGCCCTCTCTCCAGTCGTAATTAAACTGTACCATTGATAGCTTAACACTCCGCCGTCACTTACCGTTGCATTTACACTCAACTGCACACTATCATTCAAATTCACTTCTTTATCCAAAGGTTGCTGGTTAATTTGAGGTGATTGTGCATCCTTTGGTTCCACGTCCCCCGTGCCTGTTCCAGAGGCAGGATTTATTGTGACAGAACCCGGAGTATTATGGTCAATACCTACTATGGATTCATTAGATCCAATGTATGTACCTGAATTCCAAATCACATGGGCTGAACCCTCACTCGCTGTTTCCTTTATTCTAAAATGTAAAACAAATATCTCTTGCTTCCCATCCTTAATGGGGTGTTCTTCTCCGAAACTGGAGTTCACATAAACTTCAGTACTGGCTGGAATTTCACCTTTATCAAAGGTAGATGTGTTCCATTTCGTACTTGCTACCCCTGGCATCGGCTCAAGTTTATTAGGATTATAGGTAAAATTAAGCTGATAGCCATATATACTATAATCCCCCGGATAGATATATACAGGAACGTCTACTATATCACCAGGAGATCCGGAAGCAGTTCCGATCTCAAGTGATGCTGGATCATCCGCAAAAGCAATGGATGGAAACGAACTCAAAAGTAAACTGAAAACAAGAACAACAGAAAACAAGGATCGAAGCTTGTTCCTGCCCATAACATGTTGCATCATTCTGTATTCCTCCCTGATTAAACATTCGTAATCTTCTTCATATCATTACTATCTAATTTTTCCGGTGCCATCTATGTACAGGTACACAGTCAAACATCTCAAGCCCGTCCTTCTCCGGCCTTTCCCTGCTCTCACCGCAGGTGCTCTCCTCTCAATATCGCTGTATTCACCTCAACACCAATAAGTCGCGTAATTCCCCTTCTTTCGACATTCGTGGGTCCCGAGAACTAATTTTACTTACGTACGCTTACAAAACACTTACAAAGAACCTCAGAAAACGCCACAAAAAAAGCTCCGCAGAATCCCATTTATCAGGGAGTACCGCAAAGCTTCTTCTAACTATGATTTTCCCATCATTTCCACATACATCTGCTCCATGAAGGCAGGCGGTTCCATTCCCATTTCCTGCTGGAACACCTCTTTCATTTTGTTAAAATGCATGGAAAAGGAAGTTCGATCCTGCCGGTGCATAAAGATCCTTAGCATCATTTCATGACCTTCTTCATCGTAAGGAACGATGGAGAGAAAGAATTGCAGAAAATCCTGTGCTTGCCGATACTCTCCTCTTTTCATATATAAGCGAGCCAGCGTTTTGGACATATCTCGAAAGCTTTGATTAGCCCGTTCCTTATCCGCTTCACACCAGGCGTAATCTTTCCAGCCAAAAAGTGCCCCCTTATACTGCCTTAAAACCTCTTCTGCATCCGCAGGATATCTATCAATCTGGGCAGATCCTCCCCTCCTCAGCTCTTCGAAGCGCACATAATCACAGGATTCGAGGAGTTGAAAATGATAAAAACCCTTTTTGGAGCTTAATTGAATATGGATGCCGTTATCCAGCAAGGTTTTCTTCATGCGAAATACGGTTGTATGCAGATTTTGTTCTGCTTTCTGCGGCTCATGCTCCGGCCATAGACTTTCACATATACTCCATTTAGAAAGACTCGTATCCCTGTGAATCAGAAAATATGCGAGAAGCTCTTCTGTCTTTGCCGTCGGGAAATCGACCGGGCTCCCATCGTTTAAACGAGAGACAATATACTGACCGAAACATTGGATACGGGCATGCGTTTCTTTTTTCCTCATAGGAGCCCGTCTTTTACGCTTGAGAATTCGCCGAATGGTATCACGCAACGCCACTTCATCTACAGGTTTCAAGAGATAGTCAAGCGCATTCACCCGGAATGCATCCAGTGCATACTGATCGTAAGCTGTAATAAATACAATCTCCGTATCCAGTTCCATGCCCTGCAAGTTAGCAGCCAGTTCCAGACCGTTCATACCGGGCATATCAATATCCAAAAAAGCTGCATCCGGCTGCAGACGGGGGAAATCATTCAGCAACTCCGAAACATTCGTGTATGTGCCAACGACCTCCACTTCCTCTATGCCCTTTAGGATGTGCTGCAGCCGCATAATAGCCAGTCGCTCATCATCCACGATGACAACTCTCACGAATATCATCCCCTTCTCTCCACGGTTACAAGAGTTTATATTTTGAACTGGAACCTGACACTTGTCCATTCGCCTGCTACACTCGTTACCTTTAATTCTTCTTTACAGAAGTGTGCCAATCTCCGGCAGATATTCATCAGACCTACTCCCCTTCGTTGAGATGAAGAGTTACTTGCTACCCATAATTGTTGTAATTGATCCGGGGTCATGCCGACGCCATCATCCCATACTTCGATCTGAACCGTATCCTCATGCAGAGTAATGGACAAACGAACCGTTCCTCCAACGACCCTTCTCATGACACCGTGCCGGATCGCATTCTCCACCAAAGGCTGTATCGTTAACGGAAGGATTTTTTTCTCCAGCGTTGCTGGCTGTACATCATATATAACCGTCAGTCGATCCTCGAATCGGGCTTGTTCAATCGCCACATAGGCCTCAACCAGCTGAAGCTCGTCTCGTAGCGACACATAACGATCCGGTCTGGGATCAAAGCTCCTTCTTAAATAATGACTAAGATGTGTAATGAGATTCTCTGCTTGTATCGGATCTATACGGCATAAAGCCATAATGGAATTCAATGAATTAAACAAAAAGTGCGGCTTAATCTGTGACTGGAGAAAATCAAGCTCTGACCTCATGGCATCCTCAACGGACGTCTTTAACCGTAGTAGCGTTTCTGTTCTGGCCCTTATTTCGGAAGCGTCAAAGGGTTTGACTATAAAATCGTTCGCTCCTGCCTTTAACCCTCCCTCAATATCGCTGGGAGAATGAAGCACCGTCAGTAAAATAATTGGAAGCTCAAACAGACTGAACTGCTTTCGTATCTCTCTGCAGACCTCAAACCCGGACATTCTGGGCATCATCACATCCAGTAGAACTAAGTCGATATCCGAGCGGCTATGAAGCAACTCCAGTGCCTCTACTCCGTTATTTGCCCACACGATATGATAGGGCTCACTCGCAAACAGCCTGGACAGAACATGGAGATTCGACATTTCGTCATCCACTGCCAATATAGTGAACCGGCTTTCAGCAGACGGAGACTGATTAACCGAATGTTCCGGAATGGATGGAACTATCGAAATCTGCTTCTGCTCTACTATATCATTCTCATAAGTCGCAGCAGCTTCCGTACTGCCATCCCCATTCTCATCCGCTAGCGGGAGTGTAAAAGCAATCCCTGTTCCTTTGCCCTGCTCGGACCAATCAATATAAATGTCTCCATCCATCAGATGCAGCAGCTTCTTGCAAATAAACAATCCCAAGCCCGTTCCACTATACTCATACGGGGAGTGGGCTTGCTCGAAAGGTTGAAAGATCGTATCCCATTCCGACCTGGCAATTCCCACACCGCTGTCTTCAATCAAAATGGTCACTCGATCTGCTGTTACCCGGGCACTCACGGTGATGACGCCTTCCTGAGTGAACTTGGCCGCATTGCCCACCAGGTTGTAGATGATCTGTTTCAACCTGTTCTCATCTGCAGAAACGAGAGGCAGCCTATCGGGTACGGCGTTAACCAGCCTAATTTTTTTCCCTGTAATGAGATATTCGAACAAATGGAACACGAGAGATACCGTGACGCGTACATCCACTTTTGCAGGAAGGACAGTCAATTCGTTACGTTTAATTTTCTCCATATCCAAAATATCATGAACCAGCGCGGACAACCTTCTGGACGTATCCCGGATTAAGGACAGATTTTGCATCTGAATGTCGTTCAGTTCTTCTGCGCCTGCCTCCAGCATGTTCTGGGACAAATTGATGATGCCGTGCAGTGGTGTTTGGAACTCGTGCGAAGTCTGAAGCAGAAACTCATCCTTCTGCTTGTCCGCCTTTTGAAGCTTGGCTGCCATATTCTCGATAGTGTTATACGCTTCAGAAAAGCGGTAAGACATAATGAAGGATGCCAAGAAACAAAAAGCTAAAATCGCGTAATACCCCAACTGGTAACTTGTCGTCAGGCTGCTCAAATATAGAGCATAATCGAATAGACCCACCAGGTAGCTACATAAGGCCATGATAAAGAGCGCCAGACTTTTTTTTCTGAACTCGCCATATCGTCCCTTCCGGTAGGAATAGAGCAGAACACCAATTATAATGACGTAAGCCCCGAGTTGAAAGGTACTGGCGATCATATTGAAGTCGGAATACCATTGAAAAGGGGTGACCAGAACAAATGCAATATATAGTGCCATCCCATATACAAGGCTTCTGGTAAACCAGCGAGCAATCAGTCCCTTGCACATGGATTGGATAAACATCACCATCGTAATTAAAGAAAGATATAACGATATGGCCTGAATTTTATAATAAAACTCGGTGGGCAGATCAAAGTATTCTACGATAATCCGTTCGCCGTTACTGGCAAAGGACCATGCGATTACAATACAGCTTAACCCGAAATAGAGAAGACCTTGTTCTTTTTTGCGAATAATGTATACACTTAATTGATAACATCCCAGCATCAGCAGGGATACAATTAGCGTTAAATTAAGGACCGTTGTATTGATGTTAAAAGCTTGAATGCCCTGCGCACTTCCAAAGTAAAGGCTATAGGGAATGCCGCCTTGCGTATTTTCAAAATTGGCTACATGAATCAAAATCTCTGCCGTATCCCCTTGTACTGTAAAAAAGGCATTATACGGCCTGTTCACATATTCATATGTATGTTGATTTAAAGTCGGGACACCGCTCTCTCCCACCTTCTCGCCATTTACATAAACGGTACTCGCCATTCGGATGTTCGAAATTCTTAGACCATATACCCTCGAAGAAGGCTCCAGCTTCACCTTCAAACGGTAGGTTCCACCACCCTTGGCCTGAAGAGTCCCATCTTGTGCTGTATGTCTCCAAAATCCGGGTACATGAATGAATTGTGCACTTGAAACGGGGTGAACTCCTGGACTCAGTAGTTCATTCCAGTAAAATTCCCATTGCCCGTCCAGTGGTGCTACTTCATCGGAATTAAAATTCCATGTGGTCATATCCAGGATTCCATTCTTGGATGGCTCTGGCTTCATGCCTTTATTCTCCGTTGCTTCCTGTAATCCAAATAACAAAAGATAACAACCAAGACTAACCGCAACCAATGCCACGAGCATTCTTCTCATCTAACCATCTACTCCGTTTCATATCCTAGCGTAAAGGCACGTGGGATCAGCCTATCCGGTTCATTATATCAGCTTAACCCAAGCTGCAGAAGGCAGATGTAAGGTCTCATGTCAAATGGTTAAACCATATAAAAAGCCCAAGCGATCGTTCCACTTGAGCGATTTATAGAGCTTTTAGAGTTAGATATCTCTTCATCTAGACATGGTTATCTTGCATGCAATTCAGCCATCATCATTCTGAAATAGGAATCAAGAAGTTCCACTTTGTATCTAGGATTCACTTAACAGAACTTTACTGTGATCATGCAACTGTTTTATATGCTGTTTCCCTCTGTAACTACCTGCTCGTTCCTTGCAAATTCGTCCAACAACTCACGTACTTTAGCGGTTGTTTTGGCGTTCATCAAGTTACCTCTCAGCTCACTTGCACCGCGGAATCCACGAACATAGATTTTGAAAAAACGCGCCAAAGGACTGAACGAACGAGGTTCAAGTTCTGCATATTGATCATGCAGATCCAGATGTAGCCGAAGCAGATGAAGGAACTCTTCCGTCGAGTGCTCCCTTGGCTCCTTCTCAAACGCAAACGGATTTTGGAATATGCCCCGTCCAATCATTATGCCGTCCACGCCGTATTGCTCTGCCAGTTTCAAGCCAGCTTCCCGGTCGAGGATATCCCCGTTAATGGTAAGCAATGTATTCGGTGCGATCTCATCCCTCAGTTTTTTGATCTCGGGAATCAACTCCCAGTGGGCATCCACCTTGCTCATTTCCTCTCTTGTGCGCAGGTGAATGGACAGATTCACGATGTCTTGCTGCAAAATATGAGTTAACCAGTCGCGCCACTCATCGACCTCAGTGAAGCCCAGTCTTGTTTTGACACTCACCGGCAATCCCCCGGCTTTTGCGGCTTGGATGATCTCCGCGGCAAGGGCAGGTCGGCAGATCAAACCGCTTCCTTTGCCATTCTCCGCTACATTCGCTACAGGACAGCCCATATTAATGTCGATGCCTTTGAAACCTTCCTTCGCCATGCCAATGCTCATCTCACGGAAAAACTCTGGCTTGTCTCCCCAAATATGCGCCACAATCGGCTGTTCGTCTTCGGTAAAGGTCAACCGTCCGCGCACACTTTTGTTGCCTTCCGGGTGACAGTAACTTTCCGTATTCGCAAACTCGGTAAAAAATACATCCGGTCTGCCCGCCTCACTGACAACATGCCGAAATACAACATCGGTCACGTCTTCCATCGGCGCAAGTATAAAAAATGGTCGTGGCAATTCACGCCAAAAATTGTCTTTCGTCATATCCAAAACCTCTCTATACATACTAGGGAAATTATTTATCCCGAAATAGCCAATCAGTTGTAGCTCAATTATATCACACCCCTGAACGAAGCATACTTCTCCTGTAAACTTGAAAATATTTGACATTAATATACAACAAAGATATTATAGATATGTTTAGTCTTTAATTAAAAAGCGAATCGTTATTCGCTTATAAAGGAGATTAATGAATGAAAATGAATATACTAACGAATCAATATGAGATGATTAAACGAACAAGAGAATCCCTCTTCCGAATGTGTGAGACGATGTCCCCTGAATCATACTTGCAAACCGCCGACGCATTAGGTGGGGAATCCATCCGCAACCTGCATGTTCATGTCTCAGATTGTTATCGCATATGGTTAGGCGTTCGCGGTCTTGGACGAACCATTCCCAAGTTAAAACCAGAATTCATCAGAGATGTACAGGAAATGCGTGCATTATTTGAGAAGACAGATTTACTGGTAGATGAATTTCTTCATCATTTCAAAGACAATTGGGACGCAGACATTCAAGCCAGTTGGATGAGTGAAACAGCTGAATTAAGTGAATTATGGCTTTTCACCCATTGCACAACCCATGAATTCCATCATCGAGGGCAGATTACGAAAATCGCAAGACTGCTCGGAACCATTCCTCCCAAAATGAATTTATCTAAAATAAAATAATCACATTCGGTTTAACTGATTTTCACTTGCTGATCCCCAGAGGCTCAACTACAATGAAACTCGGGTAACTCATTATTAACATTCATATAAAGTGGAGGTCTACATCACATATGGAAATTTCATTAGATATCATGAAGGACAAGGTTGAATGCCTTCAAGCTTATGACTTTCAGGAATTGGAACGAGCGATCGATGAACGGATGGGCGTTAACAAAGCCCTTCTTCTACGTGTAAAGTTAGTTCAGCATCAAGTTACGTTTGATCCTGTTCGGAACAAAATGTTGTACAGTGCTGTGGTACATTTTACTGTAGATTAACGGGTTCATGTGAAGTTAACATATCTTTACGTGATGTCCGATTACGCACAAAAAACAGGTCATCTATAAGATGACCTGTTTTTTTATGGCATTTATATATAGAACGCCATCGATACAGGATTAACAAGTTACTAACCACTTTTCGCGGGGATACTTATGTGAGGCATTAGGATTCTTTAAAGAGCCATCTTCATTTCGATTGCGTTCAAGCCTATCCATCGTCTCCTACACCTTCGGTTTCAACTGTTTAATTACAGCCATGATCAATATGATCATGCCTACGCCAAAACCAGATATGGATAACGGAGCAAGTAAAAATCGCATCGCTTCCCCCTGCACCACAAAGCTAGCAAGCATGACGACCATACAGATTACCGTGAATATACCCACTGTCAATGTGCCCATAAAATCATGTAGTGAATGATTTTCCTCACGAGCAATCGTAATTTTATTGTCCTTCAGAATAGGCAGTTCCAATAACTTCGGAATGTAGTCCGTAATCTGCTCTTTGACCTTTGTCAAACGCTCTTTGACGACTTGTCCTTTATCCATATAAGTTGCGTAAGATTGACTGGTTGCGGATAAAGAGTACGTATCATCTACAGATGAGAGCGTGCCATCCAACGTAATGATGGCTCTGAATGCTCCGGCAATCGTAGGTTTTAATGACATCCCCATCTCTGTGATCATGGACATCATTCGTTTCATCATGACACTTGTCGGGTCAGGTGAGAAAGACGCTTCGGACAAAAGTCGGCTCAGACGCTGTTCAATCAACTTTTCATCCAGCAAATGCCCATCCTCACAAACTCGTGTCAAACCATCCGCCATCTCTTTCGTATCTCGACTGCTGTATCCCATCAGGAAGCTTAACATCCCACCTCGTTCTTCATCCGTTAAGTAGCCCACTGAACCGAAGTCGATCAGCGCAACCTCTCCATCAACGGTCAGCATCAGATTTCCGGGGTGCGGGTCTGCATGAAAGATACCTATCACTAGAATTTGATCCAAAAATGCGTGCATGACCCTCTCCGAAACATCGCTTGTCACCGCTCTCGTGAAGCTGGTTCCTTCGATATATTCCATAGTTAAAATCTGTTTTGTCGAATACTCCGAATAGATTTCGGGGACACGGATACGAATGTTGTGTTCTTCGAATGCTTTGCGAATCAGATTCGTATTCAAGGCTTCGATATCAAAATCCGTTTCCTCGATCAAATTCTGTTTGAACCCTTCAGCAAGCTGAATTAATCCAAGGCTTTTGATTTTGACAGAGCGCTCGGATAGCCATGATACAAACTGGATTAAAATATCCAAATCGACCGTCATTTTCTGCTTCACATCAGGTCTTAAAATTTTGACAACAACCTTCTCTCCCGCCAATTTCAGCTTCGCCAGATGAACTTGTCCAATCGAAGCGGCTGCGATGGGTTCCATGCCAAAGGATTCATACGTTTCATCCATATTGCCGATCTTGGTGTCGATAATCGCTTTCAGCTCCTGTGGGCTTAGCGGTTTCACCTGATCATGTAAACTGGAGAAGGCTTGGATGTAGTTTGCAGGTAACATGTCCTTTTTGGTCGATAAAACTTGGGCAAACTTCACGAATACACCACCCATGCTATCCAGTACCTCAGCAATAACATATGGCAGTTTGGCATGATCCTGCTGAATCAAATGAGCCAAACCTTTGCGTGAAATAATCCAGAACATGTACATCATCCGCCGCCACGCACGAACTTTATTCAAGATATACAGGAGCGGATTGGTTGCCTGCAATATTTTAAAATTAAACAGGTTAAGAAGCATATAGGCATAACACGCGATGAATATAATAAGCAACGGATAATAGATAAACATGACTCTAAGAATCTCGGCATCTGGTGGAGCTATCTTTTGATTAAAGTATGTAAAAGAAAGGACGAGCGTTACAATTGATGTACTGAATAATATCGCTAAGCTGAGCTTCAACTGGTTACTTTTGAACGTGCTGATATTTCCAATAATAAAATACACCAAAAACGCTGCCACCAAAATACTGCTCAGATAAAATTGCTCCAACACCTGAAGTAGCATGCTCACCACAAGAGCACTGGCGAACGAGATCAGCACTTTATGTTTCCTGTTGAAGAACGATGTAAGTAGCAGAAATACAATAAAACACACGAGTAATATAACAAAAAAGAACATCTTACATCCCACCTGTTATGTAATGGTAGTGACTCCCCCTCACTATAACATACCTGGTCATGCATAAAGGCCTGAGATTTTTGTGATTACAAACAGGAAGTTCTAACGCTTCTTCAAAGTTGTTGAATATCTCTATCAGTTAAAAGAAGGAATTTAGAAACTATTGCTGAATAATATCTGGTAGAAATGTAAGTGAAATTGCACCTATTAATATACATAAAGGAAAATGTTAAGGAGAACCTACCATGCAGGAATTAATCTTTATGAAGAATTATAAAAACAATGACACACTTCGGAACAGTTTTTTCGAACTCGCTGCGAGTACGTTTGATATCCATTTCGAAAAATGGTACCAACATGGTTGCTGGGGCGAAGGATACATCCCTTTTTCGTTTATAGATGAAAATCAGGTTGTTGCCAACGCATCTGTCAATATACTTGAACTGATTATCCACGGAGAGAAGAAAAAAGCAATTCAAATCGGAACGGTGATGACACATCCCGACTACCGCGGGCAAGGACTATCTGCACGTTTAATGAACAAGATTTTGGAGGAATACGAGAACAAGTACGACCTCATGTACCTCTTCGCCAATGACTCCGTTCTTGATTTCTACCCTAAGTTTGGGTTCAAACCCTTAGAAGAACATTTATTTTCAATCGACTTTCATTGTTCAGCTAACCCATTAGAATCTGCAAACCTGCGGAAACTAGATGTAACTGACGCAGAGGATTTACATCTTATTAGGCAATTCGCGTCGCAACGACTGCCTGTTTCCAAGCGGTTGGCTACCCACCACACTCCCGGCATATTCATGTTTTATTGCTTGAATGTGTTTAATGATGATATTTATTATTTGGAAAACGAAAAGGTCATTGTCATTTATCAGAAGGAAAACAGCAATATCAACCTCTTCGATGTTGTCAGCTTAAATGAAAACAATATGAAAGATATTCTGAATAAAATTGCTGATGCAGATACCGAGAAGGTAACGTTTCATTTTACACCGGATGAAAATAAAGATATGGAATTAAAAAGTACGCTGACCTACGAAGGTCTTTTTGTAAAAACCCATGGCGATAACCTCTATCCTGTACATGTTAAACATCCAATCACATCCATTGCTTAGTGGACTATTAAATGATGGCTATCATCATAATAACTATCCCCGTTTAAATTAAAAAATAGACCATAAAGGAGCAGGTCCCCCCTGCTCTTTCTCTATGTGAAACTTCATTATCTTATTGAACGTAACACTTCAGAACGATAAACTATAGTGTGAGCCAGTCACGCTACATCAGTAGTCTCTAGAGAAGGCTCATCAAATATAAGCTCTAAATTAAATCAGATAACTGATCAGTATGATCTTACAAACATCATCATGAAGGGGGAGGCATTCGTGGCATTTATTCCGTTAAACTGTCCCAATTGCAACGGAAGAATTGAATACAAGGAGGGGCAAGTTTTAAAATGTCCGTATTGTGAAACAGAGCTTTTATTGAAGCAAAACCATGTCTATTATGTAGACCAAACCATTAATCATTACCACGGAACGCCTCCTAAGGCAGCGCCGAAGCCAAACGTCTCCGTAAGGCTATTACTGATACTGATGTTAATCCTATCGGGTGCCATCGGTGCTTATTTTTACTCCAGTACGAGTTCCACGCTTCAAAAAACAGAAGCTAATCTGCCTGTACGCAAGATGCCGGAAAGCGAGGTTCTGCTCTCCTTTTTACGGGACATCTTTGATAAAGGATCTGCCTCGCCGACAGAAGAGGAACTCGCTCGTGTGCGCTATCTGACCGTAGATTATCTGGATAGTGACCAATGGCAGTTTACCTATAGCTTCTCCGATCCCTTCAGCGATGAAAAGGCTGAGAAGATCACTTATGTTACTCAGGACAAGAAATTGAACACACAGGAGATTGACCAGCGAGATTTTGAAGCCTTCACAGGACTTACAGCGCTCGACTTGACGGGAACCTATGAAATTGCCCAGACGGATCAAACCACGTTTGCTCATATGTCTGGATTGAAAAGCTATGGTGGTGCTTTTAACGAATCCTTTAATTCGTTTTCCAACTACTTTGGTGACAAGTCTAAAATCACGCACCTGACTACCCAGCTTCGCAGCAATCAGGAATTAGCATTACTGCTGGAATTTCCTAACCTGAACTCTCTATCGATTACCTATGTCGATGAGTCTATAACGGATTTTCACCTGTTAAACAAACTGCCGCTCAAGTCCCTGTCACTCACGTTTGTCAATGAACTGGGATGGTTGTCGTCCATGACCGGGCTGACATCCTTATCCATCAACTACAGTGAAACCACAGATTTGCAGCCGTTATATGCGTTAACCCAGCTTCAAGAACTTCAGCTTTCCTATTTAAACAACGTGAAATCCATAGACTTTGTGCAAAATATGCCTGCTCTACAGAAGCTGGACATCGAGAGTTTAAACTTTTCCAGTCTGGAACCGTTAGCTGGTAAAACCTCGATTACCAAACTGCGCCTGGCTTCCTTAAGCAAGCTTAGTTCAACAAAGGCCATAAATAGTCTATCCTCATTGCGGGAATTAACGTTGTCCGGTTATTACGAGAATGCAGAAGCGCTGACATTACCCGATGCAGGCAAGGTAGAAATCCCTGGCTCCTTCCTCTCCGGGCTGAAGGCACCTGCCACAACCAATCTGACACTCCGTGGCGGAAGCGGGGGGTTAAATCTGGCTGCCCTAGGCAAATTTCCAAAGCTGGAACAACTCTCCCTCTGGGAAATCAGTGAAATCACTCAACTCAGCTCGCTGAACAGTTTATCTCGCTTACAAAAACTAAACATTAATGATTCATCATTGTACAGTGAAAGTGATGCGTTATTTCGCTTGAAGCAGGTAAAATCGCTAGTATGCTCGGAGTGCAGGCTTAATTTCGAACAAAAGGCAGGAGCGGAGAACAAGGTGCTTGAACATTTAACCCTGGAGGAGCCCTATTTTAGCATAAAAAATGCATCTGTCAGTGAAGTGGATCAGATGATGCCTTACTTTTCCAAGCTATCCGCTCTTCGTTCCTTTACCATACAAGACAGTAACCTGGCTTCGCTTGATTTTATGAGCAACTGGCAAGCCATTGAAGAACTCCATCTCGAAAACAATGCCATTTCCGATGCGGAGACCTTAAGCAAGCTGCCCAAGCTGAAAAAAGTATATTTATCTGGTAATTCGGTGCAGAACAAGTCTGTGCTTGGAATAAACGTGAAGGTATATTAATACTTATGGCAAAAACCGCGCCAAGGATATGAACTGCACCCCAATTGTTAGACACAACTACCAATTGGAGGTGCAGTTTTTTTATAATCCTTATTCCAATTTCTAATATTTTAAGCCATCTATAAAAAAATAGTAATCAGATATATTCATTTCTTCAAGCTGCTCGGCTATTTCTTTATGATAGATACTTGCAATAATCAGCCGTGAATTCTCATCCATTAACGCACATAATTCGGAAGGAGACCGTACTGGTACACCATATGCTACACTCCCCCATGCGGCTTTACGGTTATCAAAAGCGCATACCACATTCAATCCTTTGCTGTAACGCTCCATCCACATCCGCAAGCTATCGCCAGCACCGAAGATATATACTTTTTTATTTTTAATATCGCGCAGCATGTCAGTATAGGGACGAACATATTCTTTGTAAGACCGGCCCATATTCACAATACTATGATCAATATGCTTCGGTTTGCGCTCCCTGGCATCTGGCTCGTATAATCCCCCAGGATAAGATGCAATAAGTATTTCCTTATAGCCCACAGGCACTGGAATTATTAAATCTTCAAAATTTAACTCTATGCTCTTTGAAAACCACTGCTTGTCGTATACTCTTCTGCCATGCTCACCCATTACTACGGGAACGGCATAATATAATTGATTTTCATATTTTGAACAGAAACGTTCATAACGATCTACTATAAAATCGTATTGACCAGCTATTCCGCCGGCAGCATAACAAAATTCCTCTTTACCCGGTGACATCTCTTCACCCTGACATTCATCAAGAGCAGCTGAAGCATATAACTGAACTTGCATCTTAAGTACAGTTTCTTGAACACGCTTTGCGACATCGCCACCTGGCATATCATCCAGAGGAAGAATATCAATGTAGGCTCCCATGTGACCACCACGTGTATAACCGTTAGGAAAGCCTGAGAGAACCGTCGTATCACTTCTTCTCAGCCTCATAAAATGTGGAGCGGCAGCCGGGTCATTTTGAGGCGTTTGCAAGAAATAAGGTTCATCAAACCAGTTTTGTGAAAGCCGAAGACGATCATATTCTTTACGTGGCAAAGCAATATCTACATCGTCGTCCCACGGGATGAATCCTTTATGACGCACTGCACCGAGAAGAGTTCCAAACATGGCGAACCACGTTAGCTCTTCACGCTGTGCAACCTTCATGAATTCTCTAAGGATATCCAGTTCAACGACTTGCAAATCATTAAGTTTATTCACTAATTAATCTCCTAAATAAGGAATAAGTTTATCTAATACGACTTAATAGTCTAACTTAACTAAATTAAATTTTAATGAATACCCTTTATAATTGCTACACTGGAATTATCACCGATAGCAATGGGAAATATAGAATTTTTATCACAAAACTCATCAACTGCTTGTTTAACTCCTTTAAAACGTGTGGAAAAGTAATCATGGACCAGTACAATTCCACCATTCACGAGATTTTGATAGAAAAACTCCAACCCTGCTAAAGTTGGTTTATATAAATCAAAGTCCAAATTTACAAATAAGAATGTATCTTCAATTCCTTCAATAGTTTCTGGAAAATATCCCTTTTTAATAATTATTTTATTCGGTATAGGCATAGATTTCATTACAGATTCAAGAGATGTAAGTCCGCCGAATGTACCCGCTAACGAACTGGAAAAACCGTTTGTTAATTCTACTCCTATATCCCTTTGGTCAAATCCTTCAAAGGTATCAAACAGATATAAAGACTGATTAGGAAACGTTTCATTAATTACTTTCGCGAAAGAACCACTCAACACGCCACACTCCGCACAGGAGCCTACTAGTCCTCTGTCTTTAAATATCTCAGCTTGTGACTTCAAAAAAGCGATTCGAGCCTTATACGAAAGCGATACTAAACTATCGTCGATTTGAGTTTCATTTACACCCATGCTTATAAGTTTTAGCTTTAATAATTCAATATCCATAATTGTACCAATATAGATTTTATCATAATCAAAGTTGACAATATCTTCTGGGGAAATAATTGGGATTCCATTGATAGTTTTTCCTTGTAAACTTACATCGTTATCAATAAAAGCCAAACAAGAAAGCCCCTTTTTCTTAATCTGCTCATATACAGACATTCCTGTGGCACCTGCACCATATATAATTGCTCTCTCCATGATGTTCCTGCACCTTCCTAATCTAAAAGTTTATAGTATGAAACAGGATGTGACTTTCTTTTGCTTTCGGGAGGAATTGATAAATAATCATCCCCATATTTGTGTTTTAAATATATAGCTGCACTATTCATACCTGATAAATTGAGATTCTCAAATTTATAGATTGTCGTTTTTTCATACCACTCACGCCTGCCCTCACTTATCTCATCTGGTGAGGGAAAGGTTATCACTCTTACACGGTCATAATTTCTCCGGTTAGTGCTCTCTGAGAAATGCTCTAAATGATTAGCTACGTAATTAAGTGGTATTTTGTTAATTAATTTATAGATCCAGCGGAGGATTAGATTTTTTTCTGTTAGCTTGCCTACTTCTGACCACAATATTTTACGGATTATCTTACAGTGAAGATTGTGCAATTTTGCAGCAAACTTCCCGTCAGGTACATTATCAAATGGAAAAATATCAATAAAAATACCCGACTCATAAGGCATATGGGATTGTCCTTCCCTTAAAAAATAAGTGTTTTTACGTCTGATTTTTCCATATCCCCATCTGTATCCTGGGGTTGTCCTCATATCTTGAAAATAAAAACGATCATGGTCTAATTCTGTCTCACAAATTTTGCAAAACTTCTCATATTCTTTCCGGAGCAAACCAATATCTGCATCATCATCCCAAGGTATGTAACCCTTATGACGGATGGCACCAAGCATGGTACCTCCAATCATCGTATAATTAATGTGATGCAATCGACAGATTCTGTCCACTTCCTCTAACATTTCAAGCTGGACAAGCTGAACTGCTCTTAAATCTTCTCGGGAAAGTGGCCCCTTTTTTTTCTTATCGGGTTGCTTATCATTTTCCATGTGTTAAAACATCCTTCGCCCAATCAATTCTATTAACTATTACTGCGTCTACACCTAAATCCCGTGCAAGCTGTAGTTCTTCATTGTTTATTACAGTCCAAGGACGGATTAGTATTCCCCGTTCGTGGCAATCTTTCACAAGCGATGGATGATGTAGCATATGAACACTCGGGTGCAATGCTTCTGCGCCAACTTTTTCGCATTGTTCTCCTGTAACTAATACTCCTCCGCCACATAACAACGCTGTCCTACTTAAAGGTTCAAGCTGTTTTATTTTTTGGACCGAGTAGTGATTAAATGACGACCATACTATTCTGTCACACATGCTGTAATTCTCAACAAGTTTTAATGAAATACGCTCAATGTCATTATAATAAATGATGCCTGTTTTCAGCTCAATATTAATAGTCAATCCTGTCGGGTACAATAATTTCAATACTTCTGCTAGTGTTGGTATTTCCATAAAGAGTGGCTTGCTTCTCTGACATTTATTGAAATTCAACTTTTTAATTTCAGATAGAGTATAGTCCTTTACCCATCCCCTTCCATCGCTAGTTCGATCAACGGTTTCGTCATGAATGACAACAACCTCGTTATCCTTGGTAAGCTGGATGTCGAGTTCTACTCCATTAATCCCCAGTTGGGCTGCAACTTGAAAACCAATGAGTGTATTCTCTGGTGCAGAAGAATAAGCTCCACGATGGCCCCATATTTTCATTTAGTCCACTCTGCCTTTCCATGTGCAACAATCCTATCTTTACCTGCACCAAACCTTACAAATTGGATCTGCTGTTGCTCTGGATTGACTAGCATGATATCAATAGCTTCTTGTGAAGCATTACCGAGTTTTCGATCAGGGGTGATGAAGCCAGTCGGCTTATATTCCAGAAATGCTTCACACTTAGAGTTCACTATGGATATAATAGGGAAACCTTCCTCATTATCAAGAAAATCACCATGGTTATGCCCATTAATAAAAGCTAAAATTTGATTCGCATTAGATTTTAATAGATCCATTAGCTCTTTCTCGCCTCGTATTTCTTTAGCCCAATACTGTAATCGTCTAGTAGGTGTAAGATGTGAAAAAATGATCGTTTTCCAATCTTCCGGTGTATGATCTAGTTGTGTCTTTAGCCATTGAATGCACGCTTCGTTATATCCGTAACGCAACGTCTCATTGGGGTCAAACGAATCTAAAAATATAAATCGGAGTTTGGGATGCTCAAAATCAACGGAATAACGTGGCTCATTTCGGCCTAAATAAAGATCACATTGTTCTTCAATTGAAAAGGGCTCGGGATTATTCCCAAAATAATTTGTGTCATGATTCCCTAGTGTCACCCATAAAGGTATCTCATTCTTCTTCAAGTCTCCAAGAACTTGTTCTACATAATGACGACTCACTTCACGAGAAGTCATGCCATCCGTGAAATCTCCGAGGTGAATAATCCCTCTGAGGCCTAAGGCTGCATGTAGTTGTTGGATCGAGGCAGAAGTGTCGTTCCAAGTACCATTTACCGTATAGTGTGTATCAGTCAGTAATAGGAAGGGAATATCCCCTTCTCCCCTTACATTGTTAACAGACTTTGAAACACGTTCAACTTCATTGTTGATCCACATTTTTGTTTCAGGTGGAGTAATCTCCGTTTTTATAAAAGAAAGGATACGATTGATATCCTCAAAATTTTCGAAATTTGCCCCATTCGTTTTCCTAAGACACACACGAAAATAAACGTGTTCCGTAAACTCGTAATTTTCTTGTCTATAACTGCTACCACTCAAATCTTTTTGGTAAACGGTCCAGCTCTCATCCGGTGCATAATCATACGTATATATCCAACGATCCTGTACGTCTGCTGCATAAGTAGCCACATTGAATTTATACTCGCAATCCTTTAGCAGCAATTTGTCTCCAGGCGCGGCCATATAAAAAAAAGGTGTGCTCAGCATTTCAGGATGTCCTAACTCTTGCAAACCATCACCGGCTCTTATCTTCAGTCCCGCAACCCCCGTTAATGATATCTCCAAGAAATCCACTCCCCTAGTACTATTCGAAACGTTGAGCTCTAAACCTCGTTTAATTCTTTTCTTACCGTATCCAGAGCATTCCTAACGATCTGCCACATGTCATAGTATTTATATTCAGCTAACCTGCCACCAAAAATCACATCTTCTTCTTGATCAGCCAGCTTCTTATAATTTAAATAACTTACATTATTTTTTTGATTATTAACCGGATAATAAGGCTCGTCTCCCGGTTTATACTCTTTGGAATACTCGCGTGTAACTATAGTTTTAGGCTGAGTACCAAACTCAAAGTGCTTGTGTTCAATAATGCGGGTAAAGGGTGTGGTCTCATCTGTGTAATTCACAACGGCATTACCTTGGAAATTAGGTTGATTCAATATGTCTGATTCAAAATGAAGTGTACGATACTCAAGTGCACCGAATCGATAATTATAGAACTCATCAAGCATACCCGTGTATACTGTCTTTGTAGCAATGCCTTCGAAGTATTCTCTTTGTGTAAAATAGTCCGTATTCAATCTAATTTCGCTACCTTCCAGTAACTTTTCAATGATTGGTGTATATCCACCCATAGGTATTCCTTGATACTGATCGTTAAAATAGTTGTTATCCCATGTAAAACGAACGGGCAAGCGCTTAATTATGAACGCGGGCAAATCCTTGCAAGCACGCCCCCATTGTTTTTCCGTATAACCTTTAATCAGCTTTTCATAAATATCACGGCCAACCAAGGATAACGCCTGCTCTTCTAGATTCTTAGGCTCGTCACATTTCAATCGTTGCTGCTCTATTATCTTTTCAGCTTCTAACGGATCAGCAACTCCCCATAACCGATAGAATGTATTCATATTAAAAGGCAGATTGTAAATCTCTCCATTAAAATTGGCTAATGGCGAATTCGTATAGCGATTAAATGTTGCAAAAAGATTAATATAGTCCCATACTTCCTTATCGTTAGTATGAAAGATATGTGCACCATATTTATGAACGTTAATACCTTCCACTTGTTCTGTGTACACATTTCCACCGATATGATCTCTTTTATCAATAACTAAACATGTTTTATTACACTTTGTGGCTTCATAAGCAAATACTGCACCAAAGGGGCCAGCACCAACAATCAGATAGTCATACTTCATAAAAATCACCGCCTTATTAAACTCGTATAGCTAGCTACTCATCCCTACTTCACTAGGGCTAATAGCCTCATCAGGACGGAGTCTGACCTGCGATTTGTTGCCTTATTGCTTTTTGCAGTATAGAGGAACTTGTACTCTGTGTATATGGGAAAAACTCTAAGTCCGATCCTAGACTACGAAGTTGCGATTGAAGCTTCGTCCAATGAAGCTCATGGTCGCTTCCCGAAAACAAACAACCGAAACGAAGCTCTTTCCAAGCATCAATTTTATTGGTATTGTTCTTATCAATCGGAATAACTCTATCTACATATTTGCATTGCTTAACAATCTCAATACGCTCTTCAAATGGAATGAACGGAGTCTTGAATTTCTCGTTTTCAATAATTTCGTCTGTTAAGACGCCTGCAATCAAGTAATGACTACGCTCCTTGCATCTTTTCAAGAGATTAAGATGACCAATATGAAACAAGTCAAACGCTCCTGTTACATATCCTATATTAAATTTCCCGTCAGATTGGGTATCCGCGATAGAAAATGGCAATAAGTCATCCATACTTTTCTGATAGATACGATAACTATCCTCATAAATACCCATAGCATTTAATTGCTCAACAATTGGTTGATAGTTTGCAACAGCTATAACAATTCGATATGTTCCATATATAAATCGACCAGCTTCATCGGGGGATTTAACAGGAATTCCTCGTTTGACAGTTCCCCATAAATCGGGATTGTTATCCACTATTAATTCTATTGCATACTGTTCTCCATACTTATCCAAAAAATAATCTGCATATTTACCAGAGCCGAATAATATGAGCTTTTTATCGTTTAGGTCGGAAATGGAATCATAAAGTTTAATTGAACGGTCACTGCTCAATTTGATTGTCCTCCTATTGCTTCTAAAAATATACTCTGGATCATTCATCCATGTTGAACGTCCTGTATATATATCTTTATTTACGATCTTTCTGCTCAACTCGTCTTCGGCTTTCAAATATAGATTCCATTGACTTGTTAACTTATATTTCTCCTTCATTTCTTCAAGTGGAATTAGTTTAACAATGTCTGGCATAAAATTATAAATATCATGTACAGCCCGGAACATCACATATCCTGCCGGACAATAATTCATGGTATATTCCTGATCAAAAAACAATAATTCCCCATCCAGAAAGAAACAATTCACTGGAATCATTTCAATATAGGCCTTCTTTAATACAGGTCCCCAGTCCTCATGAGGAGCCATAATTGCAAAAGAATTCTCCAAGGTATACTCCGATGAGTTAAGAATGTGATTGTATAACATGTCGAGGCAATTCAAGATTGCTTGTCTATTACGATCATTGATCAGTTTTCTTAAATGGTTTGATAATGTCGGAGCCTTGATCCGATCCATAACTGCCATGCCATTCTCAATTGTAATATTAAGCGAGGGTATTTTTCTCTCATGCTGCTCTTTTGCATTTTGTCTCAACTCTTCAAGCCCGGATAACCCTTCATTATATATAGGTATCTTTTTCACCTTATCGTCATTACAGATCACTGTCGCAAAAGCTCTATCCCGACTTCTTTCCGAAGAAATGGCAGAATATAGTATATCAGTGTGATTCATATAGTTACTACACTCAGCAATAAAATAATTTGAAAAAGTAGTCAGTACATTATTTTGAGCGAGCTTACGATACAAGATTCTCTCGCTTAGGACTCTCTCTTCGTTTTTGGAGATATATGACTTCAAACGTTCTGAAATATCCTCTGTTGGCGGATGGTCATCTGTGTAGATGAGTTGAGGGTTTCTATAGTCAGGAAAAGGATAATAAAGCTTTACAGATTTAAAACTCAGCTCATCAAGAAAATGAAGGAGTTCGCTACGGGTAAATCGATACGTACCAGAGTGATTATCAGTAATTCCTTCAAACGGCAAGTCTGATTCGGCGTCTCTTTCTCCACAAAAAAAACGAGCACCAAAGCGATTGGGAATTACAGCAAGGATCTTTCCGTTTGGAGAAAGCATACTTTTCATCGCTAAAAAATAAGCTTCATAGTCTTTTTCACGTAAACGATCAACGCTTTCGTCGATAGCCCAAATGATATAATCAAAGACTTGTTCGGATTCCTTTTTTTGAAAATCCATCACATCGCAATGTATTACACTGAGATTCATAATATCCTTCATACGCTTCTGAAGAAAGTACGCACGGTAACCGTCCTTTTCCACAACAATAGTGTTTTGAGTTCGTCTGCATATGTTCGTTAAAAAAGCACCAAATGAACCTCCGACCACCAATACGTTCGAAGTGCTCTCAAATGGGTACCATGCGAATAAACTATTTGGAATATCGCTTAGGTAGCGTGCTACCTCCAGACGCTGATCTTTTCGAATAACATCTACAAAATTATTATCAGGATTCGAATGGATGTATGCTCCTATATCCGCATCGATCTCATTTAACGGATGAGGAATGCCGTTAATCATAACGTAGCTCCGTTCGTTGAAAAATTTGAAATCATTATTAAATCAATAATTTTTTAAATACGCTTTACTTAATAATAAATTATCTACACCTAAGGTATATGCAAGAATATGATCATCGGCAATACCCATGCTTATTAATTGTTTCTCTATTTCTTTACGGTGAGCCTTGTTGGCAACAATATATACTGCCTGTGGGTAATCCCTAATAGATTGCTCCGGTGAGATTATAGGCTTACCATGTAAATAACTGCCCCACAAGTTAGAATTGTTATCACAGTATGCTTCGATAGTATCTATTTCATTTAATTCAAGCAAAAACGGAACGAATTCTCCTAAGTAACCCGATCCAAAAACGACAATTTGTTGAGCAACAGCCAACTTGCTCAATAAAAAGGAAAATTCATTACGCCTTTCAGTTTCGATCTTCGCATGATAATCATATAGTTCTATCGGATTTTTAATCAATAAATTCAACTCTAACCATTCATTACTTGTTAATTGTTGAGGGGCTGTACTATTTTGAAATATTTCTTGTTTCAATCGTTCAGAAATAACTTGCAGGTTTATTATTGCGGAATCCCAAACACTTCCCGAAATTGCCATTAATCTTATTCGTAGATTAGTTTGACGAAACAGTTTGCAGTAGCTCAATGTACGCCACATGTGTCCTTGATTTTGAAGCAAAAAATCTGCATATTGATACTCATCAATTAAGTATTGGTAAGCTTTGTGATTATATACCGAAGCATCTGGATTATCCTGACGATAATGATATAATATTTCATCTAGATAAACTGCTTTTTTTGCTTTACAAAATGTTTGAAAAAGAAAACCGATATCTTGATAAGCAGCCCCAGAAGTTTCATTTAATTTTATAGATTTAATAAAATTCTTTTCATATATACCTGTCCACAAGTAATAATCTTTAAGAATAAGCTCAGGTGTTACACTCGGATTAACAGAAATTCTGCCTTGATCATGTGCAAATTCTTTTTCAGTGAAAACCTCTATTTTTCTGCTGTAAGTTTCTCCTTCGCTCTTTTCAAAAAATTTCAGTGCCCCTCCCTTAACATAATCTGCCTTTGATTTTAAAGCCTGCTTATATAAAGATTCATACATATTCGACTCTATATAGTCATCTGTTTCTACAACTCCAATAAAGTTTCCATGAGCTATTGATATTCCCAGATTTAATTGGTAGCCGTAACTTCTTTTAGAGGAGTGTATGACACGGACTCTATTGTCTGTAGATTCATATTTTTCCAATATTTCAAGAGTTCCGTCTGTTGATCCTGCATCTACAGCAATAATTTCTATATCTCTTAATGTTTGGTTTATTACGCTTTCCATACATTGTTCTATATAATTGGCCACGTTTAATGACGGCATAATTACAGAAATTTTAGGCATATCACTTAACTCCTTGTACCATCAATTAAATCCAGGATAAATTTTGCTGAACGCTCGCTAGCATGTCCATCTTCATGAACACCGTACTTTTCCATAAATTCATCGACTTTAATTACATATTCTTCTCGATTAAAATTCTCAATATGATTGGTTAACTCTTCATTTGATTCCGCAATTGAGAATGGCAGAGTGTCATAATCAATTAGCAACTTACGTTCACCATTGATATACTCCTTACGATCTGGAGCAAACAAAAATACAGGCTTCCTAACATAAGCAGGCTCAAACATTATACTTGAATAGTCTGTAATCATGATATCTGCAGCAGCAACAAGTTCTTGACTGTCTGAATAATCGCTGGCATCAATAACATAATCCAATAATGTTATTGATTTGCTTGCATGTGAAACTAACGGATGTAATCTCAAAAGAACACACCACTCATCAGAAAATTTATTGACTAGTTTTTCGATTATTAATTCGTAATCAATATTTGTTTCATAAGGCTCTCGTATATTAGAACCGCCTAGTTTGTAGCGAAATGTCGGTGCATATAGTAGAATTTTTTTATTATCATCTAAACCATAGTGTTTTTTTACTTTTTGTCTGTATTTAGTCTCATTAAAGAGAACATCAGAACGCGACGATCCAGCCTGTACTATCTCACCTTTGAAGCCGAATCCACTTCTGCAAGTATCTGTGTCGAATTTACTACCTGTTATAATGTAATCCATCATTTTTGAATTGTGTCTGCACATTTCAATTTCCACATTGTCTTTGCGAAATGTTGTAAAGTCAAAACCAAACGTTTTTAATGTAATACTGGACCAATGTTTGACTTGTACATAGATTTGCTCCGATTGTTTTTGAATATATAATGGAACCATATCATCATGCACCCATATTTTCGCAGTTCTCATTTCATGAATATATTTCCTCTTATTTTTCCAGTAAACAAGTCGGATGCCTTTAGGAACTTCTATTTTCAAGTCGGTAACAACCCAAACAATATCCAGATTACGACGCTGCTTTAGCAACTGTTCCGCAATGTATTTACCATGCCCGAAATAACCACCCGTACTGTAAAAAATAAGTTTATTGGACTCAATTTCATCCGTACATTCTGTTAATAAACAATGGTTAACAATTTGATCTTTAGCTAAAACAATAGACTTTCTCTTTATGGCTTCCATGGCTAACAACGAGTAATAATTACTTATGCCTAAGCTATCAAGTTGCTCTGCAATTTGTTCAGCTGCGTTAAGATTTGCTATGAGGATAACTAAATTATCATTCTTATACTGCTTTAATACGGACACATCTAAAACTTTCTTTTCTTTACATCTCTTCAATGAAATTTCATCTACAAAAAAATCAATTCGATGTCCATGCTTACTTTCGTCATTATCAATTATACCGACAATATCATCTGAATGATTTTGGAAATAAAAATCAGCGCCATAGCCGGCACCGAATATAAATATCAATTTATTTGTTTTAATACTATTAAATTCTCCCCAAGTCTGAACATTAAATTTATTATTACTAAATCTATACTTTTTCTCATCCATGTTAAGTTAACATTCCTTTCGCTACTGCTCCAGGCAACTTTTCATAAATTAATTAATATGAAAACCAATTATAAATAGTATTGGCAGTCAGCTGATTCGTTTTAAATTTCTCAATAATTTCCACCTGATATTTCTTATTTGTAGCCACAATTACCAGTGTTTCTTTATCAAATTCCATTTCATTAAAAGCATATACTGGAATATTTTCAACTAATGTTTCATTCCCTCTCATTTCTGAAACAATAAAGCCATCTATTTTGATATCAATGAAATTCATAGAATGGAGGCAATCCCTTCCCAGAATTCCAGCACCATATATATATGTTCTTTTGTGTCTTTGATACAAACTTTTCAATTCTGATGCCTTAGTATCAAATTGATCTAAATCGTATAGATATCGAAGACCTAATGAATTTCGAAGTCTTTCGAATGCTTTTGATAGAGCAGATGTAAAATATCCCAATCTATCTTCAGCATATCTTTCTGTCATTACCCATTTACACTCATAACCAGAATCTTTAGCAACATATTCCAAAATTCGCTCAACTGCATGACTCAATGTGCCGTCATCTGCTAATGGCTCGACATCAAAATCTTCGTACTTCCAATCATGTTCAAAGAGCTTCCTTAACGCAGTCACCCTTGCCCAGAATACAGTTCCTATAGCCATAGGTGAGATTTCCTTATTGATATCACAATGCAAGTTCAAATCTTTTGCCAACCTAACAGTGTTCTCATAGTTGCTTTTCCAATTATTCATGTATGCAAAATTGATACGCTCACTAGCCGGAACTGGCGGGAGCAGTAAGCCTAGTTGGTCATTTTTATTAAAACAAGAAATCACATTATAAATATAAGTCTTACTACTCAACATATTTTCCCATTGACTATAAATCCACTTATCTACATCCAACTTACTTGAAGGATTTTTCTCCTTTTTGTCATGTAAAAAGCAAACCAACTCATGATCCAAGATATCTTTACGACAGGCTACTAAAAATGAACTAATATCTCTACCGCGATTTTTCTTCTCAATTAATCTGCAATTTTTCCTGTATGAAGAGAAGTTTTTTATTTTCTTATTTAACTCATCATTAGAAGTAGTAAAATAGATAGTAATTTCTTCAGGTATATTCCGGAAATATTCTTCATATTTTTTGAAGGTATCCGAATAATGCAGATGAATGACTACAGCAACTTTCTTTTTCAATATTTCATTTTCATAATTATCATTCAGATGACGAGTTGGAAGAATACAATGTGTGTTATCAGAATTTATATTAAGTGTATTATCCAAAAGGTCCACTCCCTGTCATGTAATGCCTCATTTTAAATCCCAAAAATAAAAAAAATGTTCATTCTTACCCAACCATGATAAGACTTCGACACTATGTTCATAATTTAAGGCAACAATTATTGAACTATTGGGTGGAACTTGTGAAGCTTGTATAACGGGATAGCCCCATATATCTCTATCCTTAATATTTTTTTCATCTGAGACAATAAACCCATAGAAATCCTCGATTTTATCAAGAAATACAAATGCTGTAGCCCTAGCAAAGGAACCTGCACCATATATATATATTTGTCTGTGATTCGAGACAAAATGATTAATATCATCATATGTTATCTGTGGGACACTGTATTTGATCTCTGGCTGATTAACATTGTCAGTCCCAATGAATTTCTTTTTTTCTGAACCAATTTCAACTCCATAAACTCTTTTTACATTTTGCTTCATTAAAGAAGTATCATATAATTTCTTGGATTCTAAATGTGCAACCAACTTATCGCAAATCTCATCAGTATAATTATCTTTCAAAAAAAACTTTTTTTTCCATATAGGAAGATTATATTCTAAAACACAAATATCAGGGTTCCTTTTACTTTGGTAACCATTTGAATACGTATATAACCCAGGCTTATATCCTTTTTGAGTTAATGTATAATATAACCCTACTTGCAATAGAGCAAAGGCATCTGCCATCTCGTTTACTTTGAATAATACATTACTTTTAAAATAATTAAATAAATCACCATTTTTGAGTAACTTCCCACGAAACACACAAAAATACATAACAATATAGCTTAAAAAATTTCTCTTTATCCCGTCTATACCCCAAAAATCATATTTTTCGTTTTTCATTGAAGTAAATATTTCTTCAAAACTTACGAATGGTCCATAAAAAGTATCATTGCACAATACTAGTTCATCGTATTGTGATAACTTCTCTTCCCCCAACAAATTAACAATAACATCTGCGTAAGCTCCAGCATCAAGCCCTGTATTGTCTCGTTTATAAAATTGGGTACTATAATTCTTTAATATACATTCTCCTGCCTCATTAATATCTCCATTTACAACTATGATTAGGTCATCCAATACCTTGTTTAATTGTGTAATGATATATTCAACGTAACCATCAACGATACCACTCTTATCATAAAATACAAATATCCCCAGTCTGCGCATTACTCCCCCCCTAGGTCAACATTTTGAGCCTTTAATATATTATCTGTCTCTTTGATTAGGAGAATTTCATCATGCGAAAAATATTTATTAAGTTGATTGTCAGTCATGGCCATATCCTGAGCATAAGCTTTATATTGTTTTAGATCACAACTATACATATCCGCTGTTATTTCACTCACGTTAAAGTAAAAGGCTAACATCAAGCGATGTGAACCATCAAGAACAATATCATGATTATGTGACAGCTTAATATTATAATTCTGCTGGACATTTCCTTGTTCATACTCGTATATTTTTTGGACAAAATCTTCCCATCTCTTCTTTGCTGCTTTTTCACTACTAAAAACACTCATAAATTTCAAATAAACTTCACGTCCAACTTTATTTTTTCCAAGTACATTTTCTATTGCCAGGTAATAAATAGCATTCACATAAAAACCATTTATTCTTTGGACAACTTCATCAACTTTCAGCACGACATCTCTATGTTTTGGTATTCCAAAACATAGATCAAATAAATGAGGATAAATCCAGAAAAACCTTTTAAAGCCTAGTTTTTTTAGCTTATCTATAATTTCATCAACAAAGATGTTATGCACAGCTATCATCACAATACTATCATTTGTAACATCCTTGATTTCTACGACTTTCTTCCCCTCAAAAAGAACCATGTCATCTTTCAATAAAGAAACTGAAAAATGACTCACATTATCCCAACATCCACAATACTTTAATTGCTCACCAAAACGTTTAGCAACGGATCCAGTTCCAAAAATTGTAAATTTATCACTATTAATAATAGTTTCTATTATTTCTAATTCTGTCTCCACTTAATTTTGTCTCGCTCCTTTCTCCTTCCGTAGTTTGTATCCAGATACTAGATATAAAAGCCACTACCTTCGTTTTAAAATACTTTATTAATCTTTTCTAAATTTCTGGATAAACAGCTCCATAATTTCTGCCATAGCTATGGATTCTCTAGTTGTAAGCTTAAATCCACTCTCATAATTCCCATTTATCACAGAAAGGAAATCATTAATCTCATATCTTAATCCATCACCCAAGAATCTGTCTGAATATTTTTCAACATCATTTGGATCTTCGAAGTGAACTTCAAAATAGGCTGTTTTCCACCATGGGGATTCAACTTTGATATAACCCTTTGTTCCTGAAATAATAAGATGTCCTTCGGACTTCACACCAAGGCCGCAAGTAGCAGTTCCAATGCCACTTGGATACGTGAAATGTGCTTTCGTAAATATATCAAGACCATTCTCATCTTTTATTGAATCAAATCGTATATCTTCAAACTCTGTGCCGAATATTTTAATAATTGGAAGTAAAGTGTAGCTTCCAAGCTCAGTGAAACTTCCTCCGAACTTCAAATTAGTTAGTTCACGACTTGAAGGGTTTTCAAGTTTTGTGAAACAAGCTTCTACATTTCTTATACTGCCAATAATTCCACTACACGCAATTCCCATTAGCTTACTGAAACCCGGAGAATAGGCTGTTTTAATTCCTTCAAAGAGTGTTAAATTATGTTCATTTGCATATCTCAAAAGTTCTTCTGCCTGTGCTTTTTCCAAAACCATAGGTTTTTCACAGAGAACATGCTTACCTTGTTCAAGTGACATTTTAATGTATTCGTAATGAGTTTCATGGGGTGATGCAATATAGACAGCATCAATTGCAAGGAAGAAATTCTCAAGTTCCGTGTATGAATTAATGTTCCATTTCTCAGCAAACCTGCGAGAACTTTCTATGTTCGGATTATACACACCCTGCGTGCTTATACCACTAACAAGATTCACTTCTGGGATAAACCTCTCCGCGATGCGCCCTGTTCCAATTATTCCAATTCTCTGGATATGTTTATTTTGAGTGCGAAGCATTGTACTAGAAATATCCTTGGTTCGTTCAAGATATATAACCTTACAGTAATCATTAAGATAATCAAAATGACCGGTCCAGTCTGAACCTACAGTAAAAATATCAATATTATATTTTTTAATATCTCGGAACTTCTGTCCGGGTGACTCTTCAATGACAATCTCATCGGCAAAACCTGTTTTTCGTACATTTTCAACTCGGGTCATTAGTGAATCTATTACATTAAGCTTACCTCTAGTCTGGTCGTACCCCTCAGTGGTAACTCCAACAATAAGGTGATCACCAAGTTCTTTGGCTCTCTGTAGCAGTCTATAATGACCTTCATGGAATAAATCGAATGTACCGTAGGTTATTACTTTTGTCATACCGATGCCTCCTACCTTTAATTAAGACGCTCTTTTATAAACTCATGAATCTGCTCACCACATGTCCCATCATTGTTAGCGATTATTTCTCTATAAGCAGCAATCTGTTCTTCCCGGTTGAAGGGATTTCCAACTACATTTCCCTCCAGAAAACTAGTAATTGAATTAAAAGCAGTTTCCTCACAACAGTACTGCAGCCATTCAGAGTTTTTACTAAAGCCAGGTTCGTTTGCCTTTAGCTCTCCAACGTTGAATTCAACATTGATTTCTTCATAACTCCCAGTTTCCAAATTAACATGATATAACTTTCTATCGTAAAGCGAAAATAAATTATAATGCTTATTGACTTCCTCTGCCCGATCAAGAAACCAGCTTTCACCCCATGAGGCATAGTATCCGTTTTTAATCTTATCAAGAGTCTTGAACGGAGGTTTCCATTCAGTAGATTCACCTGTAATTCTATTAAGTTTAATGTACATATTAGACCAGTACGGTGCTAAATAGACATAGTCCCCAACAAATGTAGGACGACTAAATGGTCGTTCCATGCATTCAAATCCCAGATGTATATGTCTGCATTTCAGTTCCTCAGGAAAATCTACATATTCCCTGACATTACCATTCATCGGGTTCCAGCAAGTAATGTTTTTCCCTGAAAAAGGCATAAACCACAAATTAACACCGTCTGAGGTCAAAGAAATACATCCTGCATTATTATTTACGCCTGTGGTTAAAATTTGTTCTCTTCCACTCACGGCTTCGATTGCCAACACTCGACTATCTACAGGAGAAGCAATAAATAAAATTCCGTTTTGAACACAATATCCACCTATAGAACGTTCGCCGTTTCTAGTACCGATAAATACATCCAGATTAGATTTAAAATATTTAATTTCTCCATTCTCAGTGTCAAACCTTACAATAGCCGGATATAAATTCGGTATAAGAAAAATGTATTTCCCGCAATGTACGGCTCCAGCAAATGAGCCAGCCCGCTCAATATATCTTTCTAGTTTAACTCGTTTGTGAATTTTGTTGTCTAATATAACGATAATGTCCTGTGCGTTTCTAGGACAAATGTATGTTTTATTATTTACTGTCACTGCATATGAATAATAATCCCCATAAGCATATTCAGATAAATCACATAAATATTGATATCTATAATTGTTATCGGGAGAATGATATAGCTTGTTACCACGTGTAATTAACCATTGATCATCAGAGTAAATGTTAAACCCTCTGTTAATGATCTCACCACGCCAGTCGTCCTCAGTAGGTTCCTCAAGAATTTGATTATTTAAAATAAAGATTGGTTTTCCTGCGATACCGAAAAGTGAAACAACCGAAGTTCCTGAATCACCAATGTAAGCATCACTGAGGGCAATAGTATTGGTAATATCCGGCGTCTCATCGTAAATACCGATCTCATTTTCGATGAAGTATCTTTTCAATTCAAAATAAATCTGTGTATACTGCGATCTCATAGAATGAAGTGATGACTCTAGTAGTGGATGCGGCCTCCATAAGAGACACACATCATCATGAGCTGCAAATGTTTTAAATACATAGTGCATTTTCTTCAAAAATAGTGCAGTGTTATTTAATAAGCCACCAATACTCGTGTTATAGAAATATACCTTTTTCCCTGCCATTTTAGCTTTCCAAGCAGCTGGCGGCTCGGGTGGATTGTTGCATATTCTTATCACTCTATCAAATTTAGGTGAACCCAATGGCAGCAATTTTTCTGAAAAAGCTGGATCAAAAAACTCGCGATATCTTTCGGCCTGTGTAACAATATAATCCGCATGATAATACGCGGAGCTACTCTTCTGTCCCTCACTCATACTACCTGAAGTAGAATAATAAGGGATATAGACCAATTTATCGGTATTTTTTTTTATTTCATAGGAATAGAACCTTGGATCAACGGAAGTAATAAAATTATGGTTATCATACGGATTGTGGATATAAGCTACATCAGGTCTACGAACACTCAAATCGTAAGAATCATAATGAGTTATCGGAACATACTCAGGTAATTCCCCGGCTTCGTAATGAAGTTCACCGTATGAACCATCTGGATTGCGATCACGGTAAGCTATAGGAACAACATACACTTCACACTGTTCATCTTCATTTGCCGCCATCCATACACTTTCAAGTGAATCCCACATGGAGGCCTTGTAGGGGAAAAATACAACTTCGAATTTAAGCTTAAACTCGTTGTTCATGTTATTCTCAATCAGTCTAATTTCATTGGATAATTGCTCGACGAAACTCACATCAATAGTTTCAATTGCAACGGCAACATTATAAAGATTTGTATGATAATCCGTAAGCATCTGAACCGTATGTGTGCCTTCACCTTCTACTTTTTCTATATACTCACCTAAATGTACAACCATGTCTTGACAGCCACTTAAAAGTTCTATAACTGACGAGAGGTTCCTTTGCAAAAATTGTCGCTTCATCTCATCATTAGCCTCATAAAGTGTTCCTACAAATTCCCGAATTCGCTCTTGATGGTGCTTCCTCATTAATACTCCCGCCCCTATATGAATATCATTTCATTGATCATATCATTGTTTCACATATGCGAAATACACTTTTATATAATATCGGTTTTTTGCTCTTATTGATGAAGAGTCAGCAAAAATTGCCAATCATAAAAATGATATATTTTATATTATTAATAAAACTATTACTTTCTGGACAATGAAGAAGAACATGCTTCATTTTTCATGCTTCATTCTTATCATTTCAACACTATTACGCACATTTCAATAGCATGTTCCCTACCTCACCTCATACAGACACTTACAGCAAAAACCGCGTCAACATCCCTGGCGCGGTTTTACAATCTTCATTCCAATTTCTCACCTGTTATACAGCCTGTAGAGGAACACCGCAGCTCCTGCTTTGGTTGTGTTTCCTCGCGGATTGACAATGTAGTGTTTTTTGAAGTTCTCACGAGCCTCCGCAAGTGAATAGTCTTGATTAGGTCCGCCCCAAACTTCATCTGCATGCGGATCATCTTGCCCATCGTCTTCCCAATTACATAAACAACAAATCTCCCAACCCTTGTCTTTCCTCCAGTGTGGGATAGCCACAACAAGGGCAATTAAATCTGTTCATATTAGTAGCTCCTTTTGATATCACCTATCACTATAATTGTTCGAGAGCCTTAATTAAAATGTTACAAGCCCCGTCCATACTCCTCATTGGCGCCGCGGATTGACCGATCCAAAAATGTGATATGGCGTTATCCCCTTTGTAAATAAGCTATCAATCAGTCCGACCAACTCTTCTGACGATAGATCTTTGCCGTTTCGTATCCAAAGGCGAAACATAGATATTAATGTTGATATGTAAAACTCAATGATATATGGCGCTAAAGCATCATCGGATGGAAAATCCACAATCAATCGTTCAAAGGGAATTTCCCTTTTTAGCCGTTCCACAAAATGAACAGAGCCATAGTCGCCCAAGAGAGCTTTCAGAATTGCAATGTCCTCTGCATTTTCCAAGCACTGAAGTGCATCTTGGAAAGTATGTGTAGAGAACTCTCTGCCTGCCATTTCCTCGTTAATGGAATTCAAAATACGTTCTTCAACCCAGTCCAACAAGTCATAGATATCTGTAAAGTATTGATAAAATGTACTGCGGTTATATCCTGATTGGTTAGCGATCTCTTGAATGGATATTTTTTCGATTGGTTTCCGGCTATATAAATCGCAGAATACATTTACAAACGTCTGCCTTGTTTTGTCCGTGATTTCAGGTTGCTTATGCATGATTTCCCTCCATTTTCTGTTCAATCTGTTCAACCCATGATACGACAGATATTAAAAATCTGATGGTTGATGACCATATAATGAATCCATACAATAACATTATACAACACGTTGTTGGATCATCAACAAGAGCTAAAATATATTTTTAGGGAGGCAATATGAGAATTTTATTCTTTGGTAGAGGTTTAATATCCACCCAATATGCTTGGGCTTTGGAAAAGGCAGGGCATACCGTTGAGTTCTATGTTAGGGAAGGGAGAAAAGCAACCTTCGGAGGCTATATTGAGCTTGAAATGTGGGACGCACGAAGGGGGAAACAGTTCATAAAGGAACGCTGGAACGTTCAACTTCATGAGGAGATACGTCCAAATTATGATCTCATTATTGTAAGTGTCAGTACGGAACAACTTCCAGAGGTAGCACAATTACTGTCGACTGTTACAGGAAACACCCCTGTCCTCATATTCAATAATATTTGGCAAGATTTGAAATCAGCTATCTCACCCTTGGTTATGAACAATGTTGTCTTTGGCTTCCCAGGAGCAGGAGGCGGCATCACGGACAATAGGCTTAGAGGCGGCTTTTTTAAAATGATATTTCTTGAAAAACCACGGGCAGGCACGGAACAAATAAGCAACATGGTCAAGGAACTATTTGAAAGTGCGCATTTTAAAATTAGTTGGATAAAGGATATGCAAAATTGGCTATGGAATCACTTTGCCATGAATGCAGCTATGGAAACCGAAGTGTTGAGACGGGGAAGTTTTCCAGCACTCTTGAATCATCGTGACTCATTCGCCAATGTAGGAAAAAATATGAGGGAAATTGTACCTGTACTTAGAGCAAGAGGTGCACAGATTGATATGATTTCTCTACTGCTGACTAAAATTCCACCACCACTTCTCAGTATGCTTTTTAACAAGGTTATCTTTGCAAAGGGCAGCTTAGCACGACTTTCCATTGAATACAACAATACCAAAGCAGGTTTTTCAGTAATTGAAGTTGTGAAAGAAGCCAAAAAGTTAGGGATATCTTTACCCCGTCTTACTGCAACTCTTGAAAACAATCAACGACACAACGTTATTGACAACTGATCCATCCGACGAACAGAGGCCACAACCAATACTTCGCGCTAAACATATTATTTTGGTAAAAATAACAATGGCCCGAACGCTAGAAGCTTCGGGCTAGGCAACTATTTAATCAGGTACATGCGGCTCATTTCTAGCAATATTAGATGTGATTTCACCTTACCTGAAAGCCTTTAACATTAAAAACAATTGATTATGAAAACGCACTTCATTCGTATAGATTTTTTTAATTAAACCAATGCACTTATCTATGATTTCCCCAGTGAACTTTTGGGACATGATGGCTTTATTCGAATAGATCCTTACTGTCTTCCAGTCATGAATAATTTGGTCCAATAACGGATCAAGCGTATGTTTTGCATGGATATGATCCATGTTGTACTTATAGAGAGTATTTAACCTGTATTTCTCAGAACACTTTCTATAAATCGTACTGCTCAGTGTTTCTATAATCGTTTCATTTTGTATAATGAGCTCATAATTTTCTGCGAGCAACAGTATATTATTCAAACTTTCCGTTATTTCATTTTGATACCTGCACATATTTTCTACGAATGTATCGATGGTTGTGTCTGCTGACTTCTTATTGTCCAAGATCTCATGATTACCGGGGGGCACTAGCGCATATTCCCAAAAGTAGTCTGGCATCTTTACGTGTTCCGAAGTCATGCATGACGATTTAAATTCTGAAAATGGCAGAGAATATTGTCTATATTCCGTAATATCATCAACCGTATATATTTCCTCGTTCATAACATTGAAGCCATAGACAAAAACAGGGTGCAGTCCATGTTTTTTGTTATAATAAAAGTCTCTCCCGCGTTGATAAAATAAATCAATAAATATGGAAATCGGATGACCACTAGAAATAGAGCTTATGATCTCATCTTGTAACGTATCTAGTGCAGGAGATTTTTTACGAATAGAGATCCCCATCGCCTCAAGGATCTGATCTCCCTCCTCAAGATCCAACACTTCTAACTTGAAATATCCTCTTGTTTGTATTTTTTGTTCATTAAATCTATAAATACTAATGACATTATTCAAAATCGGCAACTCATCTTTTTTGAAATATCTGGCTAGCGTTAACCACAAATTGTAGCCGCAATTAAAATAAGGAAAATTATGATGCGGAAACATTTTTGTCATGCCGTCGAAGGGCTGGAAGGTGTCCAGGGAAATAATTTCTTCCATACAATATTTCTCCTATACTGATTATTGTTGATATTACGGCTCTATTACCTCTTAACAAGGTTCATCATACGGTATTGCCGCGTTCCAGCCTTCATCTCTTCATATTTCTTCGAGCCGGGCAATGCGATGAAATCATTAATATCTCCAATATTCGTGCTCGCTTTGGCGTTGCTCGCAATCCCTTGTGTGCCAGTACGCTGCTTCGCACTCTCATCACATGATAGAAGAACATTCGAAGTCACATCCTGATTACGGATTACAGACAGGCCTGCTTCCTCTAACAGTCTGACGTTCTGCGCTACCTGATCTCCCAGCATCAACTCCGTATACAGAAATACGCCGCCAACTCTCAAGATCCGATACACCTCTTCATAGAATCGTGATCGGTTCGGATAGGCATGTGCGGATTCTATATTTAACACTACATCGAAGCTCTCGTCTGCAAACGGTATATTCTCCGCATCGCCGACGAGATACAAAGATTTCCCCCCTCGGGATTTGGCATTACAATAGGCTATATTCGCTGGGCAGATGTCGAGACCGACAATAGACAGCGGCTTGAAATATTTAGACAGAGCTGCTATGTTCCCTCCCCTGCCGCATCCGATGTCGATCACCTGCCGCTCCCGAATCTCCGTCCTGCCCACTGTCTCAAGCAGCAGCTTGACTGAGTTTCTATTCCATGCATCGCCCGGCTCGATCACCGCATATTGCTCACTCCCGTACGGGACGTAACCATAGTTTAAAAAGGTGGCGAATCGGCCTATACCGGACAGTGCAAGGGAGTCCGAAATCTCGCTATAATCCCGAATTTCAGCCTCTTTCCGGTTCCATTCGGAAGGGTGGGTAACCTGCTCACGCTGGTCAAGCATCGATACATAACGATCATCGATCGTATATACTGCGTTGCAGTTGCAGCATTGCAGCAACGCCTCCGACTGGACAAGCACACCCTTACAGCTGGAGCATACCAACTTTGCATGCAGATGCTGTATCATGACTATCACCCAGCCGATATATGCATCTGATTCAACGCGTACACATTGAAGTAATTGGGGATATTCAAGTCTTCGTAGTAATCGATCACAACATTGAAGCCATTGGTTAGGAAGATGTTCTCAAGCCTGCTGATCTGCTCTCCGTCCAGTCCGTGTACCTCCATTACAATTTGCCTGATTTTGCCCCAATCCTCCGGCTCTATTCCTTCCAGGACCTCAAATTCACTTTTTTCCACGTCGATTTTGAGCAGATCAATGGCGTTCATATCGTAATAATGGATCATTTCAGAGATCGTAGTTAGCTTACATCGATGGATTTGTTCATTCAGAAACTTCGGCGACATCAGTTGATCCACAAACCGGTTTAACATGCGCGGGTCGTCGAAATGATCCCGGTAATGGTTGATTAACCCGTATCGGAGATCCTGATCGTGGTTCTCACGGTATCTGATCTGGACAGAATCCGTGGACATCGTAGGAAAATAGGCAAACTCCGCTTCCTTGATTTCATTGGAAAGCCCGACGTTAACTGTTGTTACGCGAGGCAGCGAGTTCGTATTCATCTCCAAGAGCTTAAACGTCGGGGGAAGTGGCTCAAAGGCATATACTCTACAGTTGCTCTTGTTGCTGACATACAGGGTGAACATGCCGATATTTGCCCCGACGTCCATGACCGTGCCATGATCCGGGAGCGTAATCCCGTGTTTGAAATACATCTCCTTCTGAAAAATTTCGTTGTAGAGGAACTCGGTCTCGCCTTCGTTGTTTTGATAGATTTCGATCCCGTTGTGCAGCCGCTTCTTGGCAGTAGTCTCTGTCTGCGGCGAAAAGCTCTTGAACTCCATCTTGCTCATGCACTTCACCCTCTCAACCATTTGTTATTAGCATTTCTCTAACTGCTGGCGCTCTCATAGTGTCTGACGGCCAGCTTCCAGAACAGCCTGACGACCAGAAGCGATATCACAGGAGCTACAAAAATCCATATCCCAAGGAAGAAGTCCAAACGGTCGATCAAATAAACCGACGGCATGTTGGTAATAAACAAGATAGGCACGACATACAGCCCTATCCTCTGTAGCCATTTGGGGTATATGTACATTGGCATATTGTTGAAATCCCAACACTTATCAATTATGTCGAAGATCGAACCGGACTTCACCGTCCAGAAAGCAAGGATTTGCGGAAGCAGAAGCACCGAGTAGGTCACGATCGTGCTGCTCAAGATCACGCCGATATATCCGGCCACGTGCATGAAACTTGGCTCAATGCCAAGACGCCGCCAAGCCACTACGATCATCGTGATCCCGGCGATCAGGTTCGGAATCGGAAACGCGTAGTTAACGTTTCGAAATGAAATCATGAACTGCAGTGATAGTGGCTTCGTCATATACAAGTCCAACGTTCCGTTGCGGATATGGCCGGAAAATCTATAAAAGTTATCCATAAACAATCCGGTATAGATTGCGATCATAATCGTATAGGTCCCGGTGAAGATCATCATCTGGTCGGGAGAAATTCCATTAATTTCGATCCCCAGCTGGAAAACGAAGATGACATAGATCAGCTTGGAAAACAGAAATACGGTCTCCATGATCAAACCGGAGTAGAAATTCGCTTTGTATTCCATATAACCGACCAAACTGTTCTTTGCGAAAATAAAAAACATACGTACGTGCTTCCGAATCTCACTCAAGCGGATACTCACAGATCTAACCTCCAACGGCTACATATTTCTTCATCCCGGAATCCCAAGCCAACTTGGAAATGAGCAAAAGTACCGTTACCCAAACGGCCTGCAAGAGGAGCCCGCTCACGATCTCATGAACCTCCAAGCTCCCGAGGATGATCTTAACCGGGAAGAATACGACATACTGGAACGGTAAATAGCTGGAGATTGTGGCAAACGTATCTCCGAAAATATTAAGCGGAAAGATGGCGCCGCTGAGCAGATAGACGCCTTGGTTGAACGCGATATACACGCCCCAAACCTCAGTAATGATGAACGCGAGCGCACTAATCGAATAAAAAAGCAGAAAGTTGATGAGCATTCCAAACAAAATACTAACCAGGAACATAACGATCTGCCCCACTCTAAGCTGAAACCCCCAAATCTGAGTAAACACGGTCATCAGTATGACGAATAAGACAAGGACGACCCCGGTCTGAACCGTTTTCTCACCGAAGAAATTGCATATCCGATAGCTGAAATAATGAATGGGCTGAGCGATAAATTTGCTTAATCCGCCCGTCTTGATGTCATTCGCGATCTCCCCTTCGAAGCCGGCAGAAACCAGCTTGGAGACGACGCCGGACAACACGGAATAAATGATGATCTGTGAATACGTATAGCCGTTAATAATCTCTTGCGGCGAACTGCGGAACACAGCTGTCCAGAGGAAGCATTGGACGAGTATAATAAAGCCGCCGCTGATAATGCCCATCAGGAAATCGGTCCGGTACTCCATCGCGTTCTGAAGCGCAAGGATGTACGTCCTTTTATATTTCTGCAAGGCTTTCATGTCTGACCCCATCTTTCTGATATAAGCTTTCGATGCCTCGCTCGACAGGTATATCTTCAACTGTGAAATCGAGGATCGGGAACCGGTCCAGTATCATTTTGGAAAGCCGCTGGAGGTCATGCTTGTCAATTTCCATGACGGCATTCATGCCGTCATGTTGAGTAATCGTGCCATAGTCGCTTAGCGCTTGCCTCGGCACTTCATCCGTAAATTGCAGCTTGATAATCTTTTTGGCATGCAACAGCTCGTTCACACGCCGAAGATCGCCGTCGTATACGATCCTCCCCTGATTGATGATAATCGCTCGTTTGCATAGATCCTCAATATCCGCCATGTAGTGGCTTGTCAGAATGACCGTTGCCTTCGTCTGCTCGTTATAATCTTTCAGAAACTCTCGAATGCGTTTCTGCGAGATCAGATCGAGTCCGATTGTAGGCTCATCCAGGAAAATCACCTTGGGCCGGTGGATGAGCGACGCAATAAGTTCCATCTTCATCCGTTCCCCCAGCGAGAGTCTCCGCACCTGAATATTAAGCAGGTCTTTAACGTCAAGCATCTCCGTAAGCTCATCCAGGACAAGATTGTAGGGCTTATCCTCGACCTCATAAATGCATTTGTTCAGGTACAACGATTCGTTCGCCGGTAAATCCCACCACAACTGTGATTTCTGCCCCATCACGATTGAGAACTGCATCTTGAATTCTTTTTTTCGTTCCCAAGGGACATAACCTAATACTGTCGCTTGCCCGCTTGTCGGATACAAGATGCCGGACAGCATCTTAAGCGTAGTTGTTTTGCCAGAACCGTTCGGGCCTAAAAATCCGACCATCTCACCCTGCTCGATTACAAGGGATATTTCGCTAACCGCTTCTTTGATCAGTGATTTTCGCCTCACTAAATTTTTGAGCGATTTTTTGAGCCCCAGTTCTTTCTCGTAATACTTGAAGCTTTTGGATAACCCCTCCATCTGGATAATACTCACTTGCGCACCTCATTTATGTGAATTTAGAATCGTTATACACCGTGCAAATGTAAGACACTGCACTTGGAACAAGCCGGTGTCAGTCGTTCATCCATCATTTCCCTTATTCTTCTGTAGGTCATGCTATGCCATAATTCCTGTACAGACGTATCATGTAATTTACCGATCTCGAACTCCTTGAAAAATTTGCATGCGATAATTGTTCCGTCGGGCGTAATGTCCATCCGGTTCGAGAGAGCCAGGCACTTCTTGTTCATCGTGCCTTTACCCCTCACCTCTTTGCCGAGCACGAAATCTTCAATCTGGTCATGATCCAGATTCGGCTGGTAGCGTAAACGCATTTTCCAGACCCGATTATTCACCCGGTCCAACTCGCTCATCAAAGCAGGGATACGCTCCGGATCAAGCTTGTAGTTAAAGGCGTGCCAGCTTCGTTCGCCCTTGTGCTCGCTCGCCGGGAGGAAGTCGAACTTCTCGTCAAAGTAATTGTCCATTCCCTGCGTGCATTCGTCCGAGATGTACCACGGGAAGCAGACCATGACCATATCTACACCGACGCCCTCCAGAAAGTCCAGCAGATCGTAAAGCTTGTCAGTCATACCATCGTTAACGACGGTATGGATCGTAATTTTGCCCTTGAACCTTTTTTCCTTGCGCAGCTCGACCAGCTTCCGGATCGCATCGATCGCCTTGCTGAATACCCCTTTGCCGCGAAGCGCATCATTCTCTTCTTCGAATCCATCAAGCGCAATGAGCAGCTCCAGGTTGTCGGAGATTCTCAACAAGGCGTCCAGCTTTCGCTCGATCAGCACCGCGTTCGTGCAGATCGTCGTCTCACGAGGATGGGCTTCAAGCAAATCGGCCAAACGGTCGAAATGGCTGTATACAAGTGGCTCGCCGCCCCAGATATAGAGTCTCGACTTGGCTGGTTCCGTCTCAAGGATCAGCTTCTCCAGCAGCCCGTAGTCGAGCTGTTCGCGTTGCTGCTCCGGTGTCATGAAGTGATGGTAGCCGGTGTCATTCCATTGATAGCAATGTTTGCAGCGCAAGTTGCATTGGTTCGTCAGTTTAATCCCGACCGACTCTGGCAACGGTGTCGCGTAACCCGCTATTTTCTCCATGTTACGCTTGGTTTCCACCGTATTCTTGATCGTACGTTTCAATATTTGCAGATCCTTAGCGGAATGCTTAATCTCAGATTTCGGATTCATATCAACACACCCTTCTTAAACGTAATAGGTCATTCACATGAATCAGTAGATATAATACCTTGAACAAGCTGTACAAATCGGAAGCATATTTTTTTTCATATACGCGCGATACTCTTTGTAATTGTCACTGCGCCAGATATCCAGCAAATTCTCTTCGTTCACGTTGCCGAAGGTCAAATCATAGAAGGCATGGCAGGGCGAAACATCACCTCTTGCCGTAATCTCCGCATAAGTCCATGGAAGAGAGCAACGGTTTCGTTTATCCGCCATCTGATGGAAATGTCCCGAGAAATAGTTGTGCAAGTTCTGTTCATCTATCGTCTTCGGATAGGTAATCACATCGATACTGTTTTTCAAGCAATACTCTTTAACATTATTGAGCTGTCTCGTCAATTCGGGAATATCGATCTGGCTGAACGAACTATTGTCTTTCCAGACCATCCCCTTGGCATACGGAGCTTCATGCACGCCGAATTCCTCACGAAGAACCTCCACATATTGGGCATACTGCTCTTCCGTGGCATAGAGCTGCACTTCCATGCTGATATGGTCCAACATTGACAAGTCGATATGCTTAAAGAAAAATTCCTCGACGTACATATAGGTCAAGGGTGTAATGATAAAGGATACACCCATCTTCGGAAATTGCTTGCCTTTGCTTTGCCGGAGCTCATAGAGCTTCTCGATTCCTTTGATTACTTTCTTGAATACGCCTTTGCCCCTCTGCCTGTCGTTGATTTCCTCAGGCCCGTCGAGCGACACCCAGATCTTATTAGGCGGAGTCTCGACTAACATCTCGGCATGCTTCTCAAGCAGTGTGCCGTTCGTGGGGAAGTCCGCTATGCTTCCATAATGATTGATCATGGCGAGAATATCGCTCAGCCAAGGGTACATCAGCGGCTCGCCGCCGAAGAAATCGTAATATGGCTTGCCGGGGCTGCACTCGATAATGATCTTTTTGATCAGCTCCGGGTCCAGCTGCGCTAATGTTTTTTTGCTTTTGTAGGGCCCTTCGAGTCCCCATTCATAACACATCTTACATCGTAAATTGCACTCCTCTAGCAGCTGCAAGACGATCCATCTCGGATAGCTCACCGTATCCTTGGCAACACTCAATTTACTTAAGCTCATCGCATTACCCCTTCTGCCATTGATATCTTAGCTCTTCGTTAACGCAACCCTTGAACAATAGTGATCCACATAATTCGTCCGTTCACCGGGTCTGTTCTTGATCGCTTGATGCATCTCCTTAAGGATATCTACAGAAAAATCCATCTCTCGCCACTTCTCGTAGCGTATTCCAAATCCAAGCGACTCCCACAATTCCAGATTGCTAAGCTCATGACTGCCGAACGGCTCCAGAAGAATAAGAGGGGTTTCGGAGGCAAGCGAGTCGATCAATGTGCCCGCTCCCGGCTTGGCTACGATAGCCATCGCCTCAGAAGCGACGTCAAATAACCAATGATGATCAGCCTCAGCGGTATATGAATTCGTATCTTCTCCTGCTATTTCAATGTATGGCGGAAATTCGTGCAGACCGTTCGCGCTCTTCACCCAAGAACACCATTCCGGATCGTTCATCCAATATCGGTGATCGGGATCGGGCTTCGCTTCATTCCAGTCGTAAGCTACAATATCAAGCCCATAGTTATGACTGGCAAGCTCTGGAATTGTACTTTGATAAGTGCCCATCCCCCAACCGCCGCCATGAACAACAAGCCGCCGCTTCCTTGATTCGAAAGGCAGTGTCGTACCAGGAAGAACCGGGATTTCGTATCGAATTGCCATCTTATCGGTGTCATAGAGACAAGCATTGTAATAATGCTCGTCATACCGGGGATGAAACTTCTTCAGGCTCTTCCAGGACGGAGCCAGATCTGAATCGACGTAGAGCAGGTCTACATGAATCGGATTCGGCAACATCTTCTCCCTATACAAATCCAGAATATAGATCCAGTGTCCGGATAGCGATATGAATTCGTAGCGTTCTTCCGCTTTCCAGGTCTCCAGCAATAGCTCAACCTGGGCATAATCTATACTATTGCGCATATCCATCGGCATTCGAGCCGAAATATTGGCAAGTGCGAAATTACTGTGGTAAGCCGTCCTGCTATCTGCAATATGCTCCCTCTTGTCGTGCTCCAAAAAGCTTTCGAACACGAGCACTTCCGCCTTGATATCCCTTTTCCCGAACTCGCTTGCAGCTAACAGGCCGGGAATATAGAACCCCAGACCAAAACCCGAGCATAGAATCGTTACTTTACGCTTCCCCATAAACTCTCTTCCTCCATCCATGGTTTCAAGCACTTCGGAATGCATCAGGGGGCGATCTTGAAGGATAACGACAACAGAACCTCCTTAAGTTTCGCGGACAATCGTTCGTTATCCCCTGTCCCCTCGATCAGCGAATAATACAATCTGCCCTTCACTTGCTTATTCCGGATTCCCTTGCACTCGCTGACGACCTTGTTAATAAAGAGTGTATTCGCGCTTAACGGTAGCATGCCAAACCCTCGATCAGGCTTATATAGAACACCCTCGCGGTCCAGCAATTCCAGCAATTGATCAAATGATACATCCCCTGCAAACTGTAAGGTCGCATGTGTCATACTGCCGGCCGTATCGTGCTTCTCGAGATACCGGTCAACATAATGCTTGATCAGACTCATTGATTTTCTTGCGTTGACCTCAACAATCGGAACGATACGGCCGTCTCTTAGCAGCATCGAATCGACGCATACGTCGCCGTGATAACCCGACTGATAAAGCTCGCGGGCTACCAGCTTCATTACATCAAAGTACTCCGCTTCGTGTAGCCTATGAAGCAGCCTGTCATCGGCTGTATAGGAGCCTTGGTAAGCGAATTTGTGATTGACCACTTGCTGCACAGAGACATGCCGGTACGTACCGTCCGGATCGATGTGGAATTGACAAGAGAAATCCAGCTCTTTGAGGAGGAACGGCTCAATAATAAACCGAACCGTTCTTCCCTTTCTGCACTGATCGGCGAGATAAGAGGTGACCCGTTGCAGAATCGCTTCCGACTCGATTAGCAAATTCCCCTTCCCGGATACCCCAAACTCATCTTTGATCAGAAAGGGGCCTTGTTTCAGCAGAGCCAAGCCGCTTGATAGCAACTCTTCGTGGGAATAGACCGTCTGGCTGTCACACTGAAGCCCAAGGCGACGGTTCAATTCGGTTGAATACAGCTTAGAATTAACCGTCTGAACCGTCTCGACAGCTGGACAATCCTGTTCCAGCCCGAAACGCGCAGTAGCACGGTCCACTCCCGGAATGACCGCGAAGGGCGATAACCGGGCGCCGTTCAGCCAGTCTGGATCTATGTCACCCACTTGATCCGTTGAGGTGAGCAGGTCGAATATATTGGCGGTTCTGCCTGCGCTTCCTCCATCAGGACTCTCAAGATCGCTTGAATTGGACAGAAATTGGAATCCGATCTCATGCAAATACGCTTTATGAGAAGCGTTCATTCGATAACGGGTAATGAGCCTATCCTGCGCCCCGCAAAATGGGAAGAGTAGCTCATCCATGGCCATCACGACATTCTCCATTACAGGATCGTGAACCGACGGCAGTTTGGCTTGATTAGGGTCGCGCCAGAAGCGTTCCGCGTCAAACATCCCGATAATGAGCTCGGACTTGCCTCTATCGTTCATACAGATGCCGTCTTCTGCAGCTCCGAGATATAATTGCAGAAGATTGTAACCGATTCCATACAATCGAAGTCGAATTGTTCAAAATCGATTTCAATGCCGAAGTTCTCCTCCACCTTCAATAAGAAAGTAATTAGCTGTAAAGAGTCCATTCCCCCGTCTTCCATGATGCTGGAATGCCCATTCAAGCTGTTCTCCAGCTGGGCGTCATCCTTGACTTCGCTTATCATCGCTATGATCTGTTCCTGCATAGGTACCTCCCGTTTAATGGATATATTGACCCTGGTAATAATGGATCGTTCTAGCGATTGCCTCCTGGAGCTCGTTCAAAATTTGGGAGAATATAAGGATGGCGACTTCCTGCAGATCCCCCTAATTGACAGGCTGTTCTTACGTGACGCCCAGAAGCTTATAATCCCTTCCAGCAAATCGTCTGAAAGCTTCTCGTCTGTCTGCCCCGCCATAAACCGTAAGGTTTGGCTTACTCGGTACGCTGTATCGCAACGATTATAATCCCGGCATCACTCCCTCCATGAATATGCCCTGTTCACCACGGGCTTCGGGTTAAGGATTCTATTCGAGTGCAGAAGAGATATCCACAATTAACATCAGTGGCTCCCGCAACATTACTAACTGCCTACCTTCTTCAGCCATCGTTCAAAGAATATGGATTCTTCATTTTCTATATTCGTAATCAGCGTTTGTAAGTTTTCGGAAATACTCGTATCCCTTGTCAAATTATATTTAATCGCTAGATTCACAAGGATCTTTGCTTTAAGTTCAATGGCTGCGAATTCATCTATATGCTCTTGATTTAATTCAATCAAATGCCGATTATCGTACAAGTACTTGAGTCTTAGCGTCATGATCTTCTTATGATCATAGAGTAAATGAAAGGGCCTTATATCAAGCATAGCCTTATGTTCGGATATCTCTTTCGCATAATTAAATAGAGTTGTGTATATTTGCATGCCGAAGTCAAGATTATGCCAGTCGCCCCCATAGTTGAACATCTCCCAATACTCCGGCGTTTTGTTAGTGAAATAATTTCTTATCGAATTCACTAGGGTATCTGCACTGAATTTATCCTGATATTGATCATTGAATGTATACAGATAAACCATTTCTTTTAGATAATCATGATTCGTTGTTAGATGATTCATGTCGAACGCTAGATTGAAATCATTAAATGATATCTCAGCCTGACTATACACCCCGTTCTTAAAAAAATCGGAAACATACAATATCTCTCTATCCAAATCATAGCCGTATACAAATATGTCATGATGTAATTGAAGTTTATTGTAGCGATCGCTTAGGGGCACGTAGAAATAATTGATCATGGTATGGACATAGTTATTCGCATTAATATTTTCTATAATAAAATGAATAACGGAGTCCCATTTTGTTGTAACAGTATCTCTATGTATCTTTTGAGAAGTAATCCATTTGCACGCATCCGAAGGCCGGAGCTCATAAGTCACAGGGAAATAAAAATCTCCCCACTGATGTTTATAATCTTTGTTAATGAATAATTGAATGTAATTGTTAAATATCCATGGGTGAGCACACTCGTAATGGGTAAGTATGGACAAGAGATGAGCATGTTGCGTATAGGTTGTAATCATTGGATAACTGACCGGCAATGTTTTTCTGCCTAACGTTTGAGTTGAATTTTTCAACCTTTCGTTCACCCCTGGTTATTTGGTTAAATGGCTTAAAGATTCCGAATCAGTATATCTCATTTAGCAATAAGTGCTTCGTACTTGCCCTGTCCAGTTTTCCTGTTTTTGTTTTTGGAATGTTATCAATAATCCTCCATTGCCTAGGCACTTTATAAGAAGACAAATGCAATTTGCAATGTCGTGTCAGTGCATCTATATCAATCAGGCATTCATTAAAAACTTTCAGAAATGCGATAGGAACCTCGCCTAACAGATCATCGTTTACACCAACAACCATGACCTCCTCCACTTCTTTCAAGCCGTACAAAAATTCCTCGATTTCTTCCGGATAGATATTGATACCGCCAGATATAATGATATTCTTCTTTCGACCTGTCAGTATAAGACACCCTGATTCATTCCAATATCCCAGATCCCCTGTCTTTAACCACCCCTCAACAATGGTAGCGTTCGTTAACTCCGGGTTTTTGTAATAACCGAGCATCACATTCGGGCCCTTGACCCAAATTTCTCCGATCGCTGCTCCTTCAACCTCATTCTCTTCTTCGTCAACAAGACGAATCGAAACGTCATTGATGGGTGTTCCACAGGATAAGTAGCGCTCTCCCCGTTCCATCATGCTCACCCGCGGAGAAGCTTCGGTCAATCCATAGGTTTGAATAATGTCCGCATGAGGAAATACAGTTTGAAGATGGTCTACCAATTTCACGGGAATCGCCGCACCGCTAATTACAATACATTCAATGGAATCAAAGGCACTCCAGTTCTTTGTCTGATGGAAATCGGAAACAAAGTGCATCAATTGCGTAGGCACCGCCGAGAATGCCGTGACCGCCTTATTCTGAAACAGTTTAAACGCGGTGCGCGGCAACAAGGGCAAGCTGATAAGCTTAATTCGGGTTCCATATAACATGCAAGAAATCAATTGCGTGACAATCGTAGAACTGAAATGAACGGGCATCGTTACCAGAAACGAATCTTGATCCGTATACCCCACCTTTCCGCCATGTGCCAGCGCATTCGTTAATACATTCCGATGGGATAACATAACGATTTTAGATTTTCCGGTTGTGCCCGATGTAGGAAGGAGAATTGCACATTGATCGGGATCGGACTGATTGGTTAACGAGATCGATTCGAACGAAGGCATGGGTTCTTGCGATAAATCCTGAGCGGTAACCCAAGAAATGTCGCAATTTAAATGCGCAGGCTGTGCAGATTTGCTGATAACCAATTTCGCGTCACTGGCATTTAAAATATTTTCAATTTCTGTATTGGATGCCGAATAAGGCACCGGTACTAACACATAACCGCAGAATTGAATGCCAAGCGCCGCAAAAATGAACAAGGGCTCATTATTTGTGTATAATGCAATATGACTTCCAGGCTCAAGCTTAAAATTCTTGCGGATATATAAAGCAATCAAGTAAGCTTCTGTCATCATCTCCGCGTAAGTCCATTGCTGCTTTAGATCTTCAAGGATAATATGATTTTGGCGATTAGAGGCCTCCAGAAACAGACGCTGAATGATCGTCATCATAGCGTTTTCTCAGACAAATAATTAAGGATTAATCCAGCCGTGGAGAAATTCTCAAATAACAGATCTTCATCAGGGATCGAGATGTTAAACTTCGATTCCACTAAAACAATAAGCTTGACGAAGCCTACGGAATCGATTCCTTTGTCCAACAAACGGGTATCATAATCTTCCGGATACTCGATGTCCAGCTCAGGAAAAATTTCGTCTTTCAAGATCAATTCTATTGATTTAGACATCATGTTTCCCCCGTTAGATAATCTTTAGAAAAAGGCTAATTAAAGAGGATCATATACGTGATGAGCAAATGAGAGTGATTGTGAAGAAGAATAAGTTCATAACGATAAACAAGGTGAATTTGCACTGAAAGAGTTGTTTACAGAGTTGTTTGCAGGGATGCTGCAATTCATGTTGGAGGCGGAGTATGACACGATGCAGGACATAAAAAGCTTCCGCGAAGAGTACAACGACGGAAATAATTGAGGGTTACCATCGTCAACATCGCAAGGCCTAAAGAAAAAAAGCATTTTCCCAAGCAATGAAGCGTTGCTGAAAATGCTTTACAAAACGAAGAGGAATGTCATTCGTAAATGGATAGGTTTAGTACAAAGCGGGGACTAAGTCCCCCATCACCTCTCCATTTTCTTCCTCGATGGAATCGAATTATATTGCGTAAAATTTTGCTTGGAGAGCGTTTACACTAGTGATTTACAGCACTAATTGATTGATATATTAAATATAATTACATATATGCCAATTGTCAACAGTTTTGAAAAAGCCCTTTGATGCCCTCAGGAATTTTGTCTTTGCTTGATGGGAGATCACCTTCGGTTAATGCAATCGTGTTTCTTTCGTTTGGCACTATCTACAACAATCTTCCATTAAAATCTTCGAAGAAACCGAGAGCTCGCTACGCTCAAATTATTAAGCTATTATGCTCACCATAATGTGCTAACCTGCTGTTAAAATGAAAAATGTCCCGGATCGCTATGATCGAATCACTAAAAGGGTTGGAATAGCTATCCCAACTTTGAGGGATTGAAGAGAGATGGCATGTATCGCTATAATTCAGACATTGGATTAAAGATGATCTAGATAGCGGCAGGGGTGCCGAAAAGGAGGATGCATATGAATCACCACACATCAGTGGCTCCGAAACGGCAAAAAAGCCGCTCTGACAGAGTAAATGAGTATGTAAAATCGCCAGAGAAGCAGAAGAAGCTGTATAAAAAAACGTTATGGCTTGTTGTGGTATCACAAATATTCGGAGGAGCGGGGCTGGCTGCCGGGCTTACTGTTGGAGCGCTGCTTGCGCAGGACATGCTAGGCAGCGACAGCCTTTCCGGTCTTCCCGCAGCTTTGTTTACGCTAGGCTCTGCGGCGGCGGCGCTGATCGTGGGAAGGTTATCACAGCGATTTGGACGCAGAGTCGGGCTAGGTGTCGGATTTATGGCGGGTGGAGTTGGAGCGACTGGCGTTGTGTTTGCCGCGCTTTGGGATCAAATAGCGCTGCTATTTGTGTCTTTGTTGATTTATGGAGCTGGCACGGCAACCAATCTGCAAGCCCGATACGCGGGTACGGACCTGGCGCTGCCGAATCAGCGGGCCAAAGCAATCAGTACAGCGCTGGTGTTTACGACAATTGGCGCGGTGGCAGGTCCCAATCTGGTAGAGCCGACTGGCCGCATGGCAACCTCCATCGGTCTTCCTGCTTTGTCGGGGCCGTTTATTCTAGCGGCAGTTGCATATTTGATAGCAGGCCTGGTACTGCTGCTGTTTCTTCATCCTGATCCGTTTATCGTTGCCAAGGCGATTGACGAAGAGGAAAGATTGAATAAAGGTTCGCAAGTGAAAGACGGCAAAAGTCTTCAGGCAAGGGTAGACACAAGCCGCCCGGAGAGCTCTCATAACCGAAAAGGACTCATTGTGGGGGCAACGGTTATGGTGCTTACCCAAATCGTAATGGTGGGTATCATGGTCATGACGCCCGTTCATATGAAGCAGCATGGTCATGGGCTTGGAGATGCAGGTCTGGTGATTGGCATCCATATCGCATTCATGTATTTGCCTTCCCTGCTGACCGGCGTGCTGGTGGATAAGCTTGGCCGTACCTTTATGTCCTGTGCATCAGGCGTTACGCTGCTGCTGGCAGGTTTAACCGCGGCTTTTGCACCAGGCGAATCCATGGGTTTGCTTATTGTAGCGTTGGCGCTTCTCGGCCTAGGCTGGAACTTTGGACTAATTAGCGGAACGGCAGCCATTATCGACTCCACAACGCCGAAGGTTCGCGCGAAGACACAAGGCACGGTTGACGTTCTGATTGCGCTGGCTGGCGCGTCCGGCGGCGCTTTGTCAGGCATGGTTATGGCTGGCGTTGGCTACTCCATGCTTTCCCTTGCCGGAGGATTGATGTCCTTGCTGCTTATTCCGGTGGTGGCCTGGTCATGGAGGAAAAATTCAACCTCTCATTCTGAAAAGGGGTAAATGCTTTGTCATCCTTTTACAGAGCCAGCTGTAATGTCCTGATTGCTCAAGCTGCTTCTCAGTACCTGGCCCATCTATCAAACCCTACCGCAGACCGTGGCAAGGAGTTTGCCTGTACCCTAGCCTGCAAGCCATTCACGGTTGGAGAACCGTCTGAAACTAATATAAGACTGAACGAGTTAATAGAAAAGGAATGCAACATTGAAGAGTCTTTGAAAAACAACAATAATACTTCAGTGTTCACCGAATTAAAACAAATTCTCGAATCATTTTTATCCTTCAGGGAGTTGACTCCAGCGATCTTGCACCGACCCATTAATCGAATTGAAATTAAAGCAGAAGGGTTCGAGAATCTTTTATAAATTCTCGAACCCTTCTGCTTATTCTTTAATCCTAACCAACATCGCCACCGACTCCACATGCACCGTATGCGGGAACATATCCACTGGCGTGACTTCCACCGTACGGTATCCGCCATCCTCCAACACGCGCAGATCACGTGCCAGCGTACTCGGATTACAGCTCACGTATACCACACGTTCCGGCTTCATCTCAAGGATGGTATCCAGCAGACGCGGGTCGCAGCCTTTGCGCGGGGGATCGACGACGATGACGTCGGCTTCGATACCTTGTTCTTTCCAGCGAGGGATGACGTCCTCGGAGGCACCAACTTCGAACTTGACGTTACGCATCTCGTTCAGCATCGCATTACTGCGCGCATCCTCAATGGCTTCGGGCACAATCTCTACCCCGTATACCTGATCTGCATGTTGCGCCAGGAAAAGAGAGATCGTTCCGATACCGCAATAGGCATCGATTACGGTTTCTTTACCACTCAGCCCGGCGTATTCTACCGTTTTTCCATACAGCACTTCGGTCTGCACCGGATTGACCTGGTAGAATGAACGCGGAGATATCGCGAATTGCACATCCCCGATAAAATCATAAATTACATCCCGGCCCCACAGGACACGGGTCTCATCGCCGAAAATAACGTTTGTCTGCTTTTTGTTCACGTTCTGGCAGATGCTCGCCACCTGAGGAATCGCTTCGCGGATACTGCCGATCCACTCGTCTTTATGTTGAATATCCCTGCCATTCGTCACCAGAACGAGCATCATCTCGCCTGTACGGAACGCCTTTTTCACCACGACATGACGCAACAGACCACGGCCTGTTTCTTCGTTGTATGCACTGATGCCGAGGTGGCTGCCGATCTCCTTCACCTTCGCCACAACTTCATCATTATGCTCGTGTTGAATAAGACAGGTCTCCATGTCGATGATTCGGTGACTTCCTTTCGCATAGAAACCGCCCACCAAACCGCCTTCGGTTACACCAATCGGCACCTGTGCCTTGTTCCGATAACGCCACGGCTCGTCCATCCCCATCGTTGGCAAGACACGAATCGCGTGTCCTGTATCTTCTTCGTTCGTCTCATCCTCCGTCAACACGTTCAGCTTCCCGATCCGCTGTAGATTATCGATCACAAGCTGACGTTTCCACGCCAGTTGACCAGCGTAGCTCATATGCTGAATCTGGCATCCGCCGCATTGATCGTAGATCGGACACGGTGCAGATACACGATCTGGACTGGCTTTGACAATCTCCAGCAACTTAGCGTAGCCATATTGCTTCTTGGTTTTCATGACGCGCACGCACACCGTTTCCCCTGGAAGAGCACCCTGCACAAATAGTGTATATCCATCCGCACGGCCTACACCCTCGCCGTCATGATTCATGCCGATGATCTCAATGACGGTTTCATCATTTTTGCTAACGGGCAATCCTTCGATTGGTGCGGATTCACGCGTTCTGCCTTTGGAGCGCACACCAGAAAGAGATGCACTGCGTGGCCGCACCTCTTTACCTGACTGACTTGTAGATGGACGAGTTGATTGCATGGATTGACTTGGCTGACGAGAAGCTGAAGCATTCCCTTTCCCTTGAGGAGCAGCCGAATTCCGGCGGTTTTTTCCACGACCGCTGCGGTTCGTATTAGACAACGTACATTCACTTCTTTCTTATATAGTACACCGCCTGCAATGACGGTGAGTTAAATTATTATGTTGACTGTGTTGCATTGTTGATTGTGTTGATCTGAATCGAGTTCGATCGAGTTGAGCTGATCTGGATTGAGTAATCTAGGCTTTTTTAAACTGTTCCCATCTGTTTCGATCTGTTCCGTAATTTTCGTAATCTTAATAAAAAATTTCCTTCTTCACGCCAAAAATAACGTTCCAAAATTCTAACGAATCTCAGAAACGTTATTTCATTGTAACATTTATTTACCGATGGAACAGCTGCAGATGATGCTTTAGATTCGTAAACGTCGCAGGCAACGTGCCGCCTAGCTCACCGTCCAGATTCAGTTGTACATAGCCTGGTGAATTGACTTCCATGTGATCCGTCTGGAAATGTACGACTTTTTTGTCGTTCAGATGCTCTCCGCGCAGCGCCAAAGTAACAAGACGAATCATATCCGCCAGATTACACTTGCGTACACCAATGACATCGAACAACCCATCATCAATGGTTGCCCCCGGAGCCAGCTTCTCGAAGCCGCCAACGGAGTTCGTATTGGCAATGAGGAACAGCATGAATTCATCATGAATTTCTTCCTGACCATTCGCACGAATGATTAATTCCTGCGGGGACAGGCTTGCCATTTTCTCAATCCCCTTCATATAATAGGCCAGTTGCCCGATCATCGTTTTCAAACGACTCGGTACTTCATAGGTCAGTTCGGTTAACGATCCACCGCCTGCGATGTTGATAAAATACCTATCGTTTGCCTTTCCCAGATCCAGAGGGCGCGTCTGCTGCTGAATAACCAGATCCACATAATCTTCCCATTGTCTCGGAATCCCGAGCGCACGCGCAAAGTCATTGGTCGTCCCCAGAGGAAACACACCCAGCGGAGGGCGATTGTCCCGCTCAGCCATACCATTAATGACCTCATATAACGTACCGTCTCCGCCCGCAGCGATAATCATGTCGTATCCGCGTTCAATCGCCAGTTCAGCTTCCCGGGTCGCATCGCCTTCCCCCGTTGTAGCATGACACGAAGCCTCAATACCGCCTTGATCCAAACGTTGCAAAATATCAGCTAGACGTTTCTTCATTTCTTCCCGGCCTGAAGTCGGATTATATATTAATCGAGCTCTTTTCATCTGATACGCCACCTATTCCACATTATCCATGAGTCCGAATGACCTCATCTTCTTACGCTGCATCAGTCCACCGAGGGGCATCATTATAATTAACACAACCATAAACTTTCGTTAATCCTGCCCAAACACTATATATAACTATGCCAGAGGAATGACGTCCCATTCCAAAAGCTATTGCTTCTATCATATCATCAAATGTAAAGATGTCCTAGCCTATTCCAGCCGTGATTTTTGCATAAATCAAACGCCCGAAGTCCCTTACCCTAATAAACATGCCAAAGTCATCTTGAAACCGATCTTTCCATCTTCTTTTGCAAAAAAACCACTGATCTTCCATTCTGCCCGCTTGCAACGGAATTAATCTCCATTTTATCTGCTGTCCACAACTAATTACATTATGACAAAAATATACAGCAAATTTACAAATCTCAATATAAAAATATAACCTAAATCAATATTTTTCCAGTACCATGGATATACAGAACACATCCATACATAACTGACCTCACTCTACTACGTTTACAAAGGAGAATTGCACAATGCAAACAACCAAAAAACTGGTACTGATGCTAATGGTTACCCTCCTCGCCTATTTACCGATAGGCACCGTTGCGGAAGCAGCCGTCATTAATCATGACCAGGTCGTCGGTTTTCAAGAAGTCACACCCGTAACAACCACGCAAATCACAGCCAAACGTTTTCAACCTTTTCTGAAGGTCTATCATGGATGCGTGCCTTTCCCCGCCGTTGATGCACAAGGTAACACCAGCGCAGGTTTGGCAACGTCCGGATCACACAATGGCGGATGCGGCTCCAACCTGGGTCAGGTCTATTCACGTTCTGCTTGGCATAATGGCGTATGGGCGATCATGTACGCATGGTACTTCCCTAAAGACAACCCATCTCCGGGATTTGGACATCGGCATGACTGGGAGGGCATCGTCGTATGGGTAGACAACCCGGCGGTTGCCAACCCGAAAGTACTCTCGATCGCCTACTCAGGTCACGGGCAGTTCACCAAAGTGACACCAAGCAACAGCAATATGCAAGGCGACCATCCGAAAATCTCCTATAATAGCACCTGGCCGCTCAACCACGAGCTTGGTGTAACCAACGTAGTTGGGGGAACTCAGCCGCTAATCGGTTGGGATGATCTGACTCCAGCTGCACGTAATGCCCTGAATACAACGGACTTTGGCAGCGCCAATGTACCATTTAACGATAACAACTTTGCGAACAATCTGAATAAAGCTTGGTTTAGATAATTGGTTAGATCATGGATTCACACAAAAAAAACCACGCCCCAGGGCGTGGTTTTACGTTATGCACAAATAGAAGATTCTATTTATAACTTCAATCTTTTAATCTTAAACTGACTTCAATCTTCAACCTCATCACACTTCTTCAGCAAAAACTGAATCTGGCGCTCCAGCCACTGCCCAAGCAAAGGATGAGGCAACAACGTTTCCCCACTATATGCATATTCCAACTCTTTAAGTCGACCTGGAATAACATGCTGGGTAAAATAACCAGCACTCAAAAACAGCGGTGCCACAATGACGCGACTGCCGCGCTCTTCGGACCAGTATTTCGCCTTGTCGTATACACTTTCCGGATTAAGCAATGCATAGTCTGTATGAGCAACGCCGCTGATCTGCTGCACTCGTTCCGCGAGCGAAGAAATGCCTGCTTCCCAACGCTGGCGGAATCCATCATGAATACTGCCATGTCCGACAAGCAAAATCGTTTCCTGCTCAGGCTGCTGTGATAGTGACCGAACCTTGTCCCACACCATCACCGCAATATCAGGATCATTATCCACCGGATAGCCAAAATGAACCCGCGCCTTCACCTCAAAAGGTTCAAGATCGGTTTCACGCTCAGGTGCATCCTTCGCCCCGATTGCATACTCGATCTCATCCACATGGGTGCTGCCAGAGGAAACAAATAACGGTACAACCAACAGATCCGTTACACCTTGCGCTTCCAGTCGGTTAATACCGTCCTGAATTAAACGCCCGTCTACCAATTCCAGAAATCCAGCTTCAACAGGTAACGGATCAGGCAGATTCAACCGGGAAATCGCGTCATCGACGGATTCCACCCAGGTTTTCTCCTGAGAACCGTGACTAATGATGAGTACACCCGGCTTCTTCATGACTTAGCGCCCCAGGCGTTCCAGCGTCATTTTATAACCGTCATTCCCGTAATTCAGACAACGCTTAACACGCGAAATCGTGGCCGTGCTCGCGCCCGTCTCTGCTTCAATCTGGTTGTATGTGTTGCCTTTGCCAAGCATACGTGCTACTTCCAGCCGCTGGGACATGGATTGGATCTCGTTCACGGTGCAGAGGTCATCAAAAAAGACATAACACTCTTCAATATCCTTAAGTGTCAGGATTGCCTCAAATAGTTGTTCAATGCTTTTATCATTTAGCTTTTTCAGCTGCATTTTATCATCATCCCCTAGCGGTTACTGTGTACATCCATTGTACCTAGCCTAAGTTGGTATTTCAAGCGTTAACGATTTCACGCACTACAGAACAAAAACACATGTTACCGCTTACAAAACATACTATTGTCCTCCGTAGGCGGACAACGAGCATAAAAACTGCAATAATCGCCCCTTTAGGAGGAACATTTCCGATTATTTATCTAGGATTTTATACCTGTAAATTGTTACAAATTTGTGTCCGAAATTCATTTTTCTTCCTGAAAACCACCTTAAAGGCTCTGGTATGACTTGCGCCCATTTCCGCAAATATCCCGTTTTCCGTGATACCCGCCTACGCCGCCTCTCCGCGAATGACATACAGTATATCAAAAGGGAGTTCCACCCTGCTTGTTATACCATGATTTTTACAGGATTGATTTCTCGGTGGAACGCAATTCCGAAAAATCTAATATAGAAGGAACGTGATCGTTCATGCCACAGCATTACTATCATCGCCCGCCAGGAACACGGCAACGTCCGGCTCCTCAAAGCCAGCAGCAGGCTCGCACCTCAGCTTATGCACCGTATGGAAATGTGCCACGCTCTCTCAATGAAGCACAGATCCAGCCGATGTACCCCGGAGTTCATCCGACTTACCCGGGCTTCGCCGAGGTTGAAGCCTCCGGTCTTGTGCCCTATGGGCAGGGCGCACCCAGCGGAGGGCTTTATGGAAGCGACGTCGTGCCCGTTACTCCAGTCGTTCCGGCTCAAACACCTGCCTCTTCAGGCAGCTCAGGCTTTTCCCTTGCCAACTTAGGTGAGTTAAAAGGCATGATTGACCGCTTCGGCGGCATTGACGGCATTATGAGCGGCGTGGCCAAAATGCAAAAGGTCGTTGGCGGTATTCAGCAGATGGCCCCGATGATGAAACTGGTGATGGGCATTCTGCCTTTTGGAAAAAATAAAAACAGTAGCAGCGAAGCCGACGCTGATTATGAAGAATACTCGAAACCTCGCCCGCGCAAACGCCGCAAAAAAACGACAGGTACACAGCGGAAACGCACCTCTTCCCCAGCGCGCCGGAAAAACGCAACATCCAAACCGCGTCCCAAAAGACGCAAAAGTTAACTCTATTCAGGCACTCCCCTTACAAAGGCGGGTGCCTTAACCTTTTTGAGCAACTAAAAGCAAGAACTTATGTTCTTATTCTGGAAAATGGGGTATACTAGAGACTACATATAAGGAGGCAGACCATGGAACTGTTCAAAGATAAATATACACCTGCTCTCATTGATCGAACCGCCAATCAGTTGCATCAATTCTATCCAGAGTTACAAACACAGCGATTCCGCGAACTGGTTTTCGCTGAAGGCTGGGAAGCGCTGGAGTTCAAGGCAAGGATACGTCGGATTACGGAATCTTTGACCCATGTTCTGCCCGCCGATTACGAACAAGCCTTACATATCCTTGAACAGGCAGCTCCACAGTTGCGCGGGGTTGAGTACCTTTTTGTGCCTGATTTCATTGAAGTGAATGGACTTGCCCCAGAAAACTACGAGTTATCGATGAAATATCTTAAGGTATTCACACCTTATTCAAGTTCTGAATTTGCGGTGCGCCCGTTCATCCAGCGTTACCCGCTTAAGACGTTGAAACAGTTGATGGAATGGACAGAAAGCAGTGACGAGCATATTCGCAGGCTTGCTAGCGAAGGCAGTCGCCCTCGTTTGCCATGGGGAGCCAAGCTTGGCGATTTGATCGTTGATCCGACGCCCGCGCTTCCGATTCTGCATGCACTCAGGCAGGATGAATCCCTCTATGTACGAAAAAGTGTAGCGAACCACCTGAACGATATTTCCAAGGATCACCCTGATCTCGTTCTAGACTTAGCTCAAGCTTGGTACGGTCAGAACGCGCATACCGACTGGATTATCCGCCACGCAAGTCGTTCGCTGCTGAAGAAGGGGCACCCTGTTGCACTGAGCCTGTTCGGCTATCACAAGCAGGAGGCTGTTCATATTGAAAACCTGAAGCTGGATCGGGAGCAGATTGCTACGGGAGAGGATCTTCATTTTTCATTCGATGTGGTTAATACGAGCGGCGAACCACAGATGCTGAGGCTTGAATATGAGATTGGTTATATGAAGGCTAACGGCAAACAGGCACCCAAACGCTTTAAGTGCTCGGACAAGATGTATGCCAGTGGTCGCAGTACCGTCAATACCAAACAATCATTCAAACTCATTACGACACGGAAATATTACGAAGGGCTGCATACGCTCACGATCGTTGTGAACGGGCAAAATACGGAATCCGCTTCTTTTGTGCTTACGTTAGACTGAACTTCGAAATGGGAATTTCACTTTAGTTATGCACAAGTCTCTATGATTGAATCACTTATGCACATGTGGATAGAAGAATAGACAGAGAATAGCCGTCAGGCAACAAACAACCTTGGGAGCAACGGATTCGTTTTCCGCAAGGTTCGCCTGACGGCCTTTTTATCTTTATTTATCAAGTTATCCTGTTTATTTAAACCAGCCGCGCTTCACAAACCAGGCCACCATACAGCCTCCAAGGACAAACATCAGTAATAGCACAGCACCGTACCCATACCTCCACTGAAGCTCCGGCATATGGGCGAAGTTCATGCCGTAGATACCTGCAATTAGAGTGAGTGGCATAAATACCGTCGTAATGACCGTCAGTGTTTTCATAATCTGATTCATTCGATTCGAATTCAGTGAGATATAGCTATCGCGCAAGTCTGCCGTCATCTCCCGATCGGCTTCAATCATATCCGTCAGTTTGAGCAAGTGGTCATAAATATCGGTAAAATATGCCGTATGTTCCCCTGTTCGCTGTACATGTTGCGAATTAATGACCCGGTAGAGAAGATCCCGCATAGGTACAACAGTGCGTCTAAGCTTCAGGAGTCGACTACGCAGGTCAAACACCTGATTCATCAATTCTTCTACGGACTCCTGACCACCCCGATTTTCCAGTTCAGCCAGTTCATCCTCGATAGCAAATAGCGATGGAAAATAATGATCAACCAGTTTGTCCATCACTGTATATGCTGCCGCCACCGGCCCTCTTGCCCAAATGGTACGCTCATGCGCGTGTTTTAGCAGTCTGTCCCAGGCTTCGTCCACTTCTTCCAATCTTCCATGATGGAATGACACCAGAAAGTTCTGTCCAAGGAACAGATCTACCTCTTCTGCCTCAAGCGTGGCTGGATTCAGCGCATGTAACACAAGAAACTGCAAATTCTCATAGTAATCCAGCTTGGGACGTTGCAATACATGCAGACAGTCTTCAATGGCGAGTGGGTGAAAATGAAAATATGTATCCAGCAGCCGACTTTCTTCTTCGGTAGGCTGGTTGAAATCTGCCCATACCCAGGCATAATCGTTTAAATCCAACTGTACAAGCGGCATATTCACCGTGACTTGATGATCCCGTGTAATCGCAAGTGTACGAATCATGGATAGACCACATCCTTGTCTCTTATCGAAGTTCTGATTTCATTGTACACTCTGAAAAACAAAAAAAGCCAACCCTGTTGGCTTCTCTTATTTCCCCTATCCACAGTTCCCTGTATCCACAGGAAGGTTTCTTTTGGTTTATCATTCCACGGATGGCTATCCACATATCCAGCCTGTCCACATCTTCGTGCACAGGCATTTCTTCTACTCATTGTATATTTATCCACATATCCCGATATTCACATCGTTATGAACAGGTTCGTCCTTCACTTACTGTATCCAATCGATGGATACCCGGCCCTTCTGTTGACAACTGTTTAGAAAATAATCCAGTACAACAGACCTGCAAGTGCTCCGGTAATTGGAATCGTAATGAACCACGTAATGATGATACGTCCAGCCAGTCCCCATTTTACAGCCGAGAAACGTTTCGCTGAACCTACACCCAGAATCGCGGATGTGATTGCGTGTGTCGTACTTACCGGAAGGTGCAACAATGTTGCTGTGAAAATAACGGATGCAGCAGATAAATCGGCAGCAAAGCCGTTAATTGGTTCGATTTTGAAAATTTTAGTCCCCATCGTTTTGATGATTTTCCAACCACCCACCGATGTCCCCAGGGCCATAGCTGTTGCTGCTGAAATTTTAACCCACAGTGGTACTTCAAGATGATCCTGTACCTTGGCTGCGACGAGTGCAAAAGTAATGATCCCCATCGCTTTCTGCGCATCGTTGGTACCATGAGTGAATGCCTGCAGGGCAGCCGTGAAGATCTGTACCGTACGGAAGCCTTTATTCACATTGTGCGGACTGCGTTTGGCGAACACATATTTAAGAATCATCATGACGATATAACCAATGGCAAAAGCAATCAGAGGTGACAACAGCAAACCTCCGACGATATCAATGAATCCACTCCATTTCACTTTGTCCGAGCCTGCTCCAACGAGCACTGCACCTGCGAGCGCTCCGATTAACGCATGTGAAGAAGATGAAGGAATTCCAAACCACCAGGTAACCAAATTCCAGATGATCGCGGCAATCAAGGTGACGATGACAACCTCGATCCCGTTATCAAGCTTGGTGGGGTCCGTCACGCTCCCCCCAATCGTCTTCGCAACACCCGTAAACATCATCGCACCAACAAAGTTCATCACGGCCGCCAAAATAATGGCGCGGCGCGGCGTCAGTGCACGTGTGGATACCGATGTGGCAATGGCATTAGCCGTGTCGTGGAAACCGTTGATGAAGTCAAACGCCAGTGCAAGGAAGACGACTATACCTAATACCCAAATCGTTGTTTCCATTATTCTCTGGCTCCTTAAGAATTACGCATGATGATGGATTCAAGAACGTTCGCAACATGCTCGCAAGCATCCGTTGTTGTTTCAAGGCGTTCATATATTTCTTTACGCTTGATCAATTCAATCGGATCAGACACCGTAGCGAAGAGATTCTTGATACAGTTACGCAATACTTCGTCGCCTTGGTTTTCCAAATCATTCAGACGAATCGTATATTCACGAATCGCCAGCAATTTTTTCTGGGACAGCAAATGAATCGCCTTCTGAATTTCGTAAGCCGATTGGCGCAAAATCTCTGCAAATTGAACGATATATTCGTCCGGGTCCACCAAATTGTACATATAGAAACGGGAAGCTGTAGCTTCAATGCCGTCCAATACGTCATCAAGAGTTGTTGTCAGTTCCATAATATCATCGCGTTCGATCGGCGTGATAAATGTTTTGTTGAGTTCTGTAATGATCGTGTGCACGTAGTCATCACATTGCGACTCGTACTTTTTCATTTCATTAGCAAAAAGAGTTACATCCTGAAGGTTGGAAACATGCTGGGAGAAATAATCTGCCGCTTGAACAACCGTATCTGCCATATTCTCCAGTGTTTCAAAAAATATGTCCTTCTTCTTCTTAATCTTCATAGCTCTATCCCCTCTTCGAGAAATTGCGCCGATAACCGATGAAACATGAAATGACAACCTTTGATATCTTATCATATTTGTTTCATGGTTTGTACAAAAGCTGCGATCCTTTTTTATATTCTTCTCATATTAACCTGAAATGAATCTTAATTATTTGGAATTATGGCAAAATCAGACTCCGATTTTACACTGCGTTTACAAAACTCCACATAAGTCGACGCGTGACCCGTAACAATTTTCACAAAAAGCGCTATGATACGACAACACATCATCACCAATCTTAACCCTTTTCATGGCTCTCTTTCATTTCAGCCTGCAAAAGTGATTCATTTCGTTGTGCCAATCGTTGTATATGGCTTATTCTTGTTCTGCCAGCTTCACATGATCTGCAAACTGTGGATGGTTCGGCACAATGCTAATGAAAGTTTTCCCGGGCACCAGATTCATTTCACGCCCATCCTTCACAAAACGAATAATATCTCCCTCTTTTCTAACCCATTGCCCGCGAATCATCTTGCCCTTCTGAAACAGCATCGCCTCGCCGCCATGATCCACGTTTACGGATAACCTGCCTACATCGTCGAGCACCTTATGGTCTGCCCCAGCAACAATGATATTGGCTGCACCTAACTGACTGCCGTTATCTTTATCCTGATCTGGCTTCCCGTTCACCATTCTCATATATCGTCCGCTAACTTCATCATAATCATACGCAACTTTGTAACTATTCAATAAATAATGGAGTTCAAACTGCTTCACGCTCTCTCCAGTGGAGGTCGCTCCTGCCTCGTCATACTTGTACACAGGAGATTTAAATTCATGACTGTATCCTTTCTTATCCGTACCTTCTCTAAGCTTGTCTACAGAAGTATATAGATTGTGCGGGGCTTTGCGTTCTTTGGAACGCCAGAAGTAAGGACCGCCATTCGAAATTTCATCCATATGTTGTTTCTGCTGTTTTTGCAAAATAGAATACGCCTCCGGACTGCCTCCGGCATGAATAAGCACCCCATCATAACTTTCGCCAAGCTCAATCAAGTATGGACGAATGCTACGTATTGGGCCGACGGTTTCTGCTCCACCTTCACTCTGAAATATAGCAATGAACCGCGTAATCCCACCTTCGGCAAGCACCTCAATGATAATGTCCGCCGCACTTAAACCAGATTGAGGACGGGCGGCAGGTGCATTGTTGATCATGACCGCTAGTGGCCGCTGCGTAGACGCTTTCTCCACAGCTAGACCCGTAAAAGGAGCTATGAAGGTAGAACGCGCAGGCTCCTCCACAGGCTTCTCTTCTTGAACGGGCGCAGGTGTGGGCTCAGGCTGGGGAATTTGGGCGATCTCTTTATTCTGGCAAGCAACAAGACTAACGGTAAGAAGACAGATCGATGCTGCTGATATAGCTTTGTTCCAAGAAAAAAACTTCAATATAGGACCCCCTGAACGATTTGGCTGACTTTCTTCTGCTCGTCATGTGATATTCCTCTCATGCAGGCAACCATCTCACGTATTTCTTTCCATTTAATCACAACGTTTCCGTTTTGTCTGCGTCTTCTAAGCCTTGTCTTATCTCACAAGTTATCTTTGAATCTTGAAATGAGCAAATAAATATGTCCTAAATGTGAACTTCTTAAACCTTACTTAAAATTTGAACTAGATTGTGATTTTAATCACAAACAAAACACCTTTCGGAATATACAATAAAGACATCAAAGGTGATCACTTAGAAAAACAAAAACAACACACACTAGATTCCATAAAAGGAGTGGTTTATATGTTCAGCTTCAATCAATGGCTTAGAGAAAACAAAGTGGCAATGTGGATTTTGACAGTACTTCGGGTGTATATCGGTTATGACTGGATGACTCACGGATGGAGCAAATTGACCGGCGGATTCCAAGCTGGCGGGTTCCTCACTGGAGCACTTGAAAAAGCAACAGGCGATCATCCAGCGGTTCAAGCTTGGTGGGCAACGTTCCTTGAAAAGTTCGCTATTCCAAATGCCGGATTGTTCGACTTCGTGATCCCGCTCGGTGAATTCCTGGTAGGTCTGGGACTCATTCTTGGATGCTTCACAACGCTGGCAGCTCTGATGGCGATGGTCATGAACTTCGCGTTCCTCTTCTCGGGTACAGTAAGCACAAATGCTCAACTGGTATTATTGGAAATCTTCATCGTCGTAGCTGGTGCAAATGCTGGTAAAATTGGTCTGGATCACTGGGTACTGCCTTACCTTCGCGGATTGTTCAAAAAGGACAGAACCATTCAGCCAACAGACACACCAACCATTACACCCACTAAGAAAACTGCTTAATCATTAAAAATATAAGAAACTCAGCCCTGCTTCCCCCCTTGGAGCAGGGCTTTGTATTGCATTCTTTTCATTCATTGCTTCATAACCTGACAACCTATGCTGATCTGCTCTTATTGCCAATCGCTCTTCCATCTTCTTCAACCATTGTGCATCCGAGTCTCTACACTTGCTCACCAGTAGAATCCCATATTATGATGGTTATAAAGTCTAACAGTACAAAGGAGTATCCCTATGCCGACGCAGCGCCGTCTCGAAACCGACGCCGATTTTCAGGAAGCCATGACCTTAAAACATAAAATCCGGGTATTCAAAGATAACCACCAGATTGACTCTGGAGGTATCATCATTCGTTTTGACGAGAGAACCGTTGTTGTCCAATCCAGTGTGAGTGAACTCGCCTATCACTCACGCACCGAATGTGAGTTGTTCGAACTTCGCAAATAATCACCGCTGAACACCCAAACCCAAAAAAAGGTTCCACTCAGTCAATCAACTGACCGCAGGAACCTTTTTGCTTATTTATAATCATACGACTGTATTCTTCATTTCGCCATCTGAATTGATGTTTCTGTTATCATCTGCCCCAAGTTATATGCCGTCACCAAATTGCCAGCAATTCAAACTTAACGTGCCGCAGGCATACGACTGAAATGATCGCTTCGCTGTGCGAGACATATCTGCTGTGCCCATTGCGTAGAACAATGGCGCAAGATGTTCCATGCCATAAGACGGAACGGCCGTCCGCGCATGAGGAGCTTTTTTTTCATACAGAAACAATTCTCTGGTATTCCATTGCTCTAGACGCTCTCCGAGCCAATCATCAAACTCGATAGCCCAGTCTTGTGGCTCATCATCCTGTGCCAGCATTCTTAAATTATGCACGGTTCCACCACTGCCGATGATCAGCACGTTATCATGCCTGAGTTGCTCCAGCATACGCCCGATATCATACTGCTCTTGCGGAGAACGTAGCGAATCCACCGATACAGCAATCACTGGAATGCTTGCTTCAGGGTACATATGCAGCAGTGGCACCCATACGCCATGATCCAGTCCACGCCCACGAACAGGTCGATGTGGCAAGTTACTACGGGAGAATAACGCACAAATCTCGCTCGCAACATCGGTCTGCCCGACTGCAGGGTATTGTATGTTATACAACGCTGAAGGGTATCCGTAAAAATCATGCAAGGTCTGATGGGACTCATCCATCGTCACCGAAGGATCGGGACTGTCCCAGTGTGCGGTGAATACAACGATGGCCTTTGGAGCCGGCAGCCTGTCTCCAAGCTCGTTCAAAAATTGAGTGTAATCACTGCTCTCCAACGCCAGCGTAGGAGAACCATGCGCAATGAATAGTGCAGGTAATGTCATCGCTGCCAACCTCCAGACACGGATAGGATGCTTACCTCTCTATTTTACCCCGAAGCAAGCGCTTTTCCAAGTTAATACCCGTGACTTTTGATTGATGACGTAAGGCTTATCGCTTAGATCATCCAGTGTTGCCAGTTCTCTTCAATCTTCTGACGCTCCCCGAGCCATTCTCTCGTACGTGTAATCAGTTGTTCGCGCTCTTTACCAGATGAGAAGGTATGATTGCCCTGGAAAATGATTTCCTTGTCGCAGCGCCCTTCCTGGCGCATCCAGAACACTTTTTGATACAAGAACGCATAGTCCACAGGGATGACTTCATCGGAAGTACCGTGCACAACCAGCACATCTCCGCTGAACTTCACAGCTTCCTGGAATGGTTGATGCTCCGCCAAAGAGTCAAAGAATTTAGGCGTAAATTTATAGCCAAGATAGTCGGAAGCCCCTGCTCTCACACCCTCGTCATACACATCCCTGCCCGTAATCTTCACGATATCGTTGAACGGATAACCGACAGCCGACCACATGACAAGATTTTTAACCCGTTTGTCACGTACAGCAGTCAACAGCGCAACTGCTCCGCCCAAGCTATGTCCGATCAGAGTCACACGTGTAGGGTCGACATCACTGCAGTTCACAGCATAATCCAGCACAGAACGAGTCTGCAGTATCATCGACTCTAATCCTTCTGCTCCGTACTCCCCACTGCTCTCTCCGCAACCGATGTAATCAAAACGTAGCACCAGATATCCGTCTTCCGCGAGTTCACGAGCTGTCTTCACGAACAACCGATCCACTCCAATTCGGCTCCCCACAAAACCGTGGCATATGACAGCTAGAGGCACACGTTGCTGACGTGTCTCCTCTTTAATATCTTTGACAACCGGATAGTGAATGGTCGCAGTTAACTCCTCTTCCCCGTGACGAATGCTGATCTGACGTTCCATACGGATTTCCCCTTTCATGATGACCTTGCGCCTAATTCCTTGTTATATATTCAACGTATTTTGATTAATTATGTTTAATCCGATAAGTTTAGTAAGTATTAAGAAGATATTAGTATATTATCATTCCCTCACCCGCAAGTCAACGCGAGAAATGAACACCTTAGGTCATGTAAAGCTGTTCTCTTTTCGTAAGCATTATCCGTAAAAAAAGAGCCTCGCTATATTCAGCAGGGCTCCGAAAATTTCTGATTCATTCCTGTATTCTTGCGTTATATCTGTACGATCCTACTCATAGCTCCTGCGAAACATCGCATGAGTCTCAATACGTCCGTTCCACTCATGTTGCTGACCTGCTCCCTCGTTGTCCCAGAAGCTTCTTCCCTGCCAGTTATCATCATTCAACTCTTCGCCGAACTCAGTATCCTCCACTGCCTCTTCCATCGGTACCACTTCATCCATGGCACCACGGGAATTACTGTTGAGCAGCATCTTTCGTGTGAGATCTGATTGTTTATCCATGCTAACCACACTCCTATCCATCATTTCAGTTTGGAAATGCTACTATTGTGATGGATTGGGCAGCTCTTTATTCACGGTTCACAGAATCGTTGCTTCTTCCAACCAAGCCATGTATATTCACAACTCCACAGGGGAAAATAAAACCAAAATCTCAGGCACGCCTGTCCCGGAGGCCTGTTACCGAAAGGAATGAACTCATGGCACATCTACTCGGATGGATTCAGCATCATGGAAAACTGGTGCTCTTATGCACCTGTGTTGTGTTAGCCTGTATCGGGCTATGGGTAAATCACAAGCAGTTGTTTTATAAGGAATGACTTTGCGAAACGAGAGCCCTTCCCGTATACTAAAATATCGTCAGGGTCTTCATGGAATGGAAGAGCAGAACGTGTGAGACAGGGGGAGCAAGCAATGGGGATTTCCTATAAAAAGCTGAAAGAAATACAAAATCGGCAAATCACAGAGATGAGCCGTATGACACCAGACAACTTACAATTGTATAACCAGATCAGCACCATCGCAAGGCAAGCGCCAGCAGACGAGAAAACACAGGAAGAATGGATTCTCGCTGCGGGAAAAGCCATCGTACAAGCACAGAAAGATAACAAATCGGCACGCGAATTGTACGGCTCTGATCTGGAAGAAGATATTTATACCCAACTTGGAGTAGGCTCAGCAGATACATATGCGCAATCAGGGGCAAGCACAGGGAAAGATTCAAGCAGGGGAAACCGTAGCGGAAGTGTCCCTCAATCTGACGATCAATCGGATACACCAGAACCTGTGAAACGGACACCAACATGGTATGTGATGATTGCCTGGGCAGCCATATCCGTTGTCCTGTTCATTCAAGGATGTGCAGGACTATTCTTCGGTTTAACAGACGGCGATACGGAGGCATTCGAACATATCAGCCTGTTCTCTCTCATCATTAGCGCTGTAGGCGGAATTGCGCTCGTAGAGATGCTGCGCCGATTAGCAGAACGTCCGGACGACCAGGGGACAGACAAACATGTCATGCCCAAAGTTAACGTTCGAGGCATTATCATTTATATCGTGATCGTTGTACTTGTTCTTTTTGTGGGTTATCCACTTCGGGATAAACTTCCTGTGTTCTACATGGCTCCATGGGTTAGCGCCGTTATTGGTATTGTTGGTCTTGCTTTAATCCGGCCTATTTTCGGGCAAAAAAAGCAGGCATGATTGAAGGAGGCAATGTCGAATGTGGTTGTTTCGTGGTACACATAGATATTCTTTTACTTTATAAGAAATTCCATTCAAGAGACCGTCAGGTCTCTTTTTTTATTGCAGATTCGTATTTTATTTTTGACGGGGGTGAAGGGTCTGCTCCAGTCTGAGCTGATTGCGTAGTTTCATACCTTTGCCTGGCGTTTCCCCGAATTCACGCTTGAACATACGAATAAAATAATTCACTTCCATGCCTACATTCTCCGCAGCTTCCTTCACACTAGCCTCAGGATGTTCATTAAGCCACTCCAGTCCCTTTTGTAAACGCCAGCGTTGCATATACTGATGTCCAGTCACGCCATAATGCTGATGAAATAAACGATTCAAATGCTGCACAGAGTAACCAACTGCCTCGGCCACATGTTTCAATAACAGATCGTCCTGATAATGAGCCTGCATCAAAACGATTGCCCGGTTGAGTCCCTCCAGACCAGCTTCGGAACTCCCATGTACATGTGAAACATAACCAACTGGAGCCATAGCCTGAGCCAAGTCCAGAATCAGCTGGTAAATCAAAGTGGACATTTGCCACATCGACATCCCGCCCTGATCCAACCCCTTCCACAGTTCCGTCATCTGTGACCAAATCAGCTCAAACGCGGTTAATGTGCGAGGTCTTTCGCACATGATGCCTGTCGTCCGAAGTACTGATTCTGCTGATTCGCCGCCGATCCCAATAAACCCCAGTTCTCCACCCGTTCTTGTATGCGGGGTATATTCGTGAGCAATGCCCGGCTCCAGAGCAAACAGTTGCCCTGCGCCCATTATGATCGTTCCTTTGCCAGAGATATTAAACTGTCCTCCACCATTACGCACCAAAAATAACTGATACACCGGAAATCCCCCTGGTCGATGCAGTCCTTTCTCTTCCTGTGTACCTACACCGTACAAGTATAGCGGCATCCGGGAATCCGGCTGCCCCGTCAAACGAAATGGTAACATTGCATCCTTCCTTTCGGCCCATGAGCTAGTCACGCTCTATGACTCCTATTATCCATGGTTTGATCCAAGACCAGCAATGGCCTTAGGAACCTATTTGAGCGTGTCTAAATATGGAAAAATAAGGACATATGTCGTACCGAGAGCGGTTCACTTTCCTCGGCATTAACGGATGCAAAGAAAAAACTCCCTTTCCAAGGAGGGAAAGGGAGTTGAAGCATTACAATTCTATTGCTAACTTTGTGCCGTAGTTTACTGCGGAGGAGTTGATTGTGTAGCTGCTGGAGCTTTTTCGAGCTTAAATGCTTCAGATGGATTAGAGATCGTACTTCTATTGGTTGTTGTATTAGACGCAACTGACACAATATATACGGTGTACTCTTCTCCTTCCACAAGACTAGCCCCTGTAGTATCTTTAACATTGGTATTCAAAGTAACTTCAACCGCTTTGGGATCTCCTACTGAATAGTTACTGCTGGAAGTAGCTGTAGCCGGATCAACAGCCCCTCTTCCCTTCACAATATACAATTGATATGAGGAAATGCCAGCTTCATTAGATGGTTTGGTGAAAGTCAACTTGTAGATTGCTTCAGTTACAGTACTTGATTTCTGTAGACCCGTAATAACGGCTGCTTGAACAGATTGTACTATGTTACTAATACTAAATTCGTCGGAAGCCACTGAAAGACTTGACGAACGAGTTGTACTGTCGGATACAGACATAATAAACACTCTATACTTTTTCCCGATCTCGATAGATCTGTTATTAATATCCCGGTATCCATCGCTCAATGCGAAAGTAGTGCCTGCACTGCTTTTATCCAAATCATTATAATAATTAATATTCATCGCTGTATTTAGCGTAAAACCAGGTACCTGATCAGCCGGGACAATAAACAGACGATATTTGGCAATGCCTGTTTCATTCGATGCTTTGGCAAAATTTACGGTTACATCAGAAGCGTTACCCGCTTGTTGTCCCTGATTTTTAACCGCTACACTTACACTGCCCACTGCTACTACAGGAGAAGCACTACCTAATTTAACCACAGGCGATGCTGAAGACAGCGCGCTCGATTGAGATGAATTATTATTCACCGCCAGGACGAATACCCGATAATCAACATTATCGCCAATAAGGCTACCATCCGTTGCTCTAGCATCACTTGCTAATGTGAAAGCCTGATTACTCCCACTTTTACTTCTATACGTGTAGAAGCCGTTATTCAATGCAGCATTCAGATTAAAACTTCCTACAGCCGTATTTTTCACAACAAACACACGATAATGATTCACATTATTCTCATCCGTTGACCGGTTGAATGTTACACGCAGATCACTGCCATTCCCGTTATCCGCAACATCGGTTGCACTCACACTGGTCGGTGCGATAACCGTTGCATTCGGTGTTAGCGTAATTTGAGCCGAAGATGAGGAAAGTGCGTTCTGACTCCAGTTCCCGTTACTATTTACGGACAGAACAAATACACGATAAGCGTTGTAGTTCGCAATTCTATAGCCATTCGTATCCACCGAGTTACTCGAAAGTGTTACGGTCAGGTTACCACCTGTTTTATTCACTTGTGTATAATTGTTCGACGCATTTGCAGCATTCAGGTTGAAGCTTCCTACGTTATTGGCAGGTACGACGAATACTCGATAGTGAGAAACATTGGACTCATCGCTTGCTTTGCTAAACGACACGCGCATGTCAGTTCCATTTCCGTTATCCGCAATATCTGTAACAGACAGGTTCGTTGCCACACCTGCATTGCTATTGGAGGTCAGTCTCAAGACATTGGAGGAAGCTGACAACGCATGGGTATAGTTGTTCTGCTGAGTGCCTGCTGCCATGACAAAGATGCGATAATCCTGCAAGTTTGTGATGTTATAACCGCTGGTATCCCGCATATTCGATGGCAATGTAACCACGAGGTTATTACCTGTTTTGTTCACGGTATAATATAAACTGGAAGACAGATTACTTGCTGTAGGCAAGTTAAAGCTGCTGGCTACCGAGTTGCGTACAACAAACACACGATAGTTCGTTACCTTTGATTCATCCGATACACGGTTAAAGCTCACCTGAATATCGCGTCCATCTCCATAATCCGAGATGTCTCTCACTTGTGTAATGACCGGAGCCGGAGTTGAATTCAAGGACAACGTCAGGGAAGACGAAGCCGCAGACAGCTTGCTATCTGTTGCTGTATTCGCACTTACAGACATAATGTATACAACATACGCGGTTCCGTTTTTGATCAACTCGCCCGACGTATCCCGCGATGAAGAGTTCAGTATGCTTTTGACTGTACTGGAATTCCCTTTATTGATGATCGTGTAATTCGCGCTGGATACCTTGCTCGCAGCAGCTTGGTTAAATGAGGATGCGTCCTTCGCCTTCACAACAAATGCACGGTAACTCGTAATATTCGAATTGGTGCTTGGCTGTGTGAAGTTGATCTCCAGATCCCTTCCGTCGCCATTATCGCTAACATCGGCAATGCGCAGTCCCGTCACAGCTTGAACAGAAGGTTTCACCTGGTTCAGCTTCAGAACCTGTGAAGACCAGCCTAGATAGTTTTGGTTGTTATTGTTGCTGTTACCTACAGTCAGTACATACAATCGATAGGATTCATTGCTATTCAGCAAATCACCGTTAACGTCGCGTGTCTGAGCGTTAAGTGTCAGCTTCGGATTGGTGCCGTTTGGTGTAATTGAAGTGTAGTTCGCCGGAGATACGGCTGTAGCAACGGATTCTTTAAAGCTGTTGATATCCCCACTTTTGACCAGCATCACCCTGTAAGCTGACACTGTTCTCTCTGACTTTGCACGTGTGAAGCTTACCGTCAGGTCACGGCCATCTCCGTTACTGCCAGATACGGATCCATAAATATTCCAAGCAGAAAACTGCGTATCATCAACCGGCGTTTCAGGTGTATATGTGGTTTTAACATCCACACGCTGACTGCGTGAGTTCCAGAATACTTTTTCCCCAAAAGCTTCGCTCACAAAACGAATGGGTACCATCGTACTACCTTTAATCGTACTCGCAGGAACATCCATCACATTCAGTTGACCATCGATATATGCAGCCTTGGAACCAAGTGTTAATTTCACTTCCTGATCCCCACGGGTTGCTGTAATGGTTTTCGTTTTATTGTTGAACTGCACTTCCGCGTCAATTCCTTCAAAAATCGACCGGAGTGGAACGAGTACACGTCCAGCCTTCATCACAGGGGCTTGAACCGCCGGCACCTCAGTACCGTTAATATAAATGCTGATTCTTGCAGCTGCATCCATCACCGATGTTGGCAGTGCAGACATAAGCATGGCTGATACAGCCAGCGCTGACATCACTTTCTTGACTTGATTTCCTCCCGCTTTCCTCATAAACCTATCCCCATTCTCCTATAATTGGTACACTCTTATAGTTAGCTGTTCATTTCAGTAATTCCTGTATTTACCTATGCACAACTAAGACGTTCCGAATCGTTAAAAGGTTTCCGGTTCCCCAAAAATTATTTTCGCAGAAACATTGGCCTTGCATCCACCTGTAAAGGTTAAAATTAACAGAAGATTTTGTCATCATTCCGAAACCACTTCTTGTGCCAATTGCTTTAATCTGTGTGTAATAGTGAATCAAGTCTACTTTTCATCCTTATCTGTTCATTCCAAAATTACAGGAGGTTTATATCCATGACATCATCTTTGTATTTTTATAAAAAGAAAGGTATGCGTACGCTGCTTACCGCTACGGCTATTACTCTATTGTTACAAACAGCGGTTTCCCCAGTCACTGGCATCGCTTCTGCTGCCCCTGCTACGGATAGCAAAGTAACATCGGCCAATTCAACCGCAATCTACAAATCTTTTCAGACCATGCTCTATAAAAAAAATGGCCTGCCCGCGGCAGACCGTTATCTGGAGTCTAAAATCAGCCAGGTGACTCCTTATCATGCAACCTTGATGGTGCTTCAATTGGAAAATGCCCGCTTCAAAGCGCTAACGGCCATAACGGATCGCATGCTTGTTCCCAATGTTCAGGATCAGATGCAGGAAATATACAAATGGAATGACAGCTTCACCCAGCTGATGTCCCGCACCAAGGACACGAGTCTCCGTTCACTGCTGCAACAGGCCAGAGACAGCGGTTATCGTCTTACGATGATCGAGGGTTATCTCTATCCAATCATGAATTATGCCGCATTTGAAAAATACACTTCTTATGTAAATGAAGATATCAAACAGTACATTCGCATCATGGCAGTCGAAACGAGCAATATCGCCTCTGAAGATGGGGGGCTGATGATCGGATATCAGGATATGCTGAACCGTGCGCTGAATCAAGAGCGGTTCCTGAATGATTTTCCTAAGTCTAACCGGAAAAACCAGGTACAGATGTTGATGAATCAATACACCTTGTACACCTTTTACGGGCTCGATAATACCCCGCTGTTCGATTACGACACCAACGTAATGGTGCCCAATGCTCAAAAAGGGTACAAAGCTGTCTTACAGCGGAATACTTCCGAGGACAGTGCTTTTTTGAAAAAACTGAATGCGTTCATGGATGTCGTCGCTGAATCCAAGTTTGAAAGAACAGAGGCTGTCGACAAATGGCTGGAACAGAACGTATCTAGGGATGAATATCTGCCGGAGTACGGTATATAAAAGTTTTAGATCAATCTAACGGTAACAATCAGCCAATGGCCTGGATAAGCTGGAGGTAGAGCAAGGGAGTTAGGTTAAATAGATGTGTGCATGCAATGGTAAGCTTGGAATAGTCAACATTTTTCATACACCGTTCCTTGTGCTAGTCGCGTAGAAGGTTGTACGGATGAAAAAAATTCTAACGATCACCACAGACCTTATTTGGCCGACTTAGAGGTGTTCAGTGATCTAACGATCACCAGAGACGCTATTTCTTCTGAAATGAGCAAAAATCAATGATTTCTCGTCTGAAATGGGGAAATAACGTTTCTCCTGATCGTTAGAATTTTAAATGAGTTGAAATCGACCAAATAGCGTCATCTGAGATCGTTAGCCTGTCAGCTTATATTGCTCCACCGCCGCTTTATCCAAAAAAGACGAACCCACCGCCCTCGGCGTTGCTTCGTCTTTTTTGGCGTATCTGCTGTTAACTGACTAAATATAGTTGTTACGGGTTCACGATACAGATGGTGTCCCTCACTGTTACATACGTAAGCATCCATCACTCAAGCGTTGGCTCCTTTTGAGTGCGAAGCTCGAATGCATTCCAGCCAATCTATAGAACTGAGAGCTCTTTGACCATATGGTAATACTCATGTCCACCGATGAGAATCACTTCATCTTGAACATAGCCTTGCCGTTCATAGAGCTGCATGGCGCGGCCATTGTCCTGCTCCACGATCAGGGCAACCTGCGTGTGCCCGAGTTCTCTTCCCTGCTGCTCAAAAGCAGCCATCAGTGCACGGCCGATGCCCTGCCCCTGAAATGGCTCACTTACCGAAAGAGTATCGAGATAATACTCCCCAGGGCGGGTTTCTTTTACCAGAGCATATTTCTCATCGCCATCACGTCCGGGACGATTCAGAAGCGGCTGGTCCAGACGATCCACATCATCACCGGCGTACGCTACCAGCATGCCAGCAATCTCACCATCCTGCTCCATCACAGTTATATTTTGATAACTGATCCGGTTATTTTCCTGTGTAACAAACTCACGTAAGACGTCCATTGCCCGCTCATGGTCCGCCTCCCCCGCAAGTGCATAAGCGATATCCCCAATCGCCTGCACCAGCAGCGGGATGATCTGATCCACATCTTCCTTCCGTGCAGGTCGGATCTGAGGCACTTTCTTCTGTTGCTCTGACCCTATAGTAGGTTTCACTTGTAAAAAGACACCTCTCTCTCAGATCAACATGTTGAACAGATTTAAGTTTTTGTTCAGCTCAGTGTAGGCGATACCTTTGCGGTTCATACGTTCGATGAGTGGCTGGTAGTCTTCCTTGTACATGAGCTCGATGCCGACTAAGGCAGGGCCATTTTCCTTGTCATGTTTTTTCGTATATTCAAATCTGGCGATATCGTCATTCGGACCGAGCACTTCCTCCAGGAACTCACGTAGCGCCCCAGCACGTTGCGGGAAATTCACCATGAAATAATATTTCAGACCTTCGTAGATCAGGGAACGCTCTTTGATCTCCTGCATCCGGTCAATATCATTGTTACCGCCGCTGATGACACAAACTACCGTCTTGCCTGCGATCTGTTCGCGGTATTGCTCCAGTGCAGCTACAGCCAGCGAGCCCGCAGGCTCCACCACGATCGCATTTTCGTTATATAATTCCAGAATGGTTGTGCAGGCTTTGCCTTCTGGCACCTTCACGATATCATCCAGGATGTTGCTACAGATGTCATAAGTCAAATCACCGACCCGTTTCACCGCTGCCCCATCCACAAATTTATCGATATCATCCAGCGTAACCACTTGTTTGCGGAACATTGCTTCACTCATGGAAGCTGCCCCAAGCGGCTCAACGCCGATGATTTGTGTTTCAGGACTAACCGTTTTCATGTAGGTTCCTACCCCAGCCGCTAATCCGCCGCCGCCAATGGTGACAAATACATAGTCTGCATTCTCATCAAGGCTTTCCATGATCTCCATCGCAACTGTACCGTTCCCTGCAATAATCTTCGGTGAATCAAACGGATGGATAAAGGTCATGCCCTGCTCGTCACATGCCCGCATCGCTTCCGCATACGCATCATCATACGTATCACCGATCAGGACAACTTCTACATTATCGCCGCCAAAACGTCGTACCTGTTTCACTTTCTGGTTCGGTGTTGTGCTTGGCATAAAGATTTTGCCGTGAATGCCCAGTGCATTACAGCTAAAAGCTACACCCTGTGCGTGATTGCCGGCACTGGCGCAGACGATGCCTTTCTCCATTTCGGCAGGGGTCAGACTGCGTATCATATTGTAAGCCCCTCGAATTTTAAAAGAACGCACCACCTGAAGGTCTTCCCGTTTCAGATACACATTACAGTTATATTTAGCCGAAAGTACAGCATCCCGCTGTAGCGGCGTTCTGACAATCACTTCACGCAGCACATGATGTGCGCGTACGATATCTTCCATGCCTACATGGACATTTCTAGAACCTTCGTTTCCGGCTCCCGTTCCTGTTGTTTCTTGATTCTCTGGTTTCATCTGTCTCCACACTCCGCTTATATGGTCTAACAATGTCATCCATTGCTTTTTCTTTTTATTGTATCACTTTTGCTCTGTCCTTGCGCCCGACACCGGGAGGAACAATCTTCTACTCGCTATAACGACTGTACTCAAATACTTTACATTTCTCATTTTCCACTTTCTTATCTCTTACTCCGCATCGCGTATCATTCGCATGATCTCATTGACGATCACTTCAGGATCTGTAAACATCACCATGTGACCCGAACGCGCTGCTTCTACCCACCTTGCATTGGCTAGCTTACTCACCGTCTGACGGTGAGCTTCAACAATGGCAGGTCTGATTTTACGTTCTCCCTTGCCCGGCAACGTACCCGAAATAATGCTAACTTCCAAGTCTCCCAATTCGGGAGGTTGCTCCTGTAACCCCTTTAAATCTTGCAAAAAATTCTTTCCCTCCGCAGCCATCGTCCGAGCAGCTTGTACCGTAAAGTCCTCCCGGCGGTGATCTGCTACAACGTCATCAGGCTGACTAAGAAAGTCTTTGATGCCAAGAAACCGATACAGGCCCACACGAGCCAGAGCGGGAATAAGTGCCCCATTTATCGCAAAACCGACCTTCGCCATACGGGAAAAATATAACTCACAATGCTCATCCGACGGGTCAACAAGAATGATACCCTGCAGACGTGACAGATTACTAGCGGCCGCTACACGTACAATTGGCCCTCCCCAGCTATGCCCCACCAGAATAATCGGCCCTGTCCCGAGCGCTTTTAGCAGGTCATTCAGGTCTACCGCAATCCGGGTGAGCGTGCGTGGAGAAAAATCAACATCACTTCGTCCCGCTCCTGCCCTGTCATACACAACGGTACGTGCATGCTCCGCAATCGTCGGCACAACCAGCCCCCATGTAGATCTGGAAACGCCCATCCCCGACTCAAAAACGACCGTCACTTCTCCAGCGCCCTTCGACATGTAATGCAACTTCCGGCCATCCCGGGTCTGAATATACGCACTTGAACCCAACGTATGTAATCCAGCATCATGACTCATTGCTTCACCTTCCCTCCCCACTGATCCACAGTATCCCGTCTCTCATCATGCTTCTAAATGAAAATGATTATCAATTACTAATTATACCTTTTCCCCTGTAAAAAAAGAACACCCGATCCATCACCGGATCGGGTATCCCTCTCAGCCTTGCAGTAGCTGAACGTACAATATAAAACTTACAGCCTCGCGCCCTTTTCCTCGCGCATAGCCTCATTACTTCTTCACAGATCACAGGTCATGGAGCAGAATCGGGATGAAATTCTCTTATCCGCGAATACCGTGATCCTTGTTATTCATCTGATCCAGTAACTGATTCATCGTATCCTCGGTCATCGCGCCACCGCTAAAAGCCACAAGGGCACGCAGCGGCATATATTTCATCATCGCGTTCATCATGTCCGCATGATCATGATCACCGGAATCGTCACCGCCACCAAAACCGCTCGCTTCCTGGAATTGCTGCAAAGCCTGCTCAATCAGCTTTTTATTCTCGGGGTCGCGCTGAATATCGCCCAGGGTACTATTGCGTGTATACGTTGGAATGAACGTGGCAGTAGACTCTACGCTTACCCGAGTCTGCATACGAATATCACGCGAAGAGCTACCGAGCTGTATATCGAACTCCCCCGTCTCGACATGCCAGTCTTTCATATCCACGTTGTAATACGCGAACGAACGCTTATTCAGCGTGAAATGAACTATTTTGGACTCGCCAGCCTCCAGTGCCACCTTCGCAAAAGATTTCAGCTCCCGAACCGGACGAATCACTGTACTCTTAACATCACTAACGTACAGCTGTACGATCTCTTTCCCTGCACGCTCCCCGGTATTGGTGACGCGTATTTGTACCTGCACCTCGTCCAGATCCGTTAGCGCTGTGCGATCTACTTGTAAATCGCTGTACTCAAACGTGGTATAACTCAAGCCGTATCCAAAAGGGAATAGCGGGTCCAGCTCTTTTTTATCATAATAACGGTAACCGACGAAGATCCCCTCACGGTAATCCACACGATCTGCCTCACCAGGGAAGTTCAGATAGGACGGATTGTGGCTAAGCTTAGCCGGGAAGGTCTCTGCCAGTTTACCGGACGGGTTCACCTCACCGTAGAGCAGATCGGCGATTGCGCCTCCTACGGCCTGTCCGCCAAGATAAGCTTCAAGCACAGCTTGGACCTGCGACAGCCAAGGCATCTCCACTGGAGAACCATTGCTTAGCACAACCACTACACGAGACTGCACCTTGGCAACCTCTTCAATCAGACGAATGTGGTTGTCTGGCAGACGCAGGTGGGCACGGTCATACCCTTCGGATTCGTATCGATCCGGCAATCCAACAAATACGACAGCGGTATCTGCCGCTTGTGCAGCCTGAACAGCCTCCTGCAACAGTGTCTCATCCACATCGTCCTCTTCAATCCGGTACCCTGGTGCATACGAGATGGTCACTCCATCGCCTGCCACAAGAGTCATCTCGTCCACAATATCATCGACCTTGGTCGGATTAATGTGGGAGCTCCCCCCTCCCTGAAAGCGAGGTTTACGTGCAAAAGCACCTACGATGGCTACGCTACCTTCACGCTTTAGCGGAAGAAGCCCGGCTTCATTTTTCAACAAAACCATACTCTCGGATGCCACTTTACGTGCAAGCTGATGATGTTCATCTTTATCGTACGAAGCGCCTTCTTTCTTATGATCCACCGCTTTGAAAATTAAGGTCAGCAAACGCTCCACCGCAAGATCCAGCTTGTCCATGGGCAGCTTTCCGCTCTCTACCGCATCGATCACCTTACGTTCTCCAATACCGCCGCTTGCTGGCATCTCCAGCTCCAGTCCAGCTACAAGGGCATCCGCCCGCTCATTCACTGCACCCCAGTCCGAGACAACCAGACCTTCATGGCCCCATTCATCCTTCAATATGTCCGTCAGCAGCCACTCATTTTCACCCGCATACGTACCGTTCACTTTATTATAAGAACACATGACCGTCCAAGGCTGTGCATCCTTCACTGCGCCTTCGAAGCTGGCCAGATAAATCTCGCGTAGCGTCCGTTCGTCTACCACCGCATCAATCGACATACGGCGCTCTTCCTGGTTATTCACCGCAAAGTGTTTGAGAGACGTACCCACGCCCTGGCTCTGCACGCCCTGAATATGAGCGGTAGCCATCTGAGTAGATAAGAGTGGGTCTTCAGAAAAGTATTCAAAGTTCCGTCCGCCCAAGGGAGAACGTTTAATATTTACACCCGGTCCAAGCAGTACCGCCACATCTTCGGCCTGACATTCTTCACCCAAAGCCACGCCCACCTGACGCGCCAGCTCGGTATCCCACGAACTCGCCAGCCCTGCCGCAGACGGGAAACAGGTTGCAGGTACACTTGCGGTCAGACCCAAGTGATCTGCACTGCTGTCCTGTTTGCGCAATCCGTGAGGACCATCCGTTACCATAATAGATGGAATGCCGAGATGCTCCACCCCTTTCAGATGCCAAAAGTCGAGCCCTGAGCACATTCCCGCTTTTTCTTCCAGTGTCATCTGCTGTACCAAATCTTTGATGTTACGTTCCACATTAACCCCTCCAGTTCATGATATTCGTGTAGTGTCGAAGCTATATAACAAGCATACTGCGTGGACTCTCACTATTTCAAATCCTTACCCGGTTTGGCACGTTTACATAACAGATGTGCTCGTTTTTCGTGAGGCAAATAAGTTAACTTAAAGATTTTACACGGTGCACTCCGATGACAGAATAACCTTCAATCGCTGTTATCCTATATAGATTAATAAAATGAAAAAACAGCCCGATCTCAACGATCAGGCTGCCTGCGAACTTCTTATATATGTCGATATGTGCTAGATCTCGTAATGCAATACATCCACAAGTACTGTACCTGTATTACACCTGTGTTGTATACCATGCTGCCGCGGCTTCTGCCTCGGTACGTGTCAGTTGATGCCCCTGACGTTCCCAATGCATATGCACATCGGCACCCGCCCCGCTCAGCAGTGAAGCCAGTTCCTCCGTTTCACGTCTTGGCACAATTGGATCATTCTCTCCTGCACCGATGAACACGGGCAGTCCTTTCAGATCAGGCAGTGTCAGTCCGCGAAGCGGCACCATCGGATGGTGCAGGATTGCTCCCTTGAATACATCTGCCTGATGGAACATCAGACTTGCGGCAATGTTGGCACCATTGGAATAGCCCAGCGCATACACGTTCGATCGATCGAATCCATATTCCACCGCAGCAGCATCGATAAAGGCTCCCAGCTCTGCTGTCCGTGCAATCAGATCCTCTTCATCAAAGACACCTTCTGCAAGGCGGCGGAAGAAACGTGGCATCCCATTCTCGGACACGTTACCTCGCACTCCAAGAATCGCCGCCCCCGGAGCAATCATCTCTGCCAGTCCGATCAGATCATTCTCCGTTCCACCTGTACCGTGGAGCAACAATATTGTCGCCGCATCTGCCTGCGCACCTGCTTTGTAGATATGTTTCATCGTCGCTGTACTCATCATTTAGACTCCCCTTTCCATTCCCGTACTTGAATTGGTGGCAGCAACTGTTCGATCTGCTCACGCTGTGGTTCGTACCATTCAGGCAGCATCAATTTCTCGCCCATCGTCTCTTGCGGTTCATCCCGTGCAAAGCCCGGAGGATCTGTCGCAATCTCGAACAAAATACCTCCTGGTTCACGGAAATATACCGCGTTGAAGTATTGACGGTCAATCACGGGTGTTGGATGATACCCTGTTTGATCCAGATCCTGTTGAATCTGTTCATGCTCCGTATAATCTTTGGCACGCCATGCAATGTGATGTACCGTTCCTGCTCCACCGATACCGCGCTGGATACCTGTTGATTGAATATCGATGATCTGTCCCAGATCACCGCTCGCCCGCAGACGAATCAGGCCATTCTCTTCACCAACCTGTTCCAGGCCAAGCTTGCCGATAAGCACATCCATCGTTTTCTCAGGCACATGACTGTAGAGCACCGCACCGCCAAAACCTTTGATCGCATGTTCAGGTGTCACCCCGTTAAATGTCCACTGGCTCGGCTCGCCGCCTTCGCGCTCAACCAGTTCAAGGAGCAATCCCCCTTTATCGAAGAAACGAATATATTGTTCGCCGAATCTCGTTTTATTTTCATATGGAATATCGAAGGATGCAAGACGTTCTTTCCAGAACGACAGGCTGCCCATCGGTACCGCATAGACGGTAACTCCGGTCTGACCTGAGCCGATCACACCTCTTCTTGAATTTTGCTGCGGGAAAAACGTAATGATCGTACCTGGCGCGCCTTGTTCATTGCCGTAGTACAAGTGATACACATCCGGTGCATCAAAGTTGATCGTTTTTTTCACCAGTCTAAGTCCCAGCACCCCTGCGTAGAAGTCTACATTTTTCTGTGCGTCGTCGACAAAAGCGGTAATATGATGAATGCCTGAAGTTCTGAACATAATCTCCACTCCCTTAGTTTTCGTTTATTATTCATTATCTTGGTTGTTGTACGGTTGTTTTATTTACTGCTTCTGAGGATTAACTTACTTTAGCTTCATTATTTATCTTTAAATTAAGATTCTTTAAATTCATATTAATCCATATACGAGTAATATGCAAGCATTTATTTCAAAATTAAGATATTACTTCAATGAACCTTAAATAGACTCGTTTGTTTTTGTTAAAACGTATCGCTCTGAACTGCTTTTCACATAAAAAAACAGGTCTCCGAACCGAAGTACGGGAACCTGTCTTTAATAACGTGTATCTCACCAAAATGAAGCCTACTTCTGATTCTGATTCTTACACCAATTTTAATTTCTTCGGTGGATTAACCAGATCTTTATGCTCATATTCATCCTTGATATCCCCGACAATCTCTTCGAGAATATCCTCCATGGTCACCATTCCGATCGTTGCGCCAGCTTCGTCTTTGACAGAAGCGATATGCACGCGGCTATGTTGCATCTGAACGAGTACATCCTTGATCGGTGAACGCTCCGAGAAGCTCGGCATTGGGTGCATGAACGTGTTCATGCTGAACGTTCTGCCCGCAGCTACACTCGTTAACGTCTGTTTGGTATTAATAAACCCGACAAAATGGTTTGCATCCCCGTTTGCAATGACAGGATACCTCGTATACTCATGCTGATTCAGCACTTCAATAATCTGTTCCAGCGGCATTTCTTTATTCAGCGTAACGATTTTATTTCGGGGAATCATGATCTCCTGAAGCAAACGCTCATCAAAGGCAAAAATGTTTTTGAGGTAATCCAGCTCCGTCTGGTTAATCTCGCCACTCTCATAACTTTGCGCCATGATCAGCTTTAATTCCTCTTCGGAGTGAACCGTATCATGCCCGGCCGGTTTGATACCGAAAATGCTAAGCAATAAACGTGCTGCACCATTCAGCGCATAAATGAACGGGTTCATGATTTTACCGAACCAGTAGAGCGGTGGTGCAAGCAACAACGTCATCTTTTCAGCAAACTGAATGGCAAGTGTCTTGGGTGCAAGCTCGCCGATTACGACATGCAAGAAGGTGATAAATGCCAATGCAATCGCGTAAGAGAGTACGGTTGACAGTGCAGCAGGCACTTCCAGACTCTGGAATAACGGATGCAACATTTTCTCTACGGTCGGTTCGCCCAAAGCACCCAGTACGAGCGCAGTAATCGTAATACCCAGTTGACAGGCAGACAGATAATAATCCAGATTATGTGCTACTTTTTTGGCGACCACTGCTTTTTTGTTGCCTTCCGAGATCAATTGATCAATACGGGACATCCGCACTTTCAAAATAGCAAACTCGGCTCCTACGAAAAACGCGGTCAAACCGATAAATACAGCTACTAAAAATAAGTTTAAGGCTATTATTCCGTCCAATGATTTCCCTCAGATGAGGGATTCACCTCCATTAAGTTTTGAAATGTTTAAGCCAGATCGCTGGCGGCTTCCTGGGCCTCAATACCGTTAACACGTTCAAGCAGCACCTGCTTGATGTGATAGTTTTCGGCATCCACTACCGTCCAGACATAGTCGCCGTGTTCAACGGTATCTCCTTTTTCCACACCGACACCCTTCTGGTACTGAATCCATCCGGCAACCGTATCCATCTCTTCATTACCTTCGAATATAATTCCGAATTGACGCTCCAGTTCATCCAGCAGCACACGGCCACTAATTAGATACTGGTTTTCCCCGGTCTCCTGAATGTCCGCTACTTCATCAGCATCGAACTCATCCCGGATCTCGCCAACCAGCTCTTCAAGGATATCCTCCATCGTAATGATTCCCGAAGTACCGCCATACTCATCCACGACGACAGCCATATGCACACGTTCCTGTTGCATTTTGATCATCGCATCCTGAATGGATGTCACTTCCGATACAAATGGGATCTCACGCACGAATTCACTCAATTGATGTGCCCGGGTCGCAACCATGTCCGGCAAAATCTTCTTCACATTCACGACACCGATAATGCGGTCTTTATCTCCATCCTCGATGACGGGATATCTGGAGTAGTTATGCTCATCCAATATAGGAATAATATCGTCATAAGTCATATCCTGATTCAGTGTAATCAGTTCGGTACGCGGAACCATGATGTCTTTGGCATCACGTTCATCGAACACAAACACATTTTCCAAATAGGAAAGCTTGGTCTGGTTACTCTCATCGCCTTCATAGCTCTGGTTCATAATGATCTTAATCTCATCCTCGGAATAAGCCTGATCATGTCCGGCTGGTTTTACACCGAATCCACGCAAAATTACACGCGATGCACCATTGAGTGCCCAGATGAATGGATACATGACTTTACCAAACCAGTACAGCGGCGGCGAGAGTAACAAAGTCAACTTTTCGGAAAATTGAATCGCCAACGTTTTGGGTGCCATCTCACCAACAACGACATGCAAAAACGTAACGAGTATAAAAGCTATCGCATAAGAAGCAATCGCCGAGGCCGAGGCAGGTACGTCAAAATAACTAAACACCGGATATAACAATCTCTCCACAGTCGGTTTCCCCAAGGCCCCGAGTCCGAGGGCTGTAACGGTGATACCTAGCTGACAGGCGGACAAATAATAATCCAGGTCCGAGACGACCTTTTTGGCAAGCACTGCCTGTTTATTGCCTTCGGCAACCAGTTGATCCACCCTTGATGTACGAATTTTCACAACAGCAAACTCCGACGCAACGAAAAATGCAGTCAGTACAATCAAGATGATAAGTAATGCGATATTTAATATGGTAATTATGTCCAAAGACTTCCCCGATAGTCAGGGATTCACCTCCAAGATAGTTACAGCGTGATACATTAACGTTCATGCCGTTAACTGTTCATACGCTGTTGAATGTGTGATGCCAAGAGCCCGTGACGAATAAAAAATATATAAAAATCAGTTCATGATCACTTCTGTATAAGTCGCATAATGACCTTGTAAATCTAAAACAGGAATCCAAGATGAAGTCAATAACGCCCATGACGTGTAGAAACGACTTCAATCAAAACGGGTTACCCCTCATGCTGTCCATTGTTCCTTGATCAACTCCACCTAGATTCGCCATTTGGACAATTTACAATATCGCCTACCCAATAGATATCCACCTCCCAACGTATCGATTCCTGTTTCCGAAAAGTATATCATGTTTTGATTCAAACCATCCAGTTGCACGTTATGGTTTGGCACAAGCTTACAGTCTATTGTTCACAGAATAGTCTATATGTATGTTATCCTGTGGCATTTTAACCAGTGTGATCCTGTAATTAAGAGATGGATTTATCGCCTATCTTTCTACAGACAGACTACCTACATTTCCCGCTTTTATGTAAAAGGCTCTTCCGAATTGATACAGTCCTCTTGTTATAGAATAATGCAGTTTATTAAAAAACTACCCGTTTCATTTGGGTATCAAACAGATCCAGAGGCTCACTGGCATAGCGGCTAATTGTCACTCTCAAGGCTATGTTAAGGATTGCAGCTGTCTTTTTTACACATAATATATGTAATACGCGCAAAAAACCCGAAGGATGCAAATACCTTGCGGTACCCATCCTACGGGCTGGCTTAATTGTTACACCAAAGCTTTGGCTGCAATGTCGGAGCGTTGATGTTTGCCTTCAAATTGAATGTGCTCTGCCTGAGCATACGCTTTGGCTCTTGCTTCTGCAATGTCAGCACCTAGGCCTACAACACCGAGAATACGTCCGCCGTTTGTCACCCAGTCCCCAGCTTCGTTACGCGCTGTACCCGCGTGGAACACAACCGCTTCTTCGACTTGATTGAGTCCTTCGATGACAATCCCTTTGGCATACGGGCCCGGGTATCCGCCAGAAGCAAGCACAACACAAACAGCGGCTTCATCGCTCCATTCAATCTCCAGATCAGCCAGCTTCCCGTGAACGGTTGCCCAGAAAATGTCGAGCAGGTCCGTTTTCAGACGTGGCAGCACGACTTGGGTTTCCGGATCTCCAAAACGAGCGTTGAACTCAATCGTTTTGGGTTTGCCATCCGGGGAGATCATCAAACCTGCGAACAATACCCCACGGAATGGACGACCTTCAGCTACCATCGCTTTGGCTGTTGGCTTGATGATCGTTTCCACCGCTTCTTCAATAATGGAGGCTGGAATATGTGGAAGTGGGGAGTACGTACCCATGCCGCCCGTATTAGGTCCCTGATCATTGTCGAACACAGGTTTATGATCCTGCGCAGCAGCCATCGGACGAACGGTCTCACCGTCAACAAAGGCCAGAATCGACATCTCCTGTCCGGCGAGGAATTCTTCGATAATCACTTTGGCCCCAGCTTCACCAAATACCTTATCAACCATAATACTGCGAAGGGCCTGATTCGCCTCTTCACGGGAGTATGCAACGGTGACCCCTTTACCTGCAGCCAGTCCGTCCGCTTTAATAACAATCGGAATCGCTTGCTCGTCCAGATAGGTCTGAGCTTGCTCGTAGTTGTCGAACTTCTCATATGCAGCCGTAGGGATATTGTATTTGTGTAGCAGATCCTTCATAAATGTCTTGCTGCCCTCGATTTCCGCTGCATTACGACGTGGGCCGAAGACCGGGATACCTGTCGAGTCAAATGCATCTACAATGCCGTCTGCAAGCGGATCATCCGGTCCAATAACGACGAGGTCTACTTTTAGCTCAACTGCCAGTGCTTTGAGTTTGTCAAATTCGTGTACCGCAATCGGGTGACACTCTGCCAGCTGTGCAATCCCCGCATTCCCGGGAGCACAATGAATCTTACCTGCCTTTGGACTCTTCGCCAGTGCCCAGATAATTGCATGTTCGCGGCCGCCGCCGCCGACTACCAAAATATCCATTCGTCTGTTTCCCTCCACGCTTTACTGGATTGTGATGTTCCTACACTTCAAAAACATTAAGTGTCTATTTTTTATTGATCTATTTCCTGAAAAAAGGAGTGCCCCATACGTCATCAGCATGACAGGTGACACTCCTTTATAACACTTGCCACTTTTTGATGAAGAGTATTTTAATACTTCTGTTCGGACTTTAACTCTTCAAACTGCTTATTACTTGTCCTAGTGTTTAAAATGACGTACGCCCGTGAATACCATGGCGATGCCATATTCATTGGCTACCTTGATAGACTCTTCGTCTTTGATCGAGCCGCCTGGCTGAATGACTGCTGTAATACCCGCTTTTGCCGCCAACTCAAGTGTATCACCCATCGGGAAGAATGCATCGGAAGCGAGAATAGCTCCTTTTGCCTGCTCGCCAGCTTGCTCAATTGCAATTTTGGCCGCGCCGACACGATTCATTTGCCCTGCACCTACACCTACCGTCATGTCGTTCGCAGCAAGTACAATCGCGTTGGACTTCACATGTTTAACAACTTTCCAGCCAAACAATAGCTGTTTCATTTCTTCTTCGGAAGGTGCACGATCTGTAACCACGTTGAGCTCGCTCGCTTCAATGGAGTGTACGTCTGATTGTTGCACGATCATACCACCGTCAATCGATGTCACCACGAATTGGCTTTCACGGTTGCGAGCTGCGTTCAGTTCACCTGTTTTGAGCAAACGAATATTTTTCTTTTTCGTCAGGATATCCAGTGCTTCTTGGGTAAAATCAGGAGCGAGTACGATTTCCAGGAAAATCTCGCTCAGCTTGTTCGCCGTATCGCTGTCGATGATGCGGTTTGCTGCCACAATGCCACCGAAAATCGATGTTGGGTCAGCAGCATAAGCTTTACTGTAGGCTTCATAGATGCTTTCGCCAATTCCTACACCGCAAGGGTTCATATGTTTTACGGCAACGACTGCTGGCTCTTCAAATTCTTTGACAATCTGCAGTGCTGCGTTGGCATCGTTGATGTTATTGTAAGACAACTCTTTACCATGCAATTGCTCAGCTGTAGTCAATGTATCCTGCGCAGCCAGCGGTTTGCGGTAGAATGCCGCTTGTTGATGCGGATTTTCGCCATATCGTAGATCTTGGAGCTTTTCGTAAGTAACGGTCAGACGCTCTGGTAATGGATCGCCATTAACGTTGGACAGGTAATCGGAGATGAGTGCATCGTAAGCCGCCGTATGACGGAACACTTTTGCCGCAAGCCGTTTGCGTGTTTCCAGCGTCGTATCTCCGCCGTTGCGCACTTCCTCCAGCACTTGACTGTAGTCGGCCGCATCAACAACAACGCTAACAAAAGCATGGTTTTTAGCCGCTGAACGAAGCATCGTTGGACCACCAATATCGATGTTCTCAATCGCATCTTCATAGGCTACATCCGGTTTAGCGATGGTTTCCTGGAAAGGATACAGGTTCACAACAACCAGATCGATGTAACCCAAACCAAGCTCCTGCATTTGGCGTGTATGCTCTTCGTTATCACGAACAGCAAGCAAGCCGCTGTGAACTGCCGGATGTAATGTTTTGACACGTCCGTCCATAATTTCCGGGAATCCGGTTACGTCCGAAATTCCGATGACAGGTACGCCTTCCTTCGACAACAGGCTACTTGTACCTCCTGTCGAAATAATCTCCACACCCATTTGCGACAGCTCGCGGCAAAAGTCCACGATGCCTGTTTTATCCGATACGCTGACCAGCGCTCTTTTGATACTCACAATATGCTCCTCCTTTATTATCCCATAAGCTTCGCGTTTCCTGACGAAACACAGCCGATTTATTTCCCGAGAAATATCACAAAATGCGTACCAATTTTCGACTTCTGTTATATAAGTTGATAAACGATTCCCACACTGAGCCACTGCGAGAACAGAATAATCTTTTGATCGCTGTTATTCCTGGATTTTTCGAACAATTTTATAATGGTAAAAATCAAGTAATAAACGCGAACGCTCCGCTTCTCCAGCTTATTTCTGTTCTCTCCGTTCATGTGTGGAAAAAATTTCAACTTATATCAAACCGGTTTGTTAACGGTGACGTGGCGTCCGTTTAACTGGACCAGACCTCGCGCGAACCAAGATACCACTTCAGGGTATAACTGCTGTTCGGCAGCATGGATAGCTTTGCTGATCGTTTCCGCCGTATCCCCTGGTTGGACAGGCACAGGATGCTGGGCTATAATCGGCCCCGTATCCATGCCGCCGTCCACAAAATGAACGGTTACACCTGTCACTTTCACACCATAATCAAGTGCTTGTCCAATCGCATCTTTGCCGGCAAAGGCCGGGAGTAGCGATGGATGAATGTTGATCAGTCGACCCGCGTAACGCTCCACCATCACGGAGGTCAGCAGTCTCATATAACCCGCCAGCACAACCAGATCGATCTGTTTGGATTCGAGCACTTCGATAATTTCTGCCTCGTATGCTTCACGCGAAGCATAATCTTTCGGTGTAAACAGGTGACATTCTACCCCTGCATCCTGTGCTCGCTGTACAACACGTGCAGCAGGTTTATCACAGACGAGTAATTCCACCGATGCACCCAGCTCGCCATTCCGTGCCGCATCAACCAGAGACTGAAAGTTGCTTCCCGTCCCTGAGGCAAATACAGCAATGCGGTAGTTCGTCATTAAACATCCGCTCCCGTGAAGGTTACTCGCGCATCTCCTTCAGTTACACGGCCAATGATGTACGCTTCTTCACCGGAAGCTTTTAGTTGCTCCAATGCTTTTGCTGCATCCGCTTCGTTCACAACCAAGACAAGTCCGATACCCATGTTAAACGTTGTGAACATATCACGGCTCGATACATCGCCTTTTTGCTGTAAAAGATTAAAGATTGGCAGGATCGGCCATGAACCATAATCGATATCTACGTTCACGTTGCTTGGCAGCATACGCGGGATATTTTCGATGAATCCACCGCCCGTGATGTGCGCCATCCCTTTAACTTTGACATTCTCCAGCAGGGACAGTAATGGTTTTACATAAATTTTCGTTGGCTCCAGCAAGGCATCGCCCAGTTTGCCACCCAGCTCCGTCATTTCGGAGTGCAGATCCAGGCCAGCTTCTTCAAGCAGCAATCTGCGGACCAGAGAGAAGCCGTTGCTATGCACGCCGCTGGAAGCGAGACCGATGACCGTATCTCCAGGTGCGATGGTTGTGCCATTAATGATTTTTGCTTTGTCCACGATACCCACGGTGAAACCTGCGATATCATACTCACCTTCACTGTACATGCCTGGCATCTCAGCCGTTTCACCGCCGATGAGCGCACAGCCGGACTGATGACAGCCTTCCGCGATACCCGCAACGATCGCTTCAATCTTCTCCGGGATGACCTTATCGCAAGCGAGGTAGTCCAAGAAAAAGAGTGGCTCTGCACCTTGTACAACGATATCGTTGACACACATCGCTACAGCATCAATACCAATCGTATCATGACGATCCATGGCAAATGCGATTTTCAGCTTGGTTCCCACACCATCTGTACCGGAAACCAGAACCGGCTCATCATATTTGTCTTTGTTCAATCCGAACAGGGCACCAAATCCACCTAAATCCGTCATCACTTCCGGACGAAAGGTACGCTTTACGTGTTTTTTCATCCGTTCAACCGCTTCGTTCCCTGCCGCGATATCGACGCCGGCCTTTTTATATGCTTCGGACACAACCCTCACACCCTTCGTATCTTGTATAAATTGAGTTGAACATATTTCCGTGTAAATCAAAAGTCCAACTCATTTATTGTTACTCATCTCCAAAAGATGAATCTGTACCAATTCAAATCCAGCTACACCCATTATAATGTACTGACTGTACTCTTCTGGTGGAACCATTCGAATGAATTCGTCACCGTTGTATACCGCACCGGCACACTGGAATACTTGCAGTTCTTTTTTCGCCGGAGTCAGCGGAATGTTACCAACGATGCTCCATGTGCCATCTTTCAGCAGCTTCGGTGACGTGAAGATCACGTTGCTCTTACGTTTGCCATAAGAATAGATAAGGAATTCGCCGTCTTCCAAACTTACAGTTTCGTCACGCTGAATGCTCATCACGCCGAATGAAAATGCCTTTTTGAAGCGGTCTCTCAGTGCACATATCACCTGACACACGGCAAACCGTCCATCATGCATTGGAATCAGAAAAACATCGCCCTCATTATAGCTTTTTCTTCCCATAAGCCTTGCCTCCTAACAACTGCAGCCGAACTTCTCCTCGCCGTCAAAGTCGAGTCGGGTCGGATAGTCATTATCGAAGCATGCCAGACACAGTCCGCCCTTATAGTCATCCTGATTATCTCCCTGAATGGAAGCAATCAGTCCGTCCGGGCTGAGGAATGCGAGAGAGTCTGCATTGATCTCACGGCAAATCTCTTCAACGGACAGAGCAGATGCAATCAATTCACGGCTATCCGGTGTATCAATACCATAGAAGCACGGATTCTTAAATGGCGGCGAAGTAATCCGCACATGCACTTCCGTTGCCCCTGCGTCACGCAACATATTCACAATCCGGCGGGATGTTGTCCCACGTACGATCGAGTCATCGATCATCACTACACGTTTACCTTCTACAACCCGGCGCACGGCACTTAGTTTCATCTTCACGCCCTGCTCACGCAGTTCCTGGCTTGGCTGGATAAATGTACGTCCGGTGTATTTATTTTTGATCATGCCCATCTCATATGGAATACCTGTTTGTTCAGCGTATCCAATCGCCGCCGAGATGCTGGAATCTGGTACCCCCGTAACCAAGTCCGCATCCACAAACGCCTCAATGGCCATCCGACTACCCATGCGTTTACGAGCAGCATGCTGATTAGCACCGTTCATATCACTATCAGGTCGGGCAAAATAAATATATTCCATTGCACAAAGTGCCTTGCGGTGTTTATGATCATCGAAACGATCTTCATGTAATCCGTCTGCATCCAGCACAAGCAGTTCCCCTGGCTCTATGTCACGGATCAACTCTGCGCCGATCGTCTCAAGTGCACACGTTTCAGACGCAAACAGGTACGCGTCCCCAAGCTTACCCATCGTTAGTGGACGAAGCCCATGCGGGTCAGAAGCAACCAACAACTTATCATTTGTCATAATCAGAAAGGCATAACCACCGACGATACGCTGGAATGCATCTTTTGCCGCCTCAACAAGACCTTTCGAAGAACGTGCGATCAAGTGAGCAATAACTTCAGTGTCGCTCGTCGTCTGAAAAATAGAACCGCTCTGCTCCAGCTCACGCCGAATCGTTGGTGCATTCACGATGTTGCCGTTCGTTGCAACGGCTAGGTCGCCATCACGATATTTGAATACGAGCGGCTGTGCATTGGTCAATTTGCTATCTCCACTTGTCGAATAGCGTACATGACCAATCGAAATATCACCGGTGAGTGTCTGCATTAGATCTTTGGTGAAGACTTCTTTCACGAGTCCCATACCGCGGTGATAGTTAAACTGTGTGCCGTCGCTAACACACATGCCCGCACTTTCTTCCCCGCGATGTTGCAATGCGTGCAGGCCGTAGTAGGAAAGGGAAGCCGCATCAGGGTGCCGATACACCCCGAATACGCCGCATTCTTCCTTTAATTTGTCGAGTCCTTCCTTGCCGGACCCTTCGTTATAATAATCGCCTGTCCACAACGGTTCCGTCATCAGTTCATGAGACATGGAATCGCATCCTCCCAGACCTTCGCCAAACCTCCTACAGGTTCGTTCACGGCTGATGTTCCGTTCAATTCAATCGTCAGGTTACTTCCTTCAACACGTCCGATCACAGCTGCTGGCACTCCGCGTTCACGTACGAAAGCTTCCAGCTTACTCGCTTGCTCTGGAGAAGCCGACAACAGAATACGGGATTGGCTCTCACTGAACAGCGCATGATCTGCACGGAGTGCAGTCTCTACATTCACTTGCGCGCCTACGTTACCGCTGATGCAAGACTCTGCCAGTGCAACCGCCAGACCACCTTCGGACAAGTCATGCGCGGAGCGAACAAGTCCGGATTGGATGGCTTCAAGCACAGTACTGAGCAAAGTCTTCTCCGTGTTCAGGTCAAGCTCCGGCGGACGGCCTTCTGTCACGCCGTGTACGGCGTACTGCAGTTCGCTGCCGCCGAGTTCCGCTTTGGTTTCACCGAGGAGCATGATGACATCTCCTTCGGATTTGAAAGCCTGTGTCGTGATATGATCCGTATCATGAACGAGACCTACCATACCGACCACTGGCGTTGGATAGATGGAGCCTTTGGCGTTTTCATTGTACAAACTCACGTTACCGCCGATAACCGGAGTATCCAATACGCGGCAAGCTTCTGCCATACCGTCCACGGCTTTTTCCATTTGCCAGAAAATATCCGGTTTCTCCGGGTTACCGAAGTTCAGGTTATCCGTAATCGCGAGCGGCTCCGCACCGGAACATACGATATTACGCGCTGCTTCACTTACGGCAATACGTCCACCCACCTCAGGATCAAGGTAAACGTAACGACCGTTACAGTCCGTTGTCATCGCAAGACCTTTGCGCGTGCCACGAATCGTCACCACTGCTGCATCCGAACCTGGACGAACGGCTGTGCTTGTACGCACCATGTAGTCATATTGGTCATAGACCCATTTTTTACTCGCCACCGTTGGGGAAGCCAGCACTTGTTTCAATGCACCGCCGAGATCCGACACTTCGTCATAACGAAGCGTGTCGATGGAAGCACTCGCTTCATAATACGCAGGTACGGAAGATGGCTTGTCATATACCGGGCACTCGTCAACCAAAGCCGTTACAGGCATATCGCCAACCACTTCGCCGTGGTGGATCAGTTTCAGACGACCATCGTCTGTAACTTTACCAACTTTGGCACAGATGACACCCCAACGTTCAAAGATTTCCATCGCCTGCGCCTCATCCTTCGGCTCAACGACAAACAGCATCCGCTCCTGAGACTCCGAAAGCATCATCTCGTAAGGTGTCATGCCTTCTTCACGCTGTGGCACCTGATCCAGATACAACTCCAGACCATTACCTGCTTTACTTGCCATCTCCGCACTGGAGCATGTGAGACCTGCCGCACCCATATCTTGAATACCGAGCACGATGCCCGTATCGATCAATTCCAGACAGGATTCCATAACCAGCTTCTCCATGAATGGATCACCGACTTGGACCGCTGTACGCTGGGACTCGGATTCTTCGGTCAGCTCAACGGATGCAAACGTTGCACCGTGAATACCGTCACGACCTGTTGGTGGGCCAACGTAATAAACCGGGTTACCTACACCTTTGGCTACACCGCGCTGGATTTTGTCATGATCAATCAGACCCACACACATCGCATTCACGAGCGGATTGCCTTCATAGCTCTCATCAAACATCACTTCACCTGCAACGGTCGGAATCCCGATACAGTTACCGTATCCCGCAATACCCGCTACCACATGCTCGAACAGATATTTTACGCGATCGCTCTCCAGCTTACCGAAACGAAGGGAGTTCAAAAGCGCCACTGGTCTTGCACCCATGGAGAAAATATCACGGATAATGCCGCCTACACCTGTTGCCGCCCCTTGATAAGGTTCTACCGCGGAAGGGTGGTTATGGCTTTCAATTTTGAAAACAACGGCCTGGTTGTCACCGATATCTACGATCCCGGCACCTTCACCCGGTCCCATCAGGACACGTGGACCACTTGTCGGGAAACGACGCAAGAGTGGCTTGGAGTTTTTGTATGCGCAGTGCTCAGACCACATTACGCTGAATACACCAATTTCCGTGTAGTTTGGCTTGCGGCCCATGAACTCACAGATCAGCTCATACTCGCTGTCAGACACGCCCATCTGTGCGTATAGTTTATGTTCTGCGACCTGTTCTGCTGTTGGCTCCTTAGCGGATAGCTGCTGCGTCATGCCGATCCCTCCATGCTTTCAAAATTGATGTAAACATCCGTTTGCCGTCTTCCGAGCCGAACAGTGAATCCACTGCACGCTCTGGATGCGGCATCATGCCCACTACGTTGCCCGCCTCGTTGCAAACCCCTGCGATATCACCCAGGGAACCATTCGGGTTGTTGCCATATGTGAATACAATCTGATTGTTTGCTTGCAAACTTGCCAGTGTTTCTTCGTCACAGTAATAGTTACCTTCACCGTGAGCAATCGGAATGACAATCTCTTCGCCTGGTGCATAGTCACGTGTGAAAGGTGTGTCTGCGTTAGCCACTTTCAGCACCGTGTCATGGCAACGGAATTTCAGGGACGTGTTGCGGATCAATGCTCCCGGGAGCAGACCTGCTTCCGTCAGAATCTGGAATCCGTTACAGATGCCCAGTACATATTTGCCTTGCTCTGCAGCTTTAGCCACTTCGTTCATTACGGGTGCGAAACGGGAAATTGCTCCGCAACGCAGGTAGTCTCCGTACGAGAAACCACCCGGAACCAGAATGCAATCATACGCGGACAAGTCCGTAGCCGTATGCCATACATAATCAACCTCTTGTCCAATCGCGTCTTCTACCGCTTTGTAACAGTCGATGTCGCAGTTGGAGCCAGGGAACACGAGAACTGCAAATTTCATGAGATTAACCCTCCAATTCGTAGCGGTAATCTTCAACAACGGTGTTGGCGAGCAACTTCTCACACATCACTTTCAATCGTTTTTCCGCTTCCACACGATCTGTTGTATCCAGATTCAGTTCCATGACTTTACCGATCCGTACACTTTCCACTTCGTTAAATCCCATGGAGTGCAGGGCTCCTTGAACAGCTACGCCTTGCGGGTCGAGTACGCTTTGTTTAATAGTGACATATACGGTTGCTTTGATCATGATCTGTATGTTCCTCCTCAGTAATGAACGGGATAAATGCTTTATGCTGTTAAAAAAGTGCTGTGGCCTCGGGTTATCGCTTCGGTGTGGATGGTTCCTCCGGCCGCTTGTTGTTCCCAGGTTTTCTGATTCGTTTTGGCCCGCGCCGCGGTCAAAACCCGGGAACAAAGGCGGACGCTTCGCTCCTTCGTGAACCATTCCACCCCTCCGCTTGTTCCTGCGGCGCTATTTTTTAAAGGCCTACACCCTTTGCGTTGCTCAGTGGCAACTGTACAAGCGGTAAACCTGAACCAATCCATAGCTTTCCGCATACGCGGGACAGGTTTTCAAGTATTTGAGTAACCTTGTCTTTGATTCTTGTAATCTTTGCAGGCTTCATATCTAGTGAAGCCTGCGCCTTAATTACCTCATCCACCAGTTTGAACACTGGCGGAGGGAAAGATTTGAGCTGGAGAAACGAAGTGCTTGCCTTTGCAACCGGAATGTGTCCTTTTGAAAAAAGGATAGGAATCCAAACATTCCGGGGGCAACAGCGATCGAAAGCCAAACTTTCCCAGAGCCGCACGCAAAACGTTCCTTCTCAAGCTTTCCCGAAGCCCGTGCTCAAACGTCTTCCACTTATTATTTCGTTAAACGTTTATAAATATCGACGTATCTTGCCGTTGTCGCTTCCACGACCTCTTGCGGAAGCGGGTCGGGCTTGCTGTTCTTGTCCCAATCGGTGCCTGCAAGATAGGTACGGACAGGCTCTTTATCCATGCTGTCGATCTCAATGTCGAGAGCATAGTTTTCTTTTGCCCAGAAGCGGGAGGCATCCGGAGTGAAGATTTCATCAATCAGGATCACCTTGCCATCCACGATGCCAAACTCGAATTTGCAGTCTGCCAGGATGATACCGCGCTGATCACAGTAATCACGAGCAAACTCATAGAGGCGTAAGCTTTTCTCTTGAAGCTCGATAGCAAGCGCATCTCCCACAAGCTCTTTCATACGCTCCATCGGAATGTCCTCGTCATGACCAACGTCATTTTTGGCAGCTGGTGTGAAGATGGGCACTTCGAGCTTGGCATTTTTGCGCAGGCCTTCCGGCAGTTTAATTCCATTCACTTCTCCGGTTGTCTCGTACTGTCTCCAGCCACCACCAGTGATGTATCCGCGCACCACACATTCGATATCGATGCGCTCTGCTTTGCGTGTAACCATGATGCGGTTTTTGAGCAATTCAGGTTCGGTGACCAGATCACCCAGTTGATTCACATCGGTATGAACCACGTGGTTTTCCATCATGCTACCTGTCAGTTCAAACCAGAAGCTACTGAGTTGATTCAGCACATTACCTTTCTCTGGAACCGCCGGGTCGAGCACATAATCAAATGCCGAGATGCGATCCGTTACCACAATAAGAAAATGCTCACCCAGATCGTATAGCTCGCGTACTTTTCCTTTGTATAACAGAGGTGCTTTAACAAGATCTGCCGCCGTGGACAGTGCCATAGGGTCACCTTCTTTCAGGAGATGTAAGGCTAAGAACGAATCCTGATGGTGCAAACTCCACTTCGATGACAGAACAATCTTCCGATCGCTGTTATCCCCAGATTTTTCCGATCCACTTTTTCCAAAGTGAAAATCCGGGGATAAAGGCGAACGCTCCGCTTCTTCAGCTTATTTCTGTCCTCTACGTTCCCTGCTAGCCCATCATTCGTTCTCTAGCCTTATTAAGGGCATATATTAATCGATTAGTCGTTCAAGCCGAGTTTTTTGAAAATCGTATCTACGTGTTTCAGGTGCCAGGACGGGTTAAATGCATCTGCGATTTCCTCTTCGTTCAGCACAGCCGTAATTTCCGGTGTGGACTTCACTATGTCCTGGAATTGACGTTGTTCTTCCCATGCCTGCATGGCACGTGGTTGTACGGTATCATACGCTTGCTCACGGCTGAAGCCTTTGTCGATCAGTTTCGTCATAACGCGACCGGAGAATGGCACGCCGAAGGTACGTTCCATGTTGCGTTTCATGTTTTCCGGGAACACAGTCAGGTTCTTAACTATGTTACCGAAACGGTTCAACATGTAGTTCAGCAACATCGTTGCGTCCGGCAGAATGACACGTTCTACGGAAGAGTGCGAGATGTCGCGCTCATGCCACAGTGTTACGTTCTCGTATGCAGATACCATATGTCCGCGGATAACACGGGACAGACCGGAGATGTTTTCACTGCCGATCGGATTGCGCTTGTGCGGCATTGCGGAAGATCCTTTTTGACCTTTGGCAAACGCTTCTTCCACTTCACGGAACTCGCTCTTCTGCAGTGCACGTACTTCTGTAGCGAACTTGTCCAGAGAAGTTGCGATCAGTGCCAGCGTAGCCATGTACTCCGCATGACGGTCACGTTGCAACGTTTGCGTGGAGATTGGTGCAGGCTTGGTACCCAGCTTCTCACAGACAAACTCTTCAACAAATGGATCGATGTTGGCATACGTTCCAACGGCACCGGAGATTTTACCAAACTGTACGCCATCCGCCGCATGGCGGAAACGCTCCAGGTTACGCTTCATCTCTTCATGCCACAACGCCATTTTCAATCCGAAAGTTGTTGGCTCCGCATGTACACCATGCGTACGTCCCATCATTGGCGTATGCTGGTATGTCAGTGCTTTTTCACGCAAAATTTCGATGAAATTAATGATGTCTTTTTCCAAAATTTCGTTCGCTTGACGCAGTACATATCCCAGTGCCGTATCCACCACGTCCGTGGAAGTCAGGCCGTAGTGTACCCATTTCCGCTCTGCACCCAGGCTCTCGGATACCGTACGTGTGAACGCAATAACGTCATGGCGTGTTTCCTTTTCAATCTCATAGATACGATCAATGTCAAAAGAAGCGTTCTGGCGAAGCAAAGCTGCTTCTTCCTTCGGGATAACTCCAAGCTCAGCCCATGCCTCGCATGCGCAAATTTCAACCTCCAGCCACGATTGGAATTTGTTTTCTTCTGTCCAGATGGCTCTCATTTCGGGTCTGCTATAACGTTCAATCATGAATTTGTATGCCTCCATAGATTAGTTTGTTCGATCCATTGCAATCCTTCTTCGACATCCTGACAGAGCAGGTTCACATGCCCCATCTTCCGTCCTGTCTTCGCTTCGCTCTTGCCATATATATGAAGCTTAGGGATAACACCGAGTTCCATCGCCTCTTCATCAGGTTGCCCTGTTCTTGCGATGATTCCTTCCAGATGCTCACCAAGCACATTGACCATAACGGCGGGACTTAACAGCGTTGTATCCCCCAGCGGTAATCCGCAGATGGCACGAACATGTTGCTCAAACTGTGATGTGGCGCAAGCCTCCATCGTGTAGTGTCCGGAATTATGCGGCCTTGGAGCCAGCTCGTTCACATACAGTCTGCCGTCAGCGGCTACAAACAGTTCCACCGCCAGTAATCCGACAGCTTTCAGGGATTCCGCAACTGCAGCGGCCAGTTTCTGTGCTTCCAGTTGAATGTCTGTAGCCACTCGCGCAGGTACGATGGAAGCATGCAAAATGTTATTCACATGAATGTTCTCCGCAGGCGGGAACGTTTTGATCTCTCCGCTCGTGCTACGAGCAACAATGACTGAAATCTCGCATTCGAACTTGATGAATTGCTCCAGCACCAGCTCTGCTCCTGTCGATGCAAGCTCTTGATAAGCCTCTTCAGCTTCCGCTGCGACACGAATCACCCGCTGACCTTTGCCGTCATATCCGCCAGTCACTGTTTTCAGCACACATGGAACTCCTAATTCACTCACCGCAGCATTCATCGTATCCAAACTGGTAATTTCGCGGTACGGGGCAACTCTGACACCAGCCGCTTCAATCGCACGTTTCTCACGCAAGCGATGCTGGGTCGTGTATAAAAGGGAACTCCCTTGCGGTACGGATGACTCACGCTCAAGTAAAGCCGCCACTTCTGCATCCACATTCTCGAATTCATACGTGATCACATCGCATTGCCGCGCGAGTTCTCTTGCTGCCTGTACATCGTCGTATCCAGCTTCAATCTGCTTCGCAATCTGGCCACAAGGTGAATCCGGTGTTGGATCAAGCGTAACGAAACGATACCCCATCGCCGTTCCAGCAAGCGTCATCATGCGTCCAAGCTGCCCGCCGCCAAGAATACCGATTGTTGTATGTCCGGGTAATAAGACGGGTTGTCCCTGCCCTGTTCCCTTATCCTGTCTGGTTACCTCGTTACTCATAGCTCATCACTGCTTTCCAGTACTTCTTGTTTAATCCGTTCTCTGCGAGCTTCGGAGCGGCGCTGCACCTCCGGGTCAAATGCGCCAATGATCTGTGCCGCGAGCAAGCCTGCATTTGTCGCACCCGCTTTGCCAATGGCAACCGTGGCTACCGGGATGCCGCCAGGCATCTGCACAATGGACAGCAAGGAATCGAGACCGTTCAATGCTTTGGATTGAACCGGAACACCGATGACGGGAAGCATCGTTTTGGATGCCACCATACCTGGAAGATGAGCCGCTCCGCCTGCACCAGCGATAATGACCTTGAATCCGCGGTCAATCGCCTGTTCTGCATATTCAAACATCAAATCCGGTGTACGATGTGCGGAGACGACCTTTTTTTCATAACCAATCTCAAGCTCGTCCAGCACCTCGCACGCATGTTTCATCGTTTCCCAATCAGACTTACTGCCCATAATTACAGCAACTTGCACTGACATGAATACATCCCACTCCCATCTGAGCATTTTAAAAAAAACAAAAAAGTCCGCTACCCGCGAAAATATTACATTTTCTCCGGACACCGGACTCCAAGAAATACGTATCCCTCCTTTGGGCATGCCAAAAGGGGCTTGCTGTCCGCAATCAACCATGCGACTCTCAGCCGTATCTCCTCGTAGTCCGGAAATTTACGGTTTCCGGGTAGATACTTCCGGGCCCTATTCCCGGCGTTATACGAGCAAATATCTATTCGTTACATCTTCGTATACCATGTTCCACAATCATACAGCTTTCGTTCCTACTCGACCTTATTTTAACCTGATCGACACATCTAACATTCTAACAATCCCCTACAGCGTATGTCAACTTAAAGACGAACATTTAACATATTGACAAATCTAATGTTCGGGAATTAGTACAGTGTTATACAATAAACCCCAAATTCGCTTGAAATACCCCATCCTGTTGCTTCAAAATAAAATAAAGAAAGCCGGCTTCTCTTCAATTTCTCGAAGACAACCGGCTTGTTCACACGGGAATGGAGTACAAGTACATCCTCCCTCTTATTTCAATATCATTTTACGATCAATACAGGAATCTGAGCATGCTGTACTACGTTGTGACTGACACTGCCCAGCACGAATTCACGGATTCCGCCTAAACCTCGGGAACCAATGATAATGATATCCGAGCCGTTTTCTTTGGCATAGTCCAGCAACACCTCTGCTGCAGCTCCTTGGATCAGATCTACATTTGCCGTAACACCGGCAGCCTGAATACGCTCTTTGGCTTCATCCGTCGTTTGCACAGCCAGATTGTAGTAATCGTTGTTGAGTGAAGGCGGCAACGGCGCCAGACCTTCCCCAATAAATACGCGCGGAAAATCAAATGCATGAATGACATCAAGCACAGCCCCCGGCGATGCCTTGGCAAACTCGATTGCACGATCCAGTGCTTTATTTGAAGCTTTTGACCCATCATAAGCTACTAAGATTTTGGAAAATAACATGTAAATCCCGTCCCTTCCTTATATATGTAGAACCCGAAGCAAGCCTCGGTCTGACATCTAAATCCCTTACAGAGCCTGGAACCATGTAACTTCTTAAACCTTCACAGGTTAAAATGAACCACTTGATAAGAAACAATTTACATAATAAACTCATTCTTCCCTAAACCATCACTGCAAAAAGTAACCATACATCACTGCATTCAGAAACACGAGCAACGGAATGCCCGTCGTAAAGCTGGGATGTTTCGTTTTATGCCTTTTCCGATACATCGCAATCCAGACACCTAGCGCACCACCGATAAAGGCTAGCAAAAATAACGTTCGTTCAGGCGTGCGATCCCGCCGCTGCTGTGCACGTCTCTTGTCGTCAGACATGACCAGATATGCGACAACATTAATAAAGATAAACCATACGATAAGTCCGGTATGCATATGCGTTTAGCGGTCCCCCTGTCCCGGGACATCTCCCTGTCTCCATTATAATCCCAAGACAGGCAGATGATCAACGCGGGCAGAGAACCGCACTATTTTACATAAACGAGAATTTTACGATTCCTGTTTCGGAATCCCGTTCAGGCTCGGTACCCTTTTGGCTGATTTCTCCGGGGTCACTGCGATATTCTCTTCCCGAATGCTGTCCTTATTCTGCTGGTTATTGCGTTTTTCCGGTTTGTTATGCGGCATCTCAGGCTCACCTCCTCCGCTTACGTTGCCTGAAAACGAAGCTTCTTATACGAAGGAGGCACCTGTATTTTAGGCTTTAGGGCCCACGTCTAGTTGTTCCGGTGACTGTTTAGAAAATGATATAACGCTCCGTACAGGTTGGCATCATTTCCAAACGTACAGGCTGTAATCTGTGGGCTCGCCTTATGCAATGGGTTAATTCGCTTCAGTTCATCTATTGCCCATTGGATTCGCTCCAGCACAACAGGCTGTGCACTAATGCCTCCTCCAATGGCAAACACTTCAGGGTCGAGAATGTATTGCAGATTCATGATCTGAACCGCAATCTGTGTGCAAAAGGTGTCAAATACACCGCACGCCTCCGCATCTCGCTGATTAATAAATTCAAACACGGCCTCACCATCGGCAGGGTCATCCAGCCCTTTTAACTTACCAATCTGTCTGACCATCTCTACAGCCGAGCTCTCCAGTCCAAAATAGGCCGCTTCCTTCGTTACCGGATCAATCCGGCTCATCACATAACTAACCTCTCCGGCTGACAAGTTTTTGCCACGTTGCAGTTTACCGCCCATGATGATTCCTCCCGCGATGCCGCTACCCAGCACCATAACGACGGAATCCTTGGTATCTTTGACACTGCCGAGCCATAGTTCGGCAAGCGCTGCGCACTTCCCATCATTTTCAATGGACACACGGATCGCATATCTGTCTTCAAGAAGTTTGGCTAAATTCACCTCATGCAAAAATGGAAAAGAACCACCGTGATACACCATTCCTGTCTCCACATCGATTGTTCCCGGACAACTCAGGGCAATGCCCTGAATCTGTGACAAATCTTGTGCATCCACGATGGCATAAAGCGCATCCTGCAGTTCCTGCAAGCCACTCCGCCCAACGCCACGTTTTCCCTTCGACAACAGCTCTCCGCTTTCGCTCATGATTCCGTATTTAATAAAAGTTCCACCAATATCAATAACTAAATACATGCTTTCAGCCCCCTGCTCTACATATCATTCGTCAACATCTTAATTGAAATATAGAGCGTTTCCATTTATATTTATGGTATTTATTTGCGATTAATAGTAATTAATTATGATCTTTAGGGAGATGGAGAGTTCAGTGCCAACGATAACCGAAACCAGACTTCAATGGATCTTACAAACGTTATATGATACCACCCGGGTTCCTGCGTTCTACCTTAAGCGAGGTATCGATCGTCATCCTACTTTGAGCCCGGAATTGGTGAACCAGCTTCTGTCCACTCCTGTTCATCTGAAAATCCAGCTCATGGATTACAATATACAAATGGATAAGATGATCCTGATGCCAGTCTCCACTCTTGAAGGACAAGGTTTGCTTGTTCTCTGGCCCAAAGCACAGTCATATGTTGAGCATGTTCCGTTTGCATGGGATCAACAACTGAATTCAACCACATCCATTGAACCCAATGATCTCCATCAACTGCTGAGTGTGGCGATTATGGCCCATTATCTTTTACATCATGAAATATTGGATCGAAATCAAGTTCTTGAGGACAACAAACATGTCTTAAATATAAATAATCATGCGGAAGGTGTACTTGAACTATCTCTTCTGGAACAGAGAGAGCGGAGATTGTTTCACAAATCCTACCTGTCGGAGAAAAAGGTATTTGATCAGGTGCGTCTGGGGAACAAACATAAGATGCTTTTGTATCTGAAGCAGCATATGGAGTTGAACGGGGTCTACGGCACTTTATCGAAACAGAATAGTTTACGGAGCAAAAAGAATCTGATCATCGCGGCCATTACGCTCGGAACCCGTGCTGCAATTGATGGCGGATTGTATTCGGAGTCGGCACTTACGCTTAGCGACACCTATATTCAGCACATTGAAACGCTGTCCCGGATTGATTCGATTCATCCGATTCTGCATAAGATCCTTGGTGATTTTACCGAACGTGTAGCCAAAGTCCATCGGGCTCATAACTCCAAAGACATTCTGTTATGCCAGGAATATATATTCAATCACTTATACGATGACTTAAGTCTGTCCGTACTGTCCGCGCATCTGCAAATAAGCCCCTCCTATCTTTCCCGTAAATTCAAGGAAGAGACTGGAGAGGCACTTCGCATTTTTATACAAAGGCAACGGATTGAAGAAGCCAAAAATCTTATCGTTTTCTCAGACTATCGCCTGAGTGAGATTCATACGTTGCTTAACTTTCACGATCAGAGTTACTTCATCAAAGTGTTCCGAAAACATACGGGTTTTACACCAAAAGAGTATCGTAATCGATTTGTGGTCAAGCCTTCTTGAACATGACACCTGACTAGTAGGCTTCTCTCATTTCATCTCATAGAAATTTCAACTCACATAAGGCTACCTGAGATGCGGTCGCCCCGATTAAATAGTCCGAGATCGTTTAACTCCTATTCTCTCACCTTATGTTGTCATTGCCGCATGCCTATTTTCCTTGTTTCTCCATAGCCGCCTTGAGTAAATCTCCCAGGTTGGAGCCGATGGATTCCTGCTTCGCGTATTGTTTCACCAGCTTTTGCTGCTCGCGTTTGTTCACGTGTTGCTTATCTTTATCCAGCGTTTCGGTGATTCCGCATGGCAGACACTGTACATACAGTCCAGCTTTGCCTTCCTTAATCTCCATCTTCTTATGGCACTGCGCGCAGCGGCGGTTCGACAACCGCTTCTCATTGGAGCGACGATAACCACAGTCCTCCGTAGGACATACGAGGAACTTGCCACGTTTCCCCTTTTTCTCTAGCAACTTGGCATTACAGTCCGGGCAGTGGCTGTTGGTTACATTATGGGGTTTGTACTCGGCTTTACTGCTTTTCACGGTGGATACAAGTTCCTTTGCCATGGAACGAATACCATCCAGGAACGGGCCTGGTTTACCCTGTCCACGTGCTATACGCTCCAGTTCAGCCTCCCAACGAGCGGTCAGTTCCGGTGTTCGCAGTTGCGGGGCAGCAAGCTCAATCAGCTGTTTGCCTTTGCCCGTTGGATGCAGACTGTTCCCTTGACGATCAATCGTATCCGAGCTGACCAGTTTCTCAATGATATCTGCGCGTGTCGCAGGTGTGCCCAGTCCGTGCTTCTCCATCTGGGAGAGCAACGCTGCTTCCGTATACCTCTTCGGCGGCATCGTACGTCCACTCTTGATGTGGCAGCGCCCAAGTGTCACTGACTGACCTTGCTGTAAGTCTGGCAACAGTGCACGCTCATGGTCACCTGCATCATTGGAACGGTCATCATCTTCATCATCCGTGTAATCACCGCCGTACACTTCACGCCAGCCACTATCCTTGACTGTTGTACCCTTCACATGGAAGGAATCCTTACCTACCTGTACCGTAACAGCTACTGAATCATACCTCGCTGCTGGATAGAACAGACTGATGAAACGGCGAACAATCAGATCGTAGAGCTTACGTTCCTCTGGACTCAGCTGATTCAGCAATACCGTCTGCTCGGTTGGAATAATGGCATGGTGGTCGGTGACCTTGCTATCATCAACAATCCGTTTGGTGACATTCAGGTTTTTGCGCAGTAAAGGGCGTGCAAGTGATGCATACGGGCCAACAGCTACACTCTCGAGTCGTTCTTTTAACGTTCCCGTCATGTCGGAAGTCAGATAACGGCTATCTGTCCGCGGATAGGTAACAAGCTTATGCTGCTCATACAGACGCTGGAGTACGTTAGAGGTCTGTTTAGCGGAAAAACCGTGTTTACGGTTCGCATCCCTTTGCAGTTCCGTAAGGTCATAGGCCAGCGGATGCGGCTCGACTTTCTCACTTTTTTTCACCTGGGAAATCGAGCCTTTACGCCCTTCCACTCGTGCCTTCAATTGCTGCATATCCTGTTTGTCAAAAATTCTGGAATCCCCGCCAGATGCACGCCATACCGCCTGAAAATCTCCAAAATCCGCGCTTAACGTCTCATATTCCTGCGAACGGAAACCGTTAATCTCATTTTCCCGATCCATGATCATTCCCAAAGTTGGCGTCTGTACACGTCCAGCGGACAATTGGGCATTGAACCGTACGGTTAACGCACGTGTCACATTAAGACCAATCATCCAGTCTGCTTCGGCACGGCAGCGTGCGGATTCATAGAGACGGTCGAATTGACTTCCCGGCTTCAGCGAGGCAAATCCGTCCTTGATCGCTTTATCCGTTTGGGATGAAATCCACAGTCGTTTGAACGGCTTTTTCCACTGCGCCATTTGCATAATCCATCTTGCAAGCAGTTCTCCTTCACGGGCCGCATCCGTTGCAATAACCAACTCACCCACATCCTGACGTTTCATCAGTTGCTGCACGGCTTTGTACTGGTGATTCGTTTCCCGGAGCACCTTCAGCTTGGTTCGCTCTGGCAAAATCGGCAAATCTTCCAGATTCCACGTCGCGTACTTTTTGTCATAATCCTCAGGTTCAGCCAAACCTACCAAATGTCCCAGTGCCCACGTTACAATGTATTTCGGACCTTCCATATAACTTTTATGTTTATCACGCGCGCCCATCACCCTTGCAATCTCCCGGGCTACAGATGGCTTCTCTGCGAGTACCAATGTCTTCACTTCGTATCTCTTCCTTTCTTTCCAAACGCTAATATCGGAGACAACGGATCTGTCTTCCTTGTCTTCATATATTTCCATCTTTACATTATATCATCTCAATCAGAATCATGTTTTCGACAAATGTATATTTAACAGAACAGGGTTTCAAGGGCATCTCTTTTTGCCAATACATTCAACTTATCATCCGACCAAGTAGTGTAATATCTATGTTAGATAATATTCCTTCTTAGACTTTCCAATAAAAAAATAGTCTTTCACTTCCAAGACTCAACGAGAAAACGTGAGATATCTTTACACAAAACCAATATGTATGCGTTTTTTTGAATAAATAATAGATTTGTAAGATTACCTCACACCAATATAAGATGTGCAAAAGCATTATACAAAGATTGCTAACACACACACATCATCTTAGACACAGAAGGGAGCGTGGATGCATGACTTATCATGGATCTGTATTGAAAAAAGGCGGGACCTTATTACTCGCGGGAACCGTGGTTGCCGCAACGTGGGGAGGAACTGCTGTACCTTCGGCTTTCGCCGCCGCTGCAACTCCTCCAAGCCAAACCTCCACCGTCGCCGCCCTTACAGGGAAAGCGCCGGTCAGTGCCGCAACCTTCGTTCAGGCCATGGAAGAAGCCGCTACACTTGCAGGTGTACCTTTTACCATGGACAAGCTCTCCGGTGCGACAATATCACGCCAAGATGCTGCACTTGCCTTGCAGCAATGGCTCAAGCTGGACACTGCTCCGGCATCCTTCAAGGATGTGCCGAAGCAGTCCGAGTATGCCAGTGCCGTCGGCGCCCTGAATGCCGCCGGACTAATGAAAGGCTATACGGACTCTCTTTTCTTACCTAACGCTGTACTTACAGCGAACGACGTCTCTATTTTGAAAGATCGTATCTATATCTACATAAAACCGTTTGTGCCCGAAGAAGCCACGATCATGGATATGCAGAACGCCATGGCACAAGGTAAACTGACATCCAAAGAGCTAGTGCAACATTATCTGGATCGTATCGCGAAATACGATGATCAAGGTGTCAGCATTAATGCTGTCCTCAATCTGAACCCGGATGCGCTTAAAATCGCAGAGCAACTAGATGAAGAGCGCACAGCTCAGGGACCTCGAGGCCCGCTTCACGGTATCCCGATCCTGGTGAAGGATAACTTTGATACCAAAGACATGCCCACCACGGCTGGCTGTATCTGTCTGAAGGACTCTATTCCGGCCCATGATGCAGAGCAGGTGAAGAAGCTGAAAGCAGCGGGAGCCATTATTTTGGGCAAAACCAACCTGCATGAGTTTGCTTTTGGCATCACAACATCAAGCTCACTGGGAGGACAAACGCTTAACCCTTACGCTCTTGATCATTATCCGGGCGGATCGAGTGGCGGAACAGGTGCGGCCATTGCCGCGAACTTCGCTGCAGCAGGTATGGGCACCGATACAGGTGGGTCCATCCGCATACCGTCCAGCTTTAACAGCCTTGTTGGCATTCGTCCAACCATTGGCCTCTCCAGCCGAGAAGGCATTATTCCACTCGCACTGACACAAGACGTTGGTGGGCCGATGGCACGTACCGTAAGTGATGCGGCAATCATGCTGGATGCTACCGTTGGTTATGATAAAAAAGATGTTGCCACGGCTTACGCGGTAGGCAAAATCCCTTCCAGTTACACAGACTTCCTGGACGCGAACGGACTGAAGGGTGCTCGAATCGGTGTAGCTCCCGAACTCATCCCAAGCACCAAAGCGGAGGAAAAAGCGGTTGCCGACGTCATCAATGCCGCTGTTGAAGAACTGAAATCACTCGGCGCTACCGCGGTACCAATCTCCATTCCTAACTTTGCAGAGATCAATAAATATCCTAGCCTCAGTGGCTATGAGTTCAAATTCCAGCTGAATGACTATCTGGGTTCTCTAGGTGACAACGCGCCGTATCATAGCCTGTCCGAGATCATCGCATCCGGTCAATTTGATAAATCCCAAGAACAATCCATGAAAGCACGGGACGCACGGGATACGCTAGATACATCAGAGTACAAAGATATCGTCCTCAAGCGTACTCAAATTACTCGTGATTCCTTACTGAAAGTCATGGCGGATAACCATTTGGATGCAATCATCTATCCTACATCAACACAAGCTGCTGGCGTGATCGGCAAAGGACAAACTTCTGGTGCCAACAATCGTCTAAGCCCATTCTCCGGCTTCCCATCTATTACTGTACCGGCTGGCTTCACAACGGATGGCTTGCCTGTAGGCTTGGAATTCCTGGGCCGCGCCTTTGACGAAGGTACACTGATCAAGCTGGCTTACAGCTACGAACAAGGTACACACCATCGCCAAGCACCCAAGTTAACGCCTTAACTTCTTGATGACTGATGATATACGAGCAAGAGCACTCATACTTCTGTTGCTGATAACCAATTCGGTGATAAGTCCTCATAAATCAAGCCAAGTTCTTATCAATCGAAACAAGTTCTTATCAATCGAAACAAGTTCTCATATTTCAATCCTGTCCCTGTATTGAACATTCTTCATTAAACATGCACCCCCATTCACGATTCTGTGAATCGGGGTGTTTTTCGATCTATATTTTCAAATTGCCCAGATATTGATTTGTAGTCTACAATATGTATGAGGAAGTTTACTACTTATACATCGTTTGAACCACACAATAACAGGAGGTTTTGGATGAATTATTCAAGATGGCATATGCTACTTATTACCGTGCTCAGTTTCTCCCTTTTTGCCACATCAACGGCCAGTGCTGCCACAACTACTAATGCCAAGAAATATAAGTGGGCTAAGCCCGCTGTAGAATTCATGGCCTCTCACGGTGTCATGCAAAGCTACGAACAGGAAGCAGATCGTTTAAACCAAACGGTGTCCAAAGCCGAATTAACCCAAATGATACATACCTTATTCAAGGAATTTCGTGTTGAACCCGATAAAAAAATCGAAATTCCAGGCGTACCAGAAGGGAGCACCTATTATTCCATTTTTAGAGATGTGTACGGTAGCATTCCGAGTAATCCTTCGGGTATGATCGCAGCGGCAGACCAGATTAATTATCACAACTATACATTCACTTATCTACCCACGAAAGAATTGTCTCGCTGGGATTTGTTAATCGCCATGAGTACACTATTCCCTGAAACTGGGAACCATTTGGACGAAGTAAATGATAAAAAAGCATTAGCTCATATGAAATCATTTAAAGATATCCCGATAAAGAGTTTCTCTTCTTCTGAAGAATATGAAAAATGGGATTTTGCCCATCAACTGTTAGCTGCGCAATTTGGTTTAATTCAACCAAAAAAACAGAATCCATATATTGGGTCTGAGCTTGACTATGTAAAAATCCGTGCTTTACTCAACTTCGCCGAAGCAGGCATTATGAAACCCGATGCCAAAGGGAAATTTTATCCGAATCAAAAGGTAACGTTAGCTGAAACTGTGGTTATCCTGCAACGCATCTACAATTTTTATGGCGGGAAAGGCTACAAACATCAGCCTACCAAAGACGAACTGATTCCAAGAGAGTTAAATCGTGAGTACGTCTATAGAAATTCTGCGCATGGCAGTCTTATATCTGATAATGTGGCACTTGTTAGTACAGACAACATTTCTACCGCCTATCTGGCAATCAGCGCAACAGAACCGGTTGATCTGAAAGTCATTGTGAACGGCGAGAGTATAACCTACTCTTATGAACAATTAAGCGTACTTGATGCACCTATTATGATCGCGTTTGACGGGGCAGATTATGCAGAGGTATACCCCATTTTACGCAGGACAGGCAAACCCATTGTAGATCAGGGGGAAATTGAAGGTAATGAATTTTTCGAAAAGTTAGATTTGTTTTTTTATTTCTCGGGTAAATGGACTGATTTTAGTGTGTTCAATACATTATGGGAAGATGAAAGTTATGAAGAGTTTGAACAGTAACGTTGATGAGTAATAATTGGGAAATAGCAAATATAAGGTAGAGCTCAGATTACTGAGTTCTACCTTTTTTTCCTTTGATGCTAGCTATGAAAACTGAACTGAAGTCTAATTCATCAGATACCTTGGTAGATTTACATTTACGCCCTATCCGGCACACCCCATCGAACAACTAGACCCGAGTACGTTAGCCCGCCTCCAAAACCAAACAGCGCAACGTTGTGCCCATGTCTCAGCTTCCCTTCATCCACTGCAATCTGCAATGCAAGTGGAATTGAGGCCGCAGAAGTATTCCCCCGGTACTCCATACTCGTTAATGTACGTTCGAGCGGAATCGGCCCACGTTCACACATCGCTTCAATCATGCGCATATTGGCACTGTGCGGAACAAACCAATCGATCTGCTCAGGTGACATTTCAGCTCTCGTAATAAGCTCAGCTAATTGTTCCGGGACCATGCGGACTGCCCATTTGTAGACCTCTCTTCCGTTCTGCACCAAATTTCCTTCGGCATTCAACTGATGACCATCCATCTCTGTAGAAAGTCCGCTTTTGTATAGGTGCATACCACCTTCCCCTTGTGTCCCAGAAATGACAGACTTAAAGTCACCCTGGTCAGAAGCACGTTCTACCAGAAACGCACCGGCTCCATCTCCAAACAACACGCACGTTGTTCGATCGGTATAGTCTGTTATTTTGGATAACGTCTCAGCCCCGATAACGAGTACCTTACGATACATCCCACTGGTCACCAGACTATCTGCCAATTGCATACCGTATGTGAAGCCGGCGCAAGCCGCGTTCAGATCAAGCACTCCCGTCTGGAGAATACCCAGGTTTGCCTGGACTCGTGAAGCCGAACTTGGGAAAGCATACTCGGGTGTACTTGTTGCAAAAAGAATCATATCAACATCGGTGATCTTCACCTCGTAACGACGCACCATATCCTCCACGGCTTTTGTAGCCAGTTCTGATACAAATTCATGTTCTCCTGCAATCCGGCGCTCTCTCATGCCTGTTCGCTGTACAATCCATTCATCACTTGTATCGACCATCTTTTCCAAATCTGCATTGCTTAGTATCCGATCAGGTACATATGTACCCATTGCTGTTATTGTTGCTTTAGATTGATGATTCATAGCAGAGATCACCTCGAATGTTTTTTTATTATTATAGCACTAAGTCTTAGTACTTGGTACTAATTTTATTCTGTAGGAGACTACTATTTATTAACCAGACGCTGACAATACAAAAAAACAGCCCAATTTCTTGAACTATTCAACAATTAAACAGGATAAGTATGTAAAAAAAAGACACACCTGATTTTCATCAAGTATGTCTTTGCTTTGCTTGGCGGCGTCCTACTCTCCCAGGACCCTGCGGTCCAAGTACCATCGGCGCTAGAGGGCTTAACGGTCGTGTTCGGGATGGGTACGTGTGGAACCCCTCCGCCATCGCCACCAAACGAGCATTTGTGAAACAAATGCATTCGCGTTCCATTCGGTCCATCACAGCGGTGTGGATGAATGGTTCAGCGCATATTCAGAGTGTTGTTCTCTGAAAACTAGATTCGAAACGAAACGCACGCGATTTACAACTTGCATATTGGATAAGCCCTCGACCGATTAGTACTGGTCAGCTCCATGCATTACTGCACTTCCACCCCCAGCCTATCTACCTCGTCGTCTTCAAGGGGTCTTACATACTGGGAAATCTCATCTTGAGGGGGGCTTCACGCTTAGATGCTTTCAGCGCTTATCCCGTCCGTACATAGCTACCCAGCGGTGCTCCTGGCGGAACAACTGGTACACCAGCGGTACGTCCATCCCGGTCCTCTCGTACTAAGGACAGCTCCTCTCAAATTTCCTACGCCCACGACAGATAGGGACCGAACTGTCTCACGACGTTCTGAACCCAGCTCGCGTACCGCTTTAATGGGCGAACAGCCCAACCCTTGGGACCTACTTCAGCCCCAGGATGCGATGAGCCGACATCGAGGTGCCAAACCTCCCCGTCGATGTGGACTCTTGGGGGAGATAAGCCTGTTATCCCCAGGGTAGCTTTTATCCGTTGAGCGATGGCCCTTCCATGCGGTACCACCGGATCACTAAGCCCGACTTTCGTCCCTGCTCGACTTGTAGGTCTCGCAGTCAAGCTCCCTTATGCCTTTGCACTCTTCGAATGATTTCCAACCATTCTGAGGGAACCTTTGGGCGCCTCCGTTACTCTTTAGGAGGCGACCGCCCCAGTCAAACTGCCCACCTGACACTGTCCCCGCACCGGTTTACGGTACCAGGTTAGAACCTAGATACGATCAGGGTGGTATCCCAACGGTGCCTCCACGCAAGCTGGCGCTCACGCTTCAAAGGCTCCCACCTATCCTGTACAGATCGTACCCAAATTCAATATCAAGCTGCAGTAAAGCTCCATGGGGTCTTTCCGTCTTGTCGCGGGTAACCTGCATCTTCACAGGTATTAAAATTTCACCGGATCTCTCGTTGAGACAGCGCCCAAGTCGTTACGCCATTCGTGCGGGTCAGAATTTACCTGACAAGGAATTTCGCTACCTTAGGACCGTTATAGTTACGGCCGCCGTTTACTGGGGCTTCGGTTCACAGCTTCGGGATTACTCCCTAACCACTCCCCTTAACCTTCCAGCACCGGGCAGGCGTCAGCCCGTATACTTCGCCTTACGGCTTCGCACAGACCTGTGTTTTTGCTAAACAGTCGCTTGGGCCTTTTCACTGCGGCCCCCTCGTGCTATTCACACTACCGGGGCACCCCTTCTCCCGAAGTTACGGGGTCATTTTGCCGAGTTCCTTAACGAGAGTTCTTCCGCGCGCCTTAGAATTCTCTTCTCGCCTACCTGTGTCGGTTTGCGGTACGGGCACCTTCATCTGGCTAGAGGCTTTTCTTGGCAGTGTGAGATCATGACCTTCGCTACTGTAATTTTCACTCCCCATCACAGCTCAGCCTTACGGTTAGCGGATTTGCCTACTAACCAGCCTTACTGCTTGGACAGGCATCCATCAGCCTGCGTCACTACCCTACTGCGTCCCCCCATCGCTCGTAACGATTTACGGTGGTACAGGAATTTCGACCTGTTGTCCTTCGACTACGCCTTTCGGCCTCGCCTTAGGTCCCGACTTACCCTGAGCGGACGAGCCTTCCTCAGGAACCCTTAGGCTTTCGGCGGATCAGATTCTCACTGATCTTTTCGTTACTCATACCGGCATTCTCACTTGTATAATGTCCAGCGCTCCTTACGGTACACCTTCAACCCTTATACAACGCTCCCCTACCCCTGATGCAAAGCATCAAGCCATAGCTTCGGTGGTGTGTTTAGCCCCGTTACATTTTCGGCGCAGAGTCACTCGACCAGTGAGCTATTACGCACTCTTTCAATGGTGGCTGCTTCTAAGCCAACATCCTGGTTGTCTGTGCAACTCCACATCCTTTCCCACTTAACACACACTTGGGGACCTTAGCTGATGGTCTGGGCTGTTTCCCTTTTGACAATGGATCTTAGCACTCACTGTCTGACTCCCGGAAGTAAGTCTATGGCATTCGGAGTTTGACTGAGCTTGGTAACCCTTGCGGGCCCCGCACCCAATCAGTGCTCTACCTCCACGACTCTGTTTTCCGAGGCTAGCCCTAAAGCTATTTCGGGGAGAACCAGCTATCTCCGAGTTCGATTGGAATTTCTCCGCTACCCCCACCTCATCCCCGCATTTTTCAACATGCGTGGGTTCGGGCCTCCAGTGCGTGTTACCGCACCTTCACCCTGGACAGGGGTAGATCACCCGGTTTCGGGTCTACGTCCACGTACTCATTCGCCCTATTCAGACTCGCTTTCGCTGCGGCTCCGGCTCTTCACCTTAACCTTGCACGGGAACGTAACTCGCCGGTTCATTCTACAAAAGGCACGCCATCACCCCTAAAACGGGCTCTGACTTTTTGTAAGCACACGGTTTCAGGTTCTATTTCACTCCCCTTCCGGGGTGCTTTTCACCTTTCCCTCACGGTACTGCTTCACTATCGGTCGCTAGGAAGTATTTAGCCTTGGCAGATGGTCCTGCCGGATTCATACGGGGTTTCACGTGCCCCGCACTACTCGGGATCCGTCTCGGAGGGAACAGACTTTCAATTACAGGGCTTTTACCTTCTTTGGCGGGCCTTTCCAGACCTCTTCGCTTAACCGGTTCCTTTGTAACTCCATGTGAGACGTCCCACAACCCCAAAGAGCAAGCTCTTTGGTTTGGGCTTCTCCGCGTTCGCTCGCCGCTACTGACGGAATCACTATTGTTTTCTCTTCCTCAGGGTACTTAGATGTTTCAGTTCCCCTGGTATGCCTCTACTTGCCCTATGTATTCAGACAAGAGTAACTGGATATTACCCCAGCTGGGTTTCCCCATTCGGACATCCCCGGATCAAAGCTTGCTTACAGCTCCCCGAGGCAGTTTCGTTGTTCGCCACGTCCTTCATCGGCTCCTAGCGCCTAGGCATCCTCCGTGTGCTCTTAGTAGCTTAACCATATGCTCCGGTTTCGTTTGCTCGCTTCCCTTGTTTTGGACTACGTCCAAAGCCAAAAGTCGCTCCCACCCGATACCATCGCAACTGCATTATCTACCATTTTTATTGACACTTGTTATACACAAGTTCAGCTAAAAAGGAATGTTCTAATTCGCGTTTGTTTCGTTTCGATATCTAGTTTTCAAAGAACAAGCTTCATAATAAGCAAGCTGTTTGAGAGTTTGAGCTCTCAAAACTGAGCAACGAGTGAGTGGTTTGCAGCTGAGCTGCATATTTGAATGTTTCCACGCGGGAAACGATTCTCCATAGAAAGGAGGTGATCCAGCCGCACCTTCCGATACGGCTACCTTGTTACGACTTCACCCCAATCATCTATCCCACCTTCGGCGGCTGGCTCCTTGCGGTTACCCCACCGACTTCGGGTGTTATAAACTCTCGTGGTGTGACGGGCGGTGTGTACAAGACCCGGGAACGTATTCACCGCGGCATGCTGATCCGCGATTACTAGCAATTCCGACTTCATGCAGGCGAGTTGCAGCCTGCAATCCGAACTGAGACCGGCTTTGTTGGGATTGGCTCCATCTCGCGATTTCGCAGCCCGTTGTACCGGCCATTGTAGTACGTGTGTAGCCCAGGTCATAAGGGGCATGATGATTTGACGTCATCCCCACCTTCCTCCGGTTTGTCACCGGCAGTCTATCTAGAGTGCCCACCCGAAGTGCTGGCAACTAAATATAAGGGTTGCGCTCGTTGCGGGACTTAACCCAACATCTCACGACACGAGCTGACGACAACCATGCACCACCTGTCTCAACTTTCCCCGAAGGGCACCTAACGCATCTCTGCCTCGTTAGTTGGATGTCAAGACCTGGTAAGGTTCTTCGCGTTGCTTCGAATTAAACCACATACTCCACTGCTTGTGCGGGTCCCCGTCAATTCCTTTGAGTTTCAGTCTTGCGACCGTACTCCCCAGGCGGAGTGCTTAATGTGTTAACTTCGGCACCAAGGGTATCGAAACCCCTAACACCTAGCACTCATCGTTTACGGCGTGGACTACCAGGGTATCTAATCCTGTTTGCTCCCCACGCTTTCGCGCCTCAGCGTCAGTTACAGCCCAGAGAGTCGCCTTCGCCACTGGTGTTCCTCCACATCTCTACGCATTTCACCGCTACACGTGGAATTCCACTCTCCTCTTCTGCACTCAAGTCACACAGTTTCCAGTGCGATCCGGGGTTGAGCCCCGGGATTAAACACCAGACTTACATGACCGCCTGCGCGCGCTTTACGCCCAATAATTCCGGACAACGCTTGCCCCCTACGTATTACCGCGGCTGCTGGCACGTAGTTAGCCGGGGCTTTCTTCTCAGGTACCGTCACCTTGAGAGCAGTTACTCTCCCAAGCGTTCTTCCCTGGCAACAGAGCTTTACGATCCGAAAACCTTCATCACTCACGCGGCATTGCTCCGTCAGGCTTTCGCCCATTGCGGAAGATTCCCTACTGCTGCCTCCCGTAGGAGTCTGGGCCGTGTCTCAGTCCCAGTGTGGCCGATCACCCTCTCAGGTCGGCTACGCATCGTCGCCTTGGTGAGCCGTTACCTCACCAACTAGCTAATGCGCCGCAGGCCCATCCCCAAGTGACAGATTGCTCCGTCTTTCCAGTTCTCTTCAGGCGAAGAAAACAAGTATTCGGTATTAGCTACCGTTTCCGGTAGTTGTCCCAAGCTTGAGGGCAGGTTGCCTACGTGTTACTCACCCGTCCGCCGCTAACCATCAGAGAAGCAAGCTTCTCTTCAAGTCCGCTCGACTTGCATGTATTAGGCATGCCGCCAGCGTTCGTCCTGAGCCAGGATCAAACTCTCCAATAAAGATGAATTTCGTCAGCGTCGTTAAACGCTGTGAAACTCATCGGGGTATTGAAAAGAGCGATAAGCTCATTTTGAATCTGACGAGATTAAAATCTCATTTGTTCATTCTGCAAGCAGAATGTATACTCACTCGTTGTTCAGTTTTCAAAGATCAAACTTGTCCTCTCTACCGAAACCAGTTCGTTTCAGCAACTCTTATATAATATCATGTCCGAACCAACTTTGCAAGTTCTTTTTTTCAAGTTTCTTTCGAAGCTTGTTTTCAATGGCTTGCCGCACCGTGTAAACTGTGTTTTCTTGGCTGGAATAAGAATATACCACGTATCGCCACCACTTGTAAAGCATTATTTTAAAAACATCTGAACAATTTATCATTCTCACGAGAACATGCATTTCAGGTTAACTTTGTCTGGAATTATCTTATCCACCTGAATGACCATATCATTTCATACACGACTCTTTTTCTCTGAGTCGGAGCAACTAAAAGGTTTTGAACTGATCCACTTTTTATCTCACGTTTCAAACTCTTATATAGAAGAAACAAAAAAAGCGAAGCTCGATGTGATATCGTAGCTCCGCTTTCTTCATATATAAACCAAACTTATTCTCCACCGATAAACACGTAACGGCATATAACGATAACGGCCAGCACCCACATCAACCAATGCACTTTCACTTTACGCTCAGTAACCAAGTTACTGAACACAGCCAAAATAACATAGGATACGATACCTGCAGAGATCCCGTTCGCAATCCCGCCTGTAAATGGCATCAGTACAATAGTAAGGAATGCAGGGAAAGCCTGCAAAAAATCATCCCACTCAATACTACGAACTTGGCTCATCATAAGTACACCTACAATAATCAGAGCTGGAGCCGTTGCCGCAGAAGGAACAACCAAAGCAAGTGGCGCGATAAACAAAGCAAGAATGAACAACAGACCTGTCGTTACCGAGGTTAATCCTGTACGCCCACCAGCTTCAACACCCGAAGCACTTTCAACATAAGCCGTAATCGTACTTGTACCCAGTGCCGCACCTGCGCTGACACCGACAGCATCGACGAGCATAGCTTTACCAATCGTTTTCTCACCTTTAGCTTTATCCTTCATAATCCCCATACGTGTTGCCGTCCCAACCATCGTACCGAAGGTATCAAACAGTTCAACGAATGTGAAAATGAAGATGATTTCGAACAATCCAAGGCTAATTGCACCTTTCAGATCAAGTTGCCCGACAGCTAGGTCACTGAAGTTAGGCAGCCAGCTTGCACTGGACAGACCACTCAAATTGGTTACCCCCATTGGAATACCAATCAGCGTTGTTGCTACGATACCAATCAACAAAGCACCTTTAACACGCATTACCATAAGGACCGCAATCAGTAGCAAACCAATCAAAGCGAGCAATGCATCATGATGTGTAATAAAGTTTCCAAGAGACAAGTTGAAGCTACTACCTGGAATCGGCTGGCTCAAATCTGCATCCGGTGCAACATTCACGGTTACTGCCACCAGATTGGCGAGTTTAAAACCAATAATCGTAATAAAAAGACCGATACCTACGGTGATTGCCATTTTAATGGATTGTGGAACTGCAACAAGCAACATTTGCCGAACTCGAGTCACGGTCAGAATAATGAACACGATACCCGAAAGGAACACAGCACCGAGGGCTGCCTGCCAGCTAATTGCACCATTGGAGCTCAAAACCACAGTCATAAAGTATGCATTCAACCCCATACCCGGAGCAAGAGCGATCGGAACGTTCACGAACAACCCCATAATAATTGTCATCAATCCAGCGCCGACGGCTGTTGCAAAGAATACTGCATTGTCGGACATCCCTGCCCCATTTTGTCCTAAGAACAATGTGTTTACAAAAAGAATGTAAGCCATTGTCATAAAGGTGGTCAGACCCGCAACAATCTCCGTTCTAACAGTTGTTCCGTTTTCTTTGAGTTTAAAGAAACGATCCATAATTCACTAACTCCTCCTTAGAGATGTTGAAGCCATAAGTTATATTGAAAAACGACAAATGACCCTGAGAAGTACTTTCCCCAGAGTTCAGCTTGACCAGAAGCAGGCAGACGGCCCGTTGACCAAGAACAAAAAAAATTCTAATGTGCACGGGTGATATCCCGCCGCAGTCATGTAGAATTCATGTGCTTAGCCTGCTCCTCTTCGTAGCCAGATCATTAGGGTGATCTCGTAGAGACTCCCGGGCCAATCCCCAGGATTATACGAATTAGTATGCGCTATTTGTTTGTTTCCCATCATCATTTTAGGAGGGAGCTTCAATTTTGTCAATGATAAAAACGAATATTATATTCAAAACAACTAAAAACGTTCGTATTATTTAACAAATCAAACCAATTCAGCGATTTACAACCCAATTCCAAATACAATTGATTGTGAATTCTGACGAGATTATGTACATATTTTCAATATACCATTTAAGATCAGAGCTTCTGCTGAGAAACATCAAAAGCCACCCCATTTATTATCACAATACACAAGGTGGCTTCTTTAATATATTTTTTTATGATAAGGGAGGGCAACATTTTCAGTTCTTTAATTCTTTACAAGCTCACCCTTCATTCTGATTAAAAGAAAAGCCCTCGATTCTCAAGGTAAGCCGTAAATAGATATGTTAAACTCGGTATGACTATGACATGTTCAAAAGTGAAACTTTCTTTATCAAACCTATGCTGATTTGATCTCCAATCGGAGCAATTTCAGTTCGAAACGTAAACATTGTACGTTCATCGTTTATTTTGAAAATGAAAGAAGGTTTAGACGAAGTTAGAGCAGCGATGAACTCCTTATTTTAATAATTGTAATATCTCCTGCGGTTGTGAATTAGCTTGTGCGAGCATAGCTTGCGCTGCTTGGGACAAAATATTTTTTTGCGTAAACTTTATCATTTCAGTAGCCACATCTGCATCTCTGATTCGGGACTCTGCCGAAGTAATGTTAAGTTCATAGTTCGATATATTATTGTATATATGTTCCAAGGTATTCTGGTAAGCTCCAAATTTTGAACGTTCTCTAGAAACGAGGTGCATCGCTTGATCAATTTTTAATAGTGCTGCATTTGCGTTATCCTTTGTATCAAGATTGATATCATCAATACCAAGTGCTTTTGTCCGAGCATCTGTTAAAGAAATATGAAACGTTTCCCCATGATTAGGACCTACTTGTAATTCAAGAGTTCTACGAGGTCCAGATATATTCTCCAAGTTAAAATTAATAATGTCGTTGCTAGCCAGTGTATCTAGACTGGACATTGTGTAACTTCCATCGGCATTGCTTATCAAACTGTAACTATGTGAATAGTCAGAGCCACCTTCAATAGCAAATACAGCAATTTCCGTTCCACTAGAATTAAACATGGATATGTGATATTTCCCATCCATTCTTCCTGCGACTACGTAGTTGCCATCGGTTCCTTGTACAATACTATGTAACACACTATCTTGAGACGTTTGGTTAGACATGTTTTTTTGCCAAACAATATTCCCCGCTTGATCTACCTTGTATATTAATCCACTTCTTTTTGTGGAATCATTATATGAACCTACAATGATTGCCCCACCGTCACTTGTTGCAATTGCATCCAGTCCTTCATCATCCCCTGTAGATCCCACCCTTAGATCCCATTGCGGTCTTAAATCCTTATCATATTTCATAATCCAACTTGAGTCATCTGAATAAACACTTCCAATTTTCAGACTAGACTTACCGACAGCTAAAAATCCCCCATCAGCCGTTTCAATAATTTTACTAAACTCGTCTCCTCCATACCCCACAGGAACGGATTGAGATGATCCATTAACAGAAGTCGCTATTTGTACACCCATGCTATCAAATTTAGCAACAATACCGTCCCAATTTTGTATACCTGAACCAATTCCTGCAACAACAAACGATCCATCCTTGGTTTCAATAACTTCTTTTCCTTCAATCGTATATATTCCAGATATGCTAGAGTCCCATTGTCGGTTTAAATTTCTATCTAGTTTAATAATCTGTATTTTTTCATCATCAGGTGCCAATGATTTGTTAGCTAAAACAATATAACCTCCATCTCTAGTTTCCTTTATACTTTCTACTCTTAGGGAAGTAAACGATTCATACCATATGGGTACTCCTTCACCATTTATCTTGAAATAACTACCAGATCCACCAACTCCAACATAACCTCCATCCGCAGTTTTAGACAGTTCCCTGCTACCTGCATTATAAGTCCAATTAAGCTTTACCTCACCCTTTATTGGTTCGAGTATTTTAGCCTCATCGTTAAGCAAATTAATTCCATTAAAATATGTATTATTAGCGATTTCATTTATATCTTGCTTAATTTGTTCTGTCTCTAATTGGATCATTTTACGATCGGCGTCCGTTAATGTTCCATTTGCAGACTGGACAGCAAGTTCTTTAAGCCTTAGAAGATTAGGATCTTGGATACTACCAAGTGCACCTTCGGCCGTTTGAACCAAAGAAACACCATCCATTATATTTCTACTCGCTTGAGCTAATCCTCGGATCTGCGCGCGCATTTTTTCTGAGATTACAAGTCCAGCAGCATCATCTGCTGCTTGATTAATTTTCAAACCCGTTGACAATTTTGATAATGATTTTGAACTGGCTTTAGTATTGTTATTTAATTGATTCAGACTTTTCATTGCAGCAATATTGTGCATTATTCTCAATTAACATCCCCCTACTCAACAATATTATCGGTAAAAATCAAAGAAACTTGAATCGAAACTATAAAAAATTCCATTTACTAAATAAAATACTCTCTACATCCATTAATACTACAAGGATAGTAGAGAGCACAAGTTCAATGCAATAATATAATTTTATTCTATTCCCACTCGATCGTTGCAGGTGGTTTGGACGTTACGTCATAGACGATACGGTTTACGTTGTCCACTTCGTTAACGATCCGTACAGAGATTTTCTCCAGCACATCCCAAGGGATACGTGCCCAGTCTGCAGTCATACCATCGATGGATGTTACGGCACGAATACCTACAGTGTAGGAATAGGTACGCGCATCACCCATAACGCCAACACTCTTCATGTTAGGCAGGGCGGTGAAGTATTGCCAGATTTCACGGTCAAGACCGGCTTTGGCGATTTCCTCACGCAGGATGTAGTCGGAATCACGAACAATTTTCAGCTTCTCTTCCGTCACTTCCCCAAGTACACGGATCGCAAGACCCGGACCAGGGAAAGGCTGACGGTGTACGATTTCGTCTGGCAAGCCACACTCCGTACCTACTTTACGAACTTCATCCTTAAACAGGGTGTTCAATGGTTCGATCAGTTTGAAGTTCATGTCTTCTGGGAGACCGCCCACGTTGTGGTGGGATTTGATAGTTTGAGCTGTTGCTGTACCACTTTCCACGATGTCCGTGTACAGTGTACCTTGCGCCAGGAATTCGAAGTCATCGAATTGCTTGGACTCTTCATCAAATACGTAAATAAACTCGTTACCGATAATTTTACGTTTTTGCTCCGGATCATCCACGCCAGCCAGCTTGGACATGAAACGTTCTTGTGCATCGATTTTGACAACCTTCATATCGAACTTGCCAACAAATGTCTCCATTACGCTCTCTGCTTCACCTTTACGCAGCAGACCGTGGTCGATAAACATACATGTCAGCTGATCGCCGATTGCTTTGTGCAACAATGCTGCGACAACGGAAGAATCCACACCGCCGCTGAGCGCGCACAACACTTTGCCGTCGCCCACTTTTTCACGAATATCTCTAATCGTGTCATCAATGAAGGTTTCCATCGTCCAGTTGCCTTCGCAACCACAGATTTCGAACAGGAAGTTACGAATCATGTCGTTACCGCGAACGGAGTGACGTACTTCCGGGTGGAACTGCACTGCATACAATTTGCGCTCATCGTTACTCATCGCTGCGATTGGCGCACTTTCCGTTCCTGCATCCAGTTTGAAGCCCGGAGGCAATGTGACAACGTGGTCACCATGACTCATCCATACGGTATGTTCACCTTCGATACCTTGAGCAAGTGCTGCACCGGCAGCAAACTCAAGATCTGCTTTGCCGTACTCACGCTTCTCGGAACGTTCTACTTTCCCTTCAAGCTGCTGAGCCATGAGCTGCATACCATAACAGATACCAAAGATGGGCAAGCCCAGGTCATAGACACCCGGATCAACGTGTGGTGCATTTTCAGCATATACGCTGGATGGGCCGCCGGAGAATACAATTCCTTTTGGCGCAAGTTCCGCAATTTTCTCCGCTGGTGTGTTATACGGCAAAAGCTCGCTGTATACGCCAAGATCCCGGATTCTTCTGGCGATTAACTGGTTGTATTGGCCTCCAAAGTCAAGGACAACCACAATTTCATTTTGCTTATTCATTACCGTGCCTCCCTCAATTCAATGAAACTAATTATACGCAACGACAAAACCTACCGTCAAGGAAAGACGAAACTCCATTTTTCAGGCAAGTAACGGGAAGATGTGACATAAAGCGACAGTCGATGCCATTCTTTAAGGAGAGTGTACAGGATGAAATTTTGTTCAATATACCATGCACTTATGCTCCACCTCATGTGTACTCTTATAATTGGATAAAAGAACCGATTTCATCCGTCGGGTGCGTAGATTAAAAGCCATCGTAAAGTCATCGTTATCAGTGAAGATGGTAAGTTGGTATTAAAGTAGCAAAGCAAATGTGCCAAGAGGCAGCGGCAAAAGCATCTCAACACGCTAACGATCACAGCGAACCTTATTTCGCATCCTAAGCTGTGTTTGAAAATCTAACGATCCTCAGAAGCGCTATTTGGACTAAAACTACCAAAACCCTCCGAAAACCACATCATTTGAAGTAAATAAGGTTTCTGGTGATCGTTAGAATTTTAGAGTGGCAAAAAAGGACTACATAAGCGTCACTGGTGATCGTTAGAAATTGCGAAGTCCAATTGCGGCCCCACGAAGTTTGGAAATTGAAATATCGTAATCTTCCTGATTCACCTCCAACCAGGTTCGTTAGCATCCGCTCCGTGGCACCTCGATAGAGAGAGTGGTGGTGTAAATTAAAAAATCTCGTTCACCCTTGGGCAAACGAGACTCGTCAGGAACTTAGCGCTGGCGTCTTGGGGGACGCCGGGCCAGGCGAAGTGCCCGGCGCAAGAAATCGAGACTGTCCGCACGCAGCGGACGGTCTGGCCCGTATAGCAGCCGCTCCCAGTCGGCTGCAAAGCGCGCGATGTCCGCGCCGTCCGTGCCTGCGGCCACGGCGGGTGACGCTGCGTATTCCCGCAGCGTCATGCCCGGCGGCCGCGGGCCGTACCGGCGCGCAAGCGCGTGCCAGACCGGAGCGGCAGCCTGCAGCAGCCGCTCGCGGTCCGGGAAGCTGCTGCGCGGCCACGCCAGCAGCAGTCCAAGCCGCAGTGCGGGGCGAAGCCGCCGCGTGCAGGCCCATGCAGCGGCGCACAGCAGCGCCGCTGCCGCAAGTGCCGTCGCGGCCGGCCACGGCGCCGCGACAAGGGCACGTGTGTGCGCGGCAAGCCACGCGCCCGCACGCTCCAGCCCGCTGCCTGCACCCGGCAGCGGGGCTTCGTCGCCTGGCTGCGCCGAGGCGACCCCTGCGGCGCTGGCATCCAGAGCCTGCGCCGAATCAAACCCCGGCGTAGCCTCAAACGGCACCCAGCCCACGCCGGGAAAATACACCTCCACCCAGGAATGGGCATCCCCCTGGGTGACAACCACTTGCCCCGGGTTCTGCGGGTCAGCTTGTCCTGGGGCGTAGCCTTTCACCCAACGTGCCGGTATCCCTTCGGCACGAAGTAACACCACCATGGCGGTGGAAAAATGGTTACAATACCCCGCACGGGTCACAAATAAAAAATCATCCACAAAATCCGTCCCTCGTGGCGGCATTCGGGTATCCAGAGAGTAACGGGCGTTCGCTTTCAGATAACTGCGCACGGCCTGCACAGCATCATACCGTGTTGTACTTGAACCGATGATCTCAGTAGCAAGATCCCTTACCCTTTGCGGAAATGTATCTGGAAGCTGTAGATCTTTTCTGCGAATAGAGGCAGGATCGGATGTATTATTCCCGCCAGCATGATTCAGTTCGCTCACGTTAAAATTCTTCTTGTCGTCCTTACTATCCTGCCCATCGTTCCCAGCACTCTTCCCATTCATCCCTGCACGTTGCCGAAGCTGTTCCGGTGTCACATTCGGCACCATCACATCTACCGTATAATGCTGGACAAGCTCATTCCTGTCTCTTCCTCCTGCAAGCCACAATGTGCCCGTATCTTCATTAGAGAGCAGTCGCTTTTCATTCTTTTTATTAAGGACATCGCCATCTTGAAAAGACAAACTTACCGGCAACCCTCCCGTAAAAAGTGGATTCGGACCACGCCACTCCCGTTCCATCGTGATGATCTGACGAACACGCTGCCAGTACGGATGCTCCTCCCATCCATCGGAACGTAGCAGATCCGATGAGTTGACATAACGGAAGCGCTGCTCCGTATCACTCCAGGCACTGCCATTATAGTAAGAACGAGTCTCCCCACGCCAATACGTAGAGACAGGCGTTTTTGCCACAAATACAGGTTCATTCCCTTGTACCAAGGGTGCCCCCATAGGCGCATCAACGGTGCTATATCCCGTCACACTCAGCGAAGCCGGTACACTGCCTGAAGGAATGTATCCTGCCCATCTAGCCAAACGTTCGACCGTATCCAAAACAGAGAGTTGTCCGGCAGGTGACACAACACTGAGCCGTGCAGGAAGTGTAGATATCAACACCACACAGACCGCCGTGCCCACAGATACAGCTATCCAATATAGATAAATCTTACTCCGTATCCGATGAGCGCTGTTCTTTTTACTTCGTGCCGCCTTTTTGTGAGAGCTTGGATATACACCCTGGGTTTCACTTTGGTTTTCACCCTGGTTTGCACCTCCGTTTATCCCTTGTTGTGTACCTCGAATTACACCTTGGATCATGTCTCGATTTTTACTTTCATGTGCAATTCCCTGATCCTGCGCATTTCGTTCATGACCTGTGCCTTCCGAAAGGCGCAGCAGGTGAAGCATGCCCTGAATGCACAGTAGCCAGCATACGGAACGAACCACCGAGCCATAAGCATCATATCCGACAACACTCTCCAGCAGGATCAGATACACTAACGTTCCCGTGCCAAACAGAGATATGCTGCGACGAAGTAATACCAGATATTGTACCGAGGCGAGCAGCATACTCCAGCCGCACAACATAAATAATCCTCTGGTTTCCCTGCTCATCACACGAAAACGTCCTGTATCGATCCACTGTCCCAGATCAGCATTAAGTATCCCCGGGTAGGATAAGCCCCATTCGATCGGATGACTGCCTCCGTACATTACACACAGTGCAACGTATATCATAGGGATGCGTAGCGCGATGCTGCCCATCCAGCCTGTACGCAGCAGGCCAACGGATAGAAGGATGGCTGAATAGCCAGCCATGACAGCCGAAAATCGCTCATTGCCTGCTTGACCATCAGATGTCACAGGATATATCCATTCCATACACAATACGAGCAATCCCGCTGTGATAAGCCATAGATATAACATAGGAGTTGTTAGATACATAGATGAAAATAACGGCGAATTTAATTCCGATCGCTGTGTCTGCACTGACTGTCCAGACAGAACTGCAGATTCGGGTTGCTGTTTCATTTTACGCTCCCACATCAACAATCCCTGCCTTTCCGCCATGCCAAGACCCAACGGTTCCAATAGACTCCTGATAGACAATCTTTACCCCTTTGGATACAAGGCGTTCAGTCCACACTTGCGAACGATTTGCCTCTACTACTGGCGGACTCAGCACAGCTGATGCACCAGATTGTTCCTTCCCGTCACCCGCCGTGCCCCTCATCTGTCCGTTCATGGTTAGATAGACTCTCGCCTGGAAGCCAAGTGCCGACGCATATTCAAGCCATGCAACCAAACGTTCATCCAGCTGTCCGGTAAAGACCAGAATACTTGACCCGTATGGAAGATGCTCCAATCTGTCAACGCCAAGTTGCTCTCCAATCGATCCCTGTTCCTGATGTAAACGTGCATAAGCAAGCCGTCTTAACGCATGATCCAAACTGTTGGCTTGTTGCCCATGAACACTCCGGCTTCCACCAGCATCATTACGACTACGGTTTGTTTGTGCTTCATGCCTTGCGTCCTCTTCTAACGGCATGTCCTGTTTACTTGCGAGTTCATCCCCACTTAACCAAAGCTCACAAGGCGTTTGTGCATCTGTTGCCTCACGTACCCAACTCGCCGCACCAAGCACTGCTCGTTCGAACACTTCCTGACTTTTCTGACTACGTTCTCCCACTCCAAGCCCCTCATATCCTGAGTATTCTTCGTATACCATGATTGCGAGTGAGGTACTTTGCAGCATATCAGGAATCAGCGTATGCAACTTTCCGCTTCTCGCCGAGCTTTTCCAATGAATTCGGTTAAACGAATCCCCTTGTTGATATTCACGAATCTCTGTTCCGGGTATACCTTGCAATGGATGTTGCACTCCCACGCCTTCGCCATGATCCGTCCAGACTTCCGGCCAGATTGATGTTGTAGCATTCCCGGTATCGGGCACCACCACAACAGGCTCTTCACCCTTAATTGTAGCGTAGGCTCTACTCCACCCAAAAATATCCCCCCAGTATACTCGCCCTTCCTGCCAAACATGTACTCCTCGGGTAAGACCTGTTATCTCATACTGATAAGACCATCGTCTTTTCAAGCCTGGAAAAAGCAATTTACGATGTATACCTCCAGGGGTGTTATCACATACCATGAGCCATAATAATGGAAGCGGACATTTCATCTGTAACTCAACCCGAACGCGGATGCTTTCTCCTGCTGTGATCTGCCCTTGTCGTAAGTGTCTGTTGATAACAATCTGACGGGGACCAAACACACGTAGGAGTATTCCATATACCACAACAAGCACGGATACCGTTGCCAAGAACAACGCTGATTTTCCACCATGCCAGAAATAGAGACCACCCAGAAGAACAGCCATTAACATATGAGCTATACTTCCGCGAAACCCTCTCATGCGCGTCGTCCCCTTCCCTGCCCACTCATCTCCACGGGTACAGGCACAGACGACAATACTTCACGGATGACTTGCTCTTGCACTGCGCTTCCGTCCGCTCTGTTCATTGATTTCAACTGAATTCGGTGGGCGAGAACCGGTACAGCGAGGGATTGCACATCATCTGGCACAACGTAACTGCGACCTTGTAAGTAGGCATATGCCTGTACAGCTGTCATCCAGGCCAGCGTTCCACGGGGACTGATGCCCAGTCTTACGGCGTCATGACTTCTCGTAGCCACAGCGACAGCGACAAGATATTGCTTGATCACGGCATCCACATGTACCTGCCTCACTTCACGTTGCATGGCCACCACTTCTTCAGCCAACATAATCGGACGCATGTTCTCTAACATATCCTTGCTACGCTCACGAGAAAGCAGTTCTACCTCCTGCTCCGGCTCGGGATATCCCAGTGTAATCCGCATCATGAAGCGATCCAACTGTGCTTCCGGCAAACGATAGGTGCCTTCAAACTGCAACGGGTTCTGTGTTGCAAGCAGCAGAAACGGCTTCGGCAATACGTGAGTTGTACCGTCTACGGTCACACTGCGTTCCTCCATGGCTTCCAATAACGAAGACTGTGTACGGGGAGATGCCCGATTAATCTCATCCGCAAGCACGATATTGTTCATCAGCGGCCCCGGTCTGAAGCTGAACTCTCCTGTAGGGGCGTGATATATAGATACACCCGTCACATCGGCTGGCATGACATCGGATGTACATTGAATGCGCCCCATCGCACAGCTTAATGATGAAGCCACGGTGCGAATCAGCATCGTTTTTCCTGTACCCGGTACATCCTCCAACAGAACATGGCCTTCACTAAGCATTGCAGCAATGATATATTGAATTTCCTGTTTCTTGCCAATGATTACATCAGCAATTCGATTGCTGAGCCTTTTTAACAGTTCGGTAGCATGATCATGCTCTATTCGCACTCTGGTCATCTGAACCACACTCTCCTTCCTTGCCTATGAATCGTGATTATCATAATCTATGATTCATTGTTGCCCGGAAGTAGAGAGAATAGTCAGATAAACTTCTGCTTCTTTCAAATTATGCTATAAAAATGTCCATGCTCCATAGACGTCCAAGGTGGCTCCACGGTGATTACCCACTCACTGTCCTTGGATTGGACTGTATACTGCTTTGCTCCAAGCTGCTCTATCAAATCACCTGCTGATACCCAGATCGTGCCTTCACGGCTCTCCATCACAGCTTGAACCGTCAGGCCATCCTGATTATGCAATCGTTTGGACGTCAATGTACCCATCGCCGGATTAATTTGGACTATGCGATCCTTCCACCATGTGGTTGCAGTACCTGAGGTTTGATCCCAGCTTATACTGCCTTCCAGCTTGTTCATATAACTTCGCAAGGGAACCATTATCGTCTGGTCTTTGAAGCGATATTCGTCCGGCTTGAGTTCGACGGTCATATATCCCAATTCAATTTTGAGCGGTTTGGCTACGATCCATTGCGCAGCGTTTGTGTTTACATGTTTGGTAATCCAGCTAGCAGATGGAGACTGGCGATACTTATATTTCACCGCAGGTTTGACCTGGAATTGAACAGGTTTGTCTGAAGCCTGCATCACTTCAAAACGGTACCCCTGCTGTTTGTAGTATTGAATGATATCCGGCAGTGCCTTTACTGTCTCGGCATGCGCACCTCCATCATGCATCAGCACAACAGCAGAAGACATTCCTGCTGGCACATCTGTTGCACGAGCGACAATGTCGCTAGCGGGCACATTTCTCCGCTTGGAATCACCGCTGTCTACGTTCCAGTCCATGACAGCGTATCCTCCCTTTTTCAACAGATCAAAATACGTATGGTCAAAATGTCCGTATGTTCCACCAGGCGCTCTGACAAGTGCAGGGCGAAAGCCTACAATGTTGTTAATGATATCTTCCGTGCGCTTAATCTGCTGCCAGAACGTTTCAAAGTTCCGGTACAACTCGTTATATTCATGGTTATATGTATGATTGCCGAGGGCATGTCCTTCACTTACGATTCGTTTGATCATTCCCGGCATACGTTCTGCATGCTCTCCCAGCACATAAAAAGTAGCAGGAACATCCTCATCGCGTAAAATATTCAATACCTCAGACGTATGTTTGCCCGGGCCATCGTCAAAGCTCAAATAGACAACCTTGTCTGATGTTTTACTTTTCCCCGCTGCTGCGGCAGACGGCACGCTTGCTCCGAACATATCTGTCAGCAGTAATGTAGCGAGAGTGAACCATATCGATAAACACTTCCACATACGTACCTTCCCACAGGAACGATTTGAAGTTTGCTGCTCCATAAGTTGCCCATTTCGTTGCATCATTTCGTGAGATTCCTGCGCCATTTGTAATTCACCCTCCAGCACTCTATTGAATTTGCTGATAGACTTCAGCAGATTTGTTAGAATTATATGGAGGCAGATCGCAAAAAAGACATCATTTTATCTATTATTTTGCAACAAATAACCTTGGCTTCGATATGGGATCATTGATTCTTAATCAGCAATTCGGTAGCATTAGGAAATAACGAACATGAAACGGGCAACCATCTACTTCTAAAGCCTGATTCATATGACACCATCAGGAGTGTGAATCTATTGGAATTACTTGAGAAGGTCCAGCAGCTATTTGGGTCTTACGGATACAGTGTATTGTTCTTCGGCCTGCTACTGGAGTTTATTGCACTTCCCTTCCCAGGCGAAACGACGATGGCATATGCGGGTTATTTGTCCTACAGAGGTCAGCTTGATTTCGGTACACTTGTCGTCTTAGCGTTTCTCGGGACAACGATTGGCATGACTATTACGTATTTCATCGGAGCCAAAGCCGGTCTACCTTTTATTGTGAAGTATGGAAGATGGTTTTTACTTAAACCGGACAAGCTGGACAAAACGCAAAAATGGTTTGCTAAGTATGGATACGGTCTGATTTTTATCGGATATTTCATTCCCGGTGTTCGTCATTTCACAGGGTATTTCTCTGGTATTGCTGCAATTCCGTTTCGCAAATTCGCCCTATATGCTTACTCTGGAGCCTTGTTCTGGGTTGTGTTATTCCTTGGGATCGGTAAGGTGTTCGGTCCTAGCTGGAGCGCTGTATTCACACTCGCCCATCAATATACAGCATACATTCTTGCCCTAGTTGCATTGCTTGTGATTGCTGGCATCGTCTATCGTTACCGCAACGCCTTGTTCGCTCGTTCCCGTCACAAGCATTCCCCTGCTCGTCAGCGTCAAAAACAAAATGCAGACTAATGATGAGTCCATCTCCACTTTATAAATATAGAAGCCGTGAACATACGGCTTCTTTTTGTTTGCTTTTATTGGGATATGAAGACCAAATATCCTTTCATTCATATTTTTTTCATAAACTAAAACACTCCCGGTCATACTACTTGCAAATAAAGGATGTTTGAGGGGGAGAAATGGATGGCTACAGATACTCAAATTGCACACGAAACGCATGCCATTCATCCGAATCTGGCTGATAATATTGCTTATTGCAAAAAGATGATGGGAAATAGCAATGACTTGATGATCCGTCCATTACAAAGCCTGCACAAATGGCCTTCGATGCTGTTATACATTGATGGGCTCGTCGATACGCAGTTGATCAATCAGGCTGTCCTGCAACCCTTGATGCAAGAGCGCAACCTGCCTGATTTCTCAGCGGACAATGAACACCTGAGTTACCTTCAGAACGATGTTCTTACCGCTAGCGAAGTACTGTTCATTGATGACATGGATGATGTGTTGAAAGCGATGCTGGCCGGTGAAGCCATTCTGCTGCTGGATGGCTCTACTCGGGGACTCAAAATCGGCGCTGCCGGTTGGGAAGACCGTCCTGTAGGTGAACCCGTTTCCCAGACCGTTGTGCGTGGTCCAATGGAAGGTTTTACGGAAAATTTGCGTACGAATACCGCACTGATTCGCAAGCGGATTCGTGACCCGCAGCTTTGGATCGAGGAGCGTGAAATTGGGCGTGTCACCAAAACTCGTGTATCAATAGTATTTCTCGAACATACGGTCAACGAAGATGTTGTTGATGAGCTCCGCAGACGGCTGGATGAAATTGATATCGATAGTATTCTGGAGAGCGGGTACATCGAAGAACTGATTCAGGACAAAACCACGACAATCTTTCCGACAGTTTACAATAGCGAACGTCCAGATACGGTTTCTGCAGCACTGCTCGAAGGACGTGTTGCAATCATTATAGACGGTACACCCTTTGTACTGCTTGTGCCTGCATTATTCATGCACTTTTTTCAATCTCCTGAAGATTATTATCAGCGTGCCGACATCAGCTCTCTTGTTCGCTTGCTACGCTATTTATCGTTTCTGATCGCCATGCTAGCTCCATCCTTTTATATCGCTATTTCGACATTTCATCAGGAGATGTTACCAACCACCTTGTTGATCAGTCTGGCTGCACAACGGGAAGGTGTCCCCTTTCCAGCTTTTATTGAAGCCGTTCTGATGGAACTGACCTACGAAATTTTGCGAGAAGCAGGCATTCGAATTCCGAGAACGGTCGGACAGGCCGTATCCATCGTAGGCACACTTGTTATCGGGCAGGCCGCGGTAGAGGCAGGCGTTGTGTCTGCAGCGATGGTTATTATTGTTTCTATCACTGCCATTTCCAGCTATGTCATTCCGGAGAACGGATTATCTATTTCGGTTCGTATTTTGCGTTTTATTCTGATGATAGCAGCGGCAGCGTTTGGTTTCTATGGCATTTTGATTCTGCTGCTCATTACGCTGACTCACCTTTGCAGCTTGCGCTCTTTTGGGATCTCTTACATGTCTCCTTTTGCGCCCTTCATTCAGAATGATCTGAAAGATACGCTGTTCCGTGTTCCCTGGTCACATATGAGAACTCGCCCATTATCAAACGGCACTTCCAACGTAACGAGGCAGAAACGTAAAAAAAATAAGCGTTAGTGAAGGCAGGAGAAAAGGTTATGATGAAATGTTTACGTATCATGCTATCCCTCATCGTTATACTGCCGTTACTAAGCGGGTGTTGGGATCGCCAGGAGCTGAATCAACTCGGGATTATGCTGGGTCTGGGTGTAGATCGAGACGGTGACCAGATCAGGGTTAGTGCACAGGTTGTTGTGCCTCGTGAAGTCGCCAAAGGTCAAGGCGGCAATGGAACACCCGTTACCCAATATCAAGCCAGCGCTCGTACACTGCTGGAGGCTATTCAGAAGCTTACCCAGACAAGCCCTCGTGCCATTTTTATGGCTCATATCCGGGTGTTGGTTTTCGGAGAAGAATTTGCACGCAAAAACGGTATATATGATGTGATCGAAGCTCTTTTGAGAGAGCCTGACGTGCGTCCGGACTATTATGTAATGGTAGCTCGTAAAACAACGGCCTCTAACATTTTGAACGTACTCACACCACTAGAAAATCTTCCGTCAGAAAAACTGTTCAATGCACTCGATATTTCTGCTAAAAGCTGGGCTCCAACGACAACCGTGACCAGTGACAAGCTGATGCAGTATATTCTCACACCCAGCATGTCCCCTGTTATTACTGGTATTGAGCTTATTGGAGATCAAGAGAAAAGCGGTGAGACCAAAAATGTCCAGAGTATCGAACCTCCGGCTACTCTTCAATTCGCTGGTCTCAGCGTGTTTCAAAAAGACAAATTGATCGGTTGGCTGAATCAGGATGACTCTAAAGGCTACAACTATATTCGTGACAACGTGAAAACAACGATTGGCCCCACCCAATGTCCAAAAGGGGGTTATGTCACACTAAAAACATTGCGTACCTCCACGGATCACAAAGTCAAAATGGTGCGGGGCGAACCTCAAATCAGTCTGAAAGTGAACACGGTCTCTGTCATTGGTTCCGTAGATTGTGAGATGGAGATCGGTTCCATGGAAGCCATCAAGCAATTGGAGCAACTGGCACAGGATCGGATTATCGAACTGATGAAAGGTACAGTAAGTCTCGTTCGTAGCAAATATAAAGTGGACATCTTCGGTTTTGGACAAGACATCTATCATAAATATCCGAAAATCTACAAAAGAGAAGAAAAGAACTGGGATAAGTACTTTCAAAATTTAGACGTCACATATGAAGCAAACGTACAGATCCGTCGTATAGGGACGTTGGATAATTCATTTAATAAAAAAGCCAAGGAGTGAGCACGCTTGCTGCTAACGATTGCAGTTGTCATTGTCGGGTGCCTGATGGGGGTGATTGATCTACCCAAATTATGGAAAAAGAAGGAATGGAAAGAAGTCACCGTCTATTCCTGTTTACTGCTGACAAGCATCTTTTTTGGTATTGTCGCGGTGAATCTATGGGAGTTTCCAAGCCCGCTATACATTATCATCTGGATTTACAAACCCGTGAATCAATTACTGGCCTATATTACAGGGAGCTAGCCAAAAGGGAGTTGACAACATGCTGGAACAAGGTCGCCTTGGCATTAGACAATTATGTATCTTGACCATTTTGATCATTGCCGGTGACATGATGATGATCTACCCCTCGGTTATCGCAACCTTTTCGGGGCAAAATGCTTGGCTTTATGCCTTAATCGGTGTTCCTCTTGGCATGGGGTTGATGTATCTTTTCGTCAAACTTGCAGACACATATCCCAATGAAAATTTGATAGGCGTATTTCGCAAAATCCTTGGATTTTGGCCAGGTACGGTGTTAGCCCTGTTCTACCTGATGTATTTTATTTTTAGCTCTGCAGCACAATCACGGGTCGTTGGTGATTTCATGACCAGTCAGATTTTTTTGTATACCCCCATTCGGGCTGTACTTCTTATTTTTGTAATCCCCATCGGTTGGGCTCTATATAACGGACTAGAGAATATTGGTCGAAGCAGTGAAATACTCGTACCTATTATTACTACTTTTATGTTTATTTTAGTGGTCTTTTTGTTGCCCCAGGTACAATTAAACCAGCTTGTACCCTTTACGGACACCACCTTCAGCCAGTTTACGCATGGGATTGTGATCGGTTTTATCTATCCGGTTGGTGAAGCCCTTCCCATTCTGATGATCCTCCCCTATGCAAATCAACAAGCCCATCGTACTCGTGATCTTATGATATCTGCCGGATTTGGCAATCTGCTCATGGCTATTCTGGTGACGATCTCCATGCTCGTTATGGGACTTTTTCTAACACAGCACACGATCTTTGGTTCATTTGTATTATCCCAAAAAATCAATATAGCCAACTTCTTTCAACGAATTGAAGTGCTCATGGCCTCGTCCTGGCTGATTTCCACCTATTTTAAATCCACCGTATATCTATATGCCTTTGTTCTTGGTATCGCTGAACTTTTTCGCCTCAAGAGCTACCATTTTCTCATTCTGCCATGCGTACTGATTGTATATGCGCTATCTAACCTTGTGACACCCAATATCGTTTTTTTTAACACAACGGTCATTCCCTATTGGCTGGAGTGGGATTTAACGGTGAGTCTGGTCTTACCTGTCCTGCTGTTAATCATTCATCAAATCAAGTCCAAATTATTATTCAATAAAGGCAGAACTTAAAGATAATCGAAGGAGGCTACAGATCATGCTCATCAAAGAGAGACTTACCGTGCGGCAATTTGCAGTCCTTGCCTTTGTGTGCATGATCGGAGATATGATGCTAATCTACCCGACATTACTTACTTACGCTGGAAGACAGGATGCTTGGATCTGCTCGATCGTCTCCCAAGGAATCGGCATGTCCATCTTATGGCTTTCCTATAAGCTACATCAAGCTTACCCCGGACTTACACTCATCGAGATCTGTTCCAAAGCACTTGGTAAATGGATAGGTGCAATTTTGGCTGTCGCATATCTGTTTTATTTTCTGATGGGTTCAGCTATATGTATCCGTGAAGTCGGAGATTTTATGACAACTCAGGTTTATCTCCATACCCCCATTCGGGCTATCATTCTTCTTTTTGTTATAACCCTAGGTTGGTCCGCACTGAAAGGATTGGGCACGTTCGGTAAAATGGCAGAGATTCTGGCCCCCTTTGTTATGATCAGCTTGATTATCCTAATGCTTTGTTTGCTTCCCAAAATGGAAGTTTCGAACATCCAGCCTTTCTTTGATACTCCCCTGTTTTCATTTATAAGCGGGAGCGTTCGAGGGGCTACAGCTTCATATGGAGAACTCATTATCATCACCATGATTTACCCCTATATTACTCACGGCGTGCATAAGCGGCGAGACCTGTTATTAGCCGCATTACTTGCAGGAATCATGCTAACCCTCATTCTCCTTACCTCGCTACTTGTACTTGGGGTTGAACTGACAGAGCATAATATTTATGTATCGTATATTCTTGCACAAAAGATTAACATTGGCGGCTTCGTTCAACGAATCGAAGCCATCTCTTCGACAGCTTGGCTCGTGTCTACTTACTTTAAAACTTCGCTATACACGTTTGGATTCATTCTTGGACTTGCACAACTGTGTCGTCTCAAATCTTACCAGCCGTTAATTCTGCCAACGATGCTCTTATTATTCGGTATGGCTATTGTGATTTCGCCGGATGTCCTCTTCTACACCCTCGGCATCATGTACGCCTGGTTCGATTGGGATTTTACGGTCAGTATTGTCATTCCAGCTTTCCTACTACTGATTCACCTTATGAAAAATCGATTTAAACAACGTAATAATGCAAGTACTCTTTCGCAGAAATAAACAGGCTACATCTCAATGGAAGTGGTGTCCATAGATGTAGCCTGTTTATTATTTTTGACCATACACGCTTCGTGCATGGCTCGTTTTATTTTCACAAGATCGGAACCGATGGATTACAGCCCTTTTACCGTCTCCAATGCCTCTTCGATATGTCCCTTCACACGTACCTTCGTCCATTGTTTGATCAGCTTGCCCTCTTCATCCAGCAGGAAGGTGGAACGCACAATGCCCATGTACTCCTTGCCGTACATCTTCTTCAGCTGCCACGCACCAAACTGCTCCGCAACCGTGTGCTCCTCATCCGATAACAGGATAAAAGGCAGTCCGTATTTGGCAATAAACTTGTCATGTTGCTTCATCGGATCAGTGCTGATCCCCAGGATGACTGTATTCAGCCCTTGAAAATCCTCATGTCGATCCCGAAAGTCACAGGCTTGTTGCGTGCAAGACGAGGTCATATCTTTCGGATAAAAGTAAATCAGAACTCGCTTGCCGCGAAAATCAGACAGCTTCACAGACTCACCTGTGCTTGATGGCAGTTCAAAATCCGGAACTTGTACACCTTCTGCTAAAGTCATTTTCATGTCCTCCTTGGAATTCAAGTTATATGATTCTTCAGATTTGCGTGATGTAATCCTGTAAGCAGGTCATGACCCCGCTCCCCGATACCGCTTCACACCGAAGTTCCACAGGGTAAGCCCAATCGTTGCAAAGACCAGCCCCATAACTGGAGTGAGCAAAGCCATCCGATGCATCTCAGCTCGATCAAGGAACAGCGCTGCCGGATAGATGCCGACAAAGGCAAACGGGATGATCCAGGTGAGCAACACCTGAATGGCTCTGTTATAGATCGTTACCGGATAACGTCCATATCCTTGAATATTGTACATCAGCGGCAAAATACCTGTCGGCGCATCCGAGTAAAAGGATAGTGACGTCAATGTGGTATAGATGCCCGCATAGATTAGCACTGAACTTAATGCCAATATCATCAATGCAGGGATGTGCCACCATTCCAGTACGAGCCCCATCTCTGCTCCACTGATGGTCATGATGATTAACCCGATGAACGAACCTACGAGAGAGGGCGGGTCTACATTTTCCAGCAGAATCTGAAACAGGTTGTGTGCCGGTCTTGTCAGAATGCGATCCATCTCACCTTTGACAATGTAACGCTCGCTGAACCCCCACAGGTTGATAAAACAGCTAAAAATGCCGTATGGCACCATAAAGTACCCGTAAACAAATAATACTTCCGCCTCACTCCAACCGCCAAGGTTGTCGGTATGCCGGAAAACGACAAAGATAAAGATCAGATTGGTCGCCTGAAACAGCAGATCCGAGATAATCTCTACCCAGAAGTCGGCGCGGTACGTCAGACGTGTCTTCATGTAATTTTTCAGATATTCCCAGATTAGACCCATATAGTACATTCGCTTATCCCCCTTGCACGAACAGACGCTTGCGCGCCTGCCGCCAGATTAGCACCATGGGTATAAGTAGCAGGACAAACCAGAGCACCTGAATCCCGAGCACATTCCAGATGCCTGTACCTTCCACTCTGCCAGTGAAAACCGAGCCGGGCAGATACGTGATCGCCTGAAACGGCAATACCTTCATGATCGTGGACAACCAGTCCGGATACAAACTGATCGGAATGATCAGGCCCGAAAACAGATCAACGACCACACGTTTCATACGCATCATGCCTTCGTTATTTTCCACAAAAAACGCGGCCAGTCCCGTAATGACATTAATCTGGGAATTAATGATGAAACTGAAGAACAGCATGACGAGAAAACCGATCCACGCCGAAGGCGCTGTTGGCAGTTCCACCGGGAACAGCACGATGGCAATAATCATACCCGGAATCATGAGCAACAAGAAGCGGAAAATACCTTCGCCAAGCCCCTGCATCATTTTGACCATCACGTAGTTAATCGGCCGAATAAACTGAATCGCAATGGAGCCATCCCGAATGTCGGCGGCAATCTCCCGGTCCAGATTGTTAAAGTAAAACGCACGCGCCATCCAAGAGACAGCAACATACGTTGTCATCTGTGCTGCCGTAAAACCGCCAATCTCTCCGCTGCTTCCATAAATAGCTTGCCACGTAAAGTAATACACGCCAATATTCAGCGTATATATCAAAATGCCGGAATAATAATTCACTCGATACGCGAGCATCGTCAGAAAACGAATACGCATGAAATCGATAAATGCACTGTTCATCTTAGGTAGCACCTACCGCTTCTTTATCTGCCGACACAATCTCCGGGCGCTCAGCCGAACCGGACTGGTAGATACTACGCACAATCTCATCCGTGTTGGTCTCAATGATCTGAATATCCGTAATATCTGCCTGACCGACCACACGTGCCAGAACATCCGAAACGTTCAGTTCCAGCGGAATCCACACGGAGGCCGACAATTCGTTCTCCACGGTCCACCGCACGGGCATCGCCGCTGTCCATTCCTGCATCTGATTCATCGTATGACCTGTACCGAATTTGAACCGAACCTCACGCTCTGTGCCCCACTGGGACTTGAGATGATCCAGACCTCCATCATAGATGATACTTCCCGCATCTAACATGATGACTCGCGAACATAAGGCTTCGATATCCTGCAAGTCATGTGTCGTAAGCAGGATGGTTGTACCATGTTGCTCATTCATGTCTTTCAGGAACTCGCGGATTTCCGACTTTACCACGATATCCAGACCAATGGTCGGCTCATCCAGAAACACAATGCCTGGATTGTGCAGCAAGGCCGCCACCAGTTCACAGCGCATCCGCTGACCGAGACTGAGTTTACGCACCGGGCGACTCAGCAACTCCTGCAATTGCAAACGCTCAACCAGCTCGTCCAGCCGTTTGCGGAAGTCCTGTTCTCCTACACGATATACTTTGCGTAGGAGATGAAAAGATTCAATAACACCGATATCCCACCATAACTGGCTACGTTGTCCAAACACTACACCAATATTTTTGACAAACTTCTCCCGTTCCTGATACGGAACATACCCACCTACCGATAAATGCCCGGATGTAGGCACCAAAATGCCGGTCAACATCTTGATCGTTGTTGATTTGCCGGCACCGTTCTCTCCAATATATCCGCAGATTTCACCTTGCGGTATCTGAAATGAAATATCATTCACAGCCAATACTTCCTGGTATTGACGTTTGAACAGATCCTGAAACGCGCCCTTCAGCCCACCGCGGCTTTTCTGGACGTTAAACGACTTTCGCAAATCTTTTACATCAATCGCCAGCATGTTTATACCTCACTTGGATTTTGTTGAAATTGCTTGTAGCCCAAAAAGAAATTATAATAGTAACAGTCAAAATTCAGCAAGCTTTAAAAAATAGTTCGAAGTGGCCTCCTCTGCCTTGAGCTTCGGAGGGGAAGCGAACGGAAAGCTTCGACTTATACGCTAACTCAACGTAACTTTACATGTACTGAAATCGTTTATTTTTTATCTCAAATACAAAGGAGCGCTAGCATGACCAGAAAGACGAAGAGAACCCTATGGATCTCTCTTGCCGCCTTCGTGTTAATTGTTGGAGGGGCAGTGGCCTACTATTTCGGTTCTATTCTTAATCAGTTGGATGGATTGCAGAAAAAAGGCGAGGATTCGCCATTTGCCAATATTGAAAATGTAGAGAAAGTGAAGACACCCGACCCTCCGAAATGGGAAGGTACCGAGACCGTGAACATATTGGTTATGGGTGTTGATGCCCGCGGTCTGAAAAAGGGTGAAGTGCCACGTTCCGACAGCATGATGGTGGTATCACTTGACCCGCTGACCAAAAAAATCAATCTCTTCTCCATTCTGCGGGACACTTACATCAATATCGACGGATATGGTAAAGATCGAATTAACACCGCGATTACCCACGGTCCGAACGTAGCGATGGAAGCCGCAAGTGACTTGCTCGGTATCCCTGTTCAATATTATGTGTATACCGATTTCCAGGGATTCATCAAACTGGTTGACGCGGTTGGCGGTGTAGACTTTGATGTCGAGAAGGACATGCATTATGTGAGTAAAGCCGACAACAACGAGTACGATATTGATCTGAAAAAAGGCTACCAACATCTCGATGGCAAAACAGCCTTGATGTATGTTCGTTTCCGTCATGATGCGATGTCCGACTTCGCACGTTCGGAACGTCAGCGGGAGCTGCTCAAAGCCGTGACGGCCAAAATGCAGTCCACAACAACGATTGCCAAACTACCTTCCATTCTGGAACAAGTTAGCCCGTATGTAGATACCAACCTGACGCTTTCCGACATGTGGAAACTGGGCGGGCTTGGTTACCAGAGCAGTATGAATGGCAGTGAGCAGGTTCCACCAATGAACCTGTTGAAAGAAGAACGCACTCCTGGGGGAGCACAAGTCTTGTCGGTAACCAGTGAAGAAAAATTAAAACAGCATGTTCAAGACATCATTCACCCACCAGCCAAGACGGAAGACGAAAAAGCCAAAGAAGACAAGACCGCCAGCGGTAATGAGAAGAACACACAGCAACCGGCAGAGTAAATGGGCCGGTAATATAGCCTGAGCTAACTTGGTATATACAATAACGATGATCTCATTCATTCTCAGAAGGGCAGCCTATATGCTGCCCTTTCGCTATGCCTGTTCGCCAAAGTATGCGAAAATAATCATATCATGCCATTGTTTTGCTGGTTTAAACTAATGGAATTACGAAAGGAAGTTATCTCATGAATACACGTACGAACTCGGAGTTGTTATATACAGAAGCGTTGGAACATATTGTAGGCGGCGTAAACAGCCCTTCTCGCTCATTCAAAGCGGTGGGCGGCGGGGCACCCGTTTTTATGAAAAAAGCGCAAGGCGCTCACTTCTGGGATGTCGACGACAACAAATACATCGACTATCTCGCGGCATACGGACCGATTGTGACTGGACATGCCCACCCTCATATTACGAAAGCCATTACGGAAGCTGCTGCAAATGGTGTCCTGTACGGTACGCCAACGGAGCTTGAAATCAAGCTTGCCAAAATGCTGAAAGAAGCGATCCCGTCCATGGACAAGGTTCGCTTTGTGAACTCCGGTACAGAGGCCGTGATGACGACGATTCGCGTAGCTCGGGCATATACGAAACGAAATAAAATCGTGAAATTTGCCGGATGTTATCATGGTCACTCCGATCTCGTACTGGTCGCTGCAGGCTCAGGCCCGTCTACGCTTGGCATTCCCGACAGTGCAGGTATTCCGACCAGTATTGCTCATGAAGTCATTACCGTTCCATACAACGACCTGGATGGTCTGAAGGAAGCGCTCGAACGTTGGGGTGACGATGTAGCCGCGGTTATGGTAGAGCCGATCGTTGGTAACTTCGGTATGGTTATGCCAGAGCCAGGTTTCCTGGAAGGTCTCTGTGCAATGACACGCGCGAACGGTTCACTTGTTATTTATGACGAGGTTATTACCGCTTTCCGTTTCCACTACGGTTCCACTCAGACGTATGCCGGATTGGACAATCATGCGGAGATTGAACCTGACCTTACTGCACTTGGGAAAATCATTGGCGGCGGCTTGCCGATCGGTGCCTACGGCGGACGTAAACATGTCATGGAGCAGGTTGCTCCACTCGGCCCGGCGTATCAGGCCGGAACGATGGCAGGCAATCCGGCATCAATCTCGGCGGGTATCGCTTGTCTTGAAGTACTGCAAGGTGCTGGCGTATATGAAGAAATGGAACGTCTCGCCATCGATCTGACCACTGGCTTGCAAGCTTCCGCGGACCGTCATGGCATTGATCTGACGATCAACCGCATTCGTGGTGCGTTCTCCACGCATTTCTGCAATCATCCGGTGACGAATTATGATCATGCACAAGACACGGACGGCGAACGCTTCGCGTCCTTCTTCCGCCACATGTTAAACCGTGGCATCAATCTGGCTCCTTCGAAGTATGAAGCTTGGTTCCTGACCACCGCTCATACGGACGAAGACATTGCTGTCACGCTTGAAGCGGCTGAAGCTTCTTTTAAAGTAATGGCACAGGAGTAAGAGTTGGAGCCGGCGGCAACATCATTTAAAATTCAAGATAGACCAGCCCATTAAAGGCTGGTCTATCTTCACGTTGTCGATCTGATCTGCAGCTTCAATATCTCCTCCCGGATGATCTGCATCCCCTCTGCAATACGCTGTTTCGGAACATTAGAGATGTTCAGTCGCAACATCTGATCCGTAAATGCGCGGTACGTTCCTTCGGGATAATATCGCTCTGTTGTATCAGCAATAATTCCGCGGTTCTGTAAACGGGACAGCAAGGTACGGACAGGTATATTCCCTGGCAAAGGGAGGGCGGTATGTTCCCCACCGGTTCGTGGCGCAATACGAAATGGTTCGAAATCGGAATAAGCCTCCAGCTGTTCTTGCACAACTTCCATCCGCGCGGCATAGCGGCTACGAATGATTTTGCGATGGTGGGCAAACATTCCGCTATGAATGTACACCTCAAGCGCAGCTTGAGATAACAGTGAGGTGTCGATATCCAGCATTCTTTTCATTGAACCGAAAGAGGCGATCAAGGCCAAAGGCATTACGGCTACACCCATACGAAGCCCGGGGAACAGAATCTTGGAATAACTTTTCAGATAAATAACGCGGTCATGTGTATCATAAGCCCATAAAGGATCTTGTCTCGCGTTGTCCTCCAAATCGGCCAGATAGTCGTCTTCGACCAGATAAACATCATATCGCTGTGCTAACCGAAGAAGTCTCTTCTTTTCCGCCGCCTTCATGGAAGTCCCGATCGGATTGTGGAACCGTGGGATCACATAGAAAAACTTGATATCCCCCTCCGCAAACTGGCGTTCAAGTGAATCCCAGTCCAGTCCTTCACCAAACGTTCTTCGTACACCAGCAATCGGTACGTTCAAGCTCTTCAACAAGGTAGGCATGTTGTGATATGTAGGCAGTTCCACCATGACTTTGGTTCTTCCACCGGGAAAGGGCATCAAGGCCAGCGCCGCAAGCGCCTGCTGCACACCCGATGTGATGAAAAACTGTTCCGCTCGCGCAAATACCTGATAATCCGCAAACTGTTTCTGTAATAGCTCAATCAGCGAGGGCAATCCTTGCTGCGTGCCATATAAAAAAAGCTCATCTTGCTTCTGTTTCATCGCCACTTCCACGCAATGCCGAAAATCCGCATAAGGAAATACCCTTGGATCAGGAGCCGCGGACGCAAAATCTAGCGGCTCTTGCCAATCCATATCCTGTATACCTAAGCCGTTCTGAACGGCATAATAACCGGATTGGGGCACGGCGTACACCAAATGTCGCTGTTCCAACCATTCATACGCACGAATCGCTGTACTCACACTGCATTGATATTGCTCCGCAACACGGCGAACCGCTGGCAACCTTATTCCTTTGTCATCCCACTGGTGGCTTCCCTGCTGAACCATTTGCTCCTGTATCCACTGTTGCAATGCATGAGCGATTACCTCATATTTTTTCACCATTCCACCCCTTATCCACAAAACTGTACCGGTACAATCGTTTGTTTTCCGTATTGTAGCACAGCGGATGTAGAAGTATATTAAATAAGGCTAATATGTTCCATCGCTTGATAGGTAACAGTAAATCTAGTTCATATCGCATTACTGGAGGTAAAAGGAATGAATACTACACATAACCGAACCTATGCTTATATTGCATCTGTTGTATATGCTGCCATTATCGGACTATCTTTTTTATTTGTGAAAATGACCGTCACCATTGCTCATCCCTTAGATGTGCTTGCACATCGTTTTGCTCTGTCACTCATTGTGGTCAGCATTCCTGTGCTGTTCGGCTGGATTAAAATCAATCTCCGTTTAGCCGACCTGTGGCGAATTATTCCGCTTGGACTGCTCTCGCCCGTACTCTTCTTTGCCTTTCAAGCCTTCGGACTGGTAACCTCCAATTCTTCGGAAGCGGGAATTATTCAGGCGATGGTGCCTGTGTTCACCCTTGTTCTGGCCTCGGTCTTTCTGAAGGAACGTACGTCTATTGTACAAAAAATGTCTCTGCTGCTTTCTGTCGCTGGCGTCATCTTTATCTTTGCCATGAAAGGTAGCGGCATGTCGATGAGTAATATGCAAGGCATTGTGCTACTGGTTCTATCAGCCATCAGTTTTGCAGGATACGGGGTACTGGCCAGACCACTTACTCGGCGATATAAACCGCTGGAACTGACCTGGGTGACCTTAATGGTAGGGTGTGTTGTGTTTAATGCGATTGCACTAATACGTCATGCATTCACAGGCTCAATGGCTGATTATGTTCAGCCGCTTGGAGATCTATCCTACTTGGGCGCACTCGCTTATCTGGCTATCTTATCTACCATGGTATCCACCCTGTTGTCCAGTTACGCCCTGACTCATCTGGAGGCTTCACGTGTCAGTGTGTTCAGTAATCTGTCTACACTCATCTCGATCGCTGGGGGGGCTCTGATTCTACATGAACCTGTCCGGAGTTATCACTATGTAGGTGCAGTCCTGATCATTATCGGTGTACTTGGCACCAACATGAGCGGTCGCAAACGCGCGCTGGTCAGTCATGCTAAAGCATGATACCCGTCAAGCCAGAAATACCGCAAAAGGTACGATGATTAACGTACCTGAGGCGATGATCCTGTATGAAGCTTCCCAAACACGTTAACACTGCTGAGGATACTCTACTCTGAAAAGGAGTTCCTCCGCATGAAGCGTACACAACCTTCGTTCTTGCAAGCCATGATGTTAATCATGTTATCTGTAGGCCTCATCAGCCATGTATTAATTATTCCCGCCCTTCTGAGTGCGGCCAAAAGGGACTCATGGATCTCAGTTTTGCTATCTACCGGCCCACTCGTGATCTTTGTACTAATGCTGGCCTACGTGTCACGCTTTCTACAACATCAGACTCTACATGATTGGCTGTCTTCCCATCTTGGTAAACCCGTAGGTTTTCTGTTGCGGGTGGGAAACAGTCTCTTTTTTCTATGCGTCATCTACTTTACGTTACGTGATACCACGACTTGGGCCAAAACGAACTATCTGACCGAAACACCTGTGATCGCAACAACAATCGCACTTATGGCTTTGTGCGGATATGCTGCCTATAAGGGTATGCGTTCGCTCGCCTTCACAGCAGGACTGATCCTGCCATTAGTTGTGTTGCTCGGCTTCTACGTCGCCATTGTCAATTCCCAGTATAAAGATTACAACCGTCTTCTGCCTGTGATGGAGCATGGATGGTCACCTGTATTTCAGGGCATGATTTACAGTCTCGCAGGCATGTTTGAACTGCTTTTCCTCTGGTACATTCAGCCTCATCTCGCGAAACGTATCAAGCTATGGCAGTATCTAATGCTTGCATTGATCATGGTTGGTTTAACGACAGGTCCGCTCATTGGAGCGATCGTAGAATTTGACCCTTATGAAGCAGCCAAAATGAGATACCCTGCTTTTGAAGAATGGCGCATTGCCTCCCTGGGCAAATATATTGCGCAGACCGATTTCTTTTCCATCTATCAGTGGCTCGCAGGTTCTTTCACCCGGATTAGTCTGGCCATGTATATTGTGGTAGAAATATGGAATATTAAGAGCACTTCCAGAAGGATGGTTACTTGTGCGTCTTTGGCTATATTTTTTATTCTATCCATGCTGTACCCTCTGGATGATATTACTTTCACGAAGATTCTGGTTGATTACATCTTTCCATATAATCTCGTGTATCTGAGCGGATTTGCGGTTCTGGCAACAATCGTTGCCTTCATCCATTCACGCCAGCATAGGAGGAAACAACGCCATGGAGAAGGAGAAACACCCGATTGACACAACATCCTACGAGAACCTGCTTGCCTCCCTGAGAAAAAACTTTGAATCCTGTGCGGATGTGGTTATCCAGACGTTTTCTGCCCAAGATGAGACCGTTCGTTCTGTCATTCTGCTCTATTGCGACGGGCTGGTGGACAGTAAACAAATCAATCAGTTCATCATTCCACGGTTAGAAAAACATACATTGATTATGGAAGAGGCTGTACCCAAGGAGCTTGGGCTAACCCTGAAACCCATAGATGACATTTCCGATCTCCAAAACATAAACATGCTCCTGTTTAGCGGGCAGCTTCTACTTATTTTTGAAAATGGTGTACAGGCTTGCAGTCTGGATATTGCCAATATTCCGGGACGCACACCAGAAGAGTCTGCCATCGAGACGTCCGTAAAAGGACCGCGCGATGGTTTCACCGAAGAACTATCCACCAACATCGCCCTGGTTCGCAAACGGTTAAAAACGTCATCCATGTGTTATGAGAAAATCATAAAAGGAGATCGCACACAGACAACGATCGGTCTCTTATACGTTAGAGATATTATTAACCCCGAAATTCTAGAGACTGCTCGTAGCAATCTGAATCAGATTAACGTCGACGGAATCATGGGCACGTCCATCATGGAACGCGCGGTCATGGGAGGCGTGAGAAGCATCTTTCCGCTTACAGATAATTCTGAACGTCCGGACTATGTCGCAGACTCTTTAATTAACGGACGCTTTGCTGTGCTCACGGATGGGTCACCTGTAGCCGTCATCGCACCGACAACACTGTTCAATCAGTTAAAATCACCTGAAGACGAGAGCACTCCCTTTTTCATCGTGACCTTTGAACGGATATTACGAATTGCCGGGCTGCTCATTGCCTGTTTTTTTCCGGCCTTCTACATCGGTCTGACCAGCTTTAATCTGGAGCAGATTCCACTGCCCCTGCTCGCAACGATCGCAGGAACGCGGATGGGATTGCCCATGCCGGTTACGCTTGAAGCTTTCCTAATGATCTTTATGTTTGAACTGTTCAATGAGGCTGGAAGAAGGCTACCGCGTGCGTTGGGACAGACCGTCAGCGTAGTCGGCGGCTTAATTATCGGGGATGCGGCCATTCGTGCCGGGATTACATCTCCCACTATAATTGTCACGGTAGCGATCTCCGTCATCTCCAGCTACATTCTGGTGAATACGGTTCTGGGGGGAGCCACATCCCAGGTTCGCATCGGAATGTTAATTGCTTCTTCGATCTTGGGGTTATTCGGATTTATGGTTGCTCTGTTTGCCTTGTTAGTTCATCTCGTATCTCTGGAGTGTTACGGCGTATCCTACCTCTCCCCTGTATCACCTTACATTCCGGGAGATTTCACACAGGCCGTATCCATGCCACCTTCCATGACACGCACCAAACGCCCAGCTGTGTTACGCACACAGGATTCTACCCGCCATAAGGACAAACCTTGATGAAATGGACTTGCGTAAGTAGCATCGTTGCGGTTTGTGTCATGCTGCTGACAGGATGCTGGGATTCCAAGGAAGTGCAAAGCATTAACTTTATTACAGCCATTGGCATCGATTATGCGGATAATCAATATACGACATACGCCCAGTTAATCGATTTTTCCAGCATTGCAAAGCAGGAAGGGCCGACACCAAGAGAAGGTAGTCAAATATGGATCGGAAAAGGTACCGGTACAACGTTAAGTATGGCAATCAACAATCTGTATGAGACATCGCAGCAGCAAACGTTGTGGACTCACGTGAAAGCAATTGTGCTATCCAAAAATGCGTTGGAAGGGCGACTGGAGGATGTTTTTAACACGTTACTTCATTCCGGGCAACTGCGATATACACCATGGATCTATGTGACAGAACAAGATCTGTCCACTTTGCTCTCTCCCTCCGCGATCCTGAACCAGTCGGCTCAAACGATTGAGTTGTTCGAACCGATGAGACTGTACAGGCAGCATTCCGGGTATGAGCCCATTCGCCTGCATCAGTTACTTGATAGTCTGAGAGAACCTGCATCTGTGGTGTTGCTGCCTTCCGTTTCCACTAAAAATCAGACGTGGCATAACGGCGAAGAGACCCCGCCGCTGATTCGAATGGATGGATTTTACGTCGTGAGCAATGGAAAAAGTCAGGGGAAAGTCTCTGGTGCCGAAGCAGACGGCGCCCGTTACGTGAATTATGACCATGTGTACCAATATCCGCTGTATGTTTATGGGAAGCATGGCAATACTCCTGACCTTACATTGACTCTTCACAAACCCAAAACGCGTATAAAGGCGAAAAAAAGTGCTAGCGGTATCACCTTTGATCTGTTCACTTCGGTGAAAGGTACCATTGCTGAGGATCATGGCTCTTTTCGTTCTCCCCGTGTAATGGAGCAAGAGGCAGGCAAGCAGATGGAAGCTCAAATACGAAGCTCATTTGCCACAACCAAAGCGCGCAAAGTAGATTCATTCGGTCTTGTAGAGCATCTCTACCGGCATCATCCCGATTGGTGGAGAGCTGAGGTTGCCCAGCGGGCAGAACCCCTTGCTCGTATTCGCCTCGACAAAGTTGAGGTCGACGTGAAGATTCTGAATGCCAGTACGTATAAATATGGGGAGTAAACCGAAGAGTAAAGACCTGTAATCCGGCATCAAACCAGGTGCAGATTACAGGTCTTTCTGTGCTTGGTCAGTGCTTGTTAGCTTGGCAAGATGATTAAGGCACCGTACAATATTCATTTATTTTTTGTTGGCTCACTTCGTTTATGCCAAAGGGTACGCCATGACACTCATTAAGGCCAGTTCCGGCTGGGTTGTATCCAGGCGGCTGTACTGAATGATGACGGGTACATTACTTGAAACCGTGATGGCATATGGTACACCGGAAGGGATAGTTTCATCCCCGGCACGTAGCGATGCGGTACGGATATGTTTTGTTCTTCTAGCCGGGACTTCCGCTTGCATATGTTCCAGCGGATCGCGGTCTTCAAAGTAAATTGTAATCTCCAGCGTTGCATCCTCACCCCCCGTGTTTAACACACAGATGCTCTCATGACTCTCCAGTGCACCTGAGCTATCCGGCGGGATGTACCCATCCGGTATAACCCAGTACGTATGACCGTGGGATGAGGATTTCGGAAGGCTTGATTGATCTGGCATGATTCTCCTCCTTTTTGCGATACGCCCTGAAAATTAAAACCTTCGGTGGCTCGCGGGCGGGCGCTCGGTGGGCGGATCGGGCTTTGGGCCGCTGTTGGTCCGGGATTTCTTCTATTCCCCTCCAAGGGGGAAATCCCGTGCCAAACGCGGGCGCTTTGCTCCCTTTTCCCGATTCCGCCCTCCTCTCTGCCTCGCTCACCCTCCACTGCTTTTAAAAGGCATGGCCTTCGCTTCGTTGGGCCATTTTTTTGTGCTCGTTGCTTCGCTGAACTCGCATTTCATTTAAACCCCTCGGTGGCTCGCGGGCGGGCGCTCGGTGGGCGGATCGGGCTTTGGGCCGCTGTTGGTCCGGGATTTCTTCTATTCCCCTCCAAGGGGGAAATCCCGTGCCAAACGCGGGCGCTTTGCTCCCTTTTCCCGATTCCGCCCTCCTCTCTGCCTCGCTCACCCTCCACTGCTTTTAAAGGGCATGGCCTTCGCTTCGTTGGGCCATTTTTTTGTGCTCGTTGCTTCGCTCTACTCGCTTATAATATATAAGCAATTGTATAGCTCGCGTTTCAACGCAAATACATTTCCAATGGTTGCAAATGCATCTCGCGGATAGCTTCAGCTACCCGCTCTGCCAAGCGGCGTGCGCCTCGCTCCTGAAAATGTGTATTATCTTCCATCCCGGTTGGGAAGTTGATATATTCGCCAGGCAACACCCACATAAAATAATCTTTGGTTCCTTCTTCACCCGCCTGCTCAAACATCAGGCGGCTGCGTTCGGCCAGATCGATTAGCGGCACTTCTTCATCTGCCGCAAGTTCACGTACGGCAGTGATATAATCGCCGTGTGTATCGGTCAATGTGCCGTCTTCCGCAAAGTATCGGCGATGCACTGGTGTGATCAGCACCGGACGCGCCTCAGCCTCGCGTGCGGCATCAATATATTTTTTCAAATACTGCTTATAAGTGGTAAAAGGATCTGTCCCCCGTTCCGGGTCAGGCTTCTCGTCGTTATGTCCAAATTGAATAAATAGAAAGTCATCGGGCTTTATTTGCTCCCTAATTGCATCCAAGCGGCCTTCATGAATAAAACTACGGGAACTCCGCCCTGACTGTGCATGGTTATCCACGGCAACGTCATGTTTGAACTGTGCAGGCAGTAGTTGTCCCCAGCCGCAATACGGGTATCCGCTCTCTGGCTGATCTGTTACCGTTGAATCCCCCGCGAGAAACACGGTCATCGTTTGATTGGCCAGCGTTATTTCCATTGCATTGATCCGAGGTGCAGGTCCCGAGAAGGTCAGGCGAAGCTTTCCCCCGCGAACAACAACGGCAAACCGCATTTCTGCGCATTGCCCAGCCACCGTGCGAATCGTGGGTAACATCAGCCGACCTTCTCCTGCTTTGACACGCGTGATTGTATCCGCAAGCGGATCTCCGGCAATCAGTAACACCTGATACGTCCCGTCGGGCACATCGACGACAAACGATGCCTTAAGCGGGATGCAAAAGCTGGAACGCAAGCGGGCAGACATTGTTGCCTGCCCTTGCGATGGATAACCCCCATTTGAAGAAGGCGACCCATCTTCCTGTTCTTCAACCCGTTGCTTTTCATACACCAGTGAATCGGATTCAAATCCGAATCCTTGGCTCTCATCGTATATCGTTGTAGACGAAACGGCCACATAGCCATCTGCTTTTCTTACATTCGTATGGATGCCTTCTCTGCAAGCTTCCTTATCGGAATTCCTCATGCTTAACGTGGATTCCGATACGATTTCTGATCTACGATCAGATTGAGCTGTGATCGGGCCAAAACTAAACTTCCACGAGGATCTCTTTTGTTCTACTTTTTCTGCATGTTCTGCGTTTTCCAAGTCTGCTGCATCCACTAATTTTCTCCTCCATGTATTATTGGTTTGATGCGCTCGCCTCGTTACCCCTTCAAACCACTCGTACTCATGCCTTGCACAATCTGCTTCTGGAAGATGAAGAATACAGCCACAACCGGCACCAGACTGACAATCGACATCGCGAACATCGCCCCCCAGTTGGAGGCAGATTCACTATCGAGGAACATTTTGAGCGCCATGGATACGGTGTACTTGTCAGGCGAATTCAGATACAGCACCGGCCCGAGCAAGTCTTCCCATCTCCAGTAAAAGGAGAAGATTGCCGCTGTTGCCAGCGAGGATTTGATCAAAGGCATGATGATCTGAATATACAGCCTGAATTTGTTACAGCCATCAATCGTTGCGGCCTCATCCAGCTCTTTCGGAATCGTGCGAATAAACTGAACCATCAGGAAGATGAAAAACGGCATCCCGAAGAATGTAGGTACAACAATCGGCAGAATCGTGTTCAGCCAGCCCAGCTTGGTAAAGATAATATACTGCGGAACCAGTACGACGTCGTGCGGCAACATCAGCGTAAGCATCATCAGAGAGAACCAGAAGGTACGTCCTTTGAAATTCAGTCTGGCAAAACCAAACGCGATCAGTGACGAGGAAAGCACTGCCCCAATCGTAGAGATTACCACTATGATCAGTGAATTGGTGATGTAGTCCATAAACGGCCTTCCAGCCGTTCCTTTCCAGCCGTCCACATAGTTGGACCAGATCCATTCGGTCGGAAACAGGCTTTCTGCCGTTACAAAGATCGTGCGACTCTCCTTGAAAGAACTGAATAACATCCACAGCACCGGGTAGAGCATCAGGAGGGCAAGTGCGGCAACGAATAGGTGATAGATTGGCCATTTTACATTTCTCCACACCATGATTACTTCCCTCCTTCGGATTCATAAAATACCCAGAACTTGGATGTCAGGAACACAGCCGCTGTAAGCACACCAATCATGATCAACATCACCCAAGCCATGGCAGAAGCATAACCCATGTTGTTAAACATAAACGCCTGACGGAACAGATATAACGAGTACAGCATCGTCCCGTCCATCGGGCCGCCCTCCCCTTTGGAGATGATGTACGCAGGCACGAAGGTCATAAATGCACCGATCGTCTGCATGATCAGATTGAACAGCACGATTGGACTGAGCAAGGGTAGCGTTATGCTGAAAAACTTCCGAACCGGATTCGCGCCATCTACCCCTGCAGCCTCATACATCTCGGGAGAGATGTTTTTGAGTCCTGCCAGGAAGATCAGCATCGATGAACCGAACTGCCATACGGACAGGGAGATCAGCATTACAAGCGCCGCATCCGGGTCACCGAACCAACTGATCGGCCCAATGCCGATGGCGGTCATCGCACTGTTAATGACACCTTCGTTACTGAACAGGTTACGCCACATAATAGATACGGCCACGCTACCGCCGATGATGGAAGGCAGATAGTACAATGTACGATACGTTCCCACCATACGAGAGCCCGTGTTCAGAATCATTGCGACAAAGAGGGCAAAGATCAGCCTTAACGGCACCCCGATGAATACATATAAAAACGTAACCTTAACCGAATTCCAGTATTTCGGATCATCAAAAAACATCTTGGTATAGTTGTCCATCCCGATCCATTTGGGAGAGGTGAACAGGTTGTAACTCGTAAACGACATGTAGAGAGAAACGAACATCGGGATGAGCGTAAATCCAAGAAAACCAATAATAAATGGGCTGATAAAAGCATATCCCGTCAAGTTTCTGCGCAATGAAGAATACTGCCTCAAGTGGAACGTACCTCCTTCATGGATCAGCTTGCTGCCGTCTTCATGTTGCAGACAGGACGGGGAAAGGCCCTCGCCTTCAGCGAGCAGCCCGGTTCCCGTCCATCCCTGCAAGCGGGACGAGCAAGCCATCATTCAATTGTTATTTGTTGTTGGCAAGCACGGATTCTGCATTTTTGCGGAAGGTCTGTGCTGCCTGTTCGGCTGTAATTTTGCCAAAGTTCAGCTCTTCCACTACATCCGCCAAGGAGGAGATTACCTCAGGTGATCCAACCGGTGGTGGTGGGCTCATTGGAGAAGCTTTTGGCTCCATCGATGCCACGAATTCAAATACCTGTTTCGTTGCATCGCTCAGTTCAGGAGCAATAGCCTCTTTGATTTTTCCGGAGATCGGCACACCGCGCTCCCCTTTGATGAGTTTGTTCGCTTCTTCGTCATTCACCCAGAAGTCAATGAACTTCGCTGCTTCTTCCTTCACCTTGGAGTTGGACGTTACACCCCAGTACATACTTGGTTGCATATAAAGTCCTTTTTCCATATCCGGTCCCGGCATTGGTGCAAAGGCAAGCGGACGGTTAGCTACCTGTTGCAGAGCGACAAACTGGTTCGACCATTGCCATACACCGATGCCTTTTTCTTTCACCAGATCCGACTCTTCAATGATGCCTTTCGTCTGGTTAGCCACATCCGGTGATGGCGCTGCCTTCTGCTCGATCATGCGTTGCATTAATCCGAAGAACTCTACGAACAGAGCATCGTCATCATATCCAAGCCCGGTTCCTTCCGGGTTGTAGAGCGATTTGCCTTTGGTACGCAGGAAATAGTGGAAGAAGATATCCGGAGCTACGCCGCCATCCAGATACAGTCCCTTCTCTGCTGCTTGTTTACCAAGCGCTTCGTAAGATTCCCATGTCAGATTTTCAGGCATGGCATCTACGCCAGCTTTCTTGAGCAACGCAGGATCATATTGGAACCCTAGTACGTTAACCCCGGCAGGTACACCATATTGCTTGCCGTTAATTACACCTGTGCTGATGACATTCTCAGCCACATCATCCACCTTGATCTGATTGCCCAGATACGGTGCGAGATCTTCAAGCTGACCGTTCTGTGCATATTGGCTGATATAGGAAATATCCATCTGAATAATGTCTGGCAGCTGGTTGGCTGCGGCTTGCGGGGCGAGCTTTTTCCAGTAGTCGTCAAAAGAAGCATATTCCACATCAATTTTGACGTTTGGATTTTTCGTTTTATACAGGTCGATGACCTTCTGTGTATATTCATGCCGTGTATCCGAGCCCCACCATGCGATACGCAGATTTACCGAATCACCCTTGCTCCCGGACCCCTGTTCGCTGCCTCCACCTGAGCTACACGCTGCTGTAAACACAAGTAACGCAGCCATCATCAGGAATATTGCCTTTTTCACCATGCCAATCTCCCCTTTTTATGCTGATATGGTATTGTGAACGGGTTATCTCCATCTTGTTAACGATATACTGATAACGCTTTCACAAACTTGATATTGTCATTTTCGCAAAAGTACGATCCAAGTTGAATACACAAAACCGTCTTGTTGGTTCAAAAAACAGAGGAGGACATCCCTGACGCTCCAAGCGCCGGTTATCCTCCTCTTGAGATATGGTATGACCTCGTATTATCATAGCTTTGCCATTTCTAATCCCCTGTTAGATGCCGAATCTGCGGTATTCCGTAGGCGTCATGCCGGTCCATTTTTTGAATACCTGACTGAAATATTGCGAGTTACCTCCAAAACCGAACAATTCGGCCAGCTCAAACACCTTCACATCCCCGCCTCTGCGGATATGTTCACACGCCCGTTCGATGCGAAGACGATTAACGTAATTGGAGAAATTTTCGCCGGTGACTTTTTTGAAAATTTTGCCGAGATAGTCTGGATTCATATATAACATTTGATGTGCTACTCCACTCAGGGAAAGGTCAGCCTCACCATAGTGACGGTCCACGATGTCCATCATTTTCTCCACTGCCGATGATTGACGACTGATGTAATTTTTATAATAACCAGCAGTTAAACGGGTAGCACTGTCTGCTACAAATGTATTTAAATCAGCTAGCGTATCCATATGCGTCAGTTCCGCCATCCGCTGCGTGAAATCGGTTGCCTCCTCTGGCGGGCAGACTTGAATCATGGCAGAGTATAACTGCACCACATAAGCACGTGTCACCTCAATATCCAGCTTTTGGTCTGCCAGTTGCTCGAACAGACGATGTACCTCGGCTGCAGCCTCCTCCGTATTCCCCGATTTAATTAACTGGCACAGTTGCTCGGCATCCTGCTCCACATTCACACCGTCACACTCCCCTGCCAGCACCACATCATTCTTGGTTATAAGTTTGCCCTCTCCAATGAAAAAGCGATGATTCAAGTACTGCATCACCTCGCGGAACAACCGCCGGGACTGGGTCATATGATCCGCTTCGCTGAGCGCAGCCGTCAGCTCTAATCTGTATAGACGGGTAAACGTCTGGCGAACCGCTTCAATCCGCTCCTGCAACATATGCACATCTGCTGGTTCTGCTAGTACAATCAAGAGCTTACCTTCAATCGTTGTGCTTAACAGTACACCCGGAAGCAGGTCAGCCGCTATATTTTTAATCGCAAATAAATGGCTGTAATCATGCTCATCCACAATCCGAAGCAACAGTAAACGGACGCTACTCTGTTGAAGCTCCATATTGAACAGATCCTGATAATACGCCAAATCCCCAGGTCCATACGTACGATTGGTCATGAACTCCAGCAGAAACTGTTCCTTCACATGGGGAAGTACCCGCTGCAGACGCTGCTTGATCTCTCCTGCAACATGTTCTTTCACCTGCGCATCCTGACGCTCCTGCAAGAGTTCAACCAGGGCATCATGAATCTGATTCTCGTTACAGGGTTTCAGCAGATAGTGCTTAACCCCATATTGCATCGCCTTCCGAGCATATTCAAACTCCTTGTAGCCGGACAACATGATAAATCGTACCGCGGGATATGCCTCGGACGCCTTCTCGATCAGCCCCAGTCCATCCAAACCCGGCATGGAAATGTCGGTGATAATGATATCGGGTTTGACGCTTTCGATTTTGCCCAGTGCTTCCACTCCATTTCTGGCCGTATCTACAAGCTCTGTCCCTGCAGCTGCCCAGTCAACCACCTGAGAAATCCCCTCCAGTATGACACGTTCATCATCTACGAGCATCACTTTGTACATCGTCATCGTCCTCTCTGATCCAAGGTATGCTGATCGATACTACAGTTCCTGATCCAGGCTTGCTATTTATGCTCATGGTGCCTTCATCGCCAAAGGTCAACCTTAGACGTTCCTGAATATTCGTAAGCCCTATGCCCTGTCCTCTGGTCTGAATCTGACCTTCCTGTAAACGTTCCATAAATTCGGAGGTCATGCCCGGCCCGTTATCCTCCACCTCGATCCGAATATACTCCCCTTCTGCTCTGGCACGGATTCGAATCTGACAAGGTTCGATACTTGGTTCAAGTGCATAGTGAATGGCATTCTCTACAAGCGGCTGTAATGTTAACTTGGGAATTCGAGCTGTTCCGACCTCAGGCGCAATATGCATGTCAAAATCAAGTCTTTCCTCGAACCGGGTACGCTGAATAGTAACGTAGCTACGCACGATGTCCAGCTCCCGTTCTAGCGTAATCCACTTCTCGGACATATTGACCGAGCTACGTAGCAGGAAGCCAAGCGCTTCGACCATCTCGGAGATTTGATGCTGTTTCTGCACTTTGGCAAGCCAGTTAATGGATTCAAGCGTGTTATATAAAAAGTGTGGATTGATCTGTGCTTGAAGCGCTTTCAACTCTGTTTCACGAATGACGAGTTGCTTCGCATAATTCTCATCAATCAGCTCTCGAATCCGCTGTAACATCATCTTGAACGTTCGATGTAACAGTCCGACTTCATTTTGCGGAGATACGGGAATGTTGCCAAGGGCTGCTTCCTCAAGTTTATCCAGATCCCCTTTTTCAATATTACGCATTTTCTTGATTAATTGAGCAATCGGATGGGTGATGCTGCGAGAGAATTTAGCTCCAATCACAAGGGCCACCAGGAAGATCATAATAAAAATGACCATGACTAACTGTTTGACAAATTGAATCTGTTTGAACATCTGATCAAATGGCGTGGTATATAAATAATTCCAGCTGGTATAGGATGAATGTGCTCTTGCAACAAAATATTTGCCCTGCTCCAACGTGGCAATTCCGTAAGGTTGAGTCCGCTTCATTTCTTCCGCAATTTCGGATTTGCTTACGGTCGATTCGGTTGGGTAGATGACTTCCGTCCCATCAACGATCAGCAACTGTGAGTCCTCTGCCGGTTCCTGCATCTGATCCTGTACGATACGATCCAGCCGTACACGGATAATCAGGGTCCCCAGCTTTTCCAGCGTAAATGATCCGCCTGTAAAGGACTTCACCTGTCTGACCGACAGCAACCTCGCCTGTTGATCTCCACTTGCCAGCCATACGTTGGAACCGGCATACTGCTCACCGAGCGAAATCAGTTCCTGTTGCTTCGTCTCTGAGATGCCTTCGCGATTACCTGCCGCCATGACATTGTTATCATTGTCGATAAAGATCATGGAGTACACATATTTCTCGGAACCAGCGTAGGCAACGAGTCGGTTTGTAATCTTTTTACGAAGACTATTCCGCTCATATCCGGTCTCCGCCTTCTCCAGTTGCAATAGATACTGTTGCAGCGGCTCATCCGACATTACCTTGAAGGACAGATTGGATAACTCGCGTAGCTTGTTCTCGATGCCGACGGACGACATATTCAGTACTTGCGATGACTTCTCGTAGATCTGACGTTCATAAATATTCAACACGTACTGCATGACAGATACGTAGAAAGCAAAGCTGATCAGCATTAAAAATCCAATCAGCAACATCGTTTTGTGGTGAATGGGCAGTGTGGTGAAAGCGTTTTTAAATTTACTCACTCGGAGCTCTCCTTTGCTTGGCGAAGGGTTGCTGGATTAGAGGGATACCGGCCTACGATGAAGCTGATAAGGGTCTGAATTGGATTGCATATGCAGTTTACTTGTAAGTTATTTTCATATTTACACATCCATGGTCGGATGACAAGTCATATTTATACAACATTTTGGGTCATCTGAGAAGGTATACAATCATCAAGGTAGCTGACTATAACACTTTTTAGTGGAACTTGTTTATCTGCGTGGCAACGTTGGTTAGCGTGTGAGTGAATTATAATGCCAGGAGAGTTGCGTTACTCAGGAGAGCAATGTTAGGTATAGCACAAAAACAAAAAAATGACGAGTCAGGAACAAGTCCCTCCTCGCCACTCATGATATCTTTGGAATAAAGGTCACTCCTTACGAGTTCACCTTATCACTTTTAACCCTATTAAAAACTTTATGGATTTACAAATACCGTTTTGAGCTTCGCGATATACTGCACATCAAAGCCCAGACCTTCGGCTACCATAGCCACAGGTACATACGTTTTGGCTTCTTTGCCTACTTTGTTCAGGAAGGCCGGAGTGTCCACTGCAACGGATGCGCCGTTCACTTTCACGGCATTCGCTCCGATCTTCACAGCTACTGTGCGGTCACCGTAGGTAATGGTTGCCGTTGACGTTTTGTTATCCCAAACGGTTTTGGCACCCACCGCATTTACGATATCCTGGATCGCGACGAAGTTTTTGCCGTTACGAATAACCGGTTTATACGGTGTGTTCAACATCTTGCCACTTACGATGATGTTCATCGGCTGGCCTGCATCTGGCGCGGTCAGTTTCGTGTAGTCACCCCAGATTGTTTTCGCAAACTCTTCAGCAATAGCAGCATATCCAAGCTGATTCGGGTGGAAATCACGATTTTTGATCATATGTGTCATCGTACCTTCACCGCCCACAAAATCTTTGGCTACATGGGCTACTTTCACATCTGCACCCTTAGCTGTGAACTGAGCAGCAATGCCATCAATCGTTTGTGTGAATCCTTGGGAAGCCTGCATCAGCTTGGCATACAGCTCTTTGCCCGCTACTTCTGGCATCGGCTGATACTGGTCAGCAATAACAATCCGGGCAGATGGATTAATCTCATGAATATCATTAATGATAGCAGTAACATTGGTTGTATACGTTGATAGCAGCTCTTTCACTTTCTCTTGCAGCTCTTGGTCGCTCATCGTAGTCGCTGTACCAAGGAGCTCCGAAACATCATTGCCGCCAATCGTCATCGCAACGAGGTTAGCCTGTGCAATGCTTTCACGGATCGCAGCCGTATTAGCTCCGATCTGTCCCGCTCTTGGATCAGGCAGACTCGGTTGAATGGCTTCAGAAGTCAGCGTCTTGCCTTCCTTGATCGCATCGGTGAAGTTCTTCAAACCGCTCGTTTTAAGTCCAGCGATGCCGAAGTTATCTACTTGTGTACGCCCATGGAGCAAGCCTTGTTCTTGCAAACGCTCAACGTAACCGTAAGGCAATGTGGTCATCTTTGGCTCATATCCTACAGTAATGGAGTCACCCAATGTGACGATCCGGAACTCTTTGGTTACCGCAGTAGCATCTTTCTTGGTTGCCGTAAGCGATGCTTCATTTGAAGCCACAGGTAATACGCCCGTTTTGGCGTCAGCAGCATGTGCCGGTAATGTGGACGGTGTAAGTAGCAGCATACCTGCCAGCATGCTGGCACTCAGCCCTGCGGCGGTGTTTTTCCAAATACGTTTACGCTTCATTCTTGTGAACACTCCTTTAGTTAAATCCAGCATTTACACGATTATATAGTACACCATTCATTCCGATGACATATGCTTGTGTACCTCTATTCTATCACTTCAAATATAGCTTTGTCCTCTTGCCTAAATGTGCGCGCAAAATAATAGACTTCCCTATGCCGGGAAGTCTATTATTGTTAGAATCCGTCTCTATCGTATGAGAGCAATCCTATTGAGAATGTATATCCTTATGATGGTATGTCCATTAATGGTCATATGTTTCCTGTATGTTACGCTTCGCTATCCGATCCTGAATTTCTAACTTGCTCTCGATCCGCACGCTGACCTGGCTTCAGTCCGCCGTCCGCCTTCGATTTCTGTCCGGCAGCACGTTCCAAATACCGGTCATATCGATCATCCAGTTCACGAGCCATCGTACGAAACTTTAACGTTTCCTCCACAATCGGATCTCGTTCTGTCTGAATACGCACCTCGTACTTCGGAGGAATGAGCTGACGTTCTTGCTCTTCAGCATCACCGGAGGCTTCCATATCTCCTTCCGTCAGCATGTCGCTAAGCCGTCGTTCCAGTTCTTTGGATTCATCCATCGTTATTCGCTCCTTTGATATAATAGTATATAAGTTAAACTAAAGATTTTACACAGTCCACTCCGATGACAGAATAGCCTTGAGGGTAGCTGTTATCCCCAGATTTTTTGAATTCCCTTTTCCAAAGGGGATAATCCGGTGATAAGCGTATGCTTCCGATGCAACTTTCTTGCAGAAAGCTTTTAGGCGAACGCTTCGCTTTTCCAGGTTTTTTCTGTCCCCTTCGTTAACGTGTAAAAGAATAGTTCAAATTATATAAGTAACTTATACCAAACCAAAGCTGCCTTCAGATTACTCCAGTCCGGTAGCCTTAGCTTCTTTAAGTACATCCGTCAACGCCTCATGAATCTTGCCATTGCTGGCAACGATATGATTCACGGCTAGCGTATATGGTGTTCCGATCGTATCGGTCACCTTACCACCGGATTCCGCAACGAGTAGCGCACCTGCGGCAATGTCCCACGGCTTGAGCCCCACTTCCGTATAAGCACTCAGGCGCCCAGCAGCAACATAAGCCAGATGAATGGCAGCAGAACCACCTGCACGCAGATTGCGCACCTGCGGAGCAAGGGCCTGAACAGCGGCCATATTCAGTGGCAACGCAAACGTTGTATCCGCCGGGAAGCCTACCGCCACGAGGCTCTGCGTTAGTGTTTCCTCACCCGATACTGTCATCCGGTTTCCGTGCACATAGGCTCCTTTTCCTTTTTCCGCAACAAATAATTCGTCACGGGAAGGATCGTAGATGACACCCACAATTACTTCGCCCTTATGTGCAAGCGCAATGGAAACTGAATAGAATGGGAATCCGTGCACAAAGTTCGTCGTTCCATCCACCGGATCAACAATCCAGAGGTACTCTTCCTCTGCTGCCTCTTTCAGCGCTCTTGCTGAAGCTTCCGGCCCCGGTTCAACTCCCTCTTCCCCCAGAATGGCGTGGTCTGGAAAATGGGTCAGAATCAGGCGCCGAATCATCTGCTCTGCCCCTTTATCCACTTCGGTCACCAGATCTTGAGGAGAATACTTCGTTCCGAGTTCACTTACCGTACCCAGACGGCTCTTGATCCACTCGCCCGCTTTGGACGCAGCATTAATGGCAACGGCAGTATAGCTTTTGCTTGTCACGACATAAGGTACCTTTTCCTTTTCACTCAAAGCGTTCACTCTACTTTCTATATCAATCTACGAAAAAGTTAAAAATACTTGTTAGAAGTATACGTCTGAGCATTCGTAAAGTTTCTTGCTGTCCAAGCCCCTTTTGGCTTCACGGATGAATTCGTACCGTGGACTCGTCCACCCATTCAACACCTTCATCCTGATAAAAGGCCAGTTTCTGCATCAGCTGCACCAGGGCTTCATCCTTGCGCTTCGCCTCAATCATGACATCAAGGGCCGGTGTATCCGCTGCAATATGGCGCAGAAAATCAAGTATGGGCTCAACTTCCACTCCATCCGCATGACCACGAGGGTCCTTTTCGCTCTTCGGGCTGGATACATGGATTTTGGGGACTAATGGCTGGTTTGGAGGTGCATCGGCCTGGGCAAGCGGTGATTGCCAGGTCTTTAAAATATCCGGCCACAGCTCCCATGGCTGCTCGCCTTCGTTATTCACCCACTGGTGATGAATATCCAGCACCATCGGTAACCCAATGTTCTGACATACCGCGAGTGTCTCAGGTGAATTGAACGTTTTATCATCATTTTCAAGCGTCAGTCGCTCCTGAATATCCCGATCCAGCTTCAGGAAATTTTCTTCAAAACGCCGTGCAGCTGAAGGCTTGTCCCCATATGCACCACCAATATGAATATTATTCTTCGCTGTCGCATTGAGGCCCATGGCATCCAGCATTCGGACATGATGACGAAGATCCTTCATCGAGTTACGCAACACCTCTTCGCGAGGGGTGCTTAGTACGGTAAAATGATCTGGATGAAAGGATACGCGCATCTGATTTTCCTTCACGAAGTCGCCAATGGCTTCGAAATCCGGTTTCAGTGCCGGAAACGGGTCCCAGTCACTCAAATCTTCATGGGTAGCCAGTGGAATTAATTTCGAAGAAAAGCGATATACATGAATATGACTTCCTTTATTGTGCCGGAGCAAACGTAAGGTATTGTGCAGGTTCTCGGCTGCAATGCGTTCCAGCTTGCGAATCGCCGCTTCCCTGTCGCCGATTTTATTAAAACTAGCCATTGTCATCGTCTTGGAAGGCGAAGCATTCTCCACCAGCACCGACATCGCCACGTAACCGAAACGTACAAGCATGAATTTCTTCCTCTCTGTTTAGGACGGACAGACTTGCACGACTGAAGACAGCCGCGAAGCTAAGCCGACATGGTATATAACCAAGTTTTACCCTAAACAGGGGAGCGTAATCCCGTGATTGCAAATCCGTCCGATCGCTCTCTTACAGGAGATAGACCCTATAAGGCTCTATGATCGTACCCAACGGTAGACTCTAACCCTCAGCCTGTTCCCCAAAGAACATCTCATCGGCAAGCGCCGTCTGGATGCGTGATTCTTCCTCGGTCAGCTTGCGAATAAGCTGCATCTCTACTTCCGTTACTTCTTGGTTCTGAAAATTGATTTCCGCAATGGAAGCCACAATTTTCACAATAGCCACCGCTACATTGTCCGGAGTGTAAGCAATGACCTTCTGCCCGGTAGGAAATACCCGAAAGCCTTGTTTGACCATTTTGCCGCGGCCGTATTCCAGCAGTTCAAATAACTCTTGTTCGCTCTTGAATTTACATACGGAATTAAACTCTGTCTGAAATCCCATGCACATTCCTCCCAATCTCCTGATAGTGGAAATCTAGCTTGGATAGCGGATCGTCCAGGCTATGCCTGAACGCCGTTTTCGTAATTCAGTGCCTGTTTGCGGTTATACCGCTCCAGTCCCAGTTCGATCATGCGATCCAGCAATTCAGCATATGACACACCTGTCTCGCGCCACAAGAGCGGGTACATGCTGTACGGGGTGAAGCCAGGCATCGTGTTCACTTCGTTAATCAGCAGCGCTCCATCCGACTTGCGAATGAAGAAATCTGCGCGAGAGATACCGTTACCCTCAATGGCACGGAACGCCTGCAAAGCCGCTTCACGAATGCGATCTGCTGCCTCAGGGTCGAGCGGTGCAGGAATCAGCATCTGGGACTGGCCATCGATGTATTTGGCTGCATAATCGTAATACTCACCAGAGGATACAATCTCGCCTGGAACCGAAGCCATCGGTTCATCATTTCCGAGCACACTAACTTCAACCTCACGTGCTTCCACAAATTCCTCAATGACTACTTTGGTATCATACCGGAGTGCAAACTCAATCGCTGTTTTCAGTTCATCGCGGTTACGCGCTTTGGAAATGCCTACACTAGAGCCAAGGTTAGCCGGTTTGATGAAACACGGGTAACCCAGCTGGTCTTCGACCTGTACGATCATTTCGTGTTCCGTCTGTTTCCATTGTGTCGCGTTAAAATACGTGAAGGCACACTGGTCAATCCCGGCTTGAGCGAACAGTTTTTTCATAACTACTTTGTCCATGCCGCCTGCCGAAGCTAGCACCCCTGCGCCAACATACGGCATATCCGCCATCTCGAACATACCCTGGATCGTGCCATCTTCACCAAACGTGCCGTGAAGCAACGGGAACATAATGTCCAGTGCCTCCGCTCCACCGTACAATCGTGCGAATAATGCGTTCAGTGCGTCCTGTGTGCCGCCCGCAAAGTTTTCCAGTTTAAGATCTTCAATACGTGCAAAAGGTGCATTCATCACGGCTCCTTTTTTCCATGTCCCCTGCTTGGAGATATAAAAAGGAACCAGTTCATACTTCTCGTAATCAAATGCATTTGTTACAGCAAACGCCGTTTGCAGCGATACCTCGTGCTCACCTGATTTTCCGCCATATACGACGCCTACTTTTAATTTATCCATACTCATGCGTAACCTCCGATTATATCTGTACGTGATGCTATCTGCGCAGCCGTTACAGGCTATTGTCCTGCTGCTTCCGGTCTCTGTTCTTATTTTACACGGAACGGGCTGTCTGCGTCACCGAATCTCGCAAATCTTTCCCTGTTAAAATTCGTCCGCGATATGAAAAAGTCGATATACCGTCCGCTCCGTCCAGGCATAGGAATCCCGGTAATCCCAGTAACGATGGCGACTGCTCACCGTATGTGCGTTCACCAGCGGCATCCCCCCCGCGTCAAAAGCGGTAACAACCGTGCTGTGCTGGAACCTTCCATCGCCGTCCCAATCATAGAAAATGACATCTCCGAGCATAAGCTGCTCAGGACGATCCACTTCGGTGGCCGTCAGCCCCCAGCTACTTCCCGACAGATATCTTGCCAGACTGTTGGATACAGCCCAGCTATAACTCCACATTTCCGCGCCGTTCACATACCCTTTATACCACCAGCCCGCTTCTCTTCTACCAGTATAGTGGATGGGTGCTTCCCCTGCAAAGAGACACTGGGACACATAATTCGTGCAGTCCACATCGAATTCTTCATATGCCGGATTGCCTGCATTCCACCATCGATCTGCGTAGGCCACGGCCAGATCCCGACGATATATATGCCTTTTGGCACTTCTGCCTTGACCCAATACTTCCCGATTCAGAAGCGGCCGATTCACCGCCTGTACAAAATCAGCTTGTTGATACGGCCGTCCTTCCCCCGCTGGACGGCGCTCCGGCACTTCTCTTTCCACACGCGCTATACTCCAATGGCCATTTTCGCGCAAAAAGGTTAATCGCTCCCGTTCGATCCGATCTTCCCGGTGAGTGATGCCACTCTTCTCATAGAACAACCTGCTGTACAGTTGCACTTCCACCACTGCTTCTTCAGATCCATCAATGAGTGTACGCACAAGCTTGGCGCTGGTCTCGCTGCGAAGAGGTACGGCGCGCCGTTTGCGATACCATTCATCCAGCCTTGCCATGCGTTCTCCCCGTTCCACCACAAATTCGGGATCGGTTACGATCCGTTCACTCGTCTGTGGACGGTAATCGATCTCACAGCGATTGTACTGGTTGACGTACGTATATAAGGCACTCTTCCATTCGCGTTCCAAGCTTGTGTCCCCCTTTGGCATGAGTTCAGTCTGCTCCTATTATTCATATGAAAGGAACCTCGGTTGTATGTGCACAGCTCAAATAACGCAGCTAAATCTGTGACCTGAAAAGATCAAAATCATCCACGCTCATACCAGAATGTAGAAAACGCCTTCATCCTTTCAAACGCTTGCTTGAACAGGCAAAAAGCCCTTTACGTACGGATGTGAAAACGGTATACTTAGAACTAAAGTTATGATTTTGAAATTATGTTTCATCTGATGAAACCACTGAACAAGAACACGGAACGGTGAAGGCCTGTTCTTCATTTAGAAATGAACGTTTTCTTCATCTCACCGACACATTTTAAGGAGGTACATGTATGTCAGCCAAGAACCATTTCTCCGCCGCTCGTACGCTTGAGGTTGGAGGCAAGTCTTACCGCTACTACAGTCTTGACGCTCTTCAGGAAGGCGGCCACGGCGACCTTTCCAAGCTTCCCTTCTCGATTAAAGTTCTGCTTGAAGCAGCGATTCGTCAATACGACGGACGTGCTATCACCGAAGAACACGTTAAACAACTGACTGGCTGGGCTGAAGGCCGTGATAATAATAAGGAAATTCCGTTTATCCCTGCGCGGATCGTATTGCAGGATTTCACGGGTGTACCGGTTGTTGTTGACCTTGCAGCAATGCGTGACACCGTGAAAAAAGCAGGCGGAGATCCAAAACAGATCAACCCGCTCGTTCCCGTTGATCTCGTTATTGACCACTCCGTTATGGTTGATGCTTTCGGAACCAGTGATGCACTTGATTACAACATCAAAGTTGAATTCGAGCGTAACGAAGAACGTTATCGCTTCCTTCGTTGGGCACAAACGGCATTCAACAACTTCCGTGCTGTTCCACCATCCACAGGGATCGTTCACCAGGTTAACCTGGAGTACCTTGCTTCCGTGGCTGCAACCAAAACAGTTGATGGCGAAACGGTTGTATTCCCGGATTCCCTCGTGGGTACAGACTCCCACACCACTATGATCAACGGTCTCGGCGTTGTCGGCTGGGGTGTAGGTGGTATCGAGGCCGAAGCAGGTATGCTTGGCCAACCGCTTTATTTTGTAACACCAGACGTTATCGGTTTCAAATTGACAGGTAGCCTGAGCGAAGGCGCAACAGCAACTGACCTCGCGCTCACCGTTACTCAAATGCTTCGTAAAAAAGGCGTTGTCGGCAAATTCGTTGAGTTCTACGGACCAGGCCTTGCCAACATCGGTCTTGCTGACCGTGCAACAGTTGCCAACATGGCACCGGAATACGGCGCAACGATCGGTTTCTTCCCGGTAGACAGCGAAACGTTGAACTACCTGCGCAGCACTGGACGTTCCGACGAGCAAGTAGAACTGGTTGAAGCTTATTACAAAGCTCAAGGCATGTTCCGTACTTCCAGCACCGTTGATCCGGAATTCACGGATGTAATTGAATTGGATCTCGGGTCCGTTGTACCAAGTCTTGCAGGACCAAAACGTCCACAAGACCGTATCGAGCTGACACAAATGAAAGAAAGCTTCAACAGTATCATCCGTACTCCTGTCGACAAAGGCGGATATGGACTGAGCGATGAGAAGATTGAACAAAAAGTGCCTGTGAAGCACCCTGACGGTTCCACTACTGAGATGAAAGCTGGAGCTGTAGTCATCGCGGCGATCACAAGCTGTACGAATACATCCAACCCTAGCGTTATGGTCGGTGCTGGTTTGCTCGCAAAAAAAGCGGTTGAACTTGGTCTCACTAAACCAGGATATGTGAAAAGCAGCTTGACTCCAGGTTCCCTCGTCGTTACCGAGTATCTGGAAAAAGCAGGTCTGATCCCTTATCTTGACCAACTCGGATTCAACGTAGCCGGTTACGGCTGTGCAACATGTATCGGTAACTCCGGTCCACTGCCGGATGAAGTGAGCGAAGCGATCTCTGCCAACGATATGACTGTAGCGGCTGTATTGTCCGGTAACCGTAACTTCGAAGGCCGTGTACACGCACAAGTAAAAGCGAACTACTTGGCTTCTCCACCGCTGGTTGTTGCTTACGCACTGGCAGGTACAGTTGATATTGACTTCGAAACCGATCCAATCGGTCACGACCAAAATAATCAACCTGTATTCCTGAAAGACATCTGGCCTAGCTCCGAAGAGATCAAGGATGCGATTGCAAGCTCCCTGAATGCACAGATGTTCCGCAACAAGTACGAGAACGTATTTACTGCCAATGAGCGTTGGAACCAAATTGCTGTACCGGAAGGCGAACTGTACGAGTGGGACCCGAACTCCACTTATATCCAGAACCCGCCATTCTTCCAAGAGCTTGGTGACAAGCTGAACGATATCTCCGATATCCGCGCTGCACGTGTAATGGCATTGCTGGGTGACTCCGTAACAACGGACCATATTTCACCAGCAGGTAACATTGCTCCGTCCAGTCCAGCTGGATTGTATCTGAAAGAGCATGGCGTAGAGCGCAAAGACTTCAACTCCTACGGTTCACGCCGTGGTAACCATGAAGTCATGATGCGTGGTACATTCGCCAACATCCGTATTCGTAACCAGGTAGCTCCAGGAACTGAAGGCGGTATTACGAAATACTTGCCAACAGACGAAGAGATGTCCATCTACGATGCTTCCATGAAGTATCAGGATGAAGGACAGAACCTGATCGTTATCGCAGGTAAAGAATATGGTACAGGAAGCTCCCGTGACTGGGCAGCCAAAGGAACGTTCTTGCTCGGCGTCAAAGCCGTTATCGCGGAAAGTTTCGAGCGTATCCACCGCAGTAACTTGGTAGGTATGGGCGTTATGCCATTGCAATTCCAGGAAGGTCACGGCTGGTCCAGCCTCGGCCTGAACGGACGTGAGACGTTTGACATCACAGGTCTGAGCAACGATGTGAAACCAGGTCAAGAATTGAAAGTAACCGTAACTCGTGAAGACGGTACACAGTTCGACTTCCCTGTTATTGCTCGTCTGGACAGTATGGTTGATGTGGATTACTACCACAACGGCGGTATCCTGCAAACGGTATTGCGTCAAATGATGAAAAAAGCGTAATCCCCTTAATCTTTCATGGGATAAAATGAGATAGCAAAGCCCCGCTTCATGTGCAGCCTGCACGATGAAGCGGGGCTTTTGATTTTTGATTTATTGAGTTGGGAACTCAGCTTGAGTTGAGTTGGGACCCCAATCTACTCAAAAATCAATCCTGATTCCCACCTCTGAATCGTCTGGTGGTGCAGCTATACGATAGATTCCCCTGCTTTTCAACTTTTCGACGTTGATCCAATCCATAAAATCATCCCCGCCGTAACTGCGAATAAACACCCCATATTCCAGTTCATCATCGAAATTAATCGATTCCATATATTGAGTGAACGGATGTTTACCTTCAATGCTTTGCAAAAAATCAGAAAATTCATTTCTCCACGCTTCGATCTGCTCTGCATACTCGTCAGGGACATAATAATAGAAACCGTCAGGAGTGTAATACGAAATTTTCATAATCATCCGATCTGCCTCCTAGAGTTTCAGAATAGCCATACCTTCCTTCAGTTGTTCAGAAACAGCCGTATAATACTCAATTCTATCTGCAAGCTCGTGTTCTGTTTTATGTACCAGATAATATGAATACTTCTGCATCAACTCATGCTCGTTCAGCTCAATGGACAGGTGAATGATCTCATAATAATCTGGATTCTCTGAGTTGGCATAATAACGATAACCTCTTTCGCATCGGCCAATATTCATAACCGTTTTGATAACCAATAATTCATCACGTGTGAAGCTACGAATCTGTGTGGATCTCTCCTTTTCCAACGCTCGTATGGCCTGTTCCTCTTCTTGTCTATGTGTTGCGTCTGCGATCTCACTTTCGATAGCGATCAGCGCTCTCATTCTTCCGGCAAGCTGTTTAGCTAACAGAATCAATTCGAACCCTCCTTCAAGTATAGTGAACATACAGGTAATAGGTGAATCGTCTTTTCTTTATCTCATTAGATGTCTCTCCACTACAACGATGAAGAAGTATCACAAAATGCTCCGCTAAAAACTACTCAAATCAATGCTCTAGAGTGTAACTTTAAGGTGAAAATCCCCCGCTGGCGAACAAAGCAAAATTGTATCCGTCGCAGGAACGTTTCTGAAGTTAAGAAATCAACGTCAATGACACCGGCAGCCAAAATGCTAACGACTCTAACGATCATGAGGAGCCTTATTGGGCGCCAAATAGGCCTTGTGAAATTCTAACGATCCGTAGGAACGCTATTGAAGTAAATCCTCCCCGATTTATCCCGATTTCAGCTAAAATTGAGAAAATAGCGTTTCTGGTGATCGTTAGAAGTTATAAGCTGGCTAAATCAACCAAATAAGCTCTGTCATGATCGTTAGCGCTACGAGAGAGACAGAACATTGATAATTATAGGGTTAGGTTTTTTGGGTTTGGGTTTTTGGGTTTGGGTTTTTGGGTTTGGGTTTTTGGTTTTTGGTTTTTGGTTTTTGGTTTTTGGTTTTCGAGTTTCCAGGGTTTTTAAAAATCCCCGCCACCTTCGTGTCTTTATAAAAAAACTCCCTCTCACGCATCGCTACAAGCTGTGCGTTCATAGGGAGATTCGCTTAATGTCCAATATAATGTGAGGATTGATCGAACAGTTGCATGGTTCCCATCATCAGAAATAAACACGACATGACGATCAAAGTTGCTCCTATCCACCTCGCTAGAAAACGACGATCCTTGATTTGCTGATCTGTGGCACCTGTTGTACTCTGCGGATATACCAGAAACATAAACCCTGCACTAATCAACAGCACAGCGATAATAATCAGTGTAATCCCTCCTTAGGCAGGCCACGAAACATGGGCCTCTCTCCCACAGTTATCACGATCACTCTTTCGCTTAATTACTCTCCCAGTGATTTACATCGCGATTCTCACAGTTACTCTCCTGTGATTTCATCGCCAGTCGCCTAGTTATTCACCACTACTCTCGATCTTCCTCCAGTGAATAGCCTGTTCAATACCAGTAACACGATATACAACACATATCCGATCATTCCACCAAGTGTATTCAGCATAAGATCATCCACATCAAAGATGCCCATCCCCGTCAGCAACTGTGTCACTTCATACCCCAGGCTAAGTAAAAAGGATAGGAACAGCACATGAATCCCGGCGAAAAAAGAATGGCGTACCAGACCCGTAATCCATACACCAAACGGTACAAATGCAAGTATATTACCCACCAAGTGAATGGCTGTTCCCGATCGGTGATGAACGGAGAGACTATGCCAGTCTCGCTTGATCTCCTGAAATGGCGTCAGATTTACAGTTCGTGTATGAATCAGATCTGGTTGACGCAGTAACGCCATCAGTCTGTCCCATACCAGTCCTACGTCCACGGGCCCTCCTTTAAATAAAATCAGCTTGGTTAGCATATAGAGGTAGACCACGAATAGGGCAATCCAGACGATTCGAAGCGGACTGGGTTTGATCCCATTGCGATGGGGACTATGATTCTTATGACGTTGGTTGTCATCAAAAAGTTTGATTTTTGGGTGATTTTTTTGACCCTGTTGCCTAACCTGCTCGTCCGGCTCGTTCTGTCTCATGCTGTCTCTCCCTCCTCCTCCGTCAGGCCGTCCTCTTAGGTTGATACTCATCATCAAGACGATTTTTCAACCGTAACAATAACTCCTTGCATATTATCACCGGAGATGTCATAGGCATCATTCTCTGGCAGATATATTTTCGCATCCTGCGACACCTGATAATAATGGATATCATATGTAACGCCGTCCAGATCGACGCTTACGTCTTTCTTTTCTCTTAACATCTCCAGATACTCTTCCAAAACCATATGGTTCTTGTACATCACTGCACTATGCGGCATGCCAACATATCTGAAATGCCAGGGTTCATACTGAATACCGGTCACGTTCACTTTATCTTTCGGATATCGCAAAATAAAACCGTATCTCCACGCGTTCTTCTCCAGCCATGCCCCCTCAGGAGCTTCGCTCATCGAGGCCAGGCTTGACCCCACGTCTAAGGATAATCCCAGATTGTGCTCGCTGTAACCCGCAGGCAGCGCATAGTCTGAACCCTTTTGCCGATACAGCTCGTCCTGCTTCTCGAAATCTCTGTACCCGCTGCTCATCAGGAAATAGCGCACACCCTCTTTACCCGCAGCCTCAACCATCTTCTGAAATTTTGCTGTGACCTCACGAGACAACATCAACGTCTGATCCATGATGCCATAACCCTGAAGCAAGTCTTCTTCATCAGCTACATATACAACATCGGAGCGAATACCCTCCGGGTGAATCGGATGTTTGGAATTGACTAAAACAAGATTGCCTTTATGTATTTGCTGTTTCATATCTTGAGTTGTGACTTCTTGGTACCCCCTGTATTTCTCATCGGTATTCAAAATAACAATCGGCACTCCCTCTTTTTGCTGTAAAGCTGCCGTTGATTGCGTTACGATATATCCAATCAAAATGATGCATAGTAGAAAGCCCCACTTTTTCATGATTGTTCCTCCTTCCTCTCATGATTCAAGGATAGACAAAACAATTTAAAGAAAACGCAGGGCAATGTTTAAATTTTTCTTAAGTTTCATGAGAAACCTGCTGGAAAACAGGTAGACGAACCTCAAACATCGTGTGCACCACATCACTTACAGCCGATATTATACCTTCATGCTGCTCCACGATATTACGTGCGATAAACAGTCCAAGCCCCGTACCTCCCTCTTGCACGGTCCGTGCCCGATCTCCGGTGTAATACATGTCGAAGATGTGCGGCAGATCATCGGGATGAATATGTCCCCCATAGTTCGTCACCTGAATGACAACGTGACCTCCATCGTGAAATCCTTTGATGTCAACGTACATCCCGTCCTTGCCATGTCTGGCAGCGTTAATTAGCAGATTCTCGAATACACGAGCGAGTAGCTCCCCATCTCCGGATACGGTAAGATCGTTATCGATATGTAAACGGGTGACCAGATTGTTTTTTTCAAAAACAGGATAAAGTTCCTCATTCATCTGCTTCAACAGCTCGCTTAGGTCCAGCCTCGTTTTGCGTACAGGTAACATGCCGTAGTTCATTCGTGTAATCTCAAACAGATCATCAATTAGCTTCTCAAGCCGCTGGGACTTGGTGAACGCAATCGCGATGAAATGCCGCGCCTGTTCCTCTGTCAACTGCTCATCCTTCATCAGCAAATCCAGATATCCCAGTACGGAGGTCAAAGGTGTGCGCAGATCATGCGCAAGGTTTACGATGAGCTGGTCTTTGCTGTTCTCGGCAAAATCCCCTCGTTTCACCGCTTCTCGCAGCTTCTGGCTTGCCATATTGACGCTTTCCGCAATCGTACCCAATTCGTCTTTGGCTACAATCTGTACCTGATGATCAAAATGCCCGTTAGCCAAGTGATTAATGCCCGCGGAAATCTCTTTGAAATACGTGACATAGCGCCTGGTAAACAAGTAGAAAAATAAAATCGCAAGCGGGATAAAGAGCAGCATAAAAACATATAAATCGCCAATACTTCTCATCATATTGCGATATTCCGCCAGCGGGTCTTCCCGCCTCACCCCTGCGTAGTACATCTGTAACAGCTTATACACGATAAATGTTACGACGCCAGAAGCCAACATACTCAGACCAAGCATCATAATCATCGTTGTGCGAAAACTTCTCCGTTTAGTCATTGAACGTGTACCCCACACCCCAGATGGTTTTGATGAACTTGTTCTTGTTCACATCTTCTCCGAGTTTCTTGCGCAGTGTTCGAATATGTACCATGACGGTATTACCGCTCTCGAAATAAGCCTCGCCCCATACCTTTTCAAAAATGATCTCTGTGCTGAATACCTGTTTGGGATTGCTGGCAAGTAACACTAAAATGTCAAATTCCTTCGGTGTTAACTCCAGCGGTTTACCGTAAAGCGTTACGCTATGTTGGTCGGGGACAATAACAAGTCCGCCTTTTTCCAAAACAGAACGCTGCGCCGTAGCTGTGGACTGACTGAACTGCAAAGCACGCCGTAGCTGAGAGTTGACGCGTGCCACAAGCTCCATTGGATTAAACGGTTTGGTCATATAGTCATCGGCACCCATCACGAGTCCTGTAATTTTATCCATGTCCGAGGTTTTCGCACTCAGGAAAATGATTGGAAAATGATGCTGCTCCCGAATTTTGCGGGTCACCTCATACCCGTCCATACCCGGCATCATAATGTCCAGTACCGCCAGATCGATGGCGTGTGTCTGAACGGCCTGTAGTGCCGACTGTCCGTCAGAAGCCTTGACGGTATGATAGCCTTCTTTTTGTAAATGTAAAGCAACCAGATCCGCGATCTCTATTTCATCGTCCGCAATCAGAATCGTAATTCGCTTCATTGCTTATTTCACTCCTATATGGGATGCTGAGCATATAATACCTATGAATCTAACAGATAACTCCCACATACACAATTGAAAGCAATGTTATATAAGCAGAACAAGTTTTACACAGTCCACTCCGATGACAGAATAACCCTCCGATCGCTGTTATCCCCAGAATTTTTTTGATTCCCTTCTCTATAGGGAAAATCCGGTGATAAAGGCGACCGCTTTGCTTCTCCAGGTTTTTTCTGTCTTCTCCGTTCAAGTGTAAAAGAAATATTCCACTTATATAGACACTAATAAAAAAGGAAGATATATCTATGAAACTGGAGCGTTTGTTAGCCATTGTGGTACTGCTCATTAATCGCAGGCGATTACAGGCCAAAGACCTGGCAGAGATGTTTGAAGTATCCATACGTACAATCTATCGGGACATCGACACATTAGGCCAAGCTGGAATTCCGGTGGTGACCTATCAGGGCGCGAGCGGTGGCATCGGGCTGGCAGAAGGTTACCGGCTGGATCGCAATCTGTTAACCGACAAGGATCTCGCTTCCATCGTCACGGCGCTGCGTAGCATCTCAACCACTCATACGAATACTGCGCGTGAGTTATTGGTAGAGAAGCTGAGCAGTATCGTGCCGGAAGCCAAAAATGAAGATTTTCAGGCCAGCACACACCGATTCATCGTGGATTATTCAACGTGGACTCACCCTGAAGCACTGCAACAGAAATTAAAGGTCATCGATCAGGGAATCGATCAACTTCAATGCATTCATTTTGCCTATTGCAGCGCCGAAGGCGCAGAGACCTGTCGCACGGTCGATCCACACACCCTTGTGCTGAAAAGGCACGCGTGGTATCTGTACGCCTTTTGCCATGAACGGAATGAATTCCGTATGTTCAAGCTAGTGCGCATGAAAGAGGTTGTGCTTGCCGAACAACATTTTGAACGTCAATCCATCAACCTTCAGGACAGACCGTGGCAGCAGGAATGGAGCCGTCCGAACAATCACATTGGACTTACGCTGAAATTCCATGCCCGTGCCCGTCATCTCGCGGAAGAATGGTTTGGGATTGAGAATGTACTGCCTGACGGGAACGGGTATTATATCAGCCAGATCGCTTTCCCTGAGGATAACTGGCTATATGGCTTTATTCTCGGTTTTGGCGCGGACGTGGAGGTGCTGGAACCTCTGCATATTCGGGACAATGTATGCCGGATGGCAGAGCAGATTGTGCAAAATTATAAAACCTCAGCTCAAACCTGACAGACAGCTGTCCAGTTCCTCCCCGTATACTTCAACTATGTTCAGGTTGAAGTTGTACATATAACCGAGGAGGAATGAATAATGAACGTTACCGTATGTCAAAGCTGTGGAATGCCACTCACAAGTACCGATCAATTTGGTACAGAAATGGATGGCAGCACCACCCGTGAATACTGCATTTATTGTTACAAGGATGGCAAGTTCGAACAACCAGGCATGACGCTAGAAGGCATGATCGAGATGTGCACCACTATTCTCAAAGAAGAAGGCATGGACGAGGAATCAGCCCGCTCGATGCTAAGCAACCAACTACCTTTTCTGAAACGCTGGCGTAATGAAGGAAATGTAGGAAACGGTCCGGACGGGACAGCGACTGTCGCTCATGCACCTATTCATGCTGGGGCAGCATCATCTGACGTTGCTTCTGCGGTGAACGATACTCTGCTGACCAAAGAGCCTGTTCGCTATGTCACCCTTCCAGGCAAACGCTTAGCCGGATTGTCCGCACGTACAACCAACGCAATTGAGATGAGCGGTCAAGGCAGCATCGGTGCGTTGTGGGGCCGTTATTTTGCCTCCGAACACATTCCGGCTACTGAGGCTGCACGCTATGGCTGTTACACGGATTACGCGGATGGCATTGCTGGAGAATATACCATTTTGATCGGACATGAAATCGGCGAGGAAGAACGACTACCTGAAGGTTTCGACGAGGTACAGTTACCGCCTGCTACCTATGCAGTGTTTACTTCGAGAACCGGACCCATGGTTGAGGTGGTCAGTGAGGTGTGGGGGGCAGTATGGACGTGGAGGCATCAGAGTGACCGAACATTTACCGGCGATTTTGAGTACTACGATGAACGCAGTTTAGACCCGGAACATACACAGGTGGATGTATATATTGCGGTAAACGAACGTAGGTAACGGAAGTAATACTAACGGATATCCCTCTTCAAAAAAGAAGAATTTAAAGAGAGAATCAAATGAGGAAACTGCAGCTGCCAAGTGGTATTGGCAGCTTTTTTTGACATTTTCCGATCAATATACCCCGACCATAGAACCAAGTTAGTTAGCATATACCATACCTAGTCACTTGGACATATGTCTTAGAGGCAAGCACCATTGACTTCCCTAAAATTAGGACCATTCACATAACAACCGATACCACGCTCCCATACCTCGCCTTTCATATCAGGTTCTTTATTCCTGAATTTCCCTAAAACCGTTTACATCTTCTGAATACCGGGTAAAATCACTACATCCGAGTCGGAATAACGATTGGATTGCCGCTTCTTCATGTAACAAGTCATATGTACCTATATGTGTACAAGGTGAATTCATTTTATTTTCACCAACAAAACGAATGTTGAAAATACATACACACTAACGATGCATGTCCATCATGCATGTAAGGAGGAACCAAGATGATCCGCATGCCTATTCAGCAAATGATCCCGTATCACCACCAATATCCGCGCAACACGGCGACCGCTGCTCCGAAAAAGGAAAATGAGAACACTCAAGGCCTATCCTTCCATGAAATTTTACAGCAAAAAATGGCGAAAAAGAACGTATCCATGAACATGAGATAACGCTTTACATCTTTGCGGCTACTCCCTATACTACGTGTAAAAGGTGACATTTCAGGCGCGAAGTTTCTTACCGATGGTTCACGTACATTGTGTGATCCAGGCGCGTCTTGTAGTCACTCTACATAAAGGGGATTGCCTATGAGCACCATTGCCTGTTTCCACGCGCATTACTCCAATATCAGGTTGATTGAACAAGCCTTGACTTCCTATAATATCGAACTGGTTCATTATGTAGACCCCGGTCTTGATCGGCTCAAGCATGATGAGGATTTCAATAGTGCGCTTGTTCGGGAAAAAGTAAATCAGACACTGCAATGGATGAGCCGCTGTCACGCTGACGCCATTCTTGTGACATGCACCTTGTTCGCTGCCGTACTGGAACAAATACAACCGTTACCGATTAAGGTAACGGGTATTGACGATTCACTGCTCGCGATGATGGTAAAACATCCGAAGCGGTATTTGCTCGCGTTTACCAATCCCGCCACCGTAGAACCCACGATGGCTCGATATCGTGACTATATGGATCGACACTTGGCAGGAAAGGACAAGCCTGAGCTCGAATCCGTGTTGCTCCCTGGTCTATTCGACATGATCATGCGAGGTGACCAGGAAGGCTACATCACCGCGTTAGAAGAAGCATTGCAGCAGCTTGCTCTTGAACGCAAGGATACTTGTCTTGTCGCTGCTCAGCTCTCCATGGCTCCTGCCGCTGAGCAGGCATCTTCCGATACAAGTATGACCATCTATACGCCGCTTTCATTATTAGGCGCGAATCTGGAGCGGGATATCGGTATCACGAAGAAAGTATAAGCATTTTCGCACTGTTTGCAGTTCTAGTAAGCGGTACCCTGCTTCATGACAAGGTTGGTCAGCCACAACTATGTAGACTTTTTATTTTGGAGGGAATGTAACCATGAAACATCTCACTGTAGAACCAGGTCAATCCATCGGGGGTATCCGTTTAGGCATGACACAAAATGAAGTTGAACAAACGGAAGCTTTCGGCTTTGATCCCAACGTGGAATATGATGCTCAAGGCAAAGTACATTTTATTGAATTTCATGAAAGTGATGAGTATAAGTGTATGCTGGGAGAACTTGATCTGCTTGGCACCGAGGCTGACATTTTGATACCGCAGTTGGACGCTATTGCGCCATATGACCGTGAAGATCCCGAGCTTGGTTGCAGTTTCCAGTTCGATCAGATCGGTTTGATCCTGTGGCGTCCGGTACCCATGACCCGAGAAGATATGAAGGAGCCATGGTTCCTGGAGATGCCACCTGAAATTCAACAGGATGAAATGAAACATCTCTGCTTCTCAACCGCAGCCGTGTATGCAAAAGGATATTACGAGTAACCTACAACTTAAACATAAAAAAGTGACCCAAGCTCAGGCACTTCAGTCCTGTCGGGTCACTTTTTCGGTTGCGGAAGCTTACGACCGCGCCCGATACTCCTCAGCCTTCGCCTGCATCCCGGCGGCTACTGCTTCATCATCGTTCAGGCCGCGATCTGCGGCAAAGGCACGGATGTCCTGCGTGATGCGCATACTGCAGAACTTCGGTCCGCACATGGAGCAGAAATGTGCTTCCTTCGCCCCTTCTGCGGGTAGGGTCTCATCGTGGTAGGATAGCGCTCGTTCCGGGTCAAGTGACAGGTTAAACTGATCTCTCCAGCGGAACTCGAAGCGTGCCTTCGACAGTGCATCATCCCGGCGCTGAGCGCGTGGGTGGCCTTTGGCTAGGTCTGCGGCATGGGCAGCTATTTTATAAGCGATAACTCCTTCACGTACATCATCCTTGTTCGGAAGCCCCAGATGCTCCTTTGGAGTGACATAGCAGAGCATAGACGTACCAAACCAGCCAATCATCGCTGCCCCAATCGCAGACGTAATATGATCATATCCCGGTGCGATGTCTGTGGTCAGTGGCCCGAGCGTATAAAACGGCGCTTCCTGGCAGATCTCCATCTGCAAATCCACATTCTCCTTGATCTTGTGCATCGGCACATGCCCCGGCCCTTCAATCATCACCTGCACATCATGCTTCCATGCAATCTGCGTTAATTCCCCAAGTGTGGCGAGCTCCGCCATCTGTGCTTCATCGTTGGCATCGTAGATGCTACCTGGACGCAGTCCGTCCCCGAGGGAGAAAGCAACGTCATACCTTTTCATAATCTCGCAGATTTCTTCAAAATGGGTGTACAAAAAGTTCTCCTGATGATGTGCCAGGCACCACGCCGCCATAATTGACCCGCCTCTAGACACTATTCCCGTCATCCGTTTCGCTGTCATCGGAATATATCGGAGCAACACACCCGCATGAATTGTAAAATAGTCCACGCCCTGCTCCGCCTGTTCAATCAGCGTATCCCGGTACAACTCCCAAGTGAGGGCCTCCGCCTCGCCATTTACCTTCTCCAGTGCCTGATAGAGCGGCACCGTACCAATCGGCACTGGGGAGTTACGGATGATCCATTCCCGTGTGGTATGAATGTCTTTGCCTGTGGAGAGATCCATTACCGTATCCGATCCCCAGCGAACAGCCCAGGTCATCTTCTCCACCTCCTCCTCGATAGAGGAAGATACAGCGGAATTACCTATGTTGGCGTTGATCTTCACGTGAAAATGACGCCCAATCAGCATCGGCTCACTCTCCGGGTGATTGATGTTGGATGGAAGAATAGCCCGGCCGCTCGCCAGCTCCTGCCGCACGAATTCAGGCTCTACGCCTTCACGAATAGCGGCGTACTCCATCTCGGGCGTAATCAAGCCCTGCCTTGCATAATGCATCTGTGTGACAGAGCGTCCAGCCTGAGCACGTAGCGGTTGACCGCGGAATCCCGGGTACTCCTCTGCCCCGGCTCTCCGTCCTCCCGCCTTCAATCCGTTATCCTCCGGCTTCACTGCGCGGCCCTCATATGCTTCAACGTCACCGCGCTCCATAATCCAGTGATTTCGGAGCGCAGGTAATCCCTTCCGAATATCCATCTGGAATTCGGGATCGGTCATCGGGCCGCTCGTATCGTAGACACGCAGCGGCTCATTATGCTCCACTCCTTGGGGAGTATTCGTATCATGAAGGGCAATTTCACGCTCCGGTACAGCAATGTCCGGTCGTGAGCCCTGAATGTAGACTTTGCGGCTGCCCGGGAAGGGTTGTACCCCTCCAGCCGCTCCGGTTTTCTTTTCCACCGGATGACCATCGCGCCCTGTTTCCTCTATTCCCGTCTGTTGCCCCGTTTGGTTACCTGTATTCATGTCTCCTGTTTCCTCCTCTGTGATCTTCATTTGCCCATATCGTCCACCAATGTGACAGCTTTGACTTACCACACCTGTCTGGAAAAAGCAGAGCACAGAAGCACAGCAGGATTGACCCTGCATAAGCAGCTAGAATGATCCAAAAGACAACTTTTATGCACAATCAGCATGAGCACGAAACACGAGATCACTTCTCTTAGAAGTCTAGGCATATATGCCGCAATTATTGTGCTGTCACTTCCAAGGTGAAACACAACAACTGAATCTCTGCTTGCCGCTGTAAATAAAAAAAGCCGGTTCCGAAGGAACCGACTAATGTCCATCACCATACACGCAACAAGGGCCACCTGCTGCAATACAGCATGGATCCCGGGTTAACGTCTGTGGTGTCTGTGGTCATATGGCCGATTACTTCCCTACGCTGGTATGATCCAGATCAGGTGCAAAGGGTCCGGGATCTCATGCGATCCCGTCTCAGTCCGGACAATTCGGACTCCCCCAGTAACGTAAACGTATTGCGACAATCAAGCCGCTGTTCAACTTAAAATATGACATTCAACCGACCCCGCTGGGTCGTCCATTACAGAGTAGCGTAATCTGGGCTTAAATTCAACCTTAATATTCCAGAGAGGAAATTCCCTTCGAGCAAAACTTCATGCAAGAGCCTTCCCCTATGGCAACATAAGTCCCATTTGTACAGCTGCTTCTTTCAACACAGGCGCGTACTCATGTAATGTCTCTTGCGAGAGCCTGCTAACAGGTCCAGACACGGAAAGCGCTGCTGCAATGTTGCCTCTGCGATCCATAATTGGCACAGACACAGCGGCAGCTCCCGGCTCGCGTTCCTCATAGCTGGTTGCGTAGCCACTCACTCGAATGTCTTCCATCTGTGCCAGATAGACGGCCGGATCGATAAATACTGGCCATTCCGGGCCGTTCATCAGTTCCTCCCGATCCTCATCAGCGGCAAAAGCCATTAATACTTTGCTGGAGGCTCCTACGGAAAGCGGCAGTCTGACCCCTACAGGTGCAACCCGCCGAATCGCCTGATCACTCTGCACAGCCTGAATCCGAATCCGTTCACCGCCATCACGAAGGTAGAGACTTACGGTTTCGCCCAAGCGATCACGCAGCCTCTCCATTGCAGGTAACAGCAAAATTGCAGGATCGTCACTACGTGACATATGCGCTGACAGCTCCCAGATTCGAATACCTAGCCGATACTTCTCGGTTGCCGCATCACGTATTACGAACCCCCGATCCTCCAGTGTAGCCATCAATCGATGTACCGTGCTTTTGTGTAAACCGATCTGACTAGCAATTTCAGTGAGTCCAAGATCACTGCGCGTGGTAAAACATAATAATATATCCAGCGCCCGTTCTACAGCCCGGACGGTTAACTTGCGGTCTTCCATGGCATGATGCCCTCCTCATGTTTCATCACATGAAACTTGGTTACATAAATTATATGAGAAACGGTCTCATCTGTAAACCAAAAAGAACCGTTTTGAAGATGATCTGAAAACAAAAAAATGAACAAGGATATCCAATTGGCACATCGTAATCTCCTGTAATTTACACACTATGGAATTGTTACCTCTACATCTTAAGAACTATATAACAATTGCGTAACAAATACCTCCAATCAATTGACTTTGACTATATCGGGACATACGATAAAGATAGAAACCAATTCAGATAAAATATCAAAAGCGTGACTTTAGCATTAGGATGCCATCGTCATGAATACGTGCTAAAAAGTACCTATATGCTATTTTTCATATCGTTATGATCTTGTCCATATTAATCCTCAACCGAAACTCAAAGGAGGGGCGTGCATGTATCCGACATCCCAGAGCGAAGCCCCGCTGCATACCAAAGTGTCCGATCTGCCCTCTTCGTTGTCACCGAGGCTGATTCGGTTCAAACATATTGTCGTAGCGTTGCTGCTCTCCGTTGTATTTTTTCTGTTGTTTTGTTTTATTGCCTTACACGGTTATATTGCTTGGGTGCTCTCCAACCCTACGGTCGCACCGGTGTTTTCGAACCCGATGCAGGCCAAAAACATGAAATATGAGGACATTACATTCCCTGCGGCCGACGGTAGCAGAACCATGCAAGGCTGGTATATCCCTGCGAATACCGATACGGGCAAAACCATCATCTTCAGCCACGGTTATGGAGCCAATCGGGAGGAAACCTGGGTGCCTATGTATGACCTCGCCCATTACGCGCACCAGCTCGGGTTTAATGTGGTGATGTTCGATTACGGCTTTGCCTCTCAGGTCAACCGAGCGGTAGCAACAGGTGGTAAAGCTGAGTCTCAGCAATTGCTGGGAGCTATTCAGTTTGCTAAACAGCGCGGAGCACAGGAGCTGGTCGTCTGGGGATTTTCCATGGGAGCAGGCACGGCTCTGCAAACCGGACTGCTAACCAAAGAAGTGGATGCCATGATTCTGGACAGTACATTCCTGCTGGAGCCGGATACGCTGTACCACAACATTCATAATCAGATCAATCTGCCGCGTCAGCCTACGCTCGAGATTATGAAGTTGCTCTTCCCGATCTTGAACGGTACCGGCTTGCAGCAAATCCCGTATCAGGAAGTGAAGAAAAAGGACTATCCGTTCCCAATCTTCTTTATTCATGGTACAGAAGATGAGAAGGCCCCTTATCCGATTGCCGAACAACTTGCCGCTAATCAGACGAATCCTTATTCAGAAGAATGGATTGTACAAGGCGCGCATCATGAACTGATCTTCCGGGAGCATCCGAAGGAATATCTACGCCGTGTTTCGATTTTCCTTAGTCATGTGACGAAAACAAGCAGTGAGGATGTGCAACAAAACCGGCAGTAATATTAAAATGATATACAGCATTTCGATGTGTTTAGAGCCCTCCGGGGCTCTTTTTTTATACACATAGGACAATGCGTCCCAAGAATACACTGTTGAGACAGAGCAAAGGTAATTGGACGAAGAGCGGGTTCGAAAAATAATCTGAAAGATTGGAGGTATAACGCATATGAACTGCGATGGATACGGTCATCTGCTTCCTCTACGGACGCTGGAAGAAATCCGTTTCTGGAAAGAGCAAGAGAAAGAACATACGCTCATCATTCGCACACTGGTTCCTGACCTTGAGCCCTCCTACGTTAAACTTCTGGAAGAATGGGAATCAGCCTTTGCGTACAGTGAGCGAGTGGCGAATCAGTTGATAAAACAGCTGTTGCCTGCAACCCAGCCGCCTGCCCCCTATATCATGCGAAGTATCGATCAACTCGTCCAGACAGCAAAACATCAGTCCAAAGAGTTTATCAAGCAGCTTTATATTATGCTGGAGCAAAGTGCAGCGGTGCGTGCGGTCCCACTTGCTCAAACCTTCATCTTGCATATCATCCGCGAATCGGAGTATTTCCTGGGGGTATTAGAAACCCTGAGCCAGCCCGGCATTCTGCGTGAAACAGAACCACCCTCATCGATGTTGCTAGAGAATGCACTACACAACATTAACTCCAAAGTCGCCCAAGACACACGTCTAGAAGCAGCGGAGTCACAAGCATCTTTAGCCGGGCAAACCAATGCCAATGGTTCCCTTGCCGCATCTGCACAGGTACAATCGTCGTCACTCCAACCATCAACGGCTGGGACGTCTCCTGCGGAAACGCTGCCTGCATCTGCCCCGGTAAGAGAAAAGCCGGTTCCTATTGGCGGACACACGTTACCTCCCCTCCCTTACGCGTATAATGCGCTGGAACCGCACATTGACGAGCTGACAATGCGCATTCATCATGACAAGCACCATCAGTCCTATGTGGACGGTTTGAACGTTGCGGAGAAGAAACTCGCCGAATCCCGGAAAAAGAATAATTTTGAGCTCATCAAACATTGGGAACGAGAGCTAGCTTTTAATGGAGCAGGACATTATCTGCATACCATCTTCTGGACCATTATGAACCCAGCAGGCGGCGGCAAGCCTACCGGAATGCTTGCAGAGCAGATCAAACGTGATTTTGGCAGCTATGAAGCATTCAAAAATCAATTTACCGAGGCAGCTAACAAGGTGGAAGGTAGCGGCTGGGCAATGCTGGTCTGGAGTCCGCGAGCACATCGTTTGGAAATTTTGCAGGCTGAAAAACATCAAAATCTGTCCCAATCGGATATCGTTCCACTCCTGCCACTAGATGTATGGGAACATGCCTACTATCTCAAGCATCAAAACGAACGCAAAAAGTACATTGAAGACTGGTGGAATGTCATCTACTGGCCCGCTGTCGCTGAACGGTACGAAACCGCGCGCAAGCTCCTATGGCCGCCTTACTAAGGTAATCTGGTTCCAGCAAATATAAAAAGAGATATCTCCAGTCAAAGACTGAAAGATATCTCTTTGAAACGTGCTGGTCGTCAATCCTTTATGGATGCGGCCTGAATCGCTTGGTAAGCCCAATGGGTATCGGGTACATCCGACCAGGATTTTAGCGCTGTTGCTGCAGGCTGAAGACCAATCAATTTATTGATCATAGTCACTGCTTCAGCACGCGATACCAGTTTCTCAGGACGGAAGGTACCATCCGTATATCCTGTAAGAACTCCTGCAGCATCAAGCCGAGCGATCGCTTCCCGTGCCCAGTGTTGCTTCACATCCGTGAATGCAGTTGTTGCTTCGGATGTCACTGCTTGTTCAGCTTTCAGCAAATGTTGTAATACGCTCGCCATCTCTGCTCGTGTAATTCCTTGCCCCGGTTTGAAGCTACCGTCTGCGTAACCTGTGAAGTAACCGGCTTGAGTAGCAACAGAGATACTGTCATAAGCCCAGTGGCCAGCACTAACATCAGTAAATGATGCTTTACTCTCAGACTCTACAGTGCCTGTTACACGCGTAATGAGTGCCGCCATCTCGGCACGTGTTACGAACCACTCCGGTTGGAAACGACCATCTGCATAGCCGCGAATATAAGGTTTGGCTTTTGCCGTGTCATCAGCCCAGTCTTTGACCCGTACCACGGAAAAGGTACTGAACTGATCCACATTGATCTCGATGCCTTGCTGGTTATTATCTTTATTCAATGTCACTACTTTACCGTGTACCAGCTCTTTTGTTCCATTGCTGTGTTCGATATACACGCCAAGATCCGCTGGTTTCACACCTGCAAGCTGTTTGCTGTCTACCGGCAGGACAAGCGTTACAGGACGGCTTTGCAGATTCGTTTCAATCGTCATCGGACGTCCCAACACCTGAATTTCTTTGGTGCCGGCGAATTGAGTAATCGTCTCGTTAGCCAGCAATCGTTGTTCGATAGCCAGACGTGTCTCCTGTTTCTTTACAGGCACGAGACGGAAATATACATCATCTGTTCTGTCTTTCATAGATGTGGCTGGAATGGTTACTTTCACGTTTGGATTGGAAATAACCAACTCGATTCCTTGTTCAGTGAACAACTTAGTCGATTCCCGCGCTAGTTTCACGTCCCACTGAGAGACTTCATCTTTCGCATCTGGAATCAGAACAACAGCTGTACGTGAGCCGGTTTTCTTTAACTGATTAATAACCGACTGTGCTTTACCTGGATTTAATCCAAGCTCGTCTTTTATCGTACCATCTGTTCCACGAGTCCGGCTGATTTCCAAGGAATCAATGGTGGAGGCCAGCTCGCCATTTGCCACATCCACTTTAATAATCTCCTTCTGTGGAGTCGATGAAACCGGTGATGAAGGCGAAGAGCTAGATGGTGATGGAGAAGGTGTCACAACAACTTCTCCCCCACTATTGCCAGGAGATTGCGGTGTTACCGATGCGGATACTTTAAACTTTGACATTCCCGCGTTGCTTGAAGATCGAACAGCAAATACATAAGGTAGACCGCTCGTTAGATTTGAAACGGTATACTGCAATGTATCCATCGGCCCAGCTACTTTAGTCCAATTCTCAGGATCTTGTGGCGCAGTACTGCCCTGATACATATATACGACATAACCGTCTACCTCAGGTACACTATTCCAGTTTAACTGAACTTGTCCATTAATAACCTGCGGAGTTAGTGCCGCAGGTGCAGCAGGTAAACCAGGTGTGATCACGTTAGAGACGATATAATCGGACTGGGTATGATCATCGTTGAATGTAGATTTAACTGCAAAAACATAAGGCAATCCATTCGTCAAACCATGGATGACCTTTTCACCGTCTAACATACTTGTGATATCAATCCAGCTATCAGGATCAATTGGCTCTTTGGAACCTTGATACATATAAACAGCATCCGTAACGGAAGAGTCTGAACTCCAGCTAATCTTCGCTTGAGCATCACCAGCAACAGCCTTCACTTGGGAAGGAGTAACCGGTGAGCCTGCGCTAGTCTGATAAAGTTCACTCCCTAGGTCAACCAATTCATTGTTTGGCCCATCTGCTGTAAAATATATAAAGTGATCTGTAGAGGGTTGAAGGTGATTGAAATAGAGGTCTCTTTCCTCACCTGCCTGTAAATCAACATAGGTACCATTACTTAGGGCATTTTCCTTTATCGATGACAAATCTGGATTCGTATTTGCCCAATCCACCACCCTGTTATCATAATATAAACGTGCACTTTCCGTTAACTTCACTTTTAAGTTGAATGTTGTTGCAGTGAGTTTTCCATGAAGGGGATAATCTGGATCACCACCGACAAAATCTATTCCGACTGAAGCATGTGCTTTTCCTGAGAAATAAACGTTATTCGCCATACCAAGTGTTAACACAACCATCAAAAAGAATTTCATTGGACGAGACATCCATGAAAACTTGTTTTGCACTGACTTTCTCATCGTATAAACCTTCCCTTCCTTGTAGGCTTTTTGGATGAGTATAACAATGTATTCTGAACATTTTCTGAACATAATACGACATGGTTCATGCTTTATAGATGTTATCTGACTCAAAAATGAAATCCACGCAAAAAAAAGCGAACCTCTCATTAGAGATTCGCCTCAATATCGACTTCATATTACAATCCATACATAACATACATATGTTAAGAAGCACAGCCCTCGCACGCTACATAGTTGTCGCCAACCTGTTTGCTGATGGCGATCAGATCGCCCAGTTTGATATCGGACTCTTCTGTGAACTCCAGATCGGCAATACGTGCCACAATCAGGGCAGCCGCCTCTTCTTTACTTGTTGCCATTTGGCTGAATTCTGATTTTTCACCTGTTGAAATGACTTCATACAGGTATGTATATCGCAATGTTTCCACTCTAAATCCTCTCCTTCCGAAATCACATCATACCATCTCTCTTCACCAATTCCAAGCCTATTGATAAAGAACTCAGTCGTAGCGCTGTTTCATCTGTTCTGCCGTCCGCAACACATCATCCGCATCAACAGAAAGCACCCGTTCTGTCGCTGCATGAGGATACCTGTTGCGCAATGTGCGTACCAGCGAAGCCGTATACGCAGCCGTGGAAGGCACCCCTGCCAGCTCCTGCAGACTTGCCATAGTTCCATGCTTTACCTCAGGATATCCTTCAGCTATCCCTCCCGAGGCCTCTTCATAGAATTTACGCACCTCCGCAGCAAGCCGATCCCCCTGACCTTCCACAATGATAAATGCCGTGATGATGTACGCTTTGGCCTGACGCCGCTGAGCAATACCGCAAAATTTCAATCCACCCACGCTGACATCATAATCCCCAGGACAGAACGCCCCCTGTACTTCTCCTGTCTGCGCCTGAGTTGACCAAGGAGTTAACGACTCGGCAATGATCGAAGCCATCTCGCGAAAATCGTCATGAATATTAATTGCGTGCCCTGGATTGGGCAAGATCAGCGACACGTTCACAACACCCGGATTCAACGGAACTGCGGCCCCACCAGAAGGCCGTACACATACGGCTGTCCCCTGACCTTTGATAACATCCATCGCTTCGACTGCCCGCGGCAGCCTTCGGTCGCGTAAGCCGGCCACAAAAGCATCTGGGTGTCGCCATATATGAGCAACAGGCAGATGGCCTGCTCCCACACGTCTGCACATCACTTCTTCCCATGCAAAAGCATCAAGTACACTGCTGCCAAGGCGCATAAGCGGTGTCTCCCAAATTTGCAAACGCAGCGATGAATGCTGCTCAGCGGATATTCTTTGTACAGTCAACTCGCTCTTCTCTGACTCAGGCAGTTGGTTGAATTGGGAAGGTATATTCATCGTCCATAACCTCCGACTATCGAATTCATATGTAGTTTCAGTCCCTCCGACAAATACGAAAAAAAATGCCCTATATAAATAAGCCGGTTCCCCAAAGGAACTCGGCTTATTTATAATTACTCTTTGACCAGAGACAGAAACTCCGCACGCTGTGCAGGGTTATCACGGAAAGATCCACGTACAGCAGACGTTACCGTCTTACTGCCCGGTTTCTTCACGCCGCGGGAGCACATGCACAAGTGCTCACCTTCTACGACAACCATCACACCATGCGGTGCAACTGCTTCGGTCAAGATGTCCGCAATCTGCGATGTAATACGTTCCTGTACTTGAAGACGGCGTGTTACCGCTTCAACCAGGCGTGCCATTTTGCTTAGACCCACAATTTTCCCGCTTGGTATATAGCCAATATGGACTTTACCAAAGAACGGTGCCATATGGTGCTCGCACTGGCTGTAGTACACGATATCTTTCACGATGACCAGCTCTTCGTGATTCTCGTCAAAGGTGACACCCAGCACGTCACGGGGATCCACTTCATATCCACCAAAAATCTCTTCGTACATCCGGGTTACACGCGCAGGCGTTTCCAGAAGCCCTTCACGTGTGCTATCTTCTCCGATCAATTTGAGAATTTGTTCGACATGATACTCGATCTTCTCCCGATTGTCGGATACTTTGGAATTCAAATAATCTTTCACGCCAGCCACTGCCAAGCGCCTCCTTTCGAACCACATCCTGCAAGCGATTTAATCACCCACAGCTATTATTTTCGGCGGCCCGAGTTTTTACGCGCAGGATGTTGAGTCGGCTGAGGCATTTTTGCGCCTGGTTGCTGGTTCTTCATCATCTGCTGGGCACGCTGCATTTGCTTGCCATTCAGGTTATAGCCCATTTGCTTCGCCATTTTCTGTAACATGTCAGGGTCGCTTTGCATTTTCTCAAGCTGTTTACGCAGGTAGAACACCCCGATGAAAAATCCACCGACCAGACCCACAATCAATGTAATAATCGGTATTACAATATCCATCTCTTAGACACCTCTGTATGCAATATGCAATCTTAAAAAACGGATGATCTGTGCTTGTACACATCATGAATGATGAAGATTAATACCATGATGCAAACATAACACCGACCGGATTTCCTGAGAATTATCATAGCATTTCCACACGTCCTGAGCAAACGCATTTTCCAGTTATATCACTTACGTCAGTACTCCTTCAATAAAGATCGTGTTCTGTTTGGCCAAATCAATCTCAACAACATCCAGCGAATAACGCGTGTTGCCGTGAGCCACCCGAATAACCGGTCTTCCTGGCAGCCCGCGGTGCTGGCGGACAATGACGCCGGTCTCTTTCGTAGACAGCCGAACAGCAGTCCCGTTAGGATATACGGATACACTTTTATTAAACTCAATCAGAATATCGCGATCCAGCTTCGTTCCGGACATCGCCATCATTGCCTCACACGCTTCATGGGGAAGCATGTTGCTGCCTGACAGACCGTTAATGAGATTATCATAGATGTTGGCTGCACTTACAATTTTGGCAAAAAGATGGATGTCCTTCCCTCTGATTCCCCTTGGTGTACCACTGCCGTCCTCATGTTCATGATGTTGAAGTGCAGTGTGCGCAACGAGCAGACTGAACTCACGCTTGTTCTTGATCACTTCAAAGCCACGCCATGTGTGATGCAGCTTTGAAGTAGGAACAGTACCCGGAGGCTCGCCTACTTTCCCAATATCATGTAAAAGGGCACCTACAGCCAGATCCTTGAGCTGATTGTAGTTAAGCCCCATATTCAGCCCAATAACCGAAGACAACAAACAAACATTCATCGCATGAACATATTGTGCATTGTCTTGGGTTCGGATATCGGTTAACTGCACCAGCAATTCTCGCCCGTTTAGCACATCATTCAATAATTTGTCTATGCTAAGCGCGACTTTCTTCGGACTCCAGTCTTTCCCGGACCGTACCGCTTCCAGCGTAACGCTCATCTCATTGATAATGGCCCTTTTCGTGGCTTCATCCAGAATATCTTCTGTATCCACATCTTTATACGCTTCATCCTGGATGTACAGCGTGGTTACCCCGATACGCTTCAGCGTATTGACCATAAACACGGTGAGCTGGACTCCGGCAGACAACAACACTGTCCCATTACTGGAATACACCGTCTTGCCCAAAATTTCCCCCGCCTCCACGCTTTCCACGTTTACATACTTCATGAACGTCCCCCGCTCTTACGATTACTGCTCCAATGTGAGCAATTGCTCCTTGGTTTGCAGACCGCCTACGTAACCTACCAGAGTGCCATCTTTACCGCTCAATCGATGACAAGGAATAATAATCGGGATTGGGTTCTTGCTAATAGCATCCAAAACTGCACGTATAGCCTTGGGCCTGCCGATCTTTTCCGCAACCTCTTGGTGGGTTAAGGCTTCTCCATAAGATATATCGGACAGAACCTCCCAAACTTGTAGCTGGAATGCAGTACCATACTGCTTAAGCTGCAAGTCAAATGTCGTTCTTTCCCCAGCAAAATACTGCACTAGCTGCCCCGCAGCTTCGCTGAGCTTCTCTTCGTTTTTCTCATATCGGTATTCACCGACCCACGTACGGGCCCATTGTTGCAGATGAGCTTCCCGAACATGAAAAGCGCCAAAATCGATATGACACAGTCCCTCATCCGTTGCACATAAGGTAAGTGTCCCGATCGGTGTCAACACCTCATCATAATACACAGGTTTGCCGTGAAGCCCGGTTACTGCAGATGGCTTCCATGCAGCTGCTTCGGATCTGCCCGAGGCGACGGACTGCTCAGGCTCACCGTCACTTTCACTTTTAATAACGTTCGCAGTCCGCTGTGTCTCCTCCCCGAACTCCGTATCTCTTGCCTGAGAAAAAGAGGCTGCTTGTGTGTATTGCACAGCTTCCACTGTATCTGCTTGTTGTTTCTTCACTTGCTCCGCCTGCGGTCGATCGGGTAAGGTCTCGGACGATAATAATCTCTCCTCGGCCTTCTGCAGCATACTTAGCACGTTCCCATCTTGTTCGATCGCGGCAGCTTCCCCAATAGCTCTCATGGCGTCTTCTCCTCCAATTCTGCTCAGCGCCCAGGCGGCGGTCCCCCGCAGCTCCGGACGCGGATCACGCTTCAGTACCTGCGTTAACTTCGGTACAGCGCTTTTGTCTTTGAAATTGCCCAGTGCAATGACCGCATTGCGCTGGATCGGCTTTTTGCCCCGCCAAGCGGCAGAGCTTTGACCGAAACGTTCTTTGAATTCACGGTTACCGATATCCAGCAGCGGCAACAGCAAAGGCTTTACAACCTCCGGATCGGGATGAAACTCGGGATGATGATCCCAATTTTTGCCCCGATTCTTCGGACATACAATCTGACATGTATCACAACCGTACAGACGGTTGCCTATTTTCAACATAAACTCTTCATCTAAGAACCCTTTTGTCTGGGTCAGAAAAGATATACAACGCTGCGCGTTCAATTGGCCAGGGCCAACCAGCGCACCTGTAGGACAGGCATCAATGCATTTCGTGCATTCCCCGCAATCCTCAGTGACGGGAGTATCTGGCGGGAACGGAATGTTCGTGACAAGCTCCCCAAGGAATATCCACGAACCGAATTTGGGCGATATAATCGAGCAGTTCTTGGCACTGAACCCAATCCCCGCCCGTTGGGAGACGGCGCGATCCACGAGCGCACCTGTGTCCACCATACTTTCAATGATCGCTTCCGGTACGCGTTCACGGATGAAATTCACCAGCTTGTCCATCGCTGCGCGAAGCACCTGGTGATAATCCTGCCCCCAAGCCGAACGAGCAAAAATGCCGCGGTACGCGCCAGGCTCCGACTTCGGCGGATTGACCATTTTGGACGGATAAGCTACAGCTATGGCGATCAGGGAAGCTGGCTCGCTATCCGGGAGGGCGGGATGCACTCTTTTATCAATATCCGGTTCTTCAAATCCTGACGCATATCCCTTATCCCGAGATTGCTCCAGCAATGACTTCAGAGAGATGAAGGGGTCCGCTGAAGCAAATCCAATATCATCTATACCCATTTCCGGGCCTGCCGCCTTGATCTCCTGCTTTAACGCTTCCCATACGGAGGCGGCCTGTGCTGCCCCGGTCCGTACGTTCGTCATTGTTCTTCCCTCTTTTCTATAAGGCACGTAATCTCGTTATCTTTAAACAATGAACGCCCGCCTCACTTAAGAGACCAGGCGCTGAACTATAACGATATAAGTCTTGCATACGATTTAAATGTAAAGTCTACGTGCCTGTATGGTTAAACGCAAATTGCGCTTCGAAGTTGTTGTGGTCCAACATTTTACAGCTTTTTCATCTCGGAGAATGGCCAAAAAATAAACTCGGCTTTACCGACGATCTCGCTGGAAGTTATACTCCCAAACACACGGCTGTCCTTGCTTTTGCCTTCATGACGATTATCTCCCATGACGAAGAAATGATCCGATGCCAGGGTAAGCGGCCCAAAATCAGGGTCCTGTACCTCAATGTCGGTGTAACTCTCTGCCTGCTGAATACCATTTACATATAGATGATGGTCTTTGACCTCAATTGTATCTCCAGGAAGTCCAACGATTCGTTTCACCAGAAAATCTTTCTTGCCTGCATCTTCACTCGGATCACGAAGAACGATCACATCCGACCGGGCCGGTTCACCGAAATGATAGACCATCTTGTTCACAAACAGACGATCAGACTCGACCAGCGTGGGTTGCATAGACTGTCCTTTGACCATCGACAGATTGAATACAAACAGGTTAAGCAGCATCATGATCACAAAAGCCACCACAATGGTCTTCACCCAGTCCCACAATTCGGCTGACCAGGACTTCCCTGCCTGCTTGGGGACAGGCTTCTGATTTTGCTCCTCAAACGTCGAATGCTCCATAGAAGGCATATTAGAATTCAAAGAGACACCTCATTTATCAGTTTGTAGATTTATCGTATAACCTTGGTCGTACTCCTTTTCAGTCTACTCTATTTGCAAGAGCGAAACAATTGGAGATGCCCACCAGCATACAGACAATTACAATCTTTTATACACGCTTTGGGAAAAAGGAAACAGGATGCATATCATTCCCTTCCTCCTCATACAAATAGAAAGGCATATCTCTCACGCCATGATGCGTGAACAGATATGCCTAATATGAAATGAAAATCCCTTTATTTCTTTGTCTAACTACACCGAATTTACCTACATCGATTAAGCCTTGGACAAAATACTAAGTTTCTGAAAAGCACTCAGAATCTTATTGGCCCCATATCCCATTGCTTCATACAAAGGCATGGCTGCTTTGTTGTGCTCATCACCAGCCACCCAAATCTGGCTGACTTTACGCTGCTGGAACCGCTGTTCCATAGCCTCGACAAGTGTTTTACCGACGCCGCGGCGACGATAGTCTGGATGAACCGCAATACGGTAGATACAACCCTGGTTTTGATCAATCGTACCAATCAAAGCGCCCACGAGGTCTCCCTCTTCTTCCGCAACCATGATCAGGTCAGAATCCCATGACAATTGACGGGCAAACGGGCCCATCGTGTTCTCATAACACTCTTCCGATAGTGCAACCTGGAGAAGCTCCGTCATCTGGCTTGCATCACTCAACTGAAAGGAACGAACGTGCATGTTTTAAATCTCCCTTTTCGTTAGCTTAGATGAGGTTTTACCAAAAAGGGAATCCCCTTTTACCAAAAACCCGATGTTCATATAATGACAAAAAACGAGAAAATACCGCTTCTTCGTCAATTAAACCATACTTTTCTCCATAAAACACGCATTTTCTTCTGAAAGCGCTTTATTGTAAACGTTTACATTGATTCCGCTTTAATTTTAACGATTTTTCCCGTCGAAATCTCATAATTTTATTCATAATGGGTAAAATATGTTTGTTATCTCTGGCCTCGCTTTTGATTAACGGTTCGGGGGACTTAATAAACAAAAATGTTGATTAATTATCCCGAATGCGGTTTAATAATAATGGCAAGGGTATTATTACATATGTACCTTAACAACAAATCACAAAATCTCAGGAGGTATTTCACTATGGCTTTTCAATTACCAGCACTTCCTTACGCTAACGATGCACTGGAACCACATATCGATGCACAAACGATGGAAATCCACCACGATCGCCATCACAACACTTACGTAACTAACTTGAACGCAGCTCTGGAAAGCGCTCCTGAACTGCAAAACAAAAGCTTGGAAGATCTGATCGCTAACCTGGACAGCGTGCCAGAAAGCATCCGCACAGCGGTTCGTAACAACGGTGGCGGACATGCTAACCACAGCTTGTTCTGGGAAATCATTGGACCAAACGGCGGCGGCGCACCAACAGGTGACATCGCAGCAGCAATCGACAGCGAACTGGGCGGCTTTGACAAGTTCAAAGAAGACTTCGCTAAAGCAGCTACAACTCGTTTCGGCTCTGGCTGGGCATGGCTCGTTGTAGGCAAAGATGGCAAATTGTCCATCACTAGCACACCTAACCAAGACAGCCCGCTCTTCGAAGGTCTGACTCCAGTTCTGGGTCTGGACGTATGGGAGCACGCTTACTACCTGAAATATCAAAACAAACGTCCTGATTACATCGGTGCATTCTGGAACGTAATCAACTGGGATGAAGTAAACAAACGTTACGCAGCAGCGAAATAAGACGCTGTTCGAATAAAAGAGCCTGAATCGATCCTTGTGATCGATTCAGGCTCTTTTTTGTTTATTGCTCCGTTGCCTCATCATAGGCTCCAGCAAAATAGTTGCGAAGAAGCTTCAGAAATACATTAGGGAACGCCAGCTTCTCCATATCCTCCGGGCCGATCCATTGATAAGTGAGGCCATCGCCTTTGCCTGTCATCGCTTCCTGCGCCGCTTGAGCGGCGGTGGATGAAGATGATTCTGCAGCTGGGGCTGATTCTGCCATTGATGCCGCCTGTGCATGATAGGCGGCTCTGGCTTCCGCGGCGATCAGCGGAAGCTCACTGCTCTGGTCCTGCTCGGTGCACTTGTACACCTGTAGGCTCCAGACAATGTGGCTGAACACATGCTCCGCATGGGTAGCCAGCCCTTCCGGGCGGGCAGCGAAGCCTTCCGCCCACAGACTGCCGGCCAACAAAGCCATGGCCGGCTCATCCGCCAGCGGCGCTGCCGCCTTACCTGCTGCGGCAGGCGCCGCCAGCACATGCGGCAGCTCCCACATCCGGGCCAGCAGGCCTGTCTCTGGGCGCTGGCGCACAAGCACACGGCCGCGATGAGCACCGCGGCCTTCCACCAGGGCAACAAGCCGCTGCTCAGGGCGTGGCGGCTTCGCTTTGGTCTTGACCGGCAACGTAAGCTCCCTTCCGGCAATTCTGCCGGAACATTGCTCCATCACCGGGCAAGTCAAGCAATGCGGCGCTTTGGGTGTACATACCAGCGCGCCAAGCTCCATCAGCGCCTGATTGAAGTCACGCGCTCGCCCTTCCGGAATGAGCTCTCCCGCGAGCTCTTCCATCAAAACCCGGGTGCTACCCTTCATAATATCCTCATCAATGAGGAAATATCGGGACAGCACCCGCATGACGTTGCCGTCCACCGCTGGTTGTGGCTGGTTGAAGGCAATGCTGAGGATAGCGCCGGCTGTATACGGGCCGACTCCTTTTAATGCAAAGACGCTCTGCTTGTCCTGCGGCATCTCTCCGCCATGCAGCTCCATAACTTGCCTTGCTGCTGCCTGAAGGTTACGCGCTCTTGAATAATATCCGAGCCCTTCCCAATTTTTCAGCACCTCTTCCTCCGGTGCCTCGGCAAGAGCCTGGACGGTCGGGAAATTCCCGATAAATCGGTTAAAATACGGAATCACCGTATCTACACGCGTCTGTTGCAACATAATCTCCGAAACCCAAGTAAAATACGGATTGTTGTGGCGACGCCACGGCAAATCCCGACGATTAATCATGTACCAATCCAGCAGATTCACGCTGAAATGTCGTTTCTGTTCTTGTAAACCCATATGCCCTTCCTTTCCTGTACACACGTTTCTCCCGATTTCAGCGAGAGGCAATTCCTCGCCTCATTTTAAATGACGCATCTATACGTATATCACTCAAGCGGTTCACCCGCGCCCTGCTCAATGATCGCGAATGCCGCGGCCAGCTCCGTCTGATGTGTAATGCTTAGATGGATCTGGTATCTCTGACCACACGGTAGCCGAAGCCGCTCCCAGGCCTGACTGGACAAAGTAGCGACTGGACGACCGGACGGATCTGGCAACACTTCGATATCATGAAAACCCATGACAGCGCCGATCCCGCATCCGAATGCTTTGGATACCGCCTCTTTGGCCGCAAAACGCCCGGATACAAACTCCGCCATCCGTTTCCCGCGCCTAGCTGCAATTTCCTGTTCAGCCGGAGTTAAAATACGCTTCATAAATGCCTCTGCCTGGCGGCCAGACAGCAACCTGCGTAACCGTTCTATCTCTAATACATCGTTGCCAATGCCATATATCATAACGATTCACCCGCTTAATCTTTTAGGCTATAAAAGATAATCTTTAGTAATCCTTACTTCAACGAATCCATAGCTTTCCGAACACATATTCTATTGTAGCAGGAGGCGTGCATGGATGCGAGTACCTGTTATCCGCGTTTCCACTTTTGCTAAAATTTTCTCCCTACGAAATGGCGGTAAGATAGAACAACAAAAAGAGCCGCTGCTCAAGGCATTGACTCTTTTTGTTAGCAACGACTCATTTGCAAAATGAAGTACGCTACTCGATTACACTTTTAAATCCCCAACCTTAGATACCAGGAATCGCATTACGTTTGTGATGTGTGCGTGTGTAAAAGGCCTCCAAACGCTCTTGCGCAGCCGGGTCAATCTGCTTGCCTTCAAGGTAATCACTGTTCGCCTCGTATGAGATGCCCAGCTCGTCCTCATCCGTTTGCCCTTCCCATAGTCCGGCCGAAGGTGCTTTGTCCAGAATGGATTGCGGCACTTTCAGGTAAGCAGCCAGCTGACGAACCTGACGTTTGTTGAGAGTGCTCAGTGGTGTGATATCCACGGCTCCGTCGCCCCATTTGGTGTAAAAGCCCGTAATCGCTTCGGATGCATGATCCGTACCTACGACCAGCAGGTTTTCTTCAAAAGAAAGCGCATATTGCATCACCATACGTGTTCTTGCTTTCACATTGCCCTTGCCTTGATGAGTCATATGACGCGGACTGCCAAGAGATTTGAAGCCCTGCTCTACTTCCAGCGCGATTTCATTCACGGCATCCTCGATGTTTGTTTCCACAACATGCTTCAGATCGTATGCTTTGGCTACAGCATAACTATCCTGGATATCTGCTTGCTCTCCATAAGGCTGGAACACACCCAGCGTTTTGTACTCTTGATTGTTTTCCGCGGTAAGCTCGTCCGTAGCTTGTTTGCAAAGTGCCGTTGCCACAGCACTGTCAATACCGCCGCTAATGGCGATCAGCAATCCTTTGGTACCGGAATTTTTGACATACGTCTTCAGAAAATCCACACGCTTGCGTACTTCCTCAGCTTCATTAATACTCGGTTTAACCTTCAATTCAGCGATGATCTGTTGTTGCAAACTCATCGTTCGTACACCCCGTTTCTACTAAAATAGAATTTTGATGCTCGTTTGAAAGGTATGTTGATGTCCAGCTAGAAAGGTTCGAATGGTTCAATAACCTGATCTGTCCAAAATGAAACGCCCCGGCATCGGGCATCCGAAGTGCGGGGCGTTCTATGAAGCGGATTAACGGCAGTAACGTTCAAACGCACTTGTCAGGTCAGCCGCGATTTCCTCTGCAGAACGATCTTCCACTTGGTGACGCTCGATAAAGTGAACGAGTTCTCCGTCTTTCAGCAAAGCGATGGACGGTGAGGATGGCGGGTATGGTGCAAAGAATTCACGCGCTTTCGCCGTAGCTTCCTTGTCTTGACCAGCAAATACGGTGTAGAGATGATCTGGTGTTAAATCGTTCTGAAGTGCTTGAGCAACCCCTGGACGACATTGACCTGCTGCACATCCGCATACAGAGTTAATTACAACCAGTGCTGTTCCTTTAGCATCAGGCAAGCTTGCTTCAACCTCTTCCGGTGTACGCAGCTCCTGGATTCCCAGACGAGTCAGCTCATCCCGCATTGGCTGAACCATATCTCTCATGTATTGATCAAATGACATCGACATTCAGTTTCACTCCTTATAATGGTTGTTCTATGATCTCGTTTGAAGAGTTAGAGGACAATAGCTATGCACCAACGAATGCGTCCATATCGAAAAAAATGGATACACGCTGTGCTATTCCTATTATACATCCCCATGCAATGAAAGCAAGGTTCAGACAACACCTGCGGAACAGCTTTCTCTCACTTATTATGGCTTATGGTCTGGCAAAATATGCTGATGAGCTAACACTGGAAGGCAACTTTAAAGGTCGTTCCCTGTCCTTCTTCAGATTCAACGGTAATTGTGCCATTATGGCGTTCGACAATGCTCAGACACATGGATAATCCCAGTCCGGTTCCTTTAGCTTTGGTTGTATAGAATGGTTCAAATAGCTTTTCCTGCTTCACTGGTGGTATTCCCGGCCCTGTATCGTGTACACACAGTTCCACCCGGTCATCAACCATCCGTGTTTCCAAGGTAAGCACACCTTTTTCCGTCATGGCTTCCATTCCATTACGAGCAAGATTCAATACGACTTGTTTAATTTCTTTTGCATTCAGATGTAGCTTCGGCACATTATGGGCCAGCATCAGTTCGATGCTCTGACCTCGCAGATTGGCGTCTGCCCATAACAAAGGACTTAGCTCATGAATGATATCGTGTAATTGTGATTCTTCTTTTTCTGCTATACGGTTCTGAGCCAGGGACAGAAAATCATTGATAATGCTGTTGGCTCTGTCCAATTCCTCCATAACGATCCGATAATAATGATTCAGGGATTCAGGACTCTTTTCCTGCATTAACTGGAGGAACCCTCGCACCACAGCCATCGGGTTGCGCACCTCATGCGTGATGCTCGCCGCCATCTGTCCCACCAAGCTTAGACGATCCACATTATCAAGTTCGCTACGCAACATCTCAAGCTCGGTAACATCCTGAATAGTGATCATAGCTCCCGAGACTTCCTTCGAGCCTTTTGCAGCATAAGCATAGATCGGCACCGTTCGGGAAAGAAATACATGCGATCCGTATCGCACGGTCAGCACACTTACTTCACCATGAACAACCGCTTGCTGAATACTGTGTTCCATCTTATCCGCCTGTTCTTGCTCGACAAATTGACTGGCGTGCTGCCCAATCAAGTTATGTGCTGATGTGCATGGAAGCTGTTCTTTTGCCGTTTGTTTCATCAGTTCGTTTACAAACACAACTTTGCCTTCGACATCTACCGTGGCTATAGAAAGAGGTACTGCATTCAAAATCTGGTGCAGTTTCTCCGTTTCACTTATGTAATGGTGATGTTCTTCAGATAGTTGCTGTTCCATTCCGCGATAACGTCCCATCCGATCCAGCCACAGCTGGCTCATGCCCCCAGCAGCCAGTGCACCTGCTGTATATCCAAGTGCTGACAAAATCAGATGAAGCTTGGAATATGTGGTGTAAGGATAGACATAAACCACCCATAACAGACTCGCAACAGCTAGTTCAGCGGTAATCAACGCGATGACCGTATTCATTTTGCGTGAACACGTATTATGCTTGAATCGTTTGGCAGACAACCATACAATAGGATAGAGAAGTATTCCCGTATGAAGAAGAAATCCGTACAGATCATAGGGATGTGCTAATAGAAAATAGAAGAGAATATGTAGAATAGACAAGGCAGCGCCTATGTGGGCTTTACAATATAGAATCGCAAGAGTAACCGGGATGATACTCAGGGATATAGGAACGGTCTCGGAACCTACAGATAATGCAAAAATCAGACAGAGTAACATACTGATGACACTTGTTGCAGCAAAGCTGAAATTGACTTTACCTGCATGATCCATCCGCATGACCTGTTGTTTGGAGAGACCCAAATATAATAAGGGAATCAGGAATACTGCCGATCCGGCCAGCAGTACTTGTAAAAGAATGTCCTTTAACGCAACCACAATGTCATCTCCTCCTCTGCCTGTACATTCCCTCATTTAATTCTGATTAAAACATAGGCGACAGCTTATTACAATATATCGCTTAAGACTGCAAAATAGAACACCGAATCACCCTGTCTGATTTCAGAAAGAGGCAGTAACAGACATTGTCTATAAAAAACAGACAAAATCAATCAAAAAGAAGGTAATTATGTATGTATGACGTTATCGTAATAGGTGGCGGTTCCGCTGGTCTGATGGCTTGTGTGGCAGCTGCCGAGCACGGAGCATCTGTGCTGTTGCTGGACAAAGGGGATCAATTAGGCCGCAAACTGGGCATCTCCGGCGGAGGACGCTGCAATGTAACCAATGCCAAAGAAACGGATGAGCTTATTCGACATATTCCGGGTAATGGACGTTTTTTATATAGCTCGTTTCAAAATCTGGACAACCAGGGCATCATGCGTTTTTTTGAAAATCTCGGCATTGCCTTGAAAGAAGAAGACAACGGAAGAATGTTCCCTGTCACGGACAAAGCCAAGACGGTTGTTGATGCGCTTGTCGGGAAAATTGTTTCTCTTGGCGTCGAGATTCGTACGAAAGAACCTGTTAAAGAGCTTATTCATAACGGTCAGCAAGTGCAAGGTGTTAAGCTCGCTTCAGGCAAAATCATTCACGGCCGCTCCGTCATTATTGCAACAGGCGGCAAATCCGTGCCGCAAACCGGTTCCACAGGTGACGGATATCCTTGGGCTGAGGCGGCTGGTCATACTATCACAGAATTGTATCCAACCGAGGTGCCGATCGTATCTGGAGAGAGCTGGATTCAGTCCAAGGAATTACAGGGCTTGTCTCTTCGTGACATTGCCCTGTCCGTACTCGATGCCAAAGGCAAAACTGTCATTTCTCACCGTGGAGATATGCTCTTCACCCATTTTGGTGTATCCGGCCCGGTTGCCCTACGCTGCAGTCAGTTTATTCGCAAAGTTCAGATGAAATCAGGGAATACACAGGTCACCATGAGTATCGACCTCTTCCCTGACTTTACCCCTGCCGCGCTGGAAGCACAAGTGAAGCAAGGCCTAGAGCAGGAGTCACGCAAGGCTGTCAAAAATATTTTGAAAACATGGGTGCCAGAGCGTCTGATTCCACTATTGATGAAACGCGCGGAGATCGGGGATGACCTGACATTTCACCATTTCCCTAAAGGTATGTTAAACCATCTGTGCGAACTGATGAAATCCTTCACCTTCCGCGTTGACGGCACAAGATCACTTAAAGAAGCCTTTGTTACCGGAGGTGGAGTTCACTTAAAGGAAATATACCCTAAAACAATGGAATCCAAGCTGCTGCCCGGACTATTCTTTTGCGGAGAAGTACTCGATATTCACGGTTATACCGGAGGTTATAACATTACCGCTGCATTCTCTACAGGGTATACTGCGGGCATGCATGCCGCGGAGTACAGACATGTTAATGCGTAGGTAAGCTGGTGGTTGGTGTTCTGCTTTTTGCTTTCGGCGTTCATGGTCGGGACAAGTGCCTGTGCCACGCGATGTTGACATACAGGATCAAGGGCCAGTGCATGGAGTGATCGAATTGTGTCTGGGGCAGACTGTTGTGGTGAAATGTTGCTTGCCATCTCTCAGGTATCGGTGTTGTATGCACGTTGCAGACGTGGCTTTAATGTGCACATCAATATGTTGCCTGTGTCGGTTGTTGTGGTTCGGTGCGGTGCGATGCTGGTAGTTGGCGAGTCGCTTTACGCATGGTTCAGCGCTAACGATCACCACGAACCTTATTCCGTGGAAATTAATCATTTTTAAATTCTAACGATCACCAGGAACGCTATTTGGCACCAAACAGGCCTTTACAGCTTGAAATGAGCCATTTCTACTAAAATAACGTCTCTGGCGGTTCAACCCCTTAATATTGGACACTAGCTAGCTTTTTCTCAGATTGATGCATCATAATGCAATGGATTTGGGCTCTATGGTTCCTTCGTTGACCAGGCGCAGGTAATCTGTCGGCGACCAGTCGTGTAGACTGCCGTGAATACGGTCTTTGTTGTAATAACGGATATAACGGTCTACCTCGGAAAAGGCTTCTTCGTAGCTTTCGAAACAATGTCGCTGGTAACACTCACGTTCCAGAACACTATGAAACGATTCAATAAAAGCATTTTTATTCGGTGTTCGAACGGGTGTCCGCTCATGCTCTAAACCTGCTTCTTCACAGAAGTTATAAAACGCTTTGCTTATAAACTGAGGGCCGTTATCGGTACGAATCACGAGCTTTGGCTCGGTCTTAGGGATACGTCGCGTTACCATAGCCTGCCGGAGCGTATGCAGGATGCTCTGCGTGTCGCAGGCTTTACCGCGATGGTGAGCGACGATTCGACGATCAAAAACATCAATAATACTTGCGAGGAAAAAGTGCCGGCGTTTCCCCGCAACATAACCGTACTTGATATCCATCTGCCACAATTGGTTAGGCCCATCTACCGTTCGGTTATTAGCTACTTTTCTCGGTACGGTATGGATTTGTTCGCGCTGAGGGAGAAGGATACTGAGAGACTTACAGAGCCGATATACTTTCTTTTTGTTAATTACCAGATTGTACTTTCGGCGTAACAACACGGTTAGTTTTCGGTAGCCAAACGCTGCATTTGGCCCTTGAATCAAACGACGAAGAAACCCGACAATCCGAGTGTCCGAAATACGATTCCCTTGCTGGTTGTAAGAGTATCCAGGGATTTTTCGTCCGCTACTTATGGGTTGCTGGCGTTCAGGGTGTTTCAAGTGATAATAATATGTTGAGCGAGGAACATCGCAGATCCGGAGCACCGTACGGACAGGATATCCTCGCTCAATCCAACCTATCGCGGTTTGTAGTCGGGATACTTTTTTTTAACGAGATCCTTAAGAATCTGGTTTTCTAATTCTTTTGCGCCAAGAAGTTTCAAAGCTTCATTGTATTTCTCCTGTAATTCTTGATAGTTGGCTGCATCTTGCTGTATTTGTTGTGTTTCTTTTTGTTTTTTAGCCACCAGTTCCCCCACCTCATCTTCGTATTGACGAACCCAAGTCGTCAGCGTTTTAGGAGACATGCCGTACTTTCGTGCCACGACCTCTGTCCGGAGGCCAGAAAGCACCTCTACGACATACTCCTTTTTCGCCTCAACTGGGCATCTAAATCGTCTTTTCATGAACACTCTCCTCATTTCATTTAGTGTATCTGAGGTAGCTTTGAGTGTCCAATTGGATTAGGGGGCTTTAAAGCTGGAGATCGTTAGAGTTTCAAACACCTCTAAATCGAGCAAATAGCGTTCTCTGTGATCGTTAGAAAATGTTCAGATACAGCGATAACCCATGGGACACTCACTCAACCTGCATCATTGGCTTGTACCAAAAAGGCACCCTACATGTCATTATCAATGACCGAAGGGGTGCCTTTTGCTTTGCTTGATACTTTTTACAGCTCCAAGGTAAGTTTCAGATGAACCCTGCAGTTTGCTGCGATAGGTACGGGGGAAATGTATTCGTGTGTGCAGTTTTTCCTCAAGCTTTAACGCTACCGGAAAATCCATCCGCCGAGTCATCATAAACAGGATCATCACTATAATTATGTTCGCCCTGGTCTACTCCTTGATCAACGTTTTGACCGTAATTTACCGTTTGGCTTGCGCCGCGTGCATAGCCTTCGTTCCAGTCCTCATTCACCAGATGTGCCGGAATGGATACGTTTTGGAACTGATCCAGTTGATCAACAGAAGAAGCAAACACCGCACTCCCTCCATGTGATTGCACAATCTCTACTGCGGATTGCGGGTCCTGCCGATCCGTCGGAATATATAATTCAAGTGGTGCAGATTGATATGGCTTATAGCCTAATTCCTCCAAGGTTGCTTTTGCCTCAAACAGTGCCGAAGGATCGGAAAAATGTACTTGAAGCTCACCGTTATCCATCATGCTCAACTTCTCCTCACTATAGATATTTCTAACCTCAGTCCGTGAAACCTATTGAAAATCAAAACATCCATGAATCCAGAGATACATAAACAGGACGACCTAATATTCATGTGCTTCACATTCCTTTTCTTCTATAGCATGGGCAGTTCAACCAAGTGATATGCGCCTCGGATAGCAAATTCCTTTCAAGCCTAGTGATACAAAAACAAATCATGAACGAGTCTGTCTAATCAAGCCTGCAACGGACACTGAACCATAACCCAATGCCACTGTGCACGCAGCCGTCAGAAAACCGGAAAGCCAGTCCAGCCAAAACACTCCCATGACATACCCCATCACTGCAACAAGTGGGAGCAATAACATACGCGCCATAATAGAGCCTGCTTCATGCAGCGCAGCAGAATCATACGTGACAAGCTGTACATACTCCGACGTAGCCAATCCATCCCAAGCACGGTACAACATCACGGTTAGCATAATGACCAGTAACCCACATACGATGACATTGACCGGAAACGGTGGCAAGGCTACCGCTGCAATAGACAACCCACCCAGTTGCAAATACAATTTCAACGTCTCGGAATTCCGAAAAAATGCTTTAAACGCGATCTCTGCTGTCCGATTCGGAATGGAGCGTTTACGAAATAGTTTGCGAGGTTTACGAAAAATAATTGTTCGTGTCTGTGGAGACTTCGGCTTGCTCACGGCCTGACTTAACATCAGTGCTGTTAACCTGAGCCTGCTTCGCAAATCCTCACGCACATCGCCTTCAAATGTACCTTTCATACGTAATCTCATCTGGATCATCGTAATGAGCAGTAGCAGAACGGCGGCAATACTGAGCATGATTTTCCACGTATACATGTCCCCTAACATCCAAGCCGACGTGCGGACAGTCATCCATCCCATGGCGATCACAAGTGAGGCCAATGAGAGCCAGCGCCGCCATCCCGTATATCGAACTTTGATAGTATGTATAGCAATGACTTGAAGTGACGCTACGGTTCCCAACCAGAAACATGTCAGCACAATCTGTAAAAGAGACATTTCATACACACGAACGAATAGCGGTGCAACCACTGCAGTAATAAGTATCATTTTTCCAAGTTGTAACACCGTCACCCGCACAAGTCCTCGCATCATCAGTGTTCGCATCCAGACCCTTCTCGATTTCAGGAACAATACATCCGCTTCTTCGATAAAAAGAAGAACTCCACCCGTCAGGATGATCAGTTCGATAATCCCTGCTAGTAAAGGGAATGATATGCCCCCGCTTGCCCATGCTGGCAATGCTTTTGTCCACAGACTGACGTAGTAGCCGATAAAATATAACATTCCTGGAACTAGCAGATACAGCCAGACTGTCCAGTCCACCACAAGCTTGAGATTGCGCCACTGTTCCCGAAGATGCTCTCTCTTTCTTCTCTGATATAGAAGATGCGGGGTATAACGTTTGGGCTCCACCATCAGGCCTCTCCTCTCTTCAATCGGATGTTAACGTGTCAAAACAATCAAACAACGACGCTTCCGGCATTTCCGCCGTAGCCCGAATCTCATCCAACGTTCCTTCCGCAGCCGACCTGCCGGCAGCAATCAGAATGAAACGGTCACAGATCCGTTCTGCCGTATCAAGCACATGTGTAGACATTAACACGCCCGCTCCTCGGCGGCGCTCATCATCAAGTAATTTCAGAAAATCCTTTGTTGCACGCGGATCTAAACCGATAAAGGGCTCGTCCACAATATAGATATCCGGTGAGGAGAGAAATCCGATCATGAGCATCATTTTCTGACGCATGCCCTTCGAGAAACTCGCTGGCAGATCATTACGGACATGATCCATACCAAAACGGACTAACAGTTCTTCTGCTCTCGGAACAAATACTTCTTCTTCTATTTCATACGCTGCGGCAGCCAGATCAAGATGTTCCCACAAGGTCATGTACTCGTAAAAAACAGGCTGTTCGGGAATGTAGGCATAACGCCCTTCCCCACCAATGGTTACATCATAGTCGGCATGCTCCAGCAGGCCAAGCAATGTCTTGATGGTTGTACTTTTACCTGCACCATTGGGTCCGATAATCCCGACCAACTCTCCCGGCGCCACGTGCATCCGAATATTCCGGATCGTAGACTGCCCCGGGGCGTAACCCGCTTCGCGAATATGTACGTTCAGGATGGAATCGGGTAAAGCTGTTTCTTCCTGCGATGCATGCTGCATGGCTTAACCACTCCTGTTCTTATCCTTTTTATACGTGATGAACTATTTATATTGTAAATGAGTTTTGAGTATCATGTTTGATCAAATTGAGCAAAAAGTTGGCCATTTATTTCTAATGGTTCTAATCCCATAAAAAGAAGCAGGGGTTCCGGAGCCCCTGCTTCTTCATGTTCAGTGAAAACTCATATTATCGATTACTCTCCACCATAGTCATCGTTTCACTTTCTGCATCCGCATTAGCGTTCAGATCGAGCACGCCGCGGCTTTCGCTGGCATAGCTGCTGCTTGCATTACGCTCGCGGTCGTTCACGTTAATGTTGCGTTCGGATTGAGCCCTCGTTGCGCTCTCTCCTTCCGCTTTCGCGTTCAGACCCAGATCGAGCATGCCACGGCTTTCGCTGGCATAGCTACTGCTTGCATTACGCTCACGGTCGTTCACGTTACTATTGCGGTCGGATTGAGCCATGGCTGCACTCTCTCCTTCGGCTTTCGCGTTCAGACCCAGATCGAGCACACCGCGACTTTCGCTGGCATAGCTGCTGCTTGCATTACGCTCGCGGTCGTTCACGTTACTGTTACGTTCAGATTGAGCCATGGTTGCACTCTCTCCTTCCGCTTTCGCGTTCAGACCCAGACCCAGCATGCCGCGGCTTTCGCTGGCATAGCTGCTGCTTGCGGTACGCTCGCGGTCGTTCACGTTACTATTGCGGTCGGATTGAGCCATGGTTGCACTCTCTCCTTCCGCTTTCGCGTTCAGACCCAGACCCAGCATGCCGCGGCTTTCGCTGGCATAGCTGCTGCTTGCATTACGCTCGCGGTCGTTCACGTTAATGTTGCGTTCGGATTGAGCCCTCGTTGCACTCTCTCCTTCCGCTTTCGCGTTCAGACCCAGATCGAGCACGCCGCGGCTTTCGCTGGCATAGCTGCTGCTTGCATTACGCTCGCGGTCGTTCACGTTAATGTTGCGTTCGGATTGAGCCTTCGTTGCACTCTCTCCTTCCGCTTTCGCGTTCAGACCCAGATCGAGCACGCCGCGACTTTCGCTGGCATAGCTGCTGCTTGCATTACGCTCGCGGTCGTTCACGTTACTGTTGCGGTCGGATTGAGCCATGGCTGCACTCTCTCCTTCCGCTTTCGCGTTCAGACCCAGATCCAGCATGCCGCGGCTTTCGCTGGCATAGCTGCTGTTCGTGTTGCTGTTGCGTGCCTGACCATCTCGTGAATACTCGTTCATCGTTGCTGCTTCTCCCGACACATTGGCATTCAGACCGAGGCCCAGTTTGCCAGAGCTGCTTCGCTCACTCCTATTGTCCGAAGATTGGCTATTGTAACGGTTCATGTTCTCGGCGGATACACCGGCATTGAGCCCTAGATCCAGATTTAATGCACCGCTTGTGCTGGATGAACCCCCATAGCTGCCAGTATTCCCGTAACCAGCGTCACGTTGTCCTGATAGCAATGATCCCAGTTCCAGACGCAGACCTGCATTCAGATCCAAATTACCGCTGCTGTTGCTGTTATAGCTATCTGCATAGGTTGCCTGTGAAGCTCCCAGCAATCCAGCTACCAGCGTACCCGACAATACCGACAATTTTACCCAACGATTCACTTTTTTCATGATAATATACACTCCTTCTCATTTTTGGTTGAATTAACGCCATTGTTGTTTATGAGAAAGAGGTATGTTTCGGCGGTTGACCTGGTGGTGCCTGTGACCACTGGCTGAAACCATCCAAACGTTCCATGTCAAAAGCAAAGTCGTAACCCGGCATCACCGGACTTGTTAACGCCAGAGGCAGTGCTACAGCTGGAACGGATGCTCCGCCCCCCGTCACACCGGGCGAACCGGAGCTTGTACCTGTAGAGGTAGTCGTTGCAGAAGGGGCTATTGCCATAACTGACCAGTTAGCCGGTCGTTCTGTCCGTGGTTGCCATGGTGCAGAGGCTTCATCCTGCTTTTCAGGTATTACCTGATCTATATTCAGATTCCCCTGATCCTGGTCCTCGGCTGTTGATCTGCTAAAGAATGTGTCCATTTGCAACCACTCATTATCCAGTAAAGATACGTTTGCATTCGTCTCCTCAGCACGCTGGTTCAGACCATCCTGTTCCACAGGCACAGCCTGAGAAATAGTAGGTTCGGTGACTGAGCCCGGATTGATCTCACGATCAATCACCTGACCTGTAACCTGTATTTCATTTTGTGCCGTGTTCTGTCCACTCACTTTACCCTGAGACGAAGGTGAATCAGTTGCTGTACTTGGAAATCGCTTCTCATCCTTAGGTACTTGTACAGTACTTGGCTGATCTGAAGTCTTCGCTGGTTGCTCCGGTTTCACAACCGGAAGTTCAATCTTCCCTTTACCAAGATCAACTTCCGTTGCTATACCCGTAGCAGGTAGGTTCGCTTTCACCGTTGGAAGCTGTACCTTGCCTTGGCTCAGGTTCACACCTGATGCCCTGACATCGAGCGATGTAACTTCAGGAATATCAACTTTCACGGAAGGAAGTTCAACCTTACCTTGCCGCAGGTCTGTGTGGACAGCAGACGTCTCTGCTTTGATGACCTCAGGAACCTCGGCTTTTATACCCGGCAAGGAGACTGTTCCCTCTTGTAGATTCACCTGACTGCTAGACACATCTGCTTGAATGACAGGCGTATCTGCTTGCACAGAAGGCATATCCACCGTTCCTTGCTTCGCATCGATGCCAATCTGCGATGTTCCTGCCGATCCAAGCGGTGTATCGACCTTCAACTCAGATACACTTAGCTTGCCGGTAGATGCATTCGTTTGGATCGAAGGAACTTCTACACCCAGTAGTGGTGTGGATATCGATATTGATGGAGTCAGATCAAGACTGCCATCTGCATCGCGTGAAAACAGGTTCAGTGACAATCCGCTGGACGATTTGCTTGAACCCGCCTGATTCTGAGCATCATCTGCATATGCATGAGATGAACCGAAGCCCATAACCAATGTTCCGGCCAAAATGGCTAACGGAATGCTTGCCAGACGAGTAAACGATCTGGGTAATTTCCCTTTTAAGTTCAAGTTGCTTCACCCCCTTTCCGCGCTAGCGTTGGTGGAACAAGACATCTGAGTTTTCCCCTAGGATTAATTAGAATACAGGGATTTCTGCCTGTTCCTCATTAAACGTGAAGGCGTTTCCTCAAACGATTTTTCACTAAAAACATTTTAAATTTAAATCAATTTCCGCCTTCATGCGCAATGATTACCTCTCAAAAACGGCCTTACGACACCTCTCCGGTTGCCACGGATTTCGCCGGAAGAACTGCCTCCAGATCTTCTCCGCTCTTCGCTCTTGGCTTCAACAAATACAGCAGACCCAGCAGTGTCAACAGAATGCCTGAACTTACAAAAGCAGGCACAACACCAAACGAAGTCACTAATAACCCGCCAGCCACAGGGCCGAGAATGTTGCTCGTTGTCATCACACTGCCTACGGTACCAAATACCCTGCCTGTCATCGGCTCAGGGGTCTGTTCTTGCAGCAGAATCTGAAAAGGCACGACTGCAAACCCGATACCCACACCCGCCAAGGCAAACAGCGAAATAAGAAGCAGCTGTGCGCCTATTCCTGCTGAAGGCCATACAACCACGACTAATCCAGCCGTTCCAATGACAAGACCTGTTACAGCGGTTCCTAGCCCCATTTTTAACCCGTGGCTCGCTGTTTTCCATTTCCGGACACTCATCGCTGCGATTAACGTTCCAACACCACTTGCGGCAACGCACCATCCAAGCAGATCACCGGAAATGCCAGGTAGTTGCCTGAATAAAACTACAGTCTGTGAATCAGCAAATTGCAGAAACAAAATCGCGGATGCCAGTAAAAAAAGTGACGTTCCGACATGAGGCAGAGAAGCTAGCATACGGATGCCCTCAAGTGTTTCTTTCCAAAAGGATTGTTTGACTTGAATCGATCCTGCTGTCTCTTCCTCTACTTCTGTTACGTCAGAATTCGTCCGTTGGATCACCCGATGTCCAGGAATCCACAATAAAATGAGGCCAGAAATCAGAAATGACGATGCATCCAGCACAAAACACCACGTAATCCCAAACCCGGCTACAAGTAATCCGCCCAGCGCCGGTCCGATAATTTTGGACATCTGTTCAATCACCGAGCTAATGGAAACCGCTTGAGCAAGCTGGTGATGCGGCACAATTTCTTTTAACTTACCGTTCTTGGCGGGTGAGAACATGATATCAAATAAAGATTTAAGAATAAGCAACACATAAACATGCCAGATCTGATCCGCAAAAATAAATGCACCCACGATAATAATTCGGGCAGCATCCGCTGTAATCATCATCCACTTTCGGTTCAGGCGATCTGCCAGAGCACCGGCAAACGGCCCTGTGAGTAGCATCGGCAGTGCCGCAGATAACATTACAAACGTGATCTCCCAAGGCGTTGCATTCCAGCGAAGCCCTACCAGTGTGAAAATAGCCAACAGGTGTAGCCAATCCCCCAAGTTGGATATCGCCTGAGATACCATTAATGTCATGAATGCACGATTCTGTTTCAGTGTCCCTTGACCCGTTAAAGTGTAATTCGTCATCTCACTTCTCCTCCATCATTTTCCGAATGTTTAATATGAAAATGATTATATAAAAGAGACTCGGGTAGAACCTCCTGCCCGAGTCGGAGATGATAGAACATCCACAGGATGATTTTTCATTCCCCTGGTATTCTGCACTCTAATCCATTTGGTTGCTCCAATCGAAATATGTATCCAAAATCGTGACAAATGATCAAATTTTAAATGCTAAAAATGCAAATCTTGTGACATATCGCATGTTTTTCGGCCAAATTGAGGTCTACAATGAATATATGACGATCCTCTGATTCGTCAATTGATATAATGATCCAACTCATATAAGTTGATCTGATCTTTTACTAAACGCTTTGTATAGGTTTAACTTGATGTACGGGTAAATTAACCTTAGTTCAAACTTATACAGCAAAGAGAACCTTCATATATCACGTCAACTTATATAAATACACTGAAAGGCGGGATCAGCATGCTGGAATTACAAGAGATCGGGACAGAACGTTCACTTCATCTGTACCGCACCCTGGCTCATACGTTCAAAAGTGTGAATGAACACGCTGTATCTGGAAGTAAAGTACATGGCTTTAACCCGACTGCCTACGGAGTGCTCGAAGTGTTATATATGAAAGGAGCACAACCAATCCAGCAGGTAGGGGCTCAACTGCTGTTGCAGAGTGGGAACGTTACCTATGTCATTGACAAGCTGGAGCAAAAAGGGCTTCTACGCCGCAAACATTGTCCGCAAGACAGACGAATCATTTTTGTCGAACTGACAGAAGAAGGCCAGCGCACGATGGATGACATCTATCCAGGATATGCGGTCAAGATTGATCGCGCAGTCAGCGGTCTAAGCGAAGAGGACAAAGAACTGCTGTCCGAGCTTCTAGGAAGACTGGCGCATGGTGCAGAAAGTCTGTCAGCAAGCAGCTAGAACGTATGCACGCCACATCCGAGCCAGGTAACCAGGTTTACGTTGGATAACTTAAAAGAGTGGTAGAGATGCAAAAACCGGATGGGTCTGACCAAGGCTCATCCGGTTTTTGCTTGTTTATTATTTTTTAGCCAATGAGACCCAGCCCTCAAAATATATTGCCAGCCCAGAAAGATCGGGGTGAAGATGAACATCTGGCGGATTGCCCCCATGTAAAGAAACGTATCTTCCCGAAACACAAAAACAGAGAACAGAACACCGCTTGATCCTGCTAACAGCACATAACCAATCATGATGGAAACAACCTGCATCGCAACTCCTTTGAATCGTCGCGCTAAGGACAGAGTCACCGCATCCGTCAAAAGTGACAGCGGAAGAATAAGAAAAATGGCGATTGCTAGAGTAATCAGTACAGCTATAACTAATGAATACCATAGCGGATAATAGTACGTATTCTCCATTCGCTCGGCAACCGGTACATAGTTAATAAAAACCATAATGACAGAGATTGAAATACAAGTCAGCAATGCTGAGAAGATACGGACAGGAAAGGAAACGGAATGCAGGGCTAGCCACTTCGGGTTGCTCAAGTCACATCATCCTCCTTTTTCCAATTCATCATACCAAACCCATTGAAATATAAAAAGCAGCTGATGTTCAGCTGCTTTTAGTACATAGCGAAAATATGCATCGATCCTTGAATCCCCTTGTTTTGCGGTGTATTTCCATTCCTTCTCCCAGCATGTCAGTTACTTCTGCATGGCTTCCACTTGCGGCGGGGCATCTGCATCCTCAGGAACAATTAGCCTTTTGCGCAAGGCCAGCGTAGTGACCCATGAAACGATCGCAATAACAAACATGATGACAAACAAGGAGTGCAAGCTACCCTCCAGCACACTGCGTAGCAACGCCCACTTCTCGTCCGATAACGCAACATCGGTATGCGGTGCAAGCAGCTCATTCAGATCCTTCTCCGATATACCTGATGCCGCTAAATTTTGTTCACTCGACAGTGTCGAGATACGGAAATTCAGCCACGTTCCAAATGCCGCCGCCCCGATCGTCTGGCCGAGTGTACGCATGAACGTATGCAGTGCCGTTGAAGAACCACGCTCTTTGTACCTCACAGACGACTGCGCGATAATCGTAAAGATCGTAAAGGCAAAACCAAAACCAAGACCATAAATGAAGGTCAAAATAAACAACACAGTTTGTGGCGAGGTTCCACCAACTAAGAACAGCCCACCTGAACCAATGGCGATCCCGGTAAGTCCAATTAAGCTGGTCAGCCGTGATCCAATCTTGAGCAACAATCGGCCTGCCCATACACTACCGATCAGCCAGCCAACGGACATAGGCGCGAGCAGCAAACCGGACTCGGTTGCATTGCCTCCACGTACTCCCTGCACCCAGAGTGGCAGATAGCTGGTTAAGCCGATCATCAATGTGCTGGTCAGCAGGCCGGCGATATTCGCCACCCGGATGTCCCGAATACGGAACAGATGAAGTGGAACCATCGGGGCCTGGGCTCTTTTTTCCACCACAAAAAACAAGATAAGAAACAAAACAGCGACCACGCTCAGTCCCACAATCAATGGAGAACTCCACGCGTAATACTGCCCGCCTGCCGACAAAACAAAGAGCATAGCGGTAATACCAACGGTGAAGGTGAGCGCACCAACATAATCAATTTTAGCGGTACGCGGTGAAATGTCCTCTTTGAGATAACGGAATACAAACCACATGGCAAGCAAACCAAACGGTACATTAAATCCGAAGATCCACTGCCAGCCGAGGTTATCCACGAAATAACCGCCGAGCAACGGGCCAACGAGAGACGAGATCCCCCATACCGAGCTGATCCAGCCCTGGATTTTGCCCCGTTCCTCAATGCGGTAAATATCCCCGATAATCGTAAAGGTAACCGGTACTACAGCGCCTGCACCAATCCCCTGAATGGCACGGTAGATGATCAGTTGCTCCATATTCTGCGAAAGACAGCATAAGAGTGAGCCCAGCAAAAACAAGGCACAACCGATGAGAAACACGGGTTTACGTCCATAAATGTCACTGATTTTCCCAAAAATCGGAGTACTGACTGCCATCGTGAGCAGGTATGCGGTAAAAATCCAGCTAAGCAGTTGCACGCTCCCCAATTCGCTGACAATCGTTGGACCCGCCGGACCGATTACCGTGCCTTCGATCGCGGACAGAAACGTTGCCAGCAACAAACCCGCAAGAATGAAACTGCGCTTCAAACCTCCTGTTGTATTCACACAAACCCTTCTCTCTTTAATCTTATACATAATTAACAGTTGATTTTACTTTCTGCTCCAAAACAGAACAAGCTTTCGATCACAGTTATCCCCAGATTTTTCCATCTCTTTTCTATAAAGAGAAATCTGGTGATAAAGGTGAACGTTCCACTTCTCCAGCTTTGTTCTGTTTCTTCGTTAATGTGTAATCTCAAAATAAATTAAGTATCTTTTCCTACCTTCCTTGCCACTACCTTCTCTTATTGCGAAGGAACTCATCATATAATAGCGAGTACATCACCATGTCCTTGTATCCCGTAGACGTATGCTGTACCTGGCGAAGCAGGCCCTCTCTTGTAAATCCCTGACTTGTCAGGAAAGTTCCTGAGGCCGCGTTACGCGGGTCCACAAGTGCTTCAATCCGGTTCAATCCCATCGTCTCATAACCAAAGGGTAGCAGCGCTGTGAATGCCTCAGACATATAGCCGTAACGCCAGTACTCACGGCCCAGCTCATATCCGATCTCACCCCGAAATGCCCCTTCCAGCTGCCAGGTATTGAATCCGCAACTACCGATAAGTTTGCCGGTAGCTTTCAGTTCAATGCCCCACCGAATGGCGTCTTCTTCCCCTGCCATATGATTCAGCAGCCCAATCATATCGGCCGCCTCGCTTGTCCCAATCATGGGCGCGAGATTCATGTACCGTGTGACCTCCCGGTCGGACCAGTGTACGAACATCTGCGCAGCATCCTTACGGCGCATTTTCCGTAAGCGTAACCGCGGTGTCTCCAGTTCCGGGATTCTTCCTTTACATTTATACATCACTTGACACTCCGATCCGATCCTTCTCTTGCAGACCATAAGATTCATTAGCCATCTAACCATAACCTGCACCAATTGGCAACTGTTCACTCCTCTGATCATATCAAAAAACCGGGCGCATCCGCTCCCGGTCTTGATGTACCTATGAATCCACCAGCACAGGTTGTCCTGTTCTATGCCGAGAATCAATCTTTATTTGCTCAGTTGCTCGCAAAACTTGATCTGCAACAGTTTTACGCCGGAGAGGCCTTCTTACTGTCGGGCAACAATTCTTCGCTCACCCGACCAAGCACAGCAACAATTTCCTTATACTCCTCAATGCCTGTCCCGGTCAGGCTCCACTGATCTCCGTGGGCAGTCAGGAAGTTCTCTTGCGTCAGGTGTTCAAGCTCCTGCTTGATCTCACGTTCACCCACGCGATATCCTCGCTCTTCTAACAAAGGCAACGCGTCGCTTACGTTTAAATCCTGATTTTGGGCAAAATATAGAAGATGAATTCGTACGAATAGATTCTGTACTTCTGCATGCATAAGCTAAGCTCCTTCCCGGGTTGTAGCCCTTCTTGGTTGCTAAGTAATTACCCCGCGAAAGAAGCGAAGAAACAGGTGCATAATCCAGGTACTGTCATCTCTTTCCAAAATCATTCCGCTTGACTAACCGCATCTACTGCACTATCTTGAAAATAAGTACCATTTTTGCTCGGGAGGGTGATTCACCATGTTTCAAGCTGTTTCCTATGAAGGAACACGAAGCGAGCAGCACACCGCCGTCCTGGGACAGTTAAGTGCTCTGATCCGCGATGAACCTAGTGCGATTGCCAATCTGGCTAACGCTGCTGCGCTGCTCAATGTATTTCTAACCGACACCAACTGGGTCGGATTCTATCTGTATGATGGAAAAGAACTGGTCCTCGGACCGTTTCAGGGATTGCCTGCTTGCATCCGTATTCCACTTGGACGCGGGGTATGCGGCACATCTGCTGCGGAGAGACGCACACTCGTTGTTGATGATGTGCATGCTTTTCCAGGCCATATCGCCTGTGATGCTGCATCCAACAGTGAGATCGTTGTTCCGATCATCAAAGACGGACAATTATATGGCGTACTCGATATCGACAGCCCGATCAAAAACCGTTTTGACGATGAGGATCGTATCTTCCTGGAAAAAGCGGTTAGCTTGCTCGTCGAGCAACTGTAAGCCGTCCGATTCATCTCCAATTCATGTGAACAAGAGGACTCTGTCCTCACCCGGTGATATCCATATGTACGAACAAAAAGCGCAGCCCTCCCGGAGGTCTGCGCTTTTTGTTGTTATTTTCTTACGAATGCTCTTACCAATGTTCTTACCAATCATCTTGCCCGCCCATGTTACTTTATGCATTCAGGATAGATCCTGTGACGCTTTGATGATCATTCCCTCTCGCAGAAACTCTGCCAGTCTTGGATGATAACCGTCATACATGTTCCGAAAATCGCGGTGCTCCACGTACAGATTGGCCAAATCCCGATAAATCTCAGCCGTAGGTGTGTAATATCCTTTGATCCATTCAAGGTGTCTTCCAATAATCTCCTGCACAGCCGGATTGCCCGGTTCAAGCCCAAGCTCCAGCGCCTGCTTCAGATCCAGATGAATCTGATCGATTCTGGTCTGTGAGTCCAAAAAATCCTCTTTGGATTTCAACTCGATCTTCTCCGCTTTCGATTCACGTGACGGCAGGGTCTCAGGCAAGTGCTGTGTTTGACCTGCTTCTGGCAATCTGGCATGACGCGTATTATGTTCGAAGCCATGGTAGAGTTCGTGCTCCTCTATCGTCTCTTCCCCTTGCAGATAAGAAACCGTTCGATCCAGCGTTTGGATCAAACCGTGCAGGCGAAGTGCTTCCTCCAAAATTCGGATACGATGTTGCCGCATGACACGGATGATCTCCACAGGCTCTTCCTTAAGCATAGAGCCGATCTCTTCCTCCGCTACTCCTGCTTCCTTGCAGAACAGAATCTGCTGCAGCGTCAGCAACTCTTTTTTTTCATAATAAATATCCTCATCCAGTCCACGAAAGGCAGGGGACAATAACCCCAGCTCCGCATAATGACTTAACTCACTTAGGCTCACACCTGACATACCCGATACATCCGTCATAGAATACGCCATATGAATTCACCTCCTACCTGTTATGCGTCCTCTGTGTGTTCACCCGCCGTATTGCTTCCGATATATTTAAAAAGATACAAAAGAATTGAAAACGCAGTTGAAAATGCGTGCACCCATGCCCTATGAAATTCAACGGGTTCAGACAGTTGCTTGCAGGATGTTACCTATTTTATACCCTTCTCACCCATTGTGAACCTATAGTCAGTGCAGAAAAATGATCGTTTTTTTTAGGAAATTTTAAGCGGATATCGATCGTTTGTGATATAAAATTACAAGCAAAAATCCTGCACCATGAGATGGATACAGGATCTTCGAAAATTTCATATAATCGGTTTATTACAAGCGATGAACTCACTTAATTTTTGTTAAACATGACAAACTTCAATTCCGTCATTTCTTCCGTTGCATATTTCACACCTTCACGCGCGATGCCACTTTGCTTCACACCGCCATACGGCATATGATCTACCCGGAATGTCGGGATATCATTAATCATTACACCGCCCGCTTCAATGTCATCCACAGCTCGAAGTGCCGTTTGAATGTCATTCGTGAATACCCCAGCTTGAAGTCCATACATAGAGTCGTTAACATGCTGAATGCCTTCTTCTACGGAATCAACCTTGTTAATCACAACAATCGGTGCAAACACTTCCTGACAAGAAACCTTTGCATCGCGTGGCACATTCGCAAGCACGGTTGGACGCAATACGCCTCCTTCAGCCTCACCACCTGCGACCACGGTTGCCCCTGCCTGTTTCGCTTCTTCAATCCAGTCCAGAGTACGTTGTACATCCTTAGATGTAATGAGTGCTGATACGACCGTATCCTCGTTCAGCGGATCACCGATCACAACCTGTTCAGCAGCTTCGGCAAAGCGCTTAATAAATGGCTCGGCAATCGACTGATGCACATAGATGCGCTGTAACGAAATGCATACCTGGCCCTGATATGTGAAAGCTCCCGTAACGCTGCGCGGGATGACCTTGTCGAGATCCGCATCTTTGTCTACAATGACAGCCGCATTGGAACCCAGCTCCAGCGTAACACGTTTCAGTCCTGCGTTGCTGCGGATGTTTGTTCCTACGGCCGGGCTACCTGTGAAGGTAAGATAAGCTACATCCGGATGGCTCACAAGTACATCGCCAATTGTTTTACCATCACCGCTCACCACATTCAGTGCTCCGTCTGGCAACCCTGCCTCTTGGAGCAGGTTTGCGATGTAATAGGCAGACAGCGGAGTCTGTTCCGCAGGTTTAAGCACGATGGTATTTCCAGCAGCCAGTGCGGGTCCAACCTTGTGAGCAACCAGATTCATCGGAAAATTGAACGGTGTAATGGCCCCAATCACCCCCAGCGGCTGCCGCATCGTATAACCAATACGACCTTCGCCGCCTTTTGCCGCATCCATCGGAACGGTCTCTCCAGTCAAACGTTTTGCCTCTTCGGCAGCAAACCGATAGGTCTCGATCGTACGATCAATCTCGCCTCTTGCCGCCGTGATCGGCTTTGCCGCCTCTAATGCAACGATGCGGGCTGCCTCTTCTTTACGTTCCTCCAGCATGGCCGACAGCTTGTACAGCAAGTCTGCACGCTGATGTGCAGGCATTTGGCGCATCGCTTTACGTGCCTTCACAGCCGCCGCAATGGCGGCTTCAGTCTCCTCCGCCGAGGCCGAAGCCACTTCTGCCAGCGTTTCCCCGGAATAAGGTGCTCGAAGTGTTGTATAGTGTACCGATTCGGTATACTTACCGCCGATAAACAGATGTTGTTTTTTCATAAACGCATCCTCCGTTCCCGTTCATTCGATTCGCGAGTAACTACCATCCTTACATAACTCTACTCTAGTTATACACCATTTCGCCCTCTTCCACCCAGTTGACGAAACGATATAAGTTACTCGGTACTGGTTGTTGGTAGGGCCGTGCGGTGGATGATCTTTAGAAAAATCGTTGCTTTATTTCACCGTCAGTACCGGACATTCGGCATGCTTCAGCACACCATGACTGACACTGCCGACTACAATCTCAGCCAGCACACTTTTGCCACCGGTGCCCATCACAACCAGGTCACATTTCCGCTCACTCGCCATCCGGCAGATTTCAGTTACAGGATCACCTGCAACCAGCAATGTCTCGTAGTCCACACCGCGACCAACCATTTGTTCAACCACTGGCTCTATAATGTGCTTCCCCTCTTCAGCGATACGTTCCTCCAAATCAACGCCAAGCGCTGGTTCGTTCATTGAGATAGAAGGATTCACATGCATAATCGTCAGACTGACAGGATGTTTCATCTGTTCAGCCAGCATCAGAGCCTGTTCCAGCGCCTTTTTCGCATGATCCGATTCATCTACAGCGACCAATATTCGTTTTAGCATACCCATATCCTCCAGTCTGTTTATCGGTTCTAAACATCTACATCTATCCACGCGTTGCGCTCGTACTAATTTCCTGTAGGCATAAACCAACTCTTAATGAGCTGTGATGGACGCATCAATATCCCGCAGGTGACGACGACGCATCAACAATACAGCAACACCGATCAGCACCATTAACGCACCGAAGTAAAACGGCGTTTCTGGCAAAAACCATTCAGACAATTTACCCGCAAGCCAAGGGGCTAGTGCACCGCCCATAAACCGCACAAAACTGTACGCCGCAGAGGCTACGGAGCGCTCCACTGGAGCGGCCTCCATCACAGCCGTTGTGATCAACGTATTGTTTATTCCAAGGAAAATCCCTGCTACGATCACCGCAACAATAACCGTCACCGATGAGCCCATTACCGTACCCACAGCCATCACCAGCAAGTCCAGCGCAAACAACGTGAGCATGACACTCATGGAAGGCACGGAGCCAAATCGGCGCTGCAGCTTCGGTGCCACAAAGACGGACGTAATCGCCAGCATCAATCCCCATCCGAAGAAAACATACCCAAGGCCGTGTTCGTCCAGTTTCATGACATAAGGGGAGTACGCCATCAACGTAAAGAATCCAAAGTTATATAAAAAGGCGGTTATCGCCAATGTTTTCAGTGAAGGGTACCCGAGCGCTTTGAACGGATCGGATAACGTGCTGCGTGTTTTCGGTTTAGCCATTTTGGGCAACATAAACATGATGCTGATAAACGCAATTGCCATCAGTACAGCTACCCCGTAGAACGGGCCGCGCCAAGAGATCGAACCCAGTTCCCCGCCAAGTAGCGGACCAACGGCAATCCCTAGACCCAGTGCTGCTTCGTATAAAATAATAGCCTTGGCTGTCCCTGACGTGGACAAGCCAACAATAGCTGACAACGCGGTGGCGATGAACAAGGCATTCCCGAGTCCCCAGCCCCCGCGATAACCAACCAGCGCTCCGACCGTGTCCGATGTACCGCCAAGGAACGAAAATACAATAATCAGCAATATACCGCTGAGCAGTGTCCATTTCACGCCAATCCGGCTGGAAACCACACCCGTAATCAGCATGGCGATCCCTGTTACCGCGTTATAGCTGGTAAATAGCAAGGACACCTGGCTTTTGGACGCATGTAGCTGATCCGCAATGGCTGGCAGAATCGGGTCAACTAAGCCCAGGCCCATAAACGAGATGATACAGGCGAAGGCTACAGCCCAGACTGCTCGTGGTTGGGACAGCAGACCTCCACGGGATGAGGGAAATTCGTCAGGTAGTGATGGTTCTCTTTTCATAGGTCATTCCTCCGATGTAATGTGTAATGTTGAGACGGTGAAAATAATTAAGAACAATTGATTAGTTGTATTTTCATGAGTTTTCTTGTTTTTTTTCAGAAAACGAGTTGCAAAAACAGCACAAGGACACCGGAAATCCCGGTGTATTGCATTCATCCATACTGCTCTGCACTCCCACATAAAGACTTGCAAAAGCTCCCTATGCGTATCTTTTCACTTCGGCTTCTTGTTGCCTTCTCTGTTGGCTACTCGTCTTAATCTTCGTTTCTCTCACGAGCGTTGGCTTGCAACGTCTGTATGCCCGTTCTAACGCGCCCACGAAGCTCCTCCAGCTCCTGTTGTACAGCATGAATGCTCTGAAGCTTCTGCTCCAGCAACTGCAACTGACCATCCAATGTGGCTTCCATCAGGGTGAGCTTTTCGATCCGCTCTTTCACCTCAGTGGTCTGCTGATAGTCGAAACGTTGCTCGTTCAGCACATCTGTCGTAGCTACATAGGCATGAAGTTCTTGTAACGAAAAGCCAAGCACCTCTTTGGCTCGAACCACTTTTTTCAAATAGTCGATGTCATCCTGTGAATATAGCCTCGTTCCGCCGTCTGTCCGCTGAGGTGAAGGCATCACACCAATCTCTTCGTAATATCGAATGGTACGCTTCGTCAGTCCGCAGGCTTTGGCGACATCATCAATTTTGAACAAATTCATCGACTCCACCTCGCTTATATGTCATTAATATTATGTACATAATTATATATAATTCTAACGTTAACGTCAACGTTAGATTTTAGCTTGGAATTTAACCGTTAAAATGATAGATATAATCGATCATTCCATTCCGTATTTGAAACAGAAGCAGAAAATAAAGACAAAAAAAGACCCGCATCCGCGGATCTCGGTGATAATACAGGTCATTAAGCATGTTGCTCTGCATGTACTTACTGACATTACTTGTTCTGACCTTGTCTTATCTTACTTTCCTTACTCATCTCACTTCTCTTATTTCTCTTGCTTGTCCTGTTCCTGCTGTGCCCTTTGCATTTGCTTCAAACGGCCTTCCACCCGGGTAAACAGCCTGATGGTATAGAAACCAACAGCGACTAGACTCAGTACCAACGCACGCACATCCGTAAGCCAGAAACCGATCACGCCAAAGGCGGTAATAATAACTCCAAATTGCATCATCAGTGCCGAACTGTACCGCTGCGCTTCTTCCCACAGCGCCCGGTCGCTCATTGCACGTGGTGTACGATACCCATATATTCCGTTAATTTGTTTTGGCGGCTTCTTATACACCATCAATCCCAAAATGAAATAACATACGCCGCATATAATCCCCACGAATGCTCCTGCCAAAATACTCGCTCCTTCTTTTCACTTTAGCTCTCAGGCCAATTCGGTTCACAGTCTGCCATAAATAAAGTAAAACGGCTCTACGTATATACGCAGAGCCGTGCTGTACGTTTCAAACCATTTAAACGTCCTTAATTCGTAGAACCCGCATCGCATTCAGTACCGCAAGCACCGTCACACCCACATCGGAGAAAACAGCTTCCCACATGGTGGCGATCCCGAATACACCCAGCAACAGAAAGATTGCTTTGACTCCCAGCGCAAATCCGATATTCTGCCAGACAATGCGGCGTGTACGCTTCGCAATACGGATGGCACTGGCGATTCTGGACGGTTCATCCGTCATGATCACCACATCCGCTGCTTCAATTGCTGCATCCGATCCGAGTCCGCCCATGGCAACACCGACATCTGCACGGGCCAGCACGGGTGTATCGTTAATCCCGTCACCGACAAAGATCATTTTTTCCTTCGGTAATTTGTTTTGTTCCAGTTGTTCCAGTCGTTCGACTTTATCCTGCGGTAGAAGTTCGGCATGAACCTCATCCACGCCAAGCTGGCGTGCAACTGCCTCGCCTACCGCTTTGGCATCGCCGGTCAACATGACCGTTTTGTGTATGCCGAGCTGCTTGAGTGCCTCTATCGCAGACGCTGCATCTTCCTTCACTTCGTCCGCAATAATGAGGTGTCCGACATACTCTCCGGCTTCAGCTACATGCACAACCGTTCCTACCGTTTGCGGCTTCGTATACATGATCCCTGCCTGCTCCATCAACTTCGCGTTGCCTGCGAGCACTTCCTGACCGTTCACATTTACTTTGATCCCATGTCCGGCTACTTCGTCATATCCATCCACACCTTGCAAGGGAATATCTTTCGCCCAAGCGGCACGAATGGATTCCGCAATCGGATGATTGGAGTTTGCTTCGGCAATCGCGGCCAGCTTCATCAGTTCCTCTTCCGTATGCGTACCTTCAGGATGAACAGACGTGACTTTGAAAACACCTTTGGTTAATGTGCCCGTTTTGTCGAACACTACCACTTTAACGTCATTTAGAGCTTCCAGGTAATTACTTCCTTTGACCAGAATACCGTTACGCGAAGCTGCACCAATCCCGCCAAAGAAGCCAAGCGGAATCGATACAACAAGTGCACAAGGACATGAAATAACGAGGAACACCAGCGCACGATAGATCCAGTCTGCAAACGTTGCACCGCTAAGTAGCAGTGGCGGAACGAAGGCAATCAGAGCAGCGAGAATGACCACAACAGGTGTGTAATACCGGGCAAATTTGCTGATAAAATGCTCCGTTTTCGCCTTGCGGCTGCTGGCATTCTGCACCATATCGAGGATTTTGGATACGGTGGATTCACCAAAGGTTTTGGTGACCTCTATGGTTAACATGCCGTTTTTGTTCACAAATCCGCTGAGTACATCACTTCCAGGCTCCAGTTCCCGTGGAACAGATTCCCCCGTCAACGCGGATGTGTCTACCATGGAGCGGCCTGCCTTTACGATACCGTCGAGGGGCACACGCTCACCGGCTTTAACCACAATCCGGTCGCCAATGCGAACCTCTTCCGGGGAGACACGCCGCGTTTCCTCCCCTGCTCCCGTGAGTATATTCGCATAATCCGGGCGAATATCCATCAGGGACTGAATCGACTTGCGCGAGCGATTCACTGCCATGCCCTGGAACAGCTCTCCGAGCTGATAGAAGAGCATGACCGCGACACCCTCAGGATACTCTCCGATGGCAAACGCACCTAGCGTGGCAACCGTCATCAGGAAGTACTCATCAAACACCTGACCGCGAATGATGTTTTTGAATGCCTGTAGCACGATATCGCCACCAGCGATGAGATAAGCCACTACGTATAGCGCAAGCTGTGCCCAGCCATCGAGCGGTGACCAGATCGCTGCGGCCAGCAACACAGACCCCGTAGCAAGGCGGGCTAGTAACGTTTTGGTCTGTCCGGCACCATGCTCATGTGAATGCCCTGCATGAGCATCACTGCCTTCGGCGTGATTATGCGTATAGCTGTGATCATGTCCATGACTGTGTCCATGATCATGAGTATGTCCATGTGAATGTTCATGTGAATGAGCATGGCTCTGATGTTGATGCTTATGCGTGCCACCCGCTTGGCTTACGTTCGTGTGGGCAAGACTACCCGACCCTTTTTCCGAGATACGAATATGTGGCTCCAGCCGCAACACCTTGCGTCTCACTTCCTCCACTACCTGCTCTTCCATATCGGAGTTGGTGTACATGGATAACGTTTTGGTTACAAAATTAACGGAGCATTCATTAATGCCCTTAATTTTACTCACACCATTTTCAATCTTCAGTGCACAGTTGGCACAATCCAGTCCGTCAAGCAGCAGTTCCCTTTTCACCTGTTCCTGTTCGGTTCCCATGTGAATTCTCCCCTTTGCAGTCCGAAAAAAGTTGAACTAAAGGTATTACACGAGCACTACGATGACAGAATAACCTTCCAATCGCTGTTATCCCCAAATTTCTTTTATCCCTTTCATCTTCAGAGGGAAATTTGGTGATAAAGGCGAACGCTCCGCTTTTCCAGGTTTTTTCTGTCCTCTCCGTTTTTGTGTAAAAAATAGTTCATCTTTTTTTATATAATCTTGTATTTAATGATATATGAGCAATCATTCATATGTTCAATTAACCCTATTATATGCATGCCCAAACCGGAGTGTCAACACAAGGTGTTGATTTTGGATACAGAATATGCAGGGCGTGTCTGAAAACGCTGAAGGAAGCAGATTTTGCCGAATTTTCGTTCCAAGCCAGGAAGTTTACCGCAGGCGTGCCGGGGCACGTCAAGGGAAAGTGACGCAGAAGGGGGCGAAAAGGCGGTAAAAGATGCACTTCAGTCGGTTTCAATACACTCCCTATTAGTAATCATTTCGCTTTAGGCGTTTTTTGGATATAATAGAGCTATCAAGTTGTTAAACATAGGCGGTGATAGGAATGGAACAACCGGTTAAAGCTCCACATGATTGCGATGATGCCTGCTTAGGTACGGAAGCCGATGTGCAAACCATTCGCACCTCACTTATAGATCGGGAGACCTCTTCCGAGATGGCGGATTGGTTCAAAGCATTTAGTGATCCAACACGTCTACGTATTATTGATGCACTGTTACAGAAAGAATTATGTGTACATGATCTAACGGTATTGCTCGACATGGGTCAGTCAGCCATCTCCCACCAGCTGCGCTCTCTCCGCAACATGCGGATTGTGAAGCGTCGCAAGGAAGGCAAGACCGTTTTTTATTCTTTGGATGATGCTCACATTGAGCAGATTTTCCTGCAAACGCTCCAACATATCAAACACGGCTAGGATACTGCCAGCCTGTTCAAACCAACAGAAACCCCCGTCATTCGGCCTTATGCCGATGGACGGGGGTTTCTGTTGTGTAAGGGAACCGTTTTAATAGTTACAGCAAACGGTTATTGTTCGGATCATAAAGACCCGACTTATCTTTGAACATGTTGAATATATGTGACACCACCACTTTAAGTACCGCGTATCCCGGAACCGCAAGCAGGATGCCGACTACCCCGAACAAGTTCCCTGAAGTCAGAATGACAAAGATAATGGTGATCGGATGAATTTTGAGTGTTTTACCCATGATCTGCGGCGAGATAAGTTTACCTTCAATCAACTGTACAATTGTCCACACGGCAATCATTTTCAACAACATCACTGGCGAAGTCACCAGAGCTACAATCAAAGCCGGAGTAATCGCAATTGCTGGACCCAGATAAGGTACAACACTCGTGAAGGAAGCAATGATTGCAAGAATCAGAGCATAATCCAAACCAATGACCATGTACCCGATGTAAAGCAACACACCGATACAGAAACTAACGATAATCTGTCCACGGATGAATGAGCTGATCTGGTGGTTGATATCATGCAACACATGCATGGCACCGGTACGACTTTTGATTGGCAAAAAAGACAAAATCTTGTCCGGCAACTTCTTGCCGTCTTTGAGAAGATAGAACAAGATGAATGGCACGGTTACGATAGATAACACGGTCTCGGTAAATGCACCAAGGAACCCGCCAAGCTTCGTCCAGGTAGAATTGAGGATCTCGGTAGCTTTCGTGGAAATCGTGCCCCACCAGTCCTGCCAGTTCATGTTGATCGTATCTTGCACCTGGCTGAACAGCTTATTGCCTGTCAATTCCTCGAATTGTTCCCTTACGTTTTCACTGTAAGTCGGGAAATTGGCGATCAGCCCCATAATCTGATTACGTAGCACAGGAATAACTGCCAGCACCACAATAGTCAAGATGCCACCAATGGCAAGATAGAGAATCAGTATCCCCCAGCCTCGCTTGATTTTCCATCGTTCCATCACATCCACAAGTGGATTGAGCAGATAATAAAGGATACCCGACAGAATAATAGGCAGAAGAATTGTTTTGAGTAACACCGCTAGCGGATGGAACACAAAGGATACCTTGGTCAGCACCATAATGTTCAGTCCTACCAATAGCAGAACTAACAGAAACAGCACAAATTTGTTGTTCAGAAAAAATCGTTTGAATCGCTCAGGCCACACCCGAGTTTGTACCTCAGGTTGTTGCTCAGGTTGCTCCATAGGCTTGTCGTCCTCTCTTATGTATCTTTCTTCCGTTATAATCACCTTTCTGCCTGACGGGTACAATTAACTCTTGTACAAGCCAACATATGTATAATACTCCCGATTTATACGTATGAGCCCGTTGACCGTTTCAAATTCGGCAAGTAAAGTCATTTTACCCCAAAATGCATAACCTGCCCCACACCGACCAATTGAAAAATTCCCCATACAAAAAAACGATCCACCTCTGCTTGGAGGCGAACCGTCTCTCTCTGATCCGATGCTATTCACATTCTTCTGTCATATAAAACCTTTATACGTTTCCCGCAAGCTGTGCGATCAACTCATACGAGTGCAGACGTGCTTGATGATCATAGATCATCGAGGTAATAATCAGTTCATCTGCCTGCGTCTGGCGAATAAAGGACTCCAGCTGGCCCTTCACTTTCTCCGGTGAACCGTTCACCGCAGCTTTCAGTGTTTGAGCTACAGTAGCCTGTTCGCGTTCTGTCCATTTGTCATCCATCACAGCTGGCGGCTGTACAAGCCCTGTTGTGCCGCGGATGATGTTCAGGAACTGTTGTTGCATCGTCGTTCCCAGCCACGCAGCCTCTTCATCGGTATCTGCCACCACGGCATTCACCCCTACGATGACATAAGGCTCCTTCAGACTTTCCGACGGCTGGAAGCTATTGCGGTAAGTATCCAGAGCAATTCGGGTATAATCTGGTGAGAAGTGGCTGGCAAAAGCAAACGGCAATCCCAGCTGGCCTGCCAATCGTGCGCTGAAATCACTGGAGCCCAGCAGGTAAATCGGGATGTTCAGCCCTTCGCCGGGCACTGCGCGTACGGGTGCATGATAAGAAGTTGCCGATGCATCAAAGTATGCACGCAGTTCTGCCAGCAGCTCTGGGAAATCTTCTCCGCTGTTCAGATCTTTGCGTAGCGCAACGGATGTACGGCGATCACTTCCGGGCGCACGGCCCAGACCCAGATCAATGCGTCCAGGATACAGGGATTCAAGCGTACCAAACTGCTCTGCAATGACAAGTGGTGCATGGTTCGGCAGCATAATGCCACCAGAACCTACACGAATGGACTTCGTCCCACCCGCCAAGTGTCCGATTACAACCGAGGTTGCAGACGAAGCGATGCCTGGCATGTTGTGATGCTCAGCCACCCAGTAGCGATGATATCCCCAGCGCTCGGCATGTTGTGCCAGTTCCAGACTGTTGCGAAGTGCAATTGCAGGGGTTGATCCCACGACAACGGGAGCAAGGTCAAGCACGGAAAGTTTGACGTCAGTGATATGTTCTTTATGTTGATGTTCAATACTCATTAAAGTTCATACTCCTCTGTGAATATATTTTTGTATATCCAGATATATAGATATAAATAAACAACATTTTGCTTAAAAAATGAAACATAACTCTTATGTTTCGAAGACAGATTCTTTTCATACATGTAGCGAAGAAAGCCGGGAGTCCATGTGGTACACACCACGTGTTCTTACAACCTCTAGCCGTTCACATCCGGACGGAATCTCCTGCTTGCTGCGTATTGCATCCTTAGCTTCCGTTCCGGCATCCGGCTTATAACTCATGTTGTACGTACTCGGCAAAAGCCTGTATCGTTTCTTCATTGCGTCGATAGTACGTCCATTGTCCTCTGCGCTCCGATAACAACAACCCTGCCTTGAGCATCGTCAACAAATAGCTGGAGATTACAGACTGTGCCAGTCCAGCCTTCAATTGAATCGTGCCAACACAGATCCCACTCTTACCGCCATCCGGATGCTGGGATAGCTCGAGGGGGGAGAAGTGCTGCTCCGGGTTTTTCAGCCACAACAGGATCTGTCTGCGTGTCTCATTAGATAGTGCTTTGAAAATGAGTATAGGTTCCATGGGTCGATTATACCCCCTTTTTGACCTTTTGCCAAACCCCATAAACTAACAAACCGACTCATCAAGAGTCGGCTTGGCAATTCACATCTGATCAATTCCATGTTAGAAACGTGTTGTTACCGTCTGTTTCACTTCATCCAGCATGGCTTGATATGCAGCATCATCCAGATAACCAATACCACCGAAGAGCAGATGGCCTACCGGCTCGATTCCTACAAAATCAAAAATCCCTGTGTCGGAAGTCAGCTGGAGCGCATCCGTCATACCGATCTGGTCATACACGTCCTTCGGCGTTCCGTGTGTACTGATCATAACACCTTTTTTACCCGTTAACAGTTTCTCGATTCCTGCCGCTCCAGATGCATAAGCAAATCCGTAAGCAAACACCCGGTCAACGTATCCTTTCAGAATCGCCGGAAGCCCCGTCCACCAGATTGGATAAATAAACGTAATAGCTTCTGCCTCTGTCACATATTTCTGCTCCGCTACGATATCTTGGGGAGTCTGTCCTGCACGCATTGCAGCTGTATCCGCCTCAGTCAGTACAGGCTGAAAGCCGAGTTGATACAGATCACGTACAACGACCTCATGCCCCTCTGCTTCCAGAGCAGTTACGGCTGCAGTCAAAATGGCTTTATTGAAGCTGTCTGTGTGTGGATGAGCGTATACGATAAGATGTTTCATGTTTTATTTCCTCCTCAATTGCAATTGGGTTCAACAAATTTAAAGACGTCTGACAATCATAGACAGCAAATTCTCCAACTGCTCCGACTGCTCTTCAGACAGATCGGCATAGATTATCTGATTAATCTGATTCGACACTTCGCGGAAGATCGGCTCAAGCTGCTTCCCTTGGTCCGTTAGGCGAATCATCGTTACCCGGCTGTCTTCAGCGCTCTTGCTACGTTCGACATACCCTAGCTTCTCCAGCTTGTTGACGAGCACTGTTACTGTAGGCTGCGTACGCTGAACACGTTCAGCCAGCATTTTGATCGACAATGTCTCTTCCCGGTACAGAAACATCAGGACATCTCCATGAGAAGGCACAATGCCTGTTACCTCATGCTGTTCCAATTCATGAACAATTCGTTTGTTCACATGATCTCTGATTCGTGCAATCATTGCAAAAGCGTTGTGTTTTAACATAAATGTATTATACATAGATATCTATGTATTTTCAACTCCTCATTTTTTAGACTATATAAGTTAAACTAAAGATTTTACACGGCCCACTCCGATGACAGAATAACCTGGAGAGTAGCTGTTATCCCCAGATTTTTCGGATTCCCTTTTCCAAAGGGGAAAATCCGGTGATCAAGGCGAAGCGTATGCTTCCGATGCTAGCTTTCTTTCAGAAAGCTTTTAGCTCCGCTTTTTCAGGTTTTTTCTGTCCTCTCCGTTATTGTGTAAAAGAATAGTTCAACTTATATACAATTCATAATTCCAAACAAAGTGACACGGCCCTTGTACTCTCATACTTGAAGGTATGGGAGTACAAGGGCCGTACATGGTTACAACAGCTTAGGTCACAGAAGATTAGTTTGCACATTAATAGCCGTTACTTTCGTTCTTTACCTTATCGTTATTTAATCCAGAGTGTAATTTGCTCAACTGATTGGCGTGATTTCTCACGATGAGGCTCTTCTGCACGATAACCAAAGGCCGCCATCACTGACACATCCCATGCGCCGTTCTCTAACAGTCCTGCATCTTCCAGAATACGATGCACCTCTGCATAATTGTATCCTTCGATCGGACAAGAATCGATGCCAATCTGAGCCGCTGCTGTCATCATATTGCCAAGGGCAATGTATGTCTGTTTAGATGCCCAGTCGAATAATGTTTTCGCGTTTTGAAGCAGACCTTGATTGTTCTGAAATTTACCGTAAGCTTCACTTGTCAGCTTGAATACATCATCGGGCATGCCCTGAACCTCTCTCAGCATGTACTCAGCATAAGGAGAGCTGTAGCTGGCATCCGTGCGAGCCAAGATCACAATGAAGTGACTGGCTGTGGCTAGCTGCCGCTGTGCACCGGACGACACCTCGGACAAGCGCTGACGGAACTCGGGATTTTGTACAATGAGAAACTTCCATGGTTCGAATCCAATGGAACTTGGAGACAAACGACCTGTTTCAAGGATGAAAGCGAAGTCTTCTTCTGTAATTTTGCGTGACGCGTCAAATAGCTTTGTTGCATGACGAAACTTAAATGCCTGCAAAATCTCTTCTTTTTTCTTTGTCTTTACAGTAACATCCACTCTTCTCCACGTCCTTTGCTTTATATTATATGCTGAATCTGCATAGCTATAGATTTCGTTTACTGTTTATGGCTCAGGTATCAGTTTAGATGTTATGCTCCAGATTGAAAAGTACGTACCTTATTGTGCCCTGGTTCCTAAAAGTAAGTTGTATTTAACATACTTAAATAACGGATTATATCCTACTACGATTTCCCCCTGCTAATCATGGTGATGCGTCCATCTTCTTTATATTCGACCTCGAATATATCGTTGGCAGACTCTAATTCAAAAGTTACCATGCCTAATGCATCGGCTTTTCGATGAAGTTTGTAGGCATCCAAATTAATGTTAAATATGCTCTTAATGATTGGCCCTACTTTTTCTCTTATTATAGTTTCGTCCATATTATATAATTTTTCATGGTAAGCCTCCATTTCTTTGCTATCTCCAATGAATGACTCATAATTATTAACATCTCGAACTGTATAACCCACCCCTTCTTTTCCTTCAGTCATTTCAACAAAGTAATTTTGAGAAAATTGAAAAAAGAAAAACTCTCCACCCAGCTTATTATCCTTCGTTCGATGTATGCTTTCCAAATTTAAATTCGTTTTCCCCGACAAAGCAGCCACCGATTCCTTAGCATCTGCCAAAGCAGTCTGAGATACCTCATCCGAATTAATTTCCCCGGATACCGATGTGACCTTATCCTGCTCCCATTCAATATACCCAAAACTTGTTTCATTCTGTAATGCGAGTGTAGTACGTATTATCGGTAATATCTCCCCTTGGTTCATGTTTACAAAACGCCTAACAAGTATGGGTTTGAGCGTAGGAGCACTACCGATACTCTCCAAAAGTGACGACACCTGACGCATATATCGATGTTCCAGCTTACTTGGCTGCATCTCGGCTCTCATCTGCACTTCACGAAGGTTGCCCGTCTTGGCGTCCAGCCAGATTTGGGCGTAATCTGTTCCTTTCTCCTGGCCTGCTTCGACGTATATTCTGCCAGACACAGGCAGATCTTGTACTTTGGTAATGCGTAGCTGTTTGCCCAGATCATCTCTCATCGTCATTGCAACATTCTTTTTCATCTGTTCCGTAAGAATATCGATATTCAGGTGATCTGTAAACAACAAAGCTGAAGCCGGATTGATCTGTTCAATCAACGGTTTGGCAAGTTGTCCTTCGTCCCAGTTCCACATAAAGATCCCGCCCGCGATAACCAGTGCACTCAACCCTGCAACGAGAATGCCTCTACGACTTTTTCTATGACGTTGAAGTATTGGTCCAACTTTGAATGTATCTTTAGATATATCTTTAGCTTTAGCTCTATCATTAACTGCATTTGTGTCTGGATCTGTGTATCTCCTGGATAAATCAAAGTGTGAACCAGATCGCTCCAATGACGACTCTAAAGGGCTCATTTCACTCATTTCCTCTTCCTTCCTGCTTACCGTTCGTATCCGCTGCACCTGCTGTAGCACCTTACGCTTGTGATCTTCTGTAAAAGGAGACATTGCAAACGGCCCCTTACGGATCTCCTTTTCCCATTGATCATCCTCATGTTTCATTCGCTTCTCTCCTCCCACTGCTTTCGAACCTTATCCTTAGCCCGGGATAGCCGTGATTTCACGGTTCCTTGGCTAATTCGTAACATATCTGCGATCTCCACCGTTGTAAGTTCATACCTCAGATGCAACAGAAGAATCTCCCGAAACTTCTCCGGTAGTGCCAGCACGATATCCCAAATTTCATTGATATGTACTTTACGAATCACTTCTATCTCGGCAGATGGATAAGCTGATCGTTCTCGCATCGTTTTTCTCGATCCGGATTGATCTCCTTGATCTGACTCTAACGACAACGTTTCTCCCCATAAGCTGCTTCGGAAAAACCTCGACTTTCGGTATGTAAACGTTGTGTTCCTCGTAATTGTTAGAAGCCATGTTTTGATCGAGCAATCTCCCCGATAGTTCGCGATTCCTGTGTATGCCCGGACAAACACTTCCTGTGACAAATCATCTGCTTGCTCCGTATTTCTAGTTAAAAAATAAACATAATTCCACACATCATTGCCGTAATCATGCATCAGGCTGGCAAGTGTGTCATTGTTGATGGTCTGGGCCTCTGCCAGAAACGAATAGTCCAACGAATGTTCACCTCACTTAATACGACTAAACGGACTGTCATCCGGTTCCCTAATTTACACAATATTCTTTATATTTTAGCAAAAAAACAAAAAACAGCATGTCCAGATACACTGAACACGCCATCGTAAAACGTTGAATAATGTACATATAAGATTCATCATTATTTCTTCATTGCTACAATCATCAGAAACATCGGTCTTCGATTCTCATCAGACATCCCTGGGACCTGCTCCATCATCTCCAAAGAAGGTTTGGATTCTGCCACTTGTTGAATGATGAACCCCGCACCAATCAATTCATTCAGATGTGTAGCCATCGTCCGATGATACTTCACCACATCATGATCCAAAAAGTTTGCGATCCGCTGTCCTTGCTCATGATAATGATCCACAGGCCAATGCAGTTTCTCCCCTTGAGCATCATAATGCCAATCTTGCTCCGCACGAGCGGTGAATATCGGATGTTCAACAGATAGAATGAACGTTCCACCTGTGACTAGACAATGATTAATTTTACGATACACGTCATGCAAATGTTTAATGTAATGCAGAGCAAGCGAGCTAATAACCACATCGAACTGATTCTGGTCAAAATGAATATCTTCGATGGCCGTCTGCCGATACTCAATCTGTAGATCATTCGTCAACTCACGCGCACGCCGCAGCATATTTTCGGATAAGTCTACACCGATGACAGAACTCGCCTGTTGTTCACGCGCATATCGGCAATGCCAGCCAAAACCGCAACCCAAATCAAGTACTCGCTTATCCTTTAAATCGGGTAATAAGGTTTGTAATTCATGCCATTCCCCAGCTGCATCTAACCCTTCAACGGAGCGAGCCATCTTACTATAATTCTGAAAAAATGCCTTATCATCGTATTTATTTTGTTTCATGTGATCTTACCTCCCTCCCCGGTCTTCTCTCATACTGTATCAAATAAACGGTATGAATTTCGGAAAAGTTGCCATTTGAATTGTACTCGTGTTATTATACAGAACGAACGTTCAGTATAATATATAGGTATAAACTTTTTAAACTTACTAACGGAGGTCATTATGAGTACAAATTGGACACATCCACTTGAGAGGCAAACGGTAGGCAAAGCTTTTATCAGCTATCTGGTGCCCTCTGTTCTGGGGATGCTGGTCATCGCATTTAACTTTATTATCGACGGCATTATGGTTGGGCATAAACTGGGGTCAACCGCTATGGCAGGCATCGGCATCGCTTCCCCTGTCTACACCCTGTTCGTGGCAATGTCTCTATGGATCGGCATGGGCGGAGCTACGTTATACTCTAATCATATGGGCAGGAAAGAAAATCAGAAGGCCAAAGAAGTGTTTACCAAATCCATTATTCTCATTTCGCTGGTCACAGTGGTTATTGGTTACACGGCCTTCACATTCAAAGATAAACTCGTATATGCATTGGGTGCAAATGCAGATACTTTTCCCTTCGCATCCGACTATATGAATATCATGTTACTTTTCGGGTTTGTTTTTACGATCGAAAATGCTTTATCCGTTTTTGTTCGCAACGATGGCGGTCCAAACACCTCAATGTATGCCCAGATTACCTTTGCTGTAGCTAACATTGTCATCAATTATATTACGTTATATGTGCTGGAGTGGGGAGTACGCGGGGTTGCACTTGGCACGATTGTTTCAGCCGCTTTGGCACTGCTCGTGCTGTTCAGTCATTTTTTCAAAAAGTCCAATAATCTTACGTTCACAAGGTTCACATGGAGTACCAAATTGCTTTGCATGATCGCACTTATTGGCTTTCCCAGCTTCCTGGCTGAACTCGGTATGTCCGTCTTTTCGGTCTCACATAACATCTCAACGGAACGGATTGGAGGTACGGATGGTGTTGCCTCGTTTACGGTTTTAAATTACATCCACGGGGTTGTCTTAATGGCATTCCTTGGTCTGGCTTCTGCTGCGCAGCCCCTAATCAGTTATTATCATGGTGCACAGCGAGCAGAACAAGTGCAGGAAACGATTCGTATTGCCGTCAAAACAGCCTTAACCTGCGGTGTGGTTCTGCTTCTCATCGTTCAAGTTGGAGCACCTTATTTTGTGCAAATCTTTGGTAACTTCAGTAGCAGTGTAACTGATAATGCGGTCTACGGTTTGCGTATTTTCACCATTGCTTATGTATTCATGGGAGTAAATTTTGTCATGAGCACGTACTTCCAGTCCATAGGTAACGCTAAAATGGCGATCTGGATTACAGCCGCACGCGAGATGATTATCATGATTGCTTTGATTGCTATTCTCCCTTCGTTTCTGGGTGTTACTGGAGTATGGCTAGCTGTACCATTATCTGAAATGATTGTTCTAATCACGATAGCACTCTATTATCGCAAACGCTCCTTGACCGAGCGGCTCAATCTGTTACAGGCAAAATAAATATTATGGTTTAAAAACAAACATAACGTTCGCTGTATTTTCACCCCACCGTCACGATATTAAACACTGGCCCCTAACCCCGGCGTAGTTCTCCAAAAGAGAACGCCAGGGTCAGGGGCTCAGTACCATTCTGTGCAAGACACAAAAAAGACACACCTGATTTTCATCAAGTGTGTCTTTGCTTTGCTTGGCGGCGTCCTACTCTCCCAGGACCCTGCGGTCCAAGTACCATCGGCGCTAGAGGGCTTAACGGTCGTGTTCGGGATGGGTACGTGTGGAACCCCTCCGCCATCGCCACCAAACGCGATTGGTCGAAGCATAGCTTCTTCCATATCCATTTTGGAATTGAAAATCATACACACATTCCGTGATGTACCGATTTTCATTTCACCATTCAGAGTGTTGTTCTCTGAAAACTAGATTCGAAACGAAACGTATGCGATCAAAACTTGCTATTGGATAAGCCCTCGACCGATTAGTACTGGTCAGCTCCATGCATTACTGCACTTCCACCCCCAGCCTATCTACCTCGTCGTCTTCAAGGGGTCTTACATACTGGGAAATCTCATCTTGAGGGGGGCTTCACGCTTAGATGCTTTCAGCGCTTATCCCGTCCGTACATAGCTACCCAGCGGTGCTCCTGGCGGAACAACTGGTACACCAGCGGTACGTCCATCCCGGTCCTCTCGTACTAAGGACAGCTCCTCTCAAATTTCCTACGCCCACGACAGATAGGGACCGAACTGTCTCACGACGTTCTGAACCCAGCTCGCGTACCGCTTTAATGGGCGAACAGCCCAACCCTTGGGACCTACTTCAGCCCCAGGATGCGATGAGCCGACATCGAGGTGCCAAACCTCCCCGTCGATGTGGACTCTTGGGGGAGATAAGCCTGTTATCCCCAGGGTAGCTTTTATCCGTTGAGCGATGGCCCTTCCATGCGGTACCACCGGATCACTAAGCCCGACTTTCGTCCCTGCTCGACTTGTAGGTCTCGCAGTCAAGCTCCCTTATGCCTTTGCACTCTTCGAATGATTTCCAACCATTCTGAGGGAACCTTTGGGCGCCTCCGTTACTCTTTAGGAGGCGACCGCCCCAGTCAAACTGCCCACCTGACACTGTCCCCGCACCGGTTTACGGTACCAGGTTAGAACCTAGATACGATCAGGGTGGTATCCCAACGGTGCCTCCACGCAAGCTGGCGCTCACGCTTCAAAGGCTCCCACCTATCCTGTACAGATCGTACCCAAATTCAATATCAAGCTGCAGTAAAGCTCCATGGGGTCTTTCCGTCTTGTCGCGGGTAACCTGCATCTTCACAGGTATTAAAATTTCACCGGATCTCTCGTTGAGACAGCGCCCAAGTCGTTACGCCATTCGTGCGGGTCAGAATTTACCTGACAAGGAATTTCGCTACCTTAGGACCGTTATAGTTACGGCCGCCGTTTACTGGGGCTTCGGTTCACAGCTTCGGGATTACTCCCTAACCACTCCCCTTAACCTTCCAGCACCGGGCAGGCGTCAGCCCGTATACTTCGCCTTACGGCTTCGCACAGACCTGTGTTTTTGCTAAACAGTCGCTTGGGCCTTTTCACTGCGGCCCCCTCGTGCTATTCACACTACCGGGGCACCCCTTCTCCCGAAGTTACGGGGTCATTTTGCCGAGTTCCTTAACGAGAGTTCTTCCGCGCGCCTTAGAATTCTCTTCTCGCCTACCTGTGTCGGTTTGCGGTACGGGCACCTTCATCTGGCTAGAGGCTTTTCTTGGCAGTGTGAGATCATGACCTTCGCTACTGTAATTTTCACTCCCCATCACAGCTCAGCCTTACGGTTAGCGGATTTGCCTACTAACCAGCCTTACTGCTTGGACAGGCATCCATCAGCCTGCGTCACTACCCTACTGCGTCCCCCCATCGCTCGTAACGATTTACGGTGGTACAGGAATTTCGACCTGTTGTCCTTCGACTACGCCTTTCGGCCTCGCCTTAGGTCCCGACTTACCCTGAGCGGACGAGCCTTCCTCAGGAACCCTTAGGCTTTCGGCGGATCAGATTCTCACTGATCTTTTCGTTACTCATACCGGCATTCTCACTTGTATAATGTCCAGCGCTCCTTACGGTACACCTTCAACCCTTATACAACGCTCCCCTACCCCTGATGCAAAGCATCAAGCCATAGCTTCGGTGGTGTGTTTAGCCCCGTTACATTTTCGGCGCAGAGTCACTCGACCAGTGAGCTATTACGCACTCTTTCAATGGTGGCTGCTTCTAAGCCAACATCCTGGTTGTCTGTGCAACTCCACATCCTTTCCCACTTAACACACACTTGGGGACCTTAGCTGATGGTCTGGGCTGTTTCCCTTTTGACAATGGATCTTAGCACTCACTGTCTGACTCCCGGAAGTAAGTCTATGGCATTCGGAGTTTGACTGAGCTTGGTAACCCTTGCGGGCCCCGCACCCAATCAGTGCTCTACCTCCACGACTCTGTTTTCCGAGGCTAGCCCTAAAGCTATTTCGGGGAGAACCAGCTATCTCCGAGTTCGATTGGAATTTCTCCGCTACCCCCACCTCATCCCCGCATTTTTCAACATGCGTGGGTTCGGGCCTCCAGTGCGTGTTACCGCACCTTCACCCTGGACAGGGGTAGATCACCCGGTTTCGGGTCTACGTCCACGTACTATAGTCGCCCTATTCAGACTCGCTTTCGCTGCGGCTCCGGCTCTTCACCTTAACCTTGCACGGGAACGTAACTCGCCGGTTCATTCTACAAAAGGCACGCCATCACCCCTAAAACGGGCTCTGACTTTTTGTAAGCACACGGTTTCAGGTTCTATTTCACTCCCCTTCCGGGGTGCTTTTCACCTTTCCCTCACGGTACTGCTTCACTATCGGTCGCTAGGAAGTATTTAGCCTTGGCAGATGGTCCTGCCGGATTCATACGGGGTTTCACGTGCCCCGCACTACTCGGGATCCGTCTCGGAGGGAACAGACTTTCAATTACAGGGCTTTTACCTTCTTTGGCGGGCCTTTCCAGACCTCTTCGCTTAACCGGTTCCTTTGTAACTCCATGTGAGACGTCCCACAACCCCAAAGAGCAAGCTCCTTGGTTTGGGCTTCTCCGCGTTCGCTCGCCGCTACTGACGGAATCACTATTGTTTTCTCTTCCTCAGGGTACTTAGATGTTTCAGTTCCCCTGGTATGCCTCTACATAACCTATGTATTCAGTTATGAGTAACTGGAAATTACCCCAGCTGGGTTTCCCCATTCGGACATCCCCGGATCAAAGCTTGCTTACAGCTCCCCGAGGCAGTTTCGTTGTTCGCCACGTCCTTCATCGGCTCCTAGCGCCTAGGCATCCTCCGTGTGCTCTTAGTAGCTTAACCATTGCGCTCGTGTTCGAGCTGTCACTTCCCTTGGTTTGCTTGCGCAAAGCCAAAAGTCGTTCCATTTCGATCACTCGCTCCAGCAATCTACCTTATAAAACACTTCACTTGTTTACACAAGATCAGCTTAAAGGAATGTTCTAATTCGCGTTTGTTTCGTTTCGATATCTAGTTTTCAAAGAACAAATCGTTTGGTTCGGGCCGTTCACGGATGTGTCGGTCGAACAAACGAGAAGTTTTGAGAGTTTGAGCTCTCAAAACTGAGCAACGAGTGAGTAACTAGCCGACCTGGCTAGATTTTAGTTTTGAATGTCTTCGTTGCAGAAGACGATTCTCCATAGAAAGGAGGTGATCCAGCCGCACCTTCCGATACGGCTACCTTGTTACGACTTCACCCCAATCATCTATCCCACCTTCGGCGGCTGGCTCCTTGCGGTTACCCCACCGACTTCGGGTGTTATAAACTCTCGTGGTGTGACGGGCGGTGTGTACAAGACCCGGGAACGTATTCACCGCGGCATGCTGATCCGCGATTACTAGCAATTCCGACTTCATGCAGGCGAGTTGCAGCCTGCAATCCGAACTGAGACCGGCTTTGTTGGGATTGGCTCCATCTCGCGATTTCGCAGCCCGTTGTACCGGCCATTGTAGTACGTGTGTAGCCCAGGTCATAAGGGGCATGATGATTTGACGTCATCCCCACCTTCCTCCGGTTTGTCACCGGCAGTCTATCTAGAGTGCCCACCCGAAATGCTGGCAACTAAATATAAGGGTTGCGCTCGTTGCGGGACTTAACCCAACATCTCACGACACGAGCTGACGACAACCATGCACCACCTGTCTCAACTTTCCCCGAAGGGCACCTAACGCATCTCTGCCTCGTTAGTTGGATGTCAAGACCTGGTAAGGTTCTTCGCGTTGCTTCGAATTAAACCACATACTCCACTGCTTGTGCGGGTCCCCGTCAATTCCTTTGAGTTTCAGTCTTGCGACCGTACTCCCCAGGCGGAGTGCTTAATGTGTTAACTTCGGCACCAAGGGTATCGAAACCCCTAACACCTAGCACTCATCGTTTACGGCGTGGACTACCAGGGTATCTAATCCTGTTTGCTCCCCACGCTTTCGCGCCTCAGCGTCAGTTACAGCCCAGAGAGTCGCCTTCGCCACTGGTGTTCCTCCACATCTCTACGCATTTCACCGCTACACGTGGAATTCCACTCTCCTCTTCTGCACTCAAGTCACACAGTTTCCAGTGCGATCCGGGGTTGAGCCCCGGGATTAAACACCAGACTTACATGACCGCCTGCGCGCGCTTTACGCCCAATAATTCCGGACAACGCTTGCCCCCTACGTATTACCGCGGCTGCTGGCACGTAGTTAGCCGGGGCTTTCTTCTCAGGTACCGTCACCTTGAGAGCAGTTACTCTCCCAAGCGTTCTTCCCTGGCAACAGAGCTTTACGATCCGAAAACCTTCATCACTCACGCGGCATTGCTCCGTCAGGCTTTCGCCCATTGCGGAAGATTCCCTACTGCTGCCTCCCGTAGGAGTCTGGGCCGTGTCTCAGTCCCAGTGTGGCCGATCACCCTCTCAGGTCGGCTACGCATCGTCGCCTTGGTGAGCCGTTACCTCACCAACTAGCTAATGCGCCGCAGGCCCATCCCCAAGTGACAGATTGCTCCGTCTTTCCAGTTCTCTTCAGGCGAAGAAAACAAGTATTCGGTATTAGCTACCGTTTCCGGTAGTTGTCCCAAGCTTGAGGGCAGGTTGCCTACGTGTTACTCACCCGTCCGCCGCTAACCATCAGAGAAGCAAGCTTCTCTTCAAGTCCGCTCGACTTGCATGTATTAGGCATGCCGCCAGCGTTCGTCCTGAGCCAGGATCAAACTCTCCAATAAAGATGAATTTCGTCAGCGTCATTAAACGCTGTGAAACTCATCGGGGTATTGAAAAGAGCGATAAGCTCATTTTGAATCTGACGAGATTAAAAATCTCATTTTTTTGATCTTGCAAGCAAGATCGATACTCACTCGTTGTTCAGTTTTCAAAGATCAAACTTGTTCTCGCTACCGAAACCAGTTCGTTTCAGCAACTCTTATATAATATCATGTCCGAACCAACTTTGCAAGCTCTTTTTTTCAAGTTTCTTTCGAAGCTTATTTTCATTTGCTTGCCGCACCGTGTAAGCTGTGTTTTCTTGGCCGGAATAAGAATATACCACGTATCGACTCCACTTGTAAAGTTTTATTTATTAAATTTAGTTATCCACTTTTATCCAAATGATTATCAACTAAAGATCAGCACAGTCTATCACTCACTACCCTCACTCTCCACCAACTGTAACCGGCCAATTATCATTAGATAATAAAGACGCTTACTCATAGAAAGAAACCCTTTCAAACTAAGCGTCTGAAAGGGCTCCTACGTGCATTCCTTTTATTGAAACAACTAAGGTGAACCATAAAGAGTAAACCATTAGATACCTTACCTAACTGTTTTCACCTTACTTGCGCTCTACCTTATATCCTTTATCCTCTAGCAACTTCACAACCCCGTGGTCCCCTAAATAGTGTGCTGCTCCAACTACGATAAAGTACTCTTCGCCTTTGCCGTTTTTCAGGTAACCATCGATCTTGTCGGCCATACCGATATTGCGGTCTATCAACATCGCTTTGTTATACTCTTCATCATCGGAGAAGGTGTTGGTCAACTCCAGCAATTGCTCGTCATTACCTGTTTTCCACATCTCAGCCATCTGATTCGCGGAATTGTCCAGTACATCGAAGTTATCGATTGTGGAACGCAATGTTTTTTCCTGTAATTCTTTTGAGAAATTATCGAACATTCCTAATTGAGACTGGTAGGATTCAAGTTCAATGACAGGGATTTTACGCTCAATCGCTTTTTGAATAAAATACAAATCTACACCGGACGCTGCTTCCAGTCCAACTGATGACATCTTCAGACTTCCCAGCGTAGTTTCCACCACCCAAGGCTTAAATGCATCAAACGCATTAGGCTCTAACCCCTTTTTCTTCAAAATATCACCAAGCTTGCTGTATGTCTCACTGGAAATATGATCCTTCAACGTTGTGCCATCCTGATATGAACCCAGACTTAACACCAACTTCTGTTGCTCTTCGTCTGCCGCTTTACTCAGATCTATTTCTACGCCAAGATAGTCAGCTTCAGCAAACGCCTCTTCAAATTCAGGACGCAATGGGTAAAAACTTTTGTCTGCTACATGCATCGACCCTACCAAATATACGGTATTGCCGTTATTCTGCACTTCCCACATGAAGCCGCGTCCACCGTTTTGAGCGGTTTCAACCGTGCCGTCACCCTTGGATACGAGCAACACAGTTCTTGTAGCCTTATCCCAACGAACCTCATACCCTGCGGCATCGCCAACGATACGAATTGGTGCGTAAGTAACACCATTGATGCGAACAAGTTTGCTTTTCAGCGTTATGGTCTTGCCATTGACGATTGCTGTGATACTGTCATCGGTTGTACCCGCCAGTTTGGCATCAAGTGCATCCAGCGTTGTACGGAGTGGAACGAGAGTCGTTCCTTTTTCAACAATTGGTGCACCCGCAGTGTATGTAACAGCTTTATTATCGATTTTAACAGCCGTGTCTTGCGGAGCAGCCATTGCCGGAACTGCTGATGCGAGCAATCCTACTGAGACGGTAAGAGATAAGAGTACGCGTTTCCATTGCTTCATATATTATGTATTTCCCTTCTTCTTCTAATTTCTACACTTTTGATGTAGACAAAGATCAACGAGATCACTTTCACCTTCTATATTACGTTCTAATGTGAAGTTCGTTCCAGAAAATTTTCCAAATATTCATAGATTACTATAGTTTATAAAAAAAGCCCTGGCTTTAGCCAGGGTTTCAAATGGTTTTGTTATGTACCTTTTCACGACGGATTCGTTTTTTGATAAGCATGCATTGCCGTTTGAAATTGATCTAACGCCTCCTGATATTTAAGACGATCTTTGTCGTTCGCTGCAAGTTGTTTTCTCATAATCAAATCGTCCTGCAATCGTTGTACCAAGTCTTTGATCTGATCATTTGGATTCGATTGGGCTGGTTTGGGTAAAGCCTCCGTTCCGGTCTGCACGGTCAGTTCTCCTTTACTATCCACCTGACCGATCGAAACTTGGCTTAAGGTCAGATCTAGCTTACGCAGTTCTTTTTTGACCCAATCCTCACTCACTGCAGCAGAATTTAAAGTTTCAGGTAGAATGCGACCATCCATAATGATCGTTCGCGGTTCCTTTTCCGAAGAAAGACGATACCCCAACATGTCCGCGGTGAGAGGTTGATATTCCTTTTTTAATAACACACTAATATCTCCGCTCTGTTCCATTACCGCAAATTCCACATCGGCCACCCGAAAAACATCTTTCTTACGAAGCTGTTCCAAAAACTCATCAATCGTCAGTCGTTCCTTTTTCAGATTTTTCTGAATAACAGCTCCATTTTCAACAAGGATCGTTGATTTTCCATCCACAATATCTCGAAACTTTTTACTTTTCATCGTTAGGTACTCTGCACCTGCCGAGAAAGAAACCCACACCAGCACAGCAAGAAAGCCCAAATACCAGCTTGTGTCGGTATCCAAAGAGATGTAACCTACCAGGTTCCCGAGCGTGATACCCGTTATATATTCGAACAAGGAGAGTTCAGAGATCTGCCGCTTACCTAAAATCTTCGTAATGAGAAACAGCATAGTTACCGCAGAAATCGTTCGTATAATAACCTCTAACCAATCAGGCACGTCGCATGCTCCTTTCCGAATGAAGTCCATATTCCTCGGATGACATAACTTCATTATTAAAGGTTATAATTAACATGCGCGTCAGATTGTATGCATTGGAATGTTCAGTTTCTTGGCAATCTGATAGACCATCTACTTTTTTATCTTACTTGTCCAAGATGATATGAAATTTCTTTGGATGTCTCTAAAATTTTGTCGATCATAACACTCTTCTCTTCCTCTTTATACAGGCTCAACGGGATTGCGAAAATAATGCTTCCGACTACATTGTGCGCGGCATCAAAGATAGGAGCACCGAATCCGATCGACTCATTTTTACGTTCACTGAACGTATAGGAGTATCCTTCACTTCTGATCCTCTCGATCTCCACCATAATTTGCTTTGCTTCATCTAATGGCACACCTTCCTGATTTAACACTTCCTTAATCTGTTCATCTTTTAAAAATGCTAAAATTGCTTTCCCGCTGGCTCCAATATGAATGGGTTGAAGCACTCCGAGCTCTAAGCGATACTGAAGAATGTTGGAACTATGAATACCTAAAATGAATGATAGCTTCTGATACTGCTCTTGATATTGTGCCAAATACACGGACTGTCCCACTTCATGCGACAAGGTCTTAAGGTAAGGTTCAGCTACGGATTTCAATCCAAAATTAGCACTAATAAATGATGAAAGTCGTACCCACTCATTCCCAATCGTGTACTTATTCGTTTCGGGGATAGTCTGTAAAATGTTCTCTTCTTTTAATGTCTTTAAAATACGGTGTATGGAACTAGGTGGACTTTCCAGATATCGTGCAAGATCATTGACTCCCCATACCGCTTGTCCATCAATGAAAGCCTTCATAATGGTTAATGTTTTCAAAGTTACGTTAGATTTATTGGTCATTAATAAGGCACCTTTCATCGTTAATCTTTATCTTGATTATAATGTAAGCGTATGCTACTATTCCAATCATACAACACACCCATTCCACATTCAAGAACACCATTCCATTATACGGAATGATAATTCAATTCTAATCATTAAGTTGAATGCCATTCCATATAGTGGAATGATAGGGGTGTGCACACATCAGGGGGGACAATATGAAAATTCACTATGCTTGGGTCATTTTTTTGGGATGCTGTATTATATCCTTCGTTGGTTTCGGATTAACAATCAATACAGCCGGTTTATTCTGGGGAGGGATGAGCACAGATTTAAATTTGACGCGTGCTGAAATCGCTCTCAACGCAACCTTTGGCGGGATTGCCGGTGCAGTTTCTTTATTGTTTGCTGGTACAGTGTTTAAAAAGGTCAATACCAAACTGCTGCTCAGTCTGTCTTTCGGAATAACAGGCCTTTGTTTTATAGCATGTTCATTCATTCAAAGTGTCACTCCTTTCTACGGGATCAAAGTAGTCTTGGGAGTCGTGCAGAGTATCTCCATTGTGATCTCCATCCCTATTTTGCTCGGTAACTGGTTCGAGAAAAAGCTTGGGATTTTGTTTGGAATTACAGGTGCGCTGACCGCTGTCGGAGGCTCGTTCTTTAATCCGATAATCAGTCATCTTATTCTTGAACATGGATGGAGAACAACTTATATCATCGTAGGCATTATATGTCTTGTCGTGCTTTTACCGACGGCCCTTCTGATGAAATTCAAACCTGAAAACGGTTTGCTTCCTTATGGTGCAGAAACGAATCATACAGCAGCTGAATCAAATCAAGCAGTCAACAATGTGGAAGCGAACGGTCTGTCGATAAAAGAGGCATCCCGCACACCTATCTTTTACAGCTTTATCATAGCTATTATCTGTTTTCAGGCAGCTGGCTCTCTGGCACAACATGTACCGGCACTTATTCAAAGCTTAAACTTCAGTTTACAAGTAGGTGCAAGTGTGATGTCCGCCCTGCTTATTGGAGCCGCCATTGGTAAACTGCTTATGGGCTTTATGTTGGATCATGTTAAACCCGTCATTGTACTACTTATTTTCACGCTCCTTGGAGCTTCTGGATGGTATAGTACAGGCGTATTCAACAATGTAGTCTTTTTGAATGGTTCTGGATTTCTGAGCGGGATGGGACAAGCCATCGTACTTACTGCAATCCCTCTATTGATTCGTGGATCTTTCGGAACGAAAGACTATAGTCAAATCCTTTCTATTATTCTCATGTTCGGTGCATTTGCCAATGCTGTTTCTGTATATATACATGGATCGATGTTTGATCAAACCCATTCCTACTCAGCCTCATTGATTTTGAACGTGGTAGCGTATACAATTGGTTTCCTTTGCCTTGCATTTGCTATTCAATTCAGAAAAAGAATGACCACATAATAAATTCGTTAGAAGGTGTAAAAAAATGAGATCATTCCAAGTAAATCCCCAATGGGAAGGTTTAACTAAAACGATCGAACAGGAAAACCCACCTTGCAAATATGAAATCCACGGTATGAGTGAAGCCATGGTTTCGATGCGAGATGGCGTTCAGCTTCATACTAGGATTTACCGGCCTAATCAAGGTGATTCTTGGCCATGCATTCTCGTACGTAATCCCTATCCCAATAACCAAGACTTGCTTGAAGCAACCTATACACAATTCGTCAGGCATGGTTATGTTCTAGTTATTCAATCCTGTAGAGGAACAGGACTTTCCGAAGGGGAGTGGTCTCCCTTTGTGAATGAACGTGAAGATGGCATTAATACATTGGAATGGCTAGTCCAGCAATCTTTCCAAAATGGAAACATTGCACTCTTCGGCCAATCGTACTGTTCATTTACAACCTGGATTATCGCTGATTCGTTTCCTAAAGAAGTCAAAACCGTATTTCTAGATCTTTTTGGAGTGGATCGCTACGGACAGATGTATATGAACGGTATGTTTCGGCATGACATATATACGTCCTGGGCGTTTGCGAATTCCGGGGTTGAAACGACGACCGATGCAGGCGAGCTGTATCAAGACTCTCTCAGCATTCTGCCTCATAACCAAGCAGACGAGAAACTTTTGGGCCGTACCCTTCCCTTCTACCAAAGCTATATTTCAGAGACGAGCCGTGAATCAAAATACTGGCAGGATGGAATATGGGCAGAGCTGTTAAATATTCCTGCCAAGATCAATATTCCAGTGTTTATGGTAGAGGGATGGTTTGACCATCATCTGGAGGGAGCCTTCAAAGGCTACAACCTGCTTCAAGATCACGTAAAACGTAAAAGCAGATTTGTAGTCGGCCCTTGGGATCATGTCGGGAATTCACCAGGTGAACGAACGTATCCTGATGCTAACCTTCTGGGAGCTTTTCGAATAAAAGCGGCCTTGGAATGGTTTGATATACATTTAAAAGGGAACCCCGGCACATTCAGCCCAATTTCCTTTTATCGTATTGGAGCTTCTCGGTGGGAAGAACGTCAGTCCATAACGGATCAGGATACAACCTGGCGTTTGTACTTTTCAAATAATCCTGAACAGCAACTAACCGACAAGCCATCGCAACCGTCAACAGTGAAGTATGTATACGATCCTTCCTCCCCCGTACCTACCCATGGAGGAAGTGCCTTACTCGCATGGATCATGCCTTCGTTTAAGGGTGCACCACATGGTAGTTTGGCCCAACCTGACTTTTCTGATCGCCAAGATGTCCTGAGGTTTGACTCTGCTGTACTGGATGAAAATACACAAATAACAGGCGGTATTAAAGTGTGCTTAGAGGTTAGTACAGATGCGGAGGATACGGCTTTTAGTGTGAAGATCTGCGAGGTATTTCCGGATGGTCAAAGTTTTAATATCGTCGATGGCATAACTTCTCTGAGATATCGGAATAACATTGATCAACCCGTGGATTATACACCCAACCAACCTGTACAGGTCATTATAGAGATGTGGCCAACAGCGTGGGAACTGCAAAAAGGTTCTTTTATTCGAGCAGAAGTATCTTCTTCTAATTTTCCTGCTTACCATGTACATTCCAATGTGAAAGAACCTTGGGCTTCCACATCCAAATACAAGATTGCAGCTCAGACCCTATATATAGGCTCTAACTATTGTAGTTATATTGAATTCCCTAAATAGATTGTATTTTTAAAAGGAATGCAGTCTATTTAGCAAATCGTGCTTGCTTTAATTGATCGGATCAATTCATCGAATCAAAGATAAATAGGTGCCACTCCATTGCCGAGTGGCACCTATTTCAGTTACATGTCCCATCCATTTTGAAAATACATTCACTAATTATGACTCCCGGAATCCCATCATTTGATTTCACCTTATAAAAGGTTATAGTTTATCGTAGGAGATAAACGTTGTCAGTGATATTAATTCACGTACTACTATGTAAGATGGTGCTTCTATGTTCTGTCTCACTTTATCATATTACTCGTATGGGGTGACTAACCATGAACAAACAAGAACAGGTTATGCTGAATTTCAGGGACTTATTTAACAAGTTAGTCTGGATTAATAAATCGAAGATGGAAAGCAGTCTTCAAGGGTACAAGCCTTCTGAAGTCCATTGCATTGAATTTATAGAGAAAAATGTAGATTCCAATGTAACCAAGCTGGCGGAGTCCATGTATATGACCAAGGGCGCTATAAGTAAATTAACGAAGAAACTCATTGAAAAAGGCCTGATCGAAGACTATCAGAAAACGAATAACAAGAAAGAAGTCTTTTTTAAACTCACCCAGCAAGGCAGAGTCGTATTTGACATTCACGAGAAACTGCATAAAGAGTTTCAGGAAAGAGATGAATCCGTATTCAAGCATGTAACGGAAGAGCAATTCGATCACATGCTGGACTTCATTGAACTGTACAGTAAACATTTGGACACTGAAATAAAGAAACAAGGTTTAGATATAATGAAGTGAAACAACTATAAATTAAGAATATAACCAAGAGCAACCTTCTCTAAAGAGATATGGATGCTTTTTTTAAACCTTTTTTATTGTTGACAAGGAAACTAAAAGTGGATAGAATTTTGGTTGACGAGGAAACAATATTAGTTAAAGGAGTTTAATATGCGTACAAACAAAGCAAAAGAAACCGGAATACCTAGACATATCCTGATTACCGCTTGGGCCATTGCTCTTGGAGCAATCGCTCCTATGTTAGATTCTACAATGGTGAATATCGCTGTAAGTCAACTCACAAAAGATTTTCATACCACATTAAGCACCATTCAATGGGCCATTACAGGATATATTTTAGCCCTTGCGATTGCAGTTCCGGTATCTGGTTGGCTCATGAATCAATTTAATAGCAAAAAGGTCTTCATTGGAGCGGTCATTGCTTTTGGCGTAATCTCTTTACTAATAGGTGTTAGCTGGGATATATCCAGTTTTATCTTCTTCCGTTTGCTTCAGGGATTTAGTGCCGGAGTCATTACCACCCTCATGTTCACCCTCTTGGTTAAGACAACCGGACAAGAGTACTTAGGCAGAGTCATGGCGATTGTAAGCACTCCTATGATCTTTGGTCCTATTTTGGGACCCATCATCGGAGGGTTCATCGTTCAAGTCGCATCTTGGCCATGGATCTTCTTCATTAACGTGTTCATTGTATTGATCTCTGCACCACTAATGATCAGAAAGATTCCAAACTACGAGCCTTTTAACAAAGAAAGCAAGCTCGATCTATTTGGAATTATCGTTTTATCCATTATGAGCATAGCTTTAATATACGGAATCACCAAAGCAGCGGATTATGCCACTTTCAATAATCAGGAAACCATTTTGTGGATGGGGATTGGCCTTGCTTCGGCTCTCATTTATCTCGTTTATAATCGTATTAAAATGAATCAAACGGTTCTGCCCATGAATTTGTTTAAGCATAAGAACTTTGCAGCCTCAAGTGCCGGGCTATTCTTCGCTAATATCGCCATCATGGGTCCGATGTTAATACTCCCTTTGTTTTTTCAAACCTTTCGACACTTCACAGCCATTGAAACAGCAGTTGCACTCATCCCTCAAGGCGTTGGTATGCTGATCACCCGACCTTTCATTGGAAAAATGATCGACCGCATTGGTGCAAAATATGTGCTGATCGTCAGTCTTTTCCTTTCCCTTATTGGGTCCATTCCTTTTATCTTCATCACAGATCATACAAGTATGATCTGGATTTCAGTAATCTTATTTATTCGTGGTGCCAGCGTTGGGGGCATTAGTCTTCCATTAATGAGCGAAGCGTACACTGGACTAGGCAGCAAGCAACTTCCGGAAGCGGGTGTTGGGATAAATATCATTGAAAACCTCGGTTCAAGCTTCGGCTCAGCCATTATTGCGACGGCTGTTGCTACAGTCATACAAGGCTTGCATCCAACCATTGCAAATCAATTGCAGGCGTACCATATCGGTTTTCTTTTAGCCGCGATCGTTCTGGCACTGATCTTGATCCCCGGCCTGTTTCTTACGAATAAACAGAAGCAAAAGACAACTTAAACTAGATTCACGAACTGAAATCGTAAATAACAAAAAGGTGCTACTCTATTGCCGAGTAGCACCCATTTTTTCATCAAGCGTTAAAACGAATCCAGGCCAACACAACACATACAATCCCGGATATTACTTCGAAATTTAATGCCATTGAAGAAAACTCTGGTAAGTAAAAAAGCAGTCCCAGATGGGCCGCTTTTTTACTTACCAGAGTAAGCACAGTCAATAGATATCGAGACTTTATATTGCAAAGGAGGGTTACCATTCTGAAATGATATCCTATGCCTTTCCTTACTTCTTCATTCACTTTTTACTCCCAGCCATCCATAGACCTACAGCTGCGAAAACAGCTCCAGCTCCCATCATCACCCCTTGAACGGCATCCTTCACTACAGAGCCTTCTCCACTGATGACTGATGCTAACAATAGAACAACTACTCCTGCACTCATTAACTTATAGGACTTTGTATTTAATTGATTAATCATATTAACTACCTCCATAGTGTGTATTTGAATTGTTTTTAATTTTTATGCCCACTACAACATTATTCTAGCCAAGAGGTTATATTACGTTGTTTTAGGTAAATAAATATGCATAAATATACATTTATCATAAATTTTGAAAATACTCTCACTAATTATGACAACGCACAAGGGCTGCGTAGTTTAAAATATTAAATCTTGTACGCCTTCATCGCTTTAAACAACTCTTTGAAGGTTGGACGTTTGCCGTACATCAGTACGCCCGTGCGATAGATTTTAGCTGCGAGCCAGCCAAAGACCAGAATGGATACAGCCAGAATGGCAAGAGACGTCAGAATCTCCCAGGTCGGTGCAACGCCTGCCCCAATCCGTACAAGAATCGCTGTTGGTGATGTGAACGGAATGAAGCTTGCAACTTTGAGCAATAAAATATTCGGTGCAGAGATGCTGAAGAGTGCAATATAGAATGATACCAGGGACAGCATCGTGATTGGCAGAACTGCCTGCCCCAGCTCTTCCGTACGGCTGACCATTGAACCAACGGCTGCGAACAGCACTGCGTACAGGAAGTAACCCAGGATATAGAAGATCAATCCATATACAATTACAGCAATATTAATGTCGCTAACACTCAAATTGAAATCATCCAGTACTGCGCGGTTGTGCGGTAATAGAATATTCCCCGCAATAACTGCGCCGAAGATTCCGATCTGTAACATACCTACCATGAAAATACCAATGATTTTACCAAACATTTGACTGAGTGGAGATACACTCGTAATCAAAATTTCCATGATTCTTGAGCTTTTCTCTGCTGTGATCTCGGAAGCAATCATATTACCTGTCATCATCGTAGATGTGAACAGCAAGATGATTAACAAGTACACAACGATATAGTTGATCGGACTCATTGATTTTTCCGCACCAGCTCCAGCCTCACCATCATCGGCGCTTAGACTCTCTGCAGTCAGCTTCACAGGTGTTGTAATCAACGTCTTCTGTTCAGGTGTCAGTACATCCTTGACTACGACATCCAGCTTCACACTTTGCAGAGCAGATTCAATAGCTGTAGTGATCTGAGGTGAAATGTCATCTGTGGAATATAAAACAGGCTTCGGGAACTCCTGTCCTGCTACCGTTTCAAGTTTCAAATAACCATCAATCAGGCCTGCCTTCGCATCTTCCTGTAATGCAGCTTCGTCCTTATCCCCACTCACGATGAAACGATACGCCTGATTTCCCTGAGCAGACGAGAAGTCTTCCAGCTTCTGTGCTACATCCTGCTGTTCCGTTGTCAGAAGACCGATGTTGACAGGATTTTTACCGGAAGCTCCGCCGCCAATTGGGCCTCCATTGAATAAAGTAATGAAATATGGAACATTGAGTCCAATCGAAATTAAAAGTGCAAGTACAATGGTTGTAACCATAAATGACTTCGTTTTTACTTTGTTTTTGAACGTGAAACCTATAATTGTGCCCATTTTATTCATTCGACTCACCTACCTCACGAATAAAGATTTGGTTAAGCGTTGGTTCCTTAATCTCAAAATGCTCCACGGTGGTCTGTGCCATTGCCGTTTTCAAAATCTCCTGAGCGGCTGCAACCTCACTGACCTGAATCTGATATCCACGTTCGTTTTGCTCCACTCGTTTCACACCTGCCAGCTGCTCAAGTCCTTCTACCTGTCCAAGAGTACTGAGGTAAACTTGCTCACGCGGATAACGGCTCTTAATCTCCTTAATCTCACCTTGCACTACCGTGTTAGAACGATGAAGTATCGTGATCTGACGACACAATTCCTCGACATGTTCCATCCGGTGTGTAGAGAACAAAATGGCTGTACCTTCATCACGCAATTCTTTAACCGTTGATTTAAGCAACTCTACGTTAACTGGATCAAGTCCACTAAAGGCTTCATCCAGAATGAGAATCTGCGGTCTATGTACCACCGCGGCTATAAAGCCCATTTTCTGCTGGTTTCCTTTGGATAATTCCTCGATTTTTTTATCATAGTACTCCGGCACTTCGAAACGCTTCAGCCAGTACTTCAGACTCTCATCGGCATCCTTGGCTTTCATTCCGCGAAGGCGTGCCAGGTAATTAATCTGTTCGCTAACTTTTACCTTGGGATACAATCCGCGTTCTTCGGGCAAATATCCCATAATCTGTTGCAGCTCTGTATTATATGGCTTCCCGTTGTACAGAATGTTACCACCATCCGGGTGGATTAGACCGAGCACCATGCGCATCGTTGTTGTTTTACCGGCGCCGTTCGCTCCAAGCAATCCGTAAATCTCGCCCTCTTTTACATTAAGCGTAACTCCATTGACAGCTGTTTTGTCTGCGTACTGTTTGACGACTTGCTTTAGTTCCAATCGGTTCATTCAGAATCGTCTCCCTTCGGTTATCTCCACTGTACGGGTGCATACCCGGCAATCCAATATTCAAGTACTTCTCCCAGTTCCAAATTGCGAATTTTGAGCACCCGGTGATTGGATAACTCCAACCTCTCCTGCGCTTCGCTCACCCGGGTTGTAATCACACGGATCAGACCATTCTCTTCCTGAAAAGATTCAACTACACCAGGAATATTCTCGGGCCGCAAATCCCCTTCGTACCAGATCTCCTTCCACTGCTCAAGCACTAGGTCTTTCTCTGCCATACCCAGAACCTGCCCGCGGTGCATCAGCACGATGTAATCTGCCAGCCGCTTCACTTCATCTGCAATATGCGTGGCAATCAGAATGGTTGTGTCTCCACCTTCCATATAATCACGGAACTGCTCCACCATTACCTTCCAAGCAAAAGGATCAAGACCGGACGAAGGTTCATCCAGAAGAAGCAGTTTAGGACGTGCAGCAAGTGCTGCGGCTATTTCAAACTTCCTTCGTTCTCCCTTGGACATCTTGGTCAGCTTCACATCACTTGGCACATCCATGTCTGTCATAAGCTGTTTGAACAGCTTCATATCCCACCTCGGGTACCAATGTGATCTGAAATCGGCTGCCTCCTGCGGCGTCATCCGATTCTCTTCAATACCACTGTTATCTGCCACAAAGCTAATCTGTTGTCTCAGCTCAATCGGGAGTATCCCCGAATGCTTCTCCTGTCCAAACCATATGATCTCACCACTATCCGGTAGTACAATTTGTTGCAACATGTTAAGCAATGTGCTTTTGCCAGAGCCGTTATGCCCCAGAATGGCAACCACATATCCTTCCGGAATCGTGAGATCAATCGGCCCAATAACCCTGCGTTTACGCATCTTGGATACACCATTTAATTGAACGGCTATAGGTTCCACCATACCTCCCCCTCCTTACTTCGAATAATTTGCTCTTAGGGCTTCCCGGAACAAAACTTCCATTTCCTCTTCTGTGCACCCTACAGCTTTGCCCGACTGCACCGCAGCTTGCATCGCTTCCTCCGCTGCCTTCAGCCTGTAGTTCTCTCGTTCTCCCGCCTCAACCTGGGCCACAAATGTTCCTGTCCCCTGCTTCGTGCGAAGCAGGCCTTCATTCTCCAGATCCTGATAGACCCGTCTAACCGTAATTACACTGCAATTCAGCGCTCCGGCAAATTCACGAATGGACGGCAAATGTGTCCCCTCCCCCAGTTGACCCGTTATAATTAACGACCTTAATTGGTTCTCAATCTGGTGATACAAAGGTTCAGCGCTATTCTCATTTATTTGAATGGGTATCTTCACATCTTGCACCTCGCCCTCCGGTACACTTCACTCACTTGCCTGAACGTGCCGGTTTCATCCTTTATTCTTTTTATCACTAATTCTGCTGCCTTCTAACTCAGATCTCTCACGGCAAGCTTCTTCAACGTCACTCGACTGAACCCCCATAATGTTGCCAAACCTGCAACCACCGCAATCCACATGATCGGAGATAACAAGCCCCACAGTTTACTGTAGTGTATTACATACCAGAATCCATAATTACCCGAGAGGCGGATCAGAACAGCTATCACAACGGCCATCGGTAAGAACATGAAGCTAAGCATCAAATATTTTTTACCACTGAAGAGAAACTCTCCGTAAATATATAATCCCGTAATCAGGAGTCCATATCCTGTGCAACTCAGCGCAAAGGCTAAATACTGATCCCATGTGAAACCTTCCTTGTGTAATCTGACTGCATATAATGATCCGTAGAAGAAAAAACCATTATATGCGAATGCAATCAGAGATTGTTGCAGTCTTGACCACATCACAGTTTCATTCGGAATCGGGAGCCTTCGATAAAAGGCAAGCAACTGTGTGTAGGAATCTTCTTGTATGTAGCGGAAGGAACGTCTGCTGAAAAGAAATCCTAGGAACGGGAGCATAATGAGAAAAAACGCATCTACTACCGGGTTAATAAAATTACTCTGTTGCTGCCCAATCAGCATTACGCCGCTCATACTGCCTGTGTAGATCATAAATATGGCAGACCATAACCACTGCAGCTTATCCTTACTATAATCGTTACGGGTTAGCCACCACGCTTGCTTCCATGCATCCATATCTATGCCTGCCTTTCAACTGTCTTCCTTCATCTGGTTGACTGTGCTTTTGTTTTGATCACTGTGTCTAGTGTGTATATCAATATACACAGTATACAGACCTATTGCATGTCCCGTCAACCCCTTTTTTTTCCTGAATCAGGAAAGCAGGATAGGAAAAGAATCCATTCTGCGATAAGATATACACAGCGATTTTAGTTGAGAGGAATGATCACCCTATGGGATGGCTTATTGAGCCCATACTTGTATTTGGTTTTATCCTTGCGATGATCTGGCTCATCATTCGAAGTGAGCCAGGTCGGGTTAAGAGCAAAAGTGACCGCAAAAGGCATTCCAGACAGTCCAGACAACATCATCATTCGTCTAGCTCGGCTACGTCTTCTTCTATGATGACCTCTGACTTTTCGACGGACTCGCATACCAGGTCCACTCACGACCACCGACTCCATCACGATCACAAACATCACGATATAGATTCTTCTTCGGGCTCTCATCATCATTCGAGCAGTGATCACGGAAGCAGCGACAGCGGTGGGGATAGTGGCGGAGGCGGAGATAGCGGTGGCGGCGGAGACTAACAGCCTCTGCTCTACCTCAAGAGAAAAGAGCTGTACCCCACACTGTGAATCAATCACAGAAGGGCACAGCTCTTTTCTTTTTTTCTTTTCCGGTCACCTGATAGCAGAAGAGGCTCATGTTTTACACGAGGTTGTAGCCTGTTGGCAAGCTGCGGTTTCTACGGATGGCGCGAATCTCAGCCAAAGTGAGACGCTGATTGGTGGAGATCAACGACTCTACATCTTCGCCGCGGATCAAGTCATCCAAATCTCTCAGATTGGTGTTCCCGCGATAGACACGGAAGCCTCCCTGGAAGTTTGGCCGTGTAAACACCACAAGTGTTGCATTCGAACTCGTTGAAAAGAAGCGCAGGCTCTCAACCCCGTCCAAAATATTGTCCAGGTTGCGAAGTCCAGTGTTACCACGATAAATGCGGCTTCTTCCTCTGTAGTTCTCTTCGGAATACACGGTAAGACGAGGATACGTCTGACTGATGCTGACTGTTTTTTTCATTTTGGTTCCCTCCTCTCAAACTCATTCTATGAATGAATAAGAGAGATGGTATGGACTAATCATCTGCGAGATTCATCCATTTAAGCGCCGAGGATAACTTCCCATACCGGACTTGTGTGTCCCCCCGGATAGAGCAGATATAACAACACATATACCACCGTACCTGTTAGTGCGGAGCCAAACCAGATGATGGAGGTAAATTTCCCCCAACGGCGATGTTTTCCAAAATTCTTTTTGAAGCCAAGTACCAGTGTCGAGATACCAAATACAGCGGCAACCGTGGCCAGAATAATATGAAAGATCAGAAAGATGCGGTAAAAGATCTCCATATCCGGGTCTCCGCCCCAAGCCGTATTACCAACAAATACAGTGCGGGACATGTAGATTACAAAAAAGATTAGAGCTGCGATCGCTCCCGCTACCATAGCAGACTGGTGTGCCTCACGTTTACCACGAATAATTAAAGCCCAGCCAATCGCCACAAGTATCGCACTAAGCACAATGAACGAAGTACTGATTGTAGGCAGCCAAAAATACATATCCATCGTGTGTTCCCCCTTTTGTCGTCACATTACACTCACGATTTGGCGGCCGGATTGAGCGGCCCCTGCTCTTTACCGCCACCAGCAGGCGAGAGATCATCATCCTCTTCCTGTCTCTCTTTCCGATACCATTGAGAAAACACATAAGCCAGCATAGACACAAAGATGCCCTCCTGGATAAACTTCATAAGAATCCCACCCACCTGCTGATCCTCCTTCGTGGAAGACAGAACATTAAAGAACGCCGGCCCTCCGAAAGAACGGAGAATCGCAGAAGAGTCGCCCGTTACGCAATACCTCATCGCTTCAGCCCATACAGCCGGATTGCTATACGTCTGATACAGCGGTTCAGAAGCAAAAATAATTAATCCACATGCAGGCGTCAACAGCACCATGTTCAAAAAGATAAATCCAACCTTGGACAAACCTGAAGCTTGTCTACCCTCTGGCAGAGGGTTAAGTAACGTCCACCACATCAGCATAGATGTGATAAAAAGTACGATATAATACAACCGGTGAACGGTAAAATTCAACATGACATAATCATGCACAACCGGCAGATGATATAAGGAAAACAGTCCGTTGAACAACACTGCCGCTACAATGGGATGCGCCAGGAAGGAAAGCTTGCGAGTAGGCAGCCAGCGCACAATACCGCGCCATACCCAAGTCGGCAAACCTTTCATCATCAATGGCGGAGCAACAAGGTAGGATAATGCCATGCTCACCATGTGGAAGCTGAACATTACATGACCTAGTAGATTGAAGGGACCCGCTTGTGCCAGATATAGAGCGAACAGACCTGCCAGAAACATGATTTTCTGTCCGGTAGTTGCTGGCTCTGCGCCCTGTACTTTCTCGCTGAACGGACCCACTAATACGAGATAAGCTGCCGCAATAATCAAAAATAAAGCAAGAATAAGCGGACTCCATAAGTCGTCAAAACTAAAATATTGCAACCCGAGCATACGGGAAACCTCCCCGTGACCTGTTTTGGTGAACATTTATTTCACTTACCACGATGTCATACTCTCTTGATGACAGTACATTGGAACGATCCAGAGATGCAAACCTCCATCATTCATCATTCACTCGTATAAAAGGGGAAAAGACGGCGGCATTCGCCGCCGCCATCTCTCTTACCACCAGACCCAGAAGAGGGCCATAATAATACATGTAAAGGCTACAAAAAATCCAAAGGCCATAAATAGTATTGGCATCAAGTGGCCTTTGTCCTTCAAGTGCATCCAGTAACCAAGTTGCACAAATACCTGCAGAATGGCCATGACAACCATAATAATAATGGTGAAGGTTGTGTTAACCCCTCCGGCTGCAGCAGCTGCAAAGGCAATCAACGTGAGTATAATGGAGAAAATAAACACGACGACATGCTTCGAAGGCCCTTCCGCACGGTGACGGTGCTTCACCGGCTGTTGATCACTTTGATCCTGAGCGGACATGTGTTACCCCACCTTTCCGAGCAGGTACACGACCGTAAAGATGAACACCCACACAACGTCGATGAAGTGCCAGTACATGGCTGAGACATAGACTTTCGGTGCGGTTACGACCGTTAATCCTTTTTTGAACAGTTGCCCGATAATGATTCCGATCCACACAATACCGAATGCAACGTGGGCTCCGTGGAACCCGACCAGCGTGTAGAATGCCGAACTGAAGGCGCTCGTGGTCATGCCAAACTCTTTATGTTTCACGTACTCGTAGAACTCGTAAATCTCCAGACCAAGGAATCCCAGACCTAGAACAACTGTGATCCCCAGCCACAAAGCCAGTGAATTTCGGTTCCCTTTGTGCATCGCCTGAATGGCGAATACACTCGTCAAGCTGCTGACTAAGAGGATGAAGGTTGCTGCTGCCACAAGCGGCAGATGGAACAGTTCATTCGCTGTAGGTCCATCATTGGTCTGCCCGCGAAGTGCGAGGAAGGTCGCGAAGAGTGTACCAAACAGTACCGTCTCACCGCCAAGGAACAGCCAGAAGCCAATCAGCTTGTTGCGTCCTTCCAGCGTTGCCTTCTCTGGTTCGTGCGGCAGTTTGCCGTTTACCGGCTCGGCATGTGAGGTTGTCATGTTCTCGCCCCCTTCTCGTCCTGATCCTCGGGTTCAATGTGCCAGCCGTGATCGTCATATAATGAGCGCAGTGCCATCGCACCAAATGTAATGAGAAGACCGATAATAAGCACAATATAATTATTGAAAATGAAATTCATGAATTCCAATTCGAATTTGTCTTTGCTGAACATTAATCCAAGTCCGGCGATAAAAATACCTACCGACATAACAAACGGCAATGGTGTAGCAGATGGCATATGAATGGAACCTACCGGCTCCGCCGGAGTCATCTCCTTGTTGCCTGCCATCTTCTCTTTCCAATATGCATCGATACCACGCACCAGTGGTGTTTGTTTGAAGTTGTACTCTGGCGGCGGCGATGGAATCGTCCACTCCAGTGTACGGCCGTCTTCCCACGGATCGTTCGGTGCATCGATTGGTTTCTTTGTCGTGATGACGATGTTCACCAGGAAGATAATGACCCCTACGCCCATAAGGAACGCCCCGATGGAGCTAACCAGGTTAAGCAGGTCAAAATCCTGATTCGGCAAGTATGTAACAATCCGGCGTTGCATCCCCATCAGACCGAGGAAATGCTGTACGAAGAAGGTCAGCTGGAACCCGATCATAAATGTCCAGAATGTCCACTTCCCGAGTGACTCACTTAGAATACGACCAAACATCTTCGGCCACCAGTAATGAAGTCCGGAGAATAATCCGAGTACCAGTCCGCCCACAATAACATAGTGGAAGTGAGCTACAACAAAGTACGTGTCATGGAACTGGAAGTCTGCCGGTGCAGAAGCCAGCATGACACCGGTAACCCCACCCATGACGAAGGTTGGTACAAATCCGACAGCAAAGAGATTGGCCGCCGTAAAGCGAATCTGTCCGCCCCACATCGTAAAGAGCCAGTTGAAGATTTTGATCCCTGTTGGTACAGCAATCAGCATCGTTGAGATCGAGAATAACGCGTTGGCCACGTTACCCAGACCTGTCGTAAACATGTGATGCGCCCATACCATGAAGCCCAAGAAGGCAATCAGAATGGTGGCAAATACCATGGAGCTATATCCAAACAACCGCTTACGCGAGAAGGTTGGAATAACCTCCGAGATAATGCCGAATGCCGGCAAGATCAGAATGTAAACTTCCGGGTGTCCGAAAATCCAGAAGATATGTTGCCAGAGCACGGGGTTACCGCCACCTGCAACATCGAAGAAATTCGCACCGAGAATACGGTCAAACGTCAATAATACAAGGCCCACCGTGATGGCAGGAAAAGCAAACAGGATAATGGCTGATGTAATAAACGTGGTCCAGGTAAACATCGGCATCCGCATATAGGACATGCCTGGCGCACGCATGGTGATAATGGTAGCCAGGAAGTTAATGCCCCCGATGAGTGTACCCAGACCGGCGATCTGAAGACCGATCGTATAGAAGTCTACACCGTGTGTTCCGCTATACTCCGAACCGGAGAGAGGTGTATATGATGTCCAGCCTGCGTCCGGCGCGCCTCCCATGATCCAGCTCAGATTAAGTAACAAACCACCGAACAAAAATGTCCAGAAGCCTAGAGCGTTAACAAAAGGGAAAGCTACGTCACGTGCCCCGATCTGCAAAGGGACCACAGCATTCATAATGGCAAAAATAATCGGCATGACACCAAGGAAAATCATCGTAGTTCCATGCATCGTAATCAATTCATTAAACACTTGCGCCGATACAAAATCGTTCATCGGCTTCATCAGTTGAATCCGGATCAAAATGGCTTCGATACCGCCAATGCCGAAGAAAAGTCCGCCTGCAACCAAGTAAAGAACGGCGATTTTTTTGTGATCGACGGTGGTGATCCAGTCCATCAAGCCCTTGTACCGCTTGACGCTATGCGCATGAGCCAAGGTTGTGTACCCCCTTCTTCATCCTTGCTGTTCTATTCGTAGTCCAATTTGTAATTGGCCAAATATTCGGCAATTCCGTCGATTTCTTCATCCGTCAGTCCCAGACTCTTCGGACTTGGCATCGTATTGCCCGGCTTCACCGCTTGTGGATCATGAAGCCACTCTTTCATGTTATCCAGTACCGGTTTACCTTCTTCCTGACCTTCACGTTGATTCAGCAAAATACCTGCAACGGATTCCTTGCCACCAATACCTGTAAGGTTAGGTGCAACAGGTCCGCCCTGATCGCCTACAGCGTGGCAAGACAGGCAGTTCGTTTTGAATTTCTCAGCAAGCTGTGTGTCCTCAGGAAGAACAGCTGGCGCTTTCATCGCGTTAACCCAGCGGTCAAAGGACTCCTGGCTAACAGCCTTAACTTTGAATTCCATGAAAGCATGAGATCTACCGCATAACTCAGCACATTTACCACGGTAAACGCCTTCATTTGGAGCAGAGAAGCTGAATTTGTTCAGTGTTCCATCCGGGTTTGTGTCCATTTTGCCCGCAAGTGACGGCACCCAGAAGGAATGAAGCACGTCCGCGGTTTTCAATTCGAATGCAATTTTCTTTCCGGTCGGGATGATGAGGTCTTGAGCGGTGGTTATGTCATACTGAGGATAAGTGAATTCCCACCAATACTGATGTGAGGTTACCTGGACCTTAACTGCGTTTTTGTCGCTCGACAAATCTTCACCTTGGGCGAAAATCGTCTGAACTGTTGGTACAGCCAAAATAATGACCAGCAATAGAGGAATGGCTGTCCATATTACTTCCAGCTTGAAATTGCCTTCAACCTGTTCGGGTACTTCGTTCTGCCCGGCTCGTCTGCGAAACTTAATCAGGACATAGGCAGCAATTGCAAATACAATGATGAGCACCACGATCATAATCGCAATAGACAGCTTCATCAGATCATATTGGCCTTGCGCCACAGGACCCTGAGGTTTCATTACTGACAAGTCTTCCCGCCCGCATGCGGATAGCAGCAAAGAGAACACCGCCAGCAAGGGGAGAATTCGCTTTGCAACCTGCCACTGTTTCATCATTGATCTACCCCACTTTTTTACGTTTTCGTAGATTACGTTGTCGTCGGTACAAAAGCAACACATGTACGTTTCAGCACGATACACATAATCCTCTTCATCATATAGGATGCTTACAAAAATAACGCTTCCAGTACTCCCGTCATTTCCTGTCCAGGGCATGTCTGCGCATTCTTCCAATTCATTCTATATGCTTCAATCACTTATTAAATATAAGTTGAGGGTATGATTTTGTCAATCTTTGGACACATGTTCACAAATTGTTCACTTTATGTATAAAACCGCATCACAACTTGGTTTGCAAACGATTTCACTTAAAAGTATTACAATTAACCACTGAAAAATTTTTCCAAATTTCGGTGATGATATCAGATTTCTTGGCGACTTTTATCACAATAAAAACATGCAAGATTATGCAAAAAGATTCTCCGCCTTTTCAGGAAACTATTACCACACCAACTGGAAATGGACGATTCTGCCCCATGGATCTTCAAGTCGATATTTGCATGGAGCATTCACGCCAGCTTTACAGCATTTCAATTATTCAATTATAGAGGGAAAATTTTCGTTTAAGTTCCATCCGTTAGGATCAACGGTCCATCCTTGGTAATGGCTACGGTATGTTCATACTGCACGCCCCAGCTTTCATCCAGCGTTCGGACTGTCCAGCCATCCTCATCCCACACCACAGCCCCGGAGCTACCCTTCGTGAATATGGGTTCAATGGTTATGACCATGCCTTCAGTAAGCATCATTCCTGTTTTTCGTTTTCCATAAGGCAGTACATTCGGTGGCTCATGGATATATTGCCCTATGCCATGGCCGATAAGCGGTTTAACGATTCCATATCGGTACAATCGTGCCGTTCGTTCAATTGCGCTACCAATGTCTCCAAGTGTATTCCCTGGAACGGCCTGTGCTATCGCCTTATAAAGCGCCTTTTCCGTACGTTTCATAAGCCGACGAATAGATCTGCTCGGTTCATCTATGGCATATGTCCAGGCCGAATCAGCAAGCCAACCGTCTTTGTTAACTACCATATCAATCGTCACGACATCTCCACTTGCAAGTGCCTGGCTCCCAGGAAACCCATGACAGACCACATCGTTGACGGAAGCACATGTAGCATAGGGATAGCCTTTATACCCTTTCTGCTCAGGTGTGGCTCCATGATCCGCGAGAAAGGCTTCAACGTGCTCGTTAATCTCCGCTGTTGTGGTGCCTGGAACCATGTACTGTTCAATATGTTGATGGCATTCTTTTAATATCCGTCCCGCTTCTTGCATGTAGCCAATCTCTTCTCTGGTTTTCAATATAGGGTCCACATGCCTTCATCCTTCCTGCTGTAGGTATACTTCCATGTATATGCAGGCAATTCAGAACAAAGCCCCTAAAGTGACACTAAATCCAAGATAATATAGATACATTGCTAACTGACTCCACAAACGCAAAAAAAACCGTCTGCCGGAGCCAAGGCCCGAGAGACGGTTCTATTCATATTGGAACAGTATAATCAGAAGTTGGTGTTGTTTCAGGATACGGAAGAATCCATCTTGACAAGTTCATGCTCAACGACAGAAGTCAATTCTTCCTCATATCCACCCGTAATCCGGTATTTTCTCACATACTCCTTCACGAATTTTTTTGGATCTTTAGGACGGAAAATCCGAGTCATTTCCCTCAAACTTTCTTTGACCTCATTGTGACCTTTCGTTGCCATTGTAATTCCCTCCCAAAACGTTGAAAGTGAATGCTCCGTTTAGAGAACGCCGAATAAGTCTTAAATGCCATTCATGAAGTTGTGTGCGCGGCTTAAAGCAAGCTTTAGGTCGGGAACCTCGCCGAATAGCAAGTACCTGACACTATAAATACCCGATATGATTCAGGTTGAATCATAATCTTATTGTATCATATTCGGAACCTCGTTACGACTTGACGATTTTTCCTAATATATATAACGGTTTTACTGCCCAAAAAGTTTAATTCCGAATCATATTTTATAAAATGTTTATTCTATACGGATTAATCTATCCAGCATAACCCGCAACTATTCGGGGGATATTATCTTGGATCACCAAATCAGTTAACTATATGGAACTAAAAGGAGGACCTGTTATGGAACGCAAAGAACAGGATATGTTGCCCCTTTCGCATGAAAAGGTTGAGGTCGACGGCGTTTATGTCAATGAAGCCGGGCAGGAAGAGCACCTTCACCGGGGGCAAGAGTTTCCTGCCGATCTCGTACTCGGCAAGACCGAATGGAAGCTGACAGAGTATGCATTCGATAATCATCATGAAGGAAAAACAGATGAGCGTCTGGTGCCCAAGGAAGATGATGAAGATAAAAAAGGGAAAATAACCAGTCCTCGCAGACAGATTCAAACTTAATCCATTCATCGGTTCAATTCTGTCCACCTCCTACATAGCCTATATAAAAAGGACAAAGGAGGCTGGGCCGAATGTCTCCCATGAAATCGTCCAGCGGTCTGGATGAAAATATAGCCGGCATGTTGTGTTATTTATTCACTTTTGTAGGCGGCATCATCTTTCTAGCCGTGGAGAAGCGCAGCCGATTTGTGTTGTTCCATGCCCTTCAATCCGTGACGGTTTTCGGACTGATTATGGTTGGGCATGTACTGTCGGCCTTTCTCCCACTGTTTGGTCCACTTGTAGCTTCACTGTTATCCCTGCTAGGTGTAATCGTATGGCTCCTGACCGTCGTTACAAGTCTGCAAGGAAAATGGCTTAAGCTACCTTGGGTTGGTGATTTTGCCGAGAAGCAGATGCGGCACCTATAATATCGTATCGTGCAATAACAAGAAAACACCGAAACAATGGTTTGTGCTGAACCCATTGTTTCGGTGTTTGCTGTGCGTAAATTATGTTAACTGTCCAAAATAAAGGTTAACTTATACTTCATCGCATTGATATTTTATAACGTGAATAATATAAGAAATAAATCATTCATATGCTGAGTCAACATGCTTTATGACGTGAATCATTCATCATGTACGCTTTACATAATAACCCTTCTGACCAAGCATCAGGCTAAAAGGAACAGCGATTCCGGCCAGTTTATGAAGGGATAAAATCCCACTCCAAGCCATAATCCTATCCAGCCTTACATTACTCCTTACCTCACCTTTATGCAGTCTTGGTGTTCTCCTGAGCCATCTCATCTGTATGCTGTGCAGCCAGTTGGGCAGCTGTTTCTTTACTGCCGAGGCCATTAAACAACAAATTCATAAAGATTGCCGTAAAGCTACCTGCAATAATGCCATTACCCAGCATAATCTGAGCCCAGGCTGGTGCACCTGCGAACAACTGCGGTACCACCGTCACCCCTAGTCCCATGCCAATAGAACATGCAATGATGAACAGGTTCTCATGACGGTTCAGGTCCACCTGAGTGCCAATGATGCGAATACCCGACGAAATCACCATACCGAACAACGCCACCATGGCACCGCCAAGCACTGATCCGGGAACAAGCTGAGCTAGAGCAGCAATTTTTGGTACAAAGCCAATAACAATCAGCAAACCGCCTGCAACAACGATGACATCACGTGTCTTCACACGAGTCATCTGTACAAGCCCAACATTTTGCGAATACGTTGTATAAGGGAACGAGTTAAAAATCCCCCCAAGCACAATAGCCAGTCCCTCTGCACGGTATCCACGCGCCAAATCCTTGGAGGTCAGATCCTTGTCCAACATTTTGCCCAGAGCCATAAATACGCCCGTAGATTCGGCCACACTGACAATCGCGACCAGAATCATCGTCAGAATAGGAACAATCTCAAAGGTCGGTCTTCCGAAATAAAATGGCTGAACCATATGGAACCAGCTTGCATCAAGAACGGGAGCAAACTTCACCTCACCCATGAAGCCAGCAGCGACTGTACCAACGAACAGACCGATTAATACAGAGATGGAGCGTACAAAACCTGTAGTGAAACGAGTCATTAAAATAATGAAGATGAATACACCGAAACCGAGCAACAGATGTACACCGCTGCCAAAGTCCTCCGCATTCTGACCCCCACCCAAATCGGTAAATGCTACCGGAATCAGGGTCAGACCAATAATAGTAACCACGGAACCTGTAACCACTGGCGGAAAGAGCCGAATGAGTTTGCCAAACAAACCAGAGAAAATGAGAACGAACAGACCGGAGGCAATAATGGCACCGTAAATGGCAGATACGCCGCTGCTCTTCCCGATCATAATCATCGGAGATACGGCCTGGAAGGCGCAGCCCAGCATAACTGGCAGGCCAACGCCGAAATATTTATTGCCCCAGACCTGAAGCAGTGTAGCTACACCGCAAGCAAGCAGGTCGATCGCAATCAAATAGGTAAGTTGCTCCTGTGTGAATCCAAGTGCGCTACTAACAATAAGCGGGACAATGACAGCTCCTGCATACATCGCAAGTACGTGCTGCAAGCCAAGTGAGAAGGTTTTGGCCGGATGCCGGTGACGTTGAAAAATACGTTCGCGTGCCATACTAGTTCGTGCCCTCCTCATCTGCAAAGGTTACTTGTCCATCGGACAGTGCTCCAATACGAACTAAAGATTCCACGCGGTAACCCGCTTCTTTCAACAGACGGCCTCCCGGCTGGAATGCTTTTTCAATCACGATCCCGATCCCAACGACTTCCGCGCCAACCTGTTCTACAATACGAGCCAGGCCAAATGCAGCTTCGCCGTTCGCCAGAAAATCATCAATGATCAGCACGCGGTCGCCGGGATTCATAAACTTCTTCGCTACCGTGATTTCATTCGTCTCCTGCTTGGTAAAGGAATACACTTTCTCCACCAAAATATCTTCCGTTAGGGTAAGTGACTTCTGCTTACGGGCGAAGATCAGCGGAACATTGAGTTCCAGTGCGGTCATAATACCCGGCGCAATGCCGGATGATTCAATCGTCAGCACACGTGTAATGTTCTCCCCTTCAAACCGACGAATGAACTCTTTGCCAACTTCCTTCATCAACACGGGGTCCATCTGGTGGTTCAGGAATGAGTCTACTTTGAGTACCTGCTCGGACAGGACAATGCCTTCCTGTCTTACTTTGTCTTTTAACAATTGCATCGTTTTTTCCTCCCAAATGCCCTCTACCGCCATGTACAGTCTGCTCCACAATATCTCTCCCGGGTAAAAAAACAAAAAGCCCGCCTGTCCACACCTGCGGCATGAACCGGAGACGGGAAAGACGGACTTGTTCCTGTACGGACACAAGCCGCTCGAACACTGCATACGCCACAGGGCGAGGCTCAGGAAGCCATACCTATGTATTTAGGCAGACCTTACCTTAACCCACGCAGAACGTAGAAGCATCCTTCCCGTAGTCCAATCATTCCGGTGATCGGGTAGAGACATGCAGGCCTATTCCTGCACATATACGAGTAACGGCTATTCAATTCATTTTGGCTTCACGATTCGTATCCATGTATAATTGCGAACCTGAATGTAAAAGTGTAATCTCACTGACAATGTTAGAAGTATACCGAATTGGCGGCTTGAAATAAAGAGGTATTTTCATGGAATTTGCGGAAACGATGTTTCTTTTGCATAATGGGGGATGATTGATTTTCATTTTTTATGTACAATATGAGAACAAAAGCGTATCCTGACGGGACTTACCTTGGAGGATGCGTTCCGAATCTAGTCGTTAAAGGAGATTGTTACATGAAAGGCATACTGAAAGAATTTAAGGAGTTTGCTGTTCGCGGCAACGTCATTGATCTGGCGGTCGGTGTAATTATCGGAGCTGCTTTTGGAAAAATCGTTACGTCCCTTGTGAATGATATCATCATGCCACCGGTTGGGAAACTGCTCGGCGGAATCGATTTCAGCCAAAAGATCATTAACCTTGACCCTGACGTAAAGACAGCCGGTGGACAAGACATCACGACACTGGCTCAAGCCAACGAAGCTGGCGCCACCGTCATTGCTTACGGTCAATTTATCAATGTGATGATTGATTTCATTATCGTGGCGTTCTGTATCTTCATGCTGGTTAAAGGCATTAACTATCTGAAACGTAAAGAGCATGCCAAGCCTGAACCGAAAAAAACAACGAAAGCATGCAAGTACTGTCTGTCTGAAATTCCTGCTGCAGCTACTCGTTGTTCCCAATGCACTTCCCAGCTCGAGGCTGAAGGAAGCAACGCTCCGGCATAAGGGTCTGATCTATTAATGTGTAGAGCAAATATAAATAAAGCAAATGCAGGTTTGATTCTTGATACAGCAATGACATCTAAGCCAATGTACGCTTATGTAATGATTATTGTCTGCATCTATAGAGCATTTAAGCATACTCATTCTTGTTTGATCGAAAACTATTTTAGCTATGCATACGCGTATAAAGTACATCAAACCTGCAAATGTTCAGGTTCCACCTTAATGGTGGGACCTTTTTTTTATTTACTGTGATTGCTGTATGCTGGTCATGCGTCTCTTATTTAGAAACGTTTTGGCAGCAAGTGTTCCAGAATCGATTTGAGATCTTTGTCTTCCTTGTAGACCTCTTCCCCGGTATCCAGTTCAGTAACCCGAATGTATTCAAAATTGGCGCTGGCATCCGTCGGTTTAAACAACAACTGTGCTTCGTCTTCCAAACGAACATGAAATCCCATGTCTTTGAACATCGTCGTAAGCTGACTCGTGGCCGGCTCCTGACCTTGCCCTACAAAGATAAGTCCCCTAAGCGCTTTACGCTCCTGAGGTTGCGGATAAATCACCTGAAAGTGTACAATGCATTCCATACAATCGTTCCCCTTTCGTTAAAAAGATACTTTGTGAAATTTTGAACTTTAAATTCTGCTATATAAGGAGATACGTTTCATGACCCCAGAACGTTTCGACATTTATGACGATCAGCAACAATGGATCGGTACAGCACCCCGAAACGAGGTCCATGCCAAAGGATATTGGCATCGTTCCTTTCATTGCTGGATCGTGCGTGACGAAGGCGACAAGCGCATGGTTCTGTTTCAGCGAAGACGGGATATTAAAGATACTTTTCCCGGATATTATGATATCACAGCGGCAGGCCACCTCGTAGCCGGTGAACAGCTACAGGATGCACATCGTGAACTCGAAGAAGAGCTCGGTGTGCATACCTCATTCGATGCACTGACTTATTTGTTCACGGCTAGGCAACAGCTACAGGGTGAGGTGCGTGGTATTCCGTTTCTGGATCGGGAATTCAGTGCTGTCTACGGTCTGTGCCTGAACCAGCCACTGGAGTCCTATGTTCTTCAGGCTAGCGAAGTGGATAGTCTCTATGAAGCGCCACTGGATGACTTGCTCGCCCTGTTCCGCCAAGAGAAAGATGCCGTGCAGGCATCTGGTGTGCGTGCGCAACAGACATTCGTGCAAGAAGGTGAAGCGTTATCTACCCCATTAGAGGATGACACACCCTTAACCGCATCCCTACGAACTGGTGAGTCACTGTCTGAGTGCACCCAAGAAATCACAATGACATCAACCGACCTTTCGTCCAATCATGGCGATTATGAGCATTCCGCCAGTGCTGCACGCCTCATATGCGAAGTAAGCACGGCGGATTTTGTGCCGCATGGCTCCACGTATTATATCGACGTACTCAAAGCTTTGAAACGAGTACATGGGGTCTAACTTCATTTTCTCAAAAATAGCATTACTTCATACGTTTAACTCATCCCTAGACGATTACCTTCATTATTCCCAATCACATTACCCTTTAGGTATTCCAGGAGCATTCCTTTACTATCAACCGGATGGCAAACCAATGCTGTAACAAGCATCACTGCATTTGGGTTCTGAATTGTATCGTTGTACCCATGAACCACCTAAAGCGAATGTGCGCGAGCTTGGGCTCAGAAAAATTCTAACGATCACAGGGAACGTTATTTGCCCCATTTCGGGGTCTCGTGAAATGTAACGATCACCAGAGACGTTATTTAGGCAAAAATGGCTCTATTGGCGGTGAAAAGATGTTTTTTGGACGAAATAGCGTTCCTGAGGATCGTTAGAATCTGAAAGAGGTTGATTTCTCCAAAATAAGGCTTGTGGTGATCGTTAGCGCTCAAGCCGTAGGTTTTCGAGTATGTGCTAGACAAAGAGGCTATAAGGTGCCACGATCAGTAACACAAAACAACACAAAAAGAACGAAGCCGCAACGAACCCTTCTGTTCGCGCCTCGTCCTTTTTGGTATTTCTTATTTCTCCCGTAAGAGCTCTCCTGCTACTGTAGTGTTACTGTTCATGATCTGGTGCAGGGGTAGACCAGTACCGTGCAGCAATGTCTGCGTACCGACGTCCGTAGCGATCCTCCAACTCCTCGCCGATATCCTGCTCCAGTTCATACAGCACCAGTTCTTGTGCAAAATGATTCAGTAGCAATCCGGTCATTACCGGATGAGCTGTGACCACGGCCTGCGTAGGACATGACTCCCCACGCATGCCCAGCATGCACCAGCGGCGATCTACAACGAGCGAGAACTTACGCCCGTTACCCATGCCATGTGAGGGCAATCCCGGCAAAGGAAGCGGCTGATCTACCATACCTTCCCCACCTTCACAGGACCACAATAAGCGTACACCCCGAGCCTCAGCCTGTTGCAACTCCTCTCGAAGCAGTTCTGCTTCCTCGCGCCACACATCCACTACAATCTCGTGCTGCGCTGCGGCAAGTTCACGACTCAGATTCTCCAGAACATTTTTGTCGCCTTCGACATTGTAAAACACAGGTTTCTCCGGTTCGCTCTTCGGCATGCTTCGCTCGACGTAATCCAGAGAAGTATGCATCTGATCAGAGATCATGCGTGTCATCTCTTCCGGTTTCAACATGCTGTACTTCGCAGGTTCTCCCGGACTGCACCGGAGAAATCCTCTTGATTCCAGTCGTTGCAAGGTTGCATATACATTGGAACGGGACACACCCAGCCGTTTGGCTACCTCATATCCAGAGGCTGATCCCTGGCGGGCTAATTCCACCATAATTTTAGATTCCATCTCGGTGAACCCGAGATGACGTAGATGATGCAGCAGTTGGTCCATATTTCTGTCCCCCCATGCTGTCAGCAACCAGCACTGCCTGACGGCAGCACGTCTACTGCATCAAATCTGCTCGGCTCCGCAACGCGGGCACCACTTGGAGCCTTTTGGCAATTCGGATGCACAAATCTGACACTTCACCATTTCGCGTGGCACTTCCGTCTGCACATCTACGGTGTTCACGATCGGATTGTTTTCTTTCCAATAACGAATACGCTCATCCAGCTCCTGCTGACGCTCACGTTCCCGCTGCATTTCCTCTTCTCTGCGGCGTTCCCACTCTGCATCGAACGCTTCCTTCTCTTCCAGCGTAAACTCGGTGCTGTTATATCCCGGTTCCGTATCCAGATCCGCAATCGAAGGGATAACCGTATGATACGGCTCGGTCTCTTCATGTTCTTCCACAGCCGGCGGTGCATCAAAAATCGACTGCTCCGTAACCGGGTTCTGCGCAGCTGCCGTCTCATGATTTGCCGTTTTGGCAACCCCTGCCGCTCCGGCCGTTCCCGATGCAGCTGCACCCGGTTTGGATTCGCCCAATTTGCGTCCACACTTCGGACAGAAATTGGCATCCAGTGATGCAACGTGTCCACACTCACACAGGCGTTCATTTTTCAACTCGGCAATCTTGCTGCGCAGAGCGTCGATCTCATCCTGTAACTCGTCACACAGATTAGACAGATCTACCATTTCCTTTTCAGCGAGCGTCATATCCTGTGCACGATAACCTTCATAGAAGATGCGGCCCATATCGGTAAAATGGACTTCCTGTTCCTGTTGCAAGCCCACAATCTGATTGTTCAGTTTGCCAATCTCAACGGCGTGCTGTGCACGCTCTGTTGCTTTGTTTGCTCCGTTTTTGATGCGCTGAAGCAGTTTCATCACAATTCCTCCTCTGTCCCGTCAAAACAATATCATTATTATTCTTCATTAGTTAGTAGGTGAGCAATTCGCAACATGCGAGATGCTCTGGATATATAACTTATACGATATGAAGCCAAAAAGTTGCGAAAAATCGCGCTGGTACCCCATTTTATGCGGATATTGGATCAAAACAGGGGCTTTCGTCAAGACCATACGTTCGGTATAATGGAACTTTGACTCCATATGAATGGAACACGCAGGATTCGCAACTTACTCTATCTTACCAATTTACAATGCGATTGTGAAAAGGGCAAATTCTTTACTCTTGAACGGGATTATTCAATCCCTGAATGTATACAGAGGTGGATGAAACATGTTAAGTCCGAACTCAACGTTCTACCCCCGTCCGCTCGGGGTGACCCCCGCGTCCTCCTTGCCTCAATCTCCCTCGGCGCCGCTGGAAACCAGCCGGCAGCTTGTGGGTGATGATCAGCAGGACGCCTATTATTTCCGCTCGCTTGAAGAAGCCGGCATTAAACTCAATGGTCCGCAAATCTCGGCTGTTCGTCATGGCAGAGGGCCTATTCTCACCCTCGCCGGTGCTGGCTGCGGCAAAACAACTGTACTCGCTGCGAGAGCAGGCTACCTGATGGAAGTCAGCGGTGTACACGCGGGCAGCATTCTGCTCGTAACGTTTACCAACAAGGCCGCTGCGGAGATGAAGGACCGGATTGCTGCTTTGCCAGGGATTAGACCTGCTGCAGCAAGAGCGGTACAGGCCCGCACCTTTCACTCGTTTGCGCTGACTTTGCTACGCCATTACGGGGTACAGGAAGACATTTTTGGTGAGTCGCGGGCCCAGCATACGGTGCTGAAAATGCTTCTTCGCCAAAATGGCATGAGCGAGGCATTTCAGCCGGAGAGTCTGCTGGCGATGCTGTCCGCCTGGAAGATGCAAGGTTCAGACACGGCAGACTTGCCGGAGAAAACGCAAGATGAGCGCGATGCCAAGCGTGTATTGCTCGGATACGAAAGCTGGAAACAGGATCGCGGCAAAATGGACTTTGATGATATCCTGCTGCGCGCGGCTGCGCTACTTCGGGATCCGGCGGTGTTAAAGCCGCTGCAGCGGCGTTTTCAATACATTATGGTTGATGAATTTCAGGATACAAACCGACTGCAATACGAGATTGTACAGATGCTCGCTGGAGCACACCGCAATCTGATGGTTGTTGGAGACGATGACCAGACGATCTATACGTTCAACGGCGCACGGCAGGAATCGATTTTGGAATTCGATAAAGTATACCCAGGTGCACGCATCGTGACGCTGGATATTAATTACCGCAGTGATGCGCGTATTCTGGGACTTGGAAGCGAGCTGGTCGCACGCAACAAACGCAGACGTGACAAACGGCTGCGTGCGGCAGGACAACGCGGGGATGCGCCCCGGTTCGCTACACCATCTAACGCCGAGGAAGAAGCCGCCTGGGTCGTGAATCAGATCTGTGAGCAGGTGGAGGAAGGGCAGTTTCCATATCGGGACATAGCTATTTTGCACCGGACTGCCAGTAGCAGCCGGGCGGTATTTGAGCAATTGGTGCTGAAGGATGTGCCCTTTGTACAACACGGGGCCGCTCCGGTCTTCTATGATCAGTCACTGATCAAGCCGTTAATGGATCATATGCGCCTGTCTCTGAACCCACGAGCGATGGATGCTCTGCCAAGCGCACTCGGTCCGCTGTATGTGTCCCGTGATGCAGGACTGGAGTATATCCAGCGCTGTGAGCAGGAACAGGCCAAGAAATATCCGCTAATCCATCTGAGCAAATGGGACAAGTTGAAGCCGTTTCAACAGGAGCAGGTCAAGGAACGCATCAAGCTGATCAAATCTCTGCACAAGCTGAAGCCGATTATCGCGATTCAGGAGATGCGCCGCCAGTTCTACGATAAGTATATGGAGAGCGGCGACCCGACTATTTTTACTCATTATAAGGAAACGATGCTGGAAACACTGGATGAATTCGAAGCGGCTGTCAAAAAGTTCGAAACCGTGGAAGAATTCGTGCAATTCGCAGACGAGTTGTCCCGCAGACATCGCGAGATGGAATCACTGCGCCGGGCGCAGGATAGTGATGCGGTGCAGCTCATGACCATTCACCGGGCCAAAGGACTGGAGTTCCCATGTGTGTACTGGATCGGAGCCAGTGAAGGCATTGTGCCGCACAGTACCGCCTTGCGTCAGGATATTCCGGAAGATCAGAAGGCAGCACTCACCGTGCAGCAGACGGATGCTGAATTGGATATGGCTTTGGAGGAAGAACGCAGACTCGCTTATGTAGCCATTACCCGTGCGAAACAACACTTATATGTGACATCACCCGCAAGCCATCACGGCAAACCTGCTGATGTGTCGCGTTTCTTGCTTGAAGCCTTTGGCATGGAGGTTCCAGACAAACGTAAAACACGGGAAGAGGCACGCAGCGGCAGCACGTCGTCATCTAGTAATGATGGACACGCAAGCTATAACAGGAACAACAACGGAAATAGCAACAACCGAAGCAGCAACGGAAACTGGAAAAGCATCGGTAACGCTAAAGATGCCGGCAGACGTGAAAATGGTAAGGGTGGTACTGCACATCAAACTTCATCTTATGTGCAGCACGATCGGCAGCGTAGTGCAATTAACCATAAGGATCATCGGGAAATGGAAATGCTGGATGAGCGGGATGAGGATCGCCTCAGCGAGAAACGCGGCAGCGGAATTATTCGAGATCATAAAGCTTTTAGTACACCAAGTCTTCATCCAAAAGTTGCCTCTACAACCTCCACTTCCAGCGCTTCCACGCATGCTGATTCTACTCGATCTGGTGTGAACAAAGCCGAGCGGACAGAAACGGTGGCCGTCTGGAAATGTAGTTCTGTTACATGCAAAGCATGGTTGAGGCAGAAACCGGCTGTAGCGTCCGGTAAAACGTCGAAAAAGGCCAACTCTGGCCCTCCTGTCTGTCCACTATGTTCAGGAACGATGATTGCCGGCACCCGGCAGGTTCCAATGACGAATCGATTTGGAAAATAGAGAAGCATCTTCTTCGTTTCAGGGCGCTTGCTGCTGTTTATTAACAGTAGAAGCGTCTTTTTTCCAATTCAACAGTAAAATGGTCTTTTTTTCAATATTGAAATGGGGGTTGGATTATGCAGGAAAGCAAACAACATCTGTATGTGTCGGTAACTCATAACCTTATTGAACGAACGAGAAACGAATCTACTCCGTTCGAAGTCCTTGTGGATGATGGACAATTGGCAACATTACAAGATCTGATGAAAGTGCTTGAGGATGGGGACGACTACTCATTACAGCGAGCACCCGTACCTTACAAATCGGCAGACCACGACGATGGAAATGAACGATTAACAGACGGCGTGACGATGCTGTACACCTTCCTCTACGATCATGGTACAACGGAGACCAGACAGGCTATAGAGGACATGGACGTGCTTCCAAAACTTCAGAATACGGACTACGATGACCCGGGATATGAAAACTCACCGATGAATAAATGACTGAGCTAGAAAAAATGTATGGCTCTTGGCACATAAAGATTCTCCTATTAAACCTCAATCAAAAGTTAATGAAAATAACCTCTTCCGAAACACACGTTTGTGTTAGGGAGAGGTTATTTTCTAAGTATTTATTATCTAATTACTTGAGTCCATTCTACAAATTTATTTGGTTCCTGCCATGATCCAGAATATGGTCCGTGAGGGTCCCCCGACAAATTCCCTTTACCAGTTGCATTCCATGTTCCACGGTTTACAAAAGGCGTTATCCAGAAAACATAGGAGGAAATACCACTCCCTACTTTAGGTCCTGAATATTTTGTACTTATGCTTTGAGATATTTCACTTGCCAATCCTGCTTCTATCGAAGTTTTCAAACTAGCCGGAACCGTTACACTGGCAGAGACATTTGCACTAAGTTTAAAGGTGGTATTAATAGTTCTTTCTTGCGATTGCCCCACACTTGTTATCTGTTGGGCTGCTAAAGGAGTATCTCTCTGGGTTACTTGTTTGGAAATATCCCAGATAATATAAAGGTCATACCAAGCATTTGGAGTTATAACATTTTGCTGAGAAGATACATTTGAGGTAGTACTTTCTGTTACATTAGAGATTATTATATCTCCACTACCACTAGCTTGCTTTGATATCGCTTTCAATTCTTCGTCAGTTATTTTACCAACTGCTTCAGGAGAAATTAAAAAGCTTTGCCCATCTATTACTTTTTCTGTTTTACTAATTGAGACGGTTAAATCAGGATTTTGCTGAGCCATAGCAACCGAAGAAAACGCGCCTCCCACAAGCATAGAAGCTACAACAGCAGGGATCAAAAATTTTTTTCTAATATCCAACACATATTACCTCTTTTCCTGTATAATTTGGTACATAATTCATAATAAAGGAAAATTAAAAAATGTAAAATTTTATTAAAAGGAGGAATATAATGAAATTACGAACAATGGGCTTAATTCTTTGGATTGCGGCTGGATTTTTTTATACTTTAGAGCGAATTATCGCTTATTTATCCACCTACATTATAACTATTGGAAAAACTGGGGTATCTGTTGATTTAACAGTGCTCTATCCTGGGTTCTTCGATAATCTATTTGTTCCGATTTTCATTTTTTTAGGATCAATCTTATTTATTATTGATTTTGTAATTAAAAAAAATGATTAGCACTAAAAAAGAGTTCTGTGGGAATATATGCCCATCAGAACTCTTTTGTCGGTAGTATTATTAAATCAAATAATATACCATTTTTTTAAATGTATTTTACATGTCTATTAACCCAAACGTACTTCCTGCCCTTTTTCGGCAGACTCGTAGATGGCGCACAGCATACGCGTGGAGGTCACCCCATCCGCAATCGGGCTGATGGGCGGCGTACCGTTCAGGCAACATTCTACAAAGTGATCGATCTGATTCTGGAATGCACCGTGTATATCCAGACCGGAATGATCTGTCTGAGGTTCGATGTTCATGATGGTATCATGTTTCTCGGTGACAATCAGTGTTTTGGGCTCCAGTTCAAATCCACCGCGCTCACCGTACAGCTTAACAAAGGATTCATCCTCACGGGCATGGAGGGTAAAACTCACATCTACCGCCAGAGAAGCACCATTTTCAAAACGGATCAGGGCATTGGCCATATCTTCGACATTATTAATCGCAGCACTGTAGTCTGCCGCTTTGTAAAATGAGAGATGTTCCACATTCGCACGATTGCCGAGTTTACGATACGTATTCCCGCTGACGGAAACAGGCTTCGGTCTACCCATAAGATACCAGCACTGATCGATGATATGTACACCCAGGTCAATCAATGGGCCACCTCCGGAACGAGCCTTGTCCGCAAACCAGCCGCCCGGGTTACCCAGGCGCCGCAAAATCGACGCTTTCGCATAATAAAGCTCGCCAAACTCGCCGGCATCAATGAATCTGCGCAGCATCTGCATGTTGTTATCATACCGGCGTACAAAGCCGACAACAAAGGTCCGTCCGCTTTTTTTCACCGCTTCCTCAATCCGTAGCGCATCTTCCACATTCGTAGCCACCGGCTTTTCCAATAATACATGTTTACCTGCTTCCAACGCCGCAATGGCAAATTCCGCATGCGTATTATTCCATGTACAGATACTGACCGCATCGACATGCGGGTCTTCCAGCATCTCACGATAGTTCGTATACACGGACTGAGCGTCATACTTCTGTGCGGCTGCTTTGGCCCGTTCCTCGTTCAGATCACAGATGGCATAGATGACGGCATCCTCATTTTTGGCATAACACCTCATATGAAGATCCGAGATCGAACCTGTGCCAATCATACCGATATGCAGCATTTGCTTGGTGCTCATCTTCGTCCTCCCTCCCTTTTCCAAAACTTCGTTAACGTCTAGTCTGCCCGCAGCATGCCTTCGTAAATACCTGGTGTTGAATTTTCAATCTCCACCGCGCCCAGCGTTCGTTTGTAGAAGTCCATCGGCCCAGCCGATCCAATAATCGCGTAACCGTAGCCATCTGCTCTCATCGCATGCATACAAGCCAGTAGCAAGGCAGTCCCAACACCCTTTCCACGGGCATCCAGGCTTACGCCAGTAGGGCCGAAGAAATTACGACAGGTCGCTTCATAACAGGCAAAACCAATCATTCTTCCATGCTCCAGCGCAATATAACAGGTCACAGGTTGTCGGGCAAAGGCGACATCACATTCATCTACCCAATGCTGGTTAAAATGGGTTCTCACCCAGTTCAGCACCTGCTGTTTCTCCGGAGCAATAGCTCTGCGAATGACAATGGATGCGGCCTTCAGTTTTTCCAGCCCGCCGTGTTGCTCAGGCAGACGATAAAGCGCAACCAACATATCACTCATCGGTTCGTTTCCTCCTCATCTGGCACGGAATGATCCGCATACTTTGAAATTAACCTAATCCTACTGCTGATAACCTGCTTCTTGCGCAATATTCCGAATTGAAACGAACATACGGCGCTTACAGTGTTTATATCCTACTGCAACACTGAGACAGGTTATCCCGTCAGTAAAGATGAGATGCGGTGATCTGTATAAAAGTTTACCGCGACACAACGCAGATGAGAAGGGATGATTACGAATGAAAAACAACATGAAAAAGGTAAGCACCATCATGGCTCTATCAATGGCACTAAGCGGCGGGGCTGCTTATGCTGCTTCAGTAGATAACACGGTACAACCTATGCAGGAAACCGTCACTTCTGCCCCGAGCAGTACTACAGGAGTTGTACATGTATCCGTCAATGGTGCAGCGGTTGCTAACGGATATTGGACTCAAGACGATAAGGCTGCCATGATCCCGCTTCGAGCGCTAACCGAAGCTCTCGGAATCGAATTGAAATGGCATAAGGAAGACAAGTCCGCAGAGCTGACTCGCGGTGCCTTGTGGACTCAGGTTTTTGCGGGTAAAGATCGTTACTCTGTAAACAAAATGCTGCTGACCCTCGGTACAGCACCTGAAATCAAGGACGGAACACTTTACGTACCTGCTGTTTTTGCGGAGAAAGTCCTACATGCCCAAGTAAGTACAACGGGAAATCAGGTGGAGATTAGAAGTGAGGAGGACATCAAAACGGTTACAGAGCGCGGTGTGATTACCCGGATTTCAAATCAGGATAAATATCAATCCATTCAGATTGGTGGCGCAGGGCCAGATGGTATCGTGCTGAACCTAAGCGAGAAAACAACTTTCATTTCCGCAGAGGGAAAAGAGATTAAACTAGCCGATTTGTCTATCGGTATGATGGTAGAAGCTGAGCACTCCTTGATGATGACCAAAAGTCTGCCTCCACAAACACCGACATATAAAGTAACCGTACTGGATACAGCAGCTGAAACAGCAGCGCAACCTCAAAAACTTTTTGGAACCTCTGGTGCGATTGAAAATGTAATTATGAAGGACGGCACGGTATCCCAGATTGAGATTAAAGGTACACGTCTGGCTGAGACTGCACCAGATCATGTCATTTTGAATATCGAAAAAGAAACTTCGCTAGTGAACCAGAGGGGCGAAATTGTAAAAGCCGAGCAACTGACTGAAGGTGCCAAAGTGATGGGTTTCTATAGCCCGATGCTGACTCGCAGCCTGCCTCCAATCGGGACAGCTTGGAAAGTGGTTGTAGAGATTCCGGCAGTTCAGCCCAAAGCCGAGTAAAGGCGGTAGGATGTGCCGATAGGAAGTTAGAATTAGCCTATAGGCAAGTAAAGTAGAGTACATGTGGAATGACGCGTAAAGGCTAGAAAAGCTAAAAACCTTTCCCTCCTGTCTTCTGCCAGGGCGTGGAAAGGTTTTTTCACAAATGAGTAAGTATCAAAACTTCTAAAGTATGCATTCTAAGGTAAGTATCTGTTATCTGTTATATTTCTTCTGTTTTCCGGATAGAGAAAATATGATCAAGCCTCATCTGAAGATTCTATAATTGCTTCAGCCTCGATCTCCACCATTAGCAAAGGATCAATGAGCGCATTGACTTCGACCATCGTCGCTACAGGCTGGATCTGTCCGAAGAATTCGCCATGTGCTTTGCCAACCTCTTCCCACTTCGAAATATCCGTGACAAACATACGTGTTCTAACCACATCGGTCAAGTCTGCACCAAGCTCTTTCAGCGCTTTTTCGATCGTCTCCAAAATAAATTTGGTCTGCACATACGGGTCACCCGCACCCACAACGACGCCATCCTGCATTGCTGTTGTCCCAGCAACCTCAACCCGGTTACCTACACGAATTGCACGACAATACCCAACCAGTGGTTCCCAAGGGGAGCCCGTAAATACCTGCTGTCTGCTCATTTTCCTAACCTCGCTTTATGTGACCCCTGAACAAGTCAATTTCACCTTGATTAAGGCTTGGTTTTGTTCAGGGGGCTTAAATAACGTACCAGCGAATTACAGTTTAATATTAGCCTCGTCAAAGTAATCTTCCAGCGTTAAACCACTCTTTACAACATCGGATGCAATATCTGCACCAACATAACGAATGTGCCAAGGCTCATACACATAACCCGTCTTGCTCTCTTGGCCTTTCGGATAACGAATGATAAAGCCATATTCGGCAGCATGTTCATCCAGCCATTTGCCTTCTTTGGATGAGCCGAACACCTCTTCCAGCACATTGCCCACGCTTGGACTGGATACATCTATGGCAAGACCTGTCTGGTGTTCACTGCGGCCTGGAACGGCACTTACACGGGAAGCATACTCTTCCCCTTTGGTTTTCACATTATTGTTGTAGATGGATACCTGACGCTTGTAAGACCGGTATCCAGACACGGCACGAAGCTCAATCCCGTCTGCTTTGGCACCAGCAAACAGTTTCTCCAGCGCTTCCGCAGCTTCTTTGCGCATATGACGTTTCTCATGTGGCCCCTCGAATGAGAACGGCACGTCAGGCTCGACCAGATCACTCGGCTCATAACCTTCCGGCAGACTACGCTGTTTGTTGACAATGACCGTCATGGCCTCCGCATTAGTAACCACCGATTGGGAGTCAATCGTGGTCTGCAGAGCGCTGATGCTGCGTTTCTCCATGAGCGGATCTTCTGCTGTTGCACCACCACTTCCATTGTCCGCAGAACCCTGCCCTTCTCCGGTAGATACGCTGCCTGAGCCGTTATCTGTGCCTTCATCGCTACCCGAATTGGTTGTGTTATTGCCCTCCGCATTACCTTTGCCATCTGAGCCAGATTCATCGGTCAAATGCACGGTTGTGCCATCCGTTCCCTGCTCCGTGTTAGGTGTTCCGTTCGCGTTCTGATTCTCGTTCGCACCGGAACCGCACGCAGCCAGCAAGGCTCCACATATCATAAATGAGGACAGCAGAACCACGATTCGGCGCTGTCTTCCTGTTCCTGATTTCATCATAAAACTCCTATCACCTTAGTAGAATGAATATCTTTTTTGCGTTTTCTCATGGTTACTATGATGTTCCCTGCGACAGTATACCTTAAATGTACGATAAGCTCCACCAGTAAAGAGTTCCTTCTCCCAGTCTCTATGCAAGGATATACCCTTTATACAGCTCGTAGCCTTTATTTCTGTACATTTAATGCAACATCCCAATCTTAGATAACTTCAGATGGAAACTGGAAATGAAAGCTAAGCTCCACAAAAAAAGCAGGGGCGATCTGGTGATCTCCCCCGCTGTACTTGTGTGATGCGTCATTTGGTTGCCGGGCTGTCCTTATGCTTCTGGACAGCCTGCCACATCCGCGCCGCCACGCGCTCGCGGATGAGATCCAGACCGGCTGCTGCGGGCACACCCGGCAGCAGCGCGGTCAGCTCGGGCAGCGCAGGCGGTTTGCCCGGCTGCGCGAGCCGCACCTCCACGGCGCCGAAGCCCGGCCCCGGCTGGTGCATGGCGCCGTCCGCGGCGGCCTCGGCGATCCACTCGCCGACGGCCGCGCCGCCTTCGCCAGCCCGCGCCTGCGGGCGGCCCGCCGTTTCCGCTGCGCGGCCCGGGCCGCTGGGATCATGGGCAAGTTCCTCTGCCCATGATCCCAGCACGCCGGCGAGCAGCGCTTCGCGCGGCAGGCCGGCATGCGCCAGCTGCAGCAGCGGCTCGGCCGCGAGGCGCGCAGCAACGGCGCGCTCAGCCGCCGCGGCATGCGCGCAGCCCGCGTGGCCGCAGGTGCATGCCGCTGCAGGCGCAGCGCCGAGCGTGGCCTCGCCTGGCGTGCCGGCAGGCGCCGCCGCGGGCAACAGCCCGGCGAGCTCCTCTGGCGCCGGGCCACCGCGCAGCAGGGCGTACAGCGCCAGCGGGCGCTTGCGCAGCTGCGCCAGCACGGCCTCGCGCTGCGCCTCGCTTAGCTGCGGCAGCGTGCCTGTGACCGTGAACACGCCGGATGCGGCTGTTCCGGTCTGATCTGTATCAGCCGACCCAGGCACAGTCTCTCCCGAATCCGCCACTGCATTCACCTCTGCTGTCCACACCCCGGGGGACATATGCAGCTCGATGTTCCATTTTTCGCTCATCATCATCCCCCTCCCTTCCTAAATCATCCATCACCTGATCCACGAGCACACTACTCATGGGTTAATCTACAACCAAGTCTCTCCTTGAAGCGAGATCAGACTACGCAGTTCATCGTCTGACATCTCGGTCAGCCAGTTTTCACCCGAACCTACGACCTGCTCGGAGAGAGCTTTCTTGCTCTCAATCAGCTCATCGATTCGTTCTTCCAATGTACCCTGGCAGATCAACTTGTGTACCTGAACGTTACGGTTCTGCCCGATGCGGAATACCCGGTCTGTCGCCTGGTTCTCCACCGCCGGATTCCACCAGCGATCATAGTGGATGACATGGCTTGCCCGTGTCAGGTTCAGACCCACGCCGCCTGCACGAAGAGACAGGACAAACATAGACGGGCCTTCCCCTTTTTGGAATGTCTCCACCATTTCATCCCGCTGTGACTTGGAAACCCCGCCATGCAGGAAGTAAGGCTCTTCTTCGTAACGCCGGTTCAGTCTGGAAACCAACAGATCCCCCATCGCAACATACTGGGTAAAGATCAAAGCCGATTCTCCATTATCCCGAATAGCATCCAGCAATTCGAGCAATCGTTCCATTTTGCCGGATGCTTCGGCCTTGCCGTGCTCCTTCCGGCTGCTGTCCGCCAGAACAGGGTGGTCACAAATTTGTTTCAGTTTGGTCAGAGAGGATAACACAATCCCTTTACGTGCGATACCGTTCCGTCCATCCAGACCACCCATGAGATCATCCACGACCCGTTGATACAGAATCGCCTGCTCCGGTGTCAGTGAACAATAGGATTTCAGTTCCAGCTTTTCTGGCAAATCTTTGCGAATATCCGGATCACTCTTCAGTCTGCGTAACATAAACGGCGACACCAGTCGATGCAGTTCCCGGAGCGAAGCCGCGTTCTCTTCCGAAGGGGCCAGACCTGTATACCGCTGGCGGAACGAAGAAGATGTACCGAGATATCCCGGATTCAGGAATTGGAAAATAGACCAAAGCTCACTCAAACGGTTCTCCACCGGTGTTCCTGTCATGGCAATCCGATGAGAAGTGGACAGCCGCATGACACTCTGAGCCTGCTTCGTCCGATAATTTTTAATATACTGTGCCTCATCCAGTACAACGGTCGACCAGTGCAACGAAGCCAAATCCGGGCCATCACGGCCTGCCAGGTGATAGGTTGTGAGCACGATGTCATGCTTCTGCGCTTCCTCTTCAAAAGCATTTCCATGTAGCCTTTGTCCACCATGATGAATGTACAGTGACAGGTCTGGAGCAAAACGCTTCAGCTCACGTTGCCAATTGCCCAGTAGAGATGTTGGGCAGACAATAAGTGTAGGACATTGACCTTCCGGCATATCTGTATCTGGATCACCAACGGACTCCTGAGCTTCTTGCAGTGCAGCCTTGCGCTCCTCCTCTTTGCGATCCAGCAGACATGTGATGACCTGAACCGTTTTTCCAAGTCCCATATCATCGGCAAGACATACCCCGAAGCCCAGTTCACCCATGGCAGATAACCACTGAAATCCACGTTCCTGATACGGTCTCAGTTCACCATGCAACTCCGCTGGCACTGGGCGAGGTTCAATGTTACGAAGCACCTGTCCCTCTAGCAGGAAAGCGAGCATGCCTTCAGATTCAGCACCGAAAACAGACATCCCTTTCCAAATGGAATCTTCCCCTTCATCTGCGGCAAGATGTAGCCATTCGGAAAGCGGCATGTATTGTTCTTCTTCTTTTTTCATATATCGAAGCACTTGGCGAATCTCTTTGGTATCCACTTCAATCCATTCCCCGCGAAACATAACATAGGGAACGGTGGATTCAGCCAGTGCGGCAAGTTCCTCTGCCGTAATCGGCTTGCCATCCAGCATCGGCTCTGCTGTAAAGGCTACGAGTTGCTCCATGCCGAGTGTAGAACCAGCTCCAGGTTGACGCTCCGGTGCTCCGTTCATCATCTGCAAGCGCAGACCTGCACGCCGTTTCCCCGCGCGACTCCATCTCGACGGCATTAGAACCGTTACCCCAGCCTTCTGCAACTTGGGAACGGCATGGGTAAGAAATTCAAAAAAACTCTGTTGCTGCAACTGCATCCCCTCGGGACGAGCATGCAGCAAAGCAGTCTCCAGTTCTGGTGCCAGCTCAGACGCCTCACCGATGGCCATCAGTAACTGTTCTGCCACAGAGGCGTAGTAGACTTTTCCCCGATCCAGATCGCGCTCAGGATGTGCCCAAATGCTTCGTGCAGGCAGCCTGAGACCTGCCTCCTGATCGCTATCCACCCAGAAACTGATACCCCAGGTGGTCTCCTGCTCCCCCAGAGGCGGCTCCAAACGCAGGACCAGTCTGAACTTCCCTTCCGCAGGCGGCATTTCTTCGACACCAAATGCAGGCATCGTTGTACCCCCGGCCTCATGGATCGCATCCACGAAGTCCGCCATATCCTCTGTCGGTCCTTGCACAGTGACTGGGCGGAATATGGAGATCAGACTGTTCCACCATAGCTCAGACACCGGTGAAGAGCCGCGCCTGAACGATGTCCGGTAACGTGAAAGTTCACTATCCATGCTCTCCAGTTCATTCGTTACCACCGCATGAATGATGCCACTCATAAATGAAAACAATACCGTGCCTGCCGCTTCCTCACGTGTCTCCGGCTCCGTGGAGGCATAGGCCCCCGGCGCTGACAGCGCAATGGGAGGCATGGATTCGGCAAGGCTTCTGAAACGCTCCTGATCTTCTTCAAGCTGCAAACGCGGATGCCACAGCCCTGTAAGGGTCTCCTGACCCGTTCGCCGTCTTGCGCCTGTTTTAGCGGCAAATGCCGCCGCCGGAGCAATTGCCCCTCGTAGCAACAATTCCTGTGTGAACTGTGCTGCCTTGACCCAGTAACGCATCTCTTCTCCAGCCTGAATCCCAGCTGCATGTAACATCTGATCGTCCCACTGCAATAACAGTCTGAAAGCATCCTTCGGTGAAACCGCCAATCCTTCAAGCGTGCGTCCAAGCAACTGCCTCCGCTTTACGTTTTTGGCTTCTGCCGCATTTCGAAGCGGATTCGGCCAGCGCAGTTCGGCAAGACGTAGCGCGGCAGGCTGAAACAGACGACCCCCGTCGCCAAATTGCAGCCTTCGCACCACGTGACTCCATGCATCTACGCGCGGTTCCGATGTTTCACCGGAAAAACAAAAAAATACGTCTCCAAGCCATACTCCATACAGCGATTGCATCATTACAGTCTCCCGTCATCCCTTCGCATTGTTACTCTCCATCATATACGAAAATGGACGGATTTAAAAACCTTTACGTATAAAAAGTGCTGATCATGCTCTTTTTCTATACAAAAAAATGTCCCTTCTCCATTATTCGGATGAGGAACATTTTGTTTAAACATTTAATGATGCGGGCCGTCAGACGGTCACCATTTTTGATCCGATCAGGATCTGACCAGACTTCCGAGCAGTACATCCAGGTTCAGAATACCCGCGCGGTGATCCGCACAGAACCCGATTTTATCAAAAACACCAAGCATAAAGCGGCGGTGTTCTTCTGCAGGCTCTTCGAAACGATCATACGTCACAACCGAATCTACCATGTCTACAATTAGAGGCACATACCCGTTCTTGTAAGGGACTACGATAATTCGTGTAGATGAGGTATCTTCCTTCTCCGGCATGCCGAGCAACACACGAAGACTCACGACAGAAACTACCTTACCGTACAATGAAGCGAATCCTCTGATCTCTGGACTTCCGAAAGGAACCGTTGTAACCTCTACCATTCTAATAATTTCATGAACCTGATCAATGCGAAGTGCAAAAATTTGATCTCCCACCGAGAAATTAATATATTGCATTACTTCATCCATAATGTCCCCATACCCTCTCATTCCGTAAAATCAGATCATCAACACGCTTTTGGCTGTCGAACTTTAGACGATGAGTCGTTACATGTTGTATCGGTAATTTTGGCGTAATTGTTTAGGCTTTCAAGAAGAAGAATCGCAGTTACATCTCTTTCCCTGTTTTCTTTGAAAAATAAGCGATTTAACTCTCATTTCTGTGGATAACCCATTAAAAAATTCTAAAACTTTGCTTATCGTGAATATAAATATAAAGTTATACCCCATTTGTGGATAAGTTGTGCACATGTTGCACACAATCTGTGGATATATACCTTCATTTATGTGGATATTCATATTTTTGATGTGGACATGTTGTGTATTTGTTTGTAAATCTAACGTAAACTTTGTCGTTTTTCGCCTGCTTATCCTCTACTGTGGACATATTGTGGAAAGCCTTTCAATAACAATATTGGATTTCACACTTTCACCCTATTGTTATTCACATCGCTTTCACCAGCCCAACCAAGAAGGATTTCCGCTGTATGTTCAACCTGAAAAACTGGAAAATAATGACCATAAGGGAGTCCCACTTTTGTATAACCCGCATGTAAACTAGCAGGAAAATGATATTCTCGATCCTTTTCAGCCCAAACAACCAGTGGGTCTGCGTTATACCCTGCCTGCTGAAAGCTTCCGAGTTCATCCCAAAAGCTTATCGTCTGCTTATGTCCCAAGTGAATCCATCGCAACAAATCTACATGCGCACCCGCTATACGAGGTGAACGGAGATAGGCTTGTACCCTCTCAGCCAGCCTCGTAAAGCTGATCTTATCCACCACTTCTTCACCGCTCGCACTAAACATCCGCGCCCAACTGCTCCGGGACTTACTCCGCAGTAATGTCCTCACAACACGCCTAGGCAGATGAAGCACCTGTTTTAAACGTCCATTATTCCCCTCATTCACATTGTTCGCAACAGGCTGGAGTAACGCCAAACGAATATCGGTACGTCCGCTTCGCTTCAACGCTGCCGCCGCGATAGCTGCACCTACAGAGTGACCTACTAGTTTGATTGGACCCTGCACTTCAGATAGGGCTTCCACAAGAGCGTTAACCTGACCTGTAAATGCATCTTCTGCCTGGTGAACAGGTGAACGACCAAATCCTGCGAGATCAACGATCCAGACAGGATTACCCGTAAGTTTCCGCAACTGTGACCCTAATGGAAGCAAATCATCGGCACTTTGCAACAAACCATGCACGATCACCCACGGCTCCCCCTCCCCTTCCCAGCCTAAACTCGCCAGATTTCCCAAACGCACACGGATATAATCGTTTAGAACATGTTTATGCTCAGCTCCAGCCTTGGACAGAAGCCGGTAATCCAGATCAGCAATAATGAACGGAAGCTGCTCCCGGATATCTGGCCAGTTTCTCCCCATTCGTTGCATCAGCCCCTCGGTCTCCTCTACCGAAAATGTCCTGTCTGTAATAAAAGCAAGTGACTGTGAAGGTATACCGCTGACGCGACTTCCACCAAGGCTCATAAGGCGTTGAATCCAGGATAATGGCAATGATCCTGCCGGTCTGGGCACATCCAGTTGCTTTGTGATCAGATGCAATAATTCCTTCATGTCCGGACTCTCTTCCTTACGGGCGAGCAGTGGATAAGTCCCTCCGAACGGTGCCTCATCCCGAATTAGAAAGACAAGTGTTTCTGCCACCACATCATTCTCCACGAGTGGCAACCAGTACGACGATCCACCAGGCACAACCGGCATAAAACCTTTCTGAACGGCTCCAATAAGTAACCCGATCCCGCCAGTCTGCTCGGTTTCACCTGTTGGGCGTGGCCCGACTACCGTACTGGGATTTACCACGGACAACGGGTAGTCATACTGTTTTGCATGTGCCCTTATATAAGCATCGGCCTTGAATTTCATCTCTTCATAAGCACTCTCTTGGTTACCGGCATGATTCATTTCAACCTGTTCTTGTTTCTCTTGCTCATTCCCTTGCCCATAAGGGCTCATAAAACCAACCACATGAATGAAATGTCGCAGACTTCCGCCAAACTTCATCTCCTGAGCCAGCTGAGCAATCTCTCTGGCTCCATGCATAAATGTTTTTTCTGCTGTCTCTCGTCCCAGCGTAATGTCCATCGTTCCCCCTGCATGAAGAATGACATTCGCCTTCCTGATGCGTTCACGATCTGCTCGAACAAGCCCTAAACCTGTCAAAGATAAATCACCTTCGATAAACGTAATCCGTTCAAAGCCTCTCACACCGTAACTCTCCAGAACTGATCTGGCGCGCCGCTCGGAGCGAACCAACAGCAGCATATGTATATCTGTTTTCTCCACAAGTTGTTTGACTGTTTCCTTTCCAATAAAACCGGTACTACCTGTCATAAACAGAACGGTTTGCTCTAATCTTGCTTCGTTCATCGATATGCCTCCAATTTATCTTGATCTTTTATTATTAAACTACATATTAGTACTGTTTAGTACTAATACATCCCAAAAAAAGAGCTTCGTTTAACGAAGCATCTGACAAAACGTACGTGCGGACTGCTCTATAATACCCAGATCACGAGAAGTCCCGGCCAAGATCAGCGAACCTTCAAGTGCTACGACAAATAAGGAAGCTGCCGCCCCCGGCTCAATCCCTTTGCGGAATTCGCCTCGTTCTGCCCCTTGCTGGAACAGCTTCTCCACCATAGGTACAAGTTCACGGAAAAAGATCGAGATGCTTTCCTTCGCCAGGGAAGCACTTTCCGGTGCCTGCATATAAAGAGTGACAAACGGGCATGTACCTTCAAAGTTTCTACTTTCTATACCTGCCGAGAGCAATTCCAGGAAAGAGTTGATCCGTTCCTCCACTCCCCGCTCACGCTGACTTAGTAGCAAGTACAGCTCTGATTCATATTGCGCAATCCAGAACTGCACAACCGCCTGAAGCAGTTCCTCCTTATTTTTAAAATGATAATAGATATTGGATTTGGATACGCCACTAACACGCACCACCTCATCCATGCTGACATAAGCATAGCCTTGCCGGAGGAATAACTGCGCAGCAACTTCCACCGCTTTGGTACGGTTAACTGGACTAGAACTTCTGGGACTGGAGCTTCTAGGTTTGGATGATTTAGAAGATTCAGGAGTCCCTTGATGTGATGTATTGTTATTATTCATAACTAGAACTATATAGTACTATTTTAACAAAAGCAAGCATGGCTGTTTATAAAAGTAGATCAGAAGTTCATTTTCTGAAAAGTTGTCCACATTTAGATCATATACACACAGGATATCCACATCTAGTATTAAGCCGATGTAAAAGTTGTACTTTGACATTTATAAACGAGCAAAGTTATCCACATTCTCGAGGTGAATACTGTACTATAACAGGTAATGCAAAGAAGCCAGTTGCACAAGCTGCAACTGACTTCAAGTGTGCGTACTTTACTTATTTTTTAAGACTATCCCAGTTTTGCTGTAATGCATCAAGTAATGCTTTTTTGTCCGATTTACCTGCAACATATGCTTGGATAGTGCTACCGAACTCTTGTGGAACACCCTCAGGGAAACGGTTGAAGTTCCAGCTTAATGTTTTGTTTTCCTGACTATATTTCATGATATCTGTTGCGAGGTCCCCGAGCTCTTCCTCCGATGCCTGAATGGAACTGAAGGCCGGAATGAACTTGAACTCTTTAGTTAAATAGTTTTTACCAATGTCGGAGGTAACGAGCCAGTCCAGAAATTCTTTTGCCTCCGCCTTCACTTGAGAGTTTTTATTCACAACCCAGTAGTTAGGCACGCCTACAAACAGCTTATCATTCGGTTCATTCGTAATCGGCATAGGCAGAATACCCAGATTCAGATCCGGATTGATGCCGTCAATCTGTACTTGTGTCCAGTTTCCTTGTTGCATCATCGCCGCTTCGCCACTAGCAAAAAGAGTTACCTGCGTGTTGTAGTCTGTGGTGAGCGGATTTTTGTTGCTGTATTTGAGCGTCAGATCAAGCAGGTTGATCCATTCCTCGAAGACTGGGTTACCCGGAATTTTCTCCGTGCCCTCATTCAGACCTTGAATGAATTTTACCGGATCGGCCTGATTCGCAAAGGCTACATTGACGTTATGATTCCCGAGCACCCACCACTCCTGATAACCGTTCGAGAACGGTGTAATGCCTGCGTCCTGAAGTTTCTTTGCTGCTTGATCCAGTTGTTCCAGTGTTGTTGGGATTTCAGTGATGCCTGCTTTGGCAAACAGATCTTTGTTATAGATAAAACCGTACCCTTCCAGCGCGAGTGGCTGTCCATAAAGCTTGCCATCCTTAGTCATCGGCTCTTTGGCCACTTCCAGTACATCCTTAGCCCACGGTTCACTAGATAGGTCTTCGAGATATTCGAGCCAGGTATCGAGTTCACGGTATCCACCGACGTTAAAAATGTCCGGTTGCTCGCCTGCGGCAAACTTCGCTTTTAATGCAGCCCCGTAATCACTTCCACCGCCGACCGTCTGAATATCCAGCTTCACGCCTGGATGGGAAGACTCATACTCTGCTTTGAGACGATTAAGCGCTTCGGCAATTTCAACTTTGTATTGGAAAATTTTAATCGTTTTGGCGCCACCCGCTGCGTCACCACCACCCGTTTGAGCATCTGTATTCACGGGACTACCGCTTTTGTCCCCGTTTCCGCAACCTGCCAGCATGACTGAAAAAGCAATGAGCATCAGCAATGTTAACTTTGTCATTCTTTTCATAGATACACTCTCCCTGTAAGTAGTTTCACTTTTACTGCCTGCACCTCTTGCGTACACTTTGCCTCTTACTCCGGCTGTACTTCGTTTGTTTAGAATGACCCTGTCCCTGCTTTTAATTCTGTTGCTTATATAGATGAACTAACACAATTCCCACAAATGTGATTGCGTAGTTGATCACGAATTAACGGTCAAGCCAGCTCTTGTCGCTATGCCTTTGATGTCGGTGAGGCCAGTCTTTTTACTCGACCTTTTACAGAAATCCATTCTTTGTATCCCTTGTTTTAATCTCGTCTTTACTCTGTCTTTTCACGTTCTACTGCTCTGGCGCATCTGTCCAAGCCCTGCGGGCAGATGCGCCTTTTGCCCACCACCGTGCGAGGCAGGAGCGGAGGCATCATGATGCGCTGGAGGAGCGGAGCGTTCGCCTTTGAACCTCGGGGGCTTCCTTGCCTCAATCATTCAGGCCCCCGAGGAGCAACAGCGACCGAAAGCGCACATGATGACGGAGCGGCCAGTCCTCGCACTACCCTTTAACGGACCCGGCAGTAATCCCCTGAATGATATACTTCTGCATCAGCAGGAAGAAAATAATGATTGGCATGATCCCAAGTACCAGAGCAGGTAGCGCCAGATCCCACTGCTTTGTATATTGACCAAACAGTGCGAAGGTTGCAATCGGAATGGTGCGCAGATTGGAGCTTTGCAGGATCAAGGATGGCAACAGGTAGTCATTCCAGATCCAGAGTGTGTTCAGAATGATGACGGTTACATACATCGGTTTCATTAGCGGGAAAACAATCCGGAAGAATACCCCATAGGCCGAACTGCCGTCCACACGGGCCGCTTCTTCGATCTCAAGTGGCACCGATTTAACGAATCCGTGAAACAGGAAGATGGACATCGGTGCTCCAAACCCGAGATAACAGATTATGAGTCCGCCAAGGCTGTCGATCAGTCCCAAATTGCTGGTTACCGTAACCAGCGGGATCATGATAGACTGGAACGGAATCACCATTGCGGCGATAAACAGACCGAATAAGATCCGGTTGAACCGTGTATTGCTGCGAACCATGCGGTACGCGGCCATGGAACTGATCAGCACGAGCAACAGATTGCTGACGATCGTTACAATCAGCGAGTTCATGAGCGCCGATGGAAAGCTAATTTTCTCCCAAGCGTTCGCGTAGTTGCCCCACTGGAATACTTCCGGCCAGGCAGCCGAATTGGTAAGCAGGTCACCAAAGGTTTTAACCGAATTCACAAACAGGAAGTAAAACGGAATCAGGAACAACAATCCGATCAACACCATCACAATCTCGGTAATTACGGTACCGAAGCGATAATTTTTCGTTGTTTCCATCAGGCTTCAACCTCCTTGCTCTTCGTCAAACGAACCTGAACCATGGTGATGATGGCAACGATCACGAAGAATATAAACGCTTTGGCGGTTCCAATTCCGTACCGGTTGTTCACGAAGGCTTCATTGTAAATATTGAGTGCAACCGATTCGGTTGAACCAAACGGGCCACCCTTGGTGAGTGACAAGTTGAGATCGAACATTTTGAACGACCAAGAGATCGCCAGAAACAGACAGATGGTTACACCAGGCATAATGAGTGGTAAAATAATGCTCCGTAGCACTTGTCCGCGGCTGGCTCCGTCAATCTCGGCAGCTTCCAGCAGATCAGGTGATACATTCGTTAAAGATGAGATATAGATGACCATCAGATATCCGGCGGTCTGCCATACAAACACGATGACAATTCCCCAGAAGGCCGTCGGCTCATCTCCCAGCCATGGGAGGTTAAAGAAGGACCAACCCGTCACGTCGCCTACTGCTGAAAACCCTTTCACAAATATGAATTGCCAGATAAACCCGAGTAACAATCCACCGATTACGTTAGGCATAAAAAAGATCGTACGCAGAATATTTCTCGTCTTGAGCGGTTTGGTCAGGAAGTAGGCCAGGAAAAAACCGATGACATTGGTGAGGATCACCCCTACAACGGTGAAGCGTACTGTGAACCAGAATGCATTCTGGAACTTGGGATCGTTTGCAAAAATATGCACGAAGTTATCAAGCCCAACCCAGTTAATGCTGGCGGATACTCCGTTCCAATCCGTAAAGGAATACATCATGCCAAGCAGGAAAGGGACCACGATGATGAGAATAAAAAATACAACGGAGGGACCCACGAACACAAGCTGCTGTAACAGCTGTGAAGATTTGCGATGCTTCATATCGTTCTCCCCTTCTATAGATGGATGATATTGGTCTCTTTTTCTATTAAACTCCAAAATCGTGAAGGGAAACACCGACACTCGTGAACAGTTGGGTGTAAAATATTGTCCTCTCTTGACGAGTCACCAGAAGGGGTGTACTGATGTCCAAATACTACAGTATCCGATCCAAGCTCATCGCCTTTATGCTAATTGCAACAACGATTCCGCTGTTGGCATCTATAAGCATGACCTTTATTCAGACCAAAACAGCCTTGCGAGAACAGGCACTGGAAGAGAATAAACGTCTTATTTATCAGGCTTCAACCAATCTCAACAATTACGTCGATAACGTGGCACGGGCATCGCTCGCCATATACAATGATCCCACTTTCCTGCGGAATCTGGCTAAATTGCCGGGGGATTATCGGGCTGTTGCCGAGGTGTATACAACGTTGCAAACGATCAGAGCCGCTGTACCGGATGTATTCCAGCTCTATCTGCATTCTTTTGTATCCAACCAATCCACCTTGATTACCAACCCTTTCCCGAAGCGGGAGGAACGTAAGCAAGCCTATTCCGATTCACTGCATGGTAAAACAGGGGACGGAGGATCGGATATCTGGGTAGAATCTGCACATATGAGTCACACCTACGGTTTCAAGGCAGCTTCTCCTGACGATTCACCAAGAACCGTGATTACCTTGCACCGGATCATTCGGGATATCCCATCCCCTGAGCGGCTGGGCGTTCTAGCGATTGACCTCAACATGAACAGTATTGTTGCGATCTGTAGCAGACTGTATGATCCCGCTAAAGAGCAGATCTATGTCGTCGATGGGCAGAACCGGATTGTTTATCAAGGGCGTACCGAGATACAAGCGGCCAATGAGGCTGGTCATCTGCAACAAGTGGCAGGAAGCACGCTCGAAGATGGACGAAACCTCGCCGGTTCGGCAAGGAATGCAGCTGGACATTTTGAACAAGATCAGTCCATGTATATATATCAGCAACTTGGAAGCAACTACGCGGACTGGACCATAGTGAAGCAAATTCCGAATGAAACGTTATATGCGAGAGCCACAGCGTTAACCTGGAACAATGCAATGATTGCTATTGCAGCGTTGATCCTTGTGATCGTGGCAACTTTATTCATCTCCATACGTATTACAGGTCCGCTCAAACAGCTCATGCGATACATGAATCAGATTCAGGCAGGACGCCTGCATGTGGATATCCGTCTATCGAGCCGAGACGAATTCGGGGTACTTGCGAGGCATTTTCGGGATATGATGGATACTGTGAATAATTTGATCTTGCGAGAGTACCAGCTTGAACTTGCGAACAAGACGAATCAGCTCAAAGCATTGCAAGCACAGATTAACCCGCATTTTCTATATAACACTTTACAATCCATTGGAACTCTGGCGTTACAACAGCAAGGAAAACGAGCATATACCTTACTATCTTCCCTGTCCAAAATGCTGCGCTACAGCATGCGGGATCAGACCTGCGTAACCCTCCGCGAGGAAGCAGAGCATGCTCGGCTGTATCTAGATCTACAGCAGGAACGTTTTGGTGAACGCCTGGAGGTACACATGGATTTTGCAGAGGATACATTATCTGTTCAGATGCCTCGCATGACATTGCAACCATTGATTGAGAACTATTTCAAACACGGAGCCGATGTACAGCCGGGAAAAGGATACATCTCCATCACTAGTCGCCAAGTAGACAAACACTGGATAGTAATTGAATTGATCAACAACGGTCCAGCTATTCCTGAGGATAAACTGATTGAAATACGCGAATGGCTACAACCCCAAGAGACAGAATCTTCAATGTCCTCCCAGGATTCTGCCATGTCCGAATCCATCGGTCTTCGCAATGTGGTACGCAGACTTGCACTTAACGCTCATCCCGGCATGCCTGCCAGGATCGAAATTGATAATTTGGAAGCAGGCGGTGTAAAACTTCAAGTCAAACTATACGCGGGAGAGTGAACAACATGAAAGCACTGCTTGTTGATGATGAACAGCATGTCCGCCATGCGATCCAGCTCCTTGGTCATTGGGATGACCTGGGGATTGACGTATTGCTCGAAGCAGCAGACGGAAATGAAGCGATCGAGGCAATTACAGCGCATCAACCTGAGATCATACTGAGCGATATGCGAATGCCCGGCAAGGATGGAATGGCATTGCTTGAATGGATCTCAGCACATGCTCCACATTGTAAAGTCATTGTTATTAGCGGATACGACGATTTTGAACTGGTAAGACATGCAATAAGGCATGGCGGCATGGACTATTTACTGAAACCCGTCGAAGCAGACGAACTGAATGCCTCCTTGATGAAGGCAGTGAAATCTTGGGAAGAGGAGCACACCTTACGCACAGAGTCCACCAAACAATCCATCGTGGTGAATCGTATGCGCCCGCATTATCAGGATCGTCTACTCACCGAGCTGGCCATTGGCAGAGGCAATACTTCCGCACATATTCAGCGATTACAGGAAGAATTGAATCTCCCCCGCCTCATTCCGATGTGCTGTGTGGCCGTCACCAGTCTGTCTCATCTGGATGCGGATTGTTTAGCGAAATATCGCAGTCAACCAGATCTGCTCGTATTCTCCGTGCTTAACATCTGTGCGGAGATGATGCGCACACCAGATGAAGGCGTCACCTTTCGTCAGCTCAACCAGCCGGATGAAATTGTTCTGTTGCATTGGGGGGAACCGTCCTCACTGGTACGCATCCTGGACAGCATTAACGATGGATTGGAGCAGACGATTCAGCGCAGGCTTCATTTTGGGATATCTACTTGTGAAAACTACCCTGCCGGTATTTCCGGAGCCTATCTGGATGCCAGCTCTAAATTGTGGCGACGCAACACCATACTTACGCAGCGGCGTATTCACTCTACCCTTGAATCTTCGAGCAGGAATAAGGGTCAACGTTTGACTGTTTTTGAAGAGCCTATGCGTATAGCTGCCTTGAGCTGTCATGCTATCAGTGTAACCGATACCGTCACAGCGTGGCTTGAGCCGTTTACCAAGCTGGAGGTGATCAGTGCAGAGCAACTGCAACAATGGATGCAAGAGCTGGAATGGATGCTCAACCGTTGGCTAGATGATGCCGATGGTCAGCTCTCCCCCGAGGAAGAAAGTGCCGAGGATCAGTTTCCTCCTTTTGCCGAATTGCCTTTCGACGCTGAAGGTTTGCTTTCGTTCCCGCTTCTTCGTTCTCTGTTAGAGCAACGATTGCTTGCCGCCGGAAAAGCACTCACAGCTCAGCGTCACGCCGATCCTGATCCGATGCGCGAAATCGCTCGCTACATGGAAGCTCATTATCAGGAGGACTTGTCATTGCAACAGATTGCCGCACGCTTTTATCTGAGTAGGGAGTACATTTCTCGGAAATTCAAACAGCAGTTCGGGTTGAACTGGTCAGAATATCTCGGCAAGCTGCGGATTAACAATGCCAAGCTCCTGCTACAAAACCCTTCTCTGCGAGTTGCCAAAGTCTCGGAAATGGTCGGTTTTCAGGATGAAAAATATTTCAGCAAAGTGTTTAAAAAAATAGAGGGCATCACCCCCGCAGAATATCGCAAAACCATATCAGGAACCGGTAATTAACATCCCTGTTTCGATTAAAAAAGAGGACTTCTCGACATGATCTGTCGGAAGTCCTCTTTATGCCTTACGTATACATCAATGCAAGTTTAGTCAGGATGGCTTACTCGCTCTCTTTTTTCTAAAATAATATATCATTCGAAAGACTGCTCCTATTACAAAAACGGTCATAAACACATAAGGGAGGTTATCCCCTGTTTTCTGAGCCATGATGGGGAAATAGATTACACTGAACAGCAATATGGCAATATCCAGATAGAACAACACTTTCCAATACGTATTGACGATTATCCCTCCTTTTATTTACCAAATATGGTGCCCTTAAAAGTATTGTATCATATCAATCCATATTGGACGGGAGCGATGGTTACCGATCTTTCAGGATCACACCAGGCACAAGCCGGATATAAATCAACTCTCCTGCAAGCTCCACTATCGTCTGTGTGACGATAACTGCCGCAGCAATGGTTGCCCACTCTGGCGAGAGCGACAATGCCAATGGCAAAACAACCAGCGAATTACGGGTTGCCGCACTAAAAATCAGCGCCCGACCAGCACCTGTATCGAGCTGGAAGAGCTTTGCAATAAACCTGGATATGAAGGGCATAATGATGAGGAATGCAGCATAGATCGGAATGACATTCACAATACTGTTCAGATCATTGTAGACCTTGCCAATCTGGGAAGCTACCACAACGAGCAGGGCGAGTGCCATCATCGGAACCGGGAGCCATGCCGTCGCATGAAGCAGCCGCTGCGCACTTCCGCCTTTTTTGCACAATACTTGTGTCATCAATGCGAGCAATAGCGGAACAACAATCAGTAGCATGAAAGCCTCTACAAACGGCCCTGCCTTCATTATTGTGGCTGCATCACTGCCCATGAATAACCAGAGATACCCCGGAAGCAAAATCATTTGAACTACAAACAGCAGCGGAGTTGCTGCCAGCATCAGCTTCTCGTTCCCCTTCCCGAGCTGTGTAAACACAATGACGTAATCAATACAAGGAGTTAACAAAACTAGATAGACTCCTATCAACACATCAGGCGATTGCGGAAAAACAAGCGTAAGCAGCCAGACCACAATTGGAACAGTGATAAAATTCGCGATGAGCAGCGCAGCCATAAAATGCAGATTGGACCAGGATGCCCGAAGCTCTGTAAACGGAATCTGCACGAGCATGCTATAGAGAAGTACGGCAAGAACGGGTGATACCGCATAGTGCAGTACAGTGCCCCAAGCCGGAGCGGCTAGCCCGATCCATGCACCTGCAAATAGAGCCATCACATAGAACCAGGTCTGTTGTCTGTCCATTGTTTCTCTTGTTATCATCTCTCTCCCCCTACTGTATGAAAACACTCCTATGGACATATTCACGCCTGAAGTTGCGTACATTGGGACAGAGTACACTCCGTTCCAATAAGCTAGACCATGCGAGGTCTCCGGAAGGTGAGCGTTCTCAAATTTTGAAAACAGATTATTAAAACACGTCTTTAGTGGGTATATTTATTGTAGACTGACCCACGGTTCATTACATTTGTTAAACCAAGGAGGAAACGTCATGTCCCGTAACAATCCGTATAAGTGGTTAAACGCCCTCGGTTTTATTGCTGTGATTATTGTAAATTATCTCTCCAATGCCCTGCCCATTGGCGGCAAAACCAACAAGGAAGTTTCGGATATGTACCCTGTACTGCTGACACCTTCGGGTTATGCTTTTGCAATATGGGGGCTGATCTACCTGCTTCTCGCAGGTTTTATCATCTATCAGTTCACCCCTGCCTCCTGGAAAAATAATTCGATTACCCGCCTCGGATACTGGTTTCTCGCCAGCTGCGCCTTTAATGTCGCCTGGATTTTCGCCTTTCAAAATCTCAAGACTGGACTCGCGCTGCTGATCATCGCATTACTGCTAATTACTCTGATTATGCTGTACGTCAAAACACGTGCGATCACTATGCCAACCACGGCTGAAATCTGGCTAGTCAAACTGCCATTCAGCATCTATCTCGGATGGGTTAGCGTAGCAACCATCGTTAACACAGCCGTTTATTTGTACAAAATCGGATGGGATGGATTCGGCATCAGTGAAACGGCGTGGACGATCATTATGCTGATCGTTGGTATGGTTCTGGCCGTGCTTGTCAGCTTCCGGTACCGTGACAGTGTGTATCCACTCGTATTCACTTGGGCATACATTGCTATCGCTCTGAAACAAAAGGATGTCATTTCTGTCTACTATACAGGAATTATCATTGCCATCGTTTTGGCGATCTACGCCGTGTGGCTGTTCCTTGCGCGCAATCAAGACCGTGATTGAGTACCCTTTTCTATTATAAAATAAACCGAACACAAAAAGCCGATTTTCAGGTCAAACGACCCTAAATCGGCTTTTTGCTGTAATCTTATACAACACAGGATTCAATCGCTCATCCTGTTACAAGGCTGAAATATGATCCTATTTCAGCGCGATCACTTCAATCTCAACCAGTGCATCCTTCGGCAAACGCGCAACTTCCACAGCACTGCGTGCAGGATAAGGCTGCGTAAAGAAGCTGCTATATACTTCGTTGACAGGAACGAAGTCATTCATATCTTTCAGGAATACAGTTGTTTTCACCACTTTATCCATGCTTGTGCCTGCTGCTTCGAGAATTGCTTTAACATTACTGAGAGACAGACGAGTCTGTTCCTGTACATCCGCACCAAATTCACCGGTTTGCGGATTAAGGCCAAGCTGACCAGACGTATAGATGAAATCACCAGCATCTACGGCCTGACTGTATGGACCAATGGCGCCTGGCGCCTGTTCGGTCGAGATTGCTTTTTTCATTCGACAGGTACTCCTTTGTGTTCGCTACCCCGCCACGACATGGAGACAAGGCGTGCTTTTATTTTTAAAACCTATTATACCATGCACCTGTTCTGACAAGAAACGTTTGTCTCCCTGCGCCCTTGCAAGTCTTAAGCGTCCTGTACCCCAAGCGCATGAATCACTTCATTGGGATAAACATGATTGCCCTTCGTCTGCACCATTGCGACATTTCTCATCGCTTGAGCAATCGTTGACGCTTGAATGGCCCGATATTTGTCTAAACGGCCTTTCATCCAGCGATCCAGAAAAGTCATCACATGTGCAGCGAACTGTTCACCCGGACGTTTCTCGCCTCGATCCCCCAGAATAAGAGATGGACGAAAAATGTGTAAGGCACGGAACCCGATACTCGAAAGTGCATCCTCCATCTCACCCTTGGTTCGACTATAAAACACACGCGAATCCGCATTCGCTCCCATCGAGGAAATCACTAGCATCTGCTCCACACCATGCTGCTTTGCCAGCGTCGCTGCGCGAACCGGATAGTGATAATCCACTTCACGGAAGTTCTCCTGACTGCCTGCTTTCTTGATCGTCGTACCCAGACAGCAGTACAGGTCATCGATTCCTTCAAACAAATGCCCTTGACCCTCAAGCTGTTCCCAGTCTACAACGTATTGCTTCAGTGAGGGATGTTCCAGATCAAGTCTGCGTCTGACCAGAATGCGAACCTCGCTGTATGCGGGGTGCCCGAGCAGATTGTGAACCAAAAGCCCACCCACCAGTCCAGTAGCCCCGATCACCATCGCTTTGCGTTCAGGATGATGCATCTCTCCAACCACCCCAATCTATTCATATATAGCTGAGTATTATATCAAAGAACATCGTAATCAGCTTTTTTTGTTGTTATTTTAAAAGAACCCGACGTCCCAAAGTAAACGTAAGCAGCAACATCACTGCACCAACCGTCACTTGGAATCCGTAAGTGGATATCCAGACCATCGCTTCCGAGAGAGTCTCCATCTTCTCGTACAGCCAGCCTCCAATCAGCGGGCCAATAAACGATGTTACGCCAGTCAAAGCTGAATAAACGGCTATAAACATCGGTCTTTCACTTTTCGGTGTGTCGCCAATCGTAAAATTAAACGCGAGCTGGTTGAAACCGCCAACACCAATCCCAAGAAAAATGTGGGACAGGAACAACGCAACCAGTACCGGAGTAAAGGACATCAACCCCCACGACAGGCAGGACAAGGCGATGACGGGTAACGTCCAGAATAACAGCGTTTTGTTGCTGTATCTGGCATTCAGGTTGCCCCAAATATAGAATCCTCCCATCATTACCAGTGTTTGCACGACCGTGATCAGTGAGACCATCTGATAGCTGACTTTCAGCAGATCGAGCATAACGTAAGAATAGAGAGGCACAATTAATGTCTGGATCAATAGCCATGCCGCCAGAAAAATAGTCGCCTTCAGAAAAACCCGATCCTGAAACGGTTTGATAAACATCCGTGAGAACGACTTTTCGGTCGACCGTTCAAAGGGCAGATCCGGATAAAAGAAATAAATGACCGTATTGGCGATAGCACAGATCCATACAGGAATAAACAAAATCAGAAAACCGGTCTCTCCCGGATAACGATCCAGCAAAATCCCGCCACCAAATAAACAAACGCTTCCAAGTGCATTCAGAATCGTATTTCGTATCCCGAAATAACGTCCTCTTACCTTGGCAGGTACGATATCCCCAATCAGGGATGTCCAGATCATACCGCCGATGGTATTACATATGAATGCAACCGTGTATAGGCCAATAAAAACACTGACCCACCATTCCTTAGGGAAGATGAACGGAATTAATCCCGTTGCACTCCACAAAATACGGTGCCCTCCGACGAACAGCAAAAGCGCGCGCTTACGGCTCCGAATACGTTGCATCCAGTATGCTGCGCCGATCTGCGCGATGTTTACAAACGTGGTAATCGCGAGCACAAAGCCGATATGCCTCGACCCGGCCCCAAGATACAGCAAAAACCCGGTTAGAAATGGACCACCCAGCAACGTTTGCAAAATAATTGCCGGTACGCCCTCCCATGTTGCAATTGATAAATTCGTGCGTTGTGTCGAACCCTTGCGCCGTGGCTTGCCTAACGAAGAGGGGTTCATCTTGACCATCTTCTGTATGGGGATACACTCCTTAGACCGGGTAAAGCTTTGCCGGCCGATGCTAGTTGTCACCCCAAATTCTACTCACGGCACAGAGGTTGTCAACTCATTTTTTCACGGTGAGTGGAAGCCGCAGACGAAAGATACTCCCCTTGTGCTCAGCACTTTCAAGTTCAATTGATCCACCCAGTAATCTTGCCAGATCCCTGCTGATCGAGAGGCCAAGTCCGGTACCCCCAAATTTACGGCTAATCGAACCATCTGCCTGCTGAAATGCTTCAAATATAGAATGATGCTTGTCCTTCGGAATGCCGATCCCGGTATCCTGAACCGAAAAAACGAGCCATTGACTTACCATATCCGCCTGTTTAGTCTGTTGGGTACTCACGGTCAGAGTGACCTTCCCTTTCGGAGTAAACTTGATGGCATTGGACATTAAATTCCGCAAAATCTGCTGCACGCGTTGCGGATCAGACCAGAGTGTATCTGGCAGTCCCTTTTGCTTCTCCAGCACCAGCTCAATTCCTTTTTTGTCAGCAACGAGCCCAAAATGATTCATGGCATCTTCGATCAACTGACTCAGACTGATGTCCTCCAATACAATATCCAGCCGTCCAGCTTCAACTTTGGACAAATCGAGAATGTCGTTGATTAGCCTGAGGAGTTCTTGTCCGGATTGATCAATCATACCTGCAAAACGCACAATCTCATCCTGATCCATGGTATCGGCATTCTCACCAATCATCTGGGCGAAGTTAATCACACTGTTGAGCGGTGTACGCAACTCATGAGACATATTCGCCAGAAACTCCGACTTGTACTGTGAAGCAATTGTCAACTGCTTGGCTCGCTCCTCCAGAACAATCTGCGCTTTTTGTAACTCTTCCTTCTGCACAGATAAGAGGCGATTCGTACTCTGGATCAAGAGAATCCGATTTTGTTCATTCTGAAAATCACGTAAGATAAATGCAAATATAAGACTAAGAGCAATTCCGGTAGGAAGCGTATAAGGCATAATGTGTGAGAAGAAATAGGCCGTAGGAATGACACCCACGAAGGCGATATTCACACTGTTGACAACGTTCACGATCAGTGTAACGATGATTCCTTTGACAATAAGTCTGTAGCTACTGCGTCGCATCCATATATTGAGTCCCGCACAGAGCAATCCCAGAAGAGACATGTTAATTACCGCGGCTACGGTCGCATCGGAAATACCAAAGGTTAGCCTCGATAGTCCAATCCCCACACCTATAATCATGACACTATACGGTTGTCTGTATGACAGAACAGCAACAATTAGAGGTACATAACGAAGATCAAAAACGACTTCATCATTCAGCTGAAATCCAAACACGGTACTGATCCAGCCAGCAAAAATCAGCACTAGCACGGAACAGATCTGTTTTACCTGGGAAGAGGCACGTATTACGATATATTTATAGAAAACACTTGCAAGATAAGCAATCGTAATAAGCATCCCCATATTGAGTACGAACATTTTCGAAAATTGCATGCATTCACTCCTGTTGTTCGACGTTATAACCCAAGTGCTTATTTCGTTCGTATTTTTACATCATATCACGCTAGGCCCACCTCGGCATGGAAACCTCATCAAAAAGAAACAAAAAAATACACAAAATGAGGATTCAATTTGTGTACAAGACATAGTAAAATATATTGTTGTTTCATTTTTTTCATTTACCGCTATGATCATGTTTGCTTGAAGCATGATGAAAGGAGATCTACAGCTGTGCAATTGTTAAAAGACAAATCCTACTGGCTGTCGCTTAGTCTGATGTTATCCCTGGCTGTCATGGGACTTTTCTATGATATTCTGAACAATCCGGGTCGTGGATATGTTATCCTAAATTCTCCAATTGACCAGATGCTTCCTTTTATACCCGCGATGTCGATTCCCTATCTGGGATGGTACCCGTTTGTATTCGGCGTGCTGGCTTACCTGTGTGCCAAAGATCGACTTATGTATTATCGGGTCTTGTTATCCATGAACATCTGTGTCTGGATCTGTTATCTGATCTACTTCAACTTCCAAACCATGGTTCCACGGCCAGAATTAACTGGTTCTGGCTTGGGTACAGTCGTCATCGGATGGCTCTACAGCCAGGATCGTCCATATAACTGTTTTCCCAGTATTCACGCGCTGCACTCTTATCTGGTGATGCGTGCCGTTCTATCGGTTTCAACCATCCGTAAATCCGTCAAGGTGGCGGTAGTTGCCGGTGCATCCCTGATTATCATCTCTACACTGCTCATCAAGCAACATGTCATTTACGACGCACTGAGTGCAGTTATTCTCGGTGAATGTATCTTCACGATCATTACTGGATTAGCGCTTTATCGACGTCGCAGAAAAGCCTCCAAATGGACTGAGGGGATCAACTAACCCCCTCTTCAGGCTTCTTGTCCAGTTGCTTCTGTCTTCTCCACTCGTCAATAAACAAACCTGCATAATAGGGGTCCCACTGGGTCCCCTTTCCTTCTTCCAGAATCATAAGCGCTTTCTCATCGCTCATTCCATTCCGGTAAGGTCTGTCTGACGTCATGGCATCAAAGGCATCCGCTACCGCAATAATACGCCCGAACAGCGGGATCTCTTCGCCTGCCATGCCATCCGGATAACCTTTGCCATCATACCTCTCATGATGGGATCTCACGCCCGGTAGAAAGTCAGCCATGGCATCCACAGGTTCAATCTGAAGCAAAATACTCTCTCCTAACACGGGATGCGTACGGATGATTGCAAATTCCTCATCACTTAGCTTGCCATCTTTGAGTAATACCTCGTCAGGTATACCGATTTTTCCGATATCATGGAGCAAAGCTGATTTGTACAACAAGTCGGCCTGTTCGTCATTCATGCCGCTAAGCCTGCCGATCAGAATGGAATACTCCGCCACACGCATCGAATGTCCCGCCGTATATTTATCCCGGGCATCCAGTGCAGCCGCAAGCAGAGAGAAATAACTTTGCAGCAGTTGCCGATTGCGCTCCTGTCTCATCTCTAGCCGACTAATCATCATATTGAATCCCGAGATCAATTGCGAGAATTCATCCGAATACAGATCCGGCGTTCTTCTGCCGAACTCACCGCCCTGAATCCGGTTCATCTCTTGTGTCAACTCAGACACCGGATCACGGACATCCCGAATTAACAACCAACTGCCCACCATGGAGAATCCTGCACCCAAGATGACGATGAGTACACCCCATAACGTGTATTCTTTTGCAAACACCGGGTCTATGTACTGGAGCCGAATATAAGTAGCCAGAAAAAATAAACATAACGGAAATAAACCGATAAGTGCAGTACTGGTCTGAAACTTCCGCTGTATTGAGATCAAGATGCGTCCGCCAAGCGAAGGCTCCATCCTATACAGCATCTTGCCTCTACGGCGAACTTCGAGTAGTAGCGGCCTCACCGCCCTCACCGTAAGGTAATATTCAATCAGGGCATGCATAATTGCAATCAGGAATGCACACATAGCCGCAACAACGACATATCCATAGGGGATTTCTAGCCAGCCTGTGGAGATCATCCATAGCGTAAGTCCAGCCGCAGGCAGAGAGAAACCTAGCATATGTGGTCCAATAATGCGATATATGGTCTGGCCCGGAAAGCGGTGAATTCGTTCATACATCCGATTTAGTTCAGCCATTTCATGATGCTCAGCAGCGAAAAATTGCCTTATTGGACCCAATTGAGCCCACAATGTAATCAACTCCGCAACCAGCATAAACAGAATCGATATGAGTACAATGAAAATCAATCGAACATATTGGATATTGGGTACCTGTAAGGTTGAAATCATCACCACGGAACCCACAACAAAGACGGCTGATAATGAACCAATTAGATAATTGCGTAGCAGACGGAAGATAAATGCACGATATACTTCCAATCCAATCCCTCGCTCTCTATGTCTAACCCGTTCCGCCCTGATAAAAAAGGGAGAATAAGGATGTTTTCTCCTATATATTTATCGGTTATTCCCACTAAAAAAATTAATAAAATCCTGCGAAAAATACTACATATTCTGCTTGGCTGTCTTCGGGGATTGCTTCATAGAAAAGGCCGCTCCCTGGGGGAGCGGCCTTTTATTAAGGTTTTTGTTACGTGTATTCCATTAAAGCTCCTTTTGGCGACTTGGCATCTAACTCGTTTTAATTTTAGCCGCCAAAATCATTGTGCCGCGTGGTTGATCCCCCAGCGCATCCGGTTCAAGCGTGATCGCTACGGTGTCATAATCGTTTGCGGAATCCAGCGTGTAATAGACCGCTCCCGTACCGTCGTGACTTAGGAAAGTCCCGGCATTCTTAGGAGTATCCCCCTTGATGAGCCATACCTGAAATGCCTGATTACCTTCCAGAGCAGGCAGTTTCTCTGCCTGCACCACGAGGTGCGTGCCTTTGCTATCGATCACGATGGTCGCCAGACCTTGAGCAACAATATCTTGCGTTGCCGGGCTCAGCTTGACGGCCTCGCCCGTTTTCATGCCCTGCGCAGGCGCCACAGCTGAAGCGAGTTGCTCTTGCAACTGTGCATTCTGCGCTTGCGCCTGAGCCAGCTGCTCCTGCGCGGCCGATACGCCTTCGGCTTGCTGCGTCAGCAAGTCGATGCGGCTCTGCAGCTGCGCCGTGTACACGCCGAGCACCAGCGCCGCTGCCGCGAGGCCCGCACTGGCTGCGCGCCAAGCGCGGCCACCGCGCGCACGTGCGCGCGTACCTGGCTGCCCCAGCTGTGCCTGGGCAGCCTCTTCGGCCCGGGCCGCAGGCACCGCCGCTGGCGGCAAGCCAGGCCCGGGCTGCGCCGCACGCTCATGCTGCGGCGCAAGGTCTTCTTGAAGCACCGCGGATGCGGGTGCTTCAGGTTGCTGCGCAGGAGTCGCAGCCGGCGTCGCGCCGGTGCTCTCCTGCGCCTGACCGAGCACGTTGCCCAGCACGCGTGCTCGCATGCCCGGCGGCGGTGCCACTGGGTCCGCCGCAAGTGGCAGGGAGCCGGTTACCTCCTGCAATTCCCTTACCTCCTGACGACAAGCTTCGCAATTCGACATATGTGCTTCGAATGCCGCCACTTCCTCTGCTTCCAGTCCGCCCAGCACATACATCGGTGCCAGATCAGACCACTCCTCATGTCGTTCTATCATGGATGTATGCCCTCCCTTCCCGCGTCCGGATGCAATTCAGCATCAGCAAGTAACTTCTGGAGCTGACGCATGGCAAGCCTGACACGGCTCTTCACCGTACCCAGCGGAATCCCGAATCGGCTGGATACCTCTTGTTGCGTTAAACCTGCATAATATATCGATTCAATCACTTGCTTCTGGTCCTCGTTCAATTGGGTCAATGCCTCTTTAATACGTGTGCCTTCCCATTTGCGCTGGACCTCTTCTTCTGTATTTGTATATTCGTCAGCATACGCCGCCAGTGTCTCATTCTCAACTGGAGTGGTTGCTGCTCCTTTCGATCTCCGCCTCAGCATGTCCACTGCGATATTGCGCGTAATCGCGAACATCCACGTGGTCAGCTTCCCCTGTGAGGCATCAAATCGTTCCGCCTTGTTCCAGATGCGCAGGAAAAGTTCCTGCACGGTCTCCTCTGCCGTCATCGAATCACCAACAATTCGGTAAGCAAAAGAATAGACGGCCCGTTCATATCGGTCATATAGCAGTTCCAGTGCAGAAGCATCACGCTCTGCAATTCGTTGCATCAACCTGCTGTCCTCTATCGATTCAGTCATCCGAGGGCCCCTTTCTGTATCTTCCCTCATATTATAACCTACGCAGAAACGTTTGAAGAGGATTACCCTCAATAACATTTTTTTGAGATATTTCTTCTAAACTCCGGACTCAAATGAAGGCTTAAACCCGTGCCTCAGGAGTTATCCTTCCTTTTTATTGCAATAAATTACAGACTGTGGTATGATATAAAAGTTGTATAAACAACCTCATATGATTTTCTGTCTTCTTTTTAACCCCGGAATATTTTCTTCATGCTGCGACCGCAGCGAATATGCTAACTAACCTATGGAGATTGACGAACCTGAATCACAATAACCCGGTAGACTAAGGGTTTACAAGATGTTCCCATTCACACTGGCGCGGTCATCGGAGCCGCAAGGACAAAAGAGAGGTAGGGCTTTTGTTGTTTTGGATATCATTTATTCTTGAGAAGATTGAAAACATACATCAAGCACCCGGAATTGGGTTCCGGGTGCTTTTCTATATCCAATTCTCTTTATCGCTTTTGGAGAAAACCGGTACACGTTCCCCGCTCCCTGAGAAAAGCACGTCTTAAAAAAAAGATAACCCCGGCTTACTGCCGGAGTTAACACGTTAATGATTCCGTTATATTCTTTCGAGAAAGATTCTTATAAGAAACGGATCTGAATTGCATGATCCAGTCAGGCTTTCCGATCAGCCCGATGTTGCAGTCCACGTTTGGACCGCGGCCTCTCAGCAGAGGGATTAGATAAACATGGTTTTAGAGATGATTACGAGCAGAATGAATAAAACAAGAATGGTTCCCATGGAGCTCCACACGCCAGCACCACAGGCAGGTGAACAACCATGGTGGTATCCTTGCACCATCGGTGCTTGATTTGGCTGGTAGCCATAAGGCATTGTTCCGTAATTGTACATGTCTTGACCTGGATATTGGTATCCGTACATATGTTCATGCCCTCCTTGTTGTCCGTAAACTTGCCCCTGTCCGTTCGGTGAGTTCGGTTTAACTTCGCTCATCGTCATGCCTCCTTAACATTTGCCTACACCTTAAGCTATGTATTTGCCCTATACGGTGACCGGGCTATGGCCCTCATGATCTCAAAATAGGCGTTTAACCACTGATAAATAAACTACACCTTGCTTCCGTTACAACGATTAGGGGACTGAACTCTCTTTCCTTCCCCAACGGTGCTTGTCCAGTCTCATAAAACCCTGCCGGTTACCCGGCAGAGCAAGACACATTATACCCAGAAAGACTTAGTGATGATTACGAGCAGAATGAACAACACCAGGATTGCTCCAGTGGAAGTCCAGCCGCCGTATCCCATTCCTCCTACTTCACCCATCTTAAACCCTCCCTTACGTGTAAATTTACAAAACCGTTTATTAGATCAGGAATGCTTTAGAGATGATCACCAGCAAGATAAAGAGAACCAGAATCGCGCCAGTCGATGTCCATGCACCGCCGTATCCACCAACTACTCCACTCATGTAAAACCCTCCTTTGATTTGAGGTACAGTTCACTATATGCATCGGACGCACAACCGACCGGGCGCAGATGTAAAATGGGCTGACTTCCAGTTTTGACTACATTCTTCACCAGGAAGAATAGTATTAATTGAGCTTATAAATATATCCTTTATTGTCTTTCGCTTACCTTAATTAATACTTAGTGTTATAATTTATTAGATTTGTAGCCTTTATGTTCCTAATATTGATATATGCTATCCATTTATTCAGAAGGGCTGCTATTCTAAAATCTATACGGAAGGGAGTATTTCAGCTTGTTTTGAGCAATGTGTCCATTATTACAAAGTACAGTAGTTTCTAGATTGAACCATTCGAACCATTCAATATCAATCATTAAATGTCTGATTAGATTGAGTAAGTAACCTACAAATGACCAACATTTATTTTGCAGAATAAAAAGTACAAATTTTAGAGTTTGGTATTTCACCTGATGACCGGAGTAAAAAAACCCAACCGATGGGAAGCATACTAGGGGATTAGAAAAATGAAAAAACGGGTTATGATTCTTGCTTTAACTGTATTGCTCAGCGCTTGTGGTAATTCGGAGACAACTAAAACAGCTGACAACAAGCCCTCGGAAACAACGAATGCTGCTGAAACTGTCAAAGCTGAAGCTAAAGAAACAAAATATACTACATATAACGGTGAAGGATTTTCGTTCTCATATCCGGAGTCTTGGGAAAGTGTAGATACAAGTCAAATGCACGCAGCAGTGAAGGGCGCGTTCTCAGACCAATCAGGAACAAAGAAGTTTGCAGATAACATTAATCTAACGATCGAAGCCAACACATCAGGTTCAATCAACCCTGAGGAATTTGCTAATAACACAGCTGACTATTATGTAAAGAATGGCGCATCTATTGGTATATCTGATTATAAAAAGACCAATTTTAGCATCAAGCCTTATAAAGACATAAATGCAGGCGTACTGGAAGGAAGTTATACTCATTCCTCTGGAACCAATGTAGTTCTAGTTCAGTACATGATTCCAACAAATACAGACCTGTATACCTTGACGTTAACTTATGGCAAAGAATCATATCATTCAGATGAAGTGAGTGATATTCTTAATTCCTTGAATATTACTTCTCCGCTGGCGCAAACAGCTGTAAATACATCTGCTGCAGATTCATCGGCCGCAGCAACTGCTGCTGATTTCTTTAACGATCTTACATTATCCGTCTCATCTGAGACAGCCGTGATGGAGCAAGCATCTTATAATTTTCTCGCAAAACATACCGACCTGTTCCCAGCAGATACTGCTGAGCTTCGCAAAAAGGTCAAAGGACTTGTTAAAGCCGATGTAACCACCCGACATCTCAATAAAAATGTAGCCAACTACTATGAAAATTTTGTAAAAATAAGCGGACAGGTTATTCAGGTGGAAGAAGACAATTCACTTGGATCACCCATTTCTATCTTGCTGTTAGAGGACGATTACGGAAATTATATTACAGCCATATATCCTGCCTCGACCGGAGACTTGCTTGATGGGGACTATGCCACTGTTATTGGCGCACCTATCGCTAACTACTCCTTCGACAATGTTAGTGGCGGATACACCAATTCTACTATAGTAGGTGCATCTTTAATCGTTGCTGAATAATACAAACCAAGAATAGGTACAAACAGGCCAGCTTAATTAAGTTTAAGCCGGCCTGTTTGGTGTAAAGTTCTTTTTTTGAATGCACATGATCACAAAACCTTGAACTGTTTTCTCGATGTAGATACCCCGGTTTACATTTGGCAACTGGCTTATCATTCTTGATATAGGACAGAGCACCGCGTATTTTGAGTCATTTGTCAAAACTCAAAAACGGCAAGCCCCTATTGAGACTTACCGCGTAAAATGGGTTTTATTCCGTTTCTCAATTCGGCCTGTTGTGTAGTGAAATCAGCTTATCTTGTACGGATTGCAGTTTCTGCACGCTGGAAGCATCCGGTTTATCACGCCGGTCATCGATTTTCACGGATGTGGAGACACGCTGGGCTCCTGACAGAAACGGAGCTTCATGTAAAGCCGCGATGGCGGTGAAAACTTCATTTAGCGGACCTTCAATAATGGTGCTCATCGAAGTTAACTGATATGTAATGCCACGTTGTCTTTCCAATATCTTTTGCATGTCTGCTACATAACTGCTCAGACTGGTGGTTCCTGTTCCAATCGGAATAACGGTTACTTCTGCAATTGCCACTTCGCTCTGCCTCCTCTGGGCACCGTTCGAACCGTTGCCGCTCAAGTTTTAGTCGAGTTTTGACTGATTTTATTTTACCAGTTTAAAGTGCTCCAATTCAAACTGACGTTATGACGTCATTCCAAATCCCGTAAATTTTTTTTCGCAGAATCTTCAAATCTTCCAGTCCTTTTCCTTTGCGGATTTCTGGCTTAGATGGTATACTCGGAATTACGTTTTAAGGTTTCCTCCCTGTTTACAAACACTATATGTTGGGGTACATTAGTATAACAACAACAAAATATAGTGAAACGGGATACCCCACTTCTTATAACCAGCATCTGGAATCTATCGAAAAACAAGATGAAATCACCTCCAAAGGCACGTCCCTGTAGGTGTAAATCGCTTTCTCGAAGACAGGGCTGGCATGGAGGTTAACGGGGCTGTTTGGACTGCGTCCGTTAACATTATTCACAGGTATGAAATGATCAGACAAAAGCTTACATACAGCAACTTGTTCTGTCGAAGGCATGCATAGATAAGACTGTCAAAAACCAGAACATGAATGGGCATTTTCAGCCGTAAGGCAAGGGGAATGCTTTTTGTATGAGCAGGTTCTGTCCACTCCTTGTCGCATGATTTCATCCCAAACGTATCTGGTTACTGCCACTGTAGTCCGCAAAATCCGAATTTTACTCACCGTTGTAGACCTCCAATTCTTATTTTCAAAGAATTGTTTAATTTATTTTTTTATCATTATCTTTTTATCATGTGAAAGCGAGGAATATTCATGCCACAAGTTGTGACCAAGCCGAACAATCGCCAGCTTGCCTTTGACGAGATGCGTATCTCGGTATATGCCGACCGTATCCTGGAAGGACTGGACATGCTCGACAAGGAACGTCTGGTTCGCGGAGTAACGAGCAAACTTCGTCGTGACGAAGTTACCGGAGATGAGATCAGCAATGCTTTTATGATGAGCGCTCTGGAACTGGTAACGAAAGAAGAGCCGAACTGGAAATTTGCAGCAGCGAGATCCCTGCTTACTTCCCTTTACAAAAAAGCGGCAACCAACCGCAGATACAAATCCTACCCGGACGAACCTTATGGTGCATTCCATCCGCTGATCGTTGACCTTGTCAAAAAAGGCATCTATCGCGAAGAGTTGCTGGAATGTTACACCAAGGAACAGATCGACGAACTTGCGGAGTGCATTGACTATCGCAACGATCTGCTCTTCGATTACATCGGTTTGCTCACACTGGCTGAGCGTTACCTCGCCAACGATTTTGATGGAAAAGTCATGGAATTGCCACAGGAGCGTTACATGGTCATTGCCATGTACCTGATGCACCAGGAACCTGCTGACAAACGTATGGATCTGGTGAAAGAAGCCTACTGGGCGATGAGCAACATGTATATGACGGCAGCTACGCCGACAATGTCCAACGCAGGTAAAAAGGTAGCCGGACAGCTCTCCAGCTGTTTCATCGACACAGTAGATGACTCGCTCGAAGGGATCTTTGATTCCAATACAGACGTAGCTCGTTTGAGCAAAATGGGCGGCGGCATCGGCGTGTACCTCGGTAAAGTCAGAGCACGTGGTTCAGACATCCGCGGTCACAAAAACACAAGCTCAGGCGTTATTCCTTGGATTCGCCAGTTGAACAACACAGCAGTAAGCGTAGACCAGCTTGGCACACGTAAAGGTGCGATTGCGGTTTACCTGGACGTTTTCCATAAAGATATCCTGGCATTCCTCGACCTGAAGCTGAACAACGGCGACGAGCGGATGCGTGCACATGACGTTTTCCACGGGATCTGTCTGCCTGACCTGTTCATGGAGCGTGTCGAAAGTCGTGGTGAATGGAGCTTGTTCTGCCCGCACGAGACGAAAAAAGTGATGGGCTGGAAAGATGAGAACGGCCGTGCACTGGGTCTGGAAGACTTCTACGATGAAACTCAGGGTCAAGGTACATTCCGCGAGAAATACGAAGAAGCCGTGAATCATCCGCTGTTGTCCCGTATTACGGTACAAGCAATCGACATCATGAAACGTGTCATGAAATCACAGCTTGAAACAGGTACACCGTACATGTTCTACCGTGACACTGTAAATCGTTCGAACCCTAACCGGGCACATGGCATGGTGTATTCATCCAACCTGTGTACTGAAATTATGCAGAACCAATCCGCTACCGTGGTGGAAAAAGAAGAACTGGTGACCAAGGATGGTCAGACACGCATCGTGATCTCCAAAGTGCCTGGTGACTTCGTCGTCTGCAACCTGAACTCGATCCACTTGGCTCGCGCGGTACCTCATAACGTACTGGAGCGTCTGATTCCGATTCAGGTTCGTATGCTGGACAACGTTATTGACATCAACAACATTGAGGTGCTTCAAGCCCAATACACGAACAGTCAGTATCGCGCTGTTGGTCTGGGAACGTTCGGATTGCATCACCTGCTTGCGCTCGAAGGCATTCGTTGGGAATCCGAAGAAGCTGTTACCTATAACGATAATCTGTATGAAAAAATTAACTATTTGCTCGTTCAAGCCAGCATGGAACTGTCCAAAGAAAAAGGACATTATCCGAAGTTCAAAGGCTCCGACTGGGAAAGTGGTCATTACTTCGATCAACGCGAGTACACAACGGGTGAGCGCGTAGGCGAATTCGTAACTACAGATCAATGGAAAGAACTGCAATCACAAGTCAAACAAAACGGCGTACGTAACGCATGGATGTTTGCTATCGCACCAAACGGTTCCACCTCCATCATCGCCGGTTCAACAGCAAGTATCGATCCACTTTATGAGCTGTTGTCCTATGAAGAGAAAACAACATACAAAATTGCCAACCCGGCACCGGATCTTTCCGAAAAAACGATCTGGTACTACAAAACGGCATTTATGGTGGATCAACATGCTTCCATCAATATGGCTGCTGCCCGTCAGCGTCACGTTGACCAAGGTCAAAGCTTCAACCTGTATGTTCGTCCGGATATTAAGGCGACGGAGTTCCTGGAATTGCATCTTCACGCTTGGAGAGCCGGCATGAAATCGACCTATTATGTTCGTAGCCGTGCATTAACGATCGAGGAATGTGATTCCTGCGCAAGCTGATCCACATAAGAATGGTAACATCGTGATGGATATGGGCACCTCCATTCTGTCACGCTGATCTTGATGACCACCGGGGCATCCCTGTTTTGAATGCAAAATAGCGTTGCCCTGGTTCTTTTTTGCCCAAAACCTGACCACAGCATCGCAAGATGTTAAATATATGCCAGCCAAAACAGTACAAGCTTGTTCTGTCATCATCGTTATATAGTTTAAATTCATTCAAGGAGTGAACGGATTATGCAAGTACAGAAAATTTTCAATACCGAAGCGCCTAACCAATCGACACGTATTATTGAAGGTGAATGCTCGGGTATCCTGAACTGGAACGACATTCGTATGCCTCATATGTACAAATTGTACAAAGTATTGTTGCTTAACCACTGGATCGCTGACGAGATTCCGATGTCCAAGGATGCTTCCCAATTTGCCCAACTGGACGAAGAAGAGAAACGTACGTTCAAAATTAACATCTCCCTGCTGGCTGTACTGGATTCCATGCAAACGATGTTTGTTGGTGACGTGAAACGTTATTTTACCGACTCTTCCCTTGAAGCGATCTCGGCGATCATCGGACAACAGGAAGTTGTGCATAACCAATCCTACTCCTACGTTCTGTCTTCCATCGTTTCCGATCAGGAGCAGAAAGAGATTTTCGAATATTGGAAACATGATCCGGTGTTGCTGGACCGCAACCGTTTCATCGCGGATATTTATCAAAGCTTCCGGGACAACCCGTCTCCACAGACGTTCTTCCAAGCGATGGTTGCTGACTTGATTCTCGAAGGTATTTTCTTCTATAGTACATTTGCGTTCTTCTATAACCTGGCTCGTGACCAGAAAATGATGGCAACCAGCCAGATGATCTCGTACATCCAGCGGGATGAAAATCAGCACTGCTACTTCTTCGCGGAAGTGTTCAAACAGTTGCTGGTAGACTTCCCTGAACTGAACACACCAGAAAACATGGACTACGTGTACAAAACGATTGACCGCGCAGTTGAGCTGGAAACGAACTGGGCACATTATACACTCAGCAACGTTCGCGGCATCGACCTGAACGAGCTGGAAGACTACATTAAATACACAGCGAACAAACGCTTGCGTCTAATGGGTATGGAAAAGGCATATGAAGGCGTTGACGTGAACTGCATGCCTTGGATCAAACCTTTCTCCGACGAAGCGCTGAACGCAACGAAAACAGACTTCTTCGAAGCCAAATCCCGTAACTACGGTAAAGTCGGCGACGATAACGGATTTGACGATTTGTAGAATAACGTCTAACACTGCACACTCTCTCATGCTGGGAAGCTTTACGGCTACCCGTATGAGAGAGTGTTTTTTTGTCTCTAAACCTTGTAAAATAGTGGGTAGAGTTTCCTATTCTTTCACGATGAAATGAGGTCTAATCATGGATAGAGAGTTGCTGGAACAGATTAATGTTTGGCATGAACAGGAAGACTATGCGCTCATCGTTAAACGTATTGAGGCATTACCCGAATCCGAGCAGGATGCCGAAACGATCGGACAGCTTGCAAGAGCATATAACAATTTGGAAGAGTATCGCACAGCCATTAAACTATTACAAGGCGTTAAGGAACAAGGCCAACTAGACCCGTTATGGCACTTCCGGTTAGGTTATGCCTACTGTTACGTCGCTGAATACAAGCTGGCACAGGCAGCTTTTGAAGAAGCGAATCGACTTGAGCCCAATGATGAGTCTACCCTGGAATACCTGGACTGGATTCGCCCGAAAGCAGCTAAAATGGATCGGGATCGCATTCGCTGGGAGACGGAGCAGGCAGAGTGGGAGCAAAGCGGAACACTAAACCAGCTTCAGGTTGCTTCAGGCACATACGATCCCGCAACATTCTGGCGGTATAGCGATTATGCGCAAGATAACCATGTGTCTTCTCCTTTTGACGAGGAATTAATTCAATCCATTGAACAGGAACTCGGCTACAAACTGCCAGCTTCCTATATCCAGCTAATGAAAACGCAAAATGGCGGTTTTCCTGCGCGCACAACGTTTCCGACCCAAGAAGGTACAAGTTGGGCAGAGAATCATATCGCCATTACAAGCATCTTGGGTATTGGACGGGATAAGATGTATTCCCTTGGTGGAGAGTTCGGCAGTCGCTTTATGATCGAAGACTGGGGATACCCTGACCTCGGGGTTGTCATCTGTGATTGCCCGTCTGCCGGTCATGATGTCGTCATGCTGGACTATCGCTTCTGCGGCCCTCAAGGCGAACCTTGTGTCGTTCATGTGGATCAGGAAAGCGATTATGAAATTACTTATCTGGCACCGAATTTCGAAGTTTTCATTCGGGGTTTGCTGGACGAAGAGGATTTTAATTTGCTTGACGAGGAAGGCTCTGACTCTCTTGATGAAGAACAAGCAATTACTGCTGTATTCACTGAGAACCAAAGCGTGTCAACCTTCTCTAAAGAAGCCATTGCCCCTTTTAGGTTCATTGATGCAGGAACCAATTCCTATTCCGTGATTCTGAATGCAGGTACATATCTTCAAGACGTATTTGACTCACGCGCAGATGAAGGTTTCGAAGGTGGCGGGTACGATTGGGCCTCCCTCGCATCTGTCTTTCTTGAAGAAAAGATGCCTCATCTGACTTCGGTTATTCGTTTCGATCCGGAAGCGGATATGTTCTGTGCTTATACAGATGACAAAGAAGCGCTCATATCCTTTATTCTCGGATTCAAGCAGGCATGTGAGCAACGTGATCTTATTCTCGACCTGTTTTCAAGAGCGGAGCTGGACTAAACAGAAGATAAGGAGCCCTTTTATGACGACTCGCATTTACTTTGCTTCCAATAGTCTCGGTCATGTCTCGGAGCCCGATCTGCAACGGGCACTTGATCATTTCAATCTCGGGAAATTAGTCCATTCTCACCGGACAGCTGAAGGGGTGATGGGGCAAACCCTGCTCATTCAAACTACGCAAGGCGAGTTTATTCTGAAAGGCAATCCGTTATACAACGGACAGTTTCAGGAAGAGCAATTTTTCGTGGAACAACTGGCGGCGCGCACTACCATCCCTGTGCCTGTTCCCTATCGGATTCAGGAGGACACGCAGCTACTGGGCTGGAGTTACGTAATCATGCCCAAGTTGCCTGGAAACCATCTATATGATCCTGTTTTCCAAACGACTCTAACTTCACAAGATCATAAAGACATTACAGATGTACTGGCTGAAACGTTAGCCGAGTTGCATCACTGGAAAGTTCCGGATGCCGGAGAATACGATCCTGTGGCAGACAAAATCATGCCTTTTGCCGGCTCGTATCTGGACTGGCTGTACGGAAGCATCCGCCACTGGTTACATGATGCGGAGAAGTACTCTGTCATTACTGACGATGATGTATGCTGGGTGGATGAGCAATTGAGACAGTCCGAGTCTGCTTTTTTAGTCTCGACGGTTCATGAATTTGTCATGGGAGATTTCAAAGTTGAGAACTTTCTTATCCAAAAAACAGATCCGCCTGCATCCTCTTGGAGAATCAGTGGATTATTTGATTTTACGACGGCCTATTTTGGTGATGGCACAGCCGATCTGACTAAAATAACCGCAAGATACCTCCGGGAAGACAGGCCTGATCTGGCCGCGAGATTTCTTCATCATTACCGGGAAAACGTCTGTGCAGACGATGTGGAAAAATGTAAACATTTTCGTTCGCGCCTTCTGATTCACCTATTGTATCAACGTATTCTATGGTGGGGTGAGGCGAAGGCGACAGGACAAGTGACCTGGGAAGCTGATCTACCTTTTGCTCCGTGGGCAGAGCGGTATATCGAGAAGGTACTCTCTTTGCTGGACTGAACGTTCTGATTGTAATACAAGCATGCGGCTTGTAGGTGCTAAAGGAATCCGTGACTACCAGATGATATATAAATAACAACTTCATGTGATTGACTTGAAACAAAAATAGCCAGTGATCCTTGTGATCACTGGCTATTATTTGTTGCTCTATAGTAGACTCCATGTCTGTATGAGCTACCTCTTGTCACCCTCATACGAATGATCCACTGAAGTCTATGGTGATCAAATGATTCGAATTAAACTTGTGCAACAGGAGTCTCTTGATGCTTTTGCAAAAACTCTACCATTTTACGATAAACTAAAATTTCATTTGTTTTTCTGGAGAAACCATGGCCCTCATCATCCAATACGATGTACTCGACGTCTACACCTTTCTCCTGAAGTGCGGCTACAATCTGATCCGATTCAGCCTTGACCACCCTTGGATCGTTGGCCCCTTGAATGACTAGCATCGGGTTCACCATCTGATCCAGATACGTAATCGGGGAATCTTTGGTTAAGCGTTCACGGTCACGTACCGGATCACCCAGCCATCTGTCCATCATTGGCTTCCAATCCTCCGGTACAGATTCCAGGAAAGTAAACAGATTGCTTGGGCCAAAGATATCAACTGCTGCACGGAACAGCTCTGGATGACGACCTGCAAGTAGCAGCGTCATGTAACCTCCATAACTACCGCCTACCACAAATAAACGCTCTGGCGAGCTAATCCCCTGATCAAACAACCACCCAATGCCTGCAACACAGTCCAGTCTCGGTCCTTCGCCCCAATCCCGATTAACCATCTTCACGAATTCAGCACCATATCCTGTGCTACCCCGGAAGTTCGGAGCGAAGATATTGTACCCTTGTGCAAGCAACAACTGAAACATCGGACGGAAAAACTTGGCTTCCGATGCCTGTGGCCCGCCATGTGGCCAGAATACACTGTATCCGTTCGCCTGCTCCGGCTTCGCTTTGAACAGCAATGCTTCAATCTCCAGCCCGTCATAGGAATGGTATCGCACGACATCTGGATATACGAGATCATCCGGGTTCAGACCGGTTACTCGATTGGCCGTTAACGGCTCCCAGGACTCACTATCTGCAACAAGTCGATAGATATTATGCGGCTGCACAGCACCACGTCCGAGAATATACACGTTACCGGATTTGGTCACGTTCACCTGTTCAATCGTATCGAGCGGCATGTCCATGCGGCGAGGTTTTCCAGTACCTTTTTCCAGCGCATACATATGATACTCCGGCCCGGTCAGTGTCCAGATATATAACGTTTCAGTTGCCTCATGCCAGCGGATTTCATCTACATCTTCACCCTCAATATGACACAACGCACGGAATTCTCCCGTATCTATGACATACTCAGCTACATAGGCATATGCCGAGTTATCGTTGGTAATCAGCAACAAACGGTCATTACCTGCAAATAGAACATATGGAACCTGACTCTGCCGCTCCGTAACCGGTACTATGGCATGAGATTCTCCGTTCCGGTGCAGATGAGCAGTCTGATACGTGTTGGAGTACATTTTCAGGATTACATAGGCTTCTTCATTGGGACTTACCGCAATCAGGCTGCTGGTTACCTCTTCTCCCTGATACAAAAGCTCGTCTTCACCAGTCTCCAGGTCACGAAGGCGTGCATTCATATAATTCGGATTGCCTGAACTGGTGTTATAATATAACCGTTTTCCGTCCTCAGATAAATGAGCATAATAACAGCGGTCATTCGGATCAGCTGGGACAATCGGAAGCGGAACTCCCCCCTCCGGTGGCAACGCATAGAGGTGATAGTTTTCGTTCCCATCTCGATCAAAAGCGGTCAGCAGATGACGCCCTTGCGGATCAGCTTTAATAAATTGACTGCTTTGGTTCAAATACGTCAGTGGATACGGATACCCTCCCGGCAAGTCCATCGCCCAGATATTCGGCTGACCATTCAGGTTGCTATCCATATACAACTTTTTCTCATCCGCTGATACGGCAAAATGCGAAATACGATACGTCTGAAAATACTGCTCTACATCCGGTTTCGGAAACTGAATCATGACAAACCTCCTTAAGATTAAACCCATGAATTTAACATTGGTAAATTAAGGTTCCATTTGTCCAGTTTATCGTTTATTCCATTGTTTTCACAATAGATATGTGAGCTTTGATTCCATTTTCTTTTTTTATTTGTACATACCTCATGAATAAAAGGTCATATGCGGTTTAGCCTCACGATAATAGTCCAACCGCTTCTTCAAGCTGCCTGTATGTAGTTCAAATAGATGCCCGTCCGGGTCTGTAAAATAAACCGATCTCCCATCCCGCTCATCTCTCGCTCTTCCTGGAATAATATCGGCTCCTGCAGCTCGTAGTTGCTCCACGGATGCGTCAAACTCTTCTTCTTTTACCGTAAATGCGATATGGGTATAGGTTCGTTCCGTATAATTCCGAAGCACATCCTCCTGATTCAAAGCAATCCAGAGGCCCGCCAGTTCGAAGTAGGCCAGTTTGCGTCCTTTCACCTGAATTCGGGCACCGAGAGCCTGCTCAAAGAACGTAATAGATCGCTCCAGATTCGATACGGAAAAGCACAAATGATTAATTCCCTGAATGTTCATAGGGCTCCTGACACCTCCATCAAATTTAAAGGGTTACTCCCTTATTATGGTATATATTTTCGGTAGAACACAAGCTTATAGCACGGCCAAACTGCATCTTTTTCGGGATGAATGCATAGGGTAGGCTTATCAAGGAACGTTCGAGGAGGATATGCAAACCATGAACCCTGTCTATCCATTTTACGGTGAGAAGACGGTATGCAAACCACAGAAGTTAGCTTTTCCGCCCCAGCATCAGGATCAGCAGCCCGGTCTGGAATCGCTGATGGTGCCCGAACCGATCAGTGAAGACCCTGCTTATATTGGCAGTTGCAAACTGCAAGGCAAAGTTGCGATTATCACAGGCGGCGATAGTGGTATCGGTCGGGCGGCGGCGATTGCTTTTGCCAAAGAAGGTGCAGATGTTGTGATCGCTTATTTATATGAACGAACGGACGCGGAATGGACACGTGACCGAATCGTGGAGCTGGGTCAGCGCTGTCTGCTCATCGAGACGGATCTTCGGCTAAAACCAAACTGCGAAGCCGTCATTCGCAAGACAATGGAAATGTTCGGGAAGATCGATGTACTGGTCAACAACCACGCCGTGCAGTATGTACAGCAAAGCATTGTCGACATCACCGAGGAGCAGCTCTATCATACGTTTCAAACAAATGTGTTCTCGTATTTCTTCCTGATCCAGTCTGCCCTTCCCCATCTGTGCCAAGGGGCGTCCATCATCAACACCGCCTCCATTACAGCTTACAAAGGTGATGTGAGGCTCATTGATTATTCATCGACCAAAGGCGCTGTCGTCTCCCTCACCCGTGTACTCTCCCAATCGCTGGCTGACAAAGGCATTCGTGTAAACGCCGTGGCTCCGGGGCCCATCTGGACTCCGCTTATTCCAGCCAGCTTCTCGGCTGAAGATGTGCAGGTATTCGGCACCGATACACCTATGGGCCGAGCAGGTCAACCTTACGAGCTAGCTGCAGCCTATGTCTATTTGGCGTCACGCGATTCCTCCTACGTCACCGGCGAATGCATCCATGTCAACGGTGGCGATATGGTTACAACTTAAGGGCTACTGGCATGAGTATGTGTACATTCAAACGGCTTTGCTTATATTCTATGTTCCTGCCCCATGATGTCAGGTTGGATTTGGATGTTTTGGCAGGAGATTGGCTTGTCGGTTGCGAAAAGGGTTAGAAGCTACACTCCGGTTAAACAACGGAATCTGACATCTCGTGACAAGGAGCTGATTGACGAATGAACTTTGATCCCCTCTACCAACCTTATTCCTCGTACCGTGTGCCGGTATACGCCAAGCAAGGCATGGTGGCTACGTCGCAGCCACTTGCTGCACAGGCTGGTCTGGATGTGTTGAAACAAGGCGGCAATGCGATTGATGCCGCCATCGCCACAGCGGCAGCACTCACCGTGCTGGAGCCGACCTCCAATGGCATTGGTGGCGATGCTTTTGCCCTCGTCTGGACGGAGGGCAAGCTACATGGCCTGAATGCCAGTGGACCTGCGCCTCAGAGCATTTCGATTGAGGCGCTACAGGCGGCAGGCTATACGGAGATGCCGAAGCTGGGGGTTGTGCCGGTGACGGTGCCTGGTGCACCGGCGGGTTGGGCGGAGCTGAGCCGTCGGTTTGGACGGCTCACGCTGGCGCAAGTGCTGGAACCGGCCATCCGCTATGCGGAGGAAGGTTATCCGCTTGCGCCGGGGCTGGCCCGCCACTGGGCACGGGCAGCCGAGGTCTATGCACGCCAAGGCGATGCGGAAGCAGGGCGTGCATGGTTTGAGACGTTTGCCCCTGGCGGGCGTGCACCCGCGGCGGGGGAACTATGGCGCTCGCCGGGCCATGCGGCCACGTTGCGCCGGATTGGCGAGAGCGAAGCGCGAGACTTTTACGAAGGAGAACTGTCGGAACGCATTCATGCTTTTATGGCAGAACACGGCGGTTACCTGACACGAGATGACCTGAAGGCTTTTCAGCCGGAATGGGTTGATCCGATCTCCGTTTCCTACCGGGGTTATGATGTATGGGAGATTCCGCCGAACGGGCAGGGACTCATCGCCCTATCCGCACTCAATCTACTGAAGGGATTCGACTTCGCCGAGAAGGAATCCGTCCTCAGTTATCACCGACAGCTGGAAGCGATGAAGCTGGCTTTTGCCGATGGAGAAAAATACATTACGGAAGAACGAAAAATGGGCGTATCCGTGGAAGATTTGCTGTCCGAAGCCTACGCCGCAGAACGGCGCAAGCTGATTGGCGATACCGCACGTGCACCCGAGGCAGGTGATCCACGCGGAAGCGGAACCGTTTATCTGGCCGCGGCAGACGGCGAAGGCAACATGGTTTCTTTTATCCAGAGTAACTATATGGGCTTTGGTTCAGGACTCGTGGTGCCAGGCACAGGTATCGCACTCCAGAACCGCGGACATAACTTCTCGCTGGACCCGCAACATGCGAATGCACTGGAGCCGGGTAAACGCACGTATCATACGATTATCCCCGGATTCCTCACCCAAGGCAGTGAAGCGGTCGGACCATTCGGGGTCATGGGCGGTTTCATGCAACCTCAGGGTCATGTGCAGGTCATTATGAATACGATTGATCATCATCTGAATCCGCAAGCCGCTCTCGATTCACCTCGCTGGCAGTGGATTAAAGACAAAACGATACTGGTCGAGCAAGGCTTCCCTTCTCACGTTGCCCAAGCGCTGGCTCGCAGAGGACATAATATCCAAACCGAGCTCGATTCGTCCCAATTCGGACGGGGGCAGATCATCTGGCGCAACCCGGACACAGGTGTGTTATGCGGCGGAACGGAAAGTCGGACGGACGGCTCGATTGCGGCGTGGTAGGAAATCCATAACGTGATGAATGTAAAGGTTGAGCAAGGCAATGTAAAGCAAAGCAGAGCAGAGTAGAGTAGGATTCTCGCTCTACTTTGCTTTTTTTGTTTTTTTACGGCATCACGATGCCAACTCATAAGTTCTTATAAGAATGATTAAACAACATAATTGTAAAAACTATGTATAATTCATGAAATAGATTTATATTTCTGTAAATTTTCATTAGAGATCGTAAAAAAACGGATTTTTTCACCGATATAGATAAAGGGAAAAACTCGTTGCATAGATGATTGGGGTTCATCCATCTTCCAGTATATTTCCAGAATTATTACATAAGAAACTTACAGAAATGAGGGCATTTCACATGAAAACAACGATGTTCATCCGTTTAGGGCTCACCATGCTTCTGGCCCTGACACTGATCATGTTAGCTGCTTGTTCAACCGGCTCTAAAACAGCAACCACTGACGTAAAGACCAGAGTGGGAATTGTACTTACAGAGGTCGGTCTGGGAGACCGATCTTTTAATGATGCGGCTTTTAACGGACTGGTCAAGGCGAGAGACGAGAAAAGCATTGTTTTTGACTATCGTGAACCAAGCAAAGATTCGACTGCAGAAGCAGCGTTTGAGGAATTTTCCCAAGAAAAGTTCGATCTTATTATTGGTTTAAGCGATACCGTTCAAGCAGATATGGAGAAGGTTGCTGCCAAATATCCGGACCAGCAATTCCTTTTAATTGACAGTACCTCTGAGCTTCCTAACATCGCTTCCATTTCATTTCGCGCGGAGGAAGGCAGCTATCTGGCAGGTGTGATCGCAGGCATGGCTTCCAAGGAGAAACATGTCGGTTTCTTGGGCGGGATGGAAATTGCGGTGCTCAAAAATTTTGAGCAGGGTTTCAAACAGGGTGTGCTTGCTGTTAATCCAGAAGCTGCAGTAGATATCGTCTATGCTGGTGATTTTGGAAATGCCGATCTGGGCAAGCAACTCGCTGAGCAAATGATTCGGGAGAAAGGTGCCGACGTAATTTATGTGGCCGCTGGTCTTACCGGTGTCGGCGCACTGAATGAGATTCAAGCACTCGGCAAATACGCCATTGGTGTAGATACCGATCAGTTCTTTTTAGCGGAAAAAGCAATTCTGACATCCATGCTAAAAAATGTGGATGTCTCCATCTACAACGCCGTGAAGTCGTTTATCGAGAACAAACATACCTTCCCGAAAAAGGAGATCGTAGAAGGACTCGCCGAGAATGCTGTAGGCTTAACTGCACTGCATAACATCACGCTGAGTGATGAACAACAGCGGACTTTCGATGATCTGAAAGCCAAAATTTCTTCGGGTCAAACCAAAATCACAGTGAATCCATAACCCAAGATTCGAGGAGGCTCGCATATGAAACTACAGGGAAAACTTATTGTCAATGCTCTGATCTCACTGCTTCTATGCCTTGCGCTGGTCGCTTATATTATTATGGAACTGCTTAGCATGAATGCAAAAAATCAAAATCTGGTACCTGCGATGCTCAAGGTAAGTGAGCTGAACTCCAACCAGATTCAAACCCAGCAGGCACTGGATGTCTATTCCTTCTCAATGACTGCCGGCAATCAGGAAGCTGTTCTGCTTCTTCTAAAAGAAGGCCAAGCCATGATTAAGGAACTCAAAGGTGGATTGCTGGAAACGGAACAGGAGCTACAGCTCATCCAAACGGTTCAAACGAAGCTGCAAGCACTGGATCAGGGTGCAACCCAAGCGATGAGCAGCATGGATAGTGCGGAAGCAAAACGTTACAGTGCACGGGTTCGAGGCATACAGAATGACATCTACTCACTGAATGAGATAACGCGGGGACGCTACACTCAATATACGCTCGATCTGGAGAGTGACATCCAGCAGACATGGCAGATTGCTCTTGGCGGGGCTGTGCTCTTGTTCATCGCCGTCATGCTCTTTAATATGTACACATCACGTCAGATAGCCAAGCGTATTCGTCTGATCAAGGATGCTGCCGGGCATATTGCCAGTGGTGACCTGACCCAAACGCTGCCGGAACCTCGGGGGAAAGATGAACTGGATGATCTGAGCCGTTCTTTTGGGCAAATGACGAATAATATTCGCGGAATCATCCAATCCATTGACACGGCGGGGCAGCGAGTCGATCAGATGGCTCAGGATATTGATCGCGGTAATGATACGGTGCAAGCCATCGTACAGCAGGTGTCACGTACCACAGAAGAGCTGTCCGTTGGCAGTCAAAAAATTGCGGAAGATCTCAGCGAAACGGTTATAGTCGTAGACAAGATGCAGTCTACCTTTAACCATAATCTGGAGGCCACTGCCCAATCTGCCAAGGATGGACGCGATGTTCTAACCACAGTGGAAGAGGGAAACAAGGCGATTGAAGAACAGTTGCGACTCGCCGAAGTAAATCGCCATGCCATGTCCGAAGTGGAACAGACCGTGCTGGAGCTGGAAGAGAGCGCGGCTCGCATTACAACGATGACGGGATATGTATCCGAGATTGCCAAGCAAACCACCATGCTCTCCCTGAACGCTTCCATTGAAGCTGCACGTGCCGGGGAAGCCGGACGCGGATTCGCTGTTGTGGCTGGAGAAGTGAACAAGCTGGCCGAGCAGTCTGCTCAATCCGTCAAACATATCTATGCCGCCGTTAACGAGATTACAGCCTCGATGGAAAAAGTAAAAAGTTCCGTGGTGCAAAGCATGCAACTCTTTGGGGAACAGGAGCACGCCACCAGTCAGACTCAACAATCCTTCTCGGCGATTCGCGAGAGTGTGGAGCGCATCAGCGAAGGCATTCAGCAGCTTGCAGAGGACATGTCACAATCCAACAAACTTAGTTCACAGGTGCAACAGGCGATTGAAAACATCAGTGCCATCACCGAGCAATCTGCAGCCAGCAGTGAAGAAATCACTGCTTCCACCGCAGAACAACAACGTTCTTTCTCCGAAGCCAGTATCAAGGTCAAGTCACTTCGTGATATCAGTGCTGAGATGCATCAGGAACTCCAGCGTTTCCGTCTGTAAGAGGAGTCCACGAGATGTGTGTACCTGTAGTAAAGTAATCAATGAAGCTGCAGTATGCACGCGGAGTATGAGGATTATGTGAGCGAAAGGTGAGTGAAAATTAAATTTTATCCTAACGATCTCAGATGAGCTTATTTGCATGATTCTGAGTCGTTTGAAATTCTAACGATCCCCAGAGAGCTTATTTGGGCCAAAGTGGAGGGAAATGTCTCCTTTTTATAATAAATGATTGAAATAAGGTTCCCTGAGATCGTTAGAAAATAAAACGGGTGAATACGTGCCCAATAAGGTTTCTCATGATCGTTAGAAATGTTCACCCTGAAAAAGAATGCAGATCGGCACTAAGAAACGTTGTTCCGTCAACACTTGAATAGGCAGTAGGTCATGTTAGTGAGTTGGAACGATAGAATGTGCGATGGTCAGGTTAATCAAGTTGGGCTGATGAATGTGCAATGGGTGGGTAGATGAGTTGGGTAGATACTGTAACAATGTTTCCAAATGGGTGGTTCGGTGCTTTCAATAAAAAACGATATAGATTGTTTTTTATTTATAAATTCACTTTATATGAGAAAGGAGCCCCTCGAGATGATGGCGGGCTCCTTTTTCATATGTTTATACTTTCATGTGATAGGTATTTAAACATTATCGCTTCCGTATGATCCTGCACGCTGGATTGAACATTCCTCTACAGTGCATCGATAATATCTCCTGCCAGCAAGGAAGATGGATCGCCTCGCCGCAATGCTGCCCGTTCGGCAGCCTGTCCGTGCAGGTATACACCGAACGCGGCGGCTTGTTCCGCGCCTAGCCCTTGAGCAAGCAGACCGGCGATGATGCCGGTCAACACGTCACCGGCACCGCCTGTTGCCATGCCGGCGTGGCCGGTGGTGTTGATGTACGCCTCGCCGGAAGGCGTTGCGATGACCGTTCGTGCTCCTTTGAGCACAAGGGTCACGCCCTGCTCGCGGGCGTACCGTGCAGCGTGTCCAATTCGGTCACGCTGCACTTCGGGGGTCGACATGCGCAGCAGTCGGCCCATCTCGCCAGGGTGCGGCGTCAGTATGGTCGCCGCACTGCGCTGGCCCCAGGTGCGTGGCCCATCTGGGCCTGCATCTGCCAGCATGTTGAGGGCGTCCGCGTCGATGACGAGCGGACGATCCGTCTGTTGCCACAGACGGCGCAGCCAGTCGGTGTCGCCTTCGAAGCGACCAAGGCCCGGGCCGGTCGCAAGCACGTCGCGGCTCTCCGCAAGGCGCAGCACCGCTGCGGCGGAAGCCGCGTTCCATTCGCCGCTGGCGCCATCGGCTGCAGCGGCGAGCATCAGCTCAGGCACGTTGCCGATGACATGCGGCAACAGTGCCGCGGGCAGCGCCCATGTGGCGAGCCCGCAACCTGCGCGTAGCGCGGCTTTGGCCGAGAGCAGGCCAGCGCCGCTCATCGGCATGCTTCCTGCGGCCAGCAATACATGGCCGTAGGTGCCCTTATGGCCGTCCGGTGCCCGGCGACGGCCTGTGTCCACGCGCAGCGCACCCCGCAGCACCTCGTCCGTTAGCAAACGGACCGAGGGGCCATGCTCTGGCGCAAGGCGCGCGGGAATGCCGATGGCGCGCACAACGATGCGCCCCGCGGCAGAAGCGCCCGGGTACTGTACCAGACCACGCTTAAGCAGCGCAAGGCATACCGTCACCCGGGCTTCAATGCACGGCTCGTACACCTCACCGGTGTCGGCGTCCAGCCCGCTTGGCACATCGGCGGATACGACTGGCTTACCGCTGTCGTTCGCCGCGCGAATCAGCGCCGCGTATGCTCCGCGCGGCGCACCACGCGAGCCGGTGCCCAGTAGCGCATCGACGATGCCTGTGCACCGGCTAAAGTCCACGGCTTCGCGCCCGTGGACAATGGCAGGGATGCCGAGCTTCGCGGCGGCATCCCGTTGCACTGCGGCTTCGCCCCGCAGTGCCTCCGGGGCATCGGCGTAGACTAACGTCACGCCCAGCCCCGCTTCAACCAAATGGCGCGCCGCAACCAGCCCGTCGCCGCCATTGTTGCCCTTGCCGATCAGCATGTACCAATGCTGATCACCGGGATGCGCCATCACCAGCGCCGGATCGGCGATGATGTCACCCCCGTAACCTACGCGGTCGCCGGGCCCGGTATGTGCCCGTAACGCCTCTTTTCGCTGGCCGCGATCAGGCCAGCCACCCCCACCTTCACCAATGTTTCTGTGCCGTGCTTCATCACTTTCAGCATGACTGCCTTCACCCCAGCCACGATCACCCCGACTGCCATCCTCTTGCCATTCCCGGCACAGCTTGATAACTTCCTCGGCGATAGCTCTGCCTGCATTCTCCATCAGACTGGCCGCAGGAATACCAAGCTGCTGAATCGTATACTCGTCCATAGCCCGCATCTGATCAGCGGTTACGATAAACAACACTCATCCCTCCCCGGTCGTGTTATGAATAACACTGCTTAGAGCATCACACTCATGGGTATTCCATTCTCATAAGTTTTCCATTGCCATTAGTTTCCCAATCTATCGTGTGTTACTCGTTTTCCGACCATTCGTGCCTTATGAGTTTTCAACCCATTCATGTCTCATTGGTTCTCCACTCACTCGTGGTTTGCGCCAAGGGCTTATCTGTCACATCTATAATTATCCCATTTGCTTATCTATCCTCAGTTAGTACCCCACCGTAAACCGCGCTTGAACAAATTGCGGATCATCCAGTTCGTCCACCAAAGCTGCGGCAAAATCACCTACAGAAATGCTGCTTTCGCCCAGATCATCTGTAATGACACGAGTCATGCCAATCCGGAATTGACCTGTTCTCCGCCCTGTCGTAATCGTTGCTGCCGGACTCATATACGTCCAGTGAATGTTGGATTCTTCCAAAAGCCCATAAGCATCCGCATGAGCCTGCGCAAGAGGTTTGATTTCCTCCGGGAATCCAGGGGTATTCATCAGCATTTCACCTGAATCGGTCATCAGACTACCTGCTCCGCCTACAACAACCAGACGCCCGGCATTCGCACGGCGCACGCCTTCGATCAGTGAACGCGTTACCTCCAGCAGTTCCTCTTCTTCGCCAAACTTCGGCCCGTAAGCACTCACTACCGCTTCTTGTCCCGCTGCAAAATCTGCAACCTGATCCGGGTTAAGCACATCTCCCTGCTCCACACGCAAGCGCTCATGCACCATCTCCACCTTGGACGGATCACGTACGACTGCTGTCACTTCATGACCACGATCCATCAATTCCCACAAAATCGTCTTACCAATCGCTCCTGTCGCTCCAAAAATAGTTACTTTCATATCTGAATCCCTCTTTTCTATCGATGTCATCTAAATAAGCTGTACCGTTATTTTAATACTTAATCCTGTTGTTATATACCTTAAACGGCTCACGCCATCTTAAACCGGATAAACCTACTTGTAAACTCGAATCTTCATCAGCGGAACCAACACCTCAGCTGAGCGTTTCTATTTCATTCGCATATTGTAGATTTCTTTATAAATGTTCTCCCAGGTTTCAACCCATTCTTCTCTCGTCTAATTAGATCCACGTACGCCAAAAAAGCCGCACGGGCGGCTTCCACATTTTATCTTGATCATCTTACCCTGGCTGAGTTACCTTGTTACGGGTTAGAAAATGAACCGACTTCGCCGCCCAGATTCGCTCCGCATACACCTCATGCTGAAGATCATCTATGATATGCAGTTCAAGTTGCCTGTCTTTCGCCTCTACAGGCTCCTTCCGCTTGAATATCTCCTGATATAAACGCTCCGTCTGTTCCACGGGGCAGAGCTGATCATTCCGTCCATGGACAAGCTGTAGATCTACTTCACACAATCCAGACGCATAGGTTAACGGGCTTCTCTCCCGCAGTGCGGATTCATCCTGTAACAATCCTCCAATTTCCATCTGCAAAAACGATCTTAGCTTCGCCCCACCACCAGCATACAAGCTGCTTAAGTCCGTAAACGGTGCGCAAGCCACAACGGCGCTCCACAGTTCCGGGTTTCTACCTGCCCCTAACAGCGCTAAATAAGCCCCATAACTGACGCCATACAGTGAAACTGCCGAATATGAACCCAAGACCTGCTCTCGAATAATCCGAATAACATCTGCATCCACACCGCCCCAATCATTCTGAATACGTTGCTTGTAATCAGAACCGAATCCTGAACTACCGGGATAATTCAGCCCAATCACCCTCACTCCAGCCTCACATAAACGCGCAATAACCGGACTGTAACTGTCCAGAAGGCAATTATGAGGCCCGCCGTGCAGATAGATGACTGCCTGTCCTTCACCTCCCGGATGGATATCCATATAAGGAATGAACTCATTCCCGTAACGCAGGTGTTTGTACTTGGTCTCCGGTTGCTGTACAAGATTACTCACAAGTGCATCCCCATGCCTGACCGAAAGTGGGGTAATGTCACCAAACGATTCAGATATTTTATACCTGGCGGGCACCGGGGCAGTCGTAATGGACTCGAATTTACCTATGAGACTCTGCTTGTCCTTGCTGTGAACCGCTTGCGTTAACGTTCCGGGATAGTCACACAGCTCAAATGTCTTTGTTCCATCCAGCGTGTACTGAACGTATTGCCACTTACCACGCCTTATTCCCTCGCATAAGATATGCTGTCGATCCACATCCAGCTGGATACGAATCAACTCAGAGAACGGCTCACTGTGCTCCAGACTACCTTGAACAACATTCTCCTGAACGCTCATCCAGCCAGGATAAAAACCATCTCCCGCCGGAATGCAGACAGCAATCTGATCACCCTGCTTGTCCATCACCGGATAAGCATATTCCTGATAAGGAATTTCCCGAGATGATCCGGTATCTTTCCCGTAAAAATATACTCTGCCAACCCCGCCTACATTAACACCAATCTCTCGCTCAGGCTTGGCCCAAAACACAAATTGCGGGTTATCCAGTTCTGGAGTAACCCACTCGGCTTTTTCCTTTACGGGATCGTACAGCCCGATCTGCACCGTTCCTGAACGATGCCGAACGGCAAAAAGCAGCAGGAGTTGTGCATCTTGCCAGGCAAACTGCATCACCGGAAACGGTAATTTTAGAGAGAGCGTTTGAATCATGCTTATGCGCTCCTGCTCTTTTTGAAATACATGAATCCATCTCTCCGTCTTCTCCAGGGTGATTGCCACCACTTGGTCTGTTCCGATGAATTGAACATGCTGTACAGTCTGGCCCCGTTCTGTCCAATGATCGGAAAGACAAAGCACACCTTGAACATCGCCAGCATCGTCAAGCCCACACCATTCACATGTCTGGTCGTCATAACACAAGACCATGCTTGTCCGCTCCCGGTTCACACTCATTCGGTTCAGGAATGCATTGCCCAACCGGATTCCCTCCCCTCATGCCAATGCTTGAATTGCTCCCAGGTATCAAGCTGTAGTCCCAGCTTGAGCGTAAGCTGATGCTGTGTGGCCGTTGCAGCAGGACTCTCTGTTCCCAAACTACTTAACGCTTGCCGGATCAAACGGATTTGCTTCAGATTGGTTGCTGGCAATCCCGCGATCAGAAGACGATACACCTCCGCAGCATGTTCCTCTTCCCCTTGCTGGATGAGCACGCCAGCCATTTCGATTGAACGTTGCAACAATTTGGAAGGAATTGAACCCGTCTTCATCCGTAACACTTGAATCAACATTTTGTATTCTAACTCCTGCTCGCCGAGTTGTTGATATACCGACATTTTTAATTGAAGTATATGCCCGAGCCAACCCGAGTACACACCTGTACAGAGCTTTTCGCCAGCTATTAGTGTCGTCTCGGCATCCATGAGAAGTCCTGCCCGGATCTGTAACCCTGCAATATTTAGAGCCGTTTGAATCTGAAAAACATGCCGATCCGGCCCTGGAGGAAGCTCACGAATACGCATCCCGGCTCGCTTCTCCAGTTCAATTGCACGTGAGATGTGGCCTTCCTGCATCTCAATTAATGCTTCACCGTTATCTAGTGCCGCCTCTTTTCCAATACGATAAACTTCGTCCAATTCCTCATGCTCCAGAACGGCCCGAGCGTGAGCATAACATTCTCTTGCCGCGTCATAATCATCCCCATTTTTGGTTAATAACTGACCCAGTTCAAACCATAGAATGGCCTGCTGCGAAGCTGATAATTGTTGGAATATGGCGTTTTGACTAAAAAAGCGAAAACAAGCCCTGTACCGCAGGTGATTATCCGATTTGCACAACAAAATCCAGGCCAGCCTGTTATATAGAGCCAATGCTTTACGTTGTTGTTTACCTTCCGCTTCATCGTGCCTACCAGCCATCCGCAACTGTTCATTTAACAAACGCCGGGTATGTTCCGGTGTATCTCTCACCAGAGAAATAGCCAGCCTCGATACATGTTGGGGAAGGTTAACACTCACGGGATATTGATGAAAAAATAACAATACGCTTACGTCCTTTAGTTTTTGACGATAGAGCAGATGATGTATGGCTCCCAAATCTGCAGGATGCAGACCGGAGACCACCTCAACCAAGATCCATTTCCGTGGCCCCGGTGCCCAGCCGGCTCGATGGAATCGGAGCAATGCATTTTTGCATGCCACCAGATCATCAATCGGGTGAACAGGGTTCAACTGATAAATGAATGGCAACGTGTGATACGTATCATCAAGCACAAGGCGAATCGCCTGATCCTGCCAATGCATACTTAACTTGCGTAGCTCTTGCTGCACAATATCCGAACGTCCTTCAACCACAAATAACCCTGGTTCGTGGCTCGCACGAAACCATGTACTTCTCAGATCATGATAGTCCGTACTTTCCAGCAAAACAGGTTTCATGAGGACTCCCTCTCTTTCCTGATCCGGCATACATGTATAAGTTCAGGCACCTGCTGTAAAGGCAATGCACTCATCAAGCGATAGCTCCCTTGATTGTTTGCATCAAGAGAAGCCTTAATCTGCTTTTCCGGGTCGGAACTGCACTGATGTAGAGCATAAGCAACAAGCCACCGTGCCCAGCCCTTGCGTTTTGCCGCAGGCATGGTGAATATATGTGACAGAAGGATGCTATCAAACTCATCACTTAACAGACAGCCTCCGATCTTCGTTCCTTCCAGTTCCACAAGTCCCGACCCTTCCAGTAAACGTCCATACAGCCCTTCATAGATATCATCCACTGCCTTGCGAGCAGCTTGGATTCCGGGGCAGGTTGGATCACTGCTTTGAAGCAAATGAGCCATAACTTCCTCTTGCCCTTCTGCAGGCAACCACTTCCCGTTCAGGTCCGGCATAACCGGAACAGAAATGTGCTTCAGATCACCGTAAAAGCGATATCGATGGGCAAGCACATCTGCCTTATACCCGAGCCTTTCCCATGGAAACGAGGCGGGTGCAGTTACATATATAGAGGAGTAGGACAACGTATCCAATAAGGATGTGATCCGTCCTTCCCAATATGCATGAGATGAAGCTTCACTCCATAAATCCATCATATATTGACCTTCCCCATGATCTATCAATAGCATGGAAGAGCTCGTTTCTCTTTTCCCAGGCTCACTGGCATAGTATCGACCCCCGACCTTGCCGGGTTCATGCTGACATTGTGGCAGGATATCAGCTATGGATGTTTGCATCATATACCTGCACCTCCCTGGTCTGGTCGAAGCCTGAATATACCATGGGTTCATGAGAAACCGCAGGATAAAATCGACGAAGCAGAAAAGAGTAAATCCCCATGTATCCCGTCATATAGTCCGGGGAGAATGATTCCATATCCTCCAGTGGCCACATCCAAAAGTCTTCCTGCACATCACTGCGAAGCATGTATAGACTCTGTGTATACTCTTTCAATTTGGCTTCGTATCTGCCAGGGAAACTCCGATTGGCCATGATCAAAAAGTCCCCGTTACCCGCGATCCCATGACACTGGCCGAAAGAAGCAAAAATGGTCGACTGGGCTACCGCATCCGCGGCCTGCTGACCAAGTCTGTAACATACCGGATCTTGCAGAACCTCGGCTGCAGTCAGTAAAAACCGTCCTATACCCGCCGAACCATTACACCAATGAACCCAGAGAGCATCCGGCTTTTCGGGGGAAGCAGGCCATAACCTCACCCCATTCTTGCCTTTGTAACTCGCATGTTCCAGCGTGTCCACAATGCGCTTCACCGCCGAATAATACTCGCCCTTCCCCGTCTGCTTCGCTAAAGCAAGCAAGAAATAACCGATCCCTGCCATGCCATGCGAAAACCCATACGAATGGTGGCTTTTTTTATCCGACTTGTCCTTCACTTCCCACATGCTCAGCCCGTCTTCTGTTCGCTTTTCCTGCTGTAAAATCATTTCACCGAGTTCATCAGCCCTTATCAAAAGTTCGGAACAACCTCCAAGATGATGTACCTCCATCAGCATTAATCCTAAACCTGCCGCTCCATGACTGATATTGGTTTGAACCGGGTCATGCCTCGTCATCTCCAAGGCCAGATTTTCAGCAATGCGAAGTAACGGTTTATCATCCAGCGCATCCGCTGTCTGTGCCAGTGCCCAAGGAACAGCCCCATAACCGAAATACAGGCTTTCTGGCGTTTCTCCGGGAACATAAGGCGTATGATTCAATATCCACTCCAATACTTCACGTGCATACTGATGATAATGTCTGTTCTGCGTAATCTGCCCAAGCTGATGAAAACCGTAGGCCATGCCCGTCCATCCAAAGTTGAAATTAGCCGGGTGAAACATCTTGCTCATCCTATTTTCGGGATATAACTGATGAGGATGATTAAAATCAAGAGATTGAACCAACTTGGTAGCCATAAGCTCGGCTTGATGAAGTACTTCTTCTGCCGTCATGCCTGCTTCATTCGCGCACGAAGATTGCTCGCTCCCTGTTAAATCTCCCTTAGCTTGTTCACACTTACGTATTAGCTGTTCACGTATTTCAGATAAATCATTATATCGTGCAGACATGATCTCGATCCCCAGACTTCCCAGCTCAAGAAGCTGTTTATCATTGAGATTGTCCAAATAGACTTGTCCAGCAGACAGATGAGACTGTCTGTATTTCAGATAAGGGTCCATGGAGGTTGCCATGTAATAATAAACGGCTCCCAGCGCGTAGAGATCATCGGAGTATTCCGATCGCTGACTGTGCTCTCTTCCTCGAAGCACATAACCAGGCGTGTGCCCTGTTAATGGTTTCACCTGACTTTTGCTATCTTTCACATAGGCTAACTCCAGATCGATCAACCGCACACTTCCGTCAAACATCACAACAATGTTATTCGGAGTTAAATCGTTGATGACAATGCCTCTATCGTGAAAATGTTCTACAATATCCAGAATATCTAAGCCGATTCGGTAAAATTCTGCCTGATGAATGCCATCGGCAGCTACATGTCTGCGGTGGACATGCTCGCGCAAGCTGATGCTCTCAAAGTATTCCAGAATCAGATATCGATTCCGTTCAGCACTGAACAGATCGATTGGCCGCGGAGTATACCCCGTATCCTTCATCAGATCAAGCACATGATACTCGTTATCCAGATAATCACGGGCAGAACGTCCGGCACCATCCACACGCATGAGATGAACCGCTTCTTTCATCACAGCTTGCTCATGCCGGGACGTGGAGACAAGAAATACGCCTCCTTTGCCCGATTTTTTGAGCACCCGCTTCACACGGATTTTACGTATTCCGAACTCATTGTTACTGGAATTATCGGGATTATTTACTGCCTCATTTTCTTTCTTCCACCCGGCCTGTATGCTCACCAGTTCTTCCGGCTCGTCTACCCACTCGGGCTTGTATCTGCCTGGTATTCTCCGGTCTTCCTCCAGTCTACCTTCCGGGTTCCGGATCGCATATACTTTTGCCCCAGAGTAACGATCATAATAGAACCGGTCTACAAAGGCTCCATAGCGATAAAATACACATGAACTTCCCCGATAAGCCCGATCTGTAGGGATCGCGGGGCCTTTAAGATCACCCGTACAAACATACATCTCCTCAAGCAATTGTATAAATTGTTCATCACTGCGTGCATAGATCGTCACACACTTCCCGGTCTGAGGTAGCGGTGTAGAACCATTGGATGTTTCAATTAACTTTAGCCCACTATTTACGACTTTCCACATCACACCATACGTTGTCAGAATGGGTGTAATCCTTCGTAGCAGTTCCGCTCCCTCTACAGGCACAACCGATAAATGAATCTTCCATCCCTGCGGGGGAAGTGTTAATCGGTCCGGTTTAAAACAAATCCAATGGCCGTCATTCGACCATTGGATGGATTCGGGTAGATCCCGGATTATATAATGCAAAGCGTTCTCATAGGCGTCCTTCTTTTCAGTCAGGCTTGCTGATTTCAATGAGAATCACTCCTTTTTTGAAGTAGAGTAAGAGGGGGAGGTACAATTATTTTAGTTTAGTAATGCGAAATCAAAGACTTATCTTACGAATCATTCAGTGGTTCGAGACGATGAAGAGTTCTAAGCCTCTACAACGATCGTTTGTGAGCTTGTCCAGCTGCACACTGTACACAAGCTAGTTTCCTCGAACATGTTGTTATCCTCTTCAACCTCCAGAGCCATCAAATCCTGTACAGATAAAATTTCCTTGTTTTCCATGATAAATTACCTCCCATTTGTCTCCCCCTCTTATAAACCAAATTCTACATAAAATTTTAAATTCCTTCTTTTTAATTGAATTTTTTTACAAAAATTATTTAAGAAACCCATATATAGTTGTAATACATGTCATAACCTTTGGTTTTCCCTTAAAAAAAGGAGTAATCTGACATCAAATTCCAGACGAAACGGACGATTTCCTGTGTGAGGTATGTCCTGCTCGATCTTCCCGAAAAGGTCTGACAAACAGGCTTGCCGTGCCCATAAAAATAACAAACATGCCGATTCCCATGTACACCCATGAAGGACTATAGGCTTCAATTAACCATCCTCCGAGTAACAAACCGAGCGGGTTACTAACACCACTCATAAGTACTCCCATACTGTTCATGACACGTCCTCTTTTTTCTTCCGGTGTAGATAACAGAATGGAAGTGACTAACGGTACATTTACAAGAGCAAGCCCCAACATCAACAGGAAAGAGCAGGCAATGGCAAAGTACAAGTTAGGATACATCGGCATGAACAGCAAGCTTGCGCCCGAGATCAGATAACTGATTAGGAACCAATGGGCGAGTGACAGACGTTTGGCATATTTTCCACTAAGCAAAGAACCAACGATACTGCCAGCGGCAAAAGCAGATTGAAGCAACCCATATCCTTGTGGCCCGGCTTCAAGCACCATATTGGCAAAAATCGGCGTGAAGATATGTAGCGGGGCCCCTGCAAAATTGATAATGGCACCAAAGATAATACAGCAGGCCAAAACTTTGTTTGAAAATAAAAAGGTAATCCCTTGCATGCTGTCTTTGACAAAACCTGAAAATCCTTTTTGTTTGACCACTTTGGTCACAGGAATACGAATGAAGGCAATCGCAAGTGCGGATAACAGAAAAGTGATCGCATAGATGAACAAGATGGATTGTACGGAGATAAAGGCAATTAAAATTCCCCCTAGAGCATAACCGAGCAGTTCTATCGTTTTGGAGGAGGAGTTCAATAGGGCATTGGCTGGAGCGAGTTGCTCAGTCGGTTTGGGCAGAATCGCCGGAATGACCGTCTGAGTGGCAGGGTTGAACATGAAACCGAGAATCGCAATGAGCAGATTGGCTACATAGATATGCCACGGAAGCATGCTACCCGTCAGAAATAGAATCGCTAAGATACAAGCAATAACGGCTCTCCATATGTCGGTCCAGATCAGCAATGGTTTCTTTGGCAGACGGTCACTGATCGTTGCAAGTGGAATACCCAGGAAAGCGTAGATCAAATAGGGAAGCATCGGAATTAGTGCCGCAGCAAGTGCGGATTCAGTTAACTGCAAGATGTACCACATCGTGGCCATGGAAAATAAAATCTGACCTGCACCTGAGACAAGCCTGCCTACCAGCAGCACTGTAAAGGAAGGTATTCGTAACACGGCAAGATAGCCGTCTTCGCCAGTCTTATTCGTTGTTTTCTGGTTCATTTCCATCGCCTCCAATCGGAATCTCCCCACGCTCATCCCCTTGTTTTAATTGAGCAACCAGACCCGATTCTTGTATTCTTCGCTGCATTTTGGCTTTAACTTCTTCCAGCTCAGCTGTGTACTCCTGTAACTCGTGAAACAGTGTCTGGTGCGTGCGAATCCCTTCCCGAATCAGCATCGCTGTCGCATCTGAGCGGTTTTTGGCGAGTTCCAGAAATACCATTTGGTCGATCACATCAATCTCATCCTGACTTAATCGAACGGAAACTACCCCCTTGGTACCCGAAAGATTTTTAGCAGCCTGTTCCATTGATCGCTCGATCATTTGATTGAACTGTATTTTTTGATTTTTGTTCAACATATTTCCTCCATATTTTATAATCTGTAATTTGTAAATCGTAAATTGTATTTATTTTACATTATCATGTAAAAATATGGTTGTAAAGCAAAAAACCTTTGGTTTCCCAAAGGTTTGCGGTAACTATTTTTGTTGAACCTGCTGTATTGGCGGTTTCCGGTTTATACTTTATTCCCCCTGCCTCCACCACATGCCTTCCGATTTCGGGCTTGTATATTCAAAGCCAAATTGAGCATACAAGCGATCCGCAGGAACATCAGCCAGTAGACTGACCAACCCCCTCGCAGGCACGGCTTCACGCAAATAGTTCATAATTTCGATCATGATCAGTTTCCCATAGCCCTTCCCCTGAAGATCAGGATGCACTGCAATATCGACCACTTGAAAAAAACAACCACCATCCCCAATGACACGTCCCATCCCGATGAGAACGTCGGCTTCTCGCAAACACACCGCAAATAAACTGCGAGGCAGCCCTATCTCAGCCCCCTCCCGGCTCATCGGACTCAGCCCCGCAATCTGCCGCAGTGCCAAATATTCAACCGCAGCCGGCGGTGCATGTTCAATGTTCACCTCGTTCATCTGTTCCTCCCCTTTCTGATCTTGTATCTTATTGACCTGCATCAAACGCGTGGATATTTATGTTGATCTTCCTCTGTAATTTCCCTGATCACCCTGCATGGATTCCCAGCAGCAACAACGCCGGCAGGAATAGATTTTGTAACTACACTTCCTGCACCAATAACGGTGTTATCCCCAATGGTGACCCCTGGCAGAACAGATACCCCTCCACCTATCCAAACATTATTTCCTACCGAGATGGGTAGAGCAACCTCCAAACCTTGATTTCGCTGTTCCGCGTCAAGAGGATGCTCAGGTGTATAAAAGCCGCAATTGGGCCCGATAAATACATAATCTCCGAAACTGATCTTGCCCGCATCCAGCATGACAGTATTATGATTGCAATAAAAATGGTCTCCAATTTCAATGTTATATCCCTGATCGCAATAAAATGGCTGCTCAATCAGAAATTTCTCCCCGGTTTTCGCAAAAAGCTTCTGAATCAGTATTTCTCTGTCTTTTAGATTACTTGGGCGAATCTGGTTATAGTCATAACACATTTCCTTCGCATAAGTACGCTCTCGAATCAACTGTTTATCGTTATTATTATCGTAAAGCAAACCCCTCTGAGCCTTTTCTTTCTCTGTCCATTTCATGCTAATTTCCTCCAGAACCTGATTTCCTTTCATACAGATGTATCCTAACAAAAAACCAGGAATTCTCCAATTAAGAATGGATCATCTCCCATGGTTTACCTTCCAGTCTCCACACGCAATCTGCAAGTAAACTGGCTTCATATCTAATTAAATAAAAGCGTCATATATCGTACAATTCCATGCTCTAACTGCTTGAATTCATCTACTTCCTGTGTAATAGTGAGAGAAGGCTTGCGTAAAAGCGTGTTTAGATACGTCAAGTTGGTTGTAAAGGAGGAAATGTTGTGTTTCAACGTTGGTTGGATAACCTGTCATCACATCCCGATGCTACGTTTATACTGCTTGGTGTTGTTGCATTGCTTCTGGCAGCTTATCTATGGTCAGCCACAGAAATTCGGCGAAGCCATGAAAGGCATATGCAGAGGATACGAGATACATTATACATAAGCACAGGCCTTTTGGGACTACTTACCATTTGGGAACAACGAAAATATGAAGATCCCGCACAGGAACATCATGAGTTGTTACAAGCAATGCAGGCCTGCAAAGCGGCCTCATGCCTCTCCCCGCAGCTTCAGGATCAGATTCGTGACTGCGTTAAAAATGAAGATCCCGCCAGGCTTGCTCTGATGCATAAAGCACTTGAACGGGAGTGCACTGCACTATCGGATGAATTCAGCCGAAATACATATTCGGTGCACTGGGGCAGTGCCATCTGGAACATTCTCAGGCCTGCAGCTGAACCTGCCGCACTCACGGCCACAGCACTTTTAATCGGATACCTGTTCTACACAGAGCGTATCACTAGTACCCCCGTAGATTCCTGGGATAACCTGTTACCATGGTTTCAGGCCATTTCCCTCATGCTTACGATACTATACGGTTACCTGCTTTGGTCCAGCCCCAAGCGTGGCACTTCAGGAGCTCTGGTCAAATGGCTATCACTCTTGATCGCACTCTGCTCTTTGCTTCATCTGATCGGACTTGCGGCGGCCCCTTATGCCCTTGCTCTGCAACTCATTCTGTTTGTCTCCGGATTCGGATTAACTGGATCACGCTCCCGCAGCGAGCGCCCATATGCCGGACATGCTGAAACAGATGAAAACAGTAGCAATAGCCGTATGACTACGCCAGTACATGGAGCTGTTGTAGAGGATTCCCCTCCCCCTGTGACACCTCGCAGATCTGTATCGGCGTCCGACTAGTTCACACAAAAATGGCTATCCCTAAGTCATCACGACGACAGGGATAGCCTGTTTATTTTTTAAAATCAACCATGTAACACACAGGATTTTCATATGAAATGCTCTTAGGATAAGATGAAAAAGGATTATCCTTTCGCACTCGCGTTCGATCCACGAACGGAACGGGCGGAGTTGCTTCTAGCCGTATTGCCAGATTTGGAGGCATTGCCTGAGGACGTATTTTCAAAACGTTTGCGCTCGGTACGCTCCATCTGCACAATCTGTCCCTCATGTACCACAATATGCAATGAACCAAATTCCATGTCATCCAGCTGTCCGGCAATTCGGTTTAACCATACCTCATCCACTTTTAACGGCTTAGCCACTTGAGCCGCCTCCTCTTCTCGGGCTAACACCCGTTATTCATCCTGTACGTACCTGTCATTTAAAGTATTGAATTATAATTCATTCTTATCCAACCTATATACTTGGTTTATACCATATCAGGGCTTCCAGCAGCTGTCAATTGATATTTTGATCCACACTATGCCTTTTCTGCAACTGCTTTATGACCAAGCCAGCTCTTGAGTAGCAACGTAGCTAAAGCCAAGATTAACAGTAGGGAAGCGACGGCAAATGAGGCTGAAAACTGATATTCGTTATACAAAATCTCGACGTGCAGTGGCAAGGTATTGGTTTCTCCACGAATATGTCCGGATACAACCGACACTGCTCCAAATTCACCCATAGCACGTGCATTACACAGGATAATTCCGTAGAGAAGCCCCCATTTAATATTGGGTAATGTCACACTCCAGAAGATGCGCCACCCGGAGGCTCCAAGTGTTACAGCCGCTTCTTCTTCTCGCGTGCCTTGATCTTCCATCAACGGAATCAGCTCTCTCGCCACAAAAGGAAAGGTAATAAATAACGTCGCAATCACAATTCCCGGCAGTGCAAAAATGATTTTGATATCATGCTCTGCCAGCCACGGGCCAAACCATCCGTTTGAGCCAAACACCAGGACAAAGATCAAACCGCCAACGACAGGCGAGATGGAAAAGGGAAGATCAATCAGTGTGATGAGCAGTCCTTTACCTTTGAATTGGAACTTGGTGATGACCCAAGCCGCTGCCACGCCAAAGATCGTGTTGAGTGGAACAGTTATTGCGGCAACCAGCAGTGTCAGCTTCAGTGCAGACCAGGCATCCGGTTCCGTCAGCGCAGCGATGTAGACCCCCCAGCCTTGCTTCAACGCTTCCATAAGTACGATGACCAGTGGCAGGATCAGCAACCAGATCAGGACGAGACTCGCAAGTCCGATCAGTAGCCATTTTACCCAAGGTGCTTCTGTTGTGGCACGATTTGTACTGAGACCGGTTTTTACAGGTGGAACAGGACTAAGGGGAACAGAACCCGCCATATGTACACCCCCTTCGGTTTGGTGATTGCGCCACATTGTGGCAATGTAAATCCATCCGGGCCACCACGAATGGGCAAGCCGCACGGACAGAATGTGAAGTGATCAGGCACACTTCTGGCTCTACTATTGCTGCGATCACACTCTCCCGGCCTTCCGACTCCAGCGCTGGAGAGAGTTGATGATGAGCAGCAGGATAAATGAGATCAACAAGAGTAACAAGGCTACCGCTGTAGCCCCTGCGTAATCGAACTGCTCCAGCTTGGACATGATGAGCAGCGGCGCGATTTCCGTTTTCATCGGCATATTGCCTGAAATAAATACGACCGAACCGTACTCACCAATGCCCCGTGCAAAAGCCAGCGCAAACCCCGTTAGCAGAGGGGGGACGAGATCCGGCAGCAAAACGGCACGGAATATCCGCCATCGCCCCGCACCCAGCGTCGCAGCTGCTTCTTCGACCTCAGCTTCAAGCTCTTCCAGCACTGGCTGTACCGTACGCACGACAAAAGGGATGCCGATAAACATAAGTGCGAGTGTAATTCCCACTTGAGAGTATGCCAGCTTGATGCCCAAAGGTTCTACAAATTGTCCGATCCATCCATTCCCGGCATAGATCGCTGTCAGAGCCACCCCGGCTACGGCCGTGGGTAGCGCAAACGGAAGATCAATAACCGCATCGAACAATCTCTTACCGGGGAATTCATACCGAACCAGCACCCAGGCCAGAAGAAGGCCCAGGAACAGATCAATGAGTGCCGCCGCACCAGCTGTCAGGAAACTGACCCGGAACGAAGTCAGCACCCTTGGATTGGTAGCCACCTCCACCATCGTTGCCCAGGTCAATCCCGTGGAGTTGAATAACAGTGCCGTCAGCGGAATCAGCACGACCAGACTCAGGTAAAGCACGCTGTACCCCATCGTTAATCCGAATCCCGGCAATGTCCGCCTTCCCCGGGCCTCGATAACCTTGCTCATGCCTATTCATCCTCTCTGCCGTCAGCCGGTTAGGCTGGTTGGCTGCGTACAGCGCAATTTATGCTTTGTTTGATTTACTTTGACTGGTTTGCTTTGATTAATTTCTTTACTCGCTTCGGATGCTGTTGCCCTGTTATTCTTAGCTACCCGGCACGTAGATCTGGTCAAAGATGCCGCCATCTTTGAAGTGTTTGGCCTGGGTATCCCGCCAAGTACCAAAGACATCTTTTAACGTAAACAGCTCCAGCTTCGGAAACTGATCTTTGAATTTTTCCTTTACACTATCCAGCGTAGGACGGTAGTAATTTTCGGCAGCAATCGTCTGGCCTTCTTCGCTATATAGGTATTTGAGATACGCATCTGCCACGTCGCGAGTGCCTTTTTTATCCGCATTTTTATCCACGATCGCTACAGGAGGTTCAGCCAAAATGCTGATAGAAGGCACGACAATGTCAAATTTGTCTGGCCCTAACTCTTTGACAGAAAGGAATGCCTCATTCTCCCAAGCCAGCAATACATCGCCAATGCCGCGTTCCACAAATGTCGTTGTCGCCCCACGAGCACCCGAGTCAAGCACAGGGGCATGTTTGAACAGCTCTGCCACGAACTGCTTAGCCTTCTCTTCGTCGTTGTTGTTATGCTTCAGCGCGTAACCCCAGGCCGCTAAATAGTTCCACCGTGCTCCGCCTGATGTCTTCGGATTCGGAGTAATGACCTGCGTATCTCCTTTGATCAGATCATCCCAATCCTTGATGCCTTTCGGATTGCCTTTGCGCACCAGAAATACAATCGTGGACGTGTATGGTGAACTGTTGTGCTCGTATTTGTCCTGCCAGCCTGCATTAATCAGACCTTTATCTTCAATCGCATCGATATCATAGCCCAGTGCCAGTGTAACCACATCTGCATCCAGTCCGTCAATGACGGAACGGCTCTGTTTACCCGAACCTCCGTGAGATTGTTTGATGGTCACTTCCTGGCCTTTCTCTTTCAGCCAATGGGCGGCAAATGCTTTGTTATATTCCTCATAAAGTTCCCTTGTCGGGTCATAGGAGACATTGAGCAGTTCAACTGCTTTGCTGCCTTCTTTATTCCCATCTGTCCCCGTTCCTGTTGCTGCGCCCGCTGCACTTGACCCGTCGTTATTTGATCCGCAAGCTGCCAGCACCCCCGTTAACACCAATGCCAGCCCCATCAGAATTCCTTTGTGAACTCTCTTTTTCATCATCTTACACTCCCCCCGATATAAACTTGCATGATCAACTACAGGTCGGCAGAACAGCGATACGCACCAGAAAAGAACAAAAAGACGGAGGAACCCCCTGCGCATTCTTCCCTTCATCAAGTCATACCGACCCCTAAAGTCGTGTATGCTTCATCGGTAAAATGCACTGCGGTGTTCCTCCGTCTATACGGTGAGAACGTTATGCTGTTCAAGTGTTTGCAGTCATTTTTATTATTCCTACCTGTTTAGTAAGTTATATACGTATAATAAAGGCAGTCTATATGACTGTCAAACGTTTTTTTTCCGTTTTTTACCGAAATACCGCAACATTGACTCCACTTCCCTCCCTCACCATAATATAAAATATGAGACCAACACACCGACCACCCCTGTTACGTAAATCAGACGGATTCCGCCGGCAAAAACTAATGGTGCTACCCGAATCATTACTGATGGAAGCGGCTGCTTCCCCGGTGACATCGGGATTGTATGTTACGGATATTGGATATTTCCATGAAGCAGAGCATCATTATCGGGATCGCCCCGAAGGATGTGACTCCCACATTCTGATGTACTGCACGGAAGGCTCAGGCTGGTATGAACTGGAGCAGGGTAAAACCTGCAAGGTGCAACCGGGGAACCTGATTATTTTGCCCGCCCACGTTCCTCATATCTATGGTGCCAACACGGAAGAACCGTGGAGTATACACTGGTTTCACTTGCGCGGCGAACACGCCCATGCATATATCGAATCTTTGATCTCGCAGCAAATTACAACAATGCCACCTGCGAAGGCACAACGATGGCTGGAGCTTTTTCATGAGTGTTACGGCGCACTCGAAACCGGATATTCGCTGCAAACGATGACCTTTGCCTCACAGATTATTGGTTACATGCTGGGCTTGCTTGCTTACGGTTCCTATGCCTCTGCGACAGATAACGGAGTGATGACCAGCAAACAAGCAGCCGAGTATTCTGTACAGTATATGCTGGAGCACCTGGAGAGCGGGGTTACACTCAAGGAACTGGCAGCGCATGCCCGCTTGTCCGTGCCGCATTATTCCCAAGTGTTCAAACAGGTGACGGGTCATTCACCCATCGATTATTTCTTACGGCTCAAAATCCAGCATTCCTGCCGTTATCTTGATTTTACCGATTGGACAATCAAACAGATCAGCTCCGAGCTGGGGTTCAGTGACCCGTACTATTTTTCACGACTGTTCAGCAAAATGATGGGTCAATCCCCCACGGATTACCGGAACCAATCCAAAGGATAAATTTGTGGGAAATTCAGCAACCTTTTGAACAAAAGGGTCGTCTATAGGGGCAAATCACTTTAAAACAAAGGGATATGAACTTCCTGGAAAAGCGAGGCGACACCGAAATGAAGAAAAATATTATAGCAACTCTTACAGTAGGAGCCCTGCTTACACTCTCCTTAAGTGCGGGCCCTCTCCATGCTGCGCCGTCCAAATTTACGGATATTCAAGGTATTCCAGGTGCAGACAAAATCGAATCTCTCCATCAGAATGGATTAATTAAAGGGGTTAGCGATAACTTGTTCAAACCAGAAGAACAGCTGAGTACCGCTCAAGGCGTTCAATTGATCGTAGACGGACTGGACTTAAACCTGAATGCTATTCGTTTTATTAAAATGCCTGTGCCTAGTGATTATTTCTCTGCTGTAAAAGACGGTGTCTGGTACAGCGATGCTTTCATCCGCGCACAGTACAACAGTATCAAGCTTCCGCAAAATATTGATCCTTCCAAACCGCTCACTCGTGAGCAGTACACTCTGTTCCTCATGCAAGCGATTGAGGCCAAAGGTGGTCTGCCTATGATCAAAATCCAGCCGGTAGACATTGCGGACGAGAATGAGCTTACACCAGAGTACCAAGGTGCCGTACAACGTTCTCTGGTGCTGAAGATTAGCGCGCTGGATGCGGAAGGACAGTTCCATCCGAAACAAACCATTACTCGTGCTGAGGCTGCCGTGATGATGTACAATGCCATGGAGCACATGAAATCCTTCTTCACACCGCAAATCCCGGAAACACCGGAGAAGTAAATGGTATCTCAGGATAAAAGAATAGAATGGCAAACCCCGCATCTTTCTTCTTTAGAAAGTGCGGGGTTTTGTGTACAGCCTCAGTGCGATTCTAAGACACTTGGGGAAAACCTCTAAGAAAAACTGGTTTCCCAGGTCGGTTAAATCCGAGCTTCGTAGGATCAAATCTTCCTTAAGCGAGCCATCCTCCTGATACGGATCTAAAAAAATCAACTGGTGTTCTACTAGAAATTGCATACCGACGGTCTGTAAAAATAGCAAAAAAGCGAGTACTTTCCTCCAATAAGAGGATGTACTCGCTTAGAATATTACTGCCTATAATTCACGTTTAGATAGACTTAGAAAGAACCTTTTACAACCACTTCGGACAATGGGAAGCGACCTGATGGACGAGCTGGCTCAGCAGCTTTACCTACAGTAATCAGCAAAGTTGGTACAAAGCGTGCAGGGATGTTGAATGCTTCGATCAATTGTTGTGGGTTGTATCCGCCCATTGGGCAAGTGTCATAACCCAGGGAACGTGCTGCCAGCATAATGTTTTGGGAAGCGAAAGAAGCGTTGCGGATTGCTTCATCACGAGCGATTTGCGGGCTTTGGTAAGCACCGTTAATTTGACCCACCAACGCGTCACGAACTTCAGCAGGCAATGCGCCAGCTTCAACAGCTTGATCGTAGATGAATGTATTGCGGTTCGCTTCCAGATCACCGAGAACGGCAATCGTAACAGAACTGTCCACTACTTGAGTTTGTCCGTAAGCGATCGGGAGCAATTTTGCTTTGTCTGCTTCGGATTCAATCACGAGGAATCTCCAGTGTTGCAGGTTCCAGGAAGACGGGGCTTCAGAAGCTGCAGTCAAGATTGCGTTCAGGTCAGCCTCCGGCAATACAAAACCTTTTTCATACTTTTTAACTGCGTGGCGTTCGCTAATAACGCTAAGTGTTTCATTTTTTTCAGTAACGGACATGTGTTCCACTCCTTAGTTCTGTTTGGAATATTATATTTTTACGTTCGCAAAGCACGCCTTGAAAGCCATTCCGCCCCAAGCACAGGCCTTCCGAAAATAACATCAGCGCAGACGAACGCTCCCCATCTGTGTTCACGTTATGCCCGGAATTACCCAACTTTCAACCTCTTTTACACCGGAGCATACGTATCTCTTACACTTTTCTCCCAGGAGCCATGACTCTGACAGCACGCATTCAGATCTTCTCTTTGGTACATACCCCTTCCATCGGAAAAGGACCTTCTCCACGCTCAATGCTTTGCATCACATCAAGGATGGATATGCGGTCGAAATAAGCGCTCAGCGCTTCTTCCCCTCCATCGTATATAGCCCCCATCACACCCTGCATATTAGAGGAAACTTTACACGGCGAACCCGATTCACCTGAACACCAGCTTGGCCCGAGCGAACCTCCAGCAACTAGTCTGTACACTTCTCCAAGCTTGATCTCTTCACTTGGTCGACTAAGCAAGTATCCCCCATGAGCACCTTCTTTGGTCGTCAAGTAACCATGTTTGCGCAGAACACTCAGTACCTTGCGGACTCTGGCCGGATGTGTGCCCACACTTTGAGACAGGTCTTCACTGTTGGCCATACACTCGCTTCTCATCGATAGAAAAACAAGACAATGCACCGCAATGGTAAATTCGCTGTTCATAACTTACTCCCTTCCCGGCATACAACACCGATGAATTTCATTCCAAGGTAAGTATAACTGTCATTATATGAATAACAGTTATGTTTGTCAACACTTGCTCCTGAACGTCATTTGATCATAGATTTCCCTGTTATATCAATACTTACACTCTCTTGGTAATCTGCCGAACGCTGATTCAAAACGGTTGTTGAAAACGTTCTATGCATAAAAAAGTGAGCCTTTCGCTTCGCGAAGGGCTCCAATAAGATAGACATATGAAAGGGCTTACGTGATTATTATAATCGCTAATCTTCATTTTGAAAACGCTTTTTTTGTAAAGTTTGATTTTAAGCTGATTCAGGAGTTATCCGGTTATGAGGAAAATTTATATTGCGTAAACTAATGGCATTAGTTATATTACTAACATCATTAGTTTTAGGAGGATTTCCGATGCGGATCACCCGTGAATTCGATGTTTACCAAGTCACCTTTCTTCCCCGCCTCTTCCCTGTAAATGTCTATCTTGTTGAAGAGGAACAAGGCCTGACCCTGATTGATACAGGCATGCCATTCAGTCTAAAAGGTATTCTGGAGACAGCCGCTTCCTTGGGGAAACCCATCACCACCATCATCCTGACCCATGCCCATGCGGATCACGTTGGGGCGCTTGATGGTCTCAAGGATGCGCTCCCCGATGCTGAGGTATGCATCTCCAGCCGAGATGCCAAACTATTAACCGGGGACACATCGCTGTTATCGCACGAGCCGCAGACCCCGGTACGCGGCAGTGTGCCCAAAGGCATCCGTACGCAGCCGGATCGCCTGCTCGAAGATGGCGACCAGATTGGATCGCTGGTCGCTATTGCTTCTCCAGGCCATACGCCTGGGCATATGGCCTTCATGGATACACGCAGCCGAGTGTTGATCGCCGGCGATGCGTATCAAGTGCGCGGGGGCCTCGCCGTGTCCGGCCGCGTGCGCCCGCTCTTCCCGTTCCCTGCGCTGGCCACGTGGAATCGCGAAGCGGCACTAGCCAGCGGGATGCGTCTGGCGGAGCTGGAGCCGTCCGTGCTGGCCGTTGGCCACGGACGAATGCTCCGCCAGCCCGCGGCGGCCATGCGCGCGGCAGTCGCTGATGCTCAGCAGCGACTGCAACCAGCCGGGGGGCAGCGATGAGCCCCCGGCAAGGTCTGGATCGCGGCGCGTTGCTTGACGCTGCGATTCAGATCGTGGACAGCGACGGCTTTGAGGCGCTGACCCTGGCCGCTCTTGCGAAGCGGCTGGATGTGCGCTCGCCGTCGCTCTATAACCACATCAGCGGGCTCCCCGGGCTTCGCCAGGAACTGGCGCTGATGTCAGTGCAACAGCTTAGCCTTGCCGTCAACGAGGCTACGGCGGATCGCACCGGCGACGAGGCCATTCAAGCCATCGCCGCTGCTTATATCGGCTTCGTTCGCCAGCATCCCGGGCTCTACGAAGCCTCATACCATGCGCCCGACCTGAATGAACCGCAGCTCGCGGCATGCAAAACAGCTCTGCTGGACATGCTGCTGCATACCCTGCAGCCATACCCCCTCACCGAAGCGCAAGCATTGCATGCTGTTCGGGGGTTGCGCAGCCTCTGCCATGGTTTTGCCTCTATTGAGGCACAAGGCGGCTTCGGCATGGATTTCAGTCCGGACGATAGCCTGCGTCTGACCGTATCCGCTTTTCTCCACGGGCTGCGCCACCTGTCCGAAGACATATAAATGAGGACAAAGCTAAGTTTCCTAAATATCCGAGCAAGAGAAAACCGCCGAGACACTCGTAAGCAACCGAAGGAAGGATGATACTTTCGGAAGCTGAGCTACACCAAGTAATAGAAGTCTGTCTAATCAAACGAACTAAGTTTCCCGCACCGCTTGTAGCTCCTGGCTCACGCGGTGCCCCTCTTCATGCGAAGCATGCCTACAACTAAGCTAACCTCCGTCGCCTGATCCGTTGAATCTGTCCGACCTACTACAATTTCCTCTCAACAAAGTGAGACTTCCATGCGTCTGCCAGAATTCTAACGATCACCAGAGAGCTTACATGCCCGATAAACAGCCTTTTGGAATTCTAACGATCACCAGAGACGCTATTCTCTCAAAAAACGGTTAGAAACCATATAACAGACCGAGAATTCACAAAATAAGGTTTCTCCTGATCGTTAGAATTAAAAGAAGCAGAAAATGCGGCAAATAAGCTTCCTGGTGATCGTTAGCCTACATAGCTTGTGCCCAGGAACAGGAGCAGGAGGTTAATAAGTTTAGATACACCATCCCACGCCTGTCCATCTGTTGCAGTAATCCCTTCTTAGTGCAGCCATTAGTACATCTGTTAGTACATCTGCTTAATTTCCTCCTTATTCGAATAAACGACAACTCAGCGGGAACAATACTAGAGCGTGTCTTGAAACCTACTGAAGTGCATCTTTCCCCCTTTCCGCCCCCTGCTACGTCACTTTCCCTTGACGTGTCCCGATACGCCTGCGGGAAACTTCCTTGCTTGGAATGAACATTCGGCAAAATCAGCTTTCTTCAGAGTTTTCAGACACTTCTTACATATTTTCCGAATAAAAAACGATCAACATTGCCTGCATTTTTAAAAGATATGTATTCTATCGATTTCCTGTGTTTGTGCTATAATAGGAACTGAAAAATCAGGTCTTTTTGTATCTTATCCGGTTGAACGGATTACATATCATTGTAGAAAGAGGGCGTTTACGTGGCTCAAATCTCTCCGTACTATCTTCAAATCGGGGCGACTGTTGGCATGCTTGTCATGGCCTTACTTGCCATCTTCATTCGTATGAAAGCCAGCCACCGGCCGGTCACCATCCGTAAAATTATTATTCCGCCGCTCGGCATGAGCACAGGCTTTTTTATGTTTGTTGTACCGGAGACCCATGTTCCATGGTTATGGGCATTCATCGCTCTGCTGGTCGGCTGGTTTATTTTCTCGTATCCTCTCATTCGCAGCACCAAGTTTGAACGCGTAGGAGAAGAGATTTTTGCCACACGTTCCCGCAGCTTTGCCTTCATTTTGCTAGGACTTCTGGCTGTACGCCTGATTCTGCATGAAGTTATCCAGCGATATGTCAGCATTCCGCAAACAGGCGGCCTGTTCTTCCTGCTGGCGTTCGGTATGATTGTGCGCTGGCGTGTATATATGTACAAACACTACAAGGAAGTGCTCGCTGTTCAGAACTAAACGGTAGCTAAAATCTCCCGGCACTACCCTGATTTTTATAGGTCTAGAGCAATAAGAAATTAGACAATCAAGGTATTAAGCATTTACCAATCACATTGATCACATCAACTTATCGATAACATCAATCGACATCAACATCATTTTAAAAAGACACGTTCAACACACCATCAAAAGGTGCCAAGAACGTGTCTTTTGCTTGCAGGCTGCAACGACTTAATCAGAACTGTTATGCGGAAGTCGCTTTAATCGTTGGAATGAATGTACTCATCCATCAACCCAAGTTTACTCGCTCAATCCATCTATTCAGGGTCTGCAACCTTCACTAGCTGCTTGCCCAGATTATCTCCAGAGAAGAGTCCAATGAAAGCTTCCGGCGTCCGTTCGAAGCCGTCCACAATATTTTCTTCATACTGCAGCTTGCCTTCCTGAATCCACTTAGCAAGCTTAGCACGTCCTTCCTTGAAAGACTTCGTGTAGTCGCCCAGCAGAAAACCTTTCATCAGCGCCGTGTTCGTTAGCAGCAGTGTTTGTGGACGCATGCCGATATCCGGTTTCTCCAGATTATAAGACGAGATCTGTCCGCACAGCGGAATACGGGCATTCCGATTGATATGACGCAGTACAGCATCCGAGATATCGCCGCCAACATTGTCGAAGTATACGTCGACTCCGTCAGGACAAGCCTTTTCAATCGCTGCCGACATATCTTGCTCCGTCTTATAGTTCAGCACAACGTCGAAACCAAGCTTTTCTTTCAGATAGGTACATTTATCGTCAGAACCTGCGATACCAACCACACGCGCACCGACGATTTTACCGATCTGACCTGCGATCATCCCCACAGCTCCTGCCGCGCCAGAGACCACAACGGTCTCTCCATCTTTGGGTTTGCCGATATCCTCCATGCCGAAATACGCGGTCAAACCTGTCAGACCCAATGCACCGAGATAAGCTGTAATTGGAGCCTCGTCCGAATCAATCAGCGACAGATCCGTCGTATTGACCGCAGCATATTGCTGCCAGCCCCACATCCCCGTCACCAGATCACCTTTGCGTAAATTGGGCTCGGATGATTCCACAACCTGCCCGATCGCTCCTCCCTTAATGACTTCATTCAGGGCGTACGGCGGTGCATAGGATTTCGTATCTTTCATTCGTCCCCGCATGTACGGATCGACCGACAAATATAATGTACGAACCAGCACTTGCCCAGCTTCCGGTTCAGGTAGCGATGCCTCAACGAATTCAAAATTCTCTTTGGATGGAGCCCCTTCAGGACGGGACGCCAGTACGATCTGTTTATTTACACTCATTAAAATAACCTCCTGATTCCCAGTGGCTCCAAGGTCAGCCCTTGTCATCTGCAGTAACACAGGCACACCACTGGCTCTATGTTGATCTTCATAATAGTTTAAACCGAAACAGGCGGATCACAAACGTGGGCCGCCCGGAAATATACAAATTTCGTCACATTATAGCTCTAAACCAACCTTACAGCACAGTGAAAATGAATTAGCCAATAGTGAAATGACACAATCTTTTCATTCTGGGCGAATAGCCTTACATCTGTGTGTAGTCCACCCATCTGAATCCCTACCCCATCTTATTGCGCAGTCAGAATGACCGGTCCATCGGCTGTAATGGCAATGGTATGTTCATACTGAGCGGACAGACTTCCATCCAAAGTGCGTGCAGTCCAACCATCCGAATCCAGCTTGCTGCGGAATGTTCCGATATTCAACATCGGTTCAATGGTGATGACCATGCCCTCTTTAAGCCGCGGACCGCGATGCGGTGGGCCGTAGTGAGGAACCTGCGGCTCTTCGTGCATCTTCTCTCCAATACCGTGTCCAATAAATTCACGAACCACGGACAGTCCTTCTCCTTCAGCATACGTTTGAATGGCATGCGAGATGTCTCCGATCCGGTTACCGACAATAGCAAGCTCAATGCCTTTGTATAGAGAGTTTTTCGTCACGTCTAACAAATGTTGCGCTTCAGGACTTACATTTCCGACTGCATAAGACCAAGCCGAGTCCGCCAGCCATCCATCCAAATTCACGACCATGTCGATGGTAACGATATCGCCGTCTTTCAGCACGTATTTTCCCGGAAAACCGTGACAGATCACGTCATTAACCGACGCACATGTCGCATAAGGGTACCCGTTGTAGCCCTTTTGCTCCGGTATAGCGCCATTTTTCTTCATAAATGCCTCTGCAAACTGGTCAATCTCCTGTGTTGTGATTCCCGGACGAATCAGTTTTGCAATTTCTCTATGGCACGCAGCCAGAATTTCTCCAGCTCTTCTCATTTGTTCAATCTGTTCTTTCGTCTTTATCATGATCATGCCAACTACTCCTTGTCCGTTATGATCTTATCCTGTCTTCTATTGTAACGCGAAACGCTCAAAATAAAAAATTCCGATAACTGAGGCAACATCCTATTATACGCCAAGCTGTGAATGAATGAGTATTTTTTTCTCCAAAAACACGAAACCCCTCTTGGGCAAGCCACGTATTAGCATAAAAATAACTGAAAACGAAAGGATGAACGACTCATGTTTAAGAAACTCATAGGCAAACTCATCGACTCCAAGTCCTCATCTCAACACAAACGTTACAGTTCTTCCAATAGACGTTCCTATAAAAAATACAGCAGTTCCTCTGGCAAACGCGGCTACAAGCGCTATTCCTCATCTGATATGAAGTACAGGGATCAGCGCCATGGATCAGGATATTACAAAAGCAGAAAGTATAGCTCCAGCTAAACGATTGAATCTGATATGACTCTACGTCGGTCCCGAATTCGCTCTCGCTTGAACCTGACTCTTTACCACCAGATATAACAAAGGGGTGTTCCATCGATACCGTACACACGGCCTTCGGAACACCCCTGCTTTTTAGTTTATAACACTTCTACTCCGCTCTTCTGCTTCTACAGCAACGGTCTCAACCGATCCATCTCACGCTGCAACTCTCCTGCCCCGCCCTCATAACCCGGACGAAGCCCGAGAAGCCGCTCCAGCATCTCATGCAGTGCAGGCGTAAGCTGGAGCTCTTCCTGCCAGCTGGCAGGTGCGCTACCCTTCTGAGGCTCATAGGCCGAATACAGCATGAAAAGCAGAAAGTGACCAATATCCTGCAAATCCTGATCAGGTATAGCCGGTTCATCCTCAGGCTCAGGCACATCTTTCATTCGGCGTTTTAACTCTGGCAACAACGGCTCCCCCAAGCGTCTTGCCAGGCCAAAATCAATTAAATGTACTCGTCCCTCTCGTACAATGACGTTAGGGATTCGCACGTCGCCATGAATGAATCCCTGCTGATGTACATGAGCTATCGGAACTAGTAGCTGACAAGCGAGTTCCACGCATTCACGCTCTGTATATTGCTGACCTTCTTCGAAGATCAATTGTTCCAGCGTCTGTCCCCGGACATACTCTGTCACCATATAATTCCGTCTTCGCACGTTAAAGGTATCCAAAAGCTTAGGGATTGCTGGATGATGCAAATGCTGTAACACATCCGCTTCCCTGCTCAGCAGCCGCGCAGCAAGTCTGCCCTTACTCGGCTTCGATTCCTTCAACGCGACTTCCCTTCCCGTCTGCTGATCCACGCACAGATAGGTCAGTCCGTAACTCCCCATGCCTAGAAGCTCCCGTATCACATAACGATCCCCTATGATTATTCCTTGCCGCCCAGGACGGTCTGCAAATAATCCGATCAATCTTTGCCAGCTTCTCCCCAGCTCCACGTTGCCTCCCACGCCAGCTATCTGATGCCTGATCCGGTTTCCTGTCCTGTCATGAGAAACGGCTGATCAGCGGCTGGACTTCATGTTGTATTGGAGCTAATTATAGCAGGCTGTATATGTGAAATCACGATCATCCATAATGCAGATTCATTTAAGCTTCTTTATGTTTCTTTGGCATCAAACCAAACAACATACGGAGTGAAGTGATTTTGGACTTTCGTTTTCGCCCCTGATAGCTGCGCAAATTGGTCACGAGTTCGCGATCTCGTTCTTCCTCCAGTTTTTCGTTCATCCACTGACGTTGCTTCTCCATCTGTTCCTGGAGCGCAAGATGAGTCTCCGCCAGATGCTGGAGTGTCAGTTCCAGTTCATCCACCCGGTGCTGTAACACCTGCACGCGATCGTCCTCTTCCGGCTTGGGCTCAACCGCACCGTAGGTAACCTCACTTACAAGCTGGCCGAGTCCTTCATAAGATCTCAATTGACCGTACTGATCCACTTCCAACGGCGGTAATGGATTAGATCCAGATAAGACCGTACTGGTTGCAGCACACTCCTGCTCTGTATGCTCACGTATGGCTTGGACAGACTGCTGTTCTGTTTTCCCTTCTGCCGGGGATAGCACCGTAACCACTGCATCAGCCAGCGGCAGGTTATGCTCTCTAAGCTCCGTCATCAGACGTTCAATGCACTCGATATCATCGGATTTGAACAATCTGGATTTATTCGCAGAACGTTCGAAACGATATCCCTGCTCCTCAAGTGCTGCCGCATATTTACGAAGAGTACTGGCACCTATACCCAGGCTCTTGGCCGTTTCCGTCGTTGCTCCTACTTCTTCAATCATCATGAATTCCCTCCCGGTATGAAGTCTTTTTGGCTTGCAAAATCACGACTTTAGCGCTCCTGCAACGAACTGTCATCGGATCGGGTGACCTTTCTCTTGCACAACCATGGACTGTGAACATGAAACCTTAAACAATCCTAAAACAACCTTCTACATGTGACCCGCCAGTGCTTCTCTCTTGCATGTCGGTAAGTATTCGTCAATCTGCTTGCAGAACCCTTTGACGGTTTAGTTCTGTTTCTGGGGATTCATAAGAACTTTTGTCAGGTATATATTCCGCATAAAAGCCCCTCCATCCGACAAGCTACAGGAATGCTGTCGTGTCGAAAACGGTACATGCAAATGCCGTCTAAATTTCGGAATGCATCGAATTGATGTCAATTTTGTTAACTCCATTACTCCAATACGCTCCCGCGACAGAGGGAATCATTGCTGTATTGCTTTTTCATGTGTTATCTTATGTAACGTAGAATTGAATTTCAGCATAAAATAAAGCACTATACTTAACATAATAATAATCAAGTAATGGATAAATCCAATGTAAACGGAGGCTGAAGGCAGTGTTAGGCAAATCAGGGAAAGTGGCGGTCATCGGGGCAGGTCTTGTAGGTTCAAGTTGTGCATATTCGATGATCAATCAATCGATATGCAGGGAGATTATGATGGTCGATCGGACGTATGACCGTGCGGTAGCACAGGCACTCGATTTTTCCCATTGCATGGACTTTACACACAATCGAACGAAAGTATACGCAGGAACGTATGCCGATTGCGGCAGTATGGATGTCATCATTTTGACCGCTGGAGCCAATCCGAAGCCTGGACAGACAAGACTCGACGTTCTGGAGGAAGCAGAGTCTATTGCCAAAGATATCGTAGTTCCGATCATGAACAGTGGTTTTAACGGAATCTTCGTTGTCGCAGCCAACCCCGTGGACATTGTTACGTATATGGTATGGAAATTGTCCGGTTTGCCGCGTGAGCGTGTCATCGGGACGGGAACCTCGATCGACTCTTCACGGCTCAAAACACTGCTATCCGAGGTATTCTCCATCGACCCGCGCAGCGTACACGGCTACGCACTCGGTGAGCACGGCGAGTCCCAATTCGTAGCCTGGTCCCATGTTACCATTGGTGGCAAGCCTATTCTGCACATTTTGGATCAACACAAGGAACGGTTCAAACATCTGGATCTGGACGATATTGCTAAAAAAACGAAGGATGCGGGCTGGGAAATTTTCACTCGCAAAGGTTCAACCCAGTTTGGCATTGGGAATGCACTTGCCCATATTACTCGCTCCATCCTGAATGACGAGCATAAAATCATCGCTGTATCCGCGATTCTTGATGGCGAATATGGACAGCGGAATGTTTGTGCAGGAGTCCCTGCAATCATTGGGGAGGGCGGTATTCAAGAGATTATCGAATTAAATCTCGATCAAGCGGAGATTGAGAAATTCGAGCGCTCCTGTGAAATTTTATCCGGTAATATTAACCGCCTGACCATCGCCTAAGCCTTCGTAAATTCTGAGTAGGAACAGGTCTACACTGCGAGCTTGTTGCAAAATAGAACAAAAAAAACAACCTTCATTTCACCACACTGTGGACATGAAGGTTGTTCTGCTACACTATCTTTTTAATCCGTTGGGCTCAATCCAATGATCCACATATGAATCTCTACTTAACTAGGCCCAATCCGCGGCTCATCAGACGGTCCCCATTGCTGGAGGACCCGCTTCAGTTCACTTAGCATCACCGGCTTGCTGATAAAGTCCCGCATGCCGATCTCCAGACAGGCCTCTTTATCTTCCCGCCTCGAATTGCCCGTAACGGCAATAATCGGGGGAATCCGATCCTCAGGAATTAACCGATGCAACAGATTCGTGGCTTTCAGACCGTCCATTACAGGCATATGGATATCCATCAGAACAATATCATAGGCATTCTGCGAGATGGCATCAATCGCTTCTACTCCATTCGTGCACACATCGGCCTCATAGCCCAGTTTCTCCAAATATTCCTGTAAAATCTTCCGGTTGACCGGATGATCTTCTGCTACGAGAATACGCATAGCCACCTTGTCACTTTGACGTGTACGGTCATGCTGGAACTCACTTGCTGACTTTTCACCTGATGCTTCAACTCGCGTCGTCGGAATAGCAAACCGGAAAACGGAGCCTTCTCCTTCCGTACTCTCCACACTGATGCTTCCACCCATAATCTCAACAAGTCTCTTGGAGATCACCAGCCCAAGTCCTGTTCCGCCGTATTTGCGGTTAATTACTGGATGTAGTTGAGAGAACGACTGGAACAACTGATCCTGCTTGTCCGCAGGAATACCAATCCCCGTATCTTGCACAGCAAAATCCAGTACACTATCCTCAGGTTTACTTCCTTTAATGATATCCACCGTGACATCGATACTTCCCTGATCTGTGAATTTCAGCGCGTTGCCAACGAGGTTCACCAGAATCTGCCTTATTCGCATCGAATCCCCCGCCATATAATCAGGAATATTCGGGTTCAGACGAAAACGAATATCCAGATGTTTCTCGTCTGCTCGTGGCTTGAACAGCTCCGCAACCTGCTCCAGCATCTTGCGGAGCGAGAACGGCTCGTAGGCCAGGGCCATTTTACCAGACTCCAGCTTACTGAAGTCCAGAATATCATTCAGGATGTTCAGCAATGCATCGCCGCTCTCTTGAATAATCTGGGCGTACTCTCGCTGCTCCTCTGACAAGTCTGTACCCACCAATAGCTCAGTCATTCCTACAATGCCGTTCATCGGTGTCCGGATTTCGTGACTGACGAGAGACAGGAACTCGGACTTGGCTTGTGCAGCGAGCTCAGCCGTTTCCTTGGCGCGAACAATTTCACGTTCACCGGTAACGTCATTAAAAACAACGACCGCACCACGAATCTGACCCTCATCAATAATCGGAGTTACTTGATACTGTACAAGGAAACTACTGCCGTCTTTTCTCCAGAACACGTCCTCCGTCACTGAACGCGCATGTCCATCGAGCACCGTCATGTGAATCGGACATTCTTCTTTCGGAAAATAACTTCCGTCTGCACGCGTGTGATGGATAATCGGGTGTGAACTTTTACCAATGAATTCATGAGCTTCATAACCGAACATGGATGCCGCAGCCGGATTCATGAACATGGTAATGCCATCCGCATCGAGACCGTAGATTCCTTCGGTAACGGTATTGAGGATCAACTCATGCTGCTTGCTCAGCTCCTGAATACGCTCCGTGTACTCCTTGCGCTCCGTTATATCTGATACTATACCGTAGACACCAACTACTTCGTTATCTATAATAATCGGCACATTCGTTACCGAAACTTCGATCTTCCGGCCACTGGAATTTACAACACGAGTCTCATAGTATTGAGGCTTCCCCTGCTTCACGAGCTCAAATCCAGTTTCCCCCTTCTGCAGTTCTCGTTTATCCAGGTTCGACAGAAAGGACTGCCCGATGAGTTTGCTACGCGGAATATCAAGCATTTGCACCATATTGCTGTTCACAGCACTATAATTCCCTTCCAGATCGAGGGAGTATACCGCAGCTGGATTATATTCAAACAATGACTTGTACCGCTCACGGCTTTCGCGAAGACGTCTGTCAGCATCTTTCTGCTGGGTAATATCCCTGCTAATGCTCACAATTTGCGTTATTTTGCCATGTTCCCCGGTCACGGGCTTCGCCAATGTCTCCATCCAGATGTAATGCCCATCTTTGTGTAACACTCTCATCTTGCAGCCATGACCAATATTAGAAATGAGCAAAGGGTCCGGATAATCTCCCGGGTAACAGTAGGATTTAAACGATTTCCCTGCGACTTCCTCCGGCTCATAACCAAGCAGTGCACGAACAGATGGAGAGACATACAAGAGTTCACCATCTATAGCACAGGTTGTAATCAGATCTTGCGCATGTTCGGCCAATACCTGATATTTCTCTTGAGTCTGTTGCAGTTCCTGTTCGATGATTACTTTATCCGTCACATCCTTGGCAATACCATAGATGCCGACGACATCATCACCTTCTGTAATCGGTATATAGGTCACCTGTGCATGTTTCACAGAGCCATCTTTATGATAAAAAGCCATCGCTTCGCTGACTGAACGTCCAGCCAGAACATCTTCGATGAATTGCACTCTTCTATTTTCACTCTCAGGCGGGCTGATGCGATCCCGACTCACCCCTGCAAGCTCTTCAATCTTGTAGCCAGATAACCGTTCAAACGAAGGGTTAGCATCGATGTGATTCCCTTTAATGTCCATCACATAGATGGCATCCGGGTGGTTAAAAAACAATGATCGGTAAGAGCTACCCTCAGAAATAATTCGTTTCAGGGTTTCCGTTTTATTATGATCCAAAGGCCTACCCCTCTTTTCTCAGCCAAAATCTTCTTTCTTCATCACATTACATATGCGCCATTTTCGGCTGTAACAGTCTTACCCTCGAATAACCATGTTCGCCTGACTAGAAACAGCTTTTTTTATTTTACCAGATTCTCGTCTCATTTTGCTTATCAAATAGGATGAAATTCACATCAATAGGCATGAAAAAGATGGGATTTGCCCTTTATCGCATAATATAAAAAAAAACTGAGACTGTCTGCATACCAACTCTTTGGATGCACAGCCTCAGGAAAGGTTCATTTGTTATTCTCATCGAACGTATACTTTATACTTCCTTCTTCGAAAAATAAATCATGCCCATCGCAATGAATAACACGGCGCTGCCACCAACTACGGCTAGAAGTGTGCCGAGCGGAACATTGAACGCACCGAACCCTGTTCCCTCAATGGGAAGCATCAGAATCATCGGCTGTGCCCATGGATAATACGGGCCATACGTTGCGGAGTTTGCAACCAGAATGTTAGGTATCGTTAGCGCGAAGTTCAGGGCAAGCGGCGCGGCGAAACTGCTCCAGATCAGAGACACAAACATCTGTAATGCCGCCAATGGGATACAAGCCAGAAGTCCAAGCAACATTTTACTGACAAGGAATCCCCAAGGTACCGGTGATGCCATCCCATGGATTAATCCTGTCAAAACGATACTTCCGAATAGAAGTAACTGTGTACCAGCGAGGAGCAGTAACACCATTGTGAATTTGCCTAAATACACACCTGTACGTGTAAGTGGCAGAACCAAGAGCTGTTTCCATCCACCCCCTGCATGTTCAAAACGGCAGACAAATGAGGTGAACACCCCTGTCAGCATCGGTAACAAAAGCATACCGTGAATCATCACCATGGCTGACATCAATGCAATCCAATCGCCCGATGGGGAAGAGAGCAGACCGATGAGCAGTGCGATCAAGGGACTGATTAGAACCAAAAGCGAGATTGGCGATTTGGCCATTTTCAAACGTTCCGCAGATAAGATACGAAAATAGGTTGTAGCAAAATTCATATCAGGCCACATCCTTCCGACTGAAGTGCATCATGCCTATCAGCAAAATGAGGATTCCTAAACATGCACCCATTGCTGCGTATAAGTAAGCGTTAGGCGCACTCCAAGCCATCTGTGCCCAAGCAAGTGGAAAATGTGGAGAAATGCTGAGTGAAAACATACCGGTAATCGCAAGAATAATGCCGAATGTAACCGGTAGCGCCTGATTTTTGGATACCAGCGTAAACCATAATTCAATGGACAATACAGGCAGTGCGCCAGCTAGCGGCATAAGCCCCAGCTTCAGTGCCTGTGCCCACGGTATATCTTTGGCATCGAAACCAAGCACAAGTCCCAGTCCAACAACCCCCGCCGTTAGCAACAAACATGAGATCATTAGTAGCACACAGGCCAGCAGAAACTTTGCAAGATAAACGGCTGGCCTTTTAATTGGCATCGCCAGAAGTTGCTTCCACGACCCCTGCTCATGCTCTATTCCGGCGATCATCGAACTCAAAATGGTTGCGCCCAGCATTAAAGCCAGCGGCACAAAAACAACCACGTTTCCCAGCAGACCTCCCCACAAATTATCGGCATACTGCTCTTTCAGATAATCCAGCCGTAATCCGAAATTCAGAGCCTGCATGGCCGTCAAGCCGATTGGGGCCAGAAACACCAGAAACCAGATGCCTTTGCCACGAATTTTAAGCCAGTCGGCTGATAATGCACGTCCTGTCATAGGGAAGCCCCCTCGCCAATGACACGCATGAAGAGATCCTCCAAAGACTGTCTCTGTTCTTCGACCCGGTATACATCATGATCCTGTTCAATCAATCGGCGTACCAGCAGTGCGACTGCGCTGTTATCCATGTAGGGGAAGGTAAGCTCAGCACCCTGTCTCTGACCAAATTGCCCCTGCTCACGAGCAAGCTTCATGGCTGCCTCCGGTTCAGACACCGTGAGCCTGATTGAGCTGCCTGTCTGACTATGGAGACTCGCCATCGTGTCCTGCATCACCATTTTGCCATCTCTTATAATACCGACACGACTCGCCATCTGCTCCACTTCACTCAGCAAGTGACTGGATACAAGAACGGTGATGCCATGCTCCAGCGGCATACGTTTGATGAGTTCCCGAATCTCCTGAATCCCCGCGGGGTCAAGTCCGTTCGTTGGCTCATCCAAAATAAGCAGCTCCGGTTCACCGAGTAGCGCGCTGGCAATGCCCAAACGCTGTTTCATGCCGAGGGAATACCCTTTTACATTTCGTTTAGCATCTTTTGTCAGATCAACAATAGATAACACTTCCGCAATCCTTGACTTGGGTACATTGATAATGCGGCGCAGTACCTCAAGATTCTCTACCGCATTCAGATGACCGTAATAGGAGGGGTACTCCACCAGAGAACCTACACGCCGTAAAATGTCCATACGGTCCTTGCGAATATCTTTGTCGAAGACCCGGATGACACCTTTGGTCGGTTTAATCAATCCAAGAAGCATGCGGATCGTTGTTGTTTTGCCGGCACCGTTAGGACCAAGGAAGCCGTAGATATCTCCTTTTTTAATATGAAGGTCAAGTTCACGAACCGCTGCACGGTCCTTATATGTTTTCCATAAATTCGCTGTTTGAATAATATTTTCGCTCATTCATTATCACCTCGGAACTATCGTAACCCTCCAAGGTTAAAGCCAGCGTACATCCAAGTTTAAGTTTAGTTTAAAAAGAAACCTCTTCTGCCTGCGTTCAAACTTCCCGATCAATCCCTTAGCCGCTGTATAGATAGGTACGGACACCCGCATCTGAGCTATCTACCCGCTTCCGCAAGCCCATCTCACGAATCAGCAGATCGACAATGGATAAGCCAAGTCCTGTGCCCTTCGTACCCGAATCCGGCTGAATTCCCGGTCCGCGATCCTCGATCACTACGGCAGTTCGACCCTGAATCTGCTCCGTGGAAATGCGAATATATTTTCCGCTTGCCGCATGACGAACTACATTTTGAAACAAATTATCCAGCACACGCCGCAGCCCTTGCGCATCTACATCCCAGATTAACGGAGTTTCAGGCAGGTCAATATCGATCTCAAACTCTTCCTTCTCCCACACCGGATACCAGGAAGCAGCAGCTTCCCTTATCATACGCAGTGCATCTTTCTGCTCCAGTTTTAAAGTATATCTTCCACTAGTCAGCAGATTATACGTGAGCAAATTGTCGATCAGTTCACCAAGATCCTGTATCTTGCCTTCCATTCGACTCAGTGCCCGCACGCCTTGATCACTTAGGTTTTCTTTATTCAGTGCATGCATATGCCCGCGAATTACCGTAAGCGGTGTTCTCAGGTCATGGGATAACCCTGCCACAAGCCGTTTGCGAAGTTGCTCCTCTTCCCGTTCACGCTGAAGGCTATCCGTTAACTGATGTACCATCTGGTTAAAGGATTCCTCCAAATGTCCAATCTCATCCGATCTCTTAATGTCCACTGGAAGTGGTATACCCTCCTTGCCCGGGGTAACCATAGCAGATTGCAAGTGAATCAGTCGTTTGCGAATTTTGGCGAAGAACAGAACGGACATCACAATAAAGATCACAAACACAATCAGCATCACTGCCCCGAAATAGATGAATTCTAATACCCCGTTATTGGTGATGTTTTGAATGAGCTCACGAGGGACTTCAATCACCATAAACCCTTGTCCCTTATTCACATTTACTCCGCCAATAAAAGAAACCACGGTTAGAGGATCGCGATACAAGGCTTCCTTCATGAACTGAACCGTATCATTTGGTGTCCATCTTGCCGGGATTCGGGTCTCTGCTTTTTCTCCAGTTGCGAGCGACCACTTCAGAATGACGTCTGTATTTAAAGACGCCGGCTCCCCTTCCGAGGTGACTGAAGGATGCAATGATTTAGACTTCAGTACATCCGCCTCTTCACCGCCAAGCACTAACTTCGTTCGGCCTGCCGCATCTACACGATACATAGCCGATTTAGGGTATTTCTCCTGCAGTTCTTTCATCCGTTTATCTATGATTTGGTCAGAAGCCCCGCCCAGCTTTTTGGATTCCATAGCCCACAGTTCGGTAATTTGGTCAGCGTTTCCGTAAGGTGCTTCTTCACTAGAGCTTACGTTATTGATGACTACAATAAAAACCGTTGCTACCATCGGTACCACAACAGGTACAAACAGAAAAGCTGCCAGAATCAGTAGCATGTATCTGGACATCAGTGATCGCCCAAACTTTATTTTGGGACGGATAGGCTGTCCTGTTTCACTGCCTCTGTTCTGTTCAGACTTCCTTGCCTTCCGTTCTCTATACCATCTGATCATGGCTTCTTCACACGATAGCCAACACCGCGTACTGTCTGAATAATGACAGGATTGGCCGGATCAATCTCCAGCTTCTCGCGCAGATGCCGAATGTGCACCATCAACGTTTTGTCCCCATCCAGATAAGACTCGTTCCACACCGCTTCATAGATCTGCTCTTTGGTGCGAATCATGCCCATATGCCGAAGCAAATAAGCGAAGATGTGGAACTGTTTACCGGATAAAATAATCTCTTCCCCCGTCTGCTCATTCACGATCCGGTTATCCTGCTCATAAATCGACAGATGATCCAGCTTAAGTACCGCTTCACTTGAACCTACTTTGCCTGCTTTCCGCAGTTGAACCTCAATTCGCGCTGCAAGCTCGTCCGGATGAAAAGGTTTGGTCACATAGTCATCGGCAAAATCAAGCCCATGCAACTTGTCATCAATGGATGTTCTGGCCGAGAGCATAACGATGGGCACAGCAGGATATTCTTTTTTTAATCGCTGGCCTACCGTGAATCCGTCGAGCCCTGGCAGCATGACATCCAGAATGACTAGGGAGCAGTCTGCCACAGCCTCGGTGGCCCCTTCACCGCTCCCAAGCCAGACGACCTCATATCCACGCTCCTCCAGATCTTCTCTCACCCATGTTGCAATTTCCGTATCATCCTCAATGTATAACAGTTTGTTTTTCATCTATGTACTCGTTTCCTTTCCGTTCCCTTTGGGTTAATGATGTATCTGGGCGGCAATGCTTATCTTTATGATTTTTGGCTTTAAATTTTGAATGGGGCGAACCTCCCCGCGAGTTTAAATGCAAGCCTGGTTGCACAAGCTACAATGTCCGTTGCCTAGGCCTCAGTACATTCCATGTCGCTCGTTTAGAGCCTGCCCTCTCTTTTCATACCCTCATTATAACGCAATCTGCAGTCACGTAATATGAAGCTATATCTTTCAGCAATAATGTCTACATATCACCTGTATTACTGTACTACTAGCATATTTAATCGAATTTAAATGAATTGGTCTCTGCTTACTTCATTCATATCTGACAGGAGGAATTACATATGCTGCTTGAAGCCATCTTCCACCAACCGAAACGAAACTGGGCCTATGCCTATGATCAGGATACGATTCGTCTACGTCTGCGTGCCAAAAAGAATGATCTCACCGAGGTGTATGCCCTGACTGGAGATAAATACGCGTGGGAGGAAACAAAAGATATGGTTCCTCTGACCAAATTGACGTCAGACTCTATGTTTGACTACTACGAGGGGGAAGTGAGACCTCCGTATCATCGATTGAAGTATGCTTTTTTGCTCAAAAGTGGAGATGAACACATCTGGATGACCGAGACGGATTTCCAAGAGGAGGAGCCCGATGACCCAGGCCGCATGTTTCAGTTCCCATATCTTCATGCCGGAGCTGTGTTTACACCCCCAGCATGGGTGAAAGATGCTGTGTTTTATCAGATTTTCCCCGAGCGCTTTGCCAATGGCAACCCGGATATCAATCCCAAAGAGGTTGAACCTTGGGGCGGTGAACCTACACCCTTTAATTTCTTTGGCGGTGACTTGCAGGGTGTAATCGACCACCTTGATTACCTCAGTGAACTGGGCATTAATGCGATTTATTTTACTCCGATTTTCGAAGCTACAACCAATCATAAATATGATACCGAAGACTATCTGCGCGTCGACCGCCATTTCGGTGATGCTGACACCGTGAAGCGTCTGGTGAAGCTGTGTCATGAACGGGGTATTCGTGTACTGCTGGATGCCGTGTTTAATCATTCAGGCAAAACATTTGCTCCTTTTGTCGATGTACAAAAGCTTGGTGCCAAGTCCAAATACAAGGACTGGTTTCACGTACATGAATTCCCGCTGGACGTGAAGGATGGCATTCCAACCTATGAGACATTTGGATTTGAGGCTCATATGCCCAAGCTGAATACAGAGAATCCCGATGTGAAGGCCTACTTGCTCGAAGTAGCGGAATATTGGATCAAGGAAGTTGGCACGGACGGCTGGCGTCTTGATGTAGCTGATGAAGTGGACGATGCTTTCTGGAGAGATTTCAGGCGGGTTGTTAAGGAAGCCAACCCAGATGCCTACATTCTAGGTGAGATATGGAACGAATCTTCTTCCTGGCTACAAGGGGACCAGTTCGATGCTGCCATGAACTATCCGTTCACCGCCGCCGTAAATCATTTCTTTGTGGAAGATAAGATGCACGCTGAACAATTCGCGAGTGCCCTTGGCAGGCAGCTATCTCGCTACCCACTTCAAGCGAGCGAGGTGGCATTCAACTTACTCGACAGTCATGATACTCCGCGCCTGCTTACCTTGTGCGAGGGCGATCAACGCAAGATGAAGCTGGCTGCCTTGTTCCAGTTCAGTTATATGGGAGCCCCATGTATCTATTATGGTGACGAGATCGGGCTCGACGGAGAACATGATCCAGGTTGCCGCAAATGCATGGAGTGGGACGAAGCGAAGCAGGATCGGGAGCTACTTCACTTTTATCAAAAGCTGATTGCTCTGCGTCATGCTCATCCTGCACTGCGTGCAGCAGGAACCATTCGTTTCCTGCAAGCCCAGGAAGGCGGTAGCCAGCTTGTGATGGAGCGGCAAAGTGACGAGGAACGCATCCTCATTCTGTTCAACCGTTCTGAGGAAACCGCCATCGTTGAACTGGATGCAGGAGAGCAACCTTGGACGGAGCTGTTTGAGGGCAACCATCGCACCGCTCTGGAAGACGGTGTGCTTGCCATTGAACTGCCTGCTTACGGATATGCCGTGATGCGCACAGAAGTAAAATAGATGCCTTTTGGAAACAACAATAAATGACTGCCTTCTCCAATTCTGAGTGGTTGACTGCTATCTTGGCGGTTTAGGCAAACTGGACAAACAAGCGTCTCGCATAACCTGAGAAAACCAGGTTCGCGGACGCTTGTTTGTTATGAAGTAATAACGACTAACATGCTCTAATTACTAATTTAATTGATAATCGGAACTTGGTTGTGTGCTCCTAAGCTATCTGCCCCTGTCCTGTATATGATCCACTTGCTATTCTGCCTCTGAGCCTGTTGTTGATGTTTCGGATGACTCATCCGGCAAGCGCTTGGCCTTTGGCTTCGCCAGCTTCTCCATCATCTTGCGGCCTGTAGGTGTCTGAGCGAGCCCACCTTGCGCTGTCTCGCGGTGACGGCTTGGCATCGCACTGCCTACCTCCAACATCACGTCAATGACTTCGTCAGACGGAATGGCACTGCGTACACCAGCGAGTGCCATATCTGCGGCAGCCAGTGCAGTAACGGCACCGAGTCCGTTGCGCACGATGCATGGAATCTCTACCAGGCCAGCAACCGGATCGCAGATGAGGCCCAGTGTATTTTTCAAAGCCAATCCTACAGCATGCACTACCTGCTCCGGCGTCCCTCCACGAAGCTCCACCATCGCACCGGCAGCCATGCCAATCGCTGATCCTACTTCCGCCTGACAGCCGCCCTCGGCCCCTGAAATAAATGAATTGTTGGCGATCACGTATCCAATAGCACCGGCGCAGAACAATCCATTCACCAGATGTTCATCCGTCCAGCCAAATCGTTCCTGCGAGCTGATAAACACACCCGGAATGATGCCACAAGAGCCCGCTGTTGGCGTAGCCACGATCCGTCCCATGGAGGCATTCACTTCCGATACGCAAAGTGCATAGGCCATGGCAAGGGCAGAAGCATCGCCAGAGCATGTTTCGCCTTGGCGAATATATTCGGCCATCTTTTTCCCGTCCCCACCCGTCAGTCCGCTACGTGAGGTGGTATCTTCTGTAAGTCCTTTACGAACCGCTTCTTTCATCACCTGGTAGTACTCCGACATTTGCTTTACGACATCTGTTTCGGGTGTGTTAGTCTCCTGCACCTGCTCTTCAATCATCAACTGTGCAATCGTTTTGGACTCCGCAGTGCAGATGGTGTTCAATTCATGTAGATGTTTAAACCGCATCCGGATCACCCCCTCTCTTCAGATCAATCACACGAATATCCAGCATATGATCCAATGAACGCAGCTTGTTCAACGTGTCTTCACTCGGCGGTGCATCCATCTCCATTGCTGTAAGTGCCTCACCATCACGAGCCTTTCGATCCACTTGCATATAGCCGATATTCACTCCGGATGAGCTAATGGTTGAGGTCACGGATGCCAGAACTCCTGCTTTATCGGCATGACGCAAAACAAGTGTCGGAAACTCTCCACTGATCTGTACGCGAAAATCATTTAATGCATGCACAGATACACTGCCGCCACCGATGGAAGCGCCTATTAAAGAGCATGCCCGTTCGCCGTGCCACAATTCAATCTTGACCGTGTTCGGATGAGGAGCCGGTAGACCGCTGGTGTAAAATTCAACCTCCATGCCTGCTTCATCTGCATATTGCTCTGCATCCGGTATACGCGGATCATCTGTAACGTAACCCAGCAAACCACCGATTAGTGCCAGATCTGTTCCATGTCCCTGATAGGTATCCGCAAATGAGCCATATAACGTAAGCCTTGCACGTTCCGGTGTACATCCCAGCCACTGACGCGCAATTCGTCCCAATCTTGCAGCACCGGCTGTATGTGAACTGGATGGTCCCGTCATCGACGGGCCAATAATTGAAAAAACATCTTTAAATCGCACCTGTTAACCCTCCAATTGGTTTTGTCATCGATATCTGGACAAGACCCACCACAATGTTCCTGATTTACTGATTGATGACATCAAAAAAGGACAGAAGAAGGCCGTTAGCCCTCTCTCTGTCCTTGATACCTGAGAGTTTCATGATTTTAAGCCAGGAAGAACAAGGCCGAGTACACGCAAGCACTCATCTGTTCAGCAATCTGACAATCATATACCCCTTGGGTGGCGCTTCTTCCGCGCACTCTCCAGAGTTGCGTCCAACGACGGTACATTTACCTGAGAGATTAACGGTTATGCCGGGTGCATAACTGCTTGCTCCTTCGGTGCCCAAGCCATCTGTACAGTACAGTTCTACATCTTAAATTGCATTAATCATGCCTACTTGTACTGTATTGCATCATCCTGCTAGGTCTCTCCCGCTCGTTATCATTCGCTATATTCTGTTATTCCATGAATGAAAGTTCACCATTCTGCCATGCATTCAATCATATACAGCGTAATATGCCATACGCTATATGTCAATAAAAGTGACGTAATCTCGAAGCACATCACTTTCTATATACGATATGCTCCTTTCGTTCATATGGTTCAAAGCTTGTTCATTTTTCTCTATCCGCAATATTATTTCGCTTGCTTCGTTATTTGCAACTCATCTACCCACATCTGTAGTTGTTCTTCTGTCCAAAAATCATTTTCGCCCATGACCGAATAACGAAGACCATCCTCGCTCCACGACAAGTTCCGAATGATAGACATATATGAACCTTCTGTATCACGAATGTTAACTTTCTTTTCCTCTGGAAGCAGTTTTTCATTACCGTTTTCCCCTGGTGCTTTAAATACGGTCATGCTGATCTCTGGTTTGTTATCCTTCACATAATACAGTGTCACTTCATCCCGGCCTTGTTCACCCATAGATGAAATGAGCTCAATTCTCGATAATTTCATATCCGCTCCGATATACTGTAGGAAGGGCTGACCCACGGCCTGCTCTGCTTCTTCTCGTGTGATTTCTCGGTTATTCATCACGTCATTCATATTTTTCACTTCTACATCTGCAGGAATATCCAACGTAAACGTCTTGTCTGTGAACTCAGGATTGTAATTGATCTGGTCATATAGAAACTCTGACTTGGTATCCCCATACGTACTCGTGGCTTTCACAACCATCCACTCTTTAGGGTTTATCCAATACTCCGAAGACATGGAGAGTGAATCCTTATCCTTCGGAGTTAGTTCAATATGAATGACCTCCTGGTCCTGAAGCTTTTCCTGACCCAGCATCTTCACATTATGGTTATCACGCATACGTTCCAGTTGATCCACCAGCATCTGCTTCTGGGTTTGGTTGGGTTCCTGCTGGAGCGCTGATGAATCCATCGCAATAGCGGTCTTCGCCTCTTCTTCATAGAGCAGAATCTCTGAACCGTTATGAACCGCATAACTCACGTTTCCGTTTTCATCGGTCTCGATCCGCTTTTTCCCTGTTTTTCCGTCGACCCATTCCTTCACGTGTATCGTGCTCGTAATCTCACTATCTGTCCACATCTTCATCGTACCTTCGGCATAGTATGACCCTGGCCCAGACTCGGATGCAATTATTTTCTCAATCATATCCGCTCCTGACATCCCAAGCATATCTTTCTCTGCGCATCCAGCAAACAATGAACCTGCAATCAAGGCCGCTCCCATCAGCTTCCATCCCATTTTTATCATCATTCTCACCTTTCCTTAAGTTATATCCTGTGTTTCATCCGGGTTCCTTCGTTCCGGCAATCGACAAACAGCTACAGTCCCATATCGTTCAGAGGACCACATGCGTATATCTCCTCCATGCTTTAATGCGATTCTCTTTGATATGCTTAATCCTAATCCAGAGCCTCCTGCATAACCGCCTAGTTGCTCTTTGTGATATTGAACGTACGGCTCAAAAATCCGCTCCAGCTGTTCTGCCGGAATAGGAGGGCCTTCATTTTGAACGATAAGCAGTGTCGCACCATTTCTGTACGCATCCAGTTCTGCCCCCAGTGATGGATCGATCCATTCCGCCAGTTCTGATGCTGAATCCATTACAGCGAGCCCGATGCTACCTTGGGGAGGAGTGTAGCGAAGCGCGTTATGCACTAGATTATCGGTCAGACGCATCAGGGATTCAGGATGAATTCGATAGCAATGATTGGTCCGAACAGACATCTTCATGTCATACTCATCACGTTCCGCAAGACCTCCGTAACTGCCAAGCAGCATCTCAAAAAACTCTTCCCCTTCTACCTCAACCATAGCAAGCTCTGAATCTCTGGAACCCAATGCTGTGTACATCTCCAGCTCACCGATCATCTGTTTCATACGCTCCACATTTCTAGCGATGACATCTCTATACTCCTGTCTCTCTAATTGTCTAGAATCTCTCTCCATACTAAGTGCTTCCGCATAAGCACTGATGGACATGAGAGGTGTCTTTAGGTCGTGTGACAGAGAAGCTACAATCATCTCTTTTTCTTTTTGTTGCCTCTCCACTTCCTTCTGGGTCTGCCTGATGGTTTGTTGCATCGCATCAAACTGCTTTAACAACATACCCATCTCATCACTGAGACCGTTGACCGGGATCTCATCTGGTTCTTCTCCATGGGCAAATCCATGCATCCTGTTTATCAGAACTTTCATAGGGAAGAAAAGCTTGCGGGATAACAACCACAACACTGTTCCGTACAAGAGAACAAAAAATACCACTGATCCACCGATAACCCATGTCGTTCGAAGCGATATTCCTTCAAGCCGATCCTCACGCAACATCGTTATTTCATAAATCCCTACCAGCTCCCCTTGATCCCAAACTGGTTTTTTCAATGAAAATGTGCGGTGTCGAATCTGAAGATGATACAGATTTCGATATAATTCAGAGCTTCTTACCGTATATCCACCTGTTGACCAAGTAATATCCCCGCCAGATGTGTACACCCGAATCCCAGAAGGTAGATAAAGATTGAAACTTAGCTGTTCGCTGGCAAGCGCAGGGAGGGTTTGATCACGCTCAGACGAATTCAGCTGATACAGCGTTGGATCATTTAAGACCTTTTCTATCGGTGCAATGCGTCCTGTCATTTCAACATACTCCGCTACTGCACGGTGATTTTCATAATAGCTATATAAGGAAAATAAAGCCCACCCTGCCGCCACAGGCAAAAACATCACGATCAGGAACGCAATCATCAGCCAATATTTCAGTTTCATTTAACCCGTTCTCCAATAAAGCGGTATCCACTGCCCCATATGGTTTGAATCCAGCGCGGCTGGTGCGGCTCATCTCCCAGCTTGGCCCGCAAACTTTTCACGTGCACAGTAACTGTAGCGGCGGAGCTTCCTTCTGCCGATTGACCCCACACATGTTCGTAAATCTCTGTTTTCGTAAAGGCTCGGTTGGGGTGCGAAGTCAGCAGCATTAGCAATGCTCCTTCTTTAGCTGTGCACTGCACCTCTATACCATTCAGTCTCACCTGCTGATTCAGTGGGTGAATCGTTAACCCATCGTTGTATTGCTGAAGCGATGCATTGGACTGACCACCTTGATATCTACGATATCTGTTCAGGTGGGCTTTAATTCGAGCCGTAAGCTCCGCCAAACTAAAAGGTTTGGTGATATAATCATCTGCGCCTAAGCCAAGTCCTTCTAGTTTGCTTTCTTCCTGGGTCCGGGCACTCATGATCAATACCGGAACATCGCTGATCAACCTGACATGTTTGCATACTGTAAATCCGTCCATCTCCGGCAACATTAGATCAAGTAGGACAAGATGATATAATCCGTTCTTGAAATCTTCCCAGCTCTCCAGTCCACTTGATGCCCAGGTCACTGCATACCCTTCACGACGAAGATGGTCCATTAAGATCCGGGCAATTTCTGGATCGTCCTCTACTAACAGTATGTTATTCTTGTCTGTCATTGCGCTTTCATCCTCCCTGGATTAAAGTGTAGCGAAAAATACTCGTGATGCTGCAAAGTTTATAGTTTCTTTAGAATTACAAATCGTCTATATCCCAGATCTCTAAACCGCACTCTACAACAAAAAGAGCACCCTGAACTTCAGGACGCTCCGTCTCATAATGAAATTTCAAATAAGTTGCCGCTTAACTCATGTAATGATTTCTCGATATTTATTTATCCTAGCATGGTGCATCCTATCCGGCAAACATTTAGATAGAGCAAAACAAGGCTCCCGGATAGACTAATCCAGAAGCCTTGTTTTTGTTTTCAATTAACCAAAACGCCCCATAATATATTCCTGCGTTAAGCGATTGTCCGGGTTAGTAAAAATGTGCTCCGTCTCACCATGCTCAACCAGACTTCCCAAATAAAAATAAGCGGTATAATCCGAGATGCGAGCCGCCTGCTGCATGTTATGGGTAACAATAACGATGCGTAGCTCCTGCTTCAGCTCCGAGATTAATTCCTCCACTTTACCCGTAGATACAGGGTCAAGCGCAGATGCAGGCTCGTCAAGCAATAGGATCTGCGGGTCTACAGACAGTGCGCGCGCGATACAGAGACGCTGTTGCTGTCCACCTGAAAGTGCCAAGGCTGACTCATGTAGCCTGTCTTTCACTTCATCCCAGAGAGCAGCACGGCGCAAGCTTTTTTCCACGATTTCATCCAGTGCCTTCTTACTTTTTGTACCGCGGTAGCGGGGGCCAAATGCGATATTGTTGTAAATAGACTTGTGAAAAGGGTTTGGCTTCTGCCACACCATGCCGATTTTCTGACGAAGCTTGATTACATCCGTCCCCGGTTCGTTAAGGTCATTGCCGTCCATCCAGATATGTCCTTCCGTGCGGGACCCGGCAATCTCATCATTCATCCGATTTAACGAACGAAGGAATGTGGATTTCCCGCAACCGGACGGCCCGATCAGGGCCGTTACACTCGCTTCGGGGAAAGTCAGGCTGATCTGCTTCACGGCCTGAAAATGTCCATAATATATGCTTAACTGTTCCGTACCAAAAGGTATGGCCATGTGGATTTCCTCCTTATTTCGAAGCTGTCATACGGCGGTACACAACCCGGCCGATCCAGCGCGCGCTCAGATTGAATGCCAGTACCAGAATGACCAGCACGGCAGAAGCCCCTGCTGCAACTTCTTTGGAATCTGGTCCGATGCCTTCACTGTTGACTTTCCAGATGTGTACAGCTAGTGTTTCCGCAGGACGAAGTGGATTAATTGGTGATCTCGGACTTGTTGGATTCCAGTCCGTAAAGTCCAGCGGTGGACTACTCATACCCGCAGTGAACATCAGGGCCGCTGCTTCACCGAAGATCCGACCGGATGCCAGAATGGTGCCCGTAATCAAGCTTGGCAGTGCCACAGGCAACAGGATGGACGTAATGATCTTCCATTTGGACAATCCAAGAGCAAGTCCTGCTTCCTTCTGCTCTTTGGGAACGGCTCGGAAAGCTTGCTCTGTCGTCCGTACCATAAGTGGCAAGTTGAAAATCGCCAGTGCCATCGCACCCGATAAGAGTGAGAAGCCCAGGCCAAACGTATTTACGATCAGCAAAAGTCCGAACAAACCGATAACGATCGACGGGAAAGATGACAATACTTCGACAACCAGTCGAATGAAACTCGTAATCCGACCCGGTTTGGCATATTCCGCCATATAAATACCTCCGCCCCAGCCGAGCGGGATGGTAATAATCAACGTTAGTACAAGCAAAAAGATAGAGTTAAAGAGTTGCGGTCCAATACCGCCGCCACCTTTGAGCAATTGCGGTGCACTCGTCAGGAAGTGCCAGTTGATCTGACCGATCCCCCGGAACAGAATAAATCCGAGTAAACCGAGCAAAAGTACAACAATGAATAAAGCCAGAATCACGATGACTACTGTTGCAATTTTATCCGCTGTTTTTGGCTTCATTCTCATACCCGGTTCCTCCTTTCAAGCAGGCGAACCAGAATGACGAAGACAAAGGTCATTACCAGCAGGACAAGCGCCATGCTCCACAATGCATTGTTATGAACAGAACCCATCGTGGTGTTACCCATACTCAGGGTGATTACACTTGTTAATGTTGAAGCGGATTCGAGCAGGGATGTCGGTACATGCGGCGCATTACCGATGACCATCTGTACAGCCAATGCTTCACCAAATGCACGAGCCATACCAAGGACAATACCTGTCAGCAATGCAGGTAGCACCGTCGGAATGATTACCCGATAAATCGTCTGCCAGCGTGTTGCGCCAAGCGCATAAGAAGATTCACGCAAGCCCTTAGGCAAAGCAGACAACGCATCTGCCATGATACTCGTAACTGTAGGCAGAATCATGACGGACAACACCAGACATCCGGCTGCAATCCCAATGCCGGGTCCTCCGAAGATACTGCGTAACATCGGAACAATTACGCTTAGACCGATAAATCCGTATACAACGGATGGAATACCGGAAAGCAATTCAATCGCGGGCTGCAAAATCTTTTTACCTTTACCCGGTACAATCTCGGTCATAAAGAGTGCTGCACATAGACTAAGCGGACTTGCAATCAATGCTGCAAGCAAGGTGGTTGTAAAGGAACCCGTGATAAACGGTAATGCACCATAAACGCCAGGCTCACCTGTAGGATTCCACGTTTTTCCGAAAATGAACTCACGCAGGCTGACGCCATCCTGGAAAAAGGTTGATAACCCTTTGGATGCGACAAAATATACGATGGAAAACATGACAACGATCAGGAAAACGACACATATCGACGTGTAGATCCGTCCCGTCCACTCTTCCCAGTAATGTTTCTCTCTCAAGGGCCGGCGTGGTTTCAGTTTATTGTTCATCACCGTTCCCCCTTCGGTCTGTTCCATAACAACCATCCTTCTATAGTAGAATTAGTGCAAAATATGGGATAATTTCTGAGCAAACCGCGCAAAGAGGCAGGACCTGGGTCCGCCTCTTTCGCTGTATGCGCAAGTTCAAAGAATGTTACTGAGTCACATTACCTGCTGCATCGCGTTTTACTTTCATGCCGGATACCGGAATGTAGCCCAGTTCCTTAACGTCATTTTGTTGAATTTCATCGCTGAGCATGTAGTCGAGGAATGCTTTTGTTGCTGCATCCGGCTCACCTTTTGTATACATGTGCTGGTAAGCCCATACTGGATATGTTCCTGCTTCTACGTTCTCAACTGTAGCTTCAACACCGCCGTATTTCAGAACTTGCAATTTGTCATCCAGGTAAGACAGAGCCAGGTAACCAATTGCTCCTGGAGTCTCAGATACCAGCTTCTTAACTGTACCGGAAGAATCTTCTTGGATTGAACCTTGAATATCCTCTACTTTCGTTCCCAGCGCGAAGTTTTCGAAAGTTGCACGTGTACCGGAGCTACTTGGACGGTTAACGATAACGATCGCTTGATCTTTACCACCAACATCTTTCCAGTTCGTGATTTTACCGGAGAAAATATCTACCAGTTGTTCTTTTGTCAGATCCGTTACACCTGCATCTTTGTTGCTTACTGGTGCAATTGCTACAACTGCTACCTGGTGGTCAACCAGTTCTTTAGCTTTTGCTTCGTCTTTCAACTTCTCTTCAGCAAATACGTCAGAGTTACCGATCGTAGCTTGTCCGTCAGATACTTGAGTCAGACCTGTACCACTACCGCCGCCTTGCACTTGTACCGTCACGTTCTTATATTGATCAACTGCCATAAATTTTTGTCCAGCTTGCTCTACCAGAGGCTGCAGTGCTGTTGATCCAACAGCAAGAATGTTACCGCTGAGTTCAGCAGCAGTATTATCTCCTGATCCATTACTTGCGGCACCATTTGTAGTACCTGCGTCGTTTTTCGATCCGCATGCTGCAAGCACCAGTACGAACGTTAAGGTCATCAAAATAAACGGCAACTTTTTAAACATTTTTTGTTTTCCTCCCCCAATGTAGTGATGGCGTTTTGTGAATTTGTGTGATCACCATCAACTCTTTAATCATTGTAGTTTCGTTATGTCATCTGAAAATCAATGTTTTGTAAACGCAATGTTAAAAATGTGGGCTAGGGATTAAATACGAAACATACGAAATATAATTTTGTGCGCAGGTGGCCGCTTCGGGAACGGACGTTGTTTCAATCGCTGTTACCCCCGGATATATTTGATTGTATATTTAAGAGGAATACATCCGGGGATAAAGGCGAACGCTCCGCTTTTCCACAATCGTTCCGTTCCCTCCGCTGCGTCAGCGCTCATCTGTTTCTAAAACATTTATATTCCTAGCTAAGGCTGAGGGCAGTAAAAGAACCACTCCGTGCTGGGCGTTCCGGTTACGGATCATTCTTCCGATCGCTGTTGTCTCCAAATCGTTATGGATTTCATTTTTCATATGTAAACATTCGGAGACAAAGGCGAGCGCTTTGCTTCTACAAGATAAGAATGTTTTTTCTTTCTAACTATAAGAAACGTAGAAGTTGATCAAAAAAAGGCGCCTCATATGATATGTATTACACATATCATATGAGGCGCCTTTTCATTTCTATCTCTATTTGTAAGCTCGATGCTTATTGTTATCCCAAGATCCACAGCCATACTGCTAAACCGGCCAATGTAATCAACAACGTTGGAATGGTTAGAATAATGCCTGCTTTGAAATAATATCCCCATGTAATCTTAACACCCTTACGGGACAATACATGCAGCCATAACAAGGTTGCAAGTGACCCAATCGGCGTCATCTTTGGACCTAGATCCGAGCCAATGACATTGGCATAGATCATAGCTTCCTTAATGATACCCTCGGTGTGTGCACCTTGAATGGCGAGCAGATTAATTAATACCGTTGGTAAATTGTTCATCACGGATGATAATACCGCAGCGGTCAGGCCCATACCTAGCGATGCTGCGAACAGACCATAATCCGCTATAGCATCAAGCCAGCTGCTCAGATGATCCGTTAATCCAGCATTACGCAAACCATAAACAACAATGTACATCCCTACCGAGAAGACAACAATAGACCAAGGTGCTTCCTTAACCACCCTTTTCAAATCCACCGCTTCGCTCTTGCGTGCAAGTATACCGAAAAGCAGGGCCACCGCACCTACAATAACGGAGACTGGAATCGGCAGAAATTCACTGGAAGCGTAAGCTACCAATAACAGCCCCAGCATAAACCATGCAATCTTGAACACACGTGGATCACGGATGGCTTCCTTGGGGTCACGAGCGGCCGTGACATCATACGTCTGCGGGATGCTTTTACGATAAAACAAAAACAACATCGCCGTACTCGCTGCAATAGAGAACAGATTAGGCACAAACATACGTATCGCATACTCTACAAATGTAATGCCAAAGAAATCGGCAGAAACAATATTCACCAGATTGCTGACCACGAGTGGCAATGAGGTCGTATCCGCGATGAAACCACTTGCCATGACAAATGCCAGCACCATGCGCTCATCAAACTTTAAAGCACGAACCATTGCCAGAACAATCGGTGTCAGAATCAACGCAGCGCCATCATTGGCAAACAAGGCAGACACCGCAGCCCCCAGTAAAATAGAATAAAGGAATAATTTACGTCCGTTACCTCCGGCCAGCCGGGCCATATGAAGGGCAGCCCATTCGAAGAATCCAGTCTCGTCCAAAATCAATGAAATCATAATAATGCCAACAAAGGCCAGCGTAGCATTCCATACAATCGAGGCCACATCCGAAGCATCATTGAAACTAACTACTCCTGCTGCCAGGGCAAGGATTGCCCCTGCTGAAGCGCTCCAGCCAATGCCGATGCCACGAGGCTGCCAGATCACCATCGTAATGGTCAAAACGAATATTAATATTGCTACATATACCATAGTTCCTCCTGCTGTCCTGTACAATTGCCCGTAAGAACCAGACGATATATTTATACAGGGACGCAAGAGGAATGTCTATATTTATTTTTTGCTATTATTTTGATAATGGTTGGTTGACCCTTTATGGTCAGGATTTGCTATTATCTTTTGCGGGATCATCCATCATTTTGAACATACCCAGCAATCCTTGTAACTGTTCAGCCATACTATTCAAATGTGCAGAAGACGAAGCAATTTCCTCAACAGAAGCCAGTTGTTCTTGCGATGAAGCCGATACAGATTCGGTACTCGCCGCAGATTCCTGAGTGACGTTCGAGATATCCGTCATCGTTTGAGCCACATGAGAGGCGCCATTCTCCAATTGTTTCGTCGTTTCGGATAGTTCATCCAGCGTATGAACAGCATCCTCCACCGCTTCACGAATTTGGGCGAAGGATTTTCCAGAAGTATTTACAGCCTGTATCCCCTCACCGACACGGCTTTGGGCAGCATTCATCGCTGTTAGGGCAGAGTCCATGTCCTGACGAATATTATGCACAAGTTCACCAATCTGAGCCGCGGAACTACCCGATTCTTCAGCCAGTTTGCGTACCTCTCCAGCTACGACTGCAAATCCACGTCCTGCATCCCCTGCTCTTGCTGCTTCAATAGATGCATTCAGTGCGAGAAGGTTGGTCTGTTTCGAGATAGATGCAATGACATCAACCATACTACCGATCTCAACTGAACGGGCATTAAGAGACTGCACAACATCTCCTAACCGTTCTACCGTTTCCTGGATGATATTCATCTGTTCAACAGCTTCTCCCGCTGCTTCATTCCCTGAAGATGCTGCCCCGGATGTATTTCGCATCGCTGTGGTTATAGATTGTACACGCTCTGACATCTGACGAACGTCTTCTGCCATACGGCTCATCTGTCCAGAACCGTCCTTCACACTATTCACTTGTTGCTCTGCACCCTCGGCCAATTCTTGGATCGCCATAGTTGAATGTTCGATGGCTTTGGTTGTTTGGTCCGCACTCGCAGACAACTCTTGTGAAGAAGCAGATACTTGTTCTGCTGTTTCCTGCACACCCAGAATCATCATGCGTAAGTTATCCACCATGCGTTCAAAGTACTTCGCGAGTTCACCCACTTCATCTTTACGTTTACTATCCATCTTCACGGTGAGGTCGCCTTTACTTACAGCTCTTGCATTTTCCTGCAACCGTTTAATCGGGCTCACTAACGAACGAGTGAACCAGATAATAAAGATAAGGGCTAGGAACACAGAAGCCAGAAGAACGATAAGCGTAGCAAGTCTTATTTCCTTACTTGCGTCGGTGACTTCACTCTTGAACATCGTACCTGCAATTTTCCAACCCGTTGCTTCATTCGTAGAGAAAATCATGGTTTTGGAACGGCCTTCGTAATCATAGTCAAATTGACCTTCCTTGCCATCATACATCTGATCCAACACGCCGCTCTTTTCCTGTGTACCTACTTCTTGTACAGGAGAAACAACAACATGTTTATCTTTATCCAGGATAATAACGTACCCTTCTTGACCAACCTTAATCGCAGCCTGATCCCGTAGCTCGGTCAAATCAAGTGACAAACCAATTACAGCGGATTGATCCTTAAGCGTTTTGGAGATAAAAACAACCGCTACGCCATCTGTATTTTTGGTGACAGGTGAAATAGCAACCGTACCCGGCTTATCCATCGCGAGCTTATACCACTCACGCTCTCTTGGATCATAAGCTTCTCCTCGCTGGCTACTCTCTGTTGGCTTGCCGCGAACCATGACTCCTTCTGTCGACCCTACAAAAATATTTAAAGCATCCGGATGCAGTCCCAGATACTGAGCAAGCTTGGTTTGAAGCTCCGTGCTATCATCTTCTCCTTTGATCAAGGACGGTTCGAGTGAATCCGAGAAGAAATTAATGTCAAAAATCTTGTTATTAACCTGACTTTCCACAATCTTATTAGCCGTACTTACGCTCTGAAGGGCACTGTCTTTCAGTTGTCCTTGTACTGTATCCTCCGCGATATACAAAGACACCAAGCCAATTGCCAAACTTGGTACCAAAAGAACAACCAAAAAAGAAACGAGCATTTTATTGCGGATATTCCAGACAAAAGCTTTCTTTTTACTTTTCTTTTTGTTCTTAGTCTCTTTCAATCGGTTCTCCCCCTCATATTATGAAGCCATTCTCCCAGCTATGTATGAACTTCTATTGGTCTATACTATATATCGGCTAATGACGGAATTTTTTTGAATAAAAACAAAGTTCAAAACAAACAAGTCACTTCAAGGGGAAAGTGACTTGTGCTGTCATGTTAATGTTGAATATTAGTGTTTAGTCCAAATGTGAACTGCAGTTATCTCGCTTCTCTGTACGATGGATCTGAATATGGACCATCGGGAGGTTGTGCTGCGGGTTTACCAAAATAATATCCTTGTGCAAGTTCAATTCCAACCGATCGGCAGAAATCAAACTCCTCCATTCGTTCGATCCCCTCGGCAAGCACTTTGCCTCCAAATCGATTGGATAACTGAACAATGTTCCTGATCTTCTGTTGCTTCACTTCATCCTGATCACAATAGTCAATCAGGCTGCGATCAATTTTCACAAAATCCGGCTCTAAGCGGTTCATTAGTTCGATCGTCGAAAATCCAGCACCTACATCATCCAATGCTACAGACATACCGCGAGAGCGATAAACTTCAAAAATATGTTGCAATGTAGACAGTTGCTGGATCTGTTCCGTTTCCACGACTTCAAAAACGAAATCTTTCGGATCGAGCGAGAGACGTTCTATCGCCTCAAATGTATGTGTCAGGCAATATTCGGGGTTATAAATAGAGGAAGGCAGGAAATTAACAAAACGTTTCACACCGCGAGGCAGATATTTGGCGCTTGTCTCAATGGCCTTAATACGGGCAGTACGATCCAGAAACGAATGCAGTCCCGTTTCGCGAGCTACTTCAAACAATTCATAGGAACTAAATGCTCTCCCATGTTCAGCCGGACGAAGCAAAAACTCATATCCGATAATGCACTGTGAGACATCTACAATCGGTTGCATATAACTGGTAAACTGGCGTTCTAAAATAGTAGAAACGATATCAGCATATTTGATTCTGGCATGTTGCATGGATAGACTAATCCACTCACCCTCATAATCATCGGTGAATGGTTCCGTTACAGACTTTAACTGAACGGCCAGCGAAATCGACAATATCTTCTCCATATCTATAATCTCTTCCATCCGATCCTGTAACTCCTGTACCTCTGAAAAATGGAACCAAAGCATCTCTTCTGAATAATCAACATGCCTTCCCTTGGTTTGCAGCGCTTCCAGCAAAGCAGGGGAGACGGGACGCAGGTACAACGTACCTTGGCCCTCTATCGGATAGATTGGACTGCAGCCACTGCAATTCATGTAGAACCCCCTTGCCAGTTTATCAAGCTACATCATTAATGTTACCAAGTTTTATACCCAAAGTTTGTAAATAGTATATCATGGGTCCAACAATTAATCTCTAATGTTTTAATGACTTCCTATATGAGGTATACAGAAACATTTGTATTCCGTCTTGCCACAAAAAAGACCAGCAGTCTGATGACTGCCAGTCTCTCGTCTATACCCTTTATTAGACTCTATGAAGCAGGAATGACAATTTTTTGTCCAACTTTCAGGTTATACACATTGGTGATTTTGTTTGTTTTGGCAAGGACACGCCAGTCTACACCATGTTTTAAACCGATGCGATACAGGTTGTCCCCTTTTTGCACCACATATACGACTTTATGGTTCGTAGCTGGTTTCTCAGGCTGTGGTTTTGGTGCTGGTACAGGTTTTGGTGCCGGCGCTGGTGTTGGTTCGGGTTTCGGTGTCGGAGCCGGGCTTGGTTCAGGTTTTGGTGTTGTTGCTGCCTCACCTGTCAGTTTCAATCCGTACTCTGCGAAGCCATCTTTATTGGTACCAATAAAAGACATGGCCGGATTGGCTTCTACCAGATCCTTCGCATCCGGGGAAGAAGCAAATACCACCTCAAGGTCATTCAGCGCTGCCGCTGTTACACCAGCAGAAGGTTTAATTGGTGCCAGTGACCAGTTGCCATCCGCTGTCGGGTTAATCGTTTTGTTCTCACGGATATAGTCGATAATCACTTGACGGTTCTCATCCGGTGCAGCCAGAACGATACGTTTACCGTCCGGGTTAGCCAATTTGGATGAAGATGCACGATAGTTATTCGTTGCTACGATGAATTTTTGTGCTGGATCTACCGGCTTGCCTTCGAAGCTCAAGTTTTTGATCCGGCTAGCCGATGCATTAACCACTGTCGCTTTACTATCGTACTTAGCTGGTTGTGTAACATCAATCTGGTAGGTTACACCATCGATAACATCAAAGTTATACGTTGGGAAATCCATATTAATTAATTGTTGCTGACCGCCTTTAGCTGGATCAATCTGGTTAAATTGGCCTGCTGACCATTCTAACCACTCTTTCAATTCGGCACCATTCACCATTACAGCGTGTACCGTGTTTGGATATACATAAAGGTCTGCCACGTTTTTGATGGCAATCGTACCTTTAGGAATGTTCGTGTAATACGAAGCACCAGAACGTCCACCTGCTTTGAAAGGTGCACCCGCAGACAGGACTGGGACATTCTCATAGTCAGTGCCTTGCAGTTTCTTTTCCACGTACCATTTCTGTGCATTCGTTACGATCTGAATGGATGGGTCATCCTGCACCAGAGCGAAGAAGCTGTTGATCGGTGCTGTCGTTTCGCCAACGGGACCACGTACATATTCCAGTGTGCCTTCGTGCTCGTCATGGACAGCATCAACGATTGCCTGATCCGCATCTACCAGCGGTTTTTTGTTCGCTGTATCGTAGATTGGACGTGCTTCTGTTTTGGAATCAACCACTTTCCATTTACCGTCCACTTGCTCCAGGTCCAGATCAATGATTCCGAGGTGATCACCCCAGAAGCCAGGCTCGACAGCAGGAACACCATTGATTGTACCCTTCTCCAGATCTACTCCTTTTTTACCTTTAAAGTCTGCACTAGGGAATACTTTGTGGGCATGTCCAAACAGAATGGCATTAATGCCTTCCACTTGGCTCAGGTACAGCACGGAGTTCTCCATCAGGTCGGTTTGCGGAATATCCTCGAATCCCGAGTGAGGGATCGCTACGATAATATCCGCACCTTCCGCTTTCATCTTCGGAACAAATTTTTTCGCAGTAGCGATGATATCCTTGGCAATCACCTTACCTTCAAGGTTAGCACTGTCCCATTGCATGATTTGCGGCGGCACAAAGCCGATCACACCCACTTTAATGGTATGCTCCTTACCATTTTCATCCGTTACTTTTTTGTCCAAAATTTTATAAGGAGTGAAGTAGTTTTTGTCATTAGTTTCATCTTTGTCACCATCGTCTACATAAACATTGGCATTGATGTAAGGGAAGTTTGCCCCCTCCAGCGTCATGTCAAGGAAATCGAGACCATAGTTGAATTCATGGTTACCGATGTTGCCTGCATCATAATCGAGCAGATTCATCGCCTTATATACAGGGTGAGTTTCACCCTTTTTCAGAGGATCAATCTTCGCAACATAGTCTCCCATCGGGTTACCCTGGATCAAGTCACCGTTGTCGAACAACAAGCTGTTCTTCGCTTCCTCACGGGCTTTCTTGATCAGTGTAGCCGTTTTGGCCAGTCCATATTGATCCGTCGCTTTGTCTGAATAATAGTCATAGTTGATCAGGTTGTCATGAATGTCCGTTGTTTCCATGATCCGCAATTTGACTTTGGCCGCATCGGCAGCCGATACAGGTACTGGAAATACCGCAAGCACGTTAAATGCAACGAAAGCGGCAGTCAGGCTTGATAATAACTTCTTACTTTTCTTCAAAAATAACCCCTCCCGGTTTATGTACATTAAATCATGCAATACCGCAAATACAGGCACAGAAAATAATAGATTTCATGGGTTGTGCGTACTGATGATCCAATGAGCACTCATCGGCGTCTTCAGGTAAGTTTATCTCACATGAACATCTATTCATATCTGTGCGTGTATTTACACATCAAATCATAACGTAATGTTAAAACAATGAAAAGCATTAATTTTTACGTTATCCGCACATAACTAGTCTAATTTACGTTTTCATGCGTGATTTCGACATATTTTGCAGTGAATAAGGAAAGGGTTAGGGTATAATTACTCAAAATCACGTATATTACATCAATGTTACATCAAGTGCATATCTTGCTGTTTTGAGATAAAATTAAAAACCGCGAAGCCTTAGAAAAGGCATTCACGGTTGAACATTCTCTATATTTTCGTCGTCTGACAACGAGTATTCGCCAAGATAATTTGGTAATTGGCTTTACCTTGAAGCTACGCCTGAATTTATTGCTCCCACACATGATGCTCATGGTCTTTGCCTGTATATTCTATGCGAGCTGGGGTAATATCCAAGATTACATAGTTGGGATCATTAGGTCCATCGAACCATGCCTTCAACTCATCATTCCACACTTGCTCACGCAAGGATTCATTTTTAGTGACCTCACAAGTACCCTCGATCTCCACCACTTCCTTGGTGCCTCCGGCTTCGTAACCAAGCAGAAGACTAACATTTGGATTGTTCTCCAGTTCCTCTACTTTGTGCGTCTGACGGTTGGTTGCCAGATGAATATTCAGCCCATCATTAAAAATAGCCATATAACGGGACTTTGGCTTGCCATTCTCTACGGTGGAGAAACTGCAATACGGGTTGTTTTCCAAAGCCTTCACAATGTTTTGTTCCAATTCGTTCTGGTTCATGGGAGTTGCTCCTTTCGGGATGGGGGAGTGTTTGAAAGCTTGGCTTTGATGCTAGCTACCAACATAGTTATGCAGTGTGACCGTTACAGTGACGAATCGTTCTTTCGATCGCTGTTATCCCCGGATTTATTATTGAATATGGTTTAATGGTAAATAATCCGGTGATAAAGGCGAGCGCTTCGCTTCTTCAGAATCGACTTCGTCCCTTTCACTACTTCTGCAGTTCTTTCATTGGTAGAAGCAGTTTCAAAGCCCAAAAGCTTTGAACTATTCTTTTAAGATTAATTGTATACAATCTATGTCTCTAACAGTCGACACAGATTCCTAATGACACAATGTACAGATGTATATTTAAGCACGATTCCTTTAACATACGCCTGTACTTATAGTGTACCCGCCTCACCTATGATGAATCCCTGAACCAGAACATATGCATGACAATTTTGAGAATGTTAACTTAATTAAGGTCTCCAAGGTAAATGCGTTGCTCTCCCTTTTTCAACAGCAATTCACCGATGGTTTTGGGATACAGGCGGATGTTGGACAGCTCCTCGAGCGCAATCCATTCTACAGCAACCTGATGATCATCCGGGTTAGAGCCTTCAAAGACTGAAGCTTTTGGATCAACCAGACTGCACTCGAAATAAAACTCCACCTGATGGATATCTGCATCCCACTCAGCAAACTCATGATTGGCACCGATGTATTCCCGGATATGTAATAGCTCACCTACCTGCACCGCCTGTCCAATCTCCTCCAGACATTCCCGAGCTACCGCATCTTTCAGTTCTTCACCCTTCTCCTGCCCACCGCCTGGAAAAACATAAGCATCACCATACTGATCTTGTAGACGAATCAGTAACAAACTTCCGTCCTGAACAATGACCGCTTTGGCCGAATTCCGTATCGGTTTCATGGTGTACAACTCCTCCATTCTCCATCTTTATCTCGCTTCATATGCTGTCAGTGCAACACCCTCGGCTTCCAGCATGCGACGAATCTCTTGAGCAAACGTAAGCGCATGTGTGCCGTCACCATGGATGCAAACTGTATCTGCTGTAATGGGAACTAAGGTTCCATCCGTAGATACGACCACTCCGTCTTTAACCATGCGAATCACCTGAGCCAGTGCTTCTTCAGATCGTTCTATGAGAGCACCTTCGTGACTGCGAGGCGTTAATCTGCCATCAGAGGTATACGTCCGATCTGCAAATACTTCATTCACGCCGCGTACACCGATTCGCTGAGCTTCCCTGATCAGCTCACTGCCTGCCAAACCATATAAATAAAGCTCAGGTTGCACCCTATAAACCGCTTCGGCAATAGCCTCAGCGAGCTTCGAATTGGTTGCCGCCATATTATAAAGTGCTCCATGTGGTTTTACATGATGCAGATGTCCCCCTCTGGCATAGACAAAAGCCTGCAAAGCCCCAATCTGATATACCACCATGTCGTAGGCTTCCCGTGGTGTAATCTCCATATTTCGTCTTCCGAATCCTTGCAAATCAGGCAACCCGGGATGTGCGCCAATGGCTACCTGATGCACGATTGCCCGTTCTACCGTCAGCCGCATGACGGAGGGATCACCCGCATGGAATCCACAGGCAATATTAGCCGATGTGATCAATGGCATCATGGCTTCATCGGAATTCATCATCGTCTGATAAAAACCATAACTCTCACCAAGATCACAATTGATATCCAGTGTATATGAAACGCTCATGATATCACCTCCATTTCGGCCATTTTCCTGCGAATCAACTGATCCAGCAGTCTTAAGTTCCGCTCACGTTCGATGTAGAGATCACGCGCTTCTTCATGCGTAATCTCTGCAAAAGAAACGCGACTTCCGGGCCTGGCCTGAGCCAGAATGGGCAAATCAACCGCAGCTACCTGTGCAATCACAGGATATCCTCCAATGGTCTGGTGATCCGCCATCAATACGATAGGCTGCCCATCCGCAGGTACCTGCACCGTGCCAAAGGTGACCGCCTCGGATAAACGATGCAATGGCCGATCCAGCTCCAGCCGTAACCCCTGCATCCGGTATCCCATACGATCAGATTGGGGAGAGATGAGGTAATCTTCGGTACCAAATCGATCCAGGCTCTCTGCGCTGAATTCCGCACAGTCTTGACCTTGCATCACTCGAACGACAGCTTTACCGTAATAGTTGGGTCTCTCCCGCTCTGATAATAGCCATGCCGGAGCGACCATGGATTTGTTATCACCTAATTGTTCTTCCATAAAACGCATCCATTGTCGAACCTGATCTTGGATGCTTCCCGTATCCAGGACATCTGCCGCACGCAGAGCTCTCCCATGAAAACCACCAAACCCGGTCTTAACATCCGTACTACGGCTGCCCATTACTTCTGGTACATCGATCCCGCCAGCAAACGCCAAATATGCACGCAGGCCATGCCGGCATGCGCCAAACTTCAATACACTGCCAGCCCGCAACAGCACAGGGCGCCACAAAGGTACAGGCTGCCTATCTACCGTGGCACTGAGATCTGCACCACATAGCGAAAGCAGTTGATTGGTTCGCACTTGCAGTTCCGGCCCAGACATCGTGATTTCAAGTACTGCATCGTGCCGAGAGTTACCGACAAGTATATTGGCTGCTCGCGCCGCGAACATGTCCATTGAACCGCCTACGGGCACACCATAACGGCGATACCCGATTCTACCTTCATCCTGAACGGTTGTTAACAAGCCAGGACGAATGATCTGTATACTCATCACTCCTCCTCCTTCCGCGCCAGTTCCAAGTATTCTTGCATCGTAATGGGCTTGAAGTGAACAAAGTCTCCCGCTTCAAGCAGACTTGGAGGATTCGTTTCCGGACGGAAAAGACGGATAGGTGTCCGTCCAATACACTGCCACCCACCTGGTGTCGTTATCGGATAGATCCCTGTCTGAGAACCACCTATGCCTACCGTCCCCACCTCTACTTGAAGCCTCGGCGTTACCCTCCGTGGCGTGGCTATTTGTTCAGGCAGTCCTCCTAAATATGGGAAGCCGGGGGCAAATCCAATCATATGTACCAGGTAATCAACCGATGAATGGATCGCTATGACTTCCTCTATTGTCAGCCCATGTTCGTTAGCCACATGTTCCAGATCCGGCCCGAACTTTCCGCCGTAACATACCGGAATAGTCACAATCCTAGGAGAATTCCCCATCCCAATGGACTTCAAATCTTTAGATTCGTCATTGAGTTGACGCAAATGTTGTAGCAGAAGCCCACATGTGTCCTCATAAGACGATATCCAAGGATCGTAAAACAATGTGACAGACAAGTAAGAAGGCACCCAATCCACCGCAGCTGTCACAGATCCCTTTTCCAAAAGAGCACATACTGACACCACTCTCTGATGTACCACCTCAGACAGCGACTCGCCGCAGCGAATTACAATTCCACGCTCTCCGAGTGGAGATAACCTGTCCTCTGTCCAGTTATAGGAGATTGTGTCCATGGCTTTACCTCACTCCAGATGCGCACTGCAATTGTACAATTCACACTGCCATGCCTGATCCCGATGGTTCACCCGTGTAATGGAGGTGTTCCCCAGCTTCACGCTGATATCCAGTTCCGGTACCAGTGCCCGCAATGTATTACGAAGCACAGCCCCGTGACTCACCACGATGACTCGTCCATTCGGATGTTGCCGAAGGATATCTTCTAACGCCGCTTTCCCTCGGGAAGCACCTGTGTCCGGTTGCTCTTTTCCTAGATCGAGCAAACTCCAATCTGCTCCCCATTTCGCGACACGTTCCTCTTCTGTTGTACCCTCCACCTGACCTCCGCCCATTTCACGTAATCTCGGGTCGAGATGAATCTCCTGAATACCAAGCCGATCTGCGATAACACGAGCCGTTTCACTTGCCCGCTCCAAGTCACTGGCGTAGATGGCATCCCAGGATTCCTCCGCCAGCCTCGCCGCTAACAAAGCCGCCTGTTCTCTGCCCTCCTGATCAAGCGGGTTGTCTGTCTGTCCCTGCGAACGTTTTTCTTTATTCCATGCCGTACTGCCGTGACGTATCAACGCAATTTGTGTCATCGTTTGTAATCCCTCTTTTCTCTAAAACTCATTCAAGCTCGTCCTCTGTAAAATGTTTTCTGGTCTTTGGTTTCAAAAACTTGCCTTCGTTATAAGTATTTGACCCATTTCTGGGGATAGAAAGACTATCCCACGACGTTTCTTTTAACATTTTGGCCGTGTGCACAATCTGCCCCACATGGTACGGATAATGCGCCAACTGCCGCATAATCGCCTCCATAATGGTATGGCCCTCATTCCGAATATATATGATCTGAGACATGTGATCCGGAGTAAACGAACGCAGCGCTCCCAGCAGACAGTCCCAGCCCTCTTCCCACTTGGCAAGCAACTCTTCCCTCGTATGAAAATCACCCACAAATTCGGCATCACGCTCACGCCATGGCTTCTCACCATCCGTTGTCAGCACATCCGTCCAGCGGGATCGCATATTGCCCCACAAATGCTTCACGATGACTGCAATGCTGTTGGTGTCCTCGTTCCATGTCTGGAACAACTGCTCCGTCTCCAATTGCTCCATTGCGCGTTCACCAAGCTGCTTGTAGTAAAGGAACTGTTTCTCCGCTGTTTCCAAAAAAGCCTGATTCATGTCCATCCGTCTTACCCCCATTTCAGAAAGTTATGCCGGGAAAGAAAACGTGCCGTCTGCATTCGGTTCAAATTTCAATACCTTACTTACTGCATCCAGATTCAACTCTCCATAGATGTGTGGAAACAGCTCATTTAATTCATACAAACCTTCATAGACCAGCTCTGCCTTCAACGTTCTCTCTTCAATCCCGAGCAGCAACAGGTCGGTACGTCCCGCATAATACTGTTCAGCTACCCATGGAATCTGCTCTGCGGTGGAACAATGAATAAAGCCGTCCGTTTCTAAACTCTCTGGTGCATATGTGTCTCCTTTGGACACTTCCTCCCATACGGAACGGGAAATAATGCTATAGATCATAAGGTTTCCTCCTTGGTCGCTGTAAGACAGCTCATGTTAATCTAATATTATAGATCATCCCGGATGCGGGCGTACATTTTCTGATCGGTAAACACACCTTTAATTTTCAACTGCTTGCGTAGCAGACCTTCCTGCACCATGCCCAGCTTTTCCATCACACGCGCAGAGCCGATGTTGCCCGCATTGCATTTACCTTCCAGCCGGTTACAGTCCAGTTGATCAAAGCAGTAATCAACGATAGGTTGCATAGCTTCCGCGGCAAGCCCCTTGCCCCAATAGGCGCTACCAATGGCGTACCCCAGTTCCCCGCTCTGCATGAATTCATCCAGATGGAAAATGCCACCTCTTCCAATCAGCGTTCCCGTTTCTTTCAGCACAAAAGCCCAGAGATATACCGTTTTTTGCTCATAGTTTCGCAGCACTCGCTCCAGATAACCGATGGAATCATCCTTGCTTTGATGGCACTGCCACAAGCTTTGCTCACTAACTTTCGGGTCAGATGCAAATGCATAATATTCATCGAGGTCATCCATCGTAAGACGTCTGAGGTACAACCGTTCGGTTTCAAACTCAGGGGATGCTGCAAAAAGTTTATCGATATTCATTCAGCGTACCTCCTATTTATGAATTGACTCTATAAACGTATAAATCTAGTCAAGATAAAACGGTCTATAAAATAAACACATAATATGCCGATTAGGTATCGGATTAAATCATTGACTAGAAATCCACGACCCAATATCAGAGCTCCCAACAACGTCGAACGCAGATCGTTCAGCCAAGGTACCTGAATCATTTGAGAGAATTCAACGCCCCAACTGAATATAACACTGATCCAGACTGCTCTCGCACGGCTCAAGTGAATGAATACCATACGTACGCCAAAATAGATCATGCCTGCCCATAGCGCATCTCCAAAATGCTCATACATCCATTTCGGCAAAACCGCTCCATATGTTCTGGAAGCTAGTCCCGCTGCCATCGTGATGATCACGGCGATGAAGTAGACCCATCTATTTTTAATGGACAGCCCGTTCTGATGCTTCACAGCCGTCCATCCAGAACCTTTAAGATGAATTCGGTTTTGGCAGTGGTATACGATTCTCTGTCGTCTTTATTCTCATCTGCAAGCTTGATTTTCAGTTCGGCGTAGGCCTTCACCAAATCCGGCCGAGATCTCAGTGCATCCCGAAACCGGATCTGTCGCTCCCAGCGTTCCTCATCTGGACGCATGAGATGCAGATGCACAGCTCGTTTCCCATCTTTAACTTTGACCCAGAATCGTCTGTATTCCCGGCCATCCAGTTCAGGCGGAACGTAGTTCCAGCCTACAGGGTTCAACTGCTCGGCAATGCGCTCCATGTCATCCCAGGACTGCACCTTCCCCATCAGATCAATAATTGGCTTGGCAGACAAACCAGGTATGGATGTGCTCCCTATATGTTCGAATGTATGTATTTCCAGGTGTTTCAAAAGCTCTCTTAACTGCGCAATTTCTTCCTCAGCCTGCGCACTCCAAGCGGGGTTAGCTCCTACAACTTCTACAGGTTCCGTGGCCCATGCAGGCCAATTCTCCGGGTTCATCTGATCGGTCATTTCCATAATCACTCCTCGAAGCTCGATTCTATGTTCAAAAAAGGAGACGCATAAGTACGCCTCCCTCATAGTATACATGGATTCAATTCGATCTGATCAACACTTATATGGAAAAAGGGAACATTATTTTACCGTCACAGGTATCGTCACTTTTTTATTGCCCCACTTCGCGGTAATGCTTGTTTTACCTTTGGCTACAGCAACGATTCTGCCATTTGTTACGGTGGCGATATTCGGCTTAGAACTGCTCCACACCGCACTTCCTGTCACCATCAACGTTTTCCCTGTATCATACTGAGCCATTACCCCTAGAGCCGAGCTGGACTGCGGAGACAAAACCAAACTCTTCTGACCCATAATCAGCTTCTGGAGGGTAGGTACTACGTTGACTTGTACAGTAACGGTCTGACCCTGATACGTACCAGTCAAGGTGGCTTGTCCTTCGTTCATCCCTTTGACCGTACCATTTTTCACTGCTGCCACGCCGGGATTGGATGACGTCCATATCACAGATCTGGATAGATTGACTGTTTTGCCACTGGAGTACGCCCCCATCACTTTAAGTGGGCTAGATTTTTTGATCGTTAACTGGATTGTTGCAGGCTTAACCTCTATCTTGCTAATGGTGTCTGTCACCGTTATCGGTACTTTAACGAGAGTCGATCCGTACTTCCCTTGCAGTATCACTTTACCAGGAGTGACGCCTTTGATCTTTCCGTTCTCAATCACAGCCAGATTACTGGACACCGTCCATACAATATCGGATGTGACCTCCTCTTCCTTGCCATTAGCACGCGTAATGCTGACTTTCGGAAGCGTGCCTTCGTTTCCTTTTACAAACGTATACGCATTAGGTGAAGCCTTGATGCTTTTGATTTTATCCTGCACCTGAACAACCACCTGTGCTTTAACCCCGCTCACTTGAGCAACAATCGTAGCTTCGCCTGCAGCGATCGCTTTGACTTTACCTTTTGTGATTGTCACCACAGCAGTATTGCTAGTGGACCAGGTTACTCCCCCGGTAACATCCTGTTTATGGTCCGCGCCTTCCACCGTCGCCAGCACCTGATAGGATGTAGTCTCCCCCACATTCATCTTCTGCGGACTGCTACCTGAAATCTCAATTGAAATGACATCACCTGACGCTGCCCAAACTGACGTAGGCAATACAACCGTAAGTGCGATAATTAGAGCAAGCATACCTCGTAACGACCATTTGATTCGACTCTTGTCCATGTCCAGTCTCATTCTCCCATCATCCAACCGTTTAATTTATTTTTCGCCTAATATTTTACTATCTACTATACTTTATATCGGACATTGGATGGTTAAAGTTAAATGACAAAGTGCAATGAGAGCCATTTCCACTTCACCATCCACGAAGGTACGCTCAGAAGATGAGATGGTCTTACTGATGAGAATGGCCCGCAATCGTTTTGAAAAGGTGTTGCAATCCGGAGAAATCGAAATTATTAACGAGTTTGAATGGAAGCTACATTAAGAATACAGGTGAATCATGGAGCGTATACAAACACCAGAAATACAGAAAAAAATTCAATGGGTTGTTGATCATATGTTTGAATAAAGAGGAACCCGATGCGGGCTCCTCTTTATTTGCCTCTTTCATTTCATTAAGTTGAAACCACTGTATTTCTTCTATTCACCCTGCTCATGCTCTGGCAAATTCAAGCGTTCGGCCCCGCCCATATATGGACGCAAAGCTTCCGGAATATAAATGCTACCATCTGCCTGCTGATGGTTTTCCAGCAGTGGGATCAAAATGCGCGGTGAAGCTACGGCTGTATTGTTGAGCGTATGGCAGTAGACCAACTTGCCCTCCTCATCACGGCAGCGAATGTTCGAACGCCGAGCCTGAAAATCATGCAAATTCGACGACGAATGAGTTTCCCCATATGCTTCGCGGCTTGGCATCCATGTTTCGATGTCATACTGTTTGTACGTTTTCTGAGACATATCTCCCGTACATACCGCCACTACACGATAGGGCAATTCAAGCCGTTGCAGCAATTCCTCTGCATGTCCCGTAATCTCCTGTAACATCCGTTCCGATTCCGCCGCATCCGGCGCACACAGGATGACCTGTTCTACTTTGGCAAATTGGTGTACACGGTACAAGCCCCGTACATCCCGTCCTCCCGAGCCTACTTCACTACGGAAACATGTCGATATTGCGGCCAGCTTTACGGGCTCTTTCACATCAATCACTTCATCCGCATAATAAGAAACCAGCGGTACTTCCGATGTGCCGACCAGCCATTTGTTCTCTCCTTGCAATTCATATACCTGATCCCGGCCTGTCGGGAAAAATCCGGTGTTTACCAGTGTATCCTCCCTGACCATGAGTGGAACCTCCAGCGGGGTGAATCCCTGCTTCAGCAACAGGTCCAGTGCAAGTTGCTGTACCGCCCGGTGTAACAACAGACCTGCCCCCTTCAATACATAGCTTCGCGTTCCACCGATCTTCACGCCGCGCGGAATGTCGATCAGTTCGTGCATCTCTCCCAGCTCGACATGATCTCTGGCCTCGTAGTCAAACACAGGTAGCTCTCCCACTCGCCGTAGCTCTACATTATCTTCATCCGACAAGCCCACAGGCGTATCTGGCGACACGATATTAGGCACCAGCCATTGCAGTCTGGTCACTTCCTCCTGGATTACCGCCAGCTTGGCTTCCTCTTGCTCCAGCTGTTCATTCAATTGTTTAACCTGTGCCCGCATCTTCTCCGCTTGCTCACGCTCACCCGACTGCATAAGCTTCCCGATCTCAGCCGATAGTGTATTACGCTGACGACGCGCTTCTTCCGTTTGCTGCAAAAGTGCCTTGCGCTCGTCATCCCGCTGTAGTAACACAGCAATATCAACCTTGATCTTTTTCCCGTGTGCCGCCGCCTGAACCTCTTCTGCATGTGCCCGAACCCACTTCATGTCTAACATGATCACCGTCTCCTTTGGCTAAAAAAATACAAAGAGCGCCCTCATCCCTTGGGACGAGGAGCGCTCTGCTCGCGGTGCCACCCAACTTGCCAAATCAGTTCAAATCTCCTGATCAGCCTCTTGGTCCGCGATAACGGGCGGTTCCGGTTAACTTGGGATAGTTTCAATTCGCTCCCTGGCGAAAACGCCTCTGAGTTGGATTCTCTTCAACGGCATGATCCGATCTGTAATTGTGTTTCTCAGTATATACGAAGACAGAACAACATTGCAACTCATATATGCCCGTTTACGTATCTTTCCAAAGCTGGATCAAGTACAATTGAAATAACTTCTAAAACACCAAGGGGTGATTGCTTTATGAATATGGACCCAAACCATCTGAATTCATCCGAGGGCGAAGCCGCCAAACAAAGAGCAGATGAACTTGCCCGCCAAGCCCAGCGAGGTTCATGGTTGAGCGGAGTTTTCACTACGATCATTATTGCCGCTGTGGTTATTGGTATTTTGTTTTGGATCGCTTACGCTAGAACTTCTTAAACCACAGGATTGCCCAGGAAATACTTTTGTTATGATGGATAACGATACGATGATTTAAACCGACACAACGGCTACTGGTCCCTTGAACAACTTGCCAAATACATAACGCACTAGCGGCCCGAGTACAATCAACTGATAAGGCAATGCCAGACCGAAGTTACGTACAATCGTATGAAGATACGCATTGATTACGGAATCTCCTTCTAGCTGACCTGCAGTATAGGCTGTAATGATGCCATATAAAGACATGAGCAAAACCATGCCGATTACCATGAAAAAGGACATCGTAACTACACCTCTAATTTTACTCGACTTCGCAAATGAGAAGGAAAATGTGATTTTTCTCGCTATCGGTCCCACGATGAACGACTCCACCAAAAAGGCGATGGCAAAACAGATCACAAATTGGAGCAATAGCTGCAGCACGGACATCTGACTTAACATCCCCGTATGCCATAGATTGAAGGTCATCATCACTACGACCATTCCTGTACACATCATAAGTCCAAAAATCACTTGTTGTTTCTTGCGTACTGACAATACACTCATCCTTTCTGTAACTTGGATCATTATAGACAATCGGGCTACCCTCACATAAGTGAACATTCTGTGAAAATATTTTTAGTCCAACTTATGTAGACACAATCCTGTCACTGGCCTATAATTACACCTAGTAATGCCCGTAACTTCATAGTTTCCCAGGGGAGTCGGAATTGGCCGGCTGAGAGTGTATCCCATCAAGATACTAACCCTTAGACCTGATCTGGATCATGCCAGCGTAGGAATCGGAGTATATTGCAACGGCACAGCTATAAGCTGAACGCCACTCTCTCACGCCTGCACGCGTCCCAGATTACGGGGCGCTTTTTTTGTTTTCTTTTGACATGCAGAAACAGAAAAATGACGTTATTCGGATAACCCGCGAGTATAAATTCGTCGATTTATGCAAAGGGATTGGATATGAAGCCAAGGAGTACCCCCGTGCCATCCGGCCGGACATACCGAAGGAGAGAAACACGATGAAATGGCGTAAAACGATGGGAATGTTACTCATGTGTGTGCTACTCGTTACCGTAGCTGCATGTGGTGGCAAAGAAGCCGCTCCAACAGAGCAGCAAGGTGCGACAGGTTCGGACCAAACCAATCAGGGGAGCGGTACTGCACTGAAAGATGTAAAGGTCGTGCTCGACTGGACTCCAAATACGAATCATACCGGTCTGTATGCAGCGGTGGACCAAGGTTTTTATAAAGCAGCAGGTTTAAATGTGGAGATTGTACAGCCAGGAGCCGGCGGTGCGGATACGATGGTTGCCTCGGGTGAGGTACCGTTTGGCGTCAGTTATCAGGAAAGTGTAACTCAGGCGCGTACGCAGGACGTTCCTCTTGTGTCGATTGCCGCAGTTATTCAGCATAATACATCCGGTTTTGCCGCTCCAGTGGATCGTAAGATCAAATCACCCAAAGACTTTGAAGGTAAAACTTACGGCGGCTGGGGTTCCCCAGTGGAAGAAGCGGTGATGCAATCCATTATGGAGGGCGAAAGTGCTGACGTATCCAAAGTCAAAAAGATTAACATGGGCGATGCCGACTTCTTCACAGCTGTGAAACGGGACATCGACTTTGCGTGGATTTTCTATGCCTGGACAGGAATTGAGGCTGAATTACGCGGAGAACCGATTGACATGTTATATGTGAAGGATTATGCCAAAGCGCTGGATTACTACACCCCTGTACTCGTGACCAATGAACAGACGATTCAGAAAGACCCTGAACTGGTGAAGGCTTTCCTGAAGGCCACTTCTGAAGGATATCAATATGCGATTGATCACCCTGAAGAAGCAGCGAACATTTTGATCAAAGCTGTTCCCGACCTGGACAAAGAATTAGTACTCGCAAGCCAAAAGTGGCTCAGCCCGAAATACAAAGATGATGCCCCGCGCTGGGGTGAACAAAAGGAAGACGTATGGAAGAACTACACCGACTGGATGTTCAGCAAGAAACTGCTGGATAAAGAGATTGATGTAACGAAAGCATACACCAATGAATTTTTACCACAGTAATATTAAATCTAACTGTAACCATGAACTTTGATATTTACACGTTTTGAACGAAGAGGGCAGAAAAAAATTGAAGAAGTCAACGCTTATAAGGTTTTCTAAGGAAAACCACCTCATAAGCGCGCTTTCTCTTGAATTTTTTCCACAGCTTAATGGATAAGTTGAATTTTTTGTACACAAGAAACGGAGAGTACAGAAAAAACCTGAAAAAGCGGATTTTCCCCTTTGGAAAAGGGAATCAAAAAATCTGGGGATAACAGCGATTGGAAGGTTATTCTGTCATCGGAGTGTTACAGTGTACAACGACCATATCTACTTATCCATCCACACCCGAAAGGAGCATTAATCTCTCATGGCAAGTACATTACTCAGTATTCAGGTTATTCCCAAAACACCGAACGGCGAGAACTCATATCCATACGTAGACCGTGCCATTGAAGTCATTCAGCAATCCGGCCTGAAATATCAGGTCAATGCGCTAGATACCACCATGGAAGGCGAACTGGATGAACTGCTGGAGGTTGTTCGCAAAATGCACGAGGTACTTGTGGAAGCTGGTAGTCCAAGCATCATCTCCCAGATCAAAATCGCACATAGCCCGGACGGATTCAGCATGGATACACTGACGGAGAAATATCGCTAATGTCTACCTATTTCAAAAGTGTATGGCCGCCCCTCGTGGCGGTTATTCTCTTTATTGCGATATGGCAAGGGGCCGTCTCCCTATTCCACATTGAGAAATGGATGTTGCCCGCCCCGTCCGATATCGCTCGCGAAGCGGCGTCTCAGGCTGACCGATTGGGTATGCACGCCTCTGCAACGATTCAGCTAACCCTTATCGGATTTGTCGCCGGGACAGCGGTCGGTCTGTTCATTGCCATGGTACTGCATCTGATCCCTTTTCTGAAGTCAGCTTTGTATCCACTACTTATTCTTAGTCAAAATATCCCGACCATCGCACTTGCACCGCTCCTGCTGATCTGGTTCGGCTTCGGCCTGCTACCCAAATTGATTACTATCATTCTGGTCTGCTTCTTCCCGGTAGCAGTCGCTGCCATGGACGGTCTAACACGCACGGATGCGGCGATGATGAACTATATGCGCATGGCAGGTGCGAATCGCCGTCATATTTTTTGGAAACTGGAGCTTCCGCATGCCCTTCCATCGATATTTTCCGGTGTCAAAATCGCCGCCACATACAGTGTCATGGGTGCCATCATCGCGGAATGGATTGGTGCCGACAAAGGCATCGGTTATTATATGATGTTGCAGAAATCGGCTTACCGCACGGATCGCCTTTTTGTTGCCATCATGATTATCGTGGCACTCAGCCTGCTTCTTTTCCTGCTCATTGCGCTGTTAGAGAAGCTGCTCGTTCGCTGGCGCCCACAGAAGCGCTAGTTTTGCATATCAGAGGTTAACGTATTATGTACTTAGGAAGTGATTCCCTATGAAAAGATACCCGAAGGATAAAACGAATGGTCCGGGTTCCATTTCGGTTCCTCCCGCGCTAGACATTGTTAACTTGCATGTGTCCTTCAAGGAACGGCGGCGGAAACTGTCTGTGTTGAATGGCTTGTCCCTTACGGTACAAAAAGGGGAGTTTGTCGCCATCGTCGGCCCTTCCGGATGCGGGAAAAGTACCCTGTTCCACATCATCGGCGGCCTGCTCAAGCCACAGGACGGCGAAGTGCTCATGAATGGCAAGCAGGTTACGGGACAACGCGGACATATCAGCTATATGCCGCAGCAACCTGCCCTTTTCCCATGGCGAACCATTGAAGACAATGTGTTGCTGGCAGGCGAGATCGCTTCTGCTACAGCGTTCACTGCCCCCATTGCTCCGCGTGCCGAAGCGCTCGCAGAGGCAAGACAGTGGCTGGGCAGCGTTGGCCTTGCAGGCTTCGAGCGGGCATATCCTCATCAACTGTCAGGCGGAATGCAACAGCGTGTTGCTTTCCTTCGTGCACTGCTCAGCCCGCAGGAACTGATGCTGCTTGATGAGCCATTTAGCGCGCTCGATGCTCTGACGCGGAGCGACATGCAACGCTGGTTGCTGGATATCTGGGAACAGAATCGTCGCTCGGTGCTATTCATCACCCATAATATCGAGGAAGCACTGTTACTGGCGGATCGGGTCTATGTATTATCCAATCGACCGGCGGTTGTGCTACACGAGGTTCATGTTCCTTTTGACCGTCCAAGACGAGATGAAATAACAGAAGAGCCTGCCTTTCTCGAACGCAAACGGCAGATTGCCCAGTGGATGAAAGAAGAACAGCAGAAAGCCCGCCTATCTTGATAGCGCGGGTTTTTTAGTTATATTTTTCCTAATATGGGTGATCCAACACCATGAACTCGGCGTTATATATACATACCTACGATATAAGGAGGCACTCCCCCATGCATTCTCCAACGTTTGCACCATTAATCGATGCCCACATTCATTTTGATAAATACACACATGAGGAACAGGAGAAGATGTTGCTAAGCTTACCATCGCATCAGGTCGAAGCCGTCATTGCGGTTTCCATGAATCTGGCTTCTGCTCAGGCCAATCTGGAACTTGCTAAACAGCATCCGCGTTACATCTACCCGGCGTTTGGCTATCATCCCGAACAGCAACTTCCCTCCCTCAACGAGCAAGAAAAGTTCTTTCTTTGGATTGAAGAAAACATTGGACATGCTATTGCCATCGGTGAGGTAGGCTTGCCCTATTACAACCGTGAAGAAGCACAGCGAGCAGGCCTTAGCTTTGACCAAAACGGATATATTGATCTGCTGGAGCAGTTCATCATACTCGCCAAAAAACACCATAAACCCATCATCCTGCATGCCGTGTATGAGGATGCCGATATAGCCTGCGAACTGCTGGAGAAACATCAGTTTACACGGGCCCACTTCCACTGGTTCAAAGGATCCAAGCAGACCATTCGGCGTATGGCAAACAACGGGTATTATATCTCCTTCACACCCGATATTCTATACGAGACGGAGATCCGCGAACTCGCAAGGCAATATCCAGCAGAGCAAGTGATGGCCGAGACCGATGGGCCTTGGCCTTTTGAAGGGCCGTTTCAAGATAAGATGACACACCCGGCTATGACAGGTCAGGTGATTCAGGCCTGGAGTGAGATTACAGGTATGGGAATCGAGCGAGCCACACGTCTTTTTTACCGGAACACCAAGCGTTTTTATCGCCTGCCAGAATAAGAGAACGCAGCAATAAAGCAACACTGAACGAGGGCATAAGCACGAAAAAGCCAGTCGGATTCTTGTTGAGCAGCTCTCCACTAAGCATACGTTGGCATATCCAACTAACCTTGGAGTAGCTGTTCAATTCTGTCCTACTGGCTTTTGAAACTAATTTTGAATTTACTATTAATCTATCTATTTCATTACCGCTTCAAGAACCCTCTGCGTTCAAGGAATGCTCTCACCTGCATACGAGCAGGCTCGGTAAGACGCTTCGCCATGAGTTCAGACCACGGGGTTGCGCGTTCACCGTGGGTACGTTCTTTCAAGTATTCCGTCGTGGTCACATCATACTCCTGAACACCTTCCAGGGTCTGAGCAGGCTGGTAGTGATTATGATGTAATACCGCCTTCAGTGGAAGACGTGGCCGGATACCGGTTTCCTGATCCGCAACCCCGATACACATCCCGTATACTGGATAAACGCCATCCGGTAATTGGAGCAATGTAGCTACTTCTTCAATACGAGTGCGGATTCCGCCGATATATACAATGCCGAAACCGAGCGATTCGGCTGCAAGAGCAGCATTCTGAGAAGCAAGGGCAGCATCAATCGTAGCTACCATAAAGTTTTCGGTGGAGTCCGCATAAGACTCCTTCTCCGGAAGATGACGCGCCGCTGCATCCTTCAATCGATATAGGTCAGCACACCATACGAGAAAGACCGGACATTCATTGACATAAGCCTGGCCCCCGGCAAGCTCAGCCAGTTTGGCTTTCTGCTCTTGATCTGTCACAGCGATCACCGAGTAAGCCTGTACATTGCTTGAAGAGGATGCCATCTGTCCCGCCGCAACAATAGCTGCGAGTTGCTCCTCACTGACCGGGTCTGGTTTGAATTTACGTACAGAGCGATGTCTCATCATCAGTTCAATCGTTTCATTCATGGCTGTTCACTCCTAATCCTCGAAGTACGAACTCTACCGTCTCTTCGGCAAGTTCCTCTGTATTCATATCCTGATAATCAAAACCAAAACGCGAGTGCTTGGCCCGCTTATGCGCAAGTGCTACGCCCATAACCTGAAGCATGGCATAGGATGAAGATTCAATCTTGAACAGTCCCTCATCTTTACCTTGCTGTAGATACTCTCTTACTTTATTCCAGACCGGATCCAGATATTGAAACACCGTTGCAGTCCGATGAGTACGCAGGGTAATCTCCAACTGTACAATGTCACTCATCTCGCGATCCGTCATCGTAAACCTCACGACTTCACCAACAATTCGGCGGATACCTTCTACAGGGGACATCGATTCTGCAGCTAACTTACTCAGAATATGTTCGGGGAAAAAATGCTCAAATAGTGCATCGAACACTTTCTCTTTACCGCCAAAATGATAAGACACCAGCGACACATTTGCCCCCGCCTCATCACAGATTTGACGAACACTCGTCCCGTCATACCCTTGTAATGCAAAAAGTTTCTTCGCTGCAAGCAATATCCTCGTTTTGATATCCAATTCCGGTTCCGTCATTTGTTTCTCTCCTCTTATCCGTTCATGTCAGTTGCTACAGTATTTTACGCAGACTGTAGCCCTCACTTCATCCCATCTATTATATTACACCAAGCACCCCGATGAAAATCACCGGGGTGCTTGGTACAAACGACGCAGCTTCATAATGCGTACGTATATTAGCTGTTTGCTGGAGCCGGGCTTGGCATGCCAGCCGGTTTGCGCCCTTTTTTGAGCAGCGTCACAACGAGGGACAGTGCAACAGCAATCAGCAGTACAACCACGATGGAGCCTGCGGCAGACTGCACGCCCGGGCCACCTAGTTGCACGCTTAGAATACCCTGAACCGCATAGGTTGCAGGCAAGTAGTGACCGATTCCGCTGTAGAAGCTGTTCAACAATTCACGCGGCACCATCGCACCGGATGACACCAGTTGCAGGGATAGCGAGATGATGTTAAACACACTTCCTGCTGGTCCAAAGCAAATCAGGAAGAACTGGGAGAAAAACATGAACGTACACAGGAACAGCGCCTGGAACAACCAGAAGGCTACAAACCCTTGTGCAATCTGTCCTCCCAATGCCACGATCAGAGAGGAACCAAGCAAAGAAACAACCAATGCGGAACCTACATTAATGACAACTCGGGCACCGAACAATGTCATGCGGGAATACATTGAAGATAACATACCCATAGCTACTTGAAGATTCATGCCCATAATCATGGCGCCTACATAAGAGGCAAGCACCATCATCATCGGTACCATCTGATTGTTCATGCCGTTCACCGGATTAATCGATGTCGTCTTGCCTTCCACCCGGTTGGTCAGGTTCTTAGCGGCCTGAGCAGCTTGATCGGCAGAAGCACCCGAAGCGGTAAGTACAGTTTGCACACCTTGTGCGGAAGCTTGTTTGTTAATGGTGTTGGTCACGCTCTGTGACACACCTTGCATCATACTTTTAATCGTTACCGGATTGGCTTCATTGATCGTATATTTGATCTCGGCAGTGGCGCCAGCTGTTTGAAGGGATTCATTAAATCCTGCCGGAATGTCCAGCACCATGTGCACTTGATGATGGTTCAATTGATCCAGTGCTTCAGAGGCACTCAGGTTAGCCACGGTATGGAAAGGCAATGTTTCTGCCAATCGATCCGCAATCCCTTTGGACAGTTCACCATCCTCATTCACAATAGCTACCGTTAATTCTTTCGTCCGATCGTTCACACCGGAATATGCGGTCATCCAGATCACACTAAAAATAACCTGAAACATCAGTGCAGTAACAATGCCTATGATCACTGGTGGTTTTTTAAACAATGTACGTAGAGCTTGCAACATATAATTAGGTTCCTCCATCTTCAAAATAGTTCAAATTTGATTTAAACATCCGTTTGAATCAAACGATCGTTTAAATTTTAAAGGTATATGTCTATATTGTCAATAATCTTTCGTAATATTCAGAAAAGTTGACCTTATTTTCATGAATGAAGCTGGGTTTATTTTCATGAGTGTTAATCTTGGTTAGCTTATGACCGCTTTTGCGTAAAAAAATACGCAGTTCGCCTTAAAGCGAGCCGCGCATTTTAAAGGATCATCATTGATCTGTTACATAGCTCTTATTACCCAAGTGTTAATCTCTTATCTTATGACTTCGTTCGAGCAAGCTTCATCCGCTGCAACCGCAGGGCGTTCAGCACAACCGACACCGAGCTGAATGCCATTGCAGCCCCTGCCAGCCACGGAGCCAGAAATCCCGCGGCCGCGATCGGTATGCCAATCACATTGTAGCCAAGTGCCCAAAATAGATTCTGCTTGATATTGCCCATCGTGCGGCGGCTCATCTCGATGGCATCTGCAATGCTGTTTAAGTCACCACGCATCAACGTAATATCTGCGGCTTCCATCGCTACGTCGGTTCCGGTTCCAATCGCCATTCCGATATCGGCTGTAGCCAGTGCGGGGGCATCGTTGATGCCATCTCCAACCATGGCAACCTTTCGGCCACTCTCTTGCAATTTTTTCACTTCCGCCGCCTTGCCTTCCGGGAGAACTTCTGCCAAAACGTTCTGGATGCCCGCTTGCTCTGCTACCGCACGAGCTGTTCGTTCATTGTCTCCCGTAATCATAATGACATCGATTCCCATAGATTGAAGCCGTCCAATGGCCTCCCGAGAAGTATCCTTGATCGTATCCGCCACCGCAATGATGCCCGCCCACTGGCCTTGAGAAGCAACCAGCATAGCCGTACGGCCCTGTTCCTCCAAAGCGCTCATCTGCTGTATGCCTTCCTCCGGTACCTCTACGTTCGCATCTGCCAGCAAGCGGCGTGTTCCCACGAGAATCTCTTCAGCAGATACCTTTGCACGGACACCATAACCAGGGATGTTCTCAAACGATGCGGCCGATTCCAAAAGCAGACCTTTCTCCCGAATACCGTTCACAATCGCCTCGGCTAACGGGTGCTCCGAGCTTTGCTCTGCCGCTCCAACACGTTTAAGCAACTCTGATTCCGTCCAGCCGGGTGCAGCAATAACATCAGTTAATACAGGCTTGCCTTGGGTAACGGTTCCTGTTTTGTCGAGCACAACCGTCTGAATCTGCTGGGCTGACTCCAGATGTTCACCGCCTTTAAACAGAATGCCATATTCCGCCGCACGACCTGAACCAGCCATGACAGAGGTCGGTGTCGCCAGCCCGAGCGCACATGGACAGGCGATAACGAGCACAGCTATCGCTTTTTCCAACGATCCGGCGAAGTCCCCCGGACTTGCAAACAGATACCAGATCAAAAAGGTCAGTACGGCAATCCCCACCACAATAGGCACAAATATTCCTGAGATCACATCGGCAATCCGCTGAATAGGTGCTTTTGATCCCTGTGCCTGTTCGACCACTTTAATAATTTGAGATAGAGCCGTATCTGAGCCAACTCGGGTCGCCTGAATACGAAGAACACCGTTTTTGTTCAGCGTTGCACCCGTGACGGGATCGCCAGGCTTTTTATCGACAGGTAGACTCTCTCCACTCAGCATGGATTCATCGACAGAGGATTGACCCTCTTCTACGATACCGTCCACCGGAATGCTGTCTCCAGGCTTTACCAGAACCAGATCACCAACGGCTACATAGGAAGCCGGAATCAAAACTTCCTGTCCGTCACGGATAACACGTGCTTCACGAGGAGCGAGTTCGATCAAGCTTTTAATCGCCTGTGAAGAGCGCCCTTTCGCCACAGCCTCGAACCATTTTCCAAGTAAAATCAACGTAATCAAAATCGCACTTGTCTCATAGTACAGCTCCACCATCGGCATAGCGGTAGCGCCTGCAGCAGTTCCTATACCCGTTCCCATTGCACCATGATCCATACTCTGACCCACACTGGCATCAGGTAAGTACCCGCTCGTGAGCGTCAGATACAGGCTATAAAAAAAGGCGGCGCTTGTTCCGAGTGCCACAAGCACGTCCATGTTAGCACTACCATTGCGAAGTGCTTTATATGCACCTACATAGAACTGCCATCCAATCACAAATTGCACGGGTGTCGCCAGTAACAGCTGGAACCATGGGTTCAAAAACAGCTCAGGTACATAAATGCCCGATGTAAAGGAGAAATGGGCAACCATTGCCCACAATAACGGAATGGACAAGAGTGCGGAGATCATCCATTTCCATTTCTTACGCTGTAGCTCCCGTTCCCGAACAGAGGTCGATTCCTCCTGTGTTAATTGCATTTCAGCGCCATAACCCAGCTGTTTGATTTTGGCTGTAATATCAGATGGCTTGAGGGTACCGGCAGCATATTCAATATGCCCTGTCTCTAGCGCCAGATTAACGTTAGCTTGAATAACACCCGGTAGTCGTGACAGTCCTTTCTCAATACGTGCAGAGCAGGCCGCACAGGTCATTCCTGTAATATCCAGATCAACAGATTCTGTCACCGTACCATAGCCAAGTGCCGCGACTTTGTCCCGTAATGCGTTCACACTGGTCGTTTTGGGATCATACGAGATGGTTGCCTGTTCAATGGCAAGGTTCACATTAGCTTCATGTACGCCTTCCATGCGGGACAACCCCTTCTCCACACGTGTAGAACATGCGGCACAGGTCATACCCGTAATGTGCAAGGTTGTCTTGAGACCTGAATTCTCCACAGGTACAGGAGTTGGTACAGGTTCTATATTTTCAGATGCGCCCGTTGTCATCATGTTAGCTCCTTTCGAACGTTTTATATACCCTATAGGGGTATATTCAGGACGGAAAATCAGGCTTAAACCCTCCCTTGTATAATCAAGTTCAACTGAGAATCAAGAGGTTTAAGCCTGTACTGCCATCTTTCGTTAATGAACTTCTCTCGAATCAATTAAACAACGTCGTATCCTTGATCTTCAATTGCGGCTTTGATCTGATCTACTGTAACCGCCTGCTCATTATATTCTACAGCTACTGTTCCGGCTGCCAGATCCACCTGACCATTTGCACCCGCATTTTTCACCGCTTCTTCAACGGACTTTACACAGTGATTACAAGACATCCCTTTGACATTCAACGTAACATTAGACATGTTTCATTCCTCCTCGATTGAGTATGTTCGTATTTACTATATAAATTGAACTAAAGATTATTTACATGGGCACTCCGTTTCTGTGTAAACGATTAGTTCAAAATATATAGTTTATCATCTGCACATTACTTCATCAGTTTTCTAACGGTAACCAGTAATTCATCCACGACTTCGTGTTCGCCGGCCTGAATACGTTCCACAATACAGCTCTTCATATGCCCTTCCAGCAAAAGCTTGCCTACCGAATTGAGCGCAGACTGTGCTGCAGCGATCTGGGTTAACACATCATCACAGTATGTGTCCTTATCAATCAGCCCTTTGATGCCGCGAATCTGACCCTCGACCCGGTTCAAACGAGAGATCAGGTTGCCCTTCATCTCCTGCGAATGGTGGCTTTTACGAATGGGCTTGCCGTCTTTATCGAGGTTCACGGCGTGGCATGAATCCGCTTGTTGCTCGGACTGATGTTCCGCAGTGTATACCGGCTCTTCGGGATGGCTTTGATGTTCCATCATAACACCCCTTTTCTTTCGTTCTTCATTCAGATTAACATACCCCCATGGGGTATTCAAGGATTTATTTTATTTTATTATCGAACATTTTGTGTATGTAGTTTTTATGCTCAGATTTATTCCACTACTCGACTTACAATTACAATGAAAACTCCAGTCTGCTGCTACGCACCCTTAGCCCCATCTGTTCATAAAAAGCCTGTGCATGCGAGTTGAATGTAGAAACCGTTAATTCTAAGTGGTCCGCCTGAAGCTCTCTTCCCAGATCCAACATGGTCTGCATTAATCGTTTGCCTGTTCCATGTCCTTGGTGACTTGAATCCACCACGAGTTCGTGGAGGTATAACATCCTGCGATCCGCAAAAAGCGAATGATCCTGAATGATGCTCAGCTGTGCGCTACTGAAGCCGACAATTTTACCAGCCTCTACGTGTTCCGCTACATAGAGGTAACGATCATCCTTCGCAAGCCAATCGGTGTACTCCTTTTCCCCAAGCCTGGGGTGCAAAGGTTTGTAAATGTCCGGTCTTGCCTGTACATGTAACTCGTGTAATTGATCCAACAACGTAGATACACCAGGATAGTCAGCAAGCTGTGCATTTCGGATCTGTATGGTATTCTTCATATTTGTTCCCTCCACCTTTCCTTATTATGTATTTATAATATTATACTAGGACGAAAAAGCAGATACCCTAAGGTACCTGCTCTGTCGATTAATACTATTTTTTGGAGGTTGTATTGATTTCTTCGTTATAAGCAACCGGTGATGGTTTAGCTGCCCAATCATCCGCCTGTGGCTCAATGTCCACGCCATTCAAGATCTTCTTTTTCTCCATCAAGGAGTCGCCATCTTCATCCAGTTTATTGCGAAGTTTTGCTTCATCCTGAGGTTGATTGTTCTGTGTCATCGTGTAAATCCTCCTTTTGCAATCTCATGTTGGATTCTGTTCCTGTATATAATTACCCAATGATTTCAAAATCATTCTGACTACATCAGCTGAACAAAAGTTCTTACACACTGCACTCCGATGATAGAATAACTTTCCTCGATGTAAAAAAAGACGCCCCCCGGCCATATTCATGACCGTAGAAGGACGTCTGACAAAATGTCCACTCTCAGTGGACGTTCACATTATGTTTAAGCTATCTTGTCGCCTGATCTTGGCGAGCAAGTGTAGCAAGTGCGCGTAGCGCTGCATTGATCTCGTGCTCCACAGCCTTAGCGACCGCATCGGTATGCGGATCATACTCGGCAGCAAGATCACTGTCTGCGAAGCCGTCAATCGCTACAATGGCTCCAGCCCGTGCACCACGCAAGGTGCTTACGATATAGAGTGCAGCGATCTCCATCTCGGCGGCAAGTGCTCCAGCCTGCTTGTATTTACGGTGTGGAATCTCCTCTACCCCTGTAAAGAATGCATCCAGTGTTACTGTGATTCCCACGCCAACTTTGGTAGCCCCCACACCTGTAAATGATGCTGCTCCAGCTTCTGTTCCTGCCTTACCACTCACAGCCTCACCTTTACCACTGCCTGTCTCACGTGCAGCAGCAACCAATGCGCTGGTCACATCAATATCCGCCACCGCGGGGAAGCCATCTGGTACTAGCTGACGTGTCAGCCCATCGGAGCGTACAGCTGCAGTGCTCACAATAACGCTACCTGCTGGATAATCGGCTGTATATGAGCCTGCTGTGCCTACACGAATCAGGGTTTTCACTCCTGCGCGAATCAATTCCTCGAAGCACACAGCTGCACCCGGTGAACCTACCCCATGACTAACCACGGCCATCTGAATGCCTTCATACTCACCTACAAATGTGCGATATTCGCGGCTGAACGCGAGCTCTCTGGCATTCTCCAACTTTCGGGAAATTTTCTCCGCACGAGCCGGATCACCGCACACGATAGCATACTCTGGCATATCTTCCGAATGAATCTGCAAAATCGGCATCAACATCTTAATCAAACTCCTTCTTCGTCCACTCATCCTCAGGAATCGGCAGATCCTCACCCGAGAAACGCTGTTCCTTGAACGGATCGGCAAAATGGTGGAAACCATTGCTTTCCCAGAAGCCGTTGCGATCCTCTGTCATAAACTCCAGCCCACGCACCCACTTTGCACTTTTCCAGAAATACAGCTGTGGCACAACCAGTCGCAGTGGGAATCCATGCTTCGGTGTGAGTGGCTCGCCGTTATATTTGAACGCAAGCAATACATCATCATGCATCAGTTCTTCGAGTGGCACATTGGTCTCATAATCATGGTCCGCATGAATCATGACGTACTTCGCTTCTGGTTTAACCCCCAGCAGCTTCATGAATTCCGAGAAGCGGATACCCTCCCACGGTGTATCAAATTTTGACCAGCGGGTAACGCAGTGAATATCACTTACCATGTTCACCTGCGGCATCGCTTGAAGCTCAGCCAGAGAGAACACCTTCTCTTCTTCGACTTCACCAAAAACCTTCAAATCCCAAGTGGAAAGGTCATACTCCGGCACTTCCCCTTCATGCAAAATCGGGAATTTCTCCGTCAGCACCTGACCTGGCGGCAACCGATCTCCGTAATCGGCGCCAGCTTTCGGTGACGGTGTTTTGGTTTTTTTCAAACGCTCAGCTTTGTTATGCACGTCCCTGATTCCTCCTTTGCTACAATTAACGTGAGCTTCCGCCTGCTTTCAATGCATCCTGCGCATACGTCCGGTCTTTGAAAAAGAACATCGCCACCAGTGTTACAATATACGGCAACATCATGGTGAAATGGGTCGGCAGAGAGAAGCCTTGCAGACGAATACTGAGTGCTTCCATGAATCCAAAGAGTACACTAGACCCCATCACCCCAAGCGGGTTGGCTTGTCCCAGCATCGTAGCAACCAAAGCGATGAAGCCGCGACCTGCGGTCATGCCTTCGGTGAACATCGTCACCTGACCAAGGGACAGCTGCGCTCCAGCCAGTGCACACAATACACCACACATCAGTACAGCACCATACTGAATGCCGCGTACCTTGATGCCAATGCTCTGTGCTGCAATCGGATTCTCGCCCACGGAACGCAGACGGAAGCCGGATACACTTTTAAATAGATAGAACTGTAAAGCAATAACAATCATAATGCCTAGATATACGAGTGGGCTATGACCAGATAACACCGTGCCCACCCAAGGAATATCCTTAATCAGCGGAATGTCCAATTTCGGGAGGCCCACCATATTTTTATCATAGTATGCACCTTTTACGTCGAAGATTGCCCGCAGGGCAAAGGTCGTGAGTCCCGCCGCCAGAAAGTTCAACGATATACCGACGACGATGGCGTTAGCCTTGAGATTAATACTTATAAATGCAAAAAGCGCCGAGAACAGCATCACGATAATAATCGAAAACAGTACTGCCAAGAGTACATTGCCGAACAAGTAATTGCCCACAATCGCGGAGAATGCCCCGATCAGCACCAGTCCTTCCAAACCCACGTTAAACAGACCGACGCGCGAACATAAAGCCCCGCCAAGTGCTGCGAGCAGAATCGGCGTCATAATCCGCAAGGTTGAGCCAAACATGGCTGCATCAAACAGTTGTTGCATTGGACTTTTTCTCCTTTCTCCGCTTCAGGAAGGAATAACCGATCTGTGCCGAGACAAACAGTGTCAAGACAGCCTGAATTACGCTACCAACTTCCAGAGGGACATCCGTATTCCGCTCCATGCCCATCGCCCCTGTCTGTAATGCCGCGAGCAGAATAGCCGCTACAGCTGTACCCAGTGGGTGCGAGCGCGCCAGCAATGTAGCCATGATGCCGCTCCACGCATAACTTGCCGAGGATAACGAGCCATCCAGGAAACGATACTGCGTACCTAGCACTTCGCCTGCACCCGCAAGACCTGCAAGTCCACCACTAATGACCATGGACAGCATCATCATACGAATCCGGCGAACACCGCCATAAGCCGCAAAAGACGGATTGCTACCCAGCATACGAATTTCATAACCCGTCACCGTTTTATGCGTAAACCAGTAGATCACCATCGCCGCTATAATCGCTATAATGAAACCCGCGTGCAGTCCCATACCCTGAAATAGCTTCGGCAGCCAGACACTCTGATCAATCATTGGTGTCTGCGCCATCGCTGCTGATCCTGTCTTATCTTTGAATGGATACGAAACCATATATCCACCAAAATACGTCGCAATATAGTTAAGCAGTAGTGTGGTAATCAAAAGGTTCATGCCAAAGCGTGCATCCAGCCACCCTGCAAAAAGGGACCACACACCGCCGGCGATAATTCCCGCCAAGATGGCAGCAATACATACGAACCAGCCCGGCCCTGGCAGATAAAGCGCCGTGAGCGCCGCACTGAGTCCGCCCAGAATCATCTGGCCTTCCGCACCCATATTGAAAAATCCGGCGCGGAATGCCAGTGCAACACCCAGACCCGCCAAAATAATCGGCGTGGCACGTGCCAATGTATTGGTGAAGAAGTAGAAGTTACCGAAGGCACCCTTCCACATCTCGGCATACGTATCTATGACATTGCCGCCAACGACCAGAATGGCAATCGCACCGGCGAGCAAGCCAATCAATACGGCAAGTAGCGGCTGCACAAGTCCGCGAAGTGTTTCTTTTACCCGATTCATACCCGCTCTTTCCCTCCTGCCATCAGCAAGCTGATCTGTTCTTCTGTCGCTTCCGCTGCCGGAAGTTCTCCGGCAATCTCGCCTTCATACATCACGATAATGCGATCCGATAATTGCAAAATCTCTGACAACTCGGATGAGATCAACAGGATACCTGCTCCCTCATTCCGCTTGCGCAACAATTCCGCGTGAATAGTCTCCATTGCACCGATATCTACCCCACGTGTAGGCTCTGCTGCAATCAGAAACGGTGTATCCTGCGCAAATTCACGTGCAGCAATCAGCTTCTGCAAGTTACCGCCCGATAGAAATTGGGCTTTTGTTTCCGCCGAGCCTGTCTTGATGCTAAACTGTTTGATCCAGCTTTCCACCATTGCTTTGGCTGCTCTGGCCTTGACCATGCCCCGCTTTTGCAGACGGTGATGGTGTCCCATCAGTCCGTTCTCCTTCACGCTGGCGTCCTTCGCTGCCCCCCACATATAGCGGTCTTCCGGAATATGGGCGAGACCATGCTCACGAATCCGGCGTACCGGCCAATTGGTCGTGTCCTGTCCGGATAGAAGCACTCGGCCTCCATCGGGCTTCCGCAACCCGGCAATCACCTGAATCAATTCGGATTGACCGTTACCGGAGATGCCCGCAATCCCGACCACTTCACCTTTGCGAACCTTCATATGAATATTATTAAGTGCAGAGCGGTCTTTGGCTCCCGAGAGTTGAACGGCTTCCACCTGAAGCACAGCTTCACCCGGAACAGATGCGGGTTTGTCCATTCGCACCAGTTCACGCCCGACCATCAGACGTGACAACTCCTCTACATCGGTATCCTTCGCTTCTAATGTACCTGTGACTTGTCCATCTCGAAGTACGGTGATTCGATCCGCAACATCCATAACCTCTTGCAGCTTGTGTGTGATAATGACGAAGGTTTTGCCCAGCTTCGCGAGCGATTTCATATTCGCCAGCAGTTCTTTCACTTCAAGCGGAGTAAGCACCGCGGAAGGTTCATCCAATATAATGATGTCTGCTCCCTGATGCAGCACTTTAAGAATTTCTACACGTTGTTGCATACCCAGGGGACATTCTCCAACTCTTTTCCACGGGTCGACCGGCATGCCGTATTGTCTGCCCAATTCATCGACCTGAGCTGCCGCTTTTTTTCGATCAAATACCCCTGCCGCCGCAGGTTCACGTCCAATGACAATATTCTCCGCTACCGTAAAGGATGGAAACAGCATGAAATGCTGGTGCACCATGCCAATCCCGCTCGCCATAGCCTGAGATGGTGTTGCAAAGCTTACCTCGCGCCCACGGACTTTAATCGTGCCTGTTGTCGGTTGCTCCATCCCGTACAGCATACGCATTAGCGTCGTTTTCCCTGCTCCATTCTCCCCGACGAGAGCATGAATCTCCCCCTCGCGAAGATTAAAATGGATATCCTTGTTCGCCGTGAAGCTACCGTATTTCTTCGTAATTTGCTCCATCTCCAACAGCATATCTTGCGTTCGCTCCTCTCGATTGATGTAAGTTCAACGTGAAATGGTTACACTGGGCACTCCGATGACAGAACAACCTTTCGATCGCTGTTATCCCCGGATTTTTTTGAACTCCCTTTTATAAAGGAGAAAATCCGGGGATAAGCTTATGCTTACGATGTAGCTTTCTTGCAGAAAGCTTTTAGGCAACCACTTCGCTTCTCCAGGTTTCTTCTGTCCTCTCCGTTATGGTGTAAACGTTAAGTTCAACATATATGGTCACTGTAACAGTAGCAAAACCGGCTGCCTGGTTGGGCAGCCGGCTAACTAGATGGATTACACATCCGTCAATTCATTGCTCATTCTTCATATGAAATATTTCAGATCATATATAAGAAGTGATTTATATCCTTACTATTGTTGCAATGGATCTTTAACTACAATTTTACCGGATACGATGTCATCCTTGATCGCTTTAACTTTGTCGATAACCTCTTGACCAACAAATGCATTCAATGGAGACTCACTGTCACGCGTAACGTATGTCAGGCCTACACCGTCTTCTTTCAAGCCGTAGTTCACTGCGCCTGCTTTGAATGTACCTTCTGCAAAATCTTTCACGGTCTCATAAGCAACAGTATCCGTAGATTTCAACTGGGACAGTACGATATGCTCCGGATCTTCTACTGTACGGTCTGTATCTTGTCCAGAAGTGTAGAAGCCTTTTTCTTTTGCCGCTTCGAACACCCCAAGATCACCTACAGCAGATGCACCTGCGATGAAGTCAGCACCTTTGCCGAATTGCACCAGTGCCAATTCTTTCGCTTTAGCCGGGTCATTGAAACCACCAACATAGTTCACCAGGAATTCTGCTTTTGGATTAACCGACTCCAGACCTGCTTTGAAACCTTCTGTATATTTCTTAATCAAAGGAATGTCCATTGCAGCGACCATACCCACTTTATCCGTTTTCGTGGAAAGTCCAGCAGCAGCACCCAGCAGGTACGCTCCTTCATATTCACGGAAACCAACGCTACGAACGTTAGGCAGATCAATCGCTGTATCTACAATCGCAAACGACTTGTTTGGATTCTCGGCAGCAACCTTTTTGAGTGCATCTTCTGCCTGGAACGTTGCTGTAATAATCAGATCATAATTCTCAGCAACAGCTGCACGCAGGTTTTGCTCGAATGCTGCAGGGTCTGTTGATTCAATCGTTTTGGTATCCACCTTGAACTCTTTACCTGCTTTTTTGAAGCCTTCATCCATTTGTACAAAGAAAGGGTTGACCCCTATTTTTTCAGGAAGTACCAGTGCCATTCGCAGGGATTTTTCAGAATCGCCGCCTTGAGCGGATTGTTCGTCTTTAGTAGCTGATTTCCCACAAGCGGCCAGCAAAATAGACAACATAACAATTGATAAGACGAACGATAAACCTCTTTTCATTTTGAAAATTCCCCTTTTCAATAATCTTTTTTATTATCCTAGCGGATAATGTCGATCCTTGTCAATAAAACTTTCAGCGTATACACTCATATGGAAGATCATCGTAACAACACTGGTTTCCATACTCTGGAAACCGCATTATAACTGGCTTTTTTCCGTTGACATTTGGCGCGACTCCGTGCTAAAGTCAATCCAATTATTATATTCTGATAGGATTTGTCAGGATTATATTTCATTCACCTATCATTTCCAACCTATTTTAAGGAGGCTTTTCATTTGAAAAAGATCACCCAGATTACGCTGGCAGCCCTGCTCGCCGCTCCGGTAACCCTCGGCAGTCTCAGTCTGCCCGCTTCTGCTTCTGCAGCATCGGCAACGCCAGTTGCACCTAAAACGCTACAAGTGAACACCCCTGCAGCAACAGCACCAGCTGGCTACACAGAGAGTGCAGCAGATTTCGCTCAATTCCTGCAAGCCAAGTACGGTGTCCAATTGCCACAGCAATCATCCAAGGGTGATTTTATCAAAGCCATAGCAGCCATTACGGAAGCAAGTTCCGCCTCCACTACAAGTACGGATGCCACAAAGGCACCTGCCTTCAGCGATCTGAAATCGGGTGACGACGCCTACGAGGCAGCTGTTGCGCTGTTCAACAACGGTGTGTTATCAACAACGGAGGTACGTGCGAAAGATCAACTGAGCATTTACACAGCGGTATTCCTCGCCGTCAAGGCAGCTGGTTTCAAAGAACTCGCTTACACCTATCCTGCGGACAAAACAGCGAAGGCCCTTACCAAAGCAGGCATCAAGCCGAATCGCTTGCAAGGACAAGCTGGACAAGAACTGGCCGCGGCCATTGATACAGGACTTGTTCCGGAGAGTCTGTATCCCGCTCTGGTTAAGGGCGGCGCAGCAAGCAAGGATGCAGCGAACATTTTGCTTGGACGTGTGTTGATCAGCCAAGGTAAATATAAAAATGAAATCGGACGCTCCAATGATGCAGATATCTACTCCAAGCTCTATGCTGCATATCGCACGGCAGATCTGATTGAAGCTCCGGAACTGAGAAAGATTGTAGATCAGGCGCTACGTGAGGATCTCGTTACAGGTTACAACCTGAAAGACAGCCGATTTGACTCCAACTTTATCGATGAACTGACGTTAACTTATGGTCATGATAGCATCAATCATGCAGTACAGCTGATTGGCCTGCTTCGTAGCGAAGGCATCGATGCCGATGTACAATTCCAGCCGAAGACATCTGCTTTTATCTATTTGAAAGAGTGGGGCGAGCCGAAAGAAACACCAGATTACAAAGTTACGCAGATTGAGAATGGCAATTACATCGCTTATGCGAAGGAATATGACATTCAGTTTGAATTTAACAACACGGCGGACAAAGTCCGTTTCAACGACATCGTTCTGAAATTTGCTAAAAAGAACAGCAACAGCCAATCTCCACTGATCATCAACTCCTGGTGGCAGCCGCTGTATTACTCACCAACCGCACTGGCTAATTTCCCAGTGATTACAAACAACAAAATTACGCTTGGTCATTATTATGCCCAATCTTTCTCACTTAAAGAAAATGCCAAGGCTATTCAGGAAGGATTCCGCAAGCTGGCTCCTGAAACAGACATCACCTCATACAACTTCTGGGTGGATCAGCCTTTCTTTAATTATTTGAATGGTGGTTCCGAGTAAATATCGCCCTAGATAAACACTTGACTGAAATGATCATTTTTTAGCAAAATATAAAGCCGTCTTCACCGATTCGGGTTCAGGTTTCGACCTCTATTTTTCGGGAAGACGGCTTTTATATATGCATTTACAAAATTCTTCTTAAAAATCATTTTGACCATGCAGGAATTGCCAATATCAGGTCGAATTTCTTATGTACACAAACACGCAAGTATCGTTGCGCACGTCCGCAAGAACAGGGGTTAATCATGGTATACGACGGTATTCTGATCGGCTTGATTGTTGGTCTATTCAGGGGTGGGGTCCGTTATGGACTCAACCAGTTTGCAACACTGCAGCTACGCGGCGGCTGGATCTTCCCTCTACTGTTACTCTTCCAGTTTGGCATTTTCTATATGCAGGAGCGGTTGAGCTGGGTAGCATCCATTAATGGTTATCTGTTTGCCGCTGTTTATATCACCGGCCTCATCTTTTTATGGCTCAACAGACATCATCGGGGGTTCACGCTGATCTGGATCGGGGTGTTTCTCAACTTCATCGTGATGGCTCTTAATGGTGGACGCATGCCCGTCTCCGTTGAAGCTTCTGCTGTGCTTGGGCCTTATTATGTCGATCTGCTTCGGGAAGGCACCGCCGTATCCAAGCATTATATGATGGACGCATCAACCCATCTTGCCTTTCTCGGCGACATCATCCCGCTATCGAGTCCATACCCACGAACACAGGTCATCAGCATTGGTGATGTCGTGATGAATGTTGGCATATTCCTGTTTATCCAGTACATGATGGTGAATCGGGGCAAAGAAGATATGTCGTCCGCAGAAACATATCAAACCCAGTGAGAATTGGGTGAGCATCGGACCAGACTCCAAGGAAGGGAGGTCTTTTCCATGAAGAAATTCGAGGGCATCAAATATTCCCGCATTGTTATCAACGCCATCATCGTAGCGTCTGTCGTTGTAGCACTTACTTCGGGATACAAGCTTGGCGGTTAGGTTCTGCTGCCACACCAGACAAACAGGCTGCGAGCGGCCTGTTTTTTCTTGCTGGATTTTTGGAAGCGATCTTGTTATGTTAAAAAATATATAGTATATACCTATACAACAATAACCAATATAAATGCATCGAGCAGGAGTCTGTTATCTTTATAAGATGTCGTGATACTGCACCTTTCGTTTATACCTAACATCACGAGTTGACTAAATCCAAGCAGGAGATTTTCTATGAACTTTATTCGTAACCTTATCCGCAAAGCAGATCGAAGCATGATGTATGTTATTTTGCTTAGCTGCACCGGGGTTGGCGTTTTTATCTATATGAACCAGTGGTCTTATGTACATCTGACTACAACCGATTGGGTCATGGTTTATACCATGCTGGGAGCCGCGCTCATCCTCGACTATTTTACGTTCCAGATTCCTCCGAAGGGTAACCAGCAATCGATGGATTCCTCTGTGTATCTGGCCTGCATATTTATGTTTGGCGGGGCATTCAGCCTCTCGGTGTTGTTGCCGATTTCTATCATTTTATTAATTAAAGACCGCAAGCTTGCCTGGTGGAAACATGTTGTCAATTTCAGTATCTATAGTCTCATGATCACCGGAGCCGCCACTGTGTTCGAATGGACAGGTGGTCAGGTCGGAGCGATTGATAGTTACAACCTGATTCCATATGTTGCAGCGCTGGCTGCCTATTTTATTATTAATACCATTACGCTAGGATTGTTCTTTCATTTTTCAACCAAAGATGCATTACAGCAGATGAAACGGGCATTCGTAACCGAATCCCTCCTGGTCTACCTCTGTACACTTATTTTGGCGCTTGTGCTTACCATTTTGGTTGTACATAACGGTGTCCTTGGTCTATTTTTATATCTCAGCCTCAGCATCTTGTTATCTCATGCGTTCAAGCAACTGTTCATCATGTACCAGTCCATTGAAGAAAAGGCAAACTCGGATCAGCGTACAGGATTGTTCAACCATAGCTATTTCGAGAGCATGCTGGAAACGGAGCTAAACAAAGCTCGTACGCAAGGAACGCCCCTCTGTCTGGGATTGCTTGATATTGATGATTTCAAAAAATATAATGATCAGTTCGGTCACCTTCAAGGTGATAGCCTGCTGGCGTTGCTTGGGGATTTTCTCATTCGCAAGACCGAAGGCACATCCGTTACCGCTTTTCGATATGGTGGAGAAGAATTCACGTTGCTCATGCCAGGCATGGAACTCGATGAGTCTTACAGATTTATGAATAAGTTACGCAAACAGCTGAATGATACACCTTTTGAAGGGGTAGAGGTTTTACCGCATGGCTGTCTCTCTTTCTCTGCCGGAATTGCTGCATACCAAGTGGATATGTATAACAAGTCTCAACTGGTGGATCAGGCGGACAAAGCGCTTTACTATGCCAAAAAGCAAGGCAAAAACAACGTACATCGCTATGGTAGCAATGACGGTATGGAGCACGAGATTGATCTGGTTCAAGACGTCCGCGACATCGAGCAGCAGCTGAACCTGTTTCAATACAAGGATATGGATACGTTCAAACATTCCAAACGGGTCTATAAATACGCGCTCGATATTAGCGAAGTGCTGAAACTGGACAATGCAGAAAAGCGGCGTTTCGTGCTTGGGGCGCTGATTCACGATATTGGCAAGCTGGAGATCCCCTGGTCTATATTGAACAAAAGAGAAAAGCTGACATGCGAGGAATGGGATACCATCAAGGGTCATGTGACTTGGGGCAAAAAAATGGTGATGACGAATGATCGCTTCGCCGATCTGATTCCGTATATTGAATTGCATCATGAGCGCTATGACGGCCATGGCTATCCTTACGGCCTGAAGGGGCATGAAATTCCTAAGCTGTGCCGGATGCTGACCGTGATCGATTCCTTTGATGCCATGACCACCGAGCGACCTTATCAGAAAACCAAAAATGTGGATGAGGCCATAGAGGAGTTGCGGGCATGTTCAGGTACGCAATTTGACCCGGAACTCGCGGAGTTGTTCATTCGGTATATCGAGAAACGAGCGGCTCATCAACTATTGCAGTAGTCTGATATATGTATAAACGCCAAAGCGCTATCCCATGAGGGATAGCGCCATTTTCATTTTTCATCGTGATGTGAAGTGTGATTTGATTCATCGAATGCATCAGGGGCCAGTTCAGTCTTGTGAAGACTCTTCGTTACTCATCGTATTCAGTTCATGCGAGGTCTGATGTAACTCTTTGATCATCTGTTGCAAAAACATGTTGTCTTGGCGACTGATCCCGTGCTGATTGTCTTGAACAAGCATCTGGTGAATGTTCTTCTTGAGCAATTCACTGCGACGTTCCAATACTTCTTGACTCATGTTGCTGCGTCACTCCTTAACATGTTTTGTAATGATTTTGCGTTCTATATAAGTATAGAGGACCTTCCCTCATAGCGAAAACGGGCAGAGCCCTCCTGAGCAGAGCACATCAACCCTCACCTAGCGTGACAGTATTTCACCCCTCTGTGTTCTTAGATATCCTTCTAAATACTCCATGATGCTCCCCCATTTCCTGTAAACAGCCCGGACTAGGGTCTTGGACAAGGTTGCGTTATAATGATCCCATTACCCTCATTGTGGAAAAGGTACAACCTGCTACAGTATGATGTATCCAGCCCTTAAAAGGAGTTATGTATATATGTCCTATAAACAGATCAAATGGATGATCCTGCTAATTCCCACCATCACCGTGGGACTGTGGGAATATATTCGCCATCAGTTTCTGATGCCTTATCTATCGATGGATGCCGGAAACTGGTTGACACCTGTAATTGTATATCTTGTCAGCGTGACACTGCTAAGCCGTTTGTTCCTGATGTTAGAAGGGGCCCGAGCTGCCCTCGAACAAGAGCGAGCATCCAAAACGGCGCTTGAAGCGCGTGACCAGCTTGCCCGGGAACTGCATGACGGCATTTCACAATCGCTATTCCTGCTCTCGGTAAAGACTGACAAAGCAGGACGCAGTCTTGCAGGCACCAGCCATGAGCAGGATCTGCGCGAGATTCAAAAAACCGTGCACGAAGTCAATACATATGTAAGGCAAGCTATTGCTCAGTTGCGTTATGTACCTTCACCTGTTGCTGATCCTGAAGCCGTCGCTTTGCAAGCTCAGGTCGAAGCCATCGTGAGTGATACCGTTCCAGAAGCAGATATAGAATGGAATCTGACCGAAGTTTCCTTCTCGGCCAAAGAGCAGGTAGAACTGCTTGCTTGTATTCGGGAAGCACTGCTTAACGTACGCAAACATGCCCATGCCACCAAAGTGGAAGTTTACACTAAAGGCAATGCCTCTAACTGGTCTGTTCATATCCGTGACAACGGTACTGGAATTCAAGGCGATCCGATGCTGTTCAAGGACCGGTACGGTTTACGAATCACAAAAGAACGAGCCGAGCAGATGGGGTGGACATTCCAGCTTGATTCGACACCAGGTAATACACAAATGATCATTGGAAAGGGGCAGACTTGATGGAACTGGTACGTGTACTCGTTGTTGACGATCACGCACATGCGCGTGAGGCGATATGCACCATTTTATCCGAAGATAGCCTGTTTGAAGTCATTGGCACAGCCAAAAATGGGCAGGAAGCGATTGAGCTAACCGAACACTGGATGCCTGACCTGATTCTGATGGATGTGCAGATGCCCGATATGGATGGACTCGAAGCAACAAGGCAGATTAAACTGCGTTTCCCATACGTCATGATCGTAATGGTCACCGTATCGGATGATGTCACTTACCTCTTTGAAGCATTGAAACAAGGAGCCCAAGGTTATCTACGCAAAAATTTATCTCCTTCCACTTGGCTGGAATACCTTCGCGCCATTGTTAGTGACGATGCACCGCTGAGCAAGGAGCTAGCATACCGAATATTGCAGGAGTTTCCCGCTCCTCGCAGTGAGGATGTGCAAGAGAATCCGTTAACCGCTCGCGAATTGGAGATTCTGCAATGGGTATCTGCCGGGTACACCAATCGTGAAATTGCCGAGCAGCTCGGTATCTCGGATCAGACCGTCAAGAATCATCTGAAGAACATTCTGCAGAAGCTACAGCTGGAGAACCGGGTGCAGCTCACTCGCTACGCATTAGAGAGCGGGCTTGCCGGGCGCAAGCCTCGTAAATAATACATGTTTCAGAGCGAATAGAATAGGGAAGTCTACCACAAAACGATTTACTTCTGATATGCGTTATGTAATAGCACCACTTATAAATGTGCATCATTTCAAGCATTTGTCACAAATATGCAGTAATCCATGATTTTTTATAGCCCTATGTAGTCATACGCCTTCATTTTGGACAAAGTTATAATGGTATAGATTATGTGTGAACGACGAATTATGGATAATTGTAATTCTATAACCCAAGGGTGATGATTTTTTGAGAGTAAGAAGCTTAACCCTGCGTTGGAGCAAACGTCACTGGGCGCTGCTCACCAGTCTGTTACTGGTGTTCTGTCTGGTGATGCCGCAATGGGCATCTGCTCATGCTTATATCGTGAAGGCGTCTCCTGAAGAAAATGAACTGCTCGTTACTGCACCGCAGCGGCTGACGTTGGAGTTTAATGAATCATTGCAGACGGCCTTTTATGATATTAAAATTACCGGACCTGACGGAAATCAAGCGGACAATGGTGACGTACAGATTGACTCAGAACGCCCGCACATTCTGGAAACGGGTCTGAAGCCTGGCCTTGCTGACGGGACATATCTCGTCAATTGGAAGGCCGTATCTGCCGATGGTCATCCAATCTCTGGAGCGTATGTGTTCCATATCGGTGAGCCTACCGGAGCACCTGCCGGATTGAAGGATTTGGCGTCCGGTTCAGGTGCCACCGGTGGCCCATTGAAATGGATCGTGTCATTCACGGACTGGATTCAATATCTCGGTCTGTCCGTCATTCTCGGTACGCTAGCCTTCCTGCTACTGCGAATTGCCCCAGCTTCCCTGCTACGGGAACCGATGGAGGCACCGGGTAGCTACAAATTGCTCTGGATCAGCTATGCTGCTGCTTCCTTTGCCGCACTAATAAGCCTTCCGCTGAACACACTCTATGAGTCAGGTGTCAATCTCGGCGAATTCAGTTGGGCCTTATTAGGCAGTGCGCTCAAACTGACCTCCTTCGGTCAGATCTGGATGTTACAGATGCTGATTGCCATGTTGCTTGCAGTCACACTACTGTCCGGTTATGATCTGGATCGATCCCTGCGCGTGCGAATCTGGTCCTCATACGGATCATTGGTGCTGGTTCTAGGCTGGCTGCTTACCCATGCTATGACGGGGCATCCTGCTGCCGCAGAGCAACGTGTGCTTGCTGTAGCCATGGACTTTGTACATCTTGCCGCTGCTGCATTCTGGATCGGGGCTCTCACCGCTATGGCAGTGTGTCTGCCTGCACTCACCAATCGATTGCCTGCAAAATTGCGAGGCGAAGTCTACTGGGCAGCGATAAGGAGATTTACCGTTTGGGGTATCGGTGCTGTAGCCGTTTTGATCGCTACGGGTATCTATGGCAGTCTGGTCATCCTGCCCGCACCGCTACTGAACTCTTTATTCACAACAGCATATGGCCTGGTTCTGATTGGTAAAATTCTGCTACTTATCGTGATGATCGGTTTCGCGCTGATACATGCCAATCGAGCAAGAGCCGCTACAGGTAAGCAGTTGTCTGGCAGTCTAAAGGCTGAACTGGTTACAGGTGCCATCATTCTTGCGCTCGCGGCTGTACTGACACATCTGTCTCCAGGTCAGCCAGCACCCGTCGGTCCTTATAAGGGCACACAAACGACAGATGATGGCTCCGTGATAACACTCCAGGTAAGCCCAAACGTAGTGGGAGAAAATCAGTTCGAAGTCAGCATAAAGCGAGCGGATGGCAGTATCGTCAAAGATCTCGAACAGGTGACGTTGTCTCTGATCCATCTGGATATGGATATGGGTATCTATGAGATCACCATTCCGAAGAACGATACGGGCGTATACAAGGCGGAGGACTACATCTCTATGCCGGGCAAGTGGAGTATCCAAGTCCACGCGTTAACTCGGTCACTTGATGCCCTCGATGCCGAGTTCAAGATTGAGGCAGCAAAGCCGTAGTAAACAACGAAACCATTTTTAAAAGAGTGAAGTGTATCTAACAACGATTGCATAAGAAAGAATGAGAGGGGTTATCATTTTGAAAAAGACATCATGGGTATCCAAATTAACATCTGCTATGGCAACAGGTGCAGCAGCATTCCTGCTGTTCTCCGGTTTGGCCAGCGCTCACGTCACGGTAAATCCGTCCGTCGCACAAACGAGTGCATGGCAGACATATACGATTAAAATACCGTCTGAGAAAGAGTTGCCAACAACTAAAATCACACTCAAAATTCCAGAGGGTGTTGCATTTAAGCAATATCAGCCACTGTCTGGATGGAAGATCACAACTGAGAAAAATGATTCTAAAGAAGTAACCTCGATCACTTGGGAGATTGATGGAGATAACCAAGGGATTCTGGCTGGACAGTTCCAACAGTTTAACTTTGTTGCACAGAACCCAAAGACAGAAACAGAAGTGGCATGGGATGCCTTCCAATATTACAGTGATGGCAGCATTGTAGAGTGGACAGGCCAGCCGGGGGCAAACTCTCCTCACAGCATCACAACCATCAGCGAAGATCCTGCAACTGCTGGCAATGCCGCAGCAGGTGGAACAAGTGATGGGCATGACAGTGCAGGTACTGCTGGTACCGCGACAGGTGACAATGCTTCTGACACTGCGACTGATGGCAAAAAAGGAAATGATGACACCACTCTCGGCGATGCTCTCTCCGATACGGTAACAGGTCAACCGAACAACACGGATTCCGATGCAGGTACGTTGAAGCTGCAACAAGCAACGTTAATCGTATCGATCCTGGCTCTGATCATGTCCTTCCTGGGCATTGCATTGGCCACTCGCCGCAAAAAACGTTAATCTGCAGTTTATCTATCCAGGTTGGCCGAGGAAAATATTTAAATAAGATGCAAAAAGGAGTTTGCAGCGAACGGGATAACCCCGTTCATGCTACAAACTCCTTTTTTGGTTAACTCATATCTAGAATCCAGATAACTTGCCGTGCACGATACATGCGCCATCCGCAATATGGCACACCGTTGCATATTAACGTTGCTGATCCGTTTGAATCATAAATTCAATATACTGGATCAGACTTTTCTTCTGCATCTCGATGGATTGGATACGCTTGGCGAGACCTGCGAAAAATTCTTCAATCTGTTGCCTCGTATGATCCGCAGATTGTCCTTTCCAATCGTTCAGACGGCTGTACAGCGCCCTTGCCTCCTGCTCATCCGCTTGCATGCGAACCAGTAGCTGTGACAGCTCTTTTTCCGCAATCCGCAGGTCATTCAATTCCACCAGCAATTGTCCGCTCATCCGTGGTTCCCTCCCCCTCAGTGCACGTTCTCACCTTGAATACTCAATGCTATCTCTCCAGCCTGTCATTTATAACTAGTTAAAATGTACCGGACTCTCATCCGCTTGCCGGAAAGCCTCCGCCTTTTCCTCAATAAAGTTCAGGAACTGGCTCGTATGCTTCATATGCCATGTGCTCAGCTCCTGGATAGACGCATCCAAGTGAGTCACAATGGGCTCCAGTCTGCGGCTACGGCTTGTATGTAAATACTGAGCCATACGTGTCCGCACCTGATTCAACTCGGCATTGCACTGCTGGGCATTTTGTTTCCAGCGGGAAGCCACACTTTTCAGTTCCTCCGGGGTAACCTGGATTAGACCAGATCCCAGCGCCGCAGCCGCTCCTCTGCCGGCACCGCCTCTCAGCCCCATCGGACCTACCGCTTTGCTCAGCGGTCCCAGATTCTCCATAAGTCGTGGCGAATAACGAACCCGCTCACCCGTGATCGGATCATACAACTCGTTGGAAATGTAACCATTTTTGAAGTTATACTGATCCAGGCTGTGGTAGTTTTCTCCGCCAAATGTATTCTTGATTTTATCAATCAGACTTACACCATTATTGGCATCTGCGTAATTCGAATCAATATAATACGTAGAACCTACATGACGATCATATCCGCCTAACGTTCCGCTAGCGACCAGATCGCCCGGACTCGCATAGTTCGTCACTTGGCCATCCAACTCACCTGCCTCTACCCGCCGACGCATCTCAGGAGTCAAGTTGCCCATCACTGAAGGTGCACTGAATGTAACCGCAGGAAGACCTGTATAAGCGGAAGCATACTGCGCATCCCCACCTCCGAGAGAATGTCCTGTCAGAGAGAAATTCAGATCGCCATACTTTTCTTTCATATGGTTCGCATAATCTTCCGACTGATACATCTGGTTAGCCCAGCCCGTAGGCGAATAGGTCTTTTCGATATCCTTTACTCGATCGCCCGTCCAGTTTTGTACATCTCTTACCCTGTCGCCAGCCCAGTTCTCCACTTTGGAAATACCTGTGGAATCTTTGATATTCTGAACGCCTCTATCGAGCCAATCCGGTGTCAGGTTGTCTACAAATTGTGCCGTGTCTTGTTGCCCTTTGCGGATCAACTCTCCGCCCCCGATGCGTGCATCCATCACGAAATCAGGCACCGAGCGGTCCAGAGAGGCACTCCCCTCGGTTCCCCGATAGGCAATGACTGCCTCCTTGGTCTCCGGATTATAAAACGTTACGGCATCGAAGCCGGAAAATTTATTACTCTCTGTGCCCTCCAGTACTTGCCAGCCGGGAAGCTCCGTCAGACGGTCACCTGCCTTTTGATCCTGATAGGCTAACTCCGATAAGGTTTTGTACGTTTCATCATCAATGTTCCTGCCGTTACTCAATCACTGCACCTCCCCTTTTATTTGGCGTATGGATCATGTCCTTTAGCTTTAATGACTTCCTCGAGCTCGGGACTAATCACGAGATTTTTGGTGATTTTTTTCTTGTAATCGTACGATATGCCAAAGGTCTGATCGTCATGATCCTTCACATGCCCCTTCAGTCCGATCTGCGACATCGCCATCTCTGGCAGCAGTTCCTTGCTCGTAACGACCACATCCAGTTCAAACTTTTCTTTGAAGTGCTGCACCACAACCTTCTCAGCTTCCTGGTACAACGCCTGTTTCTCACTCTCTGTCATCTTCTGACACCCTCCCAGCAATATAGTGAACACCATCATCAGTGCGAATAAACTTCTCATCCCTTTTGTGCGCGGAATAGCAATTCCCCCTTTTGGCTCAAACCTGTGTAAGTAAAGAGCGCCCCCTTCACCTGTTACATGCATCATAGTACAAAATCAACATAAGACACATCCGCTCACAGGAGCGTTTTCCTGAAACTTTTCTCCTAGTTGATTCATGCCTATATTTGGGTGTATATTACCCGCTTCTAAGACTGCTGTACCATTTAGGCCCTAACTTTTTCCATATAAAAATAAAAAACTTTCTTCCGAACACCGGCTGGTGTCAAAAAGAAAGCTTGATTATAAATGACACACCTCTTATCCAGGCCCAGCGAAGCAGAGACACCCTCATAAATAACATGCTCTATCCATATTGTCTGAGCTTGGCCTCATTCAGCTGCTCTCCTACGAGTCTCTGATACGCGTCACACCTTGTAACCAACTCTTCATGTGTTCCCGCATCGACAAGTTCTCCCTGATCCAGCACATAGATCGTGTCGGCATTTCGAATGGTGCTCAGCCTGTGAGCAATAATAATTTGCGTACATTTCAACATGCTTAAGTTCCCGGCAATCGTAGATTCCGTTAACGTATCCAGTGCACTGGTTGCTTCATCCAAAAGCAGAATTTTGGGCCTGCTCACAAGCGCCCGTGCAAGAGCTACCCGTTGTTTCTGTCCCCCGGACAGATTAGAGCCTGCCTCCGAAATTAACGTGTTATATTTCATCGGCATGCGTTCGATATCTGCATGAATATCGGCAAGTTTTGCAGCAAACATCACCTCTTCTGCAGTCGCTTCTTCCGCATGCAGCTTGATGTTATCGTAAACGGTATTGTTAAACACGAAGTTATCCTGAAGAACGATGCTGACTTGATCACGAATATGTTGAGGATCTAATTCCTCCGCATGAATGCCATCGAAATAAATATTTCCTTGTGTAGGGGTGTACAACCCCACTAGCAATTTAGCGAGAGTACTTTTACCAGAGCCTGATCTGCCAACGAGAGCCACCTTCTTTCCTGCTTTAATGGTCATACTAATGTCATTAAGCACAGGACTACTGTACTCCGTATATTTGAAGCTCACATGGTCAATCGTAATATCACCCTGAAGCTCGGCAACATGCACCATCTCCGTTGGTTTCTTCTGAAAAGACCGACCCTTTTCTGCCAAAATCACATCATAAATCCGATCCAGCAACGCATCCGCCATTACGAACTCATTCAGCATCAAAGCAAGTGAGTTAAGCGGCCCCAAAAACAGTGCAGCCAGAGACTGGAATGAAACAAGCATACCTAACGTCATGTTGCCTTGCATAATCTGGTACAAACCCACGAGCAAAATGAGCATCGGTGTCATAAAATTCAAAGTATTGGTTATCGTGTTAACTCGAGTTTGAAAAATAGCCTTTTCCTTCACCGTGGCAAGCTGGCGTTTGAATAACTCCCGCCATTTTTCTTCCGTGCGCTGCTCGATACCGAGAGATTTAATTGTTGAAATCCCTTCTAACACTTCGGTCATAAAAGATCCTGCCAAGCTCTGAGCTACAATCTGAGTTTGCGTCAGTTTTTTGAACCTGCTGCGCGTGTATACAAAAATAAGGACCTGTGTTATTCCTATACCTAGCAACGTGAACGCAATGATGCGTGACTGAATGACAATGTAGGTAAACGTCACCACAATTAAAAATAAATTGATGAACGTGGAAATCATTTTTTGCGACAAAATTTCCCGGATGGTAACATTGCTGTTGACTCGCATCATCAGATCTCCGCGAGAGCGAATCTCAAAATATTGATACGGGAGCTTCAACATGTGGGACACAAAATTGGTGGTTAACTGCGAATCCAGCACTTCCTGAAGGCGCACGATACACATATCCTTAACATATCCAAAACCGATCTGAAACAAGGTTAATAAAGCCACACTGGTGAGCAACACGGGAAAAATGGAGTATCCCTCATTGCCCGTTACCGCATCAATCGAAACCTGCATCAGGAACGGAAAAAGCACCGATACAAGCTGTAATCCCAGGGCAAGCAATACGGCCCATACAAAATACTTTTTGTTGCTGCGAATCAAATCTTTGAAATACGCTACTTTACTCATCTTTTTTTCTGAAAAAGGGACAAACCCCTCATCCGGGTATACCAGCAGAAAAATACCTGAATATTTCTCTTCGAACTCCTGTTTAGTGATCGTCATTCTTCCCATGGCAGGATCAACAATGGTATATAACTTACCAGCCTTAATCTCCTCAAGCACAATAAAATGTCGTTGCTCCCAGAAACAGATGATCGGCAAGAAATCATTACTGAGTGAAGGCGCAGGTGCCTTTTTGGCTACACCTTTCAGATGGTAGGTTTCGGCTACCTCCTTCATTTTCAACATGGAGCTTCCGTCACGACCGCTCCCCAGCATGGCAAATCGTTCCTTCAGATCGGTAAAATCGGCTTCATAGCCGTAGTACGCAAGCAACATATGCAAACAGCTGGGCCCGCAGTCGTATTGATTCATTTGCAATTTAACAGGAATTTTTCGCTGTGCCTTGCCACGCAGACGGCTAAATACTGAACGTTTAGGCATAATGCTGTCCCGGTTCAGATGACGGCTCTGCCGTATACTCCTGCTGTCTGGTAAAAGCCATCTCCACTCTATCCTGCTGCGTGACCTGCTCTACATCCTTCAGTTCATGGCTTACCGGCCCTTCCATCATAAGTACAGAAGGCAGTGTCCGATTATACAGCCGCAGTAACTGGTATCCGATTCCGGCCAGACCCAGCATAAGTCCTGGTATTTGTTGACGACTCGGAATGCCGCATCTCCAGTGACCGTTATCCTCTCTAACCTTGGTCATGATATAATCAGCCATTTGATAAGCGTATGCTTCTAACGTTTCATCCTGCCAATAGTCGGCTGCGAGCAAGATCAGCTCCAAATTCCCCATATCTCCGTGACATAGTGAATAACTGACTTCTGTGAAACCATCTTCCATAGTCTTGGTCACCGCTCGGCGAATGTCTTTTTCCAGCACATCTATAGGCCCGCAGAAGCTTAACTCCTGTGCTGTTCCTACCCGGGCAATACCCAAACCGGGTGCGCCATTACACCAATACATGACATAATGTTCTTCCGACATATTGCCATCCGTGAACCGGAGATCCTTCCAGTTGTTCACTTCGGAACTGTAGATCGATTCCTCATATTTAATTCCTTCCAAACAAGCTTCAAAATAAGGTTCGTGACCTGTAACACGGTACAGACGGGCAAGACTCAGACATATGCCTGCGTTTCCATGTGCAATGCCGCTAAGGGGCACTTTATTGATCGCCGATGTCACCCATGCCAAGCCTTGTTCCATCGGCCCAGCCAGCTTAAGCAGACGATCTGCGCATCTTGTAGCTATGTCCAGTGCCTTAGGCAGGTGGAACATCATATACAAATCCACGCATGCCATTAATGTGCCTGCACAACCTGAGATGACATCCAGCCGCTCATCTTCCTCGATCATCTCATCCAGTATATCCAGCAGTTCGAGCAGTTCCGGGTGAACATCCTGCTGGGAGTATACCTTCGCTTTATGCACTAACAAATAGAGAAGTGATCCGTAACCTGTAAACAGAGAGATATTTCTGTCCATGTTTTTGCGAATCATCTCCCAGGCCGTCTGGATACACAAATCGACCATCTCCGTATACTTCCCGTCACCCGTCTCTTGACCTAGATAAAGATAGAAATAAGCGATGCCCGTGACCCCATTGTATAGACCCAGTTCCGAGGATTTATAGATCAGTTTCTCGTCCGCATCCATGCCCATGCTGATCCAGGATACGGTGCTGCCCTCATCTCCCGTGATCGCGATATCCTTAATATAATCACCAATCCTTACCGCTTCACGTAAGTAATCAGCTCGGGTCGTGGAGATTGGATGCCCGTTCAACGCCTCTGGCCGTACACTCGCTGTACTCTTCTCCATAGCGAACGAGCGCTCCAGTACATACTTCGTTTGCAGTGTACGCTCCGTAAATTCCCACTGCATATCCATATCATCTTCATTCATGGCCCGAACCTTTGTCTCCGTCTGGGTCAAGATATCCGAGTCATAAACACCCTCAATGGCTTGATTATCCGAATGATGAAACAGCACCTTCTCACCAATTAATGTTTTGAACATGGGCACATCTCCGTGCAACAGATCATGGCATTCATAGCTGACCAGTTTCTCACGGTTACGATCCTGCCGGACGATGGCCCACATCATGTCAAACAGCAGACTTTTGTCCAGCCCATTGCGTAAATATTTAGGATGAGAGCTGGCTTCGATTAATGTAAAATAGGTCACGGTTGGCCGAACAATTGTCCGCACAGCACACCCATGAAAATGGTGGCGTACTGCCATGATGAAACGGTCTTTTTGCTCCATGATGGAACGATAAGTGCGATAGAACCCTTCTTTTAAACGATGGATATGGCGTTCGGGTTGTATTGGCGTTTGATTGTAAGATGGCAGGTGACTGAACCGACTTACAGCAATCTTGCTTCGTTTGATCCTCATCATATCTGTGTTTTTATCGTGAACCTCATAGGTATTGAGAATCTGTTCCACATCTCCGGCAAGCCCGCTCAGATCACTATGATACAAGGCGTTGGAGTCCAGCGTAGGGAGCATGCTTGTTTTTAATACGGAATCATTCAATATCGAAAGGGTCTTCTCCAGTGCCGTATACTGCTCCTTCTCATCCATATACTTGAAGGGTTGATTGTGCAGCAAAGACTCCAGATCTACGAAGAACGGATGCTCTCCTTGGGAAACGATATTTTCCATGTGCATATCCGTTGCATTTAATGCATATAGAATCGCTAAATATTGTCCCTGTCTCTCAAAAAAGCGTTCTGCCTCTTCCTCCCGGGTTACTTCCTCGTAAGAAATATATTGTTGCCAGCCATACTCGGAACGGTCCAGCGTTTTGGTAATCCGGAAAGGCAATCCAATCTCCTGTTCATTAAACCAATGTAGTATACCAGCAAATGCAGTATCAATTGCCATGTCTCTTGGCTTGTACATGACATCAACGTCCCCGGTAAATTTCAACCGCAGCACGCTGGCTCCACCATTATGGGAATCCCCAAGAAATACGATATCCTCCAGCCTGTCCAGTTTAAAATCAAACAAAGATTCCAGTTCATGACGGTCGGCCGTCAATCGCTCCAGAACCCGAATCATATTCTGATTGATCCGCAACGTCTGCTCGGCAATACCTCGGGCAAGAACCGGATATTCCAGTAACAGGTTGAGAATTTGTTCTCTGGACTGAATTTTCTCGCTTACAAAATGCAAATATCTCTGCCGGGAATCTTCACCTATCAATTCCTCCTGGAGCCGAGCTTTATTTAGTTCATAGATGAGTGTCTTCGCAGACAAGTGAAACACTTTATCCGAGACGGTCTTCAGTACAAGCCCGATGACACGGCGCCGATCCAGCCACTCATATCCTTCTGAAAGACCCTCTGTCATGATCTGAATAGATCGTTGCAGAAAAGGTTGTGAAAACTCAAAAAAAGGGATTTCCTCTGTATTGCCCTCGATGAAATATGTAATATCCTCATGCTCATTCTCAAGAAACGTCTTCCGAAGCTCCTGATGCCAGCCCATATCTGTAAACGCGTACTGGAAATCTGGAGTTTGAAATAGACTATTCACCTTATTCATGTCCATAGATTCAGCCTGGAATCGATCCGCTAATTGCTCCTGATCCTGAAAGAACTGATCCAGCCACAACTTCATTCTTACATCGTTTGAGGATACTGCATCTCCATGAGCGGAAGGCTCGGCAGCAACTTCAAGTTCATACTGCTTGTATTTCTCTGTCAAATATAAAGCATCACCCCAGCGGGAGTTATTCAACTGCTCCTGTATGCTCATCGTTTTCTCTCCCTTTCTAAATCAATGGTGGTAAACAGGCAAACGCCATATAAATACTTCAAGCACATAACTGAGATCAGCTATGTGCTTGAAGAAAATCGAATTCAGAATTAACAACAAGTCAACCAGGAAGAAGGTGAAACAGAATTATAATGGCACTCATGACTCACTGTGCAAAATACACCGCCGCTTTTCTTATCCTCGATTGCGGCCAACGCCCCTGTAACCACCATCAGTTCATCATCACTGATGTCCTCGATTGCTGCTAATGCTTCGAGATTGAATTGTTTCATTGAAAAAACCTCCATTCAATTTTTTGTATATGTATAGCTTAAATAAGCTAAACACCGGAGTTTATTCAAACAAAACATATATTTACATTAAATATAAAATATGTAATCTACTTCTGTCTTCACTCTATCACACTTTGCTAGATTTTGTAAATCCTTATTTTACCTTCTTTGGAACATCCCAAAAATCGACTAGATCTTACTTTAAATTATTAATTCTCTATATTACGTTGTTATACGCATGTGCTTGTAAAGAACCTGTCCTGAGACAGGCAACTCTCATACCGTTACAGGCAGTTCCAATACTGCGCGAAGCCCTCCTTGGCTGTTGCACTGGAGCAGAAGCTTCCCCCGATGGGCTTGAGCAATCCGTGATACCATTGGAAGTCCGAGACCATGCCCATGACGTGGAGGTCTTATGCGACCTGCCGTATAAGGAAGAACCAGCACATCAAGCAGATCTTCCTCGGGAATTCCCTTCCCATCATCGGAGACTATGAATTGTGCGTAACCACTTTGCACTTCACGCTTGATCATCAATTCGATTGCACACCCCTCTGGATTGTGTCTGATGCTGTTCTGCACCAGATTGGTTACCGCTCGATATAACAATCGTTCATCCCCTTGCACATACAGACTTTCGTCTTGAACATTCAACGATATCGGATAACGCTCGTCCAGACCATTATTTAAAAAATCAGATACTACTTGCCTTGCCAGAACAGGCAACCGAATGGATCTCATCTGTAGGGGCTGCATTTCATACTCTAGCATCGATACCAGATTCAAATCACTGACGAGCGATCGCAGACGCTCCCCCTGACGCCGGATAATGGATGCCTGTTGCTTTTGCTCGGTTGTTAGATCCGCTTGCTCCTCCAGTTCACTGGCATATCCCAAAATCATGGATAATGGCGTCCGTATATCATGCGATATCCCTGATATCCAGTTGGATCGTGCCTCATCCCTTGCCTTTAGCGCATCATTTTTCTCCTGTAACATATGGGAGGTCGAGTTAATGCTTTCAGACAAATCATTGAATATGCCCTTGGTTTCAACCTGCACCGACTCTCCTTTAGCAAGTGCATGAATGCCATCGATCAACGGGCGAATGCTTCGTATGACACGGGTTCCGATTAGCAATGAGATAAGTAGCGCAAGTGCCACATTGCATATCAATAACAGTACAATCCTGACCGGTAGAGACTTGAGCCAATCCGCCAAAAAATCGAACTGGTATTTTCCATACGTATTTTTGGGATACCCCAACACCAAAAGTCCATCTTCCCGTTCCCACACATATACCGGGTACTCTTTAAGATAGTATCGAGAAAATTTAGCAACATCGGTCACACTGTAAGTAAGAGGGATTTCTGCTGGAAGACGCTCACTCCACTGCACCCCACCCTCCTGATTCAAAAGCATCGCCCAGGCTTGATGTTCAGCGAGAATCTCCATCCCTTTACTTTGTAATGTGTACTCCCCCTGCTCGCTCTTGCTCAAACTGCCTGCGACCTGTTTGACAACAGCACTGGGGGAAGGTCCTTCGTGAATTTCCTTGAAGATCAATGAACCCAGCAATACGAGATTAAATAAAAGCAGTACAACAGATACAAGAATGGTAGAGCCGACAAATCTTCTTAGAATACGAACCAAACCATCCATTATCGAGTCTCCTGAGTCATCAGTTTATAACCAAGCCCACGGACGGTTAACAGAAACACTGGTTTAGACGGGTCCTCTTCGATTTTCTCCCGAATCCGCCGAACATGAACCATTAGGGTATTCTCATATCCGTAACTCTCATCTCCCCAAACGGCCTGACATAGTGCATCACTGGTTACAATCCGGTTCTGATTCTCATAAAGTTTGACCAGTATAGCGTGCTCCTTGGCTGTCAGTGGAAGTTCTGTTCCCTTCCCATGAACGACAGCGCTTTCCAAATCAATGGTTAATCCACCTAGACGAAATACAGGCAATCTTTCTATCGTATTGGAAGCGTATACCCTTTTCAAAATGCCCATGAGCCGAAGAATCAGCTCTCTTGGAAGAAAAGGTTTGACCATATAATCATCTGCTCCCAAACCTAAACCTAGTAAACGATCCTCATCCTCCCCTCGCGCTGACAAAAATAGCACAGGCATGTCCGAGAAGGAACGAATAGAAGACAACAAGGAGAATCCGTCTCCATCTGGCAACATGATATCCAGGATGGCTGCATCCGGCTTCTCTATTCTGCACATTGCCAGAGCATGGGCCACATTACCTGCGGTATAGACTCTGAAAAAGCCCTCCTTACGCAAAAAGCGTTCGATCATCTCACGGATTTCCGGTTCATCATCTACAATCAGTATTTTCTTGTTTTTCATTATGTCCATTCGTATCACCCTTTTCATTATACATCAGGACATGAATATAAGCCTATATTTTCCAATTCTATTTAAGGTAAATGTAAGGTTATCTTCAGCCAAGAGCAAGACGTCTGATCTATATTGAACTTAACAGAGATCACCGTGAAATGGAGATGAAATCAATGATAAACACTTCCCCCATTGTCGAAACGCATAATCTGTCCAAATCATACGGCGGTATGAATCGTGTGCATCAAGTGAATTTGTCGGTTGAGAAGGGGCAAATTTTTGGATTTCTAGGCCCGAACGGAGCAGGAAAAACGACCACGTTAAAAATGTTGCTAGGGTTGATCAAACCTAGTGAAGGTACGGTCAAGGTCTTTGGGAAAGACTTGACCACACATCGACCCGCCATTCTGAGCCAAACCGGTTCATTGATTGAATCCCCCTCGTATTATGGTCACTTGACCGGTCTTGAAAATATGAAGGTGATGCAGCGGTTGCGAAATGTACCAAGCAAAAATATCGATGAAGCCTTAAAAATTGTAAGACTGGAAAATCAGAAACATAAACAGGCCGATCAGTATTCACTCGGTATGAAACAACGGCTGGGCATTGCCATGGCTTTACTTGCTTTTCCCAACTTGCTTGTTCTGGATGAACCTACGAATGGGCTTGACCCTGCCGGTATCGGTGAAATCAGAGAATTGATCAAGTCCCTGCCTGGTCAATATGGCATCACCGTGCTGCTCTCCAGCCATTTGTTATCCGAGATCGAACAGATCGCAACCTCCGTGGGCATTATCAGTGATGGCAAATTGTTGTTTCAAGGTACCATGCAGAGTCTACAGGCTAACAATCAGGCCACGATCCGTTTTCAGACCCCCGAGCCGGCAAAAGCAGAAAAACTTCTACTAACTCATGGCTATATGCCACAAGTTCATGGAAATCAGCTCATATTGAAGTATCTTCGCGACGAAGAAGTATCGAAGCTGAATAAAGCGCTTGTGGAACAGAACATTCCGGTCACTCGCATTGAGGAACACAAAAAGAGTCTGGAAGACATTTTCCTTGATCTGACTGGAAAGGAGAGAAGCCTGTAATGAAAGCTCTATCTCTGGAGTATTACAAAATCCGGCGCAAAAAGATTTGGATCATGATTACCCTGTTCCTTGCTGCAGAGATGATCTGGGCTGCCATGTCCATGAGCATCTCGATCTCTCGAAGCGCGAGTAATGCCAGCTGGGAAGCACTCATTTTCAGCATCGCTTCGATGAATGGTCTGTTTCTGCCGATCATATCGGCGATTGTGGTGTCCCGCATCTGTGATATGGAGCATAAGGGGAACACTTGGAAGATGTTAATGACTACCAATACGGGGCGAAATCATGTCTACACCGCCAAATATATCTGTGCAAACAGTCTGATCCTGTATGGCATCATAGCACAGGCCATTTTTATCGTGGGCTTTGGTCTATCCAAAAACATTTCCGGTTCCATCCCACTCTCCCTGCTTGTGCAATTTGTTGTTGGGACGTTATTAACTACACTTGCCATTACAGCACTACAGCAATGGTTGTCGCTGACCGTCCGCAATCAGGCGTTTGCTTTGTGTCTGGGCATGCTGGGAGGATTCATTGGAACCACATCCGGTTTGTTCCCAGCCGCTATTCGTCACTTGTTTATCTGGTCTTATTATTTGGATTTGAACCCGGTCACTTACATTTACAGCGCCTCTTCAGGAACCTATGTATCTGGAATGTTGCCTGTCGGCCTATTGTTAGCGGCCCTGTGCATGACGATCATCTTCTATCTTGCTGGCAATTTTCATGCCTCGAGACAAGAAATCTAAGGAGGGAACTATATGCTGAGGAGTATCTCTGCCGAATGGCTTAAACTTCGGCGTTCCCGGATCGGTCTGGTACTGGCAATCCTGCCTATTATCAGCCTGCTTATCGGATGTTTTAACTTTTATTTTAACCAGGCCGCTTTACAAAATGGTTGGTTCAGCTTGTGGACACAGGTCAGTTTATTTTACGGGGAATTCTTCCTGCCTATTCTCATCGCCATCTGTTGTGCCTTTGTATGCCGTCTGGAGCATAGCAACCGCAACTGGAACATGGTTCTGGCTTCGCCGTTAAGTGTCACCAGTCTGTTTGTTGCCAAATTGGTCATTGTTGGCCTATTGATCTTTTTCGCCCAAGCCTTTTTCATGCTGATGTATTGGGCTGCGGGCAAGATGTTCAACATTCCGGGCGAGTTTCCAACGGAAATTCTGGTCTGGAGCCTACGAGGGTGGTTTGCTTCTCTTTCCATCGCTTCACTTCAACTTGGGTTATCCATTCGGATACGCAGCTTTGCTACACCTATTGGTATCAGCCTTTGTGCAGTTTTTTTTGGATTAGGCATGTATGTATTGAAGATTGGCATGTTATTCCCGTTTTCCCTGCTCACGATCGGTATGGGTGTGCTTAGTCAGAAAGGGCTGACTACCTCAGAGAATATGGTATTTTTATTTATGAACAGCTTGTTCATTCTTCTATTTGCCATCTGGTCGATTCGCTACCTAAAATATAAAGATATTGCAGCATCCTGAATTCCAATCTGTAAAGGAGTGCACTATGATGAAAAAATCACTCGGTATTCTCGCATTAGTGCTTGTGATTCTGACTTGCCTGTGGCTTATATTCATGGACCCGGCTAAACTGACACCTGATAATCCAGCAGGCAAAACAACCTATTATACGGTTGTGAATCAGACTGAAGTAAACAAGGATGAAAATGGACGATACAGCTACAAACTAGTCGGTTATACGGATGAGGGAAAATCCAAAACATTAAACTTTTCTACAGGAAAATCACTTAAAAGTGGTGCATATTTGAAGCTCTATGTAGCCGCAATACGTGGTGTAACGCACTGGGAAGAAGTGACGGCAGATGAATTGCCCGCTCAAGCCAAGCAACTAACCTCCAAATAATCCACCTCTCATCCCAAGCTAGCAACAAGATAACAAACCACATCATTACGATGACACTAAAAAAGAGCCTGCTCTACACACGAGCGGCTCTTCTTGCTGGCCAGCCAGATCGGCCCGGCCTTCCCTTTTATTCAAGTACCATCCGTAGCGCGGTCAGTAAGACCCCGATAATAAATCCGGTCACCGCACCGTTGATCCGAATCCATTGCAGATCCTGACCTACTTTATCTTCAATCAGCGAGATGAGTGAAGCATTATCCATTTTATCTACATTTTCGCGCACGAGATTCCCGATTTTGGAGTGATTTTTCTCCAGCAGTGTGGTGACACCTTCTACAATCTTGCCATTCATGCTTGTCATTAACGCATCATCTGCACGCAGATCAGCCAAAACCTTCTCTATTGCAGGTAGTGCATACGTATCCACATAACGACCATCCTCCATCGCCACTAGTGCTTTATCCCGCATCTCGATGAGCTTGTTCAGCACGGTTTCCTCAGCATTCCAGCCATCCAGCAGATTATTCTTCCACCCGTTAAGGCCATCCTGCACAGCTTCACTCACCGCAATACGCATGGCCTGTGTACGAAGCATATCCAGCACTTTGTAACGCAGCGCACTGCCTTCCCGTTTCATATCCTCTACCCGGTCAAAGAGATATCCTTGAATAATGCCGCCCAGACGGTCTTCATTCAAATAACCCATGAACGCATTCATCGCAAACTGCATGAGTCCATTCATCTGGATACCACTAATAGCTTTCATGCCACTTTCACCCAGGAACAGAATCGTTTCCGGTTTGACCAGCCACTCCTCTGCCTGTTTCAACGCATAATCCAGAGCCTGAGCATCATACCCTCGCTCAGTTACCTGTACAGCGGCCCGTTCGAGAATCGGCCCCAAGTCAAACGCTCCGGCCTGTGACTTGATCTCTTTGGCTACAATCGGAGCGATCTGCTCTAGCGGAAGCCCGGCCAAAATACGTTTGCACAACGTATCAATCATGGTTTTGATGCCGTCACTATGCAGCTCCCGGCCCAAAGTATCCAGCACAATCTCAGCTGCTTTGAAGCCAGCAATTTTCTCCGTAATGCTGTCCTTGTTGAGCAGATTATTCTCCACAGCGGAGACCAAACCTTCCGTCATCTTATCCCGGTTCTTCGGCAGTAACGCCGTATGGGGAATCGGAATACCTAGCGGATGACGGAATAACGCAGTTACTGCGAACCAGTCCGCAAGTCCACCCACGAGTCCTGCTTCAAACGAACCAACCAGCAGTTTACCTACCGGCACCCCCTGGAATGGCAATGATGCTGCGAAACCTGCTCCCATAATGACGAGAGACCAGGCTGCTGCCGTTTTGGTTTTTTTAGGTTTAGCCATGATTAATTTGCTCCTTTATTGTTAATCGCGCGAGCTCGACTTGTCATACGAGATCACTACGCTTGATTGACTTTGATTATGTAAAAGCATACGATTTCATGGTTTGGATAAGATTCCTCCTAAAGGTATCCCTCCAAGAATCATGATCAAGATCCACTATTCATGCTACACTTCCGTCGATTTTCGTATACCTCATCTTATCACCCACAAACGTCAAAACCAAACCTTCATTTTTGTGCCAATAAAATCGAAGAACCCCTCTATAGATATAGAAGGGTCGTGCAATACACTGAACATACTATCTTGTAGAGGCTCTTTGTTCGAACCATGCCAATGTCTCTAATATGGCCTCGTCATGTGAAGTTACATTCTTCTTAAATTTTCTTTCGTATTTTTCTGTATCGACAACAAACGGAGCTTCGTACAAATACAACATTTCTTTAAGTTCCCTCATATCAGAATTGAAGAGGGACATCACGTTCACAAAAAATTTAGGTGCTACTCGAAACTTCGGCTCCTGATTTTTCAATCTATAAATACGCGCGATTATTTCCCTGGTCGTCGTTGTCTCTGCACTCGGGATGTGCCATATCTGCCCATAAGAATCGTTGTCCTCTGCCAACTCCACAAGCCCCTTTGCAAAGTCTTTAATATATATATAGGTATGAGGCAAATCTATATTTCCTAACACCTCTGATGGCTTACCATCAAGGACAGCTCCAAAGACACGTTCTCCCAGAGCAGAATCCAACACTCCTGGACCGTAAAAGTCCGATGCTCTACCGATCACAGCTTTCACTTTTCCTTTGTTATGTGCATCCATTAATGTCTCTGCCATGTTTGCACGAGTCACGCCTTTACGTCCTGTAGCTCGATTGGGTAAGTCCTCAGATATTTTGGATTTCGTCTGTCCATACATGTACAAGTTATCTGCATATACAACTCTCGCATTCTCAGTTATAGCTGCATGTATCACTCCATCCATAATTGGTGGAAACTTCTCAGGCCATTCCTTATATGGAGCCTTGGCACAATGATAGATAACAGAAGCCCCCGAACAAGCCTTGCTGAACTCTAAATCATCAGTTGCATCCCCTCTAACTACTTCTACATTAGCCGATGAATCAATCTCGCCACTTCGGTTAACCATTCGCACTTTCTTGTTTCTTAATAATAACTGTTCCATGACTGCCATCCCTAATGGTCCTGTACCTACTACAACGTGCAATTCGCTCGTGTCCGTTATCAACAACTCCCTTTATCCATAATTATGTATTCTATACAAATTATATACACCACTCACACCTAAGTAAATATATAGAAATAGTTACATCTAAATCTTATTTTGTGACAGTCCTTAAAAAATAAAACTGGACCCACTATCATTTATGCATTAGTGAGCCCAGTTTACCCATAATTACTTTTTATTCATGTACTTTTCTATTTTCTTCTTTTCCCATTCAGCACCAAATATCGATCCACCACCCCAGACGGTAAATCCATGTGCAATCACTCCAATTCCCCATCCTAACAACGTATATATAAACCATATGCTATCCGGATAAAATACTAGGTTATATATTATTAATCCAGTATTCACCAGAATATATACCACCAGATGAATATAAAAATCCTTAAGAGCTTTAACCCGTTTTAGTGCCTGTTCATACTCCTCATTATTTTTTTCCAAAGTTATACCTACCTTCTTAAATTTATAGGGACGTTGCTTACAAGCAAAATAGACTTCACTGAAGGCCTGAAATTACTTCGTTTCACTTCGTACTTTTCGATAATGGAACACCTCATAAAGAGTCGGGATAATAAACAACGTAAGAACAGTCGATGTAATTAATCCACCAATGACCACGACAGCCAATCCTTTGGAAACCAGAGAACCACCTTCACCTACACCAATAACAAGCGGCAATAACGCTGCAATCGTAGTGACTGTAGTTATGATTATTGGACGAACTCGTACTTTACTCGAATGAATTAAAGCTTCACGAATGGATAAACCTGACGCACGTTCTTGTTGAACTCGATCTACCAGTACGATAGCATTAGTCACAACAATACCAATAAGCATTAACAAACCAATTAAACTGGCTATAGAGATCGGCTGGCCTGCCAGTACAGTACCAAGAATCGCTCCGGTAAAAGCTAAAGGAAATGAGAACAAAATCGTAAAAGGTATTTTCCCCCCTCCAAATGTTACTACCATAGCCATATACACAAGTCCTACAGCTATAATGATAGCGAGCACCATATCTGTAATCATTTCTTCAACCTGTTTACTACTTCCTCCTTGTACAAGATCTACATTATCCGGAAACTGGATCAAGCTTAGTTTTTCTTTAATCTTTGAATTAATATCACTGCTATTATCAGCAATAATCTGCCCTGTAATTACAGAAAACTGCTCATCATTTTGGTATTGAATTAATCCTAAATGTTCAACCTCCTTGATATCAGCAATATCTTTTGCTGTAATCCATTGACCAGTCGGTGATAGAATAGGGAGATTTCTCAACTCATTTATGGAGTAACTCTTTTTGTCATACTGTACAACAATATCAGAAGCATTTTCTTGATTCCCCAGTTTACCCACAGTATTTTGAGAGAAGATCGGATTAATTAATTCCCATGCCTGTCCGGTTGTAAGTCCAAATTTCAATGCATCCTCTGCGCGAATGTTGACGTCAACTGCTTTGGTGTAATCAGAAATACTGCCTGCGATATTTGCTGTTCCTTCAATTCCTTCTAACGCAGCGATGACTTGTTCAGTCGAGGATTTGATATCCTTCAAATCTGATCCGTTAATTACAATTGAAATATCAGGCCCTTGGGGTCCATCAATAATCTCTCTAATCTCTAAATTATTTCCGCTGATATACTCCTTTAATTGATCTTTCGTATTTGCAATAAAGCTCTGAATGTCTGTATCATTTTGTAGCGCAATAAACCATTCGGCCTTATTACCAGTGCTGGCTAAGTACGTATTAGGATCAAGTTCACCTGGAAGTGAACCAGAGGTTACAACGGCTTTTTTTACATCTGATGACTGGTTAATCAAAGTATCAATTTCCTGTGCTTTTGAGTCTACTTCAGCAAGGCTCACACCCTTGGGAAGGTTATATATTAACTTAACATATTTACCACTCTTTTGCGGAAAAAAAGTAATTTCTGTTAATTTAACCAAAGGGATACTAAGTAAAATGAATACTAGAGCTCCAATAAGCACAGTTTTTTTGTGCGTTATGAACCACTTAAGACATCTGACATAACTTCTAATAAGAAGCCCCTCTTCTTTGTGTTGCTCAACTTTAGCGTTTCGAAGAAGTACATAGCTCAACATAGGCACTACTGTTAGCGAAACTATTAAAGAAGCAACCAGAGCAACAATGACGCTTAGTGAGAACGGAGCAAATATTTTGCCAATATATCCGCTGACCACACTTAGCGGTAAGAAAACAGCAACAGTTGTAACCGTCGAGGCTGTCACAGCCTTACCAACTTCCTTTGTAGCTTCAACGACAAGATCTTTCGTTATTTTCTCGTTTCTAGATCTTCTTATTATATTTTCAATCACAACAATGCTATCATCAACAACTCTACCAATAGCAACGGTTATACCACCAAGGGTTAACACATTCATCGTAATATCCGTAAAGTACTTCAAAAATGCTAACGTGATCAATATCGACAATGGAATAGAAACAATCGCGATTAACGTAGCCCTTGCATTTCTTAGGAAAATAAATATAAATAATGAAGCAAATATAGCAGCAAGTATGGCTTCACGAGTTAATCCACCAACCGACTTTCTTACATCCGTTGCACTGTCATAGATAATTTCCATTTTAACTTTGCCTGAGTCAAATTCATCGGAAATTTTTTGTATTTGATCAGATATTTCAACAACATTCGCATTGGCATCTTTCATAATGTGTATCAAGCTGCCTGTTGCCCCACCCTGTCTAGTGATTGTGTCTTGTTGAGCAAAACCTTCACTTATCACTGCTACATCACTAAGTCTTAATTGCCCCGAGGGTTCAAGTGCAAATTTTTCCAAATCTTCGATAGTATCAAAATTTCCGCTTATTTGTATTTCTGTAGAAGAGTTATTTAACATAATGGTGCCAAATGGAATTGTTGTGTTGGTTGCCCTCAGCAACTGGATCACTTGTTGAGGAGCAATTTTATTAGCTTCTAACTTAATTGGATCAAGCTTGACGTAAACGTTTTTAGATGCAAGCCCATACACTTTTAATTGACTTATACCACTAACATTCTCTAATTTAGGCATCAACTCATCTGCTATAACTTGTTGAAACTCACTGTCCTGAATATCATTTTGCTTACTGAGAGACAGATACATAATCGGCTTATCATCAATCGTAAATTTACTGGTTTGTGGTCTGTCTGCTCCAGCCGGAAGAGTAACCGCCCTTAATACTTCCTCAACCTGCTTCAGCTTTTCATTCATATCTTCTTTAAATCCAAATTCCATCGTTATATCAGAAAAATTTGCTGCAGAGGTGGATTGAGATACCTTTATACCCTCAACGTTTTTTAACGCACGATTGATAGGTACTGTGATTTCATTTTGTACCTCTTGTGAAGATGCCCCTCCATATACTGTAGTCACGTGTAAGTATGGTATCTCAACATATGGTAGAGACTCCTGTTTATATCGAGGGACAGAATAAACCCCAGCAACAACAATCAAAATAATTACAATACATATGGCAACCGGATTATTGACACTAAATCTTGAAAGAAAGGACATGGCTCTACTCCTCTTATTACGATTGTTTGACACTAGACAACACAATTTTCCTCATTACCTTGTATATCTCAGAAACAAGTAATTCCTCTGAGCTATGTAAAAAGAAATGATCACCCGGCAGGAACTTCGCATAAAATTCTGACATCGTATGCCTTTCCCATGCTTTAATACTATCTTCACTGATCTCAGGATCTCTTGTTCCTCCAAAAGCATATACTGGGATGTTTAATAAGGGATAATCTTGATAACTGTAACATTCGCATAATTCAAGATCTGCCTTGATCGTTGGCAGTGAAAGTTTAACCAGTTCAGGCTCGTCAAAAAACCAGTCAGGAGTCCCGTTTAATTCTTTTAACCTTATCAATAATTCATCATCCGGCAAATTATAATATATTGAATTATCTTTTCTAGGTAGATAGGGAGCGCGATGAGCAGAAACGAACAGTGCCTCCGGCTCGATCTGATGATGTTTTTTTAGATAATGCGTAAATTCGAAGGCCAATAACGCACCCATACTGTGGCCGAAAAAAACGAATGGTATCCCCTCTGCAAAATCGAGAAAACAATCACCTAACTTCTCCATTATTACAGGGATCGAGGAGATTGGAGACTCCAGCAAGCGGTCACCTCTCCCAGGAAGCTGGATACAGCAAACCTCAATATCTTCTGGGAAATAATCTCCCCAGTCTTTGTAAGCAATGGCATTCCCCCCGGCGTAGGGAAAACAAAAAATACGAAGCCGGGGGGTTGCTACAGGATAGAAACTTACAATCCATGAATTATACTTTTTCATAGAAACTCTATTCAAAAATCAGCAGCCCCTTCTTTGAAGAATTCAACTATTTTAATTTTCAATACCATATTTCTGGTTCAAACATATAGCAAGCTTCTCTATTGTCGGGTTCTGTAATAGTTCTCCCACAAGTAGATCAATACTATAGTATTCTCTTAACTTCGTAAGTAGCTTGACTAATTGTAGCGAATCCCCTCCTAACTCATAAAAAGTATCTCTTACCCCAGGAAGAGGGAGCTGGAGTATATTGGATATCATTGCGGCAATACTTTTTTCCAACGCTGTAGAAGGAGCTTGATAGTTATTGATCATGTGCAACGTCCAGTCTACTCCGTCCTTCAGAGAATCATAATCAATCTTGTTATTTGCATTAAGTGGATACGATTCTACCCTTACAAAAGCTACAGGGATCATATATTTCGGCAATTTCAACGCCAAAAAGCTTCTTAATTCATCACTAATATTGTTGGGATTTTCAGTTGCTCGATAGTAGGCTACTAACTTCTGATAAGCTTTTGGTTCACCCACCGATAATACAACCGCATCATCTACTAAAGGATGTTTGAGCAGTTGATAACATATCTCATTGGGATTTATTCGATATCCTTGAATTTTCAGTTGCATATCTGCTCTACCCAGGAATTCAACATTTCCATCCGGTAAATATCTTCCTAAATCTCCCGTTCGATAGATGTGCTCATTGGCGTGATAAAGAAAACTCGACTTGGTTGCTTCCTCATTTTTGAAGTACCCTTTAGCCAAACCGACTCCTCCGATATAGATTTGTCCTGTGACCCAGTCAGGGCAGGGTTCAAGTGCATCATTTAACACATAAATTTTTTGTCCCGATAGCGCTTTCCCATAGGGTATGCTTTTCCAATCTGGCTCCACTTCATTAATTCTGTAGAAGATTGACCATATTGAAGCTTCTGTTGCTCCCCCCAAACTGACAATATCCTCTACTTTTGATACAGATCTAATTTGACTTGGTAAAGATAGTGGAATCCAGTCGCCACTAAGCAACGTTAATCGCAGTGTCGTTGAACTTTTATTGTGGTTTCTTAAATGCTCCACATACATCGCCATTAGCGAAGGCACAGAGTTCCAGATGGTCACTCCGTTTTGTTTTATGGTATGTTCCCAATGTGCTGGCTCCAGTAACCTATGATGATCTGGAATGATGATTGTAGCTCCTGCTGCCAAGCTTCCAAAAATATCATACACAGAGAGATCAAAGTGAAATGCTGATAGAGCAAATACCTTATCGTTCTGATCTACGGCAAATCTTCTGTTAACATCCATAATCGTATTAACAGCCCCTGCATGATCAATCATTACACCTTTTGGTTTACCAGAAGTGCCTGATGTAAAGATGGTATACGCAAGGTCACTTGAAGCCTGCACTGTATCCAGAGGTTCATCTGACCAACTTTTTAGTGATTCTTCACTAATAACCACTGTAAAAACACTAGGTAAGTTCCTTGTTTTTTCCAATAGTTCATTCGTAGTCAGGACATATTTTATTTCTGTGAATTCAACTAATTCTCTCAATCTTTCTTCGGGGAGATCTGGATCAATCGGCATATAAGCTGCACCAGCTTGCATAACCCCCAGCACGCCTGCGACTTGCTCCCAGCCCTTATTCATGTATATTGCCACCAGGTGATTCGGCAGAATGTCATACGAACGAAGCTGTCTACCAATCTGATTCGATATTCTGAAAAGTTCATCATAGGTCAGTATGTTATGAGAACTAATAATGGCAGGGTGATTAGGATGAATAAGTGCGCTTTTATTAAATAGTGTGTGTAGCAACTCAGCGCATTGCAACTGCTGTTGGGGATTAGTTTCGTTCCTTCTTTCTAATTGATTCATAGGAACTAATGGAATACACCGCTGGTTCCAGACTTCGTCATTTTCTGCAAGCCGCTTCACTAGCGACCAGAATACACGAAACATTTCCTTGATAAAGCCTGGGGGGTACATTTCTTCTACGACATCCCAATTGCAATAGAGCCCATTACGATCATCCCATACTCCACAATCAAGCCAAACTTGTGAAGTTTGGGTTACTCCCAAGCTTTCTACAGGTTTGATAGGGAAAGGCATTTCTTTCTCGTCCGGAATTGGAACGACAAGGGCACTGGTAAACACTACAGGCATCTTTGCTTGATTGCCTCCGCCATGAGTTGCATTCAACTCTCTGATTAAATCCACGCCACTAATATAATTGTTCTCGAGATCATTCCATAAATGGTTCTGAATTTGTCTAGCACGCTCACTGAAAGTGGATGTGCTATGGTTTTTCACCTCAAATAATAGAACCGAAGTAAATTCTCCAACAATTTGATTAATTTGAGCATGAGATGAATTTCGATTTAAAAAGGTTAGATTCAATGAAAAATCAGGATTCTTACTCCATTTTCGAATGACCTCTGCAAAAGCAGTTAATAAGATTCCTGTTGTTGTGATACCAATTTTCATTGCTTTGGTTTTCAATCGAGTCCATGATTCAATGTCCAGTTTTTCATGATAGCGAACAAACTTAGGTTTTATAATCTCTGTCGGATTTCGTGATAAGGGTAGTTCAGGTGCCGGAGGCATTGTAGGTAATCGAGTTTTCCAGTACTCAAAAGCTTCCTTGTATTGCTTTGACTTCTTAAATTCTTGTTGTGCCATCACATAATCCCGGAATGAAATTTCTAAAGGACTAAGTTCCGATTCCCTTCCTGTATATATCAAAACAAGTTCTCTCATTAATATAACAAAACTCCATACATCCCACATTATGGCATCTGTACTGAAATGAATCTGTGACTTTTGATCATCCAACAAAGTAATCCGAATATCAAAAACAGGCCATTGATGTGGATTCAACATCTGATGTGACATTTCTTGTCTCGTTGCATCAATTGAATTTTTAATTTCTTCTTGTTTTTCACCTCGAAGATCTGTAACTTTCACTTGGTAGAACGGAACTTCTGAAAGAACCTTCTGCATCCCCTCGGATGTAACTACTGTTCTTAACATATCATGGCGCTTGATTAACACATTCCAAGCGTTCTCAAATTTCTCTATATCGAGAAATTGCGCTTCATACTCATCATAGCTATGTGTGGAAACATTTCCGAGTTCGTAACTTTCGTTGCGACCGATCCAATAGGCATGTTGAATGTCAGTTAGCGGGAAAGGCTTATATTTATTTATAGGATCGGCATGGATCATAAGCATTAAATCTGTATTTGTCTTACTTACATTTGTCGACTGACTGTTAAGAAGTGATGCTACCGTCTCAGCAAGCCCTTCTACAGTAGGGGCTTGAAATAAAGCTTGCAAGGGTAGTTCAACCTGAGTAGCCTTACGGATCTGGGCAACAATCTTCATAGCCAACAAGGAATATCCGCCAAGCTCGAAGAAGTCATCTTGAACGCCAACCCGTGAAACCCCAAAAACGTCCTTCCAGATTCCACTTATGATTTCTTCTAGTTCTGTTCGAGGTTGCACATACATTGTATCTACACTCATATCAAAAACAGTGGGCGTTGGAAGAAGTAATCTATTTATCTTCCCATTACTTGTTAATGGGAATTCATCTAACACAACAACAGAAGAGGGTACCATGTAATCAGGTAATTGTTTTTTCAAATAGTCTCGTACATCTTTACTCGTGACGACCGCTTCTTTTTCACAAATTATATATCCAACCAGATATTTCAATGCATATTTGTCCTCTTTGACAACGACTACACATTGGCTGACACCTGGTACACGTAGAATATTTTTTTCGATCTCGTTAATCTCGATTCTATACCCGCGTATTTTCACCTGGAAATCAGAGCGTCCTACTAATTCAATGTTCCCATCAGCTAGGTATCTGGCTAAATCACCAGTTTTGTAAACAGACAATTCTTGTCTAACCCCTGTGGAAATTATCAAAAAACGCTCTTCACTTAAGTTAGGTTTATGGATATACCCTTTTGCTACCCCATCACCAGCAATGTACAATTCACCAGTGATACCAATTGGAACCTCTTGTCTATGTCTATCCAGAATAAGTAATTGCGTATTGGGAAATGGCTTCCCTATCGGAACAGTCTCACTAAAGTGAGCAGTATCGTTCTGATATTCATAGTAAGAGCTGTCTATTGTAGCTTCTGTTAGCCCATAGGAACTAATTAAGCGAGTGTCATCTGCACACAAACTCTTTAATTTTGAATACTCCTCCATTGTCCACGTATCTGAACCGACAATGAGTAACTTCATAAAGTCAAGATCTTGATTACTCTCATCAAGGTATTGCATAAGCCCTCTGATCACTGCGGGTACAAACTCCGCACAATCTACTTTTTCTTGATAGAGCAATTGGTACAATCCAGAAGGTTCCAACAACAAATCAGAAGGACATAAAACTAATTTTGAACCCGACCCAAGGGCTCTGACCACATCACCTACAAATACATCAAAGGATAAACTGGCCATTTGTAAATGAGAAGTCGTTTCAGTAGATAAACGATATTCATGTTCCCAACCCCGATAAGCATGAATGAGATTACGATGAGTCACCATCGTGCCTTTAGGCAACCCAGTAGAACCAGATGTGTATATCACATAAGCAAGTTCATCGCCTGAAACCATACGAGTACAACTGTTAGTTGGTATTTGTAAAACCGCTTCTTCAATCAAGACTCTCTCTACATCGCAAGAGCCGAAATCCAGGCAACTAACATCATTTTTCGTGACCACGAGTTCCATCTTTGAATCCACTACCATGTGTTCTAAACGACTGGTAGGATACGAAGGATCCATAGGTAGAAAAGCCGCTCCCGCTTTAAGAATCCCCATGACAGCAACAATGAATTCTATGGACTTCGGTAAACATATACCAATTACACTTCCAGCCTCCACTGGTTTATCAATTAAATATGCGGACAGTTTGCTGGAACGTTCATTTAATTCACGATAAGTAACTTGTTCACCATTAAAACTCAAAGCAATGGAATTTCCTTTATCTATAGCGTTTTTCTCGAACAATGTACAAAAATTATCATTTTCCGAATAATTAATCGTAGTACCTTGCCAAAACTTAAGTTTATTTATCTCTTCAGGAGTTAGATATGTAAATTGACCCAGAAGAGCATCAGGGTCGGCCGAGATTTTCTCCAACAGAATCTCAAAATGACTAGCCATACGTTTCATAAACGAGAAATCAAACAGATCAGTATTGTATTCAAAGATACATTTAGGTGGATATTGATTCCCACCATCCAAAATGTCTAGTGATAAGTCAAACTTTGAAGTACCTCCATCAATAGGCTGATAGTTCATTAAAACATCATCTAGCTGAAAATTGGGTACTGCCTTTTGATATGTAAAAAGCACTTGACACAATGAATTCATACTTGCACTTCGATTAGGCTGCACCGCCTGAACAATATCCTCAAAAGGTATATCCTGATTAGAAAATGCCTCTAAAGAGTTCATCTTGATTGTTCTAAGTAGCGTTCTAAAACTCATTTTTTCCTCAAAAACAGTTCGAATCGGGAGCGTGTTAACAAAAACTCCGATCAGTTGCTGAAACTGACGTTCATTTCGGCCAGAAACAGGAACACCTAATGTGATATCCGACTGCTCCGTATATCGATATAATAATGTTTTGAATACTGCAAGGGTAACCATGAATGGTGTTGCTTCCTCAGAAACACACAAATTTTTAAGCTTCTCATTTAATTCCTTTGACAGTTCGAGAACGTATGAAGCTCCATTGAAAGTTTGTACAGAAGGACGTACATATGTAGTAGGCAGCTCAAGGACGGATGCCGCCCCTTCCAAGTAATCTGACCAATATTTCAATTGCTTCTGCAAGACCTGTTCCGATTTATGATGTTTCTGCCAAGTAACATAATCTGAATATTGAACTGTCAACGGTTCCAGAGGTGAGGACAATTGTTTATTGAACGCAGTATAAAGCGCACTTAACTCTTGAAGCATCAATGTAACTGACCATCCATCAAAGATCAGATGATGCATCGTAATGACAAGATAATGCTCATCCTGATTCAGACGTATCAATAACAACCGCCATAGAACGGATGAAGAAGTCGGAGAGATCGGTTTCCCGATCTCCTCCTGTACAATTCGAGTTCTTTCTTTCCGTTGGTCATCTCTTGACAAGTCCGTTAGATCCACAACCGGAATTGTTACCTCTACATTAGACAGCTGATTACGTCTAGGCTCACCTTCTGTATTAACAACGATATTTGTACGTAATATTTCATGCCTCTCTACTAATTCGTAAAAGCAACGCTCTAATATATGTGGATTCAAATCCCCCAATAACAAAAATGCAGAAGGAATATTATATGCTGCACTCTCCACATCCAATTGACTCTGAAACCAGAGGCGTTTTTGCGAAAAGGACAATGCTTCATAATCAACATCCAATTCAAGCTCTTGCACTTCAGCTTCCTGATGCAATTTTGACTGAAGCTTCAGCTTCAATAAGGCCTTTTGTTCTTCAGACAGGGCTGAAATGCGATCATTGAGATTTCCCAACTTGTTCACTCCCGGCTGCAATTTGGCTAAGCATTTCATGTAACATATCTTCTGGCAACTCTTCCATCTCAGATAATAGTTCTTCTACCGTTTGATCAGACTGACCAGCTTGTTTTTCAATCAGCATTTCCATGATACTAATAGCCAAATCTTCAGTAGTTACTCCTCTTAAAAGATCAACTACTGCGACACTAACCTGTAACCCAGATTCGATAGCTCCTTTGAGCTCCATAGCCATCATTGAATCTAGCCCAAAAGAATTGAGTGGAGATGATGCCTCAATACTGGATCTATTCATTCGAAGTACAGTACTTGAAACATCCAAAAGATAAGATACAAGCATTTCCAATCTTTCTTCGGGCTCAGTAACGGACATTAACTCCTCGACAAAATTTACTGTACGCTGACCTTCAGAATCAGATTGAGCTTGCAGAGCTCTATGTTTCGATACAAGAGATGCAATCAATGGCGGTACATTACCTAAAGGATAGTTTTTATCCGCGACTCTTGGCCAATCAGCTCCTAACACAGTGAACTGCGCTCGAGTCTGACATAGAATATGGTTGAGGGCTTCGAGACCTTGGCTATTGGTCATTGCAAACAACCCACGTGTGTCAAAAAAGTTAAGTAAATCCAACTGTGTTGCCATACCTGATTCAAGCCATGGCCCCCAGTTGATACTTAATCCATGCATCCCTCTTGCTCTGCGATAATGCGCGAGTGCATCTAGGAATGAATTGCCTGCACTATAGTTTGCTTGCCCACTCATAACCACTATAGATGCGACCGAAGAGAATAAAATAAAGAAATCGAGAGGATCATCTTTAAATTGTTCATGCAAATTCCAGCCCCCTAGCACCTTAGGGCGCAAGACATTAATGAAGTCGTGTTGATTCATCTGATACAGTAATTGAGGTCTTGCAACTCCAGCAGCATGAATGACACCACGTATTTCCGGCCAGCCAGCTTCATTGTATTCATGAATAGCACGTTCAATTTCTTCCTTATTGCATACATCAGCCTTGGCAAAATGAATCGTCGCACCCAGTTTCTCCAATTCTTTTACAGCAGCAATTCTCTTTCCCTGTACAGATTCAGGGTCTATATCCCTCCAACTCTTACGTTCTGGAAATTCTGCTCTACCCATTAGGATCAAGCGTCGTGCTCCATGCTCAATCATCCATTTAGAAGTCAGTAGTCCCAATCCACCGAAACCACCAGTAATAAGGTAACTCACATCGCCACGGAATTTGGCAGGAATGGAACTATTCAATGTAATATCTTCTTCCAACCGGAGGATATACCGCTGTCCCATTCTATAAGCTAGGTGATCTTCTCCATCCGTATACCACACTTCCTCAAATAAATGGGATGAATTGTCCTCAGCAGAACAATCATCATCCAAATCAATAATTCCTCCCCATTGATCCATATACTCCTGATGACCGATCGCTTTAGCCAATCCCCAAATCGGAGATTGAGAAATCTGACTTAAAGGAGCAGCATCCACGACCTGTTGTGCTCCTTTGGTCGCCACCCATACACGAATTTTATCTTGAAGTCGATTATGTGTTATGGCCTGCATTAAATAGAGAATACCGATGCTACCCAATTGCTCTGCTTCATTTAAAGCTTCCGAATTTATCATACTGCCCTCAGAAATATCTAAGGCCCAGTTGTATATTATCCCTTTTAATCGTTTGCCTTCAGAGACTACACTTTGAAGTAAACTAACAAAGTCTTCAGACCTGGAAGGATTTAAGATAAAGTTCTCACCGTTTCTCCCATAAGTTGAACCGTGACTGACACGATAGCAATATTCACCTTGCCCCTCTAATCTTTCAATGAGCATAGAACCAATAGATTGCATATCAGAAAACACAACCCAAGCACCTTTCTCTTGATGATTCACAGGCGCATAATCAATTGGATTATGCCTAGGCCCTAAAATCCACTGCGTTTCATAGATACTTTGAGGTACTTTGACAGAGTTTGAAGCAGTATCATCCTTCAATGACATAGCCTCACACCCTAAAATTTCCATGATAGTCTTACCTTCAGAATCCATAAGGAAGATATCGCCTTTAAGTAGAGTTTCACTTTTTTCTGTGATAGATGCGTATATCCACATATTGGATTTCAATGGTGCATGAAGCGCACCTTTAGAAACCCCAACAGGCATGTACACTGAAGAATTTTCGTCTTCTTGCTGAAAAGGGAGTGCAGCAGCAAGAACCTGAAAACATTGATCCAATACAGCCGGATGAATCTGGAATTTGTCCACTTCAGAATGTATACATTCTGGTACCAAAATTTGAGCAAGTGCACAATGTTCTCCTTGCCACAATCTTTCGATCCCTTGGAAGCCTTCCCCGTACTCCAGTCCAAACTTTCTAAACTGTAAGTAGCATTTTTCTTTGGATATCTCTAACTCACACCGCTCTTTCAAACTCGCAAGCTCGTAACCAGGCTTATTTGTTCCAGCGTCAGTTCGAATTGAACCTGTGGCATGCAAAGTCCACCCTTCGGATGCCCCTAGTTTTTGACTATAAATTTCAACTTCTGAAGTTTGCTCAACATAAATCAATCTGAGTTTAATTATTTCGGAAGGAGATAAGAAGAGTGCTTTTCTAAACTTGACATCTTCACCATAGATATAGCTTGTATCCCCAAATAATTCCTTAGCAGCAGCTAGCATCATCTCGACATATGCTGCTCCCGGATAGACAATCGTACCCTGAATCTGATGATCTTCCAGAAATGGAGAGCACCACAAGTCCAATTCGTTCTCCCAAGTAGGATCTGGTGTATTCAATCTTCTTCCTAATAAAGTATGCGTGGGGCTATTAACCCGTTCTTCTTCTGACATCTTTGATTCCTGCCAGTAACGTTCTCTTTGCCAAGGATAAATAGGCATAGCTATCATTTCTGCTGATTCCGAATATATCGCAGGCCAGTTTATGTTATACCCTTTACTATATAGTGCTCCCAATGAATCAATTAATGTCTTTCTATCATTTGCCTTTCTGCGCAAGGATGTGAATGTCTCACCCTTAGAGTTATGCAGACTCAAACATTCTTTTAAAGAACTTGCTAACACAGGATGAGGGCCAATTTCTACAAAATTCAAAATACCTGACTTGATCATATTTCCTGCAGCCTCTGCAAAAAGAACAGAGTCTCTTACGTTTTTCCACCAATATTGGGTTGAGAAATCTCCTTCACTCATTATTTTCCCAGTAACAGTGGAGTATAGCGGTGTATGACCCTCCATAACATGGATATCTTCTAACCCACGAATCAAATCATCTTCCAATGGATCCATGTAGTGACTGTGATATGGCACGTTAACATGTAAATATTTATAAAAGATCTTTTTGTTATCCAATGACTGGATAACTTTTTCCAACGATTCCGGTGTTCCTGCTAGGGTGACCGAGTTTGGACTATTAATGGCCGCTATGGATATCTGGTCCATATCATGGATCGCAATCTTCGCTTCCTCGTGGGATAAACCAACCGCTGCCATACGTCCACATCCTGTTGTTCTCTGCTGAAGATGGCTTCGGTAATAGACAACTTTGATGGCATCCTCTAAACTCAGCACACCTGCACAATATGCGGCAGCTACTTCACCAGCACTATGTCCTACGATCGCATCAGGTTCAATCCCCCATGCCTTCCATCGCTCTACAAGACCAACCTGTAAGAGAAAGTTGGCAGGTTGAGAGACTTCCGTATCATCCATACGGGAATGCATTTCATCCGCATTCATAGCATCAATTAAAGACCAACCTGAAAATTTCTTAAATAATTCATCACATTTTTTAGCAAAATCCTGAAATACCACATCTTCCTTTAATAATTCTCTTCCCATAGCCCACCATTGAGGACCCATACCTGTAAATACGAAAGCTAACGGTTGCTTATGCTTCCCATAAGAAATTGCAGAACTGATTCCATCACCAATATCTCCATTTAGAAATTGATCAATTTTCTCGTTCAAGTCATTAATGGATACAGCAGAGATAGACAACCTATGATCATGATGATTCCTTTTGCGAGCTAAACTGTATCCTATATCTTGAAGACTATATGTAGATCCGGCGAATTTTTCTTTAAAAGCAAGTACTAAATCTCTAAGTGCATCCTGGCTACGTGCCGAAATTACAATGGGACAGATCACATTTTCAGGTGTTGAATCTCCCTTATCTTTAATTATTGAATTCTTCGCATCTTGTGGCTTATCATTATACTCTTGCAAAATCACATGAGCATTTGTTCCCCCGAAGCCAAAGGAATTGACACTCGCCATAGCTGGTTCATGTTCTCTAGTCGGCCATTCGGTCAGTTTTGTCGGTATCTTTATCCCTAATGCTTCTAAGTCAATATCCTTATTCGGATTCTCAAAATGCAGATGTGCAGGAATCTGTTTATTTTTAAGACATAGCATTGCTTTGATCAACCCCGCAATCCCTGCAGCAGCTTCTGTATGTCCGATATTTGTTTTGACTGATCCTATGTAACATTGTTGGCCTTCGGCCTGATTTCCAAAAATACTGCCAAGTGCATTAGCTTCAATTGGATCTCCTACTGGAGTACCCGTCCCATGAGCCTCTACATATTTTACGCTCTGCGGATGAACTCCGCTTCTGCTATAAACCTCCTGAATCAACTGCTTCTGTGAATCACCCCTTGGCACAGTAATTCCCGGTGTATTTCCATCTTGATTACTACCAGTTCCTCGAATTACAGCATGTATAGGATCGCCATCTTCCAAAGCTTTTGATAAGGGTTTAAGTAGCACTACTCCTGCTCCCTCTCCACGAACGTAACCGTTAGCTCTTGAATCAAACGCTCTGGAGCGACCATCTGGTGACAACATCCCTGCTTTGGATTCCGCAATATAATATTCTGGTTTTACAATTACATTTACTCCCCCCGCAAATGCCATGGAGCTTTCGCCATTCCAAAGACTTTGACATGCCAGATGTACAGCAACAAGTGAAGAAGAGCAAGCAGTATCTACTGTTAAACTAGGCCCACGAAAATCATAGACATATGAGATTCTATTCGCTAATAAAGTCATCATTGCTCCGGTAGCCGAATGTGCATCAACAAGGTGTCTGTTTGATTCTGAAAACTGTAGTAGTTTGTAGTCCAATGTAAAAGCACCAATAAACACGCCTACATCGGTACCTGCCATTTTCTCCTGAACCTGAAGTCCATCCTCCATTGCTTCCCAACAAATTTCCAGCAGCAACCTTTGTTGCGGATCCATTAACGCCGCTTCTCTTGGAGAAATACCAAAAAAAGCAGCATCGAAATGATCCACTCTATCTAGAAATCCACCCCACTTAGATTGTGTCTTACCCATATTTTCCTTCTTAGGGTTGTAATATGTATTCTTGTTCCAACGCTCCTCTGGCACTTCAGAAATCGTGTCAACTCCATCTACAAGCAACTTCCAATATGACTCAGTAGAATGCACTCCGCCCGGATAACGACACCCCACACCAATAATTGCAATAGGCTCATTCTTATGCTCAGTAAAACTACTCATATCACTTACCTCCATTGTTATACGAACACAGAAATATTAAATCGTGACATACTCATCAACATCATGCATCATGAAATGTTTTTTACGACAATCGAGATCTGAGGCAATTCAGCTTTAACCATCATCCCTTCCCCAAGCAATTTTGGGGTTATTCCCCAATTATGAATGCGCGATTGTGAATATGTAGATCACAATATAGGTTATATATACCAAGTTTACTATATCATAGTTTTTTGGAACCATAAACCATTTTGTTGTAAATAGTTACTTTTATTTAAATAACTAGTCCAACATAACTATATATGTTTCAAAGAAATAATTCTTGAAATTTAACTAACTCTCTTTAACAAATCTCATTTCGAAAAATTCGACCGATTACTAATATCGTAGTACTCTATATATAGGAAATTCACAGAAGAATCAGAGGAGGAATGACAGATCATGAAACACGTTCAGGACACAACCACACTCAACAATGGAGTCAAGATGCCATGGCTTGGCTTTGGCGTATTCAAAGTGAAAGACGGAGATGAGGTTGTAAGTGCCGTCAAAACAGCGATTGAAGCTGGGTACCGCAGCATCGATACCGCCAAAGTATATAATAACGAATCCGGTGTCGCTCAAGGCATTCGTGAATCTGGCATTGCTCGTGAAGATTTGTTTATCACAACCAAAGTATGGAACAGTGACCAAGGCTACGAGAGCACGCTTGCCGCTTTCGAAGAAAGCATGCAACGTCTGGAGCTTGAATATCTCGATCTCTACTTGATCCACTGGCCTGTCAAAGGCAAGTACAAAGATACATGGAGAGCACTGGAGAAACTCTATAAAGAAGGACGTGTTCGCGCCATCGGCGTGAGTAACTTTCAGACTCACCACCTGGAAGACCTCTTGATGGATGCCACCATCAAACCTGCGGTCAATCAGGTCGAGCTTCATCCGCTCCTGACTCAGAAGGAACTACGCGACTATTGCAGTACACATGAGATTCAGATTGAAGCCTGGTCTCCACTTGGACAAGGTAATCTGATGGAGCATCCTTTGCTCCAGGACATCGCTGCCAAATACGGCAAGAATTCGGCACAAGTCATATTGCGCTGGGATCTGCAAAACGGCATCGTGACCATCCCGAAATCGGTAACACCTGAGCGCATTCATGCCAATACCGAGCTATATGATTTCGAGTTAACAGCTGAGGAGATTGAACAGATTAACGGTCTGAACGAGAATAAGCGTTTCGGTTCCGATCCGGACAATTTTAATTTCTGACATATTGAATTGAACTACACCCGCCTTCGTTTCTGGAAGAGCGGGTGTTTTGATATGGTTCTGTGTAGGTTATAGTCACAGACTTCGTTGTGAAAAATGAAGGTATGGCCCCTTTGTAATAGAGATTACATATTTTTTTTGCAAGCCTTAAAACTATTTTGCCTCCTTATCAGTCTAACGGGTATCAAACAACTCAAGCACTCTACACCAATCCGGGCCTGGAATACACGAGGACTTGAATATTATTTAGGTTGATCAGGGGGGAACAAGATTGATTAGACTGAACAGCAGAAAAACAAAGGAAGAACAGTTCAGCGAAAAAATAACAACGATCCAAAACAAATTATACAGACTGGCATACTGCTATGTGAAAAATGAACAAGAAGCATTGGACATCGTATCCGAAGCCACATACAAAGGTTATATTGCTTATGGAAAAATGGATTCCATGACCTATTTTGATTCCTGGATGTCACGGATTGTAATCAATACATCGATCGACCATATTCGTCGCAGCCAGCGCGTAACTTATATGGAGGATCATGTGCAAGAGTTCGCAGCTCCAGAGCGAGGAGCCTCCATAGAAGAAAAGATGGATCTGTACGATGCGCTCGATCGCCTCGTGCCTGAAGATAGAGCCTATATCATATTGAAGTTTTTCGATAATATGCGTTTTCGAGAAATCGCTGAAGTGCTCTCCCTATCTGAGAATACCGTCAAGTCAAAATTTTATCGGATCATCAATAAATTAAAATTGGATTTAGTTGAAGGAGAGGTTGGAGATCTATGACAAGTAAAGAACGTTATGAAAACATTGAAATCCCGGCTCAACTTACAGAGGTTATTCGTCAAGCCCAGCGAAAAGCGGCTGCTCGCAAAAAATCATCTCGTATCATTCGCTATGCTTCTGCTCTGGCAGCATGTGCAGCTTTTCTGTTCATCGTCAACATTCCTACAGTTGCAAATGCTATGGTCAAAATACCTGTGGTCGGAACGATTGTTCAAGTATTACAATTCGGCGATGGCGGTAAGATTACCGATGGAGTAACCGTGGGTTCGGACGCAACGCAAAATACGCTTAAAATTCATTTTAGTACCGATGACCAGGATCAGACGAATGACGCACCTTATTATAATGTAGTACACAAGTCAGCACCCAATCGTATCCTCTTTACATTCAGCGGTGCACGTTACATGGATATGGAGAAAGTAAAAAACGACTTCATGACTCAACCTTTAGTGAAAGATGTCTATGGTTCCATGATTCTAGACGACTCCTCCGTCGGATTCGTTGTTGTTTTAAAAGAAGGCGTACAGTATTCCGTCACGGAATTCAAGAACCCTGGATATTTGGAAGTGAAGCTGACTTCTGACGGCAAACCAGTCACACCTCGAAAGATGTTCTCACTCCGTACAGAATCAATGCCTTTTGGCGAGTCCATGGGTATATTAAAAGAATCTTATCCGGATGAGGATATCTCCTTCCTTAAAACGTCTACGGATGAGTTCACGGCTGTTATCGGTGAGTATTCTACCGCGGAAGAAGCTGAACTCAAGCTTAAGGAACTCGCTAAGCTACCGGAGTATAATGGAGAGTTTTATGTAGACAGCTGGATGAGTAATGAAAATCCGAAGTGAGCAGTATTCGCCATCGGACATGCAAAGCATTCACAATGAACATCAAGGAGATATGAGAAATGTAAGAGCAAGAAAGAAGAGCACTCAAAAAAACCGATTCAGATGCTGAAGCATATCTGAATCGGTTTTTTAAATTTAAAGTTTTAAATATAAGCTTATCCTTTGGATACCAGCTTGAAGTCATCAAAGTGAAAACCTGGCGCTACGACGCAAGTGACCAGAACCGGCTCATCGCCCAATGGTCGTGCCGTCTGCCATACACCTGCAGGCACAAGTACCTGCGGAGATTGTCCTGCCTCGATATCCATGCCGAGAATCAGCACTTCCTCATTCTCCGGGTTTTCGCCGTTGCCACCCAATTTCAATTCAATTGGACTGCCGCTGTGCCATAACCACAGCTCATCCGAAAGCACCGTGTGCCACTCGGAGATCTCATGAGCATGAAGCAAGAAATACGTTGAACTTGCTGAGAAGCGTGGACCAGAGTAAGCGTCCGGTAATACGGATTGAGGGATTTGATAAGATGCTTTCCAAACTTCCTTATACCAACCACCTTCAACGTGAGGCTGCATATCCAGCGCAGCTACGAGCGGTGATAATTCATGTGCTGTCATAACTTGTTTCCTTCCTTCCAATTCATTTTCGGGGATACTCCCAAACTGGAGCATGACCTCGCTCTCCTTACTCTAAAACAACATGTCCGTTTTGTCACCTTTATAACGGGCATTCTTCCATTCGTCCACCTTCTCCACAATATCCCCCCGTCCCTGATGAATAATATCTATCTTCACAAAAAGCAATCTCACTCTATATGATAGCGTTTACAAAATTATCTACTTTCCGTTATGATATGAGTATCAACGCCAAGCTGAAGTGGAGAGGAGTTGCCTAATGAGTCTCATTGAGGATCGAATCGGACCCAAGTATCGGATTGGTGATTATGCCTTTACCATAGAATATATGCGAAGACATGACGGGAGTGCGATGCCGCAACCTCATGCTCATCCCTTTTACGAATTATATTACCTGCTCGAAGGTGAACGGGTATACTCCATGAATGGACAGATTTTGCCTGCGCGAAAAGGTGACCTGGTTCTCATCAACCCGCATGATGTACACACCACCTCCAAAGGCAACAAACCTGGCTTCGAACGGATTCTCATTGGTTTTTCGCCTGCTTTTGCCACGGGCATGGAGCTAGGCATCTGTGGTCTGCTGCCATTCAAATGCTCCAGCCTCCTCCGTCTTCCCGAGTCAGATCAACCAGAGATCGAGCGCATCCTGTGGCAGATGCTTCAGGAATGCAAAGAACGACGCCCTCACTATGAGATCGCCGTACGTAGTCTGTTGGCTCAACTTCTGATTCTTGTCCATCGGGCACAGGAGGTTATCCGGGAATCCAATCCAGGCTCGCTACATCCGATGCAGGACAAGATCAGCGAGATTGTAACCTATGTCAATAAACACTACACCGAACCGCTCACTTTGGAAGATGCTGCAGCCCGTTTTTATATCAGCCCTTCTTATCTCAGCCGAATGTTCAGCAGGCTTACCGGATTTCGCTTCAGCGAATATTTGCGTATCGTTCGAGTTCGAGAGGCACAGCGAAGATTACTTTCAACACAAGAGCGGGTTCAATTTATCGCAGAGAAGGTCGGATTTGAGCATACTGCTCATTTTAACAAAACCTTTAAACAGATCACAGGCACAACGCCGCTGCGTTATCGCAAAGAGCATCGATGAATGTGACATGTTGTCCTGACCTATTCTTCCTATACAAAATCAATTGGGCAGCCGTGTTCCAGCTCCAGCATGTGCTCTTCTCCATCTCAGGAGAAGTTCAGGCGATGACTGGACTGCATACATGGCTGCCCTATTACACTTCTAATAGGCACGAAAAAATCACACCGTTTATCTACGAATGATAACTCCATTTCGGACTTCCGGACTTACCGATATCTGCCGTCCTTCCGTATCTGCATCCGTTTCCCGACATACGATCCCCGCAGATTCAAGTCCAGTGACTTTCAATAGCTTCCCATCCGCACCCACACCTTTAATGTCCTCCAGTGTAGCGCCTTTGCAGTTATGAAGATGAATAAGCGGACCTTCGGTGATCTGTGCCTGAAGCCCTGTAATCTGTAAATGTTTTGCCTGAGCACACTGAATGCCAGTACGAGCTTCCACGCTGTAACGTTCGATACTTACGCTGTCCAGAGGCATCTCCGGTAGACCGCTAACAAATAATGCCGTATCGGCTCCCGCGCAGACCACATCCGAGATGCGAATATCGCGGAACACCGGCGTTTCTTCGCTGACCTCTTTTGCAAGGTCCCCACCGCGGGCAGACCCCTCCATATTCGCATAGAAAAAGGAAAACGAAATAGCTTCCATAATGATATCCTTCATATAAATGCGCTCAATCTGAATATCCTCAACGATCCCCCCGCGTCCGCGTGCGCTCTTGAAACGCAGACCAATATCCGTGCCGATAAACGTACAATCCGTTACCCGGACATGCCTTACACCGCCGGACATTTCACTGCCGATCACAAAGCCGCCATGACCATGATACACCGTGCAATCCCGAATCGTAACGTACTCCGATGGTAGCCCGAGTTCACGCCCCTCGGCATCTTTTCCTGATTTCATACAGATTGCATCGTCACCAACATCAAATATACTCTGCTCTACCAGAACATGACGACATGATTCAATATCCAGCCCGTCTCCATTCTGGGAGAACCACGGGTTTCGCACATTCACTTTACGAATCGTCACATGCTCACATGCCCAGGGATGCAGGTTCCAGGCCGGTGAGTTCTGGAAAGTAGGCCCTTCCAGCAGAACCCGTTTGCATTGGCGCAAGCTAACCATGTTCGGCCGCAAGAAATCCCGGATCTCTTGATGCGCGGCAAGATCACGTACTTTTTCCAGGTAGAGCTTCTCGGCAATGGCACCGCCATCCATCGCAGATTGGGAAGGCCACCAGATCTGTTCATCCGTCGTTTCTGACGTTTCCACAACACCACCAGAGGCAAGCAGTCGCTTCCACTGGCCAGCCGTCATTTTGGAACGTTTCACCGGACGCCAGGCTTCACCGCCGCCATCCCAGATGCCTTCACCCGTAATCGCAATATCTTCGAGCCCGTTTGCATCAATTGGAGATTGACAACGTACAACCTGCCAACCCTCGAAGCTTGATGCAATAAGAGGATACTTGTTGAAATCCTGACTGAAGGTTACCAGTGCGCCGGCTTGCACGTGCAGTTCAATTCGGCTACGCAGCACGATCGGTCCAGTGAGCCACACGCCGGCAGGAATGATGATCCTGCCTCCACCTGCGTCTGCACATGCCGCAATAACCAACCGAAAGGCCTCTGTATTATCTGTAATACCGTCTCCAACGGCACCATACTCGGTAATATGAAAATCATTTTTAGGAATCTCGGGCAAATCCACTTCGTATGCTTGAAGTTCAGTTGCACTGCCTGACCCTGCAGATAATGGGGAGCGATATATATTCATGGTATGAAATCATCCTCTCTACTCGATTCTCTCGTTTCATCATATCAACGGCACAGTAGCGACGGGTTAAGCTTTTTTGCCATGTACAGAGTGAACTTGATGTTATTTGTTATTTATATTTGTTAGCCCGTCTATAAAAACAAGACACTATTTTTAGTTTACAGCATACATCAATTCCAGTCATTGTAAATAAACTAGGAGTATTGATTCATTTTTCTGTCAGCATTCGTCACAAGAAAATCAACTACATAACATATATATAACGTAAATTTGGGCTAAAGCCCTATAAAACCCATTACTTATGTCACGTTTTATTACAGACCAATTGCTATCAGCAGGATGTCTATGTATGATTAAATAACCACTTTGCAATAATGCCTTTTTATCCCATTTTTACTCTCCATTGCAGAAAGGGTGTGTGTTCTTGATTGAATTTAAACGTGTGCAAAAGCATTTCGGTCATTTCCATGTCCTCAAGGATATTCATCTTCGTATCGAAGAAGGAGAAGTCGTCGTTATTGTCGGACCTTCAGGTTCTGGCAAAAGTACGTTGCTCCGTTGTATTAACCGCCTGGAGACCATCAGTGAAGGTGAGCTCGTTGTCAGCGGCATTCCTCTGCATCAGAAAAAGGTGGACATCAACCTCTTCCGCCGCGACATCGGCATGGTTTTTCAACATTTCAATCTGTATCCCCACAAAAAAGTCATCGACAACATCACTCTTGCACCCGTCAAGGTGCGTAAGCAACCCAAAGCCCAAGCCGTAGCAACCGCTATGAAATACCTTGAACGGGTCGGCATTGCCGATAAAGCAGACAGTTACCCATCCCAATTGTCCGGTGGACAACAGCAGCGTGTAGCCATTGCGAGAGGACTCGCCATGGAACCGAAGATTATGCTTTTTGACGAACCCACGTCCGCCCTTGATCCTGAGATGATCGGGGAGGTTCTGGATGTGATGCGCTCCCTTGCCCACAACGGCATGACCATGGTCGTCGTTACCCACGAGATGGGATTTGCCCGTGAGGTGGCAGACCGGGTCATTTTCATGGACGAGGGCCGGATCGTCGAAGAGGCTCCCGCAGTAGATTTTTTTGACAATCCCCGAGAAGAAAGAGCACAACAGTTCCTTAGCCGCCTGATCCATCATTAACCTCTTCGTACTTTCACCCAGACGTTAATCCAATCATTTATGCTCACTCCACATTTTGAAAGGGGTCTTAAATTGATGAACAATAATATGAAGTTCCCGTCTTTAACGTTAATGTTGGTGCTTATGTTATCACTCGTATTATCTGGCTGTAACTCCACTGGTACAAACACACCTTCCACAAGCGGTGGGGGCGATGCGGAAGCGCAAGGTACGATTGAACGGATTAAGGAACGCGGCAAGCTGATTGCTGGCGTGAAATATGACACGAAGTTATTTGGACTCAAAGACCCGGCAAGTGGAGATGTGGAAGGCTTTGATATCGATATTGCCAAGGCACTGGCCAAGCAGATTTTGGGAGATGAAACGAAGGTCGAACTGAAAGAAGTAACGTCCAAAACACGGATACCGATGCTGCAAAACGGAGATATCGACATCATCATTGCGACGATGACCATCACGGATGAGCGTAAAGAGCAAGTGGATTTCAGTGATGTGTACTTCGAGGCAGGCCAATCCCTTCTGGTGAAAAACGACAGTGCCATCGCTGGTCTGGAGAGCCTGGATGGTGTGAAAGTGCTTGCCGTGAAAGGCTCTACGTCTGCACAGAATATCCGCGAGAAGGCACCGAAAGCCGACGTGCTGGAGTTTGATAATTATCAAGATGCGTTTACAGCGCTGAAAGCAGGCAAAGGCGAGGCGCTGACGACCGATAACATCATCCTCATCGGCATGCAGCAGACGGACAACAACTACAAGTTGGTTGGCGGCAACTTCACTAGTGAGCCATACGGCATGGCGATTCGCAAGGGCGATACGGCTTTTGTAGAAGAAGTGAACAAGATGCTGAAAGCCCTGAAGGATAGCGGGGAGTATGACACGTTGCATGAAAAGTGGCTAGGTAGCAAGCCTGAATAGTCCAAGTACCTGATGATGAGCAAATCTACCATCAGCTAAACATTCAATATACACTGCAAGCATCTGCCGTATACGAGAAATACGTATGCAGCAGATGCGCTGTTGTTTTATTTTCACACCTGGAGAACGGGGGCTCTTGTTATGGGCACATTGGATTTCAGCGTACTGTTCAGACACTCCGACCGCTTTATGGAAGGATTTCTGAATACAATTCAAGTGAGCGTGATGGCTCTGATTGGCAGCTTTGTACTCGGGGCCATTCTGGCGATCTTTCGAATCTCACCGGTCAAACCGTTGAACTGGTTTGGTACGGCCTTTGTTGAATTTATCCGCAACATTCCCTTGTTGCTGGTTGTGTTTTTTTTCTATCTCGGACTGCCTTCGCTGGGTATTTCTCTGGATGGATTTGTCGCGGGCACACTGGGACTAACCATATACACGGCCGTTTTCATCGCAGAAGCGATTCGGGCAGGCATCCAAACTGTACCTCGAGGTCAACTGGAGGCCGCACGTTCATCGGGACTGTCTTATGTACAGGCCATGAATCTGGTCATCCTGCCGCAGGCCATCAAAATTGTACTGCCTTCCATTGGCAATCAATTTATTAATCTGGTCAAAAACTCATCCATCCTGGCGGTTGTGGCCGGCATGGACTTGATGTATTTTGCCGACATTGTGAACTCCGATACGTTCCAGCCACTAAGCGTCTACACCATCGTTGCTCTGTTCTATCTGATACTGACCTTACCGCTCAGCTTTCTGGTGCATTATATGGAACGCAGATTTGGACAGAGTGATGCAGAAGCGCGCAAACCTAAAGGTAAACCGAAGAAAAACAAACCTGCCGGGCAGGTTACGATGTAGGGTATTACTACCCAGTCACATGTGGTGATTCATTGAACATATATCGCTCACCGAAGGAGGCATCGGATGTATGGACTTTAGCGGGGCCTATGAGTGGCCTAACCTTCGTTTCCTGTTGCAAGGATTTTGGGTGACCCTTCAAGTTGCAGGCTTATCCATTGTGTTCAGCTTTGTGCTGGGCACACTGCTCGGTACGATACGATTTACACGAATCCCCGTCCTCTCCCAGATTGTGGCGGTTATCGTAGATACCATTCGTAACCTGCCGCTGCTGCTCATCATCTTTTTTATCCATATCGTGCTACCACAGCTTGGTATTAAAATGCCACCCTTCTGGTCCACGGTTGTAGGACTGAGTCTGTTCGAAGGCGCCATGATCGCAGAAATCGTGCGAAGCGGCCTTAAATCTGTAGAACGTGGTCAGGTGGAAGCTGCCCGCTCCTCTGGCCTAAGTTACATGCAGACGCTCATCGGTATCATCATGCCACAAGCACTGCGCCGCATGTCTCCGCCCATGGTCAGCCAGTTCATCTCACTATTGAAGGATACGTCACTGGCCATTATCATCTCCCTGCCGGAGCTGATGCGCAATGTGCAGATCCTTGGAGGTCAAAGCTTCGATTACATCATCCCGGCGTTGTTGCTCGCTGCTGTACTCTATTTCATCATCAACTACTCCCTCTCGATCGTTGCCAGAAGACTTGAGGCACGAATGAACTAGGGAGGTGGGCGTTGTTTTGTTCCAGGTGCTTAGGTTCAGTTCCTTTGGTCTCCATTGCTTGTAGCAATGGTTTGAAGCTAAGCTACTCTATTGCTCCATGTTGAACAGTTTGAGGCTACCGCTACGGTTGCTCGCGATTCAACTGTCCAGCTTCAATACTCGAAGTGGAACTGCCAAAATACGAGCTAAACAAAGTAACGGTTCAACGTTCAAAAGCTCCCGTTCCACATTTTTCGTGGAATTGGAGCTTTTGAACTCTAACGATCTCAGATGAGCTTATTTAGCCATTTTTGAGGCATTTTCAATTCTAACGATCCGTAGGAAGCTTATTTTGCTGATTCAGGCCATTTTCCGCCCCATTCCGAGCAATCTTGGCAAAATAGCGTCACTGGGGATCGTTAGAATTTTTTTGTCTACTTTTTTGCCCAAATAAGGCTTCTGGTGATCGTTAGAATTTCACCACTGTGCGGTTACCCTAACTTCGTTCCCTTTTCCGCTCAAATTGCCGCACCATTTTGACGCAACTCTGCTTGCAACAGTGATACAGGAAGCTTTGCAGGCGGAAGTTTCAGCTTTACCGCCATAGCCGCAGCTGTTCCCGAAGCTTCTCCCGTTGCCATACAGCTTGGGGTCAGTCTGGTTGTGGCGTGAGCCTCATGTGTCGTGGAGATACAGCGTCCGGCAGCCAGCAAGTTGCTGATATTTTGCGAGAGCAGCGAACGATAGGGAATATCATACGCACCATCTCCTTCAATAAAGGCTGCAGTCACGCCCTGCCCGGAGGGATCATGAATATCGATAGGATAACCGCTTCTAGCGATGACATCGTCGAACTTCCGTCCTGCAACGACATCTTCCTGAGTCAGCGCATAATGCCCAATGACACGTCTGGATTCACGAATGCCGATCTGTGGGGCTACAGCCGAGATCGAAGCTCGTTCGAAACCAGGCACATCATTCCGCAGAAATTCGGCAATCATCAGCACCTGCTTTCGTCCCTCCTGTTCAGCTTCGGTTAAATCCACAGCATTGGTGGCATCAAGCCCCTGCACCCGGGTACAGTTAATCAACACTTCATCAGCCGCCGGTCCGGTGAAAAATAACACCTGATCGCGTTGAATCGGCACTGCCGCTCTCTTCCAGTGTGAATAGAAGCCGCTCACGCCCGTTAACGGAATCGTGTCCAGTTCGGCAAAAGGTGTTTTCTCATAAAAATCCTCCGGATGCTCCTGCATATACTGCTTCACACGCCCGAGATCCACGCCGCGCATACGGAACTTCATCGTCATGGGCTGAGATTGGCTGTCTTCCTCCCGCCCCTTCGCTATAGTGGCCCCAGCCAGATAAGCCACATCCGCATCACCGCTCGCATCGACAAATACGTTCGCCTGAAGCTCCAGCTGACCGGATTTGTTCGTCACTCGCACCGCCTCTACTCGGTCATCCACCGTAGTAACACCATCTACGAAGCTGTGCAGCAACAGCCGAACACCCGCTTCTTTCAACATTTCTGCCGCGACCACCTGATAGACGGCCGGATCGTACGGTGTCACGCTATGCACAAAACCAACCGTATCACGCAGATGCCCGGGAGAACCGCCACGTGCCTGCAAGCGATCCACAATCTCCTGTGCAATCCCCCGAATGACCTGCTCACCCTGCTCGGTATGAAACGTCATCCACGGGTAGACCATAGCAGCCGTTGACATCCCGCCAACAAATCCGTAGCGTTCCACTAGCACCACGCGAACACCCTGCCTCCCTGCTGCAATCGCCGCCGCTATTCCCGCGGGGCCGCCTCCGACAACGACAACATCCGCCGTTTCCCTTTTGACATTCGCCACTTCATTCAAACATGCCCTCTCCCTTCCATACGATATGCTGCCCTTCCAATCGCCTGATGCCTGATGCATCGTGCCTCTGTCTGTCTGACTTCCCGATCCCGACTACTCCTTCAATCCCGTCATCGCCACTCCCTCAATGAAACGCCGCTGCGCCAGGAAAAAGACGATCAATAGCGGCACCGTCGCCATCACGGTCGCACTCATCAAATACTGCCAGGCTGTGCCCACCTCATCCGTGAACAGGGACAACCCCAGCGGCAGCGTCATTAGCTCTCTCGAATTGATAAAAATCAACGGATCGAAGAACTCATTCCAGCTCGTCACAAATGTAAAAATCGTCAGCGTCGCCATACCCGGCTTGGCAAGCGGAAGCATAATCTGCCAATAAATCCGAAATCGGCTACAGCCATCAATCATGGCCGCTTCCTCCAGCTCGGTGGGCACCGTAATAAAGAACTGCCGCATCACAAAGATGCCAAACACGCCGCCCGCGCCAAAGATCGGCAATAAAATCAGCGGAAGATGCGTATCGATCCACCCCAGCTGCCGCATAAACAGAAACATCGGAATCGCTGTGACTTCATGCGGAATCATCATCGCGCTCAGCAAAATGAGAAAGACCACATTCCGTCCCTTAAACGGAATCTTGGCAAAGGCGTACCCAGCAAGCGAGGAAAAAAACACCGTGCCAAGCACCACCAACGCAGAGATATACACACTATTCCCGTAAAAACGGTGAAACGGAATCAATCGAAACACATCGATATAATTCTGAAATTGCAAGCTGTCCGGTATCCACTGCGGCGGATAGGTAAATATGCTCTGCGGTTCCTTGAGGGATGTCGAGACCATCCAGATCAACGGAACAATCATGATCAGCGAAACTGCCGACAGTATCAAATAGGTGCCAACCGCAGCCCCGAACCTTCGGCCTGACAAACTAGGCATCGCCTTCACCAAACACCCACCTCTTTCGAAGCTGCCATTGCAGCAGCGTCAGAATCAGCACAATCAGGAACAGCACATACGCAAGGGACGAAGCATAGCCGAACTGAAACAGCTTGAACGCTTTTTCCCAGATGTAATAGACCAGAACTTTCGTGCTGTTGCTCGGCCCGCCTTGGGTCATGACATAGATCTGTCCAAATACTTTGAGCGACCCAATGACGGTCATCACGACGGTCAGAAATACGGTCGGCGTGATCATAGGCAGGGTGACGTTGAAAAAAGAAGCCCTTCTGCCCGCGCCGTCCAGTGTCGCCGCTTCGTACAAGGAACGCGGGACTTGCTGAAGTGCTGCAATGAACAGCACCATGTTCAGACCGACATTTTTCAGCACACTCGTCACAATGACCGCAGGCATGGCCAGGTTCGGATCATATAGCCAGGCAGGGCCTTTAATGCCCATCATCAGCAATAGCTGATTGATCAGCCCCGACTCTGTTGCATACATCAGCTTCCACACGATGGCCCAGACAATTAATGACGTCATCACCGGGACAAAAATGGCCGTTCTGAACAGGCCAATCCCTCGAATGCTTTTGGATAAGAGCAGGGCGAGCAGCAAAGCGAGTACGATATTCAGCGGCACCAGACCTGCCGTAAAGTAAACCGTATTGCCAAGCACTTCCCAGAACATGGCGTCCGTCATAATATCCCGGTAATTGTTCAGTCCGATAAAATGGTGATCCCCAAGCAGCGGCCAATCCGTCAGGCTCATATAAAACGCAAGCCCCATCGGGAACAGAAGCAGCAAAGTAAAGCCCAGCACCATCGGTGAAATAAACAACCAGCCAGCAATCTGCGCTTCCCTGGCGAGCGGCCCTCCACGCCTCCGCTTTTTGGATCGGCTCACGAGCCATCCCTCCCAGTCAGACGATCTATGGCATTGCGGAAGCTACTCACCGCTCTACGCAGCTCATCCTCCGTTTTGCCTGTAACCATGGCCCCGAGCATAATCGCCTTGATGCCGCTATGGTGAAGCACGGGAACATCCTCCGGTACCAATTTACGCTGGGAAGGGACAAGTACCGGTACCCCGGCCTGCAAGACCAGTTGCCGATAACGAAGCACGTCCGCAAAGCTGAGCGGGGTGCCGTATTCTTTGCCGGGTACAATCGAAGCCTCCAATGCAGTAAAGCCGAAATGTACAGCAGATGCCACCAAAGACACATCATACTCGTTGTTAATCGCAAACGTAGATTCCACTCCAAAGTCTTGCAGCATAAAAGAAGGCAGATGATGCGCATAGATGGAGTAGAAATCAAAGCCTAGATCCGCCAGGCGCTCCACATCTTCTCTCCGTGTCCCTTCGATACTCCCGGATGGCACAACGCCGAACGGACCAGCGAACTCCGAGCGGATCGCCCGAAATACCTCGGTGTACTCATCCAGAGAACCAAAATGGTTGCCACTTGCGCGATGGCCCACATTAAAGTGCACCTTCAGAGCATCCGCACCTTCCTCCCGTGCCGCCCGAGCCAGTGCGAGATCGTTCCCGGGCAGACTGACGATGAGCGACAGCGGTTTTTGTTCCAGCATGGCTTGCAGTTGACCTGTCTTTTGCACATGCTGCTTAGCCCGAAGTTGATCGACTTGATGTGAATGTTGCGGGTTCTGGGAGTTCTGCCAACTCTGAGAATGCTGCATCTGTTGCGACTCCTTGGTCTGCTCCGTCCGCTGACCCTTCTTCATGTCTTCCACCTGGTTCATCCCCTCACTTCTCTCACTTCTCTCACTCTGCATACGCCCCATTCACTTTTTTTCCGTCATTTTTCTTTCCGTCATTTTCCCGTCTTCCCTACGCTCTATCTTATTTACGCTTCATCTCCCGCACTCCTTCACTCTCCAACTCTTCAGGGCTGCAATATGCGCTGCACTTCCGTCTGCATTTGTTTCAAATTTTCCTCTGGCGAGGCTGTACGGGCGAATAATCGGTCAAAACCTTGCAGTACCGCGTTATCAATATCCTGCCAGCGGATATGTCCAGGAATCAGACGAGCTTTCGGCATTTCATCAATGACCGCCTGCACGATATGCTCTTTGCTCGGGTTGTTCGGCTGCTGGATGAAAGCATCGGAGTTCAGCACCGAAGTACGCGCAGGCACAAAGTACGTCGCGGTTGCTTGCGTTCCCTGTTCACTGGCAAAATACTTCAGCAATTTCTTCGTCTCCTCCGGGTGCTTACTATCCTTGAACATGGCATAGCCCGCCTGCCCCAGCATCGGTACGCTGCCCTGTGAACCGGACGGCATAGGGGCAATGCTCCATTCAAAATCCTTGATCTCCCTCGCTTTGGACACATAGCTGTAGTTATCGAAGAACATGCCCACATTGCCTGCATCAAAGCTCACCTGTTCGCCCGCTTTCGGGTGAGATTCGTCGGTAAACATCATGCGTTCCAGCATCGCGAAGGTCTGCACACCGTACTGGTCATTCCAGGTAAACGCTGTCATATCTTCGTTGAACGGCCCGCTTCCGTTAGACCAGGAGTATGAAGAAAGCACGGCCCAGGTCTTCCAGTCCCGAAAAAAGTTAGCCCCATAGATGCGATTCGCCGCATCCTTGCTGGTTATCGCTTTGGCAGAAGCCTCGAACTGCTCCCACGTCCACTCGCCTTTGGCAGCCAGCGTATTCGGATCGGTCAGCCCAGCCTTGTCAAACAGCGTCTGATTATAAAACATCACCACAGGCGGTGTGGAAAACGGCAAGCCTAACAGTTGATCTCCCTCACGGAAGAGATCCAGCGTGCTGGGAATGTAATCGTCCAGCTTGAATTGTGCATCATCCTTGAACGCCGACACGTCGGCCAGGATGTGATTGGACTTGAATTGTGGTATCATGCGTTCCGATACCCAGGCCAGATCAGGAAGCGATCCGCCAGCGGCAAGCACCGATATTTTCTGCTGATAGTCGGCAAAGGGTACCGATTCCATCGTTACCTTAATGCCCGGATTCTCTTTGGTAAAGCCATCGATCAGCTTGTTGTACACATCAATGTGTGCCTGATTGCCCCACATCATGAACTTCAGCTCTACCTTGTCGTTCTCTCCACCAGAGGCGTTAGAACCCCCGCCCGTATTGGTGCTAGTACACCCGATTAGAGCTGTGATCATAAGCGCGAGAATCAGCATCAGTCCTGCCTTTTTCATGGAAATCCCCCTTATGGACGTTATGGTATTCCTGTGCCACCCCAGTATATCGAAAGCGCTGCTTGCTCCTAAATCACGTCAGTTGCAGAAATGGTACGTTTTTTAAAGAGATTTACTCGTGGCTCTGTCCCTGCCCTCATACAGTACTCGCCTAAATGCTCTCTATACTTCGCTCGTCCAAACTCTTCTAAACCAAGAGGCATTGTACTAGTGCTAATCCCTTGCCTTTACTCTCTGTTTCTTACTACTCCCCACGCTGTACACCATATCCGTCACGGTACTCCCCTGCCGTACACCCCATCTGCTGTTTAAAAACCAACATAAAATGTTTCGGACTCTGATATCCAGATAACCGGGCAACGTCATAGATTTTGAGTCCGGTGTTGGCCAGCAGCCACTTGGCACGTTCCATTCGAGCCTCCGCGATATATTCCGAATAGTTGATGCCCGTCTCGGTTTTGAATAATTGGCTCAGATACGTCGGGTTCAGATTGACCAGTGAAGCAACCGTCTGGAGCCGCAGATCACCATCGGGATGCTGGTGGATATGCTCTTTCACGCTACGAATAATTTTGCGAGGTTCCCCGTGTTCCGGGTTGGCTGCGCCAGAGGTTTCGGGGATGGGAAGTGTGGAGAGACCATACCTACGGTCCAGCAGCGATTGTATTTTTTGCAGACATTTCACCAGTTCATGACGTTCGATTGGCTTCAAAAGATAACTTAATACCCCGTGTTCCATCGCCCTGCGTGCATATTCGAACTCCCCGTACCCGCTGATGATAAGCATCAGCAGATCAGGGTACATCTCTCTCGCTAATGAAACCAGCGTCAATCCATCCATCTCGCGCATACGGATATCCGTGATTAGTACATCCGGCACTTCACAGCGCAGTACCTCCAATGCCTCGGCTCCGCTTGCCGCTTCCCCCACCACCTGAAACTGAGGGGATGCCTGTACAATCAACTCTCGTAACCCCTGACGAATCACCGTTTCATCCTCCACAAGCAGTACTTTATACATGCGTATCAATCCCCTTTCCGTTGAAGGTGAATGGATAAAGTCACAACCAGCCCTTGTCCGGGGCTGCCATCAACCGTTAGTCCGCTGTCTTTTCCATACACCAGATGCAGCCTTTGAGCGATATTGTGCAACCCCAGACTTTCCCCGGCATGACGATGCAGAATGGGATTAGCGGTTGGGTACACGTTTTGTCCAGAAACGGTCTGCCCAGAGACAGAAGCATTTAACCGATCCAGCTCCTCCTGTTCCATCCCTTTGCCATTGTCCCGAACACTGATGAGCAGTTCCTGATCGAATAAAACGGCAGATACCCAGATCATGCCGCCATTATTACCACCCGTGCTGCCGCCTGCTAGCCGTCCTTCGATCCCATGGCAGATTGCATTTTCCACCAGCGGTTGCAGGATCAGCTTGGGAACAAGACAGTCGTTAACCTCTTCCTCCATGTCATAAATAATCTCCAGTTCACCGTTGTAACGCACTTGCTGAATTCGTACATAAGAATCGACAAACGCCAGCTCTTCCCGCAGCGTCACCATGCGATCTGCCTTATCAATGGTGTATCGAAGTAACCTGCCAAGCGCTGTCACCATGGCAGATACTTCGGCATGCCTCTGGCGGACAGCCATCATGTTGATCGACTCCAGTGTGTTGTATATAAAATGAGGGTTCATCTGGCTCTGTAGCGCCGACAATTCAGCCTCCCGTTCCTGAATTTCGAGCATATACACCTCATGGAACAGACGGTGGATCTCCTCCATCATCCGGTTAAATCCCCTGCTGATCTGCCCCAGTTCATCACTGCTGTACTGAGTAACCCGCTGACTGAAATCCCCCTGTTCCACACGAATCATATGATGTTTCAGACGGATAAGCGGACGTGTGACCCTATACGATACGAGTACGGCGAGGATCGCTACAGCCGCCATACAGAGAAGAGCAAGTCCCATCGTAAAGGTCAGCATCTCCCCAGACTCCTTTTGAATGACCGTAATTGGCGTCAGACTGATCACGGACAACCCTGAATATCCTGAATGATGCTTTACATGGAGATAAGATCTTCCCTCCAGCTCTATCTTCTGATTGTCTGCATAATCCTGATGCTTTCCATGAGATAACAAAGGAGCATAAGCGGATAAGCCGTCTGTTGACGTTTTTTCAAAAATAAGACGTTGCTGGCTGTCCACGATCATCAGACTTGCCTTTTGCTCAAAATTCAGGTTGGATAATAGCTGTCCAAATGCCTCCAGCCGGATATCGATCAAAATGTACCCCAGCCGCTGTAGCGTTCCCGGATCACGCAGCTCTCTGCCCACGCTGATGTATTCCGCTTCCTGACCTCTTACGTAGTAGCCGGGAATATGCGGAGGAAGCAAGTGCCATATGCCTTCGGTGCCCCTCAGTTCGGCAAACCATTTCTCTTGGTTGCCGTCCCAGACGGGTTTGACCGCAAGGGAGTCCAGATTGGAGAACAGGATGCCGCTGTTGCTGATCAGATGAATGCCTCGAATCTCTGGCCGATCATAGGCTTGAGCGGACGTATACAGCTTCATTTTCTGATAATCATCCGACTTCGCCCACGTCCCTGCACCCATCGCCCCATCGTACTTCCGCAGGATTCTAAGAACGGTCTCGTCATAAAGCGGCAAGAGCGACAACCGCTCAAAATCCTTGAGCATTCGGTTCAGATTGGTGTTGATCTGCCTCACCATATCAATGGTGAATTGCTCCGTCTTGCGATCCAGCGTCTGCGAAAAATGAGCGTAGCTCATCACCCCCTGCAAGCTAAGCGGCAAGAGCGTCAATGCCAGAAAAAGCACTAGCAGCTTGGAGCGCAGGTTTATGCTTTTTCGGATTGAGCTGAAACCTATGAAATCTCGAATAGAACTAACAAAGTTCAACGTCCTTTCTGCCATTCACTTGTCCCCCTCCTTCGTTTCATTGTATGAGCCCTCGCTGTTGTTCGATGAAATGGTTCAATCCGTTGGAACCAACAGATGCATCCATTCCGGGTGAATTGAGGTCATCATATCCAGTTTAGAGATGTCGCGACGATCCTGTAAGCTATGGATTTAGTACGGAATTTAAAGAGGAATTGGATGGAAGGCTGTTATGGGAGTAAGTTAGGGAAGCGTGATTTATCTTTCGGAAAACATTAAAAGCCGAATGCAATTTTGCAGTCGGCTTCTTTTGGGTTACATCAAAAAACCGACTGCATTAAGCAATCGGTTGTCTCTTCATCATATGTTTATATTGGAAACGATAATATTCGTTGATTAGCTCATCCAACACCATGGACTGCTCGAGGACTTTGTTATCCTGCATGCCATGATTCTCCGCCAACCGACGTAACTTCTGCCTATCCCGTTCGATTCGATCCTTGATTTGCATCGGTTCACTCATAACATGCACCCCCTCGTTTTACATCATTTTAGGATACATTGCCAAAAAATTCATATTTTATTCCTTTGCAAAATCTAATGATTGTTTGCAAAGATTTAGTTTCATAACTTAAGTATTTTAAAATATGTCCATTAATCAAAAATACATACAACATATGGATACGCGGTCTTATGTTTTATCCACATATCGTGATCCATCCACATTTCACAGAAACGCCAAGTCAGGATTCACCCCATCACCCATTTTAATAAATGTGTCATATGATCCGCTAAAGGTGTTTTTACCTTGATGAATAAAACCCATTGGTGTCGAATGCAATCCCTGTCATATCAATCGTTTTTTTCTAATCGCTGCAAGGGTGATGGCTGTGGCGATTCGGTGTTAATTGCTTAAATAATCAAAACAAAAAGAAATAGACCGCCCCCGCTAAGGTAATGATCTATTTCAGCTACCTATGCACAGCCACCACCCTTAGAAGCGGCTGTTGTAAAAAGTAGGGATGTTAGCGCATCCTTGCTCTTTTTTATTATCTTCAATTTAGCACAGTTTGTTGCACAAGTTAACTCTTTACTGGTAATTATTGTCGTACAATTTTGAGTAAGGGCAAGTGGCAAAGCTGGTAGATGATCTCCTTCTCATCAGGAATACCTTGTATTTCTGACGGACGTTTAACCACATTTGCGATCAGATCAAGTCGTTTTGCCAGACCCATTTTTTTGTTGCTACAATTTAGAAAACAGGGCTGTCCCTAGCCAATTTTATGACTTATGGGACAGCCCCTGCCTTATTTATTTCGTAATGAATTTGCTAAATACAACATTAACATCCCTAAAAATATCAATAATATTCCTTCAATTTTATACGACCAAATCTCTGAGTTTATAAAACTACCAAAGATATCAGAGGTATCAGACTTTACATTTTGGTATTCTGCCAAAACCAACATAGCTTTGTCCATACCCCAATCAGTACTTTGAGCAATAAACTGAAATCCAATAACAAATAATATAATAGAACAGATAAGGGGAACTAAGAAATTCATTTTACTTTTCAAATTTAAATTCTCCTTTAGTAATATAGTATCGCTATTGTATGCGTTATTAAATTACCAAAATTGTGAAATCAAGTCTAGTCATTAACCAATAGTATCTCGCCAGTAAAAATATAACCCCGTTGGTTCTTCACATTCATAAGTACCACTAATATGAGTAAGCTATATATTTTGCTAATGACTACAAGTGCTTTTTATAACATATTATGCTTTGCATAATATTGTAAAAATAATTCTTTAGAAAGAGCATTACATTCTTCCTTTTCTAGGATGTGAAAATAAAAAATAGCTTTTCCCCTCTCCGTCCTCGGTTAAAATTAAAAATGAGTAACTGCGTTTTTTGAAAATGCAACACTTCTCCCTACTTCACCTGCTCCAAAAACGCTAAGTCAGGATTCACTCCATCTCCCATTTCAATAAATGTCTCATATGACCCACTAAAGGTTATTTTACCTTGATGAATAAAATGCAGAACACACTGGATATTTGCAATATCCTGCAAGTGATGGTTCGAGACCAGTACAGTGCACTCATTATGGAGTGCAAGCTTTTCGATCCTTTTTAGAATATGATAACGCATCTCAGGATCGATTCCCGCTAGTGGCTCGTCAAAGATGTACAATTTCCTCTTCATTAATGTGATAGCCAAAATACACAGATAGCGCCTCTCCCCAACAGATAGTTGCCCAAACTCCATATGCCATACACGCTGTACCAAATCAACCTCAGCTGGACTCATAGCTTCATCTACATAAGGTTCATTATTCACTTCAATACGGTTGGAGTGGTCAGAATACAGAAAAAAACGAAAAAGATCCTTAGCCTTTAAGGTTAGAGGAAATAACAAACCCTGCAGCTGGTAGATGATCTCCTTCTCATCAGGAATACCTTGTATTTCTGGCGGGCGTTTTATCACATTTGCGATCAGATCAAAGTGATCTCAGGCTCCTGGGTAAACCACTGATAGTTAAAAATGAAAAACGCAATAAGGGGAAATAACAGATACCATACGAATGCCACTTTGTTGCTTAACATCATTTTAGTAAACAGACGGAAGTATTCACGAGTTATCTTCAAAAATCAACCTCCAATTGATCCATTGTTACATGCTGTATTGAAAGTTAACGCAGATAAATATATTCCAATTATATAATATTTTTCTAAATATTTTATAGTATTCTATAAGAAATGTTATTAGATATAGTCAACTTCTATCAAAAGGATGAATTCATACAATATAGAGCCCAAAGATTGCTCTATCTTCTTGAACCATCTTCAAATATATGTTAATTTAACTACATAGAATTACATAGTAGGTGGTGTATCAGTTGAAGAATGAAATGATCAAAGGATATATCGATGGTATTGTGCTCTCCATTCTGAGTCAAAGGGATGCATACGGGTATGAGATATCTCAATATATCAATCAAGTCACCGATGGAGCATTTCTGCTGAAGGAAGGTACGCTGTATCCTGCATTAAAGAGGCTGGAAGCCAATTCTTACATTGAGGGCTACTGGGGTGATCAAGAAGGTGGCCCTAGACGAAAATATTACAGGATAACAGATGATGGCCAACTTCGACTTGAATCGATCAAAACCTCATGGGAACAAAATACACATATCATTAATATTTTCTTAGGAGGAACGGCGAATGGACATTCAATCCTATTTAGACCAAGTTTTTAAGAAATCATTCTTATCTAAACGAGAACGTAGCGATTTAGCCGAAGAAATGGCTACTCATTTACACTCCTCCAAGGAGCATCATATCAATGAGGGATGCACTGAAGAACAAGCCACCACCAAAGCTATAGCGTCTTTTGGCGATCCGATCAGCATAAAAACTAAATTGACTCAAGAGACTTATGGTCTATCAAGTAAACTGATCCTACAGTTTATAATCATGAGCTTAATCCTGTATTTTAGCTCCCTGTTCGCAGGAGTAGTTCTTCATTATTATGATGTTCATAACAGAGTGATCGAACTTCTCCCTGTAGCCTTCATTACAATATGTGCCTTGAGCAGTGCTCTGTTGCTGACTCGCAAAAACACTGATCGTTGGTGCCTACTGTCGGTTCCCATTTTATTTGGATTAGGATACTTGCAGGCATATCTGGGTCTTTTCAAAAATATGTTTGGTGGCCTCGATTCATTTACGCTTTTTGAGAATTTATTTTTCAGCGGCGCTTATGATTTTTCAGGGCGCAATAGCTTCATGCTTATTGGTGGTCTGATCCTAGCTGTTCAAACACTCATTTTGTTTGTTATCAGCAAAAATATCTACATCTCTTTGATGCCCTTCGCCTTCTCTATCTTGTATACAGTTTCTCATATGGTCATTTTCGGATCATATTATCTATTCTTTGGGGATCATTTTAGTTCAGCTGTCACCAATGGATACAACGTTTTTGCCGCTGGTAATATTCAACGTCTCTCAGATATCGGTGTAAAATTAGGTATGTGTCTTGTATTGTTTTTCACTTTAAGTTCATTGAAGAAGCTGATCTTTAAATCTAAGCTTCAGGCTGGATGAGTTGGAATGATATATAATGTTTAATTAAAAAATAGGTCGCTTGTAATTATGAGAGCTGGCTTATTTTCCATGTATATATCGATTTCATACTATTCGAAATACTCTTATGGTAGGTACCAATTTCATTATCACAACTCCATCACTCAGACCACTTTTATGTAAATTATATTAAAATCTATTATTTTGCATCGGTTAAGCTATGAAAACATAAAAAGGTTTACTTCCTCATTCGGAAATAAACCAATAAAGTATCCATAGATACTCCCCTATACCTTATGTTACAATCCTCCAGCACCATGACCTAATAGTACATAAATCTGTTCTTTCACATCAAACTGACTTATAGGAAAGATGCTAATAATCACAACACTAAACAAGAGTATAGCCATGATTTTTTTTATTTTCATAATAGCCGTGAACCTCCTCCATTAGATTGCGATAGCTATTTTCCACTTCTTTAGATGCAAAAGACCTGTACCTCTCAAAGAGAGCAACACATTGTATTATGTCATTAGAATTATTAATTCTAATAGCTGAATTCAGACAAGTGACCAGCTTTTCCATTCCTTCTGCGTACCGCCCTCTGTTAAAAAGATACATTGCGAGTTCAAATAAAAGTTTAGAGTATTGATCATTCTTTATTTGCTCATTGTACCCTTCAGTTAAGTTTTTATCGCTCAGCATTAAATTAAAAGAGTTTTCAAATTTCAGTAAAATATAATCTATATCCATTTCAAATTTATTTGCCGCTTCAATAATTTTAACAAGAGCAGTAAGAGTTTCTCCTTCATTTTGTTCAACCCAAGCTAAATATACCGGAAGAATCTCTTTCTTCCCCATCATCAGATTATATAAATATGTGTTGGCCTCAGTCCATCTATTAAACATATCGATATAAACATTATCTTCGTCACTAGAATTCAACACACTAGTTAAATCAGCATTTTTTCTTGTATATAACAGTGCCTCAGTATACTCACCTTGCCACTCACATGCAGTGGCTTTAAGCAAGTTTGAATATGCCTGGTACACAAATAAAGGGTAAGCTGTGACCCTGTTCTCTTTACTAATTTTTTTCTTAGTATAGGATTGGATAATTTCCGCTTTCCGTCCCAGATCATCAGCAAGTGAAAATGATTTGTCCCAATACCTTAAAGCCAGATACGTATTCGCCAAATCCTTGATCGCATCCAGCTGCCTCTCCTCATCCAAACGATTAATATACGGCTCGAAGTGTACCGCTGCACGGAGATTGTCATGCTGATTCTGACCGAGCGAGAGGGTGAAGATGCGATACTGGCAGAGGGCCAGGCGCTCGGAATGCTGGTATTTCTCGCACTCGGCTACACATTCATATAACATACGGGCAGCTTGTTGCTGACCGCGCTCCAGCATACCTTCGGCCATCTCGAACAGTTCCGAGATATAGGAACGATCATCCGTTACTTGTTGAATCACCCGCTGGATGCAGTCCAGCTTGTCCAATTCCGCACAGCGTTGCAGGAAGGGCTCAAGCCTTCGCCAGTGTGGAGCCGACTCTACGAAGCACTCCCCACCATACGTCTCGTAGAAATAGCCTTCCTCCAGATTCATGCCCTGGGTAATCAGATCAAGCTGCGCCATGGCGATGGGGCGTGTTCCCTTAATAATGGCGCTAAGCGTTCCAGCGTTCACTCCCGATATATCTGCAAAATATTGAAGGGTATATCCCTGTTTCCTGATGTAATCCTCAATCGTTGAGCGTATCGTAGTTGCAGGTTCCATGTATCCCACCTCCACAATTAAAATCCAGAAATTTGAATTTATATGATTAGACCAATTTTAATCCTAAATTTTACAGTGGTCAATAACAATCGTGGCAATAAATTTACATTTTTATGCAAGCACAAGAACTTCTACATCTCCAGCTTGCCTTCGCCTCGAATTGCTTATAGAAAAAATCCATTAGAAGAATGGACAGGAACATGATACAGTTATTCCAACTTCAATATCCTACTATTTCCATAGGATTATACAACACGGACAGACACGAACTGCCAAGTTCAGTGTGGAATGATCCCCCAATATTAAACAAGCACGAAACTCCCTTCGTCCCCAAACCAACGGACACATGGCCCTCTGCCATCTCCCCGATCTTCCAGGTATAGACTTCGTTTGGCTACGCAGTAACCGTATCCCCGGGTAATTCGGTCTTTCTCCGAATTGCCCTTTCCCTTTTCCTTTTCTTCTCTTCTTCTCTTCCTTCACTATCACATGCTGCTATCACTTATTGCTATGCCTCAGACCCGATGCCTTTGAATACCGTGCCTAGCAGCAACTCCACAAACGTATCATCCATCGGCTCGCCCGTGACCAGCATCCGGTAAAATACAGGCCCGTAGATCATGTCGATATACAGCCCAATGTCCAGTCCCTGCTTCAATTCGCCACGTTCCACGCCTTTCTCCAGAATGCCCCATGCTTCACGGCGGCGCGGCTGAATATATCTGCTACGGTATTCTTCCGCAAGGGCGGGATCAGACTGCCCTTCTCCGATGATCTGTGTAATGACTTTCCCTTCGGCACTTGTCAAAAATTGAACCAGGTTCCCTGCATGAGCACGCACATCCTCATATACAGACCCCGTATCCGGCACAGGCAACCTGGCCGTTAACGCCGACATGTACCCGTCCAGCATAACAGCACCTTTACTTGGCCACCATTTGTAGATGGTGGCTTTGCTGACCTGTGCACGTTCGGCAATCTTTTCAATCGTCACCGCTGCAAACCCATCCTCCAGTAGCAGTTCATACGCCGCGGCAAGAATGGCATTCTGGGTCTCCATGTTGCGGGGACGTCCTCTTTTTGCAGTCATTGCTGACCCCTCCATTGCAATCATCTATATAAGCTCAACCAAAGTATTTACACAACCAATTCAATAACAGAATAACCGTTGAATCGCTGTTATCCTCAATAAAAAATACGATACGTTCATTATACTAAAATACAGCGTCGATATACATTTTTAAGCTCCCAGCAATGTTATTGTGTTTCCGTCATCTTTATGTAAAATCACTTTGTTCTGTAACTGCCTATTTACAATACTAAACGTATCGTATATTATTTAGATGTAATTAGTAAACGAAACGTTCATTAATTAAAATCACACATCGTTTTAAGTGAAAATGGCAATTGAATGACCATCATACACTTTTATTGGAGGTTGATCTTATGGATACCAAATATCCTCATTCCAAACAGAAACAAAGTACCAACCAGAATCAGACTACCGTGCCTGCCTGGATTATTTTCCTGCTCGCTGCTTCCTGCGGTCTGATCGTAGCTAACCTGTATTATGCTCAGACCGTTCTTGGGCCAATCAGCAGCACTACAGGTCTCTCGTCTGCCGCAGCCGGATTAATCGTAACACTGACACAAATTGGTTATGTCATTGGACTGCTGTTCATCGTGCCGCTCAGCGACATTATCGAGAATCGCCGTTTAATGGTTCTGTTTCTTATTGTACTTGTACTAGCGCTGATTACAGCCACCTTCTCCACCAGTGCTTTCCTCTTCCTGACGGCTTCACTGCTCATTGGCATCGGTTCTGTCGTTGCACAAATTCTGGTGCCGTATGCGACTTATCTGACTTCGGAAGAGCAGCGCGGGCAGGTGGTCGGCAATGTGATGAGCGGTCTGCTACTCGGCATAATGCTCGCACGCCCTGTCGCCAGCTTTATCACCAGCGTGTTCGGCTGGCAGGCGGTCTTTGCATTCTCGGCCGTGGTGATCGCGTTGCTCATGCTGTTACTGTCACGGGCACTTCCGGCCCGTCGGCCTGATCCAAACCTGACTTATGGACAATTGATTCTCTCCCTCGGCACATTGCTTCGCACCCTGCCGATGTTGCGGCGGCGCGCGTTCTATCAGGCCAGCTTGTTCGGCGCATTCAGCCTATTCTGGACGACGGTGCCTCTTCGACTGGCAACCGATTTTGGCTTGTCGCAGCAAGGCATCGCCTGGTTTGCTCTCGCCGGGGTAGGCGGCGCCATTGCCGCTCCGATCGCCGGAAGATGGGCAGACCGCGGTTTTACAAGGGTGCTCACCGGAGCCGCTATGGTTATTGCCGCAGCCTCCTTTGGTCTGGCCTATCTGTTCCAGAGTCATTCTACACCAGCCTTGATCCTGCTGGTCGTGGTTGCCATTACGCTGGATATGGCTGTTTCCGGTAACCTGGTGCTGGGTCAACGCATCATCTACTCCCTTGGCAACGAGGCAAGAGGACGTGTGAACGGCCTGTTTATGTCGATCTTTTTCATCGGTGGTGCCATCGGTTCTTCACTTGGAAGTTGGTCATATGCCCATGGCGGCTGGAGCCTCACGACACTCATTGGTCTGATCATGCCCCTGCTCGCGCTGCTATACTATTTAACAGAGAAAAAGGTTACAGCCGTGAGCGGCACATAACCTGTATCTTATCTGTACTTGCACCTGCATCTTCATCACCATATACAGAGCATTCATCTAAAAATTTCTCTTGTACAAAATAAGGGCAGAGGCCATCCATAGGATCGCTTCTGCCCTTATTTTTATGTTCGTAGCCCTTATGTTTCATACCCCGCATCGACAAGCTTTTCTGTCGTCCGCTAGTCTCCGGTACTCTGCTCCGTTCTGTTCCGTTCCAGCTAGGCGCGACAGCCTGCTTGTTGCAACTGCACCCCAGTTGTACTCCATTTAAAGCGTATCCCCAAACCCGCCTTATTCATTACACTATTTCATCACACTGAACTTCTTGGTCGCCGTCCGAACGGACTCGTCTTCTCCCCATACAATGACACCTACGACTTTGGTCGCCTCCAATGTCATCGATGCAATTTCACTTGCATATTGTTCAAAAGCGTTATTCAAGGACTGTCCTGTCTGTGTAAAAACAAGATGCTTCAATCCGTCCTGATTCTTGGCACAGGTCTTAGCCAGATTGATCAGTTGATTCTCCCCCGCCTTCAGAATAACGGTGCTATAGCGGATTCCTGCATGCTGAATGCCGCTCTGATCCCGTACAGGCTGATCGGCATATAACTCCGGTTCGTTCAGGGCAGCTTGTCCCATAAGCAGCGCTGCCACATTGGCTGCGGCTCCTTGCTCCAGATTTTTATCCAGTATAATTGCGATTCTCTTCATACGAGTGCATTCACCCTCTGTGGTTTTTTCGTAAAACATACCCATGGCATTTGAATGCCTTCACGCAGCACTTTATACGTTACCAGTCCGTAATGATCCGCACAGAGCTGGTTCGTGAGCGCAATGGAGGTCTCTGTATTTAGCATAACCTGCCTGCAGGCCTCCGGGTTGGAAGATACTGTGCTGTTCTCTCTATAGGCAATATTCAGTTCAGATAACAAGTATGTAGTTGCCGGATGATGAAAAATCGTATCAATCTGCTCCGGGCAAGCGGCGTGGAAGCCGGACAGCACCAGTGCAGGGATCTTCTCTACAAAACTTTCGGACACGACCAGATCTGAATCCATAATGAAACTGTTCAGCTTGGGATACGCTCCAGGCACCAGCAAGCAGGAAATCGCGCCGGATTTCAGATCTTCTGCAGCCGCTTCGAATTCGGGGTATGGCTTAATCATATCAGAATTATCCATTTTTTTCGCAATATGCATGCTGCAAGTCAAGAATCCTTCATCGTCACCCAATGTGCCCAGTATGGCATATTTCTCTTTATTTATATCCATTTATCTCCATTACCTCCCATTTATTTTCCAATTCGGTACGATACTATACCAAAAAATTCCTGCTGTCAATTAACACTTCAACGCAACAAAAATATGTACAATCGTGCATAAAATTTTACAAAAAATGTATTGAAAACTGAAAATAATGAGCTATAATGTTGTGAAAACCATTCATTATTTCAAATTTTATCCAGGAGGACATATGAAAACGATCGTATACATATCTGATTTCAGGCTTCCCTTTGGTTTAAACTTCGTGAAACCCTTGACCAAATATACAGACTGCCGAAAAATTCTGATTATTGAACGCCATCAATTACATCACCCTGAACGGCTTGAAGCTTATTTTGATGAAATTAGATACGTTGATCATCTCGAATCTGTGGACGCCATCCGGGCACATATGCAACAAATCCTGCAATCTCACTCCATCGGTGCTCTGTTAACTCCGGGTGAGAATGCCATCGAGATCGGCGGACAACTCCGTTCCGAGTTCGGCATTCCAGGCATGCAGCGCAATCAGGCCGAAGCGGTTCGGAACAAATGGATTATGAAACAAATGTTGCATCAGCGCAGAATCCGCACGTCCAGAACGGCCATTGCGCTCCAGCAACAGGACTATCTTCATTTCTCTGCTACGTATGGTTTCCCCATCATTGTGAAGCCGCTCAGCGGTTACGGCAGTATCAACACGTTCAAATTGTCCAGTATGGAAGAACTGTTGCATTACCTTCAATACACAAGACAAGAACAGCAACGGGATTTGCTGGAAGAATTCATTCATGGCACAGAGTTCCACTGTGACTCCATTGTGTGCAAGGGAGAAGTGGTGTTTGCTTCCGTTTCCCAATATCTCTACAACTGTCTGGATATCGCAACGCAGCAGAAACCCCCGGCTAGCATTACTTTCTCCAAAGGCACAGAAGCAGATTTTATACAGCGAATCGAAGACATCAACAGACAAGTTATTGCCGCGCTTGGCATCAATCAATCGGTGACCCATGCCGAACTGTTCCTCACGCCGGAAGGCGAAGTGGTTTTCGGAGAGATTGGAGCCAGAATCGGGGGTTCACATGTGATGCCGCCTTGCATCAAGAACACGCATGGTGTGGACTTTTTCGAAGCAGTGGCGGATCTGGAACTCGGTACATATACCTTTACGCAGCAGGAGACCAGCAACAAATTCACGGGTATGATCTGCTTCCCCTCCCGCGCAGGAGTGATCCAGCACATCTCCGGCAGAGACGATTATGCGGACGTTCCAGGCATCATTGAATTTAACGTCTCCTATGAAGTGGGGCAACACGCCGGGGCTGTAAACGACACGATGACCCGCTCAGGGTTCGCTATTGTGGAAGGTGATTCGTTCGAGGAATTACGTCAGACGTTACTGGAGATGTACGATCGATTCGTCATTGAGGTGGCGGTTCCCGAAAACGTATAAGATCGTGAATACGCAGTAGAGAACGACCTTAACGTAGTAGTTTTTTTACTGGGATTGTGTTTTTTTGGGGGAGGTTTGAAACGATTGTCTTTATTCAAAACATACGCGGGACTCAGCCGCGACATCTATTATCTCTGCTTGGCGAGAACCATTAACAGCACGGGGGATTTTATTTTCTCCCTGATCACCTTGGTGCTTACGCTGCAGATGGGCATGAGTGTGGTCAGCGCGGGTATTTTTGTATCCATGGCGGCTCTGATTAGCGGCCCCGGTGTACTGCTTGGCGGTTATTTAAGTGATCTGATTGGCAAAAAAACGATCATTATCTCCGGGCAGATTTTGTCTGCCCTTATGATCATGAGCTGCTCCTTCTGGTCAGGCACGATGACCATCGGTTATCTTCTGATTGCGGTCATGTTCTTCATCAGTATTACACGCCCGGCGTATAACGCCTTAATTATTCAGCTGTGTCCAGAGGAAAAGGAGCGGAAATCGGCCTTTTCCCTGATGTATCTCGGAGCCAATCTCGGTATCGCGCTTGGGCCATTGATTGCCGGCTTTTTTATTAAAGATTACGTGCATATCGTCTTTCTGAGTATCGGCACCGTATTTTTGATCTCTACCTTCATCATTTGGAAAAAGGTTTTTGTTGGTACAAGCGGCCAAGCAAAGCAAACCATTGCTGGGGAATCTGCACAGCATACAGAGCAATCACAGGGGGAACAACGGCCACATGGGAAGCAACAACACCAAGAAGAACACCCTCAGCCGGGACAACAACAACAACAACAACAACAACATAAACAAGGTCGCTCTCCATCCAGGCAGCAACAAGGATCAGATTCTTTGCCTTCGCCATTGTTCCCTATGCTGCTGAAGAATCCACTCGTTGTTTTTTTCATCGTGGTATCTTTTCTTAACTATTTTATTTACATGCAATACTCGTTCAGCCTGCCCTTGCAGATGAATCAGACGTTCGGTGAACATGGAGCAGCTTACTACGGCTCTGTCATGACCATTAATGCGATCAGTGTCATTCTTCTGACCACGCTGGTGCTATCGGCGACCCGTAAATTCACGGCTCTAAACTCCATCGCGGCAGGCGCTCTCTTTTATGGCATCGGATTTGGTGCGCTATATCTGCTCGGGGATTGGCCTCAATTTGCTATCGTTGTGGTATCCACGGTGCTCTGGACGATTGGAGAGATTCTGGTGCAGACCAATATCAATCTATATATAGCATCCCGCGTGCCTGACAGCCATCAGGGGAGATTTAACGGCTTGCTGTTGTTCGTCGGTTGTCTGGGGTATACCCTTAGCCCTTATCTGACGGGTCTGTTCATTCGAAGTGTGGATATGAAGAGTGTATGGATCATTATTCTGGGGATCAGTCTGTTCTATGCGATTTGTATGGTTCTTCTCTGGTATATTGAAAAAAACGCCACAAATAACCGTGGAATCGAATCACCCGATTACTCGAAAAGTGTCTAAATCCAAGCCTCGGTTTATAAGAGCTGCCGCTTAAACTTATGCTAAAACGAAAACAAGCAATCACACCAAAAAGGGACAACACTGAATGGGGTCTGCACGAAAAACCTCCGAAAATGCGTTTTTTTTCGGAGGTTACTACGTTCGTTTGACCAAACCTTCAGGATTGTCCCTTAGCTCTTCTGCTCGTCTTACCTATCGTCTTACACGTTGTCTTACATGAATTCAGCTTTCAGATGCGCGGCTGGTAGCGTTTATTTCCGCAGTCTGCGTGCACTTAATGCGTGATGACCATTTTGTAAAAAGGTGCTACGCGTATTTTTCATCATCTCGATCCGTTGCTCGGCAAGACGGTCTGCCGCGACATAAGAAGCGATGCCTTCGGTGCGGGAGCTTTCGAATATTTTCTCCAGCGTGGTGTAAATCTCTCCGATCTTCGCCCATGCTCGATCTTCATGATATCCGTTCAGCTCATCCGCAATGTTGATCACACCGCCTGCATTAATGACATAATCCGGTGCGTACACGATGCCACGCTGATACAGTTCATCCCCATGGCGTGGCTCCAGCAGCTGATTGTTCGCACAACCCGCAATCACTTTGGCTTTCAGTGTCTTAAGTGTATCGTCATTAATCGTGCCGCCGAGCGCACATGGCGCATAAATATCACATTCGACGCTTGTTATATCTGCCGGATCAACCGCCTTGGCGCCAAAACGTTCCACCGCCAGCTTCACGGAATCCTTATGGATATCGGTTACGATTAGATGCGCACCTTCCTCGTACAGATACTTGCACAGATGCATCGCTACGTTGCCCACGCCTTGAACGGCAATTGTTTTACCTTCTAGCAGATCGGTTCCGAATGCTTCCTTCGCAGCAGCCTTGATGCCGCGGTATACCCCCCAAGCGGTTGCAGGGGAAGGGTTGCCGGATGAGCCATAGCTAGCTGAGATCCCCGTGACATAATCGGTCTCCTGATAGATCAGGTTCATGTCTTCTTCCGTCGTGCCCACATCCTCGGCAGTGATGTAACGGCCATTCAAACCCTGAATGTAGCGGCCGAAGGCGCGGAACATCGCTTCATTTTTGTCACGACGCGGATCTCCGATAATTACCGTTTTGCCTCCGCCCAGATTAAGACCGGATACTGCATTTTTATATGTCATGCCCCGAGCGAGACGCAGTGCATCTTCAATGGCAGCTTCCTCTGAAGCGTATGTCCACATCCGTGTACCGCCTAGCGCAGGCCCAAGTGTTGTATCGTGTATGGCAATAATGGCCTTCAAACCTGAATTTCGATCCTGGCACAGGACCAGTTCCTCGTAATCATGTTGCTCCATTGCTTCAAACCAACTCATGTGCTAACGTCTCCTCTAACCATTTTTGCGATAAATCGCAGTGTTGAATTCTGGCGCTCCTATTCAAGCTCCACCCTCTATTGTACCCATATTCACCCAGTTTGTGCAAAAGGATCACCACTATGCTCGCTTTGAGGCAGCACCGTTCGTATCTAAGCCATAGTTAAGCCTGATGAGATATCTTTGAATGTGAAACTCACCATAGCAAAAAGAGGCCTCGCCTGTCATCCTGTGACTGGTGGGTTAGCCTCTTCAATAACTCGTATCTCAAATGGAAGCATGGGCAGGTCAATATGCTCATGTGCTCTCGATTATGTACCTATGTACCTGTACTCACCTCGCACAAATCTTACTCTCTACGCTCTACGCTCTAGGTCAGCGTTTCAACCACATTAATCGGATGCAGCGCCCCGTCCACCGCAAAAGAAGCCTGTCCCGTCTCTTCCGAGACTACCAGCACCACCGCATCGGTCAGCTCGCTTAATCCAAGTGCCGCCCGGTGGCGTGTGCCCAACTTACGTTCGTGGGCTTCGGCTTGGGATAACGGCAACACATTGCCAGCAGATACAATCTGGTTGCCACGAATCAGCACAGCTCCATCATGCAATGGCGCACCAGGGATGAAGAGCGATTCAAGCAACGCGTGAGTTACTTTGGCATCCACCGCTACACCGGAATGAATCATCGTCTCCAGCGGAACCTCCCGTTCAATCACAATCAGCGCTCCGTACCTGCGGTCGGATAGATGCTGCACACTGGACGTCAGTTCTGCAAACTTCTCCGTAAACGGGGACAAATAACAGTCGAGATAAAAAGAAGAAGCAAGCACCTCAATGTGTTTGATTTCGGCACGAATCTCCGCAAACTGCCCCAGCAAACAGACACTGTCATGGTCAAAACGCGATAATGTCAGATTCATTCGTTCTGCTACGCGGTGCAGGTCCGCCTTTAACTTCTGCCGCATCAGGGAACTGTCACAGTCTGCTTGTCCGATGTGCTGATTCATCTTGTGTCGCCTCCCTCTTTGGATTACTAGCCCGAGTACCCATACCTTGCCCGGAGAAAAGAAGCTTTATGCATTGCCAATTGGCTAAATGTTACAATAAATGTATAACGACAAAATTAAGGAGATTTATGATGCAGAAACGTAATTATTACATCCTGGCATGTATGATCATCCTTTTAGCAATCGTACTATGGTTCTTTACAATGAATTCAACAAAGTCCCTAAAGGAAGTTGCATGGAACGAGGTTGACTTCAACACGATAACCTTGAAGTGAAGAAAGATTCGAGTATTTCCAAAGATTTCAATGAGGTTTATAGGTTGCTGGTTGATGTAAATGGAGGCGCAAGACTTGGAATGTTTTTATATGATGACAAGTATATCGATGTCTATGATTACGAGGCCTCTCCTAAAAAGAACACATCCATGAAGTATAAAATCTCAAATAGCTTTGATAAGAAGATCATTCATGATTATTTAAAATAAGAAACGCAAAGAAGAAGCTGAGTGACATCACCAGCTCCTTCTTTGCGTTTGTTTAACGTTGCTTCGTATTTTGAATGATTGTCATTCTAAATCCTTATCTAATTCTAATTTAGCCCTGACTTACCCATTATTGAGCCTTGCCGTACGAACCTGCTTTAAATGTCGTTGGATCATACCATTTGTACCCTGCAGCTGGCGCAGCCCACGGCTCAAGCTGTGGCTCGGTGGAGCTTGCTGGTGTCTCCATTGGCAACAAGCTTGTTGCTGTATCAAGGGTCAGACCTGGCACTTGGGACAGGCTGGTGTAACTTTCTTTGACTGCCAGCCATTTCACCGTATTCACGAGGAACGTAGCGTCGTCCGCCTCTTTAAAGCCATCGTAGGTTTTCTTGGTTGCTCCGTTTTCTTCACGCAAATACTTTGGCGACGCATCTTCAACGGGAGAGGAATCACCGATGAACGCCGCTTTTCCTGCGCCTACTTTGGCAACCGCAGCGTACGCCCCTTCTGCTCTTCCGCCACCGTTATATACGCCCTGATCGACGGCGTTATTCCATTTGGACACGCCGGCCGGAACATACACCAAACCTTTAGCTTTGTTCGGGTCCATAATGGCAATCGTTGATCCGGCATGCATCGCTACAGCTTGTACACCTGTCGTGATGCCAAAAGCCTGTGAAGGTGCAACGATATCTGTGGCGTTCACATCACCCAGCGCGTTATAACGGAAACGAACGCCGAAGTTCGTTCCAAGCCAGTCGGAACTGGTCACGCCTTGCATCGCCGGGGATTCTGCTTCGGCAGAGGACATGCCCTTGGCTGGATTCAGGAAAGCACCACGGCGGTAGCCGTTGAACACTTCGGAAGAATCCCAGCGGTTTTTGTTCCGGTCTGCATTATAGTGATCGGAGATGAAGAAGACACTTCCGCCATTCTGTACGTATTGCAGGAGCGCAGCCTGCTCCGTGGCCTTGAATGGCACGTTGGCTTCGCCGATGACAAACACGTCGTAGTCTTTCAATTTGTTATAGGTGTACGCTTGCTCACCGAATGTATACGGGATGCTGCGTTCCAGCTGATCCACGGTAAAGCCTGCGTTTCGCAAACCATTCGCAAAGTCTGAAAAAGCTCCATCGATAATCCAGTCAGCCGCACCTGCGGTCTGAGCATGCGTGTTATCAAACAACACTTTTTTGCCGTTTCCGCCCGGAAGAGGTGTGCCCGGATTCGGATTTGGCTCGGGGTCAGGGTTCGTGGTACCTGAAGAAAGGGTAATCGACGTAGGATTTTTGACACCAGCATAGCTGTTATAGGCGCCAAGCGTTCCCGTTACGATAATTTTTTTGCCTACCAGACCAGGGTTTGAAGCGAGTCCATATTGAGCACGGAAAGAAGAAGAAACTTGCACATCCAGCAGTTTGGCGTTCGAGCGCTCGGATGCAGAATCTGCAATCAGCACATTGAAATCATTGGCATACGGTGAGGTAAACTTGGCCGTCAGTGACCCGGTCGCATGTCCCACAACATAACCTTCGACGGTTGCCGTGCCTCCGCTGCTCTGGGCAGCAATCGCTTGTGATACGGTAAGTGGTGCTGCGGCTTGAACCGGAGCCTGAACCCCCGGAGCGAATAACGTTGTTGCCATCATAACAAAGACCAGGAATGCCCCGATCCAGTGCTGTCTTAACGCCTTTTTCATATACCCTTTCTCCTCCTCCATAACGTATGATGCTTGTCCCTATCTAATTTAAAGCTTCATATGATGAATTCCTCTCGATTTATGTAAAATTTTTGAAAAATTTTATAGTCCACAAAGGTCATCATGAGCCTATTTCCTGAAAAAAGTTGAGTTATCGCGTGGTTAGGCATTGCAATTTACCTACATTCGATGCATAATGACATTATATATGTGATAATGATTATCATTATTGAGCTTGTTTATTTTCAATTCCGATGATGATGCCAACCATGCTTACGACTTTATAGATAAAGGGGAACGAACATCGAATGAACACAACTCTGCAAAAGGCTGTCCTGCAGCTTGACGATTATTTGGATCTTCTGAACCTGGCGATTAACCTGGGTGACACAAGATGGCAAAAGGAGATCATCCGCAAGCTAGCCTACACATATCCTGCAACGACTTGCAACCAACCATAAAAACATACCGTCACATAAACGATTTTGGTAATCTTCTAATAGTCTGCGAGGAATTCAGTTGTATGAATTCGATCGTGGGCTTTTTTGCGTGCATATGGTGCGTTACAATAGGATGCAATACGATGCGGAATCCATTCAGCAGAGGGATATGACCCACTCCAAGTAGAAAGAAGAAACCTGAGTTGGAGCAAAGGAGTGTACATTATGAAGCTTGAAACAGAAAGATTACTTCTTCGTGAAATTGTAGAACATGACTGGCCTCACATCCATACGTACACCTCGATGCCCGAAGTCACGGAACACACCGCATGGGGCCCGAACACGGAGGAGGATACCCGGGCTTATGTACAGGATGTCATTCGTATGCAGCTGGCCGAGCCGAGAGAAGGATATGAACTTGCCATTGTTTTGAAAAAGGAAGGGCTTCTCATCGGCGGCGCAGGGCTCCACCTTGTCGATCAGACCAATGCTGAGATCGGCTATGTGCTTCACCCTGCTTATCAGGGGAATGGATATGTGACCGAAGCCTGCCGCGCATTACTTCATTTTGGCTTCAAGGAACTTGGCGTTCACCGGATTTATGCCAAATGCCGTCCAGAAAACCCGGCTTCTGAGCGCGTCATGCAGCGGATCGGTATGCAACGTGAAGGCCTTCTCCGGGAGCATTGGTTCTATAAAGGGGCATATCATGACTCGTCTCTCTACTCCATGCTGGATCGGGAGTTAGAATAAATATCAGATGTGCTTACCTGCGGGTGAAACGAGGTACACAGTGGCAGCCAAAATCTAACGATCATCACGAAGCTTATTTGGATGTTTTGTAGCTGTTTGGGATTCTAACGATCTCCAGTGACGCTATTTCACTAAAAAACCGCAAAAAAGCTACATTTTCGTGTGAATTTTGAGAAATAACGTCTCTCCTGATCGTTAGATTTCCAAATGGGCTAAAACACATAAAATAGGCTCATCTGAGATCGTTAGCCGCGGGAGAGCGAGACCCGATAGTTTGGAAAAGCTACATAACAAAAAGTAGGAAAAAGGATGAAACAGCCCGCGCCGCTTCATCCTTTTTCCTTTCTATTCATTCGTTCCATTTCGCTACTTTAGTTCCCGTTTTACTCTATTTGGTACCGCTAGTTCTGTTTTGCCCAATTCCTTTGTTACGTTCCGTTCCGATCTCGTGTCTCCCCACCCGTGCGTTCTCTCTAAGTTACTGTTCTACTGTCTGAATCTACTGGTAATATGGCCTACAGACGACACAGTTCTTTCGGACAGCTTGGGAACGAAGGGCATCCACACATGCAACGTAATGCAGCCATGTCCCGAATCATTAATTTGCCGTCCAGCATATCGAGGGTACCCTGCTCCTTCCATGCTCCGAGCATACGAGTAACACTTTCCCGAGTTGCCCCGATCATCTCAGCGAGTTCAGTGTGGTTCAGCTTCATCTCCAGCACGATGCCATCTGGAACAATCTTGCCATACGTATTGCTGGCACGAATTAGTGTCGAAGCAAGTGCACCCGCTTTGCCGTAGAGCAACAGGTCACGGAATCTCGACTGTGTAATCCGCTGTGCAAGTGCCATCCATTGCAGGAATTTCAGCGCAAGATCCCCATTTTTGCTAAGCACACTTTCGAGATCCGTCAGCGAGATGATGGCCAGTTCCCCTTTTTCCGCCATCTCTGCACTGTAACTGTGGTTCAATCCACCAATACCGCCGAATTCACCGATCAGATCGCCTCTTTGCTGGATCGACAGAATAATCTCTTTGCCATCCTCCGTCGATTTGGTCAACTTCACTCGTCCCGAACGAATGTAGTACAGATATCCAGCTTCATCACCTTCCAAAAAGAGACTGTATCCCGACTTTACTTTTTTAGGCTGCATTTTCTCTTCGATCAGACTCCATTGCTCCGGTGTAACAAAAGACAGAATCCCGCCTGTTCTCTGTGTCATTTTGCCCGCCTCCGTCTGTGTCTGTGTCTGCGTCTGCTCTACTTTTCGGGTGATTCTTTCCACGAATACTGTACCCATAACTTTCGTCCCCCTCGGTGATTCCTTATGTGTACATCATATCGTGAATGAGTTCGAAAGGTTATCGGGGGATTACCTGATCTTTGGCGGGAAACTCCCCCAATTCGCTGTGAGAAAAGTCACATATCCCCAATAATGCCCCGTTTGTGAGTGATCTTATCTTGCATTGTCAAACTTTTACGATAGTGCTAGCATACAGTTAAATGCTTGTGAGTGTTCAATCTTGCGAATTTACAATCTTATGCATCTCCGGAACAGGAGGAATACATATGTTATCGTTAGATCGTGATCTTTGGGCAAAACTGTCAGGCCCCTATGGGTCAGCAGAAGATGCACCCCGCCTATTGCAACAATTGCAGCAGCAATTCAGCCAAAAGGTCTTTGACGAACTGTTTCAGGAATATCTGTTTCATCAAAATACAATCTATACGGCTACCTACGCCGCCATGCCATTCCTAGCTCGTCTGGCATGTACGACTTCCGATACAGCAGTGCGCAAGGAACTGTATATCAACTGCGGTATTATTGAAGCAAGCCGTGATGAGCAGCACCAAATGCCATATCCGCCATCCTGGACTGAGCTGGCTGAGGAGGTGGGAAGTACGGTCTGCACGCAGGTGTACACTGATTACGTAGAAGCGATCGACCAGCTCAGATCACTGACAGAACAAGTGTTGACCGATGCTGCCGAACCATCCACAGATGATACGGATAAACGTTACATCCTCATTGCCGATGCCGCATTCCGCAAATCCTATATCGTCGCGAATATGCTGATGACATTTTCGGAAGGGGATGAGTATGTAGCTGAGTGCCCAGCATGCGCAAATGAAATGTACATATGGCCCGATGAAAATCATGCTGTGCCTCTGAAAGCTTATGAACAAGATCCTGTTTTTCAACCTGATCAGGAGGCTCAAGCCATCAATCCCACTTCTGCATGGACAGATGAGGAGACACGAATTTTAGCAGAACGGACAGCAAGGATCGGAGAACAGACACTGTCAACGCATCTGCCCTATCTGGCAGGCAACACAACATGCCCTTCTTGTCATGAGAATATCGAAGTATGGCCAGCCTTACTGAGCACATTTACAATGTAGAAGAAAGATACGTGTACATGTTCTGATCTCCAGGAGAATCTTCCTAGATATATACTCATTCCTGAATACACATTCAAACGTGACAGTTGGCTAATCGGCCAGCTGTTTTTTTCATTCTTATGCTTCTCGGAGTGATCCGCTGCCCACGTTCAGCAGTTTCCAGAAGCGAAATAGGGGTATTCCCTGAATTACAAGGCTGACGAAACAGTCTACAATAGAACTAACATCGGAATAACCTGATTGTAAACTGATTCTCCCATCCAACGAGCCTTGAGTTCAAGGTTACCCATATGTTGTGACAACGATGAACGACCACAATAATGAAAGAAACGTAACGAGTGAAGAACAGATCATCATATGATTCGAAAAAAGGAAGTGTCCCTCATGCATGATGAAGTCTCATCTGCCGTTCAGGAGATGATGAGCGGCCTGTGTCAGAACACCACCGGCGATTTTTGCGGAATGGCTTGTGTGTCTGGATCAATGTTGCGCTGGAAGTATACCTTCGGGGCAACCAATGAACGTGTCAAACGCATGGCTATGCGCCCTGGACAAGATCTGGTGGGTACAGCGCTACGAACCGGACGCACGGTTATGCTGGATGAGCAGTCCCATGGAGAATATATCCCGGACCGTTGCCCGCTTATGCTTGCTGAACGACTCGTTTGTGCGATAGCCGTGCCCATGTTCAGAGAAGGGAGTCTGCCCAGCGGTGTATTGCTGGTGGGAAGCAGAACCCCTTGCACGTTTTCCCCCGAGATGATTGTACAAACCGAGCAAGCTGCCAGACAATTGGAACAATATGCATGAGCAGAATATGGAAGCAGAACACACTGAATAAGAGACTTTTCGGAGATTCCCCTCTGAAAAGCCTCTTTTTTTGGTATGATGGATATAGATGATGGAATCGGACAGGGGGAAATGAATGTGATTCGACTGTTAGTTGTGGATGACCATGTGGTTGTACGCTCGGGGCTAATCGCCCTGCTGGAAGGAAAGAACGATATACATATTGTTGGCGATGCAGCCGATGGAGACGAGGCCATTGCCAAAGCACAGGAACTGAAACCCGATGTGGTTCTGATGGATTTCAGCATGCCTCCGGGCAAGGATGGATTGACAGCTACGGCGGAGTTAAAAAAGCTAATGCCGGATGTATCGATTTTAATTCTTACGATGCATGATGACGAGGAATACCTGTTCCGCGCAATCCACGCAGGAGCTTCCGGGTATATCCTCAAAAGCGCGCCCCACGAGGAATTGCTGGCTGCAATTCGTTCTGTAGCCGATGGAAGCGCCTACCTCTATCCAAGTGCAACCAAACGGTTAATGAGCGAGTATCTGGACAAAGCCAAACAGGAAAATGCCGGACCATACGATACACTCTCGGATCGGGAAAAAGAGATCTTGTCCTGGATTGCCAAAGGATACGCCAATAAGGAAATTGCCGAGCATCTGGTCATCAGTGTCAAAACGGTGGAATCCCACAAAAGCAATCTGATGGAAAAGCTTGGCCTGCGCACCAGACCGGAACTGGTGAAGTTTGCGATGAAAAAGGGGTTGTTGAACTTTGAGTAAGCCACGCAAAAACAGACTCAGCGGATTAGCCGACCAACCTGTTCAGCACCTACTCAGCGAGATTGACAAGCACATCTCGGACAATGAATTCCGAAGCAAACTGAAAGGTTCGCTGCATCAACTTGGTGATTTGAAGTTTGCACTCGACGAATCCTCGATCGTAGCGCTGACGAATCGTTTAGGTAAAATCCAATACGTGAACGATAAATTTTGCGAAATTTCACAATATAGCCGCGAAGAGCTCATTGGTCAGGATCACCGGATTATTAACTCGGGGTACCACGGTAAAACCTTTATGAAGACGTTATGGGATACCATCTCTGCTGGCAAGGTGTGGAATGGCGAGATTCGGAATCGTGCGAAAGACGGCAGTTATTACTGGGTAAATACCACAATTGTGCCTTTTCTCGATAACGACGGTGAGCCATACCAGTATTTAGCTGTGCGCAGTGAGGTAACCAAGCTGAAACAAGTCGAGGCTGAGCTGCAACAGATGATGTCGCAAGTCATGAACATTCAGGAAGAAGAACGGCGGCGTATTTCTCGTGACCTTCATGACGGGATTGGACAAAGCTTGTTCTCTCTCGTAATTCAGATGGACCGTCTGCTGGCAGATCAAGCTAACCCGGGCGTTGAAGCACTACGGAAACAGGTTACCGGCATTATGGAAGATGTTCGCGGTATGGCTTGGGAACTTCGCCCGTCTGTGCTGGATGATCTGGGTGTTGTTCCTGCCATTCGAACCTATATTGAGAACTATAACCGCCATTACGGTATCGAAGTTACTCTCGAATGTAATTTGCGCAAGCGGCTCCCGATGAACCGAGAGATCGCCATCTATCGCATCATCCAGGAAGCCTTAACTAATGTAGCCAAATATGCCGACGTTGCCGAGGCTCAAGTGACCGTAGAAGATACGGAAGAGCTCACGCTTGTCGTTATTGAAGACCAAGGTACCGGATTTAACGACGCTACTGCCGGGAATGGTGTTGGGCTGTTCAGCATGGAGGAGCGTGCACGGGGAGCAGGCGGCACGTTACGCGTATCATCAGAACCCGGCGAAGGAACTACGGTTACGCTACTACTACCTAAGACAGTGAACTCATAATGGGTGATGCATCACCATCCAGATAAACACCTTAACTATAGCAACAACTCTTAATCTCCTGAGAGAAGCATCCTTGCTGATACAAATTCATGAAGTAACTTGTCCTAACAAGGATGTGCTGACTGCCCGCATAAAGCGAGCAGTCTTTTTTCTTTCATAGATGAGACAAAATGAAGGTGATTCCTTAAATATTTTTAACAATCCCCCTAAAATCAGTTGACGTTAGTTACGTTTCGTCATTAAACTATGAATGCTGCATGTATTAAGCGTACATTCAATTACTCTTTAAATTCGGATACACATCTTGCAACATATGAAAACGAAAAGGGTGATTCAAACATGTCTCACAAACGTTCCTCCAAAGGTGGAGAAATTCCGCAAATGTACAATCTGGACGAGATGGATCGCAAAATCATCGCCGCGCTCCATGAGAATAGCCGGATTTCCTATACAGACCTGGGTACACAGATCGGATTATCCCGCGTAGCCGTTCAAGCTCGCATCAATGCATTATCGGAAAAAGGAATCATTGAACGTTTCACCGTTGTCATTAACCCAGGCAAGGTGGGGCTACAGGTCTCTGCCTTTTTCAATGTCGATGTGGAACCGCGCTTCCTGGATGAAGTTGCAGAGATGCTGGATGATGAGCCAGCGGTGACCAGTCTCTATCATATGACAGGCCCAAGTACCCTGCATATGCACGGTATTTTTGCAGATATGGAAGAGATGGAGCAGTTCATACTGGAGAAACTCTACAAGATGCCTGGCATCGTCAAAGTGGAATCACAACTGCTCTTAAAACGATATAAAAGCCGCATGGGCATGAGACTCTAGGAGGATATCAGCATGAGTTGGAAAGATTACAACGGTCTCGTGATCGGCATGGTACGAACCGGAATTTTGGGATATGGCGGCGGCCCCTCGGTTATTCCGCTAATCCGTTATGAAGCCGTCACCCGGTACAAGTGGGTCAGCGACGATGAATTCGGCGAGATTCTGGCGATTGCCAATGCCTTGCCCGGACCTATCGCAACCAAAATGGCTGCTTATCTAGGCTATAAAACAAAGGGTGTTCTAGGCGCTATTGTGTCCGTACTCGCTCATATTTTGCCAACAAGCATCGCGATTATTGCTCTACTCGGTTCGATGTACGCACTGCGTGAATCCAAGATTGTAGCGGGTATGGTAGCAGCCGTGCGCCCTGTCATTTTTGTGATGCTTGGTATGATGGCCTATGAATTTGCGATGAAAGCCTGGAAAGGCTTGGGTAAGTGGTTTGCTATTTTATTCGGTGTGATTGCTTTTGCAGCATTACAGTTACTCAATATTCATCCGGGACTGGTGATTACGGTGTTCCTGGTCTATGGTTTCTTCCATTTCGGGCTGGTACAGCGTATAAAATCCAAAGGTAACTCCGACAAGGAGGTATCGTAGGATGCTTCAGACATGGTGGGAATTATTTTGGGGATTTTTCGTAGCGAACATCCTCGGATATGGAGGCGGCCCCGCTTCCATTCCATTGATGCAGGAAGAGATTGTGAATCATTACCGCTGGATGACAACCGAGCAGTTCGGTGATGTACTGGCGATCGGTAATGCGCTCCCAGGCCCGATTGCCACGAAAATTGCTGCATTTGTCGGATATCACGTCGCAGGCTGGTTTGGTGCGTTAATTGCCAGCTTCGCTACCATTGTACCGTCAGCAGTTGCACTCATTCTATTACTTCGTTTGTTGAACAAACACCGGACTTCACCTAAGGTCAAAGGCATGACTCTGCTTGTTCAGCCGGTAATCGCAGTGCTCATGATTCTACTCACTTGGGAATTCGGCCAAGTATCCACGGACTCCATCGGCATCTGGCAGACGCTGATTATTGCAGGCATCTCCCTCTGGGTCATGACCAAAACCAAGCTGCACCCGGCAATTCTTATTCTTATTGCTTTTGCCTATGGTGCTTTGGTACTGTCACATACGATGTGACCAGATTAGATCGCTATTAGATCGCTAATCTAAATTATGAATTCGGGAAAAGGTATGTTTTTCGACTCTATATGGTACTCAAAAAGGTGATATCAGCTTGAATGCTGATATCACCTTTTTGACATTTACTATTTCTAATTCCGTATTCCGACCTTACTTCTCCTCAACCACAACGTTGACCTTTGTTTTTACACCTGCATAGGAGATGGTAATAGTCGCTTTACCTTTACCATTCGCTTGAATGATCCCATCTTTTACGGAAGCCGTCGCAATGCGGGAGGAAGTCCAAAGTGCTGGTTTGGACACATTCGCTTCACTTCCATCCAAATACGTTGCGGTGGCGACTACGGTTGCTTTATCGCCAACTTTCATCGTTAACGTGACTTTATCCGTCTGTAAATATTTCAATGTATCTACATCCAGCGCAATCGTAATCGTTTTGCTACCGTACTTCGCAGTTATTCTTGCTTTACCTGAGCTCAGTGCCTTCACTTTGCCTTTGGTCACTTGAGCCACTTTGTAACTGTTTGATTTCCACTCTGCTTTGTCTGTAACATCCCGCTCACTGCCATCACTCAAGGTAGCAGTCAACTTCAAATCCACGGTTTCACCGGATTTCAGCGAAAGAGCTGGTTCAGATGCTTCAATCCGTGAAATGACATCGACTTCAACCTGAATTGTGATTTTCTGTGAGCCGTATTCAGCTGTGATGTTCGCTTTACCACTGCTATTACCTGTGATTACGCCTTTTTTCACATCAGCTACACGCGCATTGCTTGATTTCCAAGTTGCATCGGCTGTGACGTCTTTCGTATTACCGTCCCCATCCGTGCCTGTAAGGATAATGGCTTGAGTTTCTTTTGCAGACAGCACGACAAAGTTCATATCCGCTTCCAGCCCGCTCGCCATCCCTACTTCTACAGGCAGTGTCAACGTTTTTCCTTCGATTTTAGCAGTAATCGTTGCTTTGCCTGTCGCTACACCCGTAATAACCCCTTTGCTGTCTACCTCAGCGATTTTCTCGCTGCTACTGCTCCACGTTGCATCGTCAGATACATCCTTGGAAGTTTCACCGTATACGGCAAGCACTTTGGCAGCAGTGGTTCCGCCAACAGCAACGGTTGCTTTCTTTTTATCCATCTCATACTTGTCAGGCACGTCTACGTTTACTGTGAATTTCACCGTTTTGCCGCCATATGCTGCGGTAATGGTAGCTGTACCCGATTTGTATGCAATCAGTTCACCACCCGATACATATACAATATCTGCATTGCTGGATGTCCACGTCGCTTTGGACGTTACATCTTCCTTGCTTGCATCGATGTATTCAGCGTTCGCTGTCAGGTTTTTCTTTTTGTTATCACCAGTCACGCTCATGGCAAGTTTGTCGGTAACATCTTTGATATCCAGATATCTCGCCGTATCTACATCGACAGCGATCTCTACCGTTTTGCCACTGTATGCAGCCTTAATCGTTGTTGATCCCGCACTTATTGCTGTAATCTGGCCTTTGAACACCGTAGCCACCTTCTCATTGCTGGATGTCCACGTTGCCTGATCCGTTACATTCACATCACTACTGTTTGGATATGAAGCTGTAACTGCGACATTGGCCGTTTTATTCGTATCACTCAAGCGGAAGAAGATACTCTGTTTCGCTACGCTCAGCTTGCTCGTCAGATCTACATCCACATCTACGGATACCGACTTGGTACCATATTTACCTGTAATTGTGGCAGAACCTGCCGAATAACCTGTAATGTTGCCTTTCAGTACATCTGCAACCTTTTCGTTGCTTGACGTCCACTCTGCCAGATCGGTTACATCTTTGGAAGTTCCATCTGGATAGGTCGCTGTTAATGTGACACTTTCCTTCTGTTTCAGAAGTAGACTGATCTGGCTTTTGTCCACATCCACACGTTTAACCACTTCCACGTTAACATCTATGGTTACGCTCTGACTGCCCAGCTTCGCTGTAATCAACGCTGTACCTGCACTCTGACCCGTCACTTTACCGTTAACCACTGTTGCCACTTTCTCATTACTTGTTGACCATTCAGCACTGCTGGCCGCCTGCTCATTCGTTGTATTATCGCTATACGTTGCAGTCAGCAAAATATCCTTGGTAACCCCTGTACGGAGATCAAGATCTTGCACATTTTTGGAAAGGGCTTTGACTTTCTTGGTCACTTTGATTTGAATAGATTGACTTTGCCCTTGATACGCCACTGTAACTGTGGCTGTACCTTCTTTTTTGGCTGTTATTGAACCATTATATGCAGAGGCTACCGAAGCATCACTGCTCGTCCAGGATGAACTGATCGTAACGTTTGCCGAGGTATTATCCGAATATACCCCCGTTACGGTAACCGACCCGGAATCGCCGACTTCGAGCGACATTTCATTTTTGGAAACCACAATTTTGGACAGTTCTTTCTCTGCCGCAGCGGCCAAGCCTACGTTGGAAATACTCAGTATCAACACCAGCATCATCACCATGTACTTGGTCAATCTTGGCTTAAACATCATTTCCCTCCGATTAATCGTCAATTTTTTCCTACTCTAATTAATGTCGGCAAGAACTTTCCAGATGTTTAGACTTTCAGGAAATTTTCAGGTAATTATATGGAAAATCATACTATAGTCTCATCTACTCCCGCTGCGCATAACCTGAATATAAGGCTTGCGATCTTACGCAACATCATTTTTCAGTATCGGGGGAAATCGGTGTGAATCCGTCATTTGATTACATCCATTATTGGGAGCAGACTTATTCTTCAGGTAAAACGTCGGGCAGGGGTTCATATGGCGTGCTGGCGGAATTCAAAGCGGAGGTGGTCAATGCGTTAATCCGGCGCGAAGGTATTCATCGGGTCATCGAATTCGGCTGCGGAGATGGAAACCAGTTGAAATATATGAACTATGGTGAATATCTGGGCATGGATGTGGCATCCTCGTCTATAAAACAATGCGCTTCGCTATATGCCAGCGATCCTTCCAAAAGCTTCATGGTGTATACACCGGGCCTGTGGGTCAATCGCGGTTTTCTGCAAGCTGATCTGACTGTGTGCCTGGATGTGCTGTATCATATTACAGATGAAACGGATTTTCGGGCTACTTTACGTGATGTTCTCCACACTTCAACTCAATGGGTGGTGCTCTATACAAGGCTGAAGGAGCAAGGAGATTCCGGCGTGAAAACTATCCAGGATCGCAATCTGTTCCACTATCTATTCGATTATCCCGAATTCAAAGTGCATGAGATCATACGCCAGCGATATCCCGAGCAGTCTTCTGCCGACTTTGTCATTCTGAGACGTTCGCCAGCGAAGTAAGTTCACTTCCTGAAGATACAGCAGAGAAGCAACATAAATAACCGCCCTATGCAGGGCGGTTGGATAGGCGTATCTTGAAACCCACTGAATTGCATCTTTTACCCCTTTTTCGCCCTCAGCTACGTCACTTCCCCTTGACGTGCCCCGGCACGCCTGCGGCAAACTTCCTTGTTTGGAACAAATTTTCGGAAAATCGGCTTTCTTCAGCGTTTTCCGTTAAAATAACCCCTCGTTTCCACGCAACTTCGCCAGCGCTTCCATATAGAAGTAATCGCCGTAAATAATCGGCACATTGATTCCCCGGCCTTCCGGGTAATGCACCGTTCCCTGCATTATCAGCCCTTCTTCCGCTACAGATTCAGCAGGACTGTAGCGCTCGTACAAGCCGCGGACGATGCGCTCTCCCGCGGCAGCGTAGATTTGCCCGCGTGGCGACAGCTTCGCGAGCTCAAGCAGACCGCTCGCGGCAATCGCCGCAGCGGACGAGTCCCACGCCGCCTGATGCTCGGCAGGCGCGCGGAAATCCCACACCGGCACGATGTCTTCGCCAAGCATGGCGAGGAAGAAATCGGCCGCCCGCTCCGCTGTCTCCAGATATCGGGCTTCGCCCGTATACCGGAAAGACAGCGCAAACCCGTGCAACGCCCAGGCGGTGCCCCGCGCCCAGGCGGACCCGGGAGCATGGCCCTGGCCGCCATGCTCCCGCAGCTTCTGCCCCGTGTGTGGATCAAACTCCACCACGTGGCAGATGGACCCGTCTGCGCGGACGAATTCGCGCGCCACGGTGTCCGCATGCGCTTCCGCCAGCCATCGGAAGCGAGGATCGCCGCTCTGCTCGGATGCCCAGTAGAGCAGCGGCAGGTTCATCATGCTGTCGATGATGGCAACGCCGCGCGTGTCCATCATCGACGAGCCGAAGTTCCATGCGCGGATGAACTCACCGCGCACGTGAAAGCGGGCAGCGAGCAGATTCGCGGCAAGCATGCCGCGGCGGCGCCCATCCTCGCTGCCCATCTGGCGATAACTGGCTACGCCACTAAGCAGCCAGATGAAACCCAGATCGTGATCCACCAGGTCTGGATCACGCAGACAATCTTCAAGCTGTCGCTCACAGCTAGCGGCGATTTGCCGCAGATCCGCGGCCGCTTCATGCTGCGGATCATCCCGGTACACCAGCCACAACAGTCCGGGCCAGAAACCGGCTGTCCACCATTCCGGAGCATTTTTGTCGTACTCACCCTGCGGTGAAATATGAGGAAAGGTATCCTGGATTCGTTTCGCATTTCGAATCGTCTTGTGAACCCCTTGCTGCCATGCTTCCTCCAGCCATGTTGCGGATGTTGAGGTATTCATGATCATGTCCTCCTGTTCCTATGTGAGATCGCGTCCCAATCGAATAGTGAATGTCAGTTGCTGTGCATCGTAAACTTCCATCCGCGCCTGCTTAAGCAGTCCGTTGCGTGAAGCCACTTCCTGTGGATTCAGCTGAATTACCGCTTTGGCATCTTGAACTGTCGATTCAACGTATGCTCCCAGGTACGCTGTGCGTACACTCTGCTCCGTATAAGTAATCACAGCCTGCTCCCGACCATCGCTAAACATCAGTGGAATCACAGCTCCCACCGCCTCCATCTCACCCTCAAATATATACGTCACCACCAGTTCATCTGCTCGTTGCACATAACGGGTAATGATAGATCGCATCCCAGGTAAAGGCCCCGTCCAGGTAATTTCAAAATCATTCTCCGTTGTATTCAACATGGCTTTCTCAGCAGTGCTCTTCACAATATTTGAACCAACTGCTGACACGGTTTCTTGTAGCTCATTATCCGCCGTAATCTCACCCATCCGGATCGCCATTTTAAATATGATTGAACCGCCACCGTTCGCCGGATCAATTCCCGCATCACGGTCATACTCACTACCTGATGGTATGCCCTCAGCCAGACTATGCCACACCCCATCCGTTGTCTTCCAAGCGGGGCAATAACTCAAAGGCTGCACAACACCTTCAGCAAATTCCGTAAATCCTGCCTGTACATGACTGGCTGCGGACGGGCCTATTAATCCCGGCATACCTGCCTGTTGCACTCGTACCAGCCCCGGGATCGTGTACGGGTCATTCAGCGCAGTGTGCAGAACCAACTGCTGGCCTGGCACAGAGGCAAGCATGGTTTCGAACCAACCGTCCGCCTGTAGTACTCTGTTTCCAATCTCGGAGGGAAGATAGGATTGCACAATCTCCTCATCTGAATCACGAAGACAGGCATGTGCCAGCGCGGCTGCCGTCCACAGATTGTAACAGGTGTGGTTGGTGTATACTTCGTAGCCGTGACGTTTCTCAGGCGCATATTCGTTGCGTACAATCTTCAAACGTCCATCCGGCATCAACCAGCGCTCTACGGCTTCAAAACAACGATTTGCCGCTCGTGAAAACGCCCCGGCCATCACCGAATCCCCAGCCTGCATCGCCAGCTTGGCGTGTACCGAGCAAACATATGCCGCCGCCGCTTCATTCCATTGGTGCTGGGAGCTGCGACCACGCGGCGGTATTTCTCCCAGCGGAGACAACATCAGCAGTGAGCTGAACGCACCATGATTCAGCTTCTCTCGTAATGCATCTGCGACTGCCCCTTCATAACCTCCATCAAGCATCACTTCCAGATGATAGCGGGTAGCGATATCATAGGAAAACGGACAATTCGGTCGATCCAGCGGACCGTCCTGATACAGACCGAGCGGAGTAAAACGTGGCAGATGGTATGCTTCCAGATAACGATCCATCCACGTTGTATCCTCACTCGCAAGATGTTCGCTCCATCGCAGATATTCACCAGAGATCATAATGGCATTCCAGTTGATCATGCGATTGGCATTATTCATCTTACTCATCGTAAATACATAATCGTTCTCGGGATCAATCGTCCGAAGTGCCTCGGCCCAGATAGAGGCCTTATCAGGTCGATGAGATCTTAGCAACATGTATGCCCGCATCATCAGTACAGGAAAAAAATCCGGATGATTGTCCGGCGCACTACCGCTTACCACCGCATCAATGCTATGGGACAGAGCTGCCGATGCAGAATCCAGCAGCTCCATGTGCCCTGCATCCACCAGTACTGCAGCTGCCATAGCGTAGGCCGGGGTGGAGTAGTACCGTTCCATTCCTGAATACGGATCGATAATTGCACCGTTACTATCCTGATATTTCGTGTAAGCGCACACAATTTGTTTCACGATTGCCAGCTTACGCTCCCTGCTCCAGCCATCTGCCGGTGCAGAGCCAGCTTCAGCTGCTAATGTGCGATACCTTTCAAGTTCATTTTTCCATGGATATGTCGCTGTGGCTGTATAACGACTCACGTGGACTCACCTCGGCTTCTCCTTAATGGGGTTCAACCATAAAATCAATCTGACATACAATCTCTAGCGGAGCATCGTTGGCGGTTTCGGCATCTTCAACTCGTTCATTCTCGCCCTTCGTCGCTTTAACTTCGTTCCCTTTCCAAACAAGTGATGTACGATAAAATGTAACAGGGACCTGATCATGATCCACGGTATGCACAGCTTCTGTCTGCACCCGCCACTGGACAGCATCATAGTTCATGTACAGATTAGCCTGCGAAGCCTGCCACCGAAGTCTGCCTTCCTTTTCCATTGTCGGACCTACCCGGCTTATCCAGCGCTCAACGACTTGCGCTTCAACATATGGCTCGTTCAACGAAGACTTCGTAGTATCCGCTTCTGTGTCCATCTTCCATTGGAATCTGTCTATAATCCGCAAGGTCGCCATATCTACATGCACACCCGGATCAGAAGGATTCCCCGTACTACAACAACTGCCGCCTCTTTCCTTAACTTCCATAGTCCTATTCATTCCAACACAATCTTGTCCGGCCTTCCAGCTCAGATGACGTGTATATCGGTGTAGTGTTGTTGCTTCGGAATATGCACGCGTCAGGTCGAACAAGGCCTGCATTTCACTTCCATCCGGCTCAAGCCTGAATTCCAGCAACTCGGCTTCAGCCTTTCTACCCGAACGTTGCTCGCAACCTCCGATCAGGGGCACGTTATGCCCGGCAGATGAGATATGAAATAACTGCTCGCGCCCTGGAGCAAAATACGCCTGAGTGTACAACCCTGCTCCAGGGTCACACAGTATATTTTCGCCACCGCAATGGATAATCACTTGTCCCAGATCATTATGATTGTGGGGTTCATCATTATGACCGCCTTTAAACGAACACGCCACCTGAACCCACTCCCGGTCTGAACAAGGTTTGCTCGTCTCTCCCTGCACATTCGGCGGCATATGAAGGGCATGTTTAGCAACCATCCATTCCAGCTGTTGAAAAATAAACCCTCCATTCGCCAGCTCAGCCGCTTCTCGATGTATACGTTTATATACCACCGGATCGCTCCACATCACGTTCCGTAGCAGATGGGCCCAACGACGACAAGGATCTTCTGTCAGCCGGGGAATACGCAAGGGCAAATCCACTTCCATTCCGAAACGTACAGCTAACAGAGACAGGAGCCCCGAAGGTATCTCTTCATTCTCCGAGCTATCCGAATAATTGATAAATGTACCGCCCGACAGATGGATTCGTAGCGGAAATGCCGCTATCGCCGCTATTTTGGAACCTTGTAACAAGTCCAACGCTCCCTCTGTGTAGTCCAGTAACATCTCGGCATAATAGACGAAATAACCGAAGCCATACACCCAGTACCCAATCCCTTCAGCACAGCCGCCGTCCTCGCCATACCCGCTCAAGAACGCCTTCATACAATTGATTGTCTGTCTGTTGGCCTCCAGCAGCATCGCCTGATCCTCCAGCAATAACAGAGCAGCCATGCCGCAACATCCCCCACAGACAGCAGACCAGTTGTGATCGGCTATCTGCCAGTGATATGCCCTCTTTTCCCTGTATAACGGCGTAAAGATACGTCGCTCCGCCTCTTTACGTATCCGTTCAACAACCAGAGCATCGAGATGATGACGATGAAGTATCACAATCTCCGCAAGCATATGTACCGTCTCTGCCGCGAAGAGGTCGATATTGCCTGCTACCTGCTCCGCCTCTCCCGTTCCCAGATGTGCCGGAAGGCACCACGTATATTCATCACATACCGCCCACAACATCTCTTCGAGAGTATGAACCATATGAGGGGTGCCAGCATCGAGAGCAAGCATGGCAACGGCTGCTAATCTACCGCGCCTTTCGAAGTAAACCTGCTCGTATGCTTTGCGGTCTCCCTCCCTGCCAAACTGTCGAAACAGTTGGAATGTCAGAAGAGGTAGCGGTTCTCTTAATGCTTGCTCTCCATACCTTCGTAAATCGGTGAGCATCTCAGCCAACTCGGGCCGGAACAATTTTTCCCGAAGTTCATCAGCCTTGAATCCTGCACCCTCTTGAACATGATTCCGATTGTTAATGTTAAGAAACACTTGCTGGATCTGCTCTTCGTCTGGCCAGTCGAGTACCTCAGATTCATCTACAGCGTGTCTTACACGCATTTCATGATGTTCGTTTCCGATTTCGTGATTAGAGCCTTGCAAAGGATTCACCACGCTTCACTAATGGAATTTAAGATAAGCTACACAATAGCAAGTGGAGATTGCTGCACCACAGACAACCACTGACGAGCAATTAGCTCATGACCTGCCGCAGTAGGATGAACGCCATCCCATAACCAGTATGAAGCATCGGCTTGCTCCAATGCCGCATCGAACGTTTGCTGTAGCGGGACCCACACCGCCCCGAAGTGCTCGGCCATTTCTCGAACCTGTTGCTGGTATTCAGCCATAAGCGTTTCCCAGCCATCCCATTTCTCCAGTGTCGCCCCTGTCTTCAGAATGAAAGGCTCCATCAGTACAAGTCCGGTATTCGGTATAACTTCCCGTGTTTCCTCTAGCAAGTGACGATACGCCCGGGCAAAACGATCTGTATATCCTCTTGGTTCATCATTCATAAAACGCCAAGCATCGTTAACCCCAATCAGGATACTGATCAGATCGGGTTTCAGACTATATGTGTCTTCATTCCAGCGTGCGTACAGATCGGATGCCCGATTTCCGCTAATGCCTCGGTTATAGAACGTTTTTTGCTTGCTCGCCAGTTCCATGCCCAGTCTGCTTGAGATCAGATACGCATACCCGTGACCAAGAACATGATTCAGATCCTCATTCCGTGATCTTCCTCCGTCGGTAATGGAATCCCCTTGAAACAAAATCGTCGATGGACTTGGTTTCATCTTAGACATCGTTCCTTTCGCTCAAAATAGTTGATGAAATCCTTATACTATATCCATGGCACAACAGACTATTTCATGCTGCTTTCTCCATCTTATCCCTTTTAGGTTCATTAGAAAATAGCGTTTTCATCACGATCCTACCTTCCTATCCCATGAGGTAACGTAATATCATCATGGATACAATACCAACCAGCACCGTACCGAGCAGACTGCGTGTCCAGATGGCTACAGCCACTGTGGGCAATGCTGCCCACAAGGCGGCATTTTCTGTAATGGGGACAAGACGATTGCCTGACATAAACAATTCCTGACCAATGAGTGAGGCCATGACAGCAACAGGCACATATTCGAGCCAGCGCATCAGCCACACCGGAATCTGTATTTTACTGAAGAGCATAAGCGGCAATACCCGGGGGATAAACGTGAGTAGTGCCGAGCCCATAATAATCCAGAATACATCCCATCTTACTTCCATCGTTCCATAAACACTCCCATCGTTGCTGCAACCACTGCCGCTATGATAATGCTCAGACTACCTAGTGAAGCCATGCTTGCTAAGATAACACACACGACCGCTATGATTGCTACATTGATATGTATTTTTTTGCTTTTGCGATGTACCAACTGAAGCACGATTAGACCGATAAACATCGCTGGCAACGCATAATCCAGTCCGAAGCGATCAGGGTTTGTAATCCAGCGTCCAAAGTACGCTCCCGCCATGTTCGCGACAAACCAGTTCAAGTACGCCGTAATATTCAGACCGTGCATCCAGCGCTCACTGAGCGTTTTTCTGCCGATTGCACGTGTCATCGCCACACCGAATGACTCATCCGTAAGCAGTGAGCCAATCCACATATTTTTAAGCGGTGTCAGATGTCTGAAATACGGAGATACGGCTGCGCTAAGCAGCAGATGACGCAGATTCACAAAAAATATAGTGAAGATGATCGCTAACGCCGATCCGTTGGAAGCCAGCATCCCTGCTGCGATGAACTGGGCAGAACCTGCATACAAAATCAGGCTCAACAATGCCGTTTCGGCAAAACTGAGACCTGCAGTCATCTCGATGACCCCCGCTGCAAAGCCAATACTTAAGTATCCAAGAAGGGTAGGCACACAATCTCGAACCCCCTGCATAAATGTTGCTTTATCCTGGATTTCCACACTTTTTTCATGTGCAGATAATCTTGGTGCACTTTCATTCAACTCTCGCACAACTCCTCTCTAATTTTAATCACTGTCAGCCGATATATATCGATACATACCATTCTGAATCAGAGATTTGGAATAATGAATGCAGAATTGGTTTGCATTAACTTAGAAATATACCATATTTTATGTCAGTTCGGGAGAGTTGACAGGGGGAGAATGTACTATGAAGAAAGTGAAGCAGCCAAAGGGGAAACGAACGTTACAGATGAGAGAGAAACTGATACTTTCATTTGCTATCGTGCTGCTGATCCCGACGATCAGTTTAGGCATCATTTCATTCCAGACAGCGGCTACCAAGGTCGAAGAAAAAATGTTTGAGAATGCCAACAGTAGCGTGAGTGTACTGAATCAGACCATTGACCAGATTATTGGTGCTACACGTAAAAATGTAGACTTCCTGGCAAGTCAGCTGGATGCTGGTAATGTGGGTCCGGTTCAAGGGGACGAAACGAAAACGATTCGTACCTTACTTGATGCTTACAAAGATACCCACGATGACGTGGAACTTGCTTCCGTCGGAACGGATAAAGGTGTCTATATCAACTCCCCAGTCACCGCTGTAAACAAGCCGGGATATGATCCCCGTGAACGTCCTTGGTTTAAGGCTGCTTCGGAGAACAAAGACGTGCCTACTGTAATCACACCTTACATCTCAAGCAATACAGGTAACGTAGTTGCTTCGGTCGCTCAGACGACCGGTGACGGTCATGGTGTTGTTTCGGTCAGCCTTTCCCTTGAAGCTCTTTCCCAGACGGTAAATTCCACGAAAATCGGGCAAAGAGGATATATCTATATTATTGATAATGCAAATAAAATCATCGTGCATCCAACCGAAAAACCAGGTACTGAAGGTACGATGGAACCCTATAAACAAATTTTTGATCAAAAGAATGGTGATCTGCAGTATACGTTGAACGGAAAAAGCGAGCATGCCTTCTTCGTAACCAATGAAACGACAGGCTGGACAGTTGTCGGTGTTATCGATAACGACGAAGTTACGGAAACCGTCCGTCCAATCCTGTACACTACCCTGATTGTTATTGCGATTGCTGTAGTTATCAGCTCCATCATTATTTTTTGGATTGTACAAGCCATTACGAGACCGCTCAATCGACTTGTCAAAGCTTCCAACGAAATCAGCGATGGAAATCTGACCATTGAGGTTGCTGTGCACGGTCAGGATGAATTTGGCAAACTCAGCAACAGCTTTAACAAAATGAGTCAATCTTTACGAACCGTCATTCAGGATGTGCGTAATACAGCTGACGAGCTTACAACATCTTCTGCACAGCTTGCGATCAATTCATCGGAGACAACCAAAGCTACAGAGCAAGTGGCCCTCATTACAGAACAGTCCGCAGCTGGCATTGAAAAGCAGGCAAACAGCCTGAAACATACCGCACAACAGATGAATGAACTTGCCGGAGGGGTTGGACAAGTAACCAACAGTACACAGCAAGTATCCGAAGCTGCAATGCAAGCAAGCGAACTCGCGCAACAAGGGAACTCGACGATCAAAACGGCTGTATCGGAGATGGGTTCCATCCAGCATTTTGTGCAAGGTATCGCAGAAACTGCGACACGGCTGGATCAGCATTCCAGCTCCATCGGTGAGATGGTATCTGTCATTACGGATATCGCAGCCCAAACCAACCTGCTTGCGCTGAATGCTTCCATTGAAGCAGCCCGTGCAGGTGAGCATGGACGCGGATTCTCCGTTGTAGCAAGTGAAGTCCGCAAACTGGCGGAGCAGTCCAGCGAATCCGGTCAGAAGATCGTGGAGATGGTCGCATCCATTCAGCAAGAAATATCCAGGGCTAATGAGAATGTTCGTCTGGGACAAAAAGATGTAGACAGCGGCATCCGAGCTGTACAATTTGCCGATGATGCATTTGTGCAGATTAGCGAGGCCGTTGGGGTGGTCAATCAGCAGCTTGAAAATATCGCAGCGGCATCAGAAGAGATGTCTGCCAGCACAGCAGAAGTGGTGCAATCTATCGACCACATTCATACCATCTCGGAAACCAATGCCGATGGCACAGAGAATATCTCCGCTGCAACGGAAGAGCAAGTGGCGTCCATGCAGGAAATCTCATCCTCTGCCGATTCCCTTGCGCATCTGGCTAATAAGCTGCAGAAGCTGGTAGAGCAATTCAAGCTGTAATGGGCAACCAACGCAAATCTTTCGCCATTTGGCGAGCATTTTAGAGCACATCACCACGAAAAACTCCCTTTGCTGACTCAACAGCAAAGGGAGTTTTTTCATTTGGGATTGTCATACATACTCACTACTTGCTTACTTGCTTATTATTCTGGGCTAAATCACAATATTCAGCCCAGAAGTGACTGCCCTACATATCCCTCATCTAGCTGGATATTTTTCTAACGATCCCCAGGAACGCTATTTGGGTAATATCACACCGTTTTATTTTCTAACGATCTCAGGGAAGCTTATTTAGTAAAAATAAAGTGAAAATGGACGTATATCGTGTGTTTTATTGAAATAAGGTTCCTGGTGATCGTTACATTTCCAGAAAACCCGGTATCGCCAAATTAAGCTCATCTGAGATCGTTAGAATCTCTGCTGGTTATACTATGCTTCAAGCTGAGAATAAAGTTCGACATTATGCATGTAACACATTTAGAGTCGATGGCTCTAAATTGGTGAAAATTAACTACATTTATGGATTAAAGAAATATATGTAGTGTGAAATTAATTTTTTGTAAATACTTACATATGGATTAAAGCAATACAACAAGAAATTATACCGATTGATTCCCGTTTACGTGCTCCTTTTCATGTATTATGGTACTTAATGAAACTCGAGATCCCACGTAAAGACGGTCCTAATCCATCTATCGGTTACATGAATCGGAATCGGGACGGTCTTTTGTAATCGTAGTCCTTCAGCACCTCTTTTTAGTTGTAGTAAGTTTCTTTTTTATAAACATAACTGTCTAATTAATAATTCTTAAAAATCCGTCCTTTTTGACATTCAACTACTTTTCAAGCTAAAAATTTAGTGCCGTCTTTGACAATAACCGAACGTTCATTTAATATAGACTCATGAGACATAAAGATGAAAAAAAGAACCAAGCGATTTTCGATTCTACAATCCAGTTGATTAATGACGTTGGGTTCGCAGATCTCTCCATGTCAAAAATAGCTAAGCGAGCTAATCTTTCTCCAGCCACTATTTATACTTACTACGAAAATAAGGAAGATTTATTAGTCAAGCTTTATCTGGATGTAAAGGAAAAGTTGAGCAGAAGTATGTTGCATAATATTCATGAAGAATTGGATACTAAAGAAATCTGCTATATCTTCATGAAAAATTCGTTAGAATTCATGATTGAAAACAAAGAGTGGTTTCTTTTCTTGGAACAATTTACAGCATCACCATTTATGAACAAGTTATGTATGGCTGATGCTACTCCCATGTTTGAAAACTTGTACCGTTATTTTAAAAGAGGGATTAGCAATGGCTCTTTAAAAAATGCGAAAGCGGAGTTAATTATCTCATATTGTTATTTCCCTATTGTTCAGCTTGCAAAGGAATATTATGAAGGAAAGCACACTACAATTGAAAAGGAATTTGAGCTCATATTTTTAATGAGCTGGGATGCCATTAGTCAATAATGGCATTTATTTCTTTATTAATTAAACGATCATTCATTTAATTTCTAGTCTAGAAGTGAAGATATAAAGACCGGTGAAGTTCTTAATATCCAAAATGATTTCCTCATAATATCAAATGGGAACAGTTAATCTAAGTATATATGCGATTTCTTCTAACGAGAGTCAGCTTTTTCAAAGAAAGGATGGCAGCAATGAAGGTGATTTTATATGGTGTAACAGGTATGATCGGTCAGTTAGCATTAAGAGAAAGTTTACGTGATCCAGAAGTTGAACATGTATTAGCAATTGTACGTAAACCAACAACCAACCAACATGAGAAATATCAAGAAATAGTTTTACCAGATATTTCAGATCTTTCTCAAATTCAGGATAAAGTAACGGGATATGATGCATGTTTTTATTTAATTGGTGTTAGATCAGCTGGTATGTCAGAGGCTGACTATATTCATATCACCTATGAATTGACAATAAAAGTAGCCTCTCAATTAGTCAAACTTAATCCCGATATGAAAATGATTTATATTACGGGAATGGGAGTAGATAGTACGGAGCAAGGACCAGAACTATGGGCTCGTGTGGAAGGAAAAACGGAAAATGCGTTACTTCGCCTTCCTTTCAAAGGAGCATATATGTTACGTCCATTAGTTATTTTACCCATGCACGGTGTTCGTTCAAAAACAGCACTTTATCGTATCCTATCCAATGTATTAAAACCTTTGCATCCGTTGCTAAAACGAATGAAGTGGGCTATAACATCTGAACAATTGGGTCAGGTTATTGTACATTTAGCCAAAACCGGAACAACTAAAGAAGTGGTAGAGAATGAAAAGTTAAAAGAAATGGCGTTATCCATTCAAAAATAAGATGTGTTAGAAAATTGAACTAACGAAGGCCTATTTTCTCTTGTATAACAACAATGAGAAAATAGGCTTTCTTAGCTAAACCGGTTGAATATATTTTGCACCCTATATTCCCCAGCCTTAGCCTGTTGAATTGCATCTGTTACGCTAATCTGCCCGTTAGGTGCTAATCGCCTGTTCATGAAGCAGGAGAATCTAGCTATTTTCCAATATTAAAATGTTAAATTCGTAGTGTTCAATGCTGAAATTGAACTCTATTTACCTACTAATTCGATGGTTTTGTCTCCCCGTGGTATCCACGATCCCCGTAAGGCTCCAGCTTCTCAAACCAGCTTTCTAAACATTTGGCCAGCGCATCCTTCGGATCGGCGTAGGGATTGTCATCCTTTTTCATGACTTCTAATACCTCAATCGTAAATGCACTCTCACCGTATTCATTCCACTCTGCCTGCAAACGTCGATTCAGATGGCTCCCCATCTGCAGCATAAATTGCTGTCCGTTAATGGTCTTCAGATTAGGCGTGCTGTCGATGTACACTTTGCCGTTTCGCTCATTCCGAATTTGATAAACGCCTGCTTCTGTTTTGACTTCTTTGGCTTGCTCTTGTAACTCTTTGCGTCGATTCATGCTCTTCTCTCCTTTACCTGCTCTTTCTTCTGGAACTTGCTGTTCCATGGCTGGGGATGCAGATGAATTATCTGATAATTTGGCTGATGATCCTTTCGGCTGTTTCCCGTCGCCTCTACCGTTACCTTGTTCCTCTGCTGCACTACCCAGCCAGTACTGGCTTCCATCCTCCTTTCGCTCTAACAGACCGTAATCCACCAGATATCTCCGAATCTCAACATAGTCAGCATGTACCTTCTCCAAGAGTGTGTTCACTTGTTTTTCGGTGTACTGACGCCGGGGTTCAAAACGTTTGGCAATCTCCGTGAGCACGATATACTTATGTTTTTGCTGCATATGGAACGTAGTCATTGGGCCGCTTATACCTTCGGGAAAATAGTTGCGCAGCACACGTTCCCGTTCCTCTTCCGATATTTCAAAGGAATGCTGATGAATCGTATGACCTTGTTTCATAATCGGCGACACCCATGTTGCCGGAGCATGCAGGTCTTTATTTTTCAACAGTTCCATTAACGCCAGAAATATTTTGGCCTGCCTCTCCTTTTCCTTCAAAACGAATCGATGGTTTCGAATGGTAGACGCACTGCCGATGCCCAGAGCCTGTTGCACTTCTGCATCCTTTTTCCCTTCATAGAACTGGGCCAGCAGACCTCGCTGTACATCCGACAATCCGGTCACACTTTTATCCAGCTCCAGCAAATATTCAAATACAGAACCATGGACCTTCTCAATATGAACACCCATGTAACGAACCGCATCATAGAGCACACCTTCGTCAGGGTAAACAATTCCCGGTTCTGTTGTAAAACCGCAACAAATACAGGAATAGGCCATTCCTTCCTCCACATATCCGCGTTTGATCTCTTCGAGAGAGGCTGTCTGCAATCTTGAATCCGAGGCTTTCATCCTTCGTCGTCCTTTCTATCATTCATCTAATGTATTTTGATTTGTGAGTTATTTGGAGTTCCAAGTTAATTCTGTATTGATTCATACGGGGAATTAATTTATATCAATTCCATTCCGTTTATTTGTTTTTTTGTTTGTTTATTTATAGACATAATATAATTATGTTTGTTTATTGTCAAACTAACGAGGTAGATTAGATACCTCAATCATAATCCAATCTCCTGCAAAAAAAGAAAAAAGACTGCCGGTTCATTACCCCGACAGCCTTCATACCCGCGTTCATACTCACTCCGTTATAATTTGAATCGTTCGATCATGCTCTGCAGATCCTCTGCCATGCGAGACAAGGCCGCTGAAGATGCCGCAACCTCCTCCATTGTAGCAAGCTGCTCCTGAGCAGCCGCCGAGCCATCCTCGGTGCCCGCAGCAATCCGGTTGGAGAGAACCATCGTTTCGTTTACAGCTTTGTTCACATGTCCCATTCCTTGATCGATCTGACGGGAAGCTGTAGCTGCCTCTTCGGCCTGGGACGCAACGGTTCGAACCGCATCACGAATCGTCTGGAAGGCTTCTCCGGCCTCAGCGATCATCTGCGAGCTTTTCACCATACCTTCACCCGTACGTGCAAAGGTAGACTGAACAGCATGAGTCTTCTCGTTCATCTCGCGCATAAGCTCATTAATCCGCTCTGCCGAAGCGCCTGAGCTGTTCGCAAGCATTTTCACTTCGTTCGCAACCACAGCAAATCCCCGGCCATGCTCGCCTGCTCTCGAAGCTTCAATCGAAGCATTCAGTGCCAGAATGTTCGTCTGCTTGGCGATGGCTGTAATCTCCGCTACAATATCCAGAATTTCTTCGTTTTTCGCTCGCAGATCTTCGATGACAGCCTCCATATCCTTACTCTCATCATTCACCTGCTGAATATGGGATACGGCCTCCTGCATCGTGACCATACCCGCTTCCGATTTGGAGGATGCTTCAATGGCAATACGTTCTGCATCTCCGGCTCTTGCAGAAATCTCTTTCACGCCAAGTGACATCTCACCGATAAGTTGCTCTGTCGCTGCAAGACTTTCATTCTGCATCGTTGTTCCTGCAGCTGCATCTTGCATTAACTCCGCTACTTGCTCCGTTGCTTTCGAGGTCTGCTCAGAGCTTGCCATCAACTCTTCCGATGATGCCGCCAGCTGACTCGATGTATCATGTACTTCGCCCAGGACATGACGCAGTGAATTCGTCATGGTATCAAAGCTTTCTCCAAGCTGACCGAACTCATCCTTGCGCCGCAGGCCTACACGAACCGTCAGGTCCCCTGCACTTACTTGAGAAGCCGCTTGGGTTAACTGTTGCAATGGACGGTGAATGCTACGGATAATAAAGATCAGCAGCACAATCCCCACCATAACCGCTACGCCGACAAGAGTGATTGCTCGGATCATAATAGGTTGCACGGACTCTGCCGCTTCGGAGGGAATCATCTCGCCGACAATTTTCCAGCCCGTTGCCGTATTTGTGTAAAATACAGCCTCCATCGGTTGACCATCATATGTATACTTCACGGTTCCCTGATCTTTCGTATACATCTCGTTGATGTAACTTTGATCAGACTGAGTACCGGATTCAATCTTGTAATGGAATAAAAATTTCCCGCCATTATCCAGCATATACAGTTTCCCTGCTTTACCGATATGGATCTGATCCACTGTCTCCTTCAAATGATTCAAGCTTACATTGGCTCCAAAAACACCTTGTCCGTCTGCTAGCTTGGCCGCTGCTGTCACCACCCATTCCCCAGTCGTTGCGGACTGGAAAGTATCCGAGATGACTGGCTCAGATTGTGATAGAGCCATCTTATACCATGTGCGTTCACGAGGATCATAAATCTGGTTGCCGGGATCAGGGGATTTCATCCAACTTCCATCCTCCGCTCCAGCCGTAAGCACCCCGAGTTCTTTATGGTTTTTGGACATCCGATCCATCTGAGCTTGAAGCGCAGGTGACTTGTTAATAATGTCTTCGGATGTAATACCCGATGCCATCTGTGCAGCGTTATCCTTCTCCATATTGAGCATCTGATCAATCTGCAGACTAAGCATTTCCGTTTTGGCCTGTGCAGAACGAGTAATCTCCATTTTAACCTGATCTGCTGCCTTAAGATAAGCAAGCCACCCTACACTAAGGCTGGGTACAATCAGGAACAAAAGGAATGCGGCAATCAGCCGTTTTTTTACCGTCAACGTAAACCATAATTGAAACCTCCCCTTCACTTTATGCCCTGTTTGAGGCTTTTTTTGAAGTCTTTTTTGAAGTCTTTTTTGAAGCCCTTTTCTCATTATCTATCTATCTCCCATCATTAAGTTCAACTCTTTTTATCGGAAAGTTCGCCGCGAAACATTATGTATCCATACTAAATAATCGCAATTTTAATGATCTGATCCTATTACTTAGATATACTCTCTTTTTGACCCCCTTGTTGGGATCGTTTACAATATTTATATAATGGATTATTAAGAAACACTTGGAAGGAGAGGGTTCAAATCTTACGCAAGTTTCACACGCAACAACCTGTATCTAGCAGTGGTTATTCATCCATGCTTCGTATTCTATTCGCAATCATTCTATGCGCAGGCCCGGTATTCGGGCTGTTTAACAACCCTACGGTTTCTGCAGCGCAGACTACACAAGCCGTCCATATTGAAGTCAACGGAGAGCCGCAATTCTGGAACAACGCTCCGCTTATTCTAAAAGGTACAACGTTCGTTCCCTTACGAGATGTAATCCAATCTGTTAAAGGGGATCTGAAGTGGGATGCTCGTACCAACACAGCTACAATCACCGTTGGAAGGGACACACTGGTGCATCAAGCCGGAAGTAGATCCATTAAAGTAAACCAGGTATCTCTGGCTTCTCCAGTGAATTCACGCACCATTAACGGCACATTAATGATTCCTGTCCGGACCCTGGCGAATGCTTTGAAGGCTGATATTCAAGTCCAGCGAACGCTCTCAGGCCAGATGAATGTTGGTATAACGACTGACCAGGTCAGCGTGTTAAATCCTGAAGTGGCTAGCGTAGACACATATCTGCGCGAGATCAACTATCCGGGGATGGCTCTGATTGCACGAGACGGCGAAGTCTTGCTCAAACAGGGTTATGGTCTTGCTGACGAACAGACCATGAATCGTCCGGACCAAAAGACCCGTATCGCCTCCTTGAGCAAGTCATTCACTGCGGCTTCCATTTTGAGTCTCGCAGAAGCAGGCAAGTTGGATGTTCAAGATCCAATCTCCACCTATATTTCTGGCATCCCGAAGGGAGAACAGATTACCCTGCATATGTTACTGTCCCAAACGTCGGGTCTGCCGTCGGCCTTCGGTCGCGGGGAAGGGGATACACTTGAAAAAACGGTAGAAGAGATTCGCCACAAAACGTTGAAGTTCGAACCCGGCAGTGCCTACCTGTACAGCAATAGCGGCTATGTATTGCTTGCGTACGTTGTGGAGCAGGTATCTGGCATGAGCTATGCAGACTATGTGCAACAAACCATTCTGGGGCCGCTCGGCATGCAAGATTCGGGAGAAGCATCGCGCAAAGTGCATACGAACAGTGGATTTGTCCAGCAAGGAAAAGGATGGGCATCTGCACCTTACTATGTTTCACAATCCGGGTCAGGTACGATCTACTCTACCGTGGATGATCTGCTGAAATGGGATCGGGCACTATACACTGACCAGATTTTAAATCAGGAAACGATTGAAACGATGTATGAGCCCTATTCCAATAAAAATTACGGATATGCCTGGATTCTCAAGGAAAACGGAACAAAACGCACCGTCTTCCACAATGGAAGCGGCGGTGGGTTTTCCACAGCATTTTCACGCAATCTATCCGATGATATTACCATTATCCTGCTCGGTAATCATGCAGGCATGGATATGACCACACTGCTAAGTGATATAGAGACACGAACGGCCAAAGCTTTGCAATTGTGATGGTTGCTTGAAGCATCATAACGTAGCCGCCCGAAGCCACCAATTCAGCGGGGTTGAAAGTTGATGGTTAGTGTGTTGCATTTTGGTTAGTGGTTGTTCTCTGATTGGTGTTGGCGGTTCGGGGTTAGAGTTAGGTAAAATTGAAGATTACGGTTTGGGGTGAGGTCTGGGTTGGCTACACACTCTTCACCCACCCCCTGTTTATTCTAACGATCTCAGATGAGCTTATTTGAGCGATAATCACCCTTCAGAAATTGTAACGATCACCAGTAACCAGTAACCTTATTTCTCTAAAAACACATGCTCAACGCCCAATTTCGTATCTATTTCTCTAAATAAGCTTTCCTGTGATCGTTAGAATACAAAACCGGCTAATATCACCCAAATAACGTTTCTGGAGATCGTTAGATTTTAGAACCCACGAAAATGAACCAAATATCATCAGGCGTGGTCACTAGAACCGGTTACGGTTTGGGTTATCCCATTAATAATGCTTTCTGCATGTACAATAATAAGAGTATGCAACACGCAAAGGGACGAAGCATGAACAGCCTCGTCCCTTTTGTTATTCTCATACATCGTTTGTTATTCCGGCTATGTGACGAGACACCAGCTCATCCCTCATATCCTTAAAAGTTCAGTTTCAGCTACGTCAAGTCCCGTCAGATTGCGTCATATATAGAATTGCATCTATTTAATCAATCGTGACAGGAAGTTGTCCCTTGAACGGGATCTGTCCCATCATCGCTTTCGCTGCACTACTCATCGCGAGAGGCCGACTCTCATATGCCGCGATATAAGTCTGCACATCCGGCAACTTCTGTAGGTCGTACGGACTGCGAAGTGCGGTTACAACCAGCGGTTTGCCAAGTTGCTGAAGCCAGCCGATCAACCGGCATTGCGGGTCACCGGAAGGGCTGCCTGCATTATAAGTGCCGATCACAATCTGCCCAACATCCACCGCTTCTGCGGCTTGAAGCAAACGAGCCGAGGATAGCGCAATTTCATCCGCCGCTACCCTCATATCCACCACTTCCAGACCTTGAGCTGACAAAGCCGCTCCGAGCGTTGCCCCTCCATCCAACTGTTCATCCGCAATACTTGTCACTTCTGCGGCAACCGTAATGACAAGTGTTCGCTCTTGTTTTAGCGGCAACATATGCTGTGCATCCCGAATTAATGTAATGCTCTTCTCACTGATTCGCTGAGCTACCTCCTGATGCAGTGGACTATTACGTTGAAACGGAACTGCAACTGGCTGATTTACATTCATGGAATTTATGGAATTGTGAACAACCGCCGGGGTCGCATGGATATCATCCACACCAGATATCCCGCTCATACTGACAGACATCTCCACTGCCGTGTCGCTCTCCAGCCCCATCTCCACATTCATCAGCCCACGCTTCATTTTATATGTCAGCAGACGTTTAACAGATTCATCAATCCGCCGCTCACTGATACGTCCACTCTTCACCGCATTCATCAATGCTTCAAAAGCTTCCACCTGTAACTGTGCCGTATGACTGATCAGTACCATATCTGCTCCAGCTTCAACCGCCATCACTGCCGCATCGACCGTGCCGTAGTGAGTAGCGATCGCCTTCATCTCCATACAGTCGGTCAAGATCATACCCTCATATCCAAGCTCCTTACGCAGCAGTCCGGTCAAAACAGAATGGGATAATGTCACCGGCAGACGTTCTGGCTCCAGTGCCGGAAAATAGATGTGAGCAGACATCATTGCGTCTACACCCTCTGTAATAGCTGCACGAAATGGCACAAGCTCTACCTGATCCACCCTTGTTCTGTCATGTGTAATCACAGGAAGATCCAGATGGGAATCCGTATCCGTATCTCCATGACCGGGAAAATGTTTGGCGGTTGCAGCTATACCGGCTTGCTGAAATCCAGCAATGGATGCCGCACCGAAGTCAGCTACCTTTTCCGCGGATTCCCCGAAGGAACGCACGCCAATGACCGGGTTGCTCGCATTGTTGTTCACGTCGAGTACGGGTGCAAAATTCATGTTGATGCCCATCGATTGTAGCTCCGCTCCACTGATCCGTGCCGCTGCATGAGCATCTTGCACCGATCCGGCCGCAGCAATGGCCATCTGTCCAGGCATAAGTGCAATCCCCTCTGTAATTCGAGCCACCATGCCGCCTTCCTGGTCAATAGCAATCCAGAGAGGTACATTGCCACTTGCTTGCGCAATGTTCTGCAAACCGCCGGATAGCCGCTCTACCTGCTCAGGCGAAACCACATTCCTTGCAAAATAAACGATACCGCCAATCGGGTAATCTCCAAGCAGCTTCTCTATCCCGCCTTCCGGCTCTGTTCCATGAAATCCGCATAACAGCATCTGCCCGATCTTATCCCTTAAGCTCATCTGCCCGATTCTTTGCTTCACCCTGTCCTTCAAGCTACGCATTACGTATCCTCCTCCCATGAACCTCAAACCCTCGCGCCTAAGAGCAGCATCCCTGTCTAACCATGCTACTCTTCATTCACCTCTACCTGCCTATTAAGTCCGTCATTCATCGTATAGTAAATAGGGTCTGCGGCGTTCCTGCCACATCTTCTCCTGCTCACGCCAATTAGCCATTAAACGAAATAAGCCACGACCGTTTCCAATGGTCTCGCGAACCTTTTCCCCTCCAGTAAGTAAATCAATAAAATATCGGGAGCCCTTACGTGGAGGTTCAAGCCACTTAAACTGTTCGGGGTATCGAACGGCGATCTCATGCAAAAGCAACAAACCTGTTTCAACGGAACGGAGTTGCTTTTCTTCTGTGACAAAAAGCCTCACACCCTCACATCGTTCTCCAGCGTGTTTGGAAAAGGCTGGTGTCATATACACCGGGTGAAAATGTACCCCGCCCAATCCATGAGACTGCATCGCATCTGCCAGCTGTTGCCCATTAATCCACGGGGCACCCAGCCATTCAAATGGCCTCGTCGTGCCTCGACCTTCCGATACATTCGTACCTTCCAATAGACACGTTCCCGCATAAGCACGCACGGTATCTACCGTTGGCATATTGGGCGAAGGCATCATCCAGGGGAGCCCCGTCTCCGTAAAAGTCATGCTTCGCCGCCAGCCCTCCATCGCTATGACCTCTAACTCACAGGGCACATGATGCTCGGCGTTGACAAGCAAAGCCAGTTCCCCAATCGTCATACCGGTACGAATCGATGTAGCCCAGGCTCCCACGAAGGATTCAAACCCGTGCTTGAGTAAACCGCCTTCCACCTCCACACCGCCAAGCGGATTGGGGCGGTCCAGCACCAGTAGACGTTTACCCGCTTCGCCACACGCCTCCATCATCTCAATTAACGTCGAAGCATACGTATAATACCTCACACCTACATCCTGGATATCAAAAAGAACCGTATCCACATCAGCCAGCATGTAAGGCTGCGGCTTTTTATGTACGCCGTACAAGCTGTATACCGGAATGTCATAACGGGGGTGTTCCGAGTCTGAAAAAGGAATACCCGCCTGCAGCTCACCAGATAGCCCATGCTCACATGCAAACAAGGCCGTCAACTTGGCATCCACTAAGCCTGCACATACATCCACCGTGGAGACAAAGTCTGCGGTGATGCCCGTCGGATTGGTTACCAAACCGATTCGTGCACCATCGGTTAACCAGGGATGTGCAGCTCCATCGGCCAGCACATCCACTCCTGTTTTCACTCTCATGACACATGCCCCTCACTGGCCCAACCGGCTTGCTGATGATCATTACCACGGGACAAGGCAGGCTCCTCTTCAGGTTCAATCAGATTATATGTGGCCTTATGCTGATAGACGGCAAACATGCCTGCAAATAACGCCCCGAATCCCACAACTGTCAGCATAAGCAGTGCGCTAAGGCACACCACTTGGAAACAGGCCGCAATCGTATACCCCGGATAACGGAAGAACAACTTCACACTCTCTCCCATCGCCTGCAGGAAGCCCATTCCTTTTTGCAACATAAGCTGCCAAGTGTAGAACTGTGAGATGAACGCCAAGATGACAAAAAACGTCTGAAACATGCCTACTGCCATGCCCGTCATGTTGCCTTTCCCTCCGTAATACCACCAGGTTGACCAGAGGATGAAACCGAGCAGTGCAAACAACAGCCCCGTTACACCGCCCGGAAGCAGCCCCTTCAACGTACCTTCCCATATATCACGCAGCGCGTTTCGGCGCTCTTTCCGCTCCAGCCGATGATGCACTGCGTAACAGACACCGAACAAGAGCGGCATATAGATGATGGCAAGTAGCAGCACGGCCACCGGTATCGGCGCAAACATGAGAATCGGAATGAGCAGCACGGAGCTGCCCACACTGAACAGCGCCACCGGAATAATATCCCGGTAGATCTCTACCCCTGACTTGACCACCACTTCGCTCAGTTTACGCATAAAAGCTCTCCTCCCTGTAATTTGTGAAAGCCGTTATTCGTTAAGAGTTTGATTACGCTCTCCATCATGACGGATCTTCTATTCCCGTCCGATCGCCATCTCCGTCTCCGGGTCAAAAAAATGCGCTTTTCGCATATCTAGCACAAAGGTCTTATCCATACCCACATATGCATGGGTCTCAGGATGAACCTTGGCTGTCACCGTCCGGCTCCCCAGACGGAAGTAGAGCAAATTTTCCGAACCCAGATGCTCCACCACCTGAACACGTGCTTGAAGCATGTGATCTTGCGGAACATTGGGTGCCACATCATCACCAAAAATATGCTCTGGACGCAGTCCAAGGATGACTCGTTTGCCCCGATAGCTGTTTAAGCGCTCTAGCACATCCGCTGGTAACGTGAACGATGTACCCTCCACCTTCACTTGCGTACCTTCGATGTGAGCATCAATGAAGTTCATTGCAGGCGAGCCGATAAAACCGGCGACAAACATATTGCGCGGACTGGCATAGAGCTCTTTCGGTGATGCGACCTGTTGAATATCCCCATGATTCATCACTACAATGCGCTCGCCAAGCGTCATAGCCTCGACCTGATCATGTGTAACATAAACGATTGTAGCGCCCAGCCTTTTATGCAGCTCGCCAAGCTCTACACGCATCTGCACACGCAGCTTGGCATCGAGGTTTGAGAGCGGCTCATCGAACAGAAAAACCTGTGGATCACGCACAATCGCTCGTCCCACAGCGACACGCTGGCGCTGTCCTCCGGACAATTCGCGAGGCTTACGTTCCAGCATAGCTTCCAGGCCAAGGATTGAAGCAGCATTCTGTACTTGCTCATCAATATAGGCTTTGGGTTTCTTCAGATTTTTCAGACCGAAGGACAGATTCTCCCGAATGGTCATATGAGGATACAAGGCATAATCCTGAAAGACCATCGCGATATCCCGATCCTTGGGATGCAGATCATTCACAATGCGATCCCCGATCACGATGTCCCCGCTGGTCTGTTTTTCAAGCCCTGCGATCATTCGCAGTGAAGTGGTTTTACCGCAGCCCGAAGGCCCAACAAACACGACAAATTCCTTATCTTCTATTACAAAGTCCGAACCGGCGACCGCCGTGAACGTTCCTTTATGGTCGTCTTTGAACTCTTTGCGCACTTGGCGAAACTCCACGCGTGCCATAGGTTAATCCCCCTTTTACATTGTCACCTGTTGTAACTGCATAGGTTGCAGTGGTTATCCCTTCACGGCTCCAATCGTGATGCCTTGCAAGAAATAACGTTGCAATGAGAAGAACAGAATGATCATCGGCAATGCACCAATTGTAGCTCCAGCCATCATGGCACCGAAGTCGGTGGATTCAGCAAAAACAAAGGATGCGAGTCCAACCTGTACCGTCCGCATTTCATTCGAATTGGTGATCAGGAAAGGCCAGAAAAATTCATTCCATGAGGCGACAAAAGTGAAAATCGCCAGCACCGCGATGCCTGGCTTTGCCATAGGCAGAATCACTTTCCAGAAGATGCCGAACTCACTGCACGCATCGATTCGAGCCGCGTGAATGAGTGACGTCGGCAAGGTGGACATAAATTGTTTCATCAGAAAGATATTGCCTACACTGACTGCTGCGGGAAGGATAATCGCTGTGTACGTGTCCCCCAGATCAAATACGTTGACCATCAAAATGTAGAGTGGAATCAGCGTCACCTGTGCAGGAATCATCATCGTTCCAAGCAACACCCAGAATACGGCCTGACTGCCCGGAAATTTTAATTTAGCAAATGCATATCCTGCCAGCGAAGCAAAGAACACATTAGTGACTGTCAATATAATGGAGATCAGCAGCGAGTTATAGAGCCAGCGCCATGCATCCGTTTTGGCAAAAAAACGTTCATACGGCGACATGGACAACTGCTCGGGTATCATCTGTGGCTTAAACGAAGCTGACATCGTTGTGTCCTGCACCGATCCGACGAGCATCCAGTACATCGGAATAATCGTAATCAGTGCCCAGCCAGCGAGCAAAACAGACGCTATAACAAGCAACATCTTTTTTCGTGTTGAATTCATACGTGTATTCACCCCCGGATGCCTAATGAAAGCCCTAATTAATACTCGATATCACTGGAGAAATATTTGAATTGAATCACGGAGATGACAATAATGATGACTGCCAGTACAAAGGATTGTGCCGAGGCTAATCCAAACTCGTAAAACTTAAAGGCCGTCTCATAGATTAAATAAGCAATCGTAGTGGTCGCAAAGTTAGGCCCGCCTTGGGTCATCAGGTATACGGAAATAAACACTTGAAAGGACGTAATGACGCCAGTCACAAGCAAGTAGAGCGTCGTTGGTTTCAAAAGGGGCCATGTGATCTTGCTGAATTGTGTCCATCCGCTCGCATGATCGATATCGGCAGCCTCGTACAGCGATTTCGGGATACCTCCCATAGCTGCAAGATACAGAATGATGCCTGCACCGTGGGAACCAAGCCAATTCATCAAGATTAGAGAAAAGAGGGCTGTCCCTGACTGGCCAAGCCAGATGACCGGGTCAAGGCCGAAAAAGCCCAGGAAGCGATTGAGTAGTCCCGAATCCGTCGGGTCAAAAATGGCTAGCCACACGATCGAGATCGTCACTCCCGATGCTACCGCAGGCAGATAAAGTGTGGCCTTGAAGAACGTCTGCCATTTGCTTTTCATCTGGAAGATAAAATACGAGAGCACAAACGTAATCAGGATGTTGACGGGTACTGTTCCAAGTGTAAAAATGACGGTATTTTTAATCGATTTCCAGAAGGTTTCGTCCTTCACCAGACGTTCGTAATTGTCCAATCCCACCCACGTGGAGTTCATGATGTTGTATTTCTGAAAGCTCATAACAAGAGCTGTTAATACGGGGTACATTGTAAAAACGAGAAACAGCAGGACAGGCGCCAAAATAAACAAATACGCCCACCCGTAATCTCGCCAGAACCGGACAACCCGGGAATGCCGGGGTGCAGGCTCCGGCGCAAGGGCGGTCTGCATGGCGAATCCTCCTCTCCGAATCAAAGTATCACTGCGAAGTTATTTATTGCCCGAACATCTGCTGACCTTTGCCTTTGAAGTCTTCCGCGATCTGCTCGGGAGTTTTCTCACCCGAGAACAGCGCCTGAATGTTTGGTTTCACAACCTGTTCCTTGAACTGCTTTTGCTGTGATGCTTTGTCAATGTCCAGCTTGAGCACGACCGGCATCGCGATGTGTTTGGCCATTTCTTTCGCTGCATCCAGATTCACCTGCTGTCCCAGCTCCTTGCCTTTGAATAAGTCCGCTTGCGATTGTCTGACAAAAGGAAGAGCCAGCTCATTAGCCGAGTTCCCCGCTTTGGCACCGCTAAGCGCCTCCATTACAAGAAAAGTATTTTTGGCATGCTGCTCGCCCTTGTCTTTCTTCTGTTTGAAGGCCACATAACCCTCGCCGCCCATAGTCGTGGCTGCAGGCTGATTGTCATTGTGCGGTACGGGCAGCAATACAAAATCAATCTTTTCCCCCTGCACCTTGCCATCGTCAATATCTTTGTTGCGGTTCTGAATCATGACATCATAATAAGGAATTGCCTTCGAGATGATTGCCGTTTCACCGGCATAGAACATGTCCGTCCGCTTCGCCGGAGCAAGTGCTGCCGTTTCCTTCGGCATATAACCCTGATCCATCAAATTTTTGATAAAAGAGAGCGTGTCCAGAATCCGTCCATCATTCCACTGGAACTTTCCGGTTTCATCCAGCACATCAATCATGCCGTTGTTACGGGACAGCATTTCGATAAAATCAAGCGAAGTACCATCTGTCACCAAGGCATATTGTTTACTTCCGTTATCCAACGTTTTCGTCAACTTGGCCGCGGCTTCGTTAAACTCTGACCAGGTCCAGCCATTCTTCTGGATGCTCTTCCAATCAATGCCCGCTTCATCGAGAATACGTTTGTTACCGCCCCAGGCCCACTGGAACTGATAAAGAGGCAGACCGTATTGTTTCCCTTGAATCTGCCCCAGTTCTAAAGTGCCCGGCAGATAGTCATTTTTGATCTCAGGGGTCAGATAACTGTCTAGTTCCAGTGCCAGTCCGGTATTCACATACGTACCGTCCACACTATGGAAGTACAGATCAGGCGGATTTCCCGCGTTTAAAGCGACATCAAATTTCTTGGGCCCCTCAGCCCAGGAGAGCATTTCCGTTTTCACCGTAATATTCGGGTGTTCCTTATTAAAATCAGCAATTAAGTCCTTCAATTCATCCTCGTATGTGCCATGAACCGGGTATGTCCATACCGTCACCGTATCATTCGCACCCGGATCATTCGAATCTGCTCCACCACTGTTGCCACAGGCTGTGATCCAGACCATCAATAACACCATTGCCAAAACAAGACCCTTCCTTTTCATACCCTTCATCTCCTTTTGCATGTCGTCTTCTCTTGTCCTACGCCCATTATGAATGTCTATTGCTGGTGCCCTTCTGTTACCTTTCCCTTTCGTAACCCTCTGTTCACAGCCTGGCACAGAGCCGAAATCTACACCTCCTTGGAGATCGACCTGTTCGGCAAGGTCTAGTTTTACTAATGAAACTTTAACGTTAATTAATGTAACATCAATCGTATCGATTTCTTCCAAAATTGTGGATTGAATTCATTATATGAGGTGTAAAATAAAAATTCAACAATAAATTTATTTATAAAATTTAATTTTACTTTTTCGTTTTAAGCCTCTATACTATGAAAAAAAGAAAATATGCCCTAACGAGGTGAGCACGCTTGCGAGTATACGTAGGAATTGATGGAGGCGGTACCAAAACTGATGCAGCAATCATTTCTGAATCTGGGGACATTCTGGCAACAGCTCGTGGCGGTGCAACGAATCCACATAGTGTACCGCCTCACGAAGCTATAAAGGAGTTATTTCATCTCTTAGATGTTCTATTTTCATCCGATGTAGATTTTTTGTCTAGTTGTGAGAGTATATGTCTCGGTATGTCAGGTATAGCTAAGGATCAGGAGCGACAATGGATCACAGCTCACGTTGATGACTATATGAAAAGCAAGAAAAACACGGCTGATGCCATTCATGCGAACTGTACGATCCATGTTGCCACGGAGGGAGAAATCGCACTAATGGCCTCGCTTGGGCAACCGCACGGTTTGCTTGCAATTTCAGGAACCGGCTCGATCATCTATGGAATCACACCGGAAGGTGAAGTGAACCGGGCAGGCGGGTGGGGACATTTACTCGGAGATGAGGGGAGCGGTTATCGAATTGGACAGCGTGCACTGCAAAGCGTGATGAAGAGCCATGATGGCGTTTTGCCTACAACCATTTTGGCATCACTCGTATTGCAGGAGTTGCAAGTCAAGCATCCACCGGAATTAAAATACGTGGTATACCAAGCGGACTGGAACAAATCAAGTATGGCTTCCATAGCTCGCCTGACAATAGAAGCCGCTGCTGGAGGGGATGAGGTAGCACGTTTACTTCTCATGGATGAGGCTCAGCAGCTGGCCGATACCGCTAAAGCGCTCATACGCCAACATGTTTCTTTTGCCACGGCTCCTATGGCACTTTCCGGTTCCATATTTCGCTACTCTTCCCTGTTTCGAAATACATTCCTTCACCATCTTACCGGCGTACACGATCAACAGCAGGTTGTCTGCTCCGAAAATGCTCCTGCCCCAGCCGTGGGTGCGGCACAGTTAGCAAGACTACAATGCCACTTGGATAAATCATGCTAAACAAAAAAAGGAGGGCTTACGGATGAATCATACCCTTAACTCATTGGTAACGGAACAGCCTAACCCACAGACAGACGATATGGATCAACTGCCTTCAGCGGAAATTATGGAACTCATCAATCGGGAAGATCGCCGCATAGCTGAGCTTATTCAGCCACTAATTCCAGTCATTGCTCAAGCCGCAGACCGCATTGTAGCCAGCTTTCAATCGGGAGGAAGACTGTTTTATGTAGGTGCAGGCACAAGCGGTAGGCTAGGTATTCTAGATGCATCGGAATGCCCCCCTACGTACGGTACTCCCCCTTCTATGGTGCAGGGCATTATTGCAGGCGGGTTTCGGGCAGTTAAGGATCCGGTAGAAGGCGCAGAAGATAGCGAGGAAGCCGGGGCAACGGATTTGAAGCAGCACGGACTACATGCCAGCGATGTGGTCGTTGGCATTGCAGCGAGTGGACGCACCCCTTATGTGCTTGGAGCTATGAATTATGCCAGACAGCTCGGTGCTGTAGTCATCGGGTTGAGCAATAATGCAGGTACACCTATGAGAGCAATCTCGGATGTGAGTATTGAAGCGGTTATGGGACCAGAGGTTGTGATGGGGTCGACTCGCATGAAAGCCGGCACCGCCCAGAAAATGATTCTGAACATGCTGACGACAACAGCGATGATCCGTTTAGGTAAGGTATATCGAAATTTCATGGTGGATCTGAATCCGTCCAACGAAAAGCTTGTACACCGGGCAAAACGCATGATACAGCTTGCGACTGGAGCGCAGGAAACCGAAATTGAACAAGCCTTTACCGCAGCGAATGGACATGTCAAAACAGCTATTGTGATGCTGATGGCGGATGTCGATGCAGACGAAGCCGGGCGTCGGCTGGAGAATGCGGATGGTTTTGTACGTCATGCGATTACCGGATCAGGCTGATCGGGACGGCACACTAGCTAGCTGCTGTAACATCATCTATCACCTCTTGTTTAAGGATCGTTGGAATTTGTGCGGCAATCTTGTTTGTAATAAAGAAGTTGTGATGAAGAAGCACAGGCAGCAAGTCATTTGGTTCTTATAGACGAGCTTGTCTGGCGCTGAGAGATGGTGCTTTACATGAGAGAAGCCTTACCTGCCCGGCTGGCTTCTCTTTTTCTATTTTTTTAGCGTACAATTGAATTTTCTCATCAAAAAAATCCCTGGTACATATGACTGTACGGGATTCTCCACGTTTTTATTTTCTAGACACACCACAGTTTTGTTGCTCATTTATGCTCCTGAATCGCTTGTCTGCTCTTCTCCAGATACTGCACCGACTGATTATAATCCCGGCTGGCAATAGCCAAATATAGAATATCAATAACGTTAAGCTGTGCAATGCGTGAAGAGGTAGCTCCACTGCGAATATCGCTCTCCATCGACGTAATCATGAGAGGCACATCCGCAAGACTGCTCAGCGTGTTGCTGCCCCACTTGGTAATGCTGATCGTTCCCGCACCGCCTTCACGGGCATGCTTCAAGCAGGAAATTACATTGGAGGTCTCGCCTGAATAAGAGATACAGACCACAACATCGTCCTCGCGCAACGTCGTTGCAGACGAAATCTGCATATGTGGATCGGCGAACGAAAAGCTGGTACGGTTAATCCGCATGAACTTGTAATGTGCATCCAGTGCGATCAAATTAGACGCCCCCACGCCGTAGAAAAAAATGCGATTGGCTTCATTCAGCATGTTAACCGCCTGATCTACAAGCCTTGGTTCCAAAATATGAACCGTGTCCTTGATCGATTGAATATTGTTTGTAGACACATGTTGAATAATACTCTCGATGGAGTCTTTAGGACGAATCTCTGTATATTGAAATTGCTCATTGGTCTGTAAATCTCCCGCTATCTTGAGCTTCAGCTCCTGAAAGCCGGTTACACCAAGAGATTTGCACAACCTGATAATGGCGGCCGGACTGCCTCCGCTTCGTTCAGACAGTTGCGCAACGGACGACTGCACCGTCTCTTGGGGGTGTTCCAGAATGTAAGCTCCGATCTTTCGTTCCGACGGAGTCAGATCATCCAGTAATGCGCGTAAACGTACAAGTCCACCTTTCATACCTTCCATCCGCTCCTCCTCTCCGTACTGTTATCTGTACAAGCATTTTATCTTATATTTATGGCCACGTCTAACGGGAGACACAGCTTACCTTGGCAATTCAATGGCCACTACAGAGTCAGATGTCCCGAAATAACGGCATGTGCCGCACCTGTTACATGAGGAAGTGTATTGGTTCTGCCCATCAAAGCCTCATGTCCAAGCAGCGCAAACCCCATCGCTTCCCTGGCATCATCCGGAACACCGTAATCTGCTGTACGCTCCAGACGTATGGATTCGGGAAGTCTTAACCGAATCATCTTCATTAATGTGTCATTGGATGTACCCCCGCCGCAGGTAAGCATTGCCGAGATTGACGTCTTGGGTAACACAAAATCCTCAACGGCCCGTACAATTGTTTCTGCTGTAAGCCAAGTTGCGGAGGCTAACAGATCTTCCAGCGACAGATCATGCAATGCCGCAACTTCCATAAGTCGCTTGGCATAATCTGCACCATACACTTCACGTCCGGTGCTCTTGGGCGGTTGACGACGGAAGTACTCATCGTTCAAGCAGTAGGCCGCCAGCTCGGAGTGCACGTTTCCCTTCGCTGCTATACTCCCGTTCGGATCGTAATGCTGTTTCCCTTCGGTAGCATGACGAACCAGTGCATCTATCACCATATTCCCTGGACCTGTGTCGAAAGCCGAAACCTCCGTCTCGGATGATCCTGCCGGAAGCACAGTCACATTGCCGATTCCGCCAATGTTCTGCACCAGACGTCCTTCCGTAGCACTACGGAACATTAATGCATCCGCATAGGGAGTGAGCGGAGCACCTTCCCCGCCTGCGGCCATATCACGTGCACGCAGATTACCAATAACGGGCAGCCCGGTGCGCTCTCGCACTACGGCACATTCGCCGATTTGCAATGTAGAACTTACCTTCAAACTGCCGGTACCCAACGGGCTTGGAAACGCAGAAGGAACAGGTGCATGCCAGATTGTCTGCCCATGCATGCTGATTACATCGACTTGTCCGCTTGAGACTCCAGCTGATTTCAGTAGCTCCTGTACACTCTGTGCGTACCATTCGGATACGCCGAAATGGGCTGTTGTCAGCTCATCAACACGCGCTGTTTCGGGAGAACATAAGCGAATCAACTTCTCTCTGAGCTCATTCGTATATGGTGTACAGACAAAATCAATAAGATCAAGCCGTTGCATTGCTCCGCTCTCATCGGTTTGAATATGTACCAGTGCCGCATCCGTTCCATCCAGCGACGTTCCAGACATCAATCCAATCACCAGGTGCTCCCGTTTAGAACGGTACTTTGCCCACATCGGGTAACTGCTGATATCTCCTCGTGTGTCCATACGTATGCCAACCTCCCTAGACCGGATGCTCCACCTGCCCCGTCCTGTCCATATTTCAATCAGTATATGATACAAAATTTCACAAGTCAATTATAGCGTGAAATTTAATTACACTTTCATATACTTCTTTTATCTCGCACTCCATATCTCTTATATCTGCTCTTTCTACTACATAGACGAAACGCTACAAATAATCGAGTACGTTGAAAATAAGAATAAGTCCAGCTATGCACATAACCCACGAGAGCATAGAGTCTGAATGTTCAACCAGCTTACGATGCAACTTCTCCAAGTGGTATTGAATGAATGACCCGATCCAAGTGTACAGCAGATAGATCAGCACAGACGGCATAATCATCAAAATATTGTAACTGATTAGTATCGGCAACCACTCCAACCATGAGAGCCCCTTACTCGTCATGAGACCTACTGCACCGAAATATGGTAAAGCTGTGCCTGCTTCCAGCAAAAACGTTGTAGACCCCATTAAGACTACTCCCACAGTACCAGTAGAGCGTAAAGAATGGATTCGATTATTTTTTCGAGAACTGGGTTTAATCCAGAAGCTTACCACAAACAACAACGCACCAATGATAAATATCGACCAACTTGCAATCTTGTTATGGAAAAAGGAACTCAAATAATCTTGTACAAACTCCATCGCCAGCATGAGTATACAGCCAAGGAGAAAGTATAGTACCGTAACGGTCAGCAAATACACAGCCAATCGCAAACCGAATTGTCTTTGCCCCAACGCCATCAAATAGACGGTTACCCCCAGAAGTGTTGGGCTTAACATATCCAGAAATGCGAGACCTCCAACATAGAGCAACATTTCAGCATTCATTCAGCTGTTCCACCTTCGTTGGTTATAAAAATGTCATAGGCCGCCTCCATATAATCTAAAAGTTCAGGCTCCAAGGGGTAAAAGCCAAGCTCTTCGGAAACTTCAGCCGATTTCCTCGCCTCCCATAGTTTGTTTAAAAAATCATCCTGCCCTGCGAAGTCCTCTCGTTGCTTCTCCATCATTCGCCTGATAATGTTCTGTACTTTCTCATGTTTAGGCGGTTCATGCATATGACTCTTAAGCTGCCCAAGCAGTGCAATCCACTCCAGCGAATGGGGGTCGTTTGCTCGCATCCGTGGTAACTTCCGCCACATCATCATTTCATCATGACTAAATAATTCCTCTCTTAAAGAAGGTCGCTTGGCTACTTTGGGTTTGGAGAGTTGAATCAGCTTTTCGATCGCTTCATGCTGATCTCCCTGCTCCAGCACTAAGCTGTGCAACATCTCCCTGATCGATACCTCCATCGATTTCAGCCGTTGTTGCTCTTCTACAATGTAATTCAGCTGATTACGCAAAGAATGCTCCCAATTCCAAGACGCATCCGATAACATCTCCTGGATATCTTTGAGCGCATAACCCAAATCTTTGAGAAACTGAATCTGCTGAAGCTTCTTTAGATCGTTCTCTACATACAAACGGTGACCACCATCAGTCTTAGAGGATGGCTTTAAAAGACCGATTGAATCATAATACCGCAGTGTTCTTACAGTAATATCCGTCTTACGTGCAAGTTCATTAATATGAATATACAACCTTCATTCACCTCTCAGGCATCCTGTACAATTCGCTCAGGTATCTTTGTTTTTCCGTTCTCCAGACCACACATATTTCAGAAGATAACCAGCACCTAACCCGATTAATACACCTGGAAATAAATAATCCATGGTTAGTCCGATGCCTGCCCCGATGATAACACAACTGTATATGAGGACATCCCCAGTTTTCATGTTCGCACCTCCTTCTATTTGCAAAACAAGACCTTTTTGATTTGTGACTATTATATAAAATGACGTAACGTCAGCTTCAACTCCTAATCATTATGCAAAAAACTTGATCCTTACGTAACGTCATCTCGTACGATGGATGAACACACCCTGTTCCTAATCCATTTCTTATTACGAGGTGATTTAATGAAAAAAGTTTGGCCTGTATGGCTTTGTATGCTTCTCATTCTGGTATCCTGCAATCCGCCTCATGCCCCTTTTACAGACAATCAGACCATGCCGCTTGGTACAGCTAAAGTCATTTCTATTGATAATGGCAGTACTCCCGTAACCATAGAAACCATATCCGACCTTGATTCGTTGGAAGTGTCCAGTACTGCTCCTGATCGTAAACCTGCTTTCACAATAGAACGAAGCCAGCAACACATTCGAATCGCAGCCAACAATCATCTGTTTCGCATCTTTAACTTGGCCAATAAACCCGTCATGGTCGTCAAAATCCCTCTACATTATAAGGGGAGTCTGCAGATCAACAGTTCGTCCGGAAGCGTAAACATCATTCGGCCTCAGAATAGTCTGGTAGTGGATGGAACTAGCGGCTCCATTGAACTGACCGCAGACCGTATTGTTTCAGATATTCGCCTTGCCTCCACCAGTGGTAAGATATCGCTAAGAATCGCGGAGCCTGTACCTGATGTAAGTTGGACACTCGAATCCCGTAGCGGAAGGCGTTCTTTTGCTCTTGAATGGCGGCAGATGAACGAAAATAAACATATATCACAAGGGGTTACAGGTCAGGGAACACATCAAATACACGTGATAACTCGATCAGGTAATATTCAGGTTCAATAGTAAGAGCAGGCCATCCCCCTTAGGACAGACGCTTCCTTAGAAATTGAAAAAAATAATAGTTTAGCCATACGACAAAAAAGGCACACGAGGTGCCTTTCTGGCTGTTAAAGCTATTCTTTGTCCGTATCCTTTCGAAATCAAAACTGAGATGATCGTTAAGCTATTCTTCAAAAAATTAACTCATCCCCAGGAGATAACAGATCAATATCCGTACCAGATCGAAATTGTCCAGCGAGCAATCCTTGTCTCAGCCGCTCTGTCTCTGCAAGGTCGGTATGAACCAGCACGTTGTGCCGGGCATTGACCCGGTTCAACATCCGCTCCACATCATGCCATCCTTGATGAACCTTATATCGGACCTTTTCCACCCTGCATGTGCCGTATTGCTCAGGACTTTCGAGCAATTGATGTGCGAATGTACCGGCAGAAGTATGTCCCGTAAGCAAAATCAGATTTTGCACTTCAGGTGCCCACATCCCGTAATACCAGCGTGCGAGTGAAGACTGCATCATGCCATCCGGAATGAACCAGAGCGAAGCCTCATATTTTTCAAGCAACGTTGTCCGCTCTTCGGGTGTACTCACGCTTTCCCAGCCCTCTCCGCTCAGAAATGTTGCAATCCGATGAGCAGGCGCACTTTCGGTGACTTCACCTTCCAGCTCTCTAAGCCAAAAAGATGCACGATGCAACTGCTTCATGCCATCTACAAGCCTCTGCTCCACAATCAAAGGTACATCTGCAAAACGATGTTGTGCCCACAGAATCAGTTCCTGTCCTCGGCCAACCGCAGGCATGGGCAAGAGCACCTTACCCCCTTGATGAAGAGCATTCTGGATGGCACTTTCCAGCTGCTGTAACTTGTCTGCCTGAGCATCATGATCTGTTCCGTAGGCTGCATCGATAATAGCCAAATCCGGTCTGATGACAGGTTCCATTTGTACTTCCAAAGGAGCATACTCCACGGCTTGCCTGCTACTCGTAACGGATGCGTTGCTGGACAAAGACAAATGTTGAGCTCCACCTGCCACAGAAGCAACGGGCATGACTTCTTTCAGTCTCTGCCTCTTCAGATCAGCCTGCCTGAATCCGTCAGCCACATCATCTGCCTGTAATAGAATAGATTCCAACGTGTAATCACCAGAGTACAGTATTCGCTTATCTTCCATTTCCAGCCCAAACCAGACTGATCCGGCCAAATGTCCAGTACGTCCCCACATGACCGATACACCAGGTAACAATTCAAACCAGTACTCACGCTCAGCCTCATCCTCTAAAAATCGATAGCGAATCCGTTTTTCATCTACTTCATCATAGGGCAAAGATTGACCTGCACGTTCCATATTGTTACGCCATGATCGAAAGTAAGTTGTTAGCTGCTCTTTCGTCTCGCGTGTTGTCCACACTTCACCCGTATACCCCAGCTTGTAAAGTAGCGGGATGGCAACGGAGTGATCCTCATGGGCATGGGATAACAGCACTGCATCCAGTTGTGGCACAACCTCCGGTTCGATGAGCGGATATTCGCCGTTGCCTTCTTTTTTCACACCACAGTCAAGCAACAGCCGGTAACGGCTCCCGCTAAGCAGATAGGCAGAACGTCCGTGCTCGCCCGCACCGCCCCATACATTCAGTTTGATCATGAAGCATTCCACTTTCTCTTTGAATTCAGCATTTCAATCCCAAGCAGCATCAGTACGGTCATGCCGACGGTTACCACAGCCATCGCCATACCAAGTGACACCTGACCCTGTTCAAACTGGGCAAAAATATACGTCGCCGACGTCTGCATCGACGGCGGAAGAATCAGAAGCGAGCCGACCAATTCTCGGGTCGCAATCGTAAAGGTCATCATCCAGCCCGCCAGCATACCGGGCAGGATCAGCGGAACAAGGATGCGCCGCAGAATGTACAGCGGCTTACCGCCAAACACCTGACCCGCCTGAAACAACGTGCCATCGATCTGGGTAAAGCTTGATTTTACATATTGCACGGTATATGGCAGGAACAGCACAACATACGTAAGCACCACCATCCCATACGTGTTATACAGCGTAACGGGCAGCCAAGGCGAGTTCCAGAACAGAATCAGACCAACTACCATAACAATACCCGGCACCGTGTTTGGTAGCAGACTGAACAAGTCGATGACCCGCTGCATGAACGAAGATGACTTGCCAATGGCCAGCGCAAACCCCGTACCAATGATTACTGCCACCGTAGAAGCTGCCAGAGATAATCCGAGACTGTTTCCGATCGCCTTCATGCTTACTGAACCCCAGGATAACAATTCCCGGTAGTGCTCCAATGTCAGATTGTCCAGCGCAAGTCCTACTCCCCGTAGCTTCATCGTAGATGCCGCTATGATCGAGAAATACGGGATGCCGATGGATAGAATGAGCAAGATGGCAAGATATGCACCACATAACCATCCTGCCCACCCCCGCAAAGAATAGCGCTTCGAGCGTTGTCCTTTACCGCCTACCAACCGATATGTGAACTTCCGGCTGATTGCTGACTGCATGTACCACATAACCAGACAGACGGACAGCAACACCGATGCCAGTGAAGTCGCCTTACCGAAGTCGATCGGCCAGCTGGAGATGTATTTGTGAATCTCTGAAGTCATCACATAGTAGCCGATTTTGCGCCCGAAGGTCGCGGGTGTACCAAACTCCGCAATCGTTTTGACAAAAACAAGCATAATTCCCATCCCGTAAGATGACAACAATAAGGGTAAAATAATCCGTCTGAATCGGTATCCGGCACGCCCACCGTGCACGGCTCCCGCTTCTTCCAAATTACCGCCGATGCGGATTAACGCATCCCGTAGCAGCAAGTAGAGGAAGGGGAACAAGTGCAGACTCATGATCATCACCATGCCCCAGAAGCTGAAGAACAGCTCCGTCCAGTTCGCAGAGGAGGGTATCCATTGCTGGAGGTATCCCCCTTTTTGCATAAATAGAATCCATCCCATGGAGCCGATATACGGCGGGGTCATGAACGGAATCATCAGGATGACATCCACCCAGCGATGCTCTCCCATCCGGGTTTTGGACATCATCCAAGCGAGCGGTAACGCCAATAGCGTTGTCATCGCCACCACGCAGATGCCCAGCCACACGGAATTCAGCAACACACCGGATAGATGATGCCCCGTAATCGTACGCAGAGGCGCCATCCAATCCCATTGCCCGTTCGGGTACACACTTTGCCAGAAGATGAGTAACAGCGGCACACCAATGCTAATTGTCAGCAGAAAGAGGGCCAACACCACGCCCACTCTCCGAAAAATACGGTTGTTATCTGTTACAACAGGTTTCACTACGCTCACCTCACATGACTTTCCACATCAAGACAGCAGCATCACCTGTTGTCCACCGTTTCTGTATTTGCGTTCACTTATTTAAAGGTTTCGGAGAAACGTGCTGCGGTTTCATCACCATGCTCGCTCATCCAGTTCCAATCCACTTTCAGTTGCGGAATATCCTTCACATTGGCACGGTTGGTTGCTTCGATATCTTCACGTCCTGGAATCAGGTATGCATCTGTAACCAGCTTCTGTGCTTCATCCGACAACAGATAGTCGATAAATGCTTTGGCATTCTCTACATTAGGGCTGGATTTCAGAATGGCCGCCGGTCTTGGGCTGATCACTGTACCCTCTTCAGGGTATACGATATCCAGCGGTTCCCCTTTGGCTTTGGCGGAATAAGCCATATAGTCTACACCTGCTGCCACAATGCTTTTCGCACCCGTAATCACCGGGTCAAGGGCTTCCTGATTCGCTCCTGCCATCGCTACACCGTTCGCTTTGTAGGCGTTCAGCAGATCCCATCCTTTTTCACCGTTAGCACTCAGGTAACCTGTAATGAAATCAAGTGCGGAGCCAGAAAGTGTCGGATCAGGAATATTCACTTTATCTTTCCATGCGGATGTTGCGAGTTCAGCCCAGCTTGTAGGCGGCGTTGTCACCAGTTTGCTGTTATACACGATGCCCAGTGCAGATGCACTACTGCTAAAATAGTTTCCGTCTGCATCCGACCATTCCTTATTCAGCTTGTCCGCATTCGCGGCTTCCGGATATGGCAATGTGAGTCCATCCGCTTTCAGAGCTTGTGCCGAAGGCAGTGAAGCCAGAATAACGACATCTGCTGCCGGATTGGCTTTTTCCGCCTCCATACGAGCCAAAATCTTACCCGTCGTTCCCTGGAACATCTCGACCTCAATGCCTGTCTTCGCTGTAAATCCATTCACGATATTGTCTGCCAGCTTCTGCGGCCCTGCACTGTACAATACCAGTTTGCCGCCTGCTGCTTTGTTCGGCGCTTCCGCTGCCGCTGCTGCATTTCCTTCCCCTGCGGGCTGTGCTGTGTTTCCAGTCGTTGTATTCCCCGTGCTACATCCGAATAGACTCAGACTCATCACTGCTGTTAATAAAAGTGTTGCACTCTTTTTACTTGATTTCATATTGAACATGTCCATTCCAGCTCCCTTGGTTTCGAATTAGAGTATAACTGCAAGTGTTTGCTTCCATTTCTTCGATCATATCTTCTTTATTTTTTTCTGTTATTGTCTTTATTGCATTATGCTTCGCGTTTTGAGAAAGCTTCTCGCTGTAGTTCACTGTAAGTCACTATCTACCGAGCTACGGCGATCACTTCTCGCTGTTTAGCACTAGCATTCTGATTCATATCCTGTTTCATATCCGGCTTTGGACTGCCCTCCTGGCTCTGCGCATCATGCATTCGGCAGATTCGTTCTGGCGATACATAGAGCTGAACTTTCTCTCCAACGCTTAATCTATGATTCGCATATGCTGTCCACACGCCCAGTCCTTCCATCTGCACACGTACCTCGTAGCGTTCTCCCACATAGCTGACGCTGAGAATAATTCCGGGGTAGCCCAGATCATCGTGGCTTGTTTTGTTCCAGGTGACATGTTCCGGCCGAACCATGGATTCGTTTGGCGTAAGCCAATTGGACTTTCCGATAAACGATGCGACATAAGCGTCACTTGGCGCAGAGTAGATCGTTTCCGGGGTACCTTTTTGCAAAATCCGCCCCTTCTGCATCACCACGATCTCATCTGACATCGACATGGCCTCAATCTGATCATGTGTCACATACAGGGCAGTGAGCCCCATATCGCGTACCAGTGACATCATTTCAATCCGCATCTCTTCTCGCAGCACAGCATCCAGTGCACTCAGCGGCTCATCAAACAAGATAACACCCGGCTTCACCGCTACCGCCCTGGCAAAAGCAACCCGCTGCTGCTGTCCACCCGACAGCTGATGAGGATACCGATCTTCCATGCCTTGCAGTCGAACCATGCCAAGTGCTTCATTCACCTTTTGCCGCAGATCAGCCTTCTGTTTGCCTGCTTTCAAGCCAAAAGCTACATTTTCATATACCGTCATATGCGGCCATAATGCAAAATCCTGAAACACCATGCCCAGATTGCGCTTGTGTGTCGGTGTATCAATCCGCTTTGCTGTAGAGTAGAAGTACTCCCCATCTGCACGAATCTCCCCCGCATCCGGCTGTTCCAGCCCGGCAATCATGCGGAGCAACGTCGTTTTGCCGCAACCCGAAGGGCCAAGCAAAGTGGTGAATTTTCCGTGTTCAAGCGTCAGATCCGTGGGCAATAGTGCAGGCGTTTGATGAAATGATTTTTGAATTCCTGTTAACTCCAGTTTCATAAGCACCCCTGCCTGTCCTCTTTACTAAACTTTTATTTCATATCCCTTGGACTACTCTCTTGTTTTACTCTGTTATCGTGTTTCTCCGTTATTTCAATTTCTTCTGTTGCTGTTGCTCTGGCTTAGCTTATCTCGTTTATATTGCTCTGCTTGAGCTTATCCCCTTTAAACTGCTCTTGTACTGTTTTCAGTCTAACGCTCGCTTTCGAGAGTTGTTTGTTATGTTTGTAAAATGAGAATTAACTTTTTAGATGAATTCTGTTGATGTTCATAGATTAAATCTATAGATAGACACGGTATGATCTTTCTATGTGCTTTCCATGGAGGAATCGGATTATTATACATACCGCGAAGTTGTAGAACAGAGGAGTGTGGGAGAAACATGAACCTGATCAAATTACAAATTGTTGAACTGATCGACAAATATCATCATATGACAAGTGTGGCCGAGATTCTGGGCATCAAGCAACCAACGGTTACGTTTCATATGAAGTCACTGGAGGAAGAGATGGGGGTTCGTTTATTCGAATCTCGCAGTGGAAAAACATTTCTGACCGAAGCTGGACAAGCATTGCTTCACTATAGTGTCAAAATCAATGCCCTAACCCAGGAGGCCCGCCGCGTCGTCAAGGAATACGACAGCCTGTACCGGGGTACGCTCCATATTGGAGCAAGTTATGTTCCAGCTACCTATCTGCTACCGGCTATGCTTCATACGTTTTCTCAAGAGTTCCCTGGCATTCGGATGTTGTTGTCTGTCAAACCAGCCCCGGTTATCCGCGAGATGGTCATCCGGCATCAGCTTGATCTCGGCATTATCTCATCCGAGCCATTTGTTGGCCCGGTTTTACACGCCGAAACGCTGTGTGAGGACGATCTTGTGCTCATCTGCTCTCCCCATCATGTGCTGGTCCAGAAAGAATCCTTGCTACCTGAAGATATTGCCCAAGTGCCTTTTGCTCTACACGGTGATGAGTCCAGTACGCGAAGGCTGACCAACCACTGGCTTGTACAGCATGATATCCGGCTACGGAGCACCGTGGAGATGGATTCCCTGGAAGCGATCAAACAGCTTGTGTTACTTGGCGGTCACATCTCCTTCATGTCGCGGATGGCCGTGCAGTGGGAGGAACAGCAGGGTCTTATTCAGGTGCTTCCCATTCCGGGGGAGCAGGCACCACGCCATATTTATACCGTTCATAACAAAGATCGCCACCCTTCTGTTCAGGTCAATCGGTTCATCGAAGTTCTAAACGAAGTTATGAACACACAGCCTTTACTCCATCAGCCTATCGGTTGAACCTATATAAACTATCGCGGGTCATTCATGAAATCTATGCAAGGTTAACGTAATGTGCGCTTCCCGTTAATCGTATTCAGAAACTTGCACGGTAAAGTGGGGTCTGTACGTTAATCCAGATTAGGAGAGTGATTGGTTTTGAAAAAGTGGAAAAAAGTAACCGCCTCGTTGATGCTCAGCATCGTCACCCTGGGAAGTGGACTAACATTTCTGGACACGCCGCAGGCTTCAGCCGCTGCCAACGCCGTTCCCGCTTATGAAGTGAAGTTCCTCGCCAAGCCGGAGCTTGTGTTAAACGCCAATGGAACACCGCGCAGTGAGGTCATCCAGACCCTAGGGCTGAACGCTACACCACGAAATATCAATGTGGAGTACTTTGACACCAATGCTCTCGGATTGGATGCCCAAGGTTGGAATGTCCGTTTTCGCAAAAAGGATGATAAAAACAACTTCGAGTTAACCTACAAGAAGCGTTATCCTGTCATTAACGGGGATATCAATGCAGCACTGACACTTGCAAATCAGGAAGGCTTCGATTCATCAGATGATAACTACGAGGCTGAAATTGACTGGGGATATGGTAAACAAACACTTAGCTTCTCCAACACGAAAAAAGTAGACACCAAAACAACTGGCACACAGTTGCCTTCTGAAAAGGATGCCTTGAACCTGCTACTGGACAAGCTTCCCGGTAAATTAAAAAACTGGTCTGCCTCCAACTGGGGCAAACAACAACTTACACAGGCCCGTGCCTATGGCCCAATCACCTTCCAACGGTATGAAGGTACATGGAACGGTCAGGAGCTTACCCTGGAAGTATGGCCGATCCGCAACGCAGCAGGTACGGATATTGAAAATATCGTCGAGGTTTCATTCAAAACAGATGACGCAGCAACCGTATCTGGTCTACGTAACCAATTACTACAATTGCTTCAAAACAAAAACTGGTTGATCCCTGCCGATGGTCTGAAAACACAGACCATCCTGGAACGGTATTAATGTAAAGCGATATGCAGTAGAAACAAAAGCTCCTCCTGCTTCTTTAGATAGAAGCAGGAGGAGCTTTTGATTTTCATCATATTTATCCGATAATTTAAACATTAGCTTTCACAAGACAAATGTTCTTTTTCCGGGGGACATATATTAACTATGTATATTCTACACCACTAAAACTAAGCGATCACGAATTACAATCGAATTACCCCATTACTTGAGTTATTAGTGAACAACTGTCTCTCGATCTCCCATAAAAAAGTTTTAGCTACTGAAGACTTAAAAAAAGCTAATTTTATTTTTCGATGTCTGCCGTTCATATGATAACCAATAATCAGAAAACTTTGGAATTTCATTACTTCTCGTTGGTTAGGGTGATGTACGCCACTCACTTTACTTAGTGAAAGCTCGAATATTTGTTGATCTGCTTGTATGTATAAGTTTCCGTTACCTAGTAGTACATCCACTTTCTTACCCTCCGGCACCTGAGGTAGACCTGAATAATGAATTCCGACTGAATGTAATGCTGCACCATATTTTTTCTTTAATCTGTTCGATTTTCTCGTTTGGGTAATTCCATAAATAATTATGGCGATCATCACAAAGACAAGGAATATAATAGGGCCCATTTAACAACCTCCTGTAACTTTTCTACTTTTGATTAAGAATAGATTACCACAAAACCCCAACATACGGTTCACTTGATCCGTATAAGCCAACTTATACACACTAAAAATAAAAAAAGAGTTCTTGCATTATGCAAGAACTCTTTGAATCGTAAGCGGGTGATGGGAATCGAACCCACGCTATTAGCTTGGAAGGCTAAAGTTCTACCATTGAACTACACCCGCATAAACGAAAAATCGGGATGACACGATTTGAACATGCGACCCCCTGGTCCCAAACCAGGTGCTCTACCAAGCTGAGCTACATCCCGATATAAAGGAAATAATGGCGCGCCCTGAGAGATTCGAACTCCCGGCCTTTTGATTCGTAGTCAAACGCTCTATCCAGCTGAGCTAAGGGCGCAAATATTGGAGCGGAAGACGGGAATCGAACCCGCGACCCTCGCCTTGGCAAGGCGATGCTCTACCGCTGAGCCACTTCCGCAAAATATATGGTGCGGTCGAGAGGACTCGAACCTCCACGGGGGGTTAGCCCACACGGACCTGAACCGTGCGCGTCTGCCAATTCCGCCACGACCGCATAATATGAAAGTGAGTCATGAAGGATTCGAACCTTCGACACCCTGATTAAAAGTCAGGTGCTCTACCAACTGAGCTAATGACTCATAGTAAATGGCTGGGGATATAGGATTTGAACCTATGCATGACGGAGTCAAAGTCCGTTGCCTTACCGCTTGGCTAATCCCCAATAAAGAAAACTATGGGGCGATCGAGGGGAATTGAACCCCCGAGTGCCGGATCCACAAACCGGTGCGTTAACCACTTCGCCACGATCGCCATAAAATCAAACCTTAAAGCATGAGTTTTTAGTATTACCATCAGAGCTTATATTATACAACTTATAAACCTCTAATTGCAAAATACTAAAATGGTGCCGGCGAGAGGACTTGAACCCCCAACCTACTGATTACAAGTCAGTTGCTCTACCAGTTGAGCTACACCGGCGCGGTGTAAAGTATTAAAATGGCGGAACCGACGGGATTCGAACCCGCGATCTCCTGCGTGACAGGCAGGCATGTTAGGCCAACTACACCACGGTTCCAGATCACTTTCGGTTAGGAAAGCTACAATTGCGGGGGCAGGATTTGAACCTGCGGCCTTCGGGTTATGAGCCCGACGAGCTACCGGGCTGCTCCACCCCGCGTCATTTAAAAAAATATATGGTGGAGGCTGAGGGGATCGAACCCCCGACCCTCTGCTTGTAAGGCAGATGCTCTCCCAGCTGAGCTAAGCCTCCGAAAATATGACCCGTAGGGGATTCGAACCCCTGTTACCTCCGTGAAAGGGAGGTGTCTTAACCCCTTGACCAACGGGCCTCACTAAAAAAGAATTATGGCGGAGAGAGAGGGATTCGAACCCTCGAGACGCTTGTGACGCCTACACGATTTCCAATCGTGCTCCTTCGGCCAGCTCGGACACCTCTCCATGGCTCCCCGAACAGGACTCGAACCTGTGACAACTCGATTAACAGTCGAGTGCTCTACCAACTGAGCTATCAGGGAATGGTGGAGCCAAGCGGGATCGAACCGCTGACCTCCTGCTTGCAAGGCAGGCGCTCTCCCAGCTGAGCTATGGCCCCATTCATGTATTTCTTATGCAGTTACTATGGGCCTTGGTGGACTCGAACCACCGGCCTCACCCTTATCAGAGGTGCGCTCTAACCAACTGAGCTAAAGGCCCACATATACATCCCATATCCCTAACGAGGGGGCAAAAAAAATACCCCAAAGGGAATCGCTTGGCGGCGTCCTACTCTCCCAGGACCCTGCGGTCCAAGTACCATCGGCGCTAGAGGGCTTAACGGTCGTGTTCGGGATGGGTACGTGTGGAACCCCTCCGCCATCGCCACCAAACGCGATTGGTCGAAGCATAGCTTCTTCCATATCAATCAGAACTGAAAATCATACACACATTCCGTGATGTACCGATTTTCACTTCATTCAGAGTGTTGTTCTCTGAAAACTAGATTCGAAACGAAACCTACGCGATTTAAAACTTGCTATTGGATAAGCCCTCGACCGATTAGTACTGGTCAGCTCCATGCATTACTGCACTTCCACCCCCAGCCTATCTACCTCGTCGTCTTCAAGGGGTCTTACATACTGGGAAATCTCATCTTGAGGGGGGCTTCACGCTTAGATGCTTTCAGCGCTTATCCCGTCCGTACATAGCTACCCAGCGGTGCTCCTGGCGGAACAACTGGTACACCAGCGGTACGTCCATCCCGGTCCTCTCGTACTAAGGACAGCTCCTCTCAAATTTCCTACGCCCACGACAGATAGGGACCGAACTGTCTCACGACGTTCTGAACCCAGCTCGCGTACCGCTTTAATGGGCGAACAGCCCAACCCTTGGGACCTACTTCAGCCCCAGGATGCGATGAGCCGACATCGAGGTGCCAAACCTCCCCGTCGATGTGGACTCTTGGGGGAGATAAGCCTGTTATCCCCAGGGTAGCTTTTATCCGTTGAGCGATGGCCCTTCCATGCGGTACCACCGGATCACTAAGCCCGACTTTCGTCCCTGCTCGACTTGTAGGTCTCGCAGTCAAGCTCCCTTATGCCTTTGCACTCTTCGAATGATTTCCAACCATTCTGAGGGAACCTTTGGGCGCCTCCGTTACTCTTTAGGAGGCGACCGCCCCAGTCAAACTGCCCACCTGACACTGTCCCCGCACCGGTTTACGGTACCAGGTTAGAACCTAGATACGATCAGGGTGGTATCCCAACGGTGCCTCCACGCAAGCTGGCGCTCACGCTTCAAAGGCTCCCACCTATCCTGTACAGATCGTACCCAAATTCAATATCAAGCTGCAGTAAAGCTCCATGGGGTCTTTCCGTCTTGTCGCGGGTAACCTGCATCTTCACAGGTATTAAAATTTCACCGGATCTCTCGTTGAGACAGCGCCCAAGTCGTTACGCCATTCGTGCGGGTCAGAATTTACCTGACAAGGAATTTCGCTACCTTAGGACCGTTATAGTTACGGCCGCCGTTTACTGGGGCTTCGGTTCACAGCTTCGGGATTACTCCCTAACCACTCCCCTTAACCTTCCAGCACCGGGCAGGCGTCAGCCCGTATACTTCGCCTTACGGCTTCGCACAGACCTGTGTTTTTGCTAAACAGTCGCTTGGGCCTTTTCACTGCGGCCCCCTCGTGCTATTCACACTACCGGGGCACCCCTTCTCCCGAAGTTACGGGGTCATTTTGCCGAGTTCCTTAACGAGAGTTCTTCCGCGCGCCTTAGAATTCTCTTCTCGCCTACCTGTGTCGGTTTGCGGTACGGGCACCTTCATCTGGCTAGAGGCTTTTCTTGGCAGTGTGAGATCATGACCTTCGCTACTGTAATTTTCACTCCCCATCACAGCTCAGCCTTACGGTTAGCGGATTTGCCTACTAACCAGCCTTACTGCTTGGACAGGCATCCATCAGCCTGCGTCACTACCCTACTGCGTCCCCCCATCGCTCGTAACGATTTACGGTGGTACAGGAATTTCGACCTGTTGTCCTTCGACTACGCCTTTCGGCCTCGCCTTAGGTCCCGACTTACCCTGAGCGGACGAGCCTTCCTCAGGAACCCTTAGGCTTTCGGCGGATCAGATTCTCACTGATCTTTTCGTTACTCATACCGGCATTCTCACTTGTATAATGTCCAGCGCTCCTTACGGTACACCTTCAACCCTTATACAACGCTCCCCTACCCCTGATGCAAGCATCAAGCCATAGCTTCGGTGGTGTGTTTAGCCCCGTTACATTTTCGGCGCAGAGTCACTCGACCAGTGAGCTATTACGCACTCTTTCAATGGTGGCTGCTTCTAAGCCAACATCCTGGTTGTCTGTGCAACTCCACATCCTTTCCCACTTAACACACACTTGGGGACCTTAGCTGATGGTCTGGGCTGTTTCCCTTTTGACAATGGATCTTAGCACTCACTGTCTGACTCCCGGAAGTAAGTCTATGGCATTCGGAGTTTGACTGAGCTTGGTAACCCTTGCGGGCCCCGCACCCAATCAGTGCTCTACCTCCACGACTCTGTTTTCCGAGGCTAGCCCTAAAGCTATTTCGGGGAGAACCAGCTATCTCCGAGTTCGATTGGAATTTCTCCGCTACCCCCACCTCATCCCCGCATTTTTCAACATGCGTGGGTTCGGGCCTCCAGTGCGTGTTACCGCACCTTCACCCTGGACAGGGGTAGATCACCCGGTTTCGGGTCTACGTCCACGTACTCATTCGCCCTATTCAGACTCGCTTTCGCTGCGGCTCCGGCTCTTCACCTTAACCTTGCACGGGAACGTAACTCGCCGGTTCATTCTACAAAAGGCACGCCATCACCCCTAAAACGGGCTCTGACTTTTTGTAAGCACACGGTTTCAGGTTCTATTTCACTCCCCTTCCGGGGTGCTTTTCACCTTTCCCTCACGGTACTGCTTCACTATCGGTCGCTAGGAAGTATTTAGCCTTGGCAGATGGTCCTGCCGGATTCATACGGGGTTTCACGTGCCCCGCACTACTCGGGATCCGTCTCGGAGGGAACAGACTTTCAATTACAGGGCTTTTACCTTCTTTGGCGGGCCTTTCCAGACCTCTTCGCTTAACCGGTTCCTTTGTAACTCCATGTGAGACGTCCCACAACCCCAAAGAGCAAGCTCCTTGGTTTGGGCTTCTCCGCGTTCGCTCGCCGCTACTGACGGAATCACTATTGTTTTCTCTTCCTCAGGGTACTTAGATGTTTCAGTTCCCCTGGTATGCCTCTACATAACCTATGTATTCAGTTATGAGTAACTGGATATTACCCCAGCTGGGTTTCCCCATTCGGACATCCCCGGATCAAAGCTTGCTTACAGCTCCCCGAGGCAGTTTCGTTGTTCGCCACGTCCTTCATCGGCTCCTAGCGCCTAGGCATCCTCCGTGTGCTCTTAGTAGCTTAACCATATGCTCCGGTTTCGTCTGCTCGCTTCCCTTGTTTTGGACTACGTCCAAAGCCAAAAGTCGCTCCCACCCGATACCATCGCAATTGCATTATCTACCGTTTTTATTGAAACTTGTTATACACAAGTTCAGCTAAAAAGGAATGTTCTAATTCGCGTTTGTTTCGTTTCGATATCTAGTTTTCAAAGAACAAATCGTTTGGTTCGGGCCGTTCACGGATGTGTCGGTCGAATCAACGAGAAGTTTTGAGAGTTTGAGCTCTCAAAACTGAGCAACGAGTGAGTGGTTTGCAGCTGAGCTGCATATTTGAATGTTTCCACGCGGGAAACGATTCTCCATAGAAAGGAGGTGATCCAGCCGCACCTTCCGATACGGCTACCTTGTTACGACTTCACCCCAATCATCTATCCCACCTTCGGCGGCTGGCCCCTTGCGGTTACCCCACCGACTTCGGGTGTTATAAACTCTCGTGGTGTGACGGGCGGTGTGTACAAGACCCGGGAACGTATTCACCGCGGCATGCTGATCCGCGATTACTAGCAATTCCGACTTCATGCAGGCGAGTTGCAGCCTGCAATCCGAACTGAGACCGGCTTTGTTGGGATTGGCTCCATCTCGCGATTTCGCAGCCCGTTGTACCGGCCATTGTAGTACGTGTGTAGCCCAGGTCATAAGGGGCATGATGATTTGACGTCATCCCCACCTTCCTCCGGTTTGTCACCGGCAGTCTATCTAGAGTGCCCATCCGAAATGCTGGCAACTAAATATAAGGGTTGCGCTCGTTGCGGGACTTAACCCAACATCTCACGACACGAGCTGACGACAACCATGCACCACCTGTCTCAACTTTCCCCGAAGGGCACCTAACGCATCTCTGCCTCGTTAGTTGGATGTCAAGACCTGGTAAGGTTCTTCGCGTTGCTTCGAATTAAACCACATACTCCACTGCTTGTGCGGGTCCCCGTCAATTCCTTTGAGTTTCAGTCTTGCGACCGTACTCCCCAGGCGGAGTGCTTAATGTGTTAACTTCGGCACCAAGGGTATCGAAACCCCTAACACCTAGCACTCATCGTTTACGGCGTGGACTACCAGGGTATCTAATCCTGTTTGCTCCCCACGCTTTCGCGCCTCAGCGTCAGTTACAGCCCAGAGAGTCGCCTTCGCCACTGGTGTTCCTCCACATCTCTACGCATTTCACCGCTACACGTGGAATTCCACTCTCCTCTTCTGCACTCAAGTCACACAGTTTCCAGTGCGATCCGGGGTTGAGCCCCGGGATTAAACACCAGACTTACATGACCGCCTGCGCGCGCTTTACGCCCAATAATTCCGGACAACGCTTGCCCCCTACGTATTACCGCGGCTGCTGGCACGTAGTTAGCCGGGGCTTTCTTCTCAGGTACCGTCACCTTGAGAGCAGTTACTCTCCCAAGCGTTCTTCCCTGGCAACAGAGCTTTACGATCCGAAAACCTTCATCACTCACGCGGCATTGCTCCGTCAGGCTTTCGCCCATTGCGGAAGATTCCCTACTGCTGCCTCCCGTAGGAGTCTGGGCCGTGTCTCAGTCCCAGTGTGGCCGATCACCCTCTCAGGTCGGCTACGCATCGTCGCCTTGGTGAGCCGTTACCTCACCAACTAGCTAATGCGCCGCAGGCCCATCCCCAAGTGACAGATTGCTCCGTCTTTCCAGTTCTCTTCAGGCGAAGAAAACAAGTATTCGGTATTAGCTACCGTTTCCGGTAGTTGTCCCAAGCTTGAGGGCAGGTTGCCTACGTGTTACTCACCCGTCCGCCGCTAACCATCAGAGAAGCAAGCTTCTCTTCAAGTCCGCTCGACTTGCATGTATTAGGCATGCCGCCAGCGTTCGTCCTGAGCCAGGATCAAACTCTCCAATAAAGATGAATTTGGTCAGCGTCGTTAAACGCGGTGAAACTCATCGGGGTATTGAAAAGAGCGATAAGCTCATTTTGAATCTGACGAGATTAAAAATCTCATTTGTGTTCCAGTTTTCATACAGCCAGATGGCATGTACCAAAAACCTTCACGTCATTCTGCAAGCAGAATGTTTACTCACTCGTTGTTCAGTTTTCAAAGATCAAACTTGTTCTCGCTACCGAAACCAGTTCGTTTCAGCAACTCTTATATAATATCATGTCCGAACCAACTTTGCAAGCTCTTTTTTTAAGTTTCTTTCGAAGCTTGTTTTCAATGGCTTGCCGCACCATGTAAGCTGTGTTTTCTTGGCCGGAATTAGAATATACCATGTATGACATAACAATGCAATACTTATTTTAAAAATATAAAATTCCATCAGATTCCCTCATATAAACTAGGACTTATATCATTATAGACATGAACTTTAAGAAACCATATCCAACTTATGAAGCTGTGTAATACACTCGCGACGTCGCGCTCATTTCACAAATCACAAACCGAAACCGGATAGAAACTGTAATATGACATCAGACGAACGATCACAGCTGTACCACAACATTTATTAACGTAATAAATACAGGGAAGCCGCGTATATGATCAGCAAAATATTTCAACCGACCAATAACACAACTCCCCTGCAACATACCTTATAGATCATACCTGTTCCCTCTGAGCACTTTCCGCTTCCTTCTATAGAATAGATTTCCCTAACAAAGATGCAATTAATCCAACACCAAGCCGTGCCGTATGCCGGTTCTGATCAAGTAGCGGGTTCACTTCGACCAATTCCATAGATACAACCTGGTTGCTCGTAGCTAAACACTCCATTGCAAAATGCGCTTCTCGATAACTCAACCCACCCGGTACAGGTGTCCCCACCCCTGGCGCTTCACGCGGATCAAGGCAGTCCATGTCAAAGCTAACATGAATACCGTCCGTCCCATCTCCCGCAATCATCATCGCCTGATCAATGACCTGTTGCATCCCCAATCGATCAATATCATGCATCGTAAAAGCTCGAATGCCCAGTGCTCTGATCTGCTCCTTCTCGTACTCATCCAGATCACGAAGTCCGATATACACCAGATTGGACGGATTCACAAAGGAACCAGCACCTCTGATCTGTGACAAATTAAAAGCCGAATGCCCCAGAAACGCAGCCACGCTCATTCCATGCATATTCCCAGTCAAACTATGTTCTTCGGTATTCAAGTCTGCATGAGCATCGAACCAGATCACACCTAAATTGCTGTAATGAGCAGTTAACCCGGCCAAAGTACCGATGGCTACACTATGGTCTCCCCCAAGCACAACTGGAAAGGCTTCCTCTTCAAGAGCAGATGCTACTTCTTGACACACATACTCACTGACCTGCTGAACCTCATTCAGATACTTTACCGTCTTGCGCCCAAGTGAAGTTGCTGATTGTGTAGGGCAATCCACACGCACCTCTCTATTCAAGAGAAACCCCAAACTCGCAATTTCACGCTTCAACCCGGCGGTGATCAGTTCATCAGGGCCTAACTCGGCCCCATTTCTAGCACCAGCTAATCCAAAAGGAACTTTAATCAGAGCCACTTCTTGTTGATGAGTATTTACATGGCGAGTGGCCTGACCAGATACATTTGCTATCCCCCGCTCCCGCGAAGCCAAAACATCCTCATTCTTCATAAAGTATCGCTCCTTTTCATCGTTGTCGAATTATAGTCCACTGATGCCGCCTTACCTTTACGATGAAGCATCACTAAGCACTTCTTTAATGATCTCTATAGCCCAATCAATCTCAGATTCGTTGATAGTTAGTGGGGGAGCAAAACGAATGGTTGTTTCATGCGTTTCTTTACAAAGTAACCCCGCCGACATCAGACGTTCGCAATAAGGTCGTGCAGGACCATCGAGCTCAACCCCAATGAATAGACCTTTGCCCCGAATTTCCCGAATGGCAGAGCTCTGAATACCTTGAAGTTGTTCCATAAAATAATTCCCCAGCCGCTCTGACCGCTCCGCAAGCTGCTCATCTTCCAAAACATCCAATGCGGCAACTGCCACCGTACAGGCAAGTGGATTACCCCCAAACGTAGAACCATGCGATCCCGGCTCAAACAGATCCAGGATATCTGCTCCGGCAGCGATTGCCGAAATCGGCATCACACCACCTCCAAGCGCTTTGCCCATAATCCATATATCTGGTTCGGCACCCTCCCAATCAGAGGCGAATCGACGCCCCGTTCTTCCAAATCCGGTCTGGATCTCATCCGCCATGGTCAAGACTCGCTGCTGTCTGCATATCTCAAACGCCTCGGACAAGTATCCAACTGGAGGAATAATAATTCCCGCTTCGCCCTGAATGGGCTCAACAAGGAAACCCGCCGTATTCGGTGTGATCGCTTGTCTCAACGCCTCCAGATCACCGTAAGGGATAATTCGAAATCCAGGTGTGAACGGTCCAAAATCCTTTTTATATTCAGCAGATGAAGAAAAAGAAGTAACCGTCAGGGTTCTTCCATGAAAATTGCCAGAACATACAATAATTTCAGCACGATTTTCAGGTACCCCCTTACAACGATATGCCCATCTGCGTACAGCCTTTATCGCTGTTTCAACCGCCTCTGCTCCTGTATTCATAGCTAATATTTTGGCTTTACCCGTAAACGTGGACAGTTTTTGATAAAATATCGCTGCAGCATGGCTGTGAAATGCCCGTGATGTCAATGTGACCTTGTCTGCCTGATCTTTCAACGCTTGAATGATGACAGGGTGTCTATGTCCATGATTCAGTGCTGAATACGCACTTAACATATCCATATATCGGCGGCCTTCAGGGTCCTCTACCCACACCCCTTCTGCCTGTTCAATGACGATGGGAAGTGGATGATAATTAGGTGCAGCATACGTTTCCGACCATTGAATGAACATCTCGGTATCTGGCATTCCTTCACAACCTTCCGCATAATATTGTATACAAAATACAGTAACAGTGTATGCGAGTTGATCTGCGTTTACGACTTGTTTCCTCTTTTTCCGCATCCGCCCTGTTTGTATACCAGCACTCCAACATATCAAAATAGCTTTATCTTTCTTAAAGATGAACCTCTATACCTCGGGTGAAGAATCCGTGTGAACCCATTTTAAATTTGTATACAATATACATAGTATGATATGCGCTTGTTTATATCTTCAATAGTAGCAAACCCATACGAGGATGACAACGCTTTTTCGATCATTTCCATACTATAATTCCAAAAAATGTTCACTGAACATTGCCACTTATGTATCTCCCCACATGTGAACTTTGCTTGCCCAACTCCCCCCTCGATGGTAAGATGATAAAAACTTGAAACACCCGGAACAGCGCGCCCTGTATGGCTTCATTAACCATCGATCGTCACTATACATATAGAAGGGAGAATTTGTATGGAGGTTCCTAAATACCGTTCCTTGAAAGATCACGTCTACGATTACATCGCTCAGAAGATTCAGGACGGGACGCTACTTCCCAACCAGAAGATTAACGAAGCCGAAATTTGCAAAAGGCTGGATATCAGTCGTACCCCTACCCGGGAAGCTTTATTTCAGTTGACCTCTGACAATCTATTGCAATATATCCCACGCAGGGGATTTATTGTTGCTCCTTTTGACACAAGCAAAAAGCTCGAATTCTCGCAGGCCATCGGTGCACTGGAGGCATTAGCCGCCACGCTGGCAGTGGATCACCTCAAAGCGTCAGAACTTATAGAAATGAAAGCCCTGATCGCCCGTATGGATGAAGACATCAATCAACTCGATCTGGCTGCCTACAGCAAAGATCAGTATCTGTTTCACAACCTATACATCCAGCGCTGCGGCAACGCCACCGTCATCGAAATGTTGAACACACTTAAGAATAGCTTTATCCGTCAATCCTATGTCAGTGATAACAAGCCAAAACTATCCGAGGTGCTACATGAAGTCAATGAGGAGCACAGACAGATTTTAAGTGCGTTTCGTGCGAAGGACAAACCACAGCTGGAAGCACTGCTCAAACATCACTGGCGTATTATTGATAACGACATGCTGTAACCTACTACTTATAAACGTGAGAGGCAACTCACATCATAACGAAGGTGAGTTGCCTCTTTTTTTAATTCGTCCCAGCTTCTGTAGGAACTCTAGCCGCAAATACGGCATATCCCAGCCTTTTTCCGTATCTCAGAAGCAACCGGTCATTGGTACGACTCATTCGCTGTATATTTTTATCCTCAATCCAGTTCATATCCATCTCTCGTAAAGGGTCGTGATCGACTCCCCACTTGCCCATTGTACGCGATTGCTCCTTCACTTCAACTTTGGAGAATCCGCATCCCCTCAGTCGTTTCTTCCAAGCTGACACCGTTGCCAGTGTACGTATCCCATAAAATCGCTTCAGTCTGCGACTCATCAGCTCTGTTTTCCTTCCCGATAAAACCATTTCCCGATCGACAAGTAGTCCTCCAGGTTTTAGCACTCTTCGGTACTCAGCCAGTGCTCTGCGCCATGAGGTGAAAATCGTGACCGATTCGATAAACACCACGTCCACGTGATGATCTGGTAAGGGTAATGCTGTAGCGTCAGCTTGAATAAAACGCACATCAACCCGCTCTTTACGCGCACGCCTTACCGCTTTATCCAGCATGTGACGGTGCAGATCAACTGCAGTTACGTTGTACCCCTGACGGGCCAGATAACATGCTGTTCTTCCCGTACCACACCCAATCTCCAGAACATGAACCCCAGCAGGAAGCGATAATGAATCAAGCAGTTGCAGTGTGGCCGAAAATCCACCAGGATGAGCACTTCCTTCTCCTAAACGAGCAAGCAAATCATGATAATCCATGACTCCCCCTCCTTCCCTCCCTCCAGTCTATGGAACAAACCGAAAAACGGCTCCTGACTATGGAGAAAACCGGGTACTCGTCCATACCAATCCACTCGATTCCTACTATGATATACAAACCGTTGATTTCAGGCGGCAAACCGCAACTATGAGGGGGATATGCATGCACAGAATTCATCCGGTATGTGAAGAAACGGTGTCACCGCATGTGGGGCGCCCTGTCTGTCTTGTCATGAGAGACGGCACGCATATGTATGGTACACTTGGAGGCTGTCGGGACGGGAAGGTCTACTTGAATGAATGTTTTCAAGGTCCGCGCCTGTCTTCCGTCCAATCCAAGCAACAACTGCGCAGAGTAAGTAAAAAGAAATTATCATCAGCCAGAAAAGCTAAATCTTCAGCTTATGGTGGCTACCCATATGGCGGTGGATACGGTGGTTATGGCGGTTACGGATACGGAGCTGGCTATGACGTTGCCCTGATTGCTACGTTGTTCCTTCTTCCATTCTTATTTATCTAAATCTCAAAACAATCAGCTATTGTATGTATATTAGCAATCAACAAAACCTCTTCTTGTCCAATTACGGAACATGAAGAGGCTTTTTTTCTGCAACAAAAAAGGCATTCGCCTTAAACGAATGCCAGGATGTTCTTATTTAATTCCCTACCTCAGTCACGGACGTTCACTTTATCTAAAAAAAAACACCTCGCGAGAGGCGGGTAAGCTATATTAAATCCGATTTCCTTTAGACATCGTTTTCAGGTTACTATTCGAATTCTCAAGCAATGGCAGCATCCTAGTCGTGCTCACCATCTCAGAAGCACATATTGGACAAGTAGGTACGGTATCAAACGCAAAATTGTCCCGCATCCATCCTTTGCACGTATCACTCGTACATTCCCAGATTGCCGCATCTGCTTGTGGAATTTCTTCCAACGGTTTTTTGCGATTATACATGACTTCTACCCCCTTTGTTATGGAAACACATCTTACTGACGTTATTTCACAAAAGCCACTGCTTAGCGGAAGTGTAACATCCGCCGAACTTCTGCCTCGACAACGGTTGGGCCAACTTCATCTATAAATCAAAAAAAAGAAGCTGCCTTTATCATTATAACATGTTAAAGGCAGCTATGCTTTAATTACAGTTTTACAACTTCTTCTGCTTGAGGACCACGGTTTCCTTGTACAATTTTAAATTGCACGCGTTGACCTTCGTCCAGCGTTTTGAAGCCTTCGCCTGTAATAGCGCTGAAGTGTACGAATACATCTTCTCCGCCTTCAACTTCGATGAAACCGAAGCCTTTATCAGCGTTGAACCATTTTACTGTTCCGTTTTGCATGTGAATTACACCTCCAAATAAAGATTAACATGTTCCTTTGTTCTTTGCAGCAAGCAAATAAAAATTCACACATTGAAAAAGGTACCAGTCATAAAATATAAGTGATCGCCCTTTACAATATGTGAATTAGGTTTTCCACTCTGCTCTGTACAACTTGATTCTTAGTATACCTCTAATTGATTCAAAAAGCAAATCATTGTATTTTCTTTTCAAACAGCTTTGGAAATACCTGTTTATTATCTTCATGCCATGATCAGTCTGTGTTGTCCCCTGTGAAAGATCGTCTTTCTGCGGTCTTATGAAAGGATATGCAGTTCCCACCCAACTTATACATGATTTGTGAAAATGTTCTGTCTTGCATATCCATCATACTCAGGCCACTACTGCCCATCTTACTCAGAGTCAATGCAACAATATGTCGGCACCCGACTTAACTACACAACTAAGTCCATGCCCACATAAAAGCATCGCGATCCCAAGCAACCCGCCCGCCATGAAGCTTGCGAAATGCTTTTTTCACCTCTTTGGACAAGGAAGCATTACCGTTCTCATTAACAAAAACAAAATGCTCTCCGTAATGAGTTCTTACATATTCTATTGCTACTTCCTGACGAAGCGTGCCTGTAAACTTAATCTCAGAAACCATCCATTCAGCTACGTCCTGCGCCGTCTTTTCCATTCTTTCACCTGCCGTTCTTCAATTACAACGTGGTCAATCTTTTCTTGCCTGACTTTCTACCGTCTAAAGTATACCACGATTGTAGAAAATACGAAAAATAGGAAAGGACAGAGTTAGAACGAAGGAAAATTAAACGTTCTACAATCCTTTTCAGAGCAAGTGTACCCATTCCAGAGAGAGCGTAATATAATACCTTGCATGAACAGCTTGAATGCTTCGTAAGGAAGGTGCCGAAATCTTTAGTCATAATATAGTCATTCCTATCCTTGTCCCGATATGGATAAAAAAATAAAAAGTAACAAAAAAGAGATACATCTAATTGTATTTTACCCTAAAATCAGGTATGGCTTATCCCTCTGCCTGTCCATTATAGTAAGACTTAAGATTGAAACTGCAGGGGCGCTTCATCTATTTAGCGTCAAATGACTATGAAACTTAGATAACGATGAAATTGATAATGAATATCGAATCAGGGAGGATTTTATGAAAGCATTTTTTCAACGATGGGGACATCTGCTGGCCATTCTATGTATACCACTTCAAGGCTCCATTTATATGTTCCTAGGTAGTCAAGCGGGAAGTGATGTATTTTACAATTATGCCTGGATTGATACACAAATTCCTTTTATCAAAGAATTTATTATTCCATATGTCAGCTGGATGCCTATTCTATATCTAAGCTTTCTCTATCTTGGTTTAACGAATAAGTCGTTATTCTGGCGGACACTGCTCATTTATAACGTCGGGGTGATGGCAGCGAATGTTTGTTTTGTGGTATTCCCCTCGTATGTACCACGTCCGGAAGTGACTGGAACAGATCTAAGCAGTGTACTTGTGCAATTCATCTATTCTAATGATGCGCCTGTGAACTGTTTTCCAAGCGTCCATTGTTTAACAAGCTACATGTTGTTCATCATTCTCAACCGACATCTGAACGTTAAACCTGCCGTGCGAATCTTCGGCTCCGTCTGGCTATGGCTCATCATTGCTTCAACTGTCTTCGTCAAACAGCATTCCATGCTGGACGTCGTTGGTGGCATTGCTTTTGCTGAAGCCGCTTATTGGACAGTTCATGTGTTTGCCAAACGTCTGGGACAGACCGCAAAAAACAGCAAGCAACCAATCAGATCCACGCAGCCAAGCCGAAATGCATAACGTAGTTCCAGGACAAACATTATAGATAAACAGGTTGCGACATGGTACATTTCAACAATAACAACAATAATGATAAAGAGGGCTCAGGTGCCCTCTTTTTTTATTGCATTCTTCAGACTAAAGTTATTGATTATAAATTCCACTAGACCAGTACGGGCTACCATTCGTTAGACAATTGGGGGACGCTCATGCAAGAGATCGGATGGTGGGCTGCCCATAAGTCGTTTGAATATGCGGTAAAAATAAGACAGATCCCGGTAGCCGAGAAATTCGGCAATTTCCTGAATAGAGAGCTGCGACTCGGTGAGCAGGTACAGAGCCCTTTTCATCCGTTGGTCATGAACGTACTCGCTAATCGTCTGATTCGTTACAGTTTTGAACAGGGAGGCCGCATAATTGGGAGACTTTCCGATCTCGTCACCAAGCTCTTCCTTCGTTACCTTCTCCCGATAATGCTGCTCAATATACCGTTTCATCCGTTCCACGTACCGATGCCTCTCTGGCGGAATGATACCGCGATCGAGTTCCCGGTTAATATAAATTAGGACTTCCATCAATAAGGCCTGGCTCATCATGACATAATAAGAAGGACGCTCTTCCCATTGTTGCTGAATGCCCTTCATTCGCTGATGAATCAATTCGTAACAGCCTGGTTTATGCCTCAAAGGTTCACACTGTTCGAGTGCAGGCAGTTCTGCAGTCTCATTTTGCCTCAACAAAATAACAAACTGGGTGTGCGTAACCGTAGGAATACTCTTTCCATAATAGGGTGTCCCACCGGGAATAAGTAACAGTTCACCCTTTTCCATGATCTGTTTATCTCCGTTCACCCAATATACACATTTTCCATATGTAACCAAGCTAAGACGCCAAATCCCTTGTGGTTGCACGGCTTCTTCGTACCACCCTACGCCATTCACATGATGTACTTCAAGTGGAGTAACCATATAACACCTCATTATCGGACTATACTCTAATCATTGTACTATAGTTCATATCGTGATTCGACAGAAAACGCTACAATGTACACATAAGCACTAAATATGAGGAGGATATTAGCATGTTGAAAACCAAAATTATCTGTACTATGGGACCTGCTTGTGACTCAATCGAAACGTTGAAAGTAATGATTCAGGAAGGTATGACAGTTGCCCGTCTAAATATGGCTCATGGAGAGCTGGAAGATCACGTGGGACGGATTAACAATATCCGTACAGCTGCTGCTGAACTGAACAAATATATCCCCATTATGATGGATATCAAAGGACCGGAAGTACGGATCGGTAAATTAAAAGAGGCTTCGGTTCACTTGCAGGCAGGTAAAGAACTTACGCTGACTACTGAGGATATTCTTGGCGATGTAGAGCGTATCTCTGTAAACTATCCTGAATTGAATCTGGTTGTGAAACCAGGAGATCGCATTCTGATTGACGACGGCTTGGTTGATCTGACTGTATTGTCTGTTGAAGGTTCAGAGATTCACTGCAAAATCATCAGCGGCGGTATCCTGAAACCACGTAAAGGTGTGAACCTGCCGGGAATCAAAACGACTTTGCCAGGCGTAACCGAGCGTGACGTAATGCACATCGGATTCGGGATCGAGAACAACATCGAGATTATCGCAGCATCCTTTGTTCGTAAAGGCGATGACATTCGTGAAATCCGTAGCATTCTCAAAGAACGCGGTCAAGACCATGTACAGATCATCTCCAAAATCGAGAACCAAGAAGGCATGACCAACCTGGATGATATCATCGAAGCATCCGACGGCATTATGGTAGCTCGTGGTGACCTCGGGGTTGAAGTTCCGATTGAAGATGTACCGATGATGCAAAAAGAAATGATCGACAAATGTAACAAAGCCGGCAAACCGGTTATCGTCGCTACACACATGTTGGAATCCATGCAAGTAAATCCTCGTCCGACACGTTCTGAGGTAAGTGACGTGGCAAATGCGGTACTGCAAGGCGCAGACGTTGTAATGTTGTCTGGCGAATCCGCTGCTGGTAAATATCCGATCCAATCTGTTCGTACGATGGCTGCTGTTGCACGTCGCGCAGAAACAATGATCGATTACAAAGAACAATTCAACCAAAAATCTGCGCAGCAAGTGGCTGACATTACCGAAGTTATCAGTCAGGGAGCAGTGAGTTCTTCCCTCGTTCTGAATGCTAAAGCGATTATTACTTCGACAGAGAGTGGTTTCACAGCTCGCATGATCTCCAAATATCGTCCAAAAGCACCGATCATCGCAGTCACTCAACATGAGGAAGTGCTGTCCAAAATCTGCCTGCTCTCCGGCGTTATTCCGGTAATGGGTGATAAAGTGACAACAACGGATGAAATGTTCGAATCTGCAACACGCAATGCGATCAAAACAGGTTACATTGAAAAAGGTGACATTATCGTATTGTCAGCTGGTGTGCCAATCGGCCAATCCGGTAACACCAACCTGATTAAAGTACTGCAAGTATAATTACGAATCGCGGCATAGCGAAAAAGTATGAAATCAAAAATCCACCGGGATGTGAAATCCGGTGGATTTTTTGGTTTTCCTCTTTTACTTACTAAATTAAAAGCTGAACGAGAAAAAATCGATCTATTTTTTTACACAGAAACTACAAGTTGCGCGAATAGTTAACCAGATCCTGTGACATGTTGTTGATCTCATCCATTGAGGCATTGACCTGCTGCGTCAGGGCTGCCTGATTCTGAGTCAATGTGGACATGTTGCCGATATGCTGCAAAATATGATCAATTAACGTTTTCATTTTCTGCATGCTATCTTCAATGTTGACCGTTGCCTCCGAACTGTGATCAGCCAACTTCCGCACTTCCCCAGCTACAACGCCGAAGCCCAAACCGAGTTCGCCTGCACGTGCGGCTTCGATGGCTGCATTCAAACCGAGCAGATTCGTCTGACTGGCAATCTCTCGAATAAACGCTGTAATGCTTTTCGTATCGTCCACACTATCCCGAACTTGTATTGCCGCATCAGCGGATAATTCCTGAGCATTAACCAGCTCCTGTGCCTGATCCGTAATGGAGTTAATGCCACGCACCATCTCTTCGATCGACTCGGACAACTGTTTAGTTTTCAAATTCATCGCTTCGACAATGACTTCTTTGTTCTTCTGGTGAGTCACATCCCGAATTGTCCCGGCAACACGAAGCGGTACGCCATTCTCGTCACGAATGGTTTCACCACCCGCATGATACCAGCGATACTCCCCGTCTTTCCGTTGCAAACGGTAGTCAAGATCGTACGGCGTTCTGCCGCTGTAATCATTCATATGTTCAGCAAATGCATTGATCGTACGGTCATGATCTTCGGGATGAAGACGAGAGCTCCAGCTGCTGAACACATTCGGAAAATCTTCTTCATTCTTGAAACCGAGTTCTCTGCGGAACTGTGGCGACCACCAGAATTCATTGTTTGGATTGACTACATCCCCGGCAACGACCGTCATATCCCACGGCGCTTCTACAAGTGCACGGTTGACGAGATCATAACGGGTAACAAGCGCCTCGAGTTCATCTGACTTGATCTTCTCCTCATGAACGTCGAACATGACTCCAATTAACTTAACCGGAGCACCTGTAGCATCTCTCAGAAGTCGTCCAAGACATCTGAACCAACGAACATCTCCGTTTTTCAAAACCATACGGCTTGTAACATTATATCCCGCTTGGTCATTCGGATCATTCACATGTCTCGTAATATCCTCCACAAGCTGTGGTCTGTCCTCTGGATGCACAGATTTAGCCCAACTGGCGAATTCATTGGGGAAGTCCTTCGAATTACTATAGCCCAGCATCTTCCGGAACTCTTCCGAGAATGAAACGATGTTATTGTGATCCAGCGGATTACCTGCAACGATCTTCGACTCCCATATCGCCGCTTGGAGTGCCTGATTCAACATGGTAAGACGCATTTGCGCAACCTCATGCTGTGATTGCATCAGTTGTACTGCTTTTTGAATATTTCCCAAAATTTCATCATTGCCTTGTGCATCAGCATCTGTCCCGCTCCAAAACTGGCCCTTCTGAGCGTTCTCAAGCAAACGACGGCTGTAACTCAGCAATTGCTCATGTGAATCTATACGATTCGATTTGCTTACTTCACTACGTTTCAAAAACATCGCGGTATCCCCTCTTATGTAAGGTGTCTTTATATATTCTTCGACATATATTGACAAGAAGTGTAGGTCTAAAGTCTCCAATGTAAAAAAAAAACGCAAATCTCCCTCAGTTGGAGAAGATCCACGTTGTTAGATGATATTCTGTTTTTTGTATAACTCCGATTTACGTAAAAATAATTCTCTACTACCATCCGAAATTAAGCGTTTTGCCCGTCTCGACCCATGTTTTAATACTACTTAGAATCATCCACCAGCTATTCTGCGCATTGGCATAGGAAGGATGGTTATCTGTAAACCGATCATTGATCAGCGTCAGCTTGGTACACTCCCCTACGTTCTCCAACTGAAAGATGACTCTCGACTGAAGCTCGGCATGATTGGAATGATACGAGGGCCCTGGATGTTCCAGGTAGCCAAGTGTGGAGAGCGGCTCAAACTCCAGAATCTCACCATATACATGGACGGTTTCCTCACCATCATTACCGGGCCCGACATAAGCAAAGGGCTGTCCAGGTTGAAAATTCGAACGAAGCTCACTGCCGAAGAAGCTACTGCGTGTACCCTCCGAGGATATCAGAGCATTCCATACTTCTTCACGCCCTGCATTGATATAAATTTCATATTTTAGATCCATCACTTGCGCACTCCCTTTCATACACTCAAAATACGGCATTTCTCCCGCATTTCTATCCTATCTATAAACCCCATTACTCGTATTGTAAAAACGCGACAACGACGAAAAATCCGTTATACTAAAGAAGACTCATTGAACCAGATCGCTTCACCATCTTTTCCAAAAAGGAAGGAGTGTACACAGGTATGCACAGGACAGGCAAGCTCGATCCGCCCCCCATGGGTTTGCTTCATCTGGAAGTAGGCAGGCAACAATATCAGTTACTGCGAGTGCCTCCAGCCGAGGAACTGAATCCATTTGTCAAACATTACTGGATGGTGTCCTGGGATCTTGCGGGCAGTGACACGTATCCCCAGCATGTCGTACCTAACCCCTGCGTCAATCTGGTTGTTGAACGAAACAAAACATTTTTTTTTGGGCCTTCTGATCAAAAGTTTACCTACGCTATTCACGGCAAAGGTTGTGTTTTCGGCGTAAAGTTCAGACCGGGGGGATTCTATCCCTTCCTTCGAGCACCCGTTTCTACTCTCTACGGGAAACCACTTGAGGTATCGGGTCTGCTCGGCATCCGTGCCGGAGCATTAGAAGATATTTTGCTTGGTGAAGACGCTATGGAGGAAAAAGCCCGCTATATGGATCAAATGCTTTCTGCACGCCTTCCCGCGAAGGACATTGACGCAAGCTTAACCTGTGCTATTGTGCAGCATATTGAGCAAGATCGGGATATGCTGAGAGTAGATCAGCTGTCATCCCACTGGAATCTGCATACACGCAAACTCCAGCGTCTGTTTAATCAATATGTCGGCATCAGCCCCAAAACAGTCATCCAATTATATCGCCTGCAAAATGCCGCTGAATGCATCGAACGCGGCTTAGCCTGCGACCTGGGCAAGTTATCTCAAGACCTGGGATACCATGATCAATCTCATTTTATTAAAGACTTCAAATCCATCATTGGCAGCACACCCGAAGAATATATGCTGTTGTCTGCATCTGTTCCATGAAGCAGAAGCGGAAACCATGCAGGATGAGAATCTATGAAATACAGCCACCAGGATAGATACCTAAGGCAAACGTATCACTTCAATCGTGTCACCTGTATGAATGGTACCCTCACGTTCAACGGAACAGACGATACCGCGTTTCTTGCGGGCGGCCGGCACAAACTTTTTGCGCAAACCCTCCTGTCCGTAGAACTGTTCAATGACTTTTCCAGGATGCACGCAAGGCAGGTTCTCTCCTTCACAGATCAAGCCTGTTCCATCAGGAAACAGAAGTCTGGTTCCCACGGGCAGTTCAGTCAATTGCTCTATACCTCGAACCAGTATATTGGCACCAAGCCACTCGGGACGCACTTCCGGAATGTTCATCTTCTGGGCGATCAAAGCGCACTCTTCCTCAGAAACGATGCTGATCTGCCGGCGATTGGCAATCGGCGTACCCCGTTTGTAGATTTTCTGACGGGAATCTGCCGGTCTTAACAGACCGTAATGCCGATCACCGGGTATTCCAGCAAGTTCAATATCTATAAAGGGCACTACCCTTGTTACAAATGTAGACGGATCATCTGCAAGCAGAACAAATTGAGCTGTTCCCATTAAACTCCCCTCCCTTTCTGGATCATTCACTTTCCCCTGTTACTCTAAGTGTTATTACTCTGTGTATGAATTTTTGATAATCGGTAGATGCTGATAGGTAAAAGGTATGTCTTATTATCTTACCCACTTTTCGAAGTTAGAAGAAAATCACGAATAAAATTCAATTACAGTATACGCAATTAAATTGCAAAAAATTAATTTGAAATTCCACGTTTATATGCTAATCTATATATTAAGTATGATAGGAGTTCATTACATAGTAGAAAGCAGGGTGTTTCTTTTGATAGGTACTATTTTTGTCGCTCTTGTAGCTGTTGAACACTTCTATATCATGATTATGGAGATGTTCATGTGGACACGTCCACGCACGATGAAAACGTTTGGCACTACACCGGAGTTTGCTAACTCCACCAAAGCTCTTGCCGCAAATCAGGGTCTGTACAACGGTTTTCTTGCAGCCGGTCTGATCTGGGGCCTGTTGTATCCGGATTCCAGTGTAGGGCTGCATATTCAGATTTTCTTCTTAGCATGTGTAATCATTGCGGCTCTCTACGGCGGTGCAACTTCTTCACGATCCATTATTATCAAACAGGGTTTGCCGGCTATCATAGCACTTTTGCTTGTATTGTTCCTGTAACTTGGTTAAAACGGGCAAAATCTGCGACTGAACCCTCGGATATGGTAAGGTAGGAAGTATATCTTACCAATCACCAGAATGGTTCTGGGAGTAGAAAGGGGAACATGTCATGGGACTGTTTGACAAGCTGCGTCGGCGCAAAAAGGAAAAGGTACCATCCAGCGTTGTTGCTCCGCAGACGGATTATAGTCAAACCATTGTCGGATTTGTGCTATTAGAACGGGAAGACTGTGATTTTAATCTTTTTATCGACCGGATGAAGATGGAATGGAATATTGAGATTAATGAACAAGCCGAGGAAGGCAACCTCTTCTTTGAAGTTGATGGAATGCAGGTCGTGTGCGCTCACATTGCCGCACCTGTACCCGATCGCGAGGTCGAGGAGAATGCGAAGTTAAACATTCTTTGGCCAGAAGCTGAACAGGTAACTGCAAGGCACCAGTCTCAGATCATTGTATCTGTTCTGAATGCAACAGATGCTATTCAAGGACACATCCTTTTTACTCAAACCGCATCCGCATTACTGCAATTGGATCATGCTCTCGCAATCTACATGTCTCCACTTGTCGTTGAAGCAGGTAAGTATGTGGAGGTAAGCCGTGGGCTTAAAGAGGATGAATTACCGGTACCTCTATGGGTGTTCATTGGTCTGTATCAAAACACCGAAGGTGCTTCAGCTTATACGTACGGCCTGCGTAACTTCGGGAAAGTTGAGATGGAGATTACTGGATCGTCCAAGCCATTAAGTGATGTCTTTGAGATGATGTTTATGACAACCACCTATGTTGTTGAAAATGATGTTACCCTGCATGATGGTGAGACTCTTGGGTTCACTCCAGAGCAGAAATTAAGCATTACCCTTTCCAAGGGAATTGCTACGGAAGGGGAAAGCCTGAAGATTGGCTTATAACCGTTCCTGATACTCCCTTGCAATACTGATATTCACAAAAGCCGCCTGGCGATAATACTCCGGGCGGCTTTTGATTTTTAGAATCCTTCCAGAGTCCACGCTTGACCGGAGTTGTAAACCCCGCATTTTACTCTACTAGAATTATATGGTTCAAAAGAACTACAATCATGTGAATTCCATATTCAACTATCGCAGAAAACAGTATAATTAATAGGCTATTAGACTTATAAAATACATAAAACAATCAATGAGGAGCTGCTTTTATGTCTGTCAAACGTTTGGATTCAACAAAACCGATTATTGAGATTACGTGGGAGGGGATTGTCTCACCAGAGCAGGTCGATCAAGTCAACGCAGAGATTGAAAAGATCGCCCCGCAACTAGGTCAACCATTTGATGTACTCGTTGATATGATACACATGAAGGCTTTTCCGCAAGACACGAAGGAGAAAATGGTGGAGCATCAAAAAAAACTGAAAGACCTGGGCATGAAGCGGGCCAGTGTGGCTGTCGGTGGAGCGATCGCCAAAATGCAGCTCAATCGAATCTCCAAAGAATCAGAACATCAGACCGAATTCCAATGGGAAACGTATGATGAGGCATTGGAATTTTTATTGAAATAAGAGTGCAATATGATGTGTTAAAAAAAAGGGTGCTTTCCATTGGAAAGCGCCCCTTTCATTTTTCTCGTTTATTAAGCAGCTTATAAAGTGCAATATACTAGGATAATATCTCATTTTAATTCTCCGTGTGTCTAGAAAGAGCGTTTTCAAGTAAGAAGTATAAATATACAAGATCTCGCGAAAAGCTATACATTTTAATTTAATAATGACGATATATTTCATATACCAGAGCTGTAATCCACACTATCATAATCGTTATTTCGCTTGTGTTTTTTTAACATGTGGGTTACGGATCTATCGAACTTTTCATGGGGTAAAGCAACTACAGAGAATAGAAGGGATTCTGTAACATCACATGAGTTTCATTCAACAGAGAATTAACATACTAGGAGGAATAATATGAAGCTCAAACCTAAATTAATGGTAATGTTTATGGCCTCTGTGCTAGTTACTGCACTGCCTCTTGCCCTTCTTGGTTTGTATCAAACAGAAAATCAGGCTACCCATAACGTCAAATCTCTACTTCATGGGTTAATGAATTCAGCGACTAACCAGTTAGAGGGGTGGATTGCGAGCAATGCCAAGGTCGTCGAAACCTTAGGCTTTGTAATCGAACAAGCTGTGCCTGAAGGCACGCTTACAGAGGATTATTTCAAAATAATGAACATGGGCGATAATAAGGACTATCTATCCGATCTATACTTTGGCTCAGAGAAAGATGGCACCTTCATGAACGGATCAGATTGGTCACCGGATGCAGGTTACGATCCACGTGAACGCCCATGGTATGAACAGGCCAAACAAGCATCTACCTTAATATTCTCTGACCCTTATCAGGATATGATGACTAAAAAATACGCTATTTCCATGGCTATGCCTGTTCATAATAAACAAGGGAGCCTAGAAGGAGTCGTCTCAGGCGTTTTATTGCTCTCTACCTTAAAGGATACAGTTAATAAAATTAATCTAAACGGACTCGGGTACTCCTTTTTGATAGACAAAAATGGGATGATTCTCGCCCATCCAGAGGATAAAATGTTGAACACCTCTGCCAAGGATAATCCAGAATTAAGTCCCCTGCTCGCAGATATGCAGAGCAATCCTTCAGGGGAGAAGTCGTTTCAATATAACGGAGAAGATTATTTGTTATTCTATAACCAGATTCCTAGTACAGGCTGGGTGATTGGTTCCGTGATTTCAAAAAAACTTGCCTATGCTGAATTTTATCAGTTGCGTAATAACTATATTCTAATTATTGGAGCTACACTTCTGGCTGTACTGGCAGGAGCTTACTGGATTGCGACACTGTTCATCAAACCGTTGAAACAGCTGCACCAGACTTCCATGCAAATGTCAGGCGGTGACTTCACGGGACGGGTTAACGCGAAGGGCAAAGATGAATTTGCCGAACTCGGCATCGCCTTTAACCAAATGTCTGATCAACTCGGCACACTGCTACGCCAAGTCACCACCTCGGCTGACCGGGTACACGGCATATCAGGAGAGATGCAGGAACACACGGAAAATACCAAACGAATTGCTGAACAAATCTCGATTGCCACAGATGAGCTGGCTCAAGGCTCCAGCACACAAGCTGAATCCGTCTACGATGGATCAGGTCGTCTGGCTATTATGAGTGACAATGTTGGGGGTATTAACCGCAGTGTAGAACAATCGGTGGAGATGATACGTGACGCCGGTGAAGCGATGCTCACAGGTCTGCAAGCCGTGGATCACCAGGTTGAACTGGCAGACGGCAATCGTCACTCCATTGACCGGGTAGGTGAATCCATTACACTGCTTGCCGACAAGTCTCAGAAGATTGAGGGCATCGTTGCTATGATTCAAGGCATCGCCTCTCAAACCAATCTGCTGGCGTTAAATGCTTCGATTGAAGCTGCACGAGCGGGTGAACACGGACGGGGCTTCGCTGTTGTGGCAGAAGAAGTACGCAAACTTGCCGAGCAATCTGCCGATTCTGCCAAAGACATTATCATACTGCTGAATGAAATTCAGACTGCCAGCGGCATGAGTGTTAACGAAGTACGCACTGCTGAGCAGGGTGTGGAGCAACAGGTTGCTGCCGTGCACAATATGCGTGAATCCTTTGTCCGCATTCAACAGTCGATTGAAGGTATTGAAGCTCAGTTGAAACAAGTCTCCTCTGCTACGACGGAACTGGACGACAATGCTGGCAAAGTTGCCGAGGTGATCTCCAGCGTTGCGGCGATGTCGGAGCAAAGCGCTGCTTCGACGGAAGAAGTGGCTTCTTCCACACAAGAGCAATTCAATTATATTACCAGCATCTCCGAGCGCTCTAATGAATTGGCTGAGCAATCCAAAGCATTGGCCGACGAGGTGAAAAAGTTTAAAGTGTAATCTTCAATATCGATACGGATGACCTCTGCAAAAGGAAATGCATATCCAAGCTGATTAAATCAAAAAATCAGTATTATAGATATAAAAAAACAGACCTCATTATGCTCCCAGATGGTGCATAATGAGGTCTGTTTACTGTTTGGTTATGTGTCACAGACACCATTGAAACTTTGCATGGTACCGCAGCAGATAAATAATCAACAGGTACGGTTAGATCCCGTGTTTTACATTAAATGCTACGACTATTTACGCAGCTCTGCTGGTGCTTGGCCTGCCGAATCCCGAACCACCAACTCGGGTTTAAGTACAATTTTTTGTGGAGCCTTCTGTTCATCCTTTAGCTCATCGATCAACAAATCCACTGCCCGGCGGCCCAAATCTTCAATTGGTTGGGCAATCGTGGTCAGAGGTGGACTCGTTACTGAAGCGAGAATCGTATTGTCGAATCCGATAATGGATACATCTCTCGGTACACGTAGTCCTAACTCCTTGGCTGCTTGAAGTGCACCAATCGCCTGAATATCATTACAACAGAATAAGCCTGTCGGATGATTCTGTTCACCGAGTAGCCGCAATGCTTCTTGTTTGGCAGAGCCTAGATCTGCAGCTGATTCACGGATCTGATCAGGCTCCAGTACGTATCCTGCCTTATTTAATGCTTCACGGAAGCCACGTATCCGTTCCTGACTGCTACTGACTTTGGATGGCTCAGACAAAACTGCCAGACGCGTATGTCCAAGTTCAAGCAGATGTTGCGCAGCCAATAAGCCGCCAAGTCTATCGTCAATGGTGACCGTATGCACTGACAACGCGGGCATATGGCGGGCAATCAGCGCAACAGGCATCGACTGCTGCAAGAGCGGTGACAGAATTTCGGCATTATCGATCCCGGTTCCGATCATCATGCCGTCGACTCTTTTTTGCTGCAACAGGTTCAGGTATCGCTCTACTCGCTCGTCCTTGTTATCCGTACTACAGATCACCACGCTATATCCCAACTGGCGGCTACGATCCTCTACTGCCCGGGCAAGTTCGGCAAAATACGGATTCGAAATATCCGGCACAAGCAGGCCTAGCGTATACGTCTGTTTACCTGTCAGTGCGGCAGCAATTGCGCTCGGTTGATAGTGAAGCCGCTCCATGATCTCCATAATCTCGGCACGGCGCTTCTCACTGATCTTGCCTTTGCCGTTAATCACCTGCGAGACGGTGGCAATCGATACCCCCGCCTCGCGTGCTATATCGTAAATGGTTGCTTTCATCGTTTTTCCCCATTTGTGCTATATATAAATTCATTATACATAGATGATTATTCTCTTCTTATTATGAAGGGGGAATACTGCTTACGCAATGCGAAGACAGAATTACTTATGACTTTTACTTTTTGAAAAGCCACTCATGATCCGGGTCGTTATGGAACTTCCACGTTCGTGTCGGCCCAGCCATCACATTCAGATAATAGACTTCATATCCCGGAGGCGCACCTACCGGATGGTATCCATTCGGCACAAGCACGACCTCGCCGTTTTTCACGGCAAGCGTCTCGTCCATAGAACGATCATCGGTGTACACGCGTTGAATGGCAAATCCCTGCTCCGGCTGCACACGGAAATAATACGTTTCCTCTAGCAGTGATTCATCCGGCAACGCATCCCGATCATGTTTATGCGGCGGATAGCTCGACCAGTGACCGTCCGGTGTGAACACTTCAACGACCAGCAGGCTGTCGGCTTCCTTTTGCTCCGGTAAAATGTTATGGATATGACGCTCCAGATTGCCGTAACCGCGCCCTTCCACACCTACATCCTCAGGAGCGATCAAGCGTGAAGGATACGTACCTTTCCCTGGAGCAACACAAATCGCGATCTCCAGCTCGGTAAGTGCCGTAACCTCAATCTGATCTGACGTGGACACATAGACGGAGTACGGAGGAATTTTTTCGAAAACGCTCATGCGTTTCCCGATATTATCCCATGTATGCTCCCGAGTACTTACATTCGCAAGCCCGCTGAGAAGCACCACACAGAGCTCCTGGTCTCCACTCTCACGGTTTAGCTTCTCCCCTGCTGCTAGTTTCGCAACCTGAAATCCGACGTATTCCCAGCCAGCAGATTCCGGTGTCACCGTTAATATTGTTCCGTCTGCCTCCGGGTTTGCGGCAGGTTTTACGATAAGTTCTGACATGTTATTGATCCACTCCTTCCATACTCGTCTGCTATCACTTGATCTGATCCTTGTGTGTTTGACATAGGTAACATTCATTCATTCATTTTGAAGAGAAAATTGCTTTGCAACTTCTACTAAATTCTACTTAATTTGCCGGTTGCGTCTCACGTGATGCACCTGGGACTTCTGTCATCTTCACAGGTCTTCCCTGCTCCATGGACATCTTAGCTGCCAAAGCAATCCGCTCCGCCTGTACTGCATCGTTACCGTCTACAATGACAGGTTTATCATGAATAATTGCATCGATGAAAAGAGCAGTCTCCTGCACATACGCTTCATTGTAACGTTCCAGGAAGAAGTGCAGTGGTTTGTCGCGCATCAGCCCAGCTGCTGTGCTGATCTCCGCTGTATTCGGATGATCATTATCCGCCGAAGCGCTGCCCAGCGAACCGAATACTTCCACACGTTGATCATATCCGTACACGGCCTGACGGCTGTTGTCGATCACACCAATTGCGCCATTAGCAAACGTTAACGTAACGATGGCTGTATCCACATCACCATGTTCTGCGAATACCGGGTTAATGAGTACCTTGCCTTTGGCGTAAACTTCCTCTACTTCACTGCCGGACAAATAACGGGCCATATCGAAATCATGAATCATCATATCCATGAAAATTCCGCCGGATACCCGGATATATTCCGCAGGTGGTGGGCTCGGGTCACGGGAAGTAATCTTGAGAATATGTGGATCACCAATCGTGCCTTCCAGCACATGAGAGCGTACTCTTCTGAAGTTGTGGTCAAAGCGGCGGTTAAATCCGATCTGAAGTTTCACGCCAGCCTTTGCTACAGCCGCTACAGCCGCTTCGGTCTGGGACAAGTCCATACTTACCGGCTTTTCACAGAAGATATGTTTACCCGCTTGTGCTGCTTGCTCGATCAACGGTACATGTGTATCTGTTGAAGAACAGATTAATACTGCATCAATGTTTGGCATAGCAATGAGCTCACTGCTGTCTTTGGTGACAACAGAGATGCCGCGTTCAGAGGCCCACGCCTCCAGTTCAGGTCCTGCGAACAAATCACTGATCGCTACAATTTCGGCATGTGGGTTACGCAGTAGGTTGTCTGCATGGATTTTGCCGATACGTCCAGCACCGATGATGCCAATTCTTACTTTGTCCTTGCCCATTCCGTTATCCTCCCTATTTGCATCCCTATGGTGTCTGGGAACTGAGCCCTTGCTCAGCCCCTGTATTGCATGGTGTACGCTGTGCGTTGATCGATTACCAGCGTGTAGTTACCATTTTCTTGCGAGTGTAGAACTCCACACCATCCGTGCCGTTAGCATGCAGATCACCGTAGAAGGATTTCTTCCAACCGGAGAATGGGAAGAAGGCCATCGGCGCTGGTACACCCAGATTCACGCCCAGCATACCCGCTTCAATCGTTTCACGGAACTGGCGCATATTCGCACCGCTGCGAGTAAATAGGCATGCCCCGTTAGCAAAGTCTGAACGGTTTGCCAGTTCTACCGCTTCCTCCAGCGTTTCTACTCTTGCCACCGAAAGTACTGGAGCGAAGATTTCATCTTTCCAGATTTTCATGGTGCTATCTACATGATCAAATACAGTTGGCCCTACAAAATAACCGGAGCCGTCTGTCGCTTGATCCTTACGTCCATCCCGAATCAAGGTTGCGCCTTCCTGTTCACCTGACTCAATGTAACCCAGTGTACGCTCTTTGTGAGGTCCACGGATTACAGGTCCCAGGAATACACCTTCGTCCATACCATTACCGATGTTGATCCGGTCCGCCGCTTCCACCAGCTTTTGTACCAAGGCATCCGCCACATCGCCAACAGCAACCACAACGGAGCAAGCCATACAACGTTCGCCAGCTGAACCAAACGCTGCACTTGTGATCTCTTTTACGGTCAGATCAAGGTCAGCATCCGGCATAACGATGGAGTGATTCTTCGCACCAGCAAGTGCTTGAACACGTTTGCCGTGTGCAGAAGCTGTTTTGTAGATGTATTCAGCAACAGGTTGTGAACCGACAAAGGAAATAGCCGCAACTTCTTTATGCTCAAGCAATCCGTTTACAACGTCATGTGCACCGTGAACGATGTTGAGTACGCCGTCTGGAAGTCCCGCTTCTTTGAAAAGTTCTGCCAAACGTCCGGCCAGGAGCGGAGTACGCTCTGACGGCTTCAGAACAAATGTGTTACCGCAAGCGATCGCCAGCGGGAACATCCAGCAAGGTACCATCATCGGGAAGTTGAACGGAGTGATTCCGCCGATGACCCCGATTGGGTAACGGTACATGCCTGATTCCAGTCCTGTAGCGATGTCAGGCAGCTGTTTGCCCATCATGAGGTTCGGGGCACCTGCCGCGAATTCAACACACTCAATCCCGCGCAATACCTCGCCATAAGCCTCGGCATAACTTTTACCGTTCTCCAGTGTCACCAGTTTAGCAAGCTCTTCCCAGTGCTCTACCAGTAGTTGCTGATAACGGAACAAAATGCGGGCACGGCGAGGAACCGGTGTGGTGCTCCATGATTTGAATGCTGTCCGTGCAGCCTGTACTGCCTGATCCACATCCGCTTGTTCAGACAGCGGCACGTATGCAATAATCTCTTCTGTAGCCGGGTTAACAACCGCTTCGGTTCGTGTTGTCGTCGGGTTTACCCAAGTACCCCCGATCCAGTTCTGTACATTCGTCACTGCTGCAGATGCTTCTGAAGTTCCTTTTCCCATGTGTGCTGTCTCCCCTCGTTTATGTGCATCACTTGCTTGTAGAATGCTGTATTTTATAATTGACTGTGCAGTTCATTAAGATGGAATAATTTCGCCCCGGTCACAGCGTTCGATATAATCATTTACCTGCTCTACGGTTGGCATCGCGTCAGAACAGCTGTGGCTGGAGATAACGATACTTGCTGCTGCGCTTCCGTAGCTCATACTGCGCTCAATCGTCCAGCCTTGCATTAAGCCGTAAAGGAATCCGGCAGCGTAAGAGTCGCCTGCACCGAACGTTTTCACAACACGAGCAGGGTAACTGTTAGCCCGATGTGAGAGCCCTTCACGCGTATACGCGATGGAGCCTTCTTTTCCGTGCTTGATCACAACGATTTTCGCTGCAAAATCAAACCATTTCTGTGCTGTCACCTGATCATTATGATCCGGGTTATTCTCAAATGTCTCCATCATGTCGAACTCTTCTCGTGTTCCCAGAATGATATCGCATTTCTCGGCAGCGAGGTTATAATAGACTGCTGTCTCTTCATCCGATGTCCAAGTATATGGACGGTAGTCCAAATCAAATACGATGACAGTGCCATGTTTTTTTGCATAAGTCAGAGCTTGAATAACCGCTTCCCGTGATGGGCTCTGTGCGAGAGCTGTACCGGAGATCAACAACACTTTGGAATCCGCAATCAGCTGTTCCTGTACCTCGCTAGCCTGCAATAAAAGATCCGCTACGTTGTCTCGATACATCAAAATACTGCAGTCTGTCGGGCTTTTGATCTCGGTAAAAGCAAGTCCGGTTACTGCCCCCGTGTTATCAGTCACCACATTGGAGGTGTCGATCCCGTTCTTCTCCAGATAACTTTGGATGAATCTGCCCATCTGGTCACCTGCGATTTTGCCGATGAAAGCCGTCTCCATGCCAAGTCTGGACATGCCGATTGTAATATTGGCCGGAGAACCGCCGACGTATTTGGTGAACGTCATCGTCTCTTCCATCGGACGATTGATCTCATTGGCATTCAAATCGATGCACAAGCGGCCAATGGCAGTGAAATCCTTCTTCCTGGATGCTGGAAAGGATACGTAAGTCATTGCGTTTGAGCCCCTTTCTATGGTTGAATCTCGATTGGTTAGGAGATGATTTCTACTCCATTGATATGAATTCATATTGGTTCTTTTTAATTTGCTACACATATAGATGCTAGGCTGGTTAACTGTCTTTAATTGCGGTGTCTTTTCTGCCCTAGTACAGAGACTCCATGTAACTCAAAGAGCGTTTCGCATACTCATACGGATTATGAATGGCAGGATCTTGTTCTCCTTCGAGCATCGCCCAGCCGTTATACCCGCGAGTGATCAGTTCCTGCAGGATCGGTGCAAAATCAATGCAACCATCTCCTGGTACCGTGAATACCCCCCTGCGAATACAGCCAACAAAGTCAGATTGCTCCGCTCGTGCCTGATCCAGCACATCCGGGCGAATATCCTTCAGATGGATGTAGGCAATCCGGTCGTAATGTTTACGCAGCACCTCAAGTGGATCAGCGCCGCCATAATAGGCATGGCCTGTATCAAAGAGTAAGTAAACCAGTGATGGGTCTGTGAGCTCCATCAAACGATCAATTTCCTCAGGTTGCTCAACTACCGTGCCTCCGTGATGGTGATAGGTGAGTTTCAGCCCATACTCCTGAGCAATGGCACCAGCTTGGTTCAAACCTTCAGCAAGAACATGCCATTCGGCATCACTGAGTCTAAGCACTTCTTTTTCATTCGGTGTCCGTCTTGGATCAAAATGAAGTGACCCGCCAACCTCGGCTGTACTAATGACCTTGCTGCCCATGGACTGCAGAAATTCAGCATGTCTGCGATAATCGTCCAGCTCCGCTTGGCGATATGCCGGATCGGAGAACAGTACGGATTTCCACTGGGAGATCAGATTAATATTCCGCTTGCTCAGTTCTTCACGCAGTGTAGCGGGATCGGTCGGATACTTGCGTCCCATCTCAGTACCCTTCAATCCCAGACGCTGAATATCGTCCAGAATCTGCGCACAAGTTGTATGATCACCATGTTCTTTCACATCTTCGCCGACCCAATTGATCGGATGAATCCCAAGCTGGAATGGCAGCTTGCTCATGATTCCACGGCTCCTTTTGTTGTTCAGCTTTGTCAGACTTTATCTTTATGAGAAGAGATTTATTTATAAAATAAATGAGTAGATGAGATTAGTAGCGTGAATTACACCCGTTTTGCTTTACCACGATTTGATTTCATCGTCTCGTGGGCACGAACGACTTTCTCCTCAACAGATACTTCAGGTACGCCGACATTCCACCATGACTCATATCCGCCCGTGTTGGTCCCCGGTACAACCGGAATTTCAATCAATGTTGTTACCGTCTCGTTCTTGGCATCCCGAAGTGCCTGTTCCAGTTGCTCTGCGGTTTCCGCACGATATGCTTTCGCTCCCATACTGCGAGCGTGAGCCGCAAAATCCATAGGCATATACTCACCCGTCAAACGGCCACTGTCTGTTTCACGATAACGGAACTCGTTCCCGAATCCGTCACTGCCATGTTCACGTTGCAGATTATGAATGCACTGGAAGCCATTATTATTAAATAAAAGAACCGTCATTTTCTTCTGTTCCTGCAGACTTGTAACCAGTTCAGAATGCAACATCAGGTAACTGCCGTCACCCACCATGGCGTAGACTTCACGATCCGGCTCTGCAAGTGCTGCTCCGAATGCACCGCTGACCTCGTATCCCATACAAGAGAACCCATACTCCATGTGATAAGTCTTCGGCTCAGCAGTACGCCACAAACGGTGCAAGTCCCCTGGGAGACTACCTGCCGCACAGACAATTACCGAGGATGGATCAATCGTGCGATTTACAATACCAATGGCTTTGGTCTGCGCCAGACCGGCTTCATGCTCCGCAGCGTAGAGTCGATCCACTTCTGTATTCCATTGATCACGAAGTTCAGCCACTTCAGATGAACCATATGCACTGCTGTACTGTTGTGCCTTCAATTCTTGTTGCAACGCCTGCAAGCCTTCACGGGCATCAGCCAGGATAGCTTCCCCGCCTAACTTGGCAGCATCCATACTATTCAAGTTGATGTTGATAAAGGATACTTCTGGATTTTGAAAAGCAGCATGTGAGGCCGTGGTAAAATCGGAGAACCTCGTACCCACGCCGATCACGACATCTGCTTCTTTAGCCAAGCGATTGGCTGCCAGAGAACCGGTAACCCCGATGGCCCCCACATTAAGCGGGTGTTCCCAAGATACTGCGCTTTTGCCTGCTTGCGTTTCAGCAATTGGAATACCGAAAGCTTCGGCGAACTCGATCAGTTGTGCAGATGCCTCAGAGTACAGCACCCCGCCGCCCGCAACGAGCAGGGGCTTTTTGCTATGGGTGATCTGCTTCGTTGCCCGTTCAATGGCTGCCTGAACAGGTGGCCTGCGATCCAGATAATGCACTTTACGGGCAAAGAAAGATTCCGGGTAGTCATACGCTTCTGCCTGCACATCCTGAGGTAATGCCAGCGTAACAGCTCCTGTCTCAGCTGGGTCGGTCAATACACGCATAGCATTGGTAACTGCAACCATCAACTGTTCCGGGCGCACGATGCGATCCCAGTATTTGCTGACCGCTTTGAACGGATCTGTAGCCGATATGGTATAGTCACTGCTTACTTCAAGTTGTTGCAATACTGGATCTGGCTCTCTTGTAGCAAAGTTATCTCCTGGGAGAAGCAATACCGGAATCCGGTTCACCGTTGCTGTTGCTGCGGCAGTAATCATATTCAGTGCACCAGGGCCGATAGATGTAGTGCATGCGTAGATCTGTTTGCGGTTTTTCTGTTTGGCATACGCTGCAGCTGTGTGCACCATACCTTGTTCGTTCTTACCTTGCATATACGTCAGGCTTCCAGAGCTGCGTTCTAATGCTTCCCCGATGCCTGTTACATTCCCGTGTCCAAATATTCCGATAATTCCTTTTACAAACTTGGTCTCTACCCCATCTACCGAGATATACTGCTGATCCAGGTATCGAAGCAAGGCCTGAGCCATCGTTAGTCGAATCGTTGTCATGAATTGATCGCCATCCTTTCCTTTACGGGTTAAGCGCTTAATCTAAGTTAAGTTTAAGCGCCTTACCCCTAAAGGTTAAGCGCTTAATTCATATGGTATTACAGGCTGAGCATTTTCGCAAGCTATTTTTGAAAGCGTTTTATTAAAATTAGGTTGGATTTGCGTAAAATAAGGGGTGAGATCGTACGATGCTGGAGGAATGTAAGGTATAAATGATCAACAAATATTAGCTTGGAGTGTAACAAGAGAGTTCGCTGAATGTGGATTGAATGTTAATTGAGAAAATAGCTGAAGAATATGACGGAGACTTGGCCACATAATATAGGAAAAGGGGACTAACTTCTTGTTCATGCAAAAAAAAAAAGAGAACACAGATTGTGTCTCTTTCTTCTTCAATATATAAAGCGGGTGATGGGAATCGAACCCACGCTATTAGCTTGGAAGGCTAAAGTTCTACCATTGAACTACACCCGCATAAACAAAAAAATCGGGATGACACGATTTGAACATGCGACCCCCTGGTCCCAAACCAGGTGCTCTACCAAGCTGAGCTACATCCCGTTAAATATACCGGCGAGAGGACTCGAACCTCCACGGTTTCCCACTCGATTTTGAGTCGAGCGCGTCTGCCATTCCGCCACGCCGGCATAGTTTAAATTTAGTTATAATGGCGCGCCCTGAGAGATTCGAACTCCCGGCCTTTTGATTCGTAGTCAAACGCTCTATCCAGCTGAGCTAAGGGCGCAAATATTGGAGCGGAAGACGGGAATCGAACCCGCGACCCTCGCCTTGGCAAGGCGATGCTCTACCGCTGAGCCACTTCCGCAAAATAAGGGATGCGCGTGGAGGGACTTGAACCCCCACGTCAAAGACGCTAGATCCTAAGTCTAGTGCGTCTGCCAATTCCGCCACACGCGCATATAATAAAAGTGAGTCATGAAGGATTCGAACCTTCGACACCCTGATTAAAAGTCAGGTGCTCTACCAACTGAGCTAATGACTCATAATAGAACTGGTGGAGGATGATGGATTCGAACCACCGAACCCGTACGGGAGCAGATTTACAGTCTGATGCGTTTGGCCACTTCGCTAATCCTCCATAAAGTGGTGCCGGCGAGAGGACTTGAACCCCCAACCTACTGATTACAAGTCAGTTGCTCTACCAGTTGAGCTACACCGGCGTATCAAATTGTTTTATTAATGGTGGCTCGGGACGGAATCGAACCGCCGACACGAGGATTTTCAGTCCTCTGCTCTACCGACTGAGCTACCGAGCCATATAAAGATGGCGGAACCGACGGGATTCGAACCCGCGATCTCCTGCGTGACAGGCAGGCATGTTAGGCCAACTACACCACGGTTCCAGATCACTTTCGGTTAGGAAAGCTACAATTGCGGGGGCAGGATTTGAACCTGCGGCCTTCGGGTTATGAGCCCGACGAGCTACCGGGCTGCTCCACCCCGCGTCATTTAAAAAAATATATGGTGGAGGCTGAGGGGATCGAACCCCCGACCCTCTGCTTGTAAGGCAGATGCTCTCCCAGCTGAGCTAAGCCTCCGAAAATATGACCCGTAGGGGATTCGAACCCCTGTTACCTCCGTGAAAGGGAGGTGTCTTAACCCCTTGACCAACGGGCCTTACTGGCTCCCCGAACAGGACTCGAACCTGTGACAACTCGATTAACAGTCGAGTGCTCTACCAACTGAGCTATCAGGGAAAATGGTGGAGCCAAGCGGGATCGAACCGCTGACCTCCTGCTTGCAAGGCAGGCGCTCTCCCAGCTGAGCTATGGCCCCATACATGTATTTCTTATGAAGTTACTATGGGCCTTGGTGGACTCGAACCACCGGCCTCACCCTTATCAGAGGTGCGCTCTAACCAACTGAGCTAAAAGCCCCTATCATTCGAAAAAAAATACCCCATTGGGGTTCCGCTTGGCGGCGTCCTACTCTCCCAGGACCCTGCGGTCCAAGTACCATCGGCGCTAGAGGGCTTAACGGTCGTGTTCGGGATGGGTACGTGTGGAACCCCTCCGCCATCGCCACCAAACGCGATTGGTCGAAGCATAGCTTCTTCCATTCATTCAGAACTGAAAATCATACACACATTCCGTGATGTACCGATTTCCACTTCATTCAGAGTGTTGTTCTCTGAAAACTAGATTCGAAACGAAACGTACGCGATTTAAAACTTGCTATTGGATAAGCCCTCGACCGATTAGTACTGGTCAGCTCCATGCATTGCTGCACTTCCACCCCCAGCCTATCTACCTCGTCGTCTTCAAGGGGTCTTACATACTGGGAAATCTCATCTTGAGGGGGGCTTCACGCTTAGATGCTTTCAGCGCTTATCCCGTCCGTACATAGCTACCCAGCGGTGCTCCTGGCGGAACAACTGGTACACCAGCGGTACGTCCATCCCGGTCCTCTCGTACTAAGGACAGCTCCTCTCAAATTTCCTACGCCCACGACAGATAGGGACCGAACTGTCTCACGACGTTCTGAACCCAGCTCGCGTACCGCTTTAATGGGCGAACAGCCCAACCCTTGGGACCTACTTCAGCCCCAGGATGCGATGAGCCGACATCGAGGTGCCAAACCTCCCCGTCGATGTGGACTCTTGGGGGAGATAAGCCTGTTATCCCCAGGGTAGCTTTTATCCGTTGAGCGATGGCCCTTCCATGCGGTACCACCGGATCACTAAGCCCGACTTTCGTCCCTGCTCGACTTGTAGGTCTCGCAGTCAAGCTCCCTTATGCCTTTGCACTCTTCGAATGATTTCCAACCATTCTGAGGGAACCTTTGGGCGCCTCCGTTACTCTTTAGGAGGCGACCGCCCCAGTCAAACTGCCCACCTGACACTGTCCCCGCACCGGTTTACGGTACCAGGTTAGAACCTAGATACGATCAGGGTGGTATCCCAACGGTGCCTCCACGCAAGCTGGCGCTCACGCTTCAAAGGCTCCCACCTATCCTGTACAGATCGTACCCAAATTCAATATCAAGCTGCAGTAAAGCTCCATGGGGTCTTTCCGTCTTGTCGCGGGTAACCTGCATCTTCACAGGTATTAAAATTTCACCGGATCTCTCGTTGAGACAGCGCCCAAGTCGTTACGCCATTCGTGCGGGTCAGAATTTACCTGACAAGGAATTTCGCTACCTTAGGACCGTTATAGTTACGGCCGCCGTTTACTGGGGCTTCGGTTCACAGCTTCGGGATTACTCCCTAACCACTCCCCTTAACCTTCCAGCACCGGGCAGGCGTCAGCCCGTATACTTCGCCTTACGGCTTCGCACAGACCTGTGTTTTTGCTAAACAGTCGCTTGGGCCTTTTCACTGCGGCCCCCTCGTGCTATTCACACTACCGGGGCACCCCTTCTCCCGAAGTTACGGGGTCATTTTGCCGAGTTCCTTAACGAGAGTTCTTCCGCGCGCCTTAGAATTCTCTTCTCGCCTACCTGTGTCGGTTTGCGGTACGGGCACCTTCATCTGGCTAGAGGCTTTTCTTGGCAGTGTGAGATCATGACCTTCGCTACTGTAATTTTCACTCCCCATCACAGCTCAGCCTTACGGTTAGCGGATTTGCCTACTAACCAGCCTTACTGCTTGGACAGGCATCCATCAGCCTGCGTCACTACCCTACTGCGTCCCCCCATCGCTCGTAACGATTTACGGTGGTACAGGAATTTCGACCTGTTGTCCTTCGACTACGCCTTTCGGCCTCGCCTTAGGTCCCGACTTACCCTGAGCGGACGAGCCTTCCTCAGGAACCCTTAGGCTTTCGGCGGATCAGATTCTCACTGATCTTTTCGTTACTCATACCGGCATTCTCACTTGTATAATGTCCAGCGCTCCTTACGGTACACCTTCAACCCTTATACAACGCTCCCCTACCCCTGATGCAAGCATCAAGCCATAGCTTCGGTGGTGTGTTTAGCCCCGTTACATTTTCGGCGCAGAGTCACTCGACCAGTGAGCTATTACGCACTCTTTCAATGGTGGCTGCTTCTAAGCCAACATCCTGGTTGTCTGTGCAACTCCACATCCTTTCCCACTTAACACACACTTGGGGACCTTAGCTGATGGTCTGGGCTGTTTCCCTTTTGACAATGGATCTTAGCACTCACTGTCTGACTCCCGGAAGTAAGTCTATGGCATTCGGAGTTTGACTGAGCTTGGTAACCCTTGCGGGCCCCGCACCCAATCAGTGCTCTACCTCCACGACTCTGTTTTCCGAGGCTAGCCCTAAAGCTATTTCGGGGAGAACCAGCTATCTCCGAGTTCGATTGGAATTTCTCCGCTACCCCCACCTCATCCCCGCATTTTTCAACATGCGTGGGTTCGGGCCTCCAGTGCGTGTTACCGCACCTTCACCCTGGACAGGGGTAGATCACCCGGTTTCGGGTCTACGTCCACGTACTATAGTCGCCCTATTCAGACTCGCTTTCGCTGCGGCTCCGGCTCTTCACCTTAACCTTGCACGGGAACGTAACTCGCCGGTTCATTCTACAAAAGGCACGCCATCACCCCTAAAACGGGCTCTGACTTTTTGTAAGCACACGGTTTCAGGTTCTATTTCACTCCCCTTCCGGGGTGCTTTTCACCTTTCCCTCACGGTACTGCTTCACTATCGGTCGCTAGGAAGTATTTAGCCTTGGCAGATGGTCCTGCCGGATTCATACGGGGTTTCACGTGCCCCGCACTACTCGGGATCCGTCTCGGAGGGAACAGACTTTCAATTACAGGGCTTTTACCTTCTTTGGCGGGCCTTTCCAGACCTCTTCGCTTAACCGGTTCCTTTGTAACTCCATGTGAGACGTCCCACAACCCCAAAGAGCAAGCTCTTTGGTTTGGGCTTCTCCGCGTTCGCTCGCCGCTACTGACGGAATCACTATTGTTTTCTCTTCCTCAGGGTACTTAGATGTTTCAGTTCCCCTGGTATGCCTCTACATAACCTATGTATTCAGTTATGAGTAACTGGATATTACCCCAGCTGGGTTTCCCCATTCGGACATCCCCGGATCAAAGCTTGCTTACAGCTCCCCGAGGCAGTTTCGTTGTTCGCCACGTCCTTCATCGGCTCCTAGCGCCTAGGCATCCTCCGTGTGCTCTTAGTAGCTTAACCATTGCGCTCGTGTTCGAGCTGTCACTTCCCTTGGTTTGCTTGCGCAAAGCCAAAAGTCGTTCCATTTCGATCACTCGCTCCAGCAATCTACCTTATAAAACACTTCACTTGTTTACACAAGATCAGCTTAAAGGAATGTTCTAATTCGCGTTTGTTTCGTTTCGATATCTAGTTTTCAAAGAACAAGCTTCATAATAAGCAAGCTGTTTGAGAGTTTGAGCTCTCAAAACTGAGCAACGAGTGAGTGGTTTGCAGCTAAGCTGCATATTTGAATGTTTCCACGCGGGAAACGATTCTCCATAGAAAGGAGGTGATCCAGCCGCACCTTCCGATACGGCTACCTTGTTACGACTTCACCCCAATCATCTATCCCACCTTCGGCGGCTGGCTCCTTGCGGTTACCCCACCGACTTCGGGTGTTATAAACTCTCGTGGTGTGACGGGCGGTGTGTACAAGACCCGGGAACGTATTCACCGCGGCATGCTGATCCGCGATTACTAGCAATTCCGACTTCATGCAGGCGAGTTGCAGCCTGCAATCCGAACTGAGACCGGCTTTGTTGGGATTGGCTCCATCTCGCGATTTCGCAGCCCGTTGTACCGGCCATTGTAGTACGTGTGTAGCCCAGGTCATAAGGGGCATGATGATTTGACGTCATCCCCACCTTCCTCCGGTTTGTCACCGGCAGTCTATCTAGAGTGCCCACCCGAAGTGCTGGCAACTAAATATAAGGGTTGCGCTCGTTGCGGGACTTAACCCAACATCTCACGACACGAGCTGACGACAACCATGCACCACCTGTCTCAACTTTCCCCGAAGGGCACCTAACGCATCTCTGCCTCGTTAGTTGGATGTCAAGACCTGGTAAGGTTCTTCGCGTTGCTTCGAATTAAACCACATACTCCACTGCTTGTGCGGGTCCCCGTCAATTCCTTTGAGTTTCAGTCTTGCGACCGTACTCCCCAGGCGGAGTGCTTAATGTGTTAACTTCGGCACCAAGGGTATCGAAACCCCTAACACCTAGCACTCATCGTTTACGGCGTGGACTACCAGGGTATCTAATCCTGTTTGCTCCCCACGCTTTCGCGCCTCAGCGTCAGTTACAGCCCAGAGAGTCGCCTTCGCCACTGGTGTTCCTCCACATCTCTACGCATTTCACCGCTACACGTGGAATTCCACTCTCCTCTTCTGCACTCAAGTCACACAGTTTCCAGTGCGATCCGGGGTTGAGCCCCGGGATTAAACACCAGACTTACATGACCGCCTGCGCGCGCTTTACGCCCAATAATTCCGGACAACGCTTGCCCCCTACGTATTACCGCGGCTGCTGGCACGTAGTTAGCCGGGGCTTTCTTCTCAGGTACCGTCACCTTGAGAGCAGTTACTCTCCCAAGCGTTCTTCCCTGGCAACAGAGCTTTACGATCCGAAAACCTTCATCACTCACGCGGCATTGCTCCGTCAGGCTTTCGCCCATTGCGGAAGATTCCCTACTGCTGCCTCCCGTAGGAGTCTGGGCCGTGTCTCAGTCCCAGTGTGGCCGATCACCCTCTCAGGTCGGCTACGCATCGTCGCCTTGGTGAGCCGTTACCTCACCAACTAGCTAATGCGCCGCAGGCCCATCCCCAAGTGACAGATTGCTCCGTCTTTCCAGTTCTCTTCAGGCGAAGAAAACAAGTATTCGGTATTAGCTACCGTTTCCGGTAGTTGTCCCAAGCTTGAGGGCAGGTTGCCTACGTGTTACTCACCCGTCCGCCGCTAAGTATCAGGAAAGCAAGCTTTCCATCCACTCCGCTCGACTTGCATGTATTAGGCATGCCGCCAGCGTTCGTCCTGAGCCAGGATCAAACTCTCCAATAAAGATGAATTTCGTCAGCGTCGTTAAACGCTGTGAAACTCATCGGGGTATTGAAAAGAGCGATAAGCTCATTTTGAATCTGACGAGATTAAACATCTCATTTGTGTTCCAGTTTTCATACAGCCAGATGGCATGTACCAAAAACCTTCACGTCATTCTGCAAGCAGAATGTTCACTCACTCGTTGTTCAGTTTTCAAAGATCAAACGTATTCAGTCACCGTCACTCATTCGCTTCAGCAACTTTTATATCATACCACTTCCGAACCAACTTTGCAAGCTCTTTTTTCAAGTTTCTTTTGAAGCTTGTTTTTATTTGCTTGCCGCACCGTGTAAACTGTGTTTTCTTGGCCGGATTTAGAATATATCATAACATACAACCTTTTTGCAACTTGTAAAATATCCCATCTATATGTCGACATTAGATCAAAACCATATAACATCAGCCTGCTTCTATAATGATAATTGAAACTGCCCTCACACACTACATTCCTTTACTTACCCTACTCGTTTCAGCTACACATGAAATACACCTTATAAAATACTCATCATTTAAATTTATCCAAGGAATCCTGTGATACTAGACCAGCTCTTATTTTTTAAATGTTTATTCTCAGCTAGCTTGTATTAATCATACAACCCTTCCATCTAGCAATAGGGATAAAACTATCTATGGTAACATTTGTTCCGTGTATTCTAGCTACTAAGCAAAGACCCCTAATTTCATATGTTATCTCGTTCCATCGGGAAATCTGGCCATCATCACTGTATCGTAATACTCTCCATCCGCATGCCTTCGATCTCGCTTGAGGACTCCTTCAATCTCAAAACCACTCATCTTATATAATCGTATCGCTTTATCATTCGTTGAAAGTACCTTTAACGTTACCTTTTCGATCCCTTGTTCATCCGCCCAATGTAAGGACGATTTCAGTAACTCTCTTCCTATACCATATCCCCAGAAGGAACGGGCAACACATACCCCAAACTCGACCTGATGCGAAAAACGCTTCAACTCAGATCCAGCACACCTGCAGTACCCGACAATGTCACCTGATGCCACAGCAACCAGAAACAGATTGTTACGTTTTGCGGTATCCATGCGAATCAACTCTTGGAACCCCGAAGCATCAATGTAGGCTTCGCCCGCTTCACGATCCATATTATCCGTCTCACCGTCTAGCTGTACACGAAGTGAGCACAACGTATCTACATCCTTTTCCACGGCTGAACGAATGGTATATTGCATTCCTTTGACTAGGTACTCCTGATCATCAATGATCATCTCGCCTCTCTCACACCTTTCACGCTTAACATTAACAACATCATCAACTCTGTTTAGGCTACATTCCACACTCACCTTGTCTTATTCTCTTCTATATACTGCTCTGTTCGGTGCGCCAACCTCACTCGATCTGACTTAGAATCCCGAATCTTCAACCTGCCAGACTGACAACTAATCCACTCAGCCAATCTCTGACGGGCTTTTCCCCGTCAACATCTTGAACACCTGACTAAAATACGTCGCATTGCGGAACCCCGTCATTTCACTGACTTCGTACACCATATAATGTCCCGACTGCAGTAGCTCCACTGCCCGCTGGATACGGTATCCGTTCAGGTAGCTGACGAAATTCTCTCCGGTTACCCTTTTGAATAGTTGACTTAAATACTTGGGATGCACAAAAAGACCTTTGGCAATGGCCTCGAAACTGATCTCCTCTGCGTAATGTTCCTCAACGTATTGTTTCACTTGAGCGATAAGTTTGTTGCTTTTCTTCTCGCCCATCTCCTTGCGGATCTGCTCCAGCCATCCCTTAATGACGCCATCCATCCAGTTTATCAGATCATGCAAAGCATATTTAGACTGAATTTCACGCAGGAAGTCACTCATCGTGAGAGGCGGTGTCAGCATCGGCTGTTGCTTTTTCCAGCTATGCATCATCGTATCAAATAAACTAACCGCTACCACCTGGGCATCCTGAATGCTTGCACAGTTCCCCTCTTGTAGCGAATGGAATAATTGAAGCCAGACCTCCTCCGCCTGATCAATCCGTAGATCGGCCCACGCCTCATCCCATTGATGAAGCAACAATGAATAATCTGTCGCGCTTCGCTCCACCTCTTCCGATGTCTCCACATGATAAATGCGGTTCCCACCCTGAAACTCCGCTCGTTCTACCGCTTCCCTGCTCTCCAGATAAGAATCGATGACCTCGCAGGGATGCTCTTTCACCCGACCAATGCCGGCGCTAACTTCAATTTTCAGATACGTAAAGATCTGATCAATCATCCGACCTACGAGAGCCTGCAAGTCCTCAAAATAATCCTTGTCTCCAAGCATAACGAGTACAAATACCTGATCCGAATAATCCACAACCTCCACTTGGCAATTCGCCATCTCAGCAGTCTGTTGCTTCACTGTTTCCTGGATGATATCCGCCGCTCCATAACGTAACAGTTGCCAGTCTCGCTCTTTCATACGTGTCATAAAACCCGGACGATTCAACTGCAAACTGACTGCACGAACCTTATCATAGATTTGAAACCCGATATAATCCATCCGTGCCTCGGGCAATTCGTCCGCTCGATAACGTGTGGTCAGCAATTCATGAAGAAACTGTTTGCGTAAGTAAGGGAGCACTCTTCCCGCTTCTTGTTTATACGTCCGCTCCAGCCGCTCTCGCCGCTCTCGCACATCTTGTTCCAGCAACACTTCCCGTAGCACTGACTCAATCTCTTCCACCTCCGCTGGCTTTAGCAAAAAGTGATTCACGCCCCAGCGCATAGCCGCTCTGGCGTTTTCGAACTCGTCATATCCACTAAGGATGATAATCGGCAAGTGGGGATAGTCACGCCGCAACTCCTGCGTGACTTCAAGTCCAGTCATGCCCGGCAAGTACACGTCGGTCATGACAAGATCCGGACGCACGCGCTGGAACAGCTCAAGTGCATCCACTCCACTCGCAGCTGTACCAGCAATACTCAGGCCCAGGGAGGGCCAGTTAATATGCTCGGTCAGCGCTTTAATAATATGCGGGTCGTCATCGACAAGCATAATGGTTTTCATCATTTTTCACCGTCCAGCCACAGATTTAATTGCTCTTCGGTCTCAATGCGCGGTAGTGTAATCTCCACCTCGACACCGCCTGAACTTCCATTCCGTAGTTGCACGCCATACCTTTGTCCACAATACAACTGAATACGTTGATGTACATTACGAACACCGATACCTCGTGCATCCTCCATGTTCCAATCCTCCGGCAAACCTTGTCCATTATCCGTGATTCGAATGGTGATATCAGCAACAGCCCCTTCCGCCGGGGCAATACATACTTGGATACGCAATGTTCCTTCCAATGGATGCCCATGCATCACAGCATTTTCAATAAAGGGTTGCAAGATGATCTTGGGAATGTGACACCCACGTATACGTGGGTCGATCCGCTCCTCATATTGAATCGAGAACGGTAAGCGTTCAGATTGAATGCTGACGTAACAACGGGCATGCTCTAATTCATCCCTTACACGGATAAACAATCTGCCCCCGCTCAGCCCGATCCGCAGCAGCTTGCTCAATTGCACAATCATACGACTGATGTCCTTGGCTTCATAATCAAGCGCACGCCAGTGAATCATATCCAGCGTATTGTATAAGAAATGAGGTTTGATCTGAGCCTCAAGCAAGCTGGTTTGTGCTTCCCGTTTCGCTCGACTCTCTTCCTTGACCTGCTCCATCAGCATCGTAAGCTGTGAAGCCATATGGTTAAAACCATAGGCCAGATGGGCGTACTCCTCTGTAAACGACAGTTTTACACGCGTATCGAAGTCCCCTTTTTCAAGCTGTCTCATTCGTTTGATCAGTTGGCGCAGAGGCCGAATAATCTGCCGTACAAATAAATAAGCAAGCACAGCCGAGCATAACAATCCAAGGACGGCGATGCCGAGAATCTGCCAGCCTGCTTGGCGCACCGGGGATAACAAGGTATAGACAGGAATCGTCTGCACAAGACGCCACTGAAGCATAGCAGGTCTGGAGTACAGCACCAACTCTGCTCCACCCGGTTGACCTGATACCACTTCGAATCCATCTTCTCCAGGCCGCGCATGCTCCTGAATCCAGGCACTATCTATAATAGAAGATGATGGGTCAGTCCCGTCCACCGTTCCTTGAGCTATGGTCTGCTTTTCTTCGGGACGTGATTGATCTTCTTGATCGGACTGACCTGTACTTCCCCCTGACGGATCAGCCTTCCCCATCTGCATCACCACATTGCCGGCGGTATCCACCAGTAGCACTTTGCCATCGAGCACCATTGGAACATCGGCAAACCTGCGTACGATATCCGCTCTGCTTAGACGAATGAGCACATAAGCGACCGTCCCGCCTCGACTATCATAGATCCGCTGTGCATACCCAACCAAGGATTGTCCCGATTCATTCTCACGAAGCGGGACCCAAGCTGCGTCCGCCTTCTCCAGTGCGGCAAACCAGGAATCATTCGATATAGCATCTACAGGAAAAATACGATCAGCCATCGTCACCGTTACTTCATTAAAGGCATCCGTATACAGCTCAATCGAGGTAATCCCATCACTCACCACCATGGTATGATCCAGAATTTTTGAAACCTCTCTCCGCTGATGAATCTGTGCCAACCTGCCCGTATTGGATGTATCCAGCAAGTTAGACAACTCCCTGTTGCTTGCGAGCCCATAGGACGTGCCCGTTACCCCAGTAATAAAATCAAAGCCCCGCCTGGTGCTCTCATTCAAAAGAGCAAGACGTGCTTTACTGATTTCGGTAAATGTGACCGCAGAGAAGGATTGGTAAGCCAGCCATACAATAATGGAGACAAGCAGCAAATTAAACGCAATAAAGCAAGTCACCATCAATGTGGAGAGCTTGCTTTGTTGCAACTTTTGAAGAATGTAGGCAGACCATCTTGTTTTTCGCACTCGGAATCAACTCGTTTCGTCTTGGAATTACCCTTTGAGCCCAGAGGTCGCGATTCCTTCCACGAAGTACTTCTGACACACGATAAATACGATAAAACATGGCACAAGGGATAAAACAGACATGGCAAACATCGGACCCCAATCGGACTGTGAGCTCGAATCCAGGAACAGACGTAGTCCCAGCGGAACGGTGTACTTGCTCACATCGCTCAGGTAGATCAATTGACTGAAGAAATCATCCCATGTCCACAAAAACGTAAAGATCATCGTCGTTACCAGTGCCGGAAAAGCGAGCGGGATAATGATTTTGGTATAGATTCTTACCGGGCCACAACCGTCGATCGTCGCTGCTTCATCCAGTTCTCGCGGCAATCCCCGGAAAAACTGTACCATAAGGAAGATGAAAAACGCGTCAGTTGCCAACCATTTTGGTACAACAAGTGGCAAGTACGTATTCACCCACTCCAACTGATTAAAGAGAATATACTGCGGGATTAGCGTAACGTGGTGCGGTAGCATAATCGTCATCAGCATTAGCCCGAAGCAGATCGCTTTGAAGCGGAAGTTTAGCCGGGCGAAGGCATAGGCCGCCATCGAACAGGAGATCACATTGCCCAGCACGGCTCCAAGCGACAGAACGATGGAGTTGGTCAGAAATTTGGAAAAGGCATTCCCCTGAGCGCCGGACCAACCCGTCATGTAATTTTGCCAATTCCATTCCTTTGGCCAGAACCACGTTTCTGTAAAAATCATATGCCCCGGCTTGAACGAGCTGCCCAGCATCCATAGAACAGGATAGAGCATCACAAGGGCAATACCTGAAATCAGTACATGTTTGGTGACAATCCATGCTACGGAGTTACGTTGTCCAATCATGATTTTCCACCATCCTCATAGTGTACCCACAACTTGCTGCTGCGGAATACGAGCAATGTAAATACGCCGATCAGGATTACCAGCACCCATGCCATGGCAGAAGCATAACCCATCTGGAAGAAGGAGAACCCTTTTTTGTACAGATAGAGAGAGTACATCAATGTGGAATTTACCGGACCCCCGCTGCCGTTACTGATAATGAAGGCCTGTGTGAACGATTGAAAGGACGTAATCAGCTGCATAACTAAGTTAAAGAAGATGACAGGTGACAGGATCGGCAACGTGATATAGAAAAATCTCCGCATCGGCCCCGCACCATCTACCGCAGAAGCTTCATCATACTCCGGTGGAATCTGTTTGAGTCCTGCCAGGAAGATGATCATGGATGAACCGAACTGCCATACAGACAACAGAACAATGGAATACAGTGCGTACTTCGGATTAGCCACCCAGTCAGGTGCTTTAATGCCTACCATCGCCAGTACGCTGTTGAGCAATCCGTCACCGCCCAGCATTTTGCGCCACAACATTGCGATAGCTACGCTTCCTCCCAGCAATGTAGGGATGTAATACACGGTGCGGTATATGCCAAGTCCGCGAATGCCTTTGTTGAGCAGCATCGCGACAAATAAGGCAAAAATCAGTTTGAGTGGAACGGAGACAGCAACGTAGGTAAATGTCACCTGAAGTGACTTGGTGAACAGCTTGTCAGACGTAAACATGGTGACGTAGTTATTCAGACCGACCCAGTTCGGAGCGGCAAGAATACTATAATCGGTAAAGGAAATGTATAACGAAGCAAGCATGGGACCCAGGGTCAGAAATACTAATCCGACAAGCCAAGGAGCGAGAAAGAGCAGAGCGGCTCCATTATGGGCGTATCGACGTTTCATGCGCCGGGCGGCTACTTTCTCGAGTCTGGCTTGACTGACCTGTGATGTCGTCATTTTCGCAACCTCCCCGCAGGATTTGAATTCATCGGAACGGTTTCCGCCAGGTGTATTTGTAGATATATCTTGTAGACATATCTACAAATACAGATACAGGTAAAACTCGTCTATAGCTACAAGTTCTATTCTCTTTACTGGCTTGATCCAAGCGTTGCTTTGGCGCCCTCAATAAACTGGGCAATGATGTCTGTCATACTACCTTGACCAAAAGCGATCTGTTCGCTTGCACTTTTGAAACTCGTGTCCACTTCAGCAAAACCTTGCGGGTATGGCGGGCTAATTTCACTGGAATGTTTGGATACCGTATCAATGAATTGGAAAATGACTTTCTCTGCATCTGACAGCTTCGGCTGCATCTGCTCACGGATGCTCGCATTGACTGGCACACCGCGCTCTGATCCAAGAATCGCTGTCGCTTCAGGGTCATTCACCATAAAGTCAATGAACATAGCTACTTCTTTTGGATGTTTGGATTTGGCATAACCGGACAGGAACTGGCCTGGCTTCAGATACTCACCGATCCGTTGTTCGTTCACACCATGTGGCAACACTTGAATGCCAAGCTTATGATCCTGGTTTTTGTTCACTTGTTGGAACGTAAGCAGTTGGTTGGACCACGCAAAGTCCATAGCCGCTGTACCCAAAGAAATCGGTCTGGTTTCGAGTGCATTGGTTGTGGAAGCAGCGACTTCAGCGGATGTAGCTCCTCTGTTCTCACGCAATGCAGCCCACATCTCAAACCACTCTTTCAATTGGTCACTTGTTGCTGTCATGGTGCCATCCTCAAACAACCCTTTGCCGGACTGGCGTACAAATACCTCAAACATATTCGTAGCACCGGAAATGTCAGCCGAACCGTAGAATCCGTCTCCCTTCGCTGCAGCAATCTTGGCTGCTATCGCTGAGAAGTCGTCCCATGTCCAGCTTTCCTTCGGCTCTTCAATGCCCAGTTGCTGGAATAATGTTGCGTCATAAATGACACCTGGCGCATTCACCCCAAGGGTGATGGCATATAGTTTATCGTCGATCGATCCGGCTGTAATCATGCTCTTGTCGTGGTCTTTGATTCGCAGCTCTTTATCTGCATATGGCGTCAGGTCAAGCAAAGCACCGCGCCGTGCAAAGTCCGTCAGAAACGCGTAGTCCATCTGGATGATATCCGGAGCGTTCGAACCGGCAACCTGAGTCGTAAGTTTGTCAAAATATCCATCCCAGCCCGAATATTCAGCTTTAATTGTAATGCCTGGATGTTTCTCTTCAAACAGTTTGATCACTTTGGTTGTCAGATCATGTCTGGTCTGTGATCCCCACCAGGTCATGCGCAGTTCAATTTTGTCAGAAGTACCGCCTTGGCCTGAATCACCGGAAGATGCCGGTGTGCTTGAGGTTCCTCCAGAACAGGCTGTAGCGAATAATAACAGGGACAGGCAGAACAGGGTTACCCACTTTTTGGTGATGATCATGAATGAATTTCCTCCCCTTTTTGCTTATATGAAATCGCTTACAAAACTATTGTAATCGCCTGTCTCTGTACATGACATAAACAAAAGTAAGCTATCCTGTCAAAAAAGTAAGGGGTTCACAGGAAAGAAAAACCACCGGAAACCACATTCCCGGTGGCGCTTATCTCTTCATGATGAACAAACCTAAAAAATGAAGCAGGTGGGAAGCTGATACAACCTCGTTCTATCCGGAATGTACAGTAGACGCTGTAGACTTCGCCGTGCGCTCCGATAAATGTTTCTCCATTTTGGCTACCTCTGTTCCAGCCAGCATCATGATCCCGATCCCATGGTTGTCATTGGTAACCGTCCGCAAATCTTGATCGTAGTATTCAGCTGTGAATGCATATCTTGATCCGCTACATACGCCGTGAACGTTCCCTTGACGGTCAATGGCGTTGCTCACCAGTCCCTTCCAAGCCCGCTGAGCTGCCGTAACGTATGCCGAAGGATCTTTAAACCAGCCGAAACGTACACCACGTGCGAAACCATACGCAAACATAGCTGTACAGGAGGCTTCCAGATACGTTTCCGAATGATTCAATACTTGATGCCAGAGCCCGCTCTCACTTTGCAGTGCTGCGTAACCCTCGCATAGCTCGTTGAAAAACTCGATTAAAGCGGGACGCTCCGCGTGGTCTTCAGGCAATGCCTCCAGTACTTCTGTCAGGGAGAAAAGAGTCCACCCGTTACCACGCCCCCAAGGAATCTGAGTCGCCTGTTTATATTTGAAATCATATACATGAGACATAATCTTGTATTCAGGCATAAACAAATATTTGCGATACAGTGAAAACTGTTTGGCCGCTTCATCGAGTGCTTCGGATTTCCCTGTCACACGAGCATACCGCACAAGGAATGGTGTACTCATGTAAAGGTCATCTGCCCACATCGTATTCTCGGCATATTCCCCAGCACATGTTCGATAGAACGCCCCATCCGTTTGACGCTCCAAACGGTTAAGCATAAAGTCCGCGATTCGTTCAGCAATGGGAAGGAAGGTTGGTTCCTTGCATTCCGTATATGATTCCAGCATCGCTGAGCCGAAGGAACCACAGTTATCCAACATTTTCAACATAATTAACTGCTGATTAATAGAAGGGAAACCGTACTGCTCACGATCCCATAGAGAATACTCATACATCTGAGTGCATGACTGTACATGTTCTGCGGCATAACGGGTAATATCTGTTCTTTGCATATATCGTCCTGCCTGGAGCAGGCCATAGACGGTGACACCCAGCGGGTAATCCCAACGTCCATAGTTGGTTACACTACCCACGGTCCATTTATTGCTCAGCATCGCATTTTCATAATAAGGTCGGATGAACGTATCCGGCCGACCCAAACGCCAGTACGTCCGCCCTGCTTGCGAAACGCCGCTCGTTCCTGTGCCTTGTTGTCCTGCATTAGTCCGGTACACACGATCCAAACGCATCAAATCTGCAAGTTCTGGCTCGGCTCCAGATTCAAATGGACCTGCATAGAACCAACATTCTTCCAATGCTCCCTGCACTCGTTGCGGAAGCTCCAACTGAAGAGACTCTGTACCGACAGAAGCTTTCAGGTCAAATCCCCATGAGCCAGCACCGGCTTGACATTCACTTCGTACCAGAAGATCATTTCGGCCAAATGTGGCTTCAACCTCCACTTCAAACGATCCTGCGTTTTTTATTGTTGCAACTGACTTGTCCCCGAGCCAGATCTGTATTGGACCAGAGGATTGTCCAGATAATCGAACCGGACGTCCAGAGGTATCACGATTGTTCAGATTCGTCCATGCATAAGCGTGTCTGCCTGGAAGCAGTCCATAGATTCGTTCCAAAGCCGATTTATTCTGATCAGAAGCAGACCACTGGGTCTCTGGCAACCATTTTAGATTACTCTCTCCTTGACTCGCGAGCAGGTTTGGCTGGGCTTGTGCGGATGTAACAGGTTCAGAGAAGACCCATCCCGCTTGCCCCGAACGCTCTTGAAAAGGAGCAAGTACATTCAGAATACGTACTTTGCCTTCATCGGAACCGAACTGGCATCCGAATCCGGCAGGGGTGTTTTTCATCTCCAGCCACACGGTATTCCAGCCGGGCTCGATGTCGATTCCAAGCTTCACCGTGGCATCTGGCGTTATCTCATCAATGACCGTAGAACGGTAGATCAACTCATTGTTAAAATAAAAACGTACCGGTCCATAGCAACGTACCAGCACATCGAGATTACGGTTCTCATCCCCCCATACCAGCGCTGCGGCGTAGGAGATATGATCTTTCGGCGCGTCTGGAAAGCGTTTACCAAGATTCAGATCATAGAGCCCTTTATCATTTTGCAAAATGCCGGATTGCTGAAACGCACGGTACACAAAATCAGCCTGTGCATTGGCACCAATATATCTCTCGGCAAGCACCTTCAATACCTGCTCCTGATCTTCTCCGAATCGATAATACATGCTCTGCGGTTCACTGAAATACGTTGTCATTGAATGCCACATTCCTCTCATGTTGAAGTACTTCTCAATCTTATAAAAGCCCATGCTTGTTTACAGGACGTTGTTCACTTATTTTCATGATATAGATATAGCGCTTAACCTCAATGAGGATACCCCTTTATGAGCAAGCGACAGCATTTCTTTTACCATTCGTATCGATTAATAATCCTAGTATAACTGACACAGCTCATGGTGGCTATAGATTTTTGTTTACGCTTACACTGTATTCGCAAATCCTCGCTTTGCTTACCAAAATCAAGAAATATATGGTACCTGTTACAATCATGGTTAAAAGAAATTCGAGGCGCAACCGATATATACTAGGTAGTTTAATAACAATCCATACTAATTTGGAAAGGACAGATTTATATTGAATACGCTTGAATCTCTGGTCAATACGATGCCTTTTGTACGTCAAATGTTCCGTGACGATATCTCCATATCGATCAATGATCATGAAAAGGTATTATATTTCTCCGAAGCCCAAAGTCTAGATATTGGTGTAAAAGCCGGTGACGAACTACATGATGACTACAAGCATTTCAAAATGCTGAGCAATAAGGACTCCCGCACCGTTGTGCGCATGCCTGGTGATCTTCAGGGAAGGCCGTTCGATTCCATCCTCATCCCTGTAAAAGAAAACGGACAAGTAGTCGGCATCCTGGGGGTCAACTACGCACTTGATAATCACCTTACACTGGAAAAGCTGATTAGCGAAAGCGAAAAAACAATCAACTCCCTTGTTGGTGGCATTCAGCAAATTGCAGCTCATTCGGAGCAGCTGTCAACAACCTCGGAGGAAATTTTGCGAAATTCTCAAAAGGCATCCGAAAATTCGATTAACGTCACAAAAGTCACTAACGTGATTCGTGAAGTCTCCGAGCAAACCAATCTGCTTGGATTAAACGCAATGATCGAGGCCGCTCGTGTCGGTGAGCAAGGCGCCGGATTCGGCATCGTAGCTAGTGAAGTCCGTAAACTCTCCGATCATACGAAACAAGCTGCGTCGGATATAGAGACCTCTCTGGGCAGTGTGCAGCATTCCATGAAATATATGGAGCAAGAGATTGGCCAGATTACGACAGCAACTGGAGATCAAGCCAAGCTTGTGACTGAATTTATGCAAAGTATTGAACAACTGAGTGAGACCAGTGCAAATCTAAAAAAGTTTGTACAGCAGATGCTGGCGCTTGAATAAACATTTATTGATCAACAATGAATCTTAGAAAAATTTAATTTAAGCAGCACGATTTACATAAGAAATGAGTTTTTCATAACACACCAAGAGCCTCCACAGTCATTCCCTGTTCGGGATATGAGCGGAGGCTTTCTATCTACATGATCGAATATAGCATTCAGGCGTACACGAGAAAGAGAATGTACGTGCAAAAGCATAAACTCGGAATATCCTTATATCTCTACCGCAACACCGAAATGATCGGATACGACAGGTCCCTTTTTACCATTTAACACAACGTTGGAGATCTGCGCCTGAACAGGACGATTCGAGAAAATATAATCAATTCTTAGCGGTTGTTCATTGTTCGCCCAACCGGCAATCGCTTTAACCACAGTAGCCCCGTCGTCTTTTTGTTCGGCTGTCGTATACAGATCATTCCAGCCATGTTCCATCATGTAATCGTAGCCTTGTCCACGAATCTCCGCGACATTGTTGAAGTCCCCCATCAGATACAACGGTTGATGCATATAAGGTGCAAGCACACGCTCGGTCAAATCCCATTGCCCCTTAAAAGGTTCCTGTGCATCATCCCACCAGTTATAATGTCCGTTCACAAACCATGTGGATGTGGACTCACCTTCCAGGGTAGTCTCAATCCCGACGATTTTGCGTGTTCGATAGTTGTTATAATCCCGCATGTGGGACACGTATTCGCCGAATGAACGAGTAATGGGTGTCCGGCTTAGAATCGCCAGCCCCTCATCGTATGTACGAAACCCGATATGTGTTGGAATCCAGGTCCAGTAATACGTCTCGGTTAGTTGCTGTAGCAGGACATGAGCGTAGTTATCCTTTTTGATCGTCACATCCGCTTCGGTTGCTGTATACGTCTGCAATTCCTCTTGGGTCAGAGCCGTTTCTTGAATCGGCTGGTTCACTTCTTGCATCGATATGATATCAAATTGATGTGTATTGATAAAATCAGCCAGCTGACTGATCTTGGTTCGTTGGTTTTCTTCCGCCCAAGCATGGACATTTAATGTAAGGATTTTCATCTCTATGCTCGCTCCTGTTGTTGAATATAGTCTTTATATGGCTGCCGCGCAGCCAGTACCGCTCCTGAAATGAATACATACGTTATAAGATAAGCATACACAATATGGAGTATTCGTGCAGTAGATTCCGATGACGTCTGCACGAGCATCTCCAGAACTGATATGATAGAAGCATTGAAACTCTAGACCTTGACGTCGAAGACGTCATCATTAGTTAACCATGTATACCCCAGGAGATGGAATGATGAACAAACCTAAGGATCAGATCATGGATGACACGCAGTGGCAAGCACTGATTCGTGAAGTTGCAGATCTTTTTAACAACCTGACGATCATGCGTGGATTCCAATATTATAAACAGAAACGTGTTATATCTATAAATTTCAACGATGCTCAGGCTATTACCGCCGAGGTACAAGGATCAGAATCTTACGAGGTTGTGCTCCGTATGCAGGACTTGTCCACCAGTTATTGTACCTGCCCGGTTAACTCTCCATGCAAACATATGGCTGCTGTATTGATGAGTTATGCTGAACAGCAAGGACGCCCCGTTCCTGCACTGGTCAATGCACATGCAAGTACTGCCTTGAAACAAACCAGCAAACCGGCAGGTTCGACATCTGCGAGAGCTTATAGCTTCAGCGATGTTACGGAACAAGAGGAGGCTGTCCAAGACAATATCTCCTCGGATGGACCCCAGTATAGCACAATTAAGGAGCGGGCAACCGAACTCGCTGGAATGGACATTGTTGAATGGCATGAACTATTTCGAGCGACCCTTAAGCGACTCGGGACAGGAACGGCAACGACGGGCTACATTCAGGAAGCTGCAGATGAACTATACGCGATCAAACCCAAGATGTCAGTGGCGATGGATCAGCTGTTTGAGCTGCATGTTCAGCTTTACCTCATGCGATACTGTATACCACCCGCGCGCAACTCTATTACGCATACTCCTGTGTATTTAAGTTACCCTGCCCAGCTGGCGGTAGACTCTCTCCAAAAAGGAATTGAGACCCTTCTGCTCCAGTCGCTGGACTTGTCCGGATTGAAGGGCACGGCATTTGAACAAGTCTGGGCAAGGCTCGAAGAAACTTCGGCTTATTTGCGGACAGAGATGTTGCCGGAGACAGCTAATATGATGTTCTTCTCACCCGTTTACTCCAAGCTGTGGCTGAACTGGATTGTGCCCTGGCTTCAAGGTAAACAGGCGATGTTGGAGTCAGAACTTCATCTACTGAACGAAGCAGAAGCAAAGATCATTTCGCCAGAAGGAGCTGTCCCCGGCGGAGAGAAGAACGTCAGAAAAGGATCTTTACCCTTACCGCTTGTTCTGGCACAGAGCTGGATGTACTACCATCTGGAACAGGATTCATCAGCTTGGCAGAAACTTGTCCATGGCAGCTCAGCCTATGGCATTCCGCCGGAACATCTGTTGTACTTTCTCCATACACTGACCGATGCAGCTGAATGGACACGTCTGTCCGAATGGCTGGTACAGCTCGGGCCCCTGCTGGCGGGTCGCCGCAATGCTCCTTTACAGGACTATATGCGATTGTGGGATACTGCAATCCAGCATGTCCCGGATGCAGAGCACCGGATGTGGGACACGCTGGTCAGCATGCTTCCCCACTCCAGGCCTGCTTATGAGGATGCCATGCATTCTCGGGGGCAGTGGCGCAGGTGGATTGATTTTCAGCTGAGCACAGGCACTGAACCTCTCGAATTCCGAGTAGCTGTATTGCAACCCATTGAGAAGGACGCCCCTGAGTTGCTTTTGCCGTTCTATCATCAGGCGGTGGAGCGTTATATTGCACACAAGAACAGGGATGGTTACAAAGCCGCAGTAAAGCTGCTGAAACGACTGTCCAAAATATATAAAAAAATGAAGCGAGAGGAGCCGTGGGAGCAGTTCATTACTGCACTGGCTGTTCGCAACAGCCGATTGCGCGCCCTGCAGGAGGAGCTTCGGAAAGGTAAGCTGATACCATGAGTCTAATTCACCCATACACGGAAACGATTGAGGTACACGTGGCTTTGACCGGCTATGGCGATGCGCTATTTTACGGTGCGCTGAATACACATCACTTTGTGTCAGGCCAATCGTTGAAGCAGCGTCTATTCGCATGGCATGCTCCTTCCTTTTACGGCACGGAGCTTGAAATCCGGCAGATTGAAGAGATTGAGCTTGTGGTGTTGCCTGCGGAAGAGGTTCTCCCATTCTTTGCAGAGATGAAGACTCTGATTCATATTGAGTGGAAGTGGGATGAACAGGCTGAGTACCTGATCCGACTAGCCCCGATACTGTCCTCGTCTATTGATCATCGCAAGCATGTACCCAGCTTTGAGGCTTATCGTGCCGGACAACTGCAATGGACGTGGGACTCGGATAGTCTGAAAAAGCAGGATCTGGCTGCACTTCACCAAGCCATGCAGCAGACGGATGAAAGTTTCGCTGAAGGACTTGGCGCAGCTTACTCCGCCGCTGTGTTCCAGCGCTGGTATAGCTCCGAAGAAGCAGCCACCGACCTGCGGCGGGAGTTCCCACAGCTCTTCCCCGAGCGCGGAGTGCTTCCGCGAACAGGCGGCCTTGATGCTCGGTCGTGGCTGGTGTCCATCGGTTGGAAAGCCGATGCTGCACCCTTCCGCCCGATGCTGCAATTGCAGGAGCCGGACGAGGACGACTTCTCCTGGCGACTGCGTTTGGTATTGCAGAACAAGCTGGATGCTGCCGTTCTCGTGCCCGTCATGCTCGATTCACGCGGACGACTGGAGGGCGAATGGCCCGAAGCTTGGACGCCATTTGTTCTGGATCGCTCGGCTGGCTGGCTGGATCAGCTGCGTGCGCAACTGCCGCGTCTTGGCAGTTCCATCAGCGGCAGACGAGATATTCTGAGCGATCCGCTGGATGATCAGCAAGCCTGGCAGTTTCTGACCCAAGAGAGCGGTCGCTTGCTAGCCGCGGGATGGCAAGTTCTATTGCCGGGCTGGTGGGAAGCCGCCCGGAAGAAAAAACCGAAGCTGCGAGCCAAAGTAAAACCGGAGGAAGGCAGTGAGCGTGGCCAATCGTTCTTTGGATTGGACTCCATCATTCATTTTGACTGGCGCATCGCCATTGGGGATAGTGATCTTAGTGAAGAAGAATTTGCAGATCTCGTCGCCCGTAATGAACGACTCGTCCGATTCCGCGGCGAATGGGTTCCGCTCGACCCCGATCTGCTGGAGCAAATTCGCAGAGCGATGGGGGGTGTAGATCGGGAGGAAGGACTCTCTTTCCAGGATATTCTGCATCTGCATCTACTTCACAATGAACAGCGTGAATATGCCAAGCAGAAATGGAAGGAAGGTCAACAGGCCGAGGGCGAACAGGAACCAGAGCCATCTCAGACCAGCGAGAGTATCCGGCTTGAGGTGGAGTTAAATGATCATCTGAACCGGGTCATCGCTCAGCTCGGAGGCGGACAAGGCGGAGCCCCTTCCCTGCCAGTTCCGGAGGGACTTCACGCAGAGCTACGTTCCTACCAGAAGGAAGGTTTTGCTTGGCTTGGTTTTCTGCGCAGATTCGGCTTAGGCGCTTGTCTTGCTGATGATATGGGTCTTGGGAAAACGATTCAGTTCATTACGTATTTGTTGCACATTAAAGATTATGAGCCAAGACTACCTGGACAAGCACCTGCCCTTCTGATTTGTCCAACATCCGTACTCGGGAACTGGCAGAAGGAAATCAGCCGTTTTGCTCCTTCCATCCGTGTCAGTCTGCATTACGGGGCACGCCGGTTAAACGGAGAAGAATTCCGGGAGCAAGCCGAACAGTCGGATATTATCATTACTTCCTACGCCACGGCGACGCTGGATCAGGAACTGCTGGAAACCTACACGTGGTCTGCTATCTGCCTCGATGAAGCACAGAATATCAAGAATGCCCAGACGAAACAGTCCGTGGCTGTACGCAGCTTCCCGGCGAAACATCGCATTGCGCTTACAGGTACGCCCATCGAGAATCGGTTATCCGAACTGTGGTCGATCTATGATTTCATTAATCCGGGTTATCTGGGCAGTGCCCGGGCATTTCAAACCCGCTTCATCAGTGCGATTGAAAAGGATAAGGATGAGCAGCGCATGCAGGATCTGCAACAACTGGTGAAACCTTTTATGCTTCGCCGTAAGAAAAAAGATCCGAATATCCAGCTCGATCTGCCGGACAAAAATGAGATGAAAACATATATTCACCTCACAGGTGAACAGAGTGCATTATATGACCAATCGGTGCAAGCCCTGATGGATAAAATGAAAGAGCTGGAGGGCATCAAGCGCAAAGGTGCGATTCTCTCCGCGTTAACCCAATTGAAGCAATTGTGTGACCACCCGCTGTTGCTCACCAAGGAAACGTTGCCTGAAGAACTGCCTGCGGATGATCCGGCAACATCAACCTATGACGTGTACAGTCCGCAGGACATGGCGATGCTGATCAGCCGCTCGGCCAAGCTGGAACGGCTCATGGAGCTGGTTCGTGAGCTACGTGACGAGGGCGAACGCTGCCTGATTTTCACACAATATATCGGCATGGGGCAGATATTACAGCAAGTGCTACGGCAGGAGCTGCAAGAGCCTGTACTCTACCTGCATGGCGGCACGTCGAAGACTGCACGGGATCGCATGATTGAGGAATTTCAGTCCCGTACACTGCCTGCGGACAAGCAACCTTCGGTCTTCATTCTGTCCATCAAGGCTGGTGGTGTTGGGCTAAATCTGACGGCGGCCAATCATGTCTTCCACTTTGACCGCTGGTGGAACCCCGCAGTGGAGAACCAGGCAACAGACCGGGCCTATCGGATGGGACAAACCAAGGACGTGCAGGTGCACAAGTTTATCTCTCTCGGTACGCTCGAGGAACGCATCGACGAGATGCTGGAGAGCAAGCAACAACTTAGTGACAACATCATCACGAGTTCGGAGAACTGGATTACCGAACTGTCGACCGATGAGCTGAAGGATTTGTTCACGCGTCGCCGGGACTGGTCTGGTTAAGCTGGCTGAGTAAAATAAAAAAAGAGCGAAGCTTTGGAATGTGGATTCCGGCTTCGCTCTTTTTGCTTTTGTAACGTTGTGCTTCTTGATGAAAGTACCATTCTAAACCTTGTTTTGGGATCCCAGTTCTAGCGCATGTTACCGATGATGGAGGATCTGGAGTCTTGCATCTTTTTAATGAAATTAGTCATGAGATCAAAAGCTTCATTCCGCTTGTTAGACATGGACTGCAGACGAAGCATATCCATTTGTTGCGAATTGCTGAGGGCATCAATCTGGCCTTTCAATGTTTGCACAGCGGCTTGATCTCCGTTTTGCTGAGCCACTTGCAATTTTGCATTGAGATCAGCAATCTGTTGATTGCGGTTCTGTACCTCTTGAATTTGTGTTTGCAATTGAGCATCCAGCAATCTGGTGCGCTCCTGCTGCACCATCATCAAGGCCGTTTCAATATCCATAGAGGAGATGTTAACGCTGGCTACAGAGACGTTTACTCCGGACAATGAAGAAACGGGCTTTGCCACAGTTGCACTTGCTGCCGATGCAGAAGTGACAACCGATACTGCTGCAATTGCAGCAATAGCTGTTGAAGAGAGAAGCTTTGTTGACTTTTTCATAGGGTAGACCTCCCAAAATATGTAGAAGACATCTGGTCATAATTGACATCTTTCGACATGATTATATCAGAAGACCTAGGACTTTAAATCTATTTATTTTAAATTTGAAATAAAATATATACTTCCCGTTGTTATATCCAGAGCTAGCCATCCAATAAACTCTCATATCTGCTAGTTACATCGTCCGTGATAGCTGTTGAATCAGTTCGTTAATGTATGATTTCACCGGCTGATCATCCAGATTCTTAATCCTTGACGGGTTAAGTAACTGATGTTTCTTTAGGATGTAGAAGTCAAACAAACCCTGCCGGATGGTCATATCATGTGTAATGGAAAACGAAGGTTCAGCGATTCTGCGGATCACAGCTTCATCTTGAATCATGTATAACACCGGGCTAATGCGATTAAAAATACCTTGTTCTATTCCCTTTTCAAAAAATGAACATAACTGTTCACTATGATGCCTCAAAGCGGAAGCAATGCCTTCGTATAATTCCGGGTAAAGCTTCTTCACCTCGTTCCAAAAGAACTCGGGCAGATATAACACATGGGTCATCGCATGCTCATAGGCGATCTGAAATCTACGCTCGTACGAGATCGTATCATCGTCCATTGTTGCCCGGGAATCATGAATCTCCTCAATATACACGTTCAGTACGTTCTGGATAATTTCCTCTTTGGATGAGAAATATTTATATAGGGTTGCCTTGCTGATATCCATATGTTTCGCGATGTCATCCATGCGCAGGGAACTGATGGACTTTGCACGCAGAACCGGAATGATTTTGGTTAGTAGTTTTTGTGAATTTTCCAAACGTTTCAAGGGGGTACCTCCTTCATGCTGCGTCAATTGCTCCAAATTGGACAATATAATGAGTATACCATGCCTGGACAAAATAGATAGAATAAACGAACTATACGAATTTCATCGTTTTAGTTTACTTTAACAAATGAGTATGGTATATTGTCTGCATGAAGTTGTTAACGATTATATTTTACACAATTTAAATTACAAGCATGTACAGGAGGTTTTCACGATGAAAAAAATATTAGTTGTTTTGACCAATGTCGATAAATATGCAACCAAAGATGAACCTACAGGTCTGTGGCTCAGTGAAGCCACTCACTTCATTGAAGAGTTCGACCATAACGATAATGTGCAGATTGATCTGGTTAGCCCGAATGGCGGCAACGTGCCACTTGATCCGAAAAGTCTGGGCGACTCTCTGGATGCCAGCACCAAAGCTTATTTCGAGAACGAATCCTTCATGAACAAATTGAAAAATACATTGAAACCGAGCGAAGTAAGCGCAAGCGACTACGATGCCATCTACTTCACGGGTGGACACGGTACAATGTGGGATTTCCCGGACAATGCCGAACTTCAAGCGCTATCACGTGATATTTATGAAAAAGGTGGCGTAGTATCCGGCGTGTGCCACGGGGTTACTGCCCTGCTGAATGTGAAGCTGTCCAATGGCTTGCTTCTGATTAACGATAAAAAAGTGTCTGGCTTCACCAACGAGGAAGAAGAACTGGCACAACAAACGAAATATGTTCCATTCCTGCTCGAAGATGCACTCCGGGAACGTGCTTCCGAGTACGTCAAATCCTCTCCTTACACTTCCTATGTGACAACAGATGGACGTGTGGTTACGGGACAAAACCCGCAATCCAGCAAAGCCGTAGCCGAAAGTGTCAAAGAATTGCTTGGTCTGTAAGATACCTCAGCTCCCCCATGAGCTTTTATATAAATGAAAACTTTAACAAAAAGCACGTACCCTTCAAGATCTGACAGGTACGTGCTTTTTAGTGATGTTCTTTATGTTCTCCAAAAACGCCAGACGCTACTTCTTCTATCCTTATACTGCTTCAAGTGAAGGGCAGGCTCTCTCCTTAGACGTCTAACATATGAAGTTTGCAGCATTCAGTGTAACTCTTCATTTTTATCCTACAAAAAAATAAATGTGACCATCTGCCCCACCCGGCAGTCTAATCTATGTAAAACCGGCCAAGAGATGTATCTCTAACACGATATAAACCCGTTACGAAAGGAGCTGTTAACTATGGATTCACCCGATCTCATCACACAGGCTATCCAGGGAGATCGTGAAGCTTTCATCAGGCTGATCCGAGAGATCGAAAATTCCCTATACAATACCGCCATATCCATGCTGCGCAAAGAAGAGGATGCCGCAGACGCGATTCAGGAGACGATCCTGAAAGCCTACAAATCCATGCATACCCTTCGGGAACCACAGTATTTCAAAACCTGGATGTTCCGTATTCTCATCAATGAATGCAATACCTTGTTATCCCGCCGCTCTCTCTCCACTTCTTACGCAGAAGTACCCGCAGAACATCAGGCACAATCCAGTCCATACGATGAGGTGGATATGCGAGAAGCAGTCGATCAGCTGGAAGAAGCCAAACGCATTGTGATTGTACTGCACTACTTTGAAGATATGAGCCTGCGTCAAGTCGCCGATACACTGGGCCTGTCCGAAAGCGCCGTGAAGATGAGGCTGAGCCGGGCAAGGAAAGAGCTATATCAAAAATTCAAAAACTTTCGGGAGGTAAAATTACATGTCGAACCCGTTTAATCTCGATCAAAAATTAAAAGAACAAGCCAAGGAGCGTCCTGCCATGTCTAAAATCGTACGTAACCGCATTGATGCCACACTGGATTCCCTTCCGGAATCAGCTAGCCAAATGAATATGGAGTCGGTTCAGGCTCATCCATCAAAACGTGTTCATAAGCCACTACGCCGTACCGCAGGAGCTGCTGTCGCAGCAGGTGTGCTGGGCTTAACGGTATTTGCATCCGGTTTTGTCTCTCCAGCAATGGCTGACTCGTTGCGCAACATTCCACTGATAGGCAGTCTCTTCAGCTCGATTGAAGCTGATATGGGTCTGAGAACAGCAGGCAACGAAGGTTTGACTACACCAGTGAACAGCTCTTTCACTTATCAGGATGTGAAATTCAAAGTATTAGAAACGGTCTATGACGGCACACGTGCAGCGTTTCTCGTTCATGTTACTGCACCTAATCTCAATCAGGGCATGTACGACAATGGCAAAGATATCGTAAAGCTGAGCAGTGGCGTTGAAAATGTATTTTTCGATGTGAACGGTTCTCGTCCAGATAGCGGTCTGTTCTATACTTCAGCCGGAGCGAACGAGCCTGATACGTTGCTTTTTGAACAGGTTATTCCTGCAGATCACACAGGCGTCATCCCGGATCAGTTCGAAGCTAAAGTGAAGTTGAAGTTGCAAGGTATGGATCATGAGTTCGAATTGACCGTTCCGTTCACTAAATCTATAACGGACACTCATAACGTTCAGCCGAATAGCACGATAGAAAATGATCTGTACACGGTCACTGTGAACAAAGCCGAGGTCACCCCAATTACGACTCGTCTAACTGCTTCGATCGCGTTAAAAGGGGAAGAAACGTTAAGTAAAAAAGAAGAGAAACAGCTACGTGAAATCCGATTTGCTGTCTATGATGATCAAGGCCGACAATTGACTGCATTGAGCGGTGAAGGTGTGTATCAAGCAAACCAGTTGAACTGGGAAAACATCTATGCTACCACAGCCAAGGATGTGAAATACTTGATTGTGAAGCCTTTTAAGGTGAAAGATGATTTTGCCGAAGAGGTCAAGGACGATCAATTCATTAAAGGAATGGAAATGAAAATCCAGTTGCCATAGCTCAATTTCATTTCCTTGCAGAGGGGTTATCGCATGTCCATTCAGTTTACCATTTCATCCTTTGTAGTTCTTGTGCCACTGTTTATTCTGACCCTGCTCACTCTGGTGATTCATGCCAGGGTGAGCAAAGTCAGATATACAGGCAAACAGTATATGTTGATGCTGACATTTGTGATATATATGCTGGGCATGATGCATTTTGTATTTTTCCCCATTGATGTGAACATCGGGATGTATGCCAACCAAACACCCTGGTATTCAAACATTCAGTGGGTTCCATTGCTGACTGCGGATGCGCCAAGCTTTCTTTTGAACATCCTGCTGTTTATGCCGTTAGGATTCCTGCTTCCTCTTTGGAGACCTTCGGTCAACTCCATAAAAAAAGTGGCGAAGACAGGCTTAACGGTAAGTTTAACTATTGAACTATTGCAACTCGTGATTCGAATTGCGGTAGGCAACGGCCGCTCAACCGATATTAATGATCTGATCGCCAATACTTCAGGAAGTGTGCTTGGGTTTATTGTGCTTAGTCTGCTTACCCGCCTGATCGGCCAAAAGCTGATTCTTCCTTGGAAAATGCCAGGTCATAAATCACACTCTACGCAACGTTAGAATGATACATCTGAAAATGAGCTTCCTCCTTTGAAGGCAAAACATGGTCTGTTCCTTAAGATGAAAAAGTTCGCGAACTGTGATACAATGAAGGAATTGTGTATTCGCAGACAGACATGCAGATCGCGCTTAAAAATAAAACATTTTGGGCACTCTTTATCGATTGATCATGCTGCCACTTTAGGGAGGTTTATGGAACAACCATGCTCATTATTGGTATCGCCGGAGGAACCGGCTCCGGCAAAACAACGGTAGCTCGCTCCGTTATTGAACGTCTGGGATCAGCCAAAGTTACATTCATATCCCAAGACAATTATTACAAAGACCAGTCAGACCTCACACCTGAGCAACGCAGACTGACGAATTACGATCACCCGTTTGCTTTTGATAACGATCTGTTGATTGAGCATCTTACCCTGTTGAAAAAGGGCCAGCCAGCGTATGCTCCCGTGTATGACTTCACCATAGATAACCGCGCTGCAGGCGAAACGATTGAGCTTGCGCCGAACCACATCATCATTGTCGAAGGGTTACATGTGTTGATTGATGAGCATCTTCGTACACTGCTGGATATCAAGGTATTTGTAGATACCGACTCCGATGTACGCATTCTGCGCAGAGTACTACGGGACATGGAAGAGCGTGGACGCTCGATTCAATCCGTGTACAAACAATATCTCGAAACGGTAAAACCGATGCATGATGCGTTTATCGAACCGTCCAAAAAGTATGCGGATATCATCATCCCTGAGGGCGGGCATAATGAAGTAGGGATTCAGATGCTGTCCATTCTTACCGAGAAATATCTCACGGGAGAAAACTGGAACAGATCTTAATCAAAATTGCATAAAGAAAAACAGAGTTTTTCAGGGATTAATCCAGGTTACGATACAGCGTAATCTGGATTTTTTGTTTTCGGGGATGGATATATCATCTATACTATATGACATCGTTTCGTTGAGAGGAGTTTATTTATGGCTACTTTTGAAGAGTTCACGCAACATGATATTCGAGTAGGTACCGTGGTGGAGGCTGAACCTTTTCTGAAGGCTCGTGTTCCTGCGATTAAGATGAGAATAGATTTCGGGCCACTCGGTTTAAAAAATTCCAGTGCCCAGATCACCCACCGTTACACGCCCGAGCTGATGATTGGCAAACAGGTCGTTGCTGTCGTGAATTTCCCACCTCGGCGGATTGCCGGTTTCGTGTCCGAGGTACTTGTACTGGGCGGTGTTCCCGGCGAAGGTGACGTCGTCCTGCTCTCCCCAGATCATCCGTTACCGAATGGAACACCGATTGCTTGAATTTATTTTTATGTACATGGGGTTTTCAAATGTTGGAAAATGGAGTATTCTCTATGTATTGAGCAATAACTGAAATGAATTACATATTTCGAGAGACCTTAAAGCATAAGGCTATGAATCTGCGGATTCGTGGCCTTTTTTTGTGTTTTGAGAGGATATACATGGTAGAATATTGATTATTATTACAAATTTAGCAGATATAATCCTAGTAAGTACATATCAGCGCCAAATTATATCCATCGAGAGGAGTTAGATTCATGAGAAAACAGATGATTTCCAGTTTAACAGCATTAGCTTTATTCGTAGGGGGATATGCAAGTTTGGTGGGAATAGGCGGCACTAGTACAGTCGAAGCAGCGCAAGCCGTCAGCTCATTTAAAGATGTACCCGCATCCCACTGGGCATCCTCAGCAATTTATTCCGCAGTAGAGAAAGGTTATTTCAAGGGATATGCAGACGGAACGTTTAAACCAGGTTTACCCGTCACCAAAGCTGAAATGGCTAGTATTTTAGCACGTTTGAATGATCAGCCGGAGCTACCGACTGCTGAACCGAATCATTTTACAGATGTACCGGAGTGGGCTAAAAATGGTGTTTCTACGGCGATTGCCAAAGGATTTATCCATCCTTCCAGCTATAAGGACAAACTAAGTGCTCAAGCTGCACTTGAACGGGGCGAAATGGCGGAATGGTTAACACAAGGATTGAGTGTAGTAGATTCAGACTATGGACAGGCTCTCTCGGATGTAACAAACACCGTCATTCCTGCGAAGGAATATTTTACAGGCAAGCTGGCCGACTCGCAAAAAAATGCTGTCGCCGTTGCCCTTGGAACCGGGCTGATGAGCGTTGCGAATGATAAAACATTTGGCGTAAACCGCACCACAACCCGGGCAGAAGTCGCCGTGTTGCTCAGTCGTTACGCGTCCGTTGCCAAAACCAAACCTGCCGATCTTCAAGGGCTGAATGAACTGCGGCAGGTGGGATTGACAGGCACCAATCTGAGTGTGATTGCACCGAGGTATCAGAAAACCTCAAAAAATAAATTTCTTGATTCATATGACTATAGCAAAGTTACAACCGACTTTTCACAGGTTAGAAATAAAGATTTAGTTACAATTACGAATTATGCTGATGTTAAACTGCGTAACTGGATCATTGTAAATCCATACACTATCGAATCGAAAAGAAGTATCTTTTACCCTGTTTTTGTTGATGAAAAAGACTCCCTCTTACGTGGGTCTTACTATTCCTTTGCTGAATTTGACTTAAATATCAAAGATTCCATGACGCAACTTCAGGCGGGGAGCCTCTTACAGTCACCAAGTATTAACCCTTTGAAATCACCAAACTCAAATTCATTCTTGGAATACTCGGTACCTCACATTAATGATTTCCTAAGTAATAGGGGAGTATTTAAAGTTAAGAATCCAACATATTGGTCTACAGGATTGTTGCACTTCGATAAATCACTTACAACTCAAGTGAAAGTCATCGCTAAGGATGGAACAGATTTCAACATGACAGCAAACTAATAAATTTGAAGGGTGATCTAGTTTGAATCTAAGAACTTTTATAAATAAATCACTGATCTCAATAATATCATTAAGCTTGGTGATTCCTATGAATCTTATTTACGCTGGGGGAGGCCCCGGTACAAAACCTCCATTGGAGGCTCCTCGTTGGGAGCCTTCTACCCCAGCAAAATCCCAAAGGAAAATTAGTCCTGTAGAAGGTAAAGGTACAAGTAATATTGGCATATACATATATCAATTAGATAATATGAAATGGAAAGTAGAGGGAGAGTGTAATGGACAAGAGCTATCAAATAATTCGACAACAAACAAACCTAATTCTTCTTTTGTATGTATAAATCTCCCTCTAGACCAAGAAGTCTATAAGCCATCACAATACAAAGATAAAAATGACCAGCCACATGATCACTCTGAGTTTGTTTCTGCATCAAATAAACCAATTTATATTGATAATTCAGATTACTATACACCTGGTAATCCCATACTAGTAAGTGTAGATAGATTCACTGGTGATATTGCAGAATTTACAATGCAGATTGGAGGCGTAATTCAACCATCAGGCTACAGACCCTATAACCCACCCAAATACTCTGCAGACTATGTATTTAATACCGATATATATTGGCGGGCTGTCGCCGAAACCACCAAAGAAATCAACCTCTCTCCTGGGGAACAAATTCGGTTAAATCAAACCAAACAGCTCAATGCGATGGTTAAAACCAAAACAGGGGATGGTAACTTTGGTGCAGAAACCAATGTAAACACAGGCAGCGGAGGAACGACCACGTGGGAGTCCTCCAATCCCTCGGTTGCAACGGTAAGTAACTCCGGACTGGTACAAGCGATTAGCAGGGGTACTACATCTATAACGATTTTATGGGAAAAAGACGGATTCCAATTAACAACCCGCACAACCATTGGTGTTGAACAGGGAACCGGTGGTGGTGGTGGTGGTGACGACGGAGGCGGGAATACCGGCGGTGGAGATAGCGGAGGCGGGGGTGGCTGTACACCTACGATTGGATCACCATCTCCAGGTACAACGATGAATATGAGTGACCTTGATCCCAACGCTACAGGTATAATAAAGTCAGATAACAGAGGTAATGAAATATTCGATGTATTAAAAGGAATTCCTACTTCCGAGTCTCTTTACACTAACGCCTTCGCGGACAATTATCTATTCAAGCAAGCCTGGACCAAGATGAGCGGCAAAGTTATATATGATTGTAATATCACCATCTCCTATGATAGAGAATGGACCGTATCTGGACCGCAGGTGTGTAATGACGACGGATGTAGGGATGGCACACCTATACCTAAAAATGATACCGTTCCTAAACCATACAACTTCCAAATTACACGAGACTATTCCTACTGGATGATTAGCAATCTTGAAGTGTACAAGCTCGTCAAAGCAACGATGAAAAATTATGCACTGCCTGGCGAAACCATTACGATGAATCCTGCCGGTTATGTTCCACCGACACTTGAATCCAGCAATGACTCTGCCGTTGAACGTCATGTGAGGCCAGGACAAACGTCATCAATCTCGTACACTCCATCCAAACTGACAGGTGGCTTGAATGCACCCCCGGATGTACCAGATGACACAGCCCTATTAAAGGGAATGGCGGAAACTAACACACCACAAAGCACCGTAAAAAATGATTTGGTGAAGTTCAACAATGCAGTGATCATGAATGATACCGAAACTACCAAGGATGGGCCACTGCCGAATAACATTCCTTCACCAACAACAATTGGACGGGATGTCTTGTACACTCCCAACCACAGGATCAGCAGTTCCCTGCGAAACAATGCCAACACGGAAAGTTCTGGCCAGATCTATTATGATCTACTACCGGGTAACGTGAACGGCGGAGCCAACAAGATACTTCCGATTCATGGGATAAACCCTGTTACGGTGCACACCCCCGTCGTAAACTACGCATGGGTGTCGGACGATCAGCCGCATAATCAGAAAACAACACCTGACCCTACCCGTGCTGCACTGATTTTGGAGCGCCCCTTCATTGTGCGTATCCCTACATCCGGACAGCACCTAGATGCATCCATCTATCCTGGATATGGCAACCGGGACTATGCCACATATTTTCGCGTCAAACAGGTGTTATTCCCGTTTGACGTCTACACAGCAGATCGAACACAGTTCATCCCAAGCCACACATGGGTCAACATTCCGGTTAACCAAATGGATACAACATTCTATATGCCAGTATGGGTGGACGAGGGGAAATATACCATTGAATTTCGGAACATCGCCGAGAATGCACCAGCAAACTTCACAGAGCAACCCGATGCCAACACCGATCTAACTCATCATGTTGCAAGCGATAAGATACCTGTAGATGTAATCGGCAGGCTGTATGACTTTCATGTGACTGATGTATCCGACTATAACTGGGAGAGTGTATTCCGCAAACGACCAGGTGGCCCGGAACCTACAGGTCATAGCTACTGGAGCGGATTACGCGGCATCGATGGTGATTCCCGAGGAAACCTTGCTCCATTTGTATTGCCGATTAGGCCTGGCAGTCATCCGGTCGAAGGATTTCGGAACGTTGCTGTGAAAACAGGCTATCACTTCAAGTTTGATCTAAAGACGAAGGGTAATATGTTCGGAAAACAGGATGGTATTCGAATAACACCCACATTCTCTTTTATAAACAAGGATAACTCTTTCCGTCAGGATGTTGATCTATACTACCATCGGGGGCAGGAACGTCTTATTCGAATTGGTTCAGCGCAGGATATGGAGAAACGATTTGTTGTGTTGAACTCACGACTGCGTAATGTACCCGGCACCGAATTGAGCGATGCGGCACGTTACCAATATACGTATGAATTTTCACCAGACGAACGCAATCGTCTCACATTAGCAGAACATATGGTCAAAGTCGCCAACCAGACTTCACACCAAAAAACCTGGACAGGCCGTTATGACTGGATGATTCTGACGGCGCCGATTCGTACACTGATTGGTCCTAAAACAAATATCCCTACCAGCGTTAACGTTGACAGGGCCAATGCTGCAATCCAGCGGTGGTACGGGGAATACAGTCTGCCGGCAGATGTGTACGCTGTTCCCAAAGGCACAAATCTTGAACCACTTGCCAGACAGAATAAGCTAGATGAACAATCTGATATCTTTTTGAAAAATGGGTACATCGTCGTCAACTTTAATATCGAGAGTCTACGTAATGGCAATTCACAGGCACCGCATCTGCAATATACCCATGCTCCACTTATGGATCAGTGGCAGTTGGAGGGTTTCAACTACCCACCTGCATTCAATAACAGCGCTAACGACAGCAGTAGATGGCCATTGAAGGATGGTGATATTCTCTTCTATTATGCAGACCAGTCCAGTCGAAATGACTTTCAGTCTCAGGTGCCTCATTAAGAAATAGAGTTACGGATGACGGATAAAGATATCTGGAGAATGAATATCAGGATAAAGTTTAACCCAGGGCAGAAACAGCAAGATCATTCTCATTCCGTATAGATGACAACTATCAAAAAAGGCAAAAGGGTTATCTCGAATGAATTCATTCATCAGCAGAATTCAACTCCAGATAACCCTTTTCTCATCTAATCTTTATTCATAATTAACCTGATCTATCTACTTCCCGCTAGTACCACCACACGCTCACGCATCTGCATATCATCCTTCAGCTCTCTCAGCGACAGAGCGGAGGACATCAGACTTCGGGTATACGGATGATTGGCCGAACTGGTCAGCTTGGCACTGTCCACAACCTCCACTACTCTCCCTTGATGCATGACTGCAATACGGTCACTCACTTGCTGCACCACAGCAAGATCATGTGATATGAATATGGAGGAAACTCCCGTCTCCCTACGTAGTTCCATAAGCAGATCCAAAACCTGTTGCTGAATGGAAACATCCAAAGCAGAGGTAGCTTCGTCAAACAAAATGATCTCAGGCCGTAAACCAATCGCACGAGCAATGACAGCTCGCTGTTGTTGCCCGCCGCTTAATTCATGTGGATACTTATCCGCATCCATAGCAGACAATCCAACGCGCTCCAGCAATCTGCGTGTTTCCTGAGCAGCCGCCTGCCGTTTCATCATTTTATAATTCAACAGAGGCTCACCGATAAACATGCCCACCTTCATGCGTGGGTTGAAAATCGCCGCAGGCTCCTGAAAGACCATCTGAATCTGCTTACGCATCTGGCGCAGCTTCTCACCTTTCAAACGGGTAATCTCCTGCCCATAGCACCAAATCTCTCCTGAAGTCACCTGTTCCAGCTGAGTTACACACTTGGCCAGTGAGCTTTTGCCGCTTCCACTCTGCCCGACAATACCCAGACACTCCCCGGGATATAACGCAAGATCTACATTCTGTAAAGCCTGAACAGCCTGCCGCCCTTTCATCTCGTACGTTTTACATACGTTACTCAGTTTTAGAATGGGTGATCCGGCATTGATCATGTATGGTTCCCCTCCAGTTCAGGTACAGCTTCTAACAGTTTGCGGGTATACTCGTGGTCAGGATTCGATATGACACGCAGTGTATCTCCCAGTTCCACTAACCTGCCGTCTAACATCACACCGATCCGATCAGCCATATGGGCCGCAACCGCCATATTATGCGTCACGAGCATCATGCCCGTTCCCTTGTCCGCACAAAGCCTGCTCAATTGATTCATTACTTCATTTTGAGTCGTAACATCCAGCGCACTCGTCGGCTCATCCGCCAGCAGCAGTTCCGGCTCCAACGCAGCCGCCATTGCGATCGCGGTTCGTTGCTTCATCCCCCCGCTAAGCTGGGAAGCATAGGCATGCATGACTCTCTCTGGATCATCCAGCCCCATACGGGTCAGTGTGTGAACGGCCAATCTCCAAGCCTCTTTACGGGACATAGGCAGGTGGGCACGAATCGCCTCCACATACTGACTTCCAATACTACGAATCGGATTCAGATATGAACCGCTGTCCTGAAAAACCATCGCGATTCGTTTGCCACGCATCCCCTGCCAATCTTGTTGCGAGTCACGTAGCAACACCCGTTCCCGAAAAATAATCTCTCCTCCGGTGTATCGTCCGCCTACAGGCAGTAGTCCCAGCAAAGCCCGGATCAGGGTCGACTTCCCGCTTCCGCTTTCCCCCACAATGCCAATGATCTCTCCTGGCTTCATCGAAAAGGATACATCCTGCAAGGAAGGCACGCCTTCCTTGTAACTTACAGACAGATTCTTCATCTCAACAAGCAAAGATGTCGTTCCCCCACGCAAGGACGTCATCACTACTCGACCTTAATGTTGCGATCTAGCAGATAGAAGTCGATCGGGTACATCGTTGCACCCTTTACATTACTTTTGCTGACGATATTAATCGGTGTATATGTCAAGAACATATAAGCAGCATCGTCCAGAATCATCTGTTGCGCTTCTGCCGCAAGTGCATAACGCTTCTCCACATCAAACTCCGAGTGAAGACGCTCAATAAGCTCGTCAAGCTTCGGATTGCTGTATCCGCCAACATTCCACTCCGCACCTGTTTTGAAATAAAAGTCGAGAATATACTGCGGATCACCCGTTATGCCTGTATTGATGCTCGTCAGAGCCAGATCATAATTCCCACTCTTCTGATGGTCAGTGAGATCCTCATATGAGGTGAGCTCCAGCTCAACCCCAATTTCTTTAAGCTGGGACTGCATCGCAGCAGCCACAACGGAATCGGATTCATAAGCTGAGTTAAGAATGAGTTGTAACGACAGCTTCTTCCCTTCCTTTTCACGAATGCCATCTCCATCAGCATCCTGATATCCAGCCTCATCCAGCAATTGTTTTGCCTTCGCGGGCTCGTAATCATATCCGGTAATTTTGTCGTACCCAAAAGGCAATGCAGAGGTAAACGGACCTTTGGCTGCTTGTCCACCCACCAGCGTATTCGCGTACATTTCGCGGTCAATTCCGTAAGATATGGCACGGCGAACCTTTACATCGCTTAGCAGTGAATGGGTCGTGTTAAACCACACAAACTGCGTACGGAGGCTCGGAATTTCATCAATCGTATATTGTGTTTTATCCTGAAAAAGAGGCATCTGGCTGCGTCCCACATTACTCGCTACATCGATTTCCCCTGATTGCAGTGCCAGCGCCCGTGTATTGTCATCCTTGATGTATTTTAGTGTCATCGTATCCAGATCAGCCGCGCCACCCCAGTACTTATCGTACTTTTTCACCTGAATCTCCTGGTCGGGCGTATATCCTGTAACCATGAACGGCCCGGTAGCGATGGGCTCACTCTTGAATTTTGATGTATCTGCACTCGTATCCACGATAATAAACAGTGGCTCTGCAATATTGCCTAGCAGTGAGGCATCTGGCTGTGTTGTTTTGATCGTCAGATCCTGCCCCTTGGCAGTCATTGACGCAATTGGCAGTGTGGATTGACCTCTCTCATTCAGCGAGATGGAGCGTTCGATTGATTTTTTAACCGCATCCGCAGTCACGGGATTGCCATTATGGAACGTTACTCCGTCGCGAATATGAAAATGCCAGGTTGTATCATCGATCCGATCCCACTTATCGGCAAGTTTGGGGACGATCTTCATCTGCTCATCAAACTGAATCAACGTCTCCCCAATAGCCGCGCGCGTCAGCGTCCAGCCGTTCCATTCCTCCGCAGGATCAAGGCTACTCCCCAGCCAGAACAAGGCCACATTCAGATGTGATTTCTTGTCCTCACCAGCCGCACCACTCGCATCCACCCCTGCCTTTTTCCCCGTAGCATCGGATGATGAAGGTGTTGAATTTTTGTCGTTACCACAGGCCGCGAGCAACAGAATAGTCATCATTGATATGATAGCCAGTAGCCATGTTTTTTGAAACTTACCCATACTTCCCCATTCCCCTCAGTTACACTGTATTTTTCTTGGGATCAAGCACATCTCGCAGACTGTCCCCCAGCAAATTAAAAATGATAACCGTGCCAAATATCGCGAGCCCCGGATAGATTAACAGCCAAGGCGCTGTCTGCAGATATCTTCTGCCTTCATTCAACATCGCTCCCCACTCGGGATCAGGCGGCTGTGCACCAAGTCCGAGAAAGGACAGACCCGAAATCGACAACATCATGCCGCCTACGTCCATCATCGCCATGACGATCAAGGGTGGCAACATATTCGGCAGAATCGTTCTGCTAATGATCTGGATTTTACGCGCACCGCTGAACGCGGCGGCAGTGACGAACTCTTTTTGCTGAAGAGAAATGACCAGGCTTCGGGCCATCCGTGCATACTTTGCCCACCAGACAACTGACAGTGCGACCACCGTGTTAAATAACCCCGGCCCTAACATGCCTACTACGGCAATAGCAAAAATCAAACCCGGAAATGCCATCAACGTATCGCACAGCCGCATCAGCAGCGTATCCACCAGCCCTCGCAGAAAACCTGCGACGACACCAACCGCTACGCCTAAGCCGAAAACAATACCGATCATCATAAATGTAAGCAACAGAGAGGTGCGTGCTCCATATAAAAGTCGGGATAGGACACATCGCCCAAGCTGATCCGTACCGAGTGGATATTCGGGGCTGGATGGCTGCAACACTTTCGCAAAATTCGTAGCAAGTGGATCGTGAGGCGCCAGAAGCGGCGCAATCAGAGCCAGAACGATCCAGCCTGTGGTCAGGGATAGCAAGAAAATAAATAGACGACGTTGTGTCAGATATGCTCGAATCTTCATCACCATCTACACATCCACATCCAGTTGAATGCGCGGATCGCGAAGATGTGTCCAGAGATCCACGATCAGATTCAGGGTGACATAGATGACTGCCATCCAGATTACATAACCCTGTATCAGGGGGTAATCGCGGGTGAAAATGGCATCCACCGCCATCTGTCCTACTCCCGGCCATACGAATAAACTCTCCACAATTGCTGCTCCGCCAAGTAGTGCTCCTGTTGTCATGCCTAGCAAGGTCACAATTGGCAACAGTGAATTGGGCAAAATATGTCGCCAAATAATCATTGATTCCTTCACACCTCTTGCTCTTGCACCCACTACGTAATTCTGGCTTGTCTCCTCCAGCATGACTGCACGAATCTGCCGGCTGTATTGGGCGATCAATGGAATCGCGAGTGTCGCAGCAGGCAGGATCAGGCTGTTCCAGCCGGAACTACCCATGACCGGCAGCAGCTTCAGCTGCACACCAAATACCAGCATCAGCAACATCCCCAGCCAGAAGCTCGGCATGGATAGACCGGCAAACGAAAACAGGCGAATCACATAATCCAGCCCTTGATTCCGGCGTACAGCCGAAAGAACTCCGAGCGGAAAGGAAATCAAAATCACCAGAAGCATTGCGCTCCCGGTTAACTTGAGCGTTGCTGGAAGGCGGGCCATTAACACATCCAGCACCGGACGGTCATATTTATACGACGTACCAAAGTCTCCAGTGACTACTTGTCCCAGCCATGTGCCATACCGAACCAGAAATGGCTTGTCCAGCCCAAGCTCTGACCTCACCTGTCTGACCAGTTCATCCGAAGGTGTGACTCCGGTAGACATCAGCATCAGTCTGGCGGGATCCCCAGGAGACAGATACGTTAATAGAAATGTCAGGAAGGTGATTCCAAACAGAACGGCGACCAGTTGTAATAACCGTTTAACGATATATCTGCCCAATAATAAAACGCCCTTCCCGGTTTAATGCGCGTGTACGCCTTCATTTTCATTCCATTCAATACAAGCCAATTCAAGCCAAAAAAGCGCCCTTTTCCGTTTCACGGGATAAGGACGCCTTAAATAAACAGATTTTCAGAAAAAATCATGCTCTTTAAACACCTTCCTATCTCCCGTAGGGTACTGCTGTGTTTGTCCAACCTGGCAGGTCTCCTGGCTCCAGTATCATTGCCATAACAGCTCCTTCCCGGTCTTCGTAAGACCAGTGGATATGCTGCCTGACTCCTCTGTTACAGTGGCGGGACCGCGCCGGCATCACACCGGACTTCCCTTTTAAGCTTCTACCCCAGCGGGTAGAGCACCAAGTTCCACGTATTCAATTCACTAAAAGTTGGTATCTGTTACACTTCTGTATCAGTATAGCGGCATACGGAATAATGTTCAAAACTTTTCTTTCAAAATTTAAAATCATGATTGCGGCTAATCTCGCACTCGCGAGCCCTTGGGCGACACCCCCGTCACACGTTTGAACATTTTGGAAAAAAGCAGCGGGTCGGTGTATCCAACGGAGTGGGCTACTTCACTCACAGACAGCATCGGGTTACGAAGCAACTCCGCTGCACGATTCATGCGATACTCCAGGAAAAAGGCTTGCAGCGACTTGCCATATCGCTCTTTGAACAATCCCGATAAATACGTTCGATCCAGTCCTACCGCCTGTGCGATATCCAGAATAGAAGTACGCTGGCTATACCGGTTCTCCATAAACTGCACAGCCTGCCGAATATAAGTCTCTTTCGTCGAAAGGAGCGTGTTTTCTTCTTCTTTGATCGGTGAGGATGCGATTAATGCCGCCATAAGTCGGTATAACAGACTTTGATGTAACACATCCCCTCCTGCAACGGAGCTCGTTCCGGCCTGAAGCATCTCGTCATACAGCGCTGCCATCATATTCTTATCATGAGCAGTAAATACCGGGTGCTCCTCGCTTAACTGTGCACGTTGCATAAAAGCCTTCGCCTGTACACCTCTGAAGCCAAACCATGAATATGTCCAAGGCTCCTCAGCATCGGCTTCATAATGAATGACCGTGTCGGGTAAAATGAGAAATCCTTGGCCCTCGCCCAGAGGATATTCCCGATCTCCCATATATACCGTACCATAACCCTCATGTACGTAATGCACGATATAGGAATCACGCACCCCCGGCCCCCAATAGTGGGCAGGATCACATGCCTCCCATCCATAAAATAACAAGACCAGTTCCATCTGCGTCCAGCCGGCAGAGACCACATTCATTTCCACTTTCCGACTCATGTTTCCCCTCCTTTCGACGATGAGGTTAAAGATATCTTAATATGAGCTCACATATTCCATTACCAGTGCACACAACAAATTATAACAGGTAGAAGAGAGGAAATCTTGCTGAAAACGAAAACAAAAATGGGATTATGCCATATTTGAGAGGGTTTGAGCCATAGTGATATGAGCCTGTTCGGCCTATAGTTGGGGTACAACATTTTTCGGGAAGGATGAAGTTGAAATGAACAAAATTACGTTTCTCGGTGCAGGCAGCACCGTTTTTGTCAAAAATGTATTGGGTGATGTGATGATGACGGAGGCCTTGCAGGACTTTGAACTGGCCTTGTTTGATATTGATGCTGAACGTCTAAGTGACTCGGAGCGTTTGTTAAAAAGTTTGGCTCAGTCGCTGGGAAGCCGCTGTTCCGTTAAAACATACCATGATCGCAAGGAAGCGCTCCGCGGAGCTAAATATGTCATCAATGCCATTCAGGTGGGCGGATATGACCCGTGTACGATTACCGATTTTGAGATTCCGAAGAAATACGGCCTGCGTCAAACGATTGCCGATACGCTCGGCATTGGCGGAATCTTCCGTAACTTGCGTACCATTCCGGTGATGCTGGACTTCGCCAAGGATATGCAGGAAGTATGCCCGGATGCCTGGTTCCTGAACTACACGAACCCGATGGCTGTACTCACTAATGTCATGAACGTACATGGCGGAATTAAAACGATCGGTCTGTGTCACAGTGTACAAGTCTGCGTACCTCATCTGTTCGATACGCTGGGGATTGACCAGACGGGGGTCGTTGCCAAAATCGCCGGGATTAACCACATGGCATGGCTCCTGGAAGTAACAAAGGATGGTGTCGATCTATATCCTGAGATCAAACGTCTTGCGAGACAGAAACAGCAGGAGACACATGATGACATGGTACGTTATGAACTGATGCATCGCTTCGGTTATTATGTTACCGAGTCTTCTGAGCATAGTGCAGAATATCATCCGTATTTTATTAAACGCAACTACCCGGAATTGATCGAACGTTACAACATTCCACTCGACGAATATCCACGTCGCTGTGTAAACCAGATTGCAGAATGGAAGGAAATGCGGGAGAAGCTGTTTGCGAGTGAAAATATTCAGCATACCCGCAGTCATGAATATGCTTCGCATATCATGGAAGCGATGGAGACGGATCGCCCGTACAAAATTGGCGGTAACGTTATAAACAACGGGCTCATCACCAACCTGCCACGCGAAGCTTGTGTCGAGGTGCCTTGTCTGGTTGATGGTTCCGGCATCAGCCCGACGTATATTGGTGACCTGCCACCACAATTGGCAGCGCTGAACCGTACCAATATCAACACCCAATTGCTCACCATTGAAGCGGCTATGACTGGCAAAAAAGAGCATATCTATCACGCGGCTATGCTTGATCCGCATACGGCTGCTGAGCTGTCCATGGACGACATCGTGGCGATGTGCGACGATTTGATTGAAGCTCATGGCGACTGGCTGCCTAAATTCTCATAATAAAAACATCAAGACATACAAAAGTAGCACCGTGCCTTTCGAAATCGAAGGGGACGGTGCTTTTTTTCACTTATTTTCAGATTACTCCATTACTCCGCAGGCAGCAGAAAACGATATCCAATCCCTGGTTCCGTCTGAATATAGGAGGGCCGGGTGGGATCTTCCTTTAGCTTTTTACGCAAATGACCCACATAAACTCGCAAATAATGGCTGTCCGACTCATGATGATGCGCACCCCATACTTGCTGTAAAAGCTGGCGCTGGGTAATAATTTTGCCTGCATTCGAGGCAAGCACCTTCAGCATCTCATATTCGGTTGGCGTTAATTTGACCTGCTCTCCGTCCAGCTCAACCTGCCTGAGAGCCAGATCGATAACCAGTGAGCCAAATCGCAAAATGGGTTCATCCGTTGTTTTGGCCACATGCCGAAGCGCTACCCGAATTCGGGCAACCAGTTCGCCCATGCCAAACGGCTTCGTCACATAATCATCTGCACCTGCATCCAGTGCGGTAATCTTATCAGCCTCCTGATCTTTTGCTGTTAGCACAATAATTGGCACCTGTGACCATTCCCTTATTCGGTGAAGCACGTCCATGCCAGATATGCCTGGCAAACCTAGATCCAGAATGATCAAATCGGGATGCACCACACTTGCCTGCGTAATACCCTCCTCTCCGTTAGCACACTCATAATGATCATATTGGTGAGCCTGAAGAGTCACTTTTAGCAGTTTGCGAATCTGTGGTTCATCATCAATCACCAGAATGCGAGCCCCTAATGCGGCATTCATCTAATCTCCAACCTCTCCTTGCACTGTATAGGAAAATGGCATTTCATCCCTTCCTACAGGCAACTCTATACGTATTCTTGTTCCTCCATCCGGATTGCCCTCAGCTTGGATTGTACCTCCGTGAACCTGCACAATCCCTTTGCAGATGGCAAGCCCCAATCCAGTTCCCGTAATATGCTGCGTGGAGGGTGAGCGATAAAACTTATCAAACACGCGAGTGCGCTCCGCTTCCTCAATCCCAACACCCTGATCATCTACGATGAAGGTCACACAACTCTGTCTCGGTTCATTCTTTACCCTTATGATCACCATGCTCTCGTCGGGTGAATATTTGATTGCATTGCTGACGATGTTCACAAGTACCTGTTCCAACAACACTTCATCTCCGTCAAAAAAGGCCGGTTCTTCCGGCAGTTGTACCGTAACTTTGCGGTGAGGGCTGAATTCTCTGACTTTTGCCAAAACAACGCTAATCATATCTCCTACATCACACCATTTGCGATTAAGTTGTAGCATACCGCTCTCCAGCCGCACCATGCCAAGCAAGTTGGTTACGAGACGATTCATACGCAACGCGCCGTCACGGATGTTGCCAGTCAATTCCAGGCGATCCTCGGGTGTAAAAAGACTGTCATTCTCCATCAGCCCTGTGGCTGAACCGATAATGGCAGTTAACGGCGTACGTAGCTCATGGGATACCGAATCCAGCAGCGCAGTTCGGATGCGCTCTGATTCAGCGGTAACTTGAGCAAGGCGCGCTTCCTCAGCCAGCTTCACCCGGGCGATTGCACCTGCCGCAAGACTGCCGCAGGCTTCCAGCAGCTGGCCCTGTTCCTGTTGCTTTTCCGGCTCACTAGTAGTCATGTACACGGCAAGTACACCGTGAATGTGACTCTCTGTTCGTAGCGGAACATACAACCCCGCCGATTCACCAAGCTTTGGTGTACCTTTGCCTGCGATCTGCCCCTGTTTATAGACCCAATCGGCAATAGCCAGCTCCGAAGGATGGCTTCCCCAGGCACTCTTCTCTGTCCCGATCTCAGACGCAGGTCTCTGTTTTACCCAAAGCTTCAGTTCATCCTGCTGATCCGGCAGATATATGGCGGCTGGACTTCCGAGCATTAGGGATATCTGGCTCGTCATGTTATCCAACAAGGTATCCAGATTAGTAATTGCAGTGATCTGTCGACTAAGATCATACAGGGCATTCGTTGTGGCTTCACGAGATTTAACCCGATCCAGCTGTTGCCGTAAACGTCCGGCGAGACTTGCTGTCATGACAGCGACAGCCAAATACACCCCAAACGAAATCAGATATCGCAAATCCTCTATCGTAAAACTGAGATAAGGTGGAACAAAAAAGAAATCAAACATGACAACACTAAGGGTCGCTGCATATACCGCTGGCCCCATTCCCCAATATACAGCACTGATCAGTATGGGAAACAGGTACACCAAAGCAACATTGACCAGATCATCACTCATCCCGATGATATGAAGCAGTACGGTTAACAGAATGATGGCAAGTGTTACCCATATATAGGTGGGAACCCTTTTCCAACGGGAGATTCCCTGTAAGCTTTCCTGATCTTTGCCCTCTTCCATATGCTCAGACAAATTCAATTCCACCCGCTTTAATTATAATCATCATCCGCTACGATCAGCACATCGCGATGTCTCGACAGACGAACAAGCTGCTTCACCACCGAGCCTGAGCCGCGATGGCCATTCAGCCACCATACTCGTTTCGCCTGCCCCACCACCAGTTGTGTTGCCTTCGCTTCCGTGGCCTTTGCATCCAAAATACCTGGTACCTCCCGCAACTTTGCACTTTGATGGACATGAAAATGCCCCCCTAGCCGCACAGTGAGCCGCTCCAAACCTGCGAGGTGCTCCTTCACTTCGGGAGTCATTACCATGCCTGTGCCGATGTGTACATGATGGACATGCCAGGATGCCTTCAGCCGATAAGCCATGCGAAAACCTCTGCGAATTAACCGCTCGGCGTGACGGTCGCTGCTGACACACACAAAAACCGACTCCTCACGGCGCCATGGGCCCCGTAGTGTTCGCGCCGCTCGCTGCGATTCCAGCCGCTCATCCACATCGTCTGCAAGTTCGCGTAGAGCCAGTTCACGCAATGCGATCAGATTACCCATTTTAAAAAAATTCGCAAGCGCCTGCTCCACCTTGGCAGTTGCATAGATTTTACCCTCTCGCATGCGCTGCCGCAAGGCCTCGGGAGCGACATCAATCAGTTGCACCTCGTCTGCCAATTGAATGATCCGATCAGGTACCGTTTCTCGCACCCGAACACCGGTAATATGCTCAACGGCATCATTCAAGCTTTCAAGATGCTGTACGTTCACGGTTGTAATGACGGATATGCCTGCGTCCAGCAGCCTTAGCACATCCTCGTAACGCTTTTGCCGAGCATTTCCAGGCACGTTGGTATGCGCGAGCTCATCCACAAGCACCACTTCGGGATGCAATCGTAATATCGCTTCTGTATCCATTTCCTCTAAGCATGTGCTTTGATACACACGCTGCGCTCGCGGGATGATGGACAAAGAGCCGATTTGTTCCACCGTGTCCGCTCGTCCATGGGTTTCCAGCAAACCGATTTGCACATGGATGCCTTTGCGCAACAGATCATTGCCTTCCCTCAGCATCATGTAGGTTTTGCCCACCCCTGGAGCAGCTCCAATATAGATTTTGAACGTACCGCGCCTAATCAGCCCAATCTGTTCCTCTATCTCCTGCTCACTGAGTCTGCGATAGGTTTTTTGTTCCGTTTCACTTACTTTTGTCGGCACAACCCGTTCGCCCTCTTGCGCCGACCGATCTGCAACCAGTAGTAAATCTACTCCTTGCAGTTTGCGAAGCAACGAGTTAATGAGAGAGCCCTGCCATAACTCCTGCCGGCGTGTACGCCGCGAATGTCCCATAACGATCCGGGTAATCTGCTGTCTGATCGCATACTGTGCCAATGTGGCTGGGATATAGCGGTGATGTATGACCGGAAGCTCCTCCATGTGCCCGCCGATCTTCTCCACTAGTTTCATCATACTGCGGCGAAATACCGTAGCTTCCTTCGTTAGTGGCTGTTTCATGGGCCGGAAGACAACAACATGCAAGCTCCCGTTCAATCGACGGGCAATCTGCTGTCCGCGCTGAATGTAGATCGAACCGTTCCAGTGGTACTGCGCGGAGACAAGAATGCGTTCCATGATGCCTGTTGCGGGCGGAAGACCCATTTCCTCGCGATGTTCACGTAAAGACTCGTTAACCCCTTCTGCAACAAGTTTCAGTGCCAGCTCACGTAAAATCCCAAGATTACCATGGCGAAAAATGTCCATACCCCCGTGCCCTTGCAGGTGACCTTCCGCAAGACGACTCAAAATGGTCTCTGGCGTAACGTCGATCAGCTTCACTTCATCCGCCAGTTCCAGTGTGTCCGCCGGCACGGTATGTGCCACCTTAATTCCAGTGAGCCGCCTGGCGAGTTCGGTATATCCCTCGAGCTCATACACATTCACGGTAGTTATGACACTGATATTGTGGCGCAATAGAAAACGGATATCCTCCAGTCTCGTTACATGTCTTGCTCCCGTCCGGTTTCGATGTGCCAACCCATCGACCAGAACAACCTCCGGATTGCGAATTAACAATGCATCCAGATTTAAGTCTTTCATCTCCGCTCCGTCACTGCTCCGAATCCAGTGGATGCTGGGCACACGCTCAAGCTCACCGAGCTGTTCTACCGTTTCCGGTCTTCTCATCGTGGAGACCGCACATATGACGACATCTATGCCCTGCTCGCGCAAATGATTGCCGTCTCTGAGCATATGATACGTTTTACCTGAACCGCTGACCGGGCCAATGTAGATTTTAAACGTGCCCTCTTGCAGCTTCGAAATCATACGCAGCATCTCTTCCGGCGATTTCCGCTTGAAGCTGCCCTCCATGCCACTGTCCTCCATGCCACTGTCCTCCTCCTTTTGAGGTTTTCTTCCCTACAAGTGGGTGCACGGTTCCCCGCGACAATAAATGGAGAAAGCCCCTTCCAGGTTGGAAGAAGGCGTTAAGCGGGCCACCACACTTTCGCAGACTCCTCTTTTCTACTTCTCGGCTGCGATCAGTGCCAGATTCAGCTCGTTCACATTGACACGCGGTTCACCGAATATACCTAGCTGGCGGCCTTGTGTATGATCCTCAATAAGCTGAGCCAACTTTTGCTTACTGAGTCCTGTCGCTTGGCTAATTCGCGGAATCTGCGCCTCTGCTGCTTCAGGAGACAGGTCCGGGTCAAGCCCTGAACCGGAACCTGTAACCAGATCGGGAGGAATTTGATGCGGCAGCGCAGGATTTTCCTGGCGGAGTGTAGCCAGCTTCTGGTTCATCTCTGCAATATACTCCGGCGAGGCCACCGCTCGATTGGACCCTGCGGAAGCGGTTGGATCATAATTCGCATTGGAAGCGCGGGGCTGGAACAATCCCGGTGATTTCACTTGCTGCGCCAACAGGGATGAACCGATGATTTTCCCATCTTGAATGATGAGACTGCCGTTTGCCTGTGAAGGAAACAGCAACTGGGCCACCCCCGTTGTGACGAGCGGATAGATCAGACCACAGACTAGCATGAGCACAACAGACAACCGCAATGCGGGTATAAACATCTTCATACAAATCACTTCCTGAATGGATTTAATGTAATATCAAAAAGGCGGGCAACCACGTCATCTTCACCATGAGTGACATCACGCCTGTACTTCACAGCTGCAGTGACATTTACATCAAACCTGACAAAACCAGGTCAATCAGCTTGATGCCGATAAACGGTACAATCACACCGCCAACTCCATAGATGTACACGTTGCGACTCAGCAACCGTTCGGCAGACATCGGACGGTATTTCACGCCTTTCATCGCAATCGGAATGAGCAACGGAATAATAATCGCATTAAAGATCAGTGCGGACAGAATTGCAGACTGCGGTGAAGAGAGATTCATAATGTTCAGAGCCTGCAACTGTGGCATGGCGAGAATGAACATCGCTGGAATGATAGCAAAATACTTGGCGATATCGTTGGATATGGAAAAGGTGGTCAGCGCGCCGCGGGTAATCAGCAGTTGCTTGCCTATAGAGACTACCGACAACAGCTTGGTCGGGTCAGAGTCCAGGTCAATCATGTTAGCCGCTTCTTTGGCCGCCATGGTTCCAGAATTCATCGCCAGGCCCACATCGGCCTGCGCCAGAGCAGGAGCATCATTGGTGCCGTCGCCTGTCATGGCGACAAGTTTACCCTCCTGCTGTTCTTTTTTGATCGCCGCAATCTTGTCCTCAGGCTTCGCTTCCGCTATAAAATCATCCACACCCGCCTCCAGTGCGATCGTCGCTGCTGTCAGCGGGTTATCGCCGGTGCACATGATTGTCTTGATACCCATGGCACGCATCTCGGCAAATTTCTCCTTGAGACCGGGTTTCACGGTATCTTTCAAATAAATCACGCCATAGATTCGGTTATGGATCGCTACCGCCAGTGGTGTCCCCCCGGCCTTTGCAATCTGTGTTGCGATTTCGTCCAGATCACCGGGTACACGTCCGCCTTCGGAGGTCACATACCGCTTGATTGCATCTACTGCGCCTTTGCGGATTTTCGTTCCATCACTCAGATTCAGACCAGACATGCGTGTTTCCGCAGTAAACTCGATACGATCGGCATTGGTGTAGTTGCCTTCCTCCCAGCTCTGCCCCTGCTTACTTGCAAGCTCGACGACAGAACGACCTTCTGGTGTTTCATCTCGCACTGAAGCTTGAAGCGCCGCCCGTGTCATCTCGGGTACAGTTACACCCTGAACCGGAATAAATTCAGAAGCCATCCGGTTGCCGTATGTGATCGTGCCTGTTTTGTCCAGAATCAACGTATCGATATCGCCAGCCGCTTCCACCGCTTTCCCCGACATCGCTAGCACGTTAAACTGTGTCACCCGATCCATGCCAGCAATCCCGATGGCAGACAGCAGACCGCCGATCGTAGTTGGAATCAGGCACACAAGCAGAGCAATTAAGGTAGCCAGATCGAGCCGGATGCCGAGATAATTTGCCATAGGGACCATCGTCACAATGACGATCAGGAAGATTAGCGTTAATACGGCAAGAAGGGTAGTCAGGGCAATCTCGTTTGGCGTTTTCTGACGCTGTGCGCCTTCCACGAGAGAGATCATTCGATCCAGAAACGATTCGCCGGGATCGGTCTGAACTCGCATGATGATGTAATCAGAGGTCACCCGTGTACCTCCGGTGACTGAAGAGAAATCGCCGCCGGCTTCCTTGATCACCGGGGCGGACTCCCCTGTAATAGCCGATTCATCGATAGAGGCCAAACCTTGGGTAATCTCACCGTCCGTTGGAATGAGTTGCCCGGCTTCCACACGGACGAGGTCCCCTTTTTTCAACTCGGTCGAAGCGACCTGTTTCACAGTTCCATCCTTCTGCAATAGATTGGCCATCGTATCCGATTTTGTCTTACGCAGGGTATCCGCCTGTGCTTTGCCCCGCCCTTCCGCTAGCGCCTCGGCAAAATTGGCAAATAGCAACGTGAAGAGCAGAATAAAAAATACAGCCACATTGTATCCTCGCCCTGCATCCGAAGCGGTAAATAGATTGGGATCAATACATAATAGCAACGTAATGAATGTGCCGACTTCCACGATAAACATGACTGGATTTTTGATCATGACCATCGGATTCAGTTTTTTGAATGCATCTCGCATGGCCTGGAGCAACATGGATTTATTTAAAGATCGTTTCGACCCGGGATGATGCTGAACGTGGTTGATGCGTTGATGAATTTGTTCTTTGTTTTGTTCCACTGCATTCATTGTGAATGCCACCTCCATACTATACGTGCTTACTTCAATCCTTTGCCGTGCTTCCATAATTATTGGCTGTGTCGCTGTCGCTCCGCTGGCTTATTCGCCTGCCACTTCTTCAGCCATCACCACCTCGTATCATTCACCTGCCGCTCATCGCACCATCGCCAAATGCTCCGCAATAGGACCAAGAGCCAACGAAGGGAAGAATGTCAGCGCGCCTACGACCACAATCATCATGACCAGAATGCCTGCAAATAGCGGTGTATGCGTCCGTAGCGTTCCTGTGGTAACCGGGACAACCCGTTTCACGGCAAGTGAACCTGCTATCGCCAGCATGGCAATCATCGAGATATATCTTCCGAGCAACATCACAATCCCTATAGCGATATTGTAAAAGTCCGTGTTGGCGTTCAATCCGGCAAAAGCCGATCCGTTATTGGCCGCTCCTGAGGCAAAAGCGTACAACACCTCGGTTAGCCCATGTGTACCGCCATTGGAAATGGAAGCCACGGCCTCCGGCCTTATTAAAGCGAGTGCGGTTGGCACGAGAATAATCAACGGATGAATCAGCAGCGCGATACAAGCCAACTTAATCTCTTTGCCTTCAATCTTTTTGCCCAGGAACTCCGGTGTCCGGCCGACCATCAACCCGCAGATAAAGACCGCAATGATCACATACAGCAGACCATTCAACAAACCTACACCCTTGCCGCCAAATACATTGTTCAGCATCATCTGAGCAAGAGAGACCAGACCTCCAAGCGGAGTAAGTGACTCATGCATGTTGTTCACCGACCCCGTTGTTGCTGCTGTAGTTACAGCCGTGAACAAAGCCGATTCGGGAATCCCAAACCTGACCTCCTTACCTTCCATGTTGGTTTGTAGTCCATTCGCAGCCAGCGCAGGCACTCCGCGATACTCGGAAACAAATACCGTCGTCAGCATCACTAGGAACAGAACTCCCATTGCAGCAAACAACGTCCAGCCCTGCTTCCGATTGTTCACGATTAAGCCAAATGCATACACCAGCGCTGTCGGCAGCAACATCATACAAACGATATGCACCAGATTGCTCAGCGCCGTTGGATTCTCAAACGGATGCGCGGCATTGGTGCCGAACCAGCCCCCGCCGTTGGTTCCAATGTGTTTAATCGACTCGAGCGAAGCCACTAATCCACGCGTAATGGTCTGCTGTGCACCCTCCAGCGTGGTTGCCTTCACCGCACCGGCCAGCGTCTGCGGCACCCCTTGAAATACAAGGAACAAGGCCACAATGAGGCTGAGCGGTAAAAAAATACGAGTAATCGACCGAACCAAGTCGACATAAAAGTTACCCAGATCATCCCGGCGGCCTACTAATCCGCGAATAAAGGCAATCGCCACCGCGAATCCCGTTGCCGCCGAGGTGAACATCGGGAACGTTACCGCGAGCAGTTGTGACAGATACGACAGGGCATTCTCTCCCGTATAGGACTGCCAGTTGGTATTGGTCATAAACGATGCCGCTGTGTTAAAGGACTGCGCAGCCGGCATGTTATCGATCCCATCCGGATTGAGGGGCAGGAACTTTTGCAGCCGTAATACCAGAAACATCAGGATCAACATGACCGCATTGGAGATGAGCACGGCAGACAGATATTTTTTCCACCCCATCGTTTCATCTTCCCGTACCCCCATCAGCCGATACAATAATCGCTCCGGCCCGCCAAACACACGATCAAGTCCCGTTCGTTGCCTGTCAAATACCCTCACCAAATAACTGCCCGTTGGCTTCACCAGTAACAATATGATGAGTAGCGTAACCGCTACCTGCACTACACCGATACCCACATCTGTATATCCTCCCTAATTCAACCTTGATGTTTCCTGCTGACCTGTTATTTATCTTCAGTTACAGGCACATGATCTGAAGAGTTACGTTAGAATTTCTCTGGCTTCAACAGCACGTACCCGAGATAGACAATCAGAGCCATGACAATCACGCCGATGAAAATCATCTTTTCGCCCTTCCTTTCTGCCCTCAGGCCTTCTCGCAAAATTTTACAAAGCCCCAAAACACCGCAAACAACAGTACGATCAGTCCAATCATCGTTGCATCATTCACCATGCGTCCTTCATCCTCTCTTCTCTACCGTTCCTCTCGCTTGCTACAAGTAAAATCGTAATACGAATCGCTGTAAAAAGGGGGTAAAGAAACGCCGCTCTGGCTGTAAAAAAAGCGTAAAAAAGACCCGTTCTTCTCAGCGATCAGCTGAAAGAACGGGTCTGACGTAAATACATATCAATGTAGGATTAAAGATTACATTGAATAGGTCATCTTTTTTTAAGAACTGCGAGTAGTCCTGCCCTTAATGCCAGCGGGGAAAACATTTTAGATCTCAAGGTTTTACAACAAAAAGGAAATCAAGAATTAGATCCAGAGCCCTCCCTACCCGAACGGATTCTGCGCCCACTGTGTCAGCCGTTTTTTGGTGATGTGTCCATGTGAAGTGTGTTCAATAACCTTCCCCTGATCGAGTAGGAGTACCTGCGGCGATTCATGGCGAACCTCGGTCTCTTCGGCGATGTGACGGGATAACGGACGGTTCTCGATAACTTTCACCATACGATATTCCATCGTCTGTTTCGGATCGGATGCATTGGTGCCGACAAAAGCCATGAACTCTCTATATGCTCGCGCACTAACGGGACAAGTTGTGCTGTGTTTCAGCAAAAGCACCGGATGCTCTTGCGAACGTTGGAGCGCCTCTTGCCAATCCTCCAGTTTATGCAATTCCAGCACATGCTCGCTTAACATCTCATGTGAATCGGCGCCTGTACGTTTACTGACCACGGAACCGATCACCACGCCAAGAGCAGCACCAAAAGCGATGCCCAGTCCAATCTGCCCCGTAGCTGTACCAAAGCTTGCACCAAGAGCCACACCGACTCCGAGCCAAAGTGCCTGATGATTTACCTTTTTCTCCACATCAAGTCATCCTTTCTCTACGTATGAATCAAGCGATTCGAAGCTATATAAGTCGAACGACTAAACAGGCTTTTCCTGAATACTTCAATGATCATATTTTTATCTCATATTTTGTTCAAATTATAGCACAGCCCCTGCACACAAGCTTTCAGAATCTGCATCTTTCGGGTACATAATTGTGTTACACTGATGGTAATTTGGAAACGATGAACATAAGAGCAACTGAAAGGCGGAAATTCAATATGACATACGCTTTTACGATTGAACCACCGGAATATTATGCACTGGACAACGAAGACGAGTTAATTGCCAAGTGTCAGGAATGGGGTCTGATTTCGGCGAAAGCAACTAAACTCAAAACATTTTATTATAAAGGCAACGGGCTGAACCTGCCCTGTAACATTCTAGGTTTTGTGGATCACATGACGGCTGTAATTGAGCTGGATAATGGGCAAAAACACTGCATTCACCCCTCCTATCTCAAAGAAATGCAGGCTTCGAGCTACAGCACCAGAGGATTAAGCGGAGCGGGAGCAGAGACGGGAACGGAACAGGGCTACACTGCACAAGCCCCTGATTCCGCTGAAACATCTGCCCAGGACGACTCGTCAGCCGAGCTGGTTAATCCGGAGGATGACATGGATGGGCCAGATTCCTTCTCCGAGCTCAAAGGTGATCCTGACGGATTGGTGGAGGAATACATCGGGCCTCAGGCAGGCAGCAATGCCGATGCGACTTCAGAAACCAAATCCAAAACCAAAGCTGCACCGAAAACAAAAGCCGTTAAAATCGATCTGCCCGAAGGCAAAGTGAAGATGAGCGGGGTGGTTAAGGAGTTTACGACAGTACCCAACCATTTCTCGGACAATGACGATGAAGTTATCATTTATGAGTCTGTAACCATTACGGAGCCTGATGTCATTGAGGTCGGAGAGGCTTGGTCCAGTCACAGTGCAACGATGAAGAAACAGGAATTAGAAGTTGGCGATGTGCTAACCTTTGAAGCTAAAATTATCAAAAAGAAATTAACCCGCAATCCGGTACCCTATAAAATCAACAACCCGTCCAAGATTCAGAAGGAAGATTAGTCTTTCTTTAAAAAAACAGCAAAAAAACCTCCACGCTGCATTATGTAGCGAATGGAGGTTTTTTCCAGCTAGTTATTTAGTTATTACGTGTTTTATAGTTTAATGCTTGATATTTAGCACATAAGCCCAGACTGTAACTGTCCCTATGCTTGTCCAGGAGTTGCACTGATTTGGAACTGCACACCAAACTTATCGGTTACATTACCGTAAGCCGGGCTCCAGAACGTTTCCTGAATCGGCATATTCACTTTACCGCCCACTTCAAGTTTACTGAAAATATCCTTCGCTTGCTCAGCTGTGTCCGTATTGACCGTCACCGTGATATTATCGCCAATGGTGTGAGGCATACCAGGCAGTGTGTCAGATAACATCAGCACCGAACTGCCGATTTGCAGAGACGCATGCATAATCCAGTCTTTGGCTTCTGGTGGAATCGGATGATCCGGACTGGAAGGGCCTTCCCCAAACGTCTGCATTGCGAGTACTTCCGCACCAAATGCCTCTTTGTAGAACTCGACAGCTTCACGCCCGTTACCATTGGTAACAAGGTATACATTCAAGTTAATTGCCATGGATTATTCATCTCCCTGGATTCGTTTAGTTTATGGGTCAGGTCACTTGCGACATGAGTATATAGGAACAAATTGTCCTTTGACAAGCACAAGTTTCCACTCTATACGGTGACCGTTACTGAGCTATATTTCCCAAAATCTTCTTCTCCCATTCTCTACTTCATTCAACTTCACCATTTAAACCTTACGCTTGCGAAGGTAATGCACAACCATGATCACCATCCCCGGTACAAGAACGGCAAAACTGGCGTAGATCATACACCATTTTAACAACGTAAATACAGGAGTCAGTTCAGCAATCACAGATGTTCGCTCGGGATACCGGAACATGACCAAAGACGCCCCCAGGTTTTCCAGCATATCCATCCCCCAGCCCATAAAGGGCAGCAGATTTATGCACCTCCAGCGGCTTGTGGCAGGAAGTACTCGATACAGCATGGATATCAAAACGACGAGCAGGAACAGATACACTAGCGGCCAGATCATATCAAACGTAAACCTCGCCTGAATATAAGCGCTTCGCCCGCTCTCTCCATAGTGCTCAGCCACCCGATACAAATCATCGGCGCTGTATAGAAACGACGAATCCGGTGATTCTCCGCCGCCTGTTGCCTCCTTTGACTTTTCCGCCTGCCAAGGTAGAACGAATGCGATAAAACACCCAAAGACAATGGTCGCAACGACAACCCATTTCCAGTTTACATACCGATATAAACCTGATGATAACCTGCCGAGCATGCCTGACTCCCCCTCTCTATTCAAGAAAAAAGCCACTCTCCCGAGTACTGCCCGGTAAAATGGCTATAAATGTTCTATTCAGTTATTACCCCGGTCAACTAAGACTGCTTGCCTTTTTCCTACTTATTTATTGTGCCTGCACAATGCGATCAATTTCACTTTTTAACAAAAGATATCGATGCACACTTCTCATAATAGGTACTTTGGTGAGTTTGTTTTTATCCACGTATAACTTCATCTGGTCTTTACTCAGCCCTAGCAGGCTGCCCGCCTCAGTTACCGTCAATACCACTTCGGGATTCGTTGCGTTGAACGTCTTCTTTACCTTTTGGTTCCAGTCCTCAAATACCTGCATAGATTCACGATCTCTCCTATCCATAGCCAGTTATTTTCAGGCTGCGTACATTCAGTATAGCATACTTGTGATTATCGTCACTTATTCCTCTTTATGGCACTACAAAATGATCTCCTAGTTCATATGCTGTATATGACAAAAAGAGCCACGAAAACGCGGCCCTATACCAAATCACTATTAATATTCCCTCTATGCTTCATCCCAGAAACGACGCAGATTATCCATGGCGATTTTGGAAGCGGCTTTGCATTCCTCCATGCCTTCGAACTCCACCGTGATATTGCCATCGTAACCGGAATCTTTGATCAGCTTGACGATTTTACGGATGGGGATATCACCTTGACCCACGATCGCACCGCGCAGGAAGTTACCATAAGTTGTGGTAAACCACTCCCCTTCCCCCGGATGCTCGTCATACGGACGGAAGTAGAAGTCTTTGAAATGAATGAGCGAAGCGTACGGCAGATTTTTCATCACACCGATAATCGGGTTTTCGTCTACACACATGAAGTTGCCAATATCCAGCGTTGTTTTAAAATTCGGCCGATCTACGGCATGCAATACTCGCTGAACCCGATCACTAGCCTGCACACTGAATCCATGATTCTCAATCGTTGTAATCATCCCGTACTTTGCAGCATAATCGGCAATGATCTGGCTTCCCCTAACCATCAACGGCAGATGCTGTTCAAACCAGGCAATGGTCGTGCTCTCCTTGGGTAGCCTGAATGAAGTAACGTCGTGGCGCAGATGCCTGACACCCATCCGGTGTGCGACATCCACATGTCTTTTGACCCGAGCCATCTCTTCTTCAAAAGCCTCTTCCGTCTCCTGCACAAAGTTGGCTGGCATAGAATAGTTCGACAGTTCAATCCCAGCTGCTTCGGCGCGCCCCCGAATCGCATCCGCCAGTTCATGATTATCCTCCACCGTGTATCCGTAGGGAACCATCTCCATGTGCTCGCCGCCGTTCGCTGCAATCCAGTCGATTACATCCAGCACCGTCATGGCTCCTGAATTCAGATCATTCAACAAACTGTACGTGCTCAGACCTACCTTCATCTGCTCCACTCCTATCGATATTGTTTGATGAACTGCACGGCTTTGCGAATATCCACTTCCGGTTGGTCTCCCACTTCGCGCTCAATGGTCAGATACCCTGTATAGCCAATCTCCTGCAGCGCGGCAAAATAAGCATTAAAATCAACAGCTCCCTCGCCCAGCGGCACTTCGCGGAAAAAGGCGCCGGAAGCTACCATTTCGGCAATTTTCCCATGATCCATCGGAGCATAACCCACCGCACCGTACACGTCCCGTGGATCGACCTCTTTCAGACGCAAGCCATCCTTCACATGTGTATGCACGATATAATCCTTGAGTAGCTTCACACCCTGTACCGGATCATCTCCTGTCACCATCACCATGTTTGCCGGGTCAAAGTTTACGGATACCCCGTTCGTGGAGAGGGTATCCAAGAAACTTTTCAGATCAGCAGCCGTTTCCGGCCCCGTCTCGATCGCAAAGTAGGCTCCGACACTTTTGGCGTACTGTCCCAGTTCTTCACAGGCAGCGTGCAGTGTTTCGTATACTTCGGAAGAAGGATCATGTGGAACAATACCGATATGTGTGGTCACAATATTTGTGCCCAGATCAAGGGCCAGGTCAACAATTCGTTTAGATTTTTCCACTTTCCAAGCATTGTCTTCCTTGACCTGAAAGCCGTGACCGCCCAGATCACCAACCAATGCCGAGATCTCAAGACCGAGACCATCTATATAACTACGAAGCTCTTTACGAGCCGCTAGCGACAGATTTTCCGGGTCCATCTCCCCCTTCACCGCGTAGATCTGTACGCCTTCTGCACCTGCATCCTTGGCTTTCAACAGCCCTTCCCGTACGCCTACCCCAAAACTGTCCACGATTACACCGATTTTATTGGTTAATTTCATGTCGTACCTCCCATGAGATGAGATTAGATGAGTTGAACTAAAGGTTTTTACACTGAACACTCCGATGACAGAATAACCTTCCAATCGCTGTTATCCCCAGATTTTTTGGTTCCCTTTTCCAAAGGGGAAAATCCGGTGATAAAGGCGAGCGCTTCGCTTTTTCAGGTTTTTTCTGTCCTCTCCGTTATAGTGTAAATGTATAGTTCAACTTATATCGTATCAACTTGATGGCACAAGCTTTACCGACTTGATTTCATAGGGCTTAAACGTCAGTTTAAACGCTCCACCCTCGCAAGTGAGCGGGGCAAGCTCATCTTCCAGCAGATTAATCATTGATGCACTCACATTTTGCTCATTCCACTGCACCTGTACCGTTTCCCGGCCTCCGCTTGATTCGTAGAAACGCAGTACCGTTCCCGTTGCATCTTCCGATGCCTTAATCGTATCCAAAATAACATGTTCACTGTGGAACTGAAGCCAGCTATGTTCTGAGGATTTATCGCCCCCATGTGGTGTGGATGCAACCACCTGTACCGGGTGATTCAGTTCCATCGCACGTTGTACCACATCAGCCTGACGCCAGTCACCTGCATGTGGCAGTACTGAATACGTGAATTCATGCTGCCCTTGATCGGCATGTACATCAGGCCATTTTGGTGCTCGCAACAGTGAAAGACGAATCGTGCGATCCTTAATGTCGTAGCCATACTTGCAGTCATTCAACAAACTGATACCACTATTGCCCTCCGAGAGATCAGCCCAGCGATGCCCGCACACCTCAAATTGCGCCCGTTCCCAACTTGTATTGTTATGCGTTGCCCGCTCTAAGGCACCAAACGGAATCTCATAGGTTGCTTTAGCCGCCACCAAATCTGCTGGGAACGCCACCTTGAGCAGCTTGTGACTTTCATTCCAGTCTACCCGAGTTTTAAAATCAACGCGCCGTTGATGATGAAACAAAATTACATCCTGGCTAATCTCGGATTCATTCAGCTTCCATCGGAAACGCAGTACATCCTGCACAGGGCCGCGCTGAACAATCTCTCTGGAGATCAGCTGCACAGCACTCGCCCGCTGAGATTCAAATCTTGGGTCTATATCCCATGCATCCCAGTACGTCGGTTTGTCGTGGAAAAACTGCCACTCATTCGCTTGGTCGCCTGGCCTCAACCATTCACGCTCTACCGTCTTGTCATACCATCTTGTGATCTCACCCAAATCGTTGAATTCGAGCAAATAGAACTCGGTTTCCCAACATGCAGGTATCTGCTCAAGCTTAGCTGTCTTTTGGATCGCTGAACTCACTTCTAGATCTGCATTTGTTGTTTTTTTCCCTACTGGAATGTCGCCCTCACCTGTTGCTCCTAATGCGCTATCCGCTCCCTGTTCTACAGTTACCGCTATTTCTTCTTTTGAATATCGTTCTACTTCTTCTTTTGTCTCGCGCAACCATATGGTGATATACCCAAAGGCAGGAATCGAAGGAACAAGAACATGCAATCTAACCCTATTTTCTTGCTCTTCCCGCTCTACCTCGCTAATCAAACGATTTCCATAGCGATCATACGCCGCCAAGCCCTCCCAATCTGTATCCCCTGCGATACAGATCACTTCACTCCGCTCCCAGCCAAGGCTGTTGAAAACAACGTAAGGCTTACCTGATACTTCATTTGTTGCAATGTTATCCGTGAGCACATCAAGTGATCCCTGTAACACTTCATCACCAAGCGCAAACACCTTCGTATACTCCTCAGCAGAAGTTACATACACTTCGGGAATCGATGTACCCGGAATAATATCATGGAACTGATTCAACATGATCAGCTTCCAGCCTTCTTCAAGCACTTCCTTGCGATCCAACATTCGGCCGTGATTCTGATCCCACTGGCTCCAGATTTCTGCTTCGCGATAGAGTACCTCGGCCTTACGGTTGCTGCGTTTATTCCGTGCATGGGTTGTATATGTGCCCCGATGCAGCTCCAGATATAGATCACCATGCCACTTCGGCAGTGTTGGCTTACTCGCTGCAATCCCTTCAAAAAAGGCGCTCGCCGTGCTGAATTGACTGATCGGCTGCCCTGCCATCAGGTGAGAACGCTCCGCAAACTCCACCATTTCGTTCGTTACACCGCCGCCACCATCGCCGTGCCCATAAAGCAACATCTGCTCCGCATGAACGTCTTTTTGCTTGTAGGACTGCCAGTGTTCATGCACATCTTTGGGACGCGTATGTTCGTTTACACCATGATTCAGGTAAGAGAGCACCGATGTACCGTCAATCCCCACCCAGTCGAACAGATCATACGGAAACACATTCGTATCATTCCAGTTTAGTTTGGTCGTCATAAAATAAGGAATGTCGGCAAGCCTCAGAATCTGAGGCAGTGAAGCACAATATCCAAACGTATCCGGCAGCCATTCAATGTTCGAACGTTTGCCAAACTCCGACTGATAGAACTGCTGTCCGTACAAAATCTGCCGCACCAGGGACTCACCACTTGGGATATTCAGATCCGGCTCCACCCACATGCCACCGACCAGTTCCCAGCGCCCTTCAGCAATTCGTGCCTTAACCCTTTCATACAGCTCAGGATAATGCTCCTTAACAAAAGCATATAGTTGAGGCTGGCTCTGGGAGTACACAAAATCCGGGTATGTGTCCATAAGCGTACACATCGTAGAGAACGTTCGGCTCGATTTGCGCACGGTTTCCCGCACAGGCCAGAGCCAAGCCACATCAATATGAGACTGTCCAACCAGATGCATAAACCCGCTTCGATGCTGCTCCGGGTCTTCCCGCTCCACGGTCTGGACGATTCTCTGCTCCAGCTCATGTAGCCATACACCATCCTGCCAGCGTCTCGAATCATGGTACATCTCATCCATCACCTGATGGACAGACCGAACCAGTGTTGTGCGTTTCAAATCCTTCTCCGGTAAAGCTTGCAGCGATTCTGAAAGTACCATTATGCTGTACATCAGGCTCTGCAACGGTTGATTCACATGCACCAGCGCCGCTCGTATCCCCTGAATCGGGGGCTGAATTACCGCTTGCCGATTCAAGGGATCATGCGGTTCAGGGATGGGGTCATACAGCTCGATCTCCAGCTGTGGCGAGATTCCCACACGTTCTCTTGGAAGAGGTACGAAGGTATGATTGCGATCGAGCCCGTGATACGGAACACCGTTGACCTTCATCAACCCTTCCCCACCCGCTTCAAAAATGAATCCGATAGCCTCACCCTGCCACGTCTCAGGAATCTGCACTCTTTTGCTCAGAAAATACGTCGTTCCGTGCGTGCTGTTCAACGGATTCAGGGAATGCTGGATCTCCTCGTGCCCTTCCTGTTCAGATGCGCGCTCCTGACCATACGCATATCCCTGCTCATGTGCATATTCTTGCTCATACTCGTATTCTCCCGGCCGAATATATCGTGCTCGCTGCATCTGCCACTCGGGAAGCTCAACGACTTCCAGCCACTGCTTCTGCTTCAAGTCTTCGATAAACCTCTGCATTCGGATCATACCTTCACCTCCACCTGTTGTACATGCAGACTGCAAGCCGTCCAGTCCGCAGAGCTGCGTCCAACCATCAGCTTGAATTCACCCGGTTCCACCACAGACTGGAGACGGGAGTCGATCAGTGCGAGATGTTCCTTTTGTACAGAAAACGTTACGGTTTGAGTCTCTCCTGGTCCCAGATGGATTTTGCTGAAACCTTTCAGGGCAATTTCAGCCCGGGTAACGGAAGCCGTCACATCGCTAATGTACAGTTGTACGACCTCTTTGCCTGCCACAGCACCCACATTCGTCACTTCGACCTGCACCTGTGCCTCCTCGTCCGGGCCAATCACTTCCGGTGTCACTCGTACATTGTCGTACTTGAAGTCCGTGTAGCTCAGCCCATGTCCGAAGGCATATTGCGGCGTTAGATCCATCTCCAAATACCGTTTGCCGCGCGTCCGTTTCGCATGATAGTACACGGGAAGCTGACCTTCATGTTTGGGAAAGGAAACGGTCAGTCGCCCCGATGGATTCACATCCCCAAACAGTACATCGGCGATGGCATTGCCCCCTTCCTGCCCCGGGTACCATGCTTCCAGAATGGCTGGAATGTGCTCGTCGATCCACGGTTCGGCAATAGGGCGCCCGTTAATATACACCACAACGACCGGCTTCCCCAGCTTATGTATTTCTTGCACCAGTTCTAGCTGCACACCCATCAGGTTCAACGAAGAACGGTCTATGCCTTCCCCGCACTCCATGTCATTCCACGGATCGTCGGTTACCACGGATGCCCCTGTTCGCAGATCAATTGTACCTTCGCCGAAATCACGCGCACTCGATCCACCCATCACCATAACGATGACATCAGCCTGCTCCGCACATGCCAGCGCCTGCGCAAAGCCTTCTCTCGAGTCACCCTTAATCCGACATCCGGGTGCATACAGCACCTGAGCAGAATCCGCCCCACCGATTTTGCGCGTGATACCATCCAGCACCGTCACAATCTGCTCTCTTGGCTGCGGAGAGGTATAATCTCCAAGCTGGTTATAGATATGGTTGGCGTTCGGCCCGATCACAGCCAGTTTGATTCCCTGAGTAGCAAGCGGAAGCACATGTCCTTCATTTTTCAATAGGACAATTCCCTCTTGTGCCACCTCCCGTGCGAGCCGAACATGTTCCTCACACCCGATAACCTTCTCTGCAAAATCAGGATCAACATAAGGCCGCTCAAACAAACCGAGCCTGAATTTCATCTCCAACACACGTCGTACCGCCACATCCAGCTCCTTCTCTTCCAGTAAACCTTGTTCAAGTGCCTGTGCCAGATGTTTGCGGTACATGAATCCAGACATCTCCATATCTACACCTGCCCGCAGGGACTGCGCTACGGCTTGCTCTCCATTCTCTGCCGTGTTGTGTCCGTTCACTAGCATCTGGATCGCCCCAAAATCGGTAATGACAAATCCGTCAAAACCCCACTCTTCCCGCAAAAGATCATGCAGCAGATACGTACTGGATGTACACGGCACACCATCGATCTCGTTATAAGCCGTCATGACCGAGCAGGCTCCGGCTTCTACTGCTTGTTTGAACGGCAGCAAGTCGATTTCGTGCAACTCACGCATTCCCATATGCACTGGCGCCGCATTGCGCCCGCCTTCCGAACTGCCATACGCTGCAAAATGTTTGAGTGTCGCCACCACCGTCCGGTCGGAATCAAGACGATCCCCCTGCAATCCATAGATGGCTTCTACGGCAAACTGTCCGATGAGATAAGCATCTTCGGCAAAACATTCCTCCGTCCGTCCCCATCTCGGGTCACGCACAACATCCAGCACCGGAGAATACGTAGCTGCGCCGCCCTGACTCCGAGTTTCCACAGCGATCGCCTCGCACATCCTGCGATATAGATCTTTATTCCATGTGCTACCTACCGTTAACGGCACAGGAAAGACCGTTGCACCAATGGCCATATGCCCGTGGGAACATTCTTCTCCGAACAGAATCGGAATCCCTAATCGGGAATGCTCTATCGCATATTGCTGAATCACATTCGTGGCTACCGCTCCTTGCCGGGGTGTCAGCCCTGTATCCAAAGTAACTTCTGTCCATGGATCTGCCCTGAGCACCCCATACAACGAGCCGACACCACCCAGCGCCATGTCCGCCTCGAACTCTTCGGTTACCTGTACCGTACCGTCTGCCGCTTTCTTGTATGTTTTCCACCCCATAGGCTGGATTAACTGCCCTATTTTCTCTGCGGTTGTCATTCGTTCGAGCAGATCCTGTACCCGCTCCTGAATGGGAAGTGATGCATCTTTGTAGCCCGTTTGCGTTTGCATGTGCACATTCTCCTCCTGCCTGTGAGTTGGTCATACGTCGAGCTTACATCGCCTTGCGATAGTCACTTGGAGCCATGCCCACGACATTTTTAAAAGCGCGGTTGAAGGAATTGTAATTGGTATATCCCACTTCCTCACTGATCTCCTGAATGGCTTTGTCCGTCTGTTGCATGAGCTGTTTTGCTTTTTCGATCCGGTGACTGATGAGCAGATCCACGAATTTCTCCCCGATCTCATCTTTGAAAAGCTTGCTGAGATACTTCGGATTGATATCGAACAGATCACTAAGGTAATTCAGCGACAGATCGGGATTGTTGTAATGCTCTTCGATATATTTGCGAATCTCCAGAATATGTGACCGATGTTTACGAGAGCATTGCAGTGTCTCCATCTGCTTCGCCAACTCACGGAACCCTTCCAGGCACAGCTCGCGCAGATCATCCAGCGTCTCCCAACCTTCTAGCCGTGGTAACAATGGCGTAAATATCGCTGCCCATGACTCCTGATATTCACGCGGAAGCTCGGCAAACTCACGATTATAATGCTGGAACAACAGCTGAACCGTGTTCATAATCTCCTGACGAGACAGAACAGACTGACGAATCTGCTTAAACAGCCGTTCGAAGTGCTGTTCCCAAACATCGTCTGATAGCCGCATTGCCTGCACGAGCAAGGAGATGGTCTTAAGAAACTCATACACATCATTCGTCGAACTCGGTACATCTCCGCACGGTATGATCTGATTGGTGCCCAGAACCGCCTTGTACTCCAGGGCATGCACAGCCTCTTTAAGCGAAGCTCGAAGCCCGCGAATATCCACAGCAACCCTGCCCACACCAATGGTTACGGTAAAATTCAAATACTGACCCACCTGATCCAGATAACCACTGAGCAAGCGTCGCTCTGTCTCTTCAGATTGTTCGGCCTCAGGTAGCCACAGGATGGCATACAATCGCTGACTCGAAACCCACTCTGCCCATACCTCGGTTTCTTCTTGCCTTGCACTTTCCTGCAAAATGCTCGACAGCACAAATTTCAGGAGGGCTTGATCCTGCTGATGATACTCATCCACAAACACGTCGTATCGATCCATCTCCACCACCATTACAGCCCAGCGATGCTCTAATGCCGGTAGCTTGAACTTGCTCATCTCCGCAGATAACTCATGACATGTGTATTCCCGCGTACCTTCCAGCAGTTCCTGAAAGAAGACCTTCTTCTGCAAAATCAGATTCTCTTCATGCTCCTCCTGATATTGCTTCGTCTGGTCGATCATGCGCTCCAGCGTGGTATGAATGAAACGGAATTCATTCTCCTTGCCATAGTTCAGTGGTGACGGTTTCTGTGAGGAGACCGTCTGAATCAGGGTAACAATCTGCTGGATCGGTTTATAGTTTCTACGCGTCACATAGACGACCCACACAACCCCGATCAGCACAACAGCGACGGCGAAAATAAACCAGATATTATAAAATTGCAGCGTAAACTTGATGATTTTTCCGTTATTCAGCCCAGTCTGCACCTTCCAGCCACTATAGCTGGATGTGAATTCTGAGAAAACCTCTCCCGAAGCGGAAGCTGGCTTGGAAGCAAGCATCTCAGCATCAGGCGTACCACCATGCCACAGACTCCCCCCGGATCGGTTATAGATGTTCACAAACGTAAATTCAGGGTCGTACATCTGCATAATGGACTTTTGCAGCGTATTCAACTCCACGTTGGTCACTACAAGACCTCTACCGTTCCCGACATTCCGCACAATCGTAATGACCTGCTCCGCCGATTGGGAAGGAAACGCCTTGAATGACCGTCCGCCGACCCACTTCTGCTCATCCTTCGTCCGGCTGTCTGCAATAAAGGCTGCATCGGGGAATTCGTTGATCGGAACGGCCTTGCCATTGCTAAAAACGGTGTTATCGCTGTACCTGACCAGGTAGACCGAGTCGATCAGCGGATATTCTATCTTCAATTCATCGATGACCTTAACGGCCTGAATGCCGGCATAGACATCCTCGCTGCCAGATACCGAGAAATAATTTTTCAGATTCGAGTTGGTCAAAATCTCGCGCAACACCTTGAAATCGATGGAACGCAAGGAATTATCCAGATACTGTGTCACCTGTGAAGCCAAAAATTCATTAGCCTTGAGCGCTTCTCTCCGGTTCTGCTCATTGAATACCTGAAAGAAAATAAAAAATAAAATCGTCGTCACAATAAAAAAAATAGGCAAATACGATAACAGCAAACGTCTGAACCAATTGTTGTTCATCTCCGCGCCCCCCACCAATCCATTTCATGTTGCATGACGACAACCACTTGCACCTTGCCTCTGTTCACAAAGTTTTCATAATTATGCGTTCATTATATCGAATGACGTGGGGTTGTCATAGGAGAAGACTGCCCCGGTCACGGGTGACAGACGGGACAGTCCTTTTGCATCACTTTTTCTCAATTGCACGCTGATAAATATCCAGATAATTGCTTAATCCAAGCCCATCGAAACCTTTGACGTATGAATCCCAGTCCTTATCAATGCTCTTGCTACCAATGATGAACTGAGCCATATTCGTCTGCACATAATCTTTGATCGCGGTGGTCAGTTGAGCTGCTGTCTCGGTATCTTCTGGACGAATAAATACGTTGGCAGGGTATACTTCTTTCGGAGCGTATGGAGCATATACTTTCGTCGCTTGAGCAAGCCTTGTACCGTATCCTTCAGCAGACAGTGGATCTTGACCCTCTGCAAACAGATTACGGAACGTATTGGACAAATCATGCGCACCGATCTGTGACCAGCTCTCGTTCACAACCACGTTGGGATCACGTTCAGGCAGGTTGTAATAGCTGTATTTGGCAGGTTCGCCGTTGATGTTTTTCTCATCCGGGTCTGCTTTCTTCCAGCCCTTTCCTTCCGTTGGGCCGTACTCTGCGTAGAGTGCACCCTCTTCACTGAACATGTAATCTACAATTTTGATCGCTGCGATCTGTTGTGCTTCGGTCGCTTTGTTGGTGATGGCAAATTCAAACTCACCTACACTTTGCGTTGCTCCAGTCGTCTGCACACCGTCCGGTCCTTTGAGTGGGGGCACGATCTCCCAGTGCTGGTGACGGGTAATTTTTTTGTCATACGTATTCACCAGATAGCTCACCAGTGCCGTTGTAATGGAACCAACCACTTCATCTCCTTCTTTGTTCCCCAGTTGACCAATCGCCTGGTCATTCTGTGTGAAGGAAGCCGGGTCGATCAGGCCATCCGCGTACAGCTTGTGCATGTACTCCAGCCCTTTCTTCCATCCCTCCTGGTTGGCGGCAAAACTCACCTTGCCATCGTTCACGATCAGGTATTTATCGTTATCGTTGTATATGAAGCTGTTCATCAGATAGGCATCGATGTTGCCGTTCCACACATATTTGTTCGGTGCACCTGTGAGCGGAATCTCATCGGCTTTGCCGTTGCCGTTCGGGTCTTGGGTTTTGAACGCCTTCAGAACGGTATACAGTTCATCCGTCGTCGTTGGCATTTTCAGCCCCACCTTATCCAGCCACTCTTGGTTGATCCAATACTTCTGCGCATACGTACAGTGGTAACATTCATTAAAAATAGGCAATGCATAGATGTTACCGTCCGGTGCCGTTATGGCATCCTTGAAATAAGGCTTCTCTTCCATCACTTTGGTGAGGTTCGGGCCGTATTGCTTGATCAGGTCTTGAAGCGGGAGGAACACGCCTTGTTTACCATAGGTTTGAAGATCCGAGGTGGTGAATTTACCGTGCAGGAATACTTCAGGATAATCCCCGCTGGCTAGCAGCAATTGTCTGCGATCCTGCAAAGCGTCTGTCGGGGCCAGATCCCATTTCAAGGTCACGTTGAACTTTTTTTCGATAAACTTGGTGAATTCATTGTCTTCCATCGGTGCTTTACCTTGTGGGGCAAAAAAAGTCATCGTCACCGGGCCGCCGCTCTCGCCGCTCCCCTCGCTACCTGTACCCGCTTTTTCAGATGAACTGCATGCAGATAATATCGTTATCGAAGCTAAGACCAGACACAAAATTGAAATCCAGGATTTTCTCAAGCTGACTCCTCCTTTTTATTCATAACGGCAAACCTTTGGTTAAGCTGTTGGGTTGATATAGCCGGCGTGTGCCCCCACCTCCTTTCATAAACCGGCTACCATCTATCCTTTAAGTGAACCCACCATAACCCCTTTGACGAAGTGTTTTTGCACAAACGGATACATAATCAGAATCGGAATACTGGCGACCACAATCAGCGCATATTTCAGCACCTGCTCGAAGCCCTGATCTCGCATCTGCTGGCTTGTATTCGCAAGCATGGCCGGGTCAGCCGCATTCAGAATTAACAAGTTGCGAAGCACATATTGTAATGGGAACAGTTTCTCTGAACGGAGGTAAATGAGTGCATCAAAGTATGCATTCCAGTGGCCTACTGCGTACATCAGGGTCATGACCGCCAAAATCGGTTTGGAGAGCGGCAGCACCACGCTGATCAGGTAGCGAATATCCCGGCACCCGTCCATCTCGGCAGCTTCACCAAGCTCCTCGGGAATCGACGACTGGAAGAAGGTGCGAGCAACGATGACCTGGAACACGGCAAGCGCTCCGGGCAGCCACATCGCCCAGCGGGTATCCAGCAGATGCAGGTCTTTCATCAACAGGTAGGTCGGAATCAGACCCCCGTCAAAAAACATCGTAATCATCATGAAGATAATGATCGCTCCCCGTCCATAGAACGACTTACGGGAGAGCGGGTAGGCTAGCATAACCGTCAGCGCCACGTTGATGAACGTACCAACCACGGTGTAAATGATCGTGTTGTAAAACCCGAGCATGAGCTGCTGGCTTTTGAAAATGGAGATGTATGCCTTGATGTTGAAATCAACCGGGAACAGCCACACCTGGCCGGAAGTTACGGCACGTGACGAGCTGAATGAGGAACTGACAATGTACAAGAGCGGGTAGAACACCGTTAACAGAATGGCAATCAGAAAGATATAGTTGATGGTCATGAAAATACGGTCGCCAATGGGATCTTTGATTCGGTTCCGATTGATCAGATTAAACATGGACATGCTCCTCCTTTACCACAAGCTGTTCTCGGATACTTTGCGTGAAATGCTATTGACGATGACCAGCAGAATCAGGTTAATGATGGAGTTAAAGAATCCGACAGCCGCGGAGAAGCTGAAATTCGCTCCGATCAGACCGACCTTGTACACGTACGTGGAGATGACCTCCGAAGCACTTGTATTCAGCGGATTTTGCATAAGATAAATTTTCTCGAAACCTACGCCCATAATGCTGCCCAGACTTAGAATCAACATGATTACGGTCACCGGAACAAGGGTGGGAAGGTCGATGTGCCAGATTTTCCGCAACCTTGAGGCGCCATCCATCTTGGCCGCTTCGTACAGGGATGGATCGACTCCAGCCAAGGCCGCGATGTAGATAATGGAGGAATACCCCATGCCCTGCCATACCCCCGACCATACATAGATTGATTTGAAATATTCGGGAATACCCATAAAGTTGGTCATCGGGAAACCCAGCCAGGTAAATAACTTATCTACGACGCCTACATGTGGCGAGAGCATCAGAATGATGATGGATACCATGACAACGGTGGAGATAAAATGCGGTGCATACGTGACCATCTGTACGGTCTTTTTAAAATAACCCGTTCGAATCTCGTTCAGCGCCAAGGCGAGCAAGATCGGTATAGGGAAACCTGCAATGAGGGAATAGAAACTGATGCCAATGGTGTTCTTGATCAGTAGCCAGAAGTTCGGGGAATTGAAGAAGGCTTCAAAATGTTTGAGCCCCACCCATGGGCTACCCCAGATGCCTTTGACTACACTGAAATCTTTAAAGGCAATCTGCACACCCACCATCGGGATGTATTTGAAGATCAATAGATACAACACCGGAGGCAGCACAAGCAGGTACAGCTCCCAGTGCTTTTTGAAGCTTTTGATAAACGGATGCTGCTTCTTGGGCGCTGTCTGACGTAATTGCTGCAGCTCTATGTTCGCAGGTATGCTATCTGTACCTCGACTCATTTGCGTCACTCCTTCTCAGCCTCAAGTGTAATAATACATTACATTTACATCTCTTAAACGTTCGTTTTTGATGCTAATCCGTTGCCTTTAATCTAATCAATGTTAACAATCATATCAGGTAGCGCTTTCTTAATTTGATAGTACCTTGCCGAGGTCTTTTTGATCAATTTGCAATTTTCTCTGACCTCTCTTTATTCTAAAAACCCTTGTGCAGCAAGTGTTTAAAGCCATGTTCTGTGGGGTTCTGTATGTTTATATGTACAAAAATAAAATTCCGGAGGCCCAGATATCTCCCCCGGAATTGACATGCATTTTTATGATTTGGTGATCAATCTAAATGTATGAGTGATCGGTGCTTGGTTGCTTGTAGCGGATCGTGGCAACTCCACGAGCAGCCCTTCTTCGGTCTGCTGAAACGAAAGTACGTCATTCGTACCGATGAGTTCAATACGCTCTACCTTTTCCACATAAGGAATGATCAGGCGCTCTTCCGGGGTCTCGCTCTCGTTGCGATACATGCGGAAGGCATAGACGGTGTGTACGTCTTCTTTCTGTGTAAATGCCCAATCCTTCGTGTAAAACGGTGCGCAAATGCGGGTGCCATAAATGCCCTCGCCGTGTGTGTTCAGCCATTCGCCGAGTCCCTGGATGCCTCGAATTGCCCCTTTAGGTAGACGTCCGTCCGGCTGCGGCCCGACATTCAGTGCCAGATTCCCGCCTTTGGATACCACCTCGAGCAAAATATGTGCAAGCTGCCGGCCTGATTTATACTGATCATCGAAGCCAAAAGCAAAGGAGTGCCCGACGGTAATACAGCTCTCCCACGGGATATTCATCGGATGTTCGGGGATCGTCTGCTCCGGGGTGACGATGTTTTCATACGGCCCGCCTACGGTGCGATCTGCAGACAGAAGCCAAGGCTGCGTGCTCTTTCTCGCCCGCTCGACCACTTCGCCAAGCCGAATATCCTGACCGTGGCGGCCTTCACGTACCCAGCCTGCATCCAGCCACAGACACTCGATCCGTCCATAGTTCGTCAGCAGTTCCATGATCTGCTCATGGGTGAACTCCACGAACTTTTCCCACATCCATGGATACTTGTGTGGATCATAGGAAGGCCCGCGCCACATATGGCGTCCACGCTCCATACCGGGTGCCCAGTAATACGGTGTGTGCCAGTCTGCTTTGGAGAAATACGCAGAGATACCGAGCCCTTTCGCTCGAAAGGCATCAAATAGCGTACGGCAGATATCGGCATATTTGTGCGTGTGAAACGGTGTATCTTTGCCTGTAATCCGGTAATCGGTTGTTTTGGTATCCCACATGCAGAAACCGTCGTGGTGCTTGGTCGTAAACAGGAAGTATTTGAAGCCGTTGTCGGCGGCCATCTGTGCCCATTCCTCGGGCTGGAACCGAATCGGATTGAAGGTTTTGTTCAGGTCAAAATATTCACGCTTGAAGTCCTCCATATCGTCCGTCCAGTCCACATCATCCCGTGACCAGTCGCCATCCTCATCACTCAGCGCCCATGATTCCACCAAGCCGAGCTGCGAGTATGGCCCCCAGTGCATCATCAAACCGAGCTTCTGATCTTTGAACCACTCCAGCCGCTCTAGTAGCAGTGGATCATCCGGCTTTACCCACTCATTCTCTTTACTAAAGTTGTGTACGCCTGCTTCAACGATATGCTCTTCCTGCTCTGGCAGGGGGGAATTGGTTTGAGTCAAAATAAAGCATCTCCTTTAGTTGAAATTTCTCACGCTGTAAAAAAAGATTAAATTTACACTAGGCCACTCCGATTGCAGTACCATCTTTCGATCGCTGTTACCCCCAGATTTCTATGAATTATTTCCCTGATGGGGAAATCCGGTGGTAGCGTATGCTTCCGATGTAGCTTTCTTGCAGAAAGCTTTCAGGCGAGCGCTTCGCTTCTCCAGATTGGTTCTGCACTCTCCGTTTCACGTGTAAATGGATTTTTTATAACGCCAAAGACGGTTTCACCTCGTCGATGGGGTAACTTTCGATACGTCGGGTTACTTATTCCTCCGTTTTAGGTAGAGCAAATGACTTAAGATCACTGGTGAATTTACACTAGACCACTCCGCGGTCAGAACAATCCTCCGAGCGCTGTTACCCCCGGATTTCTATGAATTATTTCCCTGATGGGGAAATCCGGTGGTAGCGTATGCTTCCGATGTAGCTTTCTTGCAGAAAGCTTTCAGGCGAGCGCTTCGCTTCTCCAGATTGGTTCTGCACTCTCCGTTTCACGTGTAAATGATTTTTACAACGGGCAATGACGGTTTCACCTCGTCGATGGGGTAACTTGGATACGTCGGGTTACTTATTCCTCCGTTTGGGTAGAACAAATGACTTAAGATCACTGGTGGATTTACACTACACTGGGTCACTCCGTTTCACGTGTAAATTACAACGTGATCTCTTTACCCTCGCGCGCGGATTCGTAGATGGCGCATAGCATTTTCATGACTTCCACACCGTCTTCGACGGGGCTGAGGGTTTCTTTTCGGCCCTGCGTGCTATCGATAAAGTGGTTGATTTCATTACGGAACGAACCCATGAAGTCAAAGGATTTGAAATCGACCTGCGGTGTCATGTTCAGAATGGTATCGAACTTCTCGCCAACAATTGAAATCTCGGGCTCCAGCTCGGCTCCGCCTTTGTCGCCATACAGCTTAACTGCTGTTTCATCAGCCTTTGCATGCAGAGTGAAGCTGACATCGACCAGCAGGCTTGCTCCGTTTTCAAAACGGATCAATGCATTCGCCATATCCTCCACGGTGTTCTGTTCTGCATCGTAATCGGCAGCCTTATAGAACGAAAGATTGCGAATGTTTGCCCGGTTGCCGAGACGATTGGAGACGTTAGCGGAAACGGATTTCACCTTCGGTCTACCCATCAGGTACCAGCAAATGTCGATAACATGTACGCCGATATCAATTAACGGGCCGCCGCCGGAGCGACTTTTATCCGCAAACCAGCCACCCGGGTTGCCCAGACGGCGCAGACTGGAGGCTTTGGCATAATAGATTTCGCCAAGTTCACCTTCGTCGATGAACTTTTTCAAAATTTGAGCATTGTCACTATAGCGGCGAACAAAGCCTACTTGTAGCAGCTTACCACTGCGATGAACGGCTTTTTCTACCTCTAATGCATCCTCCACAGTCTGGCAGAGGGGTTTCTCGCACAGCACGTTTTTGCCTGCATCCAGCGCCGCAATACTGATTTCGGCGTGCGAATCATTCCAGGTACAGATACTGACCGAATGAATTTCCGGTAGAGCGAGCAAGTCTCTATAGTCCGTAAACACATGGGTTGCTCCATACTGCTTCGCCACATCGGTTGCACGGGTTTCGTTCAGATCACAGATCGCATAAATCTCTACTTCCGGATTACTGGCATACGCTTGCAGGTGGCAATCGGATATCGAACCGGCACCGATGACAGCGACTTTTAATTTGGACATTTACTACCCCTCCAGTGTTAAAAATGAAAAAGAATATCGTTCAGCTCGGCAGAGCCACCTTTTATAAAAAGTTGTACGACCTTGAATCATTCATACTGATTACATTTCAATGTATTTCATCTGAGAGAGAACGGATAACGACGTCTTCTTTCATACAGCCTACTTTTTTACTAAACCTCCTGTATAGAAGACTCCCTACACTGCACCTCACAGCACTAAACCAATCGACACGGGATAGCATAGCGATCCCATATCATAGCAAGACACATAACTACATATTGTCACGCCTCATCCCACAAACGGCGCACGTTATCCATTGCAATGCGCGAGGCGGTTCGGCAATCCTCCATGCCTTCGAATTCAACCGAGATATATCCCTCGTAACCGGACTGCTTCATCACACGAAACACCTCTGGCATGTCGATATCACCATGGCCCACGATAGCACCACGCAGATAATTGCCATGGGAAGTCTGGAACCAGCCTTCGCCGGGATTCCGGGTGGAAGGACGCCAGTAGAAGTCTTTGGCGTGAACGATAGACGCGTGAGCAATGTTATTTTTCACCGCACTCACCGGATCTTCATCCACACAGAGAAAATTCCCGATATCCAGCGTCGTTTTGAAATTTTCCCGACCCGTCTCATGTAACAGCCGCTGAATCCGCTCGCTCGATTGCACATAATATCCGTGGTTCTCCACACTTGTTGTAATGCCAAAGCCTGCGGCATAGTCGGCAATTCGCTGACAGGCTTTGACGAGTACGGGCAGGTCGGCTTCAAACTGTGCTACAGTACCCTCCGGTGCAGGCCGGAAAGCCACATCGTGGCGCATCCGTTTCACACCCAGGGCAGCGGCGACATCCACGTGGCGCATAATACTCTGAATTTCTTCTTCCAAAGTCTCGGCATTCTCCTGAACCGCAAAATTTGCACCAATGGCATAATTGGAGATGTCGATACCAACCTCCCGAGCCGTAGCTTTGATTTCCTCAATTAACGCTGGATTATCGATCAAACTGAAGCCCATCGGTACAATCTCCACATGCTGCCCGCCCTGCTCCGCAATCCACCGAACAGCATCCGGCACAGTCAGCTCCTTACGATCCAACGCTTGCTGCAAACTGTATGTGCTGAGTCCAACTTTCATCTTCCTCATCCTCTCCCTCTCCCTCTCCTGTGATGGGTGTCCATACCCAACGTATACCTTGTTCCAGTCCATAGGGCAATTGCCAATAATCGCATGGCTCACCGATTTTCCTTTTCTAGCCCAATTCCGGCTGATCCACGAACATGACAGCGGCATCTGCCGTCCCATGAAGCTCAAATATAATGATCTCATTCTCCCCTTGACGGAGAAGAGGCGCAGGGACATACAACGTCTGTTGCGGGCCTTTATTCCAGTAGCGCCCCAGATTGAATCCGTTTACATATGCAACTCCTTTTGTCCATCCGTCCAGACGCAGAAAGGTATCCTTTATATCCAACACATCTTCAATATGAAGACTTCCTCGATAAAAAAATGGCTCCTCTGTTACTGTTCTTACGCTACTCTCAAGCTCAGACAGCACAGCAAAAGATAAACCCGAAAGATCGGTCATCGGCAAACAATGAATCGTCCAATCATACAAAAACTGAAATCCATGCCGCACACCCTCCGTAATTCCCTTCGGATCTCTCAGGTACGGCCCATAATTGATTCGCCCCATATTCTCAACAAGAATGAGCAACTCTGCGCCTTCCGCGGGTACTTCAAAGGATATCGTCGCCGTGGGATTTCCACGTTCCAGTACTCCCTGTAAAAGGCCATCTATAAACACCAGTGCCCGATCACGTACCTCCTGAACGACCAACTCCTGGCGCTCTCTTGGCCCGGATATCCACGTCTGGTAACTGATAAATCCGTAATCCTGCCCCAGCTTCTCCATCGGCTCCGGATTTGTACGGTGCATTGGAACAGCCAGTGCATTCAGTTGCTGAAGCAAACTAGCATGTTGCCTCATCTCGACCCTGCCGTAAGCGGCCGTTCCTATAGGTTCTGGTAAAAACAAACCTCCCGTTTCTGAGCTACGATCCTCTTTTTGAGAACCACTATAGCGCGAGAGAACCTCTCTGATCGCATAAAATTTCGCTGTCGGTTCACCTGATTCGCTAAGCAGTGAGTCATAGTCATAACTTGTGATGGTTGGTTCATATTGATCCTTTTGCTGACAGTTCGCCCCATTATAAAATGCAAAATTCGTACCGCCATGGAACATGTAGAAGTTCACCGAAGCGCCTGCTTCTAACATTTCCTCCAGCACTTTAGCTACATCTTCTGCTTCCCGAGTGTGATGAGATTCGCCCCAGTGATCGAACCAGCCATTCCAAAACTCCATACACATAAGCGGTTCCTCTGCTTGATATTCACGCAGCTTGGCAAACGCCCACTCGGTCCCCGACCCAAAATTAACTGTTGCCAAGTGTCCTGGCACGGAACCAGCCTGTAACATGTGATCCGTTGGCCCATCCGAGGTGAACAACAGCACATCCATGCCCCGCTGCACCATGCCATCCCGTAAATATTGCAGATAACTCGCATCGTTTCCGAAGCTGCCGTATTCATTTTCAATCTGCAACGCAATAATGGGACCGCCAGAGGTGCTCAGAAGAGGTTTTAATTTGGGCAAAAGTACATCGTAATACCGATCCACATGCGCCAGAAACGCCGAATCACTGCAACGAAGCCGCAGATGGTCATCCGCAAGCAGCCAGGAAGGCAATCCGCCAAATTCCCACTCCGCACAGATGTAAGGACTTGGACGAACGATCACATGCAGCCCCAAGCTCCCCGCAAGTCGAATAAATTGCTCCACATCCGCCATGCCTTCGAAACAATACATCTCCGGCTGCGGCTCATGCACATTCCATGGCACATAGGTCTCCACCGTATTGAATCCGCAGGCCTTCAGCTTCAGCAGCCGATCCTCCCAATACTCGGGCACCACTCGAAAATAATGAATGGCTCCTGATAGAATCTGAATCGGTTCCCCATCCAGTATGAATTGTGACCCCTGAACCGTCAGTACTGCCATCTCACACGCCCTCCCCGTTCACTGTAAAATAAGCTGAATTTCGATAACGTCGGGAACCATCTGGACTCCTGAATGGTTACTCGAACCCGGCGTGCAGTCACTTTTGGAAAACAGCAAATCCGCTTATACCCAACCACCGTTCCGGCATAGATATCCTGCCACCGACCATCCTCACCGCATACTTCCAGCGTGAATCGTTCGATCCGTTGCCCCGATTGGATGTGCTCCATCAGCATCACACGGTCGAAGGTCTTTTCTTCCGGCAAAATCAATTCAATCCACGCCTGCTCTGTTCCTTCGCGTGGGCACCAATAAGCTTTTGGTTTGCGCTCTCCATACGGATTTAGCACTTGTGAAGCATCATGTGCTTCGTCCATCGTCTCTGAAGCCTTCGCCTGTGCGCCTTGCGCCAAGTCTTCACTGAACGTGGTACGCAGCGCTGAACCTAACTCCCGCAGTCGCTGAACATCATTTTCATGAATCAGACCACGCTTGTCTGGGGGCAGGTTAAGCAAAAAACAGGCGTTGCCGCCCACGGCGCCATAATAAACGGAAAGCAGTTCCTCCAGCGTTTTGACCTGATCATCTTCACTCGCATGATAGAACCAGCCCGGACGTATCGAAGTATTCACCTCGGCAGGATACCACACCAGCTGATCTGCATAATCACGGATAACGCTCCGACTCCCCAGATCACGGTCCTGTGTATTGATTTTCCTCGCAAACGCTCCATCATCCACCTGTTGCGACTGCTCCTGAATCTTCTCATTATCCTGCATATGCGCCGGCACAACGCTCCATTCCGATTCGCGCGTATGTCCTGCCTCATTGCCACACCAGCGTACGTCTGGACCACAAACCGAAATGACCGCTTCTGGCTGAAGCTCACGAATGAGCGCATAATAGGCGGACCAGTCATAGATCTGCCTTTTCCCATTGGGCCCTTCGCCACAAGCTCCATCAAACCAGACACAGAAGATGTCACCGTAGTTCGTCAACAGTTCGCGCAGTTGATGAAGAAAAAAGGCGTTATACCGTTCCGAATCCCCATAACATGCTTCATGGCGATCCCAGGGTGAGAGATACACCCCAAATTTCAACCCGGCGTCACGACAAGCATCCGCAACTTCTCGAACCAGATCACCAGAGCCATTTCGCCATGGACTTGCTGCGACCGTATGATCTGTATAACGGCTAGGCCATAGACAGAATCCGTCATGGTGCTTGCACGTTAAAATTAATCCTTTCATGCCTGCGTCCTTACATGTCTCCACCCATTGCTTTGCGTTTAATTGGGAAGGGTTAAAGATTGCCGGGTCTTCCTCACCCGTCCCCCATTCTCGATCCGTAAATGTGTTCACGGTAAAATGGATAAAAGCATAAAACTCCATCTGCTGCCATCGCATTTGGCGCTCGGATGGGCTGACCTGTGCCGCCGTTTTAATCCAATCCGCTGGTGCTGGTGAAAGCTTTGATTTCATGGCTCACACTCCCTTATATGAAAAGTGCATTTTGCTTTCATTGCTTTTATTGCTTTGTTCTAGCTGCTCATCCGCTTCTTTAACTACCGCTATGTTGGCTGTTTCTAACAGCACCCACACAATGGCTACTATTACCGCAGCTCTTGTACTGCACGAATCAACATTGCTTTGGCCTGAGCGACAAGCTGAGCATCTACAGGATGATCGAAACTGCTTCCACGCCGCACACCCGATCCCATATGAATTTCGGTAATCCCCGTTCGGCTCACGATGGTTGGAATCCCTTCAATCGTGACACCCGAACCCGCCATAATCGATATATTCAACGTCTGTCCTATCTCCTGCAACTGCTGTAGTTCGAGCAAACCCTCAGGTGCTGTAAGTTTCCCTCCCGATGTAAGTACACGCTCAACGACACTCTCCTCGCTCTTACTAACGCTTGCACTCTTGCTCTTGCTCTCACACTCACTCTTGTTTTTCATCTCCCTCTCATACTCATACCTGCCCTTACCCTCGTTCCCTCCATTGACGCTACCAATGCTCTCCAGTGCTCTCACCACATGTGCACTCGAATCGATGGCGCGATGAAACGTAACTCCCATCCCCTGAGCGCTTAACAGACAAGTTTGTAAAAAGGAGCGATCTACTTCTCCCTCATTGGTGAGAGCTCCAATCACGATGCCTGCTGCACCAAGCTCCCTCGCCACACGTATGTCTTGGATCATCGCCTGAAGATCATCAGCGCTATAGCAGAACGAGCGGCTATGGGGCCTTATCATGACATACACTGGAATCGACACCTTGGATACAACCTGTTCAATCTGCCCATAACTGGTCGTAAGACCACCTTCGTTCATAGCCGATACCAGCTCAATCCGATCGGCTCCCCCCTGCTCAGCCGCTTGGGCATCTACTACGTCTACCACAATGACTTCCAAAGTCGGTTGTCTCTTAATGACGTGCCTATTCATAGGAACACCTCCTCACAAGTAACCACGACAGAAAGGACCGATTAAACGCATGATCAGCGTTTCTGCGGTCCTTGCTTTATTCCGATGTGTGAACGTTCAGTTTCCAGAACGCAACCCGGTCTCTTTTCCACGTATACGAGATGTACAGGTTCTGCCCCTGAGATACGATGGCAGGATAAGAATACTCTCCCGGCTCATCTTCAAGCACCCAATCATCTCCCCAGCTCGCACCATTGTCATTCGAAAAAGCAACCACCAGTGGTGTCCGGGGACTCTCTGTCGCATATCCGCTCACGGGATTGTAAACAAGCGCAAGCAAGCCACTCTCCAAGCGTGTGACATCGATTCCGCTATTGTTGTTTGGCAGTTCTGTCGGGTAAGCTTCACACCATGTCCTGCCGCCATCCACCGAGTCGCTACGAAAAATCTTCCCCTCCGTACTGCGAAGCAGCATATGTACATCATTAGCACTTGAAGTCCATAGAGTAGGCTGAATCAGCCCTTTTGCAATCCAATGATCCGCCCCCACATAAACAGACAGGTTCATCGGCACAGGTTTACTTTTCGTCCATGTCATGCTTTCATCGGTTGAAATATCAACAAAAGCTTCCCACACCTGCTTGCCCGGATTCTCCGTGTCCATTCGCTCAATAGAAGCTGGAGCCAAAATCGTTCCGTCCGCTAGTCGTACAGGTTTATTGCGCACCGGACCACGGCCCCCCACATCACCGGGAACCAACTCACGAGCAGCCGTCCACGTCTGCCCGCCATCCTCCGAGCGCATGATGCGCGTATGCCAGTCTGTAATTTCGTGTCCCACCTTGTAAAAGAGGACAAGTGAGCACCCATGTGCATACAGCACCGGGTTCCAATGGGCAATACCTTCTTCATCCGCTACTTTGCGCGGCGCTGACCACAAGCCATCTTGCTCCTGAACAGCCATCCAAATGGCAGTGTCGCTGGATTTTTCATATGAACCTGCAAACCAAGCTGCAATAACCACCCCACCTGGCAAAACAGTGACGGTTGACGCATGACTGCTCTGAAAATGCTGCCCTTCCTGAAAAACATACTGTTTCTCTGCCATCATGATCATGAGTGAGCCCCCTGCCTTTTACTTCTTTCACTGCCTCCATGACTCTTATTGCTTTGACTACCATCACCATTTGTTATTTTTGTTATTTTATTCGTTATTCAATTATAGCTTCAGTTTAAAACGTTAGGTAGTGAACGTCAATACCCGAAGGTGAACCCTAAAACCACAACTTTATAGAATTCACGGTCTACCATGCAACCCTTTGATGGGCGAAAAATTTTTGAGACATGACGCAAAAAAGACGAAGCAGAAGAATCTCTACATCGTCTTTGTATCCTGTGCTAGCATCTTTCTTACCTATTCCTAACCCTTCAAAAAAATAAAGGGCTTTCAAAATTGCTTTTTTCTACCTACTTGTCCCATCGGAAACCACACCGTTTTACTTGTTACGCCGGGCTTTTGTCATTCGGTTAAACATAATCAAAGCCACAATAATCATGGCAAGCATCGCAATATTGCTGGACACCTCTTGCGACAAGCCAAACAACATACATACGTTAGTCACCAGTCCTCGTACGATCAATGCAACAACAATCAGCAAAATCGGACTTAAGTAATTGTATCTTTTCATCGTTTGCCACACCCCTGACCCCATTATTCTGTTTGACCACGATCCCGTAACTCGATCATAACAGTCTGCTCCTCCGGTGACAACAAAAGGACACTGCAGGCAGTGTCCTTTGTTATCATCCCAGTAATGGTTCTAGCACCACACTATTACACTTTCTACTTAGAAAGAGACCCGAATGGATGCAAGTGCCAATCCATTTACATGTCACCTTTTATATCGCAAGCATACCCGTTAAAACCCAACCTACACCTGCTTGAATTCGATCCAATCGATCTGCAGACCTGGTTTGGTAAAGTCGAGCTTGAGTTCATACAGTCCGGCTTCCAGTTGCACCTTCACCAGCTTTTGTCTGATCCATTTGCCTTCAGTACCGTTCGTTTGAATCGTCGTAGCAAGCTGACCATTCAGCAGCACATTACATGCACTTTGCGCCAGTTCAGGCTCAGGTGACATGATCTGCACAATAATCCGGTACTGGCCTGCTTCATACACTTTCATATATACAGGCTCAGTTACCGCAGGTTTTACCTGTGCATTGTCAGCCAGCGACTGGGCGTTTGCCGCAGTCAGAGACGCGTTCGCCTGGAACGCGGCCACGTTCTCTACAATCTCATGTTTGCGTGAGGATACCGGCGCGTTCATGATGAATTTGCAGATGTTGATCGCGGAGCGTTGCAGCTCGCCGCGGGTCAAGGTTCCATTTTCGAGCGATTCCATTGTATTGTCATCCCAGCCGTTGATCTCTGCGCCATAGTTTGGCACAACCATGTACAGGTCGTTCTGAGCGCGAACCATCCAGTTCGTGAACTTGCGATCGGCTTCTCCGCCTTCTACCACATCGTTCATAATGGCCCACCAGTCGGTCATCACAATGCCGTCGAAGTTCCACTCTCCACGCAGAATCGTTGTGTTCAGATCGTAGTTGGATGCAGCCCAGTGTCCGTTAATCGGATTGTAAGAGGTCATGATGGAGTTCGCTCCACCCTCTTTCACCGCAATCTCGAACCCTTTCAGATAAATTTCGCGTAGCGCACGTTCGGATACAACAGCATCGACTTTGCTGCGGTGTTTCTCTTGGTTGTTGCAAGCAAAGTGTTTCAGTGTGGCGTTAGATCCGCCCTTCATAATACCTTTCGTACAAGCAGCGGCAAATACACCCGAGATCAGCGGATCTTCCGAGAAGTACTCGAAGTTACGACCATTCAGCGGACTGCGGCGGATATTGAGTCCAGGTCCGAGTAAGGTGTCCACCTGATTGCGAAGTAGCTCTTGTCCTTCCATCACATACAGTTCTTCTACCAAGTCTGCATTCCACGTTGCCGCTAGCAGCGTTCCGATAGATACTTGTGTTGCTTTTTCCCCACTATCCATACGGATACCAGACGGGCCATCTGCCGTACAGGCAACAGGAATGCCATAGTTAAATAGGCTGTCACTCACACCGCCAAAAGCCGATGCCGTTCCCGAAGTAACCAGTGGACTGCTCATGCCTTCGCCGCGTACAATTGCTGCCAGATCCTGATCACTCAGTTGAGCTACAAAGGCCTCCAGACTCACTTTACCCGCCTTCACGTCACTCAGCTTGTAACCCTGATTTCCCGTCTGCTCCAACGTTTGCGGCAAGTTCTGCGTGATGCGATCCGCGATAGACACTTTGCGCTTTGGAACATCTACATAAGTCAGCTCATATGATCCATCTGCCTTGCGAATGCCCGGTTTCAACCGTGTAAAATCTTCCGTTGGCGCCATCGCTTCCTGCAATTGCTCCACCAGTTGAACCGTGTCCACAACGAAGCCATCTTGGCCATCCACGCCAACATGCTCTACCTGCTTCACACTCGTACCCACATGTAGACGGTACGTTCCAGCTTCAAGCACGTATGCGGAAGCATATCCCGTTACACCCGCATCATCATACGAAGCCATGCGGTTTACCGGGAAATGGATCGTTAACAGCTCGGAATCGCCGGGCTGCAACAGTCCTGTTTTGCCAAAAGCGGCAAGTGCTTTCACCGGTTGTCCCAGTTCCCCTTGCGGTGCTTCATAATACACCTGAACGACCTCTTTACCTGCATAGGTTGTACCGGAGTTGGTCACGTTCACACGAACCTCGATCGATGTCTCACCGTTCTCGGTCACCGTGCGAGCTTCCTCGATTTGTGTAGCAAAAGTGGTGTAAGACAAGCCATAACCGAACTCAAATTGTACTTTTTCAGGTCGAAACGTTTCGAAAAAACGATAACCCACATAAATATCTTCCTGATACAGGTTCTTGAACTCATTTCCGTAGTTGCTTGTGGATGGGTAATCTTCGATGGAATATGCAATCGTATCCGTCAGTTTACCGCTTGGTGTCACGTCTCCAGCCAATACGTCCGCGATCGCGTTACCGCCTTCCATGCCCCCGTGCCAGGAGTAGATCACACCTTGAATCGGATGTAGAACCGTTTCGTTCAGCCAGCTCATATCCATAATATTGGAGACATTAAGTACTACAATTGTATGTTCAAAATGGTTCGTCACATGCTTCAGCATCGCCTTCTCATCGTCGGTCAGACGATAACTTCCGGGTGCATCTGCATTATCCTGATCTTCCCCTGCGGTACGTCCAATGACCACAATGGCTTTACTGGATTTACTTCTAGCCTGTGCAACCAGTTCGTCCGTGAGTGGCATTTCCTTCTGGTTCCATGGCTCGGCCGCCCATACTTTGCCGCCATCGTCAAACGGATTTTCCTCGATCCATTTCTCATAAACCGCTGCCAGTTCTTCATTGACGGTGATGTTCTTTTTACTGCGTAGTCCATCCAGCAGATTCGTGGTATACGCGACATGGACACTCCCGCCTGAACCTGTGCCGCTACGATAATAATTTACTTGAATTCGGCCAAAAATTGAAACGTTTTCGGAACGGCCAAGTGGAAGCACCTGTCCTTCATTTTTAAGCAAAACCGCCCCTTCGGCAGCTACTGTACGACTGAATTCTGCAAACCCTTCCAATGGAACACCAATTAGATTCGTACTCAAAGTGATTTCCCTCCTGAAATGTCATCTCCATATCTGTGTGAAACGGCTATTTATAAACAAGATTAGATCGCACCCCAATTACTACGATGGCAAAATAATCCAAGAATTGCTCTTTCTCATGCTAAGCTCATTTAAAAAATAGAACCAACTTCATGGATATGGCAGATTTACTTGTACCTAGTCCCATCTTAACAGATTGCGTACATGAAAATATATGAGAAATATTTATGTTCTTATAGCAAAAATGAAAGCCACGAACAAAGTCGTCCGTGGCTCTTGCTTCTCTTTTTATATAAACGTAGATCATGTCGTCAGCTTCGCATATACCAAAAAGAACAACATATCCTCACCCATGATGACATATCCGGGAACGCGGTAGATTAGATCCACCACCACAAAGGCCACTAACAGCCCCACCATGACCACCATATGAGTCGGACGGAGACGGAGATGCGGATGTCTGTAGCGATGAAACACAAGAGTTGTCGACAGGAAATACAGTAGCACCGAGCCAAATACAAACGCAAGCATAAACTCATAGCTCAGCAGGTTCTGGTACAGCAGTTGGATCGAAGCAGCGATCATACTCAGGGAGATGTAGATAAATAAATGCCCGTAGATGATCGCCTGCCCGGCGGTTTGCATCTCTTTGCTCACTTTTTTCTCCACGTTATCGAAGTACTGCCACCACATGGCGATGACAAACAGGGACGTAAAAACAGCGAACAAGATCGATTTCCAATCCCAGTGGTCGGCTGACAATACCGCGATAATGCTGACAACGGATTCACCTAGCAGAATGAGCGTAAAGAGAGCAAAACGTTCCAGCAGATGATGGGTCTGCACAGGCACCTTCACCAGATTTTTACGACCAAGCAGCGGTAAAATAATATCCACGGCAATTCCGGCATACAAAATCACATACCGCACCCAAGAATCAAAGAACAGCGAACCCGATGAGATCACGATGCCAATGATAAACGAGAGGCCCAGGAAACGGGCGGCCTGCTGCTGATGCTCGCTTTTCGATTTGTGGATCGTCAGGTACTGAATCGCGGTAAATGCTCTGGAACCAATATAACCTACGAAGAAGGATAGATAGTGTTCGTCAAAATGAGTGGACAGACTTGCCGTCATAATGAGAACCGACAGCAGTTGAAGGATGAGGAAAATCCGATGGCTCAGAATATCCTGACCATAACGGTTGATGAATAAGGTCTGGCCTACCCACGCCCACCATACCGGAATGAAGATTAACACAAACTTTAATAAATATTCCCATGTAATGACGCCATGCTCGGCATGTAACAAGACATGGCCCGCTTTGGAGACTGCCGCGACGAAAAGCAAATCATAGAACAGCTCCAGCCAGGTGACCTTTTTCTCCATCATCCCTCAATGCTCCTTTTGGTTTAGTTTCATATTCGTTGAAACAAAGGTGTCCACACGCAAACTTCGAGGACAGAACAACCTTCCAATATCCTTTATCTCTCTATCTCACTCTGTCACAGCTGTGACAGGCGTAAGTGTTCTGACTTGAATGGGCTGCAGATTATCCTCGATCTGAGTCCGGTATTGCTCAAACCACTCTGGCAGCATCAGTTTCTGTCCAAGCGCTTCGGCGGGTTCGTCTTTGGCAAAGCCTGGAGGATCAGTCGCAATTTCGAACAAAATGCCGCCAGCTTCTCTGAAGTAAATCGCGTTAAAATACTGACGATCCCGTACCGGCGTCGGCTGGTAGCCATACCCGCGCACGGCTTCACTCCACTGCGCGTGCTGTGCATCATCGACTGCACGCCATGCGATATGGTGCACCGTTCCTGCGCCGCCCATACCAAGTGGCACGCGGGTAACAGGCACATCCACGATGTTGCCAATGTCTCCGATGGAACGGAAGCGGGCATATTCTTCATTTTCGCCCACTTTCACAAATCCGAGAATACGCTCAAGTGCATCCATCGTACGCTGCGGATTCACACTGAACAGTACGGCTCCACCGAACCCTTTGATTGCATGTTCAGCAGGAATACCTTCCTGCACCCAAGTATTTGCCGCTCCTTCTTCCCGCTCAACAAGCTCCAGACGCAAGCCTTCGCTATCTTCGAATTGCAGCAATTCCTCATCAAAGCGGTTAGTGCGAGTTAATTCGATATTAAAACTTTCCAGACGATTTTGCCAGAAGTCCATAGAACCCGGTGGAATGACATATGAAGTGATGCCTACCTGACCGCCGCCAATCTGGCCTCGTGGTGAACCAGCCGCCGGGAAGAAGGTAATAATGGTTCCTGGACTGCCGTGCTCATCTCCGAAGTACAGATGGTATACATCCGGTGCATCGAAGTTTACTGTTTTTTTCACTAGACGAAGTCCCAGAACTCCGGCGTAAAAATCAACGTTAGCCTGCGGATCTCCAGCAAAAGCGGTAATGTGGTGGATGCCTGTCGTTTGAATATTCATGATTATTTCCTCCTTGGTTTGTATGCTTATTTATAGTGGAATCATACTATCTTTAAATTAAGATATATGGTCTGTGCTACTAGTGCCGGATTGAGACTAACATCCGCACGAGTAGCACAGTTTATCGTGAACTCCCTAATCAGGGAACGTTTAGTGCCCCTCTGCTTCTGCAACAAAATCTATGGATTCTGTCTGGAAGCCTGTTCTTGTTTCAATTTATCTGGAGTCACGTCATCGCCGTTTGGATCGTAGATGGTGGCATTCAGCAAAATGTCGTTGACTGAACCACGGAAAGTCTGCAAATATTCCTGGCGAAGGCGAGCCTGTTCAGCCTGTTCCATCTCCGTCAACCCACCTGCTTTGGCTTTTCTCGCGAGTTCATTAATTCGCGTCAATGTTGGAATCATCATCTGGATCTCTCCTCCTGTTCAATCATTTGAAGATATTTATTTGAGTATATTCTTGTGTTAGTCTTGCTGTCACTTTCATTCAAATTAAATATCTTAATATAAAGATAATTGATTTTGTTTTGGTTGTCAACACTTTGTTTTTATGAAAAATCAAGCGGGTTTGCTTCGCATTCAAACGTATCGCTCCTATATAATTAAAATCAATAAAAGGTTAGCCCTACGGATATGATCTCCTGTAGAACTAACCTTTTATTCGAAGTTATGCTTAGCATACAGTTAGATAAGCTTAAATTGAAGTTGAACCTCAGGTATCCCGTTACTTCGGGAATCCGGATTTAGCAAGCGATCAGGCCAGCTTTTGTCCGCAGTTCGGACAGAAGTTGGCTCCTTCATTTTTGGCACCACAGTTCGGACAGAAGTTTGGCTTTTTGCCATCCTCACCAGAAGACGAAGGCGCACCCGCATTATTATTCTGCTGTTGACTTTGATTCTGGTTGCTTTGGTTATTCCCTTGGTTATTTGAATTTTGATGATTGGAGTTCTGATTGTTCTGGTTCATGTTTTTCAGCATTTCATTCGCCATGTTCATACCCATCATCATACCTGCCATATCGGAAGCTGCACCGCCGCCCTGTACTTTACCGGAAGAGATCCCGTCGGTCATACTCACCTGCTGGTACTTTTGCAGATTGCCGATCATCTCGTGGGAGGCCGTTTTGGTGATCATATCCTGAATTTCCTGCGGATAGTTAAAGCTCATCACCTGGAAGCCGGTTATGCCAATCCCGATATCCATCATCTGCATATCCAGATCCTCTTGAATACCGCGTGCAATATCCGATGCATTCGCTTGTAGATTGAACATGTCCTTGCCCTCACGGCTAATCCACTTCATCAGTAGCTGATCCAGCACAGACGTGATGCGGATTTTGACATCCTCCACCAGGTAACTCTGTTTGATGCCTGCGATTTTATCGATCAGGGTGACATAGTCACTCACCTTAAAGTTAAACGTTCCGTTCGCCCGAATCGGCATACCGCCGGGAAGCTGCGGTGTCGGAATCAGTACCGGACTTTGCGTACCCCAGCGGACGGTGAACTCCTTTGTATTTACAAACAAAACCTCAACCCGCATACCGCTGTTGAATCCGAACTTGAATCCTTTTAGCGTGGACAGAAACGGAATAATCTCCGAGTCGATATTAAACGAACCTTCGTCCTCAAAAATACCTTCCACCTTACCGTTATTCAGGAAAATCGCATCCTGTCCCGAGCGGATAATCAGCTTACTGCCCTTTTTAATCTCTCGGTTGTTCCACTTCCAGAAGATCATATCATCTCTGAATTCTTCCCATTCCACTACGTTGGAGAACTGATTTCTGAAAAATCCCATGTTCGATCCCGTCCCTTCTATAGTAACCCTATCAAGCTTCATCTACGTTGTGCCATCATTCAATAAATGTTGACGATATGTCTGGTTATTGCGGTTAGAACGATCGGCTACTACCACTGTGCGAATGTCCACCTGCGGTCGTACCTCCACCACCGCCGCCTCCGCTGTTGTTATTGTTTTTCTCAATTTTGGTCTTCGTGACCGTTGTGCGAATATATCGATCCTGACGATCAATCACATGAGAGTTATCCGAATCCTCATAAGTAGCGCGGTTCACCGTCACACGTCCGCCCGAACGATAGGTCATGACACCAACGACAATACCACCAATCGCTACAGATGCGGCAAGCTGAAACCATGTTTTGAATATAATATTATCCGGGTTCACTCCAGGCTTGAGATCCAGATATTCGTAAGACAGGTTCAGAAACTTTTCAAAAGCGATCCGATAATTGCCTTCTGATAAATCCGAGTAAATTTTGTCTGTAATTCTAGCGGTTCGGTCGTTGTCGACGTATTCTTCACCTTTATAAAAACCCGCCACATAAACCTTCCGATTGTACATATCCAATGTCAGCATAACGGTGTTCCCATGAGGTTTATCATACCCTGGTGCTCGGTTATCGTAGAATTCCTGAGTCAGAAGCTTATCTTCCTTCTGTTCCTCGTTGTTAGTCGTGTAAATGATCAAGTCCGTCTGACGCTCCGCCGAATACTGATTCGCCAGTGCATTTAATTCATTTCGATCCTGTTCACTTAACAGGTTAGCCTCATCGTAGATGAGGTTTTTGTTCTCGGCTGCGGATGCCGATGATATCGGAAAGATCGGAGCGAGCATGGTCACTAGAAGTACAATTAGCGCTGCCATCGCAACTACGGGTCTTTTTTGGCTCACAGGAATCCGCCTCCCATCATCCACGACACCAGCTTCAGCGACAACAGTGAAACGGCGGCGACACCCGTAAACCATCCAGCCACTTTGGCTTTACTGATCGGTGGTTTGCCGACCACTTTACCCGTCTGTCCATTCATGGCAAAGGTGTACTGTTTGTGGTTGTAATCATAGTTGACCATCCATACGGGTAACAGGACATAGTCTGCATTTTTGAGCGTGGTATCGATATGTTTATTGATGTAGCTCACGCTTGTATATCCCGATACGGTAGAGGCGATGTAAGAATCAATGTAGGATCTTGTCTTATCCTTGGCCCGTGGGAAAAGCTCATCTTCGGAATAACTGTATTTTTCCGCAATATATCCCGCCAGATACGGGGTTTTGAACAATTTCAGCTCATTGTAGGGAAAAGGCTCCAGCTTATCCATCAGCTCGTCGTTCATTTTTTCCGATGCGTCGATGGGCAGATTCACGTATTCCAACCGAATTTTACGATAAATATCAAAATGCTGCGTCTCCGTATAATGGTAGTCACCCTGCGTATAGGATCGTACCTTGGTACCCTGAGCATGGACCTCAATTCGGTTATGTAAATCATAAAGCCAGAACGGCACGTATATGCCGGTAACGCTCTGGATGCGATCAGCGGTCATGAAGCCACCGGGCGTGAGCAGACCGTTTCTGCACCATTTTTTGAACGCCTGTTTCGCTTGATCTTTGTTGATGGAAAAAGGAATCACCATCGCCGGGGCCAAATTGCCCGTCAGCCGATCACTTAGCACCACCGCCGCACCGCAGAAACTGCATGTCGTTGCACTTGTCTCCGGTTCGGTCACGATATCTGCTCCGCAGCTGTTGCAGTGATATTCCTTCACTTCCCCCTCCGTAAACACCTGCTTCTTCAAGGGATCAGGGAGCTGTTCAATGTTGTCCTGCCGCCCGCAGCTCGGACAAGATAATGCACCGGACACACTATCAAAAATCATGCCGCTGCCGCAATTCGGACATTTATACTCTAATACCGGCATCTGTTCACCTCCGTGTCTAAATCGGATGTCTTACTTCCCTAGTTTCTCCTGGATCGCTGCCAGTTCCTCGTCCGCACTTGGACTTGGATTCTCTCTATTCCTATTACCCGCATCCGCGTTCATATCCCGCTCCAGCTGTGCAATAAGTTCATCCAGATCATCTTCCTGTGTGCCTGCACGAAGCTCGGCAAGTGCTTCCGCTTCATTTAATGCCTGATTCGCTTGATCTTCCATCGCTTTAAACGCAGATTCAGCACGGCTCGCAGATGCATTTTGTTCATTCAACTGCTGCTTTGCCTTCGCATCAGCCATGCGGCCTTTCAGCTCTGCATGTCTTGCCTCCAATGTCCCCAAATCTGCAACAAGTTTGTCGTTCATGTGTTTCATCATCTGCGCTTTGGCGGAGGCCCGGTCATATGCCGCTTGTAATTCATTGCGTTTGTCAGCCAGCTTCACTTTTTTCTCCAAAAAGCTGCGTGCCTTGTCCACATCACCTGACTCCGCTGATTTCTCCGCATAACGTTGCAACTTGTTCACCTCAGCTTGGCACTCATCCAGTGCCCGCTTGGCCCGATTTTCATCCGACAGTACCGCGGCTGTCTCCGCTTTCACCTGTCCCAGGTCACTGCTCAGGCTCCGCATGTACTCGTTCACCGTTTTCTCCGGGTCGCCTGCCCGGTTCAGCATATGATTCACATTGGCCTTCATCACGTCTCTAAACCTCGATAAGATTCCCACCATTTGTTCCTCCTTCGGGTATGTTCATATGAATATAATACATGAATAACACCGCATACGTTTCATTAAAATGATTCTAAGCTCTGGCTACATCTCCTCAGGCAGGCTCTCCACCGCTGTAAAAAAGACATCCAGCAGCTCCACACCATACGCAGTCCGCACGTATTCTGTAATATCTGCCACATCCTCTTGCCGCTGATACTCCAGGCACGGACGGCCTTCGCTCCACAGCACTCTGCAAGGGAATCGCTCCACCACACACTGGATAATATGGTCTGGATCAGCGGCTTTATGTATATTTGGCATATGTCTCGACTCCTTTATATAAATTAGCTTTGATGTCGCAAACACGCTCTAACTATGCACTCAGGTAAATTCCTTCCCAATGCTTTAATTTTGAAATACATGTTGTTTTGATTCAGTGCAGTTCGTCACACCGTTCTTCATACCTCGCTTCACTCCTCTTCAAAGATGCCTTTCTTCTTCAAATTAGCTATAATAAAGGGATCAATGATTTTATAAAAGGCAGGAAAACTATGCGTACACGAGTTCATTTCATCGCTCCTTATGAATCGATGATTCCTATTATAGAAGAATGCATCCCGCGCTATCCTGAGCTATCCATCCAGACCGATGTGGGTGACTTGGCAAAAGGGGTAGAGCTGGCCATTCAAGCTGAGAAAAACGGTGCAGAAATTATTATTAGCCGTGGTGGAACCGCGCAACTCATTAAACAAGCGGTGGCCGTTCCTGTCATCGATGTGCAGCTATCTGGCTATGACATGATTCGTTCTCTCACACTGGCAAGCCAGTTTAACGGACATACAGCTATCGTTGGATTCTCCAACATTACATCTGGCGCACAGTCCATAATCGACCTGATGGATCTGCCGCTCAAAGTTTACACCATACATAGCTCCGAAGAGGTCGCCAGGTTACTACTGGAGTTGAAGGCCTCTGGGTACCAGCAGATTGTGGGTGACGTTATTACCGTGAATACCGCAAAGGCCTACGGTCTGGACGGTTTATTGATTCAATCGGGCACCGAATCCATTCTCAGAGCCATGGAGGATGCACAGCTAGTCTACCGTTATTTGAGCAAAAATCAGACGGTCTCCATCATACTCCATGATCTCGTGACCCAAGAGCATCGGAATCTGCTGATTTTGGACGAACAGGACGAAGTAGTTTTTGAAAACTGGGCTGATTTTGATCATAATCCACTCACCGAAAATCACTTGTATCTAATGAACACAAGTCTGGAGTTCCATCAATCCAAAATTCAGAACGTGTTTATGGTAGACGATTATCAATTGACGGTGCAGGCTTATGAAACCAAGCTGGATAACAAGAGCTACAAGGTGTATCTGCTGGAAAAAGAAGAACCTTACGCATTTGCACAATTCGGCATCACCACGTTCACCGATTCCTCGATGGAGCCCATCGTTGCCGAATCACCTGCCATGCAGGCTGTATTAAAGAATATCCGCGCACTCTATTCGCATAATGAAGCGATATACTTATTGGGCGAAGCCGACTCTGGTAAATCCTTTCTGGTCAAACATATGCATCAGATACATGCTGGCGGTGGACTTTTGTTGCAAATTGATCTCTCCCAGGTTCCTTCAGGTCATTTGCACAAAATCCCGTTAACCAAGGTGAAAACGGTCGAGTTGAATCAGATCGAATCACGCCTGAACGATCCTGAGCTGCTTACCTTCATCGAGACCTGTCTCCAAAACAACATCGGTCTGTTTATTCTAAGTGAGCAAGTGCCTGATCCGAATTGGACACTCCGGCTGAAGCTGAACACACTCATGATGCCAAGCCTGGCCGAACGTACGGAGGATCTTGAACCGTTGATGCAGCATTTCCTGACGGGGTATTATCACAAATACGGCACTACCGCTGTACGAATCAAGGAGGATGCATTACAGATAATTCGGGATCAGGCCGCACAGATGAACGTCAATCAACTGAAACATCTGATCAAACAAGCTGCCCTGAATGAACCGGATTATGTCATTACGAGGGGCACTTTAACCCGTCTACTTCATCAACAGTCTGCGGCAAATGTAAGTGCAATGAAGCTTGGTGGTACATTAAAAGAAATTGAGCAGGAAGTCATTAAGCGAGTGCTACAGGAAGAAAATAATAATCAATCCAAAGCCGCTGAGCGTCTGGGGATTAACCGAGCCACATTATGGCGTAAACTTAAAGATTAACTTTAAGTTTACGCCTTTTTTATAGGCTTTTTTTGCGGGCTTCTTTTCAAGAGCAGCACTCCTTATGCTCGTTCAATGGATATTGGACTGCACATGATGATTGTGTTGCATTTTTAAACAATTTTGAACTTACTTTAAATTTACAATAATTTATTGTTGCTAATTTAAACAACATAAGCTAACATAGTCTCTGCAAGCGCTTAAGAAAACGATTACTTCATAAGGAGCTACGACTATGAACATTAAAGCTACTCTCGATCGCATCCCTGGCGGTATGATGGTTGTTCCCCTGTTGCTAGGTGCAACGATCAATACATTTTTCCCGAATGCTCTACGCATCGGTGGATTTACAGAAGCTCTTTTTGTAAACAGTGCGAGCACACTCATTGCATTATTCCTGTTAATTGCAGGTACACAGATCACATTTAAAACAGCTGGTTCCTCTGTCGGCAAAGGTTTGACCCTGCTTACGTTCAAGTGGGTAATCGGTGCTGGTCTTGGTTTCATCGCTATTCTACTCGCTGACTCAAACGGCTTATTTCTAGGACTTGCTCCGCTTGCCATTATTGCAGCTATGACGAACTCCAACGGTGGCCTCTACATTGCACTTGCAGGTCAATATGGCAAAGAAGATGATAAAGCAGCCTACCCGTTCCTCGCACTTAGTGACGGACCGTTTCTAACGATGGTAGCGCTCTCGATCTTTGGTGCGATGGGCTTTGCGAACGGTATGTTCTCTCCGATGTCCTTTGTTGCGGTATTGCTTCCACTGATCGTTGGTGTCATTATTGGTAATCTGGATCGTAATATGGCTGAATGGCTGCACAAAGGCAGTGACAAGCTCGTTCCGTTTTTTGCCTTTGCGCTCGGTATGGGCATCAACTTCTCCTCTATTATCCAAGGTGGACTTGGTGGAATTCTGCTCGGCGTGCTGACTGTGCTTCTTACAGGCGGGGTTGGATACTTGCTCTTCAAAGCCATCGGCTGGAATCCCATTGTTGGCGCATCTGAAGGTTCCACAGCGGGTAATGCGGTAGGTACACCAGCTGCCATCGTAGCTGCCAACGCTTCATTTGGCCCTATTGCGGAGATTGCTACGGTGCAGATTGCGGCAAGTGTTGTGACCACGGCAATTTTGTTGCCGATCTTTATCGGTTTCCTCTCCAAACGGCTGGAGAAATCAGGCGGGGTCGCCAAATATAATAAACGACCGACCACATAAATAATGGGCATTAATACTGAGTAATTTTTTTTGAATTTTTTACCATATAAATCGAACTATCTATTTACACATTAACGGAGAGGACAGAAAAAACCTGGAGAAGCGAAGCCAAAAGCTTTCTGAAAGAAAGCTACATCGGAAGCATAAGCTTCGCCTTTATCACCGGATTTCCCCCTTTGGAAAAGGGATTCAAGAAATCTGGGGATAACAGCGATTGGAAGGTTATTCTGTCATCGGAGTGATCCGTGTAAACACCTTTGGTTCAATTTATATGGTTAATGTAACAAACGAAAACTAAAGGAGGGATGACTGCATGAAACTGGCCATTATTGCAGATGATTTGACCGGTGCCAATGACAGCGGGGTGCAGCTAGCCCGGCATGGCCTGAAGACGAGTGTTCTATTTAATATGGACGAGGCCTCTCTGGCCTCTTATGATACCGTTGTTTTTGATACGGATAGCCGTTCTATTGCAGCAGAGGAAGCTTATAATCGCGTGTATCATGCAGCCAAGCTGCTGACGGAGAACGGGTTCGATACGCTTTTCAAAAAGATGGATTCCACCATGCGAGGCAATATCGGTATCGAGATCGATGCAGTATATGATGTTGTACAACCTGATTTCATGATGATCGCCCCCGGTTATCCCAAAAATAACCGTACCATTCGAGAGGGCATTCATTACCTAAACGGCGTGCCACTTGCGGAGACAGAAATTGCCCTTGATCCAAAAACACCCGTAACGATCTCTTACCTGCCGGATCTGCTCAAACAGCAGACGAAATACCGCGTGGGCGAGATCACAGTTGGTGATCTGGAAGCCGGACAAAAGCAATTACATGCCAAACTGGAGCAGTTCAAACAAAACAACATTCCGTATGTACTGGTGGATTCCACGGAGGAAGCACATTTGGAGCAGATTTTGCAGATGACACGGGACATGCCGTATACATTTGCTTGGGCGGGTTCAGCAGGGATTGCGAACTATCTCCCGGCTCACTATGAGCTAGAATCCAAATCCGCCGCACTCACGATCCCGGAGAATACCGGCCCCATCTTAACCGTCGTGGGCAGTGTGAATAAAAACTCTCGGGAGCAGTTGTATCGTTTGCTCCGTCAGTCTCGGATTGCGTCCGTATCGTTTCATTCGTTCAAAGCCGTATCGGCAGAAGCAGATCGTACTGCGGAGATGGAACGTGTCTACGATGAGGTTAGAACCAAAGCACTGGAGGGGGAAGATGTCGTGCTCTACTCCACTGCCGAATCCATCGATATTGAGCTGGCACGGGCAACAGGTGAGAATCGCGGATTGAATCACACACAAGTCAGCAACGAAATCGTACGTGCGATAGGCGAAATATGCGCCAGACTGCTCGAAGAGGGACTTTTCAAAGGAGTATCCATGACGGGCGGCGATACCGCCAAACAGATTTGTCTAAAATGGAATATCAGCGGCTTCGAACTGCTGGACGAGCTTGAAATCGGCGTGCCAATCTCCAGATTTATGGGTATTGAAGATTTATATGTGATTACCAAAGCAGGCGGATTCGGCAAACCGGACGTCTTTATCCGAGCAATTCAAAAATTAAAAGGGGGTATTCTCGTATGAAACCCACAGTAGGTATTACGATGGGCGATGCCGCAGGCATTGGACCGGAGATTATTATGAAAGCATTGGCACATCAAGAGGTGTATGATCAGTGCAACCCACTTGTGATTGGTGATGCAAAGATTTTGGAGCGTGTGCTACCCGTGATCGGCTCCAACTTGAAAGTGAATTCTATTCAGGAACCAGAAGAAGCAAAGTATGAATTCGGCACTGTCGATGTCATTGATCTGAACCTTGTTCCAGCTGATCTGGAGTACGGCAAAGTGTCAGCTGTGGCGGGAGATGCGGCATTTCAGTTTCTTGCGAAGGCCATTGATTTGGCGAAAAAGAAACAGATTCACTCGATCTGCACAGCACCGCTTAACAAAGAAGCACTGCATCTGGGAGGTCATCTGTATCCAGGCCATACGGAGATTTTGGCAGACCTGACCGACACCGAGGACTTCTCCATGATGCTCACTACGCCTAACTTGCGCGTCATTCACTTGACCACTCATATGGGTCTGATTGATGCTATTGCGAGCATTAACCCGGAAAGAACCTACACGGTTGTGAAGCTGGCTCATGATACGTTGAAAAAAGCAGGCTTTGACAATCCACGCGTCGCGGTATGCGGGATTAACCCTCATGCCGGAGAGAACGGCCTATTCGGCAACGGGGAAGAAGAAGAGAAGTTGCAGCCCGGCATTGAGCGTGCGCAGCAGGAAGGTATTAACGTCGTTGGTCCACTGCCAGCGGACACACTCTTCTTCCGCGCAGGCCGCGGCGACTTCGACATCGTTGTAGCCTGCTACCACGACCAAGGTCATGCCCCAATCAAGGTGATGGGCATTGAGGAAGGCGTGAATATCACGGTTGGACTGAAAGGCGGCATCATCCGTACATCCGTGGACCACGGCACAGCCTTTGATATCGCTGGCAAAAACATCGCTGATGACAAAAGCATGCTGGCAGCTATTCGCTCCGCCATTGAGCTTGCACCGAAAGATTTGGTGTAAAGAGAGTAATCCTTTAGTATATAGCTCTATAAAGTAAACATCATATAGATCAACCAAGGCAAACCTACTTCATTCGAAGGTTTGCCTTGTTATTTTTTTATATCCATACACCTCTAATGAAAAGAACAGCTACGATTCCTCTGTTGCCCATTTTTATGAACCAACATGGGCAACGCCTCGAATCTCCACCCATTGTTCAGGGAATGCCAGATAATTTACCCCAATCAGACTGCCTGCCGGTCGATGCTCACCAATATACTCTTTAAACATTTCGATGGCGATTTCCCCGTGCTTCTGCGCCTGAGTCAAGTAAATTTCAACATATGCAAGATTAGACCTGGTTACATCAAACTGTGCTAATACGGTATCCAAGTTCTCTAATGTCTGTAATACTTGTGCCTGAATATCCCCCTCACCAACAAAGCTACCTTCTGCGTTGTGAGAAAATTGTCCAGAAATGTACAGCGTATTGTTGACGCAGTAGCCTTGAGAGATCCCGTGATCCCAGAGATCATGATTGTACGTTTGAATTGTGGTCATATAACTAGCCCCTTTACTTTAAATTAAGGCTAGTATAGACTGAGCAAAAAGATTAGGATAGTACGCACAATAATGATAGGTACTATCTGAAAGGATAGTGTAAACATGGGCATATCCGACTTTGAAGGCGAGAATATAGCTATTCAAGATACACCTTTTGGCTACACCATGTCTGTCATCGGTGGTAAGTGGAAGATGATTATTTTATATCTGCTCGCTGCCAAGCAACCGGTTCGTTTCAATGAAATGCAGCGGCAGATTGGAGCGATCACGTACAAAGTTCTAAGTGCACAGCTCAAGGAACTCGAGGCCGATGGATTAGTTACGCGTAAGGAGTTCCCGCAGATCCCGCCCAAAGTAGAATATTCACTGACATCGAAAGCACAGACAATATTACCCGTGCTGGAACAGCTGTGCGAGTGGGGCGAAAAGAATCGTTAAAGCGGTAATGCTTTTAGAGACAACGAATAAAGATGGATTCCCTGTCATTTTCAATGGTCTATATTCGGCATTCGGGTATCTTATGCTAAACTGAGTATATTCAGTAGATTGTGTTGCAGTCGCTGCACCATTTTACGATCACAAGACACGTTTTAGTTTTAAATCAGACGAAAGAAGAGATTGTTCATGGGAAGAAAGCAATCGTTTACGGAAACAGAGCTGCTGGATATGACCAAAAAATTGGTGCTTGAGCATGGGTACGACGGTTTCCACCTCAAGCTGCTTTCGCAGCATCTCTCCGGAGCTCGGAGTACCATCTATCAGTATTACGCCAATAAAGAGGAGATTGTGGCTGCTTGCATGAAAAGAGTCATCGCTAATGTATTGGAACATGCATCAGCCGTTGATGAGTCCGACCCATTAGAAGCGCTTGAAGAACTGCTACTTATTTACGTTGAAGAAGCCGCGCTCCATCAGCTTCTAGGGGATGCGAATAAAATTAATACCTCCAACTCTCCTGCAGCAGCAAGAGATCTTGAATTTATTGAAGAAGCGCATCAGACACTCAAACTTCAATTATCACGTTTGTTTGAACGCGCTCAACAGGATAAATCTCTCCGCCAAGATATCCCTCTACCTGTACTTATTGGTGTCTTTTTTAACTTGTTTAATACACCTAACATGATGAATTTGCCTACAGCTGATTGGGGTAAACTGCTTTTTCAAACGTGGATTGGAGGAGCCAAGAGATGAGTTTTCTTCTTGGGACTAATTTGACACAAGTGTCAATTATATTGTTTAATAAATGAGAACGTGTGTCGCGACACTTCAAATCTGACACAAGTGTCATAAAAGGGGTTGAGAGAGTGTTTTTAGCTGTAAAAGAATTAATGCACAGTAAATTGAAATTTCTAATGATTATCATCATTTTTGTATTGATCGCTTGGCTGGTATTTATTTTATCTGGTCTAGGCAATGGGTTATCCACGCTAGCTGCATCTACCTTTAAGAATATGAAAGCGGACTATGTCATTTTTGAAGAAGGATCCCAGTCTTCCATGAGCAAGTCTTTATTGTCTGGTCAACGGGTGCCGGAGGCTGAAAAGCTGCCTAATGTTGAAGCTGCCGCACCCATGGGTAGCACGATGGCGACAGCAATGAAGGGTGAAAATTCAAAGAACGAAGATAAGGTCGATATTGCGATTATAGGCATTCTTCCAGGAAGTTTTCTAGAACCGAAGGTAGTCGAGGGTAAACCTCTATCTTCGGATAACCCTACTAGTGTAGTGGTGAATACTTCCCTTAAAGATGAGGGCTTCAAACTCGGAGATACATTTCAATTAGATGGTACGACCGAATCCCTAACCATTATCGGTTTTGTGGAGAATGAGACGTATAACCACGTTGCATCCGTATTTACACCGATCGATCAATGGCGGAAGATTGCCTTTGCTGCTCCAGGTTCCGATAAAGGCTTGGCTGAACCTGTGAATGCCATCATGCTGCAAGGCGAGAATATAGATGCAGCTGAAATCAATAACAAGTTGTCTGGTACGGATACCGTTACTCGGGGCGAAGCAGTACAAGGCATGCCCGGATACAAAGAAGAGAACGGTACGATTCTGATGATGCTGGCCTTTTTGCTCGCTATATCTGCCTTTGTACTGGGTGTATTCTTTTATGTCATCACGATGCAAAAGACGAATCAATTCGGCATTATGAAAGCCATAGGTGCCAGCAATAAATTTCTGAGTAAAACGATCGTATCGCAAGTATTTGTGCTGTCGGTAACAAGTATTCTGGTCGGTATTTTGCTGACTTATGGAACTGCTGCGATTATGCCTAAAGGTATGCCATTCAAGCTGGAGACTAGTCTTGTTGTGACCTATTCCATCATTCTGCTCGTGATTGCAATGTTAAGCTCGTTGGTGTCTGTTCGCAAAATTACCAAGATTGATCCGCTTAAAGCGCTCGGGAGGGTTGAATAATGACTACAGGTCTGCAGATGAATGAAGTCACTATGGTTTACGGTGAAGGAAGTAATCAGATGAAGGCTCTTGACCATGTGTCCTTATCCGTAGAGCCAGGAGAATTTGCTGCTGTCGTTGGACCATCCGGTTCTGGTAAAAGTACATTTTTGTCGATCGCTGGGGCGATGCTTAAAGCATCTGAGGGAGAAGTCAGACTAAATGGAAATCTGATCTCGACGCTTACGGAGAAACAGTTGTCCACGATACGGCTCAAAGAAATCGGTTTTATCATGCAATCATCTAATCTAGTTCCTTATCTGCATGTTCTTGATCAGCTCCTTGTCGTAAAACGAATGTCCGGAACCGTCAGTAAGGAGGATCAACAATTTGCCATGAAGCTATTGGAAGAGCTAGGACTCGGACAGAAGTTGCGGAAATTCCCAGAGGAATTGTCAGGCGGCGAAAAACAGCGGACAGCCATTGCTCGTGCTTTAATGAATGATCCTAACCTGATTCTGGCAGACGAACCCACCGCAAGTCTGGATACCAAGCGAGCCCATGAAGTGGTCAGTCTCATGGCACAAGAGGTGAAATCACGCCAAAAAGCGGCCATTATGGTCACGCATGATGAGCGTATGCTTGCCTACTGCGATAAGGTATACCGAATGAATGACGGAATTTTAACGCTCGCTGCAACGTCTTAGAATGAACTTTAACCGATGACTACTATTTTAGTAGGATAACTGCCTCATTTAGCTATCTAGCATTTTCAAGATAAAAAGCAGCAGAAACTATTTTCAGTTCTGCTGCTCTTTATTATTGTTATTTATTCTGTGGTAGTCGGTACATATTCATTAACCTCAAACGTAAGGATTCTATCGAAAATGATATAGTCTTTTCTACTCTTAAACGGCCCGATATTATTTTTGCCTTTATCGACTGCAAACATTACGGGGCCATTACCCGAAGCTTTTGTTTCATACCAATTAATAAAAGCATTTACTTGGGGCATAGATAGATCAAATTCCTTCTCTAATCCCGTGTTCAACGTGATTGTTAATAGTGCTCTTTCTCGAATGATTAAAAGGGAGGCAGAAACCTCATTGGAAGATGCCCCTTCTCCAACACTATTTACGGCCGTTATTTTATAATAATATGTAGTTCCCTCTGTAACGTTAGAATCTGAATAGTTAGTTGAATTTACTGTAGCAATTGTTTCGTAGGGCCCATCAGCCGAAAGGGATCTTTTAACATTATATGAAGTTGCCCCATTAACGGTATTCCAGCTGAGATCAATCTTAGAAACAACCGGTTCTGCTTTTAAGATCGGAGAAGCAAGATTAGGATTGATTAAATAACCGGTATCATCAATATCAATGGCGTCTAGAACCCATCTTTTAGTATCCGTAGATTTTATTTGTACAGTATGTTCTTTTGAAACGAGGTCAGCTACTTCAAACACAAGAGCTTGATTGATTTGAACTGATGGTCCAGTTACAGAAACGGGAGCATAATCAACACCGTCGATGGTGATTACTAGATTTGATGTGTAGTCTTGATAAAGGGTACTAATGATTCTTAACTGTGTACCATAAAATGAGAATTTTACAGTTTGAGAAGAGTTCGTTGGATTATTCGGCAGATAATGCAACGAATTCCCATAGAATTGAGGTCCTGTCGTTGTCGTCCACTGGTTACCACTATAGACAATTCTACTATCCTTATCATCTATTCTGTGCCACCCTTGCTCAGCAGCTAATAACGGTTCACCCACTGTTGCAGCCATTGCACTCGATCCAAAAAAAGATGAGACTAACAGGATGAACGCAGTTAGACCAATGAAACCTTTTAATTTCTTTAACATTACGAAACCTCCATTTTTTTTATAAACATCATACTATCCTTCATGTCCTCCTTTGTCCAAACATAAGATGGAATATATTGTAAATTTTGATGTGTGAAATAAAATTAAGATTATGTATAACTTTTTCATTCCATAACAAAGAGCCAGCATCATAACCTCTTTGCTGACTCTTCCTTTTTTACGCTAATCAATTTCCCCTCATTCGAATCTCCCACATAATTCAGACGATACTCTGTATTCAATTCCTCTCTTCATCTCGCTTAGGTTATTACGTTTTTCCCTCCTCCTACAAGTACCATCTGACGTTCATCCTGTGCTGGTCTGCTACGCCGATACGCACTTGGCGACATTCCATTCTGCTTATTAAAAATGCGATTGAACTGCGAAAAGCTGGTGAAGCCACATTGGGCGGCAATATCCGTAATTTTCTCACTCGAATGTAGTAACATTTGTTGGGCATTTCGAATTCGGGTCATCTGCACATATTCCGTAAACGTGAAGCCTGTGACTTTGTTGAACTGGCGCGATAAATGATGCGCACTGACATAAAAGCGTCTGGACACCTCATCCAGCGACATCTCCTGCTGATAGTGACTGTGAATATAGGAAGCAATGGCATACATCCGCTGAGTCATGGATGATCCTTTTTCCTCGCGAACATAACTATTCTCCGCCGCATAGCGATGAAGACCACATAGAAACTCGATAAACTTATGATGAATAGCTACCGATTGAATAGGAGATAACTGCTGTGATATCGCAAAAATCTCGTTAAGGGGCGCAAGAACCTCCTTACGCCGTTCTTCCGAGAAGCGGAAAATGGGAACCTGCGCATTAAATATCGTAAACAGCTCGCTGTAACCGTTCTCAAGTCCAGGTAAACTGCGAGGCATAGCAAAATTAATCATTAACCTTTTGGGTGGCACACCCTTCGGATATTGGGTTTTATGAAGCAAAGCAGGCCGAAGCAACACAATATCATAGGGCTGCATCTCGTATAAACTGCCTTCAATAATATGTGCAGCGGTCCGATCCAGCAGAATGCAAATTTCATAAAAATCATGAAAATGCTGAAATTCCATATTGAGGTCATGCGAACGCTCGTCGTAATCCAGGTAATAATAAAGCGAATCCCCTGGCTGGTTCACATGGATCGCATATCCCTTCTCATATGTCAAAACCGATGATGTCATGGACATGCTCCTTCCCTAGGGCGTGTCTGAAAACGCTGAAGAAAGCAGATTTTGCCGAATTTTCGTTCCAAGCAAGGAAGTTTCCCGCAGGCGTGCCGGGGCACGTCAAGGGGAAGTGACGTAGCAGGGGGCGAAAAGGGGGTAAAAGATGCACTTCAGTAGATTTCAAGACACGCCCTAATCATTCATACGTCTATTTTAGCATGAAATGCAATAAAAAAACGGCATTTCCAGCATACATTACGTAGTTTCTAGCATTTTTCGTTTGATATGATAAAGTTAAAATGTCAGCGTTTTCAACGAGTAAGCTTCTATTGTTGTTGAAGTAACCCTTACAGCCTGTACTTACTAAATACCAAGGTGGGAAACACATATGAAATTGAATTCCTTGTCTACTCGAATCCATACGATTGTGAAACACTTGGAAAGTGCGCGATTAACTTCAAAAACGTATATACCTGAGCTTTATCATAAAGAGAGCGGATACCATACATGGAATCTCGTGCATGAAGACCCTTCTTCATGGAACGTGTTCCGCAAAGGTGATGGCTGGGGCGGCAAAGATGTACACAGCTGCTTCAAAACCCGCATTCGCATTCCCGACCACCTGGAGGGAAAAAGGGTCGTCTGCGCCATCGTTACCGGTGCTACAGATATTTGGAACTATGATAATCCACAATTTCTGGCGTTCCTGAACGGAGAGCTCATCTGCGGTCTGGATGTGAATCATACTGAGATTGACCTGACGCCTGCTGCTGTCAAAGGGGAAGAGTTTGAGCTGGCGCTGTATGCCTACTGTAGCACGTCCGCAGCCGATGTTTTCCTGAACGTATATATTGCCGAGCATCATGAGCCTGTCTCGAATTTGTATTATGACCTGAAGGCTGCACTGGATGCGGCAGACCTGCTACGCGAGGATGATCTGGAGCGTCTGAAGTTGATCGAACAGCTGAACGAAGCTGTAAATCTGCTTGATTTACGCCAAGAGAACAGCACAGCTTTTCACGCATCCGTACTGAAAGCACGTGAGTATCTGCAAAACCATATCTATGGAGAAACTCGCCCCGACAGTGATCATATCCCGACCGTTCACTGCATTGGTCACACTCATATTGACGTAGCATGGCTGTGGACGCTGGATCAGACACGTGAGAAGGTTATCCGTAGCTTCGCGAGTGTGCTTTATCTGATGGATAAATTTCCGGAGTACACCTTCATGTCCTCCCAGCCTCAGCTCTATGCATATTTGAAAGCCGACTTCCCGTCTTTATATGAGAAAATCAAAGAAAAAGTGGCCGAAGGCCGCTGGGAAGCAGAAGGTTCGATGTGGCTGGAAGCAGATTGTAACCTGATCTCGGGTGAATCGATGATCCGTCAGATTATCTATGGCAAACGTTTCTTCAAGGAAGAATTCGGCGTAGAGAACCGTGTGCTCTGGCTGCCCGATGTATTCGGTTATAGCGCAGCGATGCCGCAGATTATGCGCAAGAGCGGGATCGATTATTTTATGACGACCAAGATTGCCTGGAATGACACTAACCAGATTCCAAACGATACGATGTACTGGAGAGGCATTGACGGTTCGGAGGTTCTGACACATTTCATTACGGCCAAAGACTATATTCCCCACCCGGAATTCGGAAAGCACCGTTTCGAGACCACATACAACGGACGTTTTAACGCTTCACAAGTGAAAGGCACATGGCAGCGATATCAGAACAAAACCCTCAACACCGATGTTTTGCAATGCTTCGGCTTCGGAGACGGCGGCGGTGGACCAACCGAGGAAATGCTAGAGCACGGCAGACGGCTTGAAAAAGGACTCCCCGGCGTACCTACGGTAAAGCGTACATTCGTGCGTGAATTTTTTGAAAAGTTAGAGCAGAATTTAGACGGCGTACGTTCGGTTCCGCGCTGGTCAGGCGAGCTGTATCTGGAATATCATCGCGGTACGTACACGTCTATGGCACGTAATAAAAAGTATAACCGTCACAGCGAATTTGCACTGTCCGATGCCGAGCTATTCTCTATGATTCAACGTCAGGCGGATGCCCAAGCCGTCTATCCAACCGACACATTGGAACACGCTTGGAAGCTGACGATGCTGAACCAGTTCCATGATATTTTGCCAGGCAGCTCCATTGAGCAGGTATACATCGATTCGCAGGAGCAATATGAAGAGGTGTTGCGTGTCACGGACGAACTGAAGAGCAGCGCCTTGAACGGCATTGTAAGCCAGATTACGTCAGACGGCGAAGCCATTGTTGTCTTTAACAGTACCGGCTTTGCAAGGACAGATGTGGTGGAACTGCCCGCTTTTGCGAAAAAAGTAACCGTACACGATGGAGATCATCCTGTACCAAGTCAGTACACACCAGAAGGCGGATTGGTGTTCCTTGCCGAGAATGTGCCTGCATCAGGATACAAAACGTTCCGCATCACGCCGGATGCCGCCGCTGATCTTGGCAGTGCAGGTGTATCGGTTGCCCAGTGGCAATCCGAACAGCAATCCATCGAGACCCCTTGGTATGATATTCGCCTGAATGAAAGTGCTGAATTTGTATCCGTGTGGGACAAGCTGGAGGGGCGTGAACTGCTTCAATCCGGCGAGCGTGGCAATGTACTGCAAGTATTCGAGGATCGTCCTGCGGAGTACGAGGCATGGAACATTGACGATTATTATGAGCAGCATATGTGGGAGATCAATGACCTGCAGTCGATGGAATGGGTAGAAAGCGGCCCGGTACGTTCCGTGCTTCAAGTGAAAAGACAATTCCTGGACTCTGTCGTTGAGCAAACTATCATTTTCTACGCACATACACGGCGGATCGACTTCCGTACCTTCGTAGACTGGAAACAAGAACATTTGTTGCTGAAAGCTGCTTTCCCACTTGATATCTGGAGTGAAAAAGCCGTCTATGAGATCCAGTACGGTAACGTAGAACGCGCAACACACCGCAATACAAGCTGGGATCAGGCTCGTTTTGAGGTATGTGGTCAGAAGTGGGCTGATCTGGCGGAGAGCGGCTACGGCGTTGCCCTGCTGAATGACTGCAAGTACGGATATGATATTCACAATTCGGTGATGCGTCTATCCCTGATCAAGAGCGCAACCTATCCGAACGAAAATGCCGACAAAGAGCAGCATGTGTTCACTTACTCCCTCTATCCGCATCAGGGTGATTTCCGTGAGGGACGAGTTATCCAGGCAGCTTATGATCTCAACCGTCCACTGGTTGGTCTGGAAGTAGGTTCACAAACTGGAACATTGCCGGGTACATGGTCGCTCGCTTCTGTGGATCAGGAGAATGTTGTGCTAGAGGTTATTAAAAAGGCCGAGGACAATGATGACATGATCATCCGTGTCTATGAAGCCCATGGCCGCCGCAGCCGTGCCTCCCTGCAATTGCCCGAGGGAACAGGCGTCACAGCGTACGCATGTGATTTGCTGGAGAACATTGAAGCGGAGTGCCGTGTGGAAAACGCGCGTATTGCTTTTGATATCAAGCCTTACGAGATTCTGACGTTCCGTATCCCGAATGCAGCTAACTGATCCATCTCCAATGTAAACAACAGTTAAAGCAACAATTACAGCAACATGGCTCGTAACATGAATAGTAATAAAAGAAGGTTGCTTCCCGTCAGTAGACAGAGAAGCAACCTTTCTTATATATATGAGCAAATTTACTTCCAGTAATCTGTAAATTCTAAAAGAATAGAGACAAAGCACACTGTAACGCTAGTGAGCTGATCCCGAAGGCTTGAACGGACAACGAGTATCAACTAACGCCCAAGCACCCTCGCTACTAGATTAAATCAGACCAGACTGTTTGAGCAAGCGCTCGACGAGTGCGGCTACTTCGGCACGCGTCATATTCGCTTGAGGCTCCATTTTACCGTTGCGTCCGTTAATCAGGTTGGCACGTACAGTCAGTGCCAGATTGTCTTTTGCCCAGTTAGCAATGCGGCTCTGATCGGCAAAGCTAGTAAAAGTCGACGTTGTATCCGCCGTGTCCGTACGCTGTGCAAGTCCAGTCAGACTCATCGCTTTGGCAACGATTGTCATGGCTTGCTCGCGAGTAATCATGTCCTGCGGACGGAATGTACCATCTTCAAATCCGGTAATCAACTTATAAGATACAGCCGTCTGTACGGCGCCTTCATACCAAGCCCTGGATGGCACATCGCTAAACGAAGCTGTACCTGTACCCATCGGGAGTCCCAGACCACGAACGATAATCGCGGCGAACTCAGCACGTGTAATGCTTGTGTTCGGGTCAAAGGTAGTGTCATTGATTCCGTTCACGACCATACGTGAGCCCATATTGTTTACTGCATCTTTCGCCCAATGATTGCTCACATCAGTAAAGGTCATTGGATGCCAGACTACAGAATAGAAGCTGTTCGTTAAGCTGTTCATGATGGCATAATATTTGCCGTTCTGCTGAACAACCTTCGTTGGAATATGATAGATGGAACCATCTGCACGCAGGACGATACCTGTCGTAATTTGGTTCGGGTCTACACTATCTGGCAACAACATGCTGCGCTGTACATACTGACTAAATGAAGTAACATCTATTTTCTGAGTTGCAGAGGATAGTGTAACTTTGAAGTCATATGGCGTCAGCAGTAGATTTGCGTTTTTCGCTTGCGCGGCTTGCGTAATTGTATTGACAACTTCTGCGTTAGCCTTACTAATTTGCAAAGTAACTTTTACATCATTTGTCGGTGTAGTGGACGCATTGTTTGCCTGATTAGCTGGCAAGATTGCGCTCAAGCCGATTTCTTTGGATGGTAAAGTGTACGATGCATTATCCGTTTGCAGAACGATCGTCGCTGATTTGTCCTGTAGATTTTGTACGGTTTGAGCATCCATTTGTGCTTCATTCACGGCAGAATCAGACGAGATCGGAATCGTTACTACCGCATTTGGACCTTCTGCATCCAGCTTTGCTTTAATTTTGTTAGCATCGACATAAACGGTTGTTCGTTTAATATTATTTTCGGTAACGGTAGCGGATTCACCAGCATTCTCCTGCTTGCCATTCACAAGGACAATAACTTCTTGTCTGGTAGGGGAAGTAGGCGTTGTTGTGCCTGGTGTCGTTACAGTAGGTGTTGTACCACCACCGGAAGAACTGCCTCCGCCGCTAGAACCACCACTGTTCGAGTTCTCCGATACAACGATTGCCTTGAGTGTAGCAAAGCGAAGAACATTACCGTTCATATCGACTTCAGCTACGATGATGGAATCGCCATTCGTAGCGTCGATTAATCGGCTAGTAGGTAGCTCGCTATAACCACTCGCTTTAGTTCCGATTTCCGGCTGGATCACATTGGTCGTACCAAAGTTTTTGAATACCCAAGTGTGACCTGAGCCCGGAAGGGCGGACGATGAGATATTAATCAATGTTTTACCGTTATTGCTAAAACCCAATGGATCGCTAGCCGTAACGGTCAGTGGAGTTACCGGATTAGCACTGAACACGAGCAATGTAACCAGACCGGCTGGTTTGGACGATGTAGCTGCATAGCGTACTTTGACTACATGCTCACCAGACAGATCTGGTAAGTTCGAGCCATCGTACGCGATATAACCATGCCCATCAACCGAAATTTCCATCGTTGTATCCAGACCTATGATCGTATTGAGCAGATCATCTGCTGTTACAACGGGTGCAGGTACAATCTCTGCATTCGGGTCAGTGACGCCAACGACTTTGCCAACCGCTTTGGAGGCAAAGCTGGATGAGGTCGCTTTGTATCGAATGAAATACGTATTGACTGCCAGATTATTAATCTCGCTGCCTTGAATAGGATTCCACTGGATGACATCACTAATCGTGTATTCCATATCACTGCTGACACCCGTGATTTTTCCATCATGTGCATCTGCATATGTCGCATCCGTGGCACTAACCTGGTTTGGTGGCAATGGGCGACCTGGTATAACGAGTGATTGGGGCTGACTATCTACAGAACTTCCGCTTCCGATGTGAATGACACTAACGGTATGATTCATCAAGTACGAAGGGATGTCGATACGTCCCTGACTATCGGCGATAAATGTTGAACCATCAATGGAATACGTAGCGCTCGGCTCAAGTCCAATCAATCGTTCATTGACATAATCAATGCTCGCCTGTGGTATTGGGTGAGCTGATGCTGCTTTGTAAATCGTGACCATAGATGAATTCGAGTTGAAATTGTAATATCCATTGGAACTCACCGCCAAATAGACTTCACCTGACGTTGGATTTTGGTCGGCAGGTGGAGGATCAGGGTGAAGCGTAATAGAGCTCAAGGCGATGGACCAGTTTTTCCCGGAACCTGTAATTGTACCTGGGACTACCGAAGCTGTACTATCAGCAATGAAAATACCATCAGCAGTCAAGCCATTAATATCCGTATCAAACGTAAGATTGATCTTAGTTGAGGTGCTAGTCGCTGATCCATCTGCGACAATAGATACTACGTTCACATCTGTGAGATGCGGAGTGATATCAATACCATAATATTGTACCTTGCCACTCTCAGCGGTAACTTTTACAAATACCGTAGTCGGTGGCTGGTTCTGTCTCAGACTAATCTTCGTTGCACCTGTAACTTCCGTATCATTCGTGTAGCCTGAAGTTGTGTACACATTAAAGGTAGATGCAGAATCTTTAGCTTTGAAGCTGCTCAGATCCAGATCATCCACGCCATCCGGTGTAGCGATTTTCCAGATGATGCGCTGAATGGCAGAAGATCCGTCTCCGCCTGAAACATTGGCAGGTATAGGTGTTAGATTAGCGACAGTAGCAAGTGCGGCATTGGAACTCGGAGTATATTCAAGTGCGCCGAGATCAACAATACCGCCATCAATTCGTTCATTACCATCTAGATCATAGTCACCTGTGGCATACGTGTTATCGCCACTATCTATGGCAGAAGTCGCTAGACTGTTTAATCTGTAATCCTTTTGCTCTGCGTCTTGAACGGGGTTCAGATTAGGATCAGAAGCTACATTTCGAAATATAGTTTGATCCGCGTTAACGCTATACAGATTGGAGTCAGCCGGAACGGTTGGAACATCAGGTTCTTTGAACAGCAATGTGTTTAGCGTGGTTGCCGGGGCACCATTTAAGGTAACGTTAGCAACGATATTATTTCGGAATTCATTGTCTGTTGATGTGTTGGACGGTCGACCTGCATCGGTAAGATACGCGATGCCAGCGATCGCCTCGCCTTGATCGTTATTCAGTACATTATTGGCAAATGTATTGTTGTACCAGATGGCATCATATGCACCGCCGCCGCTACTGATCAAGCCAACGGCTTTCGCTGCTGTATGGGCACTGACCAAATTGTCTGCGAACAGGGAGTTCGTAATGCTAGCTTCCACAAAACTTCGGAAAAATAGCATTCCCTGATATGTGTTGTTTGAATTGTCATTAGCTGCCAGGGAGTTCGCTAGAAATTTAACGCGATTAATATTGACCTTATAGGGAGATTTCACAGCACTCAGTGAGACGATCCCGCCGCCACCTTTGAATGCTTTGTTGTTGCCGATAAAATATACATTGTTCAGATTGATATTGGAGTAGTTTTCGCCATTTACAGATACGACGCCACCCATATAATCGAGTCCACCATGTGTATCTACAACGTTAAAGTTTCTCATGATGAGATTAGACATGCTAAATGTACCACCGCCACTGGCATAGATGCCTTGTGAGCCATTGCCATCGACGGTAATTGCAGGCTTGCCATCAGCGGTAGTTAGACCTTCGATCATAAAACTACTGCTGGACAGTGAACCGATTTCGACGGAGGCATTATCACCCATGCTCCAGGTAGTCAGGTTACCATCAAGCGTAATCGTGGAACCTGCGAGAGAAGGAGAGAACACAATTTTGCTATCGGTTTCCTGTCCCGCTTGAGCAATCGCCCAGCGGAGGGAGCCTGTGCTGTCGTCACCATTTGTATTCGTAACTGTAAAAACACTCATGCTGTCTGCGAAAACAGGGCCTCCCGAGCCTGAAAAAGAAGTCAGTAGCAGCATCATACACATTACGATTTTGAACATTTGCTTCTGAGGAACTGCGTGATACCGATTCACACAATCATCCTTTCACCCTTTTGATTTTATATTCCTTAAAATAGGATTAATCTAACTTCTTTATCGGTTTGACTCGCTAAATTTCTTAATTATGGAGACGCATATTTCCCGAAGTATTATAGGGCATAACTTTATGTGCAAGTCGTCTTCAGAAGCAAGTGCAGCCTGTGCGCATTGGACACGCTTTTGTCCTGCCAAGCGCCCTGTTGGAAGGAGATGCGGCGTGTCGCTGTCATCCACCAAATGCCGAGCTGAGACGGTGATCTGTCACAGCTTGAATTGGATATGTAATTGAAAATCCCGTTGCTCCTTCAGTCGGGAGGAGCAACGGGATAGCTTTTTTCTCATATTTCATTCGGAATATATTTTTTCATCCATAATTGGTTTAGCCAAAAAATAGCTGAAGGTCGCCCGGTGGAAATCACTGTATTTCGTCATATCCACCACTTTGTCTGTATTCTTTTTGATTTTACAGATTACTGAAAGTAAATTTGCTCATTTATAGCTTTCTTATATCTTTCAGCTTCCCTATATCAAAATTCCTCATACTCACTCGGGTCTTGATTCCATAACCTTCCATCCGGACGATTAAACGAAGCGATGACCTGCATCTCCTCTTTGTTCAACTCAAAATCAAAAATATTAATGTTCTCCTGCTGATGCTGCAAGGAGCCTGCCTTAGGAATCGGAATAGAGCCAAGCTGAATATGCCAGCGCAATATAATCTGTGTAGGCGTTTTGCCATGCGTTTCTGCAATGCGGACAATATTCTCGTCCTTCAAAATATCCTGCAAGGCATCGTTCCCACGTCCGATGGGACTCCAGGATTCGTTCACAATGCCATGCTTCGCATCCTGCTCCCGTTGCTTCGCTTGATCGAAGAACGGATGTAGCTCGATCTGATTCAGACTTGGTGCGACGCCCGTCTCCTGAATCAGCCGTTCATTGTGTTCAGGCAGGAAGTTGCTGACACCGATGGAGCGGATATATCCGCGTTTTCTCGCTTCGATTAAAGCTTGCCATGCCTCTACATACATGTCTTTCTTCGGATTAGGCCAGTGGATCAAGTATAGGTCATAATAATCCAGATCGGCTCTATACAGCGATTCCTGAATCGCGACCAACGCTTTGTCATAGGCATGATATCTGCCCGGCAGTTTGGAGGTAATGAGCAGTTCCTCTCTCGCAATGGAGCTTTGTTTGATTGCTCTACCCACGGTAGCTTCATTTTCATAGTTATACGCCGTATCAATCAAGCGATACCCTGCATCAAACGCAGACGCAACGGATCGAACCCCTGCTTCCCCTTTCAAACTGTACGTACCAAATCCAATCGCAGGCACTTTCAAGCCATCATTCAACGTGTATTCCGGGATATGATTCATTCGAGAACTCTCCTTTGTAAAAGGTGGTATGATCTTTCCTGAACAGCACTGGAAATATAAAGCATTCTCTCGTTATTCTACCCCTTCACGCCGGCTTGAATCAATTCAGGCAACTTCCGTTCTATTTGCCATCTCCTATAATTAGATCTGTAATGATGTCCAGTTGTTTCTCTACCGCAATAGGGTCACTCGGAAGGAACTGGTCAAAATCAATAGAGTACACATGGCCTGATTTCCCCGCTGGTGAGGCATCGACCAGTTTCTGTACATCCTTGAGCTTGTCCTCCGCCCCCTTATTCACAGCCAGGAACAGACGGTCACCGATAAACTCGGGAATCACCTCGCTAGATACCTCCCACGTTTCGCCATGAATGACATCGGACTCTACCTTGGCTGCCGGCTTCAATCCAAGATACTTATAAATAATATTGCCACCCATATTGGTATCTCCGTATACAAAAAGAGCATCTGGACGTACGTTTAATATGGAGAACGTTTCATCCGCACGAACATTAGGGCTGATTTTTGCTTTGTATTCTGCGATTTTGGCTGTAAACTTCTCATTCCACTGCTTCGCTTCTTCCTGTTTACCGAAAATATCCCCAAACATCTCTATATCTTTGATGGGTTCATTATTCTGCTCGATCACAATGGTTGGGGCAATCTTGCTCAGTGCATCATACCCACCCTCCACAATCTCGGCTAATGCAGGTGTTGTTACAATCAAGTCTGGTTGCAGGGACAGAATCTTCTCCGCATCTGGCGGTATGCCGATATCGGTAATGCCTGTTTTGTCGCTAATATGCGGGTTGTCCAGAACATATGTCGTTGTGCCCACCGGTTTCACGCCAAGTGCGATCAGCTCGCCAAGATGAAAGAAACTAACAACACGCTGTGGGTGCACAGGGATGGCTGTTTCGCCTTTTAAGTGTTTATAAACTCTCGTTTCCGCAGCAGTACTGTCTGATGCGGTCGCGGTCGCGGTCGCTGTTTGGCTTGCAGGCTCTTGAGCTACCGCAGCCCCTCCTGTAGGATTGCTTGCCTGACATGCACTAAGAATCAACGATGTACATAATACCATCATGGCTCCAAAAGCAGGCCTTGAAAATCGAAACATGGATGTATCCCCTTCCTCACTCAATTGATAATAAGACTCATTCTCATTATGGGAATCAAAAGGAGGGGAGACAATGGACGATTCCAACCCATGTAATGGATTATTCTGAACCTGAGCTGCTTGTTGATATTCCGCGCGGAACTGAAGTGGGGAACGACCAGTGTGTTTTTTGAATAATCGACTGAAATAATATACATCTGCATAGCCTACCTTGGTTGCAATATCCTGAATCCGTGCATCCGACTTCAACAGTAGCTGCTTGGCCCGGTGGACACGCTCATGAATCAGATACTCGATTGGCCCTAGTCCGATCTGATTGCGGAATAAACGCGATAAATAACTCGTGCTGCAATCATATCTGCCCGCCAGTTTCTCCGCTGTAACGGACTCCCTATAGTTCGCTTTAATATATTTGATAGCGTCGGTCACGATGTTGATTTTAGTATGCTCTGGTTGCGCCAATGTCTGCAGTTTTTGGCTCAAAACCCCGTACACCATCGATAAAAAGATGGATTGGGCTTGCAGCCGTTCTAACGACTCACTGCTTTTCAACAGAGCTCCCACCGCTTCACATTTTTCCTGAATCGGCAGCATAGCATTGGGTGTAAACCCGTAAGACAGAGCTAGGTTCCCCTGATCCTCCGACGATGCAGATGCTGCTGTATATAAAACCAAATAACCATCCCATTCCTGATTGTCATTGGGTACTACAAAACTCATGTTGTTATCGGCTCCTCCGTGGAAAATGTAAGGTGCGCGACATCGATATATTTTATCGGACATCCTGATCTCGATCTCTCCACGCGTAAGAATAAAGAAAAAACCTGTGCTTGCCTCAAGCTTGAGCTCGGACAAATTAGGGGCTGGATTACCCTTCACATGATATGACTGAATAGACTGTAAATGTGCAGTCGCTCGACTCCACTGCTCGATATAAGCATTCCAATCTATTATCCTCTCCATCAACATCCCCCCTGTCTGTACGTGTACTGTATCTCGAATTCTATGAAGTGAGTTATTCTTTACCTGTATATTGAAGCAATAGCGATTTTCAGGGGAAACGTTACCATTCCTCATCATCTTCCCATGCTCGCCTCATTCTATGTCCTTAAAATATGCCCTATTATATCACAGACAAAAAGCCATCAACCGGAGAGGTTCATGGCTTTTCTAAATATCTTCTGAACTACGTAGTGTAACTATATTAGCGCTACTTACTGGAGCTATTTGTATAGCTACATCATGAAACTATGCAAGAATTGGAGAGTCACTCCCAAAAAGTGCTTGATGGATAGGATACCCCATTAATATTCTCGCACGTATTCTTTATTTTCCTTGAGCTGTACAATGTCATGCCCTGTTGGATTCTGGAAGGCACGCAGCCCAAACGTTGATGCAACTGCAAAGATATGGTCAAAGATATCTGCCTGCACATTCTCATACACAGCCCAGTTGGTGTCATTGCTGAACGCATAAATTTCGAGAGGTAATCCGCGATCCTCCGGAGCAAGCTGTCTCACAATCATCGTCATATCCTTATTGATCTTCGGATGATGTCGCAAATATTGATGAATGTATTCACGGAATACACCGATGTTAGTGAGTTGTCTGCCATTTACGTTGCTTTCCCGATTTACCTGATGCTCTACGTTGTACGCTTCGATTTCTTTTAATTTCGACGTGACATAATCGGTTAAATAGTGGATTTTTTCGAATTCAGCCACCATCTCTTCGTCACAAAAACGGATACTGCTAATATCGATAAAAATACTCCGCTTAATTCGTCTGCCGCCGGAAACCTGCATGCCTCTCCAGTTTCGGAATGAGTCAGAGATCAGCGCATAACTCGGAATCATGGTAATCGTCTTATCAAAATTCATGACTTTCACCGTATTCAATGTAATGTCGATCACGTCGCCATCCGCATTGTATTTCGGCATCTCAATCCAGTCGCCTACTCGCACCATATCATTGGATGACAGTTGCACACCCGCGACCAGACCCAGAATGGAATCTTTGAAGATGAGCATCAATACTGCTGATAAAGCCCCCAGTCCACTGAGGATGATCAACGGATTCTGTCCGACCAGACTGGAGATCACAATGATACCGCCAATGATAAACAGTACTATTTTAGCCACCTGAATATAACTCTTGATCGGGCGGATTTTAGACACTTCATAGGTACGATAGATATCATCGAACACGTTCAGCAATGCATTCAGCACCGTAATCATGATAACAATCATGTAGGTCATGGCCGCTTTTTCAATCAAAGCCTGATAACCCGGGAAAATGTAAGCCGTATAATAGATGATAATAGCCGGTACAAGGTGTGATAGTCGCTGGAACAGCTTTTTCTGAACAACGATATGCCCCCATTTGAACCGGTTATGACTCACAATCCGATGCACGGCCTTAAGTACAAGTCGTTTGGCAATATAATTGGCAATCATCGAGATCAGTGCAATAAAAATAATCATAATTACACTGGAAAAGTATCCAAGGGAAGGCTCAGTCATGCCGAGTTCCGTTAACTGTTTTTTGATAAAATCCATAACTTCCTCCTGACGCAGTCTAGTTTAGCCTACTATTATAGAGTAGATTCTATAGTAAAGTAAAACACATGGGAGATGTTCTACCTCCATTTACACAACAAAAAGACCCATCAATCTATAAAATGATGGGTCTGCTCTATTTTATGACAATTTGTTTTACAGCTTACAGCAGCATGTCACTCAGCCATTCTTAACAATTCACTCACCGTGACCATGCGATATCCCTCTGCCGTCAGTTCTTCCACCAGCACACGTACGGCCTCAACAGTCTGGGAACGTTCCCCGTATCCATCATGGAAGATCAAAACACTGCCGGGTTTTACCACGGAACGGGTATGTTCCAAAATGTGTTCAACCCCGGGATTATCCCAATCCTGCGCACCGCCGTTCACCGCACCGATCGTCCGGTAACCCCGCTCCGCAGCCAGAGCTAGAATGTCCTCGTTCACGCCAAAATAAGGCGGACGGAAGCTGCGGGCAGCATTGCCCGTGACTTCTTGAACAAGGCGTTCTGCTTGCCGCAATTCTTCCCCGGCCTCATCCAGCGTAAGCTCGGTCAGGTTCGGATGAGTGTATGTATGATTGGCAATCTCATGGCCTTCACGATGCACCTGTGCCGCAATGTCCGGGTATGCTTCCATCTCCTTGCCGATCATGAAAAACGTTGCATGCCCGCCTGCACGGCGGAAAATGTCCAGCACTTGATGGGTATACACCGGATGAGGGCCATCATCAAACGTAAAAGCTACAACCTTTTCCTGTACAGATACCTGCTCAACTAACTGCGCCATCATGTAACCACATTCCCCTCTCTGACTGCTCAGATCAACTCTCCCTTATTATTCCACGGCTGAAAGCTGGGGTCTAGTCCATATAAGTTGAACTTGATATGTTCACACAAGCACTCCAATGACAGAACAACCCTCCAATCGCTGTTATCCCCAGATTTTTTGATTCCCTTTTTTAAAAGGAAAAATCCGGTGATAAAGGCGAGGCGTATGCTTCCGATGTAGCTTTCTTTCAGAAAGCTTTTAGCTTCGCTTTTCCAGGTTTTTTCTGTCCTTTCCGTTTTTATGTAAAAAATAGTTGAACTTATATAGTAATCACACTAGCAAAAAGCTAACCTTTAATCGCACCAGCAATCATACTCTTCTGCACCTGTTTGTTCAGGAGCAGATAGATCACAACCGTCGGTACGGTCGTAATCATTAGACCCGCGCCAATGATGCCCCACTGCGTAATGTACGTTCCAACCATGGACATCATGCCCACCGTCAGCGTTTGATACGCTGTATTGTTAATAAACGTGACTGCAAACATCAGCTCATTCCAGCACGACAAAAATGTAAATATCGCTACCGTGGAGATCGCAGGAGTTACGAGAGGCAGGATAATGGAGAAAAACGTGCGGTAAATCCCGCATCCGTCGATAACGGCAGACTCCTCCATCTCTCTGGGGATACCTTTGAAAAAGCTACCCAGGATGAAGACCGCCATCGGAATGCCGAAGGCTACATAAGGAATGATCAAAGCCCAGTAGCTGTTGAGCAGACTCAGGTTTTTCAAAATAATAAATAACGGCAGGAGCGCCGCATGAATCGGCACCATCATTCCGAGCAGAATCAACGTCATCGTCAGCCCACTGAGCTTCCAGTTCATTCTTGTAATCGCGTATCCCGTCATCGAGGACAGGATCAGCACCAGAATAATGGAGACCGCCGTGACCAGCACGCTATTCATAAAATAGTTCAGGACATGCCCATCAGACAGTGCCTTGGTATAGTTGCTCCACAGAAAGGCTTTGGGTAGCCCTGCCACGTCGCCGCTGAAAATTTCACTGTTATCCTTCAGGGAAAACAGTGCCAGCCAAATCAGCGGATAGATCTGAATGACGGCGATCAGGATCAGAAACGCCTGCAATAACACTTTGCCGATAGCTCCGGTGAGGGAGCGCCGAGGCTGGGGCTTTTTTTGCAACATGATATTGTTAACCGTACTCATACGTCTTCCCTCCCTCTACTCTGTCTTGAACAACGAATTAATAAGGATGGTACACACCAGACATTCCACGATAATAAAAACAGAAATAGCACTGCCGTATCCGTACCGGAACGTGTCAAAAATGGTAGCGTACATCAGCGTGCTCGGCACCTCTGTACTGTAAAATGGCCCGCCGCCTGTCAGCACATAGATCAGGTCAAACACCTTAAACGCCCCAATTACCGAAAATACAAGACATACCTTCAGAATCGGCTTCATCAACGGGATCATAATGGACCACGCCACACGCATCCGGGAAGCACCATCGATTCGTGCCGCCTCTAAGACATCCTGGGAAACGGATTTTGCCCCAGCGTACATCAGCAACATATGATATCCCATGTACTGCCAGAGCGTTGGAATGAAGGAGGCCGTCAGAGCCGTCTCCTTCTGACCCAGCCAATCCTGCGCCCAGCTGGATAGACCGATATTCTGTAGCATCACGTTGAGCAGACCGTAATCGGCATTATAAATTTTCGACCATAACTGGGCAATAACGACCGTGGAGATCAGTACAGGAATAAAATATACGGTTCGGTAAAAGCCTTCCCCTTTGATGTTAGAGGCCAGAATCAGCGCCAGCACCAGTGAGATTGGCAACTGAATGAATACAGAGGCACCTGCAAATAGCAGGGAATTTTTGATCGAGTTAATCACTCGGGTATCCTTGAACATCTCCACATAGTTGTCCAGGCCGATAAACGCGCCTTTCCCCACGCCATTCCAATCAAGCATACTGTAATAACTGGAGACAAAGATCGGAATCAGCACAATGCCGCAGAACAGAATCAGTGTAGGTAATACAAAAACGGCAATCGTACCTTTATTGGAAAATACAGAGTTCATGACTCTTCTCCTCTCAAAGGCGTGACCGGAAATCCCGGATCACGCCTCGTTTGGGCATTATTTTGATGGTTTACAAGTGTATATGCGTGCAAACTTCGAAAGGGTGCGCATGCAGCATTTCACTATACTTGCTTGCCTGTTTAGCCTACAGACTTAGCTCCGTTGGTTTCAGCTGCGCCATCTGTTTGCAAAACTCCTCTGGCGTGACATCACCAGCCAGTAGCTGTGCGATCAGATTTTTATGTGCTTCCGCAGACTCGGCAGGCAGGATGTTATCCCACCAAGCGATGAAGGAGGTGGCCGTTTTCATAATGTCCGCCGCAGACAGATCGAGAGAAGACAAGCTGGAGGTGTCGAGTGAATCGGTTTTCCAGCTTGGCAGTCCTGCTCCCGCCAGGAAACCTTGTGTGCCGAGTTGCTCGCTCAGATACATGAGGAATTCCGTAGCTTCCTTCGGATGCTTGGTCGTTTGGCTGATGTAGAAACCGTCCACGGCTCCGCCGAAGATTTCAGTGCTGGTGCCTTTGCCATCCTCAAATACCGGGAATGGAATTACCTTTACTTTGCCTTTAACTGCCGAGGCAGACGGGTCTTCAATACCTGCATTGACCCAGTTCGCTTGGAACATCATCGCACCTTTGCCCGCATTAAACGCCCCAAGCATCTCGTCATAACTCATACTGAACATACTGCTGTTGAATGCTCCGGCCTGAGCCAGTTGCTGCATCTTGGTAGCGGCCGCGACAAAGTCCGGTGAATCCCACTTGGACGGATCTTTGAACGCTTCGATCACCGCCGCATTGCCCGCTTGGCGCATCGCAATCATGTCATACCAGTACATGCCCGGCCAGCGGTCTTTCTCACCAATCACAGCCGGGGTAATTCCTGCTGCTTTCAGTTTGGTGACAGCATCCAGCAGCTCGTTATATGTAGTCGGGATTTTGGCACCCGCCTGCTCAAACAATTCGGTATTCACGTAAAGATTGGCGATGTGTGTGTACACAGGTAGCGTATAGATTTTGCCATCCATATTAATCGCTTCTGCCATCCCGGGACCCATACGTTCCTTGATATCGTCAGTCAGATAACTTGTAATCTCCAGTACGTTACCGGATTTAATATAGGGCTGCATGAAGCTGCCCCCGCCCATTCCGTAGAACAGGTCTGGTGACTCACCAGCTGCGATGGATGTTTTCACTTTCGTTTTGTATTGTTCACCTGTTGTGCCTGTACGTTCAACCTGGATATCGGGATGCTCGCTGTTCCATTTCTCCACAATCTCAGGTAGCAGTTTGGCTGACGGGTCTGTTGTACCAACCGATTGATCCCACAGCGTCAGCTTGATCTTACCATTGCTTCCCCCCTGTGCTCCGCCAGACGAATCGGACGAACATGCAGCCAGACTTCCCGCAAGTCCCAGAGCCAGAAACAGACTTAAAGATTTCTTTAATAGCGCTTTCATCATATGACCTCCCTGATCTTTTTATTGGTTCTGTACATCGTTGAACTCAGATATTTACACGTACACTCCGATGACAGAATAACCTTACGATCGCTGTTATCCCCAGATTTTTTTGATTCCCTTTTGAAGGGGTAAAACCCGTGATAAAGGCGAACTCTTCTTTTCTTCAGGTTTTTTCTGTCTTCTCCGTTTTAGTGTAAAAAGTAATTCAACTATGTATCCATATTTTAGTAGTGGTTCGCACTGTGCTCCATTTAGAAAACAGGCATCGACTTGTAATATTCGAACACAATTGAAAGCGCGACCATTTTGAAGTGTAAAAGGCTTAATTTCGGACGTTCCGGTACTCGTTCATGGAACGACCGAACTGTTTTTTGAATAATACGCTGAAATAGTGCGGGTCCGGGATACCTACCTGCTCCCCAATCTCATACCCTTTCAAATCCGTCTGCTTCAGCAAGGATTCGGCCTTTTTCATACGAAGCTGCGTTAAATACTCGACAAACGTCTGCCCGGTTTCTTTTTTCATCAAACGCCCCAAGTGACCCGGACTCACGTAAAAAGTCGCGGCTGTACTAGACAACCCCACCTCTGCATTGCTCATCTGCTCTTCCAAATACGCCTTGACCTGATCGATTAAATTGACTTCCTTCGCTTGTCGTTTGGCTTTAATCACACCCGATATGGCCCGGACATGTTGCTCCAGCATCGCCCTCAAGTCTGGTAAATGCTCTGACATCAGCATCATGGAAACAGCTTCCTGGTTGAATACCTGCTCACCCTCAAGTTGCTGCTCCATGGCTGCACGTTGGCATTCGGTAATTACATCCATAGCCGCCATGCGGAACTGTGCTGGATTGGAAAATGGGGTAGCAAGGATCTGTTTAAGTAAAGACACAGCCTCCTCTCCCGCACCAACGCTAATGCAGAATTGCAGTTGCTCTAGAAGCCCTTTATCCGAGCGATACGGCTGGCTTTGTTGATCGCTTTCGATCACGAGATCCTCGAAGCAGATGACCTGATTTTTCCCCACAAACGTCTGGTAATCCAGAGCACGACATGCTTCACGGTAAGCGATACAGACTCTCTCCCACCCGGAGTACAGCTGTCCAATCCCTATTGTTACGTCTGCCTCGGAACCGTCAACTTTCAGCAGATATCGAAGTTCTCCCATTAATTGCTCGGCCTGCTCGGTTAGCTTGGCATCAGGGTGGGTCGTAAAGATGACAATACGATTGTGTGTGTCCATGACAATGATTTTGTATATATCCTGCTGGTAATAGGCCTGTACGTGCTTCAAACCATTCATACGCATCAGGATCTGAACTTCCTCGTTAGAAGTCTCCGTTTGTGAAGGTATCGCGGCCTGTACCTCGATGATGGCTACTCGAGATTGCAGGTTATCAGCAGCGATTGGAATGTCGAAGAAACGCACCTGTTCCCGCACCTCTTCCTCATGCAACACCCCTTGTAGCCACTGATTCACAAAACGTTCCTTGAGATACGGCAGACTGCGCTTCATCTCCTCTCGCAGCTTAGACAGCTCATATTCCCTTCCCCTCTCCTGCTCGATAGCCGCTCGCAACTTGGTGGTAACCTGTAATAATTCAGTAGCTCGAATCGGTTTCAAAATAAAATCGGATATACCCAGCTTCACACTCTGACGTGCATATTCAAATTCATCGTGTCCTGTCACCACTACAATTTTGATGTTCGGATAACGCTCCAAAATGAGACCACTCAGCTCAATGCCGTCCATCTTGGGCATATAAATATCCGTAAATACAATGTCCGGATGTAATAACTCTATCTGCTCTAAGGCTTCTGCCGCATCACAGGCTTCGCCAACGATCTGCATGCCTTGTTCCTGCCAATCGATGCGCATACGTAGTAGATTTCGGATGAGATATTCGTCATCCACAAGCAATACTTTTAATGGTTCCATGATCCAACGTCTCCCTTCGGGATCGTAATGGTTATGGTGGTTCCTTTTCCAGGCACACTCTTAAGATTCAACACATCTTCACGATCATAAAATATACGCAGCCGCTCCATCGTTCCCCACAGACCAAAGCTTGCATTTACATTGGAGTTAGAGGCGGGAGTAGGGTTGGAAGAGGATTTAAAGGCATTCGAGAGAGTTAGATCGCGGGTGCTGAAGGAGCTAGGCTCTGACTGATCATGCACGAGTCGGATGAAGTTGTGCTTTTCTGTGCGCTGAATCTGTTGCACTTGTTCCTCGGACATACCCGCACCGTCATCCGTAAGTAATAGTGTAACGCTATCTCCCGATTGCTGCGCCTGAATACGTATAATGCCCGAGCTGCCTTTGGCACGAATGCCATGATAGAGTGAATTTTCCACCAGGGGTTGGAGTACGAGTTTGGGAATCAGCACCTGCTCACAGTCCGGATCGATATCGTACTGCACCTCAAAAACACCAGGATAACGCACCTGCTGGATGATCAAATAATGACGTACAATCTCAACCTCTTCGCGTAGTGTGATGACCTCATTGCCTTTGCTCACACTCAGCCGATAATAACTTCCGAGTGCCTCCAGCATCTCGCACACTTTATCGTTCATACCCGACATCGCCAGAGAAGTAATCGAGTCGAGTGTGTTGTACAGAAAATGCGGTTTGATCTGTGCTTGGAGCGTGTTTAGCTCAACTCGGCGGATCGTCTGTTGCTCCTGAATGATTCGACTCAGCATCTGCTCGATCTGCTCAATCATTTGATTATAGCCACTGTAAAGCTGTTGGAATTCGTAACTGTTCAGCTCCACTTTAACTTTGCGGAAGTTGCCACTGGGTGCTTTTTGCATGGATCGGAGTAACTTATGAATCGGCTTGATGACGCTACGAGAGATAATAAAAGAACTGACAAAAAAGACAGACCCATTCACCGCCAGCAGCATAAAAGCAAGCAGAACTAGAGATGTGTTGCGGGTGTCCGTTGCACGATATGGACTCATGCTGATGTACTTCCACTGATCTTCACCTGTTGAGCGGTAGGTCACCGCGTAATCTTGTCCTCCGGAATGTAGAGTCAGAACGCCTGAAGGCTGTTCCTGAAATGCCTGTTTTAACTTTGCTTGATTGGCCTCTAAAATCTCTTGCATACTTGCTTGTTTCTGAGCTGTGGACGAGGAAGCATCAGATGGAATTGCCTCTTCTGATTCTGTAGCTGTTGGAGTTGCTGTATGTGCGGTAGATTTTGATGAGGCTGTGTATGCCAGAGATGTTGAAGAAGTAGTAGAATCTGCATTCTTTACAGCATTTGTCATGGTGTTTGTTGCCGTATTTGTAGTGGCATTCGATGCGATAATCTGCTGATGCTCGTCCAGAATGGCTACCTGAAATGAATCGGATGCCGGCAGATTAGCGTAAGCTTGGGCAATGGATTTCTCTTTGATGTTCATGACCAGAAAGCCGAGTGGAGAGGTATCGTCCAGGTCGCGCATTAAACGAATAAAAGAGACCACTTTCTCTTTTTGTTTCTCATTTTCATTTTTTTTCTCTTTTTCTTTCCCCTGTTCTGTTTCCTTCTCCGTCTCCATTTCTAAACTTCTACCGTTGGCCGGGGGCATGCCGACATTTTGACTATGGGTTATACTGTTGGTATTTTTGCTATCCATGTTGTTAGTGTTTTCGTTTTCATGAATTTCTCTATTAAGTTGCTCAGTACCTCGATCATTATTGTTCGAGTTCTTGCTCGTCACTTTGTTAGCAAATTCATGATTAGGAGAGTTCTGACGTTTATTTTCTTTTACATCTGCCCGTGTGTATACAGTGTTGTTCATGTTCTCTGCTACCGCTCCGACTCCCGCTTCCTTTTCGTTGCTGTCACCGCCATTCAGCCTGAGCAGGTATCGCCCTTTGTAATTCAGAGCTTGCTCATACCACGGTGCATCCTTCACATTCGCTTCGAGAAAAGCTGGCCACTGCTGTGTGCCCACCGAAAAACGGTGTCCCGAGTTGTCATAAATGTAGACTGAATCAATAATTGGAACCGCTTGCATAAGATTAGTCAAATACGAACTAACCTTGGATTGCATCTGCAAATTAGAATATACATTGCCTTGCCTTAGCAGGTTCTGCAGGTTCGGATCGGAGAAAATCATTTTCGAATAATTGTTCACATTCTCGATCATCAGATTGACATTCGTCTGGATCGACGTAATCGTCTGCAGTGACGCTTCGTTGATCTTCTGCTGCGCGTCATTTTCCGAAATACGGTTGAGCACCAGCGCACTAAACGCCACCGTTAGCAGAATAATAACAAAGTACGCAAAGGGAATTTTAAAGGCAAGTGTTTTGGGCTTTTGTTGCAAAAACTCTCTTAGACGTAATATCAGGTTTAACTTCCTGCTCAATACAGTACCCTCCATTCTTCTCAGATTTCCGAGAGATCCACGCTACCTCGGACTGCATACAATTGTATATTATATGCCTGGATCTGGAAGAGCCTCAACACCTTTTATCGCTTTGTGCCGGTTTGTATTGGTAGAGAGGTTGGGCGTTAGGTGGAAAAAAGCTAAACTCGATATGGATGTGCCTTATTCGGCATAAAAAAAAGACCTCCACCGTAAGATGTGAAGATCGCCTCATATTGAATACGTAGTTGAAGATTATAGCGAAAAATCAGTAACACCCTTTTTGGAAGCAAACTTCAACGTGTAGCTGCCTTCTGTGCCGTAAGGCATAGTTGCAATGAGGATGCGGGTGTAATCTAGCCGGCTCTCTCGAAGTACTTTTTTGACCAATGCTATGCCCCGCTCTTCATCCGTCACCACACAGAAGATGTTCATCACATACTTCTTCGGATCAGCCATGCTGCTTCCTATCTCGCATCCATCCACTTCCCCCAGTTCATGCTGGGTTAGAGCAGTTTCAAGATACTCCATAACCTTCTCCTTCAACCACTGATCACGTTTGGTACCGTTGGCACTCTTTAGCGGATATTGCACGACAAGCCAGTGTTTTTCACTCATCTGGGGTTAACTCCTTTATGTAGTATTTCTTGCTCACCAGTTTTATTGAATTCGAGACAGAATGGATTGGCCTCTTGGACTGTAAAAGGCTAGCTCACACCTTTTTCATTAGTTCAGGATAAGGATTATAATTAAGAATATGGGCCCCGATATGGACAACACTATAGGGAACTTATTTTTTTGTACTACTTGAACTAAATAAAACACCACGGAACCTGCTATAAAAATGAAAAATAGCGGCCAGTAGGCTATAGATGCCAAACCTCCTAATAGGATATATAACAAGAAACAAAATATATAATTTGCCTCTTTTTTATACTTAACAAGGATTGAGTATAAGATGATCCCCAATATACAACTAACATAAACGTATAAAGCGACCATTTTAAGTTGAAGTGTGAGATACTCTTTGTAGATTGGGACCGTTAATAGATAAATTAGAATACTTATGAATAATGAACCGCCTGCACCTTTAAAATATTGTATATACATCAATTAGGGCTCCTTTCTTTGTATTTTAATGTACTTCGCAGACACAAGGGCGTCCAACGCAGCCATGACATCAGGTTTATATTTGCCTGTCTTGACGGTCAGTTCATGAATCGTAGGGAAGCGTCTGCGGCCGTTTTTATAGTTGTATAAGATTCTCAACACCTTGCGCTGATAATCAGTCAATATCTTTATGCCCCTTTCTCTACTGTCTTGATTGGATGCCATGCCAGCAGTCCTGATTCACGGAACGTACGTGGCTGGCCAGACAACAAATCATCTGCTTTGATTCTTCCAGATCGGATGCTCTTGATCTGAATGCGGCGCTTCGTGATCTTTCCCGACTGATCCTGATAAATGATTTCCACTAAACACCCCAAGTATTTCACTGGCATGTTCATCCCTCCACCAAAAGAACATTCGTTCGCTTTTCGTTATTGTATGCGAATATACGTTCGTTACTCAATAACAAAAAATACCCAGTCAAACGACTAGGCATTTTCTACATTAATTCAAAATTAGTCCTTAAGCTAAAGTTAGGTTAGATTAAAAATTATATTGAGCATTTTGCTGTTTGATAGCTGCTATATTTACAGTTAGAAGGAGATTTTAATCTAAGGAATACGATGGAAAAAGGGCAAACGCAAGATCTATTAAAGAAAACTTGGTTTCAAACCTTGTCAGTTGAGTTATGGAGGATGGAATTTCTCACACTCTAATGACCCCAATTTTTCCTTTATAGAAATTAAAAAAAAACAAGAAATCTACCAACTTTTTTAAACTCACAACGTTATTTTTTTAACTATACAAATTGGCTCGTATGTATTTGAATCTTGGAAGGTTCCTTCAGCTTTATATGCTGTTGAATTTTTTTAAAATACACTGGAAAAACAAACGGCATGGGACTCACCCCCATACCGTTTCGGCTTCCATTTTTTGTTCCTGATCTTGTCTTTGGACTAAACTTAATGACATTGCCCAGCCAGGGTGTTTTTGGGAATATTGTATTAAATACCTAATTCCTGCCAGGTTGAAGCGATTCGGGTAGAAGCTGCACCTTTTAAAGTGCCCGTCGATGTAAAGTTAACATAATACGTTCCTCCATAAGGCATCTCACCCCATAAGTTCTCTGTTTTTCCAGGCTGAATAGTAAGCATACCCCATACTTTTCCCGTAGGAGAGTGTTGTGTGAGAGTAACTATCATGTCTGTTGTTCCTGAATTTTTCACTTGAATTTTAAGCCAAGGTAAATCATCTGACATTACAAGCGTTTTGGAATCACTTGTTCTGCTCCCATCAAAATTTATGGACCATGGCTTATCAGAAGCGAAAGGAACAATAACGTCTGTATCATTTCCTGGTCGCTCTATCAACACTGGTGGTGTTGTTGGTAGAGATACTTCTTCAGCAAATGCGGAAGATGCTACCCCAAAGATACTTGCAGCAGAAATTGTAGTAGCCAAAATACGTTTGATTACTTTTCTCATCTAAATACCTCCAAAATATATATATTTAGTATGTTAAGTTATCAACATACTTTTTTAACAATATTTATGATACACTATTTTCGAAAGAGCAAGAAGACATATTTTTACATTATATATAAAAATTTTACTTCACCCAAACTGCATACATACATCTGCATATTCATATTAATCAAGTTCATCATACATACCGGTTTTCTTGCGTCCAGAGGATGAGTCAGAGTAGCTACTGGGCCGCAAGGTCCCGCTGATCTGCTCACAAAACAAGAGCCGCACACGTTGTGTGATCAAAATTTATATGTAAACAAAAAGCACCCTCAATATCTTTAGCTGTTGGGGTTACTTTTTGAGTTATCTCTATTTATTTTTGACTTCATAGGATAGATTTTCTCAATCACAAGGAAAAGGACATACCCTAATCCACTACCTAGCATATTAAGAATTACATCGTCTACATCTGCAATACCGAGACATGTTATAAATTGAGTAATCTCAATACATAAGATTATAGACAAAGAAAATAATGCCACTCTAATCATTGAATTCTTTTCTAATTTTAAAGCTAATAAATACCCCAGAGGTACAAAACATAGAATATTTACGATAAATAGTTTTATCGCAAGTCCCAAACTTGGATCTTGTTTATATGAGTTTATCGCAGTAGAAATTGTGCCAAAAAATTTAAATGAATAATTCCAAGATCCAAAATATCTTCTTTGTCCTAGAACAACATTAATTCTTCCAATTACTGAGTCGAAGTCTCCAAAAAATTTAACAACTACAAAATTAATTAAGCAAAATATATAGATGTAAAATATATAGTTTACATTTTTCTAGTTAAGCAAACGTCTCATAATACTCCTTTCAAAAATTAGTAGGGTTACGGACATAGTCCATAGCCTTTTTACATTAATATAGAATGTTATTTTACTGAGGATATAGCACCGTTAAAAGAGTAGGTATTTTCATTCCCAGTAGTTACAGAGAATTTAACGTAATATTTAGTACTTTTGTTCAGGCCAGTGAATGTATGGGAGTAAGTATTATTAGGATTAATTTGCGTATTAGATACGAGACCATTTGCATTATTATGTTGCTGAAGACAAGATCAAAGTTAGAATCATGTTTACACATAATATTAAACAAGCAGTTGGACTAACAAAAGAACAGAGGGAACAAGAATATTTCTTACTATATTATCAATTCTTTAAACATATATTTGGTTTTAACTATTCAAATCCAGAAAGGTATCCTACCTCACTGTATATCCTGCTTGATCAACTACCAGACAAAAAAGAAAAAAATGAGAAGTTTAAAAGCTTTATATAATCTGCAAGAATTAAATGTTTATAAGGAAGCCAACTTGTATTTCAGAAGTATGAGTGATATCGGTGAAGCGACCTCACACGATCACATACTCTTTCTCATTCTTGAAAAACAATTTATATGTAAGTTATAAAAAAAGAATCAGATTGCTGATGTTCCAGCTACCTGATTCTTTTTCACTTGGAGTTACCTAAACGCCTTCAACATAGTACTTACTCATTAAGTACCATCTTGGAGGCGAGGGGAGTCGAACCCCTGTCCGAAGATAACGACACATAAGCTTCTACGGGTGTAGTCACAGTTTTGATGTCACCCGAGTATCGCCCTGTAACCGGCTATACGTTGGGTCAGCCTGATTGTCTTCTTCAGCACACCCCAGGCGGAGATGTGACAGCGTATCCCACTACTTGTTAGCCCCTAGTCCTGTCACATGGGCGATGCAGGGTAGAAGCACGCACACAGTTTCTTAGGCTGCGAAAGCGTAGTTTGTTTGTTGTTTGCCGTTTAATAGGCTTTAGCGTTGATAAAGCGGACGCGTCCCCACTACCCGCTACCCATGCTCGAACTATCCCCGTCGAATCCATAAACGCCCCCTCAATGAAGAAGGGCTCCAGGATTAATCCGTGAATACGGAGCAAAGGTGCTGCACATCTAATCCCTCCAAGGTGAAAAGATGTTTCTTACATACTCGGCATTCCTGTCTGCTACATGAATAATCATATCACAGCCCGAATCACCGATATAGTGCAGATTGCTGGAAAGCAATCCAGTCTACTGAGCGCAGATGAAAGGTTATCCAAACTAGCCAACTAACCACGCCATCAGGCTCAATCGTCTACATATTATACCGCGTGACTCATCGGAAGTAAAGTTTACCCAGCTACAACCGTTGGTTTAATTAATTTACCCACCGGTGCACAAATTTACGCAATCTACAAAATAAAAAAAGCCTCACACTCACCCATACATAGGCAAAATGCGAGGCTCCATCGATTCCGAGTTTGCGAAACGTCGTTCTCTTTTAACGCGCAACCTTCTGCTTCTCGCGCAGTGCACGTTGGATATCACGTTGAGCATCCCGTTTCGCGGCAGTGTCACGTTTATCATACTGCTTCTTACCTTTACCCAAGCCAAGTAGCAGCTTCGCGTAGCCATTACGAATGTAAATTTTCAATGGCACAATGCTGTATCCATCCTGCTTGGATAATCCAAGCAATTTATGAATTTGCACCTTATGCATTAACAATTTACGTGTGCGTGTTGGATCAAGCGGATTATGCCGATTGCCTTGTTCAAAAGGACTGATATGCATATTGTGAATATGAATCTCACCGTTACGAATCGTTGCAAATGAGTCTCCAATGTTCGCACGACCGTTACGAATCGACTTGATTTCTGTGCCGGTCAGCACCATGCCCGCTTCATACGTATCTTCAATGAAGTAATCATGGGAAGCCTTTTTGTTCTGTGCAAGCACTTTGTTCTGCCCATCATTCTTGCCCATGTCCTCACTCCTTCTTCGTAAAATAAACCCGTACCATGCTGTACCAGCATAGCATCCATGTTGCACCAAAAAACCTGTGCCAGACCCTAATTGTAGCAAGGACGGCTGTTAAAATCAAGAAAGAGGCGGCCTGCGCCGCCCCTTTCTGGCTTCTCACTTACTTCTTTTTCTTCCGAACAAAAGCGGCTGTCCCATTCCCGGCCCCGCCTTTGTTTTTCTTACGTTTACGGCGTGGTGCTCCGCCTTCTTGCGCGCCGCCCGGTGTAGCATTTTCCCCGATAAAGATACCGCTAGGTGAGGTGTTCTTACGTTTACCTCCGCCTTTGCCACCTTTACCGCTACCGCCCTTACCGGATTTGAAGCTTCCTTCTCCACGGCCGCTACCATTTAGGCTATTTCCTTGGTTACGTTCACCTGATCCACTATCCTGACCAGCCGGGGCAGAGCTATATCCGCCTTTACCCGAACCAAAACCAAAGCTTACCGCACCTTTACCACGACTACCTGAAGCGCCTGTGCCTGCACTTGCATCACTCGCACGACGTTCACCTTTCGGTCTGCCGCTGCCTTTACCAGCAAACCCACCTGCTGATGAGCCTGCGCTTGCTCCGGCATTTGCCGCTCCACCACGGCCACCGCGGGCACCTTTACCACTCTCTTCTGCAGATCTGCCGCCTCGGTCACGTTTACCGCCTGAACCAGCAGCTGCAGCACCGCCTTTTCCGCCACGGTTTCCACCGAAGCCACCTTTGGCTCCGCCTCGGCCGCCGCCGCTACCAGGACGACCACCTTTACCACCGCGAGCACCACGATCGAAACCACCATCCCGTTCTCGGCGAGGTTTCATATCGACCATTTCAAAATCAATCGTGTACTCTTCCATACTCACACGTGCTACGCGAATTTTCACTTCGTCACCGATACGGAATACTTTGGATGTACGCTCACCAATCAAAGCCATATGCTGATCATCAAAATGGTAATAGTCATCTGTCAGCGCGCTAAGTCGAATCAGACCTTCTACCGTGTTCTCCAGCTCAATAAACATACCGAAGCTGGTTACGCTGCTGATGATGCCTTCGAACTCTTCGCCGACCTTGTCGAGCATGTACTCGGCCTTTTTCATTTTCTCCGTATCGCGCTCCGCTTCCACCGCCACACGCTCGCGTTCCGAGGACTGCTGGGCGATATCCGACATCCGGCTTGCCAGATACTCTTGGCGATTCTCCGGTAATGCCCCGTTGTTCTCGATCACTTCACGAATGACCCGGTGAATGACCAGATCGGGATAACGGCGGATCGGGGATGTAAAGTGACTATAGAACTCTGCCGCCAAACCAAAGTGACCGGACATTTCCGAATCATATTTCGCCTGTTTCATGGAACGCAGCATCATCGTGCTGATGACCGTCTGCTCTTTCGTACCGTTAATATCCTCCAGTAGTGATTGAAGCGCCCTTGGATGAATGGAATTACCACGCCCTTTGACCTGGTGTCCAAAATTCGCCGCAAAAGCGAGGAAGTTTTGCAGTTTTTCCTGATCCGGGTCTTCATGCACACGATAGATGAACGGCACTTTAAGCCAGTGGAAATGCTCCGCTACTGTCTCATTGGCTGCAAGCATGAACTCCTCAATGATTTGTTCTGCAATGGAACGCTCCCGTTTCACAATATCCACCGGTTTGCAGTTCTCATCGACGATGATTTTGGACTCTTCAAAATCAAAATCCACCGCCCCGCGGCGCATACGCATCGCACGTAGCTTCAATGCAATCTCTTTCATCAGGTGGAAATCTTCCACCAAGTCTTTATAACGTTCAAGCAACTCCGGCTCTTCGCCTTCCAGGATTTTGCGTACGTTAGTATAGGTCATACGTTCCTTCGTTTTGATAACACTCGTGAAAATGTCGTGCTTCACAACCTTCATCTGGTCGTTAAACTCCATCTCACAGGACAACGTCAGACGATCCACCTGTGGGTGCAAACTACAAATTCCGTTCGACAGACGTTGTGGCAGCATCGGGATAACCCGGTCAACGAGATACACACTGCATCCGCGGTTATATGCTTCCTGATCCAGTTTGGAGTTCTCACGCACGTAGTAACCTACATCGGCAATATGCACGCCCAGACGGTAGTTGCCGTTCGGCAGTTTTTCCACGTTAACCGCATCATCCAGGTCTTTCGCATCCTCGCCATCAATCGTAACGATGTTCAGACCACGCAAGTCGCGGCGTCCCTGCTGAATAATCTCTTCATCTGTAATGGAATCAGGCGCCTTCTCCGCTTCTTGCATCACCTCATCCGGGAAAGCTTCAGGTAACTGATGCTTGCGAATGACCGATAAAATATCAATGCCTGGCTCATCCTTGTGACCCAAAATCTCTATAATTTCACCCTCAGCGGCTGCACGGCCTTCCGGGTAACTGACAATCTTGGCAACAACCTTCTGTCCATCTACAGCACCGGCAAAATTCGTACGCGGGATAAAAATATCACGATTAATCCGTTTATCGTCCGGAATGACAAATCCGTACACTTCGTGGCTCTGAAAAACTCCTACAACTTGTGTAATTGCACGCGTCACAATCCGTACAATTTCACCCTCCAGACGTCCACCGGACGGCCCTTGGGACGTTACTTTCACAAGCACAATATCACCATTCATTGCACTTTTCATATCATTGGCATGGATATATACGTCCGGGTGTTCGCGGTCTTCTGGAATCAGAAAAGCAAACCCCTTCGCATGCGCCTGCAAGCGCCCACGCACCAGATTCATACGTTCTGGCATACCATAGCGGTTGTTACTGGTCAGCAAAATTTGGCCGGATTCCTCCAGCGTATTCAGCATAATCAAAAAGGCTCGGAAATCAGCAGCATCTTCAATCTGAAAGTGCTGTTCCAGCTCCTGATAAGTCATCGGTTTATAAGCGGTCTCCCGCATGAAGTCAAGCAATTGTTGTTCGGTTATCATTAGTTTTCACCTCGGGAAACGTAAGAGTATAGTCTGATCTCTTCTCTTTATGTATCGGAATTCTTGCCGTGTTCGTACAGATACCACATAGTAAAATGCGTATGATTACCGCGCCCTTACTATCTCATACCCTAGTATACACGAATTCAATCCAGCCCATCCGTAGCTACCCAAAAAAGACCCTTGGTCTCTTAACGTTCCAAGCTAGCCGTTTGAGTCTGCTCCTTCAAACAGTTTATGCAGTATGTGATATGCCCGATCTGATTTAAATTAGCATTTAGAAAATTAGTTTCACCACAAATCTTATCTATACGTTTGAAGTATTAATCACAGGATTTTTACATCTCGCCGGGGCATACCTGCCTGAAATGGGTCTCTAAAACAGTAAGGGGGAATCGAACAGAAGTTACAAGCAAAATGCAGTATCCCTCAATTTCATGAAGGACTAGATGGCCTATATAGCAATATAAATGGAAAACTTTGGAGCAATAAATTTCTACTAAAAAACCTCCGTTTCTGCACGAAACGAAGGTTTATCCGTTAAGCCATTGGCTTCAGCTATTCGGTTTCTTGCTGACTGCTAGTTACTTCGAAACGATCGTAACAATAACAGCCAAAATCATAAATCCTGCACCCAGTACCACCGTTGCACGTTGCAAGAAAAGATCCAATCCGCGCGCTTTCGTTTTACCGAAAAGATGTTCCGCACCACCGGAGATGGCACCCGCCAAACCAGCGCTTTTCCCGTGCTGCAGCAATACTACAGTGATTAGACCGATCGAGAAAACAACGAGCAGCAATTTCAAAGCAATATCCATTCTTTCCACCTCCTACCCATGTGGGCATAACATCTGACCATAAAAACAGTTACTTTAATTGTAGCATAGCTATAGGTGTGATACAAGTAGTACACCACACCCTATTTCCCTTAAATTTCAAAATTGGACACCAAGTATTCATATAACTACTACATCCACACTCTACAGCACCATATATAATCATAAAAAAGACAAGCCGGTTACCCGGCTTGCCCGAAAAGCTGTGTACACAGCTTATTTTTTGAGGTTGTAGAAACCTTTAAGACCATTGTATTGAGCAAGCTCATCCAATTGATCTTCGATGCGAAGCAATTGGTTGTATTTTGCGATACGGTCTGTACGGGAAGGAGCACCCGTTTTGATTTGACCCGCGTTTGTTGCAACAGCGATGTCAGCGATTGTGCTGTCTTCAGACTCACCGGAACGGTGGGAGATTACAGCTGTGTATCCTGCACGTTTAGCCATTTCGATTGCATCGAATGTTTCAGTCAGGGTACCGATTTGGTTTACTTTGATCAGGATGGAGTTACCGATACCTTGCTCAATACCTCTAGCAAGACGCTCAGTGTTCGTTACGAACAAGTCGTCACCAACGAGTTGTACTTTGTCACCCAATTTTTCAGTGAGCAATTTCCAACCATCCCAGTCATCTTCGGACATACCGTCTTCAATCGTGATGATTGGGTACTTCTCAACCCAAGAAGCCAGAAGGTCAACATACTCAGCGGAAGTGTAAGATTTACCTTCACCAGCCAAAGTGTATTTACCATCTTTGTAGAACTCAGTGGAAGCAACGTCCATACCCAAGAATACGTCAACACCTGGTTTGTAACCAGCTTTTTCGATTGCTTCGATAATTGTAGTGATTGCTTCTTCGTTAGAACCCAGGTTTGGTGCGAAACCACCTTCGTCACCTACAGCTGTGTTCAAGCCTTTGGAGCTCAGTACGGATTTCAGGTTGTGGAAGATTTCTGCGCCTACGCGAAGAGCTTCTTTGAAGCTTGGTGCGCCAACTGGCAATACCATGAACTCTTGTACGTCGATGTTGTTGTCCGCGTGCTCACCACCGTTGATGATGTTCATCATTGGTACTGGCAATGCTTTCGCGTTGAATCCACCCAGGTAAACATACAGTGGCAATTCCAGAGCATCAGCAGCAGCGCGAGCTACAGCCATGGATACAGCCAGGATTGCGTTTGCGCCCAATTTACCTTTGTTTGGTGTACCATCCAAAGCGATCATCAATCTGTCGATACCCAGTTGATCCAAAGCATCCATACCGATTACTTCTGGAGCGATGATTTCATTTACGTTTTTAACAGCTTGCAGAACGCCTTTACCGAGGTAACGGGATTTGTCACCATCGCGAAGCTCAACTGCTTCGTGGGCACCAGTGGATGCACCAGATGGAACGATTGCGCGTCCGATTGCGCCGGACTCCAGGTATACTTCAACTTCAACTGTAGGGTTACCGCGGGAGTCGAGGACTTCGCGAGCGTACACGTCAGAAATAATAGTCATGAGTGATAATCTCCTTTAATTTTGAATTTATTAAAAATTAGGACCACTTGTGTTTCCCCTTATCCACTACATCAGCAGAATCGTCTTCCGATCGCTGTTATCCCCGGATTCCTTTGAACTTATTCTCATAAGTTGGAATCCTAGTGATAAAGGCGAACGCTCACGCTTCTTCAGACCATTTCTGCTGCCTCCGTTCAGGGGCAAACGCCAAACTTCCCAATTTCATATATGTTGGCTGTGCAACTTACTTACGGGTAGCAATAACGGATGTTCCCGTCATCTCTTCCGGTTGTGGCAATTGCATCAGGTCAAGAATGGTTGGCGCGATATCGGCCAAAATTCCACCTTCACGCAAAGTTACATTTGGATCAGTTACGATAAATGGAACCGGGTTCGTTGTGTGAGCTGTGAACGGACGTCCTTGCTCATCAAACACCATATCCGCGTTACCATGATCCGCAGTGATCAGCACTACGCCGCCTTTGGCAAGTACCGCGTCTACAACGCGACCCATGCACTCATCCGTCACTTCAACCGCTTTAATGGTAGGCTCCAGCATACCGGAGTGTCCAACCATGTCAGGGTTAGCAAAGTTCAGGATAATCGCATCGTGTTTATCCGCTTCAATCTCACGGACTGCTGCATCGGCTACTTCATAAGCGCTCATCTCCGGTTGCAGGTCATACGTCGCCACCTTAGGTGAGTTAATCAGCACGCGAGTTTCGCCTGGAAGCTCTACATCACGGCCGCCGCTGAAGAAGAAGGTTACGTGCGGGTACTTCTCCGTTTCTGCAATACGCAGTTGTTTTTTGTTATTCTGTACCAGCACTTCACCCAGCGTATTGTCGAGGTTTTTAGGCGAGTAAGCCACATAACCTTCAACTGTTTCGCTGAACAACGTCAGGCACACAAAGTGCAAGCCTACAGGGAACTTCGGCCCACGATCGAAACCGCGGAAATCGGAGTTCGTGAATACTTGCGACAACTGGATTGCACGGTCGGGACGGAAGTTCAGGAAGATGACGGAATCGCCACTCTCTACCAGACCTACCGGCTCACCATCCGCTTGAACGATAATCGTTGGTTCAACGAACTCGTCAAATACGGATTTCTCATACGATTCTTCAACCGCTTTGAGTGGATCAGTGTATTTCGGTCCATCACCGTAAACGATGGCGCGGTAAGATTTCTCCACACGCTCCCAGCGTTTGTCACGGTCCATAGCATAGTAGCGGCCTTGAACCGTTGCGATTTTACCTACACCCACTTCATCAATCTTAGCGATCAGCTTCTGCATGAAGTCTTTACCACTATCCGGCATAACATCACGGCCATCCAGGAAGGCATGAATGTATACTTCATTCATTTCTTCTTTTTTAGCCAGATCCAGCATCGCGAACAAGTGGTCGATGTGACTATGTACGCCACCATCGGACAACAAGCCGTAGAGATGAAGCTTTTTACCGTTCTGTTTCGCTTCGCGCACCGCTTTGACAAGTGTTTCATTGTCATAGAACTCGCCGTCACGAATCGATTTGGAGATACGGGTCAAATCCTGATATACGATCCGGCCGGCACCAATGTTCAAGTGACCTACCTCGGAGTTCCCCATTTGTCCTTCCGGCAAACCTACAGCCTCACCGCATGCAGTCAAAGTTGTGTGTGGGAACTGGCTCATGTAACGGTCATAGTTCGGTTTTTTGGCTTGCGCTACCGCATTGCCTTCCACCGTGTTACGCAGACCGAAGCCATCCATGATGATCAGTGCTACAGGTTTTGGAGCTGTCATCTTACTTCGCCCCCTCAACAAGCGCGATGAACGAAGCCGGCTGCAAGCTGGCACCGCCAACAAGTGCGCCGTCGATGTCGCTTTGTCCGAGGTATTCTGTTACGTTTTCCGGTTTCACGCTGCCGCCGTATTGGATACGAACCGCATCTGCAACCTGCTCGTTGTACAGATCCTTCACCAATGTACGGATGTAAGCAATAACTTCATTCGCATCTTGGGATGTAGAGGATTTACCTGTACCAATCGCCCAGATTGGCTCATAAGCGATAACCACTTGTGCTGCTTGCTCAGCAGTCAGACCAGTGAAAGCTGCTTCGGTTTGCACTTTACATACGTCTTTTGTTTGGTTGGCTTCGCGCTCTTCAAGCGTTTCACCAAGGCAGAAGATTGGAGTCAATCCATGACGGAATGCTGCATGCAACTTTTTATTGACAGTCTCATCGGTTTCCGCAAAGTACTGACGGCGCTCCGAGTGACCGATAATCACGTAATCAACACCCAGTTCTTTCAGCATGATACCGCTGATTTCACCAGTGAATGCACCGTTGTCTTCGAAGTGAAGATTTTGTGCACCGATTTTGATGTTAGTGCCTTTCACAGCTTCTACCAGGGATGGCAGGTTTGTAAAAGGTGCGCAGATTACTGTTTCTACGCCTGCGACTTCCGCTTTTCCTTTAACTTCCTGAATAAAGTCATTGGATTCGGAAACCGTTTTGAACATTTTCCAGTTACCCGCGATAATTGGTGTTCTCATTGGTTTCAACTCCTTCATGCTATAGCTTAAAGCTTACTTGTCGTTCAATGCAACTACGCCTGGAAGCACTTTGCCTTCCATGAACTCGAGCGATGCACCGCCACCTGTGGAGATGTGGTCCATTTTGTCAGCCAATTTGAACTTCTCAGCTGCCGCTGCAGAATCGCCGCCGCCGATTACTGTGTAAGCAGATGTTGTAGCACAAGCTTCTGCTACTGCACGAGTACCGTGGGAGAATGGCTCGATTTCGAATACGCCCATAGGTCCGTTCCATACAACCAGTTTGGAGTTTTTAACAACGTCAGCGTAGATCTCACGTGTTTTAGGACCGATGTCGATACCTTCCCAATCTGCAGGAATGTCGCCAACTTCAACGATTTTTGTGTTTGCGTCTGCACTAAAGTCGTCAGAGATTACGATATCCACTGGCAGGTAGAAGTTTTTGCCCAGTTTTTTTGCTTTTTCGATAAAGCCCAGTGCTACATCCAGTTTGGACTCATCCAGCAAGGATTGACCTACTTCGTGGCCTTGAGCTTTCATGAATGTGTAAGACAGACCACCACCGATGATTACGTTGTCTGCAATGTTGAGCAGGTTGTCGATCACATCGATTTTGTCTTTTACTTTGGAACCACCGATGATTGCTGTGAAAGGACGCTCAGGGTTGGAGATTGCTTTACCCAACACATCAAGCTCTTTTTCCATCAACAAACCGGACACTGCTGGAAGCAAGTGAGCGATTCCTTCGGTCGAAGCATGTGCTCTGTGAGCTGCGCCAAATGCATCATTAACGAATACATCAGCGAGTTCAGCAAATTGTTTTGCCAGTTCCGGATCGTTTTTCTCTTCGCCTGCGTGGAAACGAACGTTTTCAAGCAACAATACGTCGCCATCGTTCAATGCCGCGACTTGAGCTTTAACCGCTTCACCTACGGAATCATCCGCTTTAGTAACCGGTTTACCGAGCAATTCAGACAAACGCTCAGCTGCTGGTGTCAAACGCATGGATTCTACAACTTCACCTTTTGGACGTCCCATGTGGCTCGCCAAGATCACTTTTGCACCTTTTTCGATCAGGAAGTTGATCGTAGGCAGTGTTGCACGAATACGTTTGTCATCTGTAATTTTACCATCTTCGAGCGGCACATTGAAATCTACACGGACAAATACCCGTTTTCCATTCAATTCGATATCGCGTACACTTTTTTTGTTCATCTCTATTTCCTCCGCACCCATGTATTTGGTGAACCTTTCAAGAGCTGAATCCCTTGTCAGTCCTGGTGTTCATGAGAAATTAACTAAATATCCATATATAAAGAGCGGAAACAATAACAATCTGTTTCCGCTCTATGTTATTACAGATATTACTTGATCATTTTTGCAAAGTGCTCCAATGTGCGAACCAATTGAGCTGTGTAGGACATTTCGTTGTCATACCAAGCTACAGTTTTAACCAGTTGTTGGTCGCCAACAGTCAGAACTTTAGTTTGAGTTGCATCAAACAGGGAACCGAAAGTGATTCCTTGAATATCGGAAGATACGATTTCGTCTTCAGTGTATCCGAAAGTTTGTGGATCGGAAGCTTCTTTCATTACTGCGTTAACTTCTTCAGCAGTAACTTTTTTGCCCAGAACAGTTACAAGCTCAGTCAGGGAACCAGTAGCTACTGGTACACGTTGAGCTGCACCATCCAATTTACCTTGCAGTTCAGGGATAACCAGACCGATTGCTTTAGCAGCACCAGTTGTGTTAGGAATGATGTTTTCAGCTGCTGCGCGAGCACGACGGAAATCACCTTTAGGGTGTGGAGCATCCAATGTGTTTTGGTCGCCAGTGTAAGCGTGAATTGTAGTCATCAAACCTTGAACGATTCCGAATTTGTCTTGCAGTGTTTTTGCCATAGGTGCCAGGCAGTTTGTTGTGCAAGATGCGCCGGAGATTACAGTTTCAGTACCGTCAAGAATCTCATGGTTTACGTTGTAAACGATGGTTTTCATGTCGCCAGTAGCTGGTGCGGAGATAACAACTTTCTTAGCTCCACCTTTCAAGTGTTTCTCAGCTGCTTCTTTCGTTGTGAAGAAACCAGTACATTCCAGAACGATGTCTACACCCAGGTCTCCCCAAGGCAGTTCTTCAGGGTTACGGTTAGCAAGTACTTTAACTTCTTTGCCGTTTACTTTGAAGAAACCATCATGTACTTCAACATCGCCATCGAAGCGACCTTGAGTTGTATCATATTTGAGCAAATGAGCCAGCATTTTAGCGTCAGTCAAGTCGTTGATTGCTACAACTTCAATGCCCTCTACATTTTGAATACGGCGGAATGCCAAACGACCAATACGTCCAAAACCGTTAATACCTACTTTAATCATGAGTAAGTTCCTCCCAAGTTTTGATTAGTTTTTTATGAAACTATATATTCAAGACAGACGGTGAAGTCCGTCAAGACAACAAGAGTTATGTTCAAAATAAAACCATTTCATCTCTGGTAACGATGTTATTCCATTTCTGCAACGATGACTTCGGCCGCAGCCTCATCAATAATCAGAATATCTTCCTGTCCGAACCGCAGTACGGAATGGATAGCAGCTGCCTTGCTTTTGCCGCCCGCAATACCGATGACCACATCTGTGCGTTCGATATCCTGAAGCCGCATACCCAGTGTAAGCATGGTATGTACCACCTCACCCTGATCATTAAAGTAATACCCGAAGGACTCCGATACGGCCCCCTGCTCCTGAAGTTCGTCGATGATCTCAGGTGCAAGCTTGCGTCTCTTCGCCATCTCCACAGCATCACCAATGCCATGAATTACGATGCGCGATTGCCTGATTAGCTGTAAAATCTCCTGAACACCCGGGTCCTGGATCAGCGATTCATAGGCATGGTCACTAAGCAAATCCGGTACATGCAGGAGTTTGTATTGAGCCCCTGCCCGCTTTGCCATTGTCGATGCAATCGTATTCGCCTGTATTTCCAGGCTTTCTCCCAATCCGCCTCGTGCTGGCACAAACCAGACACCCTTCAGCGAAGTAGGCGGTGTGAGTTGTTCTGCAACACCTGCCGTTGTTGATCCGCCTGTAACGGCGACAACGTCGTTGTCATTCATGATACTGCCGAGAGCCTTCGCTCCGGCTCTTCCAAGTTCCCTCTTGGCAAAAGGAGATACGTCCGAATCGCCAGGAACTACAACTACCTTTTGCAGACCGTAGGCTTGCTTGATTCGTTCTTCCAGCTCGGATAATCCGAACAGCTCTTTCGCGACAGGTTCTAACTGCTGCAGCAGATTATAACCCGCCTCGCTGATCTTCATCCCTGCACTGTCAATTTCGATAAGTCCCTGAGCCTTTAACAGATCGGTCTCAGCTCTCAGAACCCGCTCGGTCATCTGCATGGAATTTGCTAACGTCCTCCGCCCAATCACATCCGATAACATGATCTGGTGCAAAATCGTATAGCGTTTCTTCAAGACATCCATGAGATCGGGCAGAAGCTGCTTTTGCACTTCCAAGATCGTTCGCATGCTTTCCACTCCCGCAAGCTTCATGTTCCAAGCTTTCTGCATGGCCTTAAAATGTCCCGGGTTAACTTTTTAGGTCCCACGTTCATTCTACCTAAAACTGACGCGAGATGCAAGTGTTTCGATTGCTTATTTCGACAGGTTAGCAGGCGTTTGTACGCGCCTATTTTCACAACCTTTACACATCGAGATAAGGAAATGAGGATCTCACACCATATATAGAAGAAGTGCTCACATAACATCTATATCTTGCTGTGTTTCATTTTCATAGGGCATGTCCAAAACCTCTAATAGCATGTACCGAAATACAAGCTTTATCCATTCTTCTTCATCATGATCATTTCCGAATCAATTCAAACCACCTGCAGAATAGCTCGAACCTTTCATGGAGGAACGTGAGCCCTATCGCGCTAAGGAAAACCACACCATGTTCATGCAAAGCAACTGCTTGCAATTCACCAGTGCATAAGCTATAATCATTATTGCTGTCACATAATTTGCGCCCGTGGTCCAATGGATATGACGTAGGCCTCCGAAGCCTGAGATCCAAGTTCGATTCTTGGCGGGCGCGCCACTACATTTTTAACAGCTCATAATGCATTTAACCAACGAAACCGGAAAGGTTTCTTTTTTTTCAAACTTAGTTTGACTTTCTTTGACTTTTTGTTTGAGATTGTTTATGATGTGGTTAATACGGTAACAGTTTAAATATAAACACCCATTTAACATTTACATTTCCGAGGAGGTTTTTCACGTGAGTTATATTCCAATGGTCGTTGAACAGAGCAACCGGGGTGAGCGCGCCTATGATATTTATTCCAGATTGCTGAAGGATCGTATCATTTTCCTTGGCAGCGACGTGAATGACGTTGTTGCGAATGCCATCATGGCACAGATGTTGTTCCTGGCAGCGGAAGATCCGGAGAAAGACATTCACTTATACATCAACAGCCCAGGCGGATCCATCACAGCGGGGATGGCAATTTACGATACAATGCAGTTCATTAAACCGGATGTATCTACGATCTGCGTAGGTATGGCGGCTTCCATGGGTGCATTCTTGTTGAATGCCGGTGCAAAAGGCAAACGTTTTGCGTTGCCAAACAGTGAAATTATGATTCACCAACCTCTTGGTGGTGCACAAGGTCAAGCGTCGGACATCGAAATCCGTGCACGCCGCATTCTGAAAATGCGTGATACCTTGAACCGCATCATCTCCGAGCGCACTGGTCAACCCCTGGAGCGTATCGAAAAAGATACAGATCGTGACTACTTCATGAGTGCTGCTGAAGCAGCCGATTACGGTATCATCGATAAAGTAATCCAAAACGTAGGCTCCCAAGGCATCTAAGCTTTAGCTGCCTGGAGACAACGAGAATAAGCGCAGGGCGGGCATCACCTGAATTTAGGTGAGCACGCTCTGCGCTTTTTAATTATAACAGGCAATATCACCACCCGGTCGTGGGGTATATTGCCTGCATAAACCAGAAGCCCCCGTCATTCTTGCTTCGACGGAGGCTTCCGGTTTATTATTTTTCACGAAGAAACGGTATAAGTGCTCTTGACTTGAATTTAATTTATTTTATGATTTCATCTAACCTAATACGAACTTACTTCTCCGAAGCTACGTTGCTGAATGGTGCGGTTCCTTTAGGCAGAATATCCTTGTAAGTGAACTTGAATTCAGGGAAGCCCTCCGCATATGCTGTGTACTCATACAACTGGAAGAATACCACTGCACCTGTTGGCGTCACGTAGAAATCCTGATCTTTGTTAAGGCCTTTGTAGCCACTCAAGTATCCCGTGTTCGCTTTCAGTTGCTCGCCAACCTTTTTGCTGATCGTTTCACGCATCGACTTGCTATTAGCAATTACATCATCCAGTGTCAGCTCTTTGCCAGTGTCGAGTGCAAACGTGTGACCTGTACGGTAAGTCATACCGTGTGCGCCTGCATAGTCCTCATAACGTTGAGTGATCAGACCCAGTACGCCGTTCTCATTGTAACTCACCACATACGAAGCTTCGAATGCATATGGACGATTTGCAGTTGCTCCACCAAATTCAGACGTTTGTTTTTTGAACGCCGCAACAGCGGTGTCTACTTCATCTTTGAGCACCTTGTTAATCGCAGCTTCTGCCTCTTTGCTCGCCAGTCCGCTCACTTGCGGGTACTGCACATCCACCTCAGCATTTTTAACGGTTACATTCGCTTTGGTCGATTTCACCTGTACGTTATTTTGTTTCACCTTGCTCAGGGTCAGTGTTTTGGTTTTGGCATCCCAGCTACCTTGTACACCCAAATAATCTCTCATTGCAGAGAACGGGATGTACAAACGACCCTGGATCAACTTTGCTTCCACTTGAGGATAAAAACCATTAATATACACGTTCGGCTGTCCATCCATCAAACTAACAGTCATTGCATTGTTCGCTGCAGTTACGGTATATGACTTTGTTTTTGCATCATATTTCAATGTCCCGCCTGCTACATCCTTAACTGCTGTCAGCGACACCCATGTAGATCCACCTTGGAGCAACCCTTTTTGCGTGAGGGTTTTACCGCCTGATTTCAACGTTACTTCAGCCGGTGCAGTTACTTTGGAAGATACGGATGCTGCTTGAACCGATTGATCCATCCACGCTGTACTTCCTCCCATAATTACACCTGCTGCCAATAATGCACTCGTCCACTTTTTCCATGTTTTCATCTGTAAAACTCCTCTCTAATATTTCATTTAGGTTTAATGCGTATGTAAATTTAATTAGATTTCATAGGCCATACGCTTGCCTCTTTATTATAATTAACCCTTTTTCGGAAAGGTTTACAGCTCCAGTTACAATGTTGATGAAAATCGTACGATATTAATCGCAGAAAATGAACGTTTTGTCACGAACAATGCTACAAAAACGACATGATTCGACCATCTCTTAGACAGGTAACACAAGTACTTTCTGACCCTCGCTTCCTCAAAGCCAGCATGTGCAACAAAAAAACACGGCCCCGAAGGACAGTGCTTTTGTCATTTTTATAAATTCTTAATATTTAATATTTTATCCCGTGATGTGCAAAATTCCTTACTTCATCTCATACGTGATATTCAGAACGGTGCTTACTTTGACCTGACCAGCCTCAATCTGTGTACCTGCATCTGATTCACTCTTCGCTTGCGACATGAGCTCTGATGCATAGAACACAGGAACATTAGCATCCGGCTGACTTACCGAAAGAACAGTACCCAGCTGACGTTTAACCGCTTTAGCGATCGCTCCTGCTTTCACATCTGCATTAGCTACCGCCTTAGCAATCACTTCGGATTCGTATTTCTCCGGATTCTCTACTGTAAAGCGTACATTTTCGATGTTGTTGGCACCCGCCTGGGATGCGGCATCCAGCAATTCACCAATCTTGTCCATATCACGATATGTCACTGTCAACGTGTGATGTGCTGTGTAACCTTTAATTTTCTGTCCATCTTTTTCGCTATACGTGTAGTTTGGTTGCACATAGAATTGACTGGTTTGAATATCATCTGCACTGATCTTCCATGTGTTTTTCAGCAAATTAGTAACCTTTTGGATCTTAGCAGCATTTGCCTTCTGTGCTGACGCCGCAGTATCGGCAGTACTGTTCACACCGATGGACAGATAGGCAATATCCGGCTTCACTTGAATCTCACCTTTACCTACGACATTGATTACATTTTGCTGTACGCCCTGAACTTCGGCAGCATAAGCGTAGTTTCCTGGAGCTACATAAGCCGTTCCTCCGACCAGCAACGAACTTGCCACCAGCACTGCACCAAACGGTTTCATCCATTGTTTACCCATTACGAATAACCTCCTCATATGTTAACTTCTCAAACTTGAAGCGATTTGATACCTTAACAGACGGGACAAATTCCATAATGTTGCACTTGACAGGCCGGTTTAATAAATTTTATATAAAACGCAAAAAAGCCCCTTGCGGGACTTCTTCATGGATTGAATTGAGTTCATGAGGCTTATTGGTTCTCAAGCTCTTCCTTGCTCACCAGGCTAACTAAAGCGTTTACAGCCTGATCCGCATCCGCGCCTTCAGCACTAATATGGATTTCTGTACCTGTACTGATCGCAAGGCTCATGATTCCCATGATACTTTTAGCATTTACTTTTTTATCGTCCTTCTCGACGAACACTTCAGATGAGTACTTATTCGCTTCCTGAACGAACAGTGCCGCAGGTCTGGCATGGAGACCCGTTTTCAAACGGACAACTACCGGGTGCTTTGTCATAGAAACTTACCCCCTATTATGAAATCTGGACATTAAATACACAATTATATTTATACAACATTATACCATTAACCCGTGCAGGACACTAGAAGAAAAAACATAGCCTCGGGCTTAGGCAAAAAATCCAGAGCCGAAGCCTCTCCTTCCCCCCACGAGTAACCCAACACGACCTGGTAAGGTCATAACAAACCTTAAACCTAAATGATTCGTTTCAACCTTCAACTTTAACGTTCCGCACGCACTTTCTCAGCAAGCTCATCAATCTTCCGAAGGCGATGGTTCACGCCCGATTTGCTCACCGTACCTTTTAGCAATTCGCCTACTTCCTTCAGATTGATATCGGGATGAGCAAGCCTTACCTCAGCTACCTCACGTAGCTTATCCGGAAGAGATTCCAGACCTACTTCCTTTTGCAGTAAACGGATATTGTCGATTTGTCTAACCGCCGCGCCAATCGTTTTGTTCAGATTAGCTGTCTCACAATTGACAATTCGATTCACCGAGTTACGCATGTCCCGCATAATTCGAACATCTTCAAACTTGAACAAGGCCTGGTGAGCACCAATGATGCTAAGCAACTCAATGATTTTCTCGCCTTCCTTAATGTATAGGATGAATCCTTTTTTCCTTTCTATACACCGGGCATTAAGATGAAATTCATTAGCCAAATCCACCAGTGCCTGACAATGCTCTTCATACATGGACGCAATCTCCAGATGATATGAGGAGCCCTCCGGGTTATTTACGGAACCACCTGCCAGAAACGCACCACGAAGATAGGCTCGCTTACAACAATTCTTCTCCAGTAACTCTTCATTAATGCCAGGAGTAAACAGGAATCCTTCAGAGACGATGTGCAGCTCCTTTAGAATCTCCTGAACCATAGACGGAACACGAACAATATACACATTGTTCTTCTTCAGCCGCATTTTTTTGCGAACCAACAATTCCGTATGCACTTGAAAATGCTTTTTAAGCAGAGAGTATGCCCTTCTTGCGATCGCAGCATTCTCTGTCGAAATATCCAAGATGACTTTTTTATTCGATAACTGCACTGCACCAAGCATACGGATGAGGGCTGAAAGTTCCGCCTGTTCGCAGCACGCTTCACTTTCAATCATCGTTAATTCTTTTTTGGTCTGTGCTGCAAATGACATGGGACTTCACCTCTTCCGTAACATCCAATTTTGAACCAGTTGGTAAATATGATGGCTGAGCTTATCAGCATCATGGCGCAGATAGGTTTTGAACAAAACCAGCGTATCTGCGACAACCTGATAACCTGAACTTTTCAGCACATTCATATCAAGAACAACCGGTTTTGCTCCTTTTTCCGCATACTTATTCTGCACTTGTAGCGGAATGTCACCATTGTTCACGATCACGTAGTCAAAGAGCTGGTGACCAATATGATCATGCACTGCCTTAAGATGATCACTCACTGTATAATTATCGGTCTCTCCCGGCTGTGTCATTACGTTACAAATAAACATCTTCACCGCATCCGTTTCAACGACAGCTTCTGCCAGTTTGGGCACAAGCAGATTAGGAAGGATGCTCGTATATAGACTACCTGGGCCAATAAGAATCGCATCTGCTTGGCGTATAGCCTCCACGGCTTCTGGCAACGGCTCCACGTGATCCGGTTCAAGAAAGACACGTTTAATACGCCCGCCTGCCTCAGGGATTTTGGACTCACCAGTAATAATTGATCCATCCTCCATCTCAGCGTGTAACACCACAGCTTGACCTGCTGCCGGAAGCACCTGACCCCTAACGGCAAACACGCGGCTAAGCTCCCGCACAGCGGTCACAAAGTCGCCTGATATATCCGTCATTGCAGCCAATATCAAATTCCCCAGGCTGTGGCCTGCAAGCCCCGCGCCTGTATTGAAACGATACTTTAACATGTCCGAAAGCAGTGGCTCAACATCTGCCAGCGCGGTGAGAACGTTACGAATGTCGCCTGGTGGCGGCATTTGCAACTCACTGCGCAAGATCCCTGAACTCCCACCGTCATCGGCAACCGTAACGATGGCCGTGATATCCATCGGCTTCTCTTTTAAACCGCGTAACATCACAGATAATCCGGTTCCGCCGCCCATAACAACGATTCTCGGACGTTCTCTCCGTGGTCCGGCCTCTTTCATCCCTTCACCCTCTTCAATGACGGTCCCGGTCAGCGTCGCGGTGGCTTACGGTAACAGCTTCAGTCTCACTGCTTCCGAGCATTTTGCCCAAATATTCCGATATTGCTACCGAACGATGCTTGCCTCCGGTACAGCCGATTCCAATAATAACCTGGCTTTTGCCTTCCTTCCGGTATTGCGGAATCAGAAAATGCAGCATATCCAGCAGCTTGGTCAGAAACGCTTGCGTTTCCGGCCATTTCATAACATATTCGTACACTTCACTATTTTGTCCTGTATTCGGCCGCAAATGATCAATATAATGCGGATTCGGTAAAAAACGAACATCAAATACGAGATCCGCATCAATCGGAATACCGTATTTAAATCCGAAGGACGTTATATTCACGGACAACATCTGGCTCTCCAAGTGAGAGAAACGTGAGATGATGCGCTCCTTCAATTGAGCAGGCTTCATGGTGCTGGTATTCAGCACCTGAGTTGCTGAATTTTTAAGTTCCTCCAGCATCTTGCGCTCCAGCTTAATGCCATCCAGCGGCATACCTTCTGGCGCTAACGGATGTCTACGTCTGCTCTCTTTGTAACGTTGAACCAGAACCGAATCGGTTGCATCCAAAAATAGAATTTCGCAGTGAATCGTAAAATGATCCTTGATATAGTTTAAAGACTCGGACAATGCTGTAAAAAATTCACGTCCCCGAAGATCGATGACCAGCGCTACCTTGCCAATCTTGCCATTCGACTGTTCGATCAATTCCGCGAATTTAGGAATTAGAACAGGCGGTAAATTATCTACGCAGAAAAACCCTAGATCTTCCAGGCTCTGCACAGCTATCGTTTTACCCGCTCCGGACATGCCCGTAATGATAATGAGCGTGGCGCCTGTGCCTGGTGAGCCTTCACCGTCAAGCATAAATGTCCCCTCCTTATCATATTGCTGTCGGATATATCGTGTTACAAAGGTACTACGAACGTAAGAGGAGACCTGCCGCGCCTACGATTCCTGCATCATTACCCAGTGTAGCTTCCAAAATCTGAACACCTTGTTGCAACGGCTCTGGAGTCAATTGAGCAAACACAGTTCGAATCTCATCAAACAAGAAGTCGCCTGCCTTGGATACTCCACCGCCAACAATGAATAATTCCGGGTTCAGTACAGCGGCTACGGTTGCCATGGATTTGCCCAAATAATAAGCCGCACGGTTTACAATCCGCAGAGCCACTTCATCGCCTGCTTTGGCCGCATCAAATACTTCCTTGGCAGCGATTTTGTCTACCAAAGCAAGGGACGTATGATCACCACGCTCTACAGCATCCTTCGCCATGCGAATGATACCTGTTGCGGATGATACCGTCTCTACACATCCCATTTTACCACAGCCACACTTGATTGCTTCCAGATCAGGCACAACACTGATGTGGCCCAGTTCCCCTGCCATGCCGGAAAACCCCTGATAGATTTTACCGTTCAGGATGAGACCGCCGCCAACGCCTGTACCGAGTGTGAAGCATACACAATTGTCTACACCCTTGCCGGCCCCAGCCCAAGCTTCACCCAGAGCAGCAACGTTCGCATCATTATCTATTTTGACAGGCTTGCCCAGACGCTCTTCCAGAACCGAACGAATGGCTACATTCCGAAATCCGATGTTAGGAGCATGAACAATAATCCCCTCGCGTACATTCGTGAAACCGGCAACTCCTGCTCCGACACCCTCAAGCTGTTCCCAGCTGTATGGCGATTCGGCTACGATATGACGGACATACTTCTCGATGTTGGCGATAACCGTGTCAACGCCCTGGTCCACTTCAGTCGGTCCTTCATACGTATGCATAAGCTGACCTTGATCATCACATATACCGACCTTGATTGCTGTTCCGCCGAGATCGACCCCAACGTAGATTTTCTCAGACATGCTGCAAGCCACCTTTATCTATCTAAAATAGTTTAAGTCCTACGTACCAACTATAATTGAAGGATACGCCGGGGTCAAGACGAGAAGACCTCACGCGCAACATGCTTTGGCAGGGTTGTGAACGACATCACACACCATTTTTGAATGCGTATACAACCTCATTTTAATCTATTAAAACGCCATGCTCCCTCCTCCCCTGATAGAAAGGGTAGCCTCAACTCATGATATTTCATTATCTCTCGTTCCATTCATAAAAGATGACAATTGTCATCTGATAATCATGACAATGATTACTAAACCCTTCACGTCCCCACAGTTAAGATGAAAGTATAACATTCGATCAGAAGAAGGACGTGACCATTCATGAACTCCCACAATAACGTGATACAACTGGATAACGTCAGTAAACAGTTCGGAAAGAAACAAGCTGTCCGCCAGGTTTCACTCCAGATCGCACAAGGTTCGATTACAGCTATTCTTGGACCTAACGGTGCAGGCAAAACAACCACAATCAAAATGATGCTCGGTCTAACCAGCCCTACTTCAGGCGAGATTCAGATACTTGGATTGCCCCCAGGTCACAAGCAGGTGCAACAACGAATCGGTGTCATGATGCAAGATGTCAGTGTCATGGATTTCCTCACCGTACGTGAGATCATTCGTATGGTACATAGCTATTATCCGGCACCACTAGATAGAGTAGCTCTTGAGAAATTAACAGGGCTCTCCCCGGCCGATTTGAATCGGAGAGCAGAAAAGCTATCAGGGGGACAGAAGCGTAGTTTAAATTTTGCCCTGGCTATGACGGGGAACCCCGATATTCTTTTTTTCGATGAACCCACAGTTGGCCTGGATTCTGAGACCCGCCGGCAATTCTGGTCACAGATCCGCACACTCGCACAACAGGGTAAAACGGTGGTCTTCACTACGCATTACCTCCATGAAGCCGATGAAGTGGCTGATCGGATTATTCTGTTTAATGAAGGGGCTATTGCCGCCGACGGAACACCCGAGCAAATCAAAAACGGGATGACTAAGCGGACCCTATCCTTCACCTATATCCCTTCCCTTGAGGACAGCGGCGAATCGGCTCATACAGAAAACGATGAAACCACTGCGGCCGCCAATCAGGCCTTGATTGAAAAACTGTCTGGCGTGGACCATGTGTTATATCAACAAAACCGCTGCATTCTCCAAAGCCAAGATACAGATGCACTGATTCGTCAAATTATAACGATGCAGCTTCCGGTTCGGGACATCCGCATTGAAACCGGACAACTGGACGATGCCTATGCATCTATGTTGAATAACGTGAAGGAGGAACAATAATATGTCGATGTTAATCGCTCAATCCCGTGCAGAGATGATTCGTATGACCCGTAACGTATATTTTGTGTTCTGGTCTTTGCTGATGCCCGTTCTGTTTTACATTCTATATACACGTATATTTACAACCGGTGCGGTGGATGCCAAGGAATGGAATGCACACTATCTCATGTCGATGACCTGCTTTAGTGTAATGGGATCTTCCATTATGACACTCGGCATTCGCCTTGTGCAGGAAAGAGCCCACGGCTGGGTTACTTACCTGCGAGTCACACCGCTACCGAACTCTATTTATTTCGGGGGCAAGATGATCGGCCAGACCTTCATCCACTTATGCTCGATTATCGTCATTTTCACATCTGGTTACTTGATTAACGGCGTCTCTCTCACCTTCTCACAGTGGGTCAGCTCTGCGCTCTGGATTCTTGCCGGTTCCCTTCCTTTTCTCGCTATAGGCACCTGTATAGGCACGTTACGGAGGGTAGATACAGCAAGTGGATTAAGCAATGCCTTATACCTTTCTCTTGCCCTGCTCGGAGGCATGTGGATGCCGCTGAATGTGATGCCAGACTGGCTCGCACAGATCGGTCGCTGGCTTCCGTCCTACAGTTTTGGCAATGGTGCATGGGTCATCACCGGCGGTGGGATACCGCAATTGCGGGACATCCTTCTTTTAGGAGGTTATCTGGCGGTATTTATGTTACTATCCACATATATCCGCAGTAGACAGAAGGAGGCGTAACTCCGGCACATGTTCCAAGAACTTGAGCTTTTCCCTAAACGATTTGGAATCTATCCGTACATATGGATGATCTATTTAGCCATGCCCCTATATTACCTGGCGAACGCCCATGGACATGAACAATACATCGGAATCACCGCTTTTATCGTTTTTGTCCTGACCTATCGACAGCTGTATATGACAGCAGGAGAATTTATTTTTTCCTATTGGCTCATTCTGCAAATGTTATGTGTTCTGATTCTGACGTTGGTCATTGACCCAAACATGTTTTTTCTTGGATTTTTCACAGCTAACTTCATCGGATGGTACACCGAAAAGCGACTCTTTAGAATGTTTTTATTGGTATTTGCCATTATTCAGACGATCCCGATCGCTATGGCTATCGCTTTTAACCAACTCAGCGCTGAGCAGCTCTTATTCTTTACTCCATTTTATATCATCATGCTGATTTCACCCTACGGCATTCGAACCATGCTGGATCGTCAGCAGCTCGAAGCTAAACTTGATGAAGCTCAGCAACATATCAGGGAGTTAATCAAACGGGAGGAACGCATGCGAATTGCCAGAGATCTTCACGATACGATGGGGCATACCCTATCATTGATCACATTAAAGAGTGAGTTGGTGACCAAACTGATTGCCAAAAATCCGGAACGAGCAATCCAGGAAGCACGCGAAATTGAACGCACCTCCAGGGCAGCACTTCGTGAAGTGCGCCAGCTTGTCTCCGATATGCGAGCTATTAGTATCGCAGAAGCAATAGCCGATGCCAGAGAGATGCTGCGGAGCGCAGATATCGAGTTACAACTGTCTGCCCAGCAAGAGACTTGCAGTGATGTACCTGATTTGACGCAGAATATGGTCAGCCTATGTCTGCTTGAGGCTGTGACTAATATTGTGAAGCACAGCAAGGCAACCTGGAGCCTGATTTTACTGAAGCGAGAAACGGATGGGATTTATATTACAATTCAAGATAACGGAACAGGCATATCAAGTGATCAGCATCCCGGTAATGGTCTAAAAGGTATGTCGGAACGGCTTCATCTGATCGATGGATCTCTCCAGATCGACTCCGATACTAAAGGCACCCGGCTGGCACTTTTCTTTCCCATCGTTGCAAACAAACCGCAAGGAGGTACGTCCATATGATTCGTATTTTGATCGTGGAGGATCAGCGTATGCTTCGAGGGGCTTTAGCCTCCCTGCTTGATCTTGAGGATGATTTTGAGGTCATCGGTGAGGCTGGAAACGGGGAGGAAGCCCTGCAGCGGATCATTTCACTGCAGCCCGACCTGTGTCTGATGGACATTGAGATGCCTGTCATGAGCGGATTAGATGTTGCTGAACGGATGCAGCAGCTTGGATTGAACTGCCGCATCATCATTCTCACAACTTTTGCACGCCCCGGATTTCTGGAGCGGGCTGTACAGGCAGGCGTGCAGGGCTACTTACTCAAAGACGAACCCAGTGACCGCCTAGCTGAAGCTATCCGCCGTGTCATGAATGGAGGCCGTGAAGTATCGCCAGAGCTTGTGTTTGGTGCAGCTAAATCGTTCAATCCGCTCACAGAACGAGAAAAGGAAGTATTGAAATTAGCCGCAACCGGTATGAATGCCAATCATATAGCCGCTTCACTGCACCTGTCTTATGGAACGGTACGTAATTATTTGTCAGAGGCCTTTGCCAAACTGGATGCCAAGAACCGGATGGAGGCCGTTGCTATAGCTGAGGAAAAGGGCTGGCTGTAAGCACATGTTCTTTGCTCCAAGGAAGAAGAGTTTCTCTTCGTTCGGTATAGAATGGTATACCTCGTTACATCATCGCGATACGTCTATAAATCGATAATGTTTCGAATTTTGCTTCATTATAATACCTCCCTCTCTCAGGAGCAGAAATAACAAAAAACGCCATCCAGCGAAGCACTGGAGGCGTTTATTCTTTTTTACCAACCATTCGGCGAACTCTCGAGAATCAAATTACAACTTCGTCTCTACTCGCACAGGCTCTTCGGTCTTCTCCATCTTGTTTACATCCAGAATGTCCAGCATGAAGACAAAGATCGGAATACCAATAATCAAGCCCCAGATGCCGAGGAAATGCTGCGACAGAATCAGCACGATAAAGGTGTAAAACATCGGTAACTTGGTCTTGTGCGCCATGAGCTTCGGATTGAGGAAGTATGTTTCCAGCGCATGAATAATGATGATCATAACGATCACGATGATGGCCATCTGCAATCCGCCCATTTGATACCCGATCAGACAGAGCGGCACAAGGGAGATCATAACCCCTGCAACAGGCACCAGACTGAGCAGGAAGACCATAATTGTTAACGCGAATAGGTAAGGATAACCTAAGATCCACAATCCGAGCATCGTCAGCACCGTATTAAATACGGCAATTAGCAGCTGCGCTTCAATGACTTTACCAAAAGAAGATACAAATTTGTCTCCCAGGTATGCCACTTCATTATAGAACCAACCGATTTTACTTGTTTTGAACTTGGACGTGAATTTATAGATTTCTTTTTTCTGCAACAGGAAGAACAAACTCAAAATAATAACCAGCAGGATGAATTCCAGCCATTTACTAAAGGCAAAAATGTATTTCAGTGCTTCGTTGGTATAATTTTTAATGTCGAAGGACTGCAGATAACCAGCGATCTTGGAGGCAAAATTATCACCATCAGCCGTGTCGAGAAATTTCATAATCTCGTTGGTTAACTGCACAACCTGATCCACAATCCGTGGTGAATATCTGGATATACCAAGTACAATTCCGGCTATTACAATCATATACAGCAGAATGACCACGACTTTATAGTCGATTGGAAAAAAGCGATTCAAACCTTTTGTAATGAGATGCTGTAGCCTGTTCATGACATAAGTCACCAGGAACAACAGCAGAATCATATGAAGCATACTCCCCATACTGAACAAAATTAAACAGAACAACAGCAGGATCAAAAAACGTCTAACCGTTGCATTCTGAAGCCAATCTTTTATCATTTCCCCCAACTTCTTCACCTCACAGCTAATATACCCCTTATGTATACGAAATCATGCCCATCATCGTTTCAAAAAAAGAGAAGCCCTCCGGCTTCTCTCAGTTCATGAGACTTCCCGTTGTCTCTTATGCTAGTTTATTCCAAACCATAGGGCTGTCATGCGTATTACTTATCCAGCGTTTCGCTCCAATCGTGCACGATACTTCCCTCCAGGAACTTTTCACAATCCATCGCCGCCATACAACCTGATCCTGCAGCTGTAATGGCTTGACGATATTTCGTATCCTGAACGTCACCACATGCAAATACACCTGGAATGTTGGTTTCTGTTGTTCCTGGCTTCACCACAACATACCCATGCTCATCCAGCGCAATGGCGTTGCCAAGAAATCCAGTATTCGGCGTATGCCCGATGGCAACGAATACACCATCTGCTTCGAGCAACTCTTCCTGACCAGTTTCATTGTTGCGCACCTTCAACCCTTTGACACCCATTGCTTCAGGTACAACCTCAAGAGGTGTACGGTTCAAAGCCCATTTCACCTTCTCGTTGCTGCGGGCCCGATCCTGCATAATCTTGGATGCACGTAACTCATCCCGGCGGTGAACCAGTGTAACGTCCGTGGCAAAACGAGTCAAAAAGCTCGCTTCTTCCATAGCGGAGTCGCCACCGCCCACCACAACGATCTTTTTGCCACGGAAGAAAAATCCGTCACATGTCGCACAAGTACTTACTCCCCGCCCTACGTTTTCCTGCTCACCCGGAATACCGAGATAACGAGCCGAAGCACCTGTGGAGATAATGATGGAGTCTGCCTCCAATTCACCAATGCCCCCCACACTTACTTTAAAAGGTTGCTTGCTGAAGTCAACCTCTTCCACCCAGCCATTCTTGAATTCAGCCCCAAAACGTTCTGCTTGCTTACGCATGTTGTCCATCAACTCAGGCCCCATAATCCCTTGCGGGAAACCCGGGAAGTTCTCGACGTCTGTAGTCGTTGTCAATTGCCCACCTGGCTGAAGACCTTCAATCACCAGCGGATTCAGATTTGCACGAGCCAGATATATCGCTGCTGTCAGACCCGCAGGTCCGGTTCCGATCACAATCGTTCTGTATTTAGACATATAGATACAGCCTCCTTCATCAGGTTAAGATGTGTAATGGTCGCGAATAACTTGCCAAGATGATATCTACAGGCATTTTTAGACCTATTCGTTAAGTTTACCCGTTTTCCCGGTTAATGTATCCTTCTCTCAAGGACAACCATGCTTCAAGCTTGAATTGCCACGTTCTACAGAGCCTATATCTCTGAATTCTACCCGTTAGGCGGAGTTACACTACAGATCTGATTGAGCTGCCTCGCATATTTGCTGACAGTAGATGCGGATATACCGTAACGTTCAGCGATACTCTGATACGTAACGGGCCGGCTACGGTTTTTGGAAGCCAGATACTCCAGTCCTGCAGCCCATCCTTCGATCTGTTTGGAACCAGATAGATCCGGTCGAACCCTGGAAACATAATCTGTCCAGATCCGCTCCATCTCTTGCTGTAATTCGGCTCTCGCCTCTGACATCTGAAGCGCACGATCAACAACAGCCTGCCAATGGGGGGATGTCTCTTTTCCGAGTCGAATCCCTGTAATTTCCTTCTTACTCACCTTAGGTACGGTCTTTAACGCCTCCGCCTCCGGGGTAAGTGGTTGAGAAACTTCAGCGTTCAATTCAGGATGTTCAACCCTTTGCAAGTCATGTAAAACAGCTTGCGCCGCCTTGACCAGGGTAGGCTCTTCACCAGGTTCATCAATGAACAATTGCAAGGCCTGTTGCACCTCGTAATCCCCAATCATGCCAAGCGCATGAATAACCTGCAGCTTGGTTGCCTGATCTCCATGACGTAAAGCCCAGAAGAACGATGAGCGAATCAGTGGATCATTTTTCATCTCTTCCGGAATGCCATTACCGTAATCCTCCCATTGCTTGAACTGCTCGTCAAAGGGAAGATGGTAGTGATAACTTAACTTAATCGGCTCCTGCACACCTTGAATTACCGCTTCAAGGCCGTCCAAATAATAACGAGCCACCTCAGAACCTGGGTCAAGCTTGTTCACGTGATGCCACAGCCGCTTTGCGATGTCATACCGTTCTGTGTTGAAAGCTGCTACTGCTGCGTAATGCGCCAGTGCCGGATCATTAGCGGTCTCTTCACCCTTGAGCAAACGGCGAAAATGAATATAGGCCGCGTCATGCTGGCCCAGAATCCCCATTGTTGTAGCGAGCTTGTATACCTGTTCGTGCTGGAATGGCACGATCGCGCGCAGTTTTTTGATCAACAACAACACTTGGTCTGTCCGATTCTCATTTTGATAAAAGATCGCCAGATTGCATAGCGCATGCAGATTGCCCGGTTCTTGTTCCAGCACTTCAGCAATAGTCTCTTTCGCTTTGGAGAACAGCCCCATATAATAATAGGCGAGAGCAAGATTGTTACGGGCAGCAAGATAATCCGGATAATCGGGCGACATGCCTTCAAGCAGTTCTGCCGCTTGGGCAAACTTCCCTTCTTCCAGCAACTCACGTGCCTGATCGTGCTCCACAACCCCCTGGCGTGACTTGATTCGATTTAATTTGGCTGGCCGATCCAGCTCATAATACAAAAGCTCCATCATCTCTTCTGCTTCCGTCATGAACTGCCCCTGCGTGTCTTCCTCTAAATAGGTGACCAGCGCACGTTCGGCTTCCTCAAATTGATCCATGTTGGCATAATTGTTTGCCATATAGAAATAACATTCCGTCATCGACGGGTCAACCACATCCAGCACATGAGCCAGAATGGCATTGGAAGCTTTATAGTCTCCCTTTTCTGATAAAATACCCGCCATATTACAATGATTCACCGGATTTTCCGGCTCGTACTCAACAGCTTTGCGAAAATATTTCAATGCCTTGTCGACATGATTACGGTCCAGCGAGCGGACAGCTCTTTCAAAAAAGAAAGAAGCATCCAAGTGAATCGGTATAATATTGGCAAGGTGACCCTCGGTCCGCACTAGCTTGCCCTTCATCTCGCAAGGCACCTCCTCTTTGTTTTCATTCATACTCTTCAGTATACCACATCTTTAGGCGCTCTTCGCTATATGTAGTTTCATGTCGTTTATGAAAAAAATACAAATAATTCAGATGGCATTTCATCTCGATTATGAGTGAAATACCATCGGTAAGGAGCTTCATAGATAGATAAATTCCACACCCTCTATAACACTCTCCATTTAAGAGAATTTAATGGTATGAATTGTTTGTGGTGAAATAAGTTTATCTTTTTACTGTAATGCTAATTTTATATAATTTCCCATATAAATCACCCAATACATCACTTTAACTCAGTTTTACACATTAAAAATTAACATAAATTGTGTCTATACGAAAATAAGCAGATATTATCCAAGGAGAGGAAATTTATATGAATATTACAAAGACAAAGTTGCTCTTAATCATGATTATTATGTGCTTCGTTGCCTTAGTCGGATGTTCCAGAGATAATGAAAACAAGTTAAATTTGGATGATGTGCTCGATGTACTTAAATCGCAAAATTTAGAATTAGAGCCTTATGGCATTACCGGATATCCCATGAAATTAAATGATGTTATACCGGAAGTGTACTCCGTTAAGTTGCCAGGCTCAGAAGAAAGCAATAATACCGAAGAATTTATCCATTTCTATATCTTCAATTCAGAAAAGGATCGTTTAAAAGGAGCTAAAGAATTTAACGAATTCACAGAAAATACCAATCCAACAACGTTTCCTTTCCTATACGAAAAAGAAAATATTCTCCTTATTTACTGGAGTAACAGCAAAGACCATCCATTAATGAAGGAAGCAATTGAAACTGCGTTAGAACAACTAAATTCATAACATATAATTCCATTTATTACCACAAAAAGATTCAAGAAAGCATAAACAGCGTGCACCGGATGAATATCGGTACACGCTGTTTACTTAATTCTATAAATACTTAGCTAAGAAGTTTACTGAGATTTCTCATCATACTATTGACGGAGAAAGGGTTATATTCAGCGTTTTATCGAAGGGAGTCATGAAATTAACCAGTACAATTTTGCAATTCTCAGGCATTTTGGCTTCACGCACCGTTGCCGCCAGATGTCCCATCTCGCCTCCATCAATCTCAAGCCAATCTTCACCGCAACTATAACGAAGCTTGCCGCCTTTCCACAGAATACTACCATCACTGGTTTCTATGCCATCCTCACAGCTAAGTTCTCCTTCACTTCCAAATACAAAGGATAATTGCATCATGATGTCCTGTGGTTTCTCACCAGTCAGATGCAGCGTCCAGCCACGATCTGTCTGCAGTACCTCTGCACCAACACGGAATGTCTGCTCATGTGTAAGTGTACGAGTCTGATGAGGAAGCAAATACCACGGACTGATGGATGAAGAAGCTGTGGCTGGTAGATCAGCCGAAGGAACAGGCCCGTAATAGCCTTTCTTCTGTTCCCCGGTCAATCGATATCCCTGAGGCAGACGCGTCATATTTTGCATCGGTACATATCCGGGGTTGAAGTAAGATGCTAACTGAACCGCGAGCAGACGTACCTCACCGTGGCGAAGCGCAAAAAACGGAGCTACCTCTGTCATGACAGTTACACTGGTCTCTCCATCACGGATTCGGGCAACAGGAGCACCAAAATCCGTATGCATGCGACTGTGCGAGATTCGTCCATAATGGCCTACGTTCTCCATTTGGCTCACATAACGTTCCCGTCCAAAATGCTCATTGAGCATAACTTCATATTGGCTCGGGAGCGCATCCGTTGTTCCGATAGTTTGTTGAAGCTCAGGCTCCAGCAACAATCGCACGAGTGCATTCACCGAACACACGCCTGGATCTCTCAAATCGCTGTCTGCCCAAGCAGCCATACCTGCAAAGATCGGATCTTGATCCAGTTTGGCCATAATCGCATAGGGCAAATAATATGAGGACAAGCCATGTTTACTGCCCAGATCCTGTCGACCTGAATAATCAGTCACAATTTCACCGGTAGGGTGCACTAGATATACCATCATCCGGAGGTTCAAACGTACCGGCTCCAGCAGTTCAGGGCGATTCAACAAACGTGCAGCATGAATCAGCATAATATCACTCACCGCATTGTAAATTCCGTTGCTGCGCTCCGTCCACTCCCCGTCAGGAGTAATATCAATCCCTTCCGCTAGCCATTGCTCCGCACGTTGCACCGCTTCCTCTATACCAAAGATCTCATGCAGAAAACCAAGTGCGGCACACAACACCCAGCGATGATTTGGTGTATGACAGCCTCCCGTTAACATGACTGGAATCGTCCGTTCCAGAAACAATCGCATATTATCCAATACAGGCTTCAGTGGCGCCCAATCCTGTTGGTTCAAAAGTTGATATAACTGCGAATATCCTACGACAACAAAAGCAGTGTCTGGCGGGGAGTGATAGTTTGTCCAGCCAGGTGATATCGATCCATCACTGTGCTGATGACGCAACACAAACTCACTCGCTAGCCGAAGTCTCTCTAACAGATTCTCGTCACGATAATACGTTGAGTCTGGATTAGAAAGGGCTGCCCCCCAGAAACACATATCTGTAGGCGTTCCCGTCGTATGGTTAACCCAAGCCACACCCGAAAAGGGATCAATTGTTCCACCATAGTAACGGCTTTCCGAATCAAGCACCTGCCGCTCTATGCCTCGCTCAGTAGCTCTGTCATTGCTTTCTACCATTTGTCTATACATCTACATTACCCCTCCATCCCATCCATTCAATAACATCAACTCATACAAATAATAAAGCCCTATCAAAAGATAAGATCAGCAGGCTGTGCGCTCTAACAGCCCAAGCCAACCGATCTTATCGCTTTGTCTAACTATACTTCTAAACTCGCAAGTTTCTGCATTAGCAGATCATGACTTTCGTGAATCGCTTCCGGTTCACAGGCTGACTTCAGTTCATATACCTTCACCTGTGCTTTACGGATCATAGGCAGATATGCATCATAGAAGTACATATCCTTACTGTGCACGTATGGACACCAGTGATCCGATAATCCCAGCGTTTCATGGATATGAACACCAACGATATCATCCATGAGCCCCTGCATCTCACCTACACTATCGTACAGTCCCAGTCGATCCATCATAATGGCATGACCCGTATCGTACCAAATTCCGACCGGAGCGCCCTTCAGAGCCTGAATGATCGTTTTCGCTTCGGCAAGTGTAGGGATTTGTTGCGGTCTTGAGCGGGTCTCGATCCCAAAACGGACGTTTAGCCCCTTGGATACCGCACGGTTGCAAACTTCATCCAGACTGACGATGATTTTTTCAATATACCCTGCGCTCAGGGCATCGCGCCGCTCCATGAACTCTGCCCATTTATTCTGATAATGTGGAGAGTCCGTTCCTTCTTCGCGATACAGCTTTTCCAGATCCTTGCTGACATCATGTGGGAAAGGTACCTCGCCTGGGTGTACAACGACCGCTTCCCCTCCGTAACGATGCGCATATTCAGCCGATCCAACCATTAGATCAATGGCCCGCTTACGCTTGACTTCATCTTCAAAGCCGAGCAGCACAGAATCGGTTCCGTAATCAGGATCGGGATCATGGGGGAATGTGTTGTGTACACTAGACACCCCAATCTCTCCGCGCTCAATCATCGGCTCGATTGTAGTCAGCATTTCCTTCGTTACGTTATAGTTAAGCTCCACCCGCCGAAAGCCAAGTCCTGCAATTTCCCGGATCATGTCTTCTCCTACAGGATGTCTCCTGATATTCCAGCATGTCGAGAATGAGTATTCTCCCTTGTCAATTCCCTGCATAATACATTCCTTCTCCTTCCCCGGTTGTGATGTTTGCGTGAATGGGGACTACCAATTAACCTTTAACCGCTCCTTGCATTGCGCCACTAACAAAATACTTTTGCAACCAAGGATATACGAGCAGGATCGGTACTGTTGCAAAAACAACCGTAGCAGCTTTGAGACTTTCTGGTGTTAATCTTGTACGGTTTGCACCCTCCAGCAATGTAAGCTCACTTACCATGTTGTTTTGTACCATCTGATAAAGCTTCAGTTGCAATGGATATAGTTTCGGATCGTTAATGTACATCAGGGAATCCTGGAATCCATTCCAGCGTCCAACTGCATAAAACAGAGACAGTGTAGCAAGCACAGGCAGAGACAGTGGCAAAATAATTTTAAAGAGTGTGTGCACATGAGAGCTTCCATCGATCTCGGCAGACTCTTCTAGGCTGTCCGGTATTCCGCGGAAGAAAGAAATCAGGATAATCAGGTTAAATGGACTCACCAATCCAGGTAAAATCAATGCCCATACCGAGTTCAGCAAATGAAGATCACGAATCAACAAATACTCAGGAATAATCCCGCCGCTGAAGAACATCGTAATGATAATGATGTACATAAACAGCTTGCGGCCTTTCAACTTTTTCTTTGTCAATGGATATGCTGCAGCAATGGTGAACAACATACAGAGTAACGTCGTTGCAACCGTTAGGAGCGTAGTAAATCCTAGGGAATAGATCATGGAACTATCTGAAAATACTTGACCATATGCATCCCAGGTGAACTCTTTCGGGAAGATCGTTACTTCACCTGATGTAATGGCCCGGTTCGAACTCATGGATATGGCAATGGTATGCAAAAACGGAGCAAGACAGAATATGACAAACAAACTAATAAAGGTGACATTAACAATATCGAAAATACGATTCGAGGTGCGGTCACTCATCTGTGCACAACTCCTTTACTAATGGTCTATATATACAACAAGCCGAAGGGCATACATCTTATTGCTTTTGTGAGTTTAAAGAATACCTTCTCCCGTCGTTTTCTTCGAGATATAGTTGGAACCGAGGACAAAGATCAGTCCAACAACCGCCTGGAATAAGCCTACAACCGTTGCAAGTGTATACTGCCCGGATTGTATACCCATTCTATATACGAAGGTACTAAGTACATCGGAATATTCACGAACAGCCGTATTACCAATAACGAAAGGCCGGTCAAAACCGATGCTGACCATATTTCCAAGATTAAGGATAAGCAGGGTTACAATCGTTGGTTTAATGCTTGGCAGTGTAATATGCCAAATTCTCTTCAGCCGCGTTGCGCCATCGATCTCAGCTGCTTCGAACAATTCCTTGTTCACACCGGTTAATGCAGCCAGATATAGAATGGTTCCCCACCCAGCGCTTTGCCACACACCTGTAAACAAGTAGGTAACAAGCCATGGATTTTTTTCTGTCAAAAATGGGATGGAATTCAGGCCTAGACTCTCTAGTATTCCGTTTACCATACCGGATTGATTACCAAACAACTGGTATACAATCCCCCCGATGATAACCCAAGAGATAAAGTGAGGAATGTACAGAATGGTCTGTGAAACTTTTTTAAACCATTTGAATCGCACCTCATAGAGCATAATCGCCAGAATAATTGGAGCAGGGAATGAAACGATCAGATCAAGAAAATTCAGCATAAATGTGTTGCGTAATGTAGTGTAGAAATCCGGCATTGCGAATACCTCACGAAAAGCATCGAAGCCGATCCACTCACTACCGTTAATCCCTTGGAACAAGTTAAAGTCTTTAAACGCGATCTGCACACCATACATCGGTCCATAACGGAAAATGATAAAGTAAATCAGGGGCAATGAAATTAACGCATACAGCTGCCAGTATCTCTTCAAGTATGTGGTCATGTCTCTCTCTCCTCCTCACAAACGAAGAAACGCTATGCCGCCGCCTAAAGCGACGGCACAGGCTTCATCGAAACCCTTCAATTTACATGAAATTCATGTCAATCTTATTGTTCAGCAGCTTCCAACTCTTTTTTAAGATCTGCTCCACCCAGGGACATGTAGTCAGCCATTTCTTTTTCATAGACTGAGTCGAAATCAGCTGGTTTTGCCATAGCTGTTTTTACGATAATAACGTCCAATTTGTCTGACAGTGCTGTACTGTACTTCATCTCAGCCTGAATTGGCTTACTGAAGACAATTGGTCCAACAGTATCTGTGTTTGCAACTTCAAGTGCTTTTTTCAAGATTTCCTGATTGGCTGGAGGGAATCCCATAATCCATGCTTTTTCATTCATGGCTTGATCACCCAGGTTTTTACCGTTCGAGATGATAGCTGTATCACCTGCGTTGAACAAACGGTCTTTTGCTTCTTGAGTAGCGTCTGCTTTAGCAACTGGAACACCGTCTACCAGATCATAGTTCTCGCCTTCCACACCATCATAAATGGCAGTAAGGTTTTTATCGGAAGCCATCCAATCCAGATATTTAATCGCTTCTGCTGCACGTTCACTGCTCTTTGGAATCATGATGTACATACCATTGGATCCATAACGGGACTTGATATGTTTTCCATCAGCATTTGCATTGGTGTATGCATCCAGCGGAGCTAATTTGCTGTCCGGTTTGTTTGTTTTCAACAGATCATAAGATCCATCTGGCCAGAAAATGGAGTCCACGTCTTCAGAGAAGAAACCAGTGTTTCCATTGGCAACGTCTTTATTTAACTGAGTTTTATCCTTATCCAAACTGAAATCTTTACTGATCAGGCCTTCGTTGTACAACTTGTTCAGGAACTGCATAGATTCTTTAAATCCTTCATGCAGAGGTAATTCATAACGTTGAGAATATGTTTTATCCCCAGCAATTGGCTTGATGAAAGAGTAGATCAGTGGCTCATAGGAAGCTGGTGCAAGTGCAAAACCCATAGGGATGTTTTGACTTCCCACCTTGCCAGGATCTTTTTCCTTGAATGCTTTCAAGGTGTTATACAATTCATCTGTTGTTTTAGGTGCTGGCATTCCCAGCGTATCTAACCAGTCTTGACGAACAAAGGAGCTGTACCGAGCGGTAATTGCACGTTTACCCGGAATCGCGAACTGCTGTCCTTCCACTTGACCAAACTTTAATGTATCGTCGCCCAAAAACTTTTTCAGATTCGGTCCATACTGATTAATCAGATCACCTACATCTGTCAAACCACCTTGTTGTGCATAGCGGTAAAACACGCTGGAGTCATAAACGAAGACAATATCCGGAACGTCCGAAGCACTAGCCATCAGGACATTCAGCTTGGTTACTTCCTCAGAACGTTGAACAGGTACGAATTGTACGTCAATGTTGTTCGGATCACCAAAATTCTTTTGAATCATTTGAGAGATAAAGTTGTTTGAGATCGTGTACTGAGAAGGTGTTTTACCACGGTCGAAAAGCTCCACCTTTAATGTGACGCGTTTTCCATCACCAGCTGCTCCGCCTTCTGCTGATTTGTTGTCTGAAGATCCGCACCCCGCAAGTAGTGAGACACCCATTACTGCTGTAAGTGCCAAACCCATCAACTTCTTTAGACTCCCTTTTCTTGTCATTCTGTTCATCCCCTTTGGCTTTACGTGAATGTTTTAAAGCTTGCCCTGAGTATTCCATACTATTGTGATCCCAGACAACTGACTAAATTCGGGTACATCAATAAAGGAGTTTCGGTTTGCATCATATGCTTATTTTCGCAGACCGCCAAAATGCCCGAAAACCCTATGGTATCAGGCTTCAACAGTGCTTCTACCCTCTTTGTGTGTAAGGTACAGATAAACCATTTTCCCACACTGACTAAATTCGTAAATAACATACCAATGTAATGGTGGAACATCTTCTTACATAGTGATGAAAGCATCATGTATATTTCTAAAACTTTCAAGCGCTTTCATTTTTAGATTGTTAAATACACAAAATAAGGTGAACCATTACATGTGATATCTCCATACATTCTGGAGACTCATTGCAATGATTCACCCTAATTTAAGAAATCAACACTCTCATCATGTACGAAAAACTGACACAATCATTTGATTCATTCATAAAATTTTGCCTATTCTGACCCAGCTCACTCATCCGCTACCTTCGGATCTTTCTTCATCCGCCGATAATCTCCGGGAGTAATCCCAGTAACCCGCTTGAACACACGTCCAAGTGTGATCCCGTTCGCATAACCGACCTTCAAAGCGATATCCTGCAAGGAATAATCGGTATCAAGCAACAACTTCTCTGTTTCTTTCATCCTAAGGTCGGTCACGAAGTCAACAAACTTCATGTTGAATTCGGTCTTAAACAGATAGCTGGCATGCTTTCCGGAAATCTGAAAACGGTCACTCAGATGTTTAAGCGACAGATCGGGATTGGTGAACTGCTCCTCGATATACTTTTTCATTTCATTAACCATCGCTTTGTAGCTCTTCGTTTCCGTAACAGCAACGTATGTCCGGAACAAATCGGTAAGACTATCGAATAACAGCACCTTAACATCATCCAGCGACTCTGCTTCTTCCATCGCTTTCAGCCAATTGTTGATGTTTTCTTCAGACAGTTCTTTCTGTAGCCCTTCCGACATCATAGAGACTTCACGGCTGAGCATTTGGAGCATCGCCTGAATTAGGGAACGGATCTCATCATCTGGCAGTTTATTTCGCTCAAATTCCTTAAAGATATCCTCCAATTGCTCTCTCCACTGTCCGCTCGACATCCTGAACCGTTTGACAAAGTCTGCAATCATCTGTAGATATGTGTAGGTCTCCAGCAATGGATGCTGCATCTCGCTTGCTTCCGCCTCACCCACATCGCCATTCATCAGTAGCTTACGCTGCATCACCGCTTCAGCGGCTGTAAACGATTGATGGATCGCCCCAATTCCTTCAGCAACAGGTCCAATGCCAAAGCTGAGGGAGATTCGGAGGTTCTGCTCTACCCAGGATTTACATTCCTCAGCAACCAATCGGATCTGTTTGGCTAAATCCTGTCCTTGCTGCGTTTCTTCCTTCGAAAAGAAAAGAATAGCAATCCGATCTGCACTGATCCATTCAGTCCAGCATTGGACTTTCGTATCCCGAGACAGCTCCTGTAGTACATTCATCAGGGCAAACTTAAGTGTGTTCTGTTCACCTCTGGTGAACTTCTCCTGAAATCCCTTCTCATAGCGGTTAATATCCCCAACGACCACTATAAAACGGGAAGCCTCATGTGCTCCATCAAATGGAGATACCTCGTACAGTTGCCCAGCAGCATTATCCACGTGCTCACCTTGAAGCAAAGCGCTGAACAGTTTGCTCCGCTGCATAAGCACATTTTCACGGCTCTTTTTATCATAATCCATCATATGATTGATCAGATTTTCAAGTACACCGTCAATCATCTTCATCTCGTCCATACGAGCTCCGGATTGTTCAAATGCCTTGATCTGTTGAGACTCAATCCGATTCATGATGATTTGAATTGGCTTGTAGTTCCGCCGGGTCACATACACGATATAGATAATTGCACAAATTACCGTCAGTATGGCAATGAAAACCCAAACATACGATACAACAGAAACCCAGCCAAACAAATTACCCGCTTTGATGCCGCTAGTAAGCGTCCACCCCAATCGTTGCAAAGGTAGTTCATTTAACTTGGTACCTTCGAGTGCACTCTCCTTATCGGAATGTGCATTATAGATAATTCTGCCCTCTTGGTCGGTTATCGTCAGGAAAGAGAGCTTTCCGTTAACCATCCCGTCCACACTCTGCTTGATGCTACTCATCTTGATATTGATGACCAATACACCTTCTGTGCCAAAAGGCAATGGCATTTCTTTATTGACGGTCAATACTTGCACTGGTGTCTTCTGCACATCGTCCCATTCAATCTCCCGAACAGGCTGCCACCCTTGTCCCATAGTACCTTTTAGAATTTGACTTATCCATTCTTTGTCTCCGAAGCTGTCCACTTCTCTAGAACCACTCACCGTTATCACACGTTGGTGTTGCTTGTCATATAGGTATATGGATTGAATCCAAGAAGATGAGTTCATCATCTCACGTAAGTTTTGTGCAATGGTATATACTGTATCTGAATTGTTTGGATTATTTTCGTTAAAATAAAGCCTGTACGCCGGTTCGTATTGCACTTTCTCTGTCACAGCCAGTTCAATGTCCCGAATTGTATGATCCAGCGTAGTCGCAAGATAACTGGAAGATATCTGGTCAGCCTTCTTAGTTTCTTCTTTGGAAATGTCATTAATGAAGACAAACGCACTAAAAATGAGTATGGTCATCGTAAAGAAAAATATAGGGAAATACGAAAAGAGTAATCGATAATACCACGTGCGCGACAATAGACCCCACTCCTCACTCCACGATGCCAATGTCCTCAGCCGTGGTTCTACTGTTTAGTATCCGTAACAAAACCGTTCCAGATTCATCTATAATAAAACGCTATCATTTCTTAATATTTATAGTTATTATATCACAAGCGACCAAACAGCAAAGCACAGAATTCAATTCGTGGGGTTAACACAAAAATACCGTGCTGAGCAAATGCACTCAGACACGGAACATGAAACGAGATTGGGCTGTGATGTACACATTTATCTCATTTTAAAATTAAATACCAGAATCCTTAAACAGTGTGGCCATAGATCCGCCATCAACAATGATGCGAATAGCTCGTGAAAGCATTGGCGCGACGGGTAATACTTTAAAACAATCTGGGTGATCCTCCGGCAGTGCAATGGAGTCTGTTACCACAACTTCCGTAATCGATGGATGATTTAATTTGCTTACTGCTCCATCCGAGAACAAACCATGAGTTGCGCAAACATAAGCATTCTCTGCACCCCGTTCTTTCAACCCTTCAACAACATTTACAATCGTTGTACCTGTATCGATCAGATCCTCGATAATAATCGGTGTTCTTCCCTCAACATCACCGATAACATGCGTGATAATCGATTCATTATGACTTGGACGTTTCTTGATCATGATGGCAAAAGGTGAATCCAAACGATTCGCCAGCTTCTCCGCCATGGATGCCCGTCCGGCATCAGGAGAAACCACAACCGGATTTTTGATCTCTTTACTGAGCAGGTATTCGCTGATTAAGTCGAGTGATGTCATGTGATCCACCGGAATGTTGAAGAAGCCCTGAATTGCAGCCGCATGCAGATCAATCGTAACCACCCGGCTTGCTCCTGCTGTCGTTAATACATCTGCAACCATCTTGGCCGAGATAGGCTCACGTGGAGCAGACTTCCGCTCTTGCCGAGCATAGCCGTAATACGGAACGATAATATTTACCGTGCGTGCCGAAGCTCGTTTTGCCGCATCAATCATAACAAGCAATTCGACAAACAGTTCATTAATCGGATGAGACAAAGACTGTATCAAAAACACATCACAATTGCGGATCGTTTCTTCGTAATGAACGTATATTTCTCCGCTCTTGAACCGGGACAGTTTAATCTTACCCAGTTGTACTCCCAGCTTGTCGCATACCTGCTCTGCAAGCTTAGGGTTAGATGAACCGGAAAAAATACGTAACGAATGCTGCATAATGCCCTCCCGCGGGTTTATCCCCGATCATAATTCCTTGTATAGTTAAATTGGAGAATCCAACTTGTATAAAAGGTGGTTTTACCCTTATTATACTCCACTGCTGTCTACATTTAAAGGAATGGACGAGCGCTGGCGGCTTTCGAAAACAGCAACTTCCTTACAGCCAAGTTCATGCAAAAGCGCCTCCGCTTCTGGCAAATAATCGCCTAGCTTCATCGGATCATGTGCATCCGATCCCATCGTCAGAGGAATACCCAATCGAATCGCTTCGGTTAGCATTCTTCGGCTTGGGAACATCTCTGCACAAGGTTTGGACAGACCTGAAGCATTCAGCTCCATAGCGCAGCCGCTCTTCGCAATAGCTTGCAAGGCCGCATTCTCCAGTGCAATGCGTTCCTCATTTTGCTCAGGAGATGGTACATAACCAAAACGTTTGATCACATCCGAATGTCCAATGATATCATACAACCCTGTAGCGGCTGCTTTGCTTACAGCATCATAATACTGGCGATATACTTCAAGGACATCCTTGCCTTCCCAGTGGTGGGTCTGCCGAAAATCTGTAATATCCCACTCACCAAGGAAATGCACAGAGCCAATTACATAATCCCATGGATAACGTTCAATGATTGAACGAATCTCCGATTCAAAGCCTTCGATATAATCCCCTTCAAGACCAACACGGACATCAATCTGCCCGCGGTAACGTTCCTTCAAGATGAAACATTCCTCTACATATCGTGGCAATTCATCCATAGGCATGGCCATCTCTGGATAGTATTCAGCCGGATCTACGTGCAGGAGCGGCATATGATCAGACAACCCAATCTGGGACAGACCGATGGCGATCCCGCGTTGCACGTATTCTTCCAACTTGCCAACAGCATGTCCGCAGCGTTCATGGTGGGTGTGATAGTCTATACGCATTCAGCGTTCGCCTCCTAATCGCGGCGCGGCCGTTCGTGACGGCGACTCAATTCGGACATGATGTCATCCAGCGGTAGCTTGCGCTCTTGGAGCAATACGAGCAAGTGATACATCAGGTCACTGACTTCAAGACGAAGTTCGTCATTGTCTTTATTTTTCGCGGCAATAATCGTCTCGGAGGCTTCCTCACCGATTTTTTTCAAGATTTTATCGACACCTTTATCGAAGAGATACGTGGTATACGCACCTTCTGGGCGTTCGCGCTCACGTTCAGCAATGACGGATTCCAGTTCAGCAAGAACATCAAAGCGGCTTTCCGCATTAGATGAAGAGGTTGTGCTGGAGTTTGTAGTGCTTCCCGCTTCTTCTTTGTTGTCTTGTTCCGTTTCACTTGCGGACAACCCGATAATTTCATTATGGAAACAGGTCACTGCACCTGTATGACAAGCCGGCCCCTTCGGCTTCACCTCAACTAACAGCGTGTCGCCGTCACAGTCATATTTTAAAGAAACGATCTTCTGTACATTACCTGAAGTTGCTCCTTTATTCCACAACTCCTGACGTGAACGTGACCAGAACCAAGTTTCCCCTGATTCAAGTGATAATTTGAGGGATTCACGGTTCATATAAGCCATCATTAACACTTCACGGGTATCCACATCCTGCACAATGGCAGGGACCAATCCTTCATCCCAGCGGATATGCTCCACAACCTGCTCCAAGGAGAGTTGCTCCTTGATTTCATCGCTCACTTTAGTCACGGATTTCCACCCCTTGCTCTCGTAATTGTTGTTTTAATGCCGGTACGGCAATTTCTTTATAGTGAAAAATGGTTGCAGCCAGACCTGCGTCCGCTTTGCCTGTTGTGAATACATCATAGAAGTGCGATTCCTTGCCTGCACCGCCTGATGCAATAACAGGAATGCTCACCGATTCCGAAACGGCAGCGGTCAGCTTCAGATCAAAACCGTCCTTTGTGCCATCTGCATCCATACTGGTTAACAGGATTTCTCCTGCACCCAGTTCCTCGGCTTGTTTCACCCACTCCAATGCTTTGATGCCAGATGCTTTCCGGCCGCCGTGGGTGTACACTTCCCACTCGCCCCACGCCTCGTTATACTTGGCATCAATTGCAACCACGATACATTGCGAGCCAAAGCGGCGTGCGCCATCCGCAATAATCTGTGGATTAAGTACTGCCGCTGTATTTACCGCAATTTTGTCCGCACCTGCACGCAAAATACGCTTCATGTCCTCCACTTTGGAGATCCCGCCGCCTACCGTAAATGGAATGGCAATTTCGCCTGCTGTCTGTCTTACGACTTCCTCCATCGTTTCACGGCCCTCCACCGATGCGGAGATATCGAGAAATACGAGCTCGTCCGCGCCTTCGCGGTCGTACAGTGCCGCCAGCTCTACCGGATCACCCGCATCGCGGAGATTGACGAAGTTCACGCCTTTAACGACCCGGCCGTCCTTCACGTCCAGACAGGGAATGATTCTTTTTGCCAGCATACTGTTTCTTCCTCTCTACCCGGTTATCCGTTACTTGTTAACCAAACGCACCGCTTCAGCCAGATCAATACTTCCCGTATACAAGGCTTTACCTACAATGGCTCCGCCAACACCGTCATCTGCATGACGACTCAAACGAAGCAAATCATCCATCACACTGACACCGCCAGAAGCAATAACTGTACGTCCGCTTGCTTTGGCAAGAGACACAATTGCCTCAACATTAGGCCCCTGCATCATACCGTCACGGGAGATGTCCGTAAAGATAAACGTTTCCGCTCCATAAGCAGCGAGCTCCTTCGCCAGTACTTCAGCCTGTACTTCGGAGGTTTCTAGCCAGCCACGAGTGGCAACATATCCGCCCCGCGCATCGATACCGATCGCTACTTTATCCCCGTAACGTCCCAGTACTTCTTCCGTAAACGCACGATCCTCAATCGCCGCTGTCCCGATAATCAATCGGCTAACACCCAGTCCCAATAAACGCTCAACGTCAGTGACTGTACGAAGCCCGCCCCCAACCTGCACAGGTACATTCACTGCGGATGCAATACGTCCAATCAATTCATCGTTAACCGGGTGTCCTGCTTTAGCGCCATCCAGGTCCACCAGATGAACGTATGTACCGCCTTGCTTCTCCCAGTTAAGCGCAACCTGAACCGGGTCATCGTTGTACACCGTTTCTTGATTATAATCTCCCTGCACCAGTCTTACACATTTGCCGTCCCGGATATCGATTGCCGGATATAAGATAAAAGATGACATACAAGTCCTCCTGAGTGTAGATTCGATTGAAATTGATTAAACGTTCATGTAACTTCAAGCTGAATATATTTAAAACTGATTTTGTTTTAGATGAGTATAACAGTACATACAGCTTACTGGAATAACCGCTATACGCGATAAAGGTTAGGCTTATATTGCTGTTAAACTACTGAGCTCGTCAAAGACAGGAAGTTGCCCAGCAATTTCATGCCAAGCTCACCACTCTTCTCGGGATGGAACTGCATGCCGAAGTTCGAGCCTCTACCTACAATCGCTGTAACGGGATGTCCGTAATCCGTAACGGCGAGCAGATCACCCTTGTTCTCCGTAAGTGCATGATAAGAGTGAACGAAATAGACATGGCCTGCAGCCAGACCTGCGAAGAGCGGATTTTCCGGATGTAGAAATTCCAAACGGTTCCATCCCATATGGGGAACCTTCAGCTCACTTGGTGCGAAGCGCACTACTTTGCCCGGTAAAATGTCCAACCCCTCATGCTCGCCATGCTCCTCACTGGAGCTGAATAATAGTTGCATGCCTAGACAAATGCCAAGGAGCGGTTTCGTTCCAGCCGCCGCTTCTTTAACGACCACATCCAGGCCCGTCTCCCGCAAATGCACCATTGCGTCGCCAAAAGCACCTACCCCCGGCAGAATAACGCCATCTGCGGCAAGAATAGCTTCCCGCTCACCCGTGACCAGCGCTTCATAGCCAAGACGTTCGACCGCTTTGCCGACGCTGTGCAGGTTCCCCATACCGTAATCGACAATTGCAATCGCCATCGTCTACAGCACTCCCTTCGTGGAGGGCACGCCGGTTACTCGTGGATCGATCATCGTTGCTTCATCCAGCGCACGTCCGAGAGCTTTGAAGACTGCTTCGATCATGTGGTGTGTGTTCTGACCGTAGTGCACAATGACATGTAGCGTAATCCGCGCTTCGAGCGCCAGTTTCCACAGAAATTCATGCACAAGCTCTGTAGAAAAGCTTCCTACTTGTTGTGACGGGTACTCGGCCCGGTATTCAAAGTGCGGACGGTTACTCACATCAATGATAACTTGCGCGAGTGCTTCATCCATCGGTACAAACACGCTCGCATAACGCTTAATACCACGTTTGTCGCCGAGCGCCTGGTACAGCGTCTGTCCCAGACAAATGCCGATGTCTTCAACCGTGTGGTGATCATCAATATCAATATCTCCACGAGCCTGTACGTTAAGATCAAATTGTCCATGCTTTGTGAACAGATCGAGCATATGGTTCAGAAACGGTACATCCGTTTCAATATTTGATTGCCCTGTGCCATCTACGTTGAATGACAGCTGGATATTGGTTTCGTTCGTTTTGCGGTCAACCTCTGCTTGGCGAACTGCACCATTATTTTGAAGCTCGACACCCTGTTCTGTACTCTTATTCTGATTATCCATTGTCCGATTCCGCCTTTCCTTCCTGTTCTAAACGTACAGCGATTGCACGAGCGTGTCCTTCAAGCCCCTCATGACGGGCTAATTCGATAATAGCCGCTCCGTTCTGTAGCAATGCCTCTTTACTATAATAAATCAGACTCGATTTTTTGATGAAATCATCCACATCTACCGGTGAGCTAAACCGGGCAGTTCCATTGGTCGGAATAATATGATTCGGTCCGGCAAAATAATCGCCAACCGGTTCGGAGCTATACGGCCCGAGGAAGATCGCACCGGCATTCTCGATCCGGCCAGCGTAAGCCATCGGCTCTTGCACCATGATCTCCAGATGCTCCGGTGCAAGCCGGTTCACGACATCGATTCCCTCATCGATGGAATCGACCACAATAATCGCGCCATGCTGCTCCACGGAAGCAGAAGCGATATCGCGCCGCGGCAGCACATCCAGCTGCCGCTGCACCTCGGCCTGCACCGCATCCGCCAGCGAGGCCGAATTCGTGACGAGAATGGCCGATGCCATCTCGTCGTGCTCCGCCTGCGACAACAAGTCCGCGGCGACATACACCGGGTTCGCCGTATCATCGGCGAGCACCACAATCTCGCTTGGCCCGGCGATACTGTCGATATCGACTGCCCCGTACACCTCGCGCTTCGCGAGCGCCACGTAGATATTACCCGGTCCACAGATCTTGTCGACCGGGGCAATGCTCTCCGTGCCGTAAGCGAGGGCGGCGATCGCTTGCGCGCCGCCAACCCGGTACATCTCGTTCACGCCCGCTTCCGCGGCAGCCACGAGAATGTACGGGTTAATGCCTTCACCGCCGTTCGTCGCCGGCGGTGTGACAAGCACAATCTCCGGCACGCCTGCGACCTGTGCCGGAATGACATTCATCAGCACCGACGATGGATACGCTGCTTTCCCTCCAGGGACATACACGCCGACTCGCTTCAGCGGCCGAATAACCTGGCCGAGCAGACTGCCATCCGGCTGCCAGTCCATCCACGAATTGCGTTTCTGCTTCTCATGAAACGCACGAATGTTAACGGCGGCTTGGCGAATCGCCGTTACAAAAGATGGCTCAACGGCTGCATACGCTGCCTGGAGCTCCTCCTGCGGCACGCGCAACTGCGCAGCCGTCAGCGTCGTGCGGTCCAACTGCTCCGTGTAACGCAGCAGGGCCGCATCACCTTCCCGGCGAATATCTGCGACAATTCGCCGTACCGATTCATTTTGCTCCGGTGTACCATACTCCACTTCCCGCTTCAGATCAAATTCCCGTGCCGGTACAATTTTCATGCGTACAACCTCCTTACATATCAATTGACTCACTTATCTATCCATTATCCCTGCTCACTAATCTATTCGCTATCGTTCTTTACTGATCTGTTCGCTATCTTCTCGCACTTCCCGCAGTAACCTCATTCCCACTTGGGATGACCGATTGAAGTGCATCACACAGCGCCTGAATACGTGCGTTTTTCATCCGGTAGCTCACCCGATTCGCGATCAAACGGCTAGTAATATTCAGAATTTCCGTCATTTCCACAAGTCCGTTCTCACGTAACGTCTGCCCGGTCTCCACTAGATCGACAATCCGATCAGCCAGTCCGATTAGAGGCGCAAGCTCAATTGATCCGTTCAGCTTAATAACCTCAACCTGTTGTCCTTGCTCACGGAAGTACTGGGAAGCGATTCGTGGATATTTGGTTGCAACTCGCTGCTGGATACCTGCCTTCCAGTCCGGTAGCCCGATAACCGACATACGGCACTGGGCAATGCCTAGATTCAGCAGTTCATACACATCACGGTCCTCTTCAAGCAACACGTCTTTCCCGACAATGCCAATATCGGCAACACCGTACTCCACGTACGTTGGCACATCCACAGGTTTAGCCATAATGAATTCCATACCCGCTTCTGGTACCTCGATCACCAGTTTGCGCGTATCGTCCACGTCCTCTGGAATGTCTAGCCCTGCCTCACGGAACAATTTGGAGGCCTTTTTATAGATGCGGCCTTTAGGCATGGCCACCTTCAGAATATCCGACATCTTAGTTCCCTCCCTTTTTCGATCCATAGATGATGACCTGCTCCACCTGATCCGCAGTCGTTTCGCTTGTTACAGATGTCGTCTCTGCCTTTTCATTAGCAAGAAGAGATGTAACTACATTGTGACCTAGACTTCGTAATCTCGCTGCTTCGGTCAATGCCTCAGCACGCCGATCTGGGCTATATTCAATACGTACCGTTTTCGTCTCTTCAATCGTAATGCCATGAACACCATCGATAATCCGGTTTGTTTTCAACGCAAATCCTGTAGCCGGAAGAGCGCGCCCAAACTGCTGCAACAGATTGTCATATCGTCCGCCGCTACACACAGGTGATCCCAGCTCTGCCGCATAACCTTCAAATGTCATGCCTGTGTAATAGGAGAAATCCCCGATCATCGTCAGATCAATCAGCACATGCTCAGAGACACCATAGGCCTCCAATACTTCAAACACTGCACACAGATGTGCAATAGATTGTGCCGCTTCAGCACTTGAGCTAAGTTCGCTCGCATGTGTGCATATTTCTTTCCCGCCACGCAGACGTAAAATCGCTTCAAGTTGCTGTTTTTGTTTGGGTTCCAGTTGCAAAGCTTCAATGGACTGACGGTAGCCCACATAATCACGACCTAATAGCCCTTCCTTCAACTGTTCCTGCTCAGCCGTCTGACCCGGAATCACTTCTTCCAGCAGTCCATTCAGAAAACCCATATGACCCATTGCTATTTTAAAAGAAGATACACCCGCTGCCTGCAATGAGGCAATCGCTAATGCAACTACTTCAGCATCCGCCTCAGGAGAATCGTCTCCTACAAGTTCAACACCTGTTTGGAAAAATTCAGCCTCCCGTCCAGCTTCCTCTTCAATAGAACGAAATACATTCGCATGATAGGACAGACGTAGCGGCAAAGCCTCATCTTTGAGCATCGATGATACTACACGCGCAATCGGAGCTGTCAGATCAGAACGTAGAACCAGTGTCGTTCCCCGGCTGTTCAGCAATTTAAACAATTTGCGATCCGAAGTAGAGCTAGCCACCCCTACTGTGTCGTAATATTCAATCGTTGGTGTTATGATCTGACGATAACCCCAACGCTCCATGCAATCCAGTACATTTCGTTCAATTTTACGCAGCTTGGACACCACATGTGGTGTATAGTCACGGAAGCCAGTTGGTTTTTCAAAGCCTTTTGGTTTGGACATGGAAATGATTCACCCCGAGTCATGAATTTGGATTGTTATATAAGGTTGCACTATAATATCTTCACATCTGCTAAAATACGATAACTAAATTTAGATTTTCATCTCTATCGTCTCTAACGCTCTATCTCAAAAGGATTTATGTATGACAAATCCCCGTTCTATGTTAGTTACCCTAATTTTGAGTAAAGCCGCATGTTCTTTGGCTTAACGAACGCTTCACCTTTACAAGAATAACCCGTTTACTCTATAGATTAATTGTCACCTTCACCCGGTTCGCTTTCACATGGTAAAGTGCTAACAAACTAAAGGATATGGGATATGATAACATGGAAGCTGCGGAATCGTCAACAATCTTAAGCTATGACTGCTCTTGGTGACTATCCGATCTAAACCCACTTGTCCTGTTGTCCGTGTCTTACGGCCCCTAACCATTTGCTTCAATTCAAGTTTTGTATACGAAAAAAGCTGCCCTCAGCAGCTCTTCCCTCCATGCATTCGTTCACTTGCAAACAATGATCCTCGCGCTTAATGTAGCTTTCGCTGAGAAGGTTCCTCCGTCTTGAACACCATTTCTTCCGCCGATCCTGACGGACGTGACAAATCACGCAAGGGATTGCCTCCAACAAAAGCTCCTGGAGCAACATCCTTATGAACTACCGCTCCGGCAGCAACTACCGCTCCGTCTCCAATCGTTACCCCTGGCAAAATGGTTGTATTCGCCCCGATCAGCACATTGTCTCCGATAATGACATCGCCAAGTCTGTACTCTTTAATGAGATACTCGTGAGCCAGAATCGTGGTATTGTAACCAATCACTGAATTTTCACCAATCGTTATTTTTTCCGGAAAAAATACATCCACCATTACCATCAGGCCAAAAGCTGTATGCTCCCCCACCTTCATACCAAGCATGCGTCGATAAATCCAGTTCTTGAGAGGCAAAACAGGACAGTACCGTGACAACTGAATCCAGATAAAATTACGAACGCCCTTCCACGGGCTCACTGTCTTGTAGATATGCCAAAGTGCATTTTGACTTTCTACCGGATAGCGGGTTACTTTTCTCATGAACGACCCGTTCCCGTAAGAACCATATCCAGTAGATCCCTCATATCATGCAAAATGTAATCTGGCTTATACCCGCTCAGCACCTGCTCCCCTTTAAGCGACCAGGCCACACCAGCGGAGAGAGCACCTGCATTTTGCGCCGATTGAATATCGACAGGACTGTCCCCGATCATCAGTGTGTGAGCTGGGTTCGATCCCAGTTCCTCCATCGCTTTTTGCACCGGTTCTGCATGAGGTTTGGGATGAGTTACATCCTGCACAGTCACAATGGACTTCATATATTTAAGCAAATCAAAGCGCTCCAGCACCTTTAATGTAGAAGGACGAATTTTAGTCGTCACCACACCCATCGTAATCCCTGCCTGATTCAAAGCCTCAACAACCTCGATCACATGGGGGAAGGGTCTGACCATCGCCTCATGGTGAATATCATTATAAGCACGATAACCTTTGACGTACTCCGATACCTCTTCCTGACCTGAAAAGGTTCGCATTTGTTGCTCCAATGTGCCTCCCATATGCGGAATAATCTGCTCTCTTGTCCACGGGGCAGCATGATCCCAACCTCCCATAACATGCAGGAATGAGTTGATAATCAGCTCATTGGTATCAATAATCGTTCCATCCAGATCGAACAGTACCGTATTAATCACGTTGCATTACTCCTTTTTATCTTCAACTTGCTTCGGATCATCTTGAGCCTGATTTGGTGCTGTTGTTACCTTGCCCTCTTCAACAGCTACTGTTTCTGAATGTCCAATATCATCTGCAGCCACTTTCGACGAGACAATCGGATCACTATAATGTGCACTTGCTTTACCTGTCACTCTTCTCACGACAATAAACACAACAGCGGCAACAATAATGCCAATCGCAAGCAGTTGTGAAATTCGTACATTACCGTACGCTGGATCTAAATAACCTTGTTCGAAGCCGAGTGCAGTCATTGGAGACCATAATCCGTTCACCAAAGAAGCGATCCACTCTGGAGCCTGAAAACCCAGACTGTCCGTACGCACAGCTTCAATAAAGAATCGTCCGATGGAATACCAGATGAAATAGGACATAAACATCTCGCCTGCACGCATGAACTTCTGACGACGAAGCACCAGCAACAGGATCAGCCCTGCAAAACTCCATACGGATTCATACAAAAAGGCCGGATGATGAAATACACCTTCCACGTTCATTTGATTCACAATAAAGTCTGGCAAGTGCAGCTTGTCTCTTAAAAATGATTCTTCTACAGGACCGCCATACGCCTCCTGATTTACAAAGTTACCCCAGCGTCCAATCATCTGTCCAACGATCAGTCCAGGTGCACAGATGTCGGCCATACGCCAGAAGTTATATCCTTTACGACGGAAGAAAATGACTGCACATATAATGGCACCAATCAGTGCGCCATAGATCGCAATACCGCCATTCCAGATTTTAAAAACGTCCCATAGGTTGTCCTTATAATCTTCCCACTTAAAAGCCACATAGTAGATTCGGGCTCCAATAATTGCAGAAGGCACACCTAGCAAAACCATATCCATGAACACTTCTTGCGGAATATTAAATCGTTTGCCCTCCCGAATAACAAGCAGCAACCCTAACAGCGCCGCAGTACCCAAGATAAGCCCATACCAGTGAACCTTTAAAGCGCCAATAGAGAACGCAATCGGGTTCAACAGTAATAATGTATCCATTCATTCACACTCCTATCAATCAATTCACATCGGTAAGCATGACTGTCTGGAGCCTGCTATCCACCTTCCGGTTTGAAGGTGTGCAGACCCCAGTTGTCATGCCTCATGAAAACTTTAATCTTTATTTTATAGCTTGATGCTTAATATTGCCCCTACCCTGCTATTCAGTTGATCGGGGTAACTTTCCTTAGCCCACCTTAGTCCATATCTTCCATATCTTCTGAAATCGTTGCAGTCAGCTTGTTCGTGAACTGGAGTGCAGCATTAAGCCCCATCTGTTTTAAGCGATAGTTCATGCCCGCCACCTCAATAATTACAGCCAAGTTTCGTCCAGGACGAACCGGAATAGTAACCAAGGGTACATCGGTATCAATAATACGCGTTGTTTCTTCATCTAATCCCAGACGGTCATACTGTTTATCCTGCTGCCATGCTTCAAGACGTACAACCAATGTAATCCGTTTATTATTACGTACAGCCCCGGCGCCAAACAAAGTCATGACGTTGATAATACCGACACCCCGGATTTCAAGCAGGTGACGGATCAGCTCCGGTGCGGTACCGTGAAGTTGAAAGTCGGAGGTTTGGCGAATTTCAACGGCATCATCGGCAATTAGACGGTGACCGCGTTTAACAAGTTCAAGCGCAGTTTCACTTTTACCAATACCGCTACTGCCTGTGATCAACATACCTACACCATACACATCACACAATACACCGTGAATGGTGGCTGTCGGCGCCAACTTACCTTCCAGAAAACCAGTAATGCGGCTGGATAGAATCGTTGTCGCCATATTGCTACGAAGCACAGCCAGATTCTGTTCTTCACTGATATCGATCAGTTCCTGAGGAACTTCGAGTCCACGTGTAACCACAATACAAGGTGTTTCCTCTGTGCATAGACGCTGCATACGTTCACGGCGCTCATGTTCAGGCAACATTGCAAAAAAGGCCAGCTCTGTTCTTCCCAGGAGTTGCACCCGCTCTTTTGGATGATATTCAAAGTAACCGGCCATCTCCAGGCCAGGACGGTTAAGATCATCTACCGTGATAAACCTTTTCAAACCCTGTGACCCCGACACCACTTCCATCTGAAACTGCTGTACCAATTCGGATACTTTCACTTTTTTCGCCATTTGTCTCTTCCTTTCAGCATTCGCTGTGCCTCTATGTACCCATTCGTGTATCGTTTCTTTCCATTATTAGCGTATTCACAACAACATTCATAACCAGGTCACTTCGCCTGTAAAATATCGCTCTAATAATACTCCAACATGCAACATTTTGAAGACAGACCTTCAAATAATCTTAAATGAATTTGGGATCGATTGCAATCGCAGACTCCTTGCTCTATCTGCACTATATTTCCACCCGAACGTATTCATCATCTCTTGCATTTTTGAAAAAAGCCCCTTCCAGCGAAAACGGAAGGGGCTCGATTTACATTATATAATTACGTTACATCCAGATTCCATCGTTACCGAGGAACCTTCAGTAGAATTAGTCTTGAAGAAGTACGTTAACTTCGGATTCCTTGTCAAAGATATGAACTTTGTTCATGTCAATGGCCATTTTAACTGTGGAACCATCACGAGTGTTAGAACGTCCGTCTACACGTGCAATTGTAGTGTCGTTACCTACACCGCTCAAGTAAAGGAGCATTTCGTGACCCAGGTTCTCTGTTACATCTACGTGAGTAGAGAATACAGAGTTCGGGGAAGCTTCCAGGAATACTGGCTCTTCGTGAATGTCTTCTGGACGAACACCCAGAATAACTTCTTTACCAACATATCCTCTGGATTTCAGCACTTGTGCTTTACCTTGCGGGATTTCAACATCCACACCAGGAGCTACGAAGTGAAGACTCGCACCTTGCTCAGCCAGTTTACCCGAGATGAAGTTCATTGTCGGGGAACCGATGAAACCAGCTACGAACAGGTTCGCCGGGTGGTTGTACAGCTCTTCAGGAGAAGCTGCTTGTTGGATGATACCATCCTTCATAACTACGATCCGGTCACCCATCGTCATTGCTTCGATCTGGTCATGCGTTACGTAGATAACGGTTGTTTCCAAACGTTTAGCAAGCTTAGTGATTTCCGCACGCATTTGTCCACGAAGTTTCGCATCCAAGTTGGAGAGAGGCTCATCCATCAAGAAGACTTGTGGATCACGGACAATCGCACGTCCCAAAGCGACACGTTGACGTTGACCACCGGACAATGCTTTAGGCTTACGCTCAAGCAAGTGCTCGATGTCGAGGATTTTAGCTGCTTCACGTACACGTTTGTCGATCTCATCTTTTTTAACCTTACGCAATTTCAAACCAAATGCCATGTTTTGATATACGCTCATATGCGGATACAAGGCGTAAGATTGGAATACCATCGCGATATCGCGGTCTTTAGGTGCAACATCATTAACGACACGGTCACCGATATAGAGTTTACCTTCAGAAATTTCCTCAAGGCCTGCGATCATACGCAGTGTTGTTGATTTACCACAACCGGACGGACCTACCAGTACCAGAAACTCTTTATCTTTAATGTCCAGGTTAATGTCAACTACAGTTGCTTTATCAGAACCCGGGTATTTTTTGAAAATATGCTCTAAACGTACTCCTGCCATGATTGTTGCCTCCTCAGAGATCATTTTGTAATCGAATACAATTTGTAGTTTTATAATACCCTATCGGTTGGTTATCTGACTATTCGCAAACTGCACAAAAATATTAAGCCTTTTTCGTCACTTTGTACATTAGAAGTAAAAGTTGCACAACGATCGCACTTTTAAAGTGTCTTACATCATAACCAATCTCTTGTTTAATCTTATCCAGACGGTACACCAGCGTATTACGATGGATAAACAAACGCTTTGCTGTCTCGCTCACGTTACAGTCTAAACTGAAGAAGGTCTCCAATGTAGCCAACGTCTCGCTGTCGTTAAAGAGCGTCGTATCCTTTCCCGTTTCCCGGATAAAACGCATTCGCTGTTGCTCAGAAATACTAGCCACCAATTGCTCTAGTTGCAGATTCCAAGGAAGGTGGATATGCTGTGTAACGTGGAAAGAGCGACCAAGCTCCATGCTTTCCTGAAGAAGGAATGTCACCTGAAGCAACGCCTCTTTGGGAATACACGGTAGCGAAGCTGACAAGTGGAAAACGCCGGCGAACTCACTGGCCACAAGCTCATACAGTCCCATACAAAAAGCGTTGAGTGACTCTTTTCTCGCCTCTGCTGTATCTTCATCGGCCTCACCGGTAACAATCTCTTCGTCTCCCATGAAGAGCCATTCTTGCTCACCCAACGGGATTAGTGTGATGTCTTCACCAAAATAACTTTCGAGCAACTTATTCAAAACTATAGAGTCAACACGCTGAGAATCCGGAGTCTCACCCTGCAACAGAAAAAGAACTTTCTCCTCCTGAAATCCTGCAATAGAAGCAAACGAATCAGGCAGTGGATCGAAACTGCCCGCATCGTACTCTTTAATCTGATCCTTAAGCCATATTCCCAGCGAAAATAATTGTTTATCGGTATCATTCTTGAATAGCGATGAATTATCGCCTTGACTCGTAATAAACTTATTAAGAATCAGTAATTCAATTAGACGGCGAGTCTCCATTGTAATAGATGCCGCATCACATCCCCAGCACAGAACGGTTTTTACCTGCTCATTTATGCCAACTTTGAAAAAGACGCGCTCACCATGGTGTAAACTCAGAACATCAGAAGATATTGAAGAACTTTCTAATGAACCACGCTCACCTTTACTCGCTCTATTTAGAATATGCTGCGGTTTATTTTCATCCAAGCCAATTAAATGATCAATGGATTGTATCCACTCATGCATCGTAATTTCATATTCATCCAATGTGGTGCCTATAATAACTTCAATTTGCTGTTTTAAATCAGGTATGAGCTTCATCTAATGAACTTCACCACTCTGCTTTATTTTTATCATCATTTTATCATATCTTGATGTTTACTGCTCTGTATCCACAATTCTTGAATATATCAGTGTAAACAAAAAGAGTGATCGATCATTATTATGATCGATCACTCTTTATTTAAAGATGAGTCATGAAGGATTCGAACCTTCGACACCCTGATTAAAAGTCAGGTGCTCTACCAACTGAGCTAATGACTCATAAAACTGGTGGAGGATGATGGATTCGAACCACCGAACCCGTACGGGAGCAGATTTACAGTCTGATGCGTTTGGCCACTTCGCTAATCCTCCAAGGATAAAAGGTGGCTCGGGACGGAATCGAACCGCCGACACGAGGATTTTCAGTCCTCTGCTCTACCGACTGAGCTACCGAGCCGTATTTAATTTTAGATTAATGGCGGAACCGACGGGATTCGAACCCGCGATCTCCTGCGTGACAGGCAGGCATGTTAGGCCAACTACACCACGGTTCCAGGCATTAATGGTGCCGGCGAGAGGACTTGAACCCCCAACCTACTGATTACAAGTCAGTTGCTCTACCAGTTGAGCTACACCGGCGTATATGGTGGAGGCTGAGGGGATCGAACCCCCGACCCTCTGCTTGTAAGGCAGATGCTCTCCCAGCTGAGCTAAGCCTCCTGGGTAATATGGTAGCGGCGGAGGGGATCGAACCCCCGACCTTACGGGTATGAACCGTACGCTCTAGCCAGCTGAGCTACACCGCCATATTATAAATGTTTCGATTGCTTGTCCATCCTTAGGTAAAGATGGCGGAGAGAGAGGGATTCGAACCCTCGCACCGATTACTCAGCCTAACCCCTTAGCAGAGGGTCCCCTTATAGCCACTTGGGTATCTCTCCAAAGACAATCTCAACGTTGTACAAGGATTGCTCCTTGAAAACTAGATTCGAAACGAAACGCACGCGATTTACAACTTGCTATTGGATAAGCCCTCGACCGATTAGTACTGGTCAGCTCCATGCATTACTGCACTTCCACCCCCAGCCTATCTACCTCGTCGTCTTCAAGGGGTCTTACATACTGGGAAATCTCATCTTGAGGGGGGCTTCACGCTTAGATGCTTTCAGCGCTTATCCCGTCCGTACATAGCTACCCAGCGGTGCTCCTGGCGGAACAACTGGTACACCAGCGGTACGTCCATCCCGGTCCTCTCGTACTAAGGACAGCTCCTCTCAAATTTCCTACGCCCACGACAGATAGGGACCGAACTGTCTCACGACGTTCTGAACCCAGCTCGCGTACCGCTTTAATGGGCGAACAGCCCAACCCTTGGGACCTACTTCAGCCCCAGGATGCGATGAGCCGACATCGAGGTGCCAAACCTCCCCGTCGATGTGGACTCTTGGGGGAGATAAGCCTGTTATCCCCAGGGTAGCTTTTATCCGTTGAGCGATGGCCCTTCCATGCGGTACCACCGGATCACTAAGCCCGACTTTCGTCCCTGCTCGACTTGTAGGTCTCGCAGTCAAGCTCCCTTATGCCTTTGCACTCTTCGAATGATTTCCAACCATTCTGAGGGAACCTTTGGGCGCCTCCGTTACTCTTTAGGAGGCGACCGCCCCAGTCAAACTGCCCACCTGACACTGTCCCCGCACCGGTTTACGGTACCAGGTTAGAACCTAGATACGATCAGGGTGGTATCCCAACGGTGCCTCCACGCAAGCTGGCGCTCACGCTTCAAAGGCTCCCACCTATCCTGTACAGATCGTACCCAAATTCAATATCAAGCTGCAGTAAAGCTCCATGGGGTCTTTCCGTCTTGTCGCGGGTAACCTGCATCTTCACAGGTATTAAAATTTCACCGGATCTCTCGTTGAGACAGCGCCCAAGTCGTTACGCCATTCGTGCGGGTCAGAATTTACCTGACAAGGAATTTCGCTACCTTAGGACCGTTATAGTTACGGCCGCCGTTTACTGGGGCTTCGGTTCACAGCTTCGGGATTACTCCCTAACCACTCCCCTTAACCTTCCAGCACCGGGCAGGCGTCAGCCCGTATACTTCGCCTTACGGCTTCGCACAGACCTGTGTTTTTGCTAAACAGTCGCTTGGGCCTTTTCACTGCGGCCCCCTCGTGCTATTCACACTACCGGGGCACCCCTTCTCCCGAAGTTACGGGGTCATTTTGCCGAGTTCCTTAACGAGAGTTCTTCCGCGCGCCTTAGAATTCTCTTCTCGCCTACCTGTGTCGGTTTGCGGTACGGGCACCTTCATCTGGCTAGAGGCTTTTCTTGGCAGTGTGAGATCATGACCTTCGCTACTGTAATTTTCACTCCCCATCACAGCTCAGCCTTACGGTTAGCGGATTTGCCTACTAACCAGCCTTACTGCTTGGACAGGCATCCATCAGCCTGCGTCACTACCCTACTGCGTCCCCCCATCGCTCGTAACGATTTACGGTGGTACAGGAATTTCGACCTGTTGTCCTTCGACTACGCCTTTCGGCCTCGCCTTAGGTCCCGACTTACCCTGAGCGGACGAGCCTTCCTCAGGAACCCTTAGGCTTTCGGCGGATCAGATTCTCACTGATCTTTTCGTTACTCATACCGGCATTCTCACTTGTATAATGTCCAGCGCTCCTTACGGTACACCTTCAACCCTTATACAACGCTCCCCTACCCCTGATGCAAAGCATCAAGCCATAGCTTCGGTGGTGTGTTTAGCCCCGTTACATTTTCGGCGCAGAGTCACTCGACCAGTGAGCTATTACGCACTCTTTCAATGGTGGCTGCTTCTAAGCCAACATCCTGGTTGTCTGTGCAACTCCACATCCTTTCCCACTTAACACACACTTGGGGACCTTAGCTGATGGTCTGGGCTGTTTCCCTTTTGACAATGGATCTTAGCACTCACTGTCTGACTCCCGGAAGTAAGTCTATGGCATTCGGAGTTTGACTGAGCTTGGTAACCCTTGCGGGCCCCGCACCCAATCAGTGCTCTACCTCCACGACTCTGTTTTCCGAGGCTAGCCCTAAAGCTATTTCGGGGAGAACCAGCTATCTCCGAGTTCGATTGGAATTTCTCCGCTACCCCCACCTCATCCCCGCATTTTTCAACATGCGTGGGTTCGGGCCTCCAGTGCGTGTTACCGCACCTTCACCCTGGACAGGGGTAGATCACCCGGTTTCGGGTCTACGTCCACGTACTCATTCGCCCTATTCAGACTCGCTTTCGCTGCGGCTCCGGCTCTTCACCTTAACCTTGCACGGGAACGTAACTCGCCGGTTCATTCTACAAAAGGCACGCCATCACCCCTAAAACGGGCTCTGACTTTTTGTAAGCACACGGTTTCAGGTTCTATTTCACTCCCCTTCCGGGGTGCTTTTCACCTTTCCCTCACGGTACTGCTTCACTATCGGTCGCTAGGAAGTATTTAGCCTTGGCAGATGGTCCTGCCGGATTCATACGGGGTTTCACGTGCCCCGCACTACTCGGGATCCGTCTCGGAGGGAACAGACTTTCAATTACAGGGCTTTTACCTTCTTTGGCGGGCCTTTCCAGACCTCTTCGCTTAACCGGTTCCTTTGTAACTCCATGTGAGACGTCCCACAACCCCAAAGAGCAAGCTCCTTGGTTTGGGCTTCTCCGCGTTCGCTCGCCGCTACTGACGGAATCACTATTGTTTTCTCTTCCTCAGGGTACTTAGATGTTTCAGTTCCCCTGGTATGCCTCTACATAACCTATGTATTCAGTTATGAGTAACTGGATATTACCCCAGCTGGGTTTCCCCATTCGGACATCCCCGGATCAAAGCTTGCTTACAGCTCCCCGAGGCAGTTTCGTTGTTCGCCACGTCCTTCATCGGCTCCTAGCGCCTAGGCATCCTCCGTGTGCTCTTAGTAGCTTAACCATTGCGCTCGTGTTCGAGCTGTCACTTCCCTTGTTTTGCTTGCGCAAAGCCAAAAGTCGTTCCATTTCGATCACTCGCTCCAGCAATCTACCGTTTTTATTGAAACTTGTTATACACAAGTTCAGCTAAAAAGGAATGTTCTAATTCGCGTTTGTTTCGTTTCGATATCTAGTTTTCAAAGAACAAGCTTGTAAATCTTGTTGGTGGAGCCAAGCGGGATCGAACCGCTGACCTCCTGCTTGCAAGGCAGGCGCTCTCCCAGCTGAGCTATGGCCCCATACATTATTTAGATGTTAAAATGGTGGGCCCTGGTGGACTCGAACCACCGGCCTCACCCTTATCAGAGGTGCGCTCTAACCAACTGAGCTAAGGGCCCACATTTATATAAGTATTGAACCCATAATGGGTTACGCTTGGCGGCGTTCTACTCTCCCAGGACCCTGCGGTCCAAGTACCATCGACGCTGAAGGGCTTAACGGTCGTGTTCGGGATGGGAACGTGTGGAACCCCTTCGCTATCGCCACCAAACGTTTGAGAGTTTGAGCTCTCAAAACTGAGCAACGAGTGAGTAACTAGCCGACCTGGCTAGATTAGATTTGAATGTCTTCGTTGCAGAAGACGATTCTCCATAGAAAGGAGGTGATCCAGCCGCACCTTCCGATACGGCTACCTTGTTACGACTTCACCCCAATCATCTATCCCACCTTCGGCGGCTGGCTCCTTGCGGTTACCCCACCGACTTCGGGTGTTATAAACTCTCGTGGTGTGACGGGCGGTGTGTACAAGACCCGGGAACGTATTCACCGCGGCATGCTGATCCGCGATTACTAGCAATTCCGACTTCATGCAGGCGAGTTGCAGCCTGCAATCCGAACTGAGACCGGCTTTGTTGGGATTGGCTCCATCTCGCGATTTCGCAGCCCGTTGTACCGGCCATTGTAGTACGTGTGTAGCCCAGGTCATAAGGGGCATGATGATTTGACGTCATCCCCACCTTCCTCCGGTTTGTCACCGGCAGTCTATCTAGAGTGCCCACCCGAAGTGCTGGCAACTAAATATAAGGGTTGCGCTCGTTGCGGGACTTAACCCAACATCTCACGACACGAGCTGACGACAACCATGCACCACCTGTCTCAACTTTCCCCGAAGGGCACCTAACGCATCTCTGCCTCGTTAGTTGGATGTCAAGACCTGGTAAGGTTCTTCGCGTTGCTTCGAATTAAACCACATACTCCACTGCTTGTGCGGGTCCCCGTCAATTCCTTTGAGTTTCAGTCTTGCGACCGTACTCCCCAGGCGGAGTGCTTAATGTGTTAACTTCGGCACCAAGGGTATCGAAACCCCTAACACCTAGCACTCATCGTTTACGGCGTGGACTACCAGGGTATCTAATCCTGTTTGCTCCCCACGCTTTCGCGCCTCAGCGTCAGTTACAGCCCAGAGAGTCGCCTTCGCCACTGGTGTTCCTCCACATCTCTACGCATTTCACCGCTACACGTGGAATTCCACTCTCCTCTTCTGCACTCAAGTCACACAGTTTCCAGTGCGATCCGGGGTTGAGCCCCGGGATTAAACACCAGACTTACATGACCGCCTGCGCGCGCTTTACGCCCAATAATTCCGGACAACGCTTGCCCCCTACGTATTACCGCGGCTGCTGGCACGTAGTTAGCCGGGGCTTTCTTCTCAGGTACCGTCACCTTGAGAGCAGTTACTCTCCCAAGCGTTCTTCCCTGGCAACAGAGCTTTACGATCCGAAAACCTTCATCACTCACGCGGCATTGCTCCGTCAGGCTTTCGCCCATTGCGGAAGATTCCCTACTGCTGCCTCCCGTAGGAGTCTGGGCCGTGTCTCAGTCCCAGTGTGGCCGATCACCCTCTCAGGTCGGCTACGCATCGTCGCCTTGGTGAGCCGTTACCTCACCAACTAGCTAATGCGCCGCAGGCCCATCCCCAAGTGACAGATTGCTCCGTCTTTCCAGTTCTCTTCAGGCGAAGAAAACAAGTATTCGGTATTAGCTACCGTTTCCGGTAGTTGTCCCAAGCTTGAGGGCAGGTTGCCTACGTGTTACTCACCCGTCCGCCGCTAACCATCAGAGAAGCAAGCTTCTCTTCAAGTCCGCTCGACTTGCATGTATTAGGCATGCCGCCAGCGTTCGTCCTGAGCCAGGATCAAACTCTCCAATAAAGTTATTGAAAAGAGCGATAAGCTCATTTTGAATCTGACGAGATTAAAAATCTCATTTTTGATCTTGCAAGCAAGATCGATACTCACTCGTTGTTCAGTTTTCAAAGATCAAACTTCTTTTTTCATCACCATTTTGTCTCAGCGGCGACTTTTATAATATATCATACTTCGTTTGTTTTGGTCAAGCCTTTTTTTGAAATTATTTTTGAAGTTCGTAATGAACTTCATTTGTTTCAAGCAAAGCGTGTAACCAAGCAAGCAAAGCAACGAGATATAATGTACCATATACATTGCTCGGTAGTCAACTACCCGAATAAAGAAATTTTCAACCCCAATAACAGACCAACCCCCGGGAGTCCCAGAACAGTAACTGTACCTATTGTTGCAGGATTTAAAGGGATATAAATTCCTGTTATCCAACCCGAGTAATTTACGACATATATCCCAGCGGCCGCAAGCACCACATGAATTCCGATTGATGTAAAGATTGATAAGCCTAAGCGTTTTCTAAACAAAACAGCAACCAGTGCCAACAGAGAGGCAACCAATATGCTTCCCAGAATAACACTCTTCATACATTCCACCTCCAGCTATATATAAAATCATCTGTATACTCAGCCAGCTGACTCTAATTACACACTGAGTTCTCGATCGGTAGTAGCCACATCCATCCCATTCAACCGTTTGGCCCGTTTCAAATGAATTTGGTATTTCCTCTCGGCCGCTTCAAGCACATAGATGGCATAATCGATCTCATCCTCTCCCAGAGCATCCTCAAACTGTCGCATCGCACGTTCCCACTCTTGTTTGGCCTTCTGCACATCCACATAAACCAACTCCGCCTCCAGTTTCGCAAGCTCTCTCTTCTTCCCGTCCCTTAATTTTCGCCATATCAACATAAACACCCTCCCTTATCCATCCGTATAACACACTCTCATACATATCAAGGAAGGGACAAACTTAGAACTCGGACATCTACTTTTATAATAAAAAAAAGAGAGAGCTCACGGCTCTCTCTTGCAATATAAATCAATTTATTGGATTGTCTTCTATACGAACGACACCCTTATCAAACTCACACGCAACTAGATACATTAGCGCATCTCTCTGCGTCCTTCCAGCGCCTTCGAAAGTGTAACTTCATCTGCATACTCCAGATCGCCGCCCACGGGCAATCCGTGAGCAATACGGGTCACACTAATTTCAAACGGACGCACTAGGCGGGAAATGTACATCGCCGTAGCTTCTCCCTCAATATTGGGATTAGTCGCCAAAATCAATTCTTTTACCCGCTCATCACTCAAACGAGTTAACAGCTCTTTCAAGCGTATATCATCCGGACCAATTCCCTCCATTGGAGAAATTGCCCCCTGCAACACATGGTAGTACCCATCGAATTCCTTAGTCCGCTCCATAGCTACCAGATCTTTCGAATCTTGGACTACACAGATGACGGACACATCTCTCGACTTATCCTGACATATCCGGCAAGGGTCCGTATCTGTAATATTACAGCACACAGAACAGTAATGGAGATTACGCTTCACACTCACGAGCGCTTTGGCAAAATCAATAACGTCATCTTCCTTCATGTTAAGCACATGAAAAGCTAAACGAGCCGCTGTCTTCGGACCCACCCCAGGAAGACGGGTGAAGGCATCAATCAGCTTGGCTATCGGTTCAGGATAATACAATCGGTTGTGTCTCCTTTTGACAGGATCAGTTTATACTAAAATAACCCCGGAATTTTCATGCCACCCGTGAATTTACCCATATCCTGATTCGCAATTTCATCCGCTTTTGTCAAAGCATCATTCACAGCAGTCATGACAAGGTCTTGAAGCATTTCAACATCATCCGGATCTACGGCTTCAGGCTTGATCGTGATGGCAAGCAGTTTTTTATGTCCATTAACTTCAGCAGTTACCACTCCGCCGCCAGAAGTACCTTGAACCGTTTTGTCCGCGAGTTCTTCCTGCGCCTTCAGCATTTGCTCCTGCATTTTCTTCACTTGTTTCATCATTTGGTTCATGTTATTCATATCCGTCATCTCCTTTAATATAGTTATCTCAAATTATACACATTACATCGTAATGTACTACTCTTTAATCACTACGAGATCTTCGCCAAATAACTGAATAGCTTCATCAATCCAAGGCTGTTTATCGCCTGAACCACCGTCTTCATGCTCTGGTTCAAGCTTAAAATCCTCCTTTGGCGTTTCAGAAGCTCCTTCCATCGCACCAGTCCAGTCCCTAAGCATCATCGTCACAAGTCGAGCCGGACGCCCAAGCTGTTCCGAAAGGACCCGCTCAATGACATCACGATTCGCCTGTTTTTCGGTTGTTTCACGGTGGATGTTGTTCTTAAAAGCAACCAGCACATTGTCTTCGAGCAGTGAAACCGGCTCTCCATCCATAAACCAGGCATGAACCGTAACTTTCTCTTCTTTGACACGTTGCAAAATCTGGCTCCATTTTTTGCTAATCTCCGTGAATTCTGGAGATCCTTTGCGCGCAATATATTGATCCAAATTCGCCGGAAGCTTCACCGGAGCGTTCGCTCTGGACATTGGCGCACGTGTTGCCGGTCGTGCAGGAGCATTTGAAGCCGCATCCCCACCTGACAGACCACTCTTGAGCGCCCGATCTAGCTTTTTCTCCAGCTCAGCAAGCTGCTGTTTCAATCGATTGATCTCTCCAGTATCAGCAGGTGCAGAAGGAGAAGTCACTCCAACCGATGAAGCAGCTCCGCCCATAGCCGGGATACTACACAGTTTAAGCAGAGCCACCTCAAACAATGTCTGCGGCTGAACTGCATATTTCATCTCACTCTGGTACCGATTCAGCGTATCGATCATCTGAAACAACTGTTCCTTCGTAAACGATCCCGCCATATCTCGAAACGATTCCGGGTTCAACACCCGATCCGTCAGTTTGTCCGCATCTGGCACCATCTTGATCATCAGTAAATCCCGGAAGTAGTAGAGCAGATTCTCCATACATTTGTCCGCACTCTTGCCTTCATGCATAAAGCCCTCGATCATCTGCAAAATATGACCGACATCCCCTTTGAGCAAGGAGGATGCGAGCTTGGCAAATTGTTCTGAAGGAATACCGCCTGTCATGTCCATAACCTGCTGATACGTTACTTTCCCATCGGTAAATGAAGAGATTTGATCCAGCACGCTGAGCGCATCCCTCATCCCACCATCAGATAGACGGGCAATGTACTGCAACGCATCTTGATCCGCTTCCATCCCTTCCTGTTCACAGATCAAAGTCAATCTGGCTGTCTGTTCTTCCAGAGATACGCGGCGAAAATCAAATCGCTGACAACGCGATATAATGGTAGCAGGCAGACGATGCGGTTCTGTCGTTGCTAAAATAAACATTACATGTGGCGGCGGCTCCTCCAATGTTTTGAGCAAAGCATTGAACGCCTCTGTCGTCAACATGTGCACTTCATCAATAATATAAACTTTCTGCCGGACTTCGGTAGGGGCATACTTCACCTTTTCTCGAAGATCACGGATTTCCTCGACGCCCCGATTGGAGGCAGCATCAATCTCCTGCACATCCATAACAGCGCCGTTCGTAATTCGGCGGCAAGCCTCACACTCGTTACAAGGCTCAGTTGCAGGTCCGCGTTCACAGTTTACAGCCTTGGCCAATATTTTGGCCGCACTTGTCTTCCCCGTCCCTCGGGGACCGCTAAACAAATAAGCATGGGAAGTCCGCTGTTCACGAATCGCGTTCTGCAAGGTCTGAATAATGTGTTGTTGTCCCACCATATCCTGGAACGACTGAGGACGCCACGCCCGGTATAACGCGATATGCTCCATGATGCGTTACCTTCCTTCCACTTCGCATTCGAGTCCGTTGTCGTCACCCCATTATACTATATTCCAGAGTGAATCCAAACTTTATCTGACTCATTTCATACGCGTTTTTTTAACATATCAAAAAAGACCCCTGCATTTATACTGCTGCAAAGGTCTCTACAATTTAAAAGGTTAAGCCGTGCACCTGCTATCGATATTTGCGATCCAAGCGGCACCCCTGAACAATAGCTCAGGCTAGGCAACCCTCCGGCACAAGAGTGATCTCACTTATGGCTGCTTCCTTCCGGACCTGACCAGGTTCATGAGTGCTCATTGCGGAGGACCCAACCGTCAACACCACGTTCAGGGACCAAACCTCACATCGACAAAACCTCTAACAGGAATTCAACCTCGCTATAGCGGATTGCGAGTTACAGGGCACCGCTACCTCCCCATCTAGCACGGTAAGAAATAGTATAACGCAAGGTAGTCCAAAATGCAACCGGCTGGAAAATGGAAACCACACACTTCTCTGTATAAGTAACTAAAAACCCCTGCTAAAATAGCAGGGGTGATTGGGATACAATAATTAGACAATCCACAAGGAATTGTACGATTAGATACCGTATTTCTTTTTGAAACGGTCCACACGGCCGCCAGCATCGATAAACTTCTGTTTACCTGTGAAGAACGGGTGGCACGCGGAGCAAATCTCTACACGAAGTCCTTCTTTAACCGAACCAGTCTCAAACGTATTCCCGCATGCGCAGGATACTTGACCAATCGTGTATTTAGGATGAATTGCTTCTTTCATTACCTTTCACCTCTTTCCGCCCTGAGCCTCAAGCGGACCCAGAGTAAATGGCACAACACAGCAGATTATAACACGGCCTAAACCCGGTTGCAATCTAATTCATTCAAGAGGTAATTAGCTTTTTGGGACGAGCCATCCCAGCCGGTGGAACATGCGTATACGACCCGATGACAACATCCGGCAACTCTTCCGCAAATATCTCCAGCATCTGCTTCATTCCCAATATATCTCCCTGTGCTGGCGGAATTAACTCCAGATAGCTCTCCGGGTCAATATTCAGGTTACGCATCTGAATCAATCGCAGGTTGGTGCGGCGTGCAAATTCAATCATTGCCTCGATCTCTTCCTCACGATCGGTTACACCCGGGAAGATCAGATAGTTAATGGAGGTATATACCCCTTGCTCCGCAGCGTACTTCATTGATTTCTCTACATTAGCCAATGTATATCCACGAGGTTTGTAATACGCGTTGTAATGATCATCCAATGCACTGATCGTACTCACACGCATCAGATCCAGACCTGCATCCACAATGCCGCGAATATGATCATTCAAGCCAGCATTGGTATTAATGTTGATGTACCCCATATCCGTAATGGAGCGCACTTCGCGAATAGCTTCGATGATCAACTTGGCCTGTGTGGAAGGTTCACCTTCACACCCCTGTCCGAAGCTAATAATAGATTCGGGTGTTTTCAGATGTTCCAGCATCACTTCAACGATCTCATCCACACGAGGACGGAAATTCATCCGTGTCTGAGGTGATACAAATCCACTGTCATCCGGCTGTTCAGAGATACAACCGAAACAACCAGCATTACATGAGTACGATACAGGAACGCCGCCTTCCCAACGATTCAAGAATGTGTTGGAAGACGTGAGACACTCATAACCCAGTGCACAATTGGACAGGTGGGTGTATAAACGGTTCTCTGGATACTTCTCCGTAAATCGTTTAACCCCAGAGCGCACATCGTCCCGATCACAGTTCATCGGATTCCACTTCTCAGGAATATCGGACTGGGAAGCCGTAACGTAGAAACCGCCATCTTTCCAAACGACAGCCGAGTATCCAAACAACGGCAGCTTGTAATCCTTATCCGTTTTCACGTAACCGGGCAAGCACAGACGCGTAAAACCTTGCGGCAACAGAGCCCCTACAGCTTGTGTATCACTCGGCAACGGCAACATCTCGCCTGTATCCGGGTCCATACCGATAGGACGGGTGCTTGGAAGACCAACCAATGTTGCACCGTCCGGCAGAGGAATCAACTCATCCTCCATTATCTCGACAATCATATCTCCACTACGGGCGAGTCCGTACAGGGAGGGATGATCAAAAACATTACCTTTTTCATCTGCGTATACTAAATACATGATGTTCTCCTCACATCTATTGGGTTAAACCTGACGACGAGTATATTATATTGCAGTCAGTTGATTGTACAGTAAGCCACATCTTTATCTTACAACGATCATGGCTACGTTATACGAATTCAAACTGCAGTTCAAATGTTAATTCGATGTTCCTGATGTAGCCGTTTGTCTTGGGGAACGGCGAGTTGTCGTCGTTCCAGCATTGCTGGAGGGCGCATTGCCAGCCGCGTCAAACGCAGCCAGGAACTCGGCATTCGTTTTACTGTTGCGTAGTTTTTTCAGGAAACCTTCAACGAAGTCATGGGAATCATTCATATTTTTACGAATAGCCCAGATCGTATCCAGCTCTTCCTTGCTAAGCAATACCTCTTCACGGCGTGTACCGGAACGGCGAATATCGATGGCAGGGAAAATACGGCGTTCAGCCAATTTGCGATCCAGATGAAGCTCCATATTACCCGTACCTTTAAATTCTTCATAAATGATGTCATCCATACGCGACCCCGTATCAATCAACGCTGTTGCCAAAATAGTCAAGCTACCGCCTTCCTCCACGTTACGAGCAGAACCAAAGAAACGTTTTGGACGATGGAATGCTGCTGGATCAATACCACCACTTAGTGTACGTCCAGATGGTGGAATCACCAGGTTATATGCACGAGCCAGACGCGTGATACTATCGAGCAAAATAACGACATCCTTTTTGGCTTCAACCAAACGCAGAGCGCGCTCCAGCACCAGTTCCGCTACTTTGATATGATTCTCGGGCAACTCATCAAACGTGGAAGCGACAACTTCACCTTTTACCGAACGAGACATATCCGTTACTTCTTCTGGACGTTCATCAATCAACAGGACAAAAAGTTCAATTTCTGGATTGTTAGTTGAGATGCTGTTGGCAATTTCTTTGAGGAGAAGCGTTTTACCGGCTTTGGGAGGTGCTACGATCAATCCACGTTGTCCCAACCCTACAGGGGCAAGCACATCCATAATACGTGTGGATAAATGGCTCGGGGATGTTTCAAGAACCAGTTTCTTCTGCGGATACAATGGGGTTAATGCCGGGAAGTGAAGTCTCTCCGCAGCCGCCGATGGATTCTCACCATTCACAGCGTTAACTTGCAATAAACCGAAATATCTCTCATTTTCTTTTGGCGTTCGACACTTACCTGATACAAGGTCACCCGTTCGTAAATCAAACTTGCGAATCTGTGAGGCCGAGATATAAATATCTTCTGTACTTGGCAAATAGTTGATTGGCCTCAAGAAGCCGTAACCTTCAGGTAAAATCTCGAGCACGCCCTGCATAAACATCAAACCACTTTGTTCCGCTTGCGCACGGAGTATTGCAAAGATTAATTCTTTCTTTTTAAGGGTCCCGTAATAAGGAATCTGGTATTTTTTCGCCAGCTTATAGAGGTCCGTTAATTTCATTTCTTCCAAATCGGAAATTTGCAGATCCATATAATAACCACCTATTCAATTAATGAGTCCGTGAAATGGATAGTTTCGTTAGCTAGTTCAAGCCATAGAAAGCAGTTCTACCACAATCTCTTCTATCCATTGTACGGAATGTAACCGTTATAATGCAAATACATGTCTTGGTGTGTAAGTTTCCGGGTGGAATGGCCATTACATGGCATAATCCTTAATGAGTGAACTCCAAACATGGGGCGATCGATCCGGGAAGACCGGCTATGAAGCGCAGGTTCAAACAAATCCGGGGATTGGAGAAAGGGAATGATTTTCAAAAACAATATAAGAAATGATGTGTTCATAAAGCCTTATGATGTTTATTTCAAAAAAAGACCCTCCGAAACAAGAACCTGTTACAGTTCGTCATATCCGGAAGAGAATACAAAATCTATTAGAATAGTATACCCTATTCTACTATAGGTTATGCAGCACCGCTACAAAACACGCTTTAAGCGGAAATATTTGCGATGCTGCGCCTTATTCATTACCTACTCGGTTTCCCGCCACACGTCTGCACCAAGCAAACGTAGGTTGGTCACCAAATGATCGTAACCACGATCAATAAACTCAACTCCCGTCACCTCAGTAACTCCTTCACTGACGGTAAGTCCCGCTATGACTAGCGCTGCACCAGCACGAAGATCGGACGCTTTTACTTTAGCCGCATTCAGTGCACTGCCTTCAATAATGGCTGATCGGCCTTCCACACGGATTTTGGCGCCCATACGAACCAGTTCAGGCACATGTTTGAACCGATTGCTGTATACAAAGTCACTCAGTACACTTACACCGTTCGCTTGTGTTAATACACTGGTCATCGGGGACTGCAGGTCGGTAGGAAATCCTGGATATACCAGTGCCTTTACATCAACATGACTGTACTGCGGCTGTCCAATAACCCGAATGCTTTCGTCCAGCTCCTCGATACCCACTCCCATCTCCAGCAACTTGGCCGTTAAAGCCTCCAGATGTTTGGGGATGACATTATCAATGAGTACATCTCCGCGCGTGGCCGCCGCAGCGATCATATACGTGCCCGCTTGAATCCGATCCGGAATAATGGAGTGACGGCAACCCTTAAGCTCCGAGACCCCTTCGATTCGAATCGTTTCTGTACCTGCACCTTTGATGCTGGCACCCATAGAATTCAAAAGTGTTGCTACATCTATAATCTCAGGCTCTTTAGCCGCATTTTCAATAATTGTAGAGCCTTTGGCACGAGTGGCCGCCAGCATAATGTTGATGGTTGCACCAACACTGCTTACATCAAGATATATTTTAGCTCCGCGTAGCTCTTTGGCATACAAATGGATAGAGCCATGTTCATTCGTCACGGTTGCGCCAAGCGCTTCAAACCCTTTGATGTGTTGATCAATTGGACGAGGTTCAAAATTACAACCTCCGGGCAAACCTATTGTTGCTTCTTTAAAACGTCCAAGCAGTGCTCCCATCATATAATAAGAAGCACGAAGTTTCTTCACAGGACCGTTTGGCATCGGAATGGATTTAATATCAGAAGGATCAATTTTCATCTGACTACCTTCCCAAGTCACACGCGCCCCAAGTTCCTCCAAAATTTCTGCATATACGGCCACGTCACTGAGTAATGGCAAGTTATCCAACACGACCTCTGACTCGGCAAGCAATGCTGCAGGAATAAGCGCAATGGCGCTGTTTTTGGCACCGCTTATAGTTACAGTTCCCTGTAACGGACGTCCGCCACTAATCATTAATTTTTCCATAAAGCTTAATGTCCCCCTACGTGTTTTGCAGCCGATGAACGGCAATACGTGCTGATGGCTAACGATGTAGAAATAAGGTGTGAAAATGGAAAGACACCGGCTAGGCGGTGTTCTTCCATTTCACAGTATGGAACTTTTAAAGATAAATTACGCTTTGTTGTTGGAACCAAACTCACGGATTTTACCTTTAACAGTTTCTTTGATTGCATCACGGCCTGGTACGATGAACGTACGTGGATCGTAAGCGTTTGGTTTTGCTGCAAGCACTTCACGAACTGCTTTTGTGAACGAGATTTGGTTCTCTGTGTTCACGTTGATTTTGGAAGTACCCAAAGAGATTGCTTTATCGATATCGTGCTTAGGAATACCTGTACCACCGTGCAATACGAGTGGAACTTGTACCGCGTCACGAACTTCTTCCATTTCTTTGAAGCCGAGGTTTGGCTCGCCTTGGTAAGGACCGTGAACGGAACCCAGAGCTGGTGCCAAAGTATCGATACCTGTTTCTTTAACGATGCGGATACATTCGTTCAGGTCAGCGTATTGAATACCACCGATAACGTCGTCTTCTTGTCCGCCTACAGTACCAACTTCAGCTTCTACAGAAACGCCTTTAGCGTGTGCATATTCAACGACTTTCTTAGTCATTTCGATGTTCTCATCGATGGAGTGATGGGAACCGTCGATCATAACGGATGTAAAGCCAGCATCGATTGCTTCTTTACATTTGTCGAAGCTTGAACCGTGATCCAGATGGATTGCAACTGGTACGGAAATTTTCATGTCAATCAAGAGTCCTTCTACCATTTTAACTACAGTAGTAAAGCCGCCCATGTGACGTGCTGCACCTTCGGATACGCCCAGAATTACTGGGGATTTCTCTTCTTCAGCAGCAGTAAGAATCGCTTGAGTCCACTCAAGGTTGTTGATGTTGTATTGACCAACTGCATATTTTCCTTCAAGTGCTTTGTTCAACATGTCTGTCATAGATACTAATGGCATGGTTTCAATCCTCCTAGGGGTTTGGGTTGTGTCTATGGTTTTTAGCCGAAATCACATACGGGCTTATTATACCACATCCCATGTCAAATACTAAACAAGCTTTTGCAAAAATGCTGTGCTTTGCAGCACAGTTTTCACAGACACGGCATGATGGCGTTACCATTTCCAATATTCCCTACACTAACAGACGAAATACCCCATTTTCTCATGATTACATGCAGCTGGTGGTTGACGCAAAAAAATCCTGTATCGACAGGATTTAGCTGCATTTGTTCGCAGCGCCATTGCGAAGTTGCATATTAACGGCCACACGCATCTCATCGATATCAAACGGTTTCGTAAAATGCATGAGTGCACCGAGATCGGTAGCTTCCTTAATCATGTCAAGTTCCCCATACGCCGTCATCATAATAACTTTGATATCAGGGTCAATCTCCTTGATATGCTTCAGTATTTCAAGCCCATCCATCCCCGGAATTTTCATATCCAGCAAAACGAGGTCCGGCTTGTCCTTATTGACGATTTCGAGCGCAATCTTGCCGTTTGCTGCCTGAAATGTGTTATACCCTTCGCTGCTGAACACTTCCATCAGTAGAATACGAATACCGTTTTGGTCATCGACAATCAGAACTTTTTTCTCTTCCACGCTGTAACCTCCTAGAATTAGGAAAGCATATACACATTACATCTGGATAACTATCCCATAGTCGTCATGATAAGTATTCTACCTCTTCCAGTAAAATCCTTCTATTATCTCAAATTGACAAAGGGTAAATCAATCTACATCTTTATTAAAAAGAAAAGGACGTTTCCGCGCTATAATAGCAGCCAGAAACATCCTCATAATACTAGGGTTTTCAATGATTCAATTTATTATTTCTCCGCGTTCTCCAGAGAAGCTTTCACGAACTCACGGAACAATGGTTGCGGACGGTTCGGACGGGAAGTGAATTCCGGATGGAACTGCACTGCCAAGAACCAAGGGTGTCCAGGAAGTTCCACAATCTCAACCAGGCGTCCATCCGGTGATGTACCGGAAATAACAAGACCTGCTTTTTCAATCGCTTCACGGTATTCGTTGTTAAACTCGTACCGGTGACGGTGTCTTTCGTATACCAACTCATCGTCGTAACATGACATCGCCAAAGAACCTTCCTGCAGCTTACAAGGGTACAGACCAAGACGCATCGTACCGCCCAGATTTTCAATATCTTTTTGCTCAGGCAGCAGGTCGATTACCGGGAACTCGGTAGCCGGGTTAATCTCCGAACTGTTTGCTCCGTTCAACCCAACGATGGAGCGTGCATATTCAATGACAGAAACCTGCATACCCAGGCAAATTCCGAAGAACGGAATATTTTTTTCACGGGCATAACGAATTGCCGATACTTTGCCTTCAATACCGCGATCACCGAAGCCACCAGGAACAAGAATACCACCAATACCATGCAACATGTCGCCTACATTCTCATCGGTGATATCTTCAGAAGGAACCCAGCGGATCTTCACGTCCGCATTGGATGCAAACCCTGCATGTGACAGGGACTCTACAACACTCAGGTACGCATCATGCAATGCCACATATTTACCAACGATTGCAATCTCGACCGTACGCTCCAGCTTGCTGATCCGGTTCACCAGACCTTCCCACTCGCTCATATCCGGTGCAGGAGTAGTCAGTTTCAGATGGTTAACCACGATTTCATCCAGACCCTCTTCACGAAGGTTAAGTGGTACTTCATACAACGTGCTTGCATCACGGCATTCAACGACTGCATTCTCGTCAATATCACAGAAAAGTGCGATTTTGGCCTTCATGTCCTTGGACAGCTCATATTCCGTACGACAAACGATAACGTTTGGTTGGATACCAATGCTACGCAATTCCTTCACACTGTGTTGTGTCGGTTTTGTTTTGACTTCACCCGCTGCTTTGATATATGGAATCAGTGTAACGTGAATGTACATCACGTTGTCACGACCTACATCACTCTTGATCTGACGAATCGCTTCCAGGAATGGCAAACTCTCGATGTCACCCACCGTTCCGCCAATCTCGGTAATAACAACATCCGAACCCGCTTCACGTCCAGCGCGGAATACACGCTCTTTGATCTCGTTTGTGATATGTGGAATGACTTGAACTGTACCGCCCAGATACTCTCCGCGACGCTCTTTGCTGATTACAGAAGAGTACACTTTACCTGTCGTGACATTGCTGTTTTTGGAAAGGTTGATGTCGATAAAACGTTCGTAGTGGCCAAGGTCCAGGTCCGTCTCTGCGCCATCATCCGTTACGAATACCTCACCATGTTGATAAGGACTCATGGTTCCCGGGTCAATGTTGATGTATGGATCAAATTTTTGGATTGTTACTTTGAGTCCTCTGTTCTTCAGCAATCTGCCCAGCGAGGCTGCTGTAATCCCTTTGCCCAGGGAGGACACAACTCCGCCCGTCACGAAAATATACTTTGTCACTGTTATTACCCTCCTAATATAAGTACAGAAATTCAGGCGATATATGGTGTTATCGTAACCCGTTTCCCAGGTAATCATCGTTAAAAAGAGCAATGGCAGAAATTAACTGCATCTGCGAACTGCCCTTTCCAGCGAAGACGGCTTTAACTAACACATCATTCCTGGCAAAAAATAATGCAAACTTTCCGGGAGCCTTCATCCACGCTTGTCCCACTACAAACCTCGTCGGTAGTTCCATTTTCTTTGTTTGAACATACAAAAAAACAGGCCGAAAAGGTTTGGCCGGAAGCAGTCGGAAAAGTAATCGTTTGGCATCATTCTGCCTCTAAAAATACAAAAAGAAAGTACTCCCGCAGGACGGGGCACTTTCTCTAAAAAAACATAAATATATTGTCGCTCATTCATAAGCCCATGCAATAGTTTACCCGTTACCCCGCCTGCTGTCAAGGCTGACTATCGGGGAAAAAACGGGCAATTTTTCGTCAGCAAAAAGGATTACCGATTATCGGAATCGTCGTCAAATTCATCCTCGTCTTCGGACTCTTCTTCGTCTTCTTCGAGGTCTTCGTCTTCCAAATCGTCATCTTCAACCAGCACTTCTTCTTCACTGTCTTCTTCATCGAAGATGTCGTCATCATCGTCATCATCGTCATCATCTTCGTCTTGATCATCATCTGTGCTGTCGAAGTCTTCGTCACTGTTGTAGCTGTCGTCCTCTTCACCGAAGTCTTCGTCTTCCAGATCATCATCTTCATCGTTGATGATACGCGGACGCTTCGCACCCGTCATGGAATCTTCTGTTCCAGCAACCGGATACCAGCGTTTCAATCCCCAAAGACTCGTACCGACGCAAGCAAAACGGCCATCGATATTAATTTCGGTATACAGCTGGGCGATATACTCGTTGATCTCTTCATCTGTCATTCCGCGCTGTTTCGCTACCTCATTCATCAAATCCCGGTAGTAATACGGCGTGTTTGCCGCTTTCAGCACCATAAAGGCCAGATCCACCAAAGGGATCTCTCTTACCTTTTCTTTATCAATTTTCAAATTGAGCGAGGTACTCACTGAAGACACTTCCTCTCACACATAATTCGCTTTATATCCCCTGCAAACTGGATCGTTACGTATAACATATCCATTAACAAACCTAAGTAAAACCTATTTAGCGTTAAAAAGCAAGTTTTTATGTAAGCATGTCCCATATTTACACATCCGTCCTTTGATCCATATCCCGATCTCCTCACTTCGAGAGACAGAATGATAAGGAAGCAATGAATAATATGTACGCTATCTCTATGAACAAAAGCCCAAACCATATGTAAAAGACGGAGTCCCCTCCGCCTTCTGACTGTATACCCTCGTAGGATTGCTCCTCACCAGGTTCCCCGCAAGAGCCCTCTAGCCCTCCATCCATCATATGTACCTGCGCCCGTTTTGACACGGAGAGAATGTGTTTTTATAAAAAAAGGGCAAGTTCCCCATGCGCCGGGATGAGCGCATTCATAGAATACCTCAGCATGTTCATCCCGAAGGGGGCAGCCCATAATGGACTATACCGGTTTATTGCATCAGTTGATTGACGGAATGAGATGCCCCGAACCTGAACACGGGGGACGTTATCTGATTCGATTCGCCAAACCGCAGCAGTACGAGGCCTGTCTCGTTGAATTATCCCGAATGCGCAATGAATTCACCGATCTGGGAGGCGTTCGAACCTCAAGGCTTGCCAGAACTCTCATCGCTCCTGTCCAGAGCCCGGACGTGTTATATCGATACGGGGACGACATTACGTTAGAGGAAGACACTCCTGTCTCGCTGCATTCTACTGCACTCCACAACAAACCCAGCACCCCTCAAGGCATACCCTGGGGTGTGAAACAGATCCGAGCCCCTAAAGTATGGTCTGTTTCGACAGGACACCGGATCAAAATTGGTGTTATTGATACAGGAGCAGATTACCATCACCCTGATCTACGATACTCCCTTGCCCGTGGCATTAATCTGTTGAACCGAAGCTTGCTTCCCCATGATGACAACGGTCACGGTACCCATATTGCAGGAACCATTGCCGCAGCCAACAGTACCGAAGGCATGATCGGCGTTGCCCCGCGTTCATTAATCTACCCCGTCAAAGCCTTTGATCACAACGGCTCTGCTTATGTCTCGGACATCGTACTCGGCATCGACTGGTGTGTACGCAACAAGGTGGATATTATCAATATGAGTTTCGGTATGAAAACACGAAGTAAATCTTTGCTTGATGTGGTCAACCGTGCATATCATGCAGGAATCGTCATTGTGGCTTCGTCAGGAAATGACGGCAAGCGCCGCAGCATCGATTATCCTGCTCGATATCCGCAGACCATCTCGGTTGGGGCTACCGACAAAAACAGACGTATTGCTTCATTCAGCAATCGCGGTGCTTATGTGGACGTCTATGCACCCGGGGACAAAATTGTGTCCTCCTGGGTGCAAGGCAAGCACCATGAGATGAGTGGAACATCCATGGCCACCTCCCATGTGAGCGGCGCAATCGCATTGCTGCTCGCCAAACATCCCGGCTTGTCTCCAGCCGAGATCAAGACGCTTGTGAAGCGCGCGACGGTTCCGCTGCGCGCCCGTAAAAGCACCACCGCGAAGAGTAAAGTCCGCGGTGGCGAGCTAGACGCCCTCAAGCTGATGCAAGAGGGCGGGGGGTGACTTGGCGGCGCATGCTACACGCCGCCAGCACCTGTGCTGCGCAGCAACGGGTGCCGGCCACTGCCGGGCACGCCTTGCGCAGCAGGCAAGAGCGAGAGCAGGCACAACCGAGCCTGCTCTTGAAGCAGTGCCCTGCGGCTGTGCCGATGGCAGGGCACTGCTGGGTGCCGCGGCAGGCGGCAAGCCTGAGCCCTTTACGGGTACTTGGCGAGCATCGCCAGTACCCGTAAAGGCCAGGTGCTGGCCACCGCCAGCCACGGGCACAAAAAAGTCTCCATGCCCGCGCGCGTTAGCAACTGCTCGCGCGGGGCATGGAGACTTTGCCTTCGGCCGAGCGGCAGGAAGCTGCCCGCCACTTGGCCGAAGGGATTACATTTTGTCTGGTGCGGATACGCCCACCAGACGGAGCGCTGTTGCGATGACGGTGCGAACGGCACCGATCAGCGCCAGGCGCGCCTGGGTCTGCTGCGCGTCTTCGGTAATGACGCGATCAGCCCGGTAGTAACTATGGAACAGGGATGCCAGTTCGTAGACATAACGAATAATGCGATGCGGCGCATAACCTGTAGCCGCCGCAGCGATCTCTTCAGGTAATTCTCCCATTTTACGAAGAAGGTCATACTCGTGCTCGGTAGTCAGCTTGGACAGATCGATCTGTGCCAGTGGCAACAACTCGATACCTTGCTCTTCGGCTTGACGATACACACTGCACACACGCGCATGTGCATATTGTACGTAGAATACCGGATTTTCATTGGATGTCGAAATCGCCAAATCCATGTCAAAGTCCAGATGGGAATCCATGCTACGCATCGTGAAGAAATAACGAATGGCATCAATGCCAACTTCGTCCATCAGGTCTTCCATCGTTACAGCTTTACCTGTACGTTTGGACATTTTTACTTTCTCGCCATTTTGGAACAAGCTAACCATCTGTGCAATCAAAACTACCAGCTTGTCCGGATCGTTGCCCAGCGCTTGCATTGCTGCTTTCATACGCGGAATATAGCCATGGTGATCCGCTCCCCAAATGTTGATCATCGTGTCATAACCACGGGAGTATTTATCGCGGTGATATGCAATATCCGGTGTCAGATAGGTATACGTACCGTCGTTTTTGATCAGAACGCGCTCCTTGTCATCACCATATTGCATCGTTTTCAACCAAGTTGCGCCGTCTTTTTCATAAATCTCGTTGCGGTCACGTAACTCGTCCAGCACGCGAAGCACTTCACCGTTATCATACAGCGATGTTTCGCTGAACCAGATATCGAAGTTCACACGGAAGCGGTTCAGGTCGCGTTTGATCTTGTCCAGTTCTTTCTCCAGACCATAATCACGGAAGTATGCTGCGCGATCTCCCGGGTGCATAGACAGCAAGCTGTCTCCTTTTTCAGCAACCAGTTCCTTCGCGAAACCTTTAATGTCTTCACCATGGTATCCATCTTCCGGCATTTCAGCTTCTTGACCAAGCTCTTGCAGATAACGCGCTTCAATAGAACGGGCCAGATTAAATACCTGGTTACCCGCATCATTAATGTAATATTCACGAGTTACATCGTAACCTGCGTAATCGAGGATGTTGCACAGGGCATCCCCTACAGCTGCTCCACGGGCATGGCCCAGATGCAGACTGCCTGTCGGGTTGGCGCTGACAAATTCCATCTCCACCTTTTTCCCCGCTCCAACATCAATTCTTCCGTAGTTCTCTCCTTGCTCATGCACCAAGTTAAGCACGGGATAGAGATAACTCTTGTTCAATTTGAAGTTAATGAATCCTGGTCCCGCAATCTCCGCCTTTTCAATTCCGGCTTCTGCAAGATTCAGGTTAGCGATGATTTCCTCGGCAATCTGACGAGGGTTCCGTTTGGCAATCTTGGTCAACTGCATCGCTGCATTGGTAGCCAGATCACCATGGGACTTCTCGCGCGGCACTTCAAGCGTAATAGCTGGAAGCTCTTCCTGTGTTACGATGCCAGCAGCAACAATCGCATTGCCAATGGCTGTACTTACCCGTTCGTTAATCGTATCTAGTGGATTACGTGTCATGAATTTGGTTCCTCCTGTATATGCAAACTAATCGCAAAATGTCCGGCTTCTTCATCAAAGCGGTAAAAGTCGTAGCTCCACGCTGCGCGTGCGCTCAATCCCTGAATGGAAAGTTCCAGCTTCTGTGTATGCGTGGACAGGGTAAACGACATATATGGTGAACGGTAGAAACCTGGAAGCTTTCGGTTTAATTCAAACGTCTGCTCCGACTCCACCTCACCATGACGTATAATCTTGATGGATTGTCCGCCCAGCTTCAATGTTGTACGAGTGATGCCTCCCTCGGGTCCAGCCTGTGGCTCTTCGTAACGAACATACAAGTATGCTCCCTTGACCACAGCTTCTCCTTGCATTTCCTGAAGTACATCTTCCCCTTCATAACGGCTGTGCAGCCGGATCTGAACCGGTCGCATCTTCGACATGAATGTTAACCTCCATTATATTCGAGGCGACGCAAAATCAGGACAGCTGGTGAGAACAGCCCTTCCTGAATGGTTGTGTCGCTATACACGCTCATATTCCGAATAAACTTGCTCTCCTACACTCTACTGTATAACTATATCCAGTTCACCCGCTCAATTCAAATCCAAATTCAGAGTTTTTTTGTTATGACATCAAAAAGGAGAGCTGCACCCGTATCGTGCAGCCCTCCCTTAATTCACATCTATCTCGTTATCTTGCTTCATCATCTGGCTGTCTGACTTCATTCACTTTGCCACTTTGCTTCATTGGGCTTGCTCTCTTACTACATTATAATGAAACGTATCTAGGCAATATAACAACATACTTGTTTACCCAGTTCCGAACATAAAATGATGAACTCTGTTCATGCCCACTGCGATGCATACGGATAGGGACAGGTGGAATCGGCCAGTTTCGCGCGCACTTGTACAAGGCAGCCGCAGTGCCGGCATGTTGTTCCATATTGCAGATCAGGGCAGCCTGAGCAGATCGCAAGGCGACGCTCATACTCCTCATCCTCTACCGTAGTGCGTGAGCGTGAAGCGATCTCCACCAGACGGGCCATTTTGGCATCACTGATATGAATATCATACTGGCTGTCACAACCCTTACAGGGTTCGTTTCTTCCCTCACGGGGCTGCTGTTGGTATTGGTGATTGCTAGGCTTCATACCTTAACCCTGAACAGCGACCACACCAACGGAAGCCGGAGGTAACACAAAACGCAATGTATTATTCTCCAAAACAAGCCCTTCCCAAGCTACAAGTTTCACCTGATCTGGCTGTTCAAACGTATTAAATGCCCCAAAGTCAGTGTTATGGAGCAACTGTCCCGATACGCTTGCCGCTTGACCTGCCTCCAGTTGCACGACTACTTCAAGCTCATCCGTATGACTGAGATTACATCCTGTCACATGAATAACGCCATCTTTGTTCCGTGATGCAGACAGACTAAGTTGCGGAATCGTCTCCTCACCAAATGTATACCCCGGGCTCTCATAACTGAGATCTAGACGCTGTGCATCCATATGGACCTGATACATATCGAACACATGGTACGTCGGCGTCAGGATCATTTTATCCCCTTCAGTAAACACAAGCGATTGAAGTACATTAACGATCTGAGCCAGATTCGCCATATGCACCCGTTTGTTATGCTGATTGAAGATGTTCAGGTTCACCGCCGCAAGTACTGCATCCCGCATGGTATTCTGCTGGTATAGAAAACCCGGATTGGTTCCTGGTTCAACGTTGTACCATGTCCCCCACTCATCTACGATAATGCCTACTCGGCCTTCCGGATCATATTTGTCCATGATCTCGGAGTGCTTTACAAGTAATTCATCCATAAACAGCGTTTTTTTCAATGTAGTGAACCATTCAGCCTCTCCAAAACCGGTAGCATTCCCTTTATCTTCCCATACACCTGTCGGAATCGTGTAATAATGAAGGCTAATGCCATCCATGAAACGGGCTGCTTCTCTCATCAACACTTCCATCCACTCATAGTTGCTGTCATTCGGTCCACAAGCAATCTTGTAAATCTGATTTTCTGAATAATTACGTACATATGTAGCGTAACGACGATATTCATCCGCATAATACTCTGGACGCATGTTGCCACCGCAGCCCCAGTTCTCATTGCCGACGCCAAAATACTTCAGCTTCCACGGTTCTTCCCGGCCGTTCTGCTTCCGCCAGTTCGCCATAGGAGACTCACCATCAAACGTAATGTACTCTACCCACTCCTGCATTTCCTGCACGGTTCCACTGCCTAGGTTGCCGCTGATATAAGGTTCTGCCCCCAGCAGTTCACACAGCCTCATGAATTCATGTGTACCAAAATGGTTATTCTCTTCCACGCCACCCCAGTGGGTATTAATCATGCGTGCACGTTCACTTTTTGGCCCTACACCATCCTTCCAGTGATATTCATCAGCAAAACAACCACCTGGCCAGCGAAGCACAGGAATGTTCAGCTTCTGAAGTGCCGCAACTACATCGTTCCGAATACCTTCCGTATTTGGAATAGGTGAATCTTCACCCACCCAGAGGCCTTCATAAATACAACGTCCCAAATGCTCGGAAAAGTGACCATATATATTGCGATTTATTAATCCTTTATCTGAATCAGTCTTTAAAATAACATTAACCATTATTTCAACCTCCTTGAAATATGTTGTCAACGCTTACAATAACCTGTTTCGAGACAGGTTTCAACCCTTTTGTTTCCTGAAAAAAAAGCCCTTTTCCATATCAAATCTCAGGAAAAGGGCTCATTATGAGGTTACATCATTTAAATTCAATTAAAAATACACATAGATCGTTTTCACTATGAATTAGCTAATATATTAATTCATTATATAATTTATTAATTCTGTTCTGAGCGAAATAAAATTTTTGCTGACCAGGTTATTCCACCATCTGTTGTTGCATAAACGGCAGGTGCGTTCGTACTTGTCACAACAAGCCAGCCGATCTTGGTTGTAGGGAACGAGATACGGGAGCTATAGCCTTGAGCTTTCAGATCAATGTTTTTCCACGTGGAACCTCCATCAAAGGAACGCCCAATTCCAACCTTGTCTGCCGCTGGCGATCCAGCAGAGAGATAAGCGGTCTTTTTACCAATCAGTGCCATGTTGCCTGGATGTCCACCGGGATTAGCCGGTCCGGTTCCTTTGCCATCTTGATTGGCACCGGGGGCCGGCCCTGCGCCTGCTGTCGATTGAGTGAAAACCTGCCTCCAGCTCTCTCCTTGATCACCACTCGCATACAGGGAGTAGGATTGCTGGGACATGCCTGCATCTCCATATAGGATAGCCCATACCTGAGATCCATTTGCATACAGGTCTGCTCCGTTCCACGTACCGGATTTCACCTGAAGAGCTGTATTCCAGCTCTTGCCTCCATTACTTGTCTTCTCGATCTTATAGCCTGTCCCGGGTACAACTACAACAGCATACCCCAGCTTATCTGTAATAAATGTAGCGGCTCTAGTGTTGGCTGGTGTAGTTATTTTACTCCATGTCATACCGCCATTCGCAGTTCGATATGCTCCGTTATAGGTGTATCCATAGCCCGTATTTTTATCCCCGAAATCAATCCGCTTGAACGGCGGAACACCTGGTGTACTCAGTCTTTTCCAGTGTGAACCCCCATCGTCCGTACGTATGAGATATGTTGTAGAAGAATCTTTCGTTCCTGCAAGTGCATAGCCGTTAACATTGTTCGGAAAGTTCAACTGTTTGAACTGCCACTGCCCGGTATATATGGATTGCCAGGTACACCCTGCATTGGAGGTACCGATCAGAAACCCTTGACCTGCAGCTCGTCCAGTGTTTGGAGTCAAAAAGTCGATATCCGTGAATTGCAATTGCTGTTCTTCCACGCCACTGCCTTTTTTTAGTTCCGACGATAGCCCATGATCTCCTGTGCCGCATGTTACGGTTGAAGGTGCTGCGCTAGCATCAGGTAATGTATGAGCCTGTCCCATTCCCCATAATAGTGTAAGCACTAGAGTTATCGCGCTTGCTCGTTTCCATGTCTTGGTGTTCTTGGTTGTCTTGATTCTCATTGGTAACACCTCCTTCTATCGTTTTACCCCAAATCGCGCATCATAACGTAACAATTCGGGTGAAAGCAGATGACAATTTTGCAAGATAAAAAACAAAAACCACCTTTACCCATGATGGAGTTCATCTGGTTAAAGGTGGTTTGCAATACGTTATGTGTCTCTGTCTCCATTAATTCTTATGACAATGAATAAGACTGAATAGCCATCATAACAAAACTGATACTTAGGATCAGACATAAAGCGAAAGAGATTTTACTGGATTTATATTCCCTGATGGAATAAGCACCAAATAACATTGCCAGATTTACAAGCATAAAGCTGAAATTAGAATAACCTGTCATGGCTACAACCAGTTGAATAATAAATATGGTTGTAATGGTAACAAACCATTTGGGGAACATACTCAAATGTGCTCGAATGGCATACATATAATCTCCACCTCACTTCTATAGAGTAATAGGAACGTATGTGCTATAATTAGAGGTATGGACTTATGATTGAGTGTGGATGTTTTATGATCACGGCGTTGCTGTCCGAAAGGGGGTGACGTCGATGGTCAAACTTGTGGCGTTGCTTGATGTAATCCGGTGGATTGCTGCGATCCTCAGCATTGTGCTGAGTGGACGAAGGCTTTACCTTTGGTTGCGTAAAAAGTTTCGTAACAAGCAAAAACCCACCTCATAAGGTTGATCGCCTGACGGTGGGTTTTGCTTGAATAGCATTATTTAATTCTTGCACGCCGTGGCAATCCACAGCCTTTCGGGTCCTAAGAGTCATTACCGTTGGCGCGGTAATGGCTCTTTATTTAGTATATGGTTGAACCCGCAGATCCTATACTTCACGACCACAATATATTAATTAAATATATTACTAACACTTCTGTTTCCAGTATAACATAGCTTGAAACAGAAGTTAAGTTCACTTACTTCACGAATCCAAGCAGCATTTCACGAATCAACTTGGCAGCTACGATCTGTGTCTGTTGTGTCGGATCATAGATTGGTGCTACTTCCACCAAGTCACAGCCAACAACGTTCACATCCGATCCAGCAATCATATGAACCGCTTCAAGCAGTTCTTTGGATGTGATTCCGCCAGCTTCTGCTGTTCCAGTTCCTGGTGCAGCAGACGGATCAAGCACGTCGATGTCGATCGTTACATAAACTGGACGGTTGCCCATTTTCGGAAGAGCTTCCTTCATTGGAGCCGCTACTTCAAACGGGTAGAAGTTAATGTTCTCACGACCATACTGGAATTCCTCGCGGGAGCCGGAACGGATACCGAATTGATAAATATTTTGACCGCCCATCAGTTCAGCAGCTTTACGCACAGGTGTGGAGTGAGACAGAGGCTCGCCTTCATAGTGTTCACGAAGGTCTGCGTGTGCATCAATGTGGATCAGGATCAGATCCGGGTATTTCTTGTACATCTGTTGAATCACGGGCCATGTCACCAGATGCTCGCCGCCCAGGCCAATCGGGAACTTGTCATCTGCCAGCAGGTTGCCGATGTACTCATGGATAACCTCAAGGCTGCGTCCCGCGTTGCCGAACGGCAAAAGCAGGTCTCCCGCATCAAAATAAGTCATATCCACGATACTTTTATCCAGATACGGGCTGTACTCTTCAAGTCCAACCGATGCCTGACGGATATGAGCCGGGCCGAAACGGGAACCCGGACGGAAGCTGACGGTGTAGTCCATCGGCATACCGTAGATGACCGCTTTCGAATTTTCATAATCCTCAGAGCTGCAAATAAATACGTTTCCTGAATAAGCTTGATCCAGTTTCATCTTCATTTCCCCTTTATTTCGTTAAATCTTCCACGAATTTTGGAAGTACAAATGCCGCTTTGTGCAGACGCGGAGAGTAATACTTCGTATCCATCTCCGGAATTTGAGCCTCGTCTACCTCAAGTGGATCATGCTTTTTGCTGCCCATGGTAAATGTCCATAGACCACTTGGGTAGGTTGGAATATTACAGCCGTACACATGTACGATCGGGAAGATTTCTTTGACATCTTTGTTCACCTTCTGGATCAGATCCGCCTTAAACCAAGGGTTGTCCGTCTGGGCAACGAAGATCCCGTCTTCTTTGAGTGCTTCATAGATCCCCTGATAGAAACCACGCTCGAAGAGCGGAGCAGCTGGGCCTACAGGTTCTGTTGAGTCTACGATAATAACATCGTACTCATCTTTATGTTCAATGATATGCATGTAACCATCGTTAACGAGCACTTCAACGTTCGGCTCATCAAGCTTGCCGGCGATTTCAGGTAAATACATTTTGGAATATTCGATCACTTTACCGTCAATTTCGACGAGAACTGCTTTTTCTACAGCCGCATGTTTGATGACTTCACGGATTACACCGCCGTCACCGCCGCCAACCACCAGCACTTTTTTCGGATTTGGGTGAGTGTTCAAGGCCGGATGTGCCGCCATTTCATGATATACAAACTCGTCCTTAACCGTCGTCATCACCATGCCGTCCAGTACAAGCATATTGCCGAATTCTTCGGTTTCAACCATCGCGAGATCCTGAAAATCCGTTTGCTCCGTGACGTAAGTCTGCTTAATCTTAGCGGTAATGCCGAACACAGGGGTCTGCTTCTCTGTAAACCACAATTCCATGATCGCTACCTTCTTTCCGTAAAAGTAATGAGTGATCATTTTAAAATGCATAATCACTGGTCTGTTCGTCCACACATGCTTTAGTATGTTGTGCCGAACCCTACCTTTTCATTACCCTTTTGCATTATACGCGATAGACGATTCAACTGTAAAACGGTTTTCAGGCCAAAATTGGCCAGAATTTGTTCACTTCGCAGCCCAATTGAATATCCCGGTTATTCCAGTCCCATACTGGAAAGAAAAGAGAGGAGCCCGTTCCATGAACAAGCCAAGTGTTAAGACCCGCAAACGCGGGTTCCGTGCACTCCAATTCATCAAATATCTATCCATACTTATGGCGCTCGGCCTGATTGCCACAGCTGCTATTCTGGTATATCTATACGCCACCAGCCTTCCCCTGGCTGACTCGGATCGCAACTCCAGACTACTAGATAGCCAGGGCGAGGTGATTGCCACATTTTCCGCTGGCGGCAAGGATTCGATTCCCGTTCAACTTCAGGATATTACCCCTGATTTGGTGAACGCTACACTAGCCGTAGAGGATCGTAAATTCAGGCAGCATTTCGGATTCGACATTCAGGGCATGGGACGAGCTGTCCTTGTCAACATCCAGCACATGCGAATGTCTCAGGGAGCCAGTACGCTAACACAGCAGCTTGCGCGTAACCTCTACCTATCCCATGAGAAAACCTGGACACGCAAAGCCAAGGAAGCAATGTATACCGCTCAGCTTGAGATGAAATACAGCAAAGATGAAATTTTACAGATGTACTTAAATGAAATCTATTATGGTCACGGTGCCTACGGCATTGAGGCAGCTGCGCAGATGTATTTTGGCAAATCCGCAAAGAAACTTGATCTGGCGGAGAGCGCTATGCTTGCGGGTATTCCGAAGGGACCGACTTATTATTCCCCCTACAATCATATGAAAAATGCCAAGGATCGACAGAAGATTGTGCTGAAAGCCATGATTGAAACGGGTAAAATTACGCAAAAACAAGCGGACTCCGCCTACGAAGAAATGCTGAACTTCAAACCCGAGGGCGAGCGCAAGACGGTGGAGAACGCACCGTATTTCCGCGACTACATTCGAAGTCTTGCAGTGAAGGAGCTTGGCATCAGCGAAGCGATGCTGGATCACGGCGGGCTGAACATCTACACGACACTGGATTTACGAGTGCAGAAGGCTGCGGAAATGGCGGTTGTCAAAGGTATGGATGCGAAAAGCGAGCTGGAGACCGCACTCGTGTCGATTGACCCGCGCACCGGTTACATTAAAGCGATGGTTGGTGGCAAAAATTATCGTACCAATCAGATCAACCATGTGCTGACAACAACACGCCAGCCGGGATCAGCCTTTAAGCCGATTATGTATCTCGCTGCTCTCGAATCGAAGCAGCTTACCAGTGCATCTATTTTCAACAGCCAGCCTACCTTGTTCCATTACGATAATGACCGCAAAACGTACAAACCCGGCAACTTCGGCGATAAATATTTAGGTGAGATTGATCTTCGCCAAGCCATCGCTGCATCTGATAACATCTACGCGGTCAACACGATTATGAAGATCAGTCCAGAACAAGTCGTAAAGATGGCTCAAAAGCTCGGTATTACAAGCAAGCTGAGTCCTGTCCCTTCTCTTGCACTGGGTACTTCACCTGTCAGTCCGCTGGAGATGGCCTCCGCCTTCTCCGTTATTGCTGCTGGAGGACAACGGACACCACCCGTAGCTATTTTACAAGTGACGGATGCGGCAGGGCGTGTGTTGTATGAATCTCCGCAGACCAAAGCAGACACCGTGGTGGAACCGGCAGCAGCCTACGTACTGACACGTCTGATGGAGAGTGTTTTTGAGAACGGAGGCACAGGCAATCGGGTATCTGCCACCATCAAACGTCCGGTGGCTGGCAAAACAGGAACAACCAATACGGATGCCTGGTTGGTTGGATTCACCCCAGAGCTGTCCACCGCTGTATGGGTGGGCTATGATCAGGGCAAAGCGATCTCGACATCCGATGGCCGACGCGCAGCCCCGATCTTTGCTCAGTTTACGGAACAAGCCCTTGCAAGTGTCCCCCCAAAAATCTTCTCTGTACCTGATCAGGTCGTGAGTGTCTACATTAACCCGGAAACCGGAAAACTCGCTGGTAACGGCTGCGAAGAGAAACGGCTGGAAGTGTTTATTCAGGGAACGGAGCCGACTGAAGTCTGCCGTGGCGAGACGGAGCCACTGGACAATCCTCAGGACGATAAGGCGCGCGAAGCACAGAACCAAAAAGGGGTACAGGAGCAGAAGCGTTCTTGGTGGAGTGATTTCAAACGCTGGTGGGTAGAATGACAGAATGACGCATATCCGTAATGACTTGATTGCGTCAAGAAGATGGCCGGTTTAACAGACTCCATATATTTGCATGGAGGATTCATAAATATGCAGGCGACTGTATGAAGCCTTCGCTACATCTTCATCACAGAAATAAAGCAAGCCCCGAAACCGGATAACCTGCCGGTTCGGGGCTTGTTGCTTTTTTCTTTTTTCCCGTTAGGCAAGTGCCTCTTTCAATTCATCCGGGGAAGCATTCCACCATTCTTCATTATGAGAGATCAGAAGAGTCTTCAGTGCCGCTTTGTCTTGCGGTCCCAGCTCATCCAGCATAAATCGGCGTTTCATCGCATAATCCATCCGGTTGACGTGATCCGCGAGCAGCTTCCACCCCCGTTTGGCTTCCGTGTCAATCCACATCTCACATGCCGTTGCCCCGCCATACAACTGTCCTTGCTCTGTACGATCCACAGCAACCCATACCAGCCATACCTGACGTCCATTCGGAACGTCTTCACGATTCGTTGAAAATTTAATGCCTCGTTCCACTTTACTCTTCGCGTGCATGGCACCGATGTCGATTTTCGCTTCGCCCTGGTCAATGATGACCGGAGAAAGATTGTTCAGATCAATAGAGCCTGAACCAAAGCCTTTATGCTTGCTCTTTGCACTCACGATATTCAAGGCAATCTGTTTCTTGCCGTTTTGCTCATTTTGGTCCATGTTCATAGCCTCCAAGAGTTGATACAAATATTTTAACTAATAATTGGCCCAATGCAAACATATACATGCTGTAGATGCTTGTCAACGGGAGGTATTGAACGATGATTCCACGACGCGCCAAGAGCTGGCTCATCATATCCCTGGCCTTATGCCTGTTTGCCGGAGGGGTATGGATCACACTCGGTTACAATCGCTCCATTTCATCTGAGTTACCCGTACTCGCTCCAGAATCGGGCAAGCCTCCAGCCAAAAACGGAGCGCCCGCCCCCCCGGAAAGTGTACAATCCCCTACAGCCGAGGTATACAGCAATCGTGTGGTTGAATACCACATGGATGTGAAGCTGAACGAGGGGAACAAACTGCAAGGCACACAGACCATAACATGGACTCATCCGGGCAAAAAAACGGTGAACGAACTTTATTTTCATATGTACCCTAATGCATTCTCCTCTGCGGATACTACATTTATGAAAGAATCGGGCGGTAAGCTTCGCGGCGATGTCATGCCTACAGATGGTTATGGCTCCATGAAATTTACTGACATGCAGACGGAGGATGGGCTCTCTCTGCTACACCGGATGCAGTATGTACAGCCGGATGACGGGAACATCAAAGACAAAACACTGATTAAGGTTCGTCTCCCTAAACCCGTCAAGGGCGGGGAAAGCATCACAATACGCACATCGTTTGAAGTAAGTTTACCCAAAATTTTCGCAAGGATGGGCAAAACAGATGATTTTGTCATGGCAGGCCAGTGGTTTCCTAAACTCAGTGCTTACGAGCCTGTTGGAAGACGGGGCCGTACCATAGAAGGCTGGAACCTGCATCAGTATCACGGGAACTCCGAGTTCTATGCTGACTTCGGTATCTACAGTGTGCGTATCCGAGTACCCGAAACATACAAGGTGGCAGCAACCGGATTCCCCACGCAGCAGGCAACCTTGAAGAATGGTGAGAAAGTGTATCAATTTTATGCCGATGATGTGCATGATTTCGCTTGGGCAGCCTCACCTGATTTTGTGTATGCGGAGGAGCCCTTCTCTGCCCCCAACGTGCCCGGTGTACGCATTAAACTCTACCTTGATCCGGCACATCAGGATCTGAAGGAGCGGTATCTCTTTGCTGCCAAAGCCGCATTAACGAATTACAGCAAGTGGTTTGGCCCCTATCCTTATGCCACCTTATCTATCGTGGTTCCGCCAAAAGCCGCAAACGGGGCCGGAGGCATGGAGTACCCGACTCTTATTACAGCCTTTGGGGCCGATGACACAACACCGGGTTACGATCTGGAACGCACCGTTGTTCATGAAATTGGACATCAATACTTCTACGGCATGGTTGCGAGCAATGAGTTTGAGGAGGCCTGGCTGGATGAAGGGTTCACCTCCTATGCAGAAGATAAACTGATGGAACAGGAATACGGATTGATTCCGAATCTACCGGTACAATCAGGTCTGATCACATCTCCGGCTCCTCTAACACAGCCCTCGTGGAAGTTTGACTCACAGAATCAATATGCTTCCAACGTGTACACAAGGGGCAAACTGGTGCTACTCGGCATTGAACAGCAAGTCGGAGCGAAGACCATGGAACGAATCCTTTCGACGTATGTAAAAAAATATCGTTTTAAACATCCTGCAACGGGTGATTTTCAAAAGGTGGTTGAGCAAGTCACCCGCACCTCCTGGGCGGATTACTTTGACCAATATGTCTACCGGAACGGCATGGCCGATTTTGCTGTAGAGAAGATCAACGTTTCTTCTATAGAGAAGGACGGCAAAAAAATGTACGAGTCCTCTGTCACCATTATCAAAAAAGGCAGTGACTTTCCCAAGGTTCCTGTTCGGATTGCGTTTGAGGACGGCCATATCGTAACCAAACACTGGGATGGCCGCGAGGAGCGCGTCACCTATAAACTGACATATACATCTCCTGTCACCTGGGCCATGACTGACCCTTTGTATGACATCGTGCTCGAAAATCGCCATATGAACAATTTCCTGAGAACCGGACTGGACGAGCAAGTCAAATCCCGCTGGAACATGAGTGCTACGAAACTAATTGAAGCCATATTCGGAGGTCTGTCATGGTGAGGTGGAGACAGTGAAAGCAAAAATTCGTGAAGGCTGGTTTCTTGTCCGTCAGCATATGTTTATTGCCGCACTCTTGTTTATCTATCAATTAACTTGGGGTTATTTCATCTACCGGTTGGTTCAATCGGCTGTCGTTCCTCTATTACTACGTTATCCAACGGATGATGTCGGCGAGCTAAGCACACTTTTATTTAAAATGGAAAGCCAGCTCAGCCTGTCCGGTCCGGAGGTCCAGCGTTATCTGTGGATTTTGGGCGGCATGTTATTGCTTCGCCTGCTGATCAGTCCACTTATTCAGGCCGGGTTACTCTACTCCCTGCAACATTATCAATCTACTGAAGAACGCATTCCTTTTATTCGGGGCATCAAAACGTTATGGAAACCCATGATATTGCTACACACGATACGTACCTTTCTCATGTTCTTGCCTGCATACTGGCTTCTGCCCAAATTGTTTTCTACAATAATGGACAGTTTTCATTCTCTTCATTTATTACTTCCCGGCATTCCATATGTAGCAGGCTGGATTATTTATGGCTGGATTGTACATCATGCAGTGCTCTACATGCAGTTTGGTATTTCTGACCCGGAAGCAGAAGGGCGAATTCACGGGACGCTCAAGGGACTGTGGATTGCTGTGCGCCGCATCTTTGCTGTCATCGGCATTGCGCTGGTGCTGGGAGTTGTGCATTTAGTGGTCTTTGGTGCATTCACTTCCGCTTCCTGGTTCTTGACAGGACTATCCGGATTAATCCTGCAACAATCCTATCCGCTTGCTCGAAGCCTACTCAGTATGTGGAAAGTATGTAGTCATTTCCGTTTATGGCAGTCCACATCTACCAGACATGAAAATCATATACGTTGAACTAAAATGTTACACGCCGTCTGAGATCGCTTTCAAAAATAAAGAAATGTTACCATCTTATATTAAACATTTCATTGGTTATTACGTATAAATACGCAAACCTCGACCTTTCCCCGTCAAAGGTCGAGGTTTTTTTTGTTAATTTTACTGCTAAACGTTGCCAAAGTACTAAGCCTCTGGTACAATAAGCGCAGTGAGTTTTTAGTAACAACTTTGTAATCTTTAAATCCTTATTTGTAACAACTTTAAATTAAATCCTTAAAATTAAATTTTCTTTTCATTTTTCAGGTGCATAACTAGCATAGCCAAATTCCTGGCACCTGGGAAGCGGGGGAACCAGTTATGGGTGAATTGATCTTGAAACAGAGGGATCATAGGGGACCTTCAACCGAATCCTTAAGCTAACCTCGCAGGCGTTGGAAGGGGTATATCACTTGTTTAAGAAGAAACTGACCGCAGCAGTACTTAGCCTCACATTTGCATTATCACTTGGAGCAGGCAGCGCATTTGCAGATTCTAAGATGGATAAAGTAATTGATTCAGCAATGGGAACTACATACAAAAGCGGAGGAACAACGCTTGACGGTTTTGACTGCTCCGGATTCACACGGTATGTATTCGACAAATTAGGTATTGATTTGGCTCGTCAATCTAGCTCCCAATACGACATGGGTGATTCCGTATCTCGCATGGAGATGAGACCTGGAGATCTGGTGTTCTTCAACACAACAGGTAAAGGTATATCACACGTAGGCATTTTTGTAGGAAGTGGCAAGTTTGCACATTCTTCTTCTTCCAAAGGTGTAACGATCAGCTCTTTGAGTGAGAACTACTGGGCTAACCGCTACGTTGGCGCTAAACGGATCATGAGCACGGACGATTATGAGTCACTGGCCCTTGACTAGGTACAAGCTGTAATCAACATGATGTTGGAACCATGTAACTCTACTGTAACGAAATACGAAGTATAAACAGAACCGCCCGGTACATTCTCCGCAGGAATGTATCCGGCGGTTTTTTTATGCTTTCTGACTCTGTGTAGTTCCCGATGTTGCAAGTCATGGTGTGTATGTGAACTAACACGTTCGCCTGCTTTCGTTTGTCCGTGCCCTTATCATGTTTTTACCCAGCCTGTTATAATATAAACGGAATGATCACGACTTTTGTTTCAATTTTTATTTGATCATATGAAGACTTGCCTAATACACAGCTCTTTTGTAGAGTGAACAATGATACGGATATTGAAGAAAGGAGCATGCACTGTTATATGAAGAATGAAGCCTCTTTGATACTTCATGTTGTACCGATGCAAGAAGAACATGCTGAACTTATATGTGGCTGGAAATACGCCCCACCTTACAATATCTATAGCTGGCTTCCTTGGGAACAGATGAAAGTACTCGAAGTCGAGTTCGGTGATGCACAGCTCAGACAACAACAATATGCCATTATCCTGGATCAACATGACCAGGTTTATGGGTTTGCACAATATTTTCCGCTCCAGCATGTCACACGAATCGGTCTCGGTATGCGCCCCGATCTGTGTGGTCAAGGTCTTGGTAAAGCATTCGTTACTGCGATTGTACAAGAGGCCATCCGCCGCAATCCATCCAATGAGATTGATCTTGAAGTGCTCACTTGGAATAACCGTGCCATTCAGGTATATCTGAAGAGCGGATTTGTCATCCAGGATACATATGAACGCCAAACTCCTAGTGGTTTAAAGCCCTTCCATTGCATGGTTTATGAAGGCCCAAGAGAGTAAACTCACGATTAAATGGTTTCAATTTGTCTCTCTTTTGTGATTAGTTCAAAAAATTACCACAAAATGCTATGATGTAACGACGGCTTCCGTTATAATGATAGGGATTAGTTTGAGTTAGATGATCTTTCATTCTGGAGGGGACATAAGGGATGCACAAATGGATCATGAGCGGGGTATTTTTTGCAGCATGTGCTTTAGCTATTGTTTTAATGTTTACGCTTCCAGGTAAAGAGGAAGTGGAGCAGGAAGCCAAACCAAGCATGCCTGAAGTGGCTATGGATGCTGGACAGGCTGAGACGTTAGTGAAAGCCAACTGCATTTCCTGTCACGGCGATCAGCTTCAAGGTGGCGTAGGCCCAGCTCTTGCAAACATCGGTAGTAAGGATGATGTGGAGAAAATCTATTCCACCATTGTCAAAGGTAAAGGTGGCATGCCTTCTTTCAAAGGCAGACTGCAGGACGAGGAAATTGCCCACATCGCGATGTGGCTGGCAGAGAAGAAATAAGCATTTTTGCGCGCAAGGCATCAAAGAGGCTCTCCATCCTCCCGTTAGGGAGGCAAGAGCCTCTTTTGGTATGCATGACAAACATCATCCTGCAGACGACGTTGGTGCAGATTATTATGTTCTCATTTTCTCAAAAGCTTCGTTGTACTGCTCTGCTTCTTTGATGTCTACCGATGTAATGCCACCTGCATCCCAAGACGTAAGACGCAGTGTAACCGTTGTATAATCAATAGTAATAAAAGGGTGATGATTGAATGCTTCCGAAATCGCAGCGACTTCATCCACAAAAGCAATCCCTTTCATATAGTTAGAAAACACAAATTTGCGGACAATCCACCGTCCCTCTTCCAGCTCCCAGCCTTCCAGCCTTCCCAGATGAGCTTCGACTTCCTCTTGCGTAAAAACCATGCGTTATCTTCCTCCCCATATGATGAGACATCGCGGACTTACATCCACATGACCATCGGCACCTTTACATGCTGCCCATACAGCCTAAAAGGCAGGCCACCGCCCAGCGGCGCCTTTTTCATGAGTATCATCTTACCACGTCAAAGCACCAAAATCCATAGAACAGATGGCTCAGTGCCTTGAAGCGCAAGGTTTTATCGTTACTACACATGTTAAATTAGAGGTACAAAGGTTAGCTCTTCTTCTCCAATCAAAATATGGATCCGGTGTTGGTCTTTGTCATGGATCACCACACCGCTCCCAACCGGAATGACGGATTCCTCTCCAAGCGCGTAGAACAAGTCCTCCGCCAGCGCTTCGTCCACCTCAAGCTGTCCCGGTTCCCCTAGTCTCCCCCACTCTTCCGCATCCATTTCAAAGAAAACATAGCGATCCGGTATGCGTCCTATGGCCACTGTTAAATCTGTCAATATTCCTTCATAATCACGTCCATGCTTTACGCCCATTGACTTCTCACTCCCACTCACCTTGTAAAAGGCGGATTTGATCTTATTATACCTGAAAATAACCCTTAAAAAAAAAGCCCATCTGGTCGATAAATACTATACATGACCGTTTCATTCGTTTTCGGTAGCCATGGAGGTTGCCAGACATGCAACGGATTGCAGCAGAACCTTCGTCTGGAAGCCCGAATTCTGCCGCCTGAAAGGATTCAATTTTATCTCATGGATGAGGTGTATGATGGAAATTTCAACGATTATCGGACTAGTTTTGGGGTTAGTCTCCCTTGTACTCGGTATGTTTTTGAAGGGTGCTCCGCTGATCAACCTCGTTAATAACCCGGCAGCATACGTTATTATCTTCGTTGGTACGGCAGGAACCATCTTTATGGCGTTTCCTATGTCTGAAGTTAAGAAGATCCCGAAGTTATTCGGTATCCTTTTCAAGAAGCAAGAACTGATTGACCGCGTTTCTCTAATTGGCACATTTATGGACTGGGCTTCCACTACCCGTCGTGAAGGTTTGCTCGCTCTGGAATCAAAAGTAGAAGAGATTGATGATCAGTTCCTTCGCAGCGGTATGCGGATGATTATTGACGGTAACGACCAGGAATTCGTCAGTGATGTACTGATGGAAGATATTCATGCGACCGAAGAACGACATCGCGGCGGCGCACTGATCTTCGCTCAAGCGGGGATGTATGCACCAACCCTCGGGGTTCTAGGGGCTGTCGTAGGCCTGATTGCGGCACTCGCCGACCTCAGTGACATGGAGAAGCTCTCTCATGCGATTGCAGCGGCATTTATCGCAACCCTTCTGGGTATCTTCAGTGGTTACGTGTTATGGCACCCGATGTCCAACAAGCTGAAGCGGATGTCCAAGAAAGAGATGGAAATCAAGTTGATGATGGTTGAAGGACTCTTGTCTATTCAATCTGGCGTATCTACTATTGCCATCAACCAAAAGTTATCCGTATTCCTGACACCTTCCGAACGTAAACAACTGGAAGAGAAGGAGGGATCATCAGGTGAAAAAGGGTAAAAAACACGAACCGCATGAGGAGCATATTGATGAAAGTTGGTTGCTTCCCTATTCCGACTTAATGACCTTGTTGCTCGCCTTGTTCATCACCCTGTTCTCCATGAGTTCACTGGATGCTGCCAAATTCGAGCAAATGGCCTCTGCACTAAGCAGTGCACTCAACGGAGGTTCCGGTGTTCTGGATCACACGTCAATGAATCCAACGGACTCCAGTACAGACTTAGGCAAGAACAAGGAAATACCCAAGGAAATCACAAAGAAAACTCCTGCGCAGATTACGGATGCCCAGATGGCCCAAAAGGAACAGGAAGATCTGGAAAAACTCAAGAAGCGACTCGACAAGTATATTTCTCAGAATGGACTATCAGACCAACTGAATACCAAACTCAACCAGTCTGAACTCAAGATCACCATCAGTGATAAAGCGTTATTCTCCTCTGGGCGAGCAGATGTGAAGCCTGAATCACGTTCACTGGCCAAGGCGATCTCTAGCATGCTGCAAGAGTTCCCTGAGTATGAAGTTGTCGTATCCGGCCATACCGATAATATTCCCATTTCCAATAACCAATATAAGGATAACTGGGATTTGAGTGCAGATCGTGCTCTGAACTTTCTGAAAATCCTGTTGCTGAACCCGCAGCTTGATCCTTCCAAGTTCACACCTAGTGGTTACGGGGAGTATCATCCAATCGCCAGCAATGATACAAACATCGGAAGAGCACAGAATCGGCGTGTAGAAGTGTCCATTATCCGGAAGTATCAAAGTAACAATGCGAATGTAAAATCCGTGAATGGCGGCAATTAGCAGTCCTTCAGCACGGAATGAGTTTAAGACCGTTCTCCTTGAAATTGATGGAGAGCGGTTTTCCTCTTTTTTGAGGCGTCGAGTATATGGGTGCCCTTCTGTATTTAAACTAAAAAGCATTGTCTCCTCTTAAAGGAAACAATGCTTTTTCATTCGTGCTAATGTTAAGGCGGGCCTTCACCCGTTTCATATTCAGTATTCCTTATTCCAGCGAATAGTCCAGTAAGCCGCCCAGCTCTGCTTTTTCAGCAGTTGTAAGCTCCCGCCATGTTCCTGTTGCCTGCTCTCCAAGATGAATGTTCATGATACGAATCCGCTTCAGCTTGCGAACCTCATATCCGAAAGCACTGCACATCCGCCGGATTTGACGGTTCTTGCCTTCCGTCAAAATAATACGGAACACACGGTCTGTCATTCTAGTTACGGTGCAAGGCAGCGTCATTTCACCTAGGATTTTAACACCGGTGCTCATTCCCCTGAGGAAGCTTGGTGTGATTGTCCGATCAACCGTTACAATATATTCCTTTTCATGACGACCTTCGGATCTCAAAATCCGATTCACGATGTCCCCATCATTCGTCATCAGAATTAAACCTTCCGAATCCTTGTCTAGACGTCCGATCGGGAAGATCCGTTCATGATGCCCAACAAAATCAACGATATTCCCCTGAATATGCTGTTCAGTTGTACTTGTGATTCCCACGGGTTTGTTCAACGCAATGTACACATGCTTTTTCTTCTCACTAATCGGCTTCCCGTTGATTCGAACATCGTCGCCTTCTTCTGCTTGACTGCCGAGCTCCGCCTTAATGCCATTAATGGTCACCTGACCACTTTCAATTAATTTGTCGGCTGCTCGGCGGGAGCAGTAACCTGTCTCACTAATAAATTTATTAATACGCAAAAGGTCATCTCACCTCATCTAGTTCTCTTCATCTGGTTGTTGTTCTTCCGCTGATGGATCTGCCTCCTGTAACTGTGTCTGCACTTCAGAAGCCGGCAGTTCAATAATGACAGTGGTTCCCCTATTCATAGCACTCTTAATATCCATCATGCCCTTATGGGATTGAATAATTCGCTGACTTACCATGAGGCCGAGTCCTGTGCCGGATTCTTTGTTCGTGAAGAACGGCTCACCAAGCTTTGCCATCATTTCTTCCGGGATGCCAATGCCTTCATCCTTAATTTCAATCCTAACTCGGTTGGCCTGCTCGTTAACCTTCAGCTTGATATGGATGCTTCCTCCATTCGGCATAGCTTCCATACCGTTTTTGAGGACATTGATGAATACTTGCTTTAACTGATTCTCTTCACAGTGTACCATAGCTGAATCCGATGATGCATGCAACACAAACTCAACCCCGTGCAGATGTGCCTGACTATCCAGCAATGAGATAACATCCCCAAGAATGAAACGAATATCCCGCTCTTGAAAATGAACTGCTTGCGGCTTCGCCAGAATCAAAAACTCGCCTACGATCAGGTTGATTCGGTCAAGCTCAGATAACATCAGATCCAGATGGCGATGATTTAGCTTGTTGCTCTCCTGTTGAAGCTGTAGGAAACCGCGCAACGTTGTAAGTGGATTTCGAATCTCATGGGCTACTCCGGCGGCTAGCTGTCCAACCGTCGTTAGCTTCTCCGACCGTCTAAGCAGCTCTTCCATCCGATTACGGCTTGTAATATCCCTTGAGACACTGATGAGAGCTGTAATCTCACCAGCCTCGTCGCGTACAGGCGCCGTACTTACACTGACTTCAACCCGGGTTCCGTCTTTTTTCATCCAGATCGTTTCATTAGACGTAATCGACATGCCTTCAATAAGCTGTGCATGCTGCTGCTTCATTTCTTCCTCCGCTTCAGGAGGAATAATCTTGAGCGAACGTCCTTCCACCTCACGGCTACGAAAACCATATAATTGTTCAAATGCACGGTTAACCCGTAGCACTTTTCCTTCAAGGTCTGTTATATGAATTGCATCAGCTGTCTGATTAATGATAGACTCCAGATGCTCCTTCACTGCCCGGTTCTCTTCATACATCTGCTTTAGACGACTTGTATAGTGACCCAGATTACGAATCATCGCATTGATCCGGTTGGCGAGCTGTCCCAGCTCATCCTTGCGTTTAATCTTCAGACGGAAATCAAAATGCCCATCCGCCACATCATTCACCTTGCCCAAGATCGATTGGATAGGACGTGTAATGTAACCAGCAAGCAAGTAACTGCCAAAGATCACAATCTCCAGCAAAACCAGAGATATCGAAGCATGGCTGACCAGCTGTTCAGATACCATCGAGGATATTTGTTTGTAATCCATGACAATACTGATCACATATGAAGACTCATTCGGTGTGAAAATCGGAATAAAACTCTTCAAAACCTTCTGATCATGTGTTTCACTCACGAAAGATACATTCTGCCCTGTGCGAACAGCTCGCACCACAGCACGATGGTCTTCATCTACCGAGCCATACTGATATGTACCAAAACGGATCGGTCTGTTATTCAGTTTGCTGAAGTTCGTATCTCTTCCATCATCGCTCATATCCGGGCTCGCAAAAGTCAATGGATTAATGCCTGTAATCTCCAAAATGGAGGGATTGACTTCACGGATTTTATTTAAGATTTCATCCGGGCTAGAGATCTTCACATAGTCATCTACTTCAGTATTATTATAGAAGGGGTTGATTATGTAATTTCTCTTTCCATCATGGTAATAACCCCAGATATCAATATCTGTAGGACTGGACGTCGAATACTCGAAACCATCTGACCAGAAATGATCAAGCTTCTGCCCCTCGGGAATCGTTACCTGATGCTTCTCGAATAACTGCTTAAACGCCTGATACCAGTACGTCATTGATTTCGTGGAGAGCCCTATCTCCCTTGGATCAGAGGATCTGTTAACCACAATGTCATCATCCGTCTGTTCCAGGAGTGAGATATGGGATACACCTACTTTTTTACTCAAACGAACCAGATCTTCATTGGTAATGTTCTTGATATCTGGATCTAATTCCTCTGCTGCCATAATAGAAGCAAGCCACAAATTGTTTCCGATCTGTCTTTTTACATAATCTGCACTGTACTGATTTTGTTCGACAGAAATTGCAATCTGTTTCGCTGTGAGTACCATCTTGTTCTCACTATCCTGCCTCAAATTCTCTTCTGTAGTATAATAACTCAGTGCGATATTTAATACCAAAATAACGAGCACCGAGCACGACATAATCATGGATAATTTCGTTTTAATAGACAAATTCGTTCTTCACCTCTCGGCTTATGCCCTCTGGCGATATATGGCAAAACCTATACCCATCATAACGCTTGTATGACTATTTGAAAAGGATAATCGCCCTTTGCCCGAAAGTTACCGCTCTGGCTGAATAGATCGAATATTGTTGTATGTTCACTTTTCATGAAATGCAATGAGATGTATCACTGGATTTGTACACAAATCCACAGGGTTGTGGATAGTATGTTTATAACTATGTGATTAACTAATAGTTATCCACAATTCTGTGCACAACATGTTAACAAACCGAATGTTTGTTCGCTGAATAAATGTTGAAGAAGGGAGTTTTAAGCCTATGAAGGATGATTTTCCCCAGCCTGATCTCACAGTGCTACCCGAGGAAGAGCTGCATGAATATTGGATGAGGCAAGCTATTGCAGAAGCCCAGAAAGCAGAGGCGCTTGGTGAGGTACCTATCGGAGCCGTTATTGTGCGTAACAACGAGATTATCGGCCGCGGGTATAATCTGCGGGAAACCACGCTCGATTCTACTGCCCATGCGGAGATGGTGGCCATTCGAGAGGCAAGCGAAGCCATTGGAGCTTGGCGCTTACTAGACTGTTCACTGTACGTTACTCTCGAACCTTGTCCAATGTGTGCCGGTGCGATTGTGCAATCCAGGGTTCCACGCGTAATCTTCGGTACTGCGGATCCCAAAGCAGGATGTGCAGGGACATTAATGAATTTACTTCAAGAACCGCGCTTCAACCATAGAACCGAGGTTATCCCTGATGTTCTGCAACCGGAGTGTTCTTCCATGCTGACTCAATTTTTCAGACGTTTGCGTAAAAAATAATAACCCTGTAACATAAGAAAACAATATGTGAGAAAGGATGTTTGCTGCAATGGCACTAACACTATACGATACAGCTCATGGCATAAGTCTTCGTTTACTCGACATCAAAGATGCACAAGCCTATCTTGAACTGATTGAGCTTACCCGCATCCCTTATCAAGCAGTTGAACCAATTCGCGAAAATGATTTTTACACGCTTGAAGCTCAGACCCGGCGCATTGAGGATCGCGTGCGAGCTGCTGACGAGGGTACCGGTTATCAGTTCGGTATCTTCACGATTAAGGATGACCTCCTCATCGGGCAAGTCAGTCTGAACAATGTTGTGCTCGGCGTTGCTAATTATGCAGATATGGGTTACTTCATTCATCCGGACTATCAAAGCGGTGGACGAATGACTGCTGCGGTAAAGCTGGCTGTAGCCTATGGGTTTCGTGCTCTGAAGTTAAACCGGGTGCAGGCCGCTGTATTGCCATCAAACCAGGGTTCTAAGCGGGTACTGGAGAAGAACGGATTCCAGCCTGAGGGGATCGCTCGTAAATATTTGAAAATTAACGGGGTCTATCAGGATCATCAAATCTACGCCGTGCTTGCCGAAGATTTGGGAGATGAATTACAGCGCTAAGCCCATTGCCGCACCCTCAGTGATTGTCTACATAATAAACACCACATCATTCCTTGTGTACAGGAGCGAGTGGTATTTATACAAATAAAACCCGCCTAGATACTAGCAGGAAAAGAGCGTTCTCTGCTTGAGTATCAGGCGGGTTTTATTTGTAGATCAGGTTTAGATCTTAATATCCGTAAGAGGAGTTCATCAATTGCTCGAACTCTTCCATCGTAATTACATCGTCACCCGTTGGGATGTTGATTTTGAATTCAGGCTTTTCGTTAATTTTAGTGTATGTGTTCGAACCAGTGAAGGCCAATTTCATTTCGTCTTTGGTATCTTCCGGTTTGATCAGCATGTCAGCAACCATTTTTTGATAAACTGGGAAGTCGTTTTTATCCAACGCAAAATCAATGTTGAATGTGTTGATTGTCAGAACGTTTTTCAATTTATCCAGATCTTTAGTCATTTCAGCTTGATCTGCTTCAGAGATTTTCAAATCTTCTTTGGCTTTGTCAATATCTGCCTGGCTCAGTTGCAACATATCTCTGTACTCTTCTTTAGAGACAATATCCATCACTTTAGGAAGTGCTTTGGTTACCAGTACAGTAACTGCTTCTTTCACATTGTCATTGTTTACAGAGAATTGTACAACCTGCTTCGCGTCTACACCTTCAGGCAACTTTGCATCTTTGGTGTCGAGGTTTTTGAAGAACTTAGCTTCATCATACTCACCCAGTACCGCATCCATGATTTCGTTGCTCAGCTTTTGTGTTTTGGCTGCGTCCAGTGCATCGGGGTTAAATTCTGTACCCTCTTGCTCCGCCAGCTTTTTCAAGTCGAATTCAATAAATTTGCCCACCATATTTTCCGGAATCGGGAAGAATGGGATGTTTGGCACTTTTATATACAATTTCTCTTTGGTCATTACCATAGGAATGTTAAAAGTCATCCCCATATCGCCTTTAAGCTCGATGCCAACGGTCATCTCTGTCTGCATTGGCTCGCTTTGGTATACACCTGTGACATTCAGTTGTGCGTCCTTCAGCATGCTCATAAACTGGGTCATGCTTTGATCGGTCTGAGATGCATCACCAGGTTTATAGCTCAACTCATTAATTGTAAAGTTGGAACTCATTTCGTACGAAGTTAATTTAGAAGCATTCGCTGCAGCCGTCTTCAATGCCTCTTTTGGTTCTTGCTTGCTACTACATGCTGTTAAAGCCAAAGATACGGTTAACAACAACGTAAGAAGAAGCGCCCCCATGCGTTTAGTCATTTGTTTCTCTCCTCTCGTGATAACCCCAAAAAAATAATTCAATACCAATGATATACCATCTCGGCCGATACTGAAACCTAATTTGGGAAAATTGTGATTTTTCCTCTTGAAAATGGCTAGAAAGACCTATGTAAGGTACGGGATGATCTGACTGCTAGTCTTTCCATATGTATGAATACGCAAAAGCCCCCTGTTAGGTAACAAGGGACTTTCGAAATGAAGTGATTTTTTATGTTTGGTACTTATCTTTTGCACGAGAACATTATAGGGTTACCCCTCCGGATTTAGATGATCCACATGGTTCTGATTCTTCACTTTTTTAGAGCCAGACAATGGTTCCTGCATGGAAGAGCGCTTGGATGAATGACGTTGCTGATGGTTATCCCGAGCTTCGGGTACAGGGATTGCTTTTGGTTTACTCATATAAGTGCCTCCTCATCATAGGTTAGGAATGAGATGGGTCTCTATCTTCCGTTTTATCATGATTTAATGCATCCTGATGGCGGCGATCATTGGAATCTTGCTGTATTTGCTGCGCATGATGGCTGTTAACACCAGTTTGTTCGAGATCTCCAACAACATTTTGCAGGTTTTTATCCACGCCCGATTTGGCTTTAGTCATTCCATTCGACCCCTTTTGGTTCGTGTTATGATTTCGTTATCGATTGCAATGACTGAGCACACTCGTGAATATGCCGAGTGTAATCATGCGCCAGTTCCTGAATCGGCTCTGTGCGCTCATCCGTTGTTCGCCCATCCCGTTCCACGTCAACTAGCTCTACACTGACCTCACGGGAATCAACATATTGGCATTTAAAATCAAAAGAGTACATTTCGTGACCTGCTGTTGCAATGTGTATCCGAATCGCCTGATGATTTGCTTCGTCTGCCATAACCTGTGCCTGATCCCCCACATTCAAGACTTCAGGCAAACGCTCCTGCCAAGCACCTACAAGTTCGTTCTGATCAATGTTTAGCTCGCGGTTCATCTTTAACCACCTCCACTTCTATAACGTGCGGAGATGATGATGTTTTTATGCATGCTGAGTAGTTATACTCTTTATATAAAATTAAATCAAAAAAGGACCCGAGCATTATCGCTCGAATCCTTGTTATAAGTGTGATATGGCGGAGAGGGTGGGATTCGAACCCACGTGGGCTTGCACCCTAACGGTTTTCAAGACCGCCCCGTTATGACCGCTTCGGTACCTCTCCAAAAAAATATTTTATAAACTTGCCACGAAAAGTATCATACCATAGATTAATGATGGAATGCAAGTATTTTTATTTAAAATTTATAATAGAACCGGATTTAACAGCCTCCAGCACTGTAACACATCACCCATCCCACCCGCCATCCTCAAATGGCGAATGGAGTAAGATGATTTGTTAATTATGCTATCTTAAACATCGTACTATTTACGGCGAGCGATGACTTCAATCCCACCCATATAAGGACGCAATGCTTCTGGAATAATCACCGTTCCGTCTTCTTGCTGATAGTTCTCCAGAATGGCTGCTACTGTACGTCCCACTGCCAGTCCTGAACCGTTCAGTGTGTGTACAAATTCAGGTTTTGTCTTAGGCTCTCTGCGGAAACGGATATTGGCACGACGTGCCTGGAAGTCTTCGCAGTTGGAGCATGATGAAATCTCGCGGTAGGTATTGCTCTCAGGCAGCCACACTTCAATATCATATGTTTTAGCCGAAGTGAAACCCATATCTGCCGTACAGAGCGTCAACACACGGTAAGGCAAGCCCAGAAGTTGTAGTACACGCTCTGCGTTTTGTGTCATTTTCTCCAGCTCATCATACGATGTCTCTGGTGAAGATAGCTTGAGCAACTCTACCTTGTTGAACTGATGCTGACGGATCAAGCCACGAGTATCCCGTCCAGCCGAACCAGCCTCTGAGCGGAAACAGGAACTATATGCGACAAAATGCTTCGGCAGATCATCGGCATTCAAAATCTCTTCACGGTGGTAGTTCGTTACGGGTACTTCTGCTGTTGGGATCAGATAATACTCGGTATCTCTAAGCTTGAACAGATCTTCCTCGAACTTCGGCAACTGGCCTGTTCCAAACAAGCTGTCCCGGTTCACGATATATGGAGGCAAAATTTCTTCGTATCCGTGCTGATCACTGTGCAAATCCATCATAAAGTTAATCAAAGCACGTTCCAGACGCGCTCCAAGTCCTTTATAAAAGGTAAAACGTGAACCTGTCACTTTGGCTGCTGCTTCAAAATCAAGGATGTCCAGCTCCTGTGCAATCTCCCAGTGCGCTTTTGGCGTGAAAGAGAATGACTTGGGCTCTTCCCAACGGCGAATTTCAACATTATCCTCTTCGGATGTACCTACAGGCACACTTTCATTTGGAATGTTAGGAATCGCCATCGTGAGGTCATTAATTTTAACCTCAAGCTCGCGTACTTCCTCATCCATTGCTTTAATTCGATCGGAGACCTCACGCATCTCGACAATCAAATCATCGGCGTTCTCACGATTTTTCTTCAGTCTGGCTACTTCTGCGGACACGGTGTTACGGCGACTCTTCAGATTCTCACTCTCCTGAAGCAATTCCCGTCGCTTTGCATCGAGCTCCGTAAACCCAGCAATCAGGTCGAGCGATTTGCCACGATTATTTAATGCTTCTTCTACACGTGCATATTCATTCCGCAATATTTTCACATCAAGCACTACGTACCCCTCCTAATAAACCTACATTATAGAGCCTCATGTCAGGCCCGTTCTCGATACATTCATTTAAAAACACAATAATATCTATTATAACCTACAATGTGCTAATAACCGAAAAAACAACCTATGTCCCCGGTTGCCACCTCCGCTGCGATTCCGCTATGCAGCAGTTACAAGCAACATGAGGCATCCGTCCAGATGCAGCTGCCTCCGTAGTCTAGAACAGACAACTGAGGAGTGCTCCGATGACCGGGAGATCATAGGTTGTACATCATACTTTATTTTGCTTATACCGATTGTTTATATGCCCTTGCCATGTCTACAAAGTAAGCATGTAGACGGTAGTCATCCGTCAACTCTGGATGGTAGGAGCAAGCCAGCAAATGTCCCTGGCGTGCTGTCACAATCTCATCTTTATACGTGGAAAGAACCTCGACCTGTTCGCCAACACTCTCAATTAACGGAGCGCGTATAAATACAGCCCGTACCGTCTCATCGATACCTTTTACAGGTAGGTCTGTCTCAAAGCTCTCTCTCTGTCTCCCAAAAGCATTACGGGAAACGGTCATATCCATAAGCTCCAGATGAGCCTCATCCTGACCTTGAATACGCTTGGCCATAACGATCAGACCCGCACAGGTACCGAATACCGGCTTTCCAGCTGCGGCGAAGGCACGAATGGCTTCCATGAACCCATACTTGCGCATGAGCTTTCCGATGGTTGTGCTCTCTCCACCCGGTAAAATCAAGCCATCCAGTTCCTCTAACTGCTGAATTTGCTTAATGGCTACACCTTCAGCTCCAGCACGTTCAATACTGCATATATGTTCTGTAACAGCACCCTGAAGTGCCAAAACGCCGATCTTCATGTCTGAATTCCCCTTCTCTTACCAGCCGCGATCCTGCATACGCTCGGAAGGTGCGAGTTTGGAAATTTCGATGCCTTTCATTGGTGCTCCCAGGTTTTTAGAAACCTCGGCAATCAATTTATAATCGGTATAATGTGTTGTTGCTTCAACGATTGCACGTGCGAATTTCTCCGGGCTGTCCGATTTGAAAATACCAGAACCTACAAATACACCGTCTGCTCCAAGGTGCATCATAAGTGCAGCATCTGCTGGAGTGGCTACGCCGCCCGCTGCAAAGTTAACCACTGGCAATTTTCCGTTCTCATGCACATCCAGCAAAAGCTCATAGGCAACGCCCAGGTTCTTCGCTTCAGCATACAACTCGTCTTTTGACATATTGGTTACTTTACGAATTTGGCCGTTAATGAAACGCATATGACGTACCGCCTCAACAATGTTGCCTGTTCCCGGCTCACCTTTTGTACGAATCATAGATGCTCCTTCACCGATCCGGCGAAGTGCCTCACCCAAGTCTTTCGCTCCACATACAAACGGTACAGTAAACTCATGTTTATCAATATGGAATACTTCATCCGCAGGAGTCAGTACTTCACTCTCATCCAGGTAATCCACACCCAGTGACTCAAGTACTTTAGCTTCTACATAGTGACCAATACGTGCTTTGGCCATAACAGGGATCGTAACAACTTTCATTACTTCTTCCACAATCGTTGGATCAGCCATACGAGCCACTCCACCTGCTGCGCGAATATCAGAAGGAACACGCTCAAGTGCCATTACTGCTGTTGCACCTGCTGCTTCCGCAATTTTAGCTTGCTCAGCGTTCATGACGTCCATGATTACGCCGCCTTTTTGCATTTCAGCCATACCTCTTTTAACGCGTGATGTTCCCGTTTCCATATTCCAAGCCCCCCGTAGTGTATGTGTTGTCTCCCATTTTTCAATAAGCATAATAGCGCTTCTATTCAGATGAAAGAACCTTAGACTTTTATACTGTAATACGTAGAATTCTAACTTGATATTTTACCGGAAAAAGCGTAAATATACAATCCACTCATTCAGTATTAGTTTGTATTTTTCGGTTAAAACAAGTTTTTGATTCCATCGAACAGATCAACGAAGAAGTCTTTGATCGCACGGAAGAATAGGCGGAACCAGCCGCCCTTCTCAGCCTCTTCGGCTGTAATCAGGTTTACCGTTTTTTCCTGAGGTTCCATTCCCTCTGCTTTGTAGGTGTAAGTGACCGTACCAACCTTAGTACCTGCTTTAATTGGTGCAACCAGTTTATCCGCTTCGGTTACACTCGCTTTGAATGTTACGTTCAGGTCTTGAGTACCTTTAGGAACAACAAAACTTACTGCATTGTCGGTTACGACAGGAACTGTCGTCTCTTTCCCTTTTTTCAGAGGTACCGTTTCCCAGCCTTTAACTTTGGTTTTACCTGCAACAGCCTGTTTTACTTCAAAATTATCAAAACCATAATCCAGCACCTTTTTCGTTTCTCTAAAACGTGCGGATTCAGAATCGGTTCCCATCACCACGCTAATCAAACGCATACCGTTACGCTCAGCCGTACCCGTAAAGTTATTGCCTGCGTTGCTCGTATGGCCTGTTTTCATACCATCCAGACCTTCGTAAGCGTAGCTTTTGAAGTTGGTTATATTTTTATTCGCTTCCAGCATCCAGTTATAATTGATAATAGGTGCTTTGTCGTTCGGACGGAATTTGTAGGATTGAATCGTTGTAAAATCTTTGTAGTCAGGATGATCTCTGACGATATATCTACACAAAATAGCAGCGTCTAAAGCGGACATCACCGTTTCCTTGTCTTCTGCTGGACGGAATTCTGCTGGCATGTCTGCACGATCCAGACCAGTAGAGTTAATGAAGTGGGTATCCTTCATACCCATCCGTTTCGCTTCCTCATTCATCATTTTTACGAATTCAGCTTCCGAACCGGCAACATACTCGGCCAATGCCACGGTAGCATCATTGGCCGATCCAACAGCCATGGCGATATACAGATCTTTTACCGTGTGCTGATCACCTTCAGCCAGGAAAATGCGTGATCCGATACTTTTAGCTGCATTTTTTTTAACAGTAACTACATCGTCCCAGCCAAACTTGCCCTGTTTCACTTGTTCAGCAACGATATACTCTGTCATCATCTTCGTCATACTCGCTGGCGGCATCGCTTTATCCGCATCAACTGACAGTAAAATCTGGCCTGTAGAAGCTTCCATCAGGACTGCCGATCTTACATCAAGTCCAAGCGAGTCTACTGAAGGGATACTAACGGCCTTTGCTGGCGTTTTCGTTGTTGTAGCTGCCGCAGTCAGAACCTGACCAGAGTCACTGGCAGCGGCCATAACAGGCATCACTGCAGACATGCATAGCATGTTAAGGAGCATAACGGAGGCTACGCTCTTTTTGAGGATCTGACGTTTTTTCTTATTCATGTGTTTGGCTTTCAATGATGAATACTCCCTTCGGTCTGAAGCTTCTGAATAATGCCTCAGTGCAGCTCAAGCTGCTATTTTCATAGTCCCTGTCACTGTGTCAATGGATATGTGGTTCTCTGCTGAATGCGCTGTATCGAAATGAGCAAGTTCGTTGCTCTATTATTCAGATCAATTGTCACTTCGCTCGCATCTTGCTGAATGCTTATCTTATGTAAAACGTAATAAACATTCTTTCTAGTATGATAAGTCATAACTGGCTTACCTTGAATCTCATAAAAAAATCATGGATCACGTCAAAAAATCGCCGCAACGCCCAGTTCCATCCTAGGACGGTCACCGCTTGTTCTATTCTATCACAGGGGTATCCGCAAAAAAAGACAAGCCCGGCGAAAATCGCCGAGCCTGCCTTGGAAATCATTAACTCACTTCAGATTACAACGAGTAGTTAGGTGCTTCTTTCGTAATCTGCACATCATGTGGGTGGCTCTCACGAAGGCCAGCACCTGTAATACGGATAAAGCTTGTGTCATTACGCAATTGATCCAGATTACTCGTTCCGCAGTATCCCATACCCGAACGCAATCCCCCGATCAACTGATGAATTGTATCAGACAAAGGACCTTTGTATGCTACTCGACCCTCAATGCCTTCAGGAACCAGTTTTTTGTCATCATCCTGGAAGTAACGGTCTTTACTGCCTTGTTTCATTGCAGCCATTGAACCCATACCACGATATACTTTATAACTACGTCCTTGGAAGATTTCCGTTTCTCCTGGACTCTCTGCTGTTCCTGCAAACAGGCTTCCCAGCATTACCGCATGAGCACCGGCAGCAAGAGCTTTGGTGATCTCCCCAGAGTATTTAATACCGCCGTCAGCAATGATAGGTACGCCGTATTCACGCGCCACGCTTGCACAATCATATACAGCTGTAACTTGAGGAACACCAATACCTGCAATAACACGAGTAGTACAAATGGAGCCTGGCCCAATACCTACTTTAACAACCGAAGCTCCTGCTTCAATCAGATCACGTGTGGCTTCACCCGTAGCAACGTTGCCTGCAATAATGGTGAGCTCAGGGAAACGTTCGCGTAACTTGCGAACCGCTTCAATAATGTTAATATGATGGCCATGAGCTGAATCTACTGTAATCAGATCCACACCCGCTTTGACCAAAGCGTCTGCACGTTCAAAAGTATCTTTGGAGATACCAATGGCTGCACCAACCAAAAGGCGACCTTGCGCATCCTTCGCAGCTTGTGGGAACTGAATGGCCTTCTCGATATCTTTAATTGTGATAAGGCCCTTCAATGTGTTGGACTCATCCACCAATGGAAGCTTTTCAATTTTATGCTTCTGCAAGATACCTTCTGCCTCTTGCAGTGTTGTACCGACAGGAGCTGTGACCAAATTCTCACGCGTCATGACTTCACTAATCTTGATGTTGAAATCATGGATAAATCGCAAGTCACGGTTTGTCAGGATTCCTACGAGCTTCTGATCTCCTTCAACGATAGGCACACCAGAAATCCGGTATTTTGCCATAACTGCCTCAGCATCAGATACCAGATGTTCAGCTGTAAGTGAAAAAGGATTGGTGATAACACCGCTCTCCGAGCGTTTAACCCGATCCACTTCTTCAGCTTGTTGTTCAACGGACATATTTTTATGAATAATACCAATACCGCCTTCACGTGCAATGGCAATCGCCAGTGTCGCTTCAGTAACAGTATCCATCCCTGCACTAATCAAAGGAATGTTCAATTTGACGTTATCACTCAAACGAACGGATACGTCTACTTCTTTAGGCAGTGTCTCGGATTTCCGTGGCACTAGCAATACATCATCAAAGGTGAAGCCTTCCTTACCAAATTTATCTTCCCACACGCAAGTGTTCCTCCTTATGTTTGCTCAGCTTTACGGACCAAAACCCGAAGATTCCAGGCTGTATTGTATGCCGAAAATTCGTTTTCTGAAAATATATTATTGTCCATCTTAGCAAAGCGATATTTAGAATGTCAAGGGAAACTCCTTGGAACAATCAGGTGTGCTTCCCCTTGTATACAAATGTGTTTCTTAGGTGGACAAGTCTTGATAATATAACAAAAGGCGTCCTTTTATTCAGATCGGACGCCTGCTTTTGTTTTGAATGTAGTTTAAGTATTCCTTTAATGAAGATTTTTATGTTCTTCCCTATTTAAACAAAAAAAAACCACCACCGAACATCATCGGCAGTGGTTCTTTGCTTGGCGGCGTCCTACTCTCCCAGGACCCTGCGGTCCAAGTACCATCGGCGCTAGAGGGCTTAACGGTCGTGTTCGGGATGGGTACGTGTGGAACCCCTCCGCCATCGCCACCAAACGCGATTGGTCGAAGCATAGCTTCTTCCATATCAATCAGAACTGAAAATCATACACACATTCCGTGATGTACCGATTTTCACTTCATTCAGAGTGTTGTTCTCTGAAAACTAGATTCGAAACGAAACCTACGCGATTTAAAACTTGCTATTGGATAAGCCCTCGACCGATTAGTACTGGTCAGCTCCATGCATTGCTGCACTTCCACCCCCAGCCTATCTACCTCGTCGTCTTCAAGGGGTCTTACATACTGGGAAATCTCATCTTGAGGGGGGCTTCACGCTTAGATGCTTTCAGCGCTTATCCCGTCCGTACATAGCTACCCAGCGGTGCTCCTGGCGGAACAACTGGTACACCAGCGGTACGTCCATCCCGGTCCTCTCGTACTAAGGACAGCTCCTCTCAAATTTCCTACGCCCACGACAGATAGGGACCGAACTGTCTCACGACGTTCTGAACCCAGCTCGCGTACCGCTTTAATGGGCGAACAGCCCAACCCTTGGGACCTACTTCAGCCCCAGGATGCGATGAGCCGACATCGAGGTGCCAAACCTCCCCGTCGATGTGGACTCTTGGGGGAGATAAGCCTGTTATCCCCAGGGTAGCTTTTATCCGTTGAGCGATGGCCCTTCCATGCGGTACCACCGGATCACTAAGCCCGACTTTCGTCCCTGCTCGACTTGTAGGTCTCGCAGTCAAGCTCCCTTATGCCTTTGCACTCTTCGAATGATTTCCAACCATTCTGAGGGAACCTTTGGGCGCCTCCGTTACTCTTTAGGAGGCGACCGCCCCAGTCAAACTGCCCACCTGACACTGTCCCCGCACCGGTTTACGGTACCAGGTTAGAACCTAGATACGATCAGGGTGGTATCCCAACGGTGCCTCCACGCAAGCTGGCGCTCACGCTTCAAAGGCTCCCACCTATCCTGTACAGATCGTACCCAAATTCAATATCAAGCTGCAGTAAAGCTCCATGGGGTCTTTCCGTCTTGTCGCGGGTAACCTGCATCTTCACAGGTATTAAAATTTCACCGGATCTCTCGTTGAGACAGCGCCCAAGTCGTTACGCCATTCGTGCGGGTCAGAATTTACCTGACAAGGAATTTCGCTACCTTAGGACCGTTATAGTTACGGCCGCCGTTTACTGGGGCTTCGGTTCACAGCTTCGGGATTACTCCCTAACCACTCCCCTTAACCTTCCAGCACCGGGCAGGCGTCAGCCCGTATACTTCGCCTTACGGCTTCGCACAGACCTGTGTTTTTGCTAAACAGTCGCTTGGGCCTTTTCACTGCGGCCCCCTCGTGCTATTCACACTACCGGGGCACCCCTTCTCCCGAAGTTACGGGGTCATTTTGCCGAGTTCCTTAACGAGAGTTCTTCCGCGCGCCTTAGAATTCTCTTCTCGCCTACCTGTGTCGGTTTGCGGTACGGGCACCTTCATCTGGCTAGAGGCTTTTCTTGGCAGTGTGAGATCATGACCTTCGCTACTGTAATTTTCACTCCCCATCACAGCTCAGCCTTACGGTTAGCGGATTTGCCTACTAACCAGCCTTACTGCTTGGACAGGCATCCATCAGCCTGCGTCACTACCCTACTGCGTCCCCCCATCGCTCGTAACGATTTACGGTGGTACAGGAATTTCGACCTGTTGTCCTTCGACTACGCCTTTCGGCCTCGCCTTAGGTCCCGACTTACCCTGAGCGGACGAGCCTTCCTCAGGAACCCTTAGGCTTTCGGCGGATCAGATTCTCACTGATCTTTTCGTTACTCATACCGGCATTCTCACTTGTATAATGTCCAGCGCTCCTTACGGTACACCTTCAACCCTTATACAACGCTCCCCTACCCCTGATGCAAAGCATCAAGCCATAGCTTCGGTGGTGTGTTTAGCCCCGTTACATTTTCGGCGCAGAGTCACTCGACCAGTGAGCTATTACGCACTCTTTCAATGGTGGCTGCTTCTAAGCCAACATCCTGGTTGTCTGTGCAACTCCACATCCTTTCCCACTTAACACACACTTGGGGACCTTAGCTGATGGTCTGGGCTGTTTCCCTTTTGACAATGGATCTTAGCACTCACTGTCTGACTCCCGGAAGTAAGTCTATGGCATTCGGAGTTTGACTGAGCTTGGTAACCCTTGCGGGCCCCGCACCCAATCAGTGCTCTACCTCCACGACTCTGTTTTCCGAGGCTAGCCCTAAAGCTATTTCGGGGAGAACCAGCTATCTCCGAGTTCGATTGGAATTTCTCCGCTACCCCCACCTCATCCCCGCATTTTTCAACATGCGTGGGTTCGGGCCTCCAGTGCGTGTTACCGCACCTTCACCCTGGACAGGGGTAGATCACCCGGTTTCGGGTCTACGTCCACGTACTCATTCGCCCTATTCAGACTCGCTTTCGCTGCGGCTCCGGCTCTTCACCTTAACCTTGCACGGGAACGTAACTCGCCGGTTCATTCTACAAAAGGCACGCCATCACCCCTAAAACGGGCTCTGACTTTTTGTAAGCACACGGTTTCAGGTTCTATTTCACTCCCCTTCCGGGGTGCTTTTCACCTTTCCCTCACGGTACTGCTTCACTATCGGTCGCTAGGAAGTATTTAGCCTTGGCAGATGGTCCTGCCGGATTCATACGGGGTTTCACGTGCCCCGCACTACTCGGGATCCGTCTCGGAGGGAACAGACTTTCAATTACAGGGCTTTTACCTTCTTTGGCGGGCCTTTCCAGACCTCTTCGCTTAACCGGTTCCTTTGTAACTCCATGTGAGACGTCCCACAACCCCAAAGAGCAAGCTCCTTGGTTTGGGCTTCTCCGCGTTCGCTCGCCGCTACTGACGGAATCACTATTGTTTTCTCTTCCTCAGGGTACTTAGATGTTTCAGTTCCCCTGGTATGCCTCTACTTGCCCTATGTATTCAGACAAGAGTAACTGGAAATTACCCCAGCTGGGTTTCCCCATTCGGACATCCCCGGATCAAAGCTTGCTTACAGCTCCCCGAGGCAGTTTCGTTGTTCGCCACGTCCTTCATCGGCTCCTAGCGCCTAGGCATCCTCCGTGTGCTCTTAGTAGCTTAACCATATGCTCCGGTTTCGTTTGCTCGCTTCCCTTGTTTTGGACTACGTCCAAAGCCAAAAGTCGCTCCCACCCGATACCATCGCAACTGCATTATCTACCGTTTTTATTGAAACTTGTTATACACAAGTTCAGCTAAAAAGGAATGTTCTAATTCGCGTTTGTTTCGTTTCGATATCTAGTTTTCAAAGAACAAATCGTTTGGTTCGGGCCGTTCACGGATGTGTCGGTCGAACAAACGAGAAGTTTTGAGAGTTTGAGCTCTCAAAACTGAGCAACGAGTGAGTAACTAGCCGACCTGGCTAGATTTTAGTTTTGAATGTCTTCGTTGCAGAAGACGATTCTCCATAGAAAGGAGGTGATCCAGCCGCACCTTCCGATACGGCTACCTTGTTACGACTTCACCCCAATCATCTATCCCACCTTCGGCGGCTGGCTCCTTGCGGTTACCCCACCGACTTCGGGTGTTATAAACTCTCGTGGTGTGACGGGCGGTGTGTACAAGACCCGGGAACGTATTCACCGCGGCATGCTGATCCGCGATTACTAGCAATTCCGACTTCATGCAGGCGAGTTGCAGCCTGCAATCCGAACTGAGACCGGCTTTGTTGGGATTGGCTCCATCTCGCGATTTCGCAGCCCGTTGTACCGGCCATTGTAGTACGTGTGTAGCCCAGGTCATAAGGGGCATGATGATTTGACGTCATCCCCACCTTCCTCCGGTTTGTCACCGGCAGTCTATCTAGAGTGCCCACCCGAAGTGCTGGCAACTAAATATAAGGGTTGCGCTCGTTGCGGGACTTAACCCAACATCTCACGACACGAGCTGACGACAACCATGCACCACCTGTCTCAACTTTCCCCGAAGGGCACCTAACGCATCTCTGCCTCGTTAGTTGGATGTCAAGACCTGGTAAGGTTCTTCGCGTTGCTTCGAATTAAACCACATACTCCACTGCTTGTGCGGGTCCCCGTCAATTCCTTTGAGTTTCAGTCTTGCGACCGTACTCCCCAGGCGGAGTGCTTAATGTGTTAACTTCGGCACCAAGGGTATCGAAACCCCTAACACCTAGCACTCATCGTTTACGGCGTGGACTACCAGGGTATCTAATCCTGTTTGCTCCCCACGCTTTCGCGCCTCAGCGTCAGTTACAGCCCAGAGAGTCGCCTTCGCCACTGGTGTTCCTCCACATCTCTACGCATTTCACCGCTACACGTGGAATTCCACTCTCCTCTTCTGCACTCAAGTCACACAGTTTCCAGTGCGATCCGGGGTTGAGCCCCGGGATTAAACACCAGACTTACATGACCGCCTGCGCGCGCTTTACGCCCAATAATTCCGGACAACGCTTGCCCCCTACGTATTACCGCGGCTGCTGGCACGTAGTTAGCCGGGGCTTTCTTCTCAGGTACCGTCACCTTGAGAGCAGTTACTCTCCCAAGCGTTCTTCCCTGGCAACAGAGCTTTACGATCCGAAAACCTTCATCACTCACGCGGCATTGCTCCGTCAGGCTTTCGCCCATTGCGGAAGATTCCCTACTGCTGCCTCCCGTAGGAGTCTGGGCCGTGTCTCAGTCCCAGTGTGGCCGATCACCCTCTCAGGTCGGCTACGCATCGTCGCCTTGGTGAGCCGTTACCTCACCAACTAGCTAATGCGCCGCAGGCCCATCCCCAAGTGACAGATTGCTCCGTCTTTCCAGTTCTCTTCAGGCGAAGAAAACAAGTATTCGGTATTAGCTACCGTTTCCGGTAGTTGTCCCAAGCTTGAGGGCAGGTTGCCTACGTGTTACTCACCCGTCCGCCGCTAACTATCAGAGAAGCAAGCTTCTCTTCAAGTCCGCTCGACTTGCATGTATTAGGCATGCCGCCAGCGTTCGTCCTGAGCCAGGATCAAACTCTCCAATAAAGTTATTGAAAAGAGCGATAAGCTCATTTTGAATCTGACGAGATTAAAATCTCATTTTGATCTTGCAAGCAAGATCGATACTCACTCGTTGTTCAGTTTTCAAAGATCAAACATATTCAGCCACCGTCACTCGTTCGCTTCAGTAACTTTTATATCATATCATTTCCAAACCAACTTTGCAAGCACTTTTTTTAAGTTTCTTTCGAAGCTTGTTCTTATTGGCTTGCCGCACCGTGTAAACTGTGTTTTCTTGGCCGGAATTAGAATATACCATGTATGATTTTTGATTGCAAGCTTTTTTTCACTTTTATCAAGAACTTGATCATTTCATAAGACAATCTGAACCGTTAACCTATATTTTTAGCAGGAGCTTTCCTCGGCCAAAAGCTATAACTAATACTTATCACGAGATCAATCCCCAGCACCATTGCCCATACTCGGATTAGACCTGAAAACACCTCTGTTCGAGCTGGATCACCAATCCACCATATCATAATATACAAAAGCGCACTTCCAATACTCCAAGCCAAAAGATGTCTGACCCACCCTATACGCTCGTTCCTTGCATGTTCTCTTCCATATAACTTATTCCGCCTAGGATTCTCTCCCCCTCTAAACCAGTATTGAAAGTAACCATCAGCCCAAGCGATCATTTGATGTCCAAAAGCAATGCTTACTCCAATATAGATAGCCGCTATACCATGAACCATACTTGCTGTTGCTCCGCGTTGAAGATCTACAACAGTAGCTATGAGCAACAAAACATCAACAATCGGTGTGGCGGCAAGCAAAGCCAATCCCAATCGCTTCTTACCCAGCATATACCGAACACTTAGCCCTGCCGCGACAAATATCCAAAATGCAATCTCACAGGCAATAATGAAATAAGCAACCATAATTACACCCCTTTTATATAATACGACTGTATTATAATTAATTTAACACTTTTGTACCATAATAATCAATGGTGTTATAATCATGACATGCCTAAAATCGTTGATCATGACAAACAGCGCTTGCTCGTAGCTGAGGCCGCTTGGCGTATTATCCGGAAAAATGGTATGGAACAAGCTTCTGTTCGAAATATCGCTGAGGAAGCTGGAATCTCGGTCGGATCCATGCGCCACTATTTTTCCACTCAATCGGAGCTTCTGTTATATGCAATGAATTTGGTTTCGGAACGGGTGACTGCCCGGATTCAAAGTATGTCTTTCGACGGGCCTCCGATGGAACATATGAAACAGTTACTGCTTGAATTCATACCCAATACGGATGAGAAAATGGCTGAAATGGAGGTGTGGTACGCTTTTACTGCCAAATCCAAAACGGATCCTGCACTCAAAAAACTGGCTGACACTGTATATAATGATATTAGACGAGCTGTTGAGATCGTTATTACTTCTTTAATACAGTCCGGCATCTTCAGACCAGATCTAAATCAGGAACTTGAGATCGAAAGACTGTATGCTCTAGTTGATGGCTTGGCTATCCATGCCGTGCTTAGACCCGATCAGATGAACGGCCAACTTATGGACGAGGCTCTCACCTTACATCTGACCTCTCTATGCCCTTAGAGCACAACATAAAAAACGCAGTACATTTAATACCACCCCATTATTACTCATAGGGGTAGATATCGAATGTCTGCGTTTTTTGTTTTATCCAATAATGATCCGGCCTTCTGGATGGCGATACAATTTCTTCTCTTTACGGGGACGAAGTGCATACGCAATCGTTAGCGGCCCAATCCGACCAACAAACATGGTGAAGGTAATAATGATTTTGCCCCAATTGGTCATCTCATGGGTTACGCCCACCGACAGCCCCACCGTACCAATAGCAGATGCAGCCTCAAACATGAGGGAAAGGAATGGTGCATCTTCGGTTGTAAGTAAAAGCATCACTACAATCATGAAGATACTGAGGGAAACCATAATGATCGTCAGGGCTCTCATGAGCAGATCTTTAGGTACACGTTGACGAAAAAAAACAATGTCCTTGTTGCCCCGAATCATGGCATATACAGCACCAATCATGATCAGAAACGTGGTTGTTTTAATCCCTCCACCTGTCGAACCTGGAGAAGCGCCAATAAACATGAGCAAAATAAAGAAAAACTGAGTCGCTTGTCGCATCTGTGTAATGTCAATCGTACTTGTCCCGGAAGAACGCGTTGAGACAGACTGAAAGAACGATGCGTAGATCTTCTCGCTCCAAGTTAGTGAACCAAGCGTGTGACTGTTGGTGAATTCGAAAATAAACAACACCACTGCACCTATACCGATCAACGCACCTGACACGGACAGCACCAATTTCGATTGCAAAGATAACCGGCGGCGTTTGCGATATTCAAACAGGTCATTCAACACAACAAAACCAAGTCCACCAGATATCACGAGAATCGAAGCAGTAATGTTAAAAATCCAGTCTCCGGTATAATATTGAAAACTGTTGCCAAACAGATCAAACCCACCATTGTTAAACAAGGAAACAGAATGAAATATGCCGTAGTATACGGCCTGCATAAAAGGCATCTCCGTTGCCCAGAGTAAAGCCAAAATGACCGCAGCTACCCCTTCAATAGTGAATGAAAAGATCAGAACCTTGCGGATAATCCGTACAATTCCCTCCATGCTGTCCGCATTAATAGCCTCTTTCAGTAGCAACCTGTCTTTAAGAGATATGCGTTTGCCCAGCACAAGTGCAAACAATGTGGCCATGGTCATGAAACCGAGCCCGCCAAGTTGCATCAGGATCATGATGACAATCTGACCAAACAAATTGAAAGTTGTTCCTACATCCACCACAACTAGCCCAGTCACACATGCCGCTGATGTAGCTGTGAATAAAGCGTCAATAAAAGCTAGATGTGTGCCACTCTGATTAGAAAACGGCAACATCAACAAAACGGTCCCAATAGAGATAATTAGCAAGAAACCGCCAACCAATATTAACGGAGGAGATATGAACCTGGCGATCTGAAGCCTGAACTTCATGAAGGGCACCTCTTTTAACCAAAATAAAAATAGGAGCAACTTGTGACCCGTAGCACGTCTGAATGAGTTGCCTATGTAAACCCAAAGAGGAACTTGCCCCAGCTTGAAGCAAGTGGCAGGTTCCTCTTCTATTATGAACGAAAGATACGTTCCTTATTTACTCTTGTGTACGTGGACGCATATGTGGGAAGAGCAGTACGTCACGGATGGACGGAGAATTGGTCAACAACATAATCAGACGATCGATACCGATTCCAAGACCACCTGTTGGTGGCATACCATATTCAAGTGCACGGATGAAATCGTCATCCATCTCATGAGCCTCATCGTTACCGTGCTCTTTCTCTAACATCTGAGCTTCGAAACGCTGACGCTGATCGATTGGATCATTCAGCTCGGTGAAAGCATTGGCATGCTCACGTCCAACGATAAACAACTCGAAGCGATCCGTGAAACGTGGATCTGCATCGCTTTTCTTCGCCAGTGGCGAGATTTCAAGCGGATGTCCCATAATGAACGTTGGCTGAATCAACGTTTCTTCAACAAACTCTTCGAAGAAGGCGTTCAGGATGTGACCAAATGTCATATGTGGTTCAACTTTTACGTTATGCTGTTTCGCCAAGCTGTGCGCTTCCTCATCCGTCATATGAACGGAGAAGTCTACACCGACAACTTCCTTAACCGCATCCACCATGGTTACACGGCGCCATTGCGGCTTAAGATTCACTTCATGATCTCCATATTGGATAACTTGTTTACCCAATACTTCCTGTGCGATGTGAGCAACCAGGTTTTCAGTTAAAGCCATGATATCCTTGTAATCCGCATAAGCCTCATACAACTCAATCATCGTAAATTCCGGATTGTGACGTGTAGACATACCTTCGTTCCGGTATACGCGGCCAATCTCATATACTTTTTCCAGACCGCCGACAATCAGACGTTTCAAGTGAAGTTCAATCGCGATCCGCATGTACAGTTCCATATCAAGCGCATTGTGATGAGTAATAAACGGACGAGCCGCCGCACCACCTGCGATTGTATGCAATGTCGGTGTCTCCACTTCAAGGTAGCCATGGGAGTCAAGATAACGACGCATGGATTGAATGATTTTGGAACGCATAATGAAGGTCTGCTGCACATCAGGGTTCATGATCAGGTCTACATAACGCTGGCGATAACGCAGTTCAACGTCAGTCAAACCATGGTATTTATCCGGGAGTGGATAAAGAGATTTCGACAACACTTCCAGGTCTTTTACTTTAACGGAAGTCTCACCCGTTTTGGTTTTGAAGACAACGCCAGTTACCCCAACGATATCCCCGAGATCAAGCAGGCTGAATGCCGCAAACTTGTCCTCAGGTACGCTATCCTGACGAACATAGATCTGGATTCGGCCGCTCAGGTCCTGAATATGTGCAAAGCTTGCTTTACCCATGCCCCGCTTCGCCATAATCCGTCCGGCAATACTGACTTCGATGTGCTTCTCTTCCAGCTCTTCCTTGGTCAGTTCTTCATACTTCTTCAGAATGGAGCCGGCTTCTTCGGTACGTACGTATTTTTGGCCAAAAGGGTCGATTCCCAAGTTGCGGAGCTCGTCCAATTTGTCGCGGCGAATCTGTAACAGCTCGCTAAGTTCGGTTTCCTGATTCAAGACTTCATCCGTCATGATCTGTATTCATCTCCTTATTTACATTGCAGCCTGTGCGTGAGGCTTGTCCGTAATGTTGAAAAAAGCTTCCCTAAGGAAGCTTTTGTCTACTACGCCTGACTGCTTCGTTACTACAGCTTTTTAATATCTACAATTTTATATTGAATTACGCCAGCAGGCACACTCACATCAACCACTGTACCTTTTTTCTTGCCCAAAATAGCTTTACCTACAGGACTTTCATTGGAAATCTTGTTCTGAAGCGGATTGGATTCCGCTGTACCTACAATCGTATATTCTGTGATATCGCCGAATTCCAAATCCTCTACAGTTACGGTTGCACCCACACTTACGGAATCGGTATCGATTTCGTCGCTGTTGATAATTCGTGCGTTACGCAACAGCTTCTCGAGTGTGATGATACGTCCTTCAATAAAAGCTTGCTCGTTTTTCGCATCTTCGTATTCGGAGTTCTCACTGATATCACCATAGCCAATAGCTACTTTGATCCGTTCAGCCACTTCGCGGCGCTTCACTGACTTCAGTGTTTCCAGTTCTTCTTCCAGCTTCTTGAGTCCTTCTGGTGTAAGGATAACTTCCTTGTCGCTCATCTCAACCGATTCTCCTGTCATGGGAATAATTTGATTGTACGGCAACGGAATCAGTGCTGATGACAGAACTCCGCCCGCATACATCTTCAAAACTATATGAAGTTCTCCAGAGAAATAGAATATTCCTCCTGATGCACTATACTTAGTAAACGCACATGGCGAATTTATACTGAGAAATTATAGGTGAACGATCTCGAAAAGTCAATGTTACATCCCCTGCGGCTGTAAACGTTTTACAGCACAGCTCCTAATTATGAGGCATTACCCGCAATTACCGGTTCAGACTCCAGATTTCCTTCCATTTTCAACTGTTCCACAAAGTTCTCCAGTATGCCCACCATCTCATCCCGTTTGGTTCCTTCCATAATAACGTCCTTGATTCGGGCAGATCCCTTCAATCCCTTCAAGTACCAAGCCAGATGTTTACGCATTTCACGTACAGCGACGGTCTCATTTTTGAGTGCAATTAGTCGATCCATATGCAAAACAGCTACACGGATCTTCTCCTCTGCATTCGGGTCAGGAGGTAACTGGCCTGAACTCAGATACTGAATTGTGCGATATAACATCCATGGATTACCCAAGGCAGCACGCCCGATCATTACTCCGTCACACCCGGTCTCGTCCAGCATACGGCGTGCATCTTCCGGTGAAGATACGTCGCCATTACCGATGACTGGAATGGAGACAGCTTCTTTGACATTTTTGATATGTGACCAATCCGCTGTACCTGTATAGAGTTGTTCTCTTGTCCGTCCATGCACGCTGACAGCACTTCCACCAGCGCGTTCCACCGCAAGAGCGTTCTCCACTACATAGATGTGTTCGTTGTCCCAGCCGATCCGCATTTTAACGGTGACTGGTTTCTCAACAGCTTCTACAACAGCCGATACCATCTCATAGATTTTGTTCGGGTCCAGCAACCAGCGTGCACCTGCATCACACTTCGTTACCTTCGGAACAGGACACCCCATGTTAATATCAATGATATCTGCATTGGTTTCCTTATCTACGATTCTAGCTGCCTCGACAAGCGATTCCCGGTCGCCTCCCCAAATCTGCAGACTGAGCGGTTTCTCACGTTCATCCACAAATAACATCTCGCGTGTCCGCTGGTTGCCATGAACAATGGCTTTACCACTCACCATCTCAGCGCAGACAAGGCCCGTACCAAACTCTTTGGCGATCAAGCGAAAAGCAGGATTACATACACCAGCCATAGGTGCAAGAACAACCTGATTCTTCATTTCAATATTACCAATCTTAAGCATGCTTGCTGTTTCACCTCTTTATCCGTTCTTCGTTATCCGCCGTTCATTATTTCCCTTGTAATTCCTCGATACTAATCGCGAGCACACCCGCTATCTTACTTAGTTCCTGTGGTGTAACTTTCCGATTTCCACGTTCAATCGTCCCCAGAATAGCCAAAGATATACCTGTCTCGGCCGCAAGCTCATGCTGGGTTAACCCTTTCAGCTTCCGGAACGCCCGGATTCGGTTGGCCAATTGCATGTTTTCCAACGCTGTATTCCATCCTTTCCATCCAGTACAGACAACGATGCGTGTACAAAGGTATGCAGACCTGATGCCTCGTTCTGCGGTACGATGTCCGACAACGGCACCAGTACAAAAGCCCGCTCTCCCATACGGGGATGCGGCAGTTGAAGCAGTTCGGTATCTCGCGTCTCTCCATGCATCCAGAGCAGATCCAGATCCACCGTACGCGGGCCCCAGCGAATATCCCTAACCCGTCCAAGTTGATTCTCTACACTGAGCAATTCGGCGAGCAAAAACTCCGGCGTCAGATTTGTACTGACCATAGCAGCCATATTCAAAAACGCAGGCTGATCGACATATCCTACCGGCTCTGTCTCATATAGTGCAGAGCAGCGCAGCACAGATATATGAGGATGTTCATTCAGAAGCGTTAACGCTTCAAGCAGCGTCTGCTCCCGATTACCCAAATTAGCCCCTAAAGCAATATAAGCCTCTGAGGATTCAGAGGTCGAATGTGCAATCATGATCGGTTCTCACTTTCTTGAGCGGCGAAGCTCTACCGTTACGCCTCCAAAATGAATATCAAATGGCGGGTGCGGCTTCGTCACCTTGACTGTCAATGCATTGATAATAGTATAAGTGTCTAGTAAAGAAGATGCAATATGTTCACCCAACGCTTCAATTAACTGGAATGATTTATTTTCGACGATCTGCTTCACCAGCTCATGAATCTCTGCGTAATTAATCGTTTTGGTCAGATCATCGTTACGCCCAGCCTCACCCAGATCCATATCGATCTCCAGATCAATGTAATACCGCTGACCTAGCTTTCGTTCTTCTGCAAACACACCGTGATACCCGTAATACTCCATGCGGTGCAATACCATTCTGTCCATACAGTTCCCCTGCCTTCTATTCAAATACTTTCTATATCAAAACGCTTCGCTTCAACATGAGGGGCCGTGAAGGCCCTCTATTACGATCTTCTCCGTAAGCCCGGAGAACGATATAACATCGCATCACACATGTCCGCCGTCCGACGGATCGGCTTCACATCATGAACCCGTACCAACTGGCAGCCTTGGGCAATGCCAAATGCAACCGTTGCTGCTGTACCTTCCAGCGCATCGTCAGCACCTACATCCAGCGTGTGCTGGATGAATCTTTTGCGGGATGTAGCAAGCAGCACGGGATACCCCAACTCGTTTAACAGACCGAGAGAAGACATCAACTCCAGGTTCTCCGAGAGGTCCTTCACAAAACCAATCCCTGGATCCAGTATAATCTGACTCTTCTCTACGCCCGCTGCAAGCGCAAGCTGAACGCTGTCCTGCACATCACGCACAACATCAAGCAGGTAATCGGTGTAGTCTCTTGTCTGCCGATTATGCATCAGAATAATCGGGCAACCCAGCTCAGCAGCAGTCCGCGCCATATCCGGGTCGGCCTTGGCCCCCCATACATCGTTGATGATATGGGCCCCTGCCAGAATGGCTTGGCGCGCAACGTCAGCCTTGTACGTATCCACGGAGATCGGAATATGCGGCGCCTCTGCACGCAAGGCTTCGATCACCGGAATAATTCGATGAAGTTCTTCATCTGCACCGACCACCTCTGATCCTGGACGGGTGGATTCTCCACCGATATCAATCAGATCCGCACCGTCCTCCATCATTTGTTTCGCATGGGCTACTGCCCGCTCCACATTATTGTAGCGCCCACCATCTGAGAACGAATCTGGCGTGACATTCAAAATGCCCATAATCTGCGTCCGGGATCCCAGCGTAATTGAAGCTGGTCCCCATTCATATTTCCGTTCATAGATGACCGGTGTAAGTGTCATGAAGTATACCCCGCTTTCTCCCGGTACATACGCAGCAGTACTGCCGTTACCGGACCAATCCGTCCATTGCTGATATCTGTTTCAGTGCCGCTCAGATCCCGCAACGTCGTCACCGGCACGAGCTCGGCTACGGAACCCGTCAGAAAAATTTCATCTGCTTGCTGTAGATCTTCCCATAGTGCCTGCACCTCTACGCAAGCGATGCCTTGATCTGCGGCAATCTCCATCACTACGGCTCTAGTAATCCCTGGAAGAATGCCCGTAGACAGCGAAGGGGTGTAGAGAACTTTCTCTCGCACCCAAAATATATTGCTGACAATGCCCTCCGCAACATAATCGTCGCGCGTAAGTTGTAATCCTTCTGCGCTCAGTAATCGCTGGTCTTGCCCAACATAAGTGTTTAATTCACGTTTCGCCAAGATACTGTTCATGTAGTGAAGCGACTTGAATCTGATTTGGCTTTCCGGTGTATTACGAGGTGTAGATAGACGTTGTAGCATTTTACCCCTTTCATACAGAGTAGGAGAAGGGTCAGGTAATGATTTTGCCAGTACGATATGTGTGGGGTCTGTATAATTCCCCGAAGGTAGTCCAAGCGGCGCTTCACCAGCAGATACTGTATAACGCACGTACGCATCCTTAAGTTCGTTTCCCTGCATCAGACGGGATATCCAGTCTTTGACTTCCTCTGCTGTCACTGTAAAAGGAATGCCCAACTCTTCACAGCCTGAAGCCATGCGCTCCAGATGCCTTTCCAGAAGGTAGGGAACTCCTTGGTATGTTCGAAAGGTCTCGAACAGCCCCAGTCCGTACAAAAAGCCGTGATCCGTTACAGGAACCACAGCCGACGCCAGTTGAACCAGTTCCCCATTAATCGCGGCATATTGCATATTATACGTTTGCTTTTTGCTGTGCTAGGAAATTGCGAAGCATCTGATGACCATGATCTGTAATGATGGATTCCGGGTGGAACTGTACCCCTTCAATCGCATACGTTTTGTGACGCAGACCCATAATCTCTCCTTCAGCTGTTTCCGCTGTAATCTCCAGACAATCCGGCAGGCTACTACGTTCCACGATCAATGAATGATACCGAGTTGCCGTAAACGGAGAAGGCAGCCCCGTAAATACCGATGTACCCTGGTGATGCATCTCCGATGTTTTGCCGTGCATCATCCGATCCGCTCGAATGACATTACCTCCAAATGCCTGCCCGATCGCCTGATGTCCAAGACAGACGCCAAAGATGGGAATGCTTCCTTTGAAATGTTCGATAACTGCCAAGCTGATCCCCGCTTCATTCGGTGTACATGGACCTGGAGAGATCAGAATATGATCCGGTGCCAGTGCTTCAATACCTGCCAGATCAATCTCGTCATTGCGGCGAACTTCCACCGTCTCCCCCAATTCACCCAGATATTGAACCAGGTTGTAGGTAAAGGAATCGTAATTGTCGATAACCAGAATCATAGGTCTGCTCCTCCTCATATTCCACCGCAGATTACGGCGGATGCCTTGTTTATTTTAACTTATTCCATTTCATCGCTTCATTCTGTTCTGTTCGTGTGTTTCTGCTCGCGTTGGGGTTCTCCTGCTGATGCCTGCGCTGTGTCAGCCTCCGCTCGTTCACTGTAGTTCACAGCTCGCATCATTGCTCTAGCCTTGTTGGAACACTCCTTGTACTCGCGATATGGATCGGAATCAATGACAATACCTGCACCAGCCTGCACATACCCCGTCCCATCCTTAATCGCAAGAGTGCGTATAACGATATTCAGCTCCATATTGCCACTGTAGTCTATCCATCCGATTGACCCTGTATATGGCCCCCGTCGTACTGGCTCAAGCTCTTCGATAATCTCCATCGTGCGTACTTTCGGAGCACCCGTTATCGTTCCGCCAGGAAACGTTGCGGCAATGACATCAAACACAGTTAATCCTTCCGCCAGCTTGCCTTCCACCTGTGAAACCAGGTGCATAACATGCGAATATTTCTCGATTGTCATTAATTCAGGAACATGAACCGATCCATACGCAGCAATTCGCCCGATATCATTACGCTCCAGATCAACCAGCATAATATGCTCGGCTCGCTCCTTCTCACTGCCAAGCAACTCATCTGCCATCGCCTGATCCTCTGCTTCATCTCGTCCTCTTCTTCGCGTTCCTGCGATGGGCCGCGCACTCACTTTGCCGTTCTCCACTTTGACGAGCAATTCTGGCGATCCACTGACCAGTTGGAATTCGGGACTGCGAAGCATCCCCATATACGGTGACGGATTCACTATACGTAACCATTCATAGATATGCTCGCTACTGGATTGGAGCTGCTTTTCATGTCGCAGGGACAGATTAACCTGAAATACATCGCCTTGCCTGATATACTCCTGTACCTGAAGAACAGCTTGTTCAAAATCCTTTTGTGGGAAGGACGTCTTCCATCCCTCTGTTTCCCGTTCGGATTCTTCTGTGCGTAGGGCAAGATGAACCCGCCTGTGACGGAGCTCTAACGCTTGCTGTTGCTCCTCTGCCTGAGCGAAACCCATAATATGAAGCCAGCGTTGCTGCATGGCTACCGCACGTTTCCCAGCTGCAGCATAGAGACTCTGTAGATTGGCCCGTTCCTGCTGTTCAGCACTCACTTCCAGATGCACCATACAGAAAAGAGCCTGCTGCTCATGGTCGTATGCCCATATTTCCTCAAAGCGCATCCACCAGTAATCTGGAAGTGTGGGATTATCCTCAGCAATCGTTGGCAGTTTCTCCAGTGATCTGGCTACATCATAGCTGAGGTATCCGGCGCAACCGCCTGCAAAATCTGGTGCTCCGTCAACCTTGGGTGCTCGGTAAGGTGATGTCCACCGTTTTAGCACATCCAGCGGATTGCCCTGATCTGTTCGACTTGTTCCTTGAAACACGTCATGAATTGTGGCTTCCTGTCCTTTGCCGGAAACGATGGATACCGGATTTAAGCCGAGGAAAGTATACCTTCCGCCTTTACCATTCTCCAGCACAATTGCGTTAGGAGATGCTTGCTGCCACGCTGCCTCCCACGTTAGCGGTAAACCGCCATGATACGGTCCCTCATCCGACTTCGTTATATATGGTAACATTGTCCAGCCTTGTCCAGCCCATGCTTCCCAGTCGGCGTATGTTGTCATCAGGTGTGTCACTGCGGCCCGCCGCCCTTCTTGTGTCACTATATAAGTTAAATTATTGATTTAGACAGACACTCCGATGTCACAATAAACTATGCAACCGAGTGTTCAACTTATATAGTTCTTATTGTTTGATAGTATACTAAAGCGCCGTTGCTTTTAAAAGCATTACGCAAAAAATCCTCCCTACCCGTCAGGGCAGGAAGGATTGATATAAACTGTTCAGAAACATCAAGCTTATCCGGTAAAAGATACGTCCTGTGTCTGAATTACGCCTCGAAATTGTAAAGCGGTGTGCTCAGATAACGTTCGCCATTACTTGGCACGATAACGACAACGCGTTTACCTGCACCCAGTTGTTTGGCTACTTGAAGTCCTGCGCGAATCGCTGCACCGGATGAAATACCGGACAGAATACCCTCTTCTTTTGCAACAGCACGAGCCGTTTCAAATGCATCATCATTCTCGATGTGAATGATCTCGTCATATACTTCTTGATCCAAAATTTCAGGAATAAAGTTTGCTCCAATTCCCTGAATTTTGTGAGGACCCGGTTTGCCACCAGCCAGGATTGGTGATGCTGCCGGCTCTACAGCCACAATTTTGATCCCAGGGAACGCTTCTTTCAACACTTCACCTGTACCTGTGATTGTTCCGCCAGTACCGATACCCGCAACAAATGCATCAAGCGTGCCGCCTACAGACTGGATCGCTTCAACGATTTCAGGACCTGTCGTTTCGCGGTGAATCTTCACATTTGCTTTGTTTTTGAACTGCTCCGCCATGAAGTAGGACGGGTTTTCTTTCAACAGCTCTTCGGCTTTTTTGACTGCACCATTCATTCCTTCTGCTCCAGGTGTAAGTACAAGCTCAGCACCATAAGCACGAAGCAGGTTACGACGCTCCAAGCTCATCGTCTCAGGCATTACAATAACAGACTTGTAGCCTTTAGCAGCAGCAACCATCGCGAGGCCGATCCCCGTGTTACCGCTTGTTGCTTCAATGATCGTACCACCCGGTTTCAGCTTGCCTTCTTTTTCCGCTTCTTCAACAATGCTAATTGCGATCCGGTCTTTAACACTTGATCCTGGGTTCTGGTATTCCAGCTTCACCAATACTTCAGCACTACCTTCAGGTACGATATTGTTCAAACGAACAAGCGGAGTACCTCCGATGAGTTCAGTTACGTTATTAACTACTTTAGCCATATGAATGCCCTCCTTAATGGTATAAATGGTACTTAACTCCTGTAAACTTATGTGATTTGTGCGAGTCAGCCTCTGGATGTTTATGAAGAACTGCGGAAATCCGGTGATTATCCGTTCCTTTCTGCATAAAGAACCACGCAAACAGGTGTAGGTAGCGCCGAGTTTTCCGAAAGTTTCTTTATTACATTGAAAATATCTAAATTCATGCATATCATGATGCATTTATATCCGAGTAAACGAGTAGGTTTTGATTATTTTCATCTTATCAACGTTACACGCCATTGTCAATATGAGTACTCAAAAAAATACTTTGCCTTGGGCCCTGAGACCGTAGACAAAGTATTTTTATCAAGATGCAACTTCTATAAGACAGGAAAATTGTCAATCTTCGTTTCAGGAGGCAGGAATCTCGGAGATGATCACAGCCTCGTATTTATCGCGCAGCATCTGCTCTACCTGCGGAAGTGGATCAGCCTGGCTTAAGGCCAGCTCCATACGAATCTCTTCATGTACTTCCTTTGCTGACTGCTCCTGGCGTTCGGCTTTGTCATTCAGTTTGATGATGGCATAACCGTCCTCAACTTTCACTGGACCAGCAATATCACCGATTGACATATTGGCAGCCCTTTGCAAAATGGATTTAGGTTGGAAAGGGTCGTTCTGATCAATCCACCCCAGTTTACCTCCCGCATCTCGGGAGTAACTATCCTCTGATTCGGAGCGAGCCATTTCTTCGAAATCTTTCCCGTTCCGAAGCTCCGTCAATATAGCCTCTGAATCAGACTTTTCTTTTACCACAATAATAGACAGATCATATTTCTCAGGGGTGATATAGTCTTCTCGATGCTCTACCCAGTATTTTTGAATATCGTCATCCTTCACCTGAATACCTGCGGTAGCAATCTTTTCGAGCAGTAGACGGTAACCTGCCTCTAATTCGAGATCCTGCTTCGACAGGCCAAGCTGTGATTTCATGGCATCATAGTATGACTTCTCTGAATCATACCCATCCATCGCTCCAGCCATTTCTCTTGCGATCTCTTTGGGAGTAACCACCAGATTGCGTTGAAGGGCTTCAGCATAAACCGCTTTTCGGTTCAACATCTGCAGCAGGATTTCACTGCCATAACGTCGTTTTAATGCATCTGTCCAATCTTTATCCGTAATCACTTCACCGTTAATCGTTGCAACCGTACTTCCCTCTTCCTTGTTGGCATCATGAGGTGTCTCTGCATCTTCTTTCCCCTGATGAAGCACCTGCATCGCCATGAATGTACCCATCACGAGCACGCCAAGTGTCAAAATAACGACCGCCGTCCATAATCCTTTTTCCTGTCTGGTCATACCTCATCCCGTCCCCGCATCGATCAATTCTTGGCTTGTTCTAGGATGGCCTCTAGCTGCTCTTTGTTAAAATCATACGCTTCATTACAGAATTGGCAGACCACTTCAGCTTGCCCTTCTTCTTCAATTAATTGCTCCAGCTCGGACTGACCAAGACTGATTAAGGTTTGTTCCAGACGTTCACGAGAACAACTACATCTAAAACGAATATCCAGTTCGCCCATGACCTGCACATCCGGCAGGAGACGGCGCAACAATTCTTCTAGCTCGAGTCCTTCGTTCAACAAGGTTGTCACCGGAGGCAGTGCACCGATGGCATTCTCGATTTCTGTAATCTCGGGATCAGTGAGGCCTGGGAGAAGCTGAATAATAAATCCGCCCGAAACAATAACCGAGTTATCCGTATCAACCAGCACACCCACGCCAACAGCAGAAGGCGTCTGTTCTGACTGAGCAAAATAATAAGTAAAGTCTTCGCCCAGTTCGCCCGAGATAATCGGAATGCTACCACGGTACGGGTCTTTCAGCCCCAGATCCTTCGTTATATTTATGAAACCTTCTGTACCCACCGCCCCAGCTACATCCAATTTACCAAAACGATTGCTTGGCAGATGTACATGCGGATTGGAAACATAACCGCGCACCTCACCTTTGGCATTAGCGTCGGCTACGATCTGGCCAATTGGGCCATCTCCGTTCACTTGTATAGTTAGTTTCTCATCACCTTTAAGCATGGCACCCATAATGGCTGCTGTCGTTACTGTACGCCCCATAGCTGCTGTAGCCGTGGGAAACGTATCATGTCTTCTACGCAGTTCTTCTACCAGTTCTGTGGTCTGAACGGCAAACGCTCTTACCTTTCCATTCATCGCTGTACCACGGATCAACCGGTCATGTTTGTTGTTGTTTTCCAAGTCATTCAGCCTCCTTTGGCGTGTCATTTTAATATCGTAACAGAAAAAAACGGCTCAACATTTAAGCTGTAATCCCAGCCTGCTGTATGCCGCCCTTTGTATGTCTACCTTTCCCGGTTCCGCTCGTAGATGACACGTAGCCCCTCAAGCGTAAGCAGTGGATCAACTTTCTCAATGCTACGGGTTTCTTCTGCAATCAGAGTAGCAAGACCTCCTGTAGCAATAACCATAGGTTCAGCCTTCATCTCTTCGCGAATTCGTTCTACGATGCCGTCCACTTGGCCAGCATAACCATAGATGATGCCGGACTGCATGGCATGCACGGTATTGCGCCCAATCACCTTCTTCGGCTTCTCCAGCTCAATTCGCGGTAGCTTCGCTGCTCGCTCGTAAAGAGCTTCGGTAGCAATGTGAATACCGGGTACAATCGCACCGCCAAGGTAATGGCCCTTCTCATCAATACAGTCGAACGTCGTGGCTGTACCAAAATCAACGACCACAAGGGGGCCGCCGTATTTTTCCACGGCCGCCACAGCATTCACGATCCGATCCGCCCCTACTTCACGCGGATTTTCATATCGCAGATTCAGGCCGGTCTTGATACCGGGCCCAACCAGCAATGGTTTTTTGCCCACATATTTCACACACATCGTTTCGATGACACTCACCAGTGGCGGAACCACTGATGAAATAATGACACCCTCAATGTCTCGGGCAGAAATACCGGACATATGAAATAAATTATAAATCAATACGCCGTATTCATCCACTGTGGACTGACGAGATGTGCTCAGACGAAAATGATGCAACAGTTCACGGCCCTGATATACCCCGAGCACGATGTTACTATTGCCCACGTCTACGACTAGAATCAAAGAGGTTCACCCCTCTTTCTTTTCGTTTAAATCCAGGCTGATATCCAGGCTCTCAAAAGAATAGGTTAACCTGCCAACCGAAATTACATCCACACCCGTTTCCGCTATTCCGCGAATCGTTTCAAGTGACACATTGCCGGATGCTTCTATCTTCACATGCGGAGCCTGTTCACGAATCAGAGCGACTGCTTCTCGCATCCGATCAGGCTGCATGTTATCCAGCATAATGATATCTGACCCAGCTTGCAAGGCTTCCTGTACCTGAGCAATGTTTTCCGTTTCAACTTCAATCGTCATCGTATGCGGAATAACTGCCCGCGCTCGCTGCACAGCTTCTGTAATGCTACCTGCACCTTTAATATGATTGTCTTTGATCATTACAGCATCATACAGTCCAAACCGGTGATTGGCTCCGCCCCCCACACGTACAGCATACTTTTCAAGCAAGCGATGACCAGGTGTTGTTTTACGTGTATCGACAAGTCTGGTCTTCAATCCATCAAGAGCATCTACGTAGTAACGTGTTCGGGTAGCAACACCGGACATACGCTGTAACAGATTAAGTGCGAGCCGTTCCCCAGTCAGGAGCGAATGTGTACTCCCTTCAACTTCAGCCAATATGGTGCCAGGAGTGACTGTATCACCGTCTTTTACTTTTGCCGTATAACGAAGCTCCGGATCTACGACTTGAAATACAAGCTCTGCAATCGTTATGCCTGCTATGACTCCATGATCTTTGGCATGAATCACAGCCTTGGATTCACTACCCGCTGGAATGGTCACATTCGTTGTGACATCCCCTGCACCTACATCCTCGCGTAGCCAGCCTTTGATCGTCTCAATTAGTTCCTCATTATATCCGTTCAGTATCATGACATCCATTCCTCCACAATCGCTTGTTCTCGCTGCTGCAGACTATGCTTCTGCCATATTATATCGTCTCGTGCAGGGAAGTCCTCACGGTAATGTGCTCCTCGGCTCTCCTCACGGTGCAGCGCTCCGCTGGTTACAAGCCACGCACAAGTCAGAAGGTTCGCATACTCCAGTTCTTCTCTTTGGGTAAGTCTTTGATCAAAAAAAGACAACTCCTGTTGCATTTTATCCATTGCCTGTTGCAAGTTCTTTCCGTTTCTTCGCAGTCCCACTTGACGAACCATCATCTTTTGCAGACGTAAACGTCTTTCCGATACCGGCTTGGAATGTTGCTGTTCTTTTGCACGGCTAATATTCTGATTCTCCATGCTCAGAGATTTCACATCTCTTCCAAGTGATTCTTCGATGGCCGGCAACGCATGGATACGATCCACGATTCTGCGTCCAAATACAATCGCTTCAGATAAGGAATTGCTCGCTAGTCGATTAGCTCCGTGCACGCCGGTAGAGGATACCTCGCCACAGGCAAATAAACGGGGGATACTGCTCTCACCACTCAAGTCCGTCTTTACTCCGCCCATCATATAATGCGCGGCAGGTGCAACCGGAATCCAATCTGTAGTCATGTCGAGACCGTAACGCATACAAGTTTCATAAATGGTAGGAAAACGATGTTTCACCATCTCCGGTAGCTCATGGGTAATGTCGAGGTAAACAAAGGTACTGTTTGTCAGCTCCATCTCGCTGACAATGGCTCTAGCTACAATATCACGAGGCGCCAGTTCGAGCTGGGCATGATATTTCTCCATGAATCGTTCACCCTTCACGTTGCGGAGATAAGCACCTTCCCCGCGTACCGCTTCAGATACCAGGAAGCGGGGTGCTCCCGGGTAACATAAGGATGTCGGGTGAAACTGGATGAATTCCATATCACGAACTATAGCCCCCGCACGGTATGCCATAGCTACCCCATCAGCTGTAGCTACATCCGGATTCGTCGTATAACGATACAGCTGTCCCGCACCGCCTGAGCAGAGCACTGTTGCTTTTGCTTTGACAAACACCTTTGAGCCGTCTTCTTTCAGAATCAGAGCACCGATACATTCTCCTCGATCCGTAATCAAATCCACCACAAAGTGCTCATCCCAAACGTCAATGCCTGGATGCTCGTGAACCTCAACAGCGAGCGCCCTTACGATCTCATATCCAGTTGCATCCCCATTGGCATGTAAAATACGGCGGTGGCTGTGCGCACCTTCCTGCGTCAACGCCAACTCGCCGTTCTCCAGATCGAACAATGTTCCCAGACGGATCAGTTCTCTGACACCGTCTGGGCCCTCATTCACCAATACTTCAACTGCCTCGGATCGACACAAACCGGCTCCGGCAACAAGAGTATCTTGCAAGTGGTACGCAGGAGAATCATCTTCAGCAATAACAGCCGCAATCCCGCCCTGCGCATATCTGGTGTTACTCTCAAGTAAAGACTTCTTCGTAATCATCAGAACACGATGCTGTTCGCTAGCCTTAATTGCGGTAAACAGACCAGCAATGCCTGAACCGATCACCAGTACATCGGTCTCCACCATTGGCAGCGCAGAGAGGTCAAAATCATATATATATTGCGGTATCATCTTATTCACCTGTCTCGGAGCAAGAGTAACGCATGTTACTTCACCAGTAACATGCGCTCTAGTGATTCTCTGGCTTTATCAGCAACAGCCGGTGGGACATAGATCTGAGGCTTCATCGTCTCCAGGCATTTGACCAGCTTCTTCAGGTTGTTCACCTTCATGTTCGGACATACCAGGAACTTGGTCGCAAAATGGAACTGTTTATCCGGACTGTCGAGGCGAAGCTGATATCCTGTGCCATCCTCCGTGCCGACAATGAATTCCTTAGTGGAGGATTTCTTGCAATATTCCAGAATCGCTGTTGTGCTGCCTACAAAATCCCCCATTTCTACAACTTCAGGGCGACACTCGGGGTGCACCACAAACTCAGCATTCGGATATTTAGCCTTCATCTCAACAACATCTTTTACCGTAAGCATATCGTGTGTATTGCAGTAACCTTCCCAGATGATCATCTTCTTGTCTGTGTGCTGCTGTACATAATGCCCCAGGTTTTTGTCCGGTACCCAGATGATTTCTTCGGAATCCACAGACTGGATTACACGAACAGCGTTTGCTGATGTACAGCAAATATCTGTTTCTGCTTTGATCTCAGCCGAGGAATTAATGTAGGTGACTACCTTGGCGTTCGGGTGTTGTGCCTTCAGCTTACGTAATCCGTCCACGTTCACCATGTCTGCCATTGGGCACCCGGCACGTTCATCAGGGATCAAAACGGTTTTGCCCGGAGCCAGAATTTTAGCGCTTTCACCCATAAAATGAACACCACAGAATACAATAACATCCGCATCTGTTTGCGCTGCCTTCTGGGCCAGCAGGAAAGAGTCTCCCCGGAAATCTGCGACTTCCTGTACTTCATCACGTTGATAATAATGAGCAAGAATAATAGCATTGCGTTCCTTCTTGAGTTCCATCAGCCGCTCACGCAGCTCACGATTCATCTCAGCCTTGCGCTCTAAAGCCAGAGCTTCCACCTGTGATCCTCTCCTTATCGGGACAGCGTCAAGCGCTGTTTCATGGGCTAACCTATGTCGTTATGTTCGCTGGTGAAACGAATCACAAGCGGTTTAACAACTAATGTACACAACGTTCACGACTCTGTCAATAAATGAAAAAAGGCAGGATATACTGTCTTATCCCCCTTATGCTGTCCGGTTCGCCATCTAGCTCTTGATTATCTATTCCTCCTCCAAATGAATAATTATTGCAAAAAAAGAGAGCCAAAAGGGCTCTCTTTTTATTCCGGTCACATGACCAGACATGTTACATATTAAGATGTTGGCTTTGAGCCACCATCATTCGGATCATTGCTGCCCTTATCCAGGTCAGGAGCTTCGTTTGGAATATCTCCAGCTGGTGGCTCAGATGTTTCATCTTTGCCTTGAATGCGAACGCGAACATCACCGATGTTATCAATGATTGGCTCGCCGCCTTCATTTGGCGTACCTTCTCCTGAGTTATCGCCTTCTGCTTTTGGTGTCAAGGAACCTGTTTCAATCAATTGCTTGATCTGATCCATTTCCAGTGTCTCCACTTCAAGCAGTGTTTCAGCGATCAGATGCATCTCTCTTGTATGTTTGGTAAGGAGAGCTTTACACTTCTCATAACACTCGTTAATAAAGCGCTGCATCTCTTGGTCGATCTCATATGCGATGGAATCCGAGTAATTCTGTTCATGACCGATATCCCGTCCAAGGAATACCTGTCCTTGTGAACTTCCGAATTGCATTGGACCCAGTTTCTCACTCATACCGTATTCCATAACCATGCTGCGCACGATACCTGTCGCTTGTTGGAAGTCACTGTATGCACCGGTACCGATCTCACCGATAAACAATTCTTCCGCCACGCGACCTCCGAGAAGTCCGGTTACTTTATCCAGCAACTCCTGTTTGGTAACGAGCATACGGTCTTCTTTTGGCAACATGATTACATATCCACCCGCACGTCCGCGCGGAATGATGGTCACTTTATGTACCATATCAGCATGTTCCAGGAAGTATCCTACAATGGTATGGCCTGCTTCGTGATAAGCAACAATGCGTTTCTCCCGATCACTGATGACACGGCTTTTCTTCTCCGTACCAACGATGACTCGGTCAATCGCCTCATCTACTTCACGCATGGATATATCTTTTCTGTTACGGCGTGCTGCAAGCAATGCCGCTTCATTCAGCAAGTTCTCCAGGTCTGCACCCGAGAAACCTGTTGTACGCTTCGCGATGATGTCCAATCTCACATCTTTGGTGAGCGGTTTATTACGGGAGTGTACTTTCAGTACAGCTTCACGGCCCTTGACGTCTGGACGATCCACTGTAATTTGACGGTCAAAACGGCCTGGACGCAACAACGCAGGGTCCAGAATGTCTGCACGGTTCGTTGCGGCAACGATGATAATACCTTCGTTTGCACCGAATCCGTCCATTTCAACGAGCAATTGGTTAAGGGTCTGTTCACGCTCATCGTGACCGCCGCCCAGACCAGCACCACGCTGACGTCCTACTGCATCGATCTCGTCAATAAAGATGATACAAGGCGCATTTTTCTTTGCATTTTCGAACAAGTCACGTACACGTGATGCACCGACACCGACAAACATTTCAACGAAGTCGGAACCGGAAATGCTGAAGAATGGTACACCTGCTTCACCAGCTACAGCACGAGCAAGCAAAGTCTTACCTGTACCCGGAGGACCTACGAGCAATACGCCCTTCGGAATACGTGCCCCAACGGCTGCGAACTTCCGAGGGTCCTTGAGGAAGTCTACGACTTCAACAAGCTCTTGTTTCTCCTCGTCTGCACCCGCCACATCTTCAAATGTAACGCGCTTCTTCTCTTCATTGTAGAGGCGAGCACGGCTTTTACCAAAGTTCATTACTTTACCGCCGCCGCCTTGAGCCTGATTAAACAGGAAGAAGAACAGCAGGAACATAATGATCAAAGGAATAAAGGAAGTCAGCAACGTCAACCAGATGCTGTCACCTTTCATTGGTTCCTGATGATATTCAAATTTGTTAGCTTCACTTGCAGCTACAAGTTCGGTAATTGCCTCATCCGTAGGAGGAATATACGTTGAGAAATTTTCTGATTTGGCCCCATCAGGTGCTTGTTTGTATCGGCCGGTCACGAGATATGTCTGACCGTTGAATTGAACAGTCACTTCGGCGATATTGTTGGCTTTAACCTCAGCACGAAACTGATCATATCTAGGGTTTTCTATAACATCGTTTCCATCTGTGATAAATCTAACTAAACCCACCACAACTAAAAAAAGAATCAAATAAAAACCAGAATTCCGGATGAACCGATTCATCCCCTACCTCCTCTCGAGACACTTTAATTATTTTAACATAGCCCGACATGGCTTCTCAATAGAAGCCAAGAACAGCTCAAGGCTTCGGCCTTACTGGATATCAGCTTGTGTAGATTTCTGGTTTCAGAATCCCGATATAAGGAAGATTCCGGTATTGCTCGGCATAATCCAGACCGTACCCCACGATGAACGCATCAGGGATATCAAAGCCCGTGTAGTGAGCTTCCAGTTCCACTTTGCGGCCGGATGGTTTATCGAACAATGTCACCACACGTACGGTTTCAGCACCGCGGTTTTCCAACAGTTCAATCAAATAGCTGAGGGTCAGTCCGCTGTCGATAATATCTTCGACAATCAGAACTTCACGTCCTTCAACGGATACATCCAGATCCTTGATGATTTTGACAACACCGGATGACTTGGTAGATGCACCATAACTGGATACGGCCATAAAATCCATCTCAACCGGTACCGTTATGTTCTTAACCAAATCAGCCATAAATATAAACGCACCTTTGAGCACGCAAATGACCAAAGGGTTCCGGTTAGCATAATCGGCACTGAGTGTTGCGCCTAATTCCTTAACCTTACTCTGAATTTCTTCTTCACTGATCAATACTTCTTGAATGTCGTTCTGCAACTGTGCGAACCTCCTAAGTTATACTATGAAAGCCTTACCTGAACCATAACCACTACCCCTGAATCGCTGAATCGCCTACAGTCATGTACAGGATTGCGGAAGTGCTCTCCCTGACAGGAGCCATATCGGACCGGCGAACACCCGGTAACCAGATGACATTGCCTGCTCCATCACACACCACAGGAATGCGTGGTCTGACAGATGGGGGAATCTTCTCGTCGATGAAAATATTTTTCACCTTTTTGCTCCCGTTTAATCCCATTACCTTCATGGTATCTCCAGGTAACCGTGAACGTACAACCAGCGGCATCTGAAGCCCATTCGCATCAAATGCGGCCTGATCAGCCGATTCCGGTACATGATAGTTTTCGGGACTCATCGGCATCAACCGGATATATCGGTTAATCTCGGTGAGTGAAAGCTCATAAGTTCCGCTCCATTGTGCAAGACGATACTCGTAAGATTGACCCTGTGCACTTGCCCGTTCGCCAAAAGAAATCAGATCATACTCCCGGGCACATACGAGTGTCTGTCCTATATCCAGGCTCCAGGTCGTCACCTCGGTCTCCATGACCTTGCGCCGAATAGTTTCAATACGGGTAAAGTCGACAAAATCACTGTCCAAAGGCAGATAATTCAATATTAGTTTAATCAACCTTCGTTGTAAAGCGACATGTAACTTCAAGAAGGAAGGCACCTCAAAGGTCTGCCTTCCGCCGTTCACCTGCACTAGACACCTGTATGTGTCATGAGTACTCTGCTCCATGAAATCGTCTTCGTCACCCACAATTTCGGCAAGTCGATTCAGTGACGGCGTGAGTTGTCCATTATATTGCCCCAAAAATGGAAGCACATCCAGACGAATCGCATTACGCCGATATTTTCGTTGATCATTACTCTCATCATGAAAATAAGTAAAACCCTGTGTAATACAAGCTTCTACAAGGTCTGTCTTGTTTATACGAAGGCATGGACGGATAAGTTCCACATTTTTTTCACGACGTTTGAACTTCATACCTGCCAGCCCCGAAAGCCCGCTACCTCGGAGCAAATGAAGCATAACTGTCTCGGCCTGATCATCGGCATGATGTGCCAGGGCAATACTTGCTGCCCCATATTTGTCAGCCACTTCATGCAAAAAGGCGTAACGCCGGTTCCTCGCTGCCTCCTGTGGACCCTGACCTGTCTGTTTCATATAGGAAGGTATATCGGCTTTTACCCACTCAAATGCAAGGCCAAGCTGACGTGCCACATCCATCATCTGACGGGCCTCTTCATCCGACTCCGTCCGAAATCCATGATGTACATGGGCACAGATCAATTCAAGCGGCACATGTCGCTTGCTGATCTCATGCATGATATGCAAAAAAGCTACCGAATCCGGCCCGCCCGATACAGCGATGACAATCCGGTCTCCGGGAACCCATAACTGATGCTCTTCCGCTGCATCCAGTACGTTATCCACCAGTGTCTCCCAGCGTGAAGCTTCCATACCTGTTCCTCATTCCTTGCGTTATGTATATGCACGCCCAACATCAAAAACGTAGTGCATAGATAAGTACACCGATAAGTAGAATTACCGATAGAGCAAATGCATTTTTCAGCCATCGCGGTGTGCTGCTTCTGGAACGCCGGCGCATCTGTGTAGGACGTGCCATTAATTCCTTCCACGATTTTGCAGCATGGTCTGCATTCTGGAATTGTCCCCGTAGGGCCACTATAATCCATTCACGAAAAGGGGCCAGCCGTTCGCTTTTTTCCACCAACATCACAAGTTGACTCACATTCCGCAATTGTGGGAGGCCATCTGCAGCCAAAGACTTCAGCGCGTCCGCTTCCAAAATGTGAATCATCAAAAGCGCATACGCAAACACATCATATGTAGCATCCGCAGTTCGGCTACCTGCATTCCAAAATCCCCGGTCATACCATTCCGTGAACTGTTTAACGCTTCGTCCAATGGACGTTACACCGCCATAATCAATCAGCTCGACATGACCGTAATCGGACACGAGTACATTTTGAGGTTTGAGATCGCCAAATACCCAGCCTGCCTGATGTAATTGAGCGAGTCTCTGCAACAATCTTAATCCAACCAGCAGTGTCCAGTCCGTTCCCTGACGCCGAATGAAATGATGGAGAGCCTCACCCCGAACGTAGCGCATCACATAAAAAGGAATATCCCGTCCACGAACGGCATAATCATCCACATCTTTAAGATAGGAAGGAATGCCGCTCTGCCGAAGGGCTTCATGATTACGCTGTAATTGAAATGATTTGAGTACATTGATCTCCGATTGCAAATCAACCGGGTCAAATCCCATTTTGAGCGCATAATGTTTGCCATTCTCTCCACGCTGGACGAGGAAAACAACCCCATTGGCGCCTCTGCCCAGCAACTTTCGAATCGTATACCGACTTCGGTTCCATTTCCCCGTAATGACGGTTCCTGGCGGGAAAGAGGCATCAGACAACGTTGTCACCGAGCATCCCTTCTCTTTCAATGCGATAGTTCCCTTCTATTTCCTGCTGTTCCTCCAGTGTACCATAACGGTAAAAATCAATCACCTTCTGAATTGCAGGGCCTGTCGGTGTTGCACCCTTTGTTTGCAACCGTCCAAACAAGGAACGAACACGCCCGGGATCATCGGTCCAGTCGATATCCATTACCGCATCCTCTCCGCTGTGGCGGCCTGGAAAATGAAATACAGATAAACGACTTTTGCCTACTCGTGCCTGCAGGCTTAACATCAAATCCCGAATCCCTTCTTCTACTGCCGCCAGTTTCGGTTTCATACTTGCACTGACGTCAATCAGAAGTGTGACCTGCAGGGCGGCATTTTCCGTCAAATTGTCAATCACTTCCACAACCTGTGAGCGCTGGGCTGGTTCCAGATCCGTTACAGTCTTGGTCCCCTTCTCTCCCAAAATTTGTGTTAACTCTCTATTAACCGCCTGTTGAATGGTCTGAACCACTGTTTTTCTCGTCATCATCTGCATCGTATGGGCAAGCTGTCTTGTGCCTACAGTCTGACTGATGCCTCCGCCAGCTCTCGCAATATCCTCAATCTCCCGACTACCCAGCTCGCCAATCGTGCCATAATCAATTACACCTACGACATTGACTGTAATACCCTCTTCGCGTGCCTCCGCCGCTGCCAGTACCGGGCTTACCCCCACATTGGAACAACCGTCGGTGATCAACAAAATTTGTTTCATCCGATATCCCTCCGTTTTTCGTACTCTCCAACTCTATGACTAGCATTGCCACATTGAAGAGAGTTCAAACGGATTCGAATAGATTTAACTTACGGTGCGAGGACGCTCCATACGATTAATACCAGGCACACGTAAGGTGGCCCATTCCGGGCGATAATGTTCAACTTTGCCAACCACAACGGTCATGTCATCCAAAATCTCTTGCTGCTGATAGCGAATAACACTCTCAAGCAAGCAATCGGCGAGTTCCTGCGGATCATCCGTATGAATCTCTTGAATAAGTCGTTTCATCCATAGCTCTTTATTGACTGCATATCCTGGAGCATCATAGATGCCGTCCGTCATCATGATCAAGATATCACCCGGCTGTAACTGAAGGGTGACCAAATCGACCTCAATATCTTTAATGATCCCAATCGGTAGATTGCTCGCTGAAACTTGAATAACCTCCTGCCCACGTTTAATAAAGCTTGGGGTCGAACCAATTTTCATAAACGTTGTCTCTGCCGTATATTCATCGATCAATGCCATATCTACGGTGGCATACATCTCCTCTGGAGAACGCAGCATCAGCACAGAATTGACAGATTTGATTGCTAATTTCTCGTCCATGCCCGATTGAAGCAGTTGCTCCAAAATATTTAATGCAGCACTGCTCTCCATACGAGCCCGTTCCCCGTTGCCCATCCCGTCACTAAGTGCCACTGCAAACGTACCGTTGCCAAGCTCCACAGTGCTGAAGCTGTCTCCAGACATCACATCGCCTCCTTTAGCGGCGGCAGCTACACCTGTCGTGATCTCGAATGTCTTCGCTGAACCGAAGGTTACGGTTGCCAGTCCCTGACGGGGATCAGTCATGGTCTCATGCAACACAGCAATATGCTCGTCCAGCACGTTAGAGATCAGCGGAGCAATCATTTTACGGCATTCATCGAATCCTCTTGTATAAGCATGTACAATCTCAATCTCCACATTGCCAGCTTCCAGATTAATAATTTCTATAGAATGAATAGATAGTCCCAATGACTCCAGTGCATCCCGAATTTGTTCTTCCTGCTGTACCATCTCCTCACTTTCGCGTTGAATTTCTTTGGCCAAGTCCTCCATCACCTGTGATACACCCGACAATTGCTCAGCAACCAGCTGACGACTGTCCATAATCTGGCGTTTCCATTGCATATTATGCTGATGCAGGCCATATTGGGCACGCATCACTTCGAGTACCTCCTCCGGTTTGGCACACACCCGGTTCCATTCCACCGGAATTTGGTCACCTGACATCTCCGGGTTTGTCTCAATGGAACTCATCACATCGGTCATATAGCTATACGTTTGAATAAACTTCGTATCCCAGCATTGCGCACGCTTGAAGCACCCTGCACAAGTACCCTCAGCAACCGCGTTCATGAAATGATCCATCCCGCCTTCTTTATGTACCGGCTCTCCCGTGCCGGACATCTGATCGAAGCTGCGTGACAACTGACGGAATACCTGTGAGAAACGTGTTACTCGCTCCGCCGTAATATCCCGAATGCGTTTCGCATATTCATGCTGGGATTTGGTATGATCCTGTGTGCCTGGTACGTATTTGGAGATTGCTGTGAACATGCTTTTGGGTGTTAACATAAACAGGACGATAGCTGCACACGTCTCCCACAAGGAATTCATCACGTCACTTGGGCCGCCCAAGTAAATCGATAGAATAGATGAACCTAGCAACATCCCTAGGGCAACCCCCATACGTTTCCCCTCACGAAGCATACCTGCCAACATCCCGGCAAAAGCAAGCAGACTCATCTGATACACGGCAGACATATCGGCGAGACTCAGAATTAACCCCGTAATCACTCCAACCGATGCACCCAAGGGGGCTCCGCCCACCAGCGCAAAGACAAGAATGAGATAACGGGAAAGCATATGCTCCACCGAAAGAGACTGAATGGTCCACCCAACTGCCCCAGTCATCACGGAAGCCAGCAGGATGATCAGACACAAAATCTCCTCGTTCTTTAGGCTGAATTTTTTTTTGCGATACGTAAAAATGGGGATAGCCTGAATGAATACAAGGGTTAATACGAAACTTAGCACGGAATCCATGGTGAGCATCAACATCGCATACCAACTGAACGAAGGCCCAATCACAACGGCAAATAGCTTCACCATAAAAGTTGTCGTAAACACCATTACTGGTGCATAAGATAATTCAGCACGGTCGTAAGACTCGAGCCCTCTGAACAGCAGATAGAAGATGGCAATCTCAGAGGCTACAATTAGCGAAACCGGGAATGGTGCAAACAGACTCCCTGCGAGTAATGCCGCACCAACGGGTATCATATAATCCCTGCGCATAAAAGCAATCACGGCAAAGTATGCAATCGCAAAAGGAGTTAATTCATTCAAGATCATCGCCTTTCCCAATAAGAACCCCATAAAAGTAAGTAGCAACACCCATTTGCGAGATGCTACAGCCTGGACAGCCTTGCGGGAACCCAGCCACTGTTTCAGACGTACCGACAGCTCCTCACGAGCTGCAGCACCCCCCTTGCCTGCTTTCATCCCCGGAAATTGAATGACATTCCACTTCTCCATCATGCTCAAGGCACCCCATTCGATTATTTGATTTCGTGTTTCACTCTCGATGGTTCTGATTATAGATAGAATAGAAGACATAGTTTGTCAGAATAGCTGGACGAGCTTCAAAAAGTTTACGACAAAAGAAACCGCTGCGGCGCGATGGTGTGAAACCCTCGGCCTTATTGTGCTTTCTAGCATTTTTGAGCAAACTGTTGAACGGTGGCATGTCTGATTTTGAACGAGAAGTTAGAGGGTGTCGTCATGATCTGAGCAGAATAACTGGAGAATGCCATGGAAACCTGTCGGTAAAAAATGGGAGACGACAAATGTTCTTATTCTCCCCTGCACAATGTAAATCATGAAGAAATCATGTCGCGTTTTACCTGAAAATAAACTCCTAACCGATGTTTCATCGAAATATGAAATGGTCATCAGATTATATAAAATAAGCACAAAAAAACCGTTAGCCAGTAGGCTAACGGTTTTACTTATATATTCAAATCAGGTTGAAACAGATTACACACGCTTAGCGCCGCGGCCACCACGTTTGCCTTCTGTATTCTTCTTGAGCGAAGAGATCCGTTCCTCGCTATCTTTCAGGAAGCGTGACATTTTATCCTCAAATGAAGGTTTGCCTGCTGCGGGCTTGAAAGAACGGCCTCCGCGGTCACGGTTAAATCCACCGCCGCCACCACCACGACCTTGGCCACCACTTGGGCCTCCGCCGCTGAATCGTTCGCGATCTCCTCCACTGCGTTCCGGTCTAGGAGCTCTTGGGGGTCTGGATTGAGTTTGTTGCTCTACCGGTTTGTCAACAGCCTGTTTGATGGAAAGTCCGATCTTGCCGTCTTTGTCAACGTTGATAACCTTTACTGTGACTTGGTCATTCAGCTTCAGGTGGTCGTTGACATCTTTGACGTAATTGTCGGCGATTTCCGAGATGTGAACGAGACCCGTGACACCTCCTGACAGATCCACAAATGCTCCAAAATGCGTGATTCCTGTCACCTTGCCCTCTAACTTGGTGCCCACTTCAATTGCCATAGAATAAAATGATCCTCCCTTAAAAATATACAACCCGATTTTTTGAATGCCAAAATCATGCTGTGCTAAATGTAATTATACCTTATGCCATAAACCAAGGTCAACTGAGCACTACCCCATTGTAACGCCTATTTTTTCCGGTTTACGCGCATAAGACTCATGGAAAACAAACCTTGCTCAGCAAAAGACTGGATTCCATCAGTTCCCTGACCCTTCGACCTGAATTGGTGTTTCTTCAGGAAGATAGTAACCTTTTTTTCGTGCCAGCTGTCCTATGTATTCAGGGTCCTTCAACCGACTGACCTCATACTTCAGCTGCTCGAGCTGTTTCTGCGTATCCTGCTGCGAAGTTTGCTGTGTGGCCAAGTAATCACTCTTGTCCGAAATTTGCGCATTCTGTACAAGAAACGTATATCCTGCCCAGATCGCAAACACAGCAACAAATGTCAACCAAAGCATCAGACGCCTTCGTGCACCAGCAGACTTTCCCTGGTTAGCTGGGCTCTTCTTACTACCCACAGGTATTCTACTCATTCCCCGGACGACCTCCTTAAAACCAGCGTTTCCATATCGTTGCAATTCTTGTACCCGCTTGGATCATCCATCGAGGCGTTACCCAATATCTCAGTAGCGGCCTAAACATCCAGCGGAACAACTTGCCGAAAGGGATTAAACATTGCAACACCAGCTTGCCCAGGAATAACAGGATCGCGATGATGAAACCAAATAATACACGAACCAATCTGTATATTCCCTTCGCTGGCACAACAATCAGGATGTTAAGGATATGTCCACACCACTGGATGAGTGTTCTCGCGAGTTTAATTAACATTACCACAAAACGCTGGGTTGTAACACTTAAAAGCCAAAAATAGAAGCAAACTCCGATAATCAGCCCCAAAAAGACATAAAACCGCAACTGTCCGTGGTTTCCGGCATACAACATCCGGAAAACGAACAGTGCGGAAGCGACCCAATACAACAGGTCTAACGTGTGGATGCTCCACCTCGGAAATCGCAGCTGTCCTGACAGTACCCGGTAACTGTCATAAGCTACACCCATCACAACTCCCGATAACACCATCCAGGTCAGTGTGATCCACTGCGCATCCAGAATCATCGGAACATCTTGCCAAACAGGCCTTTGCTGTTTTTGGACTGGGAACCGGGATCGAGATACTGAAGTGAACTGACCGTACCCTCAATGGATAAAAGACCTTCCTCCAGGCTCAGGTTTTTGATATGTAAATTGTGCCCCCGGATCGTCAGATGCCCAAGTTCGGTCTGAAGCAAGAACTCCTCACTGTCAAAGCTCTCCACATTCGAAACCCCTGTTAGATCCAGCAGTTTCCTATTTTGCATGTTTAGATAGTGTTGTTTAGCTTTTCCGTGCTCAGCCATGGCATGTACCCCTCCTTCTTTAGTACCTAGCTTATGGATGAGATACCCAGATTAGAACTCCTGTCTCTTTGATCTTTCCATTTGTCTCTGGGAAAAAACATAAAAGCGTCCTCCCTTTACTGGGAGAACGCTTCATTTAAATGATCTAAAGATGTATCAGAAATTTCTGTTACCAATCCATCCCGTTATCCTTGGCAATCGGCTCTTCCTTAACCAAGGTATAGAGGCTGCTTGCCTCATCCTTCTTGGTACTCTCAGCAAGACGCTCCACCTTCACGGTGACTAGCTTCTGACCGAACTGAACCGTCAGCTCATCGCCTACCTTGACAGCAGCGCTGGGCTTGGCTTCCCGTCCATTTACAAGAACACGTCCCTGTTCAGAAACATCCTTGGCTACAGTACGGCGTTTGATCAACCGAGATACCTTCAGGAATTTATCAAGACGCATTATTTTACAGCTTCTTTAAGTTTGTTACCTGCTTTGAATGCAGGAACAGTGGACTCAGGAATCACAATCTCATTCCCTGTTTGTGGGTTACGTCCCGTACGACCAGAACGTTTGCGGGTCTCAAAAGTGCCAAAGCCGATCAATTGTACTTTGTCTCCGCTGGCAAGTGCATCTGTAATTTCTCCTAAAAAGCCGTTCAATACGGACTCGACATCTTTCTTTGTCAAACCGCTTTTGTTTGAAATGTTGTTGATCAGGTCTGTTTTGTTCATGTTAAAAGCCTCCCAAATTGAAAAAAAAGTATCTGCGAGCCTTGGCTGTTTTAAAATAACCAAGTTGATTCTCGCACGGTTACTACACATGTATTCTGGCTTTCATGCTAAATTCCTGCCTTGACCAACGACTTTTTTTAACTTATGCCGTTGCATGACAGAGAATCATCTTAGTCCAGTACCCGATATGATGTCTCTTCAAACACCAGACTCAATATAATGCTGAACACACGTTCGTATCATCATAACACACTGCCGAGCCTGATGGAATACGGTGTCTGGGTATTTTTACAAATCAGTAAAATCAGAGCCCGGCCTTCTTTGCCTGTTGCCAGAACCGTTCCATCTCTTCTACCGTACTTTCCGCAGGTGTTTTGCCCTGTTCACGCAACCGATCCTCAATGTACTGAAACCTTGCCACAAACTTGCGGTTCGTGGCGGCAAGAGCCTCCTCCGGATCTGTGTCAATAAAACGTGCCACATTCGCCGTGGCAAATAACACATCACCGAGTTCAAGCTTGCGTGCTTCTGCATCATGCCCTTGTTGTACCGCTTCTCTGAGTTCAGCCAGTTCTTCTTCGATCTTGGCAAAAACGCCCTCCACATCATCCCAGTCAAAGCCAACTTTGGCGGCCTTCTTCTGGAGCTTATATCCTTTCATAAGTGCAGGCAGATCACGGGGGATACCGTCCAGTACGGAAGTTTTTTCTACGTCCTGGCCTTTACGTTTTTTCTCCTCTGCTTTCATCTGTTCCCAGTTTTGCAGGGCTTCATTCGCGTCTTCGGCTTGATTATCGCCAAATACGTGCGGGTGACGGAAAATCAACTTGTCATTAAGTCCTTCTATAACGTCATATACGTTGAATGTGCCAACCTCTTCCTCCATCTGAGAATGCAACATAATTTGCAACAACAGATCACCCAGTTCTTCTTTCATGTGATCCGGGTCATCCTCATCGATAGTTTCAATCACTTCGTATGTCTCTTCAATCAGGTTTTTACGAATCGACTGATGTGTCTGCTCCTGATCCCATGGACAGCCACCCGGACTGCGAAGAATGTTTACGATCTCGTGCAATCGCGCGAAAGAACGGCGGCGTAGTGCATCATCTGTATTTTTCGGCACATAGATCAGCGACAGGTTTCCATATCCGGGGGTACGATCCAACTCATGCAGTGGTACCTTATGGATGACTTCCTGATCTTGTACACCAAGTGCATGACCCACAAACACCGGATAATCATCCGGGTATACTTCCATTAGACATAGCTTCACATCGGATGCCGTAAAACCGTCGTAGACTTGTCCAATCAACGTATGCAGCTGGGGTTGTATCAATTCGGGGCTGAGGCTACTTGCATCAAGCAGTTGAAAGCCTTCAATAGGGTCGAATCCCAGTCGGATAAAGGCTTCATCCAGGAAGCTCTCTCCGCCCATAATACGTAAGGAAATGCCCTGCTGCGGACAACGTTCTTTCAAAAGTCGTACACTGGCTTCGGCCACCATTGGATGGCCTGGTACAGCATAGACAATCTCGGTGCCTGCATCGCCGCTACGAGCCGCATCGATTAATTGGTTCGCAATCTCATCGTAAACCTCCGGGAAGGAGGATTTGGACTCATAGATGGTGTCAAACGACGTCATCTCTAGCCCTTCCTGCTGTAAATCATTCAAGACAGGATGATCCAGTGTGCGTACATACAATGTAGCCGCATGTTTCATTTTTTTAATAATACCTAAAGTCAGTTGGTCCGCATCTCCAGATCCAAGACCTACCACTGTCAAAGCTGCACTCATTACACTTAACCTCCATCCGAACCATCCTGTTTTCCGGGCTACCTCTAACTCATGTAACATTTCAATGTGCGCATGAGCATCTCTCTTTTTTATCTGAACAGGATGGCACTCAATAATTAAACGTATTATACCAGAATCTGTCGATATCCTATAATTGCATCTGCTTAGCTGTTTCATGCTGTTCAGTCGTACTGGCTCTCCATCAACTTACACTATAGCAACTATGATTTGGCTAGCGCAGTACACGCAGTCTGCGCAACAGCTGCGCCAGACGCGGCCCCAGCTTCGGCAAGGCCGCCAGCTCTGCGGCGGTCAGTAACCCTGTCCGGGCCGCGGCCAGCACAAACACGGCTGCGCCTGCGGCAATGCCCAGCAGGCTCACGCCCATCGCAGCCAGCCGATGCGTGGCTGCGATGCCCAAGCCGCCGAGCACTGCTTCGGTGGCCCAGGCCATGCCTAGCGCCGCCAGGCTCATGGCGGCGATCACCAGCGCCGGCTTCGCCAAGACGGCGCCAGGAGCAGGGCGCATGGCGGTGAGCCGCGCCAGAAGCAGCACATTCAGGCTAGCCGCCAGCATATAGGCGGCTGCACCTGCAAGTGCCGCGCCGCTGATGCCCAGCGCTGGCACAAGCATGACGTTCAGCAGCACCTTGACGCCTGCGGCGGCCAGCATGCTGAACGCAGGAGCACGCACGGCGCCGAGGCCTTGCAGCAGCGCCGCCGCGATGATGCTGACGGTGCTACCTGCAGCCGTCAGCGCCATATACCGCAATGCTTCGGTGCCTGCGGCATCCCCGTACAGCATGCGGTTAATCGGGTCTGCCAGCACCGCAAGTCCTGCAGAGGCTGCCAGACCGATCAGCCAGAACCAGCGCAGCGCCATGCCCGCTTGCTTCCTGACGGCTTCTGGCCCGCCCTTCAGGCGCGCTTCGGCCATCGCCGGAATAAACAGCACCGAGAGTGACGTGGCAAGCATCGTCACCAGCTGCACCAGCGGCAATCCGCGGTTGTATATGCCGAAGGATACCATCGTTTGCATATCATCCAGCCCTTCACCACGTAGCAGACGTGGAACGGTAAAGGTGTCCACCAGATTCATCAGGGGCACTGCCAGCGATCCAAGACAAACCGGAATGGCATAGACAAGCAAAGTACGCATCCATTCGGCATTTGAGCGTCTGATCTTCCGAACTTGACCGCTTCCTCCAACTACTGCAACGTCATGTTCCACTACTTCGGTATGCCGATCTGCCCCTGAATCCAAAGACTCTTCACATACTGCCTCGCCCTTTTTCTTGCGATCTTCTATGTACATCGGCTCTCTATCCATCGAATGTACTTCCTGCTCTTTCCGCCGATGTCTATATACGAATCCCAACATGACAATGAGCCCTGCACATCCTCCGGCTACCGAGCCTAACATTGCCCCGGAAGCAACCGTTTCAAGCGAAGCATCCTGGCGGATCAGCCATAATAACACCACAATCATGACCGTGACCCGCACCGTCTGTTCGACCACCTGAGATACCGCTGTAGGCACCATCTGCTGCATCCCCTGGAAGTATCCACGTAAACCCGTCATCAGCGGTACACATAACAAGGCCAGGGATGCTGCACGGATGGAAGGAATCACATGCTGATTCCCAATCAGACCTGCAATCCACGGCGCACTTCCATACATCACCATCGCGGTAATCATGCCTAATCCGCCAAGCAACATCGAAGATATTCGTATAATTCTTCGGCTCTCGTCTGGTCTGCCGAGGGCATTCTGTTCAGCTACAAATTTGGATACAGCCAAGGGCAACCCAGCCGCAGCCAGCGTAATAATGAGCATATATAACGGATAGACCGTATTGTAGATACCAAAGACACCGTCTCCCCCCAGATTTTGAAGAGGAATTTTTTGAAAAGCACCAATGATTTTGGAGATAATGGCGGCAAGCCCAAGGATAAAAGCACCCTGTAGCAGCCTTGTTCCTGAAGATGGCTGTTTTGTCAATTTCCCGGTTCCTTCCATGTGTATTCTGGCATTCAACGAAGCATAAAGCTTCCTTTGCTATTATACCTGCCAGAAGGCACACAATACGAACATCCTTTGAGCCACAACCTGTGATCAGATCAAAACCTCTAGCCTCCCTGAAAGAAAGCTGCATCGGAAGCATATGCCTCGCCTTTATCACCGGATTTTCCCCCTTTGGAAAAGGGAATCCAAAAAAAATCCTGGGGATAACCGCTACTCTCCAGGTTATTCTGTCATCGGAGTACCTGTGTAAATACCTATAGTTCAACTTATATGTAAAAAGCAAAAACTCCCGTATGCCCGGTTCAGGCTCACAGGAGTCCATCTGCTATCTATTGTTCCATTTGTTTGCCAAGGAAGCCAGCAGCCGTCTCAGCCATTTTGGTCTCCATCTGAGACATCTTCACGGATTCATCCTTGTTGAACAGGATAACGGTTCCGATGGGATCACCACCAGAGATAATTGGCGCGATAACAAAAGAGGATAACGTCTCGTCATGATCTTTGCTAAGCTCATAAGTACCATTGGTTGCTTCCATAATTGTCTTACGGTTTTCCATGCAACTCTCCACAAGGCTGCCAACCTGTTTATCCAAATACTCTTTCTTGGAGCCGCCTGCCACCGTGATAATGGTATCCCGGTCAGAAATCATCGTAACGTGACCTGTACTCTCATACAACGATTCCGCATATTCTTTGGCAAAATCACCAAGTTCGCCAATAGGCGAATATTTTTTAAGAATAACTTCTCCATCCCGATCCACAAAAATTTCAAGCGGATCTCCCTCACGAATACGCAACGTACGACGGATTTCTTTAGGAATGACCACACGACCCAGGTCATCTATACGGCGGACAATACCAGTAGCTTTCATTTACATGTTGCCCCACTTTCTCGAGAAGATTTTTCAACTACTGTTCCTTAATGGGTAGAGGAAAGTCCCAGAACGTTTAGTGTGATTTCTTGACCATAGTATTCATCTGTTCCCATATCCTTATACATGCTTTGCGGAATATCGTGGTTTAACTTTTTTATAAAGTAATAAAAATTGTATCTCCAGTCGTTTACGCTCCATGTAAACCAAAAAACGAAGCAACAGAAAGAACCGTAGTTCTCCCTGTACTTCGTTATAGGTTGTCCATATTACGGTGAATATAACCCGGTTCAGCAAGCTTCTTAGGCTTCTCTGAAACGCATGTTAAAATCACTGTGAATCAGACTATTTACTGCTTGTACCTTCTTCGGTTTTTGCATCTTTGTCTGTTCCTGTTGTACCTTGATCTGTTTTTGCATCTGTACCTTTAGAATCGGTTTTTGATCCATCTGTTTTCGTGCCTTCTGTACCAGTACCTGTCGAACCTTCAGTAGTGCCTTCCTCTTTTTTCTCCGTTTTTGGAAGTTTCACTTCTTTGATGATTTTATCCAGCTCTTTTTGCATAAACGTATCGATTTGAGCAGCCGCCAGTTGGCTTTTCAGTGTCTCTTTTTGCTCTGCCGTCAACTTGGAGTAATCTGCTTCCGTACGTGCTTCCACTTTCATGATGTGATAACCGTACTCTGTTTCAACCGGATCACTGATTTTGTTCAGCGGCAATGTTTTTGCAGCTTCCTTGAAAGAATCTACCCAATTCGCAACAGGTGTATTTTCATAAAGTCCGCCTTTTTCAGCAGATCCCGGATCTTCGGAATATTTTTTCGCAATCTCAGCAAAATCAGCGCCGCCATCCAGTTTCGCTTTTACTTCTTTTGCAAGCTTCAACGTGTCTTCTTTTTTACGATCTTTTTGCGTTTTAGGATCTTTAAAAGTAATCAGCACATGACGTACAGAAGCTGTTGTATACTGATCTTTGTTTTTCTCAAACTCTGCCTTCATGGCATCTTCGGTTACGCCTGTTTCTTTATCTTTGATTACCGTCATAATACGGGTCATGTAATCTTTAATGTTTTGGTCTGTCAGTTTTTGAGTCTTTAACATTTCAGTCCATTGCTCTTCCTTCACGGAAGCCTTCATTTTGTCGAATTGTTCAGATGCTGTTTTGGCTCCAGCCGTTTTGGCATCTTCACTTGCTTTGCCACTCAAATATTCATAAGCAATCTCTTGCTTCACGAGATATTCTTTAAAATCATCCATCTCCATCATTTGTGCATATTCCGGATAGAGGAATTTCATGACACGTTGTTCCATGTCGAATTCATTCGCTGTAATTGTGCCACCATCATACGTAGCTACAACAGCACTTTTATCTGTTGATTCCGGTGCTTTTGCTTCTTCCTTCTTGCCACATGCAGCAAGCAAGGACAGGGACAGTACTGCTACCATACCTACGGACAGCACTTTTCCCACTTTTTTATACTTTGCTAACATCTTTTAGTTCCCCCTTTGATTTAAAAGCAGTCTTCATGGATTCCAGAAACTTTTCTACCAGCTCCATCAGTTGCTTATCCCCAAGACCCTTGCCTTTGACATGAATCAGCATATGGGGTCCTTGTTCAAATTGTACACGTCTTTCGAACTGATTTCCAATGTGTGCGATTTTTGACAACTCGAAGGCATGTTCACGTCCTTCATAGAACTTGACTGTAAGATCATCGCCACGCTGTGTGATGGACTCAATACCATAGATTTTGCCATACACTTTGAGGCGGGCTACTGCCATCAAATTAATTACAGCTTCCGGTAAATCACCGAAGCGGTCAACCAGTTCGTCTTCCAGTTCCATTGCATCGTCGAAGGAAGCAATCACTGCGACCTTTTTATAGATCTCAATCTTCTGAATACTGTCATAAATATAATCCGATGGCAAGTAGGCATCGATACTGAGATCTAGCGTTGTATTCCACTGATCAGAAGGAACGGGCTCTTCACCCAGCATGGTAACTTTACGTTTGTTAATCTCTTCCGCCAGCATCTGTGAGTACAGATCGAACCCGACGGAGGCGATAAAGCCATGCTGTTCTGCTCCAAGCAGGTTACCGGCCCCACGGATGGACAAGTCTCGCATTGCAATTTTGAAGCCTGAACCAAGCTCTGTGAATTCCTTGATCGATTGCAGACGCTTCTCGGCAACTTCGGTTAACACTTTGTCCCGTTGGTATGTGAAATACGCATAGGCAATCCGGTTAGACCGTCCTACCCGTCCACGCAACTGATACAGCTGGGAAAGTCCCATTTTGTCTGCATCATGCACAATGAGTGTATTTACATTCGGAATGTCCACACCTGTTTCAATGATACTCGTGCTCACCAGCACATCATACTCTCCGTCCAGGAAGTCGAGAATCGTCTTCTCCAGCTCGGTTTCTGTCATCTGCCCATGCCCAACACCCACTTTGGCTTCTGGCACCAGATCCGAGATTTCGGCTGCCATCTCCTGAATGCCTTGTACCCGGTTGTAGAGATAATATACCTGACCACCACGCGCCAACTCACGCTCAATCGCTTCACGAACAAGAGCCTGACTATGCTCTACCACGTAGGTCTGAACGGGGAAACGGTTCTCTGGCGGTGTCTCAATAACGGACAAGTCACGTACACCCAACATGGACATGTGTAAAGTACGCGGAATCGGGGTTGCCGTGAGGGTCAACACATCCACGTTGGTTTTGAGCTTCTTGAGCTTCTCTTTATGTGTTACACCAAAACGTTGCTCCTCATCGACAATAAGCAATCCCAGATCTTTAAACACCAGATCCTGTGACAGCAAGCGATGCGTACCAATAACAATGTCTATTGTACCGGCTTTGATACCTTTGGCGGTCTCATTCTGTTCCTTGCGGGAACGGAATCGGCTAAGAACATGAATGTTAAACGGATAACCGGAGAACCGCTCACGGAACGTTTCATAGTGTTGCTGAGCTAAAATTGTGGTCGGAACCAATACCGCTACCTGTTTGCCCTCGATTGCCGCTTTAAATGCAGCCCGAATCGCAACTTCAGTTTTCCCGTAACCAACGTCTCCACACAATAAACGATCCATGGGACGGTTTTGTTCCATATCTTTTTTGATTTCTTCAATCGCGCGCATCTGATCACGTGTCTCATCGTAAGGGAACATGTCTTCGAATTCTTGTTGCTCTGCGGAATCCTTGTCGAACCCATAGCCTTTAGATGTTTGACGTTCTGCGTACAGCTTGATCAGATCATCGGCGATATCCTGAACGGATGAACGAACCTTATTTTTAACCCGTGTCCACTCGTTACCGCCCAGCTTGTATATTTTAGGCTCCTTCTCTTCGGAACCCACATATTTCTGAATAAGATCAATCTGTTCAATCGGAACAGACAATTTGTCGCCGCCTGCATACAGAATGTGCATGTAGTCTTTGTGAATACCAGCAACCTCAAGCGTACCAATCCCGAGGTATTTACCAATTCCGTGGTTCTGGTGAACGACATAATCGCCCACTTTCAGCTCGCTATAGGATTTGATACGCTCGGCATTATCGATGTTTCGAATCGGTTTACGGGCTTTACGCTGCTTCTGTGAGAACATCTCACCTTCTGTGATCACCGCCAAATGAATGGACGGCATCTCAAATCCCGTTTGCAAATTGCCATTCAGCATCTCCGGCTCAGGAATGTCGTAATCCTGCAATACCCGGCGCATCCGGTCCATCCGTTCCTCACCATTCGCAAGCATCAACACCTGAACACCGGCTTTCTGCCAGCGTTCCATCTCCGCCTTCAGCACGTTCATCTGTCCGTGGAAATCCTGCATGCCACGGCTGATAAAGTTCAGAATATTCTGTGGCTGGGTATGCGGAACCTGACGCAAAAAGATCGACATAAAGATGGTCTGGAATGGACGCTCATAGAGCAAATCATCCCCATCTGCCGATAACGGCAGATCCGGCAAGGTTTTACCATTTTGCATCAGATGCAAGTTCCACTCCGATTCGTCTCTGTCCAGTTGTTTCGAGGTTTCCGACAATCTCGCCGGCTCATCCATCACTAGAATGGTATCTTCTGGCATATAGTCATAAATCGTTTTATTTTCAGGATAAAGCGGGGAGATGTATTTGTACATTTCCGAAAAGTAGACATGCTGACGCAGCAACTCAATCTCCCGATGCATCTCTTCCCGAAGGCGCAACTTGGCCTGGCGATCTGTCATTTTCTCCAGCTGCTGTTCAAGCAAAATTGCTGCCGTATCCGCTGCCTTCTCCATACGCTCCTGATCAGCGATTAACTCTTTACATGGCAAAACAGTAATTTCCTCTATCCGTTCAATGGAACGCTGATCCGCAGGGTCAAATGTACGAATGGAATCGATTTCGTCGTCAAATAACTCCACCCGATATGCAATCGATGAAGTCACTGGATAGAAGTCGATAATGCCTCCACGTACACTCATCTCTCCGCGAGATTCAACTCGCTCAACACGTTCATAGCCAAGCGTTACCATCTCAAGCAAGAACGAATCCAGTTGAAGCGTGCTGCCTTGCTTAATCTGGATATGTGCATTTGCCATGACTTCCGGGAGCGGAACATAACGTCTTACCCCTGAAAAAGGAATGACAACAATGCCCCTGAAACCCTGGGCGCAACGAACCAATACTTCAATGCGCTGAGCAAGTGTCTCCGGACTAGATACCGCTGCCTCAGCAGCAACAAGTTCATTCGCAGGATAGATCAACACCTGATCTGATGAAAGCGCTTCCTGTAAATCTTCCGCTATTTTTTGTGCGGCAAACATATTATGTGTCACGACGAGCAGTGGTCGATCCATCTCTTGGTGCAGCGTAGCCAGCATGATCTGACGAGCCGAACCGGATAGGCCCGAAACCAATTGCTCCTTCATGCCGGATTTAACCCCGGCTGTAATGGACGCAAAGTCCGGATCTTTGGAAAAAGCCTGTATGAGTGCTTGTAACAAAAGGGGCACCTCTCTTATAACTTTCTTGATTATAGATTATTGCACATCGATGTGCAGCATCTTCGGTCATTGGAATTTTTTAAAAACTGGATACTTATTCCTTTTTGTCCTGTTTCATCATAAAGGATTACTCCAAACATTTCCACATCTGTTCCTACAGGACCACTCTGAATCCTATTACAAAGTTGAATATACCCTTGATTCTGTCCCAACTGAAAAGAAGCCTCAGCAGGCTGCCAAGGCTATAAAAAGGGCAAACCGCTGTAACTGCGGTCATCCTCTCTGTCATTTTTCAACATTTATCCATTCCATAGCATTAATTAAATCCCTACAGGCAATAGCTACTGGAGCGGATTTGCAAGCAGGCTCAGCTCGGGGTTGTGTTCCAACGCTTCCTTACAATAATCGCATGTAATCCGAACGGTAACATCACCACCGGAATTATACGCTATTATATCCCTCCGCTCGTCGGGGGTCAAGAAATGAAAACCGAGCTGTGCTTCCGTAATTTTAGCCGAATCAATCTGGCCAATAAAGGTACGGCAATGCCGACATACATAATTCACTGACATAGTTATGCCTCCTGAACATGGTTTATACATCCAGTATGCCCAGGTTGTCCGAATCAAAGTCGTCAATTAATCTTTTTTTCAGTGTAAATTCCATATTACTGGAATGCATCAGCCGTTGAATTTCGCCATCGTTTGCTCGAACGTATTCGTCAAACTATATTCCAGCGCATCACATGTTTGCTCAATCGTCTGCTCCAGCGCTTCTTTTTCTTTCTTCATGAACGTTGACAGTACGTAGTCTACAATGGCATGTCCCGGATCAGGCCTTGATATCCCCATACGAACCCGGTTGAACTGCTGTGTACCTGTGTGCTGAATAATGGACTTGATTCCATTATGTCCACCGGCGCTACCCTGATAACGCAATCGTAACTTGCCTATTTCTGTATCCATATCGTCGTATACAACGATTAGATCTTCCAGGTTCACTTTATAAAAATCCATATAAGCTCGTACCGATTCACCCGAGAGGTTCATATAGGTCATCGGTTTGATCAGTACTGTTTTGACGCCTCCAATGTTGCCTTCTCCGATCAGTGCTTTACACTTGTTCTGTGTAATCGAAATGTTATGGCGATCTGCCAATCGATCCAGTGCCATAAAACCGATATTATGCCGGGTTTTGGCATAGTTTGAACCTGGATTCCCAAGTCCGACAATCCACTTCATCTTGTTCCCTCCTTCGAGCATCCATTAGGTGAGGCATAGACTTCGAATGTTATATTTCATATAATATCAGGAAAGTACGTATTGAACATTTATCCACCCAGGAAGGTGAGCGGGTTTTGCGCGAAGATAACGGACAACTGACTCAACATAGTGACTTTATTTATCATCTGGAACATCACGTGCCTGTGCAGGTGTACGACCGTGATACCCATATCGAGATTGGTGTGATTACCCGTTTCGATAGTCAATTTGTCGAAATTGCCGATACACTCTTTCACAGACGCCGCTTCCGTTTTATTTCCCGCCCGGGATATTAATGCGCCAGGCGGTTTTCTATCACATTAAAAACGGCACGCCGACAGGGGTTACATTTTCCGTTCAACCGGAAGACGTAACCCCTCTACTACTTTATGCAGACATCCTATTCAATTTCAAACAGCTTGCTGATTGACAATTCCTCATGAACCCGGATGATGGCTTCCCCAAGCAATGGTGCTACAGAAAGCACTTTAAGTTTGCTTGTTGGATTTGCATGTGTAATTGGAATTGTATCCGTCACGATGACTTCCTTCAGCGGTGCATTTTCCAAACGTTCCATCGCAGGGCCAGACAATACCGGGTGAGTACAGCATGCATATACTTCCTTCACGCCGCCTTCCATCAGAGCATTCGCTCCCAGTACAATTGTTCCGGCAGTATCAATGATGTCATCTATCAGAATCGCTGTTTTGCCTTCGATATTACCGATAATATTCATAACTTCGCTGACGTTCGGCTCAGGACGACGTTTGTCGATAATCGCAAGCGGTGCATTCAGGAAATCAGCCAGTTTGCGCGCACGAACCACACCACCGTGGTCAGGTGACACTACAACCGGGTTTTCGATCTGTTTCGAGCGGAAATATTGCGCCAGAATCGGCACACCCAGCAGATGATCGACTGGAATGTCGAAGAATCCCTGAATCTGCATCGCATGCAAATCCATTGCGATTACACGTGTTGCGCCTGCTTTTTCAATCAGGTTGGCAACCAGCTTGGCCGTAATCGGGTCACGTGAACGTGCTTTGCGATCTTGGCGCGCATAGCCGTAATACGGAATAACTACGTTGATTGTTTTGGCCGATGCACGTTTTAATGCATCAATCATGACCAGCATTTCCATCAGATTGTCATTAACCGGCAAGCAAGTTGACTGCACGATATATACGTGGCAACCACGAACACTCTCGGAGAGTTTCACTTGAATCTCGCCATCACTAAAGCTGGTTGTATGAGATTCACCCATAGGAATCCCGATATAATCAGCAATTTGATGAGCAAGCTTGGGGTTAGAATTGCAAGTAAATATTTTTAATTTCGAGTCAAAATAAGTCATAAAATAAAAACCCTCCGTGCTGGTTCATTGGAATCTATAAGCGTCTGCGACATGTCGGCACCTCCCGGGTAACGGGAGGCAATTGGTTATCAAAACCCCTTATTCGGGTTTGGCGTTTTGTTTCTTGGCTTTTGCACGTCCGCGGATTTTCTCCGCATAACCTGCTTTGTTTTCCTGACGTGGACGAGCAATCGCCAGATCATTCTCAGGAACGGAATGTGTTACGGTGGAGCCTGCAACGACATAAGCGCCTTTACCAACCGTAATCGGTGCGATCAAATTAACGTTGCTACCTACAAAAGCATCATCTTCAATGGTTGTTATAGCTTTATTATATCCATCATAATTGACCGTTATTGCCCCGCAACCAACATTTACGTTCTTACCTACCTGCGCATCCCCGATATAACTGAGATGTGACACTTTAGATCCTTCATCAATTGTAGCATTTTTTACTTCAACAAAGTCACCAATTTTTACGTTACGACCTAACTTGGTGCCAGGGCGCAGATTGGCAAAAGGACCTACGGTTGCATCAGGACCAACTTCTGCCTGGGATAGCACCGAATGTTTAATCGCAGCACCATCTTGGATGATACTGTCTTCAATATCTGCATGAGGACCGATATGACATGCTTCACCAATCGAAGTAGTGCCTTTAAGAACGGTTCCCGGATACAGTACTGTGTCTGATCCAATCGTAACATCTGCTCCGATATATGTCGATGAAGGATCAATAATCGTTACCCCGTTCAACATATGGCGCACAGCCAGACGTTCCCGCATATATGCTTCTGCTTGTGAAAGAGCAAGTCTGTCATTAACCCCGATGGATTCAGCGATATCGTCAGACATATAAGCTTCGACGACTTCGCCCTCGCTCTTGAAAATGCCGACAACGTCTGTCAGATAATACTCGCCCTGCGCGTTCTGGTTCGTAACCTTCTCCAGTGCGGCAAACAGCTTTGCATTGTCAAAGCAATACGTGCCTGTATTAATTTCCTTTACGGCATCTTCTTGCGGTGTGCAATCCTTTTGTTCAACGATTCGTTGTACGGAACCATCTTGCCCGCGGATTACGCGTCCGTATCCCTTAGGATTATCGAGCTCAGCTGTGAGTACTGTAGCGGCTGCGCCACTTTCCTCATGCAACTTCATCAGACCTTCCAACGTTTCGCTGGTAACGAGAGGTGTGTCGCCACAGACTACAATCGTTGACCCATGTTCATTGCCGAGCAGGGATTTGACCTGTTTCACGGCATGACCAGTACCGAGCTGTTCCGCTTGAAGAGCGTACTCCGCTCTGGAACCTAAAAATGACTGCACCGCTTCGGCCCCATGTCCGACAACAACTACGCTGCGTTCAACGCCTGCACGAAGCGCTGCATCCAGCACATGTCCGACCATCGGTTTACCGCATACGGGATGCAGTACTTTGTACAATTTGGATTTCATTCGTTTGCCCTGCCCTGCGGCTAGAACAATTGCCATGCGTTTCAAAATTAACGACCTCCTGTTCTGAAAACCCCATTGAATTCCTTACACATTCATCTCCAATGAGAATCATTCAGCCGGCTTCAAGCCGGTCTTGTTCATCGCCTGCTGTCTCTGTAATCACGCGTAACAACATAGTCACGAGTGGATCATGACCTCATAAGTAACGCCGTGTACCTGCGAGCTTAACTGAATCCCAACGATTCCTAAGATGCCGCTCTGCTACCGAACGCAGGATGCGCTCCGGTTCTCTTTTGAATAAACTCAATACTGAATATATCTTATTCCGATCAAAAAGAAAAGAGAGCCATAAGACATGGCTCTCTTTTCCTTCGAACCCCAATAATGTTCTCAGGCACCTTCTTCAATGACTTCTTCCTCAGTAGCTGCACGATCGTACTCAGTTAATACTGCTGCCTGAATCTTCTCACGCGTACCAGAAGAGATCGGGTGGGCGATATCACGGAACTCTCCGTCAGGAGTCCGCTTGCTCGGCATTGCAACAAACATTCCGTTGTTACCATCGATGACACGAATGTCATGAACGACGAATTCGTTATCGATGGTAATGGATGCGATAGCTTTCATTCTCCCTTCCGAGTTAACGCGGCGGAGTCTGACATCCGTAATTTGCATGTGTGTGTTCACCACCTTTTTCCATCAGAACTTGGTGTATAATTCCACACAGCCTATACGAACTCCTTCTTTTCACGACCATAAAAATATCCTAATTTCAGGAATTTTTTTATTTAATACACAATTCGACAACGTTAGTGCCAGGTCGATGGAAAAGAACCTTTCCCGACATGTAATTCGTCATTATTCTACAGGTCGAAATAGTTACCCGGCGAGACAGAAATGTGTCTGCTCTTGGCATCAACCGCTGTCAGCTTCGCGAGAGATACATAATCCGTCAGCAGACGCTCCTCTGAATCTACCGAACCCGATTCCACCAACACGCCAACTCCCGCCACCGTTGCATTGAACTCTGCAAGCAGATCAATCATGCCTTGAACGGTACCTCCGGCTTTCATGAAATCATCCACGATCAGTACACGGGAATGCTCTTTCATCGCCCGGCGAGATAGGGACATGGTATGCAGACTTTTGTGCGATCCCGATACATAATTAATACTTACGGCTGATCCTTCCGTAGCCTGATGGTCCCTGCGAACGAGTACAACAGGAAGGTTAAGCTGGGCTCCAGTCGCATAAGCTAGCGGGATGCCTTTGGTTTCCACCGTCATGACTACATCAATATTCATATCGCCAAAAGCCGTTGCAAAGATTTTGCCCGCTTCATTCATCAGGGCCGGCTGTCCAAGAAGATCTGACATATACAGATACCCTCCCGGTAAAATCCGATCCGGCTGCGCAAGCTGTGTAGACAGCCGCTCAGCAAAAGCAAGAGCATGTTCTTCCGATACTTTCGGAATCCACTTCACCCCACCAGCAGCTCCTGCCAGCGTATGCAGTTCTCCCGACCCACCTTCTTCGAACACTTCCTTGATAATAGCCAGGTCCTCGCTAATAGACGACTTGGCAGCACCATAACGTTCGGCAAATGTGGTGAGCGGAATCACCGTATGTGGTCTGGATAATAAGTATTGCGTCATTTCAACCAGCCTTGCGCTTCGTTTTAACTTCTTCACAGAGATCCATCCTCACGATCACGGAAACATCCAAATCCGAATAATTATTTAAAAATATACCACCTTTATACGTGTTTGTACATTATAAAATAGTAAATTTACGTTAACAACCGTACAGCGTATACCTCTTTGCAGAACCCCCGAAGTCCGTTATAAATACGTGCAACTTTGGCTTCTTTGGACACAAGTCCAAATACCGTTGGTCCACTGCCAGACATCAACACTCCGTCTGCTCCAAGACGAATCATCGCATCTTTGAGATGCTGCACTTCCGGATACAGCTTGAGCGTCACATCCTCCAGCACATTACCCAGCTGACTACACACCTCTGTAAAGGATTGGCTTCGAATCGCCTGCTCCATTCGGGATGCACTTGGATGCCGAACAATCTTGTCACTGCGGAATCGTCCATATACATCTGCTGTGGACACATTGATTGGGGGTTTGGCTAAAATAACCCAGCACTGAGGCGGATTAGGAATCGGGGTTAACTTCTCCCCCCGCCCTGTTGCCAGTGCAGTGCCGCCTGTAATACAGAACGGAACATCCGAGCCCAGTTCTGCACCAAGCTCTTGCAACTCCTGATCCGGTATATTCAGCCGCCATAGACGGTTTAATCCACGCAACGTTGCGGCTGCATCACTGCTACCGCCGGCAAGGCCAGCAGCTACCGGAATTTTTTTATCCAGATGAATGTGGACCCCTGTACGCACGTTGTAACGTTCTTTAATTAGTCTTGCCGCCTGAAAGGCCAGATTCTTCTCATCCAGCGGAATATAACCCGCTTGGCTTGAGATGACAATCGTATCTCGAGGAAGTTCCGACATCTCCAGTCGATCCGCCAGATCAACCATCGTCATGATCATTTCAACTTCATGAAATCCATCACTTCTTTTATGTAGAACATCCAACATCAAATTAATTTTAGCAGGCGCTTTTTCGTAAATTTTCAAGACGTTCACCCGTCCTCACCTTTTCCCTAAGACAACTTAACATATTATATCAAAATGGGGCTGTCAAGTCATTTGTATTCCACATCTATGGGGAAAAAGCGGGGTGATTCCTGAGAATTGCCCCGCTCTCCAATCTGGATGAACCTGATTATGATTTGCGCGCTGCTTGCTCAGCCATTTGAATCGCTCGTTTCACCATGTTACCGGCATCCTTGGCTTTAATTCCGCCCCAGCCTTCCTGCTGAACGGTATCATAGAAGCCCAGGTCCTTCGCCAGCTCGTACTTCAGTTCCTCCGACATGACACTTCTTCTTCTCCGACTCATGAACCATCCTCCTCCATATCTTATTCAAGACACAATGAGTCCCTTCAATTCGGGATTGTTCATCCCCAAGCCCCAAGTCCTGGTATAACATCCCCGTCTTAACAGAGAGCTTTCCCAGGACCTGTCCACATAGTATGCCGCCTGCATTCCGTAGTCATTCCTGCATACAAAAAAGCGACCCACCTATAGGTGAATCGCCCGTAAACCAATGCTTACGTTTCCATGTTGTAAGAGCTAGTCTCACTGCCCGGCTCAAAGACCATGACTTCCACAGACTCCGTAAGTATATCCGCATAGCTGTATGATACTCGCTTGAAGGTTTCTTGTTCCTCATCAAGCTTTACAATAAAAACAGAAGGGTACGTTTCTTCCAATACACCCGTACGCTCAATCGTCTTACGGCGGCCACCATTAGCCCGCAGCGTGATTTTCTGACCAATATGTGCATCGAGATTGCGTTTGATATCCAACAGCGTATTTTTAGCCATTGTGGACGTCCACCTCTTTTCTTGTCCATTATACTGTATTTTACAGTCATTGTCAAATCAAAGCTAAATATTATATCAGCACTAAAAAGTCGTTGTCAATGAATTTTTTCGCAAAATAAAAAAGCCCTTTTCAGGGCCTTTTTCGAATCGCAATGTGAACTTCACATGACTTCATTATTGTACTGCCACATGAATAAATCATACTGCGGATGGATTCACTTTTAGCGTAGACAGATCATTAAGTCCCGGCAATCCTACCCGGTAACTTCCCTTCGTTTCCACACCGCCTACACCTTGAATGCCGCTAATCGTGTTATGCAGTATATCATTCATGTTCAAGGTATCACGAACAGACGTGAAGGAAGCCTTAGCAGCCACGTAGACCGGATCAAGTGCATGAATGAGAATTCGCCCTGGCGAACTAGCAAAGTTCGCACCCGCACGCAGCAGTGCTTCAAAGTGAGACTGGCATGCTCCTGCAATAATCGTCAGCGCATCCAGATGACGCTCGTATTGCCTTGCAACTTGAATAGCCGAGACAAAGTTTTGCGAATTCTTATAGCTCCCCAGACTGTAGAGGTCATAGGGCTGGCGTGTCTTTAACACACCATCATGACCCGTGATCACAACGATATCCGGACGAACTTTGGGTAGCAGACGATATAACGTATCAGCCATCGCTGACTCATGTACATACTGCCCTTCTGCAGGAACACGAAGCTGTTCATACAGATTCATACTTTTCTTCAGATAATTCGGGTCGCCATCCAAATGCAGTACCTTACCTGGCATTTCAAAATAGGCGGGTTCTTGCTGTGCAGTCCATTCTTGCATCAGGCCTTCCCGATTACGCTCAGCCTGCTCCATGCGATTCTGCTGCAAGCGTGAGAGCGTCTGATGAGCTTTAATATGTGCCTGGCGTGTCTTAGCGCTCTGTGGTTCATAAGGAACCTGTATCAAATCGTTCACCGGGGAGTCTGCCAGCAACCGGAACTCAGTCCCTTTAATGACCGCAGCGTCCGACTGGAGTCCTTCTACCCGGAAAGTCACATCGCCGCCGTATGACTTCCGAACGACCAAGTCTCCGATATTCATCACCATTATCACCTCTACCCCATCGTATGGGCAGAGACCCGGATTGGTTCATTGAAATTAAAGCTCGCCGCGAACCCCAGCTTCCCACATTACGGTGCTAAGGGTTGCATACTCCTGTAGACTCAATGTCTCACCACGCCGTGAAGGTTGAATACCTGCCTGCTCTAACAGGATGTCTGCCTGTTCTCTGTTCTCCTTGGTGAAGAAACGAGCTTTGAGATTATTGGAGATTGTTTTTCTCCGCTGGGCAAAAGAAGCCTGTACCACCTCGAAATAGTGTGCTTCGTTCGGAACCTGTACTGGTGGGTGCTCACGCACCTTCAGTTTAATTACCGCCGACTCTACATTAGGCTGTGGGATAAATACAGTAGGCGGCACCACACAGACCAGTTCGGGCATACTGTAATACTGCACGGCGATGCTTAGGCTACCATAATCTTTGGAACCTGGTGCAGCCGCCATGCGTTCGGCTACTTCCTTCTGTATCATGACCACAATGCTATCCACTGGCAACTTTTCCTCCAAAAGCTTCATCATGATCGGAGTCGTTACATAATAGGGCAAGTTCGCTACTACACTTACCTTATCAACGGAGGCAAAGTCCGTGGCAAATAGTTCTGCCAAATCCAGCTTGAGTACATCTCCATGGTGAACGCGCACGTTAGGGTATGGTTCCATCACTTCTCCAAGAATCGGTAACAGGCGCTGGTCAATCTCAACCGCTGTAACAGGACCCGCTATACGCGCAAGACGCTCTGTAAGTGCTCCGATACCCGGACCAATCTCCAGCGCTCCCTTGGACTCGTCCAAATCAGCCGCGCCTACGATTTTGTTCAAAATATTTTGATCGATCAAGAAGTTCTGACCCAGACTTTTTTTGAAAGAGAATCCATGCTTTTGAATAATTTCTTTGGTACGTTTGGGTGTTGCTATTTCAATGGTTTGCTCCATATCCTTCATATGCTCACATTCCTTCACGTTCGATTTGCGCTAATGCAGTGGAGAACTCTTCTCTTGTAATCTGAAATACACTCAGCCGTTTATGGAACTGCTTGCCGTTACAATACCCGATACCAAGCAGATTACCCATCTCCATACGTCGTGCGGCTGCTTGCGGGTGTATGATCAATCCTGCTTCAATGAGGTCCTCCCAATCGATTAGACTAGGTGCGCCCTCATAGGATGTGTGTACGCGAGCAAGTGCATGACGAATAGCTTCCGGTGAAGCATTCTCTACTCCGATATCTCCTTTGCGCGTTGCATCCGCCTCTGGAATGAACGCATGTTTGCAACCAGGAACCTTATTGGCAATAATTTTACGGATACGCTCTCCCGCATGATCCGGATCCGTCAGGATAATGACGCCACGTCTCTCTTGAGCAAGTGCAATTCGCTTCAGAATACGCTGATTAATGGCAGAGCCTCCGGTTTCAATCGTATCCGCTTCGACCGCCCGACGAATCGCTACCGTGTCGTCACGACCCTCCACAACAATCACTTCTTTTATCATGTTCCTTTTCTTCCTTTCTAACGCAAAAAGAAGAGGAATATCCTCTTCTCTGCCAAACGGCGGAGGAGACTGAATTCAGACCCCTCCGCCGCATATTCCGCATGAATCATTCATGCAACTATTTTATAGCATTCCCATTTCAAAGTAAAACGATTTTAGTTCGCTTCCGGCTTAACTGGACCAATCACATAGACCGTTTTGCCTTTTTTACGTCCGAAATTCAGGGCGTGCTTCACACTGTCATAATAAACGTCAATTTTGTTGCCTTTAATAGCGCCGCCTGTATCTTCCGCACGACGGAAGCCGAGGCCCTCAATGTATACCCACCAGCCGATTGGAATGACCTTGGGATCAACTGCAATGGTGCGCCCCTCCGTTACACGAGTACCGGAAGCTGTTTTTGTACCAATACCCGGCTCTTCAGAAGAGTAGGCTGTCATCGATACATTTTTCAAAACTTTAGAGTATTTAAAAGAATTCCCGGAGACCGTAATCACCTTGCTGCCCGAGGCAGATGTTTTCTTCGAGTTCGTTGTTACAGCTTTTTTGGTCGTCGAAGTTTTGGCAGATACCAATTGAACCTCAGGTTCCTTCACAACCGGTTTAGCTTTCGTACCTACCGCAATCACTTTATCTACACGATTGGTGGCAACCGTTTTACCTACCACTTTTTTGGAGACGAGTTCTCCATCTTGAAATACCTTTTCGATATGTTGCACAATTGTGCCTTCCTTGCCTTTCACTACAACACGGTTATCTCCTTGGAACAAACTTGGGTCTGCCGTTTTCACAACCTTGTAAGCAATCGGTTGTTTCACATCCACTGTATGCTTTGTTACACGCACTACACGAATCTTCATATCCGCTTTAATTGCGGTTCCGAGCGCTGGATACACTTTATCATGATCTTCAACTTGAATACCTGATTGCTGAATTACACCCTGTACCGATGAATCGGTTGTATAAAGAGTCTTGGTGTCTCCGTCTGCCGTGATTTTAACTGGAACGGCCCGCTCAATAACGATTCGGTCTCCGTCTGTAATCGCCCCATTCATGGGCATGGATACCTTGTCGTGAGGGCTGACTGTGATTGACTGCTCCTCCAGCATTTCCTGAAGCATTCCTGTACGAGTCTCTACCACTTGAGCTTTGCCGTCAATAACCAGTGAAACCTGCTTCCCGGCCTGACCGTAAACGACTAACAAGATCATGATTGCAAGCGCAATTGAGAATATCGCGATCAATGCCATTTGACGCAAGTTCTCATGCTTCCACCGCAACGCGAAAGACTTACTGGATGATCGTGACTCATGGGTCTCTTCTGGTTGGAATATGCCCACTTCTCCGTCCTCCTTCATAGCCTCGCCGTCTAAAGTAATGCATGATGTCTTTGACGCGACTATAACAATTTTTCTACAGAACACAGATCAGAGATAATGACCGGTTCTGCACCATGAACCCCTCTTCGCAACATGATGTCATCCTCCTGAATACATACCGTATGATGACAATATTTCTTTTATTCAAAACAAAAAAAGCCAAAGAAAGAGTGTAAGAGACCCTTTCGTGGCTTCCGAATGATTTTGAATATCGGAAATTCATGCACGAGGTTGCCTCTCTTTTTCCGCTTGCGAGGTTAGCTGTCGGGTTCGGGCGAAAGAGAGCCGCCCTATCTTAGGTCACCCGCTCATGGCGGACGCCCTTGAATTCACCCCGAGACCCAAAGAAGAAATCAAATACGGCTTCGCAGAACATTCCGCTGCTTTTGGGTCAGCGAACGATGCGCACCGGCTAGAATCACCGATGTTTAAGCCCTATTGGTTCCCCCGCTCTCCGTTAACGGAGACTCAGCGAGATTGATTCATGAAAGTAATGTTGTCTCATCGGAAAGTGTCCCTTTGTTCATCCCCCGAACATCTGTCCAATTTTCCGCGCAACAATTCACTGAAAAGATGATATCCTGTTTTGATGCATGTTGTAAAGCACGGATCAAGTACGTTTTTCTAAATATTTGGTTAAAATATTGTAATATTCTGCAATTATTCGAAACAAAGAGCAAATTACCTCTCTGTATCTCCCTTTTTCACCCGATTTACTCGTTTTCTTATCGAATCCCAAATCGTTCCATGGCATTTTTGGTGGTAATTGCAGCAATTTCCTCTACCGAAATGCCTTTAATTTCCGCAGCTACTTCAGCAACCAGACGTACATGCGCTGTCTCATTTCGTTTTCCACGATAAGGATGCGGTGTAAGATACGGGGAGTCCGTTTCTAAGAAAAATCGATCCATCGGAACCTTGGCGAGCACCTCTTTCGGTTGCTTGGCATTTTTGAAAGTGACCGGTCCTCCGAAGGACAGATGGAACCCTAAATCCAGACACATTTTCGCCGTTTCCCAGCTACCAGAGAAAGAATGCATCACACCTCCAACCTCACCAGCCTTCTCCTCACGTAAAATACGCACAATGTCCTCATGAGCATCCCGATTATGGATGACGATAGGCATACTCAATTCACGTGCCAATGCAATTTGTTGTCGTAATACGCGGTGCTGTACCTCCTTAGGGGAAGTGTCCCAATGATAGTCTAGACCGATTTCGCCAATTGCTACCACTTTCTCATGTTTGCACAATGATGCAATCCATTCGAGATCTCCCTCTTGCATCGTAATGGCATCCACCGGGTGCCAGCCTACAGCTGCGTGGATAAAATCATACGTTTCGGCCAGTTTGATCGTTGTTGGAATCGTCTCCCGATTAAAGCCGATATTAATCATGCGAGTAACTCCGGCCTGAACGGCCCGTTTAATCATGTCCTCTCGGTCTTCGTCGAATTGTGGTGCATCCAGATGAGTATGTGTGTCGAATAACATGCTTTCTCGTTCTCCCTTCATGTCGAAAGTCAAATGCCGATGATTTTTTCATGGGAACTCCTCTTATTCTTGTACAGGAATTCTTGCGTTTGAATTTCAAATTTATTTTTTTGCATCATTAAATGATTGGGACAAGCATCAATTTCAGTATTTTCAGTTTTAGCACTCAAGCTACTATATATAGAAGGAAAATAAAAAGTCAAATCAACATCTTGCAAGAAAAGGCGTTAGAAACTGTATAATTACTCACTCGAATTACAAAATTATGTCGATCTACACATCCTCCCCATTAAAGCAGATTACTGTATCATGTAAAATAGCTCTCTTAGAAAGTCTTTTGATATCAAAATGTTTCACCCTGCTGCATCGACTCAAGCTTATAGAAAATAGGGGCGTATATGGGACGGTAATTCATGAAGGATGGCATCCACCTTGTTTTGCGGATAGTACAGATGATGTTTGCCCAGATGAAGTCCACTGATGGAACGAACAATATCAGAAACTTCTGACAGCTCATGCAACTTGTCCTGCCGATCGAGCAGAAGAATTTGCTTATCTGTGGATTGATCTGGACGAAACACATCATACGGATTATCCGTCGGAAAATCAATTTCAAGATCGTACTCGGGATTCAATCCTGCTTGTACAAATGCTTCCCGAATCTCTTCAATGATGTCCAAGTCGATCTGTTCAAGTTCCACATACTTATATAACCTGCGATCCATAAAACGTTCGCACAACTCGCTTAGAACAGAATCGTCCTCCTTACGCCACTGCATAAAGGCTGTTTGAATTAACGATTCATCAAGCTGCAGATATTCATGAACTGAAATTTCTCCTTCAAACAGTTTGGGCAGTGGCTCTACCATGAAACGGTATGGAAAGCCTTGCTTCACAAGTTCTTTTGCCCGCTTAAAGATTTGTCGCAATATAATCTCGGAGCTACGCGTCACAGGATGGAAGTAAATCTGCCAATACATCTGGTATCGTGACATCAGATAGTCTTCCACAGCATGCATACCAGACTCTTTAACTACAATTCGTCCATGAAATGGACGCAGCATGCGCAGAATACGATCCAAGTCGATCGTGCCATAATTAACTCCTGTAAAGTAGGCATCCCTGAGCAAGTAATCCATTCGGTCTGCATCAAGCGGACTGGTTACCAGGTTCACGACAATCGGTTTATCATACGTCTTCTGGATAACGGAAGCCACTTTTTCATCAAAATCAGGAGCATACCGTCTTAGAATCGCCCCTACTTCGGTATCACCCTTGATAATGCGGCATGTCCAATCCTCATGATTCATGTCAAAAGCCTCTTCAATTGAATGAGAGAATGGTCCATGTCCGAGATCATGAAGTAAGGCGGCGCACAACGTCACCAGCTTTTCTTCCTTGGGCCAGTCCGAATAGTGGCTACGTTCAAACTGAGAGATGATTTTTCGGGTAATTTCGTATACACCTAACGAATGGGAGAACCGACTGTGCTCTGCCCCGTGAAAAGTAAGATAAGATGTCCCTAATTGACGAATGCGGCGTAGCCTCTGAAATTCAGGTGTATTGATCAATTGCCATATAATCGGTTCTTGCACATGAATATAATTATGTACCGGATCTTTAAATACTTTTTCTTCCGTCAAACGATGTTCCATTTCGATTCACTCCTTATAAATTGTTCTCTTGCCATAAAGAATAGCGCGTCCAGCTTCAATTTTCACCAACAATTCGACATGTAATGACGAATTTTGTCGAATAAAGCACTTTTGTCGTTTTCCAAATCGACAAAGCTGACATGAGTGTTTAAATACGAAAAATTGCTTTCAATCCCTTACCACCAGCAAACTTAAGAAAAACACCCTTTATTTTAAGCTAATTTTAAGGTTGACTGTTTTGGGAATCGTTGGTATGATGGGTATCATAAAACATAAAATAATGTCGAATAATGACAATGATAGTTAGCTGAGAGGAGCACTGATTATAATGATGAAATCAACAGGTATTGTAAGAAAAGTGGATGAACTGGGACGGGTAGTTATTCCAATCGAATTGCGTCGTACACTCGGTATTGGCGAAAAAGATGCTTTGGAAATCTACGTTGATGGTGAGCGCATCATGCTCAAAAAATACGAGCCAGCTTGTATCTTCTGTGGTAACGCTGAGAACGTAACTTACTTCAAAGGTAAAATCGTTTGTAACGAATGTATTTCTGAAATCCCTGCACCTGTAGCAAAATAAGAAAAACAAGTATACTGGAATTATTCAAATCGTTAATTCTAACCTTTTTATATTTCCTTATCGCCTTCCTGGTGTAATATCACCTTGGAAGGTTTTTTTCTAACTTTAAGAGCAGACACATATCTTTCACATTTTGGTGTGCTGCTCTTTTTACATTTTAAGGTTATATTAAGCTTGGTTTTAATCTCTCTTTAAGGTAATTACAACTAAATTTGGTATTTTCAAAATTTTAGACTACCCAATTAACGCATTATATACGTCCCGTTTTGCCAAACCTCGATCTACTGCTGTTTTTTTCATCGCATCTTTACGACTGTTTCCTTCATTTTCATAGTGTTCCACGTGTTCTTCCAGCGACAAAACCTGCCACCAAGCTTCCCGTTCAGCCTTACGTTCCTCTTCCCTGATTCCTTCAACCAACAAACAATATTCACCTAGAGGCGGGTGCTCTTCGAGCCACTCTATGCATTCCTTCAGACTACCTCTAACAAATTCCTCATGCCGTTTGGTCAACTCACGAGCCAGTACAATGGAACGTTCGCCCAAAATTTCCTCCAGATGCATTAACGTTTTACGAATCCGGTGAGGGGACTCATAGAAAAGCAACGTACCATTGGACTCATTGAAAGCTTCCAGCACCTTACGTATGTCCTTTTTCTCTCGTGGCAAAAAACCACCAAAGGTAAACCTTTCCGTAGGTAATCCGGATACGATCAGTGCAGATAATGCTGCATTCGGACCAGGAATCGGTATGACCGTAATTCCGGCTTCAATTGCAAGCTTTACCAGATCAGAACCTGGGTCAGAAATAGCCGGTAAACCGGCATCGCTTACCAGTGCCAAATTTTTTCCTTCTATTATATAGCGTATCAGTTCAGGGCCACTTGCCCCCTTATTGTGCTCATGATAGCTGAACAACATTGAAGGTGTAATCTCAAAATGAGTGAGCAACTTTCGCGTCTGACGAGTATCTTCAGCGGCAATAATATCGCAGGCCTGTAACGTCTTGATGGCCCGGAAGGTCATATCCTCCAGGTTTCCAATCGGTGTCCCAACCAGATATAACTTACCTGCATGTTCGGCCTGCTCATTAAAGCTTTTCTGCACTTGTAAAGACATCTAGTTTCCTCCTTCCTTCGAGCGTTCAACATCCTGCTGACCATAGTAGATCTCCATAATCTCATCACAGTAGCTTCCCTGTTCATTGTAAACAATAAGTGGCGGCAACATGCGTACCTCCGGCTTGCCATCTTTCATCGCTTCAATTAACACCATGTTCGCTTCCAGATGAGCACGCGGGTGCACCATACGAATACGTTTGGGTTCCAGCTTGTATTCGCGCATTAATGATATGATCTCACCTAGGCGTTGCGGTCTATGAACCATGGATACTTTGCCACCATTACGCACAAGACGACTGCATGCCTGGATGACTTCCTCAAGGGTACATCCGATTTCGTGACGTGCCATAGCCTGATGGGTGTTCATCTTGAGGTCACTTCCATTCAGCGGCATGTACGGGGGATTCACCGTAATGGCATCATATACTGCATGTCCTGTTTCTTTAACCAATTCGCGCAAATCTCCCTCACGAATATGGATGGACTCACCCAATTCATTCAGCTGCACACTCCGGCGTGCCATATCGGCCAATCTGGGCTGGATCTCAATGCCTTCCAGGCTTGCCTGTGTACGTGTTGTCAGTAATATAGGCACGACCCCATTTCCTGTGCACAAATCCAGAACACGTCCTCTTTTGGGCACAGAAGCAAATCGGGCCAGCAATACAGCATCCATAGAAAAACTGAACACTTCATCACTTTGAATAATTCGCAAATTATGAGAAAGCAGATCATCGACCCGCTCCGATTCCTTTAAAATTACTTCTTGGTCTGTCATAGGGTACTCTCATCCTCCGGTACGTTAAACGTTTATAACCTTGAAAAAAAACCGTAGGGAATCCCTACGGTCACTTCATTTATTCAAAAAAGACAGGCAGAACAGACAATCGCCTTCCGTCCGCAAGTGTCCATAATAGACATTGCAGATATGGAATCCTTCATGATACAGCCGAGCCAGGTTGTCATAACCCTCGCCCACTACATCTTCACCTGGAGCTGGACCCGCAGGTCTTGCGACAGGAGCAAGAGCAGATGAGATCGGCAGATCTGCTGGCGCTTCACGCTTAAGCAGTTTGCGTAACTGCTCATTTTCGATGGTAAGCCGCTGATTATCTTCCAGCAACTCTTTCACAATCATTTTTAATTCTGCTAAATCACCGTGCAACTGACCCATTTGGGTTTCCATTTCATGAATGTGCGTAAACAGATTTTTCTTTTCCAAGTTTCCACCCCGAAGCAACCTTTATGGTTTACTTGATAACGACGTCATCCAGCGGAAGTTCTTTGACTTTACTGATGTCGAACAGTTGAACATGCACCGTGCGGTTACCGGCATTAATTCCGACAACTTTGCCTTCACCCATTGAGGTGACGACCAGTTTGCCTACAGCTGGCAACTCTTCTCTCACGCTCTCGTAATTATCATGCTCAAATTTCAGACAGCACATAAGTCTTCCGCACAACCCTGAAATTTTCGTCGGATTCAGTGACAGGCTCTGATCTTTAGCCATCTTGATAGACACAGGCTCAAAATCTCCCAGCCAAGAGGAGCAACACAACACACGGCCGCAAGGCCCTATTCCACCAAGCATTTTTGCTTCGTCGCGAACACCAATCTGTCTCAGTTCAATTCGTGTCCGGAAGATGCTTGCCAGGTCCTTGACCAACTCGCGGAAATCGACTCTGCCCTCTGCTGTAAAATAAAAAATAATTTTATTGCGATCAAACGTGAATTCTACATCGACCAGCTTCATTTTGAGGCCATGGTCTCTGATTTTATTTAAACAAGTGCCGAATGCTTCTTTGGCTGCACGCTTGTTCTCATCCACCACACGGGCATCTGTATCGCCTGCAACGCGGATAACCTTTTTGAGCGGCAAAACCACATCAGCCTCGCCCACTTCCTTCTTGCCCACGACAACCTTACCATACTCAACCCCTCGCGCCGTTTCCACGATCACGCAGTTTTCTTTCTCAATGGGAAGGTCCAGGGGATCGAAGTAATAAATTTTGCCCGCCTTTTTGAAACGGACACCCACTACACTGTACAAAAAATTAACCCCCTTGTAAGCCAACCCCACTTCGTCTGAAGCCCTGACTTCTTATGGAACCCGCCGAAGTTATAACCGTTTGCATAGGATTGGAACTCACGCGATCCTCCACTCTTATGCCAAACCGATCAAAAATTGCTCCAGACAAAGCTGGCCATTGACATTAAAACGCAATTTTTTTCTGCATGCCGCGGCCAAATCCATATAGGAGACCCACTGCTCTGTGCTGCGGGTATGTGCCAACTGAGACAGCATGTCTAACTGATCTATAAAAACGATATGTTCATGCCTACCATACTGAACATACAGCATGTCCCTAAACCACAAATGGAACAAACTAAGCAGCATGTCCAGGTGTTCCGAGAGTCCTGTTTTGAAAAGCTTCTGCTGTGCCGAGATCAAAGATGTACTTCCTCTGCCCAGGGACTCCTTCCCTAATTGTAACATTACGTTTCTAATTTCTGCAAACCAATTCTGCTGGAGAATTTCTCTACATGCTTCCAATCCTGACGCTAAATGGACGGCAGACCGTGCAAGATTCGCAGGATAACCTTCCTCGATCAACGATTGAAGCATTTCCTCCGGATTCAGTGCACTGAACGGCACCATCTGAGAACGTGAGCGAATGGTAGGCAACATGGCTTGTCCATTATCTGTAATCAGAATTCCAACCGCCGGAACTTGAGGTTCCTCCAGAAACTTCAACAAGCTGTTTGCCGCTTGAACCGTCATTTTCTCAGCTTGCTCTATAATATATACTTTGGGATGTCCCGCCTCTGAACGGTAAGAGAAAATGCGTTGCAAATCCCGAATCTGATCTATTTTAATGTTATTTCCATCCGGCGCAAGCATCGTCAGGTCTGGATGGTTTCCATGTTCTACTTTGCGGCATTCAAGACATTGCCCGCAAGCGTCATCCTCAAGCTCTGTGCAGAAGATTGCCTTGGCAAACGCCATTGCTGTCTGTAACTGCCCACTTCCAGATGGACCGCTAAACAAATATGCATGACTGATGGCCTGACGTCTCAAACTGCTCTGTAACAATTGCTTGGCTGCCTGCTGACCCATAATCTGTTGAAAGGACATACTTCCTCCTCAGAAGCTTAAATTAATAAGCATTCCCCGAATTTCTCCTACTTGTTGCAAAAGAGAGATTTTCCCCTCTTCTGTATCCAGTAATTCATCTGCCATAGATAACAGAGCAGAGTCAATCTCATCAATAAGCTTATATCGTTTACCCCTGCCCCGGCGATCCCAACCCCTTGTCTCTTTCATAGATACACCACGGCGGACCGTCTCTTCCAGAAATCTTTTGACAAGCTGTTTATATGCTTTCAGTTCACGAATCGTCATGGATCGAGCCAAACGATCACCCTGAAGCTGGATTTCGCTTAATCGGCGGTTGAGCTCTGCTTGGGAAGCACGTTCTCCCTGGTGATTCATCATATCAGAGAAGTTTTTGGATTGAACCGGCTTTGAGCCTGAATCATTCGTATTGATTCCAGTCTGTAGCGGTCTGAATCCAGGATTGATTTTCATGGACACGCCTGCTTTCTATCATCGTTAGGCCAATCGCACATCAGCACAGAGCGCATTGCGCCTGTGCGTAAGATGGACCTTATAGGTTGAGATATACTGTATATATAATGGTAGAAAGATAGTCTTATCTACGATTGTATTCTAAGTCGCCTCTCCCAGAAGAAGCATATTATTTCGGAATAAAGTCTCCTTTGGGAGAGAGTGTGCCGGTTCTTGTCATCAAGAAGGGCGCTCCATAAGTGGCACGTATGCATACCGGATACGTCCTTTTACATCCTTCGTTATCATCATGCAAGATGCAGTCATGCTATCGATAAATGAAAAACACTCATGGAGTTCATCTGCGAAACCGGATTAGAAATGCTCGAAACGATCTACTGGAAGAACAAATACAGTTGCTCCACCAACTTGGACCTCAACAGGCAGCGGCAGGTAAGAGTCGGTCGTTCCGCTCATCGGTGTAACCGGAGTTACAAGCTGTTCACGAACCTTACAGCTGCTGCGAATGACATTCATAACGGATTCGACTTGACTATCATCGACACCGATCATAAACGTCGTGTTGCCTGCCTTCAAAAATCCACCGGTACTGGCAAGCTTGGTTGCCCGAAAATTCGCTTTGACCAATGCGCTGGATAATCGGTTGCTGTCTTTATCCTGTATAATCGCAACAATCAGTTTCATCCTGCATAACCTCCTTTATAATAAGCACTTCTAACAACATGCCCTGTCTATATATTAGACAATTACTCGTCAAAATCCTTCAAAATCCCGGCTTCTAGCGACAAAATCATCGCTTTCTCTACCTCATCCGGGGCCTGTGAAGCATCAATAACTTGGATACGCTCCGGAAACTGTTTCTGAAGCAAGAAGTAAGCTTCACGTACTTTGCGATGGAATTCCAGGTTCTCCAGATCAAGACGATTGACTTCACGACCATCATGAGCTTCAATTCGGCCAAGCCCCTGTTCTGGCTCAATGTCCAGATAAAGTGTCATGTCCGGCATCAGATCTCCAATGGCAAAACGATTGATTGCCCATACATTCTCAATTCCGAGGCCTCGAGCATACCCTTGATAGGCCAGGCTACTATCTACAAACCGATCACAAATCACGGTTTTGCCAGCTTCCAGTGCAGGCTCTACCTTCTCCGCCAGATGCTGACTGCGTGCCGCAGCATAGAGCAGTGCTTCGGTTCGTGCATCCATCGCCGTATGAAGAGGATCGAGGATGATACTACGTATTTTTTCTGCAATCTCAATTCCGCCAGGCTCTCTTGTGACTACGTAGGGTATACCCCGTTTTTCAAAATACGAACCGATCCTGCCGATCATCGTTGTTTTCCCCGATCCCTCTCCTCCTTCCAGCGTAATGAATTTACCTCTGCCCTGCATATGCTTCCCTGCTTTCTGTATTCATTGCTGCATCCATTCATGGCTATTATGCATGTGCCTAGACCCTCTTGCTTCAAGATATGATTTCCTTCGCCCAGAGGTGTCTTGTTAAACAACTGCATTTAATAACACAAAAATAAACCAAGCTAGTTTTTCTTTCTATCATACTATAAGGTGGCTTTTCCTCCAACATGAAACGTTAGTCCTTTTTCAACCATACGACTTAGTTTCAAGCCCCCCCTTGTCATGAAGCAGGGCACTGCTCGCTGGGAGCTACAAGATTACTTTTTCTATGACTCAGGTTTCATGACTTTTATTTTCTGATACATATGATCTGAGATCCCCTGAAATTTGGCTCCTCCATCGCGTAGAATTCGAATTCGCTCAGCAATCTTTGAACTTATTCGCTCGCCGGGATACACCAGTGGAATACCTGGAGGATATGGAATAACCATCTCCGCCGACCGATATCCTGCGCAGTCTTCGATTGGAACTACGATCGTATCCCTCTCTATTATCGGTTGCAGGGAGAAAGCAACAGGCTCTGATAAGCGTTCATGATCTTCTATAATGTTCCACGTGGAAACATAGATTGGAGGATCAGTCTGAGTTTGAGAAGCCGTCCTAACAGGCGCAGTTGACTCCAGTGAATGCTCTAGCTTGTAGGCAACGTTAATATGCCGTAAAGCCTGTAACACATGCTCCGCATCCTGCAATGTGGAGCCAAGACTGAAGAGCAGGACGACGTACCGTTCGTCGCTCATCTCTGGCACGCAGCCGCAAGCTTCCAGCTGTTGCTGCAGCCCATAACCGCTCAGTATCCCTGTGTCGTCATATATGAGGACCTTGAATGGGTCCTGAGCGGTGTATCCTTGGCGGCCAGGCAGCGCCGTCGGATTTTCATTGCCGTAGGCCGGCTCCTGTTGCAGCGAATCCGCAGGCTGCAACAACTGGAAGCGCGGTAGCTCCGCGAGACCGCGCTTCAATGCCTTCACGGCAGCAAGCCCTGCCGTGAAGGCATCGGCGCCGTGCACATGCAATAGCCGGCGCGATAGATCAAGCGAAGCCATCACCGGGTAGGATGGGCTTGAGCTTTGCACCATGGCCAGACGTTGCTGAAGCAGGGGCCGATTCAATCTCGGCCCCTGAATGTGCAACATGGCTCCCATGGTGAATGCGGCCAGCATCTTATGCGTCGACTGCACTACACCGTCCGCTCCGCAGGACAGTGCAGACACAGGCAGCTCCGGATGCTGCCCATAATGGGCGCCATGCGCTTCATCCACGAGTAGTGGCATGCTTGCCTCGTGGCAAACCTCGACAATGGGCGTCAGATCCGCACCCATGCCATAATAATTTGGCAACGTGACAAATACACCCTTTGCCTCAGGATACATCTGGACAGCAGCCTGAACCGTCTCAATGGACGGCATGACAGCAAGTCCAGATTCAGGGTCAACCCACGGCTCCAGAAATACTGCCCTTGCGCCAGCTAACATCAGTCCATGAATAACCGATTTATGTACGTTACGCTGCACCAGCACAATACTGCCTGGCTCATCACAGATCGTTAGTAATAAAGACAGGTTGCCTGCTGTACTTCCTCCAACTAGAAAGAAACTTTCCTCTGCACCAAAACAATCCGCCGCCAAGTCCTGTGCTTCCTTGATCACTCCCTCAGGATGGTGAAGATCATCCGTACCCGTAATCTCCGTAACATCCATCTCCATCATGTCCAGATAAGCACGTACGGGTACAACATGTCTGGATTGATCTGTATCCTTCAAGGAATAATCTGCCGAAAAAACAGTCTGTTCTCCCTCTTTTACATTTTCCTCCTGTCTCCTTTGTTCTCTTCCTAAAATATCCCCGGTTTCTGTATGATCTACTATCCCTTTTTGCAGAGCATCTTCTGTCCCCTCGGATTGATTCATCCATTGATGATAGACTTGTCCATTTTTATGTCCTGGCACATGAAATGAACGCTGCTTCGAATCACGATATGCGAGCAATGCTTCATATAATGGAGCCCTTTTTTTTCCTACACCTGATGTATTATGTTCATTCATAAGATATCCATCCTGTAACTGTTATTTTCGTAAAACATGCATCTCCATTCTTTATTTCAGCATACGCTTTCTGCACAAGTCAGACAAGGTAGTCCCCTCTCCAACAAAAAAAGGCCTCTCGGGCCCCTATATAATCATTCATATTGATCATATAAATTTCTAACTTCACAGTGAAGCATATAACGTCCTTTAAGCGTTCTTTTGCACCCAAATCTGTTTCATCTGATGAATAAAAAAGTTATACTTCGCATCCTGGGCATCGGTGTGAACCATCTCTGCTTCACAAGCATCACATATGAATTCAGATACAATAAAAATGCCTTCTCTCTTCCGTTGCTCGCAAATGATACATGTGTGTTCGGCATGTTCTTCCATGAACCATCCCACCTTGTTTTACGTTTACTATCAGTATTGCACAGTTTCTATTATTTTAAACATTTTCATAGTGCTTTCTTTCTATAAAATATATATATTCGCCTATCCCTTAATAGGTGTCTGTACAGAAAATATACATAGTACTGTCCCAAGTCACGTTTATTCTTGACCCTGCAACCTCTCCCGCTTCCATGAAACAACAAGGGATTTCTTCATGCAGATTCAAACTGATTCAAACTACGATATAATAACCTTAAAAAAACTTGGAATTTCAGCCGATATATAAGATATGATAACGATAACAAAATCTTTCTGCGACAATAATTATTTCATCAACACCTTTATCTTTCCATACATATGTATACACCAATCTATCACGTACTCGTAAATTTGAAGGAGGATTTAAAATCGTATGATCGCCGAACCGGAGAATAAGGCAACCTTTTATCAGTATCGCCTTCTGAAAAAAAAAGCTATCGCTCGTAGCGTTATATACAGCTACCTGTGTCTACCTGTTATCATGCTCATCTTTAATCTGCTTGCCTTCTCCTGGAACGGCCTCTTCTTCTTTTTACTGGCAGGGCCGATTACCGTCTGGATCCATTATGTCATTGCCAGAACTATATTGTTACTCGTTCGCACCTCGTATGCCAAGCGTTGGCACTGGAACTTGCGTATGCCTTGGTTTGGATATATACCAGATCAGCACTTTAGTTACCGCATGTTTGTCCGAGTTCACCTGAATATGAGCTGGATTGGATTGTGTATCATTACCGTGTGCATGCTATGGTCTCCAGTCTCATTCACGCTTTCCCTTATATTCTGGCATCTGTGGTTACTCGGACCTCGCTTATACGTAATACTCATTCTATCTCGTGGACGTAAAGACGGTCTTATTAAATTAAATGATCAAGATGTCTCTTATTACTTACAGTAAAAAATAGTTCTATTCGTTGTCCTTCTCTGAAAAGGTTATCCACAGTGGATAACCTTTTTATTCTCTCCTCTCTTCTATCCACAAATATAAGTGTGTTCATCCTTATCCATTTTGAATGATTACTCAGCTCCGCTAACTCACTCGAGCCTTCAATATAACTTATATCTAACAAAATTCGCATGTACTGGAATCTTTCAACTTGTAGTAACACAAAAAAAGCCCTCATCGTATTGATGAGAACTTCACTTTATAAGAACATCACAATGTTAACTCGTACGCTTTCAAACAATACGTTAGTTCTCTTCTTCCAGTGACTTTACTGTCGTCTGGGTCGTTTCATTTCTGGGAACCATTAACGTAAACGAACCATCATGCACAGCCAACTGTACAATATGGCCATCCTTTGAGAAAACATGAACGTTACTTGAAGCATTCGATGAACGCTTTGCTTGCCTTTCTGTCCAACCCCAACTTTTAATCTCGTTAAGATATACCTCAGGCAAACTTGTGCTTTCACTGATTCCAGACAACGTATATCGAACATAATCCATATCCGAATTGTTTTCGGACTGGTCAGATTTATTTGCTACTTTGGGTACAGGGAAACTCTTTTCGTTAACTGCACCTTCATATGAGATCCATACAGATCCTGAAGCTTCACCGCATCCTGCAAGAACAATTACCAGACAAAGCAACAGAAGCGAGTGGAGTCCAACTCTCCGCCAACTTAACACACACACCCTCCTTTTCACAGCTGCACAATCCAGCTCTTCGGTCAGGTACTTTTAGCATATTTAACATAGTCCTATTATACTGGTTTTATCCCTGCCATCCGTAACAAAAATGTTACCTTCCCATAACGAAGCTGTCAGAGCTTTACGCTTTGATAGGAGCTATCTCTTATACTTTCATATAAATGAACAAAATAAAAACCACCACCGAACATCATCGGCAGTGGTTCTTTGCTTGGCGGCGTCCTACTCTCCCAGGACCCTGCGGTCCAAGTACCATCGGCGCTAGAGGGCTTAACGGTCGTGTTCGGGATGGGTACGTGTGGAACCCCTCCGCCATCGCCACCAAACGCGATTGGTCGAAGCATAGCTTCTTCCATATCAATCAGAACTGAAAATCATACACACATTCCGTGATGTACCGATTTTCACTTCATTCAGAGTGTTGTTCTCTGAAAACTAGATTCGAAACGAAACGCACGCGATCAAAACTTGCTATTGGATAAGCCCTCGACCGATTAGTACTGGTCAGCTCCATGCATTACTGCACTTCCACCCCCAGCCTATCTACCTCGTCGTCTTCAAGGGGTCTTACATACTGGGAAATCTCATCTTGAGGGGGGCTTCACGCTTAGATGCTTTCAGCGCTTATCCCGTCCGTACATAGCTACCCAGCGGTGCTCCTGGCGGAACAACTGGTACACCAGCGGTACGTCCATCCCGGTCCTCTCGTACTAAGGACAGCTCCTCTCAAATTTCCTACGCCCACGACAGATAGGGACCGAACTGTCTCACGACGTTCTGAACCCAGCTCGCGTACCGCTTTAATGGGCGAACAGCCCAACCCTTGGGACCTACTTCAGCCCCAGGATGCGATGAGCCGACATCGAGGTGCCAAACCTCCCCGTCGATGTGGACTCTTGGGGGAGATAAGCCTGTTATCCCCAGGGTAGCTTTTATCCGTTGAGCGATGGCCCTTCCATGCGGTACCACCGGATCACTAAGCCCGACTTTCGTCCCTGCTCGACTTGTAGGTCTCGCAGTCAAGCTCCCTTATGCCTTTGCACTCTTCGAATGATTTCCAACCATTCTGAGGGAACCTTTGGGCGCCTCCGTTACTCTTTAGGAGGCGACCGCCCCAGTCAAACTGCCCACCTGACACTGTCCCCGCACCGGTTTACGGTACCAGGTTAGAACCTAGATACGATCAGGGTGGTATCCCAACGGTGCCTCCACGCAAGCTGGCGCTCACGCTTCAAAGGCTCCCACCTATCCTGTACAGATCGTACCCAAATTCAATATCAAGCTGCAGTAAAGCTCCATGGGGTCTTTCCGTCTTGTCGCGGGTAACCTGCATCTTCACAGGTATTAAAATTTCACCGGATCTCTCGTTGAGACAGCGCCCAAGTCGTTACGCCATTCGTGCGGGTCAGAATTTACCTGACAAGGAATTTCGCTACCTTAGGACCGTTATAGTTACGGCCGCCGTTTACTGGGGCTTCGGTTCACAGCTTCGGGATTACTCCCTAACCACTCCCCTTAACCTTCCAGCACCGGGCAGGCGTCAGCCCGTATACTTCGCCTTACGGCTTCGCACAGACCTGTGTTTTTGCTAAACAGTCGCTTGGGCCTTTTCACTGCGGCCCCCTCGTGCTATTCACACTACCGGGGCACCCCTTCTCCCGAAGTTACGGGGTCATTTTGCCGAGTTCCTTAACGAGAGTTCTTCCGCGCGCCTTAGAATTCTCTTCTCGCCTACCTGTGTCGGTTTGCGGTACGGGCACCTTCATCTGGCTAGAGGCTTTTCTTGGCAGTGTGAGATCATGACCTTCGCTACTGTAATTTTCACTCCCCATCACAGCTCAGCCTTACGGTTAGCGGATTTGCCTACTAACCAGCCTTACTGCTTGGACAGGCATCCATCAGCCTGCGTCACTACCCTACTGCGTCCCCCCATCGCTCGTAACGATTTACGGTGGTACAGGAATTTCGACCTGTTGTCCTTCGACTACGCCTTTCGGCCTCGCCTTAGGTCCCGACTTACCCTGAGCGGACGAGCCTTCCTCAGGAACCCTTAGGCTTTCGGCGGATCAGATTCTCACTGATCTTTTCGTTACTCATACCGGCATTCTCACTTGTATAATGTCCAGCGCTCCTTACGGTACACCTTCAACCCTTATACAACGCTCCCCTACCCCTGATGCAAGCATCAAGCCATAGCTTCGGTGGTGTGTTTAGCCCCGTTACATTTTCGGCGCAGAGTCACTCGACCAGTGAGCTATTACGCACTCTTTCAATGGTGGCTGCTTCTAAGCCAACATCCTGGTTGTCTGTGCAACTCCACATCCTTTCCCACTTAACACACACTTGGGGACCTTAGCTGATGGTCTGGGCTGTTTCCCTTTTGACAATGGATCTTAGCACTCACTGTCTGACTCCCGGAAGTAAGTCTATGGCATTCGGAGTTTGACTGAGCTTGGTAACCCTTGCGGGCCCCGCACCCAATCAGTGCTCTACCTCCACGACTCTGTTTTCCGAGGCTAGCCCTAAAGCTATTTCGGGGAGAACCAGCTATCTCCGAGTTCGATTGGAATTTCTCCGCTACCCCCACCTCATCCCCGCATTTTTCAACATGCGTGGGTTCGGGCCTCCAGTGCGTGTTACCGCACCTTCACCCTGGACAGGGGTAGATCACCCGGTTTCGGGTCTACGTCCACGTACTATAGTCGCCCTATTCAGACTCGCTTTCGCTGCGGCTCCGGCTCTTCACCTTAACCTTGCACGGGAACGTAACTCGCCGGTTCATTCTACAAAAGGCACGCCATCACCCCTAAAACGGGCTCTGACTTTTTGTAAGCACACGGTTTCAGGTTCTATTTCACTCCCCTTCCGGGGTGCTTTTCACCTTTCCCTCACGGTACTGCTTCACTATCGGTCGCTAGGAAGTATTTAGCCTTGGCAGATGGTCCTGCCGGATTCATACGGGGTTTCACGTGCCCCGCACTACTCGGGATCCGTCTCGGAGGGAACAGACTTTCAATTACAGGGCTTTTACCTTCTTTGGCGGGCCTTTCCAGACCTCTTCGCTTAACCGGTTCCTTTGTAACTCCATGTGAGACGTCCCACAACCCCAAAGAGCAAGCTCTTTGGTTTGGGCTTCTCCGCGTTCGCTCGCCGCTACTGACGGAATCACTATTGTTTTCTCTTCCTCAGGGTACTTAGATGTTTCAGTTCCCCTGGTATGCCTCTACTTGCCCTATGTATTCAGACAAGAGTAACTGGAAATTACCCCAGCTGGGTTTCCCCATTCGGACATCCCCGGATCAAAGCTTGCTTACAGCTCCCCGAGGCAGTTTCGTTGTTCGCCACGTCCTTCATCGGCTCCTAGCGCCTAGGCATCCTCCGTGTGCTCTTAGTAGCTTAACCATTGCGCTCGTGTTCGAGCTGTCACTTCCCTTGGTTTGCTTGCGCAAAGCCAAAAGTCGTTCCATTTCGATCACTCGCTCCAGCAATCTACCTTATAAAACACTTCACTTGTTTACACAAGATCAGCTTAAAGGAATGTTCTAATTCGCGTTTGTTTCGTTTCGATATCTAGTTTTCAAAGAACAAATCGTTTCGTTCGGGCCGTTCACGGATGTGTCGGTCGAATAAACGAGAAGTTTGAGAGTTTGAGCTCTCAAAACTGAGCAACGAGTGAGTGGTTTGCAGCTAAGCTGCATATTTGAATGTTTCCACGCGGGAAACGATTCTCCATAGAAAGGAGGTGATCCAGCCGCACCTTCCGATACGGCTACCTTGTTACGACTTCACCCCAATCATCTATCCCACCTTCGGCGGCTGGCTCCTTGCGGTTACCCCACCGACTTCGGGTGTTATAAACTCTCGTGGTGTGACGGGCGGTGTGTACAAGACCCGGGAACGTATTCACCGCGGCATGCTGATCCGCGATTACTAGCAATTCCGACTTCATGCAGGCGAGTTGCAGCCTGCAATCCGAACTGAGACCGGCTTTGTTGGGATTGGCTCCATCTCGCGATTTCGCAGCCCGTTGTACCGGCCATTGTAGTACGTGTGTAGCCCAGGTCATAAGGGGCATGATGATTTGACGTCATCCCCACCTTCCTCCGGTTTGTCACCGGCAGTCTATCTAGAGTGCCCATCCGAAATGCTGGCAACTAAATATAAGGGTTGCGCTCGTTGCGGGACTTAACCCAACATCTCACGACACGAGCTGACGACAACCATGCACCACCTGTCTCAACTTTCCCCGAAGGGCACCTAACGCATCTCTGCCTCGTTAGTTGGATGTCAAGACCTGGTAAGGTTCTTCGCGTTGCTTCGAATTAAACCACATACTCCACTGCTTGTGCGGGTCCCCGTCAATTCCTTTGAGTTTCAGTCTTGCGACCGTACTCCCCAGGCGGAGTGCTTAATGTGTTAACTTCGGCACCAAGGGTATCGAAACCCCTAACACCTAGCACTCATCGTTTACGGCGTGGACTACCAGGGTATCTAATCCTGTTTGCTCCCCACGCTTTCGCGCCTCAGCGTCAGTTACAGCCCAGAGAGTCGCCTTCGCCACTGGTGTTCCTCCACATCTCTACGCATTTCACCGCTACACGTGGAATTCCACTCTCCTCTTCTGCACTCAAGTCACACAGTTTCCAGTGCGATCCGGGGTTGAGCCCCGGGATTAAACACCAGACTTACATGACCGCCTGCGCGCGCTTTACGCCCAATAATTCCGGACAACGCTTGCCCCCTACGTATTACCGCGGCTGCTGGCACGTAGTTAGCCGGGGCTTTCTTCTCAGGTACCGTCACCTTGAGAGCAGTTACTCTCCCAAGCGTTCTTCCCTGGCAACAGAGCTTTACGATCCGAAAACCTTCATCACTCACGCGGCATTGCTCCGTCAGGCTTTCGCCCATTGCGGAAGATTCCCTACTGCTGCCTCCCGTAGGAGTCTGGGCCGTGTCTCAGTCCCAGTGTGGCCGATCACCCTCTCAGGTCGGCTACGCATCGTCGCCTTGGTGAGCCGTTACCTCACCAACTAGCTAATGCGCCGCAGGCCCATCCCCAAGTGACAGATTGCTCCGTCTTTCCAGTTCTCTTCAGGCGAAGAAAACAAGTATTCGGTATTAGCTACCGTTTCCGGTAGTTGTCCCAAGCTTGAGGGCAGGTTGCCTACGTGTTACTCACCCGTCCGCCGCTAACTATCAGAGAAGCAAGCTTCTCTTCAAGTCCGCTCGACTTGCATGTATTAGGCATGCCGCCAGCGTTCGTCCTGAGCCAGGATCAAACTCTCCAATAAAGTTATTGAAAAGAGCGATAAGCTCATTTTGAATCTGACGAGATTAAAAATCTCATTTGTGTTCCAGTTTTCATACAGCCAGATGGCATGTACCAAAAACCTTCACGTCATTCTGCAAGCAGAATGTTTACTCACTCGTTGTTCAGTTTTCAAAGATCAAACACATTCAGTCACCGTCAGTCATTCGCTTCAGTAACTTTTATATCATATCATTTCCGAACCAACTTTGCAAGCACTTTTTTTAAGTTTCTTTCGAAGCTTGTTTTTATTGGCTTGCCGCACCGTCTAAACTGTGTTTTCTTGGCCGGAATTAGAATATACCATGTAGAGAATTTTAATGCAAGTGTTTTTTCTAGTTTCTTTTATTACTTAAAACTAAACTATATTTGGACTCATTTGATAACCAAATATACTCATAAACGTTAAACTTTTAACTACCATATTAAAAAAAGACCCTCTCGTTATGAGAAGGTCTTCACACAACAAATCCAACTATGCTTCTAACCTAATACTTCTTGAATATATAACTGTCTTTGTTGCATCAGATTGATGATCGATCCTTCTACAGATACCATTGGCCGAGTAGGATGATCTCGATCTGAGAAAATAATTTCCCCAATCTGGTTATTACTCAGTTTCACCCGTATTCCATTATGAATCTGAGTGGAGCGTTGCACAAACATATTCACAATAGAAGGTTCCAGTTTACCAAACGCCTCACTTTGAATTTGTTCCAGAACCAGATATGGAGATTGAGCCTTACGATAAATCTTCTCTAGGGTCATTGCATGGAAAATATCTGCGATAGCTACGATTTTGGCATAGATATGAATCTGTGTCCCGGTAAGTTGCAAGGGATAACCCGATCCATCCACTTTTTCGTGATGCTGCAGTGCTGCAAGTCTTGCACCTTCATTGATGGCCTTAGCCTGTTTAAGAATCTGATAACCATACTTGGTGTGTTGCCTGATCTCCTCTTGCTCCTCCGCTGTCAGAGAAGAAGGTTTATGGAGAATCTGCGGATCAACCTTGTTATTACCGATATCATGGAACAATCCAGCAAAGGCAACCTGCATCCAGTCCTTGGAGGGGAGATCGATCCACTGAGCCAGTTGATAGGATGTGATCGCGCTTAGCACAGCATGGTGATATACATAATCATGCTCTTTCATATTGTGTGGACTGAAGGTAAGCACATTATATTGTTTGAGATGTATGAACAAAGCCTCTAGCTGTGTCCGTAACTCATAAACGGGCAATTCAGCAGCTAATGAGGAGAGAAACGCGTTTTTAGTCAACGTAACCATTTTCTCGTATTCATCCTGAAGTGTAATAACTGGGGCTGAAACTATTGTACTTGTCCGTTCCCCATTCTTCTCTGCGACGGCTGTTCCTAATGCTCCGCTGGGTCCAGTTACTCCTTTTGAACCTCCACTGCTAGTTCCTGTCCTCTCTTGTTCGATGTCCACCTGATGAATCAAAAACGCCCTGAGGACTTCCATATCTTTAGGTAAAATAATTTTACCCTTTTGAAGCAACACATTGCCACGTGACGTCTGCACATCACTTCCCAATTTTAGTCCTGGTTTGACTTCTGACAGGGTAATTAATCCCATACCGATTCCCCTCACTCATCGTTCTTCTTAAGATGATGACAATACAAGACCATAGTCCCGGTTTCTCATGTTATTTCCCATTATATTACTCAGAAAACAGGCTGTACATCCTAGATTTTGAAGCTTTCATTATTTCTTCTGTACATATCAAAAAGGGCCCCCATAAAGGGAGCCCTTCGTATCCTGTTTCAAGTTTCTTAACGATTCAATAAAACAAGATACCTATGTTATTCTTCCGAACCTGAATCATCATCTTGAACATCAGTTTCTGCTTCAGACGCCATGCCTTCTTCCAGATTTAACTCTGTATCAGAGGACGCTCCAGATTCTGTTGCTTCATCGTTATCTTCATCTGGTTCTTCTTCATTTTTATCAATTCGGCTTACGGTAGCTACAGCGTCTTCCTCACGAATATGGATTAGCTTCACACCCTGAGTATAGCGACCCATGGTTGAGATGCCATCCATGCTCATCCGAATTAATGTACCACTGGATGTGATAATCATCAGATCCTCTTCTGTTTTAACCATTTTGAGGCTGACAACAGCACCGTTCTTCTCGGTAACATTGATCGTCTTGATTCCTTTACCACCACGAGTTTGCATCCGGTAATCACTAACTGGGGTCCGTTTACCGTACCCTTTGGCTGTGACAATCAAAACATCCAGATCAGCATCTACGACGTCCATACCGATAACCGCGTCTTGATCGTCAAGCGTGATACCCTTAACCCCGGTAGCACTACGTCCCATAGAACGTACATTACCCTCTGAGAAACGAATAGACATTCCATGAGCTGTACCCATGATAATCTCTTGTTGCCCATCCGTCAGCTTCACATCAATCAGGCTGTCATCATCACGCAAGGAGATCCCGATAAGTCCGCCTTTGCGAATGTTCGTGTAATCTTCAAGCGGCGTTTTCTTCACTACACCCTGACGTGTTGCAAAGAATAGATACTTATCGCTCTCGAATTCCTGTACTGGAATAACCGCATTGACAGACTCCCCTTGCTCAATCTGAATCAGGTTGATAATTGGTGTCCCACGCGCTGTACGTCCAAGCTCTGGAATCTCATAAGCTTTCAGGCGATATACTTTCCCTTTATCCGTGAAGAACATCAGGTAGTTGTGAGAGTTGGTAACGAAAAGATGCTCGACAAAATCGGTATCCTTTGTATCCATCCCTACAACACCGCGTCCTCCGCGTTTTTGGCTACGGTAGGTAGATACAGGCAGACGTTTAACGTAACCTGTGTGGGTAATCGTGATGATTACTTCTTCACGTGGAATCAGATCCTCATCCAGAATACTTTCTTCTCCAACCGTGATCTCGGTACGGCGATCGTCACCAAAACGCTCACGAATTTCCTGAAGCTCTGTACTGATAATCTCAAGTACAAGATGTTCATTAGCCAAAATTTCGCGATACTCGCGGATTTTGACCATCAATTCGTTGTACTCGTTCTCGATCCGTTCACGTTCCAAACCTGTCAGACGTTGCAAACGCATATCCAGAATAGCTTGCGCCTGGTCATGGCTGAGTGAGAAACGCTCAATCAAACCTTCTCTAGCTGCATCTGTATTGCTTGATGAACGAATCAACGTAATGATCTCGTCGATGTGATCCAATGCAATACGCAAACCTTCCAGAATGTGAGCACGAGCTTCCGCTTTTCTCAATTCGAATTGTGTACGGCGACGAATAACCTCAATCTGGTGCTGCAAATAGTGATACAACACTTCACGCAGATTCAGAATCTTTGGTTCTTTATTGACGATCGCAAGCATGTTAATACCGAATGTGGACTGCATCGAAGTGTGCTTGTACAAATTGTTCAACACAACACCAGGATTGACGTCCCTGCGAAGCTCAATCACAACCCGCATACCATTACGGTCAGATTCATCACGCAGATCGGTAATGCCATCGATCTTTTTGTCACGTACCAGTTCAGCAATTTTCTCTACGAGTCTTGCTTTGTTCACCTGGTACGGAAGCTCAGTAACGACGATACGAGCTTTGTTATTGTTCTCTTCGATATTGGTTCTGGCACGCATCGTTACCGATCCGCGTCCAGTCTGGTAAGCCTGACGAATACCTGAACGTCCCAGAATATAACCAGATGTAGGGAAGTCGGGACCTTGGATATAATCCATCAGTTCCATGGATGTAATGTCTGGATTTTTAATCATGGCCTGTACGCCGTCAATAACCTCTCCCAGATTATGAGGAGGAATATTGGTAGCCATACCTACGGCGATCCCGCCAACTCCATTGACAAGCAAGTTAGGAAAACGAGCAGGGAGAACAATAGGTTCATTTTCTTCGCCATCATAGTTTGGTTGGAAGTCAATGGTGTCCTTGTTGATATCTCTGAGCATTTCCATTGCAATCTTGGACAAACGTGCCTCGGTATAACGCATCGCTGCAGCCATATCACCATCGACTGATCCGAAGTTACCGTGTCCATCTACATGCATGTAACGCAGGGAGAAGTCCTGTGCCATCCGTACCATCGTCTCGTAAACGGCAGAGTCACCGTGCGGGTGATACTTACCGATAACTTCGCCGACGATTCTGGCTGATTTTTTATGTGGTTTATCAGGTGTCATGCCAAGCTCCGACATTGCATACAGAATGCGCCGGTGAACCGGCTTCAATCCATCACGCACATCTGGCAGGGCACGGCTCACAATGATGCTCATCGCATAATCCATAAACGATTCACGCATCTCGACGCCAATATCCCGATCTTTAATCTGCGAGTTCATTTCTTCCGCCATGCTGGACCTCCTTCTTGTCCTTCAACAAACGTTCCAAATCAATCATTTCCAGAAAATTAATATATGTGAAAAGCCTAACAAGGCTAAAACCGCGCAAGAACGCTACTCTTTATTATATTACTTTCACAAAAGTTACACAATTAAACGTCCGCTGGGCAATAGCCTTTCTTCCAGGAACTTGAGCGTGTCTGGGGGTTCGCCCTGCCTTCCTCTGCAATTGCACATACAATGCTAGAAAAGCGGCATATGTACTGTCCAATCAAGGCTAGAGCCGTTCCCACGTGGCAATCAAACTGCAATTTTATCGGCTGACAGCACAAAACGCCATATTCCTCTATTATACCACTGAAATCATCTCTTGTCCTTTGATTTTCTGCATAATGTCCCTCAGCACAACGGATCAAAACAAGAAAGGACTGATGCACATGAGTATCCAGCGTGTCTCCAGCAAATGGACTAAAACAGCAATTTTGCAACGCAGTCGTCATGTCAATGAATATATACCGGTGACCCGAAAATATAGCTCGCAAACACTAGAACGAATGACCGAGTTATTCCCAGCCAATTTTATTAAACCCGACAGGGGAACTTACGGTAATGGGGTGATGCGGGTAAGGACAGTTCACACCACAATCACAGTCCCTCGTTCTGCAGACTCAACTGCCGAATCCATAAGTGATGAAGCATCTGATGAATCCACCTCACCTGAATCAGTAGAATCAGAGCCTATTCCTCCGACTATGTCCGATATTACGACCTATCATCTGCAACATGGAACTGAAGAGCGAGTCTTTCATTCGCTCACAGAACTTGAGAACGCATTGAACGAACGTATTCAGAAACGTGACTATATCATTCAACAGGGTATTCCACTAATGACACATGAGGGATTACCTTTTGACCTGCGTGTGTTAACCCAGAAGAACCCACAGCATAGCTGGGAAACAACAGGTATTCTCGGACGGGTTGCTGCGCCAGGGAAAATCATTACCAATATCCACGGTGGCGGCCGTCTGGCTACCTTTGAAGAACTTGTACTCCCGCAACTCAAAAGGGAAGGATATCAAAAGCTTGAGCATGAACTGCACCGCCTCGGTATCCATACTGCTGTCCAATTGCAAAGCTCTTTTCCCAGACTCAAAGAGATTGGAATTGATATCGCTTTGGATGATCATGGGCGTCCCTGGATTCTGGAGGTCAACACACTGCCTGGCATCTATGCCTTTGGTCTGCTTCCCGATAAAGAGGCTTACCGCAAAATCAAACGTTATGCCATTGCTTACGGACGCTTACCCTCCAAAAAAGGCAAAGCGAAAAAAACAACCTCGAAGGCTTCCAAAGCGCAGGCTTCCACAATCAAACGACGGACTGCCAGGTAAATAAGCGCATTATCACTCATAATATAAAAAAAGGCGCCCTCACAGGCGCCTCTTCGCAACTCGTTAAATATCGAGGTTTTTCACGTATTTTGCATTCTCCTGGATGAAGTCACGACGAGGTTCGACGTTATCTCCCATCAAGGTGTCAAACATGGCATCCGCGAGCATCGCATCACTGATCGATACTTGCAACATTGTCCGGCTTTCCGGGTCCATCGTGGTTTCCCACAGCTGTCCGGCATTCATCTCGCCAAGACCTTTGTACCGCTGGATATTGAACTTGACGTTCTCACCCAAGGAAGCAATAATCTCGTCACGCTCTTTCTCGGAGCCTGCATAACGAATGACTTTGTTACGCTCAATCTTGAACAGTGGTGGCTGTGCAATATATACATAACCGGCCTCAATGATTTTGCGCATATACCGATACAAGAATGTCAGCAACAGTGTACGGATATGGGCACCATCGACATCGGCATCGGTCATCAAGATGATTTTGTGATAACGTGCTTTGGAGATGTCAAAATCGTCGCCGATCCCTGTTCCCATCGCAGTGATAATCGCACGAATCTCGGCATTGCCCAGGATACGGTCAAGGCGTGCCTTTTCCACGTTCAGGATCTTACCACGAAGCGGCAAAATAGCCTGGAAGTGACGGTCACGACCCTGTTTGGCTGAACCGCCGGCAGAGTCACCCTCGACGATGTACAATTCACTGATGGACGCATCTTTGGATGAACAGTCCGCCAGCTTACCCGGCAGGGAGCTGACTTCAAGCGCGCCTTTACGGCGTGTCAGTTCACGAGCTTTACGAGCCGCTTCACGGGCACGCGCAGCCTGCAATCCTTTTTCCAAAATACGACGGGATACGGAAGGATTCTCTTCCAAGAACTCCTGCAGCTTCTCTGCAAACAAAGACTCCACAATACCACGTACTTCACTGTTTCCGAGCTTTGTTTTTGTTTGTCCTTCGAATTGCGGTTCCGGAATTTTGACCGAAATAATGGCCGTCAGACCTTCACGCACATCGTCACCAGACAGATTGCCGGTACTATCCTTGATTACACCAGCCTTACGGGCATAGTCATTAATAATCCGGGTGAGTGCACTCTTAAAGCCTGACTCGTGCGTTCCGCCCTCATGGGTGTTGATGTTATTCGCAAAAGAATAAATATTCTCGGTGTAATTGTCATTGTATTGCAGTGCAACCTCCACCTGAATGTTATCCCGTGAACCTTCAACGTAGATCGGATTCTCATGCAACACTTCACGCTTTTGATTTAAGAAGGATACATACTCAATGATCCCGCCTTCGTACATGAAGGAGTTAGTTACACCTGTACGCTCATCTGTCAGAGTCAGACCGATTCCTTTGTTCAGGAACGCCAGCTCACGGACACGTGTAAGCAATGTTTCGTAATCATATACCAAAGTTTCTGTAAAAATCTCCGGATCGGGATGGAACGTCACAGTTGTTCCCGTCTCGTCGGTTGTGCCGATCACTTTGAGATCATATTGCGGAGCACCGCGGCGGTATTCCTGTTGATGGATATGACCATCCCGTTTTACAGTAACGACTACTTTTTCAGAAAGTGCGTTAACAACGGATACACCTACACCGTGCAAACCACCGGATACCTTGTACCCGCCTCCACCGAATTTACCCCCTGCATGAAGAACAGTCATAACGACTTCCAGAGCTGGACGTTTCATTTTGGCATGTTCGCCAACTGGAATACCCCGTCCATTATCCACAACGGTTACACTGTTGTCTTCATGGATGTTGATCTCGATATGATCACAGTAACCCGCCAGCGCTTCATCGATACTGTTGTCCACTACTTCCCAGACCAGATGATGCAGACCTTTGGCACTGGTGGAACCGATGTACATCCCCGGACGCTTACGTACGGCTTCCAGTCCTTCAAGGACCTGAATTTCATTCGCATCATATGACGGTTGATTCATAGACATGCCTTTCACCTACTTCTATAGATTCAATATCTTGAATATGCGTTAACTTAAGAATATTAGCAGACAAAGAAATTCTCTTTTGGAATATCCGCTATAAATCAGGAAAATGGTGCGCACGCTTCTTTAGCGTTGCGGAGGAAATCGGTGAGTAATACACAATGTTTTTCGTCACCACGATAGACTTTGCTTCCTCTTCGCCGATATGTTCGACCGTTTTTTCCTGTTCGGCATGTGTAACATACTGCTTGGATATTTTTGAGGATTTCTCGATCGATATATCAAAAATAGCAACCAACTCAGAAGAACGGATGATTTTTTCACCGCCCAGATGAATGTACATAAGCCTTCACCCCTTAGCGTTCCACCTGTCCGGCATGAACGTGATAGATACTAGCGTCTTTAAGCTTGTCAACGTTCAGGCTCTCGATTCCCGTAGCGGTAATAAAAGTCTGTACCTTGCTTTGGAATGTTTCGATCAGCTGGGTCTGACGAAAAGGATCAAGTTCGGATAATACGTCATCCAGCAACAGAACCGGATATTCCCCGATCTCTTCATGAATCAGTTCAATCTCCGCAAGCTTAAGAGACAACGCTGTTGTGCGTTGCTGCCCCTGAGAGCCATACGTTTGTACTTCCCGTTCGTTAATGAAAAAGGACAGGTCATCCCGATGTGGCCCACTCAGCGTTGTGCCCCGGCGAATCTCCTGCTCTTTCATTTGTGATAATTTTATCATAAATTGCTCCATTAAGACAGCTTCATCTTCCTCAGCGGCTTCGCTGAAGGAGGGAAGGTAGGCCAGACGCAGAACTTCTCCACCTCCAGTAATCCCCTGATGGATCGTTTCTGCCCACTTTTGAAGTTTCTTTATGAATTGTTTCCTTTTTTTGACGATTTTAACACCGTGCTCTGCAAGCTGTTCGTTCCAGATTTCCAGCATCGCTTGAGCTGAATCCCCTTTTCCCCACAGTTGCTTGAGTAGATTATTCCGTTGCACCAGCACTTTCTGATACTGCTGCAGATGATAGAGATAACCTGGAGCCACCTGCCCGATCTCCATGTCAAGGAACCGGCGGCGAACCCCCGGTGTGCCTTTGACAATCTCCAGATCCTCGGGGGCAAACATCACCACGTTGAGAGAGCCGACAAAATCGCTTAATTTACGTTGCTCCAGACCATTAATCTTTGCCTTTTTCCCTTGCTGTGATAAGGACAGCTCCAGCTTAACTGCTCCGTATTTTTTGTCAACCTCGGCGGTGAGCCTTGACCGTTCTTCCCCAAAACGGATCAGTTCCTTATCTCGGGAGGTGCGGTGGCTCTTGGTGAGTGCCAGCACAAAAATAGCCTCGGCCAGATTGGTCTTGCCTTGGGCATTTTGTCCAATCAACAGATTGACGGGTCCAAATGATTCCAGCTTCAGATGCTCATAATTGCGGAATTGCTGCAACTCTATGCTGTTTACAAACACGCGTTAACCTCCCTTTTATCCCGTCCGTCAGGAGGCAGCAGGATTGCACCTTGGTCTTTTACTCCGCAACCACTTCGAACGTGCCTTCTCCGTCTACCTCTACGATATCCCCAGGGTATAACTTCCGTCCACGGCGTTCCTCAGCCTCTTTATTCACACGAACAAGCCCTTCTTGGAGGAGGGCTTTTGCCATACCTCCAGTAGGGATGCAGTCTGCTAGTTTTAAAAATTGGTCAAGCTTAATATATTCCGTACGAATCGATACTTGCTTCATCGTGTGATCTTCCTTTCGTTAATTGGTCGTCCGGTAAGGCAGGATGACGTATAGGCTCTGACTGTCGTCGAGCGGTTTCAAGATAATGGGACTCATGACACCCGTAAAGGCAATCATCAGTTGCTCACTCTCCACCACTTTCAGCACATCCAGCATGTATTTGGAGTTAAACGAGATCTTGAGCGGTTCACCCGAAAATTCAGCCGGCTCAATCTCTTCTCTTACTTTACCAAGCTCAGAGGAGCTGGAGGATATTTCAATCGTGCCGGAGTCCATCGTCTGCATGCGCACAATGTTTGTTTTTTCCTCACGCGACAGCAAATAAGCCCGGTCAATCGATTCACTTAATTTTTTTGTGTCCAAAACAAGTTCTGTTTTGTATGACGTTGGAATAATTCTAGAAGTATCCGGATATGTTCCGTCCAAAATACGTGAGTAGAAAAGTACACGGTCAATTTTAAACAGCACCTGATTATCTGCGACAACGATATCCACAAGCGTGTTCTGGTCGGGAACGATTTTACTCAGCTCGTTTAGTGTTTTACCGGAAATGACGACGTTGTTGAAACGGATACCTTCTGCATTATCCAGCATTGCCGCACGTGTAGCAAGACGGTGACGGTCCGTTGCCACAAATTTCAACTCGTTATCACCAAGACTCCAGAGTACACCTGTCAGAATAGGTGTCGTTTCATGGGTGGAAATGGAGAACACGGTCTGTTTAATCATATTTTTCAGCAAATCTCCAGGAATGGAGACCGTTTGGTTCTCTTCAATGCTTGGCAGTACCGGGAACTCTTCCGGGTCCAGACCTACCAGTTGAATCTCCGTTGCACCTGCCGAAATAAAAGTGTTGAAGTTTTCTTTGACTTCCATGTGTACTTCCTGCGAAGGCAACTTTTTGATGATCTCTACGAAAAATTTGGCTGGCAGAACAACGCTACCCGGTTGTTCTACTTGCACCACACTTTTGTCTCCCTCTTCAAGTGGGATAAATGACTGAATGGAGATATCTGTGTCACTTGCTGTCAACGTTACACCTTGGTGATTCACGTCGAATTTGATACCGCTCAGAATGGGGATCGTCGTACGACTTGAGATCGCTTTGGATACTTGTTGAATGGATTCGTTAAGATAACTTTTCATTATGCTGATTTTCATGGTTTCACTCCTAGCGGATTTGTTAGATGTTTTTGGTTTTGTTTTGGTCTTAAAAAGGTGTTTATCGAAAGGCCGAAGGCCGTGCTTTGCAACGGCTTTTTGGAGAAGATATCTTTAGATCTTTATAGTAATAATAGTAATAGGGGCACTGAATATGTGGATAAGTAGGGTTAAACCCATAAAATTAAGCCTATCCACATGTGTACACGTTGTGCATAGGCTTGGGACTTGTTCAGGTTGGATTCTTAATTTTTTCGGTTAAGTTGTTGATAACTTTATAGAGATCTTGATCGTTCTTGATCGCTTGAGAGATTTTTTCATGGGCATGAATGACCGTGGTATGATCTCGTCCTCCAAAAGCCTCCCCGATTTTGGGCAGAGAAAAGTCTGTCAGTTCACGAGAGAGATACATAGCGATCTGTCTAGGAAAAGCAACAGCTTTTGTCCGTTTCCGTGCTTTGAAATCTTCAAGCTTGAGGCTGTAGTATTCGCCGACCTTTTGTTGGATGTCTTGAATCGTGATCATTTTGGGACGGCTTGAAGGAATAATATCCTTCAGTGCTTCAGCGGCCAGATGAGAACTAACGTCCTGATTGGTCAGTGAAGAGTAAGCAACGACACGAATCAGGGCTCCTTCAAGCTCCCGAATGTTCGTATCAATCTGATTGGCGATGTACATCATCGCTTCATTTGGAATATCCAGATTCTCCGCACGCGCTTTTTTACGCAAAATCGCAATCCGCGTCTCCAGATCCGGAGGCTGAATATCCGTAATTAACCCCCACTCAAACCGGGAGCGCAGCCGCTCCTCCAGGGTTGGAATTTCCTTAGGTGGTCTATCGCTGGAGATGATGATCTGCTTCCGTTCCTCATGCAGCGCATTAAACGTATGGAAAAATTCCTCTTGTGTTGATTCTTTCCCGGCCAGGAACTGAATATCATCAATAAGCAGTATATCTACGCTCCGGTACTTGTTCCGGAAGCTTTCCCCGCGATTATCACGGATGGAGTTGATGAACTCATTCGTGAATTTCTCAGATGACAAATAAACCACCTTGCTACTCGGATTATGCTCCAAAATATAATGTCCGATGGCATGCATCAAGTGGGTTTTGCCAAGTCCTACGCCTCCATATAGGAAAAGAGGATTGTAGGCTTTGGCGGGCGCTTCAGCGACCGCCAGCGATGCGGCGTGGGCAAAACGGTTACCCGGCCCAATGACAAAGGTGTCGAACGTATATTTAGGATTCAGCATGCTGAGCACGGCTTCTTCCTGAACGACTGTCGGCGTCGGTGCCGGCAACTGCGGATCTGGTTCTACAGGTTTGTTCTCCTCGATGACAAATTTCACATCGACCTGTTTGCCAAGCAGTTCATAGACCGTCGAACCAACCAGTTTGGTGTAACGGCTCTCCAGCCATTCGACGGCAAACGTAGTTGGGGCGGAGATGACGATGGTCTGATCGTTCAGCTTGGTGGCCTTGGTTGCTTTGAACCAGGTGTCGAAGCTGGGTTTGCTGAGTTTATTTTGTATGATTGATAAAATTTGCTGCCATAAATCAGAAGTATGGCTGTCCAC